>CAVTKS010000001.1:0-862880 GCA_963735375.1 uncultured Acidimicrobiales bacterium
AGCTGGGCGGCCAGAACGAACCGAAGTGACCGTCGTCGTCGACGTACCACTCGCCCCGGGTCGGACGACCGTTCTCGACGTACGTGGTCCCGCCGTCGGCCTCGAAAACCTGGGTCGCACCGTCGGAGAACACCAGCTCTCCCGCCGTCAACGCCCGCGGGATGAGTGCCGGTGCGACCGCGTCGCCGTCGGAGACGTCGAGATCATCGAACCCGTGCACGACCCGACTCTAGGCCTGCTCGGCGCTGTCGACGGCCGGCGCGCATGCCGGAAGCGCGAGGCGTACCGGATCGCCGACGGCGATGCTCCCTGAAGAGAGTGCCCGGCAGACGGAGCCGGCCCGCCTGCGGAGCGCGGTGCGGGCGCCGGTGCCGATGACATCGTCGAGCAGCTTGCAGGGCGCGGCGACGCGGACGACCTCGAGGTCGACATCGCCGATGCGGAGTCGTTCGCCGGGGGTCGTGGGCACGTCGCCATGGGAGATGGTGATGTTGCGTCGGGTTCCGCCCGGCTCGACGGGGCTGCCGAGATCCTCGGTGGCGGCGTCGAGCGCGATCTGGGACTGGACGGTGACGTGCCGGTGCTTGGTGCCGTGGTAGCGGTCACCGACGATGCCAAGGCCGGCCGTCGACCTGCACGGACTCGACGGCGCGCATGGGGAGCCGGCTGGCCGGGGCGATGTGGATGGCCGTGACCACCGGCGACTGCTCGCCGCCGGCGGTCTCGTGGCTGGTCACGACTCGGCGCGGTCCAGGCAGAGCGATGCCGAGTTCATGCAGTACCGCTCACCGGTGGCGGTCGGCCCGTCGGGGAACACGTGGCCGAGGTGGGCGTCGCAGGCGGCGCAGCGGGCCTCGGTGCGAACCATGCCGTAGCTGCGCTCCTCGATGCGGGTGACGCGACCGTCGGTGATCTCGCGGTCGAAGCTCGGCCAGCCGGTGCCGGAGTCGAACTTGGCGTCGCTGTCGAACAGCTCGGTGTCGCACACGACACAGCGGTACACGCCGGCGTCCTTGGTGTCCCAGTACTCGCCGGTGAAGGCCCGCTCGGTGCCGGCCTCCTGGGTGACGTGGTACTGCAGCGGCGTCAGGCGGTTGCGGATCTCGTCGTCGGACGGGCGACGGTCGGTTGGGTTCGTCATGCGTGTGTCTCCTTTGGGGGATGAGAGGTCCACTCGGGTCGGGTCACGCGTAGGCGACCTGGCAGAACCCGTGGTTGCAGTAGCCACGGGGGTTCGCGGCCAGGTACTGCTGGTGGTAGTCCTCGGCGTAGAAGAACTCGCCCGCCGGGGCGACCTCGGTCGTGATCGTCCCGTAGCCGGCCTGGTCGAGCTTGGCCTGGTACCGGTCGCGGCTGGCCTCGGCCGCGGCGAGCTGCTCGTCGGAGTTGGTGTAGATGGCCGACCGGTACTGACTGCCGATGTCGTTGCCCTGCCCCATGTACTGCGTCGGGTCGTGGTTCTCCCAGAACACGGCCAGGAGATCGTCCAGGCTCACCTGCTCGGGATCGAACACGACCAGCACGGCCTCGGTGTGGCCGGTCATCGACGTGCACGTCTCTTCGTACGTGGGATTCGGGGTGTGCCCGCCCGAGTAGCCCACGGCGGTGGTGTATACGCCCGGCAGCTGCCAGAACAGGCGCTCCGCGCCCCAGAAGCAGCCCATCCCCACGATCAGGGTGTCCATGCCCTCGGGCCAGGGGGCGCGCAGTGGCGTCCCCAGCACTGCATGGGTGTCACGGACCGGCATGGTCGTGTCCCGACCGGGCAGGCACTGCTCGGGCGGTGGCGGCGGCGCAGGGAGTCGGTACGACATCAGGAGTCTCCTCGATCAGGCCGTCCCTGGTGGGCGGCGGTGGCAGGCGCTGTTCCTGCTCACCAGCTAGACAATCAACCGAGGTGGTTGTTACAGACCCCGCGCCGCTCCCCCCGGATCATCCCGACGCCGAGATGGTCGCCGCGCTCCGCGGCGGCGAAGCCGACCGCTTCGACGACCTGGTTCGAGAGCTGACCCCCGGGCTGACCCGCATGGCCCGCATGTACGTGACCGGCGCCCTCGCCGGCGACGTGGTGCAGGACACATGGCTGGCGGTCATCGACGCCATCGACACCTTCGAGGGTCGCTCGTCGCTCAAGACCTGGATCTACCGGATCCTGCTCAACAAGGTCCGCACGCTCGCCACCCGCGAGGCCCGCGCCGTCCCCGTGGCGAGCCTTGGACCTGACCACGATCCCGCCGGGCCTCGCCTCGAGCTCGTCCACGACGAGCTCGGGCCTGGCTACTGGCCGGCGCCACCGGAGCCGTGGGAGACACTCGCCCCCGAGCGACTGGAACGCAACGAGACCCTCGATCGAATCGCCGAGGCGATCGAGGCACTGCCGACCGCGCAGCGAGAGGTCGTCGAGCTGCGCGACGTCCAGGGCTGGTCGGCATCCGATACCGCGGACGCGCTCGGCATCACGGACGTCAACCAGCGGGTGCTGCTGCACCGCGGCCGTAAAGCGATCCGCAACGCTCTCGAGGAGTACCTCCGTGCGTCCTGACCAACCAGTTCAGACCGGCCCCGGCATCCGCTGCGCCGAGGCCATCGAGTTGGTGACGTTGCATCTCGACGACGCGCTCGACGATCGGGACCGCCGCCTCTTCGAACGGCACGTCGACGGATGCACCGGATGCACCCGATACGTCGCCCAGATCCGCCAGACGAGCCGACCTCACCCGGCGGGTGCTCGAGCACACGAGCGTCGCAAGTCAGCCTCAGCACGACGTGCTTCGGGCCGCCTTCGTCGCTCGGAGACGCCGATCCGTCTGAGGCCGTGCCGTGAGGCCGCAGGCGGGGTCGAGCTGGGTGTTCGGCCGTGCCAGGGGTCTACTCGGCGGTGGCTTCTCCGTGGACCTCGAGGACCTGGATGCCTCGCAGGTCCAGCCAGGCACGGTCACCTGAGCGCACGAGGCGGAGCTGCGCTGCACCACAGGATGCGCAGCGCAACACGATCCCGGGGGCGTCCAGGTAGGCGTGCAGCTCGGCGACGGGGCGGGCGTCGCCACAGATGGCGCACGTCGACACGGCCATGGTGACGTCAAAAGCGAACAGATCGCCGAGCGCGCCCGCGGCGGCGTTGCCGTCCAGAGATGTGTCCACGTCAACCTCCCGATGGTCCGAACCGCTCCGTCCTGATTCGCCCAGGTTCATGGCCCAATCCCACCAGGGCGTCGGCGACCGCCTCGACGAACGCGGTGGGCCCGCACACGTAACAGTGCGGCTGCACCGACGGCGGCCAGCCCACCTCGGCGAGCAAGTCGGCATCGACGCGGCCCCGGTGCCCGGCCCAGTCCGGCGCCGACTCCCGCGTGAGGGTCAGGGTCACCGCCCGCCGGGGGCCCGTCAGCGCCTCGAGCTCTCGGCGATACATGACATCACCGACTGTGCGCGCCGAATACACCAGATGCATCGCCGCCGTGCTGCCCGACTCGGCATGGTGGCGCAGGATCGCTCGCAGCGGCACGACCCCGGATCCGCCGCCCACCAGCAACACCGGGGCGGTATCGGTGCCATCCCAGACGAACCAGCCGCCGATCGGTCCGCGCAACTCGAACTGGTCGCCCAGGTCGGCCACGGTCGTCAGGTACGGCGACACCTCGCCGTCGTCGATCCGCTCGACCGTGAGCTCCAGCCGCTCAGATCCCGGAGGGGACGCGATCGAGTAGCTCCGCTGCGTCGAGTAGCCGTCCTCGGCTGTCAGCCGCACGTCGACGTGCTGACCCGCCCGGTGACTCGGCCAGTCCGGGACCTCGAGCCGCAGCGTCACCGCCCGAGCGGTCTCGGGGACCGTCTCGGCGACGGTGGCCACCAGCCAACGCACCGCCGTCAGTCACCCCAGTAGCGCTGCTCACGCCACGGATCGCCGTAGTTGTGGTAGCCGACGCTCTCCCAGAAGCCCGGTTCGTCCTCGTCGCTGAGCCGCAGACCCCGCACCCACTTGGCACTCTTCCAGAAGTACAGGTGCGGGACCAGCAAGCGGGCCGGGCCGCCGTGCTCGGGCTCGAGGTCCTCGTCCTCGAAGCGGTGGGCCACCCACGCCTGCCCGTCCAGCACATCCGCCAGCGGCAGGTTCGTCGTGTACCCACCGTCGCTGAAGGCGACCACGAACTCTGCGGCCGTGTCGATCCCGCCCAGAATCGTGTCGACCGAGACGCCCTGCCAGCGGGTGCCGAGCTTGGACCACTTGGTGACGCAATGGATGTCGACCGTGATCTCCTCGGCCGGTAGGTCACGGAACTCCTCCCATCCCCACCGGGCGACGACGGCCCCGGACTGGTCAACGACCGTGAGATCCCAGCCGTCCAACGCGACGTCAGGCGTCGGCCCAGCGCTCAGCACCGGGAAATCATCCACGAGGTACTGACCCGGAGGTACGAGCCCGGCCCCTGGCTGACGCCGACGACCCTCGAACCCTCGACTGACGACCGCCACGCGCGGCTCCTCTCGCAGAGCGGCACGCCACAACCTACGGCCAGCCTTCGACCACAGCAATGGACGGACCCCGCAACAAGACCCTGCAATCCCTGATCGGCGCCGGTGCCGCCCATACCGACGACTCAGAGGCCACGGGACCTCGACACGCAACCACCAGGAGGCCACCATGTCCGTTACGACGTCTGAGCGAACGACGAGCGCCACAGCGGTCCGGCCGTTCACGGTCGGGGTCCCGCAGGCCGAGATCGACGCGCTGCGGGCCCGCGTCGCAGTCACGCGCTGGCCGGACAAAGAGACGGTCGACGACCGGCCGCAGGGTGTCCAGCTGGCGAAGCTCCGCCCGCGTTCCCGTCGCTTCGGTAGATGAGCGTGTCCGAGCGGCTGCACATGCCCTCGCTCGGCCGGGCGACCGAGTGGCTCAACACCGCGCCACTGGGCCCTGCCGAGCTGCGCGGCCACGTGGTCCTCGTGAACTTCTGGACGCTGACGTGCATCAACTGGCTGCGCCAGGAGCCGTACGTCCGTGCGTGGTCGCAGGCTTACCGAAACGAGGGGTTGGTCGCCATCGGAGTCCACACGCCGGAGTTCTCGTTCGAACACGACATTGATGGTGTGCGGCAGGCCACGAAGGAGCGAGGGATCGACTACCCGGTCGCAGTCGACAACGACTACGCGATCTGGAGTGCCTTCGCCAACCACTACTGGCCGGCGCTGTACTTCGTCGACTCGGACGGCATCATCCGCGACCACCACTTCGGCGAAGGACGCTACGAGCAATCCGAGCGCGTCATCCAGCGGCAGCTCGGCGTCGAGCGCGAGCTCGTCTCCGTCGAAGGGTTCGGCGTGGAGGCCGAGGCCGACTGGGACCACCTGCAGACGCCCGAGTCGTATCTCGGTTACGGGCGCAGCGAGCACGTCGCGTCACCGGACGGCGCCGCGTTCGACGAACGCCGGGCATATGCGCCCCCCGAGCGCCTGCGCTTCAACCAGTGGGCCCTCGTCGGCGAGTGGACGATCGGGCGTGAGAATGTCGTGCTCGATCGGGCGGGCGGGAGCATCGCGTGCCGGTTCCACGCGCGCGACGCGCATCTCGTGCTCTCTCCCGGAGCGCGAGAGCCGATTCCCTTCAGCGTGCTCCTCGACGGCGAAGCTCCGGGCCCGTCACACGGCGTGGACGTCGACGAGGACGGGCAGGGCGTGCTCCGCGAGGGCCGCCTGTACCAGCTCGTGCGCGAGCACGACGCGGCGCGCGAGCGGACGCTGGAGATCACGTTCCTCGAGCCCGGCGCCGAGGCGTACGCGTTCACCTTCGGGTAGCCAGAGACGGCGACAAGCCCGATCAACCATCACCCCATCCCCGACTGCGTCCCCAAGGCGCAGGGCTCGAGTACCACGAGCGCCACTGTGCGCCCGGTACAGCGCGAGCCCGTCGGCCGCGAGTGCTCGTACGGGGCTGCTTCCCCAGCAAGACCCTCATCTGCCCGGGCGACGCGCTGGCCGCCGCCCGACGTACGCCCGGGGCCGCGCAGGCCATCACCGGTCCTATCAACGCGGCCGCGGCGGTCGCCCGGGTGTGCGCCGTGGGCCTGACGGAAAACAAGCCCGTGACCAGGGACTCGAGGTCCGACCAGTTGCACTCCGCCACCATCGCTATCGTCGGCCCAGCCAGCCTCGAGCAACTCTCGCACGAGGTCCCGGCGTTCCCCACTGTCAGCAAGGTGTGGCTGCACCTCCTCGAGGCCTACGGCCTCTAGGCAGGACGCCCAGGAGAGGGGACCTCCATGCCGGAAGTCTCGTTCACGAACCTCGTGATCGTTGCCGCCATCGCTGTCGCGGGAGCCATCGGATACGGCTTCCTCATTCCCGTGTTCTTCATCGCCAGCGGACTCCGGTTCGACCTCCAGGCGCTGCTCGATAGTCCCTCAGCGATCGCCCGCGTGCCCCTGTTCCTGCTCGCGCTGCTCGTCGTGCGGGCCCTCCCCGCCGCGCTCTACCGATCCACGATCGGGCGCCGCGGCGCCATCGCCGCCGGCTTGCTGCAAGCGACCTCGCTCCCCGCACTTACCTCGATCGAGCCGACGGCCCCGCTGCTTCGTCGCGCGCCGTAGGAAGTCCCAGCCATGGTCACCCCCCATGGCCAGATCCGGAGGCTCCGGACGCCCCTCGCGTGACGCACGATTGCGTCAGCTGTGTGGTCTGTGGGCTGAGGAGAAGATCGCGTACCTCATGCCATCTCAGCCCCAGGCGAAGGGACGGGTCGAGGCTGGTATCGGACCGTCTTCACGAGGGCCGGGCCGCCCTGCCGGCCGGCACCAGCGACACGTCCAGCCCGAGATCGACCTCCTCGGCCAGGGTGACGCCACCACCCGGGACCGGCGCATTCCACGTGATGCCCCACATGGCGCGTTGCACCTTCGCCGTCGCTTTCAACCCGAGCCGGGGATTGCCCAGCACGTCTGGCGCACGGCCGAGCACATCGACGTCGAGCCGAACCGGTTGGGCGATGCCACGGATCGTCAACTCGCCGCGCACCGTGTAGCGACCCGCGGCCAGCACCGTCGCCCCTCGGGAGCGGAAGGAGATCTTCGGATGGCGCTCGACGTCGAAGAACTCCTCGCTCAGCAGGTGGGCGTCGCGCACCGGCATCGCCGTATCGACCGACGAGGCGTCGATGTCGACGTCGACCTGCGTCGCGTCAGAATGCTGCGGATCGATCACGACGGTGCCGGAGAACGACGTGAAGCGGCCGCGCACGAGGGTGAACACCGCATAGCGGGCGACGAACTCGAGCGCGGAATGAGTCGGATCGACCTCCCACGATCCGGCGAGCGGAGACAGGTCGTCGCCAGCGTGAGCGTTGATGATCGCATGGTCGTCGGACATGCCCGACCTCCGCGTCGTGCATACGGGGTCAGCCATCCTCCCACAAGGTGCCAGGCTGGTCGGCTGCCGGGTCGACTGATTCGAACGGGGAGTACGCGCTCGCCAACAGATCGGTGACCTGTCGCTTCTCGACATAACGCCGATGCGTCATCGCAGGGTGGCGAACGTGGTGCGTAGTTCCTCGGAGAAGAGTTGCGGTTCTTCCCAGGCGGCGAAGTGGCCGCCCCTGTCGACCTCGTTGAAGTAGGCGAGGTCGGGGTAGACCGTCTCAGCCCAGCTGCGCGGGGCAGCCCAGATCTCGCCGGGGAACGTCGTGAAGCCGACCGGAACCGAGACCGCCGGAGGAGCCTGGCCGCTCGCAAGCGCTGCGGCCAGCGCTCGTGCGTCCTCCCAGTACGACCGGGCCGCCGACGCTGCGGTGCCGGTCAGCCAGTACAGCGTGATGTTGTCGACGATGGTGTCCCGGGTGAGATCGCCCACGGGCTCGCCGTCGACGAACGCGCGGGAGATCTTGTAGTAGCTGTCCGTGTCGTGGTCGAGCAACCAGGCCGCCAGCGCGACGGGTGAATCCATCAGGGCGTAGCTGATCGTCTGTGGCCGCGTTGCCATCTCGAGGAAGTAGCCGAAGCCGTCCTCCCTGAACGTCGCGAACGCCTCGGCCGCTGCGCGTTCCCTTTCGGATTCCTTGGGCAGTTGATCGCCGATTGCGAGCACCGCCGTGAGCAGGTTCAGGTGGTAGCCGACCAAACCCTCGACCGCCTGGCGGCCCATCAGGTCCGTGACGAGGGCACCCACGTCGCCGCCCTGGGCGACGTAGCGGGTGTAGCCGAGGCGGTGCATCAGCTCCGCCCACGCGCGTGCGGTGCGGCCGGCGTCCCAGCCGAGCTCGGTCGGCTCGGCCGAGAAGCCGTAGCCAGGCAAGGACGGCAGCACCAGGTGGAACGCGTCCTCGGGGGTGCCGCCGTGAGCGGTCGGGTCGGTGAGCGGGCCGACGGTCTCGAGCAGCTCGACGACCGAGCCGGGCCAGCCATGCGTCATGATCAGCGGCAACGCGTTCTCGTGCCGCGACCTGACGTGGATGAAGTGGATCTCGACCCCGTCGATCTCGGTCGTGAACTGCGGAAGCGCGTTCAGTCTCGCCTCGCACTTGCGCCAGTCGTACTCGCTCGTCCAGTAGCGGGCGAGCTCCTGCAGCGTCGCCAGCTGCACGCCCTGCGATCGGTCTGTGACGAGCTCCGTGGTGGGCCAGCGCGTTGCGGTGATGCGGCGCCGCATCGCCGCGAGGTCTTCGTCCGGGACGTCGACTCGAAACGGTCGGATGCTGGTCGCCTCAGTTGTCGTTCTCGTGTCCGCCACGGGGACCTCCTCAACTCAGGGTACGTTTCGATACTGCGCCCAGGTGGGAGGTCTCCGCATCCCCCGCGCCGCGTATTGTGCGCGTGTCTACGCCGAGGTCAAGTGGCCAAGCACTGCCACGCGTCGCTGCCAGTGAGACTGCTGGTGTGCCGTTGGTCGAGGTCCACCAGCTCGTGGGAGCGGATGGCTACGGTCAGCGGCTCCCACGTCGGGTCTGACTCTGGTTGCGGCACCGAGGTTCGTCAGGCATCTGCCTGACGACCCGACGCGATTGCGCCGAGCTGCGGCGTAGCTTGAGGAGCACGCGGCACGTGGCGGCTAACATTCTCGACTTAGCACTGGAGAGGTGACGGAGTCCGGTCGATCGTGCTTCCCTGCTAAGGAAGTGAGGGCGCAAGCCCTCCGTGGGTTCAAATCCCACCCTCTCCGCCAGACCGCCCGGCCTTCGAGCCGGGCGGTTGCGCGTCCGGGGCCGATTAGACGACAGGGTGGACGGGGTAGGTGCGGAACATCCACGCACAGGAGGTCGCACCCGTGCCCCGAGGAGCAAGTCCCGGACCGAGCGTCAAGCATCCCCGGCAGTACGAAGCAATGCGCGACCAGGGGATGAGCAAGTCCAAGGCCGCGCGGATCTCCAACGCCGGCACGCCGGCGGCCCGCAAGGGTGGCCGTGCGTCCGATTACGAGGACATGACCAAGGACCAGCTCCTCGACCGCGCCCGTCGAGCGCGACATCTCCGGTCGGTCCTCCATGAACAAGGGCCAGCTCATCAAGGCGCTCCGAAAGTAGGTCCCGCGAGTGGTCGGGCCACGCTCGCCGTAACGTTCACCCTGATGGAGGGCGCGATCCACGGCGAGGGCCACCGGCGCGACAGCCCCGACCTCGACGCGGAGCTACGTGCCTGGCTGGTCGCCCACGGAGCCGACCCCGACGGGATCGACACACCGGTCCACGAGGGCCGTGCCGACGCGCTGGGCAGTGACCTCGTCCTGCGACGTCACTCGGAGCTGTCGGCCCACGAGTTGGCGGGGCGGGCCGGCACCGGAATCAACCAGGTCATCGGCATGTTCCACGACCTGGGCGTCGCGGTGCCCGACCTCGAGGCGCGGCAGTTCACCGGCGCCGACGTCGTCTTCGTGCAACGCATGGTCGCGGCCGGCGACCTGGGCATCGTCCAGGGCCCCGACCTGCTGCGGGTCGTAGCGGGCGCGATGGAGCGCATCGCCGAGGCCGCCGTCGCCACCTACGTCCAGGGCCCGGAGGAGGACCTGCGGCGCCGCTCGGCGACGGTCTTCGAGTGCGCCCGCATGAACATGCTGGCCACCGAGCTGGCCCTCGACCTGGGGTCGGGGCTCGGGCCCGTGTTCCGCCACCACATGCGCCAGGCGGTCGCCCGCCAGCGGGTCATCCAGCAGGGTGTCACCCGCCGCGAGATGGCCCGCCTGACGATCGGGTTCGTCGATCTGGTGGGCTCGACGACGTTGCAGTCCGACCTCGACCCCGCTGCGCTCGGCGACCAGGTCAGCCGGTTCGAAGCGCGGGCGTTCGACGTCATCGCTGCGGGTGGGGGCCGGCTCGTGAAGTTCATCGGCGACGAGATCATGATCGCGACGGTCGACCCGCAGGCCGGCGTACGCATCGTGGCCGAGCTCGTCGCCGCGTTCACCGACGACGGCACCCAGCCCCGCGGCGGCCTGGTGTTCGGTGAGGTGCTGTACCGCCACGGCGACTACTACGGGCCGGTGGTCAACCTCGCCGCTCGGCTGGTCGATGCCGCGATCCCCGGTGAGGCCCTGGTCGACGGCTCGGTCGTCGAGGCGCTCAAGGACGACGACGACCTGTGCTTCGAACCGGCGGGTCGGCGCATGCTCAAGGGCTTCGACGCTCCCGTGGCGGTGTGGAGCCTGGTTAACGACGCCTGATCCGGCGAGAGACAGCGTGCCAAACGACCTGCTCCCCGCCCGCGAGTCCGTCGTACGATCACGCCCGATGCCGCGCCGCACGAGCCGGAAGAACGCGAAACCCAGCAAGCGCCACGTCGAACGCGTCGCCGAGGCCGCCGTCACGCGCACGACCCACGTGCACGGGCACGAGGTCGCCTACCGGGCGGTCGGCGACGGGCCCGTGCTGGTGCTGGTGCACGGCATCGCCGGCAGCTCCAACACGTGGGTGCCGGTCATGCCGTTGCTGGCCGAGGACTACACGGTCATCGCCCCGGACCTGCTGGGCCACGGCGAGTCGGCCAAGCCCCGAGGCGACTACAGCCTGGGTGCCTACGCCTCGGGCATCCGCGATCTGCTCACCGTCCTGGGGGTCGAGCGGGCCACGTTCGTGGGCCACAGCCTGGGCGGGGGCATCACCATGCAGCTCGCCTACCAGTTCCCGCAGATGTGCGAGCGGCTGGCGCTGGTGGCGTCCGGCGGGTTCGGGCAGGAGGTCAGCCCCATCCTGCGGGCGATCGCGGTTCCCGGCACCGAGTACGTACTGCCGGTCATCCTCACCCGTCACCTGCACGGGGTGGCCACGACGGTCGGCCGGGTGTTCGGCAGCGTCGGCCTGCGCGGCGACCCGTTGCTGACCGAGATCTGGGACTCGTACACGCGACTCACCGACGCCCGCGCGCAGCGGGCGTTCGTGCACACGATCCGGTCGGTCATCGACGTCGCCGGGCAGCGGGTCAGCGCCCGTGACCGGCTCTACCTGGCGCAGGAGGTCCCGACGTTGATCGTGTGGGGCGACCGCGACGCGGTGATCCCCGTGGAGCACGCCCACAGCGCGCACGCGCTCATGCCCGACAGCCGGCTCGAGATCGTCGAGGGCGCCGGCCACTTCCTGCCGTTCGAGCAGCCCGAGCTTCTGGAGGGGCTGCTGCGCGATTTCCTGTCGACCACCGAGGCGGCGTCGGTGTCGCCGGAGCGCTGGTCGCAGGTGCTCGCCGCCCACGCGGACGAGGGCTGATCCGGTGGACGCACGGTCACCGGACCAGCTGCCCGAGCACATCGCCGAGAACCGCCGGCACTGGGACTCCCTGGCCGACGACTGGGTCGCCAGGGGTGAACGCTGCTGGGCGCAGGCCGAACCGTCGTGGGGCGAGTGGCAGATCCCCGAGGCGCGGCTCCGGATGCTGCCGGACGACCCGGGCGGGCGCGACGCCATCGAGCTCGGGTATCGCCTCGAGCGCGACTACGTCTCCCTCCACCGGGTCGCCTGGCGGGAGGCGGCGGACGAGCCGGGCGGCATCGAGTTCAACCTGCCGATCTCGGGGTGGCTCCGGTTGTTCCGCGAGCGCGGGTTCGTGGTCGAGGACTACATCGAGATCCAGAGCCCGGAGCCCGGTCCCGAGGTGCATGACTTCGTCACCGCCGACTGGGCCCATCGGTTCCCGTCCGAACAGGTGTGGAAGCTGCGCAAGCCCACGACGGCGTGACGCCCCAGGCCGTGCCGACCGGACGCTTCGCCCCCAGCCCGACCGGGCCGCTGCACGTCGGCAACCTGCGGACCGCCGTCCTCGCCTGGCTGTTCGCCCGCTCGGCTGGCGCGCCCTTCCTGCTGCGCATCGAGGACCTCGACCGCGCCGCGTCCCGCGAGGAGCATGTCCACGCTCACCTCGCCGACCTCCGGGCGCTGGGGATCGACTGGGACGGCGAGGTCGTGCGCCAGTCCGATCGGTTCGCCCACTACGACGAGGCGCTGGCCCGGCTCGATGACGACGGCCTGCTGTACCCCTGCTACTGCACGAGGCGCGAGGTGCAGGCGGTGGTGGCGGCCCCCCATGGGCCCTCGCCCGAGGGGGCCTACCCGGGAACGTGCCGCGAGCTGACGGTCGCCCAACGGGCCGATCGCGAGGCGGAGGGCCGCCGACCGTCGTGGCGGGTGCGGGCCGGTGGCGAGCGTGTCGATGTCGTCGACCGGCTGCACGGCCGATTCGCCGGTCTGATCGACGACTTCGTCGTGCGCCGCGCCGACGGCGCACCGGCCTACCAGGTCGCCGTGGTGGTCGACGACCACGACCAGGGTGTGGGCGAGGTCGTGCGAGGCGACGACCTCCTCGACACGACCCCACGTCAGGTGTGGCTGGCCGGACGGCTCGGGCTGGCGGTGCCGGCATACGCTCACGTGCCGCTCGTGCTCGGGCCCGACGGACAGCGCCTGGCCAAGCGTCACGGCGCGGTCACGCTCTCCGACCTCCACGCCCGAGGCATCGAGCCGCCCGCGGTGCTGGGGGCGATGGCGGCGTCGCTGGGCCTGGCCGAGGTGGGCGCTCATGTCCAGTCGGTCGCCGAGCTCGTCGGCGCCTTCGATCCGGATCGGCTACCCGCTGACCCGTGGCGCTTCGATCCTCACGCGATGTGAACTCGGCGCGCGCCGCATGTGAACAGCGCGAGAACGGATGCCGGTTTCGGCGTAACTCGCTTCGGATTCGGCCCGTCACCGTGAATGCTGGTGGCCATGGACCAGGACCTGTTGGATCTGGCCATCCGAGCCCGTGGCGGAGAGCTCGAGCTTGCGGCGGCCTTACATCACGACCTGCCGGCCATCGACTGGTGGCGGCGCACCGGCGTGCCCGACGAGATGCGCACCCTCGTGGGCGCCCTCGCCGGCGAGCCGCGCGACGGCTCCGGCTGACGAGCGAGCGCGGCCTCAGGCCGCGAGCGGTGCCAGCGCCGAGCCCATGAGGTCGACGAAGTTGTCGGTGTAGAACCGCTGGCGGGCGTGAGGGTCCACGTCGTTGGCGGTCAGCGACGCCTCGAACCGCTCGATGGGCCGCCGCCCGCCCTCGACGTGCGGGTAGTCCGACGAGAACAGGCACACCTCGGGCCCGGACTGGTCGATGATCCAGCCCACGTCCTCGGTGGGGTAGGGCGTGAACCGCACCTGGCGGCGCACGTACTCGCTGGGACGCAGCGACAGGTCCTGCAGCCGCTCCTCGTGCCGGACGAACGCGTCGAAGGCCGACTCCATCTGCCGGGTCCACGACGGGACCCAGATGGCGCCCTGCTCGATGACGCCGATGCGCAGGTCGGGGAACCGCTCCAGCACCCCGTCGAAGATCATCGTGGCCAGGGTCTGGGCGGGCGGGCCGGGGATTCCCATGTAGTCGACGGACCGGAAGTTCTCCTCGCCACCGTGGAAGTCGGGCGGGATCGGCAGCCCGTTGGCGAAGTAGCCGGGATCGATCAGGTCGCCCGTGCCACCCACGTGGAACACGACGGGGATGCGCGCCTCTTCCGCCCGGGCCCACACGCCGTCGAGGCCGACGTGGCTGGGCGAGTGGCCGGGCGGACAGCCCGAGGCGACGAGCAGGGCTGCCGCGCCCGCGGCGATGGCCTCGTCGGCCAGAGCCGGCGCCCGGTCGACGTCGGCGAGCGGGACATAGCAGGTCGGCAGCAGGCGGGGATCGACGTCGCAGAACTCGACCATGCCCCGGTTGTGGGCCCGGACGACGCCGATGGCCAGCTCCATGTCGCCGCCGTGCTCCCAGTCGTGCAGGCGCCGGTTGTGGAACGTGTTGAACACGAGCTGGCTGGCGAAGCCCAGCAGGTCGAGCGCCCGGGGCCGGTCGTCAGCGACGAAGCTGCCGGTGGCGGCGAAGTTCTTGCGGGCCATGATCTCGGCCGCCTCGGCCGCCCGGTACTCGTCGGACGCGTGCTTGTCGGCCAGCCGCGCGAACGACGCCTCGAGGTCGCGGAGCTGCTCGTCGACGTCGCCTGTCTGCCGCAGCTCGTTGCCCGAGGTGTAGCGCAGGGGCTCGATGCGGTCCCTGATGGCGGGGTCCGCGTGCTCTCGCAGCCAACCGGGCGTTTCCATGATGTGGGCGTCGGCGTCGTGCACGACGAGGCCCGTCTGGTTGTACGGCACCCGATCTCCCCCTGGGTCCGTCGGCCGTGACCACGAAAGGCTAGTCGTGGTCGAGCGGCACAGCCCGGGCCGCGCCCCGGGGCCCGGTGGTACCCGGTTGGGCCGCCGCCATGCCCCGCGGTAGGCTCGCCTCTCCACAACCGGCGCTCGTAGCTCAATTGGAGAGAGCATCTGACTACGGATCAGAAGGTTGGGGGTTCGAGTCCCTCCGAGCGCGCCCATAGCTCCAGGTCAGCACCGGTCCTCGGAGGCGGGCGTTCTGGCATCGGCGGAGGCGTGACAGCAACCGACGTCGACCGAGCGGGCAGGTCGACCACGTTCTGGCCGTGCCTGGAAGTCGCCGTGGTTCCGGAGAGCTTCGATCGGGCGACCGGTGAGGCGGAGACCGCTGACGCGCTTTCACGATGGACTATTGCGGTGCGAGTTTGCCCTGGCGGAACGCGGCGGCCGAATAACTGGGCGACTCGGCTGCTCGCCACCTGAGGTCCTCCGGGAGGCCCCGCAGCTCCGCGGTGACCGCGGTGCCGATGTTGCCGGCAGCTCCCGTGATGGCGCGGATGCCCCGCGGCTACCCGACGGCCTCCGGGGCGAACCCCTGGCCATGGGCGGGTGCGGGCCGCCGGGGGAGCCGGCGGCCCGCACCGGGGGAGAGCCCGGTCAGCCCGCGGCTGGCAGCAGGACTTCATCGATCACGTGCACGACGCCGTTACCCGCCTCGACGTCGGCCCGGACGACGGACGCCGTGTTGCCCGAGGCGTCGGTCAGCGTGACTGCGTTGCTCTGGACGCCGACCGTGAGAGGCTGGCCCTGCACCGTCGTGACGGTCATGCCGTCGCTGAGGTCGCTCGACAGCACCTTGGACGGCACCACGTGGTAGGTGAGGACCGACGTCAGCTCCGCCTGGTTCTCGGACGCCAGCAGCGTGTCCACCGTGCCGGCGGGCAGCGCGGCGAAGGCGTCGTTCACCGGCGCGAAGACCGTGAAGGGTCCGTCACCGCTGAGCGTGCCGGCCAACCCGGCAGCGTCGACCGCCGTCAGCAGCGTCGAGAAGCTCTCGTCGCCGGCCGCCACGTCGACCACGGTGTCGGGCTGCTCGGAAGCGGACGCCTCGCCCTCGCCGGCATCGCTCATCCCGGAGGTCGTGTCCTCTCCGGCGCCGGCCTCCGTCGTGGCCGCGGCCTCGTCCGCCGAGTCGTCGTCATCGCCACAGGCGGCGCCGACGAGGGCGAGCGTTCCCGGCAGTGCGATCGCTGCCATCCATCGGGAAATCTTCATCTCTTTCTCCTTCGGTCGTGGGTGCGGCCATGGGGTAGGCCGCCCGAAGAAGATGATAACACTAAGTTTGACTAAAAGTCACGCGCCGACGCGACAAGTTCGTCCAGCCGCCGGCCGGGCCCGCCGACCAGCACGGGAATGGCCAGTTCATCGGCGGCGCGGTGCGCCGTCGCGGTCGCGTCCGGGTTCGGCATGGTCGTCGACAGCACGAGCAGCTCCGGCCGCTCGCGCTGGAGGAAGGCGGCCAAATCGCTGCTGGGGACGTCGGTCGACAGGTCGTGCACGCGCCACCCGTCATACCGGAGCGCGATGGCCGCCATGTGGGCAGGCAACGCGTGGTGCTCACCGGCCGGTGCGGCCACGACGACGGTGCCCCGGACCCTGGTCCGTCGGGCCGGCAGGCGGGCGAGGAGGCGCTCGCAGATGGCGGTCGCCCTGTGCTCGTCGGCGACCGTGTTGACGCCGGAGGCCCACTCCTCGCCGATCCGGCGCAGCGCCGGAGCGAGCAGTTCGTCGCACAGCTCGACCGGGGACACGCCGCTGCCCGCGAGCCGGTCCACCAGCTCGTTCGCCGCGCGTTCGTCGCCGCTGCGCAATGCCGCGCACAACCGCTCTACCTGGTGGTCCCAGTCTCGAACCTGGATGGGGCGGGGTGGGGTGCCGCGCTCGCGGCGCTGCGCGAACCGGTCGAGGTCCCGGCGCTCCACTCGGTAGCTCTTGCCGACCTTCACGGCGCGCAGCGCACCCTCGCGCACCCAGCGGTACGCGGTCTGGTAGTGCACCCCCAGCTCGCGGGCGGCCTCCGCCAAGTCCAGGGCAACCTCATCCGTACGCTCGTGCATATTCAGCAGAGTTTATTCTAATCACGTCCGGGTACGCTCGTGACGGCGCAGCGCTCAGGCCGTTCGAGGGCGTGAAACGGTACAGGCCCGAAGGCCACGATGACGACGATGGCCAGGACCAGGTAGTTCCATGGTCGTCTCGCGCCCGAAGACGTAGGCGATGAGTCCGGGCTAGTGCGGAGGCCGAGTGCGAGCCACCTGAACGACCGGCTCCTCCGGCTGTGGTACGCCACCCATACGGCCGGTGACCCAGCGGACGGCTACCACCTGTGGTCAGCCGAACTGGACGCGGCCGACGCATAGCTACCCGCCGGGCCCCGCGGGATCGTGCACCTCGCGAGAAAGCGACGTCATCTTCGCCGGACTACCCCCCACGCCGAAGTCGATCGGGGTCCTCCGCGGCGCACAGCAACCAGGACAGCAACCGGAGCGGTGACGCCCGCACGTCCGCAGTCCTGGCCGGGACCCCGTCGCCCGCTCCAGACGATGGTGGACTCACAGCGACGAACCGCGCCTCGCTACGGATCAGAAGGTTGGGGGTTCGAGTCCCTCCGAGCGCGCCACACACAGATTGCTCCGCTGAGCAGGTCAGAGGCCCCGCACCGGTCCCGGTCGGGGCCTTCGTCGTTGCTGGCCGAAGCGGACATGTACCCGGACATGTACCCCAACATGTACCCCCACGGTGTTCAGCGCGTGCCCGAGGATCTCCATCACCATCCGCAGCGGCACGCCACCGTCCAGACGCGCCCCCTTCCTGTCGCCGCGGCCCGCTGGGTCACCCCGTTGGCAACTGCACGGCGCACGTGATGGCGCCCGTCTGCTCCTGGGTGCCGAGGACCATCCTCTCGACGTGGTTGTCGGCGGTGCACTCCCCCGATCCGCCCACGAAGCGCCCCGACCCGCCGGTGATGATCAGCGTGTAGGGCTCGCCGTCACCGGACGACGACGCCTCCGAGGTGAACGTGCCTCGGAGGGCGTCGCCATCGGGTCCGGTGAGGGTGAACGTGCCCTCCCCACTCCACACGTCGTCGACGATCCGGCCGCAGTAGTCCTCGTACAGGGCCCAGGTGCTGCCGTCGGCCCAGGTGACGCTGGCGTCGTACTCGTGGTCGAGGTCGGGGCACTCCTCCGTCCCGAGCGTGTAGTGCTCGGTCCCGTCGTAGGTGCCCGTCAGGGACAGCTCGGCGCCCGACGCGTCCGCGTCGCCCGACAGGTCGTCGTCCCCGCCGGTCGACGGGGTCGTGGCTGTCGTCGACCCGCCGGCGGCCTCGTCCGTCGTGGTGAGGTCCGTCGTCGCCGTCGCCGTGTCGGTGGTCGACATGCTGTCGACCAGCGCCTCCCACTCCTCCGGGCTGACCTCGACCAGCTCGTCGGCGATCCGCCGGAGGTCGGCCTCGTCGACGCCCGCGCCGGTGATCCGGACCTGGGTTTCCGGCCGCTCGTCCCAGGCGAGAGCCAGGACGGGCGCCGGAACGTCGCCATCCGGGGTGGCCGGCAGGGTGGGGTGGTCGAGGACCGCCTCGTGACCCCGGACGTCGATCACGCGGGACGCGGCCCCGGCGATCGTCGCGAGCGGGGAGACCTGGGACCCGTCGGCGACGGTGACCTGCACTTCCCGACCATCGGCGGCGGTGTACGACAGCCGCTGGGTCTCTGTCCCGAGCGACGGCTCGATCGGCAGCGGACCCGTCGGCTCGAAGCCAGGAGGGATCTCGGTGATGACCGGCCCATCCGGCCCGCCCTCCGCCACGCTGGCGGCTGCTGCGACCAGCGTGTCCCGATCCATGGGCCCCGGATCGGGCATGTTCTCGAAGTACTGGCCCGAGAGTGCGCGGAGGGAGCCGTCGGGCGCGGCCCACACGACCTCCCCGAGCAGGTGGTAACCGGGCTGCCCGCCGATGTCCACCGGCTCGCCGATGCCAGCCAAGGCCACCAGCGGATCGTCCACCGCCTCGGCGCCCAAGGCAGCCGGGTCGACGATGTTGCCGAGGTCGATGCCCCACTGCAGGGTCATCTTCGCCTCGGCGTGCTCGTGCGCGGCGTCGAAGCGGAGGTACGACTCGGAGCCGCGCTCGGACGTGTCGGCGGGCGGCTGCTCGGTGGCGGCGTCGCCGCCGGCCTCGTCGAGCTCGAGGCCCTCCGGGACCCAGCCCGGTACGAGGTAGAGCGGCGACCGGGTCGTCTGGTCCGTGGGCCCGGCCACGACGGACGGGCCGTCCTCCGGCACGGCCAGGGCGCCGGCGGCAGCGAGGCCGACCACCACGACCGCCGCTGCTCCCCCCACCGCCAGCCGGCGCCGGCGCATGTGGCGACGGACGCGGCCGCGGGCTCGTTGATCGAGGTCGGCGGGCGCCTCGACGGCGGCGGCCATCGAGCGGAGCTCCTCGCGGACCAGTTCGGCGAGGTCAGGCATCGGCGTGGTCCTCCTCCTCGGCCTCGAGGGCCTCACGTAGGCGGGCCAGGGCACGTGACGCACGTGACTTCACGGTCCCGGGCGGGATCCCCAGCACGGCGGCCGTCTCGGCCTCGCTGAGGTCCTCGTAGAACCGCAGCACCAGCCCGGCGCGCTGGCCCTCGGGGAGGGTGGCCAGCGCGCCGCCGAGCGACGCCCGGTCGCTCAGCTCGACGTCGAAGGAGGAGCCCCCGCGGTGGTCGCCCGTGCGCCGTTCCTGGACGCGGCGCTCGACGGCCCGGCGCCGGAAGCCCTGCGTCAGCTCGTTGACGAGGACGCGGCGCAGGTACCACGCCGGCTCGTGGACCCGGCCGTTGCGCCACCGCGGGTAGACCCGGGCGAACGACTCGGCGACCGCGTCCTCGCTGCGCGACCGGTCGCCGCAGATGAGCATCCCCAGGCGAAACAGCGCGTCGCGGTGCGCGTCGAAGAGCTCGTCGAACCCGTCCTGACGTTGCCCCCGGCGCCACACACCGTTACAGACGCGTTGGCCCCCCGACAGGTTCCCCACCCCGCCAACTCTCGCGGCTGGGCCGGGTGCCGACATCACCGGGGTGGTGGGTGGCTGGTCGTGACCCGGCCGGCGGGATGGGTCGGACCCGACCGGCCCAGGGTTAAAGAAAACCCGTACTTGCTTTAGTTGTTGATCCCGCTGCCAAGCGGCACGTCTGGGACGATCATCAAGCGACTCCGCCCCGTAAGGTTGCACGGCGACGATGTCGAGACTGTCGACGGTGATGTAGAAGTGGTCATGGCGAAGTTGATCTACGCGTCGAACATGTCCCTCGACGGCTGCACCGAGGACGAACGCGGCGCGTTCGACTGGGCTCCTCCGGACGACGAGGTCTTCGTGTTCATCACCAAGCTCATGGGGTCCGCAGGCACGTACCTCTATGGGCGGCGCATGTACGAGACGCTGGCCGTGTGGGAGACCGACTCCACCCTGGCTGCGCAGTCGGACCTCACGGCCGACTACGCGAGCGCATGGCAGGCAGCGGACAAGGTCGTCTACTCCTCGACCCTGGCCGCCCCGCTCACCGCGAACACTCGGCTCGAACGCCGCTTCGACCCCCGCGCGGTACACGATCTGAAGGCCGCCGCCAGCAGGGATCTCTTGGTGGGTGGTCCGAACCTCGCAGTACAGGCTCTCGTCGCCGGGCTGGTCGACGAGCTGGCCCTGTTCGTCTGGCCGGTCGTCCTCGGTGGGCGCAACCCTGCACTGCCGACCGACTCGCGCGCCGACCTTGAGCTCATCGACGAGCACCGGTTCGGCAGCGGCGTCGTCTACGTCCGCTACCACCTTCGGTAACGACGGGGGGAATCGCACCCTCGCGCACTGCCCAGAATGCCGGTACCGCGATACGTGATCGTGGGTCGAGTTCGGCCGTGGTGGCCACGGTCCGGAACCTGTGGCCGCCGCTGGGCAACTCCTCTTGGCCACCAACCACCCTGGTCGGTAGCCGCGCCGTGACGTACCGTGATTGAGCGTGGTCATCGGCATGGTGGGCGTGGCAGCCGTTGTCCTCGGCTGCCTTGTGAGCACGCAACCCGAGCCGCCCCCGGGTGAGACCGACGAGTCCACCGTCGGCTCGACCACCTCGACGGCGTCGACCACGATCACCACCGTCGCTCCCGAGCCGGACCCCGACACCGACGCAGATACCGAGCCGGCGCCCGCTCCGGAGACCGGCCTCACCCTCTCCCCCGACAGCGGCCCACCCGGGACGACGGTGGTCGCACGCCAGACCATCGACGGCTGCGGCACCTACACGCTCCTGTGGGACGGCACGCCGATCGACAGCGTCGACGTCGCTGACGGTGAGGCGCAGGTGGCCTTCACCGTGTCCGCACCAACCGGTGACCACGATCTGACCGGGACATGCGGCTCGGGCACGGTCGGCAGCGCACAGTTCACCGTCACGGAGGACAGCGACGGCGAGCCGGACATCACCGAGCCGGGGGCGACCGACGCTCCCGTGGTTCCCGTGCCCGAGACGATCGTGGAGTGCGAGCACGAGGCCGGCAAGGCCGACGCCCGACTCACCTACGAGCCCCGGCGGAGCATGGTGGTCGACCGCACCTACGAGGTGCGGGCGGCGCTGTCGCTCGAGGACCTGCCTCCGGATGTCACCTTCGAGGGGTCGACGACGGTGACCGTGCTCTCCGGCGTCCGTTGCTCCGTCGAAGCCGAGCTCACCGGGCCGGACTTCGATGTGACGCCCGCCGAGCCGATCGAGCAGTCGTTCATCGGCAAGCGAGTGCTCGAATGGAAGTGGGAGGTCCGCCCCAGGCGGTCGGGCGACGATCTCGAGCTCACGTTGCGGATCCAGGCCGACGTCGTCGAGGGCGGGCGGACCGTGCCCGGCCCCTCGAACCTGAGCGAGGCGGTCATCGACGTCGAGGCGACGCCGGTGCCGTTCCTGCAGAGAGTGGTCGACTGGCTGGCCGATGTCTTCGGCCATCCGATCGTTCCCGTCCTGATCGTCCCGATCGTGGGAGCGATGATCGCCCTCGGCCGCCGGCGCCTCGCCACGGCCGGCCCGGGCCCCGAGACAGGCGCAGCCGCTGAGACGGAGCAGGGCGACGTCCCGCCGGCTACACCGCGACACGCTCGACAGAGCCGGTGGGGGCCCTTCGGCCGCTGGTGGCGGCGGGCCTGAGCCCGTCGCTCAGTCGTTGACCACGAGCGTGCTGTAGACCGCGTCCATCCCCTCGTTGAGGTCGATGCGGTTGTAGGGGATCGACGCGTAGAACACGCTCGGCCGGGCGTGGCCCGTCTCGACCACCACGACCACGACCTTCTCCCGGGTCGTCTCGAGGCCTTCCTGCGAGAAGGTGAGCTCGTGGTGCATGAAGTAGCCCGGATGCCCGTCGATCGTGACTGCGGTCTCCCTCACGATCGAGGATTGTGACCCGTCGACGTAGTAGCCCGCGATCAGCTCAGCCGACAGGGCCTGCGTGGCGGCCGGGAGGTCTGCCTCACCGCTGTAGGAGATCGTGTCAGCCAGGTCGCCGATCAACAGGTTCCCGATCCACTGACCACCTGACGGCGCCTGTTCCTGCACGACGACGAACTGCCCGGCGTCGCCCTCGAGCTCGTGGATCTCGCCGCGGCCGCCGGTGGCCCAGTCCTGCCACGGCTCGGGGAGTCGGGCGAACGACAGGCCGGTCGAGCTGACGAGCTCGCTGTCCGCCGGCGGGGCGGTGGTCGTGGTGGTCTCGTCGGCCTCGGTCGTGGTGGTCGTGGGCTCGGCCTCGGTGTCGTGGTGGGTTGGGCCGAGTCGTCGTCGCCGCCCGACAACAGCACGGCGCCGCCGATGATCACCACCGCGGCCACCAGCGCGCCCCCGATGAGAAGCACGTTGCGGTTCGGGCCGCTCTGCTGCTGCGGGGGCGGGAACCCGCCGGACAGCCCGGGAGCCGGACCCGGAAAAGGGGCGCGCCCCCGGGTGGTGACAGCGGCGGTGCTCCGACGGTGGTGACCGCCGTGGCCGCGGGCACGGCCGCGGCCGCGGCGGGAACGGCGTCGGGGGGCGGGCTGGTGTGGTCCGTCCACGCTGATCCGTCCCACCAGCGCAGGTCGGAACCACCATTGGGGTCGGCATACCATCCCGGGGTCACGGGCTGGCACGTTAGTGAACAGGTGGTCGCGCGAGCAGACCGGGCTGTCGTGTCGTGGCCCGGTCGTCGAGCAGGCGCCCGATGAAACCCGCGCCGGCAACGCCCTCGGCATGGGTATCGTGCCGCAACGGCCGTGTGCGGCTGTGGGAGCCCGATCGACGGGCGGCCCTGCTCCGCACCCGGCCTTCTGCTTTCCCTCAGCGAGGTCACCATGAACACCACGCCCACCGGCGGCGCCACCGAGACCAGGCTGGTCGCCGAGCTCGAGAGCGCGACCGCGCACGTCCGTCGGCTCGCGGACGAGTATGACCTCCTGCTGGCCGATCCGGCGGTCATCCAGGAGGACCGCGACTCGCATCGCATCCTGCTCGAGGGCGCCCGCGACGCCGCCGCCGCCGCCGAGCGAGCCGTCGAGCGCCACCGGTCCGGCACCTACGGGCGGTGCTCGCGCTGTGGCGCCGACATCCCGGCCGAGCGGCTCGACGCCGTCCCCGGGGCCGACACCTGCGTGTCATGCAGCTGAGCGGTCCCCACGCCGCTACCGTCCGCCGAGGATGACCCCGCCCCCGCCCACCCGGTCATGACGAGCCGATACCGGCTCGTCGCCGTCGACCTCGACGGCACGCTCCTCCAGTCCGACGAGTCGCTCTCCGCGCGATCGAAAGGGGCGCTCGACCTGCTGGCGAGCCGCGACGCGGTGCTGGTCCTGGTGACCGGGCGCCCGTGGCGATGGCTGCGCGACCTGCTCGACCTCGTCCACGACGATGCCCTGGTCGTGTGTCTCAACGGCGCCGCGACGGTCAGCGCGTCGACCGGGGCCATCGTCGACGCGTCACCCCTCTCGGTCGAGGCGGCGGCGGCGACCACCGCCCTGCTCAGAGGCCGCTTCCCCGACACGCGCTTCGCCGTCGAGACCACCGACGGCTTCGGCCACGAGAGCGGCTACCGGCAGCGGCGCAGCACCGGGACCGAGGGGCTCGACCGCATCGAGATGCTGTTCCCGCAGGGAGACGTCCTCAAGCTGCTGGCGCAACACCCGACCCTCGACGCGCAGAGCCTGCGGGACGCCGTGGCGCAGGCCGAGCCCGGTACCGGGGCCCGGGCCGGCGAGGTCCACGCGACGTTCTCCTCGCCCCGGGTCCTCGAGATCAGCGGGGTGCAGGCGACCAAGGCGACCGCGTTGGCACGCCTCGCCACCCGCCTGGGTGTGCGCTCGACCGACGTCCTGGCGTTCGGGAACATGCCCAACGACACCGCGATGCTGACCTGGGCGGGGCACGGCGTGGCGGTGGCCAACGCCCACCCGGAGGTGCTGACTGCGGCCGACGAGGTCACGCTCGGCAACGACGACGATGGCGTGGCGGCGGTGCTGGAGCGCGAGTTCGGGCTCACCGGCGTCTGACAGACCGCCTGGCTGCGCGGTCCGGGCTGGACACGCGGGCGGGAACGCCCGGTACCCTCCGCTGCCGTGCAGATCATCCACGAGGGCGCCCCCATCCCGTCGACGATCAGGGGCGCGGTGATCAGCCCCGGCATGTTCGACGGCGTGCACGTCGGCCACCAGATGGTCATCGAGCGCACGGTGGCCACGGCCGCGTCGCTCGGTGCTGCCTCGGTGGTCATCACCTTCGATCGCCACCCGGCGTCAGTGGTGCGTCCCGACGCGGGCGTGCGGCTGCTGACCGACCTGCGCCAGCGAGCCGACCGCATCGGGCAGCTGGGGGTCGACGCTCTGTACGTGGTGCGCTTCGACGAGGAGCGCTCCCTCGAGGACCCGGCCGCCTTCATGGCCGACCTGGTCGAGGCATTCGCCCCACAGGCGGTCGTGGTCGGCGAGGACTTCCACTTCGGTCACCGCGCCCGCGGCGACCTGCCGCTGCTCGAGACGGCCGGCGGCACGTCGGGCTTCAAGGTCGAGGGCGTCGGCACCGTCTCGCTCGACGGCTTCGGCCGCGTCTCGTCGACCGCCGTCCGCGAGGCCGTGGCTGAGGGCGACGTCCAGCGGGCCGCACGTCTGCTGGGCCGCAGCCACTCGGTGCGCGGCGTCGTCGAGCACGGCGACCAGCGCGGTCGCACGATCGGCTTCCCCACGGCCAATGTCGCGGTGGCGGGTGATGTGCAGCTACCCGCCGACGGTGTGTACGGCGGTTGGTACTGCCGCGAGGACGGCCGGCGGCACCGCTCGGCCATCTCGGTCGGGCGCAGGCCCACCTTCTACGAGGAGAACGGGATGCTGCTGGTGGAGGCCCACCTCCTCGACTTCGACGACGACCTCTACGGCGAGCACGCCGAGGTCGTCTTCGACAGCTGGGTGCGGGGCCAGGTGCGCTTCGGCGGCGTCGACGAGCTCGTGGCCCAGCTGGGCCGCGACGTCGAGCAGGTGCGGTCGACAGATGCTTAGGTACCTGACCGCCGGCGAGTCGCACGGGCGCTCGCTGGGCGTGATCGTCGAGGGGTTGCCCGCCGGGCTCGCCGTCACCGTCGAGGACGTCGCGGCCGAGCTGGCCCGCCGGCGCCTCGGCTTCGGTCGAGGGCCCCGCCAGCGGTTCGAGCGCGACGAGCTCACCCTGGTCAGCGGCATCCGCCACGGGCGCACGCTCGGCGGCCCGGTGCTCATCGAGATCCCCAACCCCGAGTGGCCGCGCTGGGAGCAGGAGATGTCCCCGGCCCCGGGGGCGCCCAGCAAGCGGCTCACCGCGCCGCGGCCGGGTCACGCCGACCTGTCCGCCATGCAGAAGTACGGCTACGACGACGCGCGCGACGCGCTCGAGCGCGCGTCCGCCCGGGAGACGGCGGCGCGGGTCGCGGCGGGCACGCTCGCCAAGCTGCTCCTGCGCGAGATCGGTGTCGACGTGCTGTCGCACGTGGTGGCGATGGGCGGGGTCACCGCCCCGCCGGGTGTCCGGCCCGGCCCGGGAGACCGCGAGGCCGTCGACGCATCGGCGGTGCGGTGCTTCGACCCCGAGGCAACGGAGGCCATGGTCACGGCCATCAAGGCGGCGGCCAAGCAGGGTGACAGCGTGGGCGGCGTCGTCGAGGTGGTGGCCTACGGCGTGCCCGTCGGCCTCGGCAGCCACGTGCACTGGGACCGCAAGCTCGACGCGCTGCTGGCCTTCTCGCTGATGAGCATCCAGGCCGTCAAGGCCGTCGAGATCGGCGAGGGCTGGGACGTCGCCGGTCGCCTTGGCTCGCAGGCCCACGACCCGATCTCGTGGGATGCCGACGCCGAGACCTACCGGCGCGAGTCGTCGCTGGCCGGCGGCATCGAGGGCGGCATCTCGACCGGCGAGCCGGTGATCGCCCGCGTGGCGATGAAGCCGCTCTCGACGCTCAACCGGCCAGTGCTCAAGACGGTCGACGTCGAGACCAAGGAAGAGACGGTCAGCTTCAAGGAGCGCACCGACGTGACCGCCGTCCCGGCGATGGGCATCGTGGCCGAGACGATGGTCGCCCTGGTGCTGGCGTCGGAGACGCTCCGCAAGTTCGGCAGCGACTCGGTGGCCGAGCTGCACCGCAACGTGGCCTCGTACCTCGCGTCGCTGTAACCGGAACGCCGTCGCGCCGGACCGAATCTCAGAGATCGACGACGGACGTCAGTCGTCGATCGCGGCGTAGGCGCAGGTCCAGAAGTCCTGGCACACCGGCGGCGGGCTCGGCGACGTCCACGTCTGGCTGGTCATCAGGATGCCGATCAGGTCCTCCGCGGGATCGTTGGCCCACGACGTGCCGAGGCCACCGTCCCAGCCGTAGGTTCCGACGGATCGGGCCGGGCCCGTGCGGTGGAGCTGGACGCCGACGCCGAAGCCCCACCCCTGCGCGCCGGACGGATCGGGACTCGAGGCGCTGATCTGCTCGGGGGTCAGGTGGTTGGCGGTCATCGCCTGGACGGTCGGGCGGGACAGCAGGCGCCGACCCCGGTAGGTGCCACCGGCGCGCAGCATCTCGGCGAAGGCCAGAAAGTCGTCGACCGTCGACACCAGACCGGCGCCCCCGCCGGGGAAGGCCGGTGGGGTGCTCCATTGCCCGTCCGTCGGGTCGTACACCTCGTCGCTCCGGCCGTCGACGGGGCCCCAGAACACGGGCCCGAACCGGGCCAGGTCGTCGGCCGGCACGGCGAAGCCCGTGTCGGCCATACCCAGCGGCTGGAAGATCCGCTCGGCGAGGAACGCCTCGAACGGCTGCTCCGCGGCGCGGGCGACGAGCACGCCCAGCACGTCGGCACCGGTGTGGTAGAGCCAGCGGTCGCCGGGCTGGTGCTCGAGCGGCAGGGTGCCGAAGCGGCGCATCCACTCGTCGGGCTCCGGCGGCCCGGCCGGCGCGGGCGGGCCCACGCCGAGCCCGAGCTCGGCCATCGCCGCCATCACGGGCTGCTCGCTACCTACGAAGTCGCCGCCGAGCCCCATGCGGAACGTGAGCAGGTCGCGCACGGTGATCGGCCGCCGGGCCGGCACGGTGTCGTCCAGCGGTCCGTCGCTGTGGGCAAGCACCCGCCGGTCCGCCAGCTCCGGCAGGAGCCGGTCGACCGGCTCGTCGAGCCGGACGCGGCAGTCCTCGATCAGCAGCAGCGCGGCGACGGCGGTGACCGGCTTGGTCATCGACGAGATGCGGAAGATGCTGTCCCGCCGCATCGGCCCGCTGCCGTCGGCCCCGAGCGTGCCCGCGACGCCGACGTGCACCTGGCCACCACGCGCCACCAACCACACCGCGCCTGGCACTCCCTCGGCATGCACGTGCCCGGCGATCACCTCGTCCAGTCGCGCCAGCCTCGCGGGTGCCAACGTTTCGGCTGTCATCGGTTCTCCCGGGGCTCTCGTGTGGTCACGCCTGTCCGACTCCGAGCCGGGAGCGAACTCATCGGCGACGTCGGGTTGTCGGTCGCCGCCGTCTGAGCACGACGTGCGTGGCGCCCGCTCGTGCCTGGCGCACAACCAGGGGATTTTCCTTCGTTCGGGCGTTGACGGCCGTTCATCGTTGGTCATATGGTCTGACCATCGGATCGCCAGACCGACACATGCGTGAACGGTCGGCGAAGGACCACAGCGACGAAGAGGGGGGAACTGATGCCGATCTCTCGCATGAACCATGCGGTGCTGTACGTGCGTGACGCCGAGATGACGGTGCAGTTCTACGAGACGGTGCTCGGGTTCCGGCGGATCGTCGAGGACCCGGCCAACCGCTTCGCCTTCATGCGGGCGCCGGGTTCGTCCAACCACCACGACCTCGCCCTCTTCACCGTGGGCGACAGCGCCGGCCCGTCCGCCGCCGGTCGTGGCACCGTGGGCCTCTACCACATCGCCTGGGAGGTGCCCACGCTCGCCGAGCTCGAGGAGATGCGTGAGCGACTTACCGCCGCCGGCGCCCTGATCGGTGCTAGTGACCACGGTGTGAACAAGAGCCTGTACGCCAAGGATCCCGACGGCCTCGAGTTCGAGGTCATGTGGCTCACCCCGCCCGAGCAGTGGGGCGCCGAGGAGACGCAAGCCATCGTCCGCCCCCTCGACCTCGACGGTGACAAGGCCCGCTTCGGTGCCGACACCGTGTCGGCGAGCTGAGCGGGGCCGGCGATGACCACGCACTTCGACCCGATCAGCCGCCAGACGGTGGCCGAGGGCGTCCGCGAGGCGTTGCTCGACGTGATCCGCAAGGGCGAGCTCGGGCCCGGGGCCCAGCTCCCCGCCGAGCGGGCGCTGTGCGAGCAGTTCGCCGTGGCCCGCACGTCGGTGCGCGAGGCGATCCAGGGCCTGGTCACCCTGGGGGTGATCGAGCGCCGCGGCAACCGTGCCTACGTCGTCGAGCACCTGCCCGGTGTCGACTGGGGCAACGGCGGCGACAACCGCAAGCGCAAGGTCACCGACATCTTCGAGGTGCGCCGGGTCGTCGAGGTGCCGATCGCCGAGCTGGCCGCCTGCCGGGCCACCGACGACGAGCGCGAGCTCATCAGCCGGCTCGGCCAGCAGTTCGACGAGGACATGGCGCTCGAGGACTTCCGTCGCTGCGACCGTGAGTTCCACTCCGCGGTGGCCACGGCCAGCCGCAACCCCGCGCTCGCCGAGCTGTACGGCAAGGTGCTCGAGTCGCTGTTCAAGTCGACCGACTTCGACTCGCTGCTGACGGCGAGCCAGAACGAGAAGGTGGTGCGACAGGTCATCCGAGAGGCGACCGCGGCGCACCGGGAGATCGCACGGCACCTGGCCGTGGCAGACATCGAGGCCGTCGGCAAGGCGGTCGAGGACCACCTCAACCAGGTCGAGACGCTGATGATCGCGCAGATGACCTGAATCGGCGGCGGCTCCCCGACCCCCGCGGAGCCACCGCCTGCACGTACCAACCGGAGGATTTGTGATCAGTCCAGAGATTTGGACCTTCGACGAGCGCGCCTTCACGGAGGTCGCACCGGGCATGCGGCGCCGCATCGTCAACGGCGACGGCATGTCCCTGTGCTTCTGGCGCATCAAGGACGGCGTCGGTCCGACCCCGTACGCAGGCCACCGTGACAACGAGCAGTTCGGGCTCATCATCGCCGGCCAGCTCGACTTCCGGATCGGGTCCGACGATCGCATCGTGTTGGGCCCGGGCGACATCTACTGGGCGCCCAAGGAGATGCCGCACGGCGACAGCAAGTTCATCGGCGACCCCGACAAGGACGACGAGGTCTGGATCCTCGACATCTTCCAGCCCGTCCGGGAGGAGTACCGCAATGGCTGACTGGCGCCTCGCCGTCGACATCGGCGGCACGTTCACCGACGTCGTGCTGCTCGACGCGGCCAGCGGCCGCGTCGTGGTGGACAAGACCCTGTCGACGCCGTCCCGCCCGCTCAACGGCGTGCGCACGGGCGTCACCCAGTTGCTCGCCAAGGCCGGCGTCCAGCCGTCGGAGATCACCGCCCCGATCGTGCACGCCACGACCCTCATCACCAACGCGCTGATCGAGGGCAAGACCGGTCGCGCCGCGCTTGGTGACCACCACCGGGTTCGGTGACACGCTGCTCATCCGGTCGGAGCACCGATTCGACATGTACGACCTGCAGATCGAGTTCCCGGCACCGCCCATCGGTCGGGACCTGACGTTCGAGCTCGACGAGCGCACCACGGTCGACGGCACCGTGCGGCAGGCGCCGAGCGCCGAGGCCATCGACGCTCTCGCCGAGCAGATCCGTGCCGCGGGTGCCGAGGCCGTTGCCGTGTGCTTCCTGCACGGCTACGTCAACGGGGCCAACGAGCAAGTCGTCGCCGACGCGCTCGCCGCCAAGCTGGACCTGCCCGTGTGCACCTCCCACGAGGTCGCCCCGCAGATCCGCGAGTACCCCCGCATGGTCACGGCCGCCTGCAACGCCGCCACCATGCCGATCATCGGGCCATACCTCGACGAGCTGCAGGAGTGGCTCCGCAGCGAGGGCTTCGGCGGCTCGGTGCTCATGATGCTGTCGAACGGCGGCGTGATCAGCGCGGACGATGCCAAGCGGGTCCCGATCCGCCTGGTCGAGTCCGGCCCCGCCGCCGGCGCGCTGGCCGGCGCGTGGTACGCCCGCCGCATGGGCGAGCCCCGCCTGCTGTGCTTCGACATGGGCGGCACCACCGCCAAGTCGTGCCTGATCGAGGACTCGGACCCGGACCTCACCAACGACTTCGAGGTCGGCCGCGTCTACCGCCACAAGAAGGGCTCGGGCTTCCCGGTCACCGTGCCGTCGGTCGACCTGGTCGAGATCGGCGCCGGTGGCGGCAGCCTCGCCAAGGTCGACGACCTGGGGCTGCTCAAGGTCGGCCCCGAGTCGTCCGGCTCCGAGCCCGGCCCGGCCTCGTACGGCCGGGGCGGCCAGCACCCCGCCACCACCGACGCCGACCTGCTGCTCGGCTACCTCGACCCCGGGTTCTTCCTGGGCGGCGACATGCCGCTCGACCTGGCCGCTGCCGAGGACGCGGCTGCCAAGGTGGCCGCCGGGATCGACAGCACGGTGGCCGACACGGCTGCCGGCATCCACGCCGTGGTCAACCAGAACATGGCCGCCGCCGCCTCCATGCATGGCGTCGAGCGGGGCATGGACCTGCGCGGCGTGCCGATCATCGCCTTCGGCGGCGCCGGCCCGGTCCACGCCATCGGCGTGGCCGAGATGCTCGAGGCCGAGCGGGTCATCTTCCCGGTCAACGCCTCGGTGCTGTCGGCCTTCGGCACGCTCGTCAGCCCCGTCCGCATCGACTTGGCCCGCAGCCTGCTGGCCATGCTGGACGACTCGCTCGACGAGTCCCGTGACGCCCTGCTCGACGAGATGCGCAGCGAGGGCCGCCGCGTCCTGGCCGCCGCCGGCGTCGACGCCGACGCCGTGACCTTCCGCTACGGACTCGACGCCCGCTACCGCGGTCAGGGCAACGAGGTGACCATCTGGGTCGGCGACGGCGATGGGTGGCCGACCACCGTCGACGAGACCCTGGCCCGCTTCGCCACCGAGTACGAGCGGGTGTTCGGCATGAGCATCCCCGACGTGCCCGTCGAGGTCGTGACGTGGCGGGTCGCAGCCTGGGCCCCGGCAGCGCCGTTCGAGCTGGCGGAGCTGCCGCCGGCCGAGGGAGAGCCGGCGCCGCACCGCACCCGACCGGCCCGCTTCGACCGGAGCGGCGAGGAGGTCGAGGTGCCGGTGTACCGCCGGGAGGACCTGGGCGTGGGTGCCGCCATCGCAGGCCCCGCCATCGTCGAGGAGCGGGAGACCACCGCGGTCATCCGCCCCGGCTGGACGGTCGAGGTGGCGAGCGACGGATCGCTGATCGCCACCCGCCGGGAGGAGTCGAAGTGAGCGACACCCAGACCATCGACGCCATCGAGCTCGAGGTGCTGTGGGGCAGCCTCATCAGCACGGTGAACGAGCAGGCCCGGGCCCTGCAGCGCGCGGCCTTCAGCCCCATCGTCCGCGAGGCGGGCGACCTGGCCAACGCCCTGTTCGACCGCGACGCCCGCATGGTGGCCCAGGCGGTGACCGGCACGCCCGGCCACATCAACTCCCTGGCCCGGGCGGCGGGGGCGATGCTCGCCGAGTACCCGGTCGACTCGCTCGAGCCCGGTGATGTGCTCATCACCAACGACCCGTACAAGACGGCGGGCCAGCTGCTCGACGTCACCGTGCTCAGCCCGGTCTTCCGGGGTGGCCGGGTGATCGGCCTCTTCGGCTCGACGATCCACCACACCGACGTGGGCGGCTACGGCATCGGCGCCGGCGGCCGGGACGTGTTCGAGGAAGGCCTGTGGATTCCCATCACCAAGCTGATGGTGGCAGGCAAGCGCAACGAGGACGTCTGGAAGTTCATCCTCTCCAACGTGCGCCAGCCCGAGCACATGGCTGGTGACCTGCACGCCCAGATCGCCTCGGGCCAGGTCGGCGCCCAGCGCCTGCTCGCCCTGTGCGAGTCGCGCGACCTCGACGACATCCAGGAGCTGGCCGACGAGATCATCAGCCGCTCCGAGGAGGCGACCCGCCGGTCGATCCGGGCACTCCCCGCCGGCACCCACCGGGCGCACTCGGTGCTCGACCTGGCCGACGGCAGTGAGATCGACATCCACGTGGCCATCACCGTCGACCCCGACGCCGGCGAGATCCTGGTCGACTACGAGGGCACGTCGGGCGCCAGCCCCGCCGGCATCAACGTCGTCAAGAACTACACCCACGCCTACACCACGTTCACGATCCGCAGCGTCCTCAACCCCGACATCCCCAACAACTTCGGCAGCCTGGCCCCGATCAAGGTCGAAGCCCCGGTGGGCAGCATCGTGAACGCGGTGAGCCCGGCCCCGGGCACCGCCCGCCACGTCGTCGGGATGTTCCTGCCCATGCCGCTGCTGGCGGCGCTGGCCGAGATCGTGCCCGAGAAGGTGATCGCCGAGGGCGCCGGTGCCGTGTGGACCATGCAGGTCAGCGGCACCAACGACGACGGCACGCCGTTCATCACCGCCATGTTCACCTACGCCGGGGGCGTGGGCGCCCGGGCGGGTAAGCCCGGCCTCGGCGCCACCTCGTACCCGACGGGTGTGTCGGCCGTGCCCCTCGAGGTGGTCGAGGCGTCGGCGCCGGTGCGCTTCCTCCGCAAGGAGCTGCGACCCGACTCGGGCGGCCCCGGTCGCCAGCGGGGCGGCCCCGGCCAGACCATCGAGTTCACCGTCGACACCGAGCGCCCGTGGATGCTCAACGCGGTGACCAGCCGCCTGCAGCACGGTCCCGCCGGGCTGTTCGGCGGGCAGGCCGGCGCCGTCGGCCGCTTCCTGGTCAACGGCGAGCCCGTGCGCACGCAGGCCCGCATCCAGCTCCAGCCCGGCGACGTCGTCCGGCTCGAGCTGCCGGGCGGCGGCGGCTACGGCGAGCCCGTCGTTGCCGGCGACGACGCCAAGGAGCTCGTCACGCCGTGAGCGAGCCCGGCGAGCGACCCAGAAGCGCGTCGACCTGGGGTCCGGCGACGTTCGCAGCGCGCTGGCGCCAGGCGGTCACCGCCAACGGTGACGGCACCTTCCTCGTGTGGGAGGGGCCGGACGGCGCGGTGACGCGCTGGACCTACGCCGAGTTCGACGTGCTCGTCGCCAGGGTTGCCGGCGGGCTGTCGGAGAGGGGCCTGGTGCCCGGCCACGCCGTGCACCTGGCCCTCACCAACTCGCCCGCCTTCGTGGCCACCTGGCTGGCGGTCACCCAGCTCGGGGGGTGGATCGTGCCGTCCGACCCCAAGGCCACCGCGCCGGAGCTGGCCGGGCACATCAAGCGGACGCTGCCCGTGGTGGGGATCTGCTCGACCGAGCGGGCCGCGACCTACCGCGACGCCGCCGACGCGGCCGGTACCGCCGGCGCGGGCGTGGATATCGTCGAGGTGGCCGAGGACGACACGACCCTCGACGGGCTCGCCGGCGTGGGCCCCGCGGTCGACTGGGACGAGGTGGGCGACGCCGGGCTGCACGACCGGGCGGCGGTGATGTTCACCTCCGGCACCACGTCGGCTCCCAAGGGTGTGGTGATCACCCAGGCCAACTACGCCTTCGCCGGTGACGTGATGGCGGCTGCTGCGAGCCTGACCAGCGACGATCGCCAGCTCGTCGTGCTCCCGCTCTTCCACGCCAACGCCCAGTACTACTCGTTCGCCTCCGCCATCTCGGCCGGGGCGAGCGTCGCGCTGATGCACACGTTCTCGGCGTCGGGTTTCCTCGCCCAGGCCGCCCGGCACGAGGTCACCCACGCCAGCCTGTTCGCTGCCCCGCTGCGGATGATCCTGGCCCGGGGCGCGACGCCCGTCGAGGGTCTGCGGTTGCGCCACTGCTGGTATGCACAGAACGTCACCGACGATCAGTACGAGACCATCGCCGGACTGCTCGGGTGCCGGCCCCGCCAGCTCTACGGGATGACCGAGACCATTCCGGCCGTACTGACCAACCGGGCGTTGGGCCCGGTGCCGTCGTCGATGGGCACCGTGACCCTGGGATGCGCGGTCGACCTGCGCGATCCCGCCGACGGCTCGACCGTCGCCACCGGGTCGGTCGGCGAGGTGGTCGTGGGTGGCGAGCCGGGTCTGACCCTGTTCGACGGCTACCTCGACGACCCGGTCACCACCGCGGCGTCGTTCCGCGACGGCTGGTTCCGCAGCGGGGACCTCGCGGTCGTCGACGCCGACGGCCGCTTCACGTTCGCAGGCCGGCGGTCCGACGTGCTCAAGGTGGCCGGCGAGAACGTGTCCGTCGTCGAGATCGAGTCGGTGATCGCCGACGACCCGTCGGTGCTCGAGGTCGCGGTGGTCGGCGAGCCCGACCCCATCCGAGACGAGGTGCCCGTGGCGTTCGTCGTCCAGGCGCCGGGCGCCGGTGCCATCGACCTCGACCGGCTGGCGGCGCTGTGCGAGAGCCGCCTGGCCAAGGCGAAGCGCCCGCAGCGCTTCGAGATCGTGGCGGAGCTACCGCGTACGTCGGTGGGGAAGATCCGGAAGTTCCTGTTGCAGCCCTAAATGCAATCCACAAATCAGCTCAGAGAGTAGAGGGGTAGACACGCAATGACGTCGTTCAATTTGGGAAGTGTGATGCTCGGCACATCCAATGTCGAGGAAATGAAGGGCTTCTACCGGGGTGCGTTCCCCGATATCAAGGAAAATGAGATGGGTGCGTTCGAGTTCGGGAACGGCCAGCTGTTCATCGAGGAGCACAGCGAGGTCTCCGGGCCGACGCAGGAGCCCGCCCGCGCCATCCTCAACCTGGATGTCACCGGCTGCCGCGAGATCGAGACGCACCTCAAGCGCCAGGGTGTCACCTGGGTGCGCGAGGTCGAGCAGATGCCGTTCGGATTGATCGGCACGATCGCCGATCCCGATGGCAACTACGTGCAGATCATCGAGTGGGGCGCAGAACCCGTTCACTGACCCGTAACACGCCGGAATCGGCTCGTTTTCCGGTGTGGGACAACCTCTAGCGCAATGACGCCATTGACCGAAACCACGAGGGGGGAGGGGGGAACATGATCATCTTCGATCCTGACGGGCAGCCGCCCGCCAAGTGCCAGGGCATGCTGTCGTCGCTGATCGTGCCGCGGCCGATCGCGATGATCTCGACGGTCGGCGACGACGGTGTCGTCAACGTGGCCCCGTTCAGCTACTTCATGCCGGTCACGGGCCAGCCTCCCCTCCTCGCGGTGACGATCGGCGGGCGGCGCGAGTCCGTGCCCGAGCCCAAGGACACGTGGCGCAACGCCACCCGTACCGGCGAGTTCGTCATCAACATGACGACCGACGCCATGCGCGACAAGATCGAGCTGGCGGCCATGGAGTTCCCGCGCGGGGCCAGCGAGCTCGACCTGCTCGGGTGGACCGCCATCCCGTCGGTGAAGGTGGGCCATCCGTCCATCGCCGAGTCGCCGGCACACCTCGAGTGCAGGGTCCACCAGGTGGTCGACCTGGGCGACGACGACGTCGCCTACTCGACCGTCCACCTGGTGGTGGCCGAGGTCGTCTGCATCACGATGGACGAGTCGATCTGCTCGCCCGACATGCGGGTCGACCCCCACGCGCTGGCTCCGGTCGGACGCATGACGTTCCCGTGGTTCGTGCGTGCGGGCGGCGATGCGCTGTTCGAGCAGGAGCGCGTGCCCTACGCCGAGTACGCCCGCACCGGCCACCATCCGGCGGTCGACCAGTGAGCGCGCGCACCGACCACGACGCGGGCGGCGGGCCGACGACCAGAGGCCATGCCACGAGGGGCCCGGAAGCAACCGAGAGGAGGGAAAGCGTCTCGGCGGCGGGCGGCGGTCTCGAGATGCGACACGCGCGCAGACCAGCGACGACGTCATGAGGGGAGCGCCGTCCCGAACCTCGGGGCAGGCGCGGTGAGGCAGTTCACGACTGACGAGATCGGAATGAGAGTGGAGATGATGAAGAAGAAGCTGGGATGGATGGTTCCCGCACTGGCGCTGGCCCTCGTGGCGGGTGCGTGCGGCAATGACGACTCCTCCGCATCGAGCGACGAGGGCAGCTCCGGCGACAGCGGCGGTAGCGGCGAGTCGTGCATCGGCGAAGAGGGTTGCGTGCCGGAGGGCCAGCCCGACGTCAACGACGACGGCACGGTCAAGATCGGTGTGCTCAGCCCGGGTGACACCAACGACAACGGCTACTACGAGAGCTTCGTGGTGACCGCCCGCGACTTCGCCGAGCAGAACGACTGGGAGCTGATCATCCTCGATCAGGTCAACCCGTCGGACGCAGCCGAGCAGGCGCGCAACCTGTGCCGCCAGGAGGTCGACATGGTGGCGGTCGCGGCGGGTGAGCTCGCCGACGCGATCCCCGTGGCCGAGGAGGAGGTGTGCGCCAGCTCCGTCTGGTACGTCGCCGGTGGAGCGGGTGTCGAGCAGACCCCGTACTTCTTCCAGACGAGCGAGGAGCCCGGCCCGACGCAGTTCGTGACCGGATACGCCAGCGGCCTGGCCATGGAGGCGCTGGGCACCACCCAGGCCGGCTACGTGACCGGCCCCGAGCTGGACTTCTCGACGCTGGCGTTCGCCTCGTGGACGGCGGGCATCCGCCAGGTGCTGCCCGACGCCGAGACCGTCGCCACCTACACGGGTGACTTCGACGACTCGGCCCTCGGCCAGGCGGCGGCCGACGCGCAGTTGGGGCAGGGTGTCGGCCTGCTCTACCCCTACCTGGGTGGTGCTACCGACGCGGTGGCCACCGCGGGCAACGAGAGCGGCGTCCTGTCGGTCACTCCCGGCACCGACCGCTGCGAGGAGCCGCAGTTCGCGGTCTCGTCGATCTTCAGCCCCGGTGACTACTTCGCCGCTGCGCTCGAGGACTTCGCCGCCGGCGAGGTCGAGTTGGGCGTGACCCGAGTGTTCCTGATCGGCCAGGATCCGGTGCCCACGGTCGAGATCTGCCCGTCGGTGCCCGGCTACGAGGCGCTGCAGGAGCAGGTCGACGCCATGATCGCCGATGTCGCCGCCGGCGAGGTCGACGTCGAGGCGCTCATCGCCGAGCAGGGCTGAGCGGCACCACCTGCGACGTCCGAGGACCATGAGGAACACGATGGTGGAGCTCACGACATCAGCCAACGGGACCGGGGAGGCCATCGCCTCCCCGGCCCCGGCGGTCGAGCTACGCGGCATCACGAAGCGTTTCGGCGACGTGGTCGCGTGCGACCGGGTCGATCTGCGGGTTCAGCCCGGTGAGATCCACGGGTTGCTCGGGCAGAACGGGGCCGGGAAGTCCACTCTGATGAAGGTCCTGCTGGGCCTGCTCACGCCGGATTCCGGCTCGATCCTCATCGGCGGTCAGCCGGTCGTGGTCAGCGATCCGCTGGCCGCGGCCGAGCTGGGCATCGCCATGGTCCACCAGCACTTCAGCGTGATCGGCGCGCTGACCGTGTGGGAGAACGTCACCCTCGGCGAGCGCAACCGGCTCGACGAGCGCCGCTCGGTGCGCCACGTGGCGGAGATCTCCGAGCGCTACGGCCTGGACGTCGACCCGCGCGCCAGGGTCGACTCGCTGACCCCCGGGCAGCGCCAGCGGGTCGAGATCGTCAAGTGCCTGCGGCGCGACCCCAGCATCGTCATCCTCGACGAGCCCACCTCGGTGCTCACGATGGCCGAGTCCGAGGACCTGTTCTCGACGCTCCGGCGGGTCGTGCAGGACGAGGACCGGGCGGTGGTGCTGATCAGCCACAAGCTCGACGAGATCCTGCACGCCACCGACCGCGTCACGATCATGCGCAACGGCGAGGTCGTGGCCCGACAGGACACCTGCGAGACCGACGCCCGCAACCTGGCCCGCGACATGGTCGGGCGCGAGGTGTCGCTGCGCTCGGAGGCCGCGGCGCTCGGCCTCGTCCACGAGGCCGAGGCAGCCGCGGAGGAAGCCGTCGAGGGCGATCCCGACGGCGCCGCTGCCGTCGCCGAGCGACCCGTCGTGCTGCGGGTCGCCGACGCCACCCACCGGACCCGCGACGGGCGCCGCCTGCTGGACGGCCTGTCGATCGACCTCCACGAGGGCGAGATTCTGGGCCTCGCCGGTGTCGAGGGCAACGGCCAGGCCGCGCTGGCCGACCTGCTCAGCAGCCTCCTCACGCTCGACGCCGGCTCGGTCGAGGTCGTCGGCGAGCACGTGCGCCCCGGGCGCCCCGGCGCCATGGCCCGTGCCGGCGTGGCCGTCATCCCCGAGGACCGCCACGAGTCCGGGTGCGTGCTCGGCATGAGCGTGGCCGAGAACCTGGTCCTCGACGACGTGTGCCGGGTGGGGAGCCGCCGTCAGCTCATCTCGCCCCGCGAGATCCGTAAGCACGCCGAGGCGCTCATCGAGCAGTACGAGATCAAGACGCCGTCGCCTGACACGCCGATGAGCTCGTTGTCGGGCGGCAACCAGCAGAAGGTCGTGCTGGCCCGTGAGCTGTCACGCGGCCCCAAGATCCTCGTCGCGGCCCAGCCCACCCACGGGCTCGACGTCGGCGCGGTCGAGTACATGACCGATCAGCTGCGTGCCGCCGCCGCCCGGGGCGTCGGCGTGCTGCTGATCTCCACCGAGCTCGAAGAGATCCTGAGCCTGGCCGACCGGGTGGCCGTCATCCACTCGGGACGGATCATGGGCTGCCTGCCCCGGGGCGAGGCCGACTTGGAGCTCATCGGCATGATGTTGGGAGGCCGTGAGCTATGACCGATGTTTCCGGCCACATCGGCACCGAGCAGGTGCTGGCCGCGGCGACGAACCCGCGCGGGGCCAAGGCCCGGCGCGCCGGGGTGACCGTCGGCCTCTACGTCGTGGCGGTGATGATCGCGCTCGGCCTGGCGTCGCTCCTGATCGTGACCGCCACCGACGCCTCGCCCGGCGAGGTCTACAAGGCGCTGTACGAGGGCAGCCTCAGCCGTCCGTCGGCGATCGGGCTGACGCTCGACCAGGCCATGCCGATCCTGATCGTGGCCCTCGGCGCCGTCATCGCCACCCGCGCGGGCATGTTCAGCATCGGTCCCGAGGGCCAGCTGCTCATCGGTGCGCTGTGCGGTGCGTTCGTGGCGTTCAAGGTCGGTGGGCCGCCGGCCGCGATCCTGCCCCTGTCGCTGCTGGCCGCGGCGGCGGGCGGCGCCCTGTGGGCCGGCGTCGCCGCGCTGCTGCGCTTCTGGCGCGGCGTCGACGTGGTGATCAGCACGCTGTTGCTCAACTTCATCGCCGTCGAGGTGCTGTCGTTCGCCATCAACAAGTCGTGGCTCCTGCAGGAGACCTCGAGCAACACCCAGAAGCTGCCCCAGTCCGACCGCCTGGCCGACAGCTACCAGATCACCCGTCTGGGCTCGACCCCCGGGTTCTCGGTGTCGTCGGGCATCTTCATCGCCCTGGCGCTGGTGGTGGTCGTCGCCTTCGTGATGGCCCGCACCCGGTGGGGCTTCCGGCTGCGGATGCTGGGCCTCAACCCCAGTGCCGCCCGCACCGCCGGGGTGAGCATGGCCGTCGTGGGCAGCACCGCGCTGATGCTGTCGGGCGCCTTCGCCGGGCTGGCCGGCGGCGTGATGTTCGCCGGCACGGTGTTCCGCATCCAGCCGGGCATCTCGGCGAACGTCGGCTTCGACGGGCTGCTGTGCGCGCTCATCGCGCGGCGCAACGCCGTCGCCGCGGTGCCCGTGGCCTTCTTCTTCGGCATGCTGCGCGCCGGCGGCGGCTTCCTGGCGGCCACCGGCGTGCCCCGCTACCTGGTCGACATCGTGCAGGCGCTGCTGGTGCTCGCCGCCCTCATGCCGCCGATCCTGACGGCGATGTGGGACCGGCGCCAGGCGCTGCGCAGCGCCCGCCGCGAGGCGGAACAGATCGAGGAGCTTCCCGTCATGACTGGAGCTGCGGCGTGAGCGAGCGTCCCGAAGGGCGAGAGAGCGAGCGTGGCCCGAGCGGCCCGCTGCGGAGCAGCAGGAGCGGGGAGCAATGAGTGCCGTCACGACGATCTTGGCCAGCTCGGTGGCCCTGACCGCGCCCCTCGCCTTCGCCGGCATGGGCGAGTACGTCGCCGAACGGGCGGGGCCGCTGATCATCTCGATCGAGGCGATGATGCTGGGCGGGGCCTTCTTCGGCATCCTCGGCTCGTCCGCCTTCGGCAACCCGGCGATGGGCATGCTCTGCGGCGTGCTGGCGGGACTGGCCGTGTCGTGGATCCACGCCCAGATGTCGTACCGGTTCAACGCCAACACGTTCGTGGTCGGCCTCACCCTCAACGTGCTGCTGCTGGGCATGACCAGCTTCCTGCTCGAGACCTTGGAGATGACACCGCACCCGGCCGGCGAGATCCGCATCCCGCTGCTGGCCGACATCCCCACCATCGGCGAGCCGCTGTTCGAGAACCCGTGGCCCATCTACCTGCTGCTCGTGGTCGTGCCGGTCACATGGTTCCTGGTGAGCCGGACGCGCTGGGGCCTCGAGGCCCGTGCGTGCGGCGAGGACCCGCAGGCGGCCGACGTCACCGGCATCGACGTCAACAAGCGCCGTCGCCAGGCCGTCTATTGGTGCGGGCTGATGGCCGGCCTCGGCGGCGCCTACCTGTCGGTGGCCGAGGTGGGGCTGTTCAACCAGAACATGACCGCGGGCCGCGGCTTCATCGTCAACGCCGCGGTGATCTTCGGCGGCTGGCGCCTGTGGGGCACCCTGGGCGGCGCGCTGCTGTTCGGCGCCGCCGACGCCCTGCGCCTGGCCCTGCCTGCGCTGGGCTACACGATCCAGCCGCAGCTGCTCATCGTGCTGCCGTACCTGCTGGCGCTGCTCGCCATGTGCTTCTTCGCCAAGCGCAACCGCAAGCCCGAGGCTCTCGCCGTCCCGTTCGAGAGAGGGCTGACGTGACGTCCGCCGGCGACGTGCTCGGCAAGATCGTCCTCCGTCCGACCTGAAAGGTCCGTCATGACCGCCGTCACGACTCCCCCCACCTCGCTGCTCACCCACATCGCGCTGCCGGTGCGCAACCTGCAGGCGATGCTCGACTTCTACGGCCGCTATACGACCATGAAGCTCATCCACGAGCGCGTCGACCCCGACACCGACCTGCGCACTGCCTGGCTGGCCAACGAGCGCGACATCACCGAACACGGCGCCCGCTTCGTCATCGTGCTCATCGAGGGCTCGGTGCCCCGCGATGTGGTGGGCGACGAGATGAAGGAGCAGTACGGCTTCCTCACGTCGTTCAGCCACCTCGGGTTGTCGCTCGACACGCGCGGCGACGTCGACCGCGTCGCCGCCCTGGCCGAGGAGGAGGGCTGCCTCGTGCTCGGCCCCATGTACCGCAACGACGTCGTCGGCTACATCTGCCTGGTCCGCGACCCCGACGGCAACAACATCGAGTTCTCGGTCGAGCAGGTCCTCGGATAGCCGGGCCGTCGAAATGCGACGTGACGAGTAGCCCGCTCGACGCGACCGAGGCAGCGGCCCTCGATGCGGTGCTGGCGGTGATCCTGCCGTCGGCCTCGGGGGCCGGGGCTGCGGAGGCAGGTGCCGGGCGCTACGTCGAGGCCCGCCTCGCCGGGCCCGACGGCCACTGGCTCGACCCGCTCCGGCGGTGGCTGCCCGAGCCCGCCCGCGCCGCGGAGGCGGTCGGCGCCCTCGCCGCCCGGACCGACGGCAGGTGGCCGGGCCTCTTCGAGCAGCTCCGCCTGTGGGCCTGGTCGGGCTATCTCTGCGATCCGGCTCTCGGGGGTAACTACGACGGCGTCGGCTGGGCCCGGTTCGACTGGTCGCCGCCCCCGGGACGCACGGTCGGGTCGTGATCATCCACGATCCCGTCGACGCGGTCGTCGTCGGCGCCGGTCTGTCGGGCTCCCTGATCGCGGCCGAGCTGACGGCTCGTGGCCGCCGAGTCGTGGTGCTCGAGGCCGGCCCTGCGGCCACGCCGCTCGACGGCGACGAGGTCGGCAACATCGTCGACCGCCGCCTGCTGCACGCCGAGCCGGAGGTGTTGGCCCTGGCGGGCGGCCCACCGCAGGTCGGGGCGTGGCTCGCCCGCAACCGCGGGGTCGGCGGGCCCCTGGCCTGGAGCGGCTTCGCCTACCGGTTCCACCCGTCGGACTTTCGGGTCGCGTCGGCCTCGGGCGTGCCCGACGGCTCCTCGGTGGCGGACTGGCCGATCGGCTACGACGAGCTGGCGCCCTGGTACGACCGGGCGGAGCAGGTGCTGGGGGTCGGCGGGATCCTCGGCGAGAACCCCTACGAGGCCCCGCGGGCCTCGTCGTACGCCGAGCCGCCCGTCGAGCGGAGCCGGGGGTCCGACCGTCTCGCCCACGCAGCCAAGGCTCTGGGCTGGCACCCCTACCACCCACCGGCCGCGGTCCTGACCCGTCCCCACGCGGGCGACGGTCGTGGTGCCTGCACCCGGTGCGGCCTCTGCACGTACTACGGCTGCCCGTGGGGCGCCAAGGGGTCGGTGGGCGTCACCGCGGCGGGCACGTCGCTGCGCAGGGCCGATGTCCGCCCAGGCTGCACCGCGGTCGAGGTGGGCACCGGCGCCGACGGACGACCGACGTCGGTGCGCTACGTCGACGCGTCCGGCGAGCCCGCCGAGCAGCCCGCCGCCGTCATCGTGCTGGCGCTCAACGCGCCGTACGCGGCGCGCCTGCTGCTGCTCAGCCGGTCGTCGGCCCATCCGCAGGGCATCGGCAACGCGTCGGACCAGGTCGGCCGTCACCTGACGTTCCACACGGGCTCGCTGGCCTACGGCGTGTACGACGAGGTCCTGCGCGCCGACCGCAACCCGGCCCAGCAGGTCGGCATCGACGACCACAACGAGGGCCGCCCCGCCGCGGCCGGCGCGCCGTTCCGGCGCGGCGGCGTCCTCCACGGCGGCATCCCGGCGGCCTTCACCGGTGGGCCGTTGGCATTCGCCGCCGGGCTCGACGGCTCGATCCCGCTGCCCGAGGGCGTGCCCCGCTACGGCGACGGGCTGCTGCGCTTCGCAGCCCACGCCTACCCGCGCCACCAGGCAGTGTTCATCCTGGGTGAGGACCTGCCCCGCGCCGACAACCGCGTCACCCTCGACCCCGAGGTGCGCGACTCGCTCGGCCTGCCCGCGCTGCGGATGACGTACGAGCCGCACCCCGAGGACACCGCCCAGCAGCGCTTCCTGGTCGATCGGGCGCTGGACCTCCTGCGGGAGTCGGGAGCGGACGTGGTCGCCGGGGAGCCGTCGCCGGTGCCGGGCGGCATGTTCGCCGGCCACGCGCACGGCACGACCCGCATGGGCGCCGACCCCGCCACCTCGGTGACCGACGACCACGGCCTGGTCCACGGCACCGACAACCTCTTCGTGGCCGGGGCGGGCGGGTTCGTGACAGCAGCGGGCCTGAACCCGGCGTTGACGATCGCCGCACTCGCGCTCCGCTCGGTCGATCGGATCGTCGCGGTCTGACTGGAACGTAGTTGCACAGGCCGTGCAACTAATGTTGGCTGACGTGTCCACTCCGGAACCGGAACCCGCGCGAGATCTGGCGGTCGACCCGTCGTTCGACCCCGGGCGGAGCCGGCTGCGCGGCGAGCTCATGGCGCTGCTCGAGGTGTGCGGCCTGACGGGCCTGGCGTTCACCCGGCCGGTGCTCGACAGCTTCGGCCGGGCTCCGGAGGCGTTCCTGGCGCGTGGCGCCGTGCAACGCGACGTGGTCCTCTTCGCGGTGGCGGTGGCCGTCGTCCCCGCGCTCGTGATCGCCGCTGTCGCTGCAGCCACCCGTGTGACCGGTGCGCGGCCGCGCCGGTGGGTGCACCTGGCCGTCATCGGCCTGCTGGGCGGCGTGGCGACCTGGCGGTTCGCCTCGGACGTCGTGTCGTGGACGCCCCTGCCGCTGGTGCTCGCGGCCATGGCCGGCGGCGCGCTGCTCGTCGTCGTCCGCCACCGCGCCCGGTCGACCGCCACGTACCTCCGCTTCCTCGGCGTCGCATCGGTGATATTCCTGTTGCAGTTCCTCCTCGTGTCACCGACGGCGACTCTCGTCACCGGAGGCTCCGGCCCCGCCCCCGACGCCGAGGCGGCCGCGGCGGTGCGGGCCGGCACCGGCGGCGACCCGCCGCCGATCGTCATGGTCGTGCTCGACGCCATACCGACCACGAGCCTGCTCGACGGTGCAGGCCGGATCGACGCCGAGCTGTACCCCAACCTGGCCGGGCTCGCCGACGGGGCGACCTGGTACCGCAACCACACCACGACGACCGCGTGGACCTACCAGGCGCTGCCGGCGATGCTCACGGGTGAGCTGCCACAGGTGAACAGCCCGCTGCCCGATGTCACCTCGTACCCGCGGAACCTCTTCACGCTGTTCGGCGGAACGCACGACATCGAGGCGGTCGAGCAGCTCACGCGGATGTGCCCGGTCGAGGAGTGCGCCCCGAGGCAGAACGGCGTCGTGAGCGCCCTGCTGGGCGATGCCGTGGACTGGTGGCGTGGCGGCCTCGAGACCCAGAGCGCCGAGCGTGGGCAGATCCTGCCGGGCGCCCTCGAGCCCGACCGCGGCACCGACTTCGCCCGTTGGATCGACGAGCAGGACTTCTCGGCGGGCGGTGACCCGGGCCTGTGGTTCTACCACCTGATCATGCCGCACGAGCCGTGGGACCTCCTCGACGACGTGACCCGCTACGACCCCGTGCAGGACGAGCCGTTCGGCCTGTTCCTCCACGCGTTCTGGGGGGCGGTGGGTGGCGACGTCGCCGAGCAACGGCAGGTCCTGCAGACGCAGGCGGTCGACCGCATGCTGGGCGATCTCTTCGACGAGTTGCGGGCGGCCGGCACGTACGACGAGACGATGGTCGTCGTCGTCGGCGACCACGGACAGGCCTACACCGACATGCGTCCGCTGCGGGGGATGGCCGCGGAGCAGTACGAGCAGGTGGCGTGGACGCCCCTGATCGTGAAGGCCCCCGGGCAGACGGAGGGGGGAGTCGACGACTCCAACGTGTGGAACGTCGATCTCGTGCCGACGATCGCCGACATGCTCGGCATCGACCTGCCGTGGGACGTCGATGGCATCGCGGCCGGGTCGGCAGCCGGCGCGCGTGCCGACGACGACAAGCAGGTGCTCCAGGGCGACTTCCACGAGCTCGAGCCGGTCGGCGACAGCCCGTTCATCCCGCTCGACGCCCGCGAGGGGTTCGCGCGCGTCCTGGCCGCCGACCCGGTGCCGGGGTCCGGGGAGCACGCCGTCTGGCAGCGGACCGAGCACGGGGCCCTCGTCGGTCGCGACATCGCCGACCTCGATGTCGAGCTCGACGGCGTCGGCACCCTCACGATCGACCGGCTCGACCGCATGGAGGACCAGGGCGACGACCTGCCCATGCTCGAGGTCGTCGGCTACAGCACGCTCCGCCCCGGCGAGGTCGTGGCCCTGACGGTCAACGGCGTCGTCGCCGCGGTGGCGCCGGTCGCCGTCGGGGGCTCGGGCGACGACCTGCTCGTCCACGCGCTGCTGCTGCCCGACCCGTTCGTCGCCGACAACGACGTCAACGCCTACGTCGTGGAGGGCGAGCCCGGGGTAGAGACGCTGCACCTGCTCACGGTCGTCGGGAGCTAGCCGCCACAGGTGGCCAGGTCGGCCGCCCGAGCCAGACGGCTCAGTGTGCCGGTTGGGGCCGGCGGTTGTCCCAGAGCATCTTGAGGGCGACGAAGGTGAGCAGCCCGGCGAACAGGCGGTTCGAGAGCTGCTCGTCGAGGCCCACCGAGATCTTCGACGCCAGGAACGACGACACGACGCCCGACAGGCCCACCAGTAGGGCGATGCGCAGGTCGACGTTGCCCTTCTTGCGGTTGCGCTGGGTGCCGACGATGGCGGTGGGAATGATCACCGCCAGCGACGAGCCCTTGGCCACCGCCGCAGGGATGCCCACGAACATGACCATGGCCGGGACCATGATGATGCCCCCGCCCACACCCAGCAGCCCCGCCGCCGTGCCTGCGACGACGCCGACGAGCACGAGGGCCAGCGCGGTGCCGACCGTCAGGTCCGGTCGGCCGGTCGCGTCGCTGTTGTCGAGGATCATGCGGGCCGCGGTGGCGAGCAGCACGAAGGCGAACACCAGCGCCAGCGCCCGCTGGGGCAGCACGTGGAGGAGGTGGGTGCCGATGCGGGCGCCCAGGCCCGCGGACCCGATGATCAGGAACAGCGACGCCGCCCAGTCGACCTCGCCCTCGAGGGCATAGCCGAGCACGCCCGCCAGGGCGATCGGCACGATGGCCGCGAGCGAGGTGCCGTGGGCCAGACGCTGGCCCATCGCCAGCATGATCACCAGGGCCGGCACCATCAGGATGCCGCCGCCCACGCCGAACATGCCCGACAGGAACCCCGCCAACAGGCCGACGACCACGATCTTCACCATGCTCACCTCGGCGGTGGTGGTGGCCTCGGCGGAAGCCGGGGCGGCGCCTGTCATCGGGGGCTCCTGGTCGGGCATGCGGTGGGGCGGCTGGAGGTGGGGACTAGCTGTGGACGGCGTCCATCAGGCGTGTGACCAGCTTGCCGGGGTCGGGCGAGCCCCACACATTCCGGCCGAAGGCGACGCCTGCGCCGCCGGCGTCGACGACGCCCTTGGCCACGGCGACGACACCGTCCTCGTCCTCCATCTTCGGGCCGCCGAGGGCGACCACGGGGACCGGACAGCCGTCGACCACGGCGGCGAAGTCCGCAGGATCGGGCGGGCACACGGTCTTGATGATGTCCGCGCCCAGCTCGGCGCCCAGTCGGGCGGCCTTGGTGATGTTCTCGACCGACCACTCGACGGCCTTGCCGAACCCACCGGGGATCATCTCGGCCATGACCGGCAGGCCCACCTGCTCGCACTCGGTGCACACGGCGGCGAGTCGCTGGAGCGACAGGTGCTCGTCGGGGGCGCCGGGGTAGCCCAGGACCACGACGGCGTCGGCGCCGATCTTGAGCGCCTCCTCGACCCCGTGCAGGAACCCGCTGACGTCGTCGGTGGGGAAGCCGCCCAGCTCGGACACCCCGCCGTCCAGGCGCAGCACCAGGCCGCTGCCGGCGAACTCGCCGGCGTACGCGCGGGCCACGTGCCAGGTCGTGAGCACGGCGTCGGGGGCCGCCGCCGCGATCTGGTGCATCGGCTCGCCGAGCGGCGGGCCCGAGCCCATGTAGGCCGCGTGGTCGAGGGCGACGAACACGCTGCGCCCGTCGGCGCCGAACAGGTGACGGCCCCGGCGCAGCTTGCCGGCGCCGATGGCGGAGGGGAAGGGGTGGCTCACGGGTGTCCTTACGTGGCTGAGGGGGTGGGGGTGGTCTCGGGGGTGATCTGGCGCTGGAACTCCCCGCTGTCCCAGTAGTCGATGCGGTGGGCGATGCGCCCCGCGGCGACGCGGAAGCGGAAGACGCCCCGGATCGTGACGGGGTGCTCTGCGCCGCCGTCGTCGAGCCAGCGGCACGACATGCGGTAGGCGGCGGCGGCCCGGTCGCCGTCGACGATCAGATCCTCGACGTCGTAGTGCAGGCCGGCGAACTGGCCGAGGAAGAGCGGCAGCCGCTCGCGGTACGCGACACGGCCACGCAGGCTGTGGCCCAGCGTCGAGGTGTGCTCGTTGTGGAAGTCGTCGGTCACGCAGGCGGCGATGCGGTCGGGGTCACCGGCGTTGAGCGCGTCGAGGAACGCCAGGACGGCGTCGCGCGTGCCGGTCGCCTCGGGTCCCGCCGCCTGCGCGGTCACTCGCCCTCGCCCCAGAGCGTGCGGACGGTCGAGAAGACCTTCTGGTTGTGCGAGAACTCGACGACGTTGCCGTCGGGATCCTTGAGGGCGCAGATGTAGCCGATGTGCTCGGGCATCTGGCGGGGCTCCCAGTGCAGGTAGCCCAGCTCGCGGCCCTTCTCGGCGATGGCGTCGATGTCCTCGCGCTCCGGCATCTCGATGCCGATGTGGGCGAAGGGCGTCAGGATCGGCACGGGCTGGCCGGGCTCCTGGCCGAAGTTGCCGGCGACCTCGGGCAGGAACTCGGCGACCACCAGGACGAACGGGTCCTTGGCCTGCTTCTCGTTCGACAGCCAGGCGCCGCGGCCGTTGACGTCCTCGTTGCGGGCGATGACGACCAGCGGCGTGACCGACGTGTAGAACTCGATCGTCTTGTCGAGGTCCGAACACGGCAGGGCGACGTGGGTCAGGCGGGGCTCGGTGAGCTTGGGGGTGGGTGCGTCGGACATGGGGTTGGCTCCTCTTCGATCCTGTTCGGTCACGCGAACTCGTCGTCCGCCAGCGGCGTGGCGACGTCCTCGCGGATGCGCTGCATGACGTGGGCGGCGCGGCCCTCCCATGTGGTGGGCGGGCCCACCCGGTAGAAGGGCGAGCGCAGGTTCTCCATCAGGATCGTCACCATGTCGGTGTCCTCCTGGTTGGTGATCGCCAGGTTCTCGAGTTGTACTTCCTGCTCGGCGATGTCGTCGGTCAGGCCGTAGATCCGCGAGAACAGTCGGGTCTTGTCGGGGGCGATCGGGTCGGCCCGCACCATGATGATCTGCGTCGGGTAGGGCAGCGGGGTGAGGTTGGGCATGATGAAGTCCGCGTAGTGCCCACGCAGATCTTCCTCGGGCAGGTCGGCGCGCCCGCCGGACGGGTCGTCCTCGGCGTTGTGCGGCTTGTACCCGCTGGTGGTGCGACCCTCGAAGCGCACGATCGTGTCCATGCTCCTGCGCACCTTGTTGAGGCGCCGGTGCACGAAGCGAACGTGGTAGTCGTCGTTGGAGTTCTCCGCGAACGCCTTCCAGTTGATCGGGTAGGTCTGGTCGAGCTCGCGGTGGAAGCGGTGGAAGCTGCCGATGTCGTAGCGGTCGTACCTGTCGGCGAACGGGCCGATCCACTCGCGGAAGCTGGGTGCCTTGCGCGACAGGCAGCCGAAGATGAGCTTGTTCCACGCCACCTCGATGCGGATCGGCACCAGGCCGTAGTCCTCCATCGGGAAGTCGGGCGTGTACATGCGGTTCTTGTCCGGGATGCCGACCAGCGCGCCGTCGATGTTGTACGCCCAGTTGTGATACGGGCAGGTCAGCGTCTTGCCGCAGTGGCCGGCGGGCTCGAAGGCCAGGCCCGAGGCCCGGTGGCGGCAGTTGTTCAGGAAGCCCTTGACCGAGCCGTCGACCTGGCGGATCACGATGACCTGCTGCTGGCCGATCGCGCCGGTGATGTAGTCGCCCGGGTTCTCGAGGTCCTCGGTGTCGCCCAGCCACACCCACGAGCGGGCGAACACCCGCACCATCTCGAGGTCGAACAGATCCTGGTCGAACACCTCCCACGGCTGAAGCATGGGGCTGTCCGGCGTCAGGGGCACCAGACCGCTGAACTCGCCTTTGTGCTGGGCTTCACGCTCGGCGATGCGATCGATCGCGAACACATCCTGGTCGGTACGCATCCTGCCTCCGCGGCTCGGGTCCGATGCGGTGAGGCTACCGAGGGGTATGAGGTCGCAGAATGTGCTCGGAGCACGATCGCCGGGCCGAGTCGTTTGGTGTCGCCCCACCGTGCCCGCGCCGGGCGGTGTCCGTATCGTGCTCGCATGACAGGGCGAGCAGCGAGCAGACGCGCCGCGGGGATCGGCACCTTCGACGATGCTCGGCGGCTCGCTCGCCGGCGCGTGCCGCGTGCCGTGTTCGACTACGTGGACGGGGCGGCCGAGTCCGAGCTGACCATGCGCGGCGAACCGGGCGGCCTTCGAGGCGGTCGGGTTCGTGCCCCGCATGGGCGTGACCGCCGGCCCGGCCGACCTGGCGACCACCGTGCTCGGCACGCCGGTCGATCTGCCCGTGCTGCTCGGCCCGGTCGGCTACACCCGCCTCGTGCACAGCGAGGGCGACGTGGCCGGCGCCCGGGCTGCTGGTGCTGCGGGCACGATCTTCACGCTGTCGTCGATGGCCGGCCACACGATCGAGGAGGTAGCCGAGGCCGCCACCGGGCCGGCGTGGTTCCAGCTCTACTTCCTCGGCGGCCGGCCCGGCGCGGAGCAGCTCATCGAGCGCGCCCAGACGGCCGGGTACTCGGCACTGGTCGTCACGATGGACTCGCAGATCCCGGGCAACCGCGAGCGCGACGGCCGCCACGGCATCAAGTTCCCGATCACCATGACCCCGCAGTCGATGGCCCGCTTGGCCGTCCAGCTGGCCCCGCACCCGGGCTGGTTCCTCGACTTCCGGAAAGGCGGCCTCCAGTTCGACATCCCGAACGCGGTCTCCACGCCGGGCGGGCCGCCGATGTCGATGGGCGACGCCATCGGGTCGATGACGGCCAACACGCCGACGTGGGACGACTTCGCGTGGATCCGCGAGCAGTGGGAGGGACCGATCCTGGCCAAGGGCCTGGTCACGGCCGACGACGCCAAGCGGGCCGTGGACGCGGGTGTCGACGGCGTGGTCGTCTCCAACCACGGCGGCCGCCAGCTCGACGGCGTGGCCGCCAGCCTGCCGGCACTCGTGTCGGTGGTCGAGGCGGTGGGCGACCAGGTCGAGGTGCTGGTCGACGGCGGTGTGCGGCGTGGCTCCGACGTGGCGCGGGCCCTGGCGCTGGGGGCGCGGGCGGTGCTGGTGGGCCGGCCGTGGGTGTTCGCCCTGACCGCCGGGCAACCCGGGGTCGAGCGCCTGCTCGACGTGTTCCGCACCGACCTCGACCGGACGCTACGCCTGCTCGGGTGCCCGTCGGTCGCCGCGCTCGATCGCAGCTACGTGTCGGTGCCCGACGGCGCCTGGTAGACCGCATCGGGGTGCTGCCCGACCGTCGGCCTGTGCCCATGGCACACAACCGCGGCCCGAACACTGCACCCCGCGCCACATGGTCGGGCCCTCGGCCCAGGTGCGAGCCTGTGTCGGCAGTCGACCGAGGAGACGCCAGTGGACCAGCGTGTACTGGGACGAACCGGGATCCGAGTCAGCCCCCTGTGTCTCGGCTCCATGATGTTCGGCTCGTGGGGTAACACCGACGAGTCCGAATGCACGCGTATGGTCCACACGGCCCTCGATGCGGGTGTCAACTTCGTCGACACCGCCGATGTCTATGACCACGGCGAATCCGAACGCATCGTGGGCCGGGCGCTCTCCGGTCGGCGCGACGACGTGGTGCTGGCCACCAAGTTCCACAACCCGATGGGCGACGACCCCAACCAGCGGGGCAACTCGCGCCGGTGGATCGTCCGGGCGGTCGAGGACAGCCTGCGCCGGCTCGGCACCGATTGGATCGACCTCTATCAGGTGCACCGGCCCGACCCGGACACCGACATCGACGAGACGCTGGGCGCACTCAGCGACCTGATCCACCAGGGCAAGGTGCGGGCGATCGGCACATCGACCTTCCCTGCCGCCGAGATCGTCGAGGCCCAGTGGGTGGCCGAGCGCCGCGGCCGCGAGCGCTTCGCCACCGAGCAGCCGCCGTATTCGATCTTCGCCCGTGGCGTCGAGGCCGACGTGCTGCCCACCTGCGAGCGCTACGGCCTGGGCGTGGTCGTGTGGTCACCGCTCAACGGCGGCTGGCTCACGGGCAAGTACCGGCGCGGCGCGGCGCCCCCCGCCGACTCCCGCGCCGAGCGCCAGCCGGACCACTTCGATTTCGCCGACGACATCCGTGAGCGCAAGCTCGACCTCGTCGACGCCCTGAGCGAGCTCGCCGACGAGGCGGGCATCTCGCTGACGCACCTGGCGCAGGCGTGGGTGCTCGAGCACCCGGCGGTGACCTCGGCGATCATCGGTCCCCGCACGCCCGCGCAGCTGGCCGACGTGCTCGGGGCGGCCGACGTGGTGCTCGAGGACGCGGTGCTCGACCGGATCGACGAGCTGGTGCCGCCGGGCAGCAACATCAACCCTGCGGACGCGGGCCACGTGCCGGCCGGCCTCGACGCCGGGGCCCGGCGGCGCCGCCGTCCCACCTCCGACCGAAAGGCCGAATCGTGAGTGAGAACCGGCTCAAGCAGACCTTCGGCGCAGGCGGTTCCGCCATCGGTGGCTGGTGCACCACGCCCTCGGCCTTCAACGCCGAGCTGCTCGCCGTCGAGGGCTACGACTACGTGTGCGTCGACTGCCAGCACGGTCTCATCGGCTACGACGCCATGGTGCCGCTGCTCGCCAGCCTCAGCCGCACGGGCACGACCCCGATCGTGCGGGTGCCGTTCAACCACACGCCGTGGATGGGTCAGGCATTCGACGCCGGCGCCGAGGGCGTGATCGTGCCGATGGTCAACACGCGTGAGGATGCCGAGCGGGCGGCCGCCGCCTGCCGCTACGCCCCCGAGGGCGTGCGCAGCTTCGGCCCCGTGCGGGCCGGTCTGTACCTCAACCAGGCGCCGCCGGCCGAGGTCAACCGTCAGGTCCTGTGCTTCGTGATGATCGAAACGGTGGAAGGCGTCGAGAACGCCGAGGAGATCTGCTCGACCCCCGGTGTCGACGGCGTGTACGTCGGGCCGGCCGACCTGGCGATCAGCATGGGCGTGGCGTTCGGCGTCGACGCGATGCCACCGGCCCACGCCGAGGCGATCGACCACGTGGCCAAGGTCTGTGCGGCCAACGGCATCGTGCCCGGCATCCACACGGGTAGCGGCGCCGGCGCACGCGACGCGCTCTCGTCCGGCTATCGCATGGCGACCGTCTCCACCGACGCGGCGATCTTCCGCGGGGCGATCCGCGCCGAGCTGGCCGCCGCCCGGGGCGAGCAGTCGGCGAGCGGCGGCGGCATCTATGGCTGACGACGGTGCGGGCCGTGCCCGGGTCGCCGTCACGCGCAACATGCCGGGGGGCGCGCTCGACCGCCTGCGTGCCGTCGCCGACGTCAACGTGTGGCCCGACCGGCTGCCGCCCTCGCCCGATGAGCTGCGCTCGCTCGCCGCGGGGGCCGTCGGCCTGGTCACGATGCTGACCGATCGGGTCGATGCAGGCCTGCTCGACGCCTGCCCAGACCTACGGGTGGTCGCCAACATGGCGGTGGGCTACGACAACCTCGACGTCGCCGAGCTGACCCGCCGGGGCATCCCCGCCGGCAACACCCCCGGGGTGCTCACCGAGAGCACGGCCGACCTGACGTGGGCGCTCATCCTGGCCGCGTGTCGCCGCCTGCCGGAGGGCGCGGCGGCGGTGAAGGCAGGAGAGTGGTTGACGTGGGAGCCCGACTGGCTGCTCGGCGTCGATGTCGCCGGCGCGACGCTCGGCATCGTCGGCCACGGGCGCATCGGCGCCACGGTCGCCCGCCGGGCCGCGGGCTTCGGCATGGAGATCCTGGCCTGGAGCCGCACGCCCAAGGCGGCCGAGGGCGTCACGTTCGTCGACATGGAGGAGCTGCTGCGGCGTTCCGACATCGTCTCGCTGCACTGCGCGCTCACCGACGAGACCCGGGGCCTGATCGGCGGCGACGAGCTGCGGGCCATGAAGCCGACGTCCGTGCTCGTCAACACGGCCCGGGGCCCGATCGTCGATCAATGGGCGCTGGCCCGGGCGCTGCGGACGGGCGAGATCTTCGCCGCCGGCCTCGACGTGGTCGAACACGAGCCCATCCCGGCCGACGACGAGCTGCTGTCGTTGCCCAACTGCCTGGTGCTGCCCCATGTGGGTTCGGCCACGGTGGCGACCCGCTCGAAGATGGCCGACATGGCCGTCGACAACGTGCTCGCGGTCCTGGCCGGGGACCCGCCCCCCACCTGCGTCAACCCCGAGGTGCTCGGACGCGTCTGATCGGGGCGGCCCCGGGGCCGGTATTGCCTCGCGGCTGCCACTCGGTCGGTAGGGTCGGGCGCCGATGGCGACCACGATCGAGGCGGTGCGTGAGCTGGCGCTGGGCTTGCCGCGGTCGTACGAGGCGCTCGTGCGCGACCGGGTGAAGTTCCGGGTCGGCCGGATCGTCTACCTGGCGTTCTCCCGTGACGAGACGCTGATGGGGTTCGCCTTCCCGAAGGAGGAGCGCGACGCGCTGGTGGCCTCGGAGCCCGACAAGTTCCTGCTCCCGCGGACGTCCGACCTTCGCTACAACTGGGTGGTCGTCCGTCTGGCGGTCATCGACGACACTGAGATGCGCGAGCTCGTCCTCGACGCCTGGCGCATGGTGGTCCCCAAACGCGTGGCCGCCGAGCACCTCGGCGAGTGAACAGAGCTGCCGTGGCGACGATGGATCGGGCGCTGCTGCTCGTTCGGCACGGCCAGTCGACGTGGAACGCCGAGCACCGCTGGGCCGGCCAGGCGGATCCGCCGTTGAGCGCGGCGGGGCGCGACGGGGCCGCGCGTCTCGCCGACGGTGTCGCGTGCCAGGGCATCACGCACGTCGCCGCGAGTGATCTGCGCCGTGCCGCCGAGACGGCGACGATCGTGGCACAGCATCTCGGCGTCGGACCCGTTCGCCTCGACGCCAGGCTGCGCGAGCGCCGGTGCGACGCGTGGTCCGGCCTGACCTCTGCGGAGATCGACGCCCGGTACTCGGGTGCCCTGGCCCGCTGGCGGCGGGGCGACCTGCGTGAGCTGCCCGGCGACAGCGAGCGCTGGGATGCGTTCGCCGACCGCGTCGTCGCGGCGCTTGTCATGCTCGCATCACAACCCGGACGTGGCGTCGTCGTCGCCCATGCGGGCACGTTCCGTGTCGTCGAGTCGGTCTGTGGGATCGGCCACGCCCGAGTCGACAACCTCGGCGGGCAGTGGCTCACGATGGCGTCTGGCCGCCTGGCTGGTGCGGGCACGTTCACGCCGGTGCGTGGCAGCGGGCCGGACCGGTGTGGCGGCGGACAGCGCGACGGATGACGCGATCGCCGCAGTCAGGTCGACTCCCGCCTACGGCCCCGAGCAGCAGGAACCCCGACACGGCGATCACGGCAAGGTCGACCGCGGCGGGCGCCGCCGAGTGGCCGGCGGTCGGAACGCCCTGCGGGTATCCGTGGTCCGTCATGTCTCTGCGGGCTGCGTCTGCACTGCGAGGAGCAGCGTCCCTTGCTGTCCGGGCGGTTGGTCGCAGGGCATTATTCCGGCGTGGACAACATGGCTCACCTCGAACGGATCGTCGCCCGCCTGCCGGAGGCGGAACGGGTCGACATCGAAGCGTGGGGCGGCGAGCCGACCTTCCGCGTGCGCGGTAAGAACTTCGTCTTCACCAACCAGACTGCGAGCGGCCTCAGTGTGAAGCTGCCGAAGGAGGAGGCCGCCGCGGTCGTCGCCACCGACCCGCTTGCGGAGCCGACCGGCTACGGCCTGGGCCGGCACGGCTGGGTGTCGGTCGCGGTGGGCGACGACGTCGACGAGGCCCGCTGGCAGCAGGTGGAGGAGTGGGTGCGCACCTCGTACACGCTGGTCGCGCCGAAGACCCTCGCGAAGCTCGTCCTCGCCGAAGACGGGCTGGCGTGACGCGAGGTCGAGCCGTGCCCACCGGGTGCGTGGCCACCAGGCCGGGACCCCCGGCATCGGTTGTGTCCCACCTTGTAGCGACAACCCCGACGCGGCGTGGATGTGCGTCGGCTCCGGTACCGAGCGTCAGTCATCCTCGGCGCTCTCGCACCAGCGGATTGTCGCTACAAGGCGGGACAACGACTCCCGGCCCGGTCCACCTGCCAGGTCTCGCTACCCGTTGAGCGGAGGGCCACACCGTCATCCGCCATGTGGCGACAAGAGGTCACCCCTCGTAGCGGCAACGTGGTCACGGAGGAGCCGGACGCGTCGCCGGATGCGGCTCTTCGTCTGGCGTGGGATCGTGCCGGGGCCATATAGGCCGCGGCCGTGGCGGACGACCCGGCCGCGGCCGATCTCCCAGCGGAGCGCGTCGGAGATCACCTTGCTGGGACGCCCCGGCAGCACGAACCCCTCAGATGCGACAGCGTCGGCGAGGTCATCCAACATCGTGTGCGCCCCGCGCTCGAGCAGCAGCGTCGTGAGAAGGTACCGCAGATGCAACCCACTGACCTGCGGGCGTCCGTCCCGGTGGACGAGGCCGGGCCCATCCGGGTCACCGGCGAGGCGTCGGATCTCGATCGCCAGTGTGTCGTCCATGGCGGCATCATCTCCACGGCCACTGACACTTTGGCGTTGTCGCTACAAGGCGGGACACGACCAACCCCGGAGGTACGACATGCTCGAACGACACCGCTACCCGCCGGGCGTTCCCTGCTGGGTGGACACCGAACACCCCGACCCGGCGGCGGCGGCCACCTTCTACGGTGGCCTGTTCGGTTGGGACCTCGCCGACCGCATGACGCCCGAGGCACCCGGGCGCTACTTCATCGCCCAGCTCCACGGCCGTGACGTCGCGGCCGTGGGTTCCCAGGCCCGCGACGGCCGCCCAGCCGTGTGGAACACCTACATCGCCGTCGACAGCGCTGACGACGCGGTGGCCAGGGTCACGGCGGCCCGGGGCACGACAGTCGTCGCGCCGTACGACATCCCCGACGCGGGCCGCGCGGCGATGTTCGCCGATCCGTCCGGCGCCGTGTTCGGCGTGTGGCAGGCCGACCGGCGCATCGGCGCCCAGCTCGTCAACGAACCGGGCACGTGGAACTGGAGCGACCTCAGCACCGACGACCCGCAGGGTGCCGGCGCGTTCTACACCGCCGTGTTCGGCTGGATCGCCGAGCCCGTCGACATGGGTGGGGCCGAGGCCACGATGTGGCGTCTCCCGGGCTACGGCGACTTCCTCGCCACCCTCGAACCGGGCATCCGCGAACGCCAGGCCGAGTCCGGCGCACCTACGGGGTTCGAAGACGCCATCGGCTGGATGATGCCGCTCACGAGCGAACAGGTGGCCGACGGCGTCGCTCCCCACTGGGGCGTCACGTTCACGGTGGCGGACACGGACGCGATCGCGGCATCGGCCGTCGCGCTCGGCGGCGAGGTCGTCGTGGCGCCCTACGACGCCGGCCCGGTCCGGTCCGCCGTGCTGTCCGACCCGCAGGGCGCCGTGTTCTCGGTCAACACGTTCAACCCGGACGCGGACGGGTAGGCGCCGCCTCCGGGAGGGGGACGCCCAGGCGCTCGGCGTGGGCCTGGATGGCGCACCACGTCGTGCCGTCGACGAGCACCGGGCCGGCGTCGGCCAGCGCCTGTCGCCCGCGCTCGCCGGGGAGGAGGACCGCACGACCCGCCGAGATCGGCTCGGCCGCGTGGATGTGCGCGGCCAGTGAGTCGGCCAGTGCCGCGAACCCCGGCGGTGGGGCGATGGCGACCAGCGTCAGGTTGTTCTCGCGGGTGTGGTCGTCGACCGCTTCGCCCGCGAGCAACGTCGCCATGACCTCGACGAGCAGGGCGAGGGCGCTGCCCTTGTGGCCGTTGTCCGCGCCGCCCAGAGGTTCGAGGGTGCCGGGGGGCTCGGCGTAGAACCGCTCCGGGTCCGTCGTGGGGCGGCCACGTGCGTCGCGGATGAGCCCCTCGGGCACCGCTCGCCCCTCGTTCCACGCCAGCCGGACGCGGCCCTCGGGCGTGGCGCTGGTCGACAGGTCGGCGACCACGGGGTCGGTCGAGGTCGGGAAGGCGTACGCCACCGGGTTGGTCCCCAGCCTCCCGACCTTGCTGCCGTACCAGGCCACGTTGTGCTGCCAGGGCGGGTTCGAGCAGAACGCCAGCCCCACGAGCCCTGCGGCCGCGAGGGCCGAGGTGTAGGCACCGATGCGGCCGAGGTGCCCGGCCCCCCGTACCGACGCGACGACGACACCGCCCGAGCGGGCGCGCGTCACGGCGACGTCGCACGCCGCTCGCGCCGCGACCTGGCCGAACGACCGGTTGCCGTCGAGCACGACCCGGGTTCCCCGGTCCTCCGCCACCACGGGACGGGCCGCAGGGTCCACGCGGCCCTCCTCGACGAACGCGACGTAGCTCGGCACCCGCAGCACGCCGTGCGAGTGCACGCCCATCATGCTGGCCTCGACGAGGTGGTCGGCGACCGCTTCGGCGTTGTCCGCGGGCGTGCCGAGGGTGCCGAACAGCCGCACCAGCAGCTGGCGCAGGTCGGCCGGGTCGACGCCGACCGGGGAGGGCTCGGCCACAGCACGGCCGTCGATGGTCACGATCGTCCCGGACTCAGTCCCGTGTGTACGTGCCCTTGTCGCGCCACAGCACGATCTCGGCGCCCCACGGATCGCGGAAGGCGGCGTAGCTGGCGCCGAACTCCTCCCAGCGCTTCTCCTCCCACACGACGGTGGCGCCCTTCTCGACGGCGCGGCGCATCATCTCCGTCGGGTCCTCGACCATGACGTAGACGCGGGGCACGGGCCCGGACATCGGGGTGTCGGCCCGGTGGATGCCCAGGTTGGGCTTCTGGCCAGGCAGGACCTCGTGGAACTCGCCGGCGGGACGGCGGTTGTAGGTCCAGCCGAACAGGTCGGCGTAGAAGGCCGACATGGCCTCGGGGTCGGTCGTCGGGAAGTCGACGAAGATCACAGGGTTGACGCGATCGGTCACGGTGTCTCCTCGGGAGTGGACGGGGAAAGGGGCAGGCGGGCGACGGCCGCATCGCCGAGCTCGACGAAGCGGGCGTACGCGTCCGCATAGGCGGGGAGTGGACGGGGCTCGAGCGTGCGGGTGTCGAGGCGGGGCCACGAGCCGGCGGCCCCCTCGCCGGGCGCCGGCCACCAGCCCGCGGTGGCGCCGGCAGCGAGCGCCGCGCCGTACGCGGCCAGATCGGTCTCGGCGGGCACTTCGACGGGCACGTCGAGCACGTCGGCCTTGATCTGGCACCACAGCTCGCTACGGGCCGGCGAGCCGCCGCACATCATCACGTCGACGTCCACGCCGGAATCCGCCAGCTCGGCGGCGATGTGGGCCAGCCCGAAGGCGGTGCCCTCGAGCACGGCGCGGGCCAGCTCGGCGGGCCCGTGGTCGCTGCCCAGGCCCACGACCTCGGCGCGCAGATCCGGGCGCCAACGCGGTGCCCGCTCGCCCTCCAGGAACGGGAGCACCAGCACGCCCCGGGCACCGGGAGGGACGGTCGCGGCGAGCGCCAGCAGCTCGGTCTCGTCGCGACCCAGCGTGCGGGCCAGCCACTCGAACATCAGGCCATGGGCGGCGACGGGTCCGCCCACGATGTCGATGCCCGGCGCGGCCGAGGGCATGGCGTACATGCCCTCCGGCCGGTTGCCGGCATCGACGGCCACGGCCAGGCCGCCGGTGCGGCCACCGGGATCGAGGGCGCGACCGGGGGACACGGTCGCCGCAGCCCAGCATGCGAGGTAGGCGTCCTGCGCGCCGCCGGCCAGCGGCGTGCCGGCGGGGACACCCCAGGTACCGTCGGCCTCGCCGACCAGGTGGCCGGTCGCCACCACGGCGCCGTAGCCGTCGAGCGCCGGGTCGCCGGGCCAGCGCGACTGCACGCCGGGTCGGCCGCCCAGCTCGCCGTTGAGCCAGTCCCAGAGCTGGCTGACCTCGGTCTCGGGCCCCTGCTCGTCGCGCAGCAGGTCGCGCTGGGCGTTGTGCTGGTCGACCGGCGAGCCGGTCACACCGGCCGGGTGGCGGCAGGTGACGGCCTCACCGCGCACCACGGGCACCGTGGTGGGGCTCTGGCTACCCAGGGCGAGCGCGACGGGTGCGGCGGCGGCGGGCACCTCGGCCGCCAGCGCGCCGAGCGCCGCGGCGAGACCGGCGCGCCAGGCGGCGGGGACGGCACGCCCGGGGGCCCACTGTTGTTTGCCCGGGAAGACGCCCGAGCTGCGCCCGACCACCCGCCCGTCGGGGTCGACCGCCAGGGCGCGGGCCGACCCGGTCCCCACATCGACGCCCGACGACGACGGGGCCCACCGCGGGCACGACCGGCTCCGGCACCGCGGTCAGCCGCCGACGAGGACGCGGTACACCGGCGAGCCCGCGGCCAGCGCCATGGCGTCGGCCACGGCGTCGAGCCCGAAGCGGGCGGTCACCAGGCGATCGAGGTCCTCGGCCAGCGCGCCGGAGGCCAGCAGGCCGGCGGCGGTGCGCCAGTCCTCGGGCTCCTGGCTGTACACGCCGACGATCGACAGCTCGTGATGGTGGACGGCGTCGGGCGACACCGGCGCGGTCAGGTCCTTGGGGAAGGCGCCGTAGAGCACCACCGTGCCACCGTCGTCGGTCAGCGAGATGGCCAGCTCGAGAGCGCCCGGTGCCCCGGCCGTCACGAACGTGATGTCGGCGGCGCCGACGCGGCCGGCGGATGCCTCGTCGGGCCTGGCCGTCCACGACGCACCGGCCTCGGTGGCGTCGGCCAGCCGGTCGGCGCTCACGTCGATCACGCCCACCTCGGCCGCGCCCAGGTGGCGGGTCATCGCCTGGTGCAGCCGGCCCATGTAGCCGCCGCCGATGACGGCCACGCGGTCACCGGCCCGGAAGCCGGACAGGCGCACCGAGTGGGCGACGCAGGCCAGCGGCTCGCCCATCGAGGCGTGATCGCTCGACGCCTCGCCCACGGGCCAGGCGGCGACGGCCTTGACCCGCACGACCTCGGCCAGCCCGGCGCCCATCGAGATCGTGCCGTCCGACAGGGCGCCGCCCTGCGGCACACGGCAGAGGGCGCTGCGGCCCCGCCGGCACTGGCGACAGGCGCCGCACCGGGTCAGCAGGTCGACCGTGACCTGGTCGCCCACGTGCGGGGCACCCGGCAGCTCCGCCACGGCGGAGCCGGCAGCGACGACCCGGCCGGCGACCTCGTGGCCGGGGGCGACGGGGTAGATCGGCTTCTCACCCGAGAAGAGCCGACGCTCCATCGTGCACAGCCCGCAGGCGCCGACCTCCACGAGCACCTCGTCTGGCGCGAGCTCGGGGGTGGGCTCGTCGCGGAGCTCGACCTCGCCGGGGGCGGTGACAACGGCAACCTTCACGGGGTGTGACCTTTCTGATGGGAGCTGGCCGGTGCGAGCGCAGCGTCCGGTGAGGCGGCACCCGCGCCACGCACGACCGGCCAGCGATGGGGGACCTCGATGCCGGTCCGGGCCAGGATGGCGCGGGACGCGGCGACCGCCTCGTCGTGGAGGGCGGCCTCATCGACCAGGGTGGAGCGACCGTCGCGGACGACGACCCGCCCGCCGACGAGCACGTCGCGCACGGTGCGCCCGTCGGTGCCCCACACGAGCTGGAGGGCGACGTCGGCGTCAGGCGCCCACTGCGGCCCGGAGGCGTCGTGGATCACCAGGTCGGCCAGCTTGCCGGGCTCGATCGAGCCGATCCGGTCGGCCATGCCGACGGCCTCGGCGCCGGCGATGGTCGCCCACTCGAACGTGTCATGGGCGCCGAACCAGGTGGGATCGACCCGGGTGTCCTTCGCCAGGCCGGCGGCCAGCGCCGCCGCCCGCAGGATGTCCGGCGCGTCGCCGGCGTTGGACGCGTCGCAGCCCAGGGCGATGCGCCCGCCCCGCCGCGCGATCTCGGCGTGGCGCCCGTGCGAGCAGACGCCCTGGCCCAGTCGCAGGTAGGCCCAGGGGCAGTAGGCGATGGCGGTGCCGCTGGCGAGCACGGCCTCGACCTCGTCGTCGTCGAGCCACACGCCGTGGCCGAGCAGGAGGTGCCGCCCGAGCACGCCCAGGTGCTGCAGGTGGACGACCGGCCGGCGGCCGTGTCGCCGCAGGTACTCCTCGGGGTCGGACGACGTGGGCGACAGGTGCATCGTCATGTTGGTGCCGCGCTCGCGGGCCAGGTCGGCGGCCCCCGCCAGCAGGGCGTCGGACGCCAGGCTGTGGCCAACGAGCGTGACCCAGCCCTCGACCTGGCCGCCGGCGGGGAACATGTCGATCACGGCCCGCTGGCGGTCGAGCACCTCGTCGGCGGGGGCCGGCGAACGGCCCCTGTTCGACGTCCCAGCCCCATGTGCCCATCGACGCCCGGCCGCCGGCGGCGAGCACACCCGCGCCGACACGGTCCGGGTGGGCGATGGTGCCGGCCTCGATCACCGTGGTGACGCCGTTGCGCAGGCTGTCGACGGTGCTGATGGCGGCGGTCAGCTCGTCGTCGTCGGGCGTGTGGGCACCGTGGACGGGGACGGCCCACTGGAAGATGGAGCTGCCCGGGGGCAGGTCGTCGGGGATGCAGCCACGTACGAGCGGGTCGCCGGTCAGGTGCTGGTGCCCGTTGACCATGCCGGGCGTGACGACACCCTGCCGGGCGTCGAGCTCGGCGGTGCCGGGCCACTGGGACCGCAGGGCGTCGGGTGAATCCACAGCGAGGATGCGGTCACCGGCGACGGCCACCGCGCCGGGGTCGAGGACGCGCCGCGTCCCGTCCATGGTGACGACTCGCCCGCCGATGACCAGCAGATCGGGTCTGTTGTTGTGCTCGTCGGCACCATTGTGCTCACCAGCCATGCTGTGTGATCCTACGGCCCCGCCCGACCCCGGTTATCGGGGTAGGGGCACCACAACGGCCGCCGATCGTTGGTGCCGACAGCACAGCCTCGCGCTGGAGAGAGGACCCCCCGCCGTGTCACGAGCCCGCATCGTCGCCGACCTCTTCGACCGCGATCCGTACCCCCAGATCATCGCCGGCGAGGCGCACCGGGCGGGGACCACCAGCCCGATCGTCGATCCCTCCACGGGCGACGAGCACGGCACCTGGGCCGAGGCCACACCCGACGAGGTCGACGCCGCGCTGGCGGCGGCCCGCACGTCGTTCGACGGCGGCGAGTGGCGGCGCATGCCCCAGGCCCGCCGGGCCGAGGTGCTCGACGCGGTCGCCGCCCGCATCCGCGGCGAGGCGGACCGGCTGGCCACCCTCGAGGCCGCCGACACCGGCAAGGCCGTCGGCGGCGCCCTCGTCTACGACGTGCACGAGGCCGCCACCGCATTCTCGTACGCCGCCGGCCTCGCCCGCGAGCTGCACGGCGACGTGCGCCGCGCCTCGTTCCCGCCCGAGCTGCTGCCCGGGGGCGGCCCCGAGGTGCTGACCATGCGCCTGCGCGAGCCCGCCGGCGTGGTCGTCGAGCTGCTGCCGTGGAACGGCCCGCTGATGACCGGCAGCCAGCGCATCGCCGCCGCCCTCGCCGCCGGCTGCTCGATGATCGTGAAGCCGCCGGAGGAGGCGGTCGTCACCACCATCGAGCTGGCCCGCATCCTGGCCGACTGCGGCGTCCCCGCCGGCACGCTCAACGTCGTCCTCGGCCGGGGCGAGACGGTGGGCGAGCAGCTCGTGTCCGACCCCCGGGTCGACCTCGTCAGCCTCACCGGCGGTGTCGAGACCGGCGCTCGCGTCATGGCCACGGCAGCCCGCAACATCACGCCGGTCCACCTCGAGCTGGGCGGCAAGTCGCCCGTCATCGTGTTCGACGATGCCGATCTCGAGCAGGCCGCCGGCTGGGCGATGATGGCCGCGTTCGTGAACATGGGCGAGGTGTGCGTGGCCGGGAGCCGGCTGCTCGTGCACGAGAAGGTGTACGACGAGGTCGTGGCCCGGGTGGCCGAGCAGGCGGGCTACCTGCCCATCGGCGATGCGCTCGACCCCGACACGTTCATCGGCCCGCTCATCAGCGAGGGCCACGCCGCGCGGGTGCGCGGCTTCGTCGACCGGGCGGTCGGCGATGGCAGCGCCGAGCTGGTGGGCGGCGGGTCGGTGCCAGAGGGGGCCCGCTCGACGTTCGTCGCCCCCACCGTGCTCGGCCGGGTCCGGCCCGGGTCGGAGCTGGAGCAGACCGAGGTCTTCGGCCCGGTGCTCGCCGCGGTGCCCTTCGCCGACGACGACGAGGCGATCCGCCTGGCCAACAGCACCCGCTACGGGCTCAACGCCACGGTGTTCTCGAGCCACATCGAGCGGGCGTTCCAGGCCGCCGACCGGCTCGACGCCGGCGAGGTCAACATCAACTGCCACTTCGCTCCCGACATGAACGGCGGCCGCGGCGAGCCCCGCAAGATGAGCGGCGCCTCGCGCACGGGCATCGACGCCTACACGGCCCTCAAGGCGCTCAACGTCCAGATCCGGAGCTGACCCGCGTCAGCTCGCCAGTCCGGCGATGATGTTCACGGCCGCCGCCACGATCACGACGCCGAACACGTACGACAACACCGCGTGGAGCAGCACCGTGCGGCGGATCCTCCGGTTGCGCAAGTTGGTGTCGGAGACCTGGTAGGTCATGCCGATCGTGAAGGCGATGTAGGCGAAATCCCGATAGTCGGGCCGGTCGTCGGCGGGCGCCCCGCCGAAGTCGATGGGCTCGTTGGGGTCGGCGGGCGAGGCGGGCGAGGCGGGCGCTCCGTAGTAGTCGCCCGCGTACCGCAGCGTGAAGACCGTGTTGAGTACGGCCCACGACGCCACCACGGTCAGGGTGGCGATGGCGACGAGCAGCAGCTGCTGGTTGCCACCCTGCCGGCCGGCCAGGCGGAGGGCGAACATCACCGAGACCAGGCTGGCCGTGCTCGCGCCGAGCAGGAGCAGGCGGGCCGTGTCGCGGGTCAGGTCCTCGCGGGTCGCGAGCCGCTCGGTGCCCGGCCCGTCGGCGCGGACGATGATCGGCCACACGCTGCCCAGGAACACCGACGCGGCCGCGTCCCACCCGAGGAGCAGGGCGACCTGCCACCGGACCAACGTCGCCGCCCCCAGCCCGACGACCAGGCCGATGGCCGCGGCGGTCACGAGGCGGCGCATGTCGGGCGCATGCCAACCCAACAACCGGTGGTACACGGTCGGCGGTGGCACGACCATGGGCCGGTGGTCTACCGGGTCGCGGCCCGCGCGTCGAGGGGCGCCGTTGTCGTCTGGGAGCCCACGGCGCCTACGGCCGGGGGTTGACGGGCTCGCCGCGGGGGCGGTCGCCGTGCTCGTCGAGCACCGCGAGGATCTCGCGGGCGAGCAGGGCCGACTGGATCTGCACGCCGGCCTGGGCGTCGAGCGGGTCGAAGTCGAGCAGCTCGCGGATCTTGCCCATGCGGTAGCCGACCGAGTTGCGGTGGATGTCGAGTCGGTGCGCCACGGCGGCCCGGCTGCCGTTGGTCTCCATCCACGCTGCCAGCGTGGCGAGCAGGTCCTCGCGGTGGGCGATAGGTCCCAGCTGCGCCTCGACGAACTCGCGCAGCCGGTCCTGGGGCACCGACAGCAACAGGCCCGACAGGCCGAGCGACGAGAAGCGCAGCTCGACCGCCCGACGACGGCGCCGCAGGAACGACAGGGCCACCTCGGCCTCGAAGAACGACCGGGCGGTCTCGGTGACATCGCTGACGACCGATCCGGTGGCGGCGAGCACGCGGGCGTCGTCGCCCACCATCCCCTGCAGACGGGTGCGGATGCGGCCCAGCTCGGCGTCCACGTCGTCGACGAGCACGGTCCAGCCGAGGCCGTCGTCCTGGCGGACCGGCATCTCGATCCAGCTGAGCGCAGTCGCCCAGGTGCGCTGGTTGGCGCCGTCGTAAGCGAAGACAGCGGCGGTGTGGGGCCGGTCGAGGGCCATGCCGAACCGCTCGGCGGCGCGCAGGACCTCGTCGGGGTGGCGCAGCGGCCCGTAGCGCACCTCGTCGATGAGGCGGCTGGCGCTCTCGGCGCGCGCGGCGGCCTCGACGTCGCGGCGGACGGCCTCGATGCACACGGGCACCCGGGCGGCGAGGAGAAGAGCCCGCTGGCCGTCGGTGAGGGGTTCCTGCAGCAGCAGCAGGCCGGCCCGTCGGGGGCCGGCGCGCAGCGGCACGGCGGCACCCGTCCAGCCGTCGGCACAGGTCACCGAGGTTGGCTCCTCCGCATCGGCCAGAGCGGCGACCGCGGACGGTTCGACGCCCTCCGCGCTGCCGTCGTCGGGTGCGGCGGCGATGACGCCACCGTGCACGCCGATCAGCCGGGCCTCGCGGCCGGCGCCCGTGGCGAGGCGGGCGAGCAGGTCGGGCCAACCCTGACCCGCCAGGGCCAGCTCGGCCAGCTCGTCGGCCAGGTGGGCGACGTCGCTCGGCCCCAGCTCGGGTGCGTCGGCCGACGGGTTCGCCACCAAGCGCCGCACCTTACCCCTGGGTGCCGTCGGTGCCGGTGTCGGCGTCACACGCCGTTCACGGATTCGTGCGCTCGTCGCCATCGCGGAGATGCTAGACCTACTGACGAACTGATGGTCAGTCCATCAGTCCATTTCTGGGAAGACTCATTCGCGCAGCCGACAGGGGACCGAGCATGACGGTGCTGACCGAGGACCTGGCCCGATCGTTCGACGCATCGACCGGACCAACGAGCGAGGCCTGCACCCTGCCCCCGAGCGTCTACACGAGCCCCGAGTTCTTCGACTTCGAGAAGCAGTCGATCTTCGGTCACGAGTGGCTCTGCGTCGGTCGCACGAGCCAGGTCCCCGAGCCCGGCGACTACGTCACGCTCACACTGGTCGACGAGCCCCTCGTGATGGTGCGGGGCAAGGACGGCGTCGTGCGGGTGCTGTCGTCGGTGTGCCAGCACCGCGGCATGGTCGTCGCCGAGGGCGAGGGCCGGTGCGGCACGTTCAAGTGCCCGTACCACCACTGGATCTACGGGCTCGACGGCCGACTGCTCGGCGCTCAGTCGATGGAGCAGACCGTCGGGTTCGACAAGGCCGACTGGGGGCTGCCGCAGCTGCGCACCGAGCAGTGGCACGGCTTCGTGTTCTGCACGTTCGACGACGACGCGCCGCCTCTCGCTCCCCGCCTGGCCAAGCTCGAGCCCTACGTCGCGCATTTCGACCTCGACCGGTGCGTCGGCCGCCCCGAGACCGACAGGTTCGACGGCATGCCGTGGAACTGGAAGGTCATGTTCGAGAACTTCAACGACGGCTACCACGCCAACAAGCTGCACCAGGGCGTGCACGACTTCTGCCGCAGCGAGGACGCGGCCTTCGACGCATGGGACGACGCTGACGCCGCCATCTTCCGCACCAACGGGTTCACCCACATCGACGGCGGGTTCAACGCCACGCAGAAGGCGCTGCTCCCGGTCTTCCCCGACCTGACCGACGACGAGCGCTGGCGGGTCACCTTCGCCCTGCTGCCACCCACCCTGACCATCGGGCTCGCCCCCGATCAGGTCTTCTACTTCCTCATCCGGCCGGTGTCGGCCGGCACGATCGACATCGAGATCGGCTACCTGTTCCACCCGTCCGCCCTCGACGATCCGCTGTTCGAGGACAAGTTCGCACTGTCGTCGGTGGGTGTACAGGGCATCGTCGCCCAGGACGTGCACGCCACCACCCAGGTGCAGCGGGGCCTGCGCTCGCGCTTCGCTCCCCGGGGCCGCTACGCCTGGCAGGAGGAGACCCACCGGCAGTTCAACCGCTGGCTCGTGCAGCGCTACCTCGCCCACTGGCCGAGCCCCGCTCCCACTCCCGTCGAGGTGAGGCGTTGACCACCGTCGTGCTCCAACCAGGTGACGGTGCCGTCCCCGGCCGCCACTACCTGCCGACCACGCCTGACACCTCCCTGTGGGGCTGGCTGCCCAATGCCGCCACCCCGCCGGCGCTGACGGTCGACGCAGGCGACACGGTGACGATCGACGCCCTGTCGCACGAGGGCATCCTCGAGGATCAGGGGCGCGAGCCGGTCGGGTTCTTCACGCGACACGGCGTCGACGCCGACGGGGTGCTGGCCGACGCCGTGGCCATCGCCGGGTCCGACGTCGACCGCGGTACCGGCGGCCCCCATGTGATGACGGGTCCGGTCGCGGTCCGGGGCGCCGAACCAGGCGACGTGCTCAAGGTGGACATCCTCCAGCTGGCGCTGCGCACGCCCTACGGCGTGATCTCCAACCGCCACGGCTGGGGCGCCCTGCCCGGCGAGATGCCGGAGACGCCGGAGAGCGAGGGCACCGTCATGGTGTTCGCCACGGTCGAGCAGCACGGGGGCGGGTTGTACGGCGTCATGCCCTACGCCGGCGATCGCACGGTGCACTTCCCGCTGGCGCCGTTCATGGGTGTGATGGGCGTGGCCCCCGCCACCGACGAGCCGGTCCACTCGACCCCGCCCGGCGACCACGGCGGCAACATCGACGTGAACCTGCTCAACGTGGGGTCGACGCTGTACCTGCCCGTGCAGGCCGCTGGCGCACTGTTCCACGTCGGCGACCCGCACTACGCGCAGGGCGACGGCGAGGTCGCGCTCACCGCCATGGAGGCGAGCCTGCGCGGCACGTTCCGCCTCGACGTCCTGCGGGGCGACGAGGCGGCGGCGGTGGTGGGCGCACTCGACCGGCCGATGGTCGAGACGGCCGACGCCTGGGTGCCGATGGGCATGGACGTCGACCTCGACGAGGCCATGCGCAAGGCGGTGCGAGCGGCGATCGCGTTCCTGTCCCAGACGCAGGGGATGGAGCGCCACGTCGCCTACGCCTACCTGAGCGCGGCCGCGGACTTCGAGGTCAGCCAGGTGGTCGACACGGTCAAGGGCGTGCACTGCGTGATCCGCAAGGCCGACTTCCGGCCGTGGGTCTGACGGGTCGAGACGTTGAAGGGGATCAGACGATGAAGGCCATGCTCTACGAGGCGACCGGTGGGCCCGAGGTGCTGCAGCACGTCGAGGTGCCCGACCCGGTGCCGCTGGCCCGTGACGTGGTCGTCGCGCGTCGAGGCCGCGGCGCTCAACCACCTCGACGTCGTGCAGCGCAACGGCTGGTTCGCGCTGGAGGGCTTCACCCTGCCGCACATCGCCGGCATGGACGTTGCCGGCACGGTGGCCCAGGTGGGCGCCGACGTCACCCGCGTGCGGGTGGGCGATCGCGTGGTCGTCGACCCGTCGCTCGCCGGCGTTCCCGACGGCTCCACCTATGTGGGCATGGGCGACGTGTACGGCAGCCTCGGTGTCATCGGCGGCACCGTCGCCGGCGGGTACGCCGAGCTGTGCCTCGCCCCCGAGACCCACGTGCACCCGGTGCCCGACACCATGCCGATCGAGAAGGCCGCCGTGTTCCCCACGGCATGGCTCACGGCCTGGCACTCCCTGTTCACGATCGGCCGGCTGGCGGACGGCGAGACGCTGCATGGTGCACGCCGCGGGCAGTGGTCTCAGCGTCGCGGCGATCCAGCTGGCCAAGCGGGCGGGCGCCACCGTGCTCGCCACCGCCGGCACCGAGGACAAGTGCCAGCGGGCCCTCGACCTCGGCGCCGACCACGTGCAGGTCAACCGCGACACCGACATCGCCGGCTGGGCCCGCGAGGTGACCGGCGGCCTGGGCGTCGACATGGTGTTCGACCACGTGGGCCCGGCGCTGTGGGACGCCTCGCTGTTCTCGCTGAAGCCACGCGGCCGGCTGGTGTACTGCGGCAACACGACCGGCGACCAGGCCACCATCCCGTCGCTCGGGTACGCCTACCACTTCGGGCTGCAGATCCTGGGCAGCGACGCCTACCTGCCCGACGAGTTCGCCGCGGCCTGGGAGCACTTCTGCGCCCACGACTTCAGCGCGGTGATCGACTCGGAGTACCCGCTCGCCGATGCCGCCGCTGCGCAGGACAAGCTGCTGCGCTCCGACTTCTTCGGCAAGATCCTGCTGCGCCCGTGACAGGCCGGCGACCGTGATCCCCCGCGACCCGCCGTACCCGGAGCTCAAGAAGACCCACATCGCCGAGCGGGTGGGCCGGCCGTGGCGCGATGTCAAGCCGCCGCCCGCCGCTCCGGTGTGGGGAGTCATCCAGGGCTATGCGTCGTACTGGGCGCTGGTCGCTGCGGTCGACCTGGGCGTGTTCGACGCGCTGGCCGCGCAGGGGCCGTCCACGGTCGAACCCCTGGCGGGCGCGCTCGACGCCTCGCCGCCACACCTGGCCGCCCTGCTCGACGGGCTGGTGGCGTTGGGGCTGCTCGACCAGGTGCGGGGCACCTACGAGCTGAACGAGACGGCCGAGCGCTACCTGACCAGCGACGGCCCGGCCACGATGGCGGCCCTCGTCGCCGTGGCGAACGGGCCGCTCGGCAACTGGGAGCGCCTCGCCGACACGGTGCGGACCGGCCGGCCGGTGTCGCCGGTCGACGACGACCCCGCCAGCTTCTACCTGCCGCTCGTGCGGGCCACCTTCCCCACCCAACGGCGGGCCGCCGACCGCACCGCCGCGCTGCTGGGCCTGACGCGGGCGGGCCGACCGCTGCGGGTGCTGGACGTCGGCGCCGGGGGTGCCCCGTGGTCCGTCGCCTTCCTCACCCAGTGCCCCGACGCCACCGCGGTCGTGAACGACCTGCCCGGCGTCGTCGAGCACGCGGCCGAACGCCTGGCGGAGGCCGCGGTCGCCGATCGGGCCGAGCTGCGGCCGGGCGACTACTTCGAGATCGACTGGGAGCCCGGGGCCTACGACCTGGTGGTGCTGGGCCACGTGTGCCGGGCCGAGGGCGACGAGGGCTCACGACGGCTGCTGGCCCGGGCCTGGGACGCGCTGCGGCCCGGCGGGCGGTTGATCGTCGCCGACTACTTCCCGGACAACGCCCGCAAGCTCAACCCGTTCGGCGTGCTGATGGGTCTGACGATGGTCGCCGCCACGGCCCGCGGCCGCACGTTCACCCCCGAGGAGATGCGCGGCCTGCTGGCGGGGCACGGCTTCGGCCGCATCCGCCTGTTGGAGCCCATCGGGTTCAACCAGGTCTTCGTCGCCACCAAGCCCCGCCGACGTCCGAGGAGAGCGCATGACCGACCAGACCACCGTCCCCGAGCCCTGCGATCTGCTGGTCACGGGGTGGTACGTCGTCACCATGAACGCGACCCGCGACGTCATCCACGACGGTGCCGTCGCCGTCACCGACCGGCGCATCGTCGCCGTCGGCAAGCGTGCGGACCTCGAGGCCCGGTACCTCCCGGCGCGGGTGATCGGCGGCGACCGGTTCGTCGTCACGCCGGGCATGGTCAACACGCACATCCACATCACCGGTGAGCCGGCCGACCCGCGGCTACGTCCCCGACGACACGCCGTTCGAGGAGAACGTCTTCGCCTGGCTGTGCCCGCTGTACGCGGCGTTCGAGGCACCCGAGGAGCGCATCTCCGGACAGCTCGCCGCGGTCGAGATGCTGCGCAGCGGCACCACCACCTTCCTCGAGGCGGGCACCATCCGCTTCCTCGACGAGGTGGTCGACGGGCTGGTCGAGGTGGGCATCCGCGGCCGGGTCGGCCCGTGGGTGTGGGACCTGCCGCCCGAGCCCGACGTCTACCGCCAGACCACCGACCAGGCGATCGACCGCCTGCAGCGCTCGCTCACCGAGCACGCCGGTGCCGCCGCCCACGACGACGGGCGCATCTCCGCCTGGTCGATCCTGGTGGGGCACACCACATGCTCCGATCCCCTGTGGCGGGCGGCGACCGAGCTGGCCGCCGAGCACGACACGGGGATGAGCTTCCACATGTCGCCGGCGACCACCGACCCCGACGCCTTCGTCGCCGCCTTCGGGCAACGGCCGATCGCGCACCTGGCCGAGATCGGCGTGCTCGACGCCCAGCCGGTCATCACCCACTGCGTGCAGCTCGACGACCGCGAGGTCGACCTGCTCGCCCAGCACGGGGCCCACGTGGCCCACTGCCCGACCACCGCCCTCAAGGTGAGCTACGGCGTGACCCAGGTGGGCAAGTTCCCCGAGATGGTGGCGAAGGGCGTCAACGTCGCCATCGGCACCGACGGCAACAACGCCTCCAACTACTCCGACCTGATGCGGGCCACATACCTGGTGGCGGGGCTGTTCAAGGACGCCCGCCAGGACCCGCAGATGTTCCCGGCCGAGAAGGCGTACGAGATGGCGACGCTCGGCGGGGCCAGGGCCATGCGTCTCGACGACGAGATCGGCTCCCTCGAGGTGGGCAAGCGGGCGGACGTCGTGCTGCACGACACCGACCGGCCCGAATGGCGCCCGCTGCTCAACGTGGCCAACCAGCTCGTCTGGTCGGCCGACGGCCGGGGTGTCCACACGGTCCTGGTCGACGGCCGGGTCGTGGTCGACGACCACCGCATGACCACCATCGACGAGGACAAGCTGTGGGCCGACGCCCAGGCCGCGGGCGAGGCCATCACCGGCCGCTCCGGCCTGCCCGACAAGGCCAAGTGGCCGGTGCTGTGACCTGACCTGCTCGGCTCGGGCCGGCGCCGTGCAGGTCCGCTGATCGCCTCCTGTTCAGCGCAGGTCAAGCGACCTCTGCCACGGTCGATCGTGCCTCGGGCCGTGCAGGAGGTGATGTCATGCCCGACAGCCCCGGCGCCACACGGCCGGCCGACCTGCCCAGTCCCCCCGGCACGCTGAGCACGGCGCCGCTGCGCTCAGGCACGGAGACGGGCGACGACCTGCACCGGTCACCGCCGGCCTCGCTCCGAGGGATCCGCCAGCGGTGGCCGTGGCTCACACCCGCGGCCCTCGCCGTCGTCGTCCTCCTCGGCGTGGCTGCCACCATCCGCAGCGGCGCGGCGTTGGCGTGGGACCGGCCGATCACCGAGGCGTGCGTCGAGCTCAGGTCTCCCTGGGTCGATCGGGCCGCGCTCTGGATCTCCCGGCTGGGCTCGACGCCGGTCGTCCTCGCCGCCGGCGCAGCCGGGGTGGCGCTCGCGGCTCGGCGCTGCCGTTCCGTTGCCCTCGTCATGGTCGTCGTGGTCATGGCCCGGCCACCGGTCGAGTGGCTCCTCAAGGACCTCGACGCGCGGCCGCGCCCGGCGGGAGCCCGCCTCGTGCTCGGCACCGGCTTCTCATACCCCAGCGGGCATGTCCTGGCCGCCGCGGCCACGTGGGGGTTCGTCCACGTGATCGCCGGCCTCTACGTGCACCGTCGCTGGCTCTGGTGGGCCCTGACCGTCCTCGCCTCGTCCACCATCGTCCTCGTCGGGTGGAGCCGGGTCTGGCTCGGCGTCCACTGGACGTCCGACGTGGTCGGCAGCCTCGCCCTCGCGTTCGTCGCGCTCTCAGTGGCCGAGACCAGGATCGACCGCCGGCACCACCCGCCCGCCCTCCAATGAGCGCTCACCAGACGGCCACGCCGCCGCCCAGGGCGCGGGGATCGGCGGCGCCGGCCAGGTGGTCGTCGTGGCGGACGATCACGTGGGCGTGGCCCGCGCGGTCGTCGTAGTCGTCCATCGGTTCGACCGGGTGGCCGCGGTCGGCCAGGCCCGACGCCCAGGCGGCGGGGGCGTGGCCCTCGACCCGCACCCGGATCGACTCGGGTTCCTGCCACACGTCGAACGTGGGGTCGCGGCGCGAGCCCAGCACCCAGCGGCCGGCGGCCACCGCGGTGGCCGGGTCCTGGCCGGCGGCGAGCAGGCGCGCCAGCAGCTGCAGCACCACCTGGGGCTGGCTGTCGCCGCCCATGGTGCCGACGATCGCGTGCAGCGAGCCGTCGGGGCGGGTGGCGACGACGGGGGCCAGCGTGTGCGGCGGGCGCCGCCCCGGGCCGTACTCGGCCGGGTGACCGGGCACGAGCGAGAACCCGCAGCCCCGGTTGTGCAGGAAGATGCCCGTGCTCGGCTCGACGAGGTACGAGCCGAAGCCGGCGGCGTTCGACTGGATCAGCGCCACGCCGTTGCCGTCGGCGTCGGCGACGGCGAGGAAGATCGTCCCACCCGCGGCGGCGGGGGCGGGCAGTTTGCCGGCCGTGTCGGGGTCGATCGCGTCGGCCCGGGGGCCGAGGCGGGCGGGGTCGAGCAGCGCGTCGCCGTCGGCGTGCTCGTGCAGCACCGAGAGCCGGTCGTGACCGGCCTGGCGGGTCGCCTCGACGAGCACGTGGGCCCACAGCGGATCGTCGGGTCCGTCGACGCCGGCGGGCAGGCCGACGCACTCGGCCATCCATGCCGAGGCCAGTGTGAGGTAGGTCTGCGAGTTGGGCGGCGGGCCCCACAGGTCGTGCCCCCAGGCGCGGATGCGCACGGGCTCGACCCAGTCGGCCTGGTCGCGGGCAAGGTCGTCGGGTGTGAACTCACCGGCGCCCAGCTCGATCAGGCCCCGGCCGAACTCGCCCTCGTAGAAGCCCGCCCGGCCGTCGTCGACGATGGCCTGCAGGGAACGGGCGACACCGGGCCGGCGCACGCGGGTGCCGGCCCGCAACGGCGCGACCGACGTGAGGTCGTCCGCGCCGGGCCGTCCGACCACCTCGGGGGCCTTGGCCGCCAGCAGCGGCGAGGCGGGGAACCCGTCGGTGGCGTACCCGAGCGCGTCGGCCAACACGTCGGCCAGCGGCAGTCGGCCATGGCGCTCGTGCAGGGCCAGCCAGCCGTCGACGCAGCCCGGCACGGTCACGAGCCGGATGTCCTCGCGGAACGGCATCACGGTGCCGACCTCGGCCCGGAAGCGCTCGGGGTCGGCGCCCGACCCCGCCCGGCCCGAGGCGTTGAGCACCTCGGGCGGCGAGCCGGGCCGGGTCACGACGGCGAAGAGGTCGCCTCCCATCCCGCACATGTGCGGCGTGGTCACCGCCAGCGTGGCGCTGGCGGCCACGGCGGCGTCGGCCACCGAGCCACCTGCCCGCAGCGCGGCCACACCAGCCTCCGCCGCCAGCCGATCGACGGCGGCGACCATCGCGCGGGGCGCCCGCGCGGTCACATAGGGGGCACGCACGTACCGCTCGGTGTCCGCGCCTGGGAGGGGCGTCGTCAACGAGGTCAGGCCTCGTCGGGAGCGGGTCGCACCGAGCCCTTGGTCCACAGCAGGATCTGCACGCCCCACGGGTCGGTGAAGGCGCCGCACCAGCCGCCGAACTCTCCCCACCACACGGGCTGCCAGTCGATCTTGGCGCCCTCGGCGGCGGCCCGGTCGAGCACGGCTTCGATGGTGTCGTCCTCGCTGACCAGGATGTACACACGGGGCATCGGTCCACCGGGGCGGTCACCGGGGTGGGCGAGCGTGTCGTTGGGCTCGGGGATCTGCGTGGCGGTGTTGAAGATGCCGAGGTGCAGGTTGCCGACGCCCGAGTCGCTGCCGTCGGACAGCGGGAACTCGCCACCGGGCACGGCGCGGGCGAACGTCCCGGCGGGGCGCCCCTCGACCTGCCAGCCGAACACGGCCTCGTAGAAGCGGCCGGATGCCTCGGGGTCGTTGGCCGGGAGGTCGACGAAGATCAGCGTGTGCGGTTGGGCCATGAGGGTTCGTCCTTGGTGCTCGGTCCGATGTGTGACTGACTGGTCTGACGATTGGACTGATGGACTGACCATCAGTCGGTCGGATCGTAGCCTGACCTCACACGGGGGCGTCCAGGGGCAATCTCGGGGTGCGTGCCGGCCGCATCTGGGCCCGCAGGTCGTCGACCAAGTCGTCTGCGCACGCCGGCGCAGGCCGGGTCATCCCAGCGGTTGACCTGCTGGAGCGGGTCGTCGGCGAGGCCGTACAGCTCGCCCTCGGTGCCGTCGTGCACCGTGCCCGGTTGATACGTGGTGCACACCCAGCCGTCGCGGGTGATGGTCCGCAGGTGCACGCCGACGCCGAGCAACTCGCTGTCCCACTCCGTGATCGCACGGCCCGAACGGCGGGCGTCGGCGTCGCCGTCGTCGACCGGCAGCACGTCGCCCTCCATCCACGGCTCGGCCGGCAGGCCGGCCGCCGCGCAGAACGTGGGCGCCAGGTCCACCAGCCCGACCGGTCGGGTGACGGCGGCCGGCGCCACCCCCGCCAGGGGCGCCGGCCGCCAGATCAACGGCAGCCGCATCAGGCCGTCGACGTGGTACGGCCCCTTGAACAGCAACCCGAAGTCGCCCTGCAACTCGCCGTGGTCGGTCGTGAACACGACGTCCAGCTCGTCGGCCCAACCGCGGGCGGCGACGGCGGCCAGCACCCGGCCCAGCGCCTCGTCGATGAGCTCGACCTCGACGGCGTTGCGGGCGTTGACCTCGCGCACCTGGTCGGCGGTCAACGTGGCCGGCACCCACCGGGTCGGCGCCTCGAAGTTCGACACGAGCGCGCCGTCGTACCAGAGCCGCCAGTGGCGGGGCTTGGCGTCGAGGACGCGCTCCCTCTCGGCGGGGTCCTCGATGTAACCGGCCGGCAGCGGCACGTCGCGCCAGTCGACCCGCTGCATCTCGGAGGCCGGCGGGTCCCACGGGTGGTGGGGGTCCGGGAAGCTCATCCAGCAGAACCAGTCGTCGTCGGCGTCGAGGCCGTCGAGCCAGGCGATCGTGCGGTCGGCCACCCAGTCGGTGTGGTACCAGCCGCGGGGGACCGGGTTGTCGTGCACCTGCGGGGCGCCGGTCGCGCCGCCGCCGGCCGCGTTGACCTCGAGTTCGGCGTCGAGAACGGGGTAGAAGCCGCCGACGGCCTCGGGGTGCGCCATGTTCATCCAGCGGGCGTAGTGCAGGGGGCCGACCGGGATGTGGGTGGCGAACTCGAGGTGATCGAACCCGCGGTGGGGACCCGTGCTGCCGTCCGCCCACGGCGACTCGACCGTGGGCACGCCGTCGCGGGCGAGGCGGTTCTCGGCGAAGCGCCCGAACGGGTCGAGGAACGGCTCGAAGTGCGGCTTGCCCACCAGCGCCGTGCGGTATCCGGACCGGTGCAGGACGGCCGCCACCGACGGCGCGTCGACGGGCAGCGCGACGCCGTTCATCCACACGCCGTGCGTGCTCGGGTGCTGCCCGGTGAGCACGGTCGAGCGCGACGGCATGCACACGACCGACTGCGGGATCGCCCGCTCGTAGCGGATGCCCTGCGCGGCCAGCCCGTCGACGACCGGGGTGCGGCTGAGCGTGCCGCCGTTGCACCCCAGCGTGTCGTAGCGCTGCTGGTCGGTGGTCACGAACAGGATCTTGCGGCCCATCAGCGGTCCTCCCCCTCTGTGGCGTCGATGGCGGGTCCGGCGCCGGCCTCGAGCTGGCGGCGCAGCTCCGCCAGCGCGGCGCCCATGGCGCCGCCGAGCACGATCGCCATCGTGGCGGGGTCGGCGTCGCTGGCGTAGGTGACCAGGCAGGAGTCATCGGTCAGTGCGATCACGTCGAGCGATGCCAGGTGCTCGGTGAAGAACCCGCCTGCGATCCGGTACTGGAACCGGCGCTGCAGCGGGTCGTTGGTGAGGATCGTCTCGTCGAGGGTCAGACCCGTGCGCAACGTGACCGTGCGTCGGTCGCCCTCGACGCGGCAGTCGACGATGCCGGGGAACCAGTGGTGCAGCACGTCCGGACGCCCGACGACCCCCCACGCGGTGTCCGCGGCGACGCCGACGAGCGTGTCCCTGCGGACCGAGGCCCGCATCAGCGACCGGACTCCGGGTCGAGCAGCCGCAGCAACGCCGCACCCATGGCCGACTCGGCTGCCTCGCGGCTCAGGCCCTGATCGTTGTGCATCAGGTCGAACGACTCCCACGACGTGATGACGTCCGCCGCGGCGAGGGTCGCCCGCCGCTGCTCGGGCGGGAGGGCGTCGAGCTCGGGCGCGAACAGGTCGCTCAGCTGGCGGCGGAGCGTGCCGCGGATGCGGGCCAGCTCGGCCAGGATCAGCGGCTGCCGTGCTGTCAGCGCCCGGGCCACCCGCCCGACCTCGCCCATGCCCTCGACGAGCCGCACCCGCCCGGCGACGAAGCGGTCGACCCGCTCGGCGAGGGGCTGGTCGGGCGAGGCGTCGAGCGCGTACAGCGGGGCGAGGTGCTGCTGCTGGCGGGCGATGGCCGCCCGCACCATGGCGTCGGCGTCGTCGAAGTAGCGGAACAGCGAGCGCACCGAGATGCCGGCCCGCGCCGCGATCGCCTCTGCGCTGGGCGCCAGGTCGCCTTCGCGGTAGAGCTCCAGCAGGGCCGTGACCACGGCGTCACGGTTGCGGTCGCGCCGGAGGTTGCGCCCGTCGGGTGGGGCGGAGGTGTCAGTCACTCCCTCGACCCTAACTATTGACAGGACCCATGACAATACTTACCGTTGGCCGTGTGACGGAGACGACGACCGACCGCCTGGTGCTCGACTCGCTCCGGCGGCGCATGCGGGCCATGCACTCGCTGTACGCGGATGCGCTCGCCACGATGGACGTCGATCACGTCAACCACTTCGAGCGAGAGGGCGTGCTCCCCATCGCCTTCTCGCTCTTCCACTACACGAACATGCAGGACACCTCGTTCGCCGTCATCAGCGGCGAACCGGTGCTGTGGGGCGCCGAGTGGCAGGCCCGGGTGCGCATGGCCGTCGACGACCACGGCAAGGAGCGCACCGTGGCCGAGATGGTGCACCAGCGCATCGGCGACTACACGGCGTTCGGCGACTACCAGCGGGCGGTGTTCGCCCGCACCGAGGCGTGGCTCGACCGGCTCGACGACGCCGAGCTGATGAGAGTCATCGTCCCCCGGCCGCTGCCGCCGGTCGTCGCCGACACCTACAGCGCCCGCGTTGCCGGCGACGCAGGCATCACCGTCCTCGACGCCCTCGAGTGCTGGATCTACCAGCACGGCCTGCGGCACATGGGCGAGATCGAGCTGGCGCGGGGGCTGGTCGGCCTGGGCGGGATGACCAGCTGACCGCGGTCAGGGCGCGTCAGCCGCCGATGACGGCGAAGGCCCGCACCGTGAACGTGCCGAGCCCGGCCACCTTCGGCGGGGCGGCGGTGAAGCGGAAGCCCGTCGGCGGCAGCTGGTCGAGGTTGGTCAGGTGCTCGACCACGGGGATGCCGGCGGCCAGCAGGGTCGAGTGCGCCGGTCGTTCGCCGGTGTGGGTGCCGTCGATGTTGAGGCTGTCGATGCCCACCAGCGTGGCGCCCTGCTCGACCAGCCAGCCGGCCGCCGCCTCGGTCAGGTAGGGGTGGTCGTGGAAGTAGGCGTCGGTGCCCCAGTGCCGGGCGTGGCCGGTCTCGACCAGCACCGCCCGGCCCGCGACGTCGTGGGCGGCGAGCGCCGGCACGTCGATCTCCGGCCGATCACCCACGGCGAGGCCGTCGGCGACGCGCATCACCAGGCCCTCGAGGTCGACCATGCGCTCCAGCGGGGCGGCGGCCAGGTCGTCGCCCCCGCGGTAGCGGTGGGCTGGCGTGTCCAGGTAGGTGCCCGTGTTCGTCGCCATCGTGATCATGCCGATGGTGAACTCGGTGCCCGGGGCATAGACGCCGGCCGAGTCGTCGTAGGTGAGGTGCGTCCCGAGCGTCGGCGCGGGGATGCCCGGGTACGTGATCAGGCCATCGGTGATGACGTGCGCGAGGTCGACGACGCGCCGCGGGGACGGCGTCCGGCCTCCGGTGGTGGTTGCTCGTGCCGTGGATTCGCTCATGGGCACCATCGTGGGCCGCCGGCCCTCGGCCGACGGTCGGATTTCCGCGCTTCGGACCTGAGCGGGGTGTCGGCGGGTGGCCGGTGACGTGAGTGCGACCGGCGTGCCGGTCAGCCGCCGGGGCTGAGGACCGTGTTGTTCCGGCCGACCTCTCGGCCGTCCTCGTCCCTAGCGACGATGACCACCTCGCCGGTCGAGCGGGAGAAGTGGTCGTCGGGGAACGCATCGGCGACGACCGGGTGGCTCCAGCCCTCGACCTCGTGGATGTCGAGCGTGACCGACTCCACGTCCGGTGCCTCGACGGTCACGGAGGCGGCGTCCACCCAGAGCACACCCCAGACGACGGCGGTCCCATTCGCGAAGTCGGCCACCAGGTCCAGCGGCGGTTCGACGCGGTCGCCCGTGTTGCTGGCGGTGCTGGCGATCGCGCCCGACACCCGCTCGACGGTGAGGGCCCCGATGTTGTCGTCCCGCCCGGCGTCGGCCACCATCCGCCACTGCCCCGTCTGGGACTCACCGGAGGCCACGACGACGTGCCCCTCCGGCACGTCGCCGAACGCGCGGGGCGCAGCAACCGCGTGCTCGTCCCGCAACGCGGCGACCTCGCCGGCGCCCGCGGGGCGCAGCCCCTCGGCGACCTGCAGCACGGCGTCCTCGGCCACGCCGAAGCCGACCACGGAGACGAGTTGCCCGTCGGGCTCGGCCCACTGGACGGCCACGACGCCGGCCTCGCCCGCGGAGCCTGGTGGCTCACTGCCCCGGCCGATCACCGCGTGGCGGCCCCGCACGGTGGTCGCGTCAGCGTCGGGGTACCACAGCCGCAGCAGATCGACGGCCGATGCCGGGCCAGGGCGCTGGGCGACCACGACCGCCGTGCGCACCGCGTCGCTGTCCGACGGGGCCGCATAGGTCACGGCAAGCCCCGAGCCGTCGACGGAACCCTCGCCGAAGCGGTTGAGGTTGCCCTCGAAGAGCGACGTGAACAGCATCAAATCCGCCGCCCCGTTCGGTCCGCGGGCGAGCTCCGTGAAGCCGTCGGGAAGGCCCGATGCATCGATGGCCGGCTCGGTCGTGGCCGTCCCGGCCGCGGCGAGAACCTCCGCGCGGGTCAGCGCGCCGCCGACGATCAGCCGGCCGTCGTCGACCTGCCACTCGACCTCCCACCCCCGGCCGTCCTCGAACCCCTCGCGCAGCCTCGCGTCGTGACCGGCCACGGTGACCGTCTCGCCGCCGGACGGCGGGCCACCCAGCAGCTCCTCTTCGGCGACGAGATGGGTTACAGCGAGGGTGGCCGACCAGGGATCGTCGGTATCCGGGTCGCCGTAGACCGCGATGTCGGCACCGAACCCGAGCGCGGCAGCGTCGGGGACGTCGATCGCCGACGCCGGTTGGAGGCCCGCGGGGAGCCAGCCGGGGAGGAGGTGGTCGGGCTCGCCGCCGCTGGTCACGTCCGGATCGCCGTCGTCGCCGGTCACGACCGCGACCGCGCCGCCCACCGCCACGAGCGCCGTCACGACCGCGGCCGCGAGGAACCTGCGGCGTGCCGGCCGCCACCGCCCGCGGACGGCCGGCCGATCGAGATGGACCACTGTCGGTTCGAGCAGCGCCGGGGGTTGCGTCGCCGGGATCGGCGACGGCTCGGTCGCCGGATCCGTGGCCGCCACCGTCGGTATGTCCTCGGTGTCGGGCGTGTGCGCTCCCCGCGCGGCGAGGTCGTCGAGCAGCGTGCGGGCGGCGGTCCGGCCGCGACGGTCGAGGGCGTCGAGGCGTGCCTCGTCGGTGGTGCTCATCGTCGTCCCTCCTCTGCGACGGGTGCGAGTGTGTCGGCCAAAGCCCGGCGGCCCCGGTGCAGGTGCACCTTCACGGTGGCGGGGGCGCACCCGAGGATCTCGGCGATCTCGGCGACGGGCCGGTCCTCGAGGTAGTGCAGGGCGATCGCCTGCGCCTGCCGTGCGGGCAGGGCACGGACCGCCTCCCAGAACTCGTGATCGGTCGTGGGCAGCTCCACGGTCGGATCTGGCCAGCGCGCCAAGGAGGCCGAGGGCTCGGCGCTCCCGCCCGGCGCGCCGCACCCGGTCGATGGCCCGGTTGGCAACGACCTGACGTGCCCACGCCTCGGGATGGTGAAGGCCGCCGTCGCGGCCCCACGCCTGCCAGGTCGCATGCAGCGCGTCCTGCGCCACGTCCTCGGCCACACCCACATCGCCGGTGAGCGTCCAGGCGAACGCCACCAGTGCCTGACGTTGCTCGCGGGCGAACACGTTGAACGCGGTGTCCGGTCCGGCGCCTCTCTCTGCCTCTCCGACCCCACGCTCGGGGATCGGTCCCGACACGATCATGGACGGTAGTCGTCAGGGGCGGCGTGGAGGTTTACCGGCGCTCGGACCTGAAATCCGACGGTCGGATTTCCTCGACACAGTGGCCCCTGGGTACCGCGTGCTCAGTCGAACACCACGGTCCGGCGGCCGTAGACCAACGTGCGGTGGTCGATGTGGGCGAGCACCGCCCGCGCCAGCACCGCCACCTCGAGGTCGCGGCCCTTGCGTCGCAGGTCGTCGACGTCGTCGCGGTGGCTGACCCGGATGACGTCCTGGTCGATGATCGGCCCGTCGTCGAGCACGGCCGTGGCGTAGTGGGCGGTCACGCCGATGAGCTTGACCCCCCGCTCGTGGGCCTGGTGGTAGGGCCGGGCGCCCTGGAACGACGGCAGGAACGAGTGATGGATGTTGATGATCCGCTCGGGCCACTCGGCGCAGAACTCGGCCGAGAGGATCTGCATGTAGCGGGCGAGCACCACCAGGTCGACCCCGTGGCTGCGCAGCACCCGGCGCACCTCGGCCTCCTGTGACGCCTTGTCGCCGTCGACGATCGGCAGGTGGTGGTGCTCGACACCGAACCACTCGGCGGCGTCCGCGTGATCCGTGTGGTTGCTGACGAGCACGGGGATCTCGACGGCCAGCTCGCCCTCGCGCCAGCGGTGCAACAGGTCGTGCACGCAGTGGGCCTCCCGCGACGCCAGCAGCCCGATGCGGGGCCGGTGGTCGGAGAACCCGAGCGCCCAGCGCATGGCGAAGCGCTGGCCGATGGGGGCGAAGGCGTCGTCGATCTCGCCCCGCGCCAGGTCGAAGTGGTCGAACTCGAACTCAACCCGTAGGAAGAACGCCTCGTCGGTGTGGTTGGTGTGCTGCTGCAGGTCGATCACGTTGCCGCCGTGCTCGGCCACGAAGGCTGTGGCCGCCGCGATGATGCCGGGTCGGTCGGGGCAGGCGACGAGCAACCGGGCAGTGGTGGTGGGCGGCACGTGAGCAAGCCTGTCATCAGCGCCGCGCTGGTGCGGGGCGGCCCGCATCGGCGAGGCTGCGGCACCATGAGCGAGCGCACCGTGTCCACCAACGGCGTCGAGCTGCACCTCACCGAGGCAGGGGACTCTGACGCCTCCCCGGTGATCCTGTGTCACGGGTTCCCCGAGCTGAGCTACTCGTGGCGCCACCAGATCCCGGCCCTGGCCGACGCGGGGTACCACGTCGTCGCCCCCGATCAGCGCGGCTACGGCCGGTCGTCCCGTCCCGACGCCATCGCCGACTACGACATCGTCCACCTGACCGACGACATGTTGGGCCTGCTCGACGACCTGGGCCACGACAAAGCCGTGTTCGTGGGGCACGACTGGGGGGCGATGGTGGTGTGGGCGCTGTCCCTGCGGGCCCCCGAGCGGGTGGCCGGCGTCGTGGGCATGAGCGTGCCGTTCATGCCCCGCGGGGCCGAGCGACCCCCCACCGAGTCGATGAAGTTCCTGCTGGGGGACGCCTTCTTCTACATGCTCTACTTCCAGGAGCCCGGCCCGGCCGACGCCGACCTGGGCGCCGACCCCCACAGAACCATGCGCCGCATGCTGGCCGGGCTCAGCACCGCCCGGTCGTCGGAGTCCTCGGCCGACCCCGCGGCCATGTTCGCCAACGACGGGCGTGGCTTCGTCGACCGCCTGCCCGAGCCCGAGGGGCTGCCCGACTGGCTGACGCAGGCCGAGCTCGACCACTACGTCGCCGAGTTCACCCGCACCGGATTCACCGGCGGGATCAACTGGTACCGCAACCTCGACCGCAACTGGCGCCTCATGGAGGCGACACAGGGCGCCAAGGTCACCGTGCCCGCGCGCCTGATCGGCGGGTCCGCCGACCCGGTGCTGCTCATGACGCCCCCGTCCACCCAGGACGGGTGGCTGCTCGACGACCGCGGCACGGTCATCATCGACGGCGCCAGCCACTGGCTCCAGCAGGAACGCCCGGCCGAGACGAACGCCGCGCTGCTCGACTTCCTGTCCGGCCTCGAACCGGGCTGGTGACCTGGCGGGACCCGCCCGCGACGATGGTGTCGTGCTCGTCGGCTGCTACCCCGGGTCGTTCAACCCGCCGACCGTCGCCCACCTGGCGGTGGCTGAGGCGGCGGTGCGTCAGGCCGGGCTCGATCGCGTGGACCTCGTGTTGTCGCGCGTCACGCTGGGCAAGGAGCATCTCGACGCACCGGGTGTCGACGAGCGGCGCGCCGTGCTCGAGGCCGTCGCCGCGAGCCGCGACTGGCTGGGCGTGGCGGTCACCGACGCGCGCCTGATCGTCGATGCCGCCGCCGGCTACGACGCGGTGATCATGGGCGCCGACAAGTGGGCGCAGGTGCTCGACGCTCGCTGGTACGAGGGCTCGGAGGCGGCGCGCGACGCCGCGGTCGCCCGGTTGCCCCGGGTGCTGGTCGCTCCCCGGGCCGGCGATCGGCCGGCGGGCGTCGAGTTGCTGGACCTGCCCGACCACCTGGGCGAGGTCAGCGCGACGGCCGTCCGCTCGGGTGCCGTCCACGCACGTCGGTGGGAGCTACCGGAGACCCGCGGCTGACGCGGCCACGCCCGTCATCCGAGTAGAACACCGGCATGGCCCACCCTCGCCGGTTCCGCTTCGCCGCCGACCTGCACGCCCCGCTGCCCGGCCTGACGTGGGTCGAGTCGGCCCGCGAGGTCGAGCAGCTCGGCTACTCGACCGTCTTCTTCCCCGACCACTTCGACGAGGGGCCGGGCCCGATCGCGGCGATGGCCACCGTCGCGGCGGTGACCGAGCGGCTCAACGTGGGCGTGCTGGTGTTCGACTGCGACTTCCGCCACCCGGCGGTGCTGGCCCGCGAGCTCGCGACCATCGACTCGATGTCGGGCGGCCGGCTCGAGGTGGGCCTGGGCGCCGGGTGGAAGGCGCTCGACTACCAGCGGTCGGGCATCACGATGGATCGTCCGGGTGTGCGGGTGAGCCGCCTCATCGAGCACGCCACGGTGCTGCAGGGATTGTGGTCCGACGGACCGTTCAGCTTCGTGGGCGAGCACTACCAGATCGTCGACATGGACGGGTCGCCCGCCCCGCACCGGCCCGGGGGCCCACCGATCCTGGTGGGAGGGGGCGCGCCGCGGTTGTTGCGCTGGGCGGGCGCCACGGCCGACATCGTGGGCGTCAACGCGTCGATCCACTCGGGCGAGATCGACCAGGCCGCAGCCCAGGACGCCCTGGCCGACCGCATCGACGAGAAGGTGGCGTGGGTGCGCGAGGGCGCGGGCGAGCGGTTCGCCGATCTGGAGCTGAACGCCTGGCTGGCGACCGCGGAGATCACCGACGACCCGTCGGTCGCCGAGGCCGTCGCCGCGTTCTTCGGCACCGACGCCGCGTCGCTACGCCAGTCGCCCCTGGCCCTGGTCGGCAGCGCGGGCGAGGTGGCGGAGATGCTCCACGAGCGCCGCGAGCGCTGGGGCTACTCGTACCACGTCATCCCGGGCGACAAGCTGCACGACTTCGCCCCGACGGTGGCCGCGCTCACGGGCACCTGACCTGGTCCTGCTCCGCAGGCGTCGCCTCAGACGAACTCGGCGACGGCGGGGCGACCTCGTCTGCACGGGATCTCCACATGTCGCGCAAGAGGACTCCACGCCTGTTCCGTAGCCTGACCGCCGGTGACGACGGTGCTGGTGGTGGAGGACGAGTCGGCGATCGCCGACGCGGTGGTCCGGCGGCTGCGGAGCGAGGGGTTCGACGCCCGGTCCGTCCCCGACGGTGCGCAGGCGGTGGAGCAGTGCCGCCTGACCAAACCCGATCTGGTCGTGCTGGACCTGATGCTGCCCGGTCTCGACGGGCTGGAGGTGTGCCGGCGGATCCAGGCCGATCGGCGGGTACCGGTCGTCATGCTCACCGCTCGCGACGACGAGACCGATCTCGTCATCGGCCTGTCCGTCGGTGCGGACGACTACGTGACGAAGCCGTTCAGCCCGCGCGAGCTGGTGGCCCGGATCCGTGCGGTGCTGCGACGGGTCGCCGACGCCGTGGAGGGCGTCATCCTGCGCCACGAGGGCCTCGAGCTCGATCCGACCACCCGGCAGGTCCGGCTCGACGGCCTCGAGGTCCACCTCACCCCGATCGAGTTCGACCTGCTGGCCCACCTGCTGGCGCGCCCCGGGGTGGTCTTCCGCCGGGAGGTCCTGCTCGCCGACGTCTGGGGATACGCCGACGGGGCGGGGCCACGGACGGTCGACTCGCACGTGCGGGCCCTGCGACGGAAGCTGGGTGACGACGTCGTCCGCACCGTCCACGGCGTCGGCTACGGCCTCGGGTTGTCGCCGTGATGCGCCGTCCCCTCGACCGGTTCGGCTCGATCAAGCTCAAGCTGGGCATCGCGATCGTGGTGGCAGTCGGCGTCAGCTCGGTCGTGTCGTTCGTCGGCTTCCGCCTGGGGGTGCCGATCTGGGTGCGGCCGATGATCGCGGCGGCGATCGCGCTGGCGCTGGTGCAGGTGCTCGCGCACGGCATGACGTCGCCCCTACGGGAGATGGCCGCGGCGGCGGGACGGATGGCGGACGGTGACTGGAGCCAGCGGGTCACGGACACCTCGGCCGACGAGGTCGGCGACCTGGCACGGGCGTTCAACGGCATGGCGACCGAGCTGGCGATGGTCGACCGGATGCGGCGTGACCTCGTCGCGAACGTCTCGCACGAGCTCCGCACACCGATATCCGCCCTGCAGGCGCGGCTCGAGAACCTCGTCGACGGTGTCGAGGAGGCCCGCCCGGAGCTGCTGCGGTCGATGCTCGACCAGACCGAGCGGCTCGGCCGCCTGGTGTCCCAGCTCCTCGACCTGTCGCGGCTCGAATCGGGCGTCGTGCCCCTGCGTCGTGAGCACCTGGACGCGGTGTCGGTACTCGATGCCGTCGCCGTCGAGGCACGGCTGCACTCCCCGGGACGGCAGATCGATGTGGACGTGACCCCACCCGACCTGCAGGTCCTCGCCGATCCCGACCGGATCCATCAGGTGCTGGCCAACCTCACGGCCAACGCGATCCAGTTCGGGCCGCCGGCCCGGCCTGTCCGTCTCACCGCGTCCACGGCCGGGGACGACGTGGTGCTGACGGTGAGCGACGAGGGCCCCGGCATCTCCGAGGCGGATGCCGACCGCATCTTCGAGCGCTTCTACCGGGCCGACTCCGCCCGGCCGGGCACCGCCGGGGGCGCCGGGCTCGGCCTGTCGATCGCCCGCTGGATCGTGGATCTCCACGACGGACAGATCAGCGCAGACCCGAACCGGCCGGCCGGCTGCACCATGGCGGTCCGGCTGCCCTCACAGAACGGTGGTCACACATGAGCGAGCGTCCGCAATGCAGCGAGCGTGGCCCGAGCGGCCCGCTGCGGAGCAGCATGAGCGGGGAGCCATGAGCGATCTCGCACTCGAGCCGCCCGGGATGTACAGGGCCGCACGTGATCCGGCGACAACCGACCCCGCGCTGCGGAGGCTGGTCGGCCTGGCCCTCGTCGCCGGCCTCGCGCTCGAGATGGGGCTCCGCGGCGGCACGAGCAACGCCGTCGTCGCCGCCGGGCTGATCCTCGTCGTGGTCGTGCTCGTCACGGACGGCCGGGTCCGGCGGCGGGAGGGTCGAGCGATGGCGCTCGCCGCCGTCGCGCCGATCGCGTTCCTGGCACTGCGCTCGAGCGCATGGCTCGCGTGGTCGAACCTGGGGGCGGCAGCGGCCCTCATCGCGGCGAGTGTGCTGTACAGCCGATCCGGATCGGTGCTCGACGCCACCCCGGGACGGGTGCTGCAGCGCGGGCTGTCGGCTCTCGGACGCGGCATCGCGGGGTTGGCGGTCGTGCGGGTCCTGGTACCCCGGATGACGTCTCCGGAGCGGGAACGGCTGGTACGGCTGGCGAGAGCGCTCGTGGTCACCGTCCCCGTGTTGGGTGTGCTGGTCGCGCTCCTCGCCTCGGCCGACGCCGTGTTCGCCTCCCTGCTCACACCCGACATCGCCCTGGCCCCGCTCGCCGGCCACGCGCTGCTCGTCCTGGCGCTGGCGCCGATGGTGCTGTGTCTCGCCGCTGCCGCAGCGGCGCCTGTGACCGATCGGGAACGGAACCGCGGCTTCGGAGTCGCCGAGGTGGCGACGATGCTGGCGCTCGCGGCCGTGGTGCTCGGCCTGTTCGTGGTCTCCCAACTCCTGGCCCTCACGGACGCGGGTCAGCGGTTGGTCGAATCGGCCGGCCTGACGCCGGCCGAGTATGCGAGGAGCGGGTTCTTCCAGCTCTGCTGGGCCGCCGGGCTGTTGCTGGCCTTCCTCGGGTTCGTGCGCGCCCTCGCCACACCGCAGGCGCTCGAGCATCGACTCGTGCGCGGGTTGGGGGCTGCGGTCCCGACCCTGGCGCTCGGGCTCGTGGTGGTCAGCCTCCGTCGCATGGCGCTGTACGACCATGCCTTCGGGCTCACGATGTTGCGCCTCTGGGTCGTCGGGGCCGCCGTGTGGATGGGGTCCGTGCTCGTGATGACCGTGGTGCGCAACCTCGGATCGCACGCCGGCCGCAGCTGGTTGGTCGCCGGCGCCGGCATGGCGGCGGTCGTGCTCGTCCTCGCCGCGGACGTCATCGACCCCGAGGCGTTCGTGGCGCGGCACAACCTGGAGCGCGCCCGCCAGGGAGCCGATCTCGACATCGACTACCTGGCCGGACTGTCCGACGACGCCGTGCCCACGATCGCCGATGCTGCCGGCGACGCCATCGACCCGGGCACCCGGGACCAGCTCATCGACGCACTGCCATGCGACGACCACGCCTCGGGGTCGGCTGCGCTCAACCTGGCGACCGCCCGAGCCGCAGACGCCCGCCGCGATCTGTGCCCGTGATCAGCGAGGCGCCTTGCGCGACTCGTGTCCGTGTCGGCTCAGAAGCGGGGTGATTTCCCTTGTGGGAGATGATGCGATCGGCTACGATCGAACGCGTGTTCGGGGTGGTGGAGACAGCTCAGATCCAGCCCGTCGACGCCGCTGTCGACGACCTGGCCGCACTCGACCCCGCCCTGCTGGACCCCGCCCACGTGGCCGCCGCCCTGGTCGAGTTGCGTCGCGTGCAGGCCCGACTCGCCGCAGTCGAAGCCCGGCTGGTGGACGCGGTGGAGCGGGGTCGCCCGTGGGCCGAGGCCGGTTATCGCACCACCGCCACCTGGTTGGCCACCAGCGACAACACCTCCCTGGACGACGCCCGGTCGGAGGTTCGTCTGGCCCGCCGGCTGCGCACCATGCCCGCCACGGCCGCCGCACTCGCCGCGGGTGACATCACCGTCGCGCACGCCCACAAGCTCGCGTCGCTCAACGGCCCGTCGACCGCGGCCGCGTTCGTCGAGGCCGAGGGATTCCTGGTCGGTCAGGCCCGCAGCATGCGCTGGGCCGACTTCGTCAAGGCCTGCGCCTACTGGCTACGTCACGCCCGCGACGACGTCCCCGATCCCGACAAGGCCGACCGCGACCACCGCCACGTCACCCTGCACGACGGGCTACGCGGCACCGGCCTGTTGGAGGGCGAGCTCACCCCCGCCGCCAAGGCGACGGTCCGCTCCGCGCTGGAACGCATCGAGGCCGAGCTGTTCGCCCAGGACTGGGCCGACGCCAAAGCCATCCATGGCGACGCCACCACCACCGCCCATCTCACCCGCACGCCCCGCCAACGATGTCATGACGCCCTGGTCGAGATGGCCGTCCGGTCCGCCACTGCCCCCGATGCGGGGAAGCGACCCAAGCCGCTGCTCAGCATCCTGTTGGGCTACGACGCCTTCAAACAGGTCTGCGAGCTCGCCGACGGCACCCTCATCTCGCCCGCCGCCGCCGCCCGGCTGCTGGACGACGCCGTGATCGAACGCATCATCTTCGACGGACCGTCCCGGGTCCTCGACCTCGGCGAAGCCCGCAGCTTCACCGGCGCCGCCCGCCGCGCCGTCGAGATCCGCGACCGCCACTGCACCGGCGCCGGCTGTCACGTGCCCGCCCACCGCGCCCAGATCGACCACATCCGCCGCCACGCCGACGGCGGTCCCACCTGCCCCGACAACGGCCGCGTCCTGTGCGGCCCACACAACCGCGACCGCGAACGCCCCAAACCCCGACAGCGACAACCCGCCGGGCCCCTCCCCCGGGACCCGGCCGCCCACCTCGAACTCCTCCGGGCCCGCATCCGCGACCGCAACCAACACGACCCCCGCTGGGGCTGGCCCACCGACGACCCCTGACCCCCGGTGTCTACTGCCCGGTATCCGCCAGTTGGAACGTGACGTCGTCGTACTTCGGCCCTCTGAAGGAACCCAGGATCGCGTCGACGTAGGCCTCGGCCGGCCCAATCGAGACTGCGTTCACTTCGGCTGGCACGATGAACACATGGCCGTCGCCTCGCACGTCGCCCGGCGCTACGACGTGAAGGAGGACGCCGACGCGCGGGCCGAGCTGGCCCATCTCGAGCGGCTCGGGCTCACCTCCGAGTCGGTCGTCGTCGACATCGGAGCGGGCACCGGACAGTTCACGCTGGCTGGACAACGTCGACGTGGTGCAGGCGGGGTTCCTTACCTACGAGCACGAGGGCAGCCCGGCCGGCGTCGTGTACTCGCGCTCCACCATCTCCCCGACTCCACCTTCACCTGGCTCCTCCAGCCCATGATCGAGCGAAGCGGGTTCACGATCGAGCACGCCGACCAGTCGCCGGACGGCATCCTCGCCCGCTACCTCGCCCGCACCTGAACTCGTTGTCGCTGCGCCACTGGCCCGTGGGACGCTCCTGTCGTGGGGGAAGACGAGCAGCGCCTCGACGGCGGATGGCAGACGACCGTGACCCGCCGGGGCGACACGGTGTTGCGCGAGCGCAGCCCGCAGAGCCCGACGGTCATCGCGCTGCTCGCGCACCTGCACGATCGCGGCTTCGATGCCGCGCCGCGCCCGATCGGGCAGGGCTTCGTCCCGGATGGGCGGGAGCAGCTGCAGTTCATCGAGGGCGAGAGCCCCCAGCCCTCACCGTGGTCCGACGATGCGGTGTGGCAGGTCGGCCAGATGCTCCGACGACTCCACGGGGTAGCGACGATGTTCGTGCCGGAGGGCGAACCGCGGTGGCGGCCATGGTTCGCTCGTTCGCTGCGCGGCCGACACCCCGTCATCGGCCACGGCGACCTCGGGCCGTGGAACATCCTCGCCCGCGACGGCGAGCCGGTGGCGTTCATCGACTGGGACAACGCCGGGCCCGTCGACGCCGACTGGGAGCTGGCGTAGGTCGCGTGGCTGAACGCCCAACTACACGACGACGACGTCGCCGAGCTGACCGGCCTGGGGTCGCCAGCAGATCGGGCACGGCGGCTCGGCCTGATCGTTGATGGCTACGGGCTGGAGCGCACCAGAAGGGCGGGCCTCGTGGACCGGATGGTCGAGTTCGCCATCCGCAGCACCCGCAAGGAGGCGCGCGACCGCGCGGTCGGTCCGTCGACCGTCAGCCCGGCGGCCGACGGGTTCCCGCTGCTGTGGGCGGTCACGTGGCGTGCGCGAGCCGCGGCCTGGATGCTGGACCATCGACGGACCCTCGAGTCCGCCCTCGGCCTCTGACGATCACGTCGTCCGACTGGTCACAGGTCGGCGGCCAGCTCGCGCTCGATGGCGGCGGCAAGAGCGTCGATGTCGTGGGCGCCCTGGTGGCGGCGGCCGTTGACGAACATGGTCGGCGTGCCGGCCGCGCCGCTGGCGTCTGCGCTGTCGACGTCACGGTGGATCCGCGCGGCGTGGCGCCGGGAGCGCAGGTCCTCGCCGAACCGTTCGACGTCGAGGCCGAGGTCGGCGGCATACCGCATCAGGTCCGGATAGATCAGCCCGGCCTGGTTGTCCATGAGGATGTCGTGCATCTCCCAGAACTTGCCCTGCTCGCCCGCGGCCTCGGCGGCCTCGGCGGCGATCTCGGCGTGTTCGTGGACGTCGGCGAGCGGCAGGTGCCGGAACACGAAGCGCAGGTCGTTGCCGAAGGTCTGCACGAGCTCGCGGACGATCGGCTCTGCCTGGCCGCAGTAGGGGCACTCGAAGTCGCCGTACTCCACCAGGGTCACGGGGGCGTTGACCGGCCCTCGCACGTGGTCCACGTCGGGATCGACGTCCTCGGTGAGGTCGAGGATCGGCGGCGCCAGGCCGTCGGCACCCCGGTTGCGCTTCTGGGCGGGCATGCGGTGCACCACCGTGAACACGGCCCAGCCGGCCAGCGAGGCGACGAGCGAGGCGGCGAGGATGCCGAGCTTGGCCTCCTCGAGCTCGCGTCCCTCGAAGCTGATGTCGGCGATGAGCAGCGACACGGTGAACCCGATACCGGCGACCGTGGCGGCGCCGACGAGGGGCGGCCACGGGATCGTGCGGGGGAACCCGCCGAACCATCGTCGCGACACCAGCCACGTGGCCCCGACGATGCCGAGCGGCTTGCCGACGACCAGGCCGACGACGATGCCGAGGACGATCGGTTCGGTGAGCACGTCGCGCAGCACGTCGGCCTCGAGGGCGACGCCGGCATTGGCCAGGGCGAACAACGGCACGATGACGTAGCTGGTCCACGGGTGGAACAGGTTCTGCAGGCGCTCGTTGGGCGAGACGGCGGACGACATGGTGCGGCTGGCGGTTCGTGCGTACGCGGGCGTGGGCTCCTCTCGGAACAGACGCCAGACCGCGCCGGCCTGCGTGAGCTGCTCGCGCGACGGCGGGTAGGCCGTGGCCAGTAGGCCGACGGCGACACCGGCGATGGTGGCGTGCACGCCCGACGCCAGCGTGGCCAGCCACATGGCCACCCCGACGAGGAAGTACGGCACACCGTGGCGCACGTCGTTGGTCCGCATCACCAGCACGACGCCGAACAGCGCCACCGCCACGGCGAGCGCGGTGTACGACAGATCCTGGGTGTAGGCGAGGGCGATGACCAGTAGCGCCACGATGTCGTCGACGATGACGAGGGTGAGCAGGAACGTGCGCACCCGCGGCGTGGCGCCGCCCACCAGCGTGAGGATCCCGAGCGCGAACGCGGTGTCGGTGCCCATGGCGATGCCCCAGCCCCGGGCTGTGGGCTCGCCGGCGTTGATGGCCAGATAGATCAGCGCCGGGGCGACCATGCCGCCGATGGCGGCCAGCACGGGCGTGGCGACCCTGCGGCGCTCGCGCAGCTCGCCCATATCGAACTCGCGGCGGATCTCCAGGCCCACCACGAAGAAGAAGAACGCCATCAGGCCGTCGTTGATCCAATGACGCAGGTCGAGGGCCAGTTCGGCGTCACCGAAGCTGACGGCGACCTCGGTGTGCCAGAACGACTCGTAGCTGGCGGACCAGGGCGAGTTGGCCCAGACGAGGGCGGCCACCGTGGCGAGCAGCAGGATGAGGGCGCTGGCGTTCTCGGTGGCGACGAACTCGCGCACCGGTGTCAGGCGGCGCGTCCACGGGGTGACGGACGCGGCGCGCCCCCGTCACCGTCGTCGTCGGTGCTCTCCGCTAGCTCGTCGTCGATCGCCATCGGCCCGGTTCCGGCTTACTCGGGCTGCGGAGCGTACAGCCAGAAGTCCGCGACCCGATCGGGCCGCGGACTTCTGACCTGACTATGACTGGGTGCGCGAGGCGGCGGGTCTCAGGCGGCTGCGATGGTGTCGAGCACCGTGGCCACGCCCACGACGGTGGCCTGACGTCTAGACGCCGACCGGGCGGTCGCCCACGATGCTGATGCGGTCCATCACCCGTCGCTGCGGGAAGAAATCAGTCAAGGGCCGGCGGCCGGGTCAGGCCGGAACATCGATGGCGACGTCGCCGCCCACCGCCGTGAGCTCGAGGATCAGGTGCAACAGGGGGCCCTCCGGTGCCGAGGTGATCTCGATCCGCACGGGGTCGCCGCCGTGGTTGACGGTGAGAACGACCGTGGCCCCCACGGGCTCGCGCTCGCGCTCGATCTCACCGAACACGTCAGCCGGGATCGTGGCCTGGAACGTGCGGCGTCCCTGTGCGTCGGCGGGCGCCTGGCTGGGGTCGACGGCGGACGCGAGCCAGGTGGGCAGCAGCGCCGCGCCCCGGGCGGCCGGCGAGCCCTCGGCGGTGGACAGCGCGGGGATCGACTCGTACGGCTCGTCGACCAGGTCGTCGACGACGGGGGCCCGACGGCCCCACACGCTCTGGCCGTCGGTCACCGTCTCCGCACTGCTCCCGTCGCTCGCCGTGGCGATCTCGTGGAGCCGCCCCGTCGCCGTCGACACCTGACCCTCGATCGTCGACTCGACGGCCAGCCACAGCATGGGCCGGACATTGCTGACGTCGGTGGCGCTGACACTGCCGGAGTAGCTGAACGAACCCGCGTCGGCGAGGCGCCGACCGGCGGCGCCGAACGCGTCGGCGGCTGTCACCGGCGGCACGGTCGTCGCGGTCGTGCTCGGGGAGGTGTCGGGGCCGGTGTCGTCCGTACGCGTCGCCGACTCGTCGGTGGCGGGCCGATCGTCGCCCGCGCTGCCGGCGACCACCGCGCCGGCGCCGAGGAGGAGCCCGAGCGCGACCACGATGCCGACGATCGGTCGCAGGCTGCGGTGCCGGCGCGGCGGGGCGACCAGCACGGGAGCCTCGGGCGGCGCGGCGGGTGGCGGCGGAAGGGGCTCGGCGATGCGAGGCCGGGTCGAACTGCGCTCGACGAGGTGCGGAGGCTCGAGGATGTCGGCCGGGTTGATCCGCCCGGCGCGGTCAGCGTCGACGGCGACAGGCGGGTGCGACCTCGACCGGCGGGGCGACCTCGGCCGGCCGCACCGTGTCGTCGGGGGCCCGGACCTTGTCGATGGGCGGCCCTGCCAGGGCATCCTCTGGCGAGATGGGCGGACACCGCCGACGCTGCCGCCGGCCGGCCACGGCCGTGGCGACGACGGCCGCACCCGCGACCGCGGCCACCACGGGTCCGATACGTCGACCCGCGCGCCTAGCGCTCCCGCCGTTCGCCCCGATCCCCATTGGCCGCCACGATAGTCACGTGGACGTGACCGGTAGGCAGGTCGGGCCCTCGCCCGGCGCGCCGGCGACGCGATGCAGCACCGCCGCGGTGGGCAGGACGGACAGCGGCCCCTCGCCGGAGGCGTCGACCGCCGTGCCGTCGACGATCAGGCTGTAGTCGCCGTCGGCGCCGGGCGGCCACAGGAACGTCGTGGTCGGCCGCGCCGCGAGGTTGGCACCGGTGCGGCGTCCGACGCTGGTGGCGAGGTGGTCGCCCTGCAGGGTGACCTCCACCGAGACGACGTGCGGCAGGTGATCGTCGGTGACGGTGAGCAGGTACGCACGCGGGCCGTACTCGGCCAGTCGCTCACCGAGGGCCCCGAGGTCGACCGCGATGCTCACGCGCCGAAGCGTACGCGCCCGAGGGTCTGTCCGGAACCGTTCCGTCGCCGGATCATCTCGTAACAGAGCGTTCCTGGTAGCCTCGGGCGCATGGCCACCAGCACGCAGGCCGGTCCCACGGTCGACCTCATGTTCCTCCTGTCCGAGGCCAGCCACGCCCTGACGACCGAGCTGACGGCTGGCTTGGCCGAGCTGGGCATCTCGCCCCGGGGGCATTGCGTGCTGTCCAAGGCGCGCGGCCACGAGCGCACACAGACGCAGATCGCCGAGCTGGCCGCGCTCGACAAGACGACGATGGTGGTCACGGTCGATCATCTCGAATCGGCGGGACTGGCCGAGCGGCGGCCGTCGAGCACCGACCGTCGGGCGCGGATCATCGCGCTCACGCCCGCGGGCGAGCGCGTGGTGGCGAAGGCCGACGCGATCGTGGCGCGCATCTACGCCGACGTGCTCGGTGCGCTGCCCTCTCGCGAGCGGGACGGGTTCGTCGGTGGCCTCGTGCGCCTGGTCGAGGGCGACGGCCGGCTCTCGGCCCCGGTCGAGTGCGAGCAGACCGTGCGTCGTCCGCGCTCCACATAGCTCCTCCGGAAACAGATCGTCTATTACAAAACTATCTGTTAACGTCACTCCTGCCCGTCCCGAGCCAGGAGCGACGACATGTCCCGTACGAGTCATCCCCGGTCGGCGTTGGCCGTGCTGTGCGCCGCCATGCTGATGATCATCCTCGACCAGACGATCGTGAACGTCGCCCTGCCGTCGATCCAGGACGACCTGGGCTTCTCGCCATCGGGCCTGGCCTGGGTGGTCAACGCCTACATGGTCGCCTTCGGTGGGTTGCTACTCCTGGCCGGTCGGCTGGGCGACCTGGTCGGCCGACGCAACGTCCTCGTGGCCGGCCTGGTGGTGTTCACCGCGGCGTCGCTGCTGTGCGGCATCGCCGACACGCCGGGCCAGCTCGTCGCCGCCCGGTTCGTGCAGGGGATCGGCGGGGCGCTGGCGTCGGCGGTGATCCTGGGCATGATCGTCACGCTCTTCCCCGACCCCCGCGAACAGGCGAAGGCGATCGGCGCGTTCAGCTTCGCCGCTGCGGCGGGGGGTTCGATCGGCAACATCGCCGGCGGGCTGATCACCGAGGCGCTCAGCTGGAACTGGGTCTTCCTCGTCAACCTGCCGATCGGCGTGGTCGTCGTGGCGCTGTCGGTGCGGCTCCTCGCGGCCGACCGCGGCCCGGGGCTGCGTGGCGGGGCCGACGTGGCAGGCGCCGCCCTCGTGACCGGCGGCCTGATGCTGGGCGTCTACACGATCGTGGGCGCCGCCGACCACGGGTGGGCATCGGCCCACACGCTGGGGCTCGGCGCCGTCACCCTGGCGCTCATCGGCGGCTTCGTCGCCCGCCAGGCCACGGCGGCCTCGCCGCTCCTGCCGTTGCGCGTCTTCCGCTCGCGGAACCTGTCGGGAGCCAACGCCGTGCAGGTGCTGCTCGTGGCCGGCATGTTCGGCTTCATGTTCCTGAGCGCCCTCTACATGCAGGGCGTGTTGGGCTACGACGCCGCCCAGGTCGGGCTGGCGATCCTGCCGGCGGCGCTGGTGATCGGCGCCGTGTCGCTCGGTCTGTCGGCCCGGCTCAACGCCCGCTTCGGCGCCCGCACCGTCCTGCTGCCCGGGCTCGCGCTCACCGTCTCCGGGCTCCTCCTGCTCAGCCGCATCCCGGTCGCCGGCGACTACGCCGTCGACCTGCTGCCGGCGATCGTGCTCCTCTCGGTGGGCTTCGGGCTGGCGATGCCGGCGCTGACGACGCTCGCCATGTCGAGCGCCACGCCCAGCGACTCGGGCCTGGCGTCCGGGCTGTTCAACACCACACAGCAGGTTGGCGGCGCGCTCGGGTTGGCGGTGCTGGCGACGCTGGCGGCATCGCGGACCGACTCGCTGATCGCCGGAGGCGACAGCAGGACGGCCGCGCTGACCGGTGGTTACCAGCTCGCCTTCACCGTCGCCGCAGGCTTCGTGGCCGCCGGCCTGGTGCTCGCCGCGGTGGTGCTGCGCAGCGAGACGGTGGCCGGCAGCGGGGCGCCGGCCGAGGCCGATGTCGATGTCGAGGCCGATGTCGAGGCCGAGCCCGCTGTGGCCCTCTGATCGGCGCGCCCGGTCAGGGACGCACCGCACCCCTGGCCGTCTCGGCCAGGAACGACAGCAGCGCGGCGTTCACCTCGTCGGGCTTCTCCTGGTGCACCCAGTGCCGGGCACCGTCGACGAGCACCGTGCCGCGATGGTCGGTGAGCCAGCCGTCCATCAGCGCGGGTGGGTGGATGGCCTGCAAAGGGTCGGCGGCACCCGCGATGTACAGCGACGGCACGTCGATCGTGGCGCCCGCCAGGCGCGGGGACAGCGTCCAGTTGCGGTCGAAGTTGCGGAACCAGTTGAGGCCGCCGGTGAAGCCGGTGCGGGTGAACTCGCGGACGTAGTGGTCGAGGTCGTCGGCCGTCAGCCAGGGGGGCAGGACGGCGACGTCGTCGAGACGGTCGACGATGCCCCGGCGGTCGTCGAGGGTGCGGGGCCCGACCACGGCCTCGGCCCGGAGGGCGGCGAGCATGCGCCGCATGGTGGTGCGCACGTCGCGCCCGAGGTCGGCCTCGGCGATGCCGGGGTCCTGGACGTAGAGCAGCAGGAACCACTGGTCGCCGGCGAACTGGCGCAGCATCGTGGTGGGCACCGAGGTGCCTCGGGGGAGGAACGGCGTGCCCATCCCCACCACGGCCGCGACCCGCTCGGGCGCGATCTGGGCCAGTGCCCACACCACGAGCGCACCCCAGTCGTGCCCGACGAACACGGCCTGCTCCTCGCCCATGTCGTCGAGCAGGTGGACCAGGTCGTCGGTCAGGTGGAAGATGTCGTAGGCCTCGACCGGGTCGGGTCGGCTCGACCGCCCGTAGCCGCGCTGGTCGAGTGCCACGGCCCGGTAGCCCGCGTGCGCGAGCGCGGGGATCTGGTGACGCCAGGTGTACGAGAGGTCCGGGAACCCGTGCGCCAGCACCACCGGGTACCCGGCGCCGGCCTCGACGACGTGCAGCTCGACGTCGCCCCGCACCACGGCGCGGCTGCGTAGGCCCGATGCCGCTCCACTACCTGCCCCCTCCGACACGTGTCGTCCCCTCGCACGGCGTCGCCGACGGCGTCACCGTAGCCAACCGTGGCGCGGCCGGCGGACGGGTCAGCCGAAGCAGGCCTCGGCGGTCGCGGGGTACGGGTTGACCGCCGCGCCCCCGCCCGGGTGGATCTCGAAGTGCAGGTGGGGCGCGCTGGCGGTGGCGTTGCCGCTGGAGCCGACGTAGCCGATGACCGTGCCGGCCTCGACCCAGCCGGCGCCCTGGTTGGCGTACCCCGCCAGGTGGGTGCCGTAGTACATGTTCCCGTTGTCGCCGTACACGTACCACGACAGGCCGCCGAGACTGCTGCCCCGGTGCTGCACCTCGCCGCTGACCGGCGCCACCGTGGGCGTGCCCGACGAGGCCATCATGTCGACGCCCTTGTGCGACCGGCCGCCGGAGCGGGCGTAGCCCCACGAGTCGATGAAGTCGACGTTGCCGTCGACGGGGCAGAACATGATGCCGGCCTCGACCCTGCGCCGGTGGGCCTCTTCGGCCGCTCTGGCGGCCTCCGCGATCGCACGGGCCTCGGCCGCGACCGTGATCGCGGTGGCGATCTCGGACTGCCGGGCCGCGAAGGCGGCGGCCTCCTCGGGATCCGTGGGTGCGGGCTGGCCCTCCTGCTCGGCGAGGGCGGTCTGGACCTCGGTGACGAACTGCGCCTGGGCGCTGAGTGCGGCGTCGAGGTCGGCCAGGCTCGCCTCGGCGTCGGCGCGTGCGGTCTCGGCGGCGTTGAGCGCCTCTTCCTGCGCCTCTTTCTGGACCTCGTAGTCGGCCAGCGCGTCCTGCAGGCCGGTGAGCGAGTCGGCGGACCGGTCGGCGTCCATGTCGAGGAGCGTCTGCTTGACCGTGGCGTCGGCCAGTGAGTCGGCGGCGAGCACCTCGAGCGCGCTCTCGCTCGGCGGGTTGATGAACGCCTCGATCACCACCTCGTCGCTGGCGGCGGTCGTCTCCTCGATGCGGAACTCGGTGTCGCTGAGCGCGGCGTCGGCGGTGGCCAGCGCTTCGTTGGCGGACGACACGGCGCCCTGGGCGGTGGTGTACGCCGCGAGCTGGTCGCTGACCTGGGTGCCCAGATCCGCGAGCGCGGTGGCGACGGCGGCGGCGTTGGTCGACACCAGCACGTCGACGTCGACGAGCGTGGCGTCAGCGGACGCGTGCTCGTCGGTTTCCGGTTCGGGTTGCACGGGTGCGCCGGGCGAGGCGGCGGCACTGGTGGGGACGGTCGCGAGCGCTAGGGCGGTGACTGTGGCTGCCCAGCGACGGACGACCTTGCTGCGGACGTCCAACATCCCTCCCTCAGAGGCGGCGTGAAGCTCCGATTTCCCCGGCTGTCTGCGGCGGAGACGGACGTTGACGACGAACGGTAACAAAGCGACGACGGCCACGTCACGATGGCGGGTAGGGACACTACCCTCCTGACGTGGCCATCCGGGTGGGTAACCACCGCACCGCATGGGGAGGGGACATGACAGGGGACGAGGATGCGGGGTTCGAGCTGGGCGGCGTCAACCACCTGGCGCTCGTGTGCCGCGACATGGCGCGCACGGTCGACTTCTACTCCGGCGTGCTCGGCATGCCGCTGGTCAAGACGATCGAACTGCCGTTCGGCATGGGGCAGCACTTCTTCTTCGACTGCGGTGGCGGCGACTGCCTGGCGTTCTTCTGGTTCCCCGACGCACCCGAGCCGGCGCCCGGCGTGTCGGCGCCGCGGGCACGGCCCGACCAGGGCGAGCTCACCAGCGCGATCGGTTCGATGAACCATGTCGCGTTCGCCGTGCCGGCCGACAAGATCGACGAGTACCGCGACCGGCTGATCGACGCCGGCGTCGACTGCACCGAGGTCGCGAACCACGACGACAGCGAGTTCGGGCTCAGCGAGGAGATGCACCCAGGCGTGTTCGTGCGCTCGGTCTACTTCCAGGATCCGGACGGCATCCTGCTCGAGTTCGCCGCCTGGACCCGCTCGTTCACCGCCGCCGACGTCAGCCACGACCCCGCCCGTGCCGCCGAGTCTGCGCCCACCTGACGCACCCGCCGGAGCACGATCCGTGTCATAGTCACCTCGTCGACCGATCTGTGACATCCGACACAGGTCACCGAACGAGGGGGAACGTCATGAGGGGACGACGACTTCGAAGCGCCGCGGCCGGTCTGGCAGCGGCCCTGGTCCTGGCACTGGTCGGCGGATCGCCGGCAGACGCGGCACCCGCCGCGGGTCCGGCCAAGGACCCGGTCATCGTGGTCAACGGGCTGTTCGGCGTGGGCTTCGCCTACGAGCCGCTCGTGGCCCGGCTGCGGGCCGACGGCTACCGGGTGTACGACTTCGAGCTGCCCACGCTCGGCACGCAGGACATCCACCTGACGGCGCAGGCGCTCGACGCGTTCGCCGACGACGTGCGCGCCGAGACGGGTGCCGCCAAGGTCGACCTCGTCGGCCACTCCGAGGGCGGCCTCGTGTCACGCACCTACGTGAAGTACTACGGCGGGGCCAACGAGGTCGACAGCCTGGTCACCCTGGGCACGCCCAACTACGGCACCGCCGCGGCCAACATCATCCGGTTCTTCACGCTCGGCACCTGCGTCGGCATCACCGCCTGCAACCAGATGACCCTGGGCTCCGGGTTCCTGAACGACCTCAACGCCGGCGACGACAGCATCGGGAGCGTGCAGTACACCAACATCGCCACGGTCGTCGACGAGCTGGTCCAGCCCTACACGACCAGCTTCCTCAACGCCGGTGACGGCAACATCACCAACAAGACGTTGCAATCGCAGTGCTGGGCGCGGTTCCCGGGCCACCTGGGGCTGATCCTGGACGGCGCGGTGTACAGCGGCGTGCAGGACGCGCTCGAGAAGCGGTCCATCAGCTTCAGCTGCTGGGCGCTGTAACGGCCTGTCGGGCGACCGCCGGCCGCCCCTACCTGATCGTGACCTGGTCGATCAGGTAGGGGCGCGGCTCGCGGCGGGTGGGCTCGATCCACGACGCCTCGGGGTTGTCGGCCTGCGGCACGACACGCCAGTGGCGGCGCTTCACCGCCTTGTCGATGCCGAGGGCGTAGACGGTGAGGGCGCCCGTGCTGTCGATGTGCATGCGCAGGAAGTTCTTGTACCCGGTGATGCGCGCGGCCGCGAACGCTTCGTTGGCGTGCGCTCGCAGACCCGGTAGCCCGATCGCCAGCGCCAGGTACGCCCCCACCACCAGGCTGCAGGCCACCCCGCCGAGGCCGAACGCAACCACGCTGGCCACCACGGCGAACCATGGTTCCTCCAGGGACGACGCGACCCAGACGGACACCAGCAGCACGGTGGCGATCGTGGCCACCTGCGCGAGCAGGTGGATGATCGCCAGGACCGTCTTGACCGCGAGGCGCGGCAGCCCGCGCGGCGCCCATGGCGGCGTGCGTGCGAACCCCCACAGGGCCCCCAGCAGCACCATGACCATGAGCGCGGACAGCGAGTTGCGGAAGACGCCTCCGGCCAGGTCGCCCCAGCCCCACCCGTCGGCTGCGGCCGCGAACGTCGCGCCGTCGGGCCCGAGGCTGCGCAGGCCGAACTGGACCGTCCACAGCAGCGCCAGGTTCACCAGCCCCGGCACGACGACGAAGCTGGGGTTGCGCAGCGGCAGCGTCAACGCCCGCAGGGACAGCAGCCGGGACCGCCGCGGGGATGGGTAGCGGGCGACGACCGTGTAGTCGGCGACGTCGTCGGGGTCGTCGGGGTCGACCCCGATCGATGCAGCCCTTGGCAGGTCGTGGGTCGGGTGGAGGAACGCCCCACCTCCGCCGGAGGTGATCTTGTGCGTCGGGCCGATCTCGTCGGTGCCCTCGTGGACGTACCGCGAGTAGTGGTGCACGTCGCCGGCCACGGTGAGCTTGAGGTCGAGCCCCGCCGGGCGCATCACCGCCCGCTCGAGGTAGGCCAGGTTGCGATAGGCCTGCGGATCTCGTTCGAGCTGCGTCCAGGTGGGCACCGCTGTGGCCAGAACGAGGCGGTCGCCCGGCGCGGCCTGCCCCGCGACGGCGGTGAAGTACTCGAGCTGCGGCTCGTCGATGAGGGCGTCCGACTGGATGTCGATGCCCCACAGCCACCACCGGTGCGGCAGCTTCACCGCGAAGTAGCTGCGGGTCTGGTGGGTGCGCCAGCCACCGATCCAGCGGCCCTGCCCGAACATCCGCAGGAACCCGGTCAGGCCGTCGTACCAGTCGTGGTTGCCGGGGATCGCGTACACCGTGGGGTGGGCGGGGTCGCCGGGGTGCGCGGGATCGGTGGGGACGGGCTCGATCGGCCTTGGCTCGGTCCAGGGGAGCGCGGCGCGCCACGGCCCCTCGAGCCGGTTCTCGTAGCCCTCGGTGCTGGCGGCGGGGTACACCTCGTCGCCCCCCAGGATCAGGATGTCGCCGCGCGGCAGCGCCGGCCCGGCATCGTCAAGGGGCAGCTCCGGCTTGGCCACCTGGTGGGCGACCGTGGCGGTGGCCTCGAACCCGTCGCCGGTGTCGGCGACGTAGTCGAGCCAGAGCTCGTCCCGGTCGGCGTAGCGCAGGTCGGGCTCGCAGTGCTTGGACTCCTGGAGCTCGCGCTTGTCGAGGAACGACCCGAACACCGATGTGACGCCGACGTGCAGTCCCGACGCGGTCAGCACGCCCGGGCTGAACCAGCGGGTGGCGGGCTGCGGCGAGAAGCGCAGCTCGCGGGGCGAGAACCGCCGGGGGCGTGGCGGCGGGACGTCTTCCCCCGGTGGGCGGCCGCGCCGCGGCGGGGTCGCCGACCTGACGTTGCTGGGTTCCCGAGCTTCCATCACTCCGCTTCCACCGCCTGCCCCGGCATCTTCGCAGCGTCAGGTCAGCCGCGCGGCACGCTGCGGGCGATCTCGAGGTCCTCGCGTGCGGCGACCACGAGCGCGCGGGCCCGAGCGCCGGTGGCCGTGATGTCGACGTCGGGCGTCACGTCGACGTCCACCGCGGCGTTGGCGACCGGGTCGACCCCCAGGTCGAGGAACGGCAGCGCGTCGGCCGCCGCGGCACGCACCGTCGCGGCGTTCTCGCCGACGCCGCCGGTGAACACCAGGGCGTCGAGGCCGCCCAGGCTGGCCGCCATGGCGGCGATGCCGGCCCGCAGCCGGTGCAGGTAGACGGCGAGCGCCAGCCCGGCCGCCGTGTCGCCGCCCGCGGCCCGCTCGACAACGGCCGCCATGTCCGGCGTCCCCGCCAGCGCCGACAGGCCCGAGCGGTGCTCGAGCGCCTCGGCGACGTCATCGGCCGTCAGACCCTTATGGGTGAGCAGCCACAGCACCGCTCCCGGGTCGACGGAGCCTGACCGCGTGGCCATCGTCAGGCCCTCGAGCGGGGTGAAGCCCATGGTCGTGTCGACCGAGCGCCCCTGGTACACCGCGGCGAGCGACGCACCCGCGCCGAGGTGGCACGTGACGATGCGGGCGGCGGACGATCCGGCGGAGATGAGCGTCGTGGCGGCGCGCCGCGACGCGTAGGCGTGGGACAGGCCGTGGAACCCGTAGCGGCGGATGCCGAACCCCTCGCGCCACTCGGCCGGCACCGGGTACGTCGCGGCCTCGGGGGGCAGCGTGGCGTGGAACGCCGTGTCGAAGCACGCGATCGCCGGCAGGCCGGGCGCCGCGGCGGTGACCGCATCGAGCGCGGCCAACGACTTCGGCTGGTGGAGCGGCGCCAGGTCGGTGAGCGCGCCGAGCCGTCGGCGCACCTCCTCGTCGACGAGCACGGGCTCGCGGAACTGCTCGCCGCCGTGCACGACCCGGTGGCCGACGGCGTCGAACGGCCGGAGGTCGGCGAGCGCGGTCGTCACGTCGTCGGGCGCCATGTCGCCGACGGCGGGCAGGTCGACCCGGCCCGTCACCGTGTCGTCGCTGTCGACCACCCGCAGCTTCAGGCTGGACGACCCGGCATTGACGACGAGCACCCGCACTGGTCAGTACGGCCAGGACCAGTCGCGCACCGACGGGATGTCGTCGCCCACCCGACGCGTGTGGTCCCGCGCCTCGCGGCGGCGCGCCTCCATCTCGGCGCGCACGTCCCCGGCCGTGGCAGCGAGCCCCGGCACCCGGTCGATCACGTCCATCACCAGGTGGAAGCGGTCCAGGTCGTTGAGCATCACCATGTCGAACGGTGTGGTGGTGGTGCCCTCCTCCTTGTAGCCCCGCACGTGGAGGTTGTGGTGGTTGGTGCGCCGGTAGGTCAGCCGGTGGACGAGGGACGGGTACCCGTGCCAGGCGAACACCACGGGCTTGTCGGCACTGAACAGCGCGTCGAAGTCGGCGGCGGCGAGGCCGTGAGGATGCTCCGTCTCGGGCTGCAGCCGCATCAGGTCGACGACGTTGACGACCCGGACGGCGATGTCGGGCAGAGCCTGGCGCAGCAGGTCGACCGCGGCGAGCGTCTCGAGGGTCGGCACGTCGCCGCAGCAGGCCAGCACCACATCCGGCTCGCCGCCTGCGGCGACGCTCGGCGACGAGGCCCAGTCCCACGCCCCGGCGCCGGCGCGGCAGTGGTCGATCGCCGCGTCCATGCCGAGCCAGTTCGGCATCTGGTTCTTGCCCGCCACCACCACGTTCACGTAGTCGACGCTGCGCAGGCAGTGGTCCATCGTCGACAGGAGCGTGTTGGCGTCGGGGGGCAGGTAGACCCGCACGACCTCGGCCTTCTTGTTCACGACGATGTCGAGGAAGCCGGGATCCTGGTGCGAGAAGCCGTTGTGGTCCTGGCGCCACACGTGGCTCGACAGCAGGTAGTTGAACGACGGCACCGGCGCCCGCCAGTCGAGCTCGCGCGTGACGTGCAGCCACTTGGCGTGCTGGTTGAACATCGCGTCGACGATGTGGGTGAACGCCTCGTAGCAGTTGAACAGGCCGTGCCGGCCGGTGAGCACGTAGCCCTCGAGCCAGCCCTGGCACAGGTGCTCGGACAGCACCTCCATGACCCGGCCGTCGGGCGCCAGGTGGTCGTCGCCGGGAACGGTCTCGGCGACCCACGCCCGGTCGGTCGCCTCGAAGACGGCCGTCAGCCGGTTCGACGCCGTCTCGTCGGGGCCCATGATGCGGAACGAGCGTGGGTTGTGGGTCACCACGTCACGCAGCCAGGTGCCCAGCACGCGGGTCGGCTCGGCGGTCGAGTGACCCGGCGCGGGGACGTCGACGGCGTAGCCGCGGAAGTCGGGTAGGTCGAGGTCGCGGCGCAGCAGGCCACCGTTCGCGTGCGGGTTCGCCCCCATCCGCCGGTCACCCTCGGGCGTCAGCGCCGCGACCTCGGGCCGCAGGGCGCCGCTCTCGTCGAAGAGCTCGTCGGGGCGGTAGCTGCGCATCCACTCCTCGAGCAGCCGCAGGTGCGCCGGCTCGCTCGCGAGGTTGGCGAGCGGCACCTGGTGGGCGCGGAAGGTGCCCTCGACCGGCACGCCGTCGACCACCTTCGGACCGGTCCAGCCCTTGGGCGTGCGCAGCACGATCATCGGCCAGCGCGGCCGGTCGCGGGCCGGGTCGGCCACAGCCCCGTCGGCCCGCCACCGGCGCTGGATGGCGGCGATCTCGTCGAGCGCGACGTCGAGCGTGTCGGCCAGGGCGCGGTGCACTGCGGCCGGCTCGTCGCCGCCCACGACGTGCACGGTGTGGCCGTAGCCCTCGAGCAGGCACGTCAGCTCCTCGTCGGGGATGCGGTCGAGCACGGTCGGGTTGGCGATCTTGTAGCCGTTGAGGTGCAGTATCGGCAGCACCGCCCCGTCGACGGCGGGGTTGAGGAACTTGTTCGAGTGCCAGCTCGCCGCCAAGGGGCCGGTCTCGGCCTCGCCGTCGCCGACGACGCACGCCACCACGAGGTCGGGGTTGTCGAACGCGGCGCCGTAGGCGTGCACCAGCGCGTAGCCGAGCTCGCCGCCCTCGTTGATCGACCCCGGCGTCTCGGGGGCAGCGTGGCTGGGGATGCCCCCGGGGAACGAGAACTGGCGGAACAGCTCGCGCATGCCGTCCTCGCCGCGGCCGACCGCCGGGTAGATCTCGCTGTAGGTGCCCTCGAGCCAGGTGTTGGCCACCATCCCCGGGCCGCCGTGCCCGGGCCCGCACACGTAGACGGCGTCGAGGTCGCGGGCGCGGATCACACGGTTGAGGTGGGCGTAGATCAGGTTGAGCCCGGGCGTGGTGCCCCAGTGCCCGAGCAGGCGCGGCTTGACGTGATCGAGCGTGAGCGGCTCGCGGAGCAGGGGGTTGGCGAGCAGGTAGATCTGCCCGACGGACAGGTAGTTGGCGGCGCGCCACCAGGCGTCGACGAGGGCGAGGTCATCGACCGAGGCTGGCGCAGCGAAGGAAGCTGTGGTCGCCATGTCACGATGCTTCCACGCTGCCGCTCCCGCAGTCGGCAAACCGGGCGCGCCGACGATCCGCGGGCGGAAACCGCGAGGCGCTGGCGGAGGTCGTCCGTAGCCTCGTGGCATGACCCAGTGACGTGGGAGAATCGCCGTTACGCGACTCGGCGGGCAGCCGGAGGGAGACGACGCGTGGAGTTCAGGTTGCTGGGCAACCTCGAGGTGGTGATCGACGGCGCGCCCGTCGACGTGGGTGGCACGCAGCCGCGCACCGTGCTGGCCATGCTGCTGGTGGCGGGTGGGCGTGTCGTGCCGGCCGAGTCGATCATCGATGCCCTCTGGGGCCACGAACCGCCCGGCTCGGCTGCGGGGACCCTGCAGAGCTACGTGTCGCGGCTGCGCCGGGCACTGGTGCCGGGCGCAGCCCGGGGCGAGGCCGCGCGGGTGCTGGTGTGGGACCCGCCGGGCTACAAGCTCGCGCTGGAGGCCGACGCGCTCGACGCGCACCGGTTCGAGTCGTTGGCCGACCGCGGCCGGTCTCTGCTGCTCGCCGGCGACCTCGACGGGGCGCGCCGCCTGCTCGACGACGCCCTCGGGCTGTGGCGGGGCCCCGCCCTGCTCGAGTTCTCGCACCTCGACTTCGCCTGGGGGTTCGCCGCCAGGCTCGAGGAGCGCAAGCTCGTCGTCACCGAGGACCGCATCGAGGCGGACCTCCGCCTCGGACGCCATACGGCGGTGGTCGGGGAGCTGGGCGAGCTGGTGGCCGCCAACCCCCTGCGCGAGCAGTTCCGCCACCACCTGGCCCTCGCCCTGTACCGATCGGGCCGTCAGGCCGAGGCGCTCCGCATCCTCGACGACGCCCGCCGCACCCTGCGCGACCAGCTCGGCATCGACCCCGGCCGCCCCCTGGTCGACCTCGAGTCCGCCATCCTCGCCCAGGACCCGGCGCTGTCGGTCGACCCGGAGCCGGCCCGGCCCCCTGCGGTGGTCGACGCCCGGCCCGACGCCGGAGCGCCCTCGGCCCTCGCCGCCGCAGCGGACGCCGCCGGCGAACCGCCGTCCCCGGCCGGGCTGGTCGGACGCGACGTCGAGCTGCGTCAGGCCATCTCCGCCCTCGACGAGGCCCGCACCGGCACCCGGGTGGTGCTGGTCGAGGGTGAGCCGGGCATCGGCAAGACCCGCCTGGTCGAGGAGCTGGCGACCCAGGCCGCCGCGCGGGGCACGGCGGTGCACTGGGGCCGGGCGTACGAGGGCGGGGCCACGCCCGCGCTGTGGCCGTGGCTCCCGCCGCTGCGTGCGCTCGTCGGTCGGGTCAACGGCACAGCCGCGGTCGCCCCCGAGCTCGTGGCCCTCGTGGACGCCAGCGGCGAGGCCGACGGTGCTCCCCACACCGACCGCACCCGCTTCCGCCTGTTCGACGCCGTCGCCGGACTGATCGCCGGCACGGCGGCCACACAGCCCCTGATGCTGGTGCTCGACGACCTGCAGTGGGCCGACCTGCCGTCGCTCGAGCTGCTCACGTTCCTCGCCGGGCAGCTGGCGGACGAGCCCGTGCTGCTGGCGTGCACGGTGCGCGAGCTCGAGGTCGGCCGCAACGACGCGGTGGTCGAGGCGCTGGCCGCGCTGTCGCGGGCGCACGCCACGCGCCGCATCTCGTTGCGGGGCATCTCGCACCTGGCCACCGCCCAACTGGTCGAGACCGCGGCCGGCCAGGCGGTCGAGCCGGCGGTGACCGCCGCCATCCAACACCGCGCCGAGGGCAACCCGTTCTTCGCCACCGAGCTCGCCCGCCTGGTCGTCGCCGAGCGCGACCGAGCCGACGCCCTGGGAGCCGTGTCGCCCGGGGGCGACGTCCCGTCGGGGGTGCGCGACGTCGTCCGGCGGCGCATCGCGCTGCTGCCGGACGGCACGGTCCGGCTGCTGCAGGTCGCTGCCGTCGTGGGCCGGGACGTCGATCTCGACCTGCTCGTCAACGCGGTGGGCGAGGACCTGGACGCCGTGCTCGACGGCATCGATCCCGCGGTCGTGCACCGGCTGCTGGCCCCGGTGCCCGACCGGCAGTCGACCTTCCGCTTCGCGCACGCTCTGGTGCGCGAGGTGCTGGCCGACGACGTGTCCGCGCTGCGCCGGGCCCGAATCCACCTGCGCGTGGCCGACGCCATCGAGGCGACGGCGGGCGACCACGACGACGCCGCCGAGATCCTGGCCGAGCACCTGTGGTCGGCGGCGCCCATCGGCGTGGGCCAGCGGGCCGCGGTCGCCCTGGAGCGCGCGGCCGAGGTGGCCGTGCGCCGCTACGCGTTCGAATCGGCGGAGGGCATGCTCGAGCGGGCGGTGCAGCTGCGGCGCACCGCCGGGGGCTCGTCCCAGGACATCGAGGCCGAGCTGCTGGCGGCCAGCCGCCTGCTGTCGATCCAACGGTCGCTGCGCGGCTACGCCAGCGTGGCCGACTCGCCCCACCTGCGCCGGGCCACCGACCTGGCCCGCCGGGTCGGGCGGGTCGACATCCTGGCCCGGCTCCTGTGGACCGAGTGGGCCGCCTACGACACGCGCTGCGACTTCGACCGCTCCGACGCCATCGCCCGGGTCCTGCACGACCTGGGCGACGAGTCCGACGACCCGCTCGTGCAGGTCACCGGGCTGGGGTCGCTCGGCATCAGCCGCTGGCACCGCGGGCAGGTCGGCGAGGCGTCGGCCCTGCTCGACGAGGCGGTGCGGGTGGGCGCGAGGCGCGGGCACCGGCCATGACCCTGGGCCTCGACCTCGAGGTCCTGCTGCTGCCACACCCGTTCAGCCGCTATCTCCACGTGCTCATCGGCGACCTCGGCGAGCCGGCCGAGGCCGAGGCCGCGCTCGAGGCGCTGGCCGATGCCGCGCCGGACCGCTATGCCGTGTCGCTGGTCGAGATGCTGGCCTCGGCCGCCGCGCTGACCGTCGGTGAGCCGGACTGGGCCGAGCGAGCGGCCCGGCGGGGCATCGACGCCGACCCCGAGTCGACCTTCACGTTCTGGGGACGCGGTCTGCACGGCTACCTCGCGGGCGCGCTCATCGACCAGGGACGCCTCGACGAGGGACTGCCGATGCTCGACGACGCCATCGACCGCTACCTGGCGGCCGGGGGTCGCACCGGCACGGTGATCTACCGGGCGAGCCGGGCGGCGGGCCTGACCGAGGCCGGCCGGCTGGACGAGGCCGCCGAGGCCGTCGTCGCAGCCCGGAGCGAGCTCGAGACGTACGGCGAGCGCTTCGGCGAACCGCTGGTGCTCGAGGCCGACGCCCGGCTGCGGATCGCCCGGGGTGACGACCCGGCCGAGGCGGGGGCGTTGCTGGCCGACGCGGTCGACCTCGCCACCACCCAGGGGTCCCACGCTGTCGCCCGCCGGGTGGCGGCCACCGCGGACCGCCTGGGCGTCGACCTGGCTGGCTAGGCCCTGGCCGCAGCGGGCCGCAGGCGCGCCCGGCGGGTGGGGAGCCCAGCCGGACGGCCATGCGGTGCGCCGCCTCGCCGCCCGTCGGGCGCTACGCCATCGCCGTGACGTCGACCGCCTCGGCGATGCGGGCGAAGACGTCGAGCGCCTGGTCGAGGCAGGGGTCGCCGTGCAGGCCCAGGATCACCTCGTGGGCGCCGGCACGGCGGGTGTCGGCGATGTCCGCGGCCACCTGCTCGACGGTGCCGGTGTACGACGCTCGGTCGCCGTCGATCGCGCTGTCCGAGATGGCGACGTCGGCCCGTACCACCAGCTCGAGCTGGTCCGGGTCGCGCCCGTGGGCGGCCGCCCTGTCGCGCACCGACGCCCACATCGGCGCCAGGAGCTCGACGGGCAGCCCCGCGGGGTTCCAGCCGTCAGCCCGCCGGGCGACGCGGTCGAGCCCGTCCTCTGTGTACCCGGCCAGCAGCACCGGGGGGCGGGGCCGCAGGCCGGCGTCGTCCGTCCCGTCGGTGCTCCACACGGTGCCGAGCATGTCGAGGGCGTCGTCCAGCCGGCGGCCCAGCTCCTGCTGGGGCACGCCCACGGCCGCGAACTCGTCGAGCGACCAGCCGAGGCCCAGCCCGACCGTCAGGCGCCCGTCGCTCAGCCTGTGGAGCGACGTCAGCGACCGGGCGAGCAGCGCCGGCCGGTACCACGGAGCTACGAGAACGGCCGTGCCCAGGCGCACGCGGGTGGTCACCGCGGCCGCGTAGGTGAGCACGCTCAACGGGTCGAGGACGGTGGCGATCTCGGCCGGCGGGCCGTCGTCGCGGCCGGTGTCGCGGCCGTGGTTCGGCCCTGTGCCGCCGGAGGCATCGGCGCTTGCCGGCAGGCGGTCCGACACCCACAGCGACGCGTAGCCGACCTGCTCGGCGGCCGTGGCGGCCGAGCGGATCGAGGCGGGGTCGGCGCAGCGACCCGCCTGAGCGAGGGAGACACCGAGTCTCATCAGTTGTTCCTCCAGCAGAGCGGCGGCGGTTGGTGCCTCTGTTGTCCCCCGTCGCGCTCGGCGCCCGCTTGACGCTCGCTTGCAGCCCGCGGTGTCAGCGCCGTCGTGTGTCGACGCCGTCGCCAAGCCGCAACCAAGCGGTCGATGGCCCACTGATCGGCACAACTCGAACGACGTGCATGTCTCCACCAACCCGCCGATCGTCCGGACTGGTGGACGCTGCGCAGCCCCGGCACGATGGGCCGCCATGAGCAGGACCATGAGGGCCTATCGGATCGTGCGCTGGGGCGAGGCCCCCGAGCTGACCGAGGTGCCGGTGCCCGAGCCCGGGCCGGGGGAGGTGCTGGTCGAGGTGGCCGGCAACGGGTTGTGCCACTCGGACCTGGGCATGGCCCAGATGCCGGCCGAGATCGCCGAGGCGCTGGGGTGGCAGCTGCCGTTCACGCTGGGTCACGAGGTCGGCGGGCGCATCGCCGAGCTGGGGCCGGGGGTGACCGGGCTCGCCACGGGAGACCCGGTGGCGCTCGTGTCGCCGGCATCGTGCGGTGTGTGCGAGGCCTGCCTGCGAGGGCATGACAGCGTGTGTCCCCACGGTCTGGCCGGGCGAGGGTACGGACGTGACGGTGGGCTGGCGCGCTACGTCGTGGCTCCGGCCCCGCGGGGGGTGGTCGCCCTCGGGACGCTCGACCCCGTCGTGGCCGGTCCCCTCACCGACGCCGGGGCGACCTCGCACCATGCGGTCGACCGGGTCGTGCCGCGCCTGCCCCACGACTCGACGGCCGTGGTCGTCGGTGCCGGTGGGCTCGGCGCGTTCGCGGTGCAGCTGCTGCGGGCCCTGACCCCGGCACGGGTGGTCGCGGTGGACACCAACCCGGCCCGTCTCGACATCGCCCACGACCTCGGCGCCCACGACGTCGCCGACGACGTCGCCGCGGTGGGCCCGGTGGAGGTCGTCCTGGACTTCGTGGGCATCGACGCCACCATCGCCGCCGGGCTGGCTGCGGTGCGCCCCTACGGTGCATATGGCCTGGTCGGGGCCAACGGGGGCACGTTCCGCCGGCCGTGGTTCGGCGGGTTGCCCCGTGACGCCGACGTGTTCACGTTCCAGGGCTCGTCGCTCGCGGACGTGCACGCGGTGGTCACGCTCGCCGAGGCCGGCCTGATCCGCAGCGAGGTCGACCTCTACCCCCTGTCACGCGTGGCGGAGGCCTACGAGGCGATGGAGCGCGGCGAGCTGCACGGACGCGCCGTCGTGACCCCGGACATCTGAGGAGTCCCCCATAGAAGAACCACGGTCACGCGGCCATGATCTCGCCGAGCCTGGTCATGACCTCTCCGCCCGCCTTGGCCGTCGACCCGGCGTCGAACGGCGGTTGGGGGTCGTACTCGATCAGCAGCTGGATGGCCTTGGCCGTGTCCTCGTCTGCGATCTGGGCGGCGAGCCACAGCGCCATGTCGATGCCCGAGGACACGCCGGCGGCGGTCACGATCTTGCCCTGCGCGATCACCCGGCGGTCGCCGACCGCGGTGCCGCACAGCGGGCCGAGCTCGTGGAGGGCGCCCCAGTGCGTCGTCGCCTCCAGCCCCTCGAGCACGCCCGCGGTGCCCAGGATGAGTGCGCCGGTGCACACCGACGTCGTCCACTGGGTGGTGGCGTGGACGGCCCGGATCCACTCGTGGAGCGGGCCCGGTTCGAGCATCGCCCGGGTGCCCGGCCCACCGGGCACGACGACGACGTCGGGGGAGTCGACCTCGTCGAGCGTGGCGTCGACGGTGACGGCCAGCGCGCCGGTGTCGGTGCGGACGGGGCCGGTCTGCTCGCCGACGAACGTGAGCTCGGCGCCTGGCAGGCGGGACAGCACCTCGTAGGGGCCGATCGCGTCGAGGGCGGTGAACTTGTCGAAGAGCGGGATCGCGATGCGCATGGTTGGCTCCTGCATGGGTGGATCGGTTCGGGTGGGTGGATCGGTTCGGTGGGGCGTTCGTGGCGGTTCAGGCCGAGATCGGGTCGGCGGTCACGGCGAAGTGGCGCCGGTACTGGCCCGGCGTGGTGTGGACCGTCCGCCGGAAGGCCCGGTGCATGGTCTCGACCGTGCCGAAGCCGCAGGCGCGGGCGATCTCCGCCGTGCTCTGCCCGGTCGACTCGAGCAGCCGCCGGGCGCCTTCGACGCGGCTGACCAGGACGAACGCCGCCGGCGTGGTGCCCACCTCGGCCCGGAAGGCACGGGCGAACGTACGCGGGCTCATGGCGGCCCGGTCGGCGAGTGACGGCACCGACAGGTCGGCGTCGAGGTGATCGGCGATGTGGGTCAGCACCTCGCGCAACGGCTCGCTCTCGACCCGCCGGGCGGCGAGCTGGGCGCTGAACTGCGACTGCCCGCCGGAGCGCTGGGTGAAGAGCACGAGGTGGCGGGCGACGTCCAGCGTCATGGCGCTCCCGTGGTCGTGCTCGACGAGCGCGAGCGCCAGGTCCATGCCCGCCGTGACGCCGGCCGACGTCCACACGTGGCCGTCACGCACGTAGATGCGGTCGCTCTCGACGTCGACCGCGGGGTACAGCGCGGCCATCACGTCGCACACCGACCAGTGGGTGGTCGCGCGCCGGCCGTCGAGCAGCCCGGCAGCGGCGAGGACGAAGGCCCCACTGCACACCGACGTCACCCGCCGGCTGCGGCTCGCCGCCTCGCGCACCCAGTCCAGCAGCACGGTGTCCCCGAGCGCGCCGGCCGTACCCCTGCCGCCTGCCACCACCAGCGTGTCGATCGGGACGTGGTGGTCGGTGATCCCCCGATCGGCCACGATGCCGAGCCCGGAAGACGTGCGGAGGAGGCCGCCGGTCGGCGCGACGACCGTGGTCGCATAGGGCGGATCGGCGCCGAGGGCGTTGGCCTCTGCGAAGACCTCGAGGGGCCCGGTGACGTCGAGGGACTGCACGTCGGGGTACACGACGATCGCCACTTGGCGGGCGGGCGACGGACGGGGCATGCGGCAATCCTGCGGCGCGCGTCCCCTGGCAGCAAGGACCAATCATTGACGATCTCTGCCAGGTGCGCTGTCCCCTGGGGGAGCGGGTTGACCGGGTCGCGGTGCCGGTTAGGGTGCGGGCGACATCCCCTCCCTGTCTGACTGATTGATGACAAGCCGTCGATCGCTCCCACCGATAGAGCCTCCCGCGCGATCGATCACACCGATCGCCACCCGGCACTACCGCGACGTGTCCCTGCGCGCTCTCGTCGACGCCAAGCTCGATCAGTCGGTGTCCGTGTCCGTCTGCATCCCGGCGCACAACGAGGCCACGACCGTGGGCTGGGTGGTGCACCGGCTGCGCCACTACCTGGTCGACAAGCTGTGCCTCGTCGACGAGGTCATCGTCATCGACGACCACTCGACCGACGACACCGCGCTCGCCGCCGCCGCGGCCGGCGCCCAGGTCGTCGCCGCGGCCGACGTCCTGCCCGAGATCGCCGGCGGCGGTGGCAAGGGCGAGGCGCTGTGGCGCTCGCTCCACGTGTCGACCGGCGACATCGTGCTGTGGTGCGACGCCGACATCAGCGACATCGGCTCGCGCTTCATCGTCGGCCTGCTCGGTCCGCTGCTGACCGACCCGGCCATCAGCTTCGTCAAGGGGTTCTACGAGCGGCCCCGCACCGGCGCGGTGGGCGGTGGCCGCACGACCGAGCTGATGGCCCGGCCCATCATCTCCACGCTCTTCCCGCACCTGTCGTCGATCGTCCAACCGCTCTCCGGCGAGTTCGGCGGCCGCCGCTCGCTGCTCGAGCGGCTGCCGTTCGTGCGGGGCTACGGCGTCGACATCGGCCTGATCATCGACGTCGCGGACGCGGTCGGGGTCGCCGGCATGGCGCAGGTCGACCTCGGCACCCGCGTCCACCGCAACCGCGACCTCGACGACCTCGGGCCGCAGGCGCTGGTCGTCCTGCAGACGGCACTCGACCGCGCCGGCGTGCGCTCGGCCAACCCGGCCACGCTCGTGCGGCCGGGGCACCCGCCGCTGGTGAAGGGCTTCGGCGAGCTCCCGCCCATCGCCACGCTGCCCGAGCTGCTGTCGGCGCCCGCGCTCCCGCCGGAACCAGCGATCGAGCTGCTGGGCCCGGACGGCCGCCGCTCGCGGCTGCGGGGCCGACCCCCCACCCGCCCCGTAGCCTGACCCGGGTGACGCCCCCTCCCCGGTTGGTCGTGCGCGGCCGCGAGCTCGACCTGACCGAGCCCCTCCTCATGGGCATCGTCAACGCCACGCCCGACTCGTTCTCCGACAGCGGCGAGCACCGCACCGACGAGGCACGGGTGGGGCTGGCGCTCGAGCAGGTGGCGCAGGGGGCGCAGATCGTCGACATCGGCGGCCAGTCCGGCATCACGGGCGTGCCCGAGGTGCCGGTCGACGACGAGATCGCACGGGTCGTCCCCGTGGTGGCGGGGCTGCATGCGGCGGCGCCGGACGTCGTGATCTCGGTGGACACGTACCGACCCGCGGTCGTGTCGGCCGTCCTCGAGGCGGGCGCCGCCGTCGTCAACGACATCAGCGGCCTGCTCTATCCCGAGGTCGCGGGCCTTGTGGCCGACGCCGGGGCGGGGCTCGTGATCATGCATACACGGTCCCGACCCAAGCACAAGGTGCTCGACGACGCGCTCTACGCCGAGGCGGGCGGGGTCACGGCCGACGTCGTCGCGTTCCTGCGCGAGCGCCTCGAGGCGGCGGTGGCCGCGGGCGTGCCCGTCGAGGCGACGATCCTCGACCCCGGTCCCGACTTCGCCAAGACACCGGCGCAGACCGTCGAGGTGCTGCGTGACCTCGACCAGGTGCGGGCGCTCGGTCGGCCGCTGCTGTTGGCGCTGTCGCGCAAGGACTTCATCGGGGCGATCACCGAGCGCCCGCCCCGCGAGCGACTGGGGGGCACACTGGCCGCGGTCGGCCACGTGCTCGGTCATCCGGGCTCGATCCTGCGGGTGCACGACGTCGACGTGGTGGCCGACTACCTGGCCGTGGCGGCCGTGCTCGCCGGCCGGGCCGACCTGCCGACCCAGGCCCGCCTGGCCGACACCCTCCGGCGCCAGCGCCCGCCGGCCTGACCGGGTGGGGTTGCGTCCGGTCAGGCCTCGCGGGCGTCACTCGGTGTCTCTGGTCGTGCCGCCCTGGCGGGCGTCACTCGGTGGCAATGGCCTGGAGCACGTCGAGGCGGGCGGCGCGGCGGGCCGGGCGGAGGCCGGCCAGCACGCCGGCGATGCCACCGACCACCAGCACGATGGCCAACCGGCCGGCGGGCAGGGCGAACACGCCCAGGCCGCCGGACGCCGTGCCCACCGCCTGCACCAGCGCCCACCCCAGGAACACGCCCAGGGCGATGCCGCCGACGGCACCGAAGGTGGCGATGACCACCGACTCCCACCGCACCATCGACCGCACCTGCCGCCGGGTCTGCCCCACCGCTCGCAGCAGGCCCAGCTCACGGGTGCGCTCGTGGATCGACAGCGACAGCGTGTTGGCGATGCCCATCAGGGCGATGAAGATCGCCAGCGCCAGCAGGGCGTAGATGATGGTGAGCATCATGTCCACGCCCGTCGTCATGGTGGCGGCGAACTCGTCCCGGTCCTCCACGTTGGGCCCGCCGTAGCCCTCGGCCACGTCGGTCACCGCGGCCTTGGCGTCGGCCAACGACGTGCCGTCGGCGGCGTCCACGATGAGCATCCGGTCGGTGTCCTGCACGGCGTGCGGTGTCCACACCGAGCGGGGCACCAGGTAGCCGCCGGCGATGTCGTCGGTCGCGTAGGTGGCGCCGATGGTCAGGTCCTGGGTCTGGCCGTCGGCGAACGTGACCGGGACGGTGTCGCCCAGCTGCCAGTCGTTCGCCTCGGCCGTGGCGTCCGACACGGCCATCGAGTCGTCGCCCAGGTCGGCCAGCGACCCGTCGGTGACGCCCAGGTCGAGCACCTGCGACAGGTCGGCCGTGTCGGCGACGGACAGCTCCTTGGTGTCGCCGTCGATCTGGGCCGCGCCCTGGCCGACGCCGACCGCCAGGTCCACCTCGGGCAGCGCGGCGACGTCGGCCGCCATCTCGGGGCTGATGGCGCCGCCGAACACGCCGGGGTTGACCACCAGGTCGCCGCCGAACGAGCTGTCGATGGTCTCGTCCAGCGAGGCCTGCAGCGAGGCGGCGAACACCGTGAACAGGGTGACCACCGCGATGCCGACCATCAGCGCCGACGCGGTGCCTGCGGTGCGCCGAGGGTTGCGCATGGCGTTCTGGCGGGCGAGGCCGCCGGTCATGCCCCGCAGCCGGGCGACAGGGGCGCCGAGCAGCGCGGCGGCCGGACGGGCCGCCACAGGCCCCAGCACCACGGCGCCCACCACGGTGAGCACGGTGCCCAGGCCCACGACGGCCAGCATGTCCTCGTCGCCGAGGGCGGCCGCCAGCGTTGTGGCGACGCCCACCACCGTCATGGCCACACCGACGATGACACGGGCGAGCGACGGTGACGTGCGCTCGACGGCGACCTCGCGCAGCGCGGCCAGCGGAGCGACCCGCGAGGCCTTGATCGCGGGGAACACCCCGGCGATCAGCGTGACCAGCACGCCGACCAGCAGGCCGGTGACGATCGTCCCGGCCGAGATGACGATGCCGCCGGCGGGCAGCGCGAAGCCGGCGGCGTCGAACAGGCCCTTGAGCAGCCCGGCGATGCCGATGCCGCCGGCCAGGCCCACCAGCGAGGCGATGACGCCGACCAGCAGCGCCTCGGCCACCACGGACCGCATGATCTGCCCGCGCACGGCCCCGAGCGCCCGCAGCAGCGCAGCCTGGCGGGTGCGCTGGGCGACGATGATCGAGAACGTGTTGTAGATGCTGAACGTGGCCACCAGCAGGGCGATGCCGGCGAACATCGTGAGGAACGTGGTCAGCATGTCGAGGAAGGTGGCCGAGATGTCGTCGGTCGCCTCGGTGGTGATGTCGGCCCCGGTGGTCGCCTCCAGCCCGTCGGGCAGCGCGTCGCCGATGCGGGACGCGAGCTCCTGCTGCGACACGCCGTCGGCGGCCTGCACCGCGATGCTCGAGACGCCGTCGTCCGACTTGGCGATGTTGGCCATGGCGTCGCCCAGGTCGAAGGCGGTGAAGGTGACGCCACCGAGCCCGTCCTCGTCGCCGAAGGTGGAGACGCCCACGATGGTCACCTCCACCGGCTCGGGCGTGAGCAGAGTGGTGGTGTCGCCGAGCGCCAGGTCGCCGTCGTCGAGCGTCCCCTTGTTGACCACGACCTCGTTGTCGCCCTCGGGCGCCCGGCCGTCGACCAGGCGGTAGGCGTTGAGGTCGGGATCGGTGGTCCAGCTGCCGGCCAGCTGGGGTGGGCCGCCGCCGCCGATGACGTCGCCGTCCGCGCCGAGCAGCTGGCCGAAGCCGCTGACGACCGGTTCGGCCGCGGCCACGCCGTCGACCTGCGCGACCTCGTCGACGAGCGACCGGTCGATCAGGCCCCGGGGCGCGTCCATGCCCAGGTCCGTGGCGTTGCGCACCACCACGTCGGTGCCGGCGTTGACCTCGGTGAACAGGTCGTCGAAGTTCGAGCGCAGGGTCGAGGCCAGCACGAGCGTGCCGGTGAGGAAGGCCACACCGAGCACGACGGCCAGCGACGTGCCCATGAGCCGGCGGGCGTGCGCCCGCATCTCTCGGAGCGTGAGCGACAACATGGGTCAACCTCCCAGTGCGGAGATGCGGTCGAGGACGGTGGCCGGGGTGGGCGACTCGATCCGGTCGACGATGCGGCCGTCCGCCAGGAACAGCGCGCTGTCGGCCGTCGAGGCGGCGATCGGGTCGTGGGTGACCATCACGATGGTCTGGCCCATGTCGTCGACCGCCCGGCGCAGGAACCCCAGGATCTCCGCGCCGCTGCGCGAGTCGAGGTTGCCGGTGGGCTCGTCGGCGAAGACGATGTCGGGCCGGCCGGCCAGCGCCCGGGCCACGGCGACCCGCTGTTGCTGGCCGCCCGACAGCTCGGACGGGCGGTGCGACAGCCGATCGCCGAGGCCAACGGTGCGCACGACCTCGTCGAACCAGCCCTGCTCGGGCCGGCGGCCGGCCAGCCGGTCGGGCAGCACGATGTTCTCGCGGGCCGTCAGCGTGGGGACGAGGTTGAACGCCTGGAACACGAACCCGATGCGGTCGCGCCGCAGCAGGGTCAGCTCCTTGTCGGACAGCGTGCTCAGGTCGACGTCGCCGATGAACACCTGGCCCTCGGTGAGCGTGTCGAGCCCGGCGACGCAGTGCATGAGCGTCGACTTGCCGGACCCCGAGGGGCCCATGATGGCGGTGAACCGCCCGGCCTCGAGGTCGACCGTGACCTCGTCGAGGGCGACGACGGCCGTGGCGCCCTCGCCGTAGACCTTGGTGGCGTCCACGGCGCGGGCAGCGGAGCCGCCCGCGGCGACAGCGGACCCGTCCAGTCGGGTGGGGGTGGGGGTCGAGGCGCTCACCGGTTCTGCTCCCGCAGGACGTCACGGCGCTCGCGGTACTCGTCCGCGGTGATGTCGCCGCGGGCGTAGCGGTCGGCGAGGACCGACTGGCCGCCGTTCCGGGCCCAGGGCGGGCAGCCGCCGCGGCGGAAGCGGAGCACCGAGAACACGATGACCGCGGCCCAGAAGGAGAAGAAGGTGAGCGGGATGAAGATCCACGGGCCGGGCCCGCCGCTCCATCCGTCGTGATGGGCTAGCAGTGTGCTGAACATGCCCTGATCGTCCGCCCGGCGGCACGCTGGGTCGTCCCCCGTGTGGATGCTTCGGTCGTACACCCGGCGCAGTACGTCACACCTACTCGGGCACCGCGAGCCGGGCTACTCCGACCAGCCGGGGCGGACCAGGCCCGACTCGTAGGCGAAGACCACGAGCTGCGCCCGGTCGCGGGCCGCGAGCTTCGTCATCGCCCGGCTGACGTGGGTCTTGGCCGTCATCGGGCTGACGTAGAGGCGCTCGGCGATCTCGTCGTTCGACAGGCCCTCGGCCACCAGGCCCATGACCTCACGCTCGCGCTCCGTCAGCGAGTCGAGGGCCGGCGTGGGCCGCGGCTCGCGGGTCTGGCTGGCGAACTCGCCGATGAGCCGCCTCGTCACACCCGGCGACAGGAGCGCATCGCCGGCCGCCACGGCCCGCACGGCCCGCAACAGCTCGACGGGCTCGGTGTCCTTGACCAGGAACCCGCTGGCGCCGGACCGGATGGCCTCGAACACGTACTCGTCCAGCTCGAACGTGGTGAGGATGACGATGCGCACACCGCCCAGGCGGTCGTCGCCGACGATCGCACGGGTGGCGGCGAGCCCGTCGGTGCCGGGCATGCGGATGTCCATCAGCACGACATCGGGGCCGAACCGGCGGGCCATGGCCAGCGCTTCGTCGCCGTCGGACGCCTCGCCCACGACCTCGATGTCGTCCTGGGCGTCGAGCAGCGCCCGGAACCCGGCGCGCACCAGAGCCTGGTCGTCGGCCAGCAGCACCCGGATCATGCGTCGCCCCGCAGAGGGAAGCGGGCGCGCACCCGGAACCCGCGGCCCGGTCGGGGCCCGGCGTCGAGCGTGCCACCCAGCGCCAGCGCCCGCTCGCGCATGCCGGTGATGCCCCGGCCGGCGTCGGCGCCGGCGACGTCGCCGTGCGGTGTCCGGGTCGCCGCGCGGTCGGCGGCATCGCCGTGGTTCTTGGCAGCGATCCCACCGCTCAGCGGTGACCTCGCTGCCGAGAACGCGGACGAGCGGGGACCTCCGGCCGCGGCCGCTGCCCCGTCGCCGTCGTCGTCCACCTGTACCTCAAGAGCGTCGTCGGTCCGGCGCAGCCGCACCGTCGCACGGGTCGCGCCCGCGTGCCGCACCACGTTGGTGAGCGCCTCCTGGGCGACCCGGAAGGCAGCCAGGTCCACGCCCGCCGGAAGCCCGTCGACCACTGCGGCCGCCGACATCGCGGCGCCGGTCGCGTCCACCGGCTCGATCCGGACGTCCAGGCCGGTGCCGCGTGCCCGGTCCACCAGGGCATCGAGGTCGCCGAGGCCTGCGGTCGGCGCCAGAGGGACGGCCCCGTCGTCGCCGTAGCGCAGCACGTCGAGCACCGAGCGCAGCTCGCCGAGCGCGTCCTTGCTGGCGTCCTTGATGGCCGCCAGGGCCGGGCGCACCTGGTCGGCTTCGATCTGGTCGGGCCGCTCGTCGACGAGGTGCAGGGCCACGCCGGCGCGCACATTGATCAGCGAGATGTTGTGCGCCAGCACGTCGTGCAGCTCGCGGGCGATGCGCAGGCGTTCCTCGCTGGCGCGGCGGCGGGCCTCCTCGGCCTGGGTCTGGGCCCGTTCGGCCGAGCGTTCCAGCCAGCTGTTGGCCAGCTCGGTGACGGCCGCCAGCGCCAGCAGCCAGGCGGCGAGCGCGGCCACCGCACCCCAGTTCGGCCACGGCCCGTCGTCGACCAGGGCGGGCGCGATCCAGGCGGTGATGACGTAGCCGGCGACAAGGCTCGTCCACGCCGCCACCCTGTGGCCGCGCAGGCGGGCGTTGATGAACGCGATCCCCAGGGCGATGAAGACCGGCCCCCGGGGGTAGTCGATCAGCCAGTAGGTCATCGACGCGACGAACGCCACGGCGAGGGTGAGAACGGGCCGGGAACGACGCATCAGCAGTGCGGCCGGTCCCGCCAGCAGCAGCACGACACCGAAGGCGTCGAGCGGGCCGGCGTCGGGCTGGTGCCTCCCGGCCACGGTCGTGATCCCCACCTGGAAGACCGCAGCGACGACGGCCGGCAGCACGACACGCACCCAGTCGGGCAGCGCGAAGGCAGGCGCGGGTCGGCGGACGTCGGTCACGGTCCGCACGGTACGGCCCGGGCCGCCCTCCGTCATCGTCCCGCGGGCGTGTCCGGCCGTACCGCGAGCGCGGTAGGGAACCACGTGCTAGACGACGGCCCCATGACGCCGGACGACCTCGTCGAGATCGAGCAGATCCACCAGCTCAAGTACCGCTACGTGCGGTTCATCGACACCAAGCGGTGGGACGACCTCGGTGCGCTGTTCACCGACGATGCCACGGCGTCGTACGGAGGCGGGGCCACGACGCTGGCCGGGCGCCCGGCGATCATGGAGTTCCTCGTCGGGTCGATGGCCGACGAGTCGATGCTCACCAGCCACAAGGTCCACCAGCCCGAGATCACGCTCACCGGCCCCGACACCGCCACCGGCATCTGGGCGCTCGACGACGTGGTGGTGCTGGGCTCGCTCGGGCTGACCGTGCGGGGGGCCTCGTTCTACGACGACCGCTACGTGAAGATCGGCGACGCCTGGCGTATCACCCACACCGGCTACCGGCGCGTCTTCGAGGAGATCGAGCCCCGCTCGCAGGAGCTCAAGCTCACCGCCAGCTGGTGGGGCACGGACGGCCGCTCCAGCCTGCAGTGAGCCGGGTCGGGGGTGGGGACAACCCCACCCGCGCGACTCCCGGCCGCTCCATGGTTGCGACCGGCCCGGTTGCTTACCTTTGACCGTGTGATCCGCGATCTGCTCCGGCCGTGGCGCGACGCGACCACGTGGTGGTCGCTGACGCACGTGCTCCTCGACGTCCTCGTGGGGGTCGTCACGTTCACCGTGACGGTCACCCTGCTCGCGACCTCCGCCGCGTTGCTCATCACCTTCCCGCTGGCGCTGCCGGTGATCTGGGGGCTGTTCGTCGCGTCCCGGGCCATGGCCGCGGTCGAGCGCTCGCGCTTCGCCGCGCTGCTCGGTGAGACGCTCGACGACCCGGTGCCACCGCTGCGGGCGCGCTCGCCGTGGGGGCGCCTGGTCGAGCGGGTGCGCTCGGGCTCACGTTGGCGTGAGATCGCCTACAACCTGCTCGCCCTCCCTCGGGGCGTGCTCACCTACGTGCTCACCGCGGTCGCCTGGTGTGGTTCGGCGGCGCTCCTGCTCCTGCCGCTCTACGTGTCGGCGTTGCCGGGCGACACGGCGAAGTTCTGGCTGTTCGAGGTGTCGCAGGGCCCGGCCGCGGCGGGCGCGGCCATCGTCGGCCTGGGCGGGCTGCTGGTCGTGGCGCCGTGGGTGACCCTGACCATGGTCCGCCTGGACCTCGCCACCGCCCGCTGGCTGCTGGCCCCGCGGCGGCGAGACGAGCTCGATGAGCAGGTGAGCCGGCTCGAGACCAGCCGCGCCGCCGCGGTGGACAGCGCCGAGGCCGAGCGCCGGCGGATCGAGCGCGACCTGCACGACGGCGCGCAGCAGCGACTCGTGGCGCTGGCCATGGGGCTCGGCACCGCCCGCGAGCGTCTGGACGCCGACCCCGAGGGCGGCCGCCAGCTCGTCGCAGATGCGCACGAGGAGGCCAAGGCGGCGCTGAAGGAGATCCGCGACCTGGTACGGGGCATCCACCCGGTGATCCTCGAGGACCGCGGCCTCGACGCCGCGTTGTCGGCGGTGGTGGCCCGCTCGCCCGTGCCGGTCACGCTGAACGTCGACGTGGCCGAGCGGCCGTCGGCCTCGGTCGAGAGCACCGCCTACTTCGTCGTGACCGAGGCCCTCACCAACGTCGCCCGCCATGCCCACGCCACCCGTGCGGCCGTGAACATCGCCCGCGCGGGGGACCGGCTGGTGATCGAGGTGCGCGACGACGGGGTGGGCGCCGCCGACCCCGAACGCGGCACCGGGCTGCAGGGCCTGCGCGACCGGGTGACCGCGCTCGGCGGCACGATGCACCTCGTCAGTCCCCCGGGCGGGCCGACGACCCTGCTAGTGGATGTGCCATGCGCATCGTGATCGCCGAAGACTCCGTCCTCTTGCGTGCCGGCCTGACCGGCCTGCTCGTCGACGCGGGCGAAGAGGTCGTCGCCACCGTCGACAACGCCGACGACCTGTTGACGGTGGTCGAGCGTCACCAGCCCGACCTGGCGGTCGTCGACGTGCGCATGCCTCCGACATTCACCGACGACGGCTTGCGGGCGGCGCTGCAGATCCGGGCCCGCTGGCCGAAGATCGGCATCCTCGTGCTGTCGCAGTACGTCGAGGAGACCTACGCCACCGAGCTGCTCGCCAACGACACAGCGGGCCTGGGCTACCTGCTCAAGGACCGCATCGCGGACGTGGCCGAGTTCCTCACCGCGGTGCGACGGGTGGGCGAGGGCGGCACCGCGCTCGACGCCGAGGTGGTCGCCCAACTGCTGGCCCGCACCCGGCGCCGCGACCCGCTCGACCGGCTGTCGCCACGCGAGCGCGAGGTGCTGGGCCTCATGGCCGAGGGCCGCACCAACGCCGCCATCGCCCGCGAGCTGGTCGTGAGCGACGGCGCGGTCGAGAAGCACGTCAGCAACATCTTCACCAAGTTGGACCTGCCGCCCACGGAGGGCGACCACCGCCGCGTGCTCGCCGTGCTGCGGTGGCTGGACAGTTGAGGCCGTAACCCATGCGCCAAGCCATCGAACGATTTGTCGAGCGAGCCACCGCCATCGGCGACCGTGTGTCCGCGTGGGGCTTCCGCCTCCTGCGGGGGCGGGGCATCGGCCGCGCCTGGCTGATCCTCGCCTGCGTCGTGGCGCTCCCGATGCTGGCGCTGGGCACCGTGCAGGCCGTCAGTGCAATCGCGCACGAGGAACGCACCGAGGTCGCCGAGTTCGACGCCGCCGGCCTCGACGGGCTGGCCGTCGACAACGACGCCGGCACCGTGACCATCATCGGCGTCGACGACGCCACCGCGGTCACGGTGCACGCCCGCATCAGCGAGGGCCTGCGCGCCACGGGTCACGAGATCACCGAGCGCGACGGCACGCTGCGGATCGACGGCAGCTGCCCCCTGTTCGGCTCCGAGTGGTGCGGCGTCGACTACACGGTCGAGGTGCCCGCCGACCTGTACGTCAACGTCGAGAGCCTGGAAGCGGTGTCGGTGTCCGACGTGTCCGGAGGCCTCGTGGCGCACAGCACCGTGGCCGCGGTGGAGCTGGCCCGGGTGGGCGGCGACGTCACCGTGTCGGCCAACCAGGGACGCCTCGAGGGCACCGACCTGACCGCCGAGCGCGTCAACGCCTCGGCGAACCAGGGCCGGCTGTCGCTCGAGTTCGCCGAGTCGCCGCGCGAGATCGTCGCCGAGGCCAACCAGGGCTCCGTCGACATCGTGCTGCCCGACGACGAGGGCGTCACCTTCGCCACGCTGACAGAGGCCAATCAGGGCGCGGTCAACGACCGCATCCGACAGGACCCGGGCAGCGATCGGTCGATCACCGTCGAGGCCAACCAGGGCAGCATCACGATCACGTACGCGTCGTAACGTTCCGCTCGGTGAGCCATGCCGAGAGGTGCCAGGACGCGCTGCGGGCGCTCGGCGACGGCGCCGAGCGCGACCTGCGCATCATCGAGGCTGTGTCGTAGCCCGGCGGGCTACTTCTGCCCGTCGTCCTCGCCCGACAGCTTGCCGAGAGCGTCCTTGGCGGCGTCCTGGCCCTGGTCGACCTTGTCGGCGTACTTGCCGCCGGTCTTGTCGTCGATGACGTCGCCGGTCTTGTCGATCCCGCCCTCGATCTTGTCGGCATGCTGTCCGAACATGCCCTTGACCTTGTCCATGAAGCCCATGGCGTTCTGGTCCTCCTGCCGGGGTGGCCCGGCGGCGTGTTGCCCGCGACCGACGTTCTACCGCAGCCGGCCGGCCGTGGCGACGGATCGTCGCACGGCTGCAAGGGGATAGCGCCACCGCGACGGTGGGGTTGTCCCCACCCCGCAGACGCCGGACCGCTCCATTCATCCAGCGTGCGGCCATCTTTACCGTCGAACCCATGACGACAAACGACGTGATGACGAGAGAGGCGGCCGGGTGGGGCACGTCAGACGCTCCCCTTGCCGCGGTCCGAGCCGAGGCCGCGACCAAGGTCTACGGCAAGGGCGATACCGCCGTCCTGGCCCTCGACGACGTGAGCATGGCGATACCCGCCGGGCGGTTCACGGCGATCATGGGGCCGTCCGGTTCCGGCAAGTCGACCCTCATGCACTGCCTGGCCGGGCTGGACACCCTGACGAGCGGCCAGGTGTTCGTCGGCGACGTGGACCTGGCCCGCCTGTCCGACAAGGAGCTGACCCGCCTGCGGCGCGACCGCGTCGGGTTCGTCTTCCAGGCGTTCAACCTGCTGCCCATGCTGTCGGCCCGCGAGAACATCACCCTGCCGCTCGACCTGGCGGGCCGGAAGCCCGACCGCGGCTGGTTCGACAAGGTCGTCGAGACCGTGGGCCTGGCGGCCCGCCTCAAGCACCGCCCGTCCGAGCTGTCGGGCGGCCAGCAGCAGCGCGTCGCCGTGGCCCGGGCGCTGGCCAGCCGTCCCGAGGTGATCTTCGCGGACGAGCCCACGGGCAACCTCGACTCGCGCAGCGGCGCCGAGGTCCTGTCGTTCATGCGTCGAGCTGTCGACGAGATGGGCCAGACGATCGTCATGGTCACGCACGACCCCGGCGCGGCGGCCTACGCGGACGCTGTGGTGTTCCTGGCCGACGGCCGCATCGTCGACCACATGTCCGCCCCCACCGCCGACCTGGTGCTGGAGAAGATGAAGGCGCTGGGGAGCTGATCGTCATGTGGAGAACCACCCTCAAGTCGATCAACGCCCACAAGCGGCGACTGCTCGCCACCTGCTCGGCCGTGCTGCTGGGCGTGGCCTTCCTGTCCGGCACGTTGGTGCTGGGCGACACGATGACCGAGGGCTTCGGCGACATGTTCACCGAGGCCAACGCCGGCACCGACGCCATGGTGCGCTCGAGCGTCGAGGTCGGCGAGGCCGACTTCGCCGAGCGCGGCCTGGTCGACCGGTCGCTCGTCGACGAGCTGGCAGCTGTCGACGGCGTGGCCGCGGTCGCGCCCCGCATCGAGGGCACCGGCCGCATCGTCGGCGCCGACGGCGACCCCATCGGCGGCAACGGCCCACCCACGGTGGCCGGCAACTGGGTCACCGACGACAAGCTCAACCCGTACGGCCTGGCCGAGGGCCGGGCACCCGAGGCACCGGGCGAGGTGGTCATCGACAAGGCGGCCGCCGAGCAGGGTGACCTGTCGGTCGGCGACGCCACCACGGTCCGCACCCCCGATCCCGTCGACGTGACGGTGGTCGGCCTGGCCACCTTCGGCACCTCCGACAGCCAGGGCCCGATCACCTACGCGGGCTTCACCGACGAGTTCGCCGAGCAGGTGCTCATGGCCGAGCCCGGCCAGGCGTCGAGCATCGTGCTGACCGCCGAGCCCGGGGTGAGCCAGGACGAGCTGGTCAGCCGCATCGACGCCGTGCTCCCCGACGGCGTCGAGAGCCTGACCGGCGCCGAGCTGACCGCCGAGATGGAGGACGGGATCCAGGAGGACTTCCTCAGCTTCTTCGAGACGTTCCTGCTGGTGTTCGCCGGTGTCGCGCTCGTGGTGGCCACCTTCAGCATCTACAACACCTTCTCGATCCTCGTGGCGCAGCGCACCCGGGAGTCGGCGCTGCTGCGGGCGCTCGGTGCCTCGCGGGGTCAGGTGCTGCGGTCGGTCACCGTCGAGGCGCTGCTGGTCGGCCTCGTGGCCTCGCTGGGCGGCATCGCCGTCGGCATGGGCCTGGCCTCGGGCCTGCTGGCCCTCATGGACGGGATGGGCCTGACCATGCCCGGATCGGCACTGGTGCTCAGCACCAGCACCGTGATCACCGCCGTGGGCGTCGGTGTCGTCGTGACGCTGGTGGCCAGCCTGGCCCCGGCCGTCCGGGCCTCCCGGATCGCCCCGCTGGCGGCCCTGCGTGACGTGGCTGTCGACCGCTCGGCCACCTCGTGGCTGCGGGGCATCGCCGGTGCGGTCGTGACGGCCGCCGGTGTGGCCGCCGCGATCAGCGGCGCCACCGGTGGCGAGCTGTCGCTCACCGGGCTCGGTGCCCTCGCGACACTGGTCGGCGTGGTCATGCTGGGCCCGGTCGTGGCCCGGCCCGCGGCCAGTGCTCTCGGCGCCCCGCAGGCCGCCCGTTCCGGGCTCAGCGGCACGCTCGCCCGCCGCAACTCGATGCGCAACCCGCGGCGTACGGCGAGCACCGCCTCGGCGCTGATGATCGGCGTCGCCGTGGTGTCGCTGTTCACGGTGGTCGCCGCCTCCATCAAGCAGTCGATCAACGACACGGTGGACGAGCAGTTCGCCGGCGACCTGGTGGTCATCAGCGACGGGTTCGGGCTCGCCGGCCTCACCACCGACCTGGCTCCGGCGGTGGCCGACCTCCCCGAGGTGTCGGCGGTGGCCGCGGCCGGCAACGCGCCGGTGCGCATCGACGGCGACGACGAGATCGCCTCCACCTTCGACCCCAGCACGATCGAGGCGGTCATGGACGTCGGACTCACCGAGGGCTCGTTCGCCGACATGAGCGCCGACCAGCTGGCCGTGTCCGAGGACTATGCCAAGGACCATGGCCTGGCCCTGGGCGACCCGGTGTCGGTGGCCTACGCCGACGGGGTGACCGAGGAGCCGACGGTCGGTGCGGTCTTCTCGGAGGAGGACCTGATGGGCCCGATCATCCTGCACCGGGACGCCTTCGTGCCCCACACGGCGCAACCGTCGGACTTCGCGGTCATGATCGTGCTGGCCGACGGCGTGTCCGAGGCCGACGGTGAGCTGGCCGTCCAGCAGGTCGCCGACCGGTTCGGGGCGCCCGACGTGCAGACCAGCGCCGAGTACACCGACTCGGTGGCCGGTCAGGTCGACCAGATGCTCAACATCGTGTATGTGATGCTGCTGCTGGCGATCATCATCGCCCTCATGGGTATCGCCAACACGCTGTCGCTGTCGGTGCACGAGCGGACCCGGGAGCTGGGTCTGCTGCGGGCGGTGGGTCAGAGCCGCCGCCAGTTGCGGGCGATGGTGCGGGGCGAGGCGCTGACCGTGGCGCTGTTCGGCACGATCGGCGGCGTGGGCCTGGGACTGTTCCTGGGGTGGGCGATGGTCGACACGCTGGCCGACGAGGGCTTCACCGCCTTCGCTGTCCCGACGACGTCGCTGGCCGTGATCGTGGTGATCGGTGCGCTGGCCGGCGTGCTGGCCTCGGTCCGCCCCGCCCGCCGGGCCGCCAAGCTCGACGTGCTCGAGGCGATCGCTACGGAGTGACGGCCCGCAGGGACGGCACGACCAGGAATACCGATTGATCGCCCAGGGTTCGCCGCCACCGACCGACGTCCCAGCGAGGTCGGTGGCGAGCTCGCCCGGTGTCTCCAATCCCCACCCGCCACCGGGCTGTCGGTGCCCCCTCCTACCGCCGGAGGGGGCATCGGCGCGTCTACCAGCTGCCGCCGCCACCGCCGCCGGCGCCGCCGCCCACACCGCCGCCGCCGAAGCTGCCGCCAGCGCCGCTGCCGCTCGACGACGGTGCGGTGGCGGTGGACATGGTCGAGGCCATGAGCAGCGGGACCATGTAGGCGTAGTGGACGCCGGCGACGTCGGGCGGGATGGACGAGGCGGTGACGGCCCGCGACCAGCGGTCGATCTCGCCGAGGGCCAGGGCCCACGCCGTGTACTCGCGCAGCACGCCCCGCTTGGCGGCCTCCTCGGCGTGGTAGGCCTCGGACCCAGCGAGGAAGCGGCGGAACGACTCGACACGCAGCCACAGGGCGGACCCGGCGGGCGTGCGCACGTGCAGCTCCCACGCCCCGACCGCGGCGGCCAGGCCGGCACCGGCGACGATCCCGCCGAGCGCGGCGAGCACGAGCCAGGTCGGCCCCAGGCGCGCCGCCAGCGCACCCCCAGCCGCAGCGGCGATGCCACCGACGACGACACCCACGATGCCCAGGACGCGTGACAGGACGCGCCGGGCATCGGCCCGCGCGTCCCAGAGCCCGGACGTGCTGCGCCAGTCGTCGAGCCTGCTGCCGACCAGGCTCCACCCGGTGGCGAAGTCCTTGTCGTAGCTGCCCAGGGAGATGACGGGGCCGGCGGCGAACATGCGGTCGAACACCTCCTGCTGCTCCGGCGAGGCCGGGGCACCGGAGATGCGGCGGATGGTGGTCCCGGCGCCGGGAAGCGAATCTTCGCCCGTGCCGTCGTCGAGGTCGATCACACCGTCGATCGCTGCCTGGACGAGCCACGCGACCTTGTGCTCGTTGCGCACCTCCTCGCTGAGCACGATGCCGCCCTGCGACGGCGAGACGCCTGACGGCGGTGCGAACTCTGTGGTGGCCATCTGCGCCAGCTCGTGGGCGTCGACCCTGATCTCCGACGCTGAGTGCTCGCTGTCCGGAAGCGTCCAGCTCGACAGCGGAGGCAGGGGGTCGGGCGCGACGGCGGCGGGGCTGGGAGCGCTCGCGGCATCGGCACCGGGAACGGGTGGCGGCAGGGGAGCCGGCGGCGCCGTCGGCCAGGGGCTCGACCCGCCCAGGCGCGGCCCCCCGCCGTAGGCGGCATCGGCGGCGCCGCCGGGGGCGACGCGCTCGCGCCCCGCCCGGCGCACCAACACGGTCGCGGGCACGGCTGCGATCGCGGCGGCCCCCGCGGCAGCGCCGACGGGTGGGAGCAGGCCGGTGCCCGGGTCGTCGGGCGCGTCGGTCGGTGGTGCGGGCATGGCGGGCGGCGAGCTCAGCGGGGCGCCGACCTGGCCCTCGATCGACACGCCCTCCCCGGAGCCGAGGCCGTCGAGGGTCGCCACGACGTGGCCGGGCTCGACCTGTTCGATCGTGCAGGTGTCGGACGAGCCGGCCGGACCGTGGAAGCAGCTCGCGCCGTCGAGCTCGAACGGCGTGACGAGGTGCACCTCGACCTCGTCCATGCCGACGTCCCAGTCGAAGCCGACGGCCTCCCAGTCGACGGTCTCGCCTCGGCGGATGCCGGGCAGGTCGTAGTCGATCTGGTAGCGGTGCCGGCCCGAGACGGTGGTGTTCGGATCGCCGATGCGGATGCGGATGCCGTCTCCTTCCGGCGTGATGTCGGTGCCGGCCGGCGCGTCGGGCGACGAGACCGACACGGGCGTGGTCAGGTCGAGGCCGGGGATCACACGGAAGATGCCGTGCTTGTCCGTGGCGACACCGAAGTTGTAGTCGATCACCTCGGTGACCTGGCCCGATCCGTCGTCGCCCACCTGGGCTGCGGACCAGTAGCGGGTGATGCGCTCGGTGTTGCCGGCGATGCCGCCGGCGAGCGCGGCCGCGCCCAGCACGAGGCTGCCGCCTGCCATGAGGCCGATGTCGAGCCGTCGTCTGCTGCGTGTTCGCACGACCGACGACGCTATCGCCCCCACCCGCGCTCGCCGTCCCCCGACTGGTAGAACACGTTCTACCTATGCGCTTCACCTACGCCGAGACGTTCTGCGATCCGACCTACCTGGGTCCCCTGGCCCAGGCGGCGGAGGAGGCCGGCTACGACTCGTTCTCGGTGCCCGACAGCCTCATCTTCCCGGCACAGTCCGACGCCCGTTACCCCTACACGGCCGACGGCGACCGCCAGTTCCTCGAGGACAAGCCCATCATCGAGCCGTTCGCGCTCATCCCCTGGTTGGCGGCCGTGACCGAGCGCATCCGGTTCACGACCTTCGTGCTCAAGGCGCCGGTCCGGCCGGCCGTGCTGCTGGCCAAGCAGGCGGCCAGCGTGGCGGTGCTGTCGGGCAACCGCCTGCGGCTGGGTGTCGGCATCAGCCCGTGGCCCGAGGACTTCGTGGCCCTCGGCCAGCCGTGGGAGCGGCGGGGTGCCCGCCTCGACGAGACCATCGCTGTCGTGCGGGGGCTCACCGCCGGCGAGTGGTTCGAGCATCACGGCGAGCTCATCGACGTCGAGCGCATGAAGATCTGCCCCGTGCCCACCGAGCCGATCCCCATCCTGGTGGGCGGTCACGCGGACCGGGCGCTGCGCCGGGCGGCGACGCTGGGCGACGGCTGGGTCCACGGGGGCGGCGACCCGGCCGACCTGCCGGGGCTCCTGGCGCGGCTGGTCGAGCTGCGCCGAGAGGCGGGGCGGGACGACGAGCCGTTCGAGCTGCACGTCATCTCCATGGAGGCGTACTCGGTCGACGGCGTGCGCCGGCTCGAGGACATGGGAATCACCGACGTCGTCGTCGGCTTCCGCTACCCCTACGTGCGCGAGCAGGACACCGAGTCGCTGCAGGACAAGCTCGCCCCGCTCCGCCGCTTCGCGGAGAACGTCATCGCCAAGGCGGGCTGAGCTCAGTCGTCGCGGGGCGAGCGGATCACCACGACCGGGCAGTGGGCGTGGTTCACGCACGCCATCGCGACCGACCCAAGCACGAAGCGCGACAGCCCGCTGCGGCCGTGCGACCCGACGACCAACATGTCGGCGTGCTCGGAGACCTCGATGAGCGTCACCGACGGGCCTCCCGGCAGGATCGTGCGCAGCACCTCGGGAGGCTGCTCGTCCATCTCCGCGAGCGCGGCGTCGACGATCTCGTCGACCGATGTGCGGGCCGCGGCGTCGATGGCGGACTCGTCGACGGGGATCACCAACGTCGCGCCGAACGGCAGCGCCGAGAGCGGTGGCGACCACGAGTGCACCACCTCGACCGTGGCCTGGCGGATGACACCTTCCCCGAGTGCCCAGCGCAGTGCGGCCGCCGCCTGCTCCGAGTCGTCGACGCCGACCACGACGCGCCCGTCGGTGGACGCGCCGGCGCGGTCGGGCAGGGGCGTGGAGTCAGCGGTGCCGTCCGGTTCGATGCTCATCACCCAGAGGTCTACCCGATCCACCGCCGACCGGGCGGCTGCGCCGAGGGGTAGGAGCCGTCGGGCGGTTTCACCTGTTTCCGAAACGCACGCGACGACCGGGCGCCTGAAGCCCGTGATTCGGAGACAGGTGAAACGGATCAGGACCTGTGCCCTCAAGGGGCGCGGCGTGGCGTCGGGCGAGTCCCGCAGACAGCAGGTTGCGCTCCCACAACCGCTTGACATGAACTAGAACACCGTTTCAGTATGGGTCCATGGCAGCGCTCGACACCACGGCCCTGGGCTTCGCCGCCTTCGACGCCGACAACCACTACTACGAGGCCACCGACGCCTTCACCCGGTACCTCGACCCTCAGTTCCGCAAGCGGGGCGTCCAGTGGGCGCAGGTCGACGGCCGCAACCGGCTTCTCGTCGGTGGCAAGATCTGCCGCTTCATCCCCAACCCCAGCTTCGACCCCATCGCCCGGCCGGGCGCGCTCGACCTGTACTTCCGCGGCAAGCAGCCGTCGAGCGACATCCGGGCCGCGTTCGGCGACCTCGAGCGCATCGAGGACCGGCCCGAATACCGCGACCACGACGCCCGCATCGCTCGCATGGACGCGCAGGGGCTCGCCGGCGCGTTCCTCTTCCCCACGCTGGGCGTCGGCATCGAGGAGGCGCTCGGCCACGACACCGACGCCCTGTACGCCAGCTTCCGGGCCTTCAACCGGTGGCTCGAGGACGACTGGGGCTACGCCTACCAGGACCGGCTGTTCGCCGCCGCCATGCTGTCGCTCGCCGACCCGGCTCAGGCCGAGGCCGAGCTGGCCCGGGTGCTCGACGCCGGCGCCCGCATCGTCTGCCTGCGGGCGGCCCCCATCCGCACGAGCTCGGGGGGTCGCTCCCCGGGCGCCCCCGTCTTCGAGCGGTTCTGGAGCATGGTCGACGAGGCCGGCATCACGGTCGGCTACCACTCGGGCGACAGCGGCTACGGGCGCTACGCCGACGACTGGGGCGCGGGCGGCGAGATGGAGGCGTTCCGCTTCGACCCGTTCCGCACGCTGCTCACCACCGACCGGCCGATGCTCGAGACGATGGGCGCGTTGGTGATCCACGGCGTGTTCGCCCAGCACCCCAACCTGCGCGTGGCCACCATCGAGAACGGCTCGGCCTGGGTGCCCGAGCTGTTCCGCCGGTTCACCAAGTTCTACAAGCAGGTGCCCGACGCCTTCCCCGGCGACCCCGTCGAGACGTTTCGAAACCACGTGTGGGTGGCGCCGTTCTACGAGGACGACATCGTGGGCCTGGCCGACATGATCGGCGTCGACCACGTGCTGTTCGGGTCCGACTGGCCCCACGCCGAGGGCCTGGCCGAGCCGGCGGCCTTCGTCGACGACCTCGACGGGTTCGACGCCGACGAGGTCCGGACCATCATGCGTGACAACGGGCTGGCTCTGGCCACCCCGCGTGTGCCTGCCACCGCCTGAGCACCCGCCACCGAACGCCCGACCCCGACCGCCCGACTCCGAGGAGACCTGTGAACCCGCCCTTCGACATCGGCATCATCGACACGATGATCGGCTTCCCTGCGGCCGACATGAAGAAGCTGTACTCCTTCATCACCCGGCAGACGAAGGACAAGGAGTCGCAGGAGGAGTTCCAGTTCCCGGCCGAGTACATGTTCAAGGACGTGCCCGACAAGAAGATCGAGGAGGGCGTCGACCGCGTGGGCGTGACCCTGCGGGAGATGGACCTGTGGGGCATCGAGAAGGGCCTCATCGGTGTGCACGGCGAGGACGGAGCGCGGGCGATGCGCGAGCACCCCGACCGGTTCATCCCGTCGATCTCCGTCGACGCCAACGACGGCATGCAGGCGGTGCGGTCGATCACCGAGGCGTACGAGACCTGCGGGCTCAAGGCCGTCGGCATGTTTCCCGCCGGGATGTTCCCCCAGGTGCCGATCAACGACAAGAAGATGTACCCCATCTACGCCAAGTGCGCGGAGCTGGGCATCCCCGTGTTCGTGTGCGCCGGCATCCCGGGGCCGCGGCTCAAGTTCGCGTGCCAGCACGTCGAGCTGATCGACGAGGTGTGCTTCGATTTCCCCGAGCTGGTGTTCGTGACCCGGCACGGGTGCGAGCCGTGGGCCGATCTCATCGTGAAGCTCATGCTCAAGTGGCCGAACCTGTACTACTCGACCAGCGCCTTCGCCCCCCGTTACTACCCCAAGGCGATCGTGGACTACGCCAACACGCGGGGCGCCGACAAGATCCTGTACGCCGGCTACTTCCCGATGGGCCTGTCGCTCGCGCGGATCGTCGGCGAGCTGCCCGGCGTGGGTTTCAAGGACGACGTCTGGCCCAAGTTCCTGCGCCACAACGCCGAGCGCGTGCTCGGCCTGTAGCGGACGGATGGCCCGCATCCCCGCGCCGCCGCAGTCGACCGACACGATGACGGTCGCCCAGCTCGAGCGTCGACGCCGCGTGCTGGACGCGGTGATCGAGTTGGTCGCCGCGGGGCGGCTCGACGATCTGGGGATGAAGGACATCGCCGAGCGCTCGGGCGTGGCGCTCGGGACCATCTACCGCTACTTCTCGTCGCGGGACCACGTCGCGGCCGCGGCGCTGCTGGAGTGGGCCCGGGCGCTCGACGGCCAGCATGCGGGCGCGGCGGGCCCGGTCGCGGGCGGCGCCACGGCGGCCGGCCCTGCCCCCATGGCCGACCAGCTGGTGGCGATCCTGCACCGGGCCGTGCGGGCCTATCAGCGCCAGCCCAACTTCGCCCGGCTGCTCATGCTGGCGGCCACGTCGACCGACCCGTTCGCCAGCGAGTGCTTCGCCCAGATGGGTGGGTCGGTCTACGACACCCTGGGCACGGCCCTCGCCGACCTCGACCCGGCCGACCGCCGCCGCGTGCTCGATGTGGTCGGCGCGGTCTGGTACCAGGCGATGATCGAGTGGGTCAACGACCGCAAGACGATCGCCCAGGTCTACGAGGCGGTCGAGTCGGCGGCTCGCCTGGTCCTCGCCGGCTACGAGCGCTGACCTCGCTGTCGCCCCATGGGGGTCAGCCGGCCGGCCGTTGCGGCCAGACGACGTCGACGACCAGGCCGGTGTGGTCGCTCGCGACCCGCCCGGTGAGCGAGGCATCGAACCCCAGCTCGGCGTTCACCACCCGGCCGGCCCCGCCCTTGCGCAGGAACGGGTCGCCGACGAACACGTAGTCGATGCGCTTGCGGGCAGCGTTCAGCGCGGCGGCGATGCGGTTGTGACCCGGGTCCCACGTGTACCCCGGGCCGTCGCCGACCACGCGCCAGGCGTCCTGGTAGTAGGTCGTCCGGCCGTCGATGGCCGTCAGCGAGCACAGGAACCTGATCTCGTCGCTGTCGGGCTCGGCGTTGAAGTCGCCGCAGAGGATGGGCGGCATCGCCTCGCGGGGCGGGCCGAACGGCACGACCGTGTCGAGGTCGCCCCGCGCACGGCGGATGTGATCGTCGATCGCCAGCACCTGCTTGGCGCGGTGCAGGCCGTGCTCGGGCGCCGGGGCCAGGTGGGTCGAGAACACGTCGAGCCCGGCGGTGCGCACGTGGAGCAGCTCCCACGGCACCTGCTCGACGACCGGGTCGGTGCCCGCGATGAACGGCAGCCGGTGGTGGGTGTGCTCATCGATCGGCCAGCGGGACAGGACGGCCGAACCGAACCGCACGTCCGGGTCCGGCCAGGCCCCGGCGCTGAAGTGGTCGCCGCCGAACTCCCAGTGCCAGCCGGTGTCGGGCATGGCGTCGACGAGCCAACCGGCGGTGTTGTGGCCGCGGGCGTCCTCCCAGATCTCCTGCAGGCAGACGACATCCGGTGCCAGGTGCTCGAGCCAGGCGACGATCACCTCGCGCCGCTCGTCCCACCCCGGCTCCAGCAGCGACCCCGCGTTGAGCTGCGCGACCCGCAGCATCCCCTCGGCCATCGCCGGACGGTAGCCCAAGGTGTCCGTGACGCCCGGCGGACGCGCAAGCTCGGTGTCGGGCGGCGGCCCGCCAGCCGCCCGACACCTCTGCCCACCGCTCCGGCCGAGGCCGGACGAAAATCCCCTCGACCCGCCGCCGAGGGGAAACCTGGTATGCCGTGAGTGCCGAGGTGCGACGTTACGGAGCGGCGCGGCGCCTGTCAGTCTCGACTTGGTCTCAACCCGTGCGCCCAGCGGGCAGACTCTGGCGATGTCTCGCCGGCGGGCACGGCTCGGTGATCACCTGGCGTCGGTGGACGCGGCGCGCTTCACCGGCAGGAGCAGCCTCCTCGCCTTGGCCGACGGGCTGCTGGCCGGCGAGGGCTCGACCCGCGTGCTGCTCGTGCACGGTCCGGGCGGCATCGGCAAGAGCGCGCTGCTGCGCGAGATCGGTCGCCGGGCGATGGCGCTCGGACGCCTGGTCTGGTCCCTCGACGCCCGCGCGCTCGAGCCCGTGCCCGGCGAGATGGAACGGGCGCTCGTCGGCGCGACCGACCGCGCCGGAGCGGTCGTGCTGATCGACTCGTTCGAGCGCACCCCGGCCCAGGGTGCGCTGCTGCGCGAGCGGGTGCTGCCTGGCCTGGCAGCCGACGCGCTGGTGGTGGTGGCCGGCCGGCAGCCGCCCAGCCCCGACTGGTTCCGGGGCGGGTGGGAGCACGTGTGCGCCGAGGTCGCGCTTCCGCCGCTCGTGCCCGACGAGGCCCGTGCGCTGCTCGCGTCCCTGGGCGTCACCGACGGCAAGGTCGTCGACCCGCTGGTGGACTGGGCGGGTGGGTCGCCGCTCGCCCTCAACCTCGCGGTGTCGGCCGGACATCCCAACGAGCAGGTCGATCTGGCCGGGGTCGACCTCAACCACATGATCGTGCGGCGCCTGGCGGGCGACGATCTGAGCGAGGTGGACGCCGACGTGGTCGAGGTGGCGGCCGTGGCGCGCGCCGTCGACGCCCGGCTGCTGGCGGCAGTGCTGCCCGGGCGCCCCACCCGGTCGGCCGGCGAGGCCCTGCGGGCCAGCAGCGTGGCCGAGCTGGTGGGCGCCCGAGTGACCTTGCACGACCTCGTGCGCACGGCGTTGCGAGACGACCTGCGCACGCGTGACCCCCGCCGCTACGGCGACCTGCGCTGCCGCATCGCCGATCACCTCCACGCCCGGGCGATGGGCGGGGAGGCCCGGCTCCTCTCGGACATGATCGAGCTGATCGACGACCCCGAGGTGCGCTACGGCATCGGCGGCAACACCGGCAGCACCTGCCGCATCGACGCCTGGCGGGCCGCCGAGGTCGACGAGCTCGTGGCCGACTACCGCGCCTACAAGGGCGATCCCGGTTGGTGGGACGACCTGTCGCCGCTCTTGGCGGCAGCGCCGGAGACGGCGCTGGTCGCGCGCGACCTCGACGGGGCGGCCCTCGGGTTCTGCGTGGCCACCACCGCCGGGCGCGTGCCCGACGCGGTCGAGCGCGATCCGATCCTGTCGCCGCTGCTCGCCGAGGCCCGATCCTGGGGCGACGCTCGGGCGATGATCTTCCGCGAGGCGTACGGCGTGCAGACGCCGGCCGGGGCCGCGGTGATCGGTCTGCTCAACCTGTCGGCCGTGCTGCGCTCCGGCCTGCCCAACGTCGAGCGCACCTACATCCTGGACAACGCGGACTCCCCGGACCCGTCGCCGCGAATTCTTCGAGGCCGTCGGCGCCATCCGCCATCGTGCCCTCGACCCGCCCGCAGCCGGCGGTCGCCTGGGCTGCTGGCTGATCGACCACGGGCCCGGCGGCGTGCTGGGCCAGGTGCGCGACGTGATCCGCGCCGAGGCGGGGGGCGGGGCGCCCGACGAGGCGCGACGCCGCGACGAGGACCTGCTGCGGTCCGCGCTCGAGGCGGTGCGCTCGTACACGCGTCCCCACGCGCTGGCCGGCACACCGTTCACCCGGGCGGCGATCGACCGGGCCGTGGCGTCCGCCTTCGGGCCAGAGGCCGACGACCAGCTGCTGCGCGGGGTGGTGGCGCTCGCCGACCTCGACGCGACCCTCACCCACGACCAGGCCATGGAGCGTTTGGCGGTGAGCCGCGCCACGTACTTCCGTCATCTCCGGCAGGCGCGCGAGCGGGTGGCGCAGGTCCTGGTGGACCAGGCCCCGACCACTCTGCAAACCTGACGGTTCGTCAGGTCCCCCGGCGCCGGCAGGCACGGGGGGCGAGGGTGGACACAGCGGGGGAGCGGGGAACATGACCTACCGAGTCGTGCAGTGGAGCACGGGCAACGTGGGGCGGCACGCCATCATCGGCATCGACGCTCGCCCGGAGCTCGAGCTGGTCGGCGTCTGGGTGTCGAACCCCGACAAGGTCGGCGTCGACGCGGGCCGGCTCGCGGGGCTCGACCGCGAGCTGGGCGTGGCCGCCACCGACGACGTCGAGGCCCTGCTGGCACTCGAGCCCGACTGCATCGTGCACACGGCGTGGGCCGACGACCGGCTGTTCGAGGCGCTGGCCGACCTCGAGCGGCTCCTTCGGGCGGGAGTGAACGTGGTGTCGTCGAGCCCCGTGTTCCTGCAGCATCCCGAGGGTGCAGTCGGGCGCGAGCTCTACCAGGGCGTCGTCGACGCGGCCGAGGCCGGCGGGGTGTCGTTGTGGGTCAACGGCATCGACCCGGGCTTCGCCAACGACTGGCTACCGCTGGTGATGACCAGCATCTGCGAGCGCATCGACGAGGTGCGCTGCATGGAGGTGCTGAACTACGCCACCTACGACCAGGCGTCGGTGCTGTTCGACATCATGGGCTTCGGTCAGCCGATCGACGAGGTGCCGTTCATCCTGTCGCCGGGCATCCTCACGACCGCGTGGGGCAGCGTCGTCTCCCAGATCGCCGCCGGGCTCGACGTCACGCTCGACGAGATCGTCGAGTGGCACGAGCGGGTGCCGGCGCCCGACGCGTTCGACGTGGCGGCCGGCCACATCGGGGCGGGCACCACGGCGGCGATGCGGTTCGAGGTGCGGGGCATGGTGGGCGGCGAGGCGCGAGTCGTGCTCGAGCACGTCACCCGGCTGCGCGACGACCTCGCCCCCGACTGGCCCCAGCCCACCGGCCACGGCGGCTACCGGGTCGTGCTGACCGGCGAGCCCAACTACACGGTCGACGTGCAGATGCTGGGCAGCGACGGTGACCACAACACCGCCGGCCTCAAGGCGACGGCCATGCGGTTGGTCAACTGCGTGGCCGCCGTGGTCGAGGCCCGGCCCGGGCTGCTCACGGCCCTGGATCTGCCGCTGGTGACCGGTCGCGGTCTGGTGGGCTGACCTCACCGGGGGAGACGACCTGTCCGTCCGGGTCGTCGTGCCAGGGAACCGACGTCACCACCGTGTTGTCGCGGTTGAGCAGCCGTGCCTTGGCGGGCGCGCTTCGCGACAGATGCGCATATGAGTCAGCGGAACCCGGCGCGCGATGCTGTCCCGTCGCACTGGCCGGATGGCAAGGGGAAACCTCGAGTGGATTCACGACGTAGCAGGCGTCTGTTCGCGGTGGCGTTCGCCGCGTCGCTGGTCGCCGCGGGGTGCGGCGGGGACGACGACGATGCGGGCATCCCGCAGGCGGGCGAGCGCGAGACCACCACGACCGAGGCGACGACGACCACGGTGGCGGAGGGCGAGGCCCTCCAGATCCTGGTGACCAACGACGACGGCATCGCCGCCGAGGGAATCGACACCCTGGTCACCGCATTGACCGCGGTCGACGGCGTCGAGGTCACCATCGTCGCTCCCGCCGCCCAGCAGAGCGGCACCGGGGGCAACGCGACCGACGGCCCGCTCACCAGCGCCCCCGCGCAGACGGCCGGTGGCGTCGAGGCCACGGCCGTCGACGGCTTCCCCGCCGACACCATCCGCGTGGCGTTCGAGGACATGGGGCTGCAGCCGGACCTGGTCATCTCGGGCATCAACGAGGGCCAGAACCTGGGCCCGCTCGTGGACGTGTCCGGCACGGTCGGCGCCGCCCGCGCCGCGGTGCGCCTGGGCGTCCCGGCGCTGGCCGTGAGCCAGGGGTTGGGCGAGACCTTCGACTACGAGTCGGCCGCCGACCTGGTGGTCACGTGGCTCGACGAGAACCGCGCGGCCATCGCCGCCGGCGAGCTGCCCACCGATCTGGTCGTCAACCTCAACGTGCCGAGCTGTGCCACCGGCGAGCTGCGCGGCGACGTCGAGGTCGCCTCGGCCACCGCCGGCGATCCGCTCGCGCCGTCCGACTGCGCCTCGACCGGCGAGGGCTTCACCGACGACGTGACGGCCTTCGCCAACGGCTTCGCCACCTTCACCGAGGTGCCCGTCGAGCCGGCCACACCGCCGGCGGCCTGACCGCCCGGACGTCCGCTTCGCGGGGAACGCGCCGAAACGCGCCGTCCCCCGCTAGAGTCACCCGGTCACTTTCCGGCACCCCCGCCGGTAGCTGTCGGCACAGATGCCGACGGGGCCCGTTCGAGATTCCTGTTCGAATCGGCCTGCTCGCCATTCGATAGGAGTCTCATGTCATCCTCGTTCGCCGACCTCGGCGTGCCCGCGCCCCTGTGCGCCACCCTGGCCCGCCGCGGCATCAACGAGCCGTTCCCCATCCAGGCCGCCACGCTGCCCGACGTCCTCGCCGGGCGCGACGTGGCCGGCAAGGCGCCGACCGGCTCGGGCAAGACCCTCGCCTTCGGCCTCGCCATCGCCAACCAGGCCGCCACCGCCGGGCCGGTCAAGCCGCGGCGCCCCCGGGCGCTCGTGCTGGTGCCGACCCGCGAGCTGGCCGCCCAGGTGCAGCGCGAGCTGTCGGCCCTCATCGACGAGCGTCAGCACGGCGCCGTCGTCTCGATCTACGGCGGTGTCGGCTACGGCCCGCAGCGCAAGATGCTCGCCCGCGGGGTCAGCGCCGTGGTCGCCTGCCCCGGTCGCCTCGAGGACCTGGTCGCCACGGGCGATGTGGTGCTCGACAAGGCCGACCTGGTGGTGCTGGACGAGGCTGACCGCATGGCCGACATGGGCTTCATGCCCGCCGTGCGCCGCCTCCTCGACGTGACGCCCGACCGGCGCCAGACGCTGCTGTTCTCGGCCACGCTCGACGGCGACGTCGACAAGCTCGTCAAGCACTACCAGCACGATCCCGTGCGCCACGAGGTCGCGGGGACCGACAACGACAGCGCCGAGGTCGACCACCTGTTCTGGAAGACGCCCCGCGAGAAGCGAGTGGCGATGACGGCCGACATCATCAGCCGCATCGGGTCGACCATCGTGTTCACCCGCACGCGCCACGGCGCCGATCGGGTCGCCAAGCAGCTCGGCCAGGCCGGCGTCAAGGCCGTGCCGATCCACGGTCGCCGCACCCAGGCCCAGCGTGACCAGGCGCTCAAGCAGTTCAGCACCGGCCGGGCGCCGGCGCTGGTGGCCACGGACGTGGCCGCCCGCGGCATCCACGTCGACGACGTGGGGTGCGTCGTGCACTTCGACATGCCGGACGACCCCAAGGACTACGTCCACCGTTCCGGCCGCACCGGCCGCGCCGGCGCCACCGGCGTCGTCGTCTCGCTGGTCGTCGACGACGGCCACCGGGCGATGCGGGCCCTGCAGCGCCAGGTCGGGCGCACCGAGCCCATCGAGGACGCCGATCTCGAGCGCCTCGGTGAGGTGCGTGTGATCGTCCCCCAGCCGGAGCCCGAGCGCGAGGCACCGGCCCCGCGGTCCGGCCGCTCCGGCGAGCGGCCCGGTCGGCGCGAGCGCGCCCACCGGCAGGACCGCCCGGCGCGGTCCGGTCGCCCCGAGCGGACCGAGCGTTCCGGTCGCCCCGAGCGGTCCGATCGTCCTGCCCGCGCCCAGCAGCCCGACCGTGCGGACCACGGCAACCGGGCCGAGCGATACGACCGGAGCGATCGTTCCGATCGTGATGACCGCCGCGTCGCCGGCACCGTGTCGAGCTACAACCCCGACAAGGGTTTCGGGTTCATCTCGCGCCGGGGCGGCGCCGACGTGTTCGTGCACGTGTCGGCCTTGTCGGGCCATGAGCAGACGCTCGCACCTGGTCAGCGGGTGCGCTTCGAGCTGGCGCCGGGCCGCCGCGGCCAGCAGGCGAAGAACGTCCAGACCGTCTCCTGACGCGGTCCTGACGCCGATCGGCAAGAAGTCCCGCCACGCGCGTCCCTGGCGACGTAGCGTGGCGGGCAACCGCTGGCGGCATCTCCCCGACAGCCGCCGGGCACGGGGGAGGACATCGACGTGGACGACGATCTCGTTCTGCTCGAGGTGAAGGGGGGCGTGGCTGTCGTCAGCCTCAACCGCCCCGACAAGCACAACGTCATGGGCGACGCGATGGACGCCCTCTTCTTCCGCTATCTCGACCTGTTGCGGACCGACCGCGACGTGCGCGTCGTGGTGTGGCGGGGCAACGGCCCGTCGTTCTCGACCGGCCGCGACATGGGCGAGCTCACCGGCGACACCGATGGCAACGGCGACGGGCACGGTGGAGCGGCCCACGCCCAGCGCCACGGCTTCGGCGCCAGCGACTTCGAGGTGCTCGAGCGTGGCCACTGGGGCACCCGCCTGCTCTACGACTTCCCGGTGCCGATCATCTGTGCGCTCAAGGGCTGGTCGTTCGGCACGCCCTTCGAGCGTGCCCTGCTGTGCGACATCCGCGTGGCGGGCGAGGACGCCAAGATGGCGCTGCCCGCGGTGGAGCACGGGGTGATCCCCGACTCGGCCGGCGTCGCCAAGCTGTTCGAGATCGGTGGCGCGGCGCTGGCGCTCGACCTGGCGCTCACCGGCCGGCGTGTCGACGCGCACGAGGCGCTGCGACTCGGCCTGGTGTCGCAGGTCGTGCCCGACGAGGCCCTCGACGACGCCGTGCTCGATCTCGCGCACAGCATCGCCAGCCGTCCACCCCTCGTGGTGCGGCTCGTGCGCGAGCAGGTGCAGTCCCTGGCGGTGCATGCCGTGCGGGGCACCCTCGGCCACGAGCTCGTGGGGCAGTCGATGGTGCTCGCCTCGCGCGACTTCCAGGAGCAGCGCCAGGCCCGCGCCGACGATCGCGAACCCCGGTACGAGCGTCGCTGACCCGGCGCCTGCGCGCGCCGGTACGCTGCGGCGATGGCGTACAGCCCCGGTGAGAGCGACTTCCCCATGGAGGAGACCCGGGCGAGCACCGACAAGCGGCGCGCCGCCCGGTTCGCCGTCGCCGGTGTCGCCATCCTCGTGGCCGTGTTGTTCATGGCCCAGAACAACGACCGCGTCGAGCTGAACTTCCTGGTGTTCGAGGTGTCGACGCGGCTGTGGGTCGGCCTGCTCGCCACGCTGGTGCTCGGCGCGCTCCTGGGCCAGGGCGTCGGGGCGCTGTGGGCGCGGCGCAAGCGGCGCGGCGACGGGTCCTGACATCACCCCGGGGACGCCCGCACTAACCTGACGCTCCGTCAGATGTCGCGAGATCGGACCGTCCCGGTCCGGCGGTCGGAGGGGAGCGCGCATGGGTCTGCTCGACGGGAAGGTGGCGCTCGTCTCGGGCGCCGGACCGGGGCTGGGCCGCGACGTGGCCCTCGCCTTCGGGCGCGAGGGCGCGACCGTGGTCGTGGCGGCTCGCACCGAGGACAAGGTCCGGGCCCTCGCCGCCGAGGTCGAGGGGCAGGGGGCCAAGGCGCTCGGCCTGCGCCTCGACATCACCGACGTCGACTCGTGCCGCGCGGTCGTCGACCAGATCGTCGAGACGTTCGGCCGCCTCGACGTGCTGGTGAACAACGCCTTCGACGACGGTGACCACACGCCGTTCCTCGCCGCCGACCTGACGAGGTGGCGCCGGACGATGGACGTCAACTTCTTCGGCACGATGCAGCTCACCCAGCTGGTGGCCACCCGGATGGCCGAGCAGGGCGACGGGCGCATCGTGATGATCAATTCGATGTCCGCCGTGCGCATCCGCCCCAACTTCGGGGCCTACACGGCGTCGAAGTCGGCGTTGGCGGCCATCACGAAGATCCTGGCCGCCGAGCTGGGCGAGCACGGCGTAAGGGTCAACGGGGTGCACCCGGGCTACATCTGGGGTGACAGCGTCGAGCTGTACTTCGACCACCTGGCCAGGAAGAAGGGCATCACCGCGGAGGAGCAGTACCGGGAGGTGGCCTCGGACACCGCGCTGGGCTACCTGCCGCACTCGAGCGAGATCGCCGAGGCCGTCGTGTTCTTCGCCTCGGACATGTCGAAGCCGGTCACCGGCCAGGCGCTCGGTGTCAACGCCGGGCAGTGGTTCCAGGGCTTCTGAGATGACGGACCTCAGCGGGCATGCGGCCGTGGTCACCGGCGGGGCGCGTGGCATCGGCCGGGCGGTCGCCGATCGGTTGGCGGCGGACGGCGCCCGCGTCGCCATCGTGGACATCGACCTGGACGCGGGCGGCCCAGCGTCGGCGCACGTGGAGCTGCCGGCCGACGTGGCCGACGGCGAGGCGCTGTCGGGTGCCATCGCCGCGGCGGCCGACGCGCTCGGCGGGCTGTCGATCCTGGTCAACAACGCCGGGTTCGGCGCCGCCAAGCCCCTCGAACGCTACAGCGACGACGAGTGGGCCCGGCTGGTGGGCGTCAACCTGACCGGCGTGTGGCACGGCATCCGCGCCGCGGTCCCCCTGCTGCGGGCGTCGGCTGCCGACGGGGTGCCCGGCAGCATCGTCAACATCGCCGGCACCACCGCGTCGCGGCCCACCCGGGGCGAGGGCCCCTACGCCGCCGCCAAGGCGGGCGTGGTCGCGCTCACCCGCACCGCCGCGGTCGAGTACGCCCCTGCCGTGCGGGTCAACTCGGTGTCGCCCGGCTACATCGCCACCCGGCTGACACGGGCGGTCGTCGACGACGACAGCCTCCGCACCCGGGTCGAGGGGCGCATCCCGCTGGGTCGCATCGGCAGCGTCGACGACGTGGCGGGGGTGGTGGCGTTCCTGTGCTCTGCCGACGCCGCCTACCTGACCGGCCAGGACCTGATCGTCGACGGCGGCAGCATCCTGCCCAGCCACCAGTCCGACGACCTGCTCAAGGCCCTGCTCGACAACTGGCGCTGAGACTCCCCGCCGTCGCGGGAGGCGCTTCCTCCTCGGCGGTCGGCTCCGCGATCTCGGCCGCGCACGCGGCACCGACGCAGCGGCCGAGCGCCTGGTAGGCGTCGAACGTCTCGCCGCTGAACAGCTGGTCCGTCGTGGGGTGCACGGGGAACTGCCGGTCCTTGGCGTCGTAGGCCCGCACGTCCCACGGGGAGCCCTTGGTCACGAGCGCCTTGCCGTAGACCAGCCTGCCGGTGGTGCCGTCGGCGTAGCGGATCGTGCCGGTGACGTGGTCGCACGTGTTGAGGTCGTCCTCGCACTCGCCCATGGGTGACGGGTCGATGTCGATGCTCACGTTCAGCTCCGACGCCGCCAGTGCGATGGCCTCGCCGAGGGTCGAGAACCGGGTGGTCGAGCCGCCCGCGGCGTCGAGGCAGATGATCGTGGTGCAGCGGCGGCGCACCAGCTCGAGCAGGCCGAGGTTCTCGATGTGGCCGCCGTCCGTCACGTACACGAACTTGGAGCGCACCCGGTGCCGGCCCATGACCTCGAACAGCAGGCGCACCTGCCGGGGGTTGGCGGGCGGCCCGCTGCTGTCGCCCGGCCTCCAGCCCTTGTGCATCGTGGCGGGGTTGGGCAGCCACACGCCGAGGCGCACGTTGGTGAGGGCCAGCAGGAACCGGAACGGGGCCCGGGTCATCTTTCCCATGGAGGGGGCGATCGCCGCGCCCGACATGGCGACAGCCGCGGACAGGGTGATGTCGCGCCTGCGTCGCCTGCCGACCTTGTCCTCGTAGCCGGGAGTGTCCATGACCAGGGGGCCGTAGCGCTGGGTCTCGAGCTCGACCTGGGCGGGGTACAGGATCCGCTGCCACCAGGACGCGGTCTTGGTGACCACGACGCTCCCGGGGTAGCCGACCTGGCGGGGGCTGAACACGAAGCTGAGGCTGCTCCGCCCCGGTGGGGTGACGCCCTGATCGGACACGTTCATCGCCGCGCACACCAGCAGCTCGGGGAAGGCGGCTCGCCCGTCGCCCACGTACGCGTCGGGGGCGAACTCGCTCAGCGTCAGCGGCTGCTCGTAGGGCAGCAGTGCCGCCTTGCCCTCGGGGGCGTGGTCGCCCCCGGGGACGCGCACCACCGAGAACGTGCGCGACAGGCGCCACTTGTACAGCGGGTGCATCGACCACGAGGTCACGTCCGCGAACCACAGCATGACGAGGGTCAGCGCCGTCATCACCGCCCACAGCAGCAGCTCGCCGCGACTGGGTGTCCGCGACTGTGCCCCGCCGTTCAGGATGAGGAGGGCGCCGGCGAACAGAGCCACCGGGCCGATCAGCGCGCCGAGGATCAGGTTGGCGATGCGCCGCAGGCCCCGCGACAGGCGCTCCGTCCACCGCGTCGCCTCACCCACGGCTCGCGTTCCCGCCACGGCGACCGTGCGCAGCGGCACCGCGATCTGCACCACGAGGGCCACGACGGTCAGGGCTCCGCCGACCGAGGCGATGAAGCCCAGGTTCGCCCCGCCCTTGTCACTCGACGAGGCGACCCCGGTGGTGGGGCTCACCGGGCCTGTCTCGGGTGCGCTGCCCAGCACGTTGCGCGTGAAGACGATCAGCTCCGGCAGCACCACGGTCACGAGCGCTAGCGCGGCGCCGGCGGCCACCAGCAGCACCGCGACACGGCGCAGGGTCTGGCGCAGCGGCCAGCCGGGTTGGAACATGCGCACCCCGAGGGACAGCACCAGCCCGGCGAGGGCGATGCCACCGGCCGCGACAGCCCACCTGCCCAGGCCGGTCGTGCTGGCGGGGTCGTAGCAGCCGGCCGCCGTCGCCGCCTCGGGGGACAGGCCGGGCGTGCACCCGGCCGGGACCCGCAGGCCGGGCTGCCACCAGGCGTAGAACCAGCCGAGGGGGCGGGCGATCGTCCACAGCAAGGTCGTGAAGAAGACGAGGTTGGCGAGCAGGCCGACCAGCGCGATCGCGACGATCCGCACGGTGTCCGTGAAGCCGTTCGTGAGGTACGAGCAGTGGTTCCGGACCCACGACTCCTCAGGCGTGCCGGGAGCGAACGCGCGCCGTTCGCGCAGCAGCTCCTTGTCGCTGTGGCGGCTGGCGACGGCGTACGCCGACGCGATGTAGGCGCCGCCGGAGACGGCGGACAGGTAGTCGGCCCGCCGCAGCACGCCGGCCTCGTCGAGCGACTGCAGCGTTCCCAGGTTGAACGCGGCGGACCGGATGCCCCCGCCCGAACAGCAGATGCCGATGCCGGAGCCCCCCGTGCCAGCGTCCCCGTCCGCGGGATTGCCGTCGGCTTCGTCGGTTCTTTGCACCACCCGAACAGAGGCGCCTGGCTGAGCCCTGATACGCGGTGGACGAGCACAGGGTCACACGAGATCCTTGACGTCGAGGCCGGCGGCGAACGTCGTCGAGGCGATCGTGGGCGTCGCCGAGCACGGACAACGGGGCCGAGCAGACCGGCAGCGCCAACTGACACCGCGCTGATGCCTGTGATGTTCGCTGCGACCTGCGGGCTCCTGGTATCAGGGCGGAGGGCACGGCACTCTCTTGTGGCGGGCGGCGGAAGACGAGGCGCAGCAGATGGACGACCTCCGGGCCGGACGGGGCGATCCCTGGGAGCACGATGCCGGTCCGCCGCGCAACCGCAGCTGGGCCCGTCTGTTCGCCGAGACCCCCGACTACCGGGGTCTGGGGGGCGAGACCTCGTCGGGTGGCGAGCGGTTCCGGTGGCAGTTCGGCCCCGTCTTCTACCGGGGTCGGCTGGGCGACAACCAGGTCAAGGTGCTGGTCGTCGGCCAGGACGCGGGCTCGGACGAGGCCCTGGGCCACCGCTCGTTCGTGGGTGAGTCGGGCAGCCGGGTGCAGCACCTGCTGACCCAGCTCGGCATCACCCGGTCGTACCTGTTCCTCAACACGTTCGTGTACTCCATCACCGGCCAGTTCGGCGGGCGCGTGCAGGACCTGGCCCTCGACCCGGGCTCGCCGATCGCCCGGCACCGCAACCGCATCCTCGACTACGCGGCCGCACGCAACGACCTGCGGCTGATCGTGGCCGTCGGACGGGCCGCCCGCGAGTCGGTGCTGGCGTGGAACCGGGCCCGGGGCGGCACGGGCGACGCCGGCGGCGGCAGGCTGCACCTGCTCGACGCCTCGGCACTCGGGCCGCGCGTGCGCCTGGTCGACGTCATGCACCCTGGCGCCGGTGCCCAGGGCGCGGCCACCGAGGTCGCCGCGTCGTTCACCGCGGCGGCCAGGCGGGTGCTCGGCTGGGCGAGCGAGCACCCGGGCTGGCTGCCGGTCGACACCGACGGCCAGCGCGGCACGGCGTCGGGCTTCCGCTACGAGCGCGCGCCGGTGCCGCTGCGCGACCTGCCGTTCGGCACGCCGTGGCGGCTCGGGTCGGGGGGCACCGGCACGACGCGGCGCGACGACGGCCGCAGCATCGAGATCGAGCCCGGGGTGCGTCAGACGGGAGACCCGGCCTACCCGGCCGAGGCGTCGGGCGGCGGTCCCGACGGCTACGACGACGACGTGGACGACCTGCCGTGGGAGCCACCGCGCTCGGCCGTCGAGTTCGACCGCGGCCCCAGCGCGGCGATGGCACGCCTGCTCGTCGGGGGCAGCGCGGGGCTGGCGTGGCCCGACTTCGCCGCCCTGGGCGTGCCGGGCGCCGCCACGTACGGCGGCGGCCCGCTGTACCGCGGCCGCTTCTCCGGCGTGCGCGTGCTGGTGTTGGTCGACCAGGCCGGCCACGACGACCTCGCCTGGGGCCGGGCGTTCACCGGTGAGGCGGGGCAGCGGTTCCAGGGTCTGATGGCGGCGTTGGGCATCGGCCGCAGCTACCTCATCCTCCGCACGCTCCCCGTCGACACGGCGGGCCTGTCGGCGGGCAAGGTGTGGGCATTGGCCGACCGCCCCGACGTGGTGGCGCTCCACCGGGCGGTGACCGGTCGGGTGCTCGACGACAACCAGGTGGCGGCCGTCGTCACCGTGGGCACCCACGCCGAGCGCATCGCCGGCCGGCTCGACCTCGACTCCCAACCGGTCGTCGCCATGCCGCCCTGGTCGTCGTCCGGTGCGGCGGCCGCCTGGACGCAGGCGCACGGGCACCTCCGCTCGCTGGGCATCCCGATCGACCAGCCGCCCACGGCCACGACCTGGCAGGGCGCGCGGGCGCAGATCCCCCGTGCCGACCTGCCGTACGGCGTCCCCCGGTGGCAGGGCAGCTCGGGCGATCGGGTCGTGCGCTCGAAGAGGGTCGTCGGGGCGGACCCACCGCCCGACCCGGCCTACAAGGTGTGGGCGCCGCGCTGGGTCGACGCCCTGGATCGCTAGGACACCGACGCATCACAGCACGGAAGGCGGACAGGACATGGCGGACCGCTACATCCTCGAGGGCCGGGTCGTCACGATGAACGACCGGTTCGACGTGCACGACACCGGCCGCATCTACGTGGACGGCACGACCATCGCCGCGGTGCAGCCACAGGCGAAGCCCGCGCCGGACGGGTGGGACGACGCCCGCGTCGTGCGCACCGGCGACACGATCTACCCGGGCCTCATCGAGCTGCACAACCACCTCAGCTACGACGCCCTGCCGCTGTGGCAGGTGCCCCAGCGGTTCGACAACCGCGGCCAGTGGATGCGCCACCGCGACTACCGCCGGTTCGTCAGCGGACCGGCCACGGTGCTCGGCCGCACGGGCGGGTTCCTCGAGGCCGTGGTCCGCTACGTCGAGGCCAAGTGCCTGGTCGGCGGCGTGACCACGTCACAGGGCATCGCGCTGGCGTCGAACATGGGCATCCGCCGCTACTACAAGGGCATGGTCCGCAACGTCGAGGACACCGACGACGACGCCCTGCCGGCCGCCGGCACGCGGGTGGCCGACGTCGACGCCGCGAGCGCCCGCAAGTTCCTGAAGACGCTCGAGCGGTCGTCGTCGTTGCTGCTCCATCTGGCCGAGGGCGTCGACGCCGCGTCGCGTGAGCACTTCAAGGCGCTGCGCATCGGGCCGGACGAGTGGGCGATCACGCCGTCGCTGTGCGGCATCCACTGCGCCGGGTTGGCGGGCCGCGACTTCCAGATCTTCCGTGCTCGGGGCGGGTCCATGATCTGGTCGCCGCTGTCGAACCTGCTGCTCTACGGGGGCACGGCGGACATCCAGCGTGCGGCCGACGAGAACCTGCCCATGGCGTTGGGGTCGGACTGGTCGCCGTCGGGGTCGAAGAACCTGCTCGGCGAGCTGAAGGTGGCGTGGCTCGTGTCCGAGGCGCGGGGTGGCGTGTTCGCGGCGCGCGACCTCGTGGCGATGGCCACGGTCAACCCCGCCCGCATCCTCAAGTGGGACGCGGCCGTCGGCTCGATCGAGGCCGGTAAGCGGGCCGACCTGGTGGTCGTCGACGGGCGGGGAGGCGACCCCTACGAGCACCTGCTCAAGGCCCGCGAGAGCGCGCTGACCATGGTCGTCGTCGACGGCGCGCCCCGGTACGGCCAGCCCCGACTGATGACGCCGTTCACTGCCGGGCACGTGATCGAGCGGCGCACGGTCGGGGGTGCGGCACGGGTCATCGACCTGACGGACGCCTCGGTCGACCCGCTCGTCGGCGCGCTGACCCTGGCCGACGCCGAGAGCCGGCTGGCCGAGGGCCTGCGCACCCTGCCCGAGCTCGCACGCGTGCTCGAGAACCCGATCACCGCCGGCGCGGCCCTGGGAGCGAGCGACGGCGCGACGCCCGGCGTGTGGTTTCTCGAGCTGGACCACGACGAGGTCGACGGACGGACCGACCGGCCGTCGCTCGGCGGGCTCGACGTGTGGAACGGCGCGACCGGCGAGCGCGTGCCCCTGTGGGCCCTCGGCGCCGCCGATCCGTTGTCCGAGGTGTTGGGTCCACTCGACCTCGACCCGCTGACGGTGGTCGACGACGACGGCTACATCGACCGGCTGGCAGGCGTCCCCGAGCTGAGCGACGAGGCGTTCGACGTGGTGCGGGGCCTCGCCCGTCTGTACGGTCGCAAGGCGCCGGCCCGTCGGGCGCGCCCGGCCGGCGCCCCCGAGACCCGCGACGACGCCCGCCCCGCCGTCGCCTTGGGCGACGCCACCGCGGGAGCGGCGCAGGCGACGCTGCTCGCCGACTTCCTCGGCGGCGTCGGGGACGGCACGCTCACGCTGGCGGACCGGCTGCTGCTGGTCGACCAGGCCCTGGTGATGATCGAGCAGTGCTACGTCCACCTGGTGCTGAAGCAGGCCATGCACGCCGTCGACGCGGTGCAGCGGCTGCGCCTGCTGCGCGACCGGCTGGCCATGCTGACGGACGAGACGCGGGGCTCCGAGGTCGAGTTCCACCGCGAGCTGGCCGACATCTTCGCCTCGGTCCGGGACCTGCACACCAACTACATGCTGCCGGCGCCGTTCAACGGGCGGACGGCCTTCCTGCCGTTCCTCGTCGAGCGCGTCGTCGACCCGCCCTCGGATGCCGGCGCCGAGCACTTCATCGTGACGAAGGTGACCGCCAGCCTGTCCCACCCCACGTTCGTGCCCGAGGTCGAGGTCCTGCACTGGAACGGCATGCCCCTGCGGCGGGCGGTCGAGACCAACGCCCGGCGTCAGGCCGGCAGCAACGCCGATGCCAGCTTCGCCCGCGGGCTCGAGGCCCTGACCCTCCGGCCGCTCGTGGTGTCGTTGCCGCCCGACGAGGACTGGGTGGTCGTGACCTACCGGGGCCTCGACGGGGTCGAGCGCGAGATCCGCGTCGACTGGCAGGTCGCGGTGGCGGGGTCGGGCGGCGACGACGGCACGGGGCTGAGCGTCCGGGCGGCGCAGGGCGTCGACGTCGGCGTCCGCGCCGCCAATGAGGCGAAGGCGGCGATGTTCGCACCACGCGCGGTCGAGGCCGCGGCCGACATCGCCTCGCCCAGCGTGCCGGTCACGCGGGTGGCGGTCGGTGCCGCCGACGTCGCCACCAGCATGCCGACCGTGCTCCGGGCCCGCGCGGTGACCACGCCGTCGGGGACGTTCGGGCACATCCGCATCTTCTCGTTCGACGTCGACGACGCCGACGAGTTCGTCGCGGAGTTCGTGAAGCTGGCCGGGAAGCTGCCCGCCACCGGACTGATCGTCGACGTGCGCGGCAACGGCGGCGGGTTGATCTACGCGGCCGAGCGGCTGCTCCAGGTGCTGACGCCGCACCACGTCATGCCCGAGCCGGCGCAGATGACGACGACGTCGCTCATGCTCGACGTGTGCGAGCGCCACGACCCGTCGCCGCTCGACCCGACGTTCGACCTCGCGCCCTGGGTCGCCTCGCTGCGGCAGTCCGTGTCGACCGGCGCCCAGTACTCGAACGGGTTCGCGATCACCGACCCGGCCTCGGCCAACGCCGTCGGCCAGCGCTACCACGGGCCCGTGGTGCTGGTGACCGACGCGCTCTGCTACAGCGCCACCGACATCTTCGCCGCGGGCTTCCAGGACCACGGCATCGGGCCGGTGCTGGGTGTCGACGGAAACACGGGCGCCGGCGGGGCCAACGTCTGGACCCACGATCTGCTCAAGCTGCTGTTCGACACGCCCTCCGACGACGGCCGCACCGACAACCCGTTCGTCGACCTGCCGGGCGGGGCGGGGTTCCGCGTGTCGGTGCGGCGCACGCTGCGGGTGGGTGCCGAGCGGGGCGGCACCCCGGTCGAGGATCTGGGCATCGTGCCGGACGAGCGCCATCACCTGACCCGGGCCGACATCGTGGGCGCCAACGAGGACCTGCTGGCCCACGCCGGCGAGCTGCTGGCGTCCCGGCCGTCCTACACCCTCGCGCTGGACCGTCCGGCCGAGGTCCGCCCCGACGGGAAGGTGCGGCTGCGGCTCATCACCGCGGGGGTCGACCGGGTCGACGTCGCGTTCGACGACCGCCCGGTGGCGTCACTCGACGTCACCGACCGGACGTCGACGCACACCCTGCGCCCGGCGGGCCCGGGGTCGGGCGCACCGTCGCGGTTGGACCTGATCGGCTGGTCGGCGGGCGAGGTCGTCGCCCGCCGACGCGAGACGGTGTGACCGGCTCGCCCCGCGGGTCGGGTCAGGGTCGCGAGTGCCACGAGTCGTCGGCGAACGGAGACGCTCAGTTGGCGTCGGCGAGCGGGGGCTGGGCGACGTCCTTGGCCGAGATCTGCGACGGGTCGCCGGTGTCGATCGGCAGCGGCCACTCGATGCCGAGGGCCGGATCGAGCGGGTTGACCGCCGTGCCCGTCATGCCCGGAACCCACTCGTGGTCGAAGCAGTAGACGTACTGCGTGGGCTCGTCGCTCACCGTCTGGAACCCGTTGCCGACGCCCCTGGGCACGAGCACCTGGGTGCCCTTGGTGAGCTTCACCGTCACGACGGCACCGTGGGTGGGCGAGTCACGGCGGGTGTCGACGTAGGCGCCGAAGGCCTCGCCCCCCACCACGGCGACCAGCTTGAACATGTCCTCGGCGTGCAGGCCGCGCAGAGCGCCTCGCCTGGTCTCGGTGACGTTGACCTGCAGCCACGGACCGAGCGACGGCAGCCCGGCCTCACGGAACGCCGACTCGCGGTAGAACTCGCGGACGGTCCCCCGCTCGTCGGTGACCTCCTTCATGGAGATCAACCACAGGTCGGCGATGGCGGTGCGTTCGGCGGAGAACTCGCGGATGTCCGGCACGCCCCACAGTATGGAGGTAGCGCCCGCCCAACTCGATTCCGCCGAGTCGGGGGAACGTGCTCGTCGAGCGATCGCCGGCCGCGCAGGCGCGGCGTCGCGCCACTAGGGTGCACCACAGAGCGCGCGAGCTGGGCGCGCCGACCGGCCGTGCGATGGGCCGTCGCCCGGGCACAGGCGAGACGAGGTCCCTGATGGCAGCAGCGACACTGTGGTTCTCGGTCCGGACGGTCGTGCATCGGCCGGACGAGGGCGTGTTCGAGGAGCGCATCACGCTCTGGCACCGGGCCGATGCCGACGCGGCGGCCGACGCCGCCCTCGCCGAGAGCGCCGAGCACGCCGCCGACGTCGGCGGCGACGACTGCGGCCTGGCCCAGGTCTACGAGCCGTACGGCAGCGCGGTGGGCGGCCTGCGCTCGCCGGCCGACGGCTTCGAGGTCTTCTCGTTGGTCCGCCAGAGCGACCTGCCCCCCGGCAGGTACCTCGATGCGTTCTTCGACACCGGGCGGGAGCAACAGCACTCCATCTGACGCGCCGACGCGCCGCCAGCACGCAACCCCTGGTAACGGCGCGGCTCGACGGGTTGACTTGTGGCGGGCGGGCCATCTCCCGGAGGTATCCATGTCGGTAGCGAAGACCATCGAGATCAGCTCCGAGTCGACGAGCAGCTTCGACGACGCCGTCACAACCGGCATCGCCAAGGCCAACGAGACGATCCACGGCATCGAGGGCGCCTACATCAAGGAGCACAAGGTCATCGTCACCGACGGCGCTGTGACCGCCTTCCGGGTGCACATGCAGGTGACGTTCACCCTGGACTGAGCTCAGCTGGCGGACCCCGGGTCCTCGGGCCACGGGTGCTTCGGGTAGCGGCCGGCCATGTCCTTGCGGACGTCGTGCCAGGAGCCCGCCCAGAAGCCGGCGAGGTCGCTGGTGACCTGCACCGGCCTGTCCGCAGGCGACAACAGGTGCAGCGTCACCGGCACCCGCCCGCCCGCCACGGTGGGCGTCTCGGTCACGCCGAACATCTGCTGGACGCGCACGGCCAGCACGGGCGGGTCGCCCGGGGCGCCCTCGCCGTAGGACAGGCGCATGCGCCGGCCGTTGGGGACGGCCAGCGACTCGGGCGCCAGCCGGTCGAGGTCGGACGCCACCTCGTAGGGGACCATGCCTCGTAGCAGCCGGGCCATGTCCAGCCTGTCGAGATCGGTCCGTCCCGTGGCGGCGCCGAGCAGCGGGGCGAGCCAGTCGTCGAGGGTGCGGCGCAGCGCGGCGTCGGACAGGTCAGGCCACGGCTCGCCCACCACGGCGCGCAGGAACGCGACCCGGGCCTGCAGCGAGCGGGCGGCGCGGGTCCACGGCAGGGCGGCCAGGGACGTCGAGCGCACCCGGTCGACCAGGGCGGTCGTCGACGGCAGCCCGGGCGCGGGACGTCGCTCGACCGTGCCCAGCCGTAGCCGCCCGAGCTGACGCTCGACGCGGGCGACCAGGTCGTCACGGTCGCCGTCCCACACCAGGCGGGCGTGCTCGACGACCTGGTCGCCGGCCACCTCGTCGAGCTGGTCGGCGCCCAGCGGTGCGGCGAGCCGGATGCGGCCGTTGGTGCGGCGACCGTCGACCTCGGCCACGGCCAGCAGCGGTTCGTGGGCGAGGGGGTCGTTCGCGGCCAGCCACCCCTCGGTGCCGGCACGCAGGACGAAGCGGCCCCGCCCGCCCCGGGCCTGGGCGATGCGGTCGGGATAGGCGGACGCCAGCAGTCGTCCGGCCTCGGCGGGGTCGGCGCCGCCGGAGGGCACGCCGATGCGGCGGGCCAGGTCGTGCGCCCGGTCGCGGGCGCGGCGCAGGGCCCGCCCGTCGGCCTGCGGGTGCCGCTGCGTCTGGTCGTCGAGCAGGGCCAGGCGCAGGCCGACATCGGTGGGCAGGTCGTCGGGGCGGCCCCGGAGCACGTCACGGTCCTCGAGCAGAGCGGCGAGCAGGCAGCCGAGCCACGCCTGCCCGCGGGCCCGGGCGGCGAGCACCATGCGGGCCAGCCGGGGGTGCAGCGGCAGCGCCACCATCTCGCGCCCGGCGTCGGTCGGCAGGAGGCTGGCGCCACCCTCGACCTCGTCGAACGCGGTGAGCGCGCCCAGCTCGACGAGCAGCCGGCGGGCCTCGTCGAGCGCCCGCGCCGGCGGCGGGTCGAGGAACGGCAGGGCGGCCACGTCGGTGCCCCACACCGCCAGCTCGAGCGCGAGGCCGGCCAGGTCGGCCTGGCGGATCTCGGGCTCGGTGAACGGGCGGCGGGCGGCGTGCTCGACCTTGGACCACAGCCGCACGGCCACCCCCGGCCCCAACCGCCCGGCGCGCCCGGCCCGCTGGTCGGCCGACGCACGCGAGGCGGGCACGGTCTCGAGCCGGGTCAGGCTGGTGGTGGCGTCGAACACCGGCCGGCGGGCGAGGCCGCCGTCGACCACGATCGAGACCCCCTCCACTGTCAGGCTGGTCTCGGCGATGTCGGTGGCGAGCACGACCTTGCGCCGCCCGGGCAGGCCCGGGACCAGGGCGGCGTCCTGCTCGCCGGCAGGCAGCGCGCCGTACAGCAGATGGACGTCGACGCCGTCGGGCAGCGCGCCGCCGAGCTGATCGGCCGTGCGGATGATCTCGCCGGCGCCGGGCAGGAACACCAGCACGTCGCCCTCGGCCTCGGTGCGGAGCACCTGACGGACGGCGGTGACGACGGCGGGCTCGATGTGCTCGCGGGGACGGCGGGGCGCCCAACGGACGTCGACGGGGTGCGCCCGGCTCTCGCTCGTCACGATCGGCGCAGGGTCGGGCTCGCCGAGGAGGGCGGCGACGCGGTCGCCGTCGAGCGTGGCGGACATGACCAGCAGGCGCAGGTCGGGCCGCAGGTGGCGGCGGGCGTCGATGGCGAGCGCCAGGCCCAGGTCGGCCTGCAGGCTGCGCTCGTGGAACTCGTCGAAGATCACGAGCCCGACGCCCTCGAGGCCCGGGTCGCGCTGCAACCGCCGCGTGAGGATGCCCTCGGTCACCACCTCGATGCGGGTGCCCGGGCCCACCGCCCGGTCGTCGCGGGTCCGGTAGCCGATGGTCTCGCCCACCCTCTCGCGCCGCAGCGCCGCCATGCGGCGGGCGGCGGCGCGGGTGGCGAGCCGTCGCGGCTCGAGCATGACGATGCGCTGGTCCCCCAGCCATGGCTCGTCGAGCAGGGCCGGGGGCACCGCGGTGGTCTTGCCCGCGCCGGGAGGCGCCTGGAGCACCGCGACCCCGCGGTCGGCGAGGGCGCCCCGCAGCTCGTCGAGGCAGGCGACGACGGGCAGCATCAGGGGTGCGACGGCAGGCGCGGCTGCATCTCGTCGACCAGCTGCTCGCGGGCCCGGGCGACCCGTGACCGGATCGTTCCCACCGGGCAGCCGCAGATCTCCGCGGCGCCGGCGTAGTCGAACCCCAGGAGCTGCGTGAGCACGAACGCCGTGCGTCGATCGGTGTCGAGCCGGGCCAGCACCTGATCGGTGAGCACCCCGTCGGCGAGGCCGACCTCGAACCTGTCCGGTGTGGTGCGGGCGCCGACCAGGCGAGCCAGGCGACGCCGCCGCGACGCACCGCGCACCGCGTCGACCGCCGTGCGCCGGGCGATCGAGAGCAGCCACGTGCGGGCGCTGGCGTCGCCCCGGTAGGCGGGCAGGGCGCGCAGCGCCCGCAGGTAGGTGTCCTGGGCCGCGTCCTCGGCCAGGTCGCGACCGGCCACGGCGGTGACCACGCGCGCCACATCGCTCCAGGTCCGCCGCACGAACGACGACAGAGCCACCCGGTCACCATCGCGCGCCGCCAGCGCCAGGGCCGTGACGTCGTCCACGAGGATCCAAACCTAGAGGTTCCCGAGTACGGGAACTAGACGACCCTCCCAGGCGACTGCTTTCCCATGCGCTGCAGCACCTTCCGAGAAGCCCTCTCGGCCCGGCTCGACGGCGAGGACCCGGGCCTCCCCGACGACCAGATCGACGCTCACCTTGTCGGGTGCGCCGACTGCCTGGCCTGGGCCGACGCTGCCGGCGCGCTCGTCGGCGTCGTCGAGCGCGCTCCCCGCGACCAGGTGGCCCTCGACCCTGCGCTGCTGGCGTCGCTCACCGCCCCGGCCGACGGGGCCCGCACCAGCCTGCTGTCGACCGTCGAGTGGCGCCGGCGGCGAGATCGTGCGATGGATCGACGAGCCCACCGACGACGGCGAGGAGCCCGAGCACCCCGCGCCCCTGCTCACACTGGTCGATGCCGAGGACGAGCACGGCGGCGGCAGCGCCGCCGAGGACGAGTCCGAGGGCACCGAGGGCGAGGCGGCCAGCGGCCTGACCGTCGAGAACACCGCCAGCCAGGACGACGTCGACTCGGCCAACACGTTGGCCACGGTGGGCATCGCCGCCGGCGTGATCGGCCTGCTGGTGGCGGTGTTCGCCGTGTTCCGGGGGCGCAAGCGCACGAGCTGAACGAGGCCGGAATAGTCCGGGCGGCCGGCGCGTTGTGCGAGCTGGCCGCCCGTCCGCCGGCACCGACGTTCTCCCCCTCCGTCGGTGGCGGCGGCCCGGCCGGCCGAGGCTCAGTCGGAGGTGGCGGCCGAGCCGGTGTCCTGCTCGTCGACCCCGGATACCGGCGTGTCCGCCGTCGAGGCCGCAGATGGGGCGAGCCCGGCAGCCAGGCCGCCGCTCCACACGACGAGCCCGGCGGCCGCAACCGACGCACCGAGCGCGAGGGCGGTCACCGCCCTGTCGAGGGCATAGGGCAGGTCCGTCGGGAGCACGGGCGTCCACAGCACGCTCGCCCGCAGGACGCTCCAGCCGATCACGGCAGCTGCAGCCGCCAGCGTCGCGGTCGGACCGATCGTCCGGCCCCGCAGCGCCACCCCGGCGGCCGCCGCCACCAGGGCCACCAGCGGCACAGCGACGAGCAGCGGGTTCGCCCCTGAACCATCGGGCGCCACCGAGTACTGCCCCCAGCCGACCACGAGCGCGCCCCCTGCGGCGACCAGCACGGCCACCGCCGCCGTGAGCGACGGGTGCCGTGCTCGTCGCCCGACCGCCGCGACGAGCACGGCACCCGCGAGGCCGAGCGCGAACCACGGCAGCGGGCTGACGCCGTCGGCCATCACGAGCTCGCCGCTCACCTCGACGGGCGTGCCGTCGACGGTGAGCGCGACCGTCCACGCCTGCACCACCTCGCCCGGCTCGGCGCCCGGCGGCGTGCCGCTGCCCATCCAGTGGATGCGATGGTCGTGCCACGCGTAGGTGCCGTCGTCGGCGACCTGCTCCCACACGGGCTCGGCCCCGTTGTCGGCCTCGGGCGGCAGGTCGACCGCACCCTGACGGTCGTCGTTGAGGTAGGTCGCCTCGGACCGGCGGTTGCGCTCGACGGTGCCGTCAGGCAGGAACCGAAGGTACGGCTCGTCGCCATATCCCTGGACGGTGACCTCGTGGCCCTCCTCGACCTGTAGCTCCAGGAAGGCGTCGCCCCCGACCACCCGGGCGTCGACACCGTCGGCCGCCGGCTCGACGGCCGTGACGGTCGACCGGAAGTCGGTGGGTCGGGGCGGGTCGGCCGCGGCCGGCTCGGCGCCGCCGACGAGGCCGGTGAGCGTGACGAGCGCGACCAGCACCCCGGCGGTGGCCCTCCGGCGGAGCATCGGGCGGATCGTGGCCCGCGGGCGCACTACGTGCCGGTGCTGGACGGGTCGCCCGCCGAGGCGCCGTCGCCGGCGGGCTCGCCGCGACCGGACGGGTCGTGGGCGTCGCCCGCGGCGGGCGTGGATCCGTCGCCCTCGCCGGTCGACTCACCGTTGGTCGACGTGGTGGCGGTCGAGGGCGGGTTGGCCCGGTTGCGGCGGATGAGGTTCACGGCCGTCACCGCCCCGATCAACACGACGGCAGCCGCGGCCACGACGAGGTAGACGGGCATGCCGCCGCCGTCGGACGAGCTGGCGGACGAGGTGGCTGACGCCTGGTCGTCAGCGTTGCCGGTGCCGTCGTCGGCCGGGGCGAAGCCGCCGTCGTCGGACCCGGTGGTCACCTCGCTGGTGTCGTCGGTGGCCTCGGTCGTCGTCGGGGGAGGGGTGACCTCCTGCGCCTGCTCGATGGTGCCCGTCGGGTCGATCGAGGTGACGCGGACGGTCCAGGCGCCCGGCGCGGGGTAGTCCACGACACCCTGGTAGCGACCGTCGCTGTCGGCCGGTGCCAGCGTCACCGGGGTGAGCTGGGTGCCGTCGGCGCCTTCGGCGGTGGCGGTGACGGTGGCGTCGGCGGCGGGGTGGCCGTCGTTCGCCCAGGTCACCCGGACGATGTAGTGGATCGACATCCCGGCGGGGTGCGTGCCCTCGACGGTGATGACGGCGTCGCCGTCGTGCGCACCGGCGGGCGAGGCCCAGAGCCCGAGCGCCAGGGCGACGGCGGCGACCAGCCCGGTCAGGCCGGCCAACAGCCGGACGGGGGAGGAGCGGGGGAGGTTTGTCATGCGATCGGCACCTCGAGCGTGAAGGTCACGGGTTCGCCACCGTGCACGGCCGTCACCTCGACGGTCCAGGTGCCGGCCGAGGGCAGCGAGGCCCCTGCGACCGTCACATGGTTGGTGCTCACGGGGGTCACCTGCAAACGGCGGGGCGGGACGTCGGTCGTACCGGCCGTGACCTGGACGGCGTCAACCGCCAGAGGCTCGGTGCCCGACCCCGCGTAGAAGTAGAGGTGGATGTCGTTCGTCCCCGCGGTGGCGGGGTCGACGGTGGCGTCGACGACCGCGCCGCTCTCGGCCGTGGCGGTCGTGTCGAACGGCTCGGACGTCTGGGTGCGAGCCGGGGGCTGGTGGACGAGCGCCGCCGTGACGGCCAACACCACCGCCGCGACCAGGGTCTCGGCCCGCAGCGAACGCCGCAGTGGCGCGACCGTGCGCTCGACGAGCGGCACGAGCCGGCTGCGGTTCACCCACCCCAGGGCGACCAGCACGGCGAACCCGGCGACCTTGGCCAGCAGCAGCCGGCCGTAGGTCGTGGACGTGAGGGCGTCGAGCGCCCGCACCTGCTGCCAGCCCGACACGGTGCCGCTCACGGCCACGACGCAGACGGCCACGAGAGCCAGGCTCGAGAACCGGGTGGCGAGGCGCACACGCTCTTGCGTCGTGACCAACGGGAGCACGACGAACAGCGCCACCAGCCCGCCCGTCCACACGGCGACCGCTCCCACGTGCGCGAGGTCGGAGGCGACGGCGATCGTCCGGTTCGGCGCGGTCCAGGCGTGGCCCGCGAGCGTGACCGTGACCAGCGAGGCGGCGGCCAACAGCAGCGCCGGCACGGGCGTCCGACGCCAGAGTGCGGCGACCAGTGCGGCCACGCCCGCGGCCAGTGCCAGGGCGACGCGCAGGAGAGCGAGCTGGCCCGTGCGCGTCTCGGGCGCCAGGTCGGGGACGAGTGCCAGTGCGTCGTAGGCATCACGACCGGCGCTCTCGGCCAGCATGGCGACGAGGGCGAGGAACGCCCCGGCCGCGCCCACCAGCGCGCCGGACACGGTCAGGGTGCGCAGCCGCGCTGACGCCACGTCCATCCCCGATGACGTGGCCCCCGTCATCGAAGCGGTCGGTGGTGCGATCGTGGCGGTGGCGCCGGCCGCCGCGGACCCGATCGGGGCCGACACGCCGGTGTGGTCATCGTCGGTCCCAGCGGGGCTGTCGTCGGGCACTCGGGGACCCGACGCCGTCGGCTCAACCGTTGCGCGCCCCGCGCCGCGCGGGCGCAACAGTGCCAGGGTGGCGGCGCCCACGGCGACGAGGGTGCCAGCCAGCCCCAGCCACCGGCCGATGCCGCCGGCCCAGGTGGTGACCGTGTCGCCACCGCCCTCGGTGACCGCGACCGCACCGGTGCGGGTGCCGTTGTGGAACACGAACGACCCGGACAGCGTGTGGCTGTCCTCGCTCGTCACCCGCCACGCCACGGTGTAGGTGCCCTGGGCGTCGGCCTCGACGGGCGCTCGCAGCGTGGCGCCGCCGTCGGCCGTCTCGACCGTGCCCAGGTCGACGCGATCGCCGTCGGGGCCGAAGACCTGCACCGCGTTCTCGACCGTCTCGACCGGCTCGTCGAACCGCAGCTCGACCTGGTCGGGCACGGCGTCGACCATGCCGTCGGCCGCCGGCACGGTGCCGACGAGGGTGGCATGGGCCCCCGCTGGCGACGCACTGCCGCCGAGGAGCAGCGCGGCGGCGATCACCAGCGCCGCTGCCACGTTGCGGCCACCTACGCGGGCGGTGGTACGGGAACGCACGCACCCAGCGTAGGTGTCGCTCGGCGGCGGGCGGCCATCGCCGTTCCCGCGTAGCCGGCGCACGCCCGGGCGAAGGCCGCGACCGGCGTCGGGTCGCCGCCCGGGTGGACGTGCAGGTACGTGGCGAGCAGCGACGGTGTCGCGAACCCGTCGCCGCGCTCGCCCCAGCGCGACGACAGGTGCAGTGCGTCGCCGGAGGGCTCGACGGTCGAATAGTGGAACTCGTGGCCCCGCAGGCCGGCACCGGTCGAGCCGACGGGTGTGTCGGCGGTCACCGTGGCGGTGCGGTAGCCCAGGGTCAGCCGATCGGTCATGCGGGCGTCTGCGGGCACGGAGCCGACCATCGGCGTGCCGTCGAGCGTGCGACAGAGCCACAGCAGCCCGCCGCACTCGGCCCAGGTGGGCTGCCTGCGGGCGACGCGGGCGCGCACGTCGGCCAGCAGCGGCGCGTTGGCGGCCAGGTCGGCGGCGTGCACCTCGGGGAACCCGCCACCGGCGATGATCCCGGCCGCACCGTCGGGCAGGGCGGTGTCGTGTGCCGGGTCGAACGGGGCGATGGTCACCCCCGCCGCGCCGAGCGCGTCGAGGGTGTCGGTGTAGGTGAAGGTGAACGCAGCACCTGCGGCGACCGCCACGGTGACGGTCCGACCCCGCGGCACGATCCGCCGGGGTACCGGTACGCCGTCGGTCCCCGCCTCTGGTGCCCCGCTCGCCAGGCGCACCACGGCGTCGAGGTCGATGCGCTCGGCGACGGCGGCGGCAAGGCGGTCGAGGGCGTGCGCGACCTCGCCGGGTCGCTCGGCCACCGGCACGAGCCCGAGGTGGCGGTCGCGCCAGGTCAAGCGGTCGTCGGTGCGCAGCGCACCGAGGACGGGCACGCCGAGCGGAGCGAGAGCGTCGCGCAGCAGCGTCTCGTGGCCGTCGGACCCGACCCGGTTGAGGACGACGCCGGCGACCTGCACCCGGGGGTCGAACTGCGCGTAGCCCTGTACGAGCGCGGCCACCGACCCGGACATGGCCTTGGCGTCGACCACCAGCACCACCGGTGCGGCGAGGAGGCGGGCCACGTCCGCGGTCGACGAGGGCGTGCCGTCGGAGGCGCCGTCGAACAGCCCCATCACGCCCTCGACCACCAGCAGGTCGGCCCCGGCCGCGGCGCGGGCGGCGAGCGGCGCGACCGCGTCGGCGCCGCACATCCAGGCGTCGAGGTTCCGCGGTGGTCGCCCACAGGCCAGGGCGTGGTACCCGGGGTCGATGAAGTCGGGCCCCACCTTCGCGGCCGCCGGCCGGTGCCCGGCGCGCCGCAGCGCCGCCAGCAGACCGGTCGCCACAGTGGTCTTGCCCACGCCCGAATGGGTCCCCGCCACCACCAGCCGAGGCCCCAGCCTCCCGGCGGGGGTGCGCACGTGCTCCACGGCGGGACCGTACCCGCGACGGCGTGTGGCTCAGCCCGGGAGCGTCCATCCGGTAGGGTTCCGCGCCGTGGGTGGGCGACCCGAGATCTCTGTCGTGCTGCCTACCGCGGACAGGCCTGAGCTCTTGGCCGACGCGGTCGCCTCCGTGCTGGCGCAGACGGTCACGTCGTGGGAGCTCGTCGTCGTCGACGACGGGTCGCCCGCGGCGGCGACGGTGCCGTCCGACCCGCGCATCCAGCTCGTGCGGCTCGCCGACCGTGGGGGCCCGGCGCGGGCGCGCAACGTCGGCATCGCCCACGCCTCCGCTGACGCCGTGACGTTCCTCGACGACGACGACCGGTTCGCGCCTGAGCGCCTCGCCCTCGGCCTGCGGGGCCTCGACGTCGCGCCGGTGGCCGTGTGCGGCGGCCGCTTCCTCGACGATGCGCCCGGCCGGGTACGCCGCCTGGACGGTGACGTGTCGGACAGCATCCTCGACAGCTACACGCCGAACCTGGGCGCCACCGCCGTCCGCCGTGACTGTGTCGAGCCGTTCGACGAGCGCTGGCTGGCCGTCGAGGACATCGACTGGTGGTGGCGCGCCGCGCAGCGGCACGCGGTGACGACCGTCGAGGACATCGGCTACCTGATCCGGCGGCACGACGGCCCGCGGGGCGTCAACGGCGTCCCGACCCGGCTCCGCGAGAACCTGGCCTTCCTCCACGAGCACCGGGCGTGGTTCGCGGACCATCGGCGGGCACGCGCCTTCCGCCTGCGCCGCGCCGCGGCGATGGCCGCGGCGGTCGGCGACCCCTCACTCGCCCGGCGGCTGCTGGCCCGTTCGCTCCAGTCGCACCCGTCGGCCCGTACGGCGTGGCAGCTCCGCCGCTGCCTCGGCTCCCGGCGACCAGGCGAGCAGGTGACATGACCGACGCGAGTCGCCCGGGAGTGGTCGTGATCGGGCTCGACGCCATGGACGCCGGGCTGGCCCGACGCCTGGCCGAGGACGGCCGCATGCCGGCCCTCGCCGGGCTGCTCGACCAGGCCGCCTGGGCGCCGACGCGCAACCCCGAAGGGCTGGTCGTCGGCGGGATCTGGCCGTCGTTCGCCACCGCCCAGTGGCCGGGCACGCACGGGTTCTACTGCTTCCGACAGTTCGTGAACGGCACCTACGAGGTCCGCCGGTTCACCCCCTACGACATCGAGCCGCCGGCCCTCTGGCAGGTGCTGTCCGACCAGGGGCGCCGCTGCTGCGTGGTCGACGCGCCGCTGACCCGGCCCGTCGAGGACATCGAGGGTATGCACGTCGTCGACTGGGGGACTCACGACCGCATGCTCGAGCCGAGCGCCTGGCCCGAGCCCCCCGGTTCGCCGGCGGCCTCCGTGCTGGCCGCAGTCGGGACGCATCCGGTGATCGGCGCCTGCGACGACTACACCGCCCGTGGCGACCACGACGGCCTGCGCCGAGCGCTGGCCCTTGGCGCCGAGCGCAAGACCGACCTCAACCTCGACCTGCTCGCCCGCGAGCCGTGGGACCTGTTCCTCACCGTGTACGGCGAGTCACACTGCGCCGGTCACCAGTTCTGGGGGCTCCACGACCCGTCGTGGCCCGGGCACGACCCCGCTCTGCGCGCGCGCATCGGTGACCCGCTCGAGGCCACCTACCAGGCCCTCGACGTCCAGCTCGGGCGCATGCTCGCCGCGGTCGATCCCACGGCCATGCTCGTCGTCCTCATGAGCCACGGCATCGGCGCCCACCACGACGGCGACCACCTCTTCGCCGAGATCCTCCGCAGGCTCGACGACGCGTCCGGCCGGGCGCCGGCGATGCGGCGGCTGTCCGAGCGAGCCCGGCGCGGGGCGGTGCGCGTCCGCCGGGAGGCCGCCCGGCGACGTCGCCCCGACGATCCCGCCCTCTTCGGGCGGGTGAGCGCCGACGGCTCCCGCCGCTTCCTGCCCGTGCCCAACAACGAGCTCTACGCGGCGGTGCGCCTCAACGTCGCCGGTCGCGAGCCGCGGGGTCGCATCCGCCCGGGCCCCGAGGTGGCCCGCTGGTGCGACTGGCTCGAGTCCCGGCTGCTCGAGCTGGTCGACCCCGACAGCGGCCGCCCGCTCGTCCGCCGGGTGCTGCGTGTCGACGAGCTGTTCCCCGGCGAGCGGCGTGACGACCTGCCCGACCTGCTCGTCGACTGGCACCGCGACGCGCCGATCGCGAGCGCATCCTCGCCCACGGTCGGCGAGGTCCGGGGCCGCTACGACGGCGTCCGGTCCGGCGACCACCGCCCCAACGGGCTCGTGCTCGTGCGCGACCCGGGCGTCGCCCCCGGCCCGCGCCACCGCCTGGTCGACGTCGTCGACCTGGCCCCCACCATCGCCGCCCGCCTCGGCACGTCGCTGCCGGGCGTCGCCGGCGTCCCCGCCGACGACCTGCTGCCGGCCCCGGCCGCCGCCGGCCGCCCGTGATCGCCCGGGAGGCGACTCACAGGTAACGGGTGCGGAGCCGCACGCTGCCGACGATCCGTCCGGCCCGCCGGGCGATGCTGCGCACCCACTGCGCCCGGCCGGGAGCCGTGCGCCAGTACCGGGGGGCGTACACGACCAGGTGGGCCCACGACCGGGCCGCCTGCCGCCAGCCCGACCGCGGCATGCCCGACCGGGCGAAGCGTCGATACAGGCGCGGGTCCTGCCGGCCGTAGCCGTACGCCTGGCGGGCGGCTCCCCGCCAGCCCGCCCGCTCGCGGTAGTGGACGATGGCATCGCCGACGAAGCGCAGCTCGTGGCCCCGCTCGTGCAACCTCCACGAGAAGTCGACGTCGTCGCCACCACCCCGGTACGACTCGTCGTACCCGCCGAGCTCCGCGAACACGTCGGCCCGCACGCCGCAGTTGGCGCCCGAGGCGAAGGGCCAGAAGCCCGGCCAGGGCACCAGGTCGGTCGCGACCTCCAGCGCGGCCCGGCGGGCGCCCGGCGGGGTCAGGAACCGCCGGTCGAGCCGGCCACCGACCGCCGCGCACTCCTGGAGGGCGGCGCCCATCGTCGCCACCCAGGTGGGCGCCGCCTCGTCATCCGCGTCGCAGAACAGGATGCGGTCGCCGCGGGCCGCCCGGGCGCCGGCATTGCGCGCGTGGTTCACACCGGGGCGCGCCGACGCGTCGACGATCCGGAGGCCAGGCACCCGCGCCCGCCAGTCTTCGACGACCCCGGCCAGATCGTCCCGCGACCCGTTGTCGGCGACGATGACCTCCCACGGCTCGTCGACCCGCTGGGCGGCGAGCGCGCCGAGTTGCCCGGCCACCACGGCGGCCGCATCGCGCACCGGGACGACGACCGAGATCACGTCCTTCCTCCGCCCGTGACAGCGGCGGCGGATCGCGTGGTGGTCAGGCGGGATGCCAGGACGGATCGCGGCCGAAGGCCAGCAGCAGCCGGGACTGCGGGTCGTCGGTCTCGGCGTCGCCGACGGCGGGGCGGGCGGCGATGACGCCTGCGCCGCGGTAGAGGTCCTCGCGCTCGACGAACCACGCTGCGCAGGTCTCGACCAGCTCGGGGTCCATGGCACGTTGTCCGCCGGTCGCGGCCGCGAGGTCCCACCCGTGGATCAGGTGGTCGGCCGCGAGCTGGTAGGCGTACTCGTCGGCGGGCGTGTCGCCGAACGACAGGTGCACGGTCTGGCCCGCTACCACGCCGCTGGCGGCGGCGATCGTCGCCGCGTCGCACGCCGATCGGGCGATGGCCACCGGGTCGTCGCCCAGCAGATCACCGTCGAAGCGGTCGCCCACCTCGTCCATCGTGGCGCCCTCCATCAGGGGGACGGTCCACAGGTCCTCGTTGGCCACGTGGTTGACGAGCGCGCGCACGTCCCACTCGTCGCATGGTGTCGGCGCGCGCCAACGGGAGGCGTCCAACGCCTCGAGAGCATCGAGCTGGGCCACGAAGCCCTCGACGCTCCTGCGGTGCAGATCGGTCACGTGCATTGGCTGTCCTCCTCGCCCGGACACACCTCTAGTCTTGCCGGAGAGACGCGATGGGGCACTCACACACGCACGACCACGATCACGGGGCCGACGTAAGGCGGGCCGGCGCCCGCCACAAGGGCCGGCTGCTCGCTGCGCTCGTCGTGCTGAGCGTCGTCATGGTGGTCGAGGTCGCGGGGGCGTTCGTCGCCAACTCGCTGGCATTGCTGTCCGACGCCGGGCACATGCTCACTGACGTCGCCGGGCTGGGGATGGCGCTCGCCGCCATCCACGTGGCCGACCGGGCCCACGCCGAGGGCCAGCGCACCTACGGGCTGTACCGGCTCGAGATCCTGGCCGCACTCGCGAACGCCGTGCTGCTGTTCGCGGTGGCGGTGTACGTCGTGGTCGAGGCCGTGCGCCGGTGGGGCGACCCGACGGATGTCCTCGTGGGCCCGATGCTGATCGTGGCCGTGCTGGGCCTGGTGGCGAACATCGTCGCCTTCGCGCTGCTCCGTGCCGGGTCGAAGGAGAGCCTGAACGTCGAGGGCGCGTACCTCGAGGTGCTGTCCGACCTCGTGGGCTCGGTCGGCGTCATCGTCGCCGCCATCGTCATCGGGGTGACCGATTGGGCGTGGGTCGACCCGGCGGTCGGTGTCGCCATCGGTGTGTTCATCCTGCCGCGCACGTGGCGGCTGGGCGCGCAGGCGCTGCGCATCCTGGTGCAGGCGGCCCCGCCCGGGCTCGACCTGGCCGGGCTCGACGCCGAGCTGCGAGGGCTCGACGGCGTCGTCGACGTGCACGACCTGCACGTGTGGACGCTGACCTCCGAGATGGACGTCGCCTCGGTCCACCTCATGGTGCGCGATGGCACCGACGCCCACGGGGTGCTCGACCGGGCCCGCGTGATCATGCGCGACAGCCACGGCATCGACCATGCGACGCTGCAGGTCGAGCCCGACACCCACCGAGGGTGCGACGAGCTCGCCTGGTGACAGGTCGACCGCCGGGCACTCGGCCTGGTGGTGGCGAGTGTCACGGTGCCAGCGAACCGGTGTCGGTCGCGGGCCTCGTCAGGCGATGGCGCGGAGCACGATCTCGGTGTCCTCGGTCGGGGGGACGCCCAGATCGTCGAGCTGGCGGAGGCAGGTGTCCATGGCCCTGCGGGCGGCGGCCCGGTCGCCACGGGCCAGGTGGGCGGCGACGTTGAGCCGGTGGGCGCCCTCGGACCATGGCTCGGTCTCGAGGGCCCGCGCCGCGAGGCGCAGGGCCTCGTCCGGGTCGCCGCCGGCCAACGTGAGCTCGCCCGCCCGCACCGCGGCGGCCACGAACCGGGCGGTCAGGCGGTCGCGGTGGGGCAGCGCCCACTCCTCGTACCCCGCGTCGGTCAGGTACGGGCCGCGGTAGAGCCCGAGGGCCTGCCGGTACAGGTCGAGCGCGGCCGACGGCTCGCCCAGGCGCTCGGCCTCGGCGGCACGGTCGAGCAGGTCCTCGATCCGCCAGGCGTCGACGTCGAGCCAGCCCTGCGTCGTCAGGCGCAGCGTCGTTCCCTCCGACCGCACGAAGAACGACGGCGCTCCCTCGCGGCGCTCGGGCTCGAGCACGGTCAGCAGGTACGACAGCGTGACCCGCAGGTTGCGCAGGGCACCCGAGGTGTCGAGGTCGGGCCACAGGGCACCGGCCAGCTCCTCACGGGTGCCACCACCGCGGGCCATCAGGACGAGCAACAGGGCGCGCACGCGCTCGCGCCGCCAGTGCGGATGGTCGACCGAGCGGCCCGCCCTGCGCAGCGTGGTCGGTCCCAGCACCCCCAGCTCGAGCGGTGCGGACGGTTCGGGTGGCAGTGCGTCGAGGAGCGTGCGCGCCCACGTCTTGACGGACCTCGGTGCGGTCTCGCGCTCGGTCAGCCGCCGCAGCGCGGCACGGGCGACGGGCCCGGCATCGGCGACCATGGCCTGCGCATCCGTCTGGCCACCGGCCGCGGCGGCCGTCGCCAGCTCGACCGTCCAGGCTGTGGGCAGGAAGCTGGGGGCCGCGGCCCACGCCTCGGGCGTCAGCGCCGCCGCCGGCCCGACGTTGCCCTCCTCGCGCAGCGCCGCGAGCGCCTGCGCCAGGACCAGCGCCGGCCGGTAGCACGGGCCGAGGTCCTGGGCGAGGAACTGGTCGCGGGTCTCGGGCAGCAGCACGTACAGCAGCGGAAGGCGCCGGACGTGGCCGTAGCGCTGGCGACCCTCGTCGACCTTGCGGCCGTCGAGCTGGGCGGCGAACTGGCGCGCCGCCTCTGCCTCGTCGCCGCGCCCGAGGGCCATGGCCGCCTCGGCGCCCCGCAGCGACGCCACCAGGCTCGGCCGGGGCGCCGGGCCCGCATGCTGGCGAGCCCGGGCCATCAGGCTGTCGGCCTCGTCCAGCTCGCCGTCGAGCGCAGCTCGCGATGCCGCCATCGTGTAGCCGAGCGCCCGGGTGTGGTCGTTGCCCGACCGGCCCAGCTCGCCGAGCATCTGGTCCAGTGCCTCGTCGGCGGCGGCGATCTCACCGCAGTGGGTGAGCGCGTTGACGAGGAGCATGGTGAGCGCCCCGCGCAGTGCCGGGCCGGCCGAGGCGACGGCGTCCGCGGCGTTGCGGCGGGCCGCGTCGGGGAACCCGAGCGCGAGCTGGGCGGAGGCGCGCAGCCACGCCACCGGCGTGCGCCAGTAGGGAGCCAGCTCGGTGGGATCGAGGGTGTCGAGGGCGGTCAGGACGCCCCGCGCCTCGCCGCTCGTGTCGGCCGTCAGGGCCTCGCCGATGGCGAGCAGGCCCTTGGCCTCCGGCAGGTCGGCCAGCCGCTCGCCGTAGCCCCACAGCGCGCCGAGCAGGTCGATGTCCTCGCGCCAGTGGGCGCACATGGCCAGGTGCTCGACGGCGCTGAGCAGGCCGATGTCGTCACCGGCCTCGGCGAACCGCTCGGCGGCCGACGACAGCAGGTCGCTGGCCCGCTCGAGATCGGTGCCCGCCAGCGCGATCCCCGCCACGAGCGCCCCCTCGGGTGCGGCCCGTACGCCGTCGGGCAGGCGACCGTGCAGGTGGCCCAGCCCCTCGGCCGAGGCCGTGAGGTCCTGCGCCCGGCACTCTGACCGCAGCACCGCCCGCAGATCGTCGTCAGCTCCTGCCGCGACCAGGAGCTCGACCGCCTGGTGCAGGTCGCGCCCGGCCAGGGCCAGCCCTCCGCGCCGCTGGGCTTCGCGCCGGTCGTCGGGGTCGAGGTCGCCGGCGAGGCGGTCGGACCAGACGGAGTGGATGGCGTACCAGCCGTGGGCGTCGCACGAGACGAGCGGCACCTGCGCCATGAGGACATCGACATCGGTGCCCTCGCCGACGACCGCGTCGACGAGGGCCTGGTCGGCGCCGCCCAGCGCAGCGATCGTCGCCACGGTGTGCCGGTCGGCCGGGCTGAGCGCGGCCATGACCTCCTCGGTCAGGAAGTCGTCGACGCTGGACCCTGCTGCGGCCGTGCGCAGCTCGACGAGGGCGGGCCAGCCACCGAGGTCGGCGAGCCCGTCGACCGGCACCTCGCGCAGGGCGGCGAACGCGGCGAGGTCGTCGTCGCCGAACGACATGTCGCCCTCACCCATGCGCTCGACCCGGCCCAGGACCGACAGGCGCGCCAACGGCACCGGCGGCTCGTGGCGGCCGCTCAGCACCACGTGCCCGTTGGCCGGCAGGGCGTCGAGGAGGGCGGCGAGCAGCGCCGCCGACCCCGACCCGGAATCGATCTCGTGGACGTCGTCGATCATCAGGCAGACCTGGCGGGGCGAGCGCTGCCACACCTCGTCCGCCAGCGCCGACGCCAGCTCTCCCACCAGATCGGCGACCTGGACGCTGCCGGCCTCGTGCACACGGGAGACCTCGGCGCCGAGGGCGGTGGCCAGGCCGTCGGCCAGGTGCAACGGGTCGTCGTCGCCCGGACCGCAGCCGAGCCAGCAGTCGTCGCCCCGCGGGGCCAGGACGTTCTCGTCGATCGCCTGGGCGAGCAGGCACGACTTGCCGAACCCGGCGCCCGCGACCACCACGGTCACGGGCCGATCCCATCGACCCTGCAGTCGGCGGAGCAGGTCGCTGCGCCTGACCAGCGGACGGCCCGGCCGAGGCGGAGCGTGGCGGTAGGGCCGCGACACGGTGGGCGAGCTTACCGGCCCGGGCTAACGCTCAGCTGATTCCCAGGTTGTGCAATGACGACGGGTGTCCGTGCCACCCAGCGGCGGTGTGGTGCGGCATGTCGGGCCTGGCAGGAGGGCGGGGACGACGGCCAGTGGCGGTGGTCGGCGTCCATGCGACGGCTCCTGCGGCCCGACGCCCGTGAGCATGCGGCCTGTGAGCGGCGTCCGCCCCTCCCCTGGTGGACGCCGCACCGGGCCGACGCTCGGCCCCAGATCCGGTCGGCTTCAGCGCAACGCGTCACGGACCGCCGTCTCGACCTGGCCCGACGACATCTCCTCGAGGCGCAGGTGGCGGGCGTCCATCGTCGAGGCGAGCTGCTCGGCGAGGCCCAGCCGGGTCGGCCCGTCCTCGGCGTCGATCACCAGGACCTCGAGGTCGGTGCCGGCGACCTCGGCGGCCGCCGCGTTGGCGTGCTCGAGCGCGTTCTGGCTGCCGGTGGCGCGGCCGTCGGTGATGAGCACGAACAGGGGCGGCCAACCGTCGGACGCCGCCCGGCGAGCCAACGCCAGGCCGGCGGAGATGCCCTCGGCCAGCGGGGTCACGCCTCCGGTCGGCAGCTCGGCGAGGCGGGTGCGGGCCAGCTCGACGCTGGCCGTGGGCGGCAGCACCACCTCGGCGGTGTTGCCGCGGAACGTCACCATCGCCACGCGGTCGCGGCGCAGGTAGGCGTCCGCGAGCAGCCCCAGCACCGCTCCGGTGGCGGCCTCGACCCGCCGGTGCGTGCCCATCGAGCCGCTGGCGTCGACGGCGACGACGACCGTGCGCCCGACCATGCGCGACCGCACCGGCTCGCGCAGGTCGTCGACGCTGAGCGCCGGGCCGTCAGGGTCGGCCTGGCGTCGCTGGGCGGCGGCTCGGACCGTGGCGGCGAGGGCGACGCCCGCCATCGATCCGCCGGTGGTGGGCTGATCGCCGATCACGCGTCCCCGGTCGGCCGTCACGCCGGCGCGGCCGTAGCGCGCCTCGCCTCCTGTCGGGGAGGCGTCGGTGCCCGGTGCGGGCGGCGGGGCGGTCGCGGGCGGATCGACGAGCTGCAGCGGCGACGGAGCAGTCTGGAACGCCCCGCCGGCGAGCGACTGCCACGTGCCGGTGGGGGCGGTGGGCGCGGGCGGGATCGAGGCATCGGGCCCGGGCGCATCCCAGCCGCTCGGGGTGGGCTCGATCTGCGGTCCCGGCGTGTCCTCGGGGTCGCCGCCGTTGCCGCCCTGGTCGTCGCTCGGGGCGGGATCTCGGGCGTCGCGGCTCTCGGCATCGATCTCGGCCTCGAGCTCCTCGAGGGCCGGGTCGCCGGGTGCCCCGGGCCCGCTGCCGTCGGCAGGGCCGTCGGCAGCGCCGCCGGCATCGTCGCCGTCGGCGCCGGTGGGCTCGCCGTCGCTGTCGGGCAGCAGCCCGTCGGCGTCGCCCTGCCCGGCGTCTGCCGTGGCCTGTGCGCCGTCGCCGTCATCCGGCCCGTCGGCGCCGTCCTCGGCGGGAGGCTCCGGCTCGGGCTGGGGGTAGGCGTCGGCGAACGACTGGCGGGCGGCATCGAGCGCCCGCTCCAGCTCGCCCGTGCTCAGTGTGGGCGGATCGAACGGTCGGCGTCGGCGGCGGTGGCCCAGGGCCAACGGGGCCACCCGCTCGACGTCGGTGGCCGTCGCGACCGACCGCCCCTCCCAGCCGGCGAACGCCGCCGCGGCGCGGCACAGCACCAGATCGGCCCGCAGGCCCTCGGCGCCGACGCTCACGGCCAGGCGGCACGCGAAGTCGACCACGGTGTCGGGCAGGTCGGCGGGCATCGACGCCGCCAGCCGGGCACGCAGCACGATGTCGCCCTCGCCCCCGCCGACGCGGCCACCGGCGTCGTGGGTGAGGCGGCGGCGCACGACCTCGGCCCGCTGCAGCGGATCGGTCGGCGACTTGATCTCGACCGCCAGGCCGAAGCGGTCGAGGAGCTGCGGTCGCAGCTCGCCCTCCTCGGGGTTCATCGAGCCGACGAGCACGAAGCGGGCGGGGTGCGAGTGCGAGACACCGTCTCGCTCGACCCGGTTGACGCCGGACGCGGCCACGTCGAGCAGCACGTCGACCAGGTGGTCCGGGAGCAGGTTGACCTCGTCGACGTACAGGACCCCGCCGTTGGCCGCCGACAGCAGCCCGGGACGGAACTGGGTCTCGCCGTCGGTGAGCGCGGCCCGGAGGTCGAGCGTGCCGAGCACACGGTCCTCTGTGGCGCCGAGCGGCAGCTCGATGAAGGGTGCGCCGCCGGGCAGCATGCCGGCCAGGCCCCGGGCGAGGGTCGACTTGGCCGACCCCTTGTCGCCGCGCAGCAGGACGCCTCCGATACCCGGGTCGACGGCGGCCAGCAGCAGCGCCAGGCGGGCCTCGCCCTGGCCGACGACCGCGCTGAACGGGAAGCGGGCGGAGCTCATCTTCGTGCCTCGATCATGTCCGCTGTTCCTCCCAGCCTTCGGCTTCGAGCACCGCATCGACGAGGGTCTTGCGGGCACCCTCGCTCGCTCCCCACATGCCGCGCGTATGTGCTTCTAGCAGGCGCTCGGCTATCGCGCGCAGCGCCCAGGGATTGGAGTCCCTGAAGAACGCGCGAACTTCCGGATCTGCGACGTACGAATCGGTGACCCGCTCGTACATCCAGTCCTCCACGACCTGGGCCGTGGCGTCGTAGCCGAACAGGTAGTCGACGGTCGCCGCCAGTTCGAACGCGCCCTTGTAACCGTGCCGGCGCATGCCGTCGATCCACCGCGGGTTGAGGACGCGGCTGCGCACGACGCGGGCGGCCTCCTCCGCCAGCGCACGCACCTTGGGCGTGGCGGGGTCGGACGTGTCACCGAACCACGACCGTGGCGCCCGACCGCTCAGCGCCCGAACCGCGGCGACCATGCCGCCGTGGTCCTGCAGGTAGTCGTCGCTGTCGAAGATGTCGTGCTCGCGGTTGTCCTGGTTCTTGACCGCGACCTCGATGGCGGCGAAGCGGCGGCGCATCGCCTCGGGCGCGGGCTCGCCGAAGCGGTGCCGGCCGTAGGCGAACCCGGACCACGCCAGGTAGACCTCGGCGAGGTCGGCGTCGGTGCGCCACGACCCGCGCTCGATGACCGGCAGGATGCCCGTGCCGTAGCCGCCCGGCGGCGGCCCCCAGATGCGGGCATCGTCGGTGCCGGCCGCACGGACGGGGTTGTCGGCGTCGCTCTCGTCGAGCCCGGCCACCAGCCGCACGGCATCGTCGAGCAGGGTCACCACATGGGGGAGCGCGTCGCGGAAGAAGCCCGAGATGCGCAGCGTCACGTCGATGCGCGGGCGGCCCAGCTCGGCCAGCGGGATGGGCTCGAGCCCGGTGACCCGGCCCGAGTCGTCGTCCCACACGGGACGCACGCCGAGGAGCGCCAGCGCCTGTGCGGCGTCGTCGCCGCTGGTGCGCATCGCTGCCGTACCCCACAGGACCAGGCCCACGGTGGTGGGCGGCGCGCCGGTCTCGGCGACGTGGCGCTCGACCAGCGCGTCGGCCAGCGCCACGCCCACCTGCCACGACAGCGGCGAGGGCAGCGCCTTGGGGTCGACCGAGTAGAAGTTGCGGCCCGTCGGCAGCACGTGGGCGGCGCCACGGGTGGGGGCGCCGCTGGGACCGGCGGCGACGTAGCGGCCCGCGAGCGCGGCGAGCGTGTTGCCCACCTCGTCGGTCGTCGCCCGTAGGGCGGGGATCAGCCGCTCGCAGATCCACCGCTCGGTCCGGTCGACGATGTCCTCGTCGTCGACGATGTCCTCGTCGTCGGCGGCGTCCGGGTCGACGATGTCGCAGGCTGGCCTCCCGGTGCCGTCCGCCAACCCAGCGCCCGCCCTGTCGACCGGGATGAGCGGCTCGACCGTCCAGCCGCGGGCGGCCAGGGCCTCGACCCGGGACCGGCACTCGGCCTCGATCTTGTCGACCTCGTGCCGCTGGTCGGTGCGGGGATCGAAGCCCAGGTCGGTGGCGACCGTCGCCCGCAGCGCGGGCACCGTGCCCTGGGCCAGCCGGGTGACGGCGAGCACCAGGTCGACCAGCGCCTCGCCCTCGGGCGGTCGGCCCAGTACGTGCAGCCCGCCGCGGATCTGCGCGTCCTTGAGGGCGCACAGGTAGCCGTCGACGTGCAGCACCATCTCGTCGAACTCGTCCTCGCCGACACCGTCGTCGAGCCCCAGGTCGCGGTGGATCTCGGCCTCGACCAGCAGCTCCCACACCTGCCGGCGGAGGGCGGGCAGCTTCGACGGGTCCATCGCCTGCGCCGCCGCATAGGCGTCGAGCAGGGTCTCGAGCCGGGCGACGTCGTCGGTCGCCTCGGCCCGGGTCATCGGCGGGACCAGGTGGTCGATGACGACAGCGTGCGCCCGCCGCTTGGCCTGCGTGCCCTCGCCCGGATCGTTGACCACGAACGGGTAGACGAGTGGCACGTCGCCCAGCGCCGCGTCGGGGTAGCAGGCGGCCGAGAGGGCGTTGGCCTTGCCGGGGAGCCATTCGAGCGTGCCGTGCTTGCCGACGTGCACGACGGCGTCGGCCCCCCAGCCGGCGTCGAGCCAGCGGTAGAAGGCCAGGTAGTGGTGGGGCGGCGGCACGTCGGGGGCGTGATAGCTGCCGATGGGGTCGGGCCCGAAGCCGCGCGGCGGCTGGATGGTGACCAGCACGCCGCCCAGGTCGAGCCCGGGAAACACCAGCTCCTGCTCGTGGGCGCGGTCGGCCGCGTCGGGCGTGGCGACCACGTACACCTCGCCGGGCGCTTCGCCCCAGATCGACGTCACCTCCGCCTGCGCCTGGGCCGGCAACGTGGAGAACCACGCCTCGTACGCGCCGGTGGCGAGCCGGCCGGCGCCGAGGGCGGCTTGGTCGGGGGTGAGCGTGGCCCGGTCGTAGGTGAGCCGGTCGGCCAGCTCGGCCATGAGCGCGTCGCCGTCGGCGGGGATGCGGTCGACCCGGTAACCCTCGTCCCGCAGGGCGTGCAGCAGGTCGATCACCGACGCCGGCGTGTCGAGCCCGACGGCGTTGCCGAGCCGGCTGCGCTTGGTGGGATAGGCCGACAGCACCACCGCCACCCGCTTGTCGGCCGGGGTGACGTGGCGCAGGCGCGCATGGCGCACGGCCAGGCCGGCAACGCGGGCGGTGCGCTCGGGGTCGGTGCGGCTGGCGATGATCGGGGTGCCCAGCTCATCGCCGTCGTCGACCTGCTCCTTGAATGCGAAGGCGGGCCCGATGATGCGCCCGTCGAACTCGGGGATCGCCACCCCCATGGCCACGTCGAGCGGCGTGAGCCCGGCCTCGTCGCCGTCCCACTCGTCGCGAGGGCGGTTGCACGCCGGCGCCTGGATCACGGGTACGTCCAGCTCGGCGAGCTGGGGGACCTGCCAGTCGTCGGCGTCGTCGGCGCCCGCGCGCTGGTCGGCACCGGACCGTCCCATGGCGAGCACGGTCGTCACCAGCGCGTCGACGGCGTGGTCGCGCAGCAGCTCCAGCGCCTCGACCCGATCGTCGCGCGTCCGCGCGCAGCGAGTAGCACGAGACCGCAAGGGCATCGCCGCCCGCGGCCTCGATCGCCGCGCACAGGTCCGCGACGAACTGCGTGTTCCCCGCCACCCGGTGCGCCCGGTAGAACACGACGCCCACGAGCGGCCGCTCAGGGGTTCGTTCGGCACCAGGCACCCCCAGACCCGCGCCGTCCCACACCTCGGTGAGCGGCAGGGGCCGGGGCGGATCGAAGCCGAACCCGTGGAGCACCACGGTGTCGGCGACGAAGCGCAGCAGGTGCTCGAGGTTGGCCGGACCGCCGGCCGCCAGGTAGCGATGGGCCTCGCGGGTCGTGCCTGCCGGAACGGTCGACAGGCGGGTCAGCTCGGCGTCGGGCTCGGCTTCGCCGCCGCAGCGCGACGAGGGGCACCTCCGCGGCGAGACACGCGGTGCGCAGCTCGTCGAACGGTTGCTCCCAGCCGCTGCGGCCGCCGAGCAGGCGCACCACGACGGCGGTGACGCCGTCGAGTCGGGGCGCGCCGCCCAGCCGTGCGGGGTGGGATCCCCGGACGGTGGGGAAGCCGTCCGGGAGCCGGTGCACGATCGAGCCCAGGGCGAGGAGCTCGGTGTCGGCGTTGCTGAGGAACAGGATCACGCGGTCGCCTCTCCGATCAGGGTCGTCAGTCGGTCGAGGTCGAGGTGGGCCTCGATCGTGTCGGCGATGCGGTCGAGGCGTGCCAGCCGGGCCGCGGCGAAGCGGATCTCGCCCGGTGCCCAACGCTTGCCGGCGCGGTCCGCCGCCCAGCGCAGCACCTCGGCACGGAAGCGGTCGCTCTCGAAGAGACCGTGCAGCGTCGTGCCCGCGACCCGTCCCGTGTGCCACCCCAGCACCTCGCCGCTGGCGGGCCGGTCGGCGACCAGCCACCGCCTGGCGGTGCCGTCGGCCGTCACCCGACCGTGGTGGATGCGGTAGCCGGCGACGGCGTGGCCACCGCCGGGACCCGCGACAGCGATGCCCACGGGCCGGTCGAGAACCTTGTCGCCGCGGAAGTCGGTGGTGACCGGCAGCCAGCCGAGGCCCTCGATCGGTGCCCGGCGGGCCCTCGACCCCGCTGGGGTCGTCGATGCGGCCGCCCACCATCTGCAGGCCGGCGCACACCGCGACGACCGCGGCACCGGACCGGTCGACGGCATCCGCCAGACCGGTCGAGCGGAACCAGTTCAGGTCGCCCCGCGTGTTCTTCGACCCGGGCAACACGACCAGGTCGGGGTGGCCGAGCTCGGCGACCGACCGCACCCAGCGCACGTGCACCCTCGGCTCGAGGAGCAGGGGGTCGATGTCGCCGGCGTTCGCCACCCGCGGCCACCGCACGGCGGCGACGTCCACGACGTCCAGCACGTCGAGCGCCCCACCGGGGGTCGTCGCCGGCTCGACGCCGTGGCGGTCCAGGGCGAGCGAGTCCTCGTTGTCGATGTCGGGGACGCCGACGTGAGGCAGGACGCCCAGCGTCGGCACCCCGCACCGGCGCTCGAGGTCCGCGCATGCGTCGCCCAGCAGGGCCGGGTCGCCCCGGAGCCTGTTGACGACGAAGCCGCGCACCGTCGCCCGCAGGTCGTCGGGCAGCACGGCGACGGTGCCGTACAACGACGCGAACACGCCGCCCCGGTCGATGTCGCCCACCACGATCGCTGGCAGGCCCGCGGCCTTGGCCAGCGGCAGGTTCACGATGTCGCGCTCGAGCAGGTTGATCTCGGCGGGGCTGCCGGCGCCCTCGCAGATCACGACGTCGAAGCGGCGGCGCAGGTCGGCCAGCGCATCCAGCACCACCGGGAACAGCGACCGCTTGGTGTCGTGGTACTCGGTCGCCGTCTGCACCCCGGCGGGCCGGCCCATGACGACCACCTGGCTCGACCGGTCGCTGGTGGGCTTGAGCAGCACGGGGTTCATGGCCGCCTCGGGCTCGACACCGGCGGCGATGGCCTGCACCCACTGGGCGTGGCCGATCTCGGCGCCGTCGCGGGTGACGGCCGCGTTGAGCGCCATGTTCTGCGCCTTGAACGGCGCCACCGACACGCCCCGCCGGGCGAGCAGCCGGCACAGCCCGGCGACAACGAACGACTTGCCGGCGTCGCTGGTGGTGCCGCACACCATCAGTGCCCCACGGAGGGGGATTCCCGCGCTCACTGCGCTCGCCCTCGGGCTTGTCCGGTCGGGCTCACGACGCTCGCCCTCGGGCTTGTCCGGTCGGGCTCACTACGCTCGCCCTCGGGCTTGTCTGGTCGGGCTCACTACGCTCGCCCTTCATGGTCCGCGCCCGCTCGATCGTCCTCGTCAACACCGGTCACGGGAAGGGCAAGTCGTCGGCGGCGTTCGGTGTGATGGCCCGGGGCTGGGCGCGCGGGTGGAAGGTCGGCGTCGTGCAGTTCGTCAAGGGCGGCAAGTGGAAGACCGGCGAGCGCAAGCTGGCCGAGGAGCTGGGCATCGAGTGGCACACGCTCGGCGACGGCTTCACCTGGGAGTCCACGGACCTCGAACGCACTGCCGAGCTGGGCCGGGAGGCGTGGCGGCAGGCTGCCGAGAAGCTGGCCTCGGGCGACTACGACCTGCTGATCTTCGACGAGCTGACCTACACGATGACGTACGGCTGGGTCGACGCCGTCGAGGTGGCCACGGCCATCCGCGATCGGGCGCCACGCACGAGCGTGGTGGCGACCGGCCGCGACGCCCCCGACGAGCTGGTCGAGGTCGCCGACACGGTCACCGAGATGCGCAAGGTCAAGCACGCCTACGACGCCGGTATCTCGGCGATGAAGGGCATCGAGTTCTGAGTGGCTGCCCTGGCCCGGCGGCGGGCCGCTTCGGTCCACACCACCCCGAGGCCCAGGGTGAGCAGCGTCCACACGAGCAGGTTGCCGGACAGCGAGTTGATCCGGAACTGCCACACCAGGTTGGCGGGCGCCCCGATCGCGTCGGGCGACGCGGGCATGGCCGTGAACAGCACCCCGAACGCCACCAGCCCGGCGGCGACCAGGACGGCGACGCGCCTGTCGTCGGGCCAGTCGGCGCGGCGCAGGCGTGCGGACAGGTGGGCGAGGCCCGCCAGCAGCAGGGCGGCCAGCACGATCAGCAGCACGAACAGCCGCTCGCGCTCGCCGACCGTGTCGGGGTTGCCGACCGCGGGCGGGTTGGGCGGGTACTTGAGCCACGGTGCGACGGTGACGGCGGCGGCGAGGATGGCGCCGGAGACCGCCACCCGGCGGAACGGCCCGCCGGTGGTGGTGCGCAGCGACAGCGACGTGATGGCGAGGAAGAGGCCGAACGCCGCGCCCGTCAGGGCGAAGGCGGCGAAGAGGCCCGCGCCCTTCTGATCGCGGCGGCTGACCGACACCTCGGTGTCGTCGCCCTCGGTGTTGTCGGTCGCGCCGGCGTGACCGGACGTCGCGGGCGCCGCCTCGGCGGCCTCCTCGAGCGCGATGGCCTCGTCGATACGTGGCTCGGTGACGACGGAGTGGAAGACGGCACCGCCGAGGCCTGACAGGGCGCCGATGAGGACCGCGGCCAGCACGATCGTGCGCGGGCGCGTGAAGTCGAGACGGTTGAGCATCGTTCGTCCTTCGAGTTCGGAGACTGGTCGCGCGGGACGCGATCAATGACAGGGCACGCCGAGCAGGTGGCGCCCGTCGTGGAAGAACTCGTGGACGAACAGATCGCCCCTGGCGAGGACGCTCGTGAGCTGACCGTTGTCGAAGGTCACCAGCCACAGGGCCAGTGCGGCCACGGCCAGTAGGGCGACCAGGGCCCAGCCGGGGATCGGCGCGACGACGACGCCCGGTTCGACCGTGGCGGTCGAGATATCTGCCATGTCTGTCTCCTCCATCCGCGTGGAACTGCCTGCCACGGTCGGTCTCCTGGCTCCCGGATCGCCGCTCACCCCGCCTTCCCGGGCCGTGAGGCCCAGTGGCTCTGAGGGGTTCACTCCTCGGTCACAGTGGCGGGACCGCGCCGGATTCACACCGGCTTCCCGGAACCGTGGTTCGAGCGGCACCCTAGACGACGGGTGGCACGCGCTGCGGCGGCTCTCAGCGGCCGGACGAGAGGTATTCGTGGAGGGTCTCGGTCTCGGTCTCGAGCTCGTCGATGCGCGACTTGACCACGTCGCCGATGCTGACGATGCCCGCCAGCCGGCCCTTGTCGAGCACCGGGATGTGGCGGATGCGCCGGTCGGTCATCAGCCTCATCAGCTCGTCGACCGTCGCCCGTGGCTCGCATGTCGTCAGGTCGGTGGACATGAGGGCTGACACCGGTTGCTGCAGGGCGGTGGGCGTGTCGGCCGCGTCCGCGAGGGCGCGGACGACGTCGCGCTCGGACAGGATGCCGGCGATGCCCGGGGGCTCGTCGGCCGCCTCGTCGGCGGTCGAGGGACCTGACGCCGTCGGCGCAGCCGTGACGACGAGCGCACCGATGTTGCGCTCACGCAGCCTGGCGACCGCGTCGGCCACCGGGGCGTCGGCGGAGATCGTCTCGACCTCGTGACCCTTGCGGTGCAGGATGTGCTCGATAAGCACTCGACCAGCCTCCTCGCCGAGGTGCGCCGTCCTTACGGATCGGCACCACTGTCCCACACCGAGCGGCCAGGATGGCGGGCATGCCTGCCGACCAGCCGGTGGACGTCGCCCGCGCCCGCGCCGACACGCCCGGGTGCGCCCACGTCGCCCACTTCAACCACGCGGGATCCAGTCTGCCTCCGCAGGTGGTGGTCGATGCGCAGACCGAGTGGCTGACCGCCGAGGCCGTGACGGGAGGGTACGAGCTGGCCGAGCAGCGGGCCGGCGACCAGGCCGCCGTCTACGCCGAGGTGGCCGCGCTGGTAGGTGCGGCCACCGACGAGATCGCGCTGACCGAGAACGCCACGTTCGCCTGGCACCAGGCGTTCTGGTCGCTGGGGCTGCAGCCCGGCGACCGCATCCTGACGGCCGACGTCGAGTACGCGTCCGGGTACATCAGCTTCCTGCAGGCCGTGATGCGCCTGGGGGTGAGGGTCGAGGTCATCCCCGACGACGATTCGGGGCAGGTGTCGGTCGAGGCGTTGGCGAGGATGCTCGACGACGGGCGTGGCCGGGTCGGGGTCGTCGCCATCACCCATGTGCCCACCAACGGCGGGCTGGTCAACCCCGCCGCGGCGATCGGCCGGCTCACCCGGGCCGCGGGCGTGCCATACCTGCTCGACGCCTGCCAGTCTGTCGGGCAGATGCCGGTCGACGTCGAGGCCATCGGCTGCGACCTCCTGTCGGCCACCGGCCGCAAGTTCCTGCGGGCGCCGCGGGGCACCGGGTTCCTCTACGCCCGCCGCTCGCTGCTCGACCGCACCGACCCCGCGCCGCTGGAGCCCGCGTTCCTCGACCTGCTGGGCGCCGAGTGGGTGGCGCCCGACCGCTACGAGGTGCGGGCCGATGCCCGCCGGTTCGAGAGCTGGGAGTCGAACCCGGCCGCCCAGGCCGGATTGCGTGCCGCGGTGGCATACGCCCGGTCCTGGGGCCTCGAGGCCATCGCCTCGCGGGTCACACCGCTGGCGGCGGCCCTGCGCGACCGGCTGGCCGAGCTACCGGGCGTGAGCGTCCGCGACCGGGGCGGACGGCGCTCCGGGATCGTCACGTTCACCAAGGAGGGCGTGGACGCGGACGAGATCCGCGGCACCCTCGCCGCGGACCGGATCAACGTGTCGGTGTCGGCGCCCGCGTCGACGTTGCTCGACGCCGAGCAGCGCCATCTGCCGCCGCTCGTGCGGGCGTCGGTCCACTACACGACGACCGACGACGAGCTCGACCGGCTGGCCGCTGCCGTGGCGGCCGTGTGACCCTCTAGCCTCCTGCGCCGATGGCGAAGCGGACGGTCACTGCTGGTCCTGGGGTTCCTGGCGTTCGTCGGTCTTCCCTTGCTGTTCGCCCTGCTCGACGTGGTGGTCGTCGTCCTGCTCACGGTGTTGGGCATCGTCGCCCGCGTCTTGTTCCGGCGGCCGTGGGTCGTCGAGGCCACCAGCGGAGACGAGATGCGCCGCACGTGGCGGATCGTGGGCTGGCGGGCCAGCCACGAGGCCGTCGACTCCATCGCCGGGACCCTGGCCCACGGTCACCCCCCGCCCCCCGGCTACGAGGTGTCGGCCCGGAGGGACGAGGAGTCGTCAGCGGAGAGCTGATCCGGTCGTCCGCGAGAGCCCGTGTCGCGTCCCCTCGGCACGTCGGCCTGGCACCGGACACGACGGGCGGGCATCCTGCCCGGATGGTGGAGCTGTTGACCGGTGGTACCGGCGAGACCCCCGTCCACGACGCAGCGACCGTGGTCCTCGTCCGCGACACGGACGCAGGGCTCGAGTGCCTGATGCTGCGCAAGACCAAGGGCCAGGCGTTCGGCGGCCTGTGGGTCTTCCCCGGCGGTCGGGTGGAGGACGTCGACGGCACCGGCCTCGAGGGCGCCCGGGCGGCCGCGGTGCGCGAGGCGCGCGAGGAGACCGGGCTCGTGCTCGACGCCGACTCGCTCGTGCCCTTCTCCCACTGGAACCCGCCCGCCGAGGCCCCCCGCCGCTACGCCACCTGGTTCTTCCTGGCCGGCCTGCCCGCTGGGGCGGCGGACGTCATCGTCGACGGCAAGGAGATCGGCGACCACGTGTGGACGGCGCCGGCCGCCGCGCTCGAGCGGCACCGGGGCGGCGAGGTCGACCTGTTGCCGCCCACCTGGATCAGCCTGCGTCGGATCGCCGAGATGCCCGACGTGGCGACCGCGGTGGCCGAGGTCGCCGCGGGACGGGTCGACCACTTCACCACCCGCGTCGCCGACGCCGACGGGGTGCTCGTCACGATGTGGGAGCCGGACGCCGCCTACGAGTCGGGCGACCTCGCCACCGCCGGCGCCCGGCACCGCCTCGTGATGGATCCCGACGGCTGGCGGTACGAACGCACCGACTGACGGCTCCCGGGTGGGGTGATGAGCGCTCGGGCTGCGATCATGGCCCTGATGGACGCCCCCCAGTCCGACGACCCGCCGTCGCCCGCGCCCGAGGAGACGGTGCCCGAGGAGACGGTGCCCGACCCTCCCGTCGCCTCCACGACGACCGCGGCCGAGCCCGACGGTGACGCTTCCGACGAGGTGGACGAGGACGGTGCGGCGCCGATCGGTCTGTCCTGGGCCAAGGTGGCGGTGCTCAGCGCCGCGCTGGCGTTCCTGGGGTTCGCGGTGGGCTTCGCCGTCACGCGCGATCGACCGCCGTCGGCCGACTCGGCCGACGTCGGCTTCCTGCAGGACATGCTCACCCACCACGACCAGGCCCTCGGCGTCGCCGCCCTGACCATCGCGTACGGCGAGGACCCGACCGTGCGCAGCTACGCCCGCGAGGTGCTCACGTCGCAGGCATACGAGACCGGGGTCATGACCCAGATGCTGGCCGACTGGGACATCACCCGCGACGACCGGTCCGACGAGGCGATGGCCTGGATGGACATGGGCGTGCCCGTGGAGCAGATGCCCGGCCTGCTGACGGAGGAGCAGCTCGACGAGATCGGCGAGGCCCGAGGCCGCGAGCTCGACCGGCTGTTCCTCGAACGCATGGCCGAGCACCACCGCGGCGGCCTGCACATGGCGCAGTCGGGCGCGGAGCTGGCCGACGACGACGGCGTGGCCGCGCTCGCCGCCCGCATGGAGCGCAACCAGGCCGGTGAGATCAACGAGTACCGCATCACGGCCGACACGCTGGGCTTCGGCCTCGATATCCAGCCCGCCACGGTTCCGCCGGCCGACCTGCCACCCACCGGCGACTGACCTCGTCCGGTGGCGGCTTGACCGGCGGAGCGACAGGGGAACCGCGTGTGGGCGCAACCGACACGTCGGGCTGCCGTCGAGCGATGAGCTCGGACGCACCCTCGGCACCAAGGATCTCGCATCGCGTTTCACCTTGTTCCGAAATGGTCGGTCTCCGCGAACCTGATTCGGAAGCAGGTGAAACACCCCCCAGCGGGACCGCGCAGGGTGTCGGTGCCGACCGCGAACCTCCCACCGGACCGCGTCGCGTGCGAGCATGCGTGCCGGACCTGCCCCTGGAAGGCTGACGAGGACGTGGTGACCGTCGGTAGGCAGCAGGCTACGACTCGACAAGGAGGATCACGATGACCGGCGCCGCCGTCCCCCGCTTCGACACGGTGACGATCGACTGCCCCGAGCCCGCCGCGCTGGCCAGCTTCTACGGCGAGCTGCTCGAGTGGCCGGTGCCTGCGGGCGACGGTGACTACGTGGCGCTGGACCCACCCGGCGGCGGCACGGCCATCACGTTCCAGCGGGCCGCTGGCTTCGTGGCCCCGACGTGGCCCGACCCCACTGTGCAGCAGCAGCTGCACCTCGACCTCGCGGTGGACGACCTGGACGCCGCGCACGAGCGGGCGATCGCCCTGGGTGCCCGCCACCTCGACACCCAGGAGAAGTTCCGGGTCTACGCCGACCCGGTCGGTCACCCCTTCTGCCTCTGCTCCTGGTGACGTCCTGCCCATCCGAGTGTCACCACTAGCCTGACCTCATGGCTCGATCCGGCCTGGCCAGCGGTCAATCGATGACCGTCGACGAGTTCCTCGCGCTCCCCATGGCGCCCGTCCGCCATCGCTCGTCGAAAGGTCGCTGATCGTGAACGAGTCGAAGCTGATCGTCCCGTGAGCGCGCCCGGCCCGCGTGCCTTCGGGCGCGGCGTGATCGTCAACGTGGGCGACCCGGTGCCCGAGCCCTGGACACAGGCCCCGGTCGTCACCATCGACCGGGCGGTCCTCGACACGCCCCACGACGCACCCGCGCCGGCGGTCGTCGCCCTCCACCGGGCGTGGGCCGAGCGCGAGCCGGTGGTCGTCTCCCTGGCGGTCGACCCCGGCGAGTTCCGTGCTCCCCGGTCGTACCCGGTCGACGAGGTCGGCGACCCGTGGCTGCTCGACCCCGGCGTCGAGCTGTGGCATGACAGGCTGCACTTCCTCGTGTGGGCCAACACCTACGACGCCCGCGACGGGGTCGACCCCATCTGGTGGTGGGCGCGCAAGGCGTGCAAGGTCGGTGCGTCGGCCGTCGAGCCCGGCACCGGCTCCTCGGGCGACATCCTGTTGCCCGACGGCACGCCGGCGTGGGTCGACGGCGGACCGCGGGGCGATTCCGGCATCCAGGCTTCGGCAGCCCATGACATGGCGGTCGTGCACGCCGAGTCGGTCGAGCAGGGCCGGCTGGCGGCCGTCCCTGCCGCGGTCGCCCCCACGTCCGATCTGGCCCCCGACCAGCTGGCCGCGGTGCTCCACGGGGCCGGGCCGGCACGGGTCATCGCCCCGGCAGGGTCGGGCAAGACCCGCGTGCTCACCGAGCGGTTGCGCCACCTGGTCGTCGACCGGGGGTACGAGCCGGCCTCGGTCGTGGCGGTGGCCTACAACCGCAAGGCCCGCGACGAGATGGTGGCCCGCACCACCGGCGTCGGCGGGCGCATCCTCACGCTCAACGCCCTCGGCTACGACATCGTGGCCGCCGGGCTCGGTCGCCGGCCCGAGGTTCTCGAGCTGCGCGACGTGCGCCGCATCCTCGAGCCGTTCGTGCCCCGGGGCGCCCGCCGTCTCAACACCGACCCGCTGGCGCCGTATGTCGAGGCCCTTTCCGCCGTTCGGCTGGGCCTGCGCGACCCGCTCGAGGTCGAGGACGAACGCGGCGACGTGCCCGGGCTGGCCCAGGCCTTCCCCGCCTACCGCGCCGAGCTGCACCGCCGCGGGGCCATCGACTTCGACGAGCAGGTGCTCCTCGGCATCGAGTTGCTGATGGCCGACGGCGGGTTCCGGCGAGTCCAGCAGGGCCGGCACCGGCACCTGCTCGTCGACGAGTTCCAGGACCTCACCCCGGCCCACGTGTTGCTCGTGCGGCTGCTGGCGGCGCCTACATTCGACGTGTTCGGCGTCGGCGACGACGACCAGGTCATCTACGGGCACGCGGGCGCATCGCCGCGGTTCCTCACCCAGTTCGAGAGCTACTTCCCGGGCGCCGCCGAGCACGCGCTCGAGGTCAACTACCGCTGCCCGCCGCCGGTGGTCGACGCCGCCCGTCACCTGCTCACGCGCAACCGGGTGCGGGTGCCGAAGACGATCCGGGCTGCCGCGCCGGCAGCTGAGTCGGCGACGTCCGAGCCGACGCCCGAGCGGCCGGGCGCCGGCGAGAGCGGTGCAGCCACGTTCGCCGTGCGCCGCCACCTGCCCCAGGCCGGGGCCGTCGAGCTGGTCGACGTGGTGCGCGGCTGGCTGGCCGAGCCGGCGGTCGAGCCCAGGGATGTCGCCGTCCTCACCCGGGTGGGGTCGCTGCTGCTGGCGCCGCACGTGGCGCTCATCGAGGCCGGCATCCCCGTGTCGTCGATCCTGCGGGTCGACGTGCTGGGGCGTACCGGGTTGCGGGCCGCGCTCGCGTACGTGCGCATCGCCGCCGCACCCGATGACGTCGACCCGGCCGACCTGGGCGAGGTCCACCGTCGCCCCAGCCGGGGCCTGCCCCGGTGGATCGACAAGTGGCTCGGTCGCTGCCGGTCGATCGACGACGTGGTGCGCGCCTCCGAGCGCATCGACGACGCCAAGGTCTCCGACAAGCTGGCCGACCTGGCCGCCGACCTCGCCGGGCTCGCCGCGGTGGGCCGGTCGGGCACCACCCGGGCTGTGCTCGAGCACGTGCGCGACCAGGTCGGGCTGGCGCGTGCGGTCGACCTGCTCGACGCGTCGGGCGGGGGCGAGGGCCAGTCGCACCGCGACGATCTCGAGGCCCTGCTGCAGGTGGCCGACCTGCACCCGGACCTGGCCGGGTTCGAGCCGTGGCTGCGTTCCGCACTCACCAGGCCCGAGGACGACGCCGGGGTCGTGCTGTCGACCATCCACCGCGTCAAGGGCCGCGAGTGGCCCCGGGTCGCCGTGTTCGGCGCGACCGAGGGGTTGATGCCCCACCGGCTCGCGCAGGGCCGGGCGGCGGTCGAGGAGGAGCGGCGGGTGTTCCACGTGGCCATCACCCGCGGCATCGGCCGGGTGGCGGTCCTGGCCGACACGTCACGTCCGTCGCCGTTCCTGCTCGAGCTCGACCGCGACGCGACGCCCGACGAGCTCGCCGCGGTCGACGCCGACACCGACGCCGGCAGGCCGTCAGCCGCGACCTCCGGGCGCCGAGCGCGGCGCCGGTGACAAGAAGGCGCCGGTGCCCCCGGCCTCCGGGCCGCAGGCCGCGAGCGTCGAGGCGGCGCTGCGCGAGTGGCGGCGTCAGCGCAGCAAGGCCGACGGCGTGCCGGCCTACGTCGTCATCAACGACCGTCACCTGATGGGCATCGCGGAGCGCCGGCCCACCAGCACCCGGGCGCTGGCCGCGTGCCCGGGCATCGGGCCGGCCAAGCTGGCGGCCTACGGCGACGAGCTGGTCGCGCTCGTCACGGCGGCCTCGGGGGTCGCCGGCGACGACGAGGGGTAGCCTTCGCGCACGATGACCAGCCGGAACCCCTCGTCGCGCCCGTCCCGGTCGGGCCGACCGCGCGGTCCCCGGCGCGATCGCGACGAGCGACGAGCCGAGCTGCTCGACGCAGCCGAACGGGCCATCCGTCGCGTCGGCCCCCACGCCTCGATGGACGAGATCGCGGCCGAGGCCGGCATCACCAAGCCGATCCTCTACTCGCACTTCGGCGACAAGGCCGGGCTGATCAGGGCGCTCGCGGGTCGGGTGGCCGATGAGCTGAACCGGGCGGTGTCCGAGGCGCTCTCCCGGTCCGGTGAGCCCAGCGCGGTGGTGGCATCCACCATCGAGGCCTTCTGCACGTTCATCGAGAGCGAGCCCGAGCTCTACCGGTTCCTCGTGCAGAGCGCCAAGCACGAGTCCGACCAGTCGGGCCCTCGGCTCATGTCGGACATCGGCAGCCAGATCGCGGTCACTCTCGGCAGCGCCCTGCGGCGCGCGGGCGCCGACTCGGGTGCCGCCGAGCCGTGGGCGTACGCCATCGTCGGCATGACCTTCGCCGGCGCGGGCTGGTGGCTCGAGCGCCGGTCGATGTCCAAGGACGACCTGGTGGGTTACCTCAGTCAGCTGTTGTGGTCGGGCCTGTCCGGCGCCGGTCTCGGCCAGGTCGAGCAGTGGCCCACCGACAGCAGCGACGACGGCGGGTCCGCCCGCCCGCGCATAGCGGCCGTCCCCCACCGTCCGACTGCGACTGGCGATTGACAGCGCAGAGGCTCGGCGGTTGTACAGTTGTGTACAGCCATGTACACTTTTGCGCATGAGTCAGGTCACGGCCACGGAGGCGCGGGCGGCGCTGCCCGAGCTACTCGATCGTGTGGGCGACGGCGACGAGGTGACGATCACGCGCCACGGCCGTCCGGTTGCGGTGATGGTGCGTCCCGATGCCTTGCGGGTGCGGCGGGCCGGAGCCCTCATGCGCGAGGCGGAACATATCGGCACGCTGCTCGACGAGGCCCGCCGAACACCGTTGAGCAAAGCTCCGGGTCTGTCCGTCGAGCGGGCCGAGCAGCTCGTCGCGGAGATCGATGCAGACCGCGACGAGTAGTGGATGCCTTCGACTCTGACGTGATCATCTACGCGGCCACCCCTGACCACGCGTTGGGACGCCGTGTTGCGGCGCTGTTCGACTCACAGCCGCACGCGCTGGCGGGTATGGGGTCCGTCCTGCTGTTGCCCGAGGTTCTGTCCAAGCCGACCCGACACACGCCGGACGACGTGCCTGCCCTCGTGGCGTTCTTGGGTCGCTTGGAGCTCTACCCGCTCGACCGGGTCGTCGCTCAACTCGCGGTCGCCGTGGGCGCGGCCCACCAGCTGCGGGCCGCCGATGCGATCCATCTCGCCACCGCGGTCGCTGCCGGCGCCGACAGGTTCGTCACGAACAACCGCAAGGACTTCACCCGCGACATCTCCGCAGTGGAGATCGTCTACCCGGACGATCTCCCCGATCCGGATGCGGACCTGCCGCCCGCGGCAGGCTGACGTCGCCTCACGCGTCCGGGACCCAGCTTCCGTGGAAGCCGAACGGCACGCGCCCCGGCAGGTGCACCGTGGCGACAGGGTCGCCGGTGAAGTCCTGGGCGTCGAGGATGACCACGTCGCTGCGGTCGGTGGCGGCGTCGTAGACGTACGACATCACCCAGCCGTCGTCCTCGGCCGTGGGGTCCGACGAGGCGACGTCGTCGGCGGACCGGGGCACGAACAGCGGCTCGAGGGTCATGCGGCCGGGCCCGTAATCGTGGACCGACGACGACCCGGTGGCCAGGTCGTGCTTGAGTGCCGGGCCGGAGCTGATGCCGTCGACCAGCCCCGCGGCGTACCCGTAGCGGTGACGGCGGCCCGTGAGACGCTCGTCGATGCGGGGGAACTCCTGGGGACGATCGTCGAGCGTCTCGGTCTTCACGGCGCCGGAGGCCAGGTCGAGCGTCCACCGCTCGAGCACCGCCGCACCCTCGTCGGGCCCGTTGAACGTGGTGGCGAACATGCGCGGGTGACGTACCACGTCGACCACGACCGTGCCGTCCGCCTCGTAGGCGTTGAGGGTGTGGAACACGTAGCACGACGGGGCCTCGAACCACCGGACGTCCTCGGCGGCTCCGTCGAGCGGCAGCAGGCCGACGCGCGGGGCGTGGTCGGGGTTCCAGCGGTAGGGGAACCGGGCGCCGTCGGCGACCGCGTCCATGCTGAACGTCACGGGCAGGTCGAACAGCACGACGTGGCTCTCGGTGATGGCGCAGTCGTGCACCATCGGCCCGCCCTCGACGGGGACCTGTAGCTCGCGCCGCACCCGGGCATCCGGCCCGACGACGACGTGGCGCAGGTGGTCCCACGACCAGTGGTAGGTGACCGCGTGCAGATCGCCGGTCGCGGGGTCACGGTGCGTGTGGGCCGAGAACGACCCGTCGAGCGTGTCGTCGAACCGGCAGCTCCCGATGGTCTCGAGCTCGTCGGTCAGCTCGACCGGCCGGCCCCCGGCCTCGACGAGCGCGAACGTGCGGCCGTCGACACCGATGACGTGGGTGTTGACGACCTCGTCGCCCCGCACCCACCGGTTGCGGTACCACTCGGCCCGACCGTCGCGCAGGCGCAGGCCGTGCACCATGCCGTCGCCGGTGAACCAGTGGTAGCTCGCCGGGTCGGGCGGGGTCATGGGGTTGGGGCCGATGCGGAGCAGCCGGCCGACGAGCTCGGCAGGGATCGTGCCCGTCACGTCCAGCTCGTGGGCGGTCACCTCCTCGGTGACGGGGGCGAAGTTGCCGTCGAGGAACGTGGTCGTGGTGCTCATCAGTCGTCTCCTTGGTGGTGTGGGGCGACGCCGACGGCGTCGCGTGGGGGATCGAGCCCGAGGGCGAGCAGAAGCGACAGGTCGGTCAGCCGGGCCTCCGCCTCCTCACCCACGCAAGCGGCGAGCGCCCCGTGCAGGGTCAACTCGGCGAGGCCATGGACGTTGGCCCACAGCACCCCCGCCAGATCCTCCGACCGCAGTTCGGGATGCCAGCCGTCGGCCTGGCAGGCCACGACCAGGTCGACGAGCTGGCGGAACGCCGCGAAGCCGTGGAGCTGGTACTCGGCGTCGGTGACGTCGACGCGCTCGGCGCGGAACATCATCGAGAACACGCCCGCCTCTGCGAGCGCGAAGTGCACGTAACCCGTCCCGGCCACGGCCATGCGCCGGCGCGGGTCGAGGGTCGTGCCGGCCGCTTCGGCCTCGCCGTCCGCTGCGGCCAGGTGGTCGTCGATCGTGGTGACGAGACGCGAGAAGCCGCCGGCGGCGACGGCGGCCAGTAGAGCGGCGAGGGTGGGGAAGTGGCGCAGCGGGGCGCCGTGCGACACCCCGGCCCGACGGGCGATGGCCCGCAGCGTCAACCCCTCGAGCCCGTCCGCGGTCACCACGTCCCGGGCGGCCTGCAGCAGCCGCTCCCGGGGCGAGTCGCCGACGCTCATGCCGTCAGCAGTCCGATGCCGAGGGTGAGCAGGCCGATCGCCAGGACCACGGCGCCCACCGGGATGAGGACCACCAGCCGGTTCGGCGCGGTGGCGCCCCTCCCCGCCGCCGAGAGGAAGAAGCCGCCGGGCAGGAGCAGGGCGGCCGCCGGCACGAACGAGCGAGCCACCCACTCGGCGACGCCGGTCAGCGTGGTGGCGTCGACCAGGATCTGGGCGACCAGCCCGAGGATGAGGAACACGCCGGCATGGGCGTGGCCGGCCCGGAAGAACGACTGCTGCAGCGAGGTGGCCTCCTGGCGGCCGGTGACGACCTTGAACATGAGGGCGCCGCCGGACTCGACGGTGACGAGGCTGATCAGGAGGATGCCGGCCAGGACCCGTGAGGCATCGGAGAGTTCCATGTAGACACTGTCTACGCGAATGTAGACAGTGTCAACCCTCGATCGGGAAGGCGCCCTCACCGACATGCGTGTCGATGACCCCCGGGCAGACGGCCGTGACGCCCACGCCCCACGCGGACCCCCGTCGGCTAGAACCTGACGGTATGTCAGAACCTGCCGTCATCGTGGAGCGTGAGGGTCACGTCGTGACCCTCACGCTCAACCGTCCCGACAAGAAGAACGCTTTCAACGCCGAGGTGCTGTGCCGGCTGTGCGACGCCTGGGACATGATCGACGCCGACGAGGAGGTCCGCGCCACGATCATGACGGGCGCCGGCGGCAACTTCTCGGCGGGCGCGGACCTCGACCGCCTGGTGGGCGCCCTCACGTCGGGCAAGCCGGCCGAGGACGAGTTCGAGGAGCGCATCCGCCAGGACTTCACCCTCATCTACAAGGGGTTCCTCAAGGACTTCCGGCCGAAGACCCCGATCATCGCCGCCGTCGAGGGCTACTGCTACGCCGGGGGCATCGAGATCCTGCAGGCGTTCGACGTGCGGGTGGCGGGCGAGAACTCGCAGATCGCAGTCAGCGAGGTGCAGCGTGGCCTGTTCCCCATGTCGGGTTCGACCGTGCGGCTGCCGCGCCAGATCCCGTGGACGGTGGCCATGGAGATGCTGATCACCGGGGAGCCCATCTCCGGGCGGCGGGCCTACGACGTGGGCCTGGTCGGTCATGTCGTCCCGGACGGCACGACGCTGGACCGGGCCCGGGAGATCGCCGATCGCATCACCCGCAACGGTCCGCTCGCGGTGCGCAACATCAAGGCATCGGTGCTGGCCGCCGACGCCCTGGCCGAGGCCGACGCGTACCAGCGGGAGCTCGAGCTGGGCATGGAGGTCATGGCGTCCCAGGACGCCCGCGAGGGGCCCCGGGCCTTCCTCGAGAAGCGCCAGCCGAACTTCACCGGCCAGTAGCGCGCCCGGGCCGGGCGGGGGCGGAGCTGCGGCGAAGCCCGCCTACAGTGGTTTTCTGCCGACACCGTGCGGCGCGGCTCCGGCCCCGGGGGACTCGATCCCTAGGGTGTTGCCCCGCACCTTGTCAGCCGAGAAGCCCACAGTCCCGGTTCGTGAGCCCGAGCTCGAATCCGTCTGGCTCGGTCGCCTCGGAGCTCACGGCTCCGTAACCTTGCGCGAACACTTCGACGATCGTGTCGGGAGCGCCGTCGCGCAATGCTGCGGCCCGAACCTCCGCGAGATGGGCGTGCCGGTCAGCTCGGCCGACGATCGCCGCCCATACGTCGGTATACCGGCTCGGCGCCCTGACGGCTCCGACGTCGTCGGCCGCTGCCTTGGTGGCGGAGGCGAGGACCTCTGAGCTGGCCAGCAAGGCATCGTCTGCTCCAATGCTTCCGCCACCGGTCACGGCGATGACGGCATCGATCGCATCGCTCTGGGCGAGCGCGACCTCGTCCGCCCGCAGGCGTTGGACCGCGACGGCGCATGCCGTCGTAGCCTCGATGAGGAACTCGTCACCGTCGGGACCGTCACCGTCGAGCACTCGCCCGCAGTCGAGGCCATCGAGGCGGAGCGCTTGGAGCGTGGCCTCGTCGACTCCTGCGTGGGTCGTCGAGAACGCAGCGGTGATCGCGGCGGCGTCGTGACTCTCCAGGGCCTCGACCCGGTCCTCGATCGAGGCGATCGACTCGTCGACATCGGCGAGGAGATCGCCCCAGGCTCCGGCTTCCGTGTCGGAGGCCTCGCTCGTGTCGACGTCGGCGAGTGCGTCTCTGGTGGCCATCAACGCGTCCATGACCGCCCCAATGGAGTCCACGTCGCCGCTGTCCGGTGCCAGCTCACCGCCCGTACGCGCGGCCAGTACGACGTCGAGCATCTCAGAGCGTCCGGCGGAGAATTCGGAACCGCGAGCGTTGATCGCGGCGGTGCAGGCCAGCCCAGCCTCGGCGCGAAACGACGCGGGGGGCGGTGCCGACCTGACGACGTCGTCCGGAGAACCGCCTGCGTCTCTCCCGCAGCCGGCCGTCGCCAGGACGCACACGGCGAATACGACGACCAGGCGTGTCCGGGTCACTCGCTCTCCGCTCTCGGTCATCCTGGCGACGCTAGGCGAGGGAACCGGGACGTCCTGAACGCGGCCCGGCCCGGCCTGGCGGCATCCCGCGTCCGACCGCGGCTGCGGCTCGGCGGCGCAGCGGCGGCGGGCCTCCGCCGCGGGGCAGCGGCTCGCCACCCGCGAACCGCAGCGTGCCGAGCAGCAAGTGCACCGCCGGCGGGACCATCGCCTGCGTGACCAGCCCGGGGTGCGGCACGCCGAGCATGTCGCGGGCCCACGGGGGGAGCAGGCCGAGCGCCGCCTTGACCACGATCTGGTGCGCCGCGGTCATGACGGCGTTGCCGGGGATCGGCTTGACGAGGAACGACATGGTGTCGAGTGCCTGCTTGCCGGCCTCGAGCTGGGGCCGGACGTCGCGGAAGTAGGCGTGCACCGCCACCCGGCTGCGAGGCACGTGGTCGGCCCCGAGGCGTTCGGCGACGGTGGCGACCTCGTGGAGGAAGCGATCGGCCTGGTCGCCCCGAACCGGGAACGGCGTGAACCGCTGGTGCGCCTTGAGGAAGCTGGCGACCTCGGTGGTGTGCACCCACGTCAGCAGGTCGGGATCGTCGGCCGAGTACGGGCGGCCGTCGGGCGCGGTGCCGCGCACCTTGCGGTGGATGCCGCGCACCAGCGTGATCAGGCGCTCGGCGGCCTCGGTCGAGCCATAGGTGGTGCCGGTCACGAACGACCCGGTGCGCCCGAGCCGACCGAGCGGGTCGTCGCGGAAGTTGGAATGCTCCTCGACGCCGGCGATGGCGAGCGGGTGGAGCGTTTGGAGCATGAGGGCCGACAGGCCGCCGATCATCATCGAGGGGTCGCCGTGCACCCGCCAGGTGACGCTGCCCGGGCCGAACAGGCCGGGGTCGCCGGGCGGATCGGAGTACTGCTCGAACGGCAGACGGTCGGCTGCCAGCGAGCGGGCAACGGGCGCCATGAGGTGTTCGCGCAGGGCCCCACCGATGAGCGGCAGGCTGCCCAGCGTCGGCAACGAGACCATCGGCTCAGCCGAGCTTGACAGTCGTCAAGGTGGCCGCGGCCCCGGGGTAACCTGCGGGCGTGGCCGTCGTGTCCGAAGTCGAGCTGCTCGACGTCGCGCTCGATGCCTTCGCGGACAGCGGCTACGACGGCACCTCCGTGCGCGAGGTGTGCCGGCGCCTGGGTGTCAGCCACAACCTGGTGCACGAGCGCTACGGCTCCAAGGAACAGCTCTGGTACGCCGCCATCGAGCACGGGTTCCGCGCGCTGGCGGGGGAGCTGGGCACCGCCGCCCAGGCGTCCGAGGGCGACGAGCTCGACCGGCTGCGGGCCATCCTCGTGCGGTACGTCGAGGTCACGGCCGAGCGACCGGCGCTGATCCGCATCATCAACCACGAGGCCGCCCGCCCCGGCGGCCGGCTCGACTTCGTCTACGAGCACTACATCAGCCCAGCCCACCAGGTGGCCGACGTGGTGCTGCGCGACCTGGCCGCGGACGGTCGCGCCCACCCGGTGTCGCCGGCCACTCTGCACTTCCTGGTCGGCCACGGCGCCGGGGGGATGGTCAGCCTGCCGGCGCTGGCCGGGCGCTTCCCCGGAGAGCACGGCACCGTCACCGACCAGGCCCGCGAGGCTGTCGACGTGGTGTTGCGCGGCATCGTCGTCTAGACCGTGCGCATGTCGCAGATCGATTCATCCGGACCCGCCGACCTCGCCGAGCACATCGCCGCCATGTCCAACGAGCCGCTCGTCGAGGGTGACGCGCCGCTCTCGGTCTGGATGCTCGTGAAGTCGCGCGACGCCGAGGGCGACCTGGTCTGGGGCGTGCGCAACGCCGGCGAGCCGTTCACGTCCGAGGAGCTGCTGGGTGCGCTGACCGGCTTCGCCGACTCGCTCAAGCGCGACCTCGCCTCGGACTGGGAGTAGTCCCGGCCGCGGCGCCGAGGTGCCGTCAGGCCTCGGGGACCACGCCCCGCAGGCCGTCGGCACCGAACACGCCCTCGAGCAGGCCCGACATGTCCGGACCACGGCGTAGTGCATGGCCGCCGTCGACGGCGACGTTCTGGCCCGTGATCCACCCGGCCTCGGGCCCGATCAGGAACCGCACCAGCGCCGCCACCTCGTCGGGCTCGCCGACGCGCCCGAGGGGCATGCAGGACTTGTAGTCCTCGAGCACCGGCCCGGGAGCGGTGATGGCCTCGACCAGGTCGGTGCGGGTCAGGCCGGGGCGCACGGTGTTGACCCGGATGCCGCTGGCTCCCAGCTCGTCAGCGGCCACCATGCACAGCATCTCCAAGCCCGCCTTGGCCGGGCCGTACGCGCCGAACCACCGGTGGGTGACCACGCCGGCGATCGACGAGATGGCCACGATGGATCCGCCGCCCTGGCGGGCCATGATCCGAGCGCCGTGCTTGAGCGTGAGCATCGTGCCGGTGAGGTTGAGGTCGACCGTGCGGCGCCACGCGTCGACGTCGATCTGCGTGATGGGGCCGATCGTCTCGGACCCGCCGGCGCTGCTGACGATGCCGTCGAGCCGGCCCGTCAGCTCGGTGGAAGCGCCCACCGCGGCCTCGACCGAGGCCTCATCGGTCACGTCGGTGGGCACGACCTGCACCGTCGCGCCGTCGGCGGCGACCGCCTCGATGGCCTTGCTGGCGGCGGCGAGCCGGTCCTCGGAGCGGCCGGCGATGGTGACCGACGCGCCGTCCGCGGCCAGCCGCTGGGCGCACGCCAGGCCGATGCCACTGCCGCCACCGGTGACGAGTGCCGAGAAGCCGGCGAGACCCTGTCCGTGCACGTTCGTGCGTTCCACCCTGGGGTTCCCTCCCTGACGCGATCGTCACCGACACTACGAGCCGACCCGCCGTCCGCGGCAACCCGGGTGTCCCCCGGGGGGGTCAATGCCCCCGGGCGATCCAGTCCTCGAGGTGGGGAGCCTCGGTGCCGATGGTTGTGGACTCGCCGTGGCCGGTGTGGACGATCGTCTGCGGGGGTAGCGCCAGCAGCCGCTCGCGGATCGACCGGATGATGGTCGGGAAGTCGCTGTGGCTGCGGCCGGTGGCGCCGGGGCCGCCGCAGAACAGCGTGTCGCCCGAGAACAGCACATCGGCGCCCGCCTCGCCCGCGCCCGCCACGGCGAAGCAGCAGCACCCCGGCGAGTGGCCGGGGGTGTGCAGCACGACGAGCTCGGCCCCGCCGGCCACCAGCACCTCGCCGTCGGCCAGGTCGAGGTCGGGCTCGCGGTCGGGGTAGACGACGTCCCACAGCATGCTGTCGGCCGGGTGCAGCCACACAGGGGCGTCGACGGCCTCGGACAGCGCGCCGGCCGCGTTGATGTGGTCGTTGTGGCCGTGCGTCAGCGCGATGGCGGCGACCCGTCGCCCGTTGACCGCCTCGACGATGGGCTCGTGGTCGTGGGCGGCGTCGACCACCACCACCTCGCGGTCGTCGCCGATCAGCCAGATGTTGTTGGTGACCTCCCACTCGCCGCCGTCGAGGGCGAAGATGCCGTCGGTCGTGACCAGCTCGATCGTCGGCGTCGGCATCACATCACCACCACGCTGCGCAGCACCTCGCCCCGCTCCATCCTGTGGAAGGCCTCCTCGACCTGGTCGAGGGCGATCGTCTCGGACACGAACGCGTCCAGCGGCAGCCGTCCCTGCAGGTGGAGGTCGACGAGCAGCGGGAAGTCGCGGGACGGCAGGCAGTCCCCGTACCAGCTGGGCTTGAGGGCGCCGCCCCGGCCGAAGAACTCGATCATCGGGATGTCCGGCATGCGCATGTCAGGCGTGGGCACACCCACCTGCACGACGGTCCCTGCGAGGTCGCGGGCGAAGAACGCCTGCTCGAGCACGGCGGGATGGCCCACGGCCTCGATGCACACGTCGGCGCCGAACCCGTCCGTGGCGGCTCGGACGGCCTCGACCGGGTCGGTGGTGCCGGCGTTGACGGTGTGGGTGGCGCCGAACGTCCTGGCCAGCTCCAGCTTCCGGTCGTCGAGGTCGACGGCGACGATGGTGGTGGCACCCGCCAGCCTGGCACCCGCGATCGCCGCGTCGCCCACGCCGCCGCAGCCGAACACGGCGACGGTGTCGCCCCGCTGCACGTCACCGGTGAGCATCGCCGCGCCCAGCCCGGCCATGACCCCGCAGCCGAGCAGGCCCGCCACCTCGGGCTTGGCCGCGGGGTCGACGTGGGTGCACTGGCCGGCGGCCACCAGCGTCTTGTCGGCGAAGGCCCCGATGCCGAGCGCAGGTGACAGCTCGGTGCCGTCGGTCAGGGTCATCCTCTGCGTGGCGTTGTGGGTGGCGAAGCACAGGTGCGGCCTGCCCTTGCGGCACGCCCGGCACTGGCCGCAGACCGCCCGCCAGTTGAGGACCACGAAGTCGCCGGGAGCGACATCGGTGACGTCGTCGCCCACCGCCGCGACCACCCCGGCGGCCTCGTGGCCCAGCAGGAAGGGGAAGTCGTCGTTGATGCCGCCCTCGCGGTAGTGCAGGTCGGTGTGGCAGACGCCGCACGCCTGCACGTCGACCAGCGCCTCGCCCGGCCCCGGGTCGGGCACCACGATCGTCTCGATCGCCACCGGCTCGCCCTTGCCCCGGGCCACCACCCCACGTACCTCGTGCGCCATCGTCGTCTCCTCGTGTCCCGCGGCTGCGCCGGTTGTGACCAGTGCCACGACCCTACGGCTGTGCCGCGAGCGATGCCCGCGTGGCGTGGCCAGCCGGGTCCACGGGACCTGGCCCGCGCCTGCAGCACGTCACGTCCTGACGGTCGGGGTCCCTGCCGGCTGCGGCGCCGGGGAGGGGTCGGCGAGGAACGGCCGCAGCAGTCCAGGGACCGCCTCGTCGGCGAACCGCAGCCCCTCACCCGCGTCGACGTCGGCCAGCGGGTACGAGCCCCGCCCCGCCGCGGTGGTGACGACCACTGTTGCCAGGCCGAGCCGGCGCTGGAACACCGTGCGGCGGACGGTCCAGCCGATGACGCCGGGGCGCTGCAGGGCGACGGTCCGGCGCGATAGCGAGCCCCGCCGCACGACCAGGTGGCGACCGACGAGCGCATGACCCAGGTTGCGGTAGGCGTCGAGGGCGTAAGCGACGGCACCGACCGTCACGGCCGCCGGCAGGGCCCACGATGCCGGCGGCAGCCCGTCGCCCAGGGCGTGCGCGACGAGCCCGACGCCCCAGGCCAGTGTGCTGGCCACAAGAGCCCGGGTGAGCCGGCGTCGCCGGGCGCCGCGGGGGTGGGCGTGCAGGTCGGGACCATCGGTGGGCGAGACCGGCTCGGCCAGCACCGCCGCCGCGACACGCTGCGCCTCGCCCATGGGGACCGGAGGCAGGAGGACGTCGGCGCTCTCGCCGCGCGACCCTCCGGCGCCGGCCAGGCCCGTCGTGACCGCACGGAGGCGGGCACCCCCGGCTGCCCGCAGCAGCAGCGGCTCGGCGAGCTCGACGCCGCGCAGGCGGCTCTCGTCGAGCGAGATCGACCGGGTGGTCAGCAGCCCCCTCCGGACCCGGAGACGCCCGCCGGGCTCGCGCGTGAGCTGGAACCCCCACCACGTCTCGACGAACAACGCCAGCGCCCCGACCACCCCGACGACGACGATCACGGCCACGCCGAGGGAGATGCCGGTGGCCAGCGACAGGTCGCCGAGGCGACCCGTGACGCGCTCGTCGTTGGCCACCTCGTCCGGCGTGACGCCGACGGACTGCAGGATCTGGAGGAGGCCGCCGAGCGCTGCCGCGGGGATCGCCAGCGTCCAGAACGACAACAGGTCGTACGGCGCCCAGCGCCAGTTCAGCGAGGCCAGCACGTCACCTGCGTCCTCGCCGCCGTCGCCGGCGGCGGCGGTGGCCGTCGCGGCATCCGGGCCTGCGGACGTGGGCGCGCGGATCGCAGACGGGCCCGAGCCGAGCAGGCGGTGGCGCAGCTCGGCCGCGTCCGGCGTCGTCACCGCGTCGAGCTTCAGCTCGTCGTCGGAGGCGCCGGACTGCTCCCCGGTGGCGATGGTCACCACCTCCAGCGAGAAGACCCGGTGCAGCAGCTTGGCCGTGGCGTCCACGCGACGGATGCGGTCGCGAGGGATCGACCGGTGCCGGCGGGTCACGAGCCCGGTCCGGACCTCGACCCGGGAGTCGGTGATGCGATACCAGGTCGTGGCCCAGCGCAGCAGGTCGAACACGGCGCTGGCGGCGCCGATCAGGGCGATCGTCGTGAGCGTGGAGGCGACAGCGTCGGCGTCGGCGTTGCGCAGCAGGACGGCCACGGACAGCGGCACCAACGCTCCGGCCAGGCGGGTGACGTCGACCGCGATCATCCGGGGGTCGAGCCGCTGCCACGGCACCTCGCCAGGTACCCCGCCAGGCATCACGTGGCGTCGCCCGGGGTGGCCTGCGTGCGCTCGGTGAGCCGGTCGACCAGGTCGGCGGCCAGCAGGTGATCGAGCCCGTCGATGACCACGTCGCCGGCGGCTGATGCCGTCGTGATGCGCACCGAGGACAGCCCGAGGGCCTGCTGCAGCGGGCCTCGCCGGGCGTCGACGGTCTGCACCCGCGACAGAGGAGCCACCCGCCATTCGTGGGTCAGCCAGCCCGCCTTCGTGTAGACGGCCTCGTCGGTGACCTCCCACCGGTGGACCCGATACCGGATGCGGGGCATGGCGACTACGTACCCGACGCCGGCCACCACGGCGACGGCGGTGGCCGCGACCAGCCAGGCGCGGGCGGGCTCGATGAGCGCCGCCGCGCCGGCCAGCACGGCGACCACGACCAGGGCGGTGAGCGCTCCGTGCACCGACCACAGCAGGATCGAGCGGCGGTCCACCTGATGGCTGGGCGGCCGCAGCCGCACGTCGGCGTCGCTCACGAGGCGGTGGGGCGGGCGCCCGGCAGCAGGTCGCGGACCGCGTCGATGGTGTCGGCCTCGGCCGGGGGCTTGTCGTCGCGGTAGCGGCGCACCCGGGCGAAGCGCAGCGCCACGCCGCCCGGGTAGCGGGTCGACGTCTGCACACCGTCGAGCGCGATCTCGACCACCTGCTCGGGTCGCACCCACACGACGTGGCCGTCGCGCGAGGTCTCGAGTGCCAGGAACCGCTCGGTCTGCCACGTGAGCAGCTCGTCGGTCAGGCCCTTGAACGTCTTGCCCACCATCACGAACCCGTCGCCGTCGGGGTCGCGGGCGCCGAGGTGCAGGTTGGACAGCCAGCCCTGGCGCCGCCCGCTGCCCCACTCGACGCCGATGACCACCAGGTCCAGGGTGTGCACGGGCTTGACCTTGCGCCACACGCCACCGCGGCGGCCGGCGTCGTAGGTCGACGCCGCGTCCTTGACCATGACGCCCTCGTGACCGGCGGCCAGCGACGCGTCCAGCACCCCCTGGGCCTCGGCGGGGTCGGCCGTGATCACGCCCGAGATGCGCCAGGCGCCCGCCACCCGCTCGAGGGCGGCGAGCCGCTCGGTCAGCGGCCGGTCGATCAGGTCGTCGCCGTCGAGGTGCAGCAGGTCGAAGAAGCGGGACTGCAGACCGGCACCGGCGACGCCGTCGGGCCCCTCCCGGCTGGTGCCGAACGCACTCATGGTGTCCTGGAAGGTCTGCGGCAGCTCGTCCTCGCCCACGCCGACCGCCTCGCCGTCGAGCACCAGCGCGGTGGCGGGCAGCGACCGCGCCAGGGTGACGATGCCCGGGAGGCGGTCGGTGACGTCGTTGAGGTTGCGGGTGTAGATGCGCACCTCGTCGCCGGCCCGGTGCACCTGGATGCGGGCGCCGTCGAGCTTCCACTCGACCGACGCGGGCGCGGGGCGTCACCGTCCTTCACCCCGGTGGCGAGCGACAGCGCCTCGGCGACGTCGGCGGCGGTCTGGGCCAGCATCGGTTGGATCGGCCGCAGGACCGTCAGGCCCACGGTGGCCAGCCCGGCCTCGCCCTCGTCGCGGGCGATCGCCGCCACCCGGGGCAGGTCGCCCGCCAGCATCGCGGCCCGGCGCACCGTGGCCAGGGGCACGCCGAAGGCCTTGGCCGTGGCGTCGGTGACCAGCCCCTCGAGCGCGCCGTGGCGCAGCTCGCCGGTGAGCAGGCGACGGATGAGATCCTGCTCGGGCCGGGTCGCCCGGCCGAGGACGTCGTGCAGCAGCTCCGAGCGGGCCTTCTGCGAGCCGGGGCCGCTCAACCCGGCCAGCTCGTCGAGCGTACGGTCGAGGTCGAGGACGGTGAGCGACGGCTCCGCCGCCGGTGGGCAGTCGACCGCGGCCACCGTGCGCCAGCCGACCCCGATGCGCCCCTGACGGGGCGCCGCCATGAGCATGGCCACCACCACGGACAGCTCGTCGCCCTGAAGCCGAGCCAGGAGGTCGGCCAGGGCCGCGACCTTGGTCGAGCGCGCCCGGGTGGCCACCACCGCCTCGGTGGTGGCGACGACGTCGGCGAGCAGGGTGTCGGGGGGCACGACCCCATCCTGGCGCGCGGGTCGGCGCAGGAGGTGCCGACGCCGCGATCAGTCCCGCCCGCGCCGCACGTCCGCGTGGCGGCGCACGACCACGCCGACGTCGGACGACCCTGCGTCGCAGGCGACCCCCGCCGACTCCCCGAGTGGCGACGCCGACGCCGGGCCACGGAGACTGCGGTCGTGGACTTCGCGACGATGATGGCCCTCGAGCCCCACGGCACCGACGTGTGGGTGGGCGCCGGCCCGCGCTACCCCTGGGGTGGGCTGTACGGCGGGCAGATCGTCGCGCAGGCGCTGCGGGCCGCGACCTCCACCGTCGATCCCGAGTTCCGGGTGCACTCGCTGCACGCCTACTTCATCCGCCTGGGCGACCACTCCGAGCCGATCCGGTTCGAGGTCGACCGGGTGCGCAACGGGCGCTCGTTCTGCACCCGCCGGGTGACCGCCCGCCAGTCGGTGGGCGTGATCCTCGAGATGACGGCGTCGTACCAGGTGGACGAGGAGGCACCCGAGGTCCAGACCGCGGTGATGCCCACGGTCGCCGCGCCGGCTGAGCTGGCCGAGGACAGCTGGACCCCGATGTTCGAGCGCCGGATGGCGCCGCGCAAGCGGGGCGAGACGTCGTCGTGGTTGCGCATCGCCGACTCGATCGGTGACGACCCCGGGCTGCACGCCTGTGGCCTGGCCTACCTGTCCGACGACCTGCCCACCGACTCGGTGGTGTCGCTGTACCCGGGCTGGGACCTGACCCAGCACATGGAGGGCCAGTTCTTCTCGGCCAGCCTCGACCACGCGATCTACTTCCACCGCCCGATGGCGTCCGACCGCTGGCATCTCCAGAGCTTCACCTGCCATGGCCTCATGAGCTCGCGGGGCGTGAGCGTCGGCTACGTCTTCACCGAGGACGGCACCCACGTGGCCACGGTCGTGCAGGAGGTCCTGCTCCGCGAGGTCCGACGCCCGGGCTGACGGCGAGGCCGGGGCCGGCCAGCGTCAGTCGCGCTTCTCGGTCACCTTCACCGGCGCGCCCGGATGCCAGGTCTTGATGTACATGACGTCGTCGGCGACGCCCACCGAGGAGGCGCCCAGCAGGTCGACCTCGAACGCGTCGAACGAGCCGACGTCGAACCGGTAGCCCACCGATGCGTAGATGTCGTCGGAGAACTGCGACAGCGTGTCGTGGTCGGTGACCTGGCCGGCGATGCCCCACATCTTCACGTCGCCGTCGCTGACCATCTTGTCGGCGGTGGCGGTGTGGAGCGAGCAGCGGCCGTCCCGCTGCAGGTCGCGCGACTTGGTGGAGTCGACCATCATGCCCAGCCACAGCCGGCCGCCGTGCAGCACGAGGCGGTCGTCGGCGATCACCGGCTCCACCGGGCTGATGCGGGGGAACCCGTCGCGTCGCAGGGTGGCGAGCATCATCAGCCCGGTGGCGACGAGCCGGCGCTCGGCCAGCTCCGCGATCTCGGGCGCTTCCGCGGTGAACTCGGTCCAGGTGGCCATACCGAGAACGGTACGACCGGACCCTGACACCTTCTGACAGGAATGCGCGTTCGCATTGTGGGTGTGCGCCGGCGGCGCGTCAGACTCGTCCCATGACGGCGGACGATGACACCGCCACGGTCGACCCCACCCTGACCGTGGCCTCCGAACGGGCCCGCGCCTACATCGCGGGGCTCGCCGACCGGCCGGTCGCGGCAGCGGCCACCGTCGACGAGCTGCGGGCGGCGCTCGACGTGGCGCTGCCCGATGAGGGCGTCGATGCGGCCGAGGTGGTGCGAGCCCTGGCCGACGCGGCCGAGCCCGGACTGGTCGCCACGGGGTCGCCCCGGTACTTCGGCTTCGTGATCGGTGGGGCGCTGCCCGCCGCGCTGGGGGCGGACTGGCTGGCCAGTGCCTGGGACCAGAACGCGGGCCTCTACGTGGGCGGCCCGTCCGCCGCGGTGGTCGAGGAGGTCGCCGGGCGCTGGGTGCTCGACGTGCTGGGGCTGCCCGCCACCGCGTCGTTCGCGTTCGTCACCGGGTGCCAGATGGCGCACGCCACCGCGCTCGCCGCGGCCCGCAACGACGTGCTGGCCCGTGCGGGCTGGGATGTCGAGCGCCAGGGCCTGCCGGGCGCGCCCCGATCCGGGTGCTGGCCAGCGACGTGCGGCACGCCACCGTCGACCGGGCCCTGCGCCTGCTGGGACTGGGCGCCGAGGCCGTCGTGCCGGTGGCGTCGGGCCCCGACGCTCGCCTGCGGGTCGACGCGTTGGCCGAGACCCTGGCGGCGGCGAGCGGCCCCACCATCGTCCTCGCCCAGGTCGGCGAGGTGAACACCGGAGCGGTCGACCCCGTGGACGAGATCTGCGACCTCGCCCACGCCGCGGGCGCCTGGGTCCACGTCGACGGCGCCTTCGGGCTGTGGGCGGCGGCCAGCCCCACGCTCCGCTCACTCGTGACGGGCGTGGAGCGGGCCGATTCGTGGGCGACCGACTTCCACAAGTGGCTCAACGTGCCCTACGACTCGGGGTTCGCGGCGTGTGCCCATCCCCAACGGCACCGGGCGGCGATGGGCACGACCGCCGCCTATCTCGAGCAGGCGGCGCCCGACGGCCCGCGCGACCAGATGGACTGGAACCCCGAGTTCTCGCGCCGCGCCCGCGGCTTCGCCGTCTACGCCGCCCTGCGGTCGTTGGGCCGTCGAGGGGTCGCCGACCTGGTCGACCGCTGTTGCGCCCACGCCCGGCGGTTCGCCGAGCGGCTCGACGCCATCGACGGTGTCGAGGTGCTCAACGATGTCGTGCTCGACCAGGTGCTGGTCGGGTTCGCGGCCCGACCCGACGACGGCGGTCCGGGTGGGAGCACCGACGACCTCGCCCCGCGTCGTCGAGGCGGTGCAGGCCTCGGGCGAGTGCTGGATGAGCGGTACGACATGGGACGGGCGGCCGGCGATGAGGATCTCCGTCGTCAACTGGCAGACGACCGAGGCCGACGTCGACCGGTCGGTGCGTGCCATCCAGGACGCGCTCGAGGCTGCCAGGCGATGACCGTCCCGGCCCTCCGGCCCGGGCGGACCGACGCCACGCCTGCGCCGACTGATAGGCCCGTCATCGGGTGACGCCCGCCACGTAAGGTGCGGCCATGTCGGCTCCGCTGGTGGATCAGATCGACCTGTCCGACCTCGACTGGTGGACACGGCCCCTCGACGAGCGGGCGGCAGCGTTCGCCGCCCTGCGTACCGAGCGGCCCATCGCGCCGATGGTGTTCCCGGGGCTGCCGCACATGGGGGTCCCCGAGTCGACCTACTACTCGGTGACCCGCCACGCCGACATCGTCGAGGCCAGCCGCCACCCCGAGCTGTTCTGCTCGGGGAAGGGCACCAACATCGCCGACCTGCCGCCCGACTTCCTCGACTTCTTCGGGTCGATGATCAACATGGACGACCCCCGGCACGCCCGCATGCGCCGTATCGTGTCGCGCGGCTTCACCCCCCGTCAGCTGGGGCTGATGAAGGCCGACGTCGAGGGCGTCGCCACCCAGATCGTCGACGAGATCGCCGAGCGGGGCGAGGCCGACTTCGTGACCGAGGTGGCCGCCCGGCTGCCGCTGCGGATCATCCTCGACATGATGGGCATCCCCCGCAGCCAGGAGCAGTTCGTGTTCGACCACACGAACGTCATCCTCGGCTTCACCGACCCCGAGTACGTGTCCGACATCGACGACCCGGTCGGGGTGACCACTGCGATCCTCACGGCCGGCGCCGAGCTGGCCCAGCTCGTCACCGAACTGGGCGAGGCCCGCGTCAAGGACCCCGGCAACGACCTGGTCTCGGCCCTGGTCACCAGCGAGGTCGACGGCGAGCACCTCACCCCGCAGGAGCTGGCGTCGTTCTTCATCCTGCTGGTGGTGGCCGGCAACGAGACCACCCGCAACGCCATCGCCCACGGCCTCGCCGAGCTCACCCGGCACCCCGAGCAGCGCCAGCGTTGGCTCGACGACATCGACGGCCTCGCCCCCACCGCCGTCGAGGAGATCGTGCGGTGGGCGTCGCCGGTCATCCACTTCCGCCGCACCGTCACGCAGGACGGCGTGCGGCTGGGCGATCACGAGTTCTCCGAGGGCGACAAGGTCGTGCTCTGGTACTGGTCCGGCAACCGGGACGAGGCCGTGTTCGACGACCCCCACACGTTCGACCTGGGCCGTACCCCGAACGACCACATCGGCTTCGGCGGCCCGGGGCCTCACTTCTGCCTCGGCGCGCACCTCGCCCGGCGGGAGGTCTCGGTCATGTTCACCGAGCTGCTCCGCCGGCTGCCCGACATCCGCTCGGTGGGCGAGCCGGTGCGCCTGCGGTCCGGCTTCATCAACGGAATCAAGCACCTGCCCGCCGAGTGGACCCCGGTGGCGCCAGGCTCGTAGCGCCCGTCCCAGGTCTCACGGTCCCCGCCCCGGGGTTCTGGCCGCGGGACCGGACGCGTGGACAGCCGATCCCGCGGCCGGATCTCTGGCCACGGTTTCTGGCCGCGGCGCGGGCGCGTGGAGGGTCGATCCCGCGGTCGGAATCCCGGACGGCGGGCGTGTCAGCCGGCGGCGGTGCGGCCCGGTTCGACGCCGACCTCGGGGGCCAGCGAGGTGTGGTCGCCGGGCACCTCGACGATCGGCTCGTCGCGGTCGTCCCACTCGGTGCGCAGGGCCCGGCTCATGGTGGCGTGCATCTCGTACAGGCACGTGATGTAGGTCAGCTCCAGGATCTGCTCGTCGCTCAGGTGCTCGCGCAGTGCGGCGAACACGCCGTCGGACACCCGCCCGCCCTCGAGCACCAGGGCGTCCGTGTAGGCGAGCACCGCCCGCTCGGCGGGCGACCAGCAGTCGGCCACGGGCCAGTGGGGCAGGGCCGCGATCTTCTCCTCGGGCATGCCCAGGGCCCGGCACGACTTGGCGTGCTGGCTGTAGACGAACTGGCTCTGCCGCGCCCATCCGGCCCGGAACTGGCCCAGCTCGCGCAGCTCGGCCGGCAGCGTGCGCGTCGGTGAGCGGTACAGGCCGAAGCCGGCGACACAGTGCTCGAGCACGTCGGGGACGAGGCGCGAACGTGGTCCACCAGTCGCCCGGCGAGCCGGTCGCCGTGCCCGGGTCGGCGACCGGGTCGCGGCCGGGACCGAACACGAAGTCGTACATGACGCCGACGATGGGCGCGGTGGCCTCGTCGCGAGGGACCTGGCGAAGGCGGGGCATGGCCGCAACGTAGCTACGAGCCGGCCGGGCTGCTGGCGAGGTCGTGCCGTCCCCCCGCCCGTGCCGAAGGGACCGGCCACGTCCGGGAGCGAGCTCGGGACGCCGGCGCCACCCGGGCGCAGCCGCCACCGGCTGGGAGACCTGTCAAGCGACGGGGATGAGGCCGATCCCGTGCGCGGCGAGCGCGCCCAGCGGAGCGGTCCTGGCGTCGCTGAGCGGTATCCAGGCGGCGAGGTCGGTCGTGCCGTCGACCTCGGGCACGAGCTCATCGCCGGTCGCGCGGATCCAGTAGAGGATGCTGAGGAAGTGCACCCACTCGACGGGTCGCTCGCGGCTTCGTTCGAAGGTGGTCGAGTACACGTCGGCGATGCCGGTGACGGTGGCATCCAGGCCCGTCTCCTCGCGGACCTCTCGGGCGAGCGCCTCTTCGGGAGATTCGCCCCACTCGAGGCCCCCGCCGGGTAGACCCCATTGGCCTGCCTCGGGGACGGGTGGCGCGAGTCGGACGAGGAGCACCCTGTGCTCGACGACGCAGATCCCGTGGGCGGCGACGCGAGTCGCAGGTCGAACGTTCACCGTGGCTTCGTAGCACCCACGGCCGCAACAGCAGCGCGCGATCGACCGGATCGCGAATTCGGAAGCACGTGCACCGGCTCCGGTGATCTCACCGGTGGAGTCCGGCGGCGTGAGTCGGGCGCGGGAGACGTCAGGCCGGCCCGGGACCCACGGCTGCGGCGAGCGTGGCCAGCATGTCGGCCCAGCGGGTGAAGGCGACGTAGTGCGCGGCGCCGTCGATGACGGTGAGCGACGGGTGCCGTAGGTGCGACTCGTACCAGCGGCCGAACGCGGGCGGGGTGACGATGTCGGCGGCGCCGTACCAGAGCCACACCGGGCAGCCGATCTCGTTCAGGTCGACGGCGAGCGGCCGGGCCTGGGCCTCGACGTCGGCAGCGGCGCCCGCCAGCCCGGGGCGGACGGCCTCGGTGAGCCCCGCTGCCATGCGGTCCGCTCCGCCGGAAACGGCCGCCAGTTCGGCCGCGTCGGCCGACGTGCGGTGCTCGGCCTGGTGCTCGGCCGCCAGCGCGAGGTCGCAGGGGAACGGGGCCAGCATCGGGGCCACCTCGTCGCCCAGGGCGCCGGGCGGCACGACGTCGGCCAGCTCGATCACGCCGAGGCGGCTCGCGCCCGCGACCCGCACGGCGGGATCGTCGTAGGCCTGCCGGGGGACGAGGCCCGCGACGATGCCCAGCGCGGCCACCCGATCCGACAACGGGCGACGAACCCGCCAGGGCCAGCCCCGTCAGCGATCCGCCCGACCACGCCAGCACCGCGCACCGGTCGACCGCGAGCGCGTCGAGGGCGGAGGCGACGTCGGTCGCCACCGCGTCCGGCCAGCCCGCCGACCACGGTCCGGCAGTCGGTGACGTGCCGCCGTAGCCCGGGCGGTCGATCGCCAGCAGCCGGACGCCGGCGGCCGTGGCGAGCCCGTCGTCGGGGTGGCGGGCGAGGCGCGAGTCGGGCGAGCCGTGCAGGTACACGATCGGGGGGCCCGATGGGTCACCGACGTCGTCGACCGCCATCACCCGGCCGTCGCCGAGGGGCACCGTGTGCGTGGGGGTGGGGGGCGCCACAGGCGCGGAACCTACACTGGCCGCTTGGCGGTACCGGCTACCCGCCTCACCAAAACCGGAGGTCACCCCTCGCATGCAGCCAGCGTCTCCCGACGCGCCCGCGCCCCCGGCCGAGCGCCCGTCCCGGCCCACCATCACCGCGACCCACGTGGCCATCGTGGCCGTCGGTGCCTACGTGGGCGCCCAGGTCATCGCCAACGTCACCAGCGTCAAGATCGGGTCGACGTTCGGTCGCGCCGTCGACATGGGCACCTTCGTCTACCCGCTGACGTTCACCCTGCGGGACATCGTCCACAAGACGCTGGGCAAGCGGATGGCCCGCACGGTCGTGCTCACGGCGGCGGGCGTCAACCTGTTCCTGGCCGTCTACCTGCAGTGGGTGGTCGGGGTGCGACCCGACGCCTCGTGGGGGCTGAACGACGAGTTCGAGGCCGTGCTCGGGCCGCTGTGGCGCATCGTCGTCGCGTCGATCGTGGCCCAGGTGATCAGCGAGCTGGTCGACGGCGAGGTGTACCACTGGTTCGTCCGGCGGGTGACGACGCACTACCAGTGGGCCCGGGTGGCGGTGAGCAACGCCGTGAGCGTCCCCCTCGACAACGCCATCTTCGCGGTCGCGGCCTTCGGCTCTCTGCCGTTCCTGGCGGACGACGCGCTGACGCTGCCCTGGAACGCGGTGTGGGACGTCTTCGTCGTCAACCTCGTAGTCAAGGGGGTGGTGTCGGCCCTGAGCCTGCCGCTCATCTACCTGTCGCCGGACCGCGACTGGCGCAACGACCCCGCCGATGCCTGACGTCGGTCATCCCGGACTCACCTGTCGTCGCGGACGACTCCCCACTACCTGTCGTCGCGGACGACTCCCCGGAGGCACATCTCCGCGTAGTCGTCGACGAACGAGGGGTCGTCGGGCCAGGGCATGCCCGGCTTGCTGATCTGCAGCGACGTCAGGCCGTGCACCCGGGCCCAGAACCCGATGGAGAGGCCGTACGCGTCGGTGTACCGGGGGAGGAAGCGGTCGGCGTCGATGCACGCCTGCACGCACACCATCAGGTGGTCGAACGCCGCGGACTCGGCCAACACGGCGCCCTGGTACTGCTCGGGAGCCACGTCGGGGCGCGTCATGAACATGATGCGATAGGGCTCGGGGTTGGCGACGCCGAAGGCGATGTACGCCTTGCCGAGGGCGATCAGCTTGTCGACCGGGTCGTCGATGCCCGTGCACGCCTGGCTGATGTGATCCTCGAGCGCCGCGAAGTGCCGCGCGCACACCTCGAAGATGAGGGTCGACTTGTCGGCGAAGTGCCGGTAGATCGACGGCGCGGTGACCCCCACGGCGTCGGCGACGGCCCGGATCGACACCGCCTCGAACGACTCGGTCTCGAGCAGCATCCGCTCGGTGGCCTCCAGGATCTCGTCGCGCAGCTGCCGCCCCTCGCCCTTGCGCAGGCGGGGACGGCGGCTGGCAGCGCTGGTGGCCGAAGGCGTCATCGTGGGCTGAGGGTATCTCCGGGGGAGAGGTCGGGGTCGTTGTCGTGGCCGTTGGTGCTGCTCCCGGTGCCGACGGCCGCGGGGGATCGTCGGTCTCGCGGCCGGCCGGGGCGGCGGGTGCGGCCGGAACGTCGGCGACTGTGTCGTCGCCGAGGTCGACCGACTCGCTGATGCCCCACCGGTCGTGGAACCGGCGCAGCGGCCCCGGGGCCCACCAGTTCCAGTCGCCGGCCAGGCGCATGAACGCCGGCACCAACGTGCCCCGGATCAGGAAGGCGTCCATGACGACCGCCAGCGTCAGGCCCAGGCCGAACAGCTTGATGAAGCTGACCCGTCCGAAGGCGAAGGCCACGAAGACCACGGCGATCAGCACCGCGGCGGCGGTGACGATGCGGCCGGTCCGCTCGAGGCCCACGGCCACCGACGTCACGTTGTCGGCGCCGTTGTCGTGCTCCTCCTTGATGCGGGACAGCAGGAAGACCTCGTAGTCCATCGACAGGCCGAACGCGACGCAGAACATCAGGATCGGCATCGCCGCGGCGAGCCCGCCGGTCGCCGTGAAGTCGAGCACCCCGGACAGGTGTCCCGTCCTGGAAGATCCACACCATGGCCCCGAACGTGGCCGTCAGGCTGAGCAGGTTCAACACGATCGCCTTGATCGGGATGACCACGCTGCCGAACATCATGAACAGCAGCACGGCGGTGATGACCGCGATCAGCCCGAGCGCGACAGGCAGCCGCGAGAACAGCGTGTCGTTCACGTCGACCAGGCCGGCCGACTGCCCGGTGACGAGCATCGGGGCGGGGGCGTCGGTGTCGCGCACGGCGTGCACGAGGTCTTCGCCCTCGGGCGAGAACGGCTCGACTGCCGGCACGACCGACAGGTACGTGCCGCCGTCGGCGGATCGGAACCCGGCGTATCGCGGCGCGCTGTCGGGGGTGAGCACGAGCTGGCCGGGCTCGCAGCCGAACTCCGTGGCCACGCCTTCGCCGCAGTAGGTGCCGGTGGCGGCGTCGACCCGCGACACGCCCGGCAGCGTGGCCAGGGTCGCGGCGTAGGCGTCGACGTCGCTGTCGCTCAGGTCGCCGTCGCCGGCGTCCTCGGGGACGACCGACAGGGCGCCGGCCTCCTCGGAGGTGAACTCGTCGCGGACGACGTCGCCCACCACGCGTCCGTCGGAGCCGGGCGGCAGCACGCGGTCGTCGGGCTGGGTGAGGCGGAGACCGAGGAACGGGCTGCCGAGCAGGAGCAGGACCGCGATGGCCCCGGTGGCCACCGGGATCGGGCGGCGCATCACGACCGTGGCCACGCGGTGCCAGAAGCCCTGGTCGGTGGGGGCGACCGACCGCCGCCACAGCGTCAACGCGTTGACCCGGTGGCCGAGCACCGCCAAGCAGCGCGGGGAGGACGACCAGCGAGAACAGCCCGGCCAGCAGGGCGACGGCCACGCCCGCGTAGGCGAAGCTGCGCAGGAAGGCGATGGGGAAGACGAGCGTGGCGCACAGGGACGCGGCCACGGTCAGGGCACTGAAGGCGACCGTGCGCCCTGCGGTGCGAACGGTGCGCACGACAGCGGCCCGGGGCTCGTGGCCGGCGCGCAGCTCCTCGCGGAAGCGCGAGACGACGAACAGGCTGTAGTCGATCGCGAGGCCCAATCCGAGGGCGGTGGTGAGGTTGAGGGCGTAGACCGAGACCTCGGTCAGGCCCGACATGACCTGCAGCACGAAGAACGTGCCGACGATGGACATGACACCGATCAGCAGGGGCAGGGTCGCTGCCACCACGCTGCCGAAGATCAGCACGAGCAGGATCATCGTGATGGGCAGGGCGATCAACTCGGCGGTGAGCAGGTCCTCCTCGATGGTCGTGCCCACCTCGTGGAACACCTGTGCGAACCCGCCCACCTCGACGTCGACGACGCTCGCGCCGTCCCCGGTTGCGGCCTCGCGCTGGTAGCGCGGCGCGATCTCCTCGATGCGCTCGTCGACGAGATCGTCGTCGCCGGCGATGCGGGCGATCACGAGCGCCCGGGTGCCGTCGTCGTTGCGCAGCGGCGGCGCACGGCCCTCCGACCAGTACGACACGACGTCGGACACGCCCTCCTCGGCGGCGAGCTCGTCGGTCAGAGCCCGGCCGGCGGCCTCGACGTCGGGGGAGTCGACGTCGCCGCCGTCGGGCACGGTGACGAGCAGCACCACGTTCGGGACGCCGGTGTCGAACCGTTCGGCGAGGGCCTCGTCGGCGCGGGACGACTCGGTCGACGGGTCCTCGAAGCCGCCGGACGTCAGGTTCTCGGCGACGCCTCCACCGAAGGCCCCGGCGAGCACGACGAAGAGGAGGGCGGCGATCAGCACCCCGCGGGACCGGCGGGTGGCGACGTGGGCGAAGCGGGTGAGCATGGGGCCCTCCGTTGAGTAACACCGTTACGTTATCGGTGCTATGTGAACCCGGTTGCCCCCTGCTTGTCGAGATGACGTCAGTCACAGGACTCCCGGGTGGTCTGGCCGACCGTGGCTCGCCACTAGCGTGCGGCCGTGCGCACACAGATCTTGCGGGGGCCGCGCCAGTGGGCGGTCGTCGGCCCTGCCTGGACGGCTCTCGCCGCGCAGGTGACGGCGGAATCGCATCTCCAGCTCGCCGAGTGGGCCCACGCACTGACGGACGAGGCCCACGGCGACGACGCCCGCTGGTTCCTGGCCGATGACGGCGACGGTCCCCTCGCGGTCATGCCCTTCCTCGTCAGCGTGCGCCGTTTCGGGCCGCTGCGGGTCCGGGTGCTCGCCAACGAACGGGTCACCGACGGGCTCGTCCACCCGCGCCTGGCGCCGGCCGCGCTGCGGCAGGCGCTCCTGGTGGCGGCGGCCGAGGCCGGCGAACCGCTCGATGTGCTGTCGCTCAACGGGCTGCGGCCGGGCATGGGGTTCCTGACGCTCGCCACCGCCTCCGCCTCCGGGCTCGAGACCGAGACCCAGTACGGCGGCCACTCGGTCATCGAGACGACGGCGACCGGCGACGACTGGTTCGCGGCCACGAGCAAGAACCTGCGGGCCGGCCTGCGCAAGGCCCGCAACCGGTTCGAGCGCCAGGGTGCGCTCACGATCACGACCGCGACCACGGCCGACGACGTGGCCACGGCTTTCGAGGAGTACGTGGCCATCGAGTCCACGGGCTGGAAGGCCGACAAGGGGGCCCTCGCGAACCGCCCCCGCGACCGCTGCCGTGCTGCGGCACTTCTTCCTGGCCATGGCGCCGTCCGGTCGCGCCGAGGTGCGCACCCTGCGGCTGGACGGGCGCCCCGCGGCCGCCCAGCTCGCCAGCATCACGGGCGACACGTACGAGCTGTTCAAGGTCGCCTACGACGACGAGCTTTCCGACCTCTCGCCCAGCAACCTGCTCATGGCCGACCTGGTCCGCGCGTGCTGCGACCGGCCGGACATCGCACGCATCGACCTGCTCACCAACCAGCCCTGGCACGACCGGTGGCACGCGGACGAGCATCCCACCTACAAGGCGCGCGACGTCAACCTGCGGCGGGTGGGTGGCGTCGTCAGCCGGTTGGCGGTCGGGTTCGAGGGCGTGAGGCCCCGCTTGCCGCGCGCTTGACCCGTGGGTCAATCTTGGCGTCGTGTCTGAGGTCGTCTCCTTCCCCGGCGCCCGTGTTCCCGACCGCGTCCGCGCGGTCGACTCCCACGGCATCCGGCTCGCCGTCTACGAGTGGGGTGATCCCGACGCGCCCCCGCTGGCCCTGGCCCACGGCGGCTTCGACTTCGCCCGCACGTTCGACGTGTTCGCCCCGCTGCTGGCCGACGCCGGCTGGCGGGTCGTGTCATGGGATCAGCGGGGCCACGGCGACTCGGAGCACGCACCGATGTACGCCTGGGAGGCCGACCTGCGCGACGCCCTCGCCGTCGTCGACTCGGTGACACGTGGGCCGTTGCCCGTGGCGGGCCATTCGAAGGGTGGCGCCGTGATGGTGCAGTTCGCCGCGGCCCTCCCGCACCGGGTCAGCGCGCTCGTCAACCTCGACGGGATGCCCAGCCGCCGGTCCATGCCCGATGTGCCCGATCGCGAGCGCACCAAGCTGCTCGCCGGCGAGCTCGCGGGCTGGCTCGACTTCCGCCGCGGCGCGGCCACCAAGGAACGCCGGCCCGACACGCTCGACGGCCTGGCCGAGCGGCGGGCTGTCATGAATCCTCGCCTGTCGCCGGACTGGCTCCGCTACCTGGTGTCCGTAGGGGCCCGCCACGACGACGGCGGCTGGCGCTGGAAGATCGACCCGTCGTTGCGGCTCGGCGGATTCGGGCCCTGGCGACCCGAGTGGGCGATGGCCCGCCTGCCCGGGCTGAGCATCCCGATGCTGGCCGTGCTCGGCCTGCAGCCCGAGACGATGGGGTGGGGCACCCCGGCCGACGAGGTCGAGCCCAACCTGCCGCCGGGCAGTCGCCTCGTCGCCTACGACGACGTCGGCCACTTCGTCCACATCGAGCAGCCGCAGCGCATCGCGGACCTGATCGTCGACTTCCTCGAGGGGGTCGCGTGACCACCCCGACCGTCACTGTCCGACACAACAAGATCGACCTCGCGCTGCATCGGCTGCGCGACGGTGGGGGGCGGGCGCTGCTGCTCCTGCACGGGCTGGGCGAGCAGTCTCCCGCCCTGGTGCCGGCGCACCTCGCGGGCTGGCCCGGCCCCGTGTGGGCGCTCGACTTCACCGGGCACGGGTCGTCGACCGTGCCCGTGGGAGGCGGCTACTTCTGCGAGCTGCTCATGGCCGACGTCGACGCCGCTCTCGGCCACCTCGGCCCGTCCACGCTGTACGGGCGCGGCCTGGGGGCCTACGTCGCCCTCATGACGGCCGGCGCCCGGCCCGACCTGGTGCGTGGCGCCATCCTCGACGACGGACCCGGCCTGACCGGGGGCGGTACCGAGCCCACCACATCGTTCGTCCTGGGCGCACCGCTGGCTGTGACGGGCTCACCCGATCCGTACGCACTGCTCGAGCTCAGCCACGACGTGCGCCCGCCGGACTACGCCACCACCTACGCCCGTCAGGCGGCGACGCTGTCGGGGCTCGACACGGCGCTGGCGGTGGCGGCCGTGGTGCGCCCGCCCTGGCTGGTGGCGGTTGCCGACCAGCCCGGTGTCGTGTCGGTGCCGCGCGACCGCTGCACCGAGGTGTTCGCGGGCGCCTGACCCGGCGGGTCAGGTGTCGCGGGAGGCGACGAAGCGGGCCAGGTCGATCAGCTCGTCGCGTGCGTCGGGCGTGAGACCGGCGGCCTCGACGGCGTCGATGGCCCGGGCGGTCAGCGTCTCGATGAGCTGGTCGACCACCTCGACCGCCCCCGTGGCTGACCAGCACCTGCTGGATGGCGGTGACGTCGGTGTCGGACAACCTCGGCTCGCCCACCCGGTCGAGCACCGCCGCCTCCGTGGGCGACGCCTGCGCGACCGCGATCGCCAGTAGGGGGGTGGGCTTGCCCTCGCGGAGGTCCTGTCCGACCGGCTTGCCGGTGCGCTCGGGATCGCCGAAGGCCCCGAGCACGTCGTCGCGCAGCTGGAACGCCTCGCCCAGCGGGTCGCCGTAGGCCGACAGCGGGCCACGGAGGTCGGTGAGCCGACCGGCCAGGGCCGCGCCCACGTGCAGCGGGCGCTCGATCGTGTACTTGCCCGACTTGTAGCGGGCGATGCGGTGGGCCAACGCCCGTCCACGGTCGGCCCGGGCTGTGCCCAACAGGTCGAGGTACTGGCCGATGTTCAGCTCGAGCCGCAGCTCGTTCCACACCGACCACACATCGCCCGACACATCGCCGAGCAGCTGGTCGGCGTACACGTGGGCCAGGTCGCCGATGAGGATGGCGACGCCCTCGCCGAAGCGCCGGCCCTCGCCCCGCCAAGCGGCCGCCCGATGCTGGTCGGCGAAGGTCAGGTGGGCGGTGCGCTCGCCGCGCCGCGTGTCGGACCCGTCCATCACGTCGTCGTGCACCAGGGCGAAGGCGTGGAGCATCTCGAACGCGGCTCCCGCGTCGACGACCCGCGGATCGTCGGGGTCGCCACCTGCGCCCACGAATGCCCAGTGGCAGAACGCCGGGCGCAGCCGCTTTCCGCCGGCATCGACCAGCCGTTGCAGCGAGCGCAGCGGCTCGACGAGGACGGGATCGACGACCTGCCAGCGCGTGATCTCGCCCGCGAGCAGGCCGGCGAGTCGCTCGTCGACGCGGGTGGCGAGGGCGCTCAGGCTCGGGGGGGCGGGGGAGCGGGGGCGCATGTGTGCGCCCACGTTACGAGCCGTGGCCCGAGGTCAGGGCATCGGAGCCGCACGCCGAGGACCCGCGAAGGGCTGGTCAGCCGGCCGGGGGCGCCAAGGACGTGTCGAGGTGCAGCTTCCACTCGCCGTCGACCCTGAGGAGTGGGAGCTCGCGCTCGGTCTGCTCGCCGTCGCTGGTCATGGTCACCGAGATGAGGGCCTCGTCGCCCGCTTCGGAGACGAGCTCGATGGCGCCGAAGTCGGCGGCGGCCGCGGCGGCGGTGCCGGTCGCGTCGCGCTCGCACTCGTCGACGGCCTGCTGCGCGGTCTCGCCGTCGGGACCATACGACTCGGGGGTCATCATCGCGACGATGCCGGCGCAGTCGGACTCTGCCACCGCGGCGAAGAACGCCTCGGCGGCCGCGACGGGAGAATCGTCCGTCGCGCCGGCCTCGGCGCCGTCCGGAGCGGCCTCGGATGCGGCCGGGTCGCCACCGGCGTCCGTGCCCGGCTCGTCGTCGCTCGGTGACTGCTCCGACGACGGGCCTGCGCTGTCGTCGTCGGCGCCACCGGTTGCCAGCACCACGCCGCCGGCGACGACGATCACGACCACGACGGCGCCGAGCATCAGCCCGAGCCGGCCCCTGGTTCCTCGATCGACAGGCGGGGGCGCGACCGGTGTCGTCGTGGAGGCGGGCGAGCTCGGCGGCGGGCTGGCGGCACCGGGTGCCTCGGCCGTCGTCGCCGCGACGGTCGGGCGAGGCCGCGGGGCATAGGCGGGCGACGACGCGGCGACGGCTGCGGGCCGGCTGCCCTGCTCGCCGGCCGACGTCGGTGCCGCCGAGGGCGGAGTCGGTGCAGGCGGTGCAGGCGGGGGTGGGGAGGATGCCTGCGGCGGAGCGGGTGGGGGCGGGGGCGGGGGCGGCGGTGGCGCAACCGGATCGGAGAGGTCGTCGTCGTGTGGATCGGGGGGTAGGGACATGACCGTGACTCCGGCGCGAGGTGGGTGAGGCGACCGCCGTGCGGCGCGAGCCGGGAGTCTGACACGCCCTGGCTACGGTGCGGGGTCGTGCCCCGCCGTTTTTGCACGCCGTTGCTGACGACCGTGACCGGTGCGGTCACGCTGGCGTCTCTGGGTGGTTGTGGGTGGCGCGACCGCGAACCGTGCGACGGCCTGGCCACCGACACGGCCCGGTTCAGCTACGACGGTCGCGCCGTCGAGGTGCCGCTCACGGCGTGCGGCCGGGAGGGCGACGTGGTGGTACTGGCCGGCAGGACGGCGGGCGGCATCGTGGTGCAGGCCGAGGCCGACCTGGGGGACGGAGGGTTCGACCGCACCGGGGTGACGGCCGACCTGGTCGACGACGGCATCATCGGCGCGTTCGGCGCCGAGATGGACCATGGGCCCGCCGGCGAGATCACCGACGTGCGCGTCGAGGGTGACCGGCTGATCGTCGAGGGCACGTGGGTGATGTTCGACGACCAGCTCGCGGCCATGCCGCCGCCGGGCGAGGCGCAGTTCGACGGGGAGCTGGTCGCCCGCTGCCCAGAGACCGAGGACGACGTCGCCGCCGTGGACGGCCGGTCGCCGTTGCTCGCGGTCGCCACGCCACAACCCGGTGACGCACCGCTGACCGTCGCCCGCTAGCCGAGCTCGTCGTCGGGGCTGTCGCGGTTCTGTCGCTCGTCGTCATCGCCCGGGTCGTCATCGCCCGGGTCCTCATCGCCCGGTTCGTCGAGGTCGTCGCTCGCCTCGGCGGCGGCCGCCGCCGCGTCGACCTCGGCCTCGAGCTCGCCCACCACCTGCTCGACCTCGAAGCGTGCGCCGGCGATGCGCTCGCGGCACAGGCGCAGCAACTCGGAGGCGCGGCGGACCCGTGCCCCCAGGACGTCGACGTCGACCTCGTCACCGTCGAGCTCGTCGAGGATCTCGTCGAGCTCGGCCAGGGCATCGGCGTAGCCGATGTCGTCGGCGTGAGGGCCGCTGGGTTGGTTGGTCGGCGCGGTCATGGTGAGCTCCCGGACGGAGGCGTGTCGTCGGCCGACGGATCGGCGAGGGGGGTGTCGGTGCGCGTGAGGCGCGAGGTCGAGACCGTACTGCTCACGTCGCCGTCGGCGAGCGTGGTCACCAGCTCGTCGCCCGCGGCGAGCACCGCGGCCGAACGCACGACGCGGCCGCTGCGCGTCGCGTGTGATCGACCAGCCCCGGGCGAGCGTGCGCGTCGGGTCGAGAGCTCGGACCTGGGCCTCGACGGCGTCCAGATCGCGCGCGGCGGCGGTGAGCACGCGCGGGGCGCGCTGCGCGAGCCGGGCGGCGGCCACCGCGAGGGCCTGGTCGTGCGTGCGGAGGTGGGCGCGGCCCCCGGCCTCGACGCGCCCGACCGCCCGGTCGAGCACCGCCGTCGAGCGGGCGAGCGCACCGTCGGCCGACCGGCCGACCCGGGTGCCGCGTGCGTCGAGGTCGCGATCGGCGGCGGCCAGGCCCTGACGGGTGGCGACGGCGACGTGCCGGCCGCACGAGCGGAGCCGCTCGGCCTCGCGCTGGCCGCGCTGGCGGGCCGCGGCGACGATGCCGCGCCAGGCCTGGGTCGTGCGGTGCTCGACGGCCCGGATGTCGGCCACGACGGCCTGGGCGCAGGCGGTCGGTGTCTTGTAGCTGGCGTGCGCGACCTCGTCGGCCACCGACCGGTCGATGTCGTGACCGATGCCGGTGAGGACCGGCACGTCGAGACCGGCGACGGCGCGGGCGATGACCTCGCCGTCGAAGGCCGCCAGATCGGTGGTGGCCCCGCCGCCCCGGACGAGGAGCACGGCGTCGACCCCGCGGGATGCGACGGCCTGCAGCCCCCACGCCACCGAGCGGGCGGCGTGGGACCCCTGCACCCGCACGTCGGCCCGCACGACCGAGAACCCGATGCCGGAGCGGCGCAACTCGTCGAGCACGTCGTGCTCCGCGGCGCTGCCCCCGCTGGTGACCAGGCCCAGCCGCAGCGGGACCAGCGGCCGGGTGAGGGAGGCCTGGCGGGTGAGCAGGCCCTCGCCGTCGAGCGCGCGGAGCAGCCGCTCGCGGTCGGCTGCCAGCCGCCCGAGCGTGAACGCCGGGTCGATGTCGGACATCTGGATCTGCAGACGGCCGCCCCGGTCGTAGAACGTGACCCGGCCGCGCAGCCGCACCTCGGTGCCGTCGGTCATGCGGACGCCGCCGCCGGCGTCGGTGAGGCGGGCATTGACACGGCGGCGGGCCATGTCGAACAGCACCACCGACAGGCTGGCCTGCGGCGGGCGGGACAGGTCGCCGCCCACCGCCGGCTCGACCAGGTCGAACCACACGGTGCCGCCCCGTCGCCCCGGGTTGAGGTTGCGGATGACCCCCCGCACCCACACCTCGTCGGGGAAGGCCGCACGCAAGCTGAGACCGATCGCCTCGCCGAGCTCTGGCACCGACCACGTGGGGTCGCCCGGGTCGTCCCACAACGTGGGTGTCGCCGCCGCGGACGGCGTACCTGCGGTGGCTCGCGTGCCGGGAGTGCCTTTCGCCATGCGCAGTTCACGCTAGCCACGGGGTGTGACACGCAAGGCGGCGGCCCGGCCGGCTCGGGCCGATACCCTCGGTCCCTCGGACGGACGGCACGTCCACCGAGGGGGTCACGTGCACACCGAGATCGCGCCGGGTGTCCTGCAGATCGACACGCTGCTCGGCGGCTGGCGCCAGGTGACGGCCGGCTACCTCGTGACCGGCGAGGCGCCGGTCCTCGTCGAGACGGGCAGCCAGACCTCCGTGCCGCACCTGCTCGCCGCCCTGGCCGACCTCGGCGTCGATGCCGGCGAGCTGGCGGGCGTGGCGGTCACCCACATCCACCTCGACCACGCCGGGGGCGTGGGCGACGTCGCCGCCGCGTTCCCGCAGGCCACCGTCTACGTACACGAGCGGGGCGCCCGTCACCTGGTCGACCCCACCAAGCTCGTCAACAGCGCGGCCATGGTCTACGGCGACCTGCTCGACTCGCTGTACGGCCGCCTGACGCCCACCGCCTCCGAGAGGGTCACGATCCTGGGCGATGGTGACGAGATCGTCGTGTCGTCCAACCGCACGCTCACGACGGTGGACTCACCCGGCCACGCCAAGCACCACATGGCGCTGCACGACAGCGACTCTGGCCTGTTGTTCGCCGGCGACGCCGTCGGCGTGCGCCTGCCCGACGTGGGGGTGCTGCGGCCGGCGACGCCCCCGCCCGACTTCGACCTCGACCAGGCGCTCACGTCGCTCCGCCGGTTCGCGGATCGCCGGCCGTCGGGCATCGCGCTCGCCCACTTCGGCCTGGTGCCCGATCCGCAGGAGATCCTCGACGAGGCGCAGGAGACCCTGACGCGGTGGGCCGAGGTGGCCGAGGCGGCGTTCCGCGACGGCCGCGACATCGCCGAGGCGCTGTCCGACCGGTTCGAGGACGACCTCGACGGCGTCGACCCGGCCCAGCGCGAGAAGCTCGAGACCCTCAACGGCATCCATTCCAACGCCGCCGGGTTCCGTCGCTGGCTCGAGCAGGGGCACCACGTGCACTCGCACGCCCATGCCCCCGCCGACCACCATGACCACCATGCAGACGACCCGACTGGTCACTCGCAGAACGGTCGGGTTGGTGACCGACCGGTAACATAACTAGACATCGCGGAACGCATCCGTGCAGGAGGAATGCCGCCATGACCGAAGCTGTCATCGTCTCGACGGCCCGCAGCCCCATCGGGCGGGCCATGAAGGGTTCGCTCGCCGAGGTACGGCCTGACGACCTGACCGCCACCATCGTCAAGGCGGCGCTCGACAAGGTGCCCGAGCTCGACCGCACCACGATCGACGACCTGATCCTGGGCTGCGGCCAGCCCGCCGGCGAGGCTGGCTACAACCTGGCCCGCGTCTCCGCGATCCTCGCCGGGCTCGACGACGTCCCCGGCGTCACCATCAACCGCTACTGCTCGTCGTCACTGCAGTCGATCCGCATGGCGGCCCACGCCATCAAGGCGGGCGAGGGCGACGTGTTCGTCGCCGCCGGCGTCGAGACCGTCAGCCGCTTCATGAGCGGCATGGCCGACAGCGGCCCGCACAACCCCCTTGCCGCCGAGGCCGAGGCCCGCACCGCCGAGCTGGCCAACGGGGCCGACTCGTGGCAGCCGCTCGCCGGTTTGCCCGACATCTACATCGCCATGGGCCAGACCGCCGAGAACGTACGGCTCAAGGAGAACGTCGGCCGCAAGGAGATGGACGAGTTCGCCGCACGCAGCCAGCAGCTCGCCGTCGCCAACCAGGAGAACGGCTACTGGGACGGTGAGATCACGCCCATCACCACCCCGTCGGGCACCGTCGTCACCAAGGACGACGGCCCGCGCGCCGGCACCACGGCCGAGAAGCTGGCCGAGCTGAAGCCGGTCTTCCGCCCCGACGGCGAGGTCACCGCCGGCAACGCCTGCCCGCTCAACGACGGCGCCGCCGCCGTCATCGTCATGAGCGACACCCGGGCCCGCGAGCTGGGCCTCACGCCGCTCGCGCGGGTGGTGTCGTCGGGCGTCACCGGCCTCAACCCCGAGATCATGGGCCTCGGCCCCATCGAAGCGTCGCGCCAGGCGCTGAAGCGGGCCGGCATGACCATCGACGACATCGACCTCGTCGAGATCAACGAGGCCTTCGCCGCCCAGGTGCTGCCGTCGGCCAAGCACCTGAACATCCCGATCGAGAAGCTCAACATCAAGGGCGGCGGCATCGCCCTGGGCCACCCGTTCGGCATGACCGGCGCCCGCATCGCCACCACGCTCATCCATGCGCTCCAGGACACGGACAAGACGTTCGGCCTCGAGACCATGTGCGTCGGTGGTGGCCAGGGCATGGCCATGATCTTCGAGCGCCTCAGCTGACGATCTGACGTCCTGATTCCCCGAACGTGCGGCGGATCCGGCGGTGCGACCGCCGGATCTGTCGCATTTTCGGTCGCATGAACTCGTCGCCGCCCCGCTCAGGCGGGGAGGAGGCGCCGGAGCATCGCCACGTCGACCCCCTCGAGTGACGGGACCACCGCATTCACCGTGTCCGCCGGAACCTCGACGACGTGGGGCACGCCGAGGACGAAGCAGCCCGCGGCCTTGGCCGAGGCCGCGCCGGTGGGTGAGTCCTCGATGGCGATGCAGGCGGCAGGCTCGACGCCCAGCCGCTGCGCCGCGGCCAGGTACGGCTCGGGGTGCGGCTTGCCCCGCGACACCTCGTCTCCCACCACGATGTGGGCGAAGGTGCCGGGCGGCAGCAGGTCGACCACCGCCCCGGCCAGGCGGCGCCACGACATCGTGACCAGCACGCACGGCACTCCGGCGGCTCGCAGCGCCGCCAGCAGGTCGAGCGCCCCCGGCTGCCAGGGCGGGTCGTCGGCCATCTGCTCGATGACCCGCTCCATCATGGCGTTCACGATGTCGACGGGATCCATGTCGACACCCCCGACCCGGCGGATGTAGGCCGCGGAGTCGAGCAGATCGCTGCCGACGAGGGCGTGGGCGTCGGCCTGGGTCCACGTGCCGCCGTGCTGCGCCACCAACTCGGTCTCGGCCCGGATCCAGAACGGCTCGGTGTCGACCAGCGTGCCGTCCATGTCCCACAGCACGGCCGCCGGGCCGGTCGACTCGAGGGCGGGCGCGGCCAGGCTCGGTGAGGTGGTGAGGGGGGAGGTGTCGTCGGGCATCTCGATCGGCGCGAGCCGGGGCTGCTGGTGATGGGGGACGGCCGAATCTACCGGGGTCGGCCGTCGGACCGTCATCCGATCACGGGTCGGGCGGGCGGATTCGGAAACAGGTGAAACCGGTCCCGACCGTCGCTCGACCCGACCTGACCCTGGTCTCAACCGCCGGTCAGACGGCGGCGGGCAGCTCGACGACGATGCGGGCGCCACCCAGCGGGCCGTCTGTCGCCCACACCCGACCCCCGTGGCGGGCGACGATCGACCGGACCACGGCCAGGCCGAGGCCGGCCCCGCCACCGTCGCGGGCCCGCCCCTCGTCGAGGCGGGTGAAGCGTTCGAACACCCGCTCGCGGTCGGCGGGGGCGATGCCGTGCCCGTCGTCGTCGACCAGGACCTGGACGGCGGGCGCTCCCGAGGGCAGCCGGGCCGCCTGGAGCGAGAGCTCGACCCGCGTCCGGGCGTGGCGGGCGGCGTTGTCCACCAGGTTGGCGACGACCCGGCCCAGCGCCCCGGCGCGCCCGGGCACCGATGCGGCCGCCGGCGCATCGAACCGCACCGCGACCCGGCGCGCCCGGCGCCGCGTCGTCGGCGAGCAGGGCGGCCAGATCGACCGGGCCGTCGGTGGCGGCGACCGCCGACTCGTCGGATGCCGCGAGCACCAGCAGGTCGTCGAGGAGGCGCTCGAGCCGGGCCTCCTCGGCCAGGACGGACGAGGCCACCACCGCCCAGTCCGCGTCGGGGCCCTCGCGCAAGGCGACTTCGAGGTCGGTGCGGATGGCGGCCACGGGGCTGCGCAGCTCGTGCGAGGCGTCGGAGACGAACTGGCGCTGGCGCGTCGCCGACGCTTCCAGGCGGCCGAGCATGGCGTTCATCGTGTGGGCGAGGCGGCCGATCTCGTCGTCCGTGTCCGGGGCGGGCACCCGTCGGTGCATCGTGGCGCCGCCGATGGCGGCCACCTCCGACCGGATGGCCTCGACCGGGCGCAGGGCCCGCCCCACCAGATGCCAGGCCACCAGGGCCACGACCGCCACGAGCACGGGCAGCCAGGTCCACAGCGCCCGCCGCACCGCGTCGACGCTGCCCTGCACCTCGTCGACGGGCGCGGCGGCGTACACCGTCATCGCACCGGACGGGGTGTCGACCTGACGGACGATCCGCTCGATCGGCTCGCCGTCCTCCGCCCTGACCAGCATGATGCCCGTCTCCAGCGCGGCCTCGTCGGGCCCCACCGGCTCGCCCGCGGCGCCGGCGCCACCCGCGCCGGTCGCCCCCTCGGGGGGCGCTGCAGCGCCACTGCTGGTGCCCGACTTGATGATCGCCCCGGTGCCCGCGCCATCGGCGCTCAGCGACAGGGCGACGGTCGCGTCGCCAGACCCGCGCGGCAGCGTGGGGTGGACGGCGAGAGTGTGCCCCTGGTCGTCCATCACCTGCACGAACGGGGGCGGTCGGGTCGTCGTGTCGGCGGTGCCGGTGGGCGCCACCGCGGCCCACGGGTCCTCCCCGGCCTCCAACCGGTCGGTCACCTCCTCGAGGTACGCCCCCGTGTCGTCGCGCACGCGGCCGAGCTGGGTGTCCTCGACCGAGCGGACGAGCAGCCAGCCGGCGGCGGTCATCGCCACCGCCGTGACCACGACGGCGGCCAGCGTGATGCGCACCCGCACCGACCGGAGCGGGCGGCCGAGGACCGGCCCGGTGTCGGCGGTGTCAGGCATGGGCCACCACCCGGTAGCCCGCGCCCCGCACCGTCTGCAGCGTGCGCCGGCCGAAGGGCACGTCGATCTTGCGCCGCAGGTAGCCCACGTACACCTCGACCACGTTGGCGTCGCCGTCGAAGTCGTCGCCCCACACCTCCTGCAGCAGGTCGTGCTTGGGCACGACCTCGCCGTCGCGCCGCAGCAGGGCGCTGAGCAGCGACAGCTCCCGGGGGGTCAGCGCCACCGCCGCGTCGCCCCGGTGGCAGCTGCGGGTCGTGGGATCGACCACCAGGTCGCCGGCGGCCAGCACCGGGGGCCGGGGCGAGCTGCCCCGGCGGGCGAGCGCCCGCAGGCGGGCCACCAGGACGACGTAGGAGAACGGCTTGGACAGGAAGTCGTCGGCCCCGGTGTCGAGCGCCTCGGCCTCGTCGTACTCGCCGTTCTTGGCCGTGAGCATGAGGATCGGTGTCCACACGCCCTCGGAGCGCAGCGTGCGGCACACCTCGTAGCCGTTCATGCCGGGCAGCAGGATGTCGAGGACGATGGCGGCGTAGCGACGCTCGCGGGCGCGCCACAGCCCGTCGAGCCCGTCGTGGACCAGCTCGACGTCGAACCCCTCGGCTTGCAGGCCGCGGGTCAGCACCTCGCCGAGGTGCACCTCGTCCTCGACCACCAGCACGCGCATGGCAGAGAGTCTGGCGGCCCGCCGCCCTACGCGTGCATCGCTCGCTGAGAGTGCTCTCAGGCGGTCTCAGCGACCCCACAGCCTCCGGTCGTCATGGTCGGCCCCATGACCAGACGATTGAGCTGCCTCATGGCGGCGCTCGCCCTCGTCGGGGCGGTCGCCGGCTGCGGGCGCGGAGACGACGGAACCGACGACGCGGTCGCCAGCCTCGACGAGGAGGCGGCCGCCGATGACAACAGCGAGGACGACGGCGGCGGAGGCGACAGCAACGTCGACGACGCCGAGTTCGAGGACGCCATGCTCGAGTACGCCCAGTGCATGCGGGACCACGGTGTCGACATGCCCGACCCGGAGTTCGACGGCAACGGGGGCGTGCACATGCGGGCCGCGGGCCCTGATGCCGGCGGGGCGCCCGACACGGACTTCGAGGCGGCCGACGAGGCGTGCAGCCCGATCATGGAGGACGTCCGCCCCGACATGGAGATCGACCCCGAGGAGCAGGCCGAGATGCAGGACCAGCTCGTCGCCGTGGCGGAGTGCATGCGCGAGCGTGGGCACGACATGCCTGACCCCGAGGTCAGCTCCGACGGCGGCGTGCGGATGGGGATCGGCAGCCCTGGCGACGGCAGTGGGCCCCCGGACGAGGAGGTCGAGCAGGACCTCGAGGAGTGCCACGAAGAGGCCGGCCTGGAGTCGCCTGAGTTCGGGGGCCCCGGCGCCGTCTCGAGCAGTGGAAGTGGTGGGGAATGAGCGCCTTCGACGTGCGTGATCCATCTGGAGAACCAGCCGGCGCGGACGGGCGTCACGACCCTGCGGCGACACCGCCGGAAGGAACCGCCGCCGCCTCCGCCGGCGAGGCGCCCCTGGCGCCGGAGCCGCCCGAGCCCATCCAGCTGAGCGGATCGCGCCCCGGTAGGCGCCGGGTCGTCATGGCCGGCGGCGTCGTCGCGGTCGCGGCGGTCGGGATAGGTGCCCTCACCTTGCGTGGCGGCGACTCGGGGTCCCGCGACGCCGCGGACTCACAGGTGTCTACCGCTACCGCCGAGGTCACCGTTCGTGACCTCGAGGAGCGGACCGACGTCGCCGGCACCCTCGGTTACGGCGAGACACGCGAGGTGTCGCTGACCGGGCAGGGCACCCTCACGTGGCTGCCCGACGAGGGCACGGTCGTCGAGCGGGGCCAGGCGCTCGCCGAGATCGACGACCGGGTGATGCCCCTGTTCTACGGCGATCGGCCCCTCTGGCGCGAGCTCGGCCCCGACGTCGACGACGGCGTCGATGTCGAGCTGGTCGAGGCCAACCTCGTGGCTTTGGGAATCGTGACCGCGGACGAGCTGACCGTCGACCAGGACTGGACGTCGGCCACGACCGACGCGGTGGAGGAGTGGCAGGAATCGCTCGGGCGCGAGGAGACCGGGCGGATCGGCCTCGGCGACGTGGTCGTGCAGCCCGCCGCCGTGCGCGTGACCGGGCACCTGACGCCCCTCGGCGGCCAGGCCGGCGGGCCGGTGGTTGAGGTCGCGGGCACCACCCGGCTGGTGACGGTCGACCTCGAGGCCACCCACCAGGGACTGGTCGCCGTGGACCAGGCGGTCGAGATCGAGCTACCCGACGGCACGGTCGTGCCGGGCAAGGTGGCGTCGATCGGGACGGTCGCCCAGACCCCCGAGGATGACGACGGCGACCCGATGGCCGACCCGACGCCCACGATCGAGGTCACGATCTCGCTCGACGACCCGGCTGCGGCCGGGAACCTCGACGAGGCGCCCGTGTCCGTGAGCGTGGTGACGAGCGCCGCGCAGGGCGTGATGGCCGTGCCGGTCGACGCGTTGCTGGCTCTCTCCGAGGGCGGCTACGCCGTCGAGGTGGCCGGCACCGGCGGCGCGACCGACCTGGTCGCCGTCGAGGTCGGGGCGTTCGCCGACGGATGGGTCGAGGTCACCGGTGACCTGGCCGAGGGCGACGATGTCGTGGTGCCCGCATGACGGCCCCCACGGTCCCTGCCGGGGGCGGCGGCATCGTGCTCGCCCTCACGGACGTCGTGAAGGAGTACGCCGGGGTTCCGCCGGTGCGGGCACTCGACGGTGTCAGCTTCGCGGTCGAGTCCGGCGAGATGGTGGCGGTCGTCGGCCCCTCGGGATCGGGCAAGTCGACGCTGCTGCACCTGATCGGCGCCCTCGACCGCCCATCCGCTGGCACCGTGCGGGTCGCCGGCGCAGACATCGGTGAGCTGTCCGACGTCGAGCTTTCTGCGCTTCGGGCGTGGCGGGTGGGCTTCGTGTTCCAGCAGTTTCACCTGCTGGACGGCCTGAGCGCGCTCGACAACGTGGCGGCCGGCCTGCTCTACCGGGGGGTCGCTCCGGGCGAGCGGCGGGATCGAGCGGCCGAGGCGCTGCGCCAGGTCGGGCTCGACCGCCGGGCGACGCACCGGCCGGCGCAGCTGTCGGGCGGTGAGCGCCAGCGCGTGGCGATCGCCCGGGCCATCGTCGGCGATCCGGCGATCGTGCTGGCCGACGAGCCGACGGGCAACCTCGACTCGGTCACCGGCGGCGAGGTGCTCGACCTGTTCCACGCGCTGCACGCTGCCGGCACGACCATCGTCGTGATCACCCACGACCAGCAGGTCGCGGGGTCGCTGCCCCGGTGCGTCGCGGTGCGGGACGGCCGCGTCGAGTCCGACACGGGGGTGGCCGCATGAGCGCCGACGTGCTCGTGCCGGGCGCGCCCCCTGCGCTCGGGGGCGACGGGCCCGCCGGCGACCGGCCGGGCGACCCGTTGCGACTCCGCAGCCGGCTCCGGCCGCGCGACGCCGCCGCGGTGGGGACGGTCGGGCTGCGGGCCAAGCGCCTGCGCACGCTACTGACCGCGCTCGGCATCGCCATCGGCATAGCCGCCATGGTGTCGGTGGTCGGCATCTCGGCGTCGAGCAAGGCCGACCTCCTGGCCGAGCTCGACGAGCTGGGCACCAACCTGCTGCAGGTTCAGCCGGGCAACGACATGTTCGGCGAGGCGACCGAGCTGCCCGTCATGGCGCCGGACATGATCCGCCGGATCGGGCCGGTCACCTCCGCGGCGGCCACCCGCAACGTCGACGACGTGACCGTGCGGCGCACGGACATGATCCCCGCCGACCGGTCGGGCGGCCTCGCGGTGGTGGCCACCGAGCCGAACCTGCTCGAAACGGTCGGCGGCACCATGGCGGCGGGGACGTTCCTGAACGACGCCACGGCCACCCAGCCGACCGTCGTGCTGGGGTCGGAGGCTGCGGTGCGGCTGGGCATCGACGACCTCGAGGGCGACCCGCTCGTGTACGTCGGCGGGCAGTGGTTCCGGGTGATCGGCATACTCGACCCGGTGCCGCTCGGGCCGGACATCGACCGTTCGGCGCTGGTCGGCTACCCGGTGGCGCAGGAGCTGTTCGGCATCGACGAGTCGGCGTCGACGGTGCGGGTGCGGACCGACCCGGACGCGGTGGCCAGCGTGCGCGACGTGCTCGGCGCCACCGCCAACCCGGAGGCGCCCGACGAGGTGGCGGTCACCCGTCCCAGCGATGCGTTGGCCGCCAAGGCCGAGGCCGACGAGACCCTGACCGCGCTGCTGCTCGGCCTGGGCGCCGTCGCCCTGGTGGTGGGCGGTGTCGGCATCGCCAACGTGATGGTGATCTCCGTGCTCGAACGCCGCGCCGAGATCGGCGTCCGCCGGGCGCTGGGCGCCACCCGCCGGCACATCCGGGTGCAGTTCCTGGTCGAATCGGTGCTGCTCGCCGGTATCGGCGGGGCCATGGGCATCGCCCTTGGGGCGGCCACCACCGCCGTGTACGCCGACATGCGCGACTGGCGGCTCGCCATACCCCTCGCCGGTTTGGCCGGCGGCGTGGCGGCGTCGTTGGTGGTCGGTGCGCTGGCGGGCCTCTACCCGGCTGCCCGCGCCAGCCACCTGGCGCCGGCAGACGCCGTCCGCTCGGAGTAGCTCCCCGCCCCCGAGCGGGCGCGGTTCTGCGGCAGGTCCGGCGGCGCCGGCCCCGGATCTGCCGCACCCACCGCCCGGCGCAGGCCGGCGGCGGAGCCGGGCGGGCTACGGCAAGCCCGCGTGGGGGACGTCGACCGTCGTCGTCAGCAGCACGGCCTGGTGGTCTGTCTGGCGGCGCCGCTCGTCGAAGTCCGGGGCGCAGCAGACCAGCAGGGTGCGGCCGTCGTCGCCGCCCAGCATGCAGGCGTAGGTGCCCAGGCCGTCGGGCACCGCGATCTCGTCGACGACGCCCCGGTCGGCGGCCACGCGCACCACCCGGCTGCCGAAGCAGTCGGCGGCCCAGATGTGGCCCTCGGCATCGAGCGTGCAGCCGTCGGCGGCCACGCCGTCGATGGCGGCCCACACCCGCCGGTCGGTCAACAGCCCCTGGGCGGTGATGGTGAACGCCGTGTAGCGGGCACCCATCGTCTCGCCCACGACGAGCATCGTGCCCTCGGGGGTGATGACCGATCCGTTGGGGAAGGCGAGGCCCTCGGCCGCCACGGCCACCGTGCCGTCCGGGTCGACCCGGACCAGCCGGGCCGGCGTAGGCGGCTCGCCGCCCATGAGGTCGAACCCGAAGTTGCCGACCCACGCTCGCCCGTCGGCGGCCACCACGATGTCGTTGGCCGGGCCACCGCAGTGCCCGCCGATCTCCGCGTGCACGCTGACCGTGCCGTCGACGGCGCGGCGGAGGACACGGTGGTCCTTCATCGACACGACGAGCAGCGAACCGTCGGGCATGAAGCCCAGGCCGGACGGCTGGTTGTCGACGGTCATGACCTGCTCGGTCGTGCCGTCCGGGGCAATGGTGAAGACGCCGTGGCGATAGAAGTCGGACACCCACCACCGGCCGTCGCGCCAGCGCGGCCCCTCGAAGAACGCGCCCCCGTCGGCGAGCGTCGTGAACGTGCGGTCGCTCATGTCAGCGAACGTAGCGGAGCCGGCCGGTGCGAGAGTTTGCGGAGGAACGTGCGGCAGTGGCGGCGGTCGAGCGACCGGTCGTGCCGCACGTTCGGGGGGTGGTTCGTGTGGGCGCCCGCGGGGCTACCGGGCGCCGTACACGGGGGCGGGGGCGGGGGCCTTGGCCAGCAGGTCGTCGACGACCGGGCCCAGCTCGGCCGGGTCCCAACGGGCGCCCTTGTCGACCTCGGGGCCGTGCTGCCAGCCGTCGGCCACCGACACCTTGCCGCCCTCGACCTCGAACACCCGCCCGCTCACGTGGGCCGACTGCGGCGAGCCCAGCCACACCACCAGCGGCGCCACGTTCTCGGGGGCCATGGCGTCGAACGCGGCGGTGTCTTCGGGGGCGGCCATCATGTCGGCGAAGACGGTCTCGGTCATGCGGGTGCGCGCCGACGGGGCGATGGCGTTGGCCGTCACCCCGTAGCGGCCCATCTCCGCGGCCTGGATGACGGTGAGGGTGGCGATCGCTGCCTTGGCCGCGCTGTAGGCCGACTGGCCCACGGAGCCCAGCAGGCCCGCGCCCGACGACGTGTTCACGATGCGGGCGTCGACGGCCTCGCCCGCCTTGGCCTGGGCCCGCCAGTGCTCGGCGGCGAAGCGGGCGACGGCGAAGTGGCCCTTGAGGTGGACGCGGATGACGGCGTCCCACTCGTCCTCACCGCACGAGACGAACATCCGGTCGCGGACGATGCCGGCGTTGTTGACCACGACGTCCAGGCGACCGAACGCCTCGAGGGCGGCGCGCACCAGGTTCTGGGCGCCCTGCCAGTCGGCCACGTCGTCGCCGTTGACCACCGCCTCGCCGCCCGCGGCGACGATGTCGTCGACCACCTGCCGGGCGGGCGAGCGCGAGCCGCCCGGGTCCGGGGTCACGCCGGTGCTCGGCGTGCCGTCGAGCTCGGCGCCGATGTCGTTGACCACGACCTTCGCTCCCTGGCGGGCGAACTCGAGGGCGTGGCCGCGGCCGATGCCGCGCCCCGCTCCGGTGACGATGACGACGCGCCCGTCGCAGATGCCGGTCATGTGAGGCATGATGACACACGACCTGACGTACCGTCAGAAACGGAACGACGAGGGGACCCCATGCGCTACGGCGTCACCATGTTCGCGACCGACGTGTCGATCGACGTGGTCGAGCTGGCCCGTGCGGCCGAGGAGCGGGGGCTCGACTCGCTGTGGCTGCCCGAACACACCCACATCCCGACCGGGCGTAAGACCCCGCACCCCAGCGGTGACGAGCTGGCCGAGAAGTACAAGCGCTCGCTCGACCCCCTGGTGGCGCTGGCGGCGGCGGCGAGCGCCACCACCACGTTGCGCCTGGGCACGGGCATCCTGCTGCCCGCCCAGCGCGAGCCCCTGGTCACGGCCAAGGCCGTCGCCTCGCTCGACCACGTGTCCGGCGGCCGGGCGGCCATGGGCGTCGGCTTCGGGTGGAACGAGGACGAGATGGCCGACCACGGCGTCGACTACCGCGGCCGCCGGGCCGTGGCCCGCGAGCACGTGCTGGCCATGCAGGCGTTGTGGCATGACGACGAAGCCAGCTTCGAGGGCGAGTACGTCCAGTTCCCGCCGTCGTGGTCGTGGCCCAAGCCGGCGCAGCGAGACCGCGACGGCCGCCCCCACGTGCCCGTGCTGATGGGCGGCGGTGCCGGGCCCACGCTGTTCGCCCACGCCGCCGAGTACGCCGACGGGTGGATGCCGATCGGCGGCGCCGGCCTGTCCCAGGCGCTGCCGGTGCTGCACGCCGCGCTCGAGGCCGCAGGACGCGACCCCGAGCACTTCGAGGTCGTGCCGTTCGCGTCGATCCCCGAGCACGGCAAGCTCGACCACTACGCGAGCCTGGGCGTCACCGAGACGGTCTTCGACCTGCCGTCGGCCCCGCGCGACGAGGTCCTGCCCGTGCTGGACCGGTTCGCCGAGATCGTCGCCGAGCGCGAGGACGGCCGGCTGGGCGGCTGAGCAGGGGCGTGTCCGGCCCTGCTCGCACCCCCACCGACACACGCAGTGGACGCGGCCATCCACCTCGATCCCACCGGGTACGTGGTGATGCTCGTGACCGTGGCCCTCGGTGCGGCCATCCAGGGCTCGGTCGGGTTCGGGGCCAACCTGCTGGCCGTGCCCGTGCTCGCGGTCATCGAACCGGAGGCGCTGCCGGCGACGCTCACCCTGTTGATCCTCCCGCTGGCGGTCGCGATGGTCCGCCGCGAGCGTCACGGCGTCGACGGGCCGGCCGTCGGGTGGCTCATGGCGGGACGGGTGCCGGGGACGGTGGGCGGCGCCCTGGTCGTGGCGTGGGTGTCGGGAGACACGTTGTCGGTCCTGGCCGGCGCGGGCGTCCTCGTCGCCGTGGGCATGAGCCTGCTCACGACCACCGTCCCGGTCACGCCCGTCACCCAGGTCACCGCCGGGGTCGCGTCCGGCGCCATGGGCACCGCCACGTCGATCGGTGGTCCGCCCCTGGCGCTGCTCTACCAGCATCACGAGGGCCCGGTGCTCCGCGCCACCCTCGCTGCCACGTTCTCGCTCGGCACGGTGCTCTCGCTGGTCGGGCTGGCGCTCGCCGGGGCGGTGGAGCCGTGGCATCTCGCCCTGGCGGCGGCCTTGCTCCCCGGCACGCTGGCTGGCGTGGCGGCCAGCAGCCGGCTGGCTCACCGGCTCGACGGTGCCTGGCTGCGACCCAGCGTGCTGGTGTTCGCGGCCGCCACGGCGGCAGTGGCGGTGGTGCGCGGCCTGGCGTGATCGCCGCGTGGGGCTACGGAACGAGGACGACCTTGCCGGTGATCCGGCGCCCCTCGAGGTCGGCCAGCGCGTCGGCCGCCCGCGCCAGCGGGTAGGTCGTCGGCTCGGGAGGGTTCAACCGGCCCGACTCGACGGCCGCCATCAGCTCGGAGGTGAGCGCGCCGTTGTCGCCGGGGTTGTGCATCGCCCAGGCGCCCCAGTCGACGCCCACGACCGTGCGGTTGTTGAGCAGGACGTGGTTGGCCGGCAGGCGGGGGATCTCGCCGCTGGCGAACCCGACGACCAGGAACCGCCCGCCCACGGTCAGGGCCCGCAGGGCCTGCTCGGCGTGGGGGCCGCCCACGGGGTCGACCACGATGTCCACCCCGCCGTTCGACAGCTCGCGGGCCCGCACCTTGAGGTCCTCGGACTCGTAGCCGATCGTCTGCTCGGCCCCTGCGGCCCGCGCGGCGGCGAGTTTGGCGTCGTCGGACGCGGCGGCGATGACGTGCAGGCCCAGGGCCCGGGCCACGTCCACGCACGCGAGCCCGACGCCGCCGCCGGCGCCGAGCACCAGGATCGACTCGCCGGCCGCCGCCTCGGTGCGCCGGGTGAGGGCGAACAGGGCGGTCGAGTACGACTGCAGCATCGCCGCCGCCCGTGTGTACGACATTGCCGGAGCGAGGGGGATGATCGACGTGCCCGGCACCACGACCTGCTCGGCGTAGCCGCCGAGCCCGACCGGCGCGAGCACCCGGTCGCCGACGGCCACACCGTCGACCTCGTCGCCCACTGCGACCACATCGCCGGCGACCTCGCTGCCCGGGCAGAACGGCCGCGGCGGCTTGATCTGGTAGCGCCCCTGTACGAACAGGGCGTCGACGAAGTTGACCCCCGCGGCCCGCACGACCACCACCACCTGGTGGGAGGCGGGCAGCAGGTCGGGCCCCTCCTCGACGGCGAGCTGGTCGAGGGGTCCGAACTCGAGGCACACGATGCGGCGCATGGAGCATCATCGTCAGCAGCGACAGCCGGCCGCCAACCTCGCCCGACCGGTCGGGCCAGGATGGAGCCGTGCCCCCGTCCGCCGAACCACCCCCGGGTCCCGTCGAGCGCGCCGATCCGTTCGACGACTACCGGGCGCTGCGCGATCCGGCGCGGCGGCGCGAGGTCGAGCGGCAGCGGGGCTTCTTCGTCGTCGAGGGCCGGTTCGCGCTCGACGCGCTGCTCGACTCGCCCTACCCCCTGCGCTCTGTGCTGGTGACCGAGTCGAAGGCGGCGGCGATCCGGGCGCTCGTCGGCGAGCGGGCGCCCGTTCTCGTGCTCCCGGCGGACGAGATGGCGGCCGTCACCGGCTTCGACTTCCACCGGGGCGTCGTGGCCTCGGCCGGGCGGCTGCCGCTGCCCTCGGTCGACGACGTGGTGGCCGGCAGCGGCACCGTCGCCGTGCTCGAGGGGCTCAACGACCACGAGAACCTCGGGGCCCTGTTCCGCAATGCCGCAGCGTTCGGCGTGGGCGCGGTCCTGCTCGACCCCACCACCGCCGACCCGTTGTACCGGCGCAGCGTGCGGGTGTCGGCCGGCCACGTGCTGCGCGTGCCGTGGACCCGCGTCGCAGCGTGGCCCACGGGCCTGGCGGCGCTGCGCGACGAGGGCTTCACCATCGTCGCCCTCACCCCCGCGCCGGACGCCGAGCCGCTCGACGATGTCGTCGTCGCCGACCCCCCGAGCCGGGTCGCCCTCCTGCTCGGCGCCGAAGGCCCCGGCCTGTCCGCGGCGGCGCTGGCGACCGCTGATCGGCGGGTGCGCATCCCGATCGCGCCCGGCGTCGACTCGCTGAACGTGGCCACCGCGGCGGCGATCGCGTTCCACACCCTCGGCACCCGCCACCGCCTCCCGTAGAGTCGGGCCATGGCTGATCCGGCGTCGACCACGGCCGTGCGGCTCACCGAGCTGACCACCTGTGGGGGCTGCGCCGCCAAGTGGGGCGCATCGTTGCTGCGCGACCTGCTCGCCGAGTGCGACCCGGACACGGGGCACGACGACCTCCTCGTGGGCCTGGCGCCGTTCGACGACGCCGCGGTGGTGCGGCTCAGCGACGACGTCGCCCTCGTGTCGACCACCGACTTCTTCCCACCGCTCGTCGACGACCCCGACGACTACGGCGCCATCGCCGCCGCCAACGCCTGCAGCGACGTGTTCGCCATGGGGGGCGACGTGGTGCTGGCGCTCAACGTCGCCGCGTTCCCCGAGGACCTCGACCCGGCGGTGATCGGCCGCATCCTCGCGGCGGCGGCCGCGGTGGTGCGCGAGGCGGGCGGCGTGGTCGCCGGTGGGCACACCATCCGCGCCCCCGAGCCGATCTTCGGGCTGGCGGTGCAGGGCGTCGTGCGCCCGGGCGCCCAGCTCACCAAGGGCGGTGCCCGCCCGGGCGACGTGCTCGTGCTGTCCAAGCCGCTCGGCACGGGGTTGGCGCTCGCGTCGGGTGACCCGGACGCGGCCGCGGCGGCCACCGCGGGGATGCGGGGGCTCAACCGCCAGGCCGCCGGTGCCCTGCGGGACCGCGGCGCCGCGGTGCACGCCGTGACCGACGTGACCGGCTACGGGTTGGCGGGGCACGCCTGGGAGGTCGCCGAGCGGTCCGGCGTCGTCGTGGTGATCGACGGCGACGCGCTGCCGGTCTACCCCGGGGTGGTCGAGGCCGCGGCGCGCGGCGTGCGCACCGGTGGCGACGCAAGAAACCGCGCCTATGTCGAGGGCCACTTCACGTCCACGGGTGTCGACACCGCCGACGCGCTCGTGTTCGACCCCCAGACCTCCGGCGGGCTGCTCGCCGCCGTCGAGCCCGCGGCCGTCGAGGCGCTGGCCGTCGCCGGCTTCGTCCCGGTGGGTGCGGTCGAGGCGGGCCCGGCAGGGATCGACCTGCGCTGATGGCCGGCCCGGCGCCCCAGGCGCCCCGCCCGCCGTCCGTCGACGCTCTGGCCCGCACGCTCGCACCGACGGGCCTCCCCCACCCGGTGCGGGTCGACGTGGCGCGCGCCGCCATCGCGCGCGGCGATCCGGCGAGCGCGGTGGCGGACGCCGACCGCGTGGTGCGGGCACAGCTCCAGCCGGTCGTCAACGCGACGGGCGTGCTGCTGCACACCAACCTGGGGCGGGCGCCCCTGGCCGTCGAGGGCGCGGCCGCCTACAGCAACCTCGAGCTCGACCTCGACTCCGGCCGTCGCGGCTCACGTCAGGCCCACGCCGGTCCGCTGCTGGCGCGGGCGTGCGGGGCCGAGGCGGCGCTGGTGGTCAACAACGGCGCGGCCGCGGTGCTCCTCGTGCTCGCGGCGCTGGCCGAGGGCCGCGGGGTGGCCGTGTCGCGGGGCGAGCTGGTCGAGATCGGCGGCGGCTTCCGCATCCCCGAGGTGCTCGAGCGATCGGGCGCACGGCTGGTCGAGGTCGGCACGACGAACCGCACGCGCCGGGCCGACTACGAGGCGGTCGTCGCCGGCGGCGGCAGCGGCGCCCCCGACGTCGCCGTCGTGCTCAAGGTGCACGCGTCGAACTACCGGATCGAGGGCTTCACCGCCGCCGCCGGTGTCGACGAGGTCGCGACCCTGGGCCCGCCGGTCGTGGTCGACCTCGGCTCCGGCCTGGTCGACGCCGCCTGCCCGTGGTTGCCGGACGGCCCGCCGGCGTGGCTCGCCGCGGAGCCGGCGGCCCGTCAGACACTGGCTGCCGGCGCGGCGGTGGTGACGTTCTCCGGCGACAAGCTGCTGGGCGGTCCGCAAGCGGGCATCATCGCGGGGCGTCGCGACCTGGTCGACGCGCTGCGCCGCCCACCCGCTGTACCGCGCGCTCCGCCCCGGATCGATGGTGCTGAACGCGGTCGCTGCGGTGGCCACCTCCTACCTCGACAGGACCGCCGGCACGCTGCCGTTCTGGCGGATGGCGACCGAGCCGGTCCAGGCCCTGCGCAGCCGCGCCGATGCCATCGTCGCGGCCGTCGGTGCACTCGCCGCCGTCGGCGCACCCAGCGGCCCGGCGGTGCGGAGCGGCCCGTGCACGTCGGTGACGGGCGGCGGCACCCTGCCCGGCGTCGAGATCCCGTCGTGGGGGGTCCACCTCGACGGCGACCATGCCGCAGCGCTCCGCCACGCCCGCCCGCTGCCGGTGATCGCCACCGTGCGCGACGGTGGCACCCACCTCGACCTGCGCACGGTCGACACGACAGGCGGCGCCGGCCCCGCCGGGGCGACGAGCGCCGCGGCCGACCAGGCCGTCGTCGCCGCTCTGGCCGGCCTGGTGTCGCCGTGAGCGCTCCACCGATCGTGCGCCACCGACCACGGTGAGTCGGATAGGGTCGCGGCGATGCGTGGCGACGGCCAGGGCTCCACACAGCTCGACCCGGCTGAGGCGGGCGAGGTCCTCCGTTGACACAGCGACTCGCCGAGCGGGCGGCGCGCAGGCTCGCGCCCAAGCTCGGCCGGCGCGGCTTCCTCTCGCGCAGCGCCATGGTCGGCACGGCGCTCGCCGCCACGCCCACGAGCTACATCCTCAAGCCCGGTTCCGCGTACGCCGCGGTGTGCAACTGCAGCGGGTCGAGCTGCGATTGCGGGGCGGCCTGCTGCGACGGCTACACCGAGTTCTGTTGCACCATGTCGGGCCTGAACCGCTGCCCGCCCGGCACGCTCACCGGCGGCTGGTGGAAGGTGGACGCGTCCAACTTCTGCGGAGGTGGCGCCCGCTACTACGTCGACTGCAACGCGTCGTGCGGTTCGTGCGGCTGCGGTGGCAGCGGCATCTGCGGCGGCAGCTGCTCGGGCACCCGCTGTGGCTGCGCCAAGGGCTCGTGCGGCAACCGCAAAGCCGGGTGCACCGGGTTCCGCTACGGGCAGTGCCACCAGAACGTCCCCTGCCTCGGGCCGATCGTGTGCCGCGTGGTCACCTGCATCCCGCCGTGGCAGACCGACGCATCGTGCGGCTCGGCCACGCGGGTCGACAACGCCACGCGCAACCACCACCGCCCCTGCCTCACGGGCAGCCCTTTCGGTCGGGTCGAAGCGGTGACCCCCGTGCCCGGCGGGCTGCGGGTGCGGGGATGGGTGATCGACCCCAGCACGACCAGCCCGATCCAGGTCCACGCCTACGTCGACGGGGTCGGGCGGGCGAGCGTCACCGCCAACCGGCCCCGTGACGACGTCGGGCGGGCCTACCGCGGCGCAGGCCACCTGCACGGGTACGACGTCGAGGTCAAGAACATCGCCCCCGGGGCCCGCTCCGTGTGCGTCTACGGCATCGACGTGGGCGAGGGGGGCAACACCCGCCTCGGGTGCCTGTCGGCCACCGTGTCCGCCGATCCGTTCGGTGGCATCAACACCATCGCCGTCGACCACGGGAAGCTGTGGGTCCGCGGGTGGGCGATCGATCCGAACACCAACAACCCCATCCGTGTGCACGTCTACGACAACGGCACGGGGCTCGCCAGCCTGGCCGCCGACATCGACCGCCCCGACGTGGCGGCACGGTTCGGCCGGGGTGGCCGGCACGGGTTCGAGGCGCGGCTGACGATCAGGCCCGGCAACCACGCCATCAAGGTGATCGCGATCGACGTCGGGGCGGGCGGCAACCGGGTCATCGGCACGCGCACGGTCTCGTGGAACGGCAACCCGTTCGGCACGCTCCAATCGGTCACGCCCGTCGGGGGCGGCCGGGTGCGGGTGGTCGGGTATGCGATCGACGGCGAGACCAGCGGGCCCATCCGCGTGCACATCTACAGCGACGGCAGAGCGGTGGCGAGCATCGCCGCCGACGTCGAGCGTCCCGACCTGGCGCGCCTCGGTCACGGGACAGCCCACGGGTTCGACGCCACGGTCACGGTCGGCGCCGGGGCCCACAGCGTGTGCGCGTACGCCATCGACGTCGGGGCAGGCACGAACGTGCGCCTCCGGTGCCTCCCGGTGAACGCGACGTGAGGGCTCGATCGAGGGCCCGGCGATGACCGCGGCCATCGTGGCGCTCGGGCTGGTGGTGGCGCTGCTCGGGGTGCTCGTGGTCGGGTTGCTGCGCAGCCACGCGGACGTGCTCAAGGCGCTGCACGACCTGGGCGTCGGGCAGGACCAGCTGGCGGGCACGGCCGACGGTGTCGCCGAGCGGCGCCCGAGCGCCCGGCGGCGCGCGTCCGAGGATCAGCACGCCGGGGGTGACCACGGCATCCGCACGGTGCCGGGGGTCGCCGAGCCCGGGTCGATCTCCGCGCTGGGCCGCCTGTCCGACATCACCGGCGTCGACCCCCAGGGCGGCGCCGTGCGGATCGGCCTCCAGGGCACCGCCGGCGCGACCCTGCTGGCCTTCCTGTCCACGGGGTGCTCGACGTGCCAGGACTTCTGGCGGGCGTTCGGCACCGACGAGGTCGACGCCGTGCCCGGTGAGCGCACGCGGGTCGTCGTCGTGACCCGCGGCCCCGAGGAGGAGAGCCCGTCCGCCGTGGCCGAGTTGGCACCCGACCGCGTCACGACCGTGATGTCGTCGCCGGCCTGGGACACCTACGACATCCCGGTCTCTCCCTACTTCCTGCTCGTCGACGGCACGCGGGGGGTCGTCGGCGAGGGCGCGAGCGCGTCGTGGGCCCAGGTCGTCGACCTGCTCGGCAAGGCCGCGGCCGACGCCGGGATGGTGCTCGACGGCGACGCGCGACTGTCGCGGCGGGACCTGCTCCGTGGTCGCGACCGCGAGCTGCGGGCCGACCGCGAGCTCTCCGCGGCCGGCATCGATCCCGGCTCGCCCGACCTGTACGGGCCGGTGCACGACGCCGCAGCCGATGGTCCCTCCGACGTGCCGGAGGCCGGTGCCTCGTGAGCGGCGCCGTGATCGTCGTCGGCCTGGTGTCCGCGGTCCTCGGCGCCATCCGTGCGAGCTGGTCGCCGTGAGGGGAATCGATGCTGTCGAGCATCCATCCGCTCGGTGAGCGGAGCAAGGGCAACACGTTCGGGGTCACCGCCGCAGCGCACGTCATGGGCGCCGCGCTCGGCGGCGCGCTCCTGGGTGTGGTGCTCGGCGCCGTGGCGGTGCTCGTCGGGCGTCTGCTCGGCGACGAGGTGCGGATCGCGCTTCTGCTCGTCGTGGTGGTCGTCGCCGCGGTGCTCGAGCTGACCGGCCGGCGGCCCCGCTCGTGGCGCCGCCAGGTGAACGAGGTCTGGCTGACGACATACCGCGGCTGGGTCTATGGCGGCGGGTTCGGGCTGCAGCTCGGCGCGGCCGTGGTCACGATCGTCACCTCCCCGGTGACCTACGTGATGGTGGCGGCGGCCGTGCTCTCCGGCTCGTTCGGCGCCGCCGTGGCCATCTCCGTGACGTTCGGCCTGGCCCGCGGCCTGACGCTGCTGGCCGCGGCACGCGTCCACGCACCGGACGACCTGGTGACGCTGCACCGGGCCCTCGCCCGCAACGGTCCGCGGGTGTCACGCCTGGCGTCGAGCGGCATGCTGGTGTGCGCCGTCCTGTTGGGAGGAGCACTGCTGGCATGAGCGACATCTCCGCCTTCGGAATCACGGCCACCCTGCCCTCGGGATGGGACGGCCGCATCACCAAGCGACCCGACCCGGTGGCCGACGCCGCACCGGACGCCGCGCCGGAGGTTGCGCCCGAGGCGGGTGCAGAGGCACCCGCGGCCCCCGACCAGCGCACCGCCGCTGTCGTGGACGGCACCGAGAACCCCGTCGCTCATCTCGCCAACTTCCCGCTTCCGCCCAACCGCGGCGACTACGGCTCGGGAGCGGTCGAGACCATGGGCGCGGGTGACATCCTCGTCTGCCTGGTCGAGTTCGACCCCGAGGCCGCCGGCACCGACCTGTTCGCCAACGTCGGCCTCCCCCGGTTCGGCCTGAACGACTTCGCCCCGCACACCATGCAGCGCACGATCGCCGGGATGTGCGGCGCGCAGGCGTTCTTCAGCGAGGGCGGCCGGGCGTTCTCGGCCTATGTCGTGCTGGGCAGCTTCCGCCTGCGGGCGCCGCTCGTGCCGGTGGTCAACGACCTGCTGGCCGGCCTGCAGATCGAACCGGCCTGAGCGGGGCCACGGCCTGATGCCTGCGCTCACCGGCCCCGCGCTCGTCGCCGCGTCGCTGCTGGTGGTGGCCGGGGCGACGAAGGTGGTCGACCCCGCGATGACGGTGGGGGCGCTCCGGGCGCTCCGGTTGCCGTCGTCGCCGACCCTCGTGCGCGCGGGGGCCGCCGCGGAGCTCGCTGCTCGGGGTGGTGGCGATCACGTTCGGCGGATCGGTGTGGTGGTGGCTCGTGGCGGCGAGCTACCTGGCCTTCGCCGCGTTCGTGGTGGCGGCGCTCCGGGCCGGGACGATGGTGGGCTCGTGCGGCTGCTTCGGTCGCGAGGACACACCGCCGCACGTCGTCCACGTCGTCCTCGACCTCCTGCTGGCGGCCGTCGCCGGCGCCGCCGCGGTCCAGGGACTGGGCGCGCCGCTCGATGCGATCGCCGACGATCCTGGCATCGGCGCCGTCGTCGTGGCGCTCAGCGCGCTGGCGCTGTTCCTGCTGCACGCGGCGTTCGTCGACCTGCCCCGGTCGCTCGTGCGGGCTCGCCGCCACTGAGCCCCGAGATCGCCCCCGCGGCCCTGTTGCGCCCGGCCGTCAGCGGGCACCATGGACGCATGGTCGCCACGCACGAGGTCACCAACCAGCCGCCCCCGCTCGAGGGCTACGACGTGTTCGAGGCCGATGCCGCCCTGGTCGAGGCCGTCGAGCGCGAGGGGGCGGGGTGGGCGGTCGACGACCTGCACGCGCTCGGACGGCTGGCCGGCTCGCCCCAGGTCATCGAGTGGGGCTTCGAGGCCAACCGTCACCCGCCCGAGCTGCGCACACACGACCGCTACGGCCACCGGGTCGACGAGGTCGCCTACCACCCCGCCTACCACGAGCTGATGCAGGTGGCGGTCGGCCACGGGCTGCACGGCGCGCCGTGGGCGGTCGACCAGGAGGGTGCGCACGTCGCCCGCGCCGCGGGGTTCGTCACCTGGTCGCAGGTCGAGGCCGGCCACGGTTGCCCGATCTCGATGACCTACTCGATCGTGCCCGCCTTGCGGAACCAGCCCGACCTGGCCGACGAGTGGGAGCCCCGCCTGGTGGCCCGCGCCTACGACCCCCGCAACGTCCCCGCCCGTGAGAAGCCGGGGGCGATCGCCGGCATGGGCATGACCGAGAAGCAGGGCGGCTCCGACGTGCGGGCCAACACCACGCGGGCCGAGGCCACCGACGACGGCACCTGGCTGCTCACGGGGCACAAGTGGTTCTGCTCGGCGCCGATGTCCGACGTGTTCCTCATGCTGGCTCAGGCCCCCGCGGGCCTGTCCTGCTTCCTCGTGCCCCGCTGGCTGCCGGACGGCGAGCGCAACGCCGGGTTCCGCCTGCAGCGGCTCAAGGACAAGCTGGGCAACCGGTCGAACGCGTCGAGCGAGATCGAGCTCGACGGGGCCGTGGCCTGGCTGGTGGGCGAGGAGGGCCGGGGCGTCCGCACGATCATCGACATGGTCGCCCACACCCGGCTCGACTGCGTGCTCGGCGCCACCTCGACGATGCGCCAGGCGACCGCCCAGGCGTTGCACCACGCCGCCCACCGCACCGCGTTCGGCAAGGCGCTGGTCGACCAGCCGCTGATGAGGGTCGTCCTGGCCGACCTCGCAGTCGAGTCCGAGGCGGCGACCGTCACGGCCATGCGCCTGGCCCGGGCGTTCGACGACGCGTCCCGGGGCGACGAGGGGGCCGAGGCCTTCCGCCGGCTGGCGACCGCGGTCGGCAAGTACTGGGTGTGCAAGCGCCAGCCGACGGTGGTGGGAGAGGCGCTCGAGTGCCTGGGCGGCAACGGCTACGTCGAGGAGTCGATCATGCCGCGGCTGTTCCGCGAGAGCCCGTTGAACGGCATCTGGGAGGGATCGGGGAACGTCATCTGCCTCGACGTCCTCCGGGCGATGGCCCGTGAGCCCGAGGCGCTCGAGGCGTTCCTCGCCGAGCTGGACACGACGTCCGGCAGCGACGAGCGCCTGGACGCCGCTGTCGCCCGGGTGCGCACGGAGCTGGGCGACATCGTCGGCATCGAGGCCAGGGCCCGCCGGGTGGTCGAGGCCATGGCCCTGGCCTTCCAGGGCAGCCTGCTCGTGCGCCACGGGCATCCGGCGGTCGCCGACGCCTTCCTCGCGTCGCGGCTCTCCGGCTCCGAGGGGCTCGCGCTGGGCACCCTTCCGCCGGGCATCGACATCGGCGCGATCATCGAACGGGCCCGTCCGAAGGTGGCCTGACCAGGGCCGTCGGCGCACCGCGGCCCGGTCGGTGGGCCGGGCCGGTCGATGGCACGACTATGAGGCCGCTCGCGGAGAGATCCGATCCGGTCTCGGCGTCGTATGACACCCGGCGGGTTACGCCACCGCAAGGGGGGAGCTCGCCCAGATCATCGCCAACCCGGCGGGGTTCTACACCAACGTCCACAACACGCCGTTCCCGGGTGGCGCCATCCGCGGCCAGCTCCGCTGAGCTGGACGGGTGGGTCGGCGGCGCTCCCCGTCGCCGCCGGCCCACCGCTCCGCTGGCGCGCCGGCCACAGCGGCCGGGGCGCCGCGACAGGATCAGTGGTGACGCTGGGCGAACACCTCGGTCGCCGCGGCCACCTGGCGGCGCGGGACCATGATGCGGGCGCGCGCCTGTGCCGTCGGCGCGTCGAACGCCTCGACCATCCCGGCCTCGATGCCGGCATCGCGGAGAGACTCGACGGTCAGCGGGCCCTCCGGCAGCGACACCGTGCCGACCTCGACGAGCTCGTCGGGGTCGCGCTCGGGCTCCTCGCCCCGCGACAACAGATCGATGAATCGCTGCCTCAACCGCACGTGCCCGACGATACAGCCCTGGTCAGACTCGTTCGACGATCGTGACGTTGGCCTGGCCGCCGCCCTCGCACATCGTCTGCAGGCCGTAGCGGCCGCCGGTGCGCTCCAGCTCGGCCAGCAGGGTGGTCATCAGGCGGGCGCCGGTGGCGCCGAGCGGGTGGCCCAGGGCGATGGCGCCGCCGTTGACGTTGACCTTGGCCAGGTCCGCGCCGGTCTCCTTCGGCCCAGGCGAGCACCACCGAGGCGAAGGCCTCGTTGATCTCGACCAGGTCGATGTCGTCCAGGGTCATGCCCGTCTTCTCGAGCGCGTACGCGGTGGCCGGGATGGGCGCGGTCAGCATCCAGACCGGGTCGTCGGCGCGCACCGAGACGTGGTGGATGCGGGCGCGGGGCGTCAGCCCGTGGGCGGCGAGGCCCTTCTGGTTGACGATCAGCAGGGCCGCCGAGGCGTCGGAGATCTGCGAGGCGCAGGCCGCCGTCACCCGCCCGCCCTCGGTCAGGGTGGGGAGGGAGCGGATCTTGTCCCAGTTCGGTTCACGGGGCCCCTCGTCGGCCGCGACCTCGCCCAGCGGCGCGATCTGGCCCTCGAACCGGCCCTCGGCCCGGGCGCGGATGGCGCGCTCGTGCGACTCGACGGCGAACGCCTCCATGTCGTCGCGGGTGATGTCCCACTTCTCGGCGATCATCTCGGCCGCAGCGGAACTGGCTGACCTCCTGGGTGCCGTAGCGGGCGACCCAACCCTCGGATCCGCTGAACGGGTCGTCGAACCCGTAGGCCTGCCCGGCGGTCATGGCCGAGGAGATCGGGATCTGCGACATCTGCTGCACGCCGCCGGCCACGACCACGTCCATCGTCCCCGACATCACGGCCTGGGCGGCGAAGTGGATCGCCTGCTGCGACGACCCGCACTGGCGGTCGATCGTCGTGCCGGGCACGTGCTCGGGCAGCCCGGCGGCCAGCCAGCACGTGCGGGCGATGTCGCCGGCCTGGCCGCCGATCGATGTCGACGTAGCCGAACACGACGTCCTCGACCGCGTCCGGGTCGATGCCGGTGCGGTCGACCAGGGCGCTGAGGCTGTGGGCGCCGAGGTCGGCCGGGTGGACCTGGCGACAAGCCGCCCCCGCGCCGGCCGACCGGGGTGCGTACTGCGTCGACGATGTAGGCCTCGGCCATCGTGGTCTCCTCGAGTCTGGTCGACATCCTGCCGCGGTCCTCGGGGTCACCGCCCCCGATCCCGCGGCAGGAAAATGGCGGGTCCGGTCAGATGCCTATCGCCTGGGCGACCCGGTCGCGGTGCCAGGCGGCGTCGCCCCACGCGCGGGCCAGCGCCCAGGCGCGCTTCAGGTAGAGGTGCAGGTCGTGCTCGACGGTGTAGCCGATGGCGCCGTGGCACTGCAGGGCCTGGCGGCCCACGAAGCGGGCGGCGTCCGAGGCCATGGCCTTGGCCATCGACACGTCACGGGTGCGGGTGTCGGCTCCGGTGGCCAGCGAGTAGGCGGCCCGGTAGACGGCGGGACGGGCGAAGGCGAGCTCCTTGAGGGCGTCGGCCAGGTGGTGCTTGACCGCCTGGAACGAGCCGATGGGCACGCCGAACTGCTTGCGCTCGCGTCACGTAGGCGACCGTCAGGTCGAGCATCCGCTGGCCCAGGCCGACCAGCTGCGCGGCGGTGCCGAACACGCCGCGGTCGAACGCCAGGTCGACCGCCGCGGGGTCGTCGGTGGCGAGCGACTCGGGCGTGGGCTGCCAGTCGACGGTGGCGGCGCGGCGGGCCCCGTCGACCGTGTCGAGCGGGGTCAGGACCGCGGTGGCGGGGTCGACCAGGTGCAGTGCGCCCGACGCGGCGTCGCGCAGCAGCAGCCAGTCGGCGTCGGCCGCGCAGGCGACATGCGGCCCACCGAGGTCGGTGGCCACCATGCCCAGCCCGTGGGCGTCGGGGATGCCCGCCGGTCCCGGTCCGGGGTGCCCGCCCGCCACCAGGGCAGCGGCCACGGCCGCGGTCTCGACGAGCGGGTGGGGCAGACCGGCACGGCCGGCCTCCTCGAGCAGCAGCACCAGCGCCAGCTCGTCGAGCCCCAGCCCGCCGTTCGCCTCGGGCACGACGGTCGCCGAGCACGCCCATCTCGGCGAGCCGGTCCCACACCCCGCGGTCGAGCGCGCCGGCGGGTGCGTCCCACGCCGCCCGCACCACGGCCGGCGGGCACTCCTTGGCGAGCAGGTCGCGGACCGCGTCGCGGAACGCGAGCTGGTCGTCGGTGAAGGCGAAGCGCACGACGCCCTACTTCCTCGGCAGGCCGAGCACGCGCTCGGCCGCGATGTTGCGCTGGATCTCGTTGGTGCCGGCGTAGATCGGCCCGGACAGGGCGAACTGCCAGCCCTTCGACCACGGGCCCTCGACCTCGGCCTCGGGGCCGAGCAGGTCGAGGGCGATCTCGTGCAGGTCGCACGTCGAGCTCGGACCACCAGATCTTGTTGATCGAGCTGACTCGGCACCCTGACCGCACCGCCCGACAACCGGGTGACCGTGTCGAGGGTGAACAGGCGGTACGCCTCGGCCCGCATCCACGCCTCGACGACCCGCTCGCGCAGGCGCGGGCCGGCGAGCCCTGCTCGCGGTAGAGGTCGACGAGCCGCGTCGGCGGTCGCGAGGAAGCGGCCCGGCGAGCGCAGGGTGAGGCCCCGCTCCGAGCCGGTGGTGGCCATCGCGACCGACCAGCCCTGGTCGACCTCGCCCGAGCACGCACGCCGCCGGGGATGGCGTCGTCGGCCAGGAAGGCGTCGTCGAAGAACACCTCGGCGAAGCCCTCGTCGCCGTCGAGCCGGCCGAAGCCCCGCACGGTGACGCCCGGCGTGTCGAGCGGGACGAGCAGGTAGCGTGAGGCCCCGGTGCCGCTCGGACGTCGGGGTCGGTGCGGAACAGCCCGAACAGGTGCGTGCAGAACGCGCCGCGGGTGGTCCACGTCTTCTGGCCGTCGAGCACGCCAGCCGCCCGTCGACCCGGCGTGGCCCGGGCCTGTGATGCCGGCGAGGTCGCTGCCGGCGTTCGGGCTCGGACCAGCCCTGGCACCACAGGTCCTCGGCGGCGGCCATGCGCGGGCAGGATGTGGGCCTGCTGCTCCGGCGGTGCCGAACTCGAAGACGGTCGGCGCGAGCAGGAAGATGCCGTTCTGGGTGACCCGCTGCGGGCCGCCGGCCCGGTAGTACTCCTCCTCGAAGATCAGCCACTCCCACAGCGAGGCGTCCCGGCCGCCGTACGCCGGCCGGCCACGACACCACGGCCCAGCGGTCGTCGAACAGCGCGCCGCTCCCAGTCGAGGTGCTGGGCGAAGCCCTCGCGGGTGTCGCCCGAGGCGATGGCGACCTCGCCGCCTGGCGGCGCTGCCACGCCGCCAGGTTGCTCGGCGAGCCAGGCCCGGGCCTCGGCCCGGAACGCCTCCTCGCTCCGCTCCAGGTCAGGTCCACGTCAGCTCCGCAGCGTCTCGTGACGGCGAGCGCGCGGCCTCCGCCGCCGGAGCCGCCCGGACGTGGCCGTCACGTGCCGAGGCGGGCGAGGGTGGCGGCGGCCTCGGCGACGATGCGGTCGAGCAGCTCGGCCACGGTCGGGAGCTCGTCGATCACGCCGGTGACCTGGCCGGTCGGCAGCACGCCGACCTCGGGCTTGCCGTCGACCAGCGCCGCCTTGATGAGCATCGGCGCGTTGGCGGCCATCGCCAGCTGGCGACCACGTGAGGTCCTGGTTGCGGCGCATGGCCAGCCCCTCGCGCACCAGGTCGCGCGAGCGACGTGCCGGTCAGCTTGCGGAACGCGCAGCGCGGTGCGCAGCGCCCGCGGGCAGCCGGGTGACGACGCGACGACCGCTCGAGCCGGTCGACCAGCTCGGTGCGGATGACCCGCTGCGGCGCGCCGTCGAGCGCGGTGGTCACCACGGTGTCGGTCACCGCGGCGGCCGAGGTAGCGGGCCTTGACGTCGTCGGGCACCCGGCTCTCCGGCGTGAGCAGGAAGCGGGTGCCCATGGCGACCCCGTCGGCGCCGTAGGCCAGCGCGGCCACCAGGCCCCGCCCGTCGTGGAACCCGCCGGCGCCGAGCACGGGGATGTCGTGCCCCGACGGCGTCGACCACCTGGGGCAGCAGCAGCGAGGTCGGCGACCGTGCCGGTGTGGCCGCCGCCCTCGCCGCCCTGGGCGATGACGGCGTCGACGCCCCAGCTCGAGCATCTTCTCGGCGTGGCGCCGGGCGCCGACCGTGGGCATCACCAGCGACGCCGGCGTCGTGCAGCCGGGCGATCGCGTCCTTGTTGGGGGCACCGGCGAAGCTCACGAGCCGCACGCCCTCGCGCGACGCACGAAGTCGATGCGCTCGTCGAGGTCGGGCTGGTCGGCGCGGAAGTTCACCCCGAAGGGGGCGTCGGTCCGTTCCTTGACGGTGGCGACGGCCTCGGCGAGCTGGTCGCCGGTCATGGTGACCGCGGCCAGGATGCCGAACCCGCCGGCGGCCGTGGTGGCCGCGGTCAGCGACGCGCCGGACACCCAGCCCATGCCCGTCTGCACGATCGGGCAGCTGCTGCCGACGAGATCGCAGAAGCGGGTGTGCAGAGCCGGGTGGACGCCCGAATCTGACGGTGCGTCAGACATGGTCGTCAGCCTACGGTCGGGGTGCCGCGACCGCCAATGAGGTGCCCGCCCAGGCGTTTCGGAGGCGGATCGTTCAGGGTGTGGCGCAGGCGTCGCGCGGGCGGCGTCAGGCTGGGTCGGGCACCTCGCTCTCGCGGTGCCGTCGGGGTCGATGACCTCGCGGATCAGCTCCAGCTCGTCGGGGTGGGCAGGCGGGACGTCGGCACGTCGGCCGGCACGACCAGCTCGAACCCGGTGGCCGCCACGCACCTCGTCGACGGTGACGCCGGGGTGCACCGACCGCAGCGCGCATCCGGTGGTCGGGCGTCTCGAAGTCGAACACGCCGAGGTTGGTCACGACCCGGCGGATCTCGTGGAACCGCGCCGCCGCGCGCCCAGCGCCGCGGCCCGGTCGTAGCCGATGCCGCATCACGATGTCGACCGCTCGACGAACACCTTGGGCGCGTGGTTGGGCACCCAGTAGCTGGTGGTGTCGTTGATCGTGTTGCCGGGAGCGCCCCGGAAGCCGAGCAGCTGCACCTTGGGCCGCGGCGTAGTCGCCGATGGCGGCGATGTTCTGGTTGCCGAAGCGGTCGACCTGGGTGGCGCCCATCATCACGTGGCGCCGCCCGCTCCACACCCCGTCGAACATCGACCGGTACGGGTTCCAGTTCTCGACGACGCGGTCCGTCCGGGGCCAGCGATCGCCTCGTCGTTGGCGATGAGAGCGGCCTCGCCGTCGGTCATGCACAGGTCGGGCTCGAAGGTGGCCCGGGCCAGCCGCCCGCCGATCATCGGGATGGTGCCGATCGGGTTGGCCAGGATCTCGCCGTCGCCGCGGAAGCACTCGGCCACCGCCACCACGCACACCTCGGCCCGGGTGACGTGCACGCCGGTGCGGCGTCGGTCGTCGTCGCCGGTCATGCCGCTCCCCGCACCTTGCGCTGGTACTCGTCTTCGGCGACGTCGAGCCACTCGGCCCGGAACTCGGCCCACGCCTCGGGCGTCTTGGCCGACGCGGCGTACTGCCTTCTGGAACGCCTCGTCCCGCGGGTAGTCGGGGTCGCACGAGGTGAAGTGGGCGCCGCTCGGGCGCCTGCGACGACGCCGTCGACCATCAGCCGGCTGATCCGCAGCGGTGTGACGTCGCCGTGCCTCGGCCAGGTCCTCGGTGGCGACGATCCGCTCGACGCGACATGAACCGCTGCGGTCGGCCGCCTCGCAGCATCAGGTCGTCGAAGTAGAGGTCGGGGCCGAGGAACTGGCCGTTGCCCCGCTGCGTCGGCCACGTTGAGGTGGCACGATGGCGGCGTCGAGCTCGATCGCCGGCACGGCCACGAGCTCCTCGGGCTCACCGCCGGGGCCGGGCACCGGCGAGGTGACCGTGCGTGAGCCGGGCGTTGTCGCGGAGCAGGTCCGAGCCGAGGCCGACCCGGCTGGGCAGGAACGGCACCCGCCAGGCCGCGGCCTGCAGGCCGAGGAGGAACATGCCCTCGTCGAGCGGCTCGTCCTCGATGGCGCCCGACTGGCGGGCGGCCCGGAAGTGCGGCTCGAGCGGGATCGTGTCGAGCGACACGAACGCGAAGACGGCCCGCCGCACCTTGCCCGCCGCGCACAGCAGGCCCGACGTCGGGGCCGCCGTAGGCTGACGACGGTGCAGGTCGTCGAGGTCGCTGCGGAGCGATGGCCCGCACGATCGACATCGGCTTGCGCCGGCTGCCCCACCCGCCGATGCCGATGGTCATGCCCGACCGCAGCCGGTCGACCACGTCCTGCTCGGAGATCAGCTTGTCCGTCATGCCATCCTTCGGGGATCGATCAGCGGGTGGTGTCGGTGTCGCGCTTGGCGACGAACGCGTCGCGGTGCTCGTCGGCCACGCCCGAGAGGTTCAGCTCGAAGGTGAAGCCCTGCTCGAAGCGGTAGCTGCGCTTCACGTCCCACAGGTCGATGCCGTTGAGCGATCTCCTTGGCGGCGCGGATGACGGTGGGGGACTTGGCGGCGATCTGCCCGGCGACCTCGAGCGCCGCGGCGCGCAGCTCGGCGGCGGGCACCACCTGCAGGCACCGACCCGAAGTGCGTGGAGCTCGGCGGCCGTCGCGGTGGCCGACGTGTAGACCATCGCCCGCATCTTGTGCTGGGGCACGAGGCGGGACAGGTGGGTGGCGGCGCCGAGCGCGCCCCGGTCGACCTCGGGCAGGCCGAAGGTGGCGTCGTCGGCGGCGACGATGACGTCGGCGTTGCCGACCAGGCCGATGCCGCCGCCGAGGCAGTAGCCGTTGACCGCGGCGATCACCGGGACCGCGCACTCGTAGACGGCGGCGAAGGCGTCGTAGCAGCCGCGGTTGGCGCCGATCAGGGCGTCGAAGCCCTCGGTGGCCTGCATCTCCTTGATGTCGACCCCGGCGTTGAAGCCCCGGCCCTCGGCCCGCAGCACCACGACCCGCACGGACTCGGTCGTCGCCCGAGCGCGCGGACGGTCGAGGCCAGCTCGAACCAGCCGGCGACGGTCAGGGCGTTGACCGGCGGGTTGTCCATGACGACCTCGGCGATGCCGGCGTCGTCGAGTGCTGGTGGTGATGGGCATGCGCTTACCCCTCGTCGGTGCGCGGCGTGCGCGGCGGCACGCATTTCTGACGGCACGTCAGGTCGCTGTGGCAAGGTAGGCCGAGGGAGGCACGGTGAACAACCCACTCGCGAACAACTCACTCGACCACCAGGGCCAGGTCGTCCTCGTCACCGGCGGGACCAAGGGGATCGGCCGGGGCATCGCGGACCGCTACGTGCGGGCGGGCGCCACGGTCGTCGTGTGCGGCCGCACGGCGCCCGAGGTCGCGGGCACCGTCGGCGCCGGCGCAGACGCCGGCACCGAGGACGCCGGCAGCGAGGGTGCGAGCCCTACCTTCATGGCCTGCGACGTGCGCGAGCCCGAGCAGGTCACCGGCCTCGTCGAGGGCATCGTCGCGCGGTTCGGCCGGCTGGACGTGGTGGTCAACAACGCGGGCGGGGCGCCGTGGGCCGACTCGGCGACCGCGTCGGCCCGGTTCAACGAGAAGATCATCGCCCTCAACCTGATCGCTCCCTTCACGGTCGCCCAGGCCGCCAACCAGGTGATGCAGGACCAGGCGGGCGGCGGGTCGATCGTCAACATCGCCAGCGTGTCGGGCGTCCGTCCCTCGCCGGGCACGGCAGCCTACGGAGCGGCGAAGGCCGGTTTGCTCAACCTCACCGAGACCCTGGCCGTCGAGTGGGCGCCGAAGGTGCGGGTCAACGCGGTGGTGGCCGGTCTGATCGCCACCGAGCAGGCGCACCTGCACTACGGCGACGACGCCGCGATCGCCCGGGTGGCGGCCACCGTGCCCGCCGGACGGTTGGGCACGGCCGACGACGTCGCCGGTGCGTGCCTGTTCCTGTCGTCCGCCTCCGCGCCCTTCGTCACCGGCGCGGCGCTGCAGGTCCACGGCGGCAACGAACGCCCGGCGTACCTCGGCGCGGTCACCGGCGAGTAGCCGCCGAGGGGACAGGTCGCTCCCGCTTGCCTTACAGGGTAAGGCATCGCGTAGCCTCTGGGCATGAACCGACGTCACGTCGCTCTGACCGCTCTCGCCGTCCTCTTCGCCGTGGGTGGTGCCGCCGCCTGTGGGGGCGACGACGACGCCAGCGGGGACACGGGCAGCGACGACGGCGGCCTCGCCGGCTCCGGGGGCGACGACTCGCCGTCGGGCGACGTGCCCGACGACGTCGTCGTGATGGACGGGAGCGACGTCGCCGTGGCGTCCCTCGACAACACGTTCCGGGTCGCCAACATCCAGGTGGAGCCCGGCACGAAGGTGACGTGGACCAACGACGGACGCAACGAGCACAACGTGCTGCCGTCCGAGGGCGACGCGTGGGGGGTCGAGGTCGAGGAGTTCCAGCCCGGCGATATGTACGAGCAGACCTTCGACGAGCCGGGTGTCTACGACTACTACTGCTCGATCCACGGCACCACGACCGCGGGCATGATCGGAACGGTCGTCGTCGCCGAGTGACGACGACCACCCGCACGACGACACAGTGTCCTCAGCCGAGGGCGGCAGGCACGAACCAGACCACGACGCACCATGGAGAACCGGGGACCCCAGGATGACAACTGCCCGACAACGTGCCACCCGCTCTGGCTGCTCCGCAGCGGGCCGCTCGGGCCACGGCGGCGCCTCCGGACACCGCCTCTGGCTCGGCGTGCTGTTGGCGAGCGCGCTCGTGCTCACAGCCGCGTGCGGGGGAGACGACGACGCCGGCGGCGACACGAGCGAGCCCGCCGGTGACGGCGCCACGCTGAACGTCCCCGACGACTACGACACCATCCAGGCCGCGGTCGACGAGGCCGCGCCGGGCGACCTCGTCCTCGTCGCACCGGGCACGTACGAAGAGGCCGTCAACGTCGAGACCGACGACCTGACGATCCGCGGCCTCGACCGCAACGAGGTCATCCTCGACGGCGGGTTCGAGCTCGACAACGGCATCCGGGTCGTCGGCGCGAACGGCGTGGCCATCGAGAACATGACGGCCCGCAACTACACCAACAACGGCTTCTTCTGGACGGGTGTCGAGGGCTACCGCGGCTCGTATCTGACCACGTACCGCATCGGCGACTACGGGGTCTACGCCTTCGACTCGACCAAGGGCCTGCTCGAGCACAGCTACGCCTCCGGCAGCCCGGACGCCGGCTTCTACATCGGGCAGTGCTACCCGTGCGACGCGGTCATCGACGACGTCGTGGCCGAGTACAACGGCCTGGGCTACTCGGGCACCAACTCGGGCGGGAACCTGGCCATCGTCAACTCGACCTTCCGGTACAACCGGGCCGGCATCGTGCCCAACTCGGGCAGCTACGAGCTGTGCTACCCCGAGCGCGACACCACCATCGTCGGCAACCTGGTGTACTCGAACAACCAGGCGGACACCCCGGCCATCGATGTCGCGCTGCTCGCGATGGGCAACGGCATCCTGCCGGCGGGCGGCGTGGGCAACACGATCGAGCGCAACCTGGTGTACGACCACGACCGCACGGGCATCGGCCTCGTCCCCTTCCCGGAGGAGGACGCCAACGACGACGTCCCGCCGCCCGAGGACGACGAGCGGCCCTGCGAGGAGACGCTCGACGAGGCCCCGGCCGACCCGGCGACCCTCCCCGACCTGCTGATCTGGAACCCCCGAGACAACCGGGTGGTCGGCAACGTGGTCGAGGACTCGCGGCTTGCCGACATCGGCGTGGGCTCGCTCGAGGACGTGTCCGGGCTCGGCAACTGCTTCGCCGACAACACGTTCGCCACCAGCGCACCGCTCGATGTCGAGGAGCTCGCCCCGTGCGAGGGCGAGGGCAGCGACGGCGACTGGTCCGCCGGCGCCATCGACCTCGTGGCGTTGATGACGGCCGAGCAGCCGCCGTCGGGCGACTACAAGACGACGCCGGTGCCCGAAGACCAGGAGAACATGCCCGACGCCGAGTCGGCGCCGGCCAACCCGGCGAGCGACCTGCCGCCATCGGTCGACATCGACGCCATCGAGGTGCCGGAGAAGCCGTGATCGGCCTCGTCCGCTCGTGAGACACCAGCTGACGTATCTCCGCGGACTGGTGGTGGCCGCCGCACTCGTCGCCCTCGTGGCCGGGTGCGGCGGCTCGTCCACCGATGCCCGGCCCGACTCGGGCGACCGTCGTGACGAGGCGCCGGCCGTGTCGCCGGTGCGGCTGTCGCCCACCGAGCCCGGTCCCCAGGGCCGGGTGCCCCAGTTCGTCGTCGAGTGCGGCTTCAGCCACGCCGGCCCCAACGACCCCATCGTCCACCCGGGGCACACGGGACGGTCGCATCAGCACGTGTTCTTCGGCAACACCACGACCGACGCGGATTCGACGGTCGAGGACCTGGCCGCCGGTGGCACCAGCTGCGACCAGCACCTCGACCTGGCCTCGTACTGGGCACCGGCCCTGCTCGACGGCGGCCGGATGGTCGAGCCCGTCAAGGCCGTCGCCTACTACCGGCCGGGTGTGGGCATCGACCCGGCGACCGTCGAGCCGTATCCCTACGGGCTGAAGATGCTCGGCGGCGACCAGGTGGCGGCCGAGCCGCAGCCGCTCGACGTCGTGGCCTGGTCGTGCGGCACGGGGTCGGAGCGGGCGGTCACGCCGCCCACCTGCCCGGAGGGCCGGCCGTTGCGCATGGCGGTCAGCTTCCCCGACTGCTGGGACGGCGAGAGGCTCGACAGCCCGGACCACGTGTCCCACGTGGCCCGCAGCCAGGCCGGTGCGTGCCCCGACTCGCACCCTGTGCCCATGCCCCAGCTGCTGCTCACGATCTCGTACCCCGTCACGGGTGGCGGGCACGACTTGTCGCTGGCGTCCGGCTCGCTGATCACCGGGCACGCGGACTTCTTCAACGCCTGGGACGAGGACAAGCTGCAGACCGAGGTCGAGTCGTGCATCAGGCGGGGGCTCACGTGCGGGGTGGCGAGCAACCGCTCGTGAGAGAGTGGCCTCGCCGCGCTGGGGTGACCGCCCGCACCGGGGCAGAGGTCACACGTCGACGTAGATGAAGCCGTAGGCCTCGTCGCGGTAGGGGACGCCCGTCGCGGCGAGGGCCGGCGCCCAGTCGCCGGTGACCTCGGGGTTGCTGTCCTCCATGCCGTGGTCGGCCACCAGGAAGAACGCCGTGCGGTCCCACGCACCGGAACGCTCGACCGCGTCGAGGATCTGGCCCAGCCGGGCGTCGCTGTCGTGGATGCTGGCCCGGGCGATCTCGGCGTAGGGGCCGCTGTGGTGGAACGCGGCATCGGTCAGCGTGAAGTTCACGAACGTGAACTTCGGCAGCGGCGACCCGTCGGCGGACCGGCCGTCGCCGGCGCCGTCCCACACGTCGAGCGCCTGGACCATGCCCGTGTGGTCGATGCGTGAGGCCACCTCGTAGGACTTCTCCGGCCGCACGAACCGCTCGGTCGCGAACGGCAGCTCGTCGGCCCGGGGCGGCCGGGCGAGGTCGCCGCCGGTGCGCAACACCTCGAACGTCGAGTAGTCAGCGCCCACGTCGCACGGCTCGTTCACCGACACGGTGCGACAGCCGGGGAAGGCCCGGTGCACCGCCTGGTGGATGGTCTCGACCTGCGGCGACAGGGTCTGCATGGACCACGGCCACGTGGCCGGCGAGTTGGTCACCACCTGCTGGCCCGTGGCCCGGTCGTACCAGGCGTTGTGGAGGATGCCGTGGTGGCCGGGATGCGCGCCGGTGAGGATCGTCGTGTGGTTGGCCAGCGTCACCGACGGCAGCGATGCCATCGCCCCGTGCGCGAGGGCGGTGCCCATCGCCAGCAGGCGGGCCACGTTGGGCACCTCGCCGGCGGCGACCATGTCGTAGAGCACGTTGGCGTTCGTGCCGTCCCAGAGGAACCCGATCACGTGGTCGGGCCGGGTGGCGCCGTCGTCGAGCAGCTCGTGCAGCACCCGGCCGTCCTGGCGGGCCAGCAGCGCCCCGTCGTATCCGTCGCCGGTCGGCCCGACCGCGCCGGCCGGCGGCTCCGCGGCCAGCAGTGCGAGCACGGTGGGGGCCACGTCGACCAGGCGGCCCGACCGGGGGACCAGGCCATCCTGGCGCACGCCCGCGCCGGCCAGCACGAACGGCGCTCGCACCTGCACGATGCCCAGCGACCCGTGCTCGCCCCGCTCGCCGCCCTGGTCCTCCCAGTTGTGGGCGGGCGTGTGCAGGCACACCAGGTCAGGCGCGGCGGGGTGGTCGAACAGCTGGGCGATGTGCTCGTGGGCGTGGGGATAGGACTGGGTGGTGCGGTCGGGCCAGCGGGCGGCCAGTTCCTCCTCCAGGCCCGTGAACCGGTCGGTGGCCGTGTCGCCCAGCGGGTTGCGCCCCTCGACCAGGGTCTCGACGAACCGCAACGCGCTCGCGTCGCCGTCGCCGTCGCCGTCCGATTCGGCGGTGGGCTCACGCAGGAACCGCACGCGCCCGTCGATCGTCCGCACCTCGTACCCCTCGTCGACGGTGGTGACGACCATGTCGACGATCGGCTCGAGCGCGGCGTCGAGTAGCGCGTCAGCGACCTGTCGCACCCGATCGGGATCGGGCGCCTGGTAGGCGGACGGACGAGGCATCGCGCCTGTCGAGGTGGACTCGTCGCTCCCGGCCACGGTCATGGCGGGCACGCTAACGGACCCCGGTGACGCCCAGCTGACCTCCGCCCGAACAGCTGGGCCGGGTTCGTCAGCGGCCGCCCAACGCCGCGATGCCCTGTGCGGCGCGGCCGACGCCCGTCTCGGGCAAGATGCGGGCAGCCGCGGCGCGTGGGCGCACGGACGAGGGGAGGGCCTGTGGCCGAGGGTGGACGACGGGTGGACGTGCTGGCGGTGCTGGCCGGGTCGATCCGGTTGGCGTCGGGGGTGTCGTTCCTGGTGGCGCCGGAGGCGGCCAACCGGCTGTGGGGCGACAGCGACGACCAGGGCCCGACCGCCAGCCTGCTGCTGCGGTCGATGGGCTACCGCGACGCCCTGGTCGGCGGGATGCTCTTGCGGGCCGGGCTGGCGGGTGACGGCTCCTCGGCAGGCTGGTTCCTCGCGTCGGGCGGCGCCGATGCCGCCGACCTGCTCGGCGGCATCGCCAACCACGACCGCATGTCGGCCCAGCAGCGTGCGCGGGGCCTGGGTGGCGCGGCCGTCGGCATCGGCGTGGGTCTGCTGGGCGCCGCCCTCGCCCGACGCCGGTACCGCTGAACGTTGCGGCGCCCGGGCGCTCGCCCGTCAACCTGCACGGCGTGCCGGACAGCGGCGTGTCCCGCCACTCAGCGACAACGTCCGACGTCGTCCACGGTTGTCGCTAGGAGGCGGGACACGACCACGCTGCTGGGCCACCACCGGCCGCAGTCGGACCGGCCGCCCAGCCCGCTCATCAGTCGCGGGCCAGCATGTCGCCCATGCGTTCCTCCGGTCGACTGCGGAGGGCAGGACCTGTCGGAGGATCGGGTCAGGCCACCGGCGTGTCGAGGTTGGTCCAGTTGGCCTGGGCGTAGCGCTCGCCGACGGGGGTCAGGGCGCCCAGGCGGGCCAGGTCGTCGCTGGTGAGCGTCACGTCCAGCGCCGCGACGTTCTGCTCGATGTACTTGCGCCGCTTCGTGCCCGGGATGGGGACGACGTCGTCGCCCTGCGCCGTCAGCCAGGCCAGGGCGACCTGGCCTGGTGTGACGTCGTGGGATGCGGCGATCTCGCGCACCACGGCCACCGCCTCGAGGTTGCGGTCGAGGTTGTCGCCCTGGAACCGGGGCTGCGTGCGGCGGAAGTCGTCGTCCTGCAGGTCGTCGAGGCTCGCCACCGACCCGGTCAGCAGCCCCCGGCCCAGCGGGCTGTACGGCACCAGGCCGATGCCCAGCTCGCGGCACACCGGCACGATCCCGTCCTCGATGTCGCGGCTGAACAGCGACCACTCGGTCTGCAGCGCGGCGATCGGGTGCACGGCGGCGGCCCGGCGGATGGTGTCGACAGACGCCTCGGACAGGCCCAGGTGCCGCACCTTGCCGGCCTCGACCAGCTCGGCCATGGCGCCGACCGTCTCCTCGATCGGCACGGTGACGTCCGGGCGGTGCTGGTAGTAGAGGTCGATGTGGTCGAGGCCGAGCCGACCGAGCGACGCGTCGCATGCTTGGCGCACGTAGTCGGCATCGCCCCGCACGCCCCGGCTGCTGGGGTCGTCGGGGTTGAGGTAGATGCCGAACTTGGTGGCCAGCACGACCTCCTCCCGGCGGCTGGCCAGTGCCTTGCCGACGAGCTCCTCGTTGTGGCCGAAGCCGTAGATGTCGGCGGTGTCGAAGAACGTGACGCCCAGCTCGAGGGCTCGTTCGATGGTGGCGACGGCCTCGTCGTGATCGGGCGTGCCGTAGGCGAAGCTCATGCCCATGCAGCCGAGGCCCTCGGCCGAGACGGTGGGTCCGGTGCGCCCGAGGGCGCGCGCAGGAAGGGTCATGGATGGTCCTCCGGTTCGTGTGGCGGATCTGGCGGGATGTGGTGGAGCGAAGCGGGCGGCGCTGGCGGCCGCCTTGGCTACGGGGTGCAGCTGCCGCCGTAGGTGGCGATCTTGAACTCGACGACGCCGAGGGCCGATTCGAGCTCGGTGATGCGGGCTTTGACCTGGTCGCGGTGGGCTTCGAGCAGGGCCAGGCGCTTGTCCTCGTTGCCCGGCCCCTCGGCGACGAGGCGGAAGTACGCCTGGATGTCGCGGATCGGCATCTCGGTCAGGCGCAGGCGGGTGACGAACACGACCCGCGCCAGCTCGGCCTGCGTGTAGAGGCGGTGCCCGGCGTCGTCTCGGGGCACGGACAGCAGGCCGACGCGCTCGTAGTAGCGCAGCGTGTGGGCCGTGACCCCAGTGCGCTCGGCCACCTCGGCGATGCTCAGTGCGAGGTCGACGCCCGGCGGCGCTGGCTCGGCGGGGACGGCCTTCTCGACCAATCCGACGGGCCCCGGGTCGATGGTGGTGGCAGCACTCACGTCCACGACCGTACGGGTTGGAGTGCGCTCTAAGTCAAGGAGTTCCGGATGAGTTAGGGTGACCTAACCACCTGGTCGGGCTACGACGCCATGGACGAGGTCGACCGCCCGGTCGGCGCTTCCGCCGTCGTCGACGGTTGACGTCACGTGGGTGTACCGCAACGGTGCGCCGGCGGGCACCACCACCCTGCTGGCCGACGCGGTGCGCGCCCTGCCGTGGCCGGGTGGCACGCCGTATGTGTGGGGCGGGGGCGAGAGCCGGGTGATGACGGCGGTGCGGCGCCACGTCCGGGGCGAGATCGGCCTGTCCCGCGAGCAGGTGTCGCTCGTCGCCTACTGGCGCCACGCCGACGGGGCGAACGACTCCGACGAGGACCTCGACGACGGTGCCGACACGTGACGCCGACCGCGCCGCATCATGGTCGTCATGGTCAGACGCCGATGCGGCCCCAGGGGCCCCAGATGGCGAAGCTCATGCCCCGACCCGCCTGGATGTTGGCGAACAGGGTGTGGCCGTCGGGGCTGAAGGTGGCGCCGGCGAACTCGTCGCCGAATCGCGGTGTGCCCGTGCTGCTCACCAGCCGGTTCAGCGCGATGTCGAACAGCTCGCCCCGGCGTGTCAGCCCCCGGAGGTAGTTGTCGCCCGTGCTGTCCTCGCAGAGCACGAGGGTGCCGCGCCGGCTGGTGGTGACGTTGTCCGGGAAGTCGAGCACCTCGGGGCCGGGCGACTGGTACACCAGCCGCAGCCGCGACGAGAACGTGTCGTAGGCCCAGACCTGCCCGAAGCCGTTGCCGAAGCCCTGCACCGTGTCGCTGGGGAGGGGCTCGGCCTGCCCGCCGCCCTGTGTCGACGTGAAGTACACGACCCCGCGGTCGTACACCGCGCCCTCGAGCCGCGAGAACCACGCCGCGCCCTGGGACCGCCCTTGGTTGCCGACGTGGTTGATCGCGTCGTTGTTCGACGTCGGCGCCGTCTGCCCCGGCGTGTACGGGAACGATGGTGCCGGGTCGTCGATGTCGACCCACGTGACCCGGTATGTCGCACCCTCGGGTTGGGTGGCAGCCAGGTCGGCTTGCGGTGTGCCGCGGACCGCCAGCATCTGCAGCCGCCCCCGGTTGCCCAGGCGCCGGCGCAACAGCGGGTGCTGGTCGGGCAGGTAGCGGTAGAAGCCGGACGGGAAGCCGAAGTTGTCCTCGGTCAGGTAGAGCGCGCCCCGGAACGGGTCGAAGGCCACCGCTTCGTGAGCGAAGCGCCCTGCGGCCGTGATGGGCTCGCGGTTCGACTGGCCGTCGGCGGGAACCTCGAAGACGAACCCGTGGGGCTGGGCGAGCGTCACGTTCGAGGCGCCGGTGAAGTCGGGGCCGACATCGGGCCCGTTGATCGTCTCCTCACACGTCACCCAACTGTCCCACGGCATCGGCCCGCCCGAGCAGTTCATCTGCGTGCCGTTGAGGCTGGTGAAGGAGCGCACGACCTCACCGAAGCGGGTCACCTCGGTGGTGGTGGTGCCGCCGCCGGTCTGCGGGTCGTACGCCTTGGTCGCGTCGCCGAACGCGGGCACCGGGCCGTTGACCTCGTGGTTGCGCACCAGCAGCACGTTGCCGTGCCGTCCGCGGAAGGCGGCCATGCCGTCGTGGCGGCCCGGCAGCGCGGTGCCGTCGTCGAGGGTGATCGGCGTCTCGGTGTCGTGGAACGAGCGGTACTGGAACCCGTCGGGCAGCCACAGCCGCACGATGCCGTCGCGCAGGTCGGGGACGGGTCCCAGGACCGGTTGTGCCGCGGCCGCGGCCGGCCCGGCGGTGAAGCCGGCGAACGGTCCCGCGAGGGCGGCACCGCCGGCGACCGCGGCCGACCCGGCGAGGAAGCGGCGGCGATCGACGCGTGCTGCGCCGGCCGTGCCCAGAGCGGTACCAGCGGTGCGAGCCATGTGCATGTCCCCCTGTGATCGACCCTACCAACGGGACAGATCGTGGCACGCGGCCGGCGTCAATGGCGCGAAAAGCCCGCGCGGCCCCAGGAGGCCGGGGGCAGGCCGACGCGCGGGGGCCGGCTCCGAAGAGCCGGCCCCCATGTGCCGTACTGCGTGTCGGTGTGCGTGACCGGGCGTCAGCTCACCGGGGCCGGCGTGGCCTCGGCGACGTCGCTGGGGCCCTGGCCGTTGTGCGTGCCGTCGGTGCCACCGGCATCGGCGATGCCGGCACCCTCGCGCTTCGAGAACGCGATGGCCCCGAGCAGGACCACGAGCGCGACCGCGGCGACGGCGTAACCGGCCGGCTCGGGCGTGGAGCTGAGGGGGTTGTCCTCGCTGATGTTCGACAGGCTGATGATCGCCGGCAGGATCAGCAGCGACACCAGGTTCATCACCTTGATGAGCGGGTTGAGAGCCGGCCCGGCGGTGTCCTTGAACGGGTCGCCGACCGTGTCGCCGATGACCGCGGCCATGTGGGCGTCGGAGCCCTTGCCGCCGTGGTTGCCGTCCTCGATGTACTTCTTGGCGTTGTCCCAGGCGCCACCGGAGTTGCTCAGGTAGTTGGCCATGAGCTGGCCCACCAGGATGACCGCCGCCAGGAAGGCGCCCAGCGCCGTGTAGCCGATGCCGAAGCCGATGATGACCGGCGTGAGCACCGCCAGCAGCGCCGGCGTGGCCAGCTCGCGCAGCGAGGCCCGGGTGCAGATGTCGATGACCGGGGCGTAGTCGGGCCGCTTCTCGCCGGACATGATCTTGCCGTCGGCGAACTGGTTGCGGACCTCCTGCACCACCACACCGGCCGTCCGCTGCACGGCCCTGATCGCCAGGGACGAGAACAGGAACGGCACCGCGCCGCCGATCAGCAGGCCGATGAAGACCTTGGGATCGGCCACGTTGATCGGGATGGCGCTGAAGATGCCGCCGGACGTGTCCTTCAGGTCCTCGATCAGGCTGGCGGGCAGCACCTCGGTGCCGGCTATTTCGATGAAGCTGGCGAACAGCGCCACCGCGGCGATGACCGCCGAGCCGATGGCGAAGCCCTTGGTGACGGCCTTGGTGGTGTTGCCCACCGCGTCGAGGCTGACCATGACCCGCTCGGCCTCGCCGTGGAACTCGCCGGTCATCTCCGCGATGCCGGCGGCGTTGTCGGCCACGGGGCCGAAGGTGTCCTCCGACACCACCACGCCGGTGGTGGCCAGCATGCCCATGCCGGTGAGGGCGACGAGGTACAGCGTGAACTGCGTGTCGCCGCCGCCCAGGCCGATGGCGGCCCCCAGGGCGACGGCGATGGCCACGACGGCCCACACCGACGACTCGAGGCCCGACGAGGTTCCGGCCAGCACGGTGGTGGCGGGGCCGGTCTCGGTGGCATCGGCGATCTCCCGCACCGGCGCCTTCTCGGTCGAGGTGAAGTACTCGGTGATGCGGCTGACGATCTGGGCCAGGACCAGGCCGATGAGCACCGCGCCGAACATGCGCCAGCCGACGTTGCTGATCTCGCCCTCGGGGTTGCCCACGTAGACCAGGGCGGTGACCAGCGTGCCGACGACGGTGAGGATTCCGGCGGTGAGGAAGCCCCGGTTGATGGGGCCCATCGCCGACTTCTCGTCTTCACGGGCCCGCACCATGAACACGCCCACGATCGAGGCCAGCACCCCCACCGCGCGGGCGGCCAGGGGGAAGATCGCGCCGATGGCCCACAGCTCGGGGTTGTCGGGGAAGATCCGCTGGAAGGCGGGGACGCCCAGGATGATCGAGGCGACGAGGGTGACCTCGTACGATTCGAACAGGTCGGAGGCCATGCCGGCGCAGTCGCCCACGTTGTCGCCCACGTTGTCGGCGATGGTGGCGGGGTTGCGGGGGTCGTCCTCGGGGATGCCCGCCTCGACCTTGCCGACGAGGTCGGCGCCGACGTCGGCGGCCTTGGTGAAGATGCCGCCGCCGACCCGCAGGAACAGGGCGAGCAGCGAGCCGCCGAAGCCGAACCCGATGAGGATGGCCGAGCTGGTGTTCTGGAACACCATCATGATCAGCGTGGCGCCGATCAGTCCCAGGCCCACGCAGAACATGCCGCACACGCCGCCGGTGCGGAACGCCACCTGCAGTGCCGGGGCCATCTGGCCCTCGCGGGCGGCGGCCGCGGTGCGGACGTTGCCGCGCACGGCCAGGCCCATGCCGATGAAGCCGGTCAGGCCCGACATGACGCAGCCGGCGATGAACGCCAGGGTGCGGAACGAGCCGGACTGGAAGAACGAGAGCGCCTCGTCGCCGCCCGGCTTCTCGACCGCCACCGAGGTGACGAACACGATCACCGCGAGCGGGATGAGGATGAACCCGATCGTGCGGAACTGCCGCTTCAGGTAGGCGAGCGCGCCTTCCTGGATCGCCTTGGCGATCTCGATCATCTTGGGCGTGCCCTGATCGGCGGCGAGGACACCCTTCATGAGGATGAACCCGACGGCGAGCGCCAGGAGCGCGGTGAGCGCCGAACCGATCAGGACGAACCATTCACCCCCTCGGAGGGTGAACTCCTGATAGCCGCCTTCGGCGGCAAAAAGCTGCACCATGATCGTGCATCTCCCCCTTGTGATTACTGAAGTGTCTCGGATCTCTCGGGTGACTGGATGGTGTCGTCGCCGTTGCTCTCCGCCACGTCCGCCACGTCCGCCGCCTTCGGCGGGCCGATCGTGCGGGTGACGTAGACCTGGCGGGCCACCCGCTCGCCGATCGTGCGGCTCTTGCCGTCGATCTCGACGACCAGCGGCCCGTCGAACGGGTGCTTCTCGATGACGGCGACCTCGACCCCGGGCACGACGCCGAGCGTGCCGAGGAACGACAGGATCTCGGCGTCGGTCGACCCCGACACGGCCACCTCGGCCACGTCGCCCGGCTCGAGGTCGTAGAGCTCGGGCGTGTTGGGCAGATCGGCCGCCTCGGGCTGCGGGATCGGGAAGCCGTGCGGGCATGTGGCCGGCCGGTGCAGGGCGACGAACAGGCGCTCGGTGACCTCGTCGGGCAGGTCGTGCTCGAACGACACGGCCAGCTCGTCGGCCTCGTTCCAGGCGTAGCCCAGCATGTCGGCGAGGAACCGCTCGACGATGCGATGCCGGCGGATGGCGGCGACCGCGGCGCGACGGCCCTCGTCGGTGAAGGTCACGCCCTGGTACGGGCGGTGGTCGACCAGGCTGCGGTCGGCCAGCCGCTTGACCAACGTCGTGACCGTGCCGGGAGACAGGCCGAGCCGATCCGCGAGCGTGCCCGTGTGCGCCTCGGAGCCATCCCGCGTGAAGCGGTAGATGGCCTTCAGAGCCTCACGCTCGGTCTTGGTGAACTCGGTCTGTTGCATAACAGGGTTTGGCTCCCCCAAAACCCGACCTTCGGGTATTGCGATCTGCCTGCCTACCACGGTGCGCAACTCGCCCCCAAACCCGAGCTGTGCCACACTTCGGCACGATCTCTGACGGTGTGTCAGGAACGCTCCGGACGAACGCCGCCATGACCTCCGACACACGACCGGTCCCGGGAGGATCGCCATGTCGAATGCGAACGCGACGCCGGTGCTGACGCCGGCCGTCGAGGGGTGGTTCACCACCGACGACGCGCCCGCGCTGCTGGGCACGCGCTGCGCCCGGTGTCGCACTGTGTTCTTCCCGCGGGAGACGGCGTTCTGCCGCAACCCCGGCTGCACCAGCGAGCAGTTCGACGAGGTCGAGCTGTCCCGGACGGGGCGCGTCTGGTCCTACACCGACGCCCGCTACCAGCCGCCGCCGCCGTACATCCCGGCTGCCGACCCGTACGTCCCGTTCGCGCTGGCGGCGGTCGAGCTCGAGGCGGAGGGGCTCGTCGTGCTCGGCCAGGTGGCCGACGGCTACGGCGTCGACGACCTGACCGTGGGGACGCCGGTCGAGCTGGTGATCGAGAGGCTCTACACCGACGACGAGGGGACCGACCGGTCGATCTGGCGCTGGAAGCCCGTCGCAGCCTCGGCCGCCTCGGCCGCCTCGGCCGCATCGGCCGGGAAGGACGCAACGTGAGCAGCACCGAGGTCGCCGTCGTCGGGGTGGGCATGCACCCGTGGGGCAAGTGGGGTCGCCCCTTCCAGTCCTACGGCGTGCACGCCGCCCGTGCCGCCCTCGCCGACGCCGGCCTCGACTGGACCGACGTCCAGCTCGTCGTCGGCGGCGAGACCGTCCGCAACGGCTACGCCGGCTACGTCGCCGGCGCCACATTCGCACAGGCACTGGGATGGAACGGCGCGCGCGTCGCCACCGCCTACGCCGCCTGCGCGACGGGCGCCCAGGCGCTCGACACGGCCCGGGCCCGCATCCTGGCCGGCATGTGCGACGTCGCCCTGGTGGTCGGCGCCGACACGACCCCCAAGGGCTTCCTCGCCCCCAACGCCGGCGAGCGCTACGACGACCCCGACTGGCTGCGGTTCCGCCTCATGGGCATGACGAACCCGGCGTACTTCGCTCTGTACGCCCGGCGGCGGATGGACCTGTACGGCGCCACGCCCGAGGACTTCGCCCGGGTCAAGGTCAAGAACGCCCGCCATGGCCTGGCCAACCCGTACGCGCGCTACCGCAAGGAGGTGGCGCTCGACGACGTCCTGGCGTCGCCCGTGGTGGCCGACCCGCTGCATCTCCTCGACATCTGTGCCACGTCCGACGGCGGCGCCGCGGTGGTGCTGACCTCGCCCGAGTTCGCCCGCAAGCGGGGGCTGGCGTCCCTGCGCCTGCGGGCCGTGGCCACGGTGGCGCCGAGCTTCCCCAACACCGTCATCGAGATGCCCAACTTCGCCACCGACTCGACGGCTGCGGTCGCGGCCGCCGACCTGACGTTCCGCGACTCGATCGCCCATGCTGCCTACGAGGAGGCCGGCCTCGGCCCCGAGGACCTGTCGCTGGCCGAGGTGTACGACCTGTCGACCGCGCTCGAGCTCGACTGGTACGAGAACATCGGGCTGTGCAAGGCGGGCGAGGCCGAGCAGCTCGTCCGCGACGGCGACACGACCATCGGCGGGCGGGTGCCGGTCAACCCGTCCGGTGGACTGGCCTGCTTCGGCGAGGCCGTCCCGGCTCAGGCGCTGGCCCAGGTGTGCGAGGTGGCGTGGCAGCTGCGGGGCCGGGCCGAGGGTCGTCAGGTCGAGGGCGCCCGCGTGGGCATCACCGCCAACCAGGGCCTGTTCGGCCACGGGTCGTCGGTCATCGTGTCGGTCTGACGACCGCGCCGTCGGCCCACCGGTGGCAGGTCCGGCCGCCGTCTACGCCAACCAGCGGCTGAGCGACTCGACCACGCACGCCGGCTTGGTGCCGCCGTCGATCTCCATCGTGATGACGATGGTGGTCTGCACGCCGCCGGCGATCTCGTCGCAGGCGGTCAGCTCGGCCGTGCCCCGCACTCGGGCGCCCACGGGCACCGGGGCGGGGAAGCGCACCCTGCCGGTCCCGTAGTTGACGCCCAACGACACGCCGCGCACGTCGAGCACCTGGGGCAGCACGAGGTTGGTGAGCGACAACGTCAGGTAGCCGTGCGAGATGGGGCCGCCAAACGGGCTCTCCTTCGTCGCCCGCTCGACGTCGACGTGGATCCACTGGTGGTCGCCCGTCGCGTCGGCGAAGAGGTTCACCTGGTCCTGCGTGACCTCGATCCACTCGCTCGTGCCGAGCGTGGTCCCCACCGCCGCCCGCACCTCGTCGAGTGACTCGAACACCGTCTGCGCCATCGTCATCCTTCGGTCACGGGTGCTGTGAGCTGACGCTCACCACCTCGCCGGTCATGTAGGTCGAGTAGTCGCTGGCCAGGAACGCGATCACGGTGGCGATCTCCCACGGCTCCGCCGGTCGGCCGAACGCCTCGCGCTGCGCGAGCTCGTCGAGCAGCTCGTCGCTGGTGACCTTGGCCAGGAAGGGGTGCATGGCCAGGCTGGGCGCAACGGCGTTGACGCGCACGCCGTGGGGCGCGGCCTCGATCGCCGCGCTGCGGGTGAGCGCCATGACGCCCGCCTTGGCCGCGGCGTAGTGGGCCTGGCCGGCCTGGGCCCGCCAGCCGAGCACGGAGGCGTTGTTGACGATCACGCCCGAGCCCTGCGGGTTGAGGATGCGCAGCGCCGCACGTGTGCAGCGCAGGGTGCCGGTGAGCGTGACGTCGATGACCTTGGCCCACTGCTCGTCGGACATGTCGACGATGTCGGCGGTGCCGCCCAGCCCGGCGTTGTTCACGACGATGTCGATGCGCCCGTGGGCGTCGACCCCGGCGGCGAACAACGCCTGCACCTGGGCCTCGTCGGTGACGTCGCAGGCGACGGCCAACGGCTCGGCGCTGGCGGAGCCGTCGGCCCGCACGGTGCCGGCGAGCTCGGCCGCGGTCTCCTTCAGGCGCCGCTCGTGGGCGTCGCTCACGACGACCGTCGCCCCCTCGGCCAGCAGGCGCCGGGCGGTGGCCGACCCGATGCCGGTGCCCGCCGCGGCGGTGACCACCGCGATCTTGCCCGCCAGCAGGTCGTGCCCGGCGGGCTCGGTGGGACGGGGAGATGTCACCGTGGCTCCTTGTCGTCTGTCGCCGTGCGTGGCTCTCTGTTGTCTGTCGCCACCCGTGGCTCCCGGGGCAGGCCGAGCGCACGCTCGCCGATGATGTTGCGCTGGATCTGGTTCGACCCGGCGTAGATGGTGTCGGACCGGCTGAACATGAACAGCCGCTGGAAGGCGTTGGGGTCGTACGCCCGTGGGTCGCCCGCCTCGCCGCACACGGTGGCCTCGGCGCCGAGCACGTCCATCGCCAGCTCGCCCAGCCCCCGGTGGAACGTGGACCAGTAGAGCTTGCCGATCAGCGCCTCGCGGCCGAGCGAGCCGTTCTCGGTGCCGGCCAGCGTACGCAGCGCGTTGAGCCGCATGATCTCGAGCCTGATGTGCGCCCGGGCGAGCCGCTGGCGCATGACCGGGTCGGCGGCGGTGCCGTTGCGGCGGGCGACGTCGGTGATGGCGTCGAGCTCGTTGCGGAAGTTGAGCTGCTGTCCCAGCGTCGAGGCGCCCCGCTCGAAGGCGAGGGTGCCCATGGCGACCTTCCAGCCCTCGTCGACGCCGCCGACCACGTTGCCCGCCGCGGTGCGGGCGCCGTCGAAGAAGACCTCGTTGAACTCGCTGTCGCCGGTGACCTGCACGATCGGGCGGATCTCGATGCCGTCCTGGCGCATCGGCACCAGCAGATAGGAGATGCCCGCGTGCTTGCGCTGCGGGTCGGCGACGGGCGACGTGCGGGCGAGGACGAAGCACCAGTCGGCCCAGTGGGCGAGCGAGGTCCACACCTTCTGACCGTGGATCGTCCAGTCGTCGCCGTCGCGCTGGGCCCGGGTGGCGACGTTGGCCAGGTCGCTGCCGGCGTTGGGCTCGGAGTACCCCTGGCACCACAGTTCCTCGCCCGCCACGATCGGAGGCAGGAAGCGCTGCTGCTGCTCGGGGGTGCCGAAGGCGATCACGGTCGGGCCCAACAGCCCCTCGCCGATGTGCCCCAACCGGCCGGGCGCCCGGGCCCGGGCATACTCCTCGTAGTAGACGACGTGCCGGCGCAGCGTCAGCCCGCGGCCGCCGTGCTCCTTGGGCCAGCCCACGCACGTCCACCCGTGGGCGCCCAGGTGCCGTTCCCACGCCAGCCGCTCGTCGAACAGGGCGTGCTCGTCGCCGGGGCCGCCCCGGCCGCGCACCTCCGCGAAATCGTCTCGCAGGCTGTCCTCGAGGAAGGATCGCACCTCGTCACGGAACGACCGGTCCTCGGCGCTCTCCCTCAGATCCACGGCTGCGACGATATCTGACACCCCGTCAGAAATCGACTCGCGGCACGCTGTCGAGCTCGGGTCCACGAGCAGGCGTCGCCCGTGGTTCTTTGAAGCGCGACCGTCGCCCGGCGACCGTTTCGGGTCAAGGTTGCCGGGGACAACGATCTGCCGGCGTCACCGCTCGGGGGCGTCGGCGCCCCCGGCCTCCCACATCGACGCGGCGTAGCCCTCCTCGAGATCCGCCTCGATCAGGTCGGCCGACACGTCGAGCTCGAGGTGGTCGCGCCAGATGTCGGCCGCCCGTGGGCGCTCGCCGGCCGCCGGCCAGGTCTCCGTGTCCCACAGGCCCGAGCGGCGGAACGCCTTGGCGCAGTGCAGGAACACCTCGTCGACGTCGACCCCCAGCGCGACCTTCGGCTGGGTGCCGTCGAACGCGCAGGCGTCCAGCACGGTCGGGTCGGTGGTGAGCGACGCCCGCCCGTTGACCCGCAGCGTCTCCGACATGCCGGGGATCAGGAACAGCAGGCCGACCGATGAGGTTGGCCAGCACGTTCTCGAAGCTGTCGAGCCGCCGGTTGCCGGCCAGGTCGCCGAGCGCGAGGCGCGTTCGCGTCGATCACGGCCACGAAGCCGGGCGGGCCGCCCCGGGGCGAGACGTCGGTGCCGTTCGGCCCCGTGGTGGCCAGCGCCACGAACGGCGCCCGGGCCAGGAACGCCCGAGCCTTCTCGTCGACGTGGTCGATCGCCTTGTCGGCGACGATCTTGTGCGGCTCGGCGTACAGACGCCGCAACCCGGCGCGGTCGTCGATCGTGTGGTCGAAGGCCATGCCGTGAGGTTAGGCCGACCTACCACCACTAACCCCAAGTCCCCGTGCGTGGGTGCGGCCAGCAACAGGTCGATGGGCTCGGGCGGTCACGCACGGTCCGTAAGGTGTCGGGCAGATGGGCAGGACACAGGTCGTCATCGAGGATCCGATCCTCAACTCGCCGTATGACGAGCCGACGCGCCACTTCCAGTTCGACGCCGAGGGCATCACCGACGTCGTCGTCGAGGGCCGGCGGCCGTCGTCGTATTTCATGCCGATCCCCCGGGCGCGCAAGCGCGGCGGTCAGCAGCAGTTCGAGCGCCGCCCGGCGCGACACGGCGCACAAGGTGGCGGCCGCCCGCAACCAGTGGGTGCCGGCGGTGAATGCGGCGCGCCGGTACGGCCGCTGGGCGTTCGTCGAGGTGACCGACCCGTGGGATGCCGTCTCGGTCATCTCGTCCGCCGTCGCACAGGACTCGTCTGGGATGCTGGCGCGATGAAGATCCGCGACGGCATCGAGGTCGACGAGGAACGCCTTGCCGAGATCTGCCGGCGCTACGGCGTCGCTCGCCTCGACCTGTTCGGGTCGGCGCTCCACGACGACTTCACCGGTGAGAGCGACATCGATCTGCTGTACGAGCTGCGGCCCGACGCCAGGTTGGGCTGGGAGATCGTCGACATGCAGCACGAGCTCGAGCAACTGTTCGGCCGCACGGTCGACCTCGTCGGGCGCCAGTCGATCCATTGGTACATCCGCGACGACGTGCTCGCCGAGGCGAGGTTGTTGCATGCCGCCTGAGCGCCGCATCGAGCTGCTGTTGGTGGACATCGTCGACCGCAGCGACGCGATAGCCGAGGCGCTGACCCGGCTCGTGGGAGACGACCTGGGCGAGGACGACCCGATCCGCTCGTCGGTGCTGTGGTCGCTCACGATCATCGGTGAAGGGGTGAACCGCCTCCCGGATGACTTTCGCGCTCGTCACCCGAACATCGAGTGGGGACGGATCACCGGCTTTCGCAACCTCGTGGTGCACGCGTACGAGCAGATCGCCGGGTCCATCCTCGAGGTCACCGCCCGCGAACGTGTGCCCGAGCTCCGCCGCCAGGTGGAGGCGATCCTGCGGGCCGAGTACCCGTTGGCTGCCAAGGCCATCGACGAGCACAGGCGGGACTAAACCATGGCGGCACGGAACAAGGCGGCGGGGCCCACGCCCGTGACGGCGACCCACCATTCGGACACGCGGGTCAACATTCCGACGAGCGAGCTGTCCGACTTCTTCGCCGACGACGAGCAGCAGCCCGGCCAGGCGCTCTACCCACGCGACCCCACGCTCGACCCACAGCTCGTGTGGAAGGGGAAAGACGAACAGGATCTGGCCGAGTACCTGCGGGTGGCGTCGGTGCCCGGCTACATCCAGGAGAAGGTCGACCCCCGAGCGCTGGTCGAGAACCTGCGCCAGACCGCGGCGGCCGGGAGGACGAGCCGACGGCATTGTCACAGGCAGGCCAATGAAGCTGTCGAGCGGCTTGGCGGTTTGGTTCGCTCGACCGCTAACCCGTCCGGGAAGCGGTCGAAAACGTCATGGAGGTGAGCAAGGCACCCTTCGACGGCGTCGAATCCGGTACGGCTAATAGGCGGAAGAGGTCCAGGCCGCCCCCATGCGTCGCCTACCCTACGCTCGGCGGCGCCATGGCTGACCGCGACCGGGTGCCCTACCTGACCAGTCGACTCCAGGGGTTCGGCACCACGATCTTCGCCGAGATGTCGGCCCTCGCCGTGCAGACCGGCGCCATCAACCTGGGCCAGGGCTTCCCCGACTACGACGGGCCGGCAGTCGTGCTCGACACCGCGGTCGAGGCGATCCGCACCGGGCACAACCAGTACCCGCCCGGCCGGGGCGTCCCCGCGCTGCGCGAGGCGATCGTCCGGCACCAGCAGCGGTGGTACGGGCTCGCCTACGACCCCGACACCGAGGTCCTGGTGACCACCGGCGCCACCGAGGCCATCGCCGCGGCCTGCCTCGCGCTGTGCGAGGCGGGCGACGAGGTCGTCGTGCTCGAGCCGACCTACGACAGCTACCAGGCCTCGATCGCGATGGCCGGCGCCACTCCCGTGTTCGTGACGCTGCGGCCGCCCGACTACCGGCTCGACGTCGACGCCCTGCGCGGCGCGATCACGGCCCGTACCCGCCTCCTGCTCGTCAACTCTCCGCACAACCCGACGGGCACGGTGCTCGACCGCACGGAGCTCGAGGCCATCGCGGCGGTCGCCGTCGAACATGACCTGGTCGTCGTCACCGACGAGGTGTACGAGCACCTCGTGTTCGACGACCACGAGCACATCCCGCTGGCCACGCTGCCGGGCATGCGCGACCGCACCGTCGCCATCTCGTCGGGCGGCAAGACGTTCAACACCACCGGGTGGAAGATCGGCTGGATGTGCTCGTCGCCCGCCCTGGTCACCGCCGTCACCACGGCCAAGCAGTTCCTCACCTACGTGAGCGGCGGGCCGTTCCAGCCCGCCATCGCGGCCGGGCTCGACCTGCCCAACCGGTACTTCACCGACCTGGCTGCCGACCTCGCCGCCAAGCGCGACCAACTGTGCGCCGGGCTCGACGAGGCCGGGTTCACTGTGTTCCGGCCCCAGGGGACCTACTTCGTCACCGTCGACATCCGGCCGCTGCGCCCGGACGGCGACGGCATGGCGTTCTGCCGCGGCCTGCCCGACCTGTGCGGGGTTGTCGCCGTGCCCAACCAGGTGTTCTACGCCGATGCCGACAAGGGCCGGCACCTCGTCCGATTCTCGTTCGCCGAAGCGCCAGGAAGTGCTGCGCGACGCGGTGGCCCGGCTCGGCAAGCTCGGCGGTGCCGGCGAGGCGGCGGCGAAGGTGGCGCCGTGAAAGTCGCCGTCGTGCAGCACGACATCGTGTGGGAGGACAAGCCGGCAAACTTCGCCCGGCTCGCGCCCCAGATCGAGGCCGCGGCGTCGACGGGGGCGCACCTGGTTGTCTTGTCCGAGACGTTCTCCACCGGTTTCTCGATGCGCGTCGACCGCACCGCGGAGCCCCAGGGTGGGCCCTCCTCGCAGTTCCTCGCCGACCAGGCCGCCGCTCACGGGGTGTGGGTGTGCGGCTCGTGCCCCGAGGTGGCGGCCGCCGGCGAGCACCCCTACAACACCTTGGTCCTGGCAGGTCCGGATGGCACCGTGCACCGCTATCGCAAGATCCACCGCTTCGCCTACGGCGGCGAGGACCGGTCGTTCTCGGCGGGCACGGAGCGGGTGACCGTCGATGTGGAGGGGCTGCGCGTCAGCTTGTTCGTCTGCTACGACCTGCGCTTCGCCGACGACTGGTGGGCGGTCGCGCCCGACACCGACGTCTACCTGTGCGTGGCCAACTGGCCGGACGCCCGCCGCGCCCACTGGTCGGCGCTGCTCCGTGCCCGGGCGATCGAGAACCAGGCCTACGTGGTCGCCTGCAACCGCGTCGGCCAGGGCGGCAAGCTCGCCTACGCCGGCGACAGCGCCATCATCGACCCGATGGGCGAGACCCTGGCGTCCGCCGCCGGCACCGAGGCCCTGCTCGTCGCCGAGGTCACCGCCGCCCGTGTCGCCGAGGTGCGCGCCGCACTGCCCTTCCTGGCCGACCGCCACCCGCCGCTCGCCTGACGACCCGCGGCCCGGTCCGCCCGTCGCTCGTGCGGGCCTCTGCCGCCCACCGTCGGCGCATCGGTCGGCCACGAGGCGCGTAACCCTGCGCCAAAAGCGTCGGAATCCGGTGGTCTCTGCACAGGGTTGACCGCCACCCACCCGCCCGCACCCGTCGTCGACCGCGCGGCCTGCCGGTCTCGGCGTGATCGAGTGGGCGTCGCCGTACCCTCCCTCCCATGGCAGTCGGTGCTCGAGTCGGAGGAGGAGGTGGCGGGGCCATGCGCATGGGCGGAGGCATGCTCGGTGCCGATCCCAGCCAGCTCGGCGACGCCAAGTTCGACTGGAACGTGGTCCGGCGGGTGCTGCGGTTCGCCCGGCCGTACCGGGCGATGCTGCTCGGCTACCTGGCCGTCATCGTGGCGGTCGCCCTGGTGCAGCTCGCGCCACCGCTGGTCTTCCGCCAGATCATCGACGAAGCGATTCCTCAGGGGATCAACCAGGGCGAGCGTGGTCTGCTGCACCTGCTCGCCGCCGTCGCGGTGCTCGCCGCCGTCGCGGGCGCGGCGCTGGCGATCGTCGACAGATGGCTGTCGGCCCGCATCGGCGAGGGCGTCATCTACGACCTGCGGGTGGCCGTGTTCGGCCACGTGCAGCGCATGCCCATCTCGTTCTTCACGCGCACCCAGACGGGAGCGCTCACCAACCGCCTCAACAGTGACGTCATCGGCGCGCAGCGGGCCCTGACCACGACGATCGGCGGCGTGGCGTCCAACCTGATCACCCTGGTCACCACCCTGATGGCCATGGCGTTCCTCGACTGGCGGCTGACGCTGCTGTCGCTGGTGGTGCTGCCGCTGTTCATCGTGCCGGCAAAGCGGGTGGGCCGCCGCCTGCAGTCCATCACCCGTACGCAGATGGACCTCAACGCCTCGATGAACGCCACGATGACCGAGCGGTTCAACGTGTCCGGGGCCCTGCTCGTGAAGCTGTTCGGCCGCACGGCCGACGAGGAGCGGTCGTTCGCCCGGCGGGCAGACGCCGTGCGCCGCACGGGCATCCGCTCGGCGCTGTACGGGCGCACGTTCTTCATCGCCCTCGGCCTGGTGGGAGCCATCGGCACCGCGGCCGTCTACTGGGTCGGCGGCCTGCAGGTCATCAACGGGACTCTGTCCATCGGCACCCTCGTGGCCCTGGCCGCCTACGTCACCCGCCTGTACGGGCCGCTCACCTCGCTGAGCAATGCCCACGTCGACCTGCTGACGGCGATGGTCTCGTTCGAGCGGGTGTTCGAGGTGCTGGATGCACCGCTGCCCCTGGTCGACCGGCCCGACGCCGTCGAGCTCACCGGCGTCCGGGGCCGCATCGAGCTGGACCGGGTGCACTTCGCCTACCCCGACAAGGTCATCGTGCCCACCCTCGAGCTCGACCCGACGGTCGGCCTGGGTCAGCTGGTCGGGAACGGCCGCGGCAGCGATCCCGACGTCGATGGCGCAGCGAGCGATCGCAACGGCGACGGTCATGCGGCCGTCGATGAGGTCGGGAGTCGCCCGGTCCGCAACGGTGACGACGTCAGCGGACGGGCCGGCGCGGACAGCGACGGCCTGGTCGACCACGGACCGACCGATGTGGGCGGCGATCTGATCGGGTCTCCGGACGGCGGCGGCGGCGCGGCGCGGGAGGTCCTGCGCGGCGTGACTGCGACGATCGAACCGGGCCAGCTGGTGGCGCTGGTCGGGCCGTCGGGCGGCGGCAAGACCACGCTGTCGATGCTGGTGCCACGCCTCTACGACGTGACCGACGGGGCCGTCCGCATCGACGGTCACGACGTGCGTGACGTCACCCAGGACTCGTTGCACGCGGCCGTCGGGGCGGTCACCCAGGACCCTCACCTGTTCCACGACACGGTCGGCAACAACCTGCGCTACGCCCGGCCCGATGCGACCGACGCCGAGCTCGTCGCCGCCGCTCGGGCTGCGCAGATCCACGATGTGATCGCCCGCCTGCCCGACGGCTACAACACGCTCGTGGGGGACCGGGGCTACCGCCTGTCCGGGGGCGAGAAGCAGCGACTGGCCATCGCCCGCATGCTGCTCAAGGACCCGGCCATCGTCATCCTCGACGAGGCGACCAGCCAGCTCGACAGCGAGAACGAGGCGGCGATCCAGCGGGCGCTGGCCGAAGCGCTGGCCGGGCGGACCAGCATCGTGATCGCCCACCGGCTGTCGACGATCACGACGGCCGACCAGATCCTGGTTGTGGACGACGGCCAGATCGTCGAGCGGGGTGTCCACGCCGACCTGCTCGCAGCTGGGGGTCTCTACGCCGACCTCTACCGCACGCTGGTGCGCGACGACGTCGAGCGGGTCGCCCAGGACGAGTCGGCGGCGCTGGGCCTGGCCTGACCTCTCGGCAGGTCTCAGTCGCCGAGGTGGGCCTTCAGGAAGGCGATGTCGTCCTTGCGACCCTCGTCGGCCGTCTCGCAGATGACCGGCGCACCGGCCGCGGACACCACGGCGACCAGCAGGTCGGGGTCGATGCTGCCGGTGCCCAGGTTGGCGTGGCGGTCGCGGCCCGACCCCGCCTCGTCCTTCGAGTCGTTGCAGTGCACCAGGTCGACGCGCCCGGTGATGCCGATGATGCGTTCGACAGCGTCGACCAGCGCCTCTCCCGCGGCCCACGCGTGGCACGTGTCGAGGCAGAAGCCGATTCCCGTGTCGCCGATGTGGTCCCACAGCCGGCCGATGGTGTCGAAGTGCCGGGCCATGGCGTGGTCGCCGCCGGCCGTGTTCTCGAGGTAGATCGGCACCTCGGTCTCGATCGAGTCGATGCCCTTGCGCCAGCGGGCGAACCCGGCGTCGGGCTCGTCGTCGGCGGTGACGTGGCCGCCGTGCACGATGACGGCCCGGGCGCCGATCTCGGCCGCCGCGTCGCATGCCTGCTGCAGCACCTTGCGCGACGGGATGCGCACCCGATTGTTGGGGGAGGCCAGGTTGATGATGTACGGCGCGTGCACGTAGATGGGCACGTCCGACGCCAGCAGCTCGGCGGCGTCTTCCCGGGGCTTGGGCTTCTTCCAGCTCTGCGGGTCGCCGAGGAAGATCTGCACCACGTCGGCGCCTTCGGCGGCGGCGGTGCCGAGCGGGTCGGCCTGCTTGACATGCGATCCGATGAGCACGTGCCCCACCCTACGCGACCGTGCCGAGAGCCCAATACCCCGCTAGGGTATGAGCGTGGTTGGCTACTCGATGACCAAGGACGACTACCTCCGGCGACTGCGCCGCATCGAGGGCCAGGTCCGCGGTCTGCAACGCCTCGTCGACGAGGACACGTACTGCATCGACGTGCTCACGCAGATCTCCGCCGTCACGAGCGCCCTGCAGAGCGTGGCCGTCGGCTTGCTCGACGAGCACCTGCACCATTGCGTCACCGACGCGGTCGCCTCGGGGGCGCCCGACGCCGCCGACAAGGTCAGCGAAGCGACCAGGGCCATCGAGCGCCTGGTCAAGAGCTGACGGTCACTGCTCGTTAGCTGGTGACATCGGCCGGAGCGGCCCCGCTCGCCGACGGTGCCTCGTCGGGCACACGCTTCTCGACGACCAGCCCGCCCAGGGGGATGACCGCGGCGACGATCACCATGACCGTGGTCCAGCCGGTCCAGCCCAGCCGCTCGCGCACGTAGAGCGCGAGGGCGACGTAGGCCAGGAAGATCACCCCGTGGATCGGCCCGATGACGGCCACGAACTCGGGGGCGTCGAGCGTGCGCTTGGCCACCGAGGCGGCCAGCAGCACCAGGTACGACACGGCTTCGGCCAGGGCGATCACCTTGAACCAGCGAATCGACGACACGGGCGTTCCCTCTCTGGGCTCGATCTGACCCCCGATGATCGACGCCGCCGAGCCGTACCGCCAAACCGACGGCCCGACGCGACGCGAGCGGGGCATGGCGAGGCCCGGACATGACACGGCCCCGGGGCACTGGTGAACCCAAGATGTCAACGCCGGTCATCCGGCGGGTCCGCCTCCGGCGTCTTCTCGTGGCGGTAGAAGACGGGTACCACGAACCAGACGATGGTGAACGTGCCGGCGAGAACCCCTGCGACAATTCCAGGAAGGGTGCCGGGATAGATCACACCCGTTATGACGAAGGTCACGGCGGTCACGGCGAACGCCAAGAGCACCAGACCGATGATCGCGAACACGTTGGCGACGTGAAGCAACTGTTCCTTGACGCCCGAGCGGAACCGGAGGCGGTGATGCGCACTCGGGGCGATGAGGAAGACTGTCGCTGCCGCGGTCGCAAGCACCGCGGCGAAGTACACCCGGCGATCAGTGTCATCCAACTGGTCGAAGCGCTGCGAGAACGGAACGGTGAGCAGGAACGCGAAGAGCACCTGGACGCCCGGAAGCGCCACCCGTAGCTCGTTGAGGAGCTCGATCAACTCCCGGTTGGCACGTTCGTCAGAGCTTTCCCCGTTGTTGGCAGATTCGTCTTTCATCGACCCCTCACGGTCAGTCTGCTGCCCCAGATGGACCAGGTTCCAGAGCCGCTCTCCGCAGGTTCGCGCACATCTGGCGGTCGCTCAGCCGCCCCCTCTGTCAACGAGCACGATGTGCCAGCCGCCATGGCCTCCGGTCGCGCACATGTGGATCCTGCCGGGGAGGCTTGGGCGCGATGGGGTCGACTCAGGTGGATGGATCCGGCGCGGACACCACTAGTGGTGACCGTCAAGACGGCTGTCCATCCCCATCTGAACGTGCCTTGGTAGTGCCGCCTGAGGTCGGTTCGGCTTTCGTGTAGAGGACCTCGCGGGCCTGCTCCGCGGCGCGTGCCATGCTCTCGCCGACGAAGTCGAGGAAGCGGGCGGCGTTCTCGAGCCGGTTGGCGGCCGGGGTGCCTGGGCCGAGGATGGCGACGCCCTGCCGTGCGGTCTCGACGACCTGGGCGTTGGACCGGACGCTGGCCACCATCGATTGGTACCAGATGTCGTCGTCGACGATGTAGCGGTCGCGGCGGCGTTCGTCGCGTTCCCGACGGACGAGCCCCTGGCTTTCGAGAACTGTGATCGCTTTCGAGATGGTCGCCGGGCTGACCTGGAGGCGCTGGGCGAGTTCGGCGGCGGTGAGGCTGCCCGCGTCGGTGGTGTAGAGGCAGGTCAGCACCCGGGACATCATCTTGGGCAGGCCCGAGGCCTCCATGACAGTCGTGAGCGTCTCCTCGTACTCGCGCACGGCCTCGGCGTCGCGTCCGTGGGGCTGCGGGGGCGCGTCCGGCCCTCGGGGCGCGGCCTGCGTGCGCCGGCGGGCGCGGCGTTCGGTGGCGCGGTGGGCCAGGTCGGCGCGGTAGGCGGTGGGGCCCCCGTTGCGCATCACCTCACGCGTGATCGTCGAGGTTGGACGATCGAGGCGCCTGGCGATCTCCGCGTAGGCGAGGCCGTCGGCCAGCCCCTGCGCGATCTGCTGGCGTTCCTGCTGGGTGAGCCTGCCTCCCGGCATCGCGACCTCCTCCGTGCTCGTTGATGCCGCCAACATAGCGTTCATTCCCAATCTATTGCAACGGCGATCCCTCCTCCGTTGCATTAAGGTTCATTGCCATCGCAATGATTCCATCCCTCTGAGCTGCATTGAATCTATCTCTCTGCAACATGTTCGTTGCTGGAATGACGAATGCAACGTAGCGTTTCTGGTGTCAGAAACAACGAGCACAGGAGAGCACGATGCAGAAGTTCGACACCCCCGCCCCGATCTCCGCCGTCCTGGACATCCCCGCGGGGCGCGTCCGGTTCATCGCCGCCGACCGGGCCGACACCACGGTCGAGGTCCTGCCCGCGAACGCCTCGAAGGGCCGCGACGTGAAGGCAGCGGAGCAGACCACGGTCGAATACGGCGACGGCGGCCTGCGGATCGAGACTTCAGCGAAGAACCAGTACCGCGGCCCGTCGGGATCCATCGAGGTGACGGTCCAGCTGCCCGCCGGTTCCCGGGTCGAGGCCAAGGCCGCCAGCGCCGAATTCCGGGCCGTCGGCCGCCTCGGCGACGTCGCCTTCGAAGGCGCATACCGCCAGATCAAGCTGGACGAGGCCGCGAGCGTCCGCCTCACTGCGATCGACGGCGACGTCGAGGTCGGCCGGCTCAACGGCTCCGCGGAGATCAGCACCGCAAGGGGCGACATCCGGATCGCCGAGGCCGTGCGCGGCACGGTCGTGCTCCGCACCCAGTCCGGCGACATTTCGGTCGGCGCCGCCACCGGCGTCTCAGCCGCCCTGGACGCCGGCACCGGCTACGGCCGCATCCACAACGCGCTCAAGAACACCGACGGCGCCGCCGCCGGCCTGAACATCCACGCGACCACCTCCCACGGCGACATCGCCGCCCGCAGCCTCTGACCCGCAGCCTCTCAAGGAGCACCATCATGACGAACCTGGCCATCGCTGCGAACGGGCTGCGCAAGTCCTACGGCGACAAGGTCGTGCTCGACGGGGTCGACCTGGCGGTCCCCGAAGGAACGATCTTCTCCCTGCTCGGCCCGAACGGCGCCGGCAAGACCACCGCCGTTCAGATCCTGTCCACCCTTATCTCCCCCGACCCGGGCACCGGCGACATCCACATCGGCGGCCACGACCTGGCCGCCGACCCCCAGGCGGTCCGCGCCGCGATCGGCGTCACCGGACAGTTCTCCGCCGTCGACGGCCTGATCACCGGCGAGGAGAACATGCTCCTCATGGCGGACCTGCACCACCTCTCCCGCCGCGAGGGGCGACGGGTCACCGTCGAGCTGCTGGAGCGCTTCGACCTGGTCGAGGCGGCGAAGAAGCCCGCCTCCACCTACTCCGGTGGCATGAAGCGCCGCCTCGACATCGCCATGACCCTGGTCGGCAACCCGCGGATCATCTTCCTCGACGAGCCGACCACCGGCCTCGACCCGCGCAGCCGGCGCAACATGTGGCAGATCATCCGCGAGCTGGTCTCCGGCGGCGTCACCGTCTTCCTCACCACGCAGTACCTCGACGAGGCAGATGAGCTCGCCGACCGTATCGCCGTGCTCAACGACGGCAAGATCGCCGCGCAGGGCACCGCCGAGGAGCTGAAGCGGCTGGTCCCCGGCGGCCACGTCCGGCTCCGCTTCTCCGACCCGTCCGCATACCAGTCCGCCGCCGTCGCGCTGCGCGAGGTCAGCCGGGACGATGAGGCGCTGGCGCTGCAGATCCCCAACGACGGCAGCCAGCGCCAGCTGCGCTCCGTCCTCGACTGGCTGGACTCTGCCGGCATCGAGGCCGACGAGCTGACCGTGCACACCCCCGACCTCGACGACGTGTTCTTCGCCCTGACCGGCACCGACCCGCAGCCCGGCCAGTCCGGCCCGCCCAGCCAGCCCAGCCAGCCCAAGGAGTCTGTCCGATGAGCTCCCTCTCCCTCGCCGTGCGCGACTCGTCCACGATGCTGCGCCGCAATCTTCTGCACGCGCGGCGCTACCCGTCCCTGACCCTGAACCTGCTGCTCACGCCGATCATGCTGCTGTTGCTCTTCGTCTACATCTTCGGCGACGCACTGAGCTCGGGCATCGGCGGCGGCGCCGACCGCTCCGCATACATCGCCTACCTCGTGCCGGGCCTCCTGCTGATGACCATCGGCAGCACCACAATCGGCACCGCGGTGTCCGTCTCCAACGACATGACCGAGGGCATCATCGCCCGCTTCCGCACGATGGCGATCCACCGCGGTTCGGTGCTCATCGGGCACGTCATCGGCAGCGTGTTGCAGTCGATCATGAGCGTGGTCCTCGTGGGCGCCGTCGCTGTGGCCATCGGCTTCCGGTCCACGGACGCCACCGCCCTGGAGTGGCTGGCGGCGTTCGGGCTGCTCACGCTGTTCGCCCTGGCGCTCACCTGGATCGCGGTCGGCATGGGCCTGATCAGCCCGAACGCTGAGGCCGCCAGCAACAACGCGCTGCCGCTGATCCTGCTGCCGCTCCTCTCCAGCGCCTTCGTCCCGGTCGACGGGATGCCGGGCTGGTTCCAGCCGATCGCCGAGTACCAGCCGTTCACGCCCGCTATCGAGACCATGCGCGGACTGCTGCTCGGCAGCGAGATCGGCCACAACGGGTGGCTCGCGGTCGTCTGGTGCCTAGGTCTCGCGGTGCTCGGCTACTTCTGGTCGGCGTCGAAGTTCAACCGCGACCCGAAGTAGCCGCCATGACAGCGCGGGCCGCCTCCCGCAACTCGTCCCGCCCCGGGGGCGGCGTTCGTGTGCGGGGCGGCCTCGCGGGCCCGGGAGGCTTCGCACTCTTCCAGGCGGTGGGAGAGCGTGCTGGTCACTGTTGCATCCTCGGGTCCTGGGTGGGGTCGGCATACATGGGCGGGCAGTCGTGATCGATGGCTTCGGGGCGCAGTTCGTAGTGCCAGGGTTCGTTGCCGTAGATCTGGCACAACCCGTACTCGTCGCCCTGCTCGGACAGCCAGGCCGTGGCGTCGGAGGGCCCAATGTCGACCGCGTCCCCCGACACGTGCAGAGACGTGTCCGCGGTGGCTACCCATCGGGCGGCTTCCTCATCGGATCCGTACTTCGAGACCGCCTCACGGAGTAGTTGCTCCTGGTACTCCGGGGAACGCCAGCCGCTGTTGACGTGGAACTCGACGCCCTCGTCTGCGGCATCCGTTGCGGCCTGGCGCAGGGGACCGAGGAGAGCTGGATCAAGGTTGGCGACGCCCGGAATCTCGTCATCGAAGACCGTCGTGCCGTCGGGGACGGCACCGTCAGCTTCGCCGAGCGGACCACGGAGCTCACTGCGCGGCGGCGGCGGCGACGGCGACGGCGGTCCGGATGAGGGAGGGACGTCGATGGGTGGTGCGGCCGTCGAGGACGAGGACGCCAGCAACTCGTAGCCGGAGGCTGCGGCGATCGCCGCGATGACGACTAGCAGGCCGGCGACAAGGATCCTGGGAATCCGACGGGTCGTTGTTCGTGCTGGTTCCCTGTAGGTGCTCGCCATGGAGCGAACGTACGGAGGCCCTGGTCAGGGGCACATCGGTCGCACGTGGCGTTTCCCCTGGTCCGAAGGGCCGATGTGCCTGGCGGGTCGTTCCACCTTTCGGCCGATGAACCGCGACCGCCGGCTGGTTACCGTGAGCCGATGTCTGGCCAGCTCGGAGCGTGGTGGCGCCGCCTTCCCGACCTCGGTCAGGACCTCATGGTGGGTGTCCTGATCGTCGTGGGCTGGACGGCTGCCACGCTCGCCGTGCAGCTGCCCCCGGTCGGTGACGGGAGCACGCTCCATTTGCCGGCGGGCCAGAACCAGGTGGCGATGTGGGCGACGGCGGCGGTGCTCACGTTCCGGCGCATGGTGCCGCCGGTAGCCCTGCTCCTCGCGGTGCCGCTCTACGTCGTGGTGCTGAGCCTGCCGCTGTACGGCGGGCGTCCACCCGGTGCACCCGGTGGAGGCGTGCTCGGCCATGCCGCCGAGTTCCACCTGCTGCCCGTCCTCGCCGTCGCTTACGTGGTCGCGCAGTCGGGTGCCATCAGCCCGCTGGTGGCGGGCGCCGTGTGCCTGGCAGGCACGGGGATGCTGTTCGGCGACCTCGACGGCCTGACGCTGGTTGCCGGCTTCGGCTGGTCGCGGGTGCTGTTCTCGCTGTTCGTGGTGGCGGGCACGACGTTCCTGGGGGCGCTCGTGCGTGAGCAGCGGCGGTTGCGAGCGGTCGAGTCGCAGAAGGTGGTGGTGGAGGAGCGCACCCGCATCGCCCGCGAGCTTCACGACGTGGTCGCCCACCACGTGAGCGCCATCGTGCTCCGGGCCCAGGCGGCCGAGCGGCTGGCCCCCGGCCGGCCCGAGGTGGCGGTCGAGGCGGTGCGTTGGATCGCGGACGCCGGCAAGGAGGCGCTCACCGGCATGCGCCACGCCGTGCAGGTGCTGCGGGAGGCGGACGGCGACCGCGCCGTGGAGCTGGCGCCCCAGCCCACGCTGGCCGACGTGCGGGGCATCGTGGAGCGGCTGGCCCCCGTCGGGCTCGACGTCGAGATCGCGCTGCCCGACCCGCTCCCGGCGGTCGACCCCCAGGTCGAGCTGGCCGCGGTGCGCATCGCCCAGGAGGGCGTGACCAACACCCTGCGCCACGCCGAGGCTCGACGGGCGGTGGTCCGCGTGGCGGAGGAGGCGGGCCACCTGGTGGTCGCGGTCGACGACGACGGCCGCAGCGGCAAGGCCCCGGCCCTCAGCGCCGCCGGCCACGGGTTGCGGGGGATGGCCGAGCGCGCCGCGGCCTGCGGCGGACGGCTCGACATTGTCCGCAGCGACCTGGGCGGCTGGTCGGTGCGGGCCACCCTGCCCTGCCACCAGAATGGCCGGCCGTGAGCGTGGAGGGGGCGACGACGATCCGGGTCCTGGTGGCCGACGACCAGGCGATGATCCGGGTCGGGCTACGCATGATCCTCGACAACGAGCCCGACCTGGCGGTCGTGGCCGAGGCGGCCGACGGCCTCGAGGCGGTCGAGGCGGCGGCCAGCGCCCGACCCGACGTGGTGCTGATGGACGTCCGCATGCCGCTGCTCGACGGCCTCGAGGCGACCCGACGGATCGTCGCGTCGTCCGACGCCCCGCCCCGGGTGCTGGTGCTCACGACCTTCGACGACGACGAGTACCTGTTCGACGCCCTGCGGGCCGGGGCCAGCGGCTTCCTGCTCAAAGACGTCGGCGCCGACCCGCTGATCGAGGCCATCCACACCGTCGCCCGCCACGAGAGCCTCCTGGCCCCGGCGGTCACCCGGCGGGTCATCGAGCGCTACGTCGAGCTCGACGGCGCCGCCGGCCGGTCCCGCCCGACCCCCATGGCTGAGGCCGTCGCCCGGGCCGGCCTCACCGACCGCGAGCGCGAGGTCCTCGTGGGCCTCGCCGCTGGGTGGTCCAACACCGAGCTGGCCGCCTCGCTCTACCTCAGCGAGGCCACGGTGAAGACCCACGTGAGCAGCGTCCTGGCCAAGCTCGGCTTGCGCAGCCGTGTGCAGGCGGTGATCGCCGCCTACGAGTCGGGCCTGGTACAAGCGGGCGACGGCCGCTTCAGTCCCGGGCGGGCAGGCGGATCGTGACGTTGGCGCCGACGCCGATCACCGTCGTCGCGATGGTCGCCGATGACATGACCGTCGACGAGATCCTGGCCCAGTTCCCCGAGTAGGCGGCGTTCGCAGCGAGGCGCGCTCGCATTTGCGCTCACCGTGTCGGCTCGACGGCGCCCGCCCCTGGCTCGCCACTTCGCCAGGTCGGGTCGAGCCCAACCTGGCGAGTGGCTGTTGCGAGCCTTAACAGCGGAAGGTATGGGATTCGGAAACGCCCAGGTCAGGGGCGAGGTTGTTAGCAACGGTGTTACCAACCGGCGGGCGCCCCGGCCTCGCCTCGAGCAATCAGATGCTTGCCCACTGCCGGCCACGTGCGGGTGAGGTCCGAGCTCGCGCATCTTGGCGTTCGCCGATCGCCTGACTCGTGTGGGGAGGCTTCGTCGCGTCGCCGATGGGTCGTGCTCGGCTCAGAACCTGAAGCGCGTCAGACCGCCCGGCTCTGTGCCCAGCACCACGGTCGCAGAGCGGGGCTCGATGCGATACACGTTCCATGGCGGCGGTCCCTGCGCCGGTGCGTTGAACGGTGCGGTGACGCCGGACCCGCTCTGATCGGGTTCCACCGGCCAACCGCTGTCCGCCCACGCCTTGGCGACGCGCGCCACGCTGTGGGCGTCGGTCACCCGTGCTGCGTCGCCTTCGACGACGACGTCCGCGTCACGGATCGACAGAGCGATCGTGCAGCGGGCATCGCGCGCGACGTTGCGGCTCTTCCGGGTGCCCGAACCCGTCTGGAACCAGAACGTGCCGTCCAGCCACACGGCACCGACCGCAGTCACGTGCGCGCTGCCGTCCTCGTTGAGCGTCGTGAGCCATGTCGTGCGAGCGTTGTGCGCGTCGGGGGCCGGGGCCGAGCCGTCGTCGAGCTTCCCGACAACGGTGCTCCAGTCGACGGGCGGCAGCCCGTCTCCGACACCCAGGTTGATGGTCTCCATGGCGCTTCCCCTTCGTACGGCCCTCTGCAACGGTGGTCGTCGATAGGACGTGCAACGATCAGGAAACTCATCGCCTGCAGCGAGCCATCGGGATCCTCGCCCCGCTGTCAGCCTGATGCTCCGTGTCCCGTGCCGGCGGGGATGATCCATCGCGCTGAGAGGTCGGTGACCTCGGCGATGAGATCGAAGTCCCGGTCGTAGTGGAGGACGGTGGCGTCGTGTTCGAGCGCGGTCGCGGCGACCAGGAGATCGGGGATCGGACGACGGTGCGTGCCACGGCGGGCGAGCTGGCGTTGGATCTGCAGTGCCCGCGCGGCCACGTCTGCGGTGAGGTGGAGCCAGGGCAGTGTCGTGAGGTCGTCCCAGCGGGTGTCGTAGTCGGCGCGGTTGCGGGCGGAGTAGAGCAGCTCGAGGGCGACGATTTCGGTCATGCACAGAGCGCCGTTGGTGGCGAGTGCTTTGAGCAGTCCATCGGCTGCTTCGCTGTGGCGTTGCTGTTCGAAGGCGGACTTGTCGGCGAGGTACGGCCCTATCGCCATGCGCCGCGCATGATCTCGGGGTCGCCGAGGTCGTCGTCGGCGGTGCGCAGGGTCTCCAGGAAGGCCAGCCGGCGGGGACGGGCCGCGACCTCGGCCAGGGCGCGGTTGACTGTCTCGACCTTGGTGGCGGTTCCCAGTTCTGCGGCGGCGGCTGTGAGGGCTTCGTCGTCGATGTCGACCAGCGTGCGGGTCATCTGCCGTTCCTCCGATATCACGCGACGTGGCTGATGATATCGGCATTGGAGCGGCGTGTTCGACCGGATGCGGGCGAACGCTGGTCGCGATCCACAAGGAAGGGCCCCGCCGAAGGCGGGGCCTTTCCATGCGCTACTGGAGAATCGGTGTTGAGTTGACTTAACAGCGGAAGGTATGGGATTCGAACCCATGGTGACCCGGAGGCCACAACGGCTTTCGAGGCCGCCCCATTCGTCCGCTCTGGCAACCTTCCGGGGACGACGCTACCAGAGGCCCCACGGCGGCTTCGAAAGCGATCCGCCCCGGGAGCGGAGCCGGGAACCGCTGGTCAGACCACCACCGGGCGGGCCGTCGTGCGGGGCTCGGCGCTCGGCGCGTAGGCATCCCAAGCCTGGGCCAGGCGACGAATCGTCTCCTCCAGCACGGGCGGCTCGGCCGTGTACGGCAGTCGCAGCATGCGCTGGTCGTCGCCCGTCGGCGACATCTGGTCGCCGGGGATGACCTCGACCCCGAACCGCAGCGCGACCTGCGTGAACGCCGACGCGCTGCCGGACGGCAGCTCGATCCACAGGGACGGACCGCCCTTGGGGCGCCGCCACCGCCAGCTGGGCACGAGATCGGCCAACAGACCGGACACCAGCTCGAGGTTTCGGTTCAGCATCTCGCGGTGGTCGACCCGCATGGCCTCGAGGTGGGGCACGATGCGTGCGGCGATGGCCTGGTCGAACAGCGGCGACCCCAGGTCGTTCATCGCCTTGAGCTCGGTGATGCGGGTGATGAGAGTGACCGGCCCCCGCATCCACCCGACCCGCAGGCCACCCCACGCCGCCTTGCTGAACGACCCGGCGGTGAGCACGGGCGCGTCCGCGGGGGCGTAGGCGGCGATGGGCGGCAGGCGCTCGTCGTCGAGGGGGGCGTTCTCGAGGGCGTTGTCCTCGATGAGAGGGACGCCGTGCTCGGCCACCAGCTCGGCCAGGTCACGCCGGCGGTTGGCCGCCAGCAGCGCGCCCGTCGGGTTGTGGAACGAGGGCATGACGTAGATGAGCGCAGGGTCGCCCTTGGCCACGGCGCGGGCGACGGCCTGCGAGTCGACACCGTCGTGGTCGACGGGCACGACCGTGATCCGGGCACCGCGGGAACGGATGACGTCGAGCGTGCCGCTGAAGCTGGGTGACTCGACGATCACCTCGTCGCCGGGCCCCACCAGCATCTGCGCGGCCAGGTTGACCGCCTGTTGCGCGCCTGTCGTGACCACGATCTGGTCGGGGGTCGTAGGGGTGCCCAGCATCGTCATGCGATCGGCCAGGACCTCGCGCAACGCCGGCAGCCCAGCCGGCAGATAGCCGTGGTGGGCGAGGAGCTTGTCGCCGTCTTCGAGGACGACCTCCCGTGCCGCGTCGGCGACCCGCGGGTGGGCCGGGAAGGTGGCGCAGGCGAGGGAGATGACGTCGTGGCGCGCCTCGATGAGGGTGCGGTACACGGGGCTCACCACGAACGACGGCGCCGGGGGACGCTCCCCGGGGGCGCGGCTGCGGATGCGCGTGCCGCTGCCCTGGCGGCTCTCGACGATCCTCTCGGCGCGGAGGGTGTCGTAGGCGGCGACGACCGTGCTGCGGCTGACCGCGAGCCGCTGCGCGAGGTCGCGCTCGGAGGGAAGACGTTCGCCGGTCGGGAGGCGGCCCTGCTCGACCGCCGCTCGCAGCGAGTCGCTGAGCTTGCGGTGGAGGGGACCTGGACCGTCGGACCACATGCCGAGGATGGTTTCGAGCTGATGGCTCATACCAATGCTCCCGAAATGGCTATGGAAAGGACCGGGACAAGGACGAGACACTACATACCAATTCCGGCGTCGTCCACATCCACTCGAGGCAATTGGATCTGAAATCGACGATGTGGCCTGGCTTTGGCCTGGATCGGCGGCGCCGGCGAGCCGCAGATGGTCGCCGATACGAGCGAGGAGCAGCGTCATGATCGCAGTCGATTGTCACGTCCACGAGACACGGGTGCTGCTCGACTGGTCGCGGGTCGAGGCGATGCGCGACTCCCCCGAGGGCCCGGTCGTCGACTGGAACTGCTGGTGCGGTGCCCGTGGCAGCTTGATCGCGGGAAAGTACTCCCGGCCCCGCGACATCGAACCGGCCGTCGTCGACCTGACGGCCGTGCGGGGCACCCCGGCCGCGGCCACGGCCGCTGCCGGCTGAGCGCCGCCGTCGGCGGAGCGACGGCTAGCGCTCGTCGTCAGGCCCGGCGGTCGCCGAAGAACCCGGTGAGCAGCGCGGCCGCCTCGTCGGCCCGCACCCCGGCCGTCACCTCGACCTCGTGGTTGAGCCGCGGGTCGGTGCACAGGTTGTAGAGCGAGCCGCACGCCCCGGCCTTGGGGTCGGCGGCGCCGAAGACCACGTGGTCGACCCGGGCGGCCACCAGTGCGCCGGCACACATCGGGCAGGGCTCGAGCGTGACGACCAGCGTGATGCCGTCGAGACGCCACGAACCAGCCACCGTCGCGGCGTCACGGAGGGCCAGGATCTCGGCGTGGGCCGTGGGGTCGCCGGACCGCTCGCGCTCGTTGTGCCGCTGGGCGATCACCTCGCCGTCGCGTAGCACCACCGCCCCCACCGGGACGTCGCCATGCGCAACGGCGGCAGCGGCCTCGTCGAGGGCGAGTCCCATGGCGGCGTCGAGATCCACGACCGCTGACGCTACCGGGCGCGCCCTGCCCTCCCGGCCGGGCCAGCGATTCGCCGGGCTCGACGATGTGCGGCTCGACCAGCGGCCCTTAAGTCGCTGCAGGGGCGCCCCGCGACCGGTTGACGGGATCAGCTCGAGTGGCCAGACTCCCGCAACTTGTCATGGCGGAAGGGCGGGGCATGGAGACTGGGCGGACGGCGGCGCGACAGCGGTCGACGAGCGGACGCCGTGGGTGGCGGAGGTGGAGCCGCCGAGGCGCCGCTCTTCTTGCCGTCGGCGTCCTTGCGGCGGCCGGCTGTCTGACAGACGAGCAGCGGGCCGAGGCGACGCAGACCGCTCTCGACGATCCCCGGTTCACAGCGACTCTCGCCGACCACACGTACGAGGTCGTCGATGTTCGTGAACGGGCGTCTGACGATCAGACGGAACGAGCCGCTGTCGTGGAGATCGCGTTCGACACCAGCTTCCCGACCGAGCTGTATCCCACGGACGTGTGTGACATCGGTGGCCACGACGGTCTTGTCACGGGAGTCATGTGGCTGATCGACCTGGAGGACTACGAGGTCCGAGCGGTGACGCCGGTGTGGGGGCCAGTGTCCTGTGGAGAGAGCTGGTAGATCCACGGTGCTGCCCCTGTCGAGGGTCGCAAACGGGCTGGTGCTCGTCATCTTGGACTCGAGGTCGCACTGCCGACGAGGCTGGTGCGGTCCGACACCCAGGGATGGTCCGATGGCCAGGGCAACAGCAGCCAGGTCTACAGCGAGTCGACGGAGGTCGTGGTCGAGGGATGGCGCGTGCTCGGCGTTGGGATCTATCAGGCCGCGATGTGCGCGGCGTTGTGGGTGATCCTGGTCGACTTCGAGCGGCGCGCTGGTGACGCGGGCGCGCACGCGTCGGCCGACCGCCTTGGGCTGATTCGACGCGTCACCGTCACCGTCTTCGCCATGGGTGTGGCGCTCATGGCCGCCGTCGAGGCCGGATGGGCAACCGCGGATGGATTGGCGATCCCCGTCCTGGCCACGGCGATCGCGGGGCTGATAGGTGCGATCTGGGTGGTGTCCACCCTGTACAACGAAGCAGGAGGCGCATGGGCACGCACCACCCAGCCGGTTCGGCCCACAACCGCGTGACCCGCTGAGTCCCACGCCATCAGCTGATCGCTGGCCGTCGGTCCGACGCCCAGGTCACATGATCCCGGACGGCGCTGCACCGTCCGGAACCACAGGCGGAGGGCCTTCGGAGCCCTCGTGGAGGCCATATCGGTGCGTCCATCGCCAGGCCCCGACGGGTCGGCCTGCTGCGAGCGACCAACCAGCGGCACCTGGACCGACCTCTCGGCGGTCACCCTCTACGAGCGTGCGTCTATTTGACGGGATTCGCACGCCCTGCCGAGCATCTTCACGCGGAATGCTTCTTGCTCTTTAGATTCAGTGTGACAGCTTCACGAATGAGGTTCTTCAGTGCATCTTCGTCGACAATGTCATCTTCTTTGATGTCGATGGCACGCCTGACCTTCCCGTCAAGGCTAGAGTTGAATAGACCTGAGGGATCATTCAAGGCAGCACCCTTGAAGAATGTCAGCTTGACCACGGTCTTGTAGGTCTCACCAGTACAGATATCCCCGTTGTGGGACCAGACCGGTGTTCCGGGGTTGGTCGGTTTCACCCACTTCCACTCTTCGACGATATCGGGGTCCGCTTCCTTTATGATTCCTCGCACCTTGCTGAGCGTCTTGCCGCGCCAGTCGCCCAGTTCGCTAATTCTCTTGTCGATCAGCTTGGAAGCATTCGTCTTGTTATTTGCCATTTGGATCCCCTACACGGTTGCGCTCATCGGGCCGACCAGTCCGCCGGTCTAGATCCGTTTGATCGTCACGAACCAGGCCGGTGCGCCGTCGTCGTGGTATCTCGTCTGAACTCGGTCCGGTTCGATGGCGGCGACATTCCATCCATTGCTGGGGTTGAACGCCGCTCTCAGCTCTTCCTGACTGATGGGGTGCGGGCCAGTCTCGGGACCATCGTCACTGAAGCACAACAGATACAACGTTCCATCGTGCTCGGTCACCGACGCTAGGCTCGCCACGTATCCTGGTCGTTCGTCGCCGTCGAAGGTGTGGAACAGTCCGCAGTCCAGCACCGTCTCAAACCTGCGCCCCAAACGCTCCAGCTGGAACGCGTCAGCCGCAGCGAACTCAACCTCGATCCCACGGTCGTCGGCCTTCGCTCGGGCGATCGCCAGCGCCGTCTCAGCCACGTCAACGCCCAGAACCGACAGTCCCAGCGAGGCGACGTGAAGAGCGTTGTCGCCGGTCCCGCAGCCCGCATCGAGCACCGCTCCGGCGAATCCGCCTTCGGATGCCAAACGCACGAGTGCCGGCTGCGGCTGACCAATATCCCAAGGCGCAGGGCCGTCGTGGTACGACGCATCCCAGGGCAGTCCCGTCAGCCGTTCGTGACTGGTTGGGTGCCGACCATTGAACGGATCGTCAGCGAGGGTTCCTGATCGCTCCGACAACTTCGTCCCCTTCCACCAACTGATCTTGCCCCCTCATCGTGGCACGGCAATCCACAGGTCGTGACTATTCGTCTGCACGTCGTCGGCACGAGCCACCGACCCGTGACACAGCCGCACCGCTCCATCGCACACCAGCGCCGAGCGCCCGGACGGGACGAGTCCACGAACACCAGCGGGCAGTCGTCGCTCGCGCACTCGCGGATGCGCCCGGAGACCGGCCCGGACACCAGCTCGATCATCTCCCGCGCCAGCGTCGACAGCGCATGCGTTGCCCGCACCGGCGGCGCCCACCTCGCGGTCGTGGCGTCGGCGGCCAGCTCGGGGACCAGCGGCGCCGCGGCCGCGGCCCGGTTGATGGTCGCCATCGCCCGGCGGGGAGCGGGCGCCGCGCCGCCCGGGCGTGCGCCGCGTCCCAGATCGCCTATAACCGGTGTCGTACGAACCACTATTGCTGGTGTCATGTCAGAGGAGGCGACAGATGAGCACGCGGCACATCAACCCCGAGGGACTCCACCGCAGCCCGGCCTTCAGCCAGGCCGTCGTGGTCGAACAGCCGGCGAAGACGATCTACGTCGGCGGGCAGAACGGCGTCGACGCCGACGGCAAGGTCGTCGGTCCCACCGTTGGGGAGCAGGCCAGCCAGGCGTTCCGCAACCTCGCCACCATCCTCGAGAGCGAGGGCGCGAGCCTGGCGAACATCGTGTACTGGTCCATCGCCGTGGTGGACGGCCACGCGTTCGACGAGGGTCTCGCCGCCTTCCAGCAGGCGTGGAACCCGGCCGACCCACCGCCTGCCCTCACGGTCCACGTCGTCGCCGGCCTGGGCCCCGACTTCCTCGTCGAGATCGACGCCGTCGCCGTCGTGTGACGCCGGGGGCGGGGCCATTCCCCGAGGCGGGACATCCACCGGTCGCCGGGTTGGCCCGGTGTTGATGCCGGGTGCGACCCAACAGCGACGACCAGGTGGGGGTCACCCGTCATCGTGCGCGTGCTCGACCCGGAACTGGTCGATGTCGTCTGGCAGGCAGCGGAGCCGCTGCTCCCGCTCCGCCGAGACTCATCCCTCGGGCTGTCCCCGGACCCGTGTGCCGGACCGGCACTTCTTCCGGGGGATCCTGATCCGGCTGGTGACCGGTGCCTCGTGGGTCGCTATCCATACGTGAGCGCCTATCCGCTCACGTCCTAACTCACACTGTTGACGGCTCAGTACGCCGACGGCCCGTTCGCGTCTGCCGCGCGTTCGGGCGGGAGGAGGCGCTGTGCCATCTGGAGGACGAAGGACTTCTTTGCTTGCCAGACGCCCCGCTCCTCGAACGGCCAGGCGTAGGTCATGGCCCCGTCGCGGGTGCAGTCGCGCAGTTCCGGCTCGCCGAGCTCGTGGGCGGACCATTCGTAGATCTGCTGCAGTCTGGGGAGAATCACCCCGAAGTCCAAGAGGCGGCCGAAACCGAGCTCGTCAGACAGGTAGGAGTCAACGTCGTCGGTGAGTGGGTACTCGTCGGGAAGTATGCGAGAGAGCTGGAGGAATATGCCCGTCATCCCGAGTCTTGGGTCGCCAAGGAATGGTGCGAGTGGACGGAGCCATCCGAGCGACATCCGTGGCGCGGCGACGAGGGCGTGTGTGTAGAGCACCCGGCACAACACGACGTTCATGAAGAAGCGCTCCGGGGCGTTCTCTGCCTCTGCTAGGTCGCGATGCTCGAAGTAGGCGGCGGCGACGCTCGCGTTGTGCGCCCGATACCAGGTGCGCGCCGTCGGGTAGTCGGCGAACGACACCCAATAGGCGACCGTGCGCGACGAGGCGGGTCCGGCCCGGTCACCGCTCAGCGCTACCGCTTCACAACCGTCACGCAGCAGGCGCTCGTTCACTGCTCGCCACCACGGACTTCCGGGCCGCTCGTTGTGCGCTGGCTGCAGCACACCTCGGCGTAGTTGCCAGCGCATGAACGCCATTGCGGCTCGCCGATACGGCAGGTGCCGGGGCGCCGTGCCAAACGGTCCGTGATACAGGCGTTCCACGAGTTCGATTCGAGCGGCCGGGTCGTCGCGCACGGCCGCGACCTGCTCGTTGGCCCAATCCGCCGCCGACACCTCACCCGTCACGTAGCCAGTCTTCCGCGCCGCGGGACTCATGATCGACTTCAAGATGGGCGCGCTCGTCGGGAATTCCGTGCGGGCGGTGAAGCGCTGCGGGTCACGGAGTCGGCCGGAGTGGCGCTCGATCGGGATGAGACCCGGGCCCGAAGGTGATGAAGCAGGCGGCCAAGACGGCGGGCATCACGGCCCAGCTCAGGAGGCACGCCGGGCGGCGGACCGTCGTCTCGGACTGACGGGTTCGGGCTGTCGGCCGTGTGGGTCGTCCGGTGAGGTGGCTTGGTGGCTGGGTGATGTACGGAGCGGAGCGCCGCGCCGGGTTCGGCGCTGGCAGTGGTTCTTCTCAAGCTCCTCCGTGCTCGCGGATGAACGTGGCGATGCGGTCGATCAGATCGGAGTGCGTTGCGAACAGTGCCACTCCGTGGCCGCCGCCTGGGTACACCTGGAGCTCCCGTGGCTCGTTGGCAGCGTCGTACATCGCCTGGGTGCTCTCGGCGAAGTCGTCGTTCTCGCTGTTGATGTACAGGCTTGGCACGGTCACCGCGGCGACGGCCGCTGGGCCATCGGCTGGTGGGGGTGCCGAGAGGGTGATGACACCGGCGACGGGTGTCTGCATGGCCGCGTTGAGCGAGAGGGCTCCCCCGCGGCTCGCGCCGAGCAGGAACACGTTCGTCGCGCCACGCGACCGCACGAGGTCGAGGGCGGCGATCGGGTCTTGCACCCGCTGGGAGGGGTCACCCTGGCTCGATGCGCCGTCGCCCCGGCCGTCGTAGGCGAGCACCATGAATCCCGCGGCCGCCAGGTGCGGGCCGGACGACGCGAAGTCGGCTTTGGACCGGTTTGCCATGTGCGAGGCCACGATCGCGGTGGTGCCGTTGCCGTAGATGCGGCCCGTCAGCTCGACGCCGTCGGCGGTGTTGAACGTGACGTCCTCGGTGGCGACGTCAGGGGCGCCGTCGTCGTCGTCGCCGCTGTCGTCGAGGTGGTGGCCGCCGGTTCGTCGGCGGCCTGGTCATTGCCGTCGTCGTCGGAGCCGCAGGCCGCGAGTGGGGTCGCGGTGAGAAGCAGGAAGGCAACTGCGGCGCCAAGCTGTCGCTGACGTCTGGGCATGCTGTCGTCTCCCCGGCGTTGACGGCATGGGTTCTGGAAGCGGTGATCGTAGTTGCCTCCGAGTCGCCGAGGGCGCTGGCATGCGCTGCTCCGACGCCTTTCAGCCTTGAACACGTGTCAGAGGATCGCGATCGGGTTGACCGGCGACCCCGTCCCGCCCTCGATTCGCAGCGGCGCCGCGACGAACAGGAATTCCCATCGCTCCGCCTCCTCGCACCGCCGGACGAGGTCCTCGAACTGGAGGTAGTCGAGCAGGTGGATGCCCATGGCGTTGATCGCGAGGACGTGGATCGGGAACGCGACCCCTTCGGTGGTGCTCGGAGCCGTGTCGTTGTTCCCGTCCGACCCGAGCGCGGCGACGCCTCGGTCGGCCAGGAAACGCGCCGCGCTCGGGTGCACGCCGACCTTGGCCTTGCTCGTGTCCCACGGCCCGAGCTCGGCGAGACGGTCAGCATGTCCAGTGCGGACGAGGAGGATGTCGCCGATATCCACGCTGACGCCTTGCGCCCGCTCTGCCGCTTCGAGGTCGTCGGGAAGCACGTACTCTCCCGGCTCGAGCCAGCGAATGCCCCGCGCTCGGGGTACGTCGAGCAGCACTCCGCGACCGACGAGGCCGTCGTGCAGCAGGTCGATCGCGCCGGCCGCGGCGCCTCGCGAGGTCACCTCCGCGTCGGGTCTACCGCCGTACAGGAAGCCCTCGTACGCAACGTGGCAGAGGGCATCGATGTGGCTGTGTCCCTCGTTGTGGTAGTCAACGCCGATGTAGTCCTTGGCGAAGCGGACGCTCCCGGATCCGATGTCGACGTCGGGCAACATCGTCATCGCGTGATGCGCCGGCTTGGGGTTGTCGACGCCGCCATGCGTGTTGAGCGGCCGGCCTAGCGAAACTGTCACCCCGCGGCGCACCAGTCGGGCGGCGGCGACGATCCGGTCGGCGGTGAGGTAGTGGAGGGCTCCCACCTCTGCCCGATCGCTCCAATGACCCCAGTTGGCGACCTCCTCGAAGAGCAGGTGGAACTCACGGGCGCTCAGATCGACGCGACGTTCTCCCTGCCAAGCGCTCACGCTACGCCATCATGCCCCGTTTGGCCCGGGGCGAAACCGCCGTCCCCGCTCAGGGCATCCAGCCTCATCAGGTCACCCGGGACTCGACTGTGCGCTCTGGGTGCGCGGAGTACGGCGGGAAGCGGACGTCAGGGTCAATCCTCGGGCTGTGGTAGACGGACCCCGCGAGCATTCGTGAACGAGTCGAAAACCCCACTTCCGTGGTGGGCTGCCAGAGGAACTTGCGGAGGTCATGATCGAAGGCACACATGGTCTCGCGTCCAATTGAAGTGGACTCCCCGATCTCGGTGTTGATCGCGCCGCAGCTGGGGCGGCGTGCATGGCGATTCAGTCGAACATTGCCCCAGGGCGCGGCACGCCGCATCGTCTCCTTCGGATGATCCATGCGACACGCCCGATCCGCCGCGCCCGGGCCCTCGCCTCCGGTACGTGAGCGAGCGGGAGCTGTCCCGGATCGAGGAGATCGTCGCAGTCGTTGCCTCGTCGCTCACACCGTTGCTCCGATGGTGCCCCTGACCAGGACGGTTACCGACTCCCACCCGCTCCGCACTCGTGTTGGCGGGCATCCGCACGAACCGCACCGTACCGTCGCTGACCTGGACTTACGCAGAGCGCGAACGCGCACCCGACTGCACAGCGTCGTCACGCTGACGGGCACCGCCAGCGATTCTCGACGTTTGGCAACGTGTTTCGGCCATGGGGACCTAGTCCTGACCTATTCCAGCTCACCGGAGCCTCTGACTCCGTCCGACGACGGATCAAAACGTTGGGGGTTCGAGTCCCTCCGAGCGCGCCAGGTGTTCTCGCTTCAGAGCCGGTCCGCGAGGACCGGCTCTTGTCGTTTCCGGCCCAGAACGAAATCGCAGGTTCGTGTGATGTCGGTGCCGCGCTCGCTCCGGACACTGGGGGAGGTCGATAGGAGAAGCGTCAGATGGATGCCGAGGCAGTTTCGCCGATCACTACCTACTTCAGGGTCTGGGACGGGGTGCGAGTGAGGTTCGCCGACACCAAGGCAGAGTCGGACACGATCGTGCTGATGCTGGCGCCGTGGCCCGAGACCGTGTTCGCCTTCCGTCGCATCTGGGACCGGGTGGCGGCAGTCGGGCGGGTCGTGGCCATCGACCTGCCGGGATTCGGCCATTCCGATGGTCGCCCGGAGCTGATCGCTCCGGACAGCGCGGGAGAGTTCCTGGCAGGTCTGATCGACGATTGGGGCTTGGGAGCGCCGCACGTCGTCGGCCCGGACGTCGGCACGGCCGCGGCGCTCTTCCTCGCCGCGAAGGCCCCGGAGCGTGTCGCGAGCCTGACCGTCGGCGGCGGCGCGGTGCGCTTTCCTATCGAGGCGGGCGGCGCGCTGAAGGACATCATCGAGGCGCCGAGCCTGGACGTGGTCCGCGGGTTGGACGCTCGAACCAACATCGGTCACACGGTCGAGGCTGGCGCCCCGAGCGCGAGCGAGCCCGAGGTCCACGAGGACTACGTCAGCGCCTACGACCTCGGGCGCTTTGCGGAGTCCGCCCGGTTCGTGCGGCACTACCCCGAGCAGAACCCGGTGCTGCGTGACCTGCTCCCGGCGATCACGACGCCGACCCAGGTCGTGGCGGGACGCAACGACGACATCGTGCCGTGGTCGAACAACCAGTACCTCGGCGACCTGCTCCCCAACAGCGAGACCCATGCCCTCGACGCCGGTCACTACGCGTGGGAGGAAGCGGCGGAGGACTACGGCCGGCTGGTCGCCGACTGGGTAAGCGGCGGGTATCGGCGAGTCGCCGGCGACTGATCACACCCGATCGTGGTCACGGGCGAGGCGGGCGAGCTCCACGCGGGAGTTGATGCCGAGCTTCGCGAACACGTGGCGGAGGTGGGTGTTGACGGTGTGCGGCGAGACGAAGAGGCGGTCGGCGACCTCGCGGTTGGTGAGACCCTCGGCGACGAGCCGGGCGACGGCCAGCTCGGACGACGTCAGTGCCGCCCATCCGTGGGTCTCGGGCTCGGCCGTGACGATGCGACGGCGAACACCGAGATCGCGCAGGCGGCTGCGGACGCGGCGGGCGTCCCAGCTCGCGCCGAGCTCGGTGTAGAGGGCCAGGGCGCGGCCGAGAACCTCGATCGCGGTCTCGCGGTCGGTCTCGACCACCGCAGCGCCGAGGTCTTCGACTGCCGCTGCGAGTTCGAGTCGTCGGGGTGTGCGCTCGAAGAGACGGACCGCCTCACGGAGATCCTCGTCGCTTGGCTCGAGGAGGCCGCGGACCTGCGCCGCGGTGGCCAGGATCGAAGTGATGCCGGGGTTCTGCTCCGCGCGCCGACGGCTGTTGACGAGCGCGAGCTGCGCCAGCTCGTCGTCCCGGGTCGCGAGCGCGACACGGGCGACGAAGACCTCGTCGGCGACGTCAAACGGGAACCGCGGCAGGATCGATCGACCGTCGGGATCGCTGGGGGCCCGAAGCCAACCTCGTGCCCCTTCGGTGTCGCCGTCGGCTGCGGCAACCAGCGCGAGCAGCCAGCGGGCGTGGCGTCGGACCGCGGGCGTCGCCCGTTCGAGCACGACGTGCGCGACGTCGCCCAGGCGGCGAGCCTGGCGGGCGTCGCCGGTGTGGATCGCGAGCCGTGCCAGCGCGACGAGGCCCGCGGCGTCGAGCACGGCAGCTGCCTGGGTCCCATCCTCGAGCGCGAACCGTCCTTCGAGCACCGCCCGCGCCTCCGAGAGCCGCCCTGTCCGGAGGAGCGTCCGGGCGTGCCAGGTCTCGAACATCTGGAACGCCCAGCCCTGCTGGTCGCGCTGTGCGGCGGCGAGGCCGTCGTCCGCGATCGCCAGCGCCTCGTCGTAGCGATCGGCGACGCTCAGCAACTCGCCGTGCCACATGTGGGCCAATCGGAGGCGCTGGTCGTCGCCGGCGAAGAATCCGTCGCGGTAGGCGGCGGTGATGAGCTCGAGCGACGGGTCGAACCGGTCGTCGGTGTATTCGAGCGCGCTCTCGGCGACCCGGAGCGTGAAGGTCGCCCGCGGGTCGCCGGCAGACGAGACCACGGCACGAGCCTCGTCGAGGACCGCACGCGCTTCCTCGATGCGACCAGCGGTGACCAGGTTGTGGAAGAGACAGGCGAGGTGGCGGGCGCGCAATGTCACCGCAAGGTCGGGGAGCTTCAGGGCGAGGCGTCCGGCGCTGATCCGGATCTCCGGCGAGATCGCGAACATCCCGGCGATGCTGAGGCGGACCTCGGCCTCCTGCAGGGTGGGTAGCGTCTCGCGCAGGGCGCGGTCGGCGAAGGCGATCGCCTGCTCGCTGTTGCCGGAGATGTGCAGCGCGATCGCCGTCGTCGCGACGATGTCCCCATGCTGCGGATGGTGGAGCGGCGCGATCTCCAGCGCGCGTTGCCCGAACTGCGCCGCGACATCCGGATCGGTCGTGACCAGTGTCTTGGCGGCATCGAGGAGGGTCGCGATCGCCACCTCGTCACCGACCTCGGCGCTGGCGGCGAGCTGCCCGGCGACTTCGACCGGTAGGGCTCCCGCTTCGAGCAGGACCCCGGCTGCCTGGCGATCGAGCGCCCGGCGGGCGGTGACCGGCACGCTCGTGCGGACCGCCTCGCGGGTGATGTCGTGCCAGAAGGCGAGCCTCTCGTCGCGTTCGACGAGCAGGCTCGCGTCGAGGAGCTCCCCGACCGGCGCCAGCAGATCGGACGCCGGGCGCCTGAGGGTCCGAGCCAGCTCGTCGAAGGTGAACCGGCGGCCGAGCGAGGCGGCGACGGTCGCGGCGTCGCTCGCGTCGTCGGACAGCCGCCCGAGTCGCTGCCGCATCTTCTCCTGTACCCGCCGGGGAGGCCGGCCATCGACCAGCTCGGCGCGGCCATTGAAGACACGTATCCGCTGCTCCTCCTGCAGCCCGAGGAGCGTCTCGACGACGAGGAACGGGCTGCCCCCAGCTTCTGCCAGCAGCGAGAGGATCGACCGGTCGGGCTGGGCGGCGAGCATGTCGTAGGCCACTTGCTCGATGGCGTCGTCGGCGAGCGGGCCGAGGACGATGGTGCGTGCCCCGTCCTGTTTCAGCTGGTCGAGCGCGTACACGAGCGATGTCGCTTCCCGAGACGGGCGAAGGGCGATCACCCACGCGATCGGCAAGCCCATCATCCGCATGGGCAGCGTCCGCAGCGCGGCGGTCGTACCGCCGTCGGCCCAATGGGCGTCGTCGATGGCGACGAGGAGCGGCGACGCGAGCGCAGGCGCGTTCGAGCAGCTGCTGCAGGTCGCGCAGCAACCAGAACCGTTGCTCGGGCTGCGCATGAAGCGTCGACATCTCGGTCGGGTCGAGCAGCGGCTCGGCTCCGTCGAACAACGCCGCCAGCAATGCTGCCAACTCGACCACGGTCTCGCTCGGCTCGGCCGCGCTGGCGCCGACTCTGATGCCGAGGCTGCGGCCTATCGCGGCGACCTCGGCCAGCAGGCGACTCTTGCCCATGCCGGCCGCGCCCTCGACGACGACCAGCGCCTCGGCCCCGTCGGCGAGGCGCTCGAGCTCGCCCCGGATCAGCGCGAGCTCGGCGTCGCGCCCGTAGAGCTCCCGTGCGGGAACAGTCGGCATCGGCTTCGTGGGGCGAGGATACCGGAGGGTCGTCGAGCAGCTTTCGAAGTCGCACGATCGTGCGATGCGCACGCGCACCGGTCCGAGCGACGCTCACGCGTACATCGCTCGACCGCTCGCAATAGGGAGCGTGAAATGGACGGCAGGCCGAACATCGTTCTCGTCCACGGAGCGTGGGCCGACGGCACATGCTGGAGCGGGGTCATCGAGCGCCTCCAGGCGAAGGGCTTCCCGGTGCGAGCGCCCCAGTTCCCGCTCAGCTCGTTGGCCGACGACGTCGCCCGGCTCCGCCAGGTCGTCGAGTTCCAGGACGGTCCGACCGTCGTCGTCGGCCACTCCTACGGCGGCCAGATCCTCACGGCGCTCGGGCCGGGCGCACCGAGCGTCATCGGCCTCGTGTACATCGCCGCGTTCGGTCTCGACGAGGGCGAGTCGCTCGGCGCCGCGCTCGCCCAGGGGCCGGTCACGCCGGCGCTCGAGCACCTGTTCACCGACTCGCGGGGGTTCGGCTGGCTCTCCGAGGATGACTTCGTCGACCACTTCGCCGCCGACGTCGACCGGACCCGCGCCCGGGTGATGTACGCGGTCCAGCAGGCGCTCGCCCCGTCGGCGTTCACCGATGTCATGCGGGCGCCGGCCTGGAGGTCGCTGCCCTCCTGGTATCTGGTTGCGCAGAACGACGAAGCGATCCCACCTGAGGCCCAGCGGCAGTTCGCCGCCCGGATGGGTGCGAGCACCGTCGAGGCGCCGTCGAGCCACCTGGCGATGGTCTCGCATCCGCAAGAGGTCACGAACCTCATCGAGCAGGCCGCGGCTGCGGTGATCGGCACGTCGTGACCGACCCCAGCCTGCATGTCATCGTCCTGCCGGGCGGAGGCTACGCCGAGCATGCGGCGCACGAGGGCGAGCCGATAGCACGGTGGCTCGGCGGGTTGGGCGTCCCGGCCAGTGTGTTCGCCTACCCGGTGATGGTGCGACACCCCGCGCCACTGCATTCGTTGCGCGCCGAGATTCGCCGTCGACGCGCTGCCGGTTCGACGCGGATCGGCCTGATGGGGTTCTCGGCGGGCGGGCATCTTGCTGGCCTCGCCGCGCTGTCGGGCGGCGCTTCAGCCGACGAAGCCGTCGACTTCGCCGTGCTCGGGTACGCGATCACCTCGATGGAGACCGAGACCTATCGGCCATCGCGCCTGATCCTCCTGGGAGAGAACGCCACGCCGGAATTGAGGCGGGCGACGTCGCTCGACGCGCTGGTGACGCGCACATCGCCACCGTTCTTCCTGTGGCACACGGCCGAAGACGAGTACGTGCCGGCGGAGCACACCTACCGACTCGCCACCTCGCTCGCCGCTCACAGCGTTCCCCATGCCGTCCATGTCTTCGCCCACGGCACACACAGCCTCGGCTTGGCAGAGGGGGCAGGCGACGCCGCTGGCTGGACGGCGCTCGCGGCGGCGTGGATCAGAGAACAGAAGGAGCACTCATGACGACCACGGACGAACCGACGACGACCGACCGGCCGACCAAGTACGCCGATGCCCGGACCCAACGGGTCACGGCCGGGAAGGCGATCGGGTACGCGTACCGCGACCTCGGTGAAGGCGGTGAGGGCGATGTCCCGCTCGTCCTGCTGCAGCACTTCCGCGGGAACCTCGACAACTGGGATCCCGCCCTGGCCGCGGATCGACGCGTCGTCTGCTTCGACAACGTCGGCGTCGGCGCCACGACGGGCACGACACCGAGCACCGTCGAGGCCATGGCCCACGGTGCGATCGCCTTCGTCGAGGCGATGGGGTTCCCACGAGTGGATCTCCTCGGCTTCTCGATCGGCAGCTTCGTCGCGCAGGAGATCGCCCTCATCCGCCCCGACCTGCTAGGGCGCGTCGCCTCAACGAAGGCGAGGAGGAGCGTGACGGAAGTCGCCGGCTGCGGCGCTGCGAGGGCCGTGCTCCACCCGAGGCATCGCTGCAGGTCGTCGGCCACCGACACTGCTGGTCCCACTTGGATCGGTGACTTGAACCTCATGACGCACTCCGCACAGAGGAGCGAAGGCCGCCAGGCGGCTGCCGCAGTGGACGTTGCCGCCCGGATCGTGCGGCCATCGTTGCACCAGAATTGCCGCACCGCGCACGTCCATATCTGCCGCTCGGCGTGGGCGGAGTTCTGCGCCCGCTGACCGAGCGGGGTGCACGCGGTTCGTGTAATCGGTCGCGCTCGACCGCTGGACGGCGACGCTCAGCTCTCGGCGTACCGGAACCAGACCAACCGGCACGACGCGCACCGGGAGGCCGGCACGCGAACGCCGCCCACCGGCGACTCCACCAGCGATTCCCCCTGCAGGACGAGGTCCCGGGCCCGTCGAGGTCCCGACAACCACCCCAGCTTGCCGCCTCCCCACCACCGCCCCGCGTTGCCGGTCAGCCGTCCGTGCTCGATCGGCCGGCCGCAATGACGGCACGCGTCTTCCTCGTCGGCCATGGCGGCATCTTGTCCTACCGGATCGCCGGCCGGCGAACCGCCACCGACGGCCGCCCGGCGCGACGGATGGCGGCGAGGTGTCAACACCTACGACGCCGCCAACGGCGACGTGATCATCGATGTGGCCCGGTTCGTCGACAGCTACGCCACCGACATGTTCGGGCCTGGCTCTTCGGCGCCGCCCACCTTCGAGCGCTGGACCATCGATCCCACCGCCCGCAAGGTCTCGACCGCCTTGCTCGACGACTCGCCGCGGGAGTTCCCACGCATCAACGGCCGCTATGCCGGTCGGCAACACCGCTACGGCTACACCGCCGAGGCGATCGTCTCACCTACATCGCTCAACCTCGGCAACCTCACCAAGCACGACCTCGACCGGGGCACCGCCGAGCGTCACGACGTCGAGAAAGGCTGCGCAGCCAGCGAACCGGTCTTCGCGGCGACCCCGGACGACACGGGCGAAGACGCCGGGTGGGTGCTCAGCGTGGTCTACCACCCCGCCCGCGACGCCAGCGACGTCATCATCATCGACGCCACCAACTTCGCGGCACCACCTGTCGCCACGATCCACCTGCCGCGGCGCGTGCCGCACGGCTTCCACGGCGCGTGGATCCCCCGCGTCTCCATCCCGGCATGACCGACACCGCCTGATCCACCTGGAAACAGCGAGCAACGCGACGGGGGGCCACGATGCTGGACGCGCCAGATCTGCCGATCTCGCGCCTCGGCGATCTGTACCGGCCACAATCTCTGTGTGGCCGGCCAACTCGATGAGGTGGCGGACCAACTAGCGCAGCAGCCGCTGGCTGTGAGACATGGCAGCAGCCGCTTCCTGGTCGGTGCCGGGGAAGAACGAGGTCTCGTCGTCGGCATCATTATCGGCGTCGTAGGTGCGGTGTGGATGGCCGTGTCAGTTCTCCGTCGACTCCCTCGACTCCCGGACCCGATGTCCACTCGTCGACTGTACGAACAGGCGACCGGCGTCGATCGCGACCGCGCGAACGCCGATCTGGCACTCGTGGCCGATCGTCTCTCGCCATTGATGAGCGCGCCGGACGGACCGCAGGGCGATGCGCTCCTGCTCGGGGCCTCGCGCCACCTCGTCGCCTGGGTGGCAGCAGGGCGGACCGCAGATGAGCAGATGTCGGCCGTTGAGGCCGCGTTCGCGCGTTGGGTACAGGTCGCCGAGGATGACGACGCTGCCCCGGGTGCACTCGTGGAGAGCCTGGAGTCCTACGTCGAAGCCTGGGACGCGGCAATGCGAGGCCGCGAGCGGTAACCGTGTGTTCTGCCCGCCCAGATCTGCCGCTCGGCGTGCACAGTGATCTGTGTTGCCCGCCTTGTAGGCGGGGTGTGCTCGGTTCGGGCATGCTTTGCTCGTGTCGAGCGACCTTGACGGAACCGACTCGGGGACCCAGATGGGGCTGTCGGCCATCAGACCCGCAGGCGCCGATGGCGGCACCTGACGAAGGAAGAACGCATCGATGTCTGGCTCTACATCGTCCTGCCGGTAGCGGTTCTCTGGCTCCTGCTTCTGTTGGCGCCTGCGAGTTCACGGCTTGCCTTAGGCGAGCGGATCGCCGTCGGCACGTTCTTCGCCGCAAGCCTTGTGCCGTTCATGTGGGTGCGGATCAGAAACTGATACGCGCCCAGATCTCCCGATCTCGCGCCGTGTCGTTCTGTATCGATGAGCGGGCGGGCAGCGGGCGCTCGGATCGGGCAATATGCGCTCGTGGCTCAGGTCCGTCGCCTGATGAGATCTCCGCTGCTTGGTGTGCAGCGACACGTAGATGTCAGTGATAACAACGCGGTCCTGTCAGTAGAAAACGACATGGATGTCAGCACAAACGACAGCGATGTCAGATTTGGCCATCGCCTCGTCGTCGTGCTGGTTGGCTCAGGAGGCCAGGCGGGCGCGGCGCCCAGGGGCGGCGAGCACGGCACCCAGGGCGGCGCCGACGACCATGACCGGGAGCAGCACGCCGATCGTCCAGGGCACCACCCAACCCGCCATTTCGTCGATGATCCCCGCCGCGCTGCACGCCGTCGCCGTACCAAATCTCTCCATCCCGGGCGAAGGAGATCAGCGCGCCCACCACGAACGCCGGGATGCCCGCAAGGGTCGTGAACGCTGAGGCCCAGACCGCGGTCCGCACGCCCGAGCGAAAGGAGTGGCGCACGGCGGCAACAGTCATCGTCACCCACGGAAGGAACACGACGCCCAACAGTATGGGGAAGGGACCGGCCGCGAACGTCAGGAGCCCCATGGCGAGACCGGTGCCGAGACCGACCTGGAACGCTTCCTTGTCGGTCCCGAGCGTGCCCGGGGTGGCGACCGCCAGCCAGACGACGGCGCCGAAGCCCAGCGCGCTGAGGGACAGGACGACCGGGTCGTGAACCGGCGTGACCCCGACGGAGCCAGGCTGCCAATAGCGGATCACGAGGTAAACGACGGCGGCGATGCCCAGGCCGCCGAGGACGAGGGCGGGCGGCGCCGCGAGTCGCCGCAGCGGAGCGGGAGTCGAGGCGGCCCGGCGCGCACGGCGTGGCGGGAACAGCGCGGCCGGCACGCAGGAGAGCGCGAACCGCCACCGCTCGGTGCGCCCGGTCAACCCGGCCAGTTCGGCCGCCATCGCTGCGCCCCATTCGCGGCGTGAGCCCGGCGTGACGGCCACGGCGAGCCCGAGCAGACCGGAGGGCCCGTCGGGGGCCGGGGCACGCAACCGCCACGAGACCCACAAGGCGAGGACGGCGAGCACCACGATCACGGAGTGCGTCCTCCATACCTCGCCTCCGCCCCCGTCATATAGCGCAGCGCGCAGGAGGGTAGGGACGCCGGCCACGATCACGACGCCCTCGGCCGTCACGCGCCACCAAGGGACCCGGGACCGAGGCGCGTCGGGCGTGTCGGTCCCGGGTGTGGCGCTCATGTCGTCCCCCAGTTCGGGGCCAGGTTGATTGTGGACCGTGCCACGCGTCCTTCGTCGTGGACCGGGGCTTGGGAGAGTTCGGCGGCCAGGGCGCGACCCTCGCTGGTGAGGCGGTACAAGTGCCGCGGCGGGCGGCCGGGCGGCGCGTCGCTCTCCCAGTTGGTCTCGAGCAGGCCCCGATCGGTGAGCCGCATGAGGATCGGGTACATGGACCCGGCCTTGATCTCCAACCGGCGGGACAACTCGTAGCCGTAGCGCCAGCGAGTGGGCTCCTCGGCGAGCGCGAGGACCACGGCGACGGTCTGCGGGGAGTGACGGCGCTTCCTGGCCATGCACGGAAATCTATATATACAGTCAAATCTACGTCAAGCCTTGGGGCGGGAAGCCAACACGCGCTCCGGGTCACGTGTCGGCGGCGACCGGCCCGCCCAAATCACCCTCGTACTGCCTACGTCCGGGTCGACGACGTAGGGGCACTCTACGCGGACGTGCTCGACGGTGGTTTCGAGCGTTGGGACGACGTGAACCCGCGGCCCGACCTGCGCACGCGCTGGGAAAATCGTGAGTCGATCGCTCGGGTCACCGCGCTCGAAGTCAAGCCGTGGGGACTCCGCGAGTTCGCCCTTCTCGACGAGGACAACAATCTGCTGCGTATCGGTCAACGCATCGAGCGCATAACTGCGATCTCGCGCACTCTTCGGATACGCGGAACGCGCCAGAACGTGAGCACAGATCACTCGCGCCAGAACGTCGAGCCGTCGTGCCGTGGCACTGCGCTCCGAACGGCGCATCTGTCGCCGCCTAACCGACCGAGGTCGCCGCACCGAGCGGCCGGTAAGGCGCTCGGCCGGAGATGGGCGTTCAGAGAGCCGGCACGCTCGGTCGGATCGGCTGAGCTGCAACGGGATGCCGGCTCGGTAGCCCTTCGATGCCAGACAGCGAGCGTTCCTCGTGCCGGTACGGCACGGAGCGGTCGGCCTGCACGGAGGTGTGGTCGGGATTGTCGTGCTGTCCGTCCCATGAGCGGGCGATCGGCGCCAACGACCTAGGTCGCGGGCCCGGGGCTGCTCCCCGGGCCCGCGGCCGTGATCAAGCCGACGGTCAGCGGCGCAGGCTCAGCAACCGGCCGCCGTCCGGCGTGAACACGGCGTCCGTCACGAACACAGTGCCGCCGCGCCCGACCGCGACTCCACCGGGCTGGGACAGCTGGCCGGCCGCCAGCTCGGTTCGGCGGTGGCCCTTGAGCTCGAGCAGGACGGCCGGCGGGAACTCGCCGGTCTCGAGCCCCGCCTCGAACGCCAGCGTGCCGTCCGCCGCCAGCTCGTAGACGTACATCCTGCCGTTTGTCCCGAGAGCGATGTCCTGGATCGCGGTGAGCCCGTCATAGGCGGTCGTGCACCCCGGGCTGGGCGTGTTCACGGAGCAAAGGACGCCCTGTGCCTGCGGATCGATCCGCCAGATGCGCGACGAGCCGGGTCGGAACGGGAAGCCCTTCAACTCGCCGACGTAGATGGTGCCGTCGTGGCCGATCGTGATCGATGTGGGGACCGACTCCGCCGTCAGCTCCGGCGGCAGTTCGACGCCCGGCGGAAGCGGGAAGTCCGGCGGCAGATGATCCGTCGACACGGTCTCGAGGTCGAAGCGGGCCAGCGTCGTCGCGGTGCCGTCGGGTGACACCTGGATCACGTCGTTGCCGGCCGCGTCGGCCACCAGCGCGTCGCCGCGGGCCGTGACCGCCAGCCCGTAGGGGTTGGACTCCTCGGGGAAGTCGTCCTGGTCGACGGGATCAGGGTCGCCCTGCTGGTACTCGATGATGTTCAGCACCGGCACGATCGTCCCGTCAGTGAGCTGGTGGTAGAGCACGCCGTCGCCGCCGATGCCCCACCCGGTGTCGTCGAGCGGGCTCACCGCGACGTCGGTCAGGTTGACGGGGTCGGTGACCTCGAAGGTCTGGCCCCGGTCTCGGCCGCGCAGTACATGGACCAGCACCGGTCCCGGCGCGCCGAACGCGCCTTGCGCCACCACCGGATCGCCGGAGCGGTTCACCGCCAACCCCTTGGGTGAGGACAACCCGGTCAGTAGCTCACTGCTTGGTTTCGTTGCGCCCGCCGGCGCGGGGGCCGCCACCGCGGTGGCTAGCAACGCCGCGCTGATGACTCCGAGCGCGACAAAGGAACGCCAAGATCTCATCGCTTGTTCTCCCGCCTGTTCGACGTGTTTGCCACGTCTTGCCTTTGGCGCAGTCTGCCCGACGTGAACACATCCGTCGAGGGGTGAGCATAATTACGCCCTGCGCGGTCACATGGTGGCGGAGGCGGAGTGTCCCCCCACGGAGGGGGGTTTCGTGGACCGCCCTTCCCACACGACCGCGAGCTCTGCGTGGGCCCGGCGACACGGGCGCACCGCAGATCGCCGGTGGAAGCGTCTGTCGGCGAGGACCTCACGAGCGTCGGCGAGCGCATCCTCCCGGTCGGGTTCCTCTCGTGGCTGTTGCGGCGCCCCGACGGGCCCGCGGCCCACCACCATGCGCTATGACCGTGCGAGGATGTCGCTCGACCGGCACGCCACCCACATCGTGGCGACGTTCCTCGCCGGCGCCAGCCGCTGACAGATCTGCCCGCTCTAGCCGCGCGAGCGCTCCAGAGCGGGCTTTCTGCGTCGCTGACGGCTGGAGCGGCACCGCTTACGGTTGGTGCTCATGCGTGAGTACCGGATCGCTGCCGATGGCGTGCCCGGTCGCGTCTACGAACCCCCTGCGCCACGGGGGCTGCTGTTCCTCGGCCACCGAGGGACGCACGGCAAGGACGACGCCTTCTACGTCGATCTGGGACGGTGCCTGGCGTCGGAATGTGGTCTCACGGTCGCGTGCATCGACGCACCGTGCCACGGTGAGCGGAGGCCGAACTCCGGAGACAAGGCTGCCGACGAAGCCGCAGTGCTCGATGCGATCGTGTCGGGCGCGGACCAGACGGCCGTGGACTGGCAGACGACCGCGGCCGCCCTGGCGGCGTTCGGACCTCCGATCGCTTTCGTGGGCTTCTCGATGGGCGCCCTGTCCGGGATCGTCACTGCGGTGACGATGCCGTCCATACGAGCGCTGGTTCTCGGCGTTGCGGGCGTCCCGGCGTTCGCAGTTAAGGGCCAGCGCGACCCAGATTCGACAACGCCGCAGCTGCGGGCGGCCGCAGCGCTGGGCCAGGTCGACGTTCTCATGCTGAACATGACCTGTGACGACCTGTGCCCACCCACCGGGGCGCTGGAGCTCTTCGAGGCGTTGCCCGGCCTCCGAAAGCGGCTGATGTTCTGGGAGGGCGATCACGACTACGTACCCCCTGACTTGATCGACCACATCGTCGACTTCCTTCGGCGCAGCCTTCGTGACCCCCTCGACGCTCGGCGGCCGTAGAGCGCATATCTGCCAGTGAGACTGCGGATGCCGGTGATGGGGTCCACCCGCTTGTGCCTGGCGGTGGCTACGTTCACCGGCTCCCGGGGTCTGGTCTGACTGGTTGTCGTACCGAGCTGGTTGAGGTGCTTGTCGGCTGGGCCGTGGGGCTGGAACGAGGCACGCCCTGTTCTGGAGGGTGACCGAGCCAGCTGCGCCAACAGCAGGCTCGAACACGGTCTCCTTCCCGGGACGTGCGTGCCACCCCTTGAACCGTTGAGAGAGGAAGGGATGGCAGTGGCCATCGTAGAGAGCACGCGCCCGGTGACGGGGGGCGTCGATACGCACCTGGACACCCATGTTGGTGCGGCACTGGACGCCAACGGCGGTGTCCTGGGCGTCGAGTCGTTCCCGTACACGGTGCAGGACCACCTCAAGGCAGTCTTCGAGAAGACCGGCGTCAACACGCGCGGGGAGCTCGTCGCACGCCTCTTCTTCGAGCACGACGCGCCTTCTTCGAGCACGACGCGCCGCGAATCGCACATGGGCACGCGTAGCACCGACCGACAGCCCCGCACCGACGCCACCCGCCGACGACTCCAACCAAGGCGAGCTGAGCCCGCAGCTGTCGTCGGGGGTTCATCCGTTGGTCTGTGACCGCCGCGTCCGGTGGACACGTTGGCGCTCGCGCCAACCGCAGGGATCTTCAGCGTGCCATCGGCGGGTGCGGGATCGTGTGGTGTCGTAGAAGAGCAGGTCACACCCGGGGCGGGCGCATCGCCGCAACCGGCCCGGGTCGAGCCCGCTGAGCTCCTCGATGAGGCGTCGGGCCAGCGCCGCGGCCAGCGACGTGTCGGTCCAGACGAGCTGCCGCCGCGGCACGCCGTCGGTCAGCACGAGCTCGGTGCGTGCGGTGCTCTCGGCTGCGAGTGCATTGATCTCCGCACAGTCCAGAACCCTGTCACCGACAATCGCATCGGCCGCGTGGACCGCTGCCCGTTGGACTCGGCGGAGGTCGGCCAGGTCCGCCGCGGCGACCTGTTGATCGACCACCCCCGCCAGCTGCGCGGACGCAACGATGGCGTCGGGCAGGACCGGCTCGGAGTACGGGGCAGCGGCCCCGGCCGGCCGCCGTGGCCGGCCCAGATTGGCCAGCCGGAGCAGCGCCCCGGGAGTCGCCGTTGGCTCAGCGACCCGCACGGGTGGCGAGGATGCGCCGGCGAGGTTCGACGGCCAGGCTGTTCGCGGTCCGGGCGTTCGGGTGCGTGGCGTAGCGCCGGAGGGACTCGTCGGCATGCTCCCGGCTCGTCCACTGGCTCACGACGAGCAGGTGCCCCGGGTCGTCGGCGTCGACCAGCAACGCGTGGCTCAGGTAGCCCTCGAAGCACGGCATGTCCCGCCAGATGGCCTCCGTCACCGCGCGCCCCTCCTCGGCCCGCGTGGCAGGGAACCGGGACTCCCAGATCGAGTAGATCGGCATGGCTCTTCCCTCCTCGTCACGGTCAACCGTCAGAATAGATCGTGACGAGAGTGGGTGTCATCCGGTGCGCTCTTGGTCGTGGACAGCGATCAGTCGACCACGAGGGTGAAACGGTGTCAGCAGTGTCGAAGGTGCCGGCGCCGTTCAAAGGCGTGACGGGCGACCGCATCGACGTCCAGCTCGCGGGAACTGTGCACGTGTTCGATGCCGACGGGCGGGTCGCGACGGACCGCTCGCTTCGCAACGTAGGGTCGCCCCGTGGACGACGAGCGACCGATCGCGCTTGTCACCGGAGCGGCTGGCGACATCGGTCGCGCGGCGGCTCGACGTCTCGCCCAGCAGGGGTGGTCACTGGCGCTGGTCGACCACCCGAACGTGTTCAAGGCTCTGGACGAGACCCGACAAGAGTGCGCGGCGCTGGGAGCGCCGGCATGGATCGACGCGTTCGACGTCACCGAGGCGGCTGCGGTCGAGCACTCCGTGCACGCCTGCAGAGACACGGTCGGTGTGCCCACGGCGCTGTTCAACAACGCCGGCTACCAGGGCACGTTCGCGCGCATCGACCGGTACCCGTACGACGACGCGCGGCGCGTGATCGAAGTCAACGTGCTCGGTGCGTTCACGGTGCTCTCGGTGGTGAGCGCGGCGATGGTCGACGCGGGGGTGCCCGGTTCGATCGTGTCCTCGGCGTCGATGGCCGGCGTCATCGGCGCCCCCAACATGTCGGCCTACTCGGCGTCGAAGGCGGCCATCATCGGGCTGTCCAAGAGCGCCGCCAAGGACCTCGCGCCCGCGGGCATCCGCGTGAACGCGGTGTCGCCGGGATTCATCGGACCGGGACGCATGTGGGACAACCAGGTGGCATCCCAGACTGCAGCCCCGAGCCCCTACTACGCCGACGATGCATCCGAGGTTGCCCGCCAGATGATTCGCATGGTGCCGCTCGGCCGATACGGCTCCACCGACGAGGTCGCACGTGTCGTGGCGTTCCTGCTGTCGGATGACGCCTCCTACCTCACCGGCATCAACATCGAGATCGCCGGTGGATCCCCATAGTGACAGCTCGTCGCCGCGACCTGCGGCTGGCGCGTCTGCGGCGGTGATAGCCGTCGTCGGCGAGGCACTGGTCGACCTCGTGGTGGCAGCCGGCGGCGCGATCACCGCGACGACGGGCGGCGCGCCGTTCAACGTGGCGCGAGCGTGCGCCCGGCTCGGCGCGCGGGTCGGCCTGGTCGCCGCCGTCTCCACGGATGGCTTCGGGCAACGCTTGATGGCGGACCTCACCGCCGACGGTGTGCATACGGAGCAGGTTCAACGTGTCGAGAGCCCGACCACCCTGGCCGTGGCCGAGGTGGACGCCGTCGGAGCGGCGACGTACCGGTTCTACCTCGAGGGAACGAGCGCCGTCGCGCTGGCGACAGCAGCGCTGCCGGCGACCACGCGGGCCGTGGTGGCCGGCGGGCTCGGGCTCTCCGTCGAGCCGATGGCAACTGCCGTCGAACGCATCGTCCTCGACGCGGCCGACGACGTCCTCGTGGTGCTCGACCTCAACACCCGACCAGGCGCCGCCCGCGATCGCGACCGCCACCTGGCTCGCCTGGAGCGAGTGCTCCTCCGGGCCGACGTGGTCAAGGCGAGCGTCGAGGATCTCGGCTACACCGACCCGGCGACCGCGCCTGTGGCTGCCGCGGCACGCCTGGCCGCCGGGCGCCCGAGGTCTGTGTTGGTCACGGCGGGAGCGGCGGCCACGACAGTCGTCACGATGACCGACATGTGCGCCGTTCCGGTCACCGTCAGCCCGGTCCTCGACACAATCGGCGCCGGTGACAGCTTCACGGCAGGGTTCCTCACGTGGTGGATGGCGAGCGGTCGGGCCGTCGACGACCTCGCCGATGTCGAGGCCGTCGTGCCCGCCGTCGAGGCCGCCCACCAGGTGGCCGCCGTGGTCGTCGGGCGTAGGGGCGCCGATCCACCGCACCGGGGCGACCTGCCACCCGACTGGGGACCCGGTTGAGCGGCGTCATCCGGAACGATCCGGTCTGCCTGCCTCGGTGGGTTCGGGCGTCGTCGAGGCAGCGCTGACCTGGGGTTTCCTGGCTCTGAGGCCGCCATGTGGCCACAGCAACGTTTACCGACGCGGTCTACTCGCGTCACGTGAGGGACCGCATAGCGGGATTCGGTAAACGCCCAGGTCAGTGGCGTTGCTGTGAGCAACGGTGTGAGCAACCGGAGCGACCTGAACGCCTTGTTCAAGAGGGCCTGCACAACAGGCCTCGTAAGTAAAGCGATCAGCCATTTGCTTTAGCTGGCTGGCGCACGGGCGGTCCACCGCCTTGGTGGCGGGGCAGACACCTCCCTCCGACGAGGCCGACGACGTGCGCGAGGTGAGGAACTACGTGGTCGCGATGGGAGCACGGGCTCCAGCGTGTGCGCGGCGGCTTCCCGGTCTCGGTTCGGCTACTGCGTGAGATGCACGAGCTCCTGTTGAGCGGTGTGCGCGGCCAGCACCGCCGGCCAGGTGAGCTGCGCAGCAGTCCGGTGTGGATAGGCGGCAACTCACTGACCGACGCGGTGTTCGTGCCGCCGCCCCCGCAGGAGATGGTCGTCGCTCTGGCCGATCTCGAGCGGTTCCTGCACGAGCACGACCTGCCACTGCTGGTGCAGCTGGCGTTCGCCCACTACCAGTTCGAGGTGATCCACCCGTTCCTGGACGGCAACGGGCGCATCGGTCGACTGCTGATCCCCCTGATGCTGGTCCTCCGAAGTGCGTTGCCCGAGCCTCTGCTCTACCTCTCTGCATACTTCGAGCAGCACCGCAGTGAGTACTACGACCACCTGCTCCTCACGAGCCAGCGCGGTGACCTCCTGCCGTGGCTCGAGTTCTTCCTTCACGGTGTGCGCCGTCAGGCTCGTGACGCGGAGGAGCGAACCGTCCGGTTGGTCGAGCTGCAGCACCGGATGCGCAACGAGCTGCTCGACGAGGGCCGTCCCAATTCGATCATCCGACTGGCCGAGCACCTGTTCTCCACGCCGATCCTGACTGCGGCGAGAGCACAGTCACTGCTCGGCGTCACGCGACCCACGGCCCACGCGTCGATCGATGCGCTCGTCGAACGAGGTGATCTCCACGAGGTCACCGGTCGCGAGCGCGGGCGGGTGTACGAGGCGCCGCGCATCTTCGACGCGGTCTACGGCCCAGTTGACGTCGGTGAACCCGCATCGGGCCCACAACTCACGCTGGACCTCGGTGAACGGTCGTGACATCACAAGCCGGATGTGAACAGTCCCGGACGGTCGGGGACCGTCCGGGACCACTCGGCGGAGGGAGTGGGATTCGAACCCACGGTGGGTTGCCCCACACACGCTTTCCAAGCGTGCCGATTCGGCCGCTCTCGCATCCCTCCGGGGAGGCCGCGCCTGGCCGGTCGCGGGGCGACCGGGGCGTGGCACCCAGGACTCGACAGGCTATCGTGTGGCGTGCCCGTGATCGCAGGTGGCGGCCGGGTCCTGTGCAACTGCAGCCCGTGAACCGAGTCAGGGCCGGGAGGCAGCAGCTCTCAGCGGAACCTGTGGTGTGCCGCAGACCGCCTGGCCGTCACCTCCGGTCACGGGCGTTGCGCGTCGTGAGGACCGGCACCGCTCGGGCGTCCGGCGCCCGCCGGTAGCATCGCCGCGATGGCCACTTACCAGTCGCTCTACCGCCGCTACCGGCCTCAGCGGTTCGACGAGGTGCTGGGTCAGGACCACGTCACCAAGGCGCTGCGCAACGCGGTGCGCGAGGGTCGGGTCGGCCACGCCTACCTGTTCAGCGGCCCGCGGGGCACGGGCAAGACGTCGACGGCCCGCATCCTGGCCAAGGTCCTCAACTGCGCAGCACCCGGTCGACGGCGAGCCGTGCGGCGTCTGCGACAACTGCGTGGCCGTGGCCGAGGGCAGGGTCGATCGACTGGCTGCTCGAGCAGGACGCCGCCTCCAACAGCAAGGTCGACGACATGCGCGACCTGCTGGAGCGGGTGCCGCTGGGCACGTCGGGCAACCGCAAGGTGATCATCCTCGACGAGGTCCACATGCTCAGCCAGGGCGCCGAGAACGCCCTGCTCAAGACCCTCGAGGAGCCGCCGTCGCACGTCGTGTTCGTGCTGGCCACCACCGACCCGCAGAAGGTGCGGCCCACCATCCGCAGCCGCACCCAGCACTTCGAGTTCCGCCTCCTGCCGCCCGACGTGCTGGCCGACCACGTGCGTCACGTCATCGACGATGCGGCGCTCGGCCTCGATGCGTCCGCCGTCGACCAGGCGGTCGACCACGTGATCCGCAGCGGGGGAGGGTCCGCCCGCGACACGCTCTCGGCGCTCGACCAGGTGGCGGCGCTCGGCGAGGTGGTCGACGAGTCCCAGCCCGTCGACGCCATCCTCGACGCGCTGTGCGAGCACGATCCCGGACAGGCGTTGGTGGCCGTGGCCGATGCCCTGGCATCGGGGCGCGACCCGCGCACGCTGGGCGAGAACCTCATCTCGGCCCTGCGCGACGCCTTCCTGTCGGTGATGGGTGCCGCGGACGAGCACCTCGCGCCCGCCGAGCGCGAGCGGGCGGCGCGGGTGGGCGAGCGCCTCGGCGCCCCGGGGCTCACTCGGGCGCTCGACGTGCTGGGCGAGGCCCTCGTCGAGCTGTCGCGCAAGCCCGATCCGCGCGTCGTCGTCGAGGTGGCGCTCGTGCGGCTCACACAACCCGCCGCCGACCGCACGCTCGACGCCGTTCTCGAGCGGCTCGACCGCCTCGAGCGGGGCGTCGCCTCCGGCACCACGCCGATCGCCGCGAGCGGGCCGGCGTCCCGGGGCGGGCCCAGCGGGTCGGGTGGGGCGTCGCCCGCGCCGACGGGCAACGCAGCGCCGATTGCCCCGCCCGCCTCTCCGTCGTCGGCCGGTCCGTCGTCGGCCGGCTCCGCGGCGACGAGCGGCGCGTCCACCGCGCCCGTGACCGACGCCGCCGACGGCCGTGGGCCCGGCGCGGCCGCGGCCCGCGACGCGCTGTCGACCGCCCGTGGTGGCCGACAGCCCGACGGCGAACCCCCGCCCCCGGCGCCGGGCCCGGCGGTTCGGGGGTCTGCACAGCCCACGCTCGGGGCGGTCGCCCGCGGGCGGCGCGGTGCGTCAAAGGCCAAGGGCGAGGCCCCCGATCCGGGTGGCCCGGGTGCCGCGGATGCCGAGCGGTCCTCCTCGCCTGCCACCGAGGACTCAGTGGGCGCCGAGCTCGCGGCAGTTCCGTCATCAGGTGCACCGTCCGCCGGTGCCGCACCGACCGGCGGGCTCCCCACGCCCACTGAGCTGGACGCTGCTTGGACGGGCGGGGTGCTGGCCTCCCTGCCGGTCAAGATCCGCAGCAAGTGGCGGGGCGGCCGCTGGGTCGAGCCTGGTGACGGTGTGCTGCGCTTCGCCGTGCCCAACGCCTGGCACCAGAACGCGTGCGACGAGTCGCGGCGCGACGTCGAACAGGCCCTCGCCGGCCACTTCGGGCGGCCGTTGCCGGTGACGCTGGTGGTCGACGGTGAGAGCGACGCTGGCGTCGGCGCGTCGCCGGGGGCGCCCGTGGTCTCGCCGCCGGCGCGTGGCCCTGCGCCGACCCCGGCTGCCCACGCCGACAACGACGCCGACGAACACATCGACCCCACAGAGCTGCGCGACGCCGACGACGTCGCCACCAACGGCGTCGACATGCTGCTGCGCGAGTTCGGCGGCGGCGAGCTGGTCGAGGAGGACCCATGACAGACAGTCCCGACGTGCCCGAGGGCCCCGACGTACCGGAGGTGGTCGACGGCGTGCCCGCGGTTCCGGGCGGGCTCGGCGACCTCGGTGGCCTGATCGAGTCGGCCCAGCAGGCGTTCAGCGCCCAGGCCCAGGCGGCCCAGCAGGTGGTCGAGGGCAGCGCGGGCGGCGGTGTCGTGACGGTGGAGATGACCGGCAACGGCGAGGTCACCGCGGTGACCCTGGCTCCCGAGGTGGTCGACCCCGACGACATCGACATGCTCCAGGATCTGATCGTCGCCGCGCTCCACGACGCCGGCCTCAAAGTCACCGAGCTCCAGCGCCAGGCGCTCGGCGCCCTGGGCGGGCTCGACATCGGCGGGCTCGGCGACATGTTCGGTGGGCTCGGCGGCTCCGGCGGCTCCGGTGGCTCCGGCTCGTCCGACGAGCCCGGCTAGGCGGGCATGGCCGTCTACGCCGGTCCTGTCCAGGACCTGATCGACGAGCTGGGCCGGCTGCCCGGCGTTGGCCCCAAGTCCGCGCAGCGCATCGCGTTCCACCTCCTCAAGCTCGACAAGCAGGACGCGCTGCGCCTCGCCACGGCGATCGCCGAGGTCAAGGACAGGGTGTCGTTCTGCCGCACGTGCTTCAACGTCGCCGAAGGCGAGCTGTGCGGCATCTGCGCCGACCTGCGCCGCGACACCACCGTGGTGTGCGTGGTGGAGGAGCCGCGCGACCTGGTCGCGGTCGAGAAGACCGGCGAGTTCAGTGGCCGGTACCACGTGCTGCAGGGGGCGATCAGCCCGATCGAGGGCGTCGGGCCCGACCAGCTGCGCGTGCGCGAGCTGCTCGACCGCATCGGCCGCGAGGGCATCGCCGAGGTCATCCTGTGCACCAACCCCAACCTCGAGGGCGAGGCGACGGCCATGTACCTCGGGCGGCTGCTGAAGCCGCTGGGGCTGCGGGTGACGCGGATCGCCAGCGGGCTGCCGGTGGGCGGCGACCTCGAATACGCCGACGAACTGACCCTCGGCCGGGCGCTCGAGGGGCGCCGCGAGGTCGAGGGCTGATCGACAGCCGGCGGAGCCGAACGTCGGTCGGAGCCGATCGACGCCGACCGGCGAGCCAGGACTCGACCTCCGGCTCACGTACCCAGGTGCGCCGGCCCAGCGGTCGAGGCGGGCGGACGGGACCGACCACCGGACCAGCGCACCTGGGGACGGGAACTATCGGCATCTCCCAGCTAGTTGCCCCTCGCGTCTGCGGATCGCATCTCCCCACGAGGTTGCGCTGACGTTACACCTGTAACGCGTGGGCGGCAAACCACCGCTCACGGCGTTGTGGCCCGTTCGGAGCGTGCCAGAACCTGGTCTGGCCGGGTCTTCAGGCTGTCATCGGTCAACCCGGGCGGCTGGCGCCACCACGCTCGGTGTCAGCCGCCGAGGTGTGTGCGCAGCGCGGCCAGCATCTCGGCCCTGGTCGACGCCCCCAGCTTCTGGCGGATCTTCGCCACGTGGTGCTCGACGGTCTTGGGGGAGATGTACAGCTGGGCGCCGATCTCCTTGTGGGTCAGCCCGTCGACGATGTACTGGGCGACCATCTGCTCGCGCTCGGACAACACGCTGGCGGCGCTCGCCGCCTCGGCCGGGTCGGAGGCCGGCAGCGCGGCCTTGAGGTCTCGCGCCTGCTCGAGCAGCGCCCGGGTGACCGACGGGTCGGAGGAGCGGATGGCCGCCTGACCGGTGAGCCGCGACGCCTCCCAGGTGAGCCCGAGCCCGGACAGCCCCTTGGCGGCCGCCGCGACGCCGTCGGGGTCGGCCGTGCCGCCCAGGATTGCCACCCAGGTGCGCGCTGCGTCGGCCAGCGCGCCCAGCCGCGGGTGCACCGGCTTGGTGGCCTCGACCTCGGCGGCGCGGCGCACGGCGGCCTCGTGGTCGTCGGTCGCGAGCGCCACCTGGAGGCCGATCCACCGCAGGGGGAGCAGCCACAGCGGGGGCTCTCCCAGGGAGCGCACGACGTCGCCCAGCTCGCGGGCCTTGGGCGCCACCCGGTCCCACAGGCCCAGGCGCGACGCACCGATGGCGAGCTCGCCCACGACCTCGAGCGAGAACAGGTCGGCGGGGTGGCGCAGCAGCACGCCCTCGGCCCTGTTCCAGGCGTTGCCCAGCCGGGCCAGGTCGCCCGCCCGCCGGGCCAGGCCTGCCTCGATCGCGGCAGCCGTCAACACCTCGCGGGGCGCCAGCACGGCGCTGCCGACATCGTCGAGCGCCTGTTGCGCCGCAGCCCACCGACCGCTGCGCACGGCGACCCACCCGAGCCCGAGGCGATGGTGGTGCTGCAGCGTGGCGCCACCGACGTCGTGGTCGCGGGCGCGGATGAGCAGGTGCTCGGCCGCCGACAGCTCGCTGAGCGCAAGAGAGACGGTGGCCCCGATGGCATGTGGGGTGGTGGGCAGCACGAGCGAGGTGTGGGCCGACTCGAGCAGCTCTGCGGCCTCGAGGAAGGTCGGCAGAGGCGAGCTCCCGTCGGACCCCGCCGAGGCCACGAGCGCGTCGCGGGTGAGGCGCAGGGCCTCGATCTCGAGCCCGGGGACGGCGCTGTCGCCGCCCGGTGTGGAGGGGCCGGCGTGGCCGCTCGAGGCCTCGTCGTCGTCCGGCTTCTCGTCGCTGCCGGGCAGGGGGCCGCCGGTGGTGATCGCCCCGATGCTCGCCAGCAGCGGCCAGGCGCCGGCGTTGCGCTCGCGGGGACCGTCCACCGTCGCACGGGTGCGGACCTGTGAGCCGAGCTCGGCGTAGGCCGCGGAGGACCGGCGCCAGAACCCACGGCCCGGGAGGAGGGCGGCGACGACGGCGAGTGCTCGCTCGCGCTCGACGCTGGCCGGTTCGGCGATGACCTCGTCGGCCAGGCGCAGGGCGGTGACGGCGTCACCGTTCAGGGCTGCGGCCTCGGCCCGGCGAGCGGCGATCTCGGTGGCCGGGGTGCCCGCGGCGATCGCGCGGTCGTACCAGCCGAGCGCCAGCTCGGGCGCCTCGGTGAGGGTGGCGTCGCCCGCGGCGGCGTAGGCGGCGGCGACGTCGACGCCCTGTGCTCCCGCGGCGGCGAGGTGCTCGCCGGTGCGGGTGGCGGGGGCCCGGCGCTCGGCGAGGGCGGCGGCCAGCCGCGAATGGAACCGGCGGCGGTCGGCCACAGGGGTCATCTCGTCGGCCGCCGCGGCCACCAGCGGCACGACGTCGCCGGTGCCGGGCACCAGCAGGCCCGCCGCGTGCAGGTCGTCGATGGCGTCGCCCAGGTGATCGGGCGGGATGTCCGTGGTGGCGCTCAGCAGGTGATCGTCGAGATCGGCCCCGGCGCTGAGCGCCTCGAGCACCGTGCGCGTCGCCGGGACGAGCTCGTCGACCCGGGCCCGCAGGGCGGCGACGAGGGACGGACCGGGGGCGGGCGGGGGCGCGGTGAGCCGGCCGCCGCTGACCGCGCCCGACTCGGCCCATGCCGCGAGCAGGAGCTCGACCAGCTCGGGCATGCCCTGGGACTGGTCGTGGACGGCCTCGACGAGCCGGTCGTCGACCGCCGAGTCGAGGACGATGGCCGACAGCTCGCCGACCTCCGACTCGTCGAGCGGACCGAGCGCGACCAGGAGCTGGCTGCGCCCCAGCACGGCGTCGAGTGCGGCGAGCTGGGCATGGCCGGGAACCGGCCGGTGGGCGACGATCACGCTCAGGCCCCGCTGGGCCGCTCGCTCGGCGACGCCCACCACCACGCGCAACGACTCGGGGTCGAGCCATTGGGCGTCGTCGACGACCAGCGCGGCACCCTCGGCGGCCAGGCGCTCGACCACGGCGTCGCGGCGCGTCCGTTCGTCAGCGCCGTCGCCGGCGTCGGGCGTCAGCTCGCGGATGGCCCCGAATGCGTCGTCGCCCTCGAGCCGGCGGCCGGTGACGCGGAGCACCGGCACGTCGCGGGTGCGCAGACGGTCGACGACGGCGTCGACGACAGCCGCGGCGCCCCCCGTACCAGACGCCACGACGCCGAGCTGCGCTGCCCCGCCCCCGTCGGGCACCGCCAGGGTGGCCACGCGCGCCACACGGGATGGAAGACGGGGCGCCATGACGCCGGTGATGCTAGTGCGCGTGAACGAGCGCGTTCTCCCACGTCACGCAGTGGCGCGCGCCACCTACTGCGATGCGGCCGACGGGACGCGGGGCGGCGCTACGTTGCGCATGCTGCGAACGGCCGGGGGTGATGTTCGCCTCGACCGGGGCTAGGGTTGCCAGCTTGCGCGCCGGCCGAGGCGCGGTCTCGTTCGTGCGGGCCCGGCAGTGTGGTCCCGAGCGCATCCTCGATCAGAAAGCGACATCCTCCATGCGACGCACCCTCATCGGACTGGCGGCCGCAGGCCTGCTGGCGGTCACCGGCTGCAGCGACAGCGACAGCGGTGGCGGCGATGCCGCGTCATCCGGCGGCGGCTCGACGGAGGAGTTCTGCGCTGACTTCCAGGCGCTGGACGACCGGTTCAGCGAGGATCCGGAGGCCGCCAACGACACGGATGCGGTGCTCGAGGCCCTCGAGGAGCTCGACCCGCCCGAGGAGATCGCCGACGACTTCCAGACCGTGGTCGATGTCACCCGGCAGACAGCCGATGTCGACGTCGAGGATCCCGAAGCTCTCGCCGAGGCCCAGGAGCTCAGCGAGAACGCCGCCGAGGCCAACGAGCGGGTCGGGACGTTTCTCGACGACGAGTGCGGCGTCGACACGGGCTCCGGGTCGAGCGGCGGCTGAGCCCCCGGGTCCCCGCTGGTGCCGCGTTGCGGTGCCGCGCTCGGGCGTCTCACCTCATGTTCCCGGCGGGCGGTAGATGGTCAGGCTGACCGTGGTGCCGTCGGCCGCTGGGGTGAACGCCACCTCGTCGGTGAGCGTGCGCATCAACGGGATGCCGAGCCCGCTCTCGTGACGTAGCCGGCGAGGGTCTGTGGCCGCCGGGAGGGTCTCGACCCGGTCGGGGTCGAAGCCGCGGCCCCGGTCGACGACCTGCACCGTGACCTGGTCGTCGTCGATGAGGCAGCGCACCACGACCGGGCCCTCTGCGTAGATCGCATCCTGCGCCTCGATCGCGTTCGAGCATGCTTCGGTCACGGCGATCTTCAGGTCGTCCAGCCGGGCGGCGGTCAGTCCGGGCGCCAGCGAGCCGACTGCGGCATCGACGACGAGCCGAACGAGCGACAGATAGGCGGGCCGGGCCGGGATCGCCAGCTCGACGACCGCCACCGGTCAGCCTCCGGCGACAGCCGCGTCGACGGTGGGCAGCAACGGGACCGCCTTGTCGAGGCCGGTGATCTCGAACAGGCGGGTGATGCGCGCCTGGGTGCACACCAGCCGGAGGTCACCGCCATGGGTGCGAGCCCGTTTCAGGACGCTGATGATGGTGCCCAGGCCCGTCGAGTCGAGGAAGTCGACACCCTCGAGGTCGAGCACCAGCCGGTTGGCGCCGTCGCCCACCAGGCGGATGAGCAGCTCGCGCAGGTCGGGTGATGTGGCCACGTCGAGCTCGCCGTAGACGTTGACGACCGTCCACCCGGCGATCTCGGATACCTCGGTGCGGAGCTGCATGGCGCGCTGACATTACCGCTCGCGCCGAGCGTGGTCGGCGAGCGTGACGGTGCCGGCCCCGCCTGGCGACGTCCTTCCCCGGGGGACCGGCCGCCTGAACGGGCTACACGCGTGGAATTCCACGGGCGTAACCTGATCCCTGGCCATGGCTCTCGTCGCTGTCGACCCGGTCGATCCGCTCGACTCGTTGCAGGCCGCTCTCGCGGTGCGGGCGGGCGCGCCGATCGACGCGGTGGACGTCGGAGGAGCAGGCGGTCACCTCGTCGACCTCGATGCCACCGGGGTGGGCGACGCCGACCGCTCACCGCTGGTGCACGCGCAGCGCATCCCGCCGCGGGCAGCCCGCACGGGCTCGCTCGCCCGACCGCTGCCGCCGGAGGTCGCCACCCGCGTCGGCGTCGACTCCCTGTGGGCCCACCAGGCCCAGGCCATCGACCTCGCACGCGCCGGGCGGTCCGTCGTCGTCGCCACGGGCACCGCGTCGGGCAAGTCGCTCTGCTATCAGGTCCCGATCGCCGAGGCCGCCGCTGCTCCCGTCCGGCGGGGCACCTCGCTGCTCGTCTTCCCCACCAAGGCGCTCGCGCACGACCAGCTCCGCGCCCTGGCCGGGCGCGACTACCCGGGGGTGGTCGCCGGCGCGTACGACGGCGACACCGGGACCGAGGAGCGGGCGTGGATCCGCCGGCACGCCACCGCGGTGCTCACCAACCCCGAGATGTTGCACAGCGGCATCCTTCCGCACCACGACCGGTGGGCGACGTTCCTGGGTCGGTTGCGCTACGTGGTCGTCGACGAGCTGCACACGTTCCGCGGCATCTTCGGGTCGCACGTGGCGCACCTGCTGCGTCGACTGCGGCGGCTGGCCAACCACTACGGCGCCGATCCGACGTTCGTGTGCTGTTCGGCGACCATCGGCCAGCCCGAACGACTGGCGTCCGCCCTGTGCGGCGTGCCGGTGGAGGCCGTGCTCGACGACGGGTCGCCGCAGAGCGAGCGGCTGGTGGCCGTATGGAACCCGCCACCGCTCGACGAGGTGACCGGTGCACGGGTGTCGCCCAACGGCGAGACCGCCGGTCTGGTCGCCGAGCTGGTGCGCTCGGGGCAGAAGACCATCGCCTTCTGCCGCAGCCGGCGCACCACCGAGGTCGTGGCCGCCGACGTGCGCCGCCGGTTGCCCACGCGGTTCCGGCGGCGGGTCAAGCCCTACCGGGGCGGCTACCTGGCGGGGGAGCGTCGCGAGATCGAGGACGAGCTGTTCGGCGGCCGTCTCGACGGTGTCATCGCCACCAGCGCGCTCGAGCTGGGCATCGACGTCGGGGGGCTCGACGCGGTGGTCCTCAACGGGTTCCCGGGCACGATCGCCTCGTTCTGGCAGCAGGCGGGACGAGCCGGCCGCTCGGGCCGTCCGTCCGCCGCGGTGCTCGTGGCGGGGTCCGATCAGCTCGACCAGTGGATGGCCGCCCACCCGCACGAGCTGATCGGCCGTCCGCCGGAGCCGGTGGTCATCAACCCGGCCAACCCGTTCGTGGCCGACGCCCACCTGCGGTGTGCCGCCCACGAGAAGCCGCTCACCCACGGCGACGAGCGGTACTGGCCGGGCATGCTCGACGAGGTCGTGCGGCGTCTCGTTCTCGACGACCAGGTCGTCGTGCACGAGCGTCGGCGGGGCCGCGGCCCGCAGGCGCTGTACTCGGCGGGCGGGTGGCCGTCCCACGGCGTCGGCCTGCGGGTGGGTGCCGGTGGTCAGGTGGCGCTGCGCACCGTCGATGGTGAGGCCGTCGGCACGGTCGAGCTGGCGCGTGCCTGCGAGCAGGCCCATCCGGGCGCCTCGTACCTGCACGCCGGGCAGTCGTGGCGGGTCGCCGATCTCGATCTCGACGGCCGGTGTGCCGTGGTCGAGCCCGACGACGGCACCACCTACACGGTCGCCCGCACCGACATCGACATCCGGGTGACGAGCTGCGACGCCCGTCGCCCGGTCGGGGCGCTCGAGGTGGGGCTCGGCGCGGTCGAGGTGCACCAGCAGGTCACGGGCTACCAGCGCAAGGACGCGCTCACCGGCGAGTCGCTGGGCGTCACCGCCCTGGATCTGCCCCGGTCGACGCTGACCACCCGGGCGTTCTGGTACCGGGTGCCCGAATCGCTGCTGGCCACCGCCGGCGTCGACCGGCGTGACGCGCCCGGTGCCCTGCACGCCGCGGAGCACGCCGGCATCGGGGTGCTGCCGCTGTTCACGATCTGCGACCGCTGGGACGTGGGCGGCGTGTCCACCCTGCACCAGGCCGACATCGGTGGTCCGGCCATCGTCATCTACGACGGCTACCAGGGTGGTGCGGGCGTGGCCGAGCTCGGCTACGAGGCGGCGGAGCGCCATGTGCGGGCCACGGCGGCGGTCATCGAGGCGTGCCCGTGCGCCACCGGCTGCCCCTCGTGCGTGCAGTCACCCAAGTGCGGCAACGGCAACGACCCGCTCGACAAGGCCGCGGCCCTGTCCCTGCTCCGCGCGTCTCTGGTCTGAAGTCGTTCTGCCGGCCGCAATCAGTCGGCGGGCGCGAGGCCTGCCAACCATCCGCCCTAGCCTGAGCGGGCGGCAGCCGGAGCACTCTCCCGGGGCAGCAGATCGGTGACCATGGACCTCCTCCTGCTGTCGAACTCCATGAACCACGGCCAGGCGATGTTCTCCCACGCCGCCGAGGCGTTCGTCGACGTGGCCGCGGGCGACGCCGTCACGTTCGTCCCCTACGCGTTGGCGGACTGGGACGACTACGCCGACCGGGCGATCGCTGCACTGGGCCGGTTCGGCATCGATGCGACCTCCGCCCACCGGTCCCCTGCGCCCGACCGGGCCATCCTCGAGGCCGACGTGGTGATGATGGGCGGGGGCAACACCTTCCGGCTGCTCGATTCGCTCTACGGGCTGGATGTGATCGAGGGGCTGGGCGAGCGGGTGCGCGCCGGAGAGACGCGCTACATGGGGGCGTCGGCCGGCACCAACGTGGCGTGCCCCACCATCCGCACGACCAACGACATGCCGATCTGCCTGCCCCCGCGGTTCGATGCCCTCGGCCTGGTGCCCTTCCAGATCAACCTCCACTACGTCGACGCCGACCCGACATCGACCTACATGGGGGAGACCCGCGAAGAGCGCATCGAGGAGTTCCTCGAGGAGAACGACTGCCCGGTGCTCGCCATGTACGAAGGATCGTGGCTGCGGGTCCGTGGCGACCGAGCCTCGGTCGAGGGGCCCGCCCGCCTGTTCCGGCGCGAGGGCTGCGACGCGTTCGACGACGGTGTCGACGTGTCGCGGTTGCTGCGGCTGACGCCCGTGTTCGACGGCGGTGTGCGTCCGCAGAAGGGCATCCGCCCGGGGTGACGTCGAGGAAGCAGCGCCCATTCGGGGTACCCTCCGTGGTCTAAGCCTGACTTAGTGGGGACCTCTCGTTGACACTCGGCCGCATCCGGCCGGCACTCTCCCGTCGCCTCCTCTGAGCCCACCTCGAGGAGCGAAGATGTCAAGAGCCCCGGTGTCCGTGTTCTCCAACGCGCCCGCCCACGCCCCCGGCCCCGCCGCTGGCGGTGCGGACCCAGGCGACGCGCCGCGCACCGCGGGGCGCGGTCCGATGGGGTGTCGGCCCCCTCGACCACCGCGGTCGTGTACTGCGAGGCCAACTTCGGCGAGATCGACGGCAAGACGGCCAACGGGCTGGTCCGCCACTCCGAGAAGTACGAGATCCTCTCGGTGATCGACAGCGAGAAGGCGGGCCTCGACGCCGGCGTGGTCCTCGGTGAGAAGCCGAACGCGATCCCCGTCTGTCGCGACCTGGCCGACGCGGTCGCACAGGCCGGGAGCGTCCCCGGGTACTTCATCTTCGGCATGGCGCCGTCGAGCGGGATGCTGTCGGCCCACGAGCGCACGGTCGTGCTCGAGGCCATCGGCCTGGGGATGAACATCGTCAACGGGCTCCACGAGTTCCTCAACGACGACCCCGAGCTGGCAGCCGCGGGCGCGGCGAGCAACGTGACGATCCTCGACGTCCGCCGGCCCCGGGCCAAGAAGGACCTCCGCATGTTCAGCGGCCGCATCGCCGAGGTGACCTGCCCGCGCATCGCCGTCCTGGGCACCGACGGTGCCATCGGCAAGCGCACCACCGCCACGATCCTGACCCGCGCGCTCAACGATCGCGGCGTCAAGGCGGTGTTGGTCGGGACCGGCCAGACCGGGCTGATCCAGGGAGCCCGCTACGGCATCGCCCTCGACGCCATCCCGTCGCAGTTCTGCTCGGGCGAGATGGAGGCCGCCGTCCTCGACGCGTTCGAGGGCGAGGATCCGGACGTGATCGTCATCGAGGGCCAGGGCGCCCTGAGCCACCCGGCGTACCTGACCTCGACGTTCATCCTGCGCGGCAGCCGGCCCGACGGCGTTGTGTTGCAGCACGCGCCGGGGCGGACCCGGCTGGGCGACTTCGGGACGGTGGCCATGCCCACGCCCGCCAGCGAGATCAACCTCATCGAGACCTTCGCCGACACCAAGGTCATCGGCCTGACGATCAACCACGAGAACATGACCGACGCCGAGGTCACGGCTGCCATCACGCTGTACGAGCTCGAGCTCGGCATCCCGGCCACCGACGCGCTGACCCGGTCGCCCGACCGCCTGGTGGAGATGGTCTTCTCCGCCTTCCCGGAGCTGGACGGGGAGCTCACCGCCGGCGCCCGATGACGGCGCCGCGGCTCGAGATCGACCTCGGCAAGATCCAGCACAACGCCCGCACGCTGGTGACTCGGCTGTCGGCCAGGGGCATCGCGGTCACCGGCGTCACGAAGGCGGCCCTCGGCTCGCCCGAGATCGCCGGTGCGCTGCTGCGGGCGGGCGCCTCCACCCTCGGCGATTCGCGCATCGAGAACATCGAGGCCATGCGCCGGGCCGGCGTGCCGGCGGCGATGACGCTGATCCGGTCGCCGATGCTCAGCCAGGTGGACCGGGTGGTGCGGCACGCGGACGTGAGCTTCAACACCGAGGTCGAGGTCATCAGGACGCTCGCGTCTGCGGCCGCTGCGGCGGGGCGGACGCATGGGATCGTGCTCATGGTCGAGCTGGGCGACCTGCGCGAGGGAATCATGCCCGGTGACCTCGCCGACGTCGTGCGGGAGGTGCTGCGCTGTCCGTCGGTCGCCCTCACGGGCATCGGCGCCAACCTTGCCTGCCAGCACGGCGTGGCCCCCGATGCCGACAACATGGGCGAGTTGTCGGCCCTCGTGGGCTCCATCGAAGACGCGTTCCGACTGACCGTGGCGGTCGTCTCGGGCGGGAACTCCAGCAGCCTCGAGTGGGCGTTGGGGGGCGCCGACGTCGGGCGGGTCAACGACCTGCGCCTCGGCGAATCGATCCTGCTCGGATGCGAGCCCTTGCATCGCCGGCCGATCGACGGACTGCACACCGACGCAATCTCGCTCGTGGGCGAGGTGATCGAGGCAAAGATCAAGCCGTCGCAGCCGTGGGGTGAGATCGGAGAGTCGGCGTTCGGGGTCGCGACACCTCCCGCCCCGGGCGATGACAGGTCGCGGGCCATCGTGGCCGTCGGCCACCAGGACACCGATCCCTTCGGCCTGCGACCCCCCACCGGCATCGACGTGCTGGGGGCCAGCAGCGATCACCTCGTCCTCGATCCCGGCCAGCGTCGTCTGTCGGTTGGCGCCGAGGTCACGTTCCAACTGGGCTACAGCGCGCTGGTGCGCGCCATGACCTCGCCGTTCGTGGCCAAGGTCTTCAGCGTCGAGGGCGCCGCACCCGACCGAAGTGTCCGCTCAGATGCTCAGGTGGAGACGCACGGCGTCGTCGAGCGCTTCGATGAGGTCGGCCGGCAGCTGGCCGACCACGGGGCCGATCCGCTCGACGGCGATTGAACGGATCTGCTCGGCCTGCGCCTTGCCGTCGTGGGCAAGCCGGCAACGGCCAGCGGGTAGCAGCACCTGGAAGGGGCAGACCCGAGAGGTGTTGGACGTGACCATTCCTGCCACACAGCGGCGTCGTCGTCGCCGAGCTCCGCGGCGCCCCGCCGGGGACCACCGCTGTCTCGACGCCAGGCGATGTGTCGGTACCTGGACTTCTCGTCGTCATCCTGTCACCGGACCGTGGGCGGGCCGCGCCGGTGCCACTCGCCAGGGTCCGACGTGACGACACCGCCGGTTGGGCCCGGGACGTGGTCACCGTTCGACCCGCATCGTGGCCGACGCCGTGAGCGTGACGTCGCCGAGTGCTCGGCCCGCCAGTGGCAGATGGGTCGGAAGGGAGTAGCGGACGACGACCCGCACCCGGCTGCCGACGCCGTCGCGGCCCGTGACATCGACCTCGAGACGGTCGGCGACCAGGGGCCCGGCCTGCTCGGCCGCCCGGCGCGCCGCGTCGACGTCGTCGTCGACCGCCGCAGCCCGGACGGCCTCGCGGGCCGCGTGGGTGACGAGCACCTGATCGCGGGCTACGACGGCCGCCTGTACGAGCACCAGTAGCAGCACGGCGATCAAGGGCAGCACCAGGGCCAGCTCGACCGTGGCCTGGCCGCGCTCGCGGTGCCGCGCGCCGCGCCGCCCGTCCCGGTCGAGCAGGGTGGCGGGTCGTCGTCCTTGGCTCACAGCGACTCGGACAGCTTGTCGATGACCGCCTCGAACATGTCGGTGAAGCTGCCGGTGCCGCTGGCCCAGGCGATGACCCCGAGGGCGATGCCGCCCGCGGCCAGGATCACGAGGCCGTACTCGGCGGTCGCCTGACCTCGGTCGCCACGGCGGGCGAGCCGGGCCGTCACGGCGGTCGCGAGCGAGATGGGGACGCGCCGGAATGTGTGTCGGAACATGGATGTGCCTCCTCGGCAGGCGGGACCCGAGGGCCCGCTTCAGGTGGGTGACAGGCTCAGCGAGCCGAGTGATCCCGCCAGCAGCGGGACGACCGTCAGCAAGATGAAGGCCGGGAACGTCGTGAGGACCAGCGGGAAGAGCAGCGTGACGGGCAGCCGGCGAGCGGCCTCCTCCGAGCGTCGACGCCGGCGCGAGCGCGCCTCGATCGCGACCCGCTCGAGAGCGGGCAACAGGGGTGTGCCGTAGCGATCGTGCTGCACCAGCGCGTCGACGAGCGGCCGTGCGGGCGGACCCAGGATGTCGAGCGTGGCCAGGGCCTCGGCGGTGCTGCCGCCGTGGCGAACATGGGCGCTCGCCCGGGCCAGCGCTGCCCCGAGCGGGCCACCCGGACGGTCGTCGATGGCCATGAGGGCCGCGCCGACCGGGAGACCCGCGGTGGCGGTGAGCGCGAGCAGGTCGACCACGTCGGGCAGCTGGTCATGCACCAGGGCCTCGTGACGGGCACGGTCCCGGCGCGCGGCGAGCACCGGCGCAGCCACAGCCCAGGCCACCGGTGCAGCCGCCAGGGCCGGAGCCACCACGAGCAGGGTCCCACCCGCCAGCGCCGCCCAGCCGGTGCGGCGATCGTTCGCGGCGTCGGCCGGCGCATCGCCACGCGTGAGGTCGGCCGCGCCCGCGTGTGGTGCGCCGGTCGACCAGGCCCCGGGCTGGGCAGGCGCCGCGGTGCCCGCGAGCCGACGGATGGCCGCGCCCAACGCGGCCACCGGCGACCTCCCGCCGTCAGCTGGGCGCGGCGTCGGGCGGACGCCAGGTACGGGCGGCGGCACCGGCTGGCGTCGGGCGCTGTGGCGAGCGCGAGCGGACACCGTGGCGGCGACGACGGTCGCCCAACCGATGCCGAGCACCAGACCGGTCACGTGGACACTCGTCAGCAGACCGGCGACGCGGACACCCGTCACCAGCCGTCACTCCGGCTGAGGCGGGCCATCCACCACGCGCCGGCCGCGTCGAGGCCGATGCCCGTGATCAGGCACGCCCACCCGGCCGGCGTGCCGAGCAGGAAGCCGGACGCGGCCGTGTCGCCCAGCACCAGCAGCGCGGCGAACCCCACCGGGGCCACCGAGAGGACGAGCGCGCTCGTTCGGGCCTGCGCGGCCAGCGCCCGCCGCTCGGCGGCCAGGTCGAGGCGTTCGCGCACGCTGGCGGCCACCCCGTCGATGGCCCGTGACGGCGCCGACCCCACGATGGTGGCCAGGACCATGGCCGTCGCGGCCAGCCGGGTGCCCGGGTCGTCGTATGCCGACGACCAGCTGTCGAGCACCTCGCGCACCGGCCGCCCGTGGGCGGCCTCGCGCGCCAGGGCGGCGAGCTCGGGGCCCATCGGCGGGTCGAGTGCGGCGCCGACCTCGTCGAGGGCCATGGTCAGCGAGGCGCCTGAGCGGAGCGCAGCCGCGAGCCGGTCGAGCGCGGCGGGAAGCTGCACCTCCCGCTGACGGCGGCGCGCCGTCCGGCTTGCGAGCCGTGCCCGGACCGGACCGACGGCGGCGACCATCACCAACACGGCCACGGCGTGGGGGCCGACCGCCACGCCTGCGGTGACGAGGCCGGCGGCACCGACCAGGGCAACAGGCACCGGCGTGCCGCGCCCGGCGGGCCCCGGCCCCGGTGGGACCGGCGATCAGGCGCGAGCGAAGGCGACGTCGGGCTCGAGCGCGAGCGAGGGCGAGCGCGAGCACGACCAAGCCCACGGTGCAGGCGGCAACGGGCAGGGCGAGCGTCATGCCGCGCTCTCGCCATGTGCAGCGACCACGTGGTGGGCCCCGAGGCGCGCCGGGCGCTGCCAGGTGTCGACCACACGACCGGCGTCGACGAGCGTACGGACATCGACCGTGGTGCCGTCGCCCGCGATCACCTCGGCGATGGTGGCCACCCGGCGGGCGGCGCCCGTCCCTCGGGCCACGTGCACGACCAGGTCGACGGCCCCCAGCATCTGGCTGCGCACCGCGGCGAGTGGCACGCTCCCGCCGCCGAGCAGCGCCATCGTCTCGATGCGGCGCAGCGCGTCGACAGGGCCGTTGGCGTGGCACGTCGACAGGCACCCGCCGTGACCCGTGTTCATCGCCTGCAGCATGTCGAGGGCCTCGGCGCCCCGGACCTCGCCGACGACGATGCGGTCGGGCCGCATGCGCAGCGCAGCCCGCACCAGCTCGCGCACGCTGACGGCCGCCAGGCCGTCGGGAGCCGGCGGCCGTGTCTCGAGGCGCACCACATGGTCGCCCGGTAGGCGCAGCTCGGCGGCGTCCTCCACCGTCACCACGCGCTCGCCGTCCGGGAGGTGGCGGCAGAGGGCGTTCAGCAGCGTGGTCTTGCCGGCGCCCGTGCCCCCCGACACGATCATGTTGAGGCCGGCGGCCACCGCGCGGGCGAGCAGGTCGGCCACGTCGTCGCCACAGAAGGCCGTCAGGGGCAGGACCGTGGCGGCGAACCGGCGGATGGTGACCGCAGGCCCGTCGACCGCGAGGGGCGGGAGCACCACGTGAACCCGCGAACCGTCGGGCAGGCGGGCGTCGATGATCGGCGTCGACCGGTCGGCTCGCAGCCCGAGCGGCGCGACCACACGCTCGACGAGCAGGCTGATGCCGGCGTGGTCGAGGTGCACGCCGGTGCGCTCGAGCCGGCCCGATCGCTCGACCCACACAGGTCCGGGACCGTTGATCAGCACGTCGCTCACGCCGGGATCGGCGAGCAGCGGCTCGAGCGGGCCGAGGCCGCCGATGCGGGCTCGCACGCGGGCCACCACGGCGTCGACCTGTCGTGCCTCCAACAGGGGCGCCTCGGCCCGCACCAGATCGGCAAGGCCGGCGTCGTCGAGTGGGGCGTCGGGCGTGCCGATCAACACCCGGTGGTGGACGCGGACGTCGAGCGCTGCCTCCGGACCTCCGGCAGCCATGCCACTGCCGCGACGCGGCAACACGCGAGGGAGGGGTGGGGTGGGACCGGACACGTCAGGCCGCATCGCGGAGCGGGTGGAGCGAGCGAGGCAGCCGCCCGGTGAGCAGCCCGGCGTCGACGAGGCGGGCCACCGCCGGATCGATCTCGACCTCGGCGACGACCGGGGCGTTGACGACGCTGTGGATGTCGGCGCTCGACAGGACGCGTCCCGGCTCGTTCACGACGACGACCCCGGTCGGACGAAGGGGCGACTGCATGGCCCGGCGCAGGGCGATGTAGCAGGGCCTGGTCACCAGCAGGGACTGCTCGGCCCTGGCGATGACCGCCTCGACAGCCGACCCGCCGGCGTGCCCGCAGTCGACGACCGTCGGGCGCGGCGAGCGGTCGAGCAGTGCCGCCAGCACGTCGGCGCGGGCGGCGTCGAGAGGCCCGACGCCGCGCGGCAGCAGCCCGAGCCCCGGCGCGGCCTCGATCTCGATGCGGGCCAGCGCGTCGGCCGGAACGCGGGACCCGGCCGCCAGCCACCCGGCCAGACCCGGCGACGACGGCTCGGCCAGTCCGAGCACGGCCGGCGCGTCGCCGGCGAGGTCGACGAAGACGACACCGCCAGCGGCCTCCTGGGCCAGGTGGAGCGCGAGAGAGGCAGCGACGACGGTGGTGCCGACACCACCCTTGGCCGACCAACAGGCGACGAGCACGGGAACCTCCACGACAGGCAGCAGCACGAACGGAGCGACGAACGCAACAGGCCTGCCGAGGGGTGAGTGCACCCTGGGCACCAGCGAAGGCTGCCAACCGTACTCAGATCATCCGAAGGTGATCAAGGGGTGATTGTTGTCACCTCGGCCGCCCCTGGCCGCCCCGGCCCGGCAAGCGCCGATAGGGTCGCCCGTCGTGGAGGCGGCCTTCTTCGACCTCGACAAGACGGTGATCGCCAAGGCGTCGATGGTGGCGTTCAGCGGCCCGCTGCACCGGGCCGGGCTGCTGTCCCGGCGCATGCTGCTGCGCGCCGCCTGGGGCCAGCTCGTGTACGCCCAGTTCGGCGCGTCGCCCGAGAAGCTGGCGAAGCTGCGGGACTCGGTACTGCGCCTGACGGTCGGGTGGGATCAGGCGGAGATCAGCCAGATCGTGCGGGAGACGCTCGTCGACGTCGTCGAACCGATCGTCTACGACGAGGCTCTCGAGCTCATCCGCGAGCACCGGTCGGCCGGCCGCAAGGTCTTCATCGTGTCGGCCTCGCCCGAGGAGATCGTCGCCCCGTTGGCGCAGTACCTGGGGGTCGACGAGGTGATCGCCACCCGCGCCGAGCTCGACGACCAGGGCCGCTACACCGGGCGCACCGAGCTGTACTGCTACGGCCCCGACAAGGTGGTGGCCATGTCGGCCGTCGCCGCGCGCGACGGCATCGACCTGGCGGCGTCGTACGGGTACAGCGACTCGGCGTCCGACCGGCCGATGCTCGAGGCGGTGGGCCATGCCGTCGCGGTCAACCCCGACCGCGAGCTGCTGCGCACGGCCAAGAGCAAGGGGTGGGAGGTGCGGCGGTTCACCCGTCGGGTGCCGCTGCGCGAGCGCGTGCCCATGCCGGCACCGCGGCATGCCGCACTGGGCGGGGGAGCCGTGCTGGCCGCCGTGGGTGCAGGGGTGGCGGCCCGCTGGTTGTGGGATCGACGACAGCCTCCGCTCCGGCCGCCACGGCGATGGGCCGTCGCGACCAGAGCGGAGGCAGCGCCGAAGGTCAGGCGGCCCGCACCTTCTTCGTGGCGATGGTGGCGAGCGCAGCGATCACGACGAGCAGCAGGAGCTTCTTCATGGCGGCGATGCTAGCGGCCCTCGCGCCGGTGTTCGATGCGACGCGTGCCCCATGGCACGTGCCCGACAGCGTTCGGTGACGCCCGAACCCCCGAGCGCGGTCGCTGCGAGCCTGGCCCCGATTGGGTTCTAAGGTCATCGCCCATGCTCGCGTCGCGTTCCCTGCTGCCCACACATCGGCAGGCCGAGGCGCGGGCGATCGGTCGGCGAACTCACCAGACACTGCTGTTCGCGGCGGGCACCGGCGTCCTCGTGGGCCTCGCGGTGCTGGTGATCGAACGGATCACGGTCGAGGGCCTACTCGACACGATCGCCGAGCGGCCGCTGTGGCTCCAGGCGTTCGCGCCGACGGTGGGTCTCGTCATCGCTGCCCTGTGCCTGCGGTGGGTCGCGGGCGGCGCCTCGTCGTCCACGGCCGACGAGTACATCCGCGGCTTCCACGACCAGGGCGACGAGCGTCTGGACGGACGCCCGGTGCTGGGACGCATCTTCGCCAGCATCGCCACGATCGGCTACGGGGCGCGCTCGGCATGGAAGGGCCGTCGATCTACGCAGGATCGGTCATCGGCTCGTCCGTCCAGCGGCGGTTCGCTCGCTTCTTCTCGCGTGAGGACGCGAAGATGCTGCTCGTCGCCGGCGCGGCGGCCGGCATCGCCGCCATCTTCAAGGCCCCGGCCACGGGGGCGCTCTTCGCCATCGAGGTGCCGTACCGGGCCGACGTCGCCCGCAGGAACGTGCTGCCGGCGATGGTTGCCGCGGCGACCAGCTACGTCACGTTCGCCCTGGTCGACGGCACCGAGCCGATCCTGCCGATCAGCGGCACCCATGCCTTCGGGTGGCGCGACCTGGGCGGTGCGCTCCTCGTGGGCGTCTTGTGCGGCGTCGGTGCCCGCTTGTTCAGCGCCGCCATCAGCGCGCTCCGGGGCACCGCCGTGCACGCTGTGCCGTGGGTGACCCGGGTCGCTCTCGCCGGCGTGACGCTGGCGGTGCTGGCCGTGGTGTCCAACGCCGTGGCCGAGGCGCCGCTGTCGCTGGGGCCCGGCTACGACGTCATCCGCTGGGCGACCGATCCGGGCAACGGTGCCTGGGTGGTGCTGGTCATCCTGGTCGTCCGCGTCGGCGCTGTCATGGCGACGTTCGGCGGCGGTGGCGTGGGTGGGCTGTTCGTGCCGTTGGTGGTCACCGGCGCGCTGACCGGACGACTGGCGGGCGACGCGCTGAGTCTGGCTGACACGGACCTGCTGGTGGTCGTGGGCATGGCTGCCTTCCTGGGCGCCGGCTACCGCACGCCGCTCGCGGGCGTGATGTTCGTGGCCGAGACGACGGGCAGCCCCGCATTCGTGGTGCCGGCTCTGCTGGCGACGGCGGCGTCGCAGTTGCTGGTGGGCGACGAGACCTCGGTAGCGCAGCACCAGCGGACCGGACGCCTCGGCCACCTCGAGCGGCGCTTCGAGCTGCCGATCAGCGCCGTGATCTCCACCGACGTGCGCACCGTGCCGCCCGACGCCACCATCGAGGAGTTCCTGTCGGTGCACCTGGTGGGCCACCGGCGCCGGTCGGTGCCCGTGGTCGACGAGGCCAACCGCTACCTGGGCATGGCCGTGCTCGACGAGGTGGTGGCTGTGCGCCGTGAGGCGTGGGCCACGACCGACGTCCGCACGATCGCTCGCGCCACCGCGCCCCAGGGCCGCACGACGTGGCTGGTGCGCGACGCCGTGGGGGCCATGGAGCGCGGCGACACCGACGTGCTGGCCGTCGTCGACGGCGAGGACCGGTTCGTCGGCGTGGTCACCACCGACGACGTGCTGCGCCTCGACGAGATCCTCGAGCGCACAGGCGCGCGCTGAGGCGTCGATGCCGGGCACCGACGCGGTACGTCGGCCCCGGGACTCAGGCCGGGATCAGACCGCGAGCAGGTCGCGGGCGCCGGTGTCGGACGACGGGTGCCGCAGCTTCGACATGGCCCGTGCCTCGATCTGGCGGATGCGCTCGCGCGTGAGGTTGAAGTGCTCGCCGACCTCTTCGAGCGTGCGGGGCTCGCCCCGGTCGAGCCCGAAGCGGAGCTTGAGGATCTCGCGCTCGCGCTCGTCCAGCGGGGCGAGGAGCCGGTTGATCTCCTCGGGCAGCAGCGCGGTGGCGGCGACCTCGAACGGCGACTCGGCCGAACGGTCCTCGACGACGTCGCCCAGCTCGGCATCACCGTCTTCGCGCAGCGGCTCGGACAGCGACAAGGGCTCGGCGGCGAACCGCAGGGCCTCGGTCACCTTGTCTTCCGGCATCTCGACCTCGGCCGACAGCTCGGCCAGGGTGGCCGGACGCCCGAGCTTGAGCTCGAGGCGGGCGCGCGCCTTCTGCAGCCGGGCGAGCGTGTCGCCGGCGTGGACGGGCAGGCGGATGGTGCGGCCGGTGTTGGCGATGCCACGCGTGATGGCCTGCCGGATCCACCAGGTCGCGTATGTGGAGAACTTGAAGCCCTTGCGCCAGTCGAACTTCTCGACGGCGTGCATCAGCCCGAGGTTGCCCTCCTGGATGAGGTCGAGCAGCGGCAGCCCCGAGGCCTGGTACTTCTTGGCGATCGACACCACCAGGCGCAGGTTGGACTGCACGAACGTGCGCTCGGCGTTCTCGCCCTCGCGGGACGAACGTCGCAGCTCGCGTTTGCGCGCCGGGGTGAGGGCCTTGCCCTCGGCCTCGAGCTCGACGCGGGCCGCGTTGCCCGCCTCGATCGCCTGGGCCAAGCGGACCTCGTCGTCCTTGGTGAGCAGTGGGTACTGCCCGATGTCTGTGAGATACAGCCGGACGAGATCTTCCTCGTCGCGCTCGACGCGCTCCTTGGGCAACGTGATGTCCTTCTCGCGTGTTGCTCGGTCCGTGGGGAGTCCCGCGACGCCTCGTACCGAGCTGGTCGAGGTCGTGGCGGTCGACTCGTTGCATCAGGATCCGCACCTCGGAACCCTGAGCGCGCTAAAGGATACCGGGGCGGTCAAGAGTGGCCACCTTTCAGTCGAGTTTCAGGTTGGCACCGCCGCGTCACGGCCACGGAGGGCGTCCTGCGGCGACGGCCCGCGCGGTTGGCTAAGGTGCCGCCGGGGAAGAAGACAGAGGCGCTGAGCGCCCACGGTCATCGTGACTCCGGGGAAAGGGACGCCGCGTGCAGCCCGCCGATCAACGGACCGATCTCGTCGCGACGCGACCTGGTGGCGCGGACGCCGGGACCGCTCTCGCTCCGCTCGTCGAGGACGCGAGGAAGGGGTGTCCGCGCGCCTTCGAGCACATCTATCGCCTGCTCGCGGGCCAGGTGGCCTCGTACCTGCGCTGGCACCGGGCGAGCGATCCCGACGGGCTCACCAATGACGTGTTCGCCCAGGTCCACCGCAAGCTGCCCACCTTCGAGGGCGACGATCACAGCTTCCGCTCCTGGTTGTTCACGATCGCCCACCACCGCATGATCGACGACCGGCGCCGGGCCAACCGCCAACCGCGGACGCAGGACGACCTGCGTGTCGACGACAGCGTCGGCTGCGGCGACGTCGAGGAGGACGCATTCGCGGTGATGGCGCACGACCAGGTCCGCGACCTGGTGGCGGTGTTGTCGCCCGACCAGCGCGACGTCGTGCTGCTGCGCATCGTCGCCGACCTGTCGGTCGAGGAGGTCGCCAGCCTCCTCGGCAAGCGCGAGGGTGCGGTGAAGGCGCTGCAGCACAGGGCGTTGGCCGCCTTGCGCCGGCACCTCGACGCCTGTCCGGCCACTTAGGGGCCTGTGCCCCTGGACGTTGTCGCGCGTTCCGGCCGCGTTGAGCCATATCCTCGGCACGCTCCGTGACGTTCACCTAGGTGAATGACGTTTCTCGACCTCAGCAGGCGTGACGCTGAAGACATCATCGACGGCGGCATCCTCCCCGGGAGGAGCGACCTCGAATGCGTGCTCGAGCTCACCGCCTTCATGCGCGCCAGCAGCGAGGTCGAGCCGGCGCCGCCCATGAGCGCGGATCTGATCGGCCTGCTCGACGCCGACGAACCGCGCACGAACTGACCGGCCGGCCGCGGCCGCGGGTGCCGCGTGCCGCTCAGCCCGGCGGCACGCGGTCCAGCTCGTCGATCAGCGCGTCGCCCGCGGCCTTGTCGTCGGCCAGGTCCCGCAGGACGAGGTGCAGCGCCCGGACGGTGGGTCCGTCGGTGACGGCCGTGGTGCGGTCGAGGTGCTCGGTGTAGGTGGTGACGAGGTGGGGGAGCGTCGCGTCGTAGACCGCGGCGAGCCGGGTGACGGTCGCCTCCACGGAGTCCTCGTCACGGTCCGGGTCGTCGAACGCCTCGAGAGCGGCCACGACCTGGGCATCTGCAGGCTCGGGCGCCACCAGGTCGGCGGCCGGCAGGTGCGGCACCGCCGGGAGCAGCCCCTGCCACAGCTCGGCGTGCCAGGCGTGGTGGTGGCTCTGGCTGGCGAAGAGGGCGCGAGCACGCGGGTCGCGCACAGTTCCCGACCAGCGGCCCAGGGTCTCGAACAGCCGCATCTCGACCCACGCGTGGTGACCGATGCGGCGCCCGCTCTGCTCGATGGTCTCGGCCACGTCGGCCATGGCTGTCCTCTCGGGTGTCGCGCCCTGCCCACCGGTCGATGCGAGCTCCGGGGATGCGGCCGTCAGTATGTCTCGGCGCCGGCCGCTGGCCCACGCCGTGTCGCGAGGTAGGGCGGCAGGACCTCGGCGACCACGACCGCACCCAGGATCAGCAGGCCCCCGGCCAGGGCGGACGCCGTCAGCGCGTCGCCGGTCGCCCAGGCGAGCAACGCCGCGAACACCGGCTCGAGCAGCAGGATCAGCGCGGCACGCGATGGGCTGACGACCCGCTGGGCCCACACCATGGCGAAGAAGGCCAGGGCGGTGGCGAACACACCGGTGAAGGCCGCGGCGGCGAACGCGCCGGCACCCATGTCCAGGCCTCCGGTGACGAGGCTCGCAGCCAGGCACGCCACCCCCACCGTGGTCACCTGCACGCACGTGAGGCGGATGGCGTCGTGGCGCCCCGCCGTCTCGCCGAGGATGACGATGTGCGCGGCGAACGCCACCGCGCAGCCGAGCGTCAACACCTCGCCCCGACCGAACGACACGTCCGCGCCGCCGGTGAGCAGCACGAGTCCGCCGACGGCCAGGACGAGCCCGACGAGCGTGAGCGGGTGGGGCCGCCGCCGGAGCGCCGCGAACGTGATCAGCGGCACGAACACGACGAGCAGGTAGGTGATGAAGGCGGACGTCGAGGGCGTCGTGTACTGCAGGCCGATCGTCTGCAGCACGTAGCCGACCAGCAGGGCCAGCCCTGCGGCCACCCCGTGACGCAGCTCGCCCGGCGTGGCCCGCCGCCCGTACCCGAGCGCCCCCAGCACGACCGCCGCGATCAGGAACCGGACGGCGATGAACGACACGGGGTCGGCGTCCTCGACGGCGTCCTGCACCACCAGGAATGTCGTCCCGAAGAAGAACGCCGCCACGACGAGGGCGACGTCCGCCTGCCAGCGGCGCGGTGGCGCTGCCGCGACGGCGGGCTCCTCCGGGACCGGGAATGGGACAGCGGCCTCGGACATCTGGGCGGCGCCTCGCCTCGCGGCGGGTCAGGCGGCCGGCTCGGCCCGACCGAGCAGGCGGTCGAGCTCGACCAGCGCCGGGCCGGGAGGGTCGTCGACCAGGATCGTGTGCAGCCCGGCCACCCGCGCGCCGGCCAGGTTCCCCTCGACGTCGTCGAGGAACACCGCTCGGTCGGGTGCGACCCCGCCGAGGAGGTCGAGCGTGTGGGTGAAGATCGCCGGGTTGGGCTTGCGGATGCCCACGGCCGAGCTGTCGACCACGACGTCGAAGAGGTCGTCGACAGGGATCATGGCCCGCCAGGTGGCGGACCCCTCACGGACGTTGTTGGTGACGAGGGCGGTGCGGTAGCCGTCCGCCCGCAGCGCACCGATGTGATCGACGACGTCGTCGTGCACGGCCAGGTCGCCGAGGAGCGACTGCATCGGGGTGAGGTCGAGCGTCCGGCCCGACTCGTCGGCGGCGGCCTGGACGATGGTCAGCCACTGCTCGATGGTGATCTCGCCCCGCTCGAGTCGATGCCACGGGTGGTCGGTGTCCTCGTGGTACGGGCCGGTCAGGAAGGCGAGGTCGCCGCCGGCAGAGGCGCTGATCGCGGGCCACGGCGAGGTGGTGAGCACCCCGGAGAAGTCGAACAGGACGGCCTGGATGGTGGGTGGCGACGCGGGACTGTCGAAGGACACGGCCGACAGCATCGCCGCTGGCGGTGCCCGGCGCGCAACCGGCTGCGGTCCGTGGATCAGGGCCGGCGCCGGTGGATGTCGCCGCGGTCCCCGATCGTGGCGATGACGACGACTCAGCCGCGGTAGCGGTTGGTGATGGGAACCCGGCGGTCCTTGCCGAAGGCCTTGGGGGTGACGCGCACGCCCGGCGGCGTCTGGCGTCGCTTGTACTCGGCCGTGTCGACCAGGCGTGTGATGCGCTCGACGACGCCGGCGTCGAAGCCCATGTCGACGAGCTCGGCGCGGGTGCGATCGTCCTCGACATAGGCCTCGAGGATGGGGTCGAGCACGTCGTAGGGCGGGAGTGACTGGTCGTCACGCTGGTCGGGCCGCAGCTCGGCCGACGGCGGCTTGGTGAGGACGTTCTCTGGCACCAACGGTCGGCCGGCCCGGGCATTGCGGTGCCGGCACAGCTCGTACACCAGCAACTTGGGCACGTCCTTGATGACCGCGAACCCGCCGGCCGTGTCGCCGTAGAGCGTGGAGTAACCGACGGCCATCTCGCTCTTGTTGCCGGTGGTCAGGACCATCCAGCCCCGGAACTTGTTGGACAGGGCCATCATCAGCACGCCCCGGATGCGCGACTGCAGGTTCTCCTCGGTGATGTCCGGGTCGAGGCCCGCGAAGCTGGGGGCCAGCATGTCGAGGAAGGCGGCGTGGGCCGGCTCGATGGCGATGGTCCGGTGGTCGATGCCCAGTTCGGCGACCAGCTTTTCGGCATCGGACAGGGAGTGCTCGGAGGAGTAGCGCGACGGCATGAGCACGCCGTGCACGTGCTCCGGGCCGATGGCGTCGGCGGCGATGACGGCCACCAACGACGAGTCGATGCCGCCGGACAGCGCGATGGCCACGTCGGTGAACCCGTTCTTGCGCACGTAGTCGCGAGTACCTGTCACGAGCGCCTCGTACACCTCGTCCACGGGCGGGAGCGGGTCGGCGACCGCAGGGCGGCGCACGTCGTGCGGGTCGTCGACCCGTGGGGCCGACGAGATGTCGACCACCGGCAGCGACGCCTCGGTCGCCCGACCGCGGGGGTCGAGCAGGCGCTTGCGGAAGACCGGCTGCACCTCGATGTCGCAGACGAGCGTCTCCTCGACGAACTGATGGGCACGCGCCACCAGTTCGCCGTGGGCGTCGAACACCATCGAGGCGCCGTCGAAGACCAGCTCGTCCTGGCCGCCCACCTGGTTGACGTACACCAGCGCGCACGAGGCGTCGGACGCCCGCGTGGCCAGCATGCGCTCACGCTCGGCCAACCGGTTGGCGTAGTAGGGCGACGCGTTGATGTTGACCACCAGCTCGGCGCCGCCCGCCGCCTGGGTGGCGATGGGCCCGGTGGGGCTGGACGCGTCTTCGCAGATCGACACGCCGATGCTCACCCCTGCCACCTCGACGAGCGGTGACGCACCGGTCCCGGCGGCGAAGTAGCGCTGCTCGTCGAACACGGCGTAGTTGGGCAGGTTGCGCTTGTGGTAGATCGCCTGCACCCGCCCGAACGCGCACACGGCGGCGGCGTTGTACAGGTCGCGGCCGGCATCGACGAAGCCCACCACCGCGGCGCACGACCCGCTGGCCTGGGCGACGCGGTCGAGCGCTCGACGATTGTCCCCCACGAAGCCCGGCTTCAGGAGCAGGTCCTCGGGCGGGTAGCCGGTGAGCGCCAGCTCGGGGAAGACGGCGAGGTCGCAGCCCTGGGCCTCGGCGTCGGCCAGCGCGGCGACGACCCGGCCGACGTTGCCGTCGAGGTCGCCGACGGTGGTGTTGATCTGGCAGAGGGCAACACGCAGGCGAGCCACGGCCATCAGGCTACGGGCCCCGTCCGGACCATCGCCGGTTTTCCGGCCGCGGAATCGGACGTCCAGACTCCCATTCTCGCGGCCGGAAATCGGAACGGGCAGACTCGGCCCGTGGATCTCGCCGATCTGGTCGAGCACAGCGCCTACCCCGCCGCGGTGCGGGCGGCGCTCGACCGGCTCGACGGTGCCGTCACCGACCGGATCGGGTCGTCGCCCGACCTGGCCGAAGCATTCGTCACGATCGCCGCCGCCAGCCGCAGCACGACCCGCCTGATCGCGACAGACCCCGCGGCGCTCGACGTCCTGGCCGACCTCGATGCGGAGGCCGATACCCCGGCCCTCGGGTCCGCCCTCGACGTCGCCGACGCGACGGATGCCGACCGGCTCGTACGGGCCAAACGGCTCGCCCAGCTGCGCATCACCGCCCTCGACCTGCTGGGTCGCGCCACGCTCGAGCAGACGACCGAGGCGCTGGCCGATCTCGCCGCTGCGGTGCTCGCCGCCGCGGTCCGCCTGGCCCGAGCCGACAGCCTGGCGGTGATCGGCATGGGCAAGCTCGGTGGGCACGAGCTCAACTACGCGAGTGACGTCGACCTGTTGTTCGTCGACGGCGACGCCCGGTCCGCCCGCGCCGTCATGGACATCGCCCGCCGCTGCTTCCGGGTCGACGCCAACCTGCGGCCGGAGGGCCGGGACGGCGCGCTCACCCGGTCGATCGACAGCTACCGCACCTACTGGGAGCGGTGGGCGCAGCCGTGGGAGTTCCAGGCGCTGCTCAAGGCCGTGCCGGTCGCCGGGGACGCCGAGGTCGGGCGCGCCTGGGCCGACGCCGCCGGCGAGGCGCTTTGGGGTCGGCGCCTCACTGTCGACGATCTCCGCTCGTTGCGTGCGCTCAAGGCCAGGGCCGAGAGCGAGGTGCAGCGCTCGGGGGCGGCCGAGCGCGAGCTCAAGCGGGGCCCGGGCGGAATCCGCGACATCGAGTTCGCCGTGCAGACGCTGCAGCTGGTGCACGGCCCGTCCGACCCCGAGCTGCGCTCGCCGACAACACTGACCGCGCTCGCCGAGATGGACGACGCCGGCTACGTCGCCCACGACGACGCGGGCGGCCTGGCCGGGGCGTACCGGTTCCTGCGCCGAGTGGAGCACGCCCTGCAGATCGAGGACGAGCAGCAGACCCACACGGTGCCGGCCGACCGTGACCACCGGCGGCGCATCGCCCGGGTGCTCGGTTACCGCGGCAGCCCCGAGGCCGGGCCCACCGAGGCGTTCGACCGCGAGCTGACCCGCCAGCGCAACCTGGTGCGGCGCGTGCACGAGCGCCTCTACTTCCGCCCGCTGCTCGACTCGCTGGCCGGCGCCGGGCGCCTGTCACCCGAGGCGGCCGCCGATGCGCTGGCCAGCTTCGGCTTCACGGACGCCGAGCGCACGCGTGCGGCGGTCCGCGAGCTGACCCGGGGCCTGACGCGGTCGTCGCGGATGATGCAGCAGCTCCTGCCGCTCGTCCTCGACTGGCTGTCGACGTCGCCCGACCCCGACCTCGGCCTGCTGGGCCTGCGCAAGCTGGCGTCGGGCGACCAGCGGGCCATGGCTCTGGCCCATGCGTTCCGCGACAGCCCGGATGTGGCCCGGCGCCTCTGCGAGCTGCTGGGCACCAGCGCGCTGCTCAACGACATCCTGGTCGCCAACCCGGACCTGATCGTGCGCCTGGCCGAGCCCGAGCGCCTGCAGACACTCGATCGCGCCGACCTGCTGATGTCCGCGGCCAGCACGGTCGGGTGGCGGGCCGGCGTCGACGAGCGCCAGCGGGCCCTGCGCAGGTGGCGGGGGCGGCACCTGCTCGGCGTCGCCGCCCGGGACGTGTTCGGCCAGGCGGACGTCGCGACGGTGGGGGCCGACCTGACCGCGCAGGCCGAGGCGTGCGTCGAGACCGCGCTGGCCCAGCTCGACCCACAGGTGCCGTTCGCGGTCGTGGCGCTCGGCCGGTTCGCCGGTGGCGAGCTGTCGTACGCCAGCGACCTGGACGTCCTGTTCGTGCACGATGCGGGGGGGTCGGGCCCGGCGGCGTCGGGCGACCACGACGAGGGCATGCGGCTGGCTTCGGGCGTGCTGCGCTTCCTTGCCGGTTCGACCCCCGCGCAGCGCATCTACCCGATCGACGCCGCGCTGCGCCCCGAGGGCCGCCAGGGAGCGCTGTCACGCAGCCTCGACGGCTATGCCGCCTACCTGGACCGCTGGGCACAGACCTGGGAGCGCCAGGCGTTCACCCGCGCTCGCCCGGTCGCCGGCGACATGGACCTGGGCCGGCGGTTCCTCGGCCTGCTCGCCGGCGCGGTGTGGGACCGGCCGTTCACCGAGGAGCACGAGCGCGAGGTCCGGCGGATGAAGGCTCGGGTCGAGCGCGAGCGCATCCCGCCCGGCGAGGACCCGGAGTTCCACCTCAAGCTGGGCCGGGGGTCGCTCGCGGACGTCGAGTGGACCGTGCAGCTCCTGCAGCTGCGGACCGGCACCCGCGCCCCGTCGACGACGAGGGCGCTCGCCGCCCTCGAGGCCGCCGCGGCCGTCGAGCCGGACGACGCGGACGTGTTGCTGACCGCCTACCGGTTCTGCGAGCGGGCCCGGAACCGCTGGTGGCTGGTCGGCTCCGCGCCCGCGGCGGCCGACGCGCTGCCCACCCGTCCGAACGACCTGCTGCACCTCGCCCGGTCGCTCGACACGACGGCGAGCGCGCTGCGCGAGGACTACCGCCGCGTGACCCGCCGCTCGCGCCGGGTGGTGGAGCGGCTGTTCTACGGCAGCGGCTGACCGAGCATCTCGCGGGTTCGATGTGGCGCGGGTCACGGGTCCTCGCGATGATGACGCTGCTGTCAGCCGCTGGAGGGACGCAGATGCCGGTCACGCCCGAGGTCCAGACGATCCTCGATTTCATCGCCGCCGCCGAGGGCCCGCCCCGCGAGCAGCTCGACCCGACCGAGCTGCGCGAGGGCTACGCGGCGCTGAGCCTGGTCGAGTCCCGCGCCGAGATGGCCACGGTGACCGACCACGTCGTTCCCGGCCCGGCGGGCGACATCCCCGTGCGGGTGTACGTGCCCACCACCGAGCCGGGGCCCCGCCCTGTCCTCGTGTACTTCCACGGAGGCGGCTGGGTCATCGGCGACCTCGACACGCACGACGGCACCGTCCGCGCCGTCGCGGAGGGCAGCGGGGTCACCGTGGTGTCGGTCGACTACCGGCTCGCGCCCGAGAACCCGTTCCCCGCCGCCATCGACGACTGCCTCGCCGCGGTGCACTGGGTGGTCGACCACGCAGCCGAGCTCGACGTCGACCCGGCGCGCCTGGCGGTCGGCGGCGACTCAGCCGGCGGCAACCTGGCAGCCGTCGCGGCGATCGAGCTGCGCGACACCACCGTCGACGTCGGCTTCCAGCTCCTGATCTACCCGGTCACGGACAGCACGATGGCGCATCCGTCGATCGACGAGAACGCCGAGGGCTACTTCCTGACCAAGGCCACCATGGCCTGGTTCTGGCAGCAGTACGTGGGCGACGGCGACATGACGGGACCGCGGGTGTCGCCGATGCACGCGCCCGACGCCGCGCTCACCGGCCTGCCCCCGGCTCTGGTGATCACCGCCGAATACGACCCGCTGCGCGACGAGGGCGAGGCCTACGCCGCCCGCCTCGCCGCCGCCGGTGTGGACGTGACCGTCACCCGCTACGACAGCGTCATCCACGGCTTCTTCTCGATGCGCGACCTGGTCCCGGAGGGCAAGGCTGCCGTCGACGAGGGCTGCGTGGCGTTGCGCTCCACACTCGCCTGATCCGGTAGATCGCGTAGCGGCTCGCCGGCGGGCGAGAATGTCGCCCGACATGAGCGCTCCCCTCGATCTCCGCTTCCTCCTGTCGGCCGACGACATCGACCGGCTGCCCGACACGCCGGCCGAGATCGCGGTCGTGGGGCGGTCGAACGTCGGCAAGTCGTCGCTGCTGAACACCCTGGCCAACCGCAAGAACCTGGCGCACACGTCCAAGACGCCCGGGCGCACGCAGCTGCTCAACTGCTTCGCCGTCGGCGAGCCCGGCGGCCCCACCGTGGTCGACTGTCCGGGCTACGGCTATGCGTCGGTGTCGAAGACCATGCGCGCGTCGTGGCAGGGGATGATCGAGGACTACCTGCTGGGGCGCGACGAGCTGACGATGATCCTGGCGCTCGTCGACGGCGAGATCGGCCCGACCAAGCTCGACGTGCAGATGCTGGGCTGGATGCGCGAGAACGTCCTGCCCCACACCGTCGTCGCCACGAAGCACGACAAGGTCAAGTCGTCGCAGCGCGAGAAGCGCAAGCGCGACCTGGCCGAGGCGTGCGACCTTGAGCGTGGCGACGTCGTGTGGACCAGCGCGGCCCGCAACGTCGGTATCGACCGCCTGCGCGACCTCACACGCCTCTGGCTCGGCCTGGCCTGACGAGACCTGTTCAGCCGTCGGGCGATAGGTCGAGGAGGGCGATCAGGTCGTCGCGGCCGGCGCCGTCCGGCCGCGCTCAGAGGTCGTAGTAGAGCGCGAACTCCCAGGGGTGCGGGCGCAGGCGCATCTCGTCGACCTCGTGGACCCGCTTGTACGAGACCCACGTGTCGATGAGGTCGTCGGTGAAGACGCCGCCGACCTTGAGGAAGTCGCTGTCGGCCTCGAGTGCGTCGAGCACGTCCTCCAGCGAGCCGGGTACCTGGGGCACCTGGGCCAGCTCCTCGGGCGGCAGGTCGTAGAGGTCCTTGTCGAGCGGGTCGGGCGGCTCGATGCGGTTGTTGATGCCGTCGAGCCCGGCCATGAGCATGGCGGAGAACGCCAGGTACGGGTTGGCCGACGGGTCGGGGCAGCGGAATTCGAGGCGCTTGGCCTTCGGGCTCTGGCTGTAGAGCGGGATGCGCACGGCCGCCGACCGGTTGCGCTGGCTGTACACCAGGTTCACCGGGGCCTCGTAGCCGGGCACCAGCCGCTTGTAGCTGTTGGTCGTCGGGTTCGAGAACGCCAGCACGGCCGGGGCGTGGGTGAGCAGACCGCCGATGTACCAGCGGCCCATGTCGGACAGACCCGCGTAACCGGCCTCGTCGTAGAACAGCGGCTCGCCGCCCTTCCACAGCGACTGGTGCGTGTGCATGCCGGAGCCGTTGTCCTGGAAAACGGGCTTGGGCATGAACGTGGCCGTCTTCCCGTACTGGTGGGCGACGTTCTTGATGACGTACTTGAACAGCATGACCTTGTCGGCCATGCGGGTCAGCTCGTCGAAGCGCACGTCGATCTCGGCCTGGCCGGCGGTGCCCACCTCGTGATGCTGCAGCTCGACCTCGATGCCGACCTGTTCGAGGGCCAGCATCATCTCGGTGCGCAGGTCCTGGAAGTGGTCGGCGGGCGGGAGGGGGAAGTAGCCCTCCTTGTAGCGGATCTTGTAGCCCAGGTTGGGCTGCTCGTCGCGGGCCGTGTTCCAGGCCCCCTCGACCGAGTCGACGCTGTAGCTGGCCGAGTTGGCGTCCTGGTGGAAGCGCACGTCGTCGAAGATGAAGAACTCGGCCTCGGGCCCGATGTAGCAGGTGTCGGCCAGGCCCGTGGACTGCAGGTGCTCGGCGGCCTTGCGCACCACGTAGCGGGGATCGCGGCTGTAGGACTCGCCGGTGAGCGGATCGTGGACGAACGCGTTGATCGCCAACGTCCGGCGGGTGCGGAACGGGTCGATGAACGCGGTGTCGGAGTCGGGGATCAGGATCATGTCCGATTCCTGGATCTCCTGGAACCCGCGGATTGACGAGCCGTCGAACCCGAGCCCCTCCTCGAACACGTCCGAGGTCAGTTGGCTCGCCGGGATGGAGAAGTGCTGCATCAGGCCGGGCAGGTCGCAGAACCTGACGTCGACCACGTCGACGTTGTCGTCGGCGACCAGCGCCAGCACCTCGTCGGGGGTTCGCTGTTCCACGATCGCTCCCTTCGCGCCTGATGGCGGAAACGTTCCCGCACGCTACATGGGGCCACTACCGGGCGGTGTGAATCTGGCGGCCGTCTGACGTGCGAAGAGGGCGGGACGCGAAGAGGGCGCCCCGTAGGGCGCCCTCCCGTGATTCCCCCAGCGGAATCGATCGCGTGCTCGATCAGCCCGCGGCGTCGGAGCAGATCGTGTCGACGATCAGCCGGGTCACCACGTACGGATCGCAGTTGGCGTTGGGCCGGCGATCCTCGAGGTAGCCCTTCTTGTCGACCTCGACCTGCCACGGGATGCGCACCGACGCGCCCCGGTCGGAGACGCCGTAGCTGTACTCGTTCCACGGGGCGGTCTCGTGCATGCCGGTGAGGCGGTGCTCGATCTCGGCTCCGTAGCCGGCGACGTGCTCCTCGACCTTCTTGCCCAGGGCTTCCGCGCCGGCGATGACGGCGTCATAGCCGTTGTCTTCGCGCATCGCCTTGGTGGAGAAGTTGGTGTGGGCGCCGGCGCCGTTCCAGTCGCCCTTGACGGGCTTGGGGTCGAGCGTGGCGGCCACGCCGTAGTCCTCGGCGATGCGGTAGAGCAGCCACCGGGCGACCCACAGCTCGTCGGCCACCTGCGGCGGGGCGACGGGGCCGACCTGGAACTCCCACTGGCCGGGCATGACCTCGGCGTTGATGCCGGAGAGGTGCAGGCCGGCGGCCAGGCAGGCGTCGAGGTGCTCCTCGACGATGTCGCGGCCGTAGACCTCGTCCGCGCCGACGCCGCAGTAGTAGCCGCCCTGGGGGGCGGGGAACCCGCTCGGCGAGGGGAACCCCAGCGGGCGCCCTTCCTTGAAGAAGGTGTACTCCTGCTCGATGCCGAAGACCGGCTCCTGGTCCTTGAACCTGGTGGCCACCTCGACACACGCCGCTCGGGTGTTGGAGACGTGCGGCGTCATGTCGATGTAGAGGACCTCGCACAGCACGAGGACGTTGTCGCCTCCCCGGATGGGGTCGACGCATGAAAACACGGGCTGCAGCACGCAGTCGGACTTGTCGCCGGGCGCCTGATTGGTGCTCGAGCCGTCGAAGCCCCAGATGGGCAGCTCGGCACCGTCATCGAGGATCTTGGTCTTCGAACGCAGCTTGGCCGTCGGCTCCGTGCCGTCGATCCAGATGTATTCGGCCTTGTACGTCATCGGGGGTCGGTCCTCCGGTCGAATAAGTGAGTCCAGCTAACGGTCAGAAAGGCTGTCAGCAGGCCGTTTCCGACCTGTTGCCCGTTTGTGAACGCACTGTGAACCGGAATGTGCCAGCTTGCGGGACCGGTGCGAGCGCCGCAGGATTTCGTCATGGACAGCTCTGAGCGCCAGAGAGAATACGTGCTCCGCACCGTCGAGGAGCGCGGCGTGCGCATGGTCCGGCTGTGGTTCACCGACGTGTTGGGCCAGCTCAAGTCGTTCGCGATCTCGCCGGTCGAGCTCGAGGGCGCCTTCGAGGAGGGCATGCGGTTCGACGGCTCGTCCATCGACGGCTTCTCGCGTGTGCAGGAGTCGGACGTGCTCGCCAAGCCCGATCCGAACAGCTTCGAGATCCTGCCGTGGGCCGACGGGGTGGGCACCTCGGCGCGGGTGTTCTGCGACATCGTCAGCCTCGACGGCAGCCCGTTCGAGGGCGACCCTCGCCAGGTGCTGCGCCGCAACCTCCACAAGGCGCGCGACAAGGGCTTCAGCTTCTACGCGGCTCCCGAGATGGAGTTCTTCTACTTCGCCGACGGCGATCCGTCTCGGCCGCCCGAGGTGCTCGACCAGGCGTCGTACTTCGACCTGACCACGGCCGACGTGGCCACCGACCTGCGGCAGCGCACCATCCACACGCTCGAGGCGATGGGCATCCCCGTCGAGTACAGCCACCACGAGGACGCCCCCAGCCAGCACGAGATCGACCTGCGCTACACCGACGCGCTCACGATGGCCGACAGCGTCATGACGTTCCGGCTGGTGGTGAAGGAGGTGGCACTCGAGGCCGGCGTGCACGCCACGTTCATGCCCAAGCCGCTCAGCGGGGTGCAGGGCTCGGGCATGCACACCCATTTCTCCCTGTTCGAGGGCGACACCAACGCGTTCTACGACCCTGGCGACGAGCGCAACCTGTCCAAGGTGGCCAGGGGCTTCATCGCCGGCCTGCTGCGCCACGCCAAGGAGATCACCGCGGTCACCAACCAGTGGGTCAATTCCTACAAGCGGCTGGTCGTGGGCTACGAGGCGCCCATCTACACCTCGTGGGCCCGCAACAACCGGTCGGTGATCGTCAACCTGCCGCCGATCAAGCAGGGCAAGGCCGAGAGCGCCCGGCTCGAGTACCGGGCGCCCGACCCGGCCTGCAACCCCTACCTGGCGTTCTCGGTCATCCTGGCCGCCGGGCTCAAGGGCATCGAAGAGGGCTACGACCTGGCCCCCGAGACGGTCACCAACCTCTACCAGCTCACCGACGAGGAGCGCATCGCCGAGGGCATCGGCACGTTGCCCCAGTCGCTGTCCGACGCCCTCGACGAGATGGAGCGGTCCGAGCTCGTGGCCGAGGCCCTGGGCGAGCACGTGTTCGAATGGTTCATCCGCAACAAGCGCAACGAATGGATGGAGTACAAGACCCACGTGACGCAGTTCGAGCTCGACCGCTACCTGTCGCGGCTCTGAGCTGACCGGTCGGACCTTCGACTGCGATGGAACCCCTCCTCATCCACCCCGACCCGGTGCCGCCCGAGCTGGCGCAGGCGCTCGACCTGTCCGGGTACCCCTGGAAGGCCGTCTCCGACGAGAGGGCCGCGGTGCGCAACGAGCCCGACGACGGCTGGGCCGGCGCCGTGATCGTGGCTGCCAACGAGCCCGATGGCGCGTTCGCGCTGTGCCGGGCGCTGCGCAAGCGCGACCTGCCGCTCGAGCCGATGCTGCTGCTCGTGTCCGGCGCCCAGCTGGGCGACCTCGAGCTGCGCGACGACCTGTTCGACGACTTCTGCCTGTACCCGTTCCAGCCGCTCGAGCTCGAGGCCCGACTCAAGCACCTGTTCTGGCGGACGGGCCGTGGCACCCGTCCCGAGCTCGTCGAATATGGCCCGCTCGTGCTCAACCTCGAGACCTACCAGGCAGCCATCGAGGGCACGCCGCTCGACCTCACCTACATGGAGTACGAGCTACTCAAGTTCCTGGCCTCGCACCCCGGGCGGGTGTTCACCCGCGAGACCCTGCTGTCGCGGGTGTGGGGCTACGAGTACTACGGCGGCGCCCGCACGGTCGACGTCCACATCCGCCGCCTGCGGGCCAAGCTCGGCGAGGAGCACGCCAACCTCATCCAGACCGTGCGCTCGGTGGGCTACCGCTTCGGCCAGTCCCGTTGGGGCGTCTGACCCTGCGAGAGGCGTCGTCTCCTCGCCTGCAATGTCACAGGGCGCGTGCACACTCTGGTCGTGGCCGCGCTCGATCGACTCACCGGGAACCTTGCGGCGAAACGCTCGCCCGGTCGTCCTCTCGACCTGCGCCGTGCGCTCCTCGGATGCCTTCTCGTCGCGGCGGCACCTCTGACGATCGCCCAGCTGGTCGATGCTCTCGCGCAGGACTTCGCGCGCGAGGCCACGCTTCCCAAGCGTGTTGCCGACGCGCTCCGGTACCAGGTCGCGCTCGGGCGGGTGCGCCGGGTCGACCGGGGCGTCTACGAGATCGTCTCCGGGTCGATGTCGAGGGCGACCGCGTGGCGGTGCGTGAACTGGAAGCGTGAGCGCGAGCGCTCGCACCAGCGCTGGGTCCGCGACCATTCGCCCGGGCCCGCGGTCCCTGACACGGACCACCCGCCCGCGGTCGACGTCGGCTTCGGCTGACGAGCGGAGCGGCTCCTCTTCGATCGAGACGTCTCGGGCGACGTCCGGGGATCGGTTTCACCTTGTTCCGAATCGCGTTGTCTCGGGCTCGACCAGTCGCCGACAGCGGAGGGTCCACTACGGTCGCCGGCGTGATCGTGGAGCTCGTCACAATCGTCGTCGACGACTATGACCCCGCGATCACGTTCTTCGTCGACACGCTCGGCTTCGAGCTGATCGAAGACTCACCAGCGCTGACGAACGACGAGCGACCGAAGAGGTGGGTCGTTGTTCGACCACCTGGTGCCCAGACCGGCATCCTGCTCGCCCAGGCTGACGGCGAGGACCAACATGCGGTCGTCGGTCAGCAGGCCGGCGGGCGCGTGGGTTCTTCCTCCGTGTGGACGACGTCGACGCAGTTCACCAACGGCTGACGACCGCAGGCGTGCGCTTCGTCAGGCCGCCGCGAGACGAACCTTACGGACGCGTCGCGGTCTTGCTGGACGTCGCAGGCAACTCCTGGGACCTGCTCGGCCCCCGGCGGGACTGACCGGGGGGCCTGCTCGTGGCCGAATCGTTGGCCGATCGGCGTCCCTGCGAGCGTCCGATTCGGAATGAGGTGAAACGAGGACGCCCTCGCGTCCTGACCTCTCGGTGGTGATGGGTCGGCCGCACTCACTCACTCACTCACTCACTCACTCGGTCGGTCGATCAGGGCGACGAGCTTCTGCGGCGCCAGCGCGCAGTAGCTCTCGGTGAGCAGCTCGGCGACCTCGTCCCAATCGGAATCGTCGTCGAGCACCATGCCGACGATGTCGGTCCACCACACGGGTTTGAAGAACGGGGGGCCTGCGAACCGAAGGGCGTCGAGCTCCGGGCCCGACGACCGGAACGTCATCACGGTGAGCGGGCCTTCGGACGCCGCCGCCCGGGCGTAGGCCGGCGGTTGTCCCGATTCGATGCGGACGACGTGAGCGAAGGTCTTCTTGCGGATCCGCCACCGCGTGCCGACCCACGCCTGCTCCTCGTAGGCCTCGGGCAACCCGAGGCAGACAGATCGGAGCTCGGCCACGATCTCCGGTGGGATCTCTACGTAGGCGGTCACCCGGATCCCGCGGCAGCTGTCAGCGGTTGAGGGCGATGAGCTCGCTGCCCTCGTTGCGCTGCTCGGCGTCCTCCTTCAGGGACCAGCCGAGAGCGGCGGCGACGAGCGGGCCGGTCATCATCACCGCGACCGGGATGACGACGACGAGGACGATCGCGATGATGATTCCACCGAGCATCGGCCCATCATCCCCCGACCCAGGCCCACGCCTCCACTTCGACCAGGGCACCGATGGGTAGTTCGGCGACGCCGATGGCCGAGCGGGCTGGGCGATGATCGCCGAACGCCGCGACGTAGGTCTCGTTCATCTGGGTGTAGTCGCTCATGTGCCGCAGGAACACCGTGGTCTTGACCACGTGTGCCAGCGTGGCGCCCTCGGTGGCGAGCTGGGCCTCGAGGTTGGCGATGGCCTGCCGCAACTCACCGGCCACGCCGCCCGGGACGAGCTGGCCGTCGGCGATACCGACCTGCCCGGACACCACCAGCCAGTCCCCGGCTCGCACGATGGGCGTGTACGGGCCGACGGGCTTCGCGGGCGTGGTCATGGAGTCTGACGCTACCCGGCGGTCCGAGAGCGGGGGCCGACGCCGGCTCAGCGCAGGGGTTGGCCGGTCGGCCAGTCGGTCGGGCAGCCCTGCGCCAGCCAGGTGGCGGCGGCCACCGCCGCGAAGACGGCATCCGAGCCGTTGACCGCTGGAGCGGTGGCCTCGGCGTCGTTGTCGATCGAGACGGTGACCGGGGGCGTGTCGACGGCCCGCAGCACACCGAAGCTGCGAATGGTCAGGTCGTGGACGGCGCCGGCCTCGTCCACCGCCAGCCCCTCGCTGGTCACCCAGCCGAGCGCCATGTGGGCGGCGCCGACGCAATACGACCGCAGCACGACCTCGTCGAGCGTGGGCCCGCATGCGACCTGGACAGCGACCCTCGGGTCGTGTCCGAGGGTCACCTCGGCCCGGGCGACGGCCCCGTCGGGCGACCGGAGCGTCACCGCCGCCTGTCCGGCGCCGCGCTCGACCGCCAGCACCCCGGGCGGCGGGGCGCGGTCGGCTCCGCCTTCCTCGTCGGTGGTGACGACGCCCGCGGCCGCCGCGAGGACCAACGCCTCGGCCCAGCCTGTGGCGCGCAGGTCGAGCGACGTCGTAGGGCCCGGCACGTCGAGCTGTTCGACCCGCAGGCCGGGCGCGACGGCCGCGACGGCGGCCGCGACGCCGGGCGTCGAGACCACCCGCAGCACACCGGTGCCGTCGGCGCGCATCCCGCCGGCGACGGGCGGGCGCTTGGGCCCGAGCCGCACGGCGTCCTCGCGGGCCAGGACCACCCGGACCGTGCGGCCGTGCTCGTCGGCCAGCGACCGTGCGGCTCCCGTGACGACCGACGCGAGCTTTCCGCCGAACGCGCCGCCGTTGGCCAGGGGGGTCGCCGGCTCGCCGCCGGGAGCGCACCACGAGGCGTCGAGCTCGAGGTAGGCGGGCTCCACCCACGTCGTGCGCAGCGTCGCGGCCCAGTCGCCGTCCGGCAGGTCGAGGGGGTGGCGCAGCTCGGCGGTGGTGCGCCGACCCTGGACCTTCCCCGCGGTCGTGCGGGCCTGGTCCAGCGACTCGCCGACAGCCCAGCCGCCCGTCGGGTCCGGAACGGCGACCAGCGCGTCGGCGGGCGCCGCGTCGTCGGCGAACCCGCCGTGCCCCAGTGCGACGTCGGGCGACACCCGTTGCGGGGACCGGCCCTCGACGGTCGCCCGTTCGGAGGCGGCGTCGAGGTCACGGTCGGCGAGGACGTCGGCGCCCCCGCCGGCGCCCCCGCCCGCCCCTGCGGGACCGGCGGCGTGCAGCGTCCAGGCGTCGAGGATCGTGCGCCACCCGGTGCAGCGACAGAGGTGGGCGAGCAGGGCCTGTTCGACCGCGCCGGTGTCGTCCTGCCCGGCGCCCTTGGCGGTCAGCCCCGACAGTCGAACGACGATGCCCGGGGTACAGAACCCGCACTGGCTCGCCCCCGTTGCACAGAACGCCTCGCCCCACGATCGGCGCTCGTCTGCGTCGAGCCCGTCGAGCGTGGTGATCGACCGGCCTCTCACCCGGCGGGCCGGGGTCACGCACGCCACCCGGGCCTGGCCGTCGACCAGCACCGTGCAGCAGCCGCACTGGCCCTGGGGGCTGCACCCGTCCTTGGCCGACCGCACGCCCAGGTGCTCACGCAGCACCGTGAGCAGGCTGGCGCCGTCGTCGGGCACCTCGACCGGGCAGCCGTCAACCGTGAGGGCGATCGGCGGTCGGGAGGGCGCAGCGACGTCACGGTCGGTCACGCGGTCGAGGATACGGACGCACAGGTCCCCACCCCCAAGCCCGCGCGACTGCGGGTCAGCTGTCGCCGATGGCGTAGAAGCGCCCGCCGCGGGCGCCGACGAACAGCCGGCCCTTCCAGACAGCCGGCGTCGACTCGATGCAGCCCTCCAGCTCCACGCTCCACAGCTGAGGGGGCGCCACGGTGGTGTCGGACACGTCGTAGGCGTGCAGACCCCCGTTGCAGTCGCCCTGGATGAGCGTGTCGTCGACGATCACGGCCGACTGCCACGTGGGCGGCGGCAGCTCGAAGGTCCACCGGACCTCTCCGGTCTGCCGGTCGACGGCATAGACCGTGCCGCCGTCAGACGCGGCGATGACGACGTCCTTGTGCAGGGCGGGCGTGGTCCAGAAGCCGCGATCGTCGTCGAGCGACCAGACGAGCGGATTGTCGGGCTGGCGGGGGTCGAGCTTGATGAGCTGGCCCACCTCGGCGGCACGCTCGTTGCCCCGCTCGTTCTCGACGCCGACGTAGAGGAACCCCTCGTCGTCGATGACGATCGATGCGTCGACGTCGTCGCCGGTCCAGTAGCGGAACACCCGGGTCGGCTCGACCCCGTCGGGCAGGCCGGACACGTCCCAGCCCTGCACGAGCCCGCCCGAGTTGGCGAAGTAGACGACGCCGTCCTTGAAGGCCACCGAGTTCTCGATCGACACGTCGTTCTGCCGGGTGTTGAGCGACGAGAGCAGCTCGTCGTCCCAGCCCGGGGCGTTGAACACCAGCTCGGGCGCGACCTGCACCAACCCGTCGGCGCCCTCGGAGCGGTTCGAGCTTGACCACGTGGAACTGCGAGTTCTCGCCGCCCTCGTACAGGTAGTCGTCGACCACCAGCGGTGACCCGTCCCAGTCGTCGTTCCACATGGTCGGGCTGACGGCGTCGGCCGACAACGTCCACAGCTCGGTGGGGGTGGGCCGGTCGAAGGCGATCACATGCAGCTCGTTGTCGCGGCTGCCCGAGTACACGAGCGGCAGCCCGTCGGGGTCGATCGTGACCGAGCCCTTGATGATGTCGCCGGTCTCGAACGGCGGGATGATGTCCTCGCCGGTGTCGTAGTCGACGAAGTGGATCTTGCGGTCGTAGGCGCCGAAGACCACCCAGGTGCGCCCGTCGCGCTCGAACACCGACGGCTGGCCCGTCCACCCGCTGCCGCACCAGGTCTTGACCTCGCTGCCCACGGCCGACTCGGAGCACATGCCGCCCGAGTCGCCCGGGTAGCTCCACAGCACGTCCGGGTCGGTCGGCACCGGGCCCTCGCCGTAGTAGCTGCGGGTGGCACTGCCGCGGAACGTGAGCAGCCCAGGCGCCGCGAAACCCGAGGCGGACGCCTGCGCCGGGGGCTCGGTCGTGGGCGGCGCTTCGCCCTCGGCCTGCTGCTGGTCGCTGGGGGCGAGGAGGGGCTCCTCGTAGGACGCCTGCGCGTCCTCCTCGCGGGTGTGGACGACGAACTGCTGGACGCCGACGGCCCCCGCCACCATCACGAGCGCGACAAGTAGCAGTGCGCCGAGCCGGCGTCGATCGTGCCGGGGGGTCAGGTGGGCAGCCGTCCCGGTTCGCCGGGCGCGTGGTAGCTGGCCGATGGGGTCGGCGAGCCGGTCACGGCGGTCCCCGGTGTCGGCGGCGGGTCGGCCGTGGCCGTACGGCTCGCGGTACCCCCCTGCGGCGTAGCGGTCGTCGTAGGCGCCCTGGTCGCCGTAGGGCGCAGGGCGGTCGCCGCGACGGGGCGCCGGGCGCGTATCGCCCTCAGGTGGCCGCGGACCACGCCCGCGTCGACTGTCCTTGCCTCTCCCCAACGGATCCCCGGCAGCGCAGCCCGTGCGGGCTCAGCGGCGGAGCCTCAGCTGAAGCTCTGGCCGCAGCCGCACGTGCGCTGGGCGTTCGGGTTGTCGATGGCGAAGCCGGCGCCCTGCAGGCCGTCCTTGTAGTCGAGCGTGGCGCCCTCGAGCAGGGTGGCGCTCGACGGGTCGACGACGACCTTGACGCCCTCGTAGTCGAGGGTCTTGTCGTCCGCCGCGACATCGGTGTCGAAGAACATCTCGTAGCTGAAGCCCGAGCAGCCGCCCGGGCGCACGGCCACCCGCAGCGCGAGATCGGCAACGCCCTCTTGCTCGATGAGCGAGCGGACCTTGTCGGTGGCGTTGTCTGTGAGGACGATCACTTCTCTGGAGCCTCCTCTGGGGATCCCAGGAACGTGACCAGGTTATCGGCGTCACACCGCGCACGGCGACACGTCGGCGACAGTTCCCCGGTCATGACGGCGACAGGGCCAGGTCGACCTGGCACGGCGTGCGGTCGGTGAGCGGGTGGAAGGCGTCGACGGTGGCACCGCCGAGCGTGTCGACGATGCCCTCGACCAGGCCCTGGTGCAGCGCGCACACGATCTCGGGGTTGGCCTCCGCCAGCTCGCGGAAGGGGCAGTGGGCGAAGGCGACCGTGGCCTGGCCGTCGTCTGCGGCCAGCGCCGGGTCGAAGCCGAGGGCGTCGAGGCGGGCGACGAGCCCGTCCACGCAGACCTCGTCGTCGGGCGCCGCCGGGTCGAGCATCGGGGCGATGGCGACGGCATCGGCCTCGCCCTGCTCGCGGCCGGCGTCGACCACGTCGTCGCGGCCCAGGCCACCGGCGGCGGCCACCCGCAGCAACATGCGGGCCAGCACCGGGAACGTGGCGGGTTCCAGGCCGAGCGACGGCGCGTCGCCGGCGAGCGAATAGCGGTGCTGTGGCCGGCCGACGGCGCCCCGGGGCTCGGTCTCGATGGCGAGCAGGCCCACGTCGCGCATGCGCTCGAGGTGCGGTCGCACCGTGTTGGGGTGCAGGTCCAGGGTCTCCGCGATCTCGGCGGTGGCGAGAGGGCGAGGCGACCGCGCCAACTCGAGGTAGATCGCGTAGCGGGTGTTGTCGCCCAACGCCTTGAGCACGGCGAGCCGTGGCGCGGCGAGCCGGGGGACGGCGGCCTCGGTCACGCCGGGGAGTGTACCGCCGGCCCGGGTTTCACCGGCCTCCACCGGTAGAATCGCCCTCGTGGACAGCCGCTCGCCGACAACGCCGACCGACGCAGCGGCCCCTGCGCTCCCGACGTCCGACGACGTCATGGCCGTGCTGCGCGGCGTTATCGATCCCGAGCTGGGCAGCGACATCGTCGAGCTCGGCATGGCCCGGGGCGCCGAGGTGCACGACGACGGCTCGGTCGTCGTCACCATCGCGCTCACGACCGCGGGCTGCCCCCTCCGCGCCCAGCTCCAGCGCGACATCAGATCGCGCGTCGGCTCGCTTCCGGGCGTCACCCACGTGCGCATCGAGTGGACCGAGATGACGGACGAGCAGCGCGGTACCGCCATGGCCAAGGCGCGCTGGAACGTCTCGCAGCGGCCCGAGGACACGTCGGTCCCACCCGCGGCCAAGGTCATCCTCATCGCGTCGGGCAAGGGTGGCGTCGGCAAGTCGTCCGTCACGGTCAACCTGGCCGCCGCGCTCGCCGCCCGCGGGCTGACGGTGGGCGTGCTCGACGCCGACATCTGGGGCTTCTCCGTCCCGCGCATGCTCGGGGTCGAGGGGCGCCTCGCCGGTGCCACCCACGACGGCCAGAAGCAGATGGTGCCGATCGAGAAGCGCATCGGCGACGGCGTCCTGCGCGTCGTGTCGATGGGCCTGCTGGTCGACGACGAGGAGACCGCGCTCATGTGGCGGGGCCTCATGCTCAACCGCGGTGTGCAGCACTTCCTGCAGGACGTCCGGTGGGGCGACGACCTCGACTACCTGCTCATCGACATGCCGCCCGGCACCGGTGACGTGCAGATGGGCGTGGCCAAGCTGCTGCCCCGCGCCGAGGTCATCGTGATCACCACGCCGGCCCGCGCCGCGCAGAAGGTGGCGGTCCGCGCCGTGGGCATGGCCCGCAAGAGCTACCTGCGGGTCGCGGGCGTCATCGAGAACATGAGCGCCTTCCACTGCGACCACGGCGAGACGTACGCGCTGTTCGGCGAGGGCGGCGGTCAGCAGCTCGCGACCGATGCCGGCGTGCCCCTGTTGGGCGCCGTGCCGCTCGAGCCCGCCGTGTCGGCGGGGGGCGACGCCGGCACCCCCGTGGTGCTGGCCGACGGCCCCGCGTCGCAGGCGTTCCGGGACATCGCCGGTCACATCGTCGACGAGGCCGTCCCGCTGGCGGCCATGGCCGGGTGCAGCGCCCGCATGCTCGACGCTGCGGTGGCCGCCCTCGACGCTCGCGACGCCGCCGACGCCTGACGCCCGAGCGGGTCAGTCGGCGGGCGGTGCGGGCGACGGGCTGAGCTCGCGCTCGGCAGCGCGCTCGCTCTCCTGAGCGAGTGCGGCGTCGAACAGGCTGGCCACCGTCGTGGCGGCGAGGGGCCGCAGGCGCTGCACGGCGTCGGTGAGCGCCTCCCAGGCGGCGGGGTCGTCGACGGCATCGAGCGACGACGGCCGCCACAGGTGGTCGATGAACAGCTCGACGACGGCTCGGGCCATGGCCTGCGAGTGCTCGTGGAGGATGCGGCCGATCTCGATGCGCCGTTCGAGCGGCACCCCGACCTGGGCGAGCTCGATCGACGCGTCGAACGCTGCCGGGGCCACGATCTTCCAACGGCCGTCGTCGAGGACGCGGGCGATGCCCAGCTTCTCGACGAGGTCGCTGTCGATGTCCTCGACGCGGATGCGGAGGCGGGTGGCGCCCTCGGCGGCCGTGATGATCTCGGCTTCCTTCTCGACCGTCTGCCCCACCGCGGCCTTCACGAACGCCAGTGCGGTGGTGCCGGCGGTGCCGGGCGCCCGGTCGATGAGCCGGCGGATGGCGGTGAGCGTCAGCCCGTGCGCCTGCAGGTCGCGGATGGACTCGAGCCGGGCCACGTGCTCGGCGTCGTACATGGCGACGCGGCCGGCTCGGCGCGGCGACGGAAGCAGCCCCTCGGACTGGTACCAGCGGATGGTGCGTACCGTCGTGCCCGTCAGTTGGGCGATCTCGTCGACCGTGTACTCGCCCTCGGGGGCGGGCGCCGGGTCGGTTGTGGCGGCGGTCACTCCGCGCAGGTTAGGGACGCGATCATGTCGCTGACCACTCGCCGTCGAGCCGGTCGCCCTTCACCGTGCCCTCGTCGGCCAGCTTGCGCAGGTGCGCCCACACCGAACGGCGGGCCACCGGGTGCAGCTCGGGGGCCACGTCGACGTAGATGGCCTCGACCAGGTCGGCGATGGTGGTGGTGCCCCTGCTGCGCAGCTCGTCGAGCACCTGGGCCTCGCGGGCGAGCCGGTGCTCGATCGTGGCGTCGATCGTCGCGAGCGGGTCGTCGATGACGTGGCCGTGGCCCGGGGCGATGGCCTTGAGCCGTGGGCGGATCGTCTTGAGGCGCTCGAGCGACGACAGGTAGGTGGCCATGTCGCCGTCGGGGGGGCTGATGACGACGGTGGAGCCCTGCATGATGTGGTCGCCGGTGAAGAGCGTGCGCTCCTCGTTGAGCAGGTAGCAGAGGTGGTTGGACGCGTGGCCGGGCGTGTGCATGGCGGTGAGGTGGAACTCGGTGGCCTCGATGACCGCCTTGTCGGCCAGCGTGCCGTCGAGCCGTACCTTGCCGCGCCCCTCGCCGGGCCCGAAGGCCAGGATCTCGGCGCCGGTGCGCTTCTTGAGGCCGACAGCGCCGGGGGAGTGGTCCTCGTGGGTGTGGGTGAGCAGGATCCACCGGATGCGGTCGCCACCGCACCCCGCGATGGCGTCGAGGTGGGCGTCGTCGCCGGGACCGGGGTCGATGACCGCGATCTCGTCGATGCCCACCAGGTAGGTGTTGGTGCCCGGACCGGTCATCATGCCGGCGTTGTCGGCCACGATGCGTCGCACCATGGGCGACAGGGCGCTGGCCACTCCGTAGACGATGGGCTTGGGCTGTGGCTGGTCGGCAGTGGCGTCGTCGGTCACGACGGGTCTCCGAGCTCGCCCCGTGTGGGGGAGCGGGACGGGTCTTCCCAGCTCTCGACGTCCCACACGCCGACGTCGACCCGGCTGCCGTTCGCGCCACCCGCGCCGCCGCGCCCGCCGCCGGCGTAGGCGCCCATGCGCGACACGACGGCGACCTGGCTCTTGCGGGCCACGTAGCGCAGCAGGGGTCCACGGGCGAGGGCCCGGGTGGGCGGCAACAGCAGCAGGATCGCCAGGGCGTCGCTGACGAAGCCGGGAGCGATCATGAGGGCGCCGGCCAGCAGGATGAGCCCGCCGTCGGCGACCTCGCCGCTCGGGGTCTCACCGCGGTCGAGCGCGGACTGGATGCGGCGGAGGACGCCGAGGCCCTCGCGCTTGGCGAGCCAGCCGCCGACGAGCGACACCGCGATGAGCAGGCCGATCGTGTTGGGGACGCCGACCGAAGCGGCGACCTGGATGATGACGGCCAGCTCGACGAGGGGGGCGACGAGGAAGACCAGGACGAGTAGCAGTGCCATGCGGGAGTGAGCCGGTCGGGGGGCGGGACGGACCGCCGGCTGTCGGACCAGCCTACCGCCGCCCCCGTCCGGCGGGCGACGCGCCACTGTCACCACCAGCGACGACGCAGCCCGTGATGTGACTCTCTTCACATCGGACTTACGGTCGGGTAACATGCGTCACAACGTACGGGGGAGGGGTCCTCGTACGGCGTGGCTGGAGCGACGCGCTCGATAGGGGGGAGCAATGGCGCCGCTGAGGTTCCGTCGGAACGTCGAGCGGCAGCCGGGGGGTTGCTCGTCGCAGCGCTCCAGTCACGCCACCTTCGACGGGTGACGGCGACGGTCGTCACCGTGAGACCGTGATGACCGCCGCCCGTGGAGGCCGAGTGCGAGAGCGCCGAAAACGACAGACGCAGCGCCCCCACCCCCGGCGGACGACGCTGCGTCGATGTCGTGTTCGTGGTGGCAGCTAGTTGTGCTGCGCCACGCTGGCTCTGCGCTCGGCCTCGCTCAGACCTCCCCAGATTCCGTGAGGCTCACGGATGCGCAGTGCGTAGTCGAGACACGGCTCGCGCACCGCACATGTGGCGCAGATGGCTTTCGCTTGTTCTTCCCGTCGTACCTTCTCGCTCTTTCGCTCGAAGTGCGACGGTGGAAAGAAGACGACAGCTTGCGGGCCACGGCATGCAGCTCGAACCTGCCAGTCTTCCTCGACGCGCTGTGCACTCACAGACACACCCCCCTTCCACGGCGGACCATACAGCCGGTACGTACCCGAAACAAGAAAAAGTTCCGGGCCAGGGGAGGGGTGGGGCGCCGACGATGTCCCAGGTCAGCAGGGTTGTGAACGGCGGGTAACTCGTTGCTGCGGGTCATATGACGCGCCGTGTCGAGACGCGAAATGCCAACACCTGGATCGAGGTGTCTGGCGGTGATATCTCACTCGCCGGACGGAGTTCGCTCCCGATAGTCCCGGGCCCCGCCTTCCTCCGGCTCCACCTCGAGCACGAGGCCCTCGATGGCGATCACGCGCGCCGCCTCGTCCTTGCGTATCGGGGTGGCCCGGTTGGTGCGCGCGCGCCACGGCGCGTCGCGCAGGGTGATGACGCCGTCGGGGTCGATGTCGGTGCGGGCCGAACCCAGCTCGCCGATCATCCAGTCGCGCCCGATCGTGGGCGTCGAGAAGCGGCTGCGCACCATCGTGGGCATGCCCGCCACCATCGCCAGCGTCATGCCCACGAAGGCGATCAGCAGGGTCACCCAGCTCACCGACACGCCGTCGAAGAGGAACAACGAGCCCAGCACGAAGCTCACCGTGGCGATGCCGGTCCACAGCCTCGGCACGCCGGTCTGCACGTCGACGCCGTAGGCGAACATGGCGAACAGGAGCAGTCCCACGCCGACCGGGCGGGTCGGCAGCACCGCCAGCCCGTAGCAGCCCAGGATCAGCGAGCCCGCGCCGACCATGCCGGCGATGCCGACGCCTGCGGTGAACAGCTCGAACAACAGCAGTGCCAGGCCGATCGTGAAGAGCAGGTAGGCGACGGCCGGGCTGGCGACGGTGTGCATGAGCTGCCCGACGATGCTGAGCCCGCCGAACGTCACGTCGGTGACCGGCTGGCGCTGACCGTCGACGACCTCGGTCTCGAACCCGTCGAGCTGCACGACGTAGGTGAGGATCGTGGGGGCGTCGGTGTCGACCAGGTCGAGCTCGACCGCGCGCTCGGCGCCCACACGGTCGCCGACGTCGGCCTCGCCGAGGTCCGCGGCCTCGAGGCCGCGCGCCTCGAGCAGCGCCGGGGTGATCTCGATGCTCGACCCGATGGCGATGCCGGTCAGGTCGGCCGCAGCCACGATGCTGACCGCGTCGCCCGCCGCCCTGCTGCCCGACGGGCCCACCCAGACGCCGACGGGGACGGCAGAGTCCTCGATCGTGGCAACCAGGTCGCCGAGCTCACCCTCCGAGACGACGGCGCCGCCGCTGTCGAACTGGAGGACGAGCGCCAGAGCACATGCTTCGTTGGCTCTCGCGACCTGGTCGTCGATGAGGTCGGCGAGCACGGGGTCGATGAGGCCGTCGACCTCGACGACCACGACGGGCGCGTCGCCGGCGGGCGCGCCGCACGAGGGTTGGGCGCTGCCCGGCGGACCGAGCGCGACAAGGGCGACGGCGGCCACGACCAGGGCCGATCCGATCTTCCCGGTCGCGCCCCGGAGCACGCCGCGGACGTGCCTGTCAGCGGGCCGTGCCGGCTTCGCTACAGTCCCGCGGGCTGCCCTCCGAGGGGCGGCTGACGACGTGTGCTGTGGATCCTGAACAGTTCTTCGCTGCATCTCGGCTGGTCATCGTGGCCGGGAAGGGCGGGGTCGGCAAGACGACGGTCAGCGCGACGCTGTCCCGAGCGGCCGCCCTCGCCGGTTTGTCGACCCTGATCGTCGAGGTCGAGGGCAAGTCAGGCCTGGCCGGGATGTTCGGTCAGGGCGAGCTCGGCTACGACGAGGTCGTGCTCTCGCCGGGGGGTGGGTCCGACGGCGCGGGCGACGTGCGGGCCCGCACGCTCACCGCGGACGCCGCGCTTCTCGAGTACCTGCGCGACCACGGGCTGTCGCGCATCTCGAAGCGGTTGGTGTCGTCGGGGGCGCTCGACGTCGTCGCAACGGCCGCGCCCGGCATCAAGGACATCCTGCTGCTCGGCAAGGTGAAGCAGCTCGAGCGCGAGGGCGTCGCCGACCTGATCGTGCTCGATGCTCCGGCCGCGGGTCACGCCATCACCTTCCTGCAGTCGGCCCGCAGCCTCATCGACACGGTGAACGTCGGCCCGATCAACGCCCAGGCCCGCGATGTGCTCGAGCTGCTGGAGGACCACCGGCGGTGCCAGGTCGTGCTGGTCACGATCCCCGAGGAGACGCCCGTGAACGAGGCGGTCGAGACGGCGTTCTCGCTCGAGGACCGGGTCGGCATCGGCCTCGGTCCCATCGTTGTCAACGGGGTCTACCCGACGATCGAGGGCCTGTCCGCCGACCCGGTGGACGCGGCAGCCGCTGCGGAGGCGTCGTTGCGCAAGGGCGAGGCCGACGCCCTGGCTGCGGCTGCGGGGTTCCGCCTCGACCGCATGTCCCTGCAGGTCGAGCAGGTGGCACGGCTCGAGGCGCACCTCCCGTTGCCCCAACTGCGACTGCCGTTCCTGTTCACGACCGAGATCGGGCCCGCTGAGCTCGACGTCCTGGCCCGGGCGATGCTCGCCGAGATCGAGTCCCTCGCAGGGCTGCCGGCATGAGCCCCGGCGTGGCCGGCGCCGACACCGCCGCGTCCGACGACGACGCCCCCTCGGCTCTGGCCGACCTCGTGGCCGAGCGCAGCATCATCGTGTGCTGCGGGTCGGGTGGCGTCGGCAAGACCACCACGGCGGCGGTGGTCGCCCTCGAAGGTGCCCGGCTGGGGCGCAAGACCGTGGTCGTCACCATCGACCCGGCCAAACGGCTGGCCGACGCCCTCGGGCTGAAGGGCCTGACCGACACACCGAGCCGCATCGACGGCGACTGGCCGGGCGAGCTGTGGGCCACCATGCTCGACACCAAGTCGACGTTCGACGCACTCGTCGTCAAGCACGCGGCCACGCCCGAACAGGGCGAGCGCATCCTGGCCAACGGCTTCTACCGCAACATCTCCGGGGCCCTCTCGGGCACCCAGGAATACATGGCGATGGAGAAGCTCTACGAGCTGCACGAGGAGACCGACTTCGACCTCGTCGTCGTCGACACGCCCCCGACCCGCCATGCGCTCGACTTCCTGGACGCTCCCCGGCGCCTGTCGCGCTTCCTCGAGCACCGGCTGTTCCGTCTGCTGGTGGCGCCGAGCCGGGGCTTCGTCAAGGCCGTGAACGTTGCCGCGCAGACGTTCCTGCGCACCGTGTCCAAGGTCGTGGGCGGCGACGTGGTCGACGACGCCATCGCCTTCTTCCAGGCGTTCGAGGGCATGGAGGAGGGTTTCCGCCGGCGGGCCGCCCGGGTGAACGAGCTGCTGGCGGCGCCCGAGACGGCATTCGTGCTGGTCGCGTCACCGCGGCGCGACACGGTCGAGGAGGCACAGTTCTTCGCCGACCGGCTGCACGAGGCCGGCATCTCGGTCCAGGGCCTGGTCGTCAACCGGGTGCACCCGTCGTTCGGACCGTCCTCCGGCGTGACGGCGGCCGTGGCCGCCGGGGCCGCGAAGCGGGCCGAGACACTGGCGGGCACCGACATCGGCGGGCTGTACCGGAATCTGGCGGACTTCCAGGCCGTCGCCAGCCGCGAGCAGGCGCACCTGGCGGGGCTCGCCGAGACGGTGGCGCCGGCGCCCGTCGCCTGGGTGCCGTTCCTCCGTACCGACGTGCACGACATCGCCGGCATGGCAGAGGTGGCCCGCCACGTCTTCTCCCGCCCGTCGGCCTGACGCGTGCGCTCTCGGGGCGGGTGCCCGTCGGGGGACGGCTACTCGTCGATGGCGGCGGCAGCCTCGTCGAGCGCAGCGGCGGCCGACTCGACGGTCTCGGTGACCGGCACGATGCGGTCGAACCCCGTGGTGTGCAGCAGCCGCGTGAGCGTGGGACGGCTGCACGCAACGGCCACGTCGCCCCCGGCCTCGCGGGCCCGGCGGATGCCGCCGATGAGCGCACCCAGGCCCGCCGAGTCCATGAACGGCACGGACGACAGGTCGATGAGCAGGTACCGCTTGTCGGCCAGCTCGCCGAGGGCGTCGCGGAACTGCCCGACCGTGTAGGCGTCGAGCTCGCCGACAGGACGGCACACCGTGTAGCTGTCGGCCTCGTCAACCTGGATGTCGAGCACTGAATCTCCTCCCGGAACCCGCCGGTCGATCGTAGCGGCGCGTGGTGGTGCCACGACCCCGAGATCGACGACTGGCCCAGCGCAACCGCGGCGTACGGAAACACGCGCCGCTGGCACGCAACTGTTCCCGGCTCGTAGCCTGCCCAACCGTGCCAGATGTGCTGATCGCCACCGACGCCGACTGGATCTTCGACGACGTCGACGCCGCCCTGTCCGACGAGGGCACCCGTGTGCTGCGCGTGCGACGCGGACGTGACGTCAGCGAGGCCGCCCGGCAGCTGAACCCGGGGCTGATCGTCCTCGACATGCAGATCGGCAACATGGGTGGCATCGCCACGGCGCTCAACCTCGAGCAGGAGTTCGAGGCTGGCACCACGCCCGAGGCACCCATCCTCCTGCTGCTCGACCGTCCCGCCGACGAGCCCCTCGCCCGGCGCTGGGCCGTGGACGGCTGGCTCATCAAGCCACTCGACTCGTTCCGCCTGCGCCGCGCCGCCCGGGCCCTGCTCGCCGGTGAGACGTACGAGGAACCGTCGGGCCTGGCCAGCTGAGCCTGGGCCGGGCCGTCGGGCCGGGCGCCTCAACCGAGCCGTGGGCAGAAACCGACCGTAAGCGGACCCAACCACCGACACCTTCGGTGTGACCGCGGCTGCCGTCGATACTCAAGTCGAAGGCGCCGGGCCGAGCGGATAGAGTCGCGTCTCCGGTTCACCGGATGATCCGGGTGGTGGCTCAGCTTGGCAGAGCGCTGCGTTCGGGACGCAGAGGTCGGGAGTTCAAATCTCCCCCACCCGACCAGATCAGGGCAGGTTTCTGGCGGCAACGCCGGAGGCCTGCCCACATTTTTCGGTCGTTCACTCTGCCCCGGGATTCCCGGGCGCGCCGATGGGCGGTGGCGGTTCCGAGCGGGCGCTTGGTGGCTCACGTGGGCAGACGAGCGACCCGCTACCGGGATGGCTCCATCCAGGCGGTTTGGGGGGACCCGTCTGCTCGCGGGCAGGCTCGACGTCGTGAAGCGCGTGGTCATCCTCGGGCGAGGCGGCGCAGGCAAGTCGGTCCTCGCCCGTGAGCTTGGATCCATCGTCGGGCTTCCCGTCATCGAACTCGACGAGGAGTTCTGGAACGACCGGCTCGAGCCGCTACCGACCGAAGAGTGGCGGCGGCGACAGACGGCGCTCGCCCAGCAGCCCGCCTGGATCATGGACGGGGACCTCGGACCGTACGACGACGTCGAGCCGCGGCTTCAGAAGGCCGACACGGTCCTCGTGCTGGACATGCCTTTGTGGCTGTGCGCCTGGCGGCGTGGTCCGGATAGACGTGACTATTGGGACTGGACAGTCCGATGGCGCCGACAAAGCCGGGCGCGTCTGCTGCGAAGCATCGTTAAGGACGCCACAGGAGCGGAGGTCGCAACACTCCGAGGGCCGGTCGGTCCGCCGCTGGTTGGCCCACCTGCGTAGCTGAGCCGGCAGCGTTTGGTGCTACCCGCCGAGGAGGTCCTGGAGCGCACGGTGGGACGCGGGTTCGGTGCGCGCCAGCCGAGTGCAGATCACCGAATCTGGAGCGGCCGCACTGGTGGTGGACCGACGCCAGATCGCGGGGTCCGGGTGCGGTCTCAACGTGTCGGATGCCGCGTTCTGTGCGCCGGCGGACGAGCATTCTGTGCGCGGACCAACGAGGAGTTCGACGTCGTGGATCTGGCCGCCCGTTCTGGACGCGGGATCGGCCAACCAGGCTGCACGGATCGGCAGCTCGGTATCAGCGATCGAGCTCGACGTCGAGGTAACGGAGCGCCGCTGATCGACAGGCGGCGCGCACCAGGTCCGTCGTTCGGCGTGCCCTCGGGTCGGCCATCTTCACGACTGCGATCGCAGCACGGCAATCTCGGGGTATTGCTCCGGCGAGCCGTAGCCGTTCTCGGCCAGCCAGCGGACTACAACCAGGCATCGCAACGACCACCATGCGCGGATCAGGTCGCGGTCGACGTCGGTGCCGTAGCCGGCGATGACGTCGCGAAGGTGCTCCTCGTGCCGCGAGCGTCAGCGTGGCGAGGTCCAACAGCGCGTCGCCCTGGGACGCCTCGGACCAGTCGATGATGCCGGTGACCTCGTCACCGTCGACGAAGACGTGCTCGATGTGCAGGTCGCCGTGGATGAACACCGGGGTCCACGGCCGGAGCGCAGTCTCTGCTAGCCGGCGGTTGCGCGTGACCACGTCGGTGGGAAGGACCTCATTGGCGACGAGCCAGTCGCACTCATCAGCCAACCGGGATGCGAGCTTGTCGACGCTCGGCCCGGGCCATGGCGGCAGCGGTGCGTCGTGCAGCGTCCGGAGGGCAGCACCCGCCGCGGCCCACGCCGCGGGCGACGCGGTCGACGGTTCCTGGAGGCGGCCAAGTGCCCGACCCGGGAGGGCGGCAACCGCGAGCACCGGCGGCTTTCGCCACAGGATCTCCGGCGTCGGCACCGGAGCCATCGCGATCGCCTCGACCTCGACGTCGGTGCGCGTCTGGTCAGCATCGATCTTCAGGAACATGTCGCCGACGCGCAGCGTCACGCGATCGTTGTTGGCAAGGACAACCTCGACCTGCTCCACGTCGGCCATGTTGGCGGCAGACCACTGACGTCGCCGGGTATATCGGGGCGAATGCGCTGCCGACCCGCAGGTCGACGACGTCGCCCATAGTCCGCGATGTGTTACCGCCACCGCTGCGGCCCTGGCCGTCGCGCTCCGTCGCCGCGAGAAGCGCACGACGCGACCGAATGCCCGAACCGCGCACCCTCGCCTGTCGGATCGTCAGCACAGAACGACGGGGCGCGAGATCGGCAGATCGGGGCGGCAGGTGACCCCGGCGCCAACAGCCCGTGCTTGCAAGTGACGAACACGCGACCTCGGCACTGAGGAGCGTGGACACTCGGTCAGAGGGTTTCCTGACGGACTGTCACGCAGTGAGGTCGGAGGCTCGCGATCAGGGGAAGCCGGCTCGCTCTGAGAGGGTTCGGTACTCGGCCGGACCAAGCGCGGCTTCGGCGGCGCCGCGGAACAGTTCGAAGACGTCGGCCGGTGCGTTGGCGTGCATGTCGCTCAGCATGTCTGCCCGCTCGTCGGGGTTCATGCCCGGAACCATGTAGCGCATGAAGATGCACATGTCGGGTGGCGGCACGCTTCCCCGGATCGCCGCCGTGACGTCGGCTAGCTCCGCGTCCGAGACGGCGGCGTTGAGCGCCGGCATCACGACCTCCTCCTCGTAGGCCATGTGGTCCAGGTAGACGGCACTGAATCGAGCGAGGTTGAGATAGAAGCGCCGGAGGTGCGCGCCACGCTCGCCGCCGGGCGTGTCGCTGAGTTCCCCGGCTTCGGCATCGAGCTCATCAAGCATCCGCTCGATGGCGACGTGGTCCTCGTTGACGTTGGTGCGCAACTCGGAGGCGTGCGTGTCGATCAGAGTGTCGACGAAGTCGTCCTCGTGGTGATGGTGGCCGCGAAGCACGAACACGGTGTCGCGCCACTGGCTTCGCAAGTCCGCCATGTCGGCCTCCTCGGCGGGGTCGGTACTTCCCGCCTTGGTCGTAGTGGTGAACAGCGCGAGCCGGAGCGCCTTGTGGATCTCGCGATAGAGGTCCCACGACACCGCCGAGGGTCCTGTCGTCTCCATCTTCACCCCCTGGGAAACCAGGCGGCGCAACGTGTCACATTCAGACCGGCGACCGCCCACCCGGCCCGGAATCAGCTTCGCCCTACCTTCGAACCTTCGCAAGCCCTCCAGCACCTCCGTGTAGAAGGCCAGCGCCTCGTCGACATCGGCGACGTTGATCGACACGTGGTGGACAGCGAGGGGTCGCGCGTGTCCAGTCTGCCGCCGCGGCGGACCCCGGTGAAGCGGGGAGACCCGTACCCCTTCGTGATCCACGCTCGATTACATGGTGGCTACGGCGGAGACACGTTGGGGGAGAACATGAGGAGATCTCGAGCTGGTGCGGCCGCGCTGTGCGTGGCCGCACTCGTGATGGCGGCCGGGTGCGAGGCACCGCCGTCGCCGTGGACGTCGGACCTCGTCAGCATCGACCTCGCGGGTAACGAGACCGGCGACGGGGCCTCGTTCTCCCCGGTGTTCAGCCCCGATGGCACGACGCTCGCGTTCGTGAGCGCGGCCTCCGACCTGGTCGGAAACGACACCAACGGCGTCTCCGACGTCTACCTGCGCGACCTGGCGACCGGGGCCACGACGTTGCTGTCCACGAACGCGGCCGGGTCACAGGCCGCCGACGGCGCATCGACCGACCCGGTCTTCAGCCCCGACGGCACGAAGCTGGCGTTCACGTCCCAGGCGAGCGATCTCGGTGTGGTCGACACGAACGGCGAGGTCGACGTCTACGTGCGTGACCTCACGACCGGCGAGACCGTGCTGGCCTCGGCCCGCGAGGACGGCGCCGCGGTTGGCGTCCTCGGCGGTCCCGTCTTCGCGCCGGACGGCACCAAGCTCGCCTTTGCCACCAGGTTCCCGGTGTTCGAGGACCTCGAGCAGCTACCGGACGGCCTGAGCAACAACACCGACGTCTTCGTTCGAGACCTCGCCGCGGCCACCACGACGCTGGTCTCGGTGAACGCCGCGGGCACCCACACCGGTAATGCCGATTCCTCCAGCCCGCAGTTCTCACCCGACGGTTCGCAGGTGGCGTTCGCGAGCGGGGCGGGCGACCTCGGCCCGACCGACACGAACCGTGCGACCGACATCTACCTGCGCGACCTGAGTACCGGCGTGACGAGCCTCGTGACCGTGGACGTCGACGGAACCGACGCCGCCGGCGGCGCGGATGGGCCGTTCAGGTTCAGCCCCGACGGCGCAACGGTCTACTTCACGAGCAGCGCGGCGAACCTCGTGGCGCTCCCCGACGCCAACGGCGTCGGAAGCGACGTCTTCGCTCGCGACCTGATCGGCGGCACGACCGCGCTGATCACCGCCAACGGCGCCGGCACCAGCAGCGCCGACGGCAGCTCGAGGCTTGACGACCTCAGCGCCGACGGCACGACCCTGGCGTTCACCACCACCGCGGGCGATCTCGGCCCGGCCGACGCCAACGGACGGCTCGACGTCTACGTGCGCGGCCTGCGCACGGGCGCGACGTCACTCGTCTCGGCATCGGCGGACGGCAGCGACGGCGGGAACTCGGTGTCGCACTGGCCGAGGCTCAGCGCCGACGGGACGAGGGTGGCGTTCGTCAGCCACGCCACCGATCTCGGGCCCCACGACAGCGACGGCACCGAGGCCCAGTCCGAGGGCGGCCACGTCGACGCCACGAACCTCGACGTGTACGTGCGCGATCTCGAGTCCGGCGTGACGGCGATGGCCTCGACCGACGAGACGGGAACCGACAGCGCCAACGAGAACTCGGGCTCACCGGTGATCAGCCCCGACGGAACGCGGGTCGCCTTCGTCACCAGCGCCACCGACCTGGGGTACACCGACCTCAACGCGAACTCGCGCACCTCCGAGGCGGACGTGTACGTCGCCACCTTCCAGGGCGCCGACCTGGGCGTGACGCTCGTGGCCGACGACGCCGTCGTGGCCGGCGGCGCGGAGATCGCCTACCGCGTCGCGCTCACCAACGCCGGCCCCGACGGCGCCGAGGCCGTCGCTCTCGGCGTCGTCCTGCCGGAGCAGGTGGACATCGTCGAGGTCAGCCCGGCGCAGGCGGCCTGTACGTCGCCCGGCACGACCGCCCACGTGCTCGTGTGCCAAGTCGGCAGCCTCGAAGCCGGCCGCGGTGCCGAGCTGACGATCACGGTCGCGGTCCCTGCCGCACCGACGGCGACGCTGTCGACCGTCGCGATCGCCAGCTCGCCGACGGTCGATCCCGATCGCAACGACAACCTCGCCAGGGTGGACGTCGCGATCGGGTGAGCGGGAGCGATCCGACGACCGGTTCGGGGGCCGGCACCCGAACCGGTCGGGCGTCGGTTCAGCAGCCCATGGGCGCCGAGGTCGAGGATCGCCTCGGTGTCGGCGAGCGCGAGACGTTGCGAGGCCAACACTGGGTTCCCGGCGGTCAGGATGGTTGGGATGTCGTCGGCGGTGTCGAGCCGCAGCCGATCGCCGGCATCTGGGACCGGGACCTGTTCGATCCGGTGGAGGCAGGTCTGCAGCGTGCGGTGCCGTCCGTGCCGCATCACACGTACCGGTTGTGCAACGACACGAAACTGACAGTGAAAACGACACGAGATATCAGCAAACGATCGTTCGCTCGCCGCGCTGGAAGTTGGGAGAGGCGCTCGCGCTGTTTGCATCGAGGCGGGCGGGGCGAGACTCGAGATGTCACGCAGGCCGAGGTAGGTGAACCGCTGGTGCGCATGTGCTCAAGCGCCCAGATCCGGCGGTATGAGACACCGAGGTTGTCTCCTGACAGGCTGGACGATGTGGATCGGGTGGTGGTCTTCGGGAGGGGCGGGGCGGGCAAGTCCGTCCTTGCCCGTGAGCTGGGGGTCGCCACCGGGCTCCCTGTGGTCGAGCTCGACAAGGAGTTCTGGAGCGATGAGCTGAGGCCGCTACCGGCCGAGGACTGGGCTCGGTGCCAGGCAGTTTTCGCTGAGCAGCCTCGCTGGATCATGGACGGCGACCTCGGGCCGTATGACCGCGTCGAGCCCCGCGTTCGACGAGCCGACACCGTCGTCGTGCTCGATATGCCGTTGTGGCTCTGTGCGTGGCGCGCCTGCCGGCGCGGCCGCGAGCGGCGTGACTTCTGGGACTGGGCAGTGCGATGGCGGCACCACAGCCGCCCGCGCCTGGTGCGCGCAGTCTCTGATCTCGCACCAGAGGCCGAGATCGTCACCCTGCGCAGCCCACGCTCGGTCCGTCGCTGGCTGGTCGCCGTGGGTAGCTGAGCCGGCGTTCGGGGACGGCCGCCCAGGACTCTGGGCGGATCTATCGGTTCACGAACCTTGCCACGCGGTGCTCGGTCGTGAGTTGATCATGGATCCCCGCGCCAGCTCACCAACAGACCCTCCCCCCCGGACGAGTGTCGGGGATCAGGGCTGGACGACGACCCAGCCACGGCGTTGCAGCTCGGCTGCCAGCTGCTCGGCTGGCATGCGGCGCAGCACCTGCTCGGCGGCTGACACCCGGGGGTTTGGCGGCCGGGGTGCGGCGGGCTCGCCCGACGACTCGGTCTCCTGGAGTTGGGCGATGAACGCCGCCGCTTCGTCGCGCGTGAACTTGCCGGCCGCCTGGCGCTGGGTGAACCCCATCGGCCCGCGGGCGTCGCGAAAGTCGGTGTGTCCGGCGTCCTGCAGCAGCGTGAGCAGCTCCTGCACCTCGCGCCGCGACGCCGGCGGCCCTGCCTGCTGTCCGAATGCCATGCCCGCAGTCTTCCCGCCCGGGCACGTACTCCCGGGGATGGGCCCGACGCTCAGCCCAAGCGTTCCATGAGGCGGCGGGCGTACCGGACCACGAAATGGGTGGCCTCGTACCCCGGCCGCTGCGGCGATCCGGCGAGCACATATTCGTGTACCTCCCCGAGCCGACGTTCAGGGTCACCTCACAAGGCGCTCGCCGCGCCGGACCTGCAGTCGATAGAGGTTGTCGAGGAACCCGTCAACGACCGCCTGCTTCCAGAACACGAAGCCGAGCTTGCGGGCGACGTTCTGCGACGGGACATTCCTCGGGTCGATCATGGCGAGGATCTCGCCGGAGAACGTCTCTTCTGCCAAGGTGAGTAGCGCCCGGCCCGCCTCGGTCGCGTGACCCTTTCCACGCGCCTCGGGAACGAGCCGATATCCGTACTCGAGACGCCGCTGCTCCTCGAACTCGAACGAGTTCACGCCCGAGTAGCCGATGATCGAGCCTGTCCGGCGCTCGATGACCGGCTGCTTCGCGAACGGCAGCTCCGCAGCTCGCTCCATCATCTCGTCGAAGCGACGGTGCGCGCTGTTCGAGTCGAGCACGCCGGCTGAAAAGATCATGAAGCGCTCGTCGCGGAACAGGTGCACGAACCGCTCGCGGTCGGCCTCGACCGGCAAGCGAACCTCGAGGCGCGGTGTCAACATCGTCTGGCTGGCCAGGACACCGACATCAGTCATCGAGCGTTCCCCACGCGGGTCCAAGCCGACAAGCGAGTTCCGGGCTCCACACGCCGCACTCCCCGTAACGCGGTTGCTCTCGGATCCCTGCCCCGGCGTTGTGGGGCGGTGCCGGCGGACCGGTCGGCCGAATGTTCTGTGGCACCTGCAGGCGCGCCTCCCGCCTGCTCAGAATGTCGATTCGGCGCATGGATGGCGGGGCGGGGAGCGGACCCCGAATCCTGAACACTACGTTCGCCGCTGGCTTGCGGGGCCAGCTGTGGTCGAGATGCGGCTCGGGTCCACCGCTGGCCACCGGCTGAGAGGAGGCAGCGCCCATGAAGATCAACCGCTCGGTCCCGCCGCCCACGGTGGTGCCGATCCTCGTCTATCCGGACGTGCGATCTGCCGTGACCTTCCTGACCATCGCCTTCGACTTCGTGGAGCGAACGCGGATCGGCGAGAGTCATCGGGCCCAGCTCGCCGTCGGGGAGGACGGTGCCGTGATAATCGCCGACGTCGGCGGCGAGCGGCGCCCACCGCAGTCGGGCGGTGTCACCCACCTTGTTCGGGTCCGGGTGGCCGACGTCGACGCCGCGTTCGCCCGGGCTCGAGACCATGGCGCCGTCGTGCTCGAAGCGCCGGTCGACCGGGAGTACGGTGAGCGAGACTGCACGCTTGAGGACCTCGCCGGCCACCGATGGCAATTGGCCGAGGCTGTAGCAGACGTGGCACCAGAGGAGTTCGGCTGCGAAACCATCAGCCCGTGGCCCGCTTACGGCGCGAGCAGCTGATCCCTACGGCCCTGGTAGACACGGCAGGCCAACCCGCTTCCCGGGACCGATTCTCGGGGACGATTGACGCCCAATGGGCGCCCGAGGCCGGGTTCGGCGTCGACAACGCTCAGGTGCGCGGCGGCCATCCAGCCGGGCCTCGCCATCTCCCGGCGGTAGGGGGTACCCGCCCGCCGGGTGGACTGGACACATCCAGCGAAGCATGAGAGGCGTAGCCGGAGCCCGTGTCGCGAGCGCTGGTCAGGACAGGCTGCCGGTCGCGTTCGGGGAGGTGTGCGTTCAACCCTGCAGACTGGGCCGGTGAACGGTTGGCGGTCGGTTGATGCTCTTCATCGCTCGACGATGCATGGCGAGGCGCCAGCCCACCGTGACCGGCTGCTGGCGTTCCCGCCGCTGGATCCGACGAACCGGCCGGCGCCGTTGAAGACATACACGGGCGTCGAGGCCGTCTTGTTGCCGAGGGAGCTGCGGCAGTCGTCGTTGCCGGCCGTCGATGTGCTGTCGGGCCGCGACGTCGAGCCGGGTCGCCTTGACGACAGTCTGCTGGGCACGCTGCTGTTTCTTGCTGCCGGCATCACCCGGGTGGCGCGCACGGCCGACGGCGGTCCTGTCTGGTTCCGGTCATCGATGTCGGCGGGCAACCTCCATCCCGTCGAGGTGTACGTCGTGGGTGAGGATGTGCGCCATTACCACCCCCTCGATCACGCCCTGGTTGGGCTGCGACGAGGTGTGCACGTCTGCGACGAACCGACCCTGGTGCTCACCGGCATCCCGTTCCGTACTTGCTGGAAGTATGGGGAACGGGGTTGGCGGCACCTGTGGTGGGACGCTGGCGCACTACTGGCCAACCTGTTGGCAGCCGCCGATGCCCATGGCGTTCCCGCCCAGGTCCTGGCCGGCTTCCCGGACGCGGCAGTGGCCGCGCTGGTCGGCATCGACGGCGTCGACGAGGTGCCCCTTGCCTTGGTCCGGTTCGGCAGAGGTGAGCTACGCCTCCCCTCACCTGATGCGCTCGAACCGGTCGCAGCGCGTGCCGATCCGGTCGCCCGTCGCGTGCTGCGCTTCCCGCTCGTTGTGGAGGCTCACGCGGAGACCGCGCTCGACCCGGACTCAGTCGCCGGCTGGGAGCAGGCGGCCCTGGCGGTTTCAAGGCCGGCACCGGCCATGGTCGACCCTCCTCCCGACCCAGACCCCCACGACCGGGTCGAGAACGTCATCTTGCGCCGGGGCTCCACCCGGCTGTTCCGCCGCCGGCGGGCGCCGTCGCGGCTGCTGGAGTGGGGCCTGGCTGCGGCCGCTCGCGCCGTGCCCTTCGACGCTGCGCCCGCGGGCACATTGCTCGAGCACCTCGTCAGCGTGCACGACGTCGCCGACGCCGAACCGGGTGGATACCGCTACACCGCCGCCGCAGGGTTCGAGAGCCTCACCCGCAGCGACGATCCCCGCGGCGCCGGTAGCCACCTCTGCCTCGACCAGCCGTTGGGCGGTGACTCCGCATACACGGTCTTCCACGCAGCACTTCTCGATCCGCTCCTCGACACGTTGGGCGGCCGCGGCTATCGGGCCGCCCAACTCGAGGCGGGCATCGCTGCCGGACGACTGGCGCTCAACGCGGTCGCCGTTGGTGCCGGAGCGAGCGGGTTGACGTTCTACGACCGCGTCGTTTCCCGGTACTTCCACACTGAGGCGGCAGCGCTGCTCGCGACCGCTGTGGGGATCCCCCAGACCAGGCCCGCCCCGAGCGGGTCGCCCGGCCAGCCCGCTGAACTCCCGGGCTACGGTCGAGTCATGGCCCGCCTCGCCGCCGGGCTCGATCGCTCGTAGGCCCGCCGACGGCATTGCCCCGACGACGACCGTGTCACTCCAAGGCGCGCAGCACCTTGGCAAGATCGTCGATCACCGCACGAAGATCACGCGCGTCATCGCACTCGTCCACGCGACCTCGCAGTTCCCGGCCGATGACCAGGATCAGCTCCTGGTAGGAGTTGGCCCGATCAGGATCGGTGTCGCGTAGCTCGCGGGCAGCGGGCACAGCTTCGCGTGTCAGGGTGGCGAGAATCGTGATCGCTTCGCGAGCCGTGAAGTCGCCCCTGAGCACGTTCGATGCGGTTTGGATGACCTGTTCCACAGCAACCCGCACAACCCGACACTATGAGGCAGCGACAGGCGTACGTGCAGACGAACGCAGCCCCGACACTGCCGGGGCCCACACTCGATCCTCTCCACGGTCACCTAGGGAAACACACGTTGCCCAGACCAGCCGGCACCGGCCCACGGCATCAGATCGGTGGACGGCGTCACTGGCGTCTCGCTTATCCGGCGTTTCCTGTGTGAGGACCTGCTGTCAAGGCCCTCTTGGCGCGGAGGGCTCTGGGCCGCAGGCGTTTGTCAAGGTGGAGCGCCCGCAGCGAAGCGAGGACGTACGACCTTGACGAACCCGAGGGTCGGTGCAGGCTCGGTATGGGCCGGTTGACGGCGGCGTGGGGGCGCCCTGCGTTTCCTGGGTGCTCGACGAACGTCGTGTCGTCGGCGACAACAATCGTGATTGGGTGTCCCCCGTGGGCTGGGAGCGCGGTCGCGTCAGTGTTAGAAGGCCGTCCAGCCCGAGGGCTGGCGGGCACGCCGGTGACAGGAGCTGACCGCGGTGGAGACCCGTGATGTTGGAGTGGGCGGTCCCGGCCGTCGCAGCCGACGGTGATCAGGCCGGCATCGCGTAGACGACGTCGGGATCGAGGTTGCGCAGGATGTGGTAGCAGCGCCGGGCGAACTGGCGAGCGACCGCGATGGCGGCCAGCTTGCCGTCGTGACGATCCTTGACCGCTTTGTAGTAGGCGTGGTCGGGGCTGCGGTGGTGAGAAGCGTTCATGGCTGCTTCGAACAGCGCCCACCGCAACGTCGGCGGTCCCTGCCGTGACAGGTAGCCACTCGCCCGGCGGCGATCCGACGCGTCGACGGTGACGTCCAAACCGGTGTGGCGCACCACCTGTTCGGAGCGGGAGAAGCGGCGGCAGTCGCCGAGCTCGGACCACACCGCCACCGCGATCAACCCACCGATGCCGTAGTTGGCGTCGGCCAGCGCCTGACACGCCGGTTGGCGGTGACCAAAGCGTTGCAGGTCCCGTTTCAACGGCTGCGCTTCGGTATCGCTGCCATCGAGCATCGCGTAGCCCACCCGGATCCGTTGCCGGCCGGCCGGACTGAGCTCGACGTCGCCGTCGGCCAGCCACGCCCGGGTCGAGGCGGAACCGATTGCGGTCTCGGGCACGGCGACGCCGTGTTGGAACAACTCGGCGTGGATGCGCTGGGTCCATACGGCACGCTGATCGACCAGCGACTTGTAGAGCCGGACCCGTTCCCGCCATTCCAGCACCGCGGTCGGTGGGATCCACGACTCGGGCAGATCGCCGGACTGCAACAACTCGCGTAACAGTCGCGAGTCGGAGCGGTCGGTCTTGGCGTGACGCTTGCGGCCCCGCGCTGCCTGGGTGTCGGCGGGCTCGGCCAAGTGTGCCTCGAAGCCGGCCGCCATGATCTCCTCCACGACGTAGCGCCAACCCGTGCAGCCCTCCACCGCCATCGCCACTGGCTGCCCGTTGGCCCTGCGGGCCACGTCGTGACGCAGCCAGCGCCGGAACCGCTCGCGGTCGGGCTGCCACACCCGGCCCCGCCACACCTCCCCGGACTGCGTCTCCATCGCATCGAAGGTGATCTGCTGTCGATGCAGATCCAACCCACATACCATGCTCATCAAGGACCTCCTTGCTCGAGCCCCGGTACTTGAGAAACCACATGGTTGCCCACGCCCGTGCCGAGGAGGTCCTCACACATCGATTGTTAGGGGACGCCATGCATCACGTTCCGTGGCGTGAGCAGCAGGCACCTACCTGCCGGAGACCGCGGTGAGCAGGCAGGGCGTCACGGCGGCGGGTCGAAGGCGATGTGGACGTGGTCGCCGTGACCGCCGATGGGGCCAATGCTGACGAAGTTGTCCCAGCCGCCCTCGGGGTCGTAGAAGAGTTCGCGCACACCCTTGTTGTTTCGGGCAAGGGGTACAAAGGGCCCGGTAGAAGTCCGCCATCGAGCTGGCGCTGCCGGCGACGTCGATGGCTCGGTTTTTCCGTGCAAGGAGTCAGCGTCGCCGGGGCGGTGTGCGCTGGTGACGGCTAGGCCGAACTCGGCGGCTTTGCGACGGATGAACTGCCGCTTCTCCTCGAGGGTCGCGTTGAGGAACTGGTCGCCAGGTGCCACGAGGTTCTTCTAGCCGCTGGTGGCTGCGATTCCAGCAGCGAGGTCGGCGGCACTGATGGGAGGACCCTCGCCGTAGTCATTTGGCTCGTCGGAGTACGTGAGTCGTCCTGCGTTCAACTCCCAGAGCCAATTGCGGTTGCCGATGCTGCCGAACGGCAGTGACGTGAAGTCCTCGGCGGCCCACTGCGTGGCGAAGGCCGCTCCCTCCAGGATCGGGTGAATGGTGACGGTACTGCCTCCGTCGGACGCCTCGATGAGAGCTGTCAGGGCCTTCGACACGATCGGCGCCGCGGCCGGTCCAATTGGGCCACCAACAAGGTTTGAGATCGCGGCGATGCCGGCCTTCTCCTGGTCGTTCGCCTCCAGCTTCGGCAGCAGGTCGCGCGTCGTCTGGAGCCAGAGCTCGACTCCGTGGAAGTACTCGCGTACCGACTCGATACTGATCGTCGACTCGGAACGCCCGAGCACCATGAGGAGCTTTCGGCGTTCGGCGCGCATCGCGAGCGTGTCGACGCCCAGCGGCTTCAAGGCCTGGATGTGGTTGGGCAGCTGCGCCCATCCGCCGGGGAGTCCTTGAAAGCCTCTCTGGGCCCCCTCGACCAGTTGCTGGGGCGAGACCATCTTGGGTCCCGGTTGCGATCGAAGGTCGACCGTTTCAAATCCCTTCAACACAACGGCCTCGGCGAGCCGAGTGACCCAGCTGGTCACGGGCCGTGCCTGGATCGATTGCACCGCCATCTTGTCTGTCCCCCCTGCCGCGGTTCGCCGGATCGTAACAGGCGTTACGTTCACGGAGCCGATGGCGTCTACTTCTTGGCTGGCTAAGCGCTGGGCTTCAATCCGGGACTTGGATGAACGCGTACTTCCCGTCGTCCTTACGAGCGTGCGTCCACACCCAGGTGACCGCGCCGTCCGGTCCGGAGGTGTTCCCCTCCACGGTGAGGAACTTGCCGCCCTCGAGGCGAACCACGAGACCGGTGTGCTGTCCGTTTAGGTAGGCAAAGATCGCTCCCGGCCTTGGTCCGGAGAGCAGGTTGCCGGTCTCCCGCCCCCACTTGACGATGCCGGCCACACCCGATGGATAGCCCCACGGAACCTTGCGGTTTCGATCACCGGTTGAATCGAAGGCCCACGACACGAAGTCGGCACACCAGGACTGCGCTCCGTAACCGAAGTAGCGGCTGTAGGGGTTGGTGTTTGACCCGCTGGGATTCTCTCGCATCCCCTTCTGCTTTAGGGCCACTAGCACCGCCCTCCAACCGTGAGCCGATGCCTTGCCAGGCGGACCGAATGAGGCGGCGTTCGCGATTCCGAGCCCACCGCCGCCTACCGCGTGGTGCACCTCAGGCGTGTCGTCGATCCCCAACGTGAGGTCCAGGTCCAAGACCTCGTCCGGGCTGGGATCGTCGACGTCAGCCGCTGCCGCCCGCGGATCAAGATCGTCAAGCTCGCTAGGGGCCATACCCGTCTCCCGATGATTCGGTCAATACCTGAGGAGAACGTACTGCGGCGCTATCGGCCGACATAGGACACCATCCCACCGACGTACCCAGCGCTCCCTTCCAGGCGCGGTCGGCGGAAGAGGATTCCCTTTCCGGTGGTGCGCGCTGAGCGAGGTGTCGTGTCCCCTAGGTGCCGGTCGAGGGCGCTCGCGATGGTGAGCAACCCGACGTCTGGCCACGACGCCGGACGCGCCAGATCTGCCGATCTCGCGCCCCGTCGTTCTGTGCCGACGATCCGACAGGCGAGGGGTGCGCGGTTCTGGCAATCGGTCGCGCTCGCGATCGTAAGCAGGTCCAGCCGGTCGTCTTGGACTTCGATCATCAAGCCGGCGATCAGGGACACCGCTACCCTCGCGGCGGCCGAGGATTATTCCGCCAGGTTGCCGTCCTGCTTTTCGAGTTCGGCTCTCAGGATCGCGACGGCCTTTGGCCCCACGCCGTGCAGAGCGAGTAGCTGTCGTTCGGTCATGGCCGAAACTTGTGCGAGGGTCGTGATGCCGTGGGATACGAGAGCGGCGTTCGCCGGACGGCCCCTGGCCTTCGGGGACTCTGGGGAGAACGCGCCCTCAGGCAGCTTCCGGGTGCTCACCGAACCAACGGTACATCCGGCTCCACGTCGCCACCGCGCCGACGTGCGCTCAACGATCGGTTCGATCGGACCACGACCCGCCTTGGACGGCAGGGCGGACCTCACACCCGAGGTGCTCGGGGCAGTGACATCGGGAGGTGGCGCTTCTGAGCTCGGTCGCCGGACGGAACCGAGACCTCCCGGGTCGCTACCGTCCATCGAGTGCCGGAACAGGATGTGAGCGCCACCGCGAGGATCGCAGCTTCGGGCGACGCTCTCTACGCCCTCGTCAGCGACGTCACGCGCATGGGCGAGTGGAGTCCGGAGAACGTCGGCGGCCGGTGGCTCGGCGGCGCGACCGCGCCTGCGGTAGGAGCAAGGTTCCGCGGGTCGAACCGTCGGGGTTGGCGTCGCTGGTCGACGACCTGCACGGTGGTCGCGGCCGATCCGGGTTGCGGATTCGCGTTCGATGTCAGTGTCGCCGGGATCCCGGCGTCGCACTGGACCTACGAGTTCCGACCGGACGGCGACGCCACGGTGGTGACCGAGACCTGGACAGACCGTCGTCCGAGGTGGTTCGCGCTCCTCGCCGGGGCGACGATGGGCATCGATGACATCCGTGCCCACAACCAGGAGAACATGAGAGCGACGCTTGCCAACCTCGCAACCGTCGCCGAGGGGGTCGCGCTGACCAATCGGCGTCTCGCCGAGGTGGCCTGGCAACCGCCTGTCCCCGATGTGCCGTTACACGGGTGATCCAGCCGGCCTGGGCGCTCGCGCGATGGTGAGCAACCCGACGTCGGGCCGCGACGCCGGACGCGCCAGATCTGCCGATCTCGCGCCCCGTCGTTCTGTGCTGACGATCCGACAGGCGAGGGGTGCGCAGGTTCGAATCCTGTTTGTGTCAAGGGACGTTGTCCGGGCGCGGCTGACCAGCGCTGGAGGCGCGGGCGTAGGGTCGGGTGTGCGGGTCCGGGAGTGACTGGTCCGAAGAGCCGGTGTTTCAGGGTTCAGCCGGCCACGCTGGATTAAAGAGTCGTCCCTGGTTGTCCTCCCGGATCCGCTTGGTCAGCGGGTGGTGTCGGCGAGGAGCTGGCGGTAGACGGCGTCCGAAACGCGACGTTTGAGCGCGCGCATGGCTTCTTTCTTCGACTTCCCTTCGGCTTGTTTGCGCAGGTAGTAGGCCCGGCCGGGGGTGTTGTTGCGGACCTGGGTGACGGCGGCGATGTGCAGGGCGTGGTTGAGCTGACGGTTGCCTCGGGGGTTGAGCCGGTGGCGGGTCTTTGGGCCCGACGAGGCCTGGATGGGGGCGGTGCCGTTGTAGCGGGCGTAGTGCCCGGCGCTGGGGAACCGGCCGACGGCGCCGCTGTAGCCGATGAGGTAGGCGGCCATGATCGGCCCGACCCCGAACACCTCGGTGACCGTTGTCCCCGACGCGGCGACCGCTGCGGTGACGCGGGTCTTGAGCTCGGCCAGGTCGGCATCGACGCGGCGGACTTCGCCAACCAGTTCGTGCGCCACCCGGCGACGCTCGACGCCGACGGCGTCGGCGGGTCGAACACGGCGCAGCTCGGCGGCGGCCCGGCTGGCCGAGAGGTTCTTGGCCAGCCCGCCGGCGACCAGTGCGCACAGCACGGCGTGGAGCCGGCACACCGCCTGGGTGCGGCGAGCGACCAGGTCGTGGTGGCGCTTGGCCAGAAGGCGCAGCACCGCCGAGTGGTCCTCGGCGACCACGGCTCGCAGCCCCCCATGGCGCAGCGCCACGATCGCTGCGGAGCGGGCGTCGTGAGCGTCGCTCTTGTCGCTGCGCTCGGTGTCGAGCAGCCGCACCCTTGCCGACAGCTTCGGGGGCACATCCAACACCCGCTCACCGGCGGCGACGAGCTGCTGGGCCAGTAGCGCCCCCATGCCGGTCGCTCCCTCGATGGCCCACGTGCGCGGTTCGAACCGAGCCGCGAACGCCAACAGCCGCGCGCGTTGGGTGCGGTCGGCACGAACCCGGATGTCACCGACAACCTGCTCGCAACAATCCAGCACCGCGGCGGTGTGTGACCCCTTGTGGGGGTCGATACCGATGATGAACACGATGAACCTCCTCGAGGAACTGCCCGATGGCGTGTACGCCCCGGCGGGCAGTCCTGAAGAGGGTCGAGTGCTCGTTCCTGTTTCGAGCCACGCCGTGGCTGGAATCCGATGAGCGGCCCGTTCGCTCGAAAGCCAACCAGGCTGGTGGCAGGGCACTCTGGAGACACACCCACCGGACCCCAAGACGCTACGAGCGAACCCTTCGCGCCTGCAGCACATCCTCATTCAGGGCAATCTGGCGAGCCGACCAATGCTCTACTCGGGGCGTCGACTTCTCGGCCTTGAATCAAACCGAGTCAATACGGACAAGATGAGGATGCAGAAATGCCGCTCCGGAAGATCCACTACCCGGTCGGCGCCTACACGGCCGAAGAGAAGAAGGAGTTCGCCGAGATGAACCTCACTGACCACGCCGGAGTCCGGCTCACACACGGCAAGCCCAAGGTCAACGGCGTGGAGATCCACTTCGCGATCGGCGGCACCGGCGAGCCGGTGTTCTTGCTGCACGGCGTGCCGAAGACCATGTCGTACTGGCGCCACGTCGTGCCGCTGCTGACCCCACACTACACCGTCATCGCGGTCGACAACCGAGGCTTCGGCGGCTCCCAGCGCCCCCTGACCGGCTACGACACCGCCACGATGGCCGATGACGTCGCCGAACTGGCCACCCACCTGGGCTTCGACCAGTTCCGCGTCGCCGGCGAGGACTGGGGCGCGGCCATCGCCTACGCCGTCGCCGCCTTCTACCGGCCCCGGGTGCAGCAACTGGTGTTCCAGGAAACGCTCCTACCAGGATTGCCAGCCGGCCCAGGATTGCCAGGCGGCGGACACGACCCCTCGCTCGCCGCCGACGACCTCCGCACCGGCTGGCACTTCATCTTCTTCAGCCTGCCGAACCTGCCCGAGCTGCTGCTGGCCGGGCGGGAACGGCCGTTCTGGACGTACTACGCCAGGCTCTCGATGTGGGACCCCAGCGCGCTGGCCGAGGAGGACATCGACGAAATGGTGCACTCGGCCGAGCAGCCGGGCGGCACCAGGGCCATTTGCGAGATGTACCGCGCCCGCCAGACCGACGCCGAACAGAACCGCCCGCATTACGCCGACCCGATCAGCTGCCCGGTCCTGGCCGTCGGCGCGCAGGCCTATCTCGGGGACGCAGTATCCAAACAGCTCGCGCAAGTGGCCCGCGACGTCCGCAGCGCCGTCATCCCCGCGTCCGGTCACAACATCGCGCAGGAGAACCCGGCCGCCCTGGCCCAGGCCTACCTCGACTTCTTCGCAGGCGACTAAGCCGCGGGTTCAGCCATGTGACCCAGCGGCGCGCGCCACAACTGCCGATCGGTGTGCACAGCTCGCCGGTCATTTGGAGTTGCCGATACACCCGCTGGTCTACGCTCCGTGGCGATGGCGGGAGCGAGCACCGAGGGCGGTACGGACAACGATGCTGACGATGTCGTCGACCCCTGGGCCTGGACGGCGCTGCCGCTCGGTCGCAAAATTTTCCGCATCTCTCGTCGGGGGTGTAGCAGCCGCCGGTGGTGTGTGGGCGATCGACATCTGGTTGTTCCACGGGGACGACTGGAGCCTCGCCCGCTTCGTGTTCAAAGCAGTCCTGTGGGCCGTGATGCTCCCGATCGTGTTCTGGGTGAATGATCGACGCCGATTAGCGGGATGACGGTGGCCGATCCGCCGTCGTCCGTGTCGCTGGTGGACCGGCGGCCTTCTCGCCCTGCTCTGTGCAGCCGGCGCGTACTTCGGGTTCTGACCGCTCCATAACTGCCGACCTCGCGCCGCGTCGCTTGGAGCGGATGATCCGATCGCTGTGGTCACCCGCACCGAGCCATACACGTCGGCACGAGCGTCCTTGCGACCTCACCCGGGCGAAGGGCGGGACCGCATCACCTCACTCCGCATCGCGCTCGGATCCTTTCCCAGCGAGACGAGGGCGGCTTTCGCGGGGCCGTCCTCCGTGAGTAGCGCAAGGAACATGTCGTCGCTGGTGAGGACCCTTCGCTTGTCCAGCAATACCAGGTTGGTGGCTCGCCGTAACACACGCTCCAAGTCAGCACCGTGGGTGAGGCCGGGAACGCGCCTCGCCAGTCGCTTGAGGCCCTTCGCCGCCGGTTCTCGAGCCCTCGCCGCCACCTCGAGTGGCTCGAGATCGTGCGTGGTGACACTGGCCTCGTCAAGGACGCGCTGGGCGGTCGTGCCTGCGCCCGCCTCAACGAAGGCGAGGAGGAGCGTGACGGATGTCGCCGGCTGCGGCGCTGCGAGGGCCGTGCTCCACCCGAGGCATCGCTGCAGGTCGTCGGCCAACGACACTGACGGCCCCACTTGGATCGGTGACCTGAACCTCATGACGCACTCCCCGCACCGAGAAGCGAAGGCCGCCAGGCCCCTACCGCAGTTACGTTCCCGCCCGCATCACGCGGCCATCGTTGCACCAGAATCGCCGCACCGCGCACGCCCAGATCTGCCGATCTCGCGCCGCGTCGTTCTGTGCTGCCAACCCGACAGGCGCCGCCCGCCCACAGCGAATCCTGTTTGTGTCAAGGGACGTTGTCCGGGCGCGGCTGACCAGCGCTGGAGGCGCGGGCGTAGGGTCGGGTGTGCGGGTCCGGGAGTGACTGGTCCGAAGAGCCGGTGTTTCAGGGTTCAGCCGGCCACGCTGGATTAAAGAGTCGTCCCTGGTTGTCCTCCCGGATCCGCTTGGTCAGCGGGTGGTGTCGGCGAGGAGCTGGCGGTAGACGGCGTCCGAAACGCGACGTTTGAGCGCGCGCATGGCTTCTTTCTTCGACTTCCCTTCGGCTTGTTTGCGCAGGTAGTAGGCCCGGCCGGGGGTGTTGTTGCGGACCTGGGTGACGGCGGCGATGTGCAGGGCGTGGTTGAGCTGACGGTTGCCTCGGGGGTTGAGCCGGTGGCGGGTCTTTGGGCCCGACGAGGCCTGGATGGGGGCGGTGCCGTTGTAGCGGGCGTAGTGCCCGGCGCTGGGGAACCGGCCGACGGCGCCGCTGTAGCCGATGAGGTAGGCGGCCATGATCGGCCCGACCCCGAACACCTCGGTGACCGTTGTCCCCGACGCGGCGACCGCTGCGGTGACGCGGGTCTTGAGCTCGGCCAGGTCGGCATCGACGCGGCGGACTTCGCCAACCAGTTCGTGCGCCACCCGGCGACGCTCGACGCCGACGGCGTCGGCGGGTCGAACACGGCGCAGCTCGGCGGCGGCCCGGCTGGCCGAGAGGTTCTTGGCCAGCCCGCCGGCGACCAGTGCGCACAGCACGGCGTGGAGCCGGCACACCGCCTGGGTGCGGCGAGCGACCAGGTCGTGGTGGCGCTTGGCCAGAAGGCGCAGCACCGCCGAGTGGTCCTCGGCGACCACGGCTCGCAGCCCCCCATGGCGCAGCGCCACGATCGCTGCGGAGCGGGCGTCGTGAGCGTCGCTCTTGTCGCTGCGCTCGGTGTCGAGCAGCCGCACCCTTGCCGACAGCTTCGGGGGCACATCCAACACCCGCTCACCGGCGGCGACGAGCTGCTGGGCCAGTAGCGCCCCCATGCCGGTCGCTCCCTCGATGGCCCACGTGCGCGGTTCGAACCGAGCCGCGAACGCCAACAGCCGCGCGCGTTGGGTGCGGTCGGCACGAACCCGGATGTCACCGACAACCTGCTCGCAACAATCCAGCACCGCGGCGGTGTGTGACCCCTTGTGGGGGTCGATACCGATGATGAACACGATGAACCTCCTCGAGGAACTGCCCGATGGCGTGTACGCCCCGGCGGGCAGTCCTGAAGAGGGTCGAGTGCTCGTTCCTGTTTCGAGCCACGCCGTGGCTGGAATCCGATGAGCGGCCCGTTCGCTCGAAAGCCAACCAGGCTGGTGGCAGGGCACTCTGGAGACACACCCACCGGACCCCAAGACGCTACGAGCGAACCCTTCGCGCCTGCAGCACATCCTCATTCAGGGCATTCTGTGCGCGTGAACTGCGGGCGGCTTGTGGTCGGCACCGACGGCGGGACGTCGGTCGTGCTTCGGGATCCCCGTCGCGGCGACGAAGGCTGGACCTACTTCGCCGTTGAGCTGCATGGTGCTGGGCTAGATGTGGACACCGGCGTCATGTTCCACCGGATGCAACCGTTCGCCGCCTTCTGGAGAGAGATGGAGGCCGACTGGAAGGGCTGGCCTTCCGAGCGACGCTGGGACTCCACCGAGCCTGGCCTCTCCGTGACTGCCCATCACGACGGGCTACACATCCGGACACTGTGGACGGCGGTTGGAGGAGCAGAGTCGTGCTGGCGGGCCTCGCTCGAGCTGTTGATAGAGCCGGGTGAGCAGTTGTCGGCTATCGCTAGAGACGTCGAAGACCTGCTCGGCCGCGCATAGCTGCCAATCTCGCGCTGCGTCGTTCTGTGCCGACGATCCGCCCGGCAGGGGTGCGCAGGTCGGGCACTATGCGCTAGTGACCGACGAGTTGCAGTGCGCGCGTTGCGGGCGGCCGGTTGTGCGGAACCAGGACTCGTATGTCGCGCTCGAACGGATGCACTGGGTCTGTTTCCACTACGAGTTTGAGCACTTCGATGGCACCGGCGACCCAGACCAAGCGTGCTCCGATCCATCCTGCCCGGCGCGCGCGTTTGATCGCGACCGGCCGCCCGTCTGGCGCGCGACCGAGTAGCACCGATCTGCCGATCCGCGCTCCTGGCGGTAACACAGAACGACGCGACAGAACGACGTCGTCCCGGTCGCCGTCGCCGGGCAACGAACGGCGCGTCGGTGTGCTCCGACCGCCAGCCGCTACCAGCACAGATCGACCAGTGAGACTGGTGGGGTGCCGTTCAGGGGTCCACCACGGTTGCGGGGTGGGTGTCTACGTTCGGCGTTGCTCGCGTGCTGAGTTGACGCGAGTGAGTTGTGGCACGCCCCGTTCGGGAGGGTGACCGGTCGGCCTGTTGACGCAGGACCGATCGTTCACGGTCTCCGTCCCGGGACGTGCGTGCCACCCCTTGACCACCTGTGAAGCGAGAAAGGGATGACGATGACCATCGTAGAGACGCGCCCGGTCACGGGCGGGGTTGACACGCACCTCGACACCCACGTCGCCGCGGCGCTGGACGCGAACGGCGGCGTGCTGGGCGTCGAGTCGTTCCCCACCACACCAGCGGGCTACCAGGACCTGCACGCCTGGCTGGCCGGCTTCGGACAGCTCGCACGGATCGGGATCGAGGGCACCGGCGCCTACGGCGTCGGGTTGAGCCGGTTCCTGCAGTCCGCCGGGCTCGAGGTCCTCGAGGTCGACCGCCCCAACCGCCAGGCCCGGCGCCGCGGCGGCAAGTCCGACCCGCTCGACGCCGTCGAAGCCGCCCGGGCCGTCCTCTCCGGCCGTGCCCAGGTGGTCGCCAAGGCTGCGGATGGCCCGATCGAAGCCATGCGAGCCCTGCTGGTGGCGCGCCGCTCGGCCCGCGACGCCCGCATCACGTTCCTCAACCAGATCCGCCACCTCGCCTTCACCGCCCCCGATGACCTGCGAGAAAGCGTCCGGCCCGTGCCCCGGGGCCGGCTCGGCGCCACCGCCGCCCGGCTCCGGCCCAGCCTGGACAGCGACGTGGTCACCTACGCCACCACACTCGCCATGCGCCACCTGGGCCAGCGCGTCGTGCTGCTCGACGACCAGCTCGCCGCCGTCGACGACGTGCTCGGGAACCTCGTGACCGACACGGCACCCGGCCTCCTCGAGCTCCCCGGCGTGGGCACGCTCACCGCCGCCATCTTGTTGGTCACCGCCGGCGACAACGCCGGCCGGATCCGCTCCGAAGCCGCGTTCGCGCACCTCTGCGGCGTCGCCCCCGTCCCGGCATCGTCGGGCAAGGTCACCCGCCACCGGCTCAACCGAGGCGGGAACCGCCAAGCGAACCACGCCCTCTGGCGCATCGTGTTCACCCGCATGTCCCATGACGCCCGCACCCGCGTCTATGTCCAACGGCGCCTCGACGACGGACTCACCAAGGCCGAGATCATGCGCATCCTCAAGCGCTACGTCGCCCGAGAAATCTACCGCTACCTCCCCCGCGACTAACGGTCTGGAGCGGCGGGCCTGGCCCACGAACGACCTGACGCCCACCGGGCTGTCCTGCGAACGATCCGCCGACCCGCCGCTCCAACACATCACCGGCAACGCATGGCCTGATAAGAGCCCGCCCTCACCCCGAGTGGCCCATCACTGGTCTGCCAGCACCGCCGGAAACGCCCCTTGACAACACATAGGAGCATCGATCTGGGGCCCGGCTGAACAACGCCGCTGCGCCTTTCGCCTTCGCTGCGCTTCAGGCCGGCCTGCTCGGCGAAGCAGCAGGCCAGTCCGGCCCACGTATCGTCATGTTCAGCTTCGTGGCCGGATTCAGCGAGCGGTTTATCCCATCCCTCGCCGCACAACAAGAGCCCAGTCCGCCTCACCCGAGCCCGTTGGCGAGCTCGGCCAGGCGCCGATACACGGGTCGGCGGAAGGCGACCGTCTCGTGGGCGAGCTCCGCCAATTCGATCCACCGCCAGGACCGGAACTCGACTTCGGAAGTCGCGTTGAACCGCAGGGGGAGGTCCTCGGTGCTGGCCCGAAGCAGAAACCACTTGTGCACCTGGCCTCGCCCGGTCTTGGCCGAGCGATACTCGGCTGGCAGCTCATACCCCAACCACACGGGTAGTTCGGCCAGAATCTGAACGTGGGCATCGGTAAGGCCGGTCTCCTCTCGCAGCTCGCGCCACATCGCGTCGACCGGCTCCTCGTCGCCTTCGATGCCACCTTGTGGCAGCTGCCACGCTCCAGGAATAGCCGTGCGCTCCAAGGCAAGCACTCGTCCCTCGCCGTCGAAAACGGCCATGCCGACACCGGCTCGAAACGTCGAGGACATAAGCAGTGTTCTACAGCCCCAGGGCGCGGAGGCGGCGCGTCCGTCGTGGCTCGGGGCGACACGCTGTTGACGGCGAACCCGGTGCCGCGGGGCCTGGCGACCCGGCGGCGGGGCTCGTCGAAGAAGGCGCAGATGGTGCCGCTGGTCCGGGTGCCCAGGACGCTCCCGAAGGTGCTCAGCCCGGCGGAGGTGCGGGCGTTGTTGGCGGTGCTGCGCACGGCCCGGGATGGTGGAAGCGATGGTTTTGGGCGGCCTGCGCGGTTGCGAAGTCCTGGGCCTGCGCCTCGGGGACCTGGAGGTGGCTGAGCGGCGGGTGTTCATCGCCGAGGGCAAGGGTGGCCACCAGCGGGTGGTGCCGATCTCGGGGCGGTTCTTCGCCAGATCGGCGACTATCTCGACCTCGAGCGCCCCGACGGCCGGACCGACCGGCTGTTCGTGGTGTTGAAGGGCCCGCGCCGTGGACAACCGCTGTCCGCGGGGGCCTCGACGAGGTCCTGGCCGGTGCACGCCGACGCGCCCGCCTGGACCGTGGGACGTGCCACGAGCTGCGCCACACCTGCCTGACCCGCCTGCGCGAGGCCGGCATGGCGTTGGAGGCGATCCAGGCCCAGGCCGGGCACCGCTCGATCGAATCGACTCGCGTCTACCTGCACCTGACCAACGACTGGCTCGCCGGCGAGTACCAGCGCGCCGCCGAGCTGATCGACGACGCTGCGGTCGCCGAGATGCTCGCTGCCCAGGAACCTCGGCCGTGACCGCCGAGCCGCTGCCCGAGCCCGACCAGCCGACCAGCCTGGCCGGCGCCCAGTGGGCGGCGATCGCCGCCCACCCAAGCATCGTGGCCCCGCGTCGCGTGCTGACCATCGCAAGCGCCCTCGGCCGGCTCTCTTCAGGGGCACTCAGGGAGACGCCGGTATGGCGTTGCGCGACGTCGTGGCCGCTTCGCTTGGTGCCTCAGGCTGTCCACGCCGGCGACGCTTCGCCGCCAAGGCCACGCCGACGGCGACCATCACGGCCGACGCCCCGGCCAGTCCGGTGGCTGCTTGTCGACGCGTCCCCGTGGCCGCGTCACAGGCGTCCCACGCCTCGACGCTGAGCTGGCCCCCCTCTCGCGGTTCGAGGAACGCCGCCTCGCAAGTGACCCGCCACCTCGATCCATCAACAGGCAACTGCGTCAGCCTCTAGATCGACGACAACTCGACCCGATCGACCGACGAGAGCCGCGGCTGGCAGTCCGATGACCAAAGCGACTGCGAGAAACAGCGCAGGGACCCGCCGGCTATCACCGCGACCGAGTCCCCAGGCGGCGACGACCAGACCAACAAGAAGCAGCACCACCACTACGAGCGGCACCACTGACGTCCACCACGCGCGTCGATCTACGGTCGAGGTCATGTCCGCGCCGGAGCTGGGTCTCGGGGAGCCGCTCAGCTTGGCATCCACGGTCGATGTACTCAGCGCGGCACCGGTTCGATGGTGGGACAGTGGAGGTCGTGCCCTGGAGCTCGACGTGGGACGTTCGTGGCGCGATCACGAGGACACCGACATCGGCGTACTCCGGCGAGACGTCATCGCACTCCGACCAGTCCTGGAGGGATGGGACATCCGCATCGCCGCCGCCGGCCGGCTCACACCGTGGACAGGTCAACCGCTTGAGGTCGCGCTTCATCAGAACAACCTCTGGTGTCGGCGCGAGGCCCATGGCCCGTGGCTGCTCGACGTGACCATCGGCGAGGGGGACGACGAGCTGTGGATCGACCGCCGCGATCCGACCGTCCGGATTCCATGGGCACACGCCGTGCTCCGTACGTCCGATGGCGTTCCCTACCTCGCCCCGGACCTTCAACTTCTCTTCAAGAGCAGGCAGCCCAGCGAGCTCGCGCTGCTCTGGCGAATCGACGACCGCCGGCCCGCCGTGCGCGAGTTCGTCGACGCCCACGACCGCTGAGCCGTGGGGTCCGTAACGGCGGCACCGGGTGCCGTGTCGTGACTCAGACCCTGCGAGGCGTGGGGTCGCCCGCGTAGCGCAGCGCCGACAGGCCGGGCGCCTCGTGGGCTCCTGGTCGCAGCGGTCTCGACCGCGCTCCTCGCGCTGCTGGTCATCGCCGCTTGTAGTTGCAGGTTCGGACCGTGGGTGGGCCGCGGCGCGACGTCGTTCCCGCGTGATGAGACTTTTCCAATGGTCAGCTCATGGTCGCCTCATGGCTGGGGTGGAGGCTTGCTGTGTGGTCGGTTGGCGGCCGCGAGCGAGTCGATCGAGGAGGAAGTCCATGAGGCGATGGTTGGCAGCGGTACTGGTGGCGGTGGGTGCGCTGGCCGTGATGGCCCCGGCCGCGGGGGCCGAGGAACGGACGTGTCGGGGTGCGATCGGTCGGGTCACGGTCGACAACCTGCGTGTGCCAGCCGGGGCGAAGTGCACCCTGACCGGGACGTATGTCAAGGGGACGATCAAAGTCGAGACGGGCGCCACGCTCGACGCGCGCTCGGTGCGTGTGGTCGGCAGTGTGCAGGGCGAGGGTCATCGGTCGGTGACGCTGCTCGACTCGAGGGTCGGCGGCAGCGTGCAGCTCAAGCAGGGCGTCTCGGCGGCGGTGTCGCGCAATGCCATCACCGGCGACCTGCAGTCGTTCACCAACCGGGGCGCGCAGTCGTTCGTGTCGAACCGCATCAACGGCAACATGCAATGCAAGTCGAACGTCCCCGCGCCGACGGGTCGCGGCAACATCGTGCAGGGCACCAAGCAAGACCAGTGCCGCCGACTGTGACCGGCGGTCGCAGCCCCGGGCGGTGAGGGTGTTCCCGCCGTTGGGGACGGGCCAGGTCCCGTGCTCGGAGACATGCGAGCACGGGACCTGTGCCCGCGCCCGGGCCCCGGCCCGATCGCTATGCGTCCGTTGCAACCAGTCCATCGGCGACGGGCGGGCGCACCGCCGCGTGTCGTTCGCACCGCCGCAGTGACCTCGCCCTACGCCGGCTCTTCAGCTGTCTGCACAGGCGTTTGAACAGTTCCTCGACGGAGATGAGGGGGTTCTCATCTCCATCGATGACCTGTTGCTCCTGGCCAAGCTGGAGCATCCCGAGTACCTCCGTCCGGCGCGGTTCGACGTCGAGCCCTTCACCGTGGAGCTGTTCGCCAAGGCGCAGGCGTTGGGCGACCGGCGGTGGCGGCTCGCCGCGCCGTCCGAGGGCATTGCGGTGGCCGACGAGCAGCGCCTGACCCAGGCGGTCATGAACCTGGCCCGCAATGCCGTCGAGCACACCGGCTCCGAGGCCATGATCACGCTGGGGTCGGCTGTGCTCGACGGTGAGGTGCGGTTCTGGGTGGCCGACACCGGTCCAGGCATCGCTGTCGAGGAGCAGGCGGCGATCTTCGAGCGCTTCACCCGGGGCGGGGACGGTCGGCGTCGCTCCGACGGCGCCGGGCTGGGGCTGGCGATCGTACGGGCGGTGGCCGAAGCGCACGGCGGACGGGTCGAGCTCGACAGCCAGCCGGGCGCGGGAGCGGCGGTCACCATCAGCATCCCGGCGCAGCGGCCCGAGGCGCCGACATGGCCCGCATCCTGATCGCCGAAGACGAGGCTCGGATCGCGAGCTTCCTCGAGAAGGGCCTGCGGGCTACCGCCTGGCGTCTGGCCACCGAGGGAGCGGACCTCGGTAGCGCGGCACGTCACACCCGCCTTCCCGGCCATGCACACACGGCCGCTGCCGTTCGATGCGGTGGCCTGACACGCGATGAGACCGGGAACGGACGTCCCATCTGTGCCTCACCAGACTCACACCGCGTCGAGCTGGAAGATCTGACCACTAGCACTCTGCGCGTCGACGTGCCTACCGTTCCGCACCAGGGCGTGGAAGGGGCGGCCATTGTTGTACGAGGCGGGCGAGGAGAAGGCCGGCGCGATCGGCGGCATCACCAGGGATGCGGACGGTGACGCCCTCGGTCGATCGGTCACAAGAGCCGGGCGGGGCAACGCCGCCTGGCTCCGGCGCGGACGACCCCGTCGGGCAGCCCGACACCGCGACGGAATGTATCGGGCCGGATCGGCGGGCGCGTGCCGGGCGCGGCGGGGTGCTCGCCAGCACGCGCAGTCGGATGGCCACCGCCTACCTCGTCCTGCTCGTCGTGACCGGCGCGGTGGCTGTCCTCGGCATCCGCCAAGTGCTGCTCGTACGCCTCGACAACCAGACCGAGGCGGCGCTGGGCCAGGAGGTGGCGGAGGTGCAAACCCTGATCGCCAACGGCCGCGACCCGTCGACCGGCCTGCCTTTCGCCTCGCTGGAGCGGGCGTTCGACGTCTACATGGAGCGGAACGTCCCGAGCCCCGAAGAGGCGTTCGTGACGATGCTCAACGGCGAGCTGCACCGCGACCGCCTGCGCAGCTTCCCAGGCCGCGAGCTGCCGCCTGGCGCGCTGGCGACGTGGTCGTCCTTCTCGCTCGCCGAGGGACCCGATCAGATCACTGACACGTTCGGCACGGCGCAAGGGGAAGCGGACTTCCACGCCGTCCGCTTCACGCTCGGCGAAGACAGCGGCGCCTTCGTCGTCACGATCCTGCCTGCGGCTGAGCGGCGCAAGATCCAGGAGCTGCAGACCTACGGCGCGGCGGTGATGGTCGCCGCCGTTCTCGCCGCGGCGGTGTGCGCCTGGTTCCTTACCGGCCGGGTGTTAGCGCCTGTGCGTGATCTGACCAGCACCGCGCGCTCTATCTCCGAGTCGGACCGCACGGCACGGATCCGTGTCACGGGGTCGAGCGAGGCGGCGGAGATGGCCGAGACCTTCAACGCCATGCTCGACCGTCTTGATCAGGCCCACCAGAGCCAGCTCGATTTCGTGCGAGCCGCTGGTCACGAGCTGCGCACGCCGTTGACCGTCGCTTCGGGACATCTCGAGCTGCTCGGTGACGACGAGGAGGAGCGGCGCACCATCATGCCGATCGTGCTCGATGAGCTGGCCCGCACGGGTCGCTTGGTCGACGACCTGCAGTCGCTCGTCGAGGCGGAGGCGCCCGGCTTCCTCCAGCCGGAGGTGGTGGACGCCCAGCTCCTCGTGCACGAGCTCGTCGCCAAGGCCACAGCCCTGGGTGATCGCGCGTGGCGACTCGACCATGCGTCGGAGGGGACGTTCGTGGCGGACAAACAACGGCTGACCGAGGCGGTGCTCAACCTTGCGGACAACGGTGTCAAACACACGGAGGTGGGCGACACCATCGCCATCGGCCTGGAGCTCACCGGTGCCGTTGTCCGCATCTGGGTGCGCGACACCGGGATCGGCGTTCCGACGAGCGATGCCGAGCGGATCTTCGACCGCTTCGCCCGGGGCCGTGGCGCCACCAAGCGCTACCGCGGCGCAGGTCTCGGCCTGGCCATCGTCCAGTCGATCGCCGAAGCCCACGGCGGCCACGCCCTGCTGAGGAGCGAGCAGGGTCAGGGTGCTCGCTTCACGATCGTGATCCCACGGAGGTCGGCGTGGCGAGAATCCTGATCGCCGAGGACGATCCGCTGATCTCGGCGTTCCTCGAGAAGGGGCTGCGCGCCAGCGGCTATGCGACATCCGTCGCCGACGACGGCGCTGAGGCGGCAAAGCTGAGCCTGACCGACGGCTTCGATCTGCTGATCCTGGATCTGGCTCTCCCTGAGCGGGAGGGCTTTCAGGTCCTCCAGGAGCTCCGGCGGCGGGGGAGCCACCTCCCCGTGCTGGTGCTCACCGGCCGGCCCGAGTTACGGGATGCGGTCGCCTGCCTCGATGTCGGCGCCGACGACTACATGACGAAGCCGTTCCTCTTCGAGGAGCTCCTCGCCCGTGTCCGGGTCCGGCTACGGGCTCCCGGGAGCGAGGAGCCGACTGTGCTCGAGGTCGGATCGGTCGAGCTCGACCTGAGGACTCGGCGGGTCAAAGTGAGCGGCCGCGAGATCGCGCTCACCCCGCGCGAGTATCGACTGCTCGAGGTCCTCATGCGCCATCCGGATCAGGTGCTCAGCCGCGAGCAGCTCCTGTCGCACGCGTGGGGCTACGCGATCGAGCCCGGCACGAACGTGGTCAACGTCTACGTGGGCTCGCTGCGCAAGAAGCTGGGCGATGACGCGATCGAGGCCGTGCGCGGCGTCGGCTACCGCCTCCGCCGCCAGTAGTCCCCCACGCGCCGCGCCCCGCGAGCGGTTCGTCTCACATAGTGACTGACGGACGCTCTTCGCGCGAAAGATCCCCGACGGTCTCATCCGTTCCTTATCGCTGCCTTATCGACGCCGACGAACAGTGCACACAGGTCTGCGCATGAGAGGTCTCTCAGACTTCTCGGGCAGAGTGCGGGAGGGCGACATGGCGGGTGTCCGGTTCGGCGCGAGCGGCGAGCGATGGTTCCCCGGAGCGAGTACAAGATCACGTACGCCCCGGGGAGCGCGCCGTCGGCGCGCCCTCCGAGTGGCGGTCGGGCTCGCTCTGGTCGTCCCCGCTGTTCTGACCTATTTCCCGCCGGAAGAGGCCATCGCCGCGCCGACGACGTTGATCGTCAACAGCACCGTCGACGCCGTCGACACCAACCCGGGTGACGGGGTCTGCCGCACGGGCGCAGGGACCTGCACGCTGCGCGCCGCCATCCAGGAGGCGAACGCGGTCGACGACCCCAACATCATCGAGCTCCCCGCCGGCACCTACGAGCTCGGTGCCTTCGGCGCCGCGGAGGACGCGGCGGTCACGGGTGACCTCGACATCACGGCGCCCCTGTCGATCGCGGGCGCCGGCGCCGCCACGACGATCGTCGACGCCAACGGCGGCGACCGCGTCTTCCACCTCTTGGAGACCGCGGGCGACGTCAGCCTCACCGGTGTCACGGTCCGCGACGGGTTCACCGAAGATGACGGGGGCGGCATCTACAGCGTGTCGGCCGGCACGCTGATCCTCGACGGGGTCACCGTCACTGGCAACGCCACGATCTCCGACGGCGGTGGCATCCACAGCGCCACCGGCACCCTGCACGTGCGCAACGGCAGCGTCGTCGCCGACAACGAGGCCCGCAGCGGCGGCGGCATCTTCAACGCCGGCGCACTCAACCCTTCCGGTGTGCCGAGCCAGGCGGTCGTGACCGAGTCGACGATCAGCGCCAACACCGCCCTCGGGGGCGGCGGTGGCGTCTGGAGCGACCACGAGGGCGCGCTCACTCTGACCGACGTCGACGTCACCGACAACGTCGCCGGGGCCGACGGGGGCGGCGTCGGCGTCGTGTCGAAGGCGAGCCTCACCGTCAATGGTGGGAGCTTCTCGGGGAACCGTGCCCACGGCGAGGGCGGGGCAGCGGCGACCGCGACGGCGCGCGCCGTGCGTATCACCGGGACGACGTTCACCGGCAACGAGGCCGGCGTCCCCGTGGCGGGCGAGCCCGGCGGGGGCGGTGGCGGCGCGCTCTCGATGGGCGGCGACGGGACTGTCGAGATCGTCGACTCCACGTTCACCGGCAACTCGGCGCCGGGCGAGGGCGGCGCGATCGATCTGGACAACAACGGCTCGGTGGCCATCACCGACAGCGTCGTGTCCGACAACGAAGCCGGCGCCGGTGGCGGCGGCATCGAGAACGCGGCGACGCGGGTGACCCTCACCGGCTTGCAGATCACGGGCAACCGGGCGTCCCTCGACGGCGGCGGCATCGAGAGCCAGGGCAGCGGCGCGTTCACGATCGTCGACACCAGGGTCATCGGCAACACCGCGGAGAACGGAGGCGGGTTCGCCAACTCCGCCGACGGCAGCACCCGTGTCGAGCGCTCCCTGTTCTGGGACAACCGCGCCCTCGTCGGCTCGAGCGACGACTCGGGTCTCGGCGGCGGCATCTACAGCCTGGGCGACTCCGCCGCGTCGTACGAGAACATCACGATCGCCGGCAACCTCGGGCAGGTGCGGGGTGGCGGCTTCTACGTCGACGCCGACGCCGGCGTGCGTGTGTCGAGCTCGACGATCGTCGGCAACAGCTCGCCGGTGGCCAGCGGCGCCGGCGGCGAGATCGGCTCGATCAACTTCCCCATCGAGCCGAGCAGCTCGGTCATCTTCCGCAACACGATCGTGGCCGGCAACCTGCTCGGCCCGAACTGCAGCTTCGCCCTCGGCTCCGAGGGCGGCAACCTGCAGGGCGACACCTCGTGCCACTTCATCGGCCCCAAGGACCGCACGGTGGCCGACCCCGGCCTCGACGCGGTCGCCGACAACGGCGGCCCCACGCTCACGATGGCCATCCGGCCCGACAGCCTGGCTCTCGACGGCGGCGTCAGCCCCTGCCCGAGCACCGACCAGCGCGGCGTCGCCCGCCCGCAGAACGACCTCTGCGACAGCGGCGCCTACGAGTCCGAAGGACCGTTCCCGCCAGCCGACGGCACGCCGCCCGACACCGAGTACCTCAGCGGCCCGGTCCAGGACACCGAGAACACCTCCGCGTTCACGTTCACCGGCACCGACAACGCGACCTCGCCCGAGCACCTGGTGTTCGAGTGCCGCCTCATCGAGGGCGACATCACCGAGCCGCCCGAGCCGCCCGACCCGACCCAGCCGCCCGATCCCGCGCTCGCGTTCGTCGGCTGCCAGAGCCCGTGGCAGGTCCCGCTCGTCGAGGACGGCTTCTTCACGTTCGAGGTGCGGGCCATCGACCGGGCCGGCAACGTCGACCCCACGCCCGCGGTGCACACGTTCGGCGGCACACCCGATGTCACCCCGCCCGAGACGGTGTTCCTCGAGACGCCGCCGGACCCGAGCTCGAGCAACTCGGCCACGTTCACGGTGAGCGCCACCGACGACCAGACGCCGGCGCAGTTCATGGAGTTCGAGTGCCGCATCGACACCCTCGATCCTGCGGCGTGGCTCGAGTGCACGAACCCCGTGGTGTTCACCAACCTGACGGTCGGCAGCCACACGGTCCAGGTGCGGGCCACCGACGGCGCCGACAACGTCGATCCCTCGCCCGCCACCTTCACGTGGACCGTCGCGGCCCCGGTCGACTGCGACCTGGCCAACACCACGCTCGTCGCGGACGCCGACGTGTACGTCGACCAGGAAACCCCGGGCGAGAACTTCGTCGTCACCCCCGAGCTGGTCGTCCGCTCCGGCGCCCTGGCGACCAACGCCCGCACGCTGGTCGGGTTCCCGCTGGCGGACGACGCTCCCGGCTGCACCCTGGAGTCGGCCACGCTCCGCCTCTACGCCGACTCCGGCGAGCCGGGACGCACGCTCGAGGCCGTCCCGCTCGCCGACCCGTGGTCGGAGAACGCGGCGACCTGGAACAACCAGCCCGGCACGGCGGGCGCGCCCGCGACGACGACGTCGGGCGCCGGCTACCGCGAGTGGGACGTGACGTCCCAGGTGACGTCGATGCTGGCCGGCGGCTCGCCCAACAACGGGTGGCTCATCCGCGACGCTGTGGAAGACGACGAGGCGGGCGCCGAGCAGAGCTTCGTCAGCCGCGAGACCCCGCAGGACCCGCCAGCCGTCACGCTGCCCCAGCTCGTGCTGCGCTTCGACGCCTCGGGCACGCCTCCGCCCCCGCCACCGGGCCCGGGCGAGCCGGCCACGCTCGCGTGCGGTGACGTCGTCACCGAGAGCATCGTCCTGCAGAACGACCTGCTGGACTGCCTCGGCGAGGGCCTCGTCATCGGCGCGCCGGACATCGAGGTCGACCTCAACGGCCACACGATCTCCAGCGGCCTCGTCGTCGAACCGGGCCAGGAAGATGCGCTGCTGGCCGGTGTCCGTAACAGCGGCCACGCCAACGTCGTCATCAAGAACGGCACGGTGCGCAACTTCGGCTACGGCGTGCGGCTGCTGGCCGGCGCCCGTTTCAACGTCGTCGAGGGCCTGACCCTCGAAGGCAACGTCCTCGCCGGGATCGAGCTGTTCGACGCCGACGACGGCCGCAACGGCAGCACGGTCCGCAACAACACGCTGAGCCTCAACGGCGACGGCGTCGCGCTGACGGGCGGCTCCGAGGGGAGCCTGGTCACGGGCAACACGTTCACGAGCAACCTCGGCCGCGCCGTGTTCCTGTTCGACTCCAGCACGAACCGAGTCGAGAACAACACGATCAACGGGGTGATCGTCGACCCGCTGCTCGGCAGCGACGGCGGCGTCATCCTGGAGGGTTCGTCCGACAACGTGGTGATCGGCAACACGATCTCGGAGGCGGGCGACGCCGGTGTGCTGCTGTCCGCCGGCTCGCACCGCAACCGCATCGAGGCCAACACGGTCGTCCGCACCAGCGATTCGAGCATCTCCGTCGCCGACTCCGACGGGACCGAGATCGTCGACAACACCGTCCACCAGGCCGGCGGCGGGGCCATCTCGCTGAGCAACGCCCACGACGGCGTGATCACCGGCAACGACGCCCGCTTCAACCCTGCCGGCATCGAGCTGGGTGGATCGAACGGCAACGTCGTCGAAGCCAACGACGTCACGTTCAGCCAGGCCGACGGCATCACGGTCGAGGGCGGCCTCGGCAACGAGATCCGCGCCAACATCGCCAACCAGACCCAGGGCACCGGCGTCGCGGTCGAGGCCGAGGCCCTCGACCCGCTCGGCAACCCCATCCCCGGCAACGTCGTCGAGGGCAACACCGCCAACGACAACCTGGGCGACGGCATCTCCGTCTCGGCCGGCGGCCACCAGGTCATCGGCAACGCCGCCCACAACAACGCGTCGTGGGGCATCATCGCCGGCGAGCTCGTCGTCGACGGCGGCAGCAACACCGCCAGCGGCAACGGCGAGCTCGAGCAGTGCTCCGGCGTGGACTGCACACCCGGAACGGCCGCGCCCCCGGCTGCGCCCGACCTCACCTCACCGGACACCGAGATCCTCACCGGGCCAGCGGACGGCAGCAGCACGTTCGACCCGCAGCCGTTCACCTTCACCGGCAGCGACGACACTGCGCCCCCGACCGCGCTGCGCTTCGAGTGCCGGCTGGACGCGCCGCCCGACCCGCCGACCGAGCCACCGGAACCGCCGGAGCCTGGCGAGCCGCCGGAGCCGCCCCAGCCGCCGGACACCGAGACGTGGCACGACTGCGGCAGCCCGGTGACCTACGACCTGCTGGCCTCCGGCGAGCACACCTTCGAGGTGCGCGCCATCGACCCGTTCGACAACGTCGACCTCACGCCGGCGACCTACACCTGGACCGTCGTCGCCGCCCCGCCGGGCCCCGACTCGACCCCGCCGGGCACGACGATCGTCGAGGCCCCGTCCGACCCCACCACGAGCACCGACGCCACGTTCGGCTTCCGCGGGAGTGACAACGCCACGCCCGGCCCGAGCCTGACCTTCGAGTGCTCGCTCGACGGCGCGGAATTCGCGCCCTGCATCCCCCCGGCCGAGTTCACGGGCCTCGGCGTCGGCGGCCACACGTTCGCGGTGCGCTCGGTCGATCTCCAGGGCAACGCCGACCCCACACCCGCCAGCCACGCGTGGACGATCGTCGAGCCCGACCCCGACGCGACGCCGCCCGAGACCACGATCGACTCCGGACCCGACCTGACCACGGTGAGCACCGACGCCACGTTCACGTTCTCTGCCGACGAGGCCGACGCCACGTTCGAGTGCTCGCTCGACGGCGCCGCGTTCGCGGCCTGCACCTCGCCGGCCGAGTACAGCGGCCTGATCGTCGGCGACCATACGTTCGCGGTGCAGGCGGTCGACGCCGCCGTGAACACCGACCCGACGCCGGCCACCTACGCGTGGACCGTCGCGCTCCCGGCCGTCGACGCCACGGTGACCTGCGGCCAGGTCGTGACCCAGAGCATCCGGGTCATGAACGACCTGACCGACTGCCTCGGTGACGGTCTCGTCATCGGCGCCGACGGCATCACCCTCGATCTCGACGGCCACACCATCGATGGCACCGGCCTCGGCTTCGGCATCCTCAACAACGGCTTCGACTCGGTCACCATCACCAACGGCGTGGTGCAGGAGTTCGACGCCGGCGTGCAGGTCGGCGCCGGCACCGCGCTCGGCATCGTCTCCGAGGTCTCGCCGCAGCTCAACGAGCTCGCCGGGGTCCAGCTGACGAACGCCGACGACGGCACCAACGGCAACATCGTCCGCGACAACACCGTCACCGGCAACGGCGGCGGCGTCGTGCTGCTGAGCGGCACCCAGCATGCCCACGTGCTCCGGAACACGATCGCCGGCAACGCCGGCATCGGGGTTCACACCCTCAACTCGAGCACGAACCGGGTGGAGTCCAACGAGATCTCGGGTTCCAGCGACGCCTCCATCGTGCTCGAGGGTGCCGGCGACAACACGGTGATCGGCAACACCGTCAGTGGTTCCGCCGACGGCAGCGTGGTCGTGCACCTCGGGTCCACCGGCAACCGCATCGAGGCCAACCACCTCACGGAGGGCGAGACCGGCATCATCGTGTCGCAGTCGAGCGCCAACGAGCTGGTCGGCAACGTCGCCCACGACATGAGCGACGCCGGCATCGTCCTCGAAGAGGCACACGACAGCCTCGTGCAGGGCAACGACGTGCGCTTCAACTCCGGCGGCATCGCGATGGACGCGTCCACCGGCAACCACATCGAGGCCAACAACGCCAGCGAGACCAGCGGGTTGGGCATCGAGGTCGGCGACAGTTCGGTGCGCAACGTGTTCGTCCTGAACACCGCCAGCGCCAACGAGGCGGGCGGCATCGCGATCGGCACCTTCGCCGCCCCCGGGTCGGGCAACCTGCTCGACCGCAACACGGCCAACGGCAACACCGGCGACGGCATCTACGTCGGCGACGTGGGCCACATGATCGTGGGGAACACCGCAAGCAACAACTCGGAGTGGGGCATCTACGCGGCCGACGCCACGGTGGCCGGCATGAACATCGACGGCGGCGGCAACACCGCCTCCGGCAACACCGGTGGCGAGGTCGACCCGATCACCCTGCTGCCGCTGCAGTGCAAGAACGTCGTGTGCGACGGCGGGCCACCGCTCGCCTCCGACCCGGTTCCGCCCACCACCGCGATCTCCTCCGCCCCGCTGAGCCCGACCGTGATGACCTCGGCCACGTTCGGCTTCACCGGCTCGGACAACGCCAGCACCGTCACGTTCCAGTGCCGGCTCGACAGCACCGACGTGGCCGACTTCGTGCCGTGCACCAGCCCGCAGGCCTACACCGGCCTGGCGCTCGGCGAGCACACGTTCGCGGTGCGCGCCGTCGACTTCTCCGGCAACGTCGACCCGACTCCGGCCACCCACACGTGGACGGTCGAGGCGCCCGCGGTGGGCGTCCCGCCGGACACGACCATCGACAGCGGGCCGGACGCCACGACGGTCAGCACGTCGGCCTCGTTCACCTTCTCCGCCAACGAGCCGGACGTGACGTTCGAGTGCTCGCTCGACGGCGGGGTGTTCACGCCGTGCACGTCGCCGCAGGCCTACACCGGCCTGGCCGTCGGCGGGCACACCTTCGCTGTGCAGGCGATCGACCCCGAGACCAACGTCGACCCGACGCCCGCCTCGTTCACCTGGACGATCTCGCCGCCTCCGGTCCCCGCCTCCGTGAGCTGCGGTCAGCTCATCACCACCAGCACCCGCGTGACCAACGACCTGTCCGACTGCCTCGGCAACGGGCTCGTCATCGGGGCCAGCGGCATCACGCTCGACCTCGACGGCCACACCATCGACGGCACCGGGCTCGGCGTCGGCGTCCTCAACAACGGCCACGACAACGTCACCATCACCGACGGCGTCGTGCAGGAGTTCGACTTCGGCGTGCAGCTGGGGGACGGGACGGCGGGCAACGTCGTCTCCGACCTGACGCTGCAGCTCAACCAGGAGGCCGGCATCCAGCTGGTCGGCGCCGACGACGGCACCAACGGGAACACGATCCGCACCAACACGCTCGTCGACAACGAGTACGGCATCTGGCTCATCGACGGCACGCAGTTCGCCCTCGTGCGCGGCAACACGATCACGTCCAACTCGGCCGACGGCATCCGCGTCGAGAGCTCGAGCGGGAACCGGATCGAGGACAACATCGTCGGCGAGTCCAGCGGCGCCGGCGTGGCGCTGGCCGGGGCGAGCGACAACACGGTGACCGGCAACACCCTGTCGATCAACAGCGGCGGCGGTGTGGCCGTCGGCGAGACCGAGTTGCCGGCCAACGACAACCTCGTCGAGGGCAACACGATCACGGGCAGCAGCGGCGCGGGCATCAGCGTCGTCGAGTCCTCGGGCAACGAGCTGATCGGCAACGTCGCCACGCTGGGCGGCTCCAGCGGCATCGAGCTCGCGTTCGCCCAGGACACCTTGGTCCGGGGCAACGACGTCAGCGGCAACGCCGGCGGCATCGAGCTGTCCGGGTCGAGCGACAACCGCATCGAGGGCAACAACGCCAGCGGCTCCAACGGCACCGGCATCTCGCTCGAGGGCGGCTCGCTACGCAACGACATCGTGCTCAACAACGCGAGCGGCAACTCCGGCGAGGGCATCTATGTCAACGACTCGACCGATGCGGTCAACGGCAACCTGATCGACCGCAACATCGCCAGCAGCAACAGCGGCGGCGGCATCCTCGTCAACGGCAGTGGTCACACGGTCACGGCCAACACCGTGAGCTTCAACGACGGCTGGGGCATCCTGGCCGTCCCCGGCACCATCGACGGCGGCGGCAACGAGGCCACGGGCAACGCCGAGGCGGCGCAGTGCTCCGGCGTCGTGTGCACGATCGCCGTCGCGCCGGGCGCACCCGACACCGAGATCGTCGATGCGCCACCCGACCCGAGCAGCAGCCAGAACGCGCTGTTCACGTTCATCGGCACCGACGACACCACCCCGCTGGTCGACCTCCGCTTCGAGTGCCGCCTCGACAGCACCGATCCGCTGGCATGGGTGGAGTGCGACAACCCGCAGGAGTACTTCGGGCTGAACCCGGGCACGCACACGTTCGAGGTGCGCGCCGTCGACGTGCAGGACCAGGTCGACCCGACCCCGGCCACCTACACGTGGACCTACGACGCGCTGCCCCCGGGCGTGGCGCCCGACACGTTCATCGACATCGCCCCGCCGCTGTCGTCGCCGCTGCTCGAGGGTGTCTTCACGTTCTCCGCGAACGAGCCGGACGTGACCTTCGAGTGCTCGCTCGACGGCGAGCCGTTCACGGCGTGCGAGTTCGCCTACGAGTTCGCCTTCGAGGAGACGCAGGTCGGCGAGCACTCCTTCCAGGTGCGGGCGACCGACATCGAGGGCAACACCGACCCGACACCGGCCACCTACACCTGGACGGTCACCGGGCTCACCACCACGATCACCGCCGGCCCCGCGTTCATCCCGCCGGAGGACCCGACCGAGCCGGCCAGCGGCGGCGAGACCACGAGCGCCACGGGCGCGTTCGAGTTCGAGGCCAACATCGCCGACGCCACCTTCCTGTGCTCGCTCGACCTCGGCCCGTTCGTGCCGTGCACCTCGCCGGCCTCGTACACCGGCCTGGCCGTGGGGGAGCACATCTTCCAGGTGATCGCCACCGACCCCGAGAGCGAGGCCACGCAGCTCGAGGCCACCGTCTACGAGTGGACGGTGATCTCCGGCGGGGACGCCACGCCGCCCGAGACGACCATCACCGTCGCGCCGGCGAGCGGCACCAGCGACACGGTCTTTGCCTTCACCGGGACCGACGACCAGACCCAGCCGCTGGCGCTCACATTCGAGTGCCGTCTCGACAGCACGCTCGAGGCCGACTGGTTCGACTGCACCAGCCCGCTCAACGTCCTCGACTCGTTCCCGGACCTCGCGCCGGGCGAGCACACGTTCGAGGTGCGGGCGAACGACAACGCCGAACCGCTCGATCCCAACTCGCCGTCCGCGGGCAACCTCGACCCGACCCCAGCCAGCCACACCTGGACGTCGGTGGCCGACACGACGCCGCCCGGGATCACCCTGTTGACGATGCCGGAGACCCCGACCATCGAGCCCGACGCCGAGTTCACCTTCGCCGGCACCGACAACGCCACGCCTGAGCTGCTGGTCACCTTCGAGTGCTCGGTCGACGGCGGGCCGTTCGAGCCGTGCGACTCGCCCGAGACCGTGCAGGGCCTGGCACCCGGCGAGCACACGTTCGCCGTGCGCTCCGTCGACCTCGCCGGCAACGCTGCGACCCCCGCCGAGTTCTCCTGGACTCTGGTCGGGACGCCGATCACCACGATCGGCTCGGAGCCGGCCGACCCGAGCCCCACACAGGACGCCACGTTCACGTTCGCGGCCGACCAGGCGGGCTCGACCTTCGAGTGCGCCATCGACGGCGGCGACTTCCTGCCCTGCGCCTCGCCGGCCGAGTACGCCGGGCTGACCAACGGCGAGCACACCTTCGAGGTGCGGGCCACCAACACGTTCGGTCTGGTCGAGGTGGATCCGACCAGCTACACGTGGACGGTCGACGCGACGGCCGACGTCACCCCGCCCACCACCACGCTGACGGCCACCCCCGCAGCCGTGGTCCTGGTCGGTAACGCCTCGTTCGAGTTCACCTCGAACGAGGTGGGCGCCACCTTCCAGTGCTCGGTCGACGGCGCCGCGTTCGACGCTTGCGGGTCGCCGTACGAGCTGACGGACCTGCTCGACGGCGATCACACCGTGTCGGTGCAGGCCGTGGACGCCGCCGGCAACGTCGATCTGACGCCCGAGGGCCACACCTGGACCGTCGACCTGCCGCCGGGAGCCGAGATCCTTTCGGGGCCAGCGGAGGCGACCGAGAGCACTGAGGCGACGTTCGAGTTCGCCGCCAACGAGGACGTCGCCGGGTTCGAGTGCTTCCTCGACGGCGTGACCGAGCCGTGCACCTCACCGGCCACCTACACCGGTCTCGCGGTCGGCCAGCACGTATTCGCCGTGCGCGCCATCGACGACACGCCCAGCACCCCGTCCGTCTTCGAGGACCACAGCTGGGAGGTCCTGGCACCGGCGCCGCCCAGCACGAGCTTCACCGCCGGCCCGGTGCCCCTCACCACCGACACGTCGGCCACGTTCACGTTCACCGGCACCGACAACCTGACGCCGGCGAACGCGCTCACGTTCGAGTGCTCGCTGGACGGCGCGCCGTTCGCGGCCTGCACCTCGCCGCTCGAGGTCGCCGGCCTGAGCACCGGCCTCCACACCCTCGAGGCGCGGGCGGTTGACGAGAGCGGTGCGTCGGATCCCACGCCGCCCTTCTTCACCTGGACCGTGCTGGCCCCGGACACGACGGCGCCGGACACGACCATCTCGTCCGGGCCGGCAGCGACCACCACGAGCACCGGGGCGACGCTCGCCTTCTCAGCCACCGAGTCGGGCGCCACGTTCGAGTGCTCGCTGGACGCCGCGCCGTTCGGGTCGTGCGAGTCGCCCGTCGTGCACGCGGACCTGGCACTCGGGTCGCACACCTTCGCCGTGCGCGCCACCGACACGGCAGGCAACACGGACGCCACGCCGGCCGAGCACGCGTGGACCGTGCTCGCCGACACCACCGCGCCGGACACGGCCGTCACCGCCGGTCCGTCGGGCACGAACACCGCCCTGGACGTGGCGTTCGCGTTCACCGGCAGCGACGACACGACGCCCGCCGCCGACCTCACCTTCGAGTGCTCGTTCGACGGCGGGCCGTTCGAGGCATGCTCGCCGCCGGAGCAGATCCAGGGCCTGGCGCTCGGCGACCACACGTTCGCCGTCCGGGCCGTCGACGAGGCCGGCAACGCCGACGCCACCCCGGCCGAGCGCACGTGGACGACGGTCGACGTGACGCCGCCCGAGACGTCGATCGACACGGGGCCGGCCTCGCCCACCGAGGCCACCACAGCCACGTTCACCGTCTCGTCCGGCGAGGCCGGCGTGACCTTCGAGTGCTCCCTCGACGGCGCTGGCTTCACGCCGTGCCCCTCGCCCGCCGAGGTCACCGGGCTGTCCCCGGGCGACCACACCTTCCGGGTCAGGGCCCGCGACGCCTCCGGCAACACCGATGCGTCACCGGACCTGCACGAGTGGACCGTCGTCGCCCCCGCGCCGCCCGACACGGCCGTCGGGTCGGGCCCGCCGGCCACCACGACGAGCACCGAGGCGTTGTTCACGTTCTCCTCGGACCAGCCCGGCGTGACGTTCGAGTGCGCGCTCGACAGCGGGCCCTTCGCCGGTTGCGAGACGCCGCACGAGGTCAGCGGGCTCGCCGTCGGTTCGCACGAGCTACAGGTGCGGGCGGTGGACCCGGCCGACAAGGTCGACCCCACGCCGGTCGTGTACGCGTGGACCGTCGAGGCACCGACGCCGCCCGAGACGTCGATCGTGCTCGCCCCGCCGGCGACGACCGAGCAGACCGCAGCGACGTTCACGTTCTCGTCCGATCAGCCGGCAGCCGAGTTCGAGTGCTCGCTCGACGACGCACCGTTCGCCGGCTGCGAACCGCCCGTCGAGCTGACCGACCTCGCGCTCGGAGCGCACAGCTTCTCGGTGCGAGCCGTCGACCTGAACGGCTTGGCCGATCCGACGCCGGCCACCCACACGTGGACCGTGGAGGCCCCGGCCCCGCCGCCCGTCGAGTGCAACGCCACCACGGCCACCTACAGCGCCAACGCCGACGCCTGGATCGACCAGGGCAGCCCGACCACCAACAAGGGCGACGACTCGAACCTGAAGGTGATGTCGAAGTCCGGCGCCAACCTGCGGGCCCTGGTGCGCTTCGCGGTGCCGGCCGACCTGCCGGAGGGGTGCGTGGTCGAGTCGGCGACGCTGCGCCTGTTCGCCGGATCGTCCCGCACCGGGCGCACGCTGCAAGCGCTGCAGGTCAACTCGGCCTGGACCGAGAGCAACGTGACGTGGAACAGCCAGCCGGCTACGACAGGTACCGCTGCCACGGCCCCGTCGGGTTCCGGCTACCGGCAGTGGAACGTCACCTCGCAGGTACAGGCCATGTTCGACGCCGACGCCAACCACGGCTTCCTCATCCGGGACGCCACCGAGGGCCGAGACCACGAGCAGCAGTTCCACAGCAGGGAGAAGGCCCCCGACAACCCGCCGCAACTCGTCATCACGTTCGGGCCCGCCTGAGCACGGCGGCGGGGGTGTCCGCCCACCCCCGCCGCCGCCGCCCTGGGTAGCATCGTCGAGGCGGCGCGGCGTCGGCACCAGCGAGGCGTCGTCGCTGACGCTCGCAGGTAGAACGGACGTCGATGACCGAGCGCGAACCGGGGGCCCGGCTACTGATCGTGGAGGACGATCCGCGCATCGCCGCAGTGCTCGCCAAGGGCCTGCGCAAGCAGGGGTTCGAGCCGGAATCGATTTCGACGGGATCGCAGGCGATCGCTCGCATGGAGGCGGGCGGAGTCGATCTCCTGCTGCTGGACCTCGGCCTGCCCGACATCGACGGCCTCGATGTTCTCCGGGCGCTACGTGACCGCGGTCTCGCCGTGCCGGTGATCGTGATCACCTCACGCTCCGATCCTCGCGACCGGGCGGCCGCCCTCGACCTCGGCGTTGGCGCCTACCTCATGAAGCCGTTCGCGTGGGCCGACGTCTGGGCGGCCGTTCGTCGCGGCGTCGCCGCGCAGGAGCAATCCTGAAGGGTCAGCTCGCCGACGCATCCACCCGGAGACGGCTTGCAGCATCGCCGCTGGACCGCGCCACGAGGGGGATCAGGATCTCGAATCGGGCCCCGACGGTACGAGGCGCGACGCGTGCCTGCCCTCCGTGCGCCTCGGCGATCGCGGACACGATGGAGAGCCCGAGCCCGCTGCCCTCCCGGCTATCGGGGCCCTTGACGAAACGCTCGAAGATCCGCTGGATGTCGTCCTGGGCCACGCCTGGCCCGCGGTCGTGGACCCACAGGCAGATCTGGCCGGCTTCCACCCGTGAGCCGATCTGCACCGGCGTTCCCTCGCTGGTGTGCTGGCAGGCGTTCAGTGCCAGCTGCAGCATCGCCTGCGTCAGCAACTGGCCGTCGACGACGGCCTCCACGTCGGCAGTCCCGTCCAGGGCCCACTCGCGGGCGCACAGGACGGACGACTTGCGGTGGACCTCTGCGGTCAGCTCGGCGATGTCGACGGGCGCCAAGGAGAGGAAGCCGGGGTTCTCGGCCCGGGCCAGGACGAGCAGGTCTTCGACGAGCCGGTTCATTCGCTCGATCTCGTCGGTGACCACCGCGATCGTCGACTCGAGTTCCTCGGGATCCGTGTCCGCGTCGATGAGCTCGACGTGACCGCGGATCACCGTCAACGGAGCCCGCAGCTCGTGGCTCACGTTGTCGAGGAACTGGCGCTGTGTGGCGAAGGCCGTCTCGATGCGCTCGAGCATGTCGTTGAAGGTGCCGGCGATGCGCGACGCCTCGTCGTCGCCCCGCACGGGGATCCGGCCGGTGAGGTCCGTCTCGGAGAAGTTCTTGGCGGTGTCCGCCAACGAGCGGAGAGGTCGGAGCACCCGTCCGGCCAATGCGAGGCCGACGAGCGAGGCGATCGCGATCGTGGCGAACTGGGTGACCGCCTGCGTGCGCACCGCCGCGTCGATCTCGCTGCGCTCCACGGCAGGAAAGTTCGCCGCGACGAACAAGCCGGTCTGGCCGCCGAGCTCGAGAGGGACCGCGACGTAGCGAGCCTCCCCTGCCGCGGTCTCGCGCTGTCCCTCCTCGCGTGTAGTGAGCGAGAGCCAGTCCTCGATGGTGTTCTCGAGGCGGCCCGCCTCCACACCCTCCTCGGCCCGCGCCGATTCGTAGAGCACGCCATCGACGAACGCGAGCAATGTCTCGCCCTCGTCGGGCACCTCGCGCGCGAAGTAGATGTCGAAGATCGCCTGCAGGTCGGCGAAAGGAGCCCCGGTCCGCGGGTCGAGGCCGGAGCGGAGCAGCTCGAACTCCTCGACCTCCTGGCGCAGGCGAAGCCGGATCTCGTCGTCGAGGCGGTTCAGCAGCACGCTGCGAAGGACCGCGATCGACACGGCCGCTGACCCCGCGAGCAGCAGCACCACCGCGAGCACGATCCGCACCCGCATGCTGTCCAGCAGCCATTGTCGGTGGTGTGGCTCCCGCATGCCCCTCACCGAGCGGCGTCCGCTCAAGAGAGACGCTACCAGGATCGACGTGTCCCGAACCGGTACGCGGCGCGGGCCAAGCCTCGCTCCGTGACCCCCCGAGCCCTCGCGTCAGCTGCTGACGCCGGCGCCAGACGCCTGCGGTCCACCTGGGCCGGACCGCGCTCCGCCACGACACGGTGGCCCCTCGGAGCCCAGCGCGCCCGCAACGGTTGCGGGGTCGGTCAGGTCCTTTCAGCGAACACGATCACGTTGTCGACGTAGTGGCCGCTGGACCGGTCGAACGCGCCGCCACAGGTGACGAGGCGAAGCTCCGCCCCGGCGGTCGGTGCGTAGACGCTCTCGGTCGGGAACTCGGCCTTGGCGTGTTGTTCGATGCGCTGCACGGCGAACTCGACCCCGAGTGCGGACTCGAGGGGCGAAGCACATGCGGACCGACGCGGACCACCAGGCCCACGTTCGCGATCCCGCCATCGAGCTTCTGCTCAGCCACACCGCCGCCTTGACAGACGAATGGTGCAGCCGCCGACGGACCCGTCGACAACTCGGCCTGCGCATCGGCGACATCCGACCAGCGGCAAAGCGGTCCCATCGGATCGGACGGCAGTTCGCCGCTTGTGCGTCAGCGATGTCGACCACGCCAGGGCAGTCCCGCCGGTCTGCATCTCGGCGTGAGACTTGTGCTGCGGCTCACTGGACGTCTCGGAGGAGCTCGATGGCGGCCTGCGCGATGAGGGGTTCGAGCGTGCCTTCATCGACCCATTTCGAGATCTCCTCGATGGCGTTTTCGGCCTCCTCGACTCGCTTCTCCGCTGTCTCCCGCTGCACTTTCTGGAGCTTGTCGAGCAGGTCGAGCCCTTTGTCGCCGTAGGCCTCAGGCGGGCCGGCGGTGAGCACGGCTCCCAACTCGGCGATGGTCGTCGGTCCCGGCGTGGCTGTCGTGGCTGTCGTGGCTGTCGTGGCTGTCGTCGAGCTCGATGTTGAGGTTGATGTCGGCGTCGAGGAGGGCGTCTGGTTGGCCTGTTGAGCGGGATCTTCGTCCCCGTTGACGACTGCCGCCGAGACAACGCCGACGAGGAATACGAGCGCGATCCCGGCGAGCAGGGCGTCGAACCGTCGGCGCGGGCGCCCGCGGGCGGCTGGCAGCGCTGACATGGTGTCGGTGGGTGCGACGAGGGTTCGCTCGCGTTGGGTCGTCGGAGTCGCACGGGCCACCGAGGCGAGGGCTGGCGACGTGATCGCTGCACGCATGGCGGCGGCGTCGGGGTAGCGGTCGCGGGGCGCCTTTGCGAGCGCCCGCATGACCGCGGCGGCCAGTGCCCGGCTGAGGCCGAAGCGCCGGGTGGTGAGCGGCGGTACGGGCTCCCGCTGGTGAGCCAGGACGATCGCCAGTGGCGTGTCGCCGGTGAACGGGGGAGCGCCCGCCAGCATTTCGTAGAGCACTAGCCCCATGGCGTAGACGTCAGAGGCCGGTGTCGCGTCCCGGCCTGCGGCCTGCTCCGGCGAGAGATACTGGGGTGTGCCGACGACTTCGCCTGTCATCGTCAGCGCCGCCGCGACCGCATGCATGCTCTTGGCGATACCGAAGTCGGTGAGCTTGGCGGACCCGTCAGGGGCCAGCAGGATGTTGCCGGGCTTGACATCGCGGTGGACCAGTCCCTGGACGTGGCCGGCTTCCAGCGCGCCGAGGACCTCGCTCGCGATGGTCACTGCATGCGCGGGATCCAGCGGTCCGCGCCGGGCGAGGAGGTCAGCCAGGGTGGGCCCGTCGACGAGTTCCATGGCGATATAGAGAAGACCGTTGTCCTCGCCGGTGTCGTAGACCGTGACGGCGTTGGGGTGGGAGACGCTCGCCGCTGATCTGGCCTCACGTACGAACCGCTCGCGAGTGGCGGGATCGCTCGCCGTCGCGTCGAGGATCTTGATCGCCACCCGCCGGCCAAGTCGTCGGTCGATCGCCTCGACCACCCGGGCCATCCCTCCCGACCCGCGCTCGCGCCCGAGCTCATAGCGGCCTGCGATCACACCCTCCATCGAGGACAAACCTAGGGCACCTCGCACGGGCGCCAGAGGTCGAAGACCGGCCACCCAAGGGTGCCAACTTCGCAAGTTCACCCGCGAGCGACGGCGATCCGTGCAAAGCGGGCCTCTGGCACCCATGAGTTAGCGCCCAGAACGACCGTTCCGCGCTCGGGGGTAGCATCGGTGCTGATGTTCTGTGTGTCTCGAGCCGGCGGTTGCTGCGCCCTCGGCCACGAACAGCTCGCGGAGGGTGCCATCAGAGTCCTCAACAAGGCGCTGGATGGCGCGCCATCAGAGTTGCCTGACTGACAGGTGGGCGTCTGCACCCGAGCGACGACAGAACGGGGCCCGCAACAGCTCGCGCGGGCGCGCTTGACCGGCCGCGCCAGTGGACCCTTCACCCAACATCCCCACTGGCGGGGTGGGCCGTTCATGTGGACGTAAGAGTCGCTCGGTACAACGCTCCTGCCTGGGTTGGCCGTTCCTCTGGCGGCCCCGATCCAGGAGCTCGCAGCTCGAAGGCGGCTTGCCCTCGCGTGCGTGCCCAAATGCCCCTCTGAATCCCGAACGGGAGACACCCAATGAAGAACCCGTTACGCCGCCGAGCGAAGTTGGTCACCATGGGAGGCCTCCTCACCGTCGGCACCCTCGTGCTCGCAGACGTCGCGGGCGCCAACAGCGTCCGATTCTCCGACTTCACCCCGCTCGCCAGCTCTGCCGGCCCCACTGCCGACGAGTCGAGGCCGATCACCTTTGGCAACGCAGCCTTCCAGCAGCGGTCGGTGGCCGATCGCGAGACGCAGTTGGCCGCGGGCGCGCCCAACAGCGGCAACTGGGACATGAACACCCTCAACGAGACCGGTCCGCGCAAGGGCCGGTTCTCCTTCACCGTGTTCGAGACCGGCCAGTCCGGCGTCCAACGCCACGAGGTCGCGACCGGCAGGACGGAGACGATCTGGCAGAGCCCGGCGCTCGGCGACCACGTCGCCTTCGACGCGTCCTACTGGACGCCGTGGGGCACGTTCATCACCGCCGAGGAGTCGTGGTGCTCCGACCCGGCCGGCTGCACCAGCAACTACGGCCGGCTGTTCGAGCTGAAGAACCCGACCACGGCCCCGGCGATCACCGAACCGCTGACCTCAACGAGCAACGACGGCGCGGACATGGTGCACCAGAACGTCGTTCCACGCGTCTCGCACGAGGGCATCCAGTTCGACGAGGACGGCAACATGTACTTCATCGACGAGCTCAACGGTGGGAGCCTCTACAGGTACGACCCCGCCGCGAGCTGGGGGGAGATCAAGTCGGGCCGTGTCGACTACTTCGCGGCCGGCCAGACCTCCGTCCTCCGTGTCGGTGACGGCACCACCGCGAACGCCACCGGCGATTACACGTGGGTGCCGATCACCGATGCTTCGGGCGCCGGGCTCCCCGGCACGATCACCATCACCGACGGGAACGGCGTGACCTCCGTCGACGCCCGCAACACCACAGATCTGCCGGCCTTCAAGGGCACCGACTACCAGCGCCCTGAGGACATGCAGGTCCAGACCGTGCGGGGTGACGAGTACCTCTATGTGACGACGACGACGACCAACGAGGTCTACCGGCTGAGCCTGGAGGACGACGCCATCTCGGTCTTCGCCAACCGGGCCAGCACCGACCTCGCCACCGGCGCACCGGTCGGTGCTGGCCTGGCAAGCCCGGACAACCTCGCGCTCGACCACGACGGCAACGTCTACATCGTGGAGGACCGCAACGGCGGCACCGACAACGACATCTGGTTCGCCAAGGACCGGAACGACGACGGCGACCTGACCGACCCGGGCGAAGGGATCGGCCGTTGGGCGTCGAACGGCACGGTGGGCTCAGAGTTCACCGGGCTCTACTTCGATCCGACGGACAAGCGTCGTGCCTGGGTGAACATCCAGCACCCGGCCAGCGGGAACGACCGCACCATCGAGATCACCATCCCGTGACCGGTGTCCGGTTGCGTTTCCGTCCATGGCGGCGACGCAACCGGAGATGGTCTGCAGCGCACGAGGGCACACCCGCCGCGAGCGGGTGCGCCCTCGTCGCGTTGCCGATGACGACGAGCACCGCATCCGCGGCACGTCTCGAGCCACGACCTCCACGACGACCTTGCGGGTACGGCATGGTTGTTCGCCAAACGTTTGATCCGCACAGCCGCCTTCTCCATGAAGCCTTGAAAGAGGCCATCGGCACCGGAGCTCGCTGCGGGCGCCTGAAGTGCGGAATCCGCCAGCGCGAGATCCGCAACTCGGCGAAGACAGAGCTGCGCAACAACGGCACCTCCGATTGGCCGAGACGCCCAGAACGAGCGGCCGGGACCGTCCCTGGCCTCACCCGACGCGCCGTGCCGGGCGCACATAGCGCCCGCCACCAGTGTCGTCCTGCCCACCGCGCGCCGGCGCCCAGATCGGCGCTGCTGCGCCCACTGGGCATGGCGTCTGCGCGTACACCGTTCCGGGGCCCGGGCGGCTGGGATTCTCTGGCGATCGGACCCCCATCACAGCTACTCGCCCACCGGCGCGGCCCGGACGCGTCGCGGCCCGCCCCCGAGGGCGGGCCGCGCTGGCTGTCGGACGGCGCGGTCGGCCGTCAGCCCGTGTAGTCCGGATCGCCAGCCACCGGGGTGGCCGACTGCGCCGCGGGGACAACGTTCGTGATCACGGTCGCCGGCGGCCGATCGGACGGACGTGCGGTCCCGTCGCCCGTGATGTCGAAGTCGACGGCCTCCGAGAGGGTGATCTCGTCTGGGGTCGGGGCCTCCGGCACGTCATCGGGGTAGTGGAGGCACGCCGCAGCGACGAAGTAGTCGCCGCCAGGCACCACATCGGCCTCCTCCTCACCGTCGGGCATGAGGAACATGCTGTCGTAGACCACCAGCTCGCCCGACCACGCCCCGTCCTGCGCAGGTTCCGTGGACCAGGCGTCGACGATGGCGGTGGTGTCGGCGTAGCCCGTCCCTGCGAGCAGCGCGAACTCGACGACGTCGCCGGTGCAGTCCGTGCCAGACACCGAGACCGTGGTGCCGATCGGCCCGCTCGTGGGATCGACCGCCAGCGAGATGGTCGCGGGCAAGGGCTCGGTCACCAGGAAGTCGACCCGGTCGTACTCCCAGCCGTCACCCGCGTACATCTCGCACCAGGCGCCGACCTCGAGCACGGCCCCGGGGAGCGTCCCCTCGGGCACCTGGAGGTCGGCGATCCACGTGCCGTCGACCGGGGCGGGCGCCAACGCATTCGTGACCAGCACCCCGTTCTCGTCGCGCATGTACGCTCCGGCGCCGGCGGGGCTCTCACACCCGGTCGGCGCCGGTGTAGCTCGGAACGCTTCAGCGGCTGCCGATTCCTTGCTGCGGTGGCCGAGGTCTACATGGTCGACGGTGCGGCCCGCCGAAGAGGCCGGCCGCGATGAGGCAAGCCGAGAAAAGAGCTGATCGCCGTGAGCATTCCCGCCACCATGCGCGCCCTGCAGCAGACCTCGCTGAAGGGTCCGCAGGACATACGTTTGATCACCGACGCGCCGGTACCGAGCCCTGGCCAGGGCGAGGTCCTGATCCGGGTCGCCGCCGCCGGTGTCAACTTCGCCGACATCTCGAAGGCCTACGGCACGTTCTTGGGCGGCCCGCCGCCACCGTATCTGGCGGGTTTCGAGGCCGCCGGCGAGGTCGTAGCGGTGGGCGAGGCGGTGACCGGCCCACGACCGGGGACTCGCGTCATCGGCGTCGGATACGGGGCTTTCGCCGAGTACATGGTCCTCACCGCGGCCGCGGCGATGCCGGTGCCGGCTGGCTGGACAGCCGAGCAGGCACTGGGCCTGGTCGTGAACTGGCCCACCGCACTTGCCGCGCTCAAGCCCCTGGGCCAGGTGGCCACCGGGGAGACCGTGCTGGTCCACGCTGCGGCGGGCGCGACCGGCCAGGCCGCGGTGACGATGGCCAAGCACTACGGCGCGACGGTCATCGCCACCGCGGCCGTCGGGATCCCGCTCCAACGCCTTCCGACCTGCCTCGCCCTCTTGCTCGATTGGTCCAGTCGCCACGCGTCGCGCTTCGAGCGCGGAGGCTTCTTCTCGATGTCCGACAGGGCGATGGCCACGATGCTGTTGCCGGCGTGTTGGGTGTCACGGACGACGTACAGCCAGCCGCCGCGCGTCACCTGCCACATCGCTTCCTCGTCGGTCGCGACGATGTCCGGGGCCCGGCCGAAGAAGCGTTCGTACCACGCTTGCGCCTCCTTGAGATCGGTGACCGCGGTGCCAGCGAACAGGACATCGACGTCCATTCCCACAGGCTGTCACCGCTGACTCGTCCGCCGCGTCCTACCTGAGCGGCGACCGAATCGGCGAGCTTTCCTATCCGTGCCGGCGCAGATCGGTGTCCCGGAACGCGTGGCGGGTCGATCTGGTAGCGGTGGCACCAAACGCGGGGAACGTGCACCCCATCGTTCACTCGGGCAGAAGCGCCTGTCCCTGGCGTGCTGGCTGCATGGCGGGGAGCCGGAGCCAGCCGTGAGTCGGACTCACTGCCGTCGGGTCCACGTCGGCTACGAGGCGCCTTCGGGCCCGGGGATGTCCGCGTTCGAGAAGTAGGGATTGCCGAAGGGGAATTCGGTTTCGACCCACCTGGTGAGCGCGTCGTAGAGCTTGGCGTAGTAGCCGCGCTCGTAGGCCTCGGTGGTGACCCACCAGCTCACGTCGACGTCGTGCCGCATGAGGTCGTCGGTCAAAGCGACGCGCCGGCCCATCGGGTACAGGTAGCCGCAGCCGAGATACCGGCCGTCGTCGCGGCGGACGACGTAGGCGAACGAGTAGCCCTCCCGGAACTCGTGCTCGTGCCACACCAGATCGACGTAGTTGTCCGCGGCGGTGACCGCAGCGGTCGGCCACCCGCCCCGGGTGCGTCGGATCAGATCGAGGCTCGCGTTGATGCCCCGCACGTCGTCGTCGAGGTCGTCCCGGGTGAGCACCGAGGCCCGGATGTCCTCGTAGGTCAACTCCCGCGGCGGCGTGAACCCGGGCGGCAGGTCGAGGCTCTTGACCAATCCGGTGTAGTCCATACGCTCCCTTGCTAGCCGAGCCCGTAGCTCGCGATGGCGACGCCTGAGCCGAGCTGTGGGCGGACAGCAGGATCTGCCCAGTGGCGGCCAGCCGAGACTGCCCTGATGGAGGATCGCGCGGCACGGCGTCACGGTGGTTCGTAGCGTCGAGGAACCTGACGGGCGTGTCTCCTGAATGCCCTGCCAAGAGAGTTGTTGGCTTTCGAGCGAAGCGACCGTCCGTCGGGTTGTGCCGCCGGGGTGGCTCGAAAGAGGAACGGCAACCAGGTCCCCACATCAGGTCTGCCCGCCGGGGGCACCACCCACTGCACCTCAGGCTTGGAGCACACCGTGATCACCATCGGGATCGACCCTCACAAGGGTTCCCACACCGCAGCGCCGTCGACGCCTCGGAGGCAGTCGTCGGAGAACTACGCGTTGCCGCCGACCGTCATCAACGCGCCCGGCTCCTCGAGTGGGCGGCTCGGTTCGAGCCCCGCCGGTGGGCGATCGAGGGCGCCACCGGCATGAGTGCGCTGTTGGCCCCCCAGCTCGTCGGAGCCGGCGAGCACGTCGTCGATGTCCCCCCGAAGCTCTCGGCCCGGGGTCCGGTTGATGGACACCGGGCGGATCGACAAGACCGACCCCACGACGCCCGCTCCGCGGCCATCGTCGCTCTCCGCAACGCCACGTCGAACACCGCGTCGTGCTGCGGCTGCTGGCGGACCGCTACCACCAGCTCACCGCAACGCACCCGCAGCGTGTGTCGCCTCCATGCCGTGGGGTGCCTGCTCATCGAGGGCGGCACCGGCCGGTCCCTCACCGCCGGCAGGGCCGTGAAACTCCTGGCCGGCGTGGCCATCGGTGACCCGATCATCGCGGAGCGGGTCGCCACCTGCCGCCAGTTCGTCACCGAGCTCGACGCCCTGGATCAGGCCCTGGTCGACATCCGGGCCCGGACCGTCACCGCCGTCGACGCGTCCAAAACGACGGTCATCGACGTGTACGGCGTTGGACCGATCGGCGCCGCGATCATCCTCGGACACAGCGGCGACATCCGCCGGTTCCCGACCGCCGGGCACTACGCCCGCCACAACGGCACCGCCCCCATCGAAGCCTCCTCGGGCCCCAAGGCCCGCCACCGGCTCAACCCCCGAGGCGACCGGCAGCTCAACCACGCCAAGGTGGCATCCCGCGTCCACCCCGCGGGCGGTCCCGCCGGCGCGAGCCGCCGCCGGTCGTTCGTTTGCCCGGACAAGCTTGGGGACGCAGAGGTAGCACCGAATCCACGTCCCTCATGCGGCTCATACACCCTGACCAGTCGACGTGCCCGCAGTCGTCTCGCCGAGCGTGGGATGCTCGCCCGCGTGACTTGTCCGTTCTGTGGTGGTGAGATGCGCTTCGGTGGGGTGTACATCCGGAGCTACCTCGGTTGGGCGATGGCGTGCTCGCTGGTCTGGTCGACTGATGGGCGGCTGCGCTCATCGAGAAAGGTGCTCGGCGGGACCCGTGCACGCGGGGCGAGCATCTGCGACGAGTGCAGCGCCACGCTGATAGACCCAGGGAACCCAGCAGGTTAGGGTCAGATGGCACCCGCTCGTTCGGGCCATACACGGGCCATACATACCGAACGGGCCAGGCCGACTGAGGCCATCCGTGACAACGGGCCGCCAGATCAAAGGTTGTGACCACGGCGAGCCGCACGGTTTGCAAGCAGGGGCTCAAGGACAGCGCCCGCGAGAAGCGCCTGGGAAGAGACCCAACCGGCGTCCATCGACCGCGCTGCACCCAGGTGGTCTGTCGCGAACGCTGGGCACGCTCCGGAGACTCAACGGCATCGACGGGGACACCGAGCTCGACATCAAGCGCGGCGACAGCCCAATCGACGGCGCCCGGTAGCACCGACCGACTGCATCCCTCGGGCCGGAACCGGTGGTGAAAGGATTCAGCCAGCGAAGCGTTCAACGTCACGTGTCGGCCGGTTCTCGGGCCGGGCACCTGCCCGTCCCAGAACACGCGCGCAGCGAGCCTGCAGACATCGCCCCGATGTGCCGTGACATGGCGACCTTCGCGACGCCCTTGCCACCACGAACGCTACGCAGCGTGGGGAAGTGGCCGTCAGCGGCCAGCCGCCGATGGCCGCCACCGGGCAGATCCTCCTGTCCGCCCATACGGGGCCACCAACGTTCTGGCGGTCGGGGAGCGGGGTCGAAGCTTTCCCACATTCTTCCCACATACACAGCGCCACATAGGTCCTACATAGCACCACGTGGTGCCGTGTGGGTCGCATATGGCCTGGTGGTTCGTGCGCTGGCCCGTTCGGGACGCAGAGGTCGGGAGTTCAAATCTCCCCCACCCGACTTGAGCTCAGGCGGCACTTCGGTGCCGCCTGAGGCGCGTTTACGGCCCCTACATCGCGCGTCCATGGCGCGGGCGGCGTCGACGTTGTGTTGGACCCCGTCGTATCGTGCCTAGTTCATGTCGCCGCCGTAGTACGGGGTACCTTCTCGCGAAGGGCATCGACGAGCTCGTCGGCCTGGTCGAACGCGTTGGGTAGCGACCTCGGGAGCCTGGTCAGCACGTCCTCGAACCGTGGCTTCGGCTCGAACCCGAAGGCCAGATCGTCGTGATCCCGCAGCTGAGCCATGTACTCGGCCATAGAGATCGCTGCCTCGTCGGGATCTCGGTTCCACAGCCATACGACCACAGTGCAGACAGGGTCGGCGGTACTGATACCCGTCCCGTGCTCGTAACCCTGCGTTTCCAGGTGCTCGAGGTGCCAGTGGCGCCTGTACCCACCGATGATCGACTCTCACACGCGGTGGATATGTTCTCGGGTCCGCCATTCGGATGCATGCCAGTCATCAGAGGATCATCAATGGACGACGTAAAGTTCGAGCAGGACCTGGTGCGCGCACTGCTGCGGGATCAGCACCCGGATCTCGCAGACCTAAAGCTGCGTGACGTCCGCGGAGGCTGGGATAACCAACAGTGGCGCCTCGGGGAGGAGCTGGCCGTGCGCTTGCCGCGCACCGAACGAGCGCCTGCGCTGCTGCACACGGAGCAGACATGGCTGCCTATGTTGGCCGAGCGCCTTCCGCTGCCAACGCCCACCCCGGTACGCATCGGCAAACCTTCGAACCTGTTCGAGCACACCTGGACGATCGCGCGCTGGGTCGAGGGCGAACCGGCCGATCACGCGCCGATCACCCGCATCGAGGCGGCCGAGATCCTCGCAGGGTTCCTGAGGGCGCTGCATCACCAGGCGCCGACGGACGCCCCGGCCAACCCGTCGCGCGGCATCCCCCTGGCCGGATTGCAGCGGGTCGACGGCTGGTTCGAGGTCATTGCTGACCACGCGGACACTGACGCTGCGCGGGACGTGTGGGAGAAGGCCGTCGCGGCTCCCGCCTGGCAGGGCGCGCCAGTCTGGCTGCATGGTGACTTGCATCCAGCAAACGTGGTCGTCCGGGACGGGATGCTCGCTGGGGTGATCGACTTCGGCGAGATGTGCGCAGGCGATCCCGCGACCGATCTCTCAGCCGCCTGGATCCTGTTGCCTGCCGCCGCGGCGAGTCGGTTCTTCGACGCCTATGAGCAGGCCGACGAAGCCACGATCACCCGGGCCCGCGGCTGGGCTGTCCTGCGCGCCCTAAACCTGATCGCAATCGGACGGAACGGCAGGCTCGGTCTGCCCGGAGGCAAACCGACCTGGGAACCAGCAGGCTACGCCACGCTTGAACGGGTCCTGGCGGCGAGCTGACCGCGGCTGGGCATCGAGAACGGTGCGGGATCCGGCTGACGTCCCGGCGCGCGCCGCACGTCACACCACCTGTGAGCATTGCGTCGTGACACACGATGAGAATGTGGCAGCCCGCAGCGATGGGTGGCTTTCGTCGGTCGACGTCGACCGACGGCGGCAGGCGGTGGGCGTTGGCTAGCGTTCAGCTCGTCGACCTGATAGATCACAGCGCCTGAGACGGGGCGCGGCGGACGCGTGGCCGGGATGGGATGAGGCGATGAAGCGGTTCCGGTTGAGGTTCGCCGTGCTGGCGATCGTGCTGACGGGCGTGGTCCTGACGCCATCTGTCGGGTCGGCTGCTCAGGCGACCCTGCGAGCCAGGATCTCCTCGCAACAGGTCACCCCCACCGGCAAACCGTTGATCGAGTCGATTGACGTCTGCCTGCGAGGCGCCAGCACCCCGCAGATCAACGTGGTGGTCACGGCACCGTCCGGGGCCGTCGTCATCGACCAGTGGCACCGGCCGGGCCTGGTGGAGCCAGGTGTGATCGTCAGGAGCGACGGGAGCTGGTCTGTCCAGCTCCAACTCCGAGATGACAACGGGCAGCCGACCGGCGCGCCGTTCCCCATGCCCGGCACCTACAGAGTCGAGGTGGATTGTGTGACCACCTACTCGCCGCAGGTGCGGATCCCTTACAACGACCTGAGCTTCGTGGTCGTGGGCAGCACGACGGCGACGACGCCAGTGGCGGGCGACTGGGACGGTAACGGCACGGTGACGGCGGGAGTCGTCCGGGCCAGCACGTGGGCCCTGCGGAACGCGAACAGCGGCGGCTCGGCGAACGTGGCCTTCGGCTACGGGCGACCGACCGATCGGCCCGTCGTCGGCGACTGGGACGGTAACGGCACGGTGACGGCGGGAGTCGTTCGCGGCAACACCTGGCTCCTGCGGAACGCGAACAGCGGCGGCTCGGCGAACGTGGCCTTCGGCTACGGGCGACCGACCGATCGGCCCGTCGTCGGCGACTGGGACGGTAACGGCACGGTGACGGCGGGAGTCGTTCGCGGCAACACCTGGCTCCTGCGGAACGCGAACAGCGGCGGCTCGGCGAACGTGGCCTTCGGCTACGGGCGACCGACCGATCGGCCCGTCGTCGGCGACTGGGACGGTAACGGCACGGTGACGGCGGGAGTCGTTCGCGGCAACACCTGGCTCCTGCGGAACGCGAACAGCGGCGGCTCGGCGAACGTGGCCTTCGGCTACGGGCGACCGACCGATCGGCCCGTCGTCGGCGACTGGGACGGTAACGGCACGGTGACGCCCGGAGTCGTCCGCGGCAGCACCTGGTACCTGCGGAACTCGAACAGCGCCGGCCCCGCCGACATCACTTTGACCTACGCGGCCTGACAAGCGACCGGCGCCGTGCCCGCCCGCCCGCACTGATCGCCGCAGATCCCCACGAGGTCACCCGGAACCTCAAGCTTCGCGACGACCTCGATCCAGAGGCGATCGACCGGCGGATCGGGTACATGAACCGCGCTCTGCCATCCGCGCTCGACGAGGCACCCGCCACGCTGATCGACGCCATGCCGGTGAACGAGAAGGACCGGCATGTGCTCGCCCTGGCCGTCCACGTCGGACCTCCGAGGGATCGTCACCGAGAACCTTCGCGACTTCCCAGCGGAGCACCTAGAACGCTTTGACGTCGACGCCGTCAGCGCCGACGCGTTCGTCCTGGACCACATCGAGCGCGACCCGGCCGCCGTTGTCGCTGCGATCGATGCCATGGCAGCCCGGCGACGCCGCCATCCCAAGACCCGCGGCGACATCATCGAGGTGCTCCGGCGTCACCTGGCGCGGTCGATGGCGACGCTGGCGACCTGACGGCCCGGCACCGTCCGATCGGGCACAAGACGATCAGGGCGACTCGTACCGCGGGTACCGAAGACCGGCCCTTGCAGGCGGACAGCAGGGATCTGCCATGCGAAGTCCGCCTACTCACCGACATCTCGTCACGGAGCGTGCTGGCAGCTGCAGCGCGACGCAGCTGCCTGGCCGTCATCCGTCGGCACTTGAGGGGCATGCGATCAGGAGCCTGGCGCTGTCAGCCAGCGTCTTGCTCGCGCGCCCGGATCGCCTCGAGCGACTCTTGGAAGTGCCAGTGGTGGCCTTCGAGATCGTCGGCCTCGTAGCGCGGAATCCGTAGAAGGCGTCCTCGATCGGCATGGTGATCGTGGCGCCTCGACGAGGGCGTGTTCGTAGTGCGAGTCGATGTCGTTGACCGTGACGTTGATCATCACCGTCGCGTGGCCGACATCGCCGGGGCTGTAGAGGTGGTGGACGTTTCACGCGGCTGCGGTGGCCCGGCCGATCATGACCACGCCGTCGCCGAACTCGAGCCAGGCGAGCATCCCCTGCTCGTCGTCGCCACTGCCCATCCGGGCCTCGCGGCGTTCGGTGAACTGGAACACACGGGTGAGGTACTCGAGCGCTGCGACTTCGTCCGCATAGGTGAGACGCGGGTACATCGCCGATGTGCGACTCCAAGCCTCAGCTTGAGGTGTCGTGGTTCCAATCGTGGACATGAGCCTCTCCTTCTCGCGTTTGAACAATCCGGGGTCGCCCTCGTCGACGGGGTAGACCCGGTCGGGACGAAGTGTCGCTGTCACTCGTTCTTCTTCGCTCTCGCCGACGAGTTCGCGGAGTCGACCACGCGCCCGGTTCAACCTCGAACGCACCGTGCCGACGGGAACCTCGAGCGCAGCAGCGATCTGGCCGTACCGCATGCCCTCCCAGGCGAAGAGCAGAAGGGTGTCGCGTTCTCCCTGCGGGAGCGTGGCGATCGCGGCGGCGACGTCGGCCCAGAGACGCGAGGCGTCGAGGCGAGCGTCGACCTCGGAGAACAGGTCGGGTGCGGTGATGGACGTGTTCACCAACCGAGCTGTCGCGTCGAGACGGCGAGCCTCTCCCTGCCGATGGCGGGCCAAGAGATTGCTCGCGATCCCGTACAGCCACGGCCGAGCCAACGCTCTGTCAGTGTCAAAGCGCGCCCGTTTCTCGAACGCGATGCGAAAGAGCTCCCCCAGCAGCGAGTCGGCGTCATCGGGCCCAGCCCGGCGCACGAAGTACCGGAACAACGTCGTTGCGTGCCGGTCGAACAGTTCGCCGAAGGGCCCGGGCGGGGCGGCGGTTCGCAGCTGGACAGGTAGTCATCGGCTACGACCTGCGGCGGGAGGCGCGAGCGGGAGTACGGCGAGCTCTCCGACGAAGCCCTCGACCACACTGGCGCGGCCGGGACCGGGGATCCGACCGTCCCCCGAAGCAGAGCGTCGGCCAGGGAACCGACGGTCGTGAGCGCCCTCAAACCGGTTCGGCGACGCGGGCGTGCCCATTGCCTGGCGGCACTCTTCAGCGATCTCCTGGTCGAGCCCCACCCCGGCCGGGCTACCGCGAGCCCCGAACCCTCGGGGCTCGCGGTAGGTGACTCGGCGTCAGGGGTTGCAGTCGTCGAAGACCACGGTGTTGCTGGGACCAGACACGTTGCCGGACGTGTCCACCGCCTTGACGAAGATCTCCACGGGGTCCGCCGATTCGCACGACAGCCAGGTGTTCGTGCCGAGGCCGACCGCTGCGAGCGCGCCGTCGACATACACGTCGTAGCGGATCTCCGACTGCGGGTCGATGTCGTCTCGACACGCGAGAGTGCGACAGTGACTCGGCGTTCGAGGGCACGCCTCTGTCGACCTCGGCGTTGTGGCGGAGTTGCCAGGCCCGCGTGCCCAGGGGCAGCCGACCTTCAAGCCGTGACTCGACTGGGCTGGTAACGCAGAGCGACCGCCCCCGACCGGAATTCCTGGCGCCCCACGAGCTTCAGCTCGAGCCGCTCGCCCAAGCCGGCGAACAACGTCGGGCCGTGGCCGGCCACGATGGGCTGCACGACGAACTCGTACTCATCGATCAATCCCAGATCCGCCAAGGCCAGCGGGAGGGTCACGCCTCCCACGAACACGCCTCGGCCAGGCTCCCGCTTGAGCTGCTGAACGGCTTTCTCCAGGTCACCCTGCACGAGCTCCGCGTTCCAATCGACCCGGTCCAGGGTGCCCGACACGACGTACTTCTTCGCCCCGTCGATCGTCCGGGCGAAGGGGATCATCCAATCAGCCATCCAGTCAGGCCACGTTCCCGTCGCCGGCTGCCGCCACGCTGCCTCCATCATCTCGTAGGTCACCCGGCCGAAGAGAAGGGCATCGGCTCGTTCCAGGTTGGCGGCCCAATAGCGATGCGACTCCTCGTCCGGGGGGATCCCCACCCGGTGATCGCAGCAGCCGTCGAGGGTGACGTTGATCGAGTAGCGGAGCGGTCTCATAGGTTGCTCTCCCTTGCTTGCGGTCGCAGGCACCTGGCGGACCGTAGTCAGACCGGCGCCGCCGCCATTTCTCATCGGTCCCCGGTCGGACCTGCTGGAAGGGCGCGAGGATCGCGCACCCGTAGCACCGAAGGACCGGCGCCCTGTCCCGCAAGTGCTGGCCCAGGGCGCTCGCGATAGTGAGCAACGCCAGGTCGGGCCACCACCGGGCCATGGTCAAGCGCACCCCGACTGGCCTGCCCGGCATCTACGGGATCGGCCCGGTGATCACCGCCACCGTCATCGGCGAGGTCGGTGACGTCGCTCGGTTCCGGGATCGCCACCAGTTCGCCAGCTACAACGGCACCGCGCCCGACGACAAGGGCAGCGCCGGTCGGCCGGTCCACTGCGTGAACCTCAAGGGCAACCGGCGGCTCAACCATGCGATCCACATGGCAGCGATCACCCAGATCCGCAACCGCCACAGCCCCGGCCGCGCCTACTACGACCGCAAGCTCGCCGAAGCCAAGACCAACAAGGAAGCGCTGCGCTGTCTGAAGCGACGCATCTCCGACATCATCTACCGCCAACTCCTCACCGACGCTGAACGCCAGGCGAAGGCGGGCCCGGGAGGGCAAGTGGGGACGACTCTGCGATCCAGCGTGACCAGCCCAACCCCGACGACCGGCCGTTCGGACAAGCCACAGCCCGGGCCCGCCATCGAGACCACGCCCACCCCACTACCCGTCGCCTGGTTGACGGAGGGGTGCCATTATGTGCTTCTTCGCCTCGGACGGCGATGTAGTCGGGGAGGTGGGTATGGCTGAACCACCGACTGAGGTCGATGTCCTGCGACGACAGTCCACGAAGTCGTGGGGTTGGTTCGAGGACACGGTGAGCGATGTGACCACCGAGCAGGCGAACTGGTGGCCCCCAGGGACCGCGAACTCGATCGGCGCGACGTACTTGCATGTCGTGATCAACGCGGATGTCGAGGTCAACCGACTCATCCATCACGGCGAGCCATTGGTCGAACAGTGGGGCGGGAACGTAGGTCAGCCACTTGAATATGACCCCGATCGTTTCGACCGCTGGGTCCGCCACGGTCCGGTCGAGTGGGGGCTGCTTCGGCGCTATGGCCGGGCGGTGCACGCGTCGGTCCTCGCATCGCTCGATGGACTGACCGAAGCGCAGCTCGACATGCCGGTGGACATGACGCGCGCTGGGCTAGGGATGTGGCAAGGCCGAGACCTGTTCGACCTGCACGGGTATTCGCATCCGCAGCAGCACGGCGGAGAGATCGCTGTACTGAAGGGTCTGCAGGGCGGCGTCGGCCACATCGAATCGGATGCATTTCGCGCGGCAGTCGAGGTCGTTGAGTACGGCGGGTAGCACCGCGCCTCGATTGGTGAGCGCTCAAATCTGCCGATATCGCGCCCCGAGTTCTTCCGCCATGGCGCTACCGATTGGTCAGAGACGTAGCGCGAGATGGGTGTCGGTGTGGTCTTGGCCGACGTAGGCGAACCCGCACGAGCGGTAGAGAGCGAGGGCGCTCGTCCAGGGCGTGTCAGTGAGCACGAGAACCTCGGTCATGCCCCGCTGACGGGCACGCCGAACCAGCTCCTCGACGACCTGTCGGCCGAACCCCTTCCGGCGGTGGGCTCCATCGACGGACATACGGACGATCCGCCCACGGCGATTGCGTTCCGGCAGCAGTGTGCCGGTGGCGACGATCTCGGCCTCGATGTCTACCACGACTACCTCGGCGCCTCGGTTGATGTAGCTCGCCGAAATGTCGTCCAGGTCCGGATTGGCCGAGGGGTCATAAGCGTCCCCCCATCGCTCGCGCATCCCTCCGAGGACCAGCTCTCCCACCGCCGTCTGGTCGCCAGGGGTGAAATCGCGCATCACGTCATCATCATCACCGATCGCCGGGCACTCGTCGTCAGCCTGCGGCACCGGTCCATTGCCGCTGGCTCCCACTGGAGCGGCTGGCGTGGCGGCCCCCATTGGTTTCGTTCAGTGACGCCGCGAGGCAGCGCAGATCTGCGATCTCGCGTCCGCGACGATGGACGGCAGGGTCGCGTGGTGCGGACAAGGACCACAGGTGGCGATGTATCGTGCGCCATCTTCGGGTGCTCCTACTGCCTCAACGTCTCGCCCGCGGCGTGGTGGACGTCAGTGGTGCCGCTCGTAGTGGTGGTGCTGCTTCTTGTTGGTCTGGTCGTCGCCGCCTGGGGACTCGGTCGCGGTGATAGCCGGCGGGTCCCTGCGCTGTTTCTCGCAGTCGCTTTGGTCATCGGACTGCCAGCCGCGGCTCTCGTCGGTCGATCGGGTCGAGTTGTCGTCGATCTAGAGCTGACGCAGTTGCCTGTTGATGGATCGGGGTGGCGGGTCACTTGCGAGGCGGCGTTCCTCGAGCCGCGGACGGGGGGCCAGCTCAGCGTCGAGGCGTGGGACGCCTGTGACGCGGCCACGGGGACGCGTCGACAAGCAGCCACCGGACTGGCCGGGGCGTCGGCCGTGATGGTCGCCGTCGGCGTGGCCTTGGCGGCGAAGCGTCGCCGGCGTGGACAGCCTGAGGCACCAAGCGAAGCGGCCACGACGTCGCGCAACGCCATACCGGCGTCTCCCTGAGTGCCCCTGAAGAGAGCCGGCCGAGGGCGCTTGCGATGGTCAGCACGCGACGCGGGGCCACGATGCTTGACGCGCCAGATCTGCCGCTCGGAACCGAAGTCGGGCAACATCCGTGCGTGGACTACGTCGCCGGGCCGCTGACCCGCGAGAGGCTTCGTGGGCTTCTTGAACGCGAAGGGGTCAACCCGCTGGCCTACAACCTGGAGGGCTCGTCGACTGCGAGCTTCGGCAAGGCCGGGTCTCGCGCGCCGTGTGGGACGGATCTGTCCACCATCTCCTGGGACCGCACACGTGGGCGGGACAGGTCGGTGGCTGGCTCTGGGGTCGAGAGCCTTGCCCCGGAAGACCGTGCTCGATCTGTGCGGCGCATCCGCGTGACAACGTGATCGCCTACGGGCAATCGGTGCGCGCGCCGCGTCACCTACCGGCGTTTCCTGTGTGAGGACCTGCTGTCAAGGCCCTCTTGGCGCGGAGGGCTCTGGGCCGCAGGCGTTTGTCAAGGTGGAGCGCCCGCAGCGAAGTGAGGACGTACGACCTTGACCAACCCGAGGGTCGGTGCAGGCTCGGTATGGGCCGGTTGACGGCGGCGTGGGGGCGCCCTGCGTTTCCTGGGTGCTCGACGAACGTCGTGTCGTCGGCGACAACAATCGTGATTGGGTGTCCCCCGTGGGTTGGGAGCGCGGTCGCGTCAGTGTTAGAAGGCCGTCCAGCCCGAGGGCTGGCGGGCACGCCGGTGACAGGAGCTGACCGCGGTGGAGACCCGTGATGTTGGAGTGGGCGGTCCCGGCCGTCGCAGCCGACGGTGATCAGGCCGGCATCGCGTAGACGACGTCGGGATCGAGGTTGCGCAGGATGTGGTAGCAGCGCCGGGCGAACTGGCGAGCGACCGCGATGGCGGCCAGCTTGCCGTCGTGACGATCCTTGACCGCGCTGTAGTAGGCGTGGTCGGGGCTGCGGTGGTGAGAAGCGTTCATGGCTGCTTCGAACAGCGCCCACCGCAACGTCGGCGGTCCCTGCCGTGACAGGTAGCCACTCGCCCGGCGGCGATCCGACGCGTCGACGGTGACGTCCAAACCGGTGTGGCGCACCACCTGTTCGGAGCGGGAGAAGCGGCGGCAGTCGCCGAGCTCGGACCACACCGCCACCGCGATCAACCCACCGATGCCGTAGTTGGCGTCGGCCAGCGCCTGACACGCCGGTTGGCGGTGACCAAAGCGTTGCAGGTCCCGTTTCAACGGCTGCGCTTCGGTATCGCTGCCATCGAGCATCGCGTAGCCGACCCGGATCCGTTGCCGGCCGGCCGGACTGAGCTCGACGTCGCCGTCGGCCAGCCACGCCCGGGTCGAGGCGGAACCGATTGCGGTCTCGGGCACGGCGACGCCGTGTTGGAACAACTCGGCGTGGATGCGCTGGGTCCATACGGCACGCTGATCGACCAGCGACTTGTAGAGCCGGACCCGTTCCCGCCATTCCAGCACCGCGGTCGGTGGGATCCACGACTCGGGCAGATCGCCGGACTGCAACAACTCGCGTAACAGTCGCGAGTCGGAGCGGTCGGTCTTGGCGTGACGCTTGCGGCCCCGCGCTGCCTGGGTGTCGGCGGGCTCGGCCAAGTGTGCCTCGAAGCCGGCCGCCATGATCTCCTCCACGACGTAGCGCCAACCCGTGCAGCCCTCCACCGCCATCGCCACTGGCTGCCCGTTGGCCCTGCGGGCCACGTCGTGACGCAGCCAGCGCCGGAACCGCTCGCGGTCGGGCTGCCACACCCGGCCCCGCCACACCTCCCCGGACTGCGTCTCCATCGCATCGAAGGTGATCTGCTGTCGATGCAGATCCAACCCACATACCATGCTCATCAAGGACCTCCTTGCTCGAGCCCCGGTACTTGAGAAACCACATGGTTGCCCACGCCCGTGCCGAGGAGGTCCTCACACATCGATTGTTAGAGGACAGGGGGTCGTCGTCGGAACCCGCCCGCTCTGTTCAGCGCATGGAGTGGTCGACAGTGTGATGGTGAGGACTCGCCGGTGCGCATGTTCCGGGCCCTCGAACGCAGCCCGTGTCTTCAGTGACGTGACTGCTGTCACGGCCGGTTTCCGAGCCCTAGGGTCACGGTCATGAGCAACTCTCCCGACACCATCGTCTTGATCCACGGCTTCTGGGTCACCCCTCGAAGCTGGGAGGAGTGGATCGCCCACTACGAGGCGAAGGGTTTCACCGTGCTGGCGCCGGCGTACCCAGGCTTCGAGGTCGAGGTTGAGGCGCTGAACGCCGACCCGACCCCTATCGAGCAGGTCACCGTCCCGCAGATCATGGAGCGTCTGGAAGGGGTGGTCGGGGGCCTCGATCGACCGCCCATCCTGATGGGCCACTCGGCGGGCGGCGTGTTCACGCAGCTGCTCATGGACCGCGGCTACGGCGCGGTGGGCGTAGCCATCAACTCCGCGCCGACCGAAGGCGTCAAGCGCATACCGCTGTCGCAGGTGAGGGCGTCGTTCCCGGTCCTGAAGAACCCGGCCAACCGTCATAGGGCTGTGGGCCTCACGTTCGAGCAGTGGCAGTACACGTTCACCAACACGTTCGGCGAGGGGCGTGGCCGCGAGCTCTACGAGCGCTACCACATTCCCGCTTCGGGGCACATCTTTTGGGGGAGCGCGCTCGCCAACATCCATCCCGGCAAGGACGACACCTACGTCGACTACAAGAACCCGAATCGCGCGCCGCTGCTGTTCATCTCGGGCAGCGACGACCACCTCATGCCGCCGAAGATCCAGCAATCGAATGCGAAGCACTACAAGGCAGCGGGCACCATCACCGAGGTGAAGGAGTTTGAGGGACCACACCTGCTTCCGTCGATCGAAGGCTGGCAAGAAGTTGCCGACTACGCGCTCGACTGGGCGCTGCGCCACGCGAAGACCGACGATTCCGACCCGGCGTGACCGGGATCCGCCTCACGCACATCGGAGGCCCACGGTCCTCATCGAGGCGGAGGGCTGGCGGATCCTGACTGACCCGACGTTCGACCCTCCGGGCAAGATGTAGAGCGGATGCCCGCCGCGAGGTATACCCGAGGGGCCACCACGCTTGACGCGCCAGATCTGCCGCTCGGCGTGCACGGCGTTCTGCGCTGACGAGCCAAATGGGCGTTGTGCACTCGGTGCGGGCACTCGGCGCTACTCGGCGAGACGGAACATAGCGAGCTGCTCAGCGATCAACCTGGGATGTGATGACCGATACCCGAGCCGGGCCGGGCGCCGAGGCGTTCACGCTCGTCTACCGCACCGAGCGCAACCGACTTCGCCGGGTGGCCTACCTGATGACTGGGCAGGCTGCAGTGGCCGAGGAGCTGGTCCACGACGCGTTCGTCCGGCTGCACCAGCGGTGGGACGCGGTCGACGTCCCCGCCGCCTACCTGCGGACCACGCTCGTCCGCCTGTGCCTCGCCTGGCGCGATCGCACGGCGATGGGAACTGCCCGAGAACCCCGGTCGGCCGACCGGGTCGAACCGCCCGAGATCGACGAGACCTGGGACCTGCTCGCGAGGCTCCCCCGGGACCAGCGGGTGGCGCTGGTGCTCCGCTACTACGAGGACCTGCCCGTCGACGAGATCGCACGGGTCACGGGGTGCCGCCCGGCTACCGCCCGTACCCGCATCCACCGGGCCCTGGTCAAGCTGCGCAAGGAGATGACGCCGTGACCGACCCGACCACACCCACGCCCGACCCGGTCGAGGACCGCCTCCGCCGCACCTTCGCGTCGCGCGGCGAGGACATGGCCCCCGGCGACGCGGCCAGCGCGCTGGCGGATCTCCGTCTCGACCGCCGTGCGGCGCCCCTCCGGTCCCGCGGGACCAACCGCCCATTGCTGGCAGCGGCCTTCGTGGTCGTCGTGGCCCTGGCGGCCGGCGTGGCGCTGTTGGGTGGGCGGGACAAACCCACCACGGTCATCGCCCCAGCCGGGCAGTCGACCACGACGGCCGATGTCACCACGACCGAGACGACCCGACCGAACGGGATCGTGATGACCGAGCACCGCAACGCCGAGGGCCTCGTCAACCGGAGCTGGATCGACGAAGACACGGGCCTCAGGCGGGAGCTCTCCATCGATGCCGCCGGGCACGCCTTGTGGGACAGCGGCTGGCTCAGCATGCGCGAGGTCGGCGATGAGGTGGTCATCGTCACACGCGAGGTGGACCACTGCTTCCGGGAGTACCAGGACAGCGAACTGCGGATACCGATCGAGACCGCCCGGGAGGCCCTGGGCGACAGCTGGCGGGTCGAGTCGGTCCCGGAGACGATGTTCGACGACGGCTCGCTGGTCGCCGACGGAACCGAGATCGTCGACGGCCGCGAGCTCCTGCGCTACCTCGATGTCGAGAACGACGCCACGATCTGGCTCGATCCGGAGACGCACGACTTCGTGAAGCGGCGCTTCTCGGCCGGCAGCGACGCCGAACAGAGGGAGACGTACGAGTACCTGGCCCGCACACGCGAGAACCTCGCCGTCCTCGAGCCCGAGGTGCCGCCGGGGTTCACCACGCCACAATCGGACCACAGCGACGAGGAGCGGTCGGCGGCCGGCTGCGGCTGAGTGGCCCGCAAGAAGGCCACCGATACGGCGGCGCCCCACAGGTACGTGAGGAACTCGGGATCGCTGGTCTCCGCCTTGACCCAGTGCGGGAGCAGGGCCGACCTCCGGCATCCGCAGCCGTACACATCACGAGCCGCTCATCATTCCGCGACCCACCTGGGGTTGACCCGGTTCGCCGGGGTAAGCCGCTGACAACACCAGCCCGCTCTGGCTCGCGTAAGCGCGCCAGAGCGGGCAATCGGTCGCGCTAGCGGAATCCAGCAACACGGTGCCTCGACATCCCTTCCCGATCCTGCAGGTCACCGATTCTGGCGCGACCAGCTCGGTGGCGGGGTCAGCGCCAGATCGCCGGCTGCTCACTAATGGCGAGGCCGTTGGCTCACGTGATTATGTGCGCCTGGATCAGCTCTTCGTGACGCTCGATATCCGTCATTCGGTCCGCGCTCCGCGAGGACTCACAGGCGCTTGATCAGGAGGACGGCGGGGTTGTCGGCGTCCCAGAGTGACGGCATCTCTTCGAGGACGCGGAAGCCGAGCGCGGTGTAGAAGGCCAGGGTTCCCAGGTAGGGCTTGTCGTCCGCCGAGGCCGAGAGCGTCTTCACTTGCAGGTACTCGACGCCTGCCGATCGCAGCCGGTCCTGCGCCGCAGCGACCAGCGTTCGACCGATCCCGTGCCGTCGCGCCGCCTCCTTCCTCAAACCACATGAGCCTCACCCTGCGACGATCCCACACCAGTCGACGACGCCGGGCGTCATTCTGGCGCTGGCTAGGCACACGAAGCTGCGCCCGTAGCCGTCGATCGGGCGCGCTCGCGGGAGGTAGCAGCGCTGGAGCGTGGGCTGCCGAGGCTCACCGCTCAGCCGGCTTCAGGTGGCGCGAACGGCGGGCCTCGACACGCGCCTTCTGGGCGCCGTTCGGTACGCATCTGCCACGTCCACATCGCCGACTCGGTCGCGCGCTCGCGATGAGTTCTCGACTCGCCGCCCGTCCAACCTCGTGCCGCCGTGGTAGCGAAGGCAGGAGCGGCTACCTGACATCCAAGGACAAGGACAAGGACACGACCATGCCAGAACTCCTCGTCGACTTCATCACCTCCCTCGACGGCTACGCGTCGGGGGAGGGCTGGCCCGGCTTCTGGGGTCTCGAGGGGCCTGAGTACCTCGCCTGGCTGGGTGAACAACCCGAGGTCACGTACGTGATGGGAGCGAACACGTACCGGCTGATGTCGGGCTTCGCTGCCGGAGAGACCCCAGCGGGAACGGACGAGTTCACCGCCGACGAGGAGGCGTCCGTCGACGGACTCACGCGAGCGTCGAAGGTGGTGTTCTCCGCCTCTCTCGAGGAGCCGCTCACGTGGGCCAACTCCACGCTCGTGCGCGATGACGCGGTCGAAGCGGTCCGGGCGATGAAGGAGGGCGGCTCGGGCCTCATGAGCACGATCGGCAGCATCAGCCTGTGCCGGTCGCTGCTGCGAGCCGGACTCGTTGATCGCTTCCGGGTCGTGATGTTCCCGGTGATCACCGGCGCCACGGGAGCAGAACGCATCTACGACGGCTACCCGGACGTCGCCCTCGAGATGATCGACAACCGCACCTTCGACGGCCGCATCCAGCTGGTCGAGTACCGGCCCCGCGTCCTCGAGCACCCACCGCTCGACCCCACCGCATGATGTCGCCAGGACCCAGCTGGAAGTGAGAGGAAGGCTCTGATGCCGAAGGTGATCGCTGACATCTCGATGTCGCTCGACGGGTTCGTGACGGGGGATGGTGCCGATGAGCAACACGGGCTCGGCGATGCACCTGAGCTCCACACCTGGGTCATGCAGCAGGACGCGGTCGACACCGAGATCCTCGAACAGTCGACGGCGCAGAGCGGTGCGGTGGTGATGGGGCGGCGGCTGTTCGACGTCGTCGACGGCCCCGATGGTTGGAACGAGGAGATGGGGTACGGCGCCGATCAGACGGGGACGCCGCCGTTCTTCGTCGTCACCCACTCGCCGCCGCAAGAGGTCCGGTTGGAACGCGAACTGGGAATGCGCGTCACCTTCGTCAGCGATCTGGTCACCGCGATCGACCAGGCGCGGGCCACCGCGATCCATGGTGACGTCGTGATCATGGGCGGCGGCGACGTCGTCGGCCAGGCGCTGGAACAGGGCCTCGTCGACGAGCTGCGCCTGCACCTGGCCCCGATGGTGCTCGGTGGCGGCACACCGCTCTTCAAGCCAGGGACGCGCCAGATCTACCGGCAACGCGACGTTCGCCCCTCGCGGAACGCCGTGCACCTCACCTACGAACGCGTGTAGACGTCGAAGCGCGACGACGTTCCACTCGAGCGCCGGCGGCAAGGAAGGTCTACGTCCTCGGTCGCGCAGAGCTACCGATCGGGAACGCGCCTTCGGCCTGGCGTAGGCGCGCCAGATTCGGCGATCGGCGTCGGTCCTCGGCGGCGATGACCACACAGAACACGGCACCAGAACGGCGTCGGCTCGAGCCCGATGGCGGCGTACCGATCGGCGCGTCTGGAGCGGTTGCGTCGACTATGGAGCTTCGGGCGTGTAGCACACCAGCACGTTGCCGTTGCGGAAGGTGATCGTGCGGGCGAGACGCAGCTTCACCCGGTCGGTGAGCCCACTGAACACCGACACGCCGCTGCCCAACAGGATGGGGTTGACCATCACCCTCACCTCGTCGACGACACCGGCCTCGAGCAGGCTGGCGGTGAACGTCGAGCTGCCGAACAGCGCGAGGTCGCCTTCGCCGGGCCGCTGCTTGAGCTCCTCGATCTTCGCCACCGGATCGCTGTTGACCAGCTCGGAGTTCTCCCAGGTCGCTTCGGTCAGCATCGACGAGAACACCACCTTGTGCACGCTGTTCATCCGCCGGGCGGTGACCGGCAGGGTCTCGATCGCCTCCGGGGTGGGCCAGAACTCGGCCATGTGCTCGTAGGTGACCCGTCCGAACAGCAGCGTGTCGATGTCGTTCATCTGCCGGATCGAGAACTCGTGGAACTGCTCGTCGACATTGGACCAGTCGAGCTCGCCGTCGGGACCGACGTGGTACCCGTCGAGTGTGGTCACCATGAACGAGAAGAGCTTCCTCATCAAACTTCCTTCCTGGTCAGCACTCGGCTTGCCTCCCCGAGTCGGAGCCGACGGCCCGCCCTCGACACGCGTCGACCAAGAACCCGCGTCGCCTCTCCTGCCGACAAGCCCGGGTCGACAACCCCGACCAGAACGAACACCGGCCCGACGAGAGCACCCGCACCTGCTCACTCCACCCGAGCCGAATCACGCGGACCATCACACAACCCGAACCCCGCCGTCGTCGACCCGGAACAACAGAGGACGCACAGATCACCGCCGCCTACCGGCACGACAACAAGGACCGCAGATCGGCGCATCTGGCGCCCGACGCCCGCCCGGTGCTGCCGTACAGATCGAGTCTGCGGCGCTGGCGCGTGCCAGATGTGGCTGGTGATGTCCACGGGCTGGGGTAGCTGAGGGGCTGGTGATTGTCCTGGTCACAACGGGTTGTGGCGTGCGTCCTGGGCCCGGACGCGACACAGCGGGAGGTGGCGGCCCACCTCCCGCTGTGATGTGGCCCGTCGTTCCCGACGGCCGGTCCTCAGTCGTCTTCGGCGGTGTCGTCGTCCTTCTCGTCGCCGACGACCTGGAAGTCGGCGTCGAGCTGCACATCGACCTGGCTGCCGTCGTCGAGGGTGACCTCGACCTCGTAGAGGCTCTCCTCGTCGCCCTTCTCGGTCTCGGTGACCCGACCCTCGCCCGTGTGGTCGAGCGCTGCCGCGCTGGCCTTGTCGAGCTCGGTGCCGGTGATGGCCGTTTCGGTCTCGTCCTCGTCGCCACCGCCGGCGGCGGCGGCAACACCTGTGCCACCGATCGCTGCGGCGGCAACCGCCGCCCCGGCGATGACCACCTTCGTCCGTGTAAGCATCTGACCTCTCTCCTGTCGTGGGTTGTGCGGTGCATCGTGCACAAGCCGGCTGAACCCGGGCTGACGAACCGCGGCGGTCACGCGCCGGGTGTGTGTTCCACCAGCTCGATGCGCCCGTCGCCGCCGGCGGTCTTCGTTCGAAGCATGCGGGGCGGCGCGGTTGTGTGCACGGTCCTCGTCGCGAGCATTCTCTGAACTGGGACACTTCGGTGGTGGGGTTCTCCGATGCGACACCAGGGCGAGTCGGCTTCGGTCCGGGACCGGTCAGGCCCCGCCGGCCCGCCGCCGAGACCCTCCAAGCCGAACTTGCCTGATGCCCGGGCGGACCGGCGCCGACCGATCGTGAGTTGGAACGGCACAGCGGCGCTCGCCAGACCGACCATGACCTACGGACCGGGGCAACGGAAACGCGACGGCGAAGGCGAAGGTGTCCGGGAACTAGAGGCCGAGCCCGCTCGACAGGCGTTGCCAAAAGTGTTGGTAGGCGGCACCGACAACGCGCGCGCCGAACATTGGCCCGAGCGGTGCCGCGCCCCGCCCAGATCGGCGCGTATGCGTCCGTCGACGGCCTGTCGACGGCGCACAGGTCGACCGATCCGGCCGCATCGCAAAGTAGCGAGCAGCTGCTCCGACCAACACGCTCCGTCAGACTGGTTTCGTCGCGGGTAGGCGACAAGATCACACCGAATATGGACGGGAGCTGGCATGTCTCGCGGCCCGCGTACTGGGGTCGGTCGATCCGCCAGGGCGATTGCCCGGCTTACTGTATGTGCGGGTTTCGTGTGTCGCCGTCCGCCAAAGCGGTGGCGAGTTCGCGATCGATGGCTGAGCGGTCGTGCTGCTCGAACTCTCTGCGAACCTCGGCGAGTGGAAAAGGACTCGTAAGAAGCGGTTGCGAGGCGACGACTTTCGGAGGAACACGGTGAGAGTCCTCACCACTATCGACGCGCCCGGTTGGCTCAGAAGCATCTCGAGGGTCCCGACGGCGACACGGACCCGCCGGTGACATCGCGCACCGTGTGGTCAGTGCGAGGCCGACGGCTATCACCACCAGGGCGATGGTTGCCGCGGCGATCAGGAGTAGTCGCATTGCGACGCAGAGTGGCGTAAGATCACTGCTGGGCCGACCGAGAGGCGGCTATGGCGAACCCCAGCAAATGCGCCGGTGTCGAGATACACCCAAGAACTCGGGCAATGGCCCGTCGCATGCGCCCCAACGCTGGACCTCCGCTCAATGCTCGTTCGAATGCACGAGACGTCGCGTCATTACGCTCCCCCACCGGGTCGCGTGATCACGAACGTGCGACGAAGGGGTGATTAGGGTGCCGGGAATTCTGGATATCGAACGCGTGACACTCGTGCTCGCCGTGGCGGTCGCCGCCACCTCGTGCCTCTCGCCGATTGCCAGCGCCCTGGCCTTGAGGATTCTGCTTCGACGACGGCCCGAGACTAGTCTCGAGGAGGCCTCAGAGGCGATCTCTAGAGTCAACAGCCGCGCGCAGCTGGGGTCGGCGACGTCCGTCCAATCGCTCGGCCAAAGCGCCGCCGGCTCCCACTCGGTAAGGCTTCGGGGGCAACGTGGTCGTGCCCGGGCAATTTCTGCTGGCCCGCCCGACAGAGTCTGCCCCACGATCGAGCGCCCGATACGAGATTGCCGAATGCGAAGCGAACCAGCGGGTTTCGTAATGCGCCATCTCGCCCAGATCAGCGGGTCATGGGATTGCCGTCAGGCGCCGCCGAGATCGGTTCGTTAGCTCCAGCTATTTGGGCCTCGACCGTGGACGCCCCCGGGCGATAGGGACCGCGTTCGATCTGAAGACGTTCTTCAGCGTGGTGGCGAAGGACCCGCTCGAGGTGCGTTCGGTGGACGTGTTCGACTTCATCGCCGCCCAGCGCGGTGACCGGAAGGTGGTGCGCCTGGCGGATGGCGAGTCGGGGTTGTCGGCTCGCACGATCGCCCGACGGCTGTCGTCGGTGTCGGGGTTCTACGCCTACGTGACGGCCCGCGGTGACACTGCTCTGGCCGCCAACCCGGTGCCCCGTGGGCTGTCGACGCGTCGGGAGCGAGGCTCGAAGCGGTCGCGGACGGTGCCGCTGGTTCGCGTGCCGCGGACACTCCCCAAGATCCTCGCCCCCGGTGAGCTCGACGCGCTGGTGGGAGCGCTGCGCACCCAGCGGGACCGGGCGATGGTCCTGGCGATGGTGCTGGGCGGGCTGCGCCGCTGCGAACTGCTGGGCCTGCGACTGGAGGACCTGTGGGTCGGTGAGCGGCGACTGTTCATCGCGGAGGGCAAGGGCGGCCATCAACGGGTCGTGCCGATCGCCGACCGGTTCTTCGCCGTCGTCGGCGACTACCTCCACGACGAGCGGCCCCGGCGCTCAGCGACGGATCGGGTGTTCGTCGTGTTGAAGGGACCCCGGCGCGGCCAGCCGTTGTCGGCCGATGGCGTCGACGAGATCCTCACCGGCGCCCGCCGGCGGGCTGGCCTCGAGCGGGCGACGTGTCATCAGCTGCGCTGCCGCTGGTGTCGCGTGACGGGAACATGGCGCGCTCTACGCGACAAGCTCAGCCCGTGGGGACCTGCTGGGGGGCGCGGGTTCCCTGGCGCGTCGCGCGGCGCCGGCGCCGGCGCCCTGGCCACCACATCGCCTCGCCGCCGAGCTGCATGACGGCCGGGAGCAGGGTCATGCGGGTCACGAAGGCGTCGAGCAGGATGGCCACGGCCATGCCGAAGCCGAACTGCTTGACAGGTGCGCCCGGCTGGAACATGTACGACGCGAAGACGAAGATCATGATCAGCGCGGCCGCGATGACGATGTGCCCGCCGGCCCCGAGCCCGCGACGCACGGCTTCGTGGGCGTCGGCGCCGCCCTGCCGCTCCTCGTGCATGCGGGTCACCAGGTAGACCTCGTAGTCGTTCGACAATCCGAACAGGACGGCGAAGAACACCGGTGCGAGCAGCGACAGGATCGGGATGTCGTCGGGGATGCCGATCCAACTTCGGCCCCAGCCGAATGTCAGGAACGCTACGAGGACGCCGTACGTGGCGAGGATGGTGAGAACGCTGAACACCGCTGCCTTGAGGGGGATCGCGAGGGAGCGGAACACCAGTCCGAGGATCACGATGGCGACGAGGACGACCACCCCGATGAACTGGGGGAGCCGGTCCTCGATCCGCTCGTCCAGGTCCACGAACACCGCATTGGTCCCCGTGACCAGTGCGGTGAGGTCGGTGCCGTCCGTGGCGCCGGGCAGGGTGTCTTCGCGGAGCCGGTTCACGAGGTCGGCCGCGCCCTCGGACTGGGCGCCGTCGGAGGGGATCACCTCGAACACGGCGATGGAGCTGTCCGAGTTGAGCTGCGGCGGGGTGACGCTGGCGACGCCGTCCGCGCTCTGGACGTCCTGGACCAGCGTGGTCATCTGGTCCTGTGCGGACGTGTCGTCGGAGGGGATCTCGACGACGACTAGGAACGGGTCGGTGGAGCCGGGGCCGAAGGCGTCGGACTGGATCTCCCACGCCCGGTACTGCGTCGAGTCGGTGGGGAACAGGGAGTTGTCGAGCGGGCCGAGGCGCAGGTCGCCCTTGAACACGGGGATGGCGAGGACGAGCAGCACGCCGACGGCCACGACGAGCGCCACGGGTGCGTGGCGGGTCACGAGGTCCGCCCACCGCTGCATGGCCGTCCGCCGCTCACGGTCATCCGACCGGCGGCGCGCCCACGGGACGCGGGACGTGGCGAGCCGCGTGCCAACGGCTCCCACGATCGCCGGCTGGAGCGTCAGTGCAGACAGGACGACCCCGGCGACGACGACCACGACGGCATACGCCATGGCGCTGACGGCGGGCACGTCGAAGATGAGCAGGGCGACGAGCGCGATCACGACCGTCGCGCCCGCGGTGAGCACGGCGCGCCCGATCGTCGTCACCGCGTGCCCCGTGGCGTCGGCCGGCGATTCGCCCTCGTCCTGGTAGTCCTTCGCCCGGCCGATGACGAACAGCCCGTAGTCGACGCCCACGCCGAGGCCGATCATCACCGCCGCGGTCTCCGAGATGGTCGGCACGTCGATGAAGTCCTCGAGGATCTGGACGAGACCGACGCCCAGGCCCACGCCGACGAGTGCGCCGGCGACCGGCCACGCGAACGACCACCAGGTCCCGAGCGCGATCAGGAGGATGATGAGCGCGGCGATCAGGCCATAGATGACGAGGATCGGTTCGACCTCCGTCGGCTGGGCCCCGGGCAACGACCCGCCCAGCTCGATCTGGAGGTCAGAGCTGCGATATTGGGACACCGAGTCGGACAGGTCGTCGAACGCATCGACGCCGTTGTCGGGAAGGTCCTGGAAGGGGTCGGAGTACGCGACATTGGCCAGGGCGACGGTCCCGTCCGACGAGAACAAAGCGTCGTTGTCGAACGGGCCGACGACCGATGCGACGCCGTCGAGGTTGCCGAGGTCGGCGATGCTGTCCTTGAGCGTCGATTGGAGCGAGCTGTCCGACGTCATGTCAGTGCCGCTCCGGCTCCGGTACACCACGGTGGCACTGGTCCCCGCGGCGGCGGGAAAGTCCTGCTCGAGGAGGTCGAGCGCCTCCTGCGAGGACGACCCAGGCAGCGTGAAATCGTTGTTCGCCTCGCCGCCGAGCGAGATGCCGACCACCCACACGCCCGCCAGGACCAGAACCCACGCGGCGAAGACGCGCCAATGATGGCGGGAGGCGTATCGCCCCCACCTCTGGAGCACCGGATCGTCACCTCCGGACGTTCGCCTCTCGGTCACCCTACGTGAGTCGATGCCTGAAGTCACCCGGCAGAGTGCGAGCCCGGCGTCAGCCCAGGCGGTCGAGCAGGTTGGTCTCGAGGTCCGAGGAGAGGAAGGCCACAACCCCAGCTCCGGTACGGTTAGAGCTCGATGCCGAGGCTTCGGTCGATGCCCCTTCGACCTGTAGCGCGTCGAGGCGTTGCAGCGTCTCGACGGTCTGGACGGCTGTCGTTGAGAGCGAATCAAGCAGCGGCCACGTATCGGCTCGCCACCCACTGTGGTGCCAGCCCGCTGGCCGCGTGGCGACTCTTCGCCGTCACCACCTGAAGCCGCGGTAGTCCGCGGTCAAACGACAAAACCCAAGCCGTGCCAGCGATACAGAGTGCCCTGATGGAGGATGGGACGCACGGCGCGCGACGGGTTCCCCCGAAGCTGTCGGCTCGGGTGCGGTTGATGGACACCGGCCGGATCGACAAGAGCGACCCGAACGACGCCCGCTCGGCCGCCGTCGTCGCGTTGCGCAACGCGACGTTGAACACGGTGGGCGCCGAGTCTGAGGACCGGGTGATCCTGCGGCTGCTGGCGGACCGCTACCACCAGCTCACCGCCCAGCGCACCCGCACCGTGTGCCGTTTGCACGCCGTGCTGTGTCTGCTGATCGAGGGCGGCACCGGCCGGTCCCTCAGCTCCGCGAGGGCCGTGAAACTCCTGGCCGGTGTGACTATCGGCGATCCGATCACCGTCGAGCGGGTCGCGACCTGCCACCAGTTCGTCATCGAGATCGGCTTGCTCGACCAGGCCCTGACCGACACCCGGGCCCGGACCGTCACCGCGGTCGAGGCGTCCAAGACGTCGGTCACCGACGTGTACGGCATCGGCCCGATCGGGGCCGCGATCATCGTCGGGCACAGCGGCGACATCCGCCGGTTCCCGACCGGCGGCCACTACGCCCGGCACAACGGCACCGCCCCGCTGGAAGCATCGTCGGGCCCGAGGACCCGGCATCGGCTCAACCCCCGCGGGAACCGTCAGCTCAACCACGCCATCCATACCGCGGCACTCACCCAGATCGCCCACGACCATCCCGGCCGCGCCTACTACGAGCGCAAGCTGGCCGAGGGCAAGACGCACAAGGAAGCGCTGCGCGCTCTCAAGCGCCGCATCAGCGACGTCATCTACCGCCAGCTCCTCGCCGACACTCGCGACTGACACCGCGTCGGCGAGCACGACCGTGCTCGGCGATCGACACCGGCGCTGAGGTGGGTCCGGGAGGACAACGCGGGGACGACTCTCGCATCCAGCGTGACCGGCCTCGCACCCCGCAACAGCCGGCTCTTCGGATGAGTCACTCCCGGACCCGACACCACCCTAGGACCCGCCCGAGCTCGACGACCCCGAGCCTGCTTCCACGCGCCCGACCGGCAACCGGAACCCGCCCTTGACACAAAGAGAATTCGCTCTGGAGCGATCTCGCGGGCCAGACGTAGCGTCGGGGCCTCTGATGGTTGCTGGGGCTGCTTGACCGGTCCCGGCCACTGGAGCCTCGGCGCGACGCTTGGAGGTTCCGCCATGGACGTTCCCATCTCGACAGGCACCGTGCTCGCGACACGAGACGAGGTGTTCAGCACGAACGAGCAGTTGGCGCTGGCGGGGTTCGTGGCCGGCTACGGCGGCCTCACCCGCGAGGCCTACACGCTCGACCTGCGCCAGTACGTCGCGTGGTGCACCGAACATCGGGTGGCGATCTTCGGGGCGCGGCGCGCCGACATCGAAGGCTTCGCCCGCCACCTTGAGTCCCTGGGTCGGGCCCGAGCGACGATCTCACGCCGGCTCTGCACGGTGTCGTGCTTCTACCGCTACGCCGAACAGGAAGGCATGATCGCCGTGTCCCCCGCCGCGCACGTGCGTCGACCCCGCCTGGACTACGAGTCCCACGCCACTGGCCTGGACCGCAACGAGGTCGGCGCCATGCTGGTCGCCGCGGGCCTGGCCGGCGCCCGGGATCACGCACTGATCAGCCTGCTCGCCCTCAACGGGCTGCGCGTCTCTGAAGCCATCGGCGCCGACATCGAGGACCTCGGGCTGGAACGCGGCCACCGGACCCTCACGATCCGGCGCAAAGGGGGCAAGGTCGTGATCATCCCGCTGGCGCCCCGGACGGCCCGGGCCATCGATCTCGCGGTCGGCGAACGCTGCGACGGGCCGATCTTCGTCGGCGACACCGGCCGGCGGATCGATCGCCACGCGGCCGGACGGATCGTGCGCCGCATCGCCCGGCGGGCGGGGATCGCCAAGCGCGTCGGGCCTCATACCCTGCGCCATGCGTTGATCACCGCCGCGCTCGACGCCGGGGTCCCGCTCCGCGACGTCCAAGAAGCCGCCAGCCACGCCGACCCCCGCACCACCATGCGCTACGACCGGGCACGAGTGTCGCTCGACCGGCACGCCACCTACATCGTCGCCACATTCCTCGCCGGCGCCAGCCGCTGACGCCCGTCTGCCCGCTCTGGCCCGCGTAAGCGCTCCAGAGCGGGCAATCCGTAGCGCTTGCGGAATGCAGCAACCACTGTGCCTCGAAACCCGAGAGTGCGACATTGACCCTGGCGTTTTGGGACACCGCGCGGCCTCGGGATGTGACGGCGGGAGTGGTGGTGGCTCTCTGGTCAGTTATGGGCGATCGTGGTGTCCCGCGTTAGGGGCGGCTGGGTCTGGCTGAGCTTGGCCGCCGGGGTCCGGCGGCGTCCGTGGTGGCCGGCGTGCTCCGACCGCGAGCGCCGCGCGGGTAGAGCACGCTGTGCGGATGCTGAGATCAGAGAGCTCGATCGGCAAGTGGGTTCCGATCGCGATCGACGTTGTCTCAGCCCCTCCCGAAGATCGCGGAGCCCTTGTCCCGCATGCGGACCCCGGTCTTGGACACCGCTGAGCGTGCGTTGACTGACTGCTCCAGGCCCTGACCGTTGGGCGCTCAGCTGGCGGTGATGGCCGAGATCGGCCGCATGACCTCTGCCCGGCCCGACAACCTGGACCAGCAGCTGCTCGCGTCCGACCGGGGCGGATCGCTGGCCGGCTGGGTCGGCGACGATCCGTCAGGAGACCCGATCGTGGAGACCTACGACCAGGAGACCGGGGAGTCCCGGTCCCTTCCTGTCCCGGGGCGCGGCCGCCGGACGACTCCGTGTTCTTCGCGATCGACGACCGCACCGGGTACTGGCGGACACCGACGGGGGTCGTCGCGGTCGACCTCGACTCCGGTCGCGAGCGCCAGGTGGTCCGGATCACGGACGACCGGGTGTACGACTTCGAGGTCTACAACGTGGAGAACGGCGTGATCGCCTTCACCCCGATGTACGACGAGGTCATCCTCGCCGGCCGGTCGGTCGAGGGCGCGCGAGAGCTGCTCTCCTTCCGGAACCGGCCCTCCGAGGGCATGACCGACCCCGTGCGGCTCTCGCCGACGGGCGCCTGGCTGAGCCTGGGCGTGGCCGAGGTCGCACCCACCACCGAGGAGACCTTCACGATCGACAGGATCACGCCCGAGGTCTACGACGTCGTCACCGGCGAGCGCGTCACGCTCGACCATCCCGCCGGGTCACTCGCGATCCCGGGCGTCTGGCTGGACGACGACACGCTGCAGGTGCTCGTCTTCCACGGTGCCATCGGGCGCTCGCTCGTCGTGCAGGACGCAGCCCTCTACGCGTGCACGGTCCCGAGCGGGTCGTGCGAGATCGCCGCGGAGTTCGGTGACGTAGAGCTCCCCAGCCTGGTGCTGCCCGACGGCCGCTATTACCCGGAGCCGGAAGACGTCGAGGACTGACTTCGGTCGGGAGTTCAAATCTCCACCATGCACGCCGGAATTGGCTGGCTCAGGCAACCGCCTGGGCGAACCGGTCGAGGCAGTAGCTCCAGCCCTGCGGGTTGTCGACGCCACCGTGGACGCCCTGGGCACCGTCACCATGGTTCTCGAAACCGCGGTGCTCGAGCTCGACACGCGTGCTGTGTGGCCCCTCGGCGATGAACCGCACCTCGACCTCACTCGCGTGCGAGATGTCGGGATCGAACTGCCACGTGCCATCGAGCTGCCACGCGAACACCACCCGATCCGGCGGTTCGTAGGCGGTGACCCGGCCGGTATCGCACTCGGTGCCATCGACGCCGACCTCGTACCAGCGGCCGCCGACCTTGGGCTCGAGCACGAAGTCGGCCATCTCGGCCTCGCCGATGCTGTACTCCCGCGGCCACCAGCTGCCGAACTGCTCGGTGAACACCTTGAAGGCTCGCTCCTGGGGAGCGGCCACCGTGATCGTTCGAACCACGGGTGCGTACAAGTACTGGCTCATCAGTTCTCCTCGCTCTGCAGTTGTTCCACCGCGGCGGCGAACGCGTCCAGCGCGTCCCGCCACATCTGATCCAGGTAGGCGCGCATCTCGGCCACCCCCTCTGGCCTGATCCGGTACAGGCGTCGGTTGCCGACAGCGCGGTCGGTCACCAGTCCAGCCCCCTTGAGCACCTTCAGGTGCTGGGAGACCGCCGGCCGACTGATCGGGAACCGCTTCGCCAGCTCGCCGACCGCAACGGGGCCGCCACGGAGAGCCTCGAACACCGCCCGGCGCGACGGATCGGCCAGTGCGGTGAACCCGTCCCCTTGGTAAGCAACCATTGACGGTAAGCTAGCCCTTACAGTGACGGCGGTCAACCGTCTTCGCCTTACCGCCTCCCATCGTTCGGGCTGCCGCGATCGCTCCCTGGCCGATGATCCCGGCCGAAGGCAAGCGCAGACGCACCACGCGAGTCGACTGAGCGACTCGCGTGGTGCGTCGAGAGGCAGCCGCGGGGACGTCGATCAGGTGAGGTCGAAGCGATCGAGGTTCATGACCTTGTCCCACGCAGCCACGAAGTCACGCACGAACTTCTCGCTCGACTCGTCGCATGCGTAGACCTCCGAGAGGGCTCGCAGCTGGGCGTGCGAACCGAAGACGAGGTCGACGGCGGTGGCGGTCCATGTGACCTCGCCAGTGGAGCGATCGCGACCCTCGTACACGTTCTCGGACGAGGCGGACGCCTTCCACTCCGTGCCCATGTCGAGCAGGTTCACGAAGAAGTCGTTGGTCAGCGCCTCGGGCCGGTCGGTGAAGACGCCGTGCCGGGACTGCCCGAAGTTGGCGTTCAGGGCGCGCATGCCGCCGACGAGCACCGTCATCTCGGGCGCGTTCAGCGTCAACAGGTTGGCCCGGTCCAGCAGCAGGGTCTCGGGCGACAGCTTCTCTCCCTCGGGGAGGTAGCTGCGGAACCCGTCCGCGGTCGGTTCGAGCACGGCGAACGAGTCGACGTCGGTCTGTTCCTCCGAGGCGTCGGTGCGCCCCGGCGCGAACGGGACCGTGACGTCGTGCCCGGCGTTGCGCGCCGACTGCTCGACGGCCGCGCACCCGCCCAGGACGATCAGGTCGGCGAGCGAGACCTTCTTGCCACCGGACTGTGAGCTGTTGAAGTCCTGCTGGACCTGCTCGAGGGTCTGCAGCACCGCGGCGAGTTGGGCCGGCTCGTTGGCCTCCCAGTCCTTCTGTGGCGCGAGGCGGACGCGTCCCCCATTCGCCCCGCCGCGCTTGTCGGTGCCACGGAAGCTCGCCGCCGACACCCACGCGGTGGCGACGAGCTGAGGGATGGACAGCCCCGATGCCAGGATCTTGCCCTTGAGGGCGGCGATGTCGTCCTCACCGATCAGCTCGTGATCGACTGCGGGGACGGGGTCCTGCCACAGCTGCGGCTCCGGGACCCACGGGCCGAGGTAGCGGGAGACGGGTCCCATGTCGCGGTGCAACAGCTTGTACCACGCCTTGGCGAACGCATCGGCGAGCTGGTCGGGGTTCTCGTGGAAGCGCCTGACGATCGGCGCATAGATCGGGTCCATCTTCAGCGCCAGGTCCGAGGTCAGCATCATGGGCGCGTGCGTCCTCGACGGATCGTGGGCGTCCGGCACGGTGCCCTGGGCCGCGGGATCGGTGGGCGTCCACTGCTGCGCACCGGCGGGGCTCGTCGTGAGCTCCCACTCGTAGCCGAGCAGGTTGTCGAGGTACCCGTTGTCCCACTGCACCGGGTGGTTGGTCCAGGCGCCCTCGAGCCCGCTGGTGAGCGTGTCCGCGCCCTTGCCGCTGCCGTAGGAGTTCGCCCAGCCGAGGCCCTGCGCCTCGACGGGGCATCCCTCGGGCTCGGGACCGATGTACTCGGGATCGACGGCACCGTGGCACTTGCCGAACGTGTGGCCACCGATGATGAGCGCGACGGTCTCCTCGTCGTCCATCGCCATGCGGGCGAAGGTCTCTCGGATGTCCCGGGCGGAAGCCAGGGGATCCGGGTTGCCGTTCGGGCCCTCGGGGTTCACGTAGATGAGGCCCATCTGCACGGCGCCGAGAGGACCGGAGAGCTCCCTGTCGCCGCTGTAGCGCTCATCTCCCAGCCACGTGTCCTCCGGGCCCCAGAAGATCTCCTCGGGCGCCCAGACGTCGTGTCGTCCGAAGGCGAAGCCGAAGGTCGTCAACCCCATCGATTCCACGGCGCAGTTGCCGGCGAAGATCATCAGATCGGCCCAGGAGATCTTCCGGCCGTACTTCTGCTTGACCGGCCAGAGCAACCGGCGCGCCTTGTCGAGGCTGACGTTGTCGGGCCAGCTGTTGAGCGGGGCGAAGCGCTGCGCGCCGCCGTCGCCGCCGCCTCGGCCGTCGGCGATGCGGTACGTGCCAGCGGCGTGCCACGACATCCGGATGAAGAGGGGGCCGTAGTGGCCGTAGTCCGCCGGCCACCAGTCCTGGGACGTCGTCATCACCTCGAAGACGTCCCGCTTCAGGGCCTCGACGTCGAGGGTCTTGAACTCCTCGGCGTAGACGAAGTCCTCCTCCATGGGATTGGCGTGGGGCGAGTGCTGGTGGAGGACCTGCAGGTTCATCTGGTCCGGCCACCAGTCCTGGTTCGCCCTGGGCCGATGCGGCTTGGGCGTGGGGGCGTCGATTACTGGGCTCTCGCTCTCGCTGCCGATGTCAGACACGTCGGTCCTCTCCTCGCTCGGTGCTTCGTTCGACTAGCTGGTTGCTCTCGATGTTGGTTCCTGGATCCAAGGTGTTGCTCGGCTGATGTCGCACGCGGCGCGTCCGCTCTCAGCCGTCGGGAGACACAGCAACTGCCGCGACACACTCGGGACATCGGCCCCAATAGACGACCTCGGCCTCGTCGATCTCGTAGCCCGAGTCGTCGGCCGCCGTCAGGCACGGGGTGTCGCCGACCGCACAGTCGACATCGACCATCCGGCCGCAGGTTCGACAGATGAGGTGGTGGTGGTTGTCTCCGACCCGGTCCTCGTAGCGGGCCGGCGACCGGGCGGGCTGGATGCGCCGGAGGAGGCCCTTGTCACCGAGGGCCGCGAGGGCGTCGTACACGGCCTGACGTGAGATGGCACCGATCTCGGCCCGTACGACCTTGTAGATGTCGTCCGCCGTGCTGTGCGATCGGACGGACACCGCACGCAGAACAGCCAGACGCTGGGCCGTGACGTGCAGGCCGTGCCGGCGGAGCAACGCATCGTGGTCGACCGATGTGACCCCGGGCACACCTGAATAGTAACGCGATGCTGGTGTAAGTCCAGATCCGGCTGGATGCCAGTTCCCGAACAGATCGCATCCGTTCAGAGGTCAGGAGTTCAGATCTCCCCGACCCGACCAGGGTCAGAGGCCGTACTGGGGGCCAGTGCGTGGTCGCGGGTTCGCTTCCACGTGGCGTCGGCGGCGATGCTCAGGGCCAGGATGACCAGGAGGGCGACGGCCGTCGCCGGTTCGTCGACCAGGGTCGTCAGCGCGAACGTCGCCAGGACGATCACCGTGCTCAGAACGGCCAGCACCAGCAGCCACGCGTTCGCGCCCGTCTCGTCCCGGACCCGGAGGTGGGCGGTGGCGATCATGGCGAAGACGCAGAGGGCGATGGCGCTGCCGATCGAGGCGATGGCCGTGAGGTCGAAGCCTGCGGCGAGGACGATGGCGATGGCTGCGGTCAGCAGCAGGCCCGCGGGGGCCCGACTGCCCCAGCGGTGGCCGAGGGTGGGCGGGAACTGGCCCTTGGCCACCATCTCCTCGCACAGGCCCGCCGCCGGGTACAGGCCCGCGTTGGTGGCGCCGGCCGTGGCGAACAGGGCCGTCACGGTCATGAGCCAGTAGCCCGCCCGACCGAGGACCGGCTCGGCGGCGACCGCCAGGGCCGTGCCGCCGGAGTCGATGACCTCGTCGACCGTGAGGGTGCCGAACACCCCGAGGGACACCGCCACGTAGATCACGGTGGCGATGCCGAGCGCCAGGTAGATGGCCCGCGGCAGCTCGCGCCCGGGGTCCCGCAGGTCCTTGGCCGTGAACGTGATCACGCCGAAGCCGAGGAACGCGAAGAACGTCAGCGCCACGCTCGACACGATGTCCTGCAGCGGCGGGTACCCGGAGAACGCCAGCAGGTCGAGGTCGAGGTTCGCCAGCGTCGTGACCGCGAACACGCTGAGGATGCCCAGCACCACGATGACGACCACGGTCTGGGCCCGGGCGACCGCCTGGGACCCCAGGATGTTGAGCAGCGTCATCACCACCACCGCGAGCACCGCGAACACCGGCACCCACCCCTCGCCGCCGTCGGCGAACGCCGTGCTGGCGTAGCTGCCGAACGACACCGCCACCATCCCGGTCACGATCGCGTTGGCGGCCAGGATCAGCCAGGCGATCACGCCCGTCGTGTGCCCGTTCCCGAACCCCCGGGCCACGTACTCCAGCAACCCACCTGCCGACGGGTAGCGCGCGCCGAACTTGGCGAACGAGTAGCCCTGCAGCCCGGCGACCGCGCCGGCGATCAGGAACGAGATCCACACGGCCGCGCCGGCCACCTCGCCGGCTGACCCGAGCAGGGCGAAGATGCCGGCGCCCACCATGGCGCCGACGCCGATGAAGGCGGCCTGGCGCATCGTCAGCGTGGTCGCCGGCGGTCCCTGCCCGGCCTCGGTGGTCATCCCCATGCCATCCCCTCCGTCGTTGTGGACGGCTCCGGCTCGGCGAGCCGGAGCATGCGGAACGATGTGACGAGCCCGGCCAGGGCGGCGAGCAGCGGGACGAGCGAGCGCCACCTGCAGTGCGCGGGGCCGGGCGTCGGTGTTGATGCGGACGATCTCGTCCTGGACGTCCTCGGGCTCGTCCGCCAGCAACTCCGTCGAGCTGCGTGTTGGACATGACCTCGGCGTCGTCCTCCAGCACCTCGGCCACCTGCTGCTTGTCGTCGGCGGGGAGCACGGCGCTGTCGTCCGACATCGTGGTGAACGTGTAGGACAGCGTCGCCAGCATGATGGCGCCGGCGAACGCCAGGCCGAACGACAGGCCGAACGAGCCGGCGGCCGAGTTCACCCCCGCGGCCTCGCTGACCCGCTCGTCGGTCATCGGCGCCAACGTGTAGTTGTTGAGCTGGGAGACCAGCAGGCCCAGCCCCGCACCCACGATCACGAGCGGCACCACGAACCACCAGCCCGAGTCGGCCCGGGGGATGATCGGCAGCAGGACCACGAGGCCGGTCGTCAGCAGGGCGAAGCCCGCCCGGATGATGCTGCTGGGCCGGCGGTCCCCGGCCTTGCGGCCGGCGAGCAGGGCCATGCCGAACATGGTGAGCGACAGCGGGGCGATTGACAGGCCCGCCTGCATCGCGTCGTACTCCAGCACCATCTGGAAGTAGATCGGCAGGGCGATCATCGTGCCGCCCAGCGCCACCTGCTGGGCGGTCTGCCCCGAGATGCCCAGTCGGAACACCTTCGACCGGAACAGGCCGGGGTCGATCAGCGTCGGCCGGCCCCGCTGCTTCCCGTGCACGAGCCAACGGACCAGGGCGCCCAGCGCTGCCGCGCCGACCAGCAGGAACGCGCCGACGGTCTCGCCGCCCTCCTGCCACACCAGGATCCCGAGCACGATGCCGCCCATGCCCAGCACCGACAGGGCCGCGCCGACGGGATCGACGGCCCGGGACCCGGTGTAGGGCACGTCCCGGACGAGCCCGATGCCCGAGAGGACGATGGCGATGATCACCGCCTCCAACAGGAACGCGACCCGCCACGACAGGTAGGTGGTGATGAACCCGCCGAGCAGCGGACCGACGGCCGCCGCCACCGCGGCCGCCGCGCCGACCAGGGCGTAGACCTTGCGCTGCGCGGCCCCTTCGAAGTTGCCGTGGATGAGCGACTGCATGGCCGGCAGCAGCAGCGCCGCACCCAGTCCGCCGATGATCGCCCAGAACACGATGATGGTGGTCAAGCCCTGGGCGACGGTCATGGCCAGGGCACCGGTGGCGTAGCCGAGCAGTCCGAGCACGTAGGCCCGCTTGCGCCCGAACAGGTCGCCGACCTTGCTGCCGATGAGGATGAAGGCGGCGGACACCAGCGCCTCCAGCGCGATCGCCGACTGGACGCCGCTGACGGTCGTGTCGAGGTCCCGGACCACGGCCGAGATCGACACGTTCATCAGCGACGTGTCCACGACGAGCACGAACATCGCCATGGCCAGGAGGAGCCCGAGTCGGGGGCTCCCAGCGGCCGGCGCGGCGACGCCGGTGTCCGTCCGCTCGGTCACGTCACCCGAGCGCCCGGGCCTTGGCCCGCTGGAACTCGTCCTCCGTGATCACGCCCCGGTCGCGCAGATCGGCCAGCTTGGTGATCTCGCCGGCCGTGCCGCCGTTGGCGTCAGCGGCGACGTTCTGCACGTAGTCGCGGAACCCCGCCTCCTGGGCCGCGGCGTTGCGCATGGCGTGGTCCTGCATCTTGTGGCCCCGGGCGATCAGGTAGACGAAGACGCCCAGGTAGGGCACCACGATGATGAAGATCGACCACAGGGCCTTGCCCCAGCCCGACAGGTCGGGGCTGCGAAAGATGTCGCCGAAGACGGCGATCAGCAGCCAGATCCAGATGAAGAAGAGGAAGAACCACAGCATCGACCAGAAGACCTGGCCGGTGCCGAACTCGGCAGCCAGCATGTTGTACGTACCTCCATGGTTGTGTCAGTCGTCGGGGTCGGCTTCCAGCACGGTGCGGGCCCGGGCGTTGGCCTCGCGGTCGGCGTCCGTGACGGTCGGCCACCGCAGGTCGAGGCCCTCGATCGTGTCGGCCACGACCGCGGCCACCAGCGCCTGCATCACGTGCTTGTGGTCGGCCGGGATGACGTACCAGGGCGCCCACGGGGTGGACGTGGCGGTGACGGCGTCCTCGTAGGCGACCATGTACGCGTCCCAGCGGGCCCGCTCGGTCACGTCGGCGGCGTTGAACTTCCACAGCTTCCCGGGCTTGTCGAGCCGGGCCATGAAGCGCCGCTTCTGCTCGGCCCGGGACACGTTGAGGAAGAACTTCACGACCTTCGTGCCGTTGCGGTCGAGGTGTCGCTCGAAGGCGTTGATGTCGTCGTAGCGGTCGTCCCAGAATGCCGGCCCGCGATCACCCCGGGGCAGGTGCTGCCGGTCGAGCCAGTCGGGGTGGACCTTGATGGCGACCACCTCCTCGTAGTGCGACCGGTTGAAGATGCCGATCCGCCCCCGCTCCGGCACGGCCTTGGACGTGCGCCACAGGAACGTGTGGTCGAGCTCCTCGCTCGACGGCTTCTTGAACGACACGACGCCCACGCCCTGGGGGTTGACCCCGGACATCACGTGCTTGATCGTCGAGTCCTTGCCGGCGGCGTCCATCGCCTGGAACACGACCAGGACGGCGTAGGTGTCGCTCGCCCACAGCAGCTCCTGCGCGTCCGCGAGCCGCTCGACGCCCCGGGCGAGGAACGCCGTGGCGGCGCCGTCGAGCTCGTGGGTGGACAGGCCCCCGTACTCGCCGCCCCCGGTCCAGCGGGTCGGCCGGCCGGCGAGGCCGGCGGCCGATCCCGGCTCGACCCGCACGTCGCGCAGGACCTGTTCCCGGGTCGTGGAGGCGGGGCCGGCGTCGACCATCAGGCCTCCTCGGGGTGGAGCCTGCGGAACACGAACTTCTCGACCTCCGTCAGCGCGACGTAGGCGGCCACGGCCACGAGGCACGCCCGCCACTGATCGCCGCCCAGGTCGACCGTGTCGAAGATGCGCTGCAGCAGCGGCAAGGTCGTGACCAGCAGGGTGAGGGCCACCGCCGCCACCATCAACAGGTTGAAGCGCCCGTTGGCGATGGTGTCGCGGCGGAACACGCTCCGGCGGGGGTCCCGCCACTCCAGCGCCGCGGCCACGTGCAGCAGCGATGTGGTGACCAGGCCCATCGTGGTGGCGACGGCCAGCCCGTAGCGATCCTCGCCCCAGGACACCACCCCCAGCGTGCCGATGGCGATGAGCAGACCGGCCACGCCCAACCGGACGCCGAGCGCCGGCGGGATGACCGGCTCGTCCGGCGACCGGGGACGCCGCCGCATCAGGCCCGCGCTGGGCGCGTCGAAGCCGAGGCCGACCGCCAGCAGCACGTCGATGGCGAAGTTGATCCACAGGATCTGCAGGGGCAGGAGGGGCACGCCGCCGGCGATCTCGAAGATGCCGGCGCCGACGAAGGTGAGGATGAAGCCGGCCAGCATGATCATCTGGACCCGGACGTACTTCATCAGGTTGTCGTAGAGGCCCCGGCCGCCCTCGACCGCGGCCACGATCGTGGCGAAGTTGTCGTCCGTCAGGATCATCTCGCCGGCGTCCTTGGTGACCTCGGTGCCGGTGATCCCCATGGCCACGCCGATGTCGGCGCGGGCCAGCGCCGGCGCGTCGTTCACGCCGTCGCCGGTCATGGCGACGATGTTGCCCTGCTCCTTGAGGATGCTGACCAGGCGCACCTTGTCCTCCGGGGCGACCCGGGCGACGACGCCGATGTCGCCGACCTGGTCGTGGAGCTCGTGGTCGGGGAGGGCGGCGAACTCCGCCCCGGTCAGCGCCCGGCCCTCGATGCCGAGCTGGCCGGCGATGGCGGCCGCGGTGGTGGCGTGGTCGCCGGTGATCATCCGCACCCGGATGCCGGCGTCCTTGCACAGGGCGATGGCGTCCCTGGCCTCCTTGCGAGGCGGGTCGACGATGCCGATCAGCGCGAGGAGCTCGAGCTCGGACACGAGGGCGAGCAGGTCTGCCTGCGGATCGAACGTGGCGGGGTCGAAGTCCCGGCGGGCCACGGCCAGGACTCGCAGACCCTCGCCGGCCATGCGGTCGTTCGACGCGGCGACCCGGGACGCACCGTCCTCGGTCATCTGCTGGTGCGCCCCGTCGGCGTCGAGGTAGTGGGTGGACCGGGCGAGCAGGACGTCGGGGGCACCCTTGACGAAGCACCGCACAACGGTGCGGCCGCCGTCGTCGACGTCGTGGAACGTCGCCATCAGCTTGTACTCGGCGTCGAAGGGCACCTCGGCCAGGCGGGGGAACGCCCGCCGCGTCTCCTCGACGTCGAGGCCGCCCTTGGCCGCGAGCACCACCAGGGCGCCCTCGGTAGGGTCGCCGATGCAGGCCCCGTCGCGGATGACGGCGTCGTTGGCCAGCGCCATCGGCATCATGAACGGCTCGACCGGCAGGTCGGTGTCGCCGGCCACCCGCAGGATGCGGCCCGTGGTCGAGTAGCCCTCGCCGTCGATGCTGTAGCGGCGGCCGGCCACCACCAGCTCCCGTGCCGTCATCTGGTTCAGCGTGAGCGTGCCGGTCTTGTCCGAGCAGATCGCGGACGTCGATCCCAGCGTCTCCACCGACCGCAGCCGCTTGACGATGGCGCCCTTGCCGGCCAGGTCCCGGGTGCCGACCGACAGCAGGTAGGTGACGACGGCCGGCAGGCCGGTGGGGATGGCGGAGATGGCGAGGCTGATGCCGACGAGGAACAGGTCGTCGAACTCCTCGCCCCGCGCCAGCCCGAGCACGACGATCAGCACCAGGGCGGCCGCGGCCATGATCGTGATGAGCACGGTGAGCTGGTCGAGCTGACGGGTGAGCGGGGTCTTCTCCTGCTCGACGCCGCTGAGCATCCCGGAGATGTGCCCGACCTCGCTGGCCATGCCGGTGGCGGTCACGACCATCTCGCCCCGTCCCCGGGTGACCTGGGAGTTCATGTAGGCCATGTCGACGCGGTCGCCGAGCGGCACGTCGTCGCCGGTCACCGCCTCGAGGATCTTGGCCACCGGCGTGCTCTCACCGGTGAGGCCGGCCTCCTCGATCTCCAGCGTCGCCGCCACCAGCAGCCGGCCGTCGGCGGGGACCTTGTCGCCCGCCTCGAAGCTGACGATGTCGCCCGGCACCAGGTCCTCGGCCGGGATCTCGACGATCTCGCCGCCCCGGCGGGTGTTGGCGGTGATGATCAGCATCTGGCGGAGGGCGGCCACACTCTCGGCCGCCTTGCCCTCCTGGTGGAGGCCCATCAGGGCGTTGACCACCGTGATGCCGAAGACCACCAGGCCGGTGGACACGTCCTGGAGGGCGATGATGCTGACGACAGCAGCGCCGACGAGCACGAGTTGCATCAGGTCGCGGTACTGGCGCAGGAACACCTTCCAGGTGGGCTCCTTGGCCTCCTCGTCGAGCTTGTTGGGGCCGTAGCGCTCGCGGCGTTCGGCCACCTCGTCCACGCCGAGCCCCATCGCGGGTTCGACGTCGAGCCGCCGACACGCCTCGTCCGCCGTCAGCCGGTACCAGTCGGCGGGCTCGCTGTCCCCGGCCGCCGGCGGCGGCACGACGGCGAGCGTCGGACTGCCGGCGTCAGGCACGGGCGGGGGTCCCGGGTAGATCGGCCCTCCGGGCCGAGGACTGCACTGTGCTCATGGTTCGCTCACTCCGCTCGCTCACGTGAGCCTCCTCGCGCCGAGTCCATCGAGCGACACCGACGATCCGTTGTTCCCGGGTGGGGCAACACCACCCACTCGGGGGTGGTCCGGCGCGGCGCAAGCGCTGACACCACCCGCGCGGGGTGGTGCGCCGGGCGGGATGCCCCCCAAACATCAGGGAGTGCCGGCCTCTACGCTGTACGTGAGAGCGTGTCCCCTGACGCGGGAGGGCTCGTGATGGGCGAGGTGGGAGACCCCAGTGACCAACGGGTGTCCGGTCTGCCGACGTCCCCGCTGCTCAGGGCCAAGCTCCGGGCCCCGGTGGTCCCCGACTACCACGTGCGCCGCCCGCGCCTGCTGCGGCTGCTGGACGAGGCGGTCGAGGGCCCGTTGACCCTGGTGGTCGCTCCCGCCGGGGTGGGCAAGACCGTCCTGCTCGCCGGATGGGCGGCCGAGGCAGGCGTCGCCACGGGATGGCTGTCCCTCGACGAGTCCGACTGCGATCCTTCCCAGCTGTGGTTGGGCGTGATCGCCGCTCTCGATCGGCTCGCGCCCGGGTGTGCAGACGCGGCGCAGGCCCGACTGCGGCGGCCCGGCGGGCTGACCGGCGTCGTGGAGGAGCTGCTCGACGGCCTGGACGGGCGCGCGGGTCCGCCGGCCGTGTTGATCGTCGACGACCTCCACTTCGCGGGCGGCGACGAGGTCGCCCGGTCGCTGGCGACCTTCCTGCTGCACCTGCCGTCGTGGCTGCGCATCGTGGGCCTGTCGCGCCGGCAGCCCGGGCTGCCGCGGGAGCGCATGCGGGCACGCGGCCAGCTCCGCGAGGTCCGGCTCGCGGAACTGCGGTTCTCGCGGCACGAGGCCCACGAGATGCTGACTCGCATGGCGCCGTCGCAGCCCGAAGAGTGGATCGACACCACCGCTGCGCAGGCCGACGGATGGGCCGCCGGTCTGCAGCTCGCGGCGCTGGCCGCCCGCGCCGAGCAGGCCCGGGGCGACGCCGGTGTGCCGGCGGCGGGGGACGAGATGCTCGTCGACGACTACGTCTGGGGCGAGGTCCTCGCCTCCGAGGACCGCGACCTGGTCGACGTGCTGCTCGACGTCGCGGTCGTCGATCGGGTCAGCGCCAGCCTGGCCCGGGCGCTCACCGGGCGGCAGGACGCGGGGTTGCTCCTCCTGGAGGCCGAGGCCCAGGGATTGTTCGTCAGCCGCCTCGGCCAGGCGGGCTGGTTCGAGCTGCACGCGCTCGTCCGCCGGGCCCTGCTCGCCGAGCTCGAACGGGCTGCACCCCAGCGTCTCGCCGAACGTCACGCCCGCGCCGCGCGGTGGTTCCAGGACACCGGCGAGACGCCGAAGGCACTGGATCACTGGCTGGCCGCCGGGCGGACCAGTGACGCGCTCCGGCTCCTCGCGGCCACCCATGCCGAGCTCTACGACAGCGGCCGGGAGGCGACCGTCGTCCGCACCATCGCCGCCATCCCCGCAGAGGACGCCACCGCCGACCTCGACGCGATGATCGAGTACGCCTGGTGTCACCTGCTCGTGAGCCGGTCACGGTTCGCCGAGCTCGTCGACGACATGACGTGGTGGGCGGACCGGTCGGCGCCCGGCGAGGCCACGCGGGCCCGACTGACCATGCTGCAGTCGATGGCGGCCACCATCGGCGGCGACTGGGACGAGGGTGGCCGCCTGGCTCGCCGCGGCATGGCGGAGCTGGGCCAGAGCTGGTGGCAGGACCCGCTCGGCCGGTTCGGGTGGAACATGGTGGCCCGCGAGGTGGCGCTGTCGGAGAGCTGGGACGAGGATGGCGACGAGGTGCGAGAGGCCGAGCACGCCCTCGGCCGCCGCCTCCCGGAGCGCCGGCTGGCGTTCGAGGGGACGCGCGCCCTGGGTCTGGCGCTCGCCGGCCGGCCCGCGGATGCGCTACGGGTGGCCGCCGGGGTGCGGAGGGCCGCCGAGGTGGCGAGCATGACGATCCTGCGGGCGGAGCTGGCGGTCGCCGAGGCGATCGCCCACCGCGAGCTGGGCGACCACGGCCGGGCGGTGCCCGAGCTGGAGTCGCTGGCCGCGACGCAGGTCGAGACGATGCTGTTCTGCCGGGTGCTCGCGTGCGCCGAGCTCGTCCAGGCCCGCCTCGATCAGGGCGACGTCGACGCGGCGCGGCAGGTCCTGGCCGAGGGAGAGGCGCTGGTGGAGGCGGAGTCGTTCGGGCGCGGCGGGCAGACGTGGCTGGCCCGCGCCGGGACGCTTCTGGCCCTGGCCACCGGCGACCTCGACGCCGCCGGGCAATGGGCCGGCAGGGTCGACGACCCGTTCTGGGGCCCGGTGTGCGCCGCCCGGGTCGACCTCGGCGGCGGGCGCCGGGCCGAAGCGAGCGCCGGCCTCCTGGAGAGCACGCCCCGGTGCCCCCGCCACGCGGTCGTCCTCGGCCTCCTGCGTGGCCGGGTCGTCGCCGACGCCGACGAGTCGGCCCGTGCCGTCGAGGCCGCGGTCGGCCTGGCGACGACCCACGGGATGCTGCAGACGGTCGCGTCCGAGGGGGGCGAGGCGGTGGAGCTGGTCGAGCACGCCGCCTGGCGGGCTCCGCCCGACTGGCTCGACCGCCTCCGGCGGCGAGCGACCGACCACGGCCCAGACTCGCCCGTCGTGCGGATCGACCTGGTCGACCCCCTCACCGAGCGTGAGCGCGACATCCTGCGCTTCCTGCCGAGCCGGCTCACCATTCGGGAGATCGCCGACGAGCGCTACGTCTCGGTCAACACGCTGAAGTTCCACCTCAAGGCCATCTACCGCAAGCTCGGGGTCAGCTCGCGGGCCGAGGCCGCCGAGCTGGCCCGGCACATGACCGAGGTGGACCGACAGCCCTAGAGCCTGGTCCAGCCCCGGAGCACCTCGTCGCGCTGGTGCTCGAACAGCGTCCGCGTCAGCAGCCCTCGGCGCCACAGGTCGGCGAGCTCGTCGAGCTGATCGACGGGTTCCAAGCCGGGCGGCCCTCCGCGGCCCACGGCGTCGAGGGCGCCCCGCGGGGGCCGGGAGAGCAGGTCGACCCGATCACGGCGGACCTGCCGAATTCGTCGCATGTCAGCCTCCCTTCGGCTCGTCGTCGAGTCGCTCGGCCAACCCGTCGGCGACCCGGTGTGGCGGGATGCGCTCACCGCCGACGATCTGCCCGCCCGCGCTGCGGGCTGCCACCGACAGCGGCTCCGCCCACCGGGACTCGGTCACGATCACGAGGCCCACCGTGCCCGGGCGGAGCGCCAGGCCGGCCGTCGCGACGTCCTGCTGGCTGAGCAGGCCGCCCACCTCGCCGTCGACGTGGCGCAGCCCGGCGAGGCTCTCGACGGTCTCGATCTCGTGCACCGTCACCACCGCGTCGGCGCCCCGCACGACGACGGCCAGGTCGAGGATGCGGATGCGGGCGCCGGCGACGAGCTCGGCCAGCGGGGGGACCAGGGCGGCGAGCGACGCCTCGTCGGGCGTCACGACCACCATGTACTCCACGAGGTCGGGGGTTACGTCGTCGGTGCTGATCCGGTGATGTTCGACCCGAACGGGTGCGCCGGGCACCACCCCACGAAGGGTGGTCCTCGGCCCGGTGACACGCTGAGTCATGCGATCCACCCGCGCCGGGGTGGGGAGCCCTGCCCTCCCCTGCCTGCACCATGGGCGCACGACCGATGCGAACGGAGATGCGCATGGACACCGACACCGCGGGCGGCGGACCCATCGACGTGGTGATGCTGAGCTTCCCCGGCAACGAGTTCAACGGGGCGATAGCGCCCGCGCTGCGTGACCTGGTGGTGCGCGGCCTCGTGCGGGTGGTCGACCTGCTGTTCGTGGTCAAGGACGATGACGGCACGGTGAGCTCGCTCGAGCTGGCCGGCCTGGGCGCCGACCTCGACCCCAGCTTCGTCGACCTTGACGGGCAGCTCGGCGGTGGGCTGCTCGACGCGGACGACGTCGAGGACGTGGCGGCGGGCATCGAGCCCGGCAGCTCGGTGGCCGTGATCGCCGTCGAGAACCTGTGGGCCGTGCCCTTCATCGAAGCGGTGCGGGCCTCCGGCGGCGAGCTCGTCGACCAGTTCCGGGTGCCATCCGACGTCGTGGCGGCGGTCCGCGCCGCCGCGCAGAACGAGTGAGGGAGCAGCATATGGGACTCATCCGAGGTATGGCCCGCACGGCGGTGGTCGCCGGCACCGCAACGGCGGTGTCCAACCGGGTGTCGCGCCGCCAGGCCGACCGGTGGCAGCAGCAGGAGTACGAACAGCAGGCGCAGCCCGCCGCCCCGCCGCCGCAGCCCGCCCCCGCGCCGCCGCCCGCCGCGCCGGCCGCCGGCGGCGCGGACATGTCGGCCGAGCTCGGACGGCTCGCCACCCTGCGAGACCAGGGCGTCCTGACCGACGAGGAGTTCGCGGCCGCCAAGGCGAAGCTGCTCGGGCTCTGAGGGTGGGTGCACGATGTTCAACCTCCGCAACCGCAGCTTCCTGAAGGAGATCGACTTCACCCCCCAGGAGCTGCGGCACCTCCTGCAGCTCTCGGAGGCGATGAAGATCGCCAAGTACGCCGGGACCGAGGCGCAGCGGCTCCCCGGCAAGGAGATCGCGCTGATCTTCGAGAAGACCTCGACCCGCACCCGTTCGGCCTTCGAGGTCGCCGCCTTCGACCAGGGCGCGCACGTCACCTACCTCGACCCGTCGGGCTCGCAGCTGGGCCACAAGGAGTCGGTGGCCGACACCGCCCGGGTGCTCGGACGGATGTTCGACGCCATCGAGTTCCGGGGGAACCGCCAGTCCGACGTCGAGGAGCTGGCGGCGCATGCCGGCGTCCCGGTCTACAACGGGCTGACCGACGAGTGGCACCCGACCCAGATGCTGGCCGACTTCCTGACCATGCACGAGGCCAGCGGCAAGCCCTACGACGCCCTGACCTACGCCTTCGTCGGCGACTGCCGGTTCAACATGGGCCGCTCCCTGCTGGTCACGGGGGCGCTCTTGGGCGCGGACGTGCGCCTGGCCGGGCCCGCCTCGCTCGCCCCACCCGACGAGGTGGTGGCGACGGCCCGGGACATCGCCGCCCGCACCGGGGCCCAGGTGACGATCACCGACGACGTCGGGGCCGCGGTCGCCGGGGCCGACTTCATCCACACGGACGTGTGGGTGTCGATGGGCGAGCCCAAGGACGTGTGGGACGAGCGGGTCCGCCTGCTCGGCCCCTACCAGGTGAACGCGGCCCTGCTCGAGAAGTCCGGCAACCCCCGCGTGAAGTTCATGCACTGCCTGCCGGCGTTCCACGACCCGAACACCAGGGTCGGCAGGGAGATGATGGAGCACACGGGCATGACCGACGGGCTCGAGGTCACCGGCGAGGTGTTCGAGTCGCCGGCCAGCATCGTGTTCGACCAGGCAGAGAACCGCCTGCACACGATCAAGGCGCTCCTCGTCGCCACCCTCGGGAGCTGAGGGGCCGGCGTGCGCATCCTCGTCGCCCTCGGCGGCAACGCGCTGCTCAAGCGGGGAGAGCCGATGACCGCCGAGGTCCAGCGCGCCAACGTCCGGACCGCGGCGCGGTCGCTGGCGCCGCTGGCCGAGCGCCACCAGCTCGTGCTGTCGCACGGCAACGGCCCGCAGGTCGGCCTGCTGGCACTCCAGGCCGCGGCGTACACGGCGGTCGACCCGTACCCGCTGGACCTGCTCGGGGCCCAGACCGAGGGGATGATCGGCTATCTGATCGAGCAGGAGCTGGGGAACCTGCTCCCGGCCGAGGTGCCCCTGGCCACCGTCCTCACGATGATCGAGGTGGACCCGGACGACCCCGGCTTCGCCGACCCCACCAAGTTCGTCGGCCCCGTCTACGGCGACGACGAGGCGGAGAAGCTGGCGGCCGACAAGGGATGGGTGTTCAAGCGTGACGGCGAGCGCCTGCGCCGGGTCGTCCCCTCGCCGGCGCCGCGGCGGATCTTCGAGATCCGCCCGATCCGGTGGCTGCTCGACAAGGGCGTCCTCGTGATCTGCGCGGGCGGGGGCGGCATCCCCACGAGGTGGGTGCCGGGTGAGCAGCGCACGCTCGCCGGCGTCGAGGCTGTGATCGACAAGGACCTGGCCAGCGAGCTCCTCGCCCGCGAGGTCGGGGCCGACCTGTTCGTCATGGCCACCGACGTCGACGGCGTCTACGACGGGTGGGGGACGCCGGAGCAGCGCAAGCTCGACCGCGTGACCCCAGGCGAGCTGCGCGCCCGGCCCTTCGCGGCCGGCTCGATGGGGCCGAAGGTCGAAGCCGCCGCCCGGTTCGTGGAGACGACGGGCACGCGCGCCGCCATCGGTGCGCTGGACGAGATCGAGCAGATCGTGGAGGGCCGCGCCGGCACCACCGTGGCGCCCGCGACGACGAGAGAGGACGTGTGATGACCGAGTTCGGGGCGCATTCGGAGGTGGGGAGGCTCCGCAAGGTGATGGTTCACCGCCCGGACCTGAGCCTGCGGCGACTGACGCCGTCGAACCACGACGACCTGCTGTTCGACGACGTGCTGTGGGTCGAGCGGGCCCAGCAGGAGCACGACCGGTTCGTCTCGCTCATGCGGGAGCGGGGGGTCGAGGTGTACCTGCTCTCGGACCTGCTGGCCGAGGCGCTGGCCGCCAGCGACGAGGGACGCGACCGGCTGATAGAGCTGGTCGCGTCCGAGCACACGGTCGGGTGGTCGCTGGTCGACGACGTCCGGGCGCTGCTGTCCGCGCTGAAGCCTGACCAGCTCGCCGCCCACCTGATCGGCGGCCTGACCGTCGCCGAGGCCCAGCTCGACGTGACCGCGGTGGCCGGGACCTCGTTGATCGGCGCCGCCCTCGACGACCCCGGCACGTTCGTGCTGCCCCCGCTACCCAACACGCTGTTCACCCGCGACTCGTCGTGCTGGATCTACGGCGGGGTCACCGTCAACCCGATGTTCTGGCCGGCCCGCCGCCGGGAGGCCTACAACGTGGCCGCCATCTACCGGGCCCACCCGATGTTCGCCGAGGCGGACTTCGCCTTCTGGTACCCGGCGGAGGGGCCCGACGGGCGGCTGGAGACCACGGACTTCGGGCTGGCGTCGCTGGAGGGCGGTGACGTCATGCCGATCGGCAACGGCGCCGTGCTCATCGGCATGAGCGAGCGGTCCCAGGCCCGGATGATCGAGCAGGTGGCCAGGGCGCTGTTCGCGGCCGGCGCCGCCGAGCGGGTCATCGCCTGCGGGATGACCAAGGACCGGGCCCACATGCATCTCGACACGGTGTTCACGCTGCTCGACCACGACAAGGCCACCGCCTACCCCGCGGTGGTGCCGAACATCCGGGCCATCAGCCTGCGGCCGGGCCGGCGCGACGGCGAGTTCCACGTCACCGTCGAGGACGACTTCCCGTCCGCCGTCGCCGACGCCCTCGGGGTCCCGAAGCTCCACATCGTGGAGACCGGCGGCGACCGCTTCCAGCAGGAGCGGGAGCAGTGGGACGACGGCAACAACGTCGTCGCCCTCGAGCCGGGCGTGGTCGTCGCCTACGAGCGCAACACCTACACGATCGCCAAGATGCGGGAGGCGGGCGTCGAGGTGCTGGAGATCGAGGGGTTCGAGCTCGGCAAGGGCCGCGGCGGCGGGCACTGCATGACCTGCCCACTCCTGCGGGACCCGGTGTAGGCGATGTCCGTCATGCCCGGCTCCAGCTCGGGGGCCGGACGGTGGCTGCTGGCCGCGGTCGTCGTCCTGGCGGTCGTCGCGCTCCTGGCGTGGGCCCGCAACGACCCGGGCGTCGGCGGCCGGGTCCCCGACCCCGAGGACGCGGCGGTGGTCGCCGGAGGAGGCATCCATGGCGAGTGACGTCGAGACCGCTGGTCCCGAGGCGCCGGTCGGGACCGAGGCCGAGGCCGCGGGCGCGCCCCCCGATGAGGGGACGGGCGAGCGCCGGGGCGGGTTCACGCTGCCGTCGGCCTACACGATCCTGTTCGGGCTCATCGTGCTCACCGCGCTGGCCACCTGGATCATCCCGGCCGGGCGCTACGCCCTCGACCCCGACGGCTCGCCCATCCCCGGGACCTACGAGGAGGTGCCGTCCACCCCCTCGCGCATCGTGGTCGACTCGCTGGAGGCGCCGATCAACGGCCTGTACGGCATCGAGGACTCCGAGACCGGCCAGGTCGACGTGTTCAACAGCGGCACGCTGTTCGGGGCGATCGACGTGGCGCTGTTCATCCTGGTCATCGGCGGGTTCATCGCCATCACCATGCGGACCGGCGCCATCCAGGCCGGGATCGCCCTGCTCGTGGGGCGCCTGGAGGGCCACGAGCGGTGGATGATCCCGATCCTGATGGCGGTGTTCGCCGTGGGCGGCACCACCTTCGGCATGGCCGAGGAGAGCCTGGCGTTCTACGTGCTCGTCATCACCGTGATGGTCGCCGCCGGCTACGACGCCGCGGTGGGGGCGCTCGTCATCCTGCTGGGCGCCGGCATCGGAGTGCTGGGCTCGACCGTCAACCCGTTCGCCACCGGCATCGCCTCGGGCTTCGCGGACGTCCCGCTGAGCGAGGGGCTCGGCCTCCGGCTCGTGCTGCTGGTCGTCGGCCTCGCCGTCGGGATCTGGTTCGTGCTCCGCTACGCCGACCGGGTGCGGCGCGACCCGACCGCCTCGATCGTCTACGACATGAAGGAGGCCAACGAACGCCGGTTCGCGGCCGGCCCTGACGGGGCCTCCGGCGGTCCGGTGGTGCTGACCAGCCGGCACAAGATGATCCTGGCGCTGTTCGGCGGCGCGTTCCTCGTGATGATCTACGGGGTCATCCCCTGGGAGGACCTGGGCATCGGGCTGCCGACGCTGTGGTGGTGGTTCCCGGAGATGACGGCGTCGTTCCTGCTGTTCGCCATCCTGATCGGGTTGGTCGGGCGGATGGGGGAGAGCGAGCTGACGTCGACCTTCGTCGACGGCGCCCGCGACCTGCTCGGGGTCGCGCTGATCATCGGGATCGCCCGCGGCATCACGGTGGTGATGAACAACGGCCAGATCACCGACACCGTGCTGCACTGGGCGGAGGAGGCGTTGGGCGACGTGGGCGAGGCCACGTTCGCGGTGGTGATGTACGTGCTGTTCCTGCCGCTGTCGTTCCTCATCCCGTCGTCGTCGGGTCTGGCGACGGTGGCGATGCCGATCATGGCCCCGCTGGCCGACTTCGCCGGCGCCGACCGCAGCCTCGTCGTAACCGCCTACCAGAGCGCCTCGGGCCTGCTGAACCTGGTGACGCCCACGTCCGCGGTGGTCATGGGCGGCCTGGCCATCGCCCGGGTGCCGTACGGCCGTTATCTGCGCTTCGTCTGGCCGCTGCTGGCCATCCTCGCGGGCCTCACCCTCGTGGTCCTCATCCTGGGGGCGTATGTGTAGGTGGCTCATCCGGCCCGCAGGGCGGTTACCCCACGCAGGTGAGGACACGAGCGACCCGGTTCCGTACGTCGCTCGTGAAGAGCTCGAGAGGACGACGGCATGAGCTACCCGGCCATCGAGGACCACGGGCTGATCGGTGATCTTCAGAGCGCAGCGCTCGTCGCGACGGACGGGACGATCGACTGGTTCTGCTGTCCCCGGTTCGACTCGCCCAGCGTGTTCGCGTCCCTTCTGGATGATCGTCGAGGCGGCCGCTTCGCATTGGCACCCGTGACGCCGGCACGCACCACCAAGCAGATGTACATGCCCGACACGGCCATCCTTGTCACGCGGTTCCTCTCGGATCGCGGCATCGCCGAAGTGGTCGACTTCATGCCGATCGACCGGCCGCGCGTCGTGTCGGAGCGGCGCCGCATCGTGCGGGCCGTGAGAGGCATCCGCGGCGAGGTCGAGTTCGAAGCACGGGTGGAGCCGAGGTTCGACTACGGGCGCCAGCCCCACCAGGTGCACGTCAATGGCACGACCGCCGTCTTCGAGTCTGGTGAGCAACGTCTGGACCTCACCAGCGTGTCGCCACTCGAGCGCGACGGCGACGACATCACCTCGAGGTTCACCGTCCGCGCGGGGGACATCCGCGGGATGGTGCTCGAGTCCGGCGCCTCAGGCGCGCCCCAACAGATCGGCAGTGGCCAGGTCAACCAGCTGTACCTCGACACCGAGGCGTACTGGCAGCGGTGGCTCGAACAGAGCACCTACCGGGGGCGCTGGCGGGAGGCCGTCGAGCGATCGGCCATCACGCTCAAGCTCATGACCTATGCGCCATCGGGGGCCCTCGTCGCCGCGCCGACTGCCGGGCTGCCCGAACAGGTGGGTGGCTCCCGCAACTGGGACTACCGCTACACGTGGGTGCGCGACAGCTCGTTCTCCGTGTACGCGCTGCTCGGCCTGGGGTTCACCGAGGAGGCTGCCGCCTTCGGCGAATGGCTGCGCGCACGCCTGGAGGAACGCGCCGGAGACGGCGGCTCCGGCCCGCTCAAGATCATGTACCGCGTCGACGGCAGCTCCGATCTGACCGAGGAGACGCTGGACCACCTCGACGGGTACATGGGTTCACGTCCCGTGCGTATCGGCAACGGCGCGTCCGACCAGCTGCAGCTCGACATCTACGGCGAAGCGATGAACTCGATCTACGGCTTGGACAGCGGCGCGCTCGGCGACTGGGGCGTCGGCCACGAAGGCTGGCAACACATCGTCAGCACGATGGACTGGCTCTGTGACCACTGGCACGACCCCGACGAGGGCATCTGGGAGACGCGCGGTGGCCGCCGGCCCTTCGTCTACGGGCAGCTCATGTCCTGGGTGGCGCTCGACCGCGCCATCCGCATGGCGATCAACCGGGGCCGCCCTGCCGATCTGGCGCGATGGGGCCGGGAACGCGACCGCATCCACACGCAGATCATGACCAAGGGCTGGAACGATCAGCTCGGTGCCTTCGTCCAGTACGAGGGCAGTGAGGTGCTCGATGCGTCACTGGTGCTCATGCCATTGATGGGCTTCATCGTGTCGAACGACGCGAGGTGGCAGTCGACGATGTCGGCGATGGAGCGGACGCTGGTCGACGACAGTCTCGTGTACCGGTACGACCCGAAGGCGTCACCCGACGGTCTCCCCGGGTCGGAGGGAACGTTCTCGCTCTGCACCTTTCTCTACGTCGATGCGCTCGCCCGCTCCGGGCGGCTCGACGAGGCGCGGCTGACGTTCTCGAAGATGCTGACCTACGCGAACCACCTCGGCCTGTACTCGGAGGAGATCGACCCCTCCGGACGGCAGGTCGGGAACTTCCCACAGGCGTTCACCCACCTTGCTCTCATCGCCGCCGTCCTGAACCTCGACTGGCAGTTGGACCACCCGAAGGGATCGGCGATCCAGCGACCGGAAATGTAGGTCGCCGGCGATGAGTTTGGCGCGGCAGCTCGGTCCCATACCGACGTATCGCCACGAGTGGAGAGGGACACCATGGGCATGTTGATCGTGACCGAGTTCGTGACGCTGGACGGGGTGGCGCAGGCGCCTGGCGAGCCCGACGAGGACCGCGACGGCGGCTTCACGCACGGCGGGTGGCAGGCGCCGTTGCTGGACGAGGAGTCCGGCGGTGCCATGTTCGAGCAGGCGACGCGCATGGACGCCCTGCTCCTCGGTCGACGGACCTATGAGATCTTCGCCGACTACTGGCCCAAGGCTCCGGAGGAGATTCCGTTCACCGGTCTGCTCAACGGCGTCGCCAAATACGTCGCCAGCCGCACGCTGTCCGGTCCGCTCGCCTGGCAAAGCTCGACAGCTCTCCATGGCGACCTCGCAGAGAGCGTCACCGCGCTCAAGGAGCGCCACGACGAGGTCCACGTCATCGGCAGCCTCGATCTGTTGCAGTCGCTGCTTCGTCTGGGTCTCGTCGATCGGCTGAACCTGTGGCTGTACCCGCTGGTGCTCGGTAGCGGGAAGCGCGTGTTCGACGGCGGGACGGTGCCCGCGGCGCTGAACCTAACCGAATCGGTCACCTACCCGAACGGCACGGTTCAGGTCGTTTACGAGGTCGTCGGCGAACCCACGTACGGCAACCTCGGCATCGAGGAAGAGGAGCTCCAATGCCTCGCCGGGCCTGAGGGGCGACCGAGGCCGACCGGGTAGCGCTACCTGGCCGGGGGAACGTGACGGCGGCGTCTGGGGCGGGCCAGAGCGGCACGCCAGACGGCAGCGGGCCTGCCGAGGTAGTAGGCGGGCGTCTGTCGAGCAGGAGTGGGTGTCATGGGTGGCAGGGTCGCAGCCGGCGCTTGACGATGGCTCACCATTGCCTTGCTTCCGGGTCGCCGGTTGTCGACTCTTCTACGGCACGCCTGACGACGTCCCCGATAACCCGCTCTCGACTTGGCCGACGGTGTGTTTCACCTCTTTCCGAATCGAGCTCGACGAGTCCGTAGCTTTCGGAACAAGGTGAAACGCATCGCTAGACACACGACGCGCCTCGAACCGTGGCGCGAGGAGGCGCGGAAATCCAGTCACGGCGATGCCACCCACTCGGCGAGACTGCTCCATCGTGCGGATATTTGTAACCGGTAGCGGCGGCCTTGTCGGTGTCGTCGGGTGACACCGATGGGGCGACGGCCCGACCGGCGGCGTTCGCGATGACCCGTCCGCACGCCGTGCGTCGCGTCGGCAACCACTATGGCGAGCTGCCGCTGGACTGGGGGGAGCACGCCGGATCACTCGGCGTGGGTGGCGCAGGGGCCACGGCGTCGCTGCCCGGGCCCGGCGGGGGCGGCGCGGTCGCGGGCACTGGCGCGTCGGCCGGGGGACACGCGGGGGCTCCGGAGATGATCTCGACCACGACCTCTCGCATCGCGGGGGCCCAGCCGACGGCTGCCGGTGGTGTGGCAGGCGGTGCCGGCTCGGCGGGGGCCGGCGTCTCCGGAGGTGTGGGTGCCGGCTCGACGGGAACCGTGCTCGGCGGGGTCGTCGGGGCGGGGACCGCCGGTTCGCTCGGGGCCGAGGTGGTCGGCGGTGCAGCGGGTGGGCTGGCGGTCGTCTGCGGAGTGGGGGGCGCCGCGGGAGGCGGGGTAGGGGCGCTGGGCTGCTCCGTCGTCGGGGGCGTCGCGGGTGCGGACGGCCGAGGAGGGGTCGGGGCCGGCGCTGGGTCGGCGGGTGACGGTGCAACGGTCGGCGGGCGGGACGACGGCGGTCGGGCGGACGGGCCCGTGGGCGACGGCCCAGTGACGGGCGGCCGGTCCGACACCGGTGGTGCCGGCCGAGGGCCGGACGGGAAGCCACCGGACAGCGCAGGCCCCGACGGGGCAGCGGCGCCACGTCCCACCGCAGGGAGGTCCGGCAGCGCCTCGACCCGACCGGTCTCGTACATCTGGGCCAGGCTGAGCACGACACGCACGTACTCGTCCGCGTTGTTGTAGCGCCGCACGGCACGAGCGCGGCCGGCGGTGCTGTTGAGGTCGGCGTCGTCCGCGCAGAGGTACGCGCCGGCGCCCCGGGCGGCGTCGAAGATGTTGTCGGGGTCGCGGCGACCGTCGTCGTTGCCGTCCTGGCCCGCCGACGCCCAGGTCGACGGGATGAACTGCATCGGACCGACGGCGCGGTCGTAGGTGGTGTCGCCGTCCAGCTCGCCGTCATCCGTGTCACGGATCAGGGCGACGTTGGGGCGCCCGTCGAGCGGGATGCCCCGGATGGGCCTCGTCCCGTAGCCGTCCTCTCGCAGCTGGGCCCCGCCGAAGCGACCGTGGTTCGACTCGACCCGCCCGATGGCGGCCAGCAGCGTCCAGCGGAGCCCGCATCCGGGGTCGGCGTCGGCTTCGACGTCCGCGCCGTTGGTGTAGGCCTCGACGGCGACCTCGGGGATGCCGCTCTCGCCGAGCGTCTCGATGACCTCGGCGCTCTCCAACACGCCCGCGACCTCGTCGGAGACCGCGTCCTCGTTGACCGGCACGGCGTCCAGCAGCTCGGGGTCGACGTAGGGGGCGAGCGCCAGCTCCGCCTCGTCCTCCTGGATGGGCAGGAACCCGTTCAGCCCGGTGGGCGCGTCGGCGTCCTCCGAGCTGGTGTCGGCGATCGTGCTCGGGCTCGTGCGTTCGGTCGTGATCCCGCCGGCCAGGGCCGCGGTCATGGCCAGCAGCACAGCCGACACCCCGCGGCCAGGCCGGAATCGGCCGAACGCCCGGGATCGCCCGTCCGGCGCGCTCATGTGCTTCGGTCGGGTGGGCCCCATCTCGGGTCTCCTCGTGGGCAGGTTCGTTCCCAGGAGGATTCGCTGCGACCCGTGACGTGGATGACCCGAGGGTGTCAGGCCTCCAGGATCACCACCGGGATCTGGCGGGTCGTCTTCGCCTCGTAGTCGGCGAAGCCCGGCATGAGCCGCTTCTGGTTGGCCCACAGCCGCTCGTGCTCGTCGCCCTCGGCGACACGTGCGCGCCGGGCCAGCGTCTCCGTGCCGACCTCGACCGTCACGTCCGGGTTGGCGACCAGGTTGTGGAACCAGTCGGGGTGCGTCGGCGCGCCGCCCTTCGACCCGAAGACGACCAGGCGGTCACCGTCGGCCTGGTACACGAGCGGATGCACCCGCTCCTGACCGGACCTGGCGCCGGTCGTGTGGAGGAGGAGCATCGGCGCCCCCTCGAACTGGCCACCCACCTTGCCGGCGTTGGCACGGAACTCGTCGATGATCGCAGCGTTCCAGTCGGACATCGTCCGACAGGCTATCGACGGGGCCTCGCTTCTGGTCGGCGACGCGATGTTCACACACCGGACACGTCACGGGGCGCCAGGCCGGTCACGCTGGGCCGGACAGCGCGACATGCCTGCGATACGGAGGAGAGCGATGGGTACGTCCCTGATCAGCACACCGATCGTCGATGCGCCGCGGTTCGACCCCACGGATCCAGACCTGCAGCGTGATCCGGTGCCGTTGTACCGGTTCCTGCGCGAGGAGGCGCCCGCGCTCGAGCTGGCCGATGGGACGTGGATCGTCACCCGCTACCCGGATGTCGCGGGCCTGCTGCGCAGCCGGAGGATCAGCTCGGCGCAGATCGGCGGCGATCCCGGCGGGCCGGCGGCCAGCCTGGCGGAGAACGGTCGGCATCTGATCCTGGCGTCCGACCCGCCGGTCCACACCCGCCGGCCGGGCTCGACACGTCGGGCGACCTGCTGGCCAATGCCATAGCCCTGCTACTGGAGTCACCCCCCGCCTGGGCCTACCTCACCGAGGATCCCGCCGGGCGGTGCGCCGCCGTGGGCGAGGAGGTCGCCCGGTTCGACAGCCCCGTCCAGTTCGCGATGCGGCGCACCGTCGGCCGGATCGCGGTGGCCGGGGTCGACATCCCCGCGGGCCGGCCGATGCTCCTCGGCCTCGCGGCCGCCAACCGCGACCCTGCGGTGTTCTCCGACCCGGACACGTTCGACGTCGCCCGCAACGATCGGCGCCACCTCGCGTTCGGGGGCGGAGCTCACCTCTGCCTGGGCGCCCCGATCGCCCGGCTCGAGGTGTCGGTGGCCCTACGGGAGCTGGCGCGGCGATTCCCTCGGCTGCGGCTCGCCGGGGACGCCACCTGGCGCCCACGCCTGATGTTCCGTGGTCGTGCCGTCGTGCCCGTCACCCTGGCGCCCTGACCACCCCTGACCACCCTGCGAGCAGCCCGGGCTCGATGCCGGTCAGTCGCCCGAGCGCGGGCCTGGTGCCGCTCCGGTCAGCTGGCATGCCTCGGACCACGTCGGCCCGCCGGACGCGCCTCCCGGGGCCATCACCGGACCGAGGTGCTCCTCGCAGTCGCGGATCGCGCCCGCGAGCAGGTCACACAGGATGCTGTCCGGGTCGGGCACGCATGCCTGGGCGATGCCTACGACAGCCTGGCGCACGGTGTTGGGCGCGGCGTAGCGGCGGAAGCCCTTGGTGCTGGTGCGGACGTCGCGGGTGAAGCTACGTGCCCAGCGCTCGGCGTGCGGGACACCGGCGAGTGCCTGCCTGCTCGCCTCCTCGACGCTGTCGCCCGGGCGGCCGTCGAGGTCGGCCAGCATCCGCTCCGCGGCCAGCACGGACACGGCCAGGACCCGCTGCCGCTCGGCGGAGGCGACCGGCAGGGCGGTCCTCGCCGATCGCAGCGCGATCTGGACGTCCACGTGAGGATCATCGCTGGTCAGCCCGATGACCGACGGGACCAGCTCGGCCAGCTGGGCCCGACCCGGGTCCGTCGTGTGGTCGTTGACCAGGCGGGCGAGCGCGGCCAGCAGCGGGTGCGTGCACGCCGGATGATCGCTCCATCGCTCACCGGCGAGGTACGAGGCCAGCTCCATGAAGCACGCGCCCTTGCGAGGGTTGCGGTGCTTGCCTCGGGAGAGCTGGGGGACCAGCTCGGGCACGGAACCGTCTGCTCTGGACATGAGGCACCCCCACGAGGTCGTCGGGCCTCTCGCCCCCTAGTCTGCGTCGCGTGCGGCCCGGAGGCCACCCCTGTTCCGCGGAAGGTGAGGCCCCTGTCGGCGCCGACGTGGTGGAGCGCCTCGGCCGGGACGGTGTCGGCCGGGGAGATCTCGTCGCGTTGACCGTCGCGCCGACGGTCGGAATCGGGCTGGCCACCGGGGGAGGCACCGTGTGCGTCGCCGCTGATGGCCGGGATGGTCACGCCGGTCTCGCGGGGGTCGTCCGAGCGGTCGACGACGGGCTCCGGCCCCGCTGGGTGTGGTGGTCGAACGACACGGCCGCCGTTCTCGTCGCGGCGGGCGTCCGGGTCGCGACCTGCTGGGACGTCGCCGCGGTCGGGCGCCTCCTCCTCGGCGGCTGGCGAGCCGATCCCGCCCGCGTGTGGGCGCGCCTGCACGACCTGGCGCCGGAATCGATCCCCAGCACCGGGCCCCTCGACCTGTTCAGCCACGCAGATCACGACGACGGAGGCCACGACGATCCGATCCGCGCGGACGGCCACCTCGACCCCGACTGGGTGGGCGGCGGCTGGTCCGCGACCCCCGAGCGCCTCGGTGCGTGGGCCGCGCTGGCCCTGGCGGCGGCCGGACGCCAACAGGTGCTCCTGGCCGAGCTCGAGGTCGGGAGGGCGGCGGCGACCGCCCGTTCCGAGTCGGCCGCGGAGCTGCTGTGCACCGAACTGTCGTCCGACGGGTTGCCGGTGGACCGGGCGGCGGCGGAGGCGATCATCGGGGGGTTCATCGGCCCTCGCCCACGCTCCGACGCCGAGGCCGCCCAGCAGCGCGCCCTGCGGGACGGCGAGGTCCTGCGTCTCGTCCCGGGCGCCGGCGACGTCGACCTGCGCAGCCCGGGGCAGGTGAAGTCGCTGCTCCGCCGCGTCGGCATCGAGGTCCCTGATACCCGGGCCTGGCGACTGGAGGCGTTGCGCGACACCCACCCGCTCGTCGGCGCCCTGCTCGCGTGGCGCAAGGCCGAGCGGGTCGCCACCACCTACGGCTACGGATGGCTCGACGAGCACGTCGATGGCGACGGCCGGCTACGCGGCGACTGGTCCGGCTCCGACGGCGCCGCCGGCCGCATGACCGCCTCGGCCGGCCTGCACAACATGCCCGCCGACCTGCGCGGTGCGGTCGTGGCGGAGCCCGGACACGCGTTCGTCCGTGCCGACCTGGGCCAGATCGAACCGCGGGTCCTCGCCGCGGTGTCCGGCGACGGGGCGCTCGCCCGGGCGACCGCCGAGGACGACATGTACGCGCCCGTGGCTCGGCACCTCGGCGTCGACCGGGACACAGCCAAGGTGGCGGTGCTCGGCGCCATGTACGGGCAGACCACCGGCCACGGCGCCCAGGTGTTGCCGCGCCTCGTCTCCGCCTACCCGGTGGCCATGGCCTACCTGGAGGCCGCCGACCGCGCCGGCCAGGGCGGGCGGCACCTCCGCACCTACGGCGGGCGGCTGATCCCGATGGGATCGACCAACGTGAGCGAGATGAGCGAGCGCGAGGCCCGGTCGCGGGCGGCCGCGCGTGGCCGCTACGCGCGCAACGCGCTCGTGCAGGGGGCCGCGGCCGAGCTGTTCAAGGTGTGGGCCGTCACCGTTCGCGCCCGCGGGGCGCCGCTCGATGCCCGGATCGTGCTGTGCCTGCACGACGAGCTGCTGGTCCACGTCCCGATCGACCGGGCCGGGGCCGTCGCCCGGCTCGTCGACGACTGCCTGGTCGAGGCCGCCCACCGCTGGGCGCCCGACGGCTCGGTCCGCTTCGTCGCCGACGTCAGCACCATCCGCAGCTGGTCCGAGGCCAAGCCCTGAGCGTCACGCCTCCGCGGCGAGCGTGCGGCCCCGACGGAAGAACGTGAGCGCATCGTCGACCGACTGCACGTTGTCCTGAGGCAGGCTCGCCCCGAACGGCTCGTTCCAGAACTCGTCGGCTCCGTCGAGGTGCCACGGCCCGACGTACAGGTAGGGCCCGTCGTGCTGGTCGTCGCCCGGGGAGCCGCCGTAGTTGACCTCGGCGATGGTGACGGCGAGGTCGAAGTGCTCGGGCCAGAGCTGGGCGGGCGGCGGCTCGGGGGACTGCTCGCGGCGCAGCGCGTCCAGTGCTCGGTCCGTCAGGCGGAACCACGCGTGGATGGTCGCCACGGCGTCGGGATCGAGCACGAGCGCGGCGTCGGGATCGAGCGGGGTCGCCAGCGGGTACAGGTCGGACGGGCCACCGGGGACGATTCCGACGACAGCCGCCGCGTCGCCGACCGTCTGCAGTCGACTGCGGCGAGTGCCCTGCTCGTCGTCCACGACCAGGTCGGTGCCGTCGATGCGGACCTGGCGCTCGGTCCCTCCTCTCCCCGGGAACCGGGGTGTTCCGAACCCGCCGGACGTGGCCCGCAGCCCGATACGGCCCGTCGCCTCATGCAACGCCGCGGCCAGGACGTGCTCGGCCACGGCGTGGAGCGAGCCACGGGTGGTGGGGTACGTCGTGGCGGCGGCCATTCGGCGAGTGTAGGAACGGCGTCACGGTCGCTATCGGTGCCGAGGCCGCCGGCGCCGAAGGTCAGCTGTCGAGGGGTGCCACCTCGACGCGGGTGTCGTTGTACGCCACGCCGCCACCCCAGTCGGTCAAGGTGTCGCTGGTCAGCGAGTTGGCCGTGGCCGGCTCGCCGTGGTGGTCGGCCCACCAGCCGAACGGCACCGCCACCACGCCCGGCCGCAACCGGCCGGTGACGCGGGCCGTCAGCGTGAGCGCGGCCCGGTCGTTGCGCACCCGCACGGTGTCGCCGTCGTCGATGCCGCGGTCGGCGGCGTCGGCGGGGTCGAGCTCGACGAACGGCCCACCCTCGGCCGGACCGTGCTTGGGCAGATGCGAGTAGGACGTGTTGAGGAAGCGCGTGTGGGTCTTGGGCGTGAGGAGCACGAGCGGGAAGCGGGCGGCCATGTCCTCGTCGCCGCCAGTGCCCTCGCGAGGCGGGGTGTACGCGGGGAGCGGGTCGTGCCCCTGTGCGGCGAGCGCTTCGCTGAACAGCTCGGCCCTGCCGCTGGCCGTCGGGAACCCTCCGTCGGCGTAGGGGCGCAGGTCCTCGGGCACCGGCAGACGCACGAAACCACGCTCACGCAGCTCGTCGAGATCGACGTCCGGCAGGGCGCTGCGCAGCAGGGACTCGTCCTCGTCGAACAGCTCGGGCTCGGTGAAGCCCATGGCGCCCGCCAGGCGCCGCCACAGCTCGGTGTTGGGCACCGACTCGCCCCGGGGGGCGATGGCCGCCTCGTTCCACCCCAGGTACAGGTGGCCCCACGCGGGGACGACGTCTGTCTGCTCGATCTGGGTGGCCGCGGGGAACACCACGTCGGCGAAGCGCGCCGTGTCAGTGAGGAACTGCTCGCTGACAACGGTGAACAGGTCGTCGCGGGCCAACCCCTGCCGTGTGAGCGCCGCGTTGGGCACCGACACGAGCGGGTTGCCGTTCCACACGAACAGCGCGTTGACCGGGGGATCCATCGCGGGATCGGTCAGGGCGCGCCCGAGGTGGTTCATGTTGACGCTGCGCCGCCCCCGGGATGGCCCCAGGTCCGGCGCGTCGAACACCGAGTCGTCGACGGCGGTGCCGGCCCACGCACCGGTGCTGCGGGCGAGCCCGCCGCCCCGATGGCGCCATGCGCCCGTGAGCGCCGGCAGGCAGGCCAGCGTGCGGAAGAACATGGCGCCGGCCTCGCGGTGCTCGGCGCCGATGAGCGTGCGGATGAACGCCGGTGACGTCGTGCCGTACGCCCGGGCCAGGCGCTCGATCTCGCCGGCGTCGAGCCCGCACACCTCGGCGGCCCGGGCGGGCGTCCACTCGCGCACCCGCTCGGCCAACTGGTCGAACCCCAGGGTGTGGCGCTCGACGTAGTCGTGGTCGATCAGGTCGTCGCGCACGAGCACGTGCATCATCGCCAGCATCAGCGCGACGTCCGTGCCGGGGAGCGGCTGCACGAACCAGTCGGCCGCATCAGCGGTGATCGTGCGCAGCGGGTCGATGACCACGACGGTGGCGCCGTTGGCCCGGGCCTCCTCGACGAAGGGCCACAGGTGCCGGTTGGTCAGGCGGGTGTTCGTGCCCCACAGCAGCACCAGGCGGGCGTACCGGACATCGGTCGGGTCGGCGGCGCGAGGCGAGCCGTTGGTCGACGCGGTGCCGACCGTCGCCGTCCCGCCGCACAGCGAGCCGGTCAGCCGGGTGGCGCCGAGGCGGGCGAAGAACCGCCGGTCGAGCGACGACATCTGCAGCAGGCCCTGCGTGCCGGCGTCCCACCAGGGCAGGATGGCCTCGCCGCCGTGCTTGTCCACCACCTGTGCGACCCGGTCGGCGACGAGCCCGAGGGCCTCGTCCCACGACACCGGCTCGAACTCTCCGCTGCCCTTGGCCCCGCGTCGCACGAGGGGGCGGAGGAGGCGATCGGGGCTGTGCACACGGTCGAGGAACCGGTTGACCTTCGGGCACAGCTCGCCGCGCGAGTACGGGTGGTCGGGGTTGCCGCGCAGCCGCACGGCCGCGCCCTCCTCGACGGTCACCACCCACCCGCACGAGTCGGGGCAGTCGTGGTGGCAGGTGCCGAGGACCTTGAGCGACGCCGTCGATGCGGCCATCCGCCGAGTCTAGGTAGGCGGTCGCCACCGACCCCACCGGTTGAGCTCGCGCGTCAGCCGGACGTTCAGGCTCGGTCGTGGTGGCCGTGCGGGACGACGATGTCGTCCGCCACCACGTGCGGGTGCAGGAACCGGGCGAGCGCCACCGCGGCCAGGCCGCCGGCGACCTGCGCGATGACGAACGGTGGCACGGACGACGGCGCGATGCCGGCGAACGTGTCGGTCAACGCCCGTCCGATCGTCACGGCGGGGTTGGCGAAGCTGGTCGACGAGGTGAACCAGTACGCGGCCGTGATGTATCCCGCCACCGCGTAGGCGACGGCCTCGGTCCGGCCCGACCGGACGACACCCAGGATGATCGTCAGCAGCCCGAACGTGGCGACGACCTCGCCGAGCCACAGGCCGCTCGAGGACCGGTCGTGGGTCGACAGCGTGACGAGGTCGAGGTCGAACATCGCGTTGGCGACCATCGATCCCGCGCAGGCACCGACGACCTGGGCGGCGACGTAGGCACCGGCGTCCCGGGTGGAGATGCCGCCGAGGACGCGGTCGGCCAGCGTCACGACCGGGTTGAGGTGTGCGCCCGAGACCGCCCCGAACGCGAGGATCAGCGCGACCAGGGCGGCGCCGGTGGCGACCGAGTTCTCGAGCAGTTGCAGGCCGACGTCGTCGGGCGAGAGCCGCTGGGCCGCAATGCCGGAGCCGACGACGACGGCGACCAGCAGCCCGGTGCCGAGCGCCTCGGCGGTCAGGCACCGGGCAAGATCACGGTCGGCCATCTCAGCAGCAGCGCGCCGCCGACTCCGGGGCGGTGCTGCAGCACAGGCTGTCGGTTGTGCCGGCGGCCCCTGCTCCCTCTGGTGCCGCTGTGCGCAGCTCGCCCGCGGGGTGTTCGGCGTCGGCCAGCACGGTGTAGATCTCCCAGGGCTCGCCGTCGGGTGCGTCGACCCACACCTTGTCCTGGACGGCGTAGCAACACGACACCTGGTCCTCGGTGGCCGTGTCGAGGCCCCGGCCGCTCAGACGGGTGGTCGCCGCCGTGACCTCGTCGGTCGACGGCACCTCGACGCCCAGGTGGTTGAGTGTTCCGGGGTCGCCGTGTCCCTCGATGAGGACCAGCTTGAGCGGCGGCTCGGCCACGGCGAAGTTGGCGTAGCCCGGCCGGCGCTTCGTGGGCCCGGTGCCGAAGAGCTTGGTGTAGAAGTCGACGGCCGAGTCGACGTCGGACACGTTGAGGGCGAGCTGGACACGGGACACGGTGTGCCTCCCGATAGATTGGCGGTTGTCGATGGATCGATGGTTGCCGATGCATCGATCATTGTCAATATGAGTGCCTACGATTGATCGTCACTCTGTGATCGCCGCCATGGAGACTGTGATGCCGACCAAGATCTCGTCCACGTCCCAGCTCGCGGTGACCGACGCATCGACCGTCGGCTGTTGCGGAGTCGTGCTCGGCGCGCCCCTGTCCGAGCCCGAGGCCGACCAGCTGGCCAGCGCCTTCGCTGCCCTGGGCGACCCGGTGCGGCTCCGCCTGCTCAGCCTCATCGCCGGCGCAGGCGAGTGCTGTTCGTGCGATCTGCAGGAACCGCTCGGCAAGTCGCAGCCGACGATCAGCCACCACACCAAGGCCCTCGCCGAAGCCGGCCTGATCACCGGGGAGAAGCGCGGTCGCTGGATGTGGTGGCGGGTGGTGCCGGAGCGGTTCGCCGCATTGCGGCTCGCGCTCGACGCGGCGCCGGCCGCGTCACCCTCGCTGGCTGCCACCGCGTCGCGCTGATCGCCGCTCGATCGGGTCGACCGGCAGGACGCTCCCGCCGGACGCGGCGATCAGCAGGCCGCGTGCGCGGCCACGAGGGCGAGTTCGGCCCGCTGCCGGCGGTCCCACACGGTGCGGGGACGCAGCCCCCGGTGCTGCGCGATGTCGGCCATCCGGTGGCCGGCGATGCGGGACCGCGCGATCAGCTCGGCATCGCCCCGCTCGACGATGCCGTCGGCGACCGCGTCGTGGAGCAGCTCACCCAGCTCGACGGCCGGGTGCGCGACGGAACCGTGGGTCGACGGGCCGCGGTGCCTGGTCACCGCGTGGCCGGCCGGATCGGCCGACGGCACGGCGACGACGCGGGGGACCGACCGGCGCAGCTCCTGGGCGGCGTCCATCAGGATGTTGGCCGCGACCCGTCCCGGCCGGCGGGCGAGCGGGTAGTGGCGGATGCGGTGGTACACCGCGGTGACCGCGGCCGCGGCGCGTTCGTCGGCCTCCCCGAGCGCCCACCAGCGGCGGGCCAGCGAGCGCGTGCCCGGCAGCAGGAGCTGCAGCAGCACCCTGGCGGCCAGGCGCTCGTCCTCGATGGCCAGCGACACCAGGGCCAGCAGCACACGGTCGGCGTCCTCCGGATGGGCGGCGCGGACGAAGCGCTCGATGTCACCCAGCGACCGCGCCCCGCCGGCGACGTCGCACACCGACGACAGCCGGCGGGCCGCAACCCGGTCGCGGCTGAGCCGCCGCCACTCGCTGTCGAGCAGATCGAACACGCTCTCCATCTGGTCACCCCCGTCGTGCGGACTCCGATGCGCCGACGATGAGGGAGGCAGGTCCCCCGACATGTCCCCCGCCCTGGTCAGGGCCGAGACGGATGACACAACCTGTCGGGGGCGTGGCGTGGACCTCGCCGATCCCTGACATGGCGGACGGGGGCGCGGCCACCCCGGCAGGCCCGATGGGACATCATTGGGACCGCTGGTGGGACCCCGCTCCGACGAACGGCAGCCGTGACCGGCCAAGAGAGCTGCCGCGTTCGCGAGCCGGCAACGACGCATAGGTGAGGCACCGATGAGTGTCCAGATGAACCTCAGGAAACCGCACCGCGCCGCCGACGCCGGACGGGGCCTCCTCGCCCTGTGCGGCGTGGTCGCCCTCGTCGTCGGCGTCCCCGTCGCGCTGGTGGCGTGGGTGGGCTCGCCCCTGCCCGCCGAGGTGCCGGCCCTGTCCGACATCACGTCGGCCCTGGGCGACACCTACATCCCCGACGAGTTCCTGGTGAAGGCGCTGGCATCGGTGTGCTGGCTCGTGTGGATCGAGCTGGTCGCCTCGCTGCTGGTCGAGGCGGTCGCGTTCGCCCGAGGTCGCAAGGCGGGGTCGGTCCCCCTGGCGGGCGGCCTGCAGCAGGGTGCGGCGCGATTGGTCGCCACCGTGGCTCTGCTGGGGGCGGTCGTGGCCACGAAGGGCATGCCCGAGCCGGCCTCCCGCCCGAGCCAGCCGTTCGCCGCCTCGACCCAGCCGGTGGTGGCGCTGGTGATCGACGACGACGAGACCACGCAACCCGCAGACGACTCGGCCGGGCCGACCGCCGCCACCGAGGCCGCGGCGCCCGTCTACCAGGTCGAACGCCGCGACACGTTGTGGGACATCGCCGAGCGCCACCTGGGCGACCCGTTGCGCTGGCGGGAGATCTTCCAGCTCAACGAGGGCTGCCCGCAGCCCGACGGTCGTTGCCTCACCGACCCCGACCTGATCTTCGCCGGCTGGCAGCTCGAGCTGCCGGCCGATGCGGTCGGGCTCGCGCCCTCGCCCGCGCCGGCCGCACCCGCGCCGCCCGACGAGGCACCGCTCGACGACTCCGGCGCATCACCGACCGGGTCGGACCCCTCGTCCGTCGTGCTCGACGGAGGCATGGTCCTCATCGACGACGGAGGCGACGAGAGCCCCGGCGGGGACGTCCTCGACGGCGCCGTCCTCGTGTCCAGCACGACGCCGCCGGGGACGGGGTCCACCGTCGGCGGCGGCAGCGAGGCCGTCCCCGTCGCACCGACCCCGCCCGCGCCCACCGAGGTCACGGTCGAGCCGGGGGACAACCTGTGGGTGATGGCCGAGGCCCAGCTCGCCACCGAGTGGGGCCGCCCGCCGACCGACGCCGAGATCGCCGCCCACTGGCAGGTCCTCGTCGAGCAGAACAGGGCCCGCCTCCTCCCGCCCGGTGACCCCGACCTCATCTTCCCCGGCCAGGTCCTCGTCGCACCGGCGGCCCCGACGGACCCCGTCGGGGCCCCCGCCGTCACGCCCGCCGGGTCCGTGCCCGAGGCCGTCGCACCGGCGCCCGAGGTCGCGCCCCCCGCACCCGCCGAACCGGCCGATCCTCCCGCCCCGGTCGATTCTGCCGACCCCGCAGATCCGGCGGACAGCGCGAACAGCGCGACGACCGTGCCGGCGCCGCCCGTCGTTGACGATGCCGACGCAGAGGCGGACGGCGCGACGAACCCCGGTCCCGGCGAGACGCCGGGCTCGACCGGGTCGGCGCGTCCGGGCAACGTCGTGCCCGAGTCGCCCGGCGACGACGGCCCCCGACGCGGACACCAGGACGCAGGGTCCGGGCAACGTCGTGCCCGTCGGGCTCGTCGGCGGCGGGGTCGGCCTCGCCGGGGCATTGCTGCTTCTCGAGCGCCGACGGCGGGCCCAGCAGCGCCGACGCGGCCGGGGCCGCGCCGTGGCGGTGCCGCAACCCCACATCCGCACCGGTGAGCAGCACCTGCGGTGGGGCGCCGACATCGACGGTGCGCGCCTGCTCGACGTGGCGCTGCGGGCGGCCGCAGCCGGCGCCGGCACCACCGGGTTGCCGTCGCTGCTATGGGCCGAGGTCGGTCCCGATGGCGCCGTGCTGGTGCTGTCGTCGCCGTCGCCCGCGCCACCGGGATTCGTGGGCGTCCACGCCGACCGGTGGATGACCAGCGCGACCGCCGGCGATCTGGCGCTCACCGCCGCGCACGCCTCGGCGCCGGTTCCCACCCTCGTTCCCGTCGGCACGACCGAGCACGGCACCGAGTTGCTGGTCGAGCTCGAGTCGAGCGGGATCGTGACGGTCACGGGCCCAGCCGACGACGTCGTCGCGCTGATGCGGGCGATCGTCGTCGCGGCGGCGACCTCGATCTGGAGCGATCAGCCGCGCATCGTCCCGGTGGGCCTCGAGGGCGAGCTGGACCGGTTGCCGGGGGTCGATGGCGTCGCCTCACTGGGCGAGGCGCTCGACCTGGCCGAGGCGCACGCCGATCGCACCGAGGCGGCGTTGCGCTCACTCCGCTGCCCCAGCCTCGCCCAGGCGCGCGCCGCAGGTGCCACGCCCGAGGCGTGGGATCCCCTGGTGGTGGTGGCGGCCGTTCCTCCGCGGGGCCTCGACGAGCAGCGGCGCCTCGAGGCGCTGGCCGGACGCCCGGACGGCGCCGTGGGCATGGTCACCGTCCCCGCCCTCGACTCCCGCCCGCCCGGCCGCGTGTTCGCCATCGGCGACCACGGCTGGCTGACGATCGACGGGGTCGACGAGCACGTCCGCCCGCGGCGGCTGGCGGCACACGACGCCCGCACACTCGTCGATCTGCTCGACGACGCGAACGGTCGGGCCGACGTCGCGATCGATGACGCGGTCGTCGAGCTGGCGCTGCGCCGCCCGCTGCCGCCTCCGCCTGCGCCGCGCCTGGCGCCGCCCTCGCCCTCGCTCATCCCGCCGCCGCCCTCCCTCGTGCCGCCACCCGCCTCGCTCGATTTCGCGACCGCCGGCGAGCACGACGCACAGCCCGGCGACACGGCTGTCGAGCCTGGTGCCCGCGAGCGGTTCGAGGAACTGATGGGCGAGGTCGAGGTGCTCGTCAGGGTGCTGGGCGAGGTCGAGGCGGTCCGTCTCGACGGCACCTCCGAGACCAAGCTCGTCCCCACCCGCCAGCGGGCGCTCGAGGCCATCTCGTACCTGTCGCTGCGCGAGTCGGCCGTCGATCGCGAGGATCTCGAGGCCAGCCTGTTCCCCCACGGTGCCAACGCGGCCAAGACCATCTACAACACGGTGAGCGCCGCCCGCACCCTGCTCGGCGACACCCTGTTCCCGCCGCCCGCGGCCGGTCGCTACGAGCTGTCGCCGGCCGTGGTGACCGACTACGGCATCTTCTGCGAGCTGGTGTCCTTGGCGGACGAGATCGAGGACGCCGAGGCCGCCGCCGACCTGCTCGCCGAGGCGCTCCGGCTGGTGCGCGGCGAGCCGTTCACCGGCGTGGGCCGCGGCTACGCGTGGGTTGGGCCCCACCGCGGCATCATCGTCGCCCAGGTCGTCGACGCCGCCGAGGAGCTGGCCGAGGTGCGCCTCGCCACGGGCGACTGGCGGTCGGCCGAGTGGGCGGCCCGTCAGGGCCTGCGTGCCTTCCCGAGCGACGAGCGCATGTACCGGCTGCTCATGCGCACCGCCCGCGCCGCCGGCAACATCCCCGGTGTGCAGCGGGTCTTCCGCGAGCTGTGCGACGTGCTCGCCGACCCCGACATGGGCGTCGAGCCGGAGGACACGCTGCACCCCGAGACGATCGAGCTGCTCGAGGACCTCACGGGCTCGGCCCAGCGGCACCGCCGGATGGGCGCCTGACCCGGATCCCACCGACCCGGTCGAGCAACAGATCCGGGATCGGGCAGCGTTTCGGCGCCGGCCGAGGCGCATCTCCGGGGCGTGACGCAGCTCTCGGACTCCAGGAACGACGCGACCGGCGGCGGTGATCCCCGCGCGGACGTCTGGCCGCCGCCGCCCTCGTCACCCCCGCCGCCCCAGTCGCGCCTGTCGTCGCAACCGCAGTCCCCGCCACGGCCGACGTTCGATTCCGGGACCGACCCCGACGCCGTCGAGCTGGCAGGGCCGGTCTCCGAGCGCTACGCGGTCCGCGCCGTGCGCCCCGGGGCGCAGCTGGCGGCCCGCATCGGGCTGTGGACCGCCGTCGTCCTCGGCTGCCTCGGCGGCATCGTCGGCATGGTGCGCCCCGCGGCGGAACCCGTCGAGCCTGTGGTCGAGCGGTCCGTCGAGGGCGCGGCCGTCCCGGCCCCGGTCGCCGGCGTGGCGGAGCTGGCGGTCGGCGAGTGGCTCACGGCGACCGACGAGGACGAGGCGAGCCTCGACGCCCTCTACGTCGAGAGCGTCTCCACCCGCGGGGTCGACACCGAGCGGCTCAGCGTGGGCCGATTGACAACGGTGGCGGGACGACAGATCGACGACGGGTACTGGGCGGTCACCGTGGCCGCCGACGTCGTCGAGGTCGCGGGCAGCGACGCCGCGGCCGCCGCAGGCGAGCCACCGGCGAGCACCACCACGACGTGGTTCGTCGAGGTCGCGGTCGTGGGCGAGGTCGACGGCAGCCTGTCTGCCCTCACGACCCCGGCGGTCCTGCCGGCGCCTCCGGCGGTGGCGGACGATTGGCGTCGCAGCGGTCCGTCGGCGCGCACCCCCGACGCGGAGGACCCGGTCGTCTCGACCGTGCAGGGCTTCCTCGCCGCGCTGCTCACGGGCGAGGGCGACCCGTCGCGGTACCTGGCGCCGGGCGAGACGATCGCCGCGGCCGACCCCGTCCCGTTCGCCGAGCTGGTGGTGGTGCAGATGGCCATCACCGACATCGACGACACCCGCGCCCGGGCGTGGACGCAGGTCCAGGTGACGACCCCGGGGGGCTCCCGCCATGTCGTCGCCTACGAGGTGGTGGTGGTGCAGCGCGTCGACCGGTGGGAGGTCGTCGAGGTCTCCGGTGTGCCCACGGAGGTCGACGCGCCGCCGGGCACGTGATCCGGCCCGGAAAATCACCGGCACCCGCCTGCGCTTTCGCGTCGCGGGCGACGCATCACGGGTGCAACCCCCGGCGCACCGCCGGGGGCAGACGCCACACCGTTCGAGTCAACGCAGTGGAGAGAGGAGAGGCGAGATGGTCGACATTCTCGAGGGCTTCCTGGAGGACGCCACCACGCTGATCACGGTCGGGATCTCGCTCATGGCGATCGTCTTCGTGATGATGACGTGGGTCCGGACGCGGTCGCTGGTGCCGACGCTCGGCGCCCTGTTGCTGGGCGCCGTCGTCATCTACGGCGTGAACAACTACGACTTCCTGAGCCAGCAGGTCAAGGAGGACGTCGAGGAGCACAGTGGGTGAGGCGCCGCAAGACCGGATCGTCTGCGCCACCTACACCCATGCCCGCCGTCACCCGATGGTGCTCGGCCACATCGCCGGGTGGACGCCGCCGTTCCAGCTCTCGCTCCCGCAGCTCGGCGTCCTCGCGGTCGTCCTGTGGATCGAGATGCAGACCTGGCGGTGGTGGGGCGCCCTGCTGCCCCGCTCGCTGGCGATCATCGTGGCGATCGTCGTGCCGTGCGCGCTGGCGTGGGCCGTTCGCCGAGCCCGGATCGAGGGGCGCAGCCTCGTGCGTGCCGCGCTCGGCGGCCTGATGCTGCTGTCGTCGCCTCCGGGCGGCCGGGTGGGCGGCCGTCCCCACCATCCACCGCGCGCGGTCGACATGGCGCGGGCGCGGGTGTACATCGCCGCCGGGGACGACGGTCGATGAAGCCCCCGGCCCGTGCGATCGTCGGCAACCTGATCTGGTCGACCGACGGGGGCGTCTGGGCGCTGTGGCGGGTGACGCCGTTCCCCCACGCGCACACGGCGACCGCCGACAAGCTCAGCGTGCACGCCCGTCTGCGGGGCCTGCTCATGAGCCTGCCGCCCGACGCCATGCTGCTGTCGATCTGCGAGCGGGTCGACCCGATGAACGTGGTCACCAACATGGCCGAAGGGGTCGACCTCGACGCCCGGCCTGCCTGGGGTGACGTCTGCGAGGCCACCGCCGACTGGTTGGGCGAGGTCGCGCTCTTCCGGCGCCGCTACTACCTCGCCGTGGCGTTGCCCAGCGCGCGCCGCCCCTGGCGCGACCTGCTCCGTGACGCGGCGACAGACGTGTCGGCGTCCTTCGGCGTCGGCCCCAGCCCCCTCGCGCCCACCGAGATCGAGCAGCGCCGCCGCCAGGCCCGTGAGATCGAGGTCAGGCTGGCGTCCAACGTCCCGGTGTCGCCGGTGACCGCGGGGGAGGTGTCCTGGCTCTACGCCCGCGCCTTGCGCCGCGAGGCCGGCGAGCCGGCGTTCGACCACCTGTGGGAGCCGCCGGACGACCCCACCGTGCGCCGGCGTCCACCTCGGGCCGACGAGCGCCCGCGGGGCGTCCTGGCCCACCTCACCGACGCCGTCGTGAAGGAGGGCGGCTACCGCGACGACGACGGTCGGCCCCGGCACCGCCGGTACGTGCGCATCGACGGCCCGGGCGGCACGAGCTACCAGACGGTCCTGGCCATGGCCGACATGCCGCACTACTTCACCTTCCCCAACGGCGGGGGCGAGTGGTTGTTCTACGCCGACCATGTCGGGTTCCCGGTCGACTGGTGTGTGCGGGCCCGCTCGGTGCGCAACGTCGACGCCCAGGCCAAGGTGCGCCGCAAGCACCGCGACCTGGTGGGGCAGGTCGACGAGTACGACGGCGAGGTGACCGGCGCCCCGCCGCAGCTGGCCGAGGCGATCCAGGCCATCGACGACGAGCGGGCCGAGCTGGGGGCCAACCCCATGGAGCCCGAGGTGCAGGCGACTGTGCTGATGTCGATCGCGGCGCCGACGTTGGCCGAGCTCGAGGACAAGGCGGGGGCCCTCACCGCGCTGTTCGAGCCGCAGGAGTACGGACTGGGCCGCCCGACCGGGGGCCAGGCGGCCCTGTTGCGCTCGATGCTGCCCGGCACCGCGCCCGCGCCGGTGTGCCGCGACTACACCCAGTTCATGCTGGCCCGCGACCTCGCGGCCGGCAGCCCCTACTGCGGGCCCGAGGTCGGCGACCCGACGGGCCTGCTGCTCGGGGTGTCGCTCGACGGCGGGACCGGCACGCCGGTGCTGTTCGACCCGGCCTACGGGCCTCGGGTCAACGCGAGCCCCTCGCTCGCCGCCGTCGGGCGCCTGGGCTCCGGCAAGTCGTTCTTCCTCAAGCGCCTGTGCTGGGACACCGTGGCCCGCGGCGGCCAGGTCGTCACCATCGACCGCACGCGCAGCGGCGAGTACGTGCGGTTCGCCGAGTCGATGCCCGGCCGCGTGCAGGTCGTACGCCTCGAGGCCGGTGCCGACATCCGCCTCGACCCCCTGCGCAGCTTCGCGGGCGACGAGCGGGTGACGGTGGCGCTGGGTTTCCTGTCGTTGCTGGCCGGGTGCTCGGCGCACAGCGAGGAGGGTGCGGCGCTCGCCGAGGCGGTCGACACGGTGACGGACCGCGCGGACTGCGGGCTCGGCGACGTGGTCGACGAGCTCGACCGCATGGGTGCCGATCCCCGCCACCCGGACGCCGCCGCCCGGGGCCTGGCGCGGCGACTGGCGCACTACCGGCGATCGGCGACCGGCCGGCTCGCGTTCGGCGCCGGGCGGCCGCTGTCGCTCGACGCCGACTTCATCGTGTTCTGGGCACCCAACCTCGCTCTGCCCGACCGGGAGACGCTCGAGAGCGAGTACCGCAGCCGCATGATGCTGCCCGAGCAGGTGCTCGGCCAGGCGCTGCTCTACCTCGTCGCCGCCGTCGGGCGCCGCGTGGTCTTCAGCGACCCGACGCGCTTCGCCGCCGCGCTCTACGACGAGGCGTGGGCGCTGCTCGCCTCGCCCTACGGCCAGAACCTGCTCATCGAGGGAGTGCGCGACGGCCGCAAGCACAACGGCGCGATCTGGCTGGCCAGCCAGCACCCCAACGACTTCGCCATCAGCGAGCTGCAGGACCTGCTGGGCTCCCGCTTCGTCTTCCGTCAGGCCCGTCAGGCCATCCCGGCGGCGCTGCGGTTCCTGGGGGTGGCCGACAGCGTGGATGCCTCCACGACGCTCGAGCACGGCCTCGGCAACGGGCAGTGCCTGTACCGGGACGTCCGCGAGCGGGTCGGCCTGATCCAGGTGCTCCCACCCGCGCTGCCTGACGTGGAGCCGGCGTTCGAGACCGGACCGGGATCCGCGGTGCAGCCCGACCCGCTCGACGGGGCGGCGTCCGTCAACCCGATCGAGGCGGACGACGATGCGGACGACGAGGCGGACGACGACGTCGTCGACGTCGTGGACGTCGACGTCGTGGACGTCGTCGCCGCCCCGCAGGCCGATCCGCCGCTCGTGCCCGCTCAGGACGACAGCACCGCGGCCCGTGCCCGTGCCCGGCGTCGCCGCCGGACCCCGCTGGCCACGGCCCTCCAGCAGCGGACGGACTGACGATGGCCCGCCTGCAGGCATCGGCCCGGTGGCTCGCCGCCACGTTGCTGGTCGCCGTGGTGGCGACCACAGCCTGGGCGTCGTCGGCCGCAGCCGCGCCCACAGCGCCCGCCCAGGCCGAGGGTGACTGCATCGAGGTGTGGCGGTGGGACTACGTGCCCGAGCGGACGATAACGCCCCCCGACCACCCGTCGGAGTACGGGCGGGAGAACCCGACCGTGGTCGACGACCGGTTCCGGACGACGTACTGCTTCTCCGGCGGGAAATGGTCGATGACGGAGGACGGGTTCCCGTACGACAAGACCGACACCTGCATCGAGATCTACCACGACCCGGACGAGTACGGCGGCGAGCCGGCCCCCGACCGCATCAGCCCTCTCGACAAGATCGACGAGTTCGGATCGGTCGACAGCATGGGCGGTCTGACGGGCACCGAGTTCCGCGAGAGCTACTGCCGGGACGGCAACATCTGGGTGCGCACCCAGCAGGACGACGACTACCCGGAGGGGTCCTACACCGAGTGGTCCCGCGAGTGCGTCACCATCGGGCCGCCGGTCTTCAGCAGCCCCACGCAGACCACCAGGCACCCATCCGAGCTGGGGAGCACGGAGTTCCGCGAGTTCATCGAGACCCTCGGACCCGAGGACCTGAAGACCTACTGCCTGCACAAGGACAGGGACGTCTGGTACCGGGTCGACGACTACCCGCTGGGGGAGATCCTCGACGACGAGGAACGGCCCCAGAACCCCGAGAGCGGCACCTGCGTCGTGCTGCGGCAGCCGCACCCCGGTGTCGACCCGGACACCCTGCCGGAGACGCTCCCCCAGTTCGGCCACCCCGGCGACTACGGCTGGTTCCAGGACAAGGACACCTACCTCGAGTGGAACGGTGGCCGCGACCAGATCGACCCGCAGCAGGCGTACTGCTACGTGAACGGGCTGTGGCGCCGCAGCGACACGCTCGACAGCATCTGTGACGCGCCCCCCGCCGAATCGGTGCAGTCGTCGGGCCTGCTGCCCGACGGGTGCTGGGGGTCGTTTCCCTCCAACAACTACGACATCGGCTACCACGAGGGCGCCTGGAACCACTTCGACCGCCGCTTCTACGGCTGGTGGACCGGGTTCTTCTTCGACCTCGGCAAGGGCGCGACCCAGATCTCGCTGTGGTCGATCGGGTGGGCGTACGACTTCGACATCTCCGAGTACGACCAGTTCGGCCTCATCATCGGCGAGGACTACCGGACCAACCTGACCGAGAACCCACCGTTCCACCTCGTCGAGATCGCGTGGCTGTCGCTGTTCGCCTGGGCCGGCTTCAACGCGCTCCGCGGCAAGCTCGCCATGGCCGGCGGCGAGATCGTCGTCTCGATCCTGCTGGTCGGGTTCTCGACCTTCCTGATGACCCACCGCGCCGACTACATGGAGTCGACCTGGGAGCTGATGGACAAGGCGTCGTCGGCGCTGCTGGTCGCCGGGCAGGGAAAGGATCCCGCGGGCGCCGACGACGACGTCGGGCCGGCGGTCCGGGACGTCCAGCAGCAGATCCACGGCGTGTTCGTCGAACAGCCCTACGACTACCTCAACTGGGGCCATCCGCTCACGGGCCCCTGTGCCGATGCCCGCAACGAGGCGCTGGCCCTCGGTCCGCACGGCTCGGACGACACAGCCCGCGGTCTGATGGGCGACGCGGACTGCGACGCCGAGGTCGATTTCAACGAGACACCCAACGGCACGCGCCTGCTCGGCACCCTCCTGTCGATGCTGGCCAGCTTCGTGGTGTCGTTCGTGCTGCTGGCCGTCGCGCTCACGGTCGTCGTCGCCAAGTTCGGGGCGCTGCTGCTGTTCGCGCTCGCTCCCTTCGCCGCGCTCGCGGCGATCTTCCCCGCCGGCGGTCGTCGCGTGGCCTGGTTGTGGTTCACCACCCTGGTCCAGATGGTCGGGGCGGTGATCGGCATGAGCTTCCTGCTGTCGGTCCTGCTGCTCGGCGTCAAGCGACTGCTCGAGGAGACCGCGGACGTGGGCCTGGTCGAGCGCTTCTTCATCGTCAACCTCTGCGTCCTGGTGGTGGCCATGGCGCGCCGGCGGCTGCTGGCCGGCAGCGCGGCCTCGGCGGGGCGCCTCGCCGACAACCTGACCAACGTCCGATTGGGGGGCGGCGGCGCCAGCTGGCAGGGCCCGTCCGGCAGCGCCGGCGCCAACCTGCTCAACATCGACCGCGGCATGCGGCAGGCGGCCTGGGGAGCCGGGGCGGCCGCGGCCGTCGGAGGCAGGGTGATCGCCCAGCGGCTCCGTGAGCGGAGGCAGTGGCACAACACCCTCAAGGCGCGCATCGCCGGTGACAAGAGGGCCGGCGTCGGGCGCGGCGTCGTGCACAAGAGCTACTACAGCGACGCCCCCGGGGGCTCGAGCGGCCCCGGCCCGCGCGGCTCCTACAACGACGCCGGCTCGCCTGCCGGCCCCCGACCCGGGGGGCCACCGCCCGGTGGGGGCGCCGGCCCCCGCCCCGGCGCGGGGCCGGGCCCCCGGCCGCGTGGCGGCCCTGCCGGCGGCGGGCGGCCCCGCCCCACCGCCGGCCGACCGGTGCAGTCACCTCGCGCCCGCGCCGCGGCGGCGGCGGCCGACGGCAGGACGCACGACGCCACCTACTGGGGTGCCGTCGACTCGGCCGGCAACCTGTACCGGGCAGATGCTGGCCGCGCCGCGTCGCCCGAGCAGCACGCGGCGGCCAAGGCCCGCTACACCGCTCACGTCCGCGGGTACCGCGACCGCTACGAGAAGGCGACCGGTGGCGTCGCTCCGATGCATCCCGAGCCCTGGGCCGGGGGCACCGGACGGGGCGGCGATGGTGCTGGCTGGCGGCCCGCGTCCGGGGGCGACGGCCGGTCGGGCCCGCCCGCCGACCGCGGGCGCCCGGCGGCGCCCGAGGCCAGGCCCCGCCGGCAGATCAACGAGGTCGTCGTCACGGAGCCGATCGCGAGCTGGCGTTACCCGATCCGGCGGGTGACGGGCGGCATGCTCAACCGGGCGACGCGCGAGCGGGGCCGTGACGAGGCCCGCCGCCGGGGCCTGCGCTGATCGGGCTGGCGCGCCGTGGTCGCACATGTCGCCGTGACGGCTCTCGCCCGGGCGGGGGCGTCCGGGGCCCGGGCCGCCACCGGGGTGACCGTGCGCGCCGTCCGCGTCGGCGGCCGGGCGGCCGCGGCCGGGGTGCGCTCGGGCGCCCGAGCCGGCGGCAAGGCGACCGCCGCCGGCGCGCGGGCCGGCGGCAGGGCGACCGCGGGTGGGGCACGCTCCGGGCTGCGCAGCGTGCGACCGGGAGGCGTGCACCGCCCGCCGCGCGGTCCCGGCGGGCCACAGGGGCGCGGCCGGTCGGGGGGCCGGACGTCCGAGGGGGCCGAGGGGCCCGCGGGCGAGCAAGGTGGGGCGGCGTCGGCCGACGCGATGCCCCAGGTCGCGCGCGGCGCCGGCCAGGCGCTGCGGACGATCCGGCGGGTCGTCCGGCCGTTGCGCCGCCGCCGGCGGCGACGCCTGTTGCGGGGACTGACCGACAAGGCCAAGGAACAACGGCAGCGCCAGCGCCGACGCGTCCGCCGGTTGGCCGTGCTCGTCGCCCTGCTGTTCCTCCTGATGTTCGCTACCTCGTTCGCGGCGGTGGGCGGTGTCGGGGAGCGGCCGGACGCGTCCGTGCCGGGTGGCTCGGGCACCGTGGCGGGCATCCCCTACGCCGACCTGTTCAACGCCACCGCCGAGCTGGGCATCGATCCGCGCCTGGTGGCGGCGGTGGCGTGGGCGGAGTCCGGGTTCGATCCGGACGTCGTCTCCTGTGCGCGCGCCTCGGGGGCCGGCGCGCTCGGGATCATGCAGTTCATGCCCGGCACCGCGCAAGGCATGGGCATCGATCCGTGCGACCCCGCCGAAGCCATCCCCGCGGGCGCCCGCTACCTGCTCGCCCAGTACGAACGGTTCGACAGCTGGGAGCTGGCGCTGGCCGCGTACAACGCCGGGCCGGGTGCGGTCGAGCAGTACGGCGGCATCCCCCCGTACGCCGAGACCCAGACGTACGTGCCCAAGGTCATGTCCAAGTGGGACGACTACCAGCAGCAGTTCCCGTCCGGGGGCGTCGACGGCGGCGACGGTGGCCCCGGCGAGCCGATGGGCAGCACCGAGCGGTACACGGAGCGCAGCATCACCCCGACGATGCAGCGGCTGCTCGACGCCCTGATATCCGAGTTCGGCCGCGGCCTCGGGGTGGGCTGCTACCGCGACGGCGACAGCGGCGAGCACCCGCTCGGCCGGGCCTGCGACTTCATCATGTCGTCCCCGCTGAACACCATGCCGACCGAGGAGTACCTCGAGCACGGCTGGCGCATGGCGAACTGGCTGGTGGCGAACGCCGACGAGTACGACGTCTACTACGTCATCTGGCAGGAGAAGATCTGGAGCAACAGCCGGCCGGACGCCGGTTGGCAGCCCTACACCCGGTACCCCAACGGCAACCTGCAGCAGAACCACTACGACCACGTGCACATCTCGGTGTACTGATCGCGGAGACAGCTGCCGCCGCGTTCCGGCGCGGTGCCAGGCGCATCCCCGGTGCATGCGACCTCCGGAGTCGATGCGGCCGTGGGACGTCTACCGGCGGGAGCGCCGGCAGCGCGCCGACCTCCAGGAGCACGAGCGGCAGCTGCGCCGGCTCCGGCGCCAGGGCGACGACGCGGCGCTGGCGCTCCGCCGGCGGGAGCAGGCCCAACGCGATCTGCAGCGGCGCGTCGACGACCTGGACCGGCGCGGTGCAGGGCTCGACGGCCGGGCTGCCGACACCCGCGGTCGCGATCTCGACGACCAGCTGCTCGTGTGGGTGCTTCCGGCCGCGGCGGCGGCCGCGCTGCCGCTGCTGATCGGGCACCTGTCGGCGATGCTGGCCCACGGCGAATGGCCCCGTTACCCGCTGCACGAGGCGCCGGGCATCCTGGCGCGGCTGATCGCCCACCCGGGCGATCCGGCGAGCGCCTGGGAGCCGGTCAACGCCGGCGGAGCCGTCCCGGGTCCCGTGGCGTGGTGGGGCACGTTCGTCGTCGTCGCCGTGATCGCGGGGCTGGTCGCACTCCTCGTCTGGTCGGCCACCCGGCGGGCGCCGGGCCGCGGCTCGGTCGCCTCGGTCCCTCCGGCCACGCCGGCCACCGCGCCGGCCTGGGCCGCCGCGGCCTCCGGCCGAACGCTGTGGTTGCCGAGGGAGGACACGGGTCGGCTCGTCGTCGGCGTCGCCGGAGGACGCAAGCTCGCCGTGCGCGACCGCCACAGCCTGCTCGTGGTCGGCCCGGCCCACTCGGGCAAGACGAGCGGCGTGACCGTCCCGGCCGTCGTCGAGTGGCGGGGCCCGATCGTCGTGGCTTCGACCAAGGGGCACCTCATCGACGAGACGATCGGCTGGCGCAGCCGCCAGGGCGAGGTCCACGTGTACGACCCCGCCGCGGTGACGCGGTACCACCGCTCGGGCTGGTCACTGCTCGCCGAGTGCGGCAGCTGGCACGGCGCGATCCGGACCGCCGCCGACCTGACGCTCGCCGCCCGGGCCGCCATCGGCGACTCGGACGGGGGCGACGGCATCACCGTCGAGGGCCGGGGCGACCTCTGGCGCAGCTCGATGGCGATGTCGCTGGCGCCGTTCCTGCTGGCGGCCGTGGCCAGCGGCCGATCGATCGGCGTGGCCGCCGAGTGGATCGAGCGCGAGGAGCGCGACGAGGTGCTCGACGTGCTGCAGGGCGTCGACCGCGAGGCGGCCCGCGCCCACCGGATGACGTTCACCCGGCATGACGAGTCGCGCTCGAGGTTCCTCCACGCCATGCACGAGATCCTGAGCGTCTACGAGGACCCGATCGTCGCGTCGTCGATGGACCGCCACGACATCGAGCCCGCCGAGCTGCTCGACGGCGCCAACACGCTCTACCTGACCGCGCCCGAGTACGACCAGGACCGCCTGCGTCCGCTGTGCGCCATGATCGTGCGGCGCATGCTGGCGGCCGCCTACGAGATGTCCGCCAGCGCCGGCGCACCGCTCGATCCGCCCCTCCTCGTAGTGCTGGACGACGTGTTGGGCATCGCGCCCATCTACGACCTGGCGGCGCTCGCGTCGACCGGGGCGGCGAGGGGCGTCCAGATCGTGAGCGTGTTCCAGGACGTCGCGCAGATCGACGACCACTACGGCGACGCGGCCGACCTGGTCGTCAAGAACCACGCGGCGAAGCTGGTCCTGCCGAGCGGGCCGGCGGTCGCGGCGCGGGCCGACCACCTGCTCGCACCGGAGCTCCAGAGCGACCTGCACGAAGGCGAGGCCGCGCTGTTGTACCGCGCCCGCCAGCCGATGCGGCTGCGGTTGCGCCCGTGGTACGACGACCAGGAGCTGCGACGGCGGGTCGAGACGCCCCAGGACGCCGTGCGCCCGGCCGAACGGGAGGACACGACGGTCCCGTTGGCCGTCGCCGAGCAGTCCGCCGTCTGGGCGCGCCGGGGATCGAGCGGTGCAGAGGCCGACGAGGCGGGCGACGCGACGATCCCGCTCGACATCCTCGACCCCCGGTACGTCGAGGTCTTCGGCTCGCTCGACGAGGAGGCCGCGCCGCAGAACGTCACGCCGCTGGCCGATCAGCGTCGGCGGCGACGCTGACCGCCCGCCTGAGGCCCGCCACAGGGGCGAGGACGGGCAGCGCACGGGCGGCGCGGTCGGGGAGGCCGCACGCCAGAATAGAGCCATGGCGAACGCCGCACCCCCCGAGCAACCGGTCTTCCTGTACGACGGCGACTGCGCGTTCTGCACCACGTGCGCGAACTTCGTCGAACGGCGCATCCCCACCGGCGCACGCGTCGTGCCGTGGCAGTTCGCCGACCTCGATGCGCTCGGCGTCACCCAGGTCGAGGCGGAGGAGGCCGTCATCTGGGCTGCCCCCGGCCGGCCGACGGCAGCGGGGCCCGTCGCCATCGCCCGGCTCCTGGTCGACGCCGGCTCGTTCTGGCGCCCGCTCGGCTGGGTGCTCGGCCTGGCCCCGGTGCGGTGGTTGGCCTGGCCGGCGTACCGGCTGATCGCCCGCAACCGGCACCGTCTGCCGGGTGGCACCGCGGCCTGCTCGCTGCCCCAGGCAGAGCGCGACCGCCAGCGCGCGGGCTGACCGCCGGCCGTCCCACCGCTGCGCGCCGGCCGCGGGTTGTCGCTGGCGCGCACCGATGATTCACTGAACGAGTTCGCCGCGGTGTCTCGCTGGGTGTATCGGCGCGATACTCATCGTGGTGACGTCGCCGCTCATGGAACCCTTGTCTACCGCCGCACTGCCGCCACACGCTCTCGCGAGGCTCGTGCACGCCGCCCTCCCGGCCACGCCGTCCTCGGTGCTGCTGCCGCGTCGCCGCCTCATGCTGACTCTCGCCGCGGTGTTCGCCGCCCTCGCGGTCAGTGCCGCCCTTTGGGGTGGCCAGGTGCTCCTCACCTGGGACGAGCCGATCCAGCGGGCGGTCGAGTCCCGCCGCACTGCCGGCCTCAACGACTTCTTCCTGACCGTGTCGCGGTTCGGCTCGACCATCCCGGTGCTGGTGCTCGGCACCACCGCCGCGCTCGTGACCTGGCGGCGCTGCAGTGCTGTGGGCATGGCCGTGCTCGTGGCCACGTTCAGCCGGCCACTCCTCGAGTTCACGGTCAAGGCCCTCGTCGACCGCGACCGCCCCGACCTCGAGCGCCTGGTGGCCGGCAACGGCCCGTCGTTCCCCAGCGGGCACGTCATGGCCGCGGTCGCCGTGTGGGGCCTACTGCCGCTGGTCGTGTCGCTCTATACCCGGCGTCGCGCCGTCTGGTGGGCATCGGTGGCCGTTGCCGGCACGTTGATCGCCGGCATCGGCGCCAGCCGCATCTACCTCGGGGTCCATTGGTTCTCCGACGTGATCGGTGGCCTCATCGTCGGCACGTTCTTCCTCCTGGGCGTCGAGGCCGTGGTGACCCGGCAGCACGGGCGGCACCCCTGCCACCTCATCGGCTGCGCCGACGATGACGAACCGTTCGCGGACGTTGTGGCGCCGGTTGCTGACGACGCCGACCTACGGGTTCCGGTCGCGCCCTGATCCCAGGTCGAACGTCGCCGTCACCGGCAGGTGGTCCGACAGCCGTGCGAACCGTTCGAACCCGTTATCGCCGGGACCGGGAACAGTGATCTCCACCGCGTCGACCGCCGCCGACACGTAGACGTAGTCGAGCCGCTGGGTTGGCGCCTTGGCCGTGCCCCGGCGCCAGCCGCGCCAGTTGGTCGGCGCCTGGTCCGGTGGCCGCGTCGAGCCCTCGGGCAGGGTCTCGCCGCCGTGCCATTCGGCCAGGCCGTCGCGCAGCCCGGCCGCCGACAGCTGCCGGTGGATGGGGCCGCCCGGACGCTCGTTGAAGTCGCCGCTCACGACGACGGGGCCGGTGCGCTGTTCCACGACCGCCAGCACGGTCGCCGTCTCCAGGAGCCGCAGCTCGATCTCGCCGTGAGGCGTGAGATGCACGTTGACCAGCGTGAACGAGCCGTCCCCCTCGGCGGGCCCGCCGCCGTCGGGAGCCTCGACCGTGGCCACCTGCACGATCCTGCGGCGCCAGCTCCACAGGCGCCACCAGTGCGACAGCGCCCGGGTGTCCACGTGGACCGGCCGCGTGACGCCGATGATCGCCATGCCCTCGGGCCAGGTGCGCACCGGCCAGTGCTTGAACCCCCAACGCCGCGATGGGGCGCGGAGGGCGCGGGCGATGCGCCGCGCCTGGTGCCACTGCACCTCCTGGAGGCAGACGACGTCGGCACCCTGCGTTCGTAGGTGGTCGACGATCTCGTCGATGCCGGGATCGTCGCTGCCCTTCAGGTTCCACGACACGAGGGTGGTCTGCACTGCGGGGGGAACGTAGCGCCGCGTGAGCGTCGCCGAGCGGACCTACGCGCACGCGGCCCGCGTACCATCGCCGTCGTGCCGGACCCGAGCAGCGCCGCCCTGCGCCGGGGCCTGGTCGATCACCTGCGGACTCGGGGTCACCTGCGCGACGACAGGGTTGCGGCGGCCTTCGCCGCGGTGCCACGCGAGCTGTTCCTCGCCGAGCACGCCGAGCGCCACGGCCTGGCCGACGTCTATCGCGACGACGCCATCGTCACCCAGCGCGACCCGGCGGGGACGCCCACGTCATCGTCGTCGCAGCCGGCGATCATGGCGGAGATGCTCGAGATGCTCGACCTGCGTGCGGGCCAACGGGTGCTCGAGATCGGTGCCGGCACCGGCTACAACGCCGCGCTCTCTCGCACCTGGTGGGCGTCGACGGCCAGGTGACGTCGGTCGAGCTCGACGCCGACACTGCCGTGGCCGCCCGTCGGGCCCTGGTCGCGGCAGCAGTGCCCGCGCGGGTCGAGGTCGGAGACGGTGCGGCGGGCTGGCCGGCCGCCGCACCGGTGGATGCCGTGATCGCCACGGCCAGCTCCGAGGTCGTGCCGCGGGCGTGGTTCGACCAGCTGCGCCTCGGCGGCCTCCTGGTGGTCCCGCTCCGCCTCAGCCCGGTCGTCTTCTGGTTGCAGGCGGTGGCGGCCTTCCGCAAGGTCCGCCACGGGTTCGACCCGGTCACTGTCACCGGCGGTGGGTTCATGGCACTGCGGCCCGTCGCCCGAGCGGACGATCCGGGAGTCGCGCCAGCGCGCCTGGCCGTGGGCGAGGTCGCCGACGGCGGCGGCGACAGGCCACTGCTCGACTTGGCCGGTCCGGCGCTGGCGGGCCTCGACCGCGCCGCTCGCCAGCAACTGGCCGTCACCGCTCTCGGGTTCGGGCGCAGCCGCCGCGTGCCGGTGGCGGGGTCCTCGGCGCTGGCGCTCCTCGCGTACTGCGCTCTGGCCCTGCCCGAGGAGCGCCTGGTGGAGGTCAGCCGGGCCGGCGGCCGCACGACGACGGCTCGTCAGGCGCTGGGCGTCGTCGACGCCGTCGACGGCAGCCTGGCCCTGCTGGTGCCGTCACCGAGCGGTGACCGTGTGCGCCTCGACGCCTACGGCGGCGGTGGAGCCGAACGGGCCCTGCTGTCGTCGATCGAGCGCTGGGCTCTCGCCGGTCGGCCCCGCATCGCGGACGCGTCGATCACGATCCGCTACGGCACGGTGCGCCCACATGGCTGGCGCAGCGTGCGGCGGGCCGATCAGTGGATCGCGCTCGACTGGGCATCGAGGCGCTGAGCACGTCCCCTACGCTCCCGGCCATGGACCTGGCGGCGTTCCAGCAGCTCATGGCCGACACCTACGGCGAGCGCGACAGCGCCCGGGGCGTGCCGTCCACGGTGGCATGGCTGACCGAGGAGATGGGCGAGCTGGCCCAGGCCGTGCGCAAGGGCAGCCGCGACGACCAGGTGCACGAGCTGGGCGATGTCCTGGCGTGGCTGGCCTCGTTGGCCGGCCAGCTGGGCATCAGCCTCGACGAGGCCGCCGGGCGCTACGCGGCGGGCTGCCCCCGGTGCGGCGCGCGGCCCTGCGTCTGCGCCTGACCGATCCGCGAGGCCATCCGCCCGAACATGCGTCCCAACGGATTGCTCGACCGCCGATCCTGCCGCACGTCCGGTCGCACGAACCGCGGCGGGCGCCGCCCCGGCGTCAGCTGGTGCGGGCGACGACCAGCTCCGCGATCTGCACGGCGTTGAGCGCCGCGCCCTTGCGCAGGTTGTCGTTCGAGACGAACAGCGTCAGGCCGTGGTCGACGGTGGGGTCGCGGCGGATGCGTCCCACGTAGGCGGGGTCGGTGCCGGCGGCCATCAGGGGGGTGGGCACGTCGGCCAGCGCCACGCCGGGCGCCGAGGCCAGCACCTCGACCGCCTGCTCGGGCGGCAGGTCGCGGGCGAACTCGGCGTTGATCGACAACGAGTGGCCGGTGAACACCGGAACGCGCACGCAGGTGCCCGCCACCCGCAGGTCCGGGATGCCGAGGATCTTGCGGCTCTCGTTGCGCAACTTCTGCTCCTCGTCGGTCTCGCCGGTGCCGTCGTCGACCAGCGACCCGGCGAGGGGCAGCACGTTGAAGGCGATCGGCGCCGCGAACTTGGACGGCGCGGGGAACTCGACCGCCCGGCCGTCGAACGTGAGGGCGGCGGCGCCGTCGGCCACCTTGCGCACCTGCTCGTCGAGCTCGGCCACGCCCGACAGGCCCGCGCCCGAGGTGGCCTGGTAGGTGCTGATGATCAGGCGCTCCAGGCCGGCGGCGCGGTGCAGCGCCGCCAGGACGGGCATGGCAGCCATCGTCGTGCAGTTGGGGTTGGCCACGATGCCCTTGCGGGCGTGATCGAGGTCGCCGGGGTTGACCTCGGACACGACCAGCGGGACGTCAGGGTCCATCCGCCACGCGGACGAGTTGTCGATGACCATCGCGCCGGCTGCCGCCGCCCGGGGCGCCAGCGCCCTGGAGGTCGACCCACCGGCCGAGAGGAGCACGATGTCGAGGCCCGACCAGTCGGCGGTGTCGGCGTCCTCGACCGTGATGTCGGCGCCCTGCCAGGGCAGCGTGCGCCCGGCCGACCGGGCCGACGCGAAGTAGCGGATGTCGGACACCGGGAAGTCACGCTCGGCGAGGACCTCGCGCATGACGCCGCCGACCTGACCCGTGGCGCCGACGACGCCCACTCGCACTGATGACATGGGCAAAGGCTACGGCCGCCGCCCGCCGGTCCCAAGCCGATTCGCGTCAGGCGGCGTCGAGCCCGAAGGCCGAGTGCAGGCTCTGGACCGCCTGCTCGATCTGCCCCTCGCGCACCACGCACGACGTGCGGATGGCCGAGGTCGAGATCATCTCGATGTTGATGCCCTCGCCCGCCAGCACCTCGAACATGGTGGCGGCCACGCCGGGGTTCGACTTCATGCCCGCGCCGATGATGCTGACCCGGGCGATGTCGCTGTCGGACGACACGCCGATGGCGCTGATCTCGGTGGCCAGGCGCTGGCACACGTCTGTGCCGCTCACCAGGTCGCTCTTGGGCACGGTGAAGGAGATGTCGGTGACACCGTGGTCGGACACGTTCTGCACGATCATGTCGACGTTCACGTCGACGTCGGCCAGTTCGCGGAACAGCCGTGCGGCGATGCCGGGGTGGTCGGGCACCCCCGACACCGTGACCTTGGCCTCGCTCGTGTCGTGGGTGACCGCCGAGACGATCGCCTGTTCCATCGAAGCATCCTCCTCGAGCACCCAGGTGCCCGGTTCCCACGTGAACGCAGAGCGGACGTGCAGCTTGACGCCCCAGCGACGGGCGTACTCGACCGAGCGCATGGCCGGCTTTGGACAGCCGGTGGCGGTCATCTCGAGCATCTCGTCGAACGACACCGCCCCCATGCGGCGCGCCCGGGGCACGAGCCGCGGGTCGGCGGTGAACACGCCGGTCACGTCCGTGTAGAGCTCGCACGCGTCGCCCTCGAGCGCGTGACAGATGGCCACCGCGGTCGTGTCGGAGCCGCCCCGTCCCAGGAACGTCACGTCGTTGTCGGTCGACACCCCTTGCGCCCCGCCGACCACCGGCACCCGGCCGGCGTCGATGGCCTTGCGCAGCCGGTCGGGCCGCATGTCGACGATCTTGGCGTTGCTGTGGTTGGTGTCGGTGATGAACCCGGCCTGGCTGCCCGTGAAGCTGTCGGCGGGCACGCCGACGGAGTGCAGCGCCATGCACAACAGCGCCATCGCCTTGCGCTCGCCCGCCGTGATGAGCATGTCCATCTCGCGGCCCGGCCGCACGTGGGACACGTCGCCGGCCAGCCGGATCAGGTCGTCGGTCTCCTTGCCCATGGCGCTGACGACCACGACCGCGTCGTTGCCGTGCCGCACGGTGCGCGCGACGTGGTCGGCGACCTCGCGGATGCGGTCGGGATCGGCGACGGACGTCCCGCCGAACTTCTGGACGACTAGAGGCACGGCTCAGCAGGGTACCGGCGCGCGGGCGCGAGGAACGAACCCCTTCCGGGGGAACGGGACCTTGATCGCCCGCCTAGGCAAGCCCGCCAGGAACGCTCGGGAGAGGTCAGGACAGGGTCGACGGGCTCTCCACGAGAGCCTCCCAGGCCTCGAGCCTGGCGACCGCGTCGGCGACGTCGGTCTGGAGCAGTGCGCAGATCGCCCGCAGGTCGTCCCGGCGGATCGTCAGCACACGGCCGTTGTAGTCACCACGCTCGACGATGATCGACCGGACGAAACGCTGCACCGGTGCCGCCTCCGGCACCTTGCTGAGCGCTTCGAGATCGAGGACGAGCTTCGGCGGGCCCTCGGCGGACGGCGTCTGCTCACCGAGCAGCACCGACACGGACACGTCGTAGAACTCGGCCAGCTCGTGCAGCCGGGGAAGGCTGAGCGTGCGGAAGCCGCGCTCGTAGGCGCCGATCGCCGATGCGCTCCAACGGCCCGACGACTGGCGCTCGACATCGTCGAGCGACATGTGGCGGGCCTTGCGGAGCGACCGGAGCCGGCGACCGACCTCGAGGGTCACGCTTGTCGGCGTGGAGTCTTCTTCTTGGTGGTTGTTGTTCATCTGGTTCTCGTGGTGATGGGAGTCACGTGGAACCGCCTCAGTACGCATTGTCGCACGTACAACCCCGAAGAGTGCAGTCGGGAGCCGTCCGCGTGGTGGGCCCAACATACGGCGGACCAGCCCGAATGCAGTCGCGGCGCCATCGGTGGCTACCCTGCTGCCCTCGTGGGAACAGACAAGCGAGACCGTCAGCGGGCAGCCCGGCTGGAGAAATCTGTCGCCGAGGCGTCAGCCGCGAAGCGTGAGAAGACTCGGGGCTCAGCCGTACGCATCGCGGTCGCGGCGGTGGTCGTGCTCGGCGTCCTGTTCGGCGTGTCGCAGCTCATGGGCGACGATTCCGGCGACGACACGTCGACCGCCGACACGTCGTCGGACACGACCGCCCCGGAGACCACCGAGCCGTCGACGCCGGAGTACACCGACCCCGCGCTGGCCGAGGAGGTGCTCGGCCGCCAGGCACCGGTCCCGACGCCGCCGCCCGCCGACACACCTGCCGACGCGCTCGAGCCCACGACCCTCATCGAGGGCGAGGGTGAGGGCGCCCAGGCCGGCGACATGGTCACGGTCCACTACGTCGGCGTGCTGGCGGACGGCACCGAGTTCGACGCGTCGTGGGAGGGCGGCCAGCCGTTGCCCGTGACCCTCGGGCAGGGCCAGGTCATCGCCGGTTGGGACGAGGGCCTGATCGGCGCCAAGATCGGCGAGCGCCGTCACCTGCTCATCGGCAGCGACAACGCCTACGGGCCCGACGGCAGGCCGCCGACGATCCCCGCCGCGGCGCCGCTGGCGTTCGACGTCGACGTCGTCGACATCCAACCCGCGGGCTGACCCTCGCGCCCGCGGGCGGTAGCGGGCTCGGTCGCCACCGCCTCGCCCGCCGTCCGACCCGCCTGTCCCGATGGTTCAGGTCGGCAGCGCCGCCAGGTCGGCCTGGTGGCCGTCGACCCAGACGCTCACGCTGCCGACGCCGGTGGCGCGCCAGGTGCCGTTCGCGTCACGGATCAGCGCGGTGCGCTCGTCGACCTCCACCAGCGGCACCCCGGCGGGGGTGAGCTGGAGCGTGCGGTGGAGCTTGTCCTCCGACCACGTGTCGGCCCGGGCCACCACGGTCAGCTGCCGCACCAGGCCGAGGCCCAGGGTGAAGGCGCCGCCGCGCGGGTCGACAGCGGGGTCGCACAGCACCATCGCCCCCGCGCCTGACCCGGCCAGCACCGCCCCGCCGTGCCACGCGGCGACGAGCGCGTCCCACAGCGGGCTGTGCATCAGCACCGAGCGCAGGTGCATCGGTGAGCCGTCGGACAGGTAGAGGAACCGCGCCTCGCGCACCGCGGCCGTGTTGGCCTCGTCGTGGGCGCCGCTGCGGTCGACGGCATCGACCGCACGGACCCGGGCGTCGAGCGACTCGAACCAGCGGGTGGCCCGCTCGACCGCGTGGCCGGGGTGCTCGTAGGCGGCGGCCGTCGGCAGGACCACCACCTCGTCGCCTCCGCTCGCCGCCAGCAGCTCGGCATCGAAGTCGCAGCCGTCGCGCCACTCGCCGCCACCGACCAGGGCCAGGGGTCCACTCATCCCGGTGACGGTAGCCACCACGCAGCCCCTCGACCGCCGCCTTGGTCGGCCCCGGTTACCGTCGGTAGCCTCGTTCGATGGCAATCGAACGTCTGGGCATCGTCGGATCGGGGATCATGGGATCCGGCATCGCGGAGGTCGCTGCCAAGGCGGGCGTCTCCGTCGTGTTGCGGTCGCGCAAGCAGGAGTCGGCCGACGCCATGGTCACCGCGCTCGGCACGTCGCTGGCGAAGCAGGTCAGCCGCGGCAGGCTCGACGAGGCCGAGGCCGAGGCCGTCCGCGGCCGGGTCCGCGCCACTGCGGACCTCGAGGCGCTCGCCGACTGTGACCTGGTGCTCGAGTCGGTGGTCGAAGACCTCGACGTCAAGAAGCAGCTGTTCGCCGAGCTCGACCGCATCGTCAAGGACGGCGCCATCCTGGCCACGAACACGTCGACGCTCCCGGTCGTCGAGATGGCCGTCGAGACAAGCCGTCCCGAGCGCGTGGTGGGCATCCACTTCTTCAACCCGGCGCCGGCGATGAGCCTGGTCGAGGTCATCCGCACGCTCGTGTCGAGCGACGACACCGTGGCCGAGGCCGTGGCATTCGCCGAGGCCTGCGGCAAGGTCCCGGTGGTGGTCGAGGATCGGGCGGGCTTCATCGTCAACGCGCTGCTCTTCCCGTACCTCAACAACGCCGTGCGCATGCTCGAGAACCGCACCGCCAGCCGCGACGACATCGACTCGGCCATGAAGGGCGGCTGCGGCTTCCCGATGGGCCCGCTGGCGCTGCTCGACCTGGTGGGCCTCGACACCTCGGTCGCCATCCTCGACGCGCTGTACACCGAGTTCCGCGACCCCAACTACGCCGCCGTGCCGCTGCTGCGCCGCATGGTCGTGGCCGGTCAGCTCGGGCGGAAGTCGGGCCAGGGTTTCTACGACTACACCAAGAAGTAGCCACGCCGCGGCAGAATCTGCCGGATGCCGCCCCACGAGCCACCCGCCCCCGCCGTCGACGGCCCCGGAGCCGATGTCGACGCGGGCGACGACGAGCTCGCGGGCGGCGCGCCCAGGTCGCGGCGCTGACCGCGTCCGCCCGCAAGGCCGGCCGCCGGGCGGTCGTCAGCGGGCGCTGGCTCGCCGACACCGTGGTCGACATCGCCCCCCGCCTGCCCGTGCGGGGTGCCGACGCCCTGTCGGCGCACCACGAGGGACTGACCGGCGACGAGCTGGCCCGCTCGGTCACCCGGGCCGCGGGGCGGGTGTCGGGTGGGCTGGGCGCGGCGGCCGGGGGCGTCATCAGCGCGCAGGAGGTCTCGATCGCCGGGCTGGTGCTGGTGCCCTTCGAGCTGGCCGCCGTGACGGCCCTGGTGGTCGCCACCGAGATCAAGCTGGTCACCGAGCTGCACCACGTCGCCGGGCGGTCGCTGCCCGGCGGGCCCCGCCAACGGGCCGAGGGCGCCATCGTGTCGTGGATGTCGGGCCGGGCCGCGCCACCGAACCAGGTGGTGGCGACCGTCCGGGGCGACGTGCTCGGCCGGGCGGGGCGCCAGCAGCTGCGCGACACGTTGCGGGCCCGGTTCACCCGCAACCTCGCCGCCCTGGCGCCGCTGCTCACGGGGGCGGTCGCCGCCGGCTACCTCAACCGCAAGGCGACGCTCGACGTCGGCACGCGGGTCGCCCGCGACCTGGGCCTTCACCCCTGAGCACCCGGAGCACGTCTCGACCTGGTGTGCTGCCGTCAGGTGGACCGACGACCCGATCGCCGTGGGCAGTGCCCGGGGGCGGTGAACCGACGCAGTTGTCGCTCCAACGCGGGACGGAGTCGGTGCGCTGCTCGCCGACCCTGGGGTGTGGCACGCTGCGCGCCGAAACTCGCGCTCGTCGCCGGGTCGCGGGGGCGAGGCGGGTGGCGGCCCGGCGTACGATCGTGCGCACATGCCCGTAGAGACCCCGCCCCCGCGCTGGGCGTTCCCGCCGGTCGACGAGGCTGACGAGGACGGCCTGGTGGGCGTGGGCGCGGATCTCGAGCCCGGCACGATCCTGGCCGCCTACCGGCGGGGCCTCTTCCCCATGCCGCTCGGCGGGCGTGGCCCGTTGGGCTGGTGGTCGCCCGACCCGCGTGCGGTGATCCCGCTCGACGGGTTTCGGGTCAGCCGGTCGCTGCGCCGCAGCATGCGCCACTTCGACATCAGGGTCGACACCGCGTTCGACGAGGTCATCGAGGCCTGCGGCGACCCCGGGCGGCCGCACGGCTGGATCTCGCCGGAGATCCGCGCCGCCTACCGCCGGCTGCACCGGTTGGGCTGGGTCCACTCGGTCGAGGCGTGGGCTGTCGACGGCGTGCTGGCCGGCGGGCTCTACGGCGTGGCCATCGGCGGGCTGTTCGCCGGCGAGTCCATGTTCCACCGGCGGACCGACGCCTCGAAGGCGGCCCTCGCCGGCCTCGTCGACATGCTCGGGGCAGACGTCGCCGCGACCCGGGTGCTCGACGTCCAGTGGATGACCCCGCACCTGGCCTCGCTCGGTGCCGTCGAGGTGGCTCGTGCGGACTACGTGGAGCTGGTGGCCGCCGCCGTCGAGTCGCCGCTGCCGCCCGCCCTCGCCCCGTGAGCACACGGACGCCCCGTCCGGTTGTGACCGGCGGGTAAGCCGGGGGACGATAGGGACATGAGTGAACGTCCCGAGGTCACGCTGCCCGATCCGGATCGCCCGTGGCTGATGCGGACCTACTCCGGGCACTCGACGGCCAAGGCCAGTAACGAGCTCTACCGCACCAACCTGGCCAAGGGGCAGACCGGCCTGTCGATCGCCTTCGACCTGCCCACCCAGACGGGCTACGACCCCGACGACCAGCTCGCCCGGGGCGAGGTCGGCAAGGTGGGCGTGCCCGTGGCCCACATCGGCCACATGGGCGAGCTGCTCGACGGCATCCCGCAGGGCGAGATGAACACCTCGATGACCATCAACGCCACCGCCGCGTGGCTGCTCGGTCTGTACGTGGCCAACGCCGAGCGCCACGGCGTCGGCTCGAAGGAGCTGCGGGGCACGACGCAGAACGACATCGTGAAGGAGTACCTGTCCCGGGGCACCTACATCTTCCCGCCGTTGCCGTCGCGCCGGCTGATCGTCGACATGGTGGCGTTCTGCGCCGAGTGGATCCCCAAGTGGAACCCCATGAACGTGTGCTCGTACCACCTGCAGGAGGCGGGCGCGACCCCCACCCAGGAGATCGCCTACAGCCTGGCCACCGCCGTCGGCGTGCTCGACGCCGTGCGCGACTCGGGGCAGGTGGCCGAGGAGACGTTCCCGCAGGTCTTCGCCTCGATCAGCTTCTTCGTGAACTCGGGCATCCGGTTCGTCGAGGAGACCTGCAAGATGCGGGCCTTCGGCGAGATGTGGGAGCGCATCGGTCGCGAGCGCTACGGCGTCACCGACCCCAAGGCGCTGCGCTTCCGCTACGGCGTGCAGGTCAACAGCCTGGGGCTCACCGAGGCGCAGCCGGAGAACAACGTGCAGCGCATCGTGCTCGAGATGCTGGGCGTCACGTTGAGTCGCAACGCCCGCGCCCGGTCGCTGCAGCTGCCGGCCTGGAACGAGGCGCTGGGCCTGCCCCGGCCGTGGGACCAGCAGTGGGCGCTGCGCATGCAGCAGGTGCTGGCGTTCGAGACGGATCTGCTCGAGTACCCCGACCTGTTCGACGGCTCGCACGTGGTCGAGGCCCGCACGGCCGAGCTGGTCGACTCCGCCACTGCAGAGCTCGAGGACGTGCTGACCCTCGGCGGTGCGTTCGAGGCCATCGACGAGCTCAAGGGGCGGCTGGTGCGCAGCCACGCCGAGCGCTTGCGTCACATCGAGGACGGCGAGCTGACCGTCGTCGGCGTCAACCGCTTCACCGAGACCGAGCCGTCGCCCCTGACCGCCGGTGGCGATGCCGAGGGACACATCCTCAAGGTCGACCCGGCGCTCGAGGCCCAGACCATCGCCGAGGTGCAGGCCTGGCGGGCCGACCGCGACAACGACGCCGTGAAGCGCTCACTCGAGCAGCTGCGCCAGGCGGCCGAGAGCGACGAGAACATCATGGCGGCCACCATCGACCTGGCCCACGCCGGCGGCACGACGGGCGAGTGGGCCGGCGCGCTGCGCGAGGTGTTCGGCGAGTACCGGGCGCCCACGGGCGTGGCCGCCGCGGTGGGCGCGGGCGGTGGGTCGACCGGCCTGCGCGCCATCGCGGAGCGGGTCAAGGCCCTGCCCGGCGGCCCGCCCCGCCTGCTGGTGGCGAAGCCCGGCCTCGACGGCCACTCCAACGGCGCCGAGCAGATCGCCGTCGCCGCCCGTGACGCCGGCCTCGAGGTCATCTACCAGGGCATCCGCCTGACCCCCGAGCAGATCGCCGCGGTGGCGGTGGAGGAGGACGTCGACGTGATCGGCCTGTCGATCCTGTCGGGGTCGCACCTCGAGCTGGTGCCGGCGGTGGTGCGGCTGGTGCGCGCAGGCGGGGTCGACGCGCCGGTCGTGGCCGGCGGCATCGTGCCCGAGGAGGACCGCCAGCCGCTGCTCGACGCCGGGGTGGCCGCGGTCTACACACCCAAGGATTTCGAGCTGGTGCGCATCATGGGCGAGATCGTCGACCTGGCGACGGCTCACCGGGGGGCCTGAGCCGGCGTCGCCGGTGGCGCACTAGTCGCAGAACTCGTCGCGCGCCTCTTGCGGGTCGACGGGAACGGTCATGTCGTGCAGGCGCACCGCGTCCACGATGTTGCCGAGGAAGCGCTTGGGGCTGAGCGGCGCGCGGGTGTCGTGCACCAGCTCGCCCAGCTCGCCGCAGTCCAATGCCTCGACCGCGGCCGTGCGGTCGGCCACGAACGAGTCGGCGTCGACGTCGAGCTGTGCGCCGGTGCTGCTCCAGGTCCAGGCCAGCGAGTCGACCGGGGCGAAGCTCTCGGGGTCGCCCACGGGGAAGCGCGGGTCGACGAAGGCCGCCGCCACCCACGGCGGGCTGAGCAGCTTCTCGTGGCCGGCCGTGCCGCGGTGGGCGAGCTCGGCTCGCGCCACCACGGGGTCGGCGAGCCCGAGCCGGTCGTAGACCCACACGTCGAGCGGTGTCACGTAGCCGGGCACCCCCAGCATGTACACGGGGGACACCGTGGCGCCGACCGCGGGGTGCGCGGGGAGGCCACCACCCCAGTTCGGCGAGTGGCGCCTGGGGTCGTACCAGGCGCCGTCGGTCTCGGGAGGCACCCGGTAGAAGGTCCTCTCCATGTAGTCCTCGGCCTCGACCGGGTGTGCCGTCAGGGACGGGTCGACGGCTGTGCGGCGGACGTCCACGATGCCGCGCGGGCCTTCGTCGCCGACACCCAGCACCTCGAGCTCGCTGGCCGTGTACTGCCCGGCCGACGACTCGTTGAACAGGCTGCCGACGGCAGGGCGCAGCGTCAGCGCGGCGACCACGGCCCACCCGCCGATCACCGCCGCAGGCAGCGCCGCGCGCCGCGACCGCAGCTCGCCCGACCGCACGGCGAAGACGGGGAGCAGGACGGCGAACCAGGCCGGCAGCAACAGGCGGCCGTGCATGTAGTCGCCGCCCACGCGCACGACGCTCAACGTGTGCGCGAGGGCGGCGAGCTCGACGCCCACCACCACCGACCGCCAGGCCTGTCGGGGAGCGTCGCCGCCCGGACCCGACGCAACGCCGGCTCGCCATTGCAACGCCAGCCACACGATCGTCGCGCCCACAGGAACGACGAGCAGGTACGCCCCGGTGAAGTCGGCGAGGTAGACCCAACCCTGGCTCCACCAGGACAGCGAGCTCGACTTCGTGTGCAGGGTGTTCGGGACCAGCTGGCCGTAGTACCCCATCCGGAACAGCTGGGACGCGACCGGCAGGGCCGCCGCGGCCAGCCCGACCGACAGCAGGGCGCGCCAGCGTCCTCGCTGCCAGGCCACGAGGCCCAACGGCAGGGCGAACCCTGCGCAGAACGGCGCGAAGTCCGGGCGGACGAGCACGCCGAGCCCCACCAGCACCGCGGTGGCGAGCATCCGGCGGCGGGACGGTGCCCGGTCAGCGCCGGTGACGCCGAAGCCGCACACGGCCACGACGGCCCAGAAGGAGCCGCCCAGCCAGGCCATCCCGAGGCCGTTCTCGAGGCCGCCCGTGGCGAAGTCCCACGTCACCTTCACGGCGAGGAACGCGACCGCCCCGACGGGGACGACCCAGCCGCTCGGGTCGCGGGCGTCGCGCAGCCCGGCCAGGCGCAGGGCGCCGGCCATGCCGAGGAGGATGCCCGCGGTGCCGAACGCCATCTGCAGCACCAGGGCGGTCCACTCGAGGCTCAGCGGGCTGATCAGGTCGCCGATGGTCAGGATCACCAGCCACGCGGTGCTGGTGGCCACCTCGACCCGTTCCCCGATGTTGAAGACGGGGCCGTTCCCTGCCTCGATCTGCTTGACGACGCGGTAGTTGATGAAGGCGTCGTCGAGCGTCCAGCGCCGTGACCACCCGGCGATCAGGTAGGCGGCGGCGGTGAGCGTGGGCAGCAGCACCGCGGGCACGCGCGCTCGCACGCCGTCCCACGAGGTGCGGCGTCGCGCGCCGCTGTGACCCTGTTCCGCTGGCTGTCCCTCAGCAGACCGACCGCGATCGTCCGAGACGTCGAGCGCCGTGCCCATGACCATCCTCCCCCGCGGGGCGTACGCTAGCGGCCGATCCTCCGGCGTACGAGTCGTGGTGGTGGCCCGCTCCGCCACGGGTGCCGCCAGGTGTTGAGGTTCCGTCAAGATCCGAGAACCCTCGTATCCGGTCCGTCAAGGCGCGTGCCGGTCGGCCGCCCCTGCGGTTGCCTTGACAGTGACGGCTTCGGCCGGACTGACCAGGAGGTAGATGTGCTCGATGATCGTTTCGATGCCGATCACCTGATGAGCGGCATCTTCGTGACGGCAGCGGTTGCTCTCGCGCTCGTCCTGGGCCCGACCGGCCTCGCCGTGCCGGTGCTCGTCGCGTTGGCGTTCGTGTGCGGGCGGCTGGGCGGACGCGACGCCGGTCTCGGCTCGGTCGCGGCGGGGTCCGTGATGTTCGGCTACGCCATCACCGAGCCGCATTTCGTCTGGGAGATCGCCAACCGCCACGACCAGGTGCTGCTCGTGGTGCTGTTCTTCGCCTCGTTCGTGGCGGCCGAGCTCGGCGCGCGGATGCGCCAGCGCGTCTCCCGGGAGCGGCTCAGTCGTCGTTGACGATCGTGCCGGTGGCCACCGGGTTGTCGACCCGGATGCCGCCGCTGGCCAGGGCGACCAGGCCGAACGTCTCGTCGCCCTCGGCACGGCGGTCGCCACGCACGGGGATCGCCAGGTCGAGCGTGGATTCGCCGGCGGCCAGCGTTCCGCACGCCACCGTGAGCCGGTAGTCCACGAGCGGGAGCGCGGTGCCGCCGAACGGCACGACGCACACGATCGCGTCGACGCCGAGCGGGCGACTCACCGTGGCTGTGAAGATGGCATCGGTCCAGCCCCGATCGCCCTCGTCGACCGACACGTCGGAGACCGTGAGTGCCGGGCGGCTGGCGAACCGGGCGACCTGTGGGTCGTGGTCGCTCAGGCCGCGCGCGCCGTCACCAGGGAAGTCGGCGGGCCAGCCGGCGTTCACGTGGGCGGTGCGCACCTGCACGAGATCGGCGTGCAGGGGGTCGTTGACGAAGATCTGGTCCAGCGTCTGCGCCTGGCCCTGGAACGTGTACGAGTAGGCGGCGGCCGGCTCGTCGGCGACCAACTCGTCCCACAGGCTGTGGAGCCCCGTGTCGTACAGGGGCGCGAGCTGGTCGGACGGGAACAGCGGGTCGCCGGGGGCGAACGGGTCGTCGGGCCGCGGGAACACGTTGAAGTCGCCGCCGACGGCGATCCGCGTGCCGGGGTGGCCGGCCTCGACCGCGTCGGCGATCGCCGCGAGGTAGGCCGACTGCTCGGTGCGCTGCCCCACCCGCCCGTCGGGGCCGGACGAGAAGTGGTTGCTCACGGCCCACAGGTCGAACGTGTCGGCGCTGCCGGGGCCTGAGGATGCGCAGGGCGCATCCGTGGCCTGAGCATCCCGGTGCGGAGCACCAGGAGCGGGAGACACAGGCGCGCAAGCAGCGACCACGAAGTGCGCCACCTGCGGCGCCCGGGTGTAGACCGCGTCGCCGTCCACCCCGGTCGACGTGTCGACGTCGGCGGGCAGCTCGGCGTTGAGCGCCTTGGGGTTGGCGACGTCCGTGTTGCCGGGCAGGCCGGGAGCCCGGTAGTCGACGGTGGGGGCGGCACCCAGCACCGGGTCGTCCGCCGTCGGGGCGGCGAGGGTCACCCGGTCGGTGCGGTACAGGAACGCGGAGACGATGCCCCGGTCGTCGGCGCCGTCACGGTCGTACGCGGCGTCGTAGTCGCCGCCGCCCGCCACCGCGATGGCCAGCGCCAGCTCCTGCAGCGAGTCGGGCTTGCCGTCGCCGGCCTCGGGCCCGCCGCAGATGAGCTCGCCCGTGGTGACGGCACAGATGTCCTGGTCCTCGCCCTCCTGGGTGAGGAGGATGTCGGGCGAGTGCAGATCGGTGGTGATCTGCGCGGCGATGTCGAGCAGGCGCTGGTCGTACGCCTCCTGGCTGGCCGGCACGTAGTCGAACGGCGGCCGAACCCCGGTACAGCCCGGGTTGCCGGCGAAGTCGCACCCGTCGGTGGGGTCGTCGCGGAAGTCGTAGAGGTTCTCGAGGTTGTAGGTCGACACGGCCACCTCGCGCCCGTGCTCGGCGGCGGCCGGGGGCGCGTTGAGCGACGGGTCTGTGCCGGGTTCGAACGCCGCCGACTCGACCTGCACGCCGTACTTCTCGAACGAGAAGTAGAGGCCGCCGACCGCGTCGCCGGTGAGGGTGTCGAACAGGCGGGCGGGCGGCAGCAGGGTGGTCGAGTCGCCGCTGGTGGCCTTGACGCCGAGCGACGCCATCATGATGCGGTTGCCGTTGCCGTCGTCGAAGAGCGGGTCGGGCTGGTTGTCGAGCGGGTGCGGGTCGCGGAACACGCGCCGCGCGTACGGGTCGCTCCGCTGCGCCAGCGGGTCGTCGGGCCGGATGACCCACACCTCGCTGTCCGCGGTGGACGGGAACACGTCGCGGCCGCTGGTGGCGACCGAACCGGCGGGCACCCGGATGCGCTCACCCTCGTGGCGCTCCCAGTAGCGGTTGGCGTCGGCCAGCACGGTGGGTGGCGCCGCCTCGGTGACGACGACATCGGTGTCCGGGTCGAGCCCGACAGCCGGCACGTCGATCAGGCGGGCGCTGGTCAGCTGGGTGAGCGCGAAGAACTCGGTCACCGTGGCCCGCAGCACCAGCTCGTCGCCCACCTGGGGCAGGTAGGCGGGGCCGCCGTCGGCGCGCAGCAGCGTGGTGAAGCCGCCGAGGAACACGAAGATGCCGTCGGACGTGGTGGGGTCGCCGTCGGCCGCGGCGGGGGTGTTCTGGAGGAACAGACCGTTCTGCGGGCTGCCGGTGGAGCTGCGAGCCAGGGTCTTCTGGGTGACGACGCCCTGGACGACCACCTGCTGGCCCACGAGCGGCGACTCGACCGTGGCGCCGTCGGCCGTGTCGCCGACCGGTCCCTGGACCTCGCCGATCGGGCGGATGCCCTGGACGGCGACCGACAGCGTGCATGACGCCGTCTGCACGGTGCCGTCGTCGTTGGCGGCGGTCAGGGTGACGGCGTAGGTGCCGGCGGGAACGTCGGCGCTGACGGTGACCGTCGCTTCGGCCGTGCCGCCCGCCGCCCCGGCGGGGGTGAACGCCGTGCGAGCGATCGTGCCGGCGGCGGGGGCCGGGCTCACGCCCGTGACATCGAGGTCGACCACGGTGCCGTCGGCATCAGTGGCCGTGACGACACGGCTGGCCGCGGTGCCCGCCACGGTGGTGAGCGGCCCGCCGCAGGTCACCGTGACCGGGGCGTTGCCGCCGCCCGGGTCGAAGGTGTGGGCGCCGATGCCGTCGAAGGCGTTCTGCGGGAATCCCTCCCAACCGGCGGCGGGGTCGAACGGGTCGCCGCCGTCGGGGTCGCCGGCGCTGACCGTCGCCACCCGGCGGATCGTGTTGTCCGCCGTGCTCGCGGCCCCGGTGCCCCACTCGGTCCCGGGGTCGACGCCGACCTGGCCGATCACGTCGACCGGTGCACCCGCCCGCCGCAGCACCACCGCGTCGTCGCCGTTGAAGTTGATCACGCCCGGGGCCAGCTGGTCGGCCTGGGCCACGAGCGCAGCGTCCGCGTCGGCCCGCGACACGACGAACACGTCGCCGTCCGCCACGCTGCCCGTGAGCGCGACCGACTGGGACGGCGCGGCCGCGCCGTTGCTGTACAGCTCGAGCGTGTAGCCCCCGGCGCCGAGGTCGATCGCCGCCCCCGTGCCGTTGAAGATCTCGACGGCCTTGTTGAAGCTCGTCCCCTCGACGTACTCGGAGAAGAACACCTCCGTGGGGACGGCCGCCGCGACGGGGCTGGCCACGCCGAGGGCGCCACCGACCACGGCGGTCGGCAGGGCCAGGGCGACGACGAGGGTGGTGGCGGCGGCTCGGTTCACACGAGGGCGCATGCGCATGGGCGGACGGTACGTCGTCCGAGCGTCGCGCGCGTGACCATCTGCCGACACCTGCATGACGCCCGAGGCAACAGGGGTCGCCTCGAGAGGAGGTACGACGTGAGGGGCCGGGACGGGGTCAGTCGGTCAGGTGTCGTCCGCCCAGCGGGGCGGGTTGTCGGCGCCGAGCGCCCGACCGGCCCAGCGCACGGCACCCGGCGTCTTCGACAGGCGGGCCACCAGGCCCTGCATCGGTACCCCGTCGGCCTCGACGATCGCCTCCCGCGCCGCGAGCTGCGGGTCCGCGAACACGTCCGCCATGTCGTACACGGGGGCGGCGGCGGCGTGGGCCGCGTCGAACTCGGCCACCACCTCGTCGGCCGTGCGGGCGGCACAGAACTCGGCCATGCGGGCGTCGATCTCCTCGCGGGCGGCGATGCGTCCGGCGAACGACTGCAGGTCGGCGCGCCCGCCCAACCCGATCAGCTCCATGACGCGGCGGCCGACCGTCTCCGCCGAGGCGGACACCGCCACCCAGCGACCGTCCGAGCACAGCCAGGTGCCCCGGGGCACCGAGTACGGCAGGCTCGACCCCTGTCGCTGCTGCAGGAAGCCCGTCATGCCGTAGGCGGGGAGCAGCGGGCCCATGCACTGCAGCAGCGACTCGAGCAGGGTCACGTCCACCACCTGGCCGACGCCCGAGTGCAGCGCCGTCATGATCGAGAACGCCGCGGCCAGTGCTGTGACCTCGTCGGTGAGTGCGATCGGCGGCAGGAGCGGCCCGCCGTCGGCCTCGCCGTTGATGGCGGCGAAGCCGGACATGGCCTCGGCCAGGGTGGCGAACCCGGGACGCTGCGCATATGGCCCGTCCTGGCCGAACGCCGTGACCCGGCAGATCACCAGGCGAGGGTTGCGCTCGAGCAGCACGTCGGGTGCCAGGCCGAGGCGCTCCATCACGCCCGGCCGGAAGTTCTCGACCACGACGTCTGCGTCCTCGACCAGCCGCAGCACGGTGGTGCGTCCCTCGTCCGACTTGAGGTCGAGGGTGGCGCACCGCTTGTTGCGGCCGACGACCTTCCAGTACGCGGACGTGCCGTCGCGGGGGTCGGGCAGGCCGAGCGTGCGGGTCGAGTCGCCGACGTCGGGGCGCTCGATCTTGAGCACGTCGGCGCCGAAGTCGGCGAGGTAGCGAGCGGCGCCCGGGCCGGCGACGACGGTCGCCAGATCGAGCACCCGGATGTCGGCGAGCGGGCCGGGCACCTGGCGACGCTACGGGGAATCGGCAGAGGAGGGCGAACCGACCTGACCGGCCCCGGGCCGCTCGCGGCAGCGCTGGTAGCCTCGGGCCACCATCCGGGAGCGCTGAGGGGACCCCTGGCGAGCATGTCGACCACATCGCCGCAGTCGACCGACCGGGTCGACCTCGTCACCCCGCGAGACGTCCGCGCGGACGCGGTGCGCGTCCGTCCGGCGCCGCAGGTGGCTGGGCCCGCGCCCACCTCACCGACCGGCGGGGGCCCGGCCCGGCCCGGCCTGGGCTACCACCGTGAGCTGGACGGGCTGCGCGGCGTCGCCGTGATCGTCGTCGTCGTGTACCACGTCGGCGGTGTGCTGTGGCCGGCCGCGAAGTCGTGGCTGTTGCCCGGCGGCATGCTCGGCGTCGACCTGTTCTTCGTCCTCAGCGGGTTCCTCATCACGAGCCTGCTGCTGGGCGAGAACGAGCGGCGGGGCAGGGTCGATCTGCCCGCCTTCGCGCGGCGGCGCCTGCTCCGCCTCGTGCCGGGCATGGTCGGGCTGATGGCGGTGACCCTCGTGGTGGCCGCGCTGACGACCGACTGGCTCTACGAGGTCGACGAGGTGGTGTCGTCGACGGGGTGGGCGCTCACGTTCACGGCCAACTGGGCCATGCTGGCCGAGCGCCCGTTCGTGATGGGCCACCTGTGGAGCGTGGCCATCGAGGGTCAGTTCTACGTGTTGTGGGCGGTGGCGGTCGTCGTCGCCCTGCGGTTCCGCCGTGCGAGCGCCGTGCTGGCCGCCGTCGCGCTGGCCGGCATCGCGGCGGTGATCTGGTGGCGCTACGTCGAGACCGAGCGCGGCACCAACATGTTCCACATCTACATGGGCACGCTCACCCGGCTCGACGCGCCGCTCGTCGGCACCCTCGCCGGCCTGGCTGTGGCGACAGGGCGCCTCGACCGGTTGCGCGGCCGTGCCGCGGCGGCGGTGGCGCTCGTGGGCCTGGCCGTGGTGGCCGTGTGCGTGACCACGCTCGGGCCGTTCGACCCGGTGCTGTACCGGGGGTTGTTCACCGCGGTGGCCCTGGCCGGAGCGTGTGCGGTGGTGGGTGTCGTGCGGGCGGGTGGCGGCGCGCTCGTGTGGGTGTTGAGCTCGCGGCCGCTGGTGCTGGCGGGCATGGTGTCGTACTCCCTGTACCTCTGGCACCTGCCGATCTTCGACTGGTTGACCCACGCGACCCCTGACTGGTCGCCGGCCCTGAGGGTGCCGGTCGGCGTCGTGGCCGCGGTGGCCGCCGCGACGCTGTCGTACGTGGTCATCGAGCGCCCGTTCCTGCGGCGTCGGCACCGGACGCCGGCCTGAGGCCGGTCCGCCTCCCGCTCAGCGGTCGGTGCTGATGGCGAAGCACCGCTCGTCGAGGGCGCCGAAGGCGTACATCTCGTAGAGCCCGCCGTACATGTCGCGGGTCTTGTCGCTCCACGCCAGCGCCTCGGGCGCCGAGATGCGCCGGAACACCTGCAGGATGCCGCCCTCGAACACGCGGTACTCGGCCCACGCGCCGGGGAAGTCCTTGACGCACGCCACCTCGACCCAGGGCACGTCGCCGGTGGCCGAGAACCGGCGCACCCGGTTGCGGTGCGTGTGGCCGGCGAAGTAGCCCGCGATGCGGCGCCGCCGGGCGACCACCTCGACCAGGCGGTCGGAGTCGTCGGGGTTGATGCCGAAGTAGGCCTCGGGACGCTCGGGGGAGTCGGGATTCCAGGCGTGGTGGTGCCCGAACACCAGGACGGGTCGGTCGGCCTCGGCGGCGAGCTGGTCGAGCCACTCGAGGGATTCGGTCGACACGCCGCCCGACGCCTTGCCCGGGATCGCGGTGTCGATCACCGCCAGCGTGACGCCGGGCAACGTGACGGACACCGGGGCGTCCGAGGCGAACGTCTCGCCGTGGTACGCGTCGTGGTTGCCGCGCACGTGGACGAGCTTCTCGCCGAAGGCCGGGCCGTAGGCGTTGAGGAACGCCTGGTATTCGGCACGGGTGCCCATCGACGTGAGATCGCCCTTGACGACCACGACATCGGGCTCGACGCCCCGGATGTCGGCGATGGCACATCGGTTCATGAGCTCGGGATAGGGCTCCTCACCGGGCGCCGTCGCGTAGATGGGGTCGTCGTCGACGCCGTTGAGGATGCCGCATTCGACCTCGCCGAAGTGCACGTCGTTGACCGTGCACACGGTGGCCAGCTGCTCGCCCGGGGGCCGGGCGAGCGTGCGGAAGCTGTGGCCGTCGCGGTCGTACGCCGTGTCGGGCTGCAGGTCCTGGTGGCGGTGCTCGATCGCCCCGTCGTGGAGCACGGCTTCGTCGTCGGCGACGGTCGTCAGGTCCACGGCGGCACGCTCCCGGGGTCGGGTGGAGGAGTGGAGGGGCTACGCCTTCACGACGTAGCTGTTGACCATCTTGTCGTGCCAGGTCTGCTTCTCGGGGTCCCACAGCATCCACAGGTATCCGAGGAAGCAGACGAGCCCCGACAGGATGCGGGCGAAGTAGCGCCCGACGCCTCGACCGGTGCCGATGGACCCGCCCGTGCGGGAATCGACCACCCTGATGCCGAGCGCCCGCTTGCCGAGCGTCTGCCCGGAGCCGCCCTCGAGCTTGGCGTAGTAGATGATGGCGGCCACGACGGCCAGGGCGAGCAGCACGCCGAACGTGGCCCAGGTCGACGCGGTCGGCACCTCGCACAGACCGGCCACCGAGCCCGACGGGTCGATGTTGCCAGACTCGTCGAGGTTGCAGGACTCGATCTTGGTCGATCCCGTCTGCACGGCGATCACTGCAGGGATGGCGAACAAGCTGATGAGGATGCCGTCGATGACCAAGGCCGCGAACCGGACCCAGAACCCGGCCTTGACCGTCGCCCCGGGGTAGCCGTACCCCGCTGGGGCGACGTAGGTGCCCGGTGGGCCGAACGGCTGCGCCGGACCGCCCGCGGGGCCCGGAGGGGCCGGCCAACCCCCGCCGGGGGGCGGTGGGAAGGCGTCCTGCGGTGGTGGAGGAGGTCCGCTGCCTGGAGGAGGTGGTGGAAAGCCGCCCATGAGGGGAGGAGGTTAGGCGATCCGCTGAGCGGTGATCGCACACCTCGACGCAGGGTCCCAGGGACCGGATCCGGAATGCCTCGTGGAGGCGAAAGGGGCTACCAGGGGCGACTGCGGCGGAGCGGCACGGGCTTGGTCCACCACCGTCCCGAGAAGCGCCACCGCGGCGGCACGGCGTCGCCGTCGGCGGCGACCCGCCGGGGCCAGGCGACCTCGACGGCGGCGACGATGGCCGCCACCTCTTCGTCGGACGCGTCGCCGCCCCGGGTCACCTCGAGGTCGGTTCCGGCGATCGTGCCGGTGGGTGCGCTCATCGCCGTCGGCCCTAGAGCGGCACGTTGCCGTGCTTGCGCTTGGGCAGGTCCTCGCGCTTCGAGCGCAGCATGTCGAGCCCGGCGATGAGCTTGATGCGGGTGTCGGCCGGGTCGATGACGTCGTCGACGTAGCCCCGCTCGGCCGCCTGGTAGGGGTTGGCGAACCGGTCGGTGTACTCCTCGACCAGCTCGGCCTTGCGGGCCACCGGGTCGGCCGACGCCTCGATCTCGCGGCGGTAGGCGATCTCGACCGCGCCCTGCGGGCCCATGACGGCCAGCTCGCCCGACGGCCAGGCGTAGGCCAGGTCGGCACCGATCGACTTGGAGTTCATCACCACGTAGGCGCCGCCGTAGGCCTTGCGGGTCACGAGCTGGATGCGGGGCACCGTCGACTCGCAGAAGGCGTAGAGCAGCTTGGCCCCGTGGCGGATGATGCCGCCGTGCTCCTGGTCGACGCCGGGCAGGAACCCGGGCACGTCGACGAAGCTGATCAGCGGGATGTTGAACGCGTCGCACGTGCGCACGAACCGGGCGGCCTTCTCGGAGGACTCGATGTCGAGCACGCCGGCCAGGTGCATCGGCTGGTTGCCCACGATGCCGACCACGTGGCCGTCGAGGCGGGCGTACGCGCACAGGATGTTGGGCGCCCAGCGTCGGGCGTACTCGAAGTACTCGCCGTCGTCGACCACCTCTTCGATGACCTTGCCCATGTCGTAGGGCTGGTTCGACGACGTGGGGATGAGGTCGCGCAGCTCGGGGCAGAGCCGGTTCGGATCGTCGTCGGAGGCGACGACCGGTGCCTCCTCCAGGTTGTTCGACGGCAGGTAGCCGAGGAGGTAGCGCACGTCGTCGATGCACGCGGCGTCGTCGGCCGAGGTGAAGTGGCAGACGCCGGACTTGGAGGCGTGGGCGAGGGCACCGCCGAGCTCCTGCTGGGTGACGTCTTCGCCGGTCACGGTCTTCACCACGTCGGGTCCGGTGATGAACATGTACGAGGTGTCCTCGACCATGAACACGAAGTCGGTCATCGCCGGCGAGTACACGGCACCGCCGGCGCACGGGCCCATGATCACGCTGATCTGGGGCACCACACCCGACGACTGCACGTTGCGGTAGAAGATGCCGCCGTAGCTGTCGAGGCTGACGACGCCCTCCTGGATGCGGGCGCCCGCACCGTCGTTGATGCCGACGACAGGGGCCCCGACCTTGAGGGCCAGGTCCATGAGCTTGTGGATCTTGTCGGCGAACACCTCGCCCAGCGCCCCGCCGAAGACCGTGAAGTCCTGGGAGAACACGAACACCTTGCGACCGTCGACGGTGCCCCACCCGCAGATGACGCCGTCGGTGTAGGGCCGGTCGTCGAACGCGGACTCGGCCGGCCGGCGGGCCAGCAGGTCGAGCTCGTGGAACGTGCCCGGGTCGAGCAACAGGTCGATGCGCTCGCGGGCGAGCAGCTTGCCGCGATCGTGCTGCCGTTCCCTGGCCCGGTCGGTGCCGGGAGCGAGCGCCTCTTCCTTGCGCTTGGCCAGGTCAGCGAGCCTGTCGCTCATCGGGTGGTCGACCATGCTGCCACGGTAGTGGCGCTCAGCGTCTCGCCGCTGCTTGGCCCCACTGTCGGACGCACCGCTAGCGTCGCCGAATGGCTGCGGGCAGGACACGTTGGACATCTGTGATCGTCGCGGGCGCGCTCGCGCTCGGCGCGTGTGGCGGCGGTGGGTCGGGAGACGACTCCCGCGGCGATGCCCCGGAACCGCCGACCCGGGATGCGGGCGAGACCCCCACGACGGCGACGCCGGTGAGCTCGGGCTCCCAGGTTGCGCAGGCGGTGGGCGCGACCGTGCAGGTCTACGCGTCAGCGTCCGAGGAAGAGCCCACCATGGTGCTCGACAACCCCAACGAGAACGGCGCGCCGCTCGTCTTCCTCGTCGAGGAGGACCAGGACGACTGGCTGCAGGTGCTGCTGCCCGTCAGGCCCAACGGGTCGACGGGGTGGATCCGCAGCGCGGAGGTGACCCTGGCGGCCAACCCCTTCACCATCGACATCGCCCTCGCCGACCACCGCCTGGTCGTGCACGACGGTGACGAGGTCGTCGTCGACGTCCCGATCGGCGTCGGCACGTCGTCGACACCCACACCGGGCGGCAAGTACTACATCAAGGAGCTGCTGCAGCCACCCGATCCGAACGGGTCGTACGGCCCCTACGCCTACGGGCTCTCGGGCTTCTCGAACGTGCTCGACGAGTTCAACGGCGGTGACGGTGTCATCGGCATCCACGGGACCAACGAGCCCGAGGCGATCGGCACCGACGTGAGCCACGGGTGCATCCGCATGGACAACGAGACCATCACCGAGCTCGCGGGCATGCTGCCGTTGGGCACCCCAGTGCACATCACGGCCTGAGCGCACGCCCCCGGGCGCGCCACGGCCCCGCGTCCCGGTGGGGAGGCGGGGCCGTGCGTGTCACCGGCGACCGGCCGGTCGGTCGAGATCAGCCGGCGAAGCTGGGCTCAGCCACCACCGGCGCGGCCGGGGGCGCCTGCGGCGCGACGACCGGGTCCGTCGGGTCGGCCGGCGGGGTGGTCGGAGGGGGTGTGGTCCCCGGACCGGCGATCAGGTCGAACGTCCCCCAGTCATAGTCGATGGCCTCGGACTCGCTCTCGGGCAAGTCCAGGAAGCACGTGGCCGTGATGTCGTAGAGGCCCAGGCCGTCGGTGGACTCGAACTCGACGCCCACCGACCACGAACCGTCCTCCGCCACCAGAGCGGTCAACTGGCCGATCGGGTCCTCGGACTCGCCGTAGAACAGGTAGACATCGACCTCGCCGGGGCCGACGGAGTTGACGCAGTCCTCACCGGACACGGTGACGACGGTTCCCGCCGGGCCGCTGCCCGGGCTCACGCTGATGGGCAGCAGCGGCGCTTCCCCCGCGCCGACAGCGGCGACGCTCAGAAACGTCGTTGCCACGACGCCCGCAGTGGCTGCGATCGCAGCCCGCCTGATGTTCATCGACTCTCCTCGGTGATCAGCCCGCCGGGTGGCGGGATGTCGTACCCGGGGAGGGTTCGGGGTGGCGCACCTTGCCCAGGTCGACGGTGCACGCGATCGCGCCTGGTCGACGGTGGGCTTCGTGCGTCTGATCCCCAGCTGCCCGCCCGAGAGGAACCGCAATCTACTGCGGTCCGAGACCGCACGCGCCACTCGTGGCGTCGGACGCGGGCGAGGCGTCTCGATCGGGGAGTGAGCGCACGGTGACGCCGTTACTGTCGTGGCGTGCAGCTGCCCGTGATGCCGCCCGTGAAGCCCATGCTCGCCAAGGCGATCTACGAGGTGCCGCGCCACCCGGGGCTGTTGTTCGAGCCCAAGTGGGACGGCTTCCGGTGCGTCGTGTTCCGTGACGGCGACGAGGTCGTGCTGGGCAGCCGCAACGACCGGCCGCTCACCCGGTACTTCCCCGAGATGATCGGCGCGCTGCAGACCGCCCTGCCGAGCCGGTGCGTGGTCGACGGTGAGATCGTGGTCGTCACGAATGACGGGCTCGACTTCGAGGCGCTGCAGCAGCGCATCCACCCCGCGTCCTCGCGGGTGAACATGCTCGCCGACGAGACGCCCGCCTCGTTCGTCGCCTTCGACCTCCTGGCCCTGGGCGACCGCGACCTGTGCGAGCAGCCCTTCGCCGAGCGACGGCGGCTGCTCGAGGAGGCCGTGCCGGAGTCGGGCCATCCCCGTGTGCACGTCACCCCGGTCACAGACGACGCCGACGTGGCCGACGACTGGTTCCACCGGTTCGAGGGAGCAGGGTTCGACGGCGTGATGGCCAAGCCGTCGGACGCGCCCTACGTGCAGAACGCGCGCTCGATGCTCAAGGTGAAGCACCAGCGCACGGCCGATGTCGTGGCCGCAGGCTTCCGGTGGCACAAGGACGGCCAGGGCATCGGGTCGCTGCTGGTGGGGCTGTACGACGACGCGGGCACGCTGCACCACGTCGGGGTGGCCACGTCGTTCACCGCGGTGCGCCGGCGCGAGCTGGTCGACGAGATCGCGCCGCTCCGCGAGGGGGCGCTCGAGGGCCACCCGTGGCGCGAGTGGGCCGAGGCCCAGGCCCACGAGGGTGGCAGGCTCATGCCGGGCGCGCCCAGCCGGTGGAACGCCACCAAGGACCTGTCGTGGGAGCCGCTACGCCCCGAGCGGGTGGTCGAGGTGCGCTACGAGCACGTGCTGGGCGGGCGCTTCCGGCACGCGTCCCGCATGCTGCGTTGGCGGGACGACAAGACGCCCGCCGAGTGCACCTACGAGCAGCTCGACGCGGTCGCTCCGGCCGAGCTGTCCAGCATCTTCGGGGTCGTCGCCGACTGACCTCGCCGGGTCCGCAAGAACGAAACTTGACCCACCGGTCAAGATCTGCTGCGCTGGTGCGGCCGGGGTGCTGTTCCCGTCGTTCGACCACGTACGAGAGGTAGCGATGACCGACACCGCTGACCGCACGGCCACGAGTGGCGACCCTGTCGCCGACGTCAAGGAGTGGCTGGCCGACAACTGGGATCCCGACCTCACGGTCGCCGAGTGGTGGGAGCGCCTGGGCACGTCGGGTTGGGCCGTGCCCACCTGGCCGTCCGCCTGGTTCGGCAAGGACCTGAGCCGCGCCGAGGGTGTGCGGGTGCAGCAGGCCATCGCCGACTTCGGCGCCCTGCCCGCCCCGGGCGGCCTGGGCCTGATGCTCGCCGGCCCCACCATCGCCGTGCACGGCGACGATGACCAGAAGACCCGCTACCTCAAGGACATCGTCACCGGCCAGAAGGCGTGGTGCCAGCTGTTCAGCGAGCCGGGCGCCGGGTCCGACCTGGCGGGCCTCAACTCGCGGGCCGTCAAGGACGGCGAGGAGTGGATCGTCAACGGTCAGAAGGTGTGGACGTCCGGCGGTCACGTGGCCGACCTGGCGATGCTCATCGCCCGCACCGACCCCGACCAGCCCAAGCACGCGGGCATCACCTACTTCGTCGCCGAGATGAAGCAGCCAGGCGTCGAGGTCGTCCCCCTGCGCGAGATGACCGGCCGGGCGCTGTTCAACGAAGTGTTCCTCACCGACGCCCGCGTCCGTGACGACTCGATGATCGGCGGGCTCAACAACGGCTGGCGGGTGGCGAACACCACGCTGATGTTCGAGCGCAGCAGCCTCGGCGCCGGCGGCGGGTCGGCAGCGGCGTCGCTGGCCAGCCCGGGCACCATCGCCGGTGACCTCGACAGGCGCGCCGGCGATTTCCTGTCCACCGGCGGTCGCAGGGGCGGCGGTGGCGGCACGCTGTTCGGCGCGTCGTCCAAGGGGCTGACCAAGCTGGCCAAGGCGAACGGACGAGCCAAGGACCCGGCCATCCGCCAGAAGCTCATGCAGCTCCACACCATCGGCGAGGTGGCGCGGTTCAACAACCTGCGCCTCAAGGCCGCGATGCAGGCGGGCAAGGACATCCCCGGCCTCCCCAACATCTCGAAGCTGCTGATGAGCAACACCGTGCGCCTCTCGCGCGACGTCGGCCTCGAGATCGCCGGCGGCTACGGCATGCTGCACGCGTACGACGGCGAGGACCGCGCCGCGCTCGACGAGGCGACGGGGCAGCCGCACCTCTCGGGCATCACCGAGATGGCGCTGTTCGCCCAGGGCCCGCCCATCTACGGCGGCACCGACCAGGTGCAGCGCAACATCATCGGCGAGCGGGTGCTCGGTCTGCCCAAGGAGCCCGGCTTCGACAAGGGCACCCCGTTCAAGGACCTGCCCAAGAACGGCTGACCTCCGTTCGGCCCCCGCCGGACCCCGCCCGGCTGTCACAGTTCGCATGTCACCGTCGTCGTTCAGGGCGACGAGGAGGACTCGAACATGGACGAGCAGCGTGACGTGGTGGTGGTCGGCGGGGGCCTGGCCGGGCTGACGGCGGCAGCGACCGCCGCGGCGGCCGGCCGTTCGGTGCTGCTGCTCGACGGCCACCCGGGGGCCAACCGGGCGGGCACCGACCAGGTAGGCCGCTTCCTGTTCAACCGGGGGGCCCACGCCCTGTACCGCAAGGGTGCGGGTCGGGCCGTGCTCGGCCGACTGGGCGTGTCCGTGTCGGGCAAGCTCCCGCCGGTGCTGGGCGGCCTCGCCCGCCGCGGCGACGTGGTCGACCGGTTGCCGCTGGACCCCGTGTCGCTGGTCCGCACCCGGCTGCTGTCGGCCCGCGGCAAGGTGCGGGTGGCCCGGGAGCTGGCGAGCGTGCCGCGGTGGCGGCACGAGCGCCTGGCCGACCGCACCGCGGCCGAGTGGCTCGACGAGCGCGGCCTCACCGGCGACGAGCGCGGGCTCGTCGAGATGGTCGCCCGTACGACCACCTACGTCGCCGACCTCGACCGTGTGTCCGCCGACCTGGTCGTCAGGCAGGTGCAGCTGGGGCTCCAGGGTGTCCACTACCTGCACGGCGGCTGGGTGACCCTGCTCGACGGGCTGGCCCGCGCCGGCGCCGACCGCGGGGTGGAGTGCGTTGCGGCGGCGGCGCGGTCGGTCGTCCCCGATGGCGGGCGGGTACGGGTGACGCTCTCCGGCGTGAGTGCCGAGGAGGCGGACGGCGACGGCGAGAGGGTCGTCCTCGCCGGCGCGGTCGTCGTGGCCGCGGGCACCCCCGATGCCTGCGCCTCGCTGCTGCCCGCCGGCCCGCCGGCGTGGGAGGTCGTCGGGCCGCCGGTGCAGGTTGCATGCCTGGACCTGGGCCTGGCTGCGCCCCCGGCCACGCGCGTGCTGCTGGGTCTTGACCGGCCCCTGTACCTGATCTGCCACGCGCCGCCGGCCGAGCTGGCCCCGCGCGGCGCGGCCGTCGTGCACGCCATGCGCTACCTGCGGTCCGACGAGCCGGCGTCGGCCGTCGACGCCCGCACCGAGCTCGAGGAGCACTGCCGCATCGCCGGCATCGACCCCGACGGGGCCGAGCGCGTCCGCTACCTCCACCGGATGGTGGCGTGTGGGGCGCTGGCGACGCCGGCGACCGGCGGCCTCGCCGGGCGCCCGGGTGTGGCCGACACGGACCTCGACGGCGTGTTCGCCGCGGGCGACTGGCTGGGGCCCGAGGGCCATCTCGCCGACGCGGCGTTGACCAGTGGCGAGGCCGCCGGGCGGCAGGCGGCCGTGCACGCCGACACCGGTGGCGCACGCGCCGCCGCGGTCGCCGGCCGCGGACGCCGAGGCGACGGGCGCGCACCAAGCGCCACGAGCGGCGAGAATCGCGGCGGCATGCCAGGAGGACCGGACCTGTCCACCGACGTTCGTGGTGCGCATGGCTGATCCGCCGGCCCGCCACGTGTCGCTCCACGGCGCCGGCGTGCCGGGAGCGGCCGCCGCGACGGCGCTCGAGCGGGCACTGGTCGACGAGCGGCCCCAGCTCGTCGGCCTCGCCTACCGCATCACCGGGTCGCGGATCGACGCCGAGGACATCGTGCAGGAGGCGTGGGAGCGGGCCCGCCGGGCGGACGCGGACGCGATCGACCGCCCGGGGGCGTGGCTGACCACGGTCGTGTCGCGCCTGGCACTCGACCACCTGCGGGCGGCGCAGCGCCGGCGCGAGACGTACATCGGCCCGTGGCTGCCCGAACCGGTGGTGACGGGCCTGGGCGCGCCGTCGGCCGCGTCGCCGGGTGCCGACCCGTCGGACGTGGCCGAGCTGGCCGAGTCGCTGACGTTCGGGTTCCTCCGCCTGCTCGAGGCGCTGACCCCGGTCGAGCGGGCGGTGTTCGTGCTCGCCGACGTGTTCGGCGTCCCGTTCCCCGAGATCGCCCGGGCGGTCGACCGCACGCCGGACGCCTGCCGGCAGATCGCCAGCCGCGCCCGCCGCCGGGTGCGTGACGACGGCCGCAGCCACCTCGCACCCCCCGACGCCGACCGCGTCGCAGACGACCTCGCCCTCGCCCTCACCAGCGGTGAGATGGACCGCGTGCTCGCGCTGCTGGCGCCCGACGTGGTCCTGGTCAGCGACGGTGGTGCGGACCAGCACGCCGCGCGGCGCCCCGTCGTGGGCCCCGACCGCGTGGCCCGGCTTCTGGTCAACCTGGCGCGCCGGGGGCTCGCCGACGACATGCGCTTCGAGCGGACCGAGCTCAACGGCCTGCCGGGGGCGATCGTCATGCAGGGCGACACGCGGGTCTTCGCGTCGGCCGTGGCGGTCGACGACGGCCGGGTGACCGGGGTCTACGTCGTCGTCAACCCCGACAAGCTCGCCGGCCTCGACATCGGCGGGCCCATCGCCTGACCGGCGACCGTCCGTCCGGCGGGCGTCAGGTGGGGGCGAGCGTGGCGGCGCGCTCGGCCAGGCGGCCGGCGCCCAGGGTCTCGCACAGCTCGGCGAACGCGGTGGGGTCGGGCGGGCCGGTCCAGCGCAGCTCGTCGACCGTGTCGCTGACCGGGGCGTCGGTCTCGACGGTGGCGATGCGGCGGAACAGCAGCGCCAGCTCGAACTGGTCGCGCAGCGTGGCGTTGAGCTTGGCCGCGCCGCGCACGCCCGAGTCCCAGGTGACCGGGTCGGCGGGGATGTCCTCGAGGTGCCCCCAGCGGCGCAGCACCGCGGCGGCCGACTTGGCCCCCCAGCCCGGAAGCCCGGGGAACCCGTCGGCGGAGTCGCCGACGAGCGCCAGCAGGTCGGGGATCGATAAGGGCGGCACGCCCAGGCGCTCCTCGACCCCGGCGGCGTCGAAGATCACGCCCTTGCGCCGGTCGAGCTGGAAGACCTTGCCGCCCACGCACTGGCCCAGGTCCTTGTCGGGGGTGCAGATGATCACCCGTTCGACCCGATCGTCGGCCGCGGCCATGACCGCTCCGGCCGCCATGCCGTCGTCGGCCTCGTGCGTGACCTGGGGCCACACGATGAACCCGGCCAACTCCATCGCCGCCTCGACGAGCGGGAACTGGGCGAGCAGCTCGGGCGGCATGCCGGCGGAGGACTTGTAGCCCGCCCACATGTCGTTGCGAAACGACTCGATCACGTGGTCGGTCGCCACGCCGATGTGCGTGGCGCCGTCGGCCACGAGCTGGAGCAACGTGGCCAGCACGCCGACGGTGGCGCCGCGGTCGGCGTCGCGGTTGTTGGGCGCGAAGTGGTAGCGGAACAGCTCGTAGGTGCCGTCGACGAGGTGGACGTCCATGGGCCGCCGACCGTAGCGCTCGGCCCGGTCATGATGGGACGACGCCTGTCATCCGGTTCGGGGGGTGCTGGCACAGTGCCGCGCATGCAGACGGACACCCCCACCCACATCCGGCTCGCCCCGCGGCGCACCGGCGCCCGGGTCGGCGCGGTCGACGAGTACACGGCGTTGCAGCGGGCGGCCATGGACCGCCTGGTGCAGAGCGGGTTGGAGGCCGCTGCCGCCACCGTGCGCGTCCGGACCGAGGCCCGCCGGTTGGCCGACGACGGCAGTCTCGACGACCACGAGGTCGGCACGGCCATCGCCCCGTTCGTCGCCGCCACCGAAGCGGCGATCGCCGAGGTGCACGACGAGTTCCGCCAGCTCACCGCCCATGTCCTGCGCATGGCCCGCTACCGGCTCGGGCTCTGCTGACCGGCTCTGTGACGATTCGGTCGAAACCGTGACGATCGCCGCGACCGTGTCATCCCGGGTGGGGGTGCTGGGTACTGTCCCGCCACCGGTCGACAACGCCGTCGAACCTCACCGAGTGCGGTCGAGAGGAGGCGGTGTGATCACCGACCGAGGAGAGCAACGAGCGTCGAGCGAGCGGGTCGCCCCTGAGTTGGCGCTCGCCAGGCTCGACCTCCGTCAGATCAGCCTGCTGGCCCTGCATCCGGCGCTGGACGGGTCCGACCGGCACGAGGTCGCCGCCGAGCACCGGGCCGCGGTGGACGCCGGGCAGGCGGTGCTGGCGAACCACGCCACCCGGACAGACCGGGACCTCGCGGACGTGGCCCGGGCGTTCTTCGGCTTCTACTTCGTGTTCCCCAACCTGGGGCTGGCCGGGCCGTTCTTCGACGACGACACCCGGCCGCTCAAGCAGACAGCCTGGCTCGCGGCGTACGACTCGATCCGCTCGGGCGTGTGCGTCCGAGCCGAGTTCCACGCCAGGTTGTGGGACCACATCTGCGACGAGGACCGCCGTGCCCGGGCGGGACGTCGTTACGCGCAGGACCGCTCGCTGCACTCCTTCCCGCCATCCGCCGACCCCCTGGCCGTCGAGCGCTACCGCCGGCGCATCGACACGCTCATGACCAGCGGCGAGTGCGTGCCCGCCCTGCTCGCCGTGTGGGCCATCGAGCGCCACCCCCGGCGACTCGACGACCTGGCGACCACCGAGCTGAAGGACAGGCACGGGCTGCTGGAGCAGCGCCACATGGCGGCCTTCATGGGGATGAAGCCGAACACGCTCGCACAGAGCCTCAAGCGCTTCCGTGCCCGGCTCGGCGAGGAGATGCGCGTGCTCTGGAACATCGAGAAGACCGCCGCCAACGACGAGGACGAGATCTGATGAGCGCCACCGACCACACCGCCGCCGCCATCCGGGGCGAGCCCCCGGACGACCCCGACCCGGACGTCGCCGTTGTCGACGACCGTTCCCCTGATGCGTGGTGCGGCGGGGCCGGCAGGCGCCACGACCTCGACGACGAGCTGGACTGGGCGCTCGACGTCGACACCCGCCTCGACGGGGCCACCGCCGCACGCCTCCGCGACGAGTCCCGCCTGACCCGCGCCCGCATCGAGCGGCGGCTGTCGGATGCGGGGCACCTGCCGCTCACGGGCGACGAGTCGATCGAGGGTGTCGACGACGCGGACGTTCCGTCAGGCGACGACGCCCCGGACCGGGTCGAGGCTGTCGACCAGTGGCGCGACCTCGGCGACCTGCTGGACGAGCACGTCGGGTTCCTGGAGCAGATCGACGGGCTGCATGAGCAGCGCCTCCGCTCGCCGTCGCCGCGTGAGCGCCAGGCGGCGACCCGCGCGCTGGGCGAGGCGCTGTACCGGATCGTCGACGGGTATCGGGTCGACGTCGAGGCCCCGCACCGCCCTGTCATGGCGGCCCGCCGGGTCGACCTGTGGCTGGGCCGCACGGTCGAGCGGCTTGCCGGGGCCCGGCGGCGGCCCCCGATCGCCCTGCGCTGGTGGGCGCACCGCGGTCGGTGGGTCCGCCTGGCGCTCGCCCTGGTGGCGGGCCTGATGCTGGCGCAGGGCAACCTCGTGCTCGGTGCCGCCGCGGTGACGGCGCGCGCCGGGCTCTCGCTGGTTCTGTTCGCCCCGGCACCGCACAGCCCACGCCGGCGGGCGCTCGGCTACAACCCCGACTGGGCGGCGTGCATCTGCACCCACATCGGTGACGCGGCGATCCTGACAGGGCTCGGGTTCGGGCTGCACGCCGCCGGCGAGACGACCTGGGGCGCCGTCACCGTCCTGGCCGCGCTGTTCGGCCTCATCGCCACGATGCTCCGGGTGGCGACCGGGCACCAGGGCTTCCGGCTTCCCCGCCTGTGGCTGGACCGCGCCGTGCGAACGGTCGTGCTGCCGGCCGCGGTCGTCGGCGCCGCCGTCGCCGGCGAGCCCGATGCGGCTGTCGTCGGTGGTGCCCCGGGAGCGGCGATCGCCGTCGTGGCGGTGGTGGCGATCGGCGTGGTCGAGATCTGCCGGACGCTCTACTACGCGCTGCGGCGCCGCCGCCTGTTCCGCCGGGCGGAGGCGACGCACGGAGGCCCCCTGCCCGACGTGATCGTGGCGCACACGAGCGACGCGCTCGTGATGAACATCACCCGGCCCGATCCTCGACGGACGGTCTTCGGCCGCGGGCCGGACGACACCGGCGCCCGCCACCTGCGCGCCGTGTCGGACGGCGCGGGCAACCGCTCCGACGAGGGCACCGACCGTGCGACCGGCCGTCAGCGGCGGGTGCTCACCCGCGGGTGACCAGGCCGGCGTAGCGGACGAGCTGGTCGCGGAGCGGGGCGGGCAGTGGTGCGGCGGGTGTATCGATCGCTCTACTTGTACCCTCGCCGCCATGACAGGGACGCCAACGACGCGGGGCAACACGAAGGCGCGCATCCTCGCCGCCAGCACCGAGCTGTTCAGCCGGCAGGGCTACACGGGGACCGGTCTCAAGTCGATCCTGACCGCGAGCGACACGCCGTACGGGTCGCTGTACCACTTCTTCCCCGGCGGCAAGGAGGAGCTGGGGGCCGAGGCCATCCGGGCGGCCGGTGGCACCTACCTCGGCCTGGTCGAGGCGTTCTATGCCCCCGGCGCCGACGTGGTGGCCGCGACGCGGCACTTCTTCGACGGCGCCGCCGCCATGATCGAGGAGACCGACTTCGTCGACGCCTGCCCGATCGCCACGGTGGCTCTCGAGATCTCGAGCACCAGCGAACCGATGCGGCAGGCCGCCGCCGAGGCCTTCACCTCCTGGCTGGACGTGCTCGAGCTGCGCTTCGGCGAGGCGGGGATCGACGCGGAGCGAGCCCACGAGCTGGCGATCGAGCTGTTCTGCGCCATCGAGGGCGCGTTCCTGCTCAGCCGAGCCACCCGTAGCTCCGCACCGATCCAGGTGGCGGGTCGGGCCAGCGTCGCTGCCGTCCGTGCCGCACTGAGCGCATGACCGAGCGGAAGCCCCCCGGCGTGTCCTGGGAGACGTGGATCGACCGTCAGATCCGCGAGGGGATGGAGCGCGGCGATTTCGACGACCTGTCGGGCAGCGGCAAGCCCATCGCGGACCTCGCCAGGCCGCGGGACGAGATGTGGTGGGTCCGGAAGAAGCTGCGCCGTGAGGGAGCGTCGTTCCTGCCGCCGACGTTGGCCGTGCGCAAGGAGCTCGAGGACACGCGAGAACGCATCGCGGCCGCCGGGACGGAGGCCGAGGTGCGGGGGCTCGTCGCCGACATCAACCGTCGCATCCGCACCGTCAACGCGACGGCGACGACGGGCCCGCCGTCGACCCTCGTGCCGCTCGATGTCGAGACCGTGGTCGAGCGCTGGCGCGAGCAGGCCGGCTGACCCCGCGTCGGGGCGGGGTCGCGTCAGGCGAGCTCGACCAGGTCGATCAGGTCGTCGGACCAGTGGTCGAGTTCGCCGTCGGGCATGAGCAGCACGCGGTCGGGGGCCAGGTCGCGCACGAACCCCGCGTCGTGGCTGACGATCACCATCGTGCCGCCCCAGCTGGCCAGGGCGGCGGCCACCGCCTCGCGTGACGGCGGGTCGAGGTTGTTGGTGGGCTCGTCGAGCAGCAGCAGGTTGTGGCGCCCGGCGACCAGCAGCGACAGGGCGAGCTTGGTCTTCTCGCCGCCCGACAGGGTCGACCGCGTCCTGGTGCACCTTGTCGCCGGTCAGGCCGAACATGCCCAGCAGGCGCCGGCGACCCTGGTCGCCCTGGCCGGGGGACGCCTCCGCCATGTGGTCGAGCAGCGATGCGCCGGCACGGATGCCCTCGTGCTCCTGGGCGTAGTAGCCGACCGTGACCTGATGACCCCACGTGAGCGCGCCCCGGTCGGCCTCGGTCGTGCCGGCCAGGATGCGCAGCAGGCTGGTCTTGCCCGCACCGTTGAGGCCCAGGACGAGCAGGCGCTCGCCCCGACCGATCTCGAAGGAGAGGTCGTCGAAGACCGGGGGACCGTCGCCGTAGCTCTTGGTCAGCCCGTGCACGGTCAATGCCGTGCGGCCCGACGGCGGCGGATCGGGCAGCCGCAGCCGCAGGCCACGGCGGGCCGTCGGGGCCTCGACGCCCTCGCTGCGGATGCGGTCGATGCGGGTCTCGAGCGACTTGGCGAACGCCGCCTTGCTGGCCTTGGCGCCCCACCGGTCGACGAGCGTCTGGAGGCGGGCGATCTCGGTCTGCTGGCGAGCCGCGATCTTGGCGAGCCGGATCTCGTCGCGGCTCGCGGGCGGCCTTGTACTGCGAGTACGTGCCCTTGTACTCGGTCATCTCGCCGACGTCCGCCTCGCCGGGGCGGTCGAGGTGCAGCACACGGGTGATCGACTCGTCCAGCAGCTCGAGGTCGTGGCTGATCACGATGAGCGCGCCCCGGTAGCCGCGCAGGAAGTCGAGCAGCCACTCGCGGGCGTCGTTGTCGAGGTGGTTGGTGGGCTCGTCGAGCATGAGCAGCTCGCTGCCGGCGAACAGGATGCGGGCCAGCTCGACCCGGCGGCGCTCGCCGCCGGACAGCACGGTGATGGGCCGCTCGGCCCGGTCGCTGCGCAGCCCCAGGCCGGCGAGCAGCCGACGAGCCTCGGACTCGGCTGCATAGCCCCCGGCGTGCTCGAACGCGTCGTGCGCCCGGCTCCACTTGGCGACCATGCGCTCGTCGCCGGGCTGGGCCTCCATCTTGAGGCGCAGCTCCTCCATGCGGGCGGCGAGCTCGTCGAGGCCTCGCCCGCCGAGCACGTGGGTGAGAGCGCTCGTGTCTGGCGAGATGGCGTCGAGGCGCGGGTCCTGGGGCAGGTAGCCGAACGCCTCGGGTCGCTGGATGACCCCGGCCTTGGGCTCGGACATGCCGCCCAGCACCTTGAGGAGCGTGGTCTTGCCCGCGCCGTTGCGGCCGACCAGCCCGACCCTGTCGCCGGCGCGCACGGTGAAGCCGGCACCCTCGACGACGAGGGTGCCGCCGATCTCGACCGTGAGTCCGCGCACCGACAACATGGCCGACCATCGTGGCAGGAAGCCGGGCGCGTTCCACCATGCGTTCCACCATGCGTTCCGCTCGGCCGCGATGGAGATCGGTGCCGGTGCCATTTTTCGGCATCCGTCAGGGCGTCGGCGACGAACAGAAGCGTGAGATGTTGTCCGTCCGACGGCAGTCCGCAGCGAACCGGTGGTCGGGGTCGTGCTCGTGACCGCGGTCGGCACCTCGCGAGCGGGGGCCGAGATGGGTGATATGTCCGATGCCGACCTGGTCACAGCCCTGGCCGCCGGCGACCACGACGCCCTCGCCGAGCTGTACGACCGCTACGGCGGGGCGGTGTGGTCGGTCGCCCGCCGGGTGTGCAACGACCGTACGCTGGCCGAGGACGTGACCCAGATCGTGTTCGTCGATCTGTGGCGGCGACCGCAGCGGTTCGATCCCTCCCGCGGCGGCCTCCGACCCTGGCTGGTGGCGCAGGCCCACGCGCGCGCCGTCGACACCGTGCGCTCCGAGTCGGCGCGACAGCGCCGCCACGAGCGCGAGTCGCACCTGGCCACTCCTCCGTCGCCGGACGTCGAGGCGACGGCGCACGTCGCGCAGCTGTCCCACGAGGTGCGCCGGGCGGTGGGCCGGCTGGCAGCCGAGGAGCGGGACGCCATCGTCCTCGCCTACTTCGGCGGGCACAGCTACCGCGAGACCGCGGCGCTGCTGGGCGCGCCCGAGGGCACGATCAAGTCACGGATCCGGCGCGGCCTGTCCGGCCTGCGCCACGTGCTCGAAGCAGAGGGGATCACGCCGTGAGCCCGGCGAACCGCATCACCCCCGCCGCCGGCGACCATCCGGTCGACGCGCTGGCCGCCTACGCCCTCGACGCCGTCGACGGCGACGAGCGCCGCGCGATCGAGGCGCACCTGGCGGCGTGCACGTCGTGCCGCCGACGGTTGGCCGCCCACCAGGAGGTCCTGTCACGGATGATCAGTGACGAGAGCCCGCCGACGGCCGTCTGGGACAAGATCGTGCAGCAGACCCAGGCGCCGGGCCCGACCGAGATCCCGCGGCTGCGCCCGCGTCCCCTACCCGGTGACGTCGTCCCGCTGGACGGGGCCAGGGCGCCGCGCCACCTGCGTGCGCCCGAGCGAGCCCGGACGCGGCGGCGTCTCGTGGGTGCGCTGGCGGCGGCCGCAGCCGTGGCCGTCGCGGTCGGCGTCGCACCTCGGCTCCTGGACGGCTCCGGCGACGACAGCCCGCCGACGACCGAACTGGTCGCCCCCGACCTCCCGGTGGGCGACGTCGTCGCCGCCGACGGCACCACGGTCGCTCACGTGCGCGCCGACGAGAGCGGCTCCTACGTCGAGATGGCGGCGATCGCGCCGCTGCCCGACCGCCGCACGTACCAGCTGTGGTCGCTCGACGGGGCCGATCCGGTGTCGCTGGGCCTCCTCGGCCCCGGCACCGACCCCGTCGTGCGCGTCTCGCTTCCCGAGGGAACGACAAGCGTGGCCATCAGCGACGAGCCCGCCGGCGGCTCCCCGGCCCCCAGCGGCCTGGTCGCCGGGACGGGCGAGCTCGCGATCCCTGCCTGAGGTCGCGGCGCACCCGGAGCCAGGCGCATCGCGCATCCGGCGGCGGGGGGCGTGCCGGATACCCCGCTGCATGGCACGCACCGACACCCCGGCGACCACGCCGCGCTCCACGCCGGCCGCTGCGACGACCCGATCCCCCGCGGGTCGTCGCGGCGGTCGGGCAGGTGTCGCGGCCGGCGGACTGGCCGGGCTGCTCAGCGCCGGGCTGGCCCTGGGCACCGGTGAGCTCGTCGCCGGCCTCTCTCCCCAGCTGCGGTCGCCCGTCGAGGCGGTGGCGGGCGAGATCATCGACCGGGCGCCCCGATCGGTCGAGCGGTTCGCGATCGAGACGTTCGGGTCCAACGACAAGCTCGCGCTGGTCGTCGGCACGCTCGCACTCTCGGCCGTACTCGGCGTGGTGTTCGGCATCGTGTCGCGCCGGCGGCCGTGGGTCGGCACGCTCGGGTTCGCGGGCTTCGCGGCACTGGGCGCGCTCGCCTCGTCGGCGGCGCCGAACGCGACGCCGGCCTCCGCCCTGCCCAGCGTGGTCGCGGGCCTGGTCGGCGCCGTGGCCCTGCGGACGCTCGTACCGCGACCGGAGGCGCCCGTCTCGCTGCCGCCGAGCCCGATCACCCGGGGCGGCATGGGCTCGCGCCGGGCCTTCCTCGGGACGGCCGCCGCGGTCGCCGGGGCAGCCGCCCTCGCCGGTGCCGGAGGCCGGGCGCTGCGTAGCCGCTTCAGTGCGGCCGAGTCGCGGGCCAACGTCACGTTGCCCCGCCCGGCGCGCCCGCTGCCCACGGTGCCGTCCGGTGTCGAGGCCGGCGTCGACGGCATCGCTCCCTTCGTCACCCCGAACCGGGACTTCTACCGGGTCGACACCGCCCTGATCGTCCCCCAGGTGCGGGCCGAGGACTGGACGCTGTCGGTCACCGGGATGGTCGACGAACCGTTCGAGCTGACCTACGCGGAGCTGTCCGACCTCGACATCGTCGAGGCCGACATCACGATGACCTGCGTCTCGAACCCGGTCGGCGGCGACCTGGTCGGCCACGCCCGCTGGCTGGGCGTGCTCACCCGCGACCTGCTCGACCGGGCCGGCCCGCGCCGTGGCGCCGACCAGCTGGTCGGGCGCTCGACCGACGGCTACACGTGCGGCTTCCCGCTCGAGGCGGCCTACGACCGTCCGTCCATCGTGGCGATGGGCATGAACGGTGAGCCGCTGCCTCTCCGCCACGGGTTCCCCGCCCGGCTCGTCACGCCCGGCATCTACGGCTACGTGGGGTCGACCAAGTGGCTGACCGAGCTCGAGGTCACCACGTTCGACGCGTTCGACCAGTACTGGGTGCCCCGTGGCTACGCCGCCGAGGCGCCGATCAAGACGATGGCCCGCATCGACACCCCGCGCAGCCTCGAGAGCGTGCCTGCGGGTCGGGTGGCGGTCGGCGGCGTCGCCTGGGCACAGACCCGGGGCATCGAGGCCGTCGAGATCCGCATCGACGACGGCGACTTCCAGCCCGTCGAGCTCGCGGACGAGCTGACGACCGACTCGTGGCGCCAGTGGCGCTTCGACTGGGACGCCACCCCCGGCCGGCACGACCTGACCGTGCGTGCGATCGACGGCACCGGCGAGACCCAGACCGACGAGCGGGCCGACGTCGTGCCCGACGGGGCCAGCGGCTGGATGTCCCTGGTCGTGTCCGTCACCTGATCCCACCCAGCCACCAACCCACCCCCCACCACAACGGAAGGACCAACCATGCGCCGAACCAGGAAGATCACCGGCATCGTCGCCGCCTTCGTCGCCCTGTCGCTCGCCGGAGCGGCGTGCTCGGGTGACGATGACGCCGCCAGTTCCGGCACCACCGAACAGACCGACCAGGCCGACAGCGGCGAGGACATGACCGGTGGCGGCGCCTCTGCCGCCCCGGCCGACTCGGCCGCCATCTGCGATGCCGAGGGCCTGGTCGAGGCCGTGGAGAGCGGCCCCGACGAGGGCACGCTCGGCGGCATGACCGACGACCCGGTGGCGACCGCGGCGTCGAGCAATCCCGTGTTGACCACGCTGGTCACCGCGGTCGGTGAGGCCGGCCTGGTCGACACGCTCAACACGGCACCGGCGCTCACGGTCTTCGCCCCGACGGACTGCGCCTTCGCCGCGCTCGACCCGGCGACCCTCGACGCCGCACTGGCCGACCCGAGCGGCCTGCTCACACAGGTGCTCGGGTTCCACGTGGTGCCCGGCGAGCAGCTCGACGCGACCGCCCTGGCCGGCATGACCGAGGTGACGACCTTCACGGGCGCCACACTGCCGATCTCGGTCGACGGTGACACGGTCATGGTCGGTGACGGCCAGGCCGAGGTGGTTGTGCCCGACATCCAGACGGCCAACGCCACGGTCCACCTCATCGACAACGTGATGTTGCCCCCGACCCCGGCTCCAGCAGGCTGAGGTCGACCCTCCCCCAGGGGCAAGCTCGGTGGCCGGGTCGAAGGCGACCCGGCCACCGGCGCGCCCGTCATGCCGAGCTGCGAGCCCGTCAGTCGAGGCTGAAGGGCGGGTACTCGTCGGTCAGCAGCAGGAAGTAGGCGCCGACTCGGGTGCCCCAGCGGAACACGCCCATCACGAAGTCGCGCAGGCCTGCCGACCAGTGGCCGGTAAACAGCACCACGAACACCCCGATGATCACGGCCACAAAGGCGACGAGCACGAGGACGGTCAGCGCGATGGCGTGCGGGATCACCAGGATGATCCGGAACGCCACCGTGAGCCGGTTGCGATCCTCGTACTGCGGCGTGAAGTCGGTGCGCACATTTGGGTAGTCGCCAGGGTCGGGAGCCGTCGTGTCGAACGTGAACGGCGGATATTCCTCGCGCAGGAACGCGGCGTAGGCGTAGGTGCGGTTGGAGTAGCGGATGTAGAGGTGCTGCGCCGAGGCGAGGCCCGCGGGCAGCCTGCCCGTGAAGAGGATCGCGAACCAGGAGATGATCGCGACGATCTGGGACAGGCCACTGAGAGCGTTGAGTACGAGGTAGTGCGGGATGGCGAGCAGCCATTGCACCAACGGCTTCCAGTTGGTGATGCGTTCAGGGTGATCGACCCCGAACGTGGCCGGGTAAGCCGGGCCGGCAGGAACGACTGGCTCCACAGGTCCCCTCCTGTACTCAGAGCGCGTGAACGCTTCGTTGTGAGGACGCTACCGGGCGTGCCCGTTGCGGTGGTGTTACGTGTTGATCCTGCGTGCTCCTGCTCACTCCTGCACCAGCTCGATCAGGGTGCCGAACGCCGTCTTGGGGTGGACGAAGGCCACCGTCGTGCCGCGGCTGCCGGGGCGGGGCGCCTCGTCGATCACGCGGCCACCCTGCGCCTTGACCGCCTCGAGTGCGGCGGCGCAGTCGTCGACGCGGTAGCCGATGTGGTGCAGGCCCTCGCCCTTGCGCTCGAGGTACTTGGCCACCGGCGAGTCGTCGCGGGTGGGCGTGAGCAGCTGGATGTAGCTGTCGGCCACCTTGAGCAGGGCCTCTTCCACACCGTCGGACTCGACGACCTCGCGGTGGTCGACCTCGGCGCCGAACGTCTCGCCGTAGTAGGCGATCGCGGCCTCGAGGTCGTTGACGGCGATGGCGACGTGATCGATCTCGGTCAGCAGCACGTCGCGAACCTAGCCTTCGTGCCCGGGAGGAGGCCCAACATGAGTGAGCGTCCCGAAGGGCGTGAGAGCGAACGTGGCCCGAGCGGCCCGCTGCGAAGCAGCAGGAGCGGGGAACCATGACGGTGCGAGTCGGGTTCTATGGGGCTGGGTTCATCAGCCGGTTCCACGTGGCGTCACTCGCCGCGAGCCGGGTCGAGCACGCCATCGTGGCGGTCCACGACCCGGACGCGGCGCGGGCCGCGACGTTCGCTGCCGAGCACGGGGCGGCCGCCGTCGGTGAGGAAGAGCTGTTGGGCCTGGTCGACGCCGTGTACGTGACCAGCTGGACGTCCGAGCACCCGCGGCTGGTCGAGAAGGCCGCCGCGGCCGGCCTCGCGGTGTTCTGCGAGAAGCCGGTCGCCGTCGACGCCCCGACGGCCGAGCGGATGGTGGCGGCCGTCGAGGCGGCGGGGGTGGTCAACCAGGTGGGGCTGGTGCTGCGCTTCCTGCCGTCGTTCCGGTGGGTGCGCCACCTGGTGGGCGACCCGAGCGCCGGCCGGGTGCTCGCGGTGGTGTTCCGCGACGACCAGTACATCCCCGACCAGGGCATCTACGGCTCGACATGGCGGGTGGACGCTGCCCGATCCGGCCGGGGGACGTTGCTCGAGCACTCGATCCACGACGTCGACATCCTGCAGTGGTTGCTCGGGCCGGTCGACGCGGTCAGCGCCACCGTGCGCGAGGTGCACGGGCACGACCGCATCGACGACGTCGCGGTCGCCCGCGTCGACTTCGCTGACGGCGCCGTGGCAACTCTCACCTCGGTGTGGCACGACGTGCTCGAGCGCCCGAGCCTGCGCCGGATGGAGGTGCTGTGCGAGCGCCTCTTCGTCGCGCTCGAAGGCGACTTCACCGGGCCGGTGCGTTGGCAGTTCACGGGGGAGGACGAGCAGGTGCTCGAGGGCGAGGCGCTGGCAGTGGCGGTGGCCGAGTCGGGCGACACGGCCACGGTCAACTCGGCGACGGCATTCCTGTCCGCGGTTCGTGACGGCACCGCGGCGCGCCCGTCCCTGGCCGAGGCGCTGCCGGCCCACCGTGTCGTCGACGCCATCTACGCCTCCGCCGCGTCGGCTGGGGCGGTCGTGCGTCCCGCCCAGCCGCCGCGACCGGAAACCTAAGCTCCCGGGCGTGGCCCAGCACCCGGTGTTCGGAGACGGCACGGCGCCCGACGCCGTGGGCCACTTCCAGCGGACCGGGTGGGTGCACGTGCGCCCACCTGACGCCGATGAGCTCGCGACCCGCCTGCGGGCCTGGGCCGAAGAGGTCGCCGGGTGGCCGGACGGCGGCGGCTGGCTGCACCACCGCGAGCTGACCGACACCGGCCCCGCACTGTGCCGCACCGAGAACCTCGTGCCGCATCACGAGGGCCTGCGGTCGCTGCTGTGCTCGGGTGCGCTCGTCGACGCGGCCGGCGCGCTGCTGGGGGAGCCGGCGGTGCTCTACAAGGACAAGCTCAACCACAAGCTGCCCGGCGGCGCGGGCTACGCACCGCACCAGGACGCGCCCGCCTACCGGTTCGTCGACGTCCACGTGTCGTGCATGGTGGCCATCGACGACGCCACCGAGGCGAACGGCTGCCTCGAGGTCGTGTCCGGCGCGCACGACCGGCTGTGGCCCACCGACGAGGCCGGGTGCATCCGTGGCGCCGTGGTGGCCTCGATGGTGTGGGCCGCGGTGCCGGCCCGGGCAGGCGACGCGCTGTGGTTCCACTCGCGCACGCCGCATCGCAGCGGCCCGAACCGTTCGCCGCAGCCGAGGCGGGCCCTGTACCCCACCTACAACGCCCGCTCCGAGGGCGATCTGCGCGAGGACTACTACCGGCAGAAGGCCGACGAGCTGGCGGCGGCGCCCGCGGGCGGCGATCGGGTGGCGGTGTCTCTCATCGGTGACTTCCAGGGTCGGCCGGTCCGGTGACGTCGGTCAACGACGTGCTGGAGCTCTACGACCGCTGGGGCGCGGCGTGCTACGACGAGGAGGTCGCCCAGCTCGACCACGCCCTGCAGACCGCGGCCCTGGCCGTCGCGGCCGGTGCGACCGACGCCGTGGTCGCCGCCGCGTTGCTGCACGACGTCGGTCACCTGATGGCGATGCGCGGCGACCCGGTCGGGCCGCACGAGCGGACCGGCCCCGACTTCCTGGCGACGCTGTTCCCACCGTCGGTGACCACCCCCGTCGCCCTGCACGTCGCGGCCAAGCAATACCTGTGCGCCGTCGAACCCGGGTACCTGGCGGTGCTGTCGCCCGGTTCGGTGCGCAGCCTCACGCGCCAGGGCGGTCCGATGTCCGCCGGCGAAGTAGCGGCGTTCGAGGCCCAGCCGGGGTGGGTCGACGCCGTCGACCTCAGGCGCTGGGACGACGGCGGCAAGGTCGACGGCATCGACGTGCCTGACCTCGCCGGCTACGAGCCGCTGCTGCGGTCACTGGCGTGCTCCGGGTCCTGACGCTCAACGTCTGGGCCTCGCCTCGCTCGACGGGGCGAGCACCTACCTACAGGACGCCTGGCGGCTGGCCGGCGACGGCGGGCCCGGGCTGACCTGGTCGAACCGCAACCCGCACGCCGCACTCGACCAGGAGCCCGACCGCAGGATCGACTACGTGCTCAGCGGCTTCCACGGGCCGACCGGCACGGGGCGCCCGGTCGAGTGCCGTGTCGTGGCCGACGAGCCGGTGGACGGCGTGTGGCCGTCAGACCACTTCGGCGTCCTCGCGCTGCTGCGACGTTGACGGAGAATCGCGGGACGGATCGGCTCAGAGCGCAGCCAGCACCGTCTCGGCGAGCGAGGTGGCGATGGCGCGGGCGTCGGCCTCGTCGATGGGCGCGACGTGGTCGGGCGCGACCTCGACGTCGACGAGCGCTGTCGCCGTGCACACCCGCAACGTGCCCTCGCCGTCGTTGTCGTCGTATTTCCACCAGCCCGAATCGCCGAGGTCGTCCGCCGCGGTCACCTCGGAGCCGATGCCCAGCGGTTCGGGGCACTCGATCTGGCCCGTGGCGAAGTCGTCGGCGCCCGCGACCTGCACGCTCACCTCGAGCGTGCGGTCCTCCCACCGGCACGCGTCGGGGGTCCAGGTCAGGTTGTTCTCGGTCACCGTGGCGGTGACCTCCTGCCCGAAGTCCAACGGCGCACCGGTCACGTCGTCGATGGCCTCGTCGTCGACCACGTCGCACGGATGGGCCCCGAGCGGGCCGGCTGTGCCGGCGGCCGGATCGGATGGTGGGGCCCCGTCGTCGTCCGCCGCCTCGGCCTCGGGCGCTTCGGGCTGGGCGGAGCTGTCGTCGTCGGCCTCCTCGGTGCCGGCGCCTCCGGCGTCGTCCGAGCTCTCCGATGCGCAGCCCACGACGAGCGCCGCGGTGACAACAGCCGCCAGCATGCCGGCCGCCCATCGCCCCCCGGTGGCGGTCCTGCTCACAGCTCGCCGCGAGCGTGGCGCTGGAACAGGGTGATCCTGTCCTCGCCGATGCGTTCCCGCTTCTCGGGGTCGGTGACCCCCTGGCCCGCCTCGGGCGCCAGGCACAGCACGGCGAGCTTGCCCTCGGCCTCGTTGCGGTGCACGGCCCGGGCGGCCTCGCCCACCTGGTCGAGCGGGTAGACCGCCGACATCACGGGCTGGATGGCGCCCTTGTCGATGAGGCGGTTCATGTCCCACGCCTCCTGGTAGTTGGCGAAGTGGCTCGAGACGATGCTCTTGAGCTTCATCCACAGGTGGCGGTTGTCGTATTCGATCATGAAGCCGCTGGTGGCGGCGCAGGTGACGATCGTGCCGCCTCGCTTGGTGATGAACACGGAGGCACCCATCGTCTGGCGGCCGGGGTGCTCGAACACGATGTCGGGGTCCTCGCCGACCAGCCCGCGCACCGTCTTGCCCAGGCGGCGCCACTCCTTCTCGTCCTGCGTGTGCTCGTCTTTCCAGAACTTGTAGCCCTCGGCCTTGCGGTCGACGACGTTCTCGCAGCCCATGGCGTTGAGCAGGCGGGCCCGGTCGTCGCTCGACACGACGCCGATGGGGGTGCCGCCACCGTTGATCACGAGCTGCGTGGCGTAGGCGCCGATGCCGCCCGTCGCCCCCCAGATGAACACGTTGTCGCCCTGCTTCATGCGGGCCGCGTGCTTGCCGACGAGCATGCGGTAACTGGTCGAGGCGCACAGGCCGTTGACCGCCGCCTCCTCCCACGTGAGGTGGGCCGGCTTGGGCATGAGCTGGTTGGCCTTGACGATGGACAGATCGGCCAGGCCGCCGAAGTTGGACTCGAAGCCCCAGATGCGCTGGTTGGCGGCGAGCATGGAGTCGTCATGCGCGGACGGATCCTGGTCGTCGACGTAGTTGCAGTGCACGCTCACCCGGTCGCCGGGCTTCCAGTTGCGGACGGCCGAGCCCACCCGCAACACGACGGCCGAGGCGTCGGAGCCGACCACGTGGAAGTCCTGCGCGTGGCGGGCGCCCCACACCGACTCGCGGCCCAACCGGTCGAGGAAGCCGAACGTGGGGAGCGGCTCGAAGATCGACGTCCACACCGTGTTGAAGTTGATCGAGCTGGCCATGACGGCCAGGTACACCTCGTCGGGCGCCAGCTCGGGCGTGGGCACCTCGCCGATGTGCAGCGACTTGCGGGGATCCTTGTCCTCGGACGGCACGCCCTCCCACATGTGCTGTTCCGCGCGCAGCACGTGCGCCGCCCGGTAGCTCTCGGGGATGGGGAGCGCAGCGATCTCGTCGCCCGACGCGCCCTCCTGGATGGCCTCGAGGATCTCCTGCATGCCGGGCAACGTACTCGGCGGTAACCCGCAGCCTCCACCGGGCGACGAGCCCCCCGGCCGACGGCGCCGTCGAGCGACTCGGTCGACCGTGGGTTCAGCCGGGTGGAGGGCCGGACCGGGGGCGTTCGGCCGGGACTCCGGTGGGCTCCTGGAGGAGCGGGAGGGTCGCGCCGTCGGGAGAGTCGACGCCCTCGATGGGCGCGAGGCCGGCCAGTGTCAACGAGAGCCGATCCGTGAACATCGCGGCGGCCTCGTCGTCGAAGTGGACGCCGTCGGGGCGCATGTCGTGGTCGTCCGGCAGGTCGTCCACCCAGCCGGCCAGGTCGATGACCGCCACCCGCGGGTAGCGGGACGCCACGTCGACGATGATCTCGTTGAGCCGGTCCATGCGTTCGGGTTCGCTCTCGGGCGCCGTGGCGTCGGGTGACCGGCCGTTGATGCGGCCGACCTCGACGTGGGGGCTGGTGGTGATGGCGACGACCCGCGTGTGCTCGAGGAGCATCTCGATGTTGGCCGCCAGGTTGGCCTCGATCAGAGCGTCGATCCCGGGGTCGCCGATCACCCCGCGGCCGACCGGGCCGTCCGGGTCCATCTCGTAGACCTCCCACGGCCCGAACTGCAGGTAGGCGACGTCGATCTGCCCATTCGCGGCCTCGGCGCGCCACCGCGCCTGCCAGTCGTCGCAGTGGGCGGGCGTGCGGTAGGTGGTGCCGTCGCCGTCGTGGATGGTGGCGGGGCTCATGATCGAGCAACCCAGCGCCGCCGAGCCCCGCACAGTGCGGACGGCGGCGTGGGTGTCGTCCCGGATGGCCATCGAGAGCCCGGTGACGAGTCCCGTCGAGTCGCCGAACGTCCCCACGTTGGGTGCCCGGCCGGGCGGGGCGACGGTGGTCGCCAGGTAGCGGTCGAACTCGGGCAAGGCCTTGTCGAGCGTGATCTCGTCGTCGGCCGCGCTGAGGCGCGGGGCCGAGAAGGCGACGGCGAGGGCCAGGCAGACCAGCCCGACACCGGCGGGCACCAGCAGGCGAGGGCTGTAGCGCCTGCCCCTGCGCACCGGCTCCTCGATCAGGCGGTGCGACGCCACCGCCAGCACGATCGACACGACGGTGCCGACCACGAGGCGTCCCCCGCCGGACAGACCGGTCTCGGAGCGGAGCCACACGAAGACGGGCCAGTGGAACAGGTAGGCGCCGTACGACACGATCCCGAGGAAGACGAGCGGGCGCCACGACAGCACCCGACGCACCACGCCGCGCTCCTCGACCGCCGCCATCACCACGCCGGCGGTGACGAGCGCGTAGGCGATGAGGCCGCCCCGGTACCAGAAAAGGTCGTCGGAGCGGGCGACCGCGATGAGGCCGAGCATCAGCACGATGAGGCCGACGCCCGCGACCTGGAACGTGCGGTGCGTGGCGGCCGACAAGCGGCCCCGCCGCGGGACCCACCACACGGCGACCAGCGCACCGACGAGCAGCTCGGCCGAACGGACGTCGGTGCCGAAGTAGAGGCGGTCGACATCGGCGCCTCGCAGCGAGCCGATCACGCCGGCGGACAGGGACGCCGCGATCCCCGCGACCAGCACGGCCGCGAGCGCGGGCCGCCACCGTCGGCTCCACGCCAGGCCGGCGGCGCAGAGGAGCGGGAACGCCAGGTAGAACTGCTCCTCGATCGCCAGCGACCAGAAGTGCAGCAGGGGAGACTCGCCGCCGAACCGGGCCCCGTAGGTGGTGCCGCTGAAGATGTAGTGCCAGTTCGCGACGTAGCCGAGTGCAGCCGCGGCGTCGCCGGGCAGGTTGCTCACCTGGTTGGCGTCGCCCAGCACGATCGTCGCCAGGCCGATCGTCACGATCGCGACCAGCGATGCCGGCAGCAGCCGGCGGGCACGACGCACCCAGAAGGACCGCAGGTCGACGCGTTGGTGGTTGTCGTGTTCGATCACGAGCAGGCTCGTGATCAGGAAGCCGGACAGCGTGAAGAACGTGGACACGGCCAGGAACGCCCCGGATGCGAGGCCCATGTCCGCGTGGACCACGAAGATCGCCAGCAGGGCGACCGCCCGCAGGCCGTCGATGCCCGGCTGATAGGCGACGCGCTCGATGGCGGGTTGGGGCACCTGGTGAGGCGCCGACTTCTCGCTCAGATCGACTGCGATAACCGTCCTCCCCGGCGTGCGCTGCTCGTCGGGCGGGGGTCGCGCTTCTCGCGGCACGACGGCGGCACGGAAGTATCGCACGCACGAGACCGCGTCGACAGGCGACGGCGGTGCCCGCCTCTGGCACGGCGCCGCACCCTCGGGGCTATCCTGCCCGCTCGGCTAGGAGATCCACTCTGGGGGAACTGCTCGATGACAACCTCGACGCCGGGCGCTGTTCGTGCACGCGGCTACCACGTCGAGATCTTCCTGATCTGCTTCGCCGCGCTGCTGCTCGAGGTCAGCTACACGCGCGTCGTCTCGTTCAAGCTGTACTACTACTACACCTACCTGGTCATCGGGCTGGCCCTGCTGGGCATCGGCAGCGGCAGCGTGATCACGTCGATCTCGGGGCGGTTGCGCCGGGCGACCACCGACACCGTGCTGATGGTCGGAGCGCTCCTCGGCTCCGTCAGCGTCATCGCCGGCTACCTCGTCATCGCCCGGCTCCCCATCGACTCGCTCGCCATCTGGCAGTACGGCACGAGCCACTCGATCGCCAGCCTGGCCAAGCTCGTCGTCCTGTGCCTGGCGCTCTACGCGTCGTTCGTCTGGGTCGGCGTGATGATCTCGACCCTGTTCGGTCGCAAGACCGAGGGCATCGCCAAGCTCTACTTCGCCGACCTGCTCGGGGCGGGCATCGCGTGCGCGGTGGCGGTGCCGCTCATCTCGACCATCGGCCCGCCCCGCATCATCGCCCTCGCCGGGGCGATCCTCGCGGGGGTCGGCGTTCTCGTCGCCGCCCGTCAGCGGTCACGGGTCATGCCGGTCGGCGCCGCCGTCGGCCTGGGCCTCGCCGTGTGCGTGGTGGCCTCGGGGGTCCTGCCCGACGTCAGGCCCGACGACGGCAAGATCGACCCCGCGGGTGCCGAGATGTCGCGGTGGAGCCCGATCTTCCGCCTCGACACCGGCGAGCTGCCCAACGGGATCTGGCTCACGCACGACGGCATGCTCGGGTCGGTCATCAAGCCCTGGGACGGCGACATCGCCAGCCTGGGCGACGAGGTCTACGGCTTCGACCGCGACCCGCGGTCGATCCCGTTCGACGTGCTGGGCGGGTCCGCCGGCAACGTCATGATCATCGGTGCGGCAGGCGGGCACGAGGTGCTGGCGTCGCTGTACTTCGAGGCCGACCAGATCGATGCCATCGAGCTCAACCCGGTGACGCACGAGCTGGTGACCGACACGTACGCGGCGTACGGCGGTGACATCGCCAGTCAGCCCGGGGTCAACTACACCAACGGTGACGGCCGGTCGTTCCTTGCCCGCAGCGACGACGCGTACGACGTGATCTGGTACCCGGCGCCCGACAGCTACTCGGCGACCAACGCGTCGACGGCGGGCGCCTTCGTGCTGTCGGAGAGCTACCTCTACACGACCGAGATCATCGAGGACAGCCTCGACCATCTGACCGACGGTGGCATCATCGCCACCCAGTTCGGCGAGATCGACTACGAGGCCAAACCCAACCGCACGACCCGCTACGTCAGCACGGCGCGCGAGGCGCTGGCGCGGCACGGCATCGACGACCCGTCGCAGCACATGCTCGTGAGCACCACGCCCAGCGGCGGCCCGTCGGTGATGTCGACGGTGCTGATCAAGGCCACGCCGTTCACCCGGACCGAGATCGCCGCGTTCCTCGAGCAGGTCGACACGGCCGACGGCGACGTCCTGCGGTACGCGCCGGGCGAGCCGCAGGACAACTCGGTCACCCAGGTGATCACGCTGCCGGACGACGAGTTGCAGACCTACATCGACGACTACCGCTTCGACATCTCGCCCATCACCGACGACGGCCCGTTCTTCTGGCACTTCGCCCGTTTCACCGACGTGATCACGGGCTTCGGCGACCCGATCAACCAGTTCGACTCCGAGATCGCCATCGGCGAGCGGGTCATCCTGCTGCTGCTGGTCATCGCCACGGTGCTGGCGGCGGTGTTCCTGCTGCTGCCGTTCGTGACCATGCGCAAGGTGTGGCGGGCGCTGCCCCGCAAGTCGACGTCCGCCGTGTTCTTCGCGGCGCTCGGCTTCGGCTTCATGTTCTTCGAGATCACGCTGATCCAGCGACTGATCCTGTTCCTCGGGTACCCGACCTACTCGCTCACGGTCACCCTGGCGTCGCTGCTCATCTTCACGGGCGTGGGTGCGCTGCTCAGCGGCCGCGTGAAGGCGACGCCCGACCGGGCCGTCAAGGTGCTCGCCCCCGTCATCGTGGCGTTGGGCGCTGGTTACATGTTCCTGCTGCCGGTGCTCACCGAGTCGTTGCTGACGACCGGGCTCGCGATCCGTGTGATGGCGGCGTTCGTCGTGCTCGCCCCGCTCGGCGTCACGCTCGGCATCTTCATGCCGCTGGGCCTCGGCGCGGTGGCAGCGCTGACCGACCACGGCGAGGAGTACGTGGCCTGGGGCTGGGCGGTCAACGGCTTCGCCTCGGTGATCGGGTCGGTGCTCACCACGATCATCGCCATGGTGTTCGGCTTCAACGTGGTCCTGGCGCTGGCGGTCGTGGTGTACCTGGTGGCGCTCGTCGCCCTGCGGCGGCTGCAACGGCCACTGACGATGGGCGCGACCACACCGACCGAGGTCGCAGGCGAGACGTCCGAGGTCGCCGGCGCCCCCGACGAGGACGCCGAGGTCACGCCCGTCGGACTTCGGTGACATCCGGCCGGGTCGATAGGCTCGTCGGGTCCGAGACGTCCACATCCTTGGGGGATGGCCACGATGGCTGGTTCCGTGATCCTGGCGGGTGCCCGCACGCCAATCGGCAAGCTCTCCGGTGCGCTGGGAGGTTTCCCCGCCACCGACCTGGGCGGCTTCGCCATCAAGGCGGCTCTCGACCGGGCCGGCGTCAGCGCCGACCAGGTCGACTACGTGTTCATGGGCCAGGTGCTGCAGGCCGGCGCCGGGCAGATCACCGCCCGCCAGGCGGCCGCCAACGCCGGCATCCCCATGACGGTGCCCGCCACGACCATCAACAAGGTCTGCCTGTCGGGCCTCAACTCGATCTTCCTCGCCGACCTGCTCATCCAGTCGGGTGCGGCCGAGATCGTGGTCGCCGGTGGCATGGAGTCGATGACCCAGGCGCCCTACCTGCTCCCCGGCGCCCGCGAGGGCTACCGCCTGGGCGACAAGTCGGTGGTCGACTCGATGATGTACGACGGGCTGTTCTGCGCCTTCGACCAGGTCGCCATGGGCGCCGGCACCGAGAAGTACGCGGCGTCGGCCGGCCTCGACCGCGAGCGCGCAGGACGACCTGGCGGCCAAGTCGCACGAGCGTGCCGCCGCGGCCGCCAAGGAGGGCCGTTTCGCGGACGAGATCGTGGCCGTCGAGGTGCCCCAGCGCAAGGGCGACCCGATCCTCGTCGACACCGACGAGGGCGTCCGTCCCGGCACCACCACCGAGTCGCTCGGCAAGCTGCGCCCGGCGTTCGACAAGGCGGGCAACATCACGGCCGGCAACGCGTCGCAGATCTCCGACGGCGGTGCCGCTGTCGTCGTCGTGTCCAAGGCGGTGGCCGAGCGCCTCGGCGTGGAGCCGCTGGGCGAGATCGTCGGCTACGGCCAGGTGGCCGGCCCCGACACGTCGCTGCTCACCCAGCCGTCGCGGGCCATCAACGCCGCGCTCGAGCTCGGCTGGCAAGTCGGTCGGTGACGTCGACCTGTTCGAGCTCAACGAGGCGTTCGCCGCCGTGGGCGTCGCCTCGATGGCCGATCTCGGCATCTCCGACGACGTCGTGAACGTCAACGGAGGCGCCATCGCCCTCGGCCACCCGGTCGGCATGTCCGGCACCCGCGTAGCGCTCACGCTGCTCCTCGAGCTCAAGCGCCGGGGCGGCGGGCTCGGCGCCGCCGCGCTGTGCGGTGGCGGCGGACAGGGCGACGCCATCCTCTTGTCCGTCTGACGACGTAGCCTCGCGCCCTGCGCCGCGACCCGCCGGGTTGCGCGCGCAGGAGCCGGGAACAAGGCGCTCGCCGCGCCGAGCCATGCACTCTGGGGGACCATCGCATGGACAAAGCGACCAACGTGATCGACCGGTCGTCCGACGCCGCCGCGGCGCGCGACGCCCCGGCGGCCGAGCCCGGCGGCGAGCGCGAGGTCGGGTCGCTGGGGCTGACCTACAACCCGGGCCTCGACGGCATCCGGGGCCTGGCCGTGCTGGCCGTGCTGCTGTTCCACGGCGGGTTCCCGTGGGCGCGGGGCGGCTATCTCGGGGTGTCGACGTTCTTCACCCTGTCGGGCTTCCTCATCACATCGCTGCTGCTGCTGGAGCGCGGGGCCACAGGTCGCATCTCGGTCCGGCGCTTCTGGGCCCGCCGCATGCGACGGCTCCTGCCCGCGTCCGCTCTCACATTGGTGGCGGTCGCGGTGGGTGCCCGGCTGTTCGACCAGCTCGCGACCGCGGGGCTCGAGGGCGACCTGCTGGCGTCGTTGTTCCAGGTGGCGAACTGGCGCTTCATCTTCGACAACCAGTCGTATGCCGACCTCTTCGCGGCGCCATCGCCGGTGCTGCACTTCTGGTCACTCGCGATCGAGGAGCAGTTCTACTGGCTGTTCCCGCTGCTCACCGCCGGGGTGTTCGCGGTGGCGAGGGGCTCGGTCAAGGTCTATGCCGCGGTCCTCCTGGGCCTGCTGGCCGTGTCGGCCGTGGCCACGGTCGTGCTGGGAACCGCCGAGTCGGCCACCGTCTACTACGCGACCTACACCCGCATGGGCGAGATCCTGTTCGGATCCCTCCTGGCGGTGGCGGTCGCCGTGGGCCTCACGCGCGGTCGCCTCGTCACGCGGCTGGCCGCGGTTGTCGGCGTGGTCGCGCTGGCGGTCACCCTGTGGGCCTGGTGGAACATCGAGCAGGAGACGGCAGCGGTGTCGCGCGGCGGCCTGCTGGTGTACGGGCTGGTCTCGGCCGTGCTCGTGCTGGCGGCGACGGTGCCGGGGCCCGTGCGGCGCGCCCTCTCGGTCGCGCCGCTGCGGCTGCTGGGGATGATCTCCTACGGCGTCTACCTGGTGCACTGGCCGATCTTCCTCGTGGTCGACGGCGAGCGCACGGGCCTCGACCGGGCACCGCTCTTCGCCGTGCGCGTGGCGATCACGCTCGTCGTCGCCGTCGCGTCGTACCGACTCGTCGAGCGCCCCGTCCGGCGGGGCTGGTCGCTGCCGCGGCTGCCCATGCCGGCGCTCGCCGCCGCGTCCGTGGCCCTGGTGGCGATCGTCGTATCGGTGGTGCCGGCCACGCCGGGCGAGTCCACCACGTCGGCCGACGAGTTCGAGCAGTACCTCGAGGGCATCAAGTTCGACGACCCCAAGAACGTCCCGGCCGATGCCCGGATCGGCATCACGTTCGGTGACTCGACCATGCTGGAGACGGGCCTCGGCATCAGCCAGTGGGGTATCGAGACCGATCGGATCGTGCTCCCGGGGCGCGTCGGTGACCTGCTCGGGTGCGGCGTGTCGCGCGGTGGCGAGCGGCTGGAGCGCGGCGAGACCACCGTCGCACCCGAGGGCTGCGACTCCTGGCCGGAGATCATCCCCGCCGAGGTGGCGAGGGTGCGCGAGAAGTACGGCCGCCTCGAGTTCGCCGTCGTCCAGACCGGCCCCTGGGACGTGGCCGACCGACGGCTCGAGGGCGACGACACCTGGCGCTCACCGGGCGACCCGATCTACGACGAGTTCCTCGAGAGCGAGCTGACCACGGCGACCGGCATGTTCCTCGAGCAGGGGCTCGTGGTCGTGTGGCTGCTCGCCCCTCGCATCGATGTCGGGCGCAACGAGGAGCCTCCGCCCGATACGCCCTACGCCGAATCCGAGCCCGAGCGCATGGACCGCCTCAACGAGATCATCGAGCAGATCGCCGCCGACCGGCAGGGCGTCGTCGCCGTCGATCTCGCGGGCTACCTGCGCGACCAGCCCGGCGGCGAGATGGACTCCGACCTGCGGCCGGACGGCGTGCACTTCACCGGTGAGACGGCCACCGAGGTGGCCCAGTGGCTGGGGCCCGCCGTCCTCGACGCGGTGGCGGCCGAGCCCAACCCCCTCGCCCCGCCGCCCATGCCGCCTGCCACCACCACGACCACGGCGCCGCCCGCGCCCTGACCGGGGCGAGGGCACCGCTCCGGCGGGTCAGCCGCCGGCGATCGTGACGGGCGAGGTGGCCGTGCCCAGGGTGTCTCCCGGGTTGCACGGTGTCGTCAGTGCTGCGGCGACGGTGCCCTCGCCGGCGAACGTCCGCACCACCCAGTGGTCGCCCGTGTGGTCGACGTCGCCGATCCGGAGGCGTGCCGTCACGGTCGTCGTGCCGATGCCGGGCACCACCACGGCGGTGTAGGCCTCGTTGTAGCAGTCGATGGGCTGGCTGAAGGTCAACGAGACGGAACCGTCGGCCACCTGGGCGGTGCCCGCCGCCCCGTCGGCTGCGCTCACCGGCACGGGGCACGAGCCGGGGGCGCACGCGCTGCCGTCGGCGGCGAGCTCGAGCGTGTAGGTCTCGCCGGCCGGGTACCGCAGCGCGGTGGGGATGGCGTCGCCGGTGGGCGCGCCCACGACCTCGAGCTTGACGGCATAGGTGCCGTCGAGGATCGCCGAGTCGACGATGCCCGGCGCCTCGACCGGACGGGGGTCGGGCAGGCCTGCCGCGCGGTCGGCCTCGATGTTCTGGGTGGCCCACGCGGAGGCCGCGTCCCCGACGGCGAGGTCGAACGTCTCTCCGCCACCGACGGTGAGGACCTCCAGGGCAGCGAGCACCATCCTCGTGCTGTGGTCGGTACTGACGGTCACACCGCCGGCCGGAGCTTCGACCGTGCAGGTGCCGGTGCAGTCGAGCGCCACCGGGTTGCCGTCGCTCTCGATGCTGCCGCCGGGGATCTGCACGGCCACCGCGGTCGCGGCCTCGGGACCAGCCGGGTTGATCCACACACGTCCTCCGCTGACCCGCAGCGCCGGCTCGCTCTCGCCCGTCCGCTCACCCGTCTCGGGGTCGACCGCCCGGTCGACGAACACGAGCTCTCCGCCGCTGTCGAGGCGGGCGACGCCGCCGTCGGCCAGCTCGATGGTGACGGATGCGTCGCCCGGTGCCTCGATCGTCCACCCGGCGAGCACGGTCTCGCCTGCCTCGAGGGGTCGCGCCGGGTCGCCGTCGCCCGGCACCACGATCGCAGCGCCACGCATCTCACCGACCTCACCGAACACGTGGTTCCGGTTGTCGTCACCGGTCACCGTGACGGCGCCGACAGCCACAGCCGCGACGACGAGCAGGGCGACCCCGACGAGCAGCAGCTGCCATCCTCGCTGGGCCATCCGGTCGATCGGCGCCGGGGCAGGCTCTTGTGCCGCGGCGGTCGCCGCGGTCGCCTCGGGCCCGTCCGCCCGCACCCTCCGGGCCTGGTACGGCAGGGGCGATGCCGGCTTGGCCGCGTAGGCGGGGGAGGGCGGCGGTGTGTAGGACTGGGACGCGCCCACCAGCACCGTGTCGTCGTCAGGTCCGAGGGTCTCGGCGGGGCCTGGCGACGATGGCGCCTCGGAGCCGCCGTCGTCGTGCTGGCTGGACATGTCGCCTTCCCCTCCCCAGGCAGGCCGCGGCGCGGCGATCGTCTCGCTCAGCCGAGCGAGACGAGCAGGCCCTCGCAGGAGCGGATCACCACGCGGGAGGCGTCGGCCACCTCGCGGGACGACATCGGGCTCTCCGCCCGCCGTTGCCACCTGCCGATGGCGTTGCTGAGAGCACGCCGCACCTCGGACACGTCGGCCTCGGGGGCCAGGCCCAGGCGGGTGTGCATCCCGCCGCCCTCGGCGCCGAGCAGGCGCTCCATCTCGCCGGCCTCGGCCGGCTTGATCTTGATTCCGCCCGCCCGCAGCGCGTTGAGGAGGCGGATCTCGGCGAACTCGTGGGCGGCGGAGGTGATGCGCTCGAGCTCGGACGCCAGCACCTCGCCGCTGGCCACCGGATGCTCGTGCAGCACGGACTCGAGCGCCAGTAGCGCCGAGCGGGCCTTGAGGACGTCGCGACGCTGGGCGAACTGGCTGAGCAGCACGTCACGCAGCTCGACGAGGCCGCTGCGGCGCACCAGCTCGGTGGACAACGCCGTGGCGGTCGATGCCGCACCCTGGCGGATCAGGGCCACGGCCAGCCGCACGCCGAACAGGCCGAAACGGTCGAGCAGGTGCTCGCGTTCCATGGCGGTGAGCGGGATCGGCGTCTCGGCCTGGACGAACCGGTCGGCCGAGAGGAACAGCGCCTCGGCCTCGTCGCGCGAGGCGGTGGCGATGGAGTCGAGGGCCTTGTACTCGGCCTCGCGCAGGGTGGCGCCCGACTGGGCCAGCAGGCCGGCCACGGGCACGACCGTCTGGGCCAGGCGCCGGACCTTGGGGTCGTGCCGATAGCGCGCGGCGATGCGCTGGGCCGACGCCATCGAGTCGATGCGACCGACGCCCACCTCGTCGGCGCGCGACAGCACGGCGACCGCGTTGACCGGGGTGGCCTGCGAGAACTCCTCGTCGTGGAACGCCTCGAGGAAGTTGATGTCGGACGCGTGCAGGTGCCGCATCAGGTAGAGGACCGCGTCCGCCGGCGTGACCTGGTCTTCCCCCGGGGTGAGGAACGCGGTGGTGCGGGCCGACACGTCGGTGGAAAGCGACGCGATGCCGGGCGTGTCGATGAGGGTCATCTGGCGCAGCGACGACGAGGGCCACTCGATCACGAGGCGGCGGACGTCGCTGGCGTCGGTGGTGCCGAGGTCGATGCTGATGGCGCCGCCGTCGCGGCTGAACGGGACCTGCCGGGCCTCGCCCTCGTTGGGCTCCAGCGTTGCCCGGTAGGTGATGCCGTCGCGGTACCACGTGACGATCCGCGTGCACTCGCCGGCGTCTGTCGGCGCCAGCTCCTCGCCGACCAGGGCATTGAGCAGCGTCGACTTGCCGGCCTTGACCTTGCCGGCGATGGCGACCCGCAGGGGCTCGTCCAGCCGGTCGAGCACCGCCTGCAGACGGTGGCTCGCGTCGGGCACGCCGGCGTAGGCCTGTGTCGCCTGTTCGAGCAGGGTGCGCACGCTGCCGAGCAGCGACGACGACGAGGTGCGCGCGTTCACGACGCTGCTCCCTTCCCGGTGGCGGGCTTCAGCTCGGGGGCGAGGGCATAGGCCTTGTCGCGCAGCACGGCGATGCGCTTCAGCTCGGCGTCGACGTCGCGCAGCCGCTTCTGACGCGTCGTGGCGTCGGACTTGACCGCCTGCTGGGCGGCGGCGAGCGCCCCGCTGGTCGAGCGGTGCAGCTCCTCGGCCCGTGCCGCGAAGAAGTCGCGCATGCGCCGTTGCGTGCGCCGGAGGGTGTCACGCGAGTCCTTGCCGACGACGAAGCCGACCTCGTCGGTGTACTTGCGGTGCGCCTGGCGACCCTGGTTGCGGCGCATCGTGAGCTGGCGGTCCTTCTCGCCCTTGAGGGCCGATCGGCCCATGAAGAGGCCGATGATGATCGTGGCCGGGTTGGCCATCGCGAGGCCGGCCATGCGGCCGAGCATGCCGAACATGAGCAGGCCGCCGTAGCTGCCCCGCAGGGCGGACATGCCCTGGGTGCCGACGCCCATCTTCTTGAGGTCGACGTCGGTGTTGGCGTCGACGGTGGTGAGCACCTCGGTGGGGTTGGCCACGTCGAGCTCGACCACGATGTCGGCGCCGTCCTCGCCGAAGTGCTCGGCCACCCGGGCGGTCAGATCCTGGGCCCGGGTGTGCAGGAACGTGTAGTTGTGGACGACGTCCTCGGCGACACGCCGGTAGAGCCATGCCTGGAACTCGTCCCATGTCTCGGCCGGGTCGCTGGCCTCGAGGGCCTCGTCGGCCTGGCGGGTGACCTGCCGCAGCCGGCCGCGCAGGTCGTGGTCGACGTCGGCCTGCAGGTCGATGACGCCGTCGCTGAGCGTCTGCTGCCACTTGGACACGCCGCTCTTGAGCCGCTCGGCCTTGGCCTTGGCCTCGGTGAGGTTGTCGACGACCTGCTGTGCCTGCTCGGGGTTGTCGAGCGCATGGCGCTCGCTGCGGAACTGGGTGTCGAGCATGGACGCCACGGCGATGAGGTCGTTGGCCGCGGCGCGCACGCTGAGCTTCTCGGCGTTGGCGGCGATCTTGTTCTGCAGGTAGCCCGCGAGCTCGGGGAAGCCGGACTCGCGGTTGAGGTCGCGGTCGTTGCTGCGGAGGGCATGGATGCGCAGCGACGACGACACGCACAGGATCTCGGCGGTGACGCCCTGGCGCTGGAGGTGCCCGACGTTCAGGTCGCGGATCTTGCGCCACGCGGGGTAGAAGTCGATCTTGGTGAGCACGCACACCACGTTGGGGCACATGCGCCGGGCGGTCTGCAGGAACTCGAGCTCGGGGCCCGTGAACTCCTGGCTGGCGTCGGACACGAACACGACGGCGTCGGCCATCGGTAGTGCGCCGATGGTGGCGGCGCTGTGGGCCGAGCCCAGCCCGCCGACGCCGGGCGTGTCGACGATGACCAGGCCGTCGCTCAGCAGCTTGCGGGGCAGCGACACCTCGACGGAGCTGACCTGGCGCTCGCCGAGCGGGTCGGCCGCCTCGGTGACGTAGCTGGCCACCTGGTCGACGGCGATGTCCTCGCGGATGGGCTCGCGGCCGGGGTCGTTGCTGTCGCCGCCCGGGTCGAACAGCACGGCCGCGGCCGGCGGGTCGCCGAACCGGATGGCCGTGGGAACCGAGGTGGCGATGTCGTCGTCGACGGGGCACACGGGAGCGTTGAGCAGGGCGTTGACCAGGGACGACTTGCCCTGCTTGAACTCGCCGATGACGAAGACGTGGAACGCCGGGTCGGACAGCCGCTTGTGCGTGAGCGCAAGGCGCTCGCTGAGGTCCGGGCGCGAGTACGCCGTAGTCGCCTGACGTCCGAGGTCGACGACGGACAGTGCCTGCTGGACGGTCGCCGACCGCTCGCCGGCATTGGGGTTCCCCGCCATTGCTTGTTGCTCCTTGGGTGACGCGTCACGCTAACGCACATTGGTCGCCACCCGACACGCAGGAACGGGCCGGGCCCCCGCTACGTGTAGCGGGGGCCCGTCAGCATCGCGTTGCTCGGCCCCACCGGCAGAACACGACGCTCAGAGGATGTCGATGCCGTCGTTGTCGTGGACGTCGACGTTGGTCTCGCCGCCCGAGTTGTCGTCGATGCTGTTGTCGACCGAGTTGTCGGACGAGTCGTTGAACGAGTCGTGGACCTCCACGTCGACGCTGTTGTCGATCGAGTTGTCGGTCTGGTCCAGGTCGTAGTTGCCGCTGCCCGTCACGTTGCCGCTGTCGTTGATCGAGTTGTCGGTCGCGCCGGTCTGCGTGGCGTCGTCGGCGATCTGCACGGTGCCGGAGTTGCCCTCGATGTCGGTCACCTGGGTGTCGGCGGTGGCGGTGGAGCCCTCGCCGAACCCGACGGCGCCGCCGCCGCTGGCGTCGATGTCGACGTCGTTGGACTGCACGGTGCCGCCGCCCACGACCGACTCGCTCAGGTCCGAGCCCTCGATCTGGGTGACGTCGCCCTCGCCCTGGTTGAGCGTGATGTCGCCGCTGCCGCCGTCGACCAGCGTGCCGTCCCCGAGGATCGCGTTGTCGGCGGCGACGTTGGTGGCGTCGCCCTCGCCGAACGTCGCCGCGCCGACCGTCGAGTCGTCGATGACCTGGTTGTGGTCACCGACGACCGAGTCGCTCACGTCGCCGGTGACCGAGCCGTCGACGTTGCCGGTGGCGTTGGTGGCGTCGCTGATGTCGCCGCCGGCCTGCACGGCCCCGTCGCCGGTGTTGACCTGAGCGTTGTCGCCGGCGGCCACCGCACCGTCGCCGGACACGACGTCGTTGTCGAAGTCCTGGTTCACGTCACCGAAGGCCGTGATGTTCTGGTTGACCGACTGGTCCACCGTCGTGTCACGATCGTCGATCGTGGTGACGTCGTTGTCCTCGAACGTCTGCTCCGTGTTGTTCACGACGTTCGTGTAGTAGTTGAGCTGCTGCAGCACCTGCTCGACCGGGTCACCGCCGGGATCGGGTGCCGGCGGCGGCGGGAACCCGCCGGCCTGGGGGTCGGTCGAGGCCGAGATCACCTCGCCGGCGCCGCCGGCCGCAGATCCGCCGCCGGAGAGCCCGTAGGCCGTGCGTAGGCTCTCGGCCTGCTCGGGGGGCAGCGCCGCGCACACGCCCGGCATGGCCGCCAGCACGTCCTCGGCGGTCAGGCCGTCCGGCGCGTGCTCCCCGAGGAACGACGTGGGGTCCTCCGCCAGCGCTGCCTGCTGCTCTTCGCTTTGGAAGAGGTCGAGTAGAAGGTCGATGACGCTCATCTTTGGCACTCCCTGTGCTTCGATGCCTCGCCCGCTCGGGAGGCCGTGGCCGCAAACTACGACGCGCCGGAAGCCGGGACATCGGGGAACACCCCCTCCCCGGGCCGGGGCACGTGCGGGGAACCGGTCCCTGGCCACGGGCCGAGTCGCCGAGTCGCCGAGTCGCCGAGTCGTCGAGTATCGACCCCGGACGCGCCGTGGCCCCGGCGACGCTGCCGGGGCCACACGCTGTGGGTACTGGGTTCGAGCTGACGACCAGCAGGTGCCGGCTCGGAGGCTCAGAGGATGTCGATGCCGTCGTTGTCGTGGACGTCGACGTTGGTCGTGCCACCCGAGCTGTCGTCGATGCTGTTGTCGACCGAGTTGTCGGACGAGTCGTTGAACGAGTCGTGGGTCTCGACGTCGTAGCTGTTGTCGACCGAGTTGTCGGTCTGCTGGATGTCGGTGTTGTACGAGTCGGTCGTGTTGTAGGCGTCGTTGACCGAGTTGTCGGTGGAGGCCGTCTGCGTGGCGTCGTCGGCGACCTGGACCGTGCCGTAGTTGCCGTCGATGGTGGTCTCCTGCGTCTCGGCGGTGGCGGTGGAGCCCTCGCCGAACCCGACGGCGCCGCCGCCGCTGGCGTCGATGTCGACGTCGTTGGACTGCACGGTGCCGCCGCCCACGACCGACTCGCTCAGCGTGGAGTCGTCGATCTGGGTGACGTCGCCCTCGCCCTGGTTGAGGGTGATGTCTCCCTCGCCGCCGTCGACCAGCGTGCCGTCGCCCAGCACCGCGTTGTCGGCCTCGACGTTGGTGGCGTCGCCGTCGCCGAACGCTGCGGCGCCGACCGTCGAGTCGTCGATGACCTGGTTGCCGTCGCCGACGACCGAGTCGCTGACGTCGCCGGTGACCGAGCCGCCCACGTCGCCGGTGGCGATGGTGGCGTCGCTGATGTCGCCGCCGGCCTGCACGGCCCCGTCGCCGGTGTTGACCTGGGCGTTGTCGCCCGCGGCCACCGCACCGTCGCCGGACACGACGTCGTTGTCGAAGTCCTGGTTCACGTCACCGAAGGCCGTGATGTTCTGGTTGACCGAGCTGTCGACCGTCGTGTCACGGTCGTCGATGGTCGTGACGTCGTTGTCCTCGAACGTCTGCTCCGTGTTGTTGATCACGTTCGTGTAGTGGTTGATCGACTCGATGGCGCCCGACAGGCCGCCCTCGGCGCCACCCTCGCCACCACCACCACCGCCGGCCGGCGGCGGGGGGAGCACGACGTTGCCGCTGCCGGCGAACGAGGCGGCCCCACCCTGGGTGGCCCCGCCCGAGTTGCCCTGGAGCGACTCGAGGACCCGAGGCATCTCGGCCTCGATGTCCTGGCTGGTGACGTTGCCGAAGCCGTTCTGGTTGAGGAAGCCCTCGGGGTTCTCCTGGAATGCCTCGTTGGTCTCCTGGTCGGAGAAGATGCCGATGAGGGTGTCGAGAAGGGACATCGCTAAGCGCTCCTGGTTTCGGGCCACCCGCCTCTCGAGCGACCTTGCGTGTCAGCAAAGTACGACTCCCGGATCAGCCGGCCATCGGGGATCACCCCGTCCCGCTCCGGGGGTCCCCTAGGGGATCGCGAGGCGTGCCTGGGGACCGCTTCGGGCCTGGCCGCGACAGCGGCCCGGGCGTCTGCCCGGGCCACCGCGAGGGAGGAGATCGCCGTGACGCGTGGCGCCAGGCGAGGTGTCAGAACGACCCGATGTCGAGGTCGTCCGGGCCCTCGTCCTCGATGCCACCCAGGCCGTCGATCTCGGCCAGGTCGTCGGTGTCGTCGGGATGCTCGACAGGCGGCGCGGTGAGCGCGTCGTCGAGCTCGGTGGCCGAGTCGTCGAAGCTGGCTCCGAACCCGTCGTCGAGATCGTCGAGGTCGTCGTCGTCGTCCGGATCGGCAACCGTGCCGTCGCTGTCGTCGGGGGTCGCGCTCTCGTGGGCGACGTCGGCCTCGCCCCGGCCTGCAGCATCCGGGGCGCCGGCGCTGACGTCGCCGAAGGCGTCATCGACGAAGTCGTCGTCGCCGCCGGAGGCTCCGGCGGCACCGACCTCTTCACCCTCTTCACCCTCGCCGAACGAGAGCGTCGCCTCGACGGCGGGCTCGGCTTCCACGTCGGGCTGGGCCGATGCCTGGCCGGTGAGACCGTCGTCGAGATCGGCGTCCGTGGGGGCGAGGCCGGCACCGTCGAGGCCGGCCTCGGCGTCGAAGTCGGGTGTCACCGAGCCGAACGAGCTGTCCTCCGGATCGGCGGCGGCCGACCATGCGGCCTGGGCCTGGTCGGGTGGCAGCGTGTCGGCCACCAGCCCGAAGGCCTCGGACAGGTCAGCGGGGTCGACGTCGTCGTAGCCGTACTGCTCGAGGTACGCGCTCGGGGTCCGCGTTGTACGCGGCCTGTTCAGCCGGGTCGAGCACCACGCCCCGCAGCACGTCGAGTAGAGACATGCCGTCCATCCTGTCCTCCTGGTCCTGCGCCCCGGCGGCGGTCGGGGACGTCATCAGGCTACGAGCGACCCCCCGGGGGGACATCGGGGATCACCCCCACACACCCCCGATGCCGTGAGGCCGTCGTTCGACCTGGCGAACGTGGGCAGGTGCCGCAATCGGCTGGCAGACTCCGGTCGTGCCACGTCGGGGGTAGATCGTGGGGGTCGCGTGCGCCGCAGCCGCGACCGTCGCTGGGTGCGGCGGCGACGGCGACAGCACCGAGGCGGCGGGGTGCACGCAGGTGGCCGAGCACGCCACGTTCGGCGCTTGGTCGACCGGCGGTGACGGCGTGTACTACTTCGCCGACAACGGCGACGGGCCCGGCGCCCAGTGGCGACTGGCCCGGGGTCGCATCGAGGGCGACACGCTCGTGCGCGACGGGTACGTCGGCGACGTCACCGACTACCTCTACGGCTACTTCGGGCTCGACGCCGGGCCCTGTGCGCCGGCAGGTTGACACCGCCGCACGACGAGCGGTCCGCACAGAGGTGTTTGACAGTTGCGGCCCGATGCATTTCAACTGTCGCCGATGTCCACGTCGCTCGTGATCGTCGAGTCGCCGGCAAAAGCGCGCACCATCGGGCGCTTCCTCGGCGACGATTTCGTGGTCGAGGCCTCGATCGGTTCGATCCGCGACCTCGAGCCCAAGGGCCTGGCGGTCGACATCGACGACGGCTTCAAGCCCACCTACGTGGTGCCGCCGGACAAGCGGGACGTGGTCAAGCGGCTCAAGGCCGCACTCAAGCAGGCCGACCAGGTCTATCTCGCGACCGATGAGGATCGCGAGGGCGAGGCCATCGCCTGGCACCTGGCCGAGGTGCTCAAGCCCACCGTGCCCACCCGGCGCATGGTCTTCCACGAGATCACCCGCCAGGCCATCGAGCACGCGGTCACCGAGTCGCGCGAGATCGACAGCGGGTTGGTCGACGCGCAGGAGGCCCGGCGCATCATCGACCGCCTGTTCGGCTACCCGGTGTCCGAGGTGCTGTGGCGCAAGGTGTCGACCGGCCTCTCGGCGGGCCGGGTGCAGAGTCCGTCGGTGCGCCTCGTGGTCGAGCGTGAGCGCGAGCGCATGGCGTTCGTGGCCGCCGGCTACTGGGACCTGCAGGCCGCCTTCCCGTCCGACCCCCGGTTCTCGGCCACCCTCGTCGGGCTCGACGACGACCGGGTCGCCACCGGCAAGGACTTCGACAGCTCGGGGCGCGTGTCGCGCGACGACGTCGTGGTCGTCGACGAGACCGCGGCCCGGGGGCTGGTCACCGCCCTCGACGGGTCGACCTTCACCGTGTCGTCGGTGGACGAGAAGCCCTACCGCAGCTCGCCCAAGCCGCCCTTCATCACGTCGACGCTCCAACAGGAGGGCGGCCGCAAGCTGAGCATGTCCTCGGCCCAGGTCATGCGCACCGCCCAAGGCCTGTACGAGCGGGGCTACATCACCTACATGCGCACCGACTCGGTGACGCTGTCGGAGGAGGCGCTCACCGCCGCCCGCACCCAGGTGCGCGAGCTCTACGGCGACAGGTTCGTGCCGGACGCGCCCCGCACCTACCGCGGCAAGGTCAAGAACGCCCAGGAGGCCCACGAGGCCATCCGCCCCGCCGGCGACCGCTGGCGCACCCCTGACCAGCTCGCCAGCGAGCTGCGCGGCCCCGACCTGCGCCTCTACGACCTGATCTGGAAGCGCACGCTGGCGTCGCAGATGGCCGACGCGGTGGGCAAGACGGTGTCGGTGCGCATCGCCGCCCCGCTGGCAAGCGCCCTGGCGGTCGCCGAGCCCGAGGTCACGACCACCCACTGGGCCGCGTCCGGCCGCACCATCACGTTCCCCGGCTACCTGCGGGTGTACGTCGAGGGCTCCGACGACCCCGACGCCGACCTCGACGACCGCGAACGCCTGCTGCCCGACCTGACGCCGGGCCAGCGGCTGCCCGACCCCGCCATCGACCCGGTCGGCCACACCACCCAACCGCCGGCCCGCTACACCGAGGCGTCGCTGGTCAAGCGTCTCGAGGAGCTGGGAATCGGCCGGCCGTCGACGTACGCCTCGATCATGCAGACGATCCAGGGCCGCGGCTACGTGTGGAAGAAGGGCCAGGCGCTGGTGCCGTCGTGGTCGGCCTTCGCCGTGGTGCAGCTGCTCGAGGGCCACTTCACCGCCGAGGTCGACTACTCGTTCACGGCTCGCATGGAGAACGACCTCGACGAGATCGCCACCGGGTCGCGCGACCGGGTGCCCTTCCTCGAGGCGTTCTGGTTCGGCAACGGGAACGGTGACGGGACGGTCACGGGGCTGACCGCCCTGATCGAGGCGGCCATGGCCAACGCCGACCCCGCGGTCGTCAACGCCATTCCCCTCGGCAAGGACGCCGAGGGCAACGAGATCGTCGTGCGCAACGGCAAGTACGGGCCGTACGTCAAGCGCGACGACGACACGGCATCGATCCCCGAGGGGCTCGCCCCCGACGAGGTCACCGTCTCCAAGGCGCTCGAGCTGCTCGCCGCCCCCAAGGGCGACGAGCCCATCGGCACCGACCCCGCCAGCGGTCTGCCCGTCTACTCGAAGTCGGGTCGGTTCGGCCCCTACGTGCAGCTCGGCGACACCGAGACGCTGCCCGAGGGGGACAAGCCCAAGATGGCGTCGCTGTTCAAGACCATGTCGCCCGCGACGCTCACGGTCGACGAGGCGTTGAAGCTGCTGAGCCTGCCCCGCACGGTGGGCGCCGACCCCGAGTCCGGCGAGGAGATCGTCGCCCTCAACGGCCGCTACGGCCCGTACCTCAAGAAGGGCAGCGACACCCGCAGCCTCGGCGCCGAGGACGAGTTGTTCACCGTCTCGGTCGACGACGCGTTGCGCGCCTTCGCCGAGCCCAAGCGGCGCGGCCGACAGGCCGCGGCCCCGCCGCTGCGCGAGCTCGGCGCCGACCCGGTGAGCGGCAAGCCGATGGTGGTCAAGAGCGGCCGCTACGGCCCGTATGTCACCGATGGCGAGACGAACGCGTCGCTGCGGGAGCGCGAGGGCGACACCGTCGAGGAGCTGAGCGACGAGCGGGCGGCCGAGCTGCTGCAGACCCGCCGCGACGCCGGGCCGGCGAAGAAGCGGGGCGCCAAGAAGGCGGCGGCCAAGAAGAAGGCCCCGGCCAAGAAGGCTGGCGCTGCGAAGAAGGCCGCGGCCAAGAAGGCTGGCGCTGCGAAGAAGACCGGGGGCGCTGCGAAGAAGGCGCCGGCGAAGGCCACAGGCGCGAAGAAGGCCGCGTCGAAGACGATCGCGGCCGCGGACGATTCCTGACGGCCCGCGATCGGGGCGGTCCCGGCCTGGATGGGCACCAGCTGGCATGCTCGGCGGCGTGGCACGGTTCATCGTCTTCGAGGGTGGAGAGGCCAGCGGCAAGTCGACTCAGTCGACCCGCCTGGCCCGGCGTCTGGATGCGGTCCACACCCGTGAGCCGGGCGGCACCGCGATCGGATCCGCCCTGCGGGACCTCCTGCTCGACGCCCGTACCATCGGGCTCGACGACCGCGCCGAGGCACTGCTCATGGCCGCCGACCGCGCCCAGCACGTGGCCGAGATCGTGCGCCCTGCGCTCGCCGCCGGGCGCCACGTCGTGTCCGACCGGTACATCGGCTCGACCCTCGCCTACCAGGGACACGGCCGGGGGTTGCCGGTGGCCGAGCTGCGGGGCATCTCGGCCTGGGCCGTGGACGACCTCTGGCCCGACCTCGTGGTGCTCCTCGATGTGCCCCCCGAGGTGTCGGCCGGCCGGGTGGCCGAGGCTCCGGACCGGCTCGAGGCCGCCGGCGAGGCGTTCCACGATCGTGTGGCCCGCGGCTACCGGGCTCTGGCCAGCGCCGATGCGACGCGCTGGGTCACCGTCGACGGCTCCGCGCCAGCCGAAGAGGTCGAGGCCGCGGTCTGGGCGGCGGTGACCACTCGCCTGCCCGACCTGGCGGAGGCCGGTTCGACGTCGACCAGGAGCACGCGAGACTGGCAGGCGTGACCAGCGCTCTGCCCACCACCGGTGCATCGGGAGCGATCGACGATCCGTGGCGCGACGTCGTCGGCCAGGACGGCGCCGTTCGCCAGCTCGTCGCCGCTGCCCACGAGCCGGTGCACGCCTATCTGCTGGTGGGGCCAGCGGGGTCGGGCAAGCGGGGGCTCGCCAGGGCCTTCGCCGCCGTGCTGCTGGCCGCGGGGGCGGCCGACGGCGGGGCACGCGCCCGTCACGTGAGGCTGGCGTTGGCCGGCCAGCACCCGGACCTGCGGATGGTCGAGCCCGAGGGCAACACCTTCCGCAAGGGCGACGCCGAGCGGCTGGTGCGCAACGCCACGCTGGCCCCGGTCGAGGGCAGGCGGAAGGTCGTGGTGGCCGACGGCTGCCAGGACATGGAGGACGAGGCCGCCGGGTACCTGCTCAAGACGGTCGAGGAGCCGCCGGCCTCGACTGTGTTCGTCCTCCTGACCACCGAGGTGGTGCCCGAGCTGGTCACCATCGCCAGCCGCTGTGTCCGCGTCGAGCTGTCGGCCCTGTCGGCCGAGGTGGTGACCGACCGGCTGGTGGCCGAGGGCGTCGACCCCGACCGCGCCGCCACCGCGGCCGCGGCGGCGGCCGGCGATCTCGACCGTGCCCGCACCTTGGCCACCGACGACCGCCTGGCGTTGCGCCACCAGGCGTGGCGCGAGGCACCCCATCGGCTCGACGGCACCGGTCACCAGGCAGCGACGGTCGTCGCCGAGCTGCAGTCGATGATCGGCGAGGCACTGGCCCCGCTGCAGGAGCGCCAGGTTGCGGAGATCGCGGCCGTGGACGAGCAGATCGAGCAGTACGGGCTGCGCGGCTCCGGCAAGAAGGATCTCGAAGCCCGCCACAAGCGCGAGGTCCGCCGCTTCCGCACCGCCGAGCTGCGCTTCGGCCTGGCGACGCTGGCCGCGACCTACCGCGATGCGCTGGCCGCCCAGGGCGCCCGGCGTGCGTACGTCGACGCCACGATCCGCATCGACGCCGCCGCCGTCTCGCTGCAGCGCTACCCCAACGAGACGCTGCTGCTGCAGTCCCTCATGGCCAACCTGCCGGCGGTCCCTCGTCGTTGACTGTTCGGTCCGCGCGGGCCGGCGTGATCAGCCGGCCGAGCGGCCGCCTTCACAAGCGAGCACCGTGCCGGTCGTCCAGCGGGCCTCGTCCGACAGCAGGAAGAGTGCGGCGCGGGCCATGTCGTCAGGATCGGCGATGTAGTTCATCGGGAACTGTTCGGCCATGCCTGCGCGAGCGTCGTCGTCGGGAATCCAGGCGTCGAACATCTCCGACCGCGTCGGCCCCGGTGCGATGGCGTTGATACGGACGTTGTCGCGGGCGTAGCCGAGGGCGGCGCACTTGACCAGCCCGGCCAGGCCCCACTTGCTCGCCGCGTAGTCGCTGTTGGTCGGGCTGCCGATGAGGCCACCGATGGACGACACGTTGACGATCGCACCGCCGCCACCGGCGAGCATGGCGGGGATCTGGTGCTTCATGCACAGGAACGGTCCCCGCAGGTTGGTCGCGATCACGAGGTCGAACCAGTCGGTGTCGAGCTCGTGCAGGAGGCGGTGGCCGCCGGGACCACCCGCGTTGTTGAAGGCGCAATCGAGCCGGCCGAACCGCTCGACGGTCGTGTCGATCGCCCGCCGCACCGAATCTTCGTCGGTCACGTCGCAGTGCACGGCGATGGCCTCGCCGCCGGCGGACCGCACCTCGTCGACGGTCTGCTGCAGCCGGTCGAGCCGGCGGGCGGCCGCGACGACGATCGCCCCCTCGGCGGCGAAGCGGGTCGCGGCGGCACGTCCGATGCCGCTCGACGCTCCGGTGACGAAGGTGACCTTGTCCTCGAGTCGCGAGGCGGTGAACGACAGCGGGGGCGGGTTGTTGAATGACGGCATGCGAACCTCCGGTTGACAACGTCAACCGAACGTAGAGCATCCTGGTTGACGACGTCAACCGGAAGTACGCTGCCTGGCCGTGGACTCGACCCGGGACAGACTCGTCGCCGCGGCCACCCTCCTGCTCGACGAGGGCGGACCGGCGGCGGTGACGCTGCGCCAGGTCGGGACCCTCGCCGGGGTGTCGCACAACGCCCCCTACAAGCACTTCGCCGACAAGGAGGAGCTGTTGGCCGCCGTCGCCGCCCGCGAGCTCGCGGGCCAGCACGACGCGATGGCGGCGCTCGCGTCCGGGCGCCGTGCGCCGGGCCGTGTCGTCCGGGCGATGATGCACGGCTACGTCCAGTGGGCGACCCGTCACCCCGCCCGGTTCAAGCTCACGTTCGGCTCGTGGTCGACCGACTCGCCCGAGCTGGGCCAGGCCGCCACCGAGGCCCGATCCGCCCTGGTTGCCGCCGTCGCCGCCGCGCAGGCCGACGGCTCCCTCCCCAAGGGCGACCCGGACCGTGTCGCCTCGCTGCTGCAGGCCGTCGCCCACGGCGCCGTCGACCTGGCGCTGTCCGGCCACCTGTCGTCGACCGGCAAGGGCCACGCCACCCCGGACGGCCTGGTGGACGACCTGCTCGACCACCTCGCTCAGGCATCGCCCCCGTGACGACCGCCCACCACAACCGGTTCCGGCCGTCGCTCGACCCGCTGCTATCGTGACTCGTCCCGCCCGAGTAGCTCAGACGGCAGAGCAACGCACTCGTAATGCGTAGGTCAGGAGTTCGATTCTCCTCTCGGGCTCTACCAGCGGATCCGCAGCGCGGAGGCGGGTGCTGGCACGCGAGTGGCGACGCCATCGCGCCGGATGTCCCGCCTTGCAGCGACAGACAACGCCCGTTCGGCCGGTGTCGCTCCTAGGTGGGACGCGGGCGTCAGTGTTGAACACCCGGAGCGGGTCCGGATCGCCGCCATCCTTGTGACTGTTCGCTCGGACGGATCAGGCAGATCATGGCGAGCGTGGCCTCTCGGCGCCGGCCGGATGAGGGCCGGCTATCCCGCCGTCGGGTGAGGCGGACGTGGGTGACGGCGGGTGAGCTGACCACCTTGGTGACGTAGTAGCCCGCGTGGCGGCCGTCGAGGTCGCCGTGTCACGGCGCGTCGAGCCGGAGCAGGTCGTCGTAGGTCTCGCGTCGAGCGACGACGCGATAGTCGCCGTCCCTCACGAACACCACGGGAGGACGGCACTGCTTGTTGTAGTTGGAGGCCATGCTGTAGCCGTAGGCGCCGGTCATCGGGGTCGCGATGACGTCACCAACCCGCAGGTCGGCGGGAAGGTGGGCGTCTTGGACGACGACGTCGCCCGACTCGCAATGCTTGCCCACCACGGTGGCCACGAGCGGCCGTGGCGCGGCGACGTCCCGGGGCAGAAAGGCCTCGTAGCGGCTCCCGTAGAGCGCCGGGCGCACGTTGTCGCTCATCCCACCGTCGACGCTGACGTAGGTGCGGACGCCCGGCAGGTCCTTGATGGTGCCGACCTCGTAGCAGGTGATGGCGGCAGTCGCGGCGATGGATCGTCCCGGTTCGGCGGTGACGCGCACCGTTGGCGGGATGCCCGATGCTCGGCACGCGCTGCGCACAGCTCGGGCCCAGTCCTCCATCGACGGAGCCACCTCGCCCTCGACGTAGGCGACGCCCAGGCCGCCGCCCACGCAGAGCTCTTGCAGGCCCAGCGGCACGAAGAAGCTGGACAGGGCCTCGATGGCCTCACGCACGGGTGTCAGCGCAAGCAGCTGGCTCCCGACGTGGGCGTGGACGCCGACCAGCTCGACCCCGCTGCCGGGCCGACGCAGCCTTTGGACGGCCGCTTCCGCCTCGGCCCCGATGCGGAAGCCGAACTTGGAGTCCTGCTGGCCCGTGCTGAGCGCTGCGTGCGTATGCGGGTCGATGCCGGGGTTGAGGCGCAGGAGGACCTCTGGTCGGTGGCCATACCCGATCGCCGGGGCGAGTCGCTCCAAGCGAGCGATCTCGTCGAACGAATCGACGACGATGCGGCCGATCCGTGCGCCAACGGCGATGCTCAGCTCCGCCTCGGACTTGTTGCTGCCGTGGAGCACGATGCGATCGGGCGGCACGCCGGCTTGCAACGCGACGTGAAGCTCGCCGCCCGTGGCCACGTCGATGGCCATTCCCTCCTCGTGCACCAGCCGGGCCATGGCCCGGCACAGGAACGCCTTGCTGGCGTAGGCGACGCCATCCCCGAACGCCCGCCGGGCCGCTCGGCACCGACGCCGAAGGTGCTCCTCGTCGTAGAGGAACACGGGTGTGCCGACCTCGGCGACGACATCGAGGACATCGAGCCCTCCGATCGACAACCGGCCGTCCGGACCGACCGTTGCCGTGCAGGGCAGCACGGTCGATGCCGGACCGGATGGCGCCCGCGGGTCCTCCGCGGAGGCCCGGAGGATCTCGTCGGTGATCATCGTTGGAACACAGACATCATGCGACGCCTGCCAGGGCCAGCGGTGTTGGGCCGGCCGTTGCCGTGCTCCACTGCCGGACGGCCCAGCAACGACGCAGCTCGTACCCGCCGTGTCCGGCGCGGACGATCTCCAAGCTCAGGGCGTTGAGGAGCTCGGAAACCTTGCCTATCCGTCCCGGTAACCGCCCTGTCGCGCGGAGCTCGAGCGGCAGTGTCGCCTCCAAATACCGGTGGTCCACCGATTCCTCGAAGCGCGAGATCAGGATGTCAAGCAGATCGACGAACGGGTTCGGCACGTCGACGTGGTGAGGACCTACGAGGACCCTCCAGCCACGTCCGCCTGGTCCCAGCACCGGGGGACCGGCCTCGACCCGCCGGGTGGCTGCCGTCCTGCAGAGTCGCGCGAGCCGTGGTCGGATCTCCTCGCTACGGGTTGGCGTCCGCATCCAGTCCTGCAGCGAACCGACCGATGGACGGTCCTCATCGGCGGGAACCAGTAGCAGCCGGGGGACGCCGACGGCGTCGAGTCGCTCGAGGTGGCGCTCGTCGCGTGGCCACGAGAGGACCGCGGCGCCGTTCTGGGCGCCCAGGAACGCGAGGAGCTTGGTGACCTCACGCTCGGTCACACTCGGACCGAACCATGCGCTCGCAGGCGCGTGAAGAGGTTGTGGGGGTTGTGGGGGGTACACGACGGGCTAACTGGCCTGTCGCGGGTGAGTGACGTTGGACGCGAGATGCACGTCGACCCCGGCGGCATCCATCAGATGGACCTCGCCGCGTGTGCTGGGCACGACGTGCAACGGGGTGCGCGCGCCGGTCCATCGGGCGAGCTGGGCGAACTCGCCCGCGCCGCCGCGACCGGCGACGGAGGTCTCGGCGCCCGCGTTGTCGAGCTCCTCCAGGTTCACCACCAATTCGTCGCGTTGGCGCAGCAGCCCGGTGATGGCAACCCACCGGGAGCGAGCGTCCAGACCCGACACGAACATGTGCTGCCTCCAGCCATCGATTGACAGCTGCCAGTACACCTCGACGCTCCATGACGGCGATCGGCCTTCACGCCATGTGTACGTCCTGGGCCCCGGTCTTAGCGGAGCGCGAACCAGGCCGGATGGATGGCCGTCGGCCTGGGCCCGCGCCACGGTTAGCGGAAAACGAGAACACGTTCTACTCTCGCGTGATGCAACGCTTCGAGGGACGGGTGGCGATCGTGACGGGGGCCGCGTCCGGCATCGGTCGGGCCACCACTGCACGACTCGTCGACGAGGGCGCCACCGTGGTCGCGGTCGACCGCGACGGCGACGGCCTCGCGACGACGGCGAAGGCCGCGTCGTCGGGACCGGGGACGGTCTCGATGCTCACGGGCGACGTCGCCGATCCCGACTGTGCACGTCAGGCGGTCGCCGTGGCCACCGAGCAGCACGGTCGGCTCGACGCCGTCGTGAACAACGCCGGCATCCTGCGGTTCGAGCACAGCCACGAGGTCGCGGGCACCGATTGGGACCAGGTGCTGCGGGTCAACCTCACCGGCACGTTCCAGTTCTGCCAGGCGGCGATCCCGGTCATGGTCGCCGCGGGGCGCGGCGCCATCGTCAACGTCTCCTCGACCGCCGCCCTCTTCGGTCACCCCTGGGCCGCGGCCTACGCCGCGTCCAAGGGCGGGGTGCTGGCGCTCACCCACACGCTGGCGGTCGAGTACGCCAACCAGGGCCTGCGGGTCAACGCGGTGTGCCCGGGGTCCATCGAGACGCCGATATCCGGGGCGTTCACCGTGCCCGACGGCGCGGACGCCCGGCTGGTCCGGCGCGTCATGTCGCCCGTGGGGCTGTCGGGGCCGGAGCCCGTGGCCGCCGCCATCGCCTACCTCGCGTCCGACGACGCCAGCCACGTCAACGGCGCCGACCTGCGCATCGACGGCGCCACGCACTCCTAGGGCCGGCGCCACCGTGCACTTCTGCTTCGCCACCACGTTCTCCGACTCGTCAGAGCTGGCGCCGATGGCGACCACCGCCGAGGCCTGCGGTTGGCACGCACTCGCCATCTCGGACCACATGGTCAACCCGGTCACGACCCGGTCGACCTACCCGTACACGAAGGACGGCAGACGCCGGTGGGAGATGGGCACGCAGTGGCCCGACCCGTGGGTGACGATCGGCTTCCTCGCCGGGCACACGACCACGCTGCGGTTCTTCACCAACATCTACGTGCTGCCCGCGCGGCCGCCGGTCGCGGTGGCCAAGCTCGTCGGCACGGCCGCGGTGCTGAGCGGCAACCGGGTCGCCCTCGGCATCGGCATGGGGTGGATGGAGGAGGAGTTCGAGGCCATGGCCCAGCCGTTCGCCGGCCGGGGCAAGCGGGCCGACGAGATGTTGGAGGTGATCCGCACGCTGTGGACCGGCGAGGTCGTCGAGCACCACGGCCAACACTTCGACCTGCCCCCGCTCGAGGTCCAGCCCGTACCCACCGAGCCGGTGCCGGTGTGGGTGGGCGGCACGTCCGAGGCCGCCCTGCGCCGGGCGGCGCGCAACGACGGCTGGGTCAGCGACCTGCACACCACAGACGAGCTGCGCGAGATCCGCGCCCGACTCGACGGCTACCGCCGCGAGTACGGGCGCGACCACCTTCCCTTCGCCATGGTCAGCGCGTGCAAGGACGCCGGCGACATGGACGGCTACCGGCGGCTCGCCGACATCGGCGTGACCCACCTGATGACGTGGCCCTGGGTGTTCTACGCCGGGTTCGAGGCCACACCGCAGGACAAGCTCGACGGAATCGAGCGCTTCGCGGACGACATCATCGCCCGCTGGTAGGGGCCGATTCCTGCGTCGCTGCGTGCTCGACGTGTGACATCGGTCAGCACTGTCACATCTTCGGCGGTCGCCTCGTCTACCTCTCGATGACCGATACCACCACCGTCGACGCCTTCTTCGCCGATCGGTCGCTCGCGGACGGTCGGTACCGTCGACGGCCCGTGCCGTCCCCCGCTCGAGCACCGTTGACCTTCCAGCTCCTCGGTGGGCTCAACGTCCTACGGAACGGTGCCGCCGTCGACCTCGGCGGTCGCAAGCAGCGCGCCGTCCTGGCGGTGCTGGCCCTGCACGCCGATGCGCCCGTGCCCGCCGACCGGATCATCGACCACGTGTGGGGTGACGGCGCCCCGGCCCGGGCCGACGTGTCGCTCCAGGCGTATGTGTCCAAGCTCCGACGCCTGCTCGAGCCCGGCCGCCCGGCCGCCGGCGGACACGCCGTGCTCGTGACCGAGCCGGGCGGCTACCGGCTGGTGGTCAAGCGCGCGGACATCGACCTCGCCCGGTTCGACGATCTGCGCGAAGCGGCGACGGTGGCGCAGGCCGGCGGCGACCTGGCCACGGCCGCCCGGCACTACGACGCCGCGCTGGCGCTCCACGGGCCGCTCCTCCCCGAGATGGCCGACGAGCCGTGGGTGGCCGAGGCCGCCGCTGTCGTCGAGGCCGCGCTCGCCGACGCCCTCGATGGCGCGTTCGAGGCGAAGCTCGCGCTGGGCCGCGGGCGGGAGCTCATCCCGGGACTCGAGACGGCCGTGGCCGCCCACCCCTTCCAGGAACGCCTGCGTGGCCACCTGGCACTGGCGCTCTACCGCGCGGGCCGACAGACGGACGCCCTGCGATCGTTGGCTGACGCCCGTCGAGCGTTGGCCGACGAGATCGGTGTCGAGCCTGGGCCGCAGCTCCGCCAGCTCGAGGCCGACATCTTGGCCCACGCGCCACGCCTGGCGGCTCCTGAGGCGTACCCGCGCGCCGCGGTGCCGTCCCGGTCGGCGCCGCCCACGGACCCCGCCACCAGTGCCGATCGGCCGCCCGTCGATCCGTCCGGCCCACCTGCCGGCGGCACCCCGGGCGGGGCCATCGGGCTCGTGGGCCGGGCCGACGAGCTCGACCGGCTGGTCGACGCGGCGCGGGTCGCCGCCGGGGGCGACGGCGGGGCCGTCGTCATCAGCGGCGAGCCCGGCATCGGCAAGACCCGCCTCGCCGAGGAGCTGGTGGCGAGCGTCTCCACCGGCCAGCACGTGGTCGTCTGGGCCCGCTGCCAGGAGAGCGCCTCGTCGGCCCCGTACTGGGGATACACACAGATCGCCGAGCAGGTGCTGGCCGCCGGGGTGGTCAGCGACGCAGCGCGTGAGAACATCAGCGCAGTCGGGGGAGGGGTGCACACGATCGACCCCGGCGCCGACCGCCTGGCGCTCCACGCGTCCATGGTCGCCGCGCTGCGGTCGCTCGAGCGCCCGCTGCTGATCGTCGTCGACGACCTGCAGTGGGCCGACGCGTCGTCGTTGCGCGCCCTCGAGTTCGTCGCCGGCGCGCTGTCGTCAGTGCCCGTGTTGCTGGTGGCGACGGTCCGACCCGTCGGGCCAGACGCCTCGCCGCCCCTCGTGGCCTGCCTGGCCGAGCTGGCCCGGCAGACGGGGTCGCAGCGCCTCGACCTTGCCGGCCTGTCGCATGCCGAGGTCGCGACCTGGTTGCGCCGGCGCAGCGACGCCGCTGCCGCCGACCCCGTGGCCGGCTTCGTCCACGAGCGGACGGGCGGGAACCCGTTCTTCGTCGGCGAGCTGGTCGAGCTCCTGGCCCGCCAGGACCGGCTGACCGACGTCTCGGCGGCGCGCGGTGCCAGCGTGCCGGCCGCCGCGGTCGACGTCGTGCGCCGCCGGGTGGGCATGCTCCCCGCCGACGCCCAGCAGCTCCTGGCCACCGCGTCGGTCTTCGGCCTGACCATCGACGTCGACGTGTTGGCCGAGGTGGCCGGCATGTCCGTGGCTGACGCGCTCGACACGCTCGACCCCCCGGTGGAGGCGGGTCTGCTGGTCGAGGACCGTGACGGCCCCGGACGCCTGCGGTTCGCGCACGCCCTCGTCGCTGACGCGCTCGCCGCCGAGCTGAGCCTCGCCCGACGGGCACGGCTGCACGCGGCCGTGGTCGAGGCGATCGAGTCGCTGCGGTCGGCCAACCTCGACGAGCACCTGCCCGCGCTCGTGCACCACGCCCGCGCGGGTGTCCTGGCGGGCACCGCGCCGCGGGCGTTCGACTACTCGGTCCGCGCCGCGTGCGCGGCGGCCGGCCGGGTGGCGTACGAGGCGGAGGCGGCGTACTGGGACGAGGCGCGGGGGCTGCTCGACCTCGCCCGCCCCGGCGACCGCCAGGCGCGCTACGACGTGCTCGTCGCGCTGGGGCGGGCGCGCCGGAGGGCCGACGACCTGACGGGGTCCCAGGACGCGCTGCTCGACGCGATCGCGGTGGCGGACGCGGCGGAGGACACCGCCGCCGTGCGGCAGGCCGCGGCCGAGCTCACGGCGACCACTCTGTGGCAGACCAGCCCGTACGGGGTGGTCAACACCCCGCTGATCGGCGCGCTCGAGCGGGTGCTCGCCGGGTTGGACGACGCCCCGACGGTCGAGCGGGCCCGGCTCGTGGGGGCGCTGGCCGACGCCGTCTACTACGAGCGCGACCCGTCGCGATCCCTCGGGCTGTCGGCCGAGGCAGTCGACATCGCGCGCCGCACCGGCGATCCGGCCACGCTCGCCCAGACCCTCAGCCAGCGCTTCCGGGCCCTGTGGCGCGACACGACGTGCGCCGAGCACCGCGAGGTGGCCGACGAGATGGTCGACCTGGCCGAACGCGGGCTCGTCGAGCTCGGGCCGGCGGCGCTCGCCCACCTCACCCGGGCGGCAGCTGCGATCCGCACGGCCGATCGCCCCACCTTCGAGTCCGACCTGGCCCGGGCGAGGATCCTCGCCGAACGGTCGCGCCTGCCCGCCCTGCTCAGCCAGGTGGGCTGGGCCGAGGCCTCGTGGCTGCTCGCGCTCGGCCGCTACGACGAGGCGAGCGAGCGCGCCCATGACACGCACCTGGTCTACCGGCGAACGCGCGGCTGGGAGGCCGACGACATCCTGGCCTCGTTCGAGCTGGCGATCGCCCACGACCATGGCGCCGCGATCGACGCCCGCGACGATGCGTCCGCCGTGGTCGACGGAAGCTTCGGGGCCTCGGCCCGCGAGGTGATGGCGTGGATGCTCGTGGAGGACGGGCTGTTGGACCAGGCCCGGGCGCTGGTCGGGCCGGTCGGCTCGGTGCCCGACGTGCCTCCCGACTGGCTCTGGTTCGAAGCGATGACCGCGGCGTCGCACGTCCGGGCCGGTCTGGGCGACCGCGCCGCCAGCGCCGTCCTCTACGACCGGTTGTCGCCGTTCGTCGGCCACCTCGACCTGGCCACCGGGCCGTTCCTCGGCGGCGTGGACCTGGCGCTGGCCGTCCTGGCCGCGGCCACCGGCGACACGACTTCAGCCCGTCGCCACGCCGCCGCGGCCGTGGCCGTGCTCGACCGGGTCGACGCCCGCCCGTCGCTCGCCCGGGCGCTGCACCTGCAGGGCCGGCTGCTGGCGGCGTCGGTCGACGGGACGGAGCGCGAGGTCGCGCGCGCGGCCGTCGACCGGTCGCGCGCGCTCGCCCAGGAGCTGCGGCTCGCACCGGTCCTGGCTGCACTCGACCGGTTCCAAGACGGATCCAAGCCGAGCAGCGGCTGATCCCACCGGTGTCCAAGTGCCGGGCGCGACCGTCGGCCCATGGCTACGACACAGAGGGCCCCGAACCGCCCACCTGACCTGACCGTATTCACGGTCGTCCACCGCGCCATGCGTCGGGACGCCGCCCGCCTGGCGACGGCGGCCGCCGGCCTGGGCGACGGCGAGACCGGACGCGCCCGCCACCTACAACGGTGGTACGGCGCCTACCACGCCGAGCTGGTCGGGCACCACGAGCTGGAGGACCAGCTCTGGTTCCCGGTGCTGGCCGAGCGGGTGCCGACCTTCGCCGAGCACACCGAGCGCATCGCCCGTGAGCACCATCTGCTCGACGACGCCCTGGTCGGCGTCGGCCACGCCCTCGACCGGCTCGCGGACGAGGCCGACCGGGCGGCCCGCGGCGACGCCCGTGACGCCACCCGCGAGCTGCACGAGCTGCTCGACGCCCACGTGGGCTTCGAGGACGACGACATCCTGCCGCTCTACCTGCGGCACTTCACGGCCGGCGAGTTCGTCGAGGTCGAGCGGCGCACACGGAAGATGCTCGACAAGCGACGCGCCCCGTTCACGGTGCCGTGGATCATGGGGGCGGCGAACGCCGCCGAGCGCACCCGGGTGCTCGAGCAGGCGCCGCTCGCCTTCAAGCTCCTCTGGTACGTCGGCCGCGGCCGCCACGCCCGCCTGACCACCCGTGCCCTCGGGCCCGCCGTGCGGGAGGTGGCGTGATGCTGCGCAGACTCGTGACCTGGAGCTATGACCGGCGGCGCCGCGTCGTCGTCCTGTGGATCGCCGCTCTGGTGGCGGCGTCCGTGCTGGCCGGGGTGGCCGGCGGCGACAACGAGCTCGACTTCACCGTGCCCGGCAGCGACTCAGCCGAGGCCGTGGACCTGCTCGAGCAGCGCTTCCCCCGGTTCGCCGGGGGGACGGCCGACGTCGTGTACACGGCAGATGCCGGTGTCACCGACCCCGCCGTGACCGCCCGCGTCGACCAGCTCGCCGCCGACCTCGCCGACGTCGACCACGTCATCGCGGCCGAGCCGGGGCCCGTCGCACCCGACGGCAGCACCGGGCTGCTGCAGGTGCGCTTCGACGAGGCGGCCGAGTCGCTGCCGACCGAGTCGGTCGAGCAGGTGATGCACCTGGCCGGCGAGGCCGGGACCGACGGGTTGCGCGTCGAGCTCGGCGGCTACCCGATCGAGATTGTCGAGCAGTCCGAGGCAGGCTCGGAGATGGTCGGCCTGGTGGCCGCCATGGTGATCCTCCTGGTCGCCTTCGGCTCGGCGCTCGCCGCCGGCCTCCCGCTGGTCATCGCCGGCTTCGGCCTGGGTGTGGCGCTCGGGGGCGTGTGGCTGATGGCGAACGTGCTCGAGATCCCCTCCTTCGGGGTGCAGCTCGCCACGATGATCGGCATCGGTGTCGGCATCGACTACGCGCTGTTCATCGTCACCCGCTACCGGTCGGCCCTCGCCGAGGGACGCACCCCCCGCGAGGCCGTGCTGGTCGCCGGGACGACGGCGGGTCGGGCCGTCGTGTTCGCCGGGGCGACCGTCGTGATCTCGATCTTCGGCCTCGTGCTCATGGGTCGTGGCTACCTGTGGGGGGTCGCTCTGGCGACATCGCTGGCCGTGACGGTTGTGGTGCTGGCCTCGGTGACCATGCTGCCGGCGCTCCTCGGGTTCGCCGGCCGGTCGATCGATCGCCTGCGCCTGCCGTGGTTCCGCCACGACGTCGAGGGACGCCGCACGCTGTCGTGGCGATGGAGCCGGGTCATGCAGCGGCGCCCGCTGCTGGCTGGGCTCGGTGCCCTGGTCGTGCTGCTGGCGCTGGCTGCGCCGGCCACAGACCTGCGCTTCGGCATGCCGGATGCCGGCAACGGATCCACCGGGCTGACCAGCCGGAGGGCCTACGACATGGTGAGTGACAGCTTCGGGCCGGGTGCCAACGGTCCGCTGCTGGTGGCCGTCGACCTGGCGGGAGCCGGCGGCGATGGTGCGTCGTCCGATGCGGTGGACAGCCTGGCGGCGGACATCGCGGCCACGGACGGCGTCGCCTCGGTTGTGCCGCCCGTGGTCAACGAGGCCGGGGACGCCGCCGTGATCTCGGTCGTGCCGACCACGGGGCCCCAGGACGAGGCCACCGAGGACCTGGTGCACACGCTGCGGGACGACGTGGCTCCCGCGGCGATCGACGGCACGGGCGCCGTGGCGTCCATCGGCGGCACGACCGCCGCGTTCATCGACGACAGCGAGGACACGGCGGGCAACCTGCCCCTGTTCATCGGCGGCGTGGTGGTGCTGTCGTTCCTGCTGCTGATGTCGGTCTTCCGGTCGCTGGCGGTCGCCCTCAAGGCCGCGGTGATGAACCTGCTGTCGATCGGTGCGGCCTACGGCGTCATGGCGCTGGCCGCGAGCGGCGGCTGGTTCGGCGGCCTGGTCGGCATCGAGGAGGCGACCCCGGTGCCGGGATGGTTGCCGATGACCATGTTCGCGGTGCTGTTCGGCTTGTCGATGGACTACGAGGTGTTCCTGCTGTCACGGGTGCGTGAGGAGTATTTGCGCACCGGCGACAATCGGCGTGCCGTGGCCGACGGTCTGGCCAACACCGCCCGAGTGATCACCGCGGCGGCGGCGATCATGGTGACTGTGTTCGGCGCCTTCATCCTCGAGGACGCCGTGTTCCTCAAGCTGGCGGGCATCGGGCTGGCCACGGCGGTGTTCGTCGACGCCACGGTCGTGCGGATGGTGCTGGTGCCGGCCACGATGGAGCTGTTGGGCGACCGCAACTGGTGGTTGCCGGGCTGGCTCGACCGGCTGCTGCCCCGACTCGACGTCGAGGGCGAGCCGACCCCGGTGCCCGCCCCCGAGGCCGTGACGGGCAACGGCGCCGGCGGCGAGCGGGACTCCGTGTCGGTGCCGTAGCGCCGCCACCACGACACCGACCGGACGCACCCGGGCGCCGCCCCATCGGGCCGGCGCCCGGGCCGCGTCCCGGCCGATATCGAGGACACGGGTTCTCCCATTGGTGTCACAGATCGCCTGGTTGATTCGTCTTCATTGGGACGGACCGATGCCCATTTCCCCCCCGGCGTCGGACTCATAAGCCAAAGGAGCCAGCACTCAAAGTGGCCAACTTCTGCGCGCCCATACACGCTGTTCGAGGACCCGATGCCGCCGGTGGTGGGTCATGACGAGCCCCACCACCGCCGTCGTGTTGAGCGGAGACCCGGTCCGCTCGCTCGAGGACTACCGCACCCGGGGCGGAGGCGAGGGTCTCCGCGTGGCCCGGTCGATCGGCCCCTGGCGATCCGCCGAGGAGGTCACGCTGTCCGGGCTGCGCGGCCGCGGCGGCGGTGGGTTCCGCACCGGCCGCAAGTGGCTGTCGATCCTGGAGGGCCGCCGCGACGACGAGGACCGCTTCGTCGTATGCAACGGCGCCGAGGGCGAGCCGGGCACGTTCAAGGACCGCGCCATCCTGCGCCACAACCCGTACCAGGTCATCGAGGGGCTGGCCATTGCCGCGTTCGTCGTCGATGCTTCGCGTGCCTTCCTGGCCACCAAGTTCGCCTTCACGCCCGAGGTCGCGAACGTGCGACGCGCCCTGGCGGAGATGGAAGCCGCCGGACTGGCCGGGGATGTGCCGATCACGATCGTGCTGGGCCCCGACTCGTACCTGTTCGGCGAGGAGAAGGCCCTGCTCGAGGTCGTCGAGGGCGAGGACCCGCTCCCGCGTCGCGACCCGCCCTACCTCCAGGGCCTGTTCGCATCCGGTCCGCAGGCGGGCTGGTCAGCCCACGACGGCGGCGACCCTGGGGGCGAGGGGGCGAACCCGACGATCGTCAACAACGTCGAGACCCTGGCCACGGTGCCGCACATCCTGGCCAACAGCGCCGAGTGGTACCGGTCGCTCGGGACCGCCGACTCGCCGGGCACCATGGTGTTCACGGTCGTGGGCGACGTGGTCCGCCCCGGCTACGCGGAGCTGGAGCTCGGCACCACGGTCCGAGACGTGATCGAGCAGGCGGGAGGCGGCACCCACCCGGGCCGAACGATCAAGGCCGTCTTCTCCGGGGTTGCCAATGGGGCGCTCACGGCCGACCACCTCGACGTGCCCGCGACCTACGAGGACCTCCGCGCCGTCGGCAGCGGGCTGGGCTCGGCCGGGTTCATCGTCTACGACGACACGGCCGACATGGTGGCGGTGGCGCGCATGTTCGCGCGCTTCCTGCACGTCGAGTCGTGCGGACAGTGCGGCGCCTGCAAGTTCCACAGCGGCGTCGTCAGCGGGGCACTCGACCGGCTCGACCGGGGCGACGCAGACGACACCACGGTCGAGGAGCTCGGTGCCGCGCTGCGCGTGGTGACCGACCAGAACCGCTGCTACCTCCCCGTCGAGCTGCAGACCGTCGTCGCCAGCATCATGCGCGACTTCCCCGAGGACTTCGTCGCCCACCTCGAGCGCGACATCACACCTTCACGCCGCTACGACCTCCCGAAGATCATCGACATCGCGGACGGAAACGCGACCTACGACGCCCGCATCGCCCTCAAGCAGCCGGACTGGACCTATGCCGTCGAGCGGCGGGCGGGCTGACGCACCCCAGGCTCTGGAGCGTGCGGCTGTTCGCGGCATCCGCACCGCTGGCACACTGGCGGCGTGGTGCCCATCCCGTTGCTGCCGCACCTGCGCCGCGCCCGTGACCTGGCCGATCGGCAGTACGCCGAGCCGCTCGACCTGGACGTGCTGGCCGGCACGGCGAACGTGTCCAAGTACCACTTCACCCGGTGCTTCGCCGAGACCTACGGCGAGACGCCGATGCGCTACGTGACCCGCCGGCGGGTCGAGCGCGCCCAGGACCTCCTGCGGTCGGCCAACCTGACCGTCACCGAGGTGTGCATGATGGTCGGGTTCTCCAGCCTGGGGTCGTTCTCGTCCCGGTTCCGCGAGCTGGTGGGCGAGACGCCCACGCAGTACCGGGACCGGTGGGCGGCGGACGGTGGGCCCCGCATCCCCGGGTGCTTCCTCTTCATGCGCGGCGTCGATCGCTGGCCCGACACGGACACAGCCGAGCAATCTCGGAGAAGCACCGCGTCCGACGGAGTTCGTACCCTGCCCTCATGATCACGAACGTCTCACTCGCCACCGTCTGGGTCGCCGACCAGGACGAAGCCAAGGCCTTCTACGTCGACAAGCTCGGCTTCCAAGAGCACACCGACGTCGCCATGGGCGACGGCTACCGCTGGGTGACCGTGGCCCACCCCGACCATCCGGAGCTCCAGCTCACGCTCATGGTGCCCGGCCCGCCGCTCGACGACGAGGACGCCGCCGCCTTCCGCCGCATGATGGACAAGGGATCGCTGGGCGCCGTCGGCCTGGCCACCGACGACTGCCGCAAGACCCACGAGGAGCTGGTCGCCAAGGGTGTCGAGTTCATCCAGGAACCGGCCGACCGCCCCTACGGCGTCGAGGCCATCGTGCGCGACAACTCGGGCAACTGGCTCGTGCTCGTCGAGCAGAAGCCCTACACGGGCGGCAACTTCGGCCCGACCACATAGGCACCCGGACGTTGCCACCCGTGTCACTGCGAGGCGGGACATAGCCACGGACGGGTCGGTCGCCCTCTACCGTGTCATCGCCGGGTCGGCGTGGCGCCGACCCCGATGGCGTATCGATGAGCGGCCTCACCCGGAGACAGTTCCTCGCTGCCGGCCTCGGCGCAGCCGGGACGCTGGCCACGGGCGTCGGCCTCGGTGGCTACGTCCTGCCGTTGCTGGCGCGCGAGGACCTGATCCCCGGCAAGGCGCCCGACATCGTCCTCGAGCCCGACGCCTGGACCACGACCAGCGACCTGCTCACGTTCGCCGCGCTGGGCGACAACGGCACCGGCGGCCGTCAGGCGATGGCGGTGGCGACACGCATGGCCGAGACCTACGTCGACACGCCGTTCGGCAACGTCGTGCTGCTCGGCGACATCAGCTACTACGGGCACTTCGCCGACCGCTACGAGGACGTCTTCGTGCGGCCGATGCGACCGCTGCTCGACGCCGGCGTCACCTTCGACCTCGCCATCGGCAACCACGACGAGGGGCTGCGCCACAGCCCGGAGAGCTTCGACGAGATCGAGGCCGAGGTCGAGCTGCTCGACACGCCCGGCCGCTACTACATGCAGACCTACGGGCCGGCCGACATCTGGCTCCTCGACTCGAGCGTGCCCGGGCTGTTCGGGACACGGTCGTCGGACCAGCTCGAGTGGCTCGACGACTCGCTGGCCAGCGCCACGAGCCGGTGGCGGATCGTCGCCATGCACCACCCGCCCTTCTCGTCGGGCCGGCACGGGTCGACCGCGCGGGCCGAGGAGCTGTTGGTGCCGATCCTGGAGCGTCACCACGTCGATCTCGTGCTGGCCGGTCACGACCACGACTACGAGCGCACCGTCCCGCTCGACGGCGTCACCTACGTGGTCAGCGGCGGTGGCAGCAAGACGACCAAGGTCGGTCACAGCGACTTCACCGCGGTGTCCAAGCGCATCCTGCAGTTCCTGCTCGTCGAGATCGACGGTGACCGGCTGGTCGCCACCTGCATCCAACCAGCGGGCCAGGTCGCGGATCGCTTCGAGCTGCAGGCCCGGGAGGGGCGATGACCCGCCGGCAGGTCCTCGAGCGCATCGCCGTCGTGGTGTACGCGGTGGTCGATTGGCTGGTCATCATGGCGCCGAGCCTGGCCATCGAGCTGGCGGCCGACCGTGGAGGCGTGGACGACCGGGCAAGCCTCGACCTGCTGATCGCGAGCGCGGCGATCGCCACGCCCCACGCCGTGATCGCCGCCCGGCGCCTGCGGTTCGAGGAACGCACGGCCGTGTGGCGGGCCGACATCTGGATCGCCAGCATCGACGCCCTGGTCGTGCTGGCGCTGAGCACCACGCTGCTCGTCGTGGTGGTGCTGGCGACGTTCTCCGACGAGCACGCGGCCCTGGCCAACAGGGGGTTCCCGGTCGTGGCGCTGTGGGTGGGGATCCAGCTCGTGGCGGTGGCGTTGGCCGAGGTGACCGGCCGGGTCGTGTTCTGGTGGCTCGAGCCGCACCGCTCGCGCCGCGACCGCGCCGCCCGCTAGCGGGATTCGCGGAAGGGATTCGACAGGCGTGCCGCCGGGCGTGACGATCTCCCCGTGGGCTTCCGCTTCACCACCCGTGCCGGGCATCCGACCTTCGTCGACCTGCCGTGGGAGCAACCGCTCGTCGAGTGGACGACCGACCGCCTCGTCGCGCCGGTCCGGGGGATCTCCCGTCACGTGGTGCGCTTCGTCGCCTACGGGCCCGAGCTCTACGCCCTCAAGGAGCTGCCGGGACACCTCGCCGAGCGCGAGTACCGGCTGCTGCGGGCCCTCGACGAGCGGAAGGTCCCGGTCGTCGCGGCGGTGGGCGTGGCGACAGGTCGGACGGGCGAGGACGGCTCGCCTCTCGACGACGTCCTCATCACGCACCACCTGCAGTACTCGCTCCCGTACCGCTCGCTGTTCAGCCGCGCCACGCTCGTCGACCTGTGGGAGCCGCTGCTCGACGCCCTCGCCCAGCTGCTCACCCGGGCGCACCTGGCCGGGTTCTTCTGGGGCGACTGCTCGCTGTCGAACACGCTGTTCCGCCGCGACGCGGGTGCCCTCGCGGCCTGGCTGGTCGACGCCGAGACCGGTGAGATGCACCCCCGGCTGTCGGACGGCCAGCGGCGCCACGACCTCGAGATCGCCGAGATGAACGTGGCGGGGGAGCTGCTCGACATCCTGGCCGCGGGACGGGAGGACCACGCCGACGAGGCCATCGACGACGACCCCCGCCTCGACCCGGCCGCCGTGGCCGAGGACCTGCGCCACCGCTACGACCGGCTGTGGCACGAGCTGACGACCGTCGAGGTGTTCGGCGTGGGCGAGGAGTGGCGGGTCGACGACCGCGTGCGCCGGCTCAACGACCTGGGGTTCGACGTCGACGAGCTCGAGCTGGTCGACGACCCCGCCGACGAGGCGGGCCACATGCTGCGCCTGACCACCCATGTGGTCGAGCCGGGGCACCACCGCGGCCGGCTGCTGCAGCTGACCGGCCTCGACGTGCAGGAAAACCAGGCCCGCCGTCTGCTCAACGACATCCTCGGCTATCGGGCATGGCTCGAGCGACGGAGCGGCGTCGCGGTGCCCGAGCAGATCGGCGCCCTGCGCTGGATGGTCGAGGTGTTCGAGCCCACCCTCGCCGCCGTGCCCGCCGAGCTGCGCACCAAGCTGGAGGACGCCGAGATCTTCCACCAGATCCTCGAGCACCGCTGGTTCATGTCGGAGGAGGCCGGCACGGACGTCGGCACCGACGCCGCGATCGCCGACTACCTCGAGGACGTCCTGCCGTCGGCCCGGGACGAGCGCACCCTGCTCGCTCCACCGGTCACGGGCGAGGTGCCGGCCACCCCGTCGTCCCCCCTCTGACCGGTGTGGATCCACGACGGGGGGACACGCGTTTCAGGCCAACACGAGAGCCGGCGCTGCAGTAGAACCAGTCGAGACGACGCAACCGGCGCGGGACCGGTTCCTGATGGTGCGCGAGATCCTCGTGCCTGGCTGACAGCTCCCCGATACGGAGGCACCGACGATGGCGAAGGATGGGCTCACCGCCTTCGAAGCCGTCAACCGCTACTTCGAGGAGGCGGCGCGCCTCATCGACCTCGACGAGCGGATGTACTCCGTCCTCACGTCGACCTACCGAGAGATCTCGGTGCAGATCCCGGTGGAGCTCGACGACGGCGACCTCATCGTCGTGCGCGGCTACCGGGTCCACCACAACGGGGCGCGCGGGCCCTACAAGGGCGGCATCCGCTACCACCCCACGGCCGATCTCGAGGAGGTGCGGGCCCTCGCCTCGCTGATGACGTGGAAGACGGCACTGGTCGACGTGCCGTTCGGTGGGGCCAAGGGCGGCATCGAGGTCGACCCCACCGACATGAGCCAGGGCGAGCTGCAGCGCATGACCCGCCGGTTCGCCAACGGGATCAACCACGTCATCGGCATCTACCGCGACATCCCCGCCCCCGACGTGAACACCAACGCCCAGACCATGGCGTGGATGATGGACGCCTACTCGGCCCGCCACGGCTACAGCCCGGCCATCGTGACCGGCAAGCCCCTCGACCTGGGCGGGGCACCGGGCCGCGAGGCGGCCACGGGGCGCGGCGTCGTGTACGTGCTCGAGGCGTACGCCGAGGAGCGCGGCCTCGACCTGAACGGCCTGCGCCTGGCCATCCAGGGCTTCGGCAACGTGGGCACGTGGGTGGCGATCGAGGCGGTCGCGCGCGGCTGCACGGTCGTCGCGGTGTCCGACCGCTACGGCGGGGTGCGCCACGACGGCGGGCTCGACGTGCGTGCCCTGGCCGACGTCGTGCGTGCGGGCGGCACCGTCGGCGACGCCGAGCAGCCCGGCGTCGACCAGGTCAGCAACGCGGAGCTGCTCGTCGGCCCGTGCGACGTGCTCGTGCCCGCCGCCCTCGGCCAGGTGATCGACGTCGACAACGCGGGAGCGGTGCAGGCGCCCGTGGTGCTCGAAGCCGCGAACTACCCCGTGACCCCCGATGCCGACAAGCTCCTCGGCGACCGCGGCATCGTCGTCGTCCCCGACGTGCTCGCGAACGCTGGTGGGGTGACCGGCTCGTACTTCGAGTGGACCCAGAACATCCAGCAGTTCACCTGGAAGGAGGACCGCTTCAACGACGAGCTGCGCGACCGCATGCGGCTGGCCTACGCGGCCACGTCCGAGACGGCCCGCGAGCTGGGCTGCACCCTGCGCCAGGCGGCGTTCGCCATCGGGATCCGTCGGGTGGCTCAGGCCTCCCGCCTGCGCGGCTACGTGTGAGCGAGAATCCTTCCAGTGACCTCCCCGTCGAGCGACGCCTCCGGCACCGGACCGGACACCCCCCGGCGCCGGCGGCGCAGGCGCCAGCGTGACGCGCCGTTCGCCAGCGGTCGGCTCGACTTCGGGCCCGGCCCGCTCACGATGCACGAGAGCAGGCCCGAGGGCCCGGCGATGTTCCGCGAGAAGAAGCGGTACATCGAGGTGGGCACCGTGGTCGCCGCGTTGGTCGCCCTCGCCACCGTCGGTCTCGTGGCGGTGCTCGTCTACCGGGCCACCCGGGTGAACGTCGAGCAGACGGGCGTCGAGGACGGGGCCGACATCACGACCTTCGACGCCGCCGCGCTCGAGGTGAAGCTGGAGTTCTCGTCCGAGGAGGAGGCGGCCGAGGCGACGCTGACGGTCGACGGCGAGGTCGTCGACGAGCCTGGGGTGCTCGGCACGTTCATGGTGTGGCGGCCACCCGAGCCGCTGGCAGAGGGCGACCACAGCATCGAGGTCGCCGTGCCTCGGGCCGTGTTCGGCGACTCGGTCCACCGCTGGGACTTCACGGTCGACGGCACGCCGCCCGCACTCGAGGTCCCGGCCGCCGTCGACCCCGTCGCCATCGACGCCGCCGCCGAGGTCGCCGGCACGGTCGAACGCGGCGCCACGCTGACCGCGGACGGAGACGACGTCGACGTCGACGACGACGGGCGCTTCGCGCTGTCGTTCGATCGGCCGCCCGCCGGGCCCATCACGCTCGAAGCCGTGGACCGGGCGGGCAACCGCACCACCGCCTCGGCGGTCGTCCCCGTCACCTACCCGGGGCTCCGGGGGGTGCACGTGAGCGCGGCCGCGTGGAGCAGCGAGCCCCTGCGGGCCGGCATCCTCCGGCTCATCGACGAGCAGCGCATCGACACCGTGCAGCTCGACCTCAAGGACGACACGGGCACCGTCGGCTACGACTCCCAGGTGCCGCGGGCCCTCGAGATCGGGGCGGTGGTCCCGCACTACGACCTCGAGGCCGCGGTCGCGACGCTCGAGGACCGCGGCGTGCGGGTGGTCGGGCGCATCGCCGCGTTCCGTGACCCGATCCTGGCCCAGGCGGCGTGGGGCGCCGGCCAGGGCGACCAGGTCATCCAGTCCGTCCACGGCGGGCCGTACGACGCCACCGGGCAGTTCACCAACCCCGACAGCCCGGCCGTGCGGCGCTACAACCTCGACATCGCGCTCGAGGCGGTGAGCCGCGGCGTCGACGACATCCTGTGGGACGACGTGCGGCTACCCACCGGCGAGCCCGAGACGATCGTCGTGCCGGGGCTCACCTCGTCTCCGTCCGACGTCATCACCGGCTTCCTCGCCGAGGCCCACAGCGAGCTGCGGCGCCGGGGTGCGTTCCAAGGAGTGACCACGGTCGGCGTGGCGGCCGACACCGGCGACCCCATCGGCCAGGATGTCGCCCGCATCGCCCGCAACGCCGACTACATCTCGCCGCAGATCTACCCGGGGTACTGGTCGGCGGGCCGCTACGGGGTGCCTGACCCGCCCCACCAGCCGGCCGAGTTCACGCTCGCCCTCCTCGCCCGCTACCAGGAGGTCACGGCCGGGACGGGCGTGGTGTTGGCGCCGTGGGTGCAGAACTTCGAGCTGCAGGGCATCCCGTACGGCGACGTCGAGGTGCGGGCCATGCTCGACGCGCTCCGCAGCCTGGACGTCGACCGGTTCCTGTTGTGGAGCCCGCGCGTCCAATACTCGGGCGGCGCGCTCGATCCCCTGACCTGAGCCCGACCGAACGGGAGGGCGTGGCCCGAGCGGCCCGGCGCGCAGCGCCAAGAGCGGGAAACGCCTGAGCGTGGGCCAGGCGGGGGCGCATAGCTCCCGCACGGGTGGCGGCGGTAGGGTCCGACCCATGGCCGACCAGGCGACGTTCGCGGACCAGGCGATGGACCTCATGCCGTCGCTGTACGCCGCGGCGTTGCGCATGACCCGCAACCCGTCGGATGCCGAGGACCTGGTGCAGGAGACCTACCTGCGGGCCTACCGCGGGTTCGGCGGCTTCGAGCAGGGCACCAACCTCAAGGCCTGGCTCTACCGCATCCTCACCAACACCTACATCAACACCTACCGGGCCAAGAAGCGCCGGCCCGACGAGACCGAGCTCGACGAGGTCGAGGACCTCTATCTCTACCGTCGCATCGGCGGGCTCGAGGCAGCGATGGCCGGTCGCAGCGCCGAGGACGAGCTTCTCGACCGCTTCACCGACCACGAGGTCAAGCAGGCGATCGAGGCCCTTCCGGAGAACTTCCGCATGGCCGTGCTGCTCGCCGATGTCGAGGGTTTCGCCTACAAGGAGATCGCCGACATCCTCGACATCCCGATTGGTACGGTCATGAGTCGGCTGCATCGGGGAAGAAAGGCGCTCCAGAAGCAGTTGTACGAGTTCGCAGTCGAGCGGAACCTCACTGCGCCTGTTCGAGATGACGCCCACGTCTGATCCTCATGTCTGATCCCAAGTCCGAGTGCCAAGACGCACTGCACGAGCTGTACGGCTACCTCGACGGTGAGCTCACCGACGACCGGCGGGCCGCGATCCATCGGCACCTCGACGGGTGCCAGCCCTGTGCCGAGCCCTACGACTTCGAGGCCGAGCTGCGCGAGGTCGTCCGGCGTAAGTGCCAGGAACAGGTGCCCGACAGCCTGATGGCCAAGGTGCGAGCCGCCCTGGCCGGCGAGCCGGCAGCTCCCGTCGACGGCGCCTGAGCAGCCTGTCGCCGCCGGCTAGAACGCTGCCGCGGGCGCTGAGCACCGCGATCGGGGTCTTGGCCAGGATCTTGACGTCGAGCCACAGGCTCCACGTCTGCACGTAGTGGGCGTCGATCTCGACCCGCTCCGGATACACGACGGTGGATCGGCCGTTGACCTGCCACGCACCGGTGATGCCGGGCCTCACCGAGAGGTAGACCCCGCGACTGTCGCCGTAGTTGTCGAGCTCCGCGGGCACGATGGGACGGGGTCCGACGAGGCTCATGGTGCCGAAGAGGACGTTGAGGATCTGGGGGAGCTCGTCGAGGCTCGACCGGCGGAGGAAGCGCCCCACCGGGGTGATCCGGCTGTCGAGCTCGGCGGGGATCTTGAAGCCGTTGTCGACGTAGTCGTTCCACAGGCGGGCGTCCCGCTGGAGCAGCTGCTCGGCCTCGCGGTGCATCGTGCGGAACTTGTACATCGTGAAGTGCCGGCCGCCGAGCCCCACGCGCTCCTGTCCGAAGAGGACCGGGCCGCGTGACGTGGCCAACACCAGCACCGCGGTCACGAGGCCGAGCGGGATCACGAGAGGTGCGGCGAGCACCACGAGCGCCAGGTCGAGCGCCCGCTTGCCCCGGGACGTCGCGGCGAGGGCCGCGGGTCGGGGCGCGGGCGTCGGGACAGCGATCGTCGGAACGGGTCGAACCTCCTCGACCTCTTGTTCGCCCAGCTGTCGCAACGTCGATGCCCCCAGGTCGCTGCGCTCCAACATGCTCACCCGTCGGGCCGGACCGTAGCAGCCGCCCAGCGACCGGTGCTGCCCCGGTACGCCGTAAGGCTGGCAGCGTCGTGGGCGTCGGTCGAGCCGCGGTTCGTGACTTCTACGCACCGTTGCCTACCATGCCCCCCATGTTCGCCGTGGTTTGGCACTACTGGATCGGTGCCGTGCTCAGTGCGGTCGTGATCATCACGATCGTCCTGCTTGCCGTCATGTACCTCAAGACCACCGAGTCGACCCGCTACCCGAAGGGTCGGTAGGCCGGGTGGTCAGTCCGGTCGACTGGGATCTCGCCGAGCGGGTGGCGGTCCGGGTGGCCGGGCGTGAGCCACTGGCGGCGTCGTATCACTACGACCGGCTCACGACCGACTTCGCCGAGCTCACCGCCCAGGCGGAAGACCTGGTGGAGCGCGCCACCGGCCTCCGCTCGGCCAGCGGTGCCGCCCGCGCGCGGGTGGTCGATCGGGGCGACTGGGTGCGAGCCAACCTGGCCAGCTTCGGTCGCCTGCTGCGACCCCTCACGGACCGGATGGCGGAGAAGATGGACGACCGCCGCGGAGGCCGGGCGCTCGTCAGCGGCGTGTCCCGCAGGGCGGCCGGGGTCGAGGTCGGTGCGCTGCTCGGCTGGATGGGCACCCGCGTGCTCGGCCAGTACGACCTGCTGATCATCGAGGACGAGGCCCCCGAGGACCAGGACCTCGTCTACTACGTCGGTCCCAATGTGCTCGCCCTCGAGAAGCGCTTCGGCTTCCCGCCCCGCGAGTTCCGGCTGTGGCTCGCGCTGCACGAGGTCACCCACCGGGCACAGTTCACCGGCGTGCCCTGGCTCCGGCCGCACTTCCTCTCGCTCGTCAACCGCACGCTCGACGCGGTCGACCCCGACCCGAAGCGGTTCCTCGACGCGTTCTCGCGGGTGGTCGAGGACCTGCGGTCCGGTCACAACCCGCTCGACGAGGGCGGCATCGCCACGTTGCTGGCCAGCCCCGACCAGCGCGACCTGTTCGGGCGTATCGGCGGGATGATGAGCCTGCTCGAAGGCCACGGCGACGTCACGATGGACCGGGCCGGAGAGGGTCACGTCCCGTCGGCCGAACGCTTCTCCCGGGCGCTGCGCGAACGCCGCCGGCAGGGAGGCAGTGCCGCCAAGCTGGTGCAGAAGGCGATGGGCATCGACGCCAAGATGAAGCAGTACGCGCAGGGCGAGTCGTTCATCGGCTACGTCGAGCGGCACGGCGGGCCCGAGGCCCTCGACGCCGCCTGGCGCGGGCCCGAGTGGCTGCCGACCCTGGCCGAGATCCGCGCCCCCCAGGAGTGGCTCGACCGGGTGCGCCTGTCCGAGGAGCTGGTGAGCTAGTCGGCCTACAGTCCCAGGTCGTGGCCCGATCGGTGGAGAGCCCGGCGCAGCTCGATCTCGTGGCGAGCCGGTGCGATCTACCCGTCGCCGGGACACCGGTGACGTGCGCCGTGTCCGGCGGGGCCGACTCGCTCGCGCTGCTGGTTCTGGCGACCCATGTCGGATGCCGGGTTACGGCCGTCCACGTCGATCACGGCCTGCGGCCCGGATCGGCGGACGAGGCCGAGGTGGTGCGGCGTGCGGCCGACCGGTTCGGCGCGGCGTTCCGGCCCGAGAAGGTGGCCGTCACCCGAGGCCCCAACCTCGAGGCCCGGGCGCGTGCCGCCCGCTACGGGGTCCTGCCTGCCGACGTGCTGACCGGGCACACCGCAGACGACCAGGCCGAGACCGTGCTGCTCAACCTGGTGCGCGGCGCCGGGCTGGACGGTCTGGCGGGCATGGACCCGGCCGGCCGGCCGCTGCGTCGCCTGCGTCGCACGGAGACGCGGGCGCTGTGCGAGGCGCTGGGCCTCGAGCCGGTGCTCGACCCGACCAACGAGGATCCCGCGTTCCGGCGCAACCGTGTGCGCCACGAGCTGTTGCCCCTCCTCGACCGCATCGCCGAGCGCGACCTGACGCCTGTGCTCGCCCGCCAGGCCGACCTGGTCCGTGCCGACGTGGCGCTGCTCGATGAGCTGGCCGGCGCGGTCGACCCGCAGGACGCCCGCGCCCTCACCGCCGCCCCCGCACCGCTCGCCCGGCGGGCGGTGCGCCGCTGGCTGCGGACGGCCGGGCCGGGCGGGGTCGAGCGGTACGCCCCTGACGGCGCCGCCACCGAGCGCGTCCTGGCTGTCGCCCGGGGCGACGCCGTGGCCTGCGAGCTGGCCGGGGGTTGGCGGGTGGCGAGGACCGGCGGCCGGCTGCGCCTCGAGCCACCTCTGGAGCTGCCGGGCTAGGTTCAGCTGCGCATGCCCACCGATCCCCCCTCGGAAGGCAGTACCGAGCCGCCGATCTGGGGCGACGTCCGTGCCGTGTCCAGCGCCTCGCCGCCCCCTGGTCAGCCCTCGGGCTTCGTGCACCACGTCGACGAGCGCGCCCTCGGCGACGTGGTCGTCGGCGAGGAGCAGATCCGGGGTCGCATCGCGGAGCTGGGCGCCCAGATCACCGCCGACTACGCCGACGACCCGCCCCTTCTCATCTGCGTGCTCAAGGGCGCGTTCATCTTCCTGGCCGACCTGGCCCGGGCGATCCGGCTGCCGCTCGAGGTCGACTTCATGGCCGTGTCCTCCTACGGCGCGTCCACCCGGTCGTCGGGTGTGGTGCGCATCGTCAAGGACCTCGACATCGACCTGGCCGGCCGCCACGTCATCCTGGTGGAGGACATCGTCGACTCGGGGCTCACGCTCACCTACCTGCGCCGCAACCTGATGGCCCGCCAGCCGGCGAGCCTCGAGGTGTGCGCCCTGTTCGTGCGCCAGGGCAACCAGAAGACACACGAGGAGCTGCGCTACGTCGGCTTCGAGATCCCCCCGGCGTTCGTGCTGGGCTTCGGGCTCGACGTGGCCGAGAGGTTCCGCAACCTGCCCTACGTGTGCGAATACCGGGGCGATGCCTGAGCCCGGGCCGACCCGTACCGGTCTGACGCACTCCGCGATGCGCCGGTAGCCTGGCTCGCACCGTGAAACGATTCCCGAGAGCCGCCCTGCTCTACCTCTTCGTCGGCGCTGCCGTCCTCTTCGTGGGCCTCCGGTTCTCGAGCCGGGCGCCCGAGCGCGAAGAGATCGACCTCTCGCAGTTCCGGCAGGCCATCGACGACGGCGAGGTCGCCACCGCCGAGATCAAGGACCGCGACCACGAGGTCGTCGGCAAGCTCACCGACGACACCGAGTACCGGGTCGCCTTCCCCGCCGAGTTCGCCGACGAGCTGGTCAACGACCTCAACGACGCCGACCCGCCGGTCGAGGTCACGACCGACCCGCAGTCCGACTCCCTGTGGACCGGCCTGCTGTTCAGCCTGCTGCCGATCCTGCTGCTCGTCGGTGCGTTCCTGCTGATCATGAACGTCATGCAGGGCGGCGGCAAAGGTGTCATGCAGTTCGGCAAGTCGCGGGCCAAGCAGGTCTCCAAGGACGACCCGTCGGTCACCTTCGCCGACGTCGCCGGCTGCGACGAAGCGGTCGAGGAGCTGCAGGAGATCAAAGAGTTCCTGCAGGACCCCGCCCGCTTCCAGGCCATCGGCGCCCGCATCCCCAAGGGCGTCCTGCTCTACGGTCCCCCCGGCACGGGCAAGACGCTGCTGGCCCGTGCGGTCGCCGGCGAGGCCGGCGTGCCGTTCTTCCCCATCTCGGGCTCCGACTTCGTCGAGATGTTCGTGGGGGTCGGCGCCAGCCGCGTCCGCGACCTGTTCGAGAAGGCCAAGCAGGCGGCGCCCGCCATCGTGTTCGTCGACGAGATCGACGCCGTCGGCCGCCACCGCGGCGCTGGCATGGGCGGCGGCCACGACGAGCGCGAGCAGACGCTGAACCAGCTGCTCGTCGAGATGGACGGGTTCGACGCCCGCACCGGGGTCATCCTCATCGCGGCCACCAACCGGCCCGACATCCTCGATCCCGCCCTGCTGCGCCCGGGCCGCTTCGATCGCCAGATCGTGGTCGACCAGCCCGACCTCGAGGGTCGCAAGGCCATCCTCGACGTGCACGCCAAGGGCAAGCCTCTGGCCGACGACGTGCGGCTCGACGTGCTCGCCCGCCGTACGCCCGGGTTCACCGGCGCCGACCTGGCCAACCTCATGAACGAGGCCGCCCTCCTCACCGCGCGGCACAACGGCACCGACATCACCATGGTGTCGATGGAGGCCGCCATCGACCGGGTGCTGGCCGGGCCCGAGCGCAAGACCCGGGTCATGTCCGACCACGAGAAGCGCATCATCGCCTACCACGAGGGTGGCCACACCCTGGTCGGCCACGTTCTCGAGGGCACCGACCCCATCCACAAGGTCTCGATCGTGTCGCGCGGTCGGGCGCTGGGCTGGACGCTGGCCCTGCCCACCGAGGACAAGTACCTCAAGACCCGCGCCGAGCTGGTCGACACCATGACGATGCTGTTGGGCGGCCGCACGGCCGAGGAGCTGGTGTTCGGCGACCCCACCACCGGCGCCAGCGACGACATCGAGCGCTGCACCGAGATCGCCCGGGCCATGGTCACCACGTACGGCATGAGCGAACGCCTCGGGCCCCAGCAGCTCGGCACCAAGTCGGGTGAGGTGTTCCTCGGCAAGGACTACGGCCACGAGGCCACCTACTCCGACGAGGTCGCCGGCCTCATCGACGACGAGGTGCGCCGGATGATCGACCACGCCCATGACCGGGCGCGGTTCATCCTCACCACGCACCGGTCCACGCTCGACCGGCTGGCCGCATCGCTGGTCGAGAAGGAGACGCTCGACGACGGCGATCTGGCCGACGTGTTCGGCGACATCGACAAGGGCGCCGGCATCGACGCCTCGCTGGAGGAGCTGCAGCGCCGCACCCCCGCCGAGCCGCCCCGCGACGCTCCGGTCGATGTCGCGCTGGCCGAGGCCGATGCGGCCGGCGAGGCGCAGTCCCGCCCGGTCCCCACCGCCCCCGCCGAGCCGACGTGGCGCCGGGTGCTGCGGTGGCGTGGCGGCGTGCGCGCCCCCCGCCCGTCGGGGACCTGACCGGAGCGCCCGCGATGGCTGACGAGTGGCCCAGCCGGGAGTTCCCTCCTATCGACACCCCGATGGACCTCGACCGCATCGCCAAGGCGGTGCGCGAGATCCTCGAGGCGATCGGCGAGGACGCCGACCGCGACGGCCTGCGGGACACGCCCGAGCGCGTGGCCCGCATGTACGCCGAGGTGTGCTCCGGCCTGCACGAGCAGGCCGACACCCACCTGGCGGTCACCTTCGAGGCCGGCCACGACGAGATGGTGATGGTGCGCGACATCGCCGTGCAATCGCTATGTGTGCCCTCGAAGCAGACCGTCAACGCTGTTGACGGCGCCAAACGAGCGGCGGATGTCGAGGCTGGCGACAAGCTGTGGACCTTCGATGACACCGGCGCTCTCGTCCAAACCGAGGTCGTTTCGGTCGGCTGGCGGCGCGCCGATGAGCTGGTCGATATTCGCGCCGGGAAGCACCACATCCGTCTGACCCCCAATCACCCTGTCATGACGCCGGACGGCTGGGTTGACGCTGGCGACCTGCGTGCCGGCCACAAGCTGCAGACCTTCCCCACGCGCCAGCTCTGCCAGGAGCGGTACGTCGTTCAGGAGGGATACGAACTCGGTTACGCCCTGGGGGCCATCGGGTCAGACGGCAGCGTCCAGGACGGACGGCGCATCTCCCTCGTGGTGAACGACGAAGCATTCGCTGGGCGCTTCGCTCACTCGCTCCGCATCGCGTTCGGAGCCGACACGCGCATCGAGCCGATCATGGTGCCGAGTGGGTTCCTCCAACGCGAGATCCCGATGTTTCGCGTGCGACTCGTCTCGCGACACATCGCCTCGCTTGTCCTGCACTGGTTCGGTGGGACCAAGGCCACCAAGGCGTTTCACTTCCCCCGGGTGGTGCTGCGGTCCAAGGAGTTGATGGAGGGGTTCCTCGACGGTTACGTCGACGGCGACGGCTGCTGGAACACCAGCCAGAACGACGGGTCTCGCAAGATCATCTCAGCCAATCAGGGCTTCCTGGCCGAGCTGGGTGTGGTCCTCGGTACCAAGCCGTGGATCGACAAGCGTGGCATCGGCCAACTACACGTCCCTGCGTACTGGATCCGCACCGACGCGCGATACGCCCGCGAGTTCGTGGCGGACGAGACGATTCCACTGTTGCCGCCTGACGAGGGATGGACCCAGGTCGATGCGGTCGAAAGGGTCAAGCAGACCGGCAAGAAGCCGTTCCGCGTCTACAGCTTCCACTGCGAGCCCCACCACTCGTTCCTGGTCGGCGGCATCGGCGCCAAGAATTGTGAACACCATCTCGTTCCCTTCATCGGCAAGGCTCACGTGGCGTACATCCCGGGCAAGGACGGGCGCATCACCGGGCTGTCGAAGCTGGCCCGGTTGGTCGACGCCTACGGCCGCCGCCCACAGGTGCAGGAACGCCTGACCGCGCAGATCGCCGACGAGATCGACCGCACCCTGGTCCCCCGGGGCGTGATGGTGGTCGTCGAGGCCGAGCACCTGTGCATGACGATGCGAGGCGTGCGCAAGCCGGGCTCGACCACGGTCACCTCGGCCGTCCGGGGGCTGTTCCGCACCAGCGTGGCCACCCGTGAAGAGGCCATGCGGTTCATCGTCGGCCAGCGCTGAGCCGCTGGTGGGCCGGCGAGGCGGCTCCACCGAGCCCGTTCCCGCTGTCCGGGTCGGGCGCCCGTGCCGCTCAGGGGTCGAGGCGTTCCGTACTCAGGTTCAGCGGCCCGCCGAACTGCTCGGCGTAGCGGATCGCCCACGTGCCCGCTAGATCTTCGGCCGACAACTCCTCGTTGGAGTAGTAGCTGAACTCGGCCGGGACGGCTGTGGGATCGTACATGTGCCCGTCCGTGGAGCGGGTCTGCAGCTCGCGCACCTTCGACAGGTGTGTGGCCATCCACTCGCGGGCCGTCGGGCTGTCCTGGCCGCCGGTTGCGGCATCGCGATCGGCGCCGACCAGGTGGGCGGCCGCGTCGAACTTCACGTACGTCGCGAAGCGTTGCTCCCCCCAGTCGCCCGGGCCGCCGATGTAGTTGAGGGTCCCGTCGCTGCGGTAGATCGACACCTGGTCGCCCTGGTACTCGTACCGACGCTGCGACATAGCGACCCAGACCAGGCGGGAATTGTGCGTGTAACCCTCCGGCAGCGTCCCGCCCCGTAGCATCGCCGGCCAGGCCGCCGTCCACACCATGCTGGCGGCCGACGTGTAGTCAGGGTGGACCATTCCGTGGTTGACGACCAGGCCGTCCTCTCGAATGTTGGCCCCGTTCAGTCGAGCCCCGAGCGGGACGCCGTTGACGACGGTCGGACTCGTCGTGTCAGCGAGGCTCGACCACGCCGCGATCGCCTTCTGGGTGCCCTTGCGCAGCCAGAGCTGAGCGTTCGGATGGCCCGGCATCACCTGCGCGGCGATGCCGAGCGTCGCGGCCTCCCAGCCCATCTCCTCCGCCGCCGAGTTGCCGGACCGCCCCGGGTCGAAGACACCGGACCGGTTCATCCAGTAGGCGACAGGGGTCGAGGCCTTGTAGTCCGCCTCGTAGACGAGCATGGCCGCGACATAGGCCTGCGTCTGCGGGGACAGCTCACCCCACACCAGCCAGGCGGCGAGTCCTGCGTACTGTGCCCAGAGGTCGCTCTGCCAGCTGCGGCCCCATCCTCCCGGAGACACGGAGCGGTGCTGGCAGGCCATCGACCGCAAGGTCCAGTCGAGATGCGTGACCGCGATCTCGCGTGTGTGCCCGACACGGGCCGGGTCGAACCCGTCCATCGACACCCCGACCGCGATGGTGAGCGCGGCCATGCCGACCGGGCGGAGGGAGTGCTCCTCGGCCGTGTGTCCGGCCCTCAGGTTCAGGTATCTCTGGTTCTGCACGCTCCCGTACCTTTGACTGAACCGCGTCCCGAGCAGGTAGCGCTGCGCATCCTGCAGGGCGTCGTACTCGTCTCCCGACGCGGGCATGTCACCGGTGAGCGGCGGCGGAGGGACGACGTGGCTCGCCGGCGACGTGAAGCTCGGGCTCGCGGTCGGGCAGGCGTCGCCTCCCGGCCCCGTGGGCGACGGATAGGGCACCGGGACTGTGCCCGAGGGGCGGACGATCGTCGACGCGGACGTGCGGCGGGTCGCGACGTCGGACTGCGTGTACCACGTGGCACCGCGCACCACGCCGATGGAGTCGCGGCCGTCGCCGTCCCAGTCCGCGGCCATGGGCCAGTCGGTCGCGTAGCCGTAGGGGAAGCGGTGGGCGGTGCGCGGGACGGCGCCGTCGTCGGCCAGGTGGAACACGGACCCGCGACGCACGCCGATGGAGGCGCGGCCGTCGCCGTTCCAGTCCCCGGCCAGTGGAAGATCGCCGGCTGTGCCGTACGCGAAGGTCCTCACGGATCTCCCGAGGACGGCGTCCCGGAGGTGCCAGGCGCCACGCCGGAACACAGCGACGTCGGTCCTGCCGTCGCCGTTCCAGTCGCCGACCGCGGGCAGGTCGCCCACCGTGCCGTAGGTGAAGGTCAGCGGGCTCGTGGTCTGACTCGAGCCGACCATCGTGGCGTAGAGGGTCCACGCCCCGTTGCGGAACCACCCCGGAGTGAACGTGCCGTCGCCGTCCCAGTCGCCATAGAAGGGGCGGGCGGCCGCCGGCAGGTCGAACAGGCCGACGTAGAGGTAGTGCCCCGGGGTGGCGGTGTTCGGGACGTACCAGCGGGCGTTGCGCACGTAGGTCGGCGCCGCCCGGAGCGGTGAGACGGGGGCGGCGTGTGCCACGCTCGGCGGGTTGACGGCGGCCTCGGCAGCGGGCTGATGAAGTGTCGCTCCAGCGACGAGCATCGCCAGCGCCGCTAGCGTGGCACCGACCGCACGTGGTCCCCGCCGGCGTCGCCGGTGGGCGCGATCGTCAGCTCCCGCCGGCCGTCTCCGTGTGCCCGCCATGGTGCCCGCCACCGCTCCCTTCCCGCTCTGGCGTGAGCCTCCGGCGACCTTCGGGTGCGCCCCCGAACGTCGGTGCATCGCGCCCGTCACACGAGCGTGGATGCTGTCTGCCCACGTGCGGCGACGCTACTCCTCCCGTCCTGGCGACGTCCCGATCGGCCCCCGCAGCCACCACGCTGCGGGAGCGATCGGCCTCACAGCGCACCGCGAGTGGTGGTGAGCAGGGGCCTAGGATGTGCGACCGTGCAGGTCAGCCGTCCTCGGATCATGGGTGTCGTCAACGTGACCCCTGATTCGTTCTCCGACGGCGGCCGCTACCTCGATCACGACGCCGCGATCGCCCACGCTCGGGCGATCGTCGCCGAGGGGGCCGACTGGGTCGACGTCGGCGGCGAGTCGACCCGCCCGCGGGCCCAGCCGGTGCCCGCAGGCGAGGAGCAGCGCCGTGTGCTCCCGGTGGTCGAGGCCCTGGCCGCGGACGGTGTGGCCGTGTCGATCGACACCCGCAAGGCCGACGTGGCCCGCGCCGCCGTCTCCGCGGGCGCAACCATGGTCAACGATGTGTCCGCCACCCTGGGCGAGGTGGCGGCGGAGACCGGTGCGGCGTTCGTCGCCATGCACATGCTGGGCGACCCGCGCACGATGCAGGACGAGCCTCGCTACGACGACGTGGTCGCCCACGTGCGCGACTTCCTGGTGGAACGGGCCGACGCCGCCCGTGCCGCGGGGGTGACGGATGTGTGGATCGACCCGGGCATCGGGTTCGGCAAGACGCTCGACCACAACCTGGATCTGCTGGCCAACCTCGACGTGCTGGTCGCGACCGGGTACCCGGTGCTGATCGGCACCAGCCGCAAGACGATGCTCGGCACGCTCGAGGGGCGCGCCGACCCGGGCGGAGCGGTGCCGCCGACATCCGACCGGCTCGAAGGATCCGTGGCCACGGCGGTCTGGTCGCTGCGGTGCGGCGCAGCGATGGTGCGGGTGCACGACGTGGCGGCGACGGTACGGGCGCTCGAGGCCGTCGACGTCGTCGCGGCGTCGGGCGCGTGAGAACGACAAGGGAGACCTGAGACGTGGCAGCGATGAAGGGCAAGTGGGCCCAGGGCATCACCCCCCGCAACTTCGTGTGGGTGCTCAAAGACCGCCTCGCCGTGTGCGAGCGACCCGGCGGCTACGGCGCCAACCACCGTCGCGTGCGCCGGCAGGAGGAGATCATCTGGATCCGCGAGCAGGGCTTCACGCACGTCGTGTCCCTCATCGCCGCCGCGCACAACCTGCACAACTACGACGAGCTGGGCGTCGCCTGGCTCCACCGCCCGCAGGGGCCCAACGACGATCCCGTCGTCTTCCAGCGCAACCTCTACCGCGAGCTGCAACAGCGGCTAGCCAACGGCGAGAAGCTGCTGATGCACCAGGAGGAGGTCGGTGACCGCATCTGCGGCCTCGTCGCCGGGTACCTGCTGTGGGCCAACCTGGTGCCGTACGGCCCGCAGGCCATCTCGGTCACCGAGCGGCTCACGGGCCGCCAGCTCGGCCCCATGGGGCGCGGGTTCGTCGCAACGGCCGACGAGCTGCGCGGCGAGGCCGGTCAGCGGGGCGAGTGACCACGACCGACCGCATCGAGCTGCGAGGCCTGCGGATCGTGGGGCGCGTCGGCGTGCTCGACCTGGAGCGGGCGCAGGACCAGCCGCTCGAGATCGACATCGAGCTGACCGTCGACGTCGCCCCCGCAGGCGCCAGCGACGACCTGGTGGACACCGTCGACTATGGGGCGGTCTGCTCGGCGGTGGCCGCCACCGTGGGCGAGCGGCACGTCGCCCTGCTCGAACACCTGACGACCCGGGTGGCCGAGGCGGTCCTCGCGCTCGATCGGCGCATCGCCGCGGTCGACGTGGCCGTGCGCAAGCTGCGCCCACCGGTGCCCTACGACCTCGCCACCTCGGGCGTGCGCATCGTCCGCACCCGGGGCTGACCCCGATGTCCGACATCGCGACCCCCGCCGCCGCGGCCGACGAGCCTCAGCCCGAGGCCGAAGGTTCCCGCACGCCGAGCCGGGCGTTCCTGGGCCTGGGGTCCAACCTCGGTGACCGGCTGGGCTACCTGCGCGACGCGGTCCGCACCCTGCGGGACGTCGGGCTGGTGGCCGTGTCGCCGGTGTACGAGACCGACCCGGTCGGCGGGCCCGCCGACCAGGGGGCGTACCTCAACCTCGTGGTCGGGCTGCGCACCGATCGCACGCCGCACGAGCTGCTCGGCGTGTGCCGGCGGCTGGAGGCGGCGGCCGGCCGGGTGCGCGACGAGAGGTGGGGCCCGAGGACGCTGGACGTCGACGTCCTGTGGGTCGAGGGGGTCGCGGTCGACGACCCCGACCTGATCGTCCCCCACCCCCGCATGTGGGAGCGCCGCTTCGTCGTCGCCCCGCTGCACGACGTGGCACCCGATGTCGCCGACGAGGCGGCCGTCGCCGCATCCGACGGTGTGGTCGAGCGCCTCGGCGCGCTCGACGAGCTGTGACCTCGCGCACCCGCGCTCGCGCCGCCGGGCGTCCCCGGCACGTGCGGATCATCGGCCCCGGCCGGGCGGGCACGGCGCTCGCGCTCGCGCTCACCAACGCGGGCTGGGAGGTGGCGCCCATGCTCGGCCGGTCGGACAACCACGCCGGTGCCGCCCGGGGCGTCGATCTACTGGTCCTGGCGACCCCCGACGACGAGATCCGGGGCGTGGCCCGGGAGGTCGAGCCGGACGACTCGACGGTGGTCGCCCACCTGTCGGGCGCGCGCGGGCTCGAGGTGCTGGCCCCGCACGAACGACGCGGGGCCGTGCACCCGCTGGTGGCGCTGCCCACCCCCGACGTCGGAGCGAGGCGGCTGGTCGGCGGTTGGTTCGCCGTCGCCGGCGATCCCCTGGTGGATGAGGTGGTGCACGCCCTCCGCGGGCGGTCGTTCACGGTCGACGACGGCGACCGCGCGACCTACCACGCGGCGGCGGTGATCGCCTCCAACCACCTCGTGGCCCTGATGGGCCAGGTCGAGCGCCTGGCCGACACCGTCGGGGTGCCGTTCGAGGCGTACCTCGACCTGGCCACCGACACGCTCGCCAACGTCGCCGAGCTGGGCCCGGCCGCCGCCCTCACCGGTCCCGCCGCCCGCGGCGACGAGTCGACCATCCGGCGCCACCTACGGGCCCTGCCGACCGAGGAGCGGCGGGCCTACCGGGGCATGATCGACGCCGCCCGCCGGCTGGCGGCGGCCCGGGCCGAGGACGAGAGGTAGCCCGCGTGCCCGGAGGCCACGGATGAAGGCGATCGGCACCATCACCGACCTGCGCGCCGAGCTCGACGACCACCGGGCCGCGGGTCGCACGGTCGGCTTCGTGCCGACCATGGGCTACCTGCACGACGGGCACGCCTCGCTCATGCGGGCCGCGCGTGTCGACGCCGACGTCGTGGTCGCGTCGATCTTCGTCAACCCGCTGCAGTTCGGCGCGGGCGAGGACCTGGACGCCTATCCGCGTGACCTCGCCCGGGACGCCGAGCTGGCAGAGGCGGCCGGCGTCGACCTCCTGTTCACCCCGTCGGTCGAGGAGATGTACCCCCGGCCGGTCGTCACGACGGTGTCGGTGGCGCGGATCTCCGAGGGGCTCGAGGGGGCCACCCGGCCCACCCACTTCGCCGGGGTCGCCACGGTCGTGGCGAAGCTGTTCGCGATCGTGGGGCCGTGCCGCGCCTACTTCGGGGCCAAGGACTTCCAGCAGATCGCCGTCGTCCGCCGCATGGCCGCCGACCTGTCGTTCCCTGTCGACGTGGTGGCCTGCCCCACGCAGCGCGAGGGCGACGGCCTGGCGATGTCGTCCCGCAACGTGTACCTGACGCCGCAGGAGCGGGCCGCGGCGCCGGTGTTGTACACGGCACTGCGAGCGGGTGTGGCATTGATCACAGCGGGGGAGCGCGACCCCCAGGCGGTCCGTGACCTGATGTCCCAGATCATCGCGGCAGAGCCCCTCGCGGAACTGGACTACGCCGAGGTGGTCGATGCAGACTCGTTCACCGTCCCGGAGCCGCTCGTCGGGAATCTGCGGCTGCTCGCAGCTGTTCGTTTCGGTCGAGCGAGGCTCATAGACAACGTGGGGGTGACCGCGTGACGGCACCCACCCAAGGAGGGCTCAGCGCCGTGCGCCGCCGCATGCTGAAGTCGAAGATCCACCGTGCCGTCGTGACCGACGCGAACCTGCACTACGTGGGCTCGGTCACCATCGACCCCGACCTGCTCGACGCGGCCGACATCCTCGAGCACGAGCAGGTCGCCATCGTCGACATCGACAACGGCGCCCGCCTCGAGACGTACGCCCTCGCCGGCGTGCGGGGCTCGGGCGACATGTGCCTCAACGGCGCCGCCGCCCGGCTCGTGCAGCCCGGCGACCGCATCATCGTGATCTCCTACGCGGAGTACGACGACGCGGAGATGGCCGACTACGAGCCCCGGGTCGTGCACGTCGACACGGGCAACCGCCAGATCGACGCCGTCACGGCCGAGCTGCTCGCGGCCGAGCCCTCGGGCCCACCGCCGCGCCGCTACGTCGAGGTCCCGACCAACTGACCCCCACCCGGCCCTCGAGGTGAGCCACCGCCGTGCCCGCCGCTGACGCAACCCCTCTCGACCTGCTGGTGCTCGGATCCGGGGTCGCCGGGCTGTCGGCGGCCGTCCGGGCGGCCGACGTGCACGGGTTGCGGGTCGGCGTGCTGACCAAGGGCGAGCTCGCGCAGGCCACCACACGGTGGGCGCAAGGAGGCGTGGCCGCCGTGCTGGGTGGCGACCCCGACTCCACCGACCTGCACCTGGCCGACACGCTGGCCGCGGGCGCCGGCCTGTGCGACCAGGACGCCGTCCGGGTACTGGTCGACGAGGGCCCGGGGCGGGTCAACGAGCTGATCGCCCTCGGCGCGATGTTCGACCGCGACGCGGCGGGCGAGCTGCTGCTGGCCCGCGAGGGCGGTCACTCGCACGCCCGGGTGGTGCACGCCGGGGGCGCGGCCACCGGGGTCGAGGTCGAGCGTGCGCTGGTCGTGGCCGTGCGCGAGACGGCGGTCGCGGTCTACGAGCACTGGTTCGCGCTCGACCTGATCGTCGAGGGCGGGCGCTGCGCCGGCGTCGTGGCGCTGACGCCCACCGGCGACCGGGCCGAGGTGCGCGCCCGCCACGTCCTCGTCGCCACCGGCGGCGGCGGTCAGCTGTTCGCGGTGACGACCAACCCCACCGAGTCGACGGGCGACGGCATCGCCATGGCCCTGCGGGCCGGTGTGGCCGTCGCCGACCTCGAGTTCGTGCAGTTCCACCCCACGGCGCTGCACCACCCGGCCATGCCGCGACCGCTGCTGTCCGAGGCCCTGCGGGGCCATGGCGCGCTGCTGCGCGACGCACAGGGCGAGCGGTTCGTCGACGAGCTGCTGCCCCGCGACAAGGTCAGCCGTGCGATCACCACGGTCCTCGCCGCACAGGACGTCGACCACGTGTGGCTCGACGCCACCGGCCTCGACCGGTTCGCCGACCGCTTCCCGACCATCACCGCGGCGCTGGCCGAGGCCGGGCTCGACCCGGCGCACGACTGGCTGCCCGTGGCACCCGCCGCCCACTACCTGTGCGGCGGCATCGTTGCCGACCTCGACGGGGCGTCGTCGCTGCCCGGCCTGTGGGTGGCGGGCGAGGCGGCCTGCAACGGCGTCCACGGGGCCAACCGGCTGGCATCGAACTCGCTGCTCGACGGCATGGTGTTCGGCCCGCGGGTGGTCGAGGCCGTGGACGCGGGCGTCGACGGCCCACGCCCGACGGGTGCGATGCGCTGTGTCCTCGACGGCGACGGTGACGGCGAGGCCGGCCGCGATCAGGGGGTTCCCGGTCGTGCGGTGTCCGGCCCGCCAGCGGCGGTCGGGCTCACCACCGAGGGCTGGGACTCGGGCACCATCGCTCGCGCCAGAGCAGTGCTCCAGCGGACGATGACGGCCGAGGCCGGGGTGCTGCGGTCGGCCACGTCGTTGGCGACGGCCGCCGAGGCCGCCGCTCGCACGGCAGCCTTGGCCCAGGTGGCCGACTCGGTGCCGTCGTCGAGCGGGTCCGCCTTCGGGACGGCTGCCCACGAGCTGCGCAACCTCGCCACGGTGGCGCGTGCCCTGGTCGCCGTCGCCACTACCCGCACCGAGAGCCGCGGCGCGCACACACGCACCGACTGTCCCGAGACGGCGCCCGACCAGCGCCTCCGTTACGTGATCGCCGGTCTGCCCGCCTGACCGTTGCTGACGGCGTCCCGGGCGCGGGACGAGGTCCGGCTCGTACCGGTCCCGCGGTCAGATCCTCGGACGATTTCCGGGCCGCGCGCTCGCGGTTGGCCGGCGGGGTACCGGTAGCATCGGCGCCCATGTCGCAAACCTCGTATCAGGCCGGCGCTGGGGCGCCCGGTCAGCATCCGCCGGGGTGGTACCCCGACCCGTTCGGCCGCCACGAGACCCGGTGGTGGGACGGCCAGCGCTGGACCGAGCACGTCGCTTCGCACGGCCGTCAGGCCGTCGATGCGCCCACCGGCGGGGGCCACATCCCCACGGTCGAACGTGCGCCCGAAAAGGTGGTCAACGATGTCCAGCGCGCCGGTGTCGGCGCCGGGGCGACGCAGGGCGGCGGCGGCAGCATCTTCACCGAGCCGATCCTGGTCGTGAACCAGAAGGCCAAGCTCATCGAGGTCAACAACGAGTACGCGATCTTCGACCAGCACGGCCGCCAGCTCGGCGCGGTCCGCCAGGTCGGCCAGAGCATGGCAAAGAAGGCGATCCGCGTCCTCACCTCCTACGACCAGTTCATGACCCACAAGCTCCAGGTGGTCGACGGGCACGGCAACGTGCTCATGGCGCTCACGCGGCCGGCCAAGGTGATCAAGTCTCGGGTCATCGTGCAGGACAACATGGGCAACGAGATGGGCCAGATCGTCCAGCAGAACGCGATCGGCAAGATCCGCTTCTCGCTCGAGTCCGGTGGTCACACCTGGGGCTCGATCAACGCCGAGAACTGGCGGGCCTGGAACTTCAACATCCAGGACCACGCCGGCAACGAGATCGCCCGCATCACCAAGACCTGGGAGGGCCTGGCCAAGACCATGTTCACCACGGCCGACAACTACGTGATGCAGATCTACCGACCACTCGAGGACCCGCTGCGCACCCTGGTCGTGGCCGCCGCCCTCGGCGTCGACACCGCCCTCAAGCAGGACAGTCGAGGCTTCGGCTGAGCGTCAGCGAGGCCGGAGCGTCGGCCAACAGAGCCGTGGTCAGGGTTTGGTCCGCCACTCGGCCACGCCGCTCGCCGCGACCTCGTCGGCCATCGCCTCGAGCCCGGCGTCGTCGCCCTTGAGCTGGGCGTCGAGGAAGGCGATGGCCGCGTCGTTGAACATCCGCCCCGGTTCCTCGGTGAACACCCCTGAGTGGGTGGCCTCGGTGGGACGCAGGTACCAGACCGGCGCGAGCGCCTGGTCGAACATGAGGTCACCCGCGCCGATGGGCACGGTCTCGTCCCGCACGCCGTGCACGAGCAGCATGGGCGTGGCCGGGCGGTCGTCGTAGGTGCCGCCGTCGAGCGGCAGGGTGCCGCCCGAGACCGGGATGGTCGCGTCGATGCGCTCGTCGATGCAGCACGAGTTGTAGGCGACGCCGAACACGGTCGCGGAGCCGAGCGAGTGCCCGCCCACGGCGAGGTGCTCGACGTCGATGTGGCCCGCCAGCGGGTCGTCCTCGTGGAGCCCGGCCAGCTCGTCGATCACGAAGCTGACATCGCCCGGCTGGTTGATCAGGTCGGCCGCCACCGCGATGCCGGTCTGGCTGAGGGGGAACGTCGGCAGGGCGACGACGTAGCCCTCGCGGGCCCAGCGCTCGGCGTAGCCCCGGAAGTACTCGCCCTTGCCGTTGAACCCGTGGGCGAACACGACCAGCGGGAAGGACCCCGGGGCGGGCGCCTCGTCCTCGACCGAGGTGCCGGCCGCCGCCGGCTGACCGGTGGGCTCGGCGCCGGGCTCGCCCTGGGCTGGGTAGACGACCTCGACCTCGATCGTGCGGTCCGGTCGCTCGGGGAGCTTGTCGGGCACGGCATCGGTCGTGCGGCTGGCGTCGACGAGCGTCAGCATGCGGCGACCCGTGGCGAATGGCCCCGCCGGCGTCGTCGTCTCCGTGGTGGCGCCGCCGTCGCCGGTCGCGCCGCCGTCGCCACTGCCGCCGTCGCCGGTCGCGCCGCCGTCGCCCGACGAGCAGGACGCGGCGAGTGCGAGCACGAGCGCGGTGGCGACCGCCCGTCGGGTGCCTCGGGTCACGTCGAACACGGTCGGGAGTCTGTCATCCGCGAGACTTGGCGACCGTGCACGACGCCCACCCGCCGATCATCGCCGTCCGGGACGCTGTCGCCCGCGCCCTCGCGGAGGACCTCATGCCGATCGGAGACCTCACCTCGGCGTTGCTGCCGCCCGACCTCGAGGCCACCGCACTGTTCGTGCCCCGGGCCGACGGGGTCCTGGCCGGGCGGCTGTGCGCCGACGAGGCCGTGCGGCAGGTCGACGACACGCTGGCAGTCACCTGGTCGGCCGACGACGGCGATCGCCTCACCGCCGGGACCGAGCTCGCGCGGGTCACCGGCCGGCTGGCGCCGATCCTCACGGCCGAGCGCACGGCGCTCAACTTCCTCGGTCACCTGTCGGGCATCGCCACGCTGACGGCCCGGTTCGTCGACGCCGTGGCTGCGGCCGGAGGCACGCTCCGGGTGTGGGACACCCGGAAGACGACGCCGGGCCTGCGCCCGCTCGAGAAGGCGGCCGTGCGGGCCGGCGGTGGCGCCAACCACCGGGGCAACCTGTCGGACTGGGTCCTGCTCAAGGACAACCACCTCGAGCTCTTCGGCATCGCCGACGCCGTGGCCCGGGCCCGGCACCGCTGGCCGGGCCGTACGGTGCACGTCGAGTGCGGCGACCTAGATCAGGTGCGCCAGGCGGTGGCGGCCGGGGCCGACGCACTGCTGCTCGACAACATGACCCCCGACGAGGTCCGAGCGGTGGTGACCGAGGTGCGCGCCGCCGACCCACGTCGACCGCTGCTCGAGGTCTCGGGCGGCATCGGGCTCGACACGATCGCGTCGTACGCCACCACCGGCGCCGACATGGTGTCGATCGGCGCGCTCACGCACTCGGCCCCGGTTCTCGACATCGGTCTGGACGTCGTCGCGGGCTGATCAGAGCGGGTTCGTCCGCTACCGGCGCGTCCGCATAGCCTCACGCCCCGTGATGCTCCTGGCGATCGACGTCGGCAACACCCAGACGGTCATCGGGCTCTATGACCTCGAGCCCGACGACGAGCACAACGTCGGGCGGCGCCTGGCCGACACCCACCTCCTCGACCACTGGCGAGTCGCCACCAACGCCGAGCGCACCGCCGACGAGCACGCCCTGGTCATCCAGGAGTTCCTGGGCTTCCACGGCTTCTCGTTCGATGACGACATCGCCGGCATCGTGGTGTGTTCGTCGGTCCCTCGGGTCACCGGCGCGCTGCGGCGGATGAGCGAGCGCTACTTCGCCAACCAGGCCATCGTCATCGAGCCGGGCATCCGCACGGGCATCCCGATCCTCTACGACAACCCCAAAGAGGTGGGGGCCGACCGCATCGCCGACGCCGTCGCCGCCTTCGACCTGTTCGGCGGCCCCATCGTCGTGGTCGACTTCGGCACCGCCACCACGTTCGAGGCCATCTCGGGCAAGGGCGAGTACCTGGGCGGGGCCATCTTCCCCGGCATCGACATCAGCCTCGACGCCCTGTTCGCGCGCGCCGCGGCGCTGCGCCGGGTCGAGCTGGTCGAGCCGCGCCACGTGATCGGGCGGTCGACGGTCGAGTCGATGCAGTCGGGCGTGATCTACGGCTATACGGCGCTGGTCGACGGCATGGTCGGGCGCATCGAGGCCGAGTTGGGCGAGAAAGCCCATGTGGTGTCGACGGGTGGTCTGTCAGGCTTGATCACACCGCTGTCGGCCACGATCACCAACCACGAGCCCTGGCTGACCCTCCACGGCCTGCGCCTCATCTACGAGAAGAATCAATGACGCACGAGCCCCAGTCGCCCGCTCCCGACGCCGAGTCCGCACCCGACCAGGACGCTCCCGGCGGGTTCCGGCCGCCGTATCGCGTCGAGGTCACCGACCGCGCCGCCGAGCTGCAGGCCACGTACGCCGACCTCGAGGACGGTGGCAGCACCGGCGTCACCGTCACGGTCGCCGGTCGCATCATGCTGCTACGCGACATGGGCCGCCTGGCGTTCGCCACGCTGCGCGACTCGAGCGGTGCCATCCAGCTCATGGCGACGGCCAAGGGCACCGACGACTACAAGGGCCTGACCGGCCTGACGCTGGGTGCGTGGATCGTCGCCACCGGCGAGGTCATCCGGTCGAACAAGGGCGAGCTGTCGGTGCGGGTGGCGTCGTGGAAGCTGCTGGCCGAGGCGCGGCGCGGCTTCGGCGACAAGTGGAAGGGCATCACCGACACCGACCTGCGCTACCGGCAGCGGTACGCCGACCTGTGGGCCAACGAGGCCAGCATGGCGACGTTCCAGGCCCGCAGCCGCATCATGTCGCTGACCCGCCGGTTCCTCGAGGACCGGGGCTTCATCGAGGTCGAGACCCCGGTGTTCCACCCCATCCCCGGCGGCGCGCTGGCCAAGCCGTTCGTCACCCACCACAACGCGCTCGACCTCGAGCTCTACCTGCGCATCGCCCCCGAGCTGTACCTCAAGCGACTGGTCGTGGGCGGGTTCGAGCGGGTGTTCGAGCTGGCCCGGGTGTTCCGCAACGAGGGCCTGTCGACCCGCCACAACCCCGAGTTCACGATGCTCGAGCTCTACCAGGCGTACGCCGACTACGGCGACATCATGGAGCTGACGGAGCAGTTGATCGCCCACCTCGCCACCGAGGTGACCGGATCGCCCGTGGTCACCTACGCCGGGCGCGAGGTGGACCTGACGCCGCCGTGGCCCCGCACCTCGCTCACCGACCTGATCGAGCGGCACGCGGGCGTGCGGGTCGACGTGCGCATGCCCCGGGACGAGCTGGCCGGCATCGCGACGGAGCACGGCGTCGAGGTCGACGACTCGTGGGGGCCGGGCAAGCTGGTGCTCGAGATCTACGAGAAGACCACCGAGGCCGAGTTGTGGGGGCCGGTTTTCGTCACCGACTATCCCAAGGAGGTCTCGCCGCTGGCCCGCGACCACCGCGAGCTTCCCGACACGGTCGAGCGCTTCGAGGCCATCGTCGCAGGTCGTGAGCTGGCCAACGCGTTCAGCGAGCTGGTCGATCCCGACGAGCAGCGTCGCCGGTTCGAGGACCAGGCCCGCGCCAAGGCGGCGGGTGACGACGAGGCGATGGTCGTCGACGAGGACTACCTGCGGGCCCTCGACTACGGCCTGCCGCCCACGGGCGGCCTGGGCATCGGCATGGACCGGCTGGTCATGCTGCTCACCGACACGCAGACCATCCGCGACGTCGTGCTGTTCCCCACCCTCCGCCCGGAGACCGACTGAGCCGTCACCCGGCGGGCACGTCCTCGCCTCGCAGTGCGGGGGGCGGCCGTCGCGCCGCTCGCGCTCGTCGAGGAGGCCACAGACCGGACACACGCGGTCGGCCCAGCAGGCCGGATCGCCGCCCTCGTCGCTCACCGCGATCCTGCCTCCTGCGACGCGACACCGTTCGCGCCCCGACCCCCTCGGCGTGCGAGCCAGCCGGGCTGCGGGCGCACGCGGTCGAGCAACGCCAGGCGGGCGGTCAGCGGGTCATGACGGGTGCGACGCCCACCAGCTTGCCGTCGGCGTCGACCAGGTGGAGCAGCACCCAGGCGCCCCGATCGCCGGCCAGCCTGAGCACGGTGGCCGGTCGACGAGCTGGTCGCCGCCGTCGAAGCCTGCCCCCGAACGCCATCTACCATTCGTCGGACAGGTCGCCGACCCCCGGGGCGAGTCAGGATGGGGCGGCTCGCTGCAGGGCCGGCTGTCAGTTCCAGACGAAGCTGTGAGACGGCAGGCGTTCAGCCAGCGGTGGTGTGTAGGGGGAGGGCGCAGGTTGCCCGTCGCCGGGCGGGCCACCGTTGTCAGGTGGTCCAGCTCCTGGAGGTCGGTTGGGCGGCGGATCGAGGCCGGGCGGCTCGATGAGTTGGCCGAAGTGGTCGAGGAAGCGGAGTGTGCCGGCCTCGGGGTCGCCCTCGATGCGGAAGGCTCCGAGATGCAGGGCGCGGTGGTGCATCGGGCAGAGGAGCACGAGATTCGCGGGGACGGTCAATCCGCGGTCGGCCCAGTGGACGATGTGATGAGCATGCAGCCACAGCTGTTGGGTGCAGAGGGGGTGGGTGCAGCCTTGGTCGCGGCGGGCAAGGTACCGGCGGGTGGCGCGGTTGGGGGTGCGCTCGGTGGGGTTGATGCCGACGAGCTGGCCGAGGCGGTAGGTGAGCACCTGCACCTGGCCGTCGCATGACAGGAACCGGGCGACGGTGTCCGGCACGGCCGCGCCCATCTCGAGCTGGCCGGGGCCGAGGGCGCCGTCGGGGTCGATGTCGTGGTGCAACACAACCAGGTTGCGGTCGCCGCGCTGGCCGGTGCGTTGGAATGTGGGGTCGAGGGCGTCGGCGGCTTCTGAAGCCATGCGCACGAGGCCGTCGGCCCACGTGACCCGGCGGGTGCCGTCGGGTTGGGCGACGGCGTCGGGGTCGGCCTGGTCGTCGGGGTGGAGGTCGTTGCGGTCGCGGAACTCGGCGTCGCGGCCGGCGGTGAGCCCGAGTTGGAACACCGCGCCCTCGTCGGGAGGAAGGCAGAACTCGCCGCGCAGCCACCCGTCCCGTCGCTCGCGGACGCGGCACATGCGCTCGGGTTCGGGCGTGGCGGGCCGGTCGGTGCCGTCGGGCTGTTCGGGGAGCGAGCGCAGCATCCGGTCGAGCTGGGGGATCAGCAGCAGGGGAGCGAGGGCGGCAAACTCGGCATCGCGGGCCCTGGGCACCCGGCGGGCGATGCGGACCATGGCGTCTTCGCCCACGCGGCCCTGTTCGAAGAGGGCCCAGCAGGCGGGCAGGTCGTGCAGCCGGCGGGCGATGCGCACCAGGCCCTCGGCCCGGCTCCGGGAGACCCCGGCCTTCCACGTGAGCCAGTGCTCGGGGGACTGGATGCCCACGCCCGCCCACCCGTCGGCGTCGAGCAGCTCGCGCAGCGCGGCGACCAGGCGGGCGATGGCGACGTTGACCGTGCTCATGACCGCGACGGCCTCGCCTTCTGCATGGTCCCACGCCGCCTCTTGGGGCGACCGGCCCGCGGCCGTGGGCGACGGGGTGGTGGCTCCAGCGACGGCTGACATGCCCCAAATACTACTCAGGGGGTATGACAATTTACGGAGTGGCCTCGAATGACCGGGAATAGATCCGGAGGCAGGCGGAGTCCCGTTGCGCCCAGGCCCGTCACCTCGTGACGTACACGCAGCGCTGACGGCGGGCTGACTCCACGAGGCGAGAGGTCTCAGCCGTCCGCCTTGACGACGACCTCGGCCTGGACCCGCACCCCGAACCAGCCCAGCCCGGCCTGGCGGAGCGCGACGCGCACCAGGTACCGGCCCGGGGTCTCGGGCACCTCGATCGGCACGTCGACCGCCGTGCGCATGTTCGGGGGCACCGTGCGGCTGATCGTGCCGAACGGGTTGACCTCCGGCGTGTCGTCGGGGTCGGGCGCGTCGTGGCCGTCGGCCAAGCGGAACCAGCGGGCACCCACCCGGACCGGACGGGGCGGCACGGTGCCCAGCGGCCCATCCGCCCGGTTGACCACCTCGATCCTCCAGGTGGTGACCTCACCGGCCACCGCGACCGCTGGCAGTGTGCCCCGCACCCCACATCGGCTCGCCGCCGCCTCGTCGAGGGGCTGACCCATGGCGGCCAACGCCGCGGCGGCGCGGGCGGTGACCAGGCGAACGCCCACATCGGCGGGCGTCGGTTGGCGGTCGTCAGGACGTTCGGCCGCGCGGTGCTGCTCGACCGCGCGGGCGGCGTTCGTGCCGAACCCGATCGTCACCCCGCGTACCACCCCGGGCCCCACCGTGAGGATGTCGTAGATCTCCAGGCAGGGCATGGGGATGCGCTCGACCACCTCGAACGTGCGGAGGTCGACGACGGCGATCTCCCCGCGATCGTCCTCCCGCTCGCGATGGGCATTGCCTCCGACCAGGGCGAACGGCCCGACGAACGCCAGCCCGCGGGTGAAGCGCTTGACCCGGGCGCGCCGGCGCACTGTGCCGTCGGTGCTGAGCTCGGTGAGCGACCCCTTGGTCGACTCGCACACGTACCACCGACCGCCGCGCACGCGCGGGGTGTGCGGATGGGCGAGCCCTGTGAGCACGTCGCGCCCGGCACGAAGGTCGTGGACGAAGCCGACGCCGTCCTGACCGTCGTCCTTCCACGCCTTGTGCCGGTCGAAGCGGCCGAAGGCGCACACGTGCAGCGCCCCGTCGACCTCGACCAGCGAGTTGACGTGCCAGCCGTCGGGCACCGTCGAACCCTGCCAGACCAGCGTCGGCTCGGCGGCGTCGGAGTCGATCCGCCACACCGCGTCGTCCCAGCTCGAGCTGATGTGGGCCGCCCCCTCGAACCAGCGCACGTCGTGAGGGTCGCGTATGGAGTCGAAGCGCTGGTAGCTGCGCACGCCCCGCGCGTCGTAGGACATCAGCTCACAGGTCGACGTCTGCTCGCCGGGCGCTCGCAGCACCCGCCACAGGCGACCGCCGCCGATCGACAGCCCCGACGTGGGCAGATCGTCGAGCGCCTCGGGCACGCCGCTCGTCAGGTCATAGACACCCCCACCCCACTTGCCGAAGCCGCTGACCAGCACACGGGCGTCGCCGAGCTGGCCCCGCCACCCGTTGGTCCCGTCGTCGGTCGCAGCCACCACGGCCGGCGAAGATAGCGGGGACGACCCCGGCGCCGGCGTCACGCGGCGGCTCGGGGCCCGGCAGCGGCTCGCGGCGGTGCGTGCCGGCCGCTCAGCCTGGCGTCGACGCGCGGGTGACCGTCACTCGGGTATCTGGTCGTACCGCCCTGACGGCCGTCACTCGGGTATCTGGTCGTGCCGCCCTGACGGCCGTCACTCGATGCCATGTTCGAGGGCGTAGCGGACCAGTTCCTGGCGGCGGTTGAGGTGCAGCTTGCCCAGGATGTTGCGGACGTGGTTCTCGACGGTCTTCTCGGCGATGAAGAGCTGTTCGCCGATCTCGCGGTAGGTGTGGCCACGGGCGACGTACTGGAGGACTTCGCGCTCGCGGTCCGACAACGGCTGGGCCGGACCCGACGCCTTGGACATGCGGCGGAACTCGCCCAGCACCAACGACGCCAGGGCCGGGGAGAACACGGGCTCGCCCTTGGCGGCCCGCCACAGCTCGTGGCGCAGCTCCTCGGGCGGCGTGCTCTTCACCAGGTAGCCGTTGGCCCCGGCCGCGATCGCGTCGAGCAGGTCGCGCTCCTGCTCGCTGACCGTGAGCATGACGATGTGGGTGTCCTCACCGCAGGCCCGGGCCACCTTGAGCCCGCCGCCGTTGGGCATGTGCAGGTCGCACACCACCAGGTCCGGCGTCGAACGACCGCACGAGCTCGATCGCCTCGTCGGCGTCGCCGGCCTCGCCCACCACATGGAAGTTCGACCCGAGGTCGGCCTTGAGGCCGGAACGCCAGATGGGGTGGTCGTCGGCGACCACCACCCGCACGGCCCGAAGCTCGCTCATGGCTTCCCGCTCTTGTTGCTGCGCAGCGGGCCGTTGTCCCTACAGATCGACACCTGCGGCTGGCTGATCGCGTTCGAAAGGTATCGATCTGCAGGGATCCGGCCACGCTCGCTCTCTCGCCCTTCGGGACGCTCGCTCATCGGTGCGCCAGGCTAGGTCGTGGACGGTGGTGGCGCGGCGACGTCATGTGGCGAGCCGGTCGCGGCGGATCGGCACCCAGCAGCGGACCTCGGTACCCCGGCCCGGGCGCCCGTCGACCTCCACCCGTCCGCCCACCTCGGCGATGCGGCCCCGCACCGACCGCCGTAGGCCCTCGCCCTCGGACGTTGCACCGGCGTCGAAGCCGGCACCGTCGTCCTTGACCGAGCAGAACAGCTCGCCGTCGGTCGGCTCGGCGAACACGGTGACCCGCCCCGCGCCCCCGTGTTTGCCGGCGTTGGCGAGGGCCTCGCCGACGGCGCCGGCGAGCGCCTCGACGATGGTCGCCTCGAGCGTCGGCGTATCGGGTGCCAGCACGACACGTGCCGTGCCGCCGTAGCGGTCCTCGAAGCGGGCGGCCGCCGCCCGGAGCCGGGCGCCGAGGTCGCCGCCGCCGCCCAGCGCGCCGGGCGTGCGGAACAGGAACTCGCGCAGCTCGCGCTCCTGCTCGTGGGCGAGGCGCACGAGGTCGGGCTGCTCGGCGCGCCGTTGCACCACGGCCAGGGTCTGCAGGACACCGTCGTGCAGGGTGCGCGCCACCTCCTCCCGCGCCTGGGCGAACGAGATGCGGCGCTCGGCCTCACGCAGCCTCGCGGTGACGAACCCCGCGACCAGGCCGGCCAGCGCGTAGAGCACGATGCTCGACACCACGCTCACCGTGTCGTTGTCGGTCCACGGGCCGGGACCGAACAGCTCGCCGACGCCCCGGCCGACGCCGATCGCCGCGCCAGCGAGGACGCCGCCCCGGGCCCGGAACGCGATGCCGGCCGTCATCACCCCGGCGAGCGGCCAGGCGGACGCCAGGCTCTGTGGATGCGACACGCCGTTGTAGGCGAGCGCGTCACCCGCTTCGAGAGCGAACGCCACGGCGACCTCGGCCACGATGACCGGCAGGCTGAGCAACCGGGCGGGGTCGGCGCTGAGCAGCGCGGTGTCGGCCACGGTGACAAGCAGCGCCGCGCCCACCAGGCCGAGAGCGAGCCACGGGCGTGCCTGCGCCTCACGCAGATCCGACCGGTTGATCACCAGCAGCACCGCCGCCCAGACCCACGCCAGCCAGCGGAACACGGCGATGCCGGTGAGCAGGCCGCGCACCAGCGCGTCCTCGCGGTCGCGCCGGGCGGCGGTGCCGGCGATGCGGGCGGCGACGTTCACCGGCCCAGTCTTGACCACCCGCCGCCGCGCTCGGGACCAGGGAATCGTCTTGGGCCTGGTGGTGTTGGAGCGCCAGCATGTCTGACGTGACCGCCGAACCCCTCGACGACGCTGTCGCGCGCCCGCGTTCGACGCGGACAGCGCCGGCTCGAGGACGGGTGACGACGGGGTCTGGTCGCCCGGTCGTCGCCGGCTCACGGCGGCGCTGGTGCTCACGATCACCCTGGTGGCGTTCGAGTCGTTGGCGATCGCCACGGTGATGCCGGTCGTGTCCGACGACCTGGGCGGGCTCGGCCTCTACGGCTGGGTGTTCAGCGGGTTCTTCCTCGGAAGCCTGCTCGGCATCGTCCTGGCGGGCCGAGCCGCCGACCGGCGGGGGACCCGCCTGCCGTTCGTGACCGGGCTCGCGCTGTTCACCGTGGGCCTCGTCATCGGCGGCGCGGCACAGTCGATGGGGATGCTCGTGGTCGGCCGGGTCGCGCAGGGCATGGGCGCCGGCGTCATTCCCGCGGTGGCCTACGCGACGGTCGCCCGGTCGTACCCTCGGGACCTCCGGCCCCGGGTGTTCGCCGTGTTCTCGACCGCCTGGGTCGTCCCCGGGCTGGTCGGCCCCGCCGCCGCCAGTGCGATCGAGCACGCCACGTCGTGGCGTGTCGTGTTCCTCGCCCTGCTCCCGCTGGTGGGTCTCGCCGGTTTCCTCGCCGTGCCCGTGCTCTCGGACCGGCTCACAGACGGCGGCACGGGCAGCTCGTCGCGGCCCAGCCCGGCGACCGAGCCGGGCGCGAGTGGGAGCGAGCCCGACGATCGTCGGCGTGACGCCGTCGTCCTCGTGGCGGGCGTCGCGCTGGTGCTCGCCGGGCTCGGCGCCCACCAACTGGGGTTGGCCGTCGCGCTGGTGGTGATCGGTGCGCTCCCCGCCGCCTGGGCGTTCGTACGCCTGGTGCCGGAGGGGACGATCTCGCTGCACCCCGGGCTGCCCGCGGCGGTGGCGGCGCGGGGCATCCTCACGTTCGCGTTCTTCGGCACCGACGCCTACGTGTCGCTGGCCGTGACCGATGCGCACGACGCCGACACGTGGGTCGCCGGCCTGGCGCTCACCGGCGCCACACTGGCGTGGACCACCGGGGCGTGGGTGCAGCAGCGCCTGGTCGTGGTGCGCGGCCCGCGCTGGTTGGTGCGTCGTGGTCTGGCGGTGATCGCCGTCGGCATCGCCGGCATGATCGTCGGCCTGGGGTCGGTGCCGGTCGGGGTCATCGTGGCGGCCTGGACGGTCGCCGGCCTCGGCATCGGCCTGTCCTACGCGCCCATCTCGGTGACCGTGCTCGGCATGGCAGCGCCGGGCCAGGAGGGCAAGGCAAGCGCCTCCCTCCAGCTGACGGACGTGCTGGGGGTCGCCCTGGGCACCGGCCTGGCCGGCGTGTTCGTCGCCGTCGGTGACGGCCGCGACTGGGCGACGTCGTCGTCGCTGACCATCGCCTTCGTCGTGACGCTGGCCGTCGCGATCGGCGGGGTGGTGGCCGTGGGTCGCCTGCCGCGGTGGTTGCCCGGTACCGACGCCGGCGTCTGACCTCAGGCCTTGGGCGTCTCGTCGAGGTTCTCGTTGGTGGCCCGGTACAGGTCGTAGATCTCCTTGCAGGCCTGGCAGACGGGCAGCTTCTTCGGGTCGCGTTGGGGCACGAACCGCTCGCCGCACAGGGCTTCGACCGGGAACCCGTAGATCCGTGCCTCGGTGACCTTGGCGAGGGCCGACTCGCCCGGCTCGGTGCGCACGATGTGGGCCATCTTGGGCTCTTCGGTGCGCAGGTCCTCGTCGGTGCGCTCGTCGAGGCGCTCGTCGAGGTCCGGCTGGATGGTCGTCAGCGGTGCGGGCACTGGCGCCCAGGTTAGGACGGCCGGGGCGACGGCACGACCCGACGGCGTCGTCGCGCCCTGCGGGGGCAGCTAGGGGGCTGCGGGGCGGCAGAGCATCGTCTGGCCGCCCGAGGCCAACAGCACGCCCGACCGGTCCCAGACGCGTCCCGTGGCCGCCACCAGGCCGTCGGCCGCCATGGGCGACGTCGCCTCGACGAGAAGCCACTCGTCGTCGGCCGGGCGGTGGAACCGCACCGACAGGTCGACGGTGACGGCGATCGCCTGCGGTGGATCGACGTGGGAGTGCGCCATCGACGCCGCGGGCCACCCCATGGTGTCGATCGGGATGAGCAGGCGGCACGCATCCACCCACGGGTCGTCGAACCGGGGCGTCGGGCGGAACCGGGTCCACCACCGCGCCTGGGGGTCGAGCGGCCCAGGGGGCGGCCACTCGTCGTTCCATTCCAGCGAGCGCTGGTCGAGGTTGTCGAAGAACGGGAGCCGGGGAGGCTGGGGCTGATCGGGCGGGATGGCCGCGAGGCGGTCCTCGCGGGACGGCACCTCGTCGGGCGGCGGGACCTGTGGCGCAGGGGCCGCGTCGTGGGTGAGGGCGACCCCGCCCGGGTCGACGCCCCACACCAGGGCCTCGAGGATGAGCCGGTCGCCCTGCGTGAGGCTCACCCGGGCCGACGTGGCGAAGCGGGACCTCCGCAGCACGGTGACCTCGAGCTCGACCTCGTCGAACGCCGCCACGCCCAGGAGGTGGCCGACGAAGCTGGCCGGACGGGCGCGGTCGATGGCGTGCCCCGCGGCGCGCAGGGCCAGCGAGGCGACGTAGCCGCCGTTGGGCCCCCAGATCGCCCAGTCGGGGCTGAGCTTCCCGCTGTACCGACGCCGGTCGGCGCCGGTACCGGCATCAGCGCCCGCAGCGGCGTTGGCGTCGACGTCATCGAGCGGCACGACCGCCGTGTCGATCGCGAGATCACCCATCGTCGGTGTCGCTGCGCTCGTCACTACCCGCGTTGGCGGCGATGACGGCGAAACCCTTGGCCACGTCGTCGAGGTGGTGCACCGGGTCGTGCACGAAGTAGCGGGCGAACGTGTCGACGGTGAAGGTCGCGCCGTCGCTGCGGTTGCCGGTGCGCTGCCAGGCGTCACCGCGCACGCCGTCGAACCGGGCGGCGACCGGACCCGCCGCGTCGGCGATCGCGGCCGCGACGTCGGCGGGGTCCTGCTCGTTGTAGCGATCGGCGACGGCGCTCTCGTCCTGGTCCCAGTTGGCGAAGTCGGGGTCGTCCTCGGTGAGCATCAGCGCCAGACGCTGGTCGTAGATGCGGAACACGTCGCGCACGTGGCAGGCGTACTCCAGCGCCGACCATCGGTCGTCGGTCGGCCGTGCCGTCAGCTCGTCGCGGGGTCGGGCCAGCACCACCTGCCATGCGGCAGCGTTGTCCCGCACCATCCGGCCCACGTCGGTGGGATCGACGGTCCCGGCCGCGAACCCGCACTCCGGGCAGGGCCGGTCCAGCACCCACGTCCAATCCTTGGTGTCGGGTTCGATCGGCATCGCGCTCGACGCTACCGAGCCCCGGTCCCGGCGAGCACGTGAGTTCTGTTGCGCGATTGGTTGCTCGGCAACCGATCGCGCAACAGACAGTGGTTCGACAGCGTTCGGCAGATTCGCTGCTGTCAGCCGCAGGCGCGTCTTGCTGTCATACCCCGTGGGTAGCGTTGGCTGCTGTGGCCCGTGATCTCGACGGGGCCATCGCCGAACAGGCCCCGAAGAGTCTCGGCCTCCTCACCATCCGCCAGCCCCGGGTGGTGCCAGCGAAGGTGCACACGAGCCTCGACGTCGGCTCCGCTGACGTCGACCTCGGCTTCGTCGTCCCGCGCACGACCGCGTGCCGGACCCTGTGCGACATCGCCTGCCGCCTCGATCCGAATCGGCTCGAAGCTGTGCTCGACCACGCCGAACGCCGGAATCAGATCTGGCGTCCGCAGCTCCGTTGGCGCTTGGACAACCTGCGGCGGCAGGGTCGCCCCGGGCTCCCTGCGCTCGACGCCCTGCTCGATCGCACCGACGGTCGCCCGCTGGGCGACAGCTGGCTCGAGCAGGAGGCGATCCGCATCGTCACGCACTCGGCGCTCCCCGTGCCCCGGGTGCAGGTGAGGCTGCGGAAGCGGGCGGGCGCGTCGGTGAAGGCCATTGCCCGGGTCGACGTGTTCTGGGATGACGCGAGGCTGGTGGCCGAGCTCGACGGCCATGGCACGCACGTCACCCGGCGCGATCGGCAGCGTGCCGCCGAGCGGGCGGCGCGGCTCGGGCTCGAAGGGTGGAACGTGATCGCCTTCACCTACGAAGACGTCGTCGAGCGGCCGCACCACGTCGTCGAGACAATCCGCAACCACCTCGCTGCGAGGTCATGACGAGCAATAGAAACTCGGTGGGGCAGCCCAAGCCCCGGTCAGCGACGGTGCCAGGCGCCGGACTGCCCGGTGAGGCCGTCGATCGGATCGGGCAGTGCGCCCGTGGCCAGGTCGGCCAGGGTGACGTGCTCGAGCACCGAGCGCAGGCTGGCGCGGGTGGCGATCCACAGGGTGCGCAGGACCTCGCCGTCGCCCGGGTACTCGAGCTCCTCCGGGGCCTCACCGCGGACGTCGGCCAGGGGGCCCTCGACCGCCCGGACGATGTCGGCGACCGATATCCCGTCGGGCTGTGTGCCCAGGCGGTAGCCGCCGTCGCCGCCGCGCTGGGCCTGCACGACACCGGCGCGGCGCATCCTCGCCAGGATCTGCTTGGTGAACGCCAACGGCAGGTGCTGCCGCTCGGCGATGCCTTCGGCCGTCAGCGTGTTCGGATACTCGATCGCCAGCTCCCTGGCGGCCCGTACCGCATAGTCGACCCTGGCCGTGACCCGCATGCGGCCAGTCTGGCCGATGCGGTCGCCCGGCACGGCGAGCCACGCCGTGCGCCGTCGCGACCGAGCCGCTGAAGCGATCGTGAGCGTGTGCCGGGCTCGTGTCAGGCCGGTGGCCGCTGGATCGGCGTCGCCTTTCGTTCGGCCGCCCGCCGGTCAAGCGCGTCGCGGTCCTGCGCTGGGCATCGTCGGTGACTACGCGCAGGCGGCGGGCGGCTGCAGGACCTGATCGACCTGGGCATCGACGCCTTCACCGTGACCGGCATCCCGCACGTCGAGGAGGCCTACCGCGTCGGCGAGGAGGTGCTGCCGCTGCACGGCCGGCAAACGGCTCGTTCATCGCTCCCTGTCGACGCCACCCCTTTGCCGGTGCCGGTCTGACGCGGGGTTGACTGCCGGGGGAGGTCCGGCGTGGGCAGCGGGTCAGGGCGGCTCCGGTTGGGTCGGGTCGGCTTCTCTCCGTCCGTCATGGGTCGCCAGCGTCGGTCAGCGCAGCACGAGCAGGTCGAGCGCGACGGGCCCCGCGTCGCGGCCTGCGGCGATCGCGGCGTCGACGGCTCGGAGCCCTCCGTGAACTCGTCGTCGGCGAGCGCAACCAGGGGCGTGTCGACGGCGCGCTCGTTCCGCCAGCCGCTCGCGCCAGGTGCGGAGGTCTTCCGGCGGCTCGTCCACCGGTTCCAGGCGCACGAACTCAAAGCCTGCGTCCGCGAACGCACTACGCACCGCATCGACGGACGGGAAGCGGTCGAGCACCCGCCGCGTGGGCGGAAAGAACCGCACCAGCGGGATGCCGTCGTACCGCCCGGGGAACGCGCTGCGGATCAACACGGGCGCGCCGGGCCGCAGCACCCGGCGCAGCTCCCGGGCGCAGACGCCCAGGTCGCCGACGTGGTGGATCACCGTCGACAACCACGCCGCGCCGGCCGTGCCGTCCCGCAGCGGCACCGCCGCGCCCCGCCCACCCACCAGGTGGACCGTCGGCCCGGCGTCCGTCCCGCCCGTGTCGGGGACGGTCGACCCGTCGTGCGGCCGGTTCGTCCTGGCGACAGCGCGCATCCCACGAGACGGTTCGACAGCTACGACGTGCCTTCCGGACCACGTGGCCAGCTCGGTCGACCATGTCCCGGTCCCCGAACCCACGTCGAGCACGGCGCCCGCGGGGGCGTCAGCCAGGTCCCGGCGAACCGGGTCCCGGTAGGCCACCGTGCGTATGGTCCGCCCCCGGTTTCGGTCATACCGCTCGCCCCCGGCGTCGTAGTCGACGCCCCACGAGCGCTGACCGGTGGCGCTGCGGCCGGGGTGGTCAGGTCGGTCGTTGCCGTCTGTCAGGCTCACGCCTCCTAGCGCTTCAGGCCGACGAGCAGGTGGCGGGCGGCGTCGGCGAGGGCTTCGCCGGCCGGCGTGGGGGGCAGGCGGTCGAGGTCGGCGGCTGCCCGGTCGACGTAGGCGTGGGCCTCGGTGATCGACTGGGCGACCCCGTCGCCGTCGCGGACGATGGCGAGTGCCCGGGCCTGGGCCTCGGGCTCGAGCGGGCCGCCGAGCAGCGAGCGCAGCGCGCCGCCGCCCGCGCCCGACAGGGTGCGTAGGACGGGGAGGTTGTAGACGCCCTCGGCCATGTCGTGCCCGGCGGGCTTGCCCAGTTCCTCGTCGGTGGCGACCACGTCGAGGATGTCGTCGACCACCTGGAACGCCATGCCGTAGTGCAGGCCGAAGTCGGTGAGGGCGTCGATCTGGTCTCGGGGCAGATCGGCAACCAGACCGCCGATGCGGCAGGCGGTCGAGAAGAGCGCCGCGGTCTTGCCCTCGATGGCGGCGGCGTAGTCGGCCACGCTGCGGTCGACCTGGTAGGCGAACTGCAGCTCACGCACCTCGCCCTCGCACAGCCGGCCGATGGTGGCCGCGAGGAGCCCGGCCACCTCGGTGCCGAGGGACGCCGCCAGCTCGGATGCCGCGAGCCAGCAGGAAGTCGCCGGAGAGGATGGCCCGCAGGTTGCCCCACCGGGCGTTGACGCTCTCGACGCCGTGTCGCACCTCGGCCTCGTCGATGACGTCGTCGTGGTGCAGCGACCCGACATGCACCAGCTCGCACGCGACGCCGCCGGTGACGGCATCGTCGCTGACGGTCGCCGACGCTCCGCCGGCCGTGGAGGAGAGGGCGGCGAGGAGGGGTCGCAGGCGCTTGCCTCCGGCCCTGACCAGGTGCGATGCCATCTCGGCCATGGCCGCGTCGTCGGACTCGACGGCGACCGACAGCCGCTTCTCGACCCGCTCGCGGAGGGCCGGCATGCCGGGCAGATCGAGGAGCGGGTTGGGGGCAGCCACGGCCAGGACGCTACGTGACCTGCGGCTGAGCCCGAAACTGCGGCGCAACCCGGGGCCGCGGCGGGTTGGGACGGGGGGTAGCGTCGGTGACGACGGTCGCCACGGTCGTGACCGCCGGGGAGGCGCAGTGTTCGAACGGTTCACCGACCGGGCACGCCGGGTCGTGGTGTTGGCCCAGGAAGAGTCGCGCCTGCTCAACCACAACTTCATCGGCACCGAGCACCTGCTCCTGGGCCTGGTCGAGGAGGGCGAGGGCGTTGCCGCCCAGGCGCTTCGAGCGCTCGGGATACGGCTCGACGCCGTGCGCGACCAGGTCGAGGAGATGATCGGCCGGGGTGAGTCGACGCCGTCCGGCCACATCCCGTTCACCCCCCGGGCGAAGAAGGTGCTCGAGTTGGCCCTGCGCGAGGCGCTGCAGCTCGGTCACAACTACATCGGCACCGAGCACATCCTGCTGGGGCTGGTCCGGGAGGGCGAGGGGGTGGCCGCTCAGGTGCTGGTCAAGATGGGCGCCGACCTGGAGCGGGTGCGCCTTGAGGTCGTCCAGATCCTGGCGGGGACGCAAGGCGCGGCCGTCGCGCCACAGCACGCCGGCACGCCCGGGGTCGGCGTCGCCACCGGACCTGTGGTCGGTACGCAGATGGTCGAGGGGGGCGCCGACCTGCTCCGGACCGCGCTGGATCGCCTCGTGCTGCGTCGGTTCACGGTGTCGTCGTGTCGTGTGCTGCTGCTGGCCGAGTCCGAGGCCCTGCGCCTCGGGCACCCGACGGTCGGCGTCGAGCACCTGCTCCTCGGGCTGCTCGCCGAGGACGAGGGGCGGGCGGCAGCCGCTCTCGGCGCCGTGGGCGTCGAACTCGCCCGAGCGCGGGCGCTGGCCGAGGAGTCCCTCGGGGAGGGGCGCGGCGCCTGCCGGGCGGCCGGGCTACCGCGACGACGCGCTCGACGCCGTCGAGGCGGCGCTGCACGAGGCCTTCGCCGCCGATGCGGGCCAGATCGACACGGAGCACCTGCTCCTCGGTGTGGTCCACCAGGCGGAAGCCGGACCGGGCCGGGCCAGTGGAGCGCTCGGCGTGCTGGGGACGTCACCTGGCGCCGTGCGTGAGGCCGTGGCTTCCCTCGCCCCCGAGCCCGGCGACGCAGCGCCCGGTCCGGACGAGCCGGACGAGAGCGCGCCCGGGCCGGTCGACGCGGCGGGCGACACCTGAGCGGGCGGGCTCGTCCGGTCGACCACGCGTTGTGCTGACCTGCGCGCGATCCGGTTAAGAACCGCGTGTTCGCGCGACCGGCGGCGTCGTCACCGCCGAACGGCTGTAGAGTTTCCCCACGGATCCCCCGACTGGCCGGGAGGCAAGTCTCTTGTTCGAACGGTTCACCGACCGGGCGCGACGGGTCGTGGTCTTGGCCCAAGAGGAAGCCCGGCTCCTCAACCACAACTACATCGGCACCGAGCACATCCTCCTGGGCTTGATCCACGAGGGCGAGGGTGTCGCGGCCAAGGCGCTCGAGTCGCTGGGCATCAGCCTCGAGGCCGTCCGCCAGCAGGTTGAAGAGATCATCGGCCAGGGCGGCTCGTCGCCCTCCGGGCACATCCCGTTCACGCCCCGGGCCAAGAAGGTCCTCGAGCTGTCGCTGCGCGAAGCCCTGCAGCTCGGTCACAACTACATCGGCACCGAGCACATCCTCCTCGGCCTCATACGCGAGGGCGAGGGCGTGGCCGCCCAGGTGCTGGTCAAGCTGGGCGCCGATCTCTCCCGCGTGCGCCAGCAGGTCATCCAGCTGCTCTCGGGCTACCAGGGCTCGGGCGCGGCCCCCGGCGAGAAGGCGGGGGCCACCGCCGGCTCCGGCACGGGCGAGGCGCAGCCCACGGGCTCCCTCGTGCTCGACCAGTTCGGTCGCAACCTCACGCAGCTGGCTCGGGAGAAGAAGCTCGACCCGGTCATCGGCCGCTCCCGCGAGATCGAGCGCGTCATGCAGGTCCTGTCCCGCCGCACCAAGAACAACCCGGTGCTCGTGGGCGAGCCCGGCGTCGGCAAGACCGCCATCGTCGAGGGCCTGGCCCAGTCGATCGTGGCCAACGACGTGCCCGAGACGCTCGACGGCAAGCAGCTCTACACGCTCGACCTCGGCGCGCTGGTCGCGGGTAGCCGCTACCGGGGCGACTTCGAGGAGCGCCTGAAGAAGGTGCTCAAGGAGATCCGCACCCGCGGCGACATCATCCTGTTCATCGACGAGATCCACACCCTCGTGGGTGCGGGTGCCGCCGAGGGCGCCATCGACGCCGCGTCGATCCTCAAGCCCATGCTGGCCCGGGGCGAGCTGCAGACCATCGGTGCCACCACGCTCGACGAGTACCGCAAGCACCTGGAAAAGGACGCGGCGCTCGAGCGGCGCTTCCAGAAGATCAACGTCGACGAGCCCACCGTGGCCCACACGATCGAGATCCTCAAGGGCCTGCGCGACCGCTACGAGGCCCACCACCGGGTCACCATCACCGACCAGGCGCTCGTGGCCTCGGCCAACCTGGCCGACCGCTACATCAGCGACCGGTTCCTGCCCGACAAGGCCATCGACCTCATCGACGAGGCAGGCAGCCGCCTGCGCATCAAGCGCATGCAGACCCCGCCCGACTACAAGGACCTCGAGAACGAGCTCGCCGGGGTCGTCGAGTCCAAGAAGAAGGCCGTCGAGTCGCAGGACTTCGAAGAGGCCGGCCGCCTCCGCGACACGGAGAAGGAGCTCCTGGCCCGCAAGGAGACCAAGGAGCGCGAGATCAAGGACTCGGGCGTCGACCTGTTCGACGAGGTCGACGAAGAGGCCATCGCCGAGGTCCTCTCGGTGTGGACCGGCATCCCGGTCTACAAGCTCACCGAGGAAGAGACGCAGAAGCTGCTGCGCATGGAGGACGAGCTGCACAAGCGGGTCGTCGGTCAGGAAGACTCCATCAAGGCGGTCAGCCAGGCCATCCGGCGCACCCGTGCCGGCCTGAAGGACCCCAAGCGCCCCAGCGGGTCGTTCATCTTCCTGGGCCCCTCCGGCGTCGGCAAGACCGAGCTGGCCAAGACGCTGGCCGAGTTCCTGTTCGGCGACGAGGCGGCCCTCATCCAGCTCGACATGTCCGAGTACATGGAGAAGCACACGGTGTCCCGCCTGGTCGGCTCGCCCCCGGGCTACGTCGGCTACGAGGAGGGCGGCCAGCTCACCGAGGCCGTGCGGCGCAAGCCGTTCTCGGTGGTGCTGTTCGACGAGATCGAGAAGGCCCATCCCGACGTGTTCAACACGCTGCTCCAGATCCTGGAGGAGGGGCGCCTCACCGACGCCCAGGGCCGCTCGGTCGACTTCCGCAACACCGTGCTGATCATGACCTCCAACCTGGGCACCGCCGACCTGCGCAAGGCCAGCGTCGGCTTCGCCCGGTCCGACGAGGCCGTCTCCTACGAGAAGATGAAGGAAAAGGTCAACGATGCGCTCAAGCTGCACTTCCGGCCTGAGTTCCTCAACCGCATCGACGACACCATCGTCTTCCACGAGCTGACCAAGGAAGAGGTCACGCAGATCGTCGACCTGATGATCCGCCGGGTGCAGCGCCAGCTCGAGGGTCAGGGGCTCGGCCTCGAGCTCACGCCGGAGGCCAAGTACTTCCTGGCCGACAAGGGCTACGACCCGCAGCTCGGGGCACGGCCACTGCGCCGGGCCATCCAGCGCATGGTCGAGGACCCGGTGTCCGAGAAGCTGCTGCTCAAGGAGCTGCGGGCCGGCGAGATCGTCGTCGTCGACGTCGAGGAAGATCCCGAGACGGGCGACAAGGCCATCGCCTTCAGCACGGTCGAGGGGTTCGTCCCGCCGCCCATGGAGCTGGCCGAAGCCGGCGACGCCTGAGCGTCGCTCGACAGGTCTGGAGACTGCGCCCTCGGGGCCGCCCATCGGGGTGGCCCCGAGGCGCGTCCAGACACCACTAGAGTCCCTCGGCTCTCTCCCTCCTGGTCGTGATGCCCCGTCGTCTGCTGCTCGCTGCGCTGTCCGTCCTCCTGGTGATCGTCGCGTCCGCCTGCCAGGTGCGCACGGCGGTCACGGTCGACGTCGCCGACGACGGATCCGGCACGGTCGAGGTGGCGGTGGGGCTCGACGCCGACGCGGTGAGCCGCCTGCCCGATCTCGACGGCGACGGCACGTCGGCGCCGGCCGACCTGGCGGCGCTCGTGCGCGACGAGGACTTGACCGCCGCCGGGTGGACGGTGGCCGAGCCGGAGGCGGACGACGACGGCACCCTGTGGCTGCGAGTGTCCCGGCCGTTCGGCACCCCGGCGGAGGCCGACCAGATCCTCGCAGAGCTGACGGGCCCCGACGGTGCCCTGCACGATCTGCAGGTCAGTCGCACCGAGTCGTTCGGTCGCACGCGCTATGAGTTCTCGGGCACGGCCGACCTCAGCGGCGGCATCGAGGCCTTCGGCGACGAAGGCCTGGCGGCCGCGCTGGACGGCGAGCCGCTGGGCGAGGACGCCGCGGCCATCGAGGCGCGCCTCGGCGAGCCGCTCGCCGACATGTTCACCCTCGAGATCACGTCGCGCCTGCCCGGCGACGAGACGACGTGGGCCCCCCGCCTCGGTGAGGCCCCCGTCGACCTGCAGGCCGAGACCACCCGGTACGACTGGCCGGTGCTGGTCCTGGCGCTGGTCTCGGCCCTGTGCCTGGTGGCCCTGGTGGTGGTGCTGGTCGTACGGGCGCTGCGCGCCCGCCGGGCCGAGTCCCCGAGCCCGTAAGGGTTCGCGGCGGGGTCGCTCAAACTGTCTCACCCCCTGCGTAGGGTGCGTCCATGTCCCGGGTGAAGACCGTCTACCGCTGCAGCGAGTGCGGTGCCGAGGCACCGAAGTGGGTGGGCTGGTGCTCGGCGTGCGAGGCGACAGGCACGCTGTCCGAAGAGCTGGTCGACCCGGCGCGCCGCTCCGGGCGGTCGTTCGCAGCACTGGCGCCACGGTCCGTCCCCATCCCCATCGCCGAGGCAGTGGGCGACGCCACCGAGCCGGTGCCGACGGGCGACGACGAGCTCGACCGGGTTCTGGGCGGCGGCCTGGTCCCGGGGTCGGTGACGGTGCTGGGGGGCGAGCCGGGCGTGGGCAAGTCGACGCTCCTCCTGCAGGCGTTGGCCTCCATCGCCGACGGCACGGCGGGCCCGGGCAAGACCTGCCTGTACGTCACGGCCGAGGAGTCGGCCCGTCAGGTGGCCCTGCGGGCCGAGCGGCTGGGTGTCAGCTCGCCGTCGTTGTGGCTCGTGGCCGAGACGTCGTTGCCACATCTCATCGCCCACATCGACGCGCTCGAGCCCGAGGTCGTGGTGGTCGACTCCATCCAGACGGTCCACGACCCCGACCTGGCATCGGCGCCTGGCTCGGTGGGACAGGTGCGCGGCTGTGCCCAGCGGCTGGTCAGGGAGGCCAAGGTGCGCGGGGTCAGCGTCGTGCTGGTCGGGCACGTCACGAAGGAAGGCGGCCTGGCGGGCCCCCGGGTGCTCGAGCACCTGGTCGACACCGTGCTGGCGTTCGAGGGCGAGCGACACCATGCGCTGCGCATGCTGCGGGCGGTCAAGCACCGCTTCGGCAGCACGCACGAGCTGGGCCTGTTCGAGATGGAGGAGGACGGGCTGGTCGGCGTGCCCGACCCCAGTGCGCTGTTCCTGGCCGATCGGCAGGCGGGCGTCCCCGGGTCGGTCGTGGCGCCGGTGCTCGATGGCCAGCGTCCGTTGCTGGTCGAGGTGCAGGCGTTGGTCGTCGCCAGCACCGCCCCGTCCCCGCGCCGGACCGCGCAGGGGGTCGACGGTGGCCGGCTCGCCCAGGTGCTCGCGGTGCTCGACCGGCACGCGGAGATCGACCTCAGCAAGGCCGAGGTCCACGTGGCGGTGGCCGGTGGGGTGCGGGTGCTCGAGCCGGGGGCCGACCTGGCGATGGCCCTGGCGGTGGCGTCGTCGGCGACCGGCCGGCCCCTGCCGTCCGACCTGGTCACGTGCGGAGAGATCGGCCTCGGGGGCGAGCTGCGCCAGGTCCACCGCACCGAGCGCCGTCTGGCCGAGGCCGCTCGCCTGGGCTTCGCCCGCGCTGTCGTGCCGCGCTCCGCGCCCGACGCCCCGGCCGGCATGCGGCTCGCCCGGGCGGGTTCGATCGCCGACGCGATCCACCACCAGGCCTTCCAGCTCATGGCCGTGTAGCGCACCAGCGACCCGCCACCTCCGCCACCTCGCCCACGTCGAGCGCGTCGGCGGCCGCAGTAGCATTGCGCCGTGGTCAACCGCCCTAGTGCCGAGCTCATGAACGCGCTCGCCGCGGTGGCACCGGGCACTCCGCTGCGAGAGGGCATCGATCGCATCCTCCAGGCCAACAAGGGCGCCCTCATCGTGGTGGGCGACGGTCCGGAGGTGCTCAACATCTGCTCGGGCGGGTTCCTGCTCGACGCCGCCTACAGCCCGCAACGACTGTCGGAGCTGGCGAAGATGGACGGCGCCATCATCCTGGCGGGCGACTCCAGCCGCATCGCCCGGGCCAACGTCCACCTGGTGCCCAACCCCAACGTCCCGACGTCCGAGACCGGCACCCGCCATCGCACCGCCGAGCGCGTCGCCCGGTCGATCGACGTGCCGGTCGTGTCGGTGTCCGAGGACATGGCGATCATCGCCGTCTACGTGGGCGACGAGAAGCATCCGCTCGAGACCATCCCCCGCCTGCTGGTGCGGGCCAACCAGGCACTCCAGACGCTCGAGCGCTACCGGGACCGGCTCGACGGGGTCACGGCGTCCCTGTCGGCCCTCGAGGTCGAGGATCTCGTCACCGTGCGCGACGTGGTCAACGTGCTGCAGCGCACCGAGATGGTGCGCCGCATCGCCGACGAGATCTCCGGCGACATCGTGCAGCTGGGTGTCGACGGCCGCCTGGTCAACCTGCAGCTCGAAGAGCTGATGGGCGGGGTCGAGGACGACCGCCGGCTGGTCATGCTCGACTACTTCACGCCCGAGACCGAGTGGCGCCTCGACCATGCGATGGCAGCTCTCGCCCGCATGGGCACCGAGGAGCTGCTCGACTCGACAGCCGTCGGCGCCACGCTGCAGCTGCCGGGCACGGCGGTCGACCTCGACGCCAGCGTCCAGCCGCGTGGCTACCGGCTGCTGTCGCGCATCCCGCGCCTGCCCGAGTCGGTCATCGAGCGCATCGTCGGGCAGTTCGGCTCGCTCCAGAAGATCATGCGGGCCACGATCGACGACCTCGACGACGTCACCGGAGTGGGCCAGTCGCGGGCCCGTGCCATCAAGGACGGCCTGGCCCGCCTCGCCGAGTCGAGCATCCTCGACCGCTACAGCTGACGGTCGGCCGGTGAGGTAGACCCGGGGCATGCGCATCACGCTTCCCTCCGGGACCCCGGCCGAGATCGCCCACCCCGAGGGCACGCCCACCCGCGGGCTCGTGGTCGTGCCCGACATCGGGGGATTGCGTCCTCTCTTCGACGACCACGTCGCCCGTCTGGCCGCGGAGAACGGGTGGGTCGTCTGCGCGTTCGAGCTGTGGCCTGCCCGCGACGACCTACCCACGCTGGCCGACCGGCTCGCCGCCGGCGGTTCGCTCGACGACGAGCGGGTGCTGGGCGACGCCGCAGCGGCCGCCGACGCCACCGGCGTCGAGCCGGTGGGGATCGTCGGCTTCTGCATGGGCGGGATGTACGCGCTCAAGGCGGCGGGCTCCGGCCGGTTCGCCCGGGCTGCGTCGTTCTACGGGATGGGACGTGTCCCCGACATGTGGCACAGCGCCACCCAGGGCGAGCCGCTCGACGCCCTGGCGTCGCCGTCGGCCTGTCCGGCGCTCGAGATCGCCGGCACCGTCGACCCGTGGCTCCCCGCCGAGGACCTGGCCGCGCTCGAGGCCGCGGGTGTCGAGGTGGTGCGCTACGAAGGCGCGGACCACGGCTTCGTCCACGACCCCGACCGCCCCACCCACCGGGCCGACGACGCGGCCGATGCGTGGCGACGCGTCCTCGACCACCTGGGCAGCGGAGACGACGGCTAGCGCGCTCGGCGCTCGAGCTGCTCGCGGTCTGTGATGCGGTAGCGGCGCTCGGACTGCTCGATCCACCCCAGGCGGACGAAGCTGGCGATGGCCTTGTTGACACGCTCGCGCGAGGCGCCGACCATGGCCGCCAGCTCCTCCTGGGTGACCGGCAGCGTGAACTCGTCGGCGCCGGCGGCCATCTCGACCAGTCGCTTGGCCGTACGGCCGGTGACGTCGAGGAACACCGAGTCGGCCAGCGCCACGTCCATCGTGCGCAGACGGCCGGCCAGTAGGGCCACGACCCCCCACAACAGCTCGGGCCGCTGCTCGTACACCGCCCGGATCGGCCCGTAGCCGATGGCCAGCACCTGCGACTGCTCCAGGGCCCGGGCCTCGGCCGTGCGGCCCTGGTTCTCGAACAGCTGCATCTCGCCGAACAGGTCGCCCGGCTCCATGAGGGCGACCACCGACTCGCGCCCGTCGATCGACCGCTTGGCGATGGCGATGCGGCCCTCGATGACGATGTACACGGTGTCGCCCGGGTCGTCCTCGTGGAACAGCACGTCGCCGCGCCGGAGGTCTTCGGTGGTGCTGGCGTCGGCCAGCTGGAGCAGTTCCTGGGGCGTGAGATCGCCGAAGAGGTCGACGTCGGCGAGCAGGTCGGTGGGACTCATCACCCGGGAACGATAACGACGAGCGGACCTGACGTCTTGACAGATGGGTGACGGCGGTCTCAACCGACCGCGTCGACCTGGTCGTTTCCGTCGCCGGGACGAGCGGTTCCGCGACGCGCCAGTAGCCTCCAGCAGGTCATGGGACACGTGTGGGTGATCGTCGTCGCAGCCGGCTCGGGTCGCCGATTCGGCGCTGAGAAGCAGTACGAGCCGCTGGCCGGGCGGCGGGTGCTCGACTGGTCGCTCGCGGCGGCGCGCGGGGTCGCCGACGGCGTGGTGCTGGTCGTCGCCCCGTCCCATGCCACCGACGTCGAGCCCGGGGCCGACGCCGTCGCCGTGGGCGCGGAGACCCGGTCGGGGTCCGTGCGCGCGGGGTTGGCCCTGGTTCCCGACGATGCCGACGTGGTCGTGGTGCACGACGGCGCCCGCCCGCTGGCCGACGAGTCCGCGTTCGCGGCGGTGGTCGACGCCGTCCGGGCCGGGGCCGACGCGGCTGTGCCCGGAGTCGAGGTCAGCGACACGCTGCGATCGCGGGCCGGCGGGGTGGTCGACCGTGACGGTCTGGTGGCGGTGCAGACACCGCAGGCCTTCCGGGCACGCGCGCTGCGCGAGGCACACGTCGCCGGCGCCGAGTCGACCGACGATGCGTCGCTGGTCGAGGCCGCGGGTGGCAAGGTTGTCGTCGTGGACGGTTCCCCCGGCAACCTGAAGATCACCCGACCCGCCGACCTGGTGATGGCCGAGGCGCTGCTCCGTGCCCGCTGACGCACCGCGGCTGCGGGTGGGCCAGGGCTTCGACGTGCACCCCTTCTCCGACGACCCGGCGCGCGCACTGGTGCTGGGGGGCGTGGCGTTCCCGGGCGCTCCCGGCCTGGCCGGGCACAGCGACGCCGACGTGATCGCCCACGCCGTCACCGATGCGCTGCTGGGCGCGGCGGGCCTGGGCGACATCGGCCAGCACTTCCCCGACACCGACCCCGCGTTGGCGGGGGCCGACTCGATCGATCTGCTGTGCCGGGCGGTGGCCGACGTGCGCGCCGCCGGCTGGGCGCCCCAGAACGTCGACTGCACGGTGGTGCTCGAGGCACCGAAGCTGGCACCGCACCGCGACGCCATCCACGAGCGGCTCACCGCCGCGGTGGGTGCCCCGGTGACAGTCAAGGGCAAACGGGCCGAGGGCCTGGGCGCGCTGGGCCGGTCCGAGGGCGTGGCCTGCTTCGCCGTGGCGCTCGTGGCGGGTGCGTCGTGAGCCCGCAGCGCCGAGGGGCGGGGGGCCAGAGCGGCCGGGGCCGAGGCCAGGGCCCGGCGCGTGGCCAGGGTCAACGCGGGCAGACCCCGGGGCGCGGCCAGTCGCAGGGCCAGGGCCAACGCGGGCAGGCCGCGGGGCGGGGCCAGGGGCGGGCCGGGCGTACGCCGCCTCCCACCCGCATCACCACCCGCGGTCCCGTCAAGCCGCTGCCCGCCGGCCGTCGCGGCCGCGTCTCGTCGCCCGCCCGCGGCCTGGGCGGCGACCAGGTCGAGGGCCGCCAGGCCGTCCGCGAGCTGCTCGTCGCGGGCCGCCGCAAGGTGCGCGAGATCTGGATGGTCGACGAGGGCGACGACTCGCCCATCCTCGGCGACATCCGTGAGCTGGCCGCCGGCAACAGAGTGACCGTGTCCACGGTGAGTCGGGGACGGTTCGCCGCCCAGGCCCGCTGCGAGGCTCCCCAGGGTGTCCTGGCGCTGGCAGCCCCGCTCCCGGAGACCGACCTCGATGCCCTGGTCAGCGCCAAGGGGCGCGCGGCCCCGTTCCTCGTCGCGCTCGACGGTGTCACCGACCCGGGCAACCTCGGCGCGATCCTGCGCTCGGCCGAGTGCGCAGGGGTCACCGGGGCGATCCTCCCGCGCCACCGGGCCGTGCACGTCACGCCGGCCGCCACCAAGGCCGCCGCGGGCGCGATCGAGCACGTGCCGATGGCGGTGGTCGGCGGTCTGCCGACGGCCCTGGCCGACATGCGCAAGGCCGGCGTGCACGTCGTCGGCCTGGACGGCGCGGCGTCGACGTCGCTGTACGACGTCGCCGGCGCCGACGGGCCCGTGTGCCTGGTGCTCGGTGCCGAGGGCCGCGGTCTGTCGCGACTCGTGCGGGAGCGCTGCGACGAGGTCGTGGCGATCCCGATGGCCGGCGTGCTGGGTTCGCTCAACGTGTCGGCCGCCGCAGCGCTGGCGTGCTTCGAGATCGCCCGCCGCCGGTGACCGCCGAGGCTCGATGAGAGCCCGAGGCGGGAGTCGAACCCGCGACCTGACGCTTACAAGGCGCCTGCTCTGGCCAGCTGAGCTACTCGGGCAGACCCGTGACACTACCGGCCCCCGTCCGGGGAGTCCGCTCTCGTCGCTGCGCTCCGGGCCGCTCGGGCCACGGCCTCGCGTTCGCTCGGCCTCGTGTGGTCCGCTCTCGTCGCTGCGCTCCGGGCCGCTCGGGCCACGGCCTCGCGTTCGCTCGGCCTCGTGTGGTCCGCTCTCGTCGCTGCGCTCCGGGCCGCTCGGGCCACGGCCTCGCGTTCGCTCGGCCTCGGAGGGTGCTTGCATCGCGTACCGTGTCCGGCCAGCCTTACGGCAGTGGCACTCACCGATCGTGACCGTGCGATCCTCGAGTTCGAACGAGGCTGGTGGCAGCTCCCATCGTCGAAGGGAGCCGCGATCCGTGCGCGCCTCGACCTTTCCCCCACCCGCTACTACCAGTTGCTCAACCTGTTGATCGACGACCCGGCAGCCGTGGCCCACGACCCTCTCGTGGTCCGCCGGTTGCGGCGGGCCCGGCTGCGCCGCCGCCAGGCGCGCGTCGACGGCCGTGCCATCGTCGGACACGATCGCTGAGGAGGCCCCGTACCGCATGCAGACCACCGAGCGTCCCCCCACCGGCCCGACGCGAGGCGCCAGCCCCGTCCGGGGCGTGGTCCTCGTGGCGGTTGCCGTCGTGCTCGGGTTCTTCATCCTGCGCGCCATCGACGACACGGGCGCGGGCCCCAGCCTCGAGCCCGCGGGCGACGCCGCCGGCAGCACCACCGAGAGCACCGCGCCACCCGCCTCCGAGACGACGGCGCCACAGGCCCGCCCGCCGGCCGAGGTGGTGGTCCTCGTCGCGAACGCGTCAGGTGTGCAGGGCGCGGCGGGAGAGCAGAGCGAGTTGATCGCCGGTGGCGGTTACCAGACGCTGCCCGCGGCCAACGCGGAGAACCAGGTCGAGGCCACGCAGGTGCTGCCCGTCGCCGGTTTCGAGGCCGAGGCCGCCGCGCTGGCGACCGCCATCGGTGCGCCCGAGGGTGCCGTGCAGGCGATGCCCGACCCGCCGCCCGTCGACATCGCCGGCGCCAACATCCTGGTGCTGCTGGGGCCGGACCTGGCGGACGGCTGACACCCGTTCCGTGAGGTCGATCCGCGGCGGTAGCTTGCGTCCGTGATCGACGGACCCCGCGATCCCGACGCGCTCGCCCCGTTCGTCGACCACCCTGCCGGCGCGGCGGTGGTGGTCGACTTCGACGGCACGCTCTCGCCGATCGTCGACGACCCGGCCGCCGCCCGGCCCGTCGACGGTGCGGTCGACGCCCTCGTCGACCTCGCCGATCGCTTCGGGCTCGTGGCGGTCATGTCCGGTCGCCCGATCGACTTCCTGCAGCCTCTGCTGCCCAGCACGATCGTCCTGTCGGGCCTCTACGGGCTCGAGGTGGTGCGCGCCGGGCTGCGCACCGACGACGCCGGAGCCGGTGCCTGGCGTCAGGCGGTCGCTGACGTGGCGCGGATCTCGGCCGACCGCGGCCCCACGGGCATGGTGGTCGAGCCCAAGGGCCTGTCGCTGACGCTCCACTACCGCACACGGCCCGACATCGGGCCGGCGGTGGCGGAGTGGGCCGACCAGCAGGCAGCCCGGTCGGGCCTCGTGGCGCGTCCCGCCAAGATGTCGATCGAGCTGCATCCGCCCGTCGCCGCCGACAAGGGCACGGCCCTGGAGGCCCTGGTCGACGGCTTGGCCGCCGTGTGCTTCGTGGGCGACGACCGGGGCGACCTGCCGGCCTTCGACGCACTCGATCGCCTGGCGGCACGGGGGGTTCGGACCATGCGGGTGGCGGTGGCCGGCGCCGAGTCGCCCGCCGAACTGGTCGAGCGGGCCGACGTGGTGCTCGACGGCCCGGCCGCGGTCGTCGCCTTCCTCCGGCGGCTGGGGCACGCCGGCCGGCCGGACGCGCCGGGTCAGCCCGCGGCAGCCAGCTGATCGGCCAGCCAGTCGGCCGGCTTGCGCGCCACCGACAGCTCGCGCAGCCGGGCGGCGCGGGCCGCCCGCTCGTCGGCGGGCATGCGCAGCGCCTGGTCGAGCGCATCGGCCGTGCCGGCGACGTCGAACGGCGGCACGGGCACCGCGGCCTCGCCCACCTCGTCCCACACGCCCGCCTCGCGTGAAAGGCACAGGACGGCGTCGCGTTCGTTGACGATGCCCCCTTCCTTGGCGACCAGGTTGAGGCCGTCCCGGATCGGGTTCACCAGCAGCGCGTCGGCCCGCCGCAGCACGGCGACCGAGCGGGGGTAGTCGTCGCGGGTGTCGTAGACGATGGGCGTCCAGTCGGGGGTGGCCCAGCGCTCGTTGATGTGCTCGACCAGCGCCTCGACATCCTGCTGGTACTCGATGTAGGCGGGCACGCCCGTGCGCGACGGGTAGACCGACGCGAGGAACACGACGCGCTCGCGCCACTCGGGGACGCGGTCGAGCAGGTCGTCGAACGCCTGGAAGCCGCGGAGCAGGTTCTTGGACAGCTCGATGCGATCGACCCGGGCGATGACCAGTCGGTCGCCGACCTCGGCCTCGATCTCGGCCAGCGCCGCGTCGCACGCCGAGGTGGCGGCGGCCCGGAGCACGTCGTCGGCGTCGGCCGGGAGAGGTGACACGAACGTGCGGGGCGTGAGCGCGAGCACGTCGCGGCAGCAGGCCACGAAGTCGTCGGCCCACCGCTGGGTGTGGAACCCGCAGGCCCGGTGGGCGGCGAGGCCCGACAGCACCTCGGCGGCGATGTGGTCGGGCAGCACCCGCAGCCACGTCGGGGTGGCGAAAGGCGTGTGGCTGAAGTGGACCGCCTCGAGGTCGGGCCGGCGCTCGGCCAGGCCCAGGCCGAGCAGGCCGAGGTGGTAGTCCTGCACCAGCACGGCGGCGCCCTCGGGAGCCACCTCCGCCACGACGTCGGCGAACGCGTAGTTCACATCGCGGTACGCCTGCCACGCCTCGCGCAGGTCGGGCCCGAATGCCGGCTCGCGGGGCAGGTCGTACAAGCCGTGGTGGACGAACCACAGGATCTGGTTGCTGACCACGTCGTAGGCCAGGCGGTAGGTGTCGGGGTCGATGCCGAGCAGGCGCACCCGGAAGTCCTCGGCGTCGACGACGCCGGCGCCGGCCGCGGCGCGGTCGCCGTCGGACATGGCGGCGGCCACCCACAGGGTGTCGGTGCCGGCGACCAGCGGGCCGATGCCCGAGACGAGGCCACCGGCGCCGCGCTTGGCCACCAGTGCGCCGTCGTCGCCGTGACGGAACGACAGGGGGCCACGGTTCGATACGACGACGACGGGGCGGTCCACGAGTGGTTCACGCTAGTGCCGGACGAAGGGGGGCCGTCCGCCGGCGGGTGGGCAACCGCGAGCCGGCACATCCGTGCCGCGACCACAAGGGATCGCACGGCGTCATGCGCCAGACTGGCCGATCGTGCGAGCCGTGATCGTCCCCGACAAGATGCGTGGCACCGCCACAGCGCAACAGGTGGCGGCCGCCGCGGGGCGCGCCGCCGCGGCTGCCGGTTGGCGGCACGACGAGGTGCCGGTGGCCGACGGCGGCGAGGGCACGCTCGACGCGCTGGGCGGGCCCAACCGCACCACCACGGTCACCGGCCCGCTCGGCGAACCGGTCGATGCCGAGTGGCGGCTCGCCGGTCGTACGGCGGTGGTCGAGATGGCCCGGGCGTCCGGGCTGGAACTGGTCGGCGGCGCCGAGGGCAACGACCCCATCGCCGCGTCGACCGCCGGCACCGGCGAGCTGCTGTCGACCGCCGTCGACGCCGGAGCCACCCGACTGCTCGTCGGCCTGGGCGGGTCCGCCACCACCGACGGTGGGCTGGGCGCCCTGCGGTCGCTGTACCCGCTCCATCGGCTGGCGGGCGTCGAGATCGTCGCGCTGTGCGACGTGCGCACGCCGTTCGTCGACGCCGCCGAGGTGTTCGCTCCGCAGAAGGGCGCGACCCCAGCCCAGGTCGAGCTGTTGCGACGCCGGCTCGAGCGGTTGGCCGACGTGTACCTCGCCGACCACGGCGTCGACGTGCGAACGATCGAAGGCGCCGGGGCCGCCGGCGGCCTGGCCGGTGGGCTGGCGGTCGCCGGGGCCAAGCTCATGAGCGGCTTCGATGCCGTGGCCGACGAGCTCGACCTCCACGACCTGATCGAGGGCGCCGACCTGGTCATCACGGCTGAGGGCTTCCTCGACGAGCAGTCCTTCGAGGGCAAGGTCGTCGGCGGGGTGACCGAGATGGCCGCCGCGCTCGATGTGCCGGTCGTGGCCGTCGTGGGTGAGGTGGTGCCGGATCTGGCGGTCGACGTCGGCGACAGGATCGACGTCGTGTCGCTCGTGTCGCGCTTCGGCGGCGACCGGGCTCGACGCGACACGGTCGCCTGCGTCGAAGAGGCCGTCGCCGAGGTGCTCGCCCGCCGGGAGGAATGAGAGGACGTCACGGGGGGTTGGTTACGATTCGGCCGCCATCCCCGAGTCAAGGACCAGGTCTGACATGAGCGTCTCCGTTCGCATCCCCACCACGCTGCGCACCCTCACGGGCGGTCAGTCCGAGGTGTCGCTCGACGGGGCCAACGTGCGCGACGTGCTCGCCAACCTCGACGGCGCCCACCCGGGGTTCACGGCCCGCCTGCTCGACGACGACGGCAACCTGCGCCGATTCGTCAACGTGTTCGTGGCCGACGACGACATCCGCTTCCTCGACGGCCTCGACACCCCGGTGCCCGACGGCGCCGAGGTCGCGATCATCCCCGCCGTCGCCGGAGGCTGATCCGTTAGCACTCGACGGTTGCGAGTGCTGAAAGCGCGTGGTTGACTGGCTAGCACTCACATTCGACGAGTGCTAACCCCGTGCCCAACGGAGGGATTTACGGATGCCGAAGATCATCGCTTTCGACACCGAGGCGCGCCGCAGCCTCGAGGCCGGCATGAACAAGCTGGCCGACGCGGTCCGGGTCACGCTCGGGCCCAAGGGCCGCAACGTCGTGCTGGACAAGAAGTGGGGCGCCCCCACGATCACCAACGACGGCGTGTCGATCGCCAAGGAGATCGAGCTCGAGGACCCCTACGAGAGGATCGGGGCCGAGCTGGTCAAGGAGGTCGCCAAGAAGACCGACGACGTCGCGGGCGACGGCACCACCACCGCCACCGTGCTCGCCTGGTCGATGGTGCGCGAGGGCCTGCGCAACGTGGCCGCCGGCGCCAACCCCATGTCGGTCAAGAGGGGCATCGAGGCTGCCGTCGCGACGGCCGTCGAGGCGATCAAGGCCCAGGCCGCCGAGGTCGACGCCAAGGACCAGATCGCCCAGGTCGCCGGCATCTCCGCGGCCGACCCCGAGATCGGCGAGATGATCGCCGAGGCCATCGACAAGGTCGGCAAGGACGGCGTCATCACCGTCGAGGAGTCGCAGACCTTCGGCATGGAGATGGACCTGGTCGAGGGCATGCGCTTCGACAAGGGCTACATCTCGGCCTACTTCATCAGCGACCCCGACCGCATGGAGGCCGTCTTCGACGACGCCTCCGTGCTGCTGGTCAGCGGCAAGATCTCGACGGTCCGCGACCTGCTGCCCGTGCTCGAGAAGGTGATGCAGTCGGGCAAGCCGCTCGTGATCATCGCCGAGGACGTCGACGGCGAGGCCCTGTCGACCCTGGTGGTCAACAAGATCCGCGGCACGTTCAAGTCGGTGGCCATCAAGGCCCCGGGCTTCGGCGAGCGCCGCAAGGCCATGCTGGCCGACATCGCCGTGCTCACCGGCGGCCAGGTCATCAGCGAGGACGTCGGGCTCAAGCTCGAGAACACGACGCTCGACCTGCTGGGCCAGGCCAAGAAGGTGATCGTCACCAAGGACGAGACCACCATCGTCGAGGGCGCCGGCTCGGCCGAGGACATCTCGGGCCGGGTCACGCAGATCAAGAACGAGATCGAGAACACCGACTCCGACTACGACCGCGAGAAGCTGCAGGAGCGGCTGGCCAAGCTGTCCGGCGGCGTCGCGGTGCTCAAGGTCGGCGCGGCCACCGAGGTGGAGCTCAAGGAGAAGAAGCACCGCATCGAGGACGCGGTGTCCACCACCAAGGCCGCCATCGAAGAGGGCGTCGTGGCCGGCGGCGGCACCACGCTGCTGCGGGCCCAGGTCAAGGTGCTCGAGCTGGCCGAGAGCCTGTCGGCCGACGAGGCCACCGGTGCCCGCATCGTGGCCCGGGCGCTCGAGGAGCCGCTGAAGCAGATCGCCGTCAACGCCGGACTCGAGGGCGGCGTGGTCATCGAGCGTGTGCGCAACCTCGACGGGTCCGAGGGACTCAACGCCGACACCGGCGACTACGAGGACCTGACCAAGGCCGGCATCATCGACGCCGCCAAGGTCACCCGCTCGGCGCTGCAGAACGCGGCGTCGATCGCAGCGCTGTTCCTCACCACCGAGGCCGTCATCGCCGACAAGCCCGAGGATGCCCCCGCAGGCGCCCCGGGCGGGGGCATGGAGGACTTCTAGTCCGACCAGGAGTCTCGAGGACTTCTAGTCCGACCAGGAGTCTCGAGGACTTCTAGTCCGACCAGGAGTCTCGAGGACTTCTCGTCCAGCAGCCGAACGCGGAACCGCCGCCCCTCCGTGGGGCGGCGGTTGCGCGTGGCGTCGGGCAGAGCACCGGTAGCGTGCCGGGATGGACGGGACGCGGATCGTGATGGTGCGGCACGGCGAGTCGGTCGCGCAGGAACGGCGCATCGTCGGCGGTCACAAGGGCTGCCAGGGGCTGTCCGACCGCGGCCGTGCCCAGGTCGAGGCGCTGCGTGACCGGTGGCAGGCCCGCGACGAGATGGGCGGTCCGGTCGCGCTGTACGCCAGCATCATGCCCCGGGCCGTGGAGACGGCCCAGATCCTGGCGCCCGCGCTCGGCGACCCGCGGATCAGCCAGGACTGCGACCTGTGCGAGCACCACCCGGGCGAGGGCGACGGCCTGCCGTGGGCGACCTACGACGAGCGCTATCCCCACCCGGACGAGGGGTGGACGCCGGATCATCGCCGCGACCCCGGCGGCGAGACGTGGAACGAGATGGCGGCCCGGGTCAAGTCCGGTCTCGACCGGCTGGTCGAACGCCACCCGGGTGGAACGGTCGTGGTGGCGTGCCACGGCGGCGTGATCGTGCAGACGATGATCCGTTGGCTGGCGATCGACCCGTTGGGCGACGGCGAGCGTGCCTGGTTCAGTCCCCAGAACTCGTCGATCACGGAGTGGCGCCACGGCCCCAACCCCTACGGCAACAGGAACGGCAGCTGGGAGCTGGTGCGGTTCAACGACCACGCCCATCTGCTGGGCACGTCGCTCCTGGTCTCCTAGCGACGCAACGTCAGATGACCGCGGATCCCGACGCGGGCTCAGGCCTCGTGCCGGGTCGACTGCGGCAGCCACCGAGGATCGACGTCGTCGTCGGGCTCGAGCGGGCGCATGGCCAGGTCGATGGCGCACCACAGCGTCTTCGAGACGGGGAAGAACACGAGCGGCACGCCGACGGCGACGACCACGACGGCGATCACGGCAGCCGTGGTGGACTCGTCCGGATAGGTGGCGATGAACGCGACGATCACCGCAATCAGGACGGTGCCGAAGCTGACGACGACGTTGATGCCCAGGGCGCCGATCCAATGACCCTCGATGCGTTCGAGCCGGAAGCCGCACCGGGGGCAGTGCTCGACGATCGTGAACCACCGGCGGAACAGCCTGCCGCCGCCGCACACCGGGCATCGCTTCGCCGCCCCGCGTAGCAGCAACCGTCTGGGGGTGAGGGGAGGCGGCGGAGCCGGCGGATCCTGCACCCGACGAGCATGCCCGAGGCGGGCGACCGGCCCACAGTCCGACCGGCCCCGACGGGTGCCACTGGCGCGGTGACCACTGCGAGACATGTAGCGTTCACCCGGTTGTGGCTGACCTGAGGGGGATCGGCCCGAGGGGGACGGCATGATCACTCGTTCGGTGAGGCGCAGGTTGGCCGCGTTGGCGCTGGTGGCGACGACCGCCACGACGGCATGCGTGACGGGCCCGGGCCGCCCTGGTGGAGGTGGCGGCGGTGGCCACCCGCCGCGCTTCGAGGGCGAGATCGACCTCACCCTCACGACCGACCCGGCGACGTGCGATCCGCTGGGCGGTGACCGGTGCATGCTCCCGTTCCCCAACGACCACTTCACCGTGCGCGACCGGTCCACGGCGACGGGACGGCGCGTGCAGTTCGCTCCGGAGACGACGCCCGCCAACGTCCACGGCGTGCACATCGATCCCGCGGAGCTGAACCGCAACGACGGCTTCTCGCCCGGATCCGCGATAGCCGTGCTGCTCCCCGGCCTCGACCCCGTGGCGAGCGGCCTGGCGCCGATCACCGACATGGCGCGGTCGTTGGACCGTGACGCGCCGATCGCCCTCGTCGATGCCCAGACCGGTGAACGCCATCCCTACTGGGCCGAGCTCGACACCCGTGCCCCCGACGCGGCCCACCAGCTGCTGTTCGTCCGCCCCGCCGAGAACTTCCGGGAGGGCCACCGGTACATCGTCGCCATCCGCGGGGTCGTCGACACCGACGGCCAGCCGATCGAGCCCACGGACGTGTTCCGGGCGTACCGCGACCGGCTCCGCTCGGACGTCCCCGAGGTCGAGGACCGGCGCCGCCACATGGAGGATCTGTTCCGCACGCTGCAGCGCGCCCGAGTCGACCGCGACGAGTTGACGTTGGCGTGGGACTTCACGGTGGCGAGCGGGCAGAACCTGTCGGAACGGCTCCTCGCGATGCGCGACGACGCGTTCGGGCAGCTGGGCGAAGCCGTCCCCGCCTTCGCCGTCACGAGCGTCACCCCGAGCACGCGCGCCAACCTGGCGACCGAGGTGCAGGGCACCTTCGAGGTGCCGAGCTACCTGACGGGCACGGGAGCGCCGGGCTCGACCCTCAACAACGGGGTGGGGCCGGACGCGTCGGCGATCCCCACGCAGAACGGCACCTACACCGCCCGCTTCATCTGCACGATCCCCCGGTCGGCCACCAACGCCGACGGCACCGCCAACCCGACGAGGATGATGCTCTACGGGCACGGCCTGCTCGGGTCGGCCCGCGAGGTGTTCGGCGCCAGCTCGCGCTACGCCTCGGTGGCGAACGTGACCACCTGCGCCACATGGTGGATCGGCATGTCGGAGGACGACATCGGGGCGGTGCTCGCCGCGCTGGGCGACATGTCGGCGTTCCGCGCCATCCCCGACCGCCTGCAGCAGTCGATGCTCAACGTGCTCTACCTGGGGCGCCTCATGAAGCACCCGGCGGGCCTGTCGTCGAACCCGGCGTTCCAGGCGGCCGACGGCACCGCGCTGCTCGACCAGCAGAACCTGACCTTCAACGGGGTGAGCCAGGGCGGCATCCTCGGCGGTGCGGTCACGGCCGTCGCCCAGGACTGGGAGCGCTCGTTCCTGGGCGTGCCGGCGATGAACTACTCGACCCTGCTCGACCGCAGCGTCGACTTCGACGCGTTCGGCACGGTGTTCGACCCCAGCTACCCCGACTGGGTCGACCGACAGCTCACCATCCTGCTGGCCCAGATGCTGTGGGACCGGGGCGAGAACAACGGCTACGCCGAACACATCACCGGTCGTCCCTATCACGACACGCCGCGCCACGAGGTCATGCTCTTCGAGGCGTTCGGCGATCACCAGGTGGCCAACGTGGCCACCGAGGTGATGGCGCGCACCATCGGCGCCGAGCTGCGCGTCCCCGCCCTGGCCGACGGGCGCAGCCCCGACGTCGAGCCGTTCTGGGGCATCGACCGGGCCCGCCGCCTGCCGGACGAGGGCGGCTCGTACCTGGTGGTGTGGGACTTCGGCACCGACGCCCCGCCGCTCGGCAACGTGCCGAACCGGGCAGGCGAGGACCCGCACGGCATGGGCCGCGGGCAGGTCGACGTCCTGACCGTGGCGACGTCGTTCCTCGACGAGGGGATCCTCGCCGACACATGCGGCGGCGGCCCCTGTCAGACGCTGCCCTGACAGGTACGCGTCATCGACGCCAAGATGACGGGCAGCCGACCACCTGGTTGAGTAGCGGGGTGAGACGTGTGTCAGAATGCCGGCTACATGACCAACCGGTAGACCACCGGTGTCGGTTTGATGTTGGCTGGGGGAACGCAAGGTGGCGAGATGCCACCTACGCCGTGGATCTCCGGGGTATCGTCAGGCCGGCCTTCCGCAAGGGGGAACACACGTGACGCTCGCCTACCTCGATCCCGGGTCCGGAAGTCTGATCGCCTCCGCCCTCGTCGGCGGCGTGGCTGCCGCCGGTGTCGCCGCCAAGCAGGCTCGTGCCCGCTTCTCCGGCGGCTTCGGTCGCAAGCGCAAGCACGCGACCGAGTTCTCGGCCGATGCCGAGGCCACCGATGCGGAGCAGGCGGACGCGACGACGGCGGACGTCGAGGTCGACAAGACGACGACTGTCGCCTCCGATTCCTGAGTTGAGCTACCGCCAGTCGTGACCAGCTACGAACCGGGGTCGTTCCGCGACCCGGACAGCGCCGTGTTCAGGGCCGACGGCAAGGTGCTCCGCGGGCTGTCGGGCCAGGCGGCCGACGACTGGGACCGGCTCAGCGCCACGGGGTTCTTCCCCCGGCTCACCGAATCGGGCCAGGTCGTGCGCACCACCGCGCACGACGGCGACGCCCCGCTGTCACCCCGCGGCCAACCGTGGGCGCGGGTGCTCGAACACGAGCGCATCCCGGTGATCTCGTATCCCTACGAGTGGCCGTTCGCGATGCTCCGCGAGGCCGCGGCGTTGCACCTCGAGGTGCTGGCCGCCGCGCTCGACGAGGGCCTGTCGCTCAAGGACGGCACGGCGTACAACGTCCAGTTCGTCGGCGCGCGGCCCACGTTCATCGACATCGGCTCGTTCGAGCAGTCGGCGGGCCCGTGGCCGGGCTACCGGCAGTTCTGCCAGACGATGCTGTTCCCGCTGCTGGTCCAGGCGCACGTCGGCGTGCCGTTCCAGCCGCTCCTGCGGGGTGCCATCGACGGGTTGAGCGCATCCGACGTGGCCGGCATGTTCTCGGGGCTGCGCCGCTTCCGCAAGGGCGTCCTGCGCAACGTGACGCTGCACAGCCTGCTCGAGCGCAAGGTCACGACCGCGTCGGAGACCGTGAAGTCCGACCTGAAGGCGTCGGGGTTCTCGACCGACTTGGCCAAGGCCACGACGAAGAACCTGCTCAAGCTGGTGAACGGCCCTCGAGGTGGCCAAGCGCGGGTCGTCGGCCGACGACGATCACTCGGTCTGGTCCGACTACCGCGACACCTGCTCGTACAGCGACGACGACGCCAAGGCCAAGCAGGCCTTCGTGCGCGCTGTGCTCGACGACGGCGAGAGCCGGGTCGTGCTCGACCTGGGCGCCAACGACGGCGAGTACTCGGTGCTGGCCGCGGAGCACGCGGACTACGTGGTGGCCGTGGACGGCGACGAGAAGGTCGTCGACCTGCTCTACCGGCGCCTCCGCGCCGCGGGCAAGGAGAACATCCTCCCGCTCGTGATGAACCTGGTCGACCCGTCCGGGGGCATCGGCTGGCGCAACCGGGAGCGGGCGCCGTTCGTCGATCGGGTGCAGCCCGACGCCACGCTGGCGCTGGCGCTCATCCACCACCTCACCATCGCCGCCAACGTGCCGCTGCCCGAGGTCGTGGCGTGGCTGGCGTCGTTCGGGGGCCGGGTCGTGGTCGAGTTCCCCCACGTCGATGACGTGCAGGTGAAGCGCCTCCTGGCCAACAAGCCGGCCGGTCTGTTCGACGACTACCAGCGGGACGCGTTCGAGGCCCTGCTCGACGAGCAGTTCCTCGTCCACCGCCAGGAGACCCTGCCGGGAGGGACTCGCACGATCTACCTGGTGGAGGCCAAGCCCTGACGGCTGCGGCTGGGGCGGCAGACGGAACGATGACCACTCGCGACGAGGTCGCTGAGCCGGAATCGAACGAGAGCGACACCGCGGCGGACGATGCGGGTGCCGGTCCCGCTGCCGCGCTCGACGAGGGCCGCACGTGGTACATCGCCGAGCTTCTGCTCGCGCTCGAGGTCTCGGGCCTCGCGGCGTTCGCATTCAGCCGATCGATCCTCGACACGTTCGGCCGGTCGCCCGACACCTTCATCGCACGGGGGGCCGACGCCGCCACGATCGTGCTGTTCGGTCTCATCGTCGCGTTCGCGCCGGCGCTGGTGTTGGCGCTGGTCGGCCTGGTCGGCCGGCCCTTGGGGGCCACGACGCGCTGGCGGTTGCACGTGGCACTTGTCGCCGTCGTCGGCGGCATGGCCGTCTGGCAGATCGGCCAGGGCATCACGGGCTACCCGCCGGAGTCGGAGAAGATGATCCTGGCCGGAGCCATCGGCGCGCTGCTGATCGGCGCGCTCCGGGCCCGGCGACCGTCCACCCGGTCGTACCTGCGGTTCGTCGGTGTCGCCTCGGTCATCTTCCTGGTGCAGTTCCTGTTCCTGGCGCCCACCTCGGCCATGGTCTTCGGCGACGGCCCGGCGCTCGACGACGAGCACGCGGCCGACGTGGCGGCCATGCTCGGCGACGATCCACCCGACGTGATGTTCCTCGTGTTCGATGCCCTGCCGACGATGTCGCTGCTCGACGGCACCGGTCACGTCGACGGCGACGCGTTCCCCAACTTCGCACGGCTAGCCGCCACGTCCGACTGGTACCGCAACCACACGTCCGTGTCGGCGTACACCGGGCAGTCCGTGCCCACGATCCTCACGGGCCAGTTCCGCGAGCGGGGCGAGTCGCTGTCACCCGACGACGACAAGAACATCTTCACGCTGCTCGGCGGTTCCTACGAGATGCACGTGCGCGAGGCGGTCACACGGCTGTGCCCCGACGACCTGTGCGTCCGCGACCAGCCGCCCGGCCTGGGGCTGCTGCTCGGCGACGCGGTCACGACGTGGTCCGGAGGCCAGACGGAAGAGACCGACCTCGATCTGCCGGGTGCGCTCGGTGAGGACCGCTACGACCGCGCCGAGAGCTGGATCGATGCGCAGCACCTGTCGGGCAGCGAGCCCGAGCTGATCTTCTACCATGCGGTGCTCCCGCACGGACCGTGGTACCTGACGGACGAGGGCGAGCCCTACGAGGCGGCGGGCGACCGACTGACTGGCACGTACGGCATGGGCTGGACCGAATCGGGCATCCCCGTCGGCCACCAGCGCCACCTGCTGCAGCTGCAAGCCGCGGACCGCCTGCTGGGCCAACTGCTCGACAAGGTCGAGTCGGCCGGCACGCTCGACGACACACTGGTGGTCGTCACGGCCGACCACGGCGAGTCCTTCCTGCCCGCCGAGCTCATGCGCGGCCTGACCGAGGGCAACGCCGAGCAGGTCATGTGGGCACCCCTCTTCGTCAAGGCACCCGGGCAGACCGCGCCGCGCATCGACGACTCGAATGTTCTGGCGGTCGATGTCGTGCCGACGATCGCCGACATCCTGGGCGTCGACCTCCCGTGGGACGTCGACGGCATGCCTGCGTCCGAGGCCTCCGACCGCGGCCTCGACACAAAGGTCACCCAGGAAAACGAGAACAACGGCATCCACGCCGACGAGGACGACGCGCTCCTCGAGATCGACGACGTCGACGAACGGTTCGCGAACGTGCTCGCCCACGACGCCACAGAGTTCGACGGACCAGATTCCGTGTGGAAGCGGACGGCGCACGGTGACCTGGTCGGCCACGGCATCGACGGCCTCAGGGTCGGGGACGGCGCCGACACGGTGGTCGAGGTCGAACGCCTTGACGACATCACGGCCTCCGGGCCGGACGAGCTGCTGCTCGAGGTCGTGGGCGACGCCGATCTGCCCAAGGGCGCGGTGGTCGCCTACGGGCTGAACGGAACGATCGGCGCGGTGACGGCCGTCGAGCAGGGCATCGGCGATGGCCTCGGCCTGGTGCATGGCTTGCTGCCGCCGAGGCTGTTCGTCGACGGAACCAACGAGTTGACGGCCTACCTGGTCGAGGGCGAGGTCGGCGCCGAAGTGCTGCGACCGCTCACGGTGCGCGCCGCCGACTGACGACTCAGGTCACCGACGAGGGGCCGGCCGCCGATACCCTCGGTCGCGTGTCACGCGGACGCACGGCCAAGGTGCTGACCCACCGCTACGACGGTGACGCCCTCAGCCGTCAGCCCGACCAGCTCATCGTCGAGGAGCCGCTCGAGATCCACCTCGACGGGGCGTTGGTGTCGACCACGATGCGCACGCCGGGGCACGACTTCGAGCTCGCGGCGGGGTTCTGCTTCACCGAAGGGCTTCTCGACGGCGCGCCCGTGCGCCAATGCAAGTACTGCGGCACCGGCTCGGCGGTCGACAGCGACTTCAACGTCGTCACCGTCGACACCGGCGGACGGGCGCCGACACCCACGCCACGCCTCACGACCACGACGTCGTCGTGCGGCATGTGCGGCACGACGGCCGTCGACGAGCTGCGCGAGCGGCTCCACCCCCTGCCACCCCGGCGGCCGATCGAGCTCGACGTGCTGGCCGCCCTGCCCGACACGATCGTCGGCGACCAGGAGCTCTTCGCGGTCACCGGGGCCGTGCACGCGGCGGTGGCGTTCGACCGTGTCGGCGCTCCCGTGGTCGGCCGCGAGGACATCGGCCGGCACAACGCCGTCGACAAGGTCGTGGGTCGCCTGCTGCTCGACGACGAGCTGCCCGCCACGGGCCTGGGCCTGTGGGTCAGCGGCCGGGCCAGCTTCGAGATCGTGCAGAAGGCGTGGGCGGGCGGCTTCGGCACCGTGGTGGCCGTGAGCGCGCCGTCGTCGCTGGCCGTCAGCGCCGCCCGCCTGGCCGGCATGACCCTGTGCGGCTTCGCGCGCGGCGGGCGACTGAACGTCTACAGCGGCCTCGACGGGGCGCAGTAGTGAGCCTGCGTGAGCAGTTCACCGGCTGGAACCCGCGACTGTGGGCCGGGTGGCGGCCCAACGGCATCGGCGAGCAGAAGCCCAACCACTACCGCGACATGACCAAGGCGGCGTGGGCCAACCGCAACCATCCGCTCTACGCCTGGCAGGTGCTGACCAAGGGTGCGTGCGACGGGTGCGCCCTGGGCGTGGCGGGGCTGCACGACTGGACCATCGACGGGGTGCACCTGTGCACCACCCGCCTCAGCCTGCTCGAGCTCAACACCGCCGACGCGTTCGAACCGCTGATCCTGTCCGATGTGGCCGCGCTGCGGGGCCGCACCGGCGGCCAGCTCCGCGCCCTCGGGCGGCTGGGCCATCCCATGCGCCGCCGCCGGGGTGAGGCGGGCTTCCGTCGCGTGTCGTGGGACGAGGCGCTGTCGGTGTTGGCGGGCGGGCTGCGCTCGTCCGACCCCGAGCGGGTGGCGCTCTACCTGACCAGCCGGGGCATCACCAACGAGGTGTACTACGCGGCGGCCAAGGCGGCCCGGGCGCTCGGCATCGCCAACATCGACTCTGCCGCCCGGGTGTGCCACGCACCGTCGACCGTCGGGCTGCGCCAGACCGTGGGCGTGGCGGCCACGACCTGCTCGTTCCAGGATGTCGTCGAGGCGCCGCTGGTCGTGCTGTGGGGGTCGAACCCCGCCAACAACCAACCCGTCTTCATGAAGTACCTGTACCTGGCGCGGCGGCGGGGCTGCCGGGTCGTGGTCGTCAACCCGTACCTCGAGCCCGGCCTCGAGCGGTACTGGGTGCCGTCCAACGTCGAGTCCGCGGTCTTCGGGACCAGGATGAGCGACCTGCATGTGCCCGTCCGCCCCGGCGGCGACGTGGCGCTGGCGAACGCGGCACTGAAGGTGCTGATCGAGCGCGGCGCCGTCGACGAGGCGTTCGTCGACGCCCACACGGAGGGCTTCGCCGAGCTGCGTGACCGGTTGGCCGGGCAGTCGGTCGACGACCTGGGCCGCCTCGCCGGCGTGGACCGGCCCACCCTCGACGCCTTCGTCGACGAGCTGGTGCGGGCCGGCGGAGCGATCCACGTGTGGTCGATGGGCATCACGCAGCATCGTGACGCGGCCGACAGCGTGCGGGGGATCGTCAACCTGGCGCTGGCCCAGGGGAGCGTGGGCCGCGACGGTGTCGGCCTCATGCCCATCCGCGGGCACTCGGGTGTGCAGGGCGGCGCCGAGATGGGCGCGTACGCCACGGCGCTGCCGGGCGGGGTGCCGGTGGACGCCGACCACGCCGCGGCACTGGGCGAAATGTGGGGGTTCCCCGTGCCGGACCGGCCGGGACTGACCGCGCCCGAGATGGTCGACGCCGCCGGCCGGGGCGACCTGGATGTGCTGTGGATGTCGGGCGGCAACTTCCTCGACGTGCTGCCCGACCCGCCGGCCGTGGAGGCGGCGCTCGGCCGGGTGCCGCTGCGCGTCCACCAGGACGTCGTGCTGACCAGCCAGATGCTGGTCGACGGCGACGACGTCGTGCTGCTCCCCGTCGCCACCCGCTACGAGCAGGAGGGTGGCGGCACCGAGACCACCACCGAGCGCCGCATCGTCTTCAGCCCCGAGTTGCCCCGCCGGGTGGGCGAGGCCCGCAGCGAGTGGCGCCTGTTCGCCGACGTCGCCACCCGCGTGAGCCCGTCGTTGCGCGCACAGTTCTCGTGGCCGACCAACCGCGACCTTCGGGCCGAGATCGCCCGGGTCGTGCCCTTCTACGCCGGCATCGAGACGCTGGCCGACACCGGCGACGCCGTGCAGTGGGGCGGCCGGCACCTGTGCGTGGGGGGCCGGTTCCCGACGCCGGACGGCCGGGCGCGGTTCAGCGCCCTCGACCCCCCGGTGCAGGACCTGCCGGCGGGGTCGTTCGTCGTGTCGACCCGCCGGGGCAAGCAGTTCAACTCCATGGTCCACGCCCAGGTCGACCCCCTGACGGGGGCGGGGCGCGACGCGGTGCTCATCGACCCCGCGGATGCGTCCGAGGTGGGCGTCGACGCCGGCGATCGCGTGCGTCTCCGCTCGACGACCGGCACCTACGAGGGCACGGTCACGCTCGCACGCCTACCCGCCAAGACCCTGCAGGTCCACTGGCCCGAGGGGAACGTGCTCATCGAGGCGGGCGTGGCGCACCGCGAGCCGGCGTCGAAGGTGCCCGACTACAACGCCGTGGTCACCGTCGAGCCACTCTGACGGCCACGCCCGCCGAGATCAGAAGGGCTGGATGACGTGCTCGCAGTCCTCGTCGGCGGCGAACGCCTCCCGCAGGGCCTCGTCCTGGTACGTGCCGATCGACGGTTCGAGGACCGACGTCGCCCGCTCGAGGCCGACGGACGCACCACCCAGCGCGCCCGCCTGGTCGTCGACCTCGATCGGGGCGAGGTCGACGGTCTCGGCCCGCTCGTCCTCGAGCACCTCGATCGACTCGTCGGCGCCTACGGTCAGCTCGGCGATCAGCTCGTCACGTTCGGCGACCGCCGGCAGGTCGAGGTCGTCGAGCTCGGCGCGGTGGTCCGCGGCCAGGACGACCATCTCGTCGAACCCGGCCACCAGTTCATCGACCGAGGTGTCGGGGTCGTCCGCGTCGGTGATGGCATCGGAGGTCGAGTTGAACACCCCGGTCAGGTCGTTGTTCCAGTCGCGGAGCAGCGAGCACACGGTGTCGGCCGTCTCGGCCGCGGCGGCCTCGGCCGATGTCGGCTCGGACGCCCCGCACGCGGCGACCGCCGCAGCTGCGACGAGAAGACCGACACCCATCGAACCGACCACGCGGGCTCGGGCGTTGCGCATCGGCGGAGTCTGGCACGGCCTCGGGGCTACGGGGCGGGCCACCGCTACCCTCGTGCACATGCCCGAGCCGCTCTCTCCCACCGTCGGTTGGAACGTCCTCCACCTGTTCTGCGAGGTGACGCCGCTGGCCGACGCCACGGCGCTGGCATCGGCCGTCAAGGGGCTCGAGGCCGACGACCACCAGGTCGTCCCCGTCGCGCTGGTGGGTCACAAGGGCGACGTGTGCCTGCTCGCGCTGGGGCCCGATCTGTGGCGGCTCCGTCGGTTCCAGACCGAGGTCGAGGCCGCCGGCCTGAGCGTCGTCGACAGCTACGTGTCGCTCACGGAGGTGTCCGAGTACGCCGAGCGCATGCCGGAGGAGCGCAAGCAGGCCCGCCTCTACCCGCAGCTGCCGCCCGAGGGGAAGACGGCCTTCTGCTTCTACCCGATGTCGAAGCGTCGGGGCGACACGCACAACTGGTACGAGCTGCCCTACGACGACCGCGAGCAGCTCATGCTCGGGCACGGTGCCACGGGGCGGACGTTCGCCGGTCGGGTTCTCCAGCTGATCACCGGGTCGACCGGGCTCGACGACTTCGAGTGGGGCGTGACGCTGTTCGGCGTGCATCCCGACGATCTGAAGGCGTGCGTCTACGAGATGCGCTACGACGAGGCCTCGGCCCGGTTCGCCGAGTTCGGTGCGTTCGTCACCGGCGTGGTGGGCACGCTCGACGAGGTGCTCGACGCGGTGGGCGTTCGCGGCTGAGGGCCGCAGCGACGCTCACGTCTCGACCGAGCCTTCGTGCCAGAGCCGCTCCGCGACCCAGGTGCCCTGGGGGTCGAAGCGGAAGTGCCCGAAGTCCTTGACGAACTCGAGGTCGATGTCGCTCGTGCCGTTGCGGTTCTTCTCGATCGAGAACACGACCTGGCGGCGGAACTCGTCGATGCGATTGGTCGAGAACGCGATGTGCGCCTTGGACACGACGTCGAGCTTGTCGTTGAGCACGACGATGGCGTCGGCCTCGTAGGCCAGCGACGCCGAGCCGCGGAAGTGGTGGAGGTGGAGCCGGCGTGCGGTGAGCCCGTGCTGGTCGGCCGCCGAGATGGCCACGATCGGCAGGTGCTGGTCGAGCGCCAGCTCCTTGAGCGACTCGATCACGCGGCCCACCCGCTCGCCCTCGGTCGCCACCGCCGGCCGCACCGGCACCTTCTGCACGTAGTCGACGAACACCACGCACGGTTCGCCCGAGAACCGGCTGACGGCGTCGGCCACCGCGGCGGAGTCCGTGCGCGCGCCGGAGCCCTGGTACAGCACCAGGCGGTCGGCGTACGCGGCCAGCCGCTGCTCGGCGCGGCCGAGCAACGGGTCGGAGTCGAGCGCCTCGCGCAGCGTCAGCGCACCTGCGGCGACGTCGCGCAGGCGGCCCTGCAGCTCCTCGAGGCCGAAGTCGAGGTGCCGGCCCGCCGCGAGCGCCGCCTCCCGTAGCTCGCACGACAGCAGACGGGCCACGAGCGTCACCGGGTCGTGCTCATAGCAGAGGTAGACGGCCACGATCCCGCGCATCGCCATGGTGCGGGCCCATTGCATGCAGGCGATCGTCTTGCCGATCCCCGGCTTGCCGCCGACCAGCAGCAGCTCGCCCGGGCGCACCCCACCGGACAGCGCCTCGTCGAGCGGTGTGAAGCCCGTCGCGCACCCGGCGTCGCGGGTCACCCCCGGCTCGACCTGGTGGAGCTCGACCAGCGTCGACAGTGCCGACTGCATCTCGCCTCGGGCGAGGTGGGTCGGCCGCATCACGGACGCCATCGCGTCACCCCTTCACCAGGTTGTCGTAGATGCTCAGCGCCGCGGGGCCCAGCACCACGATGAACAGCGTCGGCAGGATGCACAGCACGGTGGGGAACAGGATCTTGACGGGCAGCTTCATCGCCTGCTCCTCGGCGTGTTGCCGCCGCTTGATGCGCAACTCGTGGGCCTGCACCCCGAGGGTCTTGGCCACGGGCACGCCGAGCCGCTCGGCCTGGGCCAGCGCGAGCACGACGTGGCGCAGCTCGGGCACCTGCACCCGTTCCGCCATGGCGGCGAGAGCGGCGCTGCGGCTCATGCCGGCGCGGACGTCCTGGCCCACCCGGGCGAGCTCGTCGCCGAGCGGGCCCCGGGTCCGGCGCGACACCCGGGCGATGGCCGCGTCCAGCCCGAGGCCGGCCTGCACCGTGACCGTGAGCTGGTCGATGGCGTCGGCGAGCGTGCGCCTGACCAGGTCCTGGCGCTGCTCTGCCTTGTGGCGCAGCACGAGGTCGGGGCCGAACCAACCGAAGGCGGCGAGCGCCATCGCGAGGATCACACCCAACCCGCCGGGTGCGACCACGAAGCGCAGCACCCCCAGGACCGCGCCGGTGCCGCCGAGCAGGACCTTGGCGGCGAGCACCCGCTCGAGGGTCCAGCCCTGCGGCGTGCCGGCGAGCAGGAGCCGCTGCTCGAGCGCCTCGACCCGACCTCGCGGGGTGTGGCGCTGGGCGAGCAGGCCGATCCGGGCCATGAAGGGTTCGACGGCGCGCTCGCGGGCCCCGCGCTGCAGGGCCATCGCGCGCAGGTCGGTGACCGGGAGAGGGACGCCGTCGGTGAGGTCGATCGGCGCCCGCGCCACCCGCGGGCCCGAGAGCGCCCACCAGAGCACGCCGAGCGACGCGACCACCGCGCCGGAGCCGAGGACGAGGGTGGCGCTCATGCGGGTGGCTCCGCCTTCCTATCGATCGTTGCGTGGTTCGCCGTGGCCATCAGAACTCCAGCCGGCTGAGACGCCGGATCCAGACCCACCCGACCGCCAGCATCACGGTCCCGACGCCGAGCATGACGAGGCCGACGCCCGAGCCGAGCCTCTGGATGTAGCCCGGGTTGATCACGATCATCGCCAGTGCCAGCAGCGGCGGCAGCGCGGTGAGCACGTAGCCGGACAGGCGACCTTCGGCGGTCAGCGTTTTGACCTGCCGGTGCAGCCGCTGGCGCTCGCGGATCGTCTCGGCCACGTTGTCGAGGATCACCGCCAGGTCGCCGCCGACGTCTCGGTTGATGTCGATGGCGCCCACCACCCACTCGAAGTCCTCGCTGCGCATCCGGTCGGCCAGCGCCCGCAGGGCGTCGGAGGGGTCGCGGCCGACGCGGGTCTCGAGCAGCACGCGGCGGAACTCGGTGCGCGCCGGCTCCGAGGCCTCCCGGCCCAGGGTGTCGAGCGCCTGCATCAGCCCGTAGCCCGAGCGGAGCGTGGAGGTCAGGAGCTGGAGGTTGTCCGGCAGCAGGTCGGCGAAACGGGTCCGCCGACGGTCCGCCATGCCGCTGACCAGTGCCCACGCCGCCAGCGGGACGATCACAAGGGCGGCGAGCAGCCCGAGGGGGCCGGTCAGCGCGAGCCCTGCGAGGGAGCCGACGACGGTGGCCGCACCGGCAAGAAGGACGTACTCGCCGGTGCGCAGCGAGATGCCGGCCACCTCCAGCGTCGTCGCCAGCGTCTGGCGCTGGCCACGTCGCTCCAGGAACTCCTCGGCCGCCGTGGTCATGCGTTGGGTGATCTGCGACGGGGTCGGGCGATCGGCCACGGCGTGCGTGGCGCTGAGGCGCGCGGCGGTGAGCCGGGCGCGGGGGTCGGGCGGCAGGGCCACCAGGCCGAGGACGAGCAGCGCCAGGAACACGGCGACCGCGCCGACGGTCAGCCCCAGTCGGGACGACGACGGGCTGTCGACGACGCCGCGGCCTGCCGCTCGGCCTGGGGCGTCGACCGTCGTGGGCGGGGCCGGCGCCGCGGGCGCGTCGGGCAGCGCCACCTGCGCGGTGTGCTCGCGCGGACCCTCGTCCGTGGTCAGTCGCACGGTGAGATCCGCCGCGCCCTGGGCCGTGCTCGTGTAGCTGACCCGGTAGCGGTTGACGAGCGCCCGCGCCGTGGCCTGGTAGAGGTCGGCCAGCGTCGCCGGGTCGGTGGCCGACGACACGTTGCCCTGGCCGGCGGCGGCCAGCTGTTCGAGGGCCGCCCGGTTGCTCTCCGGCGTCACCAGCTCGATGACGTTGAGGGTCGCCGAGGCGGCGGCGGCCTCGGCCTGTGCGAGGTCGGCGGAGCTGGCGGTGTCGCCGCCGTCGGAGAGCAGCACGACCACGTGGTCGCTCGTGTCGGCGGAGAACTGCGAGGTGGCGTGCACGACGGCGTCGTAGAGGGCCGTCTCGCCGGCGACCGCGAGGTCGGCGACCGTGGCGGCGAGTGCCGCGCGGTCGTCCGTCGGCGCCGCCAGCAGGGTCGGCGTGGGGCCGAACCCGACGATGCCGACCCGCACCTCCGGGGGCAGCACGTCGAGGAACCCGGAGGCAGCCTCCTGCGCAGCGACCAGCGGCGCTCCCTCCATGCTCCCCGACGTGTCGAGGACCAGCATGATCTCCAGGTTGTCGGTCGGCATCCGCTCGACCGTGGCGTCGACGGCCTGCCCGTCCTCGAGCACCTCGAACGCGCCGGCGGGGTAGTCGACCCCGGCGAGGCCGGTCGGGGCCGTGACCACGGCTGTCACCGTCGGGTAGGCCGAGGCGTCGGTCGACGTGATCTCGATCGACGGCGGCTCCTGGGCATGCGCCGTGCCGCCGCCGAGGGCCACCCCGACGGCCGTCCCGACGAGGGTGGCGACCACCGTGGAGGCCGCCGCGGCGATCCGGCGGGCGCGCCGGTGCTGCGCCATCCGCGTCACCACCCTGCGTCCGCGGCGAACAGGTCGTGACCGCCGAAGATGCCGGCCGGCAGGGCGATGCCGAGGTCGGACAGGTGGTCCGAGAAGGCCGGCCGGATGCCCGTCGGTCGCAGCTCGCCCTGGAACCTGCCGTCGGGGCCGAAGCCCGCGGAGTAGTCGACGACGAAGACGTCGGACAGCGTGATCACGTCGCCTTCCATCCCCACGACCTCGGACACCTGGGTGACGCGGCGGGTGCCGTCGCGGAACCGCTGGAGGTGGACGATCAGGTCCAGCGCGGACGCGACCTGCTCGCGGATCGCCCGTGTGGGCAGCTCGAGGCCCGCCATCAGGACCATCGTCTCGAGGCGGGACAGCGCGTCGCGGGGGCTGTTGGCGTGGATGGTGGACAGCGAGCCGTCGTGCCCGGTGTTCATGGCCTGGAGCATGTCGAGCGCCTCGACGCCGCGGACCTCGCCGACGATGATGCGGTCGGGCCGCATGCGCAGCGCGTTGCGCACCAGGTCGCGGATCGTCACCTCGCCGCGGCCCTCGATGTTGGGCGGGCGGCTCTCCAGCCGGATCACGTGGCGCTGGTGGAGCTGGAGCTCCACCGCGTCCTCGATGGTGACGATGCGCTCGCCCTCGGGAACGAACGAGGAGAGCACGTTCAGCATGGTGGTCTTGCCCGTGCCGGTGCCGCCCGTCACCAGCGCGGTGAGCCCGCCCCGGACGCAGGCGGAGAGCAGGTCCGCGACCGGCCTGCTGAGCGTGGACAGGCCGATGAGGTCGTCGATCTGGAGCGCGTCGCGCGCGAACTTCCTGACCGTCAGCACCGGGCCGTCGACGGCCAGCGGGGGGATCACGGCGTTGACACGCGACCCGTCGGCCAGGCGGGCGTCGACCATGGGCGACGACTCGTCGATGCGCCGGCCGACCTGCGCCACGATGCGCTCGATCACGCGGCGCAGGTGATCGACGGAGACGAAGCGAGAGTCCGTCTCCTCGATCACCCCGCTGCGCTCGACGTAGATCGGGTCGGTGGCGTTGACCATCACCTCGGTGACCGTGTCGTCGGCGAGGTGCCGCTCGATGGGCCCGAGCCCCACCACGTCATCGATGATCTCGTCGACGAGCCGGTGCCGCTCGGCCACCGACAGCGGCACGGTGGTCGACGACATCAGCTCGGTGATCTCCTGGGCCACGAAGGCCTGGAGCTGTTCCTCGGTGAGGGTCGAGTCGAAGAGCCGCACGCCCAGCCGGGCGAACAGCGCCTGCTGGGCCCGCCCCTTGAGCTCGGCCACGGCGTCCGTGACCACGGATTCGCCGTTCCAGGCCGGCCCGGAGGGATCGACCAGCGCGCGGTCCGTGGGGCGGCCGGCGTCGCGCAGGCGATCGGACAGGCTCATCTCACTTCCCCTTCCGGCGGAACCAGGTGGCGGAGTCGGCGCGCGCATGCCTCGCGCCGGGCTGGTCGTCGGCCCCGTCGGGGGAGGCGCCGTCGGGCACGAACCGGTGGGCGAACCTGACCAGCTCGCGGGCGGCAGGCGACGAGGGCTCGTCGACCACGAGCGGCCGCCCCTGGTTCATCGACAGCGGCACGTCGCGCGAGCTGGGCACCGCGGCGTCGATGTCCATCCCGAGCGCCGCCCGCACGTCTGCGACGTCGATGCCCACCCGGGCGTCGGCCCGGTTCAGCACGAAATGGCGGTTGGCGGGCAGCAGGCCGACCCGATCGAGGGCGTGGATCTCCTTGCCCAGGTTGCGGATGCTCGCGACGTCCATCGTCGACACCAGCACGGCGTCGGTCGCGTGGTCGAGCGCGGCCAGCGTGCGCTCGTCGATGCCCGCGGGTGTGTCGACGACGACGCAGGCGAAGTCGCGCATCAACAGCTCGACCACCCGGGCTGCGTGCTTGTCGGTGACGCTGTCGCCCTCCTCCGGCGAGCTCGCTCCGCACAGCACGAACGCCCCGGACGGCTCGTGCGGGGTGAGGAACACCTTGAGGGTGGTCGAGTCGATGTCGGGCACCAGCGAGAGCCCGGCGATCGTGTGCTCCGGGACGAGGCCGAGAGCGGAGGCCGAGTCACCGAACTGCACGTCGAGGTCGACGAGCGCGACCGGGCCGGGGGCGATGCCGGCGAGGGCAGCGGTCAGGTTCGACGCCACCATCGTCTTGCCCGAGCCACCCTTGGCGGACAGCACGACGATCACCCTGCCGGTCGACGGCCCGGTGGGGACCGCCGCGCGCAACTCGCTGAGGTGGGCGGCCCGTTCGAGCGCCCGGTGCAGAGCGGGTGCGAGCTCGGCGTCGCCGCCGCTCGGGTCGACCACGTCGCGGACGCCCGAGCGCAGCGCCTCGCGCCAGACCTCGGGCCACGGCGCCGCGAGCAGGATCACGCTCATGTGCGCATGGGAGCGGTCGACCAGGGACGCCACGGCGAACGCCATCTCGAGCGGGACGTCGTCGCCGATGCACAGCACGTGGATGTCGTCGGCGGCGATCTCGTCGACGATGCCGTCGACCGGGCGGGGCTGCCCGCCGCTCTGCCACTGCTGCAACCGGACCTGCGCCCCGGGGCCGGCGACCGATGCGAGCCACGTCCTCAGATCGCTGTTGCCGCTGAGCAACGCCACCGTCAAGGGTGTCGTCTGGTCGCCGCGCGGCGCCGCACCGGGTCGATCGCCGGGACCGCCTCCCGGGCTCATGGCCGGGGCGCCACGACTGCGGCGCCGGCGGGTCCGTAGACCTCGCCGAGGGTGACGACCCGGGTGCCGTCCTCGGTCGCCTGGGCGTTCTCGGCGGTGAGCCAGATGTGCCCGAACTCGGCGGCGAAGACCACCTGCTCCACCTGGGGCGAGGACACGGCCAGGGTCACGAGCAGCCGGTTGCTGGGTGCGCGCTCGACCGACTCGTCGGCCTCCTCCTCGTCGTCACCGCCGACGGGTGCTGTGGGCTCGGACTCGCTCTGGTCGAACTGCACGCTGGTCACCAGCACCTTGTGGAAGGTGAGGTGCGTCATGTTCGGCGTCTGCTCGCTCTGGTCGCCACCCGCGCCGTCCGGCACGTCGAAGGGGTCGAACGACAGCACGACCCCGACGGTGTCGCCCGCCCGCAGGCTGCCGCCGACGGCCCGCTCGGGCTCGAGCGCCACCGTCAGCTCCTGCAGGCCCTCGGGCACCTGGGCCCGGGTCAGGTCCTCGGCTGCGATCAGCCTGCTGCTCAGCAGCATCTCGCCGGGGGCGAGGTCGACGGCGGCGACGAGGTCGGCGTCGAGGTCGTCGAGGTCGGTCACGGCGTCGTCGGGCCGCACCTTGGCGGGGACCTCGGTCCGCTCGACCGCACCCTGGACCTCGTCGAGCGTGGCCCCCTTGGGGGTGGCCTCGCGCACGACGTAGGCCGTGACCTGCCGCTCGCCGGCCACCGCCTCGTCCTTGGCCGATCGCACGTAGGCCACGAGGGCGAACGTGCCCACCGAGGCCAGGAGGATGGCCGCGATGATGCCTGTGATCTTTCTGTTCATGGTGTCCCTTCCGCCATGGGGGTCAGCCGATCATCCTGACGACGCGGGCGCCGTAGTCGTCGCCCCCGCCGAACCCGCCCCCGGTCGTGGTGATCCGGGTGAACTCGCCGTAGATGCACACCGCCTGGTTGCCCTGGGTGTTCGGGCACCGGTTGATGTTCCACCGGTTGTTGCCGTTGAAGTGGTATCCGAGGATCCTGAAGCCGACGAACCCCGCCACGTGGTACTCGCCGTTGCTGCCGGTCAGACCGTTCGTGCGGTCGTACAGGGGGAGCAGCACCTCGGCGTTCTGCCAGTCCTCGGGGTCGCAGCCCGGCGGCGGTGAGTTGCCCGTTTTGTCGTCGATCCAGCCGCCCGCATCGATGTCGACCTCGCAGTCGCCGTCCTCGGCGAGCCAGCCGAACCCGCCCGGGAGATCTGCGCCGGAGGGCCCGGCCGGACAGGTGCCCGCCTCCGTCGTGTTGTGGAAGTAGATGTAGCCGGTCCCGTCGGGGAAGGCCGGCGGGTCGACCGATCCACCCAGCTCGTTGAACTCGCACACCGAGAAGGTCAAGGGGATGGTGGTGCCCGAGCCGGCGGGCCCCCAAGCGGCCACCGCGCTGGCCTCGACCGTCTCGCCGACGTTGGCGGCATCGAGCACCGGTGCCAGCACGAAGTCGATCTGCTCGTCGTTACCGGGATTGGCGGGATTGTCGGTCCTCGTGTCGACCCGTACCCACCCCGACGCGCCCTCGGCGGCGGGTGGCGGTTCTGGGCAGGCCACCAGGCCGGGCCCGTCGCCGCAGACCAGCGGCACGTTCGACGCGTCGTCGTTGGCGTTCTCGTCGGCGTAGTGGTCGGCGGTCGCGGCCTCGTCGACGCAGTCGCCGAGCGCGCAGTCCTTGGCCACGGCGAGCGCGGCGGCGTCGGCGCCGTTCTGCAGTTGGCGCCGCTCCGCATAGAGCGCACCGACATCGATCACGAGGGCGCCCATGCCCAGCAGCACGACGAGCGAGGTCGCCACCCACACGAGCACGGCGCCTCGGTCGTCGGTGCTCGTCGCTCGGCTCACACGCCGCATCGCATGACCCCCGTGGCCGTCAACGTCCTGGTCCCCAGCGGCACGAACGGGATCCCGAAGGTGAAGTCCTCGGTGACCGTCACTCTGGCCTCGCCGTCCTCACCGTCGACGCACGCCTGCGTGATCGCCACGGCGTCGATGTCGACGGACGGGGCGGCATCCCGTACCACCGCGTCGACGGTCCCGTCGTTGCCCAACGCCGCCGCACGCGCGCCTTCGCGGGCCGCCGACTGCATCGAGATCGTCGTGTTGTAGGCCCGGCCGAACTCGATGATGCCGACGAGCAGCATCAACAGGATCGGCACGATGAGCGCGAACTCCACCATCGCTGCACCTCTGTCGTCCCGCATCCGCCTTGTCGCCCTCACGTCCACGCCAGCCCCGTCACCACGGCAGCGGAAGGCCGCCGACGTCGAACAGATCCGCCACCGCCAGGCCGAACGCCGGAACGGTCGCTGCCACGACCAGGACGACCGTTGCCAGGAGAAGCCCGTACTCGACCATCGTGGCGCCGCGGTCGTCCCGCATCCGTCGCTTCATCCCTGAGGACCTCGCTCTCGATCCGCTCCACCGCCCCCGGGTGTGGGGGAGGGTCGCGACCAAAGGCAACCGCTCCCCCGAACCCTGGTCAGAGCTGCCCCGTGACCTCGGTGAACAGGGCGGCGATGCCGTTGCCGAGAGGGATGGCGGCAGCTGCCACGACCACCGCGATCAGCGCGATCAGAAGGCCGTACTCGACCATCGTTGCGCCGCGGTCTTCGTCGCGGGCCGCCGCCACCCTGGTCAGGATGAGGGAGATGAACTGCATCATCGAGGTGTGCTCCTTGTTTGGTCCGCCCCGCCACACACGCGGTGAGGTAGGAACACCATGGAGCCCAGGCCCGCCGCTCCTCATCATCACAATTGGTGAAATCAGCCCGCGGTCTCGCCAGACGGCGCCGGGGCAGGGTCGTCGTCCGGCTTCCAGCCGGCGCGGTTGACCAACGCGACGGCGGCGAGCTGCGAGCGGACCCCCAGCTTCTGCAGGATCGCCCGCACCTGTGTGCGCACTGTCGTCAGCGACACGTAGTGGGTGGTGGCGATCTCGTCGGCCGACAGGCCCTCGGCCAGGCTGCCCAGCACGCGGCGCTCCCGTGGTGTCAGCCGCTCGAACGGCGACAGGGCTCGGGTCAGGCTCTCACGTCGCATGCGCAGGTCGTCGAGCAGCGCCTCGCGCGCCGCGCACCCGAGGAGCGGTCGGCCGGCGAGCACGTCGTCGATCGACGACACGACACTGTCGAGGAAGGCGTCCTTGCCGATCCACCCCTCAGCCCCGGCCTCGACGCACGATGCCAACAGGAACGTGTCGGTCTCGGCGGTCAGGATCACCACGGGCGCACCGGTCTCGCGGAGCGGGCCGATGAGGGCCACGCCGCTGCCCAGGTCCTCGCCGAGGTGGAGGTCGAGCAGCACGCAGTCGGGGCGGAACTCCCGGGCGAGCGCCACCACCGAGGCGGCGTCGGGCCCGTCGGAGGTCTGCACGGTCCAGCCGCGCGCACGCAGCGCCAGCGACAAGCCCGTGGCCACCAGCGGGTGGTCGTCCACCACGAGGACGCTCGGGCTCATGACACCGCCGTCAGGTCGTGCCCGGCGGGCGCGTCCGCGTCGAGTGCAGCGTCAGGCGCGGCGCGTCGCACACGGATCACGAACGAGCTGCCGCCGCCGGGCCGGGGCTGGTAGCCCAACGAACCACCCGACTCGGCCACGAGGCGGCGGGCGACGTGGAGCCCCAGCCCCGACCCGGCCCCGGGACCGCTCCGCACCCCACGCTCGAACAGCGAGTCCCGCACGGCGACAGGAACTCCGCGGCCGCGGTCGTCGGCGTGCACGGCGACAACGTCGTCGCCGACGACAGCCCGCACCTGCACGCCCGATCCGTGGGCGTGCACCCGGGCGTTGTCGAGCAGCGTCAGAAGTGCCCGGCCCGTGTGCTCACGCGAGCCCTCGACGTCGATGCCCGCCGCCACGTCGACCGCCACGTCGAGCCCGTCGGCTCGGGCACAGGCGATGACGGGCATGATCGCGTCGCGCAGGTCGAAACGCGCCCCGTCCTCCGCCCGTTCGTCGAGGAGGGCGCCCAGGCGGTGCACCTCCGCGACGAGGCCGTTCGACAGCTCGTCCCGTTGGGCCGGCGTGAGCAGGTCGCGTTGACGACCGAGGCCGCGGGCGGCGGCCTCGATGCCCAGGAGCGCGGCCCGGGCGTCGTGGCGCAGCTCGGCCCGGCCGTCGTCGATCGCCTGGGCGTGGGAGGTCGCCACGGCGGCGCGCACGAGCGCATCACGCAGGTCGCGCCGCTCAGCGGCGTGGTGGCGCTGCAGGTCGATCATGGCGCCCCACAACCCCGCGACCAGCGCGGCAGCCATCACGGACCAGGCCAGCGCATCCGGCCACACCCCGGGCACGGCACCGATCGCGTAACAGAGGCTCGTGCCGGCGGCCGCCACCGACCAGCCCCACCCGGCGTGGGACGCCCGGCGGCGCGCCGCCACGAGGTGGGCGACCGCGACGACCGCCCACGCCGCCGCGATCGTCCCGGACGCGAGCCGAGCACCCAGTGGGCCGGGCGCGCCGGGCTCGAGGTCGATGAGGTGGGCATCGGGTAGGGCGAGCACCGCGGCAGCGACCGTCCCGGTGGCCAGCACGAGGAGCGCGAGCACCGACCACGCCCGGCGCCGGGCTCGCTCGCTCGTGCGGCGGGCGGCCAGGCCGAACACGACGACCGCCGGGGCACCGGCGATCTGGAACGCGACGCCGGCACCGGAGAGGTCCGACGGGGAGACGCTGGGCAACACCACGCCGAACAGCAGTGGGACGGCGGCACAGCAGCAGCAGGCGGCAGAGATGTACAGCGACCGCCGGTCACCCGACAGCCGCCACGACAGGAAGCTCACCAGGGTGAGCGCCACCATCAACGCCGTGGCCATCGACGCGGCCACCACCGCGACGGCTCGCGGATCGAGCCTGAGCGCGGCGACCTCGCGCCCCACCCCAGCCGCGGCCGCGGCCGTGAGCACCGCCGCGGGTGCCCGTCTGACTGTCGAGACCACGCCCCAGCCTCCCGGTTCGTTGGTTAACGCCCTGTCCTCGCTTGTGACGAGTCGCCCGACCCGTTGACTCAACGAACCCTCCCCGGGACACCCCGGGGAGGTTCACGTCGTCGCCCGACAGTATGGCGGATGTCACACCCCGCCCGCATAGTCCACGGACGGCGACCACTGGGCGAATCGCCGCCCCTCCCCGCTGGATCGATGACGGATCTGTGAAGAAGACCATCCCGCCAGGGCACGAAAAGGACGTGCGCCGGGGTTCGCACGTACACTCCCCGCATCCTCCGAGAGGAGCATGCATGAGGAGATTGGTGGGGGCGCTCGTCGCGGTTGGGGCCGTGCTGGCGTTGGCACCCATGGCGGGTGCGCAGACCGATACGCCGGCGACGGCTCGACAGGAGCCGACCGGGGAACTGGCACAGGAGGAGCCCGGCGCGGGCGGGGGCGAGGCCGTCTCCAGCACGCTCCGCTACGACAACGAGTCCGGCGAGGAGGTTCCTGCCGAGGGGGTCGAGCTCACCGTCGAGTCGGCCGACGGCACGTTCACCGAGTCGGCGGAGACCGACGCGGAGGGCGTGTTCACCGTGCCCGTACCGGGTCCGGGCCCGTACACGGTGACCATCGACGAGGAGACGCTGCCCGACGAGGTGGTGCTGCGCAACGCCGATCGCACGACGCTCGAGGTCACGCTGCGGCCGGGTCAGGCACGCAACGTGCTGTTCCCCCTCGACTTCGGAGAGGCGGCGACACGCAACGTGTCCTCGACGCTCGACCGGGGGCTGCGGCTGGCGGTCCAGGGCATCCGCTTCGGGCTGATCATCGCCATGTGCGCCATCGGGCTGTCGCTGATCTACGGCACGACCGGCCTGACCAACTTCGCGCACGGCGAGATAGTCACGTTCGGCGCGCTCGTTGCGTGGTTCTTCAACGTGACGCTCGGGTGGCACATGTACGCCGCCGGCCTGGCCGCCATCGGGTTGACGGTCATCGCCGGGTCGAGTCTCGACCGCTTCTTCTGGCGACCGTTGCGGTCCCGGGGCACCGGGTTGATCGCCATGCTGGTCATCAGCATCGGCCTCAGCATCCTGTTGCGCTACATCTACAACTTCCAGTTCGGCGGGCTCTCGCGGGCCTACCGGCAGTTCACCCAACAGCCGACGGGGGGCCTCGAGCTGGGACCGGTGAGGATCGTGCCGCGCGACATGATCGGCATGATCATCTCGATCATCGCCCTGGTCGCCGTGGCCCTGGTCCTGCAGCGGACGCGGATGGGCAAGGCCACACGGGCGGTCGCCGACAACCGCGACCTGGCCGAGTCCTCCGGCATCAACGTCGACCGGGTGATCAACTTCGTGTGGGCGGCCGGTGCGGGGCTCGCGGCGCTCGGAGGCATCCTGCAGGGCCTGTCCGAGCAGGTGAGCTGGCAGATGGGCTTCCAGCTCCTGCTGCTGATGTTCGCCGGCGTCACGCTGGGCGGCCTGGGCACTGCGTACGGTGCGTTGGTGGGCAGCATGGTCGTGGGAGTCGTCATGGAAGTGTCCACGCTCTACATCCCGTCCGAGTTCAAGACGGTGACAGCTCTGGCCATATTGATCGTGATCCTGGTGTTCCGGCCGCAGGGCATCCTGGGCCAGGCCGAGCGGGTCGGATAGGGGGTCGCAGTGGACTGGTCTGTCATCTTCGAGGATGCCCTCCGCAACCTGGTGGGTCGCGAGGCGATCATCTACGCGCTCGCCGCCATCGGCCTCAACGTGCACTTCGGCTACACCGGCCTGCTCAACTTCGGGCAGGTGGGCTTCATGGCCATCGGTGGCTACGGCGTCGCCATCAGCACGCTCGAGTGGGGCGTGCCGCTGGGGGTCGGCGTGCTGATCGGCATCGGCGCCGCCGTGGTGCTGGCGTTGCTGCTCGGCCTGCCGACGCTGCGCCTGAGAGCCGACTACCTGGCCATCGTCACCATCGCCGCCAGCGAGATCTTCCGCCTCATGGTCAGCGCGCCCAGCTGGCGCGGGGTCACCGGCGGGTCCGACGGTCTGAGCGGGTTCAGTTCGGGGTTCTACGACCTCAACCCCATCCCTGACGGCACCTACGGGTTCGGGCCCTGGCGCTACAGCGAGCGGTCGTTGTGGGTGCTGCTGGTGGGGTGGACGCTCGTGCTGCTCGCCGTCCTGCTGGTCTGGCTGCTCATCCGCAGCCCGTGGGGCCGGGTCGTCAAGGCCATCCGCGAGGACGAGGACGCCGTACGGGCCCTGGGCAAGAACGTCTACGGCTACAAGATGCAGAGCCTGATCCTCGGCGGCGTGATCGGCGCCATCGGCGGCATGTTCTGGGTACTGGCCCAAGCCGCAATCGTGCCGGGCAGCTTCAGCCCGATCCCCACGTTCTACGCCTATGCGGCGCTCATCCTCGGTGGGTTGGCCCGCATCTGGGGCCCGGTCGTCGGGTCGATGATCTTCTGGGCGTTGCTCTCGTTCTCGCAGGGCTTCATCAACGAGCTGGTGGCCAACGAGTACATCCCCACCAGCATCATGGACAGCAACCAGGCCGGCAACGTGCGCTTCATGCTCGTGGGCGTCGGCCTGATCCTGCTCCTCGTGTTCCGGCCCCAGGGCATCTTCGGCGACAAGCGCGAGATCGCGCTCCAGGACAGGTAGTGGGAGAGCGCATGGCAGCACAGCAGACGTTCACCAAGGTGTCGCTCGACCGGTTCGACGGTGTCGACGAGCAGCCCGGCGTCGCCAAGAACGACCCGATCCTGGTGGCCGACGGCATCACGCGCCGCTTCGGCGGCCTCAGCGCGGTCAACGTCGTCCACTGCGAGATCGAGCGCGGTGCGATCACCGCGCTGATCGGGCCGAACGGTGCCGGCAAGACCACGTTCTTCAACCTGCTCACCGGGTTCGACAAGCCCAACGCGGGCACCTGGTCCTATGACGGCGAGTCGCTCGACGGGCTGACGTCCTACCGCATCGCCCGTCGCGGCATGGTGCGCACCTTCCAGCTCACCAAGGCACTCGCCCGCCTCAGTGTCATCGACAACATGAAGCTCGGGGCCGCCGCGCAGACGGGCGAGAACTTCTTCCGGGCCCTGTGGCCGGCAGGCTGGCGTGACCAGGAGGCCGACGTCGAGCAGCGGGCCGACGCCCTGCTGGAGCGGTTCAACCTCACGCACATGCGCAACGACTTCGCCGGCGAGCTGTCGGGGGGCCAGCGCAAGCTGCTCGAGATGGCCAGGGCGCTCATGGCCGAGCCGAACCTCATCATGCTCGACGAGCCGATGGCAGGCGTGAACCCGGCGCTGGCGCAGACGATCATCGGCCACGTGCAGGAGCTGCGCGACGAGGGCCTGACAGTCGTGTTCGTCGAGCACGACATGGACGTGGTCCGCACGATCAGCGACTGGGTCATCGTGATGAGCGAGGGCGAGATCATCGCCGAAGGTCGCCACAGCTCGATCGTGGCCAACCCCCGGGTCATCGACGCCTACCTGGGCGCACACCACGGCACGCCGCTCGACCGGGCCGAGCAGGATCGCCAGCTGGCCGAGGCAGCGGCTGCGCTCGAGGCAGAGGCCAGGGCTACGGCCGCCGAACCAGACGCCGCGGCGCTCGTGGCCGACCGCGACGAGGAGGCAAAGTGAGCACCGACCCGATCCAGGACGACGGCTCCGCGTCGGCTGTATCGACCGCGGAGCCGGGGGTCGTGCTCGAGGCCACCGAGGTCGTGGCCGGGTACGTTCCCGAGGTCGACATCCTGTCGGGCACCAACCTGCAGCTGTTCGACGGCGAGCTGGTCGGCATCATCGGGCCCAACGGCGCCGGGAAGTCGACGCTGATCAAGGCGCTGTTCGGGCTGATCCCCGTCCGCTCGGGGAGCGTGACCTTCCGTGGCGACAACGTGACCGGCCTCAAGGCGCACGAGCTGGTGGCGCGGGGCATCGGGTACGTGCCCCAGAACGAGAACGTCTTCCCTCGCCTCACCATCGAGGAGAACCTGCAGATGGGCGTGTACCAGACGCCCAAGACCTTCGACGCCCGGTTCGAGGTCGTGGTGGAGATGTTCCCCCGGCTCGGTGAACGGCGGAAGCAGCGGGCGGGCTCGCTGTCGGGCGGTGAGCGGCAGATGCTGTCGATGGGCCGGGCGCTCATGGCCGACCCCCAGGTCCTGCTGCTCGACGAGCCCTCTGCGGGTCTGTCGCCGGCGCTGCAGGACGAGGTGTTCATCAACTGCCGGCGCATCAACGACGCCGGCGTGTCGATCGTGATGGTCGAGCAGAACGCCAACCGGTGCCTGCAGATCTGCCATCGCGGATACGTGCTCGACCAGGGCCGAAACGCCTACACCAACACGGGCGACGCGCTGCTGACCGACCCCAAGGTCATCGAGCTCTACCTGGGCACGCTCGCGAAGGTCGACTGAGCGGCACAGGCCCGCCGAGGTCGGACGCGACGAGGGGCCGGTCCGTGGACCGGCCCCTCGTTCTCGTCACGAACCCGGGGGTTCGATCAGAGTGAGGCCTGCCTGAACTCGGTGGCCTCGTCGTCGATGGTGTTGTCCTCGGCGTACGTCATGATGGCGAAGCTCGCCGCGGTCGGCTCGCCGGGCTGGCTGAACTCCTGCGGGCCGGACGGACCGTTGTAGTCGATGTCCTCGCCGGCATCGAGCAGCTCGACGCAGTCTGCGTACGTCTCGCAGGCCTCGCCGTCGCGGGTGACGCCGTTGATCTGCGCCGCGATGGCGGCGGGATCGTCGGAATCGGCTGCGACGGCGGCCAGCGCGCTGATGATCAGCGCGTCGTACGTCTCCGGTCCGTAGCTGAAGTCGACCAGCGCGGGGTCGGTCTCGAGCAGCTGGCTGCGGAAGTCCTCGGTGAGCTCGGCGGCGGGCAGCGTGCCCTTGACCCCCACCAGCGCGCCCGGATCGGCGAAGTCTTCGCCCAGGGCGTTACCGATGTTGCCGTCGACCAGGTAGATCTGCTTCGCGTCGGGCGTGAAGCCCTGCTCGAACAGCGACGAGAGGATGCGGCCCGACTCTTCGAAGCCGATCATCACCAGGGCGTCGGCGTCCGAGGAGACGACGGCGTCGACCTCGGCCTCGAAGCTGGCTGCCTCGGGGTCGTACACCTGGTCGAGCACGACCTCGCCACCCTGCTCCTCGAAGGGCAGCTGCGTGAACTCGAGCAGGCCCTCACCGTAGGAGTCCTGGCGGGCCAGGAGGGCTGCGGTGGCCACGCCGTCCTCGACCATCAGGTCGGCCAGAACCTGGCCCTGAAGGATGTCGGACGGAGCCGTGCGGAAGTAGAGGTCGTCGTCGTCGTAGTCGGTGAACTGCGGCGACGTGTTCGCCGGCGAGAACTGGATCTTGCAGGCGCCGGTGATCTTGTCGATGACGTTGAGCGAGATGCCCGACGACGCGGCACCGACGATGACGTCGGCGCCGGCCGACAGGGCCGCGTCGACCGTGGGGTTGGCCACGTCGGGATCGGCATCGCCGGAGTCGCCCGGCAGGTACACGACGTCCTGGCCGAGGACGCCGCCCGCGGCGTTGATGTCGGCGACCGCCAGTGCGGCACCGGCTTCCTCGGGTGGGCCGAGGAACGAGAGGTCGCCCGTCTGGGGCAGGAGGCCGCCGAAGGTCAACGTCCCATCGGCCTCGCCGGTGCAGGCCGGAGCCGCATCGCCGAGCTCGGGTGCCAGTGCGCTGCCTCCCTCCGCAGCGGTAGTGTCGGTGCTCTCGTCTCCGGCCTCGGTGTCGTCGTCTCCGCACGCGGCGGCGACCAATGACAGTCCGAGGAAGAGAGCCGAGAGCCGTAATGAACGGCTGTGCTGTCGCATTGCTTTCTCCCGTGTCCACCAGTGGAACGAGCGGGAGAAGGTCCCCCCGCACGTCACAGGTCTACCACCCGGCAATGACGAGAGCTTGCGATCTGTCGGCCAGTTCGATTAACGATCGGTCACGATGCCCACTGAACTGGTGTACCTGACCGATGCATACGCGCGTTCGGTCGAGAGCCTGGTGAGCGCGATCGAACAGGGCGAGGGTGGGCCGCGGCTCGCGTTCGACCGGACGGTGTTCTACCCCACGGGTGGCGGGCAGCCTCACGACACGGGCGTCCTGCGGTGGGATGGGGGCGAGGCCCGGGTCACGGACGTGCGGAAGTCGGGTGACGATGTGTGGCACACGCTCGACGGCGACGATCCCGCGCCGGCGGTGGGCACCCCCGTCGTCGCCGAGGTCGACTGGGACCGGCGCCACCGGCTCATGCGCACGCACACGGCCCTGCACGTGCTGTGCGGTGTCATCTGGAACGAGTGGGGTGTCCCTGTCACCGGCGGCAACATGGAGCCCCTGTCGGCCCGCATGGACTTCGAGCTGAACCCCACCCCGGACGGGTTCGGCGCCCGGGTCGAGGAGCTGGTGGCGGTCGAGATCGCCGCCGACCGCCCCATCGAGGTGTCGTTCATCCCCCGATCGGACGCCGTGCTCGACGAGGCGCTCATCCGCACCAAGGTCAGCCTCGTGCCCGAGTCGGTCTCCGAGATCCGCGTGGTCGACATCGTCGGCCTCGACAAGCAGGCCGACGGCGGCACCCATGTCCGCTCGACCGGCGAGGTCGGCGGCGTGCGCGTCGTCAAGACCGAGTCCAAGGGCAAGGGCAACAAGCGAGTCCGCATCGAGGTCGTCGACTCGTGACGGCGTCGCTCGACGCCCTGCGTGACCGGCTGCGCGAGCTCGGTCGGGTGGTCGTCGCCTTCTCCGGCGGGGCCGACTCCGCGTTCCTGGCCTGGGTCGCCCACGACACGCTGGGCGCGAACCGGGCGCTCGCCGTCACCGCGGTGTCGCCGTCGCTGGCGGGCAGCGAGCGGGTCGACTGCGCCGAGCTGGCGGCCGAGTGGGGGCTGCGCTGGCGCGAGGTCGAGACCGACGAGATGGTCGAGGCGGCGTACGCCCGCAACGACGGCGACCGCTGCTACTGGTGCAAGGACGCCCTGTTGCGGGCGGTCGGCCCCATCGCCACCGCCCTCGGCGGCGACGAGCCGGGCGCCACGGTCGTGCTCGGCGTCAACGTCGACGACCTGGGCGACCACCGCCCCGGCCAGCGCGCCGCCGCCGAGCGCGGTGCGGCGTTCCCGCTGGTCGACGCCGGCTTTTCCAAGGCGGATGTGCGGTCGTGGTCGCAGCGCCTGGGCCTGCGCACGTGGGACAAGCCCGCCGCCGCCTGCCTGGCGTCGCGCCTGCCGTACGGCACCCCCGTCACCCTCACGCGCCTGGCGAGCATCGAGCGTGCCGAGGCCGGCCTGCATGCGCTGGGCTTCCGTGAGGTGCGGGTGCGGCACTACGGCGAGACCGCCCGGCTCGAGGTGCCGCTGGCTCGCCTGGCCGATGTGGTGGCGGTGCACGAGCGGGTCGTCGCCTGCGTGCAGACCGCGGGGTACCGCTACGTCACGCTCGACCTCGAGGGCCTCCGGTCGGGCAACCTCAACGCCGCCCTCGACCTCAGCCTGCCGCGGAGCTGACGGGCGTCCAGGTGGGAAACGCTATGTGGTCGACCCCCAGGTGGTCGACCAGGCGGCCCTTGCCCGCGAGCTCGGCCAGGCAGCGCCGGGCCAGCTCGCGGTCGCCCACCATCACGCTGTACTCGGCGACGCTGAGCAGCAGCGGGCCGGCGTCGGCGTCCCCTGGGCGCAGCAGCGCGTCGACCTCCAGGGTCGGCCGGCAGGGCGCCGAGGCGTCGATGCACACGCAGTGGTACACGATTCCCTCGAACACCGACAACGCCCGGATGCGCACGGTCTGTGTCTAGTGCCCCGGGCAGGTGCGGGACGACGCCGGGCGCGCGGCACGATGGAGCCGTGCCCGCGACCGACGATCCCGCAGACGCCGAGGCGCTCGCCCGCTACGCAACCGCGTTGGCCGATGGCGTCGATCGGGCGATCGCCGGCTGGGTCGAGCGCTCGGTGCACCGGGTGCTGGCCGCGCAGGGGATCGAGATCGAGTCGTCGTTGGCGGCGCAGGTCGAGGTCGCGGGACAGCGTGCCCGCGACGACGGCGCCCCCCGCGTGCGCGCCCTGCTCGCCGCCGACATCGACGACCAGGCCGGCAACCCGCTCGCCATCCTGCGGGGCCTGGTGGGCTACCCGACGGCGGTGTTGCGGTCGGCCGGCGCCCGACCGGTTGCCCGTGACGAGTTCAACGAGCGCAACTTCCCCGCCGACGTCTACGACCTGAGCCCGGCCACCTTCGCCGACGTCGACCCGTCGCTGCACGAGCCCGGCCTGGTGTGGGGCGCGGCCAAGGCCCACGTCCACCTGGCCCGTCGCCGCCGGGACGGCATGCGCTGAGCCATACGGTGTCATGCTGATAGCATCATCACCTCGTGGCCACGCTGCAGATCCGCAACTTCCCCGATGACCTCAAGGAACGGCTCCGCGAGCGCTCCGACCAGGCCGACCTGACGATGAGCGACTACGTGATCCAACTCGTGAGGTCCGACCTCGCGCAGCCGACGATGGAGGAATGGCTGGCCCGCCTCGCTGAGCTGCCCGAGCATCCCGAGCTCAACCTCACGGGTGCGCGCTTCCTGGACGAGGCCCGGGCTGAGCTGGGCGAGGAATGAGCGGCGTCGTCATCGACGCGTCCGCTCTCGTCGAGCTCCTGTTGCGGACGCCTACGGGACTCGCCCTCGAAGCCCGTCTTCTGACCAGCCGCCCGCCGCGCGTGCCGGACATCATCGATGCCGAGACCGCGGCGGCGCTTCGACGAGCCCAGCGTCAGGGGGTGCTGGCCGCCGACGAGCTCCGTCATGCCCTCGATCTCCTGCTGGACTGGCCCGCGCTGCGTGTTCCGAGCCGCTTGCTCGTGCGGCGCTCGCAGCGATGGTGGGGGAACGTGACGGCGTACGACTCGCTGTATCTGGCCATCGCTGCGGCGACGGGTGCCCGCGTCCTCACCTGTGACGGTCGGCTGTCGCGTGCACCCGGCACGGGCGTTCCCGTCGAGAACGTCCGCGTCACCTGATCCCGGGCCGCGGTCCGCGCCGTAGCCTCCCCGCATGACCGATCGCCTCGTCGTCATCGGTGGCGATGCCGCCGGCATGAGCGCTGCCATGCAGGTTCGCCGCCGTCAGCCCGACCGCGAGATCGTCGTGCTCGAGAAGGGGCGGTGGACCAGCTACTCCGCCTGCGGCATCCCGTACCTCGTGGGTGGCTCGGTCGGCGAGCTGGACGACCTGGTGGCCCGGAGCCCCGCCACGTTCCGCGACGAGTACGACGTCGACGTTCGGTTGGGGCACGAGGTGCTGGCGATCGACCTCGATGCCCGCGAGGTCGAGGCCTGGGACGCCGGCGCCGGCCGGTCCGTCGGTGTGGGGTTCGACACGCTGCACATCGCGACGGGCGCCCGTCCGCTGCGCCCCGACCTGCCCGGCATCGACCACCCGATGGTCCACGGCGTGCAGACGCTCGACGACGCCGCCGCGCTGGAGGGCAGGGCCCGGTCCGACGGGGTGCGCCGGGTGGTGGTGGTCGGCGGCGGCTACATCGGGCTCGAGATGGCCGAGGCGTTCGTGCAACGGGGCCTGGAGGTGACACTCGTCGAGGCGGCCGACCAGCTCATGCCCTCGCTCGACGCCGACGTCGCCGCGCCCCTCGTCGTCGCGCTCGAAGGCTTGGGCATCGACGTGCGCCTGGGCACGCCGCTCGAGTCGGTGACCGACGGCGCCGTCGTCGCGGGCGGCGAGCGGATCGGGGCCGACCTCGTCGTCCTGGGACTCGGCACCCGCCCCAACGCCGGTCTCGCCGCCGACGCCGGCATCGCGGTGGGGGTCAAGGGCGCGATCCGGGTCGACCGACGTCAGCGCACGTCGGTCGAGGGCGTGTGGGCCGCAGGCGACTGCTGCGAGTCGTTCCACATGGTGGCGCGGGCCCCGGTCCACATCGCGCTCGGCACGGTGGCCAACAAGCAGGGGCGGGTGGCCGGCATCAACATCGCCGGCGGGTACGCCGCCTTCCCGGGGGCGCTGGGCACGGCGGTCACCAAGGTGTGCAGCATCGAGATCGGGCGCACGGGCCTGTCGCGGCGCGAAGCCGAGCGCTATGGGTTCGCTGCCCTCGAGGCCAGCGTCGACGGCGAGACCCGCGCCGGCTACCTGCCCGAGCGCAAGGGCATCACGATCAAGGCACTGGCCGAGGTGGGGACCGGTCGCATGCTCGGCGCCCAGATCGTGGGCGAGGAGGGCACGGCCAAGCGCATCGACGTGCTGGCCACCGCCATCCAGGCCGGCATGACCGCCGAGCAGGTCGTCGAGCTCGACCTGGGCTACGCACCGCCGTTCGGGCCGGTGTGGGACCCGGTGCACCTGGTGGCGCGTGGTCTGGTCAAGCAGCTCGAGGGCCCAACAGCCTGACGCAATTCTGAACGAAACGGTTCACCGACAGGAAACAATCGAGAGACTGTCGGGAAACATCGCCACTCCATCCTTTCGTCAGCCTGTCGGGACCTGACGAAAGGGATTGGGGCATGGAACTGGATTCGGGCAATACCGCCTGGGTGCTCATATCGACAGCACTCGTGCTGTTCATGACACCTGGGCTCGCACTCTTCTACGGGGGCATGGTCCGCAGCAAGAACGTGCTCGGCATGCTCATGCAGAACTTCTTCGCCATGGGCCTGCTCGCCGTGCTGTGGGTGGCGCTGGTGTTCAGCCTCGCCTTCGGCGACGCCGGCAACGGGGGGTTCATCGGCAACTTCGACTTCGTGTGGCTCAAGGACGTCGGCCCCGCACTGACGGACCAGGAGTTCCTGAGCTTCCTGACCATCCCGTTCGTGCTGTTCTGCGCCTACCAGATGACGTTCGCCATCATCACGCCGGCGCTCATCACCGGAGCCACCGCCGACCGGCTGAAGTTCTCGGCCTACGCCGTGTTCATCGGCGTGTGGCTGGTGCTGGTGTACGGCCCGCTCGCCCACTGGTGTTCGGCGGTGGCTGGCTCTTCGACATCGGTGCGCTCGACTTCGCCGGCGGCGCGGTCGTGCACATGAACGCCGGCGCCGCCGCGCTGGCCCTGGTCCTGCTGTTGGGCAAGCGCAAGGGCTACCCCGACACCCCGATGCCGCCGCACAACCTGCCGTTGACCGTGCTCGGCACCGGCATCCTGTGGTTCGGCTGGGTCGGGTTCAACGCCGGCTCCGCGCTCGCCGCCGACGGCATCGCCGCCCAGGCGATCATGAACACCTTCCTTGCCGCTTCTGCCGCCATGCTCGGCTGGCTGGTCGTCGAGCGGATCAAGGGCGGCCACGCCACCACCCTCGGTGCCGCCTCGGGTGCGGTCGCCGGCCTGGTCGCCATCACGCCGTGCGCCGGCTTCGTGGGCGGCATGGCGCCGATCTACATCGGCCTGTTCGCCGGCGCCGTCTGCTACCTCGCCCTCGGCATCAAGAAGGCGTTCCGCTTCGACGACAGCCTCGACGTCATCGCCGTCCACCTGGTCGGCGGGCTCGTCGGGTCGCTCCTGCTCGGCTTCTTCGCCGACTCGACCATCAACGCGGCCGTGGTCAACGAAGGCGTGTTCCTCGGGGGCGGCGGCGAGCTGCTCCTCGACCAGATCGTCGCCTCGGTCGTCACGTTCGGCTACTCGTTCGTGGCCAGCCTGATCATCGGCAAGGCCATCGACCTCACCATCGGCCTACGGGTCAGTGAAGAGGACGAAGATCTGGGCCTCGACCTGTCCCAGCACGCCGAAGTCGCTTACGCCGACTGAGTACGGAGGACCATCCGATGAAGCTCATCACCGCCATCGTCAAGCCGTTCAAGCTCGACGACGTGAAGGCGGCCCTGAAGGAGGCCGGCGTGACCGGCATGACGGTCACCGAGGTGCAGGGGTTCGGCCGCCAGGCCGGCCACACCGAGGTGTACCGCGGCGCCGAGTACACGATCGACTTCGTCCCCAAGGTGCGCATCGAGGTGCTCGCCGACGACGGCCGACGTCGACCGCCTGATCGAGGTCGTCTCCGCCGCCGCCCGCACGGGCAAGATCGGCGACGGGAAGATCTGGGTCACCGAGGTCGACCGCATCGTCCGCATCCGGACGGGGGAGCTCGACGCGGACGCCCTGTAGCGCGTCGTGTGAACCCGTCGTGAACACCGCCGGCCTGCGCCGCGTCCTCCGGGGGGCGGCGCAGGCCGGTCGTTACCCTCGCGTTTGGAAGATGGAGACGTCGTTGCCCCCTATCGCGGACGTCCGGGCCCAGCTCGCCGCCGACGACTCACTGGTCGGCCGCGCCCTGTGCGACGCGTGGACGGCCGAGGTCGACCGCTGGCTGGAGGAGCTGGTCACCGTCGCCGTCGAGGGGGGTGATCCGTCGGGCGTGGCGCTGGTGGCGGTCGGCGGCTACGGCCGGGCCGAGCTGTCGCTGCAGTCCGACATCGACGTGCTGCTGTTGCACGACGGCCGCGACGACATCGGCGAGCTCGCCGACCGGCTCTGGTACCCGATCTGGGACGCCCGCCTGAAGCTCGGCCACGCCGTGCGCACGGTGAAGGAGGCGCTGGCCCTGGCGGCCGACGACCTCGACACCGCCACCGGTCTGCTGCAGGTCCGCCACCTGGCGGGCGACCGCACCCTCACCGACGATCTGGCCCGCAAGGCCGAGGTGCAGTGGCGCAAGCGGGCCAAGAGGTGGCTCGCCGCGCATGGCGACGCGGGTGCGCGAGCGCCACGGTCGCGCCGGCGAGGTGGCGTTCCTGCTCGAGCCCGACCTCAAGGAAGGGCGTGGCGGGCTGCGCGACGTCCACGCCCTGGGGTGGGCGCAGGCGGCCCGGTCGATCCTGTGGGAGGCCGACCACGCCAGCCTCGCCGAGGCCTACGACACGCTGCTGGCCGTGCGCGTCGAGCTGCACCGGCGCACCGGTCGCCCGGGCGACCGGCTGCTGCTGCAGGAGCAGGACGGCGTCGCGGACGCCCTGGGCTACGCCGACGCCGACGTGCTCATGCGCGCGGTCGCTCACGCCGCCCGCACGATCGCGTGGACCAGCGACGACGCGTGGGCCCGCATCGACAGCTCGCTCGCGGGCCCGATGGCGCGGGCGCGCCGCCCGCGACCTCGGCGGCGGGCTGCGTCTGCGTGACGGCGAGGTCGCCATCGCGGACGACGTCGACGTGGCGGCCGATCCGGCGCTGGCATTGCGGGCTGCCGCGGTGGCTGCCGGCCGGGGCACCCAGCTCGACCGGGGCACGCTGGCCCGGCTGGCGACCGAGGCGCCAGTGCCCGCGGCGCCGTGGAGCGACGCGACCCGGGCCGCCCTGGTCGACCTGCTGGCCGCCGGCCCGCCTGCCCTCGTCCTGCTCGAAGCGCTCGACCAGCAGGGCGTGTGGGAGCGCTACATCCCCGAGTGGCCCAGCGTGCGGAGCAAGCCCCAACGCAACGCCTATCACCGCTTCACCGTCGACCGTCACCTGTGGGAGGCCGCCACCGAGGCCGGCGCGCTGGCGGGCCGGGTGGCCCGGCCCGACCTGCTGGTGCTCGCCGGGCTGTTCCACGACATCGGCAAGGGCGAGCCCGGCGACCACACCGACAACGGCGTGCGCCTGCTCACCGACATCGGGCCGCGCATCGGGCTCGACGACCACGACACCGCGGTGTTGGTGACCCTGTGCCGCCACCACCTGTTGCTGGCCGACGTGGCGACCCGCCGCGACATCGACGACACCGCCACCATCGACGGCGTGGCCGCGGCGTTGGGCGACCGCGACGTGCTCGAGCTGCTCGCCGCGCTCACCGAGGCCGACTCGCTGGCGACCGGCCCCGCGGCCTGGAGCGACTGGAAGGCGGGGTTGGTGCGGGCGCTCGTCGCCCGCGTCGACCACGTGCTCGGCGGGGGCCAGGCCCGCGAGGTGGCCGACGAGTTCCCCACGGCCGAGCAGAGGGCGCTGCTGGTCGGCGGCGAGCAGGTGGTCATCGCCGAGGGCGACCGTCTCACGGTCGTCACCCCCGACCGCCACGCGCTGTTCAGCCGGGTGGCGGGCGTGCTGTCCCTGCACGGGCTGGGCGTGCTCGACGCCGCCGTGGCCACCGAGGACGGCTGGGCCATCGAGGTGTTCCGGGTCGAGTCCAGCTTCGGCCCGACGTTCTCGTGGGACAAGGTCGTCGCCGATCTCGACCTCGCCCTGGCCGGGCGACTGGCCATCCGGGCCCGGCTGGCCGACCGGGTGCGCACCTACGGGGCGCGCCGTCCGGTGCACGCCGCCGAGTCGGAGCCCGAGCCCGAGGTACGGGTCGACCTCGCGGCCTCCGACGACTCGACGGTCGTCGAGGTGCACGCCACCGACGGCCTCGGCGTGCTCTACCGCATCACGAGCGCGCTGTCCGACCTCGACCTCGACATCGTGGGTGCCAAGGTCCAGACGCTGGGTCCCCAGGTGGTCGACTCGTTCTTCGTCCGGGCGGGCGACGGCACCAAGGTGACCGACCCTGCGGTGCTGGCCGAGGCCGAGCGCGCGCTGCTACACGCCCTCGACAGCCCCGCCTAGCCCGACCGCTCCCTCAGTGCCCGTGGTCGCACTGCAGGCCGTTCTCGTCGACGCCGGCGAACCGCCCGCAGCGCGTGTCGATGGTCCACACGTGGATCATCGGCGGCGTGACGATCACGTTGCCACGCTCGCACCGGCCGTTGACGGTGACGCCCACCAGCTCGAAGTTGCCGGCGAAGCACAGGTTCTCGTGCACGTGCCACCCGGGGAGCCAGGCGATGTCGGCGGGGATGCTCGACATGGTGTAGCCGAGCCCCAGCATGTACATCGCCGCCTCGAGCACCGGGCCGTTGGCGGAGTTCCGGAACACCAACGACTCCGGGTAGGCCGGGTTGAGCGTGTGCTGGTCGGCGATGCGCGACAGGTGGATCCAGTGCTGGTACTCGTCGCGGCCCTTGCCGTCGGAGATCCACTGGTAGCCGAGCAGCGGCAGGATCGCCGGGTTGCTGTAGCGGACGAGCTGGGCCTCGGTGTCGTCGATCAGGCCCTGGGCGCGGGCGACCTGCGCCGGCGTCCAGTCGGGATCGAAGCCGTTGTCGGGCGGGTCGGGAGGATGCGGGTGGGTCGGTCCGGGGCCGTGGGGGCCGTGGCCCGGGTCGGTCGGTCCGTGGCCGTGCGGGCCGGTCGGGTCGGCCGCGTGGTCGTGCGCCGGGTCCGCCAAGCCGGCGCCGTGCTGGTGCCCCGCACCTGCCGTGCCGTCGTGGGTGTGACCGGACGTGCCGGTCGACGTGTGGTCGCTGTGGCCCGCGGCGCCGTGGTCCGTCACGCCGTGGTCCATCAGGTCGTGGTCCATGGAGTCGTGGTCGGCGCTGTCGTCGCCGTGGTCCATCGCATCGTGGTCCACGCCGTCGTCCGCGCTGTCGCCCGCCGCTTCCTCCTGGTCGTCGCCCGACGAGCCGGGCGACAGGTTGCTGGTCACGACGAATCCGCCGACCACCAGGGCGACGGCCGTGAGGGCGGCTGCCCCGGCCAGCCGCATGCTCCCGGCGTCGGCGCCGAGGACGAGCTGGCGCCGGCGGGCTGACGTCAGCGTCCCGCCGAGGACGGCGAGCGCGAGTGCGACGGCGCTCAGCCGCGCGAGGTCGGCGCCGGTGTGGGGCAGCGCGTCGCGGAGCGAGGTCATCCGCCACGAGGACGGTGCACCGGTGGCGCTGCGCGTGTCGTCGACCGGCCCCGCAGCGGATCCGAGCGCTCGCCGGACCGACTGTGATCCCCTCCTCGACGTACCCGCGCGGCGCCAGCACCGTCTCGGCGAGGAACCTGGTGGCGCGGTGCACGATGTCGCGCTGCCGCGACTCGGCGACACCACCGCCGGCACCGACGCCGTCATAGCCGACCGCAGCGCAGGTCGCGCCGCGCCGATCCGCACGTGTGCACGACAGCTCCGACAGGTGCAGCGGAGCAGTGACGTCGTCACCGCCGTGGAAGGCGAGGAACGGCGCCGCGCCGCTCTCGGACCAACCCAGGTCGACACCCGCGATCGGCAGCGCGGCCGCCACGACCGACGGTCCGCCCGGCCCGATCTGCCGGGGGCGGTGGACCAGGCTGTAGCTCGTGGCGGCGCCGCCCTCGACACCCCCGGCGACGATGGCGTCGGGGTCGATGCCGTAGTCGTCGGCGTGGTCGCGCAGCCACGCCACCCCCGCGGCCGCGTCGTCGTGGGCGTCGCGGATCGCCGCGGTGATGCCCTCGATGTCGGCGGAGGGGCAGCAGTGCAGGCCGGGCCGCGCGCGGTACTCCATCGACACCGCCACGTAGCCGCGGCGAGCGAACTCCTGGGCGTAGCCGGCCATCTCGTCCTTGTCGCCGTCCGAGAACCAGCCGCCGTGCATCCACACGACGACGGGTCGCTGCGCCTCGGTGTCGCCGGCGGGTTCGTAGACGTCGAGAGCCAGGTCGACGGTGTTGCCGGCGGCGTCCGTGGTCTCGCGGTAGACGACGTCCCGCGTGACGTCGACCGCGTCGAACACCGGGTCGAGGTAGCGGTCGTCCGGTCGCGAGGGCGGAGCGAAGCCGAGCGCGGCGGTCGCCCGCCGGCCCTGCCAGCCGAGCTGGGCGACGACCTGGCAGCCCGGCGCCGCTCGGCAGTCGACGGTGTCACCGGTCCACGCGACGAAGGTGGCGGCCACCCCCAGCTCGATCGTGAACCTGCCCTCGTTGTCGGGCGCCACGTTCGCGTAGGTCTGGTCGTCGCAGACCTCGGTGTCACCGACCTTGCACAACTGGAGCTCGACGTCGGACCAGTTGCGCGAGACGAAGTTCTCCCCGCTGACCGTCACGGTGGCCACGTCGGGGAGGTCGTTCGCGGGGCGGACGGCGATGGTCGGTGCGGGGCGCACCGGCCCGTCGGGCCGCAGGTGCAGCTCGGCGCGGCCCGCCCGTGCCGACGTCGGCGAGCCGCCGTTGCTGGCCACGACGAGGCAGCGTTGGGCGCTGGTGCGGCAGTCGACCTCGCCGGTGGCCGTCGTGATGATCGCCTGGACCTCGACATCGGTGGCGAAGGTGCCGTCGGGCTCGACGAAGGCGTAGCTGTCGGTGTCCATGCAGTCGCCCACGGCCATGGCCGGCGCGCACAGGTAGAGGCTCACGTAGCTGCCGACGAAGCCGGAGCCGGTGGCGGTGACGATCTGGCCGTCGACCAGGCCGCTCGCCGGTGCCAGGGTGAGCGTCGGCGGGACCACCTCGGCCGTCGGGTCGAACGTCAGCGGTGCGAGCGCCCGCCTGTTGCTCGAGCGGAACCCGTCCTGGGACACGGCGAGCACACAGCTCCCGGGGACCCGGCAGTCGACCGGGCCGCGCCCGGTCTCGATGACGGCCGACGTCGTGTAGCTGGTGGCGATCGCCGAGGTGCTGCCGACGTCGACGTACGTCTCGGTGGTGTAGTCGCAGCCGCTGTCGTCCTGCGCGTCGGCGGCGCACTGGATCAGCAGTGCGTAGTCCGCCCAGATCAGGTTCGACGCCCTGACGCTCACCACGTGGCGGTCTCTGAGCTGCACCGAGGGCGTGACCGTCAGCGCCGGGGGAGGGGCGAGCGGCCCGTCGGGGTCGAAGTCGAGGGGTGCCTGCGCGATGGCGCCGCCGCCGGCGTCCTCGAGGAGCAGCGCCACGACGCACGTGTCGTCCTGGCGGCAGTCGGTCTCCTGCTGCATCGCACCGAACCCGGTCGTCAGCATCGCGCCCACACGCATGGTCGCCGTGGCCCTGCCGGCCTGGTCGATCACGAGGTAGGTGTTGCCCCAGTAGTCGCACGTCTCGAAGCCGGCCTCGCCGGCGAGGCACTGGGCCACATAGGCGTACTCCCCGGCCGGGGCGCCGGCGACGGTGACGGTGACCTCCTGGGCGTCGAGCAGCGCGGTCGCGGGCGCGATCGTCATCGTGGGACCGGCCGCCGCGTGCGCCGGGCCCGGCGCAGGCACGGTCGTCGTCGGGGGCCCGGTCGTGGGAGGGACGGTCGTCGCCGGCGCGCCGGTCGTGGGTGGGGTGGTGGGAGCGGCTGTCGTCGGAGGGACGGTCGCGTGGGGAACGGTCGTCGGCGACGTGGTCACCGTCGGCACGGGGGCCGGCCCGGGTTCCTGTGCCGCGCTCGGTGTCGCGGCACCGGTCACTCCCACGACGCCTGCAGCCAGCGCAGCCGCGGCCGCCCAGCGCTTCCATCGCCCCGCCGTCGGTCCCATCGTCGCCCCCACCCTCTCGCGTCCCCGGCGAGATGGCCGGGACTGTACCGGAGACGCACGGCAAATCGCCGAGGTTCCCGCCGGTAACGTCGGCCCCGTGAGGGAGCGTCCCGAAGGGCGAGCGAGCGACTTGGCCAGAGGCCAAGAGCGGGGAACACGATGAGTCGCCGGCTGCCACCCACCCGCCAGGACCTGATCCGCTGGGCCGAGGCGCTGTCGGGCATCGCCCGCACCGGTCTCGGGTTCACGCAGAGCCTGTACGAGCGCGAGCGGTTCGACGAGGTGCTCGCCGTGGCCGGCGACATCCGGGCCGCGGCGCAGGCCGACGAGGGGTTCGATGCCGAGCACTTCGTCGACGAGTGGATGAAGGGCGTGGGCGAAGGCGTGGCCGGCTACATCACGCCCAAGGTGGCCGTGGGCGCGGTCGTGCACAACGACGACGGCGAGATCCTGCTCGTGCAGCGGGCCGACAGCGGCATCTGGCTGTACCCGACCGGTTGGGCAGACGTCGGCTACTCGGCCAGCGAGATCGCGGTGAAGGAGGTGCAGGAGGAGACGGGCATCGACTGTGTGCCCGTCCGGCTCATCGCCCTGCTCGACGGCCTACGTCTGGGCTTCACCCGCGTGCCGCTGTACAGCCTGGTCTTCCTGTGCCGGGCCACGGGGGGTGAGCTGGCCGCCCACCCGCTCGAGACGCGCGACGTGGGTTGGTTCGCGCGCGACGCCATGCCTCAGCCGCTCGCGGGTGCCGACCAGTGGCTGGCCCACGCCAACCGCGCCATCGACGGCGAGGACGTGGGCGTGCTCTACGACGAGCCCCGCGACCGCCCCTGGTCCGAGTGACCGGCGCCGAGCGCGCCGAGCAGCCCGAGCCCGGTCAACCGGCGGGCTGCGGCACCCGGCGGGCCACGGCGAAGCGCACGTAGCTCCAGCAGGCGCTGCCCAGCATCGCCAGCTTGGTGGCGTGGCCGACGACCGGGCTGGCCAGCTTCTCCTCCTTGGTGCGGTGCCACAGCCCGTTCAGAACCCGATCGTGGCGGACGAGATGTCGCTGCGCTACCAGGCTGTTGAGCGCCGCCTCGACCCGGTAGCCGTGCACGTCGGGCTGGTCGAGCATCTCGAACACCTCGCGCCGCAGGGCGCGCTGGCCGGTGAGCACGGGGAGGCCGTCGAGGAAGATGCGGTTGGCGACCGGCCCGCGGTCGAACAGCCCGCACGCCATGGCGGCGCGTCCGCTGACGACGGTGGCGACCAGGCTGTCGATGTGGTCGGGGCTCAGCCCCACGAGATCGGCGTCGAGGAACACGATCACGCCGGCCGCGGGCGCCGCGGCGACGCCACGTCGCATCGCCTCGCCCTTGCCCGGCGTCGGCTCGACGACCACCCGGGCGCCGTGTGCGGCCGCGATGGCCGCCGTGGCATCCGTCGACGCGTTGTCGACGACGACGACGTCGTCGACGAGCTGGGCGTCGAGGGCGGCGAACACGACCGCCCCGATGGTCTGGGCCTCGTTCCACGCCGGGATGACGGCGGTGACGGGCTTGGCGGAGAATAGTCGCGGAGAGTGGTCGCCCTTGTACATGCGGTGGACAACACTAACGGGGCCTCGACCCCCACTCGTTTCGCCTCACGGCGAGGGTCGCGCCGAACGTGCCTCCCCCTGCCGAATCGACGCGCTACGGTCACATGTGACGGTTCGTCAGATCCGGGCAAGGGTGGCCCGGACCGGGCCGCCGACGAAGGGGGACATGGACGTGCGCAGGAACTGGTTGCGTCTTCTCGGCGTACTCGCAGCACTGACAGTGATGGTCGGTGCGTGCAGCTCGGACCGGGGCGATGACCCCGCCGCCACCGACGAAGGTAACGGTGACAGCGCGTCGCCGGCCGACGACGAGGGCGACAGCGGGTCCCCTGACGGGTTCGGCACGCTCGAGTCTCCCTGCGGCGAGGGTGAGGGCGGCCCCGCCGGCGATCAGGGCGTGACCGAGGACCAGGTCGTCATCGGCTACGGCGACGACGCCGGCTTCCCCACCTCGCCCGGCCTCAGCCACGAGACCAGCGACGCCATCGAGGCGATGATCGCCTGGTGCAACGAGCAGGGTGGGATCAACGGCCGCGAGGTCGTCGGCAACTACTACGACGCTGCCATCACCAACGTGGTCAACGCCATGACCTCGGCCTGCGGCGAGGTGTTCATGCTGGTGGGCGACGCCTGGGCCCTCGACTCGGCGCAGGAGGAGACCCGGCTCGGGTGCGAGCTGCCGGCGGTGCCGACGTACTCGGTCAGCCCGGCGTTCGCCAACGGCGCGCTGAGCTACCAGCCGGTGCCCAACCCGGCCGACTACTTCCCGGCCGGGTGGGCCGAGCAGATCGCCACGCTCTTCCCCGACGAGGTCAAGAACGCGTCGGTGATGTTCGGCAACTTCGCCGCCACCATCGACACCAAGGACAAGGTGCTCCAGACGTTCCCCGAGTTCGGCTTCGAGTTCCTCGACTGCCCGATCGAGTACAACATCGCCGGCGAGTCCGACTGGAAGCCGTTCGCCCAGAGGCTCAAGGACTGCGGCGCCGAGGTCGTCTACTACTCGGGGCAGCCGTACCCGAACATGCAGAACCTGCTCGATGACGCCGCCCAGATCGACTACCACCCGATCTGGCTGTCCGAGTCCAACTCGTACCTGCAGTCGTTCGCGGACTGGAACGCCACCGGCAACGGCGACAACGTCTACATCCGCACGGCGTTCACCCCGTTCGAGCAGGCCGAGAGCAACCCTGCCACCCAGCAGTACCTCGACATCGTCGAGGGCAGCGGCGGCGACGTCAGCCAGCTCGGCCAGCAGGCCACGTCGTCGTTCCTGCTGTGGGCCACCGCCGCCAAGGCCTGTGGCGCCGACCTCACACGCCAGTGCGTCCTCGACGAGCTCTCCGGCATCACCAGCTGGGACGGTGGCGGCATGCACGCCGAGTCGAACCCGGGCGAGAACATGCCGCCGGAGTGCGTCATGGTCCTCAAGCTCGACGGCACGTCGTGGGTGCAGGCGTCGCCCGAGGAGGAGGGCGAGATGGAGTGCAACCCGGACGGTGCCATCGAGCTGAGCGGTCGGGTCGTCGACCAGGCTGAGCTCGACGAGAACCGGATCTCCACGACGTTCCAGCCGTAAGCCCGAGGCGGCACGAGCATGGAGACCTTCCTCCAGTACACGATCCTCGGGCTCGTCACCGGTGGCGTGTACGGCATCGCGGCGTCGGGCCTGGTGGTCACCTACACCACGTCGGGCATCTTCAACTTCGCCCACGGCGCCGTGGCCATGCTCTCGGCGTTCACCTACTGGCAGCTCCGGTTCGGCTGGGGCTGGCCGGCGCCGGTGGCGTTGGTGGTGGTGCTCGGCGTGCTCGCCCCGCTGCTGGGCGCGCTGCTCTACGGCGTGGTGATGCGGGGCCTCCGCGGGACATCGGAGGTCGCCCGCATCGTCGTGCCGGTGAGCGTCATGCTCGGGTTCCTGGCGCTGAGCACCTGGGTGTGGGACCCGACGCCCAGCTCGCCACGTCTGTTCCTCATGTTCTTCGGGGCGGACAAGACGGTGAGCGTGGCGGGGGTGAACCTCGCGTGGCACGAGATCGCGGCGATGGTCATCGCCATCGTGGTGGCGCTCGGCCTGCGCTTCATGTTCCGCAGCACCCGGACCGGCGTGGCCATGCGGGCCGTGGTCGACGACCCCGACCTGCTCGAGCTCAACGCCGGCCGACCCGAGCGGCTCGCCATGGCGTCGTGGGCGCTGGGCGCCTTCCTCGCCGCGCTGGCGGGCGTGCTCATCACGCCGATCCAGGGCTCGGCGATGAGCGCACAGGCGCTGACGCTCCTCGTCATCGACGCGTTCGCGGCCGCGATGTTCGGGCGTCTGCGCAGCGTGCCCCGCACGTTCGTCGGTGCGCTGGTGCTGGGCCTGGCCGGCAGCTACGTGATCGGCTACTTCCCGGCCGACGACTGGACGTGGACCGGCAACTTCCGTGTGTCGCTGCCGATGATCGCGCTGTTCGTCGTGCTGCTCTTCCTGCCCCAGGACCGGCTGCGGGGCGCCACCGTGCTGCGCTCCCGCGAGCGCTACCGCATGCCGAGCGTGCGCACCGCGGTCATCGCCGCGGTCGTGCTCGTGGCCGGCATGTGGCTCCTGCGCGGCCTGTTGGCGCCCACGGCCATCAACAGCATGACGTTCGGCATGGCCGCCGCCGTCATCGCCCTGTCGCTGGTGCTGCTCACCGGGTACGCCGGCGAGATCAACCTGGCGGTGCTGTCGTTCGGTGCCATCGGGGCGATCGTCGTACACCATTTCGGCATCACCGGGAGCGGCCGCGACGCCCGGTCGACGCTGTTCGGCTACGCCGCTGGCCGCCGTGGTGTGCGCGGTGGTCGGTGCGCTCGTGGCCCTGCCGTCGCTGCGGCTGCGGGGCCTGTACCTGGCGTTGTCGACCATGGCGTTCGGCGTGTTCGTGTCGAACATGCTCCTGCGTGAGATCACCGAGCGGAAGCTGCCGCTGCTCCACACCCGGTTCAGCATCTTCCCCAGCGGCAACCTCGGCGTGCCGCGGCCCAAGTTCGGGCCGATCGACCTGGCTTCCACCTCGTCGTTCCTGATGTTCCTGACCGTGCTCTTCGCCGTGCTCGGTGTGGGGCTGATCGCCTTGCGCCACAGCAGCTACGGCCGCCGGTTGACGGCCATGAAGGACAGCCCCGCGGCGTCGGCGACGCTCGGGCAGAGCCTGGTGTCCCTCAAGCTGTCCGTGTTCATGCTGTCGGCCGCCATCGCCGGCGTGGGCGGCGCGCTGATGACGGCGCAGATCGGCTCGGCCAACCTCGACCGGTTCGACATCTTCCTCAGCCTGTCGCTGCTGATGCTCACCGTCGTGGGCGGCATCGGGTACGTCAGCGGGGCGCTGTTCGGCGGCATCGCCTTCGGCGTGCTGTTCGTCGCCCTGCAGAACACGTTCGACAAGCTGGGCGTCGACTACCCCGACGTCGACGGGCTGTTCGACTTCCTGGCCAACCTCACGCTGGTTCTTCCTGCGTTGATGGGTGTGAGCCTGGGCCGCAACCCCACCGGCGCGGTCGAGAAGATCCTCGTCGACTTCGGGCCGGTGCGGCGGGTGAAGCCCGTCCTGGTGGCGGGCATCGCCGCGGTGGGTGTCGCCTACGTGATGGCCCGCAACGACACGATCAGCAACTGGTGGCTGATCGTCATCACCCTGCTGGTGATCGGAGCCATGCCGGCCGCGGCGAAGAAGCTGGCGCCCGAGGCGTACGCCGAGCCGGGCGCCGAGGCGACCGCGGTGCCCACCGCGGCGCAGCCCGACCTGCCGCTCGAGCTCGTGGGCGTGACCCGTGCCTACACCGTCGCCGACCGCGAGATGCTCGACGCCGCCCTGGGCGTGAGGGCGGGGAAGGAGTAAGGGATGGCCCATCTCGAGGCACGCGGCATCTCGGTCCGCTTCGGCGGGAAGGCGGCGCTCAACGACACGACCGTGCTGGTCGAGCGAGGGGCGGTGACAGGCCTGATCGGCCCGAACGGCGCCGGCAAGACGACGCTGTTCAACGTCGTGTGCGGCCTGCTGGCGCCCGACTCCGGTGAGGTCACGCTCGACGGGGCCGATGTCACCAGCAAGCCGCCGCACCGCCGGGCCCGCCACGGCCTGGCGCGCACCTTCCAACGGCTCGAGCTGTTCACGTCGCTGACGGTGCGCGACAACATCCGGGTGGGCGGCGACATCCACAACCGCTGGAACCGCGGGCGTGGTGACACCGCGGCCGAGACGGAGCGCATCATCGAGCTGACCGGCCTGAGCGCGATCGCCGGGCGCGAGGTGTCCGAGATCCCCACGGGTCAGGCCCGCGTGGTCGAGCTGGCCCGGGCGCTGATGACCAAGCCCACGGCCCTGCTGCTCGACGAGCCAGCTGCCGGCCAGACCGAGGCCGAGACCGAGGCCTTCGGCCGCCTGCTGCGTCAACTCGCCGCGGACGGGCTGGCGATCTGCCTGGTCGAGCACGACATGTCGCTGGTGATGGACGTGTGCGAGTCGATCCACGTCCTCGACTACGGCCGCACCATCGCCGTCGGGCCTCCCGACCAGGTGCGGGACGATCCGGCCGTCATCGAGGCCTACCTGGGCACACCGGAGGGCGTGGCATGAGTGAGCGTCCCGGAGGGCGTGAGAGCGAACGTGGCCCGAGCGGCCCGCTGCGGAGCAGCAGGAGCGGGAGATCATGAGCAGCGCGGGCAACGGCGCGGGCAACGGCTCGGCCGACGACGTCGTCGTCGTCGAGACAGTCGTCGAGACCGTCATCGAGACCGAGGTGCCGCCGCTCGAGCTGGTCGACGTGCACGCGGCCTACGGCGGCATCGAGGTCCTGCACGGCATCGACCTGGCCGTCGCCGCCGGCGAGGTGGTCGCGCTCCTCGGGGCCAACGGGGCCGGCAAGTCGACGGCCGTCAAGGTGTGCGCGGGGCTGTTGCGCCCGACGGCGGGGTCCGTGCGCGTCGCCGGCCACGACGTCACCGGCGTGCCCAGCAACGACCTCGCCCGCATCGGGGTGTGCACCATCCCCGAGGGCCGGGGCGTGTTCCCCAACCTGACCGTCCGCGAGAACCTGTGGATGGCCACGCAGGTCACGGGCGACCTGGCCGAGCTGGAAGCGGCCGCCTACGCCCGCTTCCCCCGCCTCGGCGAGAAGCGCACGCAGCTCGCCGGCACCCTGTCGGGCGGCGAGCAGCAGATGCTCGCCATGTCGCGGGCGCTGGTCACCGACCCGGCGGTGCTGCTGCTCGACGAGCTGTCGATGGGCCTGGCGCCCGATCGTCGTGCAGCAGCTCTACGAGATCGTGGCCCAGGTCGCCCACGAGGGCATCTCGATCCTTGTGGTCGAGCAGTTCGCCCAGGCGGTGCTGGGCATCGCCGACCGGGCGGCGATCATGGTCAACGGTGAGATCACGCGGGTGGGCACGCCCGCAGAGATGCAGTCAGAGCTGTCGAACGCGTACCTGGGTGGATGAGGAGCACGTCATGAACGACCGGATCGAGCGCCTGAAGAGCGACGCCGCCGAGCTCAATGTGGGCAAGAGCGCGGGCCGCGACGGGCTGTACCAGACCCTTGGAGCGGTGGCGATGGGTGCGGGGGTCGTATTGGCCTTCGTCGCCTACCAGCTGTCGCTGGGCAAGGACGACCAGCGTGACATCGAGTCGCTGCAGATCCTGGCGATCTCGATGCTGGCGCTGGCCGTCGCGGGCGCGGCGGTGTTCATCCGCTATTCGCTGGCTCGGTTCCTGCGCTTCTGGCTGCTGCGCCAGCTCTACGAGGGCCAGGCTCACATCGACCAGGTCGTGACCGCCCTCGGCGAGCACAAGGTGGAGGGCAGCAGCGACGAGCTAGTCTGACGGTCCGTCAGATTCGCGGGGGGAAGCCACGTGGCCATCGTCGGTTCGTCAGACCAGGCAGATCAGTTCGACCAGTCGGTTGCGCTGCACCAGCAGCCGTTGATGCCCGACCTGTTGATCACGGCGCTCGAGCGCAACCTCGACAAGCCGTGCGTCTACCTGGGCGACACGGTGCTCACCGCCCGGCAGGTGCGCGACGAGATCAGCCGCTACGTGCAGGCGCTCGAGTCCAAGGGCCTCAGCAAGGGCAGCCCGGTCGCCGTGCTCGCGCTCAACCGGCCCGAGGTGCTGTTCAACATGGGCGCCAGCATGCTGCTCGGCGCTCGCACCACGCCGTTGCACCCGATGGGCTCGCTCGACGACCACGCGTACGTGCTCGAGGACGCCGGCATCGAGACGCTGGTCTTCGATCCCGAGTTCTTCGGCGAGCGGGCCGCGCAGCTGGCCGAGCGGGTGCCGGGGCTCAAGAACCTGCTGCCGCTCGGGCCCAGCGCCGCGGGCGACGACTACATCGCACTGGCGTCGACGTTCGCGCCCCGGCCGTTGACCGCGCCCGACGTGCGCCCCGACGACGTCCCCGGCCTGGCCTACACCGGCGGCACCACCGGTCAGCCCAAGGGCGTCATGGGCAGCTACCGGTCGGGCGCCACCATGACCAACATCCAGATGACCGAGTGGGAGTGGCCGAACGAGCCCCGCTTCCTCATGTGCACGCCGCTCAGCCACGCCGGCGCGGCGTTCTTCATCCCCGTGCTGCTGCTCGGCGGGTCCCTGGTCGTCGTCCCCTACTTCGAGCCCGGGCTGGTGCTCAAGACCATCGAGGAAGAGCGCATCACGGCCACGATGGTCGTGCCGACGATGCTCTACATGCTCATGGATCACCCGGACTACGCGACCCGGGACCTGTCGAGCCTCGAGACCGTCTACTACGGCGCCGCCGCCATGTCGCCGACCCGGCTGAAGGAGGCGATCGACCGGCTCGGCTCGATCTTCTTCCAGTACTACGGCCAGGCCGAGGGCCCCATGACCATCTGCGTGCTGCGCAAGGACGAGCACGACCCCGACGACCTGGCTCGCCTCGCCACGTGCGGCCGTCCCGTGCCGTGGGTGCACGTCAAGCTGCTCGACGACGACCTCAACGAGGTCGAGCGCGGCGAGCCCGGGGAGATCTGCGTGCGGGGCCCGCTGGTGATGCAGGGGTACTGGAACAAGCCCGAGCAGTCGGCGCAGGCCCTGGCCGGCGGCTGGTTGCACACCGGCGACATCGCCCGCGAGGACGAGCACGGCTTCTACACGATCGTCGACCGCAAGAAGGACATGATCGTGACCGGCGGGTTCAACGTGTTCCCCCGCGAGGTCGAGGACGTCATCTCGTCGCACCCCGCGGTCGCCAACGTCGCCGTCATCGGCGTGCCCGACGAGCGCTGGGGCGAGGCCGTCAAGGCCGTCGTCGTGCGTCGCCCCGACGCCACGGTCGAGCCCGACGAGCTGATCGACCTGGTCAAGCAGGCCAAGGGCTCGATCCAGGCGCCCAAGTCGGTCGACTTCGCCGACGAGATCCCGCTCAGCCCTCTCGGCAAGGCCGACAAGAAGACGCTGCGCGCCCGCTACTGGGACGGCACCGACCGCCAGGTCAACTGACCGTCACCGCACACCGGCACCGGCGACGGCCGCGCCCAGGCATGAAGAGCGGGCGCCGGGCGGTCAGGGTGACTGCACGACGCCGGCGATGACCGTCGCCACGACGTGGCTCGAGGACGGGTCCTCGAGCGCTTGCGACAACGGCGAGTCGAGCAGGCACAGATCGGCCAGCGCGCCCACCTCGACACGGCGGGGCGCCCCACCGGGTGCCTCGGGCGAGGTGAGGAACAGCGCCAGCGCCCGTTCCGGCGACACGGCCTCGCGCACGCCCAGCGGCGCCCCGCTCGACGTGCGCCGCTCGATCGCTGCAGCCACGTCGCGCCACGGGTCGGGATGCCCGAAGGGCGCGTCGGTGCTGCCGCCCACGGGGATGCCGGCCTCGATGAGGGCGCGGCACGGGTACAGGTGGGGCAGGTCGTCGGGTTCGACCGACGCGAGGTAGCGGTCGCCCCGCTCGAGGACGAACCCGGGCTGGGTGACCACCGTCAGGCCCTTCGCGGCCACCACGGCGCGGAGGACGGGCGGCACCACCGACCCGTGCTCGACGCGGTCGCCCGGCAACGTCCCGGCCTCGTCCCAGGCCTCGAGCGCGTGGGCGAGGGCCGAGCGCGTCACGCAGTGCACGGCGACGGGCCTGCCTGCGTCGTGGGCGGCCCGCATCCATCGGACGAGCGTGTCGAGCCCGGGGAGCGCGTACTCCTCGACGACCAGCTTGACCGGACCGCGGGCGAGGGGCGACGGCATCTCCGCTGCCGCCAGGCGTGGGCCGCCGGTGACCACCACGTGCTGGGGCAGTGCGCCTGAACCCGCGGCCGCGGCGATGGGGGCCAGGTCATCGAGCGAGCCGACCGGGGTGGTGTCGGTGACCCCGGTGACGCCGTAGCTCGTCAGGCGACTGCCCGTCGCCGCGAGGTCGGGTGCGGGTGGCGGGGGCAGGCGCTCGCGCAGCCAACGGTCGAGCCCGAGCAGCCGCCCGGTGATCTGCCCGTCGCCGTCGCGCTCGATGCCGGTGCGGTCGCTCGACGCGTCGACCCCGACCAGCTCGAGGCCTCGCGTGTTGAGCACCCACGCGCCACCGGTGCGGTGCTGCACCCGCACCGGCCGTTCGGGCACGAGGGCGTCGAGGCGCCAGCGGTCGATCGGCCCGGCGACCGACTCGTGATACCCGATGGCGCGCAGCCACTCGGCGCCGGCGAGGGCGTGGTGGGCTTGCCGCAGCACGGCCGTGAACTGGTCCTCGTCGTTGACCACCGGCGGCCCCACGAAAGGCGACCGCTCGGCGGCGGCCAACGCCACCAGATGGATGTGGTGATCGTGGAGCCCCCGTATCAGCGCTCCCCGCCCTCCGTCGACCTCGTCGTCCCCCGGGCGCGCCTCGAGCCGGCGGTCGATCTCGGCGATCACACCGCCGCTCGCTCGCACGTCGACGAGGCGCCCGTCGACGACGACCTCGCGCAGCACCAGGTCAGTCATGGGTAGGTGGCGAGGCCGGCCCGTCGCGGCCACAGGCGAGAAGCGTACGGCACCGGGGGCGCGTGATGAGCTACGGACGGGAGGCGACGGCGTTCCGTTCCCGTCGTGCCCACGCGTCGAACGGTACGACCCGACCCCCGGAATGCGAGTCGTTGCTGGAGCAGGAGCGGGTCGCCCTCAGGAGCCGCTGGCTGGGGGGAGCTGCAGCATCCCGTAGGCGCGGTTCGGCGAGAACCGAACGATCGCGCGGCGTTCCGTCACCATCGCCTCGCGGAACGCGTCCCAGTCCTCGTGCTCGCCCATCAGTGCCCGGTAGTGGTCGACGAGCTCGTCGACGGCCGCGTCGTCCGGACGGGCGGCGATGGGGGACAGCTCGACGTCGCCCTCGATCACGACATAGGCGAAGAAGTCGTCCTGGGTGACGTGCAGGGCCGCCCACGGCTCACGCGCGAGGTTGCGGTACTTGGCCCGGTCGGCGGTGACGGAGATGCGGACGACCCCGTCGTCGAACAGGTGGTGCGTCACGTTGGACAGCTGCGGGCGACCGTTGCCGCGGATGGTGGTCAGCACCGACCGGCGGGTCGTGCGAGCGAAGTCGAGGGCGGTGGTGAGCTCCATGCCCGACGTGAACCGGCGGGGCGACCGATGTGTTCCCCGCCTGGCTCAGGGGGGCGGCGGTCAGCGCAGTTCGAGCACCAGGGCCGAGCCCATGCCCCCGCCCGCGCACATGGCGACGCACCCTATGGACTGCCCGCGGCGGCGCAGCTCGTGGATCATGCTCACGACCATGCGCGCGCCCGTGGCGGCGATGGGGTGGCCCAGGCCGCACCCGCTGCCGTTGACGTTGACGATGGCGTGGTCGATGCCGAGCGCCCGGGTCGACGCGACGGCCATGGTGCAGAACGCCTCGTTGATCTCGAACACGTCGATGTCCCCGATGCCCATGCCGGCCCGGTCGAGCGCCTTGGGGATGGCGAGGGTGGGGGCGAGCCCGGTGCGCTCGGGCTCGATGCCGACCGACGCCCACGACACGATGCGTGCCAGCGGTGCCAACCCGTTGGCGGCGGCGTAGTCGTCGGCCGTCACGACCACGGCGGCAGCAGCGTCGTTGAGCCCGGCGGAGTTGCCCGCCGTGACGACCGCCTTCTCCAGCTCGGGGTGCAGCACGGGCAGCGACGCCAGCTTCTCGAGCGTCGTACCGGCGCGCGGGTGCTCGTCCCGGGCGAACTCCCGTGTCCCGCCGGCGCCGTCCGGCACCGCGACCGCGCACGATCTCCGGGTCGAACCAGCCCTCGTCGCGGGCGTGGGCGGCACGCGTGTGCGAGTGGAAAGCCCACTCGTCCGCCGCCTCGCGGGTCACCCCGGCGATGCGGGCCGTGTTCTCGCCCACCGTGAGCGCCATGTCGAACGGCGGCGCCTTGGGCGTGGGCGGGTTGGCGGGCGACATCCACAGCTGCGGATCCTGCGCCGATGCGGGGACCGACTTCTGGCCCAGCACCATCGAGCTCAGGCTCTCGGTGCCGCCGGCGACGACGACGCGGTCCATGCCCGCCTTGATCGAGCCGGCGGCGATCTGCACCGCCGACAGGCCCGCCGCGCAGTGGCGGTTGTCGGCCAGGCCGGGGATCGAGTCGAGCCCCAGGTCGACGGCGACGTAGCGGGCGATCACGCCGCCGCCCTGCAGCGACTCGGCGAGCACGATGTCGTCGAACTCGGCCTCGGGGATGCCCGAGCGGTCGATGGCCTCGCGCACCGCGATCTTGCCGAGCTCGAACGCGTCGACGTCGACGAGCGAGCCCTTGTGCGAGCGGCCGATGGGCGTGCGGGCCCCGGCGACGATGACGGCCTCGGTCATGGTGTGTCCCCCTGCATGCGGTCTCTGGCGGTCTCTGGCTACTTCGGGTCGAAGCGGATGGCCCCGTCGAGACGGACGACGTGGCCGTTGATCGCCGCCGGCGGGAGAGACCTTACGAGTGGATTGAACCGTCGTTCAAGGTGGCGCCGCCCCTGGACGGCGTCGGCGACGTCCGAAGCGATCCGGGCCATGCCAACGTCCAGGCGACTGAACGTTGGCTTAGGCATCTGAATCGGGGGGGCAGCAACGGCGTAGGCTTCCGCCGATGGCACGTACGACGAGTGCGGCGGTCAGCCGGCGCGAGCAGCGCCGGCTCCAGCACCAGGACCTCAGCCGCGCCCAGCTGCTCGACGCCGCCGAAGAAGTCTTCGGCCGCAAGGGCTTCCACGAGGCCACCCTCAAGGAGGTGGCCGAGCTGGCCGAGTTCTCGGTCGGCTCCGTCTACTCGTTCTTCGCCAACAAGGACGACCTGTTCCGCCAGATCTTCGTGCGGCGAGGCGACGAGTTCATGCCCGGCCTGCGGGCCGCGCTGCGCGACGAGGGCTCGCCCACCGAGCAGCTTCACCGTCTCGTCGACTTCGAGATCGGCTTCTTCCGCCAGCACCCGCGCTTCGGGCGCCTCTACCTGCGGTACTCCAGCGCGACGATGATGTCGGCCGACCGCCAGATCGACGCGGCGATGGCGGCGAACTACGACGAGTCGATGCGGCTGCAGGCCGCACTGTTCGAGCGGGGCCAGCGCGCCGGCGAGCTCCGCCCGGGAGATCCACAGGTCCTCGCCCGGTTGTTCTCCGGGCTCATGTCGTCGTACCAGGCGCTCGACCCTGCGGTGGTGGCCGACAGCAGCGACGGGACGGAGCGGCTCCCGCTCGCCGACCTGCACGACCTGGTCGAGCGAGCCTTCGTCGCCTGACCCGTTCGGGCATGTCAATGCTACGTTTGTGGCATGGCACGTGAACGCGTCAGCACGACCGTCGACGGCGACCTCCTGGGTACGGCGCGAGCGCTTCGGGAATGGATCAACGACGCGACCCTGCTCGACGCCGCGCTCGCTGCCCTTGTGGCTCAACACCGCGCGACGGAGATCGACGATGCATACCGTGCCTACGACGAGAACCCGCTCGACGAGCCCGACGAGTGGGGCGACCTCGAGTCATTCCGTGCTGCCGCCGGCTCATCGTGACGTCACCACAGCCGCGTCACGGTGAGCTCTGGTGGTGCGAGCCGCCGGAGATCGGACGTCGGCCCGTCGTCGTGCTGTCTCGTGATGCCGCAATCGACAGGCTGCGGCGGGTGATCGTGGGGCCGTGCACGACGACGATCCGCGGGTTGCCCAGCGAGGTCGTGCTCGAGCCCGGCGATGACCCGGTGCCCAGGCGTAGTGCGATCAACCTCGACTCGGTGGAGAGCGTGTCGGTCGGGGTCCTCGTCGAGCGGCTCGGGCGGCTGAGCGACGAGCGCATGCGGGACGTGTGCGCTGCCCTCGAGGTCGCGGTCTCCTGCGGTTGACGGGGCGCCCCGCGCAGCGGGCGTCAGGTGCGCCACGGTCGCGTGTTCACTAGTGTGAATCCATCTTCAAGTTGTCGGCATCGGTACCCACCATCCGCCGACGTGGACGAGGGACAACCGTGAGCGCCGACGACACTCCGGCCGAAGCCGCACTGCGCGCCGAGGCCCGCGCCTGGATGGACGAGCACGCCGCCCGCTTCGGACGGGCCGAGCGCCACGTGCGCATGATCGACACGGTCGATCACGCCGCGGCGGAGCGGTCGTGGCAGCGCGAGCTCGACAGCGGCCGCTGGGGCGTGCCCACCTGGCCCGAGGCGTTCGGCGGCCGGGGCATGTCGTCCAACGAGGCCCGCATCGTCCACGAGGAGGAGACCCGCTACGCCGTGCCTATCGGGCTGCTGCAGGTGGCGATCCTGATGGTCGGTCCCACGCTCATGGCCCACGGCACGCCGGCCCAGCGGGACCGGTTCCTGCCGGCCATCCGCCGCGGCGAGCATGTCTGGTGCCAGCTGTTCTCCGAGCCCGACGCCGGGTCCGACCTGGCGAGCCTGCGCACCCGGGCCGTGCGCGACGGCGACGAGTGGGTGGTCACCGGGCAGAAGGTGTGGACCAGCGGCGCCGTCGCGTCCGACTGGGGCATCCTGCTCGCCCGCACGGACCCGGGGTCCCGGCGGCACGAGGGCATCACCTACTTCCTCTGCGACATGCGGTCGCGGGGGGTCGAGGTGCGGCCGCTGGTGCAGATCAACCGCGCCGCGCATTTCAACGAGGTCCACCTCGACGAGGTGCGCATCCCGGCCGACTGCGTGGTCGGCGACGTCGGCGACGGGTGGTCGATCGCTCGCACGACGCTCGGCGCCGAGCGGGCGATGATCGGCTCGATGAACGTGGCGGACCACATCGCCGATGTGATCGCGGTCGCCCGCAAGTCGGGCAGGGCCGACGATGCCGCGATCCGCCAGGAGCTGGCCGACCTGTACATCCGAGGCACGGTGCTGCGCTATCTGGGCGACCGGGTGCTCGCGACCGTGCGCGCCGGCGGCGAGGTCGGCCCCGAGGCCAGTGCCATCAAGCTCGGCGTGTCGACGTTCGTGGCCCGCCTCGGCGACGTGGCGATGCGGGTGCTCGACGGCGACGGCCTGCTCGAGGGCGGCGACCCCGATGCCGACGGTCACGACAGCTACGGCCGCCTGCAGGACATGCTCCTCGGCCAGTGGTCCTCGCGCATCGGCGGCGGCACCGAGCAGATCCAGCGCAATCTCATCGGCGAGCGGGCCCTGGGCCTGCCGAGAGATCCGAGGCCCACATGAGCCGTTCGGTGGGCTGATGTCGGAGGCGCCGACCGTCGGTCAGCTGCTCGGGCGCGTGCTGCGCGCCGCGGGGGTCGACGCCGTGTACGGCCGCCCGCTCGCCGGCGTCGACGTCGTGCCAGTCGAGCCTGCCGACGTCGCTCGGCTCCTCGCCGCCGCCCACGCCCGGGTCCACGGTCGGCCGGCGGCCGTCCATCTGGGCGACGGCTCCCTGGTCGTGGGCACGGGCGCCGGCCAGGCCGTGGCCGTGGCCGTCGCCTCCGTCGACGACCTGCTCGATTCGGTCGACGCATTCCACGCCGCCGCCGCCGGAGGTGCCGGGGAGGGCGCGACGTTGACCGTCGAGCTCGACCTCGAGGCCCCCGCGCCCGATGCGGTGCCGCCGCAGCCGGCACCTGTCGACCGGTGGGTCGAACCCGCCGATGCGTTGGTCGCTGCCCTGGCCGCCGCCACCCGACCGGTGATGCTCGCGGGACCGGGGGTCGTGCGAGCCGGTGCCGTGCCGGGCCTGCACGCAGCCGCCGCCGCCGCCAACCTCGGCGTGTTGAACACCTGGGGGGCGAAGGGCGTGTTCGATTGGCGCAGCCGCCATCACCTGGTCACCGCGGGCCTGCAGGCGCGTGACTTCGAGCTGGGCGGGCTGGGGGAGGCGGACCTCATCGTGGCGACGGGCGTCGACCCCGCCGAGGCGCCCGACGAGCGGTGGCGCCTGGCCCCCGTCGTCGACGTGACCCCGGGCTCGCTGGACCCGCTGTCAGGCCGCTGGTCGCGCGCGCTCACGGACATCGCGGTGCCACCCCTGCGGGCCGAGCTGGCCCGCGTGACGCAGGAGGGTTGGGCGTCGACCTCGGTCCCGCTGGTGCCATCGCTGGTGACGCGGCAGTACAGCCAGGTGTTCGGCGCCGGCGGGCTGGTCGCCGCCGACCCTGGCATGGCGGGCTACTGGGTCGCCCGCACCTTCGCCACCACCGAGCTCGGCGGCGCGGTGGTGCCCGCTACCGCCAGCAGCGCGGGCTTCGCCGTCGCCTGCGCCACGGTGGCTCGGCTGCGCACGCCTGCCCGCCCCGTCCTGGCCGCGGTCGAGGGCCCCGTTGCCGGCATCGTGGACGAGGCGCTGGACGCGGCGCGGTCCCTTGGCGTGGCCGTTCCGCTGGAGGTGTGGAGCCCCGACGGCGAGCCGCTCGGCGCCGAGGACCACCTGTCGCGGCTGCGGTTGCTGGTCCACGCCGAGGCGCCACGCCCGGTCACGTTGGCGACCGACGACAGCCAGCTCGGGCGGATGGTCGACGTCGCCGGCGAGGTCATCGCCTGGACCTGATGTCTGCGTTGTTCCGTGTCGGCAACCGACACGGAACGGCGCTGGAGTGCGTCCGGGTGCAGGCGGTCAGAGGGCCTCTGCCAGTCCGTCATACTGGGCGACGCATGGAGCGTCTGGCCGACCGCTACGAGTTGGGTGACGCGCTCGGCCAGGGGCGATCGACCGTGTACCGCGCGGTCGACACCCGGCTGCGCCGCACGGTGGCCATCAAGAAGGTCGAGCTGCTCGCCGGGCACGAGGACGCCGACCACGTGCGCACCCGCGCCCTGCGCGAGGCGCAGGCGTCGGCCCGGCTGAACAACCCGGCGGTCGTGTCCGTGTACGACGTGGTCGAGGAGTCCGGCTCGATCTGGCTGGTGATGGAGCTGGTCGACGGGCCCAGCCTGGCGCAGATCGTGGCCGACGAAGGTCCGATGCAGGACGAGCGCGCCGCCACCATCGGCCTCGGCGTGCTCACCGCGCTCGAGGCCGCGCACGTGGTCGGCGTGGTGCACCGCGACGTGAAGCCGGCCAACGTGCTCGTGCCCGCCGGCGATCGGGCCAAGCTCACCGACTTCGGGGTGGCGACCATCCGCGACGAGTCGCGGGTCACCGCCACCGGGCTCATCATCGGGTCGCCGTCCTACATGTCCCCCGAGCAGGCCACCGGCGGCGACGTCACCCCGGCGACCGACCTGTGGGCGCTCGGCGGCCTGCTGTACTTCGCCGTCGAGGGCGCGCCACCGTTCCTGGCCGGGAACGCGCTCGCGACCGCGTCGGCCGTCGTGCACGGCGAACCCCGCCGGCAGGAGCACCCCGGCCCGCTCAGCCCGATCGTGGCGCGCCTGCTCACCAAGGATCCTGGTGGGCGACCCAGCGCGGGCGAGGTGCGGGCGACGCTGTCGCGGGTGGCCAGGGGCACCTCCGCACGGTCGACCCGCGCGCCGGTGGCAGTGAGCGCGCCGTCGGCGTCGGCGTCGGCGTCGGTGTCGCCATCGCCGGCCCGAGCCTCGGCGGCGACTGCCGCCGAGGCCACCGAGGTCCACGTCGTGCCGACGCCGCCCGCTGCGCTCGATGCGGGTGCGAACGGCGCGCGCGGGCGCCGACGGGCCCTGGTCGCGGCAGCGGTCGTCGCCGGCGTGCTCGGCCTCGCCGTGGCCGCACCGGGGCTGACACGAGGAGATGACCCCGAGACAGCCGACGGGCGAGGTTCGCCGACGACCACCACGCCCGCGGACGACACGCCGGTCACGCCTTCCTCCGAGTCACGCTCGACGAGCCCGTCGACCACGACCGGGGTGCCCGCGGGGTGGACGCCGTTCTCGGACCCGGCGGGGGCCTACACGATCGCCTATCCACCCGGCTGGCAGGTCGTGGAGCAGGCCGAGAACCGCATCGACTTCCGGGATCCGGCGACCGGATCGTTCCTGCGGGTCGAATGGACCGGCACACCGGGGTCCGACCCGGCGGGGGCCTGGTACGACCTGGAGCGCAGCTTCGCCTCGAGCAACGACAACTACCAGCAGATCGGCATCGCAGCGGCGACCTACCGCGACTACGACGCGGCCCTGTGGGAGTTCCGTCATGGAGCAGGCGAGACGCTCCACACGGGCAACCTCGGCTTCGTCACGCACGGCCGTGGCTACGCGCTGATGCTCCGCACGCCCGAGGGCGAGTGGGCGGGGGCCCAGTCGCTGTTCGACCAGTTCAAGCAGGCATTCCAGCCCGCGTGAGCGGATGTCTCGCCCCCGGGCGGGCGGCGCGTCCTGTCAGGCTCGCGGGACCCAGCGGGCGGCGAACTCCGCATCGGTGACCGTGGGGCCGGAGATCCTCGGGCCGACCCGGCCGGGCTGACGCTCGGCCGGGTCAGCCGCGTGCGCTCACCGGCACGTTGACCCAGCCCCGCACGGTGCTCGTGTGCAGGCGCACGGCGGCGTCGTGGTCGACGGCCCACGTCGGCCGCCGGGCGAGGACCTCCTCGAGGGCGATGCGCCCCTCGAGCCGGGCCAGGGAGGCCCCCAGGCAGAAGTGGATGCCGTAGCCGAAGGACACGTGATGATCGAAGCTGCGGCGCACGTCGAAACGACCGGCGTCGGGGTATGTGCGCTCGTCGCGCCCGGCCGAGCCGGTGAGCAACAGCACCTTGGATCGAGCGGGGATCACCTGACCGTGCAGCTCGACGGCGCGGGTGAGCCAGCGGCCCTGCACGGGGGAGGGAGCCTCGTAGCGCAGCAGCTCCTCGACGGCATTGGGAATGGCGTCGGGATGGGCGGCGAGGTCGGATCGCTGGTCGGGGTGCTGGTCGAGGAGGACGGCCGCCCAGCCCAGCAGCCGGGCCACCGTCTCGGTACCCGCGCTGATGATCAGGTCCGCGAAGTCCGCGGCCTCGCGGATGGTCAGGCGGCGGGTGGTGCCGTCGGCATCGGTCAGCTCGGCCTCGACGAGGTCGGTGAGCATGTCGTCCTGCGGATTGGTCCGGCGGTCGCCGAGCAGGCCCTCGAGGTACTGGTGCAGCTCGACCATCGCGCCCAGCGACACGTCGTTGACCATGCCCTTGTCAGGGTCGTGGTGGAAGGTCAGGTCGATCTTCTGACGGGCCCAGTGCTGGTCGCCCTCGGGGATGCCGAGCAGTGAGGCGATGACCAGCGCGGGCAGCGGCGCGCCGAAGTCCTGCACGAAGTCGAACGGCTCGCCGTCGACCCACCGGTCGAGGAACCCGGCGCACAGCCCGCGGATGCGGCCCTCGAGGTGGGTCATGCGCCGGGGCGTGAAGGCCCGCGACACCAGGGCTCGCAGGCGCGTGTGGTCGGGCGGGTCCAGGAAGATCATCATGCCCGTGGGCAGGGGATCGTCGGCCATGAGCTCGAGCACCGTGCCGTGGCGCGAGCTGTAGGTCGCGGGGTCGCGGTGGGCGGCCTCGACATCGGCGTACCGGCTGAGGGCGTAGAAGTCGTGCTTGTCGTTGCGGTAGACGGGATGGTCGTCGCGCAGGCGCCGCCAGATGTCGTAGGGATCGGTGTCGATCTCCGTGTCGAACGGGTCCCAGTAGACCTCGGCCATCACCCCTGCTCCCACCGCTGCTCGCCACTGAACCGGCGTTCAGCTGGGTATAACGTAGCAAGAATGACGAGCTGGACGGTCCACTACGACATGCGGGCGCCATCCTTCGGCACGCCGGCGCGTGCGCTGTACGCGGCCGCTCTCGACCAGGCCGCATGGCTCGACGAGTGCGGGGTCACCGCGCTCGTCGTGTCCGAGCACCACGGCTCCGACGACGGCTACCTGCCCAGCCCGCTGGTTCTCGCCGGCGCCATCGCCGCACGCACGAGCCGGGCGATGGTCAGCGTCAATGCGCTGACCCTCACCCTGCACAACCCCGTTGCCGCGGCCGAGCAGTGCCAGGTGGTCGACCAGATCTCCGGCGGCCGCCTGGTGATCACGCTGGTCCCCGGCTACGTCGAGTCGGAGTTCGACCTCTACGGCGTGCCGTTCGCGGGGCGGGGTCGCCTGTTCGACGAGAAGCTGGCCGTGTTCCTGCAGGCGCTGACCGGCGAGCCGTTCGAGCACGAGGGCCGCACAGTGCGCGTCACGCCCGGCCCTGTGCAGCAGCCGCGCCCACTGGTGTTCATCGGCGGGGCGAGCCGGGTGGCGGCGCGCCGGGCAGCCCGGTTCGGCGACGGCTTCGCCCTCGGTGGGCCCGAGGGCGAGCTGGGTGCCCTGTACCGGTCCGCGTGCGCGGAGCTCGGTCGTCCGGCGGGGCCGGTGCTCGTGCCCCCGCACCCGATGGCGGTGCACGTCGCCGAGGACCCCGAGGCCGCCTGGGCGCAGATCGCCCCTCACGCGCTGCACGAGCTGAACCGGTACAGCGCGTGGGCCGCCGGTTTCGAGGGCAACCTCTACGAGCGGGTCAGCGACGCCGAGCAGGCCCGCAAGGACGGCTTCTACGCGGTGCTCACACCGGACGAGTGCATCGACGTCGCCCGTCGCCTGGGCGAGGAGCGCAGCACCGTGCTGTTCAAGCCGCTGATCGGCGGGCTCGACCCCGAGGTGAGCTGGGCCAGCTTCGAGCTGTTCGTCGACAAGGTGTTGCCGGCGCTGACCTGACCGCCGCGCTGCGGGGGTGCCGATCGCCCCGGTGTCAGACGAGCCGGGCCCAGGGCGCCAGCAACACGTCGCGGCAGCCCTCCATCTGGCCCCGGTGCTGGGCCAGCTCCTCGTACACGTGGACGAGCGCGCCGCCCTGGGTGCGGGCGATCGGCAGGTCGGCGTCGTCGGGCTCCGGCAGGCCCCGCGGTGGGGCGTCGGGATCGAGGCTCTCGAGGTCCGCCGTCAGCTGCTGCCGCGCCCGGCGAGCGCGCTCCACCAGCTCGTCGACCGGGCCGCTCGCCCGGAACTCGGCGTCGCGGTCGCGCTCGATGGTGCGTCCGGCCACGATGTGACCCGCCCAGTACTCCATCACCCCGAGGCAGTGGTGCAGCAGCACGTACGGCGAGTTGGTGCCCGGCACGTCGGGTCGCCGGTTGGCGAGGTCGTCGCCCAGGGCGGTGACGATGTCCACCATCCCGTCGAGCGCCTCGTCCACGTACCAGAGGTAGTCGTCGACCGAGATCACGCGCACAGCTCCAGCACGAGCTCGAGGCTGGCCGTGCAGGCGACGCCGTCGTGATCGGGGACCGAGCAGTCGGCCCGTCGGTCGATGTGCACGGGTGTGAACCCCGCGGACCGTGCGCCACCGATGTCCTCGCGCCAGCTGTCGCCGACGAAGACGATGTCGGCTGCGGGCACAGCTGCGCGGTCGAGGACCAGGTCGAAAATGGCCGGGTGGGGCTTGCGGTAGCCCACCCGGGCCGAGCACACGACGAAGTCGAGCGGCTCGGCGATGCCGTTGTGGGCGAGCTGGCGGTCGAGGCTCCAGTCCCAGTTCGAGCAGATGCCGACCCGCACGCCCCGCTGCTTCAGCTGATCGATGGCGTCGTGGACGTCGGGGTACACCCCGAAAAGGCGGGTGTAGCGCAGGTCGTCGATCTGGTCGAGGAGCCCCGACCGTGCGGGCTCGTCGATGCCGCAGCCCACGAACATCTCGTCGAGACGCCGGCGCTGCCAGGCCCGGTAGGCGGACTCGCTGATCGAGTGCTCGCGATGGTCGGACGGGTGCTCGTTCATCCAGGTCGCCACTACGTCCGACCAGGGGACGCCGCCGGCACCGACGATCATCTCCGGCAGCCGGTTCCAGAAGTCGTCGGGGTTCGGCGCCGCCAGCGTGGCGTACCAGTCGAACACGACGGTGGAGACGGGCATGGTCAGATCCTAGGGAACGACCGCCGGTCACTCGCCGTCCCACTCGAGCCACGGTTCGTCCATCCCGGCAGCCTCGCATCCGGTGCACGCCGCGGGCGACGGCCAGCGCGTCCAACGGAGTCGACCGCGGATATGTGGGAACTCGGCCTCAGTCAGCCGGCGGCTCCGAGTCGCGGGCTGCGGCGGCGTAGATGCCCTTGGACATGAGCGAGCTCTCGGCCTTGCGCCGCTGCATGTAGATGCGGTGCCGGACCGCGTGGATCTCGGGGTCGTCGGGCGCGGCGGCGCTCGCCCACTCGACGAGCTGGCAGGCCAGGCGCAGGTCGCCGCCGTCGGCCACGGCGGCGGCGCGGGCCGCCAGGACGACGGCGCCGCCGGCCAGGGTGGCGACCTCGCCGGCCACCGCGGCCTCCCGGGGCGGCTTGAGGTGGGCGGGGTTGCCGTCCCACCACCCGCCGTAGAGCCGCCAGATGTTGCGCACCACGAACTCGGGCTCGTCGTAGAGCGGCCGCAGGTAGGGGAGGGCCAGCACGTCGTCGGCCACCGTCACCGTGTGCACGATGTCGTCGAGGACCGCGCCCTCGTTCATCAGCGCCACGACCCGGCCGACCAGGTCCTCGAGCGTGCCGGCCACGGTCTCGAGCACGTGGCGGATGCGCGCCGCGCCGCCGATCGGCAGGCCGTGGGCGGGCAGCAGAAGCTCGGGCTCGAGCGCCGCCATCTGCCGTAGGGCCGTGGCCCACTCGGACGGGTAGCGCTGCACCTTCTGGGGGTTGCCCGCGTTGGGGAAGTTCCAGATCAGGAAGTCGCCGCAGGCGATGGCCCGGTGCTCGGGGATCCAGGCCCACGTGTGGTCGTCGGTCTCGCCGCGGCCGTGCCGCAGCTCGATGTCGACCCCGCCGACGCTGACGGCCAGCCGGTCGTCGTAGGTGACATCGGGCGCCGCCACGTCGTCGGGCAGGAAGCGGCCGCGGCCCTCGCCGGCCAGGCGAAGCGAGCGGTCACGGGTCCCGCCGAACTGGCGCAGGTTGATCGCGCTGTTCCAGCCGTCGGTGGCGCGGTAGCGCTCGAAGCGGGGCGGCACGTTCGCGTGGGCCACCACCTGGGGCCGCAGGTGGCCCCGGTCGGCGGCGTCGGCCACGAACGCGCCCGACCCGCCCACGTGGTCGACGTGGCCGTGCGTGTAGACGAGCGTGCGCACCGGCGCGGTCGACCAGCCCCGGAGGGACTCGACCACCTGCGCGCCGGTGAACGGCGCGCTGGCGTCGAACACCACCAGGCCCTCGTCGGTCCGCAGCGCCACGGCGTGGCTGAACGACTCGACCACCGCGATCCCGTCGGCCACCTCGGACAGCTCCTGGGTGACCCGGTTGACCGGCTCGTCGACAACACCTGAGTCGATGATGCGGGCGGAGAGGGAGAGGAGGTCGGCCATAAGCCACGATCCTCGCTGCCACGTGCGACGGCAGTCACATCCGGATGTCATCGCCGCGGCACCCTCGGCGCCGACCTGGCGGTGGAGAGGCGCGCACACGGTGGATCTCTGCCGACAGCTCGCATCGCAGGCGCGTCGGGCGTGGGTCAGCCGGCGGTCGCCTGTTCGCGCAGGACGTACTTGAGCACCTTGCCCGTGGCGTTGAGCGGCAGGGCATCGACGACCTCGACCGAGCGCGGCGCCTTGTAGTTGGCCATCTGCTCGCGGCACCAGGCGATCAGCTCGGCGGGGTCGACGGTGGCACCGGCGCGCGGGACGACGTACGCCTTGCCGACCTCGCCCAACCGCTGGTCGGGGACGCCGATGACGGCGACCTGGCCCACGGCGGGGTGGGTCATGATCATGTTCTCGATCTCGGCGGGGTAGGCGTTGAACCCGCCCACCACGAACATGTCCTTCGTGCGGTCGGTGATCTTGAGGTTGCCGTCCTCGTCGAGCACGCCGACGTCGCCCGTGTGCAGCCAGCCCTCGGCATCGATCGCCTCGGCGGTGGCGGGCTCGTCGCCGAAGTACCCGGCCATGACGTTGTAGCCCCGCACGAGCACCTCGCCGGGTTGACCGGCGCCGAGCACCTTGCCGTCGTCGTCCACGACCGCCACGTCGACACCGGGGATGGGGCGGCCTGCCGTGTTGGCGATGGTCTCCGGGTCGTCGGTGTGGCGGCACATGGTGGCGATGCCGGTGGCCTCGGTGAGCCCGTAGCCCGTGACGATGGTGCGGAACGTCAGCTCCGACGCCATACGACGGACCATCTCGACGGGCACGGTCGCGGCGCCGGTGACGGCCAGGCGCAACGTCGACAGGTCGTACCGGTCGAGGTCGGGGTGGTCGAGGATGGTCTGGTAGATGGCCGGTGCGCCGGGCAGCATCGTGATGCGCTCCTCGTCGACACGTTGCATCACGCTGGGGACGTCGAACACGGGGTGCGGCACGATGGTCGCCCCCTTGATGAGGCACGCGAGGATGCCGGCCTTGAGCCCGAAGCAATGGAAGAACGGGTTGATGATCAGGTAGCGGTCGCCCTCCTCGAGCCCCACCACCGACGCCCAGGCGTTGTACGCCCGGATCGACGCCTCGTGGCGCAGCATGGCGCCCTTCGGCTTCCCGGTCGTACCCGAGGTGAAGATGATCGTGCTGACGTCGTCGGGGGCGACGGCGGCGGCCCGCTCGGCCGTGACGGCGGGGTCGATGTCGGCGCCCCCGGCCAGGAAGTCGGCCCAGCCGACCGCACCAGCCGGCACGGGGCCGGCGAGCACCACGGTTCGCTCGACGCACGCCGGCGTGCCGGCCTCGTCCAACATGCTCACGTAGTCGGTGTCGAGGAAGTCGGTGACCGTGAGCAGCAGCCGGGCCTGTGCCGTGTCGATGACCTGCGCCGCTTCGGCGCCCTTGAACCGTGTGTTGACCGTCACCACCACAGCACCGACCCGGAACGCGCCGAGCGCGGCGACGACCCAGTCGGCCATGTTCGGCGCCCAGATGGCAACGCGGTCGCCCGGGGCGATGCCCTGCGCGACGTAGCCCCGTGCCGCGTCGTCGGCCGCCGCCGCAAGGTCCGCGAACGTGAGCCGGCGGTCGCCGTCGACCAGGCCCTCGCGGTCGCCGAACAGCGTCGCCGCCCGGTCGAGCGTGGCCGGGATGGTGCGGGCGTCGATGTCGTCGATCTCGGTATCGGCGCTGCCTGACCTGCCGGCACCCGCGGTGACGTCAGCCATGTCGATCTCCCCTCGCGCGCCTCGCAACAAACTCCTGACAGTGTGTCAGATCGTGGCCGCCCGCTCGGCAAGGTTGGCGACGGCGCGGCGGTTGTTGGCACTGCCCCCTCGTTGTGGAACTGATTCGATCGACCGAACCGTCGTTCGATCGAACGAGCTATGGTTCACGCGGTGACGGACCGCGTCTGGATCAGTGGCTCGCAGCAGACCGTGGTCGGGCTGCTCCGGCAGCGGCTCGAGCAGGACCCACACAGCGAGTACCTCGACGTGTGCGGCACCAAGGTCACGGCCGCCGAGGTGGCGACGACCGCGAACCGGCTGGCCAACGCGCTGGCGGACCTGGGCGTGCGACCCGGCGACCGGGTCGCGACGCTGGTCGAGAACTCGGCCGAGGCCATGCTGGCCTGGTGGGGCATCGTGCGTGGGCGGCGGTGTCGCCGTGCCGATCAACACGGCGTACAAGGGCGAGTACCTGCGCCACCAGCTCGCCGACTCGGGTTCGCGCGTGCTGGTGGTCGAGGCCGCCCTGGCCGACCGTGCCGTGCGGGTCGTCGACCAGACCCCGGACCTCGACCACGTGATCGTCATCGGCGACGCCGTGCCGATGACGGGCGCCACCACGCATCAGTGGAAGGACGTGCTCGAGGGCGACGACGCCGCACCGCAGGTGACCGTCCGGCCCGCCGACCTGGCGACCTTCATCTACACCGGCGGCACCACGGGCCCGTCCAAGGGCTGCATGCTCAGCCACAACTACCACGAGGCGCCTGGCCCGCCAGATCGGCATCTGTTGGGAGCGCACCGCGGACGACGTGGTGTGGACGCCCCTGCCGCTGTTCCACTTCAACGCCATCGTCACCGCCGTGCTCGGTCCGCTCGTGTACGGCGGCCGCTCGGCGATCTACCGGCGGTTCTCGGTGTCCAACTTCTGGCCGGAGATGAACCGTGTGGGCGCGACCGTCACGTCCACGCTCGGCACGATGGCCTACCTGCTGGCCCACGACGTCGACCGTCCCGAGATGCCGCGTTCGGGCGCGCCCGGCGCCAACACGTCGTTGCGCCTCATCGGCGCCGCGCCGTTGCCCGTCGAGGTCGACTCGATCATCCGCGAGCGGTTCGGCGTCGACACGTTCAGCGGCGCCTACGGCACGACCGAGGCCAGTCTCGTGTCGTGGCAGCCCCCGGGGGTGCGCAACAAGCCGAACGGGGCGGGTGTCGTCAACGACGAGTACTTCGACGTGCGCATCTTCGACGACGACGACAACGAGCTACCCCGTGGGAACGACGGCGAGATCGTGCTGCGACCCAAGCGGCCGCACACCATGTTCGAGGGCTACTGGGGGCGTCCCGAGGCGACGGTCGAAGCCAGCCGCAACTGGTGGTACCACACCGGCGACATCGGCCGGGTCGACGACGATGGCTTCCTGTTCTTCGTCGACCGCAAGGCCGACTACCTGCGGAGGCGGGGCGAGAACATCTCGAGCTTCGAGGTCGAGCGCATCCTCATGGGCCACGGGGCCCTGGCCGACGTGGCCGTGCACGCGGTGCCCAGCGACATGACCGAGGACGACCTCAAGATCACCGCCACGCTGGCCGAGGGCGCCACGCTCACCGAGGACGACCTGTTCCGCTGGTGCATCGACGAGCTGCCCTACTTCGCCCTGCCGCGGTACATCGAGTTCCGGGCGGAGCTGCCGCGCAGCCCGGTCGGCAGGGTGCTCAAGCGCGACCTGCGCGCCGAGGGGCCCACCGCGTCCACGTGGGACGCCGAGGCCTCAGGCATCACCTACGACAAGCGCTGAGCACTCCCGGCCGACGAAGATCAGGTGGCTGCGGCCTGCTTCGCCTTGCGCTTGCGGCGCCGGTCGCCCAGGCCGTCGAGGGTGAGCGCGGCGCCGATGGCCAACATCCACACATCCTTGGAGATCGCTGTGCCCTGCTCCGTGGGCTGGAGGCTGCCCTCCTCGCGGAGGCCGGGGACGGTGAGGTAGACGCGGCCGAGCATCGCCGCGAAGGTCGTGAGTGCCAGGCCGGCGACCGCGGCGGGGACGATGGGGGTCAGCAACAACGCGCCGACGGTGATCTCGCCGGTCGACAGCATGTTGACGAACTTGTCGGGCGGGGTGTCCTCGAACTCGGGGTAGGCGGTCGTCGCGAAGCCGTGGAGACCCTTGGCGGTCTCGTCGTCCGCGTCTCGCTTCCTGAGCCCGGAGTTGAGGATGTACGCGCCTGTCGCCAAGCGCACCGGGATGTGCCATGCCTTGAACGCCATGTGTCCAGCGTTCCCCCTGTGTCAAGGGCCGACCTTTCACTCACTCGCCCGTGGCGCCGTCCGCGGCCTCGCGGAGCAGGTCGGCGTGCCCGTTGTGGCGGGCCGTCTCCTCGAGCATGTGCAGCAGGATCCAGCGCAGGCTGAACCGCTCCTGCCGGCGGGGGTGGGGGGCCGACAGGCAGTCGAGTCCGCCGGCGGTCGCGGCCTCGTCGACGTTGGCGCGGCTGCGCTCGCAGGTCTCGGCGTAGCGGGCGAGGAGCTCCGCCGGATCGGTGTCGAGCGCGGTGTGGAACTCCCAGTCGGGGTCGTCGTCCCACGGTGCGCTGGCCCACGGCTCGGCCTGCGGTCGGCCGAGCAACACCACCCCGAACCAGTGGTCCTCGTTGAGCGCGGCGTGGTTGACCAGCCCGGCCAGCGTGAGGCTGGAGGCCCCGACGGTGGTGGCGAGCTGGTCACGAGTGAGCCCCGCGGCCTTCTGGGTGAGGGTCGCGCGGTGGTAGTCGAGGTACTGCGTGAGCAGCGTCAGCTCGTTGCCCACGAGGTCGGGATCGGTTCGCTCCATGGCGGCGACAGTAGGGTCCGGGCACGGAAAACGGGCACGTTTTCGGTCGGCGCCAGTACTGGGTCGATGCCAACGCCACGGCTGTCAGCGAGGCCGAGATCCGGCAGGTCGCCGATGGCATCGCGCCTGCCACCAACGCAGCGTTCGAGGAGATGGCCGTCTCGGCCAGCCACAGGGTCGCCGCGCTACCGCTCGTCAGCGAGGCGGCGCTGACCTCTGGCACCCTCGAGATCCGCGGTTCGGACGACGCCCGGGCACTGTGCCTGCGGTCGGCGACGGGTGAGGTGACGTGCGCCGCGCCCAGCCCGCGCGCAGGGCCGCCGGGCGTACCGGAGACGCGGACGGCAGGCCTCGTCCTGGAGGGGACCTGGTACGTGGTGGCCGCGGGACCCGTGCCGGCCGAGATGTCGGTGGCGCCTGCTCTCTCTGAGCCGGCAACAGGTCATGGTGCCGGCGTCGACGGCCCACCGATCCCCACCGAGACGGCGACGGTCGGACCGTGGGCGTTCACGCTCGCACGCCCTGACGAGCTCGCTGACATTCTCGTTCTGTTCGGCGGGAGCGGGTCGTCGGTGTCGCCACCCGGTTGACTCGGCGCCCCATTGCGTTGATGATAAACGCTGTGGTTGATCATCTTGGTGACACGTTGACGGCACTCGGCGACCCGACGCGGCGGCGGGTCGTGGAGCTGCTGCAGGCCGGGCCGATGCGGGCGAGCGACCTGGCCGAGGGCGCCGGCATGTCGCGGCAGGCGACGAGCAGGCACCTCAAGGTGCTGCGCTCGAGCGGGCTGGTCGATGTCGAGCTCGACGACGACGACGGCCGGGGGCGCGTGTACCGGCTGCGGGCCGATCGCCTCGTGCCGCTGCGGGCCTGGCTCGACCAGGTGCAGGCCGGGCACGCCGAGCAGCTCGCCGCGTTCAAGCGTTACGCCGACAGCGGCAGGGGGACGACCACATGAGCGTCGACGCAGGCCACGGCACCGTCAGCCGCGACCGTCCACGTGGCGCTGGCGCCCGCCGAGGCGTTCCGGCTGTTCACCGACGAGGTCGGTTCGTGGTATCTGGTCGACGAGCACACCGTGATGGATCACGAGCGCACCGTCGACGTACGCATCGAGCCGTTCGTCGGTGGGCGGTTCTTGGACGTCCACGACGCGGCCACGGGCGAGGGGCTCGAGATGGGCCGCATCACCGTGTGGGAGCCCGGCCACCGCTTCCAGTTCACCGACGCCCGCGCCACCGAGACCGAGGTGCGGTTCGAGCCTGCCGGTGCCGGCACGGCCGTGACGATGGAACAGCGGGGTCTCGACCAGCTGCCGCCCGGCGAGGCGGAGCACGTGCGCCGCTACGGGTGGCGCCTGCTGCTCGGCTGGTTCGCCGCTGCGCAATCGACGGGCGCGGACGACCGCGACGACCCGCACGACGACGAGCACGAGCCCGACGAGGAGCGCACCATGACCGAGACCACGGGAACGACCGAGCGCAGCGTCACGATGCAGGGGGTGACGCCCTACCTGTACTACGCCGACGCGGGCGCGGCGCTCGACTGGCTGGCCCGGGTGTTCGGGTTCCGCGAGACCGCCCGCTACGTCGACGACGACGGCGTCGTCCACGAGTCGGAGATGCAGGCGGGGCCCAGCACCATCCAGCTGTGCGGCCGCACACCCGGGCCGGACGAGGGCGCCGGCCTGCTGCTCATCGTGCACGTCGACGACGTCGACGCCCAGCACGCCCGCGTGGTGGCGGCCGGGGTCGAGGCGCCCGCGCCGGAGCAGAAGCCGTACGGCCCGCGCACCTTCACCGTGACCGACCCGTGGGGCTACCACTGGGACTTCTGGCAGCACGTCCATGACTACGTCGAGGGGCCGGGCGGACTGCACGAGATCCGCTCGTAACGGTCGACCCGCCGGGGTGGTGTCCCAGGCGAGACGAGCTCTGGTCGGCTCGCTGGCCCCATCCCTCTCTTTTGAAACAAAACGAACGGTCGTATAGTTATCGGCTATGAGCATCGCTGCCGAGGTGACCGCTGTGTTCGTCGGCCGCCCCCGACCGATCGGCGAGGTGCGCAGCCGGCCGGTCGAGAGCGCGATCGGCAAGGCGCGGGTCGACGCGGCCACGATCGAGCTTGGCGAGACCAACCTCGCCGGCGATCGGCAGGCCGACCTGTCAGTGCACGGCGGGCCCGACAAGGCCGTCTACCTCTACCCGCGCCAGCACTACGCGGCGTGGCAGGACGACGGGTTCGCCGTCGACATGGGCGGGCTCGGGGAGAACGTGTCGCTCGCGGGTGCGACCGAGCGCGACGTGCTGCTCGGCGACGTGTGGCGATGGGGTGGCGCCCTCGTGCAGGTGAGCCAGCCGCGGGCACCGTGCTACAAGCTCGCACTGCACGCGGGGCGCAAAGACATCGGCCCCCGCATGATCGAGACCGGGCGCACCGGTTGGTACGTCCGTGTGCTCGAGACCGGGACGGTGCCCACCAGCGGGCCGTTCGTGCTCGACCATCGCGACGAGGCCGCACCCAGCGTGCACGACCTGTTCTCGGTGATGTTCGGCGGCCAGGGTGACGGCGACGGGGTCGAGGACGGCGACGTGCTCGACCGGGTGCTCCGGTCGCCCGCCCTGGCCGAGGCCTGGCGCACGCCCCTCGTCGCCCGCCGGGCGGGGGCACGGCGATGACGGACGGGCGGCTCGCTCGAGGTGAGCGCACCCGCGCCGCCGTGCTGCACCGCGCCGCCGACATCGCTTCGATCGACGGGCTGGACGGGCTCTCGATCGGGCGGCTGGCCACGGACCTGGCGATCAGCAAGGCCGGCGTGTTCGCCCATTTCGGCTCGAAGGAGGAGCTGCAGATCGCCACCATCCGCGCCGCGAACGACCGGTTCGCCGACGAGGTGGTCCTGCCGGCTCTCGACGCGCCGGAAGGGCTCGCCCGGCTCGTCGAGCTGTGCGACTCCTGGCTGGGCTACAACCGCTCGGACGTGTTCCCCGGTGGCTGCTTCTTCTTCAGCGTGGCGGCCGAGTACGACGCCAAACCCGGACGGGTGCGAGACGCGATCGCGGCGGCGCGCCGCACGTGGCTGGGCGCAATCGAGGCCGTGATCGGCTCGGCGCAGCGGCGCGGCGAGCTGGACGCCACGACCGATCCGGTGGCGCTCGCGTTCGAGCTCGACGCCCTGGGAATGGCCGCCAACCTGCATGCCCACCTCTGCGACGACCCTGCCGTCTACGACCGGGCCCGGGAATCGATGCTCGCCCGACTTCGGGCCGTCGCCACGACCCCTCACCCCGCGCTGCGCTGACCACGCGCTGACGGAGCCCTGACCGGAGCTCACAGGCGGGCGGCGGACTCCGCGACCTCGTCGTCGGCCACCGTCCGGCGGGTGGCAGCGCGCTCGGCGGGGTCGCCCTGCGACCGGTCGTTCTCGATGGCCGACTCGGTGCGCACCTACGTCGACACGACCCTGGCCCGCCTCGCGCCCTCCTGACGACACCGCGTCAGACCGTGGTCTGATGACGGTCGTGCCGCGCGTCGGTACCGTGCGGCTGGTGCCCAGCATCGATCACCTCCTCGACCGCTGGCGGCGCATCCCGCCGATGGTGGCCGACGTGGTGCTGGCCGTGCTGGTCGCGGTCGTGACTGTCCTGTCGATCGTGCTCGACGACCGCAGCGACTTCTCCGAGCACATGACGGCGTGGGGCTGGGCCCTGCTGGGAGCGCAGCTCGTCCCGCTGGTGTGGCGGCGCCGAGCGCCGGTCCCGGTGCTCGTGGTGGTGGGGGCAGCGTCGTTCGCCTACGGCGCGGCCAACCTGCCCGATCCCGCGATCCAGTTCGCCCCGGCTCTGGCGGTCTACTCGGTCTCCGCCTTCCGGCCGCGGCGGGTCTCGGTGCCGTCCGCGATCGTGATCACCGTGGTCGCCGCCGTGGTTCTGGCCATCGACCGACAGGCCGACGCGGCCGACGTGGCGGTGAGCTACTTCGTCGGCATCACGAGCTGGGTGGTCGGCGACACCATGCGCGGACAGCGCGAGCGTGCCGCCTGGCTGGCCGCCCGGCAGGACGTCGAGGCCGAGCGGGCCGCGGCCGACGAGCGCGTGCGCATCGCCCGCGACCTGCACGACATCGTGGCCCATCACATCAGCGTCATCGTGGTGCAGGCGGAGGCGGCGCAGGAGGTGCTGGCGACGGACCCCGCGCGGGCCGAGGGGGCGATGGCGACGGTGGCCGACACGGCCCGCACAGCGCTCGGCGAGCTGCGCCGGGCGCTGGGCGTGCTGCGCTCTGACACCGGCCGGGCCCCGCAGCCGGAGCTCGCTGCCGTCGACGACCTCGTCGCGGCGGTTCGCCAGGCGGGCCTGATTGTCGACGTGCGCACCACCGGCGCCGCACGCTCGGTCGACGGCGTGGTGGGAGTGACCGCCTACCGGGTGGTGCAGGAAGCGCTCACCAACGTGCTGCGCCATGCCCAGGCCCACCGCGCGCGCGTCGACCTCGCCTTCGGCGACGGGGCACTCGTGGTGACGGTGGCGGACGACGGACGGGGCGGGAGCGCGGGGACCGGCGAGGGTGCCGCTCCGGTCACGGGAGCGCTGCCGTCAGGTCAGGGCCTGGTCGGCATGAGGGAGCGGGTGGCGGCGGTCGGGGGCGAGCTCGACGCCGGCCCCGCACCCGGCGGCGGCTTCACGGTGCGGGCGCGACTCCCGCTGCCCGCGTGACGCCCGACGAGGTGCAGGTCCGGGTGGTCGTAGCCGACGACCAGGAGCTCGTGCGCAGCGGGTTCGCCATGATCGTCGACGCCCAGCCGCACCTGGCGGTCGTGGGCGAGGCGGCGGACGGCGACGAGGCGGTGGCCGTCGCCCGTCGCGAGCGGGCCGACGTGGTCCTGATGGACGTGCGCATGCCCCGGGTGGACGGCATCGAGGCCACCCGGCGCCTGGCCGGCCCCGACGTGGCCGACCCTGTCAAGGTCATCATCCTCACGACGTTCGACCTCGACGAGTACGTGTACGAGGCCCTGCGCGCCGGGGCCAGCGGGTTCCTGCTCAAGGACGTGCGCCGCGACGACCTCGTCCACACGATCCGCGTGGTGGCGCGTGGCGACGCCCTGCTGGCCCCGTCGGTCACGCGGCGGCTCATCGCGGACTTCGCCCGCCGACCCGCGGGCGCGCCGACCGCCGCCGCGCCCGCCGACCTCGAGCGGCTCACCCCGCGCGAGCGCGAGGTGCTCGAGCTGATCGGCCGGGGCCGTAACAACTCGGAGATCGGAGAGGCGCTGTTCGTGGGCGAGGCCACGGTCAAGACCCACGTCGGGCGGGTGCTCATGAAGCTGGGCCTGCGCGACCGGGTGCAGGCGGTGATCTACGCGTACGAGGCCGGTCTCGTGGGTCATACCGGGGGTGGACGCGGCTGATCAGACCGCGGCCCGACGATCCGGCGCGCGCCCGAGCGCACGATCGGGTCATGTTGGATCGACTGTCCTCCCTCGCCATCCGGGCGCCACGACGCGTCGCCCTCGGATGGCTCACCGTCCTCGTCCTCGGCGTCGGCGCCGCCGGGGCTCTGTTCTCCTCGCTGGATGCCGACCTCGACGGCCCGTCCTCCTTCGAGTCGGAGCAGGTCGGCGCCCGTCTCGACCGGCTCGACCCGGCCGGCGGCGAGGTCGTCGCGGTCGTCGAAGGTGCCACCGTCGGCGCCGAGGTGACCGAGCGACTCCAGGCCCAGGCGGGCGTCGCCGGTGTGTTCGCGATGCCGAGCGACGACGGCGACGCCACGGCGATCATCGTCGAGCTGACTCCCGGCCTGGGCGACGACGAGGAGGAGTCGTTGCTCGAGGCCGTGTCCTCGGAGCTGCGGGCGGTCGACGCCCCCGAGGTGCTGGTCGGCGGCGAGCTGCTGCTGGACGACGAGGTCGCGGAGCTGGCCGAGAAGGACGCCCAACGGGCCGAGATGCTGTCGCTGCCCGTGGCGCTGGTGGTGATGGCCATCGTGTTCGGCGGCATTCTCGCGGCCGGCATGCCGCTGGCCATCGCCCTGAGCGGCGTCGGCGCCACCCTTCTCGGCCTGCTCGGGGTGTCGAGCCTGACCGACGTGTCGCTGTACGCGGTCAACGTCGTGCTGATGCTGGGAATCGGGCTCGGCATCGACTACGGGCTGCTGATGATCAGCCGTTTCCGCGAGGAGCGGGGCGGGGGCCTCGACGTGCCGTCGGCAGTGCGCCGCACGATGCAGACCGCCGGTCGCACGGTGGTGTTCTCCGCGGCCACCGTTGCCGTGGCACTCGTGTCGCTGACCGTGTTCCCCGAGCCCACGATCCGCTCGTTGGCCTACGGGGGCATCGGGGTGGTGCTCGCCACGATGGCGGCGGCGCTGACGTTGTTGCCCGCGCTGCTGGCACGCTTCGGCCACCGGCTGTCGGCCCAGGCGCCTGCGTCGTCGCACGGTGCCTTTTCCCGGCTGGCCCACCTCGTCCAGCGGCGGGCGGTGCCGGTGGTCGTGGTCGTCGGCATCGGCCTGGTGCTGCTGGCCACGCCGTTCGCCCACGCCCGCTTCGACGACATCGGCGTCAAGTCCCTGCCCCGCTCGTCGGAGACCCGCCAGGTGGCCGAGGCGATCGACGCCCGCTTCCCCGGCATGACCGCCGAGCCGGTCGGGGTGTTGGCCGACGTCGATCCGGACGATCCGGCGGTGGCCCCCTGGTTGGCCGACATCGCCGGCCTTCCCGGCGTCGTCGAGGCAGCCGTGGTCGACGAGGTGTCCGGCGGCGGTGTCACGGTGGTGGAGGTGCACGCGGCGGGCGAGTCCAACGGTCGTACCGCCCAGGCCGTCGTCGGCGACGTGCGCGCTCTCGAAACCCCGTTTCCCGTCGGGGTGACCGGCGACCCGGCCGAGATCGTGGACTTCCGGGACTCGATCTCGTCGCGCCTGCCGATCGCCGTCGGCATCATCGTGGTGGCGACGTTCGTCCTGCTGTTCCTGATGACCGGCTCGGTGGTCGTGCCGGTCAAGGCCATCATCATGAACGTGCTGTCCCTGGGTGCCACGTTCGGTGCGCTGGTGTGGATCTTCCAGGACGGGCACGTGGCCGGGGCGCTCGGGTTCGACGCACCGGGATCGCTCGATCTGGTCATGCCCGTGATCGTGTTCGTCTTCGCCTTCGGGTTGTCGATGGACTACGAGGTGTTCCTGCTGTCCCGCATCCGGGAGGCGTGGGAGGAGACAGGCGACAACGACCTGGCCGTCGCTCAGGGCCTGCAGCGCTCGGGCCGGATCATCACCTCGGCGGCGCTGCTGATCGTGATCGTGTTCGCCGGGTTCGCCACGGGCGAGATCGTCGCCATGAAGCAGCTGGGCATCGGGCTGGCGCTGGCGGTCATCGTCGATGTCACCGTGGTCCGCTCGCTGCTCGTGCCCGCCACCATGAAGCTGATGGGCGACTGGAACTGGTGGGCGCCGGCGCCTCTGGCCCGCCTGCACGACCGCATCGGCTTCAGCGAAAGCGGCGCCCACGCACGCCGCGGGCACGTGCGGGCGTAGCCTGTCGGTTGTTCGTCCTGAGCGCGGAGGTGCGGCCATGGCAGACGTGAAGCCGATCCCCGACGGCTACCCGCAGGTGACCCCGTATCTGGTCGTCACTGGCGCTGATGCCGCCATCAAGTTCTACGCAGAGGTGTTCGGTGCCACCGAACGCATGCGCATGGGCGGGCGTCCGAGCGATCCGCCCGAAACCGTGGGCCACGCCGAGCTGCAGTTCGGCGACGGGCTGATCATGCTGGCCGACGAGTTCCCGGACATGGGCGCGGTGGGGCCGAAGACCGTCGGTGGCACGCCGGTCAGCATCAGCGTGTACGTCGACGACGTCGATGCCGTGTTCGCGCGGGCGCTCGCCGCCGGGGCCACCGAGCTCCGCCCGGTCGAGAACCAGTTCTACGGCGACCGGCAGGGCCACTTCGAGGACCCGTTCGGACACCGCTGGAGCGTCGCGACCCACGTCGAGGACGTGCCGCCCGACGAGATGGCCCGCCGCGCCGCCGACGCAGCGCAGGCCCACAGCGAGAGCTGACGTCGCCGACGACCCGCGGCGGCTCCCGGGCAGGTCGGTTGGAGATCAGGTGCGGTCCGGGCCCGCGGAGTCGCTGATCTGCGCCACCGCGGCCATGAACACCTCTGCCCGCTCGCGGTAGTCGCGGTAGCGGTCGAAGCTGGGGGCAGCCGGCGACAGCAGTACGACACCGTCGGGACGACCCCACGCGAAGGCTGTGCGAGCGGCGGCGTCGAGGTCGTCGCAACCGGTGACCTCGACGGTCGCATCCTTCGGGGACGCGGTGGCGAAGGCCGAGAGGATGCGGGGGGCGGCCTCGGATGCTGTGACCACGACCAGCGTGGGCGCCGACCGGTCCGTCAGGCCGGTGGCGAGCGGGCCGTAGTCGATGCCCCGGTCCTGGCCGCCGACGATGACCGCCACTCGCCGTCCGGGGAAGGCATCGACCGCCGCCAGCGTGGGCAGCACGTTGGTCGACAGGCTGTCGTCGACGAACAGCACGCCGTCGACGGTGGCCACGGGCCGCAGCCGGCTCTCGAGCTGCTCGAACCCGCGCGCGGCCTGCGCCAGCCGGGCGTCGTCGTCGGCCCCGCCCACGCCGAGCGCCACCAGGCAGGCCCGGGCGATGAGCGCGTTGCGGTGGTTGTGGGCGCCGAGCAGGCCCAGCCCCGCCGTCCAGTCGTCGGCCGGCAGCGCGGCCGGAGCGGTGACCCACTCGACCCGCGGGCCCAGCAGCGACCGCCGCTCCCGCAGCAGGGCGCTGTCGCCGTTGGCGACGGTCAGATCCGCGCCGGGCTGCACGCACAGCGAGAGCTTGTCGGCGTAGTACGTCTCGGGGTCGTCCAGGTGCCAGGTCAGGTGGTCGGCGTGCAGCGACGTGACCGCCACCACCGGGGGCGACGACGACACGTCGGTGGCCTGGTAGCTCGACACCTCGATGACCCAGTAGTCGACGTCGCTCGGTGCCAGGGGGTCGTACGGGGGCAGGCCCAGGTTGCCGCCGACCATGACCCGGTGGCCGAGCCGGTCGAGCAGGTGGCCGGCGATGGCGGTGGTGGTGCTCTTGCCCTTGGTGCCGGTGATGCACACGACCCGGTCGCGGTCGGCGCCCTCGAGCCACAGGCCGAGGCCGCCGACGACGGCGGTGCCCCCGCCCTCGAGCAGTGTGACCTCAGGCCGGTACCGGCTGATCCCCGGCGTCTTGATCACGACATCGCAGCGAGCCAACGCGTCGAGCCCGCCCTCGCCGGTGGCGAGAACCGGGCGCCCGTCCTCGCCGTCGGCGGAGGGACGGTCGTCGACGAGCACCGCCTCGACCCCGAGCTCGGTCAGCTTGCGGATGGTGGCGCGGCCCTCGACGCCCAGCCCCCACACGCCGACCGCCCGGCCGGGCAGGTCAGCCCAGGAGATCGCTGGTCGCGTACGCATCGGGCACGAAGTGCTCGCCGACGGGGTGCATCAGCGCGTCGATGTCGTCGGAGGACGGGATCCGGGCGCCGAGCTGGTCGGCCAGCGCCCGCAGGACCGGCGTGTCGGTGCGGTCCGGGCGCTCGGTGGCGAGGGCGACCGCGGCGCGGCACTCGTTGACCTCGCCCACGCATTCCCACGGCTTGAGCGCCCCGGACGTGTCGACCAGCGCCTGGAACCTGGGCAGCAGGTCGAGGTCGTCGAGCGGCTCTCGACCGGCGAAGACCTCGCGCAGGCGGCTGGCATCGAGGAACGGCGCCAGGATCAGGTCGATGAAGGCGCACTTGTCGCACTGCCCGCACCAGTGGTCCAGCCGCCGGGCGGGATCGATGTGGAAGCCCCGGTTGCAGCTCTGGAAGGCCAGGTGGTAATCGCCGAGCTGAGCGAACCGGTCGGCGATGAGCAGCTCGGTGTAGGGCCGCAGGCGGGAGAAGTAGTCGACGCCCGTGCCCAGCGACCCCGCGAGCACCGCTCGGAAGGCGGCCTCGAACGCCAGGCTCTTCGACCACTGGTGGTTGACCGTGCGGCCGTCGACCTCGAGGTTGCCGACCGACGACGACCATTCGTTGGACATCACCAGCGCGTCGCGCCCGTCGAGCACGGCGGCCATGACCCCGATCGCGGAGATGATGCCGGTGACCGGCACGTGCCCGTTCAGGAAGCCGAGCTCGCGTGAACGCAGCACCTGGGGGTCGATCTCTCGCTCGGCCCGCACCACCGGCAACCCGGTGACCGCCGCCGGCCGCTCGATGGCCTGGAACCGGTCGTCGGGCCGGTCGACGACGAACAACGCGGCGTCGGCCAGGGGACGGATCAGCTCGACGGTCACGATCGAGTCGATGCCCCCGCCGAACGGGACGAGGGGCCGCTTGGCGGGGTTGGGCTCGGTTGTCGCCGGCTGCGCCGCCTTGCCCTCGAGCACCGGGGCCTCGATGCGCACGCCCGAGAGGTCGAGCCCGTTGCGGTATGCGTACTCGCCGAGCCCGTCGACGTAGAAGCTGCGCAGGAAGTCGAGCTCCGCCGCGCGCAGCGGGGTGGTCGGCAGCTCGACGACCGGCGGTGCGCCGGTCTTGTAGTAGGACACGCCTGCGAGCAGGAACACCCACCGGGCCGCCTGCGCCACGGCGGGATCGTCCCACCGCCCGCCCGCCGGGAACGTGACCGTCTCCGCGAATCGGCGGCCATCGAGCGAGTAGCGGCAGGTGACCCGGTTGCGTGCGGGGTCGACGTCGAAGCCCTCGTACCGGAAGGTCTGCCCGCTCGGGGGCGCGATCGGCGGGGGGAGCGTGGACGTCATGCGACGGATCAGGCTACCGAGCGTGGAGCCGCGCCATGGCGGCGAACCGACCGCACGGCCGCGCCTGGCGATCGCTGAAGAACGGTGTGCCGGGCCCGGTGCCGATGGGGCTGACCTCCACGTTGCCGGGCGGGACCCCGGCCTCGACGAGGATGCGTCGGTTGGCCGCCCACAGGTCGAACGTCCACCGCCCGGTGCCGTCGGACCGCACGACGCCGTCGACGTCGCCGTCGAAGCACTGACGAGCGGCGTCGGCCACCTCGTCCCCGACCTGGTAGCGCTCCGCGGTGATCGCCGGCCCGATCCCGGCGACGATGCGAGCCGGGTCGGCCCCCAGCCCGGTCATGGCCTCGACCGCGGCCTCGGAGACCCGTTGCACGGTGCCTCGCCACCCGGCGTGCACCGCGGCCACGACGTGGGCGCCGGGGTCGTAGAGCACCAGCGGCACGCAGTCGCCCACCATGACCGCCAGGCCGACGCCGGGTGTGCTCGTGACGACCGCGTCACAAGACACCGCGTCGTCGGCGCTGCGGGTGCCGCGTGCTCGGTGGTCGGCGTCGACGACGGCGACGTCGCGGCCGTGGGTCTGGTGGCAGAACACCATGTCGTCGAGCGTCAGCCCCAGAGCCGCCGCGGCCCGCTGCCGGTTCTCCACGACGCGCGTCGGGTCGTCGCCCACGCCCAGGCTGAGGTTCAGGCTGGCGTACGGCCCGGACGAGACGCCCCCCTCGCGGGTCGTGACGGCGGCATCGACCGGGTGCCCGGCGAAGATCGACCAGTGGGAGAGCGACAGCGCCTCGGCCTGACCTCGACCATCGGGCATCGGTGTCATCCCTCGCCCCGGTTGGCCAACGTGTCTGCCGGGCACCTCACGCCGTCGCCTGCTTCGCCAGCTTCGCCAGGTCGGTGCCGGTGTGGCTGATCTCGAAGCGGCCCTTGTCGTACGACCGGGTCGACACGTCCCAGTCGCCGGCCTCGGCCCGCAGCGCGCCGACCGTGCACGCCTCACGGGCGCGGTGGGCGAAGGGGTCGAACGAATACCAGCGCATGGCGTTCTCGTGGGTGATCTTGGCCACCTCCTCGTCGGGCACCGAGGACGAGGCCAGCACATCCGCCAGCTCCTCGGGCGCTGACGGCCACGACGAGTCCGAGTGGGGGTAGTCGCACTCCCAGGCGATGTTGTCCATGCCGATCATGTGCCGCAGCTGAACGCCCACCGGGTCGGAGATGAAACACGTCAGGAAGTGCCGGCGGAACACCTCGCTGGGCAGACGGTCGCCGAAGTTCTGCCCCGTCCACAGGTGATGCATGTCGTAGGTGCGGTCGAGCCGGTCGAGGAAGTAGGGGATCCAGCCCGTGCCGCCCTCCGACAGGGCGATCCGCAGATCCGGGAAGTGCTTGGGGATGCGTGACCACAACAGGTCGGCCGCGGCCTGACAGATGTTCATCGGCTGCAGGGTGATCATGACGTCGATGGGCGCGTCCGGGGCGGTGACCGCCAGTTGTCCCGACGACCCGAGGTGGATCGACACCACCACGCCCTCGTCGGCGCACGCGGTCCACAGCGGGTCCCACGACTCGTTGTGGAAGCTGTCGAAGCCCAGCGTGGCCGGGTTCTCGGTGAAGGTGATCGAGTGGACGCCCTTGCCGGCGAGGCGACGGACCTCGTCGCCGGCCAGCGTCGGGTCCCACAGCGGCACGAGGCCCATGGGGATGAAGCGTCCCGGGTAGGTGCCGCACCACTCGTCGACGTGCCAGTCGTTGTAGGCCCGCAGGACCGCGAGGGCGAAGTCCTTGTCGTCGGCCGCCGAGAACACGCGCCCCGAGAACCCGGGGAAGGACGGGAAGCACATCGACCCCAACACACCGCCGGCGCTCATGTCCTTGATGCGGTCGTGGATGTTCCAGCAGCCGGGCCGCATCTCGTCGAAGGCGGTCGGCTCGATGCCGTACTCGTCCTTGGGTCGCCCGGCGACGGCGTTGAGCCCCACGTTGGGGATCTTCTGACCGTTGAACATCCACACGTCGGACCCGTCGCGCTTGCGATGGACGCGGGGGGCCTCGTCACGGCCGGCGTACGCCGCCGGAAGGTGGTTCTCGAACAGGTCGGGGGGCTCGACCAGGTGATCGTCGACGCTGATCATGATCATGTCGCTGGCGTGCATCGTTCCCTCCCGAACCCATGTACTGAAGAGTGAACTATAGTTCGAACTACTGAACAAGGCCGCCAGTGTGGGGAGTCAGCCATGGCAGACGAGCACCAATACGCGGAGCGGATGTTCCCCGCCCCGGTCGACCTGGGCATCGCCCAGCCCGACCGCGCGGTCTCGTCGGTCACGCACGGCACCGAGGCGTACCTGACCGGACGCGGCGGCGACGGCACGGCCTGGTACCAGGGCGGCGGCGCGGCGTCTGACCGCGCCGTCCAGGGCATCACGATCTACCCGCCCACCGGTGGCGTGCAGACCCAGGGCGACCCGTTCGAGCCGGTCAAGATCGGTGTCCTCATCGATATGGACCTCAACCAACTGCTGGCCGACTGGATCGACCCCACGATCCTCGCCATCGAGGACGCGCTCAACGAGGGCGTCTACTCGCGGGGGCCCATTCAGCTGGTCATCGCAGATGCCCGCGGCCTGCCCCGCGAGAACTACCGCCGCGTCATCGACGGCTACCGCTGGCTGGTCGACCAGGGGTGCGTCGTCGTGCTGGGCCCGATGATCTCCGACAACTCGCTGGTTCTCCAGGACACGGCCAACGAGCTCGGCGTCGCCTGCATCGGGTGGACCGGCGCCCACAAGTTCGCGTCCGAGTACTGCTTCACGGTGGCGAACGGCGACATCCCCACCGAGGGCGTCATGTGCGCCCAGTGGCTCGGCGGGCACGGCATCACCAGGGTCGGCTCGTTCTGGGAGCAGGGCTCGTCGGGCCGCGACTACGCCGACTACTTCCGCGACGCCGCCGGCGACGCGGGCCTGACCGTGGTGCGCGAGGTCAAGCTCGAGCCCAACCCCAAGGGCCTGCGGGACGACCTCGCCATGATGCGCGACCTGGGGGTCGAGGGCCTGTACTACGGCGGCTACGGCTACGCGACCTTCCACTTCGCCGACGCGCTCGCGGCGCTCGGCTGGGACCCGCCCCGCGTCATGGGCACGGCGTTCATGTTCTATTCGAACTCCAACCGCTGGGCCGAGGGGCTCGAAGGCTGGCACGGGGTCGACCAGCTGGGCGAGGACGGTGCCAACCCCAACTACGAGGCGATGATCGAGCGCTTCACCAAGCGCTTCGGTCGCACCACCCGCAACGTCGTGGTGGCGCTCGCCTACGACACGGCCCGGGTGGCGATCCACGGCATCGGCAAGGCCGCCATCCCCGAGCCGCGCTGGGTCAAAGAGGGGATGGAGCGCATCCGCTGGATGCCCGCCACCAACGGCGGGCCGGGCACCTACATCCAGTTCGGGCCGTGGGACCGCAAGGGCTACAAGGGCGACTTCCTCACGATCCGCGAGCTGCGGGGCGGCGAGCTGCGCTTCGACGGCTACCACCGGCCCGAGTGGCCGTCGAACACGTCGGCGAGCACCCCGGCGAGCACCCCGGCGGCGCACCCGTGAACGACAAGGTCTACATCCACGAGCTCATCGACATCATCGGGCACAACCGTGCCCGGTACATGCACCACATGACGGCCAACTGGGTGCCAGTGGCCATCGTGGAGCGCAACCAGCTCTGCTTCGGTGTGTGGGGCACCGTCGGCTCGACCGGTCGGTGGCCCGAGGTCGTCAACATGTGGGAGCTCGACGGCTGGGACGGCCTTGTCGGCAACTTCAGCCACGAGCTGGGCCACGCGTCGCTGCAGGACCCGTCGCTGGCCGAGTGGTGGTCGGTCGCGGCCGACGCTGCGCCGGGGTGGCGTCGACCGCATCGTCGTGCCCGAGCCGTGGACGCGCCCGATCGACGAGCTGATCGCCGACGGCGTCCGGGGCGACGTCTACAGCCACGAGCTTGTGCGCGTGCCGGCCGGCGCCGCGCCCGAGTTCCTGGCTGCGTTCCGCGAGGTGGCGGTGCCGGCCCACGAGGCGTTCGACCTCGACCTGGTGGGCGCGTTCCGGGTGGCGATGGTCAACGACTCCGAGGCCATCGTGATGTGGGCCGTCCCCGACTGGGCGACCTGGGCCCGGGTCGAGCAGGCGTGGCTGGGCCGGGGCGACGACGCCGACCTGCTGGCGGCCTGGCGCAAGACGACCCTCGAGCTCGGCGCCGACTGGCAGCGCTCGCTGCTCGTCGACGCCCCGCTCAGCCCGATGCGCATCGGCCGCCAACCCGAGGTCGGCGACCGCCTCCCGCTCGATCAGATCTGACGGGTGGTTGCGGCGGGGCGGCCCCAACCGGCCACCCCACCGCACGATCGGCGACGTCAGCCGAGTAGGTGGCTCATGATCCGGCCGATGACGTCGGCCTGCTCGGCCGGGGTGGCCAGCTGCTCGATGCCGTAGCCGAGCAGCACGCAGTCCTCGGTGGTCACCGATGCGGCCACCTCGACCAGCACGGTCGAGAACACGAAGTCACCCTGGTTGGGATCGCTACCCGCAGGCGGCCCGGCGATGGTCCACAGGCTGGTGGCGCCCTCGAACCCGTCGGCGTCGATGGTGCCCGAGGCCGTGGTCAACCGGGTGTCGTCGACGAACACGCCGATCCCACCCGACGCCGGGTCGGTCACGTAGCTGATCCTCACGTCCACCGATCCGGTCGGCGTAGTCCGACAGGTCGAAGGCGACCGGCTGCCAGCCGTGCGAGTCGCCCGTGAGGGCGTTCCACGATCCCGTCATGCCGGTGCTCGCGCACGGGTTGCCCGGCGTCAGGTAGTGGGTGAGGAACGGGTGCATCTCGAGCAGGAAGCCGCCCTCGCACTCGGTGGGTGGCGTCGTCCGGGTGGCGCCGCCCCGCTCGGGCAGCGTCGTCCAGTCGTCCGTGCCCGTCGGTGCCGCCTCGACGATGACGTTGTCGTAGCCGAGCTCGGTGCTGAACGAGATCTGGAACTCGAGCGCGGGTGTGTCGGTGGCCGCCACCGCTGACAGGTCGATCGTGCGGGCCAGGCTCATGTACGAGCCGTCGGCGTGCACGGCGCCGGCGTAGCGCTCACCCTCGACCGGCCCGAACGGGTTCACCCCGTCGACGGTGACGTACGTGCTCGACGGCGTGCCCGCGAACAGCGGGAACTCGTCGGGCGGCAGCACGTCGCTCGTGAGCGCGAACGCCCCGGCCTCGTCGAGCGGGTTGTCGGCTGCGGCAGGACCACCGAAGTTGGCCGTCAGGCCCTCGAGCGGGGGCCCCGTCCCGGCGACGCCGCCGGGCTCGGCGAACGTCGTGCGGGCGAACGCACCGAGGTAGTACTGCTGGAAGTCGTCGGCGAGGAGCAGGCAGTCGCTGAAGAAGTCCTCGCTGACCACGCAGTCCTCTTCCGGTGCGCCGTCGAGGCCGTAGTAGATGCCACCGATCGAGCCGCCGAGCAGTCCGTAGTACCCGGTCGTCTCGCCGGCGTGCACGAGCTTTCCGCCCTCGTTGAGGTAGTCGCGCACGGCGAGCGTCAGGTACTGCTCGCGTTCGGCCACCGCCAGGTCGGGGAGGGGCCCGAACAGGAACGTGTCGGTGATCTCGTCCTCGGGGTCCTGGGTCAGGCGGTTGTCGCCCAGCTCCCAGATCACCGCGTCGAAGTGGCCGAGCACGCCGAGCGGATGGGGCACGCCCTGGGCGTCGACGTCGAACGTGTCGTGGCTGACACCGTTGGCGTCGAGCGCGGCGGCATAGTCGTCGGCGTACTTGGGCGCGGTGGTGCCCGCCGGGTAGGTGGGGTTGACCCCGGTGTAGTCCTCGTCGGCGATGATCAACGCGTCGGCGCCGCTGTCTGCGGCGACGGTGTAGGTGAAGTGCTCGCTCTCGACCGGTCCGCGGCGGGGTTCGACGGCGTTGAACCACACCTCGACCGAGTCACCGGGCGACGCGCCCTGCACGTTGCCCCGGTACTCGGCGTAGTAGTCGTCGGCATCGTCGCCGTAGCGCTCGCCGCCCTGCCACTCCGCGACCAGCGCGCGCTGGGTCCGGCCGCCGTTGATCGAGTAGTTCATCCAGCGGAGCACCTGGGCGCGGCGAGCGGTGACCGCCACGGGCTGCGGGTCGCCGTACGACACCTCGAAGCTGTCGACCACGAAGTCGGGGGCCTCGAGGCCCACGACCGACTCGGGGTCGTCCGGGTCACGGGCCGACTGCGCGGTGGCGATGGCGAACGGCACGTTCTTCTCGAACTCGGCCTGGATCAGCTCCTCGTCGTCGGGGAAGTGGAACACGCTGCCGCAGTCGGCTGGATCCCACTCGTCGTCGGGATCCGCCTCGCTGACCGTCTGGCAGGTCGACATCTCCGGCGTGAACGCCAGGGTGCCGTAGGTGCTGTGCGCGTGCTCGGTCGTCTCGCCGTTGGTCGTATACAGCTCGGCGGAGATGTCGGGGTCGTAGCCCGGCACCGCCGGGTTGGCGTCGTCGCCGGACATCGCCTCGTAGATCGCGTCGTCGGGAGTAGGCGTCGACACCTGCCATCCGGTGCCCCACAGCAGCAGCTCGGCGGCCGAGTGGTAGTTGATCAGGAACTTGAAGCCGATGCGGTCCATCAGGGCGTCGAGCGCCTGGGTCTCGGGCTCCGATCCCGGTGCAGGTCCGCGGTAGGTCTCGCTGCCCAGCTCGGGTGACGAGCCCTCGTTGTCGTACCCCCACTTGGTCGGGAAGTTGCGGTTGGGGTCGACACCGTCGACGCCGCCGATGATCTGCCCGTCGCCGTCGTTGTCGGCCAGGTTCTTGCGCCACATGCGCTGGTCGGGCTCGAACGTCCAGTCGTAGCCGTCGGGGTTGGCGACGGGTATGAACCACAGCTCGGTCCTGTCCACCAGGTCGGTCAGCGTCGGATCGGTCCCGTAGCCGTCGACGACATGGTGCGTCAGCCGGCGGATCATCTCCGGCGTGATCCACTCGCGCGCGTGCTGGGCTCCGACGAACAGCGTCGCCGGGCGGCGGCCGTCGCTGGTCTGGTTGGCGCGCCGGGTGACCTTGAGGGCGATGATGTCCTGGCCCTGGACCGTCTGGCCGATCGTGACCAGCTTGACGATGCCGGGGTTGTCGGCGGCGATCTGTTCGAACTCGTCCTTGAGGCCGCCGGGCTCGCCGTACTGGCGGTACACGTCGTAGCCCTCGGCCGCGAGGCGGGTCGAGAGCTCGGCGGCCGACTCGCCGTCGATGTCCTTGAGCTCGAGCTCGACTCCCTGGTCGGCCAGCTCTGCGGCCTGCGACTCGGTGGCGACGATCTCGACGTCGGCCTCGCCGGCGGCGGCGGTGGCGGTGATGGACATCTCGTGGTGGTCGATGCCCGCAGCCCGCACGGCCGCGAGGTCGCGCATGTCGAGCTTGCCGACGTAGACATCGAGGTGGTCGTCCTCTGATGCCTGGGCCGGCGCCTGCCGGCCACCCGGACCAGCTGCGGCCGTGGTGACCCCCAGTCCGCTCACCAGCACTCCGACGGCGACGATTGCAGAGAACCTGCGCCTCATCCCCAACTCCCCCCGGTTCGACGTTCGCTACTGGCTGTCAGGATGGACCCGAACACACAACGTGTCAACGGTCACACCCACCGAGGTGTGCTTCGCCCCGTCACCGGCGTTCGACCGTCAGACGCGGCCGTCGGTCTTGAGGTCGTCGGGCACCCAGTCGGGTGAGCGGTGCTCCTTGAAGGCGCGGAAGCCCTCGACCATCTCGGGGCCGGTCAGGCTCTGGTCCATCGCCATGCGGTCGTAGTGGCCGTAGTACTCGTGGAACGTGCGCTTGACGGCGCGGCGGGCCTCGGGCGCGGTGCGACAGCACCACGTCAGGGCATCGACGGCCGCGTCCATGAGCTCGTCGTGGGGGACCACGCGGGCGACCAGGCCCCAGTCGACGGCCTCCTCGGCGGAGACAGTGCGCCCGGTCATGAGCATGTCGCGGGCGCGGGCGGGACCGATCTGGCGCGGCAGGATCTGGGCGTAGTTGGTGTCGGCGATGCCCCGCAGCAGCTCGGGGGCGCGGAACGTGGCCCGGTCGCTGGCGATGGAGACATCAGCCACCATGGCGATCATCAGCCCGCCCCCCTGGGCGATGCCGTTGACCGCGCACACGATCGGCTTGGGCGACCGGCGCACGGCATCGAACGGCGTGTTGTCCATCGACAGCAGGCGAGGCAGGTCCGTCCAGCCGTCGACGTTCTGGCCGCCGAGGTCGCCGCCGGGCATGAACATGTCGCCCACTCCGGTGATGAGCAGGCCGTGCAGCGAGTCGTCGGCGTTGACGTGGTCGACCGCGTAGCGGATGCCGAAGTACATGGCCGGCGAGAGCGCGTTGCGCATCTCGGGCCGGTCGACGACCACGTGGGCGAGGGTGCCGTGGCGCTCGAGACGAAGGTACGGAGTGCCCAGCCAGTCGCCCTCGGGCGGCCGCGGCGCTGAATCCTCGGACAAGGCCCCTCCACTCGTTTGAACCAACGTTCACGCTAGCGTAGGCCGCCATGCCCGAAGCCTCCGCCGCCGGATCTGCCTCGCGCCGGCAGCAGCGTCGGGTCCAGCACCTCGACCTCAGCCGCACGCAGCTGCTCGACGCGGCCGAGGAGGTCTTCGGGCAGAAGGGGTACTACGCCACCACGCTCAAGGAGGTGGCCGACCTCGCCGAGTTCTCGGTGGGCTCGGTGTACTCGTTCTTCGACAACAAGGGCGACCTGTTCGCCCAGGTCTTCCTGCGCCGCGGGGTCGAGATCGTCGAGGCGATGCAGGGGGCCGTCGCCGCCGGTGGCTCGGCGCTCGACCAGCTCCACCGCCTCGTCGACGCCGAGGTCGGCTTCTTCCGCCGGCACCCGCACTTCGCCCGCCTGTTCCAGCGCTCTTCGACCCTGGTCCTGCCCCGCCCGGGCACCGACGTGGACGTGGCGCAGGGCGACAGCTTCCGCACCGCGATGGCGTTGCACGCCGACCTGTTCCGCCGGGGCCAGGAGGCGGGCGAGCTGTGCGCCGGCGATCCCGACGTGTTGGGGCGGCTGCTCAGCGGGCTGGTCTCGGCCTACCAGGCCCTCGATCCCGAGGTGGTCGGCGTCAACGGCGACGCCGACGCCGCCGAGATGGCCCGGACGTCGCTGGCGACACTCCACGAGGTCGTCGAGAGCACGTTCCGGGCGTGACTGCCGGAATTCTGAACGACGCTTCAATTTCTGGAATACTGCGTTCGTGACTGAACGGGGGGTCGGCACGATCACCGACGAGGGCGTCGCCCGCTTGCGGGCGCGCATCGGCGTGCCCGAGCCGCACCCGATGCCTCCGCACTACACGGTGCCGACCACCGACGTGTTCCGGCACGTCGCCGAGGCCTACGGCGACGACAACCCGCTCTGGTGCGACCCGGCCTACGGCGAGAAGACCAGCTGGGGCGGGCCCATCGCCCCGCCGGTGCTCGTGGGCGGCGACACGCTCGTGGGCGAGGACGAGGTCGCCGAGGTCGCCGCGGAGGTGCGGGACCTCATGAAGGGTGACCCGCTGCGGGGCGTCCACGCGTTCTACTCGGCCAGCGCCCGCGAGTGGTGGGCGCCCCTGCGCCCGGGGGACCGGGTGCACCGGCGCAACGCCCTGGTCGGGGTGCTCGACAAGCCCAGCGAGTTCGCCGAGCGGGCCGTCCACGAGTGGACCGGCCAAGTGTTCCGAGTCGAGGACGGGCCGCTGTTGTCGGCGCAGTACCGGCTGATGATCCGCACCGAACGCACCAAGGCCCGCGAACGCAACACGTACGGCGACGTCGAGCTCGCGCCCTACACCGACGAGCAGATCGCCGAGATCGAGGCTCAGTACGCCACCGAACGGGCCCGGGGCGCCGAGACCCGTTGGTGGGAGGACGTGACCGAGGGCGACACCGTCGGCCCCATGGTCAAGGGGCCGCTCACGATCACCGACATCGTGTGCTGGCACGTCGGCATGGGCATGGGCCTCTACGGCGTCAGCGCGCTGCGGCTGGCGGCCGACAACCGGCGGCGCATACCGCGGTTCTTCCACCGCGACCCGCAGAACGTGCCCGACGTGATGCAGCGGGTGCACTGGGACCCCGAGTTCGCCCGCCGCTCGGGCAACCCCACGACGTTCGACTACGGGCGTATGCGGGAGACCTGGCTCATCCACGTGTGCACCGACTGGATGGGCGACGACGCCTGGCTGTGGCGGCTGGACTGCGAGTTCCGCCGGTTCAACTACGTGGGCGACACCCAGTGGCTGCGGGGGACCGTGACACGGAGGTACCTCGCCGAGGGCGATCGGCCCGCCGTGGACGTCGACCTGGTGGCCGAGAACCAACGGGGCGAGCTCACCGCCCCGGGCCACGCGACGATCCTGCTGCCGAGCCGAGAGCACGGGCCGGTGCGCCTGCCCGAACCGCCGGGCGGGGCCACCGACCTGCAGCAGGCCCTCGACGCCATCACCGCCCGGTTCGCGTCCGGGACGGCCTGGAACGCCGGGAGCGAGCGATGACCGAGACCGGCGACGCCTACCGCTCGGTCGACGGCCTGCGGGCCCAGCTCGACGGGGCCGTCCTGCGCCTGACCCTCGACCGGCCGTCCAAGCGCAATGCGCTCGACGACGTGATGGTCGCCGGGCTGATCGACGCGCTCGACCGCGCCGGGCGCGACGAGGCCGTGCGCGCCGTCGTGCTGGCCGGCGCGGGCGACCACTTCTGCGGCGGCGCCGACATCGTGGCCCGGAACGCGGGTGGGCGCGACGCCCCTCGTCCCCGGGTCGGATCGATCCAGCGGCGGGTTCCGTCGCTGGCCCATCGGCTCGTCCCGCTGGTGTTGTCGGTGCAGGTGCCGGTCGTCTGCCGGGTGCAGGGCTGGGCCGCCGGCATCGGCTTCCACCTCGCGTTGGCCTCCGACTTCACGGTGGCGGCTGCCGATGCCCGGTTCTGGGAGCCGTTCGCCGAGCGGGGCTTCACACCCGACAGCGCGGGCACCTGGCTGGTGCCCCGCCTGACCGGCATCGTGCGGGCGCGTGAGCTGCTGCTGCTCGGGCGCAAGCTCGCCGCGGCGGAGGCGGTCGACTGGGGACTGATCCACGCAGCCGTGCCGCCGCCGGACCTCGACCACGCGGTCGAGAGCCTGGTCGAACGCCTGGCATCGGGCCCCACCGTGGCGCTGGGCCTGACCAAGTGGCTGCTGCGCAGCGGCCAGTCGGCGACCCTCGATGCCCAGCTGCAGGACGAGGCGCTGGCGCTCGAGCTGTCGTCGCGCAGCGAAGACTTCCGCGAGGGACTGGCGGCCTTCACCGAGAAGCGCGCGCCCGAGTTCCGGGGACGGTGAGGGCGTGACGGCCGATCCCCGGAAGACCTGCCGCGAGATCGAGGGTCAGGGTTCGAGCTCCCGCGGCAGGAAACTCGAGGTCGGGCCCGACACGCCCGCCGGCGAGGCGGCCGCCGTCAGCCGGGCCTGGGTCGAGGAGCACGTGCCGCCCGTCTGGCGTGAGGCCGCTCATCGGGGCGGCGCCGCGGCCATCCGTGAGGTGCGCAGCCGGTCCGACTACGAGGCCTGGTACCCGACGTTCGGAGAGTCCGGGCTGGTCGCGCCCACCTGGCCGGTGGCGTACGGCGGCCTCGACGTCACCCCGGCCGTCGCGCGGGCGATCGAGGCCGAGCTGCGCCCCTACAACCTCGGCCGGCTCAACCCGCTCGGCCTCAACCTCGCCGCCCCCGCGCTGTTCGCCCACGGCACCGATGAGCAGCGTGCCCGCTTCCTGCCCCCGATCGTGCGCAACGAAGAAGTGTGGTGCCAGCTCTTCAGCGAGCCGGGCGCGGGGTCCGACCTGGCGTCGCTGGCCATGCGGGCCGAGCGCGACGGGGACGACTGGGTGCTGACCGGGCAGAAGGTGTGGACCACCTGGGCCCACCTCGCCGAGTTCGGCGTGTGCCTGGCCCGCACCGACCCCGACGCGCCGAAGCGGCGGGGCATCACCTACTTCCTGGTCGACCTGCGCGCCCCCGGCGTCGAGGTGCGTCCGCTGCGCCACATCGGCGGCGAGGTCGACTTCAACGAGGTCTTCCTCGAGGCCGTGCGGGTACCCGACGCCCACCGCGTCGGCGAGGTGGGCAACGGCTGGCGGGTCGCGAACGCCACGCTGTCCGGCGAGCGGCAGATGGTGTCGGGCTCGGGGTCGGGCGGGGTCGACCGCATCGGCGGTGGTGGCACTCGACGGCTGGTGGCCGCAGCACGCGCACGGTCGGCCGATCCGGTGATGCGCCAGCGCATCGTGCAGGTCTACGCCGAGGAACGTCTGCGCGACTGGACCAACCAGCGTGTGCGCGCCGGGCTCAAGGCGGGAAGGGCGCCAGGGCCGGAGAGCTCGATCGGCAAGGTGCACCAGGGCGCGCTCAACCAGCGCATCCAGGAGATCGCCACCGACGTGCTCGGCGCCGGTGCCATGGCGTGGGAGACGTCGACCGGGGGATCGTCGGACTACGGCCGGTCCCTCCCCTACGAGATCGCCGGCATGCTGCGCAGCCGGGCCAACACCATCGAGGGCGGCACCACCGAGGTGAACAAGAACATCGTGGGCGAGCGGGTGCTGGGCCTGCCCCGCGAGCCCGACCCGTACCAGGACGCCCCGTGGCGCGAGGTGCCGCGCAGTTGAGCGCCGACGCCCGCTACGACGGCTACGACACCCTGGTCGTCGAGCGCCGGGGTGCCGTCGGCTGGCTGATCTTCGACCGGCCCGACCGCGGCAACGCCATGGACGCCACCATGCTCGCCGAGCTGGAACGGGCATGGACCGAGCTCGACGCCGACCCCGACGTGCGGGTCGTCGTGACCACGGGCAACGGCCCGGCGTTCCAGACGGGGCTCGACATGGGCCAGCTCAGCCGGGATCCGGAGGCGCTGCGCGAGCAGTCGCGCCGCACCAGGCGGGCCGAGCTCAAGCTCACCGCCTGGCACAACGAGGTGTGGAAGCCGGTCATCGCGGCCGTCAACGGCACGTGCGCCGGGGGCGGGCTGCACTTCGTGGCCGACGCCGACATCGTCATCGCGGCGTCCGACGCCACGTTCCTCGACCCCCACGTCTCGGTCGGCCAGGTCACGGCGTACGAGGCCATCGCGCTCGTCCGGACGTCGCCCATGGAGCCGATCGTGCGCATGGCGCTGACCGGGCGACACGAGCGGGTGACCGCCCAGCGGGCCCACCAGCTCGGCATCCTCAGCCAGGTCGTCGACCCGCCCGCCGACCTGCGCGCCGCTGCACAATCGCTGGCCGAGACGGTGGCGCGCAACTCGCCGGCGGCGATGGCCGCCACCAAGCGGGCGCTGTGGGGGGCGCTCGAGATGGGCCTCACCGACGCGTGCCGGGCGGGTGCCCGCGAGCTGGTGGCGATGTGGGGCCACCCCGATCAGACCGAGGGCCCGCTGGCCTTCACCGAGAAGCGGGAGCCGAACTGGGCGTGACCGAGCACCCGGAGACGAGACCGTCATGACGTTCGCCTACTCGACCTACGAGACGCTCGTCGTCGAGCGGCGGGGCCCGGTGGGTTGGCTCATCAACAACCGCCCCGACCAGCTCAACGCCATGAACAGCCAGATGCGCGACGAGTTCGCCGTGGCGTGGACCGAGCTGGACGCCGACCCGAACGTGCGCGTCATCGTGCACACCGGCGAGGGACGGGCCTTCCAGACGGGCGTCGACGTGGCCGAGATCGCCACCGACGGTCTGGGCATGGAGCGCTACCGACAGTCGCTGGAGGACTTCGACCTCCACTTCACGGCCTGGCACCAGGGGGTCACCAAGCCGGTCATCACCGCGGTGAACGGCGTCTGCGCTGGCGGCGGGTTCCACTGGGTGGCCGACGCCGACATCTGCATCGCCGCGTCGGACGCCCAGTTCTTCGATCCCCACGTGTCGATCGGCCAGGTCGTGTCGCTCGAGGCCATCGGGCTGATCCGCAAGATGCCGGCCGAGGCGGTCATGCGCATGGCGTTCGTGGGTCGGCACGAGCGCATGCCGGCCTCCCGTGCGTACGAGCTGGGGATGATCAGCGAGGTCGTCGACCCGCCGGAGCGCCTGCGCGACGCGGCGCAGGAGCTGGCCGAGAAGGTGGCCCGCAACTCGCCCGCCGCCATGGCTGCCACCAAGCGGGCGCTGTGGGGGGCGCTCGAGAGGGGCCTGACCGATGCCTGCCGCGCCGGCGCCGAGGACCTGGTCTCGATGTGGGGGCACCCGGACCAGACGGAGGGCCCGGCGGCGTTCGCCGAGAAGCGCGAGCCCCGCTGGCAGGTCGGGGCGGCGGAGGAACCGACGGGGTGAGCCTCGAGGACCTGCTGTTCGACCCGGCCGACGCCCTCGATCCGGCGGCGCCGCTCGTGCATGCCGGCGGGACGGCGTACTCGTGGGACGAGGTCCGCACCCGGGCGACCCGGATGGCGGATGCGCTCGTCGCGGCAGGGGTCCGTCCGGGCCACGCCGTCGGGGTCATGCTGCCGAGCGGGGCCGACATCGTCGCCGCGCTGTTCGGGGTCTGGCGGGCGGGTTGCGTGTACGTCCCGCTCAACCCCCGCCTCACCGAGGGTGAGGTCGCACACGTCCTCACCTCGGTCGACCCGGCCGCGATCGTCACGGTCGTCGCGCACGAGGACCGGTTCGCGGGACGGCCGACGGTGGTGCCCGACCTCGGGCTTTCGAGGCCGGAACCCCTGACCTCGGGGACGGCCGGCAGCCCGGCGACGTTCGACGAGGACGTGGCGCTGGTGCAGTTCACGTCTGGCACGACCGGCCGGCCCAAACCGGTGCTGCTCACGCACTCGGGGGTGGTCACGTTGCTCGACAACGTCCTGTCCAAGCTGCGGAGCGGGGAGAAGGGCCGTGGCGCTGCCGCGGCCAGGCCGCCGATGCCCAACCTCATCCCGGTGTCCCTGTCCCTGTGGGCCGGCCTCTACAACGTGCTGTTCGCCATGCGGGTCGGCGCCCCGGTGGTGGTGATGGACGGGTTCGACCCGGTCGAGCTGGCCGCCCTGGTCAAGCGGTTCGGCATCCGCTCGACCGTGCTGCCGCCTGCGGCGATGACCAGCCTGGTCGACGACGAGCGGGTGACCGACCTCGAGCCGCTGCGGTTCGTCCGCAGCATCACCGCGCCGCTGTCGCCGCTGCAGGCCCGCCGCTTCCGCGACCGGTTCGGCATCTCGGTGCTCAACAGCTACGGGCAGACCGAGATCGGCGGCGAGATCGTGGGTTGGAACGCCGCCGACTCCCGCGAGCACGGCGACGACAAGCTCGGCTCGATCGGCCGCCCGCACACGGGCGTCGAGCTGCGGATCGCCGATCCGGCGGAGGACGGCTCGGGCGAGCTACAGGTGCGGACGCCGGCCCTGAGCGCGGGCTACGCCGACGGCACGGACCTGTCCGACCGCCTGACAGGCGACGGCTGGTTCCGCACGGGCGATGTCGCCCGGATCGATGCGGACGGCTTCGTGTGGATCGAGGGGCGGGTGTCGGACATGATCAACCGCGGCGGCCTCAAGGTGCACCCCGCCGAGGTGGAGGAGGTGCTGCGCACGTCGCCCCTGGTCGCCGATGCGGCCGTGGTCGGCTGGCCCGACGACCGTCTGGGCGAGGTGCCGGTCGCCTTCCTGGTGGCGACGTCGCCCGACCCGGACCGACCCGGTGTTGCCCCGTCATCTGACGGTCTGTCAGATTACTGCCGTGAGCATCTGGCGCCGTACAAGGTGCCGGTGCGGTTCGAGGTGATCGACGCCCTGCCCCGCAACGAGGTGGGCAAGGTGCTGAAGAACACGTTGAGGCCGAGCCGTGAGGCGACGGCGCGGCCCGAGCGGCCCGGCGCGGAGCGCCAAGAGCGGAGAGAGACGTGAAGGGGAGCAGCTCGTGAGGTTGAGGGAGACACCCGAGGAGCAGGCGTTCCGCCGGAACCTGCGGGCCTGGCTCGACGAGACACTGCCCACCCTGCCGCCGGAGCCGCCGTTCGAGGACTGGCCGGCCAAGCGGGTGTACGACACCGGCTGGCAGCGCCGCCTGCACGACGCCGGCTATGCGGGCATCTCGTGGCCGAAGGAGTACGGCGGGCGCGGGGCGACGCCGTCCGAGGAGCTGATCTTCCTCGAGGAGACCGGGCGCGCCGGCGCCCCCTACGTGGGCTGCAACTTCGTCTCGACGCTGCACGCCGGCCCCACCATCGCCGCCGAGGGCACCCCCGAGCAGAGGGCCCGGTACCTGCCGCCGATCCTGCGTGGCGACAACGTGTGGTGCCAGGGCTTCTCCGAGCCGGAGGCCGGCTCCGACCTGGCGTCCCTGCGCACCCGTGCGGTGCGCGACGGCGACCACTACGTGGTGACCGGCCAGAAGATCTGGACCTCGCACGCCCAGGTCGCGGACTACTGCGAGCTGCTGGTGCGGACCGACCCGGAAGCGCCGAAACATCGCGGTATCACCTGGATGATCATGCCGATGGACACGCCGGGCATCACCGTGCGCCCCATGCAGACGCTCACGGGCGAGAGCGAGTTCAGCGAGATGTTCCTCGACGAGGTGCGTATCCCCGTGGGCAACGTCGTCGGCGCCGAGAACGACGGGTGGCGCGTCGCCATGGTGACGTTCAGCTTCGAACGGGGCACCGCCTTCGTGAGCGAGCTGCTCGGCTCGATGCGCCTGCTCACCGACCTGGTCGACATCGCCCGCAAGACGCCCAGAGCCGTCGCCGGAGGCGGGCGGCGTGGCCCCAGCGGCCCGGCGACGCAGTCGCCAAGAGCGGGAGACACGTACTCGGGCACCGCCTGGGACGACGCCGGCATCCGCCACGAGCTGACCGTCGTCGGCGCCGAGCTCGACGCCCAATGGGCCCTCACCAAGCGCAACGTGTCGCGCGCCGCTGCGCCACGGCAGCCCCGGTGTGGGCGGCTCGGTGTTCAAGCTGGCCTACCACGAGACCCGCGAGCGCATGGGCGACGTCGCCCTCCAGATCCTGGGCCGGGCCCGCCTGGCGCTCGACGACCCCACCGGGCTGTCGGCCCGTCACATCGACCACGTGCACCAGCGGCTGTACGCCCTGTCGCTGTCGATCGCCGCCGGCACGGCGCAGATCCAACGCAACATCGTGGGCGAGCGGCTGCTGGGCCTGCCCAAGGAACGCTGAGCCGGAGAGCCGGGAGACACCGATGGACTTCGAACTCACCGACGACCAGCTCGCCCTGCAGGGCGAGCTGCGCCGCTTCCTCGCCGACCGGGTCACGCCCGAGGCCCGCCGGGCGATCGGCGGTCAGCCCGGTGCCGTCGACCGCGCGCTGTGGCGCGAGCTGGGCGGCATGGGCATCTTCGCCCTCACCCTGCCCGAGGCCGACGGCGGCGTGGGCCTGGGCCTCGCCGACGCGACGATCGTGTTCGAGGAGCTCGGCCGGGCCGCGGTGCCCGGACCGGTCATCGGCACCTTCCTCGCCGCCGGCCTGGCGGCCCACGGGGTCGAGGGACTGACGGGTGCGGCGAGCGGCGAGGCGGTCGTCGGCCTCAGCCCCGCCGGCGCTCCCGCCTTCGTCGAGCACCTCGCCGCGCTGGATGCCCTGCTGGTGGTGGGCGACGACGGGGTCGCGCTCACCGAGCGCCCGGGCTCGTCCCGCCCGGTCGACCGCCCGCTCGACCCGCTGACCCCGGTCGACGTCGTCGACGCGCTCCCCACCGGCCGGTCGGTGGGCGGACCCGACGTGGCCGCTCGCCTGCGCACCGCCGGCGGGCTGCTGGCGGCGGCGCTGCAGGTCGGGCTGGCCGAGTCGGCCGTCGCCCTGGCCACCGACTACGCCAAGCAGCGCACCCAGTTCGGCCGGGTGATCGGCAGCTTCCAGGCGGTCAAGCACCTGCTCGCCGACGCCCAGGTGCAGGTCGAGGTCGCCCGCGCCGCCGTCCAGGCGGCCGGTGTCGAGCTCGACGACGCCGAGGACGCCGCCGGTGGCCCCGATGGCGCCGACGCCAGCGCCGGTGTCGACGGCGATCGGGCCCACGCTCACCGGGCGGTCGACGCCGCCCGCATCGTCGCCTCCCGCGCGGCCGACCGCGCCACCCGTGCCTGCGTGCAGGTGCACGGCGGCATGGGCTTCACGTGGGAGCTCGACGCCCACCTGTTCCTCAAGCGGGCCCTCGTGCTCGACGTCGGCATCAGCACGCCCGAGGCGGCGGCCGAGTCGCTGGCCGCAACGCTCTGATGGCCGACCTCGTCGAGCAGATGGTGCTGCGGTCGCCCTCGCCGGTCGCGGGCCAGGCCTGGACGCCCGAGGGGGCTACCCAGGGGCGCAGTACCGGCTGAGTACGATCGGCTCGTGCGGCGAGTGCGTGAGCGCCACGGCACAGGGCGGCTGCGCCGCACCTGGGGGCAGCGGCTCGCGATCGCGGGCGGGTGCCTGTCCACCCTGGGTCTGGTGGCGAGCGCGGCGGGGCTCACGTACGTCTTCCGCAAGTATGAGCGCCTGCCCCGCGTCGAGCTCTCCGGCGTGCTCGACGAGTCGGTCGAGTCGGGCGAGCCCGAGAACTACCTGATCGTCGGCATCGACAGCGCGGCGGGCCTGCCCGCCGACGACTCGGTGCGCATCGGCCGCGAGACGACCCTGCGCTCCGACACGATCATGATCCTGCGCACCGACCCGGCCACGCGCCGGGCGGCGCTGCTGTCGCTACCCCGCGACCTGTACGTGCGACACGCCGACGGCACCAACGCCCGCATCAACCTGGCCATCCAGCGGGGCGGTGCGCCGCTGCTCATCCAGACCATCGACGAGAACTTCGCCATCCCGATCCACCACTACGTGCAGGTCGACTTCGAGTCGTTCCGCGGGCTGGTCGAGGCCATCGACGGCGTGCCCGTGCCCATCCCGTATCCCGCCCGCGATTCCGAGTCGGGCCTCGACATCCCCGAGGCGGGCTGCCACACGCTCGACGCCACCGAGGCGTTGGCGTACGTGCGCTCCCGGTACTACGAGGAGAGGATCGACGGCCGCTGGGTCACGGACCTGCGATCCGACATCGGCCGCATCGCCCGCCAGCAGGACTTCATCCGCCGGGCGCTCAGCCGGGCGATCGACCGGGGGGCCCGCAACCCGGGCACGCTCGACCAGCTCATCGACGTGGGTCTGTCGGGCATCACCGTCGACGACGAGCTGACCGCCGACGACATCTTCGACCTGGGCACCCGCTTCCGATCGTTCGACCCCGACAGCCTGGTCACCTACTCCGTCGAGGGCACGCCCGACACGGTGGGCGCGGCGCAGATCCTGCGTCTCGTCGAGGGGCCCGAGACCGAGGCGACCCTGTCGATCTTCCGGGGCGGCGCCAGCGAGGATCTCGAGCCCGAGGGCGTGCGGTTGATTGTCCGCAACGGCACGGGCACACCGCGGCAGGGCGCCGACGCGACGGAGGCGCTGCGGGGCGCCGGGTTCATCGCCAACGTGTCCGGCGACGAGCCCGGAGGCGGCGCGGACGGCACCGTGGTGCGCTACCCGGCGGGCCAGGAGGCGGCCGCAGACCTGGTGGCGCGGTGGCTCGTCGGCGGCGCCCGGCTCGAGGAGGTCGAGGGCGGCGCGGGCGACAACGGTGGGGAGGGCGGCGGCACCGACGGCAGCACCGGGGGCGCCGTCGGCATCGAGCTGGTGACCGGGACCGACTGGCAGGGCGTCCGCAGCGAGGCGGTGTCGTCGACCTCCACCTCCACCGTCGCGACCTTGCCCGAGGCGACGACCACCACGTCGTCTGCGCCCGAGCGCTCGTCGTCGAGCGCCGAGACCACCACGTCCATCGACCTCGCGACCGTGGACTGCTGAGCCATGCCCACCGCCACGGCGACCGCCATCGAGCCGGCGAGGAAGCCGTCGTGGCATGCCAGGCCGCTCGGCTACATGCCGGCGCTGGACGGGCTGCGCGCGGTGGCGGTCGCCCTGGTCATCGCCTATCACCTCGGCTACTCGGGTGTCGCCGGGGGCTACATCGGCGTCGAGGTGTTCTTCGTCCTGTCGGGGTGGCTCGTGTGCGCTCTGCTCGTGAACGAGCACCAGCGCACCGGTGGCATCGGGCTCGTGAGCTTCTGGATGCGCCGGGCGCGCCGGCTGCTGCCGGCACTCGTCACGGTCATCGTCGGCACCATGGCGGTGGCCAGCCTGGCGCAGCCCGAGCGCCTGGCCGAGCTGCGCACCCAGGGTGTGGCCGCGCTCGCCTACCACCTCAACTGGCGGCTCATCCTCGACGAGCAGTCGTACTTCGAGGCGTCCGGGGGGCCGTCCGCCCTCGAGCACCTGTGGTCGCTGTCGATCGAGGAGCAGTTCTACCTGGTGTTCCCGCTGCTCTGCGGGTTCGTGCTGATGCGGCGGTCACGCAAGCGGGCGGTCGGCATCGTGCTCGGCGCGGCGCTGGCGGCGACGGTGTTGCGGCTCGTGCTGTACCAGCCGGGCAGCGATCCGTCGCGGGTCTACTTCGGCACGGACACCCGTGCCTCCGGGCTGTTGCTCGGCGTGGCCCTCGGTCTGTTCTGGACGCCGAACCGGCTGCGCCCGCACTCGAGTCGGCCCTTCACGTCCTCGCTCGACACGGTCGCCCTCGCCGGCGCCGCAGTGCTCGCTTGGTACACGTTCGCCGTCGACGAGCACCGGCCCGCCGCCTTCACGGGCGGCTTCACGGCCGCTCAGCTGGCCACGCTGGCATTGATCGCCGTCGCGGTCTACCCGGCGCCGACGAGGGCGGTGCGAGTGCTCTCGGCTCGCCCGCTGCGCTGGGTGGGTCAGCGGTCATACGGCATCTACCTCATCCACTGGCCCGTGATCGTGTTCCTGTCGCGGGCGCCGGGCGAGCAACCCGAGGACCCGCTGAACGTCGCCGTCCAGCTCGGGCTGATCATCGGGCTGGCCACGCTGTCGTACCGGATCATCGAGCAGCCCATCCGCCACCGCGGGGTGGGGGACGCGGCGCGCGACGCGGTCTCTCGCATCGTCGCCGGCGTCGAGGGGCGGCCGGTGGCGGCCACCGCCATGGCCGGCGGGGCGGTCGTGGCGTTCGGGCTCACCATCGGGGTGACCCGCGACGTGGTCACGGCCTCGGCCCCGGGCTCGTCACAGCCCGAGTCGGTGGTGATCGCGGCCGACACCTCTGTAACCACGGCGTTGCCGGCGGCCCCGGCGACCGCTCCGCCCACCACGGCGGCGCCCGCACCCACTCCGGCCGCGCCGCCGACGACCGCGACCGCCCCGGCTCCGCCACCCGCGACGTCGTACCCCCCGACCACGGCGATCGGCGATTCCGTCCTGGTCGGCGCGGCGCCGGCCATCTCGGCCCGCCTGGGCCCGTCGTTCGCCGTCGACGCCGCGATCGGTCGCCAGATGACCGACGCCGACGAGCTGATCGCCGATCTGGCGTCCCGGGGCCAGCTCGGCCAGGTCGTGCTGTTGCACCTGGGCAACAACGGCCCGTTCTCGGCCGAACAGATCGACGCGGTGTTCGCGGCCATCGGTCCGGACCGCACTGTGCTGCTGGTCAACGTGTTGGTGCCCCGTCGCTGGGAGGCCGAGGTGAACGACCAGCTCGCAGCGGCCACCGGGCGGCACCCCAACGCGGTGCTCGTCGACTGGCGGTCGTTGGTCACCACCGAGTCGGGCCTGACGCGCGAGGACGGCTACCACCTGACGGCCAACGGTGCCGAGCGCTACGCCGACCTCGTGGTCGGTCAGGTGCCGACCGCATGAACGAGGAAACGTACGATCCTCCCGTGCCCCCGGCCGAACCGTCATCATCACCGCCCGACAGACGGGGTGACCGGGCCCGGGTCCACCCCACGGTCGCGACGGCCGGCGCGTACGCCTGGCGCCTCATCGGCATCGGCATCGTCGGTTGGGCCCTGCTCCAGCTGCTCACCGCCCTGTGGGTCCTCGTGCTGGCGGGGTCCGTCGCGGTGCTCCTGGGCCGGGCGCTCGACCCGGTGGCCAACGTCTTGCGCCGCAGAGGAATGCGGCCGGCGCTGGTGGCCGCGTCGACGCTCGTCGGGTTCCTGCTCGTGATGGCGGGCATCGTGGCCGTCCTGGTGCCCACGATCGTGGACGAGTTCTCCGACCTGGGCCCCACCCTCGAGAACGCGGTCGACGACATCGAGGACTGGGTGGTCGAGGACAGCCGGTTCGACGTGTCGCGCCAGGACATCGAGGACTTCCGCGACGAGGCCTCCGACCGCGTCTCCGAAGCGCTCGAGTCACAGGGCGGCGCCGTCGTCAGCGGCACGGTCGTGGCGTTCGAGGTGATCACCGGGCTGGTGCTCTCGCTGATCGCGACGTTCTTCCTGCTCAAGGACGGCGACCGGTTCAACCGGTGGGTGCTCACGTTCGTGCCGCGGGAACGTCGGCCGCTCACGCGCCGCCTCGCGGCCCGGTCGTGGCAGACGCTCGGGGGTTACCTCAAGGGCTCGGCCACGCTCGGCGTGATCGAGGGCATCATCATCGGCACGACCGTGTGGCTGGTCGGCGGTGCGCTGGCGGTGCCCGTGGCGGTGATCACGTTCTTCGCCGCCTTCATCCCCTTCGCCGGCGCGGTCCTGGCGGGCGCCGTCGCCGTGCTGGTCACGTTCGTCACCGCCGGTACGGGGGAGGCGCTGATCGTGCTCGTGGTGGCGGTGCTGGTCCAGCAGCTCGACAACGACCTGCTGGCGCCCATCGTGTTCGGCAAGAACCTCCAGCTCCATGCGCTCATCGTGCTGGGAGCCATCGTGGCCGGCAGCACGCTGTTCGGCCCGTTCGGCGCCGTGTTGGCGGTGCCGGTCACCGCGGTGGTCATCAACGTCCTGGCCGAGTGGCGCCTGGACAACGGAGCCGGCGACGACGAGGGCGGTGACGACGACGTCGACGACGTCGGCCCCGCGGGAGCGCGTGCCTCGATCGACGACGATCCCGCGTAGCCGCCGGTCGACCGATGAGTTCGGGCTCCCTCGGTCGTTCTACAGGTGTGGCCACCTACGTTCTCATCCACGGCGCCGGGTCCGACTCCTGGTACTGGCACCTCGTCACCCCGCAGCTGCAGGCGCGCGGCCACGACGTCGTCGCGGTCGACCTGCCGTGCGACGACGATGCCGCGGGGCTGGAGCAGTACACGCAGACCGTCGTCGACGCGGTCGGCGACCGGCGTGACCTCATCCTGGTCGCCCAGTCCCTCGGCGGCTTCACGGCGCCGCTGGTGTGCGACCGGCTGCCGGTGAACCTGATGGTGCTGGTCGCGGCCATGGTGCCGCGCCCGGGTGAGTCGCCGGGGGATTGGTGGGCGAACACCGGCCACGAGTTCCCGGATCCGTTCGACCCCGAGGTCGTCTTCACCCATGACCTGTCTCCCGACGGTGGCGGCGGAGTCGCTCCACCACGTCCGCGAGCAGTCGGGAACGCCGTTCGAGAAGCCGTGGCCGCTCGCGGCCTGGCCCGACGTGCCGACCCGGTTCCTGCTGTGCCGCGACGACCGCTTCTTCCCGGCGGCGTTCCAGCGCCGGGTCGTGGCCGAGCGCCTGGGCATCGTCCCCGACGAGATGGGCGGTGGGCATCTGCCCGCGCTCGCCCGTCCGGACGAGCTCGTCGAGAGGCTGGAGCGCTACCGCACCGAGCTGTGATCAGGCGGCGGGCGCGTTCGACCATGGCCAGAGATTCTGCACTGCGACTGCAGGCGTAAGCTCGGCGGACGGGGATGACCTGGGCACGCACCTGGGACTGATCGAGGGGACTGCGATGGACGAGACGGCGATCGAGATCGCGGAGTCGGTGCGGAGCGGCGAGCGGCGGGCGGTCGAGGTGCTCGACGTGGTGCTCGAGGCCGTCGTTGCGGGCAACGACCGCCTCGGCGCGTTCGTGCACCTCGACGAGGGGTTGGCCCGCGCCGCGGCCGAGGCGGTCGACGCCGACGTCGCCGCGGGCCGCGATCCGGGCCCGTTCGCGGGCGTGCCCATCGGCGTGAAGGACCTCGAGGACTGCGCCGGCATGCCCACGTCGCACGGATCGCTGGCGTTCGCGCAGCGGGGGCCCGTGGCCGACGACTCGATCCACGTCGGGCGGCTGCGTGCCGCCGGTGCGGTCCCCATCGGCAAGACGGCGGCACCCGAGTTCGGCACCCTCAACTTCACGAAGACCAAGGTGTTCGGGGTCGCCCGCAACCCGTGGGACACCGAGCGCACGCCGGGTGGGTCGAGCGGCGGCAGTGCGGCCGCGGTGGCGGCCGGGCTGGTGCCCGCGGCCACGGCCAGCGACGGCGGCGGCTCCACGCGCATCCCTGCCGCGTTCTGCGGCCTGGTCGGCTTCAAGCCCAGCTACGGCCGCATCCCCCACCCCGGCGCCCCCGGGTCCGAGACGTCGGTCTACGGGCTCCTCACCACCACCGTGGCCGACAGCGCCCGCCACCTCGACGTAGCGGCCGGCCCCGACGACCGCGACCGGTTCTCGCTGCCCCGCCCGCTGGTCGGCTACGAGTCGGCCATCGACTCGCTGCCGCTCGACGGCCTGCGGGCTCGATGGTCGGTCGACATGGGGTTCGCCCGGTGCGACCCCGAGGTGCGGGCCATCACCGAGAAGGCCGCCCGCACGCTCGCCGAGGCAGCCGGCCTGGTGCTCGACGACGAGCCGATCGAGCTGACCGATCCGGTGCGCACCTGGCTCAGCTCGGGCTCCCTCGACCTGTGGTTGTCGCTGGAGCCGGGCATGTGGCCGGGCGTGGCCGACGACCTGACCCGCTACAGCCGGTCTGTGCTCGAACAGACCGAGAGCTACCCGGTGCCCCGCGTGGCCGAGGCCGCCCGGCGGCGCGAGCAGCTCGTCCTCGACGCCGCCCGGCTGTTCTCCGAGGTCGACGTGGTCATCACCCCGGCGACCGCCGTGCCGGCCTTCGCCGCCGAGGGCCCGCCGCCCGAGGTCATCGACGGCGCACCGGCACGCCCGCTGGGGGCGTCGGCCACCCCCTTCACCATGCTGGCCAACCTGTGCTGGAACCCGGCGGTGTCGGTGCCCGCAGGCCAGACGGCCGACGGCCTGCCGGTCGGTCTGCAGGTCATGGCCGCGCGCCACCACGACGAGATCCCGCTGCGGTTGGCCCGCATCTGGGAGCAGACACAGCCCTGGCCCCGGCACGCCGGGTAGGCCGCGCGCCTGGTCAGTCGCGGCGGTCGCGGAGGTAGCGCTCGACCTCTTCGACCAGCGAGCGGGCCGCCCCGCTGTCGTCGTCGCCGGCGTCGTGCCGTTCCTCGAGCTGGGTGACGTAGTCGGACGTCTCGTCGTCCTCCTGCACCAGCTCGGTGACCTGGCGCTCGTAGGCGGCCGACGCGATCTCGAGATCGGTGGTCGGCACCCAGGTGCCCAGCACCTCGGCGGTGTGCTCGAGCAGCGCCAGCACCGCCTTGGGGGACGGAGCCGTGGGGACGTAGGTCGGTACGGCGGCCCACAGCGACGCCGCGGGCAGGCCGGCCTCGCGACAGGCGGCGGAGAGCACGCCGACCACCCCGGTGGGCCCCTGGTACGTCGACGGCTGCAGCCCGAGCTCGGCCTGCAGCGCCGGGTCGGTGACCGTGCCCACCACGGGCACGGGTCGGCTGTGCGGTACCTCGGCCACCAACGCTCCCAGGATCACCACCAGCCGGCAGTCCATCTCCCGGGCGAGGCCAGTGATCTGGGCGCAGAACGTGCGCCACCGGAGCTGCGGCTCGGCGCCGATCATCAACAGCACGTCGCCGGTGTCGCCCGGCAGGCTGGCGGCGTACACGTCGGTGGTGGGCCACACGATCTGCCGGACGCCGTCGTCGTCGATCTCGGCCTGGGGTCGGGCAGAGGTGAAGTCGAAGAACTCTTCGGCGTCGATGTCGGCGACCAGCTCGGCGTCGTACCGGTCGATCAGGTAGCGGACAGCACCGCTTGCCGCGTCGCCCGCGTCGTTCCAGCCCTCGAAGGCCGCCACGAGCACCGGACGGTCGAGTGTCGGTCGGGTACGCCAGCGGACGTGATCCACCGCGTCCATCGTACGGGGATCGGCCGCCGGCGCCCCGCCCGTGGTGGCGACGGGCGGGGCGTCAGGCGGCTGTGGTGGGCGCGGCCCCCGGGGCGTCGCGCCGGTCGAGCCGGGCCAGCAGCGCCGCCACCTCGTCCTGGGCCCGGGTCCACTCGTCGAGTGAGCGCCGGGCGTTCTCCGCCGCCCCAGCGCCGGCCCACGAGGTGATCGCTGTGCGGATGTCCATGCGGGCACGGTAGGAACCGGGTGTGTCGGCCGGTCGACACCATCGTGAGCGTCAGGTCACGGATGCATGAACGTTGTCCAACACCGGAGAGCGCTCAGAGTGCCACTGGTGGTCACGGACGCGATCACCCGTGACCGCAGCCCGATGGTGGTTCTACTGTGCAGACGTGAGCCCCACCCACACCGTCCGCACGGTGGCCGACGTCATGAGCTCGCCGGTGGTCAACGCGCTGCCCGACGAGACCGTGGCCGACGCTGCCGCCCGCATGCACGATCGTTCGGTCGGCTCGGTCATCGTCCTCGACGGCAACCGCCCCATCGGCATCCTCACCGAGCGTGACATCGTGCGCATGGCCGCAGCCGGTCCGTCGTCTGCCGGCCTCAAGGTGGCCGAGCTGATGACGCCCGACCCGCACTGCGTCGACCCCGACGTGTCGGTGCAGGTGGCGTTCGCCACCCTCAACGAGCGCGGCTACCGCCACATCCCCGTGGTCGAGGGCGACGACCTGGTGGGCATCGTGTCGCTGCGCGACCTGATGCGCGTGGCGCAGATCCAGCCTGTGGTCCACCCCGGTCAGATAGAGGCGCCGCCGGGGCTCGAGGGCGTGATCGTGGCCGAGACCCAGGTGGGCGACGTGCGGGGCCTCGAGGGCTTCTACCACTACCGGCAGTATTCGGCGGTCGAGCTCGCCGACCGGCGCTCGCTCGAGGACATCTGGTTCCTGCTGTTCGAGGGTCATCTGCCGTCGCCGGCCGAGAGCGAGGCGTTCGCAGCAGAGGTGCGCTCGATGCGCACGGTCCCCGACGCCGTGCGGGGCCTGCTGCCCGACATCGCCGCGTCCGGCGGCGCGCTGATGGACCAGCTCCGCACGGCCGTGTCGCTGATCGGCCACAGCCAGGGCTTCCGGCCGTGGCTGGACATCCCGGCCACCGAGCTGCGCAGCAACGCCCTCCACGTGTGCGCGGCGGTGCCCACGATGATCATGTCGCTGCACCGCCTGGCCCACGGGCTCGACCCGGTCGATCCCGACCCGGAGCTGGGCTACGGCGAGAACTACCTGTGGATGCTCACCGGCGAGCGACCCGACCCCGACAAGGCCAGGGCCGTCGAGCAGTACCAGATCCTCACCATCGACCACGGGTTCAACGCCTCGACGTTCACGGCGCGGGTCATCACCTCGACGGGCGCCGACCTGGCCGGCGCGGTCACCGGCGGCATCGCCGCGCTGTCCGGGCCACTGCACGGCGGGGCGCCCTCGCGGGCGCTCGACCTGCTCGACGCCATCGGCACGCCCGACAACGCCCGCCCCTACCTGGTCGACGCCGTGGCCAGGGGCGACAAGATCATGGGCTTCGGCCACCGGGTGTACAAGACGACCGACCCCCGTTCCGAGTTCCTGCGGGGCGTGGCCGAGCGCATCCAGGCAGAGAAGGTGGCGTTCGCCACCCAGGTCGAGCAGACGGTCGTCGACGTGCTCGCCGAGCTCAAGCCCGGCCGCAACCTGTACGCCAACGTCGAGTTCTACGCCGGCGTGGTCATGGAGGACGTGGGCCTGCCGGCCGACCTGTTCAGCCCCACCTTCGCGTCCAGCCGGGTGATCGGCTGGTGCGCCAACATCCTCGAGCAGGCGGCCGACAACCGCATCATCCGGCCGTCGGCCCGTTACGTGGGGCCCCCGCCCCCGCAGCCCGTGCCCGACGCCTGAAGGCCGCGAGGCGTCGGCCCCGACGCGCCGTTCTCGGCCTGGTCGGCGGCAGCGCGCCAGGCGGCCCGGTCATCGTCGATTCCGAGGGACAGGTCGCCGGGTACGGTCTCCCACCGTGAAGGTCGAGATCGCCACCACGCTCACGCCCGCCATCGTCGACGCCGTCGAGCGCCTGGTGCCCCAGCTCTCTCGCTCCAGCCCGCCGCCGACGACCGCCGAGCTGGGCGACCTGGTCGCCTCCCCCGCGACCGACCTGTTCATCGCCATCGACGACGGTGTCATCGTGGGGATGGCGACGTTGGTGACGTTCCGCATCCCGACCGGCCTGCGGGCGTGGATCGAGGACGTGGTCGTCGACGAGGCCGGCCGTGGTCGCGGCGTAGGCGATGCGCTCACCCAGGCCATGATCGACCGCGCCCGTGAGCTGGGCTGCCGCACGGTCGACCTGACGTCCCGGCCATCCCGAGAGGCGGCGAACCGCCTGTACGAGCGGGCCGGCTTCGTGATGCGTGAGACCAACGTGTACAGGTTCTCGTTGCAGGACGAGGGCTGAGCTCGGCGGCCTGTCGCGTCGAGGGCTCAGCCGCCGGCGCGCAGCTTGAACACCGCTCCCGTCGGGTCGGTGGCGGTGGCGAGGCGACCGTAGGGCGTGTCCTCGGCGGGGACGACGACGCCCCCACCCAGCTCGACGGTCGTGGCGAGCGCCTTGTCGGCGTCCTCGACCCTGAAGTACACCGACCAGTGGGCAGGGACGCCGTCGGGCAGCCAGTGGGACGCGTCCATGATGCCGGCGAGCTGGCCCTCGCCCTCGCCCAGCGTGGTGTAGCGGAAATCGGGCGTGTCGCTCGCGGCGTGGGTGTCCCAGCCGAACACGTCCCGGTAGAACTGCACCGCCGCCTCGTAGTCGCGGGTGTGGAGCTCGAACCAGTCGGGTGTGTCGGGCTCGGCGAGCACGCCGAAGCCCGTGTGCTCGAGCGGCTGCCAGATGCCGATCGCGGCCTGACCGGGGTCGGTGACCACCGCCATGTGGCCGAGAGGGCCGACCTGCATGGCCGGCACGATCACCTGGCCGCCGTGGGCGACGGCCGACTCGGTGCTGGCCGCGGCGTCCTCGACGGCGAGGTAGATCGACCACACGTCGGGCGTGCCGGACGTGCCGTCGTTCTGCATGGCGCCGGCGACCTGGACGCCGTCCTTCTGGAAGATGATGTACCCGCCGAACTCCTCGCCGGACGATTCGGACGTCCAACCGAAGAGGTCGCCGTAGAAGGCCCGGCTCTTGTCGGGGTCGGACGTGAAGAGGTCGATCCAGCAGGGGGCACCGAGGGGGGCTGAGTCACGAGTGGGCACGGCGGTTCTCCTTCAGGAGGTGGCGTAGGTGATGTACCACCTACGACGGACCATATGCCCGGAACTCATCGACGCGTCACCGGGAATCGTCCGGCGGCACCTTCCGCACCTCGTCGCCCGGGCGGACGGTGCCCGCGACCACGACCTTCGCGTTGAGCCCGCGCAGGCGCAGCTCGCGGCCGACGGGAGAGTTGACGAAGCGCATGGCATCGCGGCCGAACCGCTCGACGAACTTGGCGCAGCCGGTATGCGGCTGGGCGGTCACCTCGATGACAGCGGAGCCCAGGGCGAGGCGGGTACGAGGCGGCAGGTTGGCTTCGCTGAGGTCGAGGTCGAGATGCAGTTGGTCGCCGGCCAACGCCCGGCGCTCCGGGTCGACGGCGACGAACCGCGACAACCGCGCGTTGATGACGTTGAGCTGCATGTCGGGGTGGGCCGACCCGTCGTCGGTCTGCCGGCTGCCGCGCGACCGCCAGTTGTCGCCGACCAGGCCCTCGACCAGGTCGAGCGCACCCTCGGACAGGACCTCGCGCTCGCCGGACGCCGGGCGACGGACGACCATGTCGACCCGGCCCACGTCGGCGGGGGCGCGGCGGATGTCGGCGAGGGCGGCGTCGAGGTCGTTCGTGGTGCGGTGGGCGGGCACGGACGCAGGATGTCAGATCACCAGCTCGACGACGACCGGATAATGGTCCGACGCGTCGGTGGGCATCACCTGGGCGGCGAACGGGGCGACCTCGGACGACACGAAGACGTAGTCGATGCGGGCGTGGGGCGTCGCGGCGTCGAAGGTCAGGCCGGCGCCGGTGCCCGCCGCGGCCCAGGCATCGACCAACACGTCGGTGAGCACCCGGATCTCGGGCGTGTGGGGCCTCGCGTTCATGTCGCCGACGAGCAGGGTGGGGACGGGCGGCAGGCCCTCGCCGGGTGAGATCACGTCGACGATGCGTGTGGCCTGCGCGAGCCGCTCGGACCGCGACCGGTTCTGCAGGTGCGTGGTCCCGACGGTCACGATGGTGCCGTCCACCTCGACGCGCGCTTCGAGCAGGCCCCGGGGCTCGGCGCCGTCGCTGCCGGGTAGGGGCACGTTGTGCCAGCTGCGGATCGGGTGAGCGGACAGCAGCGCGTTGCCGTAGCGGCGGCGGGGTGCGTCGGGATCGGCGGGGTCGCCGGGGTCGAGGTCGATGTTGGCGCCGTAGGCGACGTCCATCCCCAACCGCTCGGCGAGCCAGCCGGCCTGGTCGACCCACCCACTGCGCACCGACAGATGGCGGTCCACCTCCTGCAGCCCCACGACCTGGGCGCCGGTGCGGTGGATCACGTCCGCGGTGCGCCCGAGGTCGAGCCGGCCGTCGAGCCCGACACCGTGGTGGATGTTGAACGACGCCACGGCCAACGGCATGCGAAGGGTCTACCCGCGTCACGGCGGGCCCGTAGGGGATGGAAACGCAGCCCGATAGGTTCTTCCACGACCACCAGCCGGTGTGCCCTGACCCCGTGGGGTGCCGGAGAGGGGGATGGCCGATGACCACCGCCAGCAGCACCGTGCAGGCGCGCGGCGACCTACGCACCCGCTACCAGGCCGTACGGCGGTTCACGGAAGGTCTGGCCGAACCGCTCTCGGCCGAGGACCAGACCGTGCAGACCATGCCCGACGTCAGCCCCACCAAATGGCACCGGGCCCACACCACCTGGTTCTTCGAGACGTTCGTGCTGGGGCCGCACCGGCCGGGCTACGACGAGGTCGACCCGGCCTACGGCTTCCTCTTCAACTCGTACTACGAGGGGGTCGGCCCCCGGCACGCCCGACCGCAACGCGGCTTCCTCACCCGGCCCGGCATCGCCGAGATCGCCGAGTACCGGCAGGCCGTCGACGCCGCGATGGACGCTCTCCTGGCCGACGGGGTCGCACAGCAGGTCGCCGACCTGGTCGAGCTGGGGCTCAACCACGAGCAGCAGCACCAGGAGTTGCTGCTCATGGACATCAAGCACGTGCTCGCCAGCAACCCGCTCCGCCCGTCGTACGCCGAGCACGACGACCGGACGGCCGGCGAGCCCGACGCCGGCGACTGGATCTCGCACCCCGGCGGCATCGCACAGATCGGCTACGACGGCGACGGCTTCTGCTTCGACAACGAGGCCCCGCGCCACGATGCCCTGCTGCTCCCGTTCGCGTTGCGTCCGACGCTCGTGACCAACGGCGAGTGGCTCGCCTTCATCGACGACGGGGGCTACCGCGAGCCGGCGTTGTGGATGTCCGACGGATGGGCCGCGGTGCAGTCGCAGGAGTGGACGGCGCCGCAGTACTGGATCCGCGACTCGTTCGGCTGGTCGGTCCAGACCCTCGCCGGCGCCCGGCCCGTCGACCCCGACGAACCGGTGGTGCACGTGAGCTGGTACGAGGCCGACGCGTTCGCCCGGTGGGCCGGGTCTCGCCTGCCCACGGAGGCCGAATGGGAGGCCGTCGCGGCGGAGCGCGACCCCGCCGCCCGTGCCGTCGACACCTGGGGCCTGCACCCGCGGGCCGGCGGCGAGCAGTGGTGCGGGGAGGTGTGGCAGTGGACCGCCAGCCCCTACGCCCCCTACCCCGGCTTCCAGCCGGCCGCCGGGGCCGTCGGCGAGTACAACGGCAAGTTCATGGTCAACCAGCAGGTCCTGCGGGGCGGGGCCTGCGTCACGCCGGCGGGCCACACCCGCCTGACCTACCGGAACTTCTTCTACCCGGCGTCGCGCTGGGCCTTCAGCGGGTTGCGCCTGGCGGCCGACAGGTGACGACCCTGGCGCCGGGGCGGGTGACCGTCGACGTCCGGCTCGTCCCCGACGACCTGCGGGCAGCACTGCGGCGCGACGCCCGCGCCGGGCTCTCGGGGACGCCCAAGTCCATGCCGCCCGTCTGGTTCTACGACGACCGCGGCAGCGAGCTCTACGAGTCGATCACCCGCACGCCCGAGTACTACCCGTTCCGCACCGAGCGGGCGCTGCTGCAGAGCGCAGCGGGGGAGATCGCCGAGGCGGCCGCGGCCACCGTGCTCGTCGAGCTGGGCTCGGGCACGTCGGAGAAGACCCGCCTGCTGCTCGACGCCATGGCGGCCGCGCCCGCCGGGCTCGACGGCTACGTGCCGTTCGACGTCGCCGAGGGCACGATGCGAGCGGCGGCGCGCACGGTGGCGGACGAGATGGGCATCGGGGTGCACGCCGTGGTGGGCGACTTCCACGAGCACCTCGACGGCATCCCCGAGGTCGACGGGCCGCGCCTCGTCGCCTTCCTGGGCAGCACCATCGGCAACTTCGCGCCCGACCAGCGGGCACGGTTCCTCGGGGAGGTGGCCGGGCTGCTGGGCCCAACCGACCGCTTCCTGCTGGCCACCGACCTGGTCAAGCCCGTCGACCGGCTGGTGGCCGCGTACGACGACGCCGCCGGGGTCACCGCCGAGTTCGACCTCAACCTGCTGGCGGTGCTCAACCGCGAGCTGGGTGCCGACTTCGCCCTCGACCGGTTCGAGCACCTGGCCGTCTGGGACGCCGCCAACAGCTGGATCGAGATGCGGCTGCGGGCGACCGAGGCCATGACCGTGAAGCTGCCCGAGATCGACCTCGTGGTCCAGTTCGCGGCGGGCGAGCAGATGCGCACCGAGATCAGCACGAAGTTCACGGCTGACGGGGTCGGCGCCGACCTCGAGCGGGCGGGCATGGCCGTGGCGGGCCGCTGGACCGATCCGGCGGGCGACTACCTGCTCACCCTCGCCGGCCCGGCGTGACCGGGCGATGACCCGGGCGGTGCGGGTCTCGGTGCCCGAGGCCGACACCGAGCTGGCGGCTGACGCCCTGTGGCAGGCAGGGGCCGCGGCGATCGAGGAGCTGCCAGGCCTGCTGATCGCCGGCACCGAACCGGGCGGCGACCCCGCCCGGCTGGTCGCCGCGCTCTCGGGAAGGTGGCCGGCCGAGGTGGTGTCGGTCGATCTCGACGCCGCCCGCGACGCGTGGCGCGAGCACGCCCGGGCCGTGATCGTGGGCGAACGCCTGGTGGTCCGGCCGCCGTGGGTGGCTCGCCCCGCCGGTGCCGGCGACAGCCGGGTCGACGTCGTGATCGACCCCGGTCGTGCGTTCGGTCACGGTGCGCATCCCTCGACCCGCATGGCGCTCGCCGCGCTCGACGACGTGGTGCGCGGCGGCGAACGGGTGCTCGACGTGGGCTGCGGCAGCGGGGTGCTGGCCGTCGCCGCACTCATGCTGGGAGCGGCCGGCGCCGTCGGGGTCGACGTCGATCCCGAGGCGGTGGCGGCGACGTGGGCCAATGCCGTGCGCAACCGGGTGGTCGACCGCCTGGTCACCGTCGACGATCTGGCCGATGCCGCCGACGGGCCGTACGACGTGGTGGCGGCCAACATGCTGCTGCCACAGCTCGTCGGGGTGGCCGCGACCGTGGGCCGTGCGGTCATCTCGGGCGGCACGGTCGTGCTGTCGGGTCTGCTCGTCGATCAGGGCGACGCGGTGCTCGCCGCCTACGAGCCCTACGGGCTGGGACGAGCGGCCGTCACGGCGTCGCGCCGCGAGGATGGCTGGCTGGCGCTCACCCTGCGGGGGCCGTGATCTCCTCGACGGCGACGACAGCCGCGACCGGGATGGGCGCGTACACGTGAGGGAAGCGCTCGCCCGGGTAGCTCTCGCCCCACCGCAGGTCCGCGGCGATGGCGTCGGCATCGAGCACCAGCAGCACCAGCGGGCCCGCCCCGCGGAAGTGGCGACCCAGCGTCGCCGGCAGCTGGGCCCGGGTGGAGCAGTGGACGAAGCCCTCGCTGGTCAGGCTGGGCGGCGCCACCTCGCCGGCCTGCTGCGCGACCGTCCAGTCGGCCGGCGTGGCGATGTGCAGGATGTCGGCCGGATCGGCGGGCACGCTCGTCATGCGGCGTCGATGCGGTAGATGGTGCCGTCGAGCGAGAGCACGTACACCTCGCCCGCGTTGTCCTCGCCGAACGACACCGAGCTCGACGGCCTCGGCGTCGAACGTGCGCTCCTCGACCGTCTGGCCGCCGCTCGCCCGCAGGGCCCGGATCTGCCCGGCGCAGTAGTCGGTGAACAGGTACGCACCGGTCAGGCCCGGGATGGCGGCACCCCGGTACACGAGCCCGCCGGTGACCGAGCACCTGCCGTCGCTGCGGTCGTACTCGAACACGGGCAGCACCCCGCCCTCGGGGTTGGACCCGTCCTCGAACGGGTGGGCGCCCTCCATCTCGTTCCACCCGAGGTTGGCGCCGTTGCCCCCGCCGTCGGCTGCGGGCAGCAGGTCGATCTCCTCGAAGGCGTTCTGGCCCACGTCCGCGACCCAGAGGTCGCCGGTCTCGCCGTCGAACGCGATGCGCCACGGGTTGCGCACCCCGTAGAGCCACACCTCGGGGGCGCCGCCCTGCCCGTCGGCGAACGGGTTGTCGGCGGGGATGCCGTACTCGGCTCCGTCGGCCGGCGAGTTGGGATCGATGCGCAGGATCTTGCCCAGCAGCGCCTCGGTGTCCTGCCCGTAGCCGTGGGGGTCGCCGGCGTCGCCGCCGTCGCCCAGGGCGACGTAGAGGAACCCGTCGGGGCCGATCTCGATGTCGCCGCCGTTGTGGTTGGCATAGGGCTGCTCGACCGCCAGCAGCTCGCGCCGCGACCCGGTGTCGACCGCGTCACCGGACATCGTGTACGCCACGATGCGCGTGTCGCCGGAGGGCGCCAGGCTGTAGCTGACGTAGAGCGTGGCCCCGTCGGTCGAGAACTCGATGTCGAGCAGTCCCTGCTCGACATCGGTGACGACGTCGTCGCTGATGTCGAGGATGGGCTCGCCCAGGTTGAAGTCGATCATCGGACGCACGCGGCCCTCGCGCTCGGCGACGTAGAGGGTCTCCGTGCCGGAGCGGGCGACGAGCGAGGTCGGGTTCTCGGCCTGGGCGACCTCGGTGAGCGTCAGCTCGATGTCGGCCAGCGGCTCCGCCCCGGGCGGGGCGGGCTCGGTGCTGTCGGGCGGTGGCTGCGTCGTGGTGGTGGCCGTGAGCTGGCCACCGTCGTCATCGTCGTTGCCGCAGGCCGCCATCATCAGGGCCACCGCACACAGCGCTGCCACGCCTCGTCTCATCCGGGCGACGCTAGTGCACCTCCGTCGCGGCGCTGGTACCGGTCACCGCACCTTGCGGATCAGGCCCTCCTGCATCACGGTCGCCACGAGCGTGCCGTCCTGTGCGAACACGAGACCCCGCGACAGGCCGCGGCCGCCCATGGCGCTGGGGCTGTCCTGGGCGTACAGCAGCCAGTCGTCGGCCCGGAACGGCCGGTGGAACCACATGGCGTGGTCGAGGCTGGCCATGAACACCGTCGGTCGAACCAGCTGCCGCCGTGGGGCAGCGTCGCCGTGTCGAGCAGGGTCATGTCGGACGCGTAGGTGAGCACGATCGTGTGCAGGATCGGGTCGTCGGGCAGGCGCCCGTCGGCCCGCAGCCACACGTTCTGGCAGGGCTCGCCGCCGCGCGACCGGTCGGGCGCCGCCCAGTCGACGTGGCGGATGTCGATGGGCCGGGGCCGGTCCATCCACGGCGCCAGGTCGATGCCCGCCCGGGCGAAGCGCTCGCGCATGGTCGGCAGGTCGTCGGGGGCCGGCACCTCGGGCATGGCGAAGGCGTGGTCGAAGCCGTCCTCGGGCACCTGGAAGCTGGCCGACAGGTTGAAGATGACCTTGCCGTGCTGGATGGCGACCACGCGGCGGGTGGTGAACGAGCCGCCGTCGCGGAGCCGGTCGACCTCGTAGAGGATCGGGCACCCGGGGGTCGCCGGCGCGCAGGAAGTAGGCGTGCAGCGAGTGGACCTGACGCTCGGGCTCGACCGTGCGGGCGGCGGCCACGAGGGCCTGACCGGCGACCTGGCCGCCGAAGATGCGCTGGCGGTCCTCGTCGGGCGAGACGCCACGGAAGATGTTGACCTCGATGGGCTCGAGGTCGAGGAGCTTCACGAGGGCGTCGACTGCGTCCTGGGGCACCGGCTGACGCTACCGTCCGCCGTCGTGAGCAGCGATGTGACAACCGACCGCGCGTTCCCCGAGGGGTTCATCTGGGGCACCGCCACCGCCGCCCACCAGATCGAGGGGGGCAACTGGAACAACGACTGGTGGGCCTGGGAGCACACGCCCGACACGCCGTGCGCGGAGCCGACCGGCGACGCCTGCGACTCGTGGAACCGCGGCGACGAGGACGTGGCGTTGGTGGCCGACATGGGGCTGGGCTCGTACCGGTTCTCGCTCGAGTGGAGCCGCATCGAGCCCGAGGAGGGCGAGTGGTCCCGGGCCGCGCTCGACCACTACCGCCGCCAGTGCGAGGCACTGCGCGCCCACGGCGTCGAGCCGATGGTGACGTTCCACCACTTCACGACGCCCCGCTGGGTCGCCGACCGGGGCGGCTGGGAGGACCCCGCCACCGCCGACCGCTTCGCCGCCTTCTGCGGCCGCCTGTCCGGCGAGCTGGGCGACGTCATCGGTCGGGCGTGCACCATCAACGAGCCCAACATCGTCGCCACGATCGGCTGGCGGCTCGGCGCCTTCCCGCCCGGGAAGTCCGACCGCGAGCTGCGCCTGCGGGTCAACGACGTGTTCATCGACGCTCACCGCAAGGCGGTCGACGCCATCCGCGGCGGGGCGCCGGGCGTGCCCGTCGGGCTCACGCTGGCGATGACCGACTACCAGGCGGTCGACGGCGGCGAGTCGCGCCTCGATCGGATGCGCCTACCCATGGAGGACGTGTTCCTCGACGCCACCGACGGCGACGACTTCCTGGGCGTCCAGACCTACTCGCGCGCACGCGTCGGCCCGGACGGCATGCTCGGGCCCGAGGACGGCGTGCCCGTGCTCGACATGGGCTACGAGTTCTGGCCCGCCAGCCTCGAGGCCTGCCTCCGCCGCGCCTGGGCCCGCACGGGAGGCAACGTGCCGCTGCTGGTGACCGAGAACGGCATCGGCACCACCGACGACACCCAGCGCATCGCCTACGTGCACGCCGCGCTGGAGGGCGTGCTGCGGGCGCTCGCCGACGGCGTCGACGTGCGCGGCTACACCTACTGGTCGCTGCTCGACAACTTCGAGTGGGCCTACGGGTACAGGCCGCAGTTCGGCCTGGTCGCGGTCGACCGCGAGACGTTCGAGCGCACCCCCAAGCCGAGCGCCGCCTGGTACGCCCAGGTCGTGCGGGGCAACGCCCTGGTGTCCCCACCGGCCTGACGCGCGCCGCCCCAGCCGGGATGGTGCGGCGACGGGGCGCGGGTTACGGTCGCCCGCCGTGACGATCGACCCTGCGCTGCGCGCCAAGGCCGAGGCCGCCCGCGGCTTCATGCCCCCCGACGAGGGGCTCGCCCTGTACGAGGCGGCGGCGGCCGTCGCCGTGGACGGACCGATGCTCGAGGTGGGCAGCTACTGCGGCAAGTCGAGCGTGTACCTGGGCGCGGCGGCCCGCGAGCTCGGCCGTGTGCTGTTCGCCGTCGACCACCACCGCGGGTCGGAGGAGAACCAACCCGGCTGGGAATGGCACGAGCCCGACCTGGTCGACCCCGCCGTCGGCAAGATGGACACGCTGCCGATCTTCCGGCGCACGATCCACGACGCGGGGCTCGAGGGCACGGTCGTGGCCGTCGTCGGCGAGTCGCCGGCGGTGGCGCGGGCGTGGGCCACCCCGCTCGCGTTCCTGTTCGTCGACGGCGGGCACGGCGTCGAGCCGGCCCGCCTCGACTACGAGCTGTGGACCCCGCACGTCGTGCCCGGGGGGACCCTCGTGATCCACGACGTGTTCCCCGACCCCGCCGACGGTGGACGCCCGCCGTACGAGCAGATCTACCTGCCGGCCGTGTCGTCGGGCCTGTTCACCGAGGTTCGCGCGGTCGGCTCGCTCCGGGTGCTCGAGCGCACGACCGCCGCCTGACCCGGCGTGCCTCGCCTCGCCGGCGCCGGAGGCGGCACCGGTTCGGTGTCGGTTCGGGTCGTCGGGGACGGGTCAGTCGCGGTCGGTGACCGACGAGTCGGCCGTGTCGGCGTCCTCGGTCTCGAACAGCTCGGGGAGCAGCTCGTCGTGCCGGGTGAACAGGCCGCTGGCCGGGGAGCCGCCGCTCAGCGCGTCCGCGGCGAGCACGACCGCCGAGGCGGTGTACGTCGAGCGCTCGCCCGTCGGGAACCGGCCCTCGTCGGGGAACACGGTGCCCGTCCAGTAGCGACCGTCGGTGGTGCGGTAGCGCTGGGCCCAGCGGAACAGATCGGTCGCCACGGTGTCGTTGCCGACGGCCAGGTTGGCCATGGCGTACTCGCACGTCTCGGCGGCGGTGACCCACGGGCGGTCGGACACGCAGCGCACACCACAGTCGTCCATCACGAACGCGGCATGGCGCTCGGCGAGCCGCTCACGGCCGGCGTCGCCCAGGACGACGCCCGTGAGCACGGGGTAGTACCAGTCCATCGCCCAGCGGTGCTTGGGTGAGAAGGCGTCGGGCACGTGGCGGATGACGTGGGTGAGGCGGGCGGCCGACAGCTCCCAGTCGGGGCGCTCGTGGCCGAGCATCTCGGCGAGGGCAATGGCGCAGCGCAGGCTGTGGCAGATCGACGACGACCCGGTGAGCAGCGCGAACGACCACGGTGTGCCGTCGGCGTGCCGGGCCCACAGGATCTCGCCCCGCGGGGTCTGCAGGTCGAGCACCCAGTCGATGGCACGCTCGACCACCGGCCACAGCGTCTCGGCGAAGCCGCGGTCGTTGGTGCACAGCCACCGGTGCCACACGCCGGCCGCCACGTACGCGATGACGTTGGCGTCGAGCTTGTCCTGCTCGACCCTGTCGGCCAGGTAGTACTGGTGCCACGACCCGTCGGGGCGCTGCAGGTCGGCCAGCCAGTGGAAGGCGCGCTCGGCCTCGGCGTGGCGATCGCCCAGCGTGAGGGCCATGGCGGCCTCGACGTGGTTCCACGGGTCGGCGTGGCCGCCGGGGAACCACGGGACCATGCCCGAGGGCAGCTGCCACTCGGCGATGGCGTCGACGGTCTGCTGCAGCTCGCCTGCGGTGGCGATGCCGGGCACGTCGGCGAGGGTCACGATGCCACAGCCTCCTCGGCCTCGATCTCGTCCACGTCGACGCCGGGCTTGCGGGCGTAGATGACCATGCTCTTGCCGATGACCGGGGTGAGCACCTTGTCGGCCGCCCGGGTGAGCTTCGACCACGGTTGGGCGCCGCCGATGTCCCAGCAGAGCGCGTGGTGGTAGGCCCTGACCAGCGGGTGGTCGTCGTTGGTGGGGCCGACGGCGCACTTGAGCCACCAGTACGGGGCGTGGATGCCGTGCTCCTTGTGCTTGGCGTACGGCGCGGCGCCGGCCGTGCCGAGCTTGTTGCGCAGCTCGGCAGCCGTGTAGATGCGCACGTGGCCGCCCGGCACGAAGGGGGCGTGGTACTCGTCGGTGAGCGCCCAGCACACCCGCTCGGGGAGGAACGACGGCACGGTGGCGGCGATGGTGCCGCCGGGCCGCAGCACGCGGACGAGCTCGCGGATGGCGCCGAAGTCGTCGTCGATGTGCTCGAGCACCTCGGCCGCGATGATGCGGTCGAACGATGCGTCGGGGAACGGCAGCCTGGTGGCGTCGCCCCGGGTGGTGGCGGCTCGGGCGGCGGCGGGTAGGTCGCCGGCCAGGTCCATGGCGCTGGCCATGGCGGCGACGTCCTTGAGCTCGGCCTCGTCGTAGTCGAACGCGGTGACGCGGGCGCCCTGCCGCAGGGCCTCGAACGCGTGGCGTCCTGCCCCGCAACCGAGGTCGAGCAGGCGGTCGCCGGCGCGCAGGCCCAGCGTCTGGTAGTCGACGGTGAGCATCAGCCGGCTCCGCCCCTGGCGGCCACGGCGGTGCGCGCACGCTGCTGGAGCAGGATCCGGTACTGCTCGACGGTCTTGGCGGCCGTGTGCTTCCACGACCACTGGTCGACGACGCGCTGGCGGCCGGCGGCGCCGACGGTGGCCCGCAGGTCATCGCGGCCGAGGGCCCAGCGCAGCTTGGCGGCCAGCGCCTCGCTGTCTCCTGGCGGCACGACCAGGGCGGTCTCGCCGTCGCGGCCCACGACCTCGGGCAACGCCCCACCGGAGGTGGCGACGAGGGGCGTGCCGCACGACATGGCCTCGATGGCCGGCAGCGAGAAGCCCTCGTAGAGCGACGGGACGACCGCGAGCTCGGCCTCGCTGTAGAGCTCGATGATCCGCTCGTCGGGCACGCCGGTCACGAACGTCACGACATCTTCCAGCCCGAGGTTGCGGATGGTCTCGTCGGACTTGCCGCCGGGCTTGCGCTTGCCGATGACCACGAGGTGGGCGTCGTCGCGTTCGGTGCGGATCTTGGCCAGGGCCTCGAGCAGGTAGCTGAGCCCCTTCATCGTGACGTCGGCGCTGGCCGTGGTGATGAGCCGGCCGGGTACGGGGCTGACGGCGGGCAGCGGGCGGAACAGGTCGACGTCGACGCCGACGGGCACGATCGCCATCTTGTTGGGGTCGACCTGGTGGTCGCGGGCGATGTCGTGGAAGGAGTTCGCCGACACCGTGACGACGCGCTGCATGCGCTTGGCCACGCGGGTCTGCATGTTGGTGAACGAGTACCAGCGGCGCAGGGTCAGGCGCTTGTACCAGCCCTCGGCGTGCTCGAGCTCGAGCCGGCGGTCGACGGTGATCGGGTGGTGGATGGTGCTGAGCACCGGGAGCCCGTCGCGCTCGATGGCCAGCAGGCCGTAGCCCAGGCACTGGTTGTCGTGCACGAGGTCGAACTCGCCGGGGCGTCCGTGGAGGTGGCGCCACGCGCGCAGGCTGAACGCCAGCGGCTCGGGGAACTGGCCGAACGAGAACGAGGTGACCTCGGCGAAGTCGGTCCAGTCCTTGAGCTCCCACAGCCCCGGCATGCGCATGGGGAAGTGGTCGTTGTAGATGTCGAGGCTGGGCAGTTCGACCAGCGGGACCCGGGGATCGACCTCGGGATAGGGCTGACCGCCCAGCACCTCGACGTGGTGACCCAGGTCGACAAGAGCCTTGGCCAGATGCCGCACGTAGACGCCCTGGCCACCGACATGGGGCTTGCCCCGGTAGGCCAACAGCGCGATGCGCAGAGGAGTGTCCTCGGCGTGCATTCCCGCAACCTTTCCGTTCGACTGACCGCGCGGTCAACTCCGCGTCGGCCGCGCGCTTCCGCCGTCGAGGGGTCGAAGGGGTGCGCCCGCGGTGTGGGCGACAAGGCTAGCGCCGGCGGCACGCCGTGTTGCACCCGGCGTGCAGCGGCGTCTAGGCGCACTGCGGCGGGGGCATGCACGTGGTCGTGGACGTGGTCGTCGTCGGCGCGGTCGTGGTCGTGGTCGCCGGCGGCCGGCTCGTCGTGGTGGTGGGCGGCGGCCGGGTCGTCGTCGTGGTCGCTGGGGGCGCCGTCGTCGGGTCGTCGTGGGCGCGGGACGCGAGGGCTCGTCCTCGGTGGTGGTCGTGGGCTCCGTCGTGGTCGTCGTCGCCTGGGTCGTGGGCGGCACGGTCGTCGTCGTCGAGGTGGCGGTCGAGCTGGTGGTGGTGAGCGCCGTCTCGACCACTGCGAGGGCGGGCTCGTCGCCTCCGCCGCGACCGGAGATGAGGGCGTACGCGCCGATCGCCACGATGAGGACCGCGGCGGCGACGCCCCCGATGAGGAGACGTACGTCGAACGAGCTCGCTCCGTCGTCGTACCAGTCGTCGTCGTCCCCGTCGCCGCGGTCGCGGACATCGCGGCGGTCGCGGAGCCGCGCCGACAGCGAGCCCGCCCGCGTCCCGAACGGATCGGTGTCGCTGGTGGTGAGGCGCTGGAACTCCTCGTCGCCGCTCTGCCCCCAGTCGCTGGCCGGGCGCGTCGGGGGCAGGACCGGAGCCGGCGGGGGAGCAGGGTCGAACACCGAGGTGCGCGGGTCGTCCCACCGGGGGTCGGGCGGGTGCCACTCGTCGGCCGACACCACCTCCCACGGGTCGTCCGCCGTCCACTCGCCTGAGGTGAGCTCGGGAAACGAGCTCGCGCCGGAGGCCGTGGTCGGGTCAGGAACCGGCGGGGGGAGGGGGGCGAGATCGTGGAAGGGGTTCGGGTCGCGCGCCGGGGACAGCGCGGGCAGCGGGGTCGGGCCGTGGGCGCCCGCGTTGCCGACCTCGGCGAACAGGGCGGCGCCCAGCGCCACGGTCAGCTCGGGGGCGGGGTCGACCACCACCGACAGGCCCGTGCGCTCGGACACGAGCTGGGCGAAGCGCGGGATGCGCGCCGAGCCTCCGGTGAGGAGCGCGACCTGCACGTCGGCCGGGGTGAGGCCCGCGCCGTCGATGGTCGACGACACCAGGTCGACGGCCTGGGACAGGTCGACCTCGACGGCACGCTCGAACGCCTCGCGGGTGATCTCGACGCGGCCCCGGGCGTGGGCCAGGGCCACCTCGACCACCGCGGCATGCTCGGTCGACAGGCGCTCCTTGGCCTCGCGACACGACGACCGCATGCGTCGCAGCGCCACCATGCCGGCGTGGTCGTCGGGGCTGACGCGGGACGTCACGTCGCCGATCGCCCCCTCGACCAGCGCGAGGACGGCGGCGTCGAGGTCGACCCCGCCGAGCTCGGGCAGCCAGCCGGGGTCGCCGACCAGGTCGAAGGCCGCCGGGGCGTGCCGCACGAGCGTCACGTCGACCGACGAGCCCCCGAAGTCGACGACCACCACGATGCTGTCCGGGCCGAGATCGCTGTCGTTCGCCAGCTTGGCCACCGCCGCGATGGGCTCGGGCACCAAGGTCGCCCCCACGCCTGTGGCGGTGCCCGCCAGCGTGCGCGCGGTCTCGGCGAGCAGGAGCTCGGGGCCGTCGCCCGGGCGCAGGGGGTAGGAGAGCACCACCTGGTCGGGCCGGGCGCCGGACGACTGCGTCGCCCTGTCGACCGCGGTGTCGAGGATCGCACGGGTGAGCGCGAGCGGGTCACAGCGCACGCCGTCGATGACGATCGGCTCGCTGTCGCCCAGTCGCCCCGCCACCATGCGGGCGACGAGCGTCGGTTCGTACGGACTGCGGCGGTCGGCCGTCTCGCCGACCACGGCCGAGCCGTCGGCCCGTGGCAGCGCGACCGCCGGCATCGTCGTGCCCGCGTCGCCCAGGATGCACGGCTCGAGCCCCGCGCCACGGCGCACGCCCGCGGCGCACGTCGTCGCGCCGAGGTCGATCCCCAGGCTGTACCCCATCTGATGACTCCCAGCCAGCTCGCTTCGACATGAGAACGTAACAAGTCGGCGAGGTGTGATGAAACACCTGATGTGCAGCGTGGCACAGAGCGTGTGGGGCCGACGTGCCAACGTGGGGGGATGCGGGCCGTGATCCAGCGCGTGACGCGGGCCGAGGTGACGGTCGAGGGGGTCTCGGTCGGCGCGATCGGGGCCGGCCTGTGCGTGTTCGTGGGCGTCACCCACGACGACGATCCCGCGGGTTCCCGGCGGCTGGCGGCCAAGCTCTGGCACCTGCGGATCTTCGACGACGACGCAGGCGTCATGAACCGGTCGGTGGCCGACGCCGGAGGCGCGGTGCTGGTCGTCAGCCAGTTCACGCTCTACGGCGACACCAGCCGGGGCCGACGTCCGAGCTGGGTGGCGGCCGCCCGGCCGGAACACGCCGAGCCGCTGGTCGACGCCGTGGTCGACGAGCTACGAGGACTTGGGGCTGAGGTGGCGACCGGCCGCTTCCGCGCCGACATGCGTGTCGCGCTCGTCAACGACGGGCCCGTCACCCTGATCGTCGACGTGTGAGCGCCAGCGGCGCCGGGCCACGAGCCAGCCGAGGGCCAGGCTGGCCAGCGCCACGGCCACGGCCGGGCCCATCCCGAGACGGGTGTACAGGGTGGTGCCTTCGCGCAGGCCCACCGTGTCGTGCAGCACGACCTGCTGCGACACCGCGCTGCGCTGGTGGACCGTGCCGTCGGGGCCGATGACCGCCGAGAACCCGGTGGGCGCGACCTGGAGCAGCCAGCGGTCGCTCTCGATGGCCCGCATGCGCGACGACGCGATCTGCTGGGTCTGGACGAGCGTGCCGGTGAACGACGACCCGTTGGTGGGGTTGAGCACGATCTGACCGCCGTCCTCGACGCCCTCGCGGACCCGGTCACCGAAGAAGATCTCCCACGAGATCGCCACGCTGAGCTGACCCGCCGGGGTGTCGAGGAGCGCGGGCTGGTCGCCGATGATCGCGTCGCGCGCGGTGAGCGACTCGCCGCCGAACGGCTCGAGCAGCCAGCGCAGCGGCACGTACTCGCCGAACGGCACGCGGTGCACCTTGTCGTAACGGTCGACGATCTCGCCCTCCGGCGAGTAGGCGACGGACGCGTTCAGGAAGTGGTCGGGCCCAGCGTCCTCGACCACCCCCGCGATCAGGGTGGTGTCGAGGTCCCGGGCCAGTTCGGCCAGCTTCTCGCCCTCGTCCGACGCCTCGAGATCGTCGACGTCGACCACGTCCTCGGGCCACACCACCAGGTCGACCGGCGGCTCGATCTCCTCACTCGCCTCGAGGTGGCGGTCGAACACCTCGCGCTCGTCGGTGTTCCAGGCGCGCGTGCCCTGAGGGCCGCCGCCCTGCACGAGCGCCACCCGCAGATCCCCCACCGGTTCGCCCCGCGGCGCCACGGCGACGGCGCTCATCGCCACGACCACCACGAGCCCCGCGACCCCGGCGGCCAGCCAGCGACGGGCGACCAGCGCGGCGACGGCGATGCCGACGATGACGGTGACCTCGACCAGCAGCAGCGCCCCGCCCAGGCGGAGCACCGGGGCGAACGGCCCCGCCACCTGGCCCACGGCCAGGCTGGACAGCGGCACCCCACCGAACGGCCACGACCAGCGCAGCAGCTCGGTCAGCGCGATGGCTCCCGGCAGGGCGAGCCAGCGCCCCGGCGCGCTGGCGGGCACGACGGTCACCGCCAGCCCGAACAGCGCGGCGTAGGCCACCGCGGCGATGACGTAGCCGGGGAGCGTCATGTCGGTCATCCACGCCAGCGACGGGATGTACAGCCCCAGGCCCACGACGGCGCCACGGCGGAAGCGGGGGCCGCGCGGGCGCTCGGCGATCAGCCGGTCGAGGCAGGCGATGCCCACGAAGGCGAGCGGCCACCAACCCCACGGCGGCAGCGCGGCGGCGATGAGCACACCCGTGCCCAGGCAGAGAAGAGCGGTGACGAGCCGGTGCATGACAGGGCCGATGATCGCACGTGACGGACGCGGCGACCCAAGCGTCCCCGGGGCGCGACCCCCCGGCCGACCCTATGATCCCGCCCGTGTCCTCTCGCATCGGTGTTCTCGTGGTGGCCTACAACGCGGCCGGCACGCTGGCGCGGGTGCTCGACCGGATCCCGGCCGACTTCCGCCCGCGCATCTCGGGCGTCCTCGTCAGCGACGACCACAGTGCGGACGCCACCTACCTGGTGGGCCTCGGTTACCAGCAGTTCGACACGACGTTGCCCCTCGAGGTGGTGCGGAACCCCCGCAACCTCGGTTACGGCGGCAACCAGAAGGTGGGGTACCGCTGGGCGATCGAGCGCGACCTCGACATCATCGTGATGCTCCACGGCGACGGGCAGTACGCCCCGGAGAAGCTGCCCGAGCTGGTCGCCCCGCTCGAACGTGGTGAGGCGGACGCCGTTTTCGGCTCGCGCATGCTCGAAAAGGGCAACGCCCGCCGCGGCGGCATGCCGCTCTACAAGTACGTCGGCAACAAGATCCTCACCGGCTTCGAGAACACGATGGCGGGGACCGACCTGTCCGAGTGGCACTCGGGCTACCGGGCCTACTCGGTCGAAGCGCTGCGCGAGCTGCCGTTCGAGTCCAACGACGACGACTTCAACTTCGACACGCAGATCATCATCCAGCTGACCGAGGCGTCGAAGCGCATCGTCGAGCTGCCGATACCGACGTTCTACGGCGACGAGATCTGCTACGTGAACGGGCTCAAGTACGCCCGCCTGATCACCCGCGACGTCGTGCGCTACCGGGCCCACAAGATGGGCTTCGGCACCGGCGAGCTGGCCTTCGCCAGCGACGCCTACGAGGCGAAGCTCTCGCCCGACAGCTCGCACGGCCGCATCCTGGGCTGGCTCCGCGACCGGCCACCCAGCCGCGTGCTCGACCTGGGGTGCGCCGACGGCTACCTCGCCGCCGAGCTGCGCAAGGCCGGGCACCACGTCGTCGGGGTCGACGTCGTCGCTGCCGAAGGGATCAAGTCCCGGGTCGACGAGTTCGTCCTCGCGGATCTCGACCAGGGCGTTCCCCCCGAGGTGACGGGCCCGTTCGACGTGGTCATCGCCGCCGACGTGCTCGAGCACGTCCGTCAGCCCGAGGTCATCCTCGACGAGCTGCACGGCCTGGTGGCGCCCGGCGGTGTCGTGCTGACCTCGGTGCCGAACTTCGCCCACTGGTACCCGCGGCTGCGCGTGCTCGTGGGCCGATTCGACTACGACCGGCGCGGCATCCTCGACCGCGGCCACGTCCGGTTCTTCACGCGGCGCAGCTTCGAGCGCCTCGTGGACGAGCGGGGGTGGCAGATCGCCCGCCGCGGCTACACGGGCCTGCCCCTCGACGTGGCCGAGCGGGGTGCGGCGCCGACAGACGGCGCTGCCGCGACCGATGGCGACGGCTCGATCCGCCGCGTGATCCGGCGGGTCGACACCGCCGCGGTGCGCGCGCGCCCGACGTTCTTCGCCTACCAGATGGTGTATCAGCTGGTGCCGCGTCAGCCCCGGCCTGTCGCGTCCACGCAGAGCGTGGCGTCGAACGGCAGCGGTTCGACCTCGCCCGGGTAGCTGTCGGCCACGCCCGGCATCGACGTGCCGGCGGGCAGGGCACCGAGGATGGGCTCGGTGCCGAGATCGGTGATCCACTGGTCGTAGAGGACCGTGCGCCCCACCCGGACGAAGCGGTCGATGGCGCGCGGGTCGGTGTTCACCCTGACCGTGACCTCCCCGTCCAGCGAGACCGGGAAGCCCTCCGACCAGCCGTCGGACAGGGGGTTCTCGACGTCGAGGCGCACGTCGCCGTCGGGCAACCGGACCAGCGCAGCCACCGACGCGTCGGCCCCGTGGCCGAACGCGACGAGCGGCACGCGCTCACCGGTCTCGAGTGCGTCGAGGTCGACCCGCAGGTCGTGCACACCGACACCCGGGCCCCGGTCGACGCCGAACCACGTGTCGCCCACCCGGGCGTAGAGCCCGAGGCAGTCGCCGACCACGCCGAGCGTGCCGTCAGGGGCGTCGGGGAGCTCATCGGCGTCGGCGGGCACGGCGACGACGGGGCGTCGCCCGCCGGGCAGGTCGGCGCGCCAACGGGCCAGCTCGGCACGCCACTCCTCGGGCACGACCTGGCCGCGCTCGTGCTGGGCGACGATGCCCAACCCCAGGTTGGTCCAGGCGCCGGCCGCCACCAGCAGACCGACGGCGACCAGACCGCCGCGGCGGACGGCGGGGCGGCTGGTGCCGGCCCGACCCAGCGCCACATGGGCGCCGACGAGCGCCGGCAGCAGCACGATGGGCACCAGGTCGGCCAGGTACCGGTGGGCCACGTACCCGATCGTGATCGCCCCGGCCGCACCGGCCCACGTGCCCACCCACAGGGCCGCCAGCCACGTGCCGCGCTGGCGCCGCCGCGCGGCGCCCACCAGCCACACGACGCCGGGGACGGCGAGGACGACCAGGGCGGGCATGGTGACGGGCACGCTGGACGTCCAGTCGAGCTCGTCGAAGACGACGTCGCCGACAACGCTCGGGCCCGACCGGGGGAAGTCGACCCACGGGAAGTCGCTGCGCAGGTCGAACGCGTCGGGCGCGAGTACTGCAGCAGCGTCGTCGGCACGAACTGGGGGCCGAAGAACCCGCCGTCGTTGGCCTCGAGGAACCGCTGGCGCTCGGCGAACGCCAACGATTGCGCCTGGCGGTCGACGGGCAGGCTGAACGGCCCACCGAACCGCGCGACGTTCGGGATGAGCGACACCGCGACGACCGCCACGCAGACCAGCACGACCCAGCGCAGGCGTGTGCCCGGGTGGGCGTCGGCCGGCCGACCGCCCCGGGCGGCCGCCCGCCGGCCGAGCCAGGCGACCACGGCGACGAGCACGAGGCCGGCGACCACGCCGAGGCCCAGCGTCTGGCGGGCGAGGATGGCGGCGGTGGCGAGACCGATCAGGGCGGCGAGCCGCGACGGGGTGGGCTGGAGGACCCACCGGCCGGCGGCGTCGAGCGCGGCGACGGTGAGGGCGAGGCCCCACAGGATCGCCTCGTGGTAGACGATCGCCGCCGACCCGAGCCACAGGGGCGCCCCGGCGAGGACGGCGACGGCGAGCACGGCCGTCGCCGCGACCTCGAGGCGGGTCACCGGCGCGTCCCCCGGACGAACCGGCGCACGGTGACGTTCAGCCGGTGTGCGAAGACGGCGAGCACCGCCATCGCCAGCATCATCGACAGCGTGGTCAGCCGGCCGTCGAACCGGTCGGTCACGGCCATCACCGGCATGCGGAGCAGCGAGGGGAACGGCCCGAAGTAGATGTAGGTGCGCCCGTCGACCAGGAACCCCTCGAACCCCACGACCTCGGGGGGGACGTCCCACCGGCCGTCGAACAGCGCTCGCGTCTGGTGGTCGAAGAAGTCGTCGAAGTACTGGCGCTGGAGGGGCGCCCACGACCCGACCATGAGCAGCCACGTGTACACGGCGACCACCGGCACGGCCCCGATCGCCCAGGCGGTCCGGAGGCGACGCAGCGCGGCCGGCGACGGCACCGGGGGCGCCTCGTCGGTCTCCCGGTCCGGCGTGGCTGCCGGCGTCGGCATCGTCGTGTCGGGGGTCGTCACGTTGGTCCTCATGCGCTCCGACGTCGCTGCCTGACACCTCCCCGGCGGGTGGCGGCGCGGTCGTTGCACGGTAGTTCGTGGGCGTCGCGCGCGGCGAGCCGCTAGCCTGACGGACGCGCCTGGGGTCGACGCTCCGTGACCCCGGGGAAGATGTGCTTGGGATGCCACGACGTCCGGACGTGGCCTGGGGGAATCATGACTACAGCTGGGTCCGACGGTTCGATCTGCCTCGTGCGACCGCCCGCCGTCGAAACGTTCCGGTTCTCGAGCCTGTCCATCACGCCGCCCCTGGGCCTCGCCTACGTCGCGGGGGCCCTCGAGGGCGCCGGCCACCGGGTCGAGGTCGTCGACGCCGTCGTGGGCGCGCCCGACCGCCACACCCGGTACTTCCGGGGGTACCTGGTCGGGCTGTCGTTCGACGAGATCGCGGCCCGCATCCCAGCCGACAGCAAGCTCGTCGGCGTCACCGCGCTGTTCACCCACGAATGGCCGGCGATCGTGCAGCTCGTCGAGGCCATCAAGCGGCGGCTGCCCGACACGCCGGTCGTGCTGGGCGGCGAGCACGTCACCTCGATGCCCGAGCTGTGCCTGCTCACGTCCGAGGCCGACTACGTCGTGCTCGGCGAGGGCGAGGAGACCGTGGTCGAGCTCGCCGAGGCGCTCGACACGGGGATGCCGCACGCCGAGATGCTGGGCATCGGGTACCGCGACGGCGACGACGTCGTCATCAACGCCCGTCGCGAGCGCACGCTGGCCATCGATGCCATCGCCCGCCCCGCCTGGCACCTGATCGACCTCGACACCTACCACGCCCACCGGTGGATGGGCGGCATGTGGTCGCACAACAAGTCGGTGCCGATCCTCGCCACCCGCGGTTGCCCCTACCAGTGCACCTACTGCTCGGCGCCCAACATGTGGACGCCACGGTGGATCCCGCGTGACCCCAAGCTGGTCGTCGACGAGATCGAGCACTACTACCGCACCTTCGGCGCCCGGAACTTCCCGTTCCAGGACCTCACGGCCATCATCCAGCGGCAGTGGATCATCGACTTCTGCACCGAGCTGCTCGACCGCGGCCTCGACATCACGTGGCAGATGCCCACGGGCACGCGGTCCGAAGCCATCGACGACGAAGTGGCCCAGCTCCTCAAGCGCACGGGCATGATCAGCATGGCGTACGCGCCCGAGTCGGGTTCCGAGGAGACCCGCAAGCTGATCAAGAAGAAGATGAAGACCGACCGCATGCTCGACAGCATGAGGTCGGCGGTCGCCGCCGACCTGAACGTGATGGTCTTCATGGTCATCGGCTTCCCGCACGACACCGACGAGCAGATCCGCGAGAACCTCGACTTCTTTTCGACGATCGCCGAGATCGGCATCAACGACGCGGCCGTCGGCTTCTACATGGCGCTCCCGGGCACGCAGATCTTCGAGAGCCTGTACGACAGCGGGAAGATCAACCTGGACCGCACGTACTTCCGCCACATCCTGTCGTCGACCTCGCTGTGGGCCACCTCGACCTACTCGGGGTTGGGTCGCGCCAAGCTCACGTACTGGAAGTTCAAGCTGATGCGGCACTTCTACGGCCACCAGCGCGCCGGGGCGAAGTCCGAGGGCCTGATGTCCACCGTGGGCCAGGCGCTGAAGTCGTTGCGCAGCAGCGACGCAGCCGACGAGACGAAGCTGCAGTCCGCGTTCCGCAATGGCGTACTGAGCGCGATCGACACGGCCAAGGTCAAGATCCGGCCGGGTGGCTGGATGTCGCGACGGGCCGAACGGCACGTGTTCGACGGATGGGACGCCATCTACCGCGAGATCCGCGCCCGCAACCTCGCCTCGGGGGCGGCTGTGACCTCACCGGCCGACACCACCGAGCTGCACACCCGCAACGTGACCAAGATCCTGAAGGAGACGCACGCCACGCGGCGTCGCATCCCGGTGACCGTCGCGTCCGACTGAGCCGCGGTCGGGGCGGCGTGCGCCCGCCGCCCGTTGTCAGGCGGTGGCGAGCACTCGCGCCGTCGCCGCCCGACCACCCCTGATGCAGGCGGGCACGCCGACGCCTCTCGCCCACGCACCGGTCACGGCCAGGCGCGGCGACACATCGGCCAGGGCGTTCTCGGCCGCGGCGACGGCGCCCAGGTGGCCCGGGCGCGGTTGCGGGAACGACCGGGGCCAACGGGTGATGCGCACCTCGTCGGGTGCGACGCGCACGCCCATCGTCGTGCGCAGGTCGCCCAGCAGCCGGGTCATCAGCTCGTCGTCGGGCAGGGTGCGGCCGCGGTCGTCGCCGTCGTGGCCGACCGAGGCGCGCAGGACGGCCACCGACGGGTCGACGGCCAGGTGGGGCCACTTGGTGGTGACCCACGAACAGGCGGTCAACAGCAACCCGGCCGAGCGCGGCACCAGGAAGCCCGAGCCGTCCAGCGGGTGATCGATGCCCTCGCGGGGCACCGCGAGCGCCACGAGCGCGACCGAGGCGTGCTCGACACCCGCCAGGAACTCCGCCGTGTCCGGTGCGATCGCCGACAGCAGCGGCGCGGCGGCGAACGCGGGCGTGGCCAGCACCACGGCGTCGGCGGTCACCCCCGCTGGCTCGATGCGCCAGCCGGGCTCGTCCGGGGTCAACGCGGTGACCGCGGTACCGGTACGCAGGTCGTCGCCGAGGGCCTCGGCCAGCGCGTCGGCCAGCCGGCCCATGCCGCCGCCGGGGGCGAGGAACACCGGTCGACCGGTCTCGACCGCCTGGGTGCGCACGGCTGTCGCGGCCCGCACCAGGCTGGGGTCGGCCGGGTCGCGATCGCGGGCGGCGGCGAGCTGGGCCGCGCTGACCTGCAGCGACAGGCGGTCGCACTCGCCCGCGTAGATGCTGCCGACCAGGGGGGCCACCAGGCGGTCGAGCACCTCGTCGCCCAACCGCCGCCGGATCAGATCGCCCACGCTCTCGTCGGTCGCGCCGGGCGGTCGGTCGTCGGGGAGGGTCAGGTCGAGCCGCGCCCGATCGACGCCGCCGGGGGACAGCAGCCCCGATGCCGCCACCGCGTCCAGGTTGGTCGGGACGCCGAGGAGCTGGTCGGGCGGCAGGCGGCGGAGTGCACCGTCGAGCCACACATAGGCCGAGCCCGGCGCCGGCGACACCAGCTCCGCCTCGATGCCCAGCTCGGCGCACAGGTCGACGGCCTCGGGCACCCGGGCCAGGAACGCGTCGGCCGACTCGTCGAGCCCCACCCCGGCGAGCGGCGACGTCTGGAGCTTGCCCCCGGGCCGGGGGCCGGCGTCGAACACCGCGACCCGGGCGCCGCGGCAGCGGCCCTCCCAGGCGGCGGCCAGTCCGCTGATGCCCCCACCGATGACGGCGAGGTCGACGCGCGTGGTCATCGGGCCATGATCGGCACGGTCAGACGGACCGCACCAGCTCGGCGAGCCCGCCCATGACCGCGGGGTCGTCGTTGATCGAGGCCGTGCGGGCGAAGTCCAGCCCCGCCTGCGTCGCGACCCGGCGGGCGTCGACGTCCAGGTCGTACAGCACCTCGAGGTGGTCGGACACGAAGCCCTGTGGGCACACGAGGACCCCGTCTGCCTGCCCGGTGGCGCCCAGGTCACGGATCACGTCGGCGACGTCGGGGCCGCGCCACGGCTCGGGCGTGCGGCCCGCCGACTGCCAGGCGAGCGTCCACTCGTACCAGCGCTCGAGGCCGGCGCTCTGGGCGATGGCGGCGGCCGACGTGCGCAGCTCGTCGGGATAGGCGTCGCCCTCGAGCACCCGTTCCGGCAGGGAGTGGGCGGTGAACAGCACCTTCGTCTTCCCTGGCAGCGCGTCCAGCGCGGCGCGCACGCGTGTCGCTTGGGCGTCGATCCACGCGGGCACGGCGTGCCACGACTCGATCGGCGTGTAGGGCAGGCCGTGCTCGGCCGCGGTGGCGGCCGCCCGGTTGTGGTACTCGCCCACCGATCCCCGCGAGTAGTGGGGGGCCAGGACCAGGCCGACGACCCGGTCAGGCCGGCCGCCGGGCGCCTCGCGGTCGGCCAGGGACACGACGGCCGACTCGACGAACGGCGCCGCGTGCTTGTTGCCCAGTTCGACCCGCCACCCGCCCGCGTCGGCGGCCTCGAGCGCTCCGGCCAGCGCTGCCGCCTGGGCGCGGGTGCGTTCGGCGAGCGGCGACACCCCACCGATGGCCTGGTAGCGGCCGGTCAGGTCGGCCAGCTGTTCCGGCGACGGAGCACGGCCCCGGCGGATGTGGGTGTAGTAGGCCTCGATCTCGTCGGGCGACGCCGGGGTGCCATAGGCCATCACGACCAGGCCGGTCGTCACCGCGGCGCCTCCCACGCGTGGACGAGCTCGACCAGCCGCTCGAGGACCGCGGGGTCGGTCTCCGGCAGCACGCCGTGGCCCAGGTTGAAGACGTGGCCCGGCCGGCCACCGTTGGCCGCCAGCACCTCGAGCGCGGCTGCCTCGACCGAGGACCACGGGGCCAGGCACACGGCGGGGTCGAGGTTGCCCTGCACGGCCACATCGGGGCCGAGCCGGGCGCGGGCGTCGTCGAGCGGCACTCGCCAGTCGACGCCGACGACCGAGGCACCGGCCTTGGCCATGAGCGGAAGCAGCTCGCCGGTGGTCACCCCGAAATGGATCGTGGGCACCCCCAGGTCGGCCACGCCGGCGAACACCTTGGCGCTGGCCGGCATGACGTGGCGTTCGTACATCGCGGGGCTGAGCGTGCCCGCCCAGCTGTCGAAGAGCTGGATCGCCGAGGCCCCGGCCTGCACCTGCGCCCGCAGCGACGCGATGGCGATGTCGGCCAGGCGGTCGAGCAGGCGATGCCAGAGGTCGGGCCGGCCGAGCATGAGCGCCTTGGTGGTGCCGAGCGTGCGCGAGGGCCCGCCCTCGACCAGGTAGCTGGCGACGGTGAACGGCGCGCCGGCGAAGCCGATGAGGGGCACGCCGCCCAGCTCGCCGACCAGCTGGCGGACCGTCTGCTGGACGTACGGGCAGTCGGCCTCGGGGTCGAGCGGGCGCAACCGGTCGAGGTCGGGCTCGTCGCGGAACGGCTGGGCGACGACCGGCCCCACACCGGGACGGATCTCGACGCCGAAGCCCAGGGCCTCGACCGGCACCACGATGTCGCTGTAGAGGATGGCGGCGTCGACGCCGTACCGCCTCACCGGCTGGAGCGTGATCTCGGTGGCCAGGTCGGGGTCGCGGACGGCATCGAGGATGCTGCCGGTGCCCCGCACGGCCCGGTACTCGGGCAGCGACCGCCCGGCCTGGCGCATGAACCACACCGGCACCCTGGTCGCCGGCTGGTTGCGGCAGGCCAGGAGGAACGGGGCGTCGCTGTCGGGGGGCATCGGCGGCCACGCTACCCGGGGCGTCCCGCCGGCCCCTTCCCCGTACGACGGGGAGTCGAAGGGGGGAGTCCCCCGTCGACAGGGGACCGGTGGCGGCCCCAGGATGTCGGCATGCGTGAGGACGACGACGACACCACGGGCGGTCCCGGCGGCGGGCCCCTGGCCGATGGCCTCGGCGAGACCGCCGAACCCGGCGGCTACTCGTCGAGCGACGAGCCGTACGGCGACGGGGGCTTCGACGACTCGTACGACGAGACCTACGAGGAGACCTACGGCGACGCCGTCGGTACGGACGACACCACGTCCGAGGACAGCTACGGGACCGACGACACGACGTCCGACGACGGTGGCTACGGCGACGGCGAGACGGGTGACGTCGTCGAGGATGTCGACGACGTGGACACGACGTCTGACGACGCGACGTCTGACGACACGACGTCCGACGACAGCGGTGACGGCACCGCGTCGGACGACAGCGACCTGCTGGCCGAGGGTGCGTCGCCGCTCGAGGGCATCGGTTTCCTGCTCGACGAGGTGCGCGACGCGCTGTTCGGCGAGGACGACGAGGGCGCAGCGACCGGCTTCGACGCAGATCCTGCCGACATGGCGTCGGATACCGACCTCGACCTCACGGGCGACGGCATCGTCGACCGGGCCGACCTCCACGAGGCCGAGTCGCTCCTCGACTTCGAGGTCGACCACGGCCACGATGACGGTGGTGTGATCGACGCCTGAACCCCAGGTAGCATGGTCCGTTCCTCGACCAGCGGAGGAGCGCTTGGCCACTCACCCCGACCTGGCCGCCGAACAGGCGTACATCGACCACGCGTACGACTCCCTCGAACGCGCGCGCCGCACCGCCACCCGGCTCCGATCGATGGTCGAGGTGGGCAAGGGCGGCACCGAGCAGGCCCGCTGGGAGCGGGAGATGATCGAGGAGAACATCGCCGCGCGCCTCGACTACCTGAACCTGGGTGACTCGAGCCTGGTCTTCGGGCGCATCGACCAGGCGCGCTCCGAGGGCGGCGACAGCTACTACATCGGGCGCATCGCGGTGGCCGACGAGACGCAGGAGCCCCTCGTCGTCGACTGGCGGGCGCCCGTCGCCGAGCCGTTCTACCGGGCGACGGGCCGGGCGCCCATGGGCCTCGTCCGTCGCCGCCACTTCGCCACCCGCGCCCGCAAGCTGCTCGGCATCGAGGACGAGCTGTTCGGCGAGGGTGCCGACCTGCTCGGCGGCGAGCTGGCGGTCAGCGACGACGGCTCGCAGGTCCGGGGCAGGAGCTCGCTCATCGCTGCGCTGGAGGAGTCTCGCACCGGTCGGCTCGGCGACATCGTCGCCACCATCCAGGGCGAGCAGGACGAGGTCATCCGCTCGCCGCTGCCCGGCGTGCTCGTGGTGCAGGGTGGCCCGGGCACCGGCAAGACGGTGGTGGCGCTGCACCGCGCCGCCTACCTGCTCTACACCTACCGGTTCCCGCTCGAGGGACAGGGTGTGCTGGTGGTCGGGCCCAACCGGCTGTTCCTCGGCTACATCGAGCGGGTCCTGCCCAGCCTGGGCGAGGCCGGCGTCGAGCTGGCCGTGCTGGCCGACCTCGTCGACCAGGTGCGGGTGCGCGGCCGCGACGTGCCGGTCACCGCCCGCATCAAGGGCGACGCCCGCATGTCACGGGTGCTGGCCAAGGCCGTGCGCGACCGCGAGCGGCCGCTGCGCAAGGCGCTCCGGGTGCCGTACGGCGTCCAGACGCTGGTGGTCCCGGCCAAGCGCACCGCCGAGATCGTGGCCGACGCCCGCCGGCGCTTCCGGCTCCACAACGCCGGTCGCCGGTTCGTCGAGTCGCAGCTGTTCCTGGCGTTGGCCGAGGTCAGCCGCGTGCCCACCACGGCCGAAGAGGTCCGCGAGCGTGCCCGCCTCGCGCCCGAGGTGCGCGAGGCCCTCGAACGCATGTGGCCGGTGCTCACGCCCGCCCAGCTGCTGCACGACCTGTTCGGATCGCCCGCGCTCGTCGACCTCGCCGCCGGTAAGCACCTGAGCGACGACGAGCGCGCCGCGCTCACCCGGCCGAGGGCCGATGACGTCGACGACATCATCTGGACCCATGACGACGTGCCTCTGCTCGACGAGGCCCGGGCCCTGCTGGGTCCCCAGTCGCGCAAGCGTCGCTCCAACGGCAACGGCACCGATCCCGACGAGATCCGCACGTACGGCCACATCGTGGTCGACGAGGCCCAGGACCTGTCGCCGATGCAGCTCCGCATGCTCGAGCGGCGATCGCTCAACGGGTCGATGACAGTCGTGGGCGACATCGCCCAGGCCACCGGCGTGTGGGCGCACAAGGACTGGCACGAGATCCTCGAGCACCTGCCGCATCGGCGGCCCGAGCAGCGGGCCGAGCTGTCCATCGGCTACCGCATCCCCGGTCCCACGATGGACCTGGCCGCCCGGGTGCTGGCGGTGGCGGCGCCCGACCTGCGCCCGCCCGACTCCGTGCGCCAGGCGGGCGACGAGCCCCGCATCATCGCGGCGCAGGCCGACGACCTGGCGGCCCGGGTGGCCGCCGTGGCCGCCGAGGAGCGCGACGCCGTCGATCCCGGCAGCGTCGCCGTCATCGCCCCGGCGACCCTCGTCGACGATGTGGCCGGCGCGCTCGAGGCGGCCGGCATCGAGTTCGGGCGGGCCGCCCGCAACGGGCTCGAGTCGCGGATCACCCTGGTGCCGGTCAGCCTGGTCAAGGGCCTCGAGCTCGACGCGGCCATCGTCGTCGAGCCGGCCGCCATCGTCGACGAGGAGGCCCAGGGCATGCGCGCCCTCTATGTCGCCCTCACCCGCGCGACGAAGCGCCTCGCGGTCGTCCACGCCCGCGATCTGCCCGAACCCCTCCGCTGATCACGGCACACGGCGCACAGGGACGACGCACCGTTGCGGCGTACCCACCGCCGACACGCGAGACTGCCGACCGTGGACGCAGCGGTTGGGGAAGCAGCTGACCTCGGCACCGGCGACGTCGCCGACGAGCGGTCGCGGCGGGCGGACGACCGGTCGGGGCGCCGGTCCGGATCGGACCGCCGGTTGCTGGCGGGGCTCCTCGTCGCGGTCAACCTCCCGATCGTCGTGGCGACGACCCGTGCCCTGGCCCGAGGGTGGCAGCCGCTGGCCGACAACGGCATCCTCCTCGTCCGTGCCCGCGACGTGGGCACGTCGCACCATCCTCTGTTGGGCACGTGGACGTCGGCCTCCCTGGTGCTCGACACCGACCTCAACAACCCGGGGCCCCTCTACTTCGATGTGATCGCCCCCGCGATCCGGCTCCTGGGCCCGTGGGTGGGGCTGGCGGTCGGGGTGATGCTCGTCAACATGGCGGCGTCGTCGCTCGCCGTGGTGGCCGCTCGCCGCATCAGCGGCGTCGAGTCGATGGTGGCCGTGGCCATCGCCGTTATCGGCCTCCAATGGGTGCTCGGCAGCGAGCTGCTGTTCGACGTGTGGCAACCGAACGCCCTCGTCCTGCCGCTGATGGCGTTCCTCGTGGTGACCGCCTGCCTGGCCACCGGCGACCTGGTCATGGCGCCATGGTTCGTGGGGCTCGGCAGCCTGCTCGTGCAGACCCACATGAGCCACCTGCCGCTCGTCGCGGCGTTGACCGTGGCAGCGGCGATCGTCGCCGGCTGGACGATCCGCCACGCCGACGAGCGACCGCGATGGCGACGTCCGCTCGTGTGGACGGCCGTGGTTGCCCTGCTCTGCTGGGTCCAACCGCTGATCGAGCAGGTCACGGGGCGGGGCCAGGGCAACATGTCGCGCATCGCCGAGGCCTCCGCCGGTGGCGGCGGCACCGAGACCATCGGGTTGTCGCGCGCCCTGCGCCTGATGGCCGAGGTCACCGTGCAGGGCCCGTGGTTCACCCGCTCGTCGTACGCGAGTGCCGTGCCCCTGACCCCGCCGGGTCAGCCGTTGTCGGGCGTCGTCTCCCTCGGCCCCGCGGTGCTCGTGGTCACGGTGACCATCGTGGTCCTGGTGGCGCTCGCGGTCGCCTGCTGGCGCTCGGGCCGGCGTCCCCTGGCCACGATGGCCGGGGTGTCCGTCACGGCCATCATCGTCGGGCTGGTGGCGCTCGCGTGGTCCCCGCTGAACGTCCTCGGCATCGCGGTCCACCAGATGCGCTGGCTGTGGCCGGTCGCCGCCATGGCCACCGCTGCCGTGACGGCGATCGCGCTCTCGGCCGTGCGGTCGCGGCCTGCACTGCGGCAGCGCAGCCTCGCGGTCGGGGCGGGGCTGGTGGCGTTCGCCGCGCTGGCACTTCTCCCCACCTTCCGTTCGTCCGGGCCCAGCCCGGTCACGTTCGCCCCCGACCTCGAGGCGGCGCAGGAGCTGGTCGGTCAGCTCGATGGGCTCGAGGGCCGGGGCACGGTGCTGATCGACCTGACCGGGCTGCGGTTCAACGAGCCGTACAGCGGCCTCGTCTTCGCCGAGCTCCAGGACCGGGGCATCCCGTTCGTGTTCGACAACGAGGTCTACATCCGGCAGTTCGGCGAGGGTCGGCGCCACGACGGCGACGCCGCGCTGCGCATGTGGCAGGTCGAGGGGCCGGATGCGGTCGACCCGCCGCCGGGGGCCGAGCGGGTCGCGTTCGTCGAGGACGCGTCAGCGGGACCGCTGGCGCTGCTCGTCGAGCCGATCGACTGACGTCCGGCCGCCGCGCTCGCGGCGCAGTGCCTGCCCGATCCTGACGAGGTCGACCCCCGTGCGCAGCCCCGCACCGATCGTCACCTTGGAGCCGCCCGGCTCGTGCCAGGTGCGCAAGGGCACCTCGATGCAGCGAGCGGCGGGCAGCAGGCGACCGAGGAGCTCGACGTCGAACGCCCACCGGCTGGCGAACGGACGGGCCAGGGCGGCGCGCAGCTGGTCCGTGACGCGGAACGCCTTGGCGCCGCACTGGGTGTCGTAGACCGCGGCGCCGAGTGCGAGCCCGGCCGCGGTCGCGAACAACCTGCCGGTGTAGTGGCGGAACGCCGAGCGGTGGATGTCGCAGCCCAGCATCGCGACCCGGCTGCCGAGCACGGCATCGATGCTCTCGTCCGACCGGAGCGCATCCACGAGCCGGGCCATCTCGCCTGGCGGGGTGGCGAAGTCGGCGTCGCAGTAGGCGACGAGGGTTGCCCCGGAGGAGATGGCCTCCAGCATCCCGCGCCGGACGGCCTCGCCCTTGCCGTGGTTGGCCCCGAGCGCCAGCACGGTGAGGTGGTCGGGCTCCGCGTGGGCCAGCTTGTCGAGCCGCGCGGCCGTGTCGTCGGTCGAGCCGTCGTCGACGGCCAGGACCCGCATGCCCGCGGACGCGAGGAGCGCCTCGACGTCGGCCGGGTCGAGGCGGCGCGCCTCGTTGAAGCACGGCACCACCACGGTGCAGGGCGCGGTCATCGAGCGGCGGTGGGACGGGGTCGGCAGACGGCCCAGGTCGACAGGCCCGGTGTCGGCACGCCCCGGTGAGCCAGCCACCCGCCGGCGCCGGCGTCGGCCGCCAGGACGGCCGAGACCGCCCGGGTGACTCCCGTGCCGGCGGTCCACGCGCCGATGCCGTGCGAGTCGGGCGGACCCGCGATGTGCTCGCGGGCGACGGAGGCGGCCCGCAGGGGGATCAGCGAGGCGAACAGCCCTCCGCGGGCGATGACGTCGAACCGCGGCTCGAGCAGGGCGCGCAGTCGCGTGGGCGAGTACCGGCGGTGGTGGGCGAGCGCCGTGTCGTGCGACGAGAACAGGCGCTGATAGGCGGGGACGGTCACGATCACCAGGGACGCCGGGGTGAGGTGGGGGAGGATCGAGTCGTCGAGGAAGGCGGCGTCGTCGGCGATGTGCTCGACCACGTCGAGGAGCAGCGCCAGGTCGAAGCGGCCGTCCGGCTCGTCGGCGGTGCGGACGACGCCGTCGGGCAGCGCGGCGTCGAGGTCGACGCCCTGGTAGTTGACGTCCCAGCAGACGATCTCGCAGCCGTTCGTCATCTCCTCGCTCAGCTCGCCGGCGAACCAGCCGTCACCGGCGCCCACGTCGAGGATCCGGCGCGGCAGCTCGTCGCCCAGATGGCGGGCGATCAGGGAGCGGAGGAACCGGGATCGCTCGGTCTCCCACGGATGGCGGCGCGCGGTGTCGCCGCGTTCGGCAAGGTCCACGTCGGGATCGTAACGACGCGGCGCGACCCATGGCCGGTCGTGCCCTGGCCGGTACCGTGTGAGGCGACATGAACGGACGCGCGGCAGCACACTCAACCGACGGACCCAAGCCCCCTGATCCCATCACGGTCGTCGGGGCCTGCAAGCAGTTCGGCGACGTCGAGGTGCTGCGTGAGGTCGACCTGCGGGTCGAGCCGGGCGCCGTGGTCGCGCTGCTGGGCCCCAGCGGTTGTGGCAAGACGACGTTGCTCCGCTCGATCGCGGGGCTGGAACGGCTCGACGGCGGCGAGGTGCGGATCGGCGACCGCCTCGTGTCGGGCCCCGGCGCGCACGTGCCGCCCGAGCGGCGGCGGGTGGGCATGGTGTTCCAGGACTGGGCGCTGTTCCCGCACCTGAGCGTGGCCCAGAACGTCGGCTACGGGTTGCCCCGAGCCGAGCGCAGCGGTGCGCGGGTCGACACTGCGCTGGCGATGGTCGGCCTCGGCGGGATGGGCGACCGCAGCCCCGGGACCCTGTCCGGCGGCCAGCAGCAGCGGGTGGCGCTGGCCCGGGCGCTGGCCCCGCAACCGGGCGTCCTGCTGCTCGACGAGCCGTTCTCCAACCTCGACTCGACGCTGCGGGTGCAGGTCCGCACCGAGGTGCACCAGCTGCTCGCCCAGCTCGAGGTGACCACGGTGTTCGTCACCCACGACCAGGAGGAGGCGTTCGTCCTCGGCGATCAGGTCGCCGTCATGCACGGCGGGCGCATCGTGCAGCAGGCGTCGCCGTCGACGCTCTACGCCCGGCCGGCCAGCCCCTGGGTCGCGACCTTCGTCGGCGACGCCAACCTGGTCGACGGCACCGCCGCGGGAGAGACCGCCACCACCGCGGTCGGGCGCGTGGCGCTGGACACCGCGCTCGAGGGCCCGGTGCAGGTGGTGCTGCGCCCCGAGGAGCTCAGGCTGGGCCCGACCGGCACGGGCGGCACGCCGGCGACGGTCGAGCTGTGCGAGTACTACGGGCACGACACCGTCTATCTGGTGCGACCCGACGGCGGGGTGCCGTTGCGGGCGCGGGCGGGATCCGTGCCCCAATTCGAGCGCGGCGACCGGGTGGCGATCGCCTACCAGGGGCCGCCGGCCGTGGCGTACGCCGCGACGGGTGCCGCCGGGGCCGACGTCCCGGCCGAACCGCAACCCATCGCGTGATCGCCGTCATCGGGGCGGGGCCCGCCGGCCTCGCCGCCGCCTGGCGGGCCGCGGCCGCCGGGCACGAGGTCGTCGTGCTCGAGCGCTCGCCCCGGGTCGGGGGCATGGCCGGCTCGTTCGAGGTCGCCGGCCTGCGGGTCGACTTCGGCAGCCATCGCCTGCACCCGGCGACCCCGCCCGACATCCTCGCTGCGCTCCGGCGACTGCTCGGCGACGACCTGCAGACCCGCCCCCGGCATGGGCGTATCCGGCTGCTCGACCGGTGGTTGGGCTTCCCGCTGCGCACCGGCGACCTGGTGCGGCGCACGCCCCGCGGCTTCGCGGCGCGGGCCGCTGCCGATGCCGTGACCGGCCCGCTGCGCCGCGCCCGGGCCGACACGTTCGGCGAGGTCGTGCGGGTCGGCCTGGGCCCTGCGGTCCTGGATGCGTTCTACGGCCCGTACGCACGGAAGCTGTGGGACGCCGATCCTGCCGACCTGGCGGGTGAGCTGGCCCGCCGGCGGGTGAGCGCCTCCTCCCCGGCCGACATCGTGCGGCGCCTGGTGCGGGGGTCGCGGCCCGAGGGGCGCGTCTTCCTCTACCCCCGACGCGGGTTCGGGGCGATCGCCGAGGCGGTGGCGGCCGCCGCCGTCGACGCCGGTGCCGAGCTGCGGATGGAGAGCGGGGTCACGAGGCTGTGCCGGCACGCGGACCGGGGCGGGTGGACCGTCACCGTCGACGGTGGGGCCACCATCGACGTCGCCCAGGTGTGGTCGACCGCGCCCCTGCCGGCGCTGGGCACCCTGGTCGATCCCGCCCCCCGCCCGAGGCCGTGGCGGCCGCCGGCCGACTGGCGCACCGCGCGCTGGTGCTGCTCTACCTCGTGCTCGGCCGTCCCCGGTGGACCGAGTTCGACGCCCACTACTTCCCGGGTCCCCAGGTGCTGGCGGCCCGGGTGTCCGAGCCCCGCAACTACCGCGACGATCCCGACCAGCCGTCCGATCGCACGGTGCTGTGCGCCGAGATCGCCTGCTGGGAGGGTGACGAGGTGTGGACTGCCTCCGACGAGGACCTCGCCGCCCGCCTGGTCGACGAGCTGGCGGCGGCGGGTCTGCCGACACCGGCGCCTGTCGCGGTCGAGAGCCGACGGCTGCCTCGCGTCTATCCGGTCTACGGCACGCGGTTCGCCGACGACCTGCGCCGGTTCGAGACCTGGGCGGGCGATCTCGGCGGGCTGATCACGTTCGGCCGGCAGGGGCTGTTCACCCCCGACAACACCCACCACGCCCTCGCCATGGGCTGGGGCGCGGCCGCCGCCCTAGGACCCGACGGCGCCCTCGATGCCGACCGCTGGCTGGCTGTCCGCGACGGCTTCCGCAGCTTCGTCGTCGAGGATTGACCCCGTGGGCGAGCGCAGCTCGCGGCGCACGGCGGGGACGACCTGGCGCAGGTAGCCGCCCAGGCGGATGAACGACTGGCCATGTCGGCGGAACCGATAGGTGATCGGCACCTCGGCGTAGCGGAAGCCCTTGCTCAGCAGGTCGAGCGTGAGCACCTGGGCGTAGTTGAAGTCGTGGATGATCTCGGCGTGCGCTGCCGCGTCAGCGGACAGCGCCCGGTAGCCCGACTGTCCGTCGGTCAGGACGCGCACGCCCCACCGGCGCACCAGCAGGTTGACGCCCACGGTCAGCACCCGGTTGCCGACCCACCGGTGCGGGCGCATGTCGCGGGACAGGCCGGCGAAGCGCGACCCGACCACGTAGTCGGCGTGGCCGTCGAGGATCGGGCCGACCACGCTGGCAAGCTCCTCGGGGGCGTACTCGCCGTCGGCGTCGAGGAAGGCGACGGCGACCGCCCCCCGGCCGACGCCGTGCGCCAGGCCCTCGCGCACCGCGGCCCCCAGGCCGCGGTTGACGCCGAGCGAGAGCACCGTGGCGGCGGCTTGCCGGGCGGCAGCTGCGGTGCCGTCGGTCGAGCCGTCGTCGACCACGACCACCTCCACGGGGTGGCCACGCACCTCGGCAGGGGCGCGGCGCACCACGTCGCCCACGGTGGCCTCCTCGTTGTACGCAGGCATGAACATCACGACGGGGGGACGCATCGTTAGGCAGTCTTCATGCTCGAAGGGTGGGTTGGCTAGCCTGCGCTGCATGAACCACAGATGGTCCATGGTGAGCACGGTTGTCGTGCTCGCGCTCGCCGCCAGCACGCTCGGGGCGTGCAGCAGCGACAGCGAGCGCCTTGTCGTCTACAGCGGTCGCACCGAGAACCTGATCGGTCCCCTGCTCCACGACTTCTCCGAGGAGACCGGCGTCAAGATCGACGTCCGCTACGGCGACTCGGCCGACCTGGCCCTGCTCATCGACGAGGAGGGTGACCGCACCCCCGCCGACGTGTTCATCTCCCAGAGCCCCGGTGCGGTCGGCTACCTCGACGCCACGGGCCGGCTGTCCGAGCTGCCAGACGACGTCGTCGGCCTGGTGCCCGAGGGCGACGCCGCCGCGGACGCGGGCTGGGTCGGTCTCTCCGGTCGGGTGCGCACGCTCGTCTACAACACCGACCTGGTCGAGCCGTCGACGCTGCCCGACTCGGTCCTCGACCTGACCGAGCCCGAGTACGCGGGTCGGGTGGCCATCGCCCCCACCAACGGCTCGTTCCAGGACTTCGTGACCGTGATGCGCCACGAGCTGGGCGACGACGAGGCGCAGGCCTGGCTCGACGGCATCGCGGCCGGCGACCCGCCCACGTTCGACAACAACACGGCGATCGTCGAGGCCGTCGGGCGCGGCGAGGTGCCGATGGGCCTGGTCAACCACTACTACGCGTTCCGGGCGCTGGACGAGGATCCCGACCTGCCGGTCCAGAACCACTTCTTCCCCGAGGGGGACCTGGGTTCGACCCTGCTCGTCACGGCGGCGTCGATCGTCGAGGGCACCGGCAAGGCCGACGACGCCGAGGCGCTCGTCGAGTTCCTGCTGTCGCACGAGGCCCAGGAGTTCTTCAGCAACGAGACCTTCGAGTACCCGCTGGCGAGCGATGCGGCCCCGAACGAGGCGCTGCCGCCGTTCGAGGAGATCACGACGACCCGGGTCGACCTCGACTCGCTGGGTGGCGGTCTCGAGGCCACGACCGAGATGATCGACGAGAGTGGCCTCAACCGCTAGACGCCCGCCCGTCGCCCTGGTCGCCGTCTGCGCCGTCATCGGGGCGCTGTTCGCCACGCCGCTCGCCTACCTGGCGTGGCGCACGGCCACCGGCGACGAGGACCTGCTCGATCTCTACACGTCGAGCGCCACCCTCGTACCCCTGCGCAACACGCTGGGCCTGGCGGCGGCCACGGCCGTGTCGACCTCGGTGGTGGGCACGGGCCTCGCGTGGCTCACCACCCGCACCGACCTACCGCTACGGCGGATGTGGGCGGCGCTGGCCGCGCTGCCGCTGGTGTTCCCGTCGTTCGTCGGCGCCCTGGCTCTGACGGCGGGCCTGTCGCCGGGCGGCCTGCTCGACGAGCCGTTGGGCTGGATCGGCATCGACGCCACCCGGCCCGAGGGGTTCTGGGGTGCGTGGCTGGTGTTGACCCTGTTCACCACGCCGTACGTGCTCCTGCCCGTCGGGGCCCGCCTGGCGGCCCTGCCCCCGTCGCTCGAGGAGAGCGCCAGGCTGCTCGGTCGCCGGCCGTTCGCGGTGTTCCGGTCGGTGGTCCTGCCGCAGATCCGGGGGGCGATCGGGCAGGCGCGCTGCTCGTGTTCCTCTACGCGCTCAGCGATTTCGGGGTGGTCGTGCTGCTGCGGTTCGACACGCTGACCAGGGCCATCTACACGAACCGCGTGCTCGACCGCGACCAGTCGGTGGCCCTCAGCCTGCTCCTCGCCGTGCTGGCGCTGGTGGTCGTGGCCGGCGAGCGGGCGATCGCCCGCCGGCACCCGACCGTCGAGGGCGTGCGTGCCAAGCGGCCGCTGCAGGTGCCGCTCGGCCGGTGGCGTTGGCCGGCGCTGGCCGCGGTCGGGGCGTGGGTGGTCGTGGCGCTGGGCGGGCCGCTGGCGTCGCTGGGGCTGTGGGCCTGGCGGGGGTTGACGGGCGAGACCAGCGCGCTGGCCGGCGGTGACCGGGGGATGGGCGATCTGGTCGATCCCACGCTCAACACGGCCGGGATCAGCCTGGTCACCGCGCTGGTGGCAGTGGCGGCGCTGCTGCCGCTCGCCTACCTGTCGGCCCGCCACCGGGCGCGGGCGGGGGACGCGGCCAACGCCCTGGTCGCCTCGGGGTTCGCGCTGCCCGGCCTGGTCATCGCCCTGGCGGTCGTGTTCTGGAGCCGGCAACTCCCGGAGGCCTGGGGGCTGTACCAGAGCTTCGCCATGCTGGTGTTCGCCTACGTCGTGCACCTCGGCGCCCAGTCGTTGCGGGCCGCCCAGGTCGCGGTGGGGTCGGTGCCCGGACGGCTCGACGAATCGGCCCGCATGCTCGGCGCCGGGCGGGTGCGGCGGTTCGCCACGATCGATCTGCCGCTGATGCTGCCCGGCCTGGCGGCCGGCGGCGGCCTGGTCCTGCTGTCGACGATGAAGGAGCTGCCGATCACGCTCCTCACCGCACCGATCGGCTTCGAGACGCTCACCACCCGGATCTGGGCCGACACCGAGGCCGTCTTCCTGGCGGAGGCGGCGATGGCGAGCATCGTGCTCGTCGTCCTGTCCGGCGTGCTGACCTGGTTCCTCGTGGTGCGCCGGTCGGACCGGCTGGCGTGAGCCAGGCCGGCGCTGGCCGAGCTGTATCCGCTCGCCGGGCTGTGTCGGCGCGGCTGCGCTCGCCCGTCGGAGCGGCCGTGGCCGTCGGGGTCGTCGTGGCCGCGTGGGCCGCGCTGGCGATCCCCGCCCGGGCGACCGTCGGCACCCGCACCACGGCGGACGAGCCGCAGTACCTGCTGACGGCGCTGAGTCTGTTCGAGGACCGCGACCTCCACATCGACGACGAGCTCGACGACCGGGCGTACCTGCCGTTCCACGAGGTCACCCTCCCGGTGCAGACGCAGGCGGCGGGACGACGGCCGCGAGGTCAGCCCGCACGATCCGCTGCTGCCGGCGATCCTGGCCGTGCCGATGGGCCTGGGCGGGTGGGCGGCGGCCAAGGCGACGTTGGCGGCCCTCGGCGGGGTGCTCGCCGGGCTGTTGGTGTGGACCGCGCACCGCCGGTTCGCGGTGCCCGTCGGCGCGGCGGCGCTGACCGTGTCTGGCCTTCGGTGCGGCCGCGCCGCTGTCGGCCTACGCCACGCAGGTGTACCCCGAGCTGCCGGCCGCCCTGGCCGTGACGGTGGCCATCGCCGCGCTCACCGGGCGGCGGCGGCCGGTGGACGTGGCCGTGGCAGGCGCCGCGGTCGTGGCGCTGCCCTGGCTGGGGGTGAAGTACGCCCCGGTGGCGGGAGCCCTGGTGGCCGTCGCCGTCGGCTACCTGCTCGGCGAGGGCCGGCGCCGTGCGCTCGTCGGGCTGGTCGCGGGGCTCGCCGTGGCGGGCGTCGCCTACCTCGTCACTCACCGCATCCTGTACGGCGGCTGGACCGTCTATGCGGCAGGCGACCACTTCACCGGTGGCGAGATGACGGTCATGGGCGAGCGACCCCGACCGCCTCGCCCGCAGCCGTCGGCTGGTCGGCCTGCTGCTCGACCACGGCTTCGGCCTGGCGGCGTGGATGCCCGGCTACCTGCTGGCCGTGCCCGCGCTGGCCGTCGTGGTGCGCCGGCGTCCGCCGGGGTGGGCGGCGCTCGTGCTGCCGCTCGCCGCCGGCTGGGCGACGGCCACGTGGGTGGCGCTCACCATGCACGGCTGGTGGTGGCCTGGCCGGCAGGTGGTCGTGGTGGTGCCGTGCCTGGTGCTGGCGGTGGCCTGGTTGGCGGGCAAGGTGCGGGCGGTACGCCCATGGGTCGCCGCGGCCGGTGTGGTCGGCGCGTTCAACTGGGCGTGGCTGGTGGTGGAGGTGCTCGACCGGCGGCGCACGCTGATCGTCGACTTCGAGACGACGGCCAACCCGCTGTACCGGGCCGTGCGGGCCGTCCTGCCCGACTACCGCTCGCCGGGCGCGGGCGACTGGGTGCTGCAGAGCCTGTGGTTCGTGGCCCTGGGGCTCGCGGTGGCGTGGGCGCTCAGGTCGACGCGCCGGCGGACGCCGTCGCCGACAACCGAGCCGACTCTGACGCCATGACCAGGATGCGGGCGGCGGCGAAGTTGCCGATGCCCACGTGCCGGCCGTCGATCTCGACGGTGACGGTGCCGTCCGGCGACACCGCGGTGACCGCGCCGGCGTGGTCGGGCTGCACGGCGGCGTCCTCGAGGTACTCGAGCAGGCCGGGCGTGAACTCGAGCTCCTCGGGGATGCGGGCCACGGTGAACGCACCGCCGACCGCGATGTCGGACAGCGCCACGAGGTCGGGCGGGGCGTAGCTGGAGCCGGGGATCGGGTTGCCGTGCGGGCACGTGGTCGGGTGGTCGAGGAGCCGGTTGATGGCCCGCTCGACCGGCTCGGAGATGACGTGCTCCCACTTGCCGGCCTCGACGTGGGCATCGGCCCACGACAGGCCCAGGATGTCGGTGAGCAGCCGCTCGGCCAGCCGGTGGCGGCGCACCACCTTCTCGGCGAGCCGGATGCCGTCGTCGGTGAGGTTGATCGCGGTGCCGTCCAGGGACACGAACCCCTCGGACTGCATGCGCTTGATCATCTCGGAGACGGCGGGGCGGGAGACGTGCAGCCGTTCGGCGACCCGAGCCTGGATGACGTTGACGTCGTCTTCCTTGAGCTCCCAGATCGCCTCGCAGTACTCCTCGAACGCCGGATGGAACTCGGGTGTCTGGTACTCGGCCACGGCGTCAGCCTACGGGGATTGGCTCGCGGTTGGGGGCACATGCGACGGTCGGGCGATGCGTACGTTCGCTGGTGCTCCGGTCCTGGTTGCGATCCTCGCGGCCCTCGCCGCGTGCGGGGGTGGTGGTGGCGGCGACGACGATCTGTCGTCGGAGCGCGTGCCCGACGAGCCAGACGTCGTCGTCGTGGCCGAGGACATGGCGTTCGATCCCGATGAGGTGCGCGTCACGGCCGGCGAGCCGGTGACGATCGTGATCGACAACCGGGACGAGGGCGTCAACCACAACATCCACATCGAGGGCGCGCCCGCCCCCGACAAGACCAAGCTCGAACGAGGCGTATCGCAACAGGCACTGACCGTGACGCTCGGGGCGGGGGAGTACGAGTTCGTTTGCGACATCCACCCGAACATGACGGGCACGATGCTTGCCGAGTGACGATGCGGTCCGGTGGGATCACAGGGGTTATCGCAGGTCATCGGGAAGTTCACAAAGTTTCTGTCATCGTGGTTTGTGTCCGAGGGGTCCGGGGTAGTTGTCTGGCACAGGCCAGCTGGGGGCGGGGTGCCTGTCCGCCCGCCCGCCCCGCCCCCCTGGCTGTCCTCCAAGAACGGGATCCTTCACCGGGTCCCGTTCTTCGCGTGTTCTCAGCTGCCGAAGCGGGCGACCAGCGCCCGGGCCCGCTCGGAGAACTCGGCCTCGTGGCGGCGGCGGAACTCGTCCCACGTGCACAGGGTGCGGGTGTCGGCCACCCGGTCGATGAACAGCGTGCCGTGGAGGTGGTCGGTCTCGTGCTGGAACGTGCCGGCCGACAGGCCGCGCACGATCCGCTCGAACGGGGCGCCGTGGCGGTCGAGCGCACGCACCCGCACCTCGACCGCACGGTCGACGACGCCCCGTAACCCGGGGACGGACAGGCAGCCCTCGTAGTTGGCGAAGGTCTCGTCGGTCAGGACCTCGACCACCGGGTTCACCAACACCGTGAGCGGGATGAGCGGCTTGTACGGGTAGCGCGGGTTGCCTGGTCGCACCTCGGCCACGGCCACCTGCACCTGCTCGCCGACCTGGGTGGCTGCGAGCCCGGCGCCGTCGGCGGCGCGCATGGTGTCCACGAGGTCGTCGATCAGCGTCTGGGCCTCGGACGCCACCAGGTCCACGGGGGTGAGCGGCCGGGCGTCCGCGCGCAGCACCGGATGGCCGATCTGGACGATGTCGCGCACGGTCACCGGTGCCCTCCGACGACGAACCGGCCGCGGTGGAGCACCGCGTGCACGGGATCTGCGCCCAGCCAGTAGACGATCTGCGCCGGACGCTCGGCGTCCCACACGACGAGGTCGGCCCTCGCGCCGGGGGCGACGATCCCGACCCGGCCGGCCAGGCCGAGTGCCCGGGCGGCGTGCTCGGTGACGCCTGCGAGCGCCTCGGCCACGGTCAACCCGAAGCGGGTGCAAGCCAGGTGCATCGCCACCAGGAGTGACACGACCGGGGAGGTGCCGGGGTTGCAGTCCGTGGCGATCGCCATCGGGACGCCGGCGCGGCGCAGGGCGTCGATCGGTGGCACAGCGTCGTCGCGCAGCACGTATGCGGCTCCGGGCAGCAGCACCGCCACCGTCCCCGCCGCGGCCAGCGCGGCGAGGCCGTGCTCGCTCGCGTGCTCGAGGTGGTCGGCCGACAGGGCGCCGCGACGAGCGGCCAGCGCCGCCCCACCCCCGTCGGTGAGCTGGTCGGCGTGCAGCTTCACCGGCAGGCCCAACCGGGCCGCGGTCGCGAACACCCGGTCGACCTGCTCGGCGGTGAAGGCGATGCTCTCGCAGAACCCGTCGACCGCGTTCGCCAGCCCCTCGGCCGCCACCTCGGGCAGCACCTCGTCGCACACGAAGGAGATGTAGCCGTCGGGATCGCCGTCGTACTCCGGGGGCACCGTGTGGGCGCCGAGGAAGGTGGTGACCACGTCGACCGGGACGCGCTCGGCGATGCGTCGGGCGACGCGCAGCATGCGCAGCTCTGTGTCGAGGTCGAGCCCGTAGCCCGACTTCACCTCCACGGTGGTCACCCCGCCGGAGGCAAGGGCCTCCGCCCGTCCGACGGCCGCGTCGAGCAGCTCGGCGTCGGTCGCCGCACGGGTGGCCGCGACCGTCGAGCGGATTCCGCCCCCGGCGGCCGCGAGCTGCTCGTAGGACGCGCCCGCCAGTCGCTGCTCCCATTCGGCCGACCGGTCGCCGCCGAACACCAGGTGCGTGTGGCAGTCCACGAGGCCCGGCGTGACCAGGCGACCGTGGACGGGCCACCGGTGACGGGCGGCGGCGGCCTCCGGCGGGAGCGACGCCTCCGGGCCGGCCCACGCGATGTGCTCGCCCTCGATGCCGATGGCCCCGCCGCCGGCGGTTCCGGTGATGAGCAGGTCCCACACGTCAGGTGACCGCCGCGATCGCCGTGCGCAGCTCGCTGGCGACGTCCAGGTCGGCGTGGCGTCCGTCCCGCACGACGTGACGGCCCCCCACGACCACGTCGGTGACGTCGGCCGCGGTGGCCGCGGCGACGAGCATCGGTACGGGGCCGTCCGGGTCGACGCCGGCGAGCCGCACGCCTCCGAGACCGACGACGCACAGATCGGCCGGTCCGGTCGGCGCCAGCGTCGCCCCGGCGGTGGCGGCGGCGAGCAACGTGGCGGGCTGGTGCAGGCCGCGGCGACCCGTGGCGAGGCGCTCGTCCAACTCGACGGCACGAAGCTCCTCGAACAGGTCGACGACCGCGTGGCTGTCGGTACCGACGCGCAGGTCGCAGCCGGCGGACGCGAGGGCGGCAGCGGGACCGATGCCGTCGGCCAGGTCGCGCTCGGTCGTGGGGCACAGGCACACGCTGGTGCCCGAGTCGCCGAGCAGCGCGACGTCGTCGCCGGTCGGGTGGGTCGCGTGGACCGCGGTCGTCGACGGGCCGAGCACGCCGTGGTCGTGCGCGAGCCCGGCCGGTGTCCGGCCCGTGGCCGCGACGCAGGCCGCGTTCTCGGCCGGCTGCTCGGACAGGTGCAGGTGCAGCGGGACATCGTTGGCTCGGGCCCACGTCGCGACCGCGCTCATCGACCGCGGGTCGACGGCCCGCACGCTGTGGATCGCGGCGCCGACGGTGACGTCCGGGTTGGCGGCGGCGACCGCGTCAGCGCGAGCCGCCCACCGATCGACGTCGCCGTCCGAGAACCGCTGCTGCACCGCGTCGAGGGGGACGTCGTCGAACCCGGCGCGCAGGTAGCAGGTGTCGAGCAGCACGAGCCGGACGCCGGCCCGGCGGGCGGCCTCGCACACCGCGTCGTCCATGCCCGCGGGACGGTGCAGGTAGTGGAACTCGTGCACCGTGGTCATGCCGGCCAGGGCCATCTCGCCGAACGCGGCGGTGGCCAGTGGCAGCAGCGTCTCGGGCGTGAGGCGGTCGACGAGCCCGTACATGCCCGCGCGCCACGCCCAGAAGTCGCCGCCGGTCGCTCGCCCCCGCAGTGCCCGGTGGAAGGTGTGCGAATGGGTGTCGACCAGGCCGGGCAGGGCGAGCGCGTCGGCGCCGCCGAGTGCGACGGCCCCGGGCGGGGCCCGCTCGGCGCCGGTCCGCACGGCGGCGAACCGGCCGTCGGGGTCACAGTCCACGACCACCCCGCGCGCGACACCGTCTGCCACCAGCGCCCGCGCCACCCAGTACGTCGTCACGCCCCGGCCCCGGCAACCCCGTCGTCGACATCGCCCCCGTCGCTGATTCCCCGATCGCCGAGCCGGGGGTCACCGCCGGAAACCGGCGGTGGTTCGGCGCAGCGACCGCTGTCGCCTGACGACGAGACAGGCGCCGGAGTGGGGGCGGTCACGGGTGCATGGGCAGGCGCATGCCCGTGGAGCGGGCGACGTCGAGCGCCTCGGGGTATCCGGCGTCCGCGTGGCGGGCCACGCCGGTGCCGGGGTCGTTGGTGAGCACCCGCTCGAGCTTCTCGGCCGCCAGGTCGCTGCCGTCGGCGACGACCACCATGCCGGCGTGGATCGACCGGCCGATGCCCACCCCGCCGCCGTGGTGCAGAGACACCCAGCTGGCGCCGCTGGCCGTGTTGAGCAGGGCATTGAGGAGGGGCCAGTCGGCGATGGCGTCGGAGCCGTCGCGCATCGCCTCGGTCTCCCGGTACGGCGACGCCACCGAGCCGGAGTCGAGGTGGTCTCGGCCGATCACGATGGGGGCGTGCACCTCCCCGGAGGCGACCATCTCGTTGAACCGCAGCCCCATCCGGTCGCGCTCGCCGTAGCCGAGCCAGCAGATGCGGGCCGGCAGGCCCTGGAACGCCACCCGGTCGGACGCGAGGCGGATCCAGCGAGCGAGCGCCTCGTTCTCGGGGAACTCGCGCAGGACGGCGCGATCGGTGGCGCCGATGTCCGCCGGGTCGCCCGACAGCGCCGCCCACCGGAACGGACCCCTGCCCTCGCAGAACAGCGGCCGGATGTAGGCGGGCAGGAACCCCGGGTAGTCGAACGCCCGGGTGAAGCCGCCCAACTCGGCCTCGCGCCGCAGGCTGTTGCCGTAGTCGAACACCTCGACGCCGCGATCCATGAACGCGACCATCGCCTCACAGTGCGTGGCCATCGACTCGCGCGCCCGGGTGGTGTAGGCGTCTGGGTCGCGGGTGCGCAGCTCGTCGGCCTCGGCCACGGACAACCCCGCGGGCACGTAGCTCAACGGGTCGTGGGCGGGCGTCTGGTCGGTGACGATGTCGACGGGTGCGTCCAGCTCGACCAGCCGGGGCAGCACCTCGGCCGCGTTGCCGAGCAGGCCGATCGAGAGCGGGTGGCGGTCGGCGCGGGCGGCCTCGGCGCGGGCGAGGGCATCGTCGAGGTCGTCGGCCACCACGTCGAGGTAGCGGGTCTCGAGGCGGCGTTCGATGCGGTGCGGATCGACGTCGACGACGACGGCGACGCCGCCGTTCATGGTCACCGCGAGCGGTTGGGCCCCGCCCATGCCGCCCAGGCCGGACGTGAGGGTGACCGTGCCGGCCAGGCTGCCGCCGAACCGGCGCTCGGCGATGGCCGAGAAGCACTCGTAGGTGCCCTGGAGGATGCCCTGGGTGCCGATGTAGATCCACGAGCCGGCCGTCATCTGCCCGTACATGGTGAGCCCGAGCGCCTCGAGGCGGCGGAACTCGTCCCACGTCGCCCAGTCGGGCACCAGGTTGGCGTTGGCGATGAGGACCCGGGGCGCCCACTCGTGGGTGCGGAACACGCCCACCGGCTGGCCGGACTGCACGAGCAACGTCTCGTCGTCGTCGAGCTCGCGCAGGCTGGCGACGATGGCGTCGAACGCCGCCCAGCTGCGGGCTGCCCGCCCGGTCCCGCCGTAGACCACCAGGTCCTGGGGCCGTTCGGCGACGTCGGGGTCGAGGTTGTTCATCAGCATCCGCAGGGCGCCCTCCTGGGCCCAGCCCTTGCAGGTGCGCGTCGGGCCCCGGGGGGCGGTGACGGTGCGCGGTGCGTCAGGCAAGCGTGCCGACCTCCTGTTCGACCGCCCGGACGAGCGTGCCCCCGGCCACCAGGTCGGCCGCCGCCGCCAGCTCGGGGGCGAGCAGGCGATCAGGCCCCGGCCCGTCGACGCCGCCGGCGCGCAGCACGTCGCGCGCCGCGCCCGTGCCGGGCGCGGCGGTGAGCGGCGCCCGCAGGTCGATGCCCCGTGCCGCGGTCACGATCTCGACGGCCAAGACCTTGGCCAGGTGGCCCAGCGCGGTGCGCAGCTTGCGCGCCGCCGACCAGCCCATCGAGACGTGGTCCTCCTGCATGGCGGAGGTGGGGATCGTGTCGGTGCTGGCCGGGACGGCGAGCCTGCGGCACTCGCTCACCAGGGCGGCGGCGGTGTACTGGGCGATCATCAGGCCGCTGTCGACGCCCGGCTCGTGGGCCAGGAACGGCGGCAGCCCATGGCTGCGGGCGGCGTCGAGGAAGCGGTCCGTGCGCCGTTCGCTCATGCTGGCGACATCGGCGACGACGATCGCCAGCAGGTCGCAGGCATGGGCGAGGGGCGCGCCGTGGAAGTTGCCGACCGACTCGACGCGACCGTCGGCGATCACGACCGGGTTGTCGATGGCCGAGGCCAGCTCGCGGTCGGCGCAGGTCTCGGCGAACGCCAGGGCATCCCGGGCGGCGCCGTGCACCTGGGGGGCACAACGCAGCGAGTAGGCGTCCTGCACACGGGGGTCGCCCATGCGGTGAGATGCGACGATGGCCGAGCCCGCCAGCAGCGCGGCGATGTTGGCGGCCGACGATTGCTGCCCGGGGTGCGGGCGCAGCGCGATGAGCTCTGCGGCGAACGGGCGGTCGGTGCCCAGCAGGCCCTCGACGCTCATGGCGGCCGCCACGTCCGCAGCCCGCAGCAGAGCGGCCAGGTCGGCGCAGGCGAGGACGAGCATGCCCAGCATGCCGTCGGTGCCGTTGATGAGCGCGAGGCCCTCCTTGGTGGCCAGCGGCAGGTCGAGGGCGGTGGCGGCGTGCGCGAGCGGCGCCAGGTCCCCGCTGCACCCGAGCGAGCCGAACTCGGGGACCTCGGGCAGTCGGTCGTCGTCGAGCAGGCCCAGGAGCGCCGCCGCCAGCTCCGGGCGGGCTCCGGTGATGCCTGTGGCCAGGGTGCGGGCGCGCAGCAGCACCATGGCCCGCACCACCTCGGGCTCGACGGGGTCACCCATGCCGGCGGCGTGCGACACGATGAGCGACCGTTGCAACCGGGCGCGTTGCTCGGGAGGGATGTGGGTCGTGGCCAGCCCGCCGAACCCCGTCGAGATGCCGTAGACCGGCTGGTCGGCGGCGGCCAGTGCGTCGACGTGGGCGCGGCTGGCCGCCATGGTGGCGACGGCCTCGTCGGACAGCTCGACGCGGTCGCCGCCGCGGGCGACGGCCACCACGTCGCCTCGGTTCAACCCCTGCGGTCGGAGCACGACGGGCACGGCCCGGACCGTAGCGGCGTTGCGCCGTGCCGGGGTGACGGATGGCACGTTGGCGTCCGGCGATGCGCGGCCTAGTCCTGGATGTACGGATCGTTGCGCCGGTCCGGGCTGGGAGGCGGTCTGGGGGTGCACGAGTTCCGCGTCCACCTCGACCTCGAATGCCTGGCGAACCTATGACCGCGCAGTCCGCACACGACCAGACCCGCCCCTCCGAGCCCCCGGGCTCGGCCCACAGCGACCGGATGGGCGTGACCGGCACGCAGGTGGCGGCCAGTGTCCTGGCCTCGGTGTCCGCCGCCGTCATCGCGTCGATGTTCGGCGTGGCCGGCACGATCGTGGGTGCTGCTGTCGTCAGCGTCATCGCCACCGTGGGCAGCGCCGCGTACGGCCTGGGCATCCGGCGGACGAAGGCGCGCCTGTACAAGCTCCAGGGCCTTCGCCTCACCCGCCCGACCGGCGATGCGGCCCCCGGGCAGAACGGTGCCGACCTCGACGACCGGGACGACCGGGCGGCCCGCGAGCCCGCGGCCACCGAGACGGTGGGCGTCGAGCCGGACCCTGCCGCCGGCGCGGCCACGGGGCCCGACGGCACCACGGCCGTGTCCCCGCCACGGGCGGACACCGGCTGGCGAGCGTGGCTGTCCCAGCGCCGGTGGAGCGTGGCGGCGGGTGTCGCCATCGTGTTCGTGGTGTCGCTGGCGTGCGTCACCCTCATCGAGCTCGTCGGCGACCAGCCCCTCTCCGGCGAGAGCGACCGGCGCACCTCGGTCGGTGCGCTCCTGCCCAGCGGAGGCGGTGCCGACACCGACAGCCCGGATGCGCCTGTCACGACGACGCTCCCGGGCTCACCGACCACGACGGCGTCCGAGCCCGACGGCGACCAGCCGACGACCACGGTGGACCGGTCCGGCACCACCACGACCACCTCGCCCGCGCCGACGACGACGTCGACGACAGCGCCGCCCCCCACGTCGACGACGTCGCCCCCGGTCACCGTGCCGGGCGCCACCACGACCGTGCCCCCGGCCGAGCCCGCGCCGTCCGCCGGCTGATCACTCGATGGTGTGGAGCGCGAACGCCACGGCGAAGCCGGCGGTCGTGAACAGTCCGACGAGCGGCCCGGCGTGCTCGAAGGCCTCGGGCATCATCGTGTCGGCCAGCATGGTGAGCACGGCTCCCCCGGCGAACGCCAGCACGAATGCGACGGTGCTCGCCGAGGCCGAGTCGAACACGGCGTAGCCGGCCAGGGCCGCAAGAGCCGACACCAGCATCACCCCGGTCCACAGTCCGAGGATGCGCCCCGGCGACCATCCTGAGGCCGACAGCCCGGTGCTGGCCGCCAAGCCCTCGGGCAGGTTCGAGATGAACACCGCGGCCACGAAGGCGACGCTGACGCCGCCGCCGCCGAGCAGCGTCAGCCCGAGCACGATCGACTCGGGGATGCCGTCGAGCACCGCGCCCAGCACGATGGCGAGGCCCGAGCCCTCGGACTGCTCGCCGGTCACGCTCTTCCGCTTGTCGCCGCCCATGCGGTCGATGAGGGTGTCGCCCACGAAGAACGTGAGCGCGCCGGCGGCCAGGCCGGCCGCGACACCGCCTTCGCCGCCCGACGTGTCGACGGCCTCCTCGACGAGGTCGAACGAGACGGCGCTGATGAGCACGCCCGCGCCCAGGGCCATGACGACGCCGACGACGCGGTTGCTCAGGTGGAACCAGATCCCGACGGCCGCGCCCACGATCAGCGCCGCGCCGCCGAACGCGCCCCAGCCGAAGGCCTCGCCCACCTAGGAGCCCGCCGGGTCGGTGCTGGCCGCCACGTGCGAACAGTACGGCGCATCGACGCGGACGCGTCTCACCCGTTCGGGGTGACGTCAGCGGGCCGATTCGGGTGTCTGCTGCTGGCCGATCGGCGCGGTGCGCGCCCTTGTCAGGGGAGACACACGATGGTCCTTGCCGAAGTCGGGTTCGCCGAGCTGTTCTGGACGATGCTCTGGCTCTTCTTCCTGTTCATGTTCATCTGGGTGTTCGTGGCCCTGGTGAGCGACCTGTTCCGCGACCACGAGCTGTCCGGGTGGGCCAAGGCCGGGTGGGTCCTCGGGCTCGTGATCTTCCCGCTGCTCGGCTCGCTCGTGTACATCATCGTGCGTGGTCCGGCCATGGCCGAGCGCTCCGCGAAGGCGCAGCAGGCAGCCCAGGCCCAGTTCGACAGCTACGTCCGATCGGCGGCCTCGTCCACCGGCACGTCGTCGGTCGACGACCTGACCCGCTTGGCCGAGCTGCGCAGCAACGGCACCATCACCGACGCCGAGTTCGAGTCGATGAAGGCCCGTGTCGTCGGCGGGAGCACGGCCGCTCCCGCCTGATCGGACAGGGGGCTCGCCCCGTCGGGTCATACCTCGTCGGTAGCGTGGCGGCGTGGCGGTCTCGCTGTTCTCGCCGCCCGTCCGGGCGTGGTTCGAGGCGACGTTCGCGGGGGCCACCCCTGCCCAGCAGCAGGGGTGGCCCGCGATCGCCGCCGGCGAGCACACGCTCATCCTGGCGCCCACGGGCTCGGGAAAGACGCTCGCCGCGTTCCTCTGGGGCATCGACCGGCTCGTCTCCCACCCGTCCGGCGGCGACGCGTCGGCGGGCACCCGCATCGTGTACGTGTCGCCGCTGCGGGCGCTCGCGGTCGACGTCGACAAGAACCTGCGCGCACCCATCGCCGGCATCCGTGCCGCGGCCGACCGCCTCGGCCAGCCGTTCCGCGAGCCCACGGTGGGCGTGCGCACGGGCGACACCCCGGCCGACGTGCGCCGGCGCCTGGCCCGCAACCCGCCAGACATCCTCATCACCACGCCCGAGTCGCTCTACCTCATGCTCACGTCGCAGGCGCGGGAGACGCTGCGGGGGGTCGAGGCGGTCATCGTCGACGAGATCCACTCGCTCGTGCCCACCAAGCGCGGGTCGCACCTGGCGCTGTCGCTCGAGCGGCTGACCGACCTGTGCGACCGGCCGCCGCAGCGCATCGGCCTGTCGGCCACTCAGCGCCCGCTCGACGTCGTCGCTCTGTTCCTCGGCGGCACGCACGAGACGGCGACGGGGCGCCGTCCGCGCCCGGTCACGATCGTCGACGCCGGCGTGCGCAAGCAGCTCGAGGTCGAGGTGGTCGTCCCCGTCGACGACATGAGCGACCTCGCCACCGTGGACGATCCCCAGACCGGGCCGGCTCGGCGATCCATCTGGCCCGCCATCCACCCGCGGCTGCTCGAGCTGGTCGAGTCCCACAGGTCGACGCTCATCTTCGTGAACGCCCGGCGGCTGTCCGAGCGCCTGGCCACCCGGCTCAACGAGCTGTGGCACGAGGGCGAGAACCGGGCGGCCCTGACGGCGGGTGAACTTCCCCGCCCGGGGCCCGAGCGGCCCGGTGCGCAGCACCAGGAGCGGGAAGCACGTCCTGACGGCACATCGCCTCCGTCCGAGGGCGACGAGCTGGTCAAGGCCCACCACGGCTCCCTGTCGCGGGAGCGGCGGCTGCAGATCGAGGACGACCTCAAGGCGGGACGCCTCCGCGGCCTGGTGGCCACGTCCAGCCTCGAGCTGGGCATCGACATGGGCGCGATCGATCTCGTCGTGCAGGTCGAGTCGCCGGGCTCGGTCAGCCGGGGCCTGCAGCGCATCGGTCGGGCCGGCCACCAGGTGGGCGAGCCCAGCCGCGGCAAGCTGTTCCCGAAGCACCGCCACGACCTGCTCGAGGCCGCCGTCGTGGTGCAGCGCATGGTCGACGGGCAGATCGAGTCCACGCGCTACCCCCGCAACCCGCTCGACGTCCTGTGCCAGCAGATCGTCGCCATGGTGGCCCTCGACGACTGGAAGGTCGACGAGCTGAGCGCGCTGGTGCGGCGGGCGGCGCCCTTCGCAGAGCTGTCCGACGAGGTGCTGACGGCGGTGCTCGACCTGCTGTCCGGTCGCTACCCGTCCGACGAGTTCGCGGGGCTGCGCCCCGCGTCGTCTGGGACCGGGTCGAGAGCGTGGTGCGCGCCAGGTCCGGCGCCCAGCGCCTGGCGGTGACCAACCCGGGCACCATCCCCGACCGGGGGCTGTTCGGTGTGTTCCTGCCCGACGGCGCACGCGTGGGCGAGCTCGACGAGGAGATGGTCTACGAGAGCCGGCCGGGCGAGACGTTCCTGCTGGGGGCCACGACGTGGCGCATCGAGGAGATCACCCACGAGCGGGTGGTGGTCACGCCCGCGCCCGGCCAGCCGGGCAAGATGCCGTTCTGGCACGGCGACGGCCCGGGACGGCCGCTCGAGCTGGGCCGTGCCCTGGGTGCGTTCGTCCGCGAGCTGCGCGGCCTGTCCACCGCTGACGCGGTCGAGCGTCTGCGCACGGTCCACGCTCTCGACGCCCGCGCCGCGGCCAACCTGGTCGCCTACCTCGACGAGCAGGGCGAGGCCACCGGAGCGGTGCCCGACGACCGCACCATCGTGGTCGAGCGGTTCCGCGACGAGATCGGCGACTGGCGGGTGTGCATCCTGTCGCCGTTCGGGGTGCAGGTGCACGCGCCGTGGGGCATGGCCATCAAGGCCCGGCTGGCCGAGCGGTGGGGTGTCCAGGTCGAGATGATCTGGAGCGACGACGGCATCGCCATCCGCCTGCCCGAGGCCCTCGACGACGTGGGCCTCAGCACCGACGCCCTCGCCATCGACCCCGATCGGGCCTACGACATCGTGGTGGCCGAGCTCCCGCACACCGCGCTGTTCGCCAGCCGCTTCCGCGAGGCCGCGGCCCGGGCACTGTTGCTGCCCCGCCGCCGGCCCGACCAGCGCACGCCGCTGTGGCAGCAGCGCCAGCGCTCGGCCGACCTGCTGGCCGTGGCCGGCCGCCACCCCACCTTCCCGATCCTGCTCGAGGCCACACGCGAGTGCGTCAACGACGTGTTCGACCTGCCGGCGCTGCGCGAGGTGCTGGGCGACATCCGGTCGCGACAGGTGCGGGTGGTCGAGGTCGAGACCACGCACGCCTCGCCGTTCGCCCAGTCGCTGCTCTTCGGGTGGGTCGGCGTCTACATGTACGAGGGCGACGCCCCGCTCGCGGAACGCCGGGCCGCGGCGCTGGCCCTCGACCGCGACCTGCTCGACGACCTGCTGGGGGCCGACGAGCTGCGCGAGCTGCTCGACGCCGGCGCGCTGGCCGACCTCGAGCTCGAGCTGCAGTCGCTGGCCGACGGGCGCCGCGCCCGCGACGTCGACGAGGCGCACGACCTGCTGCGGCGGCTTGGCCCGCTGTCGCTCGATGAGCTCGCGGCGCGGTGCGAGGGCGGGGACGCGGCGGCGTGGGCAGGCGAGCTGGTCGGCCAGCGCCGCGCGTTCCGGGCTGTCATCGCGGGCGATGAGCGGGTGTGCGCGGCCGACGACGCCGGGCGGCTCCGCGACGCGCTCGGCGTCGAGCTCCCGGTGGGCCTGCCCGAGGTGTTCGCACAGCCGGTCGACGCCCCGCTCGTCGACCTGGTCGGCCGGTTCGCCCGCACGCACGGGCCGTTCGTCACGGCCGAGGTGGCCACGCGCTACGGCGTGCCCACCGACCGGACGGCGGCCGCCCTCGGCGTGCTCGACGCGGACGGGCGGGTGGTGCTGGGCGAGTTCCGCCCCGACGGCATCGAGCGCGAGTGGTGCGACGTCGACGTGCTGCGCCAGCTTCGCCGCCGGTCGCTGGCGCGCGCTTCGCCACGAGGTCGAGCCCGTCGACGGGGCCACGCTGGCTCGCTTCCTCGGCGGGTGGCACGGCCTCGGCGCACCACGGCGGGGAGGCGAGGCGCTGGTCGACGTGCTCGGCCAGCTCCAGGCCGCGCCGCTGCCGGCATCCGTGCTGGAGGCCGAGATCCTGCCCGCCCGCCTGGCCGAGTACCGCCCGGCCGACCTCGACGCGCTGTGCGCGGCAGGCGAGGTGGTGTGGCTCGGTGCCGGCGGCATCGGCGCGAGCGACGGGCGTGTCCGCCTGGTGTTCCGCGACCAGGTCGGCCTGCTGGCACCCGCGGCGGCCGACGACGGTCACGACCTGCCCGACGGCCCCGTGCACGGCGCGCTGCTGGCCCACCTCGATGGGCGTGGCGCGTCGTTCTGGGGCGACCTCGTCCAGGCCGTCCAGCACGCCGACGAGCCGTATGACGACGCCACAGTGCTGGCGGCGCTGTGGGACCTGGTGTGGGCCGGGTTGGTCACCAACGACTCGCTGGCGCCGCTGCGGTCGTTCGTCGCGGGGCGGTCGCGCCGGTCGTCTCCGTCCTCGTCCGCAGCGGCCCGGCGCCGGCCGGCTGTGGGACGCCTGTCGCGGCTCGGCCCGCCGGCGGGCGCGGGGCGGTGGTCGCTGGTGGCGCCGTTGCTCGAGCCGCGCCCGACCCCGACCGAGATGGCACACGCCCGTGCCGGGCAGCTGGTCGAGCGCTACGGCGTGCTCACCCGCGAGGCCGCGCTCGGCGAGGGCACCGAGGGCGGGTTCGCCGGCGTGTACCCGGTGCTGCGCGTCCTGGAGGACAAGGGACGGGTTCGGCGCGGCTACTTCGTGGCCGGGCTCGGCGCCGCGCAGTTCGCCCTTCCTGGAGCGGTCGACCGCCTGCGGGCCGCCCGCCCGGCCGACGGGGCGGCCGAGTCGTTCGTGCTCGCGGCCACCGACCCGGCCCAGCCGTACGGAGCGGCGCTGCCCTGGCCGCCGTCCGCCGGCCGCCCTGCCCGCGCCGCCGGGGCGATGGTGGTCGTGACCGACGGCGAGGCGGTCGCCTTCGTCGAGCGCGGCGGTCGATCGGTGTGGACGTTCCCCGCTGCGTCGGACCATCCCGGCTGGCCGGTGGCGCTGGCCGCCCGGGTGGCATCGGGCAGGGTCCGGTCGCACGAGGTGCAGACCGTCGACGGCGAACCGGTCCGCACGACGGCGTGGGCCGAGCCGCTGCGCGCCGCGGGCTACGCGGACGGCTACCGCGGCCTGGTGCTGCGCTCCCGCTGACCGGCACGGGCGCGACCGGAGGCACCTGTCCTGACGACGGATGGCAGACTGCCGCACCGTGACTGACGGCGACCGCATCCGCAACCTCATGGGCCGCTACTGCGACCTCATGGACTCTGGCGACTGGCCGGGCATCGGGGCGCTGTTCGCCCACGCCCGCCTCGCCGACGAGCACGGGACCGAGTTGGCCGCAGGGGCCGACGCGATCACGGCGTTCTACGGCGGCGGGCATCCACCTGTACGACGGGTCGCCGCGCACGAAGCACCTCGTCACCAACACGGTCCTCGACGACCCGGCGGCCGACGGCACCGTCACCGCGCGGTCGTCCTACCTGGTGCTGCAGGCGACCGATGACCTGCCGCTGCAGCCGATCATCACCGGGCGCTACGTCGATCGCTTCTCTCGGACCGTAGGCGACGCACCGGCAGGTGGGCCTGCCCCGGCCGGCGCGTGGCACTTCGTCGAGCGGCGCTTCGCCGTCGACCTGGTGGGGGACCTGTCGCACCACCTGCGGTACGCCCTGTGAGCCGGGTCGCGTTCGTCACCGGCGTGGCGTCGGGCATCGGGTTCGCCGTGGCCGAGCGGCTGCGCGACGACGGCGCCACCGTGGTCGGGCTCGACCTGCGCGCAGACGGTCCCGACGGTGTCGACGTCGTCGCGGGCGACGTGACGGACCGGGCGTCGGTCGACGCCGCAATCGCGCATGCGGTCGATGCTCACGGCCGGCTCGACGTCGTCGCCAACGTGGCCGGCATCCCTCAGTTCGGGCGGGTCGAGGACCTAGGAGACGACGAGTGGCACCGGTCGCTCGACGTCAACCTGACCGGCCCGTTCCTCGTGTGCCGCGCGGCGCTGCCCCACCTCCGGGCGACCCGGGGCTGCATCGTCAACGTCGCATCGATCGCCGGGCTCGAGGGCCAGGCGTACACCGCGGCCTACTGCGCATCGAAGGGCGGGCTCGTGCTGCTGACCAAGGCGCTGGCGGTCGAGTTGGCCTTGGACGGCGTCCGGGTGAACTGTGTGTGCCCGGCGGCGGTCGACACGCCGCTGGTGCTCGACGTCGCCGAGCGCATCCCGGCCGACGTCGATCCCCGGCTGCTCGACCGGCTGCAGATGCTGATGCCCGGCCTCGTCACGCCGGCGGAGGTGGCCGGTGCCGTGTGCTTCCTGGCGAGCGACGCCGCGCGGATGATCACCGGCGTCGCGCTGCCGCTGGATGGTGGCCGCAGCGCCTGACGTGGTCGGTCAGATGATCTCGGTGCGCCGGCGAGGGCGGCCGGTCCGGTGCGAGCCCTGGAAGCCGCACCAGCACACCCAACGCACGGTCAGGTGGTCGTCAGAGGGGTCGAGGCCGACGATGTGACGCTCGCTGAGCAGCACCTCGCTGCCGTGTCGGGGGCAATGGACGGAGAACATGGGTCAATTCTCGATCAGGTTGGTCGGGTTGACGAGTGGCAGTGCTGCGCATGTGCGAAAGAATCCTGCCAAACTGGTGCACATGCCAACAGGACAACGACGCACGGGCTCTCGGCGTGAGGCGCGGGGCCATCTCGTCGCAGCGGTCGTGGGGTCGCACGTGGCCGCGTTCGAGCTGGGCGTGGCGCACGAGGTGTTCGGGCTCGACCGGTCCGAGTACGCCAGTCCCTGGTACCGGTTCCGGGTGATCGGCGCGTTCGGGCAGACCATCCCGGTGACGGAGGGCGACTGGTCCATCACGACGCCCTACACGCTCGACGACCTGGCCGAGGTCGAGACCGTGATCCTCCCGGTGTGGCCGGGCCGGGGCAACCCAGCGCCGCCGGAGCTGCTCGAGGCGCTGCGCTCGGTGCACGACCGCGGCGGCCGGCTGGTGAGCGTGTGCTCGGGCGCCTACCTGCTCGCCCAGGCGGGGTTGCTCGATGGTCGTCGGGCGACCACCCACTGGATGTACACCGCCGAGTTCGCCGGGCTGTACCCCCAGGTCGAGGTCGACCGCGACGTGCTGTTCGTCGACGCGGGCGACGGCCTCTACACCTCGGCGGGCACCGCCGCCGGCATCGACCTGTGCCTGCACATCGTGCGGCTCGACCACGGTGCCGAGGTCGCCAACAAGGTCGCTCGGCGCATGGTGGTGCCGCCCCAGCGCGACGGCGGCCAGGCTCAGTTCGTAGATGCGCCCATGCCCGCGCTCACCTCCGACGACCCGATCGGCCGCACGATCGACTGGGCGATCGCCCACCTGGACGAGCCGATGACGGTCGACGACCTCGCCGGCCGGGCCATGCTCAGCCCGCGCAGCTTCGCCCGGCGCTTCCGGGCCGCCACCGGCACGACCCCGATGCAATGGTTGCTCCGCCAGCGGGTGCTGCATGCGCAGCGCCTGCTCGAGACCAGTGACCTGGCGGTCGACCGGGTGGCCGAGCAGTGCGGGTTCGGCACGGCGACGGCTCTGCGGGTGCACTTTCGGCGCATCGTGGGGACGACCCCGATGGCCTACCGCCGGACGTTCGGCGCCGACGCCGAGATCGTCGCCTTCCAGCGTGAGGGCCGGCCGGGTGGCGGTCAGCGCGGCGGCGAGGTGGCGAGCTAGCTCGACGGCGATGCCGTCGCCGCTCGGGCGAAACCCGGAGCACAGGGAACAGCGGTCCTCGCTACGGTGTTCGTGAAAGTGTTCACGAAGTCTGCCGAGGCTCAGCGCGGAGGTCCGCACATGGGAGTCCGACCACACGTCGTCATCGTCGGGGCGGGATTCGGCGGCCTGGCCGTGGCCCGCGGGCTCGACAAGCTGCCCGTCGAGGTCACCCTCGTCGACCGCCAGAACTTCACCACCTTCCAGCCGCTGCTCTACCAGGTGGCCACGTCGGGCCTGAACGCGGCGGACGTCGCCCATCCGATCCGCGGGCTCTTCCACCGCCAGCGCAACCTGCGCGTCCAGCTGGGTGAGGTCACCGGGGTCGACTGGGACCGGCGGGTCGTCCACCTCGCCGACGAGCGCGACCTGCCTTTCGACCACCTCGTGGTCGCGGTCGGTGCCGTGGCGACGTACTTCGGTGTGCCCGGCGCGGCCGAGCACGCCACGCCCCTCTACACGCTCGACGATGCCGTGAAGGTGCGCAATCACGTGCTCGAGCGGTTCGAGGCCGCAGACGCCGACCCCGACGTGATCGACACGGGCGAGCTCAACTTCCTCGTCGTCGGAGGCGGGCCCACCGGGGTCGAGACCGCAGGGGCCCTGGCGGAGCTGTTCAGCGTGGTGTTCCGCCGTGACTACCCGACGCTCGGCGTCGGTCGGGCCCGGGTGGTGCTGGTCGAGACGCGCGACTCGCTGCTCGCCCCGTTCCAACCCCAGTCGCAGCGGGCCGCGCTCGACACGCTGCGCGCCCGACAGGTCGAGGTGCGGCTCGACGAGACGGTCGCAGAGGTGACGCCCGACCACGTACGGTTCGCGTCGGGCGAGGTGTTGCCCACGCGCACGGTCATCTGGGCGGCCGGTGTGAGGGCCCACCCCCTCGCCGAGGCGCTCGGCCTGCCCACCACGCGCAACGGCCGGGTGGAGGTGGGCGACGACCTGCGCGTCGAGGGGCACGACGGCGTGTGGGCCGTGGGTGACGTGGCCGCCGCCCGCGATCACCGCGGCGACGGGCCGCTGCCCCAGCTCGCACCCGTGGCGATGCAGTCGGGCGGGCACGTCGCCCGGCAGATCGGGCGGCTGCTCGAGGGCCGGCCGGCGCAGCCCTTCCGGTTCCGCGACAAGGGCACCATGGCGACGATCGGCCGCCGGTCGGCGGTGGCCGAGCTGCCCGGCCACATCCGCCTGCGCGGCACGCCGGCGTGGTTCGCCTGGCTGGGCCTGCACCTGCTGTACGTCGCGGGCCTGCGCAATCGCCTGTCGGTGCTGCTCAACTGGTTCTGGGGCTATGTCACCTGGGATCGCGGGCCGCGCATCATCTTCCGCAGCGAGCCGGCGCCGGATCGGTCAAGCGCTGACAACGCCGTCAGCTAGGGTCGGCCGATGGCCGACCAGAGCACCATCAACGCGACCATCGACACGTACATGGCCACGTTCTTGGCCTCGGATCGCTCGGGCTACCTCGGTTGCTTCGCCGAGGGAGCGTGGATCGAGGACCCGGTCGGCACCCCTCGCCACGAGGGGCACGACGCGATCGGCGCGTTCTGGGACGAGACCCACGCGGTGCCCGACGCCATCGAACTGCGCCCCAACGGGTTGCGCGTGGTCATCGGCTCGGAGGCCACGTTCGCGTTCCAGGCGCGACCCAACCTCGGCGGCGAGACGTACGCCCTCGACGTGATCGACCACATGACGTTCGACGACGCCGGCAAGATCACGACGATGCGGGCGTTCTTCGACCCCGCCACGATGCGGGCTGCGACGGACTGACCGGGTCGCCCCGGGTCCGGGCGCGTCGACGGTCCGGGACGTCAGCCGGCCGCGGAGGTGCGGCCGGGTCGCAGCTCCTTGCGCAGCACGACGCGCAGGCCCGACCAGGTGTCGTCGATGGCACACACCTTGTTGTCCACCATGCCCGTCGGCAGCGCGACCTCGCGCACGACATCCTCGGTCATGTCGGTGGGCACACCCGACACCCGCTTGGGCCAGGCGATCCACAGGCCGCCGTCCACCTCGAGCGCCCGCAGCAGGGCGGGGAAGCGGCGCGCCAGATCCGCGTGCCCGGTGTGGAAAGAGACGATGACGGCGAACGGCCCGCGAGCCTGTCGACGCACCTCGACGGCAGGCGGGAGGTCGGGGATCGCGAACCCGTCGGGCGCGCCGAGCACGCCGATGCGGTCGCCCGGGGCGATGCCGAGCTTCCTGGCCAGGGGCGTGCCCGAGTAACCGGCCATCAGGCCCTGCCGAGAACCCGGTCGACGGAGATCTCGATGGCGACCCGGTCGGACCGCTCGCCGGGCGGGCGGTAGCGCTCGGCGTAGCGCCGCACGGCCTCGGCCACCCGCTCGGGGTCGTCGGTCACCTGCGCCGGCCCCTCGAACGAGAGCCACCGGCCGCCGTCGACCTGGCACACGACGGCTCGGGCCGCCCCGCCGTCAGGTTGCGCCCGTAGGTTCCGCACCTTCCGTGACGGGGCGTAGGTGATGATGCGCACGAGACCCGCGTCGGCATCCCAGGTGAACCCGACGGGGACGACATGGGGCGTGCCGTCGGGACGCAGGGTCGTCAGCGTGGCGAGGTGACGTTCGGCCACGAAGGCGGCGACGTCAGCCGGCAGCGCGGCGGGATCGAACGACATGCCGGACAGTGTGCCGTGCCGGCCCCGGCAGGCGGGCCACGGGGCGGCGCCGGTGCCGGACCCTCGCCGAACGCGCCTCAGCGGTCGGCGATGGCCGACAGGATGTGGCGGCGGCCGGCCCAGGCGGCGGGAAACACCGCGGCGGCCAGCGTGAGCACGCCCGTGACGGCGGCGAACGCCACCAGCTGCGTGGCCGGCAGGGCGAAGACGCTGAAGCCGTCGTCGGCCAGCGCCCGCACGAGCACCCACCCGAAGAACACCCCGACCGCCAGCGCCGCCACCAGGCCGAACCCGGCGATCAGCAGCGCCTCCCACCGGATCGTCGAGCGGACCTGGCCCCGGCTGGCGCCCACGGCCCGGGTGAGGCCGATCTCGCGGGTGCGCTCGACCACCGACAGGACCAGCGTGTTCACGATGCCGATCATCGCGATCAGGATCGTGAGCGTGAGCAGGGCGTTGACCAGCACCAGGATGATGTCGTACTGGGCCTTGACGGCGTCCTTGAACTCGTCGAGGTCCTGGATCTCGGCCGACGGGTAGGCGGCGACCAGCGGCTCCAGCGCGACCTCGGCCTCGCTGGGGGTGACGCCGTCGGCGAGGCGGATCCAGATCTGCGAGTCGCCCACGTCGGGGAGGTGGACGTCGAAGGCGTCGTTGCCCATCACGTAGGCACCGGTCAGGTCCTTGCTGTCGAACAGCGCGGCGATCGTGAAGTCCTGGACGCCGGTGTCGCCGAACACGACCGGGACGCGGTCGCCGACCCGCCACCCGTTGTTCCGCGCTGTCTCCTCGAACACACCGATGCCGGTGACGCCGAGGTCGGCGACATCGCCGGCGACCACCTCGACGTCGAACAGGTCGAAGGCGGTCTCCGAGTTGAGCCCGCCGACCGCCACGACCTTGCCGTCGATCTGGGCGAAGCCGAACCGCACCCCACTCGCGGCGTCGACTTCGGGCAGCGTGTTCACGTCGTCGGCCACGAACCCGGGCAGGCCGGCGCCGGTGTAGCCCGTCCCGCTGTCGACGACGACATCGCCGCTGAACCGGTTGTCGACCGTGTCGTCGAGCGAGGCCCGCAGCGAGGCGTTGACGACGAGGAACAGCGAGACGATGCCGAGGCCGATCATGAGCGCCGACGCCGTGGACGCGGTGCGCTTGGGGTTGCGGGCGGCGTTCTGCTGGGCCAGCCGCCCGACGATGCCCTTGAGCGGGGGGAGGGGCCGGCCCAGCCCCAACGACGCCGGCCGCGCCGCGACGGGCCCGAGCACGATCATCGCCACGAATATGCACAGCATGCCGAGGCCCGAGGTCCGCAGCGATGACTGGCCCGCCACGCTCGAGCCCGCGATGCCGGCGACGAGCGTCGCCGCTCCCGCCGCGCCCAGCACGCCGCCGAGCAGCATCCGTCCGATCGACCGGTGGGTGGTGTCGATCGCGACGTCGCGCATGGCGGCCACCGGGGGAAGCTTGGACGCCCGGGCGGCGGGGAAGAAGGCGGAGGTGACGGTCACAACCGTGCCGACGGCAATGGCGATCACGAACGACCGCGGCATGATCACGGCCGTCGAGCCCGGCACGAACGCGCTCGTGAGCCTGCTCGCCGAGCGCGACGCCCAGCACGTAGCCGACCAGCGACGCGAGCACGCCGACCACGAGCGACTCGATCACCACCGACGTCAGCACCTGGGCCCGGCTGGCGCCGATCGCCCGCAGAAGCGCGACCTGCCGCTGCCGCTGGACGACGATGAACGAGAAGCTCGTGTAGATCACGAACGTGCCGACGAGCACGGAGATGAGGGCGAACACGAGCAGGAAGGTGCGGATGCCGCCGAACGTCTCCTGAGCGGTGGCCTGCGACTCGGCGATGAGCGCCTCGCCCGTGATCACCTCGACGTCGCGGTCTCCGCCACCGGCGGCCAATCCGGCGCGCACGGCGTCGCGCACGTCGGCCTGCGACCACCCGTCCTCGGCGACGATCGCGATCGTGTCGACCTGCCCCGGCTGCGCCAGCAGCATCTGGGCGGTGTCGTTGTCGAACAGCGTGATGGCGGCGCCGGCGGGGCTGTCGGCGGTGCCGAACCGGGCGATCCCCACGAGTGTGGCCTCGCTCACCCCGGCCGCGGTCTGGAACGTGGTGGTGTCGCCCACCACGTAGCCGGTCTGGTCGGCGGTGCGCTTGTCGAACACGATCTCGTCCGGCCCGTCGGGAGACCGGCCCTCGACCAGCTCGAAGGGGTTGAGCTCGTCGACCTCGCCCCAGTTGGTGCCGATGGTGGGCGCGCCGAAGTTGGGGTTGCCGTAGGGCGCGCCGTCCGGGCCGATCGGGCGTGCGTAGCCCTGCACGTAGCCCTCGGCGGCGGCCACGCCGTCGATCTCGGCGACCTGGTCCGCGAGCGACGAGGGGATGCGGGCGCGCTGAACGCCGCCCCCGAACTCGGCGCCCAGCTCGAACTGACCTTCACCCCGCACGGCCACGTCGGTGCCGGCGTTGAGCCCGGCGAACAGGTCGTCGAAGGTGCGCGAGATCGTGTCGGTCAACGTGATGACCCCGGCCACGAACCCCACCCCGATGGCGACCGCGAGGAACGTGAGCGCGTACCGGCCGACGTGCGCCCGCAGGTCACGCAGCGACAGCTTGAGCATCACCGCATCCCGCCCGCGTCCTGGTGGTGCGTCGCCACTAGCGCCTGTCCGCACGGTCGAGCTGCTTGATCCGGTCGAGCACGGCCTCGGCGCTGGGCGAGGGCATCTCGCCGACGATCCGCCCGTCGGCGAGGAACAGCACGTGGTGGGCGTACGAGGCGGCACCGGGGTCGTGGGTGACCATCACGATCGTCTGGGACAGCTCGTCGACCGCGCGGCGCATGAAGGCCAGGATCTCGGCGCTGCTGGTGCTGTCGAGGTTGCCGGTGGGCTCGTCGGCGAAGATGATCGCCGGCCGGCTCGCCAGGGCGCGGGCGACGGCCACCCGCTGCTGCTGCCCGCCGGACAGCTCGGCCGGGCGGTGGGCGAGGCGGGCGCGCAGGTCGACGGTGTCGATGACGTGGTCGAGCCACTTCGGGTCGGGCTCATGGCCCGCCAGCGACATCGGCAGGGTGATGTTCTCGAGCGCGGTCAGTGTGGGCACCAGGTTGTACGCCTGGAACACGAACCCGATGCGGTCGCGGCGCAGCCGGGTGAGGTGGCGCTCGGACAACGAGCCGAGGTCGACATCGCCGATGAACACCTGGCCGGAGGTGAGGCTGTCGAGCCCGGCGGTGCAGTGCATCAGGGTCGACTTGCCGGACCCGGACGGGCCCATGATGGCGGTGAAGCGGCCGGCGGGGAACCCGACCGTGACGTCGTCGAGCGCGACGACCGCGGTGTCGTCCTCGCCGTACACCTTGGTCGCGTGGACCGTGCCGGCCGCGATCGGCGGGACAGCTATTGACCCGGTCGTCGATACGCCCCTCACGCCGAGCAAGATAACGGGTGAGCAGGCGCGACAGCGCCCGCCGCACCGGGCTTGCTGCTGGTGACGGCGGGCGCGTGGTCGAGCATTTGGCCCGGGGGTGGGCTCAGCTCGGCTGCTTGGTCACCCGCAGGTAGGGCTTCTTGGCGTCCCAGCCGTCGGGGAACCGCTCCTTGGCCTCCTCGTCGGAGACCGCCGGCACGATGATGACGTCCTCGCCCTGCTTCCAGTCGACGGGGGTCGCCACCTTGTGCTTGGCGGTGAGCTGCAGCGAGTCGATGACCCGCAGGATCTCGTCGAAGTTGCGGCCGGTCGAGGCGGGGTAGGTGAGCTGGAGCTTCACCTTGTTGTCGCTGCCGATCACGAACACCGAGCGCACGGTGGCCGTGTCGCTGGCCGCCGGGTGGATCATGTCGTACAGGTCGGCCACGGCCTTGTCGGGGTCGCCGATCAGCGGGAAGTTGAGCCGCGAGCCCGTCACGTCCTCGATGTCGTTGACCCAGGTCTCGTGGTCGGACACGCCGTCGACCGACAGGCCGATCACCTTCACATTGCGCCTGTCGAACTCGGGCTTGAGGGCCGCCACCCGACCGAGCTCGGTCGTGCACACCGGGGTGAAATCCTTGGGGTGCGAGAAGAGCACAGCCCAGCTGTCGCCCTTCCAGTCGTAGAAGTCGATCTCGCCCTCGGTCGTCTCGGCGCTGAAGTTCGGAGCGTCGTCGCCAAGTCGAATTGCCATGTCGTCTGCCTCCCGGGTCGCTCGGGGGTCGAAAGGAGAATCAGCAGGTCGAGCGCCCATAGCGAGCCTAGCCACCGGGGTGTCCGAAAGGCGACCTCGGTGGTCGGATTTATCGTGTGTGCCCGATGTCATGTGGTGTGCCAAGCACATGCTGCATATAGTTAGCGCATGAGCATCCTCACCACCGTCACCGAAGCCGAGGCCAAGGTCGTCGACGTGGTCCGCGATCTGCAGGAGCCCGTCGTCGGGTACGTGCAGAAGGGCGTCGACCTCGCTGGCGAGCGTCTGCCCAAGGTCAGCTACCCGCAGGGCCTGCCCAAGCCGGGCGAGGTCATCGACTCGCAGTACGAGTTCCTCACCGCGCTGTTCGCCGCCCAGTACGACCTGGTCAAGGCCGTCACCACCACGGTCGCCCCGCTCGTGGGTGTCGCCGCCAAGCCGGCAGCCAAGGCCACGAAGACCTCCAAGGCCGCCTGACGTCCCGGGCGGGCAACCGCCCTGGTGTCAGACACGTTCCGACGAGCCGCCCGGCAACCCCCTCCGCCGGGCGGTTCGTCGCGTCCGGGTGGGCGTCGGGGTCGGCCTCCGTGTGCGCTGCGGTGCGCCTAGTGTCCCGCCTGGGCCGCGGCGGCACATCGCGGCGCCACATCAGGAGGGGCCGACATGACCGACCACGCTGCCGCTTACCACGGCATCTGCCAGCGAGTCGCCGCGCTGACGGCCGATCTCGACGACGACACGGCGTCGCAGCTTGCGCCGGCCACTCCCGAGTGGCGCGTCAAGGACGTCCTCGCCCACCTGATCGGCGTCAACGCCGACGTCCTCGCCGGCAACATCGACGGCGCCGGCACCGACCCGTGGACCGAGCAGCAGGTGGCGGCCCGGCGTGACCGGTCGGTGCCGCAGCTCCTCGACGAGTGGGCGGAGCTGTCGCCGGCGCTCGAGGCGATCATCCCCGCGATCCCGGAAGGCCCACGCGGGCAGCTGATCTTCGACGCCGTCAGCCACGAGTTCGACCTGCGCGGCGCGCTCGGACAGCCGGGTGCCCGCGACAGCGATGCCGCGACGATCGGCTTCGGCTGGGCCGCTGACGTCGTCGCCTTCGTGCGCGACGGCGCCCAGGCGGGCGCGCTCTGCCTGCAGACCGAACATGGGCCCCAGGTCGTCGGCACGGGCGAGGTCACGGCCACGGTGTCGGCCGACCGCTTCGAGCTGCTCCGGGCGATGACCGGCCGTCGCAGCCTCGACCAGATCGGCGCGTTCGCATGGGACGGAGCGGCCGCTCCAGGGCACATCGCCTTCCTGCCTGCCCGCGCCACGCCCTTGGTGGAGTAGGGGACAATACGGACGGTCCATCCGAAGACGTCTTCGTAGAAGCGCGACGTAGCCCCGGATCGGCCGCCGGGATCTTCAGGTGGGGGAAGCTGCGGTCACGAGCCAGCTGTTCCAGCTCAGCGCGCCCGCTGATACCGGCAGATCTGCACGCCCGTTCCCGCCGTGGTGGCGGAGACGAGCTCGAACGGGCGCGCGGCGCCGTCGGTCGGGAAGATGCCCTTGCCGCCGCCGAGCACGATCGGCTCGATCATCAGGTTCATCTCGTCGACGAGGTCGGCCTCGAGCAACGACCGCACGAGCTGCGCGCTGCCCATGACGTTCACGTCGCGACCCGGTCGCTCGCGCAGCGCGGTCACGCCCGCGATCAGGTCTGCACCGCGGATCAGCGAGGTCGGCCCCCATGTGAGGTCCGCCTCGGACAGCGTGTTCGAGACGACGTGCTTCTCGACCGAGTTGATCCAGTCGGTGAAAGGGTCGCTGGGCCGATTGGGCCACGCGCCGGCCATGACCTGCCATGTGCGTCGGCCGTAGAGGAGGGCGTCGGTCCGCTTGGACGCCTCGTCGATGCTCGACCCCATCACCTCGGGATCGAAGAACGGCATGGACCACCCGCCGTGCTGGAAGCCCCCGTCCGTGTCCTCTTCGGGGCCGCCCGGAGCCTGCACGACACCGTCCAGGCTGATGAACTCGCTGATGACGATTCGCATGCCCTGTAGACGATGGCACAGCCGCGAACTCATCGCGTACCGGCCGCGCGCAGCGGAGGCTCTGAAGGGCGTGCTCCCGTGGCCGACAACCCTCGCACGCTCGACACCGAGCTCAGACCCGACGTCCTCGCCGCCCTGCAACGACCGCAGACGGGTCGCTGCGCCCTGCGCGAGCCCCGTACCCCCTCACGCCGGATAGGCGAGGTGGACCGCGGCGCGGGCATCCGCGACGACGAAGGTCATGCTCTCCTCGAGGTAGAGCTCGACCACGGCGTCGTCGTGCCGCCGGTAGCCGATCGACGTGTCCAGCCCGCACACCAACTCGTAGTCGCCGCCACGCAGGCTGAGGACGACCGCACCGTCGACCGCCGGCGCCCAGGCGATGGGCCCGCCCAGGATCAGTCTGATGTGCTCGAGCACCGGATAGCCGCCATGCTCCGTCGTCTCGATGACCCCGGTGTAACAGCGGGGGCCGAGCGCGATCCCGTAGGGACCGCCCACCCCCGCGGTCCGCAGCCGGGCGACGGCACTGGCAACGACCCCGGGATAGTCGTCGTAGTTGTCGCTGATGGTCAGCGGGTCGTGCGGCGAGCTGGGCGTGATGCCAGCGATGCCGGCGGCCTCCCAGCCGTGGAACACCGCACGGTCCTCGGCCTCGGCCAACTGACGAGCGGCCTCGACGACGGCCGCAAGATCGGGATCGGGTGCGCCGCGGTCAGCGGCTTCGAGTACGTCGTGGGGGATCTCCATGGGGGCCCGCACCTCGACGAGGGGCTGGGCGGCGCGCACGTGGGCGACGGGCTCGCCGGGGGTCCCGGGCTCGATCGTGCGGACGCGCCCGACGTTGGCTGCCGCGTGTTCCCAGCCGTGGGGGCCGCTGAAGTCGACCAGGGGGCGGGCCGTCAGGAAGTGGCGCAGCGTCCGGGTCGCCTCCGCCTCGATCAGGCCCCAGGCCTTGTCGCTGATCGGGGCGAGCTCGCGGTGGAGATGGTCCATCACAGCATCTCCTTGTCCGCCAGGCCCCGTAGGCCGAGCGAACCGTCGCCCGTGTTCGTCAGGTCGGGAGAACCGGCCGACGCCGTGCCCGCCGCGGCCTCGACCTCGGCTTCCGCGGCCAGCTCGGCGATCGGGCGCTCGGTGAACAGGTAACGGCGGAGGAAGCCGTCCAACGTCTGATCGTGGCGTCTCAGCCACTCGAGGACCATCGAGGCGTGCTCCTTCTCCTCGTCGCGGTTGTGCCGCAGCACCCCCCGCAGATCCTCGTTCCCGGCGGCATCGATCCGTTGGTCGTACCAGTCGACTGCCTCGAGCTCCTCCATGAGCGACACGATGGCCCGATGCCGGTCGCGTGTCTCCGGCCGCAGGTCGTCGGCGGACTCGTGGAACGTCCCGCTTGATGTCGCCACGTGTGATCCTCTCGTTCGACCGCCGAGTCTCTACCGTGTCACAGCCGGGCGAGGTCCGAAACCGTGCCGGGAACCCTGCGGCCACGGAACCCTGCGACGAATGCGGGCGTCGTCCACGCAACCACGCAACGAACGGTGTCAGCGTGCTCCGACGGCCCGCCGCTCGTCCGGGGTTGCCTGACTCCTCAGCTATGTTCCTCCTGATGGGTCGGTGCGCCATCGTCGGGGCCGGGAGACGTAGGTGAGGGCGGTCGTTTACGACCGGTACGGATCCCCTGATGTGCTGCGTGTTGACGACGTTCCTGTGCCGTCACCTGCCGCCGGGCAATTGCTCGTCCGGGTGGCCGCAACATCGGTCAACCTCAGCGACTGGGAGTGCCTGCGCGGCTCGCCGCTGTATGCGCGCTTGGGCGGGCTGCGCTCGCCGGCGCGCCGGACGCTCGGCTCGGACGTCGCCGGGTGGGTCGACGCCGTCGGCGAGGGCGTCACTCGGTTCCGACCCGGTGACGAGGTGTACGGCGACAACCTGGCACTCAAGGGCGGCTTCGCCGAGTACGCAGTCGCAGACGAATCGGCGTTCACCCACAAGCCTGCGGAGCTGACGTTCGCAGAGGCATCGACGATCCCCCAGGCGGGAGCGATCGCGCTGCAAGGAACCGACGGTGCCGCGGCGGGGCGTCGGGTGCTGGTCAACGGGGGCGGCGGGGGCTCGGGCTCGTTCGCGATCCAACTGGCCAAGCGACTCGGTGCGCACGTGACCGGTGTGGACAACGCCGGCAAGCTCGACTTCATGCGGTCGCTCGGCGCGGACGAGGTGATCGATTACCGCAGCGACGACTTCACCCGCCGCGACCAGCCCTACGACCTCATCCTCGATCTCGTCGCTCATCGATCGGTGTTCGCCTACCGTCGCGCACTCGCCCCCGGCGGCCGTTACCGTTGCGTCGGCGGGTCCGTGCCAGCGCTGCTGCGCGTCGTGACGATCGGCTGGATCGCCGGCCGGCTCACCCGACGCCGGATGGGGGTGCTTGCCGTGAAGGAGGGGCCGGCCCATTTCGAGCCGCTGGCCGACCTGTGCATCGCGGGTGATGTCAGCATCCACGTCGACCGCACGTTCGGGCTCGCCGACGTACCCCAGGCCCTCGCCCACGTCGGTGAAGGTCGCGCCCTCGGCAAGGTTGTTGTGGTCACGACGTGATTGAGCGACCAGCCGTCGGGCCTGTTCGGTCGCGGCTGTCGGGTTCCCGTCAGCGGGATCGACGGCGCCCTCGGCCAGACTGGCGGTGTGGGGGTAGTCGACTGGGTCTTTCGTGACCGCCGGACGGGGCGCATCGTCATCGTCCAGTGGCCGAATGCAGCGCTCGTCGTGTGGCTGGTTGCGAGCACGGTCCGGGCGTTGCTCGGGCTCGGCGGCGGGTGGGGCGCGGCATTGCAGGTCGTCGCGGCGCTCGCGCTCGGATGGTGGGCCCTCGACGAGATCGGCCGTGGCGTGAACCCGTGGCGTCGCCTGCTCGGTGCTGTCGTGCTCGGCGGCCTCGTGGCGTCACTGCTCCGTTGACGTCGGCACCCGACGCGCCGTCGCTCGATGAGCGGCACGTCGACGATGCCGATGCCTGGTCCGGCGGCGGCACCCCAGGCCGACGGAGCGCCGGCGCGGCAGCGTCCGGGTCAGTGGCTCGCCGGTACTGGCACCGACATCACCGCCTGCGCGACGGCACCGCGCCAGAACCCCAGCCGACCGGCGCTATCAACGACGCTCGAGGGTGCGCCGGCGGCCCCGCCCAGGGTGCGGCCCGTCCGTCCCATGGGCGCGCTTAGAGGTTGGCGTCCAGGAACGCCTGCGCGATCGGCGAGTCGGTCCGGTACTGGAGATTGGGTCCGCTGCATCGGAGGCTGAACGTCCAGGTGTTCAGGCCGACGATGGTGCCGTCGTGGAACATCGGTCCGCCCGAGTCGCCGAAGCAGACGCCGGCGGTCACTTTGAGGAACCGATCGGGGAAGGCATCGTGCGTGTTGATGGCGGTGATCTCGCGGTAGCTGCGCACGCCGTCGACGACCGTGACCTGGTTGGGCGAGACTGCACTGCCCTTGATGAAGTCGTCGGTGCCGTAGCCGACCACGGTGAAGGTCTCGCTGGTCACGTCGAGCTCGTCGAGGTAGCCGGGGCCGGCGATCGGCGATGGCGTCACGCCCGAGACTGTCTCCTGCAAGTACACGAGGGCGATGTCCTCGGCCGGCGACGCCAGGCACAGGTGCTTTGAGTTGCCCCGGCACGGCGGCGCGGTGAACCAGGCCGGGTGGACGACGATGTGGTCGGCGACGTAGTACGTCGAACTCTCGTCGGGCGCGACCTCGAAGGACACGCGCAGGTCGTCGGCGCCGAAGCCCTCCTCGCCGACCGGGGCGGTGAAGAAGTCGGTGCAGTGCGCCGCGGTGAGGACGACGTCGGGCGCGACGAGCGTGCCGGAGCAAAAGGCGGCCCACTCGTCGGCGTCGACCTGGGCCTGCAGCATGCCGACGCTCTCGAACTGATTCGCCGTGTCGTCGGTGCCCTCGAGGATGGCACCGGCCGGTTGGACCAGGGCGACCGACATGAGGAGTGCGACTGCTGCGGTGACCGCCCGTTTCGACCCCAGAGATGAACCCATGATTCCCCTCCTGCTTCGACGCAAGCTCTCCCGCACTGTAGGTCCCCAGTGCGAATCGTGAGCCGGGTTTGCGGCCATTCGGCCGCATCACCTGGTCCAACACCATCCCGTCGGCCAAGCGCCGCTACTCATCAGGCTGCCCGATCGGAGATCAAAGCAGTTATGGCTTCGTTGGCGTCGAGCCAACTGCAGGCTCGACGATCCCGCCCGAGTGGTCAGAAGGTCCATCGGGTGGCGCCGCCGGGCTCCTTGGTCGCGACCGCGTAGGCATCCTCGGGCACGAACTCGTACTCCTATCTCATGACGCGACGCATCGAGCGGGCGAAGGCTCGTCTGCGTCAGGGGATGTCGGTCACCGACACCTGCGTCACCGTCGGTTGCACGTCGCTCGGCGCGTTCAGCTCGCGCTTCACCGAGATCGTTGGCGAGACGCCGTCGCAGTACCGCGCGCGACCACCGCGACCTCGAGGTCGTTCCGTCGTGCGTGGCATGGTCGCGACGCGACCGCGGCGTACCACGGTCACGGCCTGAGCGCTGCCGACCTGCGCCGAACCGGTCGGCTCCGACCGGTACGGTGGCGGAGTACCGGACGCCCGACACGCCCCGGCACCGAGCAGGATCGGAGAAGCACGCGACGGGTCGGTGCTCGTACGGTCGTCGCATGGCAGTCACCGTCTCCACCATGTTCATCCCCGTCCTCGACCCCGACGCCGCGCTCGTCTTCTACCGCGACGCGCTCGGCCTCGAGGACCTCCAAGAGCCGGTGTCCCAGCCCTGGGGCGCGCGACCGTGCGGTTCCGCGACCCATCGGGCAACCTCGTCCGCATCGCGCAGGCCTGACCGGGTCGCCGGAATGATGACGACCTGGGACGCGTTCGCCGCCGCCGAACCGGAGCTTGCAGCGTTCGTGGCGGAGCGGCTGCGGACGGCGCCGTCGTACCTGGCGACCGTGCGGGCGAGCGGCGCGCCCCGGGTCCACCCGGTCACGCCGATCTTCACCGCCGACGGGCTCTACCTGTTCATGGAGCCAACGTCACCAAAGGGTGCCGACCTCCGCGAGCGCGGGTGGTTCGCCCTCCACAACGGCGTGCCGGACGACGCCGGGACCGGCGGCGAGGCGTCGGTGAGCGGCACCGGGCACCCCGTCGACGATGCTGCCGTGCGGGCGGCGGTCGTCACCGCCGCCAGCTACGACCCCGCCGAGCGCTACGTGTTGTTCGAGCTGCGACCGACCGAGGTGCGCTGCAACGGCTATGGCGACGTCACGCTGCCCGAGCGTCGACGGTGGCACGCCGACCCCTGATCCTGCTGCGACCCCGTGTCGCCTGCGGGTGCCTGACCCCCCAGAGGCAGGCGAAGCTGGTGAGATCGAGCGAGGCGACGCTGACGGAGACCGCGCAGGCGCGCCCCGCCCAACAGATGGAGACACGATGAGCAAGGCCACGAAGACGGACACGCAGTCGCCTGCACTGTCCGTCGCCGACCGCCACGAGCTGATCCGCGTGCAGGGCGCCCGCGTGAACAACCTCAAGGACGTCAGCATCGAGATCCCGAAGCGCCGGCTGACGGTGTTCACCGGCGTCTCCGGCTCGGGCAAGAGCTCGCTGGTGTTCGGCACGATCGCCGCGGAGTCGCAGCGGCTGATCAACGAGACCTACAGCACCTTCGTGCAGGGCTTCATGCCGACGCTGGCACGTCCCGAGGTGGACGTGCTCGAAGGGCTGACGACCGCGATCCTCGTCGACCAGCAGCGGATGGGCGCCGACGTGCGCTCCACGGTCGGCACCGCCACCGACGCCAACGCGATGCTGCGCATCCTCTTCAGCCGCCTCGGCCAGCCGCACGTCGGCTCGCCCAACGCCTTCTCCTTCAACACCGCGACGATCAGCGGGGCCGGAGCGGTCAAGTTCGAGAAGGGCGGCGAGACGAAGACCGAGCGCCGAACCTTCACGCGTGTCGGCGGCATGTGCCCACGGTGCGAGGGCCGGGGCTCGGTCACCGACTTCGACCTGTCGGCCCTGTACGACGACAGCAAGTCCCTCAACGAGGGTGCGCTCACGATCCCCGGCTACAGCATGGACGGCTGGTACGGCCGCATCTTCCGGGGCTGCGGCTTCTTCGACCCGGACAAGCCGATCCGCAAGTACACGAAGAAGGAGCTGAACGACCTCCTCCACAAGGAGCCGACCAAGATCAAGGTCGACGACATCAACCTCACCTACTCGGGCCTGATCCCGACGATCCAGAGGTCGATGCTGTCCAAGGACGTCGACGCCCTGCAGCCCCACATCCGGGCGTTCGTGGACCGGGCGATCACGTTCACCACGTGCCCAGAGTGTGGCGGCAGCCGGCTCAGCGAGGCCGCTCGGTCGGCGAAGATCGCGAAGATCAGCATCGCCGATGCGTGTGCGATGGAGATCCGCGACCTGGCCGAGTGGGTGCGCGACCTCGACGAGCCGTCGGTGGCGCCGCTGCTGGAGGCGCTGCGGGAGACGCTCGACTCGTTCGTCGAGATCGGGCTGGGCTACCTGTCGCTCGACCGGTCGTCGGGCACGCTGTCGGGCGGCGAGGCGCAGCGGGTCAAGATGATCCGCCAGCTCGGCTCCTCGCTCACCGACGTGACCTACGTGTTCGACGAGCCGACGGTGGGGCTGCACCCGCACGACATCCAGCGGATGAACGACCTGCTGCTGCAGCTGCGCGACAAGGGCAACACCGTGCTGGTCGTCGAGCACAAGCCGGAGACGATCGACATCGCCGACCACGCCGTCGACCTCGGCCCCGGCGCCGGCACCGGTGGTGGCGAGGTGGTGTTCGAGGGCACCGTCGACGGGCTGCGGACCAGCGGCACGCTCACCGGGCGGCACCTGGACGACCGGGCCTCCTTGAAGCCGTCGGTGCGGGAGCCGTCGGGTGCGCTGGAGGTGCGCGGCGCCAGCACCCACAACCTGCAGGACGTCGACGTCGACATCCCGCTCGGCGCGCTGGTCGTGGTGACCGGCGTGGCCGGGTCGGGGAAGAGCTCGCTGATCCAAGGCTCGGTGTCGGGGCACGACGGCGTGGTGTCGGTCGACCAGGCCCCGATCCGCGGCTCGCGGCGCAGCAACCCGGCTACGTACACCAAGCTGCTCGACCCGATCCGCAAGGCGTTCGCTAAGGCCAACGGCGTGAAGCCGGCGCTGTTCAGCGCCAACTCCGAGGGCGCCTGCCCCGCGTGCAACGGCGCCGGCGTCATCTACACCGACCTGGGGATCATGGCCAGCGTCGCCACCCCCTGCGAGGAGTGCGAGGGGAAGCGGTTCCAAGCCGAGGTCCTCGAGTACACGTTCGGCGGGAAGGACATCAGCGAGGTGCTCGCCATGCCGGTCGCCGAGGCCGAGGAGTTCTTCGGCGACGGCGAGGCGCACACGCCGGCCGCGCACAAGATCCTCGAGCGCCTCGCCGACGTCGGGCTCGGCTACCTCAACATCGGCCAGCCGCTCACCACGCTGTCCGGCGGCGAGCGGCAGCGCCTCAAGCTGGCCACCCACATGGGCGAGAAGGGCGGCGTCTACGTCCTCGACGAGCCGACCTCCGGCCTCCACCTCGCCGACGTGGAGCAGCTGCTCGGCCTGCTCGACCGTCTCGTCGACTCCGGCAAGTCGGTCATCGTCATCGAGCACCACCAGGCGGTCATGGCGCACGCCGACTGGATCATCGACCTCGGCCCGGGCGCCGGCCACGATGGCGGCCGGATCGTCTTCGAGGGCACACCCGCCGACCTCGTCGCCGCCCGCTCCACCCTCACCGGCGAGCACCTCGCGGACTACGTCGGCACCTGACCGAGGCCCTCGCGGACACCGTGAGCACCAGATCCGCAACGCCACGACGTTCGTGTCCTATGGCGATCGCAACAAGGTCGCCGCCGGCGACACCGTCGAGCTGCTCGTCGACGAGATCGACGACCACCTGTTGGTTTGGTTCAACGTCGGCGACACTGTCCAGGCGTCCGCCACGGTCATCCCCCTGCTCGTGGTCGCCATCGCCGTGATGTAGCCGGCTGTCGAGAGGTCGGGAGGTTCACGTGAAGGCTCTCGTTTGGCAAGACGTTCGGAAGGTCGGTGTTGAGCAGGTACCCGACGCCGAGCTGGAAGCGTCGACGGATGTGCTGATGCGCGTCACCTCGAGCGCGATGTGCGGGAGCGATCTGCACATCTACGAAGGGCGGATGGGCGAGCCGAAGGGCATGGTGATAGGCCACGAGCCGCTCGGCGTCGTCGAGGAGGTCGGCAGCGCCGTCGTCGATGTCCAGCCGGGTGATCGTGTGGTGGTGCCGACGCACATCTGCTGTGGGTTCTGTGCGAGCTGCGTGGAGGGACGCAGCGCCGAGTGCCTGACCACCCACCCCGGTGCGGCCGGGGCGGCCTACGGCTACCCGGGGATGGGCGACTACCGGGGCGCCCAGGCCGAGCTCGTGCGCGTTCCGTTCGGGGATGCCAACTGCCTCAAGCTGCCGGGCGAGCCCGGCGACGACTTCGAGCACGATTTCGTGCTGCTCGCAGATGCCTTCCCAACCGGATATCACGCCACCGAGCTGGCCGGCGTTTCCGCCGGCGACAGCGTCGCCATCTTCGGTGCCGGGGCGATCGGTCTGCTCGCGGCGATGTGCGCCCGTCTGCGCGGCGCGGCCGACGTCTACGTGGTCGACCACGTCGCCGATCGGCTCGACAAGGCGGGCGAGCTCGGCTGCGAGCCGATCGACTTCACGGCTGCCGATCCGGTCGAGCAGATCCTCGAGCATCGCCGTCGGCTGCGCGGCAGCGCCAGCGCCTACCGCGGCGAAGACCCGCTCCTGGGCGTGACGTGCGGGATCGACGCGATCGGCTTCCAAGCTCGTGCGCGTGACGACACGAGCCGCGAGGACCCGCACTGGGTCACGCAGGCGCTGGCGCAGCTCGTGCAGCCGGGCGGGCGGTTGGGCATCGTCGGCGTGTTCTTGGACTCCGACCCCCGAGCCGTTGGCGAACCGGAGTCACATGGAATCCTCCCCATCCCCTGGGGGCTGCTGTTCAGGAAGGGCGTCCACATCGGTATGGGTCGTGACGAGGACGAGCGCTACAACGGGCGCCTGCGCGATCTCATCACCACCGGTCAGGCGCGCCCGTCACGGATCGTCAGCCATCGGCTGCCGCTCGACGAGGCGCCCGACGCCTTCCGACGGTTCGACGAGCGCCGCGACGGCTATCTGAAGGTGATCCTCTCCCCGAACGGGACCTGACGCATGTCGCCGAAACATGGTGGATGGGGAATCATCGACCCCCGCACAAGGGGTCACACACCGCCGCGGTTCACGGTGCGCGGTCGAAGACCTGGGCGAGACCGCTGAGGAGCCACTGGTGGTCGTCGACCACCGGACAGGGGAGCGGGGCACGGAAGCTGAGCGCCTCGAGAAGCTCGACTGCCGGGCCGCTGAGGTGAAGCGCGTCAGCGGGCGCGGCGCCGGCTCGGATGACCACCGACTTGCCGACGTCCACGACGAAGTCGATGTCCGGGTCGGTGACCTCGACCGCGATCGCCCCGTGACGCGTGGTGCCCCCGGCCACCGCGAACGCCGGGCTGAGCGCCGCGCCGTAGCTCAGGCTGCCGGTGATCTCGTCGGGCTCCTCGACCGGGGTGAGTCCGAGCGGCAGCACGATGTCGCGCTCGTGGATCCACGCGTCCCACAGCGCGTGCAGCGCAACGGCGCGGAGCGGGACATGGCCCGGCGGTGCCTCCCCGAGCGTCGACCAGCCGTCATCGTCGAGATCGACGATGGTGCCGGCGATGGCTTCGTTCGTCTCGACGAAGTGGTCGAGCACGTCGGCCGGCGACTGCGATCGGACGGCCTCGACCAGCTGAGCTGGCGATGCCACCGGATCGAACGCGGCGAGGAAGCGCGTCGGTTTCCCTGCGAGAGCGGCCTCGATGGAAAAGGCCCAGAACTGGTTGGTGCTGACGAGGTGCGCGGCCACGTCCTGCACCGACCAGCCCTCACACCGGCTCGCCGCCTCCCACTGCTCGTCATCGAGCCCGCCGAGCAGCGATGCGAGCCGCCGCCGCTGGCGCAGCAGTGGCACCGCTGGATCACCCAGCGGCAGGTCGACCTGGAGGAACGAAGGCTGGTCGTACAGCGGCGTCAGCAGCACGGTTGGAAGGTAGTGGGCGTGGCCCGTTCCACGCGTCGGCGCCTGATCGACGGCTGATCACCCAGCGTGCGCTCACAGCGGCCCCCAGTAGGCGAACGGCTGGTTGTAGTTGGCGCCCACGTCGTCGATCTGCACTCTGCCGCCGATCTGGTGCGCAGGGTTGATGTCGAACACGACTTTGCCGCTCACCTGTTGGCCGGCCGACAGGTCGACGAAGGACAACTGCGGGTCGATACCGGCGGCGAAACTGGACTCGGCGACGGTGCCGTCCGCGGCCACGAACTTGAACCCGTGGGGGCCGGCCGAATACGTGCCCGCGCTGTTGGCCGCCACCACCACGGTCACATCGACCACCAGGTACATGCCGTTCTGAGGCTCAGGGCCGTACTGCATGGGCGACTCGGTGAAGGTCGCCGGATTGGCCATCGTGACGTCGATGAACGTCTCGTTGTCGCCGCCCAACTCGGTCGTTGTGAAGGACAACGTCTCACCCATGGGGAGCGTCGGTGGCTCCGGCACGGTCGTCGTGGTCGGCGCGTCCGTGGCGGTCGGCCTGTCCCTGGTCGTCGTCGGCCTGTCGCTCTCCTCGGTCGCGGTGGCCGACTCTGCGATGCTCGCGTCGTCCGCCTCGCTCGCGCAGCCTGTCGCCAACACGACAACGATCGCGAGCACGCTCGCCCTGACAATGGTCATGCCTGTCCCCCTCCGCCTGGTGCGGTTCTTCCTTGCGAAGCTGACCCATCTCGGTGCGTCGCACCAGGCGGAACCGGAGGATGTCGCGACGGTCGGGGTCGAGCAGAAGGTCTCGGTTCTCGTGCATTGCGGCCAGCGACGCGACCAGCGGTTGTCGTGCCATGCGGGGCCATGCCTCGATCGACACATCCCTCGGCGTGTCGGAATCGAACTGGCGGAGCATCCACGTCACCCGCGCCTTGCTGCCGCGGTCGGTCGGAGCCGAGACGTCCGTGCTGGTCGTGATCTGCCGGGCGCGCAGATCGGCGGTCACCGTCAGATCCCCGGCCGCACCCGGCACGCGGATGGTCCCGTCGAGCTGACCGTCGTTGGTCAGGCGATCGGCGAGATGATTGAGGCGGACCGTCGGGTCCGCGTGGGCTCGGGCCGTCACCGGTTGGACATCGGCACCCGTGCTCCCCACGTACTCCACTGGACTTGTCACCTAGGTCAGCGGGCTTACGGGACTCCACGAGACTCTTGGATGTAGCTGCGGTACACCGTCAGCAGGGCTGCCTTCTGCTCGTCGGTGAGCAGCGGGTCGCTGCGGACGGCGTCGACCACCGACGTCGCCGGGTCGGCGTCGGTGGGCCCGTCGAGCATGCCGGCCTGCACCATCAGCGCCTCGGCCGACATGTTCAGCGCCTTGGCGATGGCCTTGACCACCCGGACCGACGGCTCGTGGAGGCCCCGCTCGAGCTGGGAGAGGTACGGGTTCGAGACGTTGGTGCGCGCCGCCAGGTCGCGCAGCGACAGCTCGGCGAGCGTGCGCTGCTCCCTGATGACCCGGCCCAGGCGCTCGAGCTGGGACTTGCCGACGTCGCGGGCGCTGGCGCCCGGCGAGTCGGCCATGTCAGCTCGTCTCGAGGTGGGCCGGCGCGGGCTCGTCGGCGGGGACCTGGGTGCGGAAGATGTCGGGCTCGAGGTACATGATGCGGGCGATCGGCACCGCACGGCGCACGCTGGCTTCGATGCGGTCGACGGTCTCCGCCATCTCGGCCACCGACAGGTCGGGAATCAGCTCGATCTTGGCGCCGACCAGCAGCTCGTCCGGCCCGATGTGCTGGGTGCGCATGTGGATGAGCCGCTTGACGCTGGGCTCGACCTCGATCGCGGCGACGATCTTCTCCTGATCGGCGGTCGACGCCGACTCGCCGATGAGCAGGCCCTTCATCTCGACCGCCAGGATCACGGCGATGACGATGAGCAGCAGGCCGATGATCAGCGTGCCTGCGCCGTCCCACCGAGGCTCGCCCGTGATCTCCGCCATCGTGACGGCGACGAGGGCCACGATCAGGCCGACCTGGGCTCCCAGGTCCTCGAGGAGCACGACCGGCAGCTCGGGGTTCTTGGAGCGACGGATGAACGTCCACCAACTGGTCTGCGGGTCCTTGACCTTCTGGGCCTCGAGGATCGCCGTGCGGAAGGAGAACGTCTCGAGGATGATCGCCAGCACGAGGATGACGATCGCGACCGTCAGGTTCTCGATGTCGTGCGGATGGCGGAGCTTCTCGATGCCCTCGTAGGTGGCGAACATGCCACCGAGGCTGAACAGGATGATCGACACCACGAACGCCCAGAAGTAGCGCTCGCGGCCGTAGCCGAACGGATGCTCCGCGGTGGGAGCGCGCTGTGCCTTCTTGCCGCCGAGCAGCAGCAAGGCCTGGTTGCCGGCATCGGCCACCGAGTGGACGGCCTCGGCCAGCATCGAGCCGGATCGGGTGATCGCGAAGCCGATGAACTTGGCGATCGCGATGCCTGTGTTTGCGAGCAGTGCGGCGACGACTGCCTTGGTTCCGTGTCCACCTCCAGCCATGACGCAGAACCTAGCCCGCGGCCATGATGCGTCCGTGACGCTCCTCGATCTGGCGGCCGCCGCGCCCGACGCGCCGGCCCTCGACGACCTCGACCGCCGCCGCAGCCGTGCCGAGCTGGTCGACCGGGCGACCCGGGCCGGGCGCCTCTTCCGGGCCGCCGGGGTGGCCCCGGGCGGCACCGTGGCGCTCCTGCTCGGCAACCGGGTCGAGCTGGTCGAGATGGCGACTGCGGCGGTCCTCGCCGGGGCCAGGTACACCGCTGTGAACTGGCACCTCACCGCCGACGAGGTGCGCTACGTGCTCACCGACTCGGGGGCGCGCCTGCTGATCACCGAGCCGGCGTTCGCTGCCGTGGCCGCGGAGGCCACGGCCGGCCTCGACGTCGTCGTGCTGCACGCGGGCGACGAGCTCGACGCCGCGCTGGCCGACCGCACCGACGAGCCGTTCGCGCTCGACGGACCTGCGGGCCGGTCGATGCTGTACACGTCCGGGACGACCGGGCGGCCCAAGGGGGTCGTGCGCGCCACCGGGAGCACGGTCGCCGACCAGCTCGGGGCGCTCGCCGCGGTGGGCAGCGCGGTGGGGCTCGACGGGGGCGGCCCGCATCTGGTCACCGGTCCGCTGTACCACGCCGCGCCGCTCGGCTTCGCGGTCGGCGACCTGCACGCCGGAGCCGAGCTCGTGCTGATGCCGCGGTTCGACCCGGCCGTGACGCTCCGCCTGATCGACGAGCGGTCGGTGCGTGCCAGCCACCTCGTGCCGACGATGTTCGTCCGGCTGCTGCGCCTGGACGACGATGTGCGCCGGGGCTTCGACGGGTCCTCGCTCCGCACCGTCCTGCACGGCGCCGCCCCCATCGCACCGCAGGTCAAGGCCCGGATGATCGACTGGTGGGGGCCGGTGCTGGTGGAGTACTGGGGGACGTCCGAGGCGGGGGTGTTCACGCTGGTCGACTCGGCCGATTGGCTGGCGCGGCCGGGCACGGTGGGGCGGCCGGTGCCGCACTACGAGGTGTTCGCGGTCGGCGACGACGGCGCCACGCTCCCCGCCGGCGAGGTCGGCACGCTCTACTGCCGCCACCGGGTGCAGGAGCGGGTGTTCGAGTACCACGGGGCGCCCGACAAGACGGCGGCCGCCCACCTGGCGCCGGGCGTCTTCACCATGGGCGACATCGGCCGCGTCGACGCCGACGGCTACGTCCACCTGGCCGACCGGACGGCCAACGTCATCATCTCGGGCGGGGTCAACATCTACCCGGCCGAGATCGAGCACGTCCTCGCCGAGCACCCGGCTGTGGCCGACGTGGCGGTGTTCGGCATCCCCGACGACGAGTGGGGTGAGCAGGTCAAGGCGGCGGTCGAGCTGCGGCCGGACGCCACGCCGTCGCCGGAGCTGGAGGAGGACCTGCTGGCGTTCGCCCGCGCCCGCCTGGCCGGGTACAAGGTGCCCCGCTCGGTCGACGTCGAGGACGAGTTGCCCCGCCACCCCACGGGCAAGCTGTACACCCGCGTGCTGCGCGACCGGTACTGGCAGGGGCGGGAGCGGCGCGTGTGATCGACTGGTCGCGCACAGATGTCCATCGCGGCCCCGGTTCCGGACGGCGCTCGATCTCGATCCTTCGGCGCCGGAGAGGGCGTTCATCGCCCGTCGCATCCGGGAGATCGGGGGCTGAACGGGGCCGTTCCGGGCCCCTCGGCTTGTGGGTGACCTGTGACCACGCTGTGTGCAACTGTGCGTTGCTTGGGGATGACTGTGGAAAGTCTGGGGAAAGGCCTGGGGATTGCGAAATAGCGCTTGACCTGCGGTTTCGCGGGTCGCAAGATCATCCCATCCACCACGGCAGCACGAGCCGAGGACATCAGCAAAGGGCCTTGGTCCACAGCGAAGGTCCTGGGAAAGCGGCGGTCTGGGGGAGAGGCAGATTGCCGACGGAGTGTCTGATGCGGACCCAAATCCGCTGACAGTGCTCCGAGCCGCCTCCGGGGTTCGCCCCAGGGCGGTTGGCACCAGAGCCGGCGGGCGCCGCCGGCGATGGCGCCAGAGCGTCAGCCAAAAGGTTGGCCCCGAGCAACAGATCGGCTAACTCCGGTCTGACGCTCGGGGCCTTCCACTTCCATCGGCGAGGCTATCGATCGCCCCTGCCCGATCGGCGGACCTCCCCGCCAGGTGCGCCGATCGGTCACCGGCACACTCGGCCGCCGGCGCGAGGACCTCAGCGAGGCCGTCGCGCGTGAGCGTCCAGGATGTGCGCGACGGCCGTCGTCACCCGGCGAGCGGTCGGCAGGTGCAGGAACTCGTTGGGGCCGTGCGCGTTCGACTCGGGGCCCAGTACGCCGGTGATCACGAACTGCGCGTCGGGGTACCGGCGGCCGAGCATGCCCATGAAGGGGATCGTGCCGCCCTCGCCCAGCGAGCGCGACGGCTGGCCGAACGCCGCGACCGACGCCGCCTCGATGGCCCGCGCGAGCCAGGGTGTTTCGGGCGGTGCATGCCACCCGGGCTCGGCCGAGCCCCTGTGCACCGTCACCCGGGCGTCGTACGGCGGGTCGACCGTCAGGCGCCGCTCGATCGCGTCCGCCGCGGCGACCGGATCGGCCGTGGGCGGCACGCGCACCGACAGCTTGACGGCCGTCCCCGGGCGCAGCACGTTGCCGGCCTCGCCGGGCGGGGGAGCGCCCTCGATGCCCACGACCTCGAGTGCGGGCTGCCATGTGCGGGCGATGAGCTGCTGCTCGGTGCTGGGGCGCTCGGGCTGCGTCTCGCCGGCGAACGGGAACCGGTCGGCGAAGTCGCCAAGCTCGGGGGCCGTAGCGGTGATCTGGCGCAGCCGCTGCTCGGGGATGTCGACGTGCAGCTCGCGCACGAGCAGCTCGCCCGATCGCTCGTCCTCGATGCGGCTGAGCAGCGAGCGCAGGATGCGGAAGCTCGACGGCACGACGCCGCCTGACGAGCCCGAGTGCACGCCCTCGGTCAGCACGTCGACGTCGAGCGTCAGGTCCAACAGGCCCCGCAGCGACGTGGTGATCCACAGGCGGTCCCAGTCGCCGCACCACGAGTCGAGGGCGATCACCAGCGACGGCTCTCCCAGCTGGTCGCCGAGCGCGTCAAGGTGGGCGGGGAGGTCGGGGCTGCCCGACTCTTCGCTCGCCTCGATCAGCACCACGCAGCGGCTGTGCGAGCCGCCGGCGGCCTGCACGGCCTCGAGCGCGGTGATGGCGGAGAAGGTCGAGTAGCCGTCGTCGGCGCTGCCGCGCCCGTACAGGCGGTCGCCGTCGACCACCGGCTCCCACGGGCCCAACCCGTCGCGCCAGCCCGTGAACGGCGGCTGCTTGTCGAGGTGGCCGTAGAGCAGCACGGTGTCGTCGGGGTCGCCGTCGCCCGTCGCGGGGACGTCGACGATCAGCACCGGCGTGCGTCCCTCGATCTCCTGCACCTCGACCGTGGCGCCCGCCAGGCCCTCGTCTGCGTGCCGCTGGCACCAGTCGCGCAGCAGCTCGGTGGCTCGCGCCATGTGCCCGGCCTCGGCCCAGCCGGCGTCGTACGCCACGGACACGTTGGGGATGCGGATGTAGTCGTGCAGCACCGGGACGATGTCGTCGTCCCAGGTGCGGTCGACGTGGGCGGCGGCGTCGTCGGCAGCGAGGGTCACGCCTCTGATTCAACCACCTGACGTGATGGCGTCTTGGTGACCGCCACGCCGAGCGCCACGGCGGCCAGGACGCCGACGGTGGCCACCGCGTCGATGCGGCTGCCGGCGGGGATCATCGCCAGCGCGACCACCACCGCGACGAGGCACGACGCGCCCGCGCGGTCGCCCCTGCGCACCCGGATGGCGGCGAGCCCGGCGAAGTACAGGGCCACCCCGCCGGCGAAGGCACCGGCGAAGATGGGGTCGAGGGGCTCGGCGCTGTGGACGAGCGCTTCGTGGATGCCCACGGCGGCGAACACGATGCCGAGCACGAGCGGTACGTGCAGGTAGCTGTAGATGTCGCGGGCGAGCCGGGCCCGCTCGTGGCCCTGGGCCGCCACGAGCACGCGCTCCGTGGCGTCCGCGTCGCCGGTGAAGTAGTCCCACCACAGCCCGGCGATCAGGGCCATGACGACGAGAGCGGTGCCGGCCAGCGTCCAGTCGACGGAGATGTCGTCGCCACCGGCGCCGATGGCGACGACCGACTCGCCCAGTGCGATCAGGACGATCAGACCGTGGCGCTCGACGAAGTGGCCGGGGTGGATGGTGAACCCGGCGACCCCGGTGATGTACGGACCGGCGTAGTTGATGGCGATGGCGGCGACCCAGAGCACGGTCTGGGTGGTGCCGTCGGCCAGGCCGGCGCCCAGCAACAGCAGGCCGGCGCCCAGGTTGGTGGGCGCCAGGCGCATGATCGCCCGGCGAGTGGTCTCGGGGTTCTCCCCGGCCAGGACGAACAGCGCGGTGTGCAGCGCCATCACGGCCAGATACCCGAGGGCGAAGGCGACGCCGCCGTCGTCCCACGCGGTGGGCACCGCCAGCGCGGTCACGAGCATCGCCGCCATCGCCGCCATCACGACCACGCGTGGCGCCGATTCACCGGTCGGCACCGCGTTGGTCAGCCACGCGTAGGCGCCCCATGCCCACCAGAGCACGGCGAACACCAGCACTCCGCGCGCCAGGCCCTCGGCCGTCGGGTCGTGGGTGATCGCCCCGGTGATCTGCGTGAACCCGAAGACGAAGACCAGGTCGAAGAACAGCTCGAGCGTCGATACCCGGGACTCGGGCTCGCGCGTCGTAGCTCGGAGGGCACTTCCCGCCTCGCGCATGGCGACGAGTGTGCCGGGACGAGCGATCGATGCGGCGGTCAGCGCGCGGGAACCCACACGAGTGACAGCGCGGTGACCCGGATATCGCTCTTCTCGAGCGGAACCTCGAGGTCGGTACCCGACGCGTCGAGTAGGACCGCCTCGGCGGTGCGCTCGCGTGACGTCGGGCCGATCGCCCCGCCCAGGTACAGGTGCCCAGCCGGAACGTCGATCATTCGACTCCTGTCAGGTGGACGACGAAGCTCCCGCTGCGACCATCGCAACGACGAGAACCACGACCGACAGGATCAGGATGCACGACGACACGATGCCGCAGATGCGTCCGGCCTGCACCGAGCTGCGGTTGGTGTAGGCCATCGGGTTGCGGTCGATCTCGGCACTGGCGTTGTTGCCCATCACCCAGGCGACGGGACCCAGGAGGAATCCGATCCCGCAGGACAGTCCCAACACGAGGCTAAGGATGCCGAGCACCAGGATGGTCGTACCCTGCGGGTGCTCCCAGCCGCCGTAGCCCCCGTACCCGCCGTACGGCGCGTCGTACCTGGGCGGCGGAGGCGGAGGTGGTGACGACATTGCGGCATCGTACGACGGGCCGACCCGCCCGCTGAGCGCACCTAGTGGTGCGTCGCACCACTAGGCGGCCAGCGTGACGATGATGCCGATCGCCCAGAGCACCGTGCCGATGATGCCCAGGATGCGCCCGGCGTTGACCGTGCCCCGGTTGGAATAGGCCGACGGGTTGCGGTCGATCTCCTTGATGGCGTTGTTGCCCATGACCCACGCGATCGGGGCGAGGATGCCGCAGATCACGATGCCGAGGATGCCGAGCACGAGGATGGTCGTGCCCTGCGGGTGGGCCCGGGGCACGCCGCCGTACGGCGAGCCATAGGGCGAATCGGCGGGCGGCGGGGGTGGCATCGACGACATCGCGCGGGGTTCGTACGTCAACGACAAGCTCGTGGGATGACATGCTCGCGCACCGGTGAAGCCCTTGTCATTGACAGACCGGGACAGACGGCGTGAGATGCCGTCGTGGCTTCCGCTCGCGATCCACACGTCGATGGCCACGAGGGGTCGACCACTGTGTCCGCCGAGCGATCGGGCGACGAGGCCGTGGCACGGCCGTTCGTGGTCGAGCTGGACCTGGTCGACGCGCTCGATCCGGCTCTCACGGGGGGCAAGGCGGCGGCGCTCGGCCGTGCCGCTGCCGGCGGGCTGCACGTGCTTCCGGGCGTCGTGATCACGACCGCCTTCTCCGAGGCGGTCGACGACGGTGCGCGCGTGCGCGACCACCCCGCGGTCCGGGACGCGTTCGCTCGAGCGGGCGGTGACCGCCGCAGCCTGGTGGCGCGCAGCTCCTCGGTGGTCGAGGACACCTCCGAGTCGTCGATGGCCGGCCAGTTCGAGTCGGTCGTCGGCATCGAGGGTGCCGAGGAGTTCGCGGCGGCCGTGCAGGCGGTCCTCGACTCGCGGATCCGGGCATCGGCCGAGGACGATCCGATCGCCGTGCTCGTCCAGCCCTTGCTCGAGCCGGCGTTCGGCGGGGTCATGTTCGGCATCGATCCCGTGACCGGGCGCACCGACCGGCGCGTCGTGACGGCTGTGGAGGGAGGCCCCCAGGCACTGGTCAGCGGCGAGGTCAGCGGGGCCCGGTACGTCCTCGACGAGTTGGGTGAGGTGATCGACGAGGATCGGGGAGACGGGCCCGCGCTCGGGCGCGCCAACCTGCGCCTGCTCATGAACCTGTCGAGGGATGTGGCAACGGCGTTCGGTGGCCCGCAGGACATCGAATGGGCGATCGACGAGGAGGACACCGCGTGGCTGCTCCAGGCACGTCCGGTGACCACCGAGATCCGTGGTGTGCCTCGAGGACCCGTGTACGGGCCGGGGCCGGTCGCCGAGACGTTCCCTGAACCGCTGACCGAGCTCGAGCGCGACCTCTGGGTGCCTCCACTGCGCGAAGCGGTGGCCGAGGCGGTGCTGCTGGCCGGTGCCGCCACCCAGCGGGAGGTCGACGCCAGCGAGGTGCTGGTCGCGATCGACGGCCACGTCGCGATCGATCTGCGGCTGGCAGGCGAGATCCCGTCCGCGGGGCGAGTGGTGGGCACGCTCAACCCGGTGCGACAGGTCCGCCGCCTGCGGGGCGCGTGGCGGGTGGGCCGCTTGCGGGCAGCGCTGCCCCGCCTCGCCGAGCACCTGCTCGACCGGGTCGACCACGACCTCGAGGCCGTTCCCGCGTTGGGCCAGCTCACCAGCCGGCAGCTGCTCGCGTTGCTCCATCGGAGTCGCACCATCCTGCGCGCCCTTCACGCGCACGAGATCCTGATGGGCATGTTGACCGATACCGGCGGGACCCGCATGACGGGCGCAGCGGTGGCGCTGCGCGTGTTGGTCGAAGCGCGTGAGGACGGGCTGAGCGACGAGGACATCCTCGATCGCAGCCCGATCGTGCTGGCCCTCGCACCGCCACGAGTTGCGGCCCGGCCCGTGCTGCCCCAGGAGGCAACCGCGGTCAACCTGGGTCCCGAGAAGGCCAGCGGCAACGACAACGGCATCCTGCGCGAGGCGTTGCGGTTGCGCGTGCGGTGGATGCAGGAGCTGTCGGGGCGTGCCGCGTGGGCGCTCGGGGTTCGCCTCCACGCGGCCGGCGGGCTGACCGAGCCCGGGCTCATCCGGCACATGAACCTCGACCACGTCGAGGCGGTGGCCACCAAGCGCGCGACAGTCGTGGCCAACCTTGTGTCGGCTCACGACCACGACTTCGGGGCCCCGCTTCCCACCTGGTTCCAGATCTCCGACTTGGGCAAGCCCATCCGCGTCCAGGTCGCCCAGGAGGTCGGTGGGGGGACCGGCGCCGGCGGCGGTCTCGCGTCTGGGGTCGTGACCTACGACGCACACGATCCACCCATGGGCTCGGTCCTGGTCACGACCACCCTCAACCCCGGGCTCGGACCGCTGCTGTCGCGTCTGGAGGGCATCGTGGCCGAGACCGGGTCCGTGCTGTCCCACCTGGCGATCCTCGCCCGCGAGGCCGGGGTGGCCACGGTGGTCGGCTACGCCGGGGCCCAACGCGACCTGCCGGAGGGCACGCACGTGGTGGTCGACGGTGAGACGGGACGAGTCACCGTCCAGGACGACGAGGAGGCGACATCGTGAAGACGATCGGCTGGCTGGCCGGCGTCGCGACAATGGTCGGTGCGGCCGCGTATCTGATCGTGTCGCTCAACCGGTGGGAGTGGAACCGGGCGTTGTTCTTCGGGCTGGTCGTGCTCATCGCCGAGGTCGGCCTCGCGACCGGTCTCGTGCTGCGCCGCCTGGCTCGGCTGGAGCGGGCCAACCAGGACGTGCTCGACCCGATGCTGCGCGAGATCCTGCGCGCCAACCGACCACCGTCCCGGGACCGGTTCGCCTGGCTCAAGGAGTCGCCGTCGCAGCTGAACGTGTTCATCACGTTCCTGGTCGGCGGCGGTGTGATCCTTTCGGGGGTCGCGTGGTTGGTCGACCGGATCGCCTCGTCGACCACCACCCCCGCCGGCGAGGACCGGCTCGCCCGGCAACTCGGTCCCATCAGCTACCCGCACGGGGGCCTGCTGGTCGACGAGGTCACGGTGCTGGCTCAGGAGGTGCCCGGCACCGACGACGCCCAGATACGCAAGTTGCTGCGGTCGGCGGCCCACGAATGAAGGTGACCGCCGGGTCGGTCGCTCTCGGCGCTGTCGGCGTGGTCCTGGGCTGGCTGGCGGTCGCGGGCCTGCGCGAGGCGACGCTGTCGACCCACGAGCCGGTGCCTCCGGGTTCGCAGGTCGAGCTGGTCGTGAGTGCCGAGACCCGTGGCGGTGAGCAGGGCCAGACGCTCGCGGAGATGGTCGAGTCCCAGATCCACACGTGCCGCCTGGAAGTGACCTCCGACGTGGTCGGAGACATCGAGCCGCTCGGCGACCGCCGGTTCCGGGCGGTGCTGGCCCCGGCGATGGACGAGACCAACCGTCGCCAGTTCCGGGGTTGCCTCGAGGACTGGCAGATCGACCACGTGCTGCTCGACGTGGTCAGCTTTGACGAACCGGCCTGAGGAGGCCGCATCACCCCGGTGGAGTGATGCGGCGTCGGCTCGAGTGGAGGACCGTGCGGCCATGGTCGCCCACGGTGAGCCCGATCCCGCGCTTGTGCCGGCAACGGTCGAGGTGCATGAGACCCCGGTGGCAGCGAGCGAGCGGTCACCGGCCGACGTCCTGCGGGCCGTGGTGGCGGCCGCCGCGCTCGTCGTGTTGCTCCTGGCCCAGTGGCTGATCGGTGACCAGGTGGTCGACAACAGCGGCGAGCTGCTCCGCGGCGTCGACGCGGTGCCGTCGTGGCTCGTGACGACCCTGGTGTTCGCCACATGGGTCACGGGCGTCGCCCTGCTCGTCGGCGGCGCCGTCGACGCCGTCGTCCGGCGGCGCTGGCGCCGGCTGACGGCCGCCCTGGTGGGGGCCGTCGTGGCACTGGCGTTGGGCGCGCTCGTGGGGCTCCCCGACGACCCGACCGGTCGCGACCTCGCCGACCACGGCGACAGCCTCGACTGGTTCACCGACAATGGGGCGACCTCCGAGCTGGTGTTGGCGGTTATGGCCGCGGTGGCCACCGCGGTCGCGCCCTGGGTGAGTCGTCCGTGGCGGCGCGTCGCCTGGGCGGTGGTGCTCGGGGTGATGGTCAGTCGGGCGCTCGTGGCGCCGGTCGGGTTCGCCTCCGTGCGGGCGCTGCTCGTCGGTTGGTTCGCCGGGGCGTTGGCCGTGGTGCTGCTCGGGGCACCGCCGCGCCGGGCCAGCGGCGAGGCGATCGCCGCCGGGCTCGGTGCCGTCGGCGTACCCCTTCGGCGCATCGAACAGGCGAGCCTCGACGCCCGCGGCTCGACGCCGTACTTCGCCGAGGGCACCGACGGCCGGCGCCTGTTCGTCAAGGCGCTGGGGCGCGACGAGCGCAGCGCCGACCTGCTCTTCCGCCTCTACCGGCGGATCGTGCCCCGCGACCTGGGCGACGAGCGCGGCTACATGTCGTTGCGGCGCGCCGTCGAGCACGAGGCCCTCGTCGCGTTCGCGGCCCGCGACATGGGCTCGCACACGCCGCGGGTCGTCGCCTTCACCAGCGCCGAGCCCGCGTCGTTCGTGCTCGCCTATGAGGCGGTCGACGGCCGCTCGCTCGATCGGCTCGACCCGGCCGACCTCGACGACGACCTGCTCGCCAGGATCTGGACCGAGGTGGCGCTGCTGCGAAGGCACCGCGTCGCCCACCGCGACCTGCGGCTGGCCAACGTGTTCGTGGCCGCCGACGGTGCGGTGTGGATGATCGACTTCGGCTTCAGCGAGCTGGCGGCCAGCGACACCCTGCTCGCCGCCGACGTCGCCGAGCTGCTCGCGGCCACCTCGTTGTCCGTCGGCGTCGACCGGGCGGTTGCGGCGGCCGTCGCTGTGGTGGGCCCCGAGGCCACCGCCTCGTCGGCGCCCCGCCTGCAACCGTGGGCGCTGAGCGGCGCCAGCCGCACGGCGATGAAGGAGCGCCCGGGCCTGCTCGACACCCTGCGCACCCGGGTGTCGGACCTCGCCCCCGCCCCGACTACCGTCGGCGGCGCGCCCTCGTAGCTCAGGTGGATAGAGCGACCGCCTCCTAAGCGGTAGGCCCCGTGTTCGAGTCACGGCGAGGGCACAGGAAAGTGCCTAGTCACGGGCCAGTTCCAGACCCACAGAAGTGTCTAGGAGTCCGGCGCCGGAACCGTCGCGGACCACTAGACGTGTCCTAGACACCTTCCATCGACTTCCGGCCGATGCCTGGTCTTGCAGACCGCTTCGAGTCCAAGGTCGATCGTACGGGCGAGCATCACCTGTGGACGGGCGCCCGGCTGTCCGATGGATCAGGTCAGATGCGGGTCAACGGCACCGTGACCACCGCCCGGCGAGTCGCCTGGGAGCTCGTCCACGGCCCGCTGCCAGCGGCAACCCGGGTCACAGGCTGCCCGGCCGATCCAGCATGCGTGCGGGTAGGGCACCTGGCCGCCGTCGAAACCGATCAACCTGCGAGCCCCTCACGGCGACGAGCCGCCCGCGGTGGTGGTTCGAAGGTCCAGATCCGACCCGGTGTGTGAAAGCTCCGAGTGACGGCGGGCCGTTTCGCCGACGGCACGGTCCGCCGGATCCACAAGACGGTGCACGCCGCGACGGCGGCGGAGGCGTCGCAGGCCCTTGCTGCGTTCGTCGCCGAGGTGCACGAGTCGCCACCCGTCGAGTCGAAGGCGGACCGCGACATGACGATGGACGACGCGATCGATCGGTTCCTGACCGAGCACCTGATCGCAGAGAAGGGTCGCGACCCCGGAACGGTGCAGAACTACCGGGGCGTCCACGAGCGGTGGTTCTCCGCCGAGATCGGGCACCGGCGTGTCTCCGACGTCGACGAGGCGGCGATCGACCGCGTCTTCGGCAGGATGCGACGTGCGGGGCTCAGTGCGTCGCGCATGCACGACGCTCGGAACCTCTACCAGCCGTTCTTCCGGTGGGCGAAGCGCCGTCGGCTCATCCGCCGGAGCCCGATGGCCGATTTCCAGCTCCCGACGAGCACCCATGTCGCGCGGGAGCATGCACCGCCGGAGGTCGACCAGTTGTGCCGGTACCTGGAGGCAGCGGTCGAGCTCGTTCCAGACGTCGCCCCGATCCTCACGCTCGGCGCGGTCACCGGGATGCGGCGCGGAGAGCTCGTCGGCATCCGCCGGTCGCGCCTGTTCCCCGCCCGTGGAAGGATCACTGTCGACACGGCGAGCGACGGCCGGCGGGTCAAGACGACGAAGACCCGAATCGTGCGTGACGTCGCCGTGGAGGGGCAGACGATGGCCATGCTCCTGCGGCACTGCGAGCAGATGGACGAACGGGCGGCGGCGGCCGGCGTGGAGCTGGGGTCCGACGCCTTCGTGTTCAGCCTCGAACCGGATTGCTCGATTCCCATGGCGGCCGACTACCTGACGCGCCGGGTCGGAGTCCTCAAGGAGCATCTCGGCATTGCAAGGAAGCGCCCGGACACGATCGCCCGGGAAGACGCTGCCCTCGAGCTGTTCCGGCAGGCGCCGGCCCACCGGCCGAAGGGCAAGACAGGTCCGAACCTCAAGGGTGGGATCTCGTACGAGGAGATCGGCCGTCGGCTTGGCCGGAGCACCAAGTGGGCGGCCGACGCCGTCGCGTCCGCGCAGCGCCGCGAGGCGGCGAAGGAGCGTGGCGTCGCCGACGTGTTCGACGGCTCGATCGTGGCGCTGCGGAAGTTCACGTCCTCCGAGCTGCTCGACGCCGGCTTCAACCTCAGCATGGTGGCCCAGCGCCAGGGTCACGGCCCGCAGGTCCTGGTGAAGCACTACGCGCGATCGCGCCCGTCGGCCGACCGCAAGGCGGCGGACCACCTCGGCCAGGTGGTCCATCGGCGCGAAGAACCTCGGGGAGACCACCAGGCAGCCTCGTAGCTGCCGCGGATCCCCACGGCGCGGCTCCGATCGGTCCGCTGCACGAGACGATCACCAGCTCTCGCCGCATTAGGTAGACCACGCACTGCCTGAGGTGGAGGACATCATGAACTCGCGCCGGCTCACGATGACCGTCGAAGAAGCGGGTGTCGCACTCGGCATCTCTCGGAGCCACGCCTACGAGCTCATCCGGCAAGGTGAACTGCCGTCGCTCCGTCTCGGTCGGCGCGTCGTCGTCCCGGTCGCCTCGCTCGAGGCTCTGGTCCAAGGCGTTCCGTCCCACGCCGACGCCGCCATCGCCGAGCAGTAGGGCGACCACGACTCGATCACCTTCGGGCGAGAGGCCGCCGGCTCGCCGTCGAGCCTTGGGTCGCCGGACGGTCACGACTCGGCGGTACGCCTGTTCATGCTGACAGGAGGTGCGCTGGACTCCCGCTCGATGACCCCGAGCATCGAGCACGTCCCGGTCGCCGAGGCTCGGCGCCGACTGGCGCCCGCGTACGGCGGCTCGTGGGACGAGGCCGCAGCCGACCTGCTGTCGGATCGGTTCTCGGCCGCCACAGTCGAGGCGCTGGTCGACGAGTACCGGCGTGACGGTGGGTTCGAGCAGCCGGTGTTGTGGGTCAGCGACGACGGGGACGGTGTCGACCGGGTCCTCGACGGGATGCACCGGATGGTCGCGGCGTCGTTGGTGAACGGCGTCGTCGGCCTTCACGAGGGCTGGCTGACCGACCGCCCCGCACCGGACATGGTCCACGTCGTCTTCGAGCTCGACCTGCCACGCGCTCGGCGACACGCAGGCCATGGAGGTGGCGTTCGATCTGCTTCGGAGCTTCCGCCTCCCCGGTGGCCCCTGGGTGTCGGCCGATGTCATGGGTGGCCAGGGCTCGACGTTCGAGGCGATCTGGTACTGCCCGGCGGCGAACGCCGGCAGCCTCGCACGGGAGCTGATCGACCGGGTCCGCGGAGAGGGAGGACGACTGGGCCCGACCTCCGTGAACGTCGAGCTGGCTGAGTCCCAGCCCGCCGCGGTGCCGCAGCAGGCGCAATGACGTGAGGCCCGTCACGTGGAGCGCCATCGACCGAGGAGCTGTCCACTTGTCAGGTCTATACGATGGTTCTCAATCCTTGTAGTGTCTCTCCATGACCAGTCGCTTGGCAGGGGCGGAAGTTGTGGATGGCGCCGACGGTGGTGGCTCAGCGTGCAGCGCGTGGCGTCCGTGCTTGGTGTGGTGCCCCGCACCGTGTACCGGCTCATCAACGCCGGGCAGCTCCCTGGCTACCGGATCGGCCGGGTCGTCCGGGTGCGCAGCAGCGACCTCGAGCGCTACCTCGAAGCGGCGAGGATCGTGCCCGGGTCGCTCGATCACCTGTGCGGACCGCCGTCGCCGGACACGCATCCGTGCTAGCGGCCCAGGTGCGCTGCCGGCGGTGTTCGGGCTCACGGCAGCGTCGGCAACGCGTCGAGCTCGCCGCCGCCCTACTGGGCGCCAGCCTTCCGATACCTCGGGTGGAGCGCTACACAGACATCCCCAAGGGGGATGACGCCCTGTCCTGTGGGTGGGCGAGGACGCCCTCGAACGCCGGTAGTCGGCGTGGACCCTACACGAGCGCCTCCGAGCGACGGACGGACTCGGCCCCTCAGGACGCCACGCCGGCATCGCCCGGCAGTCACCTACCAATGCGTGGGCGGGGGCGGGATCTCCACGTTGCGTCGAGCGGTGGGCGCGACGATGGCGTCATGGGCAAGTACGACCGTCTCGCAGCGCATCTTGCGGACATCTCCGCTGACGAGATGACCGTCACGATTTCCTTTCGGGAGATCTCGACGATCGTCGGCGGGCTCTCTCCGACCGCCTACCGCCTACGTCAGTGGTGGGCGAACGACTCCAAGGTGGAAGCTCGGGCCTGGAGATCCGCGGGTTGGCACGTCGACGAAGGCGGCGTCGATTTCAACGCGCAGACCGTCCGGTTCGCTCGTGGAAAGGTCGGGGGCACACGGGCTCGCCGACTCGGACTGGGTTAGCAACCGCCAGGAACCGCCGAGGACCCACATCGCTGGCGTCGGAACGGTCTCACATACCGCACTGGTCAGTCAGATGATCGAACTCGACTTGTCCGGATTGTCCGGTTCGTCCGGTTCGTCCGGCTCGCCGTCGCCACGGCCGCGCACGATGGAAGCAATCGTCGCGCCAGCCGAGTCGATACCGGAGGCGAGCGCGCCGCGTGCGTTGCGGATGGAGTCCCTGAGCGTGGGCAGGTCGACGTCGAGCGGCGAAGCGGAGAGTTGACGTTGGTTCGCGAACCAGGTGATGGTCTCGTTCAACATCTCTCCTCGCTCCCTCAAACGGCCGCGGGTGACGAGCGCGAACCCCTCGTAGCCGGTCGGGTCGAGCAGGTCGGTTGCCGCCTGGTGGAGCGCGTCGAGCATCGCCTGGTCGGCTTCGGCGAGCGCCACCAGTTGTGCGCGCACGTCACGGGTCACCTGGTCCAGATCGTTCCGCTCGTGGGTCGCGACATGAGCGACTCGCAGCTCTTGCCACAGGACGTAGTTCTGCTCGGCTGCGACGAGGAGCGCGAGCGACTCCTTGATCAGGCTGTCTGCGAGCTCCTGCAACTCTGCGGACCGTTGACGAGCGAACGACACCTGCTCGATGTCTTCGACCTCGCTGAGGACGTAAGCGCGAAGGGCTGCGATATCACGCGAGATCGGAGCCCCGAGACCGTCCACCGTCGACCAGTCGGTCTTGCTGATGCGCCCCCGCTCACGCGTGCTCTCGGCAAGGGACTGCAACGTGAGCTGGTCGCCGATCACGCTCCCGAGCCGCTCGGCACGTGCGAGCGTGACCAGCTTGTCGACCTTCCCCTCGACACGCTCGACCGCGGCGGTGAGATCCCTGATCGCTGCACGAAGCGCCAGATGAACGACCATCGTCTGCATCGCAAGCGCCCGCTCAGGCCCGAGCTCCACCAGCTTCCAGTCGAGGTGCCCGGCGAACGGACTGTTCGCCAGAGGCCCCGATCGGACGAAGCTGCGGAAGAAGCCATCTCCAGTCGGGATGGCACCGTTCTCCCGCAGCATCCGGAGCGAACGGGGAGCGAACTCGAAGTACTCGCGATAGGTGCGAGAGATCGCACCGACATGTCCGGCAACCGCGAGCCCGTCCGCGATGACGCGCCTGGGGCTACCCGACTTGGTCAACGCCGCGATCCGGTCGACGAAGGTCGTCACGGCGCCGGGCGAACCCTGCACGACAACACCATTCCCGGCGACCACCAACTCGACCGACTCGGGCCCTTCGGGCCGCCCCCGCCTGATCAACGCCACGGAGCGACAATACGGGGTCAAGCCATCGGCTCGGGCAGCCAATGGAAGGAGGTATCGAGGTCAGTCGCCGGACTGGACCACAGCATCACGTTGTCCGGTCCGCGTCGGTACGCTCGTCTGCCAGCGGACGGTCGCTGGACAGGCGGAGGTGACGGTGGGCAGGTTCAGCCGAGTCGGTCGGGATTCCTACCGGTGGCGGCAGGGTTGGGACGGGCTGCGAGCGACCTGCCGGCGGTGCCGGAAGCCGATCGATGACGATGACTCCTACGGCGTCGGCTGGCATGCGACGTGCTGGCTGGTGGAGCAGGCCGTGCTGGCCAAGGGTCGGCGTGAGGCCGAGGTGACCGGGGCGGCCGCCTCGTCGAGAGGCGCCACTGCAGCGGTTGATCGGGTGGCGTCTCCGCATACTGGGGAGAGTCCGGCCGGGCGGCTGTCGCTGGGCCAGGTGATCGGCCGCTTCCCGTGTCCCGACTGCGGGAAGTCAGCGGGCCGACCGTGCGATCGCCGAGGTAACTGGGTGCATCCGGGCCGGTTGCGGAGCGCGGGAGTGCCCGACCGGGGTTAGTGCGGTCGCGGGCCTGGGTGGAGCGCCGGCTCGCGTCGCTGGTGTGAGGTGCTCGGCGCCACGGTCCTAGGTTCGTCGCGTAGAGCCAGTTAGGGCGCGGCCGCGTCGTCGGAGTCCGCGTCCGCCCCGACGGGCGTGCTGTCGACCGGGAAGGAGCACGGATCGGTGCGGCCACTGGGATAGCTCGTCCCGGCCTCCTCGGACGCAGCTGGTTCGACCCGCTCGCCCGCCATCAGCGCCGAAGCTTGGTCGCGGTCGATGGGCACGAACGACAGCGAACCCGTCCGGACGTCGAGCTCGACCGCGTCCCAGGCGCCGGTGCGCAGGTCTTAGCGGCCCAAACTGGTGTCACCCCTCGCCGCCGACCCGTAGGCGTAGACCAGCGTCGCGTACCGACGACCAACGGGCGCCGTAGCCCTTTCGAGCGGTGCCCGACCGTCCGTCGGACGAGGGCGCCCTCACCACCTGAGGGAAGGTGCCACGGCTGACCCAGGCGAGAAGCGGCCTACTCACAGCTCCAATGCTGGTGATCCGGCGGACGGCGTGTGCCGGCGGGGCGTGGTGTCGACCGGGGTGTAGGTGCCAGCCGCCGCCTCGGGTAGCGCGGTCTGGCGGACGTCGACGGCGAGTCGGGCGGTGCGGCGGGCGATGGCGTCGAGGTTGGTCGCCAGGTTGGCGAGGGCGTCGGGGCCGTTGGTGGCGTCCGGAGCCCGAGCGAGGTCGCTGTCGACCGCGGGGGCGTTCCAGCCGAACTGGTGGCTGATGCGTTCGACGGCGTCGGCGAGGTCGCGCAGCTCGCTGGTGAGTCGGCGGCCGGGGAGCAGCGGGTCGCCGTCGGCGTGGGGGCCCTGGTGGCCGGCGGGGAGGGTGCAGTCGATGAGGCAGCGGTCGCCGTCGGGGTCGACGTAGTGGGTCTGGGAGGGGCAGTCGCCGAGCCAGCTGTCGATGTCCTGGATGAGACGGACCATGCGTCGGGTGGCGGCGTGAAGCTGGTGGGCCTTGTCGGCGAAGTAGTGGCGGTCGGGGGTGATCTCGCCGGCGAGGGATCGGCGGAGCCGGCCGAGGTAGTCGGTGCAAGTGCCGAGGTGGTCCTCGATCGTGCTGCGGTACGGGTGCCACGGATCGATGCTGTCGGACATCGGTTCCTCTGTCAGGGGCGGGGCGGACAAGCGGGGTTGGGGCCGAGCGGTGGGCGCGGGGCGTGCGCTAAGGCGATGGCGCCGGCAGGTCGTCTCACGCCGGCGGCCGCAGAGACGGCGACCCCGGCGGGTCGTCTCAGGCCGGTCGACCCGGCCGGCGGCGTGCCAAGGCGTCAGCTGGCGATGGAGAGGCCGTCGCGGAGTTGCGCGTGGCCGCGGTCGCGGAGCCGGTAGACGGTGGCCCGGGAGGTGCCGGTGCGGCGGGCGAGCTCGGGTAGCGAGTGCCCGGCGGCGTGAAGCACGACGACCCTGGCCGTCTCGTTGGACAGGTCGCCGCGCCGGGTGGCGTCGGCGAGGGCGCTCCACACGAGCGGGCCGGCGAGCGCCTCGTCTTCGGCCGAGGGGGCGGGGTGGCGGGTCGACAGCGTGGACCGCTCGGCGCCGGGGTCGTCGAGGGCCAGGCCCTCGGCGACGCGGCGAGTGCGGCGGGCGTCGTCGACGAGGTCGCGCTCGACGGAGCGGAGGAGCCACCCGGCGACGCTGCCGGTGATCCGGGTGTCGGTGAGCCGGCCGATGTGCAGCCCGGCGCGGGCGATCACCTCCCAGCCGGCGGCGTCCATGCCGTCGAGCTGCCACCGCCACCGGGCGGCGAGCCGGACGAGGCCGGGGACGACGAGCTGGAGCAGCGCCCGTGCGGCGAGGTCGTCGCCGGTGCCGGCGAGCGCGGCGAGCGCTTGGCAGTGGGGGCGCCGGTCGACGCCAGCGGGTGGGATGGCGTCGGCGAGCCGGGCGACGCCGGCGAGGGCGGGCTGCCGGGCCGCCCAGTCCGCGACGACCCTGGATCGGCGGTGGCGCCGGCACAGCACGGCCCATTCGGTGTCGAGGGCGTCGAAGGGCCGGTGCGACCCATCCTCGGCGTTGGTGGGCAGCTCCTGGTGTCTGGATGCCGCCTATTTCATGGCGCACAACGGGAAGCTGAATGAGGCCAAGGTGAGGGAGGTGCCGCGGTGGTGCGAGTCGGATGCGTTAACGCGTTGGAGCGCGACGTGATGCCCTACGCCGAGACGATGAGCCACACGCCCCCGACGGTCACCGATGCGCTGTTCGCTCGGCTGCTCGACGCCCTCGGGCCGGCCGCGATGGTCGAGGTCACCGCATGGATCGCGGTGTCGAACCTCCCCACGCGGAGGTGGTGGTGATGGTCGGGGCGATCATCACGCGCTTCCGGCGTCACGAGACCAAGGCCGTGGCGAGCTCACCTACCTCGCCCTCGCCGTCTTCGTGGCGTCGGGGCCGCTTCGGTCCCGAGTCCTTCACCGGCTGACCTGACAAGCGCCCTTGGCGCGCTGGAATGCATCTGAAGCGAAGATCAGCCAGTTCAGCTCGTACACCTGATGGGTTCCGCACCTGGTACGCCAACTCGTCCTCCGTGAGACGTTCTCGCTTCGCCGTCACAGCGACGTCTCAGGTCGCCGGTTGTCGGCACCGGCCGACACCCGAAGGCGGCGATCAGAGAGCGCGCCGTTCCAGGATCTGCTCCCTCAGGATGTCGGCGTGTCCGGCGTGTTGAGCAAGTTCTCGCAGCACCTGAAGGTGGAGTGCCCACACGGGCCTCGCTCCCCGGCCGTCGACCATGTCGTCGGGCTTCAGTGCGGCGATCGTTCGGCGAGAGCTTTCGCAACGACGTCGATACTCGGCCTGCAGGCTCGAGATGGTGTCCGACTTCCGGAGGGTGAAGGACCGCTCGGGGGTTGTCGCGATGCCGATGGCCGCATAGGTGCGGCCGGTGACTGCCTGGTCGAACCACACGCCTTCGACGAAGGTCACGTGCTTGACCAAACCCAACAGCGTCGTCTTCGAGGGCACGAGGCTCATTCGGGCCTCCTCCTCGCTCAGACCGTCGAGGCAGTCGTGCAGCGACGCCCGGTACTCGTCGATGAGCTCGTCGATCCGGTGTTGGAGATCGTTGGCCCAGTGGGCCGATGAATCGTCGAGGGGCACCATGCGACCACGCTAACGATGTCGTCCAGCGAGCGTTCCGGTGGTCACACGGCCGTTCTCTCGGCTTGTCACCTATCGCCGGCTCCGCGACGCCATTCAGCACGTTCGGGGGGCGCTCGTGGACGGTGAGGTTCGGCCGCCGCCGGCGGCAACCGGGTTGGCGGCGGCCGCCGGGAGCGGTGAGCAGGGTTCCCGAGGTTGGGCAAGCTGAGCTGCGCGCCCAACGCGGTAGGGCCGTGCTCGTAGGTAAGGATCGGCGCCACTGGTTGGCGCCGATCCTCGGTCGATCTTCAGGTCCAGGCCCGCGAGGCGAGGAAGCCGTCGAGCTCGACTCGGCCGGCGAGGTTGTCGATCATGCCCACGAGGCCGGCGAACGTGGACTCGAGGAGGACCTCGAGGATCGCCTCGGTCGTGAGGCCGGCGCTGGCGGCACGGTTGACGGTGGGGTCGGGGACGTTGCCGCGGCCGGCCACGATGTCCCGGGCCAGGTCGTGCACTGCTGCTTGGGTGGAGTCCGAGGGCGCTTTCCCGTCCCGCATGGCGGTGATGTCGGGTTCGTCGACGCCGAGGCCGGCCAGCATGGTCGAGTGGAACGCCAGGCCGTAGTGGTTGTCCACGGCGACGCCGACCGCGAGTCCGGCCACCTCGCGTAGGACGGGATCGAGCTTGGTGACGGCAACCGCTCGACGGAGCCCGTCGAACCCGGCGAGCAGCGCGGGGGACGCCGCCGCGGTGGCGGCCAGGTTGGGTATGAGGCCGAGGTCGGCGGCGATGCCCTCCAGCAGTGGGCGAGAGTCGGCCGGGGCGTCGTCGAGGGTATGGATGGTGAGCTGCACGGGGGTTCCTCCTCCGGGGATGAGTGAGACTCGGTGCAGCGTGACGGTGTCGGGGCCGCGTGGCGATTCCCGAGAAGGGAAGGGATGTCGGACGGGGACCTGCCGTAGCGTTCAGGCCGTGTCCTCGCCCGTCCCGGTCGTCAACGGTCGGCTCGGAGACCTGCTGCGGCACTGGCGCTCGCTTCGGGGCAAGAGCCAGCTCGACCTGGCGAGTGACGCGGGCACCACGCCTCGCTACATGAGCTTCGTCGAGACCGGTCGGGCCCAGCCCAGCCGGCAGATGGTGGTGCGTCTCGCCCGGGCGCTCGACGTGCCCCTCCGTGAGCGCAACCAGCTCCTCCTCGCGGCCGGTTTCGCGCCTCTGTACTCGCTCGAACCGCTGACCAGCCCCGTCATGGAGCGCGTCGACCAGGCGCTGACCTCGATGCTCACCCAACACGAGCCGTTCCCGGCCGTGATCATGGACCGCGGGTGGAACCTGCAGCGGGCCAACACAGGAGCGACCCGCTTGTTCGGCCGGCTCTTCGCTCCCCAGCCCATGCCCACCGACGCGAACGTACTCCGCCTGGTGATCGAGCCCGGCCCCGTGCGCGACCACATCGCCAACTGGACGCAGGTGGTCCCCGCGCTCCTGGAACGAGCCCGCCACGAGGCCGTGGGCGGTGTGCTCGATCCCCCCTCGGCTGAACTGGTGGCTGCGCTCCTGTCACGGCCCGACGTCGCCGAACTGCTCGCAGAACCGGACCTCCGCGCGCCCCCGGTGCCGGTCGTCGACCTCCGATTCAACGTCGACGGTGCCGTCCTCGCCTTCTTCTCAGTCGTGTCCACCGTCGGCACCCCGATCGACGTGACCGCTCAGGAGCTCAGGCTGGAAGCCTTCTACCCAGCCGACGACACGACCCGTCACCGGTGGATCGACGGCGTCACCTCGACCTGACCATGCCAGAAACCCAGGTTGCGGCAGTGGGTGGATCGACAGGTCGACGCTCGGCGGCGAGGTCGAGCGACGAGGAGCAGTTCCCTCCGCGGCCCGCGCTGACGGCCGCAGCGGCGGTTGCCGCCTACAGCAGCCCGCCGGAAGGTACCCGGTTTGGCGGCCCACGTCGGCCGCTCTGGCGGTCGTCATTGCTCCGGCGGGCGGTCTGGCGACATTGGGCTTGACCCTGACGCGAGGTCAACCCTTCAAGCTGGTTTCATGAGCACGACACCAGCCATCCGGATCGCCGGACTCATGAAGTCGTACGGCGACGTCGAGGTGCTTCGCGGCGTCGATCTCGACGTGGCGACGGGCAGCATCTTCGCCCTGCTCGGCTCCAATGGGGCCGGCAAGACCACCGTCGTGAAGATCCTCTCCACGCTTCTCAGGGCCGACGGCGGCACGTCCGTGGTGAACGGGTTCGATGTCGTCACGCAGGCCACCGACGTCCGCGAATCGATCAGCCTCACCGGGCAGTTCGCCGCCGTTGACGAGATCCTCACCGGACGCGAGAACCTGGTGCTGATCGCCAAGCTGCGACACCTCGGTCGCGTCCGGGATCACCGAGTGTGTGGCACGGTCAGGGTGCCGAGCGGGTTCCTGTGACCGACGCCGCCGCTATCGGCGGTCGATGCGGAAGCTGTGGACGCGGTCTCGTGGCTGGCGTCGTCGAAGGACATCCGTGAGCTGGCCGGCGCCGAAGCTCGCCACGACGAACCCGACCGGTAGCGTCAAGAGAGCCGCCACGAACGCGAAGGGCCAGCCCACAGGAACATGGCCGTCCAGCGTCTCCCAGAAGAACACCGCGACGACCGTCGCCTGGACGGCGATGATGGTGAGGCCGGCGGCCAGCCAGGCCCGCCGTCGCTGCCGGTACACCCGGGGAGCGAGGACGTGGGCGACGACCAGCTCGCCGCACGTCGAGCACTCGACGGTGGCATCGGTCTCGCGGCGGTCATCGTCGAAGGTGATCGGCACCTTGGTCTCGGCCCACCGAACGACCCTCATCTCGACGGGCTGGGCGATGAAGTCGTGTACGACCTCCCTCTGATTGCTGAAGGTGTGCCCGAGGACGAGCGTCGCGGATTGTGGCCCAGCCATGTGTCCCTTTCGAGAAGCCGGCCGCCGGCCAGCGACGAGGAGCCCGCACCGGTCCAGAACCTATCCGGTCCCGTCCGGACGGTGACCAGCCGTCGCCGTGGCACAGGCCGACGCTCGCTCAGGTCCATCATCGACGCCCCAGGCCCGCCCCAGCGGAGCGGTTCTTGGCGGTGCGACGCCGAGGGTCTCGTAGGTCCCGGCGATGAACATCACCCCTACCAACCTGTCCCCAAAACATTCAATGTGTGAGGACCTCCTCGGCTCGTGTGCGGACAACCATGTGGTTCGCCAAAGGTCCGTGGACGAGCGAGGAGGTCCCTGATGGCGATGGTATGTGGGTTGACGGAGGCGGCGAACAGCCCCAAGGTCCCACGAGCAGCGCGAGGGACTCGTCCGACGAACGACGCCGCACCGCAGCCCCACCGATCGCGGCTTGACCAGGGAGCATCGGACACTCCCCATCGTACGGGCATCCGGGTGGGAGGACCTGTTCGACCTTCCGCGTCGGCCAGGACGCGTAGCAGGGCGTCCCATACCGCCGGCTGAGGGAGGGGCTCACACGACCGAGCGAACCGCGGATTCGGGCGTGCCGAGTGTCAGGGAGCGATGAGCAACTCCGCGATCGCATCGCCCGCCAACCGGAACCGGTATCCGAGATCGACGACCCCGCCGGGGAAGTCGCCTTCGAGCCGGTTCGTAACGAGCCAGGTGTCCGCGTCCACTCCGTCCGCACCGGTGAGCGTCCGTGTGTAGCTGAACTCCGTCGACGCGTCGGCCAGCCAGTCGCGTATCCGATCGGGGCCGACGTACCGCTGGCCATCATCGACCACCGTTGCGTTCGGCGCGAACGTCGACAACGCCGCATCGGTGTCACGCCGATCGTGGGTCCGGAGATAGCGATCGATGACCGCAGGCACGTCGGACTCGGCGCTGGTCGGAGAAGCTCGTTCATTCATATGGTCGTCCTCTCATCGGTCGAGACCGTCGGTCATGGACGTCTGACCTCGCGCCAGCTCACGTGTTGGACGATCCGGTCGATCTTCCATCCGTTCGCAACACGGACCAGGTGGTTGGCATACCAACCGCGCAGGATGAGCAGCTCCTCACCGTCAGCTAGATGGTGCTGCGCGTACATCGATGAATGGCAGGTTGCCCGGTCGGGATCATCGGGATCGAAGTCGATGAGGTGGTTGGCGCTGAGGTGTTGCGTGGCCGTGTAGCCGCTGACGGCCGAGCGGACGATGTCGACGAGATCGTCCCGAGCGAAGTCCGCGGCCGCCAGCCCGTTCTCGGAGTAGTCGGCGTGCACCGGATCCGCGAAGCAGCCAGCGAACAGAACCCAGTCACGCTGGTCGACCGCGACCGCATAGCTGACAACCCGGTCACTGATCAGAACTCGATCCTCGAGTCGGCGGACCCTGGCCTCGAGATCGAAGGTCACATACATCACAACCCGTCATGCCCGTGAACCCTTCCCCAGCTCGCCCGATGGCCGGAATCGACTGCCCCAGAACGCCGGGTGGCCGTCGCGGGTTGGCTGGACTTCCGATCACATGGAGGATCAGCCATGACCACCATCGAGTCGCCAGCGACAACGATCCGGGCACCCGGGTTCGAGTTCGAGGTCGATGACGCGCAGCTTGCTGCGGTCTCGTTCCTTGCCCGTTACAGCGGTCGCACGCTCGAGGCGTATCGCCACGACCTGTGCGGCTTCTTCCAGTGGGCCAGCGATCACGGCATCGTCATCATGGAGGCGAGCCGTGCGCACATCGAGTTGTTCCGCGCCTGGATGGAGGACCGCGGGCTCGCGGCGTCGACGATCGACTGTCGGCTCTCGACAGTCTGCGGGTTCTACCGATTCGCACACATCGACGGGCGCATCCGCGCCAACCCCGCCCAATACGTCCGTCGGCCCCAGGTCCACTCATCGGACGCTCGCGGGCTGGATCGCTCGGAACTCGGCGTGTTCCTGTTCACCGGCCCCTTCCCATGCGTTCGTCGACGAACTCACACGCGCCCGACTCAGCGCGCATCTTTCTGCGTGCCCCGCTGCCCAGGAATGATCGCCGACATCTGGGCCGCGGCCGCCGAGCACTACGACGAGTCGCAGCTGAGCGGCCTGCTGCTCGAGATCGGCGCCATCGACCGTGTGGAACCGCCTGAACGTTGCTACCCGCACCCCGGCGGGGGCCTACCCGTCCTAATCCGCCTCCCGTAACGTGTCGCCATGAGCGACACGGCGGGGGACGGCATCACGATCGTTCCCGCCAACGAGACGAGCTGGGACGACATCCGGGCTGTGTTCGGCACCCGGGGCACGCCGGCCGGGTGCCAGTGCCAGTCGTTCAAGGTCCGTGACAAGGACTGGCGCTCGGTGCCGGTCGAGGAGCGGGCCGACCGCCTCCGGGAGCAGACGCACTGCGGCGACCCGGGCGCGGACACGACGAGCGGGCTCGTCGCCTACCTCGACGGCGAGCCCGCTGGCTGGTGCGCGGTCGAGCCGCGCACCGCCTACGTCCGCCTTCTCAAGATGCGAGTGCCGTGGACGGGGCGGGACGAGGACCGCACCGACGATGGCGTCTGGGCAGTCACCTGCTTCGTGACCCGCACGGGCTTCCGACGGCGCGGCGTGAGCCGAGCGCTGGCCCGGGCGGCGGCCGAGTACGCCCGCGGCCGCGGCGCCCGGGCCGTCGAGGGCTACGCCATGATCACCGAGCCGGGCCAGGTGGTGCAGTGGGGCGAGCTGTACGTCGGCAGCCGCAGCGTGTACGAGGCAGCGGGCTTTACCGAGGTCAGCCACCCGACCCCCCGCCGGGTGGTCATGCGGATCGACTTCTGACGCCGCGGGACCCGCGGCTCTGCGGCCCTGCCTCCTGCGCCTCGCTGATCGCCGCCAGGCCGAGGTCCATCATCCCGCCGATCATCGAGGCGCCTTCGCGCATTGTCGATCGTGGCACCACGGTGGCTTGCGGCCGTCGGTCGGCGCCCATCGCCGCAAGGCGCCCCAGCGTCATCACGGAGCGCGCTTCAGAGAGCCGCGCCTTGGTGCTAATGGACTCTGTTCCGAGCGGCCGCGTTGTGGTGCGCTGGCGCGGCACGGTCGCCGATCGTCAGACGGAGATCGCGTGCGTTTAGGCGGACCGTGCCACGCGCCGAGAATGGCCGGGCCCGTTGGAGGGCCCGGCCATTCTCAGATGATCAGGCGGCAACAGCGCCGTGGGCGGCCGAGTTGTTGACGGCCATTTCGTGGGTTGTAGGGGAGGGCTTGAAGCCCTTGACGACGAGCCAGATGCCGAGCGAGAGCTCCCAGGCGGCGACAGGGAGGGCGGCGAGGGTGCCCCAGCTCGAGACCTGGTCGTAGGCGCCGAAGATGGTTGCGGTCGAGGAGGCGAGGATGATGGGGGCGCCGATGAGTCCCACTGTCGGGATCAAGCGGGGCACGAGGCGGGACCGGTACATCACCGAGCCGAGGAACAGGGCGTTGATGCCGGCCATGACGCCGGGTCCGAACAGGAACGTCCAGTCGTGGACTGCGACTAGCGACTGGCCGGTGGTGACGAGGGATGCGGTGTCGGCTCCCGCCGTGGCACCGAGGTCCTGTCGCAGGGTCACGATCGAGAGGAGGCTGATGACGCCGACGACGATGATGGCTGCTTCGAGGGTGCGTGAGGCGACGAAGCCGAGTGCGGCGCTCTTGCTGTGTCGCCGGGTCACCGGGTAGAGGGCGACCGCGGTGCCGATGCAGCCGAGGGCGAGGACGGCGTCGAGGAATCCGGCCCACAGGACGCTGGTCTCGCTGCCGGCGCCGAGGATGAAGTTGACGTTCTCCCGTGCCGGTCCCTTGAGGCCGAGGGCGGGGATCGAGGTGATGAAGGTCAGCAGGTAGAGGCCGCCGCCGATGAGCGCGGTCTTTCGCATGGCGTCCATCGGGGATCGCTTCGTTGCTGGGGTTCGCAGGTCAGTGGTCATGTCGGTTCCTTCGTCGGGATCAGAGCTGTTGAGGCTCGGTGGGGGTGGGTCAGGCCGGTCTGGGTTGGACCTGCGTGACCGAGACCAACGGCAGTCCGATGTCGCGCAACGTCTGCAGGACACCGTGGAGGGCGGCCTGGTCGACGATGGGGCCGTGGATGAGGGTCGTGCCGTCCTGCTCGTTGGTGAGGCGCAGTCCGTCGAACCGAGCTGCCCAGCGGGCGTCGAGGTGTCCCTTGACACGGATGTCGTAGTGCGGCGGCATGGTCCGGTCGACGGCCGAGGCTTCGCTGCTCGAGTCCTGAGTGCGGTCGTATGCCTTCATGGATGTCTGCCCTCGCGGTGGAACCGTTGGTGCCTCGGAACGTACGAACGGACGTGGTGAGGGCACATCGCCACACGTGGTGATCGATGTGGTGATTCCGCGGTGCGCTGACCCGGGAGGGCGGCTACAGGCCGAGCTCGTCGGCTCGACGCACTGCGACGCGGCGGCTGTTGACGCCGAGCTTGGTGTAGATGCTCTTGGTGTGCGTGCGCATGGTGTTGAGGGACACGAAGAGCTCTCGGGCGATGTCGGGTCCGCTGAGGTCGGTTCGCAGGAGCCGGAGCACGTCCAGCTCACGTTCGCTCAGCGGGTCGACCAGGCCCCGCTGCACTGGTGGGGCGCCCACGGTGCGGTTGGCGGCCAGGATCCGGCGTGCCTGCTGTGCGGCGATCCCGTCGAGGGAGGCGGTGCGCAGCAGGGCGGTCAGCGGTGGGCCCTCGGCGAGGAAGACCCTGGTGTACCCCTCTGGTTCGGCCAGTGACAGCGCGCGGTCGATTGCTGAATGCGCTGTGGCGAGGTCGCTTCGGGCCTGGTTGGCGATGGCTTGCAGCACCAGGATCTCGATGACGCTCCCGATCCGCCCGCCGTCGGCGGCTGCGTCTAGGAGGCGTCCGAGGAAGCTGATCACGTCGTGTCCGGCGGCGTGGTCGGGGTGAGCCAGGAGCGCTCGGGCGAGAGTGAGGTGTCCGAATTCGTGGAGGTAGCTGAGCTCGTCGTCGACGGTCAGGCCCCGTTCGTGTGCCCAGCGAAGTGCGGCGTGAGTGTCGCCGCGCGCGACCTGCAACCGGGCCTTCACCGCGGGGACGGGTCGGAACTCGGGGAAATAGTCGCTCACGTAGAGGTGCTCTGCCTCGTCGAGCAGCCCGAATGCGCTGTTGAGGTCTCCTTCGGCTTCGAGGAGGCGAGCCATCGCGACCCGCCAGCGGTACGCGTTCTGGGGTAGTCCGGCGTGCTCACCGAGCTCCTGGCTCGTCATGAGATCCTGCCTGGCGGCTTCGAAGTCGTTGCGCTCGAGGTGCAGTTCGCTCATGCCCGCGTGCATGTCCGCCCCTCCCCGCAGCACGGCACCGGCGGGATCGGTCGAGGCCCGGAGCGCATGCTGGTAGGTGCGCATCGCGTCGTGGAGCCGGCCCTGAGCGATCCGAATGTCGGCCAGGGCGATGGTCACGCCGAGCACGTCGGCGAGGTGCCCGGCTCGCTCGAGGCTGGTGCTGGACTCGGACCACAACCGGTGGGCTTCGTCGAGGTCGCCGAGGGTCCAGTGGGCGGCGCCGAGGAGGGCTGCTGCGCCTCCCCGCCCGATGTGATCGTTCTCCGCGGCGAGGTCGAGTGACCGGGTGGCGTGTTCGATGGTGCCCGCGACGTCGTCGAGGATCCGGGCGACCGCGGCGCGGTACATGGCGATCTGAGTGGGGAGGCGATGGAACTCGCGGTGGTCGAGGACGATCATCGCGGTGGCCTGACCGTCCGCGCTCGCCGATGTCATGGCTGCGACGTCCAGCCAGTGCTCTGCGTCGCGGAGGAGCTCCTCGACCCCTTCGACCTGGCCGGCAGCCATGAGGACGCCGACGCGGGCGATGCTCAGCACGGGCCTGGCGGCGAACAGTTCGTCGGGGAGGGCGTCGAGCCAGCGGTGGAGCGTGGCCTCCTGCCGGGCCTGGCGCAGCGGTGCGGCCGCCACCTCGATGAGGTCGGCGGCCCGGTCGAGGTCCTGGCCGGCCAACGCATGGCGGACGGCTTCGGAGCGGTCTCCGTGTTGCTCATGCCAGTCGCTGGCCCGTCGGTGGAGCCGCGGGACGTCGTCGGGGTGCTCGTCGAGCAGGCGGGCTCGCAGCACGTCGGCGAAGAGGTGGTGGTAGCGGTACCAGTCGCGACGGTCGTCGAGCGGGACCACGAAGAGGTTGGCCCGATCAAGCGCCTCGAGCATTCCTCTGCCGCCGGTTTGGTCGGTGACCGCATCGGCCAGTGAGCCGTTCAGCCGGCTGAGGATGGAGGTCTGCAGCAGGAAGCGCCGGACGTCGCCGGCCTGGCGCTCGAGGACCTCGCCGACCAGGTAGTCGACGATGAACCGGTCGTCACCGGCGAAGCCGGCGATGAAGCCGGCGACGTCAGCTCGGCCCTGCATGGACAGCGCCGCCAGCTGCAGCGCGGCGATCCACCCTTCGGTGCGCTCCTCGAGCACAGCGACATCCTCTGGGGTCAGCGCGAGACCCATCCCCTCGTTGAGGTAGGCGGCGGCTTCGTCAGCCCTGAAGCGCAGGTCGGTGGCGCGGATCTCGGCGAGCTCGCCTCGAGCTCGCAGGCGCGCCAGCGGCAACGGTGGGTCGGTGCGGCTGGCGATCACGACGTGGATGTTCGGGGGGAGGTGGTCCACCAGGTAGGCCATCGCGTCGTGCACCTCGTGCGACTCGATGACGTGGTAATCGTCAAGCACCAGGACCACATCGCCCGGGAGGTGGTCGAGGTCGTTGAGCAAGGTCGCGAGGAGGGCCTCCATCGCCGCCGGGGCCGAGGTCCCGAGGGCGCCGTCCCCGAGCCCGGGCGCCGCCGCCTGCAGCGCGGCGGAGAGATACGCCCAGAACACCGCGGGGTCGTTGTCGCCCTCGTCGAGCGAGAGCCACGCCGTGGTCCACCTGTCGGGTGCCGTTCCCAGCCATGCCGTCAGGAGCGTGGTCTTCCCGAAACCGGCCGGTGCCGACAGAAGCGTCAACGTTGACCCCACCCCCCGGCTGAGCCGTTGATCCAACCGGGGCCGGGCCACCGAGCTCCGTCGCGGCGTGGGGACATGGAGCTTCGTCCCGAGCAACGGCCCCGCCACGATCAGGCTCCGGGGTTCTTGCGGCGCGGCGCGGCCCGGACGTGGATGCGTTCGCCTTGTCGGCCGAGGAGGCTGAGGATCTCCACCGGTCGGTCGCCCGCCGGTCCGAACCAGTGAGGGAGGCGGGTGTCGAACTCCGCAACTTCGCCGGGCTTCATGGTGATGTCGTGGTCAGCAAGGATTCACGGCTGTTGAGGAATAGGCCCTCACGGTCCGCCAGGAAGAAGGCCGCTGCCAATGCGACAAGACCCACGGCCGCGACTGGGCCCGCGTGGAACACAAGCAGGGTACCGATGAGCATGGTCACGAAGACCGCACGGGACGCGCCCGCCGATCGCAGCACCAGCGCCGTGGCTATGACGGCCGTAAGAAGAGCAGCCGCCTGGACGAACCAGACAGGCGAGAAGTCGCCCGTCACCTTGTTCTCCAGAAGATACTCCGCGGTACTCGCGGCTCCCTGCTGTTCCGGGCCGCTGAGGTCTTTGGCGTGACGGACCGCAAGACCACTCCCGAGGCCTGTGACCGAGTCGAAAACCGCGAAAGACACGAGCCAAACCGGAATCGCCACCCGGGCGACCGTGGCCGCCGTGCTGGTTCGACCGGCGAGAAGCATCCACAAGACGGCCGCTACGCCGAGCGCCAGCACAGGCTGTGCGAAGTGCACGCCGAGCCAAAGGCCGACCTTGTCGTCCAGGTAGTCGAACACGTCGCCGTCGCCCTGCGGATGCAAGAGCGCTACCACAACCCACACAAGAGGAACCCCCACAAGGAAAGCCGTCCTACCTGGGCTGGCTTCGGCCCGCTGATGTTGGGCCATAGCGGCCCCCCTTCCCAACTGTGGCGCTCCCGCTAGAACGGGAGCCGAGCAGGTTCACGACGAGAGGATCACCTCCCACCACGCCAGGTTGCCCGGTGCGGGCGCCGGCGGCCAGCACCTCTGCCGCGACAGAACGTCGGCCGCCCGACACGGTCGATCTGTGCGGCCGCCGACGGCATGTGCGACGGGCGCAGAGGCGTGTTCGGTGGGCGGTGTCGGCAACCGGACAACGCCGTTCTGTTGCGGCGTTCTGTGTGGATCGTTGTAGCGCGGATCGGCAGATCTGGCGCGTAAAGCGTCGTGGCCCGACGTCGCGTTGCTCACCATCGCGAGCGCCCTGGACAACACATCGGGGCTATCTCCTCTCGGGCTCGGAGAACGCCGCATGGACGGTGGGGCCTTCTCCGGACGCGAGCGGGAGATACCGCCGCCCAGTCGGCGGTCCGCCGTTGCCCTTCGGGCGTACCGTTCGTGCCCCCTGCCTCGATTACGTTCGAGCGCAGCGGACCGCAGGTTGGGGGATGGCATGAGCCGGGTGGTGAAGGTGGGGAGACGGGTGCGGACGTGGTCCGTGGGGGTCGCGCTGGCCGGTGCCGTCGTCGCCTGCGTGGCGCCGTCGGAACCGCCTGGTGGAGGGGGCACGACGAGCACCACGGGGCCGACCACGACCAGCACGGCACCGACCACGACCGCCCAGCTGCCGATCCCGACGACTGCGACCACCGTGGCGCCGACCACGACGGTGGTGACGGAACCACCGGGCCCGCCTGCGGACGGTGCGTTCAGCGAGGGCGTCTCGGTTTCAGAGGAGGGTTACGACTCCTCCATGCCGTCGGTCGCGTTCGGCCGGCAAGGAAACGCTCTCGTCGCCTGGGTGAGCACGAGCCACGACTACCCGTACCGGTACCAGCTCGAGTCCAGGTTCCGCAGCCACGACGGGACGTGGGGTCCCATCGTCGTCGTCTCTGCCGAGGGAGCCCCGCGCAACCCGACGGCAGCGCTCGACGACGACGGTGACGCCGTGGTGGTGTGGAACGGCTCTGGCACCGATGTCCGTGCGTTCGCACGGAGGGTGTCGAGCACCGGCGCTCTGGGGCCGCTGCAGGTGCTGTCCGAGGCGGGGACGCAGGCGCGCGGCACCAGCGTCGCCGTCGACTCCGACGGCGACGCCATCCTCACGTGGGCCGAATACCAGAGCAACGGCAGCACCATCCCGATGATGCGCCGGTTCACGAACGACGGGGTGCTGGCTCCGGCGGTGGTGTTGTCCTCGAGTCCGGCCCGCGCGGACACACCCGCAGTGGCTTTCGACCGGGAAGGCGACGCCGTCCTGGCGTGGGCGAACGACCATGTGGTGCAGGCCCGGACCCTCACAGCCTCGGGGACGCTCGGCGAACTCCAGACCGTGACCGCCGACGTGTCACGGATCGACCGGCAAAAGCTCGTGCGCCTGACGGTCGATCGCGACGGTGACGCGCTGGTGACCTGGCGGCACAACGTCACCGCTGACTTGAGCGACCAGGTGTGGGGACGTTGGCTGTCGCGTGACGGGGCCCTCGGTGCGGTCCAGCAGCTCTCCCCCGAATCGCATCCCGACGTGCAGAACCACTCGGTGGCCGGCGACCTCGAAGGCAACGTCATCCTGACCTGGAACCGGTTCCCCAGCGGAGAGCTGTACGCGCGCGAGATATCCCCGGCGGGAGTGCTCGGGGAGCCGGTCCTCTTGTCGTCGTACGCCATCACCAACTGGGTCCGTGTCGACGACGACGGTGACGGCGTGGTGGTCTGGCAGGGCGAAGGCGTGGAGGGCACCTCCGCCAGCGTGCGCGCCCGCCGCGTGACCCGGGCCGGGGGGTTCGGGGATCCCGAGGTGGTCGCCCCAGCAGGCAAGTATCCCGTCGCGGCGGTCAGCCCCGATGGGGACGCGATGATCGCGTGGGAACGGCAACTCCAGTTCGGCGTGAGGATCCAGGTCAGCGTCGCAACATAGCGGCACGCCTCCAGGCATCAGAACAGCGCTCGGCGAAGAAGCGGAGCTCGGGCCCCGGCGTCCTCCCCTTCATCCGCGCGGTCGCCCACCTCTTCGAGCACGTAGCGCCCGACCTCTTCGCGGAAGGCAGGGGCATCGAAGAGCAGACCCTTGTCGACGAAGTACTCACAGTCGGCGGCTGATCGTCGAGAGCGGGAATGCCCCTTTCGATGGTGTCGCCCCGAGCTGCCACTCAAGCCCGATGACATGAACCTGATCGAACAGCAGCAGATCTCGCTTGAGATGGTGCACCGAGCGCACGACAGCGATCCCGGACATCTCTCCTGGAACAGTATGCGCCCGACCTGCACGTCCCGGTCCGGTCGGCGCGCCCCCGAGGTGCCGTACGGCCATGGGTGCCGGCGACGAGGAGCGAACGCTCAGCGTGAGCGGCAGCCGTCCCGCCTTGGCTCGCCACCTCCCGGTGGTAGGGGATGTGAGGACACGATGTTCGGGGATGACGTTATGGGGGCGCCTCGCCGATGGACGGAGTCCTGGCGTGTCCGGCCCTGTCGTTTGGGCCACGACCACCCCTGTGCGCGTGCTGGTAGTTCGTCGCCAGGGTCAGCGGGGCCAGGGTCAGCGGGGCTGGGGGCAGCGCAGCTCGACCAGGTCGAGACCGAGCGCCCCGACCTGCCGCAGGACGCCGTGGAGTGCCGCCTGGTCCGGGACGACACCGTGCAGGACGGTGTCGAGACCCGAGTGCCCCGGAGCCTGGGCCAGCTCGTACCGGTCGAGGAACCGGAACTGGCTCAGCACGGGCGGGCTCAGCCGACCGCGGACCCGAAGCTCATAGGCGAATCCGACCGCCTCAGACTGCTCCGGGTCGCTGGCGCGGTCGTCACCCCCGGTGGGTGAGGTTCAGTCCCAGCAGAAGCAGAACGGGTGGCCGGCGGGGTCGAGGTAGACCCGCCAGTTGTCCCCGGGTTGCAGCTCCGGCTTGGTCGCGCCCAGGGCGAGCACCTTCCGCTCGGCGTCGTCGAGGTCGGATTCCTCGATGGTGACGTCGATGTGGAACTGCTGGGGCCGGTCCACGCTCGGCCACACCGGTGGCTCGTAGTCCGAAGCCAGCTGGAAGCTCAGCTGCACCTTCTCGCCGTCGCGCAGGCTGACCCATTCCTCGTCCGCGTAGGTGATGTCGCCACCGACGAGCTGTCGGTAGAACTCGGCTAACGGACGAGGCTCCGGGCAGTCGAGCACGACCGCTCGCATCGTTGCGATTCCAGGCATGGAGCCATGTTGCCAGCGAGCGGGATCCGGCCCCGCCATTTTCTGTCGTCAAAGAGCATTCTCGGTGGGGCGGTCACGCCGCCTCGCGTGGCGCGGCGCCCAAGGTGGACAAGGACAAAGCTGGGAGGAGTGCGGCTCTAGCCACGCGGCCGCGCCCGGGTTCTCGACCGAGGCGGTTCACACTGCCGCGCGGGTGAACGTCACATGCGTGACTCCGCTGGGCGAGGAGGTGGCCTCGACCTCGTAGTCCTTCTCGAGGCCCTCCAATCCGTCCCAGAGGCGGACGCCTCGGCTGAGCAGGATCGGGACCACCACTATGTGCATCTGGTCGACGAGCCCGGCAGACCCCACCAGCCCTTCCACTCCGGGTCCTCGTGCCATCCGGGCGGGCCGAACTCGCCGGCACCCATGATCTCGGCGCCGATCCCAGCAGCGAACAGCCGCAAGAAGACGTCGTCGACGCCGCCGCTGCCGCCGGGCTGGCCGAGCCTTCCGTGCCACCACCCGGTGGCGAACATCCACTCGTGCAGCCTTTCGCCGGCGTGACCGAACGGTGCGTCGTGGCTCTGACCTTCGCCGGTGGCGTCGGGCGTTGCGTCCATCTGCGAGGCGGCGTAACCTACAACCATATGGTTGTAGCTGAGCTGCAGGTGAACAACGACCGGCTGTTCCACGCCCTCGCCGACCCGACGCGCCGCGACATCGTGCGGCGGACGATGCAGCAGGAGTACTCGGTGTCGGCGCTCGCCCGCTTGTACCCGATGAGCTTCGCCGCGGGCGGCCAGGTCTAGTCC
>CAVTKS010000002.1:0-295743 GCA_963735375.1 uncultured Acidimicrobiales bacterium
CCCCCGTCGGCCTTCCTCCATCCCGTCCACAGTGGTGATCACCGGAGCGATCGACCTCGGCCTCGAACCGATCCGCGAGACGTCCCATCGCCCGTCTCCTCCATCGGCACCCAACCGACGCCAATGTGATGTCGTCGTGAGGCCGAGAGCCGACCACCGGCACGCTGATGGCGCCAGACCAGAGGTGTACCGGACGGTGTACTGCACCCGAGCCGACCTCGCCCGAAGACCAGCCCAGCTGCTCTACCAGGACATTTGTCGTGGGCCCGGTGGGGATCGAACCCACGACCTAGCGATTATGAGGCCGAGCCGACGCGTCCGTCGCGTGGCAGGCAGTCCGCTGACCTGCATCGTTGTCGACGTGGCGTCCTGGGAGTGCTGTTCAGTTCGGGTCTAGCGCCGGAGTTTGACACCCGCGTAAGCACCTGTCGGTAGGAGCGGTGTGTCTCAAGCCATCCCGGCTCCGAACAGCCCACGGCGTAGCGAATTGAGCTTCCCCCCGGATCGTGGAGGGCTTGATTAGACGGCATCGTCGGAGGGGGATGCGGCGGCTGGCGGCAACAGCGGTCGACAGCGCCGCCGGGTCATCGTCTGCCACTCCAGCACAAGGCGGGGCGTCTCGATCCGGTCGGGCAGGAGCGCCGGGCGCACGGCACCATGATCGTCCGCCCGGGCGGCCCGCCGGCTCAGGGCCCGGCGTCGACCTCGACGGCCACGCCCGGCGGCGGGTGCCGCAGCGCCCGGCTGGCCGTGTCGACCAGCACCCGGCCGTCCTCGACCTTCGCCGCAAAGGTCGGCTGGCACTCACCCTTGACCGCCTCCCAGCCGGTGCCCAGCTCGAACGCCCACTGGTGGCCCGGGCACACGAGACGGCCGTTGAGGACCACGCCCTTGACCAGCTCGCGCTGGCGGTGGACGCAGTGGTTGTCGAAGGCGTGCACCTCGCCCTCGTGCACGAGCACCAGGATCTCGCCATCCCCATGGGGCACGACGATCTTGCGCCGGCGGCGTAGCTCGTCCGCGCCGCCGATGTCGAGCCAGTCGGTCACGCCTTGCGCCCCCACTCCTCGTCGCTGTTCAGTCTGTGTCGGCGCCGGACAGCCACCGGGCGCGCAGCTTGTCCGCGGCGCGCTCCGAGACCAGCGCGGTCTGGTCGGGATCCCAGGAGACGGCGACGTCGCCGCTCACATAGGTCTGGCACGCCAGCCGGTAGCCCTGGGCGAGCAGGTCCTCGCCCAGGGTCTCGCGCTCCCGCCGCCGGGGCGGGGCGAGGTTCTCGGCCCCGGCGGTGACCCGCACCCGGTCGGTGCCGCAGTTGCCGCTGGCGCACTTGTAGGGCAGCCCGCACTCGCGGCGGATCGCCACGCGCAGCAGGTTGACATCGTCGCCGTCGTCGAAGTCGACGGCCCGGTCGCTCGTCAGGAAGTGGATGGTGGGCATGGCGGCCGGGCGGCGGCTCGGACTGCGAGCCTCAGGCGGGCACGGTCTCGCGCTCGGGAGCGACGTAGGCCTCGTACAGGGCCTTGGTGTACGAGAACCGCATCTCGGCGCCGTGGCGGACGAGCTGGAGCGACCGCTGCTGGAGCTCGGGCGTGTCGGCGTGGTCGAGGACGATCTGGTAGCCGCGCTCACCGTGCACCTCGTCGGAGGTGATGTGGAGGTCGAAGAACTCGGCCTCCTCCTCGGAGAACCCGTAGGTGTCGAGGAGCACGGGGTACTGGCGGCGGTAGATCGAGGGCACCTGCGACTCCAGGCCCACCACCAGGGCGGCGGTGGCCACCGCGAAGTGCTCGCGGAAGGCCACCGCATAGCACCAGCCCTGCAACCCGCGGGTGACGGGCGTGGCGTTGTCGATGTCCTTCACCCGCTCCTCGGTGGTCCCGCAGGCCTCCGCGAAGCGGATGAGGAGGTCGGTGTGGCGCACGTCCGACACCTCCTCCTCGTACATGTTCTGGAGGAGGAAGTCCTTGGCATCGGTCAGGTGGTCCGGTGTGTTGGCATAGATGTACGCCAGGTAGTCGGCGAACGGGCCGACGTAGTGGTAGTGGTTCTCGGCCCAGCGGGCGAAGTGGTGGCGCTCGAGCTCGCCGTTGGCCCAAGCCTGCGAGAACGAGGCGTTCTTGGCCTCGCGGCCCTTGATCGCCTCCTCGAGGGCGGTCCGGAACTCGTCCCTGTCCAGCAGCTCAGCCATCGTGTGCCTTTCCTCGTGCCCGGCGGTCTTTGTATACTGTCGACAAGAGTCTGATGACGCAACCCCTTTCTTCCGAGCTGGCCGTGATGGCCGAGCAGTGCACCGGCCGCGGCGCACGCGGCGTGGTCTGCGCCGCCGCCCCCCTGGCCGCCCAGGCGGGCGCCGAGGTGCTGCGGGTCGGCGGCAATGCCTACGACGCCGCGGTCACCATGGCCCTGGCCGAGGGCGTGCTGCTGCCGCCCAAGTGCGGCCTCGGCGGCGACCTGGTGGCGCTGGCGCTCGACCCCGGCGCTGCCGAACCCCGGGCGCTGGTGGCCGTGGGCGGCGCGCCGGCCCGCCTGGCCGGGGTCGCCGCCGGCGCGTGGCGCGACGTCGGCCCCACGTCTGTCGGCCCGCCGGCCGCCCCCGCCGGCTACCTGGCCCTGGCAGAGCTGGGCCGACTGCCCCTCGAGCGACTGGCCGCCCCCGCACTGGCCCTGGCCAACGACGGCTTCCCGTGGGCGGCGGTTGCCACCGACCTGGGCCACCTGTCCGCCGACCTGGTGTCCGAGATGCACCCCGAGGGGTGTGTGTACTTCCCCGCCGGACGTCCGATCGAGCCCGGCACGATCGTCCGCCTGCCCGGCCTGGCGGCCGCCCTCACCGAGCTGGTCGAACGGGGCCACGACGTACTCGCCGGCCCGCTGGGCGAGGCCGTGGTGCGGGCCGTGGGCGAGCGCGGCGGCGTGCTCGACCGCGACGACCTCGACGCCCGGGCCCGCGCCGAGTGGCTGCCCTGCGCCACCGGCCACGCCGGCCCCTACCGGGCCTGGACCACCCCGGCGCCCACCCACGGCCCCACCCTCCTGGCCGCCGTGGCCGGCGCCCGCCCCGGCGACGGCGCGGGCGACGCCTACCAGCGGGTGCTCGCCGCGGTGGCCGCCGGCCGCGAGTCCCTGGCCGACCCAGGCGGCACGTCGATGGTGTCGGCCGCCGACGAGCACGGCACGGTGGTCGTAGTCGTCCACTCCAACTCCTACCCGCGGTTCGGCAGCGGCATCGTCGTGCCCGAGTACGACCTGGTGCTCAACAACCGCCCGGGCCGCGGCTTCACCCCGGTGCCGGGCCACCCCAACTTCCCCGTTGCCGGCCGGCGCCCGGCCACCACCCTCCACATCTGGATGGTCGCCGATGCCTCGGGGCGCCCGCGGCTCGCCGGGGGGACGCCTGGCGGAGACAACCAGATGCCCTGGAACGCCCAGACGCTCGGCCAGGTCGTCGCCGGCTGCGACCGCCCCGGCGCGCTGGTGACCTCACCCCGCTGGGAGTGGCTGCCGGCCGACGACGGGGTGCGGGTCGAGGCTGGGCTGGGCGACGGCGACGTGGCCGCGCTGGAGGAGGCCGCGCCTCGGCTCGTCCACCGCCCCCGCTGGAGCCTGAAGTCGGCCCAGCAGGTGGTGCGGGTGCGGCGGGGCGACGAGGCCTTCGAGGCGGCGGCCGACCCCCGCACGGTCGGCGCGTCCCTCGGCGTGTGATGTCAGCGGACGGGCTCGGAGGCCGCCGGGACCGGCGCCGGCTCGCGACAGATCCAGAACAGCGCGAGCGGCGCCAACGTGGTCAGGGCGAGCACGGGCCGCAGCCCCACGGCGTCGCCCAGCACGCCGACCAGCAACGTGGCCACGGCACCGAGCGCGATCTGGACCGACCGGTACAGCCCGAGGGCCCCGCCCTGCTGCCCGAACCGCTCGAACGCCAGCACGTTGGCGATGGGGAACAGCGAGCTCACCGTCCCGATGAACACGGCGGCGAGGGCGTAGGTGAGGGGCGAGCCCGGCAGCAGCGACCAGCCGACGCCGGCCGCCGTCAGCACCGCCGCCGTCCGGCGGGCGCTGGCCAGCGGCCCGCGCCGATCGGCGCTGGCGCCGGTGACGAGCTTGGCCACGATCGACAGCGCCCGGCCGACGGCCAGCAGCGAGGCCGCAGCGGCCACGGTCAGGCCCCACTCGTCGACCGCGAAGACGGTGAGGAACGACACGGTGCCGTACTGGCAGATCGAGCCGATGGTCCCCACCGCCGTCGGCCGGCCCAGGACGTCGCCGAGGCGGGCCCGGGCGGGGGCCGGCGCCACCGGCGGGACCCGGAGCCCCAGTGTGCCGAGGGCCGACGCGGTGGACAGCACGGCGGACACCACGAAGGGCAGCCGCCAGCCGTGCTCGGCACCGAAGGCGGCCAGCACGGCGGCGATGGTCAGCCCGCCGGAGAAGGCGACCCCGAACATCCCCATGGCGAAGCCCTTGCGCCGGGGCCCGGCGAGCAGACCGACGGCCTGGATGCCGGCCGGGAAGTAGAGGCCCGACCCGGCACCGAGCACCACCTGGGCGGCGGCGAGCTGGGGGAACGACCGGGCGGTGGCGGCCAGCAGGGCACCCCCCACCGACAGCAGCGCGGCGAGGCGGATCACCCGCGTGGCTCCGAGCCGGGGCAGCAGGGCGCCGCCCGCGATGTTGGCCAGCGCGATCGCGCCGGTGAGCAGGCCGAAGGCCACGCCGCCGAGGGTGAGGTCGAGGCCCAGGTCGCCGGCGGTGGTGGGGAAGATCGGGCTGAGCAGCGACTCGCCGACGCTGGCCGCCAGGTAGGCGCCGCACGCCAGGGCGAACCCGCCCCAGCGGGGCGCATCGGAGGTGCGGTCGTCCGACATCTCGCGTACAGTATGCAAAATGCAAGACGGGCGGCGAACACCGGCACCGCGCCCAGCGGACCCTCCCGGACGCGGCTGATGCTCCACCTCGACGACGCCACAATCCTCGACCTGCTCGACCTCCCTTCGGTCACGGCCTGCATGGACGGGGCCTTCGCCGCCTGGGGCCACCGGCGGGCCGCAACCACCCAGCGGGTCCGGGCCGCGAGCGGCGAGGGCATGGCCTCGGCCATGGCCGCGGTCGCCCCGCCCTACTCGGGTGGCAAGGTGTACGCCACCCGCGACGGCCGGTTCACGTTCGTGATCGTGCTGTTCGACCTCGACGGCCGCCTGCTGTGCACCCTCGACGGCGACGCCGTGACCCGGCTGCGGACGCCCGCCACCTGCGCCCTCGCCATCCGCCGGCTGGCCGCGCCCGGGGCCCGGGTCGCGGCCGTTTTGGGGGCCGGACGCCAGGCCTGGCTGCACCTCGGCATGCTGCGCGACGAACTGCCGGGCCTGGCCGAGGTGCGGGTCCACGCCCGGCGGCCCGACACCGCCGACCGGCTGGTGCAGCACGCGCTCGCCGACGGCATCCCGGCCACGGCTGCGCCGTCGGCCCCGGCGGCCGTCGACGGGGCCGACGTCGTCGTGACCCTCACCTCCGCCACGGAGCCCCTGTTCCCGGCCGAGGCCGTCGGCCCCCGCACCCTCATCTGCGCCGTCGGCGCCACCAAGTCCGACCGCTGCGAGATCGGCGCGGACGTGGTGGAGCGGTGCGTCGCCGTCGTCGCGGACGACGTCGCCGGCTCCCGCACCGAGTGCGGCGACCTCGTCCGGGCCGCCGACGCCGGCCGCTTCGCCTGGGACCGGGCGGTCGAGCTCCACGCCGTTGTGGCCGGCACGGTCGCCGTGCCCCGGGCCGACCACGGCCCAGTCCTGTTCGAGACGCAGGGCGTCGCCCTGCAGGACGTCGCCGCCGCCGGGCTCGCCTGGCAGCGGTACCACCACCACGGATGCAAGGAGCGCCAGTGATCACCAGCCACCGCCTGTCCCTCGCCGAGGCCCAGATCGCCGTCGACGCCGCCCTGGCCACCGCGGCCGAGCTGGGCGTCGGATCGGTCGTCTGCGTCAGCGACGCCGCCGGCTACCCGATCGTGGTCAACCGGCCGGACAACGGCAAGGTCACCAGCGTCGACATCGCCGTGGCCAAGGCCTTCACCGCCGCCTGCCACCGGCGGCCCACCCACACCTACACCAACGCCCAGCCCGGCCAGGAGGCGTTCGGGATCATGAACATGCACGGCGGCCGCTTCACGATCTTCGTGGGCGGGTGGCCCGTCGAGGTGCAGGGCGAGGTCGTCGGGGGCATCGGCGTCTCCGGCGGCCACACCCGGGAGGACATCGCCTGCTGCAAGGCCGGCATCACCGCCCTGCTCGAGCACCTGGGCGAGCCCGTCGACTTCGCCAAGTGGGATCAGTGGCAGCCGCCCGCCCCCACGGCGGACTGACCGGGGCCCGGTCGTGACCGTCGAGGTCCACAACCGCATCGGCGGCGAGGAGGTCGCCGCGTCCGGCGGCGCCACCTTCGAGCGCCGCAACCCCGCCGCCACCGACCGCGTGGTGTCGGTGGCGCCCGAGTCGAGCGAACCCGACGTGGCCGCGGCGGTGGCCGCCGCCGCCGAGGCCGCCCCCGGCTGGCGCGCGACCACTCCGTCGCAGCGCGCCGACCTGCTGGCGGCCGCGGCCCGCATCCTGGCGGCCGACGCCGACCGGCTGGCCGCCGAGATGGTGGCCGAGGAGGGCAAGCCGCTGGCCGACGCCCGTATGGAGGCCCGCCGGACACCGAAGAACCTCGACCTCTACGCGGGGGAGGCGCTGCGGCTCACCGGCACCACCTTCCCGTCCGACGACGGCACGCTGGCCTGGACCACCCGCGATCCGGTCGGTGTGGTCGGCGTGATCACCCCCTGGAACTTCCCGCTCAACCTGGCCAGCCGCAAGATCGGCCCCGCCCTGGCGGCGGGCAACACCGTGGTGTTCAAGCCGTCCCCGATGACGCCGCTCATGGGCGACCGCCTGGGCGCCGCCTTCGCGGCCGCCGGCTTCCCGGCCGGGGTGGTGAACGTCGTGCACGGCGCGGCGGCCGGGGCCCATCTCGTGGCCGACGAGCGGGTCGGGGCGGTGACGTTCACCGGCTCGCTGGCCACGGGACGCAAGATCCACGGCGCCGTCGGCCTCGGGCGCCGGGCCCAGCTCGAGCTGGGCGGCAAGAACCCGGTCGTGGTGCTGGCCGACGCCGACCTCGCCGCCGCCGCCCAGGTGGTGGCCCGGTCGTCGTTCTCCCTCAGCGGCCAGGCCTGCACCGGCGCCGGGCGCATCCTGGTCGACGAGCGGGTCCACGACGAGCTGCTGGCCCGGGTGGCGGCCCTGGCCGCCCGCCACGTGCTCGGCCCCGGGGACGCCGAGGGCGTCACGATGGGGCCGCTGATCGACGCCGCCGCGGTGGCGACCATGGCCGACGCGGTGGCCGGCGCCCTGGCCGACGGGGCCACCCTGGTGTGCGGCGGCGTCCGGCCCGCCGACGGCATGCTCGCCGGGGGCTGCTGGTTCCCGCCGACGATCCTGGCCGAGGTCAAGCGGGGCAGTCCGCTCAGCCGCACCGAGGTGTTCGGGCCCGTGATCGGCTTCGAGGCCGTGTCCGGCCTCGACGAGGCGATCGAGTCGGCCAACGACGTCGAGTACGGACTGGCTGCCGCCATCTGCACCCGCGACCTGGCCGCCGCCCAACGGTTCGCGGCGGAGGTCGAGGCCGGGATGGTGAAGGTCAACCGGCCGACCGTCGGGGCGGCGATGAACGCCCCGTTCGGGGGCATCAAGTTGTCCGGCACGGGCGTGCACAAGGAGCAGCTCGGCCCGACGGTCATGGACTTCTACACGGTGAGCCGCACCGTCTTCCTGGGGAGCTGACATGGACCTCGGACTCAAGGGCAAGCGGGCGCTCGTGCTCGGCTCGACGGCCGGGCTCGGCCGGGCGGTGGCGGGCGCCCTGGTGGCCGAGGGCGCCCGGGTGGCGGTGACCTCCCGGTCGGCCGATCGCGGCGCGGCGGCCGCCGCCGAGCTGGGCGCGGCCGCGTCCTGCGCGGTCGAGCTGACCGAGCCCGGCGCCGGCGCCCGGCTGGTGGCCGACGCGGTCGGCGCCCTCGGCGGGCTCGACGTGTGCGTGGTGAACACCGGTGGCGGCCGCCCCGGCGGCATCCTCGCCACCGGGGGCGCCGACGACGACGCCTACGCCGCCATGCTGCGCCCCGCCCTCGACATCACGCGGGCCGCCGCGCCTCACCTCCGGGCCGCGCCCGGCGGGGGCCGGCTGGTGTTCCTCACCGCCCGCTCGATCGTCGAGGCCACGCCCGCCCTGGCGCTGTCGTCGGTGTTCCGCAGCGGTGTGGCGGCGATGGCCCGGTCGCTGGCCCTGGAGCTGGCCCCCGACGTCAACGTGACGGTGGTGGTGACCGGCCAGTTCGCCACCGGCAGCCTGGCCCGCTTCGAGCAGGCCCGGGCCGAGGCCGAGGGCCGGTCGATCGACGAGGTCCACGCCGAGCACCTGGACGGCATCCCCCTCGGCCGGGTCGGCCGGCCCGAGGAGCTGGCCGACGTGGTCGCGTTCTTGTGCAGCGAGCGGGCCAGCTTCGTCACCGGCACCGCGGTCCGGGTCGACGGCGGCGCGGTCCGGGGGTTCTGAGCGGGGCCGGTTCGAGCACCACCCGTCCGGCCCGTCGGCCAGGTGCGGGTCAGCGGCGGCGCGCCAGGCGGAGCAGGAGCCACACCGCCGCAACGGCCGCCGCCAGCGGGACCAGGCGCCGGAGCACGGGGGCGCCGGCCGCGCCGAGCAGGTCGACCGGCTCCGCCGGCGCCGAGTCGATCCGGCGGGCCGCGCCGGGGGCGGCACCCGCGCGGGGCCCGGACCCGGACCCGTTGCCGGTCGCCGCGGGTCTGGCCGCCGGCAGGATCGGGGACGCGGCCAGCTCCGCCTCCAGGCTGGTGGCGAACTGGCCGAAGTCGACCTCGGTGAGCTGGGCGCCCGGCAGGCAGGGGGCGATGCGCTCGACGTCGGTGAGCAGCGTCCACGCCTCCTCGACCGGCACGGCGACCCGGAATCGGTTGGTCAGCTCCACGTCAACTCCTCATCTGGCGGATCAGGCCGAGGGCGGCGGTCGTGACGTCCCACCGCTCCAGCTCGGCGATGTCAACGGGTGGCGTGAACCCGAGGGGCGTGAGCTCGATGCCCAGGCTGTCGGCGCCGTGGGCCACCACCGTCAGGGCGGCGGCCAGCACGCCCGAGTGCTCGACCGTGGCCTGCAGCGCGAGCGTGAACGAGTGCAGGGTTGTGCCCTCGACCGCGACGAGGGTGGCCCGGCGCCGCATGACCAGGTGGGCCCGGGTGCGCCGGCCGCCCAGGGCCACGTACACCTCGCGGCCGTCGGCGGCGACGGCGATCTCGGTGGCCGACAGCAGCGCGCAGTGCGGCGCGCCGTCGTCGTCGACGGTGAGGAACGGGAAGGCCTGCGCCGGGGTGCCGACCTGCACGGGCTCGGCGAGGAGGGCGGCCACGGCTGCCGGGATGACGGGGACCGTCACGACCAGCGAGTGAACAGGTCGTGCTCGATGCCGAACTGGTCGAGCACCTTGCCCGCCGTGTGGGCGAGGAGGTCGTCGATCGTCCGGGGCCGATGGTAGAAGGCCGGGACGGGCGGGAGCACCGTGGCGCCGGCCAGCGTGGCCGTCTCCATGTTGCGGATGTGGATGAGGTTGAGCGGGGTCTCGCGGGTGACCAGCACGAGGGGCCGCCGCTCCTTCAGCGCGACGTCCGCGGCCCGGGACAGCAGGTCAGTGGTGTTGCCGGTGGCGATCGCGGCCAGCGACCGCATCGAGCACGGGATCACCACCATGCCGAGCGTGCGGAACGACCCGGACGAGACGGCCGCGGCCAGGTCGCCGGGGTCGTGCACCACGTCGGCGAGCGCCTCGACCTCGCTGGGATCCATGTCGGCCTCGAGCTTGACGGTCTGGCGGGCGCCGTGGGACATGACCAGGTGAGTCTCGACCGTGCCGAGGTCGTGGAGGGCCCGCAGCAGCGTGATGCCGAGCTGGGGCGCGCTCGACCCGGACATCCCCACCACCAGCCGGGGCCGGGACGCGGGGCTCATGCGCCCGCTCCCCCAGCCGCGCGCCACCGTTCCAACGACTCATCGACCTCGTCGAGGTGCTGGCGCATGACGTCGCGGGCGCTGTCGGCGTCGCCGGCCACGATCGCCCCGAACAACGCCTGGTGACCCCGGGCCACCCGGTTGTCGGGCTGGTAGCTGGTATCGGACAGGCGGGTCCGCATCTCGGCGAACAGCTGAGCTAGGGCGTGCTGCACCGCGATGACCAGAGGGTTGCCGGTGCAGCGGGCCACGGCCTCGTGGAAGTCGATGTCGGCGGCGAGGGGCCGGGTCTCGACCGCCAGAGCATCGTCGAACCGCCGCAACGCCTGTTGGAGCAGGGCGATGCCGCCCTCGTCGGCGTTGGTGGCGGCCATGGCCGCCACCTCGGGCTCGAACGCCCTGCGGAACTCCATCACGTCCTCGACAGCCGCCTCGGACAGCGAGATCACGGTCTGGAACGGCGCCATCAACGAGCTGGTGTCGGCCTCCCGGACGAACGTGCCCGCTCCGCGCCTGGCCTCGACCAAGCCGAGCATCTCCAGCTCGCGCAGGGCCTCCCGGATGCTGTTGCGGCCCACGGCGAGCTGCTCGGCCAGGTCGCGCTCGGCCGGCAGCCGGTCGCCGGGGCCGAGCTGCCCGCCGGTGAGCATGGCGCGCAGGTGGTCGACGACCGAGCTCGAGACCCGGGCCTGTGCAGTCGGCATGGATGGCGTCCCTCCAGAACTGGTGCGACCATCGTAACTACGAGCCGACGAAAGTCCAGGACTGGGAAGAAATTGGCGGAACCACTTGCCGAGTCGATCGCCGGAAGTGCAGATTGGTAGGAGCACATGGCAAGGGAGCGGCGAATGCGGCAGGTCGGCGAGCGGCCAGAGCGATGGGGCATCTGGCCCGGCGGCGCGCCCGACCACGACGGCGCCCGGGCCGCGGCGCCCGTGGTGGCGCCCTTCGACGGCCGCGCCCTCGCCGAGGTCGAGCAGGCCACCGCCGCCGACGTCGAGCAGGCCGTCGCCTTGGCCCACGGCGCCGCCCTCGCCCACCGGAAGGCGCCGGGCCACGTCCGCGCCGGCTGGCTGCGGGCCGCCGCCCGGGCACTGGCGGACGAGTCGACCAGCCTCGTCGACACCCTCGTGACCACCCTGGGTAAGCCCCGCCGGGCCAGCGCCTTCGAAGTGAGCCGGGGCGTACAGCTCCTGGATCTGGCCGCCGAGGAGATCGTGCGGCTGGGGGGCGAGAGCCTGCCCCTCGACGGCGTGCCCGGGGGCGAGGGCCGCTGGGGTCTCACCCGGCGCGAGCCGTTCGGCGTCGTGGCCGCCGTGACCCCGTTCAACGCCCCGGTCAACCTGCTGCTCCAGAAGGTCGCCCCCGCCCTCGCGGTGGGCAACGCCGTGGTCGTCAAGCCGGCGCCCGAAGGGGCGATCATCGCCCTCCAGCTCGCCGAGCTGCTCGCCACCGCGGGCCTCCCGGCGGGCATGCTGAGCGTCCTGCCGGGCGGGCCCGACGTCGCCCTCGCCCTGGCCGCCCACCCCCGCGTCCGCGCCGTGACGCTGACCGGCGGCGTAGCGGCCGGCACCGCCGTGCTCGGCGCGGCCGGGCTGAAGCCCGTGTTCCTGGAGCTCGGGTCGAACGCGCCCAACATCGTGTGCGCCGACGCCGACCTCGACGAGGCGGCGACGTCCATCGCCACCGCCGCCTTCGGGGCCAGCGGTCAGCAATGCATCTCGGCCCAGCGGGTGATCGTCGAGCGCCCTGTGCACGACGACTTCGTGGCCCGCTTCACCGCCGCGGCCGAACGGCTGGTGGTGGGCGATCCCGCCGACCCGGCCACCGACATCGGCCCGCTGGTGCACGCCGGCCGCCGCGACACGGTGCTGCGGTTCATCGACGACGCCGAGCAGCGGGGCGCCAAGGTCGCCCTCGACGGGCGGCGGGCCGACCTGTGCTTCGCTCCGACCGTGCTGGTCGGCGCGCCGCCCGACGCGCTGGTGTGCCGCGAGGAGGTGTTCGGTCCGGTGGCGGTCGTCCTCGCCGCCGATTCGCTCGACGACGCGGTCGCCATCGCCAACGACTCGCCTTTCGGGCTGCAGGCCGCCTGCTTCACCGGCAGCCTGGCGTCGGCTCTGCGGGCCGCCGAGGACCTCGCGGCCGGCTCGGTGTGGATCAACGAGTCGACCCGCTTCCGCCTCGACACCACCCCGTTCGGCGGCTACGGCGACAGCGGAATCGGGCGCGAGGGCGTCCGCTACACCATGGAGGCGCTGTCACAGCTCAAGTTCGTGGGCCTGCGGGCCCTTCCCGCCCGGTGACCCCGCCGGAAACGAGGAGACCATGGCCAAGGACCTGCACACCTTCATCAAGCAGATCGAGTCGGAGCACCCCGAGGACCTCCGGCGGGTGACCCGGGCGGTCGACCCCGCCGCCTTCGACGTCACGGCGGTGATGGAGCACCTCTACCGGCGGGGCGAACGGCCCGCGGTGCTGTTCGAGAACCCCACCAACCTCAAGGGCGAGCCGTCGTCCATCCCGGTGCTGATCAACGTGTTCGCCGAGCGGGCCCGGTGCGCCACCGCCCTCGACTTCCCCCGCGGCCAGGCCCACCTGCCCCTCAGCCTTGAGTTCTCCCGGCGAAGCGACCAGGGCATCGCCCCCGAGGTGATCGGCGCCGAGTCCGCCCCGGTGAAGGAGGTGGTGGTCATCGGCGACGACGTCGACACCCGCGAGCTGCCCATCGTCATCCACTCCGAGGGCGACTACGGGCCGTGCCTGACCATGACCCTGCTGGTCAAGGACCCCGAGAGCGGGGCCTACAACGCCGCCTTCATCAAGGCGTTCTACGACTTCGAGGACCACCGGCGGCTGCGGATCACCATCCACTCGCCGGACACCGAGCGGGCCCTGGCCTGGTACGAGGCCCGCGACGAGCCCATGCCCATCGTGGCCGTGCTCGGCCACCACCCCGCCTTCTACCTCGGCACCATGGGCCTGACGCCCTACGAATCCGACGACTTCACCACCATCGGCGGGTTCCTCGACGAGCCCCTTCGGCTGGTGCCGTCCCAGACCTGGGGCGACGACTTCATGGTCCCGGCCGACGCCGAGATCCTCATCGAGGGCGAGGTGCCCCCCGGGGTCCGCATGATCGCCGACCCTTTCGGCGACATCACCCGTCAGTACCAGGCCCAGACGCTGCGGCCGGTGATGAACGTGACCGCCATCACCCGGCGGCGCGACGCCATCCTCCAAGACGTCTTCGCCGGCCACCACGACCACTTCACGGTCGGTCAGATCCCCAAGGAAGGCACGCTCTACAACACGCTGCGCCGCAAGTTCGGCGACATCGTCAAGGCCGTCCACCTGCCCTACTCGGGATGCGGCCGGCTCGCCTGCTACGTGTCGATCGCCAAGACCCGCGAGGGGCAGGGCAAGGCCGTCGCCCTGGCCGCCGTCCAGGAGTCCTGGACCTTCCAGGTGGTCGTGGTCGTCGACGACGTCATCGACGTCTTCAACGAACAGGACGTGGTGTGGGCGACCCTCGTCAACGTCGACCCCGGCCGGGACGTCGACATGATCCAGAACATCCCCACGGTGTTCACCACGTCGATGGGCTACCGGAAGGTGCTCATCGACGCCACCCGCCCCCTGGACAAGGCGATCCCCGAGATGAATCGAGTGCCCCAGGAGGCGCTCGACCGCATCGACCTCGACGACTACCTGGAGCGGCGCTGACATGCAGCGGATCTTCTGGGCCACGTGCCCCTCGTGTGCCAAGGCCTTCTCCGTCGACTGGGGCATCCGGCACCTCGACGTGCACCTCGAGTGCCCGAACTGCCGCACGAAGTTCACGGCCGACGAGGCGGCGGCCCTCGACGAGCGGTGGGGATGAGCGAGCCGGCGCGGCCGGGCGGCGTCGGCGCCCGCCAACGCCGCAACGAGGACCGGCGCCACCTGCGGGGCCAGGGCACCTTCGTCGCCGACATCGCCCTGCCCGGCATGCTGGAGGTCGCCTTCGTCCGCAGCCAGGTGGCCCACGGGCGGCTGCTCGGCGTCGAGGGCCCGGCCGGCGGCCACTGCTACACGGCCGACGACCTGCGCGGGTTGGCCCGGCCGATCGTGGCCGACGCCGCCCAGCCCGGCTTCCGCAGCTCGGCCTACCCGATCCTGGCCACCGACAAGGTCCGGTTCGTGGGCGAGCCGGTGGCCGCGGTGCTGGGCACCGACCGGGCCGACGCCGAGGACCGGGCCGCCGAGGTGGTCGTCGAGGTGGACGTTCTGCCCGCGGTCGTCGACATGGACGACGCGCTGACCAAGGGCGCCGCGCTGGTGCACGACCACTGGCCCGACAACCGGTTCCTGGAGGCCGCCCGATCGGTGGGCGACATGGACGCAGCCGAGGCCGAGGCCGACGTCACCCTGACCCGGCGCTTCCGCATGGGCCGCCAGTCCGGCGTGCCGCTGGAGACGCGCGGCTGCGTCGCCCACTACGACGGCCGCACCGACCAGCTCATCCTGTGGTCGTCGACCCAGTTCCCCCACGTCATTCGGTCAGTGTTGGCCCAGCAGCTCGACATCGCCGAGCACCGCCTGCGTGTGGTGGCCCCCGACGTCGGCGGCGGGTTCGGCATCAAGAACAACCTGTACCCCGAGGAGGTCGCGCTCTGCGCGCTGGCGCTGGCCGTCGGCCGGCCGGTGCGTTGGATCGAGGACCGCTGGGAGCACCTGGTCGGCGCCGCCCAGGCCCGGGAGCACCGCTACGTGATGACCGCCCACGCCCGGGCCGACGGCACGCTGCTGGGCGTCGACGCCCGCATCACGGTCGACTCGGGGGCGTACTCGGTGTGGCCGTGGACGGCGACGATGGAGGCCGGCATGGCCGCGGGCATCATCCCCGGCCCCTACCGGCTCGGCACCTACCGCTATGTGGCCACCACCGTGGCCACCAACAAGCCGCCGCTCGGCCCCTACCGGGGGGTGGCCCGGCCCGGCGCCTGCTTCGCCATCGAGCGGACCATCGACGAGGTGGCGCTGGCGCTCGGCCTCGAGGCCAAGGACGTCCGGACCCGCAACATGGTGAGGGCCGACGAGTTCCCCTACACGTCCGCCACCGGCAAGGTCTACGACAGCGGTGACTACGCGGCCACGGTGGCCGCCGCCGCCCGGCTGGTCGACCACGACGCCGTCCGCGCCCGCCAGCGGGCCGCGGCGGCGGCTGGGGCCCGGACCCGCGTCGGGATCGGCTACGCCTCCTATACCGAGCAGACGGCCCATGGGCAGGCCGAGTGGGTGTCCCGGGGCCTGCCGGTGACCTTCGGCTTCGAGTCGGCCACGGTGGTCATCGACCCGTCGGGGGCGGTGACGGTCCGGGCCGGCATCCAGTCCCACGGCCAGGGCCTCGAGACCACGCTGGCCCAGATGGCCAGCGAGGTGCTGGGCGTGGACCCGGCGGGTGTCCACGTGGTGCACGGCGACACCGAGACCGCCCCCTACGGCATGGGCACGTTCGCCTCCCGCAGCATGGTGATGGCCGGCGGCGCCACCTACCGGGCCTGCGGGCAGCTCGCCGCCAAGGTCACCGCCATCGCCGCCCATCTGCTCGGCTGCGACGCCGCCGAGCTGGAGCTGGCCGGCGGCAAGGTGGCCGGCCCGGCCGGCTCGATCACCCTGGCCGAGGTAGCCGACGCCGCCTACCTGCACATGGAGCGGCTGCCCCGCGACATCGACCCGTGCCTGGAGGTGACCGACCGCTACCGGCCCGAGGTCGAGACCGGCACGTTCTCGTCGGCGACCCACGCCGCCGTGGTCGAGGTCGACGTCGAGACCGGCGAGGTGGCCCTGCGCGACTTCGCCGTGGCCGAGGACTGCGGGCGGGTGGTCAACCCCATGATCGTCGACGGGCAGATCCACGGCGGCGTGGCCCAGGGCATCGGCACGGCGCTGCTGGAGGAGTCGACGTTCGACGACGAGGGCCAGCCCCGGGCCACCACGTTCATGGACTACCTGCTGCCCGGGGCCACCGAGGTGCCCGATATCAAGATCGCCCACCTGGAGACGCTCTCGCCGTTCACGGTGCTCGGCATGAAGGGCATGGGCGAGGGCGGCGCCATCGCCCCGCCGGCGGCCATCGCCAACGCGGTGACCGACGCCCTGCACGACCTGGGTGTCTCGATCACCGAGACCCCGCTCACCCCCCGCCGCGTGTGGCAGGCCATCGCGACGGCGGAGGACGAGGCCGGCGCCGAGGCCGAGGGGGCGGCGTGAAGCCGGCCGCGTTCGCATACCACCGGGCCGGCTCGGTGGACGAGGCCCTCGCCCTGCTGGCCGAGCACGGCGACGAGGCCAAGCTCATGTCGGGCGGGCAGAGCCTGGTTCCCCTGCTCAACATGCGACTGGCCCAGCCCGGCGTGGTGGTCGACATCGGCCGGGTGCCCGAGCTGGCCACCGTGGCCGAGCACGCGGGCGGCGCCCGCTACGGCGCGGCCACCGTCCACGCCCGGTTCGAAGACGGCGCGGTGCCGGACCCGACCGGCGGCCTGCTGCACGCCGTGGCCGGCGGCATCGGCTACCGGGCGGTGCGGAACCGGGGCACGCTGGGGGGCAGCCTGGCCCACGCCGACAGCTCGGCCGAGTGGCCGGTGGTCATGGCCGCCGTCGGGGCCGAGGTCCATGTCCGCTCGGCCTCGGGCGCCGACCGCACGGTGGCGGCGGCCGGCTTCGTGCAGGGATTCTTCACCAGCGCGCTCGACGAGGACGAGGCCATCGTGGCCGTGGAGGTGCCCCGCCTCGGGGCCGACCGCCGCTGGGGTTTCGCCAAGACGGCCCGCAAGCCCGGCGAGTTCGCCGAGTCGCTGGCTGTGGCGGTGCTCACCGTCGCCCCCGACCGGACCGTCTTGGCGGCCGAGGTGTGGCTGGGCGCGGCGACGTCGGTGCCTCTGCGGGTGGGCGCCGTGGACGAGTCCCTGCGCGACCGGGCCTGGGACGGCGCGGCCCGCGAGGACGTGCTGGCCGCGGTCGGCACCGCACTGGCCGAGGAGGACGGGCGCCCGGCAGCCGACCTCGACGCCCGCTACGAACGCCGGCTCCACGGGGTCACCGTGGCCCGGGCCATCGACCGGGCGCTGGAGAAGGAGGCGACATGACCGATCCGTTGGCGGCCGACGTGCGGGACGACCCCGTGGTCGGCCTGTCAGTGAACGGCACCCACCACCGGGTGCGGGTGCCGGCCCGGCTGTCGCTGGCCGACGCCCTGCGCGAGCGGCTGCACCTGACCGGCACCCACCTCGGCTGCGAGCACGGCGTGTGCGGGGCCTGCACGGTGCTGCTCGACGGCGTCCCGGTCCGCTCGTGCATCACGCTCGCCGCGGCCTGCGACGGCACGGAGGTCACCACCGTCGAGGGCCTGCAGGGCCCGGTGGCCGACGCCGTGCGCGAGGCGTTCGCCGCCGAGCACGGGCTGCAGTGCGGCTTCTGCACCCCCGGCATGCTGGTGACGGCGGTCGACGTCGTAAGCCGGCGGCCGGGCGCCACGCCCGACGACATCCGGCTGGAGCTGGGTGGCAACCTGTGCCGCTGCACCGGCTACGTCAACATCGTCCGCGCCGTGGCCCGGGCGGCTGAGCAGGTCGGAGACAGGCGATGAGCCGACAAGCCGGCGCACGGGCAGGGATCGTCGGGGCGGCGGCTGTGCCCCACGCGCCCCAGTTCTTCACGCTGCCCCCCACCGAGGACCACGACCAGGTGGCCCGGGTCCACGAGCGAATGGCGGCCGTAGGCGAGCGGCTGCGGGCCCTGGAGCCCGACCTGGTGGTCGTCATCGCCAACGACCACCTCGACAACTTCGTCCTCCACTGCGTGCCCCCGTTCACGGTCCACTGCGGGCCGGTGGCGCGGGGCACCTTCGCTGGGCGTGACTTCGCCTGGCCCATCCCGGCCGGCACGCCCGCCGCCCTGCTGCGGTCGCTGCAGAGCCAGGGCTTCGACCCCGCGTACTCGATGAACGCCTCGATCGGCTACGAGTTCGGCATCCCACTCACGTTCTGCGGATTCGGACCCGAGACACCGGTCCTGCCGATCTTCGTCAACAGCTACATGCCGCCCCAGCCGAGCTCCGACCGCTGCTACGCGTTCGGCGTGGCGCTGCGGCGGGGCCTCGAGGCCCTCGGCGTGCGGGCCGTCGTGCTGGCCAGCGGCGGCCTGTCGCACTTCCCGGGTACCGAGCGCTACAGCGAGCCCGACGTGCACGGCGACCGGGCCCTGCTCGACCGCGTGGCGGCCGGGAACCTGCGGGCCCTGCTGGCCCTGGGCGACGCCGGGCTCGACCGCACCGGCAACGTCGAGGCCCGGTCGTGGCTCATGCTGGGCGGCGCCCTCGGGGAGGTCGCCCCCGACGAGGTGGCCCTCGAGCCGTCGTGGCACCACACCTACGCCATCGCCGCCTGGACGACGCCCGGCGCGACCGGCGTCGTGGGGGCGGGCGACGGCGCGACCTGGCCGACCCACTACCCGATGCCGTCGCCGTCCCTGCTGCCGCTGTACGAGGCGCTGTACGCGCTGCGGAGCGACCCGGCGGCGGCCGATGCCTTCATCGCCGACCGGGCCACCTTCGCCGACCGCTACGACCTGGACGACGCCGCCCGCACCGCACTGGTGGCGCTGGACGAGGCGGCGCTCCGGGACATGGGGGTGCACGCCCTGCTGGGGTTCCTGGCCCGGCTGGAGATCGACCTGACCATGCGGGCGCGGGGGACCCCGGCCGCGTGATCCCCGTCGGCGTCATCGGGCACGGGGCCATCGGCTCCGTGGTCGCGGGCGCCCTGGCGCGAGGCGACGTGCCCGGCTGCCGGCTTGCCGGGGTGCTGGTACGGGCGCCGGGCCCGGCGGTGCCGGCGCCGGTCGACGGCATCGACCGCCTTGTGGCGGCCAGCCGGGTGGTGGTCGAGGCAGCGGGCGCTGAGGCGCTGGCCGAGCACGGGCCGGCCGTGGTGGACGCCGGGGTCGACCTGGTGGTGGTGAGCGTCGGGGCGCTGGTCGAGGACGGGCTGCGGGACCGTCTGCTCGGTCGCCGGGGCGGCGGCCGCGTGCTGCTGTCGGCCGGGGCGGTGGGTGGCCTGGGGCTGCTGCGGGCGGCCGCGCTGCTCGGGCCGCTGCACGAGGTGTGCCTCACCACGGCCAAGCGGCCGGCGGCGCTGGAGCGGCCGTGGATGTCGCCCGTCGAGCTGGCCCGCCTCCGGGCCGCCCGGGAGCCGCTGACCGTGTTCGCCGGGCCGGCCCGGGACGCGGTCGCCCGCTTCCCCGAGTCGATCAACGTGGCCGCCACGCTGGCACTGGCCACGGTGGGGTTTGACGCCACCCGGGTGGAGCTGGTCGCTGATCCGGCCGCGGGGTTGGTCCGCCACCGCATCGAGGTGACCGCAGCGGCCGGGCGCTACGGCTTCTCGATCGAGAACGTGCCGTCGGCCAACCCCCGCACCAGCGCCGTCACCCCCTACGCGGTGCTGCGGGCGCTCGCCGACCTGTCGACCGCGGTCGTGGTGGGTGTGTGACCCGAGGGCTCAGGTGCCGAGGTAGGCGGAGCGGGCCGAGGCGATGTGGCCGCAGGCCCGCTGGTGGGCCAGGTCGCCGTCGCCGGCCGCGATGGCGTCGACGATGCCTGCGTGCTCGCTCCACGAGTGGGTGGAGCGCTCGGCGATGCGGCGGGCGTACACCCAGGTGATGACCGGCGAGAGACGGCCGAGCACGTCGCGCAGCATGGCGTTGCCGCCGGCGTCGTGCAGCGCCAGGTGGAAGCGATTGTTCATCTCGGGCAGCTCGCCGAGCAGTCCGGCGGCGACGAGGCGAGCGCCCTCGGCCACGATCGCCTGCAGCGCGGCGAGCTGGGCGGGCGTCCGTCGCTGGGCCGCCAGCCGGGCGGCCAGGCCCTCCAGCGCCTCGCGCACCTCGAACAGCTCGCGGGCCCGCTCGGGCGAGACCCTCGCCACCCGGGCGCCCCGGCGGGGCTCGATGACCACGAACCCCTCGGTGGCCAGGGCCTGGAGCGCTTCGCGCACGGGGTTGCGGGAGACGTCCAGCTCCTGGGCGAGCTGGTCCTCGAGCAGGCGGTCGCCGGGTGGGTAGCGGCCGGCGACGATGGCGGCGCGGATGGCGTCCTGCACGGCCTCGCGCAGGGGCTGGTGGACCTGCCCGATGGGGCGGACCCCTTGCGCCGAGGCCGGTGCTGCGTACCCGTCTGCCATGGATGTTTCCCTCGCGTGAACGTTCTGTTCCGACGCTGTCTACCCGTTGACCCGGGCTTCTGTCCATTGTATACCGAGAACAAGGTACCGGTCATCGATGACCGGCACGACTCACAGTAAGAGAGGTACGACGTGGGGAAGCGACAGCGACTCGTCGTGCTCCTGGTCGCCCTGGCCATCCTGGCCGGGGCCTGCGGGGGCGACGACGAGGGAGCGGACAGCGGGGGCGGCACGACGACCGGGGGCGAGATCACCATCGCGCTCGGATCCGAGCCGACCACCCTCGACCCCTATCTCGCCGACGACGGCGGCGAGCGGGCCATCAACGACAACATCTACGAGACCCTGCTCACCCGCAGCCCGACCGGCGAGCTCCAGCCCGGGCTCGCCACCGAGCTGCCCACCCAGGTCGACCCGACCACATGGGAGTTCGCCCTGGAAGAAGGCGTGACCTTCCACGACGGCACCCCGTTCGACGCCGACGCGGTCGTCGCCTCGGTCGAGCGGATCGTCGGGCTCGTGGCCGACGCCAAGACCGACCTCGACGGGTTCTTCGGCTCGCTCACGGGGGCCGAAAAGGTCGACGACACGACGGTGCGGATCACCACGGCGGAGCCCGACGGCGTGCTCCCCGCCCGCATGTACTGGCTCAAGATGATCGCCCCCGAGGCCAAGGACGTCGAGGACATGTCCGACGACCCCAACGGCACCGGGCCGTACGTCTTCGACTCGTACACCCAGGGCTCGTCCCTCACGCTGACCGCCAACCCCGACTACTGGGGCGACGCTCCGGCGATCGACACGGTGAGCTACGAGTTCGTGTCCGAGGCCGGAACCCGCCTGGCCGGCCTGAAGTCTGGCAAGTACGACCTGATCACCAACCTCGCCCCCCAGGACGTCGAGCAGGCCCCGGCCTTCGCCGACGTGCAGGGCCAGGAGCACCCGATCGTCATCCTCAACGCCGACGCCGGCATCACCGCCGACCCCAAGGTGCGCGAGGCGCTCAACCTGGCCGTCGACAAGGAGGCCATCGTCGAGCAGGTCTACGGCGGATACGCCACCGTCGACCCCGGGCAGCTCATCAGCCCGTCGATCGTCGGCTTCAACGAGGACCTCGAGGCCCATCCCTACGACCCTGACCAGGCCACGGCCCTCATCGAGCAAGCCGGCGTGGTGGGCGAGACCATCACCCTGGTGGGCGAGTCGTCGGGGCGCTGGCTCAACGACCGGGAGCTCGTCGAGGCGGTCGCCAGCTACTGGACCGACGCTGGCCTCACCGTCGACCTGCAGACCCCCGGCTTCGACGAGTACCTCGACGTGCTGTTCGACCGGGAGAGCCGGGCCGACGCCATCTTCGTGTCGAGCTCGAACGACCTGCTCGACGCCGACCGCCAGCTCTCGACCTTCTACCAGGCCGGCGGCATCGGGTCGTCGAACAGCGACGCCGAGCTGGCGTCGCTGATCGACCAGGCCCGGGCCGAGCTGGAGCCCGACGCCCGCACCCCGCTGTACAACGAGGCCCTACAGATGGCCTACGACGAGGCCTACTTCCTCTGGCTGGTCAACAACCAGGACCTGTACGGCCTGTCCGAGCGGATCGAGTGGGAGCCGCGGGTGGACGCGAAGCTGCTCGTCAAGGAGATGTCGGTCACCGGGTGATCGGCTGACTGACCGGCTGGGAGCGGGAGCAGGGGGGAACGTCATGGGGCGCTACATCGCCAAACGGCTCGCACAGGGCCTGGTCGTCATCGTGGGGGTCACGATCTTCGTGTTCGTCGTGACCCGCCTGGTGGGCGACCCCGTGAAGTTCATGCTCCCGCTCTCGGCCACCGAGGCCCAGCGCGACGCCCGGCGCGCCGAGCTGGGCCTCGACCGGCCGATCCCCGAGCAGTTCGTGGACTTCGTCGGCGACCTCACCCGGTTCGACCTCGGCGAGTCGACCTACGTGCGGAATCAGCCGGCGCTCGAGGTCGTGTTCGACTACCTGCCCCGGACCCTCCAGCTCGTGGCCCTGGGCATGGCGGTGGCGGTGGTCGTCGCCATCCCACTCGGGGTGCTGGCCGCCCGCCGTCCGGGCAGCGTCCTCGACCGGATACTCACCACCATCAGCCTCGTCGGGCTGTCGGTGCCCCAGTTCTTCCTGGGCTTCGTGCTGCTCATCCTCTTCACAGTCAATCTGCGGTGGTTCGAGTCCGGGCCGGGCCCGTGGACCACGAACCTGGTCCTGCCCGCCGTGTGCCTGGCCCTCCCCGCGATCGGCCGGCTGGCCATGGTGGTGCGTTCGGCGATGATCGACGAGCTCAACGCTCAGCACGTCAAAGTGGCCCGGGCCAAGGGCCTGAGCCAGACCCGGGTGGTGGGCGTACACGCACTCCGCAACGCGGCCATCCCGTTCGTCACGCTGTTCGGCTGGGAGGTCATCCGGGCCCTCGCCGGTTACACGGTCGTGGTCGAGACGGTCTTCAACTGGAACGGGCTGGGCTTCATGGCCGTGCAGGCAATCGAGAACAACGACTTCTTCCTGATCCAGGCCATCGTATTCGTGGTGGCCGTGCTGGTGGTCCTCATCAGCATCCTGATCGACATCAGCTACAAGCTGATCGACCCGAGGGTGAAGCTGGGATGAGCGGGCGCCCGACCAGCCTCGGCCCCGACGAGCTGTCGGCCACCCAGCACGACGAGGAGCAGGCCGTCGAGGCCGAGGAGGCACTGTTCGGGCGCCCCTACGAGCTGTCGGCCGCCGGGGCGTCCCGCGGCCTGCTGGGCGACCTCGTCCACGACAAGCTCGGCTTCGCCAGCCTGGTCTTCCTCGTGCTGATCGCCCTGGCGGCCATCCTCGCCCCGCTGCTGGCGCCGTCCGACCCCAACCAGGGCGATCTCAGCAACGCCATGGCCTCGCCCGTGTGGCACGGCGGCACGTGGTCGCATCCCTTCGGCACCGACTGGCAGGGCTACGACGTTCTGTCGCGGCTGCTCTACGGGGCCCGCACCTCGCTGTTCATCGGCGTGGCCGTGGTGGCCGTCGCCGGCACGTTCGGCGTACTGATCGGGCTGATCTCCGGCTACCGGGGCGGCCGCACCGACCGCTGGCTCATGGGCTGGGTCGACGTGCAGGTGTCGTTCCCCGGCCTGCTGCTGGCCATGCTGCTCATCGCATTGGTGGGCGGCAGCGTGCTCAGCGTGACCGTCATCCTGGCCATCAACGGCTGGATGGTGTACGCCCGCATGACCCGCGGCGTGGTGCTCAGCATGCGCGAGCGCCCGTTCGTCGAGGCCGCCGAGGTGGTGGGGTGCAAGCCCCGGCGGGTCGTGGCGACGCACATCCTGCCGAACCTCACCTCGCCGATCGTCACCCTGGCGGTGCTCGAGTTCGCCCGCATCATCCTGGCCGAGGCGGCCCTGTCGTTCCTCGGCCTGGGCGTCCAGCACCCCACCGTCACCTGGGGCCTCGACATCGCCCGGGCCGGGGACCACGAGCTGTTCGGCAACCAGTGGCTCATCGTCTACCCCGGCATCCTGCTCAGCCTGACCGTCCTGTCGGTCAACCTCCTCTCGAGCTGGCTCCGGGTGGCCATGGACCCCCAGGAACGGGAGAAGAAGTTCGCCGCCACGGCCACTGTCGGAGCTGAGGGCGCGGGGACGGGGGTCTGACATGGCGACCGGCGCGTTGATCGAGGTCGAGCACCTCGACGTGCAATTCTTCACCCGCCGGGGCCGGGTCCGGGCCGTGCGCGACGTCAGCTTCACGATCGCCCCCGGCGAGACGCTGGGGCTGGTGGGCGAGTCGGGCTCGGGCAAGAGCGTGACCGCCCAGGCCATGCTCGGCCTCATCGAGCTGCCCGGCCGCATCACCGGCGGCGACGTTCGCTGGAAGGACCGGTCGTTGGTCCACGACGCGGCGGCGACGCTCAACGCCGTGCGGGGCCACGAGATCGCCATGGTCTTCCAGGACCCGATGACCTCGCTCAACCCGCTGTTCACGATCGGCGCCCAGATCGTCGAGACGCTGCGCCGCCACCTCAAGATGCCACGCAAGGCGGCCCGGGCCCGGGCGATCGAGCTGCTCGACCTGGTGGGCATCGCCAACCCGACGCAACGCGCCGGCCAGTACCCCCACGAGATGTCGGGCGGTATGCGCCAGCGGGTGCTCATCGCCATGGCGCTGGCCTGCGAGCCCCAGCTGCTCATCGCGGACGAGCCCACCACCGCCCTCGACGTCACCATCCAGGCCCAGATCCTCGACCTCATCGCCGACCTGCAGCAGCGGCTCGGGCTGGCCGTCCTGCTCATCACCCACGACCTCGGCGTCGTCGCCGGGCTCTGCGACCGGGTGGCGGTGATGTACGCCGGCAAGCTGGTCGAGGTGGCCGAGGCCGAGGCCCTGTTCGCCCGGCCCGGGCATCCCTACACCGCCGGGCTGCTGCGGTCGACGCCCCGCCTCGACGAGGTGAGCGCCCGTCTGCTGTCGATCGACGGCTCGCCCCCCGACCTGGTGCACCCGCCCGACGGGTGCCCCTACTCGGCCCGTTGCCCCCTGGCGCACGACCGGTGCGCCACCGCCATGCCCACTCTCGACGCCCACGAGGAAGGACGAGAGGTTGCCTGCTGGAGCCCCTTCACCGCCGTTGGCTGACGCCACCGCCGGGGACGCCGGCGGGGCCGGCGCCTCGCCGGGCCCGCTCGTCACCGTCGACGGGCTCACCATCCGCTTCCCCGTGGGCCGGGGGGGCTTCTGGGGCCAGCAGCGGCTGGAGGTCCACGCTGTCGAGGACGTCTCCCTGACCGTCGGCCGGGGCGAGACCCTCGGCTTGGTCGGCGAGTCCGGGTCGGGCAAGACCACCATCGGGCGGGCCGTCCTCCGCCGCCTCGCCCCGACGCGGGGGACGATCACCTTCGACGGCCGCGACATCACCCGGGTCACGGGCGAGGAGCTGCGCCGGCTGCGCAAGCGGATGCAGCTCGTGTTCCAGGACCCCTACGCCAGCCTCAACCCCCGGATGACCGTGCTGCAGCTGGTGGCCGAGCCGCTGGTCGTGCACGGCGAGGCCCGCAACGCGGCGGCCGCCCGCGACCGGGTGGTCGAGCTGCTCGACCGGTGCGGCCTGCCGTCCGACACAGCCGACCGGCACCCCCACGCCTTCTCCGGCGGTCAGCGCCAGCGCATCGGCATCGCCCGGGCGCTCGCCCTCCGGCCCGACTTCGTGGTGGCCGACGAGCCGGTGTCGGCGCTCGACGTGTCGGTGCGGGCCCAGGTCGTCAATCTGCTCCAGGACCTGCAGGACGAGCTGGGGCTCAGCTACCTGTTCATCGCCCACGACCTATCGGTGGTCCGCCACATCTCCCACCGCATCGCCATCCTCTATGCCGGCCGGCTCGTCGAGCTGGCGCCGGCCGAGCGGCTCTACGACAATCCGGTCCACCCGTACACCGAGGCGCTGCTGTCGTCGGTGCCCATCCCCGATCCGCCCACTCAGCGCCGCCGGCGCCGGATCGTCCTCTCGGGCGAGATCCCCAACCCCCTCGATCCCCCCACGGGCTGCCGGTTCCAGACCCGCTGCCCCCTCGTCGAAGAGCGCTGCCGCCACGAGCAACCCCCGCTGGTGGAGAAGGCCCCGGGCCACGTCGCGGCCTGCTTCGTGCGCTGATCCGATCCCAGGAGCTCCCCCCATGTCGACAGAGGCCGCGCCGCGTCCTGCTGCCCCCGTTCGCCCCCGGTTGGCCCGCGCCGCCGCGCTCGGCCTGGTGGCCGGCTTCCTGTCCGGGCTGTTCGGCGTGGGCGGCGGCATCCTGATCGTGCCGGCCCTGGTGCTGGTCATGAAGATGGACCAGCGGCTGGCCCACGGCACCTCGCTCGCCGCCGTCCTGCCCATCGCGCTGTCGTCGACGCTCGGCTACTCGCTGGAGGGGAAGGTCGACTGGCCCGTGTCGGCCCTCCTGGCCGCGGGCGCGGTGGCGGGGGCGGTGATCGGCACCCAGGTGCTGCACGTGCTGCCCCAGCGGGCGCTCGGGTTCTGCTTCGCCGGCCTGCTGGGGGCGACGGCGATCCGCCTGATCGTCGACCACTCCGACGCCGGGGGACGGGGCGGCCTGGCCGCCGGCGCCGTGATCGGGCTGTTGGCCCTGGGCCTGGCCAGTGGCGTGCTGGCCGGCCTGCTCGGTGTCGGGGGCGGCATCATCATGGTGCCGGCGATGGTGGTGCTGTTCCACATCCCGCCTGCGGTGGCCAAGGGCACGTCGCTCGCCGTCATCGTGCCCACCTCGATCATGGGCACCTGGCGCAACCGCAAGAAGGGCAACGTCGACCTGCCAGTCGCCGTGGTCGTGGGTCTGGCCGGGGTGGTCTCAGCCTTCCTCGCCTCCAAGGTTTCGGTCGGGATGTCCGAGACCACGTCCAACCTGCTGTTCGCCGCCCTGCTGGCGGTGGTGGCGGGACGGATGCTGTGGCAGCTCCTGCGCACGCCGGCCGCCGCCGACGTCACCCCGGGCTCGCCCGAGTAGCCCGGCTGTCCGCCGTGAGCGTCGGGATCTATCTCGTCGTCGCGCTGGCCGTCGCGGTCGCGGCGTGCGCCCACGGCGCCCTCGGCTTCGGCCTGGGCACGGTCGGCGCGCCGGTGTTGGCGCTGGTCGACGACCGCCTCATCCCCGGGCCGCTGCTCTGCGTCGGGCTGGTGCTGACCGTGCTCGTGGCCCTCCGGGAGCGGGGCGCGCTCGACGTGCGCGGCGTCCGCTGGGCGATCGCCGGGCGGGTGCCGGGCACCCTCGCCGGCGCGGCGGCGGTGGCGGCACTGCCCGAGCGGAGCCTGATCGTGCTGTTCGCCGTGCTCGTGCTGGCCGGGGTCGGGCTGAGCGTGGCCGGGCTGCACGTGCGCCCCACCGCGGGCGCCAACTTCGGCGCCGGGGCGGCGTCGGGCTTCATGGGCACGGTGACGTCGGTGGGCGGTCCTGCCATGGCCCTGCTCTACCAGCGGGAGGACAGCGGCAAGCTCCGGTCGACACTGGCGCTGTTCTTCGTGTTCGGCGCGGCCCTGTCCCTTGCCACTCTGGCGGCCACGGGCGGCTTCGGCCCCTCGGAACTGGGGCTCGGGCTGTCGCTGCTGCCGCCCACGCTCGCCGGATTCGGCCTGTCGGCGGTAGCGGCCCGGTGGCTCGACCGCGGCCGCACGCGGGCGGCGATCCTGTGGTTCGCGGGCCTGACCTCGACCGTCCTGCTGGTCCGGGAGCTCGTCGCCGCGCTGTGACGGTCAGGCGGCGTCCCGGAACCGGTCGGGGCGCAGGCTCGTCACCAGGTCGCCCGGCAGGCCGGCGTCCCCGGGGGCGCCGGCGATGTCCGCCGCGGCCAGCGCAGCGAGCGCCGGGGCGGTCTTTATGCCGGCGCCACCCTGGCCCACCAGCCAGTAGAAGCCGGCGGCGTCGGGGTCGTACCCGGCCACCGGCGCCCGGTCGGGGGCGAAGGTCCGCAGCCCGGCCCACGCCCGTCGCACGGACCGCACCGGCAGGTCGGTGGCGGCCCGCAGGCGATCGAGCGCCACGGCCACATCGAGCTCCTCGGGCCGGGCGTCGCACGGCTCGGTCGGCGTCTCGTCGGCCGGTGACACCAGCAGGCCGCCCGGCTCGGGCTCGGCGTAGAAGCCGCCAGCCACGTCCATGACGAGCGGCCACCCGGCTACGTCGGGGGCGTCGGGCACGGGGACCGTGCAGGCGGTCCGCCGCAGCGGGGCGAGCCCCAGCTGCCGCACGCCGGCCCGCGCGGCCACGACGTCGCCCCAGGCCCCCGCCGCGTCCACCAGCGTGTGGCATGCCAGCACGACGCCCGCGGCCGCGACCCGCCAACCGCCGCCGGGCGCGGGCGACGGGCGGGCGTCGCACCCGGTGACCACCCGGCCACCGGCCCGGCGGAGGCCGCGGAGGTAGGCCTGGAGCAGCGCCGCGACGTCCACCGAGCGGGCGCCCGGCTCGTGCACTCCCCCGGCCGAGGCCCACGCCGGCCGCAGCTGCGGGACCAGCGCGCTGACACCGGCGGCGTCGATGCGCACCGCGGCACCGGGCGGCGAGGCGGCGGCCAGGTCGTCGAGCGCGGCCCGGTCCTCCCCCACCCACAGCAGCCCCCGGGGGGCCAGCAGCGGGTGATCGGCAAAGCCGGGCGGCGGCTCGGCCAGGAACGGCCGGCCGGCGCGGGCCAGCGCCCCCACCGCCGGGTGCCCGACGGTCTCGTTGAGCAGAGCCGCCGAGCGGCCGGTGGCATGGTGACCGGGCTGGGGCTCGCGCTCCACCAGCGCCACGGCCGCGCCCCGCCGGGCCAGCGCCCAGGCCACCGAGGCGCCCGCGATGCCACCCCCGACGACCACGGTGTCGACGAAGTCGATGGCGTCGGTCACGAGGGCGGCGAGAGTGTCGACTCGAGCGCGGCGACCACCGAGGCCATATGGGCGAATGTGGCGTCGCGGGCAGCGTCGAGGTCGCCGGTGGCGATGGCGTCGCGGATCTGCTGGTGCTCGTCCCAGCTCATGCTCCCCCGGTGGGGCGACAGCACCGAGAAGACCAGCTCGGTCTGGTGCCGCAGCGGTCCCACGGTGTGGCCGAGCCAGGCGTTGCCGGCCATCTCCTCGATGGCGACGTGGAAGTCGCGGTGGCACTCCGCCGCCCTCACCAGGTCGTTGGCGGCCGCAGCCCGCCGGCCCTCGTCCAGCACGGCCGTCAGCCGGGCGAGGCCCTCGGCGTCGCCGCGGGCCGCGGCCAGCTCGCTGGCGTAGCCCTCGAGAAGCGCGCGGACCTGGAGGAGCTGGCGGACGTCGTCCAGGTCGAAAGTCGTGACGTAGGCGCCCTTCCGGGGGCGCACCTCGACCAGCCCGGTGCTCTCGAGCGCCCGGATCGCCTCGCGCACGGGGTTGCGCGACACCCCGAGCTGCTCGGCCAGGTGGTCCTCGACGAGGCGGTCACCCGGCTTGAGCTCGCCACGTGTGATCATGCCGCGCAGCTCGTCAACGACGACCTCGCGCAATGTCCGATGGCTGCTCCCGACCGTCACCGAGAATTCCCTCTCTCGCCGACGCCACAGTACACAGACGCCCCGGCTGTCAAGGACTGAACCACCCCGGGTCGCGTCGAGGCTCTGGGGTGCCCTGGGTTCCGTGGAGTCGGCTGACTGGACGTCATGCCGCTGTCGTTGGCTGATCGACCGCTTCGAACTCGACCGGTGTGAGCATGCCAAGCGCGGACTGTCGGCGCTGGCGGTTGTGGAAGATCTCGAGGTACTCGAAGATCGCGTTGGCCAGCTCGACTCTCGTCCGCCATCGCTTTCCGTCGATGAGCTCGACCTGCATGGGGCTCCTCAACGACTTGATGATGGCGTTGAGTCGAAGCAACCACCCACGCTGCCCATCGACGGCAGCAGGCCCGAGTCGATGCCGGGCGGATCAACGCCCACGACGTGAACTGGGCCGCCTCGGTCCGAGTGGATCACCGTCCCGCTGCTCCGGTTCCGCTGGCCAATGACCATCCCGGGCGCGTTGGCGACGAGGTAAGCGTTCTGGATTGAGTCGATCGACCAGCCGATCAGCCGACCAGCCGACCACTCGCCGGGAGAACACGTCGAGCACGTCGACCTTGCCCTCTCCGGTCGGGGGCTCGGTGTAGGGGTCGAACCGGAGCGCCCTTCCCATCTTTCGATCGGTGGGTTCTACGGCCCGCCCTTCGAACCGGAGTGTGCAGGTTCCACTGCAACCGGCTCTCCACGTGTTCATGCCGCTGGCGCAGGTGATGCTGGCGGCTGTTCGCTCGACCATGGGGGTCGGGATGTTGGTGCGCCGGTAGCTGTAGCGCTCGATGGCAAGCCGGCTGGGCCGGAACATCTCGCTGCCGCCGACGCTGATCTCCCAACCGGGGAGGTAGCGGCGGGCCAGGGTGTGCGTGTTCAGCCCGAGGTGACGCATACGGAGCGAGCCCACGACCCGCCAGAAGGCGAAGTGTTCGATGTATCTGAAGGTCCGGTTGGACACGCCGTGACGGAAGTAGGTGCACCAGCCCCGCCGCTCTGGCACTTGGCCGCTCACGCCAATCATGGCGATCAGACGGGTCGGAGGCAGTCCTGACACACGACCGGCTGCCTGGGCTGGTCGCCACCGGCGGCCACGTTGCGGCGACGGGGGCCTTGGATAGCGAACAGCCCCTTGCCGGCGCACGTGTCGCGCGGAACATCCGGCACCGACGCTGCGCTTCCGGACGACCTCGACGTGCGAAGTTCGGGTGGTGCCGCAGGGCTCGTCGCCTCGCCGACGATGCCATCGTCGAGGCCCCACGAAGTCAGGACGTAGCGATCATGAGGCTGACACGAGGAGTCCACTGCGTGCTCGGCAGTCCGCTGACCTGCATCTTTGTCGCTGTGGCGTCCAGGAGGTGGTGTCTAGTCCGGGGCTACCGCCGGAGTTTGACTCCTGCGTAAGCACCCGGGTGGAGCAGCTGGTGGAGCGCTCTGATCGCCCCGTTCAGGAGCGCACGAATTCGATGGCACACTGCGGTCCGGGTGCGTTGGCCAACCGCTCGTCGGCCGTCACGAGTGGGCAGGCGAGACCTTCCGCGAGCGCGACGTACGCGGCGTTGTAGGGGGTCACATTGGACCGCAGCTGGTAGGCCCGGCGCATCAGCCTCAATGTCGGGTAGCGGACGACGGCGAGCGCCTCCAGATCGTCGATCGCGGCGCGAAACCGGCTCGCGGACAGGTCCTTGGCCAACCAACGCTTCCGCAGGACCGAGACCGTCTCCACATCGACGAGATCCGGCGCCATCAACTCGCCCGCGTCGCGCACGTGGGCGCGTGCCGCCTCGCCGTCCGAGCCGTCATCGGCCAAGACATTGGCCAGGACGGATGCATCGATGACGATCACCGGCTGGCACGTTCCTCGGCGAGGTCTGCAGCTGCCTGGGCCAGCCCCACCCGGCCACCCCGCCGCCGGCTGATCCGATCCAGCACATCCTCGACATTCGGCTGGGCCGCCAATCGACGCAGCTCGCCCGCCAGGTACTGCTGCAGCGACTGACCCCGCGCCTCCGCACGCCGCTGCAAGGCGGCATGAACATCGTCCGGAAGATCCCTCACGAGCACATTCGGCATGCTTACATTCTGCAAGCACCACCCTCCGCGTGCAACCGCCATCGCACTCGTCGCAGGCCGGTGCATGCTGCAGGCACTCGGCTGGCTCGGCGAGCCGACGCTCGAGAGCTATCTGGACGTTCGTGCCCGCTTGCGACCGTGGGTGCTTGGTTCGATGGCGGCGGCGTTGCTGCGGAGGCGGTCGAGCACACGCCTTTCGTGGCTGAGCGGCTTGCCGCCGTTGGTCGCTCGATCGCCTGGACGTACGACGGCGGCATCCAGAAGTCATCGTGGACCTGAGCCACCAGCGTCGGGACCGTCACGGCTTGGGAGTGCTCGATCGGGCGGAAGTCATCGAGCCGGAAGCCGCTGCGTCGGGGCAGGGCCTGCTCGAACAGGTCATAGCCCCCTTCGATGCCCGCCATCTCGATCGCCCGTTGGACGAACGCCCGTAGAGGCGCGGGCTGCAGAGCGATCATCTCCACGTCGTCTTCTCTCACGGCTCGAAGCAGGACACGCTGTCCCGTCGACTCCACCCCGGCGGTCTGCTCGGTGGCTCGGCCTTAGCGGGCGGCTCCGCGGCCGATGAGTTCGCGACGCGGAACACGTCAGAACAGCCATGGAGACGCACACGCTCGAGACCCCCGACGTCGACCTGACCTACGACGTCAATGGCCCGCTGCCGACGGTGGACGGACGGCCACCGTTGGTCATGATCGGCCAGCCCATGGACGCCAGTGGCTTCAGCACGTTGGCCTCGTACTTCCCCGACCGCACCGTGATCACCTACGACCCGCGCGGCCTCGGCCGCAGCACGCGCAAGGACGGCGGGGTCGACAACGTGCCCGAGGTCCAGGCTGCCGACGTGCACACGCTCATCCAGACCGTGGGCGGCCCGGTCGAGATGTTCGCGAGCAGCGGCGGCGCGGTGACCGCGCTCGCCCTCGTGGCGGCGTCCCCCGACGACGTGACCACCCTGGTGGCGCACGAACCGCCGCTCATCCCGGTGCTCCCTGACGCCAAGGCGGCAAAGCGCTCCCGCGCCGGCTTCCGGGACGCGTACGAGGCCAAGGGCTGGGGCGCCGGCATGGCGGCCTTCATCGCGATGACGTCGTGGCAAGGCGAGTTCACCGACGACTACTTCGCCCAACCCGCCCCGGATCCGGCCGCGTTCGGGATGCCGACCGACGACGACGGCTCCCGTGACGACCCGCTGCTCTCTGACCGGTCATGGGCGGTCAGCAGCTACCGCCCCGACGTCGACGCGCTGGCCGCGGCGCCGACCCGGATCGTGATCGCAGTCGGCGAGGAGTCTGCGAACACCTTCACGGGGCGCACCTCGGTGGCGACCGCCGAGCTGCTCGGCCAGCATGCGACCGTGTTCCCGAGCCACCACGGCGGCTTCCTCGGTGACGAGTTCGGTTACGCCGGCCAACCGGAGGCTTTCGCCCGCCGGCTGCGCGAGGTCCTCGACGACGCCGGCTGACGCCGTCACGCAGAACCTCGAGTGGTCATCGACGCCCGAGACGATCTTGGCGTCGGTCTCATCAACGAGGCGGACCCCGCCGACGATGTCCATCTGCCACAGGTCCATCGACCTCGCCCGCTCCCAGCGGATGTAGTCGGCCTTCTTCCTGCGCCCGGCCTCCGGCGTGATCAGCCCATGCCGCAGCAGACACCGGTGGATCGACGAGCGCCCCGGCACCGGCTCGATGCCTTCACGCTCGACGTCCTCGACCGGGGCCTCTTTGAGCACGTAGCCGCAGGCACCCGCGACGATCGCGTCGGTGACGTCGGCCTCCTGGGCCGAGACCGTCAGGACGAGGACCCTGGTGGCGGGCGCCACCGTGGCGATGCGACGGGTCGCATCGATGCCGGACATGCCGGGCATGTTGAGGTCCATGACGACGACGTCCGGCGCGAGCTGTTCGACGCAGCGGATGGCGGCCTCACCGTTGGGGACCTCGGCGGTCACGTCGATGCCGCTCTTGCGGAGCAGGTCGGCCAGACCGTCGCGGTAGAAGGGGTGGTCGTCGGCGATCACGACCCGGACGGGATCGGAGAGCTCGCGCCCGGCTGCGTCAGGCGCGAGCGGCGGCCCCGTTGTTGTCGTCGGCCCGGGCTCATCGCCGGCCGGCACGACCCCCACCAGACCGTCGCCCGCACGAGAGCGACCTGCGGTCGCCATCGTGATGCCGATCGGGCGCGAGCAAACGCTCATCCACCATCGACCCGCCACCGCCCGCCATAACTCGCATCGTAGGCTGGCCACCGCCGTCGGCGGGACATCCTCGCGACGCGGCCGCCGACCTCGTCCGCCGCAATGCGGAGATGTTCACCGCCGCCCTCGCCGACACTCCGCCGTGTCGTACATTGCCGATCGGGGGCGGTGACCGGAAGCGAGCGGAGGAGGAGCAGCGATGCCCGAGCGCGACGGATACATCCCCGGAGTGCCTTGCTGGGTGGACACGAGCCAGCCCGATCCCGAGGCGGCGGTCGACTTCTACAGGGGCCTCTTCGGCTGGGAGTTCGAGGACGCGATGCCGCCGGGGTCCGAGGGCAGGTACTTCATCGGCCGGCTGCCTGGTGGCGACGTGGCCGCGGTCGGGTCGATCCCCGAGGCCGCCCCGCAGGTGGCGATGTGGAACACCTACGTCTGGGTCGAGAGCGCCGACGAGATGGTGTCGAAGGTCCGCGAGGCCGGCGGGGACGTCCTGATGGAGCCATTCGACGTCATGGACTCCGGGCGCATGGCGGTCTTCACCGATCCCGAAGGCGCCGCATTCTGCGTCTGGCAAGCGAAGCAGCACAAGGGCGCGCGCGTCGTCAACGAGCAGGGCTCGCTGAACTTCAACGGCCTGGCCACCCGCGACGTCGAACGTGCAAGGTCCTTCTACGGCTCGGTGTTCGGCTGGACCACCCTGGCCCTCGGCGGCGGCGCCGAGATGTGGACGCTGCCGGGCTACGGCGACTACCTCGAACGCGACAATCCCGACCTCCGCAAGCTGGTCGCGGAGACGGGCGGGCCAGCGGGCTTCGAGGACGTCGTCGCCAACATCGAACCCATCCCCGACGAGATGCCCGACACGCCGCCGCACTGGAGCGTGACCTTCGCGGTCGACGACACCGACGCCACCGCCGCGAGGGCCACCGACCTCGGTGGCATGCTGATCGTCCCGCCGTTCGACGCCCCGTGGACCCGGATGACGATCCTCAGCGACCCACAGGGCGCCACGTTCACCGCAAGCCAATTCGTGCCCGAGAACAAGGACCTCAGGACATAGCCGCACGCTCGGCCCCGGCGCCGACCATGTGGTGCACAGGTCGCCGCCGGTCGGGTGCGTCCGGACTCATCGATTCACAACCAGTTGCGTCGCTTGAAGACGGCGTACAGGCCCCCGCAGGTGATGGCCATGAGTAGCAACGCGAGCGGGTAGCCGAAGGCCCAGCCGAGCTCGGGCATGTGCTCGAAGTTCATGCCGTACACGGTGCCGATGAGTGTGGGCGCGAAGAGGATCGCGGCCCACGCGGAGATCTTCTTGACCTCCTCGTTCTGGATGTTGCTCGCCTGGCTGAGCGACTTCATCTCCTCGTTCTGCTGCTGGGCGACCAGCGTGGCATTGACCGTCAGCATGTCGCGGAGCAGCTGCCGGTACTCGTCGACGCGCTCCACCACCTCGGTGACATGGTCATCGACGTCGCGGAGGTAGCGCTGCACTCTTCGTGGATCCCGTACTTGGCGAAGCCGGCGCTCAGCGCCGCGAGCATCCCCGTCAGCGGCCGGGTGGCACGCTGGAACTGGGTGACCTCCCGCGACAGCTCGTAGATGCGCCGCGACACCCGCGGGTCGCCGCTGAAGACCTCGATCTCGATCTCGTCGATGTCGTTCCCCAACCCGGCGACGACCGGGAAATAGCCGTCGACGACCCTGTCGAGGATGGCATACAACACTGCCTCGGGCCCTCGGCGGAGCAGGTCGGGGCTGCTCTCCACCCGGCGCCGGACAGCGGCCAGGTCGGGCGCCTCGCTGTGGCGCACCGTGAGCACGAAGTTGGGGCCGACGAAAACGTGCACCTCACCGAACTCGACCTCCTCGATGTCGTCGACATAGCGCGCCGATCGGAGCACGACGAAGAGGATGTCGCCGTAGCGCTCCAGCTTGGGGCGTTGGTGGGCGGCGATCGCGTCCTCGACGGCCAGCTCGTGCAATCGGAACTCCGAGGCCAGCGACGCGACCTCTGGCTCGTCGGGCCGGTACAGCCCGATCCACGCCATGCTCCCGGGGATGCGGTCGAGGTACTCGTACGTCTCCGCGAGCGACTCGGGCGAGGCCACCCGGTTGCCGTCGACGTAGATGGCACTGTCGACGATGCTCGACGTACGGGGCTGGGCCGGCGGCGCGGCCGTGTCCGCCAGGTCGGGACGCTCTGCATCTCCACCAGCGCGGTTCCGATAGGTGCCCACGAGGGAGCGGAAGGGGGGCAGGCGACGCTCGGGCAAATCAACCTCCTCCGAGGCACACACGGCCCGCTGGGGGCCACGATCTCGCACTCGACAGCCTGCCAGAGCCCCGTCGACAACGTCTGGTCGGTACATGACCTCGAAGTGGGCGCGATGTCCAGCCGCGAAGCGCACGTATCACGCTGATGGCGCGAGGCGAGCCACCTCGACGACTCCGCAAAAGGGTGTACCAGGGGGTGTACCGGAGGGTGTTTTGCACCCGGCCAGCGATGCCAGAAGGCCAGCCCAGCCGCTCTACCTGGGCATTGTCGTGGGCCCGGTGGGGATCGAACCCACGACCTAGCGATTATGAGTCGCCTGCTCTGACCACTGAGCTACAGGCCCAGGTCGTGAACCAAGCTCCGGGGGTGGGGCTCGAACCCACGACCCACGGATTAACAATCCGTTGCTCTGCCAACTGAGCTACCCCGGAAGGGAAGTCAGACCATAGCAGGGCCCCCACAGTGCCGATCCAGCCCGGGTGAGGCCCGATCGCCCGCTGGGGACAAGGAAGGGTCAGGCGCCCTCGAGGTACTCGCGCAGCTTCTGGGAGCGGTGCGGATGGCGCAGCTTGGCCAGCGTCTTCGACTCGATCTGGCGGATGCGCTCCCGGGTGACGCCGAACTCCTTGCCGACCTCTTCCAGCGTGCGCGGCTGCTCGTCGTCGAGCCCGAAACGCATGATCACCACGTCGCGCTCGCGGTCGTTGAGCTCGCCGAGGACGCTGCGCACCTCGTTCTGCAGCATCTGCCGGGTGGCGGCGTCGTCGGGCTCTTCCGCACCGTCGTCCTTGATGAAGTCGGCGAGGTACGAGTCGTCCTCTTCGCCAACCGGGGCGTCGAGCGACAGCAGGTCGAGCGAGATGCGCTGGATCTCGCGCACACGCTCGGGCGTCATGCCCACCTCTTCGGCCAGCTCGTCGATGGTGGGGTCGCGCTCGAGCTGCTGCACCATCTGGCGCTGGACCCGGTGCACCCGGTTGATCGACTCGACCATGTGCACCGGGATGCGGATGGTGCGGGCCTGGTCGGCGATCGAGCGGGTGATCGCCTGGCGGATCCACCACGTGGCGTAGGTCGAGAACTTGAAGCCCTTGGTGTAGTCGAACTTCTCGACCGCACGCATGAGCCCCATGTTCCCCTCTTGGATGAGGTCGAGGAGCTGCATCCCGCGGCCGACGTACCGCTTCGCGATCGAGACCACGAGGCGCAGGTTGGCCTGGATGAGGCCGCTCTTGGCGTCGTCGCCGTCGTCGGCCAGCCACTGCAGGCGCTTGGCCTCGTCGGGGGGCAGGTCGCCCAACGCGCCGGCCGCGTCGAGCTCGGCCAGTTGGACGGACGCCTCGACACCGGCCTCGATGCGCTTGGCCAGCGCCACTTCTTCAGCCGCGACCAACAGGGGGACGCGGCCGATCTCGCGCAGGTACATGCGCACCGGGTCGGACGTGCCGCCACCACCGCGCTCGGCACCTTGGGCGGCGTTGAGCCGCGACCGGCGCCGCAAGGTCGCCGAGACCCGGCGCACATGGGCACGGTCACGGGTCGCGGCCATGGACTCGGCAAGAACCACCACGGTGGGACCTCCGTCGGCGTCGAGAACCAGGTCTGCTCCGCCGACCGCGGCCGCCACATCGGTGGCGCCGTCGGCCGTTCTCAGGTCGAGGTCGTCGATCTCCTCGACCACGACGCCGGCCTGACGAAAACGCTGGTAGATGACATCGAGGACCTCGGCCGTCATCTCGACGTGCGGCAGCGCCCGCACCAGGTCGTGCTGGGTGACTCGACCCGACTCACGTGCGCTCTCGACCAGCTTGGTCAGCTCGGCCTCGGCCGAACCGTTCCCTGCGTCGAGCGTCGATGGCACGTCGGTCATCCCCCGTCTCCAACCCTTTCTGCCAGCCAGGCTAGCAACCGGTCGGCCGATCCGGCCGCAGTTTGGCTGTTGCGCAGGCCGTCCATGACCCGGGTGAGCGTCGCCAGATCGGTGAGCGCCTGCGTGCCGTCGACCTCGGTCGCGCCCGCGAGCCTGACCGCGGAGATCTCGCGCCGGACCACCTCCATGTGCAACAACCGCACCGCGTCGAACGGCTCGGACTCCGGCTCGGCGACGAGCAGACGGGCCAGGAGGTCGGCCACCTCCGGCGAGGCAGATGCCAGCGCGTCGGCGTGCGTATCGGCGTCGACCAACGCCTGGTACGCACCCAGGTGTACCGGGTCGTCGAACAGCACGGCGTCGAGCCACTGGCCCACCGCAGCCGGGTCGTGGACCGCGTGGCGCAGCACTTCGAGCGCCGGCCCGTCGCGCCGGGGCGCTGCTACCCGTGCCCCGCGACCCGCACCTGCGGGCGCACCGAGACCATCGCCGACATCGCCGTCGGGCCGGTTCTCGACCGCACGGCCCCCTGGGTCGCCGGCGAACCGCGGGTGCTCGCCACCGTGGGACGAGCCGGACTCGCGCCGGGCGCCGGCCCGGTCGTCGCTGCGGCGCCCCGACGCGGCAGCGCCGCGGCGGGCACTTTCGTCGGCCGGCCGGCGAGCCGGGCGCGCCCGCACCTGCTCGAGCAGCGTGCGCAGGCGGTCGGGCTCGACGCGACAGCGCGAGGCGACGTCCATCAGGTACTGGTCGCGCACGAGGTCCGTAGGGTGCTCGGCGACGATCTCGAGCGCCCGTTCCGCCGCGCGGGCCCTGCCCTCGTTGGAGGTGAGGTCCGCCGCCGCGAACGCCCGGTCGAGCCGGAAGCGCAGGAACGGCGTCGCCCCGTCGACCGCGGCGACGAGCCGGGCGGGGTCGGACCCGGCGACGTCGGCGGGGTCCTGCCCCGGCGGCAGGTCGGCCACGGCCACCTCGAGGTCGTGTTCGCGCTCCCACCGGTAGAACCGCTCGGCCGCGGCCTGGCCGGCGCTGTCGGCGTCGAAGGCGAGCACCAGCCGTCGGGCGGCGAACCGGGTGAGCAGCTTCACGTGGTCGTCGGTGAGGGCGGTGCCGCAGGTGGCCACCGCCAGCGGGACGCCGGCCCGGTGGAACCCGATGACGTCGGTGTAGCCCTCGCAGATGACCGCGGTGCCGGCCGTGACGATGGACGTCTTCGACCGGTCGAGGCCGTACAGCACCTTGGACTTGTTGTAGAGCGGCGTCTCGGTGGTGTTCTTGTACTTGCCCTGGTTGCCGGGCCCCTCACCGCCGGGGAGGATGCGGCCGCCGAAGCTGATCGGGTCGCCCCTGTCGTCGTAGATCGGGAACAGGATGCGGTTCCGAAAGTGGTCGTTGAGCCGCCCCTTGCTGTTCGTGCGGGCCAGCCCGGTGCCGTCCTCGCCGACCTCCTTGTCGAGCCGCAGCGCCCGGGTGAGCTCGTCCCACGCGTCGGGCGCCCAGCCGATCTGGAAGTCGCGCACCACCTCGCCGTCGAGCCCCCGCTCCCGCAGGTACTTGCGTGCCGCCCCCGCGTCGCGGCCCGACAGCAGGCGCTCGTGGTACCAGGCGACCGCCCGGGCCATGGTGTCGACCAGCTTGGCGCGGCGCTTGCGGCCCTCGCCCTCGCTGCGGTCGGTGTAGCGCAGGCTGATGCCGGTCTTGTTGGCCAGGCGCTCGACGGCCGTGGGGAAGTCGACCTGCTCCTTCTCCATGACGAAGCCGATGACGTCGCCCTGGGCCTGGCAGCCGAAGCAGTAGAACACGTTCTCGTTGGGGTTGACCGAGAACGACGGGGTCTTCTCGGAGTGGAACGGGCACAGGCCCGACCACTGCCGCCCCACGCGCCGCAGCGGCGTGTACTCGGTGACGATCTGCACGATGTCGGACGCGGCCCGTACTGCAGCTACGTCGTCGTCGTGGATACCCATCGGCGCGAGGTTACCGGCGGCGACGCCCACCCTTGACCTGGTTCACGACCTCGTCGCGGGCGGCCTTCGCCTCCGCTTCACGTCGGCCTCGGCCGCGTCCACCCTGGTGGCCGTGTTGGCCACGGAACTCGCGGGTTCACGCCCCGATGCCTGGCAAGCTGGGGGTAGCGAGGCGGAGGTGGCAGATGTGCGGATCATCCACCGCAGGCCCGGGCAGGACACCGGCGCTCAGACCGCACACGGCGGCGCGGTCCGTCGACGAGCTGGTCGCCGGCGCCACCGTGCGCCACCCGTTCCACAACCCCGACGGCAAGTCGGGGTCGGTCTTCGAGCACGTCGAGATCGGCGGTGACTGCTATGTCCTCAAGGTCATGCATGTCGACGACGACTGGATCGCCCGGTCGCTCGGCGACCTCACGTGCCGTCAGGTGACCGTGTGGACATGCGGGCTGCTCGATGCCCTGCCGCCCTCGATCGACCACACGGTCGTCGGCGCCGCCCACGGGTTCGGCCGCAACGGCTGGGGAGCGGCCCTGCTGATGCGCGACGTGGGTGACCGCCTGGTGCCCGAGGGCGACGACGTCGTGCCTGCCTCCCAGCACGTGGCGTTCGTCGAGCACATGGCGGAGCTGTCGGCTCGCTTCTGGGGCTGGATCGACACGGTGGGCCTGACCCCGCCGACGATCCGCTGGTCGTTCTTCGGCCCCGGCATGCTGTCGTGTGAGGGCGAGCGGGGGTGGCCGCACGAGGTGCCGGCCATCGCGGACCGGGGCTGGCGAGCGTTCGCCGAGCGGGCGCCGGCGGACGTCGTCGACGCGGTCGGCGCGGTGCGGCGCGAGCCGTCGTTGCTCGCCGACGCGGTCGCCACGACACCGTCGACGTTCATCCACGGCGACTGGAAGATGGGCAACCTCGGCAGCCACCCCGACGGCCGCACGATCCTGCTCGACTGCGCCTACCCGGGCGAGGGCCCGGCCTGCCACGACCTCGGCTGGTACCTCGCCACCAACCGGGCGCGGCTGCCCGAGCCCAAGGAGGACACGATCGCCCGGTTCCGCCGGGCCCTTGCCCGCCACGGCATCGACACCGGGCCCGCCACGGTCGACGGCACCATCGCCGACGGCGGCTGGTGGGATCGTCAGCTCGACCTGTGCCTGCTCGGCACAGTGGTGCAGCTGGGTTGGGAGAAGGCGCTGGGCGACGACGCCGAGCTGGGATGGTGGACCGACCGGGCGCGAGAGGGAGCACGACGGCTGTGATCGACGACGACGACCTCGGTGACCACCGCGACCTCGACGACGACGTCCTCAACGACGGGGTCCTCGACGACGACGCCGGCCGGCGGTTCGTGTCCGCAGTCGCCCGCGCATACGACCGCACCGGGGACGCGTGGTCCCACGGACCAGCCCTCGTGTACGACCGGCTCGCCACCGCTCTGGTGGCACGGAGCTCGGTGCCGCTGGCCGGGCGCACGGTGCTCGACGTGGGCGCAGGCACCGGCGCGGCCTCGCTGGCAGCGACGGCGGTCGGCGCGCGCGTCGTCGCCGTCGACCTGGCGCCGGCGATGCTGCTCGCGAATCGCGCCGCCGTGGCGGGGTCGATCGTGGCCGAGGCCACCGCGCTGCCGGTCGTCGACCGCGGGGTCGGCGGGCTGGTCGCAGCCTTCTCGTTCAACCACCTGCCCGACCCGGCGGCGGGGTTCCGCGAGGCCGCACGGGTGTGCAGGCCCGGCTCGCCCGTGCTGGTGGCGGCCTACGCCGCCGACGACGACCACCCGGCCAAGCAGGCGGTCGACCAGGCCGCCGCCGAGTGCGGGTGGGTGCCCGAACCGTGGGTGACGGCCATGCGCGCCACGGTGTCCACGGCCCTCGCCACCGTGGCGGGCATGACCGCAGCAGCAGCCGGCAGCGGCCTCGCCGGCGAGGCCGACACCGTGACGGTCGATCTGCCCGACGTCTCCCCCGAGGCGATGGTCGGCTGGCGCATGGGCATGGCGCAGCTCGCCCCGTTCCTGGCCACCGTCGACGACGCCACGCGGCGCGACGTCGCCCGGCGCGCCCTCGACCTCCTCGGCCCCGCTCCCCCGCCGCTGCGCCGGTCGATCGTCGTGTACTCGGGGACCGCCTGAGCGGGTCGACAGTCGTGGGCGGCGGGGAGCTGATCCGGGTCGTCAGCCTGCTCCCCGACCTCTCGGAACGATCGGGTGGCCGCTCCGTCATCTCCATCGACGACGACCAGGCAGCGCGGTTCGCGGAGGACGCCGCGTCGACCACTGCGGTTGGTGAATCGCCCGGCGGATGACGGACACGGGGCGGTGGCCGGTGGGCCACCGCCCCGTGCGGCACGTCACTCGTCGTGCGGACGCCCTGCGGGCTCCTGCTGTTCGGCGGCACCGGTACCGGCCCCGACCGAATCGGCGGAGTCGGCGGAGTCGGGGGCCTCGACGCTGGACCCGTTGCGGGACCCGTCGCCACCGGCCGGCGCATCGACGGCCGGCCGCGCACCGGCGTCCTTGCGGATCGACAGCCAGATCGACACACCCAGCACCACGGCGATGACACCCAGGCTGAGCGCCGTGGGGATGTGGTACCACTCGGCCACGATCATCTTGACGCCGACGAAGGCGAGGATGACCGCCAGGCCCTGCTGGAGCAGGCTGAACTTCTCGCGCAGGTCGGCGAGCAGGAAGTACAGCGCCCGCAGGCCCAGGATGGCGAATGCGTTCGAGCTGAACACGATGAACTGCTCGCGGCTGACCGCCAGGATCGCCGGGATGGAGTCGACGGCGAAGACCACGTCGCTGGTCTCGATGACGATGAGCACCGCCAGCAGGGGCGTGGCCAGCAGCTTCTTGTTGTGCCGCACGAACATCTTCTGGCCGTTGTATTCGGTGGTCGACGGTATGACCTTGCGGACGAGTCTGAGCACCGGGTTGTTCTCGGGGTGCACCTCCTCGTCCTCGTTGTGCCTGATCATGCGCGCCGCCGTGATGAGCAGGAAGGCCCCGAACACGAACAGCATCCACTCGAACCGCTCGAGCAGGGCCACGCCGGCGAAGATGAAGACGAAGCGCAGCACCAGCGCCCCGAAGATGCCCCAGAACAGCACCCGGAACTGGAACGCGCGGGGCACCGCGAAGTAGCTCATGATGAGCGCCCACACGAACACGTTGTCGACGCTCAGGCTCTTCTCGATGAGATAGCCGGAGATGTACTCGCCGGCGGCCTGGCCGCCATGCCAGGCGAAGATCACGCCGGTGAAGGCGACGCCGATGCTGATCCACACCGCCGACTCGATCGCCGCTTCCTTGGTGGTCGGCGCGTGCGGCTTGCGGTGGACCAGCAGCAGGTCGGCCACAAGCAGGGCGGTGACGAACGCCAGGAACGCCACCCAGATCCAGGGGGCGACCTCGAAGCTGGCGAAGTTCCCGTCCGAACCGGACGATTCGGACGCCAACACGGCGAGGGACGACAGGGACACCAAGTTACCTCCGGCTGTGTGCCACGGGGACTTCCAGCCGAAGGTCTCGCCCGCCACCTGGGCCGAACCCACCGGGCCGCCGGGAGGCGCATGCCGCCCGCTGGCCGTACTGACGATGGGTCACGTTGAGGGCTACTCCCCTTCGGTGCGGTCGAGTGTATCTGCCCGCCGGAGCAGCCCTGAATCCGGACCGACGCGCGCCATCACCCCGAGGCGACGATGGCCTGGGCCGCGGCGAGCCGTGCGACTGGCACCCGGAAGGGCGAGCACGACACGTAGTCCAGGCCCACACGCTGGAAGAACGCGATCGATTCGGGGTCGCCGCCGTGCTCGCCGCACACCCCCATCTTGAGCGTGCGGTCGACCTTGCGGCCCCGCTCGACGGCAATCGCGACGAGGTCGCCGACGCCGGTGACGTCGATCGTCTCGAACGGGTTGCGGCGGAGCAGGCCGTGCTGGAGGTAGACGGGCATGACGCGCGACTCGACGTCGTCGCGGCTGAACCCGAACGCCATCTGGGTCAGGTCGTTGGTGCCGAAGCTGAAGAAGTCGGCTACCTCGGCGATCTCGTCGGCCCGTAAGGCGGCACGTGGCGTCTCGATCATCGTGCCGATGGTGATGTCGAGGCGGCGCCGCGAACCCTTCATCGCCTGCGAGATCGCCTCGGTCACCCAGCCCCGGGCCTCGGCCATCTCCTCGCGGGTGACGGTCAGCGGGATCATGATCTCGACGACCGGCTTGCCCCCGGCCTTGGCCCGTTCGAGCGCAGCCTCGACGAGCGCCCGCACCTGCATCTCGTACAGGCCGGGCTTGATCACGCCGAGGCGCACCCCGCGGGTGCCGAGCATGGGGTTCTGCTCCCGCCACGACCGTGCCGCCGCCAGCAGGCGGCTCTCGTCGTCGGTCAGCCCCTCGGCCGCCTGCCGCACCAGCAGGTCCTCGACGCTGGGCAGGAACTCGTGCAGCGGGGGGTCGAGCAGGCGAACCGTGACGGGCAGGCCGTCCATGGCGTCGAGGATCTCGACGAAGTCGGCCCGCTGCACCGCCAGCAGCTTCTCGAGGGCGGCCGCCTCGCCTTCGGGCGTGTCGGCCAGGATCATCTCCCGCACCACGGGCAGGCGATCGTCGCCGAGGAACATGTGCTCGGTGCGGCACAGGCCGATGCCCTCGGCGCCGAGCGACCGGGCGTTGGCGGCGTCGGCCCCGGTGTCGGCGTTGGCGCGCACGCCGAGGCGGGCCCGCCGGCGGTTCTTCCCGTGGCGGATTCTGTCGGCCCACCCCAGCATCGTCTCGAGCTCGGGAGGCGCCGCACTCCTGGCCAGCTCGACCTCACCCAGCACGACCTGGCCGGTCGTGCCGTCGACCGAGATCACGTCGCCCTCCTCGACCGTCACGCCGCCGGCCGTGAACGACGTGCCCGAGATCACCACGTCCTCTGCGCCGACCACGGCGGGGATGCCCCACCCACGGGCCACCACGGCGGCGTGGCTGACGAGCCCGCCCCGCGCGGTGAGGATGCCCTCGGAGGCCTGCATGCCGTGCACGTCCTCGGGCGACGTCTCGCTGCGGACGAGGATGACCTTCGTTCCGTCGGCCGCGGCCTCGGCCGCCGCGTCGGCGGTGAAGTACGCCTGGCCCACTGCGGCCCCCGGTGACGCCGCCAGCCCGGTGGCGATCACCTGCACGTCGTCGGACGCGAACTGGGGGTGCAGCACCTGCTCGAGGTGGTCCTCCGTGACGCGCAGCAATGCCTCGTCCCGGTTGATCTTCCACCCCCGCCGGCGCTGGTTGGTCATGTCGACCGCCATGCGAAGAGCCGCCGCGCCGGTGCGCTTGCCGACCCGGGTCTGCAGCATCCAGAGCTTGTCCTGCTCGATCGTGAACTCCGTGTCGCACATGTCGCGGTAGTGCGCCTCGAGGCGGGCGAAGATGCCGATGAGCTCGTCCTTGATGCCCGGGAAGTGCTGGCCCAGGTCCTCGAGGTCGAGCGTGTTGCGGATGCCGGCGACGACATCCTCTCCCTGCGCGTTCACCAGGAAGTCGCCGTAGGGCTTGTCCTCGCCCGTTGCGGCGTTGCGCGTGAAGCCGACACCGGTGCCCGAGGCGTCGTCGCGGTTGCCGAACACCATGACCTGCACGTTCACCGCGGTGCCCAGGTCGTGGGGGATCTTCTCGCGCTCGCGATAGGCGCGGGCCCGCGGGCTCTCCCACGAGCTGAACACCGCCTCGATGGCGCCCCGGAGCTGGCGCTGGGGATCCTGGGGGAAGGCCCGGCCGGTGCCGTCCTTGACCAGCTTCTTGTAGATGATGCACAGGTCCTTGAGCGCCTCGGCCGGCAAGGCCGCGTCGGAGGTGGCCCTGGCGTTGCTCTTGGCCCGTTCGAGCTGGTCGTCGAACCGCTCGCCGTCGAGGTCGAGCACGATGCGGGCGTACATGGCGATGAACCGGCGGTACGAGTCGTACGCGAACCGCTCGTCCGCCGTGGCGCGTGCCAGCCCCTTCACGCTGCGGTCGTTGAGGCCCAGGTTGAGGACCGTGTCCATCATCCCGGGCATCGAGAACTTGGCGCCCGACCGCACGCTTACGAGCAGCGGGTCGGACGGGTCGCCCAGGCGCCGCTTCATCGCCTTCTCGAGGCGCCCGGTGTGCCGCGCCACCTCGTCCGACAGGCCGGGCGGCCAGCCCGAGCGCATGTAGTCGCGGCAGGCGTCGGTGCTGATGGTGAACCCGGGCGGCACGGGCAGGTTCAGCACGGAGGTCATCTCGGCCAGGTTGGCGCCCTTGCCGCCGAGGAGGTCCTTCATGTCCATCGGCGGCCGCTTGTGGCGATGATCGAACGCGTAGGCGTAGGGCACGGACGTCCCCCGATCGGTGGCGAGTGCGGCGGGTCGGCTCCGAGCCTACGCCCGCGCCGGTGCGGCCAGCGGCGACGGTTCGTCGGCCGCAGCCTGCGAGTGGGCGATGTCGGCCTCGGGGCGACGGGGCTCGCCGGCGCCCTCGCAGGTACGGTCGCGCCATGGCGGGGTTGGGGCGCGTGGCGGTGTGGGTGGCACTGCTCGCGGGGCTGGCCGCAGCTGCCGCGCCGCTCGTCGGTCGACGGGGACGATCGGCGATCCTGCTCGCCGTGTCGACGCTGGCGGGCGTGGTGGCCACCGCCGTGCTCGCCCGGGCGCTGGTCGTGGGTGACTACTCACTCGTCTATGTCGCCGACTTCAGCCGGCGCGGTGCCACCACCCCCTACCGGCTGGCCGGGCTGTGGGGAGGGATGGCCGGCTCCCTGCTGTGGCTGGCGGCCCTGGTCGGCGTCGCCGGGTCGATGAGCGCCTGGCGCCTGGACGGCCGCCGGCGCGACCAGGTGGCGGCGGTCACCGGTGCGGTCGTCGCCACGCTGGTCCTGCTGGTCGTCGCGTTCGCGGACCCGTTCGTGACGCTCGACGTGCCCGCGATCGACGGCGCGGGGCTGACGCCGATCCTCGAGCACCCGGCGATGCTCTACCACCCGCCGCTCCTCTACCTGGGCCTGGCCACGCTCGTGGGCCCGTTCGCTGTCACCGTCGGCGCACTCGTCGACCGCCGGCTCGACGACACCTGGCTCGCGACGGTGCGCCGGTGGTCGCTCCTGCCGTGGACGCTGCTGGCCGTCGGCATGCTGGCCGGCGCCCACTGGGCGTACGTCGAGCTCGGGTGGGGCGGCTATTGGGCGTGGGATCCGGTCGAGAACACGGCGCTGCTCCCCTGGCTCGCGGTCACCGTCCTGCTGCACGCGGCGCGGGGCTCGCGCACCGAGCGCCCGCCTGCGTCGCGGGTCGCGGTGGCGGGGCTCGCCAGCCTGCCGTTCGTGCTGGCACTGCTCGGCAGCCTGCTGACCCGGTCGGGGGCCACGTCCTCGGTGCACGCCTTCGCCGAGGCCCGCGCCATCGGTCGCGCCCTCGCGGTCGTCGTCGTCGTGGTCGTCGTCGCGGTGCTGGTGCTCCTGCGGCGAGCGGCGGGAAGGACCCCGGGCGCCTCGGCAGCCGGTGGCCTCGGGTCGGCCGGGTCGGTCGTGTCGTCCGTTCCGGTCGCCAGGTTGCTGGGCGCGCACCTGGCTGTGGTGGGCGCGGCGCTGACCGTCGTCCTCGCCGGAACGTTGTGGCCGCTGTGGGCCGACCTGCGCGGCGGCGACGGCATCGCCGTGGAAGGCAGCTACTTCGCCCAGTTCACCGGGCCGCTCGCCGCCGTGGCACTGACGCTGGCCTGCCTCGTCCCGGTGACGGTCGGGGTGACGGGACGCTCCCGCACGCTCGTGCTCGCCACGGCGGTCGGCGCAACGGGTGCGGTCGCCCTCCTCCTCGCCTGCGGACCAGCGTTCGACCCACCTCCGGCCGTGCTCGGCGCCGCAGCGGGCGCCTGCATCGCCACCGCGGCCGTCGGCGTGGTGAGGGCGGTCCGCAGCGGGTCCCGTGTCGGTGGCCACCTCGCCCACGCCGCGTTCGGCCTGCTGGCCCTGGGCATCGCCGGCACTGCCACCGGTGGCACACGGCAGGTGTTGTTGGAGCCCGGCGAGTCGGCAAGGGTGCTCGGTCAGCAGGTGCGCTACGACGGGGTCGACGTCGTCGACGGGCCGGTCGACGGATCGAGCGCGGTCGTCGCCGACGTCGCCACTGGCGGTCAGCGGATGCGACCGTCGCTCGTGGCGTTCCCCGACCGAGGGGTCGTGCTGGCCGAGACCTCCCTGCGCTCGACTCCGACGGTCGACGTGCAGGTGAGCCTGCGCACGGCGCAGGACGACGGCACCGCCCTGCTCGAGATCGGCGTCCACCCGCTCCAGGTGCTGGTGTGGTGGGGCGGGCTCGCCGTGGTGGCGGCAGGCGCGTTCGCCGGGTGGGAGGCGTCGCGGCGACCGCAGGCGCGCCCGCACCGGCCACCCGGTGAGCCGAGATCCGTCACCGCGGCGACCGACCCGGGGTAGAAGTTCCCGGGTGGCGGGTGCTGTTCACGTTCGCCGGCGGGGGCGGTCAGTGGGGAACCCGCTGGTTCCTGTAGCGAGGGCCGCAGCCTCGGTCGGGCACCGCCGTTGCGGTCGGGTGCGCGCCGGCGATCGTCGGTGCCGTCATCCTGGCCCCATCCGTATCGACGGATGGTCGTCGCGCGTGTCCTGGCCGGAGTCAGTGGGCGCCGGTATGTCGACGGATGAGGCTCACGACCGCGGCGAGATCGACAGGGTGATTCGTGTCAACCTCGACGACCGGCCACCCGGCGTCCACCGGCTCGCTGACATCGTCGTGCCACAACTCATCGGCGGAACGCTCGGTGTCGAAGTGACCGACGGCGCGAGAGCCGGCCCGGAGGCGGTAGCGGCTGAGAGCGACCGCACGATCACAGCGGCAGAACAGTTCGAGGACCTGACCCGGCAGTCGGCGCAGGTCAGCGACCGCGAATGATCTGTGCAGATTGCAGTCGAGCACCGCTCCCCCGGGTGCCTGGGTGGCGACCGCGAACATCGCCGCCACCGCCCCACGACCGATCATCCGAGATGCGTTGACATCCGGAACCGCCATCACCGCCATCAACGCATCCTTGATGGTGTCCTTGGCGATGAGGGGCAGACGGAGCTCTTGCGCCAGAGGGCGCGAGATCGTCGACTTGCCACTCCCTGGTGGACCCGAAACGACGACGAACCACCGGCCGGCGTCACGCACGTCGTCCCGATCGCCGGGTCGAAGGTCGCTCTGCTCGTATTTCCCCGCGGGCACGTATCGATGATGCCGCGCCGCGGGCGTCGCGCTGCACGCGTCGTCGATGGGGACGTAGCCGTAGCGGGGGTTGTGGCGGATGTGGTCGCGGGTCTTGGCGCGGAGGGTTTCGAGGTGGGCGGCGCGTTCTTCGAGGCTCAGCTCGGTTGGCGGTTGGCTGGGCGGGATGGGTTGGGGGAGGGGTTTCTCGCGTTGGCGGTTGTGGGGCCCGCAACGGAGCTCGCCGTTGGCGGCGATGGTGGGGCCGCCGTCGCTGTGTCGCCAGCGGTGATCGCCTTGGCAGCGGTGGCCGGGGACGTGGCAGCCAGCACCTTGACAGTGCCGGTCGCGGAGCTCGAGGGCGCGGCGGGTGGCCCCGGTGAAGCTGCGGGCTTCGCCCACATCGATGACGCGGGAGGGCCCGTCGAAGATGATCCGTTCGAGCAACGCGTCATCGGCGAGCACCGCGGCGGCCTCGCTGGGGGCCAACAGGGTGCCGTCGGCGAGTTCGCAGATGTTCTTGAACGCCGCGTAGCCCAACACGATCGAGACGAGCGGGGCGGGGCGTTTCCCGCCAGGTTGGGCGGTGGCGCCGCGGATGGCGAGCTCGACCAGGGCGTCGTGGCGGCGCTGGCGGGGGGTGCGGGCCAGATGGGCGGTGGTGGTGGCGTCGCCGTGGACGGCTTTGGCGGCGGCCCAGTCCGCGGCGAACAGTTCGTCTTCGATGGGGCCCAGGGCGCCGGCGAGGGTGGCCTTGGCCACCGGGGTGAGTTCGCCCTCGACGAGGCCGGTGCCGCGCAGGCCGTCGTGCAGCCCGAACCCGCGGTGGTCCCAGTCGGAGCGGGCCTTTTTGTCGGGGTCCTCGGGGCGGGCTTCGCGGCGCCAGTAGGCCATGGCCCGGGTGAAGTCGGCCCAGCGCATGGTGCGGGCCTGGCCCACCAGGAACTCCTCCGCCGCCGCGAACGCCGCCGGCGGTCGCCGGCGCCGCGAGACCGGCAAGGACATGGGCGTGGCGGGCCGTGATGGTGCCGGCCTCGAACGCGGCCCGGGTGACAGGCATGCCGGGCAGCCGGCGGGCCAGACGGACATCGGCCTGCGCGTCGCCCACCGGGCTGTGGTTGCGGTCCGCCAGCCACGACGCCGCGTTGAGGTGCCCGGACGGGGCGAAGGTACGGCGGGCGTCCGCCGTCGCCACCAGCCGGGCCCGGGTGGCGGCCAGGCGGGCCTCCGCGCCGCGGATGGCGTCGAGCGCGACGGTGAGCTCGGCATCGCCGAGCGTGTCGGGATCGAGCCCCAACGCCTCGTTCACCCCCGCCTCCAGCACTGCGAACATGCGTTCGTATATTAGCCGCCGACACCCCCCTCCCACAAGGGAAAACAGGGACAACCTCGAGGATCGCCACCAGCGCCACCAGGCGGCGCGCAAGGCGTCAGCGGGAGCGGCGCGTGCAGGTGTAGGCGCCGTACGCGGACCGCTGATACGTCCGCTCGGCAACGTCGAACCCCGTCCGGTCGAGCATCACGTCGAGCAGCCAGCTGTACGTGCTGCACTCGTCCCGCACGTGCTCGGCGAGGTCCTCGGCGGTGTAGCCGATCGACGGGTCGTCGACGGCGCCTGCCATCCAGGCCTCGATGCGCACCTCGACCTCCGCGGGTGCGACGTCGAACACGAGGTCGCGTAGCCGCAGGACGCCGCCGGGCCGGAGGAACGACGCCATCCGGTCGAGCGCGATCACCTTCCAGAAGTCGGGGATCTGGTGCAGGGCGTTGCGGCTGAAGATCACGTCCGCCGGCTCGGCCCGGTGCTCGTAGGACAGGAACCCGCCGTCGACCACGTCCACGTTGTCGAGCCCGAGGTCCTGGACCCGTCTGCGGAGCGCCGCCGTCATCGCCGGCGAGACGTCGACCGCGACGACCCGTCGGCACAGCGGCGCGACCGCGACGGTGAACGTGCCGGTGCCCGCACCCATGTCGACGACGAGCGAGCCGGCACCGAGCCCGTGGCGCACGAGAGCCTCGACGTCATCGCTGGGATCGAATCCGGCCTTGCGGTCATAACCGGCGACGTAGCGCTGGTCGAGATGCTCGGCCCCGGCGTGCGAGCGCTCGTCCAGCCACCACTCAGGCATGGCCGCGAGTGTTCTCGTCGCGCACCGGACGTAGCCAGCGACTATCCGGGCGCAGACCGATGCCGGCGGCCGGTTCTCGGGTCATAGGGATCATTCGGGCGCCCGGTCGACCCTGGCGCCCGAACACGGGCGTACGGTCAGATGATGCCTGCTACGAGCGCCACCGACGCCCCAGAGCCCGCCATTGTGCACCCGTGCGGCGCGATTCCGCAGGGCTTGGTCGACAAGATCGTGGCCCGCAGAGGACGACTCCACGCGTACGAGTCCATCGACCCGGGGCGCACCGCCCTTGTGGTTGTGGATCTCGACGAGGGCTCGTGCCGTCGGGACCAACGCAGCGAGTCGGCCATCGCCAACGTCAACGCCGTGGCAGACGCCTTGCGAGGAGCCGGCGGGACGATCGCTGTTCGTCACATCGACGATTGCTGATCCGGCCGGGCTGGCAATGCTGCTCGGAGATACAGCCGCCGCCCTCTACCACGTGGAAACCCAGCCCGGCGGGCCAGGCACGAGGCTGACGGGGGGCCTCGACGTGCGACCCGACGACGTTCGGGCCGTGAAACTGGGCCACAGCGCGTTCTTCCCGGGGCGGTGCGATCTCCACGAGTATCTGGCGGCGCGGGACATCACCGCTGTGCTCATCGCTGGGCTGGTGACCAACATCTGCTGCGAGTCGTCGGCTCGCGATGCCTGCGAACTCGGGTACCAGGTGACCATGGTGTCTGACGCCAACGTCGGACATTCGTGGGGACTCCACGAGGCGTCGTTGGCGACGTTCTTCCGCACATTTGGCGATGTCCGGCCCACCGACGACGTCATCGACCTGATCCGCAGGGAGCAGGTCCGGAGGCAGTCCTCAAGCCGAGTTCTGGGGTCAGAGCTCGTTGGGGAGTAGCCGGATCGGTCCCAGGAACCGCGCTGACGTAGCTCGGCGACAACGGTGTGCTGGGTCGACGAGACAGCTCGTCTGACTGGTCACGGCCCGTCGTCCGAATCGTCCGCCGCGGTCCCCCGCCGGCGACGCTGGGAGGCGAGCAGCGCGCCCAGGCTCTCCGACGGCGCCGCCTCGGCATCGGGCGGGCCCTCGGACGCGCCGGGGGACGCGCCACCCACGGGCTCGTCGGGCCTCGGGTGGCCGCGGCGGGAAGCCGCGCGAGGAGGTGGCGACCCGGCTGATCGACCCGGCAGCCCCGGCACCCGCGACCGCACCCACCCCAGCGACGACGAGCCCACCCGGCCGACCGAACGGGCCACCGAGCCCGACAGGGCCAGCCGGGAGAGCGCCACGGCGATCGGCCACAGCAGCGCGGCCGCCAGCAGGAACCATCCGGCGAGCGCCACCCGAGACCGGCCTGCCCGCAGGTCGTCGGGATCGAACGCGGCCGACGCCTCGATCTCGCCCCGGCCTCCGGTCGCTTCGGACACCCGGGCCAGCAACGCCGTGTCGGGCTCGCCCGGCTCGTACTCCGCGCTGTACGACACGTTGGTGAGCGCGGTGCCCCCGGCAACCTGCGTGCCCGCGTCGTCTGTCACCGTCGAGGCCACCGCGTACGTTCCCGCGTCGTCGACCGGCACCTCGCCCGCGAAGGTGTCGCCGGCGACGCGTTCGAGCCGCACGTCCGTGGCGGTCAGGTCGGGGCTGGTGACGCGGGCCGACGCCTCGCTGCCGTCGGGGAAGGCGGCGGGGCCGGAGACGGTCACCCGGAGGACGCCGTCGACGACCTCCGCCGTCACCCCGCCCTGGCCCTGGTCGCGCGGGAACGTGTCCTTGACGACGCGGGTCCAGAAGTCGACGTAGCCCTCCCACGACGCCCACCCGGCCGACCAGCGTTCGCCTGCGTCGCTGGTCCACGACGTCGCCCGGCCCAGGCCCACGTTCCACGATGCGAGCAGCGGGTCCTGATCGGAGCCGATGCGCAGGTGCGTCGTGGCCTGCGGCTTGGCCGTCGCGGCGATGTAGCCGGCGAGCGGCGGGGTGGCGTCGAGGCCGGCGACCACCTCGGCGGACGACGTGATCGTGGGCAGGAACTCGCCCTCGTTGACGAAGTCCCGCGAGGCGATGGTCGCCTCCTGCTGCATGATCTGGGGGATCTCCTCGAGGTTGCGACCAGGGTAGAAGCGGCCGCCTCCGGCCTCGGCGATCGCTCCCAGCTCCTGCGCCGAGCCCTCGCCCGTCGCGAGGATGGACACCGTGATGCCTTCCTCGAACAGGCTTGCCGCCTCATCAGCCAGCCCGGCGAGGGCCGCCGGGTCGGTGAAACCGTCGGTGAACAGGATGATGTGCTTCAGCCCGGCGTTCGACGACCGCAGCGCCTCCGCCGCGGTCGCGAGCGAGCGCGTCAGATCGGTGCCGTCGCCGGTCGGGTGCAGCGTCCGCAGGCCCGAGGTGACGACGTCCTCCGCCGGGAGCTCCTGCAGGTCGATGACCCACCGCTCGGACGTGTCGACCGCCAGGACGCCGATCTCGTCGCGCTCGGACAGCGCCTCGATGGCCCGGGCCGCTCCCGCGCGGGCGATGTCGGTCTTGCTGATGCCGCCCATCGAGCGGTTGCCCGCGGCCGGCATGCCGTTCGAGCCCTCGGCGCAGTGGCAGGCGCCCATCGACCCCGACGTGTCGACTGCGAGCACCTCGGCGACCGACTGGCGGCGCTGCGGGTCGAGGATGTCGGAGACCACGGGCAGGATCTGCTCGAGCTCGCTGCCGAGGTAGCCGCCGAGGGCATACGACTGGGTGCCGCCCAGGGTCACCAGGCCCCGGCCCAGGTCGCGGGTGGCCAACGACAGCGCGGCCACCTGGTCGGGCGTCAGGGCCGCAGCGTCGACGTCGACCATGACGATCGACGAGTAGCCGGTGAGCTCCTCCACAGGGGGGATCGCGGTGCTCTCCACCACGTCGACGGTCATCGCCCCCGCCGTCAGGGCCGCCACCAGGGTGGCGCCCGAGCCGGGTCGCCCCTCCAGCACGAGCACGCGGGGCGGGCCCTCGACCTGCACCGCTGCGTAGCCGACGTCGTTCTCGGCCACGCTGTCGGATGCCGTGGTTACCCGCACCTGGTAGCGGGCCAGGCCGGGCGCGTCGGCGACGACGGAGAACGACACGGTGTTCGACCCGGCAACGAGGTCGACCGCCTGCTCCTGGACGACCTCGCTCCCGTCGAGCAGCGTCACCAATGCCGGACCGGCGCGGTCGCCCGTCACGGTGGCCGTCACGGTGATCGACTCGCCCTGGCGGGCGCGGCCCGGCGAGTCGATGCCGGCGACCGCCGTGTCGGCGCCGGACGCCCGGGCGACGGTGTGCACGTCGACCTGGACACCCGCGTCGGCCAGGCGCTCGGCCTCGGCGACCACGTCGCCGGCGGTCGCCCGGCCGTCGGAGACGAGCACGACGCGCCGGCGGGCGTCGGACGGAAGCACCGCCGCGGCGAGGCGCAGCGCGCCCGCGAGGTCGGTGCGCGACGAGTCGATCTGCACCGCCGGCTGCCCCAGCCGCGCCTCCTCCTGGACGATCGTCTCGAGTCGGGCATCGCCGCCGAAAAGGGCCACGCCCGCCCGGTCGTCGCGCGGCATGTCGTCGAGAGCGTCGCGCGCCCAGCCGACCGCGTCGGCCTGGCCGGCCGGGCCGAGCGAGTCGGAAGCGTCGACCAGCAGCATCACCGCCACCTCGCGGCCCGGGCGCACGACGGCGAGGTCGAGCAGCGCGGCGACGAGTGCCAGCGCCACGGCCACCCGCAGGGCGGTCGCCACCCGGAACTGCCGCCGCGACACACCTGACCTCCGGCGGGCGAGCAGCCACTCGGCGGCGACGAGCGCCAGCAGCGGCACCACGACCCACGCGAGGACCGGCACGTGGCCGCGGGGTGGCGAGTCGCTCTCGTTGCGGGTGCGCTCCTGGACCAGGAGGCTGGGTGCCGGTGTGAGGTCCGACTCGGACAGCGACGGGTTGACCGCGATCGCCCGCTCGGGACGGTCAGCGGCGGCCACGGTCCAGAAGCCGACCTGGTCGGCGTGGGGCGCTGCCGCCCCGGCGGGCACCTCGATCGTCAGGCCGCCCGGACCGGTGACGGTGTTGGCCCGCGCCGCGTCGAGCGGCAGCGCCGTGCCGGCGGGCAGCGACTGCGGGGGCAGGGCGGCCCCGCCCAGCTCGGACACGATGCGGTCGCCGAGGATGGGGAACGCGTACTGCAGCGGGAGGTTCGACTCGGCCAGCGGGAAGCCGAGGTACACGAACGGGCGGTCGCCGGCCGCGCCACGCACCAGCAGGGGCGTGCCCTCCGCGGCCACGAGCGCCTCGGACGTGGGGGCGTCCAGCCGCTGGGCGACGCGGATCGCCACGCCCGACAGGTCGACGTCCGCGAGCAGCGGGTCGTCGGTGCGCACCAGGGTCGCGGCCGGCTGTTCGACCGCGCCGGTGACCGCGACCCCGGGTGCGCCGGCCGGCGGCGCGATCGCCCAGAACGGCGCCTGCGGATCGGCCGGCACGGCGACCTGGTTGTAGATCGCGAGGTCGGCGTCGGGTGCGGGCACCCCGGCCGCGGAGCGGGTGACCTCGACGCCGGGCATCGCCGCCAGCAGGACGTCGAGCAGCGGGTCGTCCGGGCCGGCCACCAGCACGTCGAGGCTCTTGCGGCTGGGCGCGACGGCGTAGGCCCGGTCGTCGACGTCGAGCAGGTCCTCGCCCTCGAGGAAGGCCTGCACCCGCTGTCCCGGCGGCAGGTCGACCTCGACGTCGACCGAGTCACCGGAGTCGAGGGCGACCTCCTGGGTGACCGCCGTCTCGCCGTCGACGTCGAGCCGGAGCGTCTGCGTGGCGTCGGGCCCGCCGGTGTTGGCCACGGTCACGAACGCGCGCAGCCCTCCCGTCGCCGGCTCGACGGTCAGGCGCGTGATGGCACGGTTGGTCGACTGGTCGCCCACCGACTCGTACGTGGTGCCCGGTGGGAGCAGCGCCTGCTCGGCGTCGGTGAGCCCGCCGTCGGACAGGAACACGAACGCGATCGAGTCGCCCGTTGTCTCCAGGCTCTCGGCCAGGACGAACGCGCCCGCGAAGTCGGCCGCGCCCGCCGTCACCTCCAGCGGCTCGAGCGCGCTCGCGAACGCGTCGCGGTCGCTGCTGGCGGTGAGGACCACCCGGGGCCGGGCGTCGGCCACCACCACGCTGGCCACCCCGCCCGCCGGGATCTGCCCCCGCAGGCGCCTCGCCTCGGCCTTGGCCGCCGCCAGGCGGTCGGGGTCGCCGTCGCGTGCGGCCATCGAGCCCGAGGCGTCGATGACGTACACCGTGTGATCGGCGACGGGGGCGTCGGTGAGCCGTACGGGCCGGGCCACGGCCAAGGCCAGGCCGGCGACCACCAACAGCTGCAGCGCCAGCAGCAGCGACGGGCGCAGCCGCTGCCACGGGCGGGCGGCCGAGACCGTGGCCTCGACGTCCCGCCACAGGTAGACCGAGGACACCTCGACCTCGTCGCGCCGGGGACGCAGGATGTGCAGCGCCAGCACGGGCAGGGCCAGCAGGGCGAGCCACAACCCGGCCGGGTTGGCGAAGGTCACCGCACCACCCCGGCCGCCCGCCAGCCGCCGAGCAGCAGCGGCTCGATGTCGTCGTCGTCGAGCACCCGCACGTAGGCGGCGCCCACCTCGCGACACCGCAGCGCCACCCGGTCCGCCCACGCGAGGGCGAGCCGCTCGTAGCGGCGCAGCGCGTCGGGCGACAGGCTCACGGCCACCCGGGCGCCGGTCTCGCGGTCGACGAGGTCGAGGTCGCCCACCAGGTCGGGGCGCACCTCCTCGGCGGCCAGCACGTGCACGACGGACAGGTCGCCGCCCCGCCCGGGCAGGCGGGTCACCCCGTCGTCCCACTCGCTGGTCAGCAGGTCGGAGATGAGGACCGTGAGCCCCGGCGGACCGGGGCGGGCCAGCAGGTCACGCGCCGCGGCCACGAACCGCGTGTCGCCGCCCGGCTCGAGTCCTTCCAAGTGGTCGAACAGGGCCACCGTGGCGTGGCGACCGGTGAAGCGAGGCGCATGCCGGGCGGACGGGACGCCGTGAACGGTCACCGCGTCGCGGCGCACGAGGGCGACGAAGCCCAGCGCGGCGGCGATGCGTCGGGCCTGGCGCATCTTGTCGCCGGTCGCCATCGACGCCGAGGTGTCGACGAGCAGACGCACGGTGAGGTCGTCCTCGGCCTCGTACAGACGCACGAGCAACTGGTCGAGGCGGGCGAGAGCGGCGTAGTCGATGCGCCGGAAGTCGTCGCCGGGGTGGTACTCCCGGTACTCGGCGAAGTCGAGGGTGGCGCCGTGGTGCGGCGACCGGTGCTCGGCCGACAGGTGCCCCGCCAGCCGGCGCCGCGTGGCGATCTGCAGCCGTTCGAGCCGGGCCAGCAGCGCCGGCGCCAGCAGGGTCACGGCGCGCCTCGCAGGCCGACGCTCGGCACGGGCACGGTCTCGAGCACGGCGGCGACGAGGGCGTCCGCGGTGACGGCGTCGGCGACGGCCTCGTAGCCGACGACCAGCCGGTGCCGCAGCGCGCCCGGCGCCACCGCACGGATGTCCTCGGCGGCCACGGACGGGCGGCCGTCGAGCAGCGCCGTGGCCTTGGCGGCCAGGATCAGCGCCTGCGCGCCGCGCGGGCTGGCGCCGAACCGGACGTACCGGCGCACCTGCTCGGGAGCGGTGTCGTGGGAGGGATGGGTGGCGACGACCAGGTCGACCGCGTGCTCGACCAGGTGGGTGGGCACGGGCACCTCGCGGGTCAGGGCGATCATCGCCTGGATCTCGGCCGCGTCGGCCACCGCCGACGCCGCGGCCTCGTTGCCGCCGGTGGTGCGCCCGACGACCGCGACCAGCTCCTCGGCCGACGGGAACGGCACGAGGGCCTTGAGCAGGAAGCGGTCGAGCTGCGCCTCGGGCAGCGGGTAGGTGCCCTCCATCTCGAGCGGGTTCTGCGTCGCCATCACCAGGAACGGGCGGGGCAGCGGCCGGGTGGCGCCGGCCACGGTGACGGTGCGCTCCTGCATCGCCTCGAGCAGGGCCGACTGCGTCTTGGGCGTCGCCCGGTTGACCTCGTCGGCCAGCACCAGGCTGGCGAACACCGGCCCGGGGCGGAACTGGAAGTCGCGGCTGCCGTCCGGGCGCTGCTCGAGCACCTGGGTGCCGACGATGTCGGCCGGCATGAGGTCGGGGGTGAACTGCACCCGGTTGAACTCGAGGCTGACCGCCGACGACAGCGTCTTGAGCAGCATCGTCTTGCCCAGCCCCGGCACGCCCTCGAGCAGCGCGTGGCCCTCGCACAGGAGGCACACGAGCACGTCGCGCACCAGCGCATGCTGGCCCACGATGACCTTGCCGATCTCGCGCTCGATGGCGGCCGCGGTCTCGGCGTAGCGCTCGGGGGTGAGGGAGGTCATGGCGTGTCGTCCGTTCGGTCGTCGGGGGCTGTGGGGGGCCGGCGGGGTGGGTGTCGGCGATGGGTGCCGGTGATGGGCGTCGATCAGTCGCCGAACCCGGCCATGGCGTCGAAGTAGGCACGCACCAGGTCCTCTGACGAGGGCGGGAGGTCGCCGCGGCCGAGCGCCTCGTTCGCACGGCGCTGGTAGTCGGCGATGACCTGGCTGAGCGGCACCTGGACCTGGCCCGACCCGGTGGCACCGTTCGCGCGGCCCACCGTCTCGCCCGGTCGACCGCCGGAGCCCGAGCCGCCGGCGTCGAGTTGGTCGCCCTCGGTGTAGGTCGGGTCGTAGACCAGCACCTCTCCCCCGCCGCTCTCCTCGCCGGCGGACGGTTGCTCGCTCGTGCCCGACCCACCGGTCGGCCGGCCCTGGCCTCCCTGGCCGCTGCCGGATCCCGAGCGGGTGCCGCCCGCACCGACGTTGCCCGACGGGCTCCCGCCTCCGCCCTGGCCGGACCCCGATCCCGAACCGGATCCCGATCCCGTCCCCTGTCCCTCGCCGGAGCCTGATCCGTCGCCCTGTCCTTCGCCCTGTCCTTCGCCCTGACCCTCGCCGGAGCTTCCGGCCTGCTCACCGGCGGCGTTTCCGCTGGCCTGGCTCTGGACATCGGCCGCCGACGCGTCGATGGCGCCCGTGGCCGCCATCGCGGCCTCGCCGGCCTGGGCGGACGCCGTGGCGGCGACCTGGGCCGCGGCCGCCTCGCCCAGCGCCGCCTGGGCACCGGCGATGTCACCCGCGGCCAGCGCGGCCGCGGCGGCATCGAGCGCCTCGGCCGCGGCCGGGTTGCCGACCGCCTGGGTCGCCGCCAGCTGCTCGAGCCGCGCGGCCACCGCCGCCTGCTCCTCGGGCGACAGGCCGGCGAGCGCCTCTGCGAGCTGCTCCAGCTGTTCGGCCGCCGACCCGCCGGTCGTTCCCGGCAGGGGCGCCGCCTCGAGGCTGCGATCGAGCCCCGTCGCGGCCGCCCTCTGGGCGAGCATGTCGGCGGGGACCTGCGCCTGGACGTCGGCGCGGGCGCGGGCCAGCGCCTCCAGGCCCTCGTCGAGGGAGTCGGCGCTCTCGAGCTCGTCGGCGAGGTTCCGCAGCTCTTCGGCCATCGCCCGCTCCGCGTCGCCGGCGCCGGGTCGCTCCTCGAGGGCAGCCGCCGCCTCGCGCAGGTCCTCGGCCTCGGCCTCGAGGGCGGCCTGCTCGGCGGCACGCTCGCGGCGCACGTCGTCCTGTGCGTTCGGTGCCCATGCCAGGCCGACAGCGCTCAAGCCGGCGAGCGCGGTGACCGCCACCCGGCGCCTGGCGCGGGGCACGGGCACCGCGTCGCGGGCGGTCACGCCGCTCACCACGGTCGCCGCGCGACCACGGACGCGCTCGGGGAGCGTGCCCGGGTCGTCTCCGACCTCGAGCGCCGCCGCCAGCGCATCGCGGGTGTCGAGCCCCCGGTCCGCGGCGCGGGCCGCCACGATGTCGGGGATCCGCACCACGCGGGCCACCACGACGACCGCCACGACCGCGACGGCGGCCACCACGACGGCGGCCGGCTCGGGCCACGCCCACGGGCGCACGCGCCCGACCACGACGAGTCCGAGGGCGGCGACCGCGACCGCAGGCCCGACCCACTGGAGCGTGGCGGCCGTCCACGTCCAGCGCAGGCGACGGCGGACGGCGGCGAGGAGGTCGAGCATCGTACCGGCCCGGCGCTACCGCTCGACCGCCGCCGGCGTCCGCAGGCGCCGGGCGCCGATGACGACTCCCACGACGGCCATGACCGTGAGGAACGCCATCGACCGCCACAGGAACCCGATGCCGTCCCCACCGCTCTCGATGGGCACGACGTTGCCGTTCTCGTCGAAGGCCACGCGGACCATGGCGCCGTCCGGACCGACCTCCTCCATGATGTCGGTGGATCGACCGTCCTCGGCATCGATCAGCGTGATCAGGCCGTCGAACGGCGACGTCGTGCTGATCCCGTCGAACGCCCGGTCCTCCTCGATGACGTCGGCTACGGCCGCCAACGGGTTGGGGGCCAGGATCCACGCCGGGGCGTTGGCGTCGTCGGTGCCGCGCGACGTGTCGACCAGGCTGGCCGCCGCGAACACCAGCAGCGTGCCGATGACGAGCAGCAGCGTGAAGCCGTAGGCGAGCACGGTCGCGGCCTGCACCCGCCGGACGCAGGCCGAGATGCCCGCCGACACCGCGGCGAGCGTCACACCGATGAACGCCACCATGCCGATGGCGCTGAGCACCTGGCCGATGGACACGCCACCGATGAGGTAGCTGACGGCGAGCAGCGGGGTGGTCGCCACCAGCAGCAACAGCAGGAACGCCGTCGAGGCGGCGACCTTGCCCAGCAGGATGGACGTCGGCCGCAGCAGCGTGACCTGCATCGGCACCAGCGTCTGCCGCTCGCGCTCGCCGGCGATCGCACCGGAGGTCACGCCCGGCACCAGGAACAGGACGAGCAGCACCATGAAGAACACGAGCCACTCGAAGATGCCCCGGCCGGCACTGGCCACCTGGCTGACCGCCGACTCCCACGGGTCGGTGCGGGTGTCGCGGGTGACGCTGTAGATCAGGTAGAGGATGCCCGACAGCAGCAGCAGGTAGATCGTCAGCACCACGGCCGTACGGGCGCCGCGCATGCGCTCGACGAGCTCACGCCGCAACACCGGGTTCACGGACACCGCCGGCAGGTTCACTGGACCTCTCCTGTCGTGATGCTCATGAACAGCTCCTCGAGCCCGTGGCCGACCTCGCTGAACTCGAGGACGGCCTCGCCCTCCTCGACCAGCGATCGGAGCAGCGCCAGCTGCTCGGCTTCGCCGGCGACGGTGACCGTGCGCTCCTCGCCGCCGGCGAGCCGCACCTTGATCTGGCGGCCGCTGCCCGACCGGTCGCGGATCTCGGCCGGCGACCCCGAGGCCAGCAGTTGACCCTTCTCCATGATCCCGACGGCGGTGCACATCTCGGTGAGCTCGGCCAGGATGTGGCTCGAGATCACGATCGTCTTGCCCATCGACCGCAGCTCGACGAGCAGGTTGCGCAGCTCGACCCGGGCCCGGGGGTCGAGCCCGGAGGCGGGCTCGTCGAGGACGAGCACCTCCGGGTCGTGCACGAGAGCCCGTGCGAGCGACAGGCGTTGCTTCATGCCCCGCGACAGCGAGTTGACCATCGCGTCGCGCTTCGTGCCCAGGTCGACCAGTTCGAGCAGCGTGTCGAGCGTGGCCGCCCAGCGGGCGCGGGGCAGCTTGTAGGAGGCAGCGAAGAACTCGAGGTACTCGGCCACCCGCAGCCCGTCGTAGACACCCATGGCGTCGGGCATGTAGCCCAGTCGCCGGCGGACGTCGCGGGCCTGGCGGGCCGGGTCGAACCCGGCGACCGTCACCGAGCCCGACGTGGGCCGGAGCAGCGTGGCCAGCACCGAGAACGTCGTGGTCTTGCCCGCCCCGTTCGGCCCGATCAGGCCGAACACCGACCCCCGCGGGATCGTCAGCGACAGGTCTCTCACCGCGAACAGGTCGCCGTAGCGCTTGGACAGGTGATCGATGCGGATGGCCGGCTCCGTGGCCGGTTCGCGGGGCGGCTCGGCCGCGGCGACCGCGACGGGCGCGGCCCCCTCGACGTCGGCCACCGGCGCCTCGTCGACGTGGTCGGTCACGAGATCCCCCTCACCTGCAGCATCACGCGGGATGACACGTCCGGCGTCATCGCCACCCGCACGTAGACGACCCCGCCCCGGACGACACCTGCCGGCAGTGTCGCCTGGCGGGGTGGGCCGAACGGGTCGCCGATCGGGCCGGCGACGATCACCGGGGGCGGCGGGGGTGCCGGTTGCCCCGCCACGAGCGGTGCGGACGACCCGACGTCGGTCACCACGTTGCGCTCGCCGTCCGCGGAGACGGCCGCAGGGACGATCGTCGCCTGCGTGCCTCCCGTCGCGCCGCCACCCGCGGCATCGCCGCCCGCACCGGCGGCCGCCGCGTCGGTGAGCTCGAGCGGGACCCAGGCCTGGCCGTTCCACACCTCGGCCTGCACCACCGAGGCGCCGGCGTCGAGCATCAGGGGCGTGGCGGGATCTGTGCCCTCGGGCAGGGTGAACCGGGCCACCGCGCCCACCGCGTCGCCCCAGTCGACGACCTGGATGGGCGGGTCGAACGTCGTCACCCCGGGCCCGCGGACGAACTCTCGGCGCACCGCGGCCGCCGGCACGGCGCCGGGTGCCGCGCCGACGACGCTGCGCGCCACGATGCCCGTGCGCCCACCGGCGAGACCCGAGCCGACGTCGACCGGTGGCGCCCAGTCGGACGTCCACCCCGCCGCGACGGCCACGCCCGGCGGGTAGGCGTCGACGTCACGACCGACCTCATTCGAGTACACGGCGTAGTTGATCACCGAGTCGACGTCGGGCTCGCCCATCTCGCCGATCGCCCGCGACCACGGTTGCTCGACCGCCATCCACGGGTCGTTGCCGTTGGGGTCGACGTCGTCGAGGTCGATCGTCCACTCGGTCTCGGCGCCGGCGGCCAGGTCGCCGACGTCGGCGACGCGCCCCGCGACGACCACGATGACCTCCTCGAGATCGATGTCCGATGCGTTCGTGACCGTGCCGGACACGGTGTCGCCAGCGCCGGCGCTCGCGACCACCGTGAGCGGGCTGTCGCCCTCGACGCGCCCGCGGCCGGTGACGACCCCGAAGTCGCCCGAGCTGAGGGGAAGCCTCACCCCGGGACGACCGTCGCTGCCGACGACGGGAACCGGCGCGCCCTGCGCGTCGGCCATGCCCTCCATGCCGCCGAACCCCATGCCCGACATCGACGGGGCGTCGAGCCCGCCGGCGTGCCACCCGTCGGGGAAGAGCGCCGTGGCGTCGCTGCCGTCGCGTGACACGAGCCCGATGTGACTGACCACGCGGTCGCCCAGCGGCGACGTCTGCACGAGGCTGCCGTGCGCGGCCCGCGAGTCGCTGCGCAACCCGCTGCCGGCCGTGAAGGCGACAGCCGTGAACAGCACGGCCACGAGCGGCACCGCCACCCACGCGAGACCGGTGCGGCGGACCCGCCGGAGGAGCACGAACGTCACCGGGCCCACGACCACGACGTAGCCGACCAGGAACACGAGCAGCCACCCGATGTCGGGGATGCGCATCCCGGCATCGCGCGCCACCGAATCGGGCACGCCGGCGAAGCAGCACATCTCGTTCATGGTCAGCTCCGAGGAGCTGAACTGCCGCGACGGCTCGACGATCGCACCCCACTGCCCGCGGGCAGCCGCGCCGTCCGTCAGTCGCACCCACCCGTCGCCGGCAGCGGCTCGCGTACCGGCGGGTTGCCAGCTCTCGGGCAGGCCCGCCACCGGCGAGCCGGGCGGAGCATCGACCAGTAGCTGGCCACCCTCCTCGACCCAGTCGAGCACGTTGCGTTGCGCTTCCGGCGGCAGGGCGGACAACCCGTCGGGGCCGGTGACGATCGATCCCAGCGGGCCGAGCGCACCCGGCGTCGCCAGCTCCTGGGCGTCGAGCTGGTCGAACACGGCGCGGCCCATGCCCGTGCCGAGCGGCGTCGGACCCGGAGCCTGCGACGCGAGGCCGGGCACCAGGCCGACGACCTCGACATCACCGGTCCAGGTCATCGCGGCCGTCGCCTCCACGGTGTCGTCACCCGTGCGGAGGCTGATGCGCATCTCGGACGGGCCGAGGGTGCCGCTCCACCGCGTGGGGACCACCAGCAGGTAGTCCTTGACGCTGCCGCCGGCCACCTCGACCGGTGTCGTGACCGCGTCGCCCGGCTCGCCGACCGTGTACGGCGTGACCGTGAGCGTGCCGGTGACCAGCTGGTCCGACCGGATCTGCACCCGCACCGGCACCGGTCGCCCGGGCACGATCTGCCCGTCGACATAGCCGGCCTCGGCCTCGAGGTCGGCGTCGGCCGCGGCCGGTGAGGCGGCGAACAGCAGCCCGGCGATGACGACTGCGACGACTGCGACGATCCGGCGCGTGAGGACCACGACCGGTAAGACGTTCCGCCGTGCCAACTGGTTCCCCCATGTCTGGTGCCCGGTCCGCCGCCGGGCTCGGCCGAAGCATGCCACTTCCGCGGGAGCGTCAGGCAGCGGGGGCCCGCTGGCCCGCCGCGAGGGCGTCGGTCAGGTCGGCTTGCGGGCCCGCACGCTGTACATCAAGGGCAGCGACGGCATGTCCTCGGGGAGGCGGTACGTGTCGCGCCCGCTCTTGACGAGGAACGGCCAGCGCGGGAAGAGGGTGTAGTCGAACTCGTGGAGCAGCTCGACGGTCAGGCCCGCGTCGATAACCGCCGTCACGACGGCACCGAGGCCGTGATGCCACTCGACGGTGCGGTTGTGCTCGGTGACGGCGTCGAGCTCGGCGTACGTCCCCGCCTCGTCGAACACCAGGGGCGTGTCCCGCGGATGGAAGTACGGGTAGCGCACCGTGAGGTCGTCGTCGCCCAGGATCGAGTGCACCGGGTGGAACTCGGCCAGGTAGAACATGCCGCCCGGCGCGGTCAGCGCCGCCATCACCTGTGCCCAGCGCTCGATGTCGGGTAGCCAGTTGAGCGCACCGAGACCTGTGTAGACGACGTCGAACGTACGCCCGCCCACCAGGTCGACGGCGTCGTACACGTTGCCGGCCACGAACTCCGCGTCGAGCCCGGCCTGCTGGGCCGCGTCGGAGGCAGCCCCGACGGCCGACTCGGAGAAGTCGAGGCCGACCACGCTGGCGCCCCGCCTGGCCCACGACAGCGTGTCGAGGCCGAAGTGGCACTGCGGGTGGAACAGGGTCCTGCCGGCGACGTCGCCGACCTCGTCGACCTCGAACGGCCGCAGCGTGGTCGCGTCGTGGTCGGCGAGGAACCCGTCCAGGTCGTAGAAGTCGCTGGCGACGTGGATGGGTGCCCGCTCGTCCCACCACCCCCGGTTCAGCTCCACCCACTCGTCGCGCACGGGACCAGCGTGGCACGGGCTGCGCCCGGAGCGGGCAGGATTACGCAGGGTGGCCCATGGTGATCCAGGTCGCCTCCGACGCGGCCAGCAGCCGCCCGTCGCGGTGGTAGATGGCGGCGCGGCCATAGGCCTTGCGGCCCTTGACCCCACCGGACTCGGCCACGACCAGGTACGGCTGGTCCGGTCGCAGGTCACCCCGGACCTCCGCCCGCAGCCGACCGAGCAGGACGACGTCGCCCTCGTTCATGTTGACCCAGGCCGTCGGGCAGTCGAGCGCCGCCCAGACCGCCGCCGTGGGGAGGCGACCGTGCGGGCCGGCGTGGGCGGCCTGCGGCATGAACACAGCTGCGGCCCGCCGGGGAGCGCCGGCCAGGCGACCGGGGAAGATGCGCAGGCCGTCTCCGACCTCTCTGTCGGTCCCGCACACGAAGCACCCGGGGTACGGGTGGTGCCGATGGCCCACGAAACCCTGCTCGGCCGCCACGGCGTCGTCCCAGTCGACCGGCGCAGCCGGCCGCACGACGCCCGGCGAGCGCCGGGCCGCCACGAGCACCCGGTCGCCGGCCGAGAGCGTGGCGTCGTCATCGGCCGCCCGCAGGTCGAGCGGAGTGTCGAGCGGCGTCGGGGCCAGCAACGTCACCTCGACAGGCCCGGCACCCAGGTGCCCGGCCACCGTGCCCGACACCCACCCGCCGTTCGCCATCTCCGGCGGCCCACACTGCGCAGCCGGGATGGTGACGGTCGTGGCCAGCCACGGGTCGGGGATGACGCCGTTCTGCAACATCGACATGGTGGCATGGTGGCGGCGGGCGGTTGCACCTCGGTTGCACGTCGCTTGGTGAGCGTCGCGGCAGAGGCCGCCGACCTGGTCAGCGCAGCGGACCGCTGCGCCAGGGTCCGGTGATGGTGGCCGCCTGGCGACCAAACCCGTGCGTCGGGTGTCACACCCCACCGGTAGGTTCAGGCGGTGATGTCCGCCGGCACCGACGCGCCCGATCCCGCCTCGGCCACGTGGGCCGAAGCGACCGACGTGGCCGCTGCCGACGCAGCCGACGCAGCCGACGCAGCCGACGCAGCCGACGACGATGCCCCGCTCATCCGGGCCAAGGCGCTCGCCAAGCGCTTCGGCGGCCACGTGGCGGTCGACGGCGTCGACTTCTCGGTGCGGCGGGGCGAGGTGTTCGGGTTCCTCGGGCCCAACGGTGCCGGCAAGACCACGACCATGCGCATGATCGCCTGCGTCTCCCCGGTCACCGACGGCGAGCTGCGGGTGCTGGGCATGAACCCGGTGCACGACGGTCCGGCCATCCGCGCCCGGCTCGGCGTGGTCCCCCAGGACGACAACCTCGACGCCGAGCTGACCGTGTGGGACAACCTGCTCATCTACGGCCGCTACTTCGGCCTGCCAGTGGCGGTGATCCGCGAACGGGCGGCCGAGCTGTTGGCGTTCGCCCGGCTCGACGACCGGCGCGACTCACGGGTCGACCCGCTGTCCGGCGGTATGAAACGACGGCTCACCATCGCCCGGGCGCTCATCAACCGCCCCGAGCTGCTGCTGCTCGACGAGCCCACCACGGGCCTCGACCCCCAGGCCCGCCACCTGCTGTGGGAGCGGCTCTACCGGCTCAAGCGCGAGGGCGTCACGCTCGTGCTCACCACGCACTACATGGACGAAGCCGAACAGCTGTGCGACCGGCTGGTCATCATGGACGAGGGCCGCATCGTGGCCGAGGGCTCGCCCCGCCAGCTCATCGACCGGCACTCGACGCGCGAGGTCGTCGAGCTGCGCTTCGCCGTGCCCGAGCAGCAGGACGCCGCACTCCCCCGTCTCGAGGGCACGGGCGAGCGGGTCGAGCCGGTGGCCGACCGGGTGCTCATCTACACGGCCCACGGCGACGACACGGTCGCCCGCATCGCGGCGGCAGGCGTGCAACCCGACTCCGTGCTCGTGCGGCGAGGCTCGCTCGAGGACGTGTTCCTCCTGCTCACGGGGCGTTCGCTCGATGAATGAGCCGGTCGGCGCGACCGAGGCGCGCGAGCTGCCTCCTGGGCTCACGCGGGCGGTACCGATGCTGCGGGTGGCCGAGCGCGAGGCGCGGGTGTGGGGGCGGTTCTGGCACACGTCGGTGCTCACCGGGGTGCTCATGCCTCTGCTGTTCCTGGGGGCGATCGGCCTGGGTCTCGGCGGGCTGGTCGACGACAACCAGGGCTCGGTCGACGGGGTCGAGTACCTGGTGTTCGTGGCACCCGGCATCCTGGCGGCGACGGCGCTGCAGTCGGCGTCGGGCGACTCGTTGTGGCCGGTCATGGCGGGCATCAAATGGGTGCGCACCTTCCACGCCGCGGCCGCCACGCCACTGTCACCCGGCCAGGTGTACGGCGGCTACATCACGTGGATCGGCGCCCGCATGGCCATGAACGCGTCGCTGTTCGTGGTGGTTGCCGCCGTGCTGGGGGCCGTGCCGTCCCCGTGGGGCGTGTTCGCGGTGCCGGCGGCGGCGCTGGGCGGTCTCGCGTTCGCCGCGCCGCTCACCGCGTACTCGGCCGGTCAGGACAGCGACCTGTCGTTCCCGATCATCATGCGGGTGGCAGTGATGCCGATGTTCCTGTTCTCGGGCACGTTCTTCCCCATCGACCAGCTACCCGGCTGGCTCGAGCCGCTGGCCCGCGTCACGCCCCTGTGGCACGCGGTCGAGCTGTGCCGCGGCGCCACCACGGGCTCGATGTCCCTCGCCGCCGCGGCCGGGCACACCGCATTTCTGGCGGCCGTCGTGGCGGCGGGCTGCTGGTGGGGCGTCCGCACCTTCCGTTCGAGGCTGGCGGCGTGAGCGGGGGACCATGAGCACCGCCCTCGCACTCGTCGGCACGCGGCGGGCGTTGCGGGTGGTCGAGCGCAACACCCGGTCGAATCTGCGCATGTGGCCCGCGTTCCTCAGCGGGTTCCTCGAGCCGGTGTTCTACCTGTTCTCCATCGGCATCGGTGTCGGCTCGCTCGTCGGCGACCTTCCCGGGCCCCATGGGCCCGTCGCCTACGACCAGTTCGTCGCCCCGGCGATGATGGCGGCGGCCGCCATGAACGGCTGCGTGTTCGACACGACGTTCAACTTCTTCTTCAAGTACAAGTACGCCAAGACCTACGACGGCATGCTGGCCACGCCGCTGGGTGTGGGCGACGTCGTGCGCGGCGAGCTCACCTGGGCGCTCCTGCGCAGCGTGCTGCACTCGGGCGTGTTCCTGGCCACCATGTGGGCGATGGGGCTGACACCGTCGGCCTGGAGCATCCTGGCCTTGCCGGGGGCCGCCCTCATCGGCTTCGGCTTCGCCGGGGCCGGGCTGGGGCTCACCACGTTCATGCGGTCGTGGTTCGACTTCGACTACGTGCAACTCGCCATCATCCCGCTGTTCCTGTTCTCGGCCACGTTCTTCCCCCTGTCCCAGTACCCCGACGCGCTGGCCTGGCTCGTGCGCCTCAGCCCGCTCTACCAGGGCGTGGCCATCGAGCGCGCCCTCGTGCTGGGCGATCCGTCACCGGTGCTGCTGGTGCACGGCGCCTACCTGGTGGCGATGGGGTGGGTCGGCCTCAGGCTGGCGGGGCAGCGGCTGGGGCGGATGCTCCAGCCGTGACAGCCGCTCATCTGGCCACGTCCCGTCCCGCATACGCGGAGTGAACGGATCGGTCCGAGCGGTGGGGACGGATGCCGGCCCGATGCGGGCTGACGGGGCAGGCTGGAGGGGTGCCCCCGTCCGACGGCGACCTCACGACCCCCCGAGGCCTGACCCTGCCGTCAGCCGCGATCGACGAGCGGTTCGCCCGCGGGTCCGGTCCGGGTGGGCAGCATCGCAACGTCACGGCGTCGGCGGTCGAGCTCGTCGCCGATCTCAACGCGCTCGACGGCCCCGAGGCTCGCCGGGTGCGGGCGGTGCTGGGCGAGCTGGTGCGGGTCAGATCCGACGACTCGCGCTCGCAGTGGCGCAACCGCAGCATCGCCCGCGAGCGCCTGGCCGAGCTGATCGACGAGGCCGCGGTGCCGGTCACCCCCCGCCGCCCGACCCGCCCGTCCCGGCGGGCGCGGCAACGGCGGCTCGACGACAAGGGCCGTGCCTCCGCCCGCAAGCGCGACCGCTCCTGGCGCCCGGGCGACGACGGTTGACCCGACAGCCGGGCGCTGCGACCACTGGCCGCCGCCTGCTGTCGGGCGACGACGGTTGACCCGACGCAGCCGCAGGTCAGACGTCGAGGAGGGGGCGGAGATGGTCGAGCAGGCCGTCGATCGGCACGCGGTCCTGGGCCATCGTGTCGCGGTCGCGCACAGTGACCGCGTGGTCGTCGAGCGAGTCGAAATCGACGGTCACGCAGAACGGCGTGCCCAGCTCGTCCTGCCGCCGGTAGCGACGGCCGATCGCCTGGGTCTCGTCGTAGTCGCACATGAAGTGCGGCTGCAGCAGACCGAGCACCTCGTTGGCCGGAGCCTGCAGCTCGGGCTTCTTCGACAGGGGCAGCACGGCCACCTTGTAGGGCGCGATGCGCGGGTGGAACCGCAGCACGGTGCGCACCTCGCCCGCGCCCTGGCCCTCGCGGGTGACCTCTTCCTCGTCGTAGGCGGCCATCAGGAAGGCCATGGCTGTGCGGGTGGCGCCGGCGGCAGGCTCGATGACGTGCGGGAGGTAGCGCTCGTTGGCGGCCTGGTCGAAGTACTCGAGCCGCTCGCCGGAGTGCTTCTGGTGCTGGGTGAGGTCGTAGTCGCCGCGGTTGGCGATGCCCTCGAGCTCGTCCCAGCCCCACGGGAACAGGTACTCGACGTCGCTGGTGCCCGACGAGTAGTGCGACAGCTCGTCCTCGTCATGGGCGCGGAGCCGCAGCTGGTCGGTGGGCATGCCCAGGTCGAGATACCAGTTGAGCCGCTCGCGGCACCAGTACTCGTACCACTGCCGGCTCTCGGCCGGCGGCACGAAGTACTCCATCTCCATCTGCTCGAACTCGCGCGTGCGGAAGACGAAGTTGCCCGGCGTGATCTCGTTGCGGAACGATTTGCCCACCTGGGCGATGCCGAACGGCGGCCGCTTGCGCGACGTCTCCAGCACGTTCTTGAAGTTCACGAACATGCCCTGCGCCGTCTCCGGCCGCAGGTAGACCTCGGCGCCGGCGCCCTCGACAGGGCCGGCGTAGGTCTTGAACATCAGGTTGAACTGCCGGGCCTCGGTGAAGCTGTGCGTGGCCCCGCAGTTGGGGCACACCTCGGGGTCGTCGAGCTTGTCGAGACGGAAGCGCTCTCGACACACCCGGCAATCGACCAGCGGGTCGGTGAAGTTCTTGAGGTGGCCGGACGCCTCCCAGATGGCGGGCGGCGACAGGATGGCGGCGTCGAGGCCGACGATGTCGTGCCGGAGCTGCACCATCGACCGCCACCAGGCGTCCTTGACGTTCCGCAGCAGCAGAACGCCGACCGGCCCGTAGTCGTAGGTCGAACGGAAGCCGCCGTAGATCTCGGCCGAGGGGAACACGAAGCCCCGCCGCTTGCACAGGTTGACGACCTTGTCGAACAGTGCGGCGTCGGGCTCGGGAGCGGGCGAGGAGGGGACGGGGGCCTCGGACATGGCCGCCCAGTGTACGGACCGTGGTCGACAGGCCCGAACTGGTTCGGAGATGGCACGGCCGTGCACGACGGTGGGTGGAGCGGGTGGTAGAACGAGCGGCGTGAGCGAGCGCAGCGAGCGAACCATGGGCACAGTGCGAAGGGTGCACCGATGAGCGTGTACCAGTACCCCGCACCGGCGTCGCCGTATGCCCCGGCGGCACCAGCCGACCCGACTGCCGTCATGGGTCGCCGCATCGGCGGGTGGGTGATCGACTTCCTGATCTACACGCTGATCATGGCGTTCGTGACGGCCACTCCGCTCAGCCCCATCGCCGAGTACGTCGACCAGAACGAGAACCCGGGCGTCACGTGCGACGAGGTGCAGGACCTCAACGACGTGTCGAGCTGTGTCGACATCGGAGATCGCCTGTACTTCACCGACAGCGGCGACGTGTGGATACAGCTCCTCACCGTCGTCGCGTTCGTGCTGCTCTACTCCCTTCTCCAGGGCGCCACGGGCGTCACCCCCGGGAAGGCGGCGTTCGGCGTCAAGGTCGTCAACGAGCAGGGGCAACGCCCCGGCTTCGGCAAGTCGTTGGTGCGGACGGTCCTGTGGGCGGTCGACCTCGCGCCATGGTGCATCCCCGGGCTCGTCGGCCTCATCACAGGCCTCACCACCAAGGGCCACCGCCGCGTCGGCGACATGGCCGCCAAGACGTTCGTGGTGGGCAAGGCCCACACCGGCCCGGTCGTCGTGCCCGGCCTGGCCACAGCCGCGACCGGCGGCTACCCGGGTGGACCCGGCGCCTACGGCGCGCCCGGCCAGCCGTGGGGCGGTCCCCCGCCGGGCGGCGCCGCCGGTCCACCGACGGCATGGGGCGGGCCCCCGCAGCCGCAGCAGCCCCAGCAGGGTGCCTGGGGTACCCCGCCCGGTGGCGCATACCCGCCGGGCGGTACGTCGGGCCCCCCTGTCACGGGTCCGTCCGTCGCTGGTTACCCCGCCCCGGGGACGACGCCAGGTGGTCCGCCCTCAGGCGAGCATCGGCCCGCACCTCCCAGTGGCTGGGCGGCACCCGGTGGCGAATCGCCGGCACCCGGCACACCCACCTCGACGCCGACCGATCGACCGTCTCCCACCCCTGGCGGGCCGTCGTCCGCGACCCCCGGCACCACCGCGCCCGGCGGATCCGACGCGGCGGCGCAGCCGTCGTCACCGTCCGACACGCCGTCTGCAGCGGGCGCACCGTCCAGGCCGGAGCCCTCACCGGGCGCGCCCTCCACAAGCGGCACTCCCGCGTCGTCCGCAGCGGGGCCGGGCACCCCGGCGAGCGGGTCCCAGGCGGCGCCGAGCGGGTACAACCCGCAGTGGGATGCCGCGCGCGGCACCTACATCGTGTGGGAGCCCAACCGGGGCAAGTGGCTGGGCTGGGACGAGGCGGCCCAAGAGTGGAAGCCGCTGTGACCCACGGGATGGCCACCGTCGGCGGCTGAGATCACCCGCGGTGCAGGGCGCTGACCGACCGCAGGCGCCGCTCGACGTGGTGCTCGAACGCCCGCACGACCAGGTGATCCACCTCTGACACGACCGGCCCGCGGGTCTCGTTGAGCGCGGTGCCCAGCCGGCCGCCGAGAATGTGCTGCAGCACGGCCACCGCGTCGGGGCTGACCGCCGGGCCCTGCCGGTGGGTGCTGCAGCGCAGGCCGCCCTCCTCCAGCGCCCACGACACGAGCGGGCCCTCGCTGTCGCATGCGACGCACGCCTCGACCTGGGGACGGAACCCCTCGAGCGCCAGCGCCTTGAGGAAGAACCCCGGCACGACCAGGGGCGCGTCCTGGGTGGCGAGCGTGCGCAGCGCGCCCACCAGCATCTCGTACAGGCGGGCATTGGGCTCGCGCTCGAGGGCGAGCTGGTCGGCCGCCTCGAGCATGGCGATCGCCCGCCCCAGGCGGTCGTAGTCGTCGCGCAGTGGCCGGAAGTGGTCGAGCGTCTCGGCCTGGGACACGATGTCGAGGTCGCTGCGCCCCTCGTAGAGCAGCAGGTCGACGTGGCTGGTGGGCTCGAGGCGGCCGCCGAAGCGGCTCTTGGTCTTGCGGACGCCCTTGGCGACAGCTCGCACCTTGCCGTGGCCCCGGGTGAGGAACGTGACGATGCGGTCGGCCTCGCCGAGCTTGTACGTGCGCAGGACCACGCCGCGGTCGTGGTACAGCGGCACGGCGGCCTCAGGTCGTCCCGCTCGTCTGCACGCCGCCGAAGCGACGGTCGCGGTTCTGGAACTCGCGCACGGCGTCGAACAGGTGCTCGCGGCGGAAGTCGGGCCACAGCACGTCGGTGAACACGAGCTCGCTGTAGGCCAGCTCCCACAGCAGGAAGTTGGAGATGCGGTACTCGCCCGAGGTGCGCACCACGAGGTCGGGATCGGGCATGTCGGGGGCGTACAGGTACTGGCGGAGCCGCTTCTCGGTGATCTTGTCGGCCGATGTGCCCGCCTCGACCATGGCCCGCACGGCGTCGATGATCTCGGCCCGGCCGCCGTAGTTGAAGGCCAAGGTCAGCGTGAGGCGCCGGTTGCCCTGCGTCAGCTCGACGGCCTCGTCGATGCGACGCAGGACACGGCGCGGCACACGCCAGTCGCGCCGGCCGATGAAGCGCACCCGCACACCCTTGGCGTGCAGCTCGTCGCGCCGGCGCACCAGCAGCGACTCGTTGAACCCCATGAGGAAGCGCACCTCGTCGACGGGACGACGCCAGTTCTCGGTCGAGAACGCGTACACGGTGAGCCACCGGCTACCGAGCTCGAGCGCGCCGTCGACGGTGTCGACCAACGCCTCCTCGCCGGCGGCGTGACCCTCGGTGCGGGGCAGGCCCCGGCGCTCGGCCCACCGTCCGTTGCCGTCCATCACGCAGGCGACGTGGACGGGGATGCGCTGGGGATCGATGCCGTCGGGGATCACCTGCGCAAACTACCCGCTACGGGGTAGACGGTAGGTGTGCCGCCAGACCTCCTGGCGGCCCCAGCGACGAGGAGCCACCGTGCTCGACCGGCTGCGTGAACGATTCCCGTGGCTCGGCACACCCCTTGCCGTCCACCGGCGTGTCTCCGACGTCGGTGGCGGCCCGTTGGCGTCGTCGATCGCCCTGGCGGGCTTCCTGTCGCTGTTCCCCCTGCTGCTCGTGGCCATCGCCGTGCTGGGCGCCCTGTCGGCGAACGACACCGACTTCGCGTCGGAGGTCGTTGACCAGCTCGGGTTCACGGGCGCGGCCGCCGACCAGGTGCGCGAGGTGTTGACCAACGCCGAGGACAGTCGGCGAACGGCGTCCGTGGTGGGGGTGGCGGGCCTGCTCTGGGCGGGCCTGGGCGTGGTGGGCACGCTCGAGCAGGCCCTGAACGCCACCTGGCAGGTCCGCGGGCGCCCGGGGTGGAAGGCCAAGCTGGTCGACCTCGGGTGGCTCGCCGGGGCCGGCGTGCTGTTCTTCGCGTCGATGGCGCTCACGCCGGCGGCGACTGCGCTCCCCGGACCGGCGGTCGTCCCCACCCTGCTGCTCGGGCTGGTGCTCGACACCGTGCTGTTCCTCTGGATGTTCCGGGCGCTGACCGCCGTCGCCGTCCCCTGGTCGGACCACCTGCCGGGCGCGATCGTCGGCGGCGTGGGGCTCGAGGTCCTCAAGCTGGTCGGCGGCGTGTACGTGCCGCGGGTGGTCAGCTCGGCGTCGGCGCTCTACGGGTCGCTCGGCGTCGTGTTCGCCATCCTCGCCTGGCTGGCCCTGTCGGCCCGACTCGTGGTGTACGCCTCGGCGTTCAACGTCGTGCGCCATGAGCAACGCCACGGCACGGTCACCGTCGAGATCAAGGTCCCCCACATCGAGGGCGAGGTGCCGGTCACGGCCAATCGCGGCGGCGCCGTCGCCGAGGCCGAGGACGCGGACCAAGCCTCGGACGAGGCCGTGGACCAAGCCGAGGACCAGGCCGAGGACGAGGAACCGAAAGTGTCATAGGGCGTGCATAGCCTGGGCCTGTGCCCATCGAGGTCGTCTCCACCCCGTACGGCCGCCCGGCGCTCGCGGCGCTGCGCGACGCCGTGGCCGCCGCCAAGGGCGGTGACGCGCTCGCGCCCGTCACCGTGGTGGTGCCCAGCAACCACGTCGGGGTCACGGCGCGGCGGCTGCTCGCCGGTGGCCGGCTCGGGGCTGTCGCCTCGGCCGGGGTGGGCATCGCCGCGGTCGGTTTCCTCACCGCCTACCGGGCTGGCCGAGCTGCTCGGCGCGGGGGCGCTCGCAGCCGCGGGTCGGCGGCCGGCCTCCACACCCGTCATCGCGGCCGCCCTACGCAGGGCCCTCGCCGACGACCCTGGCGTGTTCGGCCCGGTCGCCGGGCATCCGGCCACCGAGACGGCGCTGGTCGCCACGTTCACCGAGCTCTCCGACGTCTCGGCGCAGGGACTGGCCGCATTGTCGACCGCCGGGCGCCGTGCGCACGATGTCGTCCGCATCTGCCGTCGGGCGCGCGAGCTGCTGGCACCCGACTGGTACGACGAGGCCGACCTCACGGCCGCGGCCGTCGACCAGGTCACGGCTGCGGATGCCGGTCGGCTCGCCGCCGACCTGGGTCACGTCGTGGTGCACCTGCCCCAGGACCTGCTCCAGCGCCAGGCCGAGCTCCTCGCCACGTTGGCCGGTCGCCTGCCGACGACGGTCGTCGTCGGGCTGACGGGCCACCCCGACGCCGATGCCGGTGTCCTCCGGTCGCTGGCACGGCTGCGCATCGACGCACCGGCCGCCACGGCGCCGCTCCCGGGCGACGCCGGGCCGGCGCTCCCCGTGTCGGCGGACACCACTCACGTCGTCACCGCGTCCGACGCCGACGACGAGGTGCGGGCCGCGGTGCGCCGTGTCATCGACGCCGTGCGCGCGGGCACGCCGCTCGAGCGCATCGGCATCCTGTTCGCAGCGCCCCGGCCCTACGGGCGGCTCGTGCACGAGCACCTTGCGGCGGCGGGCATCGCTCGCAACGGGGCGGCCGTGCGTCCGCTGGCAGCCAGCGCGCTCGGCCGTACGGTGCTCGACCTGCTGGCACTGGCCGACCACGACTTCCGCCGCGCCGACGTGCTCGGCCTGCTGGCACGGGCTACCGATGGGCCCACATCCGCCCCCACCGCCGCATGGGAGCGCATCTCGCGCCGTGCGGGCGTGGTTGCCGGCCGGTCCGACTGGGACAACCTGCTCGCCCGCACGGCCGACCAGTACGCCCGCCACGCCGAGAGCCTCGACGCCGGCGGCGGCGACCGCGACGAGGGCGCCGCCCGCCACGCTCGTCGTCAGGCCGAGCGGGCGCGCCGCCTGCGCACGCTCGTGCTCTCGATCATCGACGGTGTCGGCGAGGCCCGGGCCCGCCCGGCACCGTGGGCCGAGCGGGTGCCGTGGCTCCGCTCGCTCGTCGACAGTGTCACCGGCGGCGCCCGAGCACGCGAGGGGTGGCCGGCCGACGAGGTCCGGGCCGCCGACAAGATCGAGTCTGCGCTCGACAGGCTCTCGGCGCTCGACGGAATCGGCGGGCCGGCGGCGCTCGACGTGTTCCGCCGCACCCTCGAGATCGAACTCGATGCCGACATCGGCCGCGTCGGCCGGTTCGGCGAGGGCGTGCTGGTCGGCCCCCTGTCGTTCGCGGTGGGCCTCGACCTCGACCTGGTCGTCGTGCTCGGCATGGCCGAGGGCACGCTGCCCGCCCCGGTGCGCGACGACGCGCTGCTGCCCGATGCCGAGCGCCGACGCGCCGACGGCCAGCTCGACCTGCGCCGCGAGCGCGTCGGGCGCGACCACCGCCGGGTGCTGGCCGCGCTCGCCGCCGCCGGCCGTCACGTCCTGTGCCTGCCCCGCGGCGACCTGCGCGCCAGCAGCGAGCGGGTGCCGTCGCGCTGGTTGGCCGACGTGGCCAGCGCCCTCGAGGGCGAGCGGGTGCCGACCGACGCGATCGTCGCCCGGCCTGCTGCGTGGCTGGACGGCATCCCGTCGTTCGCGCACGCGATCCAGCACTGCGCCTTCCCCGCCACCGAGCAGGAGTACCGGCTGCGCGCCGGCGGCCGCCGGGCGGCCGACGCGCTCACCGTCCGGGGCGCGGCGGTCATCCAGGCCCGGCGCAGCCACGCCTTCACCCGCTTCGACGGCAACCTGGCGGGGGTCGGGGTGCCCTCGCCGCACGAGATGGTCGTGTCGTCGACCCGGCTCGAGGGCTGGGCCAAATGCCCGTTCGCGTACTTCGGCCAGCGCCTGCTGGAGATCGAGCCCATCGACGACCCCGAGCAGCAGCTCGAGATGTCGCCGCTCGACCGGGGCAGCCTCATCCACCAGGTGCTCGAACAGTTCATCGCCGAGGTGCTCGTCCGGCCGCCCGAGCGCCAGCCGGGCCCCGACGACCCGTGGACCGACGACGACCACGCGCTGATCCGTCGCATCGCCGAGCAGCTGTGCGCCGACTACGAGACGAGGGGCCTGACCGGCCGGCCGGTGTTCTGGCGCCGCGACCGGGCGCAGATCGTGGCGCTCGCGAGCCGATTCCTCCTCGACGACGACGTCAAACGGCGCGATGCACGTACCCGCCCGCTGGCGGCCGAGCACGGCTTCGGCTTCGGCGACGCAGCCGACGCGGTGGAGATCACGCTCGACGACGGCCGGCCCCTGCGGTTCCGTGGCTCGGCCGACCGCATCGACGCGGCGGCCGACGAGGCGCTGGTGGTGCTCGACTACAAGACAGGCAGGGCCAACGATTACAACCGCCTCAGCGTCGACAACCCCGACGAGCGGGGCACGAAGCTGCAGCTCGTCGTCTACGCGCAGGCGGCCCGAGCTTTCGTGGGACGGCCCGACGCCCCGGTCACGTCCGAGTACTGGTTCGTCTCCGAGCGTGGCGGGTTCTCCCGCAAGGGCTACCCGGTCGACGACCAGGTGCTCGCCCACGTCACCACCACGCTCGGCACCATCGTCGACGGCATCGAACGGGGGGCATTTCCGCACCACCCGGTCGAGTCGTTCGGGCCCTTCGTCGCGTGCCGCTACTGCGATCCTGACGGCATGGGCGTCGCCGACCTGCGGCGCGACTGGGAGCGCAAGCGCGACGACCCCGCGGTGGCGCCGTACGCCCAGCTGGCCGAGCCAGTGGACGAGGCGGCGGCGCCGTGACGGCCCCTCCTGACCAGGCAGCCCGCGATCGCATCGTCGAGCGGTTGGACGAGACCCTGTTCGTCCAGGCCGGCGCCGGTTCTGGCAAGACGCGCGCGCTCGTCGATCGCATCGTCCGCCTCGTCACCTCCGGCACCGCAGGGCTCGACGCCATCGCCGCCATCACCTTCACCGAGAAGGCGGCCGCCGAGCTGCGCGATCGGGTCCGTCGCCGTCTCGACGACGAGCTCGCGAGTGCGCTCGAGAAGGGCGACAGCCTCCGGGCCGGGCGGTGCCGCGCCGCGCTGGCCGACCTCGACAGCGCCGCCATCGGCACGCTGCACAGCTACGCACAGCGCGTGCTCACCGAGCACCCCATCGAGGCCGGGCTCCCCCCACGCATCGAGGTCCTCGACGAGGTCGCGTCGGCGGTCGCGTTCGACGACCGGTGGAGCCGCTTCCTCGACCAGCTCCTCGCCGACCCCGCCGTCGAGCAGGCTCTGCTGCTCGCCACCGCCGCCGGCGTCAAGACCGCCCACATGCGGCTGATCGCCCTCGCGTTCAACCAGAACTGGGACCTCGCCGAGCTGTTCGCGCCGACCGAGGCCCGAGACATCAGCCCCTGGGCCGACGAGCTGACCACGCTCCTCGACGACATCGACGAGGCGTGCCGCCAGCGCGACCAGTGCGCCGACGCCGACGACAAGCTGGTCATCCAGCTGACCGAGCTCCAGACCTGGTCTCGGCGCGTGCGCGACGCGAGCGACGAGTTCACACGTCTCGCCCTGCTGGGCCGCAACAGCGGGCGGCCGTCTCCCCGGGCCAACGGCCGCCAGGACAACTGGCGCGGCTTCGACGTCAAGTCCCTCAAGGATCGCTACAACTCCTTCCAGGAGCGCATCGAGGGGTTGCGCCGCCGTGTCGTCGATCAGGCCGTCGGCCGGCTCGCCGTCGACCTGCGCCGGTTCACCCTCGAGGCGGCGGGCGAGCGGCGAGCGGCGGGCGAGCTCGAGTTCCACGACCTGCTCGTGCTCGCCCGGCAGGTGCTGCGCGACCCGGCGAACGGCCCGGCGGTGCGGGCAGCACTGCACGGGCGCTACCGCCACCTCCTCATCGACGAGTTCCAGGACACCGACCCCATCCAGGTCGATCTGGCGGTGCTCATCGCCGGCTCGGGCGCCGTGGCGGCCGACACCCGCTGGAACGACCTCGACACCCGCGACGGCCACCTGTTCTTCGTCGGCGACCCGAAGCAGTCGATCTACCGGTTCCGGCGCGCCGACATCTCGCTGTTCCTCCACGCCGCCGAACGGTTCGGTGCCGGCGACCGGTCGCTGTCGCTCACCACCAACTTCCGTACGGGGCGCTCGGTCATCGACCTCATCAACGGCATCTTCGGCGAGCTGATCCGCGAGCAACGGCACGACGGCCTGCCGTCGCAACCTGCCTATGCGCCCTTCACGGCCGTGCGGACCGACGCTCCGGTCGGGCCGCCGGTGACGGTGCTGGGGCCCGACGCCCACGACGACGCTCCCAACGCCGCAGAGGTGCGCCGGCGGGAGGCGGCCGACGTCGCCGAGGCCATCACCCGCATCGTGGGGGACGGGTGGCTCGTCGACCGGGCCCCCCACGGTCCGTCGCCCGACTGGCAGCCCGCCCGGGCCGGCGACATCACGATCCTCGTGCCCACGCGCACGTCGCTGCCTGCGCTCGAGGACGCGTTCGTCGCGGCAGGCATCTCGTACCGCGCCGAGTCGGCCTCGCTCGTGTACGCCAGCCGGCTCGTGCGCGACCTGTTGCTGACGTTGCAGGCGATCGACGACCCCACCGACGAGCTGGCCACGGTCGCCGCCCTGCGGTCCCCGCTGTTCGGGTGCGGCGACGACGACCTGTACCGCTTCCGCCGCGACCACCACGGCAGGTTCGACCATTCGCGTGCCCTGCCCGCCACGGCCGGTGCCGACGACCCGGTGGCGACAGGTCTCGCCTACCTGGACGAGATGCACCGGGCACGACGCTGGCTGTCGCCGAGCGAGCTCGCCGACCAGGTCGTGCGCGATCGTCGCGTGCTCGAGCTGGGCGAGGCCGAGGGCCGCGCCCGCGACCTGTGGCGGCGGGTGCGCTTCGTGCTCGATCAGGCGCGGGCGTGGACCGACACGACCAACGGCACGCTGCGTCAGTACCTCGGGTGGGTCCGCCAGCAGACGGCCGAGGGCAGCCGCGTCTCCGAGGCGGTGCTCCCCGAGACCGACGACGACGCGGTGCGCATCATGACCGTGCACGCGGCCAAGGGTCTCGAGTTCCCGGTGACCATCGTGTCCGGGCTGTCGACGCAGCCCCAGCGCCAGAGCGCCGGAGCCGAGGTCGTGTGGCCCCCAGGGCAGGACTGCATCATCCGCATCGGCCAGACGGTCGTATCCGATGCGTTCGAGTCGTGGAAGCCCATCGACGAGCAGATGTCCCACGACGAGCGCATCCGCCTGCTCTACGTCGCGTGCACCCGGGCGCAGGACCATCTCGTCGTCTCCCTCCATCGCAAGGCCCGCAGCAGGCCGGTCGACGACTCGGCCAAGCTCACCAGCGCCGAGCTGCTGGCGGCCGCGCTCGGCGACAGCCTGGCCGACCTGCCGACCATCGCCGCGGGACCGCCCGCCGCACCCGGCGGTCCCTCGCCTGCCGACGCCGGCTCGTCCGAGGCCGACGCGACGCAGGGCACCGTGACGGGGACCGCCGCCGATCGCGACGGCGCCGAGATCGACGACCTGCCCACGTTCGACGAGTGGCGGCGGCAACGCGACGAGGCGCTCGCGACCAGCGAGCGGCCCCGCACGGTGGCGGCGACGGCGTTGACCGAGGACGGTCGGCCCGACGCACGGTCCGACCCTGGGCTCGACAAGCGCCCCCGCGACCTCGACCTTCCGCCGTGGCAGAAGGGGCGCTACGGCTCCGCCATCGGTCGCGCCGTCCACGGGGTCATGCAGACGATCGACCTGGGCCGCCGCCCCACCGCTGGCGACAGCGGGCGCGACCACATCGACGACGCCGTCGCCGCGCAGGCCGCCGCCGAAGGCGTCATCGGTCACGAGACCCACATCCGGGCTCTGGTCGACGCGGCGCTCGAGTCGCCCACGGTGGTCGCCGCCGCAGCCAGCCCGCACTGGCGCGAGCTGTACGTCGGCGTGCCGCTGGGCGACGGGCGCACCCTCGAGGGCTATGTCGACCTGCTCTATCGCCGGCCCGACGGTCTGGTGATCGTCGACTACAAGACGGGCCCCGCCGGGGTCGACGCCGACCTCGACCCGCTGGTCCAGCGGTATCGCCTCCAGGGTGCGTCGTACGCACTCGCCCTCGGCGACGCCACGGGCGAGCCGGTCGTCGAGATGGTCTTCGTGTTCCTCACGCCCGGAGGTGCCGTCGACCGGCGCCTGCCCGATCTCGCGCAGGCGGTCGCTCACGTCCGCCGCCTCGCCGCTGCCGGCGACGACGGATTGAGCACGACATGACCGCCACCGAACCGATGGTCCTCCCCCGCGTCGCCACCCGCGGCGACGGCACCGCCCGCGCTCCCTGGGCTGTGTCGGCCCGCGGGCTACCGTCGCCTGCCGTGCCCCCCACCGACGTGTCCGCCGCCCTGTCGCGCGTCGTGGGGGCCCTGCCGGGCGGTGGCGAGGCCCGCCCCGGTCAGGTCGAGATGGCGCAGGCGGTGGCCGGCGCCCTCGGCAGCGGCCGCCACCTGGTGGTGCGGGCGGGGACGGGCACGGGCAAGACGCTCGGGTACCTCGTGCCCGCCGTCCTCTCCGGCAAGCGGGTGGTCGTCGCCACTGCCACGCGTGCGCTCCAGGACCAGCTGGCCGCCAAGGACCTACCGTTCCTCGACCGCGAGCTCGACCGCCCCTTCGAGTGGGCGGTCCTCAAGGGCCGCTCCAACTATGTCTGCGTCCAGCGACTGGCCGAGCTCGCGCCGCCCCCCACCGATGTCGCCGCCGGCACCGCCGGGGACGCATCGTTGCTGGGTGACGGCACCCCCGTGGCGGCGCCGCGCCGTGCCGGCGGCGCCGGCGGGGCGGGTGCTGCCGCGCAGCTCGCCCTCGACGGTCTCGCCGAACGCGCCGATCCCGCCGAGCTCGCCACCATCGCCGCGTGGGCGGCCACCACCGACACCGGCGACCGGGCCGAGCTCGCGACCGAGCCCAGCGACTCCACGTGGGCCGCGGTCAGCACCACGTCACGCGACTGCCCCGGGGCCCAGCGGTGCCCGCGTGGCGACCGGTGCTTCACCGAGGCGGCTCGCGCCCGCGCGGCGCAGGCCGACATCGTCGTGGTCAACCTGCACCTCTACGGGCTCGACCTGGCGAGCGACGGCGCCATCCTGCCCGAGCACGACGTGACGGTCATCGACGAGGCCCACGTCATCGACGACATCATCTCGGCCACGACCGGTGTCGAGATCGGCCCGGGCCGGTTCTCGCACCTGGGCCGGGTCCTGCGGGGCATCCTCGCCGAGGCCGGCGACACCATCACCGGTGTGGTCGACTCGGCGACCGTGCTCACCGGCGCACTGGCCGGGCACCGCGACCAGCGCATCACGACGCCGCTGCCCGATGCCCTGGCGGGCGCCCTCGCCGCCCTGCGTCGCCGGGTCGAGGCCGCCCAGGTCGCGCTCCGCAACATCCCCGACGCCGCGGGCGACGACGTCACTGCCCGCGCCATACGTGCCCGGCAGGCCGCGACCGCACTGCTCGACGACCTCGACGCCGTGGCCGCGCCCACCGACGCCCAGGTCCTGTTCGTCACCGGGCCCGAGCACGCACCGGCGTTGCGGCTGGCCCCGCTCGACGTGGCCGGGCTGCTGCGCGAGCGCCTGTGGTCGCGGCGGGCCGCCGTGCTCACGAGCGCCACCCTCGCACCGGGCTTCGGGCCGCACCTCGGCCTGCCGCAGCGGGCCGACGAGCTGCTCGACGTGGGCAGCCCCTTCGACTACCCGACCAACGGCCTCATCTACTGCGCTGCTCGGCTCCCGCGCCCGAACGACCCGCGTTGGGCGGACGCGGCCATCGACGAGCTCGCCGCGCTCATCGACGCGGCCGGCGGGCGCACGTTGGCGCTGTTCACCAGCTACAAGGCCATGAACCGCGCGGTCGAGGCGCTGCGCACCCGGCTGCCGTTCCCCCTGCTCGCCCAAGGTGAGCTGCCCAAGCAGGCGCTCGTCGAGCGGTTCAGCCGCGAGCCCGAGACCTGTCTGTTCGCAACGATGAGTTTCTGGCAAGGCATCGACGTCCCCGGCCCGTCGCTGTCGCTCGTCACGATCGACCGGCTGCCGTTCCCGCGGCCCGACGACCCGCTGCTGCAGGCCCGCCGCGAGAACGCCGGCCCGGGCGCGTTCGTCACCATCGACGTGCCCAGGGCGGCGACGCTGCTGGCGCAGGGGACCGGACGGCTCATCCGCACCTCCACCGACCGCGGCGCCGTCGCCGTGCTCGACCCACGCCTGGCGACGGCCCGCTACGGCCCGAAGATCGTCGCCACCCTGCCCAAGATGCGGCGTACCCGCGACAGGGCCGAGGTGGAGGCGTTCCTCCGCGAGCTGCGCACGGCCCCTGCACCCGCCTGACGGCGGCGGCCGGCGAGCGGGCGGCAACGGGCGGCCGGCGCGGCCGGCGCCTCAGAACCCCAGCCGGTCGAGGGCGCCGGGTCGGCGCTGCCAGTCCTTGTCGACCTTGACGTGCAGCTCGATGTAGGCGCCGTCGGGCAGTTGCTCGCGCACCGCCGTGCCCACCTGCTTGAGCACCGAGCCCTTGTGCCCGATCACGATGCCCTTCTGCGACTCGCGCTCGACCAGGATCTCGCACCGGATCAGCGGCCACTCCCACTCCGTGACCCGCGTGGTGATCGAGTGCGGCAGCTCGTCGCGGGCCACGGCCAGCAGCTGCTCCCGCACCAGCTCGGCCACCCAGAACGCCTCGGGCACGTCGGTGACCATGTCGTCGGGGTAGTAGCGCGGGCCCTCGGGCAAGCGTGACACCAGGTGCTCGACCAGGGTGTCGACCCCGTCACCCGTGCGCGCCGACACCGGGAAGTACTCGGACAGGTCCAGCTCGGCGGCCGCCTGGAGCTGATCGAGCACCACCTCCGGCCGGGCTGCGTCGACCTTGTTGACCACCACCACCGCGTCGCGTGGCACGCGGGACGCCACCCACTTGTCGCCCCGGCCGAGCGGCTGCGTCGCGTCGATGACGAACGCGACCACGTCGACGTCGGGGATCGTCGACTCGGCGGTGCTGTTGAGCCGCTCGCCGAGCGGGGTGCGGGGCTTGTGGATGCCGGGGGTGTCGACGAACACCACCTGGGCGTCCGGCCGAGTCAGCACGCCCTGGATGCGATGGCGGGTGGTCTGCGGCTTGTCGGAGACGATCGCCACCTTCTGGCCGAGGATGCGGTTGAGGAGCGTCGACTTGCCCACGTTGGGCCGACCGACCAGCGTCACGAACCCGGACCGGAACCCCTCGGGCGTCGGCGAGAACTCGGGCAGCGGGTTGTCGACCGGCGCGCTCGGCTGGTCGGCCGTGCGCGGGTGCTCGGACGGATCGGCTGCCTCGGGTCGGTCCACGTCGCTGACGCTAACGGGGACGCGCGGCGAAGCCCCCTGCGGCGATGGCGAGGCTCATCCGATCGTCAGCCGCCGACATCCGTGGTGGCGAGGTTCACGACCGGGTTCTCACCGCTGAACAGGCCCCACTGCGACTCCCAGCCGGGCACCTGCCAGAGGTGGCCCATCCACATCGGCTTGTCGAACGGCATGCCCTTCTCGCCGCCCACCGATTCGCACATGTCCTCGGGCGTGCTGTCCGGGCCGACGACCAACGCCCCGATGATGCAGAGGGACGGATGGACGTGCCATTCGTCGTTGGGGCCGACGAAGCCTTCGGGAGGCTCGTCACCGAGCACCGCGTAGCTGAGACCGACGAGCACCGAGGTCGGCTCGTTGCCGTTGTACAGCAGCATCTCGGGCTTGGCGGAGTCGAAGCCGTCGCTCTGCAGCAGGTCGACGTTGAGGTAGTGGGCGCCGATGCCGGGCACGTACGGCGTCACCTGGAAGTACCCGGCCGCCACGGCGTCGGCGGCTGTGCCCATCTGGCCGATCACGACGCCGGCGGTCTGCAGCTGCTCCTGCAGCTCCGCCTGGTCGGCAGGATCGGTGATGGTCTGCCACTCGGTGATGCCGTGGGAGTGCATGGTCGGCTCGTCGCCGCCCCCCTCGGTGCCGTTCTCGGCGAGGAGGGCGTTGTTCACGGACCACTCGACGAACTCGGCGATGCGCGCTTCGCGCTCGGCCTCGGGCACGTCACGCAGGGCCCGCGACCGGTTGCGGATCTGCTCGGCCAGGTACTCGATGTTGATCTGACGGACGCGGGCCACCTCGTCCTCGGGCAGGTACCCGGTCAGCGCCGCGAGACGCTGCTCGTTCCAGTCCTCCGTGCTGCCCGCGCCCGCCGACTCGCCCTCGGCGGCGCCACCGTGGGCGTGCCCGTCGGCGGCCTCGGCGGAGCTGCCCGTGCCGTGCCCGTCGTCGTGGCCCTCGCCCGCACCGTGGGCATGGCCGCCACCCATGGAGGGCACGACCGAGGCGGTCACCACGGCCACCATGGCGAGCGCCGGCAACCCGGTCACGGCGAGCGCCGGCCGCCGCACCTCGCGCTCGGCCAACCAGCCGAGGGCCACCGCCAGAGCGCTCACCGCTGCGATGACCTCGAGACCCGATGCGAGCGAGTCGGGGAACCCGACGGCCTCGGCGTCCTCACCCGGGAGGCCCGCGGTGCGGGTCAGCAGCCAGAGCGCGGCAACGCCGGCGTTGAGGACCGCGGTGCCCAACAACCAGGTGCGCTGGGGGCGCCACGAGAACGCCAGCGCCGCGGCGCCGAGGAGCTGCGACCACCCCACGACCAGGAAGAACACCCCGTGCGAGGTCTGCTCGCTCAGGTGGTCGGGGGCGAAGGCGAAGTGGATGATGCCCGCGCCGAGCATCGTCAGCGCGGCCAGCGTGCGGGCCGCGTCCGCGACGGTGGGGTGACCGGTGCCCGGTGTGGGCGCGGGATCCTGTGTGGACCCGGTGCCCTGCGGACCGTCCGGCGACTCAGATGTGGTGGCGTTGGTCGGCGTGGCCATCACGTTGCTGCTCCCCCTGGGGCCGGCGCCCCGTGGGCGCGACGTTACCCGCGGTAAGTGACCGGCGTCATAGTGGTTCAGCGCACCCGCTCGACCCGTACGCGCACCCCAGCGGCGATCTGCTCGAACCCGATCATCCCCCCGATCGACGGCGGCACGAACCGCGGCGGCACCGCGCGAGCGCGCCCCACCACCACGTCGCCGACGCCGTCGCCGTCCTCGTCGACGACGTCGAGCTCGATGACCGTCGACGGGCGACGTCCCATCTCGCCGAGCGATCCCTCGGCCTCCTCGGCGATGCGGGCCAGCTCGGCCTGGCCCGGCGGACCGTCGGCACCGCCGGCTGCCGCCCGCGAGGCGGCGTCGTTGAGCGTCGCACGCAGCGTCGACGTCGCGTAGAGCCCGAACATGACCTGCATGGCGAGGAACAGGAACATCAGGAACACGAGGAACCCGATCGACGTGCCGAACACGCCGACACCCTCGTCGCCACGGTCGTTGGCCCGCGGGAACCGCAGGGAGGGACGCGGCCTCAGTTGCCGACCTCGCTGATCTTCTCGTTCGTGTCGGCCTCGATGTTCGTCCACATCGTGCGGAAGCCCACCCACATCAGCGCGCCGATGGCCGCCATGATCAGCACGACGATCGCAGCCGACACGACCCCTTCGCCGCGGTCGTCGGCGCGGCGCCGGGTGCGAGCGTCGCCGGCCCGGTGGCGGGTGACGACCCACGCCGAGGTGGTGAAGGCGCAGACCCGGAGGGTCGGGTCCGCCAGCAGTCCTGCCATGAGGTTCCCTTTCGCTTCAGGTGTTGGAGAAGAGGCGCAAGGCCTCGATGAACGGCACGGCGAGGAAGATCACGCCGGGGACGAGGGCGGCGACGGTGACCGGGATCCACACCTGCTGCCCCCGCCGCTCGATGGTCTCGACCAGCTCGCGGTGCACGTCACGGCGGATCGACCGCGCCTCCTCGCCGATGAGCCGGCCGAGGTCGCCCGCCTGCCGGTTGAGCGACAGGACGCTGACGAGCCGGCGCAGGGCGTCGACGTCGGCGACGGCGGCCCACTCGCGCAGGGCCTCGACCTCGGTGAGGCCCTGACGGATGCGCCCGGTGACGCGGACCAGGTCGCGCCCGCAGGCACCCGTGCCCCGTGCGGCGAGGCGCGACAGGGCGGCGCCCAGCGAGTAGCCCGCGCCGAGCAGCATGCCGAGCTGCTCGGCCACCACCGGGAGCTCGAGGAAGATCCGCCGCTGCCACGCGGCCGACGCGCTGGCCAGGCGTTGCTCGACCACGAGGAACGCCAGGACCGGGGCGCCGAGCACGAACAGCAGGGCGACCAGCCCGGACAGGCCGGCGCCGACGGCGAGCACGCCGCCGATGACCACTCCCGCCACCGTCCACGCGAGCTGCCGCACCCGGAACGCGGTGACGTCCAACGGCGAGTGCACCCGCTCGAGCCGGACGGCCAGGGCCTCGGTCACGCCGAACGTGCGGGCCACCCGCTCACCGACGGCGCGGGCCAATGGACCGATCACCTGGCCGAACGAGGCCGCCGACATGACGGCGCCCCGCCGCCGAACGTCGGCGCCGCCGGGGACGTAGGGCGCGAGGCGGTCGACCAGCGGACGGCGTCGGAACCAGCGCAGCTCGCTGAGCAGGAGCGTCGACCCGACGAACAATGCGAGGACCACCAAGGCGGCGAGCTGCGTGCTCACGGCAGGGTCGTCATTCGTCGAACACCCTCTGCTCCTCGGGGAGCGCCAGCAGCCTCCCGGCCCACACCCAGCACGCCACCACCGCGCCGATCCCCACGACGACCATCATCTGGCCCCAAGGCGTGGCGTACGCTGCCCGCCCGTTGCCGATGGTCATGCCCACGAGCGCCATGCCGAGGGGCACCAGCAGGACGAACCGTCGTGCGAAACGCACGCCGGCCTGCTTGGAACGGGCGTCCTTGCGCCCCTGCACGTCGATGACACGGTCGTCGATCAGCGCTTCGAGGCGGCGGTCGAGGTCGGACCCGCCCACCTCGTGGGCGACCAGCAGGGTCTCGCAGGCCGCGTCGGCGGTGGGGTCGGCGAGGCCGGCCTTGAGCACACTGACCGTCCGCCCGAAGTCGGTCGACAGCAACCACTCCCGCTGAGCGGCGACGAACGCGGGGCGCAGGCTCTCCGGTGCGCGCCGGCCGGCCTCGAACAGGGCCTGGGGCACCGACCGGCCGAGTGACGAGGTCAGGATGCGGATCTCCTCGATGATCCGGGGCCACGACTCCTGCGCCGCCGTCCGGCGCTGCGCACGGCGTACCCGGTACGAGGCCAGGGGCGTGGCGCCGATGCACACGCCGAGCGCCACGGCCGGAAGCGGCCCGCCGAACAGCGCCAGCCCCGCCACCGCGCCTGCCACCACCAGGCCCGCCGTGACGACGCCGAACTGCCGCACGTCGACGTCGCCGATCCCGGCCTGCACCAGCCAGTCCGACGGGCCCGGCCCGCGACGAGCCGCGCGTGTCGGGGCCGGACCGAGCCCTGTCCCCCGCCACCCGAGCGCCAGCGCGGTGTACAGGTAGTAGGCGCCGGCCGAGGCGCTCAGCGCCAGGAGGAGCCCGGTCATCGGTAGGCACCACGGGGCTCGAGGAGGCCCCGGATGTCGTGGCCCGCGTCGGCCAGCGGCCGGACCGCCCTCGCCGGCACGTCGCCGGTCCACGCCAGCGGCTGGTCGGGGCCCGGCCGCCGGAACACCTCGGTCACGGTGAAGTGGGTCGCGTCGGCGCCTCCGGCCAGGTCCTCGACCATGGCCACCTCCGTGACCCGCGGGCCCGTCGGCGTGCGGGCGCAGTGGACCACGACATCGACGCTCTCGCTGACCAGAGAGTTGAGCGCGGCGAGCGGGAGTCCGCCCGAGGTGTCGGCGAGCTGGCAGATGAACCGCAACCGCGTCAGCGCCTGACGGGCCGACCCGGCATGGATGGTCGTGTACCCGGTCACGCCGGACGACAGCGTGAGCAGCAGCGGAAGCGCCTCGCGGTCGCGCACCTCGCCGACCACGGCGACGTCGGGGGCCATGCGCAGGAACCCGGCGACCAGTCGCCGCAGGTCGACCGCGGGACGGTCGGACCGGGCCGCCCGGGTCTGCATCTGCGCCACGTTCGGCACCGGCACGTCGGACTCGAACACCTCCTCGGCGACCACCACCCGCAGGCCGGGGTCCAGCTCCGCGGTCGTGCACGAGAGCAGCGTCGTCTTGCCCGACCCGGGCGGCCCGGCGAACACGATGGACAGGCGCGCGTGCACGCAGGCCGCGAGGAAGCCGGCGACCTGCCCGGTCAGCATCTCGCGCTCGACCAGCTCGTCGAGCGACCGGAACGGGATGCCGGTGAACTTGCGGATGTTGACCAGCACGTGGCCGCCGCGGGCGATGTCGCCGTGCACGATGTGGACCCGGGCACCGTCGTCGAGCTGGGCGTCCTGCAGCCCCTCGGCCGGATCGAGGCTGCGGTGAGCGGTCGACGCGTCGTCCAGCAGCTTGGTGAGCGTGCGCATCACGTGGTCGTCGTCGTGAAAGACCTCGTCGTGGTAGCCGGACGGCCCGCGGTGCCTGCGCACGAAGATCGCGTCCGGGGCGTTCACCATCACCTCCCACACATCGTCATCGGCCAGCAGCGGAGTCAGCGGGCCGTAGCGCGCCAGATTGCGGAACGCCCGCTCGACGACCAGCTCGGGATCGGCCAAGGCGAAGGCACGGCGCCCCCGCCTGTGGTCGTCGTTCCAGCGCGCCACCTCCTCGGCGATGAGCGCCCGCAGCTTGGCGTCACCCCCCGGTGCCCCCATCTCCAGCGAGATGTCCTTGGCCCGCTCCTGCACGGCCCGCTCGATCTCCGCCAACGGCGACGACGCCGGACCACCCATCCCCTGTCCCCATCTCGTTCCCTAGCCCCAGCGATCACCAACGACCACCCAGCGAATGTGGCGGCGCACACACCTTAGGTGGTCGGACGAGGCCCCCCGGACACACGGGTGCTCATCGAATTGGACATCGGCCGAGTCCAGCCGAGTTCCTGCTGCGCTCGCGGCGGCGTGCCTGACCGCCGACCAGGTGCCCGTCGCCATCACAGTGGCTACGACGACGATCCGAACTTCGAGGGAGCAATACCCTCCGACTACTACGTCGCCGCGTACATCGGCGTCGTCATTGCCGCCATCGGGCTGGTCATGCTGCCCGTGCATCTGGCGTCCTACCGCGAGCGGGGGGTGCTGCGTCGGTTCGAGGTCAGCCGCTACCCCCGTTGGGCGCTCCCGGCAGCCTGGGTCCTCGTCGCCATGGTCATCACGGTCGTCGCCGTCGCCGTCCTGCTGATCACCGGCCACCTGGCGTACGGACTACCAACGCCCGACGACCTCCTCGGCGTCGTCGTGGGCACGGTGCTCGGCGCGCTCGCCTTCATCAGCATCGGCATCGCGCTCGGCATGGCCCTCCCCAGCGCCCGCTCCGCCCAAGGCCTCGGGATGCTGCTCTTCTTCCCCTTCTTCCTGCTCGGCGGGGCCGGCCCGCCGCCCGACGCCATGGGCGACCCCATGGGCTCGATCGCGAATGTCGTGCCGCTCACCCACGTGGTGCGGTCCATCCAGGAGCCGTGGCTCGACCTGGGCAGCCCCACCGGCCACCTCGCCGTGCTGGCCGCCCTGGCCGTGCTGGCCACCTTCGGGTGGCTGACGCTGAGCGCCCGAGCGGCAGAGTGACCTGCCACCGGTTCCCGGACCTCCCCGTCCCGAGCTGTGTCACGCCCTCGGTCCGCCAGGAAGCCCGTCCACCAGGCCCGGCAGCTCCGCCAAGCGGGGGGCGAACAGGTTGTGCAGCGGCTTGATGGTGATCTCTGTCTTGCGGTCGATGCCCAGATCCTCCATGGCTGGCAGCATGCGCCGCTGGGCGAACTCCTCGAAACCGTCCTGGCTGTCCCAGATCTCGATGACCCGATAACCGAAGTCGGTCTCCGCGGTGATGTGCAGGTAGATGCCGGGCTCCGGTCGCGCTCGACACCCATCCGGTCGAGCACAGCTCGGTATTCGGAGTTGGGCATGTCGTAAACGTCGATGGTCGTGACGACGGTCATGAACGCTCCTCCTTGGTGAGGTGATGACGGCCGCCCGGGCTCGGGCGGTCGTGGATCCGATGGCGGGTCAGGGTGGCGTGCCGGCCGCGATCCAGCGTTCGAACGCCTCGATCCTCTCGGGGGGCCACGCGCCGTCGCACGGCATGGTCCCTGCCGTGAGCTGATCGAGGATGGCGTCGGCGTGCCGGCTCACGTCTTCGTGTGACCAGAGGTCGAAGGCGAAGCGCATCGACTGGCGGTCCTTGGTTCGGAACAGCGGCTTGATGTGGGCGGTGAAGGTCGGGGTCTCCCCGGCCCCGGGTAGCTGCACCGGTTGCTGGTCGTCGCCGCGCGTCGCGGTCGGTTGCGAGCGCGGAGGCGCGGGAGCCGGGTGTGGCGTCGCAGACCCACCACCAGCGCGGCACCGGCATGTGCTGTGGGGGTTTCGCTCCGGGCGTGGAGTTCTCGACCGCGATGCGGGTGCCCCACTCGATGTAGGACACGAATGCGGCGCGGAACTCGGGGTCGGTCGGGAGGCCCGCCTCGGTGGCGGACTGGATCATCAAGCTGGCCCAGCGCGCCCGCTGTTCCTCCTTGAGGGCCTTGCCGAGGTGCTGGGAGACCATCCGGTCGTAGCCGCCGTAGGTCTCGGTGTAGCGCGCGGGTCCGCCGAACGTCTCACCCAGCCAGGCGGCCACGCGGTCGGGATGATCCGGTGACATGTTGGCGAACAGGGGGGCCAGCAGGGGGTCTTCGGGCACGTGCTTCTCGTAGAAGATGTGGGTCATCCGCAGCAGCGCGGTGAACCCGCCGGCCCACTCGAACAGGGTCGGCTCGTCGCTCAGCGGAGGGTCCTGGAAGTCGACGTACCAGTGCATGCCGCTGCAGAACGGCTTGTTCTGCGCGTGCCCGCAGCGACAGAGGCTGTAGTGCTCCAGCGACGCACCGGCGTTGCGGGCCACCGGATTGCGATCGGCGTTCAGCAGCGGGATCCCTCCGGTGATCCGGTACGGCCCGTCCTTCGAGACCTCGATGGTCTGCTCGCGCTCCTCGTCGATGTGGCCGCGGGCCTCGCGTTCCTCGACTGCGAGGCCGAGCGCCCCGGACGGGCACGCCTTGACGGCGCGGACGATCTCGTCCATCCGGCCGCCGCTGGGGGCGACGAAGGCGTCGGCCTCGCGCTGGAAGACGGTCGGCAGCCGGTTTGTGCAGAACCCGGAGTGGGCGCAGGTGCCACGGTTGTCCTGCACGGTGACCTGCAGGCCGACGTAGGTGTCGAGCCGGTCAGGGACCCGGTCGGGGTCCTTGCCGTCCGTAAACCCGATCTCGGCATGCGTGCCATCGCAGAGGGGCTTTGATCTTGACTGCCCGCAACGGCACAGGGCCATCTGCGGCATGGTCGGCATGTCGACGCCGAGCCAGCTCCGCAGACGCTCTGGGTTGGTGACGAGATAGGGCCCACCGGCCTCGGTGTGGATCGTGCTCGGGAGGGACCTTTGCAGATCCGCGAGGCTCGCCCGGCGCGCCGCTGCGTCGTCGGGAGCCAGCGTGATGGCGAGGTCCTGCAGCCCCGCCACCGCCTCGACGACCTCCAGAGGTAGGTCGTCGTGGTGCTCGACCCGCAGCCGGGTCGCTCGACGGGCCAGGGCCAGTGCTCGTTCCGCGGCTGACCCGCCAGGACCGGCGTCGCCGGCGGGAGCCGGCCGTGGGTCGGTCGGCCGTCCCCCCGACCCCGCCAGGTGCGCCAGTGCGTGGTCGAGCGGCCGGAGCACCGAACGACGCAGCTGCTGGCGCGGCTGCTCGTCGGCGAGGTCCTGCTCGAACGCCGCGGCAGCGTGTCGCAGGTCATGGAGCGCGTCCTCGACGGTCATGATCGCTCCTCGGTGATGTCAGTAGTGGGGGGTGGGCGGGAATCTCGTGGCCCTGCTGCACGGCCTCGGCGACGGCGCGGGCCTCGGGGAGCCGGTACTCCTCGCCGTACACCGAGCCCGGTCGGCGGGGGGCCTCCATGACCGCGGCGTCCGCGTTGACCCCAGGTCGACTGCGGCGAACCCGGCGTCCTCGATCAGTGTGGGACGATCGCTTGCGGCTGGGAAGTCCCGCAATGAACAGGACGCACGTCGTCGCGCCGGAGCGACGCCTCCGCCTGGAACCCCGAGGTCAGCGTGTTGAAGGCCCGGACGTAGCGGGCGCCGGGTATGCGCGCCGAGTTGAACTGGGCCACCGTCTGTCCGTTGGGGGGTTTGGCGCCCGTGCCGAACGGGTTCGTGCTGTCGACCACGACCATGCCGGCCAGCGGCCCCGCTTCTTTCAGCGCCTGGTCGATGGCGTCCCAGGGCACGGCCAGCACCACGACGTCAGCGTCGGCCACGGCGTGGGCGGGGGTAGTGGCGCGGACATGGTCGCCGAGCTCGGCAGCGCGGGCGGCGAGCTGGTCGGGGTGCCGCGAGAAGCTGATCAGCACGTCGTGACCGGCCCGTGACCATGACCGGGCCGCAGTGCCGCCGATGCGGCCAGCTCCGACGATGGCAAGTCGCACAGCTGTCGGTGTAACCCCGCAGGCGACCACCGTCCAACATCGATCGGGGCGGCTGGCGACAAGCAGAGCTTGTGCCGAAGCAGCTATAGGGTCGGGCTCGTGCCCCCGGACCTGCGGCAGATGCGCTACGTGGTGGAGGTGGCAAAGGAGCAGGGCTTCACGCGCGCCGCCGTCAACCTGCACGTCGCGCAGCAGGCCGTGTCGCAGCAGGTCAAGGCGGTCGAGTTGGAGCTCGGGGTGAGAGCTGTTCGACGCGCACCAACCAGGGCGTCGAGCTGACCGCGGCCGGTGAGACGTTCGTCCAGGAGGCACGGCGAGCGCTCAACGCCGCCGACCGCGTCGGGCAGCGAGCGCAGGCCGCGGCGCGGGGTGAGGTGGGAACTCTGCGGCTCGCGTACACGCTCGCGACCGTGTACGAGGCGCTGCCGGCGTTGATCGATGCCCTGGCGGCCGAGCATCCCGAGCTGAAGGTGAGGCCGCGGGAGGTCTTCGCGGAGGACATCGAGCGGCTGCTCGCGGATGAGCGAGTCGATCTCGCACTGGCGCCACATGTTGGCCCACGAACCGGCCTCGACCAGCACCCTTTCCGGCAGGAGCCGTTCGTGGCCGCCGTGGCGGAGAACCATCCATTGGCCGCGGAGCCGCACATACCGCTCACCGCGCTGGCGGGCGAGACGATCGAGCTCTGGCCCCACGCCATGGCCCCCGGCTACTACGACGCCGTCGTCGCCGCCTGCCGTGCTGCCGGGTTCGAGCCGCGGCGCGACGAGCAGGCCGCCGGTTCCACCGTGTGGGGCAACATCGCCCGCGGGCGCGGCGTCGGCCTGGTCGTCGGATCGCTCCGTGATCAGCTCCCGCGGGGGGTCACGCTCGTCGCGCTCGCAACGCCAGCGCCGACACTGGCGATAGAGCTCGTCTGGCCGGTCGACCGCACCACGCCAGGCGTCCGGCGACTCATCGACGTCGCCGACCGGCTGGCCCAGGACCGCGGCTGGCTCGCGGGCCCGCCCTCCTCGACCGCCTCCGCGCACCGTCGCTAGCGGACGGACTGCCAGGTTCCCGCCGAGGCCAGCGGCGAGCGTCCGGCGTGAGGGGCGGCGCTCACGGCGGTTGAGTCGGTACACACGACCTGACGCGCGCCGTCCGACCCGGGAAGGAGGGGATCTCCACCCGGCGAAGGAGCGGAGGAAGCGACCGAGGGGTGATGTGTTTGCGGCGTGCGATCTCGATGATGCCCGTACAGCGCCGGATCAGACGTTTCCGTCCGATGTACCGATCGAGTCAACGGCGCTCGCCCGGTCGGCAGGGCATCACGTGGAGGACATCAGACATGTCGAGCGACATTCCTGCACCAGGAGCAGATCCCGAGAGAACGGAGCTGAGGGCAGACGCTCACCGATGGGTCCGCAGGCAGCGGATCCTGTACACGATCCTGGGGATCTACCTCGTTCTGAGCCTCATGTGGTTCGCCATCGACATGGCCGACGGCACAGAGAACCTGTGGTTCTACTGGCCGATGCTCGGAACGGGCGTCGTGGTCGCGATCATCTCGGTCGTTCTCGGCGGCGTGGGAGGCCTGTTCGGATCTGACTGGGAGCAGCGGCAGGTCGATCGTTACGTCGAACAGCGTCGCCGCAGAAACCAGGACGGGTGAGCGGCAGCCCGCAGGCCCGATTCGGCCTTCGAGCACTGGGTCGACGCCGAGGCGCGGCGCCGCTGGTAAGCGCCCGAAGACGGATATAGGGCCGGTTCGGTGTGCGGTTCTCCATGTCGACGCGGCCGTTCTGTACGTCCGTAGCCGAGCGTTCTGGCCGTCGACGTCAGGTCGCCGCCGCGAGCTGCCCGTCCCGACCGACCTCGGGAACGGTCTTCGTCAAGGGCGCGTCACGCCACCAATCAGCGGATCGTGCGAGCGACGTGGCCGACGAGCTCAACGATTTATCGAGCGCCTGTGCGGTGGAGGTCCTGGTCGGGGGTCGTAGATGGCCAGGCTCCAGCCGAGGCAACCGCCTGTTTCGACGGCGGCGATCAGCAGGTCGGTGAGTTGACGCCAGGTCAGGCCACCGGGCTCGTCGTCAACCTCGGGCAGCCCTTGGGCTTCGAAGTGGGCCGGGTCGAGGACGTCCAAATCGACATGGAGCCACCACCGCTCGGCTTCGGCCTGGACGTGCTGCGCCGCGCCCCGCCCAGCCTCGACGGGATCTGCAGCCACGTCGCTGTCGGAACGGAACCAGATGGCCCGGTCGCGCAGTGACCCGACGTTGAATTGGCGCCTCCACGCCTCGTCGCGTGGCCCGAGCACGGCGAGTGCCTCGGATCGCAGTGCCGGCAGCCGATGCTTGAGCGGACCCGATAGGAGCCGTCCGGTGAGTCCGAGCAACAATCCGAGTTCGGCGTTGGCGGCCTCGCCGTCCTCGGACACATCCAATGGCATGGTGTCCTCGTGGCCGTCGACGAATACGAGTCCGACATCGCCGAGACGGTCCCGCAGGCCGCTGACCGTGCCCAGCAGCGTCGAGCAATCAGCTCCGTAGACGCCCCGAGTCCGCAGCCGCCGGCTGGGACGGAGGAACCGAGATGAGTGACACACCAGGCCGGTCAGGCGACGGGGTGCTCGCCGGAGCCGACGTCGCTGCCAGGCTGCCAGCGCAGGACCTCGAACGAGCTCGGCGGTTCTACGCCGACAAGCTCGGCCTGCAGCCGGTCGAGGAGCGCGAGGGAGGCCTGCGCTACCGCTGCAGCTCGACCGTCTTCTCGTTGTTCGCCTCGGCCGGCGACCCATCGGGCCAGCACACGCAGATGGCCTGGGAGGTCGACGACATCGAGGCAGCGGTGGCCGAGCTCCGAGCCCGGGGGGTGGTGTTCGAGGACTACGACCTGCCCGGTCTGAGGACCGTCGACGGCATCGCCAAAATCGCCGGCACCTACCCATCCGACGGTGGAATCGGCGAGAGGGCCGCCTGGTTCCACGACAGCGAGGGAAACCTTCTTGCGCTCAGCCAACCCATCCGGTCCCCGGCGAAGACTCTCCGGGCCCGGTGACCAGGAGCGCGTCTCATGAGCGATCCCACCGACGACACGGCCGTGGTAGTGGTGAGGCGGGGGCAACAGCGTGCGGCGGCGGCGCCCATAGCGGCAGGGCACGCGGACTACCCGTCGTTCCGGTTCGTGTTCCCCGACCCACGACGTCGAGCCAAGGTGCTGCCGGTGTTCTTCGAAGCCACGGTGCGCGACGCCATTCCCTACGGCGCGGTGCTGGCAGCCACCCACGGAGATCGGGCCGACGCCACCGCCGTCTGGTGGCCGCCCGGCGGCTTTCCGTGGACGCTGTGGCGCAAGGTCCGGGCCGCGCCTTCCCTTGCGCGGGTCATGGTCGCGGCACCCCGGTCGTTTCCCATGTTCATGCGCTATGGCGCCAACATCGAGGCAACCCACCACGACGAGCGGCACTGGTACCTGGTCGTGCTCTCGGTACGGCCCGAATGTCAACGGCGCGGACTCGGATCAGCTCTTGTCGAGCCGATCCTCGATCGCGCCGACCGCGACGCCCTGCCCTGCCGGCTCGAGACCTCCGATCCCGCCAACGTGGCGTTCTACCAACGGTTCGGCTTCGAGGTCATCGACCCCGCACTCCCGGCGATTCCCGGCGGTCCCACGCTGACCACCATGCGACGACCGCAAACGGAGCACCGCACATGACCGGGCCACAAGGAGGACCGTGATGTCGAAGGAGAGGCTTGCACCACACGCAGTGGTCCTCGTGGTCTGCCCGCCTGTGACGCCCCGACTTCTCGTGCACAGCATCGTTACGAGGTCAGAAGCCGTCCGTCGACTACCACATCATGCAGAGGCAGAGGCCGCCTTCGAGGACGGGCGGTTCGAGAGGACTCAGCCGGGCGTCCCGTCGGTGCGGACGGTGGCGACGAGAAGTACCCCCGGTGCAATCAGCCGCCCGTGCGCCAGCTCCGCGATCCGAGCCCCCAGACCGACCGGCGTAGCGCGCTCTGTACCCTACGTGACCGCGTGCCTCAGTCTGAAATAGGCTGACATACAACGACCTCACGCCGGCTGGTCGTCGTCGCTCCAGCTGCCGAGCGAGCCGGGCGCCACCAACACGGGCTCGGGCGGTGAGTCGGGGGGCGGCTGCACGTGGCGGGCGCGATCGAGCAGCCCGCGGACCGCGCCGACCAGCGGCTTGACCAACGGCGCCGGCGGGGCGACGGCGTCGCGGGCCGCCTCGCCGAGACGACGTCGCTCCGGGAGGAAGACCGGCGTCGACGCCAGGGCCGAGCCCGGCGCGGCCGCTGCGAGGAGGGCCGTCGAGCGCGCCGCCGACCTCGGCACGCTGCCTCGGCGAGCGCGGCGCCCGGTTGATGACCGGCACGATGCGAGCGGCGTCGACGCCCAGCTCGAGCAGGTCGCGCACCACACGGAGCTGCGACTGGACACCAGCGACGCCGGGGATGCCGACCGCCAGGACCAGGTCGGCGGCGACGAGACTGTGGCGGGCGAGGAGGTTGCGGTCCTCGACGTCGGTGGACCCGCACTGCGCGTCGCCCTCGACGTCGGCGTCCACGTCCGCGACCACCTGACGGTAGCTGCGGCGCAGGCTGTCGAGTGCGGCCTCGCACGCCCGCGGGCGCAATGCCGTCCAGTCCCGGTGCCGGCGCAGCCCGAGGAGGAGGTCGTAGCCGCGGTCCGCCAGCACGAAGCACAGCGCCCGCACCTCGACGGGTGGCAGCGCGCCGCCCTGGTGCGCCTCGACCAGCTCGAGCAGGCCCGGCACGACATCGCCCACGTCGTGGAGCAGCGCCTGGTGCGCGTGCAGCGCCAGGTCCGCGAGCACGACGAGCCCGCGGTCGCGCGGATCGGCGGCCAGCCCGGCGGACAGCGCCGTGGCGACCGTCGAGCGCCCGACGCCGCCGGCCCCGGTCACGGCGACGAGGCGACCGCGCCACGCGCCGCCGCTTGCGTCGAGCGCCGGCGGAGTGGGCGCGACGAGATCGTCGCCCCGGACGATGGGATGGGACACGGCGCGGAGCGCCTCGAGCAGCTGCTCCGGGCCGAACCCGGGGGGCAGCACCGCGTGGACGCCGAGGTCACGCCATGGCCGGGCGGTTCGTCCGTCGTCGGCCGCGATCACGGCGCACGCATGACCGGCGGCGAGCTCCACGAGGTCGCGATCGAGAGCCGCGAGCCCGGCGTCGACGAGCAGCGCGGAGAACGGCCGGCCCGACCGCAGGCGCGCCCGGGCCTCTTCGAGGGAGACGACCTTCACGAAGTCGGCGGGGACCGTGGCCGACGTGGTCCACCGGGCCACGTCGCCGAACCAGGGCGCCCGCACCCCGGCGAGGCCGAGGACGACATACCGGTCGGCCGCCATCAACCGCCGACCTGAGCCCCGGTCGTGGTGGGCGTGCCCGGAGCCGCCGGGGTGCCCGCGGCGCCGGCAGCGGCGGCGCCCGTGGACGACGAGCTGCGGGTCACGTGCGTGGTGCGGACCAGGGTGACCTGCCCGTCACGTGCGGCGTGGATGACCGGGACCCGCTGCGCCGGGTCGGTGAGCGCAAGCGTGACCGTGAGCTCACTCCCGTCGCCGAACGAGCCCCCGGCCTCGGTGACGGAGATCACCCGGACCCCCTCGGCGACAAGCGAGGTCCCGTCGTCCTGCGTGGCGTAGACGTCCACCGTGTCGCCGGTGCGCAGTCGCCCGTCGACCGCCAGGTCACGGCCCAGCGACACCGACACCTCGGCCGCCGCCTCAGCGTGCCCCTGGTCGCTGAGCGCGCCCTGCTGCAGCAACTCGCCCTCGCCGACGGGGGCGACGAGCACCCGGCCCTCGAGGTCGGCCGGCGTGCGGAACGCCGCGCCCGCTACGCCGGACGGAAGGTCGATGGGCTCGAAGCGGATCGCGTCGGCCGTGATCGGATCGCCCGGCTGGAGCGTGCGGTCGGCCACGGCGTAGGACTGGTCCGGCGTCCCGGACGCGCGCTGCCACGACACGAATGTGCCCACGCCGGCCAGGGCGATGAGCAAGCCGCCCACCACCGCGCGGCTGCCGGGCACACCCGGCACGCGCGTCACGACCCGACGCGGTGGTGCGCCTGGCAGATCGGTCGCGGCGTCGCCGCCGGTCGGCCGCGTCATCACCATGTCGTGCCACCTCTCCCCAGCTGCAACGGCGCCACCGAGCACCCGACGCCGGCGCGAGGGGTGTGGTGAGGTCCACACCATACGTGGTCTCACGAACGTCGCCAGGAGTTGACCGAAAGATGCCCAAACACCACACGAGGAGGTAACGTGTCCGGCGTGAACACCGACGAGACCGATTGGCTCTCGACCCAGGAAGCCGCGCGCCGGCTCGGGATCACCCCCCGAACCCTGTACCGGTTCATCGACCACGGCGAGCTGCCGGCCTACCGCTTCGGTCGGGTCATCCGCCTGCGCGGGCACGAGGTCGACGAGTTCATCAGCCGATCCCGTATCCAGCCCGGCGAGCTCGAGCACCTGTACCCCGAGCCGGCCGTCCGCGGCGACGACGAGTCCTGATCCCGGGCGTCGCGCTGTGTCAGCGGCGGGCGTGGAACACGAATCGGACGCGCGGCATCGCCGTCACCACCGCCACGTCGGCTCGCCAGCGCCCTGTGGAGAACTACGCCAATTCACAGGGTTGCCCCTCTCGTAGCCCACAGGTCACCCGTCGTACCGTGAGCGCATGCCGACGTTCGAGGTGATCCTGCGAGACGGCGCCGTCGAGACCGTCGACGGCGCCGACGCCTACCAGCAAGAAGGCCCGATGACCACGTTCTTCCGCCGCGGCGACGGCCGCGACGTGATCGACTCGTGGAGCACCCGCATGGCCAGCTTCCGCACCGCCGACCTGCTCGCCGTGCGCCGCCACGAGGCCGCCCTCGCCGCCGCCGGTGCACGAGTGCACGCGCTCGCCGGCTGACCCCTCGGAGCAGCGCCCGGGCCGGGACGGTGCGGGTCAGCGACCCCGGGCGCTGAAGTGCATGTAGTCGACCGGGTTGCTCCAGGTACCGCCCCACTGCCACCCGATGTGGGCGAACGCCTCGATCACCCCGCCGCCCGGCACGAGCATGCCCGGCCGGACGTTGTCGCGATCGAGGTACGAGCTCGCCAGCCCGGGGATCACCGAGCCGTCCCGGGCGTACGGGTTCTGGAACGGGTTGATGTCGACAGCCAGGCCGTACGCGTGCTCGGACCACCGCGAGCTGCCACGCGTCGGCCGGCAGACGAACGCCGCGGTGGCGTTGCCGTCGCCCGTGTTGGGAGCGTCCAACTCGGCGGCCGTGGTGACGTGCATGTCCTCGATCGGATAGCGGGCGGTGAAGAGCCGCTCGAACACCTGGGTCACCGGCGCGGCCGCATCACGGTGCACGAGCATCTCGCCGGTGTGCGGCAGGTCGTCGAAGCCCCAGAACGAGACGGTGACGTACCGCAGGTCCGCGAGCGTGACCGGGCACGCCGCCTGCCACGTCGAGCGGGCGGCCACCTCCGGCGACACCGCGTCGACCGTGGCGTGGAAGGCGCCGTCAGCCGGCGGAGGCAGCACGTCGATCGTCGGTAGGCGCCGGGGGTCGAGCTCGGGCGGGGTGGGCGGGGGTGGCTCCCCCGGGACCGGGTTCAGCACGCGCGTACCCAACCAGTCGGGCCTGGTCAGCGGCGGGGACGCCGGTGCCGACGTCGTCGTGGTCGACGCGTCGGCCGGGGCGGTCTCCGCGGCCTCGTCCGACTCGGCGGGGGCCGTCGTCGTCTCGCCGGCCGCCTCGTCGGCGCCGCCGCCGGAGGCCCCGCCGCCGCTCCCACACGCGATCAATGCGGCCGCCAATGCGACCGCCAGAGCGGCTGCCACGGTCAGAAGTCGGCGGTCACTCACGGTCATCGACCGTAGCGAGGGCACCGTTCGATGCCACCGTCCGCACCGACCGGCCCGACGCCAAGCCGGCTCACCGGCCGACGACGATCTCGCAGATCGCATCCAGCGGTACGTACGCGGTGCGCGGCGGGTCGCCGCCGCCTCGCACGACGGCCAGGTCCTGCCCCACCGACCGCACGGTGCCCGTCACCGGCTCGCCGTCGACCGTCACCAGTCGCACCGATGCGCGCTCGTCCGCCAGGCCGGACACGACGTCGGCCAGGCGCATCGTCCCGGCGACGCGACGGTCGCCGGTCACCCCCGGCGCGCCCGGTCGCGTGCGCACCGACGCGACCGCCCCGAGGGCGACCACGACCTCGCTGCCGTCGCTCGCATCGGGCCCTAGCGCCACGAAGTCGAGGCCGACCGCGCGGACCGCACCGAGGTACCGACCGCCGGAACGCGTGTGGACCAGCACGGGCGTGCCCGCTTCGAGCAGGTCCGCCAGCACGCCGGCGAGCGTGCTCTCCTCTTCCGCCTGCCGCTGCAGCCACCGCTCGCGCGACCGCACGCGGGCCGCCTCGTCGACCCGACCGTCGGCCGCCCAGCGCTCGAGCCGACTCGTGAGACCCGCAGCGTCACCGCCCACCAACCGGGCCGGTCCGACGTGGTCGGGCAGGTCGGGAGGTCGGTCCACCGGCGCCAAGGTACCCCCGGCCCACGAGGGCATCCGGCCGGCCGTGAGGGACGGGCGTGCCGCATGGTCCGGCGATGTGCCTAACCTGGAGCCCTCGTGGCAACGACCCAGGTCAAGATCTCCGTGCCCGGCAACCACCTCATGGCCGACCTCCTTGGTCAGCGCGACGAGTTGCTGCGAGTGGTGGAGTCGGCGTTCTCCGGCGTCGAGATACACGTGCGCGGCAACGAGATCGCCATCACTGGCGACGAGGCCGACAAGGTCGGTCACCTCTTCGAGGAGCTGGTCCTGCTGCTCGAACGGGGCCAACGGCTCGAGCCGGCCAGCGTCGTGCGCACCATCGACATGGTGCGCCACGACGAGCGGCCGTCCGAGGTGCTGACCGCCGAGGTCCTGCGGTCGACCCGGGGGCGCACCATCCGGCCCAAGTCGGCCGGACAGAAGCGCTACGTCGACGCCATCCGCGACAACGTCATCACCTTCGGCATCGGTCCCGCCGGCACAGGCAAGTCGTGGCTCGCCGTGGCGATGGCCGTCCAAGCGCTCCAGGCCAAGCAGGTCGAGCGCATCATCCTCACCCGTCCCGCAGTCGAGGCCGGCGAGCGCCTCGGCTTCCTGCCGGGCGACCTCGCGGCCAAGATCGATCCCTACCTGCGACCGCTCTACGACGCGCTCTACGACATGGTCGAGGCCGAGGGCGCGCAGCGCCTGCTCGAGCGCGGCACGGTCGAGGTGGCGCCGCTGGCGTTCATGCGCGGCCGCACGCTCAACCAGAGCTTCATCATCCTCGACGAGGCGCAGAACGCCACGCCCGAGCAGATGAAGATGTTCCTCACCCGCATCGGGTTCGGGTCGCGGGTGGTGGTCACCGCGGACATGACCCAGGTCGACCTGCCCACGGGCCGCAGCGGCATGACGCAGCTCGAGCGCACGCTCACCGGCATCGACGGGCTGTCGTTCGTCCACCTCGGGTCCAAGGACGTCGTCCGGCACCGCATCGTGCAGGACATCGTCAATGCCTACGAGCGGGCCGACCCGGGGGGCGGTGCCCACGAGCCGACCGGCGCGGCCGGCGGCAGCCGGCGGGGCGGCAACGCTGACGGGGCATCCGGGCGCGGCGCCGCCCCGGCGCAGAGCGAACGATCGTGACCCCACCGCCCGACACCCCGCCACCGGGCGCGTCGCACCCCAGCGACGACGCCGAGGTGCGGCGCCCCAGCCCCAAGCCGCTGCGCCACGGCCCCGAGGGCGAGGTGCAGGTGTTCGGAGCCGACGAGCAGGGCGCGGCCCCCGTCGACGTCGACCGCTGGGTCACGCTGGCGCGAGAGGTCCTGGTGGCAGAAGGCGTGCGGGGTGAGGCCGAGCTGTCGCTGCTCTTCGTCGACGAGGCGGCGATCGCCGAGCTCAACAAGCGGTTCATGGAATCGGACGGCCCCACCGACGTGCTCGCCTTCCCGATCGACGACCCGGTGGTCGCCGGCCGGTGGCCCGACGCCGGCACCGCCGGTCCCGACCGCGACGACCCCGAGCCGGGCGACCTGCCGTTGCTGCTCGGCGACGTGGTCGTGTGTCCCGCGGTGGCCCAGCGCCAGGCTCCCGACCACGCGGGCAGCTACGACGACGAGCTGGCGCTGCTCGTGGTGCACGGCGTGCTGCACGTGCTCGGCCACGACCACGCCGAACCCGACGAGACCGCCGTCATGCAAGAGCGCGAGCGGGCCCTGCTCGGGCGCTTCCACCACCGGCGGTGAGGCGTGGTCCCACCAGCACGCCTGCTCGCCGTGATCAACGGAACCGACGTATGGCTGATCGTCGCCGTGGTCGTCCTCCTCGTGCTGGCGATGGTGCTGGCGGCGGCCGAGACCGCACTCACCCGCGTCACCCGGCCCCGGGCCGAGGCCCTGGCCGCCGAGCCCCGGCGCGGCGGTGACGCCCTCGTCGAGCTCGTCGACCGGCCCGAGCAGTTCGTCACCACCGTCGTCTTCCTGTTGCTGGCGTGCCAGCTCGTCCAGGCCACCCTGGTCGGCATCCTGGCCGACCGCCTCTTCGGCGTGGTGGGCATGGTGGTCGCCATCGCGATCGATGTCGCCGTCGTGTTCGTGCTGGCCGAGACCGCACCCAAGACCTGGGCGGTGCTGAACCCCGAGCGTGTCGCCCTCGCCGTCGCCCGGCCCGTGCGGGCGGTTGCGCACTTCCCGCCGCTGCGGCTGCTGGCGCGGGGCCTGATCGGGGTCAGCAACTCGATCCTCCCCGGCAAGGGTCTGAAGCAGGGCCCGTTCGTGTCGTCGGACGAGGAGCTGCTGGCCGTCGCCGAGCTCGGCGTCGAGGAGGGCGTGATCGAGGAGGACGAGCGCGCCCTCATCGAGTCGATCATCGAGTTCGGCGACACGATCGTGCGTGAGGTCATGATCCCCCGGCCCGACATGGTCACGGTGCCCGCCGAGTTCCGGGTGGCCGACGTCATGGAGGTGTTCCTCCTCAACGGCTACAGCCGCCTGCCGGTGTGCGACGAGGGCCTCGACGACGTCGTCGGGCTCGCCTACGCGAAGGACCTCATGGGTGCCGAGCGCGACGGCAAGCAGGACGTGGCGGTCGTCGAGCTGTCCCGCCCGGCACGCTTCGTGCCCGAGACCAAGCGCGTGCCCGAGATGCTGCGGGAGATGCAGCGCGACAAGTTCCACATGGCGATCGTCGTCGACGAGTACGGCGGCACGGCGGGGCTGGTCACGCTCGAGGACCTCATCGAAGAGCTGGTCGGCGAGATCGTCGACGAGTTCGACGTCGACGATCCCATCGTCGAGCCGTTGCCCGGCGGGGGCATCCGCGTGCACGGCCGCACACCGCTCGACCAGGTGAACGACCTGCTCCACGCCAAGCTGCCCGAGGGCGACTGGGACACGATCGGGGGCCTCGTCTACGACCGCCTCGGCCACGTTCCCGTCGAGGGCGAGTCGGTGCACCTGGCGGGATGGCGCCTGGCTGCCCAGCGCATCCAGGGCCGGCGCATCGGCCGTGTGAGCATCACGCCGGAGGGCGGTCCGGGCCGCGACCCGTCGCGAAGCGCGCCTGAGGCGGATGCCCAGGGCGTCGCCGCTCGGCCCGCGGCGCGTGCGACGGATGCTGGAACGCGCGCGGCCGGCAGCGACGTCGGCGACGGCGCGGGCTCCGAACCGCCCACCACCGCGCTCGACGGCACGACCGCCGCCACGGCCCATCGCACGCGAGACCTGGCCGGGGCCGTCAGGCCCCGCAGTGGCGACCGGGGCCAGGTCGGCGGCATCGAGGCGCTGCCCTTCGGCATCCTCGTGTTCGTCGTCGGGGCGCTCCTCGTGGCCAACGCGTGGGCTGTGGTGGACGCCAAGTTGGCCGTGGACGCCGCCGCCCGTCAGGCCACGCGCCACTACGTCGAGTCCGACGGAGCCGAGCAGGCCGCGGTCGAGGCAGGGCTGGCCGCGCTCGAGGCCCACGGCCGCGACCCCGTCGACGCGACGGTCGGCATCAGCGCGCTCGACGGTGCCGGCGCCCAGCAGGGCTTCAGCCGCTGCGCCCGGGTGACGTTCACGGCGACGTACGAGGTGCCGGCGCTGTCGATCCCGTGGATCGGTGGCTTCGGCAACGGCATCGACGTGTCGAGCAGTCACAGCGAGCTGGTCGATCCGTATCGATCGGGCCTGCCTGGGTCGGCCGAGACGTGCACCGGATGAGGAGACGCCTCGCCCAGCGCGACGACCGGGCCAGCGTGTTGATGCTGGCGCCGGCCGGCGTTCTCATCGTGCTGATCATGGCGTCGATCGCCGTCGACATGTCGCTCGTGCAGCTCCGGCAGCGCCAGGCCCACGACCTGGCGGCGGGGGCTGCGAACGACGCGGCGACGGCTGCCGCCGACCAGGGCGAGTTGCGCGCTGGCCGGTACCAGGTCGACCCCGGGGCGGCGTCCGCCCTGGTCGACCGCATCGTCAGCGCCAGCGAGCTGGCCCCCGAGGTCGTCGGCTCGCCCGTCGTACGCGTCACCGACGAAGGGGTGGAGGTCGAGATCTCGCTGTACGCGGACTACATCTTCGCCGGCGTGATCCCCGGGACACCCGACGGCGCGACGGTCACCGCCACCGCCTCGGCCACCGCCGACACCCCCTGACCTCCCCGGAGACACCAATCAGGCCGCGGTGCACGGCCGGCCACCACGAAGTGCACGATCCCGACAAATCTCTCTCCTTCCCTCTTGACAACTTTCGTTCGCATTCAGCACTCTTCACGTCATGGACGTGCACGTCAGGGTCGACCTCGACGACGACGGGCCGGTGGTGGTCAAGTCGGCCACCGGGCCGGCCGCCGACCGATTGCGCCACGAACGCGAGCGGCTCGAGCGAGCCCGTCACCCCGGGGTGGTCGCGCTGGCGCGCCACCGCACCGGTGGCGGCGCGGGCGAGCAGCTGGGTGACGCCGATGACGACCGGGAGGGCTCCGGCTGCCACGAGCTGCGCACCTGCTACGCCGGTGAGCCTGTGTCACGGTGGAGCGGCCCGCTCACCGGTGTCGCCGGTCTGGGTGCCGCGGTCGCCAGCACCCTGGCCGACCTCCACGATCTCGGCGTCGTCCACGGGCGTGTCGACGCCACCCACATCGTCGTCGGCGACGACGGCCGCCCTCGCCTCTGCGGCCTGTCCCATCGGGGCGACGCAGCACCGGCCGACGACGTCGCCGCGCTGGGCTCGGTGCTCACCGACCTGGTCGCACGCGCTCCGAACGACCGACGGGGCCCGCTGCGACGGGCGAGAGGCTCTGCTGGCGATCGCCGGGCGCTGCTCCAGGTCGTCGAGCGGGCCACCGATCCGGTGCCGACCCGCAGGCCGTCGGCCCGTGTGCTGGCCGACGCGATCCTGACCGCCGTCCCCACCGCCGCCCTCCCGATCCTCGCCGGGCGCGGGCCGGCCGCCCGGCGCGACGGGCCCGGCGCTGCCGCCGAGGTCGGGCCCGACCGGGGCGCCGACGGCGCGTCGACCGCTGGTCCTCGCCGGCGCCAGCCCGACACGCTCGACCGCATCTGGTCGTTCGCGGACGACCGCTCCGACGACGAGCGATGGGCCGCGGCCTTCGGTGGCGGTCCACCCGATCTGCCGCCCACCAGCGCCGAGCCGCCCTTGCCCATCGTCGAGGTCGACACCCTCGACTGGTTCGCCGCGTCGACACCCGACCGCCGCGACCCATGGTGCGACGACCTCGACGTCACGGCGAGCACCGACGTCCTCGACCCGTCGTCGGATCACGGCGACCCTGCCGACGACGCCGCGCCCGACGCAGAGGGCTACGACGACACAGAGGGCTACGACGACACATTTGGCGGCGGCGATTCGGCGAGCTACGGCGCCCGCAACGGCTCCGATCAGGCCTTCACGCGCGAGCACCGCGCCGCCACCGGTCGGGTGTCCCCCATCGCCCGTCCGGCCCGTGTCGCCGCACCCGATGGCCGTTCCGCCTCGGGGAGCGGTCGTCGCCGACTGACGCTCGCCGCAGCCGCAGTGGCGATCGGCGGGGTCGCGGTGGCCGGGGCGATGGTCCTCGGATCGGGGGGTGGCGCCGACTCCTCCCGGTCCGGGCCGCCCCCGGCCGCCGCCACGCCGGACGACTGCCCGCCCGCGGCCCGACCCGCCGCCGACGTCGACGGCGACGGGTGCCCGGAAACTCTGGCGGTCGAGGGCGGCATGGTCGATGCCGGCGTCGCATCGTGGTCGCTCGGCGAGCCGGGCGACCACGTCACGGTGGGCGACTGGGATTGCGACGGCGACGCATCGGCCGCGCTCCTGAGACCGTCGACAGGCGACGTGTTCGTCTTCTCGTCGTGGGCCCAGGTCGACGATCCGGTGACCGTCAGCTCCAGCCAACGCGTCGAGGGCGGCGTCGGCATACGAGCGGAGGCAGGCGACCAGGCGTGCGATCTGCTGCGTGTCGACCTGTCCTCCGGCGGGGCGGCGACGGTCGAGCTCCCCGATGATCCGCGACGGCGTGCGGGCGACGGTGCGGCTCACCGCGTGGACGGCTGGCCTCGTCCTCGTTGCCCGCCTGCTCCTGGCGGCCGGGACGGAGTCGCTGTCGGTGCCGCTGACCTCGGGCGACGACTTGTCGACCTGGGTGTCCGAGACCCCCCCGGCCGACATGGCCATCGCGTTGCTGCGCCTGGCCGCACTCGCGGCCGTGGCGTACCTGCTGGCGGTGACCGCCCTGGCCGTGCTGGCCCGCGTCGTCCGTATCCGCGGGCTGGTGGCGGTCGTCGACCGCATCAGCCCCGGCGTGGTGCGCCGCGTCGTCACGGGTGGCTCCGGCCTCGGGCTGGTGCTGGGCGGGGCCGTGGCGTGGCTCCCGGTCCCCGACCTGACGCCGGGATCGTCTCGCCCCGAGGTGTCAGCGGTGGCGGCACCGCCGGGAGCGACGATGACGCGCCTGCCCGCGGCGACCGCCACCATGACCCAGGCCGCCGGCCCGACCGATACGCCTGCGTCCGCTGCCGAGCCGGCGACGGGCGAGGCCACCATGACCCGCATCGACAGCCCGCCGCGGGCGTCGGCGACGATGACGCGCCTCGAACCGTCGCCACCCACGCCGCCGGGCACGGCGGCGCCCCCGGTCGAGGCGGCGCCGGCGGCCTACGAGCCCAGGCCCACGGTCGTGACGATGCCCGCCGCCGCCACACCACAGATCGACCCGACGAGGTGGATCGTCGAGCCGGGCGATTCGCTGTGGTCCATCGCCCAGGACGTCATGGCCCCGTCCCCGGGCGCGGGCCTTCGCCCGCGGGCCGTGACCAGGTACTGGCGGCAGTTGGTCGAGGCCAACCGCGCCCAGTTGGTCGATCCCGGCAACCCCGACCTGCTCGTCCCCGGCCAGTCCCTCGTCGTCCCACCCCCCGACGACTGATCGGCCGGGCACGGCCGCGCTCCGACGAGCGGCGCCGAAGCCGACGCCGAAGCCGACGCCCTCAGCGATCGAGCCAGCGGGATGTGACCCTGTCGAACCGGCTCTCGCGCTCGCCGGCCGTCGCCTCGTCCAGCGCGGCGGTGACGGCCGCGTCGAGCGCCGTCTGCCCCTCGGCGATCACCTCGTCGACGACGCCGAGGGCCAGCATGTCCGCCGAGGTGAGTGCCAGACGGTCGGCGACGTCGGCGGCGCGGTCCGGGTCGCGCTCGAGGATGGCCGCCGCCCCCTCCGGGCCGATCACGGAGAACACCGAGTGCTCGGGCATGATCAGGCGGTCCGCGTAGCTCAGCGCCAGCGCGCCCCGCTGCCCCCCTCGCCTACGCACACCGACACGATCGCTGTCGGACACTCGGCGAAGGCCCGCAGCGTCTGGGCGATCTCGTAGGCCAGCCCGTCGGCCTCCGACTCGGGCGACGGGTCGGCACCCGGCGTGTCGACGAGCGTGACCACCGGGAGCCCCAACCGCCCCGCCAGGCAGACCGCCCGTTGCGCCAGCCGGAAGCCCGTGGGCGTGGGGCGGCCCGCGCCGTGGTAGCGGTCGGTGGCCACCACGACACACCGCCGCCCGGCCACGGTGGCGAGCCCGGCTCGCACGACGGGATCGGCGCTCCGCACCTCGAGCCACGACGAGCACAGCCGGGCCACGCGGTCGATGCCGGTCGGCCGGCCGACCGCACGGGCGCGCAGCACCTCGCCCCAGGCACCGCCGACGTCCGGGTCGGCCCAGGCAGGCAGGGGCCGGGTGGGCAGCGGGCGGTCGCGCAGGCCCAGCGCGACCTCGACCCACTCGGCCGCCTTGGCGGGCGGCAGCAGCTGGTCGACCAGGCCCTCCTCGTAGGCGGCCTCGGCCGTGTGCGACCCGGGGGGCAACGTCGTGCCCAGGGCTCCCTCGGCGACGCGAGGCCCGGCGAAACCGATCACGGCGTGCTCGATCGCGGCGCGCACGTCGACCAGCGACGCGAACGAGGCGTAGACGCCCCCCGTCGTCGGCGAGCCGTACACACCCAGCGACAGCAGGCCGGCCGCCGCGTGGCGGGCGGCGGCTGACGCCGTGCGGGCGAGCTGGACGAGCGAGACCATGCCTTCCTGCAGCCGTGCCCCGCCCGTGCGGGTGGCCACGACCATCGGCAGCCGTAGGTCGCACGCCCGGTCGTAGGCACGGACGACCCGCTCGCCGACGGCGGCCCCCATCGTGCCGCCCAGGACCTCGAAGCGCCCCTCGATGTAGGCGTAGTGCTCGGTGCGACCGGTGACCACCGCCTCGCCCGTGTCGGCCAGCGCGCGGCGGCGCTCGTCGTAGCCGGGGAAGCCGAGCGGATCGCCTGCCAGGACGTCGGCATCCCACTCCTGGACCGAGGGGTGGAACGGCATGGCCGGGAAGTCTCGCATTCTGCGTGCAAGATCTACCAGTACCCAGACGTGTCGGCGCGGGCCTGGCCGTCGACCTGGCTCGGGCCCTAGTGCAGCCGGAGCGCGACCTCGTTCGCGAGCAGGCGGCCCCGCATCGTGAGCACGGCGTGGTCGCCGCTCAGCTCGACCAGGTCGGCCAGCTCGTCGACCGGGAGCGACCCGGCCGGCACGCCGGCGCGGGTGCGCACGGCGAGCTGCAGTGCCTCGAGGCGGCGCTCGGCCTGCTCGAGCCGCTCCCCCGCCGCTTCCGGAGACCGGCCGGCAGCGACGGCGTCGATGTAGCGCTCCGGCGTGCGGACGTTCCAGAAGCGCCGGCCGTCGCGATGCGAGTGCCCGGCGCACCCGAAGGCCTGGTACTCGCCCATGGTCCAGTAGAGCTGGTTGTGGCGGCACTGGTGGCCCGGTCGAGCCCAGTTCGAGATCTCGTACCAGGTCAGGCCCGCCGCCTCGAGCGCCTCGGCTGCGATCAGGTACTTCTCGGCCTGGTCGTCGTCATCGGGGTGGCGTTCGGGGTCGTCTGCCAAGGGCGTGCCCGCTTCGACCGTGAGGGCGTACGCGCTCACGTGGGGCGGGTCGAGCTCGAGGGCGCCGTCGAGCGTGCGTCGCCAGTCGTCGATCGACTCGCCCGCTCCGCCGTAGATCAGGTCGAGGTTGAAGGTGGGGATACCCGCCGCCCGCACGAGCTCGACCGCCTGCCGCACGTTGGCGGGGTCGTGCGTGCGGCCGAGCGACCGGAGGACCCGGTCGACCATCGACTGGACCCCGAGGCTCACCCGGTTCACTCCCCCGGCGGCGAACGCGGCGACCAGCTCCGGCGTGACCGTGTCGGGGTTGCACTCGACGGTGACCTCGCAGCCCGGCGCCCTGGGGACAGCGTCGAGCGCGGCGACCAGGCGCTCGGGAGGGACGAGCGACGGTGTGCCGCCACCGACGAAGACGCTCGTGGCCGCAGGCAGGCCTGCGGCCACGGCGCGCTCGATGTCGGCGCGGCAGGCGTCGAGGTAGGCGTGCTGGAGGTGGTGCCGGTCGGTCCAGGTCGCGAAGGCGCAGTAGTCGCATTTCGCGGCGCAGAACGGAACGTGCAGGTAGACGCCGAACGGCGTCGCCACCTCGGGCGAGCGTTCGGTCGTCGTGGTCGGCCCCTGGCTCAGCGGACCAGGCAGAGGCCCAGGCTGTCGAGCCGGGCGGGCACCTGATCGGGGTGGCAGTCGAGGATGCAGGCCACGGCGCGCAGGTCTTCACGCCGGATGGTGAGCATGCGGCCGTTGTAGTCGCCCCGCTGCACCTGGATCATGCGCAGGTAGCGGGCGAGCATCTCGCCCTCCTGTCCGCCGAGTTGCTCGACGGCACCGAGGTCGATGGTGACCGGGCGGTCGTCGCGGCGCGGGCCGCGCATGCGCTCGGTCAGGTCGACGACCTGCTCGTCGCCCGCGGGCGCACGAATGCCCAGCTCGTCGTCGCTCGGCAGCATCTGGTCGACGGGTACGCGGTAGAAACGGGCGAGGCGCTGCAGCCGGGGCACCGAGATGGCGCGCTCGCCCCGCTCGTAGGCTCCCAGCACCGAGGCCTTGAACTCGTGCTCGGACGCCGCTTCGACATCTTGCAGCGACAGGTGCTTCTGGCGGCGGATCGAGCGAAGCCTCGTGCCGACCTTGGCGGCGTAGCCGCTGTCGCGTTCGACCTCGAGATCGGTGTCCATGGTTTTCCTCCCTCGGCCGTCCCCAGCAGTACGGCCAGACCCAGGCGTGCCGGCCCTGAGATCTGCTCAGGGCAGGCGAGTCCCTACTCTACGCACTGGGCGACGCGACGGACAATCACTGCGAGTGCGCCTCCCTCACAACCGTCCCTCGCATCATGACGCGAAACGTGTCACGAAACCACTCTTCGTGATCGACTAGCGCGCTTCGACTACCAGTTGGGCACGGAGGGCGGCCATCAACGCACCGACTGTGATTGCTGCAGTCTCTGCACGAAGAACGTGGGCGCCGATGCGGGTCCGGGGTAGGTCGGCGCCGCGTTCGCTCGGTGACCATCCCCCTTCGGGACCGACCAGCACGACCGGTCGCGCCAACGTGGGCGGGTCGCCGTCGAGGTCGGCCATCGTCGCTCCCACGAGGCCGGCCACCTGCGCGAACGATGCCACCTGGTCGACCTGGGGCAGCCATGTGCGCCGGCACTGGACCGCGGCCTGGCGGGCGATGTCGGTCAACCGCGACACCTGGCGGTCGGCCTTCGTCTCGTCCCAGCGCACCACGCCGCGCTCGGCCATGAACGGGATCAGTCGGTCGACGCCGAGCTCGGTGAGCTTCTGCACCGCCAGCTCGGGCCGATCGCCCTTGACCACGGCGAACGCCACGGTGATCTCCGGCCGCGCACGTCGTTCGGTCGCGATCTCGCCGGTGACGTCGACATCGACGTCATCGGTCAGCCGGCCGCTCCGCCAGCGCCCGGCGCCGTCACCGACCGTGACGTCGCTGCCGGGCGCGAGGCGCAGCACCCGTGCGAGGTGGTGGTGGTCGTCGGACGACAGGCGCGGCGCGCCGAGGTCGTCGACGAACACGTGCGCCCGGGCCGTCAGGGGCGTGACGCCGGCAGCGCCCCCACCGGGGCCGACACCGCGCACGGCCGCTTACTTGAACGCGGAGCGGATCTTGGACATCAGCCCGCTCGGGGGCGGGGCCACGGCCTCGCCCCGCAGGTCGGCGAGCCGGCGGATGACCTCCTCCTCGTCCTCCGAGAGCTCGGTGGGCACGTCGACGACCACGTCGACGAGCAGGTCACCGCGGTTGCGGCGCTCGAGGTGCGGGACGCCGCGGCCCCGCACGCGGAAGGTGGTCCCCGACGCGGTACCCCGAGGGATCTCGATCTCCTCGGTGCCGTCGAGCGTCTCGAAGTCGAGGCTCGTGCCCAGCGTCGCCTGCGTGTACGGCAGGTGGACCGTGCTGTGCAGGTCGGCGCCGTCGCGCTCGAACCGGGGATGCGGCTTCACCCTCAGGTGGACGTACAGGTCGCCCGCCGCGCCGCCGCGCGGACCCGACCGCGCCGCGGCCGGACAGCCGGAGCGTGGACCCCGAGTCGACCCCCGCAGGGATGTCGACGGTGTAGGTGCGTTCCTCGACCGAGCGGCCCTCGCCCCGGCACTCGACGCACGGGCTGGCGATGATCTGACCCGAGCCGCTGCAACGGGCGCACGGCGACGAGGTGACCATCTGGCCGATGAGCGATTGGCGCACGCGCTGCACCTGGCCCGTGCCCTGGCACTCGTAGCAGGTCACGGGCTCGGTGCCGTCGGCCGCACCGGTGGCCCGGCACGCGGTGCACGCCACGGCGGTGCGCACGGACACGGCGTGCTCGCACCCGAAGACCGCCTCCGTGAACTCGAGGTCGGCAACGACTTCGAGATCGGAGCCGCGAGGCGGACCGGAGGGGCGCCGGTTGCCGCCGCCGAACGGGCTGCCGCCGAAGAACGCCTCGAACACGTCGCCGAGGCCGCCGCCAGCAAAGCCGAACGGGTCGCCCGTCGGCGCGCCGCCGTTGACACCGTCGGGGCCGTACGTGTCGTACCGCTGCCGCTTCTCGGGGTCGGACAGCACCTCGTAGGCGTGCGCCACCTGCTTGAAGCGGGCTTCGGCCTCGGGGTCGCCGTGGCCCGTGTCGGGGTGCAGCTCGCGGGCGAGCCGGCGGAACGCGCGCTTGATCTCGTCGGCGGTGGCGGTGCGGGAGACGCCGAGCAGCTCGTAGTAGTCGGTGGCCACGGTTCTCTTTCTCAGCCCTCGGTGAGGCGGTCGGACAGGCGGTTGCTCACCACGGCGACGGCCGCCAGCGCCTGGGGGTAGTTCATGCGGGTGGGGCCGAGCACGCCGATGGTGCCGGCCCGCTCGCCCTCGATGTCGTAGGGGGCGACCACGATCGCGCACTCGGCCAGCGGGGCGACACCGGTCTCGGTGCCGATGGCCACGTGCAGCCCACGGTCGATGACGTCGCGGAGCAGGGACACGACGACGAACTGCTGCTCGAGGATGCCGAGCACCTCGCGCACCGTCTCGATGGCGTCGAACGCCTGGGCCATGCGCGCCGCACCGCCCACGAACACGTGCTCGGGGTCGTCGGGCTGGCGCCCGGTGAGGGCAGCCAGCGACCGGGCGACGAGGTCGTCGGTGGCCGCATCGCCCGTGGCGGGCACGAGGGCCGGCGAGTCGCGCAGGACGCCGCTGAGGTGGGCGGTCATGTGGGCAGTCGCCGCGCCCACGCGCTCGTCGCCCGTGCCGTCGGGCACCTCGATGGTGTGCTTCTCGACGGCGCCGTCGCTGTAGACGGCCACGAGCACGGCGGCCGTGGTGCTGAGCGTGACGAGCTGCACCGAGCGCACGCTCGCCTCGGCAGGGCTGGGCGCCACCACGACACTGGTCAGGTTGGTCAGGTTCGAGAGCAATCGGCTGGTCTCGGACAGCATCTGCTCGGCCTCGCCGTGGGCCCGGGCGAAGAACTCGCGCACCTCGACCGCAGACCGACCGCCGAGCCGGGCGGGCTCGCGCAGGTGGTCGACGAAGAACCGGTAGCCCTTCTCGGTGGGGACACGGCCGGCGGACGTGTGCGGCTGGCGGAGGTAGCCCTCGGCCTCGAGACCGGCCATCTCGTTGCGCACGGTCGCCGAGGACACGTCGACGCCCGGAGCCTTGGCCACGTGGCCGGACCCCACGGGCTGCGCCGTGTCGATGTACTCCTCCACCACTGCCCGGAGGATGGCCGCTTTGCGTTCGTCGAGCATCGTCATCGCCGTGGGGCCAGCAACCCTGCGCTGCCGCGACCCCCGGGTAGCAGTCGAGTGTACCGAGTGCTAACGGCGGGCAGGGTGCCCGATCGCTGCCGGTCCGCGGCGAGGAGACTCAGCCGCCTCCCGCTCTTGGCGCTGCACGCCGGGCCGCCAGGGCCACGCCCTCCCCTCCGGTCGGGCTCAGTCTTCGAGGCGGAGGGCGCTGATGAACGCTTCCTGGGGGACCTCGACGCGGCCGATGTTCTTCATCCGCTTCTTGCCCTCCTTCTGGCGCTCGAGCAGCTTGCGCTTGCGGGTGATGTCGCCGCCGTAGCACTTGGCCAGCACGTCCTTGCGCTTGGCCTTGACCGTCTCGCGGCTGATGATGCGCCCGCCGATGGCCGCCTGGATGGGCACGTCGAACATCTGCCGCGGGATCAGCTCGCGCAGCTTCTCGGCCATCCGCCGGCCGTAGTCGTACGCCTTGTCCCGGTGCAGGATCGAGCTGAACGCGTCGACCGGCACCCCGTTGAGCAGGACGTCGACCTTGACCAGGTCGGACACCGCATAGCCGGCGGGCTCGTAGTCGAGGCTGGCGTAGCCCTGGGTGCGCGACTTCATCTGGTCGAAGAAGTCGAGGACCACCTCGGCCAGGGGCAGCCGGTAGACCAGCTCGATGCGCTCGGGCGACAGGTACTCGAGCCGGGTCATCTCCCCCCGCCGCGTCTGGCACAGCTCCATGAGCGTGCCCGTGTAGTCGGTGGGCGTCAGGATCGTGCAGGTGAGGAACGGCTCCTCGATGCGGTCGATCGCGGCGGCCGGCGGCATGGCCGACGGGTTGTCGATCTCGACGACCTCACCGGTCATGGTGTGCACCTGGTAGGCGACCGACGGCGCGGTGGCGATGAGGGTGAGGTCGAACTCGCGCTCGAGCCGCTCCCGGACGATCTCCATGTGCAGCAGGCCGAGGAAGCCGCAGCGGAAGCCGAAGCCCAGGGCGCCGGACGTCTCGGGCTCGTAGGTGAAGCTGGCGTCGTTGAGCCGCAGCTTCTCGAGCGCCTCGCGCAGGTCGCTGAACTCGTCGCCGTCGATGGGGTACAGCCCGCAGAACACCATGGGCTTGGGGTCCTGGTAGCCCGACAGCGCCTCGGTTGCAGGGCGGGACCACTCCGTGACCGTCTCGCCCGACCGGGCCTCGGCCACGTCCTTGATGCCGGCGATGAGATAGCCGATCTCGCCCGGGCCGAGGGCGGCGACCGGCACGTTGTCCGGGGTGCGCACGCCGACCTCGTCGGCGTCGTGCACGGCGCCGGCCTGCAGGAACCGCAGGCGGCTGCCCGTCTTGAGCACACCGTTCATGACCCGCACCGACGACACGACGCCCCGGTAGTCGTCGTAGTGCGAGTCGAAGATGAGGGCCTGCAGCGGCGCGTCCGCGTCGCCCGTCGGCGCCGGGATCCGCTCGATGACCGCGTCCAGCAGCTCGGTGACGCCCTCGCCCGTCTTGGCGCTGATGCGCAGGATCTCGTCCGCCGGGATGCCGAGCACCTTCTCGATCTCGGCTGCGTAGCGGTCGGGGTCGGCGGCGGGCAGGTCGATCTTGTTGAGGGCGGCCACGATCTCGAGGTCGTTCTCGAGGGCGAGGTAGCAGTTGGCCAGCGTCTGGGCCTCGATGCCCTGGGCGGCGTCGACCACCAGGATCACGCCCTCGCATGCCGCCAGCGACCGGGACACCTCGTAGCCGAAGTCGACGTGGCCCGGCGTGTCGATGAGGTCGATGACGTGGTCGCGGTAGTCGAGCCGCACCGACTGGAGCTTGATGGTGATGCCCCGCTCGCGCTCGAGGTCCATCGAGTCGAGGTACTGGGCGCGCATGTCGCGGGGGTCGACGGCGCCGGTCAGCTCGAGCAGGCGGTCGGCCAGCGTCGACTTGCCGTGGTCGATGTGGGCGATGATGGAGACGTTGCGGATGCGGTCGAGGTCCATAGGGGGAGCCACGCGAGCGTAGCGGCGTGCCCCCGCCGCCCTTCAGTGGGCGGTGAAGGTGACATCGCGCCGTGGTCCCCGCTAGCCTGTCCCGGCTATTTCGTTCTCAGCAGACGAGTGAAACAGAGAGCCCCCGTGGCGAACATCAAGAGCCAGATCAAGCGCAACAAGCAGAACCTCGTGCGCCACGAGCGCAACAAGGCCGTGCGCTCCGAGCTCAAGTCCCGCAGCAAGTCCGCGGTCACGGCCGCCGAGGCCGGCACCGACGACGCCGCCGAGCGCCTTCGGCTCGCCATCAAGCGCATCGACAAGGCTGCGGCCAAGGGCGTCATCCACAAGAACGCTGCCGCCCGGCGCAAGTCGCGGCTGGTGGCGCAGGTCAAGCGGGTCTCGGCCGAGGCCTGACCCGCAGCCGTCCTGGGGCAGGGGCGCGAGCCCGACAGCCGCCCCTGCACCACGACACACCGCACGATGCCGGGCCCACCGCCCGGCATCGCCGCGTCCGGGCGCTCGAGGGGTCTGGCGTTGCCGTGGTGCGGTGGCACGCACACTCGCCGAACGCAGCGACGCGAGACCGCTCGTTTCCGATCAGCGGGCCAGCCGGGCGAGGCGGGCCACGAGGACCTCGAGCACGAGGTCGTCCGGCCACGCCTTGCCGCCACGGAGGTCGAGGTCGGCCGTGGCGAGCAGGTCGATGGCGCGCACCACCCCATCGTGGCCGAGCTTGCGGGCCTGGCTGAGCGCCTTGCGGGCCGGGAACGTCGATCCCTTCATGCCGAGGAGCGCGGCGGCATCCTTCTCCCCCGCCACCGCCGCGCCGTCGAGGGCGAGCATGCGGCCGTAGTGGCTCTGCAGCGTCGCCATGACCTGGAGCGCGTGGCGGCCGCCACCCGCCGTCATGCGGCGGAGCTTGGCGAGAGCCGTCGGGATGTCGCCCCGATCGAGCGCGTCCGTGAGCTCCCACGGCGGCACTCCGCCCGCCTCGCCGAGGAACGGTTCGACGTCGGCGGCGCCCAGGCGAGAGCCGGCGCCGAAGCTGCCGACCAGCGTGCCGAGCACCCCGACCAGGCGCTGAGGGTCGTCGCCCAGCCAGCCGACGAGACGATCGGTCGCGGCCCGGTCGAGCCGCAGGCCCGAGGCAGCCACCTGCTCGTCGACCCAACCGGCGATCTTGCGACCCGGGCTGGTGTCCACCTGCACGCCCTTGCACGCCTTGACGGCGTCGAGCAGCGACTTGGGTACCCTGCCCCCGCTCCACACGAGGACGAGCGACGTCGTGGGCAACGGGTCGGCCAGGTAGTCGACCAGGGGCGCGACCTGCGCGGCCTTGGTGAACATCTCGATGTCGCGGCCGACCACGACCCGGCGGTCGGTGAGGAACGGCGGGGTCTGCGCGGCCTCGACCAGGGGAACGATGCTGGTCTCGCTATCCGGCGGAGCGAAGCGCTCGCGGCCCACCTCCTCGACGGCCAGACCGGGATCGAGCTCACCGGCCAGCGCGTGCACGACCTCGCGGGCGGCGTCGCGTAGCAGCACCTCGTCGTCGCCCTTCACCAGGTGCACGGGCGCGTCGAGCTTCACGTCGGTCACGACTGGCTCCCGGCCTCGTGGGTCGGCGGACGCGCGGTCGACCGGGCTCTCGGGCGGCGCGCGGCGAGGATCGCACCCATCACCTCGGCCACACGCCGGCTGCGGCGGACGTCGGCGGTGCGGAGGAGCCGGCAACCCTCGGCCACCGCCGCGGACTCGAGGGCGATCGCTGTGGCTGCGCTCCAGCGTGTCGAGTCGAACGCCAGCGGCACCCCGAGCTGCTCGGCCTGGGCCCGGGCGGCACCCAGCTCGTCGAGGTCGTCGACGAGGAGGGCCGCGGCGACTCCGAGCGCGGTGCGATCGACCGGGCCGGACACGTCCACCAGTGAGGCGGACAGCATCACGACCGACGCGCCCGCGCGGACCGCGGCGGCGGCCTCGTCGATCGAGGCGACCCGCGCCGCCACCGGGACCCGCCCGGCGCGCGCCGCGGGTGCGATCAGCCGCGGCGCCAGTGAGACATCGGCCAGATCGGCCCCGCTGGCCACGACCGCGCCGGCGGTGGCCGCGACCTCGCCCTCCCGCCCGAACCGTGGCGCCGGCACGACGCCGGCGACCAGCACGCGCGTCGCCAGGTCGACGAATCGTCCGCCGACCTGCAATGACACGGCGACGGACGGTGCCGGCGGCGGCGAGGGGGCGATCACGAGGGCCGAGGATAGGTGCCCGCAGTCGCCGCGGAGACCGGCTGACCACCGGGCCACGGTGCCGAGGCGGCCGCGTGCGGGTCCGCGCCCCCGATCGGAACGCAGACCGGTCCGTCGTCACGTCTGGGACGGGCCGCGATCGACCAGGTCCGTCGAGGGCGGGGCACGGGGCGCGATGTGGACGTCGAGACGACCGGCCGTATTGCTCTCGACCGTCAACCGCAGAGTGCCGATGTCGATGACCGTGCCCGTCGGCGGGCTCACGCCGCCCTCGACGCCGGCCCGACGATCGCCGGGCGCTGTGGCCTCGAGCCGTGGCGCCAGGACGACCAGTGCCGGCCACCGACGCCGCAGCGTCTCCACCACGTCGGCCCCCGCCCGCGCCGTCGTCCGTAGGATCACCACGTCCACGCGCTCGACGCGCTCTCGTCGCAGGCCCGCCAGCACCACGTCGTCGCGAGCGCGACCGTCCAGCACCACGACCGCTCCCCCACCCCGCCACAGCACGGCACCGATGCCCAGGGGTTGCTCCAGCCTCGCCGCAGGTGCGCCGCCGAGCGGCACGATCGTCAGGACCACGACGGCGGTGGCGACGAGCCCTCCGGTCGTGCGCAGAACCCCGGCGATCCCCGACCGGGCATCGCCATCGAAGGCGCCGGCCGCGATCGGCCGACTCCGGGCATCCCGCCGACCGGCCAGGTTGCGGCCGAGCGCCAGCATCGCCGTCGCCGCTGCGAGCCCCGCCAGGTGAGCCCCACGCAGATCCCCGAGCGGCCACCGCGCCGCAGCGGTCGCGACCCCCTCCAGCCACGCCAGCAGCACGCGGGTGGGAAGGTGGAGGAGGTTGGCCACGGGGCCACCGGCGATGCCCGCGAGGAGTCCGCCTGTCAGGCCCCACACCATCAACGGCCCGGCCGCCGGCACGGCGAGGAGGTTGGCGGGAAGCGAGGCCAGGGGCACCGAGCCGAATGTCGCCACCAGCAGCGGGGACACCGCGGCCTGGGCGGCGAGCGTGACGGACAGCGGCGCGGCCAGCCAGCGAGGCCCGGGCAGCAGGTCCTCGAGCCGCGCCGCGCCCACGACGATGCCCCCGGCCCCGGCGACCGACAGCCGGAACCCGAGCGAGGTCGCCAGCAGCGGATCGATCAGCAGCATGCCGGCGACGCCGAGCGCCAGGGTGCGCACCGTCGATGCCGGCCGACCGAGCGCGCCGCCCACCGCGGCGACCGAGGCCATGGCCGTCGCCCGGAGCACCGACGGTTCGGCGCGCGTGACCAGGGCGAACATCGCCAGCACCACCAACGTCGCGGCGAGACGCGGGCCGAAGCGCAGCCGGGTGAGCAGCGGTGCGGCGATGACCATGACGAAGGCGACGTTCTGTCCCGATACGGCGAGCAGGTGGGTCAGCCCCGCGGCACGGAATGCGTCGGTCATGTCCGCCGGCTGGGCACGGTCGTCGCCCAGGGTGACGCCCGCCAAGAGGCTCCGTTGGCGGTCGGGCAGGCTTTCGGCGCCGCGGGCGAGCGTGCGACGCAGCCCGTTCGCCAGGCGCGTCGCGCCATCGCCGGCTCGCCAGCCGACGACCGTGTCGATCGCCAGCCGACCGGCGAGGTGCCGGTGGCGGAGAAGCTGCTCGATCGGGCCCGGCGGCTGCACCCGGCCGACGATGGTGACCCGTTCGCCCGCGAGCCGGTCGTCGAGTGCGCTGGCGGCCGACTGGCGCGCGACACCCCGCAGCCGCCGACCCTCCAGCCGCACGTCGACCGTGACCCCGCCTCGCCCGTCCGGAACGGGGTCGCCCACCAGAGCGATCTCGGCCCGCACCGGGCCGGTCGCCAGCGGCGCCTCGAGCCCGGCGAGGGAACGCTGGGCCAGCGCGGCGGCCACCAGCGCCGCGCAGAGACACAACACCTCGGGCCGGGGACGCCCGATCCGGCCGAGCGCCCACGCGAGCGCCAGCAGCACCAGGGGCAGGGCGATCGGCACCGCCGGCACGTGCCGGTCGACCGCCGCGAGCGCGCCAGCGAACACGGCCAACGCGAGGACGACCGTCCACCGGTCGGACATCGATCACACCGTGGCCAGGTCGCGGAGCTGCTCGAGCTTGGCCTCGCCGATGCCGCGCACGTCGAGCAGCTCGTCGACCGAGGCGAACGGCCCGTTCTGGTCGCGGTGGGCGATGATCGCCTCCGCGGTGGCGGGGCCCACGCCGGGCAGCTCCTCGAGCTGCGCCGCGGATGCGCTGTTGAGGTTGATCAGGCCCCCGGCACCGCCCGTTCCGTCAGTGCCACCGCCGCCGACCTGCGCTCCATCCGGCGCCCCGGCCACGGGAGCCGGCGGAGCCTCACCCGGCCGGAGGACGTAGACCTGCTGCCCGTCGGTCAGCACCGCCGCCAGGTTGATGCGCCCCAGGTCGGCGTTCGGCGACGCACCGCCTGCGGCGTCGACCGCGTCGACGACCCGGGCGCCCGCGGGCAGCCGCTGAACCCCGGGCGCCGCCACCGCGCCCACCACGTGCACGACGACCTCGCCCCCGGCGGTCGTGGGTGCGAGCCCCGTCGCGCCCGGCAGCGACCCCGGCGGGGCAAGCGCGGCGCCCTGCCCGCCCGTGACGGGCGGAGCTCCGGATTCGCCGGGTTGGGCGCCGGGCGCCGCCTGCTCGGCGAACGGGATCTCCATCTCGGGAGGGGCGGCGGGCGGCGCCAGCAGCCGCCACCCCACCACGGCGGCGAGCGCGACGGCGCAGGCTGCTGCGACGAGCCGCCCGGGCGACGGCCCACCTGCCGCCAGGTCCTCGAGCCGGTCGCGCCAGGTGCGCGGCGGCAGCGGTCGGGGCAGGTCGTAGTGCGGGTCGTGGGGCAGGTCGGACATCGCCGTCCTCCGGGTGCACGACGGCACGGCGAAGCCGGGCGCGTCACCGTTGATGGAGAGCCACGCGAGCGGCGAGGAGGGACGTGGCCGTCCTGCGTTCGCGGGCACGAGGCGCACAGAGCCGCGGAGCGACGAGGCCGAGGGACCGGCGGATCAGGGACCCGCAGTCGACGGAGCATCGGCCACGGCGCCGACGAGGCCGACGATCCGGCGAGGCGCCGCTCGGCGACAACGAGCCGAGCGAGACCGCCGTCACCGTAGCGCCACGGGAGCAGGGGTCCGCGCGCGGCATGATCGCGGGGTGCAGATCACGTCCGAGACCGCGATCGCCAACGCCCATGCGTGGTTCGAGGTCAACAGCGGCTGGGCGCCGCCCGACGAGGACACACTCGCCGAGTGGGTCGACGACGGTGTCTGCCGCTGCCCTGACGAGTGTCTGGTCGCGCCCGACCAGTGGTGCGGCCACGGGTTGGCCTCGTGGTGGCTGATCCTCGGCGCCCTCGACTGAGCTGTCCCCGCCTGCTGACCCTGTGTCCCGGGGCTGACTACCGATCCGGCGGGGACCCGCTCGCCGTGCCACCGATGGACGACCGACGGACAGGGTCAGAGTCCGCGCCCGCGATCTCGACGCGGCGGGCGATCCACTCGGCCTCGATCTCGTGCGGGATCCGCCGGTATGCCGCCAGGTGCGGGTAGCCCCGCAGGCGCCAGCGGACATACACGGCGAGGTACCTCCGCACGAAGCCGATGACCCCCTGCTCGCGCCACTGCCGCACGTGCTCCAGCTCGTGGCGCAGCAACCGGCGATTGCCGACGCCCCGGCGTCGCATCAGTATCAGCGGCCCCAGGGTGGTGGCCGTGGCCCCGGGCGCGGCAGGGCCGATCAGCAGCCAGTAGCCGTCATGCCGTTCGAGTCGCACCCGTCCCCCCGATCGTGCGTGATCCGCGTGGTCAGCGACGCACCACTAGAACAGCTGGCGGGTCAGGCGCTTGCGGTAGTCGGCCGTGCGGGGGTCGTCGGAGCCGAGCACCTCGAGCAGGTCGACGTACTCCTGGCGCGCGGCATCGTCGCCCTTGACCTGCGCCAGCAGGGACTCGAGCTTGGCGGTGATCTCGCCCGCGGTGGCGCCGTCGCCGTTCGTCCCGGCGGATTCCCCCGTGCGCACGAGCGCAGCGACGCGGCGGGTCTCTGCAGTCTCGGGGATGCGCCCCAGCAGGGCGAGGGCCTCGTCGAGGTCGCCGTCGTCGCGCCGAGCCGCCAGCAGCTCGGCCAGGCCGACGATGGCATCGTGGTGGTCAGGCCTCTCGTCGAGCACCTGGCGCAGGGACGCTTCGTCGCCCGTGTCCATCAGCTGCGTGATGCGCTGCTCGGCCTCGCTCGGCAACAGCTTGCTCACGAACGTGCGCACCTCGGCCTCGGGCTGCGCGCCGACGAAGCCGTCGACCACCTTGCCGCCGGCCACGGCGTACACGGCGGGGATGCCCTGCACCCGGAACGCCTGTGACACCTGCGGGTTCTCGTCGACGTTGACCTTGGCCAGGACGACCTGGCCCTCGGTCTCGCCGACGACCGTCTCGAGGATGGGGCCGAGCGTGCGGCACGGACCACACCACGGTGCCCACAGGTCGACCACGACGGGGGTCGTCGACGAGCGGTCGAGGACGTCGGTCTGGAAGGAGGCGTCGGTCACGTCGATAGCCATCGCGGGTCAGGCTATCGGCGGCGTGCGGAGCCCCGACCGCCGAGGGGAGCCCGACGGTCGTGGCCCCCTGACGCTCCGGCACCCTCTACGGTGAACCTCCGATGACGAACGCCCCAACCGCCGGCACGGACGCACCGAAAGGCATCGAGGTCTCCCGGGTGACCGAGTGGTTCCTCGCCCACGCCCAGCACGTCGAGCCGCCGCTCACCTTCGACCTCATCGCAGGCGGGCGGTCGAACCTGACGTACCGGGTCACCGACACCGCCGGCCATGCCTGGGTGCTGCGCCGGCCGCCACTCGGCCAGGTGCTGGCCACGGCGCACGACATGGGCCGCGAGCACCGCATCATCTCGGCGCTCGCCCCCACCGACGTGCCCGTGGCCCCAGTGGTCGGGCTCTGCACGGACGAGTCGGTCAACGACGCACCGTTCTACGTCATGGAGTTCGTCGACGGGCTCGTGGCGCGCAACGCGGACGCGGCCCGCGCTCTCCAGGTTCCGGCCCGGACACACGCCGGCGATCAGATCGCCGACGTCCTCGCCCGCATCCACGCGGTCGACCCCGACGCCGTCGGGCTCGGCGACCTGGGCCGCAAGGAGGGGTACATCGAGCGGCAGCTCAAGCGCTGGTACGGCCAGTGGCAGAAGTCGCAGACGCGCGAGCTGCCGGTCGTGGACGACGTGCACGCGGCGCTGGCGGCCCGCGTGCCCGAGCAGGGCCCGGCCGCCATCGTCCACGGCGACTACCGGCTCGACAACTGCCTGCTGGGCCCCGACGGCACGATCGCGGCGGTGCTCGACTGGGAGCTGTGCACGCTGGGTGATCCGCTTGCCGACGTCGGTCTCCTGCTCGTCTACTGGACCGAGCGCGGCGACGCTCACCCCGCGTTGCTCGACGCCTCGACAACGCTCGAGGGCTTCCCGTCCCGCGCTCAGGTGGTCGAGCGGTACGCACAGGCGTCAGGACGGGATGTGTCGGCGGTCGACTACTACGTGGCGTTCGGGTACTGGAAGCTGGCCTGCATCCTCGAGGGCGTGTACGCGCGCTACAAGGGCGGGGTGATGGGCGAGACCTCGGGCTTCGAGGGGTTCGCCGCGCAGGTCGAGATACTGGCCCAGTCGGCCAAGGCCACGGTCGAGGCCCTTCCGGCCACCTAGGTTCCCGCCCGCCCCCGGACGAGAGGCGCACATGGCGCTCTACGAGCTGATCGAACAACCCGACCTCGATGAGCCGCTGCTCGTGCTCGCGCTCGAGGGCTGGATCGACGCGGGCCTCGCGGCCGCCGGTGCCGCCGAGGTGCTGTCCGACCGGCTCGACACGGTCACGGTCGCCCGGTTCTCGACCGACGACCTGCTGGACTACCGCGCCCGCCGCCCGATCGCGCACCTGGCCGACGGCGTGCTGCGCGGGCTCACGTGGCCCGACATCGAGCTGCGGGCGGCGACCGACGGCGACGGCAACGAGATGCTGCTGCTCGTGGGCGCGGAGCCCGACAGGTTGTGGCACCAGTTCACCGACGAGGTCGTGACGCTGGCGCTCGACTTCGGCGCCCGCATGTGCGTCGGCCTCGGTGCCTACCCGTTCGCCGCGCCGCACACCCGGTCGCCCCGCGTGGCCTGCACGGCCTCGACGCCCAGACTGGCCGAGGGCACGTTCCTCAAGGCGTCGCTCGACTTCCCCGGCGGCATCCAGGCCGCCATCGAGCAGGGCTGCGACGAGCGCGGCATCCCGTCGGTGGGCCTGTGGGCACAGATCCCCCATTACGTGCCGTCGGCGATGCCGTTCCCCGCGGGCAGCGTCGCCCTCATCGAGAGCCTGAGCCTGCTCGGCGACCTGGCGTTGCCGCTCGGCGACCTGTCGGCCCGCGCCGACGCCACCCGTTCCCGGCTCGACGAGCTCATCGCGCAGAACCCCGAGCACGTCGAGATGCTCCACCAGCTCGAGGTGGCTTGGGAGCAGTCGGAGCGGCCCGACGAGCCGATCGGCATCTCCGATCTGCCCACAGGCGACGAGCTGGTGGCCGAGCTCGAGGAGTTCCTCCGCGACCAGCGCCCGGACTGAGCGAGCGTCCCGAAGGGCGAGAGAGCGAGCGAGGCCCGAGCGGCCCGGCCGAAGGCCAAGAGCGGGGAACACTGAGCGAGCGTCCCGAAGGGCGAGAGAGCGAGCGAGGCCCGAGCGGCCCGGCCGAAGGCCAAGAGCGGGGAACACTGAGCGAGCGTCCCGAAGGGCGAGAGAGCGAGCGAGGCCCGAGCGGCCCGGCCGAAGGCCAAGAGCGGGGAACACTGAGCGAGCGTCCCTTGACCCGCCGGTCAAGGTGCGGAGTAGGTTGCGGCCATGAAGATCGACGGGGGCATCCGAGGTGGGCTCGACCGGGCACAGGCAGCGGCCGCCGAGCTCGAGCGGCGCGGTTACGACGGCGTGATGACGGCCGAGACCAGTCACGACCCGTTCCTGCCGCTGCTGCTGGCCGCACAGGACACCGAGCGCGTCGACCTGATGACATCGATCGCCGTGGCGTTCGCCCGCAGCCCGATGACGCTCGCGCAGACCGCGTGGGACCTGCAGGCGGGCTCGCAGGGGCGCTTCGTCCTCGGCCTCGGCAGCCAGATCAAGCCGCACATCACTCGCCGGTTCTCGATGCCCTGGTCGCACCCGGCGCCACGGATGCGCGAGATGATCCTGGCCATCCGGGCCATCTGGGCGTGCTGGAACGAGGGCACCAAGCTCGACTTCCAGGGAGACTTCTACACCCACACGCTGATGACCCCGTTCTTCAACCCGGGGCCCAACCCCCACGGCGACGCCCGCGTCTTCCTCGCCGGCGTGGGCGAGCTGATGACCGAGGTCGCCGGAGAGGTGGCCGACGGGTTCATCTGCCACGGCTTCACCACCCGTCGCTACCTCGACGAGGTCACGCTGCCGGCGCTCGAGAAGGGGCGGTCCAAGGCGGGCAAGACGATGGACGGGTTCGAGCTGTCGGGCCCGATGTTCGTCGTCACCGGGCGCGACGAGGCCGAGATGGCCGAGGCGGCCAAGGGCGTCCGGGGCCAGATCGCCTTCTACGGCTCGACGCCCGCCTACCGCAAGGTGCTCGACCTGCACGGCTGGGGTGACCTGCAGGACGAGCTGAACCGCATGTCCAAGGAAGGTCGCTGGGCCGAGATGGGCGAGCTGATCGACGACGAGATCCTGGCCGAGTTCGCCGTGGTGGCACCGCTCGACGAGGTGGCCGCGGGGCTGCACGCGCGCTGGGGCGACGTGCTGGCCCGGCTGAGCTTCTACACCCCGTACGAGTCGGACTCGACTCCCTGGGACCAGGTGATCGCCGACCTCAAGGCGGCCTGAAACCGGCCGCTGTCGCGTCGCCGGCGGGCGGCTCAGGCGTCGACGAGGGCGAGCTGCCCGTCGTCGTAACGGCGCTTGCACAGCGAGCGCTGCAGCTTGCCCGAGCTGGTCTTGGGCAGGGTGCCGGGGGCGACGAGCACGATGTCCTTGGCCGGGACCCCGACGACCTCGCGCACCCGCTCGGCGACGGCCTTGCGCACCAGCGCCAGGTCATCGGCCTTGGACTCGGCCACGACCACCAGGGTCTCGCGGTGCCGGTCGCTCTCCACGCCGAAGGCGATCACGTTGCCGGCCCGCACGCCGTCGAGCACGCCCACCGCGCGTTCGACGTCCTCGGGGAACACGTTGCGCCCCCCGACGATGATCACATCCTTGATGCGCCCGCACATCACCAGGCGGCCCTCGAGCATGTAGGCCAGGTCGCCGGTGCGCAGCCAGCCGTCCCGGAACAGGTCGGCGTTGGCGTCGGGCCGCTTGTAGTAGCCGGTGGTGACCGACGTGCCGCTGATCTCGAGCTCGCCCACCTCGCGGTCGCGCAGGTGTGCGCCGGTCTCGGGGTCGACGATGCGGATCTCGAGGCCCGGAACGGCCCGGCCCAGCAGCGCCAGCCGGCGGCTGCCGTCGGCACCGGGATCGACGGGTGCGGCGTAGCGCTCGCTCTCGAGCACGCGGCGGTCGACGCAGTCGGTCAGCATGCCGGCGCCGGGCTCGGGGAAGGTGCCGGCGATCGCCACCTCGGCCATGCCGAAGGCGGGGAACACCGCTCCGGGCCGCAGGCCGTGGCGCCGACCGGCCTCGACGAACGCCTCGACCTGGTCGGGGTCGATGGGCTCGGCGCCGTTGAGCGCCACCCGCAGGCGGGACAGGTCGAGGTCTTCCGCCCGGTTGAGCGCCCGCGTGGCCAGCACGTAGCTGAAGTTGGGACCGGCGGTGGCCGTGCCGCCGTAGGTGGACAACCACTCCATCCACCGGGCGGGGCGGGCCGTGAAGTCCTGCGGAGCACCGAGGACGAGGGCCGTGCCGGTCGACATGGGCAGCGTCAACAGCCCGACCAGGCCCATGTCGTGGTAGAGCGGCAGCCACGACACGAGCACGTCGTCGTCGGGGTCGAGCTGGGCGGCGACCTCGATGGCGTCGAGGTTGGCCCGCAACACCCGGTCGGGCAACATGACGCCCTTGGGGTCGGACGTCGACCCACTGGTGAACTGCAGGATCACCAGGCGATCGGGGTCGTCGGGGGGTCGCGCCCATGCGGCCGCGTCGCCCGACATGAGGTCGTCGAAGCCGAGCATGGGCGGATCGCCCGGCTCGGGGGTGACGAAGGCCGCCAGCTCGGGGTCGACCACGCACACCCGGGCGTCCGCGTTGTGGATGCGCTGGCGGGTCTGGGCGACGAACTCCTCGATCGACGACAGCCGCATCGGCAGCGGCAGCACGACGATGGTGGCCCCGGCCAGCCAGGTGGCCTGGATCGCGGTGACCAGCTCGCGCGTCGTGGGAGACAGCAGTGCCACGTGGTCGCCGGGCCGGACGCCCCGGGCCTGCAGAGCGGCCGCGTAGCCCTTGGCCTGCTCGTGCAGGTCGCGCCACGAGACGACGTCTTCGGCCCCGCCGACCACGAAGGTGACGGCGGTGTCGCGCGCCGCGGCGCGCTCGAGGCGATGGAGGAGTGAGGGCATCACCCGTCCGACCTGCCCCCGCTGGAGCGCGTTACACATCCTTCGGGACATGTGACGTATGTCTCGTCCCCCACCAGGACCGTTTCGCCTTTCAGGGCACCGTCGGGCGCCCGGTACCCTTCCGGGTCATGGCCGAGCCGACGTCGCCGAGCACCGAATCACAGGGGCCCGACATGCCCCCGCACCGCTACACGGCCACGCTCGCCGGGCACATCGAGACCACCTGGCAGGACCGCTGGGAGCGGGAGGGCACGTTCCTGACGCCCAACCCCGTCGGCGACCTGAGCGCCGGGTTCGACAAGGTCGCCGACCTGCCCAAGCTGTACGTGCTCGACATGTTTCCGTACCCCAGCGGCGCGGGCCTGCACGTGGGGCATCCGCTGGGCTACATCGGGACCGACGTCTTCGCCCGCTACAAGCGCATGACCGGCTACAACGTGGTCCACACGATGGGCTACGACGCGTTCGGCCTGCCGGCCGAGCAGTACGCGGTGCAGACCGGCCAGCATCCCCGCACCACGACCGAGTCCAACATCGCCACGATGCGCCGCCAGCTCCGGCGCCTGGGCCTGGCGCACGACCTCCGGCGCTCGATCTCCACCATCGACGAGGGCTACTACCGCTGGACGCAGTGGATCTTCCTGCAGATCTTCAACTCGTGGTACGACACCGACGCCGATCGCGCCCGCCCCATCGACGACCTGGTCGCCGAGCTCGACGCCGGGGCGCGTGAGCCCGGCGAGGGCACCAACCCGACCGGGCGTCCCTGGGCCGAGCTGTCCCCCACCGAGCGGCGGGTCGTCGTCGACAACCACCGGTTGGCCTACGTGCAGGAGGCCCCGGTCAACTGGTGCCCCGGCCTGGGCACGGTGCTGGCCAACGAAGAGGTCACGGCCGACGGCCGCAGCGACCGCGGCAACTTCCCCGTGTTCCGCCGGCCGCTCAAGCAGTGGATGATGCGCATCACCGCGTACGCCGACCGCCTGATCGGCGACCTCGACGTGCTCGACTGGCCCGAGCCCATCAAGCTGCAGCAGCGCAACTGGATCGGCCGGTCCGAGGGGGCCCAGGTCACGTTCCCGACCGTCGCACCCGACGGCAGCGCCGGCGCGGGCATCGAGGTGTTCACCACGCGGCCCGACACGCTGTTCGGCGCCACCTACATGGTGCTGGCGCCCGAGCACCCGCTGGTCGAGCAGCTCACCGCTGCGTCGTGGCCCGCGGACATCCCGGCCGAGGCCGTCGCCGCCTGGACGGGCGGCCACGCCACACCCGCCGAGGCCGTGGCCGCCTACCGCCGCCAGGCCGGCGCCCGGTCAGACGTCGAGCGGCAGGTGGAGACCCGCGAGAAGACCGGCGTGTTCGTCGGCAGCTATGCCACCAACCCCACGACCGGCCAGCCGATCCCGGTGTTCATCGCCGACTACGTGCTGATGGGCTACGGCACGGGGGCCATCATGGCCGTGCCCGCCCAGGACGAGCGCGACTGGGCGTTCGCCGAGGTGTTCGACCTGCCCATCGTGCGGACGGTCCAACCGCCCGAGGGCTGGGAGGGCAAGGCGTACGTCGGCGAGGGCCCGGCGGTCAACAGCGCCAACGACCAGGTCAGCCTGGACGGGCTGGGCGTCGCCGAGGCCAAGCACACGATCATCGAGTGGCTCGAGGCGCAGGGCGCGGGCACCGGCACGGTCACCACCAAGCTGCGCGACTGGCTGTTCAGCCGCCAGCGGTTCTGGGGCGAGCCGTTCCCCATCGTCTACGACCCCGACGACGGCCTGCCCCGGGCGCTGCCCGACTCGATGCTCCCGGTGGCATTACCGCACATCGACGACTACTCCCCCACCACCTTCCCCGACGACGACGACACGTCCGTTCCCGTGCCCCCGCTGGCCCGGGCCACCGACTGGGTCGAGGTGGAGCTGGATCTGGGCGAGGGCGTCAAGACCTACCGGCGCGAGACGAACACGATGCCCCAGTGGGCCGGATCGTGCTGGTACGAGCTGCGCTACCTCGACCCCACCAACGACAAGGCGTTCGTCGACCCCGAGAACGAGCGCTACTGGATGGGCCCGCAGTGGGACGGCGATTGCGGCGGCGTCGACCTGTACGTGGGCGGCGCCGAGCACGCGGTGCTGCACCTGCTGTACGCCCGCTTCTGGCACAAGGTGCTGTACGACCTGGGGCACGTGTCGTCGTTCGAGCCGTACCGGCGGCTGTTCAACCAGGGCATGATCCAGGCCGCGGCCTTCACCGACCGGCGGGGGCTCTATGTCGACGCCCACGACGTGGTCGAGCGCGACGGCGCGTTCTGGCAGGGTGACGATCAGGTCAACCGCGAGTTCGGCAAGATGGGCAAGAGCCTGCGCAACTCCGTCACGCCGGACGAGATGTACGAGAGCTACGGGGCCGACACCCTGCGGCTGTACGAGATGTTCACCGGGCCGCTCGACCAGAGCCGCCCGTGGGAGACCAAAGCCGTCGTCGGCGTGTACAGGCTGCTGCAGCGCATCTGGCGCAACGTGGTCGACGAGGACACGGGCACGATCACCGTGTCGTCCGACGCGCCCGATCTCGAGACGCAGCGGGCCCTGCACCGCGCCGTCGACGCCGTGCGCGACGGCATGGAGAAGATGCGCTTCAACGTGTCGATCGCCAAGATCACCGAGCTCAACAACCACCTGACGGCCCGCTATCCGTCCGGTGGCGTCCCCCGGTCGGTGGTCGAGCCGCTGGTGCTGCTGCTGGCCCCGCTGGCGCCCCACATCAGTGAGGAGCTGTGGTCGCTCCTGGGCCACCCCGACTCGCTGGCCACCGAGCCGTTCCCCGTGGCCGACCCCGCGCTGCTGGTGGACGAGACGGCCGAGATCCCGGTCCAGGTCAACGGCAAGGTGCGCACGCGCGTGCACGTCCCGGCCGACGCCGACGCTGCCGCGCTCGAGACCGCGGCGCGGGCCGACGACAAGGTGGCGGCGCTGCTCGAGGGCACGACGGTCCGCAAGGTGATCGCCGTCCCGGGCCGTCTGATCAACTTCGTGGTGAGCTGAGCGGCCCGGACGCCCGGGACCGGCCGCCGTCACGGCGGTCCGAGCACATAGTCGTCGGCCCACCGGAGGCCCCGGATCTGCCCGTTGCGTGCAGGCGCGAGCCGCAGGTGGCACGCCGCGAGTCGGCAGGCCCTCGGCGGGCACCAGGTAGACGAGCCCGGTGGAAGGCGAGAACACGCCGAACGCATCGACCTCGCCGCCATAGGCGCGAGGCCTGTTGGCCGTGTTGCTGCACGTGCGGAAGAGGAGCACGTCTCCGACCAGGCGCGACGTCTTGCACTGCACCCTCACGACACGTGTCGCGTCCATGTAGATGAGGTCGATGCGGTCGTGTGCAGCGAACGCGGGCAGGAACACGGCCTTCCCCGCCCGAACCAGTGCCGACGCCACCGCGGCCTCAGCTCGTGCACCGATGCCGCTGGGAGTCTCGGTCGTGTCCACGGCGAGCGACCGTACTGACGGGGTATGACGCTTTGACCAGCGCTCGGCACCGGCTGCTATCGTGACGAGCTCCCTACGTGTCGGACAGTAGCACAATTGGTAGGGCGAGCTCGATGGCGTCGGAGCGGGTAGCAGCGTCGCATCCTGCGTCAGTCGACGTACGTGCCCAGCCAGCACGAACGGCTGTGTGACGCGCCTGGCGCGCGGCCTATGGGCGTTGACCACCCGCCAGCTGCTGCAGGTAGGCGGCAAACCGGACCTGGCGGTCCTCGGCGGTACGTAGCGGACACGACGTGCAGGCCGCAGCGGCGATGAGGTGCCGCGCTCGGTCCGCACCGGGCCGCACGGACACCGGCGCCGCCGCCTTGTAGATCAGGCAGCAGGTGCCCTTGGCGACGAACGTGGCCGCGCCCGACGCGCCGGTCACCACCGCGCGCCGAGGACGGGCCCGCACCAGCGGCTCTCGCGCCGTCAGGTCGTCGATCAACGTCCCGGCGGCCGCCCACGCAGCCTCGACGTCCCCGCCGCGCTCCCGCGCCCGGCGCACCGCCACCTCGGCCAGGTGGTCCGCCAGCGTGCCCCACATGCCCCGCAGGCCGAACGGCGCCCGGGCGCGCACTGCGGCCGCGAGTGGGCCGAACACGGCGTGCAGGCCGTCCGCTGCGACGGCGCGCAGGCCCTCAGCGGAGGCGACGACCGCCGTGCCGCGCTCGCCGGCCGACGCATCGTCGGCCAGCACCGCGACGGTGGGCGCCGACACGGACAGCTCGTCCAGGCGGGCGGCCTCGCCGAACCGCAGCGACAGCGCGGCCGGCCTCAGCACCACGCAGCGCCGCTGGTCGAGCAGCGGGCCGACGACCAGCTCCGCGAGGGCGCCGGCGAACCGGTAGACGATGAGCGCACCGGCCAGGTCGGCGTGACCGCGGGCCGTCGCCTCGAGCTCCGCCCGGTACCAGGCGTCGAGGGCAGCGGGGTCGGTCAGCCGCTCGTCGAGCCGTACCCACCCGTCGCCCTGCGCGTCGCAGGTGTATCGGCGCCAGGCGCTCGACTCGTCCAGGCGGGCCACCGTGACGGCGACCGCCAGCGGCGTGCGTGGACGTGCGTTCACGGCGGGTGCCCGACCTGCGGGCTCGCCCGCCCCGTCAGGGCGCCGCGGGCCGGGACGAGACGGCCTCGGCCCACTCGACGCGGGGCACGTCGCTCCACAGGCGCTCGAGCTCGTAGTACTCGCGGGTCTCCTCGAGGAACACGTGCACCACCACGTCGCCGTAGTCGATGAGCACCCAATGGCGGTCGTCCAGGCCCTCGGCTCGGAGAGGCTTGCCGAAGCCGGCGGCGTCGACGGCCTGCTCGATGTCGTCGACGATGGCCTTGACCAGGCGATCGTTCGACGCAGAGGCGATGACGAACTCGTCGGCGACGACGAGCACGTCTCCCACTTCGAGGATCACGATGTCCTGGGCGCCCTTGGCATCGGCCGCGCGGGCGGCGGCGGTGGCGAGCTCGCGGGCCAGAGCTCTGTCGTTCCGGTCAGTCAGGGGTCTGTTACCTCCCGATCAGGTCCCCGGCATCATCGCCCAGGATCACGGTCACGTCGATCTCGTCCTCGGACGGGATCTGACCATCCTGCCCGGTCGACGCCTCATCCACGCGCCCGCCACCCAGGATGGCCTGCAGCCAGGTGGCCAGGGCTTCGGTCTCGCCGCCCGTGTGCACGAGGCTGGTGTCGGCCACATCCAGAGTCGACGCATTGCCCGCGATCGCGATCTCGGCCCCGCCGGCCACCAGCGCGCGGGCCGCCAGGCCGGTCAGGCTGCCGTCACGCGTGCCGTTGAGCAGGCGCACCTTGATGCGGTCGCCCGGGACGGCCGAGAGGGGATACGGCACGGTCCGTGACACGAACTCGCCGACGCGCCCCCGGTCGGGGCGGAAGCGGTTGCCCTCGGAGTCGTCCCGCCCGACCGGCAGCGGCGCCGCAGTGCCCCCGCCCTGGGCGACCGCCCGGACGAACCGGCCGATGCCCGTGTCGACCTCGCCCGGCAACGCCCCCGATCCGCCGCGGCCCACCAGGGGCAACCAGGCGTCCCAGAACAGCTGCTGGCGTCCGAGGCGGTCGAGATCGGACTCGCCCTCGGCCACGATCGACAGGAACGGTCCGACCTCGTCGGGCTCGAGCGACACCGGCCCCGCCGGCCACTCGCCGACGGCTCCGTCGAGGCTCACCTCCACAGGGCCCACGGGGGCGACGAGGTCGGCCCACCGGGTGTCGTCGATCTCGACGAACTCGGACACCCCGACCGTGGCCGCCACGCCGAGCGACTGGGCGGCGGCCGCGGCACCCTGGTCGCGGAAGACCGCGGCGATCGTCGTCTCGCCGTCGGGACCGGGGACGATCGTGGCGGGGGGAACCACGATGACCGAACCGCCCTCGTCGCCCGGCTCGAGCGCGACCAGCGCGGCGCCGGCGAGGGTGCCGTCGGCGGCGCGGTGCAGGACGCCCATGGTGGGAGTCGGCACCACGTACGCCTGGTAGCCGGGGTCGTCGGGCCCGACCGTCTGCTCGTAGCGGCCGACCGTGCTGGTGCGCACGGCCGACAGGCCGGTCACGGCCAGCGCCGCGCCGGCGAGGGTCAGCGCACCCATGCCCGCCAGCAGGAGCGCCCGCCGCCGGCGGACCGGATCCGTGGGGAGCGGCCACCGGCTCAGCGCCGTGGCTCTCCCGCGCGACGACGCCGCGGGCTCGTGCGCAGCCCTCTCGACCGCCCCGACGGCACCCGGGACCCCCACCGGCGACGCCACGGGCGGCCGCCGGCGGACCGCCGCCCGACCGCGACGGCTGGCGGGCCGCGGGTGGCCTCCCGCGGGGCCCGAACGCGCCGCCGGTCCGGCACCGCTCAGCAGCGGCGGAGCCATGGGCCGCGGCCGGTGCCCGCCGGTAGCGGCGGCCTCGGCGCCGGCACCGGATGCAGGGGTCGTCGGCACGCCCACGTCGCCGGGGTCAGCGCCACGATCGGGGGTCGACGGCAGGGGCGCGCCCGGCACCCGGGTGTCCTCGCCGCCGTCGACCGGCTGCGTCCCGTCGCGGTCGTCCGACACGGCGCCCGTCGTCACGGACCCACCCGCGCCCGGTAGAGGCCCCGCCGCTCGACCGCGGCGATGACGTCGGGGGTGAGCAGGTAGTCGAGCGGGCGGCCGTCGCTCACCCGCGCTCGGAGGTCGGTGCTCGACACCTCGAGCCGGGGGACCTCGACCCGCACCCACGACCACCCGGACGGCGGCTCGGCCTCGCGGGTGCCCGGCCGTTCGACGACCACGATGGTGGCGAGCGACCGCACCTCGTCGGCCCGCTCCCACGTGGGCAGGCCGCCCGCGGCGTCGCTGCCGAGGATGACGAACAGCTCGCAGTCGGGGTCGTCCGCCCGCAGGGCGTGCAGCGTGTCCGCCGTGTAGGACATGCCGCCGCGGTCGATCTCGACGCGGCTGGCCTCGAGACCCTCGACCGACCCGACCGCCGCCTCGACCATCGCGTAGCGGTCGGCGGCCGGTGTGATGTCACGGGTGCCGAGCTTCTGCCACGGCTGGTCGTTGACGACCAGCAGCACGCGGTCGAGCGCGAGCTCGTAGCGCACGTTGACGGCCGTGACCAGGTGGCCGACGTGCGGGGGGTCGAACGTGCCACCGAAGATGCCGAGCCGTTCCCCTCCGGTGCCGGGACCGCTCATCGGGCGGGCCTCTCATGGCGAGCACCGCCGGTGGCGCGGTCGGCGTCGATGTCGGCGTGCACCTCGGCTGCCAGGCGGTCGAGGCCCGGGGACACGTCGACGGGCCACACCGGATCGGACGTCGGGTCGAGCGATCGCAACGATGCCGGTAGCCAGGCCAGCGTCCCGGCGGCGCGGGCGCGGATGCGGTCCAGCGGCTCGACGTCCGTGCGCCGGCCGGCGGCCATGACCTGCGTGAGCAGTGGCCGCCCTCCTGGCACGCCCTCGTCGTGCAGCGAGATCACGTCGTGGTCGTCGAGGCGCCACACCTGCTTGCGCCCGGGCAGCGTGACCTTGCCCGACGCCAGCTTCATCTTGGGACCGTCCGCGTCCTCGACCAGCTTGTACACGGCCCCCAGCGTGGGGGCGTCGGCGCTGGTGCCGAGCTGCGTACCGACGCCGAAGGCGTCGATCGGCGCGCCGGCCGCGAGCAGCGCGGCGATCTTGTGCTCGTCGAGGTCGCCCGAGGCCAGGACGTCGATGTCGGGCAGCCCGGCGTCGTCGAGCACCGCGCGCACCTCGTACGCCAGGGCGCCGAGGTCGCCCGAGTCCAGCCGCACCCCCGCGATGGCGATGCCTTCGTCCGCCAGCTCGTGGGCCACCTCGGCGGCACGGTGCGCGCCGTCGACGGTGTCGTAGGTGTCGATGAGCAGCACGACCGCCTGAGGGAAGGTGCGAGCGTAGGCCCGGAAGGCGTCGCGCTCGTCGTCGTAGGACATCACGAACGAGTGCGCCATCGTGCCGGTCAGCGGGATGCCGAACCGCCGGCCCGCGGCCACCAGCGAGGTGCCGGTGCCTCCGCACATCCAGGCGGCGCGGGCGGCGGCCATGGCGGCGTCGACGCCGTGGTCACGCCGCGCCGAGAAGTCGACGAACGACCTGTCGCCGCAGGCCAGCGCCACCCGCGCGGCCTTGGAGGCGAGCATCGTCTGGCTGGCGATGCGGTTGAGCAGCCATGTCTCGACGATCTGCGCCTCGACCACCGGCGCCGTGACCCGGACCAGCGGCTGGCCCGCGAACACCGCCTCGCCCTCGGGCACGGCCCACACCTCGCCGGTGAAGCGCAGCTCGGCGAGGCGCTCGACGAACCCGGCAGGGAACAGGCCGAGGCCGCCCAGGTAGGCGATGTCGTCGTCGTCGAACCGCCAGTCCGCGAGCCCGTTCGAGCGCGTCGTCGAGACCCGCGGCGAGGAGGAACCGCCGCTGCACGGGCAGGCTGCGCACGAACAGCTCGAACGTGGCCTCGTGGTCGATGCCGTCGGCCTGGTAGGCGGCCGCCATCGTGAGCTCGTACAGGTCCGTGACCAGGGCAGGCGGCACGGCGCCCGGCGCGGCGACGACAGGATCGGTGCCCGGCGCAACGGCCGGCGGTGCCGTCACCCGAGCGCCACGCCGGCGTCGGCCATCGCGGCGACAGCCCGCTGCCCGTCGCCCGGTTCGAGCTCGACGGGACGCATGCCGTCGAGGACGGCGATGGTCCGGTAGCCGAGCCGGACGGCGTCGAGGGCGGTCTCCTTGACGCAGTAGTCGGTGGCGAGGCCCACGACGACCACACGCTCGATGTCGTCCTCGCGCAGCAGGTCGTCGAGGCCGGTCGCGGTGATCGTCGCCGGTGGTGGGGTGGATCATGGAGAACCCGGAGTAGCCGTCCTCGCCCCCGACGCCCTTGAACACCTGGTGGCTGCCGGGTCTGAGATCGGGGTGCAGCTGGGCGCCCCACGTGTCGGCGACGCAGTGGACGGGCCAGGTGCCACCGTTCTTGGCAAAGTGGGGCGTGACGGGCGGATGCCAGTCCTGGGTGGTGACGACGAGCGCGCCGGCGGCGTGTGCGGCGGCGATCTCGCGGTTGACGACCGGTATCACAGCATCGGCCCCGCGCACGTAGAGGGAGCCGTCGGGGTCGGCGAAATCGTTCTGCACATCGACGACGAGCAGGGCGGTCCGCGTGTCGTAGGGGGATGACACGACCGGAAAACTAGTGGGGGGACCAGGGGTCACGGGCGATGTGGTCGAAACCCGTTGGTACGCGGGAGTGCCGGCGTCGTAGTCTTGTCGCTGTACGGGTCCGACAGGTCCCGAACCGACAACGACGAAGGTGCGGTTCTCTCCCCCATCCGCTTCACCGCCGAAACCGCCGTCGGCAGCCAGCCGGCACCTCTCGCCGCTCCACGGGTCATCTCGATCCTGTGTGCGCGCCCTGCGACGTGCGCCTGTGCCGGGGCACAGGCATCCGTTGCGCTCGTCGCAGCGAAGAATGGGGTGACAGTGGTCACCGAACGTCGCAGGTCGGAACGAACTCTGCATCTTTCCGGTTCTTTACCCCGAGATCCGTGAAAACCCGGTAGTAGGGGAATCCCATCGCGGTAGCGGTGGTTGAGGAGTTACGTCATGAGTGATTCGGTTGGTCAGTACCTCAACGAAATCGGGCTCGTGCCCCTTCTCAATGCAGATGAGGAGCGCGAGCTGTCGCAGACGATCGAGCGTGGGCGCGACGCCCAGGAGCGCATCGACGCGGGCGAGCGTGGTCGTGAGCTGCGCAAGGCCGTCGCGTCGGCGGCCGCAGCCAAGGACCGCTTCATCCGCGCCAACCTGCGCCTGGTGGTGAGCATCGCCCGCCGCTATCCCCTTCCGCCCTCGATGGAGCTGCTCGACCTGATCCAGGAAGGCAACCTGGGTCTCGAGCACGCCGTCGACAAGTTCGACTGGCGCAAGGGCTTCAAGTTCTCGACTTACGCCACCTTCTGGATCCGTCAGGCCATCGGCCGGGCGCTCGACCAGAAGGCCAGCCTGGTCCGCCTCCCCGGCGACCGTTCCGCCTCGCTGCGTGCTGCGTTGCGCCAGGCCTCGGGCGACGGCGAGGAGCTCGACGACGAGAACGCCCGCCTCTACCGCCTCACCACGCCGACGTCGCTCGATCGCCCGGTGGGCGACGACGACGGCAGCGAGCTGGTCGACCTGCTGGCGGCCGACGTGCCCACCCCCGAGATGGTCATGGTCGACCGCGAGGAGGAGCAGGCGCTCCACGACCTGCTGGGCGTGCTCGACACCCGGGCCCGCTACGCGGTCGAGCAGCGCTTCGGGCTCACCGACGGGCGCAAGCGCAGCTACCGCGAGGTGGGCGAAGAGCTGGGTGTGACGGCCGAGGCCGCTCGTCGCCTGGTCAAGCGGGCTGTCGACGCCGTGCGCGAAGAGGCGCTGGCGCGAGCCAGCGCCGCCTGACCGCCCTCCCCCTCCGCCCGTCCCGATGGCCGCCTCCCCCAGGCGTCATGCCGCTACCGCGCGAATCGCTTTGCGGCCGCTCCGGCACCCCGGCCACGATGGTGCAGCATGACCAGCACATGGTCTCCCTCCTCGTGGCAGCACAAGCCGGCCGCCCAGCAGCCTCCGTGGCCTGACGACGGCGCGCTCGGGCAGGCGCTCAAGCACCTGGGTTCGCTGCCCCCGCTCGTGTTCGCGGGCGAGGCGCGGGCCCTCACCGAGCAGCTCGCCGAGGTCGCGCAGGGCAAGGCGTTCCTGCTGCAGGCCGGCGACTGTGCCGAGTCGTTCGAGGCGTTCTCGGCCGATGCCATCCGCGACAAGCTCAAGGTCATCCTGCAGATGGCCGTCGTGCTCACGTACTCGACCGGCGTGCCGGTGCTGAAGGTCGGGCGCATCGCCGGCCAGTTCGCCAAGCCCCGCTCCGCGCCCACCGAGAACGTGAACGGCGTCGAGCTGCTGTCGTTCCGGGGCCACATGGTCAACGACATCGCCCCGAACGAAGCGGCCCGCATCCCCGACCCCGACCGGCTGGTGCAGGCATACCACCAGTCGGCGGCGACGCTGAACCTGCTGCGGGCGTTCACCAAGGGCGGGTTCGCCGACCTGTCACGGGTCCACCAGTGGAACCAGGAGTTCGTGTCGTCCAGCCCCGAGGGCCGGCGCTACGACCGCGTGGCCGACCACATCGACCGTGCGCTGCGGTTCATGGCCGCGTGCGGCATCAACACCGAGAGCCAGCCCAACCTGCACGAGGTCGACTTCTACACCAGTCACGAGGCGCTCATCCTCGGCTACGAGGAGGCACTCACCCGCCAGGACTCGCTGACCGGCAGGTGGTACGACTGCTCGGCGCACATGCTGTGGATCGGCGAGCGCTCCCGTCAGCTCGACGGAGCGCACGTCGAGTTCCTCCGCGGGGTCGACAACCCGGTCGGCTGCAAGATCGGTCCGAACGCGACGGCCGACGACGTGATCCAGCTGTGCGAGGCGCTCAACCCCGACCGGGTTCCCGGCCGGCTCTCCCTCATCGCACGCATGGGCGCTGAGAACATTGCGACGAGCGCTGCCGCCGCTGCTCGTCGCCGTGCGCGATGCCGGCCATCCGGTCGTGTGGACGTGCGACCCGATGCACGGCAACACCTTCACGTCCGACACGGGCCGCAAGACCCGCGACTTCGACGCCGTGGTCGCCGAGATCGCCGGGTTCTTTGCCGCCCACTGGGCCGCCGGCACCTGGCCCGGTGGCGTGCACATCGAGCTCACCGGCGAGGACGTCACCGAGTGCCTGGGCGGCGGCGACGCCCTCGGCCACGCCGACCTCGACGACCGCTACGAGACGATGTGCGACCCGCGGCTCAACGGCCGCCAGTCGATCGACCTGGCCTTCCAGGTCGCCGAGCTGCTCGATCGCCGCTGAGGCGGGCTCGCCGGTGCCGTCCCCCGCTGACCTGTACCTCGACCTGCTGGCCCGCGCCCTGACGCGCGACCTGTTCCTCGACGAGGAGGTGCGCAACGTCGACCTGCGCGACTGGCCGGGGGGCGAGCCCGACGGGTTGCGGGACATGCTGCGCGAGCGCCGCTGGCGCGTGGTGCAGCGGGGTGCCGACCGCGAGACCCGAGCGGTGGGCAACGACTGGCCGCCGCACGGCGAGACGATGGTGGGCCTGGCCCGGCTCGCCAACGTGCGCGACTGCCTGACCACCGCCCTGGCCGACGGCGTGCCCGGCGACCTGGTCGAGACGGGCGTGTGGCGGGGCGGCACGGCGATCTACCTGCGGGCGATCCTGGCCGCGCTGGGCGACGAGCGGCGCACCGTGTGGGCGTGCGACTCGTTCGAGGGCCTACCCGAGGCCGACGCCGAGCGCTTCCCCGTCGACGTGCCCCTGCGCCTGCACGTGCACAGCCAGCTCGCCGTCGGTCTCGACCAGGTCAAGCAGAACTTCGCCCGCTACGGGCTGCTCGACGACCAGGTGCGCTTCGTTCCCGGCTGGTTCCGGGACACGTTGCCCAAGCTGGCCACCGAGATCGGGCCCATCGCCGTCCTGCGTCTGGACGGCGACATGTACGAGTCGACCATCGACGCCCTCACGCACCTCGAGCCGCTCGTCTCCTCCGGCGGTTACGTGATCGTCGACGACTACAACGGCATCGACGCCTGCCGCCAGGCCGTGACCGACCACCGGGAGCAGAACGGCATCACCGCCCCGATCCACGAGGTCGACTGGACCGCCGTGTGGTGGCGCAAGGCCTGATCTGGGCCTCCGCAGTTGCGCAGCTCGAGCCGGTCACCAGGGGTCGCGGTGCAGGGGTGAAGGCGTTGCTTCGCCGCCATCGGCCAGACGCCGATTGGGCAGACGAGTTGGCCGAGGTGCGCGGGCTCGTCGAGGTGGAGGAACGCCACTGAGCCTGGTCACCGCCGACCTGAGCCTTCCCGGGGTCGCGGTTCGATCGCACCGTTGACCGCCGACGCCACTCGTCTCAGCACGCCGCGAGCATGTTCCTCAGCGTGTCGACCTCCAGCCGGTCGGCGGTCAGGCCCCACCGCACCTTCACCGTCACCCACGCCGTGGCGAACGCACACCAGGCAGTCGCGTCGGGCGGCTGCCATGACGCTGGGTCGCGGTCGGACTTCGACTGGTTGGTGGCCGCCGTGACCGCCGCGAGCGCGGTGGGCTCGTCCAGGTCATTGGCGTACGCGAGACGCGTCGCGTCGTCCCATTGCGAGGCGCCCGAACGCCAGGCCTCGGCCAGTGCGACCACGTGGTCGATCTCGAGCTCGGTCGGATCAGGGGTCGTGTAGCCGTCGTAGGTCGACACCCAGTCGCCCGCCACGATGCCGCAGCCGTACGGATCGACCTGGGCAGGCGTCCGTGACTCGGTGATGAGCACCTCGGCCCGGGTGTCGCACCCGTCGCCGTCGGCATCGATCCAGCTGCCACCGAACATGTCCCGGTCGTAGCTGTCTGCGCCCGTCTCTGGAGTGACGACGAGGTGGTCGACGAGCGCGGCCGCTTCCTCTGCGACGGGCCCGCCGGATGGGTCCGTCGGGGACGGAGCGGCCGACGGGCCTGACGGCACCGTGGGAGGAACCGACGTCGTGGCGGTCACGTCCCCGCGGCTGGCATCCCCCGCTCGGCCCGGATCCGCGCAACCCGCCGACGCCGTCCACGCGCCCACGACCACGGCCACGCCGACGGCCAGTGGCCACGGCCGCAGGGTCCGCACCATCATCCGGGCTACGACTCGCAGCCGACGCCGACGCCGACGCCCTCGTCGTCGCGGTCGAGGTGCGGTGCGCACCCCGGATCGCCACGGTGCACCGGTGCAGCCCCGGCGGCCCGAGCCGCCGCACAGTCGGCGAAGCCCCCGGAAGGGGCAGCGGCCGGCACGAACGCCGCCGCGGCCCGGACCACGGTGGCCCGCCGCCTGCGGGCCTGTCCGAGGTGTGCAAACGCCATCTGCGTCGGCGTGTCGCCGGTGACCCGGCGCGCGCCGATGTGACCCCTCTTCGCCATGTCCATCCCGTCTCCTCAGCTAGCTCGTCCGCCCAGACGAGACTTCGTAGGCGGGTCGGCCACCTACCGTGACGAGATTGTACCGGTGCGCCGTGACATCCCCCGGAGCGTCCGAACAGGTCGTGAACAAGGCTGCGGGAATGTTGACAGGGGTACTCGGGTTTCGAGACACTGGACCACCGAACCCTGACGTCCTTAATCAGGTTTCTCAGGATTCCGCCGCCGAGATCGGAGCACCCATGGCACAGAGCGAGATCGATGCCGCACAGCTCGCCGACGCCGACAAGTTCGAGACGATCCTGACCCGGTACCTGGCGGGCGAAGTCGAGGACGATGCCTTCCGCATCTTCCGCCTGAACAACGGCATCTACGGCCAGCGCCAGGGTGGGCACCACCAGATGGTGCGGGTCAAGATCCCGTGGGGCGGCATGCTGCCCGACCAGCTCGAGCTGATGGCCGACCTCGCCGACACCTACTCGCGCGGCTGGGGACACATCACCACCCGGCAGAACATCCAGTTCCACTACGTCCAGCTCGAGAAGATCCCCGAGGTCATGCGGCTGCTCGGCAGCGTCGGCATGACCACACGCGAGGCCTGCGGCGACACGGTCCGCAACGTGCAGGGCTGCCACCTCGCCGGCGCGTGCCCCCACGAGAAGCTCGACATCACCCCGTGGGCCGAGGCCGCCTACCAGCACTTCGTGCGCAACCCGTTGGGCCAGCGCCTGCCCCGTAAGTTCAAGATCAACTTCTCCGGCTGCGCCACCGACTGCGGCCAGGCCATGTTCAACGACGTGGGCGTCATCGCCACCACACGCACGCTCGACGACGGCTCGGTCGAGGCCGGGTTCCGGGTGTTCGTGGCCGGCGGCCTGGGCGCCAACCCGCACGCGGCGGTCGCGCTCGAGGACTTCACCGCCAAGGAAGACCTCATGCCCACCATCGAGGCAATCCTGCGGGTCTTCAACAACCACGGCAACCGCGACAACAAGCTGCGCGCCCGCATGAAGTGGCTGGTCACCACGCTCGGCTGGGAGGACGTCCAGGCCCGCATCATCAAGGAGCGCCGCCTGCTGCTCGGCTCGTCCTCGTGGCCCGGTGGCATCCCCGCCGAGGTCGCGAAGGCCGGCGACGCCCCCGCGGGCCTGGCCGCCGACGTCACCCCCACCCCGATGGGCCAGGGCGTGCCGGTCAGCATCACCCGCCGCGACCCCTTCGAGCAGTGGGACGACACCAACGTCGTGCGCGGCGTCGCCAAGGGTACGGTCTCGGCCATCGCCTACGCCCGGCTGGGCGACGTCACCAGCGACCAGTTCCGGGCCCTCGCCGCCATCCAGCGCGAGATGGGCCTCGAGGTACGCCTCACCAACCGGCAGAACGTGGCCTTCCGGGGCCTCACCGAGGAGCAGCTCCCGGTGCTGCACCAGCGGCTCGACGCCATCGGCATGGCCCAGCCCGGAGCCGAGCTGGTGCGCGACGTCGTCACCTGCCCCGGCGCCGACACCTGCAACCTGGCCGTCACCCAGAGCCGCGGCCTGGGCGCCGCCATCGGCGAGAAGCTCGAGGAAGAGGGCCTCGCCGAGGTCGGGGGCCTGCGCATCAACATCTCGGGCTGCACCAACAGCTGCGGCCAGCACCACACGTCCGACATCGGGTTCTTCGGCGCCGAGCGCCGGGCCAACGGCCGCTCGGCGCCCGGCTACCAGATGCTGCTCGGCGGCTACGTGGGCGACGAGAAGATCCACTTCGGCGACAAGGCCCTGCGCCTACCGGCCAAGAACGCCCCCGAGGCCACGGCCCGGGTGGTCCGCCGGTTCGCCGACGAGCGCCAGGCCGGCCAGTCGTTCCGCGAGTGGGTCGACCAGGCGGGTGGGGCCAAGGCCATCGCGGCCGAGCTCAAGGAGCTCGACCAGTTCCCCCTGCCCGACGAAGCCCCAGAGTTCTACGTCGACTACGACGAGACCGGGCCGTACGAGGCCGAGGTCGGCGCCGGCGAATGCGCCGGGGTCTGACGGAAGGAGCACTGTGAGTTTCCTCGTCGAGCCCCCTCCCCTGCCCGTCCACGCCTTCCACGACGAAGAGCTGGTCGAGCTGAACGCCGAGTTCGAGCGCCTCCCCGCACCCAAGATCATCCAATGGGCGGTCGACAACTTCGCCCCGCACCTGTGCCTCGCGGCGTCGATGCAGGACGCCGTGCTCATCGACCTGGCCACCAAGGTCGACCCGGGCATCGAGGTCGTGTTCATCGACACCGGCTACCACTTCCCCGAGACGCTCGACACGGTCGAGACAGTGCGCCGCCGCTACGGGCTCAACCTGCGCATGATGACGGTCGCCCACCACGCCGAGGAGCTGTGGAAGGTCGACCCCGAGAACTGCTGCTCGGCGGTCAAGGTCGGCCAGCTCGACCGGGCGCTCGCCGGCAAGGCGGCGTGGATGAGCGGCGTGCGCCGTGACGAGGCGTCGACCCGGGCGACGGCACCCATCGTCACCCGCGACCTGCGGGGTCTGGTCAAGGTCAACCCCATCGCCACCTGGACCGACGTCGACGTGCAGGGCTACATCGCCGACCACGACGTGCCCATCAACCCGCTGCTCGCCCAGGGCTACACCTCGATCGGCTGCCAGCCGTGCACCTCGTTGCCCACCGACGCCGACGACCCTCGCTCGGGTCGCTGGGTCGGCAAGGGCAAGACCGAGTGCGGCATTCACGCGTGAGCCAGGTGGGCGGCGGGCAACCGGACGCCTGACCCGCCCGAGGGCTACTGGTCCTCCGAGCCTCGCAGGAAGCCCATGAGACGGTTCACCGCGTCGATCTCGTGGTCGTCGGGGCCGTCGGCATCGTCGTCAACCGCCGGGGCCTCGTCGACGACGTCGTGCCGCGGGGAGCGGGGCGTGCGCCCGGCAAGGCGGTTGTCGTCGATGTCGTCGGTCCCGGCCATGTCGCCCTCCACCTTCCGCCCATGAGTGTGCGTGCGTGTGAACTCGTGCACCCAGTCTCGTGTCACCGTGCCCGTACACCGTCAGCCTGACGCATGCCGATCGCGTTGCAATCGTGACGAAGCCGTCGCGTCGACCGGGAGAGTGGCCGGATCACCGCGAGGAGGTGTCGGCCGCGCCTCCGGGCCGACCAGCGGCCACCGCCACGAGGGTCACGAGGATGCCGCTCGACAGCAGCACCACCTGTGTCGAGGCCAGGTGGCCGACCAGCGGCCAGGTCACCTCGTCGAGCAGATCGTCGGCCACGCCCGCACCAATGGCCGCGAGCGCCAGCCCGGCGCGGATCACGACGTGGAACGCCGTGAACGCCAACACGCGTTCGCGGTCTCCCAGCTCGTTCTGCAGCAACTCCATCGCCAGCGCCAGCACGAGCGCGGACAGGCCACCGAACGCGAGCGCTCCCAGCAGGGCGAGCTCGATGGTCGGCGCCAGGCTCATCGTCGCCACCACGGCCCCCTGCACGACCAGCGCCACCCGCACCGTGCGTAGGTCGTGACGCTCGAGCCGGCGCAACACGAGCAGACCCGCCCCCGCCCCCACGCCGAAGCAGGCCACGAGCAGGCCGAACTGGGTGTTGGTGGCGTCCAGCACCTCGCGCACCCACACGATGCCGATCGAGAACAGCGCGCCCAGGCCGAAGGCGACCACGGCGGCGACCGGGGCCAGGCGCCGGACGATCGGCAGCCGCAGGGCGTCAACGAACCGGTCGCCCCCCGCTCCGGAAACGCCCGCCCGCGAGGTGCCCAGCTCGGGCAGCCGGGCGATCGCCAGGAACGACACGGCGAACGTGACCGCATCGATGGCGAACACCCACCGAGCCACCGCGACGCCGGCGTCGGCCCCCGCCAGCGCCGCCACCAGGGCATAGACGCCGGCGCCGACCGGGATCATGCCGTATGACGTGCCGAGCACCAGCCCGTTGGCCACCGCCAGGTCGTCATCGCCGTCCACGAGGTCGGGGATCGAGGCATCGCGGGCGGGGAGGAAGACCATGCCCGCCAGCTCGACCACGAACGCCCACAGGTAGATCCACCACAGGCTGGTCACCCACGGCAGGATGGCCACGGCGGGGATGCGCACCGCGTCCATCGCCAGCATGATGCGGCGGCGGCTCCAGCGGTTGACGAGGCGCGCCGCGACCGGGCCGGCGAACACGGTCGGGGCCAGGCGCAGGACGAGGACGCCGCCCACCGCGGTGGCCGAGTCCGTCAGCTGCAGCACCAAGGCCATGAGCGCCACGGTCCCCATCCAGTCGCCGAGCGACGACACCGCTTGCCCCACCAGCAGGTCGCGCAGGGCACCCGGCTGGGCCGCACCGTCGTGGCGACCCGCCGGGTGGGGCATCGGCGGCCCCGCCCCCCACGGCCGGCCCAGCGGCGCGGCGGCGCCGTCCGAGGCCGTCATGCGCCCCCCTGGGGCGCCACGTGGCCCCGCGCCCCGACCACCTCGGCGATCACCCAGCCGACGGCCGCGTCGATCGGTTCGACCGCCGCGGCGCTGAGCCCGTGCCCCATGCCGGGCACCAGGTCGAGCCTCCGGGGCCCGCGCCCCGCGTCGTGCAGCGCCCGGGCGGCCGCCGGGGGGACGAACCGGTCGGCGAGACCGTGGACGACCGCAACCGGACGCCTCACGCTCGCGATGCGCTCGACCGGCGGCGCGCCGCGCTCGGGGCGGACGGCCACCCGCGTGCCCATGCGCCGGGCTGCCATGGCCCGGCCCGGCCACGTCTGGGTCAGCGCCACGGCCAGGACGCCACGAGCCGACCGCGGCACCCGCCAGTGCGCCGGCGTCCCCACCAGCACCGCGCCGTCGGCGACTGCGCCGGCGACGGCGCCGACCAGACCGGTCGCGTCGGGCGTGCCGGCCGCACTGCCGTCGATGGCCGGCGCCGCACTCGCCAGGTGGGCGAGGCTCGCGATGCCCCCCATCGACGTGCCCACCACCACGACCACGTCGACATCCGCACGGGCCGCCTGCACGGCCGCGTCGACATCGAGCCGCTCGAGGAACCCGAGCGTGGTGCTGCCCCCGGACCGGCCGTGGCCCCGCAGGTCGAACGTGAGCACACGTCGCCCCGCAGCGGCCTGACGCAGGGCGACGAGCTGGACCTCGGTCGCGTCCTTGGAGCCGCAGAAGCCGTGGACCACCACGACGGCCTCCCCGCGCGGGCTCGCCCGTCGGGTCCCACCACCGAGCCGCGAGCCTCACCCCGTCCGCGGTCGTGAGCGTGGGCGCGCTCACCCGTCCCACCACCAGGCCAGCCCGGCCAGCCCGCGCCCGGTATGCGCCACCATCACCGGGCTGAACGGCCCGACGACGCACGACGCCGGGCGCAACGGACGCAGCCGGTCGACGAGATCCTGGGCGGCATCGGGGTCGAGGGCGTGCAGTACCGTGACGTGGAGTCGCCCGGTCCCGGAGGCGGGGGCGTCGGCGGCGCACCGCTGCACGATGCGCTCGCGGGCGGCCTCGGCGCTGAACGCCGGGCGCAGCGGCCGGGCCCGCCCCTCGCGGAACTCGAACAGCGGGCGGACGCCCAGCCGATCCCCGATCCAGCGCGCGGCATCGGGGACCCGCCCCGACCGGGCGAGGCGATCGAGGTCGGCCACGGTCGCCACCAGGCGGACCCGGGCGGCGACCCGTTCGGCCGCGGCGACCGACGCCGCCAGGCCTCCCCCGCCCGCCGCGACCTCTGCTGCCGCGAGCACCACCAGGGCCTGCGCACCGGCCGCGGTGCCGGTGTCGACGACGGCAACGCCGTGCGCGTCGTCCGCCAGCGGGTCGTCCTCGTCGGCCGCGACGTCGGACGTTGCGTCCCCGTCCCCGGCGAGGGACGCGAACCGGGCGTCGTCGTCGGCCACGAGCTTGGCCGCGAGGCGCGCCGAGTCGTGCGACGACGACATCCCGGACGCCACGGTGAGCACGAGGACGGGGCCGGACGCGCGGGCCTCGGCGATGACCGTGGCGAACTCCCCCGGTGAGGGCGCACTGGTGGTGATCGGCTCGTCGAACCGGCGGACCAGATCGTCGAGGCCGATGTCGCCGTCACGGTGCCGCTCCTCACCGATCGTCAGCCACAGCGGCACGACCCGGATGCCGTAGCGCTCGACGAGCGCCGGCGGCAGCGCAGCCGCACTGTCGGTCACGACGGTCAGTGCGGTCACTGGTCGACCCCACTGGCCTGGGCGAGCCCGGCGGCGGGACCGATCCCGGCGCCGGCGCCGGCGCGACCGTCGACATCGGCCGTAGCGACGGCAGGCGCCAGATCGGGATCGTGGTCGAACACCAGGCGATGCGCGTAGGTCCACAACGCCGGGCCCTGCGGGCGACGGTTGCCCGCCACGCGCTTGGCCAGCATGGCCGCCACGATGCCTGTGCCCGCGGCGGCGCCGGCTCGGCCGTGCGTGCGAGCCACCACCGGCACGGCGGCGACGGCTCCCAGGAAGCTGCCCAGGCCGCTCTGCCGCCGCAACCTGCCGGCCGCGAAGCCCACGGCCAGCACCACGGTGCCCGGCCAGGCCAGCGGCAGGAACGCGCCGAAGGCCACGGACAGGCCCCGCCCGCCGGCGCCGCGCAGCCACGGCGACCAGTTGTGCCCCGCGACCGCGGCGGTGGCCGCCACCGCGCCCAGCATCGGCCGGTCGCGCCCGGCGAGCACCGGCCCGACGACGCCCTTCGCCACGTCGCATACGCCGGCGACCGCCAGCGGGCCGAAGCCCGCCACCTCGTACAGCGCGGTGCCCGACACGGTGCCGGCGCCGACGTCGCGCAGGTCGACGCTGGCCCGGGAGCGTGCGGCGATGTTCGAGAACGGCACCGAGCCCGCCAACCACGCGACACCGACGACCGCGGGGGCGGGCATCCGCCGCACCCTCATCTCCGCTTCCCCTCGCCGCCACGGCGGTACCGGGTGATCGCATCGTCGACCGACGCTTCGTCGGTCGGGTCTCGCAGGGCGGCGAGCAGGGCGTACGCCATAACGGCCAGCAGCAGCGCCGCGTGCACGGCCACCCAGAGCCACCTCGACCGCCACCGGGGTGCGGGGCGGGGACGTCTGTCGCGCAAGCCGATCACATGCGGTGACCTCGTGTGCCGTACGACCGGAGAGTTGCTTCCGGCCGAAGGTAGCGTCATCTCGGCGCAACGCGGGCGACGGTCACGCGCTCATCACGCATTGACACGCCCTGAATCGGTCGTATCTACTGTCGGTCGTGGGGCAAACGACCGGTGACGACGCGACCGATCCGGGCGCCCCCGCCCGTGTCCCCGCCGTCGACGACGGCGACGGTGCGGGCGGCGGCGTCGGTGCCCCTCCCGGCCCCGGCTCCCCGGCGGACCCGATCAGCGACGGCGACCTGCCGACGCGCATGCTCGTCTTCGGCGTCGCCCGCCACGACGGCACGATCCCCGCCGCCGATGTCTTCGCCGTCGCCGAGGCGTGCCGCCGGTCGGCCGAGCAGGTGCGCTCGTGCCTCCGCCGGCTGGTCGGCGAGGGCCTCTTCGCACGAGACGGCATCGGGCAGCGCGCCGTCTACGTTCCCACCGACGACGGCCTGCGGGCCCTCGCCGCGTTCGGCACCCGCACCCTGCAGGCCCACGCCCAGGACACCCAGCGCGACGGCTGGGACCGTCGCTGGCACCTGGTGGCGTTCGCGGTGCCCGAGGCTCGCCGCACCGCCCGCGACGCGCTGCCGCGACCATCTCGGCCTGCTCGGCGGCGCCGCGGTGCACAACGGGCTGTATGTGAGCCCTCATCCCTGGGACAAGGACGTGCTCGCCACGGCCGAGCGACTGGAGGTCGTCGAGCACGTGACCCTCGCGGTCACCGACGAGCTCACGGTCGGGGGCGAGACCGAGCCGGTGGCGCTCGCCGCCCAGCTCTGGCCGCTCGCCGACCTCGCGGGGCGCTACCAGGCGTTCCTCGATCGCTGGTCCGGGGTGCTCGAGCGCCTCGGTGCCATGCAGCGCCAGCACCAGCAGTTGCCCGACTCCGCCTTCCTGCCCGGAGCGCTGGCCATGGGCCTCGCCTACCAGGCGTGCTTCGAGGCCGACCCCCTGCTCCCCGCCGAGCTGCTGCCCCAGCCCTGGCCGGGGAGGGCGGCGCGCGACCTGCTCGTCAGCAGTCGTCGCCTGGCGCTGCGCATCCGTGCCGAGGGCGGGCGGCCAGCGCTGTTCGCCACGTTCCACGACCTGGTCGATTCCCTGCCGTCCGGCGACGCCACAGGCCGCGACTCGTGAGCCACACCCACCGCGCCCACGCCGTGCCGCGAGCCGGCGCACCCGAGGAGGACATCCGTGAAGTTCGGGATCTTCTACGAGCACCAGCTCCCCCGCCCCTGGGCCGAGGACAGCGAGCACAAGCTGCTCAAGGACGCCCTCGACCAGGTGGAGCTCGCCGACGAGCTGGGCATCGACTACGTGTGGGAGGTCGAGCACCACTTCCTCGAGGAGTACTCGCACTCGTCGGCCCCCGAGGTGTTCCTGGCCGCCGCCAGCCAGCGGACCTCGCGCATCCGGCTGGGCCACGGCATCGTGCAGCTGCCGTTCAACTTCAACCACACGGCCCGTGTCGCCGAGCGGGTCGCCACCCTCGACCTGATCTCGGACGGCCGGGTCGACTTCGGCACCGGCGAGGCATCGTCCGAGGCCGAGCTGGGCGGCTTCCTCGTCGACCGCGAGACCAAGCGCGACCAGTGGGCCGAGGGCCTCGACGCCGTCACCCGCATGTTCGTCGAGTCGCCGTTCGCCGGCTACGACGGCGAGTTCTTCCAGATGCCGGTGCGCGAGGTGGTGCCGAAGACGCTGCAGAAGCCTCACCCTCCGCTGTGGGTGGCGTGCAGCCGGCGCGAGACCATCCACCTTGCCGCGACCAAGGGCATCGGCGCGCTGTCAGCTTCAGCTTCGTCGAGCCCGACGAAGCCGCGCATGTGGGTGAACGACTACTACGACACGATCGCCTCCGAGGCGTGCGTCCCCGGCGGGTTCGCGGTCAACCCCAACATCGCCGTCGTGCTGCCCATGATGTGTCACAGCGACGAGCAGACGGCCATCGACCGCGGCATCGACGGCGCCCACTTCTTCGGGTACAGCCTCGGCCACTACTACGCGTTCGGCAGCCACCGGCCGGGCCGCACGAGCGTCTGGGACGAGTTCGAGGAGAACCGGTCCAAGTTCGGCTTCGACCGGCCCACGGCGGCGCAGACCGGACAGGTGCTCGGCGCCCAGCTCTTCGAGAAGGGCATCGGATCGCTGCGGGGGGCGATCGGCACGCCCGACCAGCTCCGTGACCTGCTGCGGTCGTACGCCGAGGTGGGCGTCGACCAGGTGATCTTCGTCTCGCAGGCCGGGACCAACCGGCACGAGCACATCTGCGAGTCGCTCGAGCTGTTCGCCCGTGAGGTCATGCCCGAGTTCCACGAGGGCGAAGAGGCCCGGGAGAAGGCCAAGCTCGAGCGCCTCGCCCCCGCCATCGAGGCGGCGCTGGCCCGACGCGAGCCGGCCCGCGAGGCGCCCGAGACCGTGCTCAAGCCGGTGCTCGCCTACTGAGCCTAGCGCTTCACAGCCCCGACCTCCCCCCGGAGGTCGGCGCCGACGGTCCCCCGGGTCAGCCACCCTTCCCGGCCGCCCGAGGGGACCGTCGGCACCCCCACTCCCCCATTCCAGACGCCTGGGCCCGGTCGCGTCCGGCCTGGTCGTCGGTAGCCTGACAGCCGTGTCAGCCAGCCTGGGGACGACGACCGGTTCGAGCTCTCCCGTCACGCTCCCCGGGCGTGGCGCCGCGACGACCACCCGGTGATCGGCAGATCCCCGGCGGCGCACCAGACCGTCACGGCGCGGCTCGACGCCCGCGGCCGCTACCCGCGGGCCGTGCTGCTCGTGGCGCTGACCGGCGTCTTCGCCACCGCGTTCCCCGTCACCGTCCTGACGCTGGCGATCCCGACCATCGCCGACGACTTCGGGGTGGGCGAGGCGGGCCTCGCCTGGGTCGTCACCCTGCCCGTGCTGGCATCGGCGCTCGCCCTGCCGGTGCTCGGCAAGCTGGGCGACCTGTACGGCCATCGCAAGGTGTTCGTCCTCGGGTTCGCCCTCGCCGCGGTGGCCACCGGCCTGACGGCGACGGCGAGCAGCCCCGCGCTGCTCATCGCGTGGCGCACGGTCAGCCAGGTCGCGGGCGGCGCCACGATGCCCAGCTCGCTGGCGCTCATCAACTCGGTCCACCGGGGCGAGAAGCGGGCCGGGGCCATGGGTTGGTGGGCGATGGTCTCGGCCGGCGCCCCGGTGATCGGCCTGACCGTCGGCGCGCCGATCATCGACGCCGTCGGCTGGCAGATGCTCTTCCTCATGCAGGCCGGCCTGATGGTCGTGCCGGTCATCGCCTCGTGGGTCGTGCTCCGCGAGACGCCCAGCCGTGCAGCCCGGTTCGACGTCACCGGGGCGGTCGCGCTGGCCGTCGGCGTCGGTCCCCTGCTGCTCGCGGTCAACCAGGTGCCGAAGTGGGGCCTCACCAGCCCCGCCGTCCTCGGTTGCCTCGCCGTCGCCGCCGCCGGCATCGTGTCGTTCGCCGCCGTCGAGCGCCGGGCCGAGGCGCCGCTCGTGCCGCTGGACCTGTTGCGGTCGCGGGCCTCGACGTCGTCGCTGGCGACGGCGTTCCTGACCGACGGTGCGTACATGGGAGGCTTCTTCCTCGCCAGCCTGCTGCTCGTCGAGCAGTTCGACTACTCGCTCACGAGCGCGGTGCCCATCCTGAGCATCCGGCCGCTGCTCTTCGCCATCACGTCGCCGATCGGCGGGCGCGTGTCGGGACGGTCGGGCACACGGGCGGGCGCCGTCGCCGGCTCGCTCGTCCTGACGGTCGGCCTGGCCGGTCTGGCCACGGGGGCGGCGACGGACTCGCTGGCGATCGTCATCGTGGGCGGGTTCGTGCTGCAGGGGGTCGGCTACGGGTTGATCCGACCGGCGGTCAGCACCGCCCTCGCCGACGCCGTCGACGAGCGCGACCTGGGAGTGGCGGGCGCCGCCGAGCGGCTGTCGGCGCAGGTCGGCGTCGCGTTCGGCATCACGATCCTGGCCACGCTGTACGCGGGCGACGTCGACCACTTCCCGCTGGCCTTCGGGACCGGCGCCGCCGTCGCCCTGCTCGGCGTGGCGACGGCGTGGGGCATGCTCCGCCCGGGGACCGTGCGCCGCGAGCCGCTCGCCACCCCGTCGGAGGCGACGTCACACGTCGCCCGTGCTGCACGACCGGCGCTGTCGGGCTCAGTGGTGGAACGACGGCCGGGGCACACCGGAGCAGTCCCCGCCCCGCTCGAGCGTGTCGACCGCTCGGCGTAGGTCGTCCGCCAACAGCATCGCCAGGTCGGGACCGAACCCGTTGCGAACGACGACCCGGAGAACGGACACGTCGTCGATCGCCGGCGGCATCGGGTAGGCGGGCACCAGCCAGCCCCGCATGCGCAGGGCGTCGGCCACGTCGTACACCGTCCACGCGGCCCGGTGGGGAGGGTCGCCGTCCTCGCCCGCCGCCGGCGCACGGTCCGCGCGCCCCTCGCCGACCCGGAAGGCGAAGACGGGCAGCTCGGACCCGTCGGTGAGCAACTCGAACGGCGCCAGCGCGGCGACCGCGTCGGCCAGCCACCGTGCCGTGTCGCGGCAGGACTGCTGCACCCGCCGGTAGCCCTCGTGCCCGAGCCGCAGCATCGTGTAGTACTGCGCCACCACCTGGGCGCCCGGGCGCGAGAAGTTGAGGGCGAAGGTGGGCATGTCGCCGCCCAGGTAGTCGACGTGGAACACGAGGTCGTCGGGCAGCGCCGCCTGGTCGCGCCACAGCGCCCACCCCACGCCCGGGTACACCAGGCCGTACTTGTGGCCCGACGCGTTGATCGACTGCACGCGCCGCAGCCGGAAGTCCCACTCGAGGTCAGGGTCGAGGAACGGCGCGATGAAGCCCCCCGAGGCGGCGTCGACGTGGATGGGCACGTCGAGGCCACGCTCGACGTTCAGCCGGTCGAGGGCCGCCGCGATGTCGGCGACCGGCTCGTAGCTGCCGTCGAACGTCGACCCGAGCACCGCCACAACGCCGATGGTCTGCTCGTCGCAGTGCGCCACCGCGCCCCCAGGAGTCAGGTGCGTCGACTCGCTGCTGCACGGGACGAGGCGGGGCTCGACGTCCCAGTAGCGACAGAACTTCTCCCAGCACACCTGCACGTTGGCGCCCATCACGAGGTTGGGCCGTCCGGCGGGCAGGCCGCCCGCGTCGCGGCGCGTGCGCCACCGCCGCAGGAGCGCCATGCCGGCGAGCATGCACGCCTCGCTCGACCCCGTGGTCGAGCACCCCACGGCGGCGCCGGTCGCGGGCGCATGCCACAAGTGGGCGAGCATGTGCACGCAGCGCCGCTCGAGCTCGGCCGTCTGCGGGTACTCGTCCTTGTCGATCATGTTCTTGTCGGTGCACTCGGCCATGAGCCGACGGGCGTGGTCGTCCATCCACGTCGTGACGAAGGTGGCCACGTTGAGCCGGGCGTTGCCGTCGAGCATCAGCTCGTCGTGGACGACCTGGTAGGCGGTCTCTGCGTCCATCTCGGCTTCGGGGAGGCGAAGACGGGGCACGCCGCCCATCTCCGACGCGGCGAACTGCGGTCGGATGCTCAGCACCGCCGAGGCCTCGGCGTCGTGGTGTGGGCGGGTCGAGTGCAGCGCCATGGCGCGGGCCCCTGTCGTCGTGCCGCCGCGGGGAGACGACGGTCGGCCGTACGGTACTGACCCGACCCCTGCCGGGGCCGACCCGGCTTGACGGCGGAGGTCGCACCTGGTCTCATGAGAGCGCTCTCACACCCTGATCACACCGTGATCGCACCCTGATCACATCGTGATCACGTCCCCGTCGACAGGGATGAGAGCGCTCCCAAGGCACGGCGGCCGCGGGAGCCGGTCCAGGCGATGGAGGAGCGACGTTGACCGACCTCGAGACAGGCCATCGCCGCCCACCGGCTACCGCCCCCGCGGTGACCGGGCGCACCGGCGTCGCTGGGGAGCGCCGGTTCCCCGCCGGGTTCCTGTGGGGCGCGGCCACCTCCGCGTACCAGATCGAGGGCGGCATCGACCTCGACGGTCGCGGGCCGTCCATCTGGGACACGTTCTCCGGCACCGGCCATGCCCGGGGCGACACCGGCGCCCGCGCCGCCGACCATCGGCGCCGCATGGCCGACGACGTCGCCCTGATGGCCCGACTGGGCCTGCCCGCCTACCGCTTCTCGATCGCCTGGCCCCGGGTGCAGCCGACAGGGCGGGGCGCGACCAGCGAGGGGGGCCTCGACTTCTACCGGGCCCTGGTGGACGAGTTGCTGGCCCACGACATCGAGCCCGTCGTCACGCTGTACCACTGGGACCTGCCCCAGGCCCTCGAGGACGCCGGCGGCTGGCCGGCACGCGACACGGCGGCGCGCTTCGCCGACTACGCGGGGGTGGTCGGCGACGCACTGGGCGATCGGGTCCGCCGCTGGACCACCATCAACGAGCCGTGGTGTGCGGCCATGCTCGGCTACGCCGCCGGCATCCACGCCCCCGGGCGCACCGAGCCCGCCGCTGCGGTCGCCGCCAGTCACCACCTGCTGCTGGGACACGGCCTGGCCGTCGACGCCCTGCGCGACCACGTCCGGGTCGACGACCCCGAGATCGGCATCACGCTCAACCCCTACCCGGTCGTGCCCGCCACCGCGAGCGAGGCCGACCACGACGCCGCCCGTCGCATCGACGGCATCGCCAACCGCCTGTGGTACGACCCGGTGCTGCTCGGCCGCTACCCCGACGACGTGCTCGACGACCTGGCGGCGGCCAGCGACCTCGCCCACATCCGCGACGGCGACCTGGCCCAGATCGCCCGGCCGGTCGACGCGCTCGGGCTGAACTACTACCGGCGCCACCACGTGCGCCATGCGCGGGGCGCGTCGGCCACGCCGTCGCCGTGGCCCGGTTCGCCCGACGTGGCCTTCACCGAGGCCACGGAGACGCCGACGTCCAACGGGTGGGCCGTCGAACCCGACGGCCTGTACGAGTCGCTCGTCCGGCTCGACGCCGACTACGAGCCCCCCGCCCTCTACGTCCACGAGTCCGGCGGGGCCTTCCCCGACGAGGTCGGACAGGACGGCCGGGTCCACGACGCCGACCGGATCGCCTACCTCGCCGCCCACCTGCGCGCCTGCCACGAGGCCATCGCCGCCGGCGTCGACCTGCGCGGGCACTTCGTCTGGTCGCTGCTCGACAACTTCGAGTGGGCCGAGGGGTACTCCCAGCGGTTCGGCGTGGTGCACGTCGACTTCGCCACCCAGGAGCGTGTACCCAAGGACAGTGCGCTGTGGTATCGAGACGTGGTGCGCACCAACGGGCTCGCGTGATGGCACCGGCCGCCGATGCACATTGCACGCTCGAGGACGTGGCGGCCCGGGCCGGCGTGTCGCGAGCGACGGTGTCACGGGTCGTCAACGGCAGCCCACAGGTGTCCGACATCGTGCGCCGGGCCGTCGAGGCCGCCATCGACGAGATGGGCTACGCCCCCAACCGCGCCGCCCGCTCGCTCGCCGGGCACCGCAGCGAGACGATCGCACTCGTGGTCTCGGAGCCGAGCGTGCGGCTGTTCGCTGATCCGTTCTTCGCCGGAACCACCCTGGGCATCACCGGCGCGCTGGGGTCGACGCGGTACCAGCTCGTGCTGCTGATGATGCAGAGCGACGCCGACCGCGACAGGGTCGAACGCCACCTGCTGCGCGGCGGCACCGACGGGGCCCTGGTGCTCTCAGCCCGGGCAGACGACCCGCTTGCGGGCAGGCTGGCCGAGGCCGGCATCCCGTGCGTCGTCGCCGGGCGACCGCCCGCCGGCACGGCCGTCGGTTTCGTCGACGCCGACAACGCCGGCGGCGCCCACCAGGCCGTCACCCACCTGCTCGCCGGCGGTCGCCAGGTCATCGCCACGGTGGCCGGCCCGGCCGACATGGTGCCCGGCGCCGACCGGCGCACGGGCTGGGCGACGGCGCTGGCCGACGCCCGCCGGCAGGCCGACCCGTCGCTGGTGGTCGAGGCCGACTTCACCCGCGCCGGCGGCGAGGCCGCCACCCGGGCGCTGCTCGAGCGCCGTCCCGACGTCGACGGCCTGTTCGTGGCGTCCGACCTCATGGCCCTGGGCGCGCTCGACGCGCTGCGGGCCGCCGGCCGCCGCGTTCCCGACGACGTGGCGGTGGTCGGGTTCGACGACAGCGAGCTGGCGCGGTCGGCGGACCCCCCGCTCACGACCGTCCGCCAGCCGATCGAGCAGCTCGGCAGCCAGATGGCCCGCCTCCTGCTCGACCAACTCGACGACGGCGCCCCACCGGCAGGCGCGGTGCTGCACACCGAGCTGGTCGTGCGTCGCTCGGCGTAGCGGCGGAGGGGAGCCGCCGGCGGGAGTGTGCTCAGGCCTGCGAGGGCTCGGGCTCGGCCGGCTCCTCGGTGGGTGCCGCCGGTGCCTCGTCGGCGATGCGGTCACCCGTCTCCGGGTCGAAGAACTGCAGGCGCTCGACGTCGACGTCCATCTCGACCGTGTCGCCCACCCGGGCCCGACTGCGGGCGTCGAAGCGGGCGACGATCATGGCCCCCTCCCCCGCGGCCTGCCGCTCGAGCAGCTCGACGCCGGCCTCGTCGTACTCGCCGGCCACGCTGCGGACCTCGTCGGTGACGGCCGGACGGCAGTCGGTGCGCACGTGCACCAACAGCTCGGACCCCAGGGCCTCGCGCAGCTCGACGTCGCCGCGCACGCGGGTGCCGTCGTGGGCGGCTTGACCGTCGGCCAGCGCCGCGTCGGAGAGGTGCTCCGGCCTGATGCCGACCACGACCGCGCGGCCGTCGAACGCCCGCAGCGCGGGCCTCTCGTCGAGCACCGACGCCGGGATGGTGAGCGTCTGGTCGCCGAGGGATATCGTCGCTCCCCGGCCGGCGCCGTTGCCCGGCCCACCGCCACCCGCCAGCGTCACTGTGCCGTCGAGCAGGTTCATCGACGGCGAGCCGATGAACGCCGCGACGAACAGGTTCGCGGGCTCGGCATAGAGCACCTCGGGCTGGTCGACCTGCTGCAGCCGTCCCTCGCGCATGACGGCCACCCGGTCGCCCATCGTCATCGCCTCGATCTGATCGTGCGTGACGTAGATCGTGGTGGTGCCGAGCTGGCGCTGCAGGCTGGCGATCTCCGCGCGGGTCTGCGCCCGCAGCTTGGCGTCGAGGTTCGACAGCGGCTCGTCCATCAGGAAGACCGACGGGTCGCGGACGATGGCGCGGCCCATCGCCACCCGCTGGCGCTGGCCACCGGAGAGCTGCCCCGGCTTGCGCTGCAGCCAGTCCTCGAGCTGCAGGATGCGCGCGGCGTTGCGCACCCGCTCCTGGATCTCCGACTTGGGCAGCTTGGCCAGCTTGAGCGCGAACCCGATGTTCTGCTCGACGGTCATGTGCGGGTAGAGCGCGTAGTTCTGGAACACCATGGCGATGTCGCGCTCCTTGGGCGGCAGGTCGTTCACCACCCGATCGCCGATGCGCAGCTCGCCCGCGGAGATCGTCTCGAGCCCGGCCACCATGCGCAGGGCGGTCGACTTGCCGCACCCCGACGGGCCGACGAGCACGAGGAACTCGCCATCGTGGATGTCGAGATCGAGATCGACGACGGCGGCGACCCCGTTGGGATACACCTTCGTCAACTTGTCCATGGTCACCTCGGCCACGGGTGCCTCCTGTCGATCGAGTGGTTCCTCACGTACATCAACCCTTCACCGAACCGGCCAGAAGACCCCGGACGAAGTAGCGCTGCAGGCCGAAGAACACGGCCAGCGGCAGAGCGATAGACACGAACGCGGCTGCCGTGAGCAGGTGCCAGTCCTGCCCCCGGCCGCCCGACAGCGTAGCCAGGCGCACCGTCATCGGAGCGTCCGCACTGCCCGTCCCGAGGAACGTGGAGGCGACCAGGTAGTCGTTCCACACCCACAGGAACTGGAAGATGGCGAACGCTGCCAGCGCCGGCACCGACAGCGGCAGCACGAGCCGCCAGAAGATGGTCGGGTGGTCGGCGCCGTCGATGCGAGCTGCCTCGAACAGGTCGGCGGGCAACGACGAGATGTAGTTGTGCAGCAGGAAGATGGCCAGCGGCAGGCCGAAGCCGATGTGGGTGAGCCACACCGCGGTGGTGGTGCCCGCCAGGTCGAGGTCCGGGAACAGCGTGAAGGTCTCGCCGAACAGCGTGAGGTGTGCACCGCCGACGAACAGTTGCAGCAGCGGCACCAGCGAGAGCTGGATCGGCACCGCCAGCAGGGCGACGACCCCGATGAACAGCCAGTCGCGTCCCTTGAAGTCCATCCACGCGAACGTGTAGGCGGCGAACGCGGCGAACGCGATGGGGATGACCGTGGCGGGGACGGCGATGGCGATCGAGTTGAGGAAGTGCTGCCACATGTCGGGCGAGTCGCTCGTCGAGGCGTCGAACGTCTGCCGATAGTTCTCCAACGTGAACGTCGCGTCGGTGCTCGCCACGAGAGCAGCCACGGCGCCGACGACCACCACGATCGAGAGCACGATGCGGCCGGCGCGATTGAGCCGCAGGTACACCCGCGACAACAGCGCCACCAGGACGACGATGACCGCGAGCAGGACGACCGCGACCACGCCGGCGAGCACCTTCGACTCGGGGAACGGGTCGGGGAAGACCGTCCACCAGCCCGTCGACTTGACGTCGACCTCCGCCCGGAACGACGAGACGAACATGCCCATCGTGGGGATGGTCCACAGCACGACGAGCCCCCACAGCACTCCCGTGGGTATCGCGCCCAACATCCGGTGCAGGACGGATCCCGCCGGCTCTCGACCCGGAGCGCCGTCCGACCCGAGATCGGACGGTGCCGACGACGGCGGCGCGGTGGTGACGGCAGTCATTGGTTCCCGCTCCTGCTGCTTCGCAGCGGGCCGCTCGGGCCACGCTCGCTCTTTCGCCCTTCGGGACGCTCGCTCATGCCTTGCTCCCCTGACGTGAGCGGCGCACGTTGACGACCATCAACGGCAACACCGCGATGAGCAGCAGCACGGCCAGCGCCGAGCCGACGCCGTAATCGCGGTTGATGAACGCCTGGTCGAACATCTCGTTGGCGATGACGCTGGTGGAGAACTCGCCGTTGGTCATCACCTTGACGATGTCGTAGATCTTGAGGACGGTGATGACCAGGGTGGTCACCACCACCGCGATGGTCGTGCGGATCTGGGGCACGGTGACCCGCCAGAACGCCTGCGCCTCGCTGGCCCCGTCGACGCGGGCCGCCTCGTGCAGTTCGGTGGGCACGGCCTTGATGGCCGACGACAGCACCACCATGGCGAAGCCGGTCTGGATCCAGATCATGATGGCGATCAGGTACAGCGAGTTCCACGGGGGCTGCTGCAGCCAGGCCTCCGGCGAGTTGCCGAGCGCCACCCAGGCGGCGTTGAGCACGCCGATCTGGTCCTCTCCCTCGGGGGTGAAGGCGTAGACGAAACGCCAGATGACACTCGCACCCACGAAGCTGATGGCCATCGGCATGAAGATGAGGGACTTGGCCAGCGACTCGCCCCGCGAGCGGTCGGCGAGCACGGCGATGGCCAGACCGATGATGGTGGACAGCCCGGTCACGAAGATCACCCAGAACACGTTGTTCCAGATCACGCCACGCAGGGAGCCCATGACGGCGAGGGTCACGAGGATGGCGGCCGTCGTGAGCGACAGGACCGGGGTGGGGGCGGACAGGTCGACCCCCCGCCGGCTGCCGACGCCCTTCACGATCACCAGGACGAGCGCGACGACGGCGATGATCACGCCCCCGATGAACAGGCGACTCGTCAGGATGTCGGCGGCGTTGTCGACGTTGAAGATCGTCGAGTCACCGAACAGGTCTCGGTAGTTCTGGAAGCCCTCGGGCTCGTCGCCCCGGGGGCTACGGAAGCTCAGGTACACCGTGCGGATGGTGGGCACGACGAGCGCGATGAACAGGAACAGGAGGGCCGGCCCGACGAAGATGACCGGGCGCAGCCTGTCGGGGATGCGCCACCGGCGCTCTTGAGGCGGCGGGTGCCTGGCCCACACCAGGCCCCCGAGCAGGGCACCCACGACCGCGCCGCCGAGCGGCCACAGCAGGCCGCCCTTGAACCAGCCGCCGCTGTTGGCGACGAGACCGACGAAGGCCCCAATCACCGCGCCGGCCAATGTGGCGAAGACGCCGAAGCGCCGGGGCGCGAGGTCGACCATGGCGTTGACGCCGACGAACAGACCGAGGGTCACCGCGAGGATCGCGACGACGCCGATCAGCATGCTGAACAGTTGCCCCATGGACGCACCCCCGTGTCGGCGATCCCGATGGCGTTGGAACCGAATGCCCTGGGAGGCGCCGTCACGGCGCCTCCCAGGACCATACGCGGTTACCGGGCGGTCACCCGGGAACCCTCAGCGGATCACGGCCAGCTGGCCTCGACCTCGTCGTACGCGGTCTGCACGTCCTTGGCGCCGGTCGTGATGTCGACCGCCGCGCTCCAGAACGTGCCGGAGCCGACGGCGCCGGGCATCAGGTCGGCGGCGTCGAACCGCACGGGGTCACCGGCGGCCAGGATCTCACCGAAGCTCTGGGTGAGCTCGTCCGGGTACTGGCTGGTGTCGACGTTCTTGTTCGGCGACAGGAAGCCGGCGGTCGGCGCACGCGCGCTGGCGTACTCGGAGCTGGCCATGAACCTCATGACCTCGACGACCTCGGGTCGGTCGACCAGCATGGATGCGTAGTTCCCACCCGTCAGGGTGATGTTGGGGTTCTCCTCCGACCCGGGCAGGTAGAACGCATCGATGTCGCCGTCGGGCCCGTACGTCGTGCCCTCAGGGAAGTTGGCCGAGTAGAAGTTGCCCTGGCGGTGCATCTGGCAGCCACCGTCCAGCAGCGGCAGGCCGGCCTCCGAGAACGACGTCGACGCCACGGTCTCGACCCCGCCGTACACATAGCCCTCCTGCGACCACAGGTCGTACACGGCGTCGGTCACCTCGATGACCTCGGGATCGTTGAAGGGGATCTCGTGCGTGTACCACTGGTCGTACACGTCCGGGCCCTTCATGCGGAGCATGAAGTCCTCGACCCAGTCCGTGAACGGCCAGCCGGTCGCGTCGTCGCTGCCGAGGCCCACGCAGAACGGCACGTTGCCGTCCGCCGCCATCGTGTCGGCCAGGGCCAGGAAGTCGTCGAACGTCTCGGGGATCTCGTAACCGTTCTCCTCGAACTGCGACGGGCTGTACCAGACCAGGCTCTTCAGGTCGGCCTTGAGCGGCACGCCCTTGAACTCGCCCTCGAACTCCACGAGCTCGGTGATACCGGGATCGAAGTTCGCCTCGAGCTCGCTGACCACCTCGTCAGGCAGGGCGACGATGTCCTCGTTGAAGTCGTTGACCTTGCCCGGCTGCGGGAACAACGCGATGTCGGGCGGGTTGCCGCCGTCGATCTGGGTGCCGATCTGCGTCTCGAAGCTGCGGTCGCCCGAGATCTCGACGGTGATGCCGGTGTCTTCGGTGAACTGGTCGAAGGCGTCCTGGTTGCCCTGGAGCTCGCTCTCGACCTCGGATCCGAAGATCGTGACCGTCGTGCCCTCGAGGTCGCTGCTGGCCCCGCTGTCGCCGCCGCTGTCGGTCTCGGTCGAGGCGTCGTCATCGTCGTCGGCACAGGCCGAGGCCAACATCGTGAACGCCAGGCCCGCGGCCATCGCCGCGCGCCAGCGCTGGTGTCGCTGTCGTGTCATGGCTGATCTTCCCCTCTGGGTGGGTGTGTTGTGGTTGATTGCAGGAGGTCGTCCGACATGGTTATCACCCGGCCGCGACCAGGACCTTGGGTGGTGCGGTGGTCGACCGCACCACCAGCTCGAGGTCGAGCTGGTACTCGGACTCGCCCAGCGGATCCTCGGCGGCCAGCGACTCGAGCAGCAGCTCGGCGGCACGGTGCCCGCTCTCGAACAGCGGCTGGCGGACGGTGGTGAGACCGGCGTAGCTCGACACCTCGACGTCGTCGAAGCCGACGACCGAGAGGTCGCCCGGCACGTCGAGCCCGGCGGCGCGCGCCGCCTCGAGGACGCCGAGGGCCTGGGTGTCGGATGCGGCGAAGATCGCCGTCGGGTGGTCGGGCGTGGCGAGCATCTGCGCGGTGAGGTCGCGGGCGACGGCGCGCACGTGGGGACCGTGCAGCACATCCTCGGGAAGGATGTCGATGCCGGCGGCCTCCATGGTCTCGCGGTAGCCGGTCTCACGGGCACCGCTGGACGTGAACCCGAGTGGGTTGCCGGGGTCGTCGCCCAGGAACGCGATGCGGCGGTGACCGAGGTCGAGCAGGTGGCGTGTGGCCAAGCGCCCGCCCTCGACGTCGTCGGTCACGACCACCGGCACGCCCGAACCGCGGCTGTCGAGCAGGACCGTGGGCACGCCGGAGCTGGCCAGCCGGTGCAGGCTGCTGGGCGGCGGGGGCAGCGACATGATCAGCAGACCGTCGGCCCGGTCGCGCCGGGTGAGTGTGGCGAAGTGCTCGTCGCGGTGAACAGGCGACTCGACGTTGAACAGCACCAGGTCGTACCGGCTGCCGTCGAGGGCGGCGACGACGCCGCGGAGGCGCTCGACCGCCGAGGCGTGCGTGAAGAAGGGCACGACGACGCCGAGCGTCTGGCAGCGCCCGCGGCTGAGCCCCTGGGCCAGCGGGTTGGGTCGGTAGTCGAGCGCCTCGATCGCGGCGCGCACGCGCGCCCGGGTGCTCTCGCTGACCCGAGGGCTGTCGTTGAGGACCCGGGAGACCGTGCCGGCGCCCACGCCCGCATGCGCTGCGACATCCGCAATCGTGACCACTCTCCCCCCTCGCGCCCGTGACGGTGGCCCGTCCGCTGCATCTGGTTGCGTGGAACCGCTTCCATCCACTGCTTCGGAACGATAAGTGCCGGATGTCACTCTGTCAATGGAACCGCTTCCACGCCGCCCTGATCACCCCTCATCGGCTATCAGCGGCGTCCCGATCACGAGGTGTCGGCAGAAAACCACCGGAGGCGCGCCCAACGACCGACATCTCTGCCGACGATCACACGAGGATGCGGTCCTCCGGGGCCTCGACCCCGACCACGGCGAGCGCCCGGCCCAGGCCCAGGAACATGCCGCAGCACATCGTCAGGTCCGCGATCTCGTCGTCGGCGAACGCCGCCCGCAGCCGGGCCCAGAACTCGTCGTCCATGGCCTGGTGGTCGAGCGCGAACCTCTGGGCGAACTCGGCGGCCAGGCGCTCGCGGTCGCTCAGCGAGTCGCTCCCCCGCCAGTCGGCCACCTCGGCGTAGAACCCCTCGTCGGTACCCGCCGCCTCGGCGTCGCGCGCCCGGGTGCCCTGGCACACGACGCAGTCGTTGATCAGGGCGATCGTCCAGCGCGCGGCCTCACGCTCGCGCACGGCCAGGCGGGTGTTGCCGTAGACGGCCTCGGACAGCGCGCCCATGCCGGCGGCCATCTGCGGACGGAGGAGCGCCCAGTCGACGTGCTCGCCGAACCCGCGTTCAGGAAAATCGATGCGTGCCACATGACGCAGCGTAGGGCCGAGCGGCAACCCGGCGCTCGGCGACGGTCAGGCCGTCCTGTCGAGCCGGGCGTCCACCGCGGCCCCGTCGTTCGCCGAGACGGTCAGGTCGATACGACGCCCGTCGTCGGGCAGCACCACCGTCAGGCCGTCGGCGACGACCTGGTGCAGACGCACCGGCCCGGCGTGGTCGCGCAGAGCGTGCCAGCCCGCGTCGGCCATCGAGAGCCCCGCGACGCGTCGCCCGCCGTCGCGGGTGCTGGCCTCGGCTGCGGCGGCCTGCGACACCATCACCTGCCCGGGTTGTGCCACAGACATGATGCGCGCACCGTGGTTGATGACGAGCCCGACCGGCTCGTCGTCGATCTCGTAGATCTCGCCCGCGTGCACGCCCATCCGCACCCGCGGGACCAGCCCGGCGGGCCAGCGCTCGGCGGCCAGAGCACGTTGGGCCTCGACCGACGCCACGATTGCGTCGTCGGCTCGCGCGAACACGGCCATCGTGCCGTCGCCGGCGTGCGACAGGAAATCACCGCCGCGCCGAGCCACGGCGTCCGCGATCAGGGCCCGATGGCGCACGAGCACGCGGGGATAGTCAGCGCCCGCGCTCTCGAGCAGCCGCGTCGACGAGACGATGTCGCTGTGCACCACGGTCGCACGCCGTGACCGGCGGGAGGTCGCTGAGCTCGAACGGCCCGCCAGGGAGCGGAGCGCGCACGTGGCCGCCTGCAGCCACTGCAGCAGCGTCCGGGTGCCGGGTGTTCGCCCGCTTGTCCGCTCCGCCCTCGGGAACATGGCTCCACCTTGACTCAGGGGGCTAGCGCGACGCTTGCAAGCGCCTTGAGCCCGTCCGTCGATCTCGTCAGGCAGATACGTGAGGACGACGTCAGCGGTTCGCGGAAACCTAGTGCCCCGTCAGGCAACGTTCGCTCGTCAGCGGCGGGCCTGGCCGGCGTGGAAGGGCGCAGACGTTGTCTGACGGGGCACTAGACCAGGTGGTCGACGAAGCGCTCGAGCTGGCGCAGGTTGCGGCACTCGAACACGCCGTCGCAGTAGGTGGCGTACTCGCCGATGATCGAGTCGCCGGTGTCCCAGTAGCTGCGGGGTTCGGGGTTGAGCCAGTAGACGTGGCGCGCCCGGTGCTGCATCTCCTTGACCACCCACGACTGGGTGGCGTGGTAGTTGTTGCGGGCGTCGCCCAGCAGCAGCACCGTGGTCTTGGGGCCGACGTCCTTGCCGTAGCGCTGCCAGAACACCTCGAAGGCGTGCCCGTAGTCGCTGTGGCCGTCGACCCAGATGACGTCGGCCTCGGTGTTGACCCGGTGCACGGCCTCGCCGATGTCCTCCGTGCCCTCGAACAGGCGGGTGACCTCGTCGATGCCGTCGATGAACACGAACGCCCTGACCTTCGAGAACTGGTTCGAGATGGCGTACACGAGGTGCAGCGTGAACCGGGCGAACGACGCCACCGACCCGGAGATGTCGGCCACCACGAAGATCTCGGGCTTGGACGGGCGGGGGTAGCGGAAGCGGGGCTCGATGGGCACGCCGCCCGTCGACAGCGAGTGCCGCACGGTCGACCGGAAGTCGAGCGGGCCCTTGCGCCCGTGGCGGCGCTTGCGGGCCAGCCGCACGGCCAGCTTGCGGGTGAGCGGGTAGATCGCCTTGCGCAGCGACGCCATCTCCTCGCGGCTGGCGTGCATGAAGTCGACGTCTTCCGGCAGCGGCTTGCGCAGGGTCCGGGCCATGGCCTCGACACCGCGGTCGGCCACCAGCCGGCGGCGGATCTCGGCCTCGATCTCCTTGCGCAGCTGGTCGACCCGCGACTCGTACTCGTCGCGCTCCAGGCGCTCCTCGAGGGGCGTGAGCGGCTCGGGTGCCTGCTCGCGGGCCTGCTGCATGAGCTTGTCCATCACGCCGTCGAGATCGAGGTTCCGCAGCGTGCGGTACAGGTAGTAGGTGCCCCCGACGGGCCGTCCCGGCTCCATGCCGGCGTAGCGGCGCACGGCCTGGCGGGCAAGCGCCTTGAGCATGGCCTCGTTGCCCTGCGACAGGGCCCGCATGAGCATCTCGGCCAGTTCCTCGGGCGTCATCGAGTCGCCGACGCCCCCCTGCCCCTGCTGCTCGCCCGGCTGGTCGGACTGCATCTCGCTGAGCAGGTCGTCGAGGTCGGCCATCGCCTCGGCCTGCTCGTCGGTCAACGCGTACTCGCGGCCCCGCAGCGAGAAGTAGACCTCGAACACCGTCTCGAACACCCGCCAGTGCGAGGCGTTCTTCACCAGCGTGGCGCCGAGCGCGTACTTGAACGCGTCGCGGTCGTCGAGCGGGATGTGCTGGATGGCGGCCATCGCGTCGAGGTTCTCGGTCAGGCTGACGGGCAACCCGGCCGTGCGCAGCTCGACGATGAAGCCGGACAGCAGCTCCGTGAGCGCCACGCCGGCGCCGAGCTGGGTGAGGCGGTCGGAGGCCTCGTCGAGCGAGCGCGGTCGCGCCGGCTGGTCGGCCCCCGCTCCCGCCCGCCGGCCCTCGGCGCCGCTGGCGACACCGGCGCCGGCGCGCTCGCGGTGGCGCCCGGCCGTGATGCCGGCGTCGGCGGAACCCGAGTTGCCGTTGGCCGGCGGATCAGGCATTGCGCTGCCAGGGCTTGCCCGCCCCGGCGCCCGCAGCTGCGTCGCCGCCGAGCGAGGCGTCCTGTTCGAGCTCCTTCGTCGCCTTGGTGATGTCGCTCTGGTACTTGAGCAGGATGTTGGCGGTGCCCACGGCGGTGGCCGCGTCGACCTGCTCGACCCCGAGCAGCAGCAGCGTGCGGGCCCAGTCGAGCGTCTCGGACACCGACGGCGGCTTCTTCAGCTCGAGCTGGCGGATCGACCGCACGATGCGGGCCACCTGGTCGGCCAGGTTGTCGGTGATGCCGGGCACCTTGGCCAGCACGATCTCGCGCTCGCGCTCGAGGTCGGGGTAGTCGACGTGCAGGAAGAGGCAGCGGCGCTTGAGCGCCTCGGACAGCTCACGCGTGTTGTTCGACGTGAGGAAGACCAGCGGCACCTGCTTGGCGGTGACCGTGCCCAGCTCGGGGATCGAGACCTGGTAGTCGGACAGGATCTCGAGGAGGAGCGCCTCGGTCTCGACCTCGACGCGGTCGACCTCGTCGATGAGCAGCACCACCGGATCCTCGGAGCGGATGGCCTCGAGGAGTGGCCGGGTGAGCAGGAACTCGTCGGAGAAGATGTCGTCCTCGACATCACCCCAGGTGGCTCCCTCGTTGCGCTCGGCCTGGATGCGCAACAGCTGCTTCTTGTAGTTCCACTCGTAGAGCGCCTTGGACTCGTCGAGCCCCTCGTAGCACTGCAGGCGGATGAGCCGGGCGCCGCTGATCTCGGCGACCGACTTGGCGAGCTGCGTCTTGCCGGTGCCCGCAGGGCCCTCGACCAGCACGGGCTTGCCCAGCCGGTCCGCCAGGTACACGACCCCGGCGATGCCGTCGTCGGCCAGGTAGTCGACCTTGGCGAGCGACTCGCGCACGGCCGGGACGGACTCGAAGCGGTGAGGGTCGCTGTGCGCCGGATCGGTCATTGGTCCAGGCTACCGGGCTACTTGACCGAGGGGTCAAGTCCTATTGAGGTTCCGGGAGCGTCGAGGACGGGTGCCGGCGGGGCCTCCTGGGGAGGAAGGGCCCCGCCGGCAACCGTTGTCGGGCTCAGGGCACGAGCAGCACGCGGCCGAACGCTCGACGGCTCTCGATGTAGCGGTGGGCCTCGGCCGCCTCGGACAGTGGGAAGGTGCGGTCGACGACGACCCGCAGCTCGCCCGCGGCCACCCGCCCGAGCAGGTCGGCGACCAGCGCGTGGGTGCGAGCGGGGTTCAGCATCATCTCCGCCCCGAGGAACACGCCGGTGAGCGAGCCGTTCTTCCTGGTGAGCGGCCACACGTCGGGCACGGTGTCGTCGCGCCCGGCCCGGCCGGTCCAGACGACGCGGCCCCGGTAGGCGGTCGCCGCGATGCTGCCCTCGAGCGTCCTGCCGCCGACGGGGTCGACGACCAGGTCGACGCCCCGGCCGTCGGTGTGCGTCATCACCTCGGCGACGACGTCGCCCGTGGCGTAGTTGATCGGGTGGTCGAGGCCGTAGTCGCGCAACCGCTCGAGCCGGTCGTCGCTCGACGCCGTGGCCATCACGGTGGCGCCCGCGGCCTTGGCGAGCTGGATGGCGGCGAGCCCCAGGCCACCCGCGCCGGCCTGGATCAGCACGGTCTCACCGGGTTGCAGGCCGCCGAACTCGAACAGGCAGTCGTGGGCCGTGGCGAACTCGACCGGCACGCCCGCGGCCTCCGCCGTTGACACGCCTTCGGGCAGCACCCACACAAACGATGCGGGCACGCTCACCAGCTCGGCGTGCGACCCGGCCAGCATCGTGGCCACCACCGCCTGACCGGGCTGCACGGCGTCGACGCCGGCGCCCACCTCGCGCACCGTGCCGGCCGCCTGGTACCCGACGATGTGCGGCGCCGAGGGTATCTCGCCGCCCTGGCGGTGCAGCACGTCACCACCCTGCACGCCGATCGCCTCCACCTCGACCAGCACGCCCCCGTGGCGCAGCTCGGGATCGGGCACGTCCGCGTAACGCAGAACCTCGGGCCCACCGGTCTCGTCGTACACCGCAGCCTTCATGGCGAGGAGGTTAACGGCGTTACGTCACGACGGCACCCGACGTCCACCGGCGCAGCGAAGGCGTGAGCAGTCTGTCAACACCCCTGCCTCGCGGCTCAGCTTGGCAGACTGGACGGCGTGCCTACCGACGGCGTCCTGGTCGCCAGCCACGAAGGCGACGGTTTCTCGTGGACGATGGCACACGGCCGCCCACACCCGGGTCTGGCCGGGGTGGTCACCGGCACCTATTGCGGCTACGTCGAGCAGGCCGACCAGCCATTCCGCCGGCGCGAGGTCGCCAACGGTCAGGTCGCGGTGATCATCAGCTTCGGCGAGCCCATCGACCTCGTCGAGATGTCGCACTCGTCCTCGGGCGGGCGCCGCATGACCTCGTTCGTCGCCGGGCTGCACGACGGGTACGCCGTCACCGAGCACCACGGCAGCCAGCACGGCGTGCAGGTCGACCTGACGCCACTCGGCGCCGCCCGCGTGTTCGGTGCGCCCCACGAGGTCGCCAACGAGTGCATCTCGCTCGACGACCTGCTCGGGCGGTTCGCCGCCGAGCTCACCGACCGCCTGGCGTCGGCTCCCGACTGGGCGGATCGCTTCGCCCTGCTCGACCGGGTTCTGCTCGACCGCGCGACCGAAGGCCCCGACCCCGACCCCGCCGTGGTGTGGGCCTGGGGACAGCTCGAGCGCTCGCACGGCCAGGTGCCGGTGAACGTCCTGGCCGACGAGATCGGCTGGAGCCGCCGGCACTTCGGCACCCGGTTCCGGGCCCAGGTCGGCCTCGCTCCCAAGCCGACGGGGCGGGTGCTGCGCTTCCGCCGCGCCGTCGACCTGTTGCAGTCGGGCCCCATCCGCTCGATCGCCGACCTCGCCGCCGCCTGCGGCTACGCCGACCACAGCCACCTGATCCGCGAGTTCCACATGCTCGCCGGGTGCACACCCTCACAGCTCGTGGGCGCCCGACTGCCCGAGGGCGGTGGCGTCTCCGGATGACGACCGGGCAGTGGTCGCATTCGTCCAAGCCGTCGGGGCCATCGCTCCGTACTGTCGACCCATGCCCATCGACAAGACCCGACCCACCGTGTTCCCGGTCCTGCGGTACAAGGACGCCGACGCGGCCATCGCGTACCTGACCGACACGTTCGGCTTCGTGCCGGGCGACATCACGCGCGACGACGAAGGACGCGTCGTCCACGCCACGCTCACGTGGGCCAGCGGCGTGCTCATGCTCAGCGAATCGCGGGGCGAAGGCGACCCGTTCGACCTGGGGCCGACCTGTCTCTACCTCGCCGTCGACGACCCGGACTCGCACTTCGCCCATGCGCGGGACGCCGGCGCCGAGATGGTGATGGAGCTGACCGACCAGCCGTACGGCTCGCGGGAGTACGCCGCCCGCGACCCCGAGGGGACCGTCTGGTGCTTCGGCACCTACCAGCCGGCCCCCGTCACGGCCTGACGAGCGCGCGCCACGCGCGTCGGTCACACCAGGTCGGCGTCGACCGCCTCTGCCGGCGTGGCCCCGCCGTGGCCGCTGCGGACCACGGCCAGAAACCGCTCGACGGCGTGCACCGCGTGGTGCGCCCGCACCGACGGCAGCGTGTCGAAGGCATGCTGCGCCCGCGGCAGCTCGGCATAGACCACGGGCCGGCGCGACACCTCCCGGAGCATGGACGAGAACGAGCGGGCCTGCTCGACCGGCACGATCGTGTCGTTCGTGCCGTGCAACACGAAGAAGGGCGGTGCGTCCGGGCGGACATGGCTCATGGGCGAGGCCAGGTCCCAGTTCGTGCGGTCGTCAGCCAGGGTCGTCTTGAAGACCCGACGGGCGAGCAGTGACTCGAGGCCGCGGTTGGCGCCCCCGTGGCGGTCGGTGAAGTCGTAGACGCCGTAGAAGGGCACCGCCGCGGCGACGCTGGTGTCGGCGTCCTCGAAGCCGGGCTGGTAGGCGGCCAGCCCCGGGGTGAGTGCGGCGAGCGACGCCAGGTGACCGCCCGCCGATCCTCCGGTGATGGCGAGGAACCCGGGGTCGCCGCCGTGGTCGGCGATCGTCGCCCTCGTCCAGGCGATGGCCCGCTTGATGTCCACGATCTGGTCGGGCCAGGTGGCGCGCGGGCTCAGCCGGTAGTTGATGGTGACGCACACCCAACCCCGCTCGGCCAGGTGCGCCATGAGCGGGTAGGCCTGCCCCTCCTTCTGCCCGATGACCCAGGCGCCGCCGTGCACCTGCAGCAGGACGGGCGCGCCCGCGTCGGCGGGCAGGTCGGCGCGCCTCCAGATGTCGAGGTGGTTGCGCCGGCCGGCCTCGCCGTAGGGCAGGTCCTGGCCACCGGCGCTCGTGTAGCGGCGACGCGACGGGAACGAGGGCATCAGCAACGACCGCCGGCTGAGGGGCGCGGCGGGCTGCGGGCTGAACGGCTCGGTGATGCGGTCGCGGTAGTCGGCTCCGAGCCCGTCACGCAGGGCCCGCTCCAGTACGTCCTCCGACGCCTGGGCGTCGCGGTGGAGACGCCAGAGCCCCGCGGCCGAGGCGGCCGTCAGGCCCAGGCCGACCGCACCTCTCCACCCCCGCGCGCGCCCGCCCCGGCCGCCGAGCAGCGCGAGCGCACCCTGGGCGGCCGCGACCTGCAGGGGCATCTCTGAGATCGGCACGCCGACCATGAACTCGAGGGGGGTCCCAGGGCCGAACCGTGTGGCCGGGCGCAGGGCGTTCGCCGTGCCCGCCGCGGCGGCGGCACGGGCGAGCAGGAAACGTGTGCGAGGGTCCAAGCGAGGTGCTCCTGGATCGCGGGCTCACAGCAGCCTAGGGATCGGGACCACCTCGCCCGACGTGACCGCTCACCCCGCGCCGTGCTGCGCGAGCAGCTTCGCCTCGCGACCCGGCTGCACGGGGTCGGTCGCGTCGGACGTGCTCAGCCCCGGACGGTGACCGTCTCGGTCGTGGCCTCCTCGACCTCGTCCTCGGTGAACGGGACGTCGCGCCACTCCTTGTCGGAGAACCGCTGCGTCGCCGCGCTGTAGTCGGGGCTCGACCGGTCCTCGGGGTCGCCGTAGGTCAGGAAGGTCCTGGCCTCGGGCCCGTCGTCCGTGAACGCGAGGGCCATGAGGAACGAGGTCCCGTTGTTGATGGCGTAGCCCGTCTCGCCCTCGACGCTGGCGAGCGACGACCCGGGCGCCACCAGCTCGCGCGTCAGCCCCGTGAGGGCCGGGTCGAGGATCGACCATCCCCGACCGAAGCCGACGATGTTGGTCGTGCCGTCGTAGGCGTTGCCACCGTGGATGGGGATGCGCTCGCCGTCGCGCAGCGCGAACTGCACGTCGCCCAGCGGGGCGTCGACCGCGAAGCCGGCCGTCTCGAGCACCTGCACCGCGCGGGCCAGGTTCTGCAACACCGGGTCGGCAGCGGGGCCGGCCGCGGGTGCAGGCGCGAGGCCCGAGGGGGTGGAGATCGGCTGGGTGGCGTCGAACGCGGTGGCCCACAGCGGCCCGGCCTCGGTGAGGGCGCCGAACTCGAACCTGGTCATCATCTCCCGCCACACGGCCGGGCCGGCGCGGTCGACGTCGTACACCCCGTCCCATCCGGCGAGCACCTCGCACGCCGGCGCGATGTCGATGGTCGCGGCGGGCAGGCCCGGGGCCGCGACCGTGGTGCTCGGCGCGGGCACCGGGCCGGCGGCCGGCGGGTCGACCGCCGGGATGGCGATCGGCGTGGCACCGGCGGCCTGGCAGCGAGCGACCACGTCGGCCCGCAGCTCCCGGGAGGTGAACCCCCGGTTCTGCAGGGAGGCGTCGGCCAGCTCGTCGAGCGTGAAGACGCCGTCGTCGCCGGATGCACCCTGGGCGGACATGTCGTCGAGCACGACCGCGTTCTCGCGCGTGCGCGGTGAACGGGCCGTCTCCTGGCGCCCGTGCAGCGGCGAGTAGTCGCCCTGCAGCAGGGCGGTGGCGTGGGGCACCCAGAACGAGTCGTTGGCGTTGAACACGTAGTCGCCGTGCTCCACCTGGGGCTGGTCGGCGGCGGGCACCAGCCCGGGGTCGCGGGCGCCGTCCTCCTCGACCCACTCGAACATGGGGTCCGACCCGTTCAGCAGGATGGCGCCGTTGTCGGCGGCGATGCCGACGATGGGGTCCGATGCGAGCGACGCCTCGTACGCGGCCAGCGCCTCGTCGGAGAGGTTGGGCGTGGCCGCGGTGTCGGCGTACCAGGCCCGGCCGTCGGACGACGTGGCGATCGTGTTGAACAGCGGGATGCCGTTGACCCGCTCGTGCACGTCGACGAACTCGTCGAAGTCATCGGCCGTGAGCATGCCGTGGTACTGCTCGAGGAACTCGTCGTTGTCGATGTTGGCGTCGCGGTAGGTGATCGTCGCCGCGTCGGTCCACCCGAAGCCGGGGAAGTCGATGACCGGTCCGTAGTGGCTGGCCCAGGTGGTGCGGGTGACCTCGGTGATCTCACCGTCGCCGCCCAGCACCTCGATCGTGTGCTCGGTGGGCGTCATCTCCCGGGTCTCGTCGCCGTAGCGGTAGGTGGTGGGCGACCCGGGCACGAGATCGAGGCGGTAGGCCGTGAAGCGGTTGCCGGCGGAGACCGTGTGCGTCCACCCGAAGTCCTCGGTGAAGCCGATGCCGATGCCGGGCAACCCCGAGAGCTGCACGCCGTAGGCGTCGACTTCGCCGGGGATGGTCAGGTGCACTTCCCAGAACCGCAGCTCGCCCTCCCACGGGAAGTGCGGGTTGGCGACGAGCATGCCGCCACCGGCGGCCGCCCGGTCGGCGCCGATGGCCCATCCGTTGGACGCGATCGGGGTCGGCACGAGGGCGGACGCCGCGGCCTCGTCCTCCGCGGGCTCCTCCGCCGCGGCGCCCGGCGGCGCGGCCGAGGCGATGTAGCCGGACAGCGCGCCGCTGCTGGCCTGGAGCGTGATCGACCGAGCGTAGGTGTAGACCTCGACCGGTTCGAGCGGGCGCACCCACTCGGCACCTGCGCACCACCCGGTCAGCCCGTCGACGCCGACCTCGTCGAGGTGGGCGTTCCATCCCGCGGTGAACGCCGAGACCAGCTCGCCGACCTCGTCCGAGGCGTCGCCCCACTCGTCAGCGGCCCGCTCGGCCACGCCGATGGCCCCCCAGGCCACGTCGGAGTCGATGTTGGCGTCGTCCTCGCCGGGCCCGAACCACCGTGCCCGTTGGCTCGCCACCTTGAGGACCTGGTCGGCCAGGTCACAGGCGCGGTCCTCACCGCTGGCCCATCCCTGGCCGAATGACACGTCCGCGAGCGAGTCGCCGCTGATGTGCGGGATGCCGCCGTCGGTCCGGCGGATGGTGGCCTGGAAGTCTTCACCCACACCCACCACGTCACCCGCGGCGTCGTCTGCTCCCGAGTCGTCGGTGCACGCGCCCGCGGTGATCGCGATCATGCCGGCCACCAGCAGGCGGGTGGCCCGGCGACGGGCTGTCCCGGGGGCGGGTTGACGCATGGGTTGATCCTCCGAGGTGACCGACGCCGGGACGGTCGACCCAGCCGGGCGATGTGACGCCCGCCACTGTGTACAGGAGGATTCGGGAGTGGGGCCAGATGACGCATCGGACGGCCCCGACCACGCGTCGGGGTCGCCGATCCACGCCCACCCCGCCGTCACGGATGGAACGGACGGCGGGGCGGGCGGGTCGGCCTCCGGTCGCCGTCCCTACTGCGACGCCGGAGGAACGAGTGCGAGGCCCTTCGCGAAGCTGAACGTCGACGTCGCCGGGGCCTCGCGCTCCGGCTCGGGCTCCCGCTCGGGAGTGGCGGCGGAGGCGGCCTGCAGCCGCTCCAGCGCGGCCCACAGCGCGCTCGTCGCCTCGTCCGACGTGTCGGCCTCTGCAGCTGGAGCGTCAGCCTTGGGCGCGGCCGGGGCCTTCTCGGGCGCGGGCGCCGGGGCGGGCTCGGCCGGAAGCGGGCAGCCCATCTCTGGCCGGGTGGTGTCGCACAGGTCCGAGGTGTTGGACCAGAGCAGCCCCGACCCCGGCTGCGCGTCGACCGGTCGGGCGTTGAGGCCGAGTTGGCGGCGGGCCGAGATGTGGACCGGATAGCCGTTGTCGTGCCTCAACCAGTGCCGCTCCTCGAAGCCGCCGCGCTCGACGATGTAGAAGGGCGCGGTGAGCGGGGCCTCGCCCGAGGCGACGGCGCCGCCCGTGGGGTTGGTGGTTGCCCACCAGTTCGCGCCCTGTGCCCGGGCGGGGTCGACGAAGTAGCACGGGGTGGGCTGGCCGCCCAGCAGGCAGGTGCGCAGCTCCATGCCGCCGGCGTTGTCGATGCCGTCGACCAGGCCGATGGTCGAGAACGGCGGGCGGCCCGCACCGAGCATCTCCTGGAAGAGCGCCTCGCTCTTGGCGATGCCGCCCAGTGCCTGCCACGGCTGCCAGGCCGCGCTGCGCCGGCTGAAGGCGTCACCCCCACCGCCGCAGTAGCGGCCGGCCATGCCTGCCGCCACGTGGCCGGAGATGTACTGCACGTTCATCAGCTGCGACGCGGTGAAGGGCGCGCCGACACCCGCGACGTCGTACTGGAAGATGCCGATGCCCGGCGTCCAGTAGGCCCGCGTGTACGGCGTGGCCGGGTCGCGGAACGCGTAGAGCCCGTAGTTGGCGTTGAGGTTGTTCGACCCCGACACCTGCCCGCTCCACTCGTCCCAGCGGGACAGCGTCATCGGCGACGGCGCCGTCTGGGGAGTCTCTGCCATCGAGACTTCCTTGAAGATCGGGGCCATGACCAGAGCGGTCAGCTCGTCGTCCGACAGTGGGCACGCACGGGGCGTCGCGGCGACGGCGGCTCTGATGCCCTCGTAGGCGCCCTTGCCGAAGTAGCGGATCACGCCGGGGCTGCCGGCAGGGACGGCCCCCGCGGAGGCCGGGTCGCTGCCGCCGATCGGTGAGCCGGGTATCAGCCCGCCGAGGACGGAGAAGGCGACAGCCAGGGCCATCGCCAGGACAGGGAGGCGGCGGCGCACGCGCCGTCGGCCTGAGTGGTGGGTGTTCGACATGGTGTGGGTGGCGCCACCCACCGGCCCGCGTCAGGCGGCGTGACCCGACCGGTGGTCGACTGCGAGCAGCGCCACAGGCCCGAGCGCACGCCCGTTGCCCCAGCAGGCGGGGAGGCGGCTTGGGTTGCGTGTAGGGACGCTCGGGTGGGTGAACGACGCAGCCGCAGGTGACCCGCAGCGCCGTGGTCTGACCGGACGATGTGTGTCTGTGTGGTCACGCGTTCTCCTCTCCGAGTCGCCTGGCGCGGCTGTGAGGGCGCGGTCGGGCGCGCGGGCGACGACCCCAGGGGGCCGTGGCTGTGGACGCGCTCGACCGTGCCGGTCGACTAGGTCGCGACGCGGCGGCCTGTGCGGCTACCGCTTCTCGTTGTTCGAGGAACCCCCAGCACGAGGCCCCAGCACTTCGATGACGTAGCTCCTCAGCGTTGACAGGCTGCGGGTCCCGAGGCACCGACGTTCGGTGTGATGCCGCGATTACGGACTCGCAGACCTGACGTGCTCCCGCCCAGACTCATTGTCTCCCAGCTACCCCAGTGGCGCTTCCACCGGTGGCTCCATCGCTGTCACACAGCGAGCCATCCCGGGGGGTTACTCATCAGGTCGGACGCAGACTAAGCATCACTCTGCGTGATTCAACAATGACGTTTGTCACACCACGCTGTCGCAACGGCCCTGTTCACGAGCTGCCCTCACGCAGTGTGGCTCACATCGCCGCTGGTCGTAGCCTCGCCAGGCCACCGTCAGTGACCTCTGATCGAGCCGCCGGCGTGCCGATGAAACATGTCCGAACAATGACGAACTGTCATCCGATGGCGCGCCGGGGAGGGCCGAGCCTCCCCCGCGTAGCCTGACGGGCGTGGCCTCCGCCCTGCCGCTCGTCGACATCAGCTCGGTCCCGGCGCTGCGATCGGCGGCATGGCACGATCTGCCCGACGGCGCTACGGCGCTGGCGGCCGAGATCGACCGGGCCTGCCGGCGGTTCGGGTTCTTCCGGATGACGGGCCATGGCGTCCCACCCGGGCGCCTGGCCGAACTCGACAGACTGGCCCGGTCGTTCTTCGCCCTGCCCGAGGTCGACAAGTCCCGCATCGCGATGGCGCGCGGAGGATCGGCGTGGCGCGGCTGGTTCCCCCTCGACGGCGAGCTGACCGCGGGCCGGCCCGACCACAAGGAGGGCGTGTACTTCGGCGCCGAGCTCGCGGCCGACGATCCCGCCGTCATCGCGGGGCGCCCGCTGCACGGTCCCAACCTCTTCCCCGCCGAGCCCGCCGGCCTGCGCGCGGCCGTGCTCGGTTGGATGGCCGCGATGACCGAGCTGGGCGCTCGCCTGTTGAGGATCATCGCCGCAGGCCTCGGGCTCGACCCGGGATGGTTCGAGGCCACCGTCACGGCCGACCCGACCGTCCTGTTCCGCATCTTCCGCTACCCGCCCGGTCACGACGACGGATGGGGTGTGGCCGAGCACACCGACTACGGGCTGCTCACGATCGTCGCCCAGGACCGGCACGGCGGGCTCGAGGTGCGGGGGCCGGACGGGTGGATCGACGTCCCCGCGGATCCCTCCGTCCTGGTGGTCAACCTGGGTGACATGCTCGAACGCCTGACCGAGGGCAGGTACCGCTCGACGCCCCACCGTGTGCGCAACACGACCGGAGCCGAGCGACTGTCGTTCCCGTTCTTCGTCGACCCGGCGTGGGAGGCCATGTGTCCGCCGATGCCTCTCGCCGGCAGCCCGCCCGCCGACGACGTGGCCCGTCGATGGGACGGCGCCAGCGTGCGCGCGTGGGAGGGCACCTACGGCGACTACATCACCGCCAAGGTGGCCAAGGTGTTCCCCCAGCTGAGTCGTCACATCGGCTGAGGACCCGGGAGGGGCCGTCTTGGTCAGGCGCAGTGGGCCTGGATCACCTCGAACCCACCGCGGGCGACCGCGTCGGGCTCGGTGCGCACGCGCTGGCTGCACAGCGGGCAGATCGTGCCGCCGTCGCCGTCGCTGCACCCGGCCCGCATCTGCCATCCGGAGGCGCCGCAGTGGCGGGACGGGTCGGACCGGACGAGGCCGCGCCGCGCGGGACGGGCGAACCCGTCACCACGGCCGGCCACCGCGACGCCGCGGGGCGCCGTGGCCGGGCGGCGGACCGCCCGCCAGGCGCGTACGAGTCGGTCACCCATGTCGCCGCTCGCCCTCCCTGCGCCGCGCCGGGTGCACGAACCACACGTCGCGCGGGACCGCACCCGAGCTGATCGCCTCACGGCGCTTGTCGAGCTCGGCGAGCCGGCGTTCGGTGGCCACCTGGTCGGCCATCGCCTGGTAGTGGGCGAGGGTGGCCGGCTTGTCGACGGGGCCGGGCCGCACCGGTGCGCCGTACGTCCCGGACGGCACCGGGCCGGTGAGGTGCCCGACCGCCGGGCCTGTCATGTTGCGGCGGCCGCGTCCGACGCGGGAACCGACATACGACTCGACGAAGCGCACCACGGACAGCACGCCTAGCCGCGCGTGCCGCCGTAGCTGTGGCGCATTCACCTGCGTCTCCGCGCGTACCGCGAATGCGGCACCACTCGTAGTGACCATCCAGCTCACCTTTGCCGGTGTCGAACATCTACAGATCGTGCGAACGGTCCGCCCGTGCACCTGTACTGTCCAGGTAGCCGATTCGTCCCCAGTATCTGTCGGTACGACACGGAGCGCAAGGATTTCCTGACGCGACGTACGGCGGGTCGTGCGGGCGCGGTGAGGCCCCAAGCCGCCGCCCCAACACGGCGTTACCCCAGCTCAGGTGCTAGATCTTGTCGAACTCACCCCGGCGCACGCCGCCGAGGAAGGCCTCCCACTCGGCCGGGAAGAACTCGAGGATCGGTCCGTCACCGTGTTGCTTCGTGTCGCGGACACCGATGGTGCCGTCCTCGGCGAAGCCGACCTCGACACAGTTGTCGCCCCCGCTGGACAGGCTCGACTTGTGCCAACCACTGAACGTGCGCTGTCGCTTCATGATGTGAGTCCCTTCTGGATGTGGTCGTCCTCCGTGCAGCACATCGTGCTGCACTGCCCACATATCCAGAACGTACTTCGAATCACCATCCCTCCACCACGCACCGCAACGAACTTTTTTGGGGCAGCGACCACGACCTGGCCGCTGACCAGGGAATCTGAGCGCGCGAGCCATTCAAGGTTTTCCACGTAATCTCACGCACAGTGGGAGGGGCGTCGCGGAGCACGGCGCCCAGCGCGGCGTGTCGTGCCGCGCGATCGGCGCCGAGCGGACGAAATGACCGGCCCGACGCGGTCGCGGCCGAGGCGGATGTCAGGCGGGGAGTTGCTCCCGAGCCCCTACCGACGTGAGCTAACGCGAGGCCTTGGCGGTGTCGATGAGGAGCTCGAGGCTCTCCCTCGGTGACAGGGCGGCGTGGCGCAGCCTGTCGTACAGCTCGTCGTAGCGCTTCACGTCGTCGCTCTCGGTGAGCACCAGGTCGTCCGTCACCGTGTCGACCGCGACGACCGTGGGGTCGCCCGGGTCGTTGAACGTGTAGATCGAGAAGGCCGAGCGGGGGACGCTGTACCCCTCGATCGTCACACCGACCGGCAGCACCCTGACCGTGGTCTTCGGGTTGCCGTTGACGGTTGCGGCGATGTGGTACAGCTGCGCCTTGATGACCTCAGGCGGGGCGCACGGCCGGCGGATCGTGAGCTCGTCGATGATGACCTCGTAGGCGGGGCCACCGGGCCGGCGCAGCATCCGTTGCCGGCCGATGCGTCCGTCGGCGGCCTTGTCGGCGTTGAAGTGCGGAGCGCCGGCCACGCGGTCGGCCTCGCCGCGCGCCCGTGTGAAGTCGGGAGTCTGCAGCAGCCCCGGGATGAAGGTCATCTGGAACTCGCGGATCGTCTGCGCCCCGGCCTCGAGGTTGGCGTACAGAGCCTGGCGCTCCCCCATGAACCGGTTGGACTCCCACCAGCCCCGCTCACCCGCCTCGCGGGCGATGGTCATGATCTGGGTCCAGCGGTCGTCGTCGACCCCGAGTGCATCGAGGATCTTCATCACGTCGTCCTGGTCGACGACGTGACCGTTCTCGAGTCGTGAGATCTGTGCCCGGCTCTGGCCGATCTGCTTGGCGAGCTGCACGTGGGTCACCCCCGCGTGCGTGCGTAGCGAGCGCAACTCGGCAGCCAACCGGAGACGTCGTACGTACGGACTGATCATGTGTGCCTTCCGAATCCCTGCCCTTCTCGTACATTAGACCATCACGTACGTTGGGGTTCTCGTTACGCGCCGCGCACACCGTGCGGCCCGCAGCACCGCAGGTCAGGAACTCGTCGGGCCGACCAGGAATCCCGGGCGCGGCGGGTCGCGCGGGGTGATCGCCCGGCGGCGGGGGGTGGGATTGTCGCGAGCCGCGGCGCGGTGACTGCGCCGGCCCCGCGCGTCAGACCCCGGTCGTCGCGCCCTCGGTCGCGCCCGGGGTCGGGTCGGACGCGGGCGACTCGGCGCGGCGCCATGGTGCGCTCCGCCTTCATCTGCTCGAGCAGCTGCCGGCGCGTCGACTTCTTGACGAACCGGGCGCCGAGCGCCATGAGCGGCCACAGCAGAAGTCCCGCCGGGCGGCGCACCTTGGCGGGCTCCATCGCCCCGCAGCCCACCGCCACGACCTGGTTGTCGTCGTCGAGCAGCGTCGGCATGTAGCGCCGGAACAACCGCTCCCCCATCAGCTTCGCTCCCGGGAACACGTAGCGGCCGGTGATGCTGTTGAGGAGGATGCAGGACGCCTCGTCGACCGGCACGACCTGGAACGACTGGATGTGCGGGAAGGGGTCGCGGCCGGCGACGTCAGGGGCCTTGTACTCGCCGAAGGCCACGTAATGCGGGCGGACCTCTCGGATCTTGGCCTGGCGCCGCTGCTGGTAGAACCCGAAGAAGTCGTGGTCGATCGTGATGACGGCCCCGGCTCGCAACTCGGTCTCGTCGGTGTCGACCTCGGCGTGCAGCATGTTGACGCTGAAGAGATTGCGCGGCTCGGACATCCAGTCCCACACGACATCGGCAGGCGCGTCGACCCGCAACATCCGCTCACACGTCCCCATCTCGGTCCTCCCTCGTCGGCGAGTCCATGATGGCGGATCGACCCCGTACGTTCCGCATGGTTGTCGTTACAACCCGGGAAAACCTCGCTCGCACCATCGTCCGTGTCGACCGTCCCACGCGGTGCGGTTGCGCACCACGGCCCGCCTTGCAGGCACGCTGCGTGCCGATGATGATTGGGGCTGCCTCGGGCACTGCCGAGCAACACGGCGCTGGGGCCTGCGCGAACAGCCGAGGAAAGGCACACCGTGACAGACCGCACGCTCACCCCTGCCGGTTCCGACCGCGACCCGGTGACCATCGACAGCTCGGTCGCGCACACCTCACGGATCTACGACTTCCTGCTGGGTGGCACCGACAACTTCGCCGTCGACCGCGACGTGGCCGAGCATGCGTTCGCCGCCTACCCCGGGGGCCTCGACGGGGCGCGCACCGACGCTCGCGCCAACCGGGGCTTCCTCGGTCGGGCTGTGCGCTTCCTGGCCGGCGAGGCCGGCATCAGCCAGTTCCTCGACATCGGCACGGGCATCCCGAACGCCGGCAACACCCACGCAGTCGCCCAGGACATCGCCTCCGAGGTCGCGCATCGTCTATGTCGACAACGACCCGATCGTGCTGGCCCACGCGCACGCCCTGTTGCGGAGCACCCCGGACGGCGCCACCGCCTACCTGAACGGTGACCTGCGCGAGCCGGCAGCCATCCTCGACCAGGCGGCGACAACCCTCGACCTCACCCAGCCCGTGGCCGTCATCATCGTCGGCGTCCTGCACGTGATCCCCGACGCCGGGGATCCGTACGCGAGCGTCGCCGCGCTCGTCGACGCCGTCCCGTCCGGCAGCTACCTGGTGGTGTCGCACCTGACCAACGACATCACGGCCGACGGGGTCGACATGGACGCGGTCACCACCCGCCTCGACGAGAAGATGCACACCACCAACCCGCCGGCCCTGCGCACCCGGGAAGAGGTGACCCGCTTCCTCGACGGACTCGAGCTCGTCGAGCCCGGGGTCGTGCCCGCCATCGAGTGGCGTCCCGACCCGGCGGAGTCCGCCCCCGCCGGGGGCCGCGTGACGCCGTTGTACTGCGCCGTCGGCCGCAAGCCCTGAGATCGGGCGGGTCCGTCACCCGCAGTCACGCAAATAGACCACAATCGGTGGCGCAACGGCCGACCAGCGACTATCACTCTGTTCCCAATGGGGACTGTGGTGTCGAGCGAGATGGGCGACGCCGTGCTGGGAGCCAAACGCAGCGACGGGCGACGGGGGTCACACGTGCCGCAGCACGCCGCGCCGGCGGTCGACACGAGGCCACGCCGCGGACTGCTCCGTCGGGCGGCCAACGCGGTCCGCCTCTACCTGCCGCGAGGCAACACCCTCGACGAGGCGACCTTCCGGCGACGCCACCTGTTCCTCTGCTGGGTGCTCGCCCTCCACGTGCCCGCGCTGTTCGCGCTCGGCGTGTGGAGGGGATACGCGCCCGCCCACCTCGCGCTCGAGCTCACGGTCCCGGTCGTGTGCGTGGCGTTCGCTCGGATGGCGATCAACCGGCGGCTGGCGGCGTTCTTCGTCACGGCCGGCCTCGTGTATTGCTCCGTGGTGCTCGTGCACCTGTCCGCAGGCGCGATCGAGGCGCACTTCCACTTCTTCATCCTCATCGGGCTCATCGCCCTCTACCAGGACTGGGTTCCGTTCCTGTGGAACGTGGTCTTCACCGTGCTGTCCCACGGCCTGGGCAGCGCGATCGGCTCCGACCTCATGTTCAACCACGAGGCCGCCCAGTCCCGCCCGTGGACCTGGGCAGCGCTCCACGGCGCGGCGGTTCTGGCGGCATGCGTCGGCGAGATCATCTTCTGGAAGAACACCGAGGAGGAGCAGCAGCGCAACGTCGCGTTGGTCGCCGACCTCGCCGCCGCGGATGCCGAGCGGCGCGAGGCACTGTCCGAGCTGCTCGTGAACCTGGCGCGGCGCAACCAGTCGCTGCTCAACCGCCAGCTCGAGGTGATCACCGACCTCGAGCTGCGCGAGCGCGAGCCCGACGTGCTCGAGGAGCTGTTCCGCCTCGACCACCTGGCCACCCGGATCCGCCGCAACGCGGAGTCGCTGCTGGTGCTGTCGGGCGACGACCCGGCCCGGAGGTGGGGCACGTCGGTGGCGCTCGGCGACGTGGTGCGCGCCGCGGCTGCCGAGGTCGAGGACTACCGGCGGGTGGAGGTGCTGGTCAACGACCACATCGAGGTGGCCGGCCGGGCGGTCGCCGACCTGGCCCACCTGTTGGCCGAGCTCATCGAGAACGCGACGATGTTCTCGCCGCCGTCTTCCGACGTGCGGGTTCGCAGCCAGCTGTCCGCGACCGAGCCGATAGCGACCGTCGTCTCCATCGAGGATGTCGGCATCGGCATGTCCGAAGACGACCTGCTCACGGCCAACGCCCTGCTGACCGACGCGCCGGAGGTCGACCTGGGCCGTTCGACCATGCTGGGGTTCCACGTGGTCGCGCGCCTGGCCCAGCGCTACGGCCTGGGCGTCCGTCTGGCACCCACCCCCGGTGGCGGCGTGACCGCCATGGTGACGCTGCCCGCCGAGCTCGTGAGCGAGCGCACGGTGAGCATGCCGGCGATGGTCGGAGACCAGGCCGGCCCGGACCGCTACCAGCGGGCCGCGCTGGCCAGCCGCAGCAGGCCCGTCGGCGACGGCGGCCGGCCTCCGCGGCTCGAGAGCGTCGCCGTCATCGCTGGTGGCGAGGGTTCGGGCGCCCGCCGATACGACGTCGCGGCTGCCGCTCTGGCCGGCGGCGCGGCGCGGTGGCGGGAGGTCGAGGGCGTGTCGCTCGAACCGTTCCGGCCGGCCCCGGCCCCACCGCCCGCACTCCCGCTACCGCCCGTCGCTCCGCCAGTCGCTCCGCCAGTCGCGCCCGCCGACTGGTGGTGGGAGTCCGAGCGGCTCGTGGGACATCCCGGTGCGGATCTGAGTCGAGCCCCGCAGCCAGCGTCGGCGCCCGCTGTCGACGGCCTCGCGCGCCGGGTTCCCGGCGCGCACCTCGCGCCGTCGCTGCGCCGTGACACCGCGTTCGAGGGCGCGACGCCGGCTCCCGCCCCGCCACTCGGACGGGACCGCGAGCACGTGCGCTCGATGCTGTCCAGGTTCCAGGCCAGCCAGCGAGCCGGCCGGGCGGCAGTCGAGTCTCTCCCCGCCGACTCACCCCTGGAGGACCGGTGACCACCGTCCCCGACCACGACGACCGAGACATCGACTGGCTCGTCACGAGCTTCGCCCGTCGCATCCCCGGCGTCTCGAGCGTCATCGTCCTGTCGACCGACGGGCTGGTCCTGGCCCTGTCCGAGCACATCGGCCGTGATCTGGCGGAGACGCTCGCCGCGGTGACGTCCGGGCTGGCCAGCCTGACCGCCGGTGCCGCCCGCCACATGGGCGCGGGCGCGGTCAACCAGGTGATCGTCGAGATGGACGGCGGCTACCTGTTCGTCACGACGATCAGCGACAGCTCGGCCCTGGCCGTGATGTGCGGCCCGGACGCCGACATCGGCCTGATCGGCTACGAGATGAGCCTGCTGGTCTCGCGCATCGGGCAGGTCCTCACGCCGGCGCTCCGCGCGGAGCTGTCGGCACGACCGGCGCTGTGAGATCGGCCGCACGATGAGGCCGGCCGCAGCATGAGACCCGGCGGCGATCCGGGCGATCCCCGGGTGGTGCCGGTCTACGCGCTCACCGGTGGCCGCACCCGGTCGCGGGGCCATGACCTGCACCTGGAGACCCTGGTGTCCACGACCGCACCCGGCCTGGCGTGGCTCCCCCGCCTGCGGTTCGAGCAGGCCCGCATCATCGACCTCTGCCGACGGCCCGTCTCGGTGGCCGAGGTGGCCGCCGCGCTGCACATCCCGCTGGGCGTCGCCCGGGTGCTGGTGTCCGACCTCCACGCCGACGACCTGCTGACGATCCACCAGCCGTCCACCAGGAGCGACGGGCGCCCGAGGACCGAGGTCCTCGAGCGCCTGCTGAGCGGATTGAAGGGTCGCTGACGTGTACGAACCCGTATCGGTCAAGATCGTGGTCGCCGGCGGCTTCGGCGTGGGCAAGACGACGTTCGTCGGCGCGGTGTCCGAGATCACGCCGCTCACCACGGAAGCGCCGATGACGCACCTGTCGGTGGGTCTCGACGACGTGGCAGGGGTCGAGGGCAAGACCACCACCACCGTCGCCATGGACTTCGCCCGTCGCACCATCGACGAGGAGCTGATCCTCTACCTGTTCGGCACGCCGGGGCAGGATCGGTTCTGGTTCATGTGGGACGACCTGGTCCGCGGGGCCGTCGGTGCCGTGGTGCTCATCGACACCCGCCGGCCGGCCGACGCCTTCCCCGCCATCGACTTCTTCGAGGACCGGGGCATCCCGTTCGTCGTGGCGGTCAACCTGTTCGACGACGCCACCCGGCACGAGGAACCGGTCCTGCGCGAGGCCCTCGCCCTGGCATCCGACGTCCCGCTCGTGACGTGCGACGCCCGCGACGGCGACACGGTCATCCAGGTGCTGATCGCCCTCGTCGAACACGCGCTGGAGCGGGCCCATGCCGGCGCCTGAGGGTCAGGTCGTGGGTTGCAGTCCCGCCACGGCCTCGACGAGCAGGGGGGCGGCTTCGGCGGCCGCCGCGGTGTCCTCGTCGTCTGCAGCGGTCCGGAGGTCCTCGAGCTGGGACTGGATGTCGTCGGCCGCGGCGCCGTCGATGGTGTGGGCGATGCGGTCCCACACCCATTCCAGCGAGGTGACGTCGCCGGCGATGAGGCCGGGGTCGGCCTCCGCACTGGCCGAGTCGACCGCCAGCTGGTCGGCCCAGATGCCGAAGCGACCGAGGTCGACCTCGGTCGGCGGCCGGTACTGCAGCTGAAGGTCCAGGGCCGCCATCTCGACGTCGAGCGCGGCGTTGCGGGCGCCCTCCGGGTTGTCGGCGCCGACCGCAGGCTGCAGCGCGTCGCCCGCGAGTGCGGCGACGGCATGGTCCATCTGGATCGCCAGCAGCGGAGGCACGTCGCCGCGCGCCCGGTGGGTCGCCCACGCGGCGTTCACTGCGTCGAGGGCACTCGTCGCCGTGTCCCAGTCGACGGCCTCGGCGGCGGCGTAGATGTCGGCCGCGCCCTGCGAGATCGTCTCCAGCTCGGCGGGGACACCTCCGGGCATGGCGTCCGTGGGCACGGTGAGCGCAAGCGCCTCGAGGTTCGCCCCGACCCCTGACCGGAACTCGCCGTAGCCCGGGGCGAAGGTCTTGTCCTCGTAGTGACCCTCCATGAGGTGGTTCTCGGTCCCGACGATGGCCCCGTCGACCGGGCCACGCGGACCGTCCACGGTGAGGTCGACCGACGAGACGACGACCTCCTCGAAGACGAAGTCGGGGATGTTCTCGGGTCGGAAGGCCTCGCCGACCTGAGGATCCGCCGGCATGATCATCCCGGGCGGGCCGTCCTCACCGGCGATCCAGGTGCCGTCGGTGTCGGCCACGACACCGTCCTCGTAGTTGAAGACGTCCTCACCGAAGTACCAGACGTTGCCGGCATCGTCCTGGGCGTACCAGTCGAGGGCAACCTCGTGGATGCGCCCGTCCAGGTAGGCGACGAACTGCTGGGTCGGGGTCTCGATCTGTTCGCCCTCCACATCGATGATCTTCGGCTCGGGGAGGAGCACGGTCTCGATCCTGAGCGCGTGGCCCTCGTCGTTGCCCAGCAGGACGGAGGAGTCGACCTCGCTGATCGGGAACAACGGGTTGTCGATCGTGGTGGGCTCCGAGAACGACGGCTCGTCGCGATCGACCCGGTCGCTCTCGGGGGCCGTCGGTTGCGGCGACGCGGCCGGGTCCGCCGCCGCTCCGGCGCCGGACGATCCGGCGTCTGCTCCGCTGGAGTCGTCTGAGCCCCCGGAGTCGCTGCATGCGGCCGCAACGAGGCCGGGCACGAGGCAGGTCGCGATCAGGACCCGCCACGGACGTCGCGCCACGGCCACACGGGCCTGGCGGGTGGGATGACCTTGTCGATGACGGCGCATGTCGGCGTCCTCGCGATCTCGACGGAGCCGGACGTCGGTCCCTCGCCCGCACCATCCTGGACGGCAGCTGAGCGCGACCTGAACGGTACGGTCGACCAGGCGCTCGCGCCGCCGGTCGTCAACCTCTTGCTCCGTGTGGCCGCACTCGTCGTGCGGCTCGCGTCCGTCTGACGCCGGCGCCGACCGGGCCTACTGGGCTGCCGCGGCTGCGGCCCGGTCCTTGGCGACCTCGTCGAGGTCGGCGTACTCCTCGCCCGTGTCGACCCAGTCCTCGAACTGGATCACGCCCAGCTCCTCGAACCGGTGGCGGAGCCAGCCACCCGACGCGTCCAGCAGGCCGAGCTTCTTGCAGTTCGGCACGATCTTGCTGAACAGCATCTGCTGGAAGACGTTCTCCTCCGGCGGGATGTCGAGCAGCGACTTGATGATCGGGCGCGAGTCGACGCCCATGCGCTCCCACACCTCCTGCTGCAGGAACCGGTCGCGCATGCGCACCGCCGCCTCGAAGGCGAACTCCTGCCGCTCGCGCATCTCGGCGTCGGACAGGTCCGCGTAGTACTCCTTGAGCGACAGCACGCCGAAGGCGACGTGGCGCGCCTCATCGCTCATGACGTAGCGCAGCAGCTGCTTGAGCAACGGATCCTGGGTGAGCATGTGCATGAAGCCGAAGGCGGCCAGCGCCAGGCCCTCGACCATGATCTGCATGCCCAGGTAGGTCATGTCCCACCGGCTGTCGGCGATGATGTCGTCGAGCAGCATCTTCAGGTGCGCGTTGATCGGGTAGTGCCCGGTGAGCTTGGTGTCGAGGTACTTGGCGAACACCTCGACGTGGCGGGCCTCGTCCATGACCTGGGTCGACGCGTAGTACTTGGCGTCGATCCACGGCACCGTCTCGACGATCTTGGCCGTGCACAGCAAGGCGCCCTGCTCGCCGTGCATGAATTGGCTGAGACGCCAGTTCTGGCCCTCGATGATGAGGTCGGTCCACTCGCGCTCGCCGAAGCGCTCGAACGGTGAGCCGGGCGTGTTGGCCGCCTCGCGGAACCGCTGGATCTGCGGATTGCCGCCCATCTCGGTGGCGAGCTTCTCGACGTCGACCTCGGTGTCCCACGGCAGGTCCGTCTCACCGTTCCACTGCGAGTGCTTGGCCTTCTCGTACAGCTTGTTGAGGGCGGGACGGGCGCCCTTCTCGTAGTCCCAGGTGAAGATGGCGTCCGAGTTGTCGGCGACGGCGTGGATCGCCTCGTCGACGTCGGTGTTGGCGATGGCCAGGATCGTCTCGAGATCATCGACGTGCTGACGCCCGATCATGTCTTCATTGGTCGCCATGGGGCTCTCCTGGTTGGTCGGATGGTGCAACGTCGGTGTCTGGCTGCCTGCGCGCGAGTACGTAGCGACGCGGTGCCCCGGTTCGCCTGCCTGCCGCTGTGCTGTCGGCACCGTTCGAGCCGTTCGTTCGGATGCCACCGTCAGCTGTGTGCTCGGTCGGTTCGATCGCCGACACCACCCGGTCGATCAGGTCGCGCCAGCCGTGGTCGTCGGCGTGCGGCAGGTCCACGGCCTCCATCAGGAGGAACCCCATGCCGAGCGCCTGGCAGAACTCCGCGGTGGCATCGGCGTCGATGTCGTCGGCCACGGTCCCCTCGACCTGGCCGGTGACGACCACGTCGGCGACGACGGACCTGAACCCCAGGAGTCGCTCGCGCAGCAGCGCAGCGACCTCTGGGTCGCGGCGTGAGGCGACCAGCGCCTCGAACAGCAGCGGGCGGTGGCGACGCCGGGCTGTCGGCAGGTCGTGCCCGGCGCGCCGCAGGCCCTCAGACGTCCCGTCGGCAAGCCGCATCGTGGCGAACAGCGAGTCGACCGGGGCCGTGCCGACCGCGGCGAGCAGCAGCTCGGCCTTGTCGCGGAAGTTCGTGTAGATCGCACCGGTGCTCAGCCCGGCGCGACGCACGACCTCCTGCACACGTGTGCCTTCGTAGCCGCGCTCGGCGAAGACCTCGGCGGCGGCCGCGACCAGTCGGTCGCGTACCGATGCATCCAGGGCCTGGACCGTTGCCACACCTCGGAGAATAACGGTTACTCACCTGTTGGTCGACCCTCCCTCGCTCGTTTAGCGTTCCGTCCATGGCGATCCCCCCACTGCCATCCCTCTGCACCGTGACGTCGTGCCCCTGACGGCCGCGGCGTTGCCCGCGCGTGTCGCCGCCCGCCTCGACGCCAACGGCAAGTACCCGAGGGCGGTGCTGCTCGTCGCACTCACGGGGCTGTTCGCGACGACGTTCCCGGTCACGGTCCTCACCTTGGCGATCCCGACGATCGCCCGCGACTTCGACACCAGCCAGGCCAGCCTCGCCTGGCTGATCACGCTCCCGGTGCTGGCCTCGGCGCTGGCGCTGCCCGTGCTGGGCAAGCTCGGCGACCTCTACGGCCACCGCCGGGTGTTCGTCCTGGGCTTCGCGCTGGCCACCGTCACGACCGCCCTCACCGCGACCGCCGGCAGCCCACTGGTGCTCATCGCCTGGCGCACCCTCAGCCAGGTGGCGGGCGGCAGCACCATGCCGAGCTCACTGGCCCTCATCAACTCGGTCCACCACGGCAAGGGCCGGGCCCAGGCCATGGGCTGGTGGTCGATGACCGCTGCGGGTGCGCCGGTCATCGGCCTGACGATCGGCGCCCCGGTCATCGACGCGCTCGGCTGGCAGCTGCTGTTCCTGGTCCAGTCGGGGCTGATGGTCGTGCCCGTGCTCGCCTCGTGGCTGGTGTTGCGCGAGACGCCGCGGCGCATCGCCACGTTCGACATCGCGGGCGCCGCCACGCTCGCCCTGGGCGTCGGACCACTCCTCCTGGGCGTTAGCCAGGCGCCCGAATGGGGCATCGCCAGCCCGCCGGTGCTGGCCTGCGTCGCCGCCGGCGCGCTCGGGCTCACGGCGTTCGTCGCGGTCGAACGGCGGGTGGCGGCCCCGCTGATGCCGCTCACCTTCTTCTCCGACCGCGACGTCTCGTCGTCGCTCACGAGCGGCTTCTTCACCAGCGCGGCCTACATGGGCGGGTTCTTCATCGCCAGCCTCCTGCTCGTCGAGCAGTTCGGCTACTCGCTCAGCAGCGCCGTACCCATCCTGGCCATCCGACCCGCCCTGTTCGCCTTGTTCTCGCCGGTCGGCGGTCGCCTCGCCGGGCGGGCCGGCAGCAGGGTGGCGACGCTCGCGGGCGCTCTGGCGCTCGCCATCGGGATGACGGGGCTGGCGATCGGGTCCGCTGCCGACTCACTGGTGGTCGTCGTGGTCGCAGGGTTCCTGTTCCAGGGCATCGGCTTCGGGCTGATGCGGCCCGCCATCACCACTGCGCTCGCCAACGCGGTCGACGAGCGCGACCTCGGCATGGCCGGCGCCGCCGAGCGGCTGACCGGCCAGGTGGGGGTCGCCTTCGGCATCACGATCCTGGCCACCGTGTACGGCGGCGAGGTCGACGGGTTCCCGCCGGCGTTCGCCATCGGCGCGGTGTTCGCCGTCATCGGGACCCTGGCGGCGCTCGGCATGCGTCGGCCCGGCGACGTCCGACCGACCGGCGGTGTGCGCACCCACACCGCCGCCGAGGACCGCGTGGGCGACGCGGCGGTCGACCCGCCCGAGGTGTTCGCACGGGCGTCGGAGGACTGCCGGTAGCTCCCCGTCCGTGGCCCGCACGGCTACGGCGCCTCGCCCTGCGCCGGCACCGTGGTGCTCGTCGTCGATGTCGTCGTGGTGCTCGTGCTGGTCGACGTGCTGGTGCTGGTGCTGGTGGTCGTGGTGGGCTCGGTCGTCGTCGTGGTCGACGCCGTGGTGGTGGTCGGCGCCAACGTCGTGGGCGTCGTGTCCGGGCTCGTGGGGGCGGGCGTCGGATCGTCCGTGGTCGGCGCGCTCGTGGTGGCGGTCGTCGACGACGTCGTCGCCGGCGGCGGCGGGTCGTCGTCGTCGCCGCTGGTCAGGATCACTGCGGCCAGTGCGACGAGGACGGCGATCGCGGCGACGATCACCGCGATCAGCAGGCGCCGGTTGCGGCGGGACTGGTCGTCCCGCCCTGCCGGCGGAGCCTCGGCCGCGGGCGCGGCACCGAACACGGTGGGCCCCGTCGACTCGGCCGTGTCCGGGCCGGGGACGGTCGGGATCGGTGCCGTGATCTCGTCGCCCGGGCCTGCGCCGGCGTCGGGCGCCAGCGACGTCGCGTCGGGGTCGGGCCCGGCACCGAGGCTCTCCGCAGCCTGCGTCGCCTCCGGATCGACCGCCGGCGCAGCCTGCGTCGCGTCCGGATCGACCGCCGGCGCAGCCTCTGTCGCGTCCGGATCGACCGCCGGCGCAGCCTGCGTCGCATCGGGATCCGGAGCAGCGGCATCCGGACGATCGGGGTCCGACGCGTCGGGATCCGGAGCATCGGGGTCGGGGCCGGAATCGTCGCCGTGCGTGTCGGAGGGCATGGAGACAGGTTCGCATCTCCCACGGACCGGCTCGCGCGCCCCGGCACGACACGACGCGGCGCTCCCCCGCTCACCCGGCGGCGAGCGTGTAGACACTCGCGATCGCTGGGCGTCGCACGCACCGATCGCGCCGACCGGGAGGGGATCCGATGTCCGAAAGCCAGGCCGCCTTCGCCGAGCTGCTCGCCACCCTCGGCGAGGTGGGCGACCGGTTCGCCGGCACCGAATGGGGTCTGTCCGACCCCGGCGACAGCGCCGAGGGCCTGCGGGTGATCGTCCACCACCTGGCTACGGGCATCGAGACCCAGTTCGAGGACGACGCCGCGCACCCCACCTTCCGCGCCATCGTCACGCCGTGGCGCAAGGCGCTGGGCGACAACTCCGACGCTCGCTACCACGACTCCCGGATCCACCCCGCCGGCACGTACCGGGTGCGGGGGCGTACGGCCGGCGCCGTCTACGTGTCGTTCACGGTCGAGGCCGGCGCCGACGACGGGGCGTTCCCGTCGGGCACCGTGGGGGTGCTCAACGACACGGGGTTCGACGTCACGGAGGACGGGTCGTTCGAGCTCACGGTCGGCGGACCGCCCCACGAGCGCGGCTGGCTGCCGCTGACCGATGACGCGTCACGACTGACGGTGCGCCACTACTGGGAGGGCGCGGCGTCGCCGAACGTCCCGCCGGTTCCGGACCTGGGGCTCAGCATCGATCTCGTCGCCGGCGCGGGCGATGTCCCCGCCGCCCCGCCGGCACCGACGGACGCGTCGGTCGCCGCGGCCATCCGCCGCATGGGCACCTACGTCCGCAGCCGCACCCTCGACACGATCGCCAAGCCGGGCGAAGGCGAGGCGCCCGAGTTCGTGTCGCGCGTGCCTCACGTCTTCCCGCCGCCCGCGCGCCCGGTGCCCACGCGCTGGCGGCCGCCGACGCCGCGTACAGCATGGCGCCGTACCTGCTCGGCCCCGACGAGGCGCTGGTCATGCGCGCCCGCTGGCCCGAGTGCCGGTGCGCCAACGTGTCGCTGTGGACCCGCCAGATGCAGACGTTCGACTACCTGCGCAACCCGGTGAGCCTCAACCGGGCCCAGGCCCTCGCGGACGCGGACGGCACGGTCACGATGGTGCTCGCCCACCGCGACCCGGGCGTCCCCAACTGGCTGGCCACCGAGGGGCGGCCGTTCGGTCTGGTGTTCTGGCGGTTCATGCTGCCCGACGGCCCGATCGACACCCCGACCGCCGAGGTGGTCCCCGTCGACTCGCTCGCCTGACCCCTGACCGTCCGGCGGGTCAATCGGCCTCGGCGGCGACGGCGAAGGTCGTCATGTAGTCGGCCAGGTCGGCGCGCAGGGTGTCGGCGTCGAAGCCCCAATCTGCCGCCGTGTACCGATGGGTGCCGTGCTTGGCCCGGGGCTTGGCGGCCAGGTACCGGGTGATCGCCTGCCGGTGCCCGTCGGTGAGCTCACGACCGATCGCCTGGTAGGCGCCGTCGATCGCGGCCACCGGGTCGTCCATCAGGTCGGCGAACCGAACGTCGCCGTAGACGCCGGGCAGCGACCCGTCGCCGCGGCGGCGGGCGATGGTGTTGAGCGCATCGGTGAACACGGCGCCGATGAGCGGCGAGAGGACGTCGAGCTCGACCCGGTCGGTGCGCAGCCACTGGATCATCGCCGTGGTGCTCACCGTCGACGGCATGGTGCGGGCCGGGTCGCGGTGGGTCACCACGACGCAGGCGTCGGGGTAGGCGGCGAGCAGGTCGTCCAGCATGAACACGTACCCCGGCGTCTTGAGCAGCCAGCGCCGCGCGGGGCGCCCGTGCTGCACGGTCTGCAGGATGGCCCGGTGGAACGCGAGGTCGGCGGCCACGTCGGGCGTCCACCCGCCGTGATCGGTGAGCACCATGGCCCAGTGGCTGCCGGCGAAGGAGGGGGCGCAGATCGTGATGCACTCCACCGGCAGGTCGGAGCGCAGCTCGTGGATGGCGTCGAACTCGGGCTGGACGTCGGCCCACAGCTCCTGTTCGGCCTCTGTCATCGCCCGGCGCTCGTCGTCGCCGGTGCCCGTGGGCAGCACGGGGTGGAGCACGTCGGTCGCGGTCGGCACGCGTAACCCGGGGTCGAGCCCCAGCAGTTCGAACAGGATGGTGGTGCCCGAGCGCGCGGGGCCGGTCACGACCATCGGTGCCTCGATCACCTCGTCGGCGATCGACGGCTCGCGGCGTCGCCGCTCGGCGACCAGGAAGCGGGTGCGCAGGCTGCGCAGCATCTCCTCGCGGGTCATCATCCGCCCGACGACGTGCAGCTCGCTCGCGTTCACGGCGTCGACGAGCGTGCGCAGGCGCCCCTCCCAGTCGCCGTCGCCCACATCGCCCGGGTCCTCGATGCCGGTCGACGCCCGGGCGTTGTCGATCAGCTCCCCCGCATCGATCGGTACGAACCGCCGCGCACCGCCGCCGGCCGGGCCCATGGCGTTCACACGCCGCACCCAATCCGGTCGCCGGTACCTGTCCCCCATCGGTGTCAGCCCCACGGGCGCGAGTCAACCACTCCCGTGACGACGGTGCCGTCTGACGTGGACGGCTACCCGGCGGCTGCGTCGGCCGCCTCGGCGGCCAGGGTGCGGTGGACCTCGTCCATGTCGAGGGCCCGGACCTGGCTGATCAGGTCCTCGAGCGCGGGGGCCGGCAGTGCGCCCGGCTGGGAGAACACGAGGACGCCGTCGCGGAAGATCATCAGCGTGGGGATGGACATGATGCCCGCCGACGCGGCCAGACCCTGCTCGGCCTCGGTGTCGACCTTGCCGAACACGATGTCGTCATGGGTCGACGCGGCGCCCTCGAACACCGGAGCGAAGGCCCGGCACGGCCCACACCACGACGCCCACCAGTCGACCAGCACGATGCCGTCGCCGGTCACGGTCTCTTCGAACGTTGCCTGGGTGAGGTTGGTGGTGCCCACGGGGGCGGCTCCTGTCGGTGGGGTGCACAGCGCACAACACCGCGAGCCCGCGGCATGTTCCGCCCGGCCGGCTCAGGGCCGCCTGGCCCGCTTTGCGTCGTAGAGGGCCGTGTCGGCCAGCTGGGCGACCTTCTCGGCCGTGGCGGTGGCCACGCCCACGCTCGCCCCGACCGACACGGTCACGCGACCGTCGACTGCGATGGGTGCCCCGATGGCGGCGACAACTCGTGCCGCAGACCGTGCTGCGTCGTCGGGGTCGGTGTCCTCGGCGAACACGATCGCGAACTCGTCGCCGCCGAAGCGCACGGCGAGGTCACCCTCACGCACGCCTCCGCGGAGCCGCTCGGCCACCACCTGCAGCACGGCGTCGCCGGTGTCGTGCCCGTGGGTGTCGTTGACGGGCTTGAAGTCGTCGAGGTCGAGGATGGCGACCGTGACCGGCCCGGCGGCCTCGTCGAGTCGCTGCTCGAGCGCCGACCGGTTGGCGAGGCCGGTGAGCGGGTCGGTGACCGCCAGACGCGTCAGGGCCACGCGCCGCCGCTCCTCGGCGATGACCAATCCGGCGAGGCGTTCGGTGTGCCGGAGCGATTCGTCGGCGGCGATGTTGCGCTCGACGGCCAGCTTCACCCACGCCACCACGCCCCCTACGACCTCGCCCGACGGCTGCTCGCGGATCGGCGAGACCCAGGCCGATCGGAAGCCCTCGGCCCGGGCTCGGGCCGCCAGGTCGTCGGGGAAGCCGGCGAAGTCGACGGGCCACAGGTTCTCGCCGCGTGCGGCGGCCTGCCACCACCGGCGATCGGTCGAGAGCCGCTCGGCGGGGCTGCCGGTCGGAGCGCCCACCACCGGGTCTCCGTCGACGAAGGCGACGACCGCGGCGGTGCCCAGGAAGTCGGGAACGAGGTCGGCGCAGGCGGCCAGGACGTCGGGCAGCGGCATCTCGGCCACCAGCAGGTCGATGACGTACCCGACCCCGTCGAGCTCGCCGCTGACCGGCCGGGAGAACACCAGCAGCCCGTCGACCACCGGGTCGGCCAACAGGTTGTGGATCGTCGCCTCCATGACCACCCATCGGCCGTCGAACCGCTGGAACCGGTAGCGGATCGGTTGGGGCACCGCGACCGGCTGCCTGCCCATCGGGCTGGCTGCCCGCAGCTGGGCGAGACCGTGGATCAGCCGTTCGACGTCGTCGGGATGGATGCGCTCGAGCGAGCTGGCACCCTGCCGGGCGTCGGGGTCGGTGCCTGTGACCCAGGTGGCCGAGTGGCTGATCCAGCGGATGTTCAGGTCGGGATCGACCAGCGTCACCACCGTGGCCGGCGCCCGGTCGATCGCACGCACGATGCGCTCGGCGACGTCCGGGGGCACTGGCGGCGCGTCGCTCGGGCCGTCGTCCACGATGTCCTCCCGCGGGAGAGATCCACGGTTCACGTCCGGCCCCCCGGCCACATGTCGTCTCGTTCGAGGCCCGGCAGGCCCCGATCACCCATCGGCCGCCGATCGTAGCGTCACCGACCCGCTCCGTAGGACAGGTCTGAGCATCGACCAGCGTGAGCGGCCTCGAGCTCCATGGTCCTCCGTCCGAGTCAGTGCGGGCTCCGCCCGAGGTGTTGACGCTATCGGCGCACCCCGTCGACGTGGCTCGTGGACCTGGCGAGAACGCGGCCGATCCAGCAGGCGACCGTCGCCTCGTCGGTCGGCCGGGTCAGGCCGGCGCGAGCGGCGACCACCTCGTCCTCGCCGATGCGGGCGACACGCTCCGCCAGCAGGGCATCCGTGTACGCCGGGATGAACTCGGGGTGGGCCTGGACGCCCACCATCGACTCCCCCACCTGCATGAGCGCCACCGGGCAGTGGTCGGCCCCGCCCAGCACCGCGCCGCCCGGGGGCAGCGCCTCGACCTGGTCCTGGTGCATGAAGTGCAGCGCCAGCTCGTCGGCGGGGGGGACCATCCAGGGCGCCTGGCCGTCGACCACGACGCGGCCTATGCCGGCGCCCCAGCCGGTCGCCGCCTTGGCCACCCGGCCGCCGAGGGCGTGCGCGAGCACCTGGTGGCCAAAGCACACCCCGACGAACGGCACGCCCGCCGCGTGGACGGCGCGCACGAAACCCGACAGCCCGCGGATCCAGCCGAGGTCCTCGTACACCGAGTGACGGGAGCCGGTGCAGACCCAGCCGTCGCATGCGTCGGGGCTCGGGGGCAGCTCGCCGCCGATCACGTCGTACGTCACCAGCTCGATGTCGGGGACGTGGGCGCCGAACAGCGCGCCGAACATGTCGGGGTAGTCACCGGCGATACCCCGATGGCGGTCGGCCACGTGGTCGCACGCGAGCACGCCGACGCGGGTCACAGCGTCAGCCTCAGGTGGAACGACTTGGGGCGCGTGACGGCCCGGAAGCCCAGGGTCGACAGGGTGACGCCCCGGCCCGAGTCCTTGACGCCCGTCCACGCCAGCGCCGGGTCGAGGTAGTCGCACCGGTTCAGGTACCACGTGCCCGTCTCGACCCGGTCGCCGACGGCCAGCGCGGCGTCGACGTCGGCGGTCCAGATCGAGGCGGTCAGGCCGTAGGCGCTGTCGTTCATCAGCTCGACCGCCTGGTCGTCGCCGTCGACCGGCATGATGCCCACGACCGGCCCGAAGCTCTCCTCGGTCATCACCCGCATCGAGTGGTCGACGTCGACCAGCACCTGGGGGGCGAGGTACGGGGTGCCGGGCTCGCTGCGAGGGAACGACCCGGGGTCGACCAGCGCACGCGCGCCCTTGGCCACCGCCTCGCCGATCTGGTCGCGCACGAACGTGGCCGCGCCGGCGCGGACCAGAGGCCCGAGGGTCGTGGCCGGGTCGAGGGGATCGCCCAGCACGTAGCCCCGGGCCTGGGCCACGAACGCCTCGACGAACTCGTCGAACCGCTCCTGCTCGACGTAGATGCGCTCGACACCGCAGCACGACTGTCCGGCGTTGAAGTACACGCCGTCCACCAGCTCGGCGACGGTCGCCCCGAGCGGTGCATCGGCGCGGACGTAGGCCGGGTCCTTGCCGCCCAGCTCCAGCCCGGTGCCCACGAACCGGGTGGACGCCGCCCGCTGGACGGCGTGCCCGCCCGGCACCGAGCCGGTGAAGGCGACGAACCCCACCCGGGGGTCGGCCACCATGCCGGCGACCGTGTCGTGGTCGGCGTGCACGAACTGGAACACGCCGTCGGGCAGGCCCGCGGCCGCCAGGCCCTCGGCCCAGCGCTCGGCGACGAGCGGGGTCTGCGACGCCGGCTTGAGCACCACCGCGTCACCCGCCAGCAGGGCCGGGACCACGGCGTTCACCGAGCACAGGTAGGGGTAGTTCCATGGCGCCACCACCAGCACGACGCCCAGCGGGCCGTGGCGGATGAAGCGACGGAACCCCTCGGCAGGTGGGAGCTCCGTGTCGGCGAGCGCCTCGGCCGCGGCGCCGGCGAGCCACGTGGCCCGCTCGGCGAACCCGCGGGAGATCTCGAACGGCGAATGCGCGACCGGTCGGCCCATCTGGCGGGTCAGGTCGCGGCCGATGTCGTCGGCCCGCTCGACCATCCAGGGCACCAGCCGCTCGACGACGGCCACGCGCTCCGCCAGCGGTACTTCGCGCCAGGATCGCTGGGCGGCCGTCGCCCGGTCGAGCACGGCGTCGACCTCGGGCGGCGTCGCGAGGACACGTTCGGCGACCACAGCGCCGTCGACGGGGCTGATCGTCTGCTGGACCTGCATGCGGAGCGGAGCGGGCACCGACGTCACTCCGGGGTGACGTAGGCGGCGGTGATGCCGCCGTCGACGAGCAGCTCGGCGCCGGTCATGAACGACGCGTCGTCGCTGACGAGGAAAAGCGCGGCCTTGGCGATCTCGGCCGCCTCGCCGAACCGGCCCATCGGGATGTGCACCAGCCGGCGCTGGCGCTTCTCCTCGGTGTCGAGGAACTTCATCAGCAGCTCGGTGCGCAGGGGACCGGGGCACAGCGAGTTGACCCGGATGCCCTCGCGGGCGTGGATCACCGCCAGCTCGCGGGTCAGCGCCAGCACCGCGCCCTTGCTGGCCGTGTACGCCACCTGCGACGTCGCCGCCCCCAGCTTGGCCACGAACGAGGCCGTGTTGACGATCGACCCGCCGCCCGCCCGTCGCAGCGCGGGGATGCCGTGCTTGCAGCCGAGGAACACGCCCTTGGCGTTGACGTCCATGGTGGTGTCCCACGTCGCCTCGTCCGTGGTGAGCGCGTCGTCGTCGGAGCTGAGCATCACCCCCGCGTTGTTGAACAGCACGTCGAGGCGGCCGTAGGTGTCCTCGGCGGAGGCGACCATCGCCTCGCAGTCGGCGGACACCGAGACGTCGGCGGCCACGGCGAGTGCCTCGCCGCCGGCCCCGGTCACGAGCGCCACGGTCTCCCCGGCGGCCTCCTCGTTCAGGTCGACGGCGACGACCGTCGCCCCCTCGCGGGCGAACAGCAGCGATGTCTCGCGGCCGATGCCGCCGCCCGCACCGGTGATCAGCGCGACCTTGCCTTCCAGCCTCACGGGTCAGATCCTCTCGAAGTAGCGGCGCCGCTCCCAGTCGGAGACGGCGCTCGAGTACGCCTCCCACTCGGTGCGGAAGAAGTGGGCGTAGTGGTCGACCACCTGCTGGCCGAAGGCCGCCTTGGCGAACGGGCTGGCGACGAACAGGTCGGTGGCCTCGGCCAGCGACCGGGGCACCTGGGGCAGGTCGCGGGCGGCGTACACGTCGCCCTCGAAGCACGCCGGTGGCTCCGTGCGGTTGGCGATGCCGTCGAGGCCCGACGCCAGCAGCCCGGCCAGCGCGAGGTAGGGATTGCAGTCCGCGCCGGGGATGCGGCACTCGACCCGCAGGCTGGGCCCGTCGCCGACCACCCGCACGCCGGCGGTGCGGTTGTCGTAGCTCCAGGCGATGCGGGTGGGCGCCCATGACCCGTCGACGTAGCGCTTGTACGAGTTGACCGTCGGGGCGAGGAACACCATCACGTCGGGCACGTGAGCCAGCACGCCGCCGAGGAACCAGCGGAACTCGTCGGAGCACCGCACCGGGCCGAGCTCGTGGTCGCCGGCGAAGGCGTTGACCCCGGCGCGCCACAGGCTCATGTGCACGTGGCAGCTCGACCCCGCCTGCTCGGTCGCCACCTTGGCCATGAACGTCACGCTGGCGCCGAGCCGGTCGGCGGACTCCTTGAGGCACTGCTTGTAGACGACGTGCCGGTCGGCCATCGCCAGCACGTCCGCGTAGCGGATGTTGAGCTCGTGCTGGCCGACGCCCCACTCGCCCTTGGAGCTCTCGACCGGCACGCCCGAGCGGCGCAGGTGACGGCGCACGGCGGCGGTGAAGTCCTCGGTCCGGGCGCCCTGCAGCAGGTGGTAGTCCTCGAGGTACCAACCCGCGGCCTCGAGCTGCGTGTAGCCGGTGGCCGCGGCGTCGCGGTACGACGACCGGTAGAGGTAGTACTCCAGCTCGGTGGCGGCCATGCTCGTCAGGCCCTGGGAGGCGGCCGCGTCGACCTGGCGGCGCAGGATCGTGCGGGGCGCCGCCTCGACGGGGGTGTGGTCGCGCACGTCGGCCACGTCGCACAGCACCAGCGCCGTGCGGTCGAGCCAGTCGGCCACCCGCAGCGTGGCCGGGTCGGGCACCAGGTGGACGTCGCCGTAGCCCAGCTCCCAGTTGGCGAAGTCGTAGCCCGGGACGGGCTCCATCTCCATGTCGGTGGTGAGCAGGTAGTCGCACCCGTGCGTGCCGTGGGCGGCCACCTCGTCGACGAACATGCCCGCGTCGTAGCGCTTGCCGACCAGCCGGCCGTAGTGGTCGGTGAACCCGACGACCACGGTGTCGATGTCGTCGCGCCCGACGGCGTCGCGCAGGGCGTCGAGGGTGAGCATGCCCTCGGGGGCCCGGGCCTCGCTCCGCTCGGTCATGTCCATCTCCCGTTGAGCCGCCGGAACATCTTGCGCTGCGACTTGTAGAGGTTGGGCACCTCGGCCGACAGCCGGTCGTACACGTCGCGGTTGGCCGGGTCGGGTGTGAACGTGCGGGCGACGCCGACCAGGTCGCGCACCTCGGACCGGTCGACCGACCCGAGCGACATGCCGGCCAGGATCGCCGCGCCGCGGAGCTGGGCGTTGAGCGGATCGGTGACCTGCTCGATCGTGCGGTCCATGACGTCGGCGTGGATCTGGCACCACAGCTCGGACACGGCGCCGCCGCCCACGACGCGGATGGGATCGAGGCGCCGCCTTGCGTACTTCTCGACGTACCCGTGCAGCCAGTGGTTGTTGTAGGCCACGCCCTCCATCACGGCCCGCACCAGGTCGGCGCGGGTGGTGGCCAGCGACAGGTTGTGGAAGCCGGCCCGCAGGTGGCTGTCGCTCACCGGCGTGCGCTCGCCCGCCAGCCACGGCGTGAAGATGGTGCGCCGGGCACCCGGCGGCGACGCCGCGGCCAGCGCGGTCAGGTCCTCGAACGTGCAGCCGTTGGCACCGAACAGCCCGTCGTCGACGTCCACGATGCTGTCGCGCAGCCACTGGAGGCACAGCCCGGACGTGTCGTGGTTGTTGGCCAGCAGGTAGCCGCCGTCGAAGCCGGGGACGCTGGCCATGCCGTGGATGACGTCGGTCTTCTTGCGGGGCACCGGCAGGCTGATCCACGACGTGGTGCTGAGCGCCATGTGCGCCTCGCCCTCGCCCAGTGCGCCGGAGCCGATCGCCGCGGCGTGCAGGTCGGGCACGCCGGCCACCACCTTCACGCCCCGCGGCAGGCCCAGGTCGGCGGCCACGTCGTCGCGGACGGGGCCGATCACCGAGCCCGTCGCGACCAGGGGCGGCAGCTTGTCGCCGTCGACGCCGGACCGCCGCACCAGGTCGTCGTCGTAGGCCAGGTGGTCGAGGCGGCGGTTGTCGGTGAGCCACGACGCGGTCATCGACGCGTGCGTGGCGGCGGCGACGCCCGTGAAGCGCATGGCCAGGTAGTCGACCGGCTCGAGGTACCAGCGCGCCGCGGCAGCCACCTCGGGGTAGTTCTTGGCCAGGTTGAGCATGTGGCCGATGGGATCGTTGCCGCCGGGGATGCCGGCGGTCTTGCGCACCCACGCGGCCAGCGCCCGCGGCTCGTAGCCGGCGACCGGCCCGCCGATGCGCTGGCGGACAAGGCGGATGCCCCGGTGGTCCTGCCACATGATGCAGTCGCCCACGGGCACGCCGTCGGCGTCGACCGGCACGGTGCTCGCCCACTGGCCGGTGATGCACACGGCCACCACGTCGTCGGCCCGCACGTCGCCGCCGGCGAGCGCTTTGCGGACCGCGTCGGTGACGACCGTCCACCACTCGTTGGCGTCCTGCACGGCGCCGCCGCCGTCGAGCCATCGGGTCGCCAGCGGCACGTGGTCCTGCCACGCCACCCGCCCGGTCACCGACACGAACCCGACCTTGGGCCCGCCCGTGCCCAGGTCGACGGCCAGGACCAGGCCGTCGCGGCCGTCCCTGGCGCCCCCGTGGTGGGTGCCCCCCTCGGCGGTCATGACGGGATCCGCGCCTGGCGGTCGAGCATGTCGCCCATGACACCCCGGATGAGCTCGTCGGCCTCGTCGGTCAGGCCGCCCGCCACGCCGCCGTAGATCGCCGCCGTGAAGGGCGCCTCGTCCTTGCGCTCTGTCGCGTACGCCACGGCCTCGGCCAGGTCGGCGGCGAACTCGTCGGCCACGCCCGCCTGGGTCTGCGGGCGGGTGACGGCCATGTGGATGGCGTTGGGGTACTGCTGACCGTTGAAGCGCCAGCCCCGCTTCCGCATGAAGTCGTTGACGTGGTAGATGTCGAACTCGTCGGACGTGAACGAGAAGCAGAACGTGGGGCTGCCCATGATCCGCAGCTCGGGGTGCGAGCGCACCGCGGCGATCATCTGGGCGGCGGTGGCGAAGATCTGCTCCGCGTAGCGCCGGTAGCCGTCACGCCCGAGCTGCACCATGGCCGCCCACGTGGCAGCGATGAGCCCGCCCGACCGTGACCCCTCGATGCCGGGCGACATGTACTTGCCGCCCGTCCAGCCGGACACGAAGAAGTACTGGCCGTTGCGCAGCGCCTTGTCGCGGAACAGCAGGGTGGAGCTGCCCTTGAAGGCATAGCCGTACTTGTGGGTGTCGGCCGAGATGCTGGTCACGCCGGGCACCCGGAAGTCGAACAGCGGGATGTTCTCGACGCCCAGCTCCTGGCCGAACGGCAGGATGAACCCGCCGAGGCACCCGTCGACGTGCAGGCCGACGCCCCGGCTCTGCGCCAGCTCGCCCAGCTCGGGGATGGGATCGATGGTGCCGTACGGGTAGTTGCAGGCCGAGCCGAGGATGGCGACGGTGTTCTCGTCGATCAGCTCGGCCATGGCCGCCACGTCGACCGTGGTCGTGTCGGGGTGGACGGGCGCGGTGCGCAGCTCGATGCCGAACAGGTGACATGCCTTGTCGAACGCGGGGTGGCCGGTCTCGGGCTTGACGAAGTTGGGCCGCGTCACGCCGCGGGTGGCCGCCGCCTGCTCGCGGTAGGCGAGCACGGCGTGGAGGATGCTGCCCGTGCCGCCGGTGGTGATGAGCCCGGCCGGCTCGGTGTCGGTGACCGCCTCGGCGTGGAACAGGTCGAGTGCCATGGCGAGGATCTCGGCCTCGAACTTGGTGGCGCTGGGGCACATGTCGCGCTGCAGCACGTTGACGTGGGCGAACAGGCCGAAGGCGTCGTTCATGAAGTCGTAGTGCTCGTGGTCGCCGCAGTACATCGTGCCGGAGCACTTGCCGGTCTCCCAGAAGGCGTCCTCCTCCTTGGCCATCGCCTGCAGCTCGGCCAGCACCTCGGCACGGGGGCGCCCGTGCTCGGGGAGCGCGCGGTTGACCGGGAACCGGTCCTCGTACGGAAACTTGCTCATCGGCGTCGACCCCCATCGGTGCGGTAGGGCGAACGTAGCAGCACCCTGGAAGATCTTCCAGAGTCGGGGTACGGTCGCTGCGATGTCCGAGACCCGCCAGCACCGCCCGCAGGCCCAGGCCCGCCGCGACGCGCTGCTACAGGCCGCGGTCGAGGTCGCCGCCGAGCGCGGCACGGCCGGCGTGACCCACCGGGCCGTCACGGAACGGGCGGGGCTGCCGCTGGCCACTGCGTCGTACTTCTTCTCGTCCATCGACGAGCTGGTGGCCGAGGCGCTGCGCACCCACGTCGCCGACGAGGCGTCCAGGCTCTCGGCGCTGGCCGAGCAGCTCGGCGGCGACGAGTCGTCGCCCGACGAGATGGCGGCCGCCCTCAGCGAGGCGTCGATGCCGTCGGGGCCGCTTCCCTGGGCGCTGGCCCAGTTCGAGGCCTACCTGGAGGCGGCGCGCGGCATGGCGCTGCGCCAGCCGGTGGCCGACGCGTTGGCGGTCTACGAGCACGTGGCCCAGGTGGCCCTGGCCGCGACCGGCGCCCCGGGCGCGGAGGACGCAGCGCGGGCATTCATCGCCTTGGCCGACGGCTTCTCGCTGCACCACCTGGCGCGTCCCCAGCCCGGCGATGTCGACGCCCTGCACCGGGCGCTGCGCATGCTGTACCTCGGCCTGCTCGTCGAGCAGGGCGAGCTCGGCCGCGCGGCGGCATCGGTCGCTGGGGCGGACGCTCCCGAGCCGGCGCCCGACTGAGGAGGCCCGGCGGCATCTGCCACCGGCCGCCGTCGTTCCCGGCAAGCTGAGCACCGCTCCGTGGTGCGATCGCTCGGCGACCGGAGCCGACGTAGGTTCATCGCATGGACCGGTGCGACGAGTGTGGCTTCACCTACGACCTGGCCGCGGCGCCGGCCGCGGGACAGGCGATCGTGGCCGGGGTCGCGGATCTCACGGCCCTGCTGGCCGAACCGGGCCACGACCTGACGTCCCGGCCCGAGGCGGACGTCTGGTCGCCGCTCGAATACGCGTGCCACGTCCGAGACGTGCTGCTGGTTCAGCGTGAGCGGGTGCTCGCCGCACGCCGCACGGACCGCCCGACCTTCGCGCCGATGGGCCGGGACGAGCGGGTCGACCACGACGGGTACGCGAGCCAGGACCCGGCCGCGGTCCGGCGCCAGCTCGGCGACGCCGCCCTCCTGTTCGACAACGTGTTGGCCCGCCTGTCCCCCGACGAGTGGGAGCGCACCGTGATGTACAACTACCCGCAGCCCGTGGGAACGCTCGCTCCGTTGGGTCGCCGTCCACACGGTCCACGAGGTGCGCCACCACCACCTCGACGTGCGCCGCCAGGTTCAGCCGGACGGCCTGGAGAGCTGACCGAAGCAGCTCGCGGATCGGTGCAACGGTGGCCTCGGGCCTCCCGGTCGGAGATCATGGCGTTGAGGAGGTCGAACCATGAGCTTCGTGACCCGCACGTCTCTGGCACTGCTCCTCGCAGCTCTCGCCCTCACGGCAGGCGCGCCCGCCGCCGGTGCACAGGCCGAGGACGAGCCAGACAACATCGTCGTGCTGACCGGTCGGGCCGAGGTCCGAGAGGGAGAGACGGTCGACAACGTGTTCATCGCGGACGGTCCCGTGGTCGTCGACGGCACGGTGCGCGATGCGCTCGTCGCGCTCAACGGCGACGTCCTCATCCGCGGCACCGCCCGCGAGGACGTCGTCGCCGTCGACGGCCGGGTGGTCGTGGCCGATGGCGGCCGGATCGAGGGCGACGTCGTGTCGCGACACCGACCCGTCGTGGAGGGCGACGGCCGCCTCGACGGCTCGTGGGAGCGCTGGAACCCGGCCGCGTGGAGAGGCGCTGCGTCCGTCGTCGGCTGGCTGGCCGTGTGGCTCGCGTTCACGGTCTCGACCCTGATCCTGGGTCTGGTGCTCGGACTGCTCGCACCCCGCGCCGCCACCGCGGTCGCCGACGCCACCCGCGACATCGGGCCGGTGATCCTGTGGGGGCTGATCCTCCTGATCGGCCTGCCCATCGTCGCCGTCGTCGCCATGGTCACGCTTGTCGGGCTGCCCCTCGGGCTCGGACTGCTGTTCGCCCTCGGGCTGATCTACGGCATCGGGTACACGGCGGGGGCGTGGATCCTCGGTCGCCGTGTCGCCCGTCGGGCCTCGCCGATCGTCGCGTTCCTGGCCGGTTGGGGCATCCTGCGGGGCATCGCTCTCGTCCCGTTCCTGGGCGGGCTCGTCGGGTTGGCCGCGGTCGTCGTCGGCCTGGGTGCGATCGTGGTGGCTGGCCACCGCGCCCGCCGCGGCGACGTCGTCACCGAGGAGCTCGGGGGACCGATGCCGGCCCCACCACCGGCTCCGAGCCCCACCTAGCGCGCCCCGACAGCAGCCACGAGCGTCGATCTGTCGAGCACGAGAGCCTGATGGTTCAGCCGTCCTGCCCAACCGTGAGCACGACGCTCCCGACCTTGTGGCCTCCGTCGACCCGCCGATACGCGTCGACGATCTGCGCGAATGGCAGGACCGAATCGATCACCGGCTTCAGCACGCCACGATCGGCCAGCGACATGAGCGTTCGATAGCTGTCGGCGGTGATCGAGGACTCGTTCTGGCTGCCGCTGATCACCGCCTTCTGCCACGACGCTGCGAGCATCTGCCAGAGATCGCCGATGATCATCAGGAACCGGCCGCCCGGCTTCAGCGAGCCCTTGACCCGTGCGTAGGGCGCGTTGCCGTGGTTGTCCATGATCACGTCATAGCGCTGCCCGTTGCGCGTGAAATCCTCCGTCGCGTAGTCGATGACGTGGTCGGCCCCGAGGCCCCCCACCAGTTCCGCGTTGGCGCCGCTGCACACGGCAGTCACCTCGGCGCCGAGGTTCTTGGCGAGTTGCACGGCCATGGTGCCGACCGCACCGGAAGCGCCGTTGATCAGCACCGCCTCACCGGAGGCGAGCTTCCCCAGCTGGAAGAAGTGGAGAGCCGTCGTGCCGCCGAAACAGAGCGCCACGGCATCCTGAGAGCTCAAGCTGTCGGGAACCCCGGTGATCGCGCCCTGCTCGCCCACGGTCACGTAGTCCGCATGGCAGCCGAAGTCGAACCCGCGCGAGGCGACCACCCTGTCGCCAGGCTGGAAGCGGGTGACCGCCGTCCCGACCGCCTCGACCTGCCCCGCCATCTCGAAGCCGAGTATGGACTGCTTCGGCTTGGTCACGCCGAGCTTCAGCCGCACCGGCAGGCCCATCCCGCGCGGGACTCGCAGCGCCCGCACTCGTGCGTCGCCGGAGTTCACCGTCGTCGCAAGCGCCCTGACCAACACCTCGCCGTCCGCCGGCACGGGCTTGGGCACCTCTCTGATCTGCACGACCTCAGGCGGCCCGTATTTCTCGCAAACCGCAGCCCTCATCGTCCACCCCACCTCGTGCGTCGCAGCACGGTACCAGCAGCCGCTGAGGCGGAACGCCGGTTCAGGCGACCAGCGTCCGCTTCGGCCGGAGGACGCAGAACTCGTTCCCTTCCGGATCGGCCAGCACCGTCCAGGACTCGTCGCCGGACTGCCCGATGTCCACGCGTCGGGCACCCAGGGCGAGAATGCGCTCGATCTCGGCCTCCCGCTCGTCGGGCCCGGCGTGGCCACCCGGGTTGAGGTCGAGGTGAACACGGTTCTTCACCGACTTCTCATCACCTGCGGGCATCAGGCAGATCCCGACTGCGGCGTCCGTGTCGGTGCCGATGACGATCTCTCGTGCGCGTTCGGAGAGGATCTTCCAATCGAGGACCTGACTCCAGAACCGGGCCAGCCGGGGCAGGTCGTGGGCGTCGATGACGATGTGATGCAGCGACACGGTCATGGGAGAAGTGTGGCGTCGCCTGTGCCTGACCACCGCCGGCATTCGTCCCGCGCTGCTGATCCGGCCTTTCGGGACGGCGCGGCGGCGTACAACACCGGGCCCGGGCCATGATCAGGGGGTGGATGTTCCGGCCATCGCTCACGCAGTGCCGGAGCACTGCGAGCGGGTGGGTCGCTGAGGCCTGTGCATTTGGACCCCGATGACCACCAGGCCTTCGTCGAGTCGATGCTGGCTTCCACCCGGTCGCGTCGCGCCCCTTTCCGGAAGTCCTCGCGTCCGAGCGCCACCTCCACATGCACTGGGGATGCGGTCCGGGGCACGGTTGGGGCCTTCGACGCCGCGTTCGACGAATCCGAGCATCTCTCGAACCGACGTATGCGGTCGGTGAGCATTCAAAAGACGTGCGAAAAGGGGGCGGTGGGCGAGTGGCTAGAGGCCAGAGTTTCGGGGGTCGCCGTCGATCACGATGGCGTCTCCGTCCTGCATCGTTCGGAACGACGAGTCCTTCGGCGAGGAGGTGCTCGACGGCGGCGTCGGCGACTGCGGACTCGGGATGGTCCGAGTGCCAGTGAGGGACCAACCGACACGGAAGCCAGTTGAGGGCGACTGCCGCGACGTCCGACGGGTAGCCATCGGGAATGACCGCTGGTTCGTCCATCAGATCGATGCCTCGCAGGTCGGGCGCGGTGACGCAGGCGCCCGCGCTGTAACCGGCATAGACGAGCCTCCCCTGCGCGACGGCGTCCGACGCCGCGTCGTGGAAGCCGGACAGCAGCATGGCTCGGGCCAGGACGAATGTGTTCCCGCCGACCACCCACACGACGTCGAGGGACTCCAGGCGACTCAGTAGCGCCGACGTGTCGCCGAAGTACGTGCGCAGGTCGAGTTCGTGGCAGTCGAACCCGATCTCGTCGAGCGCGGCCCGTTCCCGAGGCAGATTTCGGAGGCGGGTCGCGCCGTAGCCGTCGAGGGCGTTGAACACGATCCCGGCACGCGTCCCGCTGCCGACGAGACGACGGAGGGCGGGGCCGTGGTCGCCAAGGAGGAACGAGGTCAGGAGCAGCTTCACGTCCTCACAGTACGAAGCCTCGTGATCCGGACGTCGGCGAGATGCCGGTCTCGGGACCACACGGGTTCGCCCTATGCGGCGGGCTCCGACGGTAGGTCGAACAGGTCGAACAGGCCCGGCTCGAGGAACGAGTGGATCCCGGTGATCCGGCCGGCCGACACCTCGACCACCTGGATGCCGAAGCGCTCGCGGTGGTCGAGCCCGACGGGGCGGTACAGCGCGAACGCCGGCGACCCGTTCGCCCATGTCGGCACGAGGCGACTGCCCCGGCAACCCGCCCCCGGCCCGTTCCACCACGCGGCGATCACGTCCGCGCCCCGCATCCAGAACGGGCTGGGCGGCATCGACATGGTGGCGTCCTCGTGCAGCAGGGCGACCAGCGACTCGATGTCGTAACGCTCGAACGCGTCGACGTACCGCTGGAGGAGAGCCCGGTGCTCGTCGTCCAGCGGAGTCGGCGGGCGCGCCCAGGTCACGGGCGGCCAGCCGCACCCGGGCTCGCTGCAGCGTGCTGTGCACGGAGGTGCCCGTGACGCCCAGCAGCTCCGCGACCTCGGTGGCGTGCCACCCCAGCACGTCGCGCAGGATCAGGACCGCCCGCTGGCGCGGACGGTAGGTGCTGCAGCGCGGCGACGAACGCCAGGCGGATGGATTCCCGGCCCGCCGCCAGCTCGGCCGGATCGGCGACGGCGGGCACGACGCGACTGTCGGGGATGGGCTGCAGCCATGCCACGTCGGCCGAGTCCGGGGCCGAGGCGACCACGGATGCCGCCGACGCCGGCCCGAGGTCCATCGGCATCGCCCGGCGGCTCCGTCCCTGCATCATGTCGAAGCACACGTTCGTCGCGATGCGGAACAGCCACGACCGCAGGGGCGCGCGACCCTCGTAGCGGGCGAACCCGCGCCACGCCCGCACCATGGTCTCCTGCACCGCGTCGTCGGCCTCGAACGCCGAGCCCAGCATGCGGTAGCTGTAGCCGGTCAGGTCGCGGCGGTGCTGTTCGAACGCTTCCTCGAGGTCGCGGCGGTCCGCTGCGTCGGGTGCCATCACGTCTGTCACGTCTCGTCGCTCCTTCGACTCGACGCCGGGCGCGCCGATCTCCCCCAGTAGGACCGTCCCCACGTGCGGGATTCATCGCGGCTCCGTGGCGAGGGCGACCGACTCCCCGGCGACCGGCGTGGGCGCAGCTGCGGCCGCGGCTGCCGCCTTCCGCTCTGCGGGGCGCAGCAACAGCGCCGCCGCCATCGCCGCGGCCACGCTGAACCCGGCAGCGACGAGCGACCCCCGCTGGAACCCCTCGGAGAGGGCGGCCGCCGGCGCCGCTCCCGAGGCGAGAGCGTCGTCGGCGCGGGCGATCGCGATCGTGGCCACCACCGCGGTGCCGACCGCACCGCCGATCTCGCGCGCCGTCTCCACCATCCCGCCCGCAAGGCCCGCGACCGCGGCCTCGACACCGATGAATGCCGCGACCTGGGTCGCCATGATCGAGAACCCGAGACCGACACCGAAGGCGAGGAAGCCCGGGAACAGATCGGCCCAGTAGGACGCGTCGGCCGGAGCCATCGAGAGGTGCACCAGGCCGGCCGCGACGACGACCTGTCCCAGGACCAGGGATCGGCTGGGCCCGAAGCGGTTGACGAAGCGAGGTGCCACCGCCCCGGCGACGACCAGCGAGCTCGCGGTGGCGGCGATCCACGCCAGCCCGGTGCGCACGGCCGAGAACCCGAGGCCCTGCTGCATGAACAGCGTGCCCTGGAAGATCGTGGCGAAGAACGAGCAGAACACCAGGGCGGCCACCACGACCGCGGTCATCAGCGTGCGCCGGCGGAACATCGCCGGCGGCACGAGTGGTGACGATGCATGCCGCTCGACGACGACGAACGCTCCGAGCAGCGCGGCACCGGCCGCGAGGAACCCGAGCGTGGTCGCCGAGGTCCACCCGTAGTCGATGCTCTTGTTGATGGCGTAGACGATCGCCATCAACCCGGCCGTCACCATGGCCGCACCCATCACGTCGACCGACCCGCGGTCCGCGGGAACGACGCGGGGCACGTGCCGCAGCACGAAGGCGATCAGCACGACGCCGATGGGGACGTTGACCAGGAAGATCCACTCCCAGCCCGGTCCGTCGGTGAGCAGACCGCTGGCGATGACGCCGACCGACGCCCCGCTGCCCGACACCGCGGCGAAGATCCCGAGGGCGCGGGTGCGATCTGCGCCCTCGGCGTACGTGGCGACCAGGATCGACAACGCCGCGGATCCCGCCAGCGCCGCACCAACGCCCTGCACGGCACGCGACACGACCAGTTGCGCCAGGCCGTCGGCGAGGCCCGCGCCCAACGATGCGAGGGCGAACACCACCAGCCCGCCGACGAGCACCCGCCGGCGGCCGAGCAGGTCCGCGGCGCGGCCACCCAGCAGGAGGAACCCGCCGAGGGTGACGCCGTAGGCCACGACCACCCACTGCAGGTCGGCCTGGGCGAGGCCGAGATCGGCCTGCATCGACGGGATGGCGACGTTCACGACCGCCAGATCGAGCATGACCATGAACTGGACCCCGCACATCAACGCCAGCAGGACACCTGGCCGGAACTTCCCATGACTGTCTGACACGGCTGCCTCCGGAGAGCACACGAGCGGACGAGGACACCAGTACGACCGCGCCGGGCTCGTCGATTCGTCGTGTGGTCGTCGGCCCGATGGGCGCGGCATCTACGCTGCGCGCACCGCCCCCACCGCAACGCGTCGACTGAGGTGACGGCCCGTGACCGACCGCTCCCCCGCCCTCACCTACTCGTCGTACCTCGGGCTCGACGACCTGCTCGGAGCCCAGCACCCGCGGTCGGACGAGCACGACGAGCTGCTGTTCATCGTCGTCCACCAGGTGTACGAGCTGTGGTTCAAGCAGTTGCTCCACGAGATCGGCCACCTGCAGCGCCGCCTCGAGGCCGGCGACACGCCGCACGCGCTGCACACGCTCAAGCGGGTGCTCACGGTCCTCAAGGTCGTCGTCGTGCAGATCGACGTGCTCGAGACGATGACGCCGCGCCAGTTCCTCGGGTTCCGCGACCGGCTCGACGCGGCGAGTGGGTTCCAGTCCGCACAGTTCCGCGAGCTGGAGTCGGTGCTCGGTCGGCGCGACCCGCAGGTCGTCGAGCACTATCCCCGTGACAGCGACGCCCGTGCCCGTATCGATGACGCCATGGCCCGACCCGCGCTGTTCGACTCGTTCCTGCGCTACCTCGTCACCCAGGGGTACGACGTGCCGGCCGACGCGCTGGCGCGGGACGTGTCCCGGCCACCCGAGCCGTCGGACGAGGTCCGGCGCGTGCTGCTGGACGTCTACCGCGACGACGGCGAGCCCGCCCAGGTGGCCGAACGGCTGGTCGACATCGACGAGGGCGTGCAGGAGTGGCGCTACCGGCACGTGAAGATGGTCGAGCGGACCATCGGCACCAAGCCGGGGACGGGCGGGTCGCTCGGCGCCGCCTACCTGCGGTCCACGCTGTCGAACCCGGCCTTCCCCGACCTGTGGGCCATCCGGAGCGAGCTGTGATCGCGGTCGCCGACCTGTCCTCCATGCCCAACGCCCTGGCCCCGCACTACTCGCGCTTCCGCGTGGCCGACCGTCTGCTGCTGACCGGCCACTCGCACCAGGCGTGGCCGGACGTCGCCCGCGACGGGCAGATCGAGGCGTTCGACGACGCCGCCGACGCAGTCGACGACAAGTGGGACCGCGCCTTCGCCCGGGCCGACGAGGTCCGCGCCGGGGTCCGGCGCCTGCTCGTCGATCCTGCGGGCGAGGTCGCCCTCGCCGAGAGCACCCACGACCTGGTGGTGCGCCTGCTGTCGTGCCTCGACCTCGCGGGGGAGCGCCCGCGCCTCGTCACGTCGGACGGCGAGTTCCACAGCCTGAGGCGGCAGCTCGCGCGGCTGGCCGAGGCCGGCGTCGACGTCGTGCGCGTCGCGGCCGAGCCCGTCGACACGCTGGCCGAACGCCTGGCCGACATCGTCGACGAGCGCACCGCGGCCGTGCTGGTCTCGGCCGTGCTGTTCGAGTCGTCCCGCATCGTGGGTCACCTCGACTCGCTGGCCGAGCGGTGTGCCACCTGGGGCGCCGAGCTGGTCGTCGACGCCTACCACGCACTCGGGTGCGTCCCGCTCCCGATCCACGATCTCGGCCTCAGCGACGCGTGGATCGTGGGCGGTGGCTACAAGTACCTCCAGCTCGGCGAGGGCAACGCGTTCCTGCGGCTGCCCGGCCACGCGGAGCGGATGCGTCCCGTCCTCACCGGGTGGTTCGCCGAGTTCGACACGATGACCGACCAGCACGATCCCGATCTCGTCGCCTATGCGCCGGGGGGCCGGCGATTCGCCGGCGCCACCTACGACCCGACCAGCAACTACCGGGCGGCGTACGTCCTCCGCTTCTTCGTGGACCAGGGCCTCACGCCCACGTTGCTGCGGGAGTCGTATCTCCACCAGGTCGACGTGTTGACGAGCCGGTTCGACGCCCTCGACGCACCCGAGAATGTGATCACCCGCGACCGCGACGCGCGCCGCTCTCTGCGTTCGGCGGGTTCCTCGCCCTGCGGACGCCGCACGCGTCGAGGCTGCAACATGAGTTGCTGGCGCGGGGCGTGCACACGGACTGCCGGGCCGGCGTCCTGCGACTGGGCCCTGCGCCGTACCTCGCCGACGCGCAACTGGAGGCGGCGATGGACTCCCTGGGTGACGCCCTGGTCGAGCTGACCTGACGCCGCGCGAGACTCCCGGCCATGACGGACACGATCGTCCTGTGCACGGACGGATCAGAGCTGGCAGGCGAGGCGCTCGCGGCGGGGCTCGCGGTGCTGCGGCCGGCCGGGCGGATCATCGTCGCCACCGCGATCGACCCGGTCGACCCCACGCTCGTGACCGGCGCGGGCATCGCGGGCGGAATCATGTCGCCCGCGGCGCTCGACGACCTCACCGAGGCGCAGCGGGTCGACGGCCAGGACGTGGTCGATCGAGCTGCCGAGGCGCTCGGACTCGACGGAGCCGAGACCCGCGTCGTGCGGGGCGCTCCGGGCCAGGCGCTGTGCGACCTCGCGGCCGAGGTCGCCGCGCGTGCCCTCGTCGTCGGATCCCGCGGCCAGGGCGGCCTCAGACGGGCGCTGCTCGGCTCGGTGTCCGATCACGTCGTCCGCCACGCGCCGTGCCCGGTCGTGATCACGACACCCCGTGCCTGACTGACCGCGCCGACCGTGAACCGGGCGCCGTGCGTGCCGCCGCCAAGAAGGCGCCGCGTGCGGCGGGTTTCGGCCGCACGCACGCCAGGATGGTCGCCCGATGGCTGGAAACGGTGCGCGCACGATGACGGGGGCGAGCTGACGTGTGGGGGCGCTGGCGACGCGACGACCGGAGCCTGCCCGAGTCGTGGCGCGACCTGACAGCCGCGACGGTTGCCCACTGGGCCGTACTCGACGACGGCGAGCGCGACCGGCTGGGCGACCTCATGGCGCAGGTGGTCGAGCGGCGCTGGGAGGCGGCGAACGGCTTCGCGCTGACCGACGAGATCCGGGTCGTCATCGCCGCCCAGGCCGCCCTGCTGGTCCTGGGCCTCGACATCGACTGCTACCGCGACGTGACCGCCATCATCGTGCACCCCACGACCGTGACGCTGCGCGGCGAGCGCGCCGGGCCCGCCCGCGGGGTCGTCACCGACGAGCCGCTTCCGATCGTGGGCCAGGCCCAGTCCCGCCGTGGGCCGGTCGTCATCGCGTGGGACGCCGCCCGGGCCGGAGCCCGCCACCCCGAGCGCGGGTACAACGTCGTGCTCCACGAGTTCGCGCACAAGCTGGACATGCTCGACGGCACGGTCGACGGCACCCCTCCCCTACCCGACCGCGCCGCCCGCCAGCGGTGGATCGATGTGTGCACCGCCGAGTACGACCTGTTGCGGGCGGGCGAGGGCGGCACCGTGCTGCGGGCGTACGCGGGTGTGAACCCCGGCGAGTTCTTCGCCGTCGCCACCGAGGTGTTCTTCGACCGGCCGGTCCAGCTTCTGGCCGAGAAGTCGGCGCTGTACGAGGTGCTGAGCGCCTTCTACCGCCAGGACCCGGCGGCCCGCGCTCGCCGCTGAGCGCTGGCCGTCCCGGTGAGGAACGCCTAGTCAGACGGCAGTCGGAACCAGTTGATCACCGGGTTCTGCCCCTCGCTGATCGTGACGTAGCCGCGCCCGTCCGCCGAGAACGCCACCGCCTCGCCCTGGGCTTCGGCCACCACCGGGGCCGAGCACGGCTCGGCGGTCAGGGCCTCGGGCACCGTCTGGTCGGGAGCGCGGTCCCACAACAGGACGCTGCCGTACGTGCGCAGGGCGACGAGCGACCCGTCGGCCGAGACGTCGCCGCCGGTGACGAGGTCCGGGGACGGCTGGGACACATCGGCTGTTCGCTCCATCGTGATCGACGCGCCGGGGGCGGCCTCGACCGGGACGCGGTAGACGCCGGACGGGCCCAGGTCCCACTGCTTGCTGACGACGAACACGTCTCCTGTCACGGGGTCCGCGAGCAGCGCCTCCGCGTCGCGCGGTCCGTCGCCGTAGGTCAGCGTCAGCCCCTCGACCCCGGTGATCGTGCCGCCGGCGGTGTCGGGCGCTGCGTCGGGCTCCGGGGCTCGGTACACGGTGATCGACGACCGGGATGCGGTGTTGTCCCCGATGTCGCCCAGGTAGAGCACGTCGTCGCCGTCGGGCCCGGCGCCGAGGGCCATGTCCTCCCAGTCCTGTGCGTCCGCTCCGTCGACGAGGTAGCGACCGAGGTCGGCACCGTCAGCCCCGACGGCGAACACCTCCGCCTCCCCACCGGAGTCGTTGTGGGCCCACAGCACACCGTCGAAGCGGCGGCTCGCGGCCAGGCCGGAGGTCTCGACCAGGTCGACCGACGCCACCGCCACCGCCGCGGTGTCGTGCACCGCGCCGGCGCACATCTCGGCGGCCGTCGAACCGTCGGGCGGCGCCGTGGCGGTGGTCGCGTCCGGCTCGGCGTCGTCGCGACTCGATGGCGACCGGTCGCTCCCGGAGCACGAGGCACCCGACACAGCGAGGCTGACGATGACCGCGATGGAGGCGAGACGACGAGGAGCAGGCACGAACCGGCGACGCTAGTGGTGCGAGCGGCGCGGTCCGGTCGCCGGTCCCCGAACCTCTTGCGCGCTCTCGAGGACTCTCTCACCGCCCGCGTCTGACACGATCGACGGATGGACGCCGACCCCGTGAGCGCCGCCCCGACCGCCGACCTGGCCGACCGGGCGGGTGAGCTGATCCGGGCGTTGGCCGGCCCCGACGCCGAGATCCGGCCCGACCAGCTCGCCGCCATCGAGGCCCTGGTGGTCGACCGCCGGCGCGCCCTGGTCGTGCAGCGCACGGGGTGGGGCAAGTCCGCCGTGTACTTCCTGGCCACCGCCCTGCTGCGCGAGCGGGGTGCCGGGCCGACGCTGGTCGTCTCCCCCCTGCTGGCGTTGATGCGTGACCAGATCGCCGCCGCCCGCCGCGCCGGCATCGTGGCCGAGACGGTGAACTCCGCCAACACCGACGACTGGGACGCGATCCACGAGCGGGTCGTGGCGGGCGAGGTCGACCTGCTGGTGGTGTCGCCGGAGCGGCTCAACTCACCGGGGTTCCGCGACGACGTCCTCCCCCGGATCACCGCCGAGATCGGCCTGCTGGTGATCGACGAGGCGCATTGCATCTCCGACTGGGGTCACGACTTCCGCCCCGACTACCGGCGCATCCGGGACGTCCTGGCCGGGCTGGGCGACGTGCCGGTGCTGGCGTGCACGGCCACGGCGAACGACCGGGTGGTGGCCGATGTGGCCGAGCAGCTCGGCACCGACCCGGTGGTGCAGCGGGGCGGCCTCGACCGCGCCTCGTTGCACCTGTCCGTCGTCGAGGTGGGCCCCGCCGAGCGGTTGGCCTGGCTGGCCGCCCACCTCGACGACCTGCCGGGCTCGGGCATCGTGTACACGCTGACCGTGGCCGGCACCGAGCTGGTGGCCGGCTGGCTGCGGCGGGCCGGCCACGCGGTCGAGGCCTACTCCGGCGCCACGGACCCGGTCGACCGCGAGCGCATCGAGCACGCCCTCCGGGCCAACGAGCTGCGCGCGGTCGTGGCCACCTCGGCGCTCGGCATGGGCTTCGACAAGGGCGACGTGGGCTTCGTCGTCCACCTGGGCGCGCCACCCTCGCCCATCGCCTACTACCAGCAGGTCGGCCGCGCCGGCCGGGCCGTCGACACCGCCGAGGTGGTGCTGCTGCCCGGAGCCGAGGACCGGGCGATCTGGGACTGGTTCGACTCGACCGCCTTCCCGCCCGAGGGCCTGGTGCGCCGGGTGCTCGAGCAGCTCGCAGCCGACGAGGGCACGGTGCCCACCACCGCCCTCGAGCACACGGTGAACCTGGGGCGGGGTCGGCTCGAGGGCCTGCTCAAGGTCCTCGACGTCGACGGCTCGGTCGAGCGGGTGCGAGGCGGCTGGCGGGCGACCGGCGTGCCCTGGGTCTACGACCGCGAGCGGTACCAGCGGGTCGCTGCGGCCCGCCGCTCGGAGCAGCAGGCGATGCTCGACTACGTCGGCACCGCGGGCTGTCGCATGCGGTTCCTACGCACCCAGCTCGACGACCCGTTCGTCGGCGCGGACGGCGCGGACGGTGCGGGTGGTGCGGACACCGCCGGCGGCTGCGGTCGCTGCGACAACTGCACGGGCACCCCTGCCCGCCCTGTGCCCGCCGACATCACGGCGGCCCGCGACCACCTGCGCGCCCAGGACCACCCGCTCGTTCCCCGCAAGCAGTGGCCTCGCGGCGTCGGCGTCGCCAAGGGCAACATCGCGCCTGCCGTGCGCGTCGCCGAGGGACGGGCGTTGGCGGCCGACGGCGACGGCGGCTGGTCAGGCCTGGTGACCGAGGTGCTCGACGACGGGCGGGCCGTCGACGACGAGCTGGTCCTCGGCGTCGCCGGGATGCTGAAGCGCTGGCCGTGGGAGAGCCGCCCGACCTGGGTCACCTGGGTGCCGTCCCGTACCCGTCCCGACACCGTCCCGGAGCTCGCCCGGCGCTTGGCCGAGCTCGGCAAGCTCGGCGCGGCCGACGTGGTGCGGCGCACCGCCGACGATCGGCCCCCGCAGGCCGACATGGGCAACTCGGCGCACCAGCTCACCAACGTGTGGGACGCCTTCACACCGTCCGCCCCCGACGGCGGCTGGCCCCGCGGGCCGGTGCTCCTGCTCGACGACGAGTGGCGTTCAGGCTGGACGATGACGGTCGTGGGCGCCCGTCTGCGCGAGGCCGGCGCCGGCCCTGTCTTCCCCGCCGTCCTCCGCCGCCGGTGAGATCGGCGTTCGGTGCACTCAGCTCAGCTCGCGGCGCCGGGCCAGCCAGGTGCGGACCGGGCGGACGTGACGGGCTCGGGGGTGGCGGCGACGGGCTCGGGCGGCATCCTCGATCAGATCGGTGCGGTGCTGCTCGGCGAGGGCGATGGTCTCGTGGTGGTTCATCGGAGGGTCCTTGGTCTGTGGTGTGACTCGATGATGCGCCTGACCAGGGCTTATGCCATCCGTGACCAGCACTGAACGGCCACTGAACCACCACGGATCGACCACGGATCGGCGGCTCCGACGGCCGTAAAGGCGTCCGGTTGTGGCCCCCGGTCGGGCACAATCACTACGTGGGCTCCTCCGAGACGCTGACCGACGCCGGCGTATCCGAGCGCGAGGCCGAGGTGCTCGAGCTCGTCGCCGAGCGGGCCACGAACGCGGAGATCGCGTCCCGGCTGTTCGTCTCGGTCCGCACGGTCGAGAGCCACGTCTCGTCGTTGCTGCGCAAGCTGGGGGTCGCCGACCGCCGCGCCCTCGCCCGGCTCGCCAACCGGCCCACCACCCGCGACTCGACCCCGATGGCGACGGTCGACCTCCGCAACGGTGGCGGCGACGACTACGCCGGCCACGAGGACGGCCCAGGAGGCCGGCCGGCGGCCGCTCCCACTGCGCCTCTGCGCGCGGTGCCCGTGCCGCTCACGTCGTTCGTCGGACGCGCCGCCGAGGTGGCGGAGCTCACCGTCGCCGTCGAGTCCCATCGGCTCGTCACCGCCACCGGGCCAGGGGGTGTGGGCAAGACCCGTCTGGCGACCGCGGTCGCCGCCGCGCTGGCGGGGGCCCGCCGGGACGGCGTCTGGTTCGTGGACCTCGTGCCGGTCACCGACGACGCGCTCATCGCCACCGCGGTGTGCAACACGCTCGGCCTCGGCGACCCGCAGGGCCGGTCCGTGGACGATGCCGTCGTCGCCCACCTCGCCGAGCGCGAGGCCCTTCTCGTCCTCGACAACTGCGAGCACCTCGCCGCGGGCGCGGCTGTGTTCGTCGAACGGTTGCTCGGGCGGTGCCCCGGAGTGAGCGTGCTCGCCACCTCGCAGGCCCGGCTGATGCTGCCCTTCGAGTGGGTGTTCCCGGTGCCCGGGCTGTCGCTGCCGGACGCCGACGCCGGTGCCGAGGGTGATGCCGTCGCCCTGTTCGTCGAGCGCGCCCGCCAGGCGGGGTCGGTCGACCTCTCCCCCGTCGACCACGGGCGTATCGGCGAGATCTGCCGACGCCTCGACGGCAGCGCGCTCGCCATCGAGCTGGCAGCCGCCCGCCTGCCCTCGCTCGGGCTGGACGGCATCGAGCGGGGCCTGTCCGAGCGGTTCCGGCTCCTGTCGGGCGGCTCGCGGCTCGACGAGCGCCACCAGTCGCTGCGCTCGACCATCGACTGGAGCTACGGCCTGCTCTCGCCCGCCGACCAGGCGCTGGTGCGTCGCGTCTCCGTCTTCGCCGCGCCGTTCACGGCCGACGCCGCCACCTCGGTCGCCGGGTTCGCCCCGGTCGAGGCGACGACCGTCGCCGATGGGCTGGCACGGCTGGCCGAGCACAGCCTGCTCGTGGCCTCGCGCGGGCCGGAGACCCGCTACCGGGTGCTCGAGACGATCCGCCAGTACGGCGGTGAGCAGATGGACGTCGCCCCGACGGGGGCGGCCGTGGGCGGTGCCGATGCGACCGACCACGACGGCGGCGACCCACCGGCCGAACGCGATCGGGTCCGGCACCGGCACCTGGCCTGGGCCGGCGACACGATGGCGCGGCTCGACTCCCGGGTCGATCTGCCGCTGCCTGTCGCCCTCGCCCGCGCCGACGACTTCGCCACCTGGCGCGGCGACTTCGACCGGGCCGCCGACGACGCCCGCGCCGCCCTCAAGTGGGCCATGCATCGGGCCGACCTCCGCGGCGAGACCCTGACGCTCGCCCGCCTGCTGGCCGCCACGTGCTTCACCCGCGGGCTGCTCGGCGAGAGCCAGCACCGCTACGAACAGGCCGCCGAGGTGGCGGCCGACAGCGACACCCAGGTCGAGATGCTGATGTGTGCCGGCGGTGCCGCGGCCAGCCGCCAGGCCGGCAACGACTCGCTTCGCCTCTGGCGGTCCGCGTCCGACACCGCCGCGGCCGCGGGCGACTCCGGCACCGCGGCCCGAGCGCTCGCCCGCTCAGCCGAGCTGTTGCTGCGCGGGCCGGGAATCATCGCCGACAAGCCGCCGGAGGGCACCCACCGCGACCTGATCGCCGAGGCCAGGTCGTTGGCCACCAGCGACCCGCGAGCCGATGCCGCGATCCTCACCGCTCTCACCTTCGAGATGGACGAGGTCGACCCCGACGCGCGGATCACGGCGGCACAAGCAGTGGCCGCGGCCCAGTCGTTGGACGATCCGCTGCTCGAGAGCGCGGCGCTCGACGGACTGTCCGCCGTGCACCTCGGTCTGGGCGACGTGGATGTCGCGCTCGACGCCGTCCAGCGGCGCGTCGCGCTGCTGTCGCAGGTCAGACCCTCGGCGGAGACCGCGTTCGAGATCGCGGACGCGTACAACATGGCCACGGAGATATCGCTCACCGCAGGCGACTTCACCGCCGCCCGTGGGTTCGCCGACACGCTCGCCCGCTTGCCGTTCCACAGCATCGAGGGCCACCTGGGCACCAGCCGTCGCATGCGGGTCGAGGCGCTGGCCGGCGAGCTCGACCGCGTGCTCACCGACGCCGAGCGCTTCCGACGCGGCTGGGAGCGGGCGGGCCGCCCGGTCGCGGGCAGCCTGGCCAGCGGGGCGTACGCCGTCGCGATGGTGCACGGCCTGCGCGGCGACGACGACGCGCGCGCCGAGTGGCTGGGCATCACCGTCGACCTCGGCCTCGACCGCACCCGGCTCGAGGGGTGCTACACGGGCTACGGCCCCACCTTCGATGCGATCGTGTGTCTGCACCGCGGCGAGGCGGGCGCCGCGCTCGAGCGCATGCGTGACGATCCCGCCAGCTTCGTCAACTGGCACACGGGCGAGTGGCGGCCCTGGTACGCCGCGCTCCACGCCGAGGCGGCCGTCCTCGCCGCCGACCCGAGCGCCCGCGGACGCATCGACCGGGCCCGCCCCGTGACCGCCTCCAACCCGGTTGCCGTCGCGTTGGTCGACCGGGCGGAGGCCCTGCTCGACGGCGACAGCGACCGCCTCGTGGCGGTCGCCGCGGCGCTGCGGAACACCGCGTGCCGCTACCAGTGGGCCCGCACGCTCGTCCTGGCGGGAGGCGACCAGGCGGAGGACGGACGCCGCGAGATGGCCGACCTCGGCGCCGCGCCCATGGCCGAGCCTGCGCTCCCCTGACCGCGTCGAGGGACGCCCCGGTCCGTCGTCAGCCGGGCAGGCCCCAGAACGGCCCGGTGAGCCCCACCTCCCGGAAGTACGCGGCCGCAGCCAACGGCTCGCGGCGGGTGTACCCGCGCTCCAGGCGCCCCGCGTACCAGCCGCGGGCCAGGCGCCACAGCGTGGCCAGGTCCATCACGTCGCCTCGCCGGTTCCCGGAGCGTTCGAGCCAGGCGTCCACGCAGGTCTCGCTGCAGAACAACCGCTGGTGGCCGCAGGTGTGCACGACGTCGTCCCACATCCTGTCGACGGGGACGAGGAAGTGGGCGACCTCGCTGCCCGTGGGCGGCGCCTCGCGACCGACGACCCAGGCCAGCGCTGCCCCACAGCCGGGGCAGCGAGTCGACACGAGTACCTCGGGCTCTGCCGGCAACAGGTGGGGAACGGCGAACGAATCCCAGGCGCACCCGCCCCACCACAACGTGGTTTCGCCCATCACTGCGAAACCCAGCGGGACCGCCGTGAACGGGTGCGCCATCACGATGCGCCCGTCGGCGCCGAGCACGACATGACGTGCCTCGGCGAGACGGCCGAGGGCGGCCCCGATGTCCGCGGGCGGGACACCGAGCGCTGCAGCGAGCTCGTCGTCGTCCAGCGCCCTGCCAGTCGCGGCGAAGTGGCGGAACACGGCGAGCCGGACGTCTTCGTCGATGTGGTCGGCGTCCATGGGTGGGGCCTCTCTCGAGCTGCTCACCCAACGCTATGTGCACTCGGACGTCTCGATGGCTGTCGCGAGACGCCCGTTCCGCAACTACCGCGGCTCGTGCTCAGTTCCCCGACCAGGCGTGATGAACAGGGCGTCACCGGGCTCGTGCACGTCGGCCGTGTGCCACACACCCGTCGGGTTGATCACGGCCTGACCGGGCTCGAGCGGGATCCGGCGCTCGTCACCACCGAGGCGTTGGATCAGATCGACCCGGCCCGACAACAGCACCACGACCTCCTCGCCGGCCGGGTGCCGCTCCCAGACGGTCCACGACTCGCCGTTGCGGCCCATCGTGACCAGCCGCCCGTCGTCGCCGTCGTCGGCGAAGCGTTCGGTGTAGGCATCGAGGTACTCGGACGACCATTCGAAGCCGGGCAGCGGGGTCGCTCGCGCTCCCAGACCCAGGTGGACATGCGTCGTGGACAGGTCGAACGCGCCGTCGGGCGTGGGTTCGTGGGTCATGGGTCTCTCCTCGGGGGTCGGTCACCGTCGACCGTACGACCCCGGGGCCGAGCTGCTCTTGAAGGAATGTGACCTGTCGCCGTCGGATCGCCGGGTCAGTCGGCCGCGCAGCACACCTCGAGCTCCATGCCGTCGGGGTCGCGGAAGAACAGCGACCACTCGCTGCCGAGCTGTTGGATCTCGCCGATGTCGGCACCGGCGGCGACCAGCCGTTCCTGGACCGCCTCGAGGGTGGGGAGCGACTCGACGGCCAGCCCGTAGTGGTCGATGGCGCCGCGCCCGCCCTGGCGCCGACGCTCGCCGATGATGTCGTCGGGCGCCACCTCGAACACGTTGAGCCCCGCGCCGCCGCCGAGGTCGAGGATCACCATCCGCGGGTGGTCGTCCCGGGCCGCCATCTCGTGCGTGACCTCGGCGCCGAACACGGTCTCGTAGAAGGCGACGAGGCGATCGAGGTCGGGCGTCAGGGTGGCCACGTGGTTGAAGCCGATCGTGGTGGGCACTGGGGTCCTCCGGCTCGCGGGTCGTGGGCCGCCATGTCCGACGGCTCGGTCTGGTCGCAATGTTGCCAGCACGCCGCGACCGTCGTCGCCCGGCCGCCCCGACATTTGCTGAACACAAGCAACGAGTAAAGATACTGCAAACAGACAAGACACACTCAAAGTCTGGCGCTCACGTGACCGGTGCTCTACGGTGCGTGACCTCCACTTGGGGCCGATGCGTGGCGAACGGGCATCGAGGTGGGGGCAACCGAGGTCGATGCAGCCGACGTGCACCCGGCGGCTGCTCCCCACCGTGTCGGCGGCCGGCGTTCCGGCGACCCGGTGGCCGGCGGGCGACGACCGGCAGACACGACCCGATGGCGAGACAAGGCGGAAGCACCCGTGCACACGACGACCACGTCGGCCTACCGACGAACGCGCCCGGCGACGAGGGGTGGGTCTCGGTGACCGTTGGCGCTACCGACCGCCCGGGCGGTCGCTCCTCGTACGAATGGATCACCCCCACCCGGGCCGCCGCCCGCCTGGGGGTCGCGCTGCGGGACGTCTACCGCCTGATCGACACGGGTGGCGTACCCGGCTACAGGATCGACCACCAGGTCAGGCTGCTGGCCCACGAGGTCGACGAGGTGGCCCGCCGCCGTCGATAACCTCGTCGGCATGTGCCGCAACATCACCACGCTGCGGGGGCTCGAGCCTGTAGCCACGCCCGAAGAGGTCGAGGCCGCGGCCCGGCAGTACGTCCGCAAGGTCAGCGGCGTGCAGAAGACGTCGCCGGCCACCGAGCCGGCGTTCGAGGACGCCGTGCGCCGCATCGCCGACATCACCGCCGAGCTGCTGGCCGAGCTCCCCGCCCGCAAGCAACCACCGCCCACCCTGCCACCGCTCCGCCGCATCGCCGCCCGCAGCGCCTGAACCTCCGTCGTGGTGCCGCGGTCACAGCGGTCACAAGGGCAGGGGTAGGTCACCGCCCACGTCGTACACGACATGGTCGCCGTCCCGGCGCGCCCCCTCGGTCACCGGGTGATCCACGTGGCGGCCGTCGTGCATCAGGTGCTGCACGGCGGCGTCGCCCACCAGGACCGCGGCGTCCGACAGCAGGCGGCGGTGGCAGCGCCACCACAGGCTCTCCGAGCACATCACGGCCGTCCGCCGGTCCCCGGCCGCCACCAGCACGTCGTCGAGACCGCCGCGGAACTCGGCGCTCGCCATGTGGTCGGCGTAGCCGCGGAACGCCTCGTTGCGCAGCACGACGTTGACGCTGTCGGCCCGCCCCGGGCGGCGACCGCCGAGGCGCCGCTCCCAGCGGTACCCGATACCGGCCCCCGGCACCCACGCCTCCATCTGCTCGCGTCCGAACTGCGGGTTGCGGCGGCTCCCGGGGTACGACCGAACGTCGACGAGCAGCTCGACCCGGTTGTCGTGGAGCAGCCCGACCAGCTCGTCGGCGGCCAGGGTCCCATGCCCCACGGTGAGCAGCTCGACACCGGTCACGCCAGCAGTGTGCCGCGGGCGGGCGCGGGACGACGTCAGATCTCGCGTCGCATGCACACACGCAGCGCCGGGTCGAGGCCGTGGCTCGTCTCGGCGTCACGGACCCGCCGCAGCGCGGGACCCAGCTCGTCGTCGGCCAGGGCCCGGAACCCACATCGCTCGTAGAGCGGCGCGTTCCACGGCACGTCGCGGAACGTGGTGAGCGTCATCGCGTCGAGCCCGCGCCGCCGGGCCTCGTCGGCCACGTGGTCGAGCAGCCGGCGTCCCAGCCGCCCTCCGGCGAACGCCGGATCGACGCTGACCTGTTCGACGTGCGCCGACCGCCCGGGCCCGCCGCCTGGATCGTCGAGCACGTCCACGATCACGTAGCCCACCGGTAGGTCGTCCCCCGCCGAGTCGTCGGTGACGACCCAGGCCCACGCGGCGGCGCGGTAGCGCTCGAGCACGACCGCCGGCGGGGGCTCGTCGGCCGCGATCTCCGGCATGCCGACGTCGACGAACAGCCGACCCGCGCCCCGTTCGATCTCGCGGAGCCGCTCCATCTCGTCGGCCCGCGGCGGGCGGATCATCCGGGCCCCGAACGCGGGCTCAGTCGCGGGTCTGCCCGTCGCCGCGCACGACGTACTTCTCGGTCGTGAGCTCGCGCAGGCCCATGGGGCCGCGGGCGTGCAGCTTCTGGGTCGAGATGCCGATCTCGGCACCGAAGCCGAACTCCTCGCCGTCGACGAACCGCGTCGAGGCGTTGACCACCACGGCGGCCGCGTCGACCTCGGTGGTGAACCGGTCGGCGGCCGAGAGGTCGCGAGTGACGATGGCCTCGCTGTGACCGGAGCCGTACCGGGCGATGTGGTCGATGGCCGCGTCGACGGTGGGCACCACCGCGACGGCCAGCTTGAGGGCGAGGAACTCGTGCGCCCAGTCGTCGTCGTCCGCCGCGCCGACCCGGTCGGCGCCGAGGGCCGTGCGGGCAGCGGCGTCGCCGACCAGCTCGACCCCGTCGAGCCGGTCGGCCACCAGCGGCAGGAACTCGGCGGCCACTGACTCGTGCACGAGCAGCGTCTCGGCCGCGTTGCACACCGAGGGCCGCTGCGTCTTGGCGTTGACGACGATGTCGGCGGCCATGGCCAGGTCGGCCGATGCGTCGACGTAGACGTGGCAGTTGCCGTCGCCGTCGATGACGTAGGGCACGGTGGCGTTGTCGAGGATCGACCGGATGAGCGATGGGCCGCCCCGCGGTATGAGGCAGTCGATGGAGCCGCGCTGGCGCATGAACTCCACGGCCGCCTCGCGCGACGTGTCGTCGACCAGCACCAGGGCGTCCTCGGGCAGTCCCGACTTGGCCAGGGCCTCGCGCAGCACACCCGCGATCGCCAGGTTGGACAGGATGGCGCCCGACGAGCCCCGAAGGAACGCGGCGTTGCCCGACTTGAGGCACAGCCCGAACGCGTCGCTGGTGACGTTGGGTCGGTTCTCGTAGATGATCGCGACCACGCCGAGCGGCACCCGCACCTTGGAGATGCGCAGGCCATTGGGGCGGGTCCAGCCCTGTGAGACCTCGCCCACCGGGTCGGCCAGCGCCGCCACCTGGCGCAGGCCGCCCGCCATGCCCTCGACCCTGGCGGCCGACAGCCGCAGGCGGTCGACGACCGTGGGCGACGCCCCCGCCGCCAGCTCGCGCTCGACGTCGGCGGCGTTGGCGGCCAGCAGGTCGTCGGTGCGCTCGACCAGCAGGTCGGCCCCGGCGAGCAGCGCGGCGTCCTTGGCCTCGGTGGACACGGTGGCGAGCACGCGGCTGGCGGCCTTGGCGCGGACGCCCAGGTCGGCGATGGCAGACATGGCGCCAATGCTACGGCCCCGGCGCCGAACCCCCGTCCGGTGACGGCCGCGAGACCCGGGGTGCTGGGCCCGGGTCTCGCGGCCAGATCGCAGCCCGTCCCACCTGGCCGCGGCCCCCGGGGCGCCGCCCCCCGAGGCCGCGGCCAGAGGCCGTGGTCACCGCCGGCTCAGCGGTGCACGCCGGTGATGGCGAAGACCTCGACGTCCTGCACGTGTCCGCCGCTCCACACCACGATCGTCAGCGCGGAATCGGTGGCGCCCACCACGTCCACCGACGTCTCCCACGGGGTGGCCTCGCCGCCGGCCGGCACGCAGCAGGCGTCGCCGATCGGCCCGGGCGACGAGAGCTGGCGCACCTGCACGTGCAGGCTCTCGTCGACCCCGGTGATCGTGCCCCCGACGGTGACCGGCGACGAAACGGCCGAACCGTAGGCCGGCGTGTCGAGCGTGAGCGCCGCGTCGCGGGTGCCGACGACCTCCCACGGTGCCGCGGGGTCGGGGCCGAAGCGGACCAGGTGGATCACCGCCGCGGTGGAGGGCGAGCCCGCGTCGGCCTCGTACCCCACGCCGATCCACGCCTCGGTCGCCCGCACGTCGGTGGACGTCACCCGGTCGATCTCGGCGAAGCCCAGGTAGCTGTTGGTGAAGAACAGAGCGGTGGCGTCGGCGCTGGCGTGCCAGGGCGAGTGACCCTCGGCCGAGGCGGCGAGCCAGTCGTCCGCCTCGGCCTGGCTGCGGAACGGCCACAGCGGCTGCGAGGTGAACTCGTACGCCGCCGAGGGCGGGCCGCCCGGGGAGTTCGGCGTTGTGCCTGTGCCGGGCGAGCCGTCAGCCGTCACGCGGACCGGCAGGGCCGCGAACGGGGCGAGCATGCCCGAGGCGCCCGAGTCGGTGCTGGCCAGGACGACCGCGACCGGCGAGAGCGGCGCCTCGAAACCGACCTCGACCGAGAACGGCTCGAGCGACTCGCCTGCTCCGGCGATCGTGGGCTCGGCGCCCAGCTCGTCGCCGCCCGAGCGGTCGTGGACCGACACGGCGACCGTGCCCTCGTAGCCCCGGGCCCGCCCCGTCACCTGCACCGGTGACGTCACGGCGGCGACGGGCTCCGGCGAGTCGACCTGCACGCTGTCGCTGGCCGCCGATGTCACGAACCAGGACTCGCCGTCCAGCTGGCGCACGGTGAGCGTGGCCACGACGCGGCCGCGGACCAGCCCGTCCTCGTCGGCGGACAGGACGTCCACCTCGCCCGCACCCGGCTCGCCCGCATGGAACTCGGACACGTCCCCGCCCGCGTAGCCGAGGAAGTCCCGGACGAAGAAGAGGGCGGCCGCGACGGGATCGTCGTAGCGGGCCGAGCTGCCGGGGTCGGGCCAGATGGCCTGGTCGAGGTCGGAGGTGGGGGGTGCGGGAACCGTCGTCGTGGTTGTCGACGAGGGCGGCTCGGACGTCGTGGTCGTCGAGGTGCTGTCGTTCGAGGTGGTCACGTCCTGCTCGTCGTCACCCAGGGCGGGGACGAGCACGGCGGCCACCACCAGCGCCAGCGCGCCGGCACCTGCGGCCGCGGCGCGTCGACGACGGTGCGCCGCCCGCACGCGGGTGCGGATCGTGTCGAGCGAGCCGTCCTCCGGCGACACGTCGGCGGCCTCGGCGTGCACCGCCGTGCGCAGCCGACCCTCGAGGTCGTCCATCGGGCCAGAACCGGTCATCGGTCGTCCTCCCCCAGGTGCAGGGCGAGTGCGGCGAGGCCCCGGTGGAGGTGTGTCTTCACCGAGCCTGCCGATACGCCCATGGCGGCGGCGATCTCGGCCTCGGGGAGGTCGAGGTAGTAGCGCAGCGCGATCGCCTCCCGCTGGCGCCCGGGCAGGCGCCGCAGCGCGACGACGACGCGCTCGTGGTCCGCCCGGCCGAGCGTCGCCGACTCGGGCGTCTCGACGGCGGGCACCGCGGTGCGGCGGGCGTCATGGCGGTCGCTGACCTTGCGGTGGCGCAGGTGGGAGCGGGCCGCGTTCAGCACGGCGCTGCGCAGGTAGGCGGGCGCCCGGTCGAGCCGGCGGAGACCGCCCCAGCGCAGGTGGAGCTTCACGAAGGCGTCCTGCGTGATCTGCTCGGCCAGGCCGACGTCGCCCAGGACCAGCGTCGCCAGACGCACGAGCGATGTGTAGTGGTCGCGGTGCAGCGTGGCGAGCGGGTCGGCGGCGGGCTCGCCGAGGCGGCCACGGCGGCCGGTGAGCCCGAGGACGCCCTCACCGCCGACTCCCGGCCCGTGGACCCGGGTGTCCGACAGCGGGGTGCCCCGTCGCTTCCCGCTGGGCGGGAGACTCATGACCGTCATCATCCCCTACCGACGCCCGAAGGCATCGCATGGTTGACACGCAAGGTCGACACCGCGTCGACCGGCGCCCCGGTCACGTGGCAGGCTCGGCGTGCATGACCGAGGCGCGGGAGGCTGAATCGGACGACATGGCCGCGATCGGCGGCGCGCTCGCCCGCGCGTTCCACGACGACCCGGCCATGATCTGGCTGCTCGGCGAACGCGACGGCCCGCGGCTCCGCAAGCTGGAGCGCTTCATGCGGTCCGAGGCGCGCCGCCACCATCGGACCGGCGGCGTGGTCCTCACCGCCGACGGCCACGCCGGTGCCGCGCTCTGGGACGCGCCCGGCACGTGGCGCACGACGTGGCCCGACGTCGCCCGCTCGGCGCCCATGATGCTCAGCGCCATCGGTCCCCGCCTCCCCCGGGCCCTGCGCGGCCTGGGCGCGATGGAGAAGACCCATCCCCGTGAGCCGCACTGGTACCTGGCCGTCCTCGGCACCGATCCGCCGCACCAGGGCAAGGGCGTCGGTTCGGCCCTGATCGATCCCGTGCTCACCCGGTGCGACGGCGAGGGCTTCGGCGCCTACCTCGAGTCGTCCAAGCCCGAGAACGTGCCGTACTACGAGCGCTTCGGCTTCCGCGTCACGGGGCAGATCGACCTGCCCGACGGCCCGCCCCTGTGGCCGATGTGGCGCGACCCTCGATGACCGACGCGCCCGCGAGCGGGCCCCGCGTCGGCGTGGGGCCGCTCGACGAGGCGGTGGGCGCGTTCGTGGACGACCTGGCGCCCGAGGTCGAGGCCCTGGGCGCGTCGATCGAGAGCGTCGACACCCGCCGGCTGCGCGCCGATGTCGTGGTCGAGGCCTACAACCTGGCGTGCGCCTTCATCGATGCCGACGGCCTGCACACCGACGACGAGCTGTGGGCGCTGATCGGGGCGTTCGGGCACCGGCTGCCGTCGGACATCGGGCGAGCGACCCCTGGGCAGATCCGCGACGGCGGGCTCGTCGCCGGCCGCCGGGCCCATCTCGACCGCCCCTCCGCATTGCTCGAGGTCCTCGCCGGTGTCGACGCACGCGACGGCGGCGCGCGGGCCGACCGGTTCACTCGCCTCGGCGCGCAGATCGGCCACGCCGTCGCCGCCGTCGACCTGTTGCCCTCGCGCACCGAGCTGGCGGCGGTCGAGCGGTTCCGGGCCACCGTGCAACGGGCTGTGGCCGACGCGCAGGCGGCGGCCGGTCCGCGGCCCGGGCCCGGATCGGCCGGCACGACGGGCGGCGCGGGAGTCGGGCCCACCGGCGCCGCGGCGGCGACGGCCGGCCTCGGGGCGACAGCCGTCGAGGAGCTGCCGCCGCCCCGCCCCCTCGACGAGCTGCTGGCCGAGCTCGACGGGCTGGTCGGCCTCGACGACGTCAAACGCGAGGTCCACCTCGTCAGCAACCTGCTGCGCGTGCAGCAGATCCGCCGCGACCGCGACCTGCCGGTGCTCGACCAGAGCCGGCACCTGATCTTCACCGGCAACCCCGGTACCGGGAAGACCACCGTCGCCCGGCTGCTCGCACAGATCTACCGCACCCTCGGCGTCGTCGAGCGCGGGCACCTGGTCGAGACCGACCGCGCCGGGCTGGTCGCCGGGTTCGTGGGGCAGACGGCCGGCCGGGTCGTGGCCGCCTTCGACCGCGCCGAGGGCGGGGTGCTGCTCGTCGACGAGGCCTACAGCCTGGCCCGGGGCGGCGAGAACGACTTCGGCCGCGAGGCCATCGATACCGTCGTCAAGCTCGTCGAGGACCGGCGCGACCGGCTGGTCGTGATCCTCGCCGGCTACCCGGACGAGATGGATGCGCTGGTCGCCGCCAATCCCGGCATGCGGTCGCGCTTCCCCCGGACGATCCACTTCCCCGACTACAGCGACGACGACCTGCTGGCGATCGTCGAGTCGCTGGGCGCCGCCGGCCGCTACACGCTCGACGACGACGGCCGTGCCGCGGTCCGCAGGTGGTTGGCGGCCCAGCCCCGCGACCGGGGGTTCGGCAACGGCCGCCTGGCCCGCAACCTCTTCGAGGCGGCGGTGGCCAACCAGGCCACCCGGCTGGTGGCGATCGACCACCCCACCGACGACCAGCTCACCACCCTCACGGCCGCCGACATCCCACCGGTCGAGGTCGAGACCCCGGCGGCCGACTGAGCCACGGCCCACGGATGTCACCCGTGCGGGGTGCGCCGATCGACGTCACGTGGCCGCCGGCCGTTCGAGCCAGTGCACGACGCTGGCGGGAGCGGCGCCATCGGCCAGGTCGTCGAGGTACGCCGCGAGCGCCACGGTCAGCGCGCCCACGACGCGGGAGCTGTGGCGCGGGAAGCTGCGATTCGTCGTGAGCACCAGACCGTGGTGTGCCTGGCCCCGTCCCTGCATCCGGGCATCGAGGGGACGGAAGTCGGCGACGTTCTCCGTGACGACGGCTCGGCGTAGCGACTGTGCGATCTCGAACAGCTCCTCGTCGCTCGACAGCCGGAGAGCCGCGTCCTCCTGCACCGCGACGACGTCATGGCCGCGCGCCCGGAGGGCCATGGCAACCGCGGCCGGGACCATCTCGTCGAGCAGGAGCTTCACGGTCGCTGCCGGCAGGCAGGTCAGCCGAGAAGCGCTTGTTGGGCGCGCCAGGCGCGCTCCGAGCGCTCGGCGGCCCGGTCGTTGGCCGCGATCCGCTCGTCGATCTCGTCGGCGTACGCGCCGTAGTACGCGAGCGCCGTACGGACCTGGGCTTCGGTGAGGCTGAGCCACTCGGCCGCCTCCGCGATCGCCGCCACGCCCGTGGCATCGAGCGAGCGGATGAGGCCGATGATCTCCCACACGTCCGGGCCGATCAGCAGCGCGGCACGCCACCCCGTGGGGCGGGACGGAAGACGATGCCCGGGTGGGCCGCCATCCGCAGGCCCTGGTCGACGAGCCGGGCCGCCAGGCCCGACACCGGTTCAGCCGTGCCCGCCGACTGCTCGCGCAGGCGCCGGACCACGTGGTCGGGGAGGCGGACGGAGACGACCTCGCTCCGCACGACCGTAGTGGGTTCACCACACTGTCGTGCCGTCCGGGGCCGTCAGGTGGTGGCCGAGTGCACGTGGTGGAGTGCCAGGCCGAACATGATCTCGGCGATGCCGAAGAACAGCATGCGGATGCCGAGCAGCAGGCCGAGCACCAGGATCGTCGCCCCCGGCCAGACCAGCGCCAACACGCCCACGACCAGGCTGAGCACGCCGCCGAACAGCAGCCAGCCCCACCCTTCGACCCGCAGGGACAGGGCGCCCATGATGCGGGCAACGCCCGAGATGATGAGGTCGACGCCGACTACGACCGCCAGCACCCACAGCGTGATGTCCGGCCACGCGGCGGCGAGCACACCGCCGACGACCAGGATGACACCGGCGACGATGCCCAGGGTGCTGCGGTAGCGACCCGCCGTCATCAGCTCACCGAGACCGGTGACGATCAGGCCGAACGCCACCAGCAGGGCCAAGGTGGTGACCGCGGTGAACAGGTCGAGCATCAGGATGACGCCCAGCACGGCCGACACCACGCCCAGGCCGAGGAACAGCCACCACTTCGACGAGTCCCGGTCGAGACCGGTCCGCTCCTCGGGCCACATGAACTCGCCCATCGCCTCACTCATCGCCAACTCCTCCGGTTTTAGGGGAGATACCGGGGTTCGCGCTCACAGTACGACCACCTGGACGCGTAGGGGCGAACTCAGCACGGTCCATGCTCGGGCGGCAACCGTCCGGCGTCGATGCCCGCGTCGGCCCGCATGCCAGCCGGCCAGGCGCCGCGGACACCGTCGCCCAGGCGTCACCTGGTCCCCGTCTCTGGTACACCTCGGGGCTAACTTCGCGACGCCGATCGTGCCTAGCTTTCGGATCGTCGGCGACAGGGCCGGCCGTGGGAGGTCGTACGTGGCGAGCCTGACGTTCGAGAACGTGACAAAGCGGTTCGACGAGGTGACCGCCGTCGACGCTCTCGACCTGGCGATCGAGGATGGCGAGTTCATGGTGCTGCTGGGGCCGTCAGGCTGCGGCAAGACCACGGCGCTGCGCATGATCGCCGGCCTCGAGGACATCACCGACGGCAAGCTCTTCATCGGCGACGAGGTGGTCAACGACGTCGACCCCGCCCGGCGCGACGTGTCGATGGTCTTCCAGAGCTACGCGCTCTACCCGCACATGACCGTGCAGCGGAACATCGAGTCGCCGCTGCTGGTGCGGAAGTACCACGCCGACGGGCCGGACCGACCGGCGCGCAAGCTCAGCCGGGCCGAGCGCGACGAGCGGGTGACGGAGGCGGCCCGGGTGCTCGGCCTGGACGAGCTGCTCAAGCGCAAGCCCGCCGCGCTGTCCGGTGGCCAGCGCCAGCGGGTGGCCCTCGCCCGTGCGTTCGTCGGGCGTCCCCAGGCGTTCCTCATGGACGAGCCGCTGTCGAACCTCGACGCCAAGCTGCGTGCGGCCACCCGGCTCGAGCTGGTCGACCTGCACCGCCGCGTCGAGACCACGGTCGTCTACGTCACCCACGACCAGGTCGAGGCCATGACCATGGCCGACCGCATCGCCATCATGTCGGCCGGCAGGCTGCAGCAGGTGGGCACGCCGCAGCAGGTGTACGACGCGCCGGCCAACCTGTTCGTCGCGCAGTTCATCGGCACCCCGCCCATGAACACCCTGCCCGGCACGTTCACGAGCGAGGGCGTCCCCGGCGTCGACGTCGGTGGCGGTCGCGTGCCGCTGCCCCCGGGGCTCACCACCCGTCTCGACGAGGGTCGGGCCCTGGTCGTAGGCGTGCGGCCCGAGCACCTGACGGTCACGACCGACGGCCCCATCGAGCACCAGGTGCGCGCCGTCGAATGGCTGGGCCACGAGTGCCTGGTGTTCGGCTCGGTCGGGTCCGCGCCCGTCGTCGTCCGCCAGACCGGCATGTCCACGCTCGCCGCCGGCGGCACGGCCCGCCTCTCGGTCGACCCCGCCGACGTCCACCTGTTCGACCCCGACACCACCTTGCGGCTGCCATGAGCGACGCCGGCGGCGGTGCGCTCGTCAGCTCGGTCGACACCGGCAACAACGCTGGTGCCGCGGGGCTGCTCGCTGCCGAACGACGGAACCGGCGCGGACGCCTGCGAGGGTCCCGACCGCGGTACTCGGGCCGCGAGATCGGGCTGGCGCTGCTGCTGCTGGCGCCCTCGATCGCCATCTTCGTGGCCTTCTTCTACCGGCCGTTCCTCAACCTGTTGCACTGGGGAACGTTCGAGAGCCGGGCCAACGGCGCCTACTTCGAGAGGGTGGGCCTCAGCCAGTACCGCGAAGAGCTCACGAGCGACGACTTCCGCGAGGGTCTGTGGCACAGCGTGCAGTTCGTGCTCTACACGGTGCCCGCCGGCCTGATCCTGGGCGTGCTGCTGGCCGTGGCGGCCCACCGGCGGCTCAAGGGCGTCAAGATCTTCCAGGCCATCTTCAGCTCGACGCTGGCCAGCTCGGTCGCGGTGACGTCGGTGCTCTTCTACTTCCTGTTCAACCCGGTGGTCGGCCTGTTCGCCACCAACTGGCTGAACGACCCCGGCATGGCGATGTTCGCCGTGTCGCTCTCGTCGATCTGGCAGAACATGGGCCTCGCGTTCGTGATCGTGCTGGCAGGGCTGCAGGCCGTGCCCGACGAGGTGATGGAGGCCGCCACACTCGACGGCTACGGCCCGACCCGGCGCCTGCTGCGCATCACGTTGCCGCTCATCTCGCCGGTGCTGCTGTTCCTGCTGGTCGTGCTGGTGATCTTCGGGCTCCAGGCGTTCGCCCAGGTCGACATCATCACCAAGGGCGCACCGGTCGGCTCGACCGAGACGCTGGTGTTCAAGATCAACCGGCTCGGGCGACCCGACAACATCGGCATCGGCGCGGTGTACTCGGTGGGCCTGTTCTTCATCACGCTGGTCGTGACGTCCGTGCAGTTCCTCATCCTCGAACGGCGGGTCCACTATGCCCAGTGACGCCACCCCGGTCGGTGCGATCGACGAGGCACCGCCGCCCGAGGTCGTCACGATGCCGGGCGCGGTCCTCGACGTCCCCGAACCGGCGCTGCCCGGGGCGACGATCGGCCAGACGTCGGGCCGGCGCGTGGTCGGGCTGAGCGGCCAATACGCGTTGCTGGTGGCGCTGGCGGTCGTGGTGCTCGTGCCGGTGGTCTTCGCGCTGATCCAGGCGCTGTCGCCGCCGTTCCTCTACCTCGACGCCGGCCAGCCGCTCCATCCGGTCGCCGTCGACTGGAAGGACCGCACGTGGTTGTCCGGGGGCGCGGTCTCGGTCGTGTTGCGCACGGCGGTCGTGGTGCTGGTGCTCGCCTGGGTGCAGCTCCGGGCGGCGGGCGGGGCACTGCGGGATGTCGCGCTGCTCGGCGCGCCCCGCCGTGCGGCGGCGATCGGCACCGGCGTGGTGGCGACCGGGCTGCTGGCCACCCAGGTCTGGGCGGCTGCGCTCGAGCGTTCGTCGGCGACACCGTGGTGGTGGCTGGCGGCGATCGTGGGGGTGGGCGCCACCCAGCTGATCGGGTTCGGCGACCTTCGCCCCCCATGGCGTCCGTTGCTGTTGGCGGCGTTGGTGGGCGTGGCGGTCGTGGCCTTCGTGGTCGTGGCGTTCGGGGCAACGGTGTGGAACACCGCGTGGGACACCGGCGACCTCGGGCCTGCCATGAGCCGCAGCCTCGTCATCACGATCCTGATCACCGTGTGCCAGGTCGTGACGTCGATCCTGGCCGCCTACGCGTTCGCCTTCCTGCGCTTCCCGCTGAAGACGCTGGTGTTCGCCCTGTTCATGGGCACGCTGCTGCTGCCGCTCGAGGTGACGCTGCTCGCCAACGTGCAGACCATCCGCGAGCTCGGCTGGGTGAACTCCAACCAGGCGCTGGCGCTGCCGTTCGCGGCCACGGCGTTCGGGACGTTCCTCATCCGGCAGGGGTTCAAGGGCGTGCCCCCCGAGATCCGCGACGCCACCCGTCTCGACGGCTACGGCCACATGGCGTTCCTGTGGCGCTTCGCCGTGCCGCTGACCCGCCCGGTCATCGCGTCGTTCACCGTCATCTCGGCGCTCGGCGCCTGGAACCAGTACCTCTGGCCCCAGGCGGTCATCGACGACAGCCGCTTCCAGACCGCGCAGATCAAGCTCAAGACCATCTCCGGCGCCGAGATCGCCACCGCCAACCAGGGTGTCGCCGCCGCGCTGATCGTGGCCGTCCCGGTGGTGCTGCTGCTCGTCGCCTTCCAACGCCAGATCATCCGCGGCCTGACGGCCGGTGCGGTGAAGGGCTGAGAGGAATCCCCCCATGTCTCGGCGCCTGCTCGCCATCGCCATGTTCCCGCTCGCGGCCGTGCTCGCCGCGGCCTGCAGCGACCCGCCGACCTCGGGATCGGGTGATGTCGCGACGGGCGGCAACGGCGACGGCGACCTGCCCGAGTGCCCGCTCGATGCGCTCGACGACGCCGACGGGCCCGTCGAGATCAGCATGTGGTACGGCGGCATCAGCGGCACCGTGAAGAACACGATGGACGAGATGGTCACGCGGTTCAACGCCAGCCAGGACCAGGTGGTGCTCACCGCCAGCGACCAGGGCTCCTCCTACGAGGAGGTGTACCGCAAGTACGAGAGCGCCTCGGCCGCGTCCAAGGACCAGCTCCCCGACCTGATCTACCTGGAGCAGACCCAGCTCCAGGCGCTGGCCGACGGCGGCGAGGTGCTGCCGGCCCAGGCCTGCATGGAGGCCGACGGCTACGACATGACCGAGATCAAGCCGGTGGTGCGCTCGGCGTTCGAGGTCGACGACGTGCTGTACCCCGGCTACATGAACGTCTCGGGCTCGATCCTCTACTACAACAAGAGCCACTGGGCGCGGGCCGGCCTCGACCCCGAGGCGCCGCCGCAGACCCTCGACGAGCTGTACACGATGGCCAAGGCCATCAAGGACGCCGGCGTGTCCGACAAGCCGTTCGTGCTCAAGGCCAGCCACACGTTCCTCACCAACTGGCTGAGCGGCGTGGGCGTCGACGTGGTCAACGAGGACAACGGGCGTTCGGGCCTGGCCACCGAGGCCACCTTCGACACGCCCGAGGCCCAGGAGGTGATGGAGTTCCTCACGAAGATGAACGACGAGGGCCTGCTCAACGTCTTCTCGAGCACCGAGGGCGGCATCGACCACTACCTCGCCCTCGTCACGCAGGACTCGTCGATGCTCATCGAGACGTCCACCGCGACGACCACGATCCGCGACGCGCTCGCCGGCACGATCAGCGCCGACCAGGTGGGCGTCGACATCGACCAGTCGGGTCTCGACCTCACGCAGCTCGTCCCGGGCACGGGTCAGTTCCCGGGCATCGAGGAGCCCGGCCAGGTCACGACCGGCGGCGGCGCGTTCTTCATGCTCAACACGTCCGAGCCCGCGGAGCAGGCGGGGTCGTGGCAGTTCCTGAAGTTCATGCTCGACCCCGCCAACGCCACCGAGTGGCACATCAACGGCGGCTACCTGCCCATCCTCAAGTCGCTCGAGGACGAGCCCGCCGTGCAGGCCTTCTGGGCCGACGACATCGCCGGCGTGCTGCTGCAGCCGGCGATCGCCCAGCTCGACGACGCGGACCCCGACCGCCCGGGCCCGCTCATCGGCCCGTACGTCGATTTCGTCGACTACACGCAACAGGCCATGGAGGCGATCCTGCTCGACGACGCCGACATCGCCGACGCCCTGTCCTCGGCCCAGGGCGAGGTCACCACCTCCCTCGAGCGCTACGCCGGCGACTGAGCCGACCGCACGGGAGGGCGTGGCCCGAGCGGCCCGGCGCGAAGCGCCAGGAGCGGGAGACGCCTGAGCCCGACCGCACGGGAGGGCGTGGCCCGAGCGGCCCGGCGCGAAGCGCCAGGAGCGGGAGACGCCTGAGCCCGACCGCACGGGAGGGCGTGGCCCGAGCGGCCCGGCGCGAAGCGCCGGGAGCGGGAGACGAGTGACCGCCGTCGTCATCCGACGCGGGGCGATGCCCCGACGCGCGTGCACGCACGCGTAACGTGAACGACACCTATGGCCGCGCCCTCCTTCCGCGACCGCCTGCTCACCCGCCGAGGTGCACGGGCGCTCCTGTCGCCCGTCGGCATCGCCGGCGGTGTGGTGGTGGCCGTCGTCGCGCTCGTGCTCGGCCTGCCCGTCTGGGGCGCCGTGCCCCTGGGGCTGGGGGTGTGGGCGGCCAACGTGGGACGGCTGCTACCCCGGGGCCCGCGGCGCGAGCGCATCGACCCGTTCACCCTGCAGGAGCCGTGGCGGCGGTTCGTGCAGGACGCGTTGCAGGCCCGGTCCCGGTTCGACGAAGCCGTCGGGCGCGCTCCGGCGGGCCCGCTGCGTGACCATCTGCGCGAGATCGCCGACCGCATGCAGACCGGTGTCGAGGAGTGCTGGCTGATCGCCACGCGCGGGCAGACCCTGGTCAAGGCCAGACGTGGCATCGACGTCGCCGGCATCGACCGCGAGCTCGGCCAGATCGAGAGGCGCGCCGCGGCCGACAAGGCCGACCCGTCGCTGGTGCGAATCGCCGAATCGCTCGCCGTGCAACGGGCCGCCGCCACGCGGCTCGACGGCGTCATCGCCACCGCCCAGAGCGAGCTGCGGGTACTCGACGCCCGCCTCGACGAGGCCGTGGCCCGCACGCTCGAGCTGTCCGCCCATGCGAGCACCGAGGCGGGTGCAGGGGCCGTGAGCGGGCTCGGCACCGACGTCGACGCCCTGGTCAGCGAGATGGAGTCGCTGCGCCAGGCCCTCGACGAGACCGCCGCGGTGGCCCAGGGCGGCCCGGCGGGCGGGACTCGGCCGGGAGAGCCGCCAACTGACGTTCCACGTGACCTGCCGCCCGGCGGCACCCGGTGAGCCGCCGGGGGCCGGGCGACGACCCGCGCGCACGCCGGGGCCGACGCCGCGACGACCGCGGGGACGACCGGTGGGACGACCCCCGTGACCTCGGGTGGGACGATCGTCAGGACGACGACCGGGACGAGCCCGACCGCCCCGACGATGCGGGCGAGGCCGACCCCGACCGCGGTGCGGCGCGGCGGCGCCGCATCCGGGCCTCGCCGGGTGCGTACGACAACGAGCTCCACTACGGCGAGGCCAACCGCCGCCGCGCGAGCGCGTTCCTGGGCCTGAGCGACAACGCGATCGCCGATCGTCCCGGCCGACGCTGGGCGAGAGGCTCCGAGGGCGCCGACCGGCCCCGCTATTCGCCCGACGACATGACGGGCGAGCTGCCCCTGACAGCGGACATGTTCGGCCTGGCCCCGGAGTCGCCCGGCGTCGCCCAGCAGCCGCTGGCACCGTGGATGACGGGCGAGCACCAGGCCATCCGCCTCGACGAGCCCCCGCTCGCACCACCGGCACCGTCGCCCGCACCGCCCGCTCCCGGCTATAGGCAGCCCGGGCGCGACGCGCCGCCGTACCCCCCGCCGACCGGCTGGCCCCCGGACTTCCCGGGCGCCCCCACCGAGGCGGGTGCCGAGCCGCCCGCCGCACCGCCCGCATCGCCCGCCCCGGCAGCGCCCGCGGAGCCGCCGTCGAGCGCCCGCGGGTCGATGCTGGTCGCGGCCGGCATCCTGCTGTCGCGCTGTGCCGGCCTGATCCGAGAGGTGGTCATCGGCGCGTTCCTCGGCACGACCCCGGCCGCCGACGCGTTCAAGGCTGCCCTGCGCATCCCCAACCTGATGCAGAACCTGCTGGGCGAGGGCGTGCTGTCGGCGTCGTTCATCCCCGTCTACGCCCGGCTGCGCGCCGAGGGTCGCCACGACGAGGCCGGCCGCCTCGCCGGCGCGATCGCCGGGCTCCTGGCCGCCCTCACCGGCGTGATCAGCCTGGTCGGCGTCATCTTCGCCGACCCGCTCACCAGCGTGCTGGTGCCCGGGTTCACCGGCGAGACGCACGACCTGACGGTCGAGCTGACCCGCATCATGTTCCCCGGCATCGGGTTTCTCGTGCTGTCGGCGTGGTGCCTCGGGGTGCTCAACAGCCACCGGCGGTTCTTCCTCTCCTACGTCGCGCCCGTGCTGTGGAACGTCGCGCAGATCGCCGCCCTCGTCGGCGGTGTGATCGTCGTCGGCGGCTACGAGTCCGCCGCCGACCAGCACGACCTGGCCGTCGCGCTCGCCTGGGGCGTGTTCGTCGGTGGCATCCTGCAGTTCGGCATCCAGATCGGGCCGGTGCGCCGGCTGCTCGGCGGGGTTCGCCTCAGCCTCGACACGGGCAACGAGTGGGTGCGCAGCGTCATCGTTCGCTTCGTCCCGGTGCTGCTCGGGCGGGGCGCCATCCAGATCATGGGGTGGGTGGACCTGCAGCTGGCGAGCTTCCTCGCCAGCGGCGCGGTCTCATCGTTCACCTACGCGATGGTGCTGTACCTGCTGCCGGTCAGCCTCTTCGGCGTGAGCGTGGCGGCCGCCGAGCTGCCCGACCTGTCCGAGGTCGAGGTCGGCGACCCCGACGCCCGCCGCCGATTCCGCCTGCGGCTCGAGGGCAGCCTCGGGCGCATCGCCTGGTACGTCGCATTCACGGCCACCGTGTACATCGTCGTCGGCGACGTGATCGTCGCCGCCGTGTTCGAGCGCGGTGAGTTCACCCACGGCGACACCGTGGCGGTGTGGCTCACCCTGGCCGTGCTCGCCACCGGGCTGCTGCCGGCCACCGCCAGCCGGCTGATGCAGAACGGCCTGTACGCGCTGGACGACACGCGAACCCCCGCCCGCCTCGGTGTGCTCGGCGTCGTGGTCTCGGCCGTCATCGGCGTGGCGTTCATGTTCCCGCTCGACCGCCTCACGGTCGGTCCGACCGGCATCGAGGGCTGGGGCGACATCTTCGCCGTCGGTCCCCTGCCCGAGGCGGTGCGCAGCAACGTTGCAGGTGTCCCCCACCTCGGCATCGTGGGTCTGGCCATCGGGGCCTCCGTCTCCCGCTGGATCGAGTACCGCCTCCTCAGCAACGCCCTCGCCTGGCGGGTCGGCCGCACCAAGCTGGCCGGCCGCTGGCTGGGGCCCATCGCCATCGGGTGCGCCGTGGCGGCCGGGGTGGCGTTCTTCGCCCAGATGACGTTCGCCGGCTCGCCGGACGTCATCGAGGCCATCCTGGTCCTGGCGCCCGCCGGCATCGCCTACCTGACGGTGACCTACCTGCTCGGCGTGCCCGAGGCCCGGGCCACGGCGAACCGACTGGGCGGCCTGGGCCGCCGGGTCCGCCGCTGACCGCCCTGCACACAGCGGGGCTCGCACTGCGGCGCCGGCGGCCCTGCGTCCCAGAAGGGGGCCGGACCGTTCTAAGGTGCGAGGCATGTTCAAAGTGTTCCGACGGTGGTGGGCCTACGTCACGGCCAAGCTGGGCATGTCGCTGGAAGAGCGGGCCGATCCCAAGGTCCAGCTCGAGCAGGCGATCGCCGAGGCGCAGGATCAGCAGCGGCGCCTCAAGGAGCAGGCCGCGAACGTCATCGCCCACCAGAAGCAGACCGAGCTGCGGCTCAACCGAGCCATGGGCGACCTGGAGAAGGTCAACGGCAACGCCCGTCAGGCGCTGCTCATGGCCGACGAGGCCTCCAAGGGCGGCGACCAGGCGAAGACGGTGCAGTACACGGCGACGGCCGAGAGCTTCGCCAACCGCCTGATCGTCCTCGAGCGCGAGGTCGAAGACCTGAAGACCATGCACCTGCAGTCGACCGAGGCCGCCAACCAGGCCAAGGCGGCGGTGCAGCAGAACTCGTCGGCCCTGCAGCAGAAGCTGGCCGAGCGACAGAAGCTGCTCAGCCAACTCGACCAGGCCAAGATGCAGGAGCAGATGAACTCGGCGATGTCATCGCTGTCCGAGGCGGTCGGCCAGGACGTACCCACCCTCAACGAGGTGCGCGACAAGATCGAGGCCCGCTACTCCAAGGCCAAGGGCATGGCCGAGCTGACCGAGAGCTCCGTCGAAAGCCGGATGCTCGAGGTCGAGCAGGCGTCGATGAACAGCGAGGCCCAGGCCCGCCTGGCCCAGATCCGGTCGCAGCTCGGCCTGGGCGCGGGTGCCGAGACCCCCAGCGACGCGCCCACCGAGGGCACCACCGGCACGGCGGGCGAGACCCCCAGCCCGGGGGCCTGAACGGCGAGGCTGCGGCCGTCCCGGCGGCGCTGATGGTCGACGACCCCACCAGCGCCGCGGGGCCCATGTCCGACCCCTCCGCCGAGCCGCGCCACGAGGACGGTGTCGGCGTCGGGCCGCATGCGGAGCCGTGGCCCGACGACCCGCGGCTCGACCCCGAGCTGCTGGCGCGGGGCGACCGCCGCAACGTCGTCGACCGGTACCGGTACTGGCGGGTCGAGGCGATCGTCGCCGACCTCGACACCCGCCGGCACCCGTTCCACGTGGCGGTCGAGAACTGGCGCCACGACATGAACATCGGCACCGTCGTGCGCAACGCCAACGCGTTCGGCGCGGCCGCCGTGCACATCGTGGGCCACCGCCGGTGGAACCGCCGCGGCGCGATGGTGACCGAGCGGTACCAGCACGTCGAGCACCACCCCACGATCAGCGACCTGGTGGCGTGGGCCGCCGCCGACGACCTGCCCCTGGTCGGCATCGACAACCTGCCCGGCTCGGTGGCCCTCGAGACGGCCACGCTCCCCCGCCGCTGCGTGCTCGTCTTCGGGCAGGAGGGCCCGGGCCTGTCCGACGCCGCCCGCGCCGCCTGCACCCAGGTGTGCTCGATCGCCATGTTCGGCTCGACCAGGTCGATCAACGCCGGCGTGGCCTCGGGAATCGCCATGCACACCTGGGTCCGCCAGCACGCCCTCGGCTGACGGGCCGTCACAGGCCCGATCAGGAGCAACTGGTTGCCAAATGCAAGCTTCGGCCCGGGTGACGTAGAGTCGCCGGCGACCGGCCGAGGGGGCCGGACGCTCGGCGAGCAGGGGGAAGCGCAATGATCCTCGACCGGTTCCGACTGACCGATCGGGCCGCCGTGGTGACCGGGGCCGGGCGCGGCATCGGTGCGGCCACGGCCGTGGCGCTGGCCGAGGCCGGCGCCGATGTCGTGATCTCGTCACGCACGGAGTCGCAGCTCGCCGACGTCGCCAAGCAGGTCGAGGCCGCGGGTCGCCGGGCCGTGGTGGTCCCGGCCGACCTGTCCGACCTCGACGCCGTCGCCGCCCTGGCCGAGGCCGCCCGCGCTGCGTTCGGGCGCCTCGACATCGTCGTCAACAACGTGGGCGGCAGCATGCCCCGCGAGTTCGGTCGGACCGCGTCCCGCCACATGGAGGACGCGTTCCACTTCAACGTCTCGACCGCTCACGCCCTGACCCGGGCGGCGGTCCCCCTCATGCTCGACGGGCGCGCCGCCGACGCGGGCACCGGCGCCATCGTCAACATCTCGTCGGTGATGGGCCGGGTCAGCGGCCGTGGGTACCTCGCCTACGGCACCGCCAAGGCCGCCCTGTCGCACTACACCCGCCTGGCGGCTCGCGACCTCGCCCCCCGCATCAGGGTCAACGCCATCGGTGTCGGGTCGGTGGCCACGTCCGCGCTCGACATCGTGCTCACCGACGAGGCGCTGCGCACCACCATGGAGCAGTCCACGCCTCTCCGGCGCATCGGCGAGCCCGACGACATCGCCGCCACGGTCCTGTACCTGGCGTCCGACGCCGGCGCCTACGTCACCGGGCAGGTGCTCGGGGCGGACGGCGGTCTCGATCAGCCGAACCTCGACCTGGGCTTCGCCGACCTCTGATCTGAGGCTCAGCGGGCCGTCAGGGTGCCTCGGTTGCCCCGGTCGTCAGGTTGTCGGCGAACCAGTCGAGCGTGCGCATCCACGCGTCGGCCGCAGCCGTCGCGTCGTGCGAGGGGCTGCCGTCGCGGTTGAACCCGTGACCGGCATCCGGGTAGCGCACGATCTCGGTGGGTACGTCGGCCCGGGCCGCGGCCGCGCGCAGCTGCTCGACGTCCTCGACGGGGATGCCCGTGTCGCGGTCGCCGAACAACCCCAGCCACGGCGCCCGCAGGGCCGGCGCCGCCTCGAGCATGGGCGGGAAGCCGAAGCGCCCCTTGGCGATGCCCGCGCCGTAGAACGTGACAGCCGCCCCCACCTGACGCTCGACCGCGACCGCGAGCGCGATCGTGCCGCCCATGCAGAACCCGACGACGCCTGCCGTGTCCGGCGGGAAACCCGCACCGGCGATGTAGTCGAGCGCGGCGTCGACATCGGCGAGCACACCCTCGGCCGTGAGGGCCTGGGAGTGCGGCAGGACCTGGCTGAAGTCGTCGTAGGGCAGCACCGGGTCGCCCGTGCGGTGGTAGAGGTGCGGCGCCACGGCCAGCCACCCGACGTCCGCCAGCCTCTGGCACACGTCGACGATGTGGTCGGCCACGCCGAACGCCTCCTGCACGACGACGATGCCCCCGACCGCCGGCCGGTCAGGGTGACGGATGGACAGCGGGGTCTCGTCGGCCATGCCCGGGACGGTACTCGCAGCGCGGCTGCCGCGGCCCCGTCACCGGGGTGGCCGTCGCACTGCGCCCTCCGCCACGATCCCGATCACCATCAACAACACGCCCAGGTGGAGCTGGAGCGCCGGCACCACGACGTGGCGGGCCGTCTCCATGCCGTCGCTGTGCCAGGCGAACAGCCCGTGGGGAACCGCCAGCGCGGCCGTGACGGCCCCCGCCGCCAGCGCCGGCGTCCAGCGGCGCAAACCGAAGGCCCAGCCGGCAGCGAGGGCGGCGATCATCAGGACGACCGTCGTGGGCAGGGCGAACACGCGGTCGACCAGCGGCACGCGTGGTAGGTCGACCGGCGCATAGAACCCCCGGTCACCGCGGGCGTTGTTGAACGACCGCTCGGGTGACCGCAGGGGTTCGGTGACCAGGAACTGGGGGTGGGTCGCCACGAACGCGGCGAACGCCCTGCGTCCGTCGGACCCGACCCAGTCGAGCCACGGGCCCAGCACCGCGTCGTCCTCGCCCACGTACACCACCGGCGGGAGCCAGTCCTCGACGTACGGAGCCCGTGCGTCGGGTCCCAGGAAGACGTCTGCCTGGGGCATGCCGTGGTCGGCGAACCACCGCACCCGGTCCGGGTAGGGGAGCACCCGCACCTCGTACACGTTGCGCATGGGGTAGGCGTGCCGTTCGCCGTGCGACGAGCCGACCCCGACCAGGAGGCCCAGCACGATGGCGCCTCCGCCGAGGACCGCCAGCGGCCGTCGCCAGCCGGGCGCCGCCGCACTCTCCCGCCGCGCACCTACCCACGACCACAGGACCACCAAGCCGGCGGCGGCGCCGCCGAGCAACGCCACCGCTGCGTGGCTGTCGCGGGTCGCCGACCACACCGCCAGCGCGCCGAGGAGCGCCGCCACCCGTGGGCCCGTGACCCCCCGCGCCACCTGCAGCCCGGCGGCCACCACCAGGGCCAACAGCGAGACGGCCAGCGACTCGGAGAGGACGGACCGCTCCCACATCGTCACGGGCACCGTCACCGAGAAGGCGAGCACGGTGCCGGCGGCGAACCACCGGGCGCGCCGCCCGGCGACGACCGTGACGACAGAGGCGGCCAGCGCGGCCCAGCACACGACCGCGACCACCACCTGCCACACCATGTAGGCGTCGAGGTCGCGGCCGACCAGCTTCAACAGCAGGGGCACCGCGACGGGCCGCTCGCCGGCCCACAGCCCCGGGCTGAGCCACGACTCCCGTGACCCGGCCAGGAAGTCGGTCGTGTCCTGCCAACTGAGCGGGCGCCGGTCGGCCACCTGCCACGCCCGCACCGCGCCGGCGACTGCGACGGCCGCAGCGAACGCCAGGAGCGTGATCGCCCCCCGCCGCGCCTGCGGCGGACGTGTGTCGGGGGCCGGATCAGCGTGGTCGACCCGATCGGGCGCAGTCACCACGTTCGACCCCCGGACATGACGGCGACCGTACAGCCGACGTGCGGGCGCAGGCCCGCGGCCGAGATCAGGGCAGCACCACGAGGTCGTCGCGGTGGACGACCTCGTGGGTGATCCCCTCCGGCAGCTCGGAGGTGCGCATGCCCGCCACCTCGCGCAAGCCGGCCGCGTCGAGCCGGCACAGACCTTTGGCGAACACCGCGCCGTCCGGCCCGGCGATCTCGACGGCCTCGTCAGCCTCGAAGCCACCCTTCACGCCGGTCACCCCCGCCGGCAGCAGCGACACCCCTCGTTCGAGCAGCGCCCGCCTGGCCCCCTCGTCGACGATCACGGTGCCCGACGAGCCCACGGCGAACGCGATCCAGAGCTTGCGGGCGGGCAGCCGACGCCCGCGGGGCACGACCACGGTGCCGACGCCCGGCCTGCCGCTGACGGCCTCGACCAGCACGTCGTCGCGGTCCGCCTGGGCGATCACGGCACGCACGCCCGACCAGGCGGCGATCTTCGCCGCGGCCAGCTTCGACGCCATGCCCCCGCTCCCCCGGTCGCTGCCCACGCCGCCGGCCATGGCCTCGAGCGTGTGGTCGATCTCGATGATCTCCTCGATGAGTGACGCCTCGGCGTCGAACCGGGGGTCGCCGGTGAGCAGCCCGGGCTGGTCGGTGAGCAACACGAGCAGATCGGCACCGATCAGGTGGGCGACCAGCGCGGCCATGCGGTCGTTGTCGCCGAAGCGGATCTCGTCGTCCGCGATCGCGTCGTTCTCGTTGACGACCGGCACGACGCCCAGGGCCAGCAGGCGCGTCAGGGTGGAACGGGCGTGGAGGTACTGCTGGCGGACCATGAAGTCGAGAGGGGCGAGCAGCACCTGCCCGCCGATGAGCCCTCCCTCGGCCAGCGCGGCGTCGTACACCCGCATGAGGCGGCTCTGCCCCACCGCGGACGCCGCCTGCAGGGTCACGGCATCGCGGGGACGCGTCGCCGACAGCCCCAGCGCGGGCAGGCCGGCGGCGATGGCGCCACTGGTGACCATCACCACCCGGTGGCCGGTCGCGGTGCAGCTCGACGACCTCGGCGCAGAACTTGCCGATCGCCGCCTCGTCGATCTCCCCGCTGTCGCTGGTGATGGACGAGGTGCCCACCTTGGCGACCACGATCATCGGTGCAGACCCTCGTCGTCCTCGTAGTCGAACACGAGCCCGCCGATGCGGACCCGGTCGCCGGCTCGCGCACCGGCCCTCGCCAGCGCCCGGTCGACGCCGAGGCGCTTGAGCCGGCGGTGAGCCTCGTCGAGCGCGTCGACCCTGGTCAGGTCGGACAGGGCGACCGCGCGGGTGGCCTCGCGGCCCTCGACCGCCCAGCCGCCGCCCTCGCGGACGACCTGGTATCCCTCGCTGACCGGACGGTGGACCACGAACTGGCTGGGCTCGGGCACCGCCGCCCGCGCCGACCGCACCGCCTCGGCCAGGCGCCCACGGAGCTGCGGGATGCCCTCGCCCGTGACGGCGGAGATGCGCAGGTCGACGGGCACATCCACGTCTGCGGTGGCGCCGTCGCCGTCGCCGAGCGCCAGGTCCGAGCGGCTACCGACCACGATGCGCTCGCGCTCCAGCAGGTCCGGCTGGTAGGCACCCAGCTCGTCGAGCAGGACCGCGAGCTGCTCGGCGGGCGGCCGCTCGGCCACCGGCGCCAGGTCCAGCAGCACACACAGCACACGGGCGCGCTCGATGTGGCGCAGGAACTGGTGCCCCAGGCCCCTGCCCTCGCTGGCGCCCTCGATCAACCCGGGGATGTCGGCCACCACGTACTCGTACCCGTCGTCGAGGCGCACGACCCCCAGATGGGGCTCGAGCGTCGTGAACGGGTAGTCGGCCACCTTGGGCTTCGCGGCCGAGATGCGGCTGATCAGCGTCGACTTGCCCACGTTGGGGAACCCGACCAGGGCGACGTCGGCCAGCAGCTTGAGCTCGAGCCGCAACCAGCGCTCCTCACCCTCCTCGCCCTGCTCGGCGAACGCCGGGGCCCGGCGCCGGTTGGACAGGAACTTGGCGTTGCCCCTGCCCCCACGGCCGCCCTCCGCGGCCAGGTAGCGGTCGCCCCCGTGCACAAGGTCGGCGAGCACGGTGCCGTCGCGGTCGAGCACCGAAGTGCCCTCGGGCACCGAGACGGTGACGTCGTCACCGGCCTTGCCGTGACGGCCCTTGCCCATGCCGTGCGTGCCGTCGCCGCCGCGGCGGAACGGATGGTCCTTGAACGCCAACAGTGAGGCCACGTTGTGGTCGACGACCAGCCAGACGTCGCCGCCCGAGCCGCCGTCGCCGCCGTCGGGGCCACCCTTGGCGACATGCGCCTCGCGTCGGAACGCGACCGAGCCGGCTCCGCCGTCCCCGGCCTTGGCATGGAGGTTGCACTCGTCGACGAACTGGGCCACCGCCAGGGAGTATGACGGCAGGTCGCTCCACATGCGAACCGGGTTACAGGGCTTGACGGGCGGACAGATACGGTCGACTGGTCGCATCCCTGCGCGGCGGACCCGAGGGAGATCATGGACATCGAATGGATGGGCGGCGCCGGCGTCGTGCGCCTCGACCACGGGGTGAACGCGTTCGAGACCACCTTCGTCGAGGAGCTGCACGCGGCACTCGACGTGGTCGAGGCCAGCGAGTCCGCCAGGGCGCTCGTGACCGTCGGGGCGGCGAAGCACTACTCGAACGGCTTCGACATCGAGTTCCTTGGGTCGCTCCAGGGCCCCGACCTGGCGGCGTTCATGGACCGCACCCTCGGTGTGCTGGGCCGGCTCCTCACCTTCCCCGTGCCCACGGTGGCGGCGCTGAACGGCCACGCCTTCGGCATCGGCGCCATGCTCGCCCTCGCCCACGATCGGCGGGTGATGCGTGTCGACCGCGGCTGGTTCTGCCTGCCCGAGATCGACCTCGGCATGCAGTTCCACCCGTTCATGCTGGCGCTGATCACCCATCGGATGGCCGCCCCGGTCGTCGAGGAGGCGATCCTGACCGGCCGGCGCTACGACGGCGCCGCGGCCGTCGAGGCGGGCATCGCACACCGAACCGCAGGCCTGGACGACCTCGTCGCCACCGCGATCGACGTCGCCGGGCCGCTCACCGGCAAGTCGCCGGACATCGCGGTCGCCCTCAAGCGCGCCATCCACGCGCCGGTCCTGTCCCACCTCGACGCCTGACCCGCAGGCACATCCCGGCATACGTGACGAAGCCCCCGCCTCGGCGGGGGCTTCGGAGTGCAGTGGCTGGCGCCGCTCAGCTGCCAGGCAGGATGTCGACCAGCTTGCGCCCCTTGCGCTCGCCGAACTTCACCTTGCCGTTCGCGAGGGCGAACAGCGTGTCGTCGTTGCCCCGGCCGACGTTCTCGCCCGGGTGGAAGCGGGTGCCCCGCTGCCGGACGATGATGGCGCCGGCGAGCACGTCGGTGCCGTCGAACACCTTCACGCCGAGGCGCTTGGACTGCGAGTCGCGGCCGTTCTTGGTAGAGCCGGCGCCCTTGGTCTTTGACATGTCGTCGGCCTCCCTAGCCCTTGGAGATGCCAGTGATCTCGATGGTCGAGTACCGCTGGCGGTGCCCCCAGCGCTTCCGCTGGTTGCTCTTGTTCTTGTAGGTGAACCCGGTGATCTTGGGGCCCTTGGCCTCGCCGACGACCTTGGCCGTGACCTTGGCCTTGCCGAGCGCCTTGGGACCGGCGAGCACCGTGTCGCCGTCGACGACCAGGACGGGCGTGAGCTCGACCTTGTCGTCGTCGTCGACGCCCAGCAGCTCGACCTCGAGCTGCTGGCCGTTCTCGACCCGATACTGCTTGCCACCGCTTTTGATGACTGCGTACATGCGATCTGCCTCGTCAGGCGCGCCCGAAAGCGCGCGCGTTACCTCGAAGGGGACGGGTCAGCCTACCCAGGCCCCCGACCGAGTTGCCACTCGTCGAACGAGCCGGCCTCCCAAGAAATGAGGCTCAGTCGGGCAGGAGCTCCTTGTCCACCAGGACGCCGCGACCCACGCAGTCGGGGCAGCGGGTGGTGAACGACTCGAGCAGGCCCTCGCCGATGCGCTTGCGGGTCATCTCGCACAGTCCAAGCTCGGAGATCTCGAACACCTGCGTGCGGGTCTTGTCCCGCGACAGGGCGTCGCGGAACACGCGCACCACCTCGTCGCGGTTGGCGATCTTCTCCATGTCGATGAAGTCGACGACGATGATGCCGCCCACGTCGCGCAGCCGCAGCTGGCGGGCGATCTCGACCGCTGCCTCGAGGTTGTTCTTGAAGACCGTCTCCTCGAGGCTCGACCGGCCGACGTTCTTGCCGGTGTTCACGTCGATGACCGTGAGCGCCTCGGTGTGCTCGATGATCAGCGACCCGCCCGACGGCAGCCACACCTTGCGATCGAGCGCCCGGTGGATCTGCTCGTGGACGTGCTGGCGCTCGTACAGCGGCAGCGCCTCTTTGTCGGTGTCGTAGTACTCGACCCGGTCGGCCAGCTCGGGGTTGATCGAGGCCACGTAGTCGCGCACGGCCGTGAACAGCTCGCGGTCGTCGATGAGCACGCTGCGGTAGTCCTGGCTGAACTCCTCGCGGATGACCCGGACGGCCATGTCGGGCTCGCGGTAGAGGAGGGTCGGCGCCTTGGACCGCTTGGCCAGCGACTCGATCTGGTTCCACTGGTCGAGCAGGCGACGGACGTCGTCCTCGATCTCGTCGGTCGTCACGTTCTCGGCCGCGGTGCGCACGATCACGCCGTGCTGCGCGGGCTTCACCCGATCGAGGATCTGCCGCAACCGCTTACGCTCGTCGTCGGGCAACCGCTTGGAGATGCCGTAGGTCGACGAGTTGGGGATGAGCACCACGAACCGGCCGGGCAGCGACACCTCCTGCGTGAGGCGGGCACCCTTGGCGCCGATGGGGTTCTTGGTGACCTGGCAGAGGATGGTCTGGCCTGCCCTGAGCACGTCCTCGATGCGCGGGCGGCCCTTGCCGGAGCGTTCGATGTCCTCGGGGTCGTAGTGGACGTCGCCCCGGTACAGCACCGCGTTCTTGGGTGTGCCGATGTCGACGAACGCCGCCTCCATGCCCGGCAGCACGTTCTGCACCCGAGCCAGGTAGACGTTGCCGTGGATCTGCGACACGTCGTCGGACGGCCGCGAGACGTAGTGCTCGATGAGCGAGCGACCTTCGAGGACGGCGATCTGCGTCGCCTTGTCGCTGACGTGGACGCACATCGAGTACCGGCCGACCGCACGGCCCTTGCGCTCGCGACCACGCCGCCGTTCGAGGGTCTCCTCGTCGAGCTCGGCGGGCTCGTGCGCGATGACGGCCTCGACCGGCTTGCCCGACCGGCCTGCCTTGCGCGGCGTCTGGCGCGGGGCCTGCTGCTGCGTCGTCTTCGCGCCGCCCGACCGCCCGCGGCCGCCACGCCGGCGGCGGCGCTTGCGACCGTCGCCGCCGTCGTCCGCGCCGTCGTCCGCCTGCTTGGACTCGATCTGCCGCAGCGCCTCGGGCGGGATGCTGTCGCCGATCTTGGGCTTCGGTGGCGGGGACTTGGGAACCAGCGCGGCCTCGGCGGCGGTCACCGACGCCGGCCGACCCTCGCGGTGCTGGTCGGGCAGCTCGGGGTTGCGGTCGTCCTCCGTCGCCGACGGCGCGGGGCGGGTGCGCCCGCGGCCACGCCCCTGGCCGGACGGCTTGCCCTCGCGTCCCGGGGCGCGCGACGTGCCGGATCCGGGTGCCGACCCCGCGCGGTCGGCGTCGGCGTCGGCCTCGCCGGAGGTGTCGACCGAGGCGGCCCGGGGACCCCGGTTGCCCTGCTGGCGCTGCCGACCGCCCGAGCGGGCGGGCGTCTCCGTAGATGACTCGCCGTCGGTAGCGTCTGCGCGCGACGGGGCGGACTCGTCGTCCGAGCCCGTGTCGTCGCCCGCTGCACCTTCGGCGTCGGTGCGGGGCTTGCTGCGCTTGCGACCGCCGCGCGACCCGCGCCGGCGGCGCTTGCGGGCGGCGTCGCTGGATCCCTCGCCCGCCGCCGAGCCATCAGGGCCCGAGCCATCGGTGTCGGCCCGATCGGGGGCCGCCGTGTCGTCGGTCGCCGATGCCGCGCTCGACGAGGAGCCGGGCGTCGTCGCGTTCGAGGCCGGTGTCGTGGGAGATGACCCGGCCTCGGCGGCGTTCGTCGCCTCGGGGGCAGGCTTGTCGTCAGATGCGACCGTGGGCTTGTCCGGCACCTCAGGGACCGGTTTCGGCGCCTCCGGGCCGGAAACGTCTGTCTCGGACATGGGTGAGTTCCCTTCTCATGACGCACGCCCTTCGGCGCGCGGAGGCGGCGTCGCTGCCGGCCCGAGGTCGATGACCTCGCGCCGGGCGCCGCCGGCCTGCGTCCATTGGTGAATGCGAGTGACCCGTACCGCCACCCAGGCGGGGTCGATCGCGGCGATCAGCTCGAGCGGGCGGAGCGCACGCGGTTGCGTGGCCAGCTCGGCTTCGAGCGCGGTAGCGGTGCCCGTCGCCTGGGGAGCGAGCGGTGAGACGACCTCGGCCACGTGGCCGAGGACGTGCAGGTCGAGGATGGCGGGCCGCACGTCGTCGGTGACGGCATGCCCCTTGCGCTCGCGGGTCAACGTCAGCTCGTCGGCCGCCAGGGCCCGGGCGACCCCGGCCGCGGCGTCGGACGGCGTGACGTCGCCGACCTCGATGTGCCAGGTGCAGCTGGTGACGACCTGCTGGAGCGAGTCGGCTCCTGGTGGCAGGGCGACGGCCGATTGCACCTCGATGCCCGCGGGCAGCGCCGGTGCGAGCAGCGCGGGCAGCCGCTCGGCGGTGAGGAGGTCCTGCGCGTCGCGCAGGGCCACGTCGAGGTACTCGCCGTGAGATTCGTGGCCTGTCGACAGTGCCAGCCCGAAGCTGAGCTTGGGACGGGGCGAGAACCCCTCGGTGTAGGCGATGGGGATGTCGGCGCGGCGCAGCGCGCGCTCCCACACGCGTGCGAGGTCGCGGTGGCTGGTGAAGCGGATCTTGCCCTGCTTCGAGAAGCGGACCCGCACCCGCGGGGCCGGACCACGTGGTGCCTGGCCCGTGGCGGCCTGGGCCTGGGAGGCGTTCGCCGGCGCCTGGGTCGCGACGCCGGTCATGCACGCGCTCCGGTGAGCGGGCGCGATCGCAACGTGACCGGCACGGCGCCGGGCAGGTGGCCCGACGACAGGTCCTGGCCGGTGCCCTGGCTGCCGCCGGCCGGCGGCGTGGCCGACGCGACGACGTGCTCGATGCCGTACCCGGTGCAGGCGCCGCAGTCGTAGCAGGGCGTCCAGCGGCAGTCGGGCAGGCCGACCTCGGCCAACGCGTCCTGCCAGTCCTGCCAGAGGAAGTCCTTGTGGAGCCCGGCGGAGATGTGATCCCACGGCAGGATCTCGTCTTCCGTGCGGTGCCGGTAGACGTACCACTCGATGTCGAGGCCGTGGTCGGCCATCGCCGCCAACCACAGGTCGAGGCGGAAGTGCTCGCTCCACTCCTGGAACGTGCCGCCCTGCCGCCACACCTGCTCGATGACGGGGCCCAGCCGGCGGTCGCCCCGCGAGGCCAGGCCCTCGACCAGCGTGGCCTTGGGGTCGTGCCAGGTGAGCTGCACACCCTTGGCCTTGCGGCCCGCGTCGCGCAGCAGCGAGATCTTGCGCTGGAGCTCCTCGGCCGTGTTCTGGCCGAACCACTGGAACGGCGTGAAGGGCTTGGGCACGAACCCGCCGACCGACGCCTTGACCGAGGCGCCCTTGGTGTGGCTGCGGCCGATGTCGACGCAGTTGCGGGCGAGGTCGAGGATGCCCATCGTGTCCTCGTCGGTCTCCGAGGGCAGGCCCGTGAGGAAGTAGAGCTTGACCCGCCGCCAGCCCGAGCTGAACGCCGACTCGACGGCCCCGTACAGGTCTTCCTCGCGGATGAGCTTGTTGATGATCTGGCGCATGCGCCAGGTTCCGGCCTCGGGGGCGAAGGTCAGGCCGGTGCGGCGCGCCTTCTGGATCTGCCCGGCGATGCCCACCGTGAAGGCGTCGACCCGCAGGCTGGGCAGGCTGACCGAGACCTGGCCGCAGTTGGTGGGGTCGTCGACGATGCCCTGGACGGTCGACTCGATGCCGGAGAAGTCGGCCGTCGACAGGCTGGTGAGCGCGACCTCGTCGTAGCCGGTGCGGCGCAGCCCGTCGCTGACCATGGTGCGCACCTGGTCGGCCGGGCGCTCGCGCACCGGCCGGGTGATCATGCCCGCCTGGCAGAAGCGGCAGCCCCGGGTGCAGCCGCGGAACACCTCGACGTTGAGGCGGTCATGCACCACTTCGGTGAGCGGGACGAGCTGGTGCTTCGGGTAGGGCCACTGGGCCAGGTCGGCGATCGTGCGCTTCTCGACCCGCTCCGGCACGTCGGGGTAGCGGGGCGTGATCGCCCGGATGCGGCCCCCGTCAGGCTCGTAGTCGACCTCGTACATCGACGGCACGTACACGCCCTCGACGTGGGACAACTCGCGCAGCACGGCGGCCCGGCTGCCCTCGGTGCGACCCGAGGCCTTCCACTCGCCGATCACCTGGGTGATCTCGGAGACGACCTCTTCGCCGTCGCCCAGCACCACGAAGTCGAGGAAGTCGGCCAGCGGCTCGGGGTTGTAGGTGCAGTGCCCGCCGGCTGCCACGAGAGGATGCTCGGGACGACGCTCGGCGGCCCGCACCGGCACGCCGGCCAGGTCGACGCAGTTGAGCAGGTTGGTGTAGGTGAGCTCGGCCGACAGGTTGAACGCGAGGACGTCGAACTCGTGGCCCGGCCGGTGGGTGTCGACCGAGAACAGCGGGATGCGCTCGCGCCGCATGACCGACTCGAGATCGCCCCACGGGGCGTACGACCGCTCGGCGACGGCGTCGTCGCGCTCGTTGAGGATCTCGTAGAGGATCTGCAGGCCCTGGTTGGGGAGGCCGATCTCGTAGGTGTCCGGATACGTCAGCAACCACGACACGGCGCCCTGACCTGCGGCGGGACGCTGCGCGCCGAGCTCGAGCCCGATGTAGCGGGCCGGCTTCTCCACGCCCGCGAGGTGCGGTTCGAGCTGCGTCCAGACGGATGACATGTCGGGTCAAGGGTAGCGGGGCGCCGCTCCGTGCCCCGAACCCCGCGCCCCGCGGCGCCCGTTGCTGTTGAACGTGGGGTTAACCGCGCTGGTCGTTGGCATCTCCATTCGGCAAACGCCTGACCAACCGAGAACCGAGCCAACTCCGCCGTCGTTAGGGTCGGCCGCCATGGGGAGCGCGGTCGCTGGGGAGGCGACCCTGGTGGAGGGCCACGAGCAGGCTGCGGACGCGCGTGCGGGTGACGACGCCGTCGTCCCCGGTTCGCCGGCGTCATGGCATCCGCGCCAGATCCATCGTTGGCTCGACCTCAACCGTCGCGACCGGACCTGGGCACTGGCCGTTGGGGCGGCGCTCCTCATGGCACCGGTGCTGGCCTTTGTCTGGTACCTGCCCGACTGGGCGCCCGGTGGGGATCCGGCGCTCATGGCCCTCAGGTCGCTGGATGTCGGCACGTCGCGTACCCCGCTGCTGGGCCAACCGTCGACATCAGGTCTCTACTCGGAGAGCGCCGGGCACGTGCATCACCCCGGCGCAGTCCACTTCTACCTGATGGCGCTGCCGGTCCGGCTGCTGGGCGGCGCCGTCGGCATGTCCCTCACATCGGTGCTGATCACCGGAACCTGCCTCGTCGCGTCGGCCTGGGCGGTCTTCCGCCAGCTCGGGAGGGCTGCGGGTCTGCTGGCCGCTGGGATCCTGGCGGCGGTCGCGTTCACCACCGGGGCGTCCTCCCTCATCAACCCGGTCAGCTCGAGCATCGCCGGGTACCCCCTGCTGCTCACGACCGTCCTGCTGTGGTGCGTCGTCTGCGGTGACGTCCGGTTGCTGCCGGCGGCGGCGGCGGCCGTGTCGTTCACGGCCCAACAACACCTGTCGGTGGTGCCCGCCACCGCCGTGTTGACCGTCGGGGCGCTCGCGCTGGCCGCGGTGGGTTGGCGTCGCTCCGGACTGTGGGTCGATCCGGCAGGCCGTGCTGAGCTCGCTCGCTCGTGCCGCTGGGCAGCGTTCGCCGGCCTCGTGCTGTGGGCGCCGGTCCTTGTCCAGCAGACACTCGGCAACGTGGGCAACCTCGGTCAGATGGCATGGTTCGCCCGCCACGGCAACAGCGAGACCCTCGGCTACTCGCGAGCGACCTGGCAACTCGCGCATGCTCTCGGCCTGCCGCCTCTGCTCGGCCGCACCGACCTGAGCGGAACCTGGCTGATCAGCCGCCCAGACCCCGTCACGTGGGTGACCGCGATGGCCGTGCTGGTGGTGGTCACGGTCGCGTGTCTGCGCTGGCGGGCGACGGACCCAAGACGCGCAACGCTCGGCTCGATGGTCGCACTGATCTCGGCGGCGGGCCTGGTCAACGGCTCGTCGGTGCCGAAGGGACAGGAGCAGCAGCGTCTCCCCTTCTACCACTGGACGTTCGTGCTGGCGTTCTTCGTCGCGTTGGTCGTGGGGTTGGCGGTTGCCGACCCCGTCCGCCGATGGCTCTCGGCGCGGCCACCGGCTCGGCCGGCGGGCCGGTACGCCCTGCGGATCGGTGCTGTCGCGCTCGTCGCCGCCCCCAGCATCCTCAACCTCGGGCTCGACCGGCGCACGAACACGTTGCCGGCCGCCTACGGCTTCGTCCAGCGCGATCTCCTCGACGCCGCGGCCGACGGTGTGAGCGCCCACGCCGACGAGCTGGGCGACCACATCCTGGTGCTCGCCCGCAACGAGCCGTTGTACTCGGGCATCAGCGATGCGGTCATGTTCGAGCTCGCCGAGCGCCGCATCGGCATCAAGTACCCGCTCACATCACGGTCCTTCGTCCACGAGCAGCACCTGGTCGATCGAGATCAGGTCGACGGTGGGATCGCGCTCGTGGTCGACCGCGTCGCTGCCCGCCGAGGCCCCCGACGGCGGTGAGCTGGTCGCCGAGGTCGACCTCGCCCCTGGTCAACAGATCGACCTCACCAGTCTCGAGGCGTTGATCGCGCAGGCGGAGTCTGCCGACGAGGTGCGACTCGGACCCGAGATGGAACAGGCCCTGGCCGCCCTGTCGCCCGAGCTCGAGCTCCTGCTCACGACCGCGCTCGAGGACCTGATCGACGATCCTCGTGCCCTCCTGCTGAACCCCCTGGTGCTCGAGCAGCTACGCGACCACCCGCTCGAGCATCCCTCGCTCGACCCCCGACTCGCCTCGCAGGTGCTCGACTCGTTGGATGACGGCGACCCGGTCGTCGCCGGTCAAGCCACCCGGCTGCGCGTCTACCTGCTCGACCGCGACGAGGCGTTGCGGCACGCGACGTCGTTCGAGGTGGGGCCGACATGAGCCCGGGGCACCCTCCGGACGTGTCCGTTCCAGGCGTCGTCGTCGATCCCTGACGGCGTGGTCCGTCGACCTCCGCGTAGGTGACGCCACGCCGGCCGGCCGCCCTCCCCGCTGCGGCGACCTTCAGCCGGCCGGGCGCCGCGGCCCGCGGGCCTCGGCGATGATCCACGGGAAGGCCCGCACGACCCGCACGTCCGCGAAGGACCGTCGGAGCTCCCGCCGCAGGCGGCGGGGCGTGAACCACTGGACGTGCTCCGGGTCGTTGCCCAGGCGCCCCACGTTCTTGCCCCGGCCCAGGTTGCCCAACCGGAACCACGGCTCCCACGGGACCGACACGACGCACCGATCGCGCGTGACCCGGGCCAGCTCCGCCACGGCGGGGGCGACCGAGGGCAGGTGCTCGAGCACCTCGATGCAGGTGACCAGGTCGGCACGGCTGTCGGGCACCGGCAGCATGCCCGCGTCGCCGACGAGCGGCGACACGCCCGGCAGCCGCCGGGCGACACGCGCCTTGTCGAACCGGTACTCGACCCCGACCACCCGGGCGCCGGCACCGTCGGCGGCGCCGACCCCGTCGGCCCCATGGCCGGGCACGAGGAGGCGTTCCAGACACAGGCCTTCGCCGACCCCGACGTCGACGACCGTGCCGGTCAACGGGCCGACGACGCCGCGCAGCCGGTCCGACCAGCGGTCGAGCAGCCGACGCACGACGGGGTTCGAGGACCCGTACTTGGCGGCGTCCTGGCCGGCGGCCTCGACGGGCGCGCCCGGCGCCAGCCCGATCGGGCGCGGCCCCGTGGCCGGCGCCGTGTCGAGCGCGCTCATGTGACCTCGACCTCGGCCTGGGCACCGCTCGCCTGCCGCCGGAGGTGCACGCTCAACTCGGCCAACAAGCCGAGCAGCACCATCTGCACGGCGACGACCACCAGCAGCACCCCGGCCATGAGAGCGGGCCGGGTGCCCACCTGGTTGCCCATGATGCGCTCGACCAGCATCCACCCCAGCAGGGCCGAGCCGACCACGCCCATGACCACGCCGAGCCCCCCGAACAGGTGGAAGGGACGCCCCGTGTAGGTGGTCAGGAACTTGACGGTGATGAGGTCGAGGAACCCGCGCCAGAAGCGCGCCCGACCGAACTTGGAGACGCCGTGGCGACGCTCCTGATGATCGACGTCGACCTCGTCGACCTTGAACCCCCGCCACTGCGCCAGGACGGGGATGTAGCGGTGCAACTCGCCGTACAGCTCGAGCGACGTGGCCAGCTCGCGGCGCATCGCCTTGAACCCGCTGTTGAAGTCGCGGCCGGGCACGCCCGTCACCGCGGCCGTCGCGCGGTTGTAGACGCGGGACGTGGTGCGCTTGACGAACCGGTCGTGCCTGATCGCCCGGCGCCCGGTGACCAGATCGAGGTCCTCGTCGGCGTCGAGCGCCGCCAGCAGCCGGGGGATCTGGGCCGGATCGTCCTGGCCGTCGGCATCCATCAGCACCACGTACTCGCCCCGCACGCGTGCGAGGCCGGCATCGAGCGCCGCTGACTTGCCCGCGTTGCGGCGCAGGCTCACGCAGACGACCTCGGGGCTACGGAGCTCGCGCATGATCTCGGCGGTGCCGTCGGTGCTGCCGTCGTCGACGACGACGACCTCGAAGGTCACCCCGGCCTCGCGCAGGGATGCCGTGGTCTCCGGCACCAGCTCGACCAGGTTGTCCGCCTCGTTGTAGGCCGGCAGCACGACCGACACCTGCGTCCCCACGCGCTTCCCCCTTCGTCGCCGGGAGGCGACGACCACGACAGCTCGGTCGGGAAGATATGCCCAGGTCACCGCCCTGTCTGCTGCGCCACCGAGATATCACCCGTGGTTCACCCGGCGGATGCCCAGCGTTGGGCCGCGTGCGCTCAGCCGAAACGGCGCATGTGCACGTTGAGCACGAGCCCGACGGCCAGCCACGACGCGATGACGGACGACCCGCCGTAGCTCATGAAGGGCAGCGTGATGCCCGTGATCGGCATGATGCCCATGGTCATGCCGACGTTCTGGAAGATCTGGAACACCAACATGGACAGCACGCCCACGCAGATGAGCGTGCCCAGCCGGTCACGGGCGATCTGCGCGGTGCGCCAGATCCGCACGCACATGAGCGCGAGCAGCCCCAGCACGGTCGACGACCCGACGAACCCCAGCTCCTCGCCCACCGCCGTGAAGATGAAGTCGGTGTGCTGCTCCGGCACGAATCCGAGACGGGTCTGCGTGCCCTCGAACAGTCCCTTGCCGGACACCCGTCCCGACGCGATCGACGCCTTCGACTGGTCGAGGTTGTAGGCCTCGGCCTGCACGTCCACGCCCTCGGAGTCGAGGAACGTGGTGAGCCGATCGCGCTGGTAGTCCTCGAGCACGTCCGAGTTGAGCACCGCCACCACGCCGACGACGCCGACGGCCGTGAGGATGACGATGTGGCGGCCACGCGTCCCGGCGATGAGCAGCATGCCCATCGTGATGGCGATGAACACCAGGGCGGTACCCAGGTCGGGCTGCACCATGATCAGCGCGGTCGGCACGGCGAACAGGAGCAGCACGAGCCCCAGGCGGCGGGCCCGCAGCGGCACGTCCGACGACGCCAACAGCGCCGCCACCGCCAGGATCGCCGTCACCTTCGCCAGCTCCGCGGGCTGGAGCTGGAACGCCCCGATCTGGAACCACGCCTGCGTGCCGCGCCTCTCGCTGCCGAGCGATGACACGACCAGCGCCAGCAGGGCGACGGACACCACGTACGGCAACCAGGCGAAGTCGCGCAGGCGCCGGTAGTCGACGAGCGTCACCAGCACCATGCCCACCACGCCCACGGCGATGAAGAGCACCTGCTTGCGCAGGAATGACAGGTCGTACAGGTCGGGGTCGGTGCCCCGGGTCGACGACAGGATCATCAGGGCACCCAGCGCCGACACGGCGGCGGCGCACACGAGCAGCACCATGTCGACGTGCTTCCACGCCGCGGGGGCGCGACGCCGGAACAGGCCCTCGTCGCGGCGGCGACCCCGCTCGCTGGGCGTGCGGACCATCCGCTCGCGGCTGGGGATGCGCCCGAGGTCGAGCGCGCCGCGGGCCACTAGCGCGGACCCCTCCGTGGCGGGGCCGGCATGGTGCCGTCAGTCATACGCACCACCGGTGGTGGCCAGACCGGCGGCCGTGCCGACGGGGAGACCGTTGGCGCCGACGGGCTGCAGCGGGGTGATGCCGGCGAGGGCGTCGAACAGGGCCCGCGCCACCGGGGCAGACGCCGTACCGCCGAAGCCCGACTCCTCGAGGAACACGGCCACCGCGTACTTCGGTGCGGGCGCCGGCCCGAACGCCGCGAACACCGCGGTGTCGGCCTTGTCGTCGACCTGGGCGGTGCCGGTCTTGCCCGCGATCGGGTACAGGTCGAGCGGGAAGCCGGCGAACGCCCGCACGGCCGTGCCGTTGACCGGCACGCCGATCAGCCCGTCGAGCAGTGGTTGGCGCACCTCGGGCGGCATCGGCACCTGCTGCCGCCACCTCGGGCGCGAACTCGGCGGTGACCTCGCCCGTCTGGTACGCCTCGGCCCGCAGCGCGATCTGGGGGACGTAGCGGGTGCCCCCGTTGGCAAAGGTCGCGTACCCGTTGGCGAGCTGCAGCGGCGTCACCAGGACGTCGCCCTGGCCGATGGCCATGTTGACGTTGTCGCCGGTGCGCCAGTCAGGATCGCCGTCGACGCGCTCGTTGTACTCGCGCTTCCAGGCCGGTGTGGGGTTTCGGCCCGGCCTCTCACCGGTCAGCGCCACCCCGCTCTCGGCGCCGAGACCGAACGGGGCGAGGTGCTGCTGCATCCCCTCGTCACCCCCGAAGCGCTCGCGCTGCAGCCAGAAGTGGGCACCCACGTTGTAGAAGTACGCGTCGGACGACACGGTGATCGCCCTCTCGATGGTGACGTTGCCGTACGCCGCGCCGCCCGCGTTGGTGCGGTAGCACTTGGCGCCCGAGCACCCGGGGATCTGATAGCCACCACGGTCGGCGAAGACGGTGTCGGGCGCCATCACCCCGGCCATCAACGCCGAGTAGCCGACGAACAGCTTGTAGGTCGACCCCGGCGCCCACTGACCCTGGATCGCCCAGTTGTTCAACGGGAAGTGGTTCACCGGGTCGAGGAGGTTGGCGTACTCCGCCTCGGTGAACCCGTCCGCCGCGATGTTGGGGTCATACGACGGGTACGACGCCATGGCGATGACCTGGCCGTTGTTGGGGTCGAGCACCACCGCCGCCCCGGTCACGCCGTTGTTGCGCGTCCCGTCGCGGCTGGGTGGCCGGGCCCGTGCGTCGGCCAGGCCCTGCTGCACCTTCTGCTCGGCGAGTGCCTGGACCTCGGCGTCGAGGGACAGCACCAGGTCGTCACCCGCCCGCGGCGCCCGCTCGCTGATGACCCGCACCGGATCGCCCTCGGCGTCGACCTCGATGCGGCGGATGCCCGGCGTGCCCCGCAGGTACCGCTCGTAGGTCTGCTCGACCCCGCTCTTCCCGATCTCGTCGTTGAGCGTGTATGGCTTGGCGGTCTCGCCCGCCGCCAGCTCGAGCTCGGCGTCGTCGATCTTGCCGACGTAGCCCAGGATGTGCACGGCCAGCGGCCCGAACGGGTAGGCGCGCAGGGCGGTGCGCTCGACCACCACCGACGGATAGTCGCTCGCCCGCTCCTCGAAGTAGATCTTGAGCTCCTCGGGCACGTCGACGGCCAGCGGCACGGGCGCATAGCGGCTGAACCGCTGGTCCTCGAGGCGTGTGTTGATCTCCTCCGGCGTGACCGGGTGGCCCGCCGACGTCAGCTCGAGCGACACGGCGGCGATGACCTCGGCCTGGCGGTGCTCGTCGAGCTCGCCCAGCACGCTGCGGTCGATGGCCACCACGACCGCCACCCGGTTGTCGACGAGCACCTGGCCCTTGCGGTCGAGGATGCGGCCCCGGGGCGCGGGTATCTGCAGGGTGCGCACCCGGTTGGCCTCGGCCTGGACCTGGTAGTCATCGGCGCCGACGACCTGCAGGTCGTACAGCCGGGCGAACAGCGACGCGAACAGGGCCATCGCCACCACTGCCACGATCGACAGCCGCAGGGTCGGCTTCTGCCCGTCGCGACCCGTCCCGTCGACACCGTTGATCGCGCTCATCGCTTCCCGCTCATCGCCACATCACCTCGAGGCGGTCGGGCTCGGCGTGGCCGTGGACCCACCAGAGCACCCGCATCGCCGGCACGACGAGCAGGGCGGCGGCGGCCGCCATGACCACGGCGATGGCCGGGACGTCGCCGAACGGGTAGGCCACCCCGATCAGGTTCCCCAGGCTCGTGTACAGCACGGCCTGCACGGCGCCGGCGAGGGCGGCCAAGGCGACCGGCCACCAGCCGCTCGTGCGTACGAGCACGGACGCCGCCAGGCCGACCGCGTACCCGACGACGGCGTAGGTGAGCGCCGACAGGCCGAAGGGGGTGTCGAGCACCAGGTCGTAGGCCACGCCCGCGGCGAAGCCGTAGGTCGCGCCCCGGTCGGCACCGCCCGTCATGCCGGCGGCCACCACCACCACCAGCATCAGGTCACCGACGGCCCCGGCCACCCGCAGATCGGCGACCACCGAGATCTGCAGGACGAGCGCAGCGACCACGACGAGCACGGCCCGGAACGGCACCCAACGGCGTTGCGTCACCCGTCTACCCCGGCTGCCATTGGAGGACGGTGACGTAGGAAAGCTGATCGACGTCGACGAGCGGCTCGACCACCAGCTCGAGTGCCAAGCCACCCGACCCTTGGCGCGTCGACGCCACCGTGCCCACCGGGATGCCCGGCGGGAAGGCGCTGCGGTCGACACCACTGGTGACCATGCCGGTCTCGGGCGCGACCTCGGCGCGGGGGCTGATCGACGAGTCGACCTTGAGCGGCTCGTCCCGCCCCTGGCCCTGTGCCGTGCCCAGCGCACCTGTGGTGGCGAGTCGTACCCCCACGCGGAACTCGGGGTCGGTGATCAGCTCGACCTGGGCGGTGCCGCCGGTCACCTGGTTGACCCGGCCCACCAGCCCACCGCCCGTGGCCACCGGCATGCCCACGACCACACCGTCGTCGGTGCCCTTGTCGATCTCGATGGCGTGCGAGAAGTTGGAGCGCGGCCCGGAGACCACACGCGCGGTCAGCTTGGGCACGTCGCCCACGAACGGCAGGTCGAGCGACGCGGACAGGTCGGCGAGCTGCCGCTCCGCGTCGGACTGGCCGACCCCGGCGGCCTCGACCTCGGCCAGCTCGGCCTCCAGCCGGTCGTTCTCGGTCTTCAGGTCGTCGTAGTCGGTGATGCCGTGCCAGGCGTTGCGCACCGGGCTCGTGACGGCGCTGACCGCACCCTCGATCGGGCTGACGACGGCCGCCGCGCCCTCGCGCAGGTCGCGCACGATCGGCACGTCACGCAGGCCGAACACCACGAGCGTGATCGACGCCAGCACGAGCACGACCACCCGCGTGCGGGACCCGGCGGGGGGCGACAGGGCCATCAATAACCGGTCGCGCTGAACAGGACGCTCTTGAGCGCGTCGAACTCTTCCAGCGACTGGCCCGAGCCGACAGCCACCGCGTGGAGCGGGTTGGGCGCGACCACGATCGGCATGCCGGTCTCGTGGTGCAGCCGGGCGTCGAGCCCGTTCAGCAGCGCGCCGCCACCGGCCAGGCAGATGCCCTTGTCCATGATGTCGGCGGCCAGCTCCGGCGGGGTCTTGTCGAGCGTCACCTTGACGGCGTCGACGATGGCCGACACGGGCTCCTCCATCGCCTCGCGCACCTCGTCGGTGGTGGTGACGATGGTCTTGGGCAGACCGGTCATGAGGTCGCGGCCACGGATCTCGGCGTTCAGCTCCTCGAGCAGCGGCCACGCGGAGCCGAGCGCGATCTTGACCTCCTCCGCCGTGCGCTGGCCGATGGCGAGCCCGTACTCCTTCTTCACGAAGCTGACGATCGACTCGTCCATCTCGTCGCCCGCCACCCGCACCGACTGGCTGGTGACGATGCCGCCGAGCGAGATGACCGCCACCTCGGTGGTGCCCCCGCCGATGTCGACGATCATGTTGCCGGTCGGCTCCTGCACCGGGAGCCCGGCGCCGATGGCCGCGGCCATCGGCTCCTCGATGATGTAGGCGGGCTTGCGGGCGCCCGCGTACTCGGCCGCCTCCTGCACCGCCCGCTGCTCGACGCCCGTGATGCCCGACGGCACGCAGATGACCATGCGGGGCTTGCCCCACCGGCGGTTGTGCGCCTTGCGGATGAAGTAGCTGAGCATCTTCTCGCAGATCTCGAAATCCGCGATGACGCCGTCCTTCAGCGGCCGGATGGCCTCGATGTGGCTGGGCGTGCGGCCGATCATGCGCTTGGCCTCGACACCGACCGCGACCGGCTTGCCGTCGCGCACGTTGACGGCGATGACGGAGGGCTCGTTGAGCACGATGCCCTTGCCGCGCACGTAGATGACGGTGTTGGCCGTGCCGAGGTCTACGGCCATGTCCCGACCCGTCAGGGAGGAGAAGAAGTTGTCGGGCATGCGGTGGCTTCCTCCGCCTGTTGTGTGGAGGGCTTGCCGTAGGTTAACCGTCGGCTGCGGCCCCCTGCGCGACCCCCTGAGAGACTCTCAGGGCGGCGAACCGGGTGGGCACGGGCGCGCCCGAATCGTGCACTGTGGGCAGATCGCGGCGCCGTGTGGACCGATCGGTCGACGATCCCGTGCCCGAGGTGCGCAGGGCCCCACCCCTCGGGGGCGCGCACTCTCCTGTCGCGGAGAGCGCGCAGACCGGCGGCTCAGCCCAGGCCGGGGAACCAGAGCCCGATCTCGCGGGCGGCGGAGTCGTGGCCGTCGCTCGCGTGGACCAGGTTCTCGGTGGTGACGGTGGCGAAGTCGCCGCGGATCGTGCCTGGCTCGGCGTCCTCGACCTTGGTGGCGCCGACGAGCTTGCGCACGAGCAGGTAGGTGTTCTCGTCGGGGCCCTCGATGACCATGGGAAACACGGGCGAGCGGGTCACGAAGTCGACGAGGTCACCGAAGAAGGGCTTGTCGCGGTGCTCGTCGTAGTGCTGCTCCGCAAGCCCGCGGTCGACCGTGCGCAGGTCGGCGGCGACGAGACTGAAGCCCTTGCGCTCGAGGCGGGCGACGATCTCGCCCACCAGGCCGCGTTCCACGGCGTCGGGCTTGCACATGACGAAGGTGCGGTTCTTCACAGTGGCGCGAGGGTAGGGGTGCCACGCTCCGTCGGCGAAATCCCGCTCCGGGCGGGCCGGCGTGCAGCCGGCCCCAGCCGGCTCCCGGTCAGGTGAGCAGGCCCAGGCGACGGCACGCCGTGCGTGCCGCACCGACCGTGTAGAGCGAGCCGGTCACGATGACCAGGTCGCCCTCCCCCGCCGCCTCGGCGGCGTGCCAGGCCGTGGCGACGGCCCGGTCGACGTCGTCGATCGCTTCGACGGCGATGCCTCGGGCCTCGACCGCGGCGGCCAGGTCGGTCGCGGGGACGCCCCGCGGTGTCGGCGGCGTGGTGGCGATCACCTGATCGCCAGGCCGGACACCGAAGGCGTCGAGCATCTCGTCGAGGTCGCGACCGGCCAGGATCCCGAGCACCCACCGCCGGGTGCCGGGGATGTCGAACTCGTCGTCCAGCGTCGTCGCCGCGGCCCGGGCGCCGTCGGGGTTGTGGGCCCCGTCGAGCACGAGGAGGGGCGCCCGGTGCAGCACCTCGAACCGCCCCGGCAGTCGCAGGCCGGCGAACGCCTCGACCACCACGTCGGGGTGGATCGCCCGGCCGAAGAACGCCTCGACGGCCGCCACCGCCAGCGCCGCGTTGTCGGCCTGGTGGGCGCCGTGTACCGGCAGGAACACCTCGTCGTGCTCGCCGTACGGCGTGCGCAGGTCGACGACGTGGCCCCCGAGCGCCAACCGGTCGGTCATCACCCCGAAGTCGTCGTCGCGCACCCAGACCGTCGCCGGCTCTTCGCCGACGAACCGCGACCGCAGGTCGGGGTCGGGCTCGCCCAGCACCAGGTGGCTGCCCGGCTTCACGATGCCGGCCTTCTCCGCCGCCACCCGCCCGCGCCAGTCGCCGGTCCCGTCGGTGTGGTCCTTGCCCACGTTGGTGACGACGGCGACCTCGCCGTCGGCCACGTTGGTGGCGTCGTAGCGGCCCAGCAGCCCGACCTCGACGACGGCCACGTCGACCGGCGATCTGGCTGAACCAGGCGAACGCGGCCGCCGTCAGAAGCTCGAAGTAGGACGGGCGCTCGGTGAAGAACTGCTGCTCCTCGAGCGCCGCGATCTCGCCGACCACCGCGGCCAGCTCGTCGGGCTCGATCGGCTCGAAGTTGCGCGAGATGCGCTCGGTCACGTGCTCCAGGTGCGGGCTGGCGTACGTGCCCACCGACAGCTGGTGGGCGGCGAGCAGCGCCGTGACCATGCGTGCCGTCGAGCCCTTGCCGTTGGTACCGGTGATGTGGATGACCGGGTAGTCGCGCTGCGGCTCGCCCAGCACGTCGACCACCTGGCGCATGCGGTCGAGCGACAGGCCCTCGACGTGGCCGGCCGAGATGCCGGTCGTCTTCTCGAGGTCGATGTGGGCGTTGAGGTACGCCTGCGCGTCGTCGAAGTCCAAGAAGGTGGGCGCGGCCGGCTACGACGCCGCGCGCCGCGGGCGCTGCTGGCGTGGTGCGTCCGCTCGCGGCACGAGCGTGGGGTTGACCCGGTCGAGCACCACGGACCGGTCGACCACGCACTTGCCCACGTCGCTGCGGCTCGGCAGCTCGTACATCAGGTTGAGCAGCACCTCTTCGAGGATGGCCCGCAACCCGCGGGCGCCGGTGCCGCGGAGAAGCGCCTGGTCGGCGATCGACTCGAGCGCGTCGTCGCTGAACTCGAGCTCGACGTCCTCGAACTCGAAGATCTTGCGGTACTGCTTGATCAGCGCGTTCTTCGGCTCGTTGAGGATGCGGATCAGGGCCTCGTGGTCGAGGGCCGAGACCGCGCCGATGACCGGAAGGCGGCCCACGAACTCGGGGATCAGGCCGAACTTGAGCAGGTCCTCGGGCTGCACCTGCTCGAGGAGCTTGCTGAGCTCCTTGTCGTCGTAGCGGGTCACGTCGGCGGTGAAACCGACGCCGTTGCGACCGATGCGGCTCTCGATGATCTTCTCGAGCCCGGCGAACGCCCCACCGCAGATGAACAGGATGTTCGTGGTGTCGATCTGGATGAACTCCTGGTGGGGGTGCTTGCGGCCCCCCTGCGGCGGCACCGAGGCGGTGGTGCCCTCCAGGATCTTGAGCAGGGCCTGCTGCACGCCCTCGCCCGACACGTCACGGGTGATCGACGGGTTCTCGCTCTTGCGGGCGATCTTGTCGATCTCGTCGATGTAGATGATGCCCGTCTCGGCCTTCTTGACGTCGTAGTCCGCGGCCTGGATGAGCTTGAGCAGGATGTTCTCGACGTCTTCGCCCACGTAGCCGGCCTCGGTGAGGGCGGTGGCGTCCGCGATGGCGAACGGCACGTTGAGCATGCGGGCCAGCGTCTGGGCCAGCAGCGTCTTGCCGCAGCCCGTGGGCCCGATGAGCATGATGTTCGACTTGGACAGCTCGACCTCGCCCGAGGGCGTGCCGCCGTACTGCACCCGCTTGTAGTGGTTGTAGACGGCGACCGACAGGATCTTCTTGGCGTGGTCCTGACCGATGATGTAGTCGTTCAGGAACTCGTAGATCTCACGGGGCTTGGGCAGCTCGTCGAACCGCAGCTCGCTCGGCTCGGCGAGCTCCTCCTCGATGATCTCGTTGCAGAGATCGATGCACTCGTCGCAGATGTACACGCCAGGCCCGGCGATCAGCTTCTTGACCTGCTTCTGGGACTTGCCACAGAACGAGCACTTGAGCAGCTCGCCACCGTCTCCGAACTTGGCCACGTCGATCGCTCCCCGGTTGCCTCTGCTAGCTGGCCCGCGTGATGGGGCCGGTGAGATCAGCTGCCTGCCGTGACGAGATCACTTCGTCGATGATGCCGTACTCCTTGGCCTCGTTCGCGTCGAGCACGAAGTCGCGCTCGGTGTCCTTGTGGATGCGCTCCGGGTCCTGGCCGGTGTGGCTGGCCAGGATCTCGTCGAGCATCGTGCGCATGCGCAGGATCTCCTTGGCGGCCAGCTCGATATCGGTGGCCTGACCACCGGCCTGACCCCACGGCTGGTGCAGCAGCACCCGGGCGTGTGGCAGGGCGAGGCGCTTGCCGGGCGTGCCGGCGGCCAGCAGCACCGCGGCCGCCGACGCGGCCTGACCGAAGCAGATCGTGCTGAGGTCGGGCTTGATGAACCGCATCGTGTCGTAGATGGCGAACAGCGCCGTGATGTCTCCGCCGGGGCTGTTGATGTAGATGTTGATGTCCTTGTCCGGGTTCTCGGACTCGAGGTGCAGCAACTGGGCGCAGATGAGGTTGGCGATCGTGTCGTCGATGGGCGTGCCCAGGAAGATGATGTTCTCCTTGAGCAGCCGGCTGTACAGGTCGTACGCCCGCTCGCCGCGGTTGGTCTGCTCGACCACGGTGGGCACCAGGTAGTTGCGGATCACGTTCTGGTGCTGGCCGACGGCGTCGGGCGAGGCAGGGGAACCGCCGGCGGATGCCGTCAGCGGGTGCCGCAACGCGGGGTCTGTCGCGAGCGTGTGCCCGAGTGTGGGGTCGATCACCTGGCGTCGCTCTCCGTCTCGTTGGTGTCGGTCTCGTCGGCTTCGGCGACCACCGCGTCTCCCGCGGGCTCGGCCACCTCGTCCGTCTCGTTGTCGTCACTTTCCGGGCTGACCTCGAGGTCTGCCCGGTCGATGGCGTGACCGTCCTCGTCGACGATCTCGACTCGCTCGAGGAGCCAGTCGAGCGCTTTGCGCTTGCGCACATCGGAGCGTACAGCCGAGAGGTTGCCGCCGCGTTCGAACTCGGCCCGCACCCGGGCCACGGTCTCGCCGACCCGCTCGGCGACCTCGGACAGCTCCTCGTCGAGGTCGTCGTCGGTGCACTCGAGCTGCTCGGCGTCGGCGACCGCGCGCAGGGCGAGATCGACCTTGGCCGACGTCTCGGCGGCCTCCCGGAGCTCGGCCGTGAGGTCCTCGGACGTCTTGCCGGTGATGGCCAGCCACTGCTCGGGGGTGAGGCCCTGGGCCTGGAGCCGCATGGCGAGGTCCTGCGCCCGGTGGTTCATCTCGTGGGTGACGAGCGCCTCGGGCACGTCGTCCTCGACCAGCTTGGCCAGCGCGGCGCCGGTGGCCTCGCGCAGCGCGCTCTGGGCCTGGGCCCGGCGCATGACGGCGGCGCGATCGCGGATCGACTGGCGCAGCGCCTCGACGGTCTCGAACTCGCTGTTCTCGGACGCCCACTCGTCGTCGGCGTCGGGCAGCACCCGCTCGCGCACCTGCTTGACCAGGACCTTGAACCGGAGCTGGCGGTCCTCGTCGGGGTCGGGATGGGTGGCGTCGAACTCGAGGATGTCGCCGGCCTTGGCGCCGGTGAGCTGCTCGTCGACCTCGGGGGTGATGGCCTTGGTGCCGACCGTGTAGCTGTAGTCGTCGGCGGTCAGGCCGTCCTGCGCCTCGCCGGCGAGCTTGCCGGTGATGTCGATCGTGACGGCGTCCTCGTCCTTGGCCGCGCGGTCGACGTCGGCGAACGTGGCCTGCACCTGGCGCATGCGGTCGACCTGGGCGTCGACCTCCTCGTCGCTGATCTCGGGCCGGTCGATCTCGACCCGGAGGCCGCCGTAGCCCGGCACCTGCACGACGGGGCGCACCTCGACCGTGGCGTCGAAGGCGACGGGGCCGTCGTCTTCACCGGCCGTGATGTCGATGTGCGGCGCGTCGATGGCGTCGACGTCGTTGTCGGTGATGGCCTGCGCGTAGTACTCGGGCAGGGCGTCGTTGAGCGCCTGCTCACGCCCCACCTGGGCGCCCAACCGCTTCTCGAGCACCTTGCGGGGCGCCTTGCCCGGGCGGAAGCCGGGGATGCGCACCTCGCGGGCGATCTTGCGGTAGGCGGCGGACACGGCCTTGTCGAACTCGTCCTCGTCGACCTCGACGGAGAGCTTGACCTTGTTTCCCTCGAGGGGTGCGACGATGGTCTTCACAGAGGCGTGAGTGTAACGGGGGTGTGTCGCAGCCCCGACAATGGCCGCCAGGTTCGGACCTCGGCACCGGTGACCCGAACGCGGTGGACCCGCGCCCCGCCCGGCCGCCACAGTCCCGGGCATGTACCTGCCCCGGCACTTTCGCCAGGACGACGAGGCCGGGGTCCACCGGCTCGTCGCCGACCACCCGCTGGCCGACCTCGTGTGCTGGACCGGGCGTGACCTCGTCGCTTCGGCGCTGCCCCTGATGCTCGACCCTGCCCGGGGAGAGCGGGGCATCCTGCTCGGCCACCTCGCCCGCGCCAACGACCAGTGGCGGCACCTCCACCCGGACGTCGAGGCTCTCGCCATCTTCCGTGGTCCCGACGCCTACATCTCGCCCTCGTGGTACGCCGCCAAGGCAGAGGACGGCCGGGTGGTGCCCACCTGGAACTACGCGTCGGTCCACGTGCGGGGCCCGGTCCTCGTCCACCACGACGATGGATGGAAGCTCGACCTTGTGACGCGGCTCACCACCACCCACGAGGCCGGCCGCCCCGCCCCGTGGTCGGTGGACGACGCCCCCGCTGACTTCGTCGCCCGCCAACTGGGGGCCATCGTCGGCATCGAGCTGCGCATCACGAGCATCGAGGCGAAGTGGAAGCTCAGCCAGAACCGGCCGGCGGCCGACGTGGACGGAGTCGTCTCGGGGCTCGCGTCCGGCGGCGACCGGGAACGGGCGACCGCTCGCCTCATGGATGGGACGAGCTTCGGCGGATCCGGCGGCTGATCCGACCAGCGTCGCGGGTTCGTGTTGCGCGATTGGTTGCCTGGCAACCAATCGCGCAGCACGAACCCCGGGAACCGGCGACGGACCCGGTCCCGACCCGCGCACCTCTCGATCCGGGCACCGCTCGGGCGGGCGCCCGCTCGGGCCGCGGCTCAGGACACCGCGGCCAGGATGTCGGCCCAGGCGGTCAGCGCGACGAGATGGCCGGCGCCACTGACCAGGCGCAACTCGGCGCCCGGGACCTGCGACACGTACCACTCGCCGTGGGCGGGCGAGATCATGATGTCGCCCTCGCCGTAGAACACCGTGGTGCGGGCGCCGACCGACGTGGGATCGAAGCCCCACGGCACCACCGTGTACGAGACGATGTCGGCGGCCATGCCGACGGCACCCTGGGCGAACGCCCCGGCCAGCATCGCCTCGAGTCGGGCGCGGCGGGCGTCGTCGGCGGCCAGCGCGGCCTCGTCGGCGGGGCCGCCACCCACCATCTCGACCGCCGCGGACGGCGGGGCGTCGGCCATCCCCGCGAACACCTGGGCCAGGGCCGAGGTGGCGCTGCCCGGGTCACCCTTGAGCTGCTCGATCATGCCCAGGTGCTCGTCGGGGATCCACGGCACGTCCTCGTGGGGTGCCGGCGTGCCGACGACGGCCACGGAGCGGACCAGGTCGGGGTGGCGAGCGGCCAGAGCCAACGCCACGCGCCCGCCTGCGGACCAGCCGACGACGGCGGCATCGCGGATCTCGAACGCGGCGAGTGCGGCCGCCAGGTCGTCGGCATAGCCGGCGATCGTGGGCACGCTGCCGTCGGGCAACGGCGTCGAGGCCCCGTAGCCGGGTCGGTCGATGCCGATGAGCCGCACACCGGCGGCGGCTGTGGCGGCCGGGTCGGGGTCGAGCAGCCGCGAGCCCGGGGCCGGGTGCAGCAGCACGACGGCGGGACCGTCGGGTGTGCCGACGTCGCTGATGCCGAGCGTGCGCCCGTCAGGCAGCTCGAGGCGACGGTCGGTGGCGGTGGAGTCGGTGGCGTCGTTGCTGGCGTCGTTGCTCATGCCGACCATGGTGCGCCGGCTCCGGTGACACCGTCCTGTCACCGTCTCCGAGGTTCTCGAAGAATCTCGGCGCCAGAGGCGCCGGCGCACCACCGCACCCGCATCTCCGTCACCGGCTGAGCCCGCGACCCACGGACACGAGTAACCCACCGTGAGCGCGGGGCCGGTGCTCCGGTACGCTCCCCGGGCGGTACCTCCGGGGAGTGGCGCAGTGGAAGCGCACCTGCTTTGGGTGCAGGAGGTCGGGGGTTCAAGTCCCCCCTCCCCGACGCAGTCGTCCGGTGGGTCGACACCCGTCACCCGCCGGGTGCTCGACGCGGGCAGCGGCATGACGTGAACCGGCCGCCATGAACGCGACCGAGACGCACGATGTCGAGGTGGTGGTGATCGGCGCAGGCCCGGTCGGCGAGAACGTCGCCGACCGGGTGGTGCGCGGCGGCCTGAGCGCGACGATCGTCGAGTCGTCCGGCCAGTCGGGCGGTCCTGGTCGACGGCGAACCAAGGCGACGTTCGATCGCGATTGTCATACCCCTTCTCTAGGGTCGGCCGCATGGGGCGTAGGTGCGGGGCGTGCGGTGAGACGAAGCCAGTCGAGGAATTCAACTGGCGTCGGAAGCAGAAGGGCCAGCGCGACAACATGTGCCGGCCGTGCCGCGCCAAGTACAAGCAGGAGCACTACGCAACCAACCGCCAGCGGTACATCGACAATGCCGGGCTCAGGCGCAAACGCATCGGCGAGGAGCGGATGCAGATGCTGGTCGCCTACCTACGGGAACACCCCTGTGTCGACTGTGGCGAGAGCGATGTTCTCGTGCTCGAGTTCGACCATCTTGGCGACAAGGAGTTCAGCATCGGCGGCGCCTTCCGCGACCGGTCGCTCCAGGCCATCCTCGACGAGATGGCGAAGTGCGAGGTCGTCTGCGCAAACTGTCACCGGCGCCGGACCGCCACCCGAGGCGGGTATCTCCGTGCGGCGGTAGCTCAATGGCAGAGCCACGCCCTTCCAAGGCGTTGACGCGGGTTCGACTCCCGTCCGCCGCTCCACCGGCCGGGTCCCCTTCATCGAAGGGGACCCGGTATGCCCGACCGAGACAGCCGGACGGCTCACTCCGCCGGGCGGCCCGCGCGGACGAAGGTGGGGTCGTGGCTGCCCGGGCCCGGCTCGATGTGCGCACGGCCCGCTCTGATCGGTTCGCCGCAGTGTGAGCAGGTCTGCACCGGCCGGGTCGCGTGCCCGCAGTCGTCGTGCACCAGCAGGGTCGTCGGCCCGCCGGGGGTGGGCTCGTGGGCGTCGCCCCAGGCGCGCAGCGTGGCGAGCACGGGACCCAGGTCGCGCCCCTTGCGGGTGAGCACGTACTCGTGGCGCTCCGGGTGCTCCTGGTAGAGCCGCCGCTCGAAGATGCCCTGCTCGACCAGGTGCTCGAGCCGGGTGGTCAGGACGTTGCGGGCGATGCCCAGCCGGCCCTGCCAGTCGTCGAAGCGGGTCACGCCCAGGAACGCGTCCCGGACGATCAGCAGCGACCACCATTCGCCCACGACGTCGAGCGCCCGCGCGATCGAGCACGGCATGTCCGCGAACGAGGTTCGGCGCATGCGGGCAGATTAACCGTTGCGTCACGCAACTGACTACCCGTACTGTCCGTTGCATGACACAACTCTCCGAGGAAGAGCCCTCGGCCGGCCCCACGAGCGCCAACCCGGCGTCCGAGCCGGTGTCCGACATCGCCGGGCCCGCCAGCGACCCTCGCCGCTGGTGGACACTCGCCGTGCTCTGCACCTCGCTTGTGCTCATCACCATCGACACGACCATCCTCAACGTCGCCATCCCGACGTTGGGACGGACGGTCGCCCAGTCGACCGGTGACCTGCAATGGATCGTCGACGCCTACACCGTGGTGTTCGCCGGCCTGCTCCTCACATGCGGCAGCCTCGGCGACCGGTTCGGGCGCCGCCGGGCGCTGGCCGCCGGGCTGGTCGTGTTCGGGGTCGGCTGCCTGGCCTCGGCGCTCGTCACGACCGCCGGCGAGCTCATCGCCATGCGGGCCCTCACGGGGGTGGGCGCCGCACTGATCTTCCCCGCCACCCTGTCGATCATCACCAACGCCTTCACCGACCCGGTCGAGCGGCAGAAGGCCATCGCCGTCTGGGCCGGCACGGCCGGCATCGGCATCGCCCTCGGGCCGCTGGCCGGCGGAGTGCTGCTGGAGCACTTCTACTGGGGCTCGATCTTCCTCGTGAACCTCCCCATCATCGCGGTCGCCCTCGTGGGGATCGCCTACGCGGTGCCGGAGTCACGCGACCCGGAGCAGCGCCGGCTCGACCCCCTCGGGGCCCTGCTGTCGGTGGCCGGACTCGGCACGCTGGTCTACGGGGTCATCCGCGGCGGCAGCGACGGCTGGCTCGACACCGTCACGCTGGCAGCCCTGGTGATCGGCGCCGCCCTCGTGGCCCTCTTCGCCATCCACGAGATGCGTACGCCTTCACCCCTGCTCGACGTGCGGGTGTTCCGCAACCCGCGCTTCACCGGGGCCAGCGCGGCGGTGGCGGCCGTGTACTTCTGCCTGTTCGGCACGATCTTCCTCGTCACCCAGCACCTGCAGGTGCTGCTGGGCTACGGCACGCTGGCAGCCGGCATCCGCACGGTGCCCTTCGCGGTGACGTTGCTGATCGTCGCCAACCTGACGCCCCGCATCGTCGCCCGCGTCGGCCCGCGCCTGCCGATCGTGGCCGGCGCCGTGGTCGTCGCCCTGTCGCAGATCCCCCGCATCGCGTCCACCCCCGACACCGGCTACGACCTGATCCTCGCCGGCCAGGTGATGTTCGCCGTCGGCATGGGACTGCTCATCGCGCCCGCGACGGCCTCGATCATGGGCTCCCTTCCGCCCGGGCGCGCCGGGGTGGGCTCGGCCATGAACGACACGGCCCGCCAGGTCGGCGGCGCCCTGGGGGTGGCCGTGATGGGCAGCCTGGCCGCAGCCGGCTACCGCAACGAGCTCGACGACCGACTGACGTCCGCGTCCGTGCCGGCGAGCGCGCTGGCCACGGCGCGCGAGTCGCTCGGCGCGGCTCTCGGCGTGGGCGACGGCGCGGTCGCCGAGGCCGGCCGCGCCGCGTTCATCACCGGCCTGCGCTGGGCGTCCGTCGTCGCCATCGTGGTGGCGCTGGTCGGTGCGCTGGCGGCGTGGCGCCTGCTCCCCGCCGGCACCGCGCTCGCCACGAGCACGACTGTCGCCCCGGCGCCGCCGAGCGCCACGGACCGGTCGCCCGAGGACACGGCGGCGGCGTGACGGCTCTGGGGAATCCACCACGGGCCCGCCGTGTTGGCCCAGGTATGGCAACCGACCAGCGTGGACGGGTCCGGATCGAGCCGAGCGCCAAGCGAGTGCGCGTCCTACTCGGCGGTGAGCTCGTCGCAGACACCACCAACCCCCTGCTGGTGTGGGAGATCCCCTACTACCCCACCTACTACCTGCCGGTCGCCGACGTCGTGGCCGACCTGGTGCCCACCGGTGGGCGCGACCACTCCCCCAGCCGGGGTGATGGCGACGTGCTGACCGTTCGCACCGCCGGGCACGAGGCCGCCGGTGCGGCTGTCCGCTACCCCGACAGCCCGCTGGAGGCGCTGCGCGACCACGTCCGCCTCGATTGGGACGCGATGGGCGCGTGGTTCGAGGAGGACGAGCAGGTCTACACGCACCCGCGCAGCCCCTACGCGCGGATCGACATCCTGCCGACGTCACGCGAGGTCGTCGTGGCGCTCGGCGACGTCGAGCTGGCACGCACCACCCACGCGCACGCGCTGTTCGAGACCGGGCTGCCCACCCGCTGGTACGTGCCCCGGGTGGACACGCGCCTGGACCTGCTGACTGAATCCGACACCGTCACCCACTGCCCGTACAAGGGCGAGACCGTGCACTTCTCGGCCCGCGTCGGCGACGAGGTCGCGCCCGACGTCGCCTGGTCGTACCCGACGCCGCTGCCCGAGAGCGAGCGCATCGCCGGCCTGCTGGCGTTCTACGACGACCGGGTCACCGTGACGGTCGACGGCCAGAAGCAGGGCTGACCGGTCGCTCGCCGGCCGGGCGTCAGCCGATGCCCGAGCCGGCCCGCCGACCGGTGGCGGTCGGGTAGTCGTCGGCCGTGCCCGCGGTGCCGGCCAGGTCGAAGTTGGTGCGCCAGCCGATGCGGCCTCCGGCCGCGGCGGCCAGGGCGTCGTGGAGGGTCGCCGACCACGCGGCCTCCCACTCGTCCTCACCGGCGGGCGGCGTCTCGGCCAGGGCGGGCGGCGTCAGGCCGACGGCCTCGCCGAGGCCCTGGTGCAGCAACCCGATGCCCAGGTCGTCGTCGACCTCGTCGCACCAGTCCGTGAAGCGTTCCTCGTCGTCGTCGCTGGCGGAGAGCCAACCGACGCAGCGTGCCGCGCCCGCCGCGTCGCCCGGGTCGCTGCCGGCGTCGAACGCGGCGACCGCGGCGTCGAGCGCGGCGGGTCCCACCAGCTCGAAGTCGACGGCGCCGGCGACGGAGAAGAACTCGATGCGGACAGCCAACTGGATGCTCCTTACGAGGGTTCGGAACCGGCGGGCGGATCTGGCGCAGCCGCCGGATCGGACGCAGCACCGGTGTCGGGGGCGGCGGGGTCGGGCTGGCTCGAGGACGGCGGCGCGGGTGACGTGCGGTCGGCGTGGACGGTGAGGCTGGTCCACGCCCCGATCAGGATGCGGTCGCCGTGGGCCAGACGGTGCGTGGCGCCGGCGGCCAGCGGCTCGGTGGCGTCGTTGATCCACGTGCCGTTCGAGCTGTCGGCGTCAATGACGGTCCAGGTGGCGCCGTCGCGCTCGAACACGCACTGCGTGTGGCTGATCGCGGGATCGGCGGCAGCACCGGTCAACGCCAGGTCGACGTCGACCGCCGCGCCCGATCGGACCCGGCCGAGCACCGCCCGGTCGCCGGTCAGCTCGAAGTTGAGCGTCGGACCGACGGTCGGGAAGGCGGGCTCACCCGAGCCGACCATCCGCTCCCAATGAGCGCGATCGGTGCCCAGCACCAGGGTGACCGGCGGTGGCGCGGCAGGAGTGCCCGACTCGACGTCGTAGCCGCAGGACTCGCAGAACCGGCCGACGACCGGCTCGCCGCAACCCGGGCAGGCGGCCGCGGCCGGCGGCGGTGGGGCCTCGACTTCGGCCTCGGGGGGCGCTGACGGCTCGGCCGGCACCGTCGCGGCACCGATGGGGGCACCGCACGTGTCGCAGTAGTCGTCGGTCGTCGACTCGTGGCCTGCCGGGCACGTCGCGGTGGCCATCACGCACCGCCCTCGGGCGGGGCGGCGGGCGCGGCCTCGGGGTCGTCGCCCTTGGCCTTGCCCAGGCGCACCGTGCGGGTCGAGCGCGTGTCCAGCGTCATCTCCGCCGCCTTCTCCGTGCCCTTGCGCAGCCGGACCGTGCCACTCTCGGCGTTGTCGACGTCGACGACCTTGGCCAGCAGGCGCATCGTGTCCTCGTGGCCGGAGGCGGCCGCGAGCTGCACGGCGCGGCCGAGCTTGACCGTGGCCGTCTTGTCGTCGCCGGCCTTGGCGGCCTGCAGCCCCTGCTGGATGGCGTCGGCCAGTTCGACCTGCCCCGTGTAGTGGGCCACGTGGCGGTCCATGCGGGTCGACTTCACGGCGTCGTCGGTCCACACCGCCCGGACGAGGGCCTGCGTGGCGACCGTACCGTCGGCCAGCACGAGGCTGACCCGCCCGGCGAGCATCTCGTCGCCGACGCCGCCGGGGTTGACCTTGATGCGCAGGTGGTAGTCGCGCGACTCGCCGGGCGCCCAGCCGCCCAGCAGGAAGTCTCGGGCCAGCGGCCCCGATTCGGTGCCGGTCGCGGTGAGGTCGAGCACCTCGGGCGCCACCTGGCGGAGCGACTCGATGACCGCGCCCTGCGGGGCCCACAGCCGCAGCTTCACATCGGGGAGGGCCCACGACTGGCTGGAGCTGATCATCGCCCGGAAGTCGGCCGCCAGGTCCTCGGGGTCGGCCACGATGTCGACCGTGCCCAGGAGCGCGGTGGCGATGCCGCGCATCTCCTCGACCTCCCAGTCGACGCCGACGCCGCGGCAGTCGCACTGGAACAGGCCGCGACAGGCGGCGATGGCCGCCGCGAGCTCGTGCGGCTGCTGGTGCTCGTTGCGACCGTCGGTGAGGAGGATGGCGTGGCGGGCCGTGGCGGACGTGGTGTGGAAGAGCTGGCGGGCCAGGTCGAGCCACGTGCCGATGGCGGTGCCGCCGGCAGGCTCGGTGGCGGCGATCGCGGCCTTGGCCGCGGCCCGGTCGTCGTGGTCGGCCACGGCGAACGACCTGCCGTCCTGCGGCCAGATCAGCTTCGCCTCGTGGTCGCCGGCGATGACGGCGAACCACACCCCGTCGTCGAGGCTGTCGACCGCGGCAGCCGCGGCCTCCTTGGCGGCCTGCATCTTGCGGCCGGCCCCCATCGAGCCGCTGGTGTCGAAGATGATCGCCTCGGCCCGGTCGGCGGCGGCGGGACCCGCCGTGCCCCCGCCCTTGGACCCGCCGGCGGCCGCCACCGTGACGACCGCGTCGACGGTGTCGGCACCCGCGGCGAGGTACTCGTTCTGGAACGTGTCCGCCGTGAAGGGGGCGGTCTCGGGGCCGGTCGTGGTCACGCGTTGTCCTCCAACTCGCTGGGGTCGGCGTCGCCGGACGGCACCGGCAGCGGGGTGAGGGCGACGCAGATGTTGTCGGCGCCCCCCTGGTCGATCGCCCACGACACCAGGCGCTCGCACAGGCCGGCCAGCGGTTCTGTGGGCATGCCGGGTGGCGGCAGGGTCGCGGTGACGAGGTCGCTCATCGCCTCGTCGGTCGGTGCGTAGTTCCAGAGCCCGTCGCTGCACACGAGCAGCACGTCGCCCTCGGCCGCGGTGTGGGTGGACACGTGGGGGGCGAGCGCGTGGGCATCGGCGCCCAGCCAGGCGGTGATGCCGTGGCCGCCGGGCAGGTTGAGGGCCACCTCGACGTCGATGCCCTGGGACACCGCGTGCGCGGCCACGCTGTCGTCGGTGCTGATCTGCGTGGCGCGCCAGCCGTCGCCCGCCGCACGCAGCAGGTGTGCCCGGGCGTCGCCGACGTTGGCCACGTGCACAGCCGAATCGTTTGCCACCGCCACCACGATCGTGCAGGCGGGATGCGAGCCGTCGGCCGTCCAGTGCGGGTCGTCGTCGGCCGGCACGGCACTGGCCGCCTCGTGGGCGTCGGCGACGGCGGCCGCGAGATCGTCGGGTCCGCCGAACGGCCGCCCCGCCAACCGGCCGGCTGCGGCCGCGACCGCAGCCGACGATGCCAGGTGCGGGTTGGGGCTGACCGACACCCCATCGGACACGACCAGCACCGGGAAGCCCTCGCTGGTCGCGGCGAGAGCGGCGGAGTCCTCGTTCCGGTGGTGGCGCCGGCCCCGGTGGGTGGCATAGGCCAGGGTGCGGCGGTCGTCGACGGTGATGTCCTCGAGTGACCGGTGGCCGCAGCTCGTGCAGTAGCCGTCGCCGTCGACCTCTCCCCCGCACTTGCCACACGGGTTGGTCACCACGACCGGCGTCTCGACCGTGGGGTCGGCCTCGGTCGACGACGACGTCGCCGTCGGGCCCTCGCCGGCGGCCGGCCCGCGGCCGTCGGTGGCGGCGCCGCAGGCCTCGCAGAAACGGGCGCCCTCCACGAGCCCCTCCCCGCAGGCGGGGCACGCCGTCGCGGTGGCGGCGCCGGTCACCAGATGCTCGGTTCCATCGGTCACCAGAGGCTCCATGGGCGGGTGCGGGCGGCCGCGTCGAGCAGCTCGTGACGCGCCGTCGGGTTGGGGGTGGCGTCGGCCAGGTCGAGCAGCGCGTCCTCGGCGCCGCGTGCGAGCGACGACGGCGACGCGTCGATGCCGCCGACGTTGCCGCCAACCTGTTCGCCCCGCCCGATGGCGGCGAGGGCGGCGGCGTAGAGCGCCGACGCGAGCCCCGCCTCGGCCGCGGAGCGGGTGCCCGATGGCACCGAGCGCACACGCTCGCCGGCCGCCGCGGCGACCGCCGCGTCGTAGCTGCCGTGCTCCATCGCCCGGCACGCGAGCGTGAGCGCCTCGGCCCGCAGCGGGTGCGTGGCCGGGACGGCGGTGAGCACGCGTGCGGCCTCGACCGGCCGTTCGAGGGCGGAGAGCGCCGAAGCCAGCCCGGCGAGCGCGGCCACCCACGACGGGTCGGCGACGGCCACCTGCTCGTACAGGTCGGCGGCCTCCTCGAGGCGGGTTCGGTCTCCGCCGGCCGCCAGGGCCACGGCGAGGGCCAGCGCACAGGCGGCTTCGCCGGGGGCGCTGGCGTAGGCGTCGGTGAAGAACGTGACGGCCCGCGCCGCGTCGCCGGCGGCCAGCGCGGACACGCCGTGGAGGTAGCTGCGTGCGTTGTCGACGACGGCGACGAACTCCGTCGCCTCGGCGGCGGAGGCGTCGAGGCGACCGACGACCGAGTCGGCCTCGGCGAACGCCCCCAGCTCACACTGCGCCCGGGCGACCGTCGCGATGTCGGCCCAGCTCAGCTCCTCGCCCTCGCCGACCATGCTGGCCACGGCCTCGGGATCGCCCTCGGCCACGCCGGCCACCCGGTTGGCGATGCGGGGGTGGTTGGGCAGCAGCGGGCTGGGCAGCGCCTGCCAGCCCAGGCCGTCGAGCCGGGGCCGGGGCGGGCTGTAGCGGGTGCTCGTGCGGGGCCGGGGCTCGCTGTCGGTGGCCGCCGCCACCTGGCACAGCACGCCGTGGAGCGCGTCGGCCATCTCGTCCGCGTCGACGAACCGGTCCGCAGGATCGGGGGCGCACGCCCGCTCGAGGAAGCGCCACAGGCAGTCGTGCTCGACGAGGACGTCGTGGCTGGCGCGGTCGGGCAGCGTCTCGACGTCGGTGGTCGTCCAGCCCGGCCAGTCGAGGATCAGCACCGCCAGCGCGCGGCCCACCGTGTAGAGGTCGCTGGCCACCGTCGGGCCGGTCTTCGGGACCTCGGGCGCCTGGTAGCCGACGGTGCCGAAGATGGCGGCGTCGGCGTCGTCCCACCGACGCACCCCGCCGAGGTCGATGAGCTTGACGGTGTCACCCTCGTGGATGACGTTGTCGGGCTTGAAGTCGCAGTAGATCAGGCCGTGGTCGTGGAGGTACGCGATGGCCGGCAGGACGGCGAGCATGTAGGCCGCGGCCTCGGTCACGGGCATGGGGCCGTCGCCCGCCTCGCGCCGGCGCTTGCCCAGCTCCTTGATGCTGGGGCCGCCCACGTACTCCATGACGATGTAGCCCTGGCCCTCGTGCTGCACGAAGTTGTGGATGCCCACGATCGCCGGGTGCCGCACCTCGGCCAGGAACCGCTGCTCGGCCACGGCCGCCTCGGCGGCGTCGGGGTCGGCGGTGTCGAGCAGGCCCTTGAGCACGCACCACCGGCCCGACACGTTGCGGTCGCGCGCCAGGTAGATCCACCCCATGCCACCGTGGGCCAGCGCACCCGCCACGTCGTACTGGCCCGCCACCAGGTCGCCGGCGCGCAGTTTCGCCGTGAAGTCGAACCGGTCGCCGCAATTGGGGCAGAAGCCCGCCGTGCGACCCGGCTTGCCCCCCTGACCACGACCGACGGGGTTGTCGCAACGGGTGCAGTAGCGCCGTCGCTCGGGGACGCTGGGGTCGGCCATCACGACCTCGGTCGGGTCGACCGAGGCCATCGGTGCGATGTTGATGACGCCGGCACCGACGCGGCTGCGACGAGACGTGCCGCTGCCTGTCTGCGTGCTGCGGCTGGTGAGCCGCGACACGTCGACCCGTCCCGAGGTGCGCCCGGTGACACCGGGCTGGGCGAGCGACGATGCGACGGCGGCGGAGCTGGCCCCGTTGGCGGGACCCGCACCGCCTGTTGCCTTGGCGGGCGCCATGCCGCCTGTTGCCTTGGCAGGCGCCATGCCACAGGTGTCGCAGTAGCCGTCGACGATGGTCCCTGAGCAGCCGTTCCGGCCGCAGGAGGTGGCGGTCACGGTCATCGATCCTCTTTCGGCCGGGCCGACAGCACCTCGGAGAGGTGGGCCAGTGCGGCCTCGGCGGCGGCGAGATCACAGGGGGCCTGCCACAACTCGTCACGGGCCGTGGACAGGGCGGCAGCGACCTCGGCCTGTTCGTCGACTTTACGGGCGCCCGCCTTGGCGCGCAGAGCGGTCCACAGGCCCTGGCCGTCCTTCCGCCGGCGCAGGCCGGAGCGGGCGGGCGCGAGTGCGGCGTCGAGCTCGGCGCGCCTGGCCTGCACGGCGGCCTGCCAGGCGGCCAGGTCGGTCGCGGCCCGGGTCCGATCGGTGGCGGCCGCGGCGACGATGCGGTCGAGCCAGGCGCTGACGGCCGCGAGGTCGGTCACGGGCGCCGAGCGGTCGATGCCGACGACGCGGCTGGCGGCGTGCTCGAGCTCGCCCGCTGCCCCCTGCAGGTCGGCGTCGAGCGCAGCCAGGGTGTCGCGGGCGGCGGCCAAGTCGACGTCGAGCCTGGCGACGGCCGCCTGGGCGGCGGCGTGGCGGCTGCCGCTGGCGCCGGCCCGCTGCTCGATGGCGACGACGTCGGCCTCGCCGACCGCGAACGGGTCGGTGGCCACCAGGTCGGCGAGCGCGCTGGCCGCCCGCTCGGTCGCGCCGTCACCGGCCGCCGCAGCCGAGGTCCGGGCCGCGCCGACGCGCGGCGCGAGCTGGTCCCAGGCAGTGGCCAGCCGATCGGCGACCGCGATGGCGGCGTCGACCGCGCCGCTGGCGGCCGTCAGAGCGGTCGACGGGTCGGACTTGGCACCGTTCGCGCCCGGCACCTGTGAGGTCGTGAGCAGCGCCGCCGCCCGGTCGGGCTCGGCCTCGACGTGCTGGAGAACCTCGTCGAGCACCCGGTACGTCTCCCACGCGTGTGCCAGCCCGGCATCCGCGTCGGCCCAGGCCGCCGCGGTGCCCCCGGTGAGCACCCCGGTACGGGCGAGCGCGATGTTGCCGTGCGACTCGAGGTCGACGAGCCGGCTGCCGAGCGCGGCGTGGGCGCTCCTCCAGGCCTGGACGTTGGGATCGGTCATCGCGGTCACGGTCAGTGTCGCCGTCAATCCTCGTATTCGGCGTCGGGCGGCGGCGGCGCGGCCTGGCCCGGGGCGTGGAGCAGGTCGAGCAGCCACTCGTTGTACAGGTCCGTCCACCGGCCCGACGACCGCACCTGCTCGAGCACGGCGTTGACGTAGCGCACGAACTCCGGGCGGCCCGGCGGTAGGCCCACACCGTAGGGCTCCTGGCTGAACCCGGCGCCCACGAGCTCGATGTTCGGGTCCTGCGCGACCATGCCCGCCAGGATCGTGTCGTCGGTGCTGATCGCGTCGACCTGACCCTGCTGCAGCAGCACGAGGCAGTCGGCTTGGTCCGTGACCCCGACCGCGATCGGTCGGGGCTCGGGCAGCGCGTTGATGTTGTCGATGCTCGTCGACCCGGCCGCGGCGCACACCGGCCGCCCGGCCAGGTCCGCGATGCCCTCGGCCGGGTCGTCGATGCGCACGAGCAGTCGTTGGGTCGAGGTGAAGTACTCGCTCGAGAAGTCGATCACGGCATCGCGGGCGCAGTTGATCGTGAACGTGTCGACGACGATGTCGACCTCGCTCTGATTGGTGTCCTCGTCGGGCGTCAGCACGTTGACCCGTTCGCTGTACGGGATGGCCACGAACTCGATGGCGTCGGGCGACCCGAACAGCGCGTTGGCGATCGCTCGCGCGATCTCGATGTCGAAGCCCGCGAACAGGCCCGTGAACGGGTCGACGCTGGAGAACTGGAGCGTCGACGTGTCGACGCCCACCCGCAGGCGGCCCCGACCACGGATCTCCTCCATGTACGTGCCCGGCTCGATCGTGCCCGACTCGACCGCATCGATCGCCGCCGCATCGGGGCGAAGGCTCTGGGTGACGTTGTCGGGGGTGCAGCCGGGCGTGTCGGGCGGCGACGCGGCGGCGGGGCCTGTCGTGGCAGTGGTCGGGCCTGGCAGCGACTCGGGCACGTCGGTCTGGCTGCACGCAGAGGTGAGCAGGCCGACGATGGACAACAGCACCGCGCCGCGGGCGAGGCTGCGGCGATGGCGCCTCGTCGCGCCGGTCACCGGTACTTCCTTCCGCGTGCCAGAGTGCCCGCCGCGGCGAGCACGGCGGCCAGCCCACCGAGGGCGATGGGCACGATCGGTGCGATGTCGGCGTCGCCGGCCGCGTCGAACCGGGCGGCCAGCTCGTCGGCCTCGCGGGTGACGTTGTCGGCGGCGATCGTGTTCGCCGCCTCGTAGGTGTTCTTGGTGCCATCGACCTCGGTCGACGTCGACAGGGCCCGGTGTGCGGCCTCGCGGTTGTCGCCCTCCTCGTCGGCGGCCTGCACCTCTTCCACGACTCCGGTCGTGTACACCTCGACGGCCGAGGCGAGCTGGGCGATGGCGTCGGAGTCGCCCGGGGCCTCGCCGAGCTGGGCCTCCAGCTCTTGCTCGCCGGTCCCGAACGCTTCGTAGAGCGGCTGCCCACTGCCCCGGGCCGCCACGGCCGAGATCTCGGTGACCCGCAGGTTGGACAGGGCGCTCGACGCCGAGTTGGCGGCGATGTAGGCGTCGATGTCGCTCGACGCCGCCTCGCGCAGCTCGCGGCTCTGCGAGATGATGCCGTTGGTCACCACGACCAGCGCGGCGATCACCGCCACGGTGGCCGCGAGCAGGGCAGGGTGGGCGATGCGCCGGGTGCGGCCGGCGATGAGGACCGAACAGGCGACCAGCACGACCAGCGCAGCCACGAGGAGCACGACGGCGAGGGCGCCGACCGGCCCGCCGACGCTGTTGGCCGCGCGGGCCATGCGCCGCTCGCCCTCGCGCCGCAGCTGATCGGCCAGCGGCACGAGCTCGTCGTTGGCCAGGTCGCGGGCCTGGTTGAGGTAGGCCGAGCCCACCGGGTAGCCCAGGCGGGTGTTGGCTCGCGAGGTCTCGACCAGCCCGGCGTACTCGACCAGGCCCGAGGCGAGGATGCTGATGCTCTCGCCGTCGGCCTCTGTGGCCACGAGGGCCGCCTCGGTGAGCGCCCGCGAGGCCTCCAACACGTCCCGGTCGTACGCCTGCCGGCTGTCGGTGCTCTCGAGCCCGCCCGCGATGAGGGTCGCCGCCGCGGTGGCGTCGGCCGAGGCCAGCCGGGTGCGGAAGTCGGTCACCGCCGTCGCCAGCTCGAGGCCCTGCTCACGGGCGTCGGCGATGGTGTCGGCGTTGCGCGCCGCCACCCAGCCTGCACCCAGGCCGCTCACCGCGAGCGCGCCGGCGGCGACGAGCGCGAGGGTCACGAAGAGGCGACGCGTGGGCAGCGGTACCCGCCAGGCCGTGCGCTCGACTCGGTCGAGCAGGCTCCCAGCGGGTGCTGCCGCCTTGCTGGCGGTTGGCACGGGGGGTGACGGTAATCGGTCTGGGCCTCTGGGCGCGAGCGCCCGCCGGCATCTGTGACGGCGCCCCCGGTAGGACTCGAACCCACGACCCGCTGCTTAGAAGCAAGGGGCGAGGTAGCGGTGTTCTGACCAGGGGGCTTCGCAGGTCGTCAGCGAGCGAAACACACGAACTTATCCGCTGTTGGAGCGCCCCTCCGGCCGCTGCTCACACAACGCCGGGGCCGACAGACGTACCGCTTGCTCTGGGTGAACGTCCAGCCCACGGGATTCTCAGTTTGAGTCGACCTGGCTGCGAAGCACGCCGGGCTCACCCGGTCAAGCGTCGGCCTGGCTCAAGACCGGCCCAGGGGCAAGCCGGCCACCGCGCCGGCCTCGACGGTCCTCTCTCGGGGAGCGGGTGACGCCCGTTGGCGGCTCAGGCGCCAGTCGCAACGTCAGCGTAAGGGCCCAGAAGGGCTGAGCGATGCTCAGCCCCGGTGGCGACCTCGAGCGTCCCACCGTCGGCGAGCTCGAACGTGCCAATGACGGGTTGGTCACCGATGCGGTGAAGCTTCTTCCGTTCCTCGACGTCGGCAGCACGGGGTGATGCGCCGCTCACCTGGACGAGATCCTCGCGCCAGGCCGCCGGGCTCCCCCGCCATGCGAAGACATCGGACACCCAGACGCCGTGGCCGGACGTCCATCTGCTCTTCCCTGGCCGCAGGACCCGGACGGGAACGTTGCCAGGCCGCTTGCGCAGCCTGCGGTTCTGGAAGACCACCGTCAGGATGCCGATGGCGCACAGCCACAGCGGGATCCCGAGCATGGCCAGGATGGCCCAGATCACGACCTCATCGTCCTGCGTTCAACTTCGGGAGTCATCCGACTTCCCTTTGGTTGGCGTGGTGCCGGACGCTCGTGCTGCTCTCGCCTTCGAGCCGGCCTCCGTACGCCGGCACGGCTCAGCGGCGGACGCCATGATCCTGGCGACGGTCGCGACGATTCTCGCGACGGTCCTGGCGGCGATCCACGCCGTGCGAAACGACGGCGGCGGTGCCGACCACCGCGGCCGTTCTCGCCGAGAAGTTGCTCTTGCCGGCAGGAAACTCGACCACGAGGTAGTCCACCGGGCCCAGCTCGTCGATCTCCGTCGCACTCATCGGGAGCTCCTATCTCACGTGGCCGTGTCGACCCTCCCCACGTCCGGACGGTGCCCTCCCAGGTTCGCCGCACGACGGCGGGAGCCCACGGCGCACGATCTCGCAGTCGGCGACATCTGTCGTCATCCATACCGGATGATCATCGGTCCCCGGTCACCCCAGCTCGGAGCCCGGCCTTCGGCACCTCGGTCAGGCTGGCACGTTGTTGATCTATCCCGATCTCGCGCCGTCAAGGGGGTCCGACGGCACCTCGTGGTTCCGGCTCGCCTCGACCTGGTGTGGGTCCGGCGACGCGGACCAGGGCGAGCTCGTAGCCGCCGATGACGAGGGCGAGCAGCAGAAGGCCGGGCCATGACAGGTCGACCAGGAGCAACACGATGATGGCGGCCACGATCCCGCCGATCTGGAGCACCTCGCGGTGCGCGGCCACCCACGCAACCGTGGCGTCGTCGTGTCGGCGCGCGACCACGGCGCTCACGGCCGCCGCCAATGCCTGGGCGGCGGACACCGTGCGACGCCGGAGCGCCACGGCCCACCGGTAGGGACCAGTGACCAGGGCCACCACCGCGACCAGGGCCGCAGCGGCGAGGATCCAGACGGTGGCGTCGAGCAGGCTGTCGACGAACGCGCCCACGACAACTGCGACCGCCTCCCGATTTTCGGGCTGCGCGAGGTCGACCACCTCGTCCTCGGCCCTGAGGCCGATACGGCGGATGAGGACAACTCCGAGCGCGATGCCGACCGCGAGCTGGAGGAGCGTGCGCCGCCGGTGGGGCGACACCCACAGCGTGAGTGGGATCAGGACGACGGCCAGCACCACCGACACGACGACGAGGCGGTCGAACAACGACACCGCATCCTGGACAGCATCGAGCCGTTCGGCCTCGAACACCGTGAGCTGCCCGAAGTCATCGGGCAGGTCCCGCCCCAACGCCGCTTCGACCTTTGCCACCGCGTCCTCGGGTATGTCGTCGACGGTGACCGTGGGCAGGTCGACCGTCCGCCCGAGGATCTCGGGTGAGGCCTCGCCGATCTGCGCCAGCACCCCGTTCAACACGGGAACGAGGTTCAGCACGACGTTCCCGTCCTCGATCTGCAGGTTGCCGGTGTCGCCCTCGACGACGTCGACGACACGCGCGTGGGCGCGCCGATTGACCTCCACCCACAGCCGCTCGAACGTGTCGGACGCGAGGAAGGCATCGACCCTGTCGCCGACGAACCCCTCGAACGCGCTGCTCAGCGGCGCCGCGAGGGCCTGCCCCTGCTCGGGGAGCACACGTTCGAAGAACGCCGTTTCGTCGATCGCGCCGGTGAGCTCGGTGGTCATCCAGCCTGCGAGCGCCTGCTGGACGGCGGGGTCCTCGCCGATGGGGCCGACCGTGTCCACCCACTTGTCGGTGTTGAGCGCGTTGCGGCGTGCCCAGACGCCTGCGACCGCGACCGTGAACACGATCGAGGTGACCACCACCAGCGCCACCGCCGCGATGCGTCTCGGCCGACCAGGTGGCCGCGGCGCAGCGCCTGGGCCCTGGGTGCGCAGCTGGCCCAGCTCGGCTCGCAGCCGATCGCGCTCTGCGATCAGGCGGGCGATCTCTCGCTGGTTCGATTCAGAGGTTCCTACGGCCGGGTTAGACCCCTCGCCCATGACTCGAGGGTCACTCCCTCGACGCCCCAGCACATCATCCAGCCGGGATGAGCCAGCAACAATCCAGAGACTTGTTGGCGGATCACCGGCCTTCTCCCAAGTTGGCGATGACACTGATGGCTGTGATGCTCGGCAGAAACACGTACGCAGCGGCCCTGGTCGTCATGAAGCTCGAGAAGCCCGTCACCTCGATCGGCGGATCCCCACCTGCCCGAGGTATCACGAAGATGCTCCTCCGCCGGGTCCGGGGTGCCGACCAGCGGATCCTTCGACCTCGGGTCAAGCCTGACGCCCCCGGCGAACTCGCTGTCGTTCACCCAACGTCGCAGCACGAACTCGTACTGGTTCTCGATGTTCGAGTTGATGAAATGAAAGAGCATCCCGCGCTCGATCCCATCGTACGGCTTCCCTGGATCATAGGTGGGCCCGTAGGGCATGCCGCGGCGAATCAGCCGGTGAGAATTGTTGCTGCCTCCGGGTCGCCCTTGGCCCACGACCGGTTGACCTCGCGGATTGACGCGGCGTATGTGCGCGCCGACAGGGCAGCGGATCCCCTTCGGATCACCCGAGCCATCAGCTAGGACGTGTTCGAAATCGTTCAACTGTTCGGGTGAGATACCTCCCGCCGGGCTGTCTGTCTCGGGTGACAAGGCGAGAGGAACGCCATTGCGCCACCGGCCGCACAGCTTTGCGGCCAGTAGTTCAGGATCGATCTTGTCTCGGTTCGACTGCAAGAAGTCTTCAAAGCCAACGACGTCGGTCTCGACCTTCTTGAAGACGGCGAAGCTGCCGTTCCGACCCAGAGCTCGTGGCTCGGGTACCACGTAGTTCTTAGCGTCTTCGCGCAAGACGAAGAGCCATGGCTCACAGGGCTGCTGGTGATCGGGTTGATAGCTCTCCGGGCCGCCGCGGATGGTGGGCGTGGTGAGGCCGTCGGTATACCCAAAGTGGACTTTGAAGGTCGGCACGGGTTGGCCATCTTGCATCTCCGTCAACGCCATCCCGTCCTGGCGCCAGATCTCCCGAAAGGCACCTCCCTCGGACAACCAGGCGTCCAACCGGTCGCTGTACGCCGCCATCGCCTCCGGGCTGATGGCGTGCAGCGTGACGAGCACGTGATCGTTCCCCGTTCCGAAGCCGCCGATCCAGTTCTCGGGCGAACTCTCACCGGTATCTCCAACGAGCTCCGCTCGTTCCGCGGCTCCTTCGACGAAGGCACCAAATGACTTGAACGACAGCTTTGGGACGCGTTCCGGAACCTCTAGCGCAAGCAGTCCGGGCCAGGTGATACCGATGTTGAGGCAATAGTCCGGCGTGCGACGCGGGGCATCGGCGGGATTGTCTCCTGGTCCGGGCGCGAATCCAACGTGCCAGTCCTCGGCAGTGGTGATCTGTGGGGTGTCGGATTCGTCGCCGCTCACGAGCCGTCCGAGCTGCCAGCGCGCCTGTGACGGAGCCGCTACCGCCAACAAGAAGTGCCGCACCATCGGCATGCTGTAACCGCGGAGAACGAACCCCTGAATGTCCGCGAGGTCGAGCGCGGAACCCTTCAGGTCCTCCGAATCGCCATCGATCTCTCCGCGGTCATGACGCCGTCGAGGAAGCGACCGGTGGACACGCCCCGAGGCCATCTGACACCAATACCATCAAGTCGTCGTCGTGTGTGACTAGCGATCGGCGAGCAGGGCTCGAATATCTAGCACCCCGAGGCCCGGATAGGCGCTGTAGAAGTCGATGGACGCATGGTTGTTCTCCAAGGCCCACTTATGGAACGCCGGGGCGTTCTTTGCTACTGGGGTGGGCGCCCCGCCAACGACATGGGGAAAGACCGCATCGAAGGCGATCGTAAGCTTCTCGGCGAAGTCCTGGATGTACTTGTCCCAAGCACCGTCGTAGATGGTGAAGAAGCCCAAGTGCTCGTCCTCGAAGAACACCCAATCGGAGAAGTGCAGCGTCCCAACAGCATCCGTCGCTGCATAGGCCTCGTCTCGAACGGCCTCTGCGGCCTCCATCAACGCAAGGCTGTGCCCTGACTTGATGGGCATGTACGTGAGCAAGGTGTCCTGCGACGTATTGCCCGTGAAGCCCGCCGCACGCGCGCACGCCTTGATGTCCTGCACCGTAGCGTCCTCGTAAGCGAAGTACGTTTCAACAGGGTCGTGGACATGATCCTTCAGCCATTTGACGACCGGCTGAGGTTTGACCGTCACGGGCGTGGCAGGAGGGTCGTCCACGTGTTCGAAGATGGCATCGAACACGAGACCCGCGCGTTCCACGAGCCGCTCGATGTGCTGGTCGCCCGCGCCGTCGATGTCCGAAAGGAAGAGAAGCTTCTCGTCTGCCTCGATCATGAAACGGGAGAAATGCACGGTACCGAGGTCGTCCTGCGCTTTCGCGAGATCGGGCATCAACGGGGGCAGCTCTTCGCGAAGCGCCTCGGCGTTGGCGGGACCATTGATCGGGAAATCGATCACGAGATGACTTTGCATTGTCACGTCCTCCTCGAAATGTTCGTAGATCCGGGGCGTTCCATCCCGGGACGGGTATCCATGACCACTGCGCCTCAGACCTCCCGCATCTCCCCACCGTGAGCGGTGAGGGCCCAGATCACGAGGACGTCGATGGTGATCACCGTGAGTGCCCAGAGCGGGTAGACGGGGATGAAGAAGAAGTTCACGAGCAGGCTGATGCCGGCCACGATCACCCCGACGGTCCGAGCGAGGATGTTGCCGGTGAACACCCCGAACCCGCTGAGCAACACGACGCTGCCCAGGATGATGTGGACCCAGCCCCACTCCGACAGGTCGAGGTAGACGGCGCCGCTGTTGCTCCAGACGACCCAGTTGTCGTTGACGGCTGCGACGATGCCGTACAGGACGTTGAGACTTCCGCCGATGATCAACATCACGCCGGCGAACGTGATCCATCCGGTCCAGCCGGTCGGTTCGTCGTACGACGCCGACATCCGCTGGCCGCTCTCGGTCGTTGCCATGTTCGCGTCCCTCTCTGTCGTATCTCCCACCCGACCAGAGTGCCGGGTTCACGTAGGAATCGGTCGAGCCGACGGTGCGAAGGGTGTCCCGTCGCGTCCTCAGCCGGACGGGATGAGATCGGTCATTCGCCGGCCAGGAGTTGTTCGATGAGTGCGAGGTCGTCGAAGTAGCTGCGGAACGCGCACACACGGTCGCCGTCGAACTCCGCGACGGTGGCCCCCGAGACGTGGAGCCGCCTGCCCGTCGGTTCGATCACCAGGTCGTCATCCACCGCCAAGGGACCGGTGTGATCGACGGCCACATGCCATTCGGCGATGGCCTTGTCGCCGATCTGGTCGAGCGCCTGGACACGGACCTCGATCCCGGAGAACGCATCCTCGCGGTCCTCGAGGGCCGCCAGCAGCTCGTCGCGTGACGTCACGAACAGGTTGGGAGACCACCCCGTGACATCGGCGGTCACCAGATCGGCTATCGCAGCGCGGTCGCCGGTGACCGTGGCGTCGAGCAGGCGCCGCATGGCGCTCGCCTGGGCCGAGGCGGTCGAAGCCATGCCAGTCTCCCTTCGCTGCAGGGGGTCACGTGCCGAGTAGTTGGGCCTTGGCGGCGGTGAACTCCTCGTCGGTCAGCGCGCCCGAGTCGTGCATCTGCACGAGCCGGCTGAGCTCGTCGACCTCACCGCCGGTCGAGGCAGGAGGCGGAGCGACGTACTGGGGCGGCGGGGCCTGGTCCTGGCCGGCTGCGTACGCCCCGGCCGCCTCCTGGTCGTACTGGTCCTGCTCGGCCCGTCGCCTTCCCGCCCTGTAGGCGACACCGGCGGTTGCGGCGCCGACCGCAAGGCGAGCCACGGGTCGACGACGACGGAACATCAGTCCCATGACGCTCCCTCCAGGTTGCGTGTGCTCTGCGCTCCCGCTGCACACACTCCGATCGGCGCAGCATGGCTGACGTCGCCGTCCGTGTCCTCATCCCGGAAGGATGATCCTTGGGCCGAGCTGGCGCCGCTCGAGCGCGACGGCGACGACGTCCGGGCGAGGTTCACCGTCCGGGCGGGGGACACGAGCGGGATGATGCTCGAGTCGGGCGCCTCGGGCACACCTCAGCAGATCGGCGACGGCCAGGTCATCCAGCTGTACCTCGACACCGAGGCGTTCTGGCAGCGCTGGCTCGAACGCAGTTCCTACCGAGGGCGGTGGCGCGAGGCCGTCGAACGATCGGCCATCACGCTCAAGCTCATGACCTACGCACCCTCGGGGCCTCGTCGCCGCACCGACCGCGGGGCTGCCCGAACAGGTCGGCGGCTCCCGCAATTGGGACTACCGCTACACGTGGGTCCGCGACGGCTCGTTCTCGGTGTTCGCCCTGCTGAGCCTGGGGTTGATCGAGGAGGCCGCCGAGTTCGGCGACTGGCTGCGCGCCCGCCTGGAGGAGCACGCGGGAGGGAGCTCCGGCCCGCTCAAGATCATGTACCGCGTCGACGGCAGCTCCGATCTCACCGAAGAGACGCTGGACCACCTCGACGGGTACATGGGCTCGCGTCCCGTACGGGTCGGAAACGCGGCCTCCGACCAGCTGCAGCTCGACATCTACGGCGAGGCGATGAACTCGATCTACGCCCTGGACAGCGGAGCGGTCGGCGATTGGGGCGTGGGTCACGACGGCTGGAACCACATCGTCGGCACGATGGACTGGCTCTGTGAGCACTGGCACGACTCCGACGAGGGCATATGGGAGACGCGCGGTGGCCGGCGCCGCTTCAGCTACGGGCAGCTCATGTCCTGGGTGGCGTTCGATCGCAGCATCCGCATGGCCACGAGCCGGGCCGTCCCGCCGACCTGCAGCGATGGGCCCACGAGCGAGACCGCGTCCACGGGCAGATCATGACCGAGGGCTGGAACGACAAGCTCGGTGCATTCGTCCAGTACGAGGGCGGTGACGTGCTCGACGCCTCGCTCGTGCTCATGCCTCTGGTGGGCTTCATCGTTCCCAACGACCCGAGGTGGCAGTCGACCATGTCGGCGATGGAGGCGACGCTGGTCGACGACAGCCTCGTCTACCGCTATGACCCCAACGCGTCACCGGACGGTCTCCCCGGGTCGGAGGGCACCTTCTCCCTGTGCACCTTCCTCTACGTCGATGCGCTCGCCCGCTCGGGTCGGCTCGACGAGGCGCGGCTGACCCTGTCGAAGATGCTGACCTACGCGAACCACGTCGGCCTGTATTCGGAGGAGATCGACCCCACTGGACAGCAGGTCGGGAACTTCCCCCAGGCTTTCACCCACCTCGCTCTCATCTCGGCCGTCGTGCAGCTCGACAGTGAGCTGGACAACCCCGAGGAACTGGTGCTCGCAGCCGTCGGCGTGATCGGGCTGGTGGCAGCCAGTCTCCCGCTGCTGTCACAGGAGACCGAGGTGCCTCGCTCGCTCGACCGCCGCCGCTCGGGATTCGACGCCGAGCTTGCGGTAGGTGCTCCGCAGGTGGGTCTTGAGCGTGTTCATGGACACGCAGAGGTCGGAGGCGATCTCGCGGTTGCTCAGGCGGGTGGGGAGGTAGCGGAGCACGGTGCGCTCGCGGTGGACAAGCCGGCGTCGTCGGCGGACGCGGCGCGCTCGACCGGCATGGGCCGGCCGCTCGCCTCGGCGACGGCACGCTCCAGGGCCTCGAGGGACGGCTCCGGGGCGCCCCGGCGAAGCCGGGCGTCGAGCGCCAGGGTGACCTCCATGCCTGCGTCGGTGATGGAGCGGGCGAAGCCCTGCGATCGGGACAGGTCGAGGATCCCGTCGAGCTGTTCGTCGACCTGGGTCGCATCGCCTTCGAGCAGCCCGATCTGCGCCTCGACGAGGCAGCGCTCGAGTTGTTGTCTCGGCTCGGCGCCTGGCTCGAGCGTCTCCAGGCACGCGGCCGCTGCCTTGGGGTCACGCCTCCGGGCGTGGTACTCGGCTTCGGCGATCACTCGACGGCGACCCGAGCCCAGCCGGGCCAGCAGGTCGGCGGTGACCTCGAAGCCCGCCGCGACGTGGACCCGCAACTCGAGTGCATCAACGCTTCTGACGAGCGGGCAC
>CAVTKS010000003.1:0-298529 GCA_963735375.1 uncultured Acidimicrobiales bacterium
CCCCTGGTCCGAGCATGGTTTCTCGACAGCTCCACGCTCGCCCAGGGGGCTCACTCTCATTCAGCGGACCCGATCAAACGGTCCGTGGTCGATCTAGGTGCGCGTCCTCAGGCCCCACCCGTAGGGAAACAAGGGCTGGTAGTTGCGGTCACCCACGTTGATCGGCACCTGGTCCTCGCTTCGCGGCCACGTGACCGACAGCCGGCCGGTGAACGGCTGGCTTCCGAACAGCACATCGGCCACGCCCGCTCCCTCGCTGCCCGGCAACCACGAGGCGACGAGCACGTCCATCTGGCCGAGCTGGTCGGTGATCACCTGCGGGCGACCCGAGACGATGAGCACGATGCACGTCTCGATCGCGCTGCAGACCGCGTCGACCACCGCCTGGTCGCCGGGGAGCAGCGAGAGCGACTTCTCCTCGCGCAGCTCCGGGTCGCCGAACTGCCACTCGGGGCCGTCGATGTCGCCGAACCCCTCGGAGTACGGCGTCTCGCCGACTACCACGACGCCGACGTCGGCACCGTCCGTGGGCGCCGACGCGTCGGCGCTGTAGGTGATGTTCGCGCCTGGCGCCACCTCGCGGATGCCCTCGAGGATGGTGGTGCCGACGAGGTCGTCGCCCGAGACGCCCTGCCACTGGGTGGTCCAGCCGCCGGCCTGGTTGCCGATGTTGTCGGCGTTGCGGCCTGCGACGTAGATGTCGCCCTCGGGGTCGAGCGGTAGTACGCCGCGGTCGTTCTTGAGCAGCACCTGCGACTCCGCGACCGCCCGGCGTGCCAGCGCCCGATGCTCGTCGCTGCCGACCTCGTCGAGGTTGTCGTCCGAGGCGAGGGGCTGCTCGAACAACCCGAGCTCGAACTTCGCCGCCAGGATGCGGCTGACCGCGTCATCGATGCGTCGCATGCTCACCCGACCCGCCTCGACCTCGGCGAGCAGCATGTCGATGAACACGGGCGCGTTGTTGGGCTGCATGAACATATCGATGCCGGCGTTGGCGGCGGTCCGCACCTTGAACGGGGTGAGACCCGTGTTGGTGGGATCGGTCGGGTCGGGGATCTGGTGGATGCCCTCCCAGTCGGAGATGACGAAGCCGTCGAAGTCGAGCTGCCCCTTGAGCAGGCCGGTGATCAGGTCGCGGTTGGCGTGCATCTTCACGGGGTTGCCGACCCCGTCCTCGACGAAGTCGACGCTCGAGAACGACGGCATCACGCTGGTGACGTCCTCCCGGCGGATCGCGTGCGCGTACGGCGACACGTCGATGCGCAGGAAGTCACGCCGGTTCGTGACCGTGATGCCCTGGTCGATGGTGAACGCCTGCTGCTCGGGCGGCAGGCCCTCGTTGGCCTCGGCGGTCTCCTCGTTGAACAGCGTGTGGCCGTCGCCGGCGAAGTGCTTTGGCGTCGCGATCACGCTGCCGTCCGACGACAGGTCGCGGCCCTGTAAGCCGTCGATCACCGCGGTGCCCAGCGCCGTGACCAGCCCCGGGTCCTCGCCGTAGCTCTCGTACGAGCGGCCCCAGCGCTCATCGAGGGTGACGCACACGCAGGGCGCGAAATTCCACGGGACGCCGATGGCCCGCGTCTCCTCGGCGGTCGCCTCGCCGATCGCCTCGACCAGTCGGGTGTCGCGGGTCGCGCCGAGCCCGATGTTGTGCGGGAAGATCGTCGCTCCCTGCACGATGCCGAGCCCGTGTACGGCGTCGATGCCATAGATGAGCGGAATCTGCAGGCGCGTGGTCAGCGCCTGCTCCTGGAAGCTGTTGACCATCTCGAGCCACGCCGCGGGCTCGTTGACCGGTGGGGTCGAGCCGCCGCCAGACAGCACAGACCCGACTTGCCACTCGGCGATCAGCGACGGGTTGCCGAAGACCGCCCCGCGCTCGGTCTGGGTCATCTGCCCGACCTTCTCTTCGAGCGTCATCCGCCGTAACAGGTCGGCGACGCGCCGGTGCGTCGGCTGGCGGGCGTCGAGGTAGACGGGCCCTCGGTGGTCGGCCCTCGCCGTGTCGGTCGCCGCGGTCGGCGCCGCCTGAGCGGCGGCACTGGACACGACGACGGACGTGATGGCGAGCAGCAACGCCGACATGGTGGTGACGACGGCCGTTGTCGTCGACCGGCGCCTGCCGGCCTGCGATCGGACGGTATGCGGCATACGGATCACGAGATCACCCCCCGGGGATCTGTTCTCCGCCCGCGCGCTATGACTCCCTCCTTACGCTACGTACGGGGTCGTCAACGAGGTGTGAAAAATTCCGCGGTTCCGTGTGTGCAGCGACACGAAACTGACAGTGAGAACGACAGGGACGTCAGTGAACGGCCGTTCGACCACTCGCCGGGGGAGTGGGGGAGTCGCGGCGGCTTCTCAGCTTTCGCGCCGTGTGTGTGTACATCAGTTGCCTACTCGCGGGCACCACGAGCGGTGACGTCGGTAGCCGCCCGCGACTCACCAGGTTGTGTCGGCGTCGGCGAGAAGCTGACTGATAAGGACTCCCGTCAACCATCGCTCGTAGCGCTGCGGGTTCCAGTGCCTGTCGATGACGAGCAGCCGGAAGACCTCGGGCGACATGAGCGTGTGGATGACATCGGCGGCATCGCGCTCTGGTAGTTCGGGCCGCAACGCCTCGGCGCGGGCCAGCGATCTAGCGATCACCCGTTGGCCCTCCTGCCTTTGCCGCGTCAGTTCGTAGAGCAGCGCGGCGACCTCGGGGTCCGAGCTCGCCGCGCTGACGAGGATGCTGTAGATCGGCGCGGTTCTCGAGTTCACCTCGACCGTGATGGCGACGAAGCCAGCCAGCTGCACCTTCGGGTCTGGATCGGCGAGAAGCGATCGTACGTGTGAGCGATCCGCCAACGGGACGGTCTCGTCGTCGCCGACGATCGAGACATCGAGGAGAGCTTTCAGTATCCCGCGCTTGGAGCCGAACAACCGGTAGACCGTGGCCGGGGGAACGTCGGCCAGATCGCTGATCGCCTCGATCGTCGTGGCCACGTAGCCCCGCTCGAGGAACAGAGTCCGGGCCGCTTCGACAACCGCGGCCCGGGCGAGCCGCGTCCTCGCCTGGCCTCGGCCGGCGGTGGCTCCGTCGCTGGGGTCCTTGGGCACTGGCATGTCTTGACAGTAGCACTCTCGAATTGATAGTTCTACTCTCACATCGTGCGCGTGAAGGAGAACGACAACCATGAAGACCATGACCTGCAAGCAGCTGGGCGGCACGTGCGATCAGCCGCACCGCGCAGCCACCGCTGACGACGTGATTCAGCTCCAGGACAAGCACCTGAAGGACGCGGTCGCCGGAGGCGACGAAGCTCACAAGCCCGCGCTCGCCGAGATGAAGGGTCGGTGGAAGCACCCCATCAAGGGCATGGGCTGGTACAAGAACGTCAAGCGAGAGTTCGCGGCTTCCCCAAGTACCGCCTGACGCACCTCAGCCTGGTCTGCCCCGAGTTTCATGAGTCGGGGCAGACCATCGGCTCAGGTGGCTCGTGGAGGGCGCAGGAGCCGCCGACCTCGGCACCCGGGTCACGGGGCACGAGTTCCACCGCACCGTCGTGCACGGCACACCCGCCCGCTTGGCGCTCGGTCGGCTCCCCGGCCGACGGCTTCGTGTACGGGTCGGTGCACGCCTCCTACCTGCACCTGCAAATGTGCCGGACGGCCGTCCATCGCGTCTCGCCTGGTCGCTGTGGCTTTGTAAGCAGCCCTTTCGGAGCCGGGCGGCCCGCCGCCACCATTGACAAAGAACTATTTTACGTAAAGACTGGTTTTTGTCATGAGGGACGTCGTTTACCTCGATCAGATCGAGCAGGCCGAGGCCCTGCTCAAGCCGCAGCGGATCGAAGTGCTGCGGCAACTCGCCGAGCCCCGGTCGTGCACCGAGGTGGCGACCGAGCTCGACCAGACCCCACAGCGGGTCTATTACCACGTCAAGCGCCTGGTCGACGCCAGCCTGGCGAGCCAGGTCAGCGAACGCCGGGTGCGCGGCATCCACGAGGGCATCTATCAGGCGACCGGCCGGTCTTACTGGCTGTCGCCACGCCTCGTGGGCAGGATCGGGCTACGCCAGACGCGCGACCGGCTCAGCCTGGGCTACCTGCTGGACCTGATGGAGGACGTGCAGGCCGACGTCGCCGCGCTCGACCTCTCCCGGTCCGACCTGCCCTCGATCGGCGTGTCCGGTGACATCCGGGTCCGGCCCGAGCAGCGGGCGGCGTTCCTCGACGAGCTGCAGCACCTGCTGCAGGACCTGTTCACCCGCTATGGCGGCGCCGAGGGCGACGCGTTCCGCCTGGCCCTCGCCTGCTACCCGAACCTGCCCCGCCAAACCGACGCGGCCCCGGACTTCGCCACGAGCACCGAAGTCGCCCCGGACTTCGCTACCAACACCGAAGGAGAAACCGATGACAGAGCTGAGTGAGCTGCGCCTGAGTGCGGTCATGCCGGCGCCACCCGAGGCGGTGCACGCCGCGCTGACCGACGCCGCCGCGCTGCGCGTGTGGCTGACCGAGCACGCCGAGGTGGCGCTGCCCGACCGGTACGAGTTCTGGGGCCGTTACACGCCCGACGGCGCCGAGCCGCACCAGCGTGTGCTGTACGCCGGCGAGCGCACCCTGCGGTTCGCCTGGACCGTCGACGGGTCCGAGACCATGGTCGAGTTCACCCTGACCGAGAACGAACCCGAGCACGAAGCCGAGCACGAGGATGCGGGCGGCACGCTGCTCACGCTGACGCAGAGCGGCGACCTGCCGAGCTTCGACGAGATCCTGGCCGACACGGCGGGGCCGCGCGGTGAGCTGGAGACCTTCTGGTCGCTCGCGATCGCGAACCTGTCCGACTATCTTGCGGGCCGCGAGCTGACGCCGAAGTGCGACTACACCTCAGCCGAGCTGCGCGCCTCGGTGGTCATCGACGCCGCACCGGAGGCGGTGTTCGACTCGCTCACCCAGCCGGAGCAGTTCCGCAAGTGGTTCGGCGCCAACGTCGACATCGAGCCCTATGTGGGCGGCCGGTTCGCGATGGGCGGCTTCGAGCTGGACCCCGGGGGGATGAAGTTCGTCGAGTTCGAGCCGGGCCGCAAGGCGACCCTGCGGTTCGCCGACGGCCAAACCGACAGCTGGGAGCTGGAGGGCTCGGACGGCAAGACCCGGCTCACGCTCGTGTCGAGCGGGTTCGACCCGGACAACCCGCCCTACTCGGGCTGGGCCGGCTGGCTCAGTGGCGTCGCCGAGCTGCGGCGCTACCACGAACTCCCGCGGTGGCGCACGATCTGGCGTCAGATCGAGGCCCCCGGCGTCCCGGCCGAGATGCTCAACATCGACGTCTAGCCGGACTCACATAGCGAGACTGCACGATTGGGCCTTCGGTGACGACTCAGCCACCCACCAGGCCCCCGAGCAGAGCCCCGACGGTGGCGTGTACGAGTTCGTGACCGCCGGCATCCACACCGCCCTCGAGCGCGCCACGGCGCTCGAGGGGAGCGTGTTGTCGTGGTGATGGGCGGCGCCGACCTCGGCCGCCAGTTCGGCCTGGCCGCCCACCCCTGACCCCGGACCCAACCCATAGAAGGGAAGTCCCACCATGACCACGACCTCCGTCCCGCATGAGCGCAGCGCACGGACCACGCGCAGCCTGTGGCGCTCCGGCCCCCTCGCCATCGTGGTCGCCGCCGCGGCCACCGCTCTGGTCGCCGCCATCGCCCGCGCCGCCGACGTGCCCCTGACCGTCGACGGCGAGCGGATCCCGGTATCCGGCTTCGCCACCATGACCGTGCTGGTGTCCTCCCTCGGCCTCCTCTACGCCGGCGCCCTGGCACGCTGGTCCCCGAGACGACCTCGGGACGGGCGCTCCCGCGCCCGCGGTGTCGACTCCGTGTCACTGCAGGCCCGGGCAGCCGCTCCGAGAATCTGGGCTTCCGAAGGAACGCCCAGAATCCACGTTCTGTAAAGTAAGGACGGTTCAGGCCGGAGCGACCACCCCGCGGCCCTCCGTCGTCGTTCTGCCGACGCCGGCGCCGGCCTTGCGTCCGACGGTTCGGCGGGTCGGCTGCGTTTCGGTTGCGCGATTGGTTGGCAAGCAACCAATCGGGCAACAGAAACGACCCGGCGCGACGGCGGTCCATTCCGTGCGGCGGCGCTCGTCGACAGGCATATCGTCACAGTGACGGAATCAGTCGTGCACAGGCATCCGGCGCTCTGCGGCTATGGCGACGAACTCGGCGGCGAACGGCTGCCACGTCGCCTCCAGGTCAGGGGCCGCCGCGGCGATGTCGGCAAGCGCGGCCGCTTCGACCGGCGTGATCGGACCTTCGGAGCGAGCCCAGTCGGCCACGATGACATCGTCGGCCTCGGGATGGAACTGCACGCCCCAGGCGGCGTCGCCGATGCGGATCGCCTGCGGCACACCTTCGGGCGTCTCTGCGAGCACCGTCGCCCCCGCCGGCAGCTCGAGGGCGATGTCGTTGTTCCACTGGATCGCTCCGGCGCCTTCCTTCATCGTCAACAAAGCGAACGGTCGTTCGTATTGTGCGAAAGTGGTGAAGCCCACCGGCACGACCCCCATCTGCTTGCCGGCCGGGTTGGGCCCGACCTGCCCGCCGCACGCCACGGTGAGCAGCTGATGACCGAGGCAGATCCCCAGCGTGGGGAGCCCGGAGTCAACCGCGCACCGCAGTAGCTCCTTGGTGGCAGTCAGCCATGGATGACGGTCGTCGTCGGTGGCCGACATGGACCCGCCGAGGACGATCAGCCCGTCGGTGTCGCCGACCGCGGGCAGTGGGTCGCCGGCGTACGGGCGCACGGTGCTCAGGGTGGCGCCGGCCGCCCGCAGCCAGCCGTCGAACAGCCCGAGCGGGCAGCCGTCCTCGTGCTGGACGACGGCGATGAGCGGCGGCAACGAGGTCACGCCCGCCAGTGTGCCGGTTCCACCGGTCAGCGCCCGCTCTCACCGAACCGCGACGTTGTCAACGGTCGGGCCACGGACAGGATCCACTCGAGTGCCTCGCGGTAGTCGCGCTCCCCCGGCGGCGCTGCGGCCGCCAGGTCCCGGTCGACGTCCTCGATGGCGGCCTCGAGCTCGTACAAGCGGTCGTGGAGCGCATCGAGCTCGGCCCGGGCGACGACGAGCTGGGCGTCACCGAGCCCGAGGTCGGCCGCCTGCCGCCGCGCCTCGTAGTCACGCTGGCGGCAGCTCCGCCGGCAGTACTCCTTCGGCCGCCCCGGGCCGGCCACGACGTCGAACGGCCGCCCGCACCACCGGCATCGCCGCGTACTCGCGGGACGGCTCCGGGTGGCGATGCCACTGCGCTCCGAGGTTTTCGTCACAGTGACGGAAGATAGCGACGAACCCCCGCCCGGACGCGGATCCCGCGCTCCATCGCGTCAGTGGGCAGCCAGCATCGCCCCGGCGCTGGTGCGGACCTCGCCACAGGTGATCTCCGGCGGGCTGGGGAACCGGTCGGCGACGTGCTGCTGCACGAACTGCCCGGCCAGACGGTCGGACGCGGCCGCGCCGGCACGGTCGGTGAACATGGTCACCGAGGCGAACACGCGCGGGCCGGCCTCGAGAGCCTGGTACCCGACGAAGCCGGGCAACGCCTGCAGGGCCGGGAGGAAGCCCTCGTCGAGCTGGCGGGTGAGCTCGTCGTCCCAATCGCTCGCCATCTCGTAGATCCGGAGGGTCGAGTACATGGCGTCGCCTCCTCACGTGGGGCGATCGTGCCGGCGCACGTCACCCGGCGCCGACCGTACTCCCCGGGATCCTCCCGATCAGCCGCCACGGCGACGCCGCGCACGTGCGCGAGACTGCGGCCCGATGCAGCCGATGCCCGCACCCCCCATGCTGCGTGCCGTCGGCCTGACCATGACCTACGCGGCCGGCTCCACGGCCCTCGACGGCCTGACCGTCGAGGTGCCCGCCGGGTCGGTGGGGCTGGTCGGTGCCAACGGCGCCGGCAAGACGACGCTGTTCCGGCTGATGCTCGGGCTGATGCAGCCGTCGTCGGGGTGGCTCGAGGTGTCCGGCCGCAGCGTCGCTGCCGACCCCGTCGGCATCCGCAGCCGCCTCGGCTACATGCCCGAGCACGACTGCCTCCCTCTCGACCAGACGGCGGCCGACGTCGTGGCCACGTTCGGCGAGCTCGCCGGCCTGCCCACCCGAGCGGCCCGCCAGCGCGCCTCCGACGTCCTCGACCTGGTCGGCCTCGACGAGGCCCGCTTCCGGCCCGTCGGCGGGTTCTCCACAGGCATGCGCCAGCGCACGAAGCTGGCCCAGGCGCTGGTGGCCGACCCGTCGCTCGTGCTGCTCGACGAGCCCACCGCCGGTCTCGACCCGGTCGGGCGCGAGGAGATGCTCGAGCTGGTCGGCCGACTGGCCGGGTTCGGCATCTCGGTGATCCTCGCCACCCACCTGCTCGACGACGTCCAACGGGTGTGCGAGCACGTGGTGATGATCGACCGGGGGCACCTCGTGCTGGCCGGACCGATCGACCAGCTCATGCAGACGACCGGCGTGATGCGGGTCGAGGTCGGTGGGCGTGACGGCGCCGTGGTCGCACTGGCGGAGGCGCTGACCGCCCGCGGGCTGAGGGCGACCGCGGTCGACGACCACAACCTCGACGTCGACACGAGCCAGCAGGGCGACGCCACGTTCGACGTCGTGCGCGACGCGGTGGCCGACCTGGAGCTGCGCCTGTACGCGCTGTCGACCCGTCACCGGTCGCTCGACGACCTGTTCCTCCAGGAGGCGGCGAGATGAGTGTGCTGTCCGGCGCCGTCTACGACCGTGGCTACCGGCCCTACCAGGGCCCCCGTGGCGGACGGCGTGAGGCCACGGCCGCGCTGTGGCGGGTGTCGGTGCGCCGCGCACTCGGCCTGCGGCGCTCGTGGCGGCAGAAGGTGTTCCCCTGGTCGCTGCTGGCCATTGCGACCGTGCCGGCGATCGTCAACGTGGGCATCGGGTACGCCATCAAGGACAACCCGATGGAGATCCCCGACTTCACGTTCATCACCTACCGCGAGTACGTGGGTGTCTCGACCGCGCTGCTCCTGTTCGTGGCCCTCACGGCACCTGATGTCGTGTGCCCCGACCGGGCGCAACGGGTGTTGCCGTTGCTGTTCTCGCGCCCGCTCACGGGGGTCGACTACGTCGTGGCCAAGGTCGGTGCGATCGCGGCGATCGTGTTCGGCTTCAGCTTCCTGCCCCAGGTCGTGCTGTTCGTCGGGCAGATGCTGGTCAGCGACCGCGCCCTCGACTACTTCACCGACAATGCCGAGGTGCTGTGGCAGGTGCCGGTCGCCGTGGCGATCCTGGCCGTCTACTACGCGGCCATCGGGGTGGCGCTCGCCTCGCTGACCGACCGGCGCATCGTGGGTGGCGTCGCCGTCCTGGGGCTGGCGCTCGTCACCTCGGCGGTCGCCGGCATCCTCATCAGCGCGGCCGGCGACGACGGCACGCCGCTGGCGGTCATCAACGTGCTGGCGCTGCCGCTCGACGTGCGCGACCTGGTCTTCCTCGGCCATCTGAGCCACGACTCGGGCCTGTCGGGTGTGGCGGGCGGCGGCGTCCTGGCCGTGGGCGGCTACCTCGTCGTCCTGCTGGCGGCGCTGGCCCTGCTGTTCAAGCGCTACCAGGAGGTCGACCTGTGACAGCGGCGGAGAACCACGCCGCCCGACCGGCTCCTCCTCCCGTGCCACCCCCGCCACCGACGGCGTCACTCGAACCGACGCCTCCTCTCCCTCCCCCGCCCCGGCTCGATCCCGCGTTCGTCGAGGACGCCACGGTGACCGTCGAGCAGGCTTCGATCTGGTTCGGGCACAAAGTCGCGCTGACCGAGCTGTCGTGCTCTTTCGGCCCGGGCGTGACCGGCCTGCTCGGTCCGAACGGGGCCGGCAAGACCACGCTGATGCGGGCGATGACCGGGCTGCTGCCGCTCAACGAGGGGCGCGTGCAGGTGCTGGGCCAGGACCCGCACCGCAACCGAGCCGTGCAACGTGCGATCTCGCTGGTGCCCGAGGACGAGGCCGTGCCGCCCGCCCTCACCGCCCGCCAACTGGTCCGCTACACGGCGGCGATCCACCGGGTCGACGATCGGGCCCTACCCGACCGCTGCCTGGCCACGGTCGGGCTGCTCGAGGTGGCCGATCGCAAAGTGGGCGGCTTCAGCAAGGGCATGAGGCAGCGGGCCAAGATCGCCGCCGCCCTGGTGAGCGAGCCACGGGTGCTGGTGCTCGACGAGCCGCTCAACGGCGCCGACCCCGTGCAGCGGGTCGCGCTCGATCAACCTGTTCCACGCGCTCGGCGACCAGGGGCGAACGGTGATCGTCAGCTCCCACGTGCTGCACGAGGTCGAGCGACTGGCGTCGAGGCAGATCGTGATCATCCGCGGTCGGCTCGCGGCAGCCGGCGACCACCACGCCATCCGCGACGGGCTCGCCGATCGGCCGCGGTCGGTCAGCGTCCGCACCCCCCAGGCGCGTGACCTGGCCGCCCGGCTCGTCGGGCTCGACGTCGTCCGCGGCGTCACGGTCGATGGTGCGACGCTGGTGATCTCCTCCCAACGGGCGGGTGAGCTGGCCCAGCTCCTGCCGGCAGTGGCCCGCGAGGTGGGCGCCCGGCTGCACGAGGTGCGCCCGCTCGACGACTCGCTCGAGAGCGTCTTCCGGGAGCTGCTGCGATGACGGTCACGCCGGGTGCCCCACCGCCGCCCCCGCCGCCGGCGGCACCCCCCACTCCCCCGCCGGTCTCCGCCGGGCGCGCCCTGCCCAGCCCGTTCGTGGCCGTCGTCGGCTACACGCTGCGGGCCTGCCTCCCCGCCAAACGCTGGTGGGGTGTCCTGCTCCCCTGCCTCGGTGCCCTGCTCTTCGGGTGGCTGGCGACCGTCGCCGACACCACGACCGAACGGGCGTTCTCGTTCGTGGCCGAGCAGGGCCTGTTCGGACTGGTGTTGCCCCTGACCTGCCTGGTGATCGGCGACGCCGTGCTCGGTGCCGACCTGCGGGCAGGCACGTTCGCCTTCACGTGGTTGTCGCCCGTGCGCTTCCCGACGATCGTCATCGGTCGGTGGCTGGGTGGTTGGCTGGTCGCGCTGGTCACGCTCGTGCCTGCCCTGGTCCTGGCAACGCTGGTGGCCGGGGTGCCCAACGGCGCCGGCGCCATGGCGGTGGCCGCGGCGGTCGGCTCGGCGGCCTACATCGCGTTGTTCATCATGCTCGGGGCGGTCGCCCGGCGGTCCGCGGTGTGGGCGTTGGCCGTGGTCTTCCTCGGCGAGCGGCTGCTGGGAGGCGTGCTGTCGGGCATCGCACAGATCTCGCCGATGTGGGAGTCGCAGCAGGTCTATGCCGGCCTCGCCGACGATGCGGGCGGCTGGCGCCTGCTCCGCGACGGCACGCCCAACGGGTGGGGCGCGGTCGTGCGCCTCGTGACGATCCTCGTCGTCACGCTGGCTGTCGCGTCGTGGCGCCTGGCCCACCTCAAGCCGACCGGCGGCGACGAGTAGCACAGCTCGCCGGGTCACCCGGCGGTGGCGATGCGCACGTCCGTGTCCTCGGCGTCCGCTGCGCCGAAGGCCAGCAGTGCGACACCCTCGTCCGCGACCGCAACCTGGGCGGCCCTGGTCAGGGGCCCGAACGGTGTGACCACCAGGGTGGCCGTCCGGTTGTCGCGCTCGATCGACCACGTCGCCGCGACTCTCCCGTCGACCAGCACCGTGCCGGGCAGCATGCCGTTGACGATCTTGAGGCGCTTGCGGATGTCGACATCGATGATGCGGCTGCGGTCGACGTGGGACAGCAGCACGTTGTCGAAGTCGGGCAGGAAGCGTGCGGGGGCCGGCGTGTCGGGATCGGGCACCGCACCGTCGGGCAGGTCGAGCAGTTCCTTGCCCGCCTCGCTGCGGTAGCGACGCACCCGGTCGCCGAGTCGGTCTGCAACCTCCCGCAGTCGGGTCAGGCCTGACCAGGCCTGCACGTCCATCACAGACGCAGGGCCGAACGCCGCCAGGTAGCGCAGCACCATCTCGTCGAGCGCGGCGTCGACGGCCAGCGGCCGCCCGATCCAGTGCTCGGCGGTGGTGACGACCACCTGGCCCGCCTGACCCCACACCGCCCGAGGCGGAACCTGTACGAGCGGCACCCGCGCCCGCACCACCTGAGCGAGAGTCTGGGCGTCGCGGCCGGGCCACGATTCGGCCAGGCGGAGGCCAAGGTCCCGGAACGTGAGCGGCTGCTGCTCGACGAGCGCTCGCCCGGCTGCCTCCACCGCCTCGAGGTCGAGGTCCACGAGCCCCGTCCGCCACGACGACGTCGTCAGGCCACGCGCCAGGAACTCGGCGTGGAGCGGGCGGAGCAGCAGGCAGTCCTCGGCGCTGACCAGGTGGACGGTGCCCCGCATGATCACGATGCGCACGGCCCGACGGTCGGTGAGCATCGCACCGAGCTCGTGGGGGTCGAACCCGTCGAGCCGGGACCACAGGGCGTAGTAGGGCGACCACGGTGCCTGGGCCTGCAGGCCGAACAGGTGGTCGACGGCCTCGGGCACCGTGCGCGACGACCGCTCGAGCAGCATCTGGCGGTCGAGCAGCGCCCGGTTGAGGGAGCGCTGGCCGAGCAGCGGGAGTGAGGCGGTGGCGTTGGCCCGGGTTGCCATGCGGAAGAACTCTCGCACGTCGCCGACCAACGGCTCTGACGCCGCCATGGCCGCTAACCTGTCCGGTGCTGACGACCTCCGTGGGAGAGTCTCGTCGCCGGTGCACGGTTGTGCCGGACGGCGGGCGCCGAAGGGGCAACCACCCCGGAACCTCTCAGGCACAAAGGACCACTCGGGCGAGGCAGCTCTGGAGCCGCACGGCGCGGCGACAGAGGGGGAACGCAGGCGCCATCCGTGAGGCGGCGCCATCGATGAGCGACCCACCCTCGACACTCCGGAGCACGACGTGAACAGCAGCGCCGACCAGTTCGCCGATCGTCACATCGGGCCGTCGGCCGCCGACGTCGCCCACATGCTCTCCGCCCTCGGCCTGTCGTCGCTCGACGACCTGCTCGACCAGGCCGTGCCGGCATCGATCCGCGACGACAAGCCGCTCGAGCTCGACGACGCACTCACCGAGCCCGAGGCGATCGCCCGCCTGCGGGCGCTGGCCGATCGCAACCAGGTCGTCACCTCGCTGATCGGTCAGGGCTACTACGGCACCCACACCCCGGGTGTGATCCTGCGCAACGTCCTCGAGAACCCCGCCTGGTACACCGCGTACACGCCGTATCAACCCGAGATCAGCCAGGGCCGCCTCGAGGCGCTGCTCAACTTCCAGACGATGGTCTGCGACCTGACGGGCATGGAGATCACCAACGCGTCGATGCTCGACGAGGGCACAGCCGCCGCCGAGGCGATGACCCTGGCCCGTCGCTCGACCAGGCACGCCGGCAACGTCTTCTTCGTCGACGCCGAGTGCCACCCGCAGACGATCGCGGTCGTCGCCACCCGGGCAGAGCCGATCGGCATCGACATCGTGGTGGGCGACCCGTCGGCGGACCTCTCCCCCGCCGACACCTTCGGTGTGCTGCTCCAGCACCCGGGCACTTCGGGCGTCGTGCGCGACCTGCGTCCCGTCATCGATGCTGTCCACGAGGCCGGAGGCTTGGCCGTGGTCGCCACCGACCTGCTCGCCTGCACCCTGCTCGTGCCGCCGGGTGAGCTCGGCGCCGACGCCGCCGTGGGGTCGACGCAGCGCCTCGGGGTGCCCATGGGCTTCGGTGGCCCACACGCCGGCTTCCTGGCCACCAGCAACGCCTATCGCCGCTCCCTGCCCGGCCGCCTTGTCGGGGTCTCGGTCGATGCCGCCGGGCGCCCCGCCCACCGTCTCGCCCTGCAGACCCGCGAGCAGCACATCCGCCGCGAGAAGGCCACGTCGAACATCTGCACGGCGCAGGTCCTGCTGGCCGTCATGGCGTCGATGTACGCGGTGTACCACGGCCCGGACGGCCTGCGGTCGATCGCCCAGCGGGTCGAGAACGGCACGACTCGCCTCGTCCTGGCCCTGCGCTCCGCCGGCTACCACCTCGCCAACGACACCTGGTTCGACACACTCACGCTGCGCACGCCGGGTCAGGCGGCCGAACTGATCGACCGGGCCCGGGCGGCGCGCATCAACCTGCGCCGCGTCGACGCCGACACGGTCGCGCTCTCCCTGGACGAGACGTCGGACCGTGACGTCCTCGGCCGCCTGGCCGCGCTCTTCGGCCTCGAGAGCGACGCCGTGCTGGACAGGCGGCTCGACGGCGCCGGCGAGGAGCATGGCGTCCTGGCCGGCGGCACCGCCGCCTCAGGCATCCCCGAGGGCGAGCGGCGAACCAGCGACTACCTGACGCACCCGGTCTTCCACGAGCACCACTCCGAGACCGAGATGTTGCGCTACCTGCGGCGGCTGTCCGACATGGACGTGGCGCTCGACCGGGCGATGATCCCGCTCGGGTCGTGCACGATGAAGCTCAACGCCACCACCGAGATGGAACCGGTGACGTGGCCCGAGTTCGCCGACATCCACCCGTTCGCCCCCCTCGACCAGGTCGGTGGCTACCTCGCGCTGATCCACGACCTCGAGGCCACCCTCGCGCAGGTCACGGGCTACGACACCGTGTCGCTGCAGCCCAACGCAGGGTCGCAGGGCGAGCTGGCCGGCCTGCTCGCCATCCGCGGCTATCACCGCAGCCGGGGTGACGCGCAGCGGGACGTGTGCCTCATCCCGGCGTCGGCCCACGGCACCAACGCGGCGTCGGCGGTGATGGCCGGCATGCGGGTCGTGGTCGTGGCGTGCGACGACCAGGGCAACGTCGACGTGGACGACTTCCGGGCCAAGGCGGACGCGCACGCCGACGACCTGGCGGCGCTCATGGTCACCTACCCGTCGACGCACGGCGTGTTCGAGTCCCGGATCACCGAGATCTGCGACATCGTCCACAGCCACGGCGGCCAGGTCTACGTCGACGGGGCCAACCTCAACGCCCTCGTGGGCGTGGCCCGTCCGGGCTGGTTCGGCGGCGATGTCAGCCACCTGAACCTGCACAAGACCTTCTGCATCCCCCATGGCGGTGGCGGGCCGGGCGTCGGCCCGGTGGCCGCACGCGCCCACCTGGCGCCGTTCCTGCCCAACCACCCCGCCGCGGCCGACGCTGGGCCCGCCACCGGGCCCGGCCCCATCTCCGCGGCGCCGTGGGGCTCGGCGTCCATCCTCCCGATCAGCTACACGTACACGAAACTCATGGGTCCAGACGGCCTGCGTCGGGCGACGGCGGTCGCCATCCTCAGCGCCAACTACGTCGCCGCCCGTCTGGGCGAGCACTTCCCCGTGCTCTATGCGGGTGAGCACGGCCGGGTCGCGCACGAGTGCATCATCGACCTGCGCGGCATCACGAAGGACACCGGGGTCACGGTCGACGACGTGGCCAAGCGCCTCATCGACTATGGCTTCCACGCTCCGACCATGAGCTTCCCCGTCGCCGGCACGTTCATGATCGAGCCCACGGAGTCCGAGGCCCTGGTCGAGGTCGACCGCTTCTGCGATGCGATGATCGCCATCAAGGGCGAGATCGACCGGGTCGCATCGGGCGACTGGCCGCACGACGAGAGCCCGCTGGCCAACGCGCCTCACACCGCCGAAGACCTGCTGGTGGCCGCCTGGGACCGCCCGTACACCCGTGAACAGGCCGCGTACCCGGTCGGTGGGCTGCGTAGGTCCAAGTACTGGCCGCCGGTCAGCCGCATCGACGGCGGCTACGGGGACCGCAACCTGGTGTGCGCCTGCCCGCCGCCCGAGGCGTTCGAGGACTGACGGGCTCATGAACGTGCCCGCCCCACCCAACCCGGACGAGCTCGACGACATCGTGGCGTTCATCGCCACGCAGCAGGCGCACCCGCACCGCCGCGTCTCCTATGTCGGCACCGACCCCGCCGGCATCATCGCCGAGCTCGGCGGCCTGGAGCCGTCGTGGCTGACCACGGCCCGGGTCGTGCGCGACGGCCTGCGCATCACCGGGGCGGTGATCACGGAATGGGACGTCGACCTCGGTCGGGCGTGGATCCTCGGTCCGTGGGTAGTCGGCGACGGGGACGCGTGGATGTCCACGGCTGTCGCGCTCCTCGACGCAGCCCTCGCGGAGCTGCCCGCCACCGCGACCCGCCATGAGATGTCCGGCGACGTCGCCAACAACCGACTCGCAAACCTCGCCGCATCGCGCGGTTGGACTGCCACCGAGCCGCACCACCTCATGCTCGCAGACGTCGAGGTGGTGGCCGCCTGGCCGGCACCAGGGGACGGTCAGACGGCACCGCTGCGCGCGGCCGCACCCGACGACATCGAGGGCATCGCCGCTCTGCACGATCCCGAGTTCCCCGACACGTTTGCGTCGGCCGCACAGCTCGTCCATGGCCAGCTCGACGGGTCCCGCACGGTGCTCGTCGCTGACGACGGCCAGGGTGGCGTCGCCGGCTACGCCGCCGGCGAGGTCCACGAGGACGGCGAAGGGTTCATCGACTTCGTGGTCGTCGATGCCGCCACGCGCCGCTCCGGTATCGGCCGGCAGCTGGTCATCGCCGTGACCCGTGAGCTCCTCGATCGGTCGCCGCTCGGTCGGGTCGGCCTCACGGTGCAGGACCATCGAACGCCGGCCAGAGCCCTCTACGAGCAACTCGGGTTCCGGCCCGACGGATCACTCATCGCCTACCGCAACTGGACCGTGCGACACCGCGGGGGCGGGCACAGGTGAGCCCCCTGAACCTCTGGTGATCATCTTTCGATGGTCGGCCAAAGTCTCAGGGGGCTCACGAGCGAACGTACACCGGGCCCATCACTTTGTGAAGTAGAACTTCGCTCTTCGCGGTCGCTTACCCGTTGACCAGCTCGGCGACCTGCTGGAGCAGCGGCCGCGGCCCGGCCACGAGCAGCGAGGTCACGCAGGTCTCGCGCCAGCGCTCGAGGTCGTCGCGGATCTTGGCGGGCGGGCCCACCAGGTAGACGTCCTCGACCATCGCCGTGGGGACGGCCGCCGCAGCGTCGGCCTTGCGGCCGTCGAGGTAGGCCTCCTGGATCTTCTCGCACTCGGCGCCGTAGCCGAGCCGCTCGAACACGTCCTTGTGGAAGTTGCGGTCGCGGGCGCCCATGCCGCCGATGTACAGCGCCAGGTTGGGACGCAGCAGGTCGGCGCATTCGTCGACGTCGTCGCCCGGCACGACCGGGACGACACACGCCACCTCGAAGTCGTCGGCCGTGCGACGGGCTCCGGAGCGGGCGAACCCCTCGGTGAGGGCGGCGCGGTAGAAGTCGTCGGCCTTCGGCGAGAAGAACATCGGCAGCCAGCCGTCGGCGATCTCGGCCGCCAGGGCGACGTTCTTCGGCCCTTCGGCCCCCAGGTAGATGGGGATGTCGGTGCGCAGCGGCCGCACGATCGACTTGAGCGGCTTGCCCAGCCCGGTGCCGCCCTGGAGGGGCATGGCGTAGTGCTGACCCACGTATTCGACGGGCTCCTCGCGGGCGATGATGCGCCGCACGATCTCGACGTACTCGCGGGTGCGGGCGAGTGGCTTGGCGTAGTCCTGGCCGTACCAACCCTCGACCACCTGTGGGCCTGATACGCCGAGCCCCAGGATGAGACGGCCGCCGGACAGGTGGTCGAGCGTGATGGCCGTCATCGCGGTCGACGCCGGCGTGCGGGCGGAGATCTGCGTGATGGCCGTGCCCAGCTTGACCCGCTCGGTCTGCGAGCCCCACCAGGCGAGCGGCGTGAAGCAGTCGGACCCGTAGGCCTCGGACGTCCAGATCGAGTCGAAGCCCAGGTCCTCTGCGGCGGCGATCTGGTCGGCGGCGTCGGCCGGGGGCCCGGTCGACTGCCAGTAGCCGACGATGAGCCCGAGCTTCACCCGCCGACCTTGACGTTCGGCCCCGAGCCGTTGGCGTCCTTGGCGGCCTCGGCGGCGGTGGCGTTCGCCTCGCCGGCGTCGACCGCCTGGTCGACGACGTCTTCGACGGCCTCCTGCAGGTCCTCGGCCTTGTCGGCGGCGTCTTCGACCGCCTCCTGCTCGGTGCCCGGCAGCGTGCCCAGGCCGGCGAGGCCGGACAGCATCTCGCGGAGCTGGGTGAGCTGGCCGGTCACGGCGTCACGCTGGCGGGTGAGCTCCGCCACCTCGCGCTCTGCGGCCTGCTTGGTGACCTCGGCGTGGGTCTTGGCCTCGAAGACGAGCTGCTCGGCCTCGGACCGGGCGTCGCTGACCGTGCGGTCGGCGAACGACTTGGCCTTGTCGATGATGCTGTTCGAGTCGGCCTCGCTGGCCTTGCGGCGCTGCTCGGCCGCCTGGTCGATCTCCTTGGCGCGGGTGTCGGCGCTCTTGGCCCGCTGTTCGGCCTCGGCGACGAGCTTCTGCGTCGCAGCCATGGCGGCGTCGTGGCGCTCGCCCTCTTCGCGCTCGGACTTCTCGCGCCGCTCGGCCAGCTCGAGCTCGAGGGCCTGCAGCTCGGCCTCGCGCTTCTCCTTGGCCTTGGTGAGCAGCTTCGACGCCGCCGCGCGCTTCTCCTCGGCCTCGCGGGAGGCGACGTTGCGCAGCTCGATGATCTCGCGCTCGGCCGTGGCCCGCACGGTGGCGATCTCGCGTTCGGCCGTGGCCCGGTGCTCGGCGACCTCGTGATCGGTGGTCGAGCGGAGCTGGGTGGTCTCGCGCTCGGCCTCGGACCGCATGGTCTCGACCTCGCGGCGCGTGTTGCCGCGCAGGTCGTTGGCCTCGCGCTCGGCTGAGTCGCGACTGGCCTTGGCCTCGCGCTCGGCCGCCGTCTTCACGGCCGTGGCCACCGCGCGGGCCTTCTCGACCACCTCTTTCGATTCGAGGTGCGCCGCGGCGATGAGCTTCTCGGCCTCGCGCTTGGACTCGCCGCGGTGCTCCTTGGCCTGCTCCTCGGCCAGGCGCAGGAGCTGCTCGACGCGTGTACCGAGGCCCGACAGCGTGGGTTGGGCGCGCTCTTCGAGCTGCTTGGCCTGTTCGCCCACCTTGCGCTCGAGCTCGTTGATGCGGTCGCGGGCGTCGGTGGTGCCCGTCTTGGCCTTGACGGCCGTGTCGCCGAGCTCCTCGATGCGCGAGTGCAGGCGCTCGATGAACATGTCGACCTGCGTGCGCTCGTAGCCGCGGAGCACGATCGTGAAATCGGGAGTTCCGCCGTTGGCGGGTGACGGCGAAGAGGTTGTACCCATAGGCCTCTCACTATGTCAGACCTGACGGGGCGGTGGACGCACCACGCGTAGGGTCGCGAGGTCGTAACACTTGTGGCCACCGTCGGTGACGGCGCGACCGGCTCGACCGAGAACTGAAACGTGTTCTAGTATCACGGAGCACCCGGCGTCCCGGCCCACTGCCGGCCCGTGAGGAGTCGAGATGAAGAACCGGTATCCGTTCCCCATCCCCTTCGGCTGGTTCTGCGTGGGTTACCCCGAGGACTTCCCGGTCGGTGAGCCCAAGCCGCTCTACTACTGGGAGCAGCACCTGGTGGGGTGGCGCGACGTAGAGGGCACGATGCACGTGCAGGACGCGTTCTGTCCGCACCTCGGTGCCCACCTCGGTCACGGCGGGTCCGTCGAGGGCTGCGAGATCAAGTGCCCCTTCCACGGCTGGCAGTTCGACGGCGTGGGCGCCAACACCGCCATCCCCTACAGCGAGCGGCTCAACCGCAAGGCCCGGCTGCACACCTACCCGACGGTCGAGCGCAACGGCGTCGTCCTCGTCTGGTACCACCCCGACGACGAGGCGCCCCTGTGGGAGATCCCCGAGGTGCCCGAGCTGGCCGGCCACTCGGACTGGTCCACCGTCATCCGCACCGAGTACACGATCGACGCCTCGGTCCAGGAGATGGCCGAGAACGCCGTCGACTCCGCCCACTTCCGGTTCGTGCACAACACGGCCGAGGTGCCCGAGCTCGAGGAGTACACGACCGGCTTCCCCGAGGCCGTCATGCGCTCGTCGCAGAAGTTCCCCACGCCTCGCGGGGTGATGGAGGGCCACATCGACACCCACGCTTGGGGGCCCGGCGTGTCGCTCGTCAACTTCAGCGGCATCGTCGACACCGTCAACTACACGGTCACCACCCCCATCGAGGCGGACCGCTGCATCGTGCGGTTCAACTTCAGCTTCAAGACGATGGGCGACGAGATGACCACCCGCAACGTGGGTCGGGCGTTCGTCGCCGAGGTCGACAAGCAGGTGCGCGAGGACCAACCGATCTGGGAGCACAAGGCCCACCTCGTGCGCCCGGCGCTGGCCGACAACGACGGCCCGTTCATGAAGTTCCGCAAGTGGGCGGCCCAGTTCTACGCCGAGCCCGTGGGCGACGACCGCCTGGTGTACCCGCCGCCCTTCTGGCCCGACCGGGTCGACGACGCGCCGGCCAAGGCCACGGCATCGGCGAAGTACATGGGCGAGTCGAGGCCCGACCAACCCGGCTGACCCATGGGCCGACGGTAGGTTCACTGTCGGTGCCCGCCCTCGACGACCCGCAGCCGCCCATTCCAGTCACTGGCGCGCGCCCCGCCGAGAACGGGGCCGCCGCGGCGGTGCTCACCGCGCTGTCCGCGGCGATCCGCGCCGTCACGCTGGGGTCGTCGCTCGACCGGGTGTTGCACCAGCTGGCGGCGAGCGCCCGCGAGCTGGTCGACGCCCGCTATGCGGCCATCGGCATCCCGGAACCGGAGGGCGACGAGTTCGCCCGCTTCGTGACCGTGGGCATGAGCGACGAGCTCGTCGCCCGGCTGGGCCCGCTGCCCCGCACCCACGGGCTGCTCGACGCGATGCTGGTCGACCCGTCGCCCTATCGCACGCCCGACATCACCCAGGACCCGCGCTTTCGGGGGTGGTGGCCGGCGGCCCATCCGGAGATGCGTTCGTTCCTCGGTGTCCCCATCGTCTCGGCCGGCGACATCATCGGTGCCTTCTACCTGACCGACAAGGTGGGTGCGCCCGGCTTCACGTCCGTCGACGAGGACGCGGTCGTCCTGCTCGCGTCGCACGCCGCCATCGCCGTCGACCAGGCCCGGCTGTTCGAGGACAGCCGCGAGCTGGCACTCGTGCAGGAGCGGGGCCGGCTGGCCCGCGAGTTGCACGACGCGATGAGCCAGTCGCTGTTCAGCCTGCAGCTCGCCGCCGAGACCGCCACCCGCCTCCTCACCGACGATCCGGAGGCGGCCGCCGACCAGCTCGACCTGGTGCGCACGCTGTCGGCCCAGGTCACCTCCGAGCTGCGGACGACGGTCGAGGGGCTCCGTCCGCCCGATCTCGAGCGGGACGGGCTGGCCGCGGTGCTCGGCGCCCAGCTGACGGTCGCGGGCCGTGCCCGCGACGTGCCCGTCGAGCTCGACCTCGGCGACCTCCCCGACCTCGGGCCCGACGTCGAGCACCAGGTCCTGCGCGTCGCGCAGGAGGCCGTCTCCAACGCGCTCCGCCACGCCGATGCGCGCTGTGTGCGAGTGACGCTCGGGACGGGTGGTGATGACGGCCCGCGGCAGGTGATGCTCCTCGTGGAGGACGACGGCCGGGGGTTCGATCCGGAGGCGCGCGCAGTGCGCTCCCGGCGCCTCGGCCTCACCTCGATGCACGAGCGGGCGGCGTCGCTCGGCGGGTCCCTCGACATCACGTCTTCCCCTGGCCGGGGCACCACGGTCCGGCTGCGGTTCCCCGCATGAGCGGCGATGCGAGCACGCCGGCGGACGGAGTGGCCGGCGAGCGCCCCATCCGGCTGGTGGTCGCCGACGACCATCCCGTCGTCCGGCAGGGGCTGAGGTCGTTCCTCGAGGCGCAGGGCTTCGACGTGGTCGGCGAGGCGGGCGACGGCGAGGCGGCGGTGGCCGTCGTCCACGCGACGCGGCCCGACGTGCTCCTCACGGACATCGTCATGCCCGGTGTCGGCGGCATCGAGGCTATCCGGCGGCTGCGGGCCGACGGGCCTGCGGTCGGCATCCTGGTCCTGACCAGCTTCAGCGGTGCCGAGCAGGTGATCCCCGCCATCCAGGCCGGGGCCGACGGCTACATGCTGAAGGACGCCGGGCCTGCGGCGCTCGAGGGCGCCATCCGCGCCGTGCACCGTGGCGAGCCGATGTTGGCGCCGGAGGCCGCCGCGGTGGTGATGGCACGCGTCGCCGGCGAGTCACAGGCGACGATGTCGCCGCCACCCGACGCCACGGATCACCCCGACCTCGACCGCCTCACCGCCCGCGAGCGCGAAGTCCTCGCCGGCCTGGGGCGGGGGCTGTCCAACCGCCAGCTGGCCGAGGAGCTGTTCGTGTCCGAGAAGACGGTCAAGACCCACGTGTCGAGCGTGCTCGCCAAGCTGCGGGTGGCCGACCGCACGCAGGCGGCCCTCTTCGCGGTGCGGGTGGGCATCGCCGACCCGCGCCGTTGACCACCGCACTCCCTTCCTCGCCGCCGCTCGACGCTGCCCGCTCGACCCGTCTCGGGGTCGTGCTCGTCACGCTGGGCAGCATGTCGTTCGGTGTGGTCGCCGCGGTCTACGCGGTGAGCGCCCAGACGGCCCGGGGGCAGCGGGTCGAGAACGTCCTGATCGCGACGCGTCGCCGGGAGCTCGCCGGTGGGGCCGTCAGCGCGACGGAGGCACTGGCCACCGTGTCCGTGTGGTCCCTGGTCGCCACGATCGCCGCCGTGATGGTGGTGGCGTTCGCCCGCGGGCGCCCGCGGCTCGCGCTGGGCGCCGGGGCCGTCATCGCCTGTTCGATCGTGACGACCGAGGTGCTCAAGAAGGTGATCCTTCCCCGACCCGCCCTCGATCCGAACGCCCGGTCGGGGCTCGTCACCAACATCTTCCCCAGCGGCCACACGACGATCGGCATGGCGACAGCCGTCGCCTTCGTCCTCGTCGTGCCCTACCGGCTGCGCGGTCTCGCCGCGCTGGCCGGCGGTTTCTACGCGGCCGGCCTGGCGGCGGCGACGCTCGAGGCCGGTTGGCACCGGACGAGCGATGCGGTGGGCGCGATCTTCCTGGTGCTCGGCATGGCCCTGTGGGCGTGCGGCGTGCTCGTGTGGTGGCGAGGAACGGGCGCCCCACCCGAGCAGAGAGGCACGTGGGCATATGTGCCCCTGGCTCTGGTCGCCGCGCTGGGCGGGATCGCCAACATCGTCGGCATCCCGCGCACCCTCCGGGCGATCGACACCGGCCCGCTCGACGACGCCGGCGTGCGCGAGGCCTATGCGGTGAGCCTGGCGCTCGTCGCACTGGCCGTCGCGGTCGCCATGGGCGTGCTCCTCGTGGCATTGCGCGGCGTCTCGCTGGACACGCCGGCCGACGCACCACCCGAGGCGGCCTAGGTCTCAGGACCGAGACGAACCGGTCCCGAGGCCGATGGCGAGGGGTCGGGCGCTCCGTACGTTGCTCCGCAGAGGACGGAAAAGGAGCACGAGATGCGCAGGACAGCACTGATCACCGGTGCCAGCAGAGGCCTTGGTCGGGCGCTCGCCGAGCGGCTGGCGGCGGACGGCTGGAACGTGGTCGTCGACGCCCGCGACGCCGTCGCACTCGAGCAGGCCCGGGTGGCGATCGACGCCGCTGGCCCGGGCGCCGTCGTCGCGCTGGCCGGTGACGTCGACGACGCGGTCCACGTGGCCGCGCTGGTCGGTGCGGCCTCGGGGCAGGGGCGATTCGAGCTGGTGGTCAACAACGCGGGAGCGCTCGGCCCGAGCCCCCTCCCCCCGGTCGCCTCGCTGCGGGCCGGTGACCTCGAGCGGGTGCTCCACACGAACGTGGTGGCGCCGCTGCGGGTCCTGCAGGCAGCGCTCCCCCACCTGCGGGCGGTTCACGGCGCGGTGGTCAACATCACCTCCGACGCCGCGGTCGAGGGCTACGAGGGCTGGGGCGGGTACGGCGCCTCGAAGGCCGCGCTGGAGCAGCTCAGCAGGGTGCTCGCCGCCGAGGAGCCGGGCGTGCACGTGTACTGGGTCGACCCGGGTGACATGCGAACACAGATGCACCAGGACGCCTTCCCCGGCGAGGACATCTCCGACCGGCCGACGGCCGAGAGCCGGGTACCCGGGTTCGTGCGCCTGATCGAGGACAGACCGGCGAGCGGGCGGTTCCGCGTCGCCGACCTGCTCGGCGGTGACGCCGACGTCGCGTCGGGCACCACCGCCGACGTGGCGGAGGCGGCGCGATGAGGGTGCTGGACACCAGCGGCCTGCGCTCGTTCCGCATCCCGGACGGCAGCGAGGCCGGCACCCCGGTCGAGCTGCAGCCGGACGGCGGGCGGATCGGGTCCGATGCCCGGTCGGACGTGCGGCTGATGGTGGCGAGGCGGGCGGACCGCAGGATCTCGCACCACCGGTTCACCGACCTGGGCGAGGCGCTCGACGCCGGCGACCTCCTGGTCGTCAACACGTCCGCCGTCGTACCAGCGGCGGTCGATGCTGTCGGCCCCGACGGCACCCGGATGCGCCTCCATCTGTCCACCGAGCAACCCGGCGGGTTCTGGGTGGTCGAGCCCCGACGACCCGTCGGCGCGGGGACCGAGCGGTGCGTCGGCCCATCGCCGACCACACTCGAGCTGCAGGCCGGGGGACGAGCCGAGCTCCTGACGCCCTACCCCGCCGGCACCGGCCTGGTGCGTCTTTGGCTGGCGCGCCTGGACCTGCCGCTCGAAACCCTGAGCTATCTGAACGCCCACGGACAGCCGATCAGGTACGCGCACACCGAGGGCGCATGGCCGCTCGCGGCCTACCAGTCGGTGTTCTCGCGGGTGCCCGGTTCGGCCGAGATGCCGAGTGCCGCCCGCCCGTTCACGGACACGCTCGTCACCGACCTGGTGACCCGCGGGGTGGCGATCGCTCCGGTCACCCTGCACACCGGCGTCTCCTCGCAGGAGGCGGGCGAGCCGCCCTATGCGGAGCGGTACGTCGTGCCACCGGCCACCGCGTCGCTGGTCAACGCCACCCGACGGGCCGGGGGGCGCGTGGTCGCCGTGGGCACCACCGTCGTGCGGGCCCTCGAGTCGACGGCCGACGAGCGCGGGCGCTCACACCCGGGGCAGGGGTGGACCGAGCTGGTGGTCACCCCGGAGCGGGGCGTGCGCGTCGTCGACGGCCTCGTGACCGGCTGGCACGAGCCCGAGTCGTCGCACCTGGCGATGCTCGAGGCGATCGCCGGCCGGCCGCTGCTCGACGCCTCGTATGCAGCCGCCGTGGACGAGGGCTACCGCTGGCACGAGTTCGGCGACAGCCACCTCATCCTGCCCTGACCCAGGTCAGGAAGCCGAGGTCAGCTCATCAGGCCGAGGTCGCCGCACGTGGCGCCCCCGTCGACCGCCAGCTCGGCGCCGGCGATGTAGCTGGCCTCGTCGGACGCCAGGAACAGCACCGCGTTGGCCGCCTCGTCGGCGGAGCCCATCCGCGACACCGGGAGGCGCTTGTAGAACGGGGCGTCGCCGGACGTGCCGGCGATCATCGGGGTGTCGATGCCGCCCGGGTGGACCGAGTTGACCCGGATGTTCTTGTGGCCCAGGTCGATGGCCGCGGTCTTGGAGAGGCCGCGCACCGCCCACTTGCTGGCCACGTAGGCGCCCAGGTACGGGAGGCCCTGGAGCCCCGCCGTCGAGGAGATGTTGACGATCGAGCCCCCGCCGGCCTTGGTCATCGAGGGCGTCACGGATTTCATGCCCAGGAACACGCCGTGGACGTTCACCCGCAGGACGCGGTCGAAGTCGTCGATCTCGGTCTTGTGCAGGGCCTGGAAGTGCAGGATCCCTGCGTTGTTGACCAGCACGGTGACAGGGCCGAACCGTTCCTCGGCCAGCGCGACGGCCGCCTGCCACTGCGCCTCGTCGGTGACGTCGAGGTGCGTGTACGCCGCGGCGTCACCGATCTCCTTGGCGACCGCCTCGCCCTCGTCGTCCAGCACGTCGGCGAGCAGCACCTGCGCGCCCTCGGCGGCGAACAGGCGTGCCTCGGCCGCGCCCTGGCCGCGGGCGGCGCCCGTGATGATGGCGACCTTGCCGTCGAGCCTGCCCATCAGATCCTGCCCCTCTCGATGATGTCGTTCGACGAGCGCATCAGGACGCCGGCTTCGCCGCGCCGACCGCCCACATGGCGAAGAACTGCGAGCCGCCGCCGTAGGCGTGGCCCAGCGCCACCCGGGCGCCATCGATCTGGTGCTCGCCGGCCCGCCCGCGCACCTGCAGAGCGGCCTCCGCGAACCGGATCATGCCGGACGCTCCGATGGGGTTCGACGACAGCACGCCGCCCGACGGGTTCCACGGGATGTCGCCGTCCATCTGGGTGGCGCCGTCCTCGACGAGCGTCCAGCCCTTGCCCTCCTCGGCGAATCCCAGGTTCTCGAGCCACATCGGCTCGTACCACGAGAACGGCACGTACACCTCGGCCACGTCGATGTCGCGCCGCGGGTCGGTGATGCCGGCCTGGGCGTACACGTCGGCGGCGCACTCGCGTCCGCCGAGCGGGTTCACCTGGTCGCGACCGGGGGCCATCGTCGGCTCGGAGCGCATCGCCCCGCCGAGCATCCACGCCGGGTCGGTGGCGGCGTCGCCCCCTGCCTCGTCGGTGAGCACCATGGCGCATGCCCCGTCGGACGACGGGCAGGTCTCCGAGTAGCGCAGCGGGTCCCACAGCATGATCGAGTCCTTGACCGACTCGAAGCTGAGGTTCTCCTCGTGGAGGTGGGCCTTGGGGTTCTTCCAGGCGTTCTGCCGATCCTTCAGGGCCACCAGCACGCCGACGTGGTCGGGCGCGCCCGACCGACGCATGTACGCCCGGATGTGCGGCGCGAAGTAGCCACCCGCGCCGGCCACCAGCGGCGGTGAGAACGGGATGGGCAGCGTGAGCGCCCACATGGCTTCGCTCTCGGACTGCTTCTCGAAGGCCACGGTGAGCACCCGGCGGTGGATGCCGGCCTGCACGAGGCTGGCGGCCACGAGCGCTGTCGAGCCGCCCACCGACCCGGCGGTGTGCACCCGGAGCATCGGCTTGCCGACCGCACCCAGCGCGTCGGCCAGGTACAGCTCGGGCATCATGAGGCCCTCGAAGAAGTCGGGCGCCTTGCCGACGACGACCGCGTCGATGTCGGCCCAGGTCATCCCTGCGTCATCGAGCGCCTCGACCGCCGCCTCACGCACCAGCCCGGCGATGGACACGTCACCACGCGTCGCCTGGTGGTGGGTCTGGCCGATGCCGACGACCGCGACTCTTTCCTTCCCCATCAGCTGTCCCCCTCGAGCACGCACACCAGGTTCTGTTGCAGGCACGGCCCGCTCGTGGCGTGGGCGACGGCCCGCCTCGCCTCGCCCCGGCCGATGCGGGTGGCCGCCTCGCCGATGCGGATCAGGCCGGCGGCCATGAGCGGGTTGGCCGCCAGGGGGCCGCCCGACGGGTTGACGGACACGCCCTCGCCCAGGCCGAGCGCGTCTCGTACCAGGACCTCCTGGTGCGAGAACGGCGTGTGCAGCTCGGCCAGGTCGACCGGCCCGTCGGCCACGCCCGCCCCCGCGGCGGAGAGCGCCGTCGACGGCGAGGACGCCAGGTCGCGCACTCCCAGGCTGTGAGCCTCGATGCGGTGGTCGATGCCCCGGATCCAGGCCGGGGTGTCGCTCAGCTCACGGGCCCGGTCACCGGCCGCAAGGACGATGGCGGCCGCCCCGTCGGTGATGGGCGGGCAGTCGTGCTGGCGCAGGGGCGCCACGAGCTCGGCCTCCTTCAGCAGCACGGCCGGGTCGTCGGACCCCTGGAGCTGGGCGAACGGGTTGTCGCCGGCCGACCGGCGGTTGCGGGCGGCGATCTCGGCCATCTCGTCGACGGTCGTGACCCCGGCGTCGATGCACGCCCGTGCCTGCAGCGCGGCCAGCGCCACGCTGTCGGGCCACAGCGGGCCCAGGTAGTACGGGTCGAGTTGGCGGGACAGCACGTCCCGCAGCGCGCCCGGCGACGACTTGCCGTAGGCGTAGACGAGGGCCGTGTCGGCGGCACCTGTCTGGATCTTGACCCAGGCCTCGTACAGCGCCCACGCCCCGTCCATCTCGACGTGGCTCTCGCTGATGGGCGGCGACGCGCCGACCCCGTCGAGCGTCATGACGAAGCTGAAGGCGGCACCGGCCAGGTAGTCGGTGCTGCCCGAGCACGTGAAGTCGATCTGCGACTGGTCGATGCCCAGGTCGGCCTTGACCTGGTGCAGGACCGGCATGACCATCTCGACCTCGTTGAGCGCCTGCTCGCGGCGCACGTGGTGCGACTGCGCGAAGGCGACGACAGCGACGTCACGCATCATTGGTGCACCCTTCGGGATGCACGCGATGATGCGTCGCCCGTCGGGCCGGGTACCGCACTGTGCTCATGGTTCGCTCGCTGCGCTCGCTCACACATGCTCCCTGTAGCTCGCGTAGTCGGCGTCGGGCTCGCCGGTGGGCTTCCACCACTTGATCGAGGCCAGGTCGTGGGTGAGCTCGTCGTCGTCGACCCAGACGGCCTCCACGCGCATGCCCATGCGGATCTGGTCGAACGGGATCTCCTGCACCAGGCCGAACAGGCCCATGTCGCTGCCGTCGGGCAGCACCGTCGCGCACACGTACGGCAGCTCCATCGCCGAGCCGGAGAACTTCACGTTGACGACGCAGAACGTGGTGACGATGCCCCGGTCGGGCAGCTGGACCTGCTCGCTCGTGGGCACACCGCAGTTCGGGCACGAGCCCCGGGGCGGGAGGATGACCTTGTGGCACTGGCTGCAGCGCTCGCCCTGGATCGTCTTGGCGGCGATGCCGCGCAGGAACCGCGACGTGGCCTCGCCGGCTGTGAACGTGTAGTCGAGGCGAGCCGGCGTGCGGATGCTGCGCACCGGCTCGACGTCGCGGAGCGCCTCCGGGAGCACGATGTCGCTCATCGCTCCCCCACCGGCTCGAAGCAGGCGATGTCGGTGATCGCGCCCTCGCGATCGTCGGCCCAGCGGATGCGCACCCGCATGCCGGTCGACACCGCGTCCGGGGTGCCGGCATCGAGCGCGTGCAGCAGGCCGGTGTCGGCCCCGTCGAGCTGCACCAGCGCCCAGGCGAAGGGCCGGTCGAGCGGCTGGTTGCCGCGCGGCTCGGGCTCCCACGACCACGTGGTCACCGTGCCGGTGTCGGTCAGCTCGACCAGCTCGGTGAGCTCGGCGCTCGTCACCGGGTCGTACTCGACCGGCGGGCACAGCACCCGACCATCGGTCGTCCGGATGCCCAGGACGAGCCTCTCGCGTAGCCCCGTCAAGAACGCGCTCTGCACCGGCCCGACCGTCCGCTTGAACGGATAATCGAGCACGAGCGGCGCCGACAGGATCTCGGCCTCCGGCATGCCACCTCCCCCACAAGTGAAACAGGTTCTACTTCGGGATGGTCTAGCAGCTTTGCCCGACGGCTCGGAAGCCGGCGCGACAGGGGCCGCTGCAGCGACCGATGGCACCACGCGGAGAAGGGGGCCCGCAGGCCCCCTTCGTCACGATGTTGCGGTGTCTGGTGGGTTCAGCTCTCGAGGCGTTTGCGACGGCTCACGATGCCGAAGCCCGCACCGACGACCACCAGCACCAGGGCCACACCGAGCAGGATCATCGTCGGCGCACCGGTGTTGGGCAGGCCGCCACCGGTGTTCGAGGCCGGGACGATCGGCACCGTCGTGGTGGGCGTGTCGGTGACGACGGTCGTCTGCGAGGTGGGCGGCACCGTCGTGGTGGGCGGGAGCGTGGTCGGCGGGGCGGTGGTGGACGGCGGAGTCTGGAACGTGAGCTCGATGCTTGCGACCGCATCGGTCGGGGCCGTGACCGGGACGGCAACGGGCTGCTTGCCGGACTGATGGAACAGCCGGCCGCTCGTCGCCTCGGATGACGCCGTGGCCGTCACCGTGTCGCTTCCGGCAGTGTCGGAGCGCACCCAGACCTCGGTGCCATCTGTCGCCGGGCCGACGAACGGCTCGCCGTCCGCGTCGTGGAGGGTCGTGCCGTTGGCGGTCGTGAGCTCGACGCTGGCCGCGTTGGTGTTCACCACGAACGGGCCGGTCAGCTGGCCGGCCGTACCGGCGAGGCTGGCCGGCTCGATGGTCAGGTCGATCGCCGGACCGAAGCCTGTGAGCACGCCGGCCTCGAGTGCGTCGAGGATCGTCTCGTAGTTGGTGATGACCTCGGGATCGTTCTCGTCGCCACCGTCGACGGGCTCGAGGACGAAATCGTTCGTCGCGTGCCAGAGCGCCGCCTGCGTCGCTGCAGCCTTCTCGGCGTTGTCGCCGATCAGCGTGTACCCCTCGGGACCGTTGCCCGTCGGGTAGTAGTTGGCGAGGATCTTCTCGACGTCGTCCAAGCCGGGCAGCTCCGAGGTGGCCCACTCGACCTCGGGCAGCGATGCGGGCACCGGGCTCTCCATGTCGATGCAGTAGCCCTTGGCCGGCTGTCCGTCGATCTGCAGCTGGAAGAGACCGGCCTCTTCGACCTGGGCCGCCCCGTCGATGGTGCCCTCGATGGTCAGGTGCTCGCCCGCGGCGAAGTCACCCACGACGGCGGTTGCGGCGGCTGCTGGCGCGGCGAAGGCACCGATCAGCCCCGCGGCGACCGCGAGGCTGGCGACGACTGTCGACGCGCGGCGACGCCGACGCTGGCGTTGCGCAGTGATCATTTCTCTCCCCAAGCTCCCGGTGCCGCCCGAGGGCACCACTGACGACGGATTGCGGGCCCGGTTTCGCTATGGCTCCCCGCGGGCGCAGCGACCAGTTTCGCCAGCGGTTCTCAGCCTGCCCCAGCGACGGCATTCCCTCTCGTCGCCGGGTGGGAAGCTAACACGCGGCCGCGCCGCATCACGACATGCCTGCCGAATCGCCCGCAGACACGGGGGTTTTTCGCGCTGAGCGCGGCGAGGGACCCGCACACAGCGGGCCCCTCGCCGGCGTCCACGGACGCTGGTGTACCGAGTCGACAGGTCAGAAGGTGATGACCGAGCGGATGACCGTGCCGGCCTTGAGGTCCTCGACCGCCTCGTTGACGTCGTCGATGGTGATCTTCTTCGAGATCATGCCGTCGAGGTCGAGGCGCCCGTTCTTCCACAGGTTGAGCATGCGCCCGAAGTCGCTGCGGACGTCGGCCGACCCGTAGTACGAGCCCATGATCGTCTTCTCGTCGAAGAACAGCTCGAACACGTTGAACGAGATGGTCTTGTCCATGCCGCCGACACCGATGATGCAGGTTGTGCCGCCGCGGCGGGTGGCGTCGTAGGCGGCGCGCATCGTCTGGGGCAGGCCGATGGCCTCGAACGCGTAGTCGAAGCCGTCGCCACCGGTGATCGACGCCTTGAGACCGTCGAGGTCGTCAGGCTTGACGGCGTGGGTGGCACCGAACCGCTGCGCATCCTCGAGCTTCGAGTCGACCAGATCGACGGCGACGATCTCGGAAGCTCCGGCGACACGGGCGCCCTGGATGGCCGAGATGCCCACACCGCCGCAGCCGAACACCACGACCGAGGAGCCGGGGCTGACCTTGGCGGTGTTGATGGCCGCACCCACGCCCGTCATGACACCGCAGCCGACCAGCGAGGCGATCTCGTGGGGCACGTCGTCGTCGATCTTCACCACACCCTGCTGGGGCACGATCAGCTCCTCGGCCCAGGTGCCCGCGCCGGCGAAGCCCGCCACCGGTGCGCCGTCCTGGGTGAAGTGCGGCATGGCGGCAGGACCGAACTGGATGTTGAGGCAGAGGTTGGGCTGCTTGCGGTCGATGCAGAACTTGCATGTGCCGCAGGGGGCGCTCCAGGCGATGATCACGTGGTCACCCACCTGTGAGGACGTGACGCCCTCGCCGACCTCGCTGACGACACCCGCGCCCTCGTGGCCGGGCACGAACGGCGCGGGCTGCGGGATGGTGCCGTTCATGCCGGACACGTCGGAATGGCAGACGCCGGTGGCGTGGATCTTGACCTTGACCTCGCCCGGGCCGACCGGCCCCAGCTCGATGTCGTCACGGATCTCGAGCTTGTCGTCGCCGGTGGTGCGGAGCACGGCTGCGCGCATGGCAGGTCTTCCCCTCGTGAGCTTCGATGGACGAACTGGTGGGCAGCGTATCGGCCTGACCTACCGTCAGGAAGTCGAGGTCACCGACGTTGACCGCTCGGTCAGGTCACGCCGGTCACTGCCAGTCCCGCACGGCCCCTGGCCGACGCGGCACACTGGTCGAGTCGGGCTGGGGATCGAAGGGGGACGGCGATGGCGGCCACCACCACACCGTCTGACATCGATCTGCTGGACGACGCCCGCGCCGGCGACCCCGGTGCCTTCGCCGAGCTCTACGAGCGCCACCGGTCGGCGGCATTGCGCGTCGCCCACGGCTACGGCGCGGGCGACGAGGCCGAGGACATCGTCAACAGCGCGTTCGCGCGTGTGATCGCCGCCGTGCAGCGCGGCAGCGGACCCGTCGACGCCTTCCGCCCCTACCTGTTCGTGACCATCCGCCGACTGACCATGGAGCGCTCGGTGCGCGCCGCGCACGAGCCGCTCGACGACGTGCCCGAGTCGGTCGTCGCCGTGTCCGACCTGCCCACGATGGACGCGTCGGACCGCGCCATGGTCTCCGAGGCGTTCTCGCAGCTCCCCGACCGCTGGCAGGCGGTGCTGTGGCAGGTCGCGGTCGAGGGCCGGCAGCCCAAGGACGTCGCTCGCTCGACGGGCCTGACCGCCAACACGGTGTCGGTGTTGGCCCACCGCGCGCGGGAGCGCCTGCGGCAGACCTACCTCCAGGCGCACATCCGCGCCGCTGGTCCGGAACACTGCCGGCCCCATCGTGCGCGACTCGGCGCCTACGTGCGCGGCGGCCTCAGCCGTCGCCAGCGCGCGGCCGCCGCCGAGCACCTCGCCGGCTGCGACACCTGCGCCCAGCTCGTCGGCGAACTCGACGATGTCAACCGGCTGCTCGCCCGGGCGTTGGTGCCGGTGTTCGCGCTCGGCGCGGATCCGGGGCTGGCGCTCGGCGCCGGGGGCGCGGGCGCCGCCGCCCTCGCGGCGGGCGCCGCCGCGCCCACGGGCACGGCGGTGGTCTCCGGCGCCGCGGCAGGCGTCGGCGCGGGGCTCGTCGCCAAGGTGGCCGTGGTCGTGGCCACCGTCATCGGCCTCGTGGCCCTGGCGCCCCGCGACGTCGGCCCCCGGGTCGACGACCCGCCGACGGTGGAGGCCGGCGGTCCGGACGCCGCGGGTGACCAGGGCGCAACCGCTCCGCCACGGCCGCGGGACGGGGCGGGGCGGGCTCCCACGTCACCCGCGGCGGACCGGCCGCAGGACCGGGCCGACACAGGGGCGGCGCCGCCGGCAACCCCCGGCCCGGGCGACCCCGATGCGGTCGTCGTGCCCGAGGTCGAGGTCGACGCCGCGGTCGATGTGGGGGTGAACGTCGGTGGGTCGGACGTCGGTGTCCGGGCCGACGTCGGGGTGGGGCCCGAGACGGGGATCACCGTCGACGGCGCGTGGTCGGTCGGGCCGCTGGGGACCGGCACGCTCGCGATCGACGTCGTCAACCCGGGCAGCGCCGCACTCCTCGACGCCGAGGTCGTGGTCGACCTCTCATCGGGTGCGGCGGCGACGACGCTGGTCGGGTCCGGCTGCGACCCGTCCGACCCGGGCCTTCTCGACCTCGTCCTCGGGCTGCTGCGCTCGCTCACCTGCGGCATCGACGAGGTTGCCGCCCACAGCGGGATCTCGGTTGCGCTGCCCCTCACGGTCGTCGGCCAGGACCAGTCGGCCACGCTCCGGCTCCAGGACGGCGCGACGGTCCTGGCCAGCGCGGTCGTACGGCTCGCGCCGTCGCCCTGAACCCTTCCTCGCCGGCGTGCCCGCCCGGCGGGCGTCTCAACCGAAGCGGTCGGCGATCAGCTCCGTGGCCTCTCGCAGCTCGCCGGCCACCCAGTCGATGTCGCCCATGCCGTTGGCCCACGAGATGGTCGCGGACCACCACACGTGGCCGAGCGCCTTGGCTGCCGACGCCTCGAGTGCCGGGTCGATCTCCTCGGGGAACGCCGACTGCATGATGCCGCGCCATGGCGCGGGTGACCTCGTTGATCGCCGTCACGCTGGCCGGGTCGCCCACGGTCATGGCGCCGATGACGGCGGCGGTGAGCCGGGGGTCGCGGTCCATCGACCGCAGTGCCCTCATGAGTACGTCCATGATGCGCTCGACGGTGGTGTCGCCCGTCGGCGGGTGCCGTGTGACGCGCTGCTCGAGGTCGCCGAGCCATTGCACCATGACGGCCAGCAGCAGGGCGTCCTTGGACGGGAAGTAGCGGTAGATCGTGCCGAGCGCGACCTCGGCCCGCGTGGCCACGTCACGCATCTGCACGGCGTCGTAGCCGCCCTCGGCGCCCAGCTCGAGCGCGGCCCGGATGACGCGCTCGCGCCGCGCAGCCTGGCTCTTGGTGAGCACCGGGGCGGCGGAGGCGTCGGCCATCGTGGCGAGAACCTACTGAACGCGGCGGGCCAGGTCGCGGAACGGGACGTCCTTGTCGGTGCGCGGCTCCGACGGCAGCCCGAGCGCCCGCTCCCCCATGATGTTGGCCTGCACCTGGTCGCTGCCCCCGGCGATGCGCAGCGACGGCGAGTGGAGGAATCGGCGCAGCCACATGCCGTCGTCGGCCACGTCGTCGCCACCCAGCAGGCCGTGGGCGCCCTGGGCGTGGATGGCGGCCTCGGTGAGCGCCTTCATGTACCGGGCGAACGCGAGCTTCATGACCGACGCCTCGGCGCCGGGACGCTTGCCCTGGCTGAGCGCGGTCTGGCTGCGGTAGCGCAGGAAACGGAGGAGCTCGTAGCGGATGTGGGTGTCGATCAGCCGCTGGCGGGTCAGCGGATCGGCGGTCGATCCGAACCGCCTGGCGAACTCGATGAGCGCCGCGGGCGTCGCGCCCATGCCACCGGCGATCGACGATCTCTCACTGTTCAGGGTCGTCTGGGTGACCCGCCACCCCTCGCCCTCGCCGCCCAGCAGGTGCCCGGCCGGGATCCGCACCCCGTCGAGGAAGACCTCGGAGAAGTGGCTCTCCCCGGTCATCTGGCGCAGCGGACGCACGTCGATGCCGGGCGTCGCCATGTCGAGGAGGAAGTAGCTGATGCCCCGGTGCTTGGGCACGTCGCTGTCGGTGCGGGCGAGCAGCATGCCCCAACGCGCCCGGTCGGGAGACGACGTCCACACCTTCTGGCCGGTGACGACCCACTCGTCGCCGTCGCGCTCGGCCCGCGTGGTGAGGTTGGCCAGGTCGGAGCCCGCGCCCGGCTCGCTGAAGAGCTGGCACCACATCTCGTCGCCGCGCAGCATCGGCGGGAGGAACTGCTCCTTCTGCGCTTCGGTGCCGTGCGCCAGGATCGTAGGCCCCGCCATGCCGATCGAGATCATGAAGGCGCCGCTCGACACGCCGTAGCGGGCCTGCTCCTGGTTGAAGATCACCTGCTCGATGCTCTTGGCGCCGCGGCCGCCGTACTCCTTCGGCCAGGTGATGCCGGCCCATCCGCCGTCGAACAGGTTGCGCTGCCACGCCTGGCAACGGCCGATGTAGGTCTCCTCGTCGTAGGCCCCCGTCCACAGGCCGAGCGAGAAGTCGTCGGGATGGCCCTTCGGGATCGCGTGGGCGTCGAGCCAGCCACGCGCTTCGGCTCGGAACGCGGCTTCCTCTGGCGTGTCGTCGATGTCCACCCGTCCAGACTAGAACGCGTTCTAGTGCAAGGGCGAGGCCACGGCCGGGATGCCATGCTGCCGAGGTGACTTCCGGGCCTGTCCCCACGCCGGCAGACGACGGCCCCGAACGCTCCGGACCGTTCGCCGCCGGGCCGCCGCCGCCCGCCCTGCGGGTGGTCGCGCCCAGCCTCACCCGCTTCGGCTGGCGCGAGCTGGTGCGGGGAGCCGAGATCTGGGCGACCATCGGGCTGGTCGTGAGCCGGGTGGTGCTCCTGCACCTGGTGCGCCACCCCCGCACCGTCCTGGCGCTCCGGAGCGACAAGGACGCCCGGCGCGCGCTGGCCGCCGCCGCGTCCACCGGCCTGGTCGAGGCCTTCATGGCGCTCGGGCCCACGTTCGTGAAGCTCGGCCAGCTCGTCGCCTCGTCGCCCGGCATGTTCCCCGAGCCGCTGGCCGACGCCTGCCTGCGCACCCTGTCCGACGTCCCGCCGTTCCCCGCCGAGAGGGCGCTCGAGATCGTCGAGGACGACCTGGGAGCGGCCGCGAGCGAGGTGTTCGCCAGCTTCGATCCGGTGCCGTTGTCGGCGGCCTCGATCGCCCAGGTGCACGGCTGCGTGCTGCGCGACGGTCGCCAGGCGGTGCTCAAGGTCCAGCGGCCGGCCATCGCCGACCGCATGAACCGCGACCTGCGGATCATGTACCGCATCGCCCGTCTGGTCGACCGCACCCGCACCGGCCACCTCCTCAACGCCCCCGGCATCGTCGAGGACCTGCACCAGGTCACCAACGAGGAGCTCAACTTCGCCCTCGAGGCCCACCGGCAGACCCTCTTCCGGGACCACATCGGCGACTTCGGCGACAACGCCTGGATCACCGCCCCCGAGATCTACTGGGACCACTGCGGCCCCCGCGTCATCTGCATGGAGCGGTTGTTCGGCACGCCGCTGGACCGGTTCGCCGAGGTCAGGGCCCGCGGCATCGACGGCGAGCTGGTGCTGCGCCGCGGCCTCAAGGTGTGGATGGAGGCCGCACTCGTGCACGGCCCGTTCCACGGCGACGTGCACGCCGGCAACATCTGGGTGCTCGACGACGGGCGGGCCGGCTACCTCGACTTCGGCATCATGGGCGACCTCCCCGAGATGCACCGCGACGCTGTGCGCGCCGCCCAGTACACGGTGATGATCGACGGCGACTACACCCGCATCGTCCGTTCATGGCAGACCATCGGCATCCTGTCCGACGACGTGGGCCCGGTCGAGGAGGTGGCGGCCCGCCTCAAGATGGTGCTCGACCCGATGTTCGACATGACCCTCGGCGAGGTCAGCCTGGCGGAGATGCTGCGGCAGCAGGTGGAGCTGCAGCAGGAGTACGGCGCCCGGGCCGCCCGCGAGCTCGTGCTGGTGAGCAAGCAGCTCATGTACTTCGAGCGCTACGCCAAGGAGCTGGCGCCCACCTACAACATGGCGCGCGACCTGTTCCTGTTGCAGAACGTCTTCCCCGAGGCCGTCGCCACCGCGTGCGCCGAGCGGGGCATCACGCTGCCTGATGACTCGGTGCCCAACCTGGTGCCGCCGTCCCCCGACGGCGAGCGGTCCACTGCCTGACCGGGGCGACCGGCCCTGGGCACCGCCGGTGGTGCATTACGGGCCGAGGACCGAGAGCGCCTCGTGGCGCGCGGCGTCGTCGAGGTCGGGGAACCAGACGTCGAGCACCAGGTCGGCGGGGACCCGGACGACGACCGCCATCTCGGCCGCCGTCAGCACGCGGCCGAGCGAGGCCACGGCCAGGGCCTGCCACCCGTCGTGAAGCTCGTGATGCTCGTGGCGATCGGCGCTCGCGTTGGGCCCGATCTCCTCCGCGGGCGCGGCGATGCAGATCGTGTCGGTGCTCACGGTGGTCCTCCCGGTGTCTTCTGGATCGATTCAGGAGAAACTGTCGCGCTCCCGGGCTGAATCGGTCAAGATGTTTCTGTGACGACTCCCACGCTGGCCGACGTCGCCATCGCCGTCGGCGTGTCCCGCACCACCGTCTCCAACGCCTACAACCGGCCCGACCAGCTCTCGCCGACGTTGCGCGACCGCATCCTGGTGACCGCCGCCGAGCTGGGCTACCCCGGGCCGGACCCGGTCGCCCGCGGGTTGCGGCGAGGCAGGACCGGCATGGTCGGCCTGGTCTACGACCAGCCGCTGTCCTACCTGTTCACCGACCCGGCGATCCTCCTGTTCGTCGGCGGCATGGCGTCGGTGTGGGACGACGCCGGCGTGAGCCTGGCCCTCCTCCCCCGCCTGCGCGCCGAAGATGCCGGGGCATCGGTGCTGGCCAGCGCCGCGGTCGACGGCTTCGTGTCGATCTGCGACGTGACCGGCGACGACCGGCTGTCCGCACTGATCGCCCGCCGGCTTCCGTTCGTCATGGTCGACGGGGGCACCGCCGGAGGCGCCTGCCACGTGAAGATCGACGACCGGGGCGCCAGCCGGGACGCGACCCGCCACCTCCTGGAGCTCGGCCACCGCCGGCTGGCGGTCGTCGCGCTACCCCGATCGCCGGGGGAGGCCGGCGGTCCCGTCGACGCCGCCGCTCCCGGCCCGCTGCGCTACACGGTCATGGCTGAGCGGCTCGCCGGCATCCGGGGAGCGATCGTCGAGGCCGGCGTGCCGTGGGAGGGCGTTCCCGTGGTGGCGGCGGCCGACGACCAGGGGCCCCGGCTCGCCGGACGCCAGATCGGGGACGACCTGCTCGACGGGCCCGACCCGCCCACCGGCGTGGTGGCGATGAGCGACGAGCTCGCCGCCGGCGTCCTCGACGCGGCCGCGGCACGGGGCGTTGACGTGCCGGGCCGGCTGTCGGTCGTGGGCTTCGACGACACGCCCACGGCATCGTCGACAACGCCCCCGCTCACAACCATCCACCAGCCGCTGGCGGCCAAGGGCGAGGCCGCGGCTCGCCTGATGCTCGACGGAGCCCCGGCCAACGAGGTCGAGCTCCCCACGGAGCTGGTCGTGCGCGCCTCCACCGGCCCGGCATCGCCGCGCTGAGCGGCGGGCAACCGCGATCGAGTCGCCCACGACCCCACCCGGTGCACCGATGTCACTCGCCCTGTCCCCCTTCCGTATCGACGTCCCCCAGGACGTGCTCGACGACCTGCGTAGGCGACTCGAGCACACTCGTTGGCCGGAGAACGAGACGGTCGACGACTGGTCACAGGGCGTCCCTCTCGTATACGTCCGCGCCCTATGCGACCACTGGGCGCACGCCTACGACTGGCGGGCGACCGAGGCACGCCTGAACACGCTCCCCCAGGTCCGGGCCGAGATCGACGGGCTCGGAATCCATGCCGTCCACGTCAGGTCGCCGCACCCGAACGCCCTGCCGCTGGTGCTGACCCACGGTTGGCCGGGCTCCATCGTCGAGTTCCTCGAGGTGATCGGACCGCTCACGGACCCCACGACCCACGGTGGCGATGCGTCCGACGCCTTCCACGTGGTGTGCCCGTCGCTCCCCGGGTACGGCTTCAGCGACAAGCCCACCCGGCCGGGGTGGAACCTCGACCGGATCGCCGACGCCTGGGCGCGCCTCATGGCCGGGCTCGGCTACCGGCGCTTCGGCGCCCAGGGCGGGGACTGGGGCACCAGCATCACCACCCGGCTCGCTCAGCGCCACGCGGCGCGGCTCGTCGGCATCCACCTGAACCCGCCCATCGCCGCCCCCGACCCGGCAACGTTCGACGACCTGACCGAGGCCGAGCGCGACGCGCTGGCCGACCTCGAACACGCCCAGCGATGGGAGTCGGGCTATGCCGAGGAACAGTCGACCCGGCCTCAGACGCTCGGCTACGGGCTGGTCGACTCGCCCGCAGGCCTGTCCGCGTGGATCGTCGAGAAGTTCTGGGCGTGGACCGACTGCGACGGGCACCCCGAGAACGCGCTCCGCCGCGATGCGATGCTCGATGACGTGATGCTCTATTGGCTTCCGGGCACCGGCGCCTCGTCGGCGCGCCTGTACTGGGAGAGCTTCCGGCAGGTGTCCGAGTGGTTCTCGCAATCGACCTCCGACACCGTGACGGTTCCCACCGGCTGCTCGATCTTCCCGAGGGAGATGCCCCGGCCGTCGCGCCGCTGGGCGGCCACTCGGTACACCGACATCCGCCACTGGAACGAGCTCGACAAGGGTGGGCATTTCGCCGCCTTCGAGCAGCCGGAGCTGTTCGTAGACGAGGTCCGGACGTTCTTCCGCCTGGTCCGGTGAGGCTCAGCCCGGCACACCCGCCGGCTGCCCGGGTCGCAGGCCTCCCGGCAGCGGCCGGGCGTGGATGACCACCAGGTCCTGGACGGCGCGGGTGAGGGCGACGTAGAGCAACCGCAGTCCCCGGGCGGTGTCGCCGGCGATGGTGGCGGGCTCCACCACCACGACGGCGTCGAACTCCAGGCCCTTCGCGTCGGGCGGGTCGAGCACCGTGACCCGGGCCCGACCGGGGGGCGGGAGGGCGTCGACCACCGCGTCGACCATCGTCCGCAGCGCGCGGGGCACCACGACCCCGACCGTCGTGTAGGTCTCGGCCAGGTCGGACACGGCCCGTTGGACCTCCTGGTCGACGCCTGGCCGTCCGTCGTCACCGGCGACGGCCACGAACGTCGGCTCGCGGCCGTCGAACCGCACCGAGCGGCACGGTGTCACGTCCGGGGCGGCCTCGGCCAGCAGGCCGTTCGCCATGTCCATGATCGAGGCCGGGACGCGGTAGCCGAGGTCGAGGTCGGCCCGCTGCGCTGTCGCGGGACCGCCGAGGTGGGCGATGGCCGCCTCCCACGATTCCTGGGCACCGGGCGCCGTGGCCTGAGCCAGGTCGCCGAGGACGGTCATCGAGGCACCCCTGCTGCGGCGGGCCAGCGTCCGCAATCCCATGGCGGTGAGGTCCTGGGCCTCGTCGACCACGATGTGGCCGTAGTCGCGGGGAGGACCGCCGATGGCGGCCTCGGCTTCGTCGAGCAACGCCAGATCGGCGGCGGTCCACGGCTCGTCGGCCACCCGGCGCGTCGGACGGCGGCGGATGACGTCCTGCTCCTCTGGCGACAACACACCGTCGGCCACCGCCGCCAGGGCGGCCCGGTTGGTGAGCAGCCGCCTGACGACCGCGGGGGCGCTCAGCTGCGGCCACAGGCGGTCGAGCGCGCGCGACCACTCGCGGTTCCCCCGAAGGTCGGCGTCGACGGCCTCGGTCGTCACGACCTCATCGCTGCGCCGGCGCAGCAGGTCGGTGCGGACCAGCCGTGCCATCTGCGTGCGGAACGCGGCCCGGCCGACGTTGTGGGGCACCTCCCGGTTGCGCACCGACGAGACGGCCGCGCCCACCGCCTCAGCGCCGAGGCGGGCCGTACCCCAGGCCGTGGTCACCACGGTCTGACCGTCGGGTGGGCGGATCGTGCCACCCGCCGCCCGCGCGATCACCGCGGCCATGCGGGCATCGCCCTTCACGGCGGCCGCCGCGTCGCCGTCGACGCCGACGGTGCGGTAGGCCGTTCCGGCGAGCAGGCGGTCGAGCGTGGTCTGCCGTGCCGCCGTCTCACCGAGTGACGGCAGCACCTGGGCGATGTAGCGCAGGAAGATCGGGTTGGGACCGATGACCAACACGCCCTGCACGTCGAGCTGGCGCCGGTGCTCGTAGAGCAGGAACGCCGCCCGGTGGAGGCCGACCGCCGTCTTGCCCGTGCCGGGCCCGCCCTGGACCACCAGGCAGGTGTCGAGCGGCGCCCGGATGACCACGTCCTGCTCACCGGCGATCGTGGCCACGATGTCGCGCATCTCGCCGGTGCGCTCGCGCTCGAGCTCGGCGAGCAGCGGGTCGGGGATGCCGCCGTGGTGTGCGGCGTCGACGCTGTCGGGGTCGTCGAACACCTCGTCGAACAGGTCGTCGAGCTGGTGGTCGGTCATCATGAACCGCCGGCGGCGCCGCAGGCCCTGGGCATCGACGGCGGTCGCCCGGTAGAAGGGCGTCGCGACGTCGGCTCGCCAGTCGACCACGACCGCGTCGCCCCGGGCGTCCTCGACGTGGCGGCGACCGATGTACCACGTGTCGTCGTCCTCGTCGTCGAGGCGGCCGAAGCTCAGGCCGGGCACGTCGGCGTCGAGGCTGGCCAGACGGTGCTTCAGGTGCGCCTGGGCGATGGCGGAGTCGACCGCCTGAGCGGCCGACTCGCTTATGTCGGCGGCCCGTGCGGTCTTGGCCCGCATGGCCGCGAGGCACCGGTAGGCGTCGTCGATGTAGGCCTGTTCGACGTCGAGATCGGGGTGGGGCACCGTGGGACTCCGCGCGAGGACGCCCACCTTGGGGGCTGCCGGGGGTGGGGGTCGTCGACACTACCGGCCTCACGTTCGGTGACGTGACCGATTTCTCGCTCACGTCGTCCGAATGCCGGCACGTCCTGCAGGCGACCCCTCACCGATGGTGGCATCCTTCCGATGCGCGCGTTCGCCCGTTCGCGCGGTCGGGGGAGGATCTCGATGGAGCGGTTGTCAGGCCTGGATTCGGCCTTCCTGTCCATGGAGACGCCGACCATGCACCTGCACGTGGCGATCGCGGCGGTCATCGATCCCACGACGATGGCCGCGCCGTACTCGTTCGACCAGCTCAAGGCCTTCGTGGCCCACCGGCTCATGGGCGAGGCCGCGTTTCGCCGGCGCGTCGTCGAGGTGCCGTTCGGGCTCAACCACCCCATCTGGGTCGAGGACCCGCACCTCGACCTCGACTACCACGTCCGGCGCCACGTGCTCCCCTCCCCCGGCGGGCCACGGGAGCTGACCGACCTCACCGGGGCGCTCGTCGGCGTGCCGCTCGACCGAGCGCGACCGCTGTGGGAGATCCACGTGGTCGAGGGCCTCTACGACGGCAATGTCGCGCTGATCGGCAAGATCCACCACGCGGCGGTCGACGGCGTGTCGGGGGCCGAGCTGTTCGTCCACCTGTTCGACCTCTCGCCCGACGTCCCCGTCAACGGTGCGATGGCGGTGCACGCCACCGCGGCACCGGTCGCCCCGGAGCGGATCCCGTCCGACGTCGAGCTGGTGGGCCACGCGCTGCTGTCGCAGGCACGGCGCACGGTGTCGCTCCCCGCCCTCGTCGGGCGCACGGTCCGCAGCGCGTCCCAGCTCGTCGGCCGGCACCGCGACCCGGCGGCCGTGGCCGGGGCGGTGCCGCTGCGGGCGCCGCGCACCCCGTGGTCGGCGGCCATCACGCCGCACCGGTCGGTCGCGTTCGCCCGCGTGCGGCTCAGCGACATCAGGCGCATCCGGACCGCGTTCGACGTCAAGGTCAACGATGTCGTGCTCGCCGTGGTCACGGGGGCGATGCGCTGCTACCTCGACGAGCGGGAGTCGCTGCCGACGGAGCCGCTCGTCGGCATGTGCCCGGTCTCGGTGCGGGGCGAGGACGAGAAGGGGCGACCCGACAACCGCGTCTCGGCCATGTTCGTGCACCTGCGCACCGACATCGACGACGTGTCCGAACGCGTCCGGGCGATCGCCCGCACCACGCGCGGCGCGAAGGAGGATCACCACGCCATCGGGGCCAAGTTCCTGCAGAACTGGGCCGAGCACGCCGCCCCCAGCACGTTCGCGCTGGCCACCCGCCTGTACTCGCGGCTCAACATCGCGGACCGGCACCCACCCATCTACAACCTGGTGGTCTCCAATGTGCCCGGACCGGACTTCCCGCTGTACCTCGACGGCGCCCAGCTCGTGGCCACCTACCCGATGGGCCCGATCATGGAGGGCGCAGGCCTCAACGTGACCGTCCTGTCGTACATGGACAACGTCGACTTCGGCTTCCTCGCCGGGGCCGAGCTGGTGCCCGACGTGTGGGACCTGGCCGACCACGTCGAGGGAGCCATGGCCGACCTGCTGGCCGCGGCGGCCGCCATCGACGGGCAGGACGTCAGCGCGCCAACCACCGTGGAGGCGCAGGTCGCGGTCGACGAGCACCGGGCGAACGGCGCGACGCGCGCCGACGGCCGGAAGCCCACGACGAAGCAGAAGGCCAGCGCGGGGAAGCCACGGAAGGGCCCCGCCAAGCGGTCGAAGAAGACACCGGCCGAGCGGGGCCCGAAGCCGGCGGCAGACCGGCCCTGAGCCCCGCGGCCGGAACGCGTCAGCGGGGGGCGACCTGCTCGATCACCGGACGGCTGCGGTTCTAAATCTAACGGACCGTCAGGTTTCTGTCGACGGGAGGTCGGCGCGCCCGGGACCCGACACGGGGCGGGCGCGCAGGGTAGGAAGTCTGCGTGCGCATCACAGCGAAGGTCGACTACGCGGTGCGGGCAGCGGCCGAGCTCGCCGCCGCGCCCGCCGGGCCGGTGAAGGGCGACCGGGTGGCCGAGCGGCAGGGGATCCCCGCCAAGTTCCTCGAGAACATCCTGGCCGACCTCCGCCGCTCGGGTCTCGTCGCCAGCCAGCGCGGCGCCGACGGCGGCTACTGGCTGGCCAAGCCCGCGGACGAGGTGACGGTGGCCGACATCATCCGCGCCGTCGAGGGCCCGCTCGCCGACGTCCACGGCACCCCGCCCGAGACGGTCGCCTACACGGGCGCGGCGACGAGCCTGCAGCGCGTGTGGGTCGCGACCCGCGCCGCCCTGCGCTCGATCCTCGAGGAGGTCACGATCGCCGATATCGTGGCGAGCGACCTGCCCAAGGGAGTGGAACGCTTCCTGGCGGAGCCCGACGCCTGGTCGCGCCGTTGAGTGCCGCGGCGTCGGTCGGCGGACCGGAGTGACACGAGACACACGCTCCCCGCAGGGCCCGGGTAGGAGTCCGGCCACGCAGTCGCGCTAGCGTTGCCCATCTATGTCCCGCCGGATCGACATCGAGCTCACCAGCTCTCGCGAGGATGGGTCCTGGACCTGGCGAGCAGCGGGTGCCCGTGAACCAAAGGGCACCCTCGAGGGTGCGATCCTCCCCAGTGGAGCCGAGGTCGGCCAGGTGCTGCGCGCCGAGATCGAGGGCTACCTCGACGGCCTGAGCATCGTCGCCGTGCTGCCGCCTCGCGCCCCTCGGACCGAGCCCGAGCGGCTCGAGATCAAGACCTCGGGTGGCGACCAGCCCCTCGTCACCTCGACGCTGGCGCCCAAACGCTCTGGCGAGCGTGGCCGTCGCAATGACCGCGGCCGCGAGGGTCGAGAGGGTCGAGACAGCGGCCCGGGTCGCCGTGATCGCGACCGCCGTGGTGGTCGCGATCGCCAGGACGCCCGCCACGAGCGCCCGTCCCGCCCCGCGCCCCCGCCTGTCGAGGAGAAGCCCAAGCCCAAGCGCCTACGCCCGGGCAGGACCCACCGCACGGCGCTGCTCGAGGCCGTCCAGGCCGAGCAGCGGCCCATCGCCGAGCAGCTGCTGGTCGGCGGCATCCCGTCCGTGCGGCAGGCGATCGACAAGCAGAACGAGGAGCTGCGCGCCGAGGGCAAGCCCGAGGTCAAGCCCGACGCCCTGCTCCGCGTGGCCGAGGACCTGCGTCCCCGGGCCATGGCCGCCGTCTGGCGCGACCGCGCCGAGGCCGCGGCGGCCGTGGTCGACGACCTCGACCTGCGCGACCTGCGCTCGGTCGTCAACGCCGCCGGCGATGCCGGCCGCGATGACGAGGCGCGCGCCCTGGCCGCCCAGCTGCGCGAGGCACTCGCCAACCGGGTCGAGAAGGAGCACGCCGCCTGGCTGGCCGAGCTGGCCGACACGGTGCGCGCCGGCCGGGTCGTCCGCGCACTCCGCCTGAGCTCGCGCCCGCCCAAGGCCGGGGCACCGATCCCCGGCGACATCGCAACCCAGCTCGCCGAGGCCACCGCCGCGTCGCTCACCGACGAGACGGGGCCCGACCGCTGGGCGACCGTGCTCGACGCGCTGGCCTACTCGCCGGTGCGCCGCCGGGTCGTCCCCCAGTCGCTGCCGACCAAGCTGTCGCCCGACCTGCGGTCGACCATCGCCCGCCTGGCGTCGCGGCTGCCCGAGATCGCGCACATCTTCGACATCGAGCCCGACCCGGCGGCCGAGCGTGCCGCCCGCGGACAGGCGCGACGTCGGCCCGGTCGCAAGGGCGACGAGCCGCGGAAGGGCGGCGACAAGGCCCGCAAGCCGTCGGGCGGCAAGGCGTCAGCTGGTAAGGCGTCGGGCAACAAGCAGTCCGACAAGCCCGCCCGTGCGGGCCGCCAGAAGGCTGGTCCGACTGTGGAGACGCCCGCTCCGGAAGCACCCACCGCGGAGACGCCTGCCGCCGAAGCACACACTGCGGAAGCGCCCGCTCCGGAGACGCCCACTGCGGAAGCGCCCGCGGCGGAGACGCCGCCCACAGTGGAAACGCCGCCCACTGTGGAGACGTCCGCGGCGGAGACGCCCGCGGCGGAGACCGAGGCCCCCGCCGCGGAGCCCGCTCCAGAGACACCCGCCGTGGACACGCCCGCCGTCGACAGGCCCGCTGTCGAGACGCCTGCCCCGCAGACGCCCGCGGCGGTGACCGAGGCCCCCGCGGCGGAGCCCGCTACCGACGCGCCGAAGGCCGCCGAGCCGACGGCACCGGCGTCCGCGGATGCGGAACCGGTCGAGGCCGCCGCAGAACCGGTCGACGCGGCTGCCGCGGACACCGAGAGCGAGTAAGCGGCCCGCCATCCGAGGCCGAGGCAATGACGCACCTCCGGCGTGTGTCATTGCCTCCAGTTCGGCGGGGTGGAACGCACCGCCCCGCCGGTTCCCTCCCCGCGGCTAGCGGTCGCGGGGCGCCATGACTGATTCGACGCTGCCCCGGCCGCGATAGCGGCCGGTGGAGGCGTCCTCGTCCCACCGGGCGCCACAGCCCTGGCAGGTGCAGGAGTCGACGCGAAGCGAGCCGATGAACAATCGGTCGACCTCGTACGCCTCACAGAAGGGGCATTGAAGGTGCCCGGTGCAGTCGTCCATGGTGTCTCTCGTCGTCCCCTGTCGAATCCGGGCTGGTGTCCCCAGCTTCACCCATTCACGTCGGTTCGACTCCCACACACTAGCGAAGGTTTCGTCCGATCTTGTCGTCGCCATCACGCACAGTGGGTGACCCCCAGAGATTCCTTGCACGATCAGTGCGATGACTAGGGTGACCCCATGGTTGTCGAATTCGAGCAACGGGGACCGTTCGCGGTCATCAAGATCAACCGACCCGAGGCCCGCAACGCCGTCAACGGCGCGGTCGCCCAGGGCATCGAAGAGGCGATCGACGCGATCGAGGCCGACGACAGCATCTGGGTCGGCATCCTCACCGGCGAGCCGCCCGTGTTCTGTGCCGGGGCAGACCTCAAGGAGATCAACGCCGGCAACGCGGCCGCCCTCGCGACCGAGCGCGGCGGGTTCGGCGGCATCGTGCAGCGCGAGCGCACCAAGCCGATCATCGCGGCCGTCGACGGCCCGGCGCTCGCCGGCGGCACCGAGATCGTGCTGTCGTGCGACCTCGTCGTCGCCTCGACGACGGCGAGGTTCGGCATCCCCGAGGTCAAGCGGTCGCTGGTCGCGGCCGCCGGCGGCCTGTTCCGCCTGCCCCGCAAGATCCCCGTCAACGTCGCCATGGAGCTGGCCCTCACGGGCGACCCCATCTCGGCAGAGCTCGCCCACCACCACGGGCTCGTGAACCGGCTGTGCGAGCCGGGCCAGGCGCTCGAGGTGGCCATCGGCCTCGCCGAGCAGGTCTGCGCCAACGCCCCCGTGGCCGTGCGCGAGACCCGCAAGATCGTGCTCGAGGCCACCAACGCCCCTGACGACATCGGCTGGAAGATGTCGATCGAGGGCATGGCCAAGGCCATGTCGAGCGAGGACTTCGGCGAGGGTCTCACCGCCTTCATCGAGAAGCGCCCGCCCCAGTGGAAGGGCCGCTGACCAAGCGACGCCCCTCCGTGCCTCCCCTGGCAACCAATTCCAAGGCAGCCTCGCCCGCCCACCGGTAGCGTTCGCCCATGGCGAAGAAGTTCGCGAAGGGCGACAAGGTGGCGGTGACCGGCGGGCGCTACAGGGGCCTGACCGGCCGGATCATGAAGCCGACGGACATCACCACCAGCAAGAACGAGGTGGAGGTGACCCGCAAGTCGGGCAAGTCCGGCAAGGCGCGCACGGTGCGGGTGAGGAGCAACGACGCGGCGAAGCTCGCGCAGCCCAAGCAGACCACGTGGGCCTGGCTCTGGGACCGCAAGCGCTGATCCGCCCTGGGGCCGCGTCTCGACGCCCTTAGGCCCCGGGGCGTGCGGGGACGACGCCGTGGGCGGCGAGGAAGTCGGCCAGGCCGCTGACCAGGCCGTGCTCGGGCACGGCGGCCAGCGGCACCCACGTCACCGCGTCGGCGTCGTCGCCCGCGACCGCCTGCTCCGGTGGGTCGACCACGTCGACCGCGAAGGCGAGGATCACGTAGTGGGTGTCGCCACCGACCTTCTCGGTCCAGCCGACGAACTCGCCGTCGCGGGCGGCGAGGCCGGTCTCCTCGCGCAGCTCGCGGAGCACGGCGTCGCGGACCCGCTCCCCCGGCTCGACCCGGCCACCGGGCAGCGCCCATGTGCCGGCATCCCGGCCGGTGCCGCCCCTGCGGACGAGCAGGAGGCGACCGTCCACCACGGCCACGGCGCTCGCAGCCACCTGCGGCTGTGGCGGCGCCATCGCTCAGTCCAGCGGACGGTGGACGATGATCGCCCGCGCCACGAGGCCGAACGACTCGAAGAAGTTCTTCGTGTGGCGGTCGCCCGGGAGCGCCAGGCTGTCGACGCCGAAGCAACCCCGCGCACGGCACCAGTCGATCAGGTGGTTCATGAGGGCCTCGCCGATGCCCACCGCGCGGGCGCCCGGGTCGACGTAGAGGTCGTCGATCACACCCAGGAGCGTGCCGTCGCCGAGGCGCTCTGCGCGCACGAGGCCGTAGCCGACGACCGTGCCGTCCAGCGTGCCGGCGGCGACCTCGCGCTCCGGCGACGCCAACGCGGCCTTCAGCTCGGTCTCCGGGTCGCCCTGGCGCCGCTCGCGCCGGAACCACAGGGGCCCGCCCTTCTGCCCGCGCTTCTCGTCGGCAGCCGCGGCGATCATGGCGACGATGGCCGGGAGGTCGGCCTCGGTGGCGGCGCGCGCCGCCTCGTGGGGAGCAGAGATCGTCGTCACCCCTGGAGCTGGGCGACCTTGTTGAGGATGGTCTTACGGCCGCGGTGTGCGGCCTCGTAGGTGCGCACGGCCTCGAGCTCGCCACTCGTCAGGCCCTCGAGCCGGGTGACCACCTGTGACGCCGAGAGGCTGTCGTAGTCGGTGATCGCCAGCTCGGCGACGTCGGGTGCTGCGGGGCTGTGACCGTTGCCCGAGACGGGCTCGGCGGGCACGACCACGGTGGGCGCCGGATGCGACGGCGCGGCCGCCGGCGGCGCCTCCGTGTCGGGCTCGGGGACCAGGCCGAACATCCGGAGCAGAGCGCCGGCCTGGCCCTCGAGGTCGCCGACGCGGCGCTTGAGCTCGGCCTCGCCGTGCCGTACGGCGAATTGACCGAACAACCGTGCGTTGCGTGCGTGGACCCGACCCTGTTCGGCCAGCTTCGGCAGCAACGACGGCCCTTCGAAGAACAGGCCGATCGGCGCGTAGACGAAGAGGTCGGCGGCCTGGTCGACCACCTGGTCGAGGGGCGTCTTGTCGTCGTCTCTGGTCACGGCATGATCCTGTCAGACGCAGTCGACGCAGAGCATCAGCGTGTCGTCCGCGAGCTGCCGGCGGTGCTTGACGAGGAAGCACGACTGGCACACGAACTCGTCGGCCTTCTTGGGCTGGATGCGGCCCGAGCCGTCACCCCGGTCGTCGGGCTCCGGCGCCTCGTCCTCGTCGTCTTCGTCCTCGGGCTGGGCGGCGATGCGGTCCTTGAGGATGGCGTCGAGGTCGGCCTCGACGTCGTCGGGATCGACGTCGTCGTCGTCCTCTTCCTCGTCGTCGTCGTCGCTCGCCTTGCGAGTTTTGGTCGCCGTCGCCTTGGCCGCGGGGGCCGCCGCGGGCGCGGCTGCGACCTCGTCCTCCTCGTCGAGGTCCTCGAAGGTCTCCTCGGCCTCGTCGTCCTCGAGGTCGGCCTCGAGCTCCTCGGGTTCGTCTGTGAAGTCCTCCTCGACGGTCTCAGCCTCGAGGTCTTCGTCGGGGGTTTCGTCGTCAGCCATCGGGTCCCTTCGCGGGTCGGCCTTGCGCGGCCGGATCATAGACACGCTGCTCACCTAGATCAGAACCGGCACGGGCTGAAGCCCGCACGCCGGGGGTGGTGCCACCCTGCGCTCCTGGAATCAGGGGTCGCGAGGCCGGTCAGGGTAGCGAGGCGAACACCCCAACGCGGTGTGACACAGGACACGTCGCGGTGAGGGTCGCCGACCGGCTCAGCGGGACAGGCGGCGTTGCTCGGCCCGCCGCTCGCCCGCCAGGCGCTCGAGCTGTGGCTCGGGCGAGTGATCGACGAAGCGCATCGCCTCGGCCACGGCATGGTGGCCCGCCTGCTCGGCGATGAGCCGGTGCATCTGCTGAGCCACGACACGGTACGCAGGGTGGCCCTGTGGGGCGCTCCGCAGCTCGATCAGGTGCATCGCCTCGCGGGCGTTCATCTGCATCACGAACCGCAGGCGGTAGGCCAGCGCCACCGCGTACGGCGCCTGGGCCGGGAACCGCTCGGCCAGCGCATCGTGCAGCGCCGTCGAGCGTTCCATGGTCTCGTCGAACGTCGCTCCGCACCCCGCGTCGTCGAGCGCCTCGGGACGCGTGTAGCCGTGCCGGGGCGACAGGGGCTGCCACTCGACGGTGAGCATGCGATGGCGCTGCAGGTCGCGGAACGCCCCGTAGTCGGCCAGCACGTCGAACCGGTAGGCGGGCCGCTCGAAGGCCCTCCCTGGCCTGTGCCGCCGGTTGGTTCGGTCACCGACGTAGGCGCGCACGACCGCCAGCCGCTCGTCGACCGACATCTCGCGCACCGCCGCCTCGATCTCGGACTCTGCCCGGTCGGTGTAGGGGTAGAGCATCGCCGTGACAAGCCTGATCTCGGCGTCGGGGTCGAACTCGACCAGCTCGACGCGAGGACCGCCCTCGGTCCCGGCGTCGGCGGGGGGGAACAGGCGGGCCGCGATGTCGTCCATCGCCGTGCGGGTGGTGGCGAGGTAGGTGCTGGCGGCCACGCCGCGGTCGGTCAGGTCGACCCGCTTGAGGAAGCTGGGGATGACCTTGCGCAGCTCGGTGAGCATGAGGTCGGCGTAGCTGCGGGCCTCGGGCAGCGGGTGCGCCCGCATGCGCAGGAGCAGCGCCTCGTACGCCTGGCCCGTGCCGTAGATGCCCACGTTCGACAGCGCGGCCGCGGGCAGGGCGCCGCGCACGGCGTCGAGCGCCTTGGCCTTGAGGGCCTGGCGGTGCACGAAGTCGCTGTCGCCGGGCTGCTTGGGGAAGCGCTCGCGGAAGTAGTCGAGCATCGTCGCCGCCATGCCGGCGTACGTGTCGAACATGCGGTCGAGGTCACCGACGTAGCGGAGGCCCAACGGGCTGCCGAGCACCTCGGGGTCGCGGTAGTAGCGGTAGCGGCCTCCCAGTCGGGCGTCGTAGGCGATGTAGCGGGTGCTCTGCTCGAGGTACGACATGAGCCGGCCCCACTCGAGCACCTTGGTCAGCAGGTTCGACGACTGCTCGCAGGCAAGGTGCACGCCCCCGAGCTGGGCCACCGAGTCGTCGCCGTACTCGAAGAACACCCGGTCGTAGAGCTCCTCGGCCCGCTGCAGGCCGACGGTGGCGTCGACGGTGGCGTCGCCCGTGATGTCCAGGTCGCCCACGAACTCGTCGAGGAACAGGCGGCGCAGGCTCTTCGGCGAGCGGGAGTACCGGGCGAACAGCGCGCCCTTGACCACCTCGGGCAGGTTGACCAGTGCGAACACCGGGCCGTCGAGGTTGGTGAAGTACCGCCGCAGCACGTCGGCCTCGGCGGGGGTGAAGTCCTCGCTGACGTAGACCGTCATAGGGAGCCAGATCGTACGACGGCGCCGGCGCCCGTCAGGGGATGCTGACTGCCCGCCACGGCCGCCCTCACGGGGCGTACCCGTCCCCGCTGCGGAGCGCGACCGACTCGCGCCACTCGGACTGCGCCAGGTCGACGAGACCGGCGTCGAGCCACAGGTCCGCGACCGTCCACGCCAGCGCCTTGGCGCCGTCGATGACGGCCCGGTCGCCCTCGGGCCCACCGGCGAAGCCGGCAAACGCGGGCGTGTGGATCGGCACGCCCGGCGGGGCCACCCGGATCATCGGGTGGATCGACGGTACGGCGTAGCTGACGTTGCCCATGTCGGTGCTGCCCACCACCCGCGTGGCCGGCGACGGCGCCCGCACGATGCGGCCCAGCGCCTCGGCGTTGGCCCGGTAGCGCTCGCCGATGGCGGCGCTGTCGATCATGTCGGCGTACACGGGGTCGATCCACTCGACCTGCATCTCACAGCCCGCGGCGTCGGCCCCGGCCCGCAGGCACGCCAGGAACCGCTCCTTGAGCGCCTCGAGCTTGGCGACGGTCGACGACCGGACGATCCACTCGGCCCGGGCGTACGCCGGCACGATGTTGGGCTTGTCGCCGCCGTCGGTGATGATGCCGTGGATGCGCTCGGCACCCTCGATGTGCTGCCGCAGCGCCGCCACGTTGACGTAGCCGAGCACGGCCGCGTCGAGGGCGTTGCGCCCCTTGTGGGGCGCCGCCGCGGCGTGGGCCGCCTCGCCCGTGTAGGTGACATGCGCCTGGTGCAGCGCGACGACGTCCATCGCCAGTAGGTCGGCATCGGCCGGGTGGACCATCACCGCGGCGTCGACGCCGTCGAACGTGCCCCCGTCGATCAGCGGCACCTTGCCGCCGCCGCCCTCCTCCGCCGGGCTGCCGACGACCACGACCCGGCCGCCCAGCTCGTCGGCCAGCGCCGCCGCGGCCAGCCCGGCCCCCAACCCGGCGGCGGCGATGATGTTGTGCCCGCACGCGTGGCCGATACCGGGCAGCGCGTCGTACTCGCACACCACGGCGACCTGCGGGCCCGCCGACCCTGCGGCAGCCTCGAACGCCGTCTCGACCCCACGGGCCGAGCGGGTGACGGCGAGGCCCTCGCGCTGGAGCACGCCGGTGAGCAGGTCGTGGGCGAAGTGCTCCTCGAAGTTGAGCTCGGGCCTGGCGTGGATCTGACGCGACACGTCGACGAGCAGGTCCGCCCGCCGGTCGATCTCGGCGGCGAGGCGGGCCTTGGCGTCGCTGAGCGGGGTCGGCTCCATGCGCCGACACGCTAGTGGCGATGGTGGAGCCGACCTCCCGCCCCACCTCGGCGTCAGGCCGGGTGGCGGAGGACGACCTTGCCGAGCTGCTCGCCCCGGCGCAGGCGTTCGAGCGCGCCCAGGTAGTCGGCCCGGTCGAACACCTCGTCGACGTGCACGGGCAGGTCCTGGTCGACCAGCCCCGTGACCTGGTCGAACTCGGGGTACGAACCCATCGTCGAGCCGATGATCTCGATCTGCTTGAAGAACAGCCGGGGCAGGTTCAGTTCGACCTTGGGGCCGGATGTGCCGCCGCACACGACGAGGCGCCCTCCGGGCCGCAGGGCGGTGACCGAGCGGTCCCACGTCGCGGGGCCCACGCTCTCGACCACCACGTCCACCTTCACCGGCCAGTCCGCCTCGGAGTCGAAGGCGTCCACCGCCCCCGCGTCGACCGCTCGGCGCCGTTTGGACTCGTCGCGCGAGGTGGCGAACACGGTGGCGCCCAGGCGCCTGGCCAGCGACAGCGCGGCGGCGCTCACTCCCCCACCGATGCCCACGATCAGCACCGACTCGCCGGCAGTGACCCGCGCCCGCCGGAGCATCCGCCAGGCGGTCAGCGTCGCCAGCGGGTAGGCGGCGCACTCCTCCCAGGAGCGACCGGTCGGCCGGGGCACGACGTTGCGCCCGGGGACCACGACCAGGTCGGCGTGGCCGCCCCACCGGTGCTCACCCACGATCTGGAAGCCCGCCCCCAGGGGCGAGTCGATGCCGTGCGTGACGACCGCATCGAGCGGCGAGACGGCCGGGTTGACGACCACCTCGTCGCCCGGCTGCACGTGGGTGACCTGGTCGCCCACCGACTCGACGACACCCGCCACGTCACAGCCGGGGACGTGGGGCAGGGGCGGGCGGGGCAGTCCTCGGGTCAGCCACAGGTCCATGTGGTTGAGGGCGGACGCCACCGGCCGCACGCGGACGTCGTCCGGGCCGACGGGTGGGTCGTCGAGGTCGCCCTCGCGGTAGCTGCCGGGCGACTCGTCCAGGATCCAGGCGCGCACGGTCGTGGACCGTAACGCGGCGACCGACCGTGCTCGATGGTGCGTCGTGCCTAGACCACGCAGAGCAGGGCGTCGGGTTCGAGCCGCACCGACAGGTGGCGGGCGTCCGCCACCCGCTCGCCGTCCAGCCACACCGGCGTCGGCCGGTCGAGGTCGAGCTGCACGGCGGGGCGTCGGCTCGTCGTGATGGCGGGGTGCGGGAGGTGGCCGCCGGCCGGCAGCCGGCGCCGGGCCTTCAGCCGGTCGGTGAGGCCCATCGACGGCGCCACGTCCACCACGTCGAGCAGCCCGTCGTTGGGGTGGCTACGCGGCGCCACGTCCCACGGGCCGACGAACTCGGCGTTCATGGCGGCCACGATGCGGCCGTGCCACCACGACCGACGCACCACCAGGTGCGCCACGAACCAGTGGTGGACGCCGTCGACCAGCACCGAGCCGAGATCGACCGGGAGCCGCACGCCGGCGCCGGACCGTATGCGTGCCTCGTCGCCCCTGCCCCCCAGCGTGCGGCACAGGTCGCCACCCAGCAGCCCGAGCGCCGGCACCGGCTCGCCGGCCCGGCGCGCCGCGGCGACGACGGCGCGGGCCTCGGCGTCGGAGCGCACGACGACGCCCCCGGCCGGCAACGTGCCCTCCTCGCCCCACGCCTCGCCCTTGCGGATGGTCACGGGACGTCTCGGGGCACCCGCACCGGCTCGTCCGCCGCCGGCTCTCTCTCGCCCACGATCTCGTCGAGTGTCGACGAGATCGACACGACGCCGCGGTGGAGCGCCTCCGCGGCCTGGCGGGCCGACCGAGCGGTCGACGGGTTGGGCGCCACCTCGCCGACCTGACGCACCAGATCGATGAGCGTCTTGACGTTGCGGACGAAGTCGCCCCCCGACAGGTCCTCGTCGCTCAGCACCTCGCCGAGCGGCTCACCGGCCGCCCAGGCGTGCGCCAGCGCCACGAAGCCGGGGTCGGGCGCGCGGGTGGGCGGAAGGCCGGCGGCCTCCTCGTCGGCCCGCACCTGGTCGGCCAGCCGCTCGAGCTCGCCCCAGCGCGCCCGGACGTGACGGGACGGGAACCATGGCGCGGACGGCGTGCCCGGCCCCCGGTGCTCGTAGGTGAAGCACGACATCAGGCCGGCGAGCGACGCCGGGTCGAGGTCGTCGAGCAGCCCGGCCGTCATCGCCTCGGCGACCAGCAGGTCGGCCTCGTGGTAGGTGCGCGCCAGGACCTGCCCACGCTCGGTCAGGGCCCATCCGTCGAGGTAGCCCCACGCTTCGAGCAGCCGTAGCACGCGGTCGAACCTCCGAGCCAGGGACTCGGTGCGCGACCGCACCTCACGGCGCATGTCGGACAGCTCGCGCCTGGCGCGCTCGGCCTGGCCTTCGGCGCGCAGGTGCAGGTCGCGATCCGGGCAGGCGTGGACCGGGTGCTGCTCGACCGCCGATGGCTCCGGGGCTGGCGCCGAGCGGTTCAGCGGGGCGATGCCGGCGTCGCCGCTCCCCTGTCGGGCACCGTCGGACAGGCGGGCCGACCGCAGCTCGTCGGCCACCTTGTGCTGGAAGGCCCGGTTGTTGGGTTGGTACGGCTTCGGGATCTCGAGACGGCCCGTCCGATGCGGAGGCGCGATGATGTCGTCGATCCCCAGCGTCACCGGTTCGCCGGTCGAGTCGATGCCCTTGAGCCGCATCATCCCGCCACGCCGTTGGGCGACCGACAGCACGGCGAGCCGGCGTCCGCCGGCCTCGACGATGTCGCCGGGCATCAGCCGTGCGAGCGCGAACTCGATCGCGCTGCGCTCGGCGAGGGTCGGTTCGGTCGCGGCCCGTTCGGCCTGCACCAGCCGGCGGTACTCGCCGACGTCGCCGAGCTCGCAGCGGGCCTCCTCGGTGAGCTTCGCCAACCGCTCCTGTTGGCGCTCGATGCGGGCCTCGAACCGGACGACCGCCTGGTCCGCCTGGAACTGGGCGAACGACAGGTTGAGCAGGTGGTGGGCGTCGGACGGCTCGTACCGGCGCACCAGGTTGGCCGCCATGTTGTAGGTGGGCCGGAAGGCGGAGCGCAGCCCGTAGGTGCGGCTCGACGCCAGCGACGCCACCTGGTCGAACGGCACGAACGGCGACCACAGCACGATCGCGTAGCCCAGCTCGTCGATGCCCCGGCGTCCCGCCCGGCCCGTCAGCTGGGTGTACTCGCCCGGCGTGAGGAAGGCCCGGGCCTCACCCGTGAACTTGGTGAGCCGCTCGATGACGACGGACCGGGCCGGCATGTTCACGCCCAGCGCGAGCGTCTCGGTGGCGAAGACGGCCTTGACCAGACCCTCGACGAAGCAGGCCTCGACCGCCTCCTTGAACGGCGGGACCATACCTGCGTGGTGCGCGGCCAGGCCCATCTCGAGCGCCGGCGCCCACCGGTCGTACCCCAACACGTCGAGATCGTCGTCGGTCAACGCCGACGTGCGCTCGTCGACGATGGCCCTGATGCGCAGACGCTCGTCGGGGGTGGTCAGCCGCAGGCCGGCGTCCAGGCACGCGCTCACGGCCTCCTCGCAGCCGATGCGGCTGAAGATGAAGTAGAGCGACGGCAGCATCTCGCGCTCGCCCAGCATCTCGATGACCTCGGGCCGCCGGGGCGTGAAGAAGCGGCGGCGTGGTCGTCGGTCGCCCCGGCGCGGCCCCCGCCCGGACAGGTTCTCGTTGTCGAGGCGCTCGGCCTCACGGTTCGGACGGCCATCGACCAGGGTGGGCAGCAGGTGGGGCTGCTCGCTCTGGCGGTCGCCGACCAGGTAGAGGTTGCGCAGCTCGACCGGGCGCTTCTCCTCCAGCACCAGGCGTGTGGTGCCGCGCACGGTCGTGATCCACTCGGCCAGCTCCTCGGCGTTGGACACCGTGGCCGACAGGCACACCAGCGAGACGGTGTCCGGGAGGTGGATGATGACCTCCTCCCACACCGGACCGCGGTAGGCGTCCTGCAGGTAGTGGACCTCGTCGAGCACCACGTAGCGCAGGCCGGCCAGCGCCGGCGACCCCGCGTAGATCATGTTGCGCAGCACCTCGGTGGTCATCACCACCACCGGGGCGTCGCCGTTGATGCTGTTGTCGCCGGTCAGCAGGCCCACGTTCGCTCGGGCCGTGCCGGCGCGCCAGGTCGGCGAACTTCTGGTTCGAGAGCGCCTTGATCGGCGTCGTGTAGAACGCCTTGCCGCCCTCGGCCAGCGCCCGGGCGATGGCGTGCTCGGCCACCACCGTCTTGCCCGAACCGGTGGGCGCCGCCACCAGCACCGACGCGCCCTGGTCGAGGGCGTCGATCGCGCGGCGCTGGAACCCGTCGAGCTCGAAGGGATACGTGTTCGCCTCCACCCCGTCACCGTCCGGTCGGGGCAGACCCGACGTCACGCGTTCGCCCTCGCCGCCTGCCGCTTGGTGATGAAGCTGCCGATCAGGATCGAGATCTCGTAGAAGATCACCATCGGCACCGACAGCATGAGCATGCTGATCGGGTCGCCCGACGGGGTGATGACCGCGACGAGCACGCAGATGCCCACGATGGCGAACCGCCGGCCCTTGCGCAGCGTGGCCGTGTCGAGCGACGCCCGCCAGCTGCAGGAAGACCAGCACGATCGGGAACTCGAAGCCGATGCCGAACGCCAGCATCATGTAGGTGATGAGCTGGAAGTACTTGCCGGCCTGGTAGGCCGTCACGAACTCGTCGCCGCCGATGTCGACCAGGAACTCGAGCGCCCGCGGCAGCGTGTAGTACGCCAGCCCGGCACCGAGGACGAACAGCAGGAGAGCGCTGACCACGAACGGCACGGCGTAGCGCTTCTCGTGGGGGTACAGCCCGGGGGTCACGAACTGCCAGACCTGCCACAGGAGCACCGGCATGGCGAACGCAATGCCCGCGTACGCGGACGTCTTCATGCGCACGCCGAACGCCTCGAGCGGATCGGTGGTCAGCAGGCGCCCCTCGGTGGCGCTGCTCAAAGGACGGGCACGCACCAGCTCCTGGTACGGGGCGATGAGCACCTCGATCACCCAGTCGTAGAGGAGGAAGCCGAGGAGCATCCCCACCGCGACCGCCAGCACGCAGATGATCAGCCGCTTGCGCAGCTCGGTCAGGTGCTCGACGAGGGTCATGCCCGTGTCGGGCGCTGACGGTTGGGCGCTCATGGTCGTCTCCCGCCGAGGAGCCGGCGCTGCCTAGGAGGCCGCACGCTCGTCGCCGAGGGATTCGCCCTCGGACGCGGGCGACACCGCCCCGGGCGTGCCGTCGAACCTGTCGGCCGACTGCGGGTCGAGGGGGGACACGATCTCGTCGAGCGCGGCGGCGACTGCCGGCGCGACGGTCGACTCGTCAGCTGGAGGCGGCTCGAAGGCCGGGGGATCCTTGCTCTCGCCGTCGGTTCGGCCCTCTGCACCGGCGTCCCGACTGCTGGTGTCCTGACCATCGGCCGCCGACGGGCGCCCGTCGGCCTCGGCCACGGCCGACGCCAGCGGCACGGACTCGGTGCGACGGGCGGGGGTGGTGCCGTCGTCGTCGTCGAACGCGTCCTTGAGCTCCTGCTGGAACCCCGACGAGATGCGGCGCACGTCGCCCATGACGCGCCCGATCTGACGAGCCGCGGGCCCCAGGCGCTGTGGGCCGAGCACGATCAGTGCGATCAGCATGATCACCAGCAGCTCGCCGCCGCCGACGTTGAACATGCGGATGAGTGTAGAGGGCGGCCAGGACGCCGCGACCACAGCCTGGTCGCCGCGCGCTCAGGCCTCTCCGGACTCGATCCCGCCGTGGTCCGGTGCAGCGGACCGACCGTCGACCGGGTGCTGGTGACGGAAGGTCGCGACGAGCTGGTCGGTCTCGAGCGTCGTGTCGCGGACCGCACTCAACGGAGCCCGCAGGTCACCCAGCTCCTGTACCTCGTGCGCCAGGCCCACGGCCTCGTCCTCCAGCGTGCGGGCCATGGCCACGACCAGCACCATGGCGGCCGCGGCCGCTACGACCGGTACGGCCCACAGCAGCGTCACGTGGCGACGCTACCGGTCGCGCCGGTGGGCCGCGAGCAGTTCGTCGAACCAGTGCCCCTCGTCGAGCAGCTCGTGGAAGTCGATGAGGTCGTCGTGCGTGAACGGCGCACCGACGGGCCGCACCTCGGCCAGCTCAGCGGGGGTGTTCCAGACCTCGAGCTTGCACCCGGAGGAGACCAGGAGGTCGATCGTCGGGCGGTCCGCAGGGCGGACGACAGGTGTCTCACAGCGCGGGCAGCGGAAGATGTAGGTGCCCGACTCGGTGTCCTCGCACAACCGCACCACCAGGTCATGCGTCCCCAACTCGACGTCGCCGCAGTCGCTGCACGTTGCTCGGATCAGGGTCGCCATGTCGCTCCTCGGTCAGGCTGTACCCGATGAGAGTGACACCATGCGACATCATGACGCCGTTCGCAGCCAGAATTGTCGAGCCGGAAAGAGCATCGATGGCCACGCGCGTGCCCGCAACCGTCAAACCACCCTTCGCGTTCGCCCACCGTGGAGCGCGCGCTCACGCCCCCGAGAACACGCTCGACGCCTTCACGCTGGCGCTGCGCCTGGGAGCCACCGGGCTCGAGAGCGACGTGTGGATCACCGTCGACGGCGAGGCGGTCCTCGACCACGACGGCGTCGTCGGCGGCCGTCTGCGCCGTCGCGGCATCTCGGTGACGCGTCGCGCCGACCTGCCGGCCCACATCCCGACGCTGGAGGACCTGTACGCCACGTGCGGCACCGACGTGCAGGTCTCGCTCGACGTCAAGGACGTGGACGTGTTCGACCGGGTGATCGCCGTGGCCCGCGCTGCGGGCGGCTCGGCGCTCGAGAACCTGTGGCTGTGCCACCCGCGGTGGCAGCAGGTGGTCGAGTGGCGGGGTCGGTGCGACACGGTGCGCCTGGTCGACTCGACCCGCATCGACCGCATCAAGGAGGGTGCCGAGCGGCGCGCCGCCACCCTGTCCGCTCAAGGCATCGACGCGATCAACATGCACCACCTCGACTGGACCGGCGGCCTGACGACGCTGTTCCACCGGTTCGACGTCCTGACGTTCGGATGGGACGCCCAGACGCCTCGGGTGCTCGCCGAGCTGATCGACTCGGGCATCGACGGCGTGTACAGCGACCACGTCGACCGCATGGTCGACGCGGTCTCGGCCGCCTATCCCGCGCCCGCCTGACGGCGCGCCACTCACAGCCACCCCAGGTCGGAGATCGGGAGGACCTTCACGAACGCGCGTCCGACGATGGTGTCCTCGTCGATGGGCCCGAAGACGCGGCTGTCCTCGCTGTTGGTGCGGTTGTCGCCCATCACGAAGACGAAGCCCTCGGGGATCTCCTGGCGCGGCAGGTTGTCGGTGGGCGTCCCTTCGACCAGGTACGGCTCCTCGATGCGCTCACCGTTCACGTAGACCTGCCCCTCGCGCGCCTCGAGCGTGTCGCCGCCGACCGCGACGACCCGCTTGATCAGGTCCTTGATCTCGCCGTCGCCACCGTTCGACGCTTGTGGGGGCCGCTCGAACACCACGAGGTCGCCCCGGTTCACGTCGTGGGTCTTGTAGGACAGCTTGTTGACAAGCACCCGGTCGCCCACCTCGAGCGTGGGCGTCATCGAGGGCGACGGGATCCAGAACGCCTGGACGAGGAACGCCTGCGCCGTGAGCGCGATGAGCACGCCGCATCCGATGACGACGACCCACTCGAGCACCGCCCGCCCGACGCCGTGCGGCTTGCGTTTCGGAAGAGCTCCACCTGAGGCGTCGGCGACCGCGTCGCCGTCCTCCTCGGAGGGGAGGGCCCGCACGCCGGCGTGGTCGGGATCGCCGAGCCCCTCGTGACCCCGGGCGCTGCCGGCCAGGTGGCGGGGTGTCGACCCGTGTCGGGGCGAGGCGCGGTACGCCCCGCTCGACGGGACGTCGTCGTGGTCGTCACCGGGGAGACCTGAGGGGGGAGACACGTCACGCACGGCGCCGTGAGGCTAGCGCAGGGCCGGTGTCGGCAACCCGCGTCGGGAGACGGACCCGTACGCCGACGTCACGCAGACGTGTAGCGATCGAGGATCCGTCGTGCCGCCCGGGCACCCGCGTCGACCAGCGCCGGGTCGTCAGCGTCGATCACGCGGGCCTCGTCGCCGAGGCGCACCAGCAGGCGTTCGAGCCACGGCGTCGCCGTGACGGCCAGGCGGAGCCGCAACCACCCGTCTCCGGCGTCGCTGACCTCGTCGACCGGATATGTCTCGATCACCCACCGGGCCGCCGGGGCGACCTCGATCGTCACCCGCGGCACCTCGGCCCCCAGGACGACCGGTTCGGCCCCGGCGGCGGCACTGCCGCCGGCCGGGACGGAGAACGCCACGTCCAGCGCCGCCGCGTCGACCACACGGTCGACGCGGAACGTGCGCAGGTCTCGGGCCAGGTGGCAGTACCCGCGCATGTACCAGGCCCCGTCGTGGGCGAACACCGAGTGCGGATCGACGTCGCGGGTGGTGCGCTCGTCGCGGCCGTACGCGTAGTAGTCGATGCGGACGCGATGCCCCTCGGTCGCCGCCGCACGCAGCGCCTCGAGGACCCCCGGCCGCGTCTCGCCCAGCGTCACCGACACGGCCTCGGCCGGATCGACGCCCAGGACGTCCGCCAGCTTCCCGAGAGCCGTGGCCAGCGGGCCCTGCGGGTCGCCGCCGGGCAGGCTCCGGGATGCCGAGCCGGCAGCCACCAGCGCCAGACCCTGCTCGGGCGTCAGGTGCAGCGGGCGGGCGAACACGTCGGCGAACCGCAGCCAGACCCGGTCACCCTCGATGGTCACCTCGATGAGCGTGTCGGGCGTGTACGGCGGGACGCCGACCAGCGTGAGCACCTCGAGGTCCTCGAGGAGCTTGCGACGGGTGACGCCGAACCGCTCGCAGATCTCGGCGAGCGTGGGCCCGTCGGCCGCCGCGATCCACGGGATGATCGCCAGCAGCCGGGCGACCCGGTCGGATGCCGATGTGCGCTCCCTCATGATCAACCCACCTGCTTGTCGAGCCAGGTCACGATCTCGGCCCGCAGATCCGCCGGGGCGAGCACCTCGGCATGGTCGAGGAAGGTGAGCACGAACGAGCGGAAGTTGTCGCGGTTGGTGACGGTCATCGTGACCACCACCGAGCCGTCGGCCCGCTCCTCGGCCACTGCGCCGGCGCCGAGGTGCTGCACGATCCACGGTGCCTGGGCGGCGTCGACCAGGACGGACGCCTGCGTCGGGTCACCGGAGCCCAGCTGCCACGGCTCGAGCTGCACCCCGGGCGCGGCGACCGCCGGCCGCTCGAAGCGGGGGCCGTCGAGCATCTCGGTCGCGCTCTCGAACCGGTCGAGCCGGTAGATGCGCTCGTCGGCGCGCGTGTGGTCGTAGCCGCTCAGATACCAGCGGCCGCGCTGGAAGTCGAGGCGGTACGGATCGACGGTGCGCTGCACGCCCTTGTAGGTGAACCGCACGGGCGTCTGGGCGGCGATGGCGCCGAACAGCGGACCGACGTTGCCACCGGGCAGGCTGCCGACGGCGAACCCGACACCGCCGTCCGACTCGCCCACGAGGCCGCCCAGCTTGAGGAGCCCCTCGCTGGCGGACAGCCCGTCGAGCTGCACCACCGATGCCGCCAGGCGCAGCGCCGCGAGCTCGTCGGGCGTCAGCCCGGGGTCGCGCAGGTAGTAGCGGTCCTTGGGGATGCGGTAGCCCTCGACGGCGGGGATCACGCCGGGCACGTCCTGCACCTCGAGCGGCACCCCCATCGCCCGCAGGTCGTCCTTGTCGCGCTCGAAGGCCCGGCGGAACGCATCGGTCTCGGTGGGATAGACGCCCAGCCGTTCTCGGATCTCCTGGGCGGACAGGGGACGCGGCGTCTCGAGCAGCAGCGCCGTCAGGTTGAGCAGGCGTTCGAGCTTCGCCGCGGACATCGGCGCCGAGGCTACTTTGCAGCGGACACGGCCCTGGCCACCGCCGCGGCCGCCCACGCGCCCGCCGATCCGGCCGCGGCGAAGAACAGCGGGTCATCGTCAGGACCCCGGCCCATCGTCGTGACGCGGAGGTCGAGCGCGGCCAGGATGGCGGCGACGTCCGGAGGTTCGACGACCGACGAGCCGACCAGCTCGTCTGCCAGGTCCGGCGGCACCGGCAGCTCCGGTCGAACCGCGGCCAGCCCCAGGACCGTGCGCACATGGTGGCTCACCCCCCGATGGCGCTCGCGTGCGTCGGCGCCGGACGCCCGGCTGCACAGCGCGACCCGCGCCCCCATCCTGTCGGCGGCGTCGATGACTCCCGCTACCTCGACCGCCGTCGTGCCGAGCGCCGAAGCGGTGCCGACCACCCCGGGACCCATGCCGACGATCGCCAGGTCGGCCCCGGCGACGTGGCGGGCGAGTGCCAACGCCGACGGCACCGCCACCGCCTCGAGGTCGCCACCGAAGGCGTGGCCCGCCGTGATGGTGGTGTCGACCACGCCCTTGGTGCGCAGCGCGTGGGCCACGTCGGACAGGGCGAGAGGTAGGGCGGCGCCGTCGGTCATCACGTAGGCGATGCGGGCGTCGGGGTGCAGGTACCGCGCGACCGCAGCCACAACCGCGACCTGGCTGTGGAGCGAGCACGCAACCACGGGCAACCGCGGGATCGTGGACGGCAGGTCCGGATCCTGCTCCTCCGCGGCACCGGCATCGTGCTGCAGGCTCGTGTAGCGCACCTTCATGATGTGGCCGCGGCCCGGCTGCGACCAGGCGTCCCGCGCCAGGTTCCAGTGGACGACGTGCCAGCCACCGGTCCCCAGGCCCAGCTCCACGGCGGTGGTGTTGAGCACGACCTGGTCGCCCACGCTGACGGGCCCCACCAGGTCGGTCAGCACGTACGCGCGTCCCGCGTCGGTAGCGACCCGCTGCAGGCCCGCCCGCTCGGCGAGGAGGTCGGTGACGGTGGCGGTGACGAAGCTGGGCATTGGTCCGGAACGTAGTTGTCCCGAGCCGGCGGCGGGCGCGAGGAGCGTGTGCTCGGGCTCAGAGGCTGGCGATGAGCCGCTCGACCCGCTCGTCGCGGGCCTTGAACGGGTCCTTGCACAGCACGGTGCGCTGGGCCTGGTCGTTGAGCTTCAGGTGCACCCAGTCGACCGTGTAGTCGCGCTTGCGCTCCTTGGCCCGGCGGATGAACTCGCCCCGCAACCGTGCCCGGGTCGTCTGCGGCGGCGTTTCGACGGCCTCGTCGATGGCGTCGTCAGTGGTCATGCGCTCGACCATGTCGCGCTGCTGCAGCCGGTAGAACAGACCACGGTCACGGTTGATGTCGTGGTACTGCAGGTCGATGAGCGCGACCTTGGGGTGGCTCAGGGGCAGGTCGTGCTTGTCGGCGTACGCCTCGATGAGCTTGTGCTTGATCACCCAGTCGACCTCGCGGTCGAGCTTGAGCGGGTCGGACTCGAGCCCTGTAAGGCAGTACTCCCACATGGACAGGGCCTTCTCCTCCAGCGGGGAGAGGCCCTTGGCGTCGGCGTAGCGCTTGGCCCGGTTGAGGTACTCGGCCTGGATGTCGAGGGCCGAAGCCTCGCGACCGTTGGCCAGGCGTACCGTGCGCTTGCAGGTGAGGTCGTGGCTGATCTCGCGGATCGCCCGGATCGGGTTCTCGAGCGTCATGTCCCGCAGCACGAACGACGGGTCCTCGAGCATCCGCAGCAGGATCGACGTGGCCCCCACCTTGAGGAACGTCGCGTACTCGCTCATGTTCGAATCACCCACGATGACGTGCAGGCGGCGATAGCGCTCCGCGTCGGCGTGGGGCTCGTCGCGGGTGTTGATGATGGGCCGGCTGCGGGTGGTGGCGGAGGAGACGCCCTCCCAGATGTGCTCGGCCCGCTGGGCGATGCAGTACATGGCACCCCGCGCCGTCTGCAGCACCTTGCCCGCGCCGGCGTAGATCTGCCGTGACACGAAGAACGGGATGAGCACCTCGGCGTAGTGGGCGAAGTCGTCGCGCCGGGAGGTGAGGTAGTTCTCGTGGCAGCCGTAGCTGTTGCCCGCCGAGTCGGTGTTGTTCTTGAACAGGTAGATGACGCCGCGGATGCCCTCTTCCCGCAGGCGTGCCTCGGCCGACACCAGCAGCTGCTCGAGGATGCGCTCCCCGGCCTTGTCGTGCGTGACGAGGTCGAGGATCGAATCGCACTCCGGCGTGGCGTACTCGGGGTGGCTGCCGACGTCGAGGTAGAGACGGGCGCCGTTGGCGAGGAACACGTTGCTCGACCGGCCCCACGACACGACCCGGCGGAACAGGTAGCGGGCGACCTCGTCGGGGCTGAGCCGGCGCTGGCCACGCAAGGTGCAGGTGACGCCGTACTCGTTCTCCAGGCCGAAGATGCGACGGTCCATCTACTTCTCGCTTTCGCCGCCTCGCAGCGGCTCGCTGTCCCGTCCCGAGGGACGATCGCTCATGGCCCGCACGCTACCGCCGTACCCGTACGGCGAGGTCGACACCTCGAGGACCTGTGCGTGACCTGGGAATCGTCGCGGCGGTCCGCGTCCAGGGATACGGTCGGGGGCGTGTCGATCGGGCCGATGGTGCCGCTGACGACGGCTGCGAACCCGTTCGCAGCCCGCATCCTCGCCGCCCATCTGGGCGCCGAGGGCATCGTGTGGGAGCTGCGCGGCAACGTCGACGGCCCCTACCCCGTCGGACCGGTGGAGGTGCTGGTCGCCGAGGACGACCTGGCGTTCGCCCGAGAGGTCGTCACCGAGGTCCCGGCCTCGGCTGCGGTCCCCGAGGACGATGCCGCGACTGATGACCGTCGCTCACGGCCGGAGCTGTGGGTCCTGCTCGCTCTCGTGATGCTGATGATCGCCGTGCTGCTCGGTCGCCTGCTGGCGCTGAGCTGGCACTGACGAGCGCCTTGCTCAGCCCGGCTCGTCGCTGGCGGGCGACTGGTCGTCCGCCGCCTCGGCGTCGGACTCCACGGCGGTCGTCTCCGCGGCCGTCGTCTCCGCCGGCGGCACGTCGGCCGGTGGGGGCTCCACCGGCACCTCTCCCCCGCCGAGTGCAGCCGTGACATCGGTGTCGGTCAGGCGGCGGAACGCCCGACGGGAGTCGCCCCGGCTGAGGACGGCGACCTCGAGCTCGGCGGCGGTCAACTGCTTGTCGCCGCCGGCCAGTGCGGAGACGGCGGTCCGCAGGGCCGCGTCGAGCGACTGCCCCGGCTCGTAGGACTGCTTGACCCGGTCGAGGATGGCTTCGGCCTCGCCGCCCAGGACCGTGAAGCCCTGCTCGTCGACCACGGTGCCGTCGTAGAGGATGTGGAACAGCCGGTCGCCCTCGGGCTCGGCGCCCAGCTCGGCCACCACGATCTCGACCTCCATGGGCTTGATCTCGTGGGTGAACACGTCGCCCAGCATCTGGGCGTATGCGTTGGCCAGGCTCTGGGCCTCGACGTCCTCGCGGCTGAACGAATAGCCCTTGAGGTCGGCGTGGCGCACCCCGGCAATGCGCAGGCGGTCGTATTCGTTGTACTTGCCGGCGCCGGCGAAGGCGATGCGGTCGTAGATCTCGCTGACCTTGCGCAGCGTCGACGATGAGTTCTCGGCGCAGATGAGGATGCCCTCGGCGTAGGCCATGGCCACGAGCGCACGGCCGCGGGCGATGCCCTTGCGCGCGAAGTCGGCCTTGTCCTTCATCATCTGCTCGGCCGGGACGTAGAAGGGCATGCTCATCGGGCGTCGCCTCCGCGCATGGTGGGGCTCGTGCCCGTGGTCGTGGTGCTGCCGGATGTCGACAGGCGGTCGAGAAGCGCCCGGAAGCGCTCGGAGATCTCGGTGTCGTCGAGGCGCTCGAAGCCGTCGGCGGTGATGGTGGCGATGACCGGGTAGATGCCCCGCACCAGGTCGGGACCGCCGGTGGCCGAGTCCTCGTCGGCCGCCTGGAAAAGGGAGTTGATGGCCAGCTCGACGGCGTCGGTGCGGTCGAGTTCGGTCCGGAAGCCCATCTTGATGACCGTGCCCGCGTGCAGGCTGCCAGACCCGGTGGCGGCGAAGTCGCTCTCTTCGTAGCGGCCCCCGGTGACGTCGTACTCGAAGAGCCGTCCGGTGCCGCGGCGCACGTCGAAGCCGGCGAACAGCGGCACGACCACGAAGCCCTGCATGGCGGCGGGGAGGTGGCTCCGCACCATCTGGCCGAGCTGGTTGGCCTTGCCCTCGAGCGACAGCTCGGCGCCCTCGACCTTCTCGTAGTGCTCGAGCTGGAGCTGGAACAACTTGACCATCTCGACCGCGGGGCCGGCGGCGCCGGCGATGGCGACACCCGAGTGCCGATCGGCGGGGAACACCTTCTCCATCGTGCGGTGGGCGATCAGGTTGCCGCTGGTGGCCCGGCGGTCGCCCGCCATGACCACGCCGTCGGCGTAGCGGATGGCGACCACGGTGGTGCCGTGGGCGAACTCGTGCGGGCTCACGTCGCGCGGCAGGTCGCCCCAGCGGGGCTCGCCTCCCGCGCGGCGCAGCACGTCGAGGAAGGACGGCCCGGGGTCGTCGTCGGCTCGAAAGGTCGGCAGGCTCATCGGGGCGGAGGCTACCGGCTTGCTACGCCCGCGCCGTCCCGCCGCCCGTTACGCCTTCGCGTAGATACCGGGGCGCGGCGTCGAGCACTTCGGCATCGTCGCCAATTTCCCCAGGCCCTGGTTGCAGGAGAGGCAGAGGATTCGTCGAGTGGCTTGGCCTTGCCGCACGTGTTGCATGTCTTTGAAAACACAGACGCTTCCCCATTCGAGCGAGTGGGGAAGCGTCTGAAGTCTAGGAGGAGGCTGTGACACTATCGCTTCAAGCGATAGTAGGAGTCACTCCCCTCCCTTTTGGACATACGACTTAACGAAATCTTCTGCGTTGCTTTCCAGCACCTCGTCGATTTCGTCGAGGAGGTCGTCGAGCTCGGCCTTGATCTTCTCGCCTTGCTCGGAGGTGGCGGGCGCCTCTTCGACGACCTCCTGCTCCTCGCGAGCCGGGGTGGACTTCTTTTTCATCTCTCGTTCAGCCATGCCCCTGCACCTCGTCTGCTCACTGGCCCAATCGGTCCAACAACTCAGCGCTCGTCGTGCTTTCCGCCATCAACCTACCCACATGCGCCTCGGTTCCACGTGTCGGGTCCATCATCGGCACCCGCCGCAGTGGGTCGCCGCCGATGTCGAACACCATCGAGTCCCAATTGGCCGCGACGATCTGCGACGCCCACCGTTGCAGGCACTTGCCCCGGAACCAGGCCCGTGTGTCGGGCGGAGGCTCGGTGACCGCCTCGGCCACCTCGGCGTCGGTGGTGAGCCGCTCGAGGCCCACCCGTGACGCCAGACTGCGCTCGGGCCGCAGGTCGTGGTATTGCAGGTCCATCGCCGCCAGCTTGGCGTCGTCCCACCGCAGCCCGTGCTTGGTGCGGTAGCCGTCGATGACCCGGTACTTGGCCACCCAGTCGACCTGGCGGGCCAGCGACATCGGGTCGGTCTCGAGGGCGGTGAGCACGTGCTCCCACAGGCGCAGCACGTCGGCGCCGACCTCGGGGGCACCGATGCACTCGAGCCCGTGCTCCTCGGCGTACTTCTTGGCCCGGTCGAGGTACTCCCACTGCATCTCGACGGCCGTCATCGACGTGCCGTCAGCCAGGTCGATGGGCTGGCGCAGGGTCATGTCGTAGGACACCTTGCGCAGCGCCGCCACCGGGGCGACCGGGGTGAGGTCGCGGGGCAGGAACTCGTCCTCGATCATCGCCAGCACCAGCGCGGTCGTGCCGACCTTGAGGAAGGTGGCGACCTCGGACAGGTTGGCGTCACCAACGATGACATGCAGGCGCCGGTAGCGCTGCGCATCGGCATGGGGCTCGTCGCGGGTGTTGACGATCGGGCGCTTCAGCGTGGTCTCGAGCCCGACCTCCTCCTCGAAGAAGTCGGCCCGCTGGGTGAGCTGGAAGGGCACGTCCTCGGACGTGAGGCCCACGACCTCGCTGCCGACCTTGCCGGCGCCCGTGAACACCTGACGGCTGATGAAGTGGGGCATGACGTGGGTGACGATGCGCCCGAACGGGACCTGACGGTCCATCAGGTAGTTCTCGTGGCAGCCGTAGCTGTTGCCCTTGCCGTCGGAGTTGTTCTTGTAGACGACGATTTCCTGGCCGGCGGGCAGGAGGGACACCGCGGCCTGCATCGACCGCTGAAGGATCAGCTCGGCGGCCTTGTCGTAGACGACGATGCTGCGCGGGTCGGCGCACTCGGGTGTCGAGCACTCGGGGTGGGCGTGGTCGACGTAGTAGCGGGCCCCGTTGGTGAGCACCGCGTTGACGAGGTGGGTCTCGACCTCGGGCGCCATGGTGCCCTCGGAGGTGAAGCCGCGGGCGTCGATGTCGGGGTGCTCGTCCTCGAAGTCCCAGCCGACCTTGGCGTGCGCCCGCGACCCCTCGGCGGCCCTGGCCAGCTCGTGCACGTACGCGTTGATGAGCACGGAGGAGGCGGCGATGGGGTTGGACTCGGCCGCGCCGCGCACGATGATGCCGAACTCGGTCTCGACACCGATGATCTTGCGCATCGCCACGAGGTGGACCCTACCCGCCCCGGGGTCACGAGCCGATCAGCCCCGAGGGAACGAACCAATCAACAAGGCCGCGCCTGCACGTACGTGAGCACCGTGGCGTCGCCCCGCATCTCGGCCCGGATGCAGCGGATCTGCCACCCCCACCCCGCCTGCACGGCAACGACGACCTCGCCCTCGTCCGGCTGGGCCGATCCCAGTACCTGGGCCGGCTCGCCCCGGAGCGCGTCGACAGCCACGGTCTCGATCGCATCGGCCGAATCGGGGTAGCCGGCGATCATCTCGTCCGACACGGCCGACAGCTCGTGGCGCAGCACCCGGCGCGCGTCATCGGCGGCGGAGTCTGCCGCTCCCGCCATCGCCAGGTTGCCCAGGGCGGCGGCGATCATGAGCGTGCCGCCGACGAGGGCGATGACGACGAGCCGGCCCTCCTTGGTGTCGGTCAGCCCGCGAAGCTGCACGAGGTCAGATCTACCAGTTCGGACGCGCCACGGCACCCGAACCGGCTCAGAGGTACTGGCCCGTCGCCACCCGTTCGATGGCCCGACCACCGGCGGCGCTTCCATCGTCGCGATTGACGATCGTGCGCACGTAGATGATGCGCTCGCCCTTCTTGCCGGAGATCTTGGCCCAGTCGTCGGGGTTGGTCGTGTTGGGCAGGTCCTCGTGCTCCTTGTACTCCTGGTGGATCGACTCGATCATGTCGGAGAGGCGGATGCCCTTGGGGCCGTCCGCGAGCACGCGCTTGATGGCGAGCTTCTTGGCCCGACGGACGATGTTTTCGATCATGGCCCCGGACGCGAAGTCCTTGAAGTACATGATCTCCTTGTCACCGTTCTGGTAGGTGACCTCGAGGAACTCGTTGTCCTTGTCGGTGCGGTACATCTCGTCGACCGTGCGCTCGATCATGCCCTGCACGCACTTCTGGGCGTCGCCGCCCCCCATGTCGTGCACCGCCTCGGCGTTGAGCGGCAGATCGGTCGTGAGGTAGCGACCGAAGATCTGGGCCGCCGCGGTCTCGTTCGGCCGCTCGATCTTGATCTTCACGTCGAGCCGACCGGGCCGAAGGATGGCGGGGTCGATCAGATCTTCGCGGTTGGACGCGCCGATGACGATGACGTTGCGCAGGGACTCGACGCCGTCGATCTCGGCGAGGAGCTGGGGCACGATGGTGGACTCGACATCGGAGCTGATGCCCGTGCCACGGGTGCGGAACATCGAGTCCATCTCGTCGAAGAACACGATGACCGGCCAGCCCTCTTCGGACTTCTCGCGTGCCCGCTGGAAGACGAGCCGGATCTGGCGCTCGGTCTCGCCCACGTACTTGTTGAGCAGCTCCGGGCCCTTGATGTTGAGGAAGTAGCTCTTCGCGTTGGTGTCGACCGAGCGCACCCCCACCTTCTTGGCCAGGCTGTTCGCCACCGCCTTGGCGATGAGCGTCTTCCCGCAACCCGGCGGGCCGTACAGCAGGATGCCCTTGGGTGCCGGCAGCTTGTGCTCGGCGAACAGCTCCTGGTGCAGGAACGGCAGCTCGACGGCGTCGGCGATCTGCTCGATCTGGTCGTCGAGGCCGCCGATGTCGCCGTAGCTGATGTCCGGGACCTCTTCGAGGACGAGCTCCTCGACCTCGGGCCGCGGCAGCTTCTCGAGCAGCAGACCCGAGCGGGCGTCCATGAGCACCGTGTCGCCGGACCGCAGCGTGGACCCCACCAGGATCTCGGCCAGGTCGGCCACCCGCTCCTCGTCGGCGCGGCCCAGGATGAGGGCACGGCGGCCGTCCTCGAGCAGCTCCTTGATGGTGACGACCTCGCCGTTGGTCTCGGGCGTGCGGGCCATCACGACGTTGAGCGACTCGTTCAGCACCACCTCGCCGCCCCGCACCAGCTCGTCGGCGTCGAGGGCGGGATGCACGGCGACGCGCATCTTGCGACCGCCCGAGTAGACGTCGACAGTGCCGTCGTCGTTCTGCGCCAGCAGGGTGCCGTACGCGGAGGGCGGCTGCGTGAGCTTGTCGACCTCTTCGCGCAGGGCGCCGATGTGGTCGCGCGCCTCACGGAGCGTGTAGGTGAGCTTCTCGTTCTGGGCCACCGCTTGAGCGAGCTGGCCCTTGGTCTCGAGGAGGCGCTCCTCGAGCGTACGCACGCGCTTGGGCGCGTCCTGGAGCCGCCGGCGCAGGGCCAGCACCTCTTCCTCGAGGGCGCGCACCTGGTCGATGTAGGAAGCCTGATCTTCCTCAGGCGTGACCTCTCGACCTTCGTCGTTGTGCTCGGTGACGGCGACCACCTCCTCGATCGGTCGATGCAGGTGCCGCTCCTGCCCGAGAGGGACTGTCGGGACGGAGCCTGTATCGAGGACCCGCTCGGACCCTACACCGGGCATTGGCCATCTCCGCACCACCATTCGCCGAGTTTCTTCCGGGATTGCCGCGTTTATCCGAGCGGTGGCTAGTGTGAACTTCGACTGAGGTACCTCGACGACGCGGTACCCCACCGGTACCAACCCTCCGCCATCGAGCCAGGAGCGAGTCACGTTATGAAGGTCTGGATCGATCAGGATCTCTGCACGGGCGACGGCCTCTGCGAAGAGATCGCCCCTGACGTGTTCACCCTGCTCGACGACGGCTTGGCCTACGTCAAGGAGGGCGACAAGGTGTTCTCCGATCCCGGCGGCGCCGAGGGCCTCGCCGTCGTGCCGGCCGGGCAGGAGGAAGCCACCATCGAGTCCGCCGAGGAATGCCCCGGCGAGTGCATCTTCATCGAGGTCGAGTAGCACACCACTCGAGCAGTCGGCACCACGCGGCCGCCCCACGGGTGGCCGCGTTCGTCGTTTTCCGGCGACCTTCGCGGCCGGCGCCGGGGTCAGACCAGGCAGCCGCCCGTGTCGCGCTCGGAGTCGAGGTCGCCCGCCAGCACGGCCTCGAGCTCCTCGATCGCCAGCGCGTAGGCCACGCCCGGCTTGTCGGGCGCCACCGCGAACGCCACGCCGACGACCCGGCCCTGCGGGTCGACGAGCGCCGAGCCCGAATCGCCGGGGGCCAGCTCGGATGCCAGCACCAGGACCTCGCGGCTGGTGGTCCCCCGGTCGTAGATGTCACGACCGACGGCAGTGATCTGGTCGGCGACCCGAAACGGGCTGATCTCGAGCGGGCCGCCACCCGGGCGCCCGAACACCCCGCCGACGTCGCCTACCTCACCGACGCGGCGGGGCAGCGGCGAGCCTCCACCGTCGAGGGTCCGCAGCACGGCCAGGTCGCGCTCGGGATCGAACGCCACCACCTCGGCCTCGAGGGTCGATCCGTCGGACAGCTCGACCGTCGAGTCCTCTTCGCCGGCGACCACGTGGGCGTTGGTCACCACCAGGTCCTCCGTGACGAAGAACCCGCTGCCCTCCTGGATGCGCGAGCAGGCCACGCCCTCGATCTTCACCGTCGAGCGCACCACCTCGTTGGCGGTGGCGGTCGACAGGCCGCTGGAGCCCGGGCTCGCCCCCGTGTCCGGCGCGGGCTCCAGGCCGGCGAACACCTGGGGGAACGGGTCGTCCCCGACGACCCTCCGCAGTGCCTCGAGCGTGTTCGGCGGGTCGGGAAAGCTCTCGTTGACCTGGCGGGCGATGACCGACCCCCGGGCCTGCTCGGCCACGTAGCCGGGGATGTGGGCCAGGATCGGCAGCAGCAGCCACAGGATCACCAGCAGCCCGAAGACACCCACGAAACCACCGGCCACCTGGTCGGTGCGCCGCGCCGCACCACCGGGTAGCTCCGCGTGCAGGCGACTGCCGAGCACGAGCCCGAGCGCGTTGCCGATGAGCGCGGTGCCCACCAGCAGGCCGACGGCGACGAGGAACTTGGTGGCCTCGCTGGCGTCCTGCACCTGCGGCAGGATCTCCGGCAGCAGCAGGAGGGCACCGACGACCAGCCCGAGCGCCAGCCCCAGCCAGGAGGCGGCGCGCGCGACGAACCCCAGTCGGTAGCCACCCATCGCCGCGCTGACGGCGAAGACGACCAGCACGATGTCGAACACGTTCACCCCCGGATGTCCCCGGCTTCCTCTCGCCCGCCCGTCAGCTCAACAGCCTCGCGCTGGTCAGGAACCCCGTGTGCGCCACCATGCGGTGGTCGGGCCTGACCGACTGCCCTTCGATGTGCCACCCGCGGTTCAGCACCTCGATCGTGTCCACCATGCCGAAGCCCTCACCGGCAAGCTCGTCGCGGAGCTGCACCGCCTGTGTGATCTGCGGCGTGTAGGCCACGAGGACGCCGCCGCGGTGCATCGCCTTCGCGGCGTGCTTCACGACGTGCCACGGCTCGGGCAGATCGAGGATCACCCGGTCGAGGTCGACCTCGTCGATGCCGTCGTACACGTTGCGTAGCTCGACCGTGTAGCGCTCGAGCGCGTCGTCGCCGAGGAAGGTGGCCACGTTCTTGACCGCCCGGTTGGCGAAGTCGTCGCGCAGCTCGTAACCGTGCACCACCGCACCCGCCCGGACCAGCGTCATCGACAGGGCGCCGGAGCCGACCCCCGACTCCAGCACCCGCGCACCGGGGAAGATGTCGGCCAGCATCAGGATCGGCCCGAGATCCTTGGGGTAGATCACCTGGGCGCCGCGGGGCATCTTCAGCACGAAGTCGGCGAGCGTGGGCCGGATGGCCAGCATGGCCGAGCCTCGGCTCGACTTGAACGACGACCCCTCGGCCGCGCCGATGAGGTCGTCGTGGGCGATGACGCCGGCGTGCGTGTGGAACTCGCCCCCGGCGGCCAGGGTGACCAGGTAGCGGCGCTTCTTGACGTCGATGAGCAACACCTGGTCGCCGTCGACGAACGGCCGGCTCACGGGCTCACCTTCTTCCTGTCGGCGGGCGTGGCGGCGCGGGGCTTGCTGCGGCCGCGCCCGGCGCGGAGCAGCTCGACCGGTACCGGTTCGGCCTCGGACACCCGGTCGACGAGCCGGCAGAACGCACACACCTCGGCGGTGGTGGGCGAGCCGCACGTCGCGCACGGGCGCAACCCGTCCTGGGCGGCTGCCGCCTCGGGCCGGAAGCGGTCGGCGGCCTTGTCGAGGAACTCGAAGTAGAAAGCGTGCTTGGTGCCCGGCGAGGCCGCCTCGATGATGTTGAGGGCCTCCTTGTAGCGGAGGTGCCGGTTGCCCTCGGCCATGGGGCACTCGTCGACGATGTAGTCGATGCCCCGTAGCACGCAGTAGGCGGCTGTCTCGCGCTCGCCCAGGCGGACGAGTGGCTTGACCTTGCGGGGGAAGCCGTCGCGTTCGGGCAGCACCGGCGCCTGGCGCCCCAGGTACTCGGTGTGCCAGTGCAACACGTTGCCCAGCAGCACCGCGGCCTCGTCGTCGAGGTTGTGGCCGGTGGCGACCACGTCGAACCCGCCGTCGAGCGCAGCCTTGTCGATGAGGTGACGCTTGGACATGCCGCACGACGAGCACGGCACCCGGCGGGTGACCGCGGCGGCCGTCGGGATGTCGTAGCCGTAGTCGCCACGCAGGTCGATGCGCCGGAGGCGCAGTCCCCGCTCGTCGGCGAACGCCACCGTCGCGGCGGTGCTGGCATCGCTGTACTCGCCGAGGCCGAGGCCGATGGTCATGCCCTCGACGTCGTAGCCGAGCTCGACCAGCAGGTCCCACAGCGCCAGGCTGTCCTTGCCGCCCGAGACGGCCACGAGCACACGCTGGCCCGCCTCGATCATGCCGTGCTGGCTGATGGCCTTGGTGACCTGGTCGCGGCAGAACTTGAGGAAGTGGTCGCCGCAGAAGTTGGCGTTGTGGCGGCGCAGGTCGATGACCGCCGGGCCGCGGCACACGGTGCACTTCACGAACGGGGGGCCCTTCGCACGGTCACGCCGAGCCCCCGGAGATGACGGGGCGGATCTCGACCACGTCGTCCTCGGCCAGGACGGCGTCGCCGGGGACGAGCGTGTCGCCGCGCACGACGAGCACGGACTCGCGGTTGAGGTCGAGCTGGTTGAGCAGCTTGGCGACCGTCACCGGGCCGGTGAGGTCGAGCTCGCGGCGGGGGTTGCGGAGGAGGACGCGCATGTCGGAGCCATTGTCGCGTGCCGAGGCCCCGCGACAGCAGCCGGGGAGGTCACGCCTTGATCTTCCGGCGTCGGGAACGCACCCGCTTGCCCTGGTAGGTCTCGGGCAGGTGCCCGATGCGTAGGGTCTCGCCGGGCTTGAGCTCGCCCCGGTAGACCAGCTCGTACTGGCGGCCGGCGGTACGGCGGAGGAAGCGGACGCCCCAGGTCACCACGGCGACCCAGAACCAGGCGCGGGAGCTGCCGTAGACGCCCTTGCGCATGCCCCGCGCCTGGACGAACCGCAGACCGCGGTCGAGCCGGCTCTTCTGGCTGGGCACGGCTCAGACCCGACGGATCTCGACGACGGTGCTGCGCTTGCGACCCTTGCGCGTGCCCATCAGGAACGCGAGCAGCAGCACGATCAGCGCGGCCACGACGCCGGCGGTGATCACCGTCGAGCGCGCCGACTCGACCTGGTCGCGGGCGCCGCCCTCGAGCTCGCGGAACTTGTCCTCGAGATCGGTGCGGGTGATGCGGTCTCGCGGGGGGCTGGGCACGGCCATCGGCGTCACCTGTTCACTTCTTGGAGATGCGCGTGACGGCCCAGCCCACCAGGGCGGACGCCACGACGAGGACGATGAGGTACGGCACCCACGACAGGTTGCCGTCGAGCGCGTCGCCGGTCTCGGTCTGCAGCGCACGCAGGCCGGCGAGCATGAGCAGGATCACACCCAGCCCGAGGAGGATCGCACCCGCGGCGCCGTAGCCCAGGTAGCGGCCGACGCCCTTGAGCGGCTCGACCGTCTCCTGGCGCGCGTAGTCCTTGGTGAGCCCCCACAGCTCGGTGGCGACCTCGGGCATCGTCTTCGACTCGGGCTCGGGCACCGCGGCGCTGCTCCTGTTCGGACCGGAGCCATGGTTGTACCACGCGTACGCCCACCACCTGGACGATGCGTCGTGCGGCCACCGGTCACCCCGACGACAGGCGCGCCTCGAGCAGCTCCAGATGGTCCCGCAGCAGGTCGCGCAGCATCTCGACGCGTCGTGGCACCGTGGGGGCACACAGCAGTGCCTGCTTGTCGACCGGGCCCAGGGGGGCCACCGTGGTCGCCTGGTAGCCGGCGACGAGCTGGTCGTCGGACAGCTCGAGGTCGAGCGGCGACGCAGGCTCGCCGAGCTCGGCCCGCAGCGCGCCGGCGCGGCGCAACAGGACCGCCACCTCGCCGATCCCGTCCTCACCGGCCTCACCAGGTGCGTCGACGTCCGGCCAGTCGGAGAGGTCGGCGCGCGGGTAGGGCTCGTCGTCGAGCCAGCGCTCGACACGGATGCGCCGCACCCCCACCGCGACCAGGGCGAACCGGCCGTCGGGCATCTCGTCGGCCTGCACGATGCGCGCCATCGTGCCGGCGTCGGTGCGCACGTCTCCGCCACCCACCTCCGACCCCCGTTCGATCAGGACGACACCGAACTCGCCGTCGCCCGCCAGGCAGTCACGCACGAGCTGCCGGTAGCGCGGCTCGAAGACGTGGAGCGGCAGGATCATGCCCGGCACGAGGACCGAGCCGAGCGGGAACATCGGCACCACCGGCACGCCCCCCAGCGTGGCACGCCTGGACGCCCACCGGGCCGTGTCGGGTCAGGACGCCCCGGTCGCGGGGAGCGGGCCGAGCGCCGCCATGTCGACGCCACGCGGGTACTGCACGAGGATGTGCGCCAGCTCGTCGAGGCCGACCTCGCCCGAGGTGACCTCGCCCGGGTCGGGCACGTTGGCCACGTACGCGAAGGTGAGCGCGCCGCCCTGCGTCGGCTCGATCGCGCCGGCCAGAGCCGTGACGTTGCGCAACGTGCCGGTCTTGGCCCGGAGGCGGCCCGCGACCTCGGTCCCCTGCCAGCGCTCGGCCAGCGTTCCGGTCTCCCCGGCCACCGCCAGGCCGTCGCGGACGACGGGCCCCGAGCCCTCGAGCGTGAGCACGTCGACCAGCGTGGCGCACGTGAGCTCGTTCTCGATGGTGAGGCCGGAGCCGTCGGCGACGCGCACGCCGTCGACCGCCACCCCGGCGTCCCCGAGCAACGTCGTCAGGGCCGCGGCCCCGGCCGCCCACGTTCCTTCGCCGCCGGTGGCGACGCCGATCTCCTTCAGCGCCGCCTCGGCGCTCTCGTTGTCGCTCGTCGTGAGCATCTCGGCGACGATCTGCGACAGGGGTGGCGAGTCGAGGGACGCGACCGTGGTGGCGCCGTCGGGCGCGGCCCCCGCACGGGGCGCTCCGGTCACCGTGATGCCGTGGGCCTGCAGCCTCTCGGTGAGGACGCGGGCGGCGTCGGCGGCCGGATCGGCGGCGGGGACCGTGTCGGCGTTGGTGCGGGCCGGCGAGAAGGCGGCGAAGCCGTCGTTGACCATCAGCCCGCCGATGGGGCCCACCTGGTCCTGGTCGATGAGCCGCTGTGCCAGCGAGGTCTGGTAGCGCTGGTCGTCGTAGCGGCTGCCGTCGCCCACGATGCCGCCGTCGATGCGGGTCACGCCGGCGGCGGCGAGGGCGGTGACGAGCCCGTCGATGTCGTGGATCACCCGGTGGCGCGTGCCCGGGCCCATCACGAGCCAGTCGGTCGTACCGAGATCCGCGGGCCCGCCGCCCACCAGGAACAGGTCGCCGGCGATCACGCCGCCCTGCGGGGGCGCGGCGGCCACCGCGTCGGTGCGGAACGTGGCGTCGGGCCCGAGGGCCAGCAGCAGACCGGTCGCCGTGAGCAGCTTCTGGGTCGAGGCACCGGTGACCGGGGCCGCCGCGTTGTGGGCGAAGACCTCACGGCCCTCGTTGTCGACCACCAGGCACGTGTCGGCGGGCGACGCCGCCAGCCATGCCTGCAGGTCGGCGTCGAGCCGGCGGTCGGCGACGGGGGCGGCGACGGCCTCCGGTGCCCGTCGGGCCGATAGGACAGGAGTCGCCACGACCTGGTCGACGCCCACGGCCTCGGCCGCGGGCTCCGCGTCGAGGACGACCGCCGCCGCACCCGATCCGGCTGCGACCAGTGCCAACGCCACGGGCAGAACCCAGCGCTGCCACCGTGGCGGGGCCGTCGGTGGCGCCTCGGGAGAGGTCGGCGCTGGCGCCGCGGACGGGGTCGCCGTTGGCGCCGCGGGGGTGGTGTTCGACGGCGAGGCGTCGCCGGCGGACGCGCGGCCACCCGCCTTGCCGGCGAAGTGGCGCGGCGTGTGGTCGCCGTCGCGGTTCACGTCAGGCCGCGGCGGGCCAGCCAGCGCGAGCGCCGCCACAGGTGGTCGAGGGCGACGACGGCCCGGTTGGCCGACGGGTAGCAGAGCCGGCCGCCGGCCCGCACCGCGGCAGGCCCGGGGTTGCCGGGCGACGTGACGGCCAGCTCGGTGGCGACGAGCACCGGTTTGCCGCTGGCCTCGCTCACCTCGGCGGCGGCCTCTGCATACCGGGCGTCCTGGCGCTCGTGGTAGCCGACGATGCGCTCGAGGCCGTGGTCGGGCCAGAAGGGGCCCTCGCGCATGAGCTTGGCCTGGTTCGACTGGATGCCGATGCCGAGGAAGATCACGGCGTCCACGTCGGGGTGCGACGCCGCCAGCTCCAGGACCTTCGGCACGGTGTCGCGGGTCTCGCCGCCGGCCATGTCGACCGGGTTGTTGCGGCTCCACCGGGGCGGCAGCTCGGCGTCGATGGCTGTCATCAGGTCGTCGGGCAGCGTGGCCAGCTCGAGGTCCGTCCCGGAGATCGCGTCCGCGGTGACCACGCCCCACCCGCCGACCGTGGTGACCACGACGACCCTGTTGCCGCGCGGCAGCGGTTGCGACGCGAACGTCGCCGCGACCTCGAAGCCCTCCTCGACGGTCGCGGCACGGGACACGCCCGCCTGCCGGACGGCGCCGTCGAAGACCCGGTCGTCGCTGGCCAGCGCGCCGGTGTGGCTGGCCGCGGCGCGCTGGCCGCCGGCGGTGGCGCCGCCCTTGACCACCACGACGGGCTTGCGCTCGGCGACCCCCCGCAGGCGTTCGACGAAGTCGCGGCCGTCGCCGACGCTCTCGACGTACGCGAGCGCGACGTGGGTCCGCGGGTCGTCCGCGTAGAACTCGAGGTAGTCGGGCACGGTGACCGCGGCGGCGTTGCCGGCGGACACGGCCCGGCTGACGCCGACGCCGGACAGCTCGGCGTAGTTCTCGAACGAGCTGACGAAGTTGCCCGACTGGCTGGCGATGCCGATGTGGCCCGCAGGCGGGAACGGCCCGACGATCTGGGCGCACAGCTTGGCGGGCGGCGACACCACGCCCTGCCCGTTGGGACCCGCGAGCAGCATGCCCAGCTCGTCGGCGAGAGCGACGAGGTCGGCCTGGGCGGCCAGCCCGGCCTCGCCCGCCTCGCCGTAGCCGGCCGAGGCGACGAATGCGGCGGTGATGCCCTTCTTCGCACAGGCCCGCAGCAGGTCCGGGTTGGCAGCGGCGGGGGTGCACACGAACACGAGGTCGATCTCGCCGTCGGGCAGGTCGTCGATGTCCGCGACCGTCTGGATGCCCAGCACGTCCGCGCCGTCGCGGTTGGTGGCGAAGACTTTGCCCTCGTAACCGCAGGCCAGGATGTTGTGCAGGCTCACGAACCCGAACTTGCCCGGGTGGGTCGACGCGCCGGCGACGAGCACCCCGCGGGGCTCGAACAGTGCCCGGAAGCGCTCCGCGGGGATCCGCGTCCTCGGGGTACCGGTCACGACCGCACCTCCACCAGCGCGTCGACGGCCACGGGTCGCCCGTCGACGACGAGCAGCGGGTTGAGGTCGGCCGAGGCGATGTCGGCGCGCTGCGCCGCCGCACCCGACAGGGACATCAGCACGTCGGCCACCGCCGTCCGGTCGACCGCCGGCTCGCCCCGGAACGGGCCGAGCAGTGCCTGGAGCCGGAGGTCGTCGATCATCTCCTCGGCGTCGACGCGGGTGATGGGCACGAGCCGAAAGCTCACGTCGGCGACCGCCTCGGCGAGGATCCCGCCCACGCCCAACATGACGGTCATGCCGAACTGGCTGTCGTCGTGGAGGCCGGCGATCAGCTCACGGGTGGCCCGCAACATGGGTGCCACCAGCAGGTGCACCTCACCGTCGTCGGGCGTGGCCGCGACCAGCAGCTCGTCGGCTGCACCCCGCACCTGGTCGGACGAGCCGAGCCCCAGGCGCACGAGGCCCCGCTCGGTCTTGTGGGCGATGCCGTCTCCCCCGAGCTTGACCACCACGGGGAAGCCGATCTCGCCGGCCGCACCCACCGCCGCGTCGGCCGTGGCCACGACCCGTTCGGTGGGGAAGGGAACACCGAACGTGGCGAGCAGCTCTTTCGAGTCCGCTTCCGAGAGCGTGGGCATGAGGAGCGAGGCTAGTGACCCCCGGTCAGGCTCTCGAAGTCAGGGCGACAACGGACCCCGCCTCCGCAAATAGTTGTCTAACGTAAGCAAGACGCGGAGCGCGCCGAGCAGGGGGACGAGATGACGGCGGTAACCGGAACCGAAACCGACGGGGGCGCGCGCACGGTGCACCTCCGCACGTGCCCGCTGTGCGAGGCGATGTGCGGCCTCGAGATCCACGTGGCGGGCGACACGGTCGAGCTGATCCGTGCCGACCGCGACGACGCCTGGAGCCGTGGGCACCTGTGCCCGAAGGGCACCACGATCGGCCACCTGCACCACGACCCCGACCGGCTGCGCCAGCCACTGATCCGGGAGGGCGACACCTGGCGCGAGGTCGGGTGGACCGAGGCCTTCCGGCGCTGCTCCGACCTGCTGGCCCCCGTGATCGCCGAGCACGGCATCGAGGCGGTCACCGCCTACGTCGGCAACCCGCTCGCGCACAACATGAGCCTGGGCCGGTACGTCGGGATCCTCATCGGGATGTCCGGGATCCCGATGATCTACTCGGCCGGCACGGTCGACCAGTGGCCCAAGAACGTCAGCTCGCACCTGATGTACGGCGGCATGTGGAAGATCCCCGTGCCCGACATCGGCCGAACCGACCTGCTGGTGGTGATGGGCGCCAATCCGCACGCGTCGCAGGGCTCGCTGCTGGCGTGCCCCGATGTGATGGGCGAGATCGCCGCCATCCGGGAGCGCGGCGGCAAGGTCGTGGTCATCGACCCCCGGCGCACCGGCACGGCCGAGCGGGCCGACGAGTGGCTGCCCATCGTCCCTGGCACCGACGCCGCGCTGCTGCTGGCCGTGGCCCAGGTGCTGTTCGCGGAGGGCCTGGTCGACGTCGGCCCGGTCGGCGACCGGATCCACGGCGTCGAGACGGTCGGCGATCTGGTCGCCGAGTGGACGCCCGAGCGCGTGGCGCCGGTGACCGGCATCGACGCGGACCGCATCCGCACCCTGGCCCGCGACCTGGCGGCCGCCGAACGGGCCGTCGTCTACGGCCGCATCGGCACGTGCAACCAGGAGTTCGGCACGCTGGCCAGCTGGCTCGTCGACGTCGTCAACATCCTCACGGGCCACTTCGACGTGCCGGGCGGTGCCATGTTCTCCCGACCCGCCGCCTGGCCGGTCACCGACCTGCCCATGCCGGGCCTCGAGAACGGCGTCGCCAACTTCGGCCGGTGGCGCACGCGGGTGCGGGGCGCGCCCGAGGTGCTGGGCCACGTGCCCGTCTCGTGCCTGGCGGAGGAGATCGCCACCCCGGGCGACGGGCAGATCCGGGCGCTGTTCACGGTCGCGGGCAACCCGGTGCTGTCGACTCCCGGCGGCGACCGGCTCGACGCCGCGCTGGCCGGCCTCGACTGCATGATCAGCGTCGACAACTACCTCAACGAGACGACACGCCACGCCCACGTCGTCCTCCCCGGCCTCTCGCCGCTCGAGCAGGCGCACCACGACGACCTGCTGTGGAACTTCGCGGTCGGCAGCGCGGCCCGGTACTCGCCGCCCGTCTTCCCGCCCGCTGACGGCCGGCCCCACGAGTGGGAGATCCTCATCCGCCTCGCCGGCGCCTGCCTGGGCCAACCGGCCGACGAGGTCGACGTCGCCGCCATCGACGACGGCTTCTTCGACGTGCTCGCCTCGACCCAGGGGCTCGACGGGCCCACCCTGCGCGGGGGCTACGAGGCGGGCGGCCCCGAGCGGCTGCTCGACCTGACCCTACGCACCGGCCCGTTCGGCGACCGCTACGGCGAGGTGCCGGACGGCCTGACGCTGGCGCGGGTCAAGGCCGCAGCCCCACGGCATCCACCTCGGCCCGATGGTGCCGCGGCTCGACGAGGTGGTGACGATCCCCGGGGGCAAGGTCGTGCTGGCACCGCCGTACATCACCGACGACCTGCCCCGTCTGGCGGCCCGGATGGATCGACCGGCCGACGATCTCGTCCTCGTCAACCGGCGGCACCTGCAGTCGAACAACTCGTGGATGCACAACGTGGCCGTACTCGTGAAGGGCCGCAACCGGTGCACACTGCACATCCACCCCGACGACGCGTCGCGCTACGGGGTGGCTGACGGCGAGGTGGCGACGGTGGCATCGACGGCGGGACGCGTCGACGTGCCGGTGGAGGTGACCGACGCCATCGCCCGCGGGGTCGTCTCGCTCCCCCACGGCTGGGGCCACGACCGCCCCGGCACCCGCTTGGCGGTGGCCCGCGAGCACGCGGGCATCAACAGCAACGTCCTGTCGCCCGGCGACTTCGTCGACGTGATCTCCGGCAACGCCGCCGTCAACGGCATCCCCGTCACTGTGACCCCATTGGCGCCCTGAACACCTTGCGGACGCTTCTCACCCACCTCCGGTCCCTCCCTCAGGGTTCGAGGGCGGCGCGGAAGAAGTCGCGGATGGCCTGGATGCGGATCTCGATCGCTTCCTCGGACATGGGGTCGCGGCCCAGCAGACCCTGCAGGAAGTGGACGTCGCTGTAGTAGTTCAGGATGGCGCCGTAGCCGCTGATGATGAGCTGCTCGGGGTCGTGCTTGCGCAGCCGCCCCTCGCCCATCTCACGCTCGAAGTAGTTGACCGCCCGTCGGAAGTAGGGCCGAAGTGCCTCGCCCAGGTCGAAGCCCAGGTGGCTGCCGGCGGCGAGCGACTCGTGGCGGACGAGGCGCACGAAGTCGGGGTTCTCGGCGAACCAGCGCACGGCCTCGGTCAACACCCGGTCGACGTGCGTCCACCCCTCCTCCCCGGCGCCCGCAGGCGGGTCGTCGACCGACTTGTTGATGCGTTCGCCCCAGTCGGCGAGCGCCTGCTGGAAGACCGCCTGGTACACGGCTTCCTTGGACGGGAAGTGGTGGAGCACGCTCGCTCGCCGGATGCCGACGCCCGCGGCGATGTCGTTGAGCGACGTCCCCTCATAGCCGCTCTCCGCGAAGCACCTGCGTGCTTCGAGCAGGATCGCCTGTCTGGTGGTACCGGCATCTCCCTCGTACGCCACGGCCGTGAGGCTACCGGTCGCCTACCCCGTAACCGCGGAGTGATTCCGGGCGTGTCCGCTCCCCCACGCCCGTCCCCTAGTGGGGTGGCTCGCAGCACAACGCTGGTAACCGCCGGCCAGCGGCACCGAGCCACCCCACTAGCGTTCAGCGCATGGACATCGTCGCGGCCCTGTTCGTCGAGAACATCGAGCTGAAGCCTGCGTTCGAGGGCGGCCCCACCCAGATCGACCTCACCGGCGTGCACTTCTCGGCCGCCCCGCCCGAGCCACCGCCCTGCACGGTCGCCCCCCATCTGGTCGTGCTCGTCCGCTGTGCGCCCGACGAGACGGGCACCGGCGTGCTCGAGGTGATCTTCCACCGGGGCGACGACCAGGTGGCCCGCAACGTGCAGCCCCTGCAGGTCGAGCCGGGCAAGTTCACCTACCGGCTGGTGCGGGCCGAGGTCGACTTCGCCGACTACGACACGGTCGAGGCCCACTGCCGGGTCGACCAGGGGCACACCACGGTCGTGCCGTACACCCTCGTCCCGGGCCCCGCGGGCTGAGCGAGGCGAGCGCGCATGCCCTTCGCCGGCGCCCTGTCGCTGCATCCCGATGCCCCCGAGGCCACCGGCGAGGTCGTGGGCCGCGTCCTCGAGCGACTCGGTGCCGGCCCCGACCTGGCCGTGCTGTTCGTGTCGCCGCACCACGTCGATGCCGTCGCCGACATCGCGGCGACGGTGCGGGCGCTGGTCGAGCCGGGCGTCCTGCTCGGTGCCACGGGCGTGGCCGTCGTCGGCGGCGCTCGCGAGGTCGAGGACGAGCCGGCGATCTCGCTGTGGGCGGGTCGGCTGGCCGCGCCGGCGCGTCCCGTGCGTGTCACCGCCGCACGCACGCCGTCGGGGGTCGCCGTCGGGGGCCTGTCGGCCGACACCTGCGGCCCGGGCGAGATCCTGGTCCTCCTGGCAGACCCGTTCTCGCTCCCGGTCGACGACGTGGTCGACCTGCTCGGCGTGCTCGATCCGCCGGTGCCGGTCGTGGGCGGCGCCGCGTCCGCGGCCCGGGGCCCGGGCGGTAACCGCCTCGTCCTCGACGGCGAGGTCGTCGCCGACGGCGGCGTGGGCGCCGTCCTGCCCGCCGAGGTCGCGACCACCCTGGTCGTGTCGCAGGGATGCCGCCCGGTCGGCGAGCCCATGATCGTCACCCGGGCCGACCGCAACCTGCTGGTCGAGCTGGCGGGCAGGCCGGCCCTCGACCGCCTGGAGGAGGTGGCGTCGGCCGCGGGGCCGGACGAGCGGGCCAAGCTCGCCGCGGGCCTGCACATCGGCGTCGCTGTCGACGAGCACCGGATGACCTTCGCCCGGGGCGACTTCCTGGTGCGCAACGTGATCGGGGCCGACCGCGCGGCGGGAGCCCTCGCCGTCGGCGACCGGGTCGCGGTCGGCACCACCGTCCAGTTCCAGGTCCGCGACGCCGACGCCGCCGACGAGGATCTCCGGGCGCTGCTGGCGCGGGCGTCGGTCGACGGTCCGGCCGATTCGGCCCTGGTCTTCACGTGCAACGGTCGGGGCAGGCGCCTGTTCGGCGAGGACGACCACGACGCCCGGGCGGTCGAGACGGCGGTGCGCTCCGACGCCGTCGCGGGCATGTTCTGCGCGGGCGAGATCGGGCCTGTGGGCCGCCGCAGCTTCGTGCACGGATTCACCGCCAGCATCGTGCTGTTCAGGGACAGCGAAGCTGCAGGAGCGGGAAGCGCAGCGACCGTTCGCCGGGACGTCGTGACTGATCCGCACGCGTTCTAAGGTGGCGGGTGCATGACGCCTGACCCCTCCCTCGACCAGCGCGCCATAAACGTCATCCGGGGGCTGGCCATGGACGGCCCCCAGGCCGCCAAGAACGGCCATCCCGGCACCGCAATGGCGCTGGCCCCCCTGGCGCACGTCCTCTGGACGCGCATCATGCACTACGACGCCGATGCGCCCGACTGGCCTGACCGCGACCGCTTCGTGCTGTCGGCGGGCCACGCGTCGATCCTGCTCTACTCGATGCTCCACCTGACGGGGTACGGGCTCACGCTCGACGACCTCCGGGACTTCCGCCAGTGGGGCTCGCAGACACCCGGCCACCCCGAGGTGCACCACACCGTGGGTGTCGAGGTGACTACCGGTCCCCTGGGCCAGGGCGTCGCCAACGGTGTGGGCCTGGGTGTGGCCGAACGCTGGCTGCGGGCGCGGTTCGGCCCCGAGGTGTGTGACCACCGCACCTACGTGATCTGCAGCGACGGCGACCTGATGGAGGGCATCAGCCACGAGGCCGCCTCGCTGGCGGGCCACCTCAAGCTCGGGCGCCTGGTCTACGTCTACGACGACAACCACATCAGCATCGACGGCGACACCGCCCTGTCGTACTCCGACGACGTGGTCCGGCGGTTCGAGGGCTACGGCTGGCACGTCGACCAGCTCGGCGAGGTCGCCAACGACACCGATGCGCTCGAGGCGGCACTGCGGCGGGCGGGCGACCACGACGAGGCGCCGTCTCTGCTCATCCTGCGCAGCCACATCGGCTGGCCGTCACCCAACTTCACCGACACGGCCGACGCCCACGGCAACCCGCTCGGGGCCGACGAGGTGGCGGCCACCAAGGACATCCTGGGCCTGCCCACCGACCAGACGTTCTGGGTGCCCGACGACGTGCGCGAGCTGTACCGCGCCGCCGGGCGCCGCGGTCGCGATCGGCGCGAGGCGTGGGACAAGCGCCTGGCGGAATGGGACGGCGAGCGCGAGACGTACGACGCATGCATCGGGCGGCGTGGTCTCCCCGGCTGGCAGGACGCATTGCCGTCGTGGGAACCCGGCACCAAGGTGGCCACCCGCAAGGCCAGCGGGGCCTGCCTGCAGGCGCTGGCCGACGAGGTGCCAGGCCTCATGGGCGGCGGCGCCGACCTGACCGGCAACACCGGCACGGTCATCAAGGACCACGGCGTGTTCTCGCATCACGACCCCGCGGGCCGGCAGATCCACTTCGGCGTGCGCGAGCACGGCATGGGCGGCGTCATGAACGGCATGTCCGCCCACGGCGGCGTCATCCCGGTCGGCGGCACGTTCTTCATCTTCAGCGACTACATGCGACCCGCCGTCCGGCTCGCTGCCATGTCCGAGTGGAAGGAGATCTTCTCCTTCACCCACGACTCGGTGGGCCTCGGTCAGGACGGGCCCACCCACCAGCCCATCGAGCACCTGTCGTCGCTGCGGGCCATGCCCCAGCTCCGGCTCATCCGTCCCGCCGACGCCAACGAGACGGCGGCGGCCTGGCGCATCGCGCTCGAGTCCGACGGCCCCACCGCCCTCGTGCTCACCCGCCAGGACCTGCCGGTGCTCGAGGGCACGGCCGCCGGCGCGGTCGACCGCGGCGCCTACGTGCTGGTCGACCCCGACGACGACCCGCAGCTCGTCCTCATCGGCACCGGCAGCGAGGTGTGGGTGTGCGTCGAGGCGGCGGCGCTCCTGGCCGACGGCGGTGTGCCTGCCCGGGTGGTGTCGATGCCGTCGTGGGACCTGTTCGCCACCCAGAGCGACGACTACCAGAACTCGGTGCTGCCGCCCGAGGTACCGACCCTCGCCGTCGAGGCCGGGGCCAGCCTGGGGTGGGACCGCTGGGCAGACGACAGCGTCAGCCTCGATCGGTTCGGCGCCTCCGCGCCGGGAGACATCGCCCTGGCCAACCTGGGCTACACGCCCGAGAACGTGGCCGACCGGGCCCGACAACTCGTGAACGACCTGAAGGAGGACGGGTGAGCAAGCTGCACGACCTCTACGACGAGCAGGGCCAGAGCCCGTGGCTCGACAACATGCGCCGCGGCTGGATCACGGGCGGCGAGCTCGCCCGCTGGGTCGAGCGCGGTGTGCGGGGCATCACGTCCAACCCCACGATCTTCCAGAAGGCGATCTCGGGGTCCGACGAGTACGACGCCCAGTTCGGCGAGCTCGTCAACGGCGGCGCGGCCATCGACGACGCCTATTGGGCGATGGTGACCGCTGACATCGAGGACGGCCTACGCATCCTGCGCCCGGTACACGACGCGAGCGGTGGCGTCGACGGCTACGTGTCCATCGAGGTGGCGCCCGACCTGGCCCGCGACCGCGACGGCACCATCGCCTCGGCTCGCGAGCTGCACGCCCGCATCGACGAGCCCAACCTGTTCGTCAAGGTGCCGGCCACGGCCGAGGGTGTCGAGGCGATCCGCACCCTCATCGGCGAGGGCCACAGCATCAACGTCACGCTCATCTTCGGGCTCGACCGCTACGACGAGGTCATGGAGGCCTACGTCGCCGGGCTCGAGGCCTACGACGGCGACCTGTCACACGTCACCAGCGTGGCGTCGTTCTTCGTCAGCCGCGTCGACACCGAGGTCGACCAGCGGCTCGAGGCCATCGGCACCGACGCGGCACTGGCGCTGCGGGGCAAGGCCGCCGTGGCCCAGGCCCAGCTCGCCTACAGCCGGTTCCAGGCCAAGTTCAGCGGTCCCCGGTGGCAGGCGCTCGCCGACCGGGGGGCCAAGGTGCAGCGCCCGCTGTGGGCCTCGACCTCCACCAAGAACCCCGCCTACGTCGACACGCTGTACGTCGACACGCTCATCGGCCCCGACACGGTGAACACCATGCCCGAGGCCACCCTCGAGGCCTTCGACGACCACGGCACCCTCGCCCGCACGATCGACGCCGACCCGGCGGCCGCCGCACAGGCCCTCGCCGCCATCGCCGACGCCGGCGTCGATCTCGACGACGTCAGCCGGGTGCTCGAAGACCAGGGTGTGGCGTCGTTCGCCAAGAGCTTCGACGAGCTGATCGCCTCGCTCGAGGCCAAGGCGGAGGAGCTGTAGCGCCGGGCGGTCGGGCGCTGATGCGGCACTTTCGAGGTCGCGCCGTCAGGTAGCGTGCCGCGGGTGCACGGCGAACTGGTGGTGGTCGACGACGTCCCCGGCGAGTTCGCGGAGCGCGTCATCGAGGCGTTCCACAGCCGTCCGCACGACGCCTTCTCGTTCGTGCTGTCCGGCGGCGATCTGGCCCGTCACTGCTACGAGCGGCTCGCCGACGACGCCGGCAGCCAGATCGACTGGTGGAAGGTCGACGTCTACTGGGGCGACGAGCGCTGCGTCCCGCTCGACGACGAGAGCTCCAACTACCGGCTGGTGCGCCAGTCGCTCCTCGAGAAGGTGGGGGCGGTCAACGCCAACTTCCCGATGCGCTGCGACGAGGGGCCCGATCCCTACCAGCTCCGCATCGGCGAGCTGGGCCGCATCGACGTCGTGCACCTCGGCATGGGGCCCGACGGGCACACCGCCTCACTGTTCCCGGGCTCGCCGGCGCTCGAGGCCGACCCCGGGCGGCTGGTGGTCATGAACGACGACCCGGCGGGCAACAACCCCTTCCCCCGCATGACGCTCACGTTCGCCGGTATCGCCCGAGCGCGCTTGGCGCTGGTCACGGTCACCGGCGCGGCCAAGCGCGAGGCCCTGGCGCGTGTGGCGGCGGGCGACGCCGCCACCCCCGCGTCGCACATCCGTGCCGACCGGGTGCTGTGGATCGTCGACCCCGCGGCAGCGGGCGACCTCGCCTGAGGCCGCCGAGCCAGCTGGGAACACGACGTGCGCAGACGGACAGGCCGCAGCCGATCGAGCCTCCAGGTGGCGGCCGAGCGCGTCCGGCGCAGCATCCGCCGCCGGCTGCTGTTCGCCAACGTCGCCGGCGCGGTGGCGGTCATGACGTTCCTCCAGCTCGCGTCCGGCAAGGACCTGGCGCCTGGCCTCCCGCTCTGGGTCCAGATCGTCGGCCCGGTGGCGCCGGTGGTCGTGCTGCTGGTGCCGGCCTATGTGTGGGGTCACCGGGCGTTCAGCCGTGCGATCGCATGGGCGCTCGAGGGCCGCGCCCCCACCCACGCCGAACGCTTCGCGGTGCTGCGTGAACCGTGGCGACAGGCGCTGCGCCCGCTGGTCTTCTGGATGCTCGGCGCGTTGCTCTACGGCGCCGTCACCGCACTGGCCGGCGCCGAGCTCATCACCGTGGTGCGGGTCGTCGAGGGCACGCTCATCGGCGGCGTCACCACCTGCGCGCTGGCGTACCTCCTCATCGAGCGCTCGTTCCGTCCGCTGTTCGCCTACGTGCTCGGCGACGCGGCCGACCACCGTCCTCGCACGCCGGGCATCCGCCTGCGCCTGCTGCTCACCTGGGCGGTGGGGTCCGGCGTCCCGTTGCTGGCCATGGCCCTCGTGCTGTTCCTCGACGGCACGGAGATCCCGCCCGACGCGCTGGCGATGCTGGCGCTGGTGGGTCTGGCTGCCGGGTTCATCGCCACCGTGGCGTCGGCGCGCTCGGTCGCCGAGCCGCTCGACGGCCTGCGCCATGCGCTCGCCCGCGTGCGCGACGACGATCTCGACGTCGGCCTGGTCGTCGACGACGGCGGCGAGATCGGCGAGGTGCAGTCCGGGTTCAACCGCATGGTCGACGACCTGCGGGAGCGTCGCCAGATCCAGGACCTGTTCGGGCGCCACGTCGGCCAGGCCGTCGCCACCCAGGCGCTCGAACGGGGCACGGGCCTGCGAGGCGAGGAGGCCGACGCCAGCGTGGTGTTCGTCGACATCGTGGGGTCGACGGCCATGGCAGAGGTGCTCTCGCCTGAGGCGGTGGTCGACACGCTCAACGACTTCTTCGACGTGGTGGTCCGGGCGGTCGACGGACAGGGGGGCTGGGTCAACAAGTTCGAGGGTGACGGCGCGCTGTGCATCTTCGGCGTGCCGGGCACCCAGCCCGACCACGCCGACCGGGCGCTGCGGGCGGCTCGCCTGCTGCATCTGGCGCTCGTCGACCTGGCCGGCCGCCACCCTGGGTTGGCGGCGGGCATCGGCATCTCGTCGGGCCGCGTGGTGGCCGGCAACGTCGGCACCGAGGCGCGCTACGAGTACACGGTCATCGGTCCCGCGGTGAACGAGTCCGCCCGCCTCACCGACGTCGCCAAGGGCCGTGCGGTCAAGGTCCTCGCCTCGGGCGAGACGGTGCGTCGGGCCACCGGCGAGGCCGACCGCTGGCACGACGTGGGCACGGTCGCCCTGCGCGGCCGCACGGCACCGACACCGATGTTCGAACCGCTCGTCGATGAGCAACAAGCCGCCGGGCTTCGATAGCCGAACCCGCCGATAGTCTCCTGCCCATGGGGCACGACCTGCTCGACCTGCCGCTCGATGCGCTGACTGCCGAGGCGCGCCGTGTGCGCGATGCGGCGACCGGCACCCGGGTGACCTACTCGCCCAAGGTCTTCATCCCGCTGACGATGCTGTGTCGCGACAAGTGCGGCTACTGCACCTTCGCCCAGCCGCCGGCGCGGCTCGAGTCGCCCTATCTCTCACCCGACCAGGTGCTCGCCATCGCCCGGGCGGGTGCTCGGGTCGGCACCCACGAGGCGCTGTTCACGCTGGGTGAACGGCCCGAGGAGCGCTACCCGGCCGCGGCCGAGTGGCTGGCCGCCAACGGCTACGAGTCGACGGTGCACTACCTGGCTGCGATGTGCCGCCTGGTGCTCGACGAGACGGGCCTGCTCCCCCACGCCAACGCGGGCGCGCTCCACGAGCACGAGCTGGCGCTGTTGCGCCCGGTGGCCCCCAGCCAGGGGATGATGGTCGAGACCCTCAGGTCCGACCTGGCCGCACACCGCGGCTCGCCCGACAAGACGCCCGAGCGCCGGCTGGCCACGCTCGAAGCTGCGGGCCGCCTGGGCCTCCCCTTCACGACCGGCATCCTGGTCGGCATCGGCGAGACGCGGGCCGACCGCCTCGAGGCACTCGAGGCCATCGCCGAGTCGCACCGGCGGTGGGGTCACGTGCAAGAGGTGATCGTCCAGAACTTCCTGCCCAAGCCAGGCACGTCGATGCACCAGGCCCCACCGTGCCCGCAGGACGACCACCTCGAGGCCATCGCGCTCGCCCGCCTCGTCCTGCCGGCCGACGTACACGTGCAGGCGCCCCCCAACCTGGCCGACGACTTCGGCGTGCTGCTCGACGCCGGCATCGACGACTGGGGCGGCGTCTCGCCGGTGACGGCCGACCACGTCAACCCCGAACGGCCCTGGCCCGCGCTCGACCGCTTGCGTGCGGTCACCGAGGCCCGCGGCTTCGCTCTCGCTCCCCGCCTCACCGTGTACCCCGAGTACGTGGCGGATGGTGCCCGGTGGCTCGACCCCGGCCTCGTGTTCAACGTGGGCGACCGCGCCGACGCCGAGGGGCTGGGCCGCGACGACCCCGGCTCGGTGTTCCCGGAGCGAACGCTCGAGAACGCCAAGGCCGGCACGGGCGCCGAGATCACGCTCACCGGCGTGCGCTCGACGGCCTGGTACTCGGGCGCCGACGCCGAGCCCGCCGCTCTCGTCCCCGGTCCTCGCGGCGCGGTGCGTGGCCGGGTGGCCGAGGTGCTCGACGGCGTCCGGGCCGGGCAGACGGTGGGCGAGGACGAGATCGTCGCGCTGTTCGCCGCCCGCGGCCCCGAGGTGGTCGCTGTCGGGGAACTGGCCGACGAGCTGCGGCGCGAGGCGGTGGGCGACACGGTCACCTACGTGCGCAACCGCAACATCAACTACACGAACGTGTGCACGTTCAAGTGCAAGTTCTGCGGGTTCTCCAAGGGTCCGCTGTCGCTCAACCTGCGGGGCACGCCGTACCTGCTGACCCTCGACGACATCGCCCAGCGGTCGCGGGAGGCGTGGGACATCGGCGCCACCGAGGTGTGCCTGCAGGGCGGCATTCACCCCGACTTCGACGGCGACTACTACATCGACGTCGCCCGGGCCGTGAAGGACGCGGTGCCTGACATCCACGTGCACGCCTTCACCGCGCTCGAGGTCACCGAGGGCGCCAAGCGCCTGGGCGAGCCGCTCGACCAGTACCTGCGCCGCCTGATGGACGCCGGTCTGCGGTCGTTGCCCGGTACGGCGGCCGAGATCCTGGACGACCCGGTGCGCGAGATCCTGTGCCCCGACAAGATCACCACCGACGAGTGGCTCGAGGCGCACCGCACCGCCCACCGGGTGGGCCTGCGCTCCAACGTCACCATCATGTTCGGTGCCGTCGAGTCGCCGGTGTCGTGGGCCAGGCACCTGCTGCGCACCCGCGAGCTGCAGGCCGAGACTGGCGGGTTCACCGAGTTCGTCGGCCTCCCGTTCGTGCACATGGCCACCCCCCTCTACCTGCAGCGCAAGGCCCGGCGAGGCCCCACGTTCCGCGAGGTGCTCCTCATGCACGCGGTGGCCCGCATCGCCTACCGGGGCCTCATCGACAACATCCAGTTCTCGTGGGTGAAGCTCGGTCAGGTGGCCGGCCGCCAGCTCCTGCAGGCGGGGTGCAACGACCTGGGGGGCACGCTCATGGACGAGAACATCTCGCGGGCCGCGGGCGCCAGCCACGGCCAGGAGATGACCCCTGACGACTTCGCCGCCATGATCCAGCCTCTGGGGCGCACGCTGCAGCAACGCACGACGCTGTACGCGCCGGTCGAGCCGGCCGCCGCCGGCGCCTGACTCACCACCACTCCTCGTCGAGACGAGCCTCGATCGACCGCACGTTCTCGCGCGTGCAGGCGGCGCACAGGCGGTCGACGCCACGGTCTGACGTCGCCGACGACCAGCCCGCAGGCAGCCCGTCGCCCGGGGCGGCCGCGGTCGCGCCGCATCGCGCGCACGTCTGGTGGGGCTCGGACACGTCATGAGCATGGCAGGCTGGGCGCACGATGGAACGAGAGCTCATCCGCCAACTCCTCGACGACGCCGGTGCCACTCGCAACCGTGACGTCCTGGCCGACATCTACCGCACGGCCTACGAGCTGACCACCGACGACGCCGACCGGCTCGACCTCAAGATCGCCCGTGACGCGCTGAAGGAGATGCGCGTCGCCTACCGGTTGTTCGCCCCCTACAGCGGGGTGCGCAAGGTCACCGTGTTCGGTTCGGCCCGCACGTCGACCACCGACCCGCTCTACGCCCACGCCCGCAACCTGGCGAGCAGCCTCGCCGACGCGGGGTGGATGGTCGTCACCGGGGCCGGTCCGGGCATCATGGCGGCGGCCACCGAGGGCGCCGGCCCCGATCGCAGCCTGGGCGTGACCATCCAGCTGCCGTTCGAGGAGACCACCGTCGGCCCGCTCTCCGGCTCGGACCGCGTTGTGAGCATGAAGTACTTCTTCACCCGCAAGCTGATGCTGGTCAAGGAGTCGAGCGGCTTCGTGGCGCTGCCGGGTGGCTTCGGCACCCTCGACGAGACGCTCGAGCTGCTCACTCTGGTGCAGACCGGCAAGGCCACCCCCTCGCCGCTCGTGCTGCTCGACGTGCCCGGCCAGACCTATTGGGAAGGCTGGGAGAAGTTCGTGCGCGAAGAGCTGGTCGACGCGGGATGGGTATCGCCCCTCGACGTCAACCTGTACACGATCACCGACGACGTCGACGAGGCCGTGGCCGCCGTACGGGGGTTCTGGCGCAACTACCAGGGCCTGCGTTGGGTCGGTGACCGCCTGGTCATCCGCCTGCGCGCCGAGCCCACCGACGCCGAGGTCGCCGCGCTCGCGGAGGAGTTCGCCGATGTGTGCACCGACGGCGGCATCGAGCGCACGGCGCCATTGCCGGCCGAGGTGTCCGACAACGACGCCCTCGACCTGCCGCGCCTCGTCCTCACGTTCGACCCACGCAAGGGCGGGCGGTTCCGCGAGATGATCCGGCGGCTCAACTCCCTCGACTCGGCGCCCCCGCTCGCCTAGCCGGCCCGTGCGGAACGGGCCGGCGCACCTGGGCGCCCCTCGGCCCGCTAGACGTCGAGCTCCTCGTGGTCATCGGGCTCGCGCAGCAGGTTCGCGGCCTTCTCCACCGCACGGCGGGCCCGCGTGAGCCGGCGCTCGTCGACGGGGAGCTCGGTGCCCCCGGCGTCGATCGATTCGCGCAGTCGTTGGATGGCCAGATCGGCGAGCTCCTCGCCGATGACCTCGAGCCGCTGCCGTATGTCGTCGAACTCTCCGGCCACGCTGCGCTCCTCCCGACCCGTCGGTGTCCATCGCGGCGCACAAGCATGGCAGAGACCGGATGTGCCAACGTGGCCCCGATGGCCTCCCCGCCCCCCGACAGGCACGAGTATGTCCTGTTCGACTCCCCTGACGAGCACCGCACCTATGCGTTCGATGTCACGTTCCTCACCAGCTCGTGGCAGTGCATCTACGGCCACGGCTGCCAGGGTGTCCTCACAGAGGCGACCCCGGAGCTCGAACAGGGCTGCTGCAGCTACGGGGCGCACTTCGTCGACGAGGACGACGCCAACGCCACCCTGACCGCCGCCGACCGCCTCACCGACGAGCAGTGGCAGCACCGACGTACCGCGGTGCGTCGGGGCGGTCCGATCCGGCGCAAGAACGACGGCACGCTGGTCACCCGGCTGGTGGGCGACGCATGCATCTTCCTCAACCGGCCAGAGTTCCCCGGGGGCGCCGGGTGCGCCCTGCACCGGGGGGCGCTCGAGGCCGGTGAGCGTCCTCTCGACTGGAAGCCGGACGTCTGCTGGCAGCTTCCGTTGCGCCTCGTCGAGACGACCGACGAGTCGGGCCAGGTCACGTCGACCCTGCGTGAGTGGAAGCGCCGCGACTGGGGTGCCGGGGGGCTCGAATTCCACTGGTGGTGCACCGACGCGCCCGACGCCTTCACCGGAGCACATCCGGTGTACGTCGAGCTGCGCGACGAGATCGTCGAGTTGGTCGGCACGTGGGCCTACGAGCGGTTCGTCGAGCACGTCGAGACCGTCACCCGGGCGCGCGGCACCGAGAGCTTCCTGCCTCACCCAGCGTTGCGGCGTGGCTGACCGCCAACCACGCCCTCGGGTATGACTACAGGAGCCCGCTACTCGTCGTCATCGGCGGTATCGGCCATGCACCATGACGCATGGTCGTCACCGGGCTCGGCGCCGCACTCGGCACAGGGCTCGGTGTCCGCCGAAGCGAAGATTTCTGAGATGTCGAGGTCGTTGCTGCGCTTCAGCGCGCGCGCTTCCTCGAATCGTCGATGTCGACCCTTCTTCACGGGCCAGCTCCCACGTAGTTGCGTTCGGCGGGGAAGTGTATCGCCGCTCGGACTGCCTGATCGTCCCCGGTGGCATGCGCTCGGGGCGTCCCGACCACTTTCCTAGCACGTCCGGGGCAGGAAACGAACGTCGTGGGCCGACCGGGAAGGGCGTGCACCAGCCGCCCCCCGCTGGTCCGCGGGTCGTGACCCCTGGCGCCGAGACCCTACGATCGGCCCCCGTGACTGCTCCCTGGTGGCGATCGGCCGTCTTCTACCAGATCTATCCGCGGTCGTTCGCGACCAGTCACGGTGCGCCCACGGGCGACCTGGCCGGCATCGAGGCACACCTCGACCACCTGTCGTGGCTGGGAATCGACGCCGTCTGGATCTCGCCGTTCTTCCCGTCGCCGCAGGCGGACTTCGGCTACGACGTCGCCGACTTCTGCGACGTCGACCCCACGTTCGGCGACATGGCGGCGTTCGACCGCCTGCTGGCCGCCTGCCACGACCGCGGCCTGCGACTCCTCGTCGACCTCGTGCCCAACCACACGTCCGATCAGCACCCGTGGTTCGTGGCCGCCCGGTCGAGCCGCGACGACCCGAAGCGCGACTGGTACATCTGGCGCGACGGCACCCCGGACACGCCCCCCAACAACTGGGTGGCGGCCTTCTCTCCGGTACCTGCGTGGACGTGGGACGAGGACACCGGCCAGTGGTACCTGCACCAGTTCCTGCCCGAGCAGCCCGACCTCAACTGGGACAACCCCGAGGTCGTCGAGGCGATGCACGACGTCATGCGCTTCTGGCTCGACCGCGGCGTCGACGGGTTCCGCATCGACGTGATCCACGGCATCGGCAAGGCCCCCGGGCTCCCCGACGATCCGCCCGAGGTCGCGGGCATCCCCCACTCCGCCCTCAACGACACCCCCCGCACACACGAGCTCATCCGCGGCATACGCAAGCTGGTCGACGACTATCCGGGCGACCGCCTGATGCTGGGCGAGGTCTACCTGCTGTCGACCGAGCGGGTCGCCGAGTACTACGGCGACGACGACGAGCTGCACCTCTCGTTCAACTTCCCGCCGCTGTACACACCGTGGGACGCGGGCCGCTGGCGCGCCCAGATCGCCGACACGCATCGTCTGATCGACGGTCGAGGCGCCTGGCCCACCTGGGTGCTGTCCAACCACGACAACAAACGCCACCGCACCCGCTACGGAGGTGGCGAGGACCGGGCCCGGGCGGCCCTGTTCCTCCTGTTGGGCCTGCGGGGCTCCCCGGTGCTGTACGCCGGCGAGGAGCTGGGCCTCGAGGATGCCGTCATCCCGCCCGACCGGGTGGTCGACCCCGGGGGACGTGACGGCTGCCGCGCCCCTGTCCCCTGGACCGGAGCACCCGACCACGGCTGGGGCGTCACCGACGCCTGGCTGCCGTGGCCGCCGGATGCCGTCGACCGCAACGCCGAGTCGGTCATGGCCGACGACGCGTCGATCGCCCACCTGTATCGCCGCCTGCTGGCAGCCCGGAAGTCGTCGCCCGCGTTGCAGCTGGGCGACTACGCCGAGCTGCCGGCCCCGGCGGGCGTCGTCGCCTGGCGCCGCAACGATCCCGGGGGCCCTGCCGGTGACCGCATCGTGGCGGTGAACATGGGCGCCGAGCCGGCCACGCTCGACATCGCTGGAACGGTGCTCGTGTCGAGCCACGGCGAGCTCGAGGGCGGGCCGTTCGAGGGGACTCTCGCCGCAGACCACGCGGTGCTCGTCGCCCCGACCTGAGGCGGTGGTGAGCCGCCGAGCCCAGGTCAGCTGTCGGGTGTCACGACGCACCGTCCCGTGGTGCTGTCCGCCGACGTGCTGCAGACGACGAGGAACTGGCCTGAGTCATCGACGATCACGGTCCCGTCACGCATCACATAGGGCGTCGCGGGGCCGGGTGCGGCCCGCAGCGCACAGCAACGCCACAGCCACCACCACTCGGCGAGCGTGCGTTGCTCCGATCAATGACTCCCCCGTCCCTGACTGTCAGGGTGAGGTGAGACACCTGCGGTAGCCCACCATCCCTGCAGGGCGAGACAGGAACTCGTAGACCCGATGACCATGACGACTTCATCGTTGCTCGCGCGCGCCCAAGATGGGGCGGTGGACGAGCCTGACCCCGACGAGGCTGACCCGGCCGCCCGGCCTCGGCGGCGTTCGTTCACCGCGGAGTACAAGGCGCGGATCGTCGAGGAGTACGACGCGCTGCCGGCGGGCTCGACCGAGCGGGGCGCGTTGTTGCGCCGGGAGGGCTTGTACACGTCGCACATCTCGGAGTGGCGCCGCGCCCGCGACGCTGGCGCCCGTGACGGCCTCGCGCCGAAGGCGAAGCCGCGCCGCTCGGCCGACCAGGTCGAGCTCGAGAAGCTCCGCCGCCGCAATGAGCGGCTCGAGGCCGAGCTGGCGAAGACCCGCCTGGCGTTGGAGATCACGGGAAAAGCACACGCGCTCTTGGAACTGCTCTCCGAGAGCGCGGACTCCGACCCGAAGTCGAAGCCGTGATCGACGAGCACTTCGACAACCTCGAAGCTGTCACCTCGACCAGCGGGGCCTGTGCGCTGCTGGGTGCGTCGCGGGCCACGCGCTATCGGCGGCGACGGCCACCGGTGGCCGGGCCGCCTGCGCCCCGGCCGGCACCGCGCAACGCCTTGTCCGAGGCCGAACGCCAGCACATTCTCGCGGTGCTGCGCTCTGAGGAGTACTGCGACCTCGCCCCAGCCCAGGTGTGGGCGAGGCTGCTCGATGACGGCATCTACCTGTGCTCGATCTCGACCATGTACCGGCTGTTAGCGGACGCCGGGGAGAACCGGGAACGACGGCGCCAACGCACGCACCCGGCGAAGAAGAAGCCCGAGCTGCTCGCCCGTCGACCGAACCAGGTCTGGAGCTGGGACATCACCAAGCTCCAGGGCCCGACCCGCGGCGTCTACTACGAGCTGTTCGTGATCATCGACATCTTCAGCCGCTACGTCGTCGGCTGGATGGTCTCGCCCGCCGAGACCGGCGAGCTCGCCGAGGCCTTCATCGCCGACACCCTCGCCCGCCACGGCATCCAGGCCGACCAGCTCACCCTGCACGCCGACCGGGGCACCTCGATGACCTCCAAGCCCGTCGCTCAGCTGCTCGTCGACCTCGGCGTCGCCCGCAGCCACAGCCGCCCGCATGTGTCCAACGACAACCCCTACAGCGAAGCCCAGTTCAAGACCCTCAAGTACTGCCCCGCGTTCCCGGGCCGCTTCGGCTCCATCGAACACGCCCGGGCGTTCTGCGCCGCGTTCTTCGATCACTACAACCACGAGCACCGCCACACCGGCATCGGCTTGCACACCCCAGCATCGGTCCACCACGGCACCGCCACCGAGATCCGCGCCCAACGCGCCGCCACCCTCGACGCCGCCTACGCCGCCAACCCCGCCCGCTTCCGGCACCAGCCACCGTCACCACCGAAGCTGCCCACCGTCGCCTGGATCAACGAACCCTCACCCGAAGCGCTCATCACATCCGCATAAGAAGTTGTCTCACCGGCCTTGACAGGTTCCGCGTCCCCAACCCCACGACGCGCTCGAAGTGACCCCCGCGGCGCCTCTGCTAGCCAGAACCGCTTGCCTGCGGAACGCCGCGGGTCACACGATGCGTCGTGGAGTCAGCATGACCTTCAAGGCATCTGACTGTCGGCCATAAATTGTCATACCCCTTGAGTAGGTTTGGGGCATGTCGGTTGTTGTCGAGTTGTCCGTACCACCGCCCGTCGGGACAGTGGTCGAGTCGCCACAGGAGCAGGCGTGGCGCCGAGCCGAGGCCGAGGCGGTCGTGGTCATGGGCACGGTCAACGTGGCCGTCGCTCGGCTGGTGGCGGCCGTCCGCCTGCTGCTGCACACCGACGGCTGGATGGGCCCCGGCATCGTGTCCCCCGAGCATTGGGTGTGCTGGAAGGCCGCTGTGTCCCGCTCCCGGGCCAGCGGGTTGGTTCGCATCGCCCGCCGTGCTGACGACCTGCCCGCGTGCTGGGCGCTGTTCGAGCAGGGCCGATTGGGCGAGGACGCCATGGTGCGCATCGCCCGGCGGGTCCCCGCTGCCCGCGACGCCGAGGTCGCGGCCTTGGCACCCGGGCTGTTGATTCCTCAGCTCGACCGCCTGCTGCGCTCGCTGCCCGATCACTCCGACGGGGACGAGGCCCCCACCGCCGAGCCGGAGCGGATGTGCCGGCTCCGGGAACGGCGAGACGGGTGGCTGCGTGGGGAGTTCTGCTTGCCACCCGACGAGGCCGCCGTCCTCACCGGCGGGCTCGTGGCCGCCCGCGATGCCGAGTTCCGCGACCGCAACGACCTCGCCGCGGCTGACGTCGACCCGGACGTTCCCACCTCCACGCCGGGGACGGCCGGCGTGTCATGGGCTGACGGGCTCGTCCGCATGGCCTCCGAGGCCACCGACGCGCTCGACCGCACCCTGGCGCGCACCGGCTACCCGGGCGAGCGCCACCAGATCGTGCTGCACCACGACATCGACCCCGACGGCACCCTCGGCCCCGGCCAGTTGCACCTCGGCCCCCTCGTGCCCGACGTCGTCGCCCGCTACCTCGCCTGCGACGCTCAGGTCATGGTGGCCACGTACCGGCTCGGCCAGCTCATCGGCATCCATCCCGCCGAGCGCACTCCCAACCGGGCCACTCGCCGGGCGCTGGAGCGCCGCGACCAGGGCTGCACCCACCCGCTCTGCTCGCAGCGCCGCTGGCTGCACGCGCATCACATCCTGCACTGGGAGGACGGCGGGCTGACGATTCCGGCCAATCTCCTGATGCTCTGCCCTCGCCACCACCGGGCGCTCCACCACGGCGAGTTCACGATCGAGGGCGACCCCGAGGCCGGCACCCTGCGCTTCCTCGACCGCTTCGGTCGACCGATCGAGCCGCCCGGGCTCGACCCACCGGCGGACGTTCCGCCCGGCGATGGGCCCTCGCGCTACAGCCCGCCCACGGCGGAGCCCCTTCAGTTCCACAGCTTCACCTGGAACTGATCCCGTAGGTGGCCCGGCTGGTCGAGCCAGCCACCTGGCTGTAGATCCCATGCACCAGCCGGTTCGCTTATGTTGAGATCCTCGACGGCGAGAATGGCGCCACCAGCGTCGGGTTCATGCTCACCAAAGCTGACCAACACTGTTGAGATCTACAGCTCGCGCTGGCGGCCGTCGAGGCGGATCGTCCACGCCTCAACCGTGTCGACGACCAGGTGCGTCCCGCTCCACGGATCGCGCGCGAGCGTGGTGCGCACGGCGTCCTCGGACTCGGCCTCGACCGCGAGCACCACCCGGAGCTCGTCCGCGAGCGGCCCGCCCAGGACGACGAAGCCGGCGTCGACGAGCCAGTCCATGAACGACGCGTGCGCGGCCCACCCTGACTGCCCCTCCATCGGCTGCGATGGATCCCACTGAGGGCCCGAGCGGCGGAGCACGACGTAGAACGCCATGCCGACGTTCTACCCTGCTGCGTCGTCGCGGCGTGCTGTGCCCGGCATCGGTTGGTGCGAGCGGGCCTCCAGCACCAGCGAGCCGTCGCCGTCGAAGGCCAGCGCTGCGTTGCCCTCGAGCAGGCGCCGCACGGGCAGCCCCGCCACGTCGGCGCGCCAGCCGGACAGCAGTCGGGAGCTGTCATCGCCGCGGACGAGTGCCTCGATGTCGGCCCGCGTGGCGACCAGCGACGCGTCGAGGTCGGCGTCGCGGGACAGCTGGCTGACCCATGCCGACGCGAGGGTCACCGCTGGGCGGTACGTCGAGTCGACGCCGTCGCGCGGCGGCAGGCGCAGGTCGCTCTCGGGCATGTCGCAGCCGGCCTTGACCGCCACCATCAGCTCGTCGCCGGCCCCGCCCTTGAGGTGCCGGCCGTCGAGGCCGCGGACGCGGCTGAGGTCGGCCCGCGTCCGGGGCGGGCGTTCGGCGATGGCCACCACGGCCAGGTCGGGCAACACGTGGCGGACGGGACGGTCGAGCTCGCGGGCGCGACGCTCGCGCCAGGCGGCCACCGACTGGGCGACGCTGCGGGCCCGGCCCTTCATACGGCGGGCCTCCTTGATGCGCCACCACGCGACCTCGGGGTCGGCCGGCTCACGGTGGCGCAGCCGCGTCTGGTCGCACTCGTCGAGCGCCCATGCCAGCCGCCCCCGCTCGTCGAGCTCGGTGCGGAGCGAGTCCCACAGGTCGTCGAGGTGGGCGACGTCGGCGGCCGCGTAGGTGAGCGCATCGGCGTTCAGCGGGCGGTGCAACCAATCGGTGAGCCTGTCGGCCTTGGGCAGATTGAGCCCGAGGCGGCGCTGCAGCAACACGCCCAGGCCGGGCGACCCGAGGCCGACGAACCCGGCTGCCACCTGGGTGTCGACCAGGTGCCGAGGGCCCACACCACACGCTCGCTCCAGGATCTCGAGGTCCTGGCTGGCCGCGTGCATGATGCAGACGGTGTCGCTGTCGAGCAGGGTCCGCAGCGGCGAGACGTCGACCGCCAGCGGATCGACCACCACGAGATCGTCGCCTGCGGCGATCTGGAGCAGGGCCAGGTGGGCGTAGTAGGTGCGCTCGCGGTGGAACTCGGTGTCGAGCGCGAAGGCACCAACCGACGCCGCCGCCTCGACGAAGGCGTCGAAGTCCCGCTGGTCGGCGAGCCAGCGGTAGCTCGGTGGGCCAGACGAGGGCGTTACGGCTCCATCCCTGTCGACACCGGTTGCCCGGCGTCGACCCATGCTGTGGTGCCGCCCGCCACGTTGACCGCGTCGATGCCCTGGGCCCGGTAGAACTCCGCCGCCTTGAGGCTGCGGCCACCCTTGGCGCAGATGACGTACACGGTGCCGTCGGTGGGCACCTGATCGAGGTGATCGGGGACGGTGGCCAGCGGGACGAGGGTCGCCCCCGGCACATGAGCCGCGGTGTACTCGTCGGGCTCGCGAACGTCGATGAGCGGCACTCCGCCGGCACGCAGGTGAGCCAGTCCGGCGATGTCGATCTCGGGGACGTCCATGGCGCCGAGGCTATCCGCTACGCCGCACCGGTCCGTCACCGACGCCGCAGCGCAGCGTGCCCCGGGAGGTCGGACGGCACGTCGACGTCGGCCACCGCGTGCGCGTCGAGGGCCACGTCGACGACGCGCAGTCCACCGGCCGCGACGGCCGCGTGCACGGCCCGTTCGCCGGCGGCGAAGGCGGCGCCGAGCGGCATCTCCGTCCGACGCCGCCAGGCGGCGTGCATCCACTGGCGGCGCCCGTCGACGAGAGGCGTGGCGACGTCACCGTCGGCGTCGGCGGCCAGCGCCCGCACGGTCGTCCCGATCGCCTCGGGGGACGGGGCCACGAGATCGCACGCGGCCACGAACACGATGTCGTCGTCGGTCGCGGCCAGGGCCGTGACGATGCCGGTCAGCGGGCCTGCACCGGGGTCGGCGTCGGCGACGACTGTCAGGCCCCCGGCCCGCAGGGCGTTGGCGTCTCCTCCGACCGCCACGACGTCGCTGGCCCCGGCGGCGGCCACCGCGTCGGCGACCCGCACGGCCAGGGGATGACCGTCGAGGACGATCAGTGCCTTGTCACGCCCCATGCGCCGGCTGGCGCCCCCACACAGGACGGCACCCGAGAACGACGGTGCGACGTTCTTGCGGGGCACGCGTCACCCCACCCCGCCGTAGCGGGCCTCGACCCCTCGGCCGTCGCCGTGGGTGGCGACCGCGGCGGCGAGGTCGGCCAGGAACTCATCGGCGACCGCGACATGCGAGGGCGAGATGATCGCGTGGAGGCCGCCCTGTTGGCGGTCGAGGTGCCACCCGCGGTCGTCCATCACGTCCGCGACCGCCGAGATGTCGGGGCCGCCGGCGGCCGGGTCGGACGCGATCTCCATCACGCCGGGCACCGGGTCGCCGGTGACGCGCAGGCCGTCGATGGCCTCGACGCCCGAGCGCACACGTGTCGCCGCGAGCCTGACCAGGTCGGCGAGCCGCAGGTAGCCGTCGAGCCCGAGGTGGTTGATCGTCGCCCACGCCGCCGCGATGGGCGCGGCCGGGCGAGTGCCCGCAGTGGTGGCCGAGCCGTACAGGCCGCCAGGCCACCCGTCGTAGAGGAAGTACTGGAGACGGAGGAGGTCCTCGTCGCGATGCAGCAGCAGCGAGGCTCCCTTGAAGCACCAGCCGTACTTGTGGACGTCGGCCGACAGCGACGTCACGCCCTCGACCCGGAAGTCCCACGGGGGGATCGGCTCGCCGAGCCGCTCGAGGAAGGGCAGCAACCAGCCGCCGAGGCAGGCGTCGACGTGGCACAGCGCCCCGTGCTCGCCGGCCAGCGCCGCCAGATCGGAGACGGGGTCGACGACCCCGAACGGATAACAGGGGGCAGACCCGACGACGAGGGCGGTGCGCTCGTCGACGAGTGCGGCGGTCGCCGCGAGATCGGCCCGGCCGTCGGCGCCCACGGGCACGCGGATCTCTTCCACGTCGAGGTAGTGGCACGCCTTGGCGAACGCGGGGTGCGCGGTCGCCGGCAGGATGATGGTCGGCACGGCGATGCCCCGCACCTCCCGGGCGTGGTCGCGAGCGACCTGCACGGCCAGGAACAGGCTCTCGGTGCCGCCGCTCGTGAGCTTGCCGCCTCGCGGGTTGCCGTGCACCAGGTCGGCGCCCATGGCGACGACCTCGCGTTCCATGCGCATCAGGCTGGGGAAGGCGAAGGGGTTGAGGTAGTTCTCGTGCAGGTACTCGTGTGCGACGGCCTCGTGCAGCCGCTCGAGCTCGGGATCGGCCGGGTTGTAGACGAGGCTGAACGTGCGCCCGGCCCGCCAGTCGGCGTCGTCGCCGCGGCCGCCGCGCATCTCGGCGACCAGGTCGTCGACGGGCCGGCCTCCGGTCGGGAACGTCGTGGGTCGGTCGTCGTCCACGTCAGCCCCCGTAGCTCATGCGGGTGTCTTCCATGCGCAGGACCTCGGTGTCCTCGGCCCCGGTGAAGCCGCAGTCGACGATCTCGCCGACGAAGAACGTGTGCCCCCCGCAGTCGACCGGGTTCCTCACCTCGCACGCGATCCACGCCGCCGCCTGGTCGAGGACCGGCGCGCCCGTGGGACCGTCGTGGAACGGGAACCCGTTGAGCGTGCCGGCAGCCGCGTCGTGCTCGACGGGCTTGGTGAACTTGCGGACGATGGCGCGGTCGTCACGGGCGACGGTGTTGAGCGTGAAGCTGCCGCCCTCCGCGATGAGCTGGTGGGTCAACGCGGTCTTCTCGACCCCGATGCCGAGCAGCTTGGGCTCGAAGCTCACCTGCGTGGCCCAGTTGAGGGTCATCAGGTTCCGCCGCTCCCCCGCCCTGCTACCGACGACGTACAGCCCGGACGGCATCGTCCAGAGCAGGCGCCGGCGCATCTTGTCGTAGTCCTCCTGCGCCTCGTCCCCCACCACGCTGGGCGGGAAGGGTCCGACGGGGCCGGTGCCACCAGGAGCAGCCATGGCGCGGACCCTAGTCAGCCCGCAGCCGGCGGCCAGTCGGGGTCGAGCTGGCGGAGGAACAGCCCACAGCGCTCGGCCTCGTCGTGCTCGCCGATCGCCTCGGCCCCCGCCCGCAGGCCGTCGAGTGCGCGGAGGAAGCCCCGGTTCTGGGGATGGCGCCACCGCACGTACCCCGACCCCCGCCACCCGTTGGCGCGCAGGCGGTCGAGGCCCCGGTGGTAGCCCACCCGGTGGTAGGCGTAGCACTCGACGTCGTCGCGACCCAGCTGCCCGAGTTGCGCCCACGCGTCCAGGAACCGGGGCCAGCGAGCCACGACGGCGGCGACCGCGGCGCGCTGCTCGTCGACGGGACGGGCCAGGGCGTCGTCGAGCGCCGCCAGCGCGTCCGCGGGCTCGTCGTCGAGGACCGTCTCGGGCGGGCCGCTCGGGGTGAGGTTGACGGGCGAATCAGTCATTCGCGCCATTCTGCTGGCTCGACGGTCGCGTTCCGCCCACCGGTTCGGCAGGCCCACCGCCGACGACGGCGACCGCGGCGGGCGACTCCTCGCCGGCGGGCATCTCCGGACGGGCGGGGCGGCCGGCGAGGTAGTCGCTGGTCGCGTCGTACGCGGCGGAGATCAGCTCGGCGGAGCGGGTGAAGTCGTTGTAGCGCATCGACGGGGTCTGGCCCGTGGGCAGCAGGTGGACGACGACGTCGTCCGGGATGGCGGCGAGGTCGGCCTTGAACCGGTGGTGGCGTGCCACCCAGTACGACTGGATGGCCACGTCGAGGGGCCGCCGCGGCTCGGGCCGAGGCCGCGAGAACGCCCCGACCTGCAGCACGTACAGGGTGCGCGCGCCCAGCTCGACGGCACGGCCCACGGGCACGTCGTCGACGATCGCGCCGTCGAGGTAGCGCACGCCGTCGATCTCGACGGCCGGGTACACCGCCGGCAGGGCCGCCGACGCCAGGATCGGTTCGATCAGCGGGCCCGACCGGAACCACACCTCCTGCACCCCCACGATGTCGGTGGCCACGCACTGGAACGGCACGGCCAGGTCCTCGAACGTGCGGGCCGTGAGCTGTTCCTCGAGGGCCCGGCGCAACCCGTCGTTGTCGTGGATCGCCTCGCCCTTGCGCGCCAGCCCGACCGTGCGCGGCAGGAACCCGCTGGGCATCAGCGCCTTGCCGTCGAGCTCGCTCCACAGGCGTTCGAGCCGGGCCACGCCGCTCGGCGAGGGATCCTCGGCCAGGGCGGCACCGTTGATCGCACCCACCGAACAGCCGACGACCAGGTCGGGCTGGATGCCGCACTCGACCAACGCCCGCAGCATGCCGATCTGCAGCGCGCCCAGGTTGCCCCCGCCCGACAGCACGAACGCCACCGGCCCTTGGCGTCGCCGTCGCCACCTACGCATGATCGCCATCCGTCTCCTTCCACGTCTCCAGCTACGCCTGCTCGTCCGCCATCTCGATCGCCCGCCGCACCAGGCCGGCGAACTCCTCCGGGTGCGACAGGTGCGCGCCGTGGCCGGACCCCTCGATCACCCGCAGCTCACCGTGCTTCACGCTGCGCGCCAGCTCCTGCGTCGCCCGCATGTGGTGCGGCCGGGTCTCCGTACCGAACGCGGCCAGCACCGGCACGGTGATCGCCGACGCCTCGAACGGCACGGGTGCCGGCGGCCGCACCGAGCGCAGCTCGGCCACCAGGGTGGGCCCCTCGGCCCGCCTCTCCGCCCGCATGCTGGCCGGCAGGCGGTCCCACAGCTCGTCGCCGATCATGCGCCGCAGGAACCACTCCGCAGCGTCCTCGGCCCGCCCGTCTGCGCCGTCACCGCCGTCACCGACGAAGGCGACGGCCCGACCGCCGGGTGTGCCTCCCGGCCACCACGGCGCCCACATCTTGGGCGCCTCGAATGCGAGCACCGAGCGGACCAGATCGGGCCGCTGCTCTGCCAGCGCCAGGCAGATCAGGCCGCCGAAGCTGTGCCCGGCCAGGACGGCCGGGCTACCGCCGAGCAACCGCGCCAGATCGTCGACCTGCTGGTCGAACGACACCGGCGGGCCCGCTGCGAGCGAGCGGGCGTACCCCCGGCGGTCGTAGCGCATCACGCGGCACGACTGCTGCAGGATGCGGCGCACCCGCAGCATGCCGCCCGAGCGGTCCATCGCACCGTGGACGAGCGCCACGAACGGACCCTCCCCCACCTCCTGGGTCCAGATGCCGTCGTCGACCCAGCTGCCGTGGTGCACCGTCACCGTCGCCGACCCCGTGTCACTCGACGCTGACGACACGGAGCACGTCGGTGGTGCGCGTCCCGGCGTGGGGCGCGCCGGCGAGCACCGCGATCGAGTCGCCGTGGTGCACCAGGCCCGCCTGCACGGCCGCCTCGACCACGCACCAGACCATGTCGTCGGTCGTCTGGTACTCATCGACCTGGAGCGGCTCGACGCCCCACGACAGGGTGAGCTGCCTGAGCGTCGTCGTCGACGGGCTGGCGCCGACGAGCCGGCAGGCGGGGCGCAACGCCGCCATGGCCCGAGCGGTGGGGCCGGCTCGTGTGCAACACACGATGGCAGCGAGCGACAGCTCGTCGGCGGCGCGCAGCGCGGCGTGGGCCATCGCCACCGTGACGGCCTTGGTCGACGGCGCCCGGCGTTGCACGAGGCCCCGTTCGTAGGCACCGGTGTGCTGGTCGTCGAACTGCTCCGCCCGCGCCGCGATGCGGGCCATCGTGGCGACGGTCAGCGCCGGGTCATGGCCGATCGCCGTCTCCGCCGACAGCATGAGCGCGTCGGTGCCGTCGACCACCGCGTTCGCGACGTCGGTCGCCTCGGCTCGTGTCGGGCTGGGGGCCGACACCATCGACTCGAGCATCTGCGTGGCGGTCACCACCGGCAGCCCGCGCTCGCCGCACGCCCGGATGATGCGCTTCTGCAGGTGCGGCACGTCCTCGATGGGGAAGTCGATGCCCAGATCACCGCGCGCCACCATCACGCCGTCGGCCACCGCCAGCAGGTCGTCGAGGTGGTCGACCGCCGCCCGCGTCTCGATCTTGGCCATCAGGCGGGGGCCGTCGGGCCCGAGCGCGTCGCGCACCTTGATGAGCTCCTCCGGTGTGCGCACGAACGACACCGCCACCCAGTCGGCGTGGCGGGCCACCTCGTCGATCAGCCGCAGGTCGTCGTCGGTGGGCACCGGCGGCAACCAGCGGTCGGACGGCAGGTGGGCGCCCGGTCGGCCTTGCAGCCGGCCGCCGCTCTCGACGCGCGCACGCACGACGGCTCCCTCGACGGCGCTGACCTCGATGGTGACCGTGCCGTCGCCGAGCACGATCGTCGCACCGGGGGCCACGATGTCGGTCAGCCGTTGCTCGTCGACGACGATCAGGCGGCTGTCGCTCGTCCCCTCGCCTGCCGTCAGCGTCACCTCGTCGCCCTCGGCGAGGAACGCACCCCCGTCCGGGAAGGCACCGGTGCGCACCTTGGGGCCCGGCAGGTCGGCCAGCACCCCCACCGTGCGGCCCCGCTGCTGCGCCATGGCTCGGACCATCTCGAGGGCGGCCAGGTGCTCGTCGGCCGTGCCATGGGCCAGGCCCAACCGGACCACGTCCATTCCGGCATCGAGGAGCGACCCGATGACCTCGGGCGAGCCGGACGCGGGGCCCAGGGTGGCGACGATCTTCGTGCGGCGCATGGGGGGACGGCTCCGCCGTGGGGGGCTGGGAGACCCAACGCTAGCGATGAAACGCGGGTGACCCGGACGCTCACTCGGCGTTGAAGTCGTGCCAGGTGTCCTCGAACTCGACGAACCCCTGGCTCGGCTCGCCGTAGTCGCACACCCCGGTCGGGAAGATCTCCGCCAGACGGTCCAGCTGGGCGTCGGAGAGCTCGACCTCGTACAGGTCGGAGGACTCGTCGACCGGACGCAGCGTGCACTTGAGGATGTCCCCGGCGCGGGGCGCACCGGCGGCCATCCGAGGCTCCTCGTGGATGGGGAAGGCCTCGACGCAGGCCGGATCGTCGTTGGCCTCCGAGCCGACAGGTCGAGCTGCTCGCCGGAGAACAGCGGGCCGCTCGCCGGGTGGTTGGTGACGGTCACGGCGGCGGATTCGCCCCCGCGGTCGCGGTGATCTCGGTGTCGCCGTCGGGCAGGTCGGCGACGAAACCGACCACGGTGGACCGCCGCTGCTACGAGCGCGGCACCTCGATCCAGGGGCGGTCCTTGTCGGTGCGGACATCACCCGGCAGGCCCAGCACCCGCTCGCCCAGGATGTTCTTCATGATCTCGGTGGTGCCGCCCTCGATCGAGTTGGCCCGCGCTCGCAGGAACGCCTGCTGCGGGCTGGTCCACAAGGCGTGGTCCGGGGCCGCTCCATCGGGTACCCGGACGGGAAGAGCGTTCCGGTCGCCCCGAGCAGGTCGACGGCGAACTCGCTGATGTCCTTGTGGAGGTCGGCCATGGCCAGCTTGCCGATCGAGCCCTCGGGCCCGGGCGTGCCCTGCGAGCGGTCTGGCTGGCCCGGATGTTGGTGAGGCGCAGCACCTCGGCCCCGATCCACAGCTGCACGACCCGGTCGCGGGCGGCGGCGTCGTGCGGACCGGTCACGGTGTCAGGTCTTCATCAACTCGCCGACGAACCCGGTGCCTCGCGGCGGGATCTGGCCGCCGATCGCGACACGCTCGTTCATGAGCGTGGTCAGCGACACCCGCCAGCCCTCGCCGACCTCGCCGAGCCGCTCGTCGTCGGGGATGCGGACGTCGGTGAAGAAGACCTCGTTGAACTCGGCCTCGCCGGTGATCTGGTAGAGCGGCCGCACCTCGACACCCGGGGCCTGCATGTCGACGACGAAGTAGGTCATGCCCTTGTGCTTGGGCGGCGTCGGGGTCGGTGCGGGCGACGAGCATGCCCCACTCGCGACACGTGCGCCAGCGTGGTCCACACCTTCTGGCCGTTGACGACCCACTCGTCGCCGTCGCGCACCGCCCGGGTGGCCAGGCCGGCGACGTCGGACCCGGCGCCCGGCTCGGAGAAGAGCTGGCACCAGATCTCCTCGCCGGTGAACAGCGGCCGCAGGTAGCGCTGCTTCTGCGCCTCGCTGCCGTGGGTGACGACCGTGGGGGCGCCCATGCCGTGGCCGATGGGGTTGCGGCCGCCCGCCATCGGGCGCGCCGGCGGCGCACGAGCGTCTCGTTGACGAGCGTCTGCAGCCTGGGCGACAGGCCGAGCCCGCCGTTGCCCTCGGGGAAGTGCACCCAGGCGAGGCCCAGGTCGAACTGCCGCCCGAGGAACTCGACCGACGACGTGTCGTGCGGGGGCAGTTCGGCGAGCAGCGTCTCGCACAGTTCGAGCACCCGGCGCTCATCGTCGGAGCGGGCATCGGATCGCACGGACTCGGTGATCGCCATGGCGCCGCACGGTAGCTGACGACTTGACCGGCCGGTCAGTTGAGCTTCGCTCGCATGGCGCGGGCGGCGATGCGGTCGCGGTCGCCGCCGGCACCGTCGTCGGCGATGGCGTCGAGTTCCATGGCTGCGGCGTCGAAGCGGCCGTTGGCCGCCAGCATGGCGGCGAGCTGGCGGCGGTCCAGCACCGTCGCCCCCGGCACGAGCACCCGCAGGCACTGCGCCCACAACGCGCCGGCCCGGTCGCCGGCGCCCACGAACGAGCGCTGCAGGTTGGTGAGCATGCGGGCGATCACGGCGCGTGGGGCTACGGGCTCGAGGAAGCGGTCCTCGAACCGGGCCCGGGGGCCGTGCAGCGTGGCGAACAGCTTCTCGCACGCCGATCGATCGAGCGTGGCCTGGTGGAACGGGTCCACGAAGAGGTCGACGTCGCCGGCGGAGCGGGCGAGGAAGTGACCGGGCATGCCCACCCCCACCAGCTCGACCCCGACGCGCCGGGCCACCTCGATGAGCACGACCGACAACGTGATGGGAATGCCCTCGCGCCGGTCGAGCACGACGTCCAGCAGCGAGTTGCGAGGGTTGCGGTAGTCGGTCGTGTCACCCGTGAACCCGAGGTGGTCGAACAGGTGCGTGGTGACCCCGTCGAGCGTGTGCACGGTGCAGCCGGCGGCCAGATCGTCGAGTCGGGTCAGCTGCTCGTCGACATCGAGGTCGCGGCGGGCGTGCGCTGCGATGAGCAGTGCCCCCACGTCCAGCCGGCACCCCTGCTCCGGGCCGCGCACCAGCTCGGCGAACCGGTCTGTGATGTCCACTGCACCTCACGCTATCGGCGGCTTCAGCGTGATCGCGGGCGTCGCACCGCTAACTTGCGGGCCATGTTCCCCGGCGCGTACGCAGACGCCACGCCCGACAGGCCCGCCGTGATCTTCGGCGACACCGGACGGGTGATCACCTACCGCGAACTCGACGCGGAGGCCAACCGGGTCTCGCACGTGTTCCGCTCGCTCGGCCTGCGTCCTGGCGACCATGTCGCGTTCTGTCTCGAGAACCACCCTCGCTACTTCGCACTGGCGTGGGGCGCCCACTACGCGGGCCTGTACTACACGGCGATGAGCTCGCGGCTGACGACCGACGAGATGGCGTACATCATCGAGGACTCCGGGGCCCAGGCGTTCGTGACATCGGCCTACAAGGCCGAGCAGGCTGCCGAGCTCGCCGGACGGCTCCACGACGATGTGGTGCTCTACATGCTCGACGGCACGATCGAGGGCTACGAGCCCTGGGAGGACGCGCTCGCGGCCCAGCCCGCGACGCCCCTCCCCGAGGAGCGGGTCGAGGGCCGCGACATGCTGTACTCGTCTGGCACCACCGGTCGGCCCAAGGGCGTCGAGGCCCCGCTGCCCGGCGCGCCCCTCGGCACCGGCGAGTCGATCTACCTCCTGATCACCGCCTTGTTCGGCGCCGGCGCCGACAGCGTCTACCTGTCCCCTGCACCGATGTACCACGCGGCTCCGCTGCGGTTCTCGATGGCGTTCCACCGCACGGGCTCGACGGTCGTGGTGATGGAGCGGTTCGACGCCGAGACGGCCCTGCGGCTCATCGAGCGCCACCGGGTCACCCACAGCCAGTGGGTGCCCACGATGTTCATACGGATGCTCAAGCTGCCCGCCGAGGTCCGCGACCGCTACGACCTGTCGTCGCTCCGTGTGGCGATCCACGCGGCGGCGCCGTGCCCGGTGGCCGTGAAGGAGCAGATGATCGCCTGGTGGGGCCCGGTGCTGCACGAGTACTACGCGGGCACCGAGGCCAACGGCTTCGTGTACTGCGACAGCGCCGCGTGGCTCGAGCACAAGGGCACGGTCGGCCAGGCCCTGATGGGCGAGCTGCACATCGTGGGCGACGACGGCGAGGAGCTGGCGGCCGGCGAACCCGGCACCGTGTACTTCGGGGGAACGGCCGAGTTCACCTACCACAACGACCCGGAGAAGACGGCCTCGTCGCGCGACCCGAAAGGCCGGGGGTGGTCCACGCTCGGTGACGTGGGCTACGTCGACGGCGACGGCTTCCTGTACCTGACCGACCGCAAGGCCTACATGATCATCACCGGCGGCGTGAACGTGTACCCACAGGAAGCCGAGAACGTCCTGGCCGTGCACCCCAGGGTGGCCGACGTCGCCGTGCTCGGCGTGCCCAACGACGACTTCGGCGAGGAGGTCAAGGCCATCGTCGAGCCGATCTCGATGGACGACGCCGGCCCCGACCTCGAGCGAGAGCTCATCGCGTACTGCCGCGAGCACCTCGCCGACGTCAAGTGCCCGCGCACCGTCGACTTCCGGGCCGAGCTGCCCCGCCACCCCACCGGCAAGCTCTACAAGCGCCTGCTGAAGGACGAGTACTGGGCCGGCCACCAGGGCACCATCGTCTGAGCCGCCCCGGTCGGGCGGGTCACGTCAGGACGGCGGCTCGGACAGCGGGGTGCGGCCCCCGAAACCGTCCTCGGGCCAGTGCCACCAGGTCACGGCATCCTCGCCGGCCAGCCAGCACAACCAGTACCAGCGGCCGCTCGGCGCCTGGGCCGGGAAGTCGATGAGGCCGCGGGCGATGTCGCGCAGCACGATCCCCTCGGCGGCCAACTCGTCGATGCAGGACTGGATGGCCGCCGGGTCAGCGGGCACGAGGCCGTGGCCGTTCTGCCTGATCAGGCGGGCGCGGCGGGTGGCGTGGGACCGGTACTCCTGCCATTGGTCCTGGGCCCTGGTCACGACGTCGGCGACCCAGCCCAGCGCGGCGTTCGCCTCGTCGATCGTCCACGACCGGACGTGCTCCTCGTCGGCCTCGCCTCGTCCCTGGTCAGATGCCACGACGGCAGCGTTGCCCGTCACCGGGTGCGACCGCCAGGTCACCGAGGCGGACATCGCCGACGTCGGGTCCTGCGATCTGGCAATATGACAGGGCGTGTTGGGGCGTGCTCGACGCGTGGGGGATGTCGGTCTTTCGCAGCAGCGCACCGGGGTTACCGACGGCTGCGACGGTAGCGACTGAGTCCCTGCTGGGGCTAGGGGGAGATCATGCGCCGGATACCGATCCGGATGAAGCTGGCTGCGGCGCTCACCGTGCCCCTGCTCGGCTTGTTCCTGATCACCATCGTCGAGGTCGTCGACACCGCCCAGGAGGTCAACCGGGTCCGCAGCCAGACCGACCTGGCGCGTGCCTCCATCGGCCCCTCCGGCCTGATCACCAACCTGCAGAACGAGCGCACGTGGACGGTGGTCGAGCTGATCGGGCAGGAGACCTCGATCCAACCGCCGATCGTCGGCTACGACGAGTCGCGCGCGGCGACGAACCAGGCCATCACCGCCTTCCGCGAGACGCTCCGCGGCGAGGGCGCCGTGGCGAACGCCGCCTACGAGGAGGCCCTCGCCAACCTCGACGAGCTCGAGGAGGTGCGCGCCAGCATCGATGCGAGCACCACCGTCAAAGACCTGAGCAACGTCCCGTTCTCCGACGAGATCTACGCCAGCTACGCGCGGATGATCCGTCCGTTCCTCGACGCCAACACGCGCGTCGCTCTGGCGATCGACGACGCCCAGCTGCGCCAGGCCACGTCGCTGGTCGACACGACCACCCGCCAGCTCGAGACCCTCTCCGACCTGGCGCGGAACTCGATCATGGAGATCATCCTCGGCGGCGGGATCAACGAGCCGACCGAGATCGCGACCACGGCGCGGATCAAGTCGGTCTTCGACCGGGCCAACGACGAGCTGCGCACCGCGCCGCCGCCGTTCGACGAGATCGCCGCCGCGCAGTTCCCCGAAGAGATGGTCACGGGGTTCTCCGACCAGCTCGACGCGGCGATCGCGGGAGACGAGCCTGACATGCCCACCATCATGGCCACCCTCGACGTCCCTGCCGACGAGGGTTACATGGGGTTGCGGAACGATCTGGTGACCGCCCTGAACGATCGGGCGGACGAGCTCAACCGCGAGGCCGAAGCGCGTGAACGCATCTACCTCGCGCTGGCGATCGCCACGTTGGCCGCCGCCATCACCCTCACCTGGCTGGTGTCGCGCTCGATCACCAAGCCGCTGCGTGCGCTGACCCGCCAGGCCAAGGAGATGGCAGATCGCCGCCTGCCCAACGCGGTGACCGACATCCTCGAGACACCGCTCGGCGAGAACGTGTCGGTGCCCCGTGTCGACCCCGTGCGGGTTCGCACCCGTGACGAGGTGGCCGACGTGGCCGACGCGCTCAACACGGTGCAGGACACCACGCTCGACCTGGCCGTCGAGCAGGCGGTGCTGCGGCGCAACATCGCCGACAGCTTCGTCAACCTCGGCCGCCGCAACCAGAACCTGCTCGGCCGCCAGCTCGACTTCATCACCGAGCTCGAGACCAACGAGACCAGCCCCGACGCGCTCGCCAACCTGTTCCGCCTCGACCACCTGGCCACCCGCATGCGCCGCAACGCCGAGTCGCTGCTCGTGCTCGCCGGCATCGAGCCGCCACGCCAGTGGGCCGCGCCCGTGCGGCTCACCGACGTCATCCGCGCCGCCCTCGGCGAGGTCGAGAACTACCAGCGAGTCACCGTCCGCGGCGCCGAGCCGGCCACCATCCTCGGCTCGGCGGCCGCCGACCTGGCCCACCTGCTCGCCGAGCTCATCGAGAACGCCCTCGTGTTCTCCCCGCCCGACCGCACCGTCGACATCCGGGGCCGCAACCGCAACGACGGCGGCTACACGCTGGCCGTCATCGACTCCGGGCTCGGCATGGCCGCCACCGACGTCGCGTCGGCCAACCGCCGCCTCGCGGGGGCCGAGAGCTTCACCATCGCCCCCTCCAAGTACCTGGGCCACTACGTGGCCGGCAACCTGGCCGCCCGCCACGGCATCCAGGTCCACCTCGACAACTCGCCCGGAAACGGCATCACCGCCACCGTCACCGTGCCCCCCGCCTTGCTGACCAACGAGCAGGTCACCAGCGCGCCTGTCACACCCCCGCACGGCCAGCGGGTGGGACGGTCGCTGGCGGCCGCCCCGGTGGCTGCGATCGGCGCCGCACCCTCTGCCCCGCCTGCTCAGCACTGGCCCGCGCCGCCTCCCGCCACCCCGCTGTTCCCGGTGCCACCGCCTGTCGTGCCGACCGCCACCCCGGCCCCGACCCCGACGCCGGCGCCGCTGACGTCTCGGGCCCCGGCATCTCCGCCGCCGACCCCGCCGTGGCTGCAGCCGCCGGCCGCCTGGCAGCGTCCCGCGCCCGCCGCCGAGGTCCCCCGGCGGAACGCCGACCAGCAGCCGTCCTGGTCGTCGACGGCCGGCGGCCTCGCCCGCCGCACGCCCACACGGCAGGCCGGCCCGGCGCCGGCTCGTGTCGACGATCAGACCCTGCTCAGTGCGCTCGGCCGCTACGCGCCGCAGCGGCCTGCCCCGGTCCACAGCGATCAGCAGGGGTCGCCTCTCACGCCTCCGGATGCGTTGACCCGTCGGGTGCGGGGCGCACAGCTGCCCCAGGCCGCCGTGGTCTCGCTACGGGGAGGCCGCGTCGAGGCCCCACCGCAGCGAGCGGTCGGCGCTGCGACCCCGAGCGCGAGCAAGGCGACCGACGTCCAGTCCCTGCTCTCGAGCTTCACCGCCGGTGTGCAGCGGGGCCTCGAGGAGGCGCGCCAACGGGCCGCCCAGGTCGTCGACTGACGGCCGACGGGCCGCGCCCGGTCAGGCCTGGAGGACGACGAGGCGCGGTTCGGTCATCTCGCGCACCGCGTAGTGCGGTCCCTCGCGCGTGTTGCCGCTGTCCCGGACCCCGCCGTAGGGCTGCTGGTCCGCCCGCCAGGTCGGCACCTCGTTGACGACGACCCCGCCGAAGTCCAGCCGCCGGGCGGCGGCCAACGCGCTGTCCAGCCGGGCGGTGAAGATGCCCGCCTGCAGCCCGTAGCGCGTGTCGTTCGCGAGGGCGATCGCCTCGTCCAGGTCGTCGTAGGCCGCGACGCCGACGACCGGTCCGAACACCTCACCCGAGCACACCTTCATGTCGCGGGTGACGCCCGTGAGCACTGTCGGGCCCAGGACGCCGTCGTCGCCCACCTCCCCGCCCGTCGCCACCTTCGCACCGGCGGCGACGGCCTCCGCGATCCACGCCGTGACCCGCTCGGTCTCGCCGCTCGAGATCAGGGCGGACACGTCGGTCGCCTCGTCGAGCGGCGGCCCGACGACCAGCGTGGCGACCTCGTCGACCAGCGCGGCCACGAAGTCGTCATACACCGAGCGGTGCACGTAGAGCCGCTGCGACGAGATGCACGACTGGCCCGCGTGTGAGAACCCGGCGACCTTGAGCTTGGTCGCGGCGCCGCGCCAGTCGCCGTCGGCCTCGACGATCACCGGCGTGTTGTTGCCGAGCTCGAGGCTGACCTTCTTGCGTGGTGCCTTGGCCCGGATCGACCACCCCACGTCGGGGGAGCCGGTGAACGTGATCATGGCGACGTCGTCGTGGGTGACGAGCGGGTCGCCGACGTCGCCCCCCGAGCCCGTCACGACGTTGAGCCAGCCGGGCGGCAGACCGCACTCGTCGAGCAGCATCGTCGCGAGCGCGACGGCCGACAGCGGCGTCTGGCTGGCCGGCTTGAGCACCATCGGGCAGCCGGCGGCGATCGCCGGTGCGACCTTGTGGCTGACCAGGTTGAGCGGGAAGTTGAACGGGCTGATCGCACCCACCACGCCGACCGGCACCCGGAGCGTGATGCCGAGCTTGCCCTGTCCCGGGGCGCTGGCGTCGAGCGGCACCACGTCGCCGGCCAGCGTGCGGGCCTCCGCTGCGCTGAAGCGGAAGGTGTCGACCGCCCGCTGCGCCTCGACCCGGGCGGTCTTGAGCGGCTTCGCCGCCTCGGCGGCGATCGTGCGGGCGAACTGCTCGCGGCGCTCGTCCAGCAGCGCCGCCGCCCGGTCGAGGATCGCGGCGCGCTCGTGGGCGGGCAGCGGGTCGGCGCCGCTGGCGGCTGCGGCCAGCCGGCCCGCGGCCGCGGCCACGGCGCGGTCGACCTCGTCGGCGCCGCACGCCGGCACGCGGCCGACCTCGCCGCCGTCGTAGGGCGAGCGCACCACGATCTCGTCGCGGGTCGTCACCCGGTCGGGTCCGATGGGAACGGGCGTCACGTCGGTCATGTGTCCGGTCTACCCGCAACGACGGCGCGCACCACGCGGTGCGGTACGGCTACCGTCCGGCGGGTGCGCTTCCCATTCCTCGACTGGCCCGGCCCGCTCGCGTTCGCCCACGCAGGGGCGCATACGCCGGGCGGACCGGGAGAGAACACCATGGCCGCCTTCGAGGCCGCCGTGGGCCAGGGCTACCGGTATCTCGAGACCGACGCCCATGCCACCAGCGACGGCGTGCTCGTCGCGTTCCACGACGATCGGCTCGACCGCCTGACCGACCGCACGGGCGTCATCGGCGACATGCCGTACGCCGAGGTCAAGGCCGCGGTCGTGCGGGAGCGCGACGAGATCCCCCTCCTCGAGGACGTGCTGACGTCCTGGCCCGAGGCCCGCGTCAACATCGACCCGAAGCACGACGCGGCGGTCGACCCCCTCGTCGACCTGATCGAGCGCACCGGCACGGTCGACCGGGTGTGCATCGGATCATTCTCCGACCGCCGCCTGACCCGGGTCCGCGAACGTCTCGGCCCCCAGATCTGCACCTCGATGGGGCCGCGTCAGGTCGCGAGGCTGGTGGCGGCCGCCCGGGGCCTGCCAGCGGGCAGCTTCAGCGCCGCCTGTGTGCAGGTTCCCGTCAAGCGGGGGCCTGTGGCGCTCGTGACCGAGCGCTTCCTGGCGGCGGCCCACGATCGTGGCCTCCAGATCCACGTCTGGACGGTGAACGAGGCCGACGAGATGCGTGAGCTGCTCGACATGGGCGTCGACGGCATCATGACCGACCGCACCGACGTGCTGAGGAAGGTGCTCGAGGAGCGGGGCGCGTGGGTGGCATGACCACTGCCGCGTCGCACACCCGTGAGCTGGCCGTCGACGAGGCGGCCTCCCTGTACCGGGAGCTGGTGCTGCCCCGGGTCATCGAGGAGAAGATGCTGAACCTGCTGCGGCGGGGTCAGCTGTCCAAATGGTTCTCCGGCATCGGGCAGGAGGCGGTGTCGGTCGGTCTCGTCGCCGCGCTGCGGCCCGACGACTGGATCCTGCCGGTGCACCGCAACCTCGCGGTGTTCACGGGGCGCGCCCTCGACCTGGCCGTGCTGTTCCGTCAGGTGCTCGGTCGGGCCGGCGGCTACACGGGCGGGCGCGACCGCACGTTCCACTTCGGTGTGCTCGACCACCACGTCGTCGGCATGATCAGCCACCTGGGCGCGATGGCGCCGGTGGCCGACGGCCTGGCGCTGGCGGCCCGGCTGCGGGACGAGGATCGGGTCGCGGCCGTGCTGGTGGGTGACGGCGCCACCAGCGAGGGCGACGTCCACGAGGCCATGAACCTGGCCGCCGTTTGGAAGCTGGGTGTGCTGTTCGTCGTCGAGAACAACCAGTGGGGCCTGTCGACCCCCGTCAGCGAGCAGTACGCGTGTGCCGACCTGGTCGACCGGGCCGCCGGCTACGGCATGCCGGGCGAGATCGTCGACGGCAACGACGTGCTGGCCGTCCGTGACGCGGTGGCGGGCGCCGCGGAGCGCGCCCGCGTCGGCCGCGGGCCGACGCTGCTCGAGTGCAAGACCTTCCGCATGCGCGGCCACGAGGAGGCCTCCGGCACCGACTACGTCCCGGCCGAGCAGCTCGCCGCGTGGGTGGCACGAGACCCGATCGCCCGGTTCGAAGCCCGCCTCGACGCCGACGGCATCCTCGACGCCGACGCCCGCTCGGAGATGCGCGCCGAGATCCAGGCCGAGGTCGATCGGCTGGTCGCCGACGCGCTGGACGACGAGTTGCCCGCGACGACCCCGGAGGACGAGGTGGCGCGGGTCCACGCACCGGCGGCGCCGCTGCGGCGTGCGCCGGGGACGCCGGTCGGCGTGCCCGGGCACCAGCCCGAGGCGCGCTACGTCGACGCGGTCCGCGACGCGCTGCACACCGCGCTGGCGGCCGACGACCGGGTCGTGCTCCTCGGCCAGGACATCGCCGGCTACGGCGGGGTGTTCAAGGCCACCGAGGGGCTGGTCGACGAGTTCGGCGCCGTTCGCGTGCGCAACACGCCCATCATCGAGTCGGGTGCCATCGGCGCCGCGCTGGGCCTGGCGCTGGACGGGTTCCGTCCCGTGGTCGAGATGCAGTTCGGCGACTTCGTGACCTGTGGCTTCAACCAGCTCGTCAACAACGTGGCCACCACCCACTACCGGTGGGGCGGCGCCGTTCCCCTGGTGGTGCGCCTGCCGGTCGGCGGCGGCCTGGGCGCAGGGCCGTTCCACTCGCAGAACGTCGAGGCCTGGTTCTGCCACGTGGCCGGGCTCAAGGTGGTGGCGCCGGCCACTCCGGCCGACGCCAAGGGGCTGCTGCTCGCCGCCCTCGACGACGGCAATCCGGTGCTCGTGCTCGAGCACAAGCGGCTCTACCGCAGCGCACGGGGGCCGGTGCCGGCCGGCCACCACGTCGAGCCGATCGGCCGGGCCCGCATCGTCCGCCCGGGCAGCGACGCCACCGTCGTCACCTACGGCGCGGGGGTCGAGTGGGCCGTCGCCGCCGCCGACGCGTTGGCGGTCGAGGGTGTCGCCCAGGTCGAGGTCGTCGACCTGCGCACCCTGCGGCCCTGGGACCGCGAGACGGTGCTCGACTCGGTCAAGCGCACGTCGCGGGCGCTGGTGCTGCACGAGGCGCCGCTCACGGGCGGTTTCGGCGCCGAGATCGCGGCGACCATCGGCACCGAGGCGTTCGCCTGGCTGGACGCTCCCGTGGGCCGCGTGGGCGGCCTCGACACGCCGATCCCGTTCGCCCCGCCGCTCGAGGCCGTGTGGTCGGCGGAGCGCCGCCTGGGCCCGGCGCTCCGCGACCTGCTCGCCTTCTGAGCGGTCCTGCGCGTCTGGCTGTCAGGCCACCGCCCGGATGGCCTCGCACAGGACCTTCAGGCCCTGGTCGATCTCGTCGTCGCTGATCGTGAGGGGCGGCACCAGTCGCAGCACGTTCTCGTCGGGCCCGCAGGCCAGCACGATCACGCCGGCATCGAGGCACGCGTGGCACACGCGATCGGTCACGGCCTTGTCGGCCAACTCGACGCCGACCATCAGCCCGATGCCCCGGATGTCGCGCACGCTGCCGTGCCCGCCGACCTCGCGCCGCAAGTGGGCGACCACGCGCTCGCCGAGCTCGGCGGTGCGCCGGTAGCCGTCGGTCTCGTCGAGCACGTCGAGGGTGGCCAACGCGGCGGCGCACGCAACCGGGTTGCCGCCGAACGTCGACCCGTGCGCGCCCGTCGGCCAGCGGTCCATCAGTGCGCGCGGTGCGACGATGCCGCCGAGCGGCAGACCCGAGGCGATGCCCTTGGCGAACAGCACCGCGTCGGGCCGCACGCCGTAGGCCTCGGCCGCGAACGGTCGGCCCGTACGGCCGACGCCGCATTGCACCTCATCGAAGATCAGCAGGATGCCGTGGTCGTCGCAGCGGGCGCGCAGCCCCTCGAGCCAGGCCCGCGGCGGCGGCACGTAGCCGCCCTCGCCGAGCACCGGCTCGACGATCATCGCCCCGACGTTGGCCGGAGGCGCCTGCAGCGACAGCACCCGGTCGAGCTCGGCCAGTGCCATCTCGACGGCGGCCTCCGGAGTCGCGTGCTCGTGGGGCATGCAGTAGGGGGCGTGGTAGACGCCCGGAAGCAGCGGCTCGTAGCCCTCGCGGTAGCGGCCCTTCGCGGTGGTCAGGGTGGTGGCTGCCAGCGTGCGGCCGTGGAACGCCCGGCGGAACGCGATCACCCCGGGCCGCCCGGTGACCTTGCGCGCGAGCTTGAGCACACCGTCGACGGCCTCGGCCCCCGAGTTGCAGAAGAAGACCTGGGGCTCGTCGAGGAACGGGCACAGCGCGCCGATGCGCTCGGCGAGCGCGATGTTGCGCGTCTGGTGCACGACCACCGAGGTGTGCACCAGCGTCTGGGCCTGCGTGGTGATGGCGTCGACGACCCGGGGGTGGCAGTGGCCGGTGGTGTTGACGGCGATGCCGGCACCCAGGTCGAGGAAGCGACGACCGTCGACGTCGACGAGCCACGACCCCTCGCCGCGCTCGGCGACCACGTCGTAGTAGCGGGGCAGCACGCCGGCGAGCGCCTCGTGGTCCCGGGCCAGCCAGGCTGCGGTGTCGGCGCCTGCGCCTGCGGCGGGCCCGGCGTCGGTGGCGATGCTCATGCGTCCTCCGTGCGGTCGCGGGGGTGCGTGTCGATCTGTGCCTTCTGCAGCCGGCCCGAGTAGTCGACGTACACGGTCTTCAGCTGGCTGAACTGCTCGATGCCCCGGGTGCCGGCTTCGCGGAAGCCGTTGCCCGTGTGCTTGGTGCCCCCGAACGGCAGGGGGATCTCTGCGCCGATGGTGGGCGCGTTCACGTAGACGATGCCCGTGTCGATGTGGTCGACCGCCCGCAGGGCGGCATTGATGTCGCGGGTGTAGACGGCGGCCGACAGCCCGTACTCGACGCTGTTGACGACGCCGAGCGCCTCGTCGAGATCGGCGACCTCGAGGACCGCCAGAACCGGCCCGAACACCTCTTCGCGGGCGATGCGGTGCTCGGGCCGCACACCGGTCAGCACGGTCGGCGCGAAGAACGCCCCGCCGTCGCATCCGTCGACGGTCATGACCTGCCCGCCCGTGGCCACGGTGGCGCCCTCGTCGACGGCGGCCGCCACCATGCCGGCGATGCGCTCGGCCGACGAGCCCGTGATGACCGGGCCGACGTCGACGCCGTCCTCCTGCGGGTCGCCCAGGCGCAGCTCGCCGGCGCGCTTGACGATGCGGTCGACGAGCTCGGCGGCGATGTCCGGGTGCGCGATCAACCGGGATGTCGACGTGCACCGCTGGCCGGAGGTACCGAAGGCGCCGAACACCGCGCCGTCGACGGCCAGGTCGAGATCCGCATCGGCGCGCACGACCATGGCGTTCTTGCCGCCGAGCTCGAGCGAGAGCAGCCGGGGCCCGGTCTCCATGGTGGCGGCCGCCACCTTGCGACCGGTGGGGACCGAGCCGGTGAAGCTGATCGCCTGGACCCCCGGATGGACCGAGAGGGCCGCCGCCGGCTCGGCGAACCCGTGCACCACCTGCACGAGGTCGGCGGGAACCCCGGCCTCGACACACGCGGCCACGAACGCCTCGCAGCACGCCGGGGCGTGCTCGCTGGGCTTGATGACGACGCCGTTGCCGGCGAGGAGCGCGGGGAAGATCTTCCACGACGGGATGGCCACCGGGAAGTTCCACGGCGTGATCATCCCGACGACGCCGACGGGCTGGCGGGTCGTCCAGCACAGCTTGTCGCCCAGCTCGGACGGCACCGTCTCGCCCCAGGCCGAGCGGCCCTGGCCGGCGACGAAGTAGGCCATGTCGACGGCTTCCTGCACGTCGCCACCGGCCTCGACCAGCACCTTGCCGGCCTCGCGGCTGACAAGCGCGGTGAAGGCGTCCTTGTCGCGGGCGATGACCGTCCCCGCGGCAGCGATGATGTCGGCCCGGGCCGGCACCGGGAGCCGGGCCCAGCTGCGTTGGGCAGCCGCCGCCCGGGAGACGGCGGCGTCGACGTCGGCCGGGCCGTGGGCGGGGTACTCACCCACGACGTCGGCGGGCCGTGCGGGGTTGACGGACGGGAAGGTCGGCATGTCTGGTCCTGATCGCTCGGGAGCACGGGCGGGGCTTCGTCGCACCGGAACAAACGTTTCAGCGCGTTAAGAAACCGTATCATTCCGTCCATGACCGGCAGGTCGACGAACGACGAGGCGACGAGCATCGCCGCCCGCATCGAGGAGCATCGGGCCGTGCTGTCGCCCGCGGAGCGACAGGTCGCCCAGGTCGTGCTGCGCGACCCCGAGGCCGTCGCGTTCGGCACGGTCGCACGCATCGCCACGGAGGCCGGCACATCGGGGGCGTCGGTCGTCCGGCTCGCCACCCGGCTCGGGTTCCCCGGCTTCAGCGGGCTGCAGGCCGCCGTGCAGTCGGCAATCGGCCAGCAGCTCCGGCCGGCCGTCGAGCGCATCCGGGCCGAGAAGGGCTCGGACGTCCTCTCCCGCACCCTGCGCGCCGAGACGGACAACGTCCAGCGCACGCTCACTGCGGTCGACTCCACGGCGTTCGCCGAGGCGGTGCGGCTCATCGCCGACCGCCGCCGTCAGGTCATCGTGGTCGCCGGCGACGCCGAGACCGGCGTCGGGGCCATGTTCGCCACCGCGCTGTCGCTGGTGCGCGACGACGTCAGCCAGGCAGGCGGGTCCGACGTCGCCGTGGCGCGCCAGATGGCCGGGTGCGGGGCCGACACCGTCGTCGTCGCCATCGACCTGCGGCGGTACGAGCGCTGGGTGGTCGAGCACGTCACCCGCGCGGTCGCCGCGGGAGCGACGGCGATTGCCGTCACGGACAGCCTGCTCTCGCCGCTCGCCGCCCAGGCCACCGTCACGTTCACTGTGGCGGCCGAGGGTGCCGGCGTGTTCGACAGCCACGTCGGCACCCTGGCGCTCACCAACGCGCTCGTGACCGGGGCCGCCGCCCGCCTCCGACGCAGCGCCACCGATCGGCTCGACGCGGTCGAGGCTGCCTGGCGCGCCGCGGGTGCGCTCGTGGAGGGCTGAACGGCGCGGCCGTTCAGCCCCGGTCGTCACCTAGTGTCCCGCCGATGACCGGGGGCGGCGCGGTGGGAGGCATGGGAGCAGCGACGGTGCACGCGCCGTCAGGCCTGGTGGCGGCGGCCGATCACCTGGCGTCGTCCGCCGGCGTGGCCACGCTGCGGGCGGGCGGTAGCGCCGCCGACGCCGCGGTGGCCGCCGGCGCCGTCCTCGCCGTCACCAACCAGCACCAGTGCGGCATGGGCGGCGACCTGTTCGCGCTGGTCCACCGACCGGGCGAACCCGTCGCCGCGCTGTGCGCCGCCGGGCGGGCCGGGTCGGGCGCGGATCCCGTGCAGGCGCGGGCCGAGGGGCTGTCCCGCCTGCCGGCGCACGGCGATGTGCGGGCCGTCACCGTGCCGGGCTGTGTCGACGGCTGGGTCGAGCTGCACAGACGGTTCGGGCGGCTGCCGCTGTCCCAGGTGCTCGAGGCCGCCGTCACGTACGCGGCGGCCGGGTTCCCGGTCTCGCCGCTTCTGTCGGCCACGGCGCCGGCCATCCTTGATCTCCATGGGGTCGCCGACTACCTCGATCCCGCGATGGCCGCGGGCGGCAGCCTGCCGGCCGGCACGCTGATCCGCCGGCCGGGGGTCGCTGCCGCGCTCGCGGCCCTGGCCGCCGAGGGACGCGCCGGCTTCTACCACGGCGCGTTCGGCGACGGGCTCGTCCGCCTCGGCCGCGGGCTGTTCACCCGTGGTGACCTCGCCCGCAACCAGGCCGAGTGGGTCGAGCCGCTGGCTGTCGACGTGTGGGGCCACACCCTCCACGTCCCCCCGCCGCCGTCGCAGGGCTACCTCATCCTGGCGGGGGCCGCCGTGGCCGCGGGCCTGGGTCTGCCCGACGACCCCGACGATCCCGCCTGGGCCCATCTCCTCGCCGAGTCGGCCCGTGCCGTGGGCATCGACCGCGACGACGTCCTGCACGACGGGGCCGACGGCGCCGCACTGCTCGATCCCGAGCGCCTCGCCGCCCGACGCGCCGTGGTCGACCCGGACCGTCGGTCCGATTCCGCGCCGTTGGCCGGCGGCGGAGGGACGACCGTGTGTTGCACCGTCGACCGCGACCGCATGGGCGTCACCCTCATCCAGTCGAACGCGTCCGGCTGGGGCGCGCACCTGGTCGAGCTCGAGACCGGCGTCTTCCTCCACGACCGCGGCATCGGCTTCAACCTCGTGGTCGACCACCCGGCGCAGTTCGGCCCCGGTCGACGACCGCCCCACACGCTGGCCCCCGCGCTCGTGACCAGCCCCGACGGGACCCTGCGGGCGGTGCTCGGCACCATGGGTGGCGACTCGCAACCGCAGATCGTGCTGCAGCTGCTGACGCGGATGCTCCGCCACGGCGAGTCGCCGGGCAAGGCCGTCCGCGCGGGGCGGTGGGTGCTGGGCACCGACGCCGCCGGGGCGTCGGTCGACTACAGCGGTTTCGACACGTGGGCGGGCGATGGCCCGGGCCACATCGACGTCGAGGCGCATGCCGCCGCCCGGTGGGACGCCGGGTTGGCCGAGCGCGGGCACGACGTGCGCCGCAGTGCCGACGCCGTCGACCACACCTTCGGTCACGCCCAGGCGATCGAGGTCACCGACGGTGTGTTGGCCGGCATCGCCGACCCCCGCTCGCTCGACGGCGCCGCCTCGGGCTACTGAACGACCGCGGTCACTCCGGGTCGGTGAACGACGGGTCGCGCTTCTCGAAGAACGCGGCCACCGACTCGATCTGGTTGGGCGTGCCCACCAGCGAGCCGATGGTCTGGCGCTCGTCGGCGTACTGCTGGGCGAGCGGCACCGTGCCGGAGCGGTCGATCAGCCGCTTGGTGCCGCGGATGGCGTGCGGGCTCTTGCCGGCGATCTCGCGGGCGAGCGCCAGGGCGTCGTCGAGCGGGCTCTCGCTGGTGCGGGTCGCCATGCCCAGCCGGGCGGCCTCCTCGCCGGTCACCATCCGACCGGTCCACGACAGCTCCTTGGCGACGTCGAGCCCCACCAGCCGGGGCAGCGTGGCCGTGCCGGTCATGTCGGGAGACAGGCCCCAGCGGATCTCGAGCACCGACAACTTCGACGCGGGGTGGACGATGCGCAGGTCGGCGCCCAGCGCGATCTGCAACCCGCCGCCCAGGCAGTGCCCCCAGATGGCGGCGATCACCGGCACCGGCACCTCGGACCAGCCGTGCGCCGCCTGTTGGGCCAGGTGCGTGATGCGTCCGTCGGTGCGGGCGATCGAACCCATGTCGCCGGCTGCCTCGCCGCCGTCGTCGACCGTCACGCGGCCGCCCGCCATGGCCATGAAGCCGGAGAAGTCGAGCCCGGCCGAGAACGCCCGGCCCTCGCCCGACAGCACGACCGCTCGCACGGAGTTGTCCTTGGCCAGGCGGGCGCTCGTGTCGGTGAGCGCCACGAACATGTCGCCGTCGAGCGCGTTCAGCTTGTCGGGACGGTTGAGCCGTACGTCGGCAACGCCGCCGTCGATCTGGACGGTCACTCGGTCGGACATGCGGAGCCTCCTGGTCGTCGCGCTTCACTCTGCCTCATGCGCGCCGGGCCGACCTAGGGCGGGCCGGCGTCGACCGCCGCCTCGACCGCCGCCACGGTCACCGTGAACGGGTCGAACTGCGCCAGCCACCAGGTGGCACCCGCGGCCTCCCAGCCGTCCACCGACTCGCCTGGCCACCCCTCCACCACCACGTCGAACGGTCGCCCCAGCCCGGCGGCGCGCTCGACGATGCCGGCCAGGCTGGCCGGGTCGGCGGTATCGATCAGGAACACACCGTCGTGCCGGAGCGCCCGCTCGACCGGCCGCCGGTTGGGCCAGCGGGCGGCCAGCCAGATCGGCATGCCGCCGGGCCGTGCCGCCCGCGGCAGGAACCTGACGTCGTCGACCCGGTAGTGCTCGCCCCGATGGACGACAGGCTCGCCCGCCAGGAGCACAGCGAGCACGTCGAGCCCCTCGTCGAGCATGGTCGCCCGGCGGCGGTCGTCGGTCTCCTCGCCGAAGCGCGACAACTCGCCGCCGCTCGAGTCGAGGCCGAGCCCGAGGCCCAGCACGAACCGGCCGCCCGACAGGCGGTCGATGGCGACCGCCTGGCGCGCCACGATCCACGGCCGCCGTCGGGCCAGCGGCGTGACCATCGGTCCCAGCTCGATGCGCTCGGTGGCGACGGCCATCGCGGCGAGCGCGATCCACGGGTCGGTCGCCGTGGCGATCGGCGGCCGGTACACGACGTGGTCCCAGAGGAAGACGCCGTCCCAGCCCCGGTCCTCCGCCCGGGCGGCCAGGCGGGCCAGGACCTGTGGGTCACCCAGCTCGTCGAAGATCGGCAGGAACAGGCCACGACGCACGGCGGCGACCGTACCGCCGCCGGGACGCCCGTAGGCTCGAAGGGTGCCCGTTCAGCTCAACCACACGGTCGTCGGGGCCCGCGACGCCCTCGAATCCGCCACGTTCCTCTCCGAGATCCTCGGCCTGCCCGCCCCCGTCCCCTTCGGCCCGTTCCAGGTCGTCAACGCCGACAACGGCGTGAGCCTCGACTTCGCCACCGTCCCTGACGGCGAGATCCCGCCGCAGCACTACGCGTTCCTCATCACCGAGGCCGAGTTCGACCAGATCTTCGCCCGCATCCGCGAGCGCGGCCTCGAGTTCTGGGCCGATCCTCGACAGACCCGCCCGGGCAAGATCGGGACCGCGGACGGGCGGGGCGTCTACTTCCTCGACCCCTCCGGCCACTTCCTCGAGATCCTGACGAAGCCGTACGAGGCCTGGTGAAGCCAGGGCGGTAGCGTCGGCGCGGATGGCCGACATCCGCACCCTGCCCGTGACCGCCGAGCTCATCGACTACGCCGTCGCCCACGGCTCGTGGCCGGTCGACGACGTCCTCGCCGACCTCCGCGAGGAGACGCTCGAGCTCGGCGGGGCCGCCGGCATGCAGATCGGCCCCGACCAGGGCCAGCTGCTCACGTTGCTGGCCCGGCTGGTCGGCGCACGGCGTGCCGTCGAGGTGGGCACGTTCACCGGCTATTCGTCGCTGTGCATCGCCCGGGGGCTCACCGACGACGGCACGCTCCTGTGCTGCGACGTCAGCGAGGAGTGGACCGCGATCGGCCGCGCCGCCTGGGAGCGGGCCGGGCTCGCCGACCGCATCGACCTGCGCATCGCGCCGGCCGTCGAGACCCTGCGTGCGCTGCCGGCCGACGAGCCGATCGACCTCGTGTTCATCGACGCCGACAAGCCCGGCTACGTCGACTACTGGAACGAGCTGGTGCCCCGGGTGCGGCCCGGCGGGCTGCTGCTGGCCGACAACGTGCTGTGGTCGGGCAGCATCGTCGACCCGGCCGACTCGGGGCCCAACACGGAGGCACTCCGGGCTTTCAACGACATGGTGGCCGCCGATGACCGCGTCGACGTCGTGATCCTCCCCGCGTTCGACGGCCTGACCATCGCCCGCAGGCGCTGACCGATGGCCGACGAGACGTGCACCGTCCTGTTCAACCCGCGCTGCTCGAAGTGCCGGCAGGCCCGTGACCTGCTCGACGAGCGGGGTGTCGCTACTGAGCTGGTGCACTACCTGGTCGACACGCCCAGCCGAGACGAGATCGTGCGCATCCACGGGCTGCTGGGCATCGACGACCCGCGCGAGATGATGCGCACCGGCGAGAGCGTCTACCGCGAGCTCGACCTCGCGAACGCCGAACGGGAGCAGCTCTTCGACGCCATGGCCGCGCACCCGATCCTGATCGAGCGGCCCATCGTCATCGTGGGCGACCGGGCGGTCGTGGCCCGCCCACCCGAGCGCCTGCTCGAGCTCGTCGGCGGCGGCTGATCGGCGGTGTCGCGGGGCCGCGATGCCCCTGACGTGGCCCTTGTGACCCGGGGCACAAGCCATGTTGACATCTGTCCAACGAGGCTTCTACCGTCATGGCGCCTGGGGCCTGCGTGACCGTCGTCACCTCTGCTGTCCCCACCACCCGCTCTCGGAAAAGGGGACGAAGGGTGCTCGCCAGCCGCATTCGCCTCACGCGCAGACATCGGCACGACTCGCCAAGCGAACGCGGCCGCCGACCGCGCGGCCGACGGCCGGCGTGGGTACTGGTGCTGCTGGCCCTCGCCCTGCTGGGCACGTCCTGCGCCAGCGTCAGCAGCGGCTCGACGCAGGAGTCGGGCGGCGACGACGACGACGCCGACGCCGGCCCACCGCAGTACGGCGGCCGCATGGTCTACGGGCTCGAGGCCGAGACCACCAACGGCTGGTGCCTGCAGGAGGGCCAGCTCGCCATCGCCGGCATCCAGGTCGCCCGGTCGGTCTACGACACCCTGACGGTGCCCAACGGCGACGGCGAGTTCGTCCCGTTCCTCGCCGAATCGATCACCTCGAACCCCGAGTTCACCGAGTGGTCGATCAAGCTGCGTGAGGGCGTCACGTTCCACGACGGCTCGCCTCTCACGGCCGAGGTGGTGAAGAACAACCTCGACGCCTTCCGGGGCCAGTACCCGGGCCGCACGTCGTTGCTGTTCGTCTTCGTGCTCGCCGACATCGCCACCACCGAGGTCGTCGACCCGCTCACCGTCAAGGTCACGACGGCCCGACCGTGGTCATCGTTCCCCTCGGTCCTCTACTCGAGCGGCCGCATGGGCATCACGGCCCAGGACCAGCTCGACGACGCCGAGGCCTGCGGGTCCAATCTCATCGGCACGGGCCCGTTCCAGCTCGAGGAGTGGAAGGTCAACGACCACCTGTCGCTCGTGCGCAATGACGACTACTGGCGCACCGACGCCGACGGCAACCAGCTGCCCTACCTCGACGAGCTCGAGTTCCGGCCGGTCACCGAGCAGCAGCAGCGCTCGAACGGGCTCAAGTCGGGCGAGCTCGACGCCTTCCACATGTCGAGCGCGCTCTCCATCGACGAGTTCCGCGCGCTCGACGAGGCCCAGCAGGTCAACATGACCGAGTCTGACGACTTCGCCGAGGTCTCGTTCCTGATGCCCAACGCGACGAAGCCGCCGTTCGACAACCGGACCGCCCGCCTCGCGATCGCCAACGCCCTGCAGAGGGACCTGGCCAACGAGATCCAGGGCAAGGGCATCCCGACGCTCGCCAACGGGCCGTTCGCTCCCGGATCGCTCGGCTACGTCGAGGACACCGGCTTCCCCACCGGCGACATGGCGGAGGCCCGCCGGCTCGTCGAGCAGTACGAGGCCGAGACCGGGCTGCCGTTCCAGTTCCAGATCGCCACGCCGCCCGACCCCGAGACGCTCGCATCGGTGCAGCTCTCCGCCCAGTTCTTCGAGGAGGCGGGCATGGACGTCAGCATCGTCACCTACGAGCAGTCGTCGCTGATCAGCGAGGCGATCGGCAAGAACTTCCAGCTGATGGCGTTCCGCAACTTCCCCGGCCTCGACCCCGACAACAACTACGTGTGGTGGTACGGCGCCGGCAACCCGGTGAACTTCGCCGGCTTCGACGACCCCGAGGTGAACCGGTTGCTCGACGCCGGTCGTGCCACGGCCGACCGGGCCGAGCGCGAGCAGATCTACAGGGACCTCAACGGCATCCTCAGCGCGCAGGGCTACTTCCTGTGGTCCAGCTGGACCCGGTGGGCCGTGCCCGTGGATCCCGAGTTCCACGGCGTGGTCGGCGCCCGGCCCACGGACGGGAGCCCCGACTACACGGGCCTCGCGCTCGGTCACGACATGGCCTACATGTGGAAGGAGCAGTAGTGGCCCTCGCACGCGAGCTGGGCAAGAAGCTGCTGTCGCTCGTCCTCGTGCTCTTCCTGGTGACCCTGTTCACCGCGCTGCTGTTGAGCATGGTGCCGGGCGACCCGGTCGACACCCTGGTGCCGTTGGCCCAGGGCGAGCAGGCCGACGAGATCAAGGCGCAGGTCCGCCAGGACCTCGACCTCGACGAGCCTCTCCTCACCCGCTACGCCAACTGGGTCGGCGACTTCGTCACCGGCGACGAGCGTGGCGAGCACTTCGGCGACTACTTCCGTGTCTCGGGTCGCGACCCGGTGAGCGAACGCCTGTCCGAGGCGCTGCCGGTATCGCTGCAGCTCATGGTCTACGCCCAGGTGCTGGCGCTCGTCGTAGCGATCCCGCTCGGTGTGCTCACCGCGTACCGGGCCGGATCCCGCCTCGACAAGGCCACCAACGTCGGGGCCTTCGCGATGCTCGCCATACCGAACTTCGTGCTCGGGCTGGCGCTGGCCTACTACATCGGGGTCTGGCTCAACTGGTTACCACCGTCGGGGTACATCCCCTTCGGCGACGACCCCGCCGAGCACGTGAAGCGCATGATCCTCCCGGCGGTCACGCTGGCGGCCGGGCAGGTCGCGGTCTACATGCGGCTGCTGCGCACCGACATGGTGGCCACGCTGAAGGAAGACTTCATCCAGATGGCCCGGTCCAAGGGCATCTCCGACCGCCGCGTGCTGTGGCGCCACGCCCTGCGGCCTTCGAGCATCACGCTGCTCACGGTGGCCGGCCTGAACGTCGGCACGCTCATCGGCGGCGCCGTCGTCGTGGAGCTGATCTTCAGCATCCCCGGCATGGGCATGGCCATCAGCCAGGCCATCTTCGAGCGCCAGTACGTCGCCCTGCAGAGCTTCGTGGCCGTGCTCGCCATCCTCTACGTCCTGGTGAACTTCGCCGTGGACGTGCTCTACACGATCGTCGACCCACGGATCCGCCATGCCCGAGCCCGTAGTTGAGAAGGTGCTGGAGCCGGTGGGCAGCGTTCTCGCCCCCGTCGGCGCCGCCCAGCCCGCCGTCCTCACGCCCGAGGACGCCGCCCAGCCCGCCGTCCTCACGCCCGAGGAGCTGGCCGTCGAGGCCGCGCCCAGCCGGAAGCTGGGCTTCCTCGGGTGGTTCTCGATCCTGTGGATGCTGGGCATCACGCTCGCAGCGGTGCTCGCGCCGGTGCTGCCACTCCCCGACCCCGACAAGAGCTACCTCGAGATCGTGCGCATCGGGCCGATCCAGCCCGGCCACCCGCTCGGCGGCGACGGTCTCGGCCGTGACGTGCTCGCACGCGTGATCTACGGGGCGCGGGCCTCGCTGCTCATCAGCGTCAGCGCGGTGCTCATCGGGTTCTTCATCGGCGGCCTGTTGGGGCTGCTCGCCGGCTACTTCCGGGGCAAGGTCGACGGCGTCCTGTCCACCGTGTTCAACGTGCTGCTGTCGATCCCGGCACTCGTGCTGGCGCTCTCGCTGGTGGCCGTGTTCGCCAGCGCCGAGCAGAACGTGTCGAGCGGCCGCAAGATGACGGTGGTCATCGCCGCGCTGGCGATCGTGACCATCCCGCTCATCGGCCGCATCGCCCGCGGCAGCACGCTCGCCTGGTCGGAGCGCGAGTTCGTCAAGGCCGCCGAGGTGCTCGGCGCCGGACACGTCCGCATCATGTTGCGCGAGGTGCTGCCCAACGTCCTGCCGGCCATGGTGTCGATCGCGCTGCTCGGCGTGGCGGTGGCCATCGTCGCCGAGGGCAGCCTGGCGCTGCTGGGTGTCGGCGTCACCGAGGTGCCGACCTGGGGCAACATGATCGCCCTCGGTCGGTCCGACCTGGCCCGAGCGCCGCACATCGTGGCCGTGCCGTCGATCGCCATCTTCCTGACGGTGATGGCCCTCAACTACCTGGGCGATGTCGTCAGAGCCCGCTTCGACGTGAGGGAGGCGGCACTGTGAGCACGCCCGCAACCGCCGAGGCGCCCGTCGGGGTCAAGACCGACGAGCGCGCCACCGGCCGCCTGCTCGAGGTCACCGACCTGCGGACGTCGTTCCGCACGCCCGCGGGGTCGGTGCGGGCCGTGGACGGCGTGTCCCTCACGCTCGATCGGGGGCGCACGCTCGGCATCGTCGGCGAGTCGGGCTCGGGCAAGTCGGTGCTCAGCCGCTCGATCATGGGCATGCTGCCCAAGCGCAACGTGACCCGCGAGGGCACGGTCGTCTACGACGGCCAGCAGCTCACCTCGCTGCCCGACGGCAAGCGGCGAGAGCTGTGGGGCACCGAGATGGCCATGGTGTTCCAGGATCCGATGACGGCACTCAACCCGGTGCTCAGGATCGGCAACCAGATCACCGAGGGCCTCCGCTTCCACCTGGGCCTCGACCGCAGGACGGCGCGCCAGAACGCCGTGGCGCTGCTGCGCTCGGTCGGCATCCCCGAGCCCGAGCGCCGCCTCAAGCAGTACCCGCACGAGCTGTCGGGCGGCATGCGCCAGCGCATCATGATCGCGGTGGCCCTGGCCTGCGGGCCGAAGCTGCTGTTCGCGGACGAGCCCACCACCGCGCTCGACGTGACCGTGCAGGCGCAGATCCTGAACCTGCTCGCCAGCCAGCAGCGAGAGCGCAACATGGCGATGATCCTGGTGACCCACGACCTCGGTGTCGTGGCCGGCCGGGCCGACGACATCGCGGTGATGTACGCCGGTCAGATCGTCGAGAAGGCGCCCACCGCCACGCTGTTCGCCAACGTGCGCATGCCGTACACCGAGGCGCTGCTGCGGTCGATCCCCAAGCTCGACGCGCCCCGCTCGGCGAAGCTTCAGTCCATCCCCGGTCGGCCGCCGCAGCTGATCGACCCGCCCACGGGGTGCCGGTTCGCGCCGCGCTGCCCCTACGCCCAGGACCGTTGCCACGCCGAGGCGCCGCCGCTGGTCGAGAGCGAGCCGGGCCATTCGTACCGGTGCTGGTATCCGGTGGGTACCGGCCCGACGCCGGGCAACGGCGCGTCCGCCACCCCCGTCACCAACCCCGCAGGAGCACACTGATGGCCGGCACCGGCACCGCCCACCTGCGGCCCGAGAGCGAGACGCTGCTGCGGGTCGAGGACCTGGTCGTCGAGTTCCCCGCGGGGCGGCAGAAGGTGCACGCCGTGTCCGGCGTGTCGCTCGACATCCGCAAGGGCGAGACGCTCGGCCTGGTCGGCGAGTCCGGCTGCGGCAAGTCGACGACGGGCAAGGCCATCATCCAGCTCCCCGCCCCGACGTCCGGGCAGGTGCGGTTCGACGGCGCCGACCTCACGAGCCTGTCGGGCAAGAAGCTGCGCAGCATCCGCACCCAGCTGCAGCTCATCTTCCAGGACCCGATCTCGTCGCTGAACCCCCGCCGCAAGGTGCGGGACATCCTCGCCGAGCCCCTGCGCATCTGGGGACGGGGCAGCAAGGCCGAACAGGACGCCAAGGTCCGCGAGACGCTCGACGCCGTCGGGCTCGACCCGGACGTCGCGCTCGACAAGCGCCCGCACCAGTTCTCCGGCGGCCAGTGTCAGCGCATCTCGATCGCCAGGGCCCTCGTCATGGAGCCCGAGCTGATCATCTGCGACGAGCCGGTGTCGGCGCTCGACGTGTCGGTGCAGGCCCAGATCTTGAACCTGCTCGACGAACTCAAGGCCCGCTACGACCTGACGCTCGTGTTCATCGCCCACGACCTGGCCGTGGTCAAGCACGTGTCGTCCCGGGTCGCCGTGATGTACCTCGGCAAGATCTGCGAGGTCGGCGACCCCGACGCGCTGTACGCGCAGCCGGCGCATCCGTACACGGCCGCGCTGCTGGCATCGATCCCCGTGCCGGACCCGGCGGTGCGCCCCGACGACGCCGATCTGCTGTCGGGCGACCTGCCGTCACCCGTCGATCCGCCGAGCGGCTGCCGGTTCCGCACCCGGTGCCCGTACGCGCAGGACCGCTGCGCGGCCGAGGAGCCCCAGATCCGCGAGGTCGGCCCCGACCAGTACGTGGCCTGCCACTTCCCCCTCGTGGGCTGACGGGCCGACGTCAGACGCCGAGCGGCGCCTCGGCGAGGGCCGTCACGGCCTCGTCCGGACCGGTGATCTCGACCTGCGCCCCGGTCCGCCGCCCGTAGAGGAACAGCATCAGCTCCTGGGGCCCGCCGACCACACGGGCGCTGGGCCCGGTGCCCCGCGCGGGGACCTCCCCGTGGCCCGGCGCCTCGAGCGCGACACCGGCTCCCTTGACCTTGCGCAGCATGACGCGACCCATGCGGCGCACCATCGTCCACATCGCCCCGTCGAGGTCGGGCCGGTCCGTGCGCGGGCCCTCACCGTTGGCGCGACGGACGTCCTCGTGGTGGACGAACCACTCGTTGGTGTTCATGACCCCGCGCAACCCGGGGAGCCGCCACGGCACGAGCGGCGGCCCGGAGCGCAACCGCTCGACGAGCCGGTCGTAGCCCTGGGCGCGGGCCCCGTCCATGAGCTTGTGCTCAAGCGAGGCGAACCGGTCGCCACCCAGGATCGCGAGACCGGAGCGCATGTCGTTCTCGCGTATGACCAGGTGAGCGGCCAGATCGAGCGTGGCCCACCCCTCGCACAGCGTGGGCGCGTCCGGACCCTTGGCCACGAACAGGTCGCACAGCTCGGATCGCTCGCGGGCGTCGAGGGGTTCGTCGGGCATCCCACTAGGGTACGCGCCCATGGCAACTCCCCCGGCCCACGAGATCGACGACAACGCGACCTACGAGGTCACCATCGCCACCGACAAGGGCGACATCGTCATGGAGCTCGACCCGCAGCTCGCGCCGACCTCGGTCAACAACTTCGTCGCCCTGGCCCGCCAGGGCTTCTACGACAACGTGACGTTCCACCGGGTGGTGCCCGATTTCGTCATCCAGGGTGGCGACCCCGAAGGCTCCGGCCGGGGCGGTCCGGGCTACAAGTTCGCCGACGAGCCGGTCAAGGGCGAGTACACCCATGGTGCCGTGGCCATGGCCAACGCCGGGCCCGACTCGAACGGCTCGCAGTTCTTCATCTGCATCGACGACTGCACCCGCAAGCTCGACAAGGCGTACAACCTGTTCGGGTACGTCACGTCCGGCCTGGAGGTCACCGGCCAGATCCGGCAGGGCGACGTGATGCGCTCGGTCTCGGTGGTCGAGAAGCCCGCCGGCTGAGCCCGACCGGCCCGGCGCGTAGCGCCGAGAGCGGGAGACGTGACGTCATTCATCGAACACCCTGGCCAGTAGGCTCGTACGAATGTCCGACGAGCCGCTGTTCACACCGCGCGGCGCCGATTTCATCCCCTCCGAGCACACGCGTGGCCCGTGGGACCCGCGTCACCAACACGGTGGCGCGGTCGCCGCGCTCGTCGCGCGCGCGGTCGAACGCACCGCCGGCGCCGACTTCTGCGTCACCCGCCTGACGGTCGAGCTCATGCGGCCCGTGCCACTCGAGCCTCTCGCGGTCGACATCGCCGTCCCGCGACCCGGGCGGCGGGTGCTGGGCATCACCGTGTCCGTCAGCGCCGGCGACCTCGAGGTCGAGGTCGTGCGCGCCCACGCCGTCGCCGTCCGGCGCGCCGACCTGCCCACCGGCGAGGGTCACGAGACGTTCCTCGAGCCGGGGCCCCGCGACGGCATCGAGCTGCCGTTCGGCTTCGGCGAGGACGATCAGCCCGCCTTCCATCGCACGGGCATGGAGGTGCGCTTCGTGGACGGCGGTGCCGACCGCCCGGGCCCCGCCCGGGCCTGGTTCCGACTCCGCCGGCCGGTGGTCGGCGACGAGCAGCCGAGCGGGGTCCAGCGCGCCGCGGCCGCGGCCGACTTCGGCAACGGGGTCTCCTGGGTGCTGCCCTTCGACGACTGGATCTTCCTCAACCCCGACCTCACGCTCCACCTGGCCCGGCCTCCGGTCGGCGAGTGGATCGGCCTCGACGCGCTCACCCTGCCCAGCGACCAGGGCATGGGCATGGCGGAGAGCGCGCTGTACGACGACGACGGCCGCCTGGGTCGGGCGGTGCAGAGCCTGCTGTTGCAGCGCCGCGACACGTGACGGCCGACCACAACGTCGCCGCACTCCACGAGGCCATCGCCGCAGCCGTTCCCGACCGCGAGTGCATCGTCGCCGGCGGTGTCCGGCGCACGTGGGCGCAGGTCACCGACCGCACGCGCCGGCTGGCCGCGGTCCTCGCCGATGCCGGCATGGGGCTGCGCGACACGGGCGACCCCGGCAGCGACGTCCAGCCGTGGCAGTCGCCGCACGACCACGTCGCCCTGTACCTGCACAACGGGCACGAGTACCTGGAGGGCATGCTCGGCGCCTGGAAGGCCCGAGCGGTCGGGGTCAACATCAACTACCGGTACGTGGCCACCGAGCTCGCCTACGTCCTGCGCGACAGCGACGCCGCCGCGGTCGTCTTCCACGGCGCCTTCGCCTCGACGCTGGCCGCCGTCCTCCCCGACCTGCGCTCGCTGCGCCTGCTCCTCCAGGTCGACGACGCCTCCGGTGCGCCGTTGCTGCCCGGCGCCCGCTGGTACGAGGACGCCTTGGCCGCGGCCGCGCCCCGCACCCCCGAGGGCCTGTCCCCCGACGACCGGTACATCCTCTACACCGGCGGCACCACGGGCATGCCCAAGGGCACGCTGTGGCGTCAGGGCGACTTTCTGGCCACGGCTCTCGGCGTCACGGGCACGGCCGACGAGATCGTCGACGGCGCCCGTGCCCGAGCCGGCCTGCGCAGCCTGCCGTCGGCCCCGTTCATGCACGGCGCTGCGCACTGGAACGCGATCTCCGCGTGGATGTCGGGCGGGACCGTGCTCGTGCAGGACGATCCCACCCGGCTCGATCCGGCCGATGTGCTCGGCACCTGCGAGCGTGAGCGGGCGAGCGCCCTGCAGATCGTCGGCGACCCGTTCGCGCGCCCGTTGCTCGACGAGCTCGACGCCCGCGACTACGACCTCTCGCACCTGCGGTTCCTGCTGTCGGGCGGCACGGTGCTGTCGGCGCCGGTCAAGCAGCGGCTGGTGGAGCGCCTGCCCGGGCTGCGGATCATCGACGTCCTGGGGTCGTCGGAGACAGGACGCCAGGCGGTCTCCGGTCACGGCTCCCCCGCCTTCCGACCGGAGCGCGGCGCCGTCGTCCTCTCCGACGACCACACGCGGCGCCTCGAGACCGGTGCCGACGAGATCGGCTGGCTGGCCCAGGCCGGCCGCGTGCCGCTGGGCTACCTCGGCGACCCGGCGAAGACCGCGGCGACGTTCCCACTGATCGACGGTGTCCGGCACGCCGTCGCCGGCGACCGTGTGCGGCTGCGAACGGACGGGACGATCGACCTGCTGGGCCGCGACTCGGTGACCATCAACACCGGAGGCGAGAAGGTCTTCGCCGAAGAGGTCGAGCAGGTCCTCACCGCCCATCGTGCGGTCGCCGACGCGGTGGTCGCCGGCCGGCCCAGCGAGCGTTGGGGCAGCGAGGTCGTGGCCGTGCTGTCGTCACGACCCGGCGCCGTCCGTCCTGGGGACGACGAGTTGCGCGCCCATTGCCGTGCGGAGCTCGCGGGCTACAAGGTCCCCAAGGCGTTCTGCTGGGTCGACCAGGTGGCCCGCTCGCCCGCCGGCAAGCCTGACTACGCGTGGGCCCGGTCGGTGGCCGGCGAGGGTCCCCCGGCCCCGTAGGGCAGCGGCGCCGCCGCCACGGCGTCAGCCCGAGAACTCGTCGGTCGTGTACCGCCAGGCGCGCCCGTCGGCAGGCCACCCGGCCGTCCCCAGATCGGCCTTGGCCAGCACGCCGGCCACGAAGCGCTCCGCAGTCGGCAGCTTGTCCCACACCGACGGCAGGAAGGTGCCGCGGTGCTCCTCCGTCTCCAGCAGGATGCCGTCGACGCCGGGGCGGAGCGCGGCCGTGAGCTCGTCGCGGCTGGTCGGCAGGCGCTCCAGGGGCGATAGCACCGAGATGCGCACGACCGTGCCGTCGAGATCACCGCGCTCCAGCGTCGGGAACCGGGGGTCGGCGAAGGCGGCGCCGCGGGCGTTGACGGCCACGTCGAGCCAGAGCGGGCGGGTCTGCTCGAGCGAGCCGATGCACCCCACCAGGTCGCCACGGCGCTCCAGCGTGACGAAGCACGCGCCCGGCAGCCACAGGTGCTCGGGCACGTCCTGGTCGTCGAGCGGATCGATCGATCCGGTGGCCAGCTCGTAGGCGATCGCGGCGCGCGCCCGCGCGATCAGCCACCGACGCTCGGGGTCGCTGAGCGGACGGGGCGGCTCGAAGCAGAAGCTGCCGTAACCCACCACCCTCGACGCGTCCCCGGACGACGCGGCCGAGGTGGCGGTGGCCAGCGTGCGGGGGGACACATCGTGGTCGTGCGCCGCCAGCATGAGCCCGGCGATGGGCACGCACCCACACGCGTCGTACGGGCCGATGTCGGCGGCCCGACCCTCGATGATCGCCCGGCGGGTGCGTTCGTCGCGGGCGCGCGCCTCGGGCTCGGCGAGGTAGTGGCTCAGGTCCGACGACACGACGACCAGGGTGGTGTCGTCGTTCCAGATCTGGTCCAGCACGTCGGCCACGGTCCGCGCCGGGCAACGACCGACGACGAGGGGCACGATGGCCACCGGCCCCAGCACTTCGTGCAGGAACGGCAGGTGGACCTCGATGCTGTGCTCCGGCGCGTGGGCGTCGTCGGCCTCGACCGCGGCACCGCCCTCGACCAGCCGCCGGCAGGCGCCGACATCGACCGGCATCTCGCCGAGCGGGGTGCGCCACGCCGACGCGGTGCTCACGCCGACGCCATCGACCGCGACGCGGTGCGCGGGACCGGCCAGGACGACGCGCTCGATGCGGCCGCGCTGGTCGGCCACCGACCGGTAGGCCGCTCCGGCGGTTGCGCCCGAGTAGCGGTAGCCCGCGTGCGGGGCGATGAGCGCCCGTGGCTCGGCCGCCGACGCGGGCTCCGGCGCCGCGGCGACGTGGCCGGTGACGACCGCTCGCAGCGCGTCCGCCTCGGCCGGGTAGAACAGCCCCGCCACGGCAGGTTCGCGCACCCAGCCGGCGACGTCGGGCTCCCGGGGCGCGCGGGGTGGCGTGATCGTCGTCATGTCACGAGGCCACCCCAGGTCACTGCCGTGTCACCTGGCCTCGACCGCCAACCGGACGGGGACCCGCCGCCGCCCCCACGAGCCCGGCGGCCCGTCGAACCGTCCCGGCAGGGCATAGCCGCACGACCGGCAACGACCGTCGTCGGTCAGGTGCCAGGCACCGAGCTCGTACCAGTCGCGCTCGACGAGCAGCGCCCCGCAGCCGGGGCACCAGGTGCTCGAGCCCTCGCGGTCGTGGACGTTGCCCGTGTAGACGTAGCGCAGGCCGTTGCGGAGCCCCCACTCACGCGCCCGGGTCAGGGTCGCCGGCGGCGTGTGGGGCACGTCGAGCATCTTGAAGTCGGGGTGGAACGCGGTGAAGTGCAGCGGCACGTCGGGCCCGAGGTGCTCTGCGACCCATCCGGTGAGCGCGTCGAGATCGGCGTCGCTGTCGTTGCGCTCCGGGATGAGCAGCGTGGTGATCTCGAACCACAGGTCGGTCTCGTGGCGCAGGTACTCGAGCGTGTCGAGCACCGGCTCGAGGTGACCGCCGCACACGTGCCGATAGAACTCCTCGGTGAACCCCTTGAGGTCGACGTTCAAGGCGTCGAGGTGGCCGTACAGGTCACGCCGGGGCTCCGGGCAGATGTACCCCGCCGTCACGGCGATCGCCTGCACCCCCACCTCATGGCAGGCGTCGGCCACGTCGGCGGCGTACTCGAGGAAGATCGTGGGGTCGTTGTAGGTGAACGCCACACTGCGGCACCCCAGCCGGCGAGCCGCCGAGGCGATGCCCTCGGGTGTCGCCTCGTCCGCCAGGGTGTCCATCTCCTTGGACTTCGAGATGTCCCAGTTCTGGCAGAACCGGCAGGCGAGGTTGCAGCCCGCCGTGCCGAACGAGAGCACCGACGACCCAGGCAGGAAGTGGTCAAGGGGCTTCTTCTCGACCGGATCGATGCAGTAGCCGGAGGACCGGCCGTAGGTCAGCAGCACGATGCCGTCGTCGACGCGGTCGGCCGCCTCCTCCGCCGTGGCGTCCGCATCGGGCCGCCCCCGGACGAAGCAGACCCCCCGCTGCCCCGGCCGCATCTTGCAGGCCCGGGGGCAGACATCGCACTGCACACGGCCGTCGTCGAGGCGATGCCAATAGCGCGTCGGGAACATGGCCACCGGGGGGCCGTCCACGCCTCAACGCTAACCCCGGACGACGGCGACCGCGCCGCCGGCGGTCAGGCGCCTCCCGCTCTTGGCGCTACGCGCCGGGCCGCTCGGCGAGCTGCTTGAGCTCCTCGCGCAGGGCCGGCGTGAGCAGCTGGCCCACGCGGGCCACGAGGTCGGCCGTCTGGTAGCCGACGGAGCCGACGTCGCAGTCGCGTGTCGCCACCACGCCGAGGCAGCTGCCGTCGGCGATGGCACTGACGAACAGGAACCCGAGCTGCATGGCGATGATCACCCGCTCGAGGCCCTCGGCATCCATCGCCCGGTCGGCGGCGTGGGCCAGGCTGGTGCAACCCGAGATGATGGCGCAGAGCTGCTCGCCCTCGTCGTGGTCCAGCGTGTTGGAGCGGGCGATCAGCATGCCGTCGGACGACACCGCGACGGCATCGGTCACGCCGGCGGTCTCGTCGACGAAGCTGCTGAGCAGCCAGTTGAAGTTGCGGGCCTCGTCAGTGGGCATCGTCACCCCTCGTTTCCGGCGCTGTCCGCCGGGCTCTGCTCCTCGAGGCTGCGTTGCACGCCTCCGACCAGGCTCGTGAGGAACCGTTGGATCTCGGCTCCGTCGACCGGCGCAGATGATGGCTCATCGGGCGGGGCCGGCGCAGCCGGGCCGTCGGGCACGCCGACGCGTGCCGCGGCCACACCGACGGGTACGTGGGCCCCGCGCACGCGGCGCACGAGACCGCTGGCGGTGCGCCCGAGCCCCACGGTCGGGGCCGCGCCGCCGACGGCCACCACCTCTGCCGACACGCGGGCGGATGCCCCGACCGTCGACGGGCGGGCCGGCAGAGACCGCACGGTGACGGCCGCGGCGGGTGACGGAACGGCGTGGGACGCCATGGCGCCGCCGGACCGGAGCGCGGCCATGGCGCTGCGCACCTCTTCGGGCGTCGGGGTCTCGCCGGGGTCGGTGTCGACCGCCGCCAGCGCGGCCATGGGTGCCGCGGCCGCATCCGCGGCCTGGGTGATCAGGGCACGCGGCAGGTCGACCAGCGCGGCGACGCCGACCACGACCGAGCCCTGCAGCCGCACGCTGATGCCGTGACGTGCAGCCAACACGGCCGTCACGTAGTGACCCAGGTACTTGGCGGGCGTGACGGTGAAGGACTCGGCGCCGGCGAGCCGCTGGTTGGCGCGCTCGATGTCGTCCGTCGTCATGCCGAGGCCGTGGTCGACGACGGTGATCGAGTAGCCCTCGGGCGTCGCCCGGCCGCTCACCTCGACCAGCTCCCGAGGCGGCGAGTGGCGGAGCCCGTTCTCGATCAGCTCGGCGAGGAGGTGCGCCAGGTCGCCCGAAGCGCCGCCCAGGACCATGGCCGGGTCGAGGGTGCGGACGAGGACTCGATCGAAGTTCTCGATCTCGCCGAGGGCGGCGCGCACGACGTCGGCCAGCGCCACCGGCGGCTGCCATGTGGTCGGGGCCTCGGCCTGCGACAGCACCAGCAGCGAGTCCGCGTTGCGGCGGATGCGGGTGGCCAGGTGGTCGAGCCGGTACAGCTGGCTGAGCCGGTCGGTGTCGGTCTCCCCCCGCTCGAGCTCGCCGACGGCCGAGAGCAGGCGACTGAGCAGGTTCTGGTTGCGCCGACCGAGGTTGACGTACGACTCGGCCACGTTGCGGCGCAGCGCGGCCTGCTCGACCGCGAGCCCGAGCGCCGACTCCTGCACCTCGTTGAACGCCCGGGCCACCTCGGCGACCTCGTCGCGTGCCCGCACGACGATCGGGTCGGCTTCGGGCACCACCAGGTCCTCGCCCGGTGGGGCGTCGAGGATGTCCTGCACCGCGACGGGCAGGCGGTAGGTCGCCATGGCCCGAGCGTCGACGCTGAGGTCGCGCAGAGGCCGGGTGATCGAACGGCTGACCCGCCACGCGATGAGCAGCGCCGCCGCCACGACGGCGAGCGCGCTGCCGAGGTACAGCCGGCGACGGGCATCCGCCTGCGCCCGCAGGCTGTCGGCCTGGGCGTCGAGCACCTCGACGACGTCGTCGCGGAACGCGGCGTACCCGCCGTCGGGCCCGAGCGGCGTGGTGGCCAGCAGCGCGGCCTGGTCGACCGGGCCGCCCCGGGCGATCGCCTGCTGCCGCGAGCTCTGGCAGCCCGGCCACCCGCGGGTTGTCCAGCAGCTGCCCGGCCGGCTCGGCGTAGTCGCCGGTGCCCTTCACGGCGACCACCGCGTTGTTCCTGTCGACGTCGCGGCGGACCTCGGCGATCTGGGCGGCCTCGACCGGCCGGTCGAGGCCGCCGGGGCCCGACCCGATGTACAGCAGCCGCTCGACGAGCTGCGCCGCGGCATCGGTGGCATGGGACGAGTAGTGGACCAGGTCGTCGCCCTGGCGCAGCTGTGCGTCGTCGACGACGAGGGCGAACCGGTCGTGGGACGCGAACAGCGTGGACACCATGGTGGTGTACGACGCGAACGCCGCGTGTGCGGCCTCTCGGTTGAGGGGGCCGGGAGCGACGACCGCATCGACCCGTGCCCTGACGTCGGGCAGCCCCGTCAGCGTCTGCAAGGCGGTGGCGTAATCGTCGCGGAGGGTGTCGCTCTGCCCGGAGATCTCGTGGTGGAGGGCGAGGCTCGCGCTGTCGGTGCGCTCGCGGGCCGTGGCCGCGTCGGCCACGTCGAGCTCGATGGCGTCGGCCAGGCCGAGCATCGTGAACAGCGCCAGGTTGCGCTCGTTCTGCAGGGCGCCGATGAGCCCGGCGTGGCCGATCGACGCGGTGGCCAGCTCGGCCTGCCGCGTCACGTTGCGGGCCTGGGTGGTGTTGGTGGACACGCCGATGCCCGCCGCGGCCGCCAGGCCGACCAGAGGTACGGCCAACGCCCCGGCGACCTTCGCCCGGATCGGGATGCGTCGAACCACCTGACCGCTCCGTTCGTCCTCTACATCGGAGCGTGCTCCGACCCCAGTGTGCGCGGCCAGGTGCCGCGAGTTCCCCAACGTTCACGGCACGCCAGTGCGCCAGTACGGAGTGCAGTTTTCTACTACGGGTCGTAACGCGCAACCAGTTGACATTCGTCACACGTCTGACATGGACGTTTTGCGGCTCTCAGTCGTCCTTGAGCGCGACCGCGTTGGGCGTGACGTTCATCTTCGGCTCGTACGCCCCGAGCTCGACAACGCGGGCGTCACGCGCGAGCTCGGCCCGCAGGCTGGTGCGGCACCCCTCGCAGGGACCGTAGAACCGGGCCGCCACCTGGTCACCGCAGCGTGGGCAGACGAACGACAGGGGCTCGCTCATGGGCGCAAGGATGGCACGACGGCGCCGGCGGACGCGGGATGCACTGCGCGCCGGGACGGCCCGGCGACCTGTGGACAACTTCCGAAATCCACAGGCTTGCCCCTCTCGTACCGCACAGGACGGTCGCCGTACCGTGCCCCACATGCCGACGTTCGAGGTGATCCTGCGAGACGGCGCCGTCGAGACCGTCGACGGCGCCGACGCCTACCAGCAAGAAGGCCCGATGACCACGTTCTTCCGCCGCGGCGACGGCCGCGACGTGATCGACTCGTGGAGCACCCGCATGGCCAGCTTCCGCACCGCCGACCTGCTCGCCGTGCGCCGCCGCGAGGCCGCGATGGCCGTCGCCGGCTTGCGCGCCGTGGTCGGCTGAGCCGTGGTCGGCTGAGCCGTCGTCGGCTGAGGCCTCATCGGCGACCGAGGGCTCAGCCGCCGGTCGCGGCCTCGCCCGCCGCGGGCTGCCAGTGCAGGAAGGCCGGCTCGTAGAACCGGCCGTTGTCCTGGACGACCACGCTCTGGGTCAAGCCCAGCTCGCCCACGAGGGTCTCGCACTGGTCGTCGTAGGTGTTGTAGTCCGACATCCACACCAGGAAGATGCCGTGACCGTCGGCCCGCTCGCGGATCTCGTCGGCGAGCACGGCGGGGTCCGCGGCCTCGTTGCGGGCGGCGTAGTCGACCCAGTCGACCGTCGCGGGTGACCCGAGCGCGGGATAGCCCATCTCGTCGAGCCCGTCGGGCATCTCGCGCGAGAAGGCGGGGCCGAGCTGGTCGGGGCAGTAGACCACGACGTCGCCCGGCTGGGCGCGCTCGGCCACGGCCGCCCCCACCTCGGCCGACTGGGTGCGCTGGTAGTAGTTCACCCAGCCGAGGCCGAAGGTGGCGAGGCCGAGGTAGATCGCACCCATCACGACCTGCGCCACGCCGGGGAGGCGGACGATGCCCACGGCCACCGCGAGCAGCAGCAGGGGCACGACCACCGCCGCGTAGCGGCTCTGGAACGTCGCGTTGGTAGCCAGGCCCACGGCACCGCCGATGGCCAGCACGAGGACGACCACAGCCAGCTCTCGCCGCACGGTGGGCACGGTGCGCAGGTCGAGGGTCATCTCGTGGCCCGACGACCGGGCGGCGAACAGGGCGACGGCGACCAGCAGCACGACGATCGAGCCGTACAGCAGGGCCTCGGTGAGCGTGCCGCCACCCATGTCCGCGAGGACCGTCTGCACGATCGCGGTCGGGCGGAACGGCGACCCCCACGGGGTGCCGGTGTTGGCGGCCTGGTACAGGAACCCGCCCAGCCAGGGCAGGAACAGCACCCCGCCGGCGGCGACCGCAACCAGGACCCGCAGCGAGGCGGACCGCTCGCCGGGTACACGCCAGGCCCGCACCACGAGCAGCATCCCGACGCCGGCGATCAGGTAGAACGCCCAGTAGTGGGTGAGCAGGAGCAGGCCCGACACCAGGGTCAGGCCCGCCAGGCGGCGCCACGTGGGGCGGTCGAGCGCGTCGACCAGCAGCAGGTAGCCCGCCAGCGTGAGCAGCATGACGAGCGAGTACATGCGGGTCTCGGTGGCGTAGCGCACCCAGTACGGCGACAACGCGGCCACCACCAGCGCCCAGCGCGCCCCCGCCGTGCCCGCCAGGCGGCGCCCGGCGACCCACACGAGCGGCAACGACGCCACCGCGAAGATGCCCGACAGCGCGCGCACCGCCACGTCACCGTCACCGACCAGCTCCATCCAATAGTGGAGCAGCAGGTAGTAGAGCGGCGGGTGACCGTCGTGCCGGAGCGCCTCGAGCAGGTCGCCCACCGGCAGCTGCGCGATGTTGACGCTCAGCGCCTCGTCGAGCCACAGGGGCGAGCGCTGCACGAACCGCAGCACGATGCCGAGCGCGACGATCGCGCCCACCGCGGCGGGGCCGATCCAGGCAGGCAGCCGGGTCGATCGGCCGGTCTCCGCTGGCGCGGAACCGTCGTCGACACCCTCCTCAGCAAGGGCTCGCATGAGGCGCGGAGCGTAGCAACGCGTCGACCGCACGCTGGCATCCGCCGCGCCCGCCCGCGGTAGAGTGGCGAGTCACGTCCGCAGTGCTGAGGGAGAGCGATACGTGAGCGAGCCCGACACCACCACGCCCGCGCCCTCGGGCGACGTCGGCCGGGCCGGCAGCGACGCAACCTCGACCGGGAGCATCGTCATCATCGGCGCCGGCCCCGCTGGCCTGACCGCCGCCCAGGAGCTGGCCAAGTCCGGTGTCACGTCCACGGTGCTCGAGGCCGACGACGTGGTCGGTGGCATCAGCCGCACGGTGCAGCGAGACGGCTGGCGCTTCGACATCGGCGGCCACCGCTTCTTCACCAAGGTCAAGCGTGTCGACGACTTCTGGCACGAGATCCTCGACGACGACGACTTCATGCTGCGGCCCCGCTCGAGCCGCATCTACTACGAGGGCAAGTTCTACGACTACCCCATCAAGCTGGGCAACGCCCTGCGCAACCTCGGTCCTGTCGAGGCCGTGCGCTGCGGCCTGTCGTTCCTGTGGGTGCGGGTGCGCCCGCCCAAGGACCAGTCGACGCTCGAGGCCTACATCGTCACCAACTACGGCTGGCGCCTGTACGGCCACTTCTTCAAGACCTACACCGAGAAGCTGTGGGCGATGCCGCCGTCCGAGATCGGGGCCGACTGGGGCGCCCAGCGCATCAAGGGGATGTCGCTGTGGAGCGCGGTGTGGGAGCCGTTCCGCGCCCGCCTCGCCGGCGCCCGGAAGGACCGCTCCAAGCAGGTCACCAGCCTCATCGAACAGTTCCAGTACCCCAAGCACGGCCCCGGCATGATGTGGGAGCGCTGCCGCGAGAAGGTCGAGGCGGCGGGCACCAAGGTCATCATGGAGACCCCCGTCACCACGATCCGCCACGAGGGCGGGCGGGCCACCGCGGTGGTGGCCGAGGCCGACGGCGTCACCACCGAGTACCCGGCCGACCACGTCGTGTCGTCGATGCCGTTCTCGCTGCTGCTCAAGGCCATGGACCCGCCGGTGCCGGCCGCGGTGCAGGCCGCAGCCGACGACCTGGCGTTCCGCGACTTCCTGTCGATCGCACTCGTCGTCCCCGCCGACAAGGTGCCGTGGACCGACAACTGGATCTACATCCACGCTCCCGAGGTCAAGACCATGCGGGTGCAGAACTTCGGCTCGTGGTCGCCGTACATGGTCAGCGAGGGGCACAACGTCCTCGGGCTCGAGTACACGGTCGCCGAGGGCGACGAGTGGTGGACGGCCGACGACCAGGACCTCATCGAGACGGGCAAGCGCGAGCTCGAGACGCTCGGGCTGGTCAAGGCCGCCGACGTCGAGGCGGGCTATGTGGTGCGCATGCCCAAGGCGTATCCGGTCTACGACGAGGCGTACCAGCGGAACATCGACGTCCTGCGCGCCTGGTTGGCGGAGAACACGCCGAACGTGCACCCGGTCGGGCGCAACGGCATGCACCGCTACAACAACCAGGACCACTCGATGTACACGGCCATGCTCACGGTCGAGAACATCGTCGACGGTGCCGACCACGACATCTGGTCGGTCAACGTCGAGGAGGAGTACCACGAAGAGGGCTCCGACGCCTCGGAAACCGCTGGCACGGGTCCTCGCGGCACCGGGCGCGACGCACCGATCCTGCCGAAGCGGGGCTGACGTCGGCCGGCGTCAACCGGTCGTGAGCGACCGGGCGTCGTCCGCCCGGTCGGCGTCGTCGGCGCCGGACCCCTCGGTGGTGTCACCACCGACCCGCGCCGGCCCATGGTCGCGGCGGTCCCACAGCGCTGTCACCGCCACCGCTGCGCACACCGCCAGCGTGGGGTAGATCGGCATCTTGAACCGGGGGTCGCCGAAGGTCGCCAGCGGCGACACGAGCTGCACCGCACCCGCCACCACCAGGAACAGGCCTCGGCGGGCCGGGTCGGGCCGGCGCAGCAGGATCACCCCACCGGCGAGGGCGGCGACACCGACCAGGATGTAGAAGGCGTCCGCCACCCGCGCGAGGGCGTCGTGCGCGGATGCCGACACGATGGGGCGCTCGCCGTAGTCCTCGGCGGCGTCGAGGCCGTCGTGATCGCTCCCGAGCGTGTACCGCAGCTTCGACGGCGTGCGCTCCAGCGTCTCGCCGGGGTGCTCGGTGATATAGGTCACCGCACGGTCGATGTTCTCGGACTGGCGCCGCGTCTCCGCCTCGGGACGCTGGAGGCCCTCGGCGGCGTAGCAGTGTGCACCGAGGTCGACGAAGCCACCTGTCGCCCCCGGGTTGTGGCCCATGCACAGGTTGTCGCCCATGTTGAGCGACAGTGCCACCGGCTCGTCCATGGCGACCGAGCTGCGGATCGACCAGGGCACGAGCACGGCCACCACGGCGACACCGACCAGCGCCAACCGCCACATCGCAGCCTTGACGCCCGCTCCCCACCACAACACGAGGAACACGGGCGCGATCACCGCCGACACCGGCCGTACCAGCAGGGACAGGCCGAAGATCACGCCGATCGTCACGAGGCGGGCCTTGCCGGGCGCCCGTGCGGCCGCCGGGTCGCCCAGCACGACGATCAGCAGCAGCACGAGCAGGAACAGGAACAGCGTCTCGGTGAGCACGATGCCGCTGTGGAAGATCAGGTTCGGCCACAGCGCCCAGATACCGGCGGCGACGAGGCCGACCTTGTCGCCCGCCAACCTGCGACCGAGCACGAACACGAGCCCGATGGTGGCCACCGAGAGCGCGACGTTGAGCCACACGGCCACGTCGAACGTGGTCACGTCGAACGGCGCCAACTTGACCAGCCACACCACCGCGGCGAGCGCGAGCGGGTAGCCCGGCGGGTAGTAGGCCGTCGTGCCCTGGTCGGCCGCCGGGCCGTAGCTGTAGCCGTGGCCGGCCGCCAGGTTGTCCGACAGGATGAGGTAAAGAACCGGGTCGCGCAGCTCGACCGGAGCCTGCGCCTTCAACCCCCAGAGGATGCGCAGCACCGCGCCGACCGCCACGATCGCGAGCAGCGACCACCGGGCGCGTCGGGACAACGGCGGCAGGGGCGGCAGCGCTCGCCTCCCCCAGTCTCGGAGCGCATCGGGCACGGCGGGTCACAGTAGTCACCGCGAGCGCCGCCGGCCGGACCCGGCAGTGGTGGCCGGGGGCGGCCGGTCGGTCTTCGGCGCTGTGTCCTGCGGCACTACAGTGCCGTCGCCGACCGCTCGGCTGCAGGCCTCGACGCCGATCGTCGAGGGAGCGGGCCGGCCGGCTTCGTCGATGACCACCACCGCCACGAACCCCGACACCACCGCCTCGCCGGGCTCCGGCCCCGGCACCGACGGTGCCGGCGCGCACCCGGGCGCCGCACCGGTGGCCGCCACCGGCGGCAACGCCGCACCGGGGCGGCCCCGCCGCTTCTGGTGGTGGCTCGTGGGCATCACCGCCGCCGCGGTGGCCGTGCGGCTGACCTACCTGCTCGGGTGGCGCACGCCGTGGACCCCGATCGGCGATCCGTACTACTACCACCACGGTGCCCTCCTGCTCGCCGACGGCGAGGGGTACGTGCACCCGTACCAGTTCCTCCTGTTCGGCGTGCGCATGCCCGGCGCCGACCACCCACCCGGGTTCATGACGGTCCTGGCCGGGTTCTCGTGGCTCGGGCTGCGGACGTTCTTCCAGCACCAGGTGCTCTCGTGCCTGCTGGGCGCCGCCGGCGTGGCGGCGATGGGACTGGCCGGTCGGCGCATCGCCGGCGAGCGGGTCGGCCTCATCGTGGCGGCCATGGCCGCGCTCAGCCCCAACCTCTTCTACTTCGACGCCATGGTCGTGTCCGAGACGATGATGGTGGCCACGACGGCGTTCGTCCTGCTGTTCGCGTACCGGTGGTGGGACCGGCCCACCATGGCCAACGCCCTCGCGTTCGGTGCGGTGATCGGCGTGGCGTCTCTGGTGCGCTCGGAAACGATCCTGCTCGGACCGCTCATCGCGTTGCCGCTCGTGTGGTGGCGCCGGCGGTCGCTCGTCGCCGCCGGCGGCGCGCCGGTGCGGTGGCTGCCCCAGATCGCCGCGGCCGGTGTCGCGGCGGCCGTCCTGATCGCGCCCTGGGTCGGGTACAACATGGGCCGGTTCCAGGAGCCGACCACCCTCTCGGCGCAGTTCGACCAGACCCTCGGGACCGCCAATTGCGAGGAGGTGTACTACGGCGACCGCGTCGGCTACTGGTCGCTGGCGTGCATCCAGGCGACCGAGCACCTCGTCCCCGAGGGTGACGCCTCGGCGCAGGGCAAGGGCTTCCGCGAGATCGCGCTGCAGTACGCCGGCGACCACTCCGACCGGGTCCCCTATGTGGTCGCGGGCCGCATCGGCCGCACCTTCGGCCTGTACCAACCCCAGGAGCAGATCCAGCTCGACACGTCGGTCGAGACCAGGGAGCCGGTGCTCGGCGAGATCGGGCTGCTCGCCTGGTATGCGATCGCCGTGGGTGGGGCCATCGGCCTGGTGGGCCTGCGCCGGGCCGGTCGGCCGATCTTCCCGATCGTGGCCGTGGTCGGCAGCGTCGTCGTCATCGTGGCCGTGATCTACGGCAACACGCGGTTCAGGCTGCCGGCCGAGCTGGCCCTGATGTTCCCCGCCGCCGTGTCGCTCGACGCGGCGTTCGCGGGCGCGCGACGGCGGTGGTCGGCGTGGACCGATCAGCGAGCCGAGGCCGCCTCCACCGTCACGCCGGACGCTCCCCCGCCGCCCGTGGAGGGCGACCCCCCGGGCGGGCTGGGGTCCTCGACCGGACGCTTCGCCGGGTTCGACGGCCTGCGCGCCGTGGCGGCGATCGGCGTGCTCGTCACCCATGTGGGCCTCAAGGTGGGCTTCTCCACCCGCGACGCCACGGGCCACTACCTGGCCCGCCTCGACGTGGGCATCGCCATCTTCTTCGTGTTGTCGGGCTTCCTGCTCTACCGGCCGTTCGTGGCCCGGCGGCTCGACGGTCGGGCGCGACCCGACACGCGCAACTACCTGCGCAACCGGTTCCTGCGCATCTACCCGGCCTACTGGCTGGCCCTCACGGTGCTCGTCGTGGTGCTCGACGTGCGTGGGCGCGACGAGATCCAGGGCCTGTGGGACTTCGTGACCTTCTACGGCCTGTTGCAGAGCTACTCGGCGCACACCGCGCTGGGCGGGCTCCAGCAGGCGTGGACGCTGACGAACGAGATCGCCTTCTACCTGGTGCTGCCGCTGTGGGCGGCGGGCGCCGCCTGGGCGGGGCGGCGGCTCGCTCCCCACCGGGCCTTCGTGGGCGAGCTTGCCGTCCTGGCGGCGGCGGCGGCCGGTGCGCTGGCCTTCCGCTATTGGGTGCACACGGTCGACTCCAGCGACGTCACCACGGGCACGATCGACCCCCGCATCCACTGGCTGCCCGCCAACTTCCACCTGTTCGTGCCCGGCATGGCCCTGGCGCTCGCGCTCGAGTGGTCGCGCCGCCGCGACGAGCCACTGCGCCTCCTCGAGTGGCCCCGCCGTCACCCGCTCGTCTGCTGGGCGGCCGCGGTCGGGTGCTTCTGGCTGGCGGCGACCCAGCTCGGCCTGGGCTTCGAGGTCGGGGCGAGCGACCCCGGCACGTCGATGGTCAAGGAGCTGCTCTACGCCGCGGTCGGGTTCCTGGTCGTCTTGCCGGTCGCGCTCTCAGGTGCGACGCTTCCGCGGTCGCTGCGCTGGCTGGGCAGCCGACCCATGGTGGCGCTGGGAGTGTTGTCGTACGGCATCTACCTCTGGCACGAGGGGGTACTCGACATCTACCGCGACATCTTCGACCTGCCCATCTTCACCGGCTCGATGCCGGCCGCGCTCGTGGTCACGCTGGCGGGCAGCATCGTCGCCGCCGCGGTGTCGTACGTGCTGGTCGAAGGCCCGGCGTTGACGTTGAAGGACCGCTCGCGCCGTCTCTTCGACCGTTGGCAGCCGGTCGGGCTACCCGCCGGGCAGCCATCCGAGGTCGCCGGCTGATGCCCGACGAACCGACCTCACGACCGGCCACCACCACCATCGACCCGGCGGCCGGGGACGAGGCCGATCCGCCGGTGGCGGGCACGAGTTCGACCGACAAGGGCGGCGCGGCGCGCATCGACCGGTTGCGCAGCTGGTTCGGCCGCCACCGGTGGGTCGTCCCGACGCTGGTGGTGGGCGTGGTCATCGCGCTGCCGTTGCGCGGCGTGTTCCGCGCCCCGGGGCCGCCGATGGAGGAAGGGTTCATGCTGGTGTTCCCCGAGCGGCTGCTCGCGGGCGACATCCCGAACCGTGACTACCTCCACCTCTACGGACCCGGCAGCATCTGGACGCTCGCCGGCTTCTTCAAGGTGTTCGGCGTCTCGCTCTGGACCGAGCGCGTGGTGGGGATGCTGCAGCTCGTCGGGCTGATCTCCGCCATGACGGCCATCGGCTACCGGTGGGGCCGCTACATCGCCGCGGTCAGCGGGGCGGTGACCGCCCTCATCATCATTCCGCCGATCGGGGTCACGGCCCTGGCGTGGGTGGGCGGCATCGCCTTCGCGCTGTGGGCGGTCGCCGTGGCCACTCGGGCGCTCGATCCCGGGCAGCGGCGCGAGCGCGGGCTGACCGTCGCCGGCCTGCTCGCCGGGGCGGCGCTGTTGTTCCGCCCCGACCTGGTGATCTGCCTGGGCCTGTCGTTGGGCGTGCTGTTCCTGTGGGCGCTCGACGGTGCCGGTCGCCGCAAGCTCGCGCTCGGCGCGGCCATCGGCGTCAGCCCCTACCTGGTCCACCTCGTGCTGGCCGGGCCGGGCAACGCGATCCGCGGCATGGTGCTGGAGCCGGTGTTCGAGCTGCGTGCCGGTCGCCGCCTGCCCTTCCCGCCGCCCCACGACGAGTACACCAGCTTCCTCAACCGGGCGTTCGCGTTCCGCAAGTTCCCGTGGCCCTTCCCGGCGCCCGAGCAGCCGATGCAGATCTTCCTGTTCTTCTGGGCACTGGTGGCCGTCACGGTCAGCCTCGTGATCATCGCCGTGTGGGCGAAGCGGGCGGGCAGCGAGCACGGCTGGCGCCTCGTGGCGCTCAGCCTGTTCGCCCTCGGGCTGCTCCCCCAGGCGGTCCAACGCGCGGACACCGCCCACCTGTCCTGGGTGAGCTGCGTGGCGTTCGGCCTGTTGCCGGCCTTCCTCGCCGAGGTCGGGCGCCTGCGCGGGACGCGGGTGCTCGTCACCCGCACGGCGGCTCTGGCACCGCTGGCCCTGATGCTCGTGTTCCCCCACTTCACCTATCGCTGGTACGCCGACTACGTGGCGCAGAGCGTCGGCCACGACCGCCACTTCTATTCGGTCGACCACCGCGGCCGCAGCTTCTACTACGGGCGACACGACGTCGGTGTGGCCGCCGAGCAGATGTTCGCCGACATCGAGGCGCTGACCGAACCGGGCGACCGGCTGATCGTCGGCCCCGGCGACCTGAGCGTCACGCCGTACAGCGAGTCGTACCTGTACTTCCTGCTGCCGCAGCTCGAGCCGGGCACCCGCTTCATCGAGATGGACCCGGGGGTGGCCAATGCGGACGACTCCGGGCTGGCCGACGAGGTGCGTGCGGCCGACGTCGTGATCCTGTCGACGATGTACGACAACTGGTTCGAGCCGAACACCTCGATGGACCCGGGGTCCGACGAGCCCAACGAGGTGCTCGCTGAGTTGTTCTGCAAGCACGACAGCTATGGCGACAACGCGGCGGCCGCCGGTCCGGGCCGCCCGATATTCGAGCTCTACATCCGCTGTGACCAGGGGGAAGGCAGCGCATGACCCAGACAACCGGACGTCCCGCCTCGCCGCAGCACGCTAACGAACGACGCTGTTCGGCCACCGAACGTGGTGTCACAGGACACGACCGAAGGACACGGAGTACCGTTTCCGCCACGAACGACGTCTGGGGCTCAGCATGAGAACGCTCGTCATCATCCCCACCTACCTCGAGGCCGAGAACATCGCCGATGTGCTCGGCAAGGTACGTGCGGCCTTGCCGCAGGCCGACGTGCTGGTCGTCGACGACGCCAGCCCCGACGGCACCGCGGACCTGGCTCGGGCCGCCGGTGACGAGCTGGGGCAGGTCGACGTGCTGGTCCGCCCGGGCAAGGGTGGGCTGGGCGGCGCGTACCGTGCCGGGTTCAAGCACGCGTTCGCCGAGGGCTACGACGTGGTCGTGCAGATGGACGCCGACCTGTCGCACCCGCCCGACCGGCTGCCGGCGCTGCTCGCCGAGGTCGACAAGGGCGCCGACATCGCCATCGGCTCGCGCTACATCGCGGGCGGCGCCACCGCCAACTGGCCGCTGGTCCGCCGGCTGCTGTCACGCGCAGGCAACCTGTACGCGTCCACGGTGCTGGGCCTGGGCGTCAAGGACGCGACGGCCGGCTTCCGGGCCTACCGGGCCGACATCCTCGAGACGGTCGAGACCAGTGCCACCAAGGCGACCGGCTACGGGTTCCAGCTCGAGCTGTCGTACCGGGCCCACCGCCTCGGCGCGACGATCGTCGAGGTGCCCATCACCTTCAACGACCGCGTACGCGGTGTGTCGAAGATGTCGTGGCACATCATCGGCGAGGCGATGTCGCTCGTGACCTGGTGGGGCCTGCGCGACCGGGTGTTCCGCCGCAGCGGCCCGATCGCCGAGCGCCCGCCCTCGCTCCCGTCGGCCGCGCCCGAGGCCGAGTCGCTCAACGTCTCGACGACCGAGGCATCGGTGTCCGCGGCACCGGTGTCGGCCGGCGTGCCTGACGCCGACGTCGAGGCGGCTGCCAACTCGACCTGACCGCCCGCGGTCAGTCCGGCGCGGTCAGTAGGGCCAGGTCTCGCCGGTGTGGCCGAGCAGCCTGGTGGCCTGGGGCAGCTTGGCGACGATGAGCAGCTTGATGGCCACGTTGCGGGCGAACCACGGCAACTGGGCGAGCTGACGGCCCACGTTGGTGATGCGGGCCGCGCCGCGCACGGGCTCGCGCCGGTACTCGGCGAGCGACCGGCTGCGCCCGACGTAGCGCCAGCCGCCGGAGAACGTGAGCTTGGCCGCCAGGGCCAGCGTGACGCCCACCGACGAGAACGAGTCGTGGATCAGGATCGAGCCGCCGTCGACCACGCGGGCGCCCCAGCTGGCGATGTCGTCGCTGGCCGGGCCGTACCGGTGGGCGCCGTCGATGTGCAGCATGTCGATGGGCCCGGTGACGTCGTCGAGCGCGTCGTGGCTGAACTTGCGCACGTAGGTGACGCGGTCGCGCACCCGGCGCGCTCGAGGTTGGTGAGGAAGACCTTGCTGTCGACCGCGGCCTCGTCCTCGAACCCCTCGATCTCCTGCGGGCCGCGGTCGTTGCCGGCGTGCGGGTCGATCGCCACGATCTCGGCGCCCTCGGTGGCGGACCGCGCGATGGCGATCATCGAGCGGCCGCGGAAGCTGCCGATCTCGACGATGCGGCCGGTGGCGGGGACCTGGGCGGCACGCTCGACCACACGGGCGACCTGCTCGGGGCTGAACCAGCCCTCGACGCCGTCGAGAGCCTGATCGAGGTCGGTCACGGTGGACTCCTCACTATTGGACACGGGCAGCTCCGTCGAGTCGTGGCGCCGGCTGTCCGCGCACCTCCCCCATACGTTGGTGCGCTGGCGCGGAAGTCCGTAGCATACGGCCGATCCGGTACCCGAGTCTCAACCTGCACGCGCTCATGACCGAACGGACCCATGGCGTCGCATCCCGTCGAGTACCCGGCTACCCGACACTGGGGATGGGGAGGACAACCACCTGTGAGCAACGCTGTGCCTGACTTCGCCGATCCCCCGACGGACCCCACCTCCAAGATCGGCGATCTCGCGGCTGCTGCCGGCATCCGCCACATCCACGTCCTGGCGTGGCGTGACCTCGACGACGTCGAGGCCGGCGGCTCCGAGGTGCACATCGCCGAGGTGGCCAAGCTGTGGGCCGCCGCGGGCCTCGACGTCACCATGCGCACCTCGTGGGCCCAGGGTCAGCCCACCGAGACCGTGCGCGACGGCTACAAGGTCATCCGCCGGGCCGGCCGCCACCTCGTCTTCCCGCGGGCGGCACTGGCCGAGATCACCCGGCGTACCGGCCCCCGTGACGTCCTGATCGAGATCTGGAACGGCATGCCGTTCCTCAGCCCGGTGTGGAACCGCGGCCCCCGGGTCATCCTGCTGCACCACGTCCATGCCGATATGTGGAACATGACGCTCGGCGACACGCTCGGCCCACTCGGAGCGCTGTTCGAGAGCAAGGTGGCGCCACCGCTCTACCGCAGCTCCGCCGTCGCGACGCTGTCCGAGTCGTCAAAGCACGAGCTGGTCCACGACCTGGGCTTCCGCGACGACCGCGTGACGGTCGTCCACCCGGGCATCGATCCCCGCTTCTCGCCCGGGGGCGAGCGCTCACCCGATCCCCTGGTCGTCGCCGTCGGGCGCCTCGCCCCGGTCAAGCGGTACGACGCCCTCGTGCGGGCCGCCCACCACGCCCGCGCCCGCGTGCCGAACCTGCGGCTGCACATCGTCGGCGAAGGCTACGAGCGCCCACGCGTCGAGTCGGTGATCGACGAGCTCGACGCCGCGGACTGGGTCACCCTGCGCGGCCGCCTCACCGACACCGAGCTGATCGACCTCTACCGTCAGGCGTGGATCGTGTCGTCCGCGTCGGCCCGCGAGGGTTGGGGCATGACGATGACCGAGGCCGCCGCCTGCGGTACACCGGCCGTGGCGACGCGCATCGCCGGCCATGCCGACGCGGTGCGCGACGGCTCCTCCGGCCTGCTGGCCGAGGGCGACCCCGAGAGCCTGGGCGGCGCCATCGCCGACGTGCTCGCCGATCCGCAGCTCCGCGCCCGGCTCAGCGAGGGCGCGCTCGCCTGGGCCCGTGAGCTCACCTGGAGCAACACGGCCACCCAGCTCATGCGCGTGGTCGCCGACGAGGTGTCGCGGCGCCGATCGCGACGATGACGAACCCGTTCCCCAGGCTGGCGCAGCGCCTCCGGCTCCGCCGGCCGCTGCTGGCGACCGCGATGGCCACCCCCGCCAGCTCGACCGGAGCCACCCGCGCGGTCTCGCGCTCGGCCACGTCGCCCCGGGGCCCCTGGCTGCGGTTGCTCGGTGGCCTGGCCTTCGTCGCGTACGTGCCGCTGCTGCTCACCCAGCGCGGTTGGGTCAGCGCCGACACGAAGACCTACCTCTACGTCGACCCGTCCAAGCTCATGAGCCGGGCGTGGTCGATGTGGGATCCGTCGATCGGTCTGGGGACCGTCACGCACCAGAACGTCGGCTACCTCTGGCCGATGGGGCCGTTCTACTGGCTGCTCGACCAGGTCGGCGTGCCCGACTGGGCCGCGCAGAGGCTGTGGTGGGGCACGATCATCTTCGCCGCGGGCGCGGGCGTCGCCTACCTGCTGCGCACGCTCGGCTGGAGCGGCCCGGGCGTCGTGGGCGCCACGTTCGTCTACGCGCTCACCCCGTACCTGCTCACCCTGGTGGCGCGGCTCTCGGCGATCCTGCTGCCCTTCGTCGCGCTCCCCTGGCTCATCGCCTTCACGATCCTGACGGCGCGCACGAAGGGGTGGCGCTATCCCGCCCTGTTCGCGCTCACGGTGGCGACGTGCGGCAGCGTCAACGCGACCGCGCTGCTGCTCGTGGGCGTGGCACCGGTGTTGTGGCTGGCGCACGCCGTGTGGGTCGCCCACGAGGTCTCGCTGCGCACGGCGATCCGGGCCGGCCTGCGGATCGGCGTGCTCACCGTGCCGTTGTCGGCGTGGTGGATCGTGGGCCTGTCGGTCCAGGGCACCAACGGCATCGAGATCCTGCGCTACACCGAGACCGCCAAGACGGTCGCCGCGGTGTCCGTCAGCCACGAGGTGCTGCGCGGCCTGGGTTACTGGTTCTTCTATGGCGGCGACCGGCTGGGCCCGTGGATCGAGCCCAGCGAGCCCTACACCCAGTTCCTCCCCCTGATCATCCTCACGTACCTCGTGCCCATCGCCGGCCTGCTGGGTGGGGCGGTCGCTCGTTGGCGGCACCGGGCCTACTTCGTGCTGCTCCTCGTGGTGGGCGTGGCACTCGCCGTCGGCGCCTACCCGTGGAACGGCGGCTCGGCCTGGTCGCGCGCGCTCCGGGCGTTCCTGCTCTCCGACGTCGGCCTGTCGATGCGCAGCCTGCCCCGGGCGGTGCCGCTCGTCGCGTTGGCTCTGGCCGTGCTCCTCGGCGCCGGCATCACCAGCCTGGCCCGACGCTGGCCCCGCACCAGTGGGCCGCTCACGATGGGCGTGGTCCTGGTGGCCCTGCTGGCGCTGCCGCCGCTGTGGCTCGGGCAGTTCGTGCCCGAGAACCTGCGTCGCCCCGAGGCGATCCCCGACTACTGGCACGAGGCCGCCGCGCACCTCGACGCCGAGGGTTCCGAGACGCGGGTACTGGTGCTGCCGGGCACCGACTTCGCCAGCTACCGCTGGGGCAACACGGTCGACCCCGTGCTGCCCGGGCTGATCGACCGCCCGTCGGTGCAGCGCGAGCTGATCCCCTACGGCTCGGCGGCCTCGGCCAACCTGCTCAACGCCTTCGACCTCCGCCTGCAGGAGCGCACGGCCGACCCCGACAGCATCGCCCCGATCGCCCGCCTGCTGCGGGCCGGTCACGTGCTCGTGCAGAGCGACCTGCAGTACGAGCGCTACAACACGCCGCGTCCCCGCAACTTCTGGGAGTTCATCACCCACGCCGGTGGCCTCGGTGAGCCGACCGGGTTCGGGCCGGCCGCGCCCAACCTGACCGTGCCCGAGGTGCAGCTCGACGACGAGCTGCTGTTCCAGACCGACCCGGCCTGGCCCGACCCGCCCGCTGTCGCCGTGCTGCCCGTCACCGACCCGGTGCCCATCGTCTCGACGCACGCCACCGACCACCCGCTCCTCGTCGCGGGCGACGGTGCCGGCATCGTCGACGCCGCCGGCGCCGGCCTCATCGACGGTTCCGAGCTCATCCGGTACTCCGCGGAGCTCAGCGACGACGAGATCGAGGCGGCGCTCGACGACGGTGCCGTCCTGCTCCTGACCGACTCGAACCGTCGCCGCGGCGAGCGCTGGACCACCGTGCGCCACACCCGGGGCTACACCGAGTCTGCCGACAGCGAGCCGCTCCAGTCCGATCCCACGGACAACCGGCTCCCCCTGTTCCCCGACGCCGACGACGACACCATGACCGTCGCCGACGAGCGCGGCGGCGTCACGGCCAACGCCACCAGCTACGGCAACCCGATCACGTTCACCAGCGAGGAGCGGCCGGCGCTGGCCGTCGACGGCGACTTCGACACTGCCTGGCGCACAGCCGCGTTCACCGACGCGCGTGGCGAGCGCATCGAGCTCGACCTCACCGAGGCCGTCACGACCGATCACATCACCCTGACCCAGCCGACGTCGGGTGGACGCAACCGGTTCCTCACCGAGGTCCGCCTGCGGTTCGACGGCGGCGCTCCGGTCGACGTCCTCCTGGGCCAGGAATCTCGTGACGCGCCTGGCCAGCGGGTCACATTCCCGTCCCGCACGTTCGAGTCGCTGTCCATCGAGATCCTCGACGACTCCGCCGGGGTCGTCCCCCGGTACGCCGGGCTGGCCAGCGTCGGCTTCTCCGAGATCTCCATCGGCGACGACCCGCCCCTGCTCGAGCAGTCGATCGCGTTGCCGACCGACCTGCTGGACGCCGCCGGCGACGCGGCGCTCGATCACCCCCTCGCGATCAGCCTCACCCGTCAGCGGCAGGACCCGACCGACACCACCCGGCTGGACGAGGAGCCCCAGATGGTGCGGTCGTTCGAGCTGGCGTCCGAGCGCGAGTTCCTGCTCGAGGGCGACGTCAGCCTGTTCCGGCGGTTCCCGTCCTACGTCCTCGACGAGGTCCTGGGTCGCCCCCACGACGGGTCGGTCACCTGGGTGCGCGGCAGCACCCGGCTCAACGGCAGCATCCACACGCCCGCCGCCGCGTTCGACGGCGACCCCGCCACCGCGTGGACGACCGTGCGCAGCGAGCCCGAACGTCAGTGGGTCGAGGTCAACCTGACCGAGCCCGTCACGGTCGATTCGGTGCCGCTGACGATCGTCGCCGACGGGCTGCACTCCGTGCCCACCGAGGTCGAGGTCATGGTCGACGGGGCGGTGGTGGGCCGGGTCCCGCTGGCGGCGGTCGTCGACGGCGACCACCAGAACGCCACGCAGGTCGTGGACGTGCCACTGCCCGACCAGGTCACGGGCTCGACGTTCCGGTTCCGCTTCACGGGCATCCGGCCGGTCGTCACCCAGGACTGGGTGAGCGACAACGAGGTGGACCAGCCGGCCGCAATCGCCGAGATCGGGCTGCCGGGCGACAAGGTGCCCGCCATGCCCGACACGTTCGACTCGGGGTGCCGCACCGACCTGGTGACGATCGACGGCGAGCCGGTCCCCGTGCGGGTGACGGGGCCGATGGCGACGGCGCTCGCCGGGCACCCGCTGCCGCTGACCGTCTGCGGCGGGGCTCCCGTCACGTTGGGGGCGGGAGAGCACGACATCGTCACCACCCGGGGTCGCGCGACGGGGCTCGAGGTCGACCAGCTCGTCCTGCGGTCCGACGCCGGCGGAGGCGCCTCCGCTCCCGGCACCGGCCCCCTCGTGGCAGGGGTGGCCACCGCGGCGGGTGCCGACGAAAGCGGCGAGGGCGAGGGCACCGCGGAACCGCCGACCGTCGAGGTCGTCTCCGAGGGCCACGACCGGTCGACCGTGCGGATCACGGGCGCCACGCCGGACGAGCCGTTCTGGCTGGTGCTGGGCCAGAGCCACAACGTCGGCTGGACCGCGTCGGTGGGCGGCGACGCGCTCGGCGAGCCGGTGCTGGTCGACGGCTTCGCCAACGGATGGCTGGTCACGCCCGACTCGGCGTCGTTCGAGGTCGACATGCGGTTCGCACCGCAGCAGCGGGTGAACGTCGCGATCGTCCTCTCGATCGCCGCCGCGCTCCTCTGCCTGGCGCTCGCGATCCGGCGCCCCCGCACCGTCGTGAACGCACCGTCGTCGCTGGCCGAGCCGTACTCGTCGGTGTTGGCGTTCCGCTACGACGGTGCGCTGCCGACCCGCCGCGCCGCGGTGTGGACCGGCGTCGGGGTGGGCCTGCTGGGCCTGGTGCTCGCCGGGCCCGTCGTCGGTGGGCTGCTGGGCCTGGCCGCAGGCATCGGTGCGCGCCACGAGACCTTCCGCCGCTATCTGCTGCTCGGCAGTCCCATCGCGCTCGGTCTCTGCGGGCTCTACGTGCTGTACATCCAGACCCGCTGGAACCCCGACCCGAGCTTCGACTGGCCGATCGAGATGCGACGCCCCCACCCCGTGGGGTGGTTGGCCGTGCTGATCCTCATCGCGGACGTGCTGGTCGACCGCGTGTGGCAGGCTCGGCGCAGCGACACCGAGTGACCGGAGGCCATGACGTGACCGCTGACGGCTTCATCCTCGGCGTCGACCTCGACGGCGTGTGCGGCGACTACACGGTCGCCCTGCGCGACGTGGTGGCCGAGCGCACCGGCACCCCTGTCGACGCCCTGCCGCTCGAGCGGTCCTGGGACTTCCGCGAGTGGGGCCTGTCCGTCGCGCAGTTCGAGGAGCTCCACCAGGCGGCGGTGCTCGAGCACCGCATCTTCCGCACGATGCCCGCCATGGCCGGCGCCGCCGAGACCCTGTGGCGACTGTCCGACGCGGGCGTGTGGATCCGCATCATCACCCATCGCCTCTACGTCAACTGGGGCCACGCCACGGCCGTCGCCGACACGGTCGACTGGCTCGACGCGTCCGGCATCCCCTACCGGGACCTGTGCTTCCTGGGCGCGAAACCCCAGGTCGAGGCCGACTGCTACGTCGAGGACGCACCGCACAACGTCGTCGCGCTGCGCGCCACCGGGGCGCACGTCATCGTCTACGAGCAGCCCTACAACCGCGACGTCGCCGGCCCGCGGGCGGCCGACTGGGCCGAGGTCGAGAACCTGGTCGGCGCACGCGTCACCGAGCTGGGGTTGTCGCTGCAGGCACCGCTGCCGGGGTTCGAGGATGCCACCAACCGCCTGCGCCGTGTGCGCCCGGGCGAGGCCGTGCAGCCACCGTCATAGCGCTGCCGACCGGGTCCTAGGCTGCGGCCATCACCTGGTCCGACTCCGCGGCGAGCGTCGCGCTCGTCCTCCTGTGCTCGATCCCGCTGGCGCTCACCGCGTGGGCGCTGCTCGACGCCGCCCGCCGACCCGAATGGGCCTGGGCGCTGGCCGGGCGCCGGCGGGTGGTCTGGCTGGCCGTCATCCTGTTCGGCGCGATGACGCTGCTCGTCGGCCTCGCGGTGTCGGGCGTCTACCTCGTGCGAGTGCGCCCGGAGCTCGCGGCGGCCGAGTCGGGCCGGCTGCCCGGCGCGCCGTGAGCTAGGGCTCGTACAGGTCCGCGGGCGGCGGGCCGTAGCGGTGGCGCACATGGTGGGCGATGGCGAGCAGCCGCGCCCGTGGGGCCCAGTACGGCCCGCGGCGCGACGGCACGACCGCGCCGGATGCCAGGTCCCACACGGCGATCAGCAGGCGGATCGTGGCGTGGTAGAGCCCCGAGTGCTCGCGCACCATCAACAGGGTGTTGCGCAGCTGCAGGTAGTCGACCACCGCGGCGCGGGAGCCGACGTCGGTGTTGCGCACCTCCGCGCCCCGCACCACGCCCACCTGCCAGCCGGCGGCCTTCGCCCGGATCGCCAGCTCTGCCTCTTCGCAGTAGGCGAAGTAGCGCTCGTCGAACAGGCCGACGGTGGTGAGGCACTCGCGGCGGGCGATCATCAGCGTGCCGTGGGGATAGCCCGACGGCTCCCAGCCGTCGACCACCGTGGCCGGCGCGGGGATCGCCCCGAAGTACCGGTCGACGACTGGCGTGAGGCCGTCGCCCACATCGGCCGACGCCAGACCGGCCCGCGGTTGGGCCTCGACCACCTCGACCAGGCGCTCGACGCACCCGGGCAGCGGGTTCGCGTCGTGGGGGCACACGGCCAGCCAGGGCGCCGGGTCGTGCGCGAGGAACCGGCGGAAGCCGATGTTGGCCCCGGGGCCGAACCCGGTGTTGGACCCCGCCTCGATCAGCTCGACCTCGGCAGGCAGGCCGTCGCGGACCTGCGCGAGCCCGACGGGCGACGAGCCGTTGTCGACGACGACGATGCGCGGCGGCACGCTCTGATCGAGGAAGCGGCCGACCGTACGGAGCACCGCGTCGGGCTTGTCGCGGTGCACGATCACGAGGTCGACGGCGGGGGGAGCCACGGGCCTGATCCTGGCGGCCCCGACGCCGGCCGCGCCAGCCCCGGGCCACGGGTGGGCGGGACGGGGACGGTGACGGGGGCAGTAGCATCGACCGTTCGTGACCGTGTCAGCGATCGACCTCGATGCCGCCCGCCGGCTGCTGGGCTTCTGCGACGCGTCGCCCTCGCCCTACCACGCCTGCACCACCGCGGCGGCGCTGCTGGGCGAGGCAGGCTTCACCCGCCTGGCCGAGGACGCGGCGTGGCCTGGCGAGCCCGGGCGCTTCTACGTCGTGCGTGGCGGCAGCCTCATCGCGTGGGTCGCCGCGCCGGGCCACGAACCCCAGGACGGGTTCCGCATCGTGGGCGCCCACACCGACAGCCCCAACCTGCGCATCAAACCCCAGCCCGACGTCGTCCGGGCGGGCGTGCGCCAGCTCGGGGTCGAGGCGTATGGCGGCGTGCTGCTCAGCAGCTGGCTCGACCGCGACCTCGGCCTGTCGGGCCGGGTGGCCGTGCGGCGGAACGGCACCGGTGCCCTGGTGCGGCTGCTGCGCGTCGACCGCCCCGTGTGCGCCATCCCCCAGCTCGCCATCCACCTCGACCGGGACGTCAACACCGCCGGGCTCGTCGTCGACGCCCAGCATCACCTGACCCCGCTGTGGGGCATCGAGCCGCCCGCTGGCGCGACCCCGTCGGCGGCGACGGGCACCGCCGGCTTCGTCGGCTTCGTGGCCCACGAGCTGGGGGTCGAAGCCACCGACGTCCTGGGCTGGGACCTGATGCTCCACGACCTCGCCCCCGGCGCGCTCGTCGGTCGCGACGACGAGCTCATCGGCTCGGCACGGCTGGACAACCTGGCGTCCTGTTGGGCGGCCGTCGAGGCGCTCACCGAGGTCGCGCCGTCAGCCGGCAACGGGCCGGTCCCCGTGGTGTGCCTGTTCGACCACGAGGAGGTCGGGTCGACCTCCGACCGGGGCGCCGGCTCGTCGCTGCTGCCCACGTTGCTCGAGCGCTCGGTGCTGGCCCGGGGCGGAGACCGCGAGACGCTGCACCGGGCGCTGGCCCGCTCGGCGTGCCTGTCGGCCGACATGGCGCACGCCACGCACCCCAACTACGCCGACCGCCACGACCCGCAGCACCAGGTGGCGCTCAACGGCGGCCCGGTGCTCAAGGCCAACGCCAACGTGCGCTACGCCACCGATGCCCCGGGCAGCGCCCTCGTGGCGCTCGCGGCCGAACAGGCCAAGGTGCCGCTCCAGCGGTTCGCCATGCGCAGCGACCTGCCCTGCGGGTCGACGATCGGCCCCATCACGGCCGCCCGCTTGGGCATCACCACGGTCGACGTCGGCATGCCCCAGCTGGCGATGCACGCCGCCCGCGAGCACGCCGGCAGCCACGACCCCGGCCGGTACCGGGCGCTGCTCGCCGCGTTCCTGGCCCCGGCCTGACAGGATCGGCCGCATGGACGTCGTCGAGGCTCGCGCCGTGCTCGGGGTCGCGGAGTCCGACGGCTGGGACGTCGTGCGGCTCGCCTACCGGCGCCGCATCCGCGCTGCGCACCCCGACACCCACGGCGTCGGTGCCACGTCGACAGCCGTGCGGCTCAACGAGGCGTACTCGGTGCTCAGCCGGGCGAAGCGCGCGGGCGTGCTGCACGCGACGGCCGGCTCCGCGCCTGCCCCGCCTGCGCCGCCGCCTTCTCCCCCGGCCCCGCCGCCGGTCGGCGCGACGGTCGTGGGATCCGACACCGTGCTGCTGGCGGCACCGCCGGACGAAGCGTTCGTCCTCCTGCTCGAGGCGGGGCACCGCGTGGGCAACGTCAGCTACGTCGACCGGAGCTGTGCAATCTTCGAGGTCGTCGTGCGTCAGGACGACGAGACGTGCTCGCTGGTGGTCACCCTCCAGGGCCGGGCCCACGGCACCGAGGCGTTCCTCACCCTCGAGGCGATGGAACGCGTGGCCAGCCTGCCACCAGACCGCATCGTCGAACGCATGGTCGCCGCCCTCCCGTGACGGGCCAGCGTGCGATGGCCCCCGGTCACCGGCATCCTGGGGGCATGACCGACGCCAAGGAAGTCCCCGAGGCCGATCTGCCCACCACTGACGACGGGTGGCGGGCGCGGCTCGATCCACTGCAGTTCGAGGTGGCGCGCAAGGGCGGCACCGAGCGAGCGTTCACCGGCATCTACTGGGACACCAAGGACGACGGCACCTACCGCTGCGTCGCCTGTGGCCAGACGTTGTTCTCGTCCGACGCCAAGTTCGACTCCGGGAGTGGCTGGCCGAGCTTCTGGGAGCCGTTGCGCAGCGACGCGGTGAAGCTGATCAGCGACACCAGCCACGGCATGGTGCGCACCGAGGTGCGGTGCGCACGCTGCGACTCGCACCTCGGGCACGTGTTCGAGGACGGTCCCCAGCCCACGGGGCTGCGCTACTGCATGAACTCGGCCAGTCTCGACCTCGACACCGAGGACACTCCCGCCTGACCCGGGCGACCCGCCCGATCAGAGGTCGAGACGGTCCCGCAGCTCGGCCCACAGCTCCGCGTACGCCCGGGCGCCGCGGCTGCGGGGCGCGTGGACCACGACCGGCGAGCGCTCGACCCCCATGAGCTCGACCTCGGTCGCCGCCGGGATGGCGCTGCGGGCGATGTCGTCACGTCCGTCGGGCAGCGACTCGACCACCTCGCGATGCAGGCGCTTGCGGCGGTCGACCATCGAGAAGAAGGCGACGATCTCGGGCCGGCGCTCGACCTCGGCGTCGACGAAATCGCCGAGCTGTTCGAACGTGCGCAACGTCAGCGTCGACGGGATGAGCGGCACCAGCAGGGCATCGGCGGCATCGAACACGCTCTCCGAAACCAGCGAGATGGACGGCGGGCAGTCGAGGATGGCCAGGTCGTAGTGCTCGGCCATCGGGGCCAGCACCTTGCGCAGGCGGCGGGTGGGCTGCCCGGACTCGTCGAGCACCAGGTCCATGTGGCGGTACGAGAAGTCGGCCGGCAGCAGGTCGAGGCCCTCGATGTCGGTGCCACGCAGCACGTCGGCCACCTCACTGCGCCCTCGGACGAGCTTGCGGCCGCCGCCCCGGACCTTGGGCCGCACGCGGAACAGGAACGACGCCGCGCCCTGCGGGTCGAGGTCCCACAACAGGGTGCGCAGCCCGTCGGTGGCCGCGAGGGCGGCGAGGTTGACCGCCGCCGACGTCTTCCCGACGCCACCCTTGATGTTGTAGGTGGCGACGACCTTCACGGGCTGAACGTCCTGGTCACGAGCTTGCGCTGCTCGTCGGAGGCGAAGGCGGCGAACCGGTCGGCGAACTGGGCGCGGGCGGCGTGCTGCTCGGCATCGAGCTGATCGACGAGCACGCCGAGCACCAGCAGGGCCTCGGGGCCCCCGACCTGCACGGCCAACTCGTCGGCGAGGTCCCGGAGGTGGTCGGCCTGCACCTCGCGGTCCTGGTGCACGCCGAGGACGTCCTGCAGCCCCTTGAGCGTCTTGACCATCGGCTTGACGACCTCGGTGGGCCAGAGGCCGCCGAACAGCTCGAGCAGGTAGCGCAGCTCCTTGCCCCGCTTGCGCAGCTCGTGCAGGTCGTGGGGCGGGCTGGTCTCGTCGATCGCCGTGCCCATGGCCACCATCCGCTTGTAGACCGTGCGGATGCGTCGCCCGGCGACGTCGACGATCGGGCGCTTGGCGTCGGGGCGGTCGCGTGTGGGCCCCAGGTCGCCGGCGAGGAACGTGCGGTAGCCGGTCCACGCCTCGCGATACGCCGCGCCGCGCAGCTCGCGTTTGAGTGCGCGGAGCGCCGCGGCCCGGTGTCGCCCGAGCAGGGTGCGCACCGGTGCGAGCGCGGCGTGACGTTCGGCCGGCATGCCGGACAGCAGGTGCTCCCAGTCGAGGAGCTGGACGTCGAGGTCGCGCGTCGGACCGGTGATCGCCTGGACCCACTTGAGGGCGTCGCGCTGCTGCTTCAGCGGCTCGGCGGGAAAGGCGTCGGCGATCTCGCGCAGCACCGACCGGCTGCGCCGGACGGCGACCCGCAGGTCATGGAGGAACTCGGTGTCCAGGTCGGCGAGCGTGCCGGACAGGTTGGCCTCGACCATCCCCGCCAGGTCGCGCAGCACCGCCAACGCCGCCTTGTCGGTGCGCTGGTCGGGCCGGAGCGGGACCTGCACCTTGGTGCGGATGCCCTCGGGGTCGCCGCCTGACGCGGCGATGGCCTCGTCGGCCATGCTCGCCGGCGCGTCCACCAGGCCCGCCTCGGTGCTGAGCACCGCGACGACGCGCGCCAGGGGTCGCGCGTATCCGAGCACCCCAGCCACCTCGAGGCGCGGTGCGAGCGGGACCGGATCGCCGTCGGCGTCGAGGGCCGCGTGCGTGGTCAGCCGCATGCGCACCACGGTCTTCACGTCGGCGTTGCGCACCTGGAGCGGCTGGACGTCGACCCGCACCCGGGCGAGCGGGAGGAGCGCCCGCATCTCGATGATGGGTGCCAGCCGGTCGCGCAGAGGGCCGGGGGGCAGGTCGTCGACCAGCCAGCGCTTGTGGCGTCCGGCCGGGGCGGAGAGGGGGGCCGTGCCCGCGTGCTCGCGCAGGACCAGGGTGGCGCCGGTGCGACCGCCGTGGAGCGTGACGTCGGCGCCGGCGGCCCGCAGGCGGCGGTCGGCCGTGTCGAGGACGGTGAAGGTGACCGATGCGGTGGCCTCGGACGCGATGTCGAAATGCTCGGCCAGGAAGGACACGAGCGCCGGGGGGTCGACCCCGTCGGGCAGGGCGAACGCATAGGAGGGCACGTCGAGCGGCATGGCCAGCCGAGTCTGCCATGCCCGCGGCCGCGCTTTCGCGGGCCGTGGCGCAGCGGCCAGACTTTCGGGTCCGGGGACGCGCTGGGGGGATTGCAGCAATGAACGACGACGCCACGCCGAGCCAGTCGAGCGACGAACCGGTCGGGGCCGGTGACACCGCGCCGCAGGTCGGCCAGCCGGCGATCGTCGATCCCGCTGAGGGCCATCGTGGGGGCGGCAGTGCTGCTCGTCGGCGCCGGGGCCGTACTCGTGCTCCGGCAGCCCCCCGAGCGGCCCGACGGGCTCGTCGTGCTCTACGGCGACTCGCTCTCGTTCGAGGCGTCCGGCGCGTTCGTGGACGAGCTGGCGCGCACCAGCGATGCCGAGGTGGTCCCCCGGGTCGAGCCGGGCACCTCACCGTGCGACGTGCTCGAGACGATGGCGGACGACGCGGCGCTCGAACCGGCCGTGGTCGTCATGCAGTTCGTCGGGAACAACCAGTCCGAGTGCATGCTCGGGCCCGACGGCGAGCGGCTCGTCGACCAGGCGTTGGCCGACCGCACCGAGGCCGACGTACGGGCCGCGACCGAGATGTTCGCCACCCAGGGAACCCGGGTCGTGCTCGTGGGTGGGCCGACCGCACCCGGCCTCCCCGGCAACCCCGACCTCGCGGACGCCTACAACAGGATCGTCAACGAGTGGGCGGGGCGCGACCTCGGCCAGGTCCGCTACGCGGACGCCGCGGCCACCGTGACCGGGCCCGACCACGGCTACGTCGACCGCCTGCCGTGCCGCGACGACGAGGGCCGGGCCCAGGGGTGCGTCGACGGCGAGGTGGTCGTGCGCTCGCCCGACCGCATCCACTTCTGCCCGATCGAGATCGACGGCATCGTGTGCTCGGTGCCCGCGCCCGGCGCGCGGCGGTTCGGCGAGGAGATGGCCCGCGTGACCCGGCTCGCGCTCGATCCTGACCTCTGATCGTCAGCTGTAGCGAGCGAGCACGGCCGCGACCGGCGGTCACGGGCGGGCCGTGACCCGCGGCGACGCTCTACGCTTCCTGTCTCCCCAGGTCACGGCACAGGAGGCACGGACCGTTGATCACACTCGTGCTGGGCGGCACGCGCTCGGGCAAGTCGGAAGTGGCGGAGGCCCTGGTGGTCGGCGCCCCCGGGCCGGTGACGTACGTGGCCACCGGCCAGGTCACCGACGACGACATGGCCGCCCGCATCGCCGCTCATCGCGACCGGCGACCGGCCGCCTGGGCGACGGTCGAGGCGGGCCGCGACCTGGCCGGCTCGCTCGCCGGGCTCGACGGACAGCGTCCTGGTCGACTCGCTGGGTACGTGGGTCGCCGCTCATGCGGACCTGGCGCCCGATGCCGAGGGGCTGTGCGCTGCGCTGCGCACACGCGCCGCCGCCGGCAACGGCGACACCGTGGTCGTGTCGGACGAGGTCGGCCTGGGCGTGCACCCGACGACCGAGGTCGGCCGGCGGTTCGCGGATGCCCTCGGTGCGCTCAACCGGGCCGTCGCCGACGAGGCCGACCGCGTGCTGCTCGTGGTGGCGGGGCGGGTCATGGCGCTCGACCGGGCGACCGGCTCGGCCTGATGCGCGCCGCCCTCGGATTCCTCACGATCGTCGGGGGCGCCGCCCCGCCCGACCGCCGCGCGCCGGCCTGGTTCGGGCTGGTCGGCGCGCTGGTCGGGCTGACGGTCGGCGCGGTGTGGTGGGGCGCCGGCGAGCTGTGGCCGCCCCTGCTGGCCGCAGTGCTGGCCGTGGGAGCCGACGCCGCGCTGACCGGGATGCTCCACCTCGACGGCCTGGCCGACAGCGCCGACGGCCTGCTGCCCCCGGTCGACCGTGACCGTCGGCTGGCCATCATGGCGACGCCCGACATCGGTGCGTTCGGCATGGTGGCCGTGCTGCTGGTGCTGGTGGCGCGGGTGGCGGCCCTCGCCACCCTCACCCCGGACCCGCTGCTCCTCGCCGGCCTGTGGGCGGCGGCCCGGGCGGCGATGGCGCTGACGATGGCACTGGTGCCCTACGCCCGCGGCACCGGGGCGGCGTCCGGGTTCGCGGATCGGCGGTCCGGCCCGGCCGCGGTGACCCTCGTCGCAGCCCTGGCGCTGGTCGTCGCCACGCTCGGCGGGTGGGCGGGCCCGGCCACCGCCACCGCCGCCGTGGCCGGGTTCGCGGCCGTCGTGACCCTCGCCGTCCGGCGACTGGGCGGCTACACCGGCGATGTGCTGGGGGCTGCGGGAATCGTGGCCGAGACGGTGGGCCTCATGGTGGCGGCGGCGCGCTGGTGAGCCGCTCCCCTGCCGCGCAGCGCTGGGGCCGGCGTGCGCTCGGAGCGGCGGCCGGGCTGGCGCTCGACCGCCTCGTCGGCGAGCCGCCCGTTCCGGGGCACCTGCACCCCGTCGCCCTGTTCGGACGCGGCGTCTCGGCGCTGGAGGGCCGGATCTACGACGACCGCCGCGCTCCGGGTGCCGTGCTCGCGGCCGCCGGTGTGGGTGCTGCCGGGCTGGCCGGGGCCGCGCTTCGCTCGCCCGCCGCGGCCGGCTACCTGTCGACGTCGGGACGGGGGCTGCACGACGCCGCCCTGGCGGTGGCCTCGGCGCTCGACGCCGACGACCTGCCCGCGGCCCGGGCGCTGCTCCCGTCGCTCGTCGGGCGCGACCCCAGCGGCCTCGACGAGGCCGCCGTCGCCCGGGCCGTCGTCGAGTCCGTCGCAGAGAACACGACCGACGCCGTGGTCGCCCCCGCCCTGTGGACCGTGGCCGCGGGCTCCGTGGGCGCACTCGTCCACCGCGCGGGTGACACGCTCGACTCGATGGTCGGCTACCGCGACGACCGCTACCGGCACTTCGGCACCGCGTCGGCCCGCCTCGACGACGCCCTGGCGTGGGGCCCCGCCCGAGCGACCGCCGGACTGGTGGCGGTGGCACGGCCCCGGCGCGCCGTCGCGGTCCTCCGCACCGTGCGCGCCGACGCCCGCCACCATCCCTCGCCCAACGCGGGGGTGGCCGAGGCCGCGTTCGCCGCGGCGCTGGGCCTGCGACTCGGCGGCGGCCAGAACCGCTACGGCGACCTGACCGAGCTGCGGCCCGCCATGGGCGACGGGCGCGACCCCGGCCGGGCCGACGTGCACGCCGCGGTCGCCCTGTCGCGCGATGTGACCTGGCTGCTCGCGGGGCTCCTCGCCGTGGGCGGGGGCGTGGCCCTCGCGTCGCGGCGATCGTCCAGCACCGCGGGGACGCCCCGATGAGCACACGCCGCTCTCCCGCCGCGCCAGCGATACCTGCCGCGGGCCCGCACGGCGGCGACGGGCCCCGGGTGGCCGCGGCGCTCGGACTCGACCCCGCGGACGTATTGGACCTGTCGGCCAGCCTCAACCCCTTCGCCCCCGACGTCCCGGCCCTGGTCGGCCGCCACCTGGGCACGGTCCGCCACTACCCCGACGTCGACACGACCGAGGCACTCCTCGCGGCGGGCCTCGGCCTGCCGGCGGACCGCCTGGTCCTCACAGCGGGCGGGTCGCAGGCCATCGCCCTCGTCGCCGCCCACCTCGGGGCCGGCTGGGTCGACGAACCCGACTTCTCGCTGTACCGCCGACACCTCCGACGCCTCGATCCCGTGGCCCCCCGCTGGCGGTCCGATCCCCACAGTCCGTCGGGTCTGCTCGCGGACCCGTCCGAGGTGGCCGGCGTGTGGGACGAGGCGTTCCTCCCCCTCGCGGCCGGCGCCTGGACCCGGGGGCGCCCGGGTTGGGCGCTCGGGTCGCTCACCAAGGCGTTCGCGTGCCCCGGCCTCCGCCTCGGGTACGCCCTCGCGCCCGACCCCGACGGCGCCGCGGCGCTGCGCCGGGCCCGCCCCGCATGGGCGGTCGACTCGCTGGCATGCGCCGTGATCCCCGACCTCCTCGACCGCGCCGACCCGGCGAGGTGGACCGCGGCCATGGTGGGCGCCCGCACCGAGCTGGCCGAGGTCCTGACCAACCACGGGTGGCGACCGCTGCCGTCGGACAGTCCCTGGCTGCTCGTGCCGGGCGCCGCCGGCCTGCGCGACACGCTCGCCGCCCGGGCGATCGTGGTCCGCGACTGCACGTCGTTCGGGCTCCCGGACCACGTGCGGATCGCGGTGCCGGCGGCGACAGAGCTCGAGCGCCTCGACCACGCCCTCGCCGGTTGCGCCATGATGACCACGACCCGCTGCGACGTCCCCGATCGGTGACAGGAACCCGAAGACGATGAGCTCCTCCTTCCCTGCACTCCGCCTGCCGACCGACCTGCCGTTCGATGCGGTGGTGTTCGCGCCGAACGCCGTCGTCGACCCGGCGTCGCCGGAGCCCGACCGGGTGCCCCGGCCGGCGCGGGGCGCACGCCGGCTGGCCGACGCCCTCGCCGGCGCCGGCGTGGCCGCCCACGTGCTCGCACCACGGCACCAGGGCAACGGCTCGCGTGGCGTCGACAACCCCGACAGCGTGGCAGACCACCTGGCTGCGGCGGGGCTGGGGCCGGACCGGTTCACGCTGGTCGACGCCGACCCGGTGCTGGCGGGCACCTCCCGGGCGCGCACCCTCGTGGTCACCCGCTGTCCGGAGATGGCGGCGGGCATGACCGCGGCCGGCCACCCGGTGGCGATCCTCGACGACCGGCCGGTCCACCACGTCGTGCTCGAGTGGCTGGCCGGCCGGCTGGGCCCCTTCGGCGCCGCCGCCACCCTGGTCGCACCGCTCGACGACCAGGCCGCGGACGTGGCGCGCGCCCGCCACCTGCGACTGACCAAGCCGCCGGGCTCGCTCGGACGGCTCGAGGACATCGGCGTCCAGCTGGCGGCGATCGCCGGTGAGGTGCCACCCCCGTTGCCCCGCCCGGCGTCCACGGCCGTGTTCGCCGGCGACCACGGCGTCCACGCCCAAGGCGTGTCGCCGTGGCCGCAAGAGGTCACGACGCAGATGGTCGCCAACTTCCTGACCGGCGGGGCGGCCGTCAACGTGCTGGCGGGGCAGGTGGGTGCCGAGGTCGTGGTCGTCGACGTCGGCATGGCCGGCGATGCGCCGCGTCCCGAGGCGGCGGGCGTGGCCGCCGGCCACGCGGCGGCGACGCGCCTGATCGACCGCAACGTGCGGCGGGGCACCGGCGATCTCGCCACGGGGCCCGCCATGACCGTGGACCAGGCCCGCCGGGCACTCGACGCCGGTGCCGAGGTCGCCGCGCTGCTGGTGGCCGGCGGGGCGCGCTGCCTCGTCACGGGCGACATGGGCATCGCCAACACCACGCCGTCCGCCGCCCTGATCGCCAGCTTGACCGACCGGCCGGCCGCCGCCGTGACGGGCCGCGGCACCGGCATCGACGACCACCTGCTCACCCGCAAGACCGCGCTGGTCGCGGCCGCGGCCGCCCGCGCCCGCTACGAGCATGGCTCCGACACCCTCGCGATCCTGGCGGAGGTCGGTGGCCTCGAGCACGCGGCGCTGGCGGGGTTCGTCGTGGGCGCCGCGGCTCTGCAGGTGCCGGTCGTGATCGACGGGGTCATCGCCGCCTCGAGCCTGCTCGTGGCCAGCCGGCTCGTGCCCGGCGTCGAGAGGTGCGTCATCGCCGGTCACCGCTCCGTGGAGCCCGGGGCGTCGGCGGTGCTGGGACTGCTCGGCCTGGACCCGATGATCGACCTCGGCATGCGCTTGGGGGAGGGCACCGGTGCTCTGCTGGCCGTTCCGCTGGTCGAGGCCGCGGCCCGCGTGCTCGACGAGATGGCGACGTTCGACCAGGCCGGCGTCACGGACAAGCACTGACGTCCCGTGACGCGGGCGAGCCGGTCCGAGGGACATGACACCGCCGGCTGACGCCCCATCGCTAGTCTGAGTGCTCTCGTGACTGACCGCTTCCACCAGCCCGAAGGGTCGTCGGCGGGCGATCCGCGGCGGATCTTCATCCCCGCCCCGTCCGGCTCGCCCGGCCGTACCGGCACCGACCGCTCGGCTGCTCCCCCGCGCGCCCGCGGGGCCGCGCCGGCGCCGCCGGTCGAACGCCCGTCGCCGCCGCGGTCCCGGTCACGCGAGGGCGGCGCGCCGCCGTCGGCCCCGCCCCGCCCACCCCGCGACGACCGGCCGTGGTTCCGGCGCCTGCGCTGGCGCCGCGTGTTCGGCATCACGGCCGTCCTGCTGGTGCTGTGCATGGTGGGCGGTTTCCTGTACGCCCGCAGCATCTTCAACCGCATCGAGCGTGTCGAGGTCAGCCAGTCGCTCACCTCCGCGAGCCAGGGCACCAACTACCTGATCGTGGGCTCCGACTCGCGCGCCAACGTCACCGAGGAGGGCGACGCGGGGTTCAACGGGGCCGAGGCGCCGGGCGGGCAGCGGGCCGACACGATGATGCTCCTGCACCTCGAGGGCGGCTCGGCGCAGATGTTGTCGATCCCCCGCGACCTCTACCTGCCGATCTCCGGCACCGACGGAAGCTCCAAGATCAACGCCGCCTACAACGCCGACCTGGGGGGCGGCCCCGAGCGGCTGGTCGACACCATCACCGAGAGCCTGGGCATCCCCATCGACCGCTACATGGAGGTCGACTTCGTCAGCTTCGCCGGGCTCGTCGACGGCCTGGGGGGCATCACCATCGACTTCCCGTTCCCGGCCCAGGACACCGAGTCGGGGCTGTTCGTCCCCGAGGCCGGACCGGTCGAGCTGAACGGCGAGCAGGCCCTCGCATTCGTGCGGTCACGCCACTACCAGGAGCTCAAGGACGGCGAGTGGGTCGAGGACCAGCGGGCCGACCTCGGGCGCATGGAGCGCCAGCGGCAGTTCCTCACCGTCGTCATCGGCAAGCTCAGCGACACCCGCAACCCCCTCTCGCTGGCGGGCGCTGCGAGCGACATGTCCACCGGACTGCGCATCGACGACGAGATGTCGTTCTTCGATGCGATCAGCCTGGGTTGGGGGATGCGGGGCAAGACACCCGAGGCGCTGGACATCAGCGACGCCCTGTCCGGCGACCGCAACGAATCGGGCGCCGTGCTGATCCTCGACGAGGCGGCAGCCGAGCCCATCCTCGACCAGGTGCGCTGACCCCGCCCGTTCAGGGCAGGAGCGCGCCCGGATTGAGGATCCCGGCCGGGTCGAGGGCCGCCTTGATCGACCGCATGGCGGCGACGTCGGCCGGCGAGCGGTCGCGCTCGAGCCAGCGTCGCTTCACCGTGCCGATGCCGTGCTCCGCACTGATCGAGCCGCCCCGTTCCACGACCAGGCCGAGCACCACATCGTCGACACCCTCGTCGTCGGCTGCCGGCCCCACGACGTTGACGTGCAGGTTGCCGTCGCCGACGTGGCCGAACAGCAGCAGCTCCGCCCCCGGCCGGGCCCGCGTCACCCGCTCGACGACATCGGCGCAGAAGCGGGCCATCTCGGCGGCCGGCAGCGTCACGTCGAGCTTGTGCACCACACCACGCGCCGCGCCGGCCTCGGAGTGGGCCTCGCGCCAGCGCCACAGGCGGGCCCGGTCGCTCTGCTCGTTCGCCACTGCCGAGTCGAGCACGCCGGCCCGCCCGTCGATCGCCGCTGCCAGCATCGACAACGGATCGGCGACCGACCCGACCTCGACCAGCAGGTAGGCACCGGCGCCGGGCGCCACCGGCGGTGCGGTGCCGAGGTGCTCCGCCACCAGGCGCAGGCTCGGCCCGGTCATCATCTCGAGTGCCTGGACGTCGGGCACGGCCCGTCGTAGCTCGGCCGCCATGGCCACGGCACCGTCGACCGTCTCCATGCCCACCAACGCGGTCACGACGCGGGCGGGAGGGGCCACGAGCCGGAGCCGGGCGGCGGTGACGATGCCCAGCGTGCCTTCGCTGCCACACAGGAGCTGTGCCAGGTCGTAGCCCGTGTTGTCCTTGACCAGCCCGCCCAGGCGGCTGACCGTCGCGCCGGTGCCGAGCACCGCCTCGACGCCCACGACCTGGGCGCGCATGGCGCCGTGCCGCACCACGTGCAGCCCGCCGGCGTTGGTGGCGACCATGCCCCCGATCGTCGCGGAGTCGCGTGACCCGAGATCGACGCCGAACGCCAGGCCCTCGGCGGCCACGTGCGCGGCCAGCGCGGCCAGCGTGACGCCCGCGCCGGCGGTGACCTGGCCGGCGAGGCGATCGACGGGTCCCGCGGTGGCGAGGTGCCTCAGGCTCACGACCACCTCGCCCGCCAACGGGACACCGCCCGCCACCAGGCCGGTGTTGCCGCCCTGGGGCACCAGCGCCACCGTGTGCTCGCGGGCGAGCGCCACCACGGCCGCCACCTGTGCCGTGGTGGCGGGCCGCAGGACGGCAGGCGTCGACCCGCGGAAGCGGCGGGTCCAGTCGGTGGCGAACGAGCTTGTGACCTCGGGATCGACCAGGACGGCCGCCTCGCCCAGCTCGCGCCGGCAGCCCGCCAGGAACGCGGGGGGTACCGGAGTGCCGGACGACGTGGACGGCGTCATCAGACGACCTCCAGGTCGATCCTCCGAGCGACGGGATCGGCGGCGCGCACGACGACATCGACCTCGTCGCCCGGGGCGGTGGCGCCGTGGTGGCGCGCCCGCGCGACGACGGCCGGGTCGCGGAGCTGCACCTGGGCCCGGTCGTCGTCGACGTCGACCACGACGGCAGGGAAGTGGCGCCCCACCGCCGGTCGGAGCACGAGTGCCTCGACCAGGTCGAGTGCGGCGCGGCCGTACGCGCTCTCGCGCTGGACGGCCGGCGCCATGACGTCGGGCAGGGCCTCGACCTCGGCCGCCGCCCAGTCGGGCACGTCCCGGCCCTCGAACAGGGCCAGGACCACCTCGTTGGCCGCCCGGTCGCACAGCCGGCGCAGAGGCGCCGTGACATGCGCGTAGGGGGCCGCGACCGCGGCGTGCACGTGGTCGGCCGGCAGGTCGCCGTCGCGGAACCCGGCGTAGCCGGCGCCACGTCAGGGCCCGCGAGGCCTGGACGAGCAGCGCCGCCCCCGCCGGCGTGGCGGGGTCGAGCGACCGGATGAAGGCCGGGTATCCCCCGAGCTCAGGCCACCCGATGCCCAGCGCTCCCGCTGACCGCCGCAGCCTGGCCATCGTGCGCCCGTCGGCGGCGGGGAGGGTCCGTAGCAGCCCCGTGCCGCCGGCGACCATGATGCGCGCCGCCTCGATGCCGGTGAGGAGCGACACCTGGGCGTTCCAGGCCTCGGCCGCCACCGGGGCGTCGTACGACAGCCGCAGGTCACCTGCGGGCCCGGGGGCGACGACCTGGTCGGGCAGGGGCAGGCTGACCCCGCCCCTGGCCGCCTCCGCCGCCAGTCGCAGCTCCCCGATCTCGCGCAGCAGCACCAGGGCGTCGGACGCCGTGCCCGCGGCCACCGAGGCGGTGACCCCGGCGTAGGTGAGCTGCGCCCGGCTGCGCACGACGGCCCGTTCGAGCCGGGTGCCCACGGGTGCGCCCACGCTGTCGAGGTCGATGCACCACAGCAACGCCGGGCGGTCGCCGTCGGGCAGCAGGCTGGCCGCACCCTCGCTGAGCTCGGGCGGGTGCAGCGGGACGCGGCGGTCGGGGCCGTAGAACGTGACCCCGCGCCCGTGTGCCTCGACGTCGACGGGATCGCCGGGCGCCACGAACGCGGCGACGTCCGCGATGGCGTACCAGACCCGGATGCCGCCGCCGCTCCGCCGCTCGGCGCCGAAGGCCTGGTCGAGGTCGCGGCTGCCGGCCGCCGGCGCGTCGGCGACGACGGAGATCGGAGGAGTCGGCACGCCCGCGGACGCTACTGCGGGGCCGGCGCGATGCGACCGGCGGCCTCTCCCAGGGTGATCGTGACGCCGTCACCCACGTCCGCGGTCGCCCGCAGGACCACCTCGTCGCCGTCCTCCAGGAACGTACGGGTGGTGCCGGCCACCGACAGCGGCGCCGCGCCGCCACGGGTCATCTCGATGAGGCTGCCCTCGCTCCCCCGGTCAGGGCCCGACACGGTGCCCGAGGCCAGAAGGTCGCCAGTGCGCAGGTGAGCGCCGTTCACGGTGAGATGAGCGATCTGCTGGGGCATGCGCCAGTACAGGCGCGCGAACGACGTGCGGCTGATCGTCTCCTCGCCCGCGCCGCCCGCGGGACGCAGCGCCACGGACAGGTCGAGCGCGAGGGCCCAGTCGTCCTCCAGACGCAGGTACGGGAGCGGCGTCGGCTGCTGTTCGGGGCCCGGGACCCGGCAGCGGTCCAGCGCGGCGAGCGGGGTGATCCACGGCGACAGCGTCGTGGCGAACGACTTGCCGAGGAACGGGCCGAGGGGCTGATATTCCCACGCCTGGATGTCGCGCGCCGACCAGTCGTTCACGAGCGCGACGCCGAACACGTGGTCGGCGGCCTCGCCGACGGTGACGGGACGGCCGGGTGTCGACGGCGTGCCGATCACGACGCCCACCTCGAGCTCGATGTCGAGACGTTCGCTCGGCCCGAACACGACGTCCTCGCCGACGCGCCGCTGGCCCGACGGCCGCAGGACGGGCGTGCCGGACACGACGACCGTCCCCGCCCGCCCGTGATAGGCCACGGGCAGGTGCCGCCAGTTGGGCAGCAACGGCTCGGCGTCGGGTCGGAAGAGCCGACCCAGGTTCGTGGCGTGCTCGATCGAGCTGTAGAAGTCGACGTAGTCGGCCACCTCGACAGGGAGGTGGAGGGTGGTGGCGGCCAGCGGGGTGAGTGCCGGCTCGACGCCGGCCCGGTGGGCCTCGTCGCACACCAGGTCGGTCAGCCTGGCCCGCACCTCGACCCAGCGGTCGGGACCGAGGGCCATGAAGGTGTTGAGCGACGCCCGGCCGAAGGCGTCGCCGGCCAGGTCGTCGAGCCTGCCGATCCCCCCGGCGGCCAGGCGCGCCAGGTCGAGCACCGCGTCGCCCACCCGCACACCGACCCGGCGCTGGTCGCCCCCGGTCGAGAACACCCCGTAGGGCAGGTGCTCCGCCGGGAAGCCCGATCCGTCGGCGCCGGGCACCCACGAGCTCAGGGCCGCGCGCCGCTCACAGCAGCCCCCGGGCCGCCAGTTCGTCGAGCGGCTCGTCGATCGAGCAGGTGCCGATCGAGGCCAGCAGGGTGCGAGCACCGCCCACGCGCGTGGGTAGGTCGGCGGCCGCGGGCTCCTCCATGGTCAGCACCGCCGCGATCTCGCCCACCGGCGCTCGCGACCGCGCGCGAGCACCGCAGCAGCGAGCAGGTTGACGAAGCCGTGGTGCGGCCCGCCGGGGCCCGACCCGTGAAAAGGCCGGTGGAGCCCAGCGGTCGCCTTGAGCATCAGGCCCCGTTCCACACAGCCGGCGAGCACGGCCGCCAGCCAGGCGGCGGAGGGCACGCCGTCGCGGGTCGACCCGCCACACCGCACCTTGGCCCGGGCGCCGGCGGCCGCGATCGTGTCGAGCGCCTGGTCGACCGACCCGTGGTGCGGCAGCTCGAGGTACTGCAGCACGCGCCCGGGCGGCCGGGGCATCCCCGCAGCGAGCGGGGCTTCGACCTGCGCGAGGCCGCGGGTGGCGAAGGCGGTGCGCCAGTCGAGCTGTCCCGCGTACCCGATCACACCGAGCACCGCGGGCCGGGTCGCGCCGGATGCGACGCACGCGTCGAGCTCGGCGAGCCTGGTGGCCGGGCACAGGAACGGCCCGACGACCTTGCTGTGCGGGCCGGCGAGGGCCCGCGCGTGCGCGGCCAGGGCCTCGGCCATGGGGAGCTTCGCCGGTGGGAACAGCCCTGCGTCGTCGAACAGGTGCGGCAGCACAGCGTTGAGGGGAGTAGGCAACCAGGCACCTCCGGGAAGCGGAGGTTAGTGTCCGCCTATCGGTGCCGTCGCGGCAAAGGCAACGATGACACCGAACTGGCACAGAGAGTACCGGTGGGAGGCGGCGCCGTGAGCGTGTCTCCCGGGCGTTCGGAGCCGCACGTGGCCGAACAGTCGAAAACGGTCGACAGCCGCGCTGACCCTGCTCGCCCTGCTCGCCGGCAGCCGCGAGGCCCCCACGGCGGCGTCGCTGGCGCGCCGGCTCGGGTTGTCCCGCACCGCCGTGGCCCGCCTGCTCGCCACGCTCGAGGCCCACGGGCTGGCCCGCCGCATCGACCACGGCTGGAGCGCAGGCCTGGGGCTGCTGGCCCTGGCCGCCGGCATCGAGCCCCGACTCCGCACCCTCGCCCACGACGAGCTCGAGCGCCTGGCGGCGCGCTTCGACGAGACCGCGGTGCTCAGCGTGCGCGACCGGGGCGAGGCCGTGGCGGTGGATCAGGTCGTGGGCGACAGCGCCCTCGTCCAGATCCACTACCGCACGGGCACCCGCCACCCGCTCGACGTCGCGGCCAGCGGCCGGGCGCTGCTCGACTCCGCCGGCCCCGCGGCCGTCGTGTCGGAGGGCGAGCTCGAGCCCGGCGTGCGGGGCGTCGCCGCTGCGGTGCGCGGCCCCGACGGCCGCCCGATCGCCAGCGTGGCGGTGGTCGCCCCGGTCCACCGCTTCCCTCCGACCGACCAGGTGGCCGACGCGGTCGTCGCGTCGGCGCAGCGGATCAGCGCCGGGCTCGCACCGGCACCCCGTCCGTCTTCCGCATCCCCAGGAGGCCCGCATGCCGCACTACCGACGGGTGGGTGACGTCCCGCCCAAGCGCCACACCCAGTTCCGTGCGCCGGACGGGGGGCTGTACGCCGAGGAGCTGATGGGCTCCGACGGCTTCTCGTCCAACTCGTCGCTGCTCTACCACCGCCGGCCACCCACGGCCCTGGTGGCCGCCGAGACGGTCGCCGCGGACGGCGACGGTCTGCAGCCCAACGAACCGCTCCTCCCCCGCCACCTGCGCTCCGGCGACCTGCCGGCCGGCGGCGACCTCGTGGGCGGCCGGCGGCTGCTGCTGGCCAACGACGACGTGCGCCTGCTCGCGGCCGCGCCCACCGAGCCGAGCGGGCTCTACCGCAACGCGACGGGCGACGAGATCGTCTACCTGCGAACAGGTCAGGCCACGCTGGAGTCGTCGTTCGGTGCGCTCGACTGCCGGTCGGGCGACTACGTGGTCATCCCCACCGGCACGACGCATCGCTGGGTGCCGACGTCGGCCGACGAACCGGTCGCGGCGCTCGTCGTCGAGGCGCGCGGCCACGTCGGCGCGCCGGACCGGTACCTGTCGCCCACGGGCCAGTTCCTCGAGCACAGCCCCTATTGCGAGCGCGACCTGCACGCCCCGGACGCCCCGCTGATCGTCGACGAGGCGCCTGGTTCCGACGGCGTCGACGTGTTGGTGCGCCAGCGCTCCGGCCTCACCCGGTACAGCTACGCCCACCACCCGTTCGACGTCGTCGGCTGGGACGGGTGCCTCTACCCGTACCGGCTGTCGATCCACGACTTCGAGCCGCTCACGGGGCGGGTGCACCAGCCGCCGCCCGTGCACCAGACCTTCGCCGGCCCCCGGTTCGTCGTGTGCAGCTTCGTGCCCCGCAAGCTCGACTACCACCCGCTGGCGGTGCCGGCGCCGTACAACCACGCCAACGTCGACAGCGACGAGGTCCTGTACTACTGCGCCGGCGACTTCACGAGCCGCAAGGGCGCGGGCATCGCCGCCGGGTCGCTGAGCCTGCACCCGGGCGGCTTCACACACGGGCCCCAGCCCGGCAGCGTCGAGGCGTCGCTGGGCCGCGACGCCACTGACGAGCTGGCGGTCATGATCGACACCTTCGCGCCGCTCTCCCTGGGCGACGGGGCCCGCGCCTGCGACGACCCCGACTACCCCTGGACCTGGGCGGGCTCCGCCTGAACGGCCTCGGCGACCAGGGTGCGGTCGACCAGGCTGCGCTCGGCGGTCGGGCGCTCGTAGCGCACGCCACCGACGAGGACCAGGGATTCCTGGATGCGTGCCGTCGTGCCCGAACGGATCTCCCAGTCGAACAGGGGTGCCGGCCCTGCGGCGATCTCGTCGGCGGAGACCCCGAGCGCGTCCGCCAGAGCGGCCGAGGCCTCGTCCTCGTAGCCGTCGGCGAGCCAGGTGTTGATGGTGCGGACGATCGCGGGCGTGTAGGCCAGGCCGGTCGCCCGCTCGGCGTCGAGCAGGCGCGGCGAGAACACGGTCCCCACGATCGCCTCGCTGCCGGGCAGGGTGGCGACCAACCGCAGTGCGCCGTCCTCGGCCACGTTCGTCGCCGCCGGCTCGGTCAGCCACGCGCCACCGACCTCCGCACTCTGCAGGCGGCGCGCCGCGTCGCTCGACGAGGCCGCCACGAGGTCGACGGAGTTGGGGCTCAGCTCCTCCTGGCTGATCGTCGTGTCGATCGGATACAGCGCGGCGCTGCCCAGGCCACCCGGTGCGAGGATCGTCTGGCTCTCGACGTTGTCCCACTTGTCCTCGTCGGAGATCAGGTCGGCGCGCAGCCACAGCCCAGCCTGCGCGGTGTCCAGGTCGCTCGGGAACCGCGCCACGGGACCGCCGAGCACCAGCCGGGCTGCGAGCCCCTCGTGCACCGAGTCGAAGAACGGCGCATCGATGCCGCCGACGACCACGTCGACGTCGCCCGCTGCCATCGCCGCGTACGCGTCGCCCTGGTCCATCACGACGACCTCGACCACGAGGTTCTCGGCGTCGAACTCTCCGAGCGCGTCGGCGACGAGGAGGGGTGCGACCGACTCGTCGCGGTCGGGCACCGCCACGCGCACGGTCGTGGCGCTCGGCAGGGGCGCGGCGGCGGGCGCGCCGGCCCCACAGCGCGCCAGCGTGCGGCCGACGCTCAGGTCGGTGGGGTCGGTCGCCGCCGCCGCGCCGCAGCCGTCGCCGGGGTCGTCGGGCACCTGCGGGCTGGGTGACGCCGGCGGGCCCGTCCGGTCGACCTCCTCGTCGCCCTGGACGTACGCCAGGCCGACGAGCGACAGCGCGACCACCAGGGCGAGCGCCCAGAGGATGGTGCGGCGGGTCGATGAGCGCACAGGTGACTCCCCCAAATTGCGGTGGATGGCAGGCGCCCCCGGGGGCGCCCGGTCAGGCCGGGACGGTGGCGAGCGACGAGGACACGAAGTCGCTGATCCCCGTCTCGAGGTGGTCGCGACGGAGCAACGTGCGGGCCACCACGGTCGCGCCCCGCTCGTCGAGCACTTTGCGAACCGGTCGAGCGCCTTGCCGGCGTGGATGGCATACGTCATGAACGCGGCGACGCGCTTGCCGTCGATGACCGGCATCGCCTTGATGCGGCCCGCCCTCCCCGGCCGGTGGCCGAACAGGATGAGCCCGTCGACCCAGGTGCCGACGAAGACGATGTCGGCCTCGGCGAGCTCCTTCAGCCCGATGTCGGTGATCGGGTAGAGGGCGACCTCGACGCCGTGGGTGACGACCTCTTCCGCGATGAGCCTGGCCGCCGCGGCCGTGTTGCCGGTGAGGCTCTCGTAGATGACCACCGCTCGCATGGCGGCCAGTCTGGCAGAGCGCGGACGGGGCGGCCGAACCCGAGCCGGGGCCCGCGCTCTGCGTCCCCGGCGCCGGCCGGTAGGGTCGCCGGCGTCCCCCACCCGTCCCGGACCAGGAGTGCTCGACATGGAGATGACGTACCGCCGGCTGGGTAGGTCCGGCCTCAAGGTCAGCGTGCTGTCGTTCGGGTCGTGGGTCAGCTTCGGCCCCCAGCTCGACGTGGGCCGCGCCCGCGACTGCCTCGCCGCGGCCTACGACGCCGGCATCAACTTCTTCGACAACGCCCAGGCGTACGCGGGCGGCGAGTCCGAGCGCATCATGGGCGAGGCCATCGCCGCCCTCGGCTGGCCTCGCGGGTCCTACGTGGTGTCGTCCAAGTACTTCTGGGGGCTCGACGGCACCGTCAACGGGCGCAACACGCTCAACCGCAAGTACCTGCTCGAGGCCATCGATCCGTCGCTCGAGCGGTTCGGCCTCGACCACCTCGATCTCATCTACTGCCACCGCCCCGACCCCGAGACGCCCATCGAGGAGACGGTGTGGGCGATGTCCGACATCATCTCGTCGGGCCGGGCCCACTACTGGGGCACCTCCGAGTGGTCGGCCGACGAGATCCGCGCCGCCTGGTCGATCGCGGAGCGGCACCACCTCCACAAGCCGGTCGTCGAGCAGCCCGAGTACAACCTGCTGAACCGGCGCAAGGTCGAGCGCGAGTACGCCCGGCTGTACGACGACATCGGGCTGGGCCTCACCACCTGGAGCCCGCTGGCGTCAGGCCTGCTCACCGGCAAGTACATCGACGGTGTGCCGGAGGGCAGCCGCGCCACCCTGCCGGGCTACGAGTGGCTGGCCGACATGTTGACCGACCCCGACCGCAACGCCAAGGTGCGCCGGCTGGCGGCCGTGGCCGACGAGTTGGAGTGCTCGCTGGCGCAGCTCTCGCTGGCCTGGTGCGCGCGCAACCCGCACGTGTCGACCGTCATCACGGGAGCCAGCCGCGTCGAGCAGGTCCACGAGAACCTGGGTGCGCTCGAGGTGCTCGACCGCCTCGACGACGACGTCATCGCCCGCATCGACGCCGCCACGCGCTGAGACCCAGGGATGGGGGTGTCCGTCATCTCCGAGCGCAGGCGGCGTCCGCTGGCGGCCGCTGTCGTGGCGTTGGTCGTGGCGCTGGCCGCGTGCGGTGGTGACGGTGGAGACGACACCGGCGCAGGCGTGGGCGGGGCGGTCGGCGACGCCGACGTGACGGCGTCGACCTCCACGACGTCCACCACCGCGCCCGGCTCGACCACGACCACGAGCACAGCGACGTCCGCACAGCTCGTGATCGCCGACGTGGTGGCGCCCGGGGCCGCCCCCGACGGCATCGATGCGTGCAGCGAACCGGTGGCGTACGACGCTTCCCACCTGGTCGACGGGCTGGGCGACAGCGCATGGCGCATGGCGGGCGACGCCACCGGACAGACGCTGACGTTCCGCCTCGACGGCGCGCATCGGGTGCTCGCCGTCGCCGTGTTGCCCGGGTACGCCAAGGTCGACCAGTGCGACGGCGCCGACCGCTGGGCCGAGAACCGACGGCCTACCAGCGTGACCTGGACCTTCGACGACGGCTCGCAGGTCGCCCAGCCGCTCACCGACAGCCCGAGCGTGCAGCAGATCCCGGTCGATGCGACGACGACCACCGTGTCGCTGCGCATCGACGGGGTCACCGCCGACCCGGTGCGCGACTTCACCGCCATCTCCGAGGTGGCCGTCCTGGGGGTCTGACCAGGGCGAGGACGGCTCTCGCACACCATCACCGACGCGGTTGACTGCCCTCTGTACGATCGGCGGCAACCCCTCCGCAACCAGTCACCCACGGGGACGAACATGCTGTTCCCCACCGTCGCCTTCGCGGTCTTCTTCATCGCCGCCTTCACGGTGAACTGGTTGCTGCGCCCGCACTACCTGGCCTGGCGGGCGACGATGGTCGCCGTCAGCCTCTACTTCTGCGGTTGGGTCGACCTGCGGTTCGTGCTCGTCGTCGTGGGCTCGGCCGCCGTCAACGGTGCATTGGCCGTCGCCACCCAGCGAGCGATGCCCGACCGTGCGCCCACGGTCGAGAGCCGCCGGCTCGTGCGCGTCGCCGTCGCCGCCAATCTGGTCACGTTCGGCCTGTTCGCCTACCAGGGGTTCTTCGTCGACTCGATCAACGACGCGCTCGACGGCTTCGGCCTGTCCGCCACGGCACCCGTGCTCGGCCTGCTCGTGCCCGTCGGGATCTCCTTCTTCACGCTGCATGCGATCAGCTACGTCGTCGACGTCGGGCGCGGCGAGGTCGAGCCCGTCGCGTTCGGCGATCTGCTGCTCTACCTGTGCTTCTTCCCCCACATCGTCGCGGGGCCCGTGGTGCGGATCGACGAGCTGGTGCCGCAGTTCCACGAGCGGCCCGACCCGCGGCGCGTCCCCGCGACCGATGCGTTCGTGCTCATCGGCACAGGCCTGTTCAAGGCCGTCGTGGTGGCGGGCTACCTGGGCACCGAGCTGGTGGACCCGGCATTCGCGACGCCTGGCTCGGCCAGCGGCCTCGAGCTGCTTGTCGCCGTCTACGCGTTCGCGATCCAGATCTACGCCGGGTTCTCCGGCGCCACCGACATCGCCATCGGGTGCGGGCTGCTGCTCGGCATCCACTATCCGTACACGTTCGACGCCCCCTATCGAGCCGTGTCGGTGCGCGAGTTCTGGGACCGGTGGAACCTGACGCTGTCGCACTGGCTGCGCGACTACCTCTACGTCCCACTCGGCGGCAACCGCCGCGGCACCGGGGCCACCTACCGGAACCTGGTGATCACGATGGTCCTGGGCGGGCTCTGGTACGGGGCGGGCTGGACGTTCGTGGTGTGGGGGGCCCTGCACGGCGCGTTCCTCGTGGGTGAGCGGGCCGTCTCCTCGTGGGCCGCCAGCCGTCGCGGTGCGGACAGCGTTACTGATGTCGGAATCGGGCCGCTCGGGCTGGCGCTCCGCTGGCTGCTGACGTTCCACCTGGTGTGCCTGGCGTGGGTGTTCTTCCGGGCCGATTCGGTGGGCACCGGGGCCGAGATCCTGGGTCGCATCGTGACGGTCGCCGGAGGACAGGCCGGACTGGTCACCGGCCTGGTCGTGGCCACCATCGCCGTCGCGCTGGCCGCCCAGCTCGTGCCCGACAGGCCGCACCGACGGCGTACGGGCCTGGTTCTCCACCCTCGTCCCCGCCGCCCAGATCGCCGTCCTCGCCGCCGGTCTCACGCTCATCGGGGCCCTGGGCCCCGACGGCGCGGCCCCGTTCGGGTACCTGCCGTTCTGATGGCCACGCCCACCGGCACCGACCCGCAGTTCTCCCCGGTCCCGCCCGGCTGGCCCAGCGACGACCCCACCATGCGCGACGATCTGGGACCGCTCGGACACCGCCGGCCGCGGCACGCCACGCGCCCGTCCGAGGACGACGGCCGGCCAGACGCAGCGGCCGAGCGCACCGAGCGGGACCGCGACGACGCGCCGGCGCTCGACCTCGATGACGCCGACGACGATCTCGGCCACCACGACGTCGACGGCTTCGAGGGCGTCGACGACGACCTGATCGCCGGTGCACAACCCGCCGGCCGGGTGCTGGTGATCATGGTCGCGGCGTTGGTGCTCGCCATGCTCGTCAATGCCGATGCCCTCGTCGAGCGGGCGGAGCGCAAGCCGCCGGGCGCCGAGCGCGACCGGTCGCTGGCCGTGTGGCACCCGGTCCAGGACGTCAGCCACGCCGTGCAGCTCTACCGCATCCGCCAGGTCGCCGACTGGGCCCTCGGCGAGGACGACCAGGACGACACCGAGATCGCGCCGTCCCGCTCGGATCGGGACGCCCGTCGGCCGCCCGGGAGCGCCCGCGATCGCGTCGGCACCGGAGCCGACATCCCGAGCGCCGAGGAGCCCGCGGCCGTCTCCCCACGCACCCCGACAGCAAACGCGCCTCTACGCCTCTGGGTCGGCGGCGACTCGATGGCCCAGGTGTTCGGCCAGTCGCTGGTGGCGGCGGCCGAGGCCACCGGGGTCGTCGACCCGACGCTCCACTACGAGATGGCATCCGGCCTCACCCGCCCCGACTACTTCGACTGGCCGCGGGCACTGGCCGCCGACGTCGACGAGTCCGACCCCGAGGTCGTCGTGGTGGTCTTCGGCGTCAACGACGCCCAGGGCATCGTGCTCGACGACGGGACGCCCATCCAGCAGGTCGCCGATCCCCTGTGGGCCCAGGAGTACCGCCGCCGCGCCGGGGCAGTGATGGACCAGCTACGGGCCGACGACCGCATGGTCGTGTGGGTCGGTCAACCACCCATGCGCGAGCCCGGCTACGGCGCCCGGCTGGCCATCGTCAACGACGCCGTCCGGGCCGAGGCCGCGGGACGGCCGTGGGTGACGTTCGTCGACCCTGCCCGGGTCCTCGGCGACGAGGGCGGGGCGTACACCGAGGTGCTGCCCGACACCGGCGGATCGCCCGCGGACGTGCGCCAGGACGACGGCATCCACCTCACCACACCCGGCGGAGACCTCCTGGCGGCCCACGTGCTCGCCGCCGTGGAAGCCCAGGTCGACCTGTCCGGCGGCGCGACCTGATCTCCGCGAAGCTCCTGCCATGGACACAGAGCTGACGCCCACCGACGACCTCGCCGAGGTCGAGCGGCGACTCGCCATGCCCCTCGTCGACGCGATGGTCACGCAGCGGGCCGTGCGGCGGGTGCTGCCCGACCCGGTTGACCTCGGCGTCGTGCGGCGGTGCATCGAGCTGGCGCTCGAAGGCCCCACCGGGTCGAACGGCCAGAACTGGGAGTTCGTGGTCGTGACCGACCGGGCGGCCAAGGCTCGGTTCCAGGTCCAGTACCGCCGCGCCTGGTCGCTCTACGGCCGGGCGGGAGAGAGGTTGCGGGGCGACGATCCGCAGACGGCGAAGATCCTGCGCTCGGTCCAATGGCAGGTCGACCACCTCCCCGAGATCCCCGTGCTGGTCGTCGCCTGCCTGCGCGGTGGCGGCAAGGTGCCCTACGTCCCGATGCCCGCGATGGCCGACAGCTCGCACTACGGCTCGATCTACCCGAGCGTGCAGAACCTGCTGCTCGCCGCCCGCGCCATCGGCCTGGGGGCCTCGCTCGTCACACTGCCTCTGTGGTCCACGACGGTCGCCCGGCGCATCCTCCGCCTGCCCCTGTCGGTCGAGCCGTGCTGCATCGTGCCCGCTCGGCTGGCCCCGGGGCCGCTACGGCCCCAAGGCGCGCAAGCCCGTCGACCGGGTCGTCCACCTGGAGCGTTACGGCAACCCACGGCCCGCGGGCTAGAACGGGCCGATGGTCTCCGCCCTGTTCGATCCCGACGCCTGGCACGAGGTCGAGGGCTTCGAGCTCACCGACATCACCTACCACCGGGCGGTCGACGTGGGCGCCGTCCGCATCGCCTTCGACCGGCCCGACGTGCGCAACGCGTTCCGGCCACACACGGTCGACGAGCTGTACCGGGTACTCGACCACGCCCGCCAGCAGTCCGACGTGGGGTGCGTGCTCCTCACCGGGAACGGGCCCTCGCCCCGAGACGGCGGGTGGGCGTTCTGCTCCGGCGGCGACCAGCGCATCCGAGGCCGCGACGGCTACCGCTACGCCAAGGACGACTCGATCGAGACGGTCGACCCGGCGCGCACGGGCCGGCTGCACATCCTCGAGGTCCAACGCCTCATCCGCATGATGCCCAAGGTGGTCATCTGCCTCGTGCCCGGGTGGGCGGCCGGCGGCGGGCACAGCCTCCACGTGGTGTGCGACCTCACGCTGGCCAGCCGCGAGCACGCACGGTTCCGCCAGACCGACGCCGACGTCGCCAGCTTCGACGGCGGCTTCGGGTCCGCGTACCTCGCCCGGCAGGTCGGGCAGAAGTTCGCCCGCGAGATCTTCTTCCTGGGCGACACCTACACGGCCGACGACGCCCACCGGATGGGCATGGTCAACGCCGTGGTCGACCACGCGGACCTCGAGGCGGTGGGCCTCGAGTGGGCACGCAAGGTCATGGGCAAGAGCCCGACAGCCCAGCGCATGCTCAAGTTCGCCTTCAACCTCATCGACGACGGGCTGGTGGGGCAGCAGGTGTTCGCGGGCGAGGCGACCCGGCTCGCCTACGGCACGACGGAAGCCGAGGAGGGCCGCGACTCGTTCCTCGAGCGCCGCGAGCCAGACTGGTCCGACTACCCCTGGCACTACTGACCGGGGGACGCGCAGGCCCCCCGGTCAGCCGTGTCACACCTCAGACGGGGGGACCCTCGCCCTCGCTGTCGAAGTCGAGGTCGTCGTCCATCGTCAGGCCGGTGCCGCACCCTGGCGGCAGCTCGGCCGTGTCGCCGGGCGGGCGCACCGTGAGCGTCGGGTTGGCGCCCGAGAACACGCCCCAGTCGCTCTCGCACCCGGGGGTGATCCACACGTGGCTCATCCACCCGGCGGTGCCGTCGGACTTGTCTCCGCCCAGCGCACCGCACTGCTCGTCGGTCGTGTTCGAGCCGGCGGCCACCACCCCGTCCTTGATGCAAAGCCCCACGTGGCGGTGGTAGTGGTCGTTGTCGCCGGTGAAGCCCTCGGTCGGCTCGTCCTCACCCTCCTTGAGGATGTAGTAGCTCAGCCCGACCATCCCGGCCGTGGGGCCGTCGCCGTCGTAGAGGAGCATCTCGGGCTCCTCGAGGACGAACCCGTCGCGGAGGTGGTCGAAGTTCATGTAGTGCGCAGCGATGCCCGGGTAGTAGGTGGTGACCTTCGTGTACCCGGCCGCCTCGGCGTCGGCGATGGTCGGGTAGGTCGCCGCCACCTCCTTGGCGCGGGTCAGCTCGTCGGCCAGGGCCTCGCACTCGTCGGGGTCGGTCATCGGGTTCCACGGGTCGGGGTCGAGCGCGTGCGTCAGGCCGCCGGAGAGGATGCCGTCACGCATGACCGGGTGCTGCTCGATGAAGTCGACGACGACCTCGACCGGGATGCCGTCGTCGGGATCGACGAACACCTCGGCCCACTCGTCGAGCGTGAAGTCCACCGGCTCGCCGTCGTCATGGGCGTGGGGCACGCCCGGCACGCTGACGTCGTTGAACGCCGCCGTGTTGAACCCCAGGTCGCAGCGGTCGTCACGGTCGACGTTCGCCACCGCCTGCGGGTCGCCGTGGTCGTGGCCGTCGGTGTGGTCGGCGCCGGCGGCGCTCTCGCCCTCTGCGCCGTGGCCGGCGCCGCCATGGTCGTGCTCACCGGCGATCGACGGCGTGACCGACGCCGAGACCACGCCCATCAGCGCCACGGCCGCCACGCCCCCCACCACGGGGTGGAGACGGGCGAGCGGGCGACCGGCCACGGCCGGACGCAGGGCCAGCAATGCGGCGGCGACCGCCACCACCTCGAACCCGGTCGCCAGTGCGTCGGGGAAGCCCACGGCCTCGGCGTCGGACCCCGGGACGCCGAGCGTGCGCGACACGAGCCACACCGCCGCGACGGCAGCGTTCAGACCGACCGCCGCCCACCACGGCCAGCGGGCCTCGCGCCAGCGGGCCAGCGCAAAGGCGACGCCCAGCTGACCCCAGGCCACGGCGAGGAAGAACGCGCCGTGGACCGCGTCCTCGTCGATGTGGGTGGGGGCGTACGCGAAGTGGATCACGGCCGAGCCGGCACACGCGGCCACGACCAGCCATCGCAGCGTGTCACCGAGGCTGGAGCCCGGTGGCGGTGGCACCGGAGGCTCGGCGGCGGCCGTCGTCGGCGCAGGTGGTGCTTCGTCGGACATCTGGTTCCCCCTCGGCCTGTGGCCCAACCGACGCGCACGGACGAGGTGTCGGCGGCGGCCGGCGACATCATCGCGCTACCCGGAGCTATTTGCACCCAGGGTGCAGCGGGTCGGGCGTGTCCCGCTACTTGACCTCGCAACGATCAACCGTAGGATTCCCGACTGATGGATCAGCTCGCCGACGACCGGCTCACCCTGGTGGGGCTACTGATCGAGAGCACCACGGCGCTGCGCTCCCAGCTGGACCGGCAGCTCGCGCGCGACGCGGACCTGCCCCTGCAATGGTTCGAGCTGCTGTTGCGCCTGGCCCGCTCCCCCGGCCGCCACCTGCGCATGAGCGACCTGGCCGCTCAGACGAGCCTCACCCCGAGCGGCCTGACGCGGGCGATCGACCGTCTCGAGGACGCCGGCCTCGCGGAGCGCGCGCCATGCCCGTCCGACCGGCGGGGCTCGTACGCCGCACTCACGCCGAAGGGCCTCGAACGCATCACGGCTGCCGTCGGCCCCCACCTCCAGCATGTCGAGAAGCACCTCACCAGTGCGCTCACGGTCGACGAGCAGAACCAGTTGACCGCCCTGCTGCGCAAGGTCCGCGACCACGTGAACCCGGCGGCGGCCGCCGCCATCCCGGTCGGCCCTGTCACCTGACCACGCGGCCGGTCACACCGGCCGGATCACGCCTCGTCATCGCTCGCTGCCGTGGGGAACCGGCGCACCTCGAGCAGCTCGAGGCCGAGTGACTCGATCCGCCGCAGCAGCCCGTGGAGCGCGGCCTGGTCCTCGACGGGACCGCTCAGCACGGTCTCGATCGGTTCGACGTTCGCGGTCAGCGCCAGTTGCTCGAACTCGCTCGCCAAGGTGCGGCTCAGCCGTCCTCGCACCCTGACCTCGTACAGGAAGCTCATCGGCCTGTGCCTCGATGGGTCGGTGGATCGCCCCAGCAGCATCCCGCCCCCGCACCACGTGGTCGTCACCCGCGGCGGGTGAAGGAGCTCGTCGGGCGGACGCAGGGCGTCCCTCCGGCGTCCCCCCGGCCGCTACCTTGCGGCCGATGTCGCTCACCCTCTCCGCAGCGTTCCCGCCCGGTCTCGCCACGCCCGACCACGTCGCCCTGGCCGAAGACCTCGGCTACCAGCGGGCGTGGCTCTACGACTCGCCCGCTCTCTACCACGACGTGTGGATGACGCTCGCCCGCGCCGCGGATCGCACCAGCACCATCGGCCTCGGGCCGGCGGTCCTCGTGCCCAGCCTGCGCCACCCGATGGTCAACGCCGCCGCCATCGCCACCCTGGCCGAGCTGGCCCCGGGACGGGTCGCGGTCGCCATCGGCGCCGGCTTCACGGGGCGCCACGTCCTCGGCCAGCGCGCCATGCGGTGGACCGACGTGCGCGACTACGTCATCGCGTTGCGCACCCTGCTGCGTGGCGACGTAGCCACCTGGGACGGTCGCCCCGTCCGCATGATCCACCCCGACGGCTTCGGCGCCCCGCGTCCGGTCGACGTGCCGATCGTCATCGGCGCCGACGGCCCCCGGGGCACTGCAGTGGCCCGCGACCTGGGCGACGGCACCTTCTCCGCCGGGCTCCCCAACGCCGACGCGGCCGGGCGCTGGCACGCCCTGCTGCAGTTCGGCACCGTGCTCCACGACGGTGAGGCACCCGACAGCGACCGCGTCGTCGAGGTTGCGGGCCCGGCGATGGCCGTGGCGTTGCACGGCCTGTACGAACGCGGCGGCGCGGCGGCCGTCGACGGCCTGCCCGGCGGCCCCGAGTGGCGGGCGGCTCTCGAGGACCTGCCCGCCGAGCGCCGCCATCTCTCCACGCACGAGGGCCACCTGGTCGAGTTGAGCGACCGTGACCGGGCCGCGCTCGCGGCCGGGACCGCGTCGATGATCCCCGCCTTCACCCTCACCGGCACGGCGGACGACGTGCGGAGCCGCGCCGAGGGGCTGGCGGCCATCGGTGTCACCGAGGTGGCCTTCCAGCCGGGCGGGCCCGACACCGAACGCGAGCTGCGCGCCTTCGCGGCCGCGCTGGACGGCATCGCCGGCGCGGGGTGAGGTGCGAGACTGCGGGCCCTATGGAGCTGACCGTCGTCGACCACCCCCTCGCCGCCCGACTGCTGACCCGCTTGCGGGACGAGACCACCGACCGGGCCGCCTTCCGCCTCGCCATGGACGAGCTCGCCGGGATGCTCGTCTACGAGGCGTGCCGCACCCTCCCCACCGAGCCGGTCGACGTGACCACCCCGATGGGGACGGCGCGGGGCATCCGCGTCGTCCGGCCTCCCCTCGTCGTGCCGGTCCTGCGGGCCGGCCTCGGCCTGCACGGCGCCGTCCTGCGTCTGCTGCCCGAGACCGACACCGCGTTCATCGGCGTGTCCCGCAACGAGGAGACCCTGCAGCCCGAGCCGTACATGAACTCCGTGCCGGCGGATCTCGCCGGCCGTCCGGTCCTGGTGCTCGACCCCATGCTCGCCACGGGCGGATCGCTGGCCCACGCCTGCCAGATCCTGCACGACCGCGGCGCCGGGCCCCTCACCGGGGTGTGCGTCCTCGCCGCGCCCGAGGGCGTCGCCTACATCGAGCAGTCGGGCCTGGTGGAACGCGTGGTCACCGCCGCGGTCGACGAGAGGCTCGACGAGCGGGCGTTCATCGTCCCGGGCCTGGGCGACGCCGGCGACCGGCTGTTCGGCACCGCCTGACCTGCGCGCGCCCTGGCCCTGGTGGGTGGCTAGCCCACGAGCGTGACGGCCTCGTCGAGGATCGACGCCATCGCCCTCGCCGCCCGGGCACGCGCGGTGGCCAGGTCGACGTCGCCCGCCACCGGCACGACCGCCTCGGCGTAGCACTTGAGCTTTGGCTCGGTGCCCGAGGGGCGCACGATCAGCCGCACGCCGCCGCCCCGCAGCACCACGCCGTCGGTGGGCGGCAGCCGGTCGCCACGGCGCAGGTCCTCGACCTCGTCGACCCGCACACCCGCGAGGGTGGCGGGCGGCGAGTCGGCCAGCGCGTCGACCGCGGCCTGCATGCGGGCGAGGCCGTCCGCACCCTCGATGCGGATCGACCGCTGGCCGGTGGCGTGGACCCCCAGCTCGCGGGCGAGGTCGTCGAGGCGGTCGCGCACGGTGCGGCCCCGCTGCTTCTCGGTGGCGGCCAGCTCGGCGAACGCCAGGGCGGCGGTGATGCCGTCCTTGTCGCGCACGAGGGTGCCCACGCACGAGCCGAGCGCCTCTTCGTAGCCGTACACGAAGCGCAGGTCGGGGCGGTCGAGCCCGGCCCGCGCCAGCCACTTGAACCCGGTCAGCGTCTCGGCGAACTGCACGCTCCGCGCCGCGGCGAGGCGGCCGAGCATCGACGACGAGACGACCGTCGTCACCACCAGTCGGTCGGCACCTGTGCTCTGCTCCAGCAGCCAGTCGGCGAGCACGATGCCGATCTCGTCGCCAGTGAGCGCACCCCACCCACCGACGGCCCGCGGCAGGGCGACCGCCAGGCGATCGGCGTCCGGGTCGTTGGCGAGCACCACGTCGGCACCATCCGCTGCCGCCAGGGCGAGGGCCAGGTCGAGAGCACCCGGCTCCTCCGGGTTCGGGAACGCGACGGTCGGGAAGTCCGGGTCGGGCGCCCCCTGCTCCGGGACGACGGCCGGCGCGTCGAAGCCGGCGCGGACGAGCACATCCGCGAGGACGTCACGCCCGACTCCGTGCATGGGCGTGTACACGACGCGCAGGTCGCGGGCGCCGGGTGCGGTCACCAGCGTCAGCGCCCCCGCGACATAGGCGTCGATCAGGTCGTCGCCGGCTGATACGACGCGCGGGTCGTGGTCGGCGGCACGCGGCACCGACGCCAGCGGGCCGACAGCGTCGATGGCGGCGGAGATCTCGCTGTCGCTCGGCGGGACGATCTGGGCGCCATCGCCCAGGTAGACCTTGTAGCCGTTGTCACGGGGCGGGTTGTGGCTGGCGGTGACCTGGATGCCGGCGCAGCACCTCAGGTGGGTGACACCGAACGCCACCACCGGCGTCGGCATCGGCCGGTCGGCCAGGTGCACGGCGAACCCGGCCGCGGCCAGCACTGCAGCGGCATCGGCCGCGAAGCGGTCGGACCGGTGGCGGGCGTCGTAGCCGACCATCACCGGCTCGCCGGCGTGCCCGGTGGCGACCAGGTGGGCGGCCAGCCCGGCGGTCGCCCTGATGACCACCGCCCGGTTCATGCGATTGGGCCCCGCGCCCATCTCGCCCCGCAACCCGGCGGTGCCGAACTGGAGCCGGGCGCCGAACCGGTCGGCCAGCCCGGCCACGTCCGGCACGCCGGCTCCGGCACCGAGCAGCCGGTCGACCTCGGCCCGTGTCTCGAGATCGGGGTCGTCGTCGCGCCAGGCCCGGGCCGCAGCCACCAGTTCGTCGGAGGTCATCCCCGGCGATGGTAGAGACATCGGCGGGATCAGAGGCGGTCGACCACGTCGGCGAGCAGGGCACCCATCCGCTCGGCGGACTGCCGCCCCGCCTCGAGGACCTCCTCGTGGTCCAGCAGCTCGCCCGAGAGGCCCGCCGCCAGGTTGGTGACCAGGGACAGGGCCAGGACCTCGAGGCCGAGATGGCGGGCGGCGATGGCCTCCCACACTGTCGACATGCCCACCAGATCGGCACCCAGCGTCTGCAGCATGCGGATTTCGGCCGGCGTCTCGTAGTGGGGTCCCGGCAGGCCCGCGTAGACCCCCTCGACCAGCGACGGGTCGGCCTCACGGGCCAGCGCCCGCAGGCGGAGCGCGTACGCGTCGGTGAGGTCGACGAACCGGGCCGGCAGGCCCTCCGGCGGCAACGGGCCCGCCACCGGCGACCGGCCCGTCAGGTTGAGGTGGTCGGAGACGAGCACCGGCTGCCCGACGCTGAGGCCCTCCCTGATGCCGCCCGCCGCGTTGGTGAGCACCACGACAGTGCACCCGGCGGCGTGCGCGGTGCGCACGGCGTGCACGACCGTTGCGGGGTCGTTGCCCTCGTAGCCGTGCACCCGGCCCACGAAGGCGAGCACGCTGCGGCCGCCTCCGGAGCGGATCGAGCGGACGCTGCCCGTGTGTCCCGCCACCGTCGACGGCGGGAACCCGGGCAGGTCGGTGGACGCCAGCTCGGCCACGACCTCGCCCATCCGGTCCGCGGCCGGGCGCCAGCCGGACCCCAGGACGACGGCCACGTCGTGGCGCTCCACGCCGGTGATCCCGGCAAGGGTCTCGGCGGCACGCACCGCGAGGTCGAACGGGTCGGTCGGCGGGGTGAGCACGCCGCGACGGTAGTGCCACGGCCTGTGCCATCTGCGTGCTCGCACGCCCGCCAGGTGACAGATCGGTTACGGACGTGTGGCACGCCTGACCGGGAGGTGGCGCATCCCCTCGTCCTGATGGGAATTGTGACTAACGTGCGCACCGTGACCGCCAGGTCATGCGTTCCTCGACAGGGAGTACGGACGGATGATGCAACGACGAGGGGTCAAGGCCCTTGCCGCACTGTTGGCGCTGGCGATGCTCGCCGCCGCCTGCGGCGACGACGACGATGACGCCAGCACTGACGAGGGCGGGGGCGGTAGCGGCGGTGGCGACTTCACCGCCTGCCAGGTCACCGACACCGGCGGCGTCGACGACAAATCCTTCAACCAGACGGCCTTCAAGGGCGTCGAGGACGCCGGCGCCGAGCTCGGCTTCGAGCCGGAGTTCCTCGAGTCGCAGACCGAGGCCGACTTCGCCCCCAACATCCAGGCGTTCCTCGACCAGGACTGCGGCCTGATCGTGACCGTGGGCTTCCTGCTCGGCGACGCCACGGCCGATGCCGCCGAGGCCAACCCCGACCAGCTCTTCGCCATCGTCGACAACGACCTGTTCGACGCCGAGGCCGAAGCAGACCGCAACTTCGACAACGTGGCCGAGCTGGTGTTCGCGACCGACCAGGCCGCGTTCCTGGCCGGCTATGTGGCCGCCGCCACGACGCAGACCGGCACGGTGGGCACCTACGGGGGCATCAACATCCCCACGGTGAGCATCTTCATGAAGGGCTTCGAGCTCGGCATCGACCAGTACAACACCGACAGCGGCACCGACGTCGAGCTCATCGGCTGGAGCAACGCCGAGAACGACGGGCTCTTCACCGGCGACTTCGAGGACGAGGCCAAGGGACGGGCAACCACCCAGACCCTCATCGACCAGGGCGCCGACATCATCATGCCGGTCGCCGGTCCGGTGGGGCTGGGGTCGATCGCCGCCATCGAGGCGGCGGGCAGCGACACCAAGCTCATCTGGGTCGACACCGACGGTTGCGTGTCCGTCGAGGAGAGCTGCAGCCTCTTCCTCACCTCGGTGATGAAGAACATGGACGTCGCCGTGGAAGATGTGATCCTGGCCGGCGCGAACGACGAGTTCGAGGGCGGCACCAATGAGGGCACGCTCGAGAACGACGGTGTGGGCATCGCACCCTTCCACGAGCTCGACTCGGACGTGCCCCAGGAGGTCAAGGACCGACTCGAGGAGCTGCGTGAACAGATCATCGCCGGCGAGATCGAGACGTCGCCCGCCGCCTGACCGGCATCTGACCCGATGAAGGTCGAGCTCCGGGGCATCACCAAGCGGTTCCCCGGCGTCGTGGCCTGCAACGGCGTGGACCTCTCCGTCGAGAGCGGAGAGGTCCACGCCCTGCTCGGCGAGAACGGCGCAGGCAAGTCCACCCTCATGAACATCCTCTTCGGCCTGTACCGGGCCGACGAGGGCGAGATCCGCCTCGACGGCGAGCCGCTCGTCGCACGCTCGCCGGCCGACGCCATCGCCGCCGGTGTCGGCATGGTGCACCAGCACTTCATGCTCGTGCCGGTGTTCACGGTCGCGGAGAACGTCATACTCGGCGTCGAGCCCACGGGCGCGCTCGGCAGCCTCGACGGCGACGAGGCCCGCCGCCGGGTCGTCGAGCTCTCCGACCGCTACGGCCTCGAGGTCGACCCCGGTGCGACCGTCGAGGACCTGCCGGTCGGCGTGCAGCAGCGCGTCGAGATCCTCAAGGCCCTGTACCGCGACGCGCGGTGCCTCATCCTCGACGAGCCCACCGCCGTCCTCACGCCCACCGAGATCGACGAGCTGATGGACATCGTCCGCCAGCTCGCCAACGGCGGGCGCGCCGTGATCTTCATCACCCACAAGCTGCGCGAGGTGGCGAGAGTGGCCGACCGCATCACCGTGCTGCGGGGTGGCGAGGTGGTCGGCGAGACGACGCCCGCGGAGTCCGACGAGCAGGCCCTCGCGACGATGATGGTCGGCCACGAGGTGCAGCTCGTCGTCGACAAGCCCCCTGCCGAACCCGGCGCTCCGGTCCTCCAGGTCGCGGACCTGGTGGTCACCGACGACCGCCGCCAGCGGGTCGTCGACGGCGTGTCGTTCGATGTGCGAGCCGGCGAGATCCTGGCGGTGGCGGGCGTGCAGGGCAACGGCCAGAGCGAGCTCGTCGACGCGATCTGCGGCCTGCGCCATCCCGACGCGGGCTCGGTGCACCTCGACGGCGACGACGTGACCGGCCACAGCCCTCGACAGATGTACGAGGCCGGCATCGCCCACGTGCCCGAGGACCGCCAGCGCGAGGGTCTGATCGCCTCGTTCCCGGTGGCGTCCAACCTGGTTCTCAACCAGATCGGCGACCGACGGTTCTCCCGCCTCCTGCGCATCGACCGACGAGCCGTGCGCCGCCACGCCGCACAGCTGGTCGACGACTTCGACGTGCGCACCCCCTCGATCGACGCCGCCGCGTCGACGCTCTCGGGCGGGAACCAGCAGAAGGTCATCATCGCCCGCGAGTTCTCCCACGCGGAGCGCCTGCTGGTGCTCAGCCAGCCCACGCGTGGCCTCGACGTGGGCTCGATCCAGTACATCCACCGCCAGGTCGTGGCCAAGCGTGACGACGGCGTCGCGGTCCTCCTCAACTCGTCGGAGCTCGACGAGGTCCTGGCCCTGGCCGACCGCATCGTGGTCATCTACCGCGGACGCATCGTCGGGGTGGTCGATCGCGCCGACGCGAGCCGCGAGCTGATCGGTCTGTTGATGGCCGGCGCGGTCGACCGGGCCGCCGAGGTCGACACCAGCGGGGAGGAAGAGGTGACGGTCACGTGAGCATCGCCACGGACGTGCCGACAGAGCCGCCGGCAGGCCCGCCTCCCACCGACGGCCGATCTGACGGCGGCCCGGGCGGCCTGCCCGGCCGGTTGGGTGCGATCGCCAACAGCCTGATCATCCCCGTGCTGGCCCTGGTGACGGCGCTCGTGGTCGGCGGGCTGGTCATCGTCTTCAGCGACCCCGACACGCTCAGCGCGTGGGGCTCGTTCTTCAGCGATCCCCTGGGCGCGCTCGAGGCGTCGTGGAACGTCGTCTACGACTCGTACGACGCGCTGTGGCAAGGTTCGCTCGGGTCGGCCGGCGGCATCGGCCGCACCCTTGTCGAGGCCACCCCGCTCGCGCTCGCGGGACTCTCGGTGGCGTTGGCGTTCCGAGCCGGACTGTTCAACATCGGTGCCGCCGGCCAGCTCGTCATCGGCGCCACCTGCGCCGGCTGGGTGGGGTTCACATGGGACCTGCCGGCGGCGATCCACCTGCCGCTCGCCATCGTCGCCGGCTTCGTCGGCGGCGCCGCCTGGGGCGGCATCGCCGGCGTGCTGAAGGCGCGCACCGGGGCCCACGAGGTGATCACCACGATCATGCTCAACTACATCTCGTACCTGCTGCTCAACTACGCGCTGCGGTCCGACGCGTTCCAGCCCACCGGGCGCGACGACCTCATCTCCAAGACGGTGGCAGACTCGGCCCGCCTGCCCGAGGTGAGCTTCGGCGACATCACCGTCCACGCCGGCGTCTTCCTCGCTCTCGCGGCCGCGGTGGGCGTCTGGTGGCTCCTCGAACGCACGACGATCGGCTTCCACCTGCGGTCGGTGGGAGCCAACCCGTACGCGGCCCACTACGCCGGCATGAGCGTGGCGGCGATGTACGTGCTGGCGATGGTGCTGGCCGGTGGGCTCGCCGGGCTGGCGGGCACGGTCAACATCCTGGGCCGCCCCAGCTTCAGCCTGACCGGCGGCTACTACTCGTTCGTCGGCTTCGACGCCATCGCCGTCGCCCTGCTCGGGCGGGCCAACCCTGCAGGCGTGCTCGGTGCCGCGGTCCTGTTCGGCGCCCTGCGCGCCGGCTCGACCAGCATGCAGGCGGCCACGTCCACGCCCGTCGACATCATCATCGTCATCCAGGCCCTGATCATCCTGTTCGTGGCCGCCCCCGCGCTGGTGCGCTCGATCTACCGCATCAAGGCCGGGCGGGGCACCACCCAGAACTTCACGACGAGCTGGGGGGCCTGATGGCGGCGACCTTGACCGAGCCGCTCGTGCCCCCGTCGGACGAGCCGGCGCTGATCGAGCGCGGACCCTCGTCCCGTCGGCGCATCGGCTTCGGCATCGCGACGGTCGTGCTGGGTCTCGTCACGCTCGTCGCGTTCGGCCTGGGCAGCAAGTCGGGCCTCGACGCCACGTTCGAGTTCAGCCGGGCCTCCGACGCGGTGCAGATCCCCGACCTGACCCTGCCGGCCCGCGCGACCGGGATCGTTCTCGGCGCGATCACGATCGTGCTCGGCGGCCTGTTGACCGTCGGGGTCATCCGCACGCGGATCTACGTCGTGTTCGGTGTCGGCCTGGTGCTGTTCATCGTCGCGCTCCTCGCGTGGGCGGCCCGTGGCGCGGATGTGAGCATCGTCGGCCTGCTCGACGGCACGCTGTTCCGGGCGACCCCCCTCGCCCTGGGTGCCTTCGCCGGCCTGTTGTGCGAGCGGTCGGGTGTGGTCAACATCGCCATCGAGGGCATGCTGCTCACCGCGGCGTTCGTGGCGGCGCTCACGGCCAGCGCCGCCGACAACACCTGGGTCGGCCTGGCCTGCGGCATCGCCGCCGGGGCGCTGCTCGGCGCCTTCCTGGGGGTGCTGTCGATCAAGTACCGGGTCGACCAGATCATCGGCGGCACGGTCATCAACATCCTCGCCCTCGGACTGACCAGCTACCTCGGCGCGCGCGTGTTGTCCGAGTACCCCGACCTCAACCAGCCGGGGGCGTTCCGCGCGTTCGGCATCCCGGGGCTCGAGCGACTTCCCCTCGTCGGGCCGCTGCTGTTCGACAACACGATCTACGTGTACGTGATGTTCGCCCTGGTCATCGGCCTGTGGTGGGGTCTGTTCCGCACGCGGTGGGGCCTGCGGGTGCGGGCCGTGGGCGAGCACCCTCGTGCCGCCGACACGGTCGGCATCAACGTGTGGCGCACCCGCTACCGGGCGGTGATCATGGGCGGTGCGGTGGCCGGCCTGGGTGGCACCTGGTTCACGCTCGACGCCACGGGCGGGTTCAACGAGAACATGACGGCCGGCAAGGGGTTCATCGCCCTGGCCGCGCTCATCTTCGGCCGGTGGCACCCGGTCGGAGCGTTCGTCGCCGCCCTGGTGTTCGCGTTCACCGAGGAGCTGCAGAACCAACTGGCGCTGCTCGACACACCGATCCCGTCCGACTTCCTGCTCATGACGCCGTACATCGTCACGATCATCGTCGTGGCCGGCCTCGTCGGGCGCTCGCGGGCGCCGGCCGCCGACGGCCAGCCGTACGTGGTCGAATGACCGAACGCGGGCCCGCGGTCGACTGGACGGCGCTGCGTCAGGCCGCCGCCGCCATCGCGCGCCGGGCCTACATGCCGTACTCGAGCTTCCCCGTCGGGGCGGCCGGGCTGGTCGACGACGGTCGCGTGATCGTCGGATGCAACGTCGAGAACGCCTCCTACGGGCTCACGCTGTGCGCGGAGTGCGGGCTGGTGTCTTCGCTGCACGCCACCGGCGGCGGCCGCCTCGTCGCGGTCGCCGTCACCGACCCGCAGGGCAACGACCTGGCGTGCTGCGGGCGCTGCCGCCAGCTCCTGTTCGAGGCCGGCGGCCCCGGCCTGCTGGTGAACGAGCGTCCCATGGCCGAGTGGTTGCCGGGCGCCTTCGGCCCCGACGTCCTCGACGACGCGTGCGCCGCCCCGAAGGACGGCGACTGATGGCCACCGACGTGCTCGACGTCATCCGCACCAAGCGCGACGGTGGCACGCTCAGCGACGAGCAGGTGCGGTTCTTCATCGAGGGCTACACGGCGGGCAGCATCGCCGACGAGCAGGCCGCGGCACTGTGCATGGCGATCCTGCTGCGCGACATGGCGCCCGGGGAGCTGGCGACGTGGACCCAGGCGATGATCGACAGCGGCGAACGGCTGGACCTGTCGGGGGTCGGCCGGCCCACGGTCGACAAGCACTCGACCGGCGGCGTGGGCGACAAGGTGTCGCTACCGCTCGCGCCTCTCGTGGCGGCGTGCGGCGCGGCCGTTCCCCAGCTCTCGGGCCGGGGGTTGGGCCACACGGGTGGCACGCTCGACAAGCTCGAGGCCATCCCCGGCTGGCAGGCCACCCTCCCCGTGGACCGGGTCGTCGCCCAGCTGCGCGAGGTCGGTGCGGTGATCTGCGCCGCCAGCGACACGTTGTGCCCGGCCGACCGCAAGCTCTACGCGCTGCGGGACGTCACGGCCACCGTCGAGGCGATCCCTCTGATCGCCAGCTCGATCATGTCCAAGAAGATCGCCGAGGGCACCGAGGCGCTGGTGCTCGACGTCAAAGTCGGCTCCGGCGCGTTCCTGCCCGAGATCGACCGAGCCCGGCGTTTGGCCGAGACCATGGTCGGGTTGGGACAGGCCCACGGGGTGCGCACCGTGGCGCTGATCACCGACATGGACACCCCGCTGGGGCAGGCATGCGGCAACGGGCTCGAGGTCAGCGAGGCGCTCGAGGTGCTGCGCGGCGGCGGGCCTGCCGACCTGGTCGAGGTGACGCTGGCCCTCGCCCGCGAGATGGTCGCACTGGCCGGGCTGCCCGCCGAGGGCGCGGCCGACCCCGCTGCCGTCCTGGCCGATGGCCGGGCCTTGGCGGTGTGGGAGGCCATGATCCGTGCGCAGGACGGTGACCCGTCCGCGGCTCCCGTCGTCGCGCCGATCCGGCACGACGTGCGCGCCCCTGCCAGTGGCTACCTACGCCGCCTCGACGCCCGGGACGTGGGCGTCGCCGTCTGGCGGCTGGGCGCCGGTCGGTCCCGCAAGGAGGACGCCGTTTCGCCGTCGGCCGGCGCGGTGTGCGTGCGCAAGCCGGGCGACGCGGTCGAGGCCGGCGAGCCGGTGCTGGTCCTGCACGTCGACGACGAGGCCCGCCTGCCCGGAGCGCTGGCCGCGCTCGATGGCGCGATCGATGTCGGTCCCGAGCCTCCGCCACCCCGGCCGCTCATCCTCGACCGCATCGACTGAGTCACCCCACCAGGAGGGTCGTTATCGTGCGTTCCTGACATCAAGGGGGCGGAGGGGCAGCAGTGACCGAGACGACGCAACGTTGGACGGTGGGCGACGGGCGGATCACGAGCGTGGTCGAAGCCCAGACCGACGGCATCCCGCCGGGGTTCTTCTTCCCGGACGCCGACCAGGCGATGATCCAGCGCCACGCGTGGCTCGCCCCCCACTTCGCCGACGCCGACGGGCGCATCGGCATGCGGGTGCAGGCCTTCGTGGTCGAGGTCGGCGACCACCTGGTGGTGGTCGACCCGTGTGTCGGCAACGGGAAGACTCGGGAGATGCCGTTCTGGAACGACCAGACGTGGCCGTTCATGGACCGTTTCGAGGATGCCGGCTTCGACAGGGCCGACGTCGACATGGTGGTGCACACCCACCTGCACGTCGACCACATCGGCTGGGACACGCATCTGCTCGACGGCCGGTGGGTGCCCACGTTCGCCCGCGCCCGCCACATCTACGTCGGCGCCGAGCTGGACGCTCAGGCGGCCGACGACGGCATCGACGCCCGTCGCATCCGCGACGACTCGATCGCGCCGATCTTCGCGGCCGGCCTGGCCGACATCGTCGAGGCCGACACCGACCTCGGCTCGGGCCTCCGCCTCGCGCCCACGCCCGGCCACACGTCGGGACACGCCTCGCTGTGGCTCACGTCGGGCGATGCGACCGCTCTGCTGACCGGCGACATCATCCACCACCCGGTCCAATGCGCCGAACCCGGGCTGTCGTTCGTCTCCGACGCCGACACCGAGCTCGCCCGGGCGACGCGCGAGGTCGCCCTGGCGGCGGCGATCGACGCAGATGCCCTGGTGCTCGGCACCCACTTCCCCACGCTGCCCGGCGGGCGCATCGCCGCCAACGGCGCGGTGTGGCGCTTCGAGCCCGAGCCCGGAACCCCATAGTCCAGCGGGTCCAGCGCCGGTAGCCTGGGGCATGGCTGCACCCACCCTCGACCAGATCCGGCGAGCCCCCAAGGTGCTGCTGCACGACCACCTCGACGGCGGTCTGCGGCCCTCCACCGTCATCGATCTGGCCCGCGACGCCAGTCACACACTGCCGACCACCGACGCCGACGAACTCGGCCAGTGGTTCACCGAGGGCGCGCACCGCCAGGACCTCGACCTCTACCTCGAGACGTTCGAGCACACGGTCGGGGTCATGCAGACCAAGGACGCGTTGGCCCGGGTGGCCGCCGAGTGCGCCGAGGACCTGGCCGACGACGGCGTCGTCTACGCCGAGGTGCGCTTCGCCCCCGAGCAGCACATCGAAGGCGGGCTGACCCTCGACGAGGTGGTCGAGGCCGTGCTCGAGGGGTTCCGCCTCGGCAGCGCGGGTCGCCCGATCACCATCGGCACGCTGGCCACCGCCATGCGCCACGCCGCCAACTCGAGCGAGATCGCCGAGCTGGCACTGCGCCACCGCGACGACGGCGTGGTCGGCTTCGACATCGCCGGCAGCGAGGCCGGCAACCCGCCGACCCGCCACCTGGCCGCCTTCCAGGAGATCGCCAAGGCCAACAGCCACATCACGATCCACGCCGGCGAGGCGTTCGGCCTGCCGTCCATCTGGGAGGCCCTGCAGCTGTGCGGCGCCGAGCGCCTGGGGCACGGGGTGCGCATCGTCGACGACATCACCTTCGACGACGAGGGCCGCGCCCAGCTCGGGCGGCTGGCGGCCTTCGTGCGCGACCGCCGGGTGGCGTTGGAGATGTGCCCCACCTCCAACGTGCACACGGGGGCGGCCCCGTCGATCGCCGAGCATCCCATCGGCCTGCTCACCCGCCTGCGCTACCGGGTCACGGTCAACACCGACAACCGGCTCATGTCCGACATCAGCATGAGCCGCGAGATGCACAACCTGGTCGAGGCGTTCGGCTTCGGCTGGGACGAGATCGAGTGGCTCACCATCAACGCCATGAAGTCGGCGTTCTGGCCGTTCGACCAACGCCTGCGCATCATCCAGGGCCAGATCAAGCCCGGCTACTCGGCGCTGCGGGCCGAGGAGCTGTAGCCCCGGTCGGCTTCCGGCGTTAGGCCACGACCAACCGCAGCTTTCCGCCGAGCACGGCGGCGTAGCGGTCCTCGAGGTGCCGGCCCGCGGCCTTGACGACCTTGGCGGGCAGCTTGGCGAACGGCGTGATCGTGACCGTGGTGGTCGTGCCCGTTCGCTCGGGCTCCCACGTTCCCGCGATGCGGCCGTCGACGAGCAGGACCGGCGAGATCCATCCGGCGGCGCGGGAGACCTGGTCGACCTGCCCGTCGGGGATCGTGTGCGCCCGATGGCTGATCGGCGCCAGCACGTACGGGTCGAACCCCGGGAGCAGGTACACGCCCTCGGCCGGGTCCGCCGTCGCCGCATCCTCGGCGCCCTGAGCTGTCATCCATGCCCGCCGGCCCTCGACGACGACCTCGGTGAGCCCGTCCTCGTGGGCGTCGAGGACGAGCCGGGCGGCCTTCGGGGTGACGCCCAACCAGCGGGCCAGGTCCTCGCGGGTGGCCGGGCCGTGGACATCGAGGAAGCGGGCGAGGACCGTCGCCATGGCCGCGTCGGGGTCGGGCTCGTCCCCGGAGCCATCCAGCCCGAGCCAGCGGGCGGGATCGGTGAAGGTGATGTTGCCGTCCCGCGGTGGGCCCTGGCACAGCAGCCCACGGTTGGCGGCGGGCTTGAACACGGCCGCCCACCCGGAGCGGAGCTGCTCGCCGAGGTGGGTGTGACCGGTGATGGCGGCGACGCGGTCGGCGAGCTCCTCGCGGGTGAGCGGGTCACCGGCCAGCGCCTCGGGGATGGCCGCCGTCACGGCGTCGAGCTCGGCCTCGGTGATGCCGTGGTACTTCACCCAACCCGGCGTGATGCGCCACTGGCGCGTGCGCAACACCGCGACCCAGGTGCGCCACTCGGCGGCGGGCAGCAGGTGGAGCGTGCCACGCATCGCCCACGTCTTGACCAACATCCGGTCCTCCCACAGCAGCCGGTCGACGTCGACCGCCGTGTCCGCGGCCCGCACCGCGATGACCTGCGTCGCCGATGCGGCCACCTGGGCCTGCACGCCGGCGAGGCCTGCTGTCACCTCGACGGGATCGCCCCCGGGTGCCGCGAGCCGGTGCTGACCGACCCGCCAGCCGAGCACCTGGTCCCAGCTCAGATCGTGCGTCACGCCGTGTCGCCCAGGGGCACGTCGGCCACGGCCTCGAGCTCCATGGGCGCCGGGGGAAGGGCGAGCCCGGCGACGATGGCCACGGTGATGAGGGGCGGGTTGGGCCGCTGCCCCCAGACGGTGGCGGGTGTCGTCATGGCGGTTCGCTCCTGGTTCTGTCGGTGGTGGAACGCGGTGGCTGCCCGGAACGCCGACACCACGGCGACCGCACCGACAGCCTGCCAGTAACCTGAACCGGTGACCACGACCGCCGCGCCGGCCACCGAGACGCTCGCCGACGTCGCCGCGTCGAACGCCACGCTGCGCCGGTTCCTCCATGGGCTCCCAGGCGTCGACCAGGTGGGCGTCGAAGGCCGTGCTGCGGGCCTGGCCACCCGGTCGATCAAGACCACCGCCAAGCAGTTCGCCCTCGACCTGGCCGTCCGCATGGTCGACCTGACGACGCTCGAGGGCCAGGACACGCCGGGCAAGGTGCGGGCGCTGTGTGCCAAGGGGCGCCACCCCGACCCCACCGACCCGACCTGTCCCCAGGTCGCCGCCATCTGCGTCTACGGCGACCTGGTGCCGGTGGCGGTCGACGCGCTGGGCGACTCGGGCGTGCACGTCGCCGCCGTGGCGACCGCGTTCCCGTCCGGTCGGGCACCGCTCGAGCTCAAGCTGGCCGACGTGCGAGCCGCCGTCGAGGCGGGTGCCGACGAGATCGACATGGTGATCGACCGGGGCGCCTTCCTGGCCGGCCACTACCTCGACGTGCACGACGAGATCGTCGCCACCCGCGAGGCGTGCGGCGACGCCCACCTCAAGGTCATCCTCGAGACCGCAGAGCTGGCCACCTACGACAACGTGCGCCGGGCCTCCTGGCTGGCGATGCTCGCCGGCGCCGACTTCATCAAGACGTCGACCGGCAAGGTCTCCCCCGCCGCCACCCTGCCCGTCACCCTGGTGATGCTCGAGGCGGTGCGCGACTTCCGCGATCAGACCGGTCGGCAGGTGGGCGTCAAGGCCGCTGGCGGCATCCGCTCTGCCAAGGACGCCGTGCGCTACCTGGTGGTGGTCAACGAGACCTGCGGCGACGACTGGCTGAGCCCCGACTGGTTCCGCTTCGGCGCCTCGTCCCTGCTCAACGACCTGCTGATGCAACGCCAGAAGATGACGACCGGCCGCTACGCCGGCCCCGACTACTTCACCCTCGACTGATGGGGCCCGCCATGTTCGAGTACGCCCCCGCACCCGAGTCCCGCACGATCGTCGACATCGCCCCCAGCTACGGGCTGTTCATCGACGGCGAGATGGTCGACCCGCTCGACGGCACCCGGTTCAAGACGGTCAACCCGGCCACCGAGGAGGTGCTGTCCGAGGTCGTCGCCGCCGGGCCGCAGGACGTCGACCGCGCCGTCGCCGCCGCCCGCCACGCCTACGAGACCCGCTGGTCGCGCCTCCCCGGGCGCGAGCGGGGCAAGTACCTCTACCGCCTCGCCCGCCTGGTCCAGGAGCGGGCGCGTGAGCTGGCGGTGCTCGAGTCGATCGACAACGGCAAGCCCATCCGCGAAAGCCGCGACGTCGACGTGCCCCTCGTCGCCGCCCACTTCTTCTACTACGCGGGCTGGGCCGACAAGCTGGGCTACGCCGGCTTCGGCCCCGATCCCCACCCGCTGGGCGTGGCCGGTCAGGTCATCCCCTGGAACTTCCCGCTGCTCATGCTGGCGTGGAAGATCGCTCCGGCCCTCGCCACCGGCAACACGGTGGTGCTCAAGCCGGCGGAGACGACACCGCTCACCGCGCTGGCCTTCGCCGACATCTGCCGCCAGGCCGACCTGCCGCCGGGCGTGGTCAACATCGTCACCGGCGCCGGCGACACCGGGCGTGCGCTGGTCGAGCACTCCGGCGTCGACAAGGTGGCGTTCACCGGGTCCACCGACGTGGGTCGCCAGATCGCCCGCTCGGTCGCGGGGTCCCGCAAGAAGCTGACCCTCGAGCTGGGCGGCAAGGCGGCCAACATCGTGTTCGACGACGCCCCGCTCGACCAGGCCATCGAGGGCATCGTCAACGGCATCTTCTTCAACCAGGGCCACGTGTGCTGCGCGGGCAGCCGGCTGCTGGTGCAGGAGTCGATCGCCGACGAGCTCATGGAGCGGCTCAAGCGCCGCCTGACGACCCTGCGCCTGGGCGATCCGCTCGACAAGAACACGGACATCGGCGCCATCAACAGCCCCGAGCAGCTCGACAGGATCCGCGAGCTGTCGGCCGTGGGCGAGCAGGAGGGCGCCGAGCGCTGGTCGCCCGCGTGCGACCTGCCCGACCGCGGCTACTGGTTCCCGCCCACGCTGTTCACCGGGGTGACCCAGGCGCACCGCATCGCCCGGGAGGAGATCTTCGGCCCGGTGCTGTCGGTGCTCACCTTCCGCACCCCGGCCGAGGCGCTGGAGAAGGCCAACAACACCCCGTACGGCCTGTCCGCCGGTGTGTGGACCGACAAGGGCAGCCGCATCCTGTGGATGGCTCAACGTCTGCGGGCCGGTGTGGTGTGGGCCAACACGTTCAACCGGTTCGACCCCGCCAGCCCGTTCGGCGGCTACAAGGAGTCGGGCTTCGGTCGCGAGGGCGGCCGCCACGGCCTGGAGGGCTACCTCGATGTCTGACCGCGCGCCCTCCCCACGACTCGCCGTGCGCAAGACCTACAAGCTGTACGTCGGCGGGGCGTTCCCCCGGTCCGAGTCGGGGCGCACCTATGAGGTGCACGCGGCCGACGGCCGGTTCCTCGCCAACGCCGCCCTCGCCTCGCGCAAGGATGCCCGAGACGCCGTCGTCGCCGCCCGCAAGGCGTTCGGCGGCTGGTCGGCGGCCACGGCGTACAACCGGGGCCAGGTGCTGTACCGGGTGGCCGAGGTGCTCGAGGGACGCCGCGCGCAGTTCGTCGCCGAGGTAGCCGACGCCGAGGGCGTACCTGCCGACGACGCCGGCGCGGGCCGGCTCGTCGACGCAGCCATCGACCGCTGGGTCTGGTACGCCGGGTGGAGCGACAAGATCGCCCAGGTGCACGGGTCGTCCAACCCGGTGGCCGGCCCCTACTTCGACTTCTCGGTGCCCGAGCCCACCGGCGTCGTCGCCGTCGTGGCCCCGGCCTCGTCGCTGCTGGGGCTCGTGTCGGTGATCGCGCCCGCCGTCGTCACCGGCAACACGTGCGTCGTGATCGCACCCGAGGGTGCTCCTTTGCCTGCCATCACGCTGTCCGAGGTGCTGGCCACGTCCGACGTGCCCGGCGGCGTCGTCAACCTCCTCACGGGCAGCGCGGCCGAGATCGCGCCGTGGCTGGCCTCGCACATGGACGTCAACGCGATCGACCTCACCGGGGTCACCGACCCCCAGGTCGCCACCGAGCTCGAGGTGGCGGCGGCCGACAACCTCAAGCGGGTCGTGCGCCCACCGCTCGCGGCGACCGACTGGTCCGCAGACCCCGGCCTCGATCGCATGCTCGCCTTCCTCGAGACCAAGACGGTCTGGCACCCCGTCGGCATCTGAGCCGACGACACGAGCGGCGGCACGCGCCCCCGGTCAGGCGGCCGCCTCCACCTGCCCGGCCCGGTAGCCGAGCGGCAACAGGACTTCCTCGAAGATGAAGTCCGCCGTGCGGGCGCGGATGTCGGCCGATTGCGAGAACCCGATCAGGTGGTCAGCGCCGTCGTAGGGCACGAACCTGCACACGTTGCCGACGGCACGCGACCGGTCGCACAGATCGCGGGAGGCCGCGTGGGGCACCGTGGTGTCCGCGGTGCCGCTGAAGATGATCGACGGCGGCCGGTCGGCTGTCGCACCGTTGAAGCTCATGCCGGCGATCGCGACCGCACCGGCGGCGGGCGAGGTCGACGGCCGGTACAGCGCGTGGAGGGCGTTGATCGCGCCGGCCGAGTAGCCCGCAGCGACGATCGCGTCGGGGTCGAGCCCGTAGTCGCCCGCGTGCGCCTTGAGCCACGCGATGGCCGCGATGGTGTCGTCGTATGCGTTGTTGGATGCGGTGACCAGGTTGAACCCCGAACCGACCCAGATCCGGTAGTCGATGGTGACGCCCACATAGCCACGCCGCGCCGAGTCCTGCGCGTAGGACGCAAGCTGGTCGCGATCGCCCGCCCGCCAGCTCCCGCCGAACATCCAGACGACGACCGGACGCTCGGTCAACGTGTCGCCGCGGGGCTCGTAGATGTCGAGCTTCAGGTCGATGGGCTGGCCCGTGTTGGTGGTGGTGCTGCGATACGTGACGCCGGCTGTGACGTCGTGATCGGCGAACACCTGGTGGACGTAGCGCGTGCCCTCCGGCCATTCGCAGCTCGTCAACGTCGTGGCCAGGAGCGCCACACCGAGAACGGCGGGCACGAGTCGGCGCAGGGTCCTCATGATGTCCCCCTGAGAGATCTCCCCGGTGCAACGCAGTCCAGGACAGCGCTGCCGCGTGACCCTAGCGTCCGTCGGTCACGCCAGGGGAGGACACCCAGGTGCGACTCGCGGGACGCCCCGAGTGGTTCACTTGTGCGCATGGGCAACGTGCGCACGCGCTGCTACCGCGGGGGTGTCCTCCACGACGAGGACTTCCCGGTCGCGGATGTGTCCGAGCAGCTCGACCTGTCCGATGCCATCGTCTGGGTCGACTTCGTGCGCCCGACGGCCGCCGATCTGGCCGGCCTGGCCGACGAGCTGGGCCTGCACGAGCTCGCCGTCGAGGACGCGCTCGAGCCGCACCAGCGGTCGAAGATCGACCGCTACCCCACCCACCTCTTCCTGTCGTGCCATGCCGTGCAGTTCGATCGTTCCGTCCCCCGGCTCGACAAGACCGAGATCGACGCCTTCATCGGCGACCGCTGGGTGGTCACCGTCCGGGCATCCGACGCCTACTCGATGGACCCGGTGTTGAAGCGCTGGGACGACAACCCCGAGTTGACCGGCAAGGGCGCGGCCGTGCTCGTCTACGGGTTGCTCGACGATGTCGTGGACGGCTACTTCACCACGGTCGAGCAGTTCGACGAGTACTACGACCAGGTCGCCGACAGCGTGTTCGCCGACAAAGTGCTGCGGCCGGACCAGCAGCGTGAGTGGTTCGAGATGCGGCGCACGCTGTCGCTGTTCCACCGCCTGGTCCTGCCCCTCCGCGAGGCGTTGAACGGGCTGGTCCGCCGCCAGCACGCGCTGGTCGACCCCGAGATCGCGCCGTACTGGCAGGACCTGTACGACCACGTGCTCGTGGTCAGCGAGACGACCGACTCGCTACGAGACCTGGTGAGCTCGCTGGTCGACGCCAACCTGAGCCTGCGCGACTACCGGCAGAACCAGGTGATGAAGAAGGTGACGAGCTGGGCGGCGATCATCGCGGCGCCCACGCTGATCACGGGGTACTACGGCATGAACGTCCCGTATCCCGGCTTCGACGAAACCAGTGGGGTCATCGTGTCGTCCCTCGTCATCGTCGTCGTGTCGATCGCGCTGTACGTCCAGTTCCGCCGCCGCGACTGGCTCTGAGCACGTCGGCGCTAGCCGACTGCGTCGGGGGCGAGCCCGAAGTCGGGCAACGACTGCACGGCCCACCGGAACGCGGCACCCGTGAGCGCCAGCGCCGCCACACCCGATCCGGCGAGGTAGGTGGCGTCGTGGGCGACGCCGGCCAGCTCCTCAGCCGCGCCGATCACCGCACCGGGGCCGACGCGGTCGACCTCGACGCCCCCTCGGGCCACCACCACGTCACCGGACAGGATCACGAGCACCTCGTGGGATCGATGACCCTCGTGGGTCAGGGCGACGCCCGGCATGACCGCGACCCGGTCGACGTGCCGGGCCAGCGGTGCGAGCGTGCGCTCGTCGTATCGGTCGAAGATGCTCACGCCGTCGAAGGCGGAGACGTCCGTGCGGTGGCGCAGCATCACGCCGCCTCCGCAGTCCGGGCCCGCTCGCTCGTCGGCGCCACGGTCGTGGCCACACCCCGCACGGGGACTCTCACCTCGAGCACAGCGCCGCCCACGTACGTCGGCCGCACGTCCGGCGACATGGCACGGAGGAAGCGGACGGCGCGGTCGTTGTCGGCCTGGACAGACGCCATCACTGCATCGACGCCGGCGCGGGCTGCGCCGGCGGCCAGGGCGGCGAACAGCGAGCGCCCGATGCCCCGTCGGAACCACTCGTCCTCGACCAGGAACGCGGCCTCGACGGTGCCGGACCGGCCCCACGCCAAGGTGGCCGTGCCGTGCGCCTCGCCGTCATGCGTCACAGCCACCCACGAGCGGTGGATGGCGGTCGAGGCAGCGACGCGTTCGAGCTCACGCCCGATCGGGCGACGACCGGCGCCGTGGAACCGGCGGTACAGCGTCGCATCGCTGCAGCGCGCGACGAGCGCTTCCAGTCGGGCCAGGTCGGCGGGCTCTGTCGGCCGCACCACTGGGGTACCGGGGAGGACCTGCATGTGTCGAACGTAACTAGACCAGTCGTCATAGTCAATAGACCAGTCGCCATATTGGTATGCTGTCGACGTGGCATCCGACACACGCGACCGCCTCGTCCGCTCGACCAGCCGCCTGCTCCGCACCCAGGGGTACGCGGCGACCGGCCTCAACCAGGTCATGGCCGAAGCCGACGCGCCCAAGGGCTCGATGTACTTCCATTTCCCGGGCGGCAAGGTGCAGCTGGCCGCCGCCGCCGTCGACCTCTTCGCCGAACGCGCCACGGCTCGCATGCAGCGCTATCTGGCCAAGTACGACACCGTGGCGGAGGCCGTGGCCGCCATCTTCGACGCCTACGTCGACCACCTCGAGGAGACCGCGTACACCGAGGGCTGCGCCGTCGCCACCGTCGCCCTCGACGCCGCATCCGCCCACCAGATCCTGGCCGAGGCGACCGGTCGGGCGATGCACACGTGGACAGGGGTGCTCGCCGAGGCGCTCGAGGCCGAGGGCCACACCTCGGCCGAGGCTCACGGCCTGGCGACTCTCGTCATCGCCGCGATCGAGGGCACGATCGTGATGGCCAAGGGCCAGCAGTCGACCGAACCGATCGCCACCACCCGCGACATGCTGTCCGCGATCCTCGTCCAGCCAGCGACCGCGATCGCCTGATCGGCCGCCCGGTCATGGGGAGACCGTACGTACGTTCGCTAGAGTCGACCCATGACCGCCTTGCGGTGGGACCAGGCCGACGAGCCCCGAGCCCAGCAGACCCTGTTCGACGAGCCGATCTTCGACCGCCAGCCGGGCCGGGGCGAGTTCCGGGGCATCGAGTTCCTGCACGTGCGGGCACAGCGGGTCATCAACGAGGTGCGCGGCGCACCGTTCGGCTTCCGCTTCACCATCAACCCCTACCGGGGCTGCACCCATGCGTGCTCATACTGCTTCGCCCGCCCCACACACACCTATCTCGACCTCGATGCCGACCGCGACTTCGAGCAGCGCATCGTCGTCAAGGTCAACGCGGTGTCGCACCTGCGCAGCGAGCTCGACCCCCGGCGCTGGCGCGGCGACCTCATCGCGATGGGCACCAACACCGACCCCTACCAGCGGGCCGAGGGCAAATACCGCCTCACCCGCGGCATCGTCGAGGTGCTCACCGAGTTCGCAAACCCGTTCTCGATCCTCACCAAGTCGACGCTCGTGCTCCGCGACCTCCCGTTGCTGGCCGCCGCTGCCCGTCTCACCAGCGTGCGCGTCAACCTGTCGATCGGCACGCTCGACGAGGACGTGTGGCGGGCCACCGAGCCCGGTACACCCCACCCGCTGCGCCGCGTGCGGGCGGTCGAGCAGCTCAACGCCGCCGGCATCCCCTGCGGCGTGCTGATCGCACCGATCCTGCCTGGGCTGTCCGACTCGCCCGACCAGCTCGCGGCGGTGGTCGAGGCGTGCGTCGGCGCCGGCGCCCGTTCGATCTCCACCGTGCTGCTGCACCTGCGACCGGGGGTCAAAGAGGTCTTCCTGTCCCGGCTCGCCGACACCCACCCGCACCTCGTCGACGACTACCGCCGCCGCTACCGCGACCGCGCGTATGCCCCCCGGGCCGACCAGCAGGCCGTCGACACGTTGGTGCGGGGGCTCGTCCGGCAGCACGGCGGCACTGCCGTCGCCCGCACCGACCCCGTGCACATGACTGGTCAGGCGAGCGAACCCGCGGAGCTCGGGCCAACGGCGCCGGTCGAGGTGCGCCGGGCGCGGCGGCGACCGGCCACCACTCCGGCCGCGGTGTCGCCCGACGACGACACCACCCAGCTCTCGATGCTCTGATCAGCCGAAGTCGGGCTGCAGGTCCGAGCTGACCACCCACATGGCGAAGTACTGGGCGGCGCCGCCGTAGGCGTGGCCGAGGGCGACCCTGGCGCCGTCGACCTGGTACTCCCCTGCCGTGCCCCGCACCTGGTTGGCGGCCTCCAGGCACCGGATCAGGCCCGAGGCGCCGATGGCGTTCGACGACAGCACGCCGCCCGACGGGTTGACCGGGAACGAGCCGCCCAGCTCGGTCTCGCCCGCGTCGGTGAGCTTCCACCCCTCCCCCTCGGGCGTGATGAGGTGGCCCTCCAGCCACATGGGCTCGTACCACGAGAACGGCACGTACAGCTCGGCGCAGTCGATCTGGGTACGGGGGTTGGTGATGCCCGCCTTGCGGTACAGGGCCTCGGCGCAGTCGACCCCGGCTTGGGGCCGAACCGGGTCGCGCCCGGGGAAGGACGAGAACTCGGTGCGCTTGGCGTGGGCGATCACCCAGGCCGGCGGCTGCGGGCTCGAGCGCGCCACGTCCTCACTGGCCAGCACCACCGCCGCCGCGCCATCGGACGACGGGCACGACTCGAGGAAGTGCAGCGGGTCCCACAGCATGGGTGACTCGCGCACCTTGTCGATCGAGATGTCCTCGATGCGCAGGTGGGCGTGCGGGTTGCGCAGGGCGTTGCGACGGTCCTTGACCGCCACCTGCCAGCCGATGTGCTCCGGGGCGCCCGAACGGGAGATGTAGCTGCGGATCCACGGCGCGAACGTGCCACCCGCCCCCTGGCCTCCGGACTTGCCGCCGGACAATGCCCAGGTGGCGTTGCCCTCGGACTGCTTCTCGTAGCAGACGACCAGCACCCGGTCGTAGCGACCGGACTCGACCATCGTCACACCGGTGATGGCGGTCGATGCGCCCACCGAACCGGCCGTGTGCACCCGGTGGATCGGCTTGCCGACTGCGCCGAGGGCGTCGGCGAGCGACAGCTCGGGCATCATCACGCCCTCGAGCGCATCGGGCGCCTTGCCGATGACGACAGCGTCGATGTCGGCGAACGTCAGCCCGGCGTCCTCCAACGCCTCGAGCGCTGCCCACCGCACCAGCCCGTCGAGGGTGACATCGAGCTTGCGGCGATAGTCGGTCTGGCCGATGCCCACGACTGCGCAGGGACGAGCCATCACGCCTCTCCTTCCAGGACGCACACCAGGTTCTGTTGCAGGCACGGGCCGCTGGTGGCGTGGGCCAGGGCCCGGCGGGCCTCGCCGTTCGCCACCCGGCCGGCGGCCTCGATCACGCGCACGAGGCCGGTGGCCATGACGGGGTCGGCGGCCAACGGGCCGCCCGACGGGTTGACGCGGGTGTCGCCGTCCAGGCCGAGGGCCGAGCGCAGCACGAGCTCCTCGCTGCTGTGGGTGACCATCAGCTCGGCCACGTCGACCGGACCGTCCGCCGCCCCGGCGCCGGCCGCAGCCCGCCGGGTCGAGGGCGAATCGGTGAGGTCGCGCAGGCCCAGGTGGTGGCTGTCGATGCGATGGTCCATGCCCCGGATCCACACCGGTGCGTCGGTCACCTCGCGGGCCCGGTCGCCCGCCACCAGCACCAGCGCGGCCGCGCCGTCGGCGATCGCCGACCGGTCGTGCCGTCGTAGCGGGGCGGTCGAGTAGGGCTGGGCCAGCAGGTCGTCGACCGAGCGCTCGCCGCTGAGCAGGGCGAACGGGTTGGCGGCGGCATCGGCCAGGCTGCGGGCGACGACCTCGGCGAAGTCGCGCTCGGTGGCCAGGCCGGCGTCGACCAGCGCCCGGGCCTGCAGCCCCGCGGTCGACGCCGGGTCGAGGCCCAGCGGCGCCATCACGTACGGATCGGTCTGCAGCGGGAACACCTCGTCGTGGCGACCGGGGGACGACTTGCCCGACCCGATGACCAGCGCCACGTCGATGTCGCCCACCTGCAGACGCAGCCACGCCTCGAACAGGGCCCAGGCGCCGTCCATCTCGACGTGGCTCTCGTAGACGGGCGGCCAGGCGCCCACGCCGTCGATGTTCATGACGAAGGCGAACGGGGCACCCGACAGGTAGTCGCAGCTGCCGGCGATGGTGAACTCGAGGTCGGCGCGCTCGAGGCCCGTGCGCGCCAGCAGGTCGTTGACGCAGCGCATGATGAGCACGGGCTCGGGCTCGCCGAAGGCCGCGTACGCCGGGGTCTGTGACACCGCCACGATGGCGACGTCGCGGGCGGAGGTGGTGGTCTGGCTCGAAACGCGTACTCCTGGAGCGGGCGGGGATCCGCGTCGGGCTCGCCCGTCGGTGCCCAGCGCTCGACGACGCCGGTCAACGAGCCGAAGCCCCGGTTCTCGATGTCGTCGACCTCGCGCTCGCCGGCGGGCTTCCACACCGCCTGCATGCGCATGCCGACCCGGAACTCGTCGACCGGGATGTCGCGGATGTCGATGCCGGTGAGGGGCGAGTCGGTGCCGTCGAGCAGGATCGAGCAGCGGATGTAGGGCTCGGTCTCCTGCTGGCCGTAGTACTGGATCGGGGTGATGACGGTGAACGAGCTGACCGACCCGCGGTCGGCCACGTCGACCTCGTCGGACTCGCCCAGCTCGACCCGTTCGAGGGCGTCGTAGCCGCGGCCCGGCACGTAGACCTTGCCGCTGACGGCCGAGCGCTGCCCCACGAAGCGGCCCTCGAGCAAGCCCTGGCCGAACCGGCGACGGTGCGGGTGCAGGGGTTCGGCGACCACGAGCGAGATGAGGTGGCCGGTGACCGTGACCGGCTCGTCGCCCGGGACGATGTCCTGGGTGAGAGCCGCGGCCTCGGGAACGAAGTCGAGGTCGGTCACGGCACCCTCCCGCTCGTCGCGGAACCGGGCGATGACCCGCATGCCGGCGCGCATGGCGTCGATGGAGCCGGCGTCGACGGCGTGGACCAGCGCGGTGTCGGCGCCGTCGAGCCGGATCATGGCGAAGGCGAACGGCCGGTCGAACGGGTGCTTGCGCGTGGGCTCGGCCACCCAGGTCCAGGCCTCCACCGTGCCGCCGGGGCCCACCTCGACGAGCTCGCCGTCGGGCTCTGCGACCGGGGCACCGGTGTCGGGATGGAACTCGAGTGGTGGGCACACCACCCGGTCGCCGATGCGACGGCCCAGGATGTGCCCGTCCCGCAGACCGGTGAGGAACGGACCCATCACCGGGCCGGTGGTGCGGGTGTAGGGGAACTCGATGACGTTGACGACGTCCTCGGTGAGATCGGTCATGTCTCGGTCGCTGCCTCCTCGTGCGCTTCGTTTTGCACTTCGTCCTGCACGTCGTCTCGGCCGGGGGACGGGGCCCGCAGGTCCGTCACCAGCCGTTCGAGCAGGTCGGCCAACTGGTCGAGCTCGGCCGGCTCCCAACGGGCGAGCTGTGCCGCGAACAGCTCGTCGTCGCTCGACTGGATGCGGGCGTGGACGGCCCGGCCCTGGCGGGTGGCCCGCACCACCGAGCCACGGCCGTCGGTCGGATCGGGCACGCGGTCGATGCACCCGGCCCGCTCGAGGATGCCGAGCTGGCGGCTGAGTGCCGCCGGCTGCATGCGGGACCGCTCGGCCAGGCTGGCCGCCCGCAGCGGGCCCGACTCGACGACCTGGTAGAGCACGCCGGTGGCCACCAGGCCGAGCGGGACACCCGACCGTTCGGCACGAACGACGTCGAGCCGGCGGCTGTTGGTGACCCGCTGGACCGCGACGATGGCGTCCTTCAGCCGGCGTGTGCTGTCGCGTCGGTCCCCCACGGGCGGGCACCATAGATCTGCTTAACCGGGTGAACAAGCGGTACGGTGCCGGGCATGGCGAACTTCGTGCTCATCACCGACCACGCGGCGTCGGTGGACGCCTCGGTCGAGCCGGCGGACGGCGGCGAGCACCTGTGGGTCGGACCGACCGCCCTCGAGGTCGCCACGGGTTGGTCCCTCGAGCCCGCCGGCCTGTGCCAGGGCGAGCGGTGCATCCCCACCGAGCTCAACCCCGGGCTGCTCGACCACACCGGCCGCGTCGACCTGTCGCGGCTCGCCGCGCTCACCGGCGGCCAGCTCGTGCTCGACGCCGCCGAGCGGGTGGCGGTGCTGGGGGCGTCGGCCGCGACCCGGGCGGCCGAGCTCACCTCGGGCATCGCGCCCGCCTTCACCCTCCCGGACCTCGACGGCGTGCCGTTCTCGCTCGACCAGATGCGGGGCCGCAAGACCCTCGTTCTGGCGTTCGCATCGTGGTGCGGCTGCCGCCACGAGCTGCCCGCCTGGCAGGAGTTGCACGACGAGTTGGCCGGCGACGGCTTCGGCATCGTGGCCGTGGCGGTCGACGAGGACCCGGAGGAGGTGCGCCCGTTCACCGGCGGCATCGACCTGCCGGTGCTCATCGACCGCGACCGCCTCTTCGCCGAACGCTACGGCCTGACCAACGTGCCCACCGTCGTCTGGGTGGACGAGGACGGCCGCCTGGTCCGCACCCATGACGTGGCCTTCGGGTCGGGCGCCTTCTTCGAGTTCCACCAGGTCGACTCGTCGCCCCATCACGACGCGCTACGCCGCTGGGTGCGAACGGGTGCCCTGCCCGACGACCGGCCCGCCGCAGCGTGGGCGCCGTCCGAGGGCGAGCAGCGCGCCCACCTCCACTACCGGCTGGCCCTGCACCTGTGGCGCGAGGGGCGGCAGCAGGCGGCGATCGGCCACTTCGACCGGGCATCCGAGCTGGCGCCGCTCGACTTCACCGTGCGTCGTGCCCAACTGCCGCTGCGCGGCAAGGACCCCTTCCTCGGCGAGGAGTTCCTCGAGCTGTGGGCCGAGTGGGACGCGGTCGGCCGGCCCTACTACGGCCAGCCCAGCGCCTGAGCCTCGGGGCTCACCCGCCGACGGCGCGCAGCGCGGCCGTCGTCGCCTCGTCGGCGGGGAAGAACGACTCGATGGCCAGCTCCTCGACCGTGACGTCGCGGGCGGTGCCGAACGTCGCGACGGTGCTGAAGAAGCTCAGCTCGCCCCCGTCGCTGCGCAGCACCAGCGGCACGAACAACCGGCTGGCCGTGTCGGCGGGCGACGGCGACCCCGCCACACCCGGATAGCCGCACAGCTCGTCGTGCAGCTCGACCAGCGCGGGGTCGGCGTAGAGCTCGGCCTCGCGCCGCACGCGGTCGACCAGGTGCGTGGACCATTGGGAGAAGTTCACGATGCGGGGCGCCAGGCCGTCGGGGTGCAGGCTCGCCCGCACCACGTTCGCGGGTGGGGCCAGGAGCTCCTCCGCGATGCCCTCGGTCAGCATCGCCAGCGCCGCCGCGTTGGCGCTGACCAGGTCCCAATGGCGGTCGACCACGACCGCCGGGTACGGGTGATGCCCGGCCAGGATCGTGTCGAGCGCCTCGCGCACCGGCGCCATCTCGTCGGCCTCGAGCGGGGTCTGCTGGTACCGGGGTGCGTAGCCCGCGGCCAGCAGCAGGGTGTTGCGCTCGCGCAGCGGCACGTCGAGGTGCTCGGCCAGGTGCAGGACCAGCTCGCGGCTGGGCTTCGAGCGGCCCGTCTCGACGAAGCTCAGGTGCCGGGCCGACACGGTGGCCTCGCTCGCCAGGTCGAGCTGGCTGAGCCGCCGGCGTTGCCGCCAGTCACGGAGCAGATCGCCGACGCGCGGCGCTCCGGCCGACGGGGACATGGTGGCTTCCATCGCGATCGACCCTAACGGCGGCCCGTCGTGCGGACGCCTACCCGTCAGGTAATCGTCACCGGCACCAGCGGGACGCAATCTGGGCACCATGACCGACGCAACCACAGACATCGCCCCCGACCACACCGCCACCGTCGACGCCTACCTCGGCATGCTCAACGAGACCGATCCGGTGCGTCGTGCTGCCCTCGCCCGCGAGGCCTGGACCGAGGACGGCAGCTACATCGATCCGCTGCTCGAGGCCGCCGGCCACGATGGGCTCGCCGACATGGCTGCCGGCGTGCACGCCCAGTTCCCGGGGCAGCGCTTCGTCCGGACCACCGGCATCGACGCCCACCACGGCCTGGTGCGCTTCGGCTGGGAGCTCGGCGACGGTGAAGGCACTGTCACCGTCGCCGGGATCGACGTGGGCATCATCGCCCCCGACGGCCGGCTCAGCCGGATCGCCGGCTTCTTCGGCCCGCTTCCCGAGCGGGACGCCGCCTGAGCGCGACGCGCGACCGACGGCCATCGGGCAGACTGCCGACATGCGCAGGGCGACGGCAGCGTGGGGCAGCTCATTGTTCTTCGCGGCCGCGCCCGGCGTCGTCGCCGGCATCGTGCCCTTGGCGCTCACGGGCTGGGACGTGCGCTACGACTCCGCCTGGTGGGCGCCCGTGCAGGTCGTCGGCATCGTGGTGCTGGCAGCGTGCACGGTGGTCCTGGTGCAGGCCTTCGTTCGCTTCGTGCGCGAGGGTGCGGGCACCCCGGCTCCGGTCGCTCCGACCGAGCGCCTGGTGGTGGGCGGGTTGTACCGCCACGTACGCAACCCGATGTACGTGGCGGTCGTGGGCGCCATCCTCGGCCAGGCGCTGCTGCTCGGCCAGCCGGTGCTGGTCCTGTACGCCGCGGTCGCGGGCGCGGGGATGGCGGCCTTCGCGGACTGGCACGAGGAACCGGTGCTCATGCGCCGCTTCGGGCAGGACTACGCCGCCTACCGTGCCGCGGTCCCGGCGTGGTGGCCACGCGTGCGCCCCTGGCACCCGACTGCCTAGTCAGGCAGGGCGGGGCGGCGTGGCGTTGCGGTCGGGGGTGCGGGGTGGGGCGTTGAACGCCGCGCTCGGCGTCCAGCCGGCAGCGCCGATCACCTCGATGACCTCAGCCATGTTGAGGACGTCGAGCTCGTAGCTGAACCGCCCGTCGCCGGCGTAGTGCATCACCGACACGCCGGGCGCCTGGAACGGCCGGCCGTCGGGCCCGGTGCCGTCGAGCCGGTTCCACCAGAGGGCGACCACCCGGTCGCCGTCGGAGATGGCGAACTCCTCGGGGAACGTCCACCCCTCGAGCCCCGCCATGCTCTCGTCCATGAACACGGCGATCGCCTCGCGGCCCTCGGCCCGGCCCCAGGCCGGGTCGACGAACACCGCGTCCTCGGTGAAGAAGGCGTCCGCCAACGCCGACCAGGCGATCTCGCCGCGCTCGGCCCGCCCGCGCTCGTCGACGTAGCGGGCGTAGGTGGCGCGCGCCTCGGCGCTCCTGTCGGTCTCCCCGGCCATGGTCCCCTCCCGGTCACTGCTTGCCTTTGACAATCAGTTGGCCTCCCGATCATGCCAGGTCGGCCGGACGGGCGCCGCGTCACCCGGCCGACCGCGCCACCACGATCAACCTCAAGTTGGCTCGAACTCGATGGACACCCGGTACCCTCCGACGGCGTGGAGCTCGAACTCACCATCGGCGCCGTGGCGGAACGGACGGGCGTCGCTCCGTCCGCGCTGCGCTACTACGAGGCCGAGGGTCTCATCACCGCCACCCGCACCGACGGCAACCAGCGGCGCTACCACCGCGACGTGCTGCGCCGGGTGTCGTTCATCCGGGTCGCCCAGCGAGTCGGCCTCACCCTCGAGGAGATCCACCAGGCGCTCGCCTCGCTCCCCGAGTCGCGCACGCCCACCCAGGACGACTGGTCCCGGTTGTCCCAGGCCTGGCGACCGCGGCTGGACGAGCAGATCCATCTCATCGAGCGCCTGCGCGATCGGCTCGACGGGTGCATCGGGTGTGGCTGCCTGTCGCTCGAGGTCTGCCGCCTGCTCAATCCGGACGACCACGCAGGCGAGCACGGCAGCGGCCCCCGCTACCTGATCGGCGCCGACGACGAGTAGCCCCCTGGCGGCGCTGAAGGCCGGGCGGGCTGAGAACGTGCGCCGACAGGTCACGTTGTCTTGACGAACCGTCGCTGTGCTTCCCGCTCTTGCAGCTTCGCTGCGGGCCGCTCAGGCCACGGCCTCGCCTGTCGGCTCGGCCTCAGTCGGCCAGGGCGCCGTACACGATCGACTTGAGCTGGCCGCGGAAGTCGAACGTGCCCGAGGGGAGGAGCTGCGTCATGAACACGGCCACGACCTCCTCGACCGGGTCGATCCAGAACGCGGTCGACGCCAGGCCGCCCCACATGAACTCACCGGCGGAGCCGGCGGCTTGCGTGGCGGCCGGCCCCTTCGACACCGCCACGGTGAGCCCGAAGCCCATGCCGTCGAAGCCCACCTCTCCGTACCCACCCGGCACCGCGAACTGGCGCAGGTCGCCACCGCCCGGCAGGTGGTTCGTGCGCATCAGCTCGACGGTCTTGCGGCTCAGCACCCGCACGCCCTCGATCTCGCCGCCACCCAGCAGCATGTGGCAGAAGCGCAGGTAGTCGGCGGCCGTCGACACCAGGCCGCCGCCGCCCGACAGGAACGTCGGTTGCCGGCGGTACGCGCTGGCCCGCGGGTCGTCGGACAGCACCAGGCGCTTGTCTGCATCGCGCCGGTAGAGCGCGGCGAAGCGGTCGATGTCGGTGTCGGGCACCGAGAACCCGGTGTCGACCATGCCGAGCGGGTCGAAGACCGTCGACTGCAGGTACTCGTCGAACCGCTGGCCCGACAGCACCTCGACCAGACGGGCGCACACGTCGGTCGACCACGAGTACAGCCAGCCGGTGCCGGGGTGGAACCGCAGAGGCTCGCCCGCCAGGCGCTCCACGAGGGTCTGGAGGGTGGCGCCCTCGCCGATGCGCAGTGAGGGCGCTCGGTCGCCGAGGGTCGCCAGGTCGAACCGGGCGCTCGGGGGACCCCAGCCGATGCCCGTCATGTGCATCATCGCGTCGCGCATCGACATCGGCCGTGCGGGGTCGACCAGGCGCTTGGTGCCGTCGTCGTCCCGCTCACGCACCTGCAGGCCGCGGAGCTCGGGCAGGAAGCGGTGCACCGGATCGCCGAGCTGGAACAGGCCGCGCTCGTACAGGCTGAGGAGCGCCACGCCGGTGATCGGCTTGGTCATCGAGTAGATGCGCCAGATGGTGTCCACCGCCACGGGCACCGCGCGCTCGCGGTCCGCCAGCCCGAGGGTCGACGCGTACGCGAGCCGGCCCGCCCGCGACACCAGCACCTGGCAGCCGGCGATCTTGCCAGGCTCGATGTAGCGGGTGCGCAGGTGCTCGTCGATGCGGGCGAGGCGGGCGGCGTCGAAACCGGCGGCGTCGGGATCGGGCTTGAGGTCCGGCGTGGCGTGCACGAGCGGGGACGCTAGCTCGGCGTTCCGGCGCGTGTCGGACGTTCTAATGCAGTCGCTTGACGAGCTGCCCTCCGTAGGATGGCGGACCGTTCGTGACCCTCTCCCCTGCTGATCTCCGTCCCCGGCTCGGCGCGCTCATGCTCCGCGACGAGGACCGGCTCCGGCGCCGGCTCGACCGCGCCCGTTCGCTCGGCGAGGCCGACGGGCCCGACGCGCGCGCCGCGGCCCTGGCCGCCGTCGCGGCCGAGATAGACGAGGCCGAGCGGCGGGTCGCCCGACGCGCGGCCGCCGTCCCCTCGGTCACCTACCCCGAGTCGCTGCCCATCGCCGAACGGCGCGACGACGTGCTGTCCGCCATCCGCGACAACCAGGTCGTCGTGGTCGCCGGCGAGACGGGCTCGGGCAAGAGCACCCAGCTCCCCAAGATGTGCCTCGAGCTCGGCCGGGGCGTGCGCGGGCTGATCGGCCACACCCAGCCCCGGCGCCTCGCCGCCCGCACCGTGGCCGCCCGCATCGCCGAGGAGCTGGGCACCGACGTCGGCGACCTGGTCGGGTACACGGTGCGGTTCTCCGACCAGGTGGGCGAGAACACCCTGGTCAAGCTGATGACCGACGGCATCCTGCTGGCGGAGATGCAGCGCGACCGCCTGCTGCGCCGCTACGACACGCTCATCGTCGACGAGGCCCACGAGCGCAGCCTCAACATCGACTTCCTGCTCGGCTACCTCACCGAGCTGCTGCCCCGCCGGCCCGACCTCAAGGTCATCGTCACCTCGGCCACCATCGACACCGAGCGGTTCGCCGCCCACTTCGGCGCCCCGGTCGTCGAGGTGTCGGGGCGCACCTACCCGGTCGAGCTGCGCTACCGGCCGCTGGGCGACGGCGACGGCGACGGGTCGACCCCGCGCGGTAGCGGAGGCGGTCGCAAGGGCGCGGGCGACGGCGACCAGATCGACGGCATCCGCAGCGCCGTCGACGAGCTGCGACGGGAGGGGCCGGGCGACATCCTCGTGTTCCTCAGCGGCGAGCGCGAGATCCGCGACACCGCCGACCGCCCTGTCCGACGCCAACCTGCCCGACACCGACATCCTGCCGCTGTACGCCCGGCTGTCCGCCGCACGAGCAGCACCGGGCGTTCCGCCCGCACAAGGGCCGGCGCATCGTGCTCGCCACCAACGTGGCCGAGACGTCGATCACCGTGCCCGGCGTGCGCTACGTGATCGACCCCGGCACGGCCCGCATCTCGCGCTACAACCGGCGCACCAAGGTGCAGCGACTGCCCATCGAGCCGGTCAGCCAGGCGTCGGCCGACCAGCGCGCCGGCCGGTGCGGCCGCGTGGCGCCGGGCATGTGCATCCGCCTCTACGCCGAGGAGGACTTCGACGCCCGGCCCGAGTTCACCGAGCCCGAGATCCTGCGCACCAACCTGGCGTCGGTCATCCTCCAGATGGCGGCGCTGCGGCTGGGCGACGTCGAGTCGTTCCCGTTCGTCGACCCGCCCGACGCCCACGCCATCCGCGACGCCGTTGCCCTGCTGGTCGAGCTGGGTGCCATGCACGCGGATCGCTCGCTCACGCCCGTCGGCCGGCGGCTGGCCCGGCTGCCGATCGATCCCCGGTTCGGGCGCATGATCCTGGAGGCCGACGCCCAGACGTGCGTCCGCGAGGTGCTCGTCATCGCCGCGGCCCTCTCGATCCAGGACGTGCGCGAACGGCCGACCGACCAGCAGGCCGAGGCCGACGAGCTGCACGCCCGCTTCGCCGACCCCGACTCCGACTTCGTCGCCGTGCTCAACCTGTGGCGCTACCTCGAGACCGAGCAGCGGGCACGCACCTCGAACCAGTTCCGCCGCATGTGCCGCGCCGAGCACATCAACCACGTGCGCGTGCGCGAGTGGCAGGACCTGGTGCGCCAGCTCCGCGAGGTCGCCAGCGAGCTGGGCATCCGCCGCAACACCCAGCCGGCCGACGCCGAGCGCATCCACCGGGCGCTGCTGGCCGGGCTGCTGTCCCACGTCGGCATGTACGACCGCACCACCCGCGACCACGTCGGCGCCCGGCAGGCGCATTTCACCATCGCCCGCGGGTCGGTGCTGCACCGGCGCACGCCGGCCTGGGTCATGGCCGGCGAGCTGGTCGAGACCAACCGGCTGTGGGCGCGCATGGTGGCCCGCATCCAGCCCGAGTGGCTGGAGCCAGCCGCCGAGCACCTGGTGCGCCGCAGCTACGGCGAGCCGTGGTGGGACGCCAAACGCGGCTCGGCCATGACCACCGAGCGGGTCACGCTCTACGGGCTGCCCATCGTCGACGGCCGCCGCGTCCAGCTCGGTCGGGTCGACCCGGCGACGGCCCGGCGGCTGTTCATCGAGCATGCCCTGGTCGACGGCGACTGGCGTACGCAGCACCGGTTCGTCGCCGCCAACCGGGCGCTGCTCGACGAGGTGCGCGCCCTCGAGGAGCGTGCCCGGCGGCGCGACCTGCTGGTGACCGACGAGCGGCTCGTCGCCTTCTTCGACGCGCGGGTGGGTGGCGACGTGGTGTCGGGCCGCCACTTCGACCGATGGTGGAAGGACGCCCGCGGGCGCGATCCCGGGCTGCTCACGTTCACTCTGGCCGACCTGGTCGAGCCCGACGCCGACACCGTCGACGCCGACGCGTTCCCCACCACCTGGCGCCAGGGCGACCTGGCCTTCGACATGACGTACACGTTCGGTCCGGGCGCCGACGACGACGGCGTGACCGTGCACGTGCCGCTCGCGGTGCTCAACCAGGTCAGTCCCGTGGGCTTCGATTGGCAGGTCCCCGGACACCGCTTCGACCTGGTCACGGCGCTCATCCGCGCGCTGCCCAAGGTGGTGCGCCGCCGCCTGGTGCCCGCCCCCGACCGGGCCCGCGAGGCCCTGGCCGGCATCGATCCCGCCGACGGCCCGCTGCTCGACGTGCTGGCCCGTCGCCTGGCCACGCTCTCCGGAGAGGCGGTGGCCGCCGACGACTTCGACCTCGCGCGCGTGCCGTCACACCTCCTCGTGCGATTCCAGATCGAGGACGCCGCGGGCGAGCCCGTGGCCAGCGGCCGCGACCTGGCGGACCTGCGCACCCGCCTCGGCGGACGGGTGCGGCGCGCCGTCGCCGACGCCGCACCGTCGATCGAGCGGCGCGGCCTGCGGTCGTGGGACGTCGGCACGCTCCCCCGCACGATCGAGGTCGACGCCGGGGGCCAGCCCGTGCGCGGCTACCCCGCCCTCATCGACGAGGGCGAGACGGTCGGGGTGCGGGTCATGGCGTCCGCGGCCGACCAGGCGCGAGCGATGTGGACCGGCACCCGGCGCCTTCTCGTGCTGGCTGTCCCCGCCGCGCGCCGCGAGGCCGAGCGCCGCCTGCGGGCCGTGCCCGCCCTGGCCGCGGCACCCGCGCACGTGCCCGCGGTGGGCGACCTGGCCGACGACTGCGTGGCGGCCGCCGCCGACCGCATCATCGCCAGCCAGGGCGGCCCCGCCTGGGACGAGGCCGGCTTCGCCCACCTCGCCGACGCGGCCCGCGCCCGCCTGGCCCCCCTGGCCGCGGGCGCCGCGGGCCAGGCCGCCGGGTTGGTGGCCGCGGCCGTCGCGCTCGAGAACCGGTTCGAGACGGCGCGCGCCCCGGTGCTGCGGCCGGCGGTGGACGACATGCGTGCCCAGGTGCGGGCGCTGGTGCGTCCGGGATTCGTGACCGCGACCGGCGTGGCCCGCCTGCGCGACCTCGGCCGCTACCTCGAGGCCGTGCGCCTACGGCTCGACAAGGTGGGCGACCGCCCCGACCGCGACCGCGACGTCATGGCACGCGTGCGCGGCCTGGAGCGCGACTACGCCGACCTCGTCGCCTCGCTGCCCCGCGACCGCCGAGCCGCACCCGAGGTGGTCGATGTGCGCTGGATGCTCGAGGAGCTGCGGGTCAGCTCGTTCGCTCAGGTGCTGGGCACGCCCCGCCCGGTGAGCGAGCAGCGCATCCGCAAGGCGCTGGCCGCGCTGACCTGAGCCCGCGGGTGCTCAGCCCGCCAGCCGGGCGTCGAGGTGGATGTCGACGCCGGCCAACGCCTTGGACACCGGGCAGTTCGCCTTGGCGGTGGCGGCCTGTGCCTGGAACGTCGCGTCGTCGATGCCGGGCACCGCGGCCGTGCAGTCGAGGTCGATGCGGGAGATCTGGAAGCCACTGTCGGCGCGGTCGAGATGGACGCTGGCCGTGGTCTCGACCGAGGTGGGCGGGTGTCCGGCCTGCTCGAGCCCGGCGGAGAGCGCCATCGTGAAGCAGCCGGCGTGGGCCGCACCGATCAACTCCTCGGGGTTGGTGCCCGTGCCCTCCTCGAACCGTGACGAGAACGAGTACTGACCCTCGAAGGCGCCGCTCCCGAGCCGCATCGACCCCTTGCCCTCGCGGAGCCCGCCCTCCCACCGTGCGGATGCTGTACGTGCCGGCATGGACCATCCTCCTCGTCGGACCGCCCTGCCGTGCACCCTAGACAGTCCCAGTCCGGTCTGACCCTGCGTGACGCGGGGTCACCGCGAGCCGGGCTGGATCACCTCGTCGACCAGCCCGTAGGCCACGGCCTCAGCAGCGGTCAGCGACCGGCCGGCGTCGATGTCGCGCTCGATGAGCTGCCGGTCCTGCCCGCTGATGCCGGCGAGCCGATCGATCAGCGCGCGCCGCAGGTCACGCAGGTAGGTCAGGTCGGCGTCGAGTCGCCCGGCAGCACCCGCCAGTGCGACGTCGGCGAGGCGCAACCGCACCTGCGCTCCGGCCCCGATGCGCCGGCGCCCGGTACCGGCCGCGACGACCGCGGCCGCCGTGCCGGCGGCCTGCCCCAGGCAGGTGGTGTCGACGGGGCCACGGACGAGGTCGATCGTGTCGAGCACGGCCGCCGCGGCATCCAGTGGGCCGCCCGGGCTGTTCACCAGGAGGGTCATCGGGTCGCTTCCGTCGGCGTCGAGCGTCATCAGCTGGGCGGCGACGAGCGTCGCCGTCTCGGCGTCGAGCGCCCGATCGAGCATGACCGTGCGCCGGGCCAGCATCCGCTCGTAGACCTGCGAGCGGACGTCGCCGGGCTGTGGCGGTGACGGTACCGGGACCTCCGGTGGGAAGCCCGGGAAGCGGGGATCGTCGGGCGTCGACGCTGTTGCGGTCATGACGAGTCTCCCTGTCCTGCGGATGGCGTCGTGTGCCACTCCAGTTGCCGTCCGAGTGCCGCCGCATACCGTTCGAGCGTCGACAGTCGGGCGTCCGCACTCTGAGCCTCGAGACGGGCGACCGCCGACTGCGACGTGCCCATGCGCTCGGCGACATCGGTCTGCGTGAGGCCGAGCAGGCGGCGGCGCGCGACCAGGTCGGCGACGGCTCGACGCCGGCCCCGTCCGATGTCGCGGAAGCCGGGGAACACCGACTCCCCACCGCGGGCGCCCGATGGGCCTCGATCGGGCCCGTCACCCGGTGGCTCGTGCGGACCTGGCATGACACCGGTATATACCGCAAACGAGATATCTGCTACCGGTCACCGAACGGCGGCATGGCGCGTCACGCCGCGTGACTCCCTTCCTCGCCCCAGGCGTCGGAGCGCAGGAAGCGGCTGACGGCGAAGAACCACAGCACCGACAGGACCGCGACGAGCAGCAGCGCGAGCAACCACGGCGCCGGTCGCAACCAGCCGACGGCGATGGCCGTCGCCGCTCCCCCGGACAGCGCCGAGCTGAGCGGTCGGTACACGACCGCCAGTCGTTCGGCATCGGCGAGAGTCCGCCCGGTGGGGATCAGGGCCATCAGGCCCAGCGCGACGGCGCCCGAGAGCAACCATGCCGTGCTCGCAGGCGTGCGGGCGTCGTGGGCGTGGCCGATCAGGCTGACCATCGCGGCGCCGGCCGTCGTGATGGACAGGGTGATGGGCAGATGGCTCAGCAGCCAACCCATCATGGCCGCGCCGTCACTCCGCGGCGTCCGACGGCCGATCAGGTCGAAGTAGATCCACCAGAACCCGAATCCGATGACGAGAGCGATCATCCCGGTCGCGATCGTCTTGGTGTCGCGGTCGTGCGTGGACAGGCCGTCCACAACCCCGAACACGACCTCGCCGAGGACGATGATCGTGAACAGCCCGAACCGTTCCACCAGCGAATCGGTGGGAGGCACGGCCCGGTCCAGGTGGGCGCCCGGGCGTCCCGACAGCACCATGCCCAGGACCCAGGCCGTCGCGGAGCACGCCCACACGACGAGTCGCGGCTGCGCCGGCAGGAAGGCGCTGATCAGGATCACCACCGACGCCACACCCATGCCGGTCACGTAGAGCCCGGCCCCGGACAGGAACTCGGGGCGGCCCTCCTGCTGGTCCTGACGTCGCACCGAGTACCAGAGCCAGGTCGACACGGCCAGGAACGTGGCGTACACGAGGGCGAACGGACGGCCGCCGCCATCCGCGGCGTCTGCGGTGTACACGGCCAACAGCACCAGAATGCCCATCTGGACGAAGACGATGTTACGGGTCCGGCCGTCCTCGCGGCCGTGGAGCTCGAGGTAGAGGGTCCCGTTGACCCAGGCGATCCAGATCAACGCGAAGACGACGGCGAACTCGGCGAACCCGCGAGCAGAGACATGCTCGGCGAGGTGATGGGCGGCCTGCGAGATGACCGCCACATAGACGAGGTCGTAGAAGAGCTCGAGGAAGCTGACCGTTCGGCCGGCGATGGTCTCGCCATGCGGTCGCGGCGGGCGCCACAACCAGCGTTTGAAGGGACCGTGGGTCTCGTCGGACACCACGTCAACGTAGTGACCTGGAGAGCGACCTTCGATCCGTTCTGCGTCGGCTTCGGGATCATCGAATCCGATGACCTCAGGGTCGCCCTGAACGACCTCGCCGAGAGGCTGCTGCGAGGAGCCGACTGAAAGACACCGCTGCTGTCAGGCGACGCGGGCGCCCTTGCTGGTCCAGTAGTCGTTGAGCGCGGCCTGCACCTTCACGTACCAGATGATGTTGCCGATGATGGGCAGCAGGAACCAGAGGCCCCAGATCGCGCTCACCGGGCTCTCGCGTCCGTCGCGCTGGTACATCTTCTCGATCTCGTTGGGGATCGTGAACATGAGGACGACCGACAGCAGCAGGTAGATGACGACGCCGAGCACTCCGCCCAGGCCGTCGCCGTTGTACTTCTTCAGGTCCTCGCTCGTGCGGTAGGTCCAGAGCGCACCCCAGATGCCGCAGGTGACGATCGTCAGCAGGATCACCAGGCCCGTGCTGTAGAACGGCCCGCTGACGGTCTCGGGAACCACGCCGACCTGCAGCTGCTGCCACTGGCCGCCCGGCGGGACCGGAGCTCCGGCGGCCGGCGGGGGCCCCGCCGCGGCGCCCGATGGCGGCGGAGGAGGGGTGCCGGGCGGCGTGGCGCCGGGTTCGGGGCGTGGCTCGTCGGTGCTCATGCTCACGAAGCGTACGCCCGAAGTATCACCACGTAGGGCGATTCCGGTCAGCCATGACGGCGACCCTGGTCAACCTGAGCGCCGGCATGGTCCTCGAGTAGGGCGACGGCGAGCCGCTACTCCAACCGCAGGCGCTGGCGGCGCAGCTCGCTGCGGCGCACCTTCCCGGCGTCGTCGCGCAGCACCTGGTCGACGAACTCGATGGTCCGGGGCAGCTTGTAGCGGGCGAGCCGCTCGCCCAGGAACTCGAGGATCGCGGCCTGGCTCACGTCGGCGGGGTCGGCCTCGACGATGGCGTGGACGCGGCTGCCCTTGTCGTCGTCGGGCAGGCCGATGACGACGCAGCTCCGCACGGCCGGGTGCTCCTGCAGGGCGGCCTCGACCTCGGCCGGGTACACATTGGCCCCGCCGACGAGGATCATGTCCTGCATCCGGTCGCCCAGGTAGAGGTAGCCATCCTCGTCCACGTAACCGTGGTCGCCCAACGACTCCCAGCCCCCGTCGCGACGGCGGGCCTCGGCGCCGACATAGCGGTACGTGGGGCGCTCCTGGCCGCCCCGCAGCCACACCTCGCCCTCGGTGCGCGCCGGCACCTCGTCGCCCTGCGGATCGCAGATCATGATCTCGCCCACGATCGGTCGGCCCACCGAGCCGCGGTGCTCGAGCCACTCGGCGCCGGTGATGACCGTCGACGCCTGGGCCTCGGTGCCGGCGTACAGCTCGACGATCCGGTCGGGGCCGAGCCAGTCGATCCAGGCCTCCTTGAGCCACATCGGGCACGGCTCGGCCAGGTGCCAGACCGTCTGCAGCGACGACAGGTCGTAGCGCCCGCGCACCTCGGGAGGCAGCCGCCAGATGCGCTTCATCATCGTGGGCACCATGTAGACGACCTGGGCGCCGTGCGCCTCGATGGCGGCCAGGGTGCGCCTCGGCCTCGAACCGGGGCAACGCCACGACGTGGTTGCCCCAGAGGAGGGCCTGGCACGACCACACGATCGGGCCGTTGTGGTACAGCGGGCCCGGCATCACGAGGCAGCCGTCGGGCTGGAAGCGCAGCGGCAGCGCGGCGTCGGGGTCGAGCAGGCTGCGCTCGCCGGACACGATGAGCTTGGGCCGACCCGTCGACCCGCCGGAGGTCGGCGCCTTCCATGCAGGTGACACCGCGTCGGGCAACGCGCTCGTCCCGGTGCCCGGCGGTGGGCGGTAGCCCTCGGGAAGCCACGGTCGTCCGGTCACCAGCTCAGCCGACCCGCCGATCACGATCGCCGAGTCGGCGAGGTCGACGATCGCCTGCACCTCGCGAGCGGGCAGCCTGGCGCTGACGGGCTGCGGGATGGCCCCCAGCTTCCATGCCGCCGCCACGGCGACGAACCAGTCGGTCGAGTTGGGCAGCGCGATCGTGACCATGTGCCCCTCACCGACACCGCGGCCGGCGAGGTCGCGGGCCAGCGCGTTGGCTTGGTCGTCGAGCTGGCGGCGCGTGAGCTGGCTCTCGCCGCACGAGACAGCCGGTCGCTCCGGAGCGGCGTCGGCGAGGTCTGTCAGGCGGCGGGCGAACGAGACGCGGGTCACAGCCGCCACTCTGCCATGTGACGCCATGCACCCGGACCAAGACGTGATGCGATCGCATCAACCGCCGACGTCACCCTGTGGTCGGTCAACCCGGTGCGATCGCCACCAGCTCGACCACCGCGCGGCCCTCCTCGTCGGAGGCGGCCAGATCGACGCGGGCGTGGACGGCCCAGTCGCGGTCGCCGGCCGGGTCGTCGAGCGCCTGGCGCACCGTCCAGCCCTCGCGCGACTCGACCACGCCGAACAGGTCGCCGCTGCGGGCGCCCGGACCGATGCCCACCGCGTCGTGGTCCGTCCAGTATCCCGCCATCGCATCGGCCGCCGCCTCGGCGGTCCAGGTCGTCGACGGCTGCCGCTCGATCAGGTCGGCGTACGCCCGCCGGGCCAGCAGCTCGACCCACAGGAACATCTCGTTGCGGACCATCAGCCGGAAGGCTCGCGGGTTGGCCGTCACGCCCGTCGGCTCGGCCACCACCGGCGTCGCCAACGGATCGAGGGCCTCGGCCGCCAGCTCGGCGATGTCCTCGGCGTCGGGGTGGCGCAGCTGCTCCCACTCGTCGAGCAGGCTCGAGTCGACCTGGCGGACCGTCTCGCCCAGCCACTCGGTCAGGTCGAGCAGGTCGTCGGTCTTGGCGTCCTCGGGCACGTTCTGCACCAGGCCCTTGTAGGCGTCGGTGAGGTAGCGCAGCACCAGGCCCTCGGACCGGGCCAGCCCGTAGAGGGCGACGTAGTCGGTGAACGTCATCGCCCGCTCGAACAGGTCGCGGGCCACCGACTTGGGCCGGATGGTGTGGTCGACCACCCACGGGTGCTGGGTGGCGTACGCGTTGAACAGGTCGTAGGTGAAGTCGCGCAGCGGCTTGGGGTGCTCGAGCTTGTCCAGCTCGGCCATGCGCTCCTCGTACTCGACGCCCTCTCGCTTGAGCCGCTCGATGGTCTCGCCGCGCAGGCGATGGAGCTGCGCGTTGAGCACGACCCCCGGGTTCTCGAGCACGGCCTCGACCAGCGACAGCACGTCGAGCGCGTACGTCGGCGACTCGCGCTCGAGGTGCTCGACCGCCTCGAGCACGAACGGCGACAGCGGCTGGTTGAGGGCGAAGTCGACCTGCAGGTCGACGGTCACGCGCACGAGGCGGTCGTCTTCGTCGGGCTCGTCCAGCCGCTCGATGATCCCGGCGCCGAGCAGCGAGCGGTACATGGCGATGGCCCGGCGGATGTGGCGGCGCTGCGCCGGGCGGGGATCGTGGTTGTCGACCAGCAGCGACCGCAGGGCGGCACAGCCGTCGCCCGGCCGGTCCAGCACGTTGAGGAACATGGTGTGCGACACGGCGAAGCTCGACGTCAGCGGTTCGGGCGGCGCGACGGCCAGACGGGTGAACGTCTCTTCGTTCCAGGGCACGTAGCCCCGGGTGGGCGCCTTGCGCTTGACGATCTTGCGGCGCTTGCGGGCGTCGTCACCGGCCCTGGCCACAGCTCGCTCGTTCTCGATGACGTGCTCGGGCGCCTGGGCCCAGGCGTAGCCGACGGTGTCGAAGCCGGCCCGCCCCGCCCGCCCGGCGATCTGGTGGAACTCGCGGGCCGACAGCAGCCGCGAGCTGGTCCCGTCGTACTTGCACAGCTGGGTGAACAGCACCGTGCGAATGGGCACGTTGATGCCCACGCCCAACGTGTCGGTGCCGCAGATCACCTTGAGGTGGCCCTCCTGGGCCAGGCGCTCGACGAGGCGGCGGTACTTGGGCAGCATCCCCGCGTGGTGGACGCCGATGCCGTGGCGCACGTAGCGCGCGAGCGAGCGGCCGAAGCCGGGGCCGAAGCGGAAGTCGCCGATCGCCGCGGCGATGGCGTCCTTCTCGGCGCGGGTGCACACGTTGACGCTCATCAGCGACTGGGTGCGCTCGACCGCCGACTGCTGGGTGAAGTGCACGACGTAGACCGGCGCCCGGTCGGTGGCGAGCAGCGTGTCGAGGGTCTCGTGCAACGCGGTGTTGCGGTACTCGTACTCGAGCGGCACCGGCCGGGTGGCGTTGCGGACCGCGGCGGTGGGTCGCCCGGTGCGCTCGGTCAGCTCGGCCTCGAACCGGCGGGTGTCCCCGAGGGTGGCCGACATGAGCACGAACTGGGCCTGCGGCAGCGTAAGGAGCGGCACCTGCCACGCCCAGCCGCGGTCGGGGTCGGCGTAGTAGTGGAACTCGTCCATCACCACCTGGCCCACGTCGGCCCGCTCGCCGTCGCGCAGCGCCACGTTGGCCAGGATCTCCGCCGTGCAGACGATGACGGGCGCCGACGCGTTCACCGCCGCGTCGCCGGTGAGCATGCCCACCTGGTCGGACCCCAGCTCGCGGCACAGGTCGAAGAACTTCTCCGACACCAGGGCTTTGATCGGCGCGGTGTAGAACGACCGGCGGCCCTCGGCCAGCGCGGCCGCGTGGGCGGCCAGCGCCACCAGCGATTTCCCGGAGCCGGTCGGCGTGCCGAGGATGACGTTGGCGCCCGAGCAGATCTCGAGCACCGCCTCCTCCTGCGCCGGGTACAGCGTGAGGCCGCGGGCCGTCGCCCAGGTCGTGAACGCGTCGAGGACCTCGTCGGCGTCGACCGTGCCGCCGGGGCCGGGGGTGGGCAGGTGCTCGGCGAGGGTCACGGCCATGGGGACCCGATGATGCCCGGCCGCGGACGGCATCACACACCGGGCGTGAGGGGCGGTGGATGCGTCAGTCGACGTATGCCGGCGCCGGCGGACCCTGGCTGGCGCCCAGCAGGTCGGCGAGCCACTCGTCGTAGAGCTCGTCCCAACGTCCCGTGGCCCGCACGTCATCGAGCACCGCGTTCACGTACCGCACCCACTCCGGGTGGCCCTGGGGCAGGCCGATCGCGGTCGGCTCGATGCTCAGCGACACGTCGCGAAGGATTTGGAGGTTCGGGTCCTGCGCGTTGAACCCGACCAGGATCGTGTCGTTGGTCGACATGCCGTCGACCTCGCCCTGCTGCAGCATCACCAGGCAGTCGGCTCGTTGGGCGGCCGGCACGGCCTCCGGCGCGGGCTCGGGCAGTTCGGCGATGTTGGCCAGGGTGGTGGTGCCGGCTGACGCGCAGATGCGTCGTCCGGCCAGGTCCGCGACCGACTCCGCCGGGTCGTCGTCCCGGAGGAGCACCCTCTGCTGCGACGTGAAGTAGTCGGTCGAGAACTCGATGTCCTCCCGGCGGCTGCAGGTCGGGGTGAACGTGTCGGCCACCATGTCGACCGTGCCGTCGACCAGCACGGGCACGCGCTCGCTGCTGGGGATGCCGACGAACTGGATCGCATCGCGGTCGCCGAACAGCGCGGCGGCGACCTCGCGGGCGATGTCGACGTCGAACCCCTCGAACTCGCCAGTGAGCGGGTCGACGCTCGACAGGCGGAGCGTGGCGACGTCGACCCCGACCCGGAGCCGGCTCGCGCGCCTGGATCTCGGCCATGTAGCTGCCGGCGGGGACCGCAGCCGTCGCCGGTCCCGTCGGGCGCAGGCTCGCCGCGGGGTCGCCGCAGTCTGGCTCGGGCTCCGGGGGGGCGGCCGCTTCGGTGGTCGTCGTCGTGGGACCCGGCAGCGACTCGGGCACGTCGGCCCGCACGCACGACCCCGCGACGAGGGCGAGGACGACGACCGCGGCGCCGGCCGCACCGAGGGCACCCAGGGATCGTCGCGCCGACATGACGCCATCTTGGCCGACGCGGCCATGCCAGGTGACGGCACGACGGATGATGGGCCTGCTCTGGCACCCCTAGGTCAGGTGACGCCCACCAGGTCGACGACGAACACGAGGGTCTCGTTCGGGCCGATGACACCGCCCGCACCGCGGGAGCCGTAGGCGAGGTCGGGCGGCAGCGTCAGCCGGCGCTGGCCGCCCACCTTCATGCCCTGCACACCGCGGTCCCAACCCTCGATGACCTGACCGGCGCCCAGACGGAAGCCGAACGTGTCGCCGCGGTCCCAGGAGGCGTCGAACTGCTCACCGCTCGACCAGGACACACCGACGTAGTGGACCTCGACGTTGCTGCCGGCGGCGGCCTCGTCGCCATCGCCGACGACGATGTCGTCGATCACCAACTCGACGGGGGGTTCGGAGTCGGGGATGGTCACCTCTGGCTTAGCCATGCGTGAACCCTACGGCGCCGGTGTGGCGGAAGGCGACACTGACAGGGTCGTCGCGGAGACCTAGAGTCACGCCCCGGGGACGCTGGGCCGGGGAACTGATCGCGTCCCCGCGAACCACGCGCGGCTCAGACATCCGCCGACGACGGCGGGATCGCGACCAGGAGGCACCAGTGACCGACTTCATGGGCGAGAACCAGGGCACGAACGGCCCCGCGCCGTTCACGCCGCGAGCCGAGGGGGCGCACCTGGCCACGGCCGGCGATGCCCCGACGGCGGCGCCGGCAGGTCCCGCGCCGACCGGGCCCAACGGCGGCGCCCCGCGCTTCGCTCCCGCACGCCCGGAGCCGGCCCGCCAGGACCCGCCCGGGCCGACCCCCGAGGTCAAGGGCCGCATCCACATCGCCGACGAGGTCGTCGAGAAGGTGGCCGGGCTCGCGGCCATCGAGGTGCCCGGCGTGGCGGACGTGGGCGGAGACTTCGAGCGGGCGATCGAGAGCGTGCGCGAGCGCATCGGCCTGGGCAACAAGCGTGGTGACCAGGGCATCAAGGCCGAGGTCACGGGCCACGAAGTCGCCATCAGCGTGACGATCATGGTCGAGTTCGGTCACGTGGTGCTCGAGGTGGCCCGGAAGGTGCAGTCGAACGTGGCCCTCAAGACCCACCGCATGCTCGGCCTCAAGGTCGTCGAGGTGAACGTGACCGTCGACGACGTGCGCACGTCCAAGGCCGAGGAACCGGCCGATCAGCCCGGCGTCACCGTCTGACGTCGACCTGCTGGGCTCGGCCTTCTCAGCCCAACCCCAGCAGGTCGAGCAGCCCGGCGAGGACGCCACCGTCGCTCCCGTCGGGAGGGGTGGTCGTGGTGGTGATCGTCGTCGACGTGGTCGACGTCGGGTCTGTGCCATCGGTCGTCGACGGGGTCCCGGTCGAGGGGCCCCCGGTCGACGGTGCCCCCGTCGTCGACGTCGCCGCTCGGTCCGCGGCGCTCGACGGCGTCGTGTCGTCGGGCACGTCGTCGCCTGCAGCCGCGTCCACGACCTCGGCGCCCCGCTCGGAGGTGGCACCGCCGTCGGCGGCCACGACGTCGGCCTGGCTCAACCCGCCCGCCAGCGCGTCGCCGTCCGCCGACGGGTCGCCGGCGGGCCCGGTGGCGGCCGACTCGCCGTCACCGCCGTCGATGGACTGGCCGAGCTCGGGGAGGTCTGCGCCGCCGTCGGAGCCGCCGATGCCCACCGCCGCGGCGTACGCGACGGCCACGACCAACGTCGACGCCCCCAACGCGGCGCCGAGCACCACCATCGGGTGCCTCCGCCGAACCGCCACCACCACGCTGCCCCTCAGGGCCACGAAGAACTCTGTGAATGCCCGCACGGCGTCATTCTGTCCCATACACGCTGGGTGGTGCGGGTTCGTGGCCCCCGGCGTCAGGACTGTTGTGGCGCGGCCTTCGACAGGGGCGACGGGAAGCGTGGCGCGACGCGGACACCGCCGAGCCAGCTCGTCAGCCGGGCCGCCTCGCGACCGAGCGCCGCGGTGCCGTCGGCGCCGACATCTTCGAGCAGCTGGAGGAAGACCTCGCCGTCCGGTGCCTGGTTCCAGCCCCCCACGATGCGGCCGTCCCACCACGCCGTCATGCCCCCGTTGCCGGTGCTGTCGAAGATCGCCGCCCGATGGGGACCGAGGTACCAGTCGCGCTGGAACCATCCCATCGTCGTCGGGTCGAGCCCGGGCAACAGCGCCGCGTGGGGCTCGGGCGCCGCCACCGGGTCGAGGTCGTCCGGCAGCGCGACTCCCGGCTCGCCGTGCAGCTCGACCTCGACGGCGCCGACGTCGCCGAGCGCGGTCCGGGCGGCCGTCACGGTCGACCCCAACCACCACTTCAGATCGGCCACGGTGCCGGGGCCGAACGCACGGAGCCAGCGACGCACCAGCTCGGCCCGCGCCTCCCGCTCCGGAGGGATGGTGGGCTGCTCGCCAAGCCACGCCGCCGTCCGGGCCCAGGTCGGCCGAGACGAGTTCCAGACACCTCGGTTCGACGCCCGGACGATGTGCCCCGCGGCCGAGAGGCATGTGAGCACCCGTGGGCCGACGGGAACGTTCCCGCCGTAGGGCTTGTCCGGCGCGTAGACAGTCGACCCCTGCAGCAGTTCGACGGAATCCCGCAGCTCGGTCGACGTCGCCTCCCCCAGGCGATCGAGGGCCTCGAGCGTCGCCGCCGACGCCTGCGCCAGCCATGCCGCCCCGTCGTCGACGAGGCCGGCGTTCTCGACCTCCTTGGCCAGCCGACGCGCCTCCTGTCCGGCGACGCGCTCGCTCGCCGCCGCCTGGATCGGACCGAAGAGCTCGCGCCGGAACACGAACAGCGTGCGCCGCATGCAGAGGTGCTTCACGAGCGAGCGGTCGACGTACAGCGCCTTGTCCACATCCTCGACCGTCAGGTCGTCGACCCGTGCCCACGCCGCCAGGTACACCGTCGCCGGATCCGTGGCGTGGAGACACACCATCCCGTCGCTGGCCGCGAGGACGTCAGCTGCCCGGTGAGCCGGCGACAGGTGGTGCCGGAGCACCAACCGGGCGCGCCGCTCCGAAACGTCGAACCTTCGCATGAGTCCAGCGTCGCACACAGCCGTCGCCGCTACGGTCGCGGCGATGGCGAAGGCTCCGGCGACCGAGGTGCAGGTGGGCGGGCGCACGGTGCGGATCTCCAATCCGGACCGGGTGTACTTCCCCGCTACGGGAGCGACCAAGCTCGACCTCGTCAACTACTACCTCCAGGTGGGGCCGGGGATCGTCAACGCCTTGCGGGAGCGGCCCTGCATGATGCACAGGTTCCCCACCGGGGTCAGCGGCGAGAAGGTCCACCAGAAGCGGGTGCCGGGCGGCGCCCCGCAGTGGCTGGAGACCGTGCGGGTCCACTTCCCGCGCTACGGGCTGCACGCCGACGAGCTCTGCGTGACCGAGCTCGCCCACGTGATCTGGGCGGTGCAGATGTCGACGGTCGAGTTCCACCCGTGGAACTCCCGGCGGGCTGACGTCGAGAAGCCGGACGAGTGGCGCATCGACCTCGACCCCATGCCCGACTGCCCGCTCGCCACTGTGCGCCGTGTCGCCCATGTCGTGCACGAGGTGCTGGACGAGCTCGGGGCGGTCGGATGGCCGAAGACCTCCGGGGGCAACGGGATGCACGTCTATGTCCGGATCGAGCCGTCGTTCGACTTCGCCGACGTACGTCGCGCCGCGCTGGCGTTCGCCCGTGAGGTCGAGCGTCGCGCCCCGGATGCCGTGACCACCACGTGGTGGCGCAAGGATCGTGATGCGGCCGCGCTCTTCGTGGACTACAACCAGAACGCCCGTGACCACACGATGGCCGCGGCCTACACGGTGCGTGGTCTGCCCGGGGCCCCGGTGTCGACGCCGATCACGTGGGACGAGGTCGACACCGTCGAGCCGAACGACTGCACGATGCAGACCGTGCCCCGGCGCTTCGCGGAGCTCGGCGATCTCCACGCGGACATCGACCGGGCGGTCTTCGTCATCGACGAGCTGCTCGAGTGGGCCGCGCGCGACGAACGCGCCGGTGCCGTCGATGCCGGCGTGCCGGACGAGACGTCGTGAGTGGCATCTCCGGACAAGAGGGCGCCGGCTGAGTCTCGGGCCGCCGTCGGTCAGCGGCCCGGCGTGTGCTCGATCAGCTCGGTGCCACCGTCACCGCCGGCGGCGTGGACCTCGCTGGGGGTTCGATGGTCGACGAGGCTTTCTCGCAGGCTCTCCGCTTCGTCTTCCGCGGCGGCGAGATCCTCGTCGTTCACCGTGTTGCGCAGCTCCATCAGGTGCACGTCGATGGCGATCACGTCGGCCTGATCGAGCGTGTGCACGAACCGGTCCCGAACGAACTCGAGGGTGGTGACGTCGCCCCTCATCCCTCCGAAGTCACCGGCCGCCGCGTCGACCATGAGCTGACGGGCCCACAGGTCGAAGCGGACGCGGTCGATCTCGGCGGGCGGGCGGTAGCGGAGCTGAAGGTCGGCCGTTGATTGGGCGACGTCGATTGCCGCCGTGCCCGCCTGGGCGGGATCACGTGAGTCGACCGCCACGGCCAGGTCGACGAGGGCCCGGTCCATCTCGGTCGCGAGATAGGGCGGCACGTCCCCACCGCTGTACGCGTCCCACGCTGCGGTCACCGGCGCGAGCGCGGCCGTGGCCGCGTCCCAATCCTCGGACCGGATCGTGTCGAACACCTCGTCGGCGCCGGCCGACAGCGACCCGAGCTCGGCTGGCACAGGACCGTCGATCGCGTTCGTCGGCACGGCGAGAGCCAGCGCTTCCACGTCGCCCTCGTGGGCCGAGTAGAACTCGCCGTAGCCCGGCGCGAAGACCTTGTCGCTGAACGTGCCGTCGAGATGGAGCTCGCGACCGACCAGCGCTCCCTCGACCGGCCCCGTGGGGCCGCCGACCGTGTCGTCAGCGGTTGTGACCTCGACCTCCTCGAAGGCCACCGGTGGCACGTTCTCGGCCCGGTGGACGTCACCGACCTGGGGATCGCCGGGCATGATCATCGCCGGCGGTCCGTCGACGCCGGCGAGCCAGGCGCCCTCGGTGCTAACGATGAAGCCTTCCTCGTCGAAGTCCCACAGCTCCTCGCCGAAGTACCAGACCGACCCGTCGTCGGCCTGGGCGTAGTAGTCGAGCGCGACCTCCTCGATGCGCCCGTCGAGATAGGCGAAGTACTGCGAGATGCGCGTCTCGACCTGCTCGCCGTCGCTCCACTCGATGATCCGCGTCTCGGGCAGGAGCGTGGTCTCGGTGTGGAACGGCTTGCCCTCGACCTCGCCGCTGAAGATGACCGAGTGCAGCTCGCTGATCGGGAACAGGGGGTTCGTGATCGTGGTCGGATCCGAGAAGCTCGGCAGCGCGACATCGACCCGATCGCTCTCCGGTGCCAACGGCAACTCCGCGAACCCGGCCGCCTCGAGCTCGGCTGCGGTCGGTTGGCGAATCGTGTCCGCTGAAGCCGACGACGGCCCGCCCGACGAGCACGCTCCGACCACGAGCACGCCCACCAACCCGACACCCACCGCCGCCGAGCGCAACCGCGCCGTACTCTTCGGCAACCCGGCGAAGACTCTCGATCGTTTCATGGGGCACCTCACCCGCAATCGTCATGAGCAGAGACGCCGGCATGGTCCGCCGCCCCGCCTGAGGACCCGCTGAAGGCAGGGCCCGTGCGTGATCGGGACGCGTCGTCATCGTCGCCGGGCGTGCCGCATGCGGCGCGCCTTCAGCGGGCGTTCATCGGCGCGGGCTGACGATGCCCGTGATGCGCATCCTCGTGATCGAAGACGACAAGCACCTCGCCGCCTCGGTCAGGCGCGGCTTGCAGGCCGAAGGTTTCGCCGTCGACATCGCCCTCGATGGCACCGACGGGTTCTGGAGAGCGTCGGAGTGCGTCTACGACGCGATCGTGTGCGACATCATGCTGCCGGGAATGAGCGGGTACCGGCTGTGCGGTCAGCTCCGCAGCGAGGGCAACTGGACACCGCTCCTGATGCTCACCGCCAAGGACGGTGAGCTCGACGAGGCCGAGGCGCTCGACACGGGGGCGGACGACTTCCTGTCGAAGCCCTTCTCGTACGTGGTGCTCGTGGCCCACCTACGTGCCCTGCTGCGACGTGGGGCCCGTGAGCGACCCACCGTCCTCACAGCCGGGGATCTCCGCCTCGATCCGGCCGGCCACCGGGCCTGGCGGGCGGACACGCCGATCGCGCTGTCGGCCCGACAGTTCTCGTTGCTGGAGTATCTCATGCGTCGTTCGGGCGACGCCGTGTCCAAGACCGACATCCTCGACCACGTGTGGGACTTCGCGTTCGATGGCGATCCCAACATCGTGGAGGTCTACATCCGCCAGCTGCGCCGCAAGATCGACGAGCCCTTCGGGCGTCAGGCGATCGAGACGATCCGGCTCGTCGGCTACCGACTGGACAGCGATGGCGGCTGAGCGGTGCCGCCGAAGGCGGGGAACCGTGCGCACCCGCACCACCGTGGCCGCAGCCCTCATCCTGGGCCTGACGCTGCTCATCGGCGGCACGGCGATGCTGACGCTGCTGCAGCGGTCACTGATCGGGAACCTCGACGACGTGGCCGATGTGCGCGCCGACGACATCGCCGCGCAGGCTCGTGACGGCGCGCTTCCCGACACCCTCGGTCTCGAAGACGACGCGGTCGGCCAGGTCGTCGACGGCGAGGGCCGTGTCATCGCCGCCAGCCCGAACGTCAGCGACGAGGCGCCGCTGTCGGGCCTTCGCCCCGAGGGTCGGGAACCAGTGTCTCGCACCGTCGACGACCTCCCCGGAGTGGGTGGCCACTACCGCCTGCTGGCGGTGCGCGCCGCGTCGCCCGACGGTCCGGTGACGATCTACGTCGCCACCAACCTCGAACCCGCACAGGAAACGCTCGGCCTGGTGCGGCGCAGCCTGCTCGCCGCCACCCCCCTCCTGCTCGCGCTCGTCGCCACGATGACGTGGATCACCGTCGGCCGGGCGTTGCACCCGGTCGAAGCCATCCGCGCGCGGGTCGCCGATGTGTCGAGCCAGGACCTGCACCAACGGGTCCCCGTTCCCCCGACCGACGACGAGATCGGGCGCCTGGCGACCACGATGAACGCGATGCTCGGTCGGCTGGAGGCCGCCGCGGACAAGCAGCATCGCTTCGTCGCGGATGCCTCCCACGAGCTGAAGAGCCCTCTCGCCGCCGCCCACGTCGACCTCGAAGTCGCGCTCACCCACCCTGAGGCCACCGACTGGCCCGACACCGCGCGCGCCCTGCTCGAGGAGAACAGGCACATGGAACGCCTCGTCGCCGACCTCCTCTTCATCGCCCGCACCGACGGCGCGACCCCGCTGGCTCCGTGCACACCGGTCGATCTCCACGAGATCGTCTTCGACGAGGTATCCCGGGTTTCCGGCGCCGACCACGTCCGCATCGACGCCACCGGCGTGACCAGCGCGTTCGTCCTCGGCCGTCGGGACGACCTCACCCGTGCCGTCCGCAACCTCCTCGACAACGCCCAGCACCACGCCGCCTCCGCCGTCACGATCGGGCTCGGCAACGGTGGCGGCACCGTCACGCTCGTAGTCGAGGACGATGGGGCCGGCATCGCTTCCGAGCACCGCGACCGGATCTTCGAACGCTTCGCCCGTCTCGACGACGCCCGTACCCGCACCGGCGGCGGCACCGGCCTCGGCCTCGCCATCGTCAGGGACATCGTCGAACACCACGGTGGCAGCGTCGCCGTCCACGACCGCGTCAGCGGCACTCACGGTGCTCGCTTCGTCGTCACCTTGCCGTCCGACTAGTGACCGTCCCCTGCGTCGGCCGGCATCTCCGACGTTCAGGAGCAGGTCGTGGTGGGCCAGCGCCTCTGCCCTGCCAGGAACGTTCAGGGGACCTTCAGGCGTCTCGTCGCATTGTGGATGCGCATTGGCCGCCGGAGCGCCGCACGCGCTGTGAGCGGCACACCGAGTGGAAGGAGCACGTCGATGCGACGCAAGAGGTGGATCGTTGGCGGTGCTCTCGCTGCCCTCATCGTCGCCGGTGGCGCCGGTGCCGCCGCCGTCGCAGCCTCGGGCGGTGACGAGGGCGACGACGGGGGGCCGCTCACCGGCTCGACACGCGACAGGGCGGTCGCCGCCGCGCTCGAGGAGACCGGTGGCGGCACCGTGACCGAGGCGGAGGTCGCGGACGATGGCGGCGCATACAGCGTCGAGATCGAGCTCGACGACGGCAGCCACACCGAGGTCAAGCTCGACGAGAGCTTCACGGTCATCGGCCAGACAGGCGACGACGATGGCGCCAACGACGAGGACGGTCCCAACGACGGCTGACATGTCCCCGGCGCGGTCGACAGCCAGGACAACCACCGGCCCAGCGGTCTACCGTCATCGGTGATGGGGTCGCCTATCGGTGGCTACCAGCCACAGCTGGTACGAGGGCACGGAGGGCGACCCCGCCGGGTGCTCGAGAACGGGCTCGAGGGAGCTCATCGACCCGCAGCCTCTACGAAACCCGGGGGCGGTGCAGGTGATCGGTGAGACCGGGTTGGGGTAGCGTGATTCGCGTTCTCGCACGCGAGCCCGACGGAGCTGCGACGGTTGGTCGCGGCGTGCGCCGATGGCGCTTCACGCTCGCAACCGCGGCGGTCTGCCTGGTCCTGTCGGCCGTGAGCTGGAGGGGTGAGGATTATCCCGCCCAGATGCTGCGCATCGCGATCTTCCGCCAGGGTGAATGGTTCTGGAACCCGAACTGGTTCGGCGGGCACCCAACCCTCGGCTACAGCACGCTGCTTCCGGCCCTGGGCGCGCTGGTGGGCGCCACGGGTCTCGGTGTGCTCGCGACCACAGCGGCCGTCGCCGCTTTCGAGACACTCGTGCGTCATCGCGCCCGTGCGGTCTACGCGACAGCCGCGTTCGCTTTTGGCATGGTGTCGAACCTGGTCGTCGGGCGCCTGTCATTCGCACTCGGTTCCGCGTTCGCATTGGCCGCCGTCGCGATGCTGTCGCGATCACGCCTCGCTGCCGCGGTACTCGCGGCTCTCACGTCCCTCTCGAGCCCACTGGCAGCGTTGTTCCTCGCGATCGCCTTCGCGGCGTGGGCGCTCGCACGCCGCCAACCATCAGCGAGCGCGCCGCTCATAGCTGTCGCTCTGGTGCCGGCGATCGCGATGAGCCTCTTGTTCGGCACTGGTGGCGACTTCCCCTTCCCGCTGCGATCGCTGATGTGGAGCCTGGCGCTCTGCGCGCTGGCGGCGCTCACCACCACCGACCGAATGATCCGGATCGGGTGCGCGCTGACCGCAGCGGTATGCCTTGGCGCGTTCGTGGTGCGCAGCCCCTTGGGCGCGAACGTCTCCCGCTTGCCGTTCCTGCTTGCCGCTCCCTTGCTGCTGCTGGCCAGCGGCCCTCGCATCCGAAGGGTCTTCCTCGCGGTATCGGTGGTCGCGGTCTGGCAGGCGACGCAGATCTTCGAGGTCGCGTACGCGACGGCGACCGACCGGTCGACGGAGGAGGAGTACTACGAACCCGTGGTCTCGTACCTCGTCGCACAACCCGGCGGCGTCCGGGTCGAGATCCCGTTCACGGAACAGCACTGGGAGACCGCCTACGTTGCCGAACACATCCCCTTGGCTCGCGGCTGGGAACGACAGATCGACCGGCGGCTGAACCCCGAGTTCTATGACGACGAGAAGCCGCTCGACGCCGCTGTCTACCGCGCGTGGCTGTCGCGCAACGCGGTCACACATGTCGCGCTCCCTGACACGTTGTTCGACCCGTCTTCAGCTGCGGAGGCGGCGCTCATCCACAACGGCTTGGACTACCTCGAGCCGGTGTTTCGCGACCCACACTGGACGGTCTTCGCGGTCAAGGAGCCCTAGTGCCACAGCCGTAGATCGCAAGATCGGTCGGCATGTGCTGTTCGAGGAAGTCGCAGCGATGAGTCTGCCGGCGCCCACAGGTCTACCTCCCGACCGAGACAACCAACTCATCGGGAGTAGGGCATGGGCCTCATCCACATCGAGCTGTTCGCAACCCTCGACCTCGTCGGGCAGTCGCCCGGCGGCCCCGACGAGGACCCGGTGGGGTTCCCGTTCGGCGGCTGGCAGGCGCCCCTGCTGGACGAGGTCGCCGGGGCGCAGGTCGGTGCCGCGTACGAGGGCACGGACGCCCTCCTGCTCGGCCGGCGGACGTATGACATCTTCGCCGCCTACTGGCCGTACCAGGAGGGGGGCGAGGACAACGAGATCGCCACGCTCTTCAACAGCGTCCCGAAGTACGTGGCCTCCCGCGGCAGGCCCGACCTCTCGTGGGCCGGGTCCACGCAGCTCGGCCCGGATCTGGCCGGCGCGGTGCGCGAGATCCGTGACCGGCACGAGCACGTGAAGGTCGTCGGGAGCCTGAACCTGGTGCAGACCCTCCTGCGAGAGAAGCTCTTCGACCGTCTCGACCTCTGGGTGCACCCGGTCGTGCTCGGCGTCGGGAAGAAGGTGTTCGACGGAGGCGCGGTGCCCACGAACGTCACACTCCTCGAACCGCCGGTAGCCGGTCCGAAGGGCACCGTGTACCTGCGCTACGGGCTCGCCGACGGCACACCCGCGACGGGGGACATGAGCGCACCCGATCGCGGTGCCGGGCGCGACGACTGAAGCCGCCCCGCGCCGCTAGCTAGCCCGAAAAACCGGTGGCGAGCCGCCACGGCCATCCGGAGAAACTCACGCCGGTCCATCAGCCCGACCGCCTCTCGGCCAGCTCCAGCTCAGCGGCGCGCGACGCCTTGATCGCAGTCGGCGGACGTGGTGGCGCCGCTCGGACCTGGACCCGCACCACGAGGTAGGCGATGTACGGCAGCAGCACGCCGACCGCCATGGCCGGCACGGCCACACCCGAGTCGTTGACGGCCATGCCCAGCACGCCCACCAGGAGCACCCCGACGAGGCAGGCACGCAGGCCAGGGATGCGACGTTGCAGATCCTGGAGCAGGCCACGCGGGCGCCAGGCCAGGAACACGAGGAACGCGAGGGCAACCGGCACGAGCAGCGTCCAGGTCGACGACGTCAGGGTCCGCACGTTCGCGTCGATCTTCCGGAGGAGGATCGTGTCTGCACCCCCGTCGGCCAAGCGTACGACGGACCGGCCGAGATGCGTGCGTTCGTCCTCCGGCCGAGCCAGGTCGAGCGCGGTGAATGCGCCGAGCACGGCCACCGTGGCGACCGCGATGCCCGCGAGGCGGCGCCATCCCACGCGGGTCCCGGTCAGCAGCAGCCCGACGACGGCGAAAGCGGGGACCGACGCGAGGACGCCGCCGACATCGGACCCCCACGCGGGCATGCCGACCACAACGAGCGTGGCGGCCAGCACCGCACCCGCCACCGCCAACGGCCACTCGGAGCGGGAGCTCTCAGGGACCAGCCACCCCTCGGGACCACGCATCCGAGGGGCTGCCCACAATGCCGTCGCTACCACGATGGCCGACGACGCGACGATCGCGTACGAGAGGTTGCCGAAGCCGGCGAAGCGGCCTGCCACGATCGGCGAATAGCCGAACACCGAGCGCAGCTGCAACCAGCCGCCGGTGACGACATCGCCCAACTGCGCCACCAGGCTCAGGCCGATCAGCGCGACCGGCGGGGCAAGCAGGTGCCACCGCCCCAGCGGTGCGGCCAGCGCCGCCAGGGCGACCGCGCTGGACACCAACAGGAGCGTGAAGCCGGGAACGCTCAGACCGTCGTAGCGCACCAGCCCCAGCAGGAACCCGGCCGGCGGTATGGCGAGCACGAACAGACAGCCGGCCCACGCCGCGGGCCTGAGGCGCGCGAACCTCGTAAGCGCGAGCGTCACCAGCGCGTACAGAAGGATCTGCAGGACGATGTAGACCACCGTGACGGGACTCGACGCCCGGTCACGGAACACGGCGATCTCGTTGTCCGCGACCAGCCCCTTGACGACGTCCTCGGTGGGAGACCCGGCGCCATCCGACACCACGCGCGCCCCGGTCACCGACCCCGGCCGGTCGACCCCCAGGTAGTCGAGCACGGTCGGGGCGACGTCGGGCAGGGTCACGAACCCGTCGCGGCGGGTGCTGCCGCTCAGGGCGAGGCCCGGCTCTATGCCCGGTCCCGCGAGCTGCGAACACCGTGAGCTGCTCGTGGCCCGCGTCGCTCGGGGCGACGGGAGCCAGCAGCATGAGCAGGTCACGCTCGGGGTCGAGCGCCGCCGCGACGTGGCCCACCATCTCGTCGGCCGACTCGATGGCGCGCGACCGAACCTCCCGACGTGCCTCGGGGGTCATCCACCGGGTCTCCGCATCGAGCCGGGCCAGGTCACTCGCCTCGACCAGCACTGCGGCGCTGTCTCGGAGGGCATCGACGACGGCCGCCGCTGATTCCGCCGGATCCAGACGCACCCCGAACGGGCTCTCGGCGTCCTGCTCGAGCAGATCGGCGGCCACGGTCCCGCCGCCCACGCGACCGGCGCGGTCCATGACGGCGAGAGCGGCCTCGCGGTGGTACTCCTCGGGCAGATCGGCGTTGGCGATCACCGACGAGCGCAGGCCCTCATCCGCCAGCGCCTGGCCCAGCGTCCCTGGTTCAGCGCCGTAGCGCAGCCGCTGTGCGGCTCGCTCCACCTCGGCGACACCGAGGTGCACCACCGATGCGCCGTCGACGGGTTCGGTGCTGCGGCGGTCGAACGCCTCGCCCGCGGTCCCCCATTCGAGCCGGAACTCCGGCTCGAACGCCAGGCCGCCGACGAGGGGCGGCGCTGTCGCCCGGTTGCCAGCACCGAACGTGGCGTATGCCTCGCCCAGCGTCGTGGTGGCACCGATCGTGCGCACGCTCATCGACGCGACCGCCGATCGCCGGACCACGTCGAGGATCTCCGGCGGCTGATGCTCCTCGACGTCAGCCCACCGCAAGGTGGGCAGGCTCACGATCACGACCCTCCCGGCATCGCCGGGGCCTTCGACGGCCTGCGCACGGTCTCCCGGAACGGTGGGAGCGCCCGGGGCAGGACCGCTCACCGCACGCGTGGCGGCCTCTGCGGCGGCGGCGCCTGCACCGGCACCGGGGCTCCCGGGCACAGCCATGACGAGCGCCAGAGCGAGCGCGAGCACCTGCCGTACCGGCACGGGACCTCCGCCTCGTGCCTCACCGCGAGCGCTCACGATCCCCGACCTCCCTGTACACCTCGTCAACCGCGTCGACGAGAGCCTCCCGCCCCAACAGATCGTTCGCCCGTCGGTGACCGGCCGCGGCCAGAGCGCGAGCCACCACCCGCTTGCCGAGCAGGTCGGCGCACGCCGCGGCCAACGCCGCCGGGTCCCCCGGCTGGACGAGACGACCCGTGACCCCGTCCTCGACGAGCGTGGGCACCGCACCCACAGCAGTCGCCGCGACCGGAACTTCCAGCTGCATCGCCTCGGCCAGCGCGATGGGGTTCCCCTCCCAGACCGAGGACAACGCCACCACATCCGCCGCCGCCATCTCGTCGGCCGCGTTCGGTGACCGGCCCGCCATCACCACGACTCGGGCGAGCCCGAGCTCGTCCACGAGCGCGCGGACCGCGGCCTCGTCCGGCCCATCGCCCACGATCGCGGCGCGCAGGCCTGGCACCTGCGCCCGCATCTGCCTCACGGCTCGCAGGAACGTCGGCAGGTCCTTCTGTGGGTGCAAACGCGCCACGCAAACCACAAGCGGGACCTCGAAGTCGACTCCCAGGCCGGCACGCACCTCCGCCCGCGGCCGCACGACCTCGGGCGGATCCGACGCGGGTGAGATGACCACGACCCGCTCGGCGCCGGCCACACCGGCGAACCGGTCCGCGATCTGCTGCGACACGGCGATGACCCGGTCGCTGCGCCGGGGAAGCAGCGCCTCGAGCCGGCGCAACACGGCCGCCAAGTGCCCGGCCGACTCGTCGAGGACCAGGGAAGGCACCGTCGTCACCAACGGCGGGCGCGACCGGATCGTCGATGCGATCAGGCCGGCCTTCAGGCCGTGCGCGTGGACCACCGAGCAACGACCGACCAGCGGCGCCAGCGCCCGCCTCCCGCGACGCATGGCCGCCAGCGACAGCCCAGCGGGGATCGGCACCGTTGCATGCTGGGGGCCGATACCGTCCATCACGCCTGCGGGCCCGGCCACGATCGGCGTCCAGCCTCGCTCCGCCAGGCCGCGGACCAGAGACGCAACATGCCTGCGGATCCCGCCGGCCGACGGCCCCAGCAGCTCCACCACGGGTTCACCCATTGTCGCCTCCGCGCGCATCGTCCCCACGCCACCGTCCACCCGTGCCGGCAACGATCCACGACCATGTCGACGACGCCGAGGCTGGTCGCGACAAGGTGCGCACGACCGTGGGCAGGCGGTCGAGGGCGACGGCGATCTGCGTGTCGTCCTCGACGAGCAGCAGCTTCACGGGGACCCCTCCACCCTCCAGTGTCGCGCTGGGTGGCGGATCGATGGCGCATTGTGGCCCTAGCCACGCTGAACCCGCGCTGAACATCCTCTGGACCGTCCCCGACGCCCGGTCGCGGGCTGCCGACGCGGCGTCATGGTGGCTTCAGGATCGTTTCAGCCCGGCGCGGCGATCCTTACCTTGGAAGGACCGTGACGGTACGGCGAGTTCGATGAGACCGAAGCGCTCGACACCGGCGCCGATGACTACCTCACCAAGCCCTTCTCACACCTCGTGCTGGTCGCCCACCCACGGGCCCTGATGCGTCGAGGTGCCCGTGAACGCCCCGCCGTGCTCGCCGCCGGCGAACTGCGCATTCGACCCGTCGAGCAGGCGATGCTGGCGGGGCGAGATGGAGATCCCCCGGGACGGTTGATGCCGAAGAACGGCCCGTCGGCGAGGTCGCGGTAGAGCTGGGACCCGGTCGGCGAGCGACCCGGCCCGCGGGCCGTCGAACACCTCGACGGGCCCACCGCCGGGGTTGTCGTCGGTCTTGACCATGAGCGGAGGCACGGCCGACACGAGCGCGGCCCTGGCCACCCGGTCGGTGCCGTGGCGGCCGATGTAGCGCGCCACCTCGCCCCCGCCGGTCGAGAACCCGATCAGCGTCAGCTCCCGTAGGTCCATGGTTCCCCCCTGGGGAGTTGGAGCATCGGGATGTGTGGTGACGTCGTGGCGCCCACCGGGGCGACCGGTCCTGCGGGGGATCAGGGCCGGGGCGTGGCGAACCGCTGGACGAAGGCCAGCGCGGTGTCGGCCACCTCGCGCCACCCGCTGTCGATGGTGAGCGAGTGACCGCGGCCCGGGGTCTCGATGATCTCGGTCACCCCCTCGTTGCGGGCCTGCTTCTTGTACGAGGCGTTCGCGACCGACCTCGGGACCGTGTGGTCCTTCTCGCCCGACACGATGAGCAGGGGTCCTCGCTCAGGGTTCTTCGATTGCACCTTGGCCTCGGTCCAGGCGTTGAGGTTGGAGGCGGCGGCCTGGAACAACGGGACACCCGCGCCCGGCACCGCGAACGTCGCATACAGCGACTTCGCCTCGTCCTCGCTCACCTCGTTCGCGAACCCGTAGCGGAACTGCTCGTAGGTGAGCGGCACCGCGCGGCCCCGGTTGACCGGGTTGTGCAGCACCGGAGCGGCCGAGCGCAGCGACGAGATCGGCAGAGGCGGCACACCACGGAACGGTGCAGAGTCGATGGCGACCGACACCGCCGACAGTCCCCGGCCGGCCAGGATCTGCGTGAACAGACCGCCGAACGAGTGCCCGACCACCGCGGGCTTCGTGGTCAGCTTGCCGATGATCCCCTCGAGGTGGTCCGCGATGTCGCCCACAGACTTGTGGGCGAAGACCTCGGGATGCTCGTTGGCCTCTTCGACCGTGGCCGGATCGTCGGGCCAACCCGGCGCCACCGTCGCGTAGCCTGCCTCCTCGAACACGGTCCGCCACCGGTCCCAGCAACCACAACACGTGCACGAACACAACCGGCTGCAACCCGGAGGCAGTGCCCGTCATGGGAAAGGACGTCCTCATGGCCACCACCGACACCCCGACGTCCGCGCCGTTCGCGAGCGGCCTCGAGCGTCGCGCCTGGCGGATCTCGCTGGGCACGCTCGTCGGCCGGCCCGTGATCATGGTCGGCGTGTGGGAGTAGAGCCCACCCCGCGCTGGTGCGACCGCGCACCACCCTCTCGCTAGCCTCCGGCGCATGATCTCCACTGTTGTCTGGGGTACCGGGAACGTCGGCCACGCGGCCATCCGTGCCGTCGAGGCCCACCCGTCGCTGAAACTCGCCGCCGTGCTGGTGCACAACCCGGACAAGGTCGGCCGCGACGCGGGCGCTCTCGGTGGGCTCGACCACGGGCTGGGCGTGGCGGCAACCGACGACATCGACGCGGTGTTGGCCGCGAGCCCGCAGGCCATCGTGTACGCGGCGTCCGGGGACATCCGGCCCGACGAGGCCCTCGCCGACATCGTCCGGGCGATCCGGTCCGGAGCCGTGGTCGTCACCCCCGCGATCTACCCGCTCTACGACCACCGCAACGCCCCGCCGGAGTTGCGGGAGCCCGTCCTGGCCGCCATCGCGGACGGCGGCGGTTCGCTGTTCGCCTCCGGCGTCGACCCCGGTTGGGGCAACGACGTGCTGCCCCTGCTGATCAGCGGGCTCGGCACCACTGTCGAGGCGATCCGCTGCCAGGAGATCTTCGACTACTCCACCTACGACCAGGAGGACTCGGTGCGGTACCTGGTCGGCATGGGCCAGCCGATGGACTACGAGCCGCCCATGGTCGCGCCGACGGTCCCCACCATGGTGTGGGGTGGCCAGGTGCGACTGATGGCCAGGGCCCTCGGCGTCGAGCTCGACGAGATCCGCGAGACCCTCGACCGCCGCCCGCTCGACGCGACGGTGTCCACGAAGACGATGGGCGAGTTCGAGGCCGGCACCCAGGGCGCGGTGCGGTTCGAGGTGCAGGGCATCGTCGAGGGCGAACCCCGCATCGTCATCGAGCACGTCACCCGCATCCACCCGTCCTGCGCACCCGACTGGCCGGTGCCGCCCGACGGCGACGGTGCCCACCGCGTGGTCATCGAGGGCCGACCGCGCATCGAGGTCACGGTCGAGGCCACCGACGAGGGCGGCAACCGGTCCGCGGGCGGGAACGCCACCGCCGTCGGCCGTCTGGTGACCGCCATCGACTGGCTCGTGGACGCGGAACCGGGGCTGTACGACGCGCTCGGACGTCCCCCTGCGCCCCGCCGTCGGGAAGCTCGGACGGAAGTTCACGCCGTCGGGCGGACCGACCTGAGCCGCTCGGCGAGGAACTCCCGCTCAGCGGTGTTGTCGCACACCCTGAGCGCCTCTTGGTAGGCGTCGACCGCTTCGGCGTCGCGGCCGAGCTGGTGCAGCAGGTCCGCCTTGGTCGCCGGCAGGTAGTGGTAGCCGGCCAGCCGGCCGTCCTCGGCGAGCGCCTCGACCTCGGCGAGGGCGGTCTCAGGACCGTCGACCATCGACACCGCCACCGCCCGGTTGAGGGCGACCACAGGTGACGGCCACACCCGGCCCAGCTCGTCGTAGAGGGTCAGGATCTCGGACCAGTCGGTCGACGCGTAGCTCGGGGCCTGGGCGTGCAGCGCGGCGATCGCCGCCTGCAGCGTGAACCGCCCGGGCGGACCGGCCCTGAGCGCCGCGACCACGAGCCGGTCCGCCTCGGCGATCAGATCGCGGTCCCAGGCCGACCGGTCCTGGTCCTCGAGACGTCGCAGCCGGCCGTCGGCGTCGGTCCGCGTGGCCCGGCGGGCCTGGTGGACCAGCAACAGCGCGTGTAGCCCGGCGACCTCGCGGTCGTCGGGCAGCAGCCGCCGCAGCAGGCGAGCCAGGTCGAGCGCCCGGTCGCAGAGGTCGTCGCGCACCAGGTCGCCGCCCGACGGCGCCGTGTGCCCGGTTGAGTACAGCAGGTGGACGACGGTCAGCACCGCGTCCACGCGCGCCGGCAGCTCGGCGGCGGACGGCACGGAGTAGGGGATGCGGGCCGCGGCGATCTTCTTCTTGGCCCGCGTCAGGCGGGCCGCCATCGTGGCGTCGGCCACCAGGAACGCCCGGGCGATGTCCGGCGTCGCCACGCCGCACACGAGCCGCAGCGTGAGGGCCACTTGCGCCTCGGGGGCCAGCGCCGGGTGGCAGCAGGCGAAGATCAGCCGCAGGCGGTCGTCGGGGATCGTGTCGCTGGGTTCGCCACCGGGCTCGGGCATGTCGCCGTCCTCGGGCTCGACCAGCAACGGCAGCTTCGATCGGAGCGTCTGCCGGCGGTGCATCAGGTTGAGCGCGTTGCGTCGCGCCACGGTCGTCAGCCAGGCGCCGGGCCGGTCGGGCAGGCCGTCGCGTTCCCACGCCCGCAGGGCCTGGACGTAGGCGTCCTGCACGGCGTCCTCGGCGGTGTCGAGGTCGCGGGTGACGCGCACCGTGGCGGCGAGCACGTAGGCCCACTCGCCACGGTGGGCGTCGGCGACGGCCTGCTCGACCGGGCTCAGCTCGGCTCCAGCACCTGGAAGTCGAGCAGCGGCCGCACCTCGATGCCGCCGTTGGCGACCGGTGTCCTGCTGGCCAGCGCGATGGCGTGGTCGAGGTCGCGCGCCTCGAGGATGAACACGCCGGCGAGCGCCTCCTTGGTCTCGATGAACGGCCCGTCGGTGACGACGCCCCCGCGGATGGCGGTGGCGGTCGCGCTCGACTGGAGGGCGATACCCGCGATGGTCCGCCCGCCCTGCTCGGCGATCCAGCCGTCGAACTCCTCGCTGGCCTGCAGGACCTCCGCCGGCATGTCGGCCGGCCAGTCGGGCGTCTGGTGCTCGTAGATCAGCACCACGTAGCGGGTCATCGTGTCGTCGGGGGTCGTGCTCATCGTGCGCCTCCGTGCTTGCGCTCGTAGGTGAGGGCCATGACGCCGTTGTCGTACCGGGTCACGTGGGTCAGTTCGAGGTCCTGGCGGTCGTGCCCGGCGGGGAACAGCGGCTTGCCGTCCCCGAGCAGGACCGGGTGCTGGTAGAGGTGGTACTCGTCCACGAGGTCGGCGCGGGCCAGCGCGTGGACGACGCTGGCGCTGCCCTGGATGCCGATGGCCTTGCCCGGCTCCTTCTTGAGCCGGCGGATCTCGTCCTCCAGGCCCCCGGTGGCCACCTGCGTGTTGGCCCAGCCGGGCTCGCCGAGGGTGGTGGAGAACACCAACTTGGGGAGGTCGTTGAGCGCCCGGATGATCCGGGGGTCCTCCTTGCCCCCGGAGGGGTCCACCGCGTCGCCGTCCTCGTAGGGGACGGCGTGCGGCCAGTACTCGGCGAAGATGTCGTACGTCACGCGCCCGAACACGAAGAGGTCGAACGTGGTACTGATGTCCACGGCGACATCGTCCTGCATCTGCGGGTCGAAGCCTACGGCCACCCAGCTGATGTCCTCGTCGGGCCCGACCATGTAGCCGTCGAGCGTGACGAACTCGGCGACGACGACACGCCGGCCTCCGCTCTCCGTCGCCTCAGTAGTGATCGCGTCCATGTTCTGCCTCCGTCGGTCGGGGGGTGTGCCTACACAGCCACGACAAACGACACCGGACGAAATCGACAACGGCGTCGAGGAAATCGTCCCCGCTGGACGCGAGCCCGGCAATGGATGAACCTGGACGAAACCGGCCCCGAGGAGGCGCCATGCGCAGACCAATCGCCAAGCCTGTCGGTGGCGTGGTGCTCGTACTCGTGGTGATCTGGATCATCTTCGTGGCGGGCATGCGGACGAAGTCGCCGCTCGTGCTCGATGCCGTCCGGAGGACCGGCCGCACCCTCAAGCCGCTCGCGCTGAGGTCGGCGGGAACGCCCGGCGCCTACGCATCCGTGGTCCGACATGTCGGCCGCACGACAGGCGTGCCCTACGAAACGCCCGTCGGGACCGTGGTGACGGACGACGGGTTCGTGATCGCGCTGCCGTACGGTCGGAACACCGACTGGCTCAAGAACGTGCTGGCGAACGGGTCCGCCACGATCGTCGCTGACGGCAACACGTACCGGGTCGACCAGCCGGAGATCGTTCCGATCGCCGCGGCCGACCGCCACTTCCCGCCCAAGGACCAACGGACCCATCGGCTGTTCGGTGTCGAGGAGTGCCTCCAGGTTCGGGCGGAGCTGGACGAGACCTCGGGGGAGTTTGCCGGTCCGACGTGACGGCGGGCAGCTGGTCGAGGACTCGGTGCAGGCGGGCGATCCTTCCTGACCACACAGGTGACGCCAACGTTAGATTTGCGCTAGAACAGGGGCCTCCACCGGGGTGGACGAGGGGGTTCCGTATGTCCGACCTAGGCCTGATGGGTAGCGAGCCAGATCCTGAGGCGCTGGCCCACCCGCAGTCGCAGTTCAAGCTCCTGCGCGGCGCCGGCCCCCTCGTCGACATGGGCGAGGAGGCGGGGATGGTGATCGTCGGCGGCGACGCCGAGGTACGCCACGTGCTGCACCATCCCGAGGTGTTCAGCTCCGGCTTCGACGCCGTGACCATCGGTCAGGTGCGGCCACTGATCCCGCTCCAGATCGACCCGCCCCACCACCGCAACTACCGCAAGCTGCTCGACCCCATCTTCGCTCCCCGGCAGATCGCCCTCCTCGAGGACCAGACCCGGGAGCTCGTGCGGGGTCTCGTCGGCGCCGTGGTGCACGAGGGCGGGTGCAACTTCCACACCGCGGTCGCCGAGCCGCTGCCCACCACCGTGTTCCTGCAGCTGCTCGGGCTGCCCGTGAGCCGTGCCCAGGAGTTCCTGAGGCTCAAGGACGGCATCATCCGTCCGCCGGTCTCCACGCAGGGCGAGCGGGTGGAGTACACGGCCGAGGTCGGCCGGCAGATCTACGCCGTGCTCCAGGAGGCCATCGACGAACGGATGCAGCGTCGGTCGGACGACTTCCTCTCGATGTTCCTCGACGCCGAGGTGGACGGCCACCGCCTCACCAACGATGACGTCCTCGACATCGGGTACCTCTTCTTCCTCGCCGGCCTCGACACGGTGACGGCCTCGCTCGACTGCATGCTGAGCTACCTCGCCCAACACGCCGACCACCGCACGCGGCTGGTGGACGACCCGACGCTCATCCAGCACGCCATCGAGGAGATGCTGCGCTGGGAGTCGCCCGTGCAGGGCGTGGTGCGGGTCACCACCGAGGACAGCGAGATCGGCGGTTGCCCCGTGCCGAAGGGTCGGGTGGTGACGGTGATGCTCGGCTCGGCCAACACGGACGAGCGAACCTGGGACGACGGCGACACGGTCGACTTCGACCGGCCCGAGAACCGCCACATCGCGTTCGGCGGCGGCGCGCACCGCTGCCTCGGGTCCCACCTCGCCCGCATGGAGCTGCGGGTGGCCCTCGAGGAGTGGCACAAGGCCATCCCCGAGTACCGCGTCAAGGACGGCGTCGAGCTCCGCTATTCGTCGGGTCTCCGGGCCGTCGAGAACCTCGAGCTGGTCTGGTGAGCACGCAGGTGGGAGAGCGGCGGCTGCTGATCGACGGGAAGCTGGTCGAGGCCGACGGCGGCGCCACGTTCGACAACGTCGACCCGGCCACCGAAGAGGTGCTCGGCCCGGTGGCCGACGGCACGGCGGCCGACATGCAGGGCGCCATCGCCGCCGCCCGCCGGGCCTTCGACACCACCACCTGGGCGCACGACCACGCGTTGCGCCGGCACTGCCTGATCCAGCTGCAGGCGGCCATCGAGGACGAGCAGGAGGAGCTCCGCGCCGAGCTCGTCGCCGAGGTGGGTTGTCCGGTCCTCATCACCTACGGACCACAGCTCGACGCGCCGCTGCGCGAGGCCCTGACCTGGCCCGCCGAGATGATCGACCGGTTCCCCTGGCGCCGGGACCTCGGCACCAAGGACGCGTTCGGCATGGGCGTGGAGACCCAGCGCGAGGTGTGGAAGGAACCCGTCGGCGTGGTCGGCGTGATCGTGCCGTGGAACTTCCCCGTCGAGATCATCCTCAACAAGCTCGGGCCGGTGCTGGCGATGGGCAACACCTGCGTGCTCAAGCCGGCCCCGGACACGCCGTGGAACGCCACCCGCATCGGCCGGCTGGTGGCCGAGCGGACCGACATCCCGCCCGGCGTGGTCAACGTCGTCGCCTCGAGCGACCACCTCGTCGGCGAGGTCCTCACCACCTCGCCGCTCGTCGACATGGTCGCCTTCACCGGCTCCACCGCCACGGGACGGCGGATCATGCACGCCGCAGCCACCAGCCTCAAGCCGGTGTTCCTGGAGCTGGGCGGCAAGTCGATCAACCTCGTGCTCGACGACGCCGACTTCGCCGCCACCATCCCGGCCGCGTCGTCGGTCTGCTTCCACGCCGGTCAGGGCTGTGCCATGCCCACCCGCCTCCTCGTGCCCCGGTCCCGCTACGACGAGGCCGTCGATCTGGCCGCGGCCGGGTTCGCCGGCGTGAGCTACGGCGACCCCACCGATCCCGGCAACCTCATGGGCCCGCTGATCTCGGCGCGCCAGCGCGACCGGGTGCTCGGCCACATCGAGGCAGGCAAGGCGCAGGGCGCGCGGCTCGTCTGCGGGGGCGGGCGTCCCGACCACCTGCCCCGAGGCTGGTACGTGGAGCCGACCCTGTTCGCCGACGTCGACAACTCGATGACCATCGCGCAGGAGGAGATCTTCGGGCCTGTCCTCGTGATGATCCCCCACGACGGTGACGACGACGCCGTGCGCATCGCCAACGACAGCCCGTACGGCCTCTCCGGGATGATCACGTCCGGCGACCTCGAGCGGGCCAAGGCCGTCGCCCGCCGCGTCCGGACGGGCACCCTCGGGCTCAACGGGGGCATCTGGTACGGCGCCGACGCCCCGTTCGGCGGCTACAAGCAATCGGGCATCGGGCGCCAGTGCGGCATCGAGGGCCTCGAGATCTTCACCGAGACCAAGACGGTCGGCTGGCCGGCCTGACCGGCCCCACCACGAGGAGGCAGCCGTGTCCGGACCGCTCGACGGGATCCGCGTCATCGAGGTCGCAAGTTGGATGTTCATCCCCTCCGGCGGCTCGGTGCTCGTCGACTGGGGAGCCGACGTCATCAAGGTGGAGCACCCCGTCACGGGCGATCCCCAGCGGGGGCTCATCACCTCTGGCCTGCTGCCCGGCGGCGCCGGCGCCGTCAACTTCATGATCGAGCAGCCCAACCGCGGCAAGCGCTCGGTGGCGCTCGACCTGGCCCATCCCGACGGCCGCGAGGCGCTGCTCACGCTGGTCGAGACGGCCGACGTCTTCCTCACCAACTACCTGCCCCCCGTGCGCCGCAAGCTGGGTATCGACACTGAGGACATCCGGGCCCGCAACCCCCGCATCATCGTCGCCCGCGGCTCGGGGGCCGGCCCCAGGGGTCCCGAGGCCGAGAAGGGCGGCTACGACGGTGCGTCGTTCTGGGCCCGCGGCGGTGTCGGTGCCACCATGCCCGAGCGCGAAGGTGGCTGGCCGCCAGGGCAGCCGACACCGGCCTTCGGCGACGTGATGGGCGGGCTCACCACTGCGGGGGCCATCGCCGCGGCCCTGCTCAAGCGCGAGCGCACCGGGGAAGCCAGCGTGGTCGACGTGTCGCTTCTCGCCACGGCCATGTGGCAGATCTCGCCCATGATCATCGCCTCCAAGCTGTTCGGCTTCTCGAAGATCCCCCAAGGCGACCGGACCACGTCCTCCAACCCCGGCGTGGGCACCTACCGCACCGCCGACGACCGCTTCATCAGCCTGATCCTGCTGCAGAGCGACAAGCACTGGGCCGACTTCGTCGAGCGCCTGGGCGTGCCCGACATGGCCACGGACCCACGCTTCGCCGACTCGACCGCCCGGAGCCAGAACGCCGAGGCGTGCATCGCCCGCCTGGACGAGGCGTTCGGCAGCCAGCCTTTGGCGCATTGGAGGAAGGTGCTCGACACCTTCGACGGCGTGTGGAGCCCGTTCCAGACGCTCGACGAGCTGTACGACGACGTGCAGGTACAGGCCAACGGCTACCTGCCGACCATGACCGCGGGCAACGGCGAGGACGTGGCGCTGGTGGCGAGCCCGGCCCAGTTCGACGAGGAGCCGGTGCGGGTCGAGCGGGCGCCCGAGCACGGTGAGCACACCGAGATGGTGCTGCTCGACGCCGGCTACGACTGGGACCAGCTCACCGCCATGAAGGAGTCCGGCGCCATCCTGTGAGCGCCGGTGCGCGCGCCGCGGGGTGCGCTGCTCAGGGGCCCTTCGGCAGTCCGAGCACCCGCTCTCCGATGATGTTCCGGTTCACCTCGGAGGTGCCGCCGGCGATGCTCAGCGAGCGCGACCCCAGCAGGCCGTCCGCCCACGGGCCGTCGAGCGCGGCCAGGCCGAGCACGTCGACGGCCGTGTTCGCCAACGCCTGTTCGTGGGTCGACCAGGCCAACTTGATCACGCTGCCCTCGGCTCCGGGCACCCGACCCGCCAGCGCCGCACCGAGCGTCCGCTTGGCCAGCAGTTCCAGGATGCGGGCGTCGATGTGGCGGGCGGCCAGCGCGGCGCGGACCGCGGGAGCATCCGCCGGCCGCCTGCCGTCCGGGCCCGGCTCGTCCGCGGCACGCACGAGCCGCTCGAGCTTGCCGCGCAGGGACAGGTACAGGCTGGCGACCCCTGCCCGCTCGTTGCCGAGCGTGCGGGTGGCGACGCGCCAGCCGTCGTCCAGCCCGCCGAGCAGCGCCGACCACGGCACACGTACGTCGGTGAGGAACACGTCCGCGAAGCTCGTGTCCCCCGCCATGGTCCTGATCGGCCGCACGTCGATGCCCGGTGACCGCATGTCGACCAGCAGGCAAGAGATGCCCTCGTGCTTGGCCACATCCGGGTTCGTGCGCACGTAGAGCTGGCACCAGTCGGCCCGATCACCGTTCGAGTTCCACGTCTTCTGCCCGTTGACGACGAACGTCGTCGCCGTCGGCGTCGGCGCGGCAGGCCAACGCCGCCAGGTCGCTGCCGGCCTGTGGTTCGGACATGCCCTGGCTCCAGATGTCGTCGCCCCGCAGCATCGGGCGGAGGAAGCGCTCCTGCTGCGCGGGGGTGCCGTAGGCCATGATCGCGGGGGCGATGTTGGCCACCCCGATGGCGTTCACGGGGCCAGGGGCACCGGCCCGGGCCATCTCCTCGTGGTACGCGAGCTGCTCGGCCAGGCCGGCGTCCCGGCCGCCGAACCGTTCGGGCCACGAGACCGCCGCCCACCCCGCGTCGGCGAGCGTGGCGTTCCACTCCCGTCGGGCGTCCCACGCGTCGGGCTCCTCGACGCCCGCCTTCACCTCCGCGGTGAAGCGGGCGGCCAGCCAGCTGCGCAGCTCGCCGCGGAACGCGGCCGTGTCGGCTGGTGTCACGACCGCGTGCCGCCCCGACGGACCTCCCGGTAGGGGACCTCCCGGTCGGCTGCGTACTCGCGGGGCATCCCGAGCAACCGCTCGCTGATGATGTTGCGCTGGATCTCGTTGCTGCCGCCGCCGAGCGACAGACCCTGCCGCCACAGGGTGGCTTCGGCCAGGCGGCGGCCTGGTGGGGGGTCGCCCGTGGGCCAGGCGGCGGCCGTCGGTCCGGCCAGCTCCAGGCCGATCTCGCAGCGGCGCATGTGCGCCGTGGCGCCGAAGAGCTTGAGCAGGGACCCCGCCGGCGGTGGGAGCTTCCCGACCGTCACGCCCTGGGTGACCCGTTGCACGAGCTGTGCGCCGACGAGCTGGCGGATGCGGGCCTCGGCCACGAGCTGGCGGGCTCGGGGGTCGTCGGCCAGGCCCCGGGCACGGACCAGGTCGACGAGGACGTCGTCCGCCCCTGCGTCGGTGGGGCCCGACGTGCGCCCGCTCGTGTAGGGGGAGCCACCACCCACCGCGAGGCGCTCGTGGACGAGCAGGCGGCTGGCGACCGTCCAGCCGTCGTCCACCTCGCCGACCACGTCGGTCGCGGGGATCGGCACGTCGTCGAAGAACTCCTGGCAGAACTCCATCGACCCGTCGACCTGACGGATCTGCTCCACCTGCACCCCGGGCTGGTGGATCTTGACGATGAGCATCGTCAGGCCGCGGTGCTTGGGCACGTCCCAGTTGGTCCGGGCGAGGCATAGGGCGTAGTCGCTGGCGAAAGCGGCGGAGCTCCAGATCTTCGAGCCGTTGAGGATGAACACGTCGCCATCGCGGTCCGCCCGGGTCAGGCACCCTGCCAGGTCGGAGCCGCCGCTCGGCTCGGACAGGAACTGCACCCACAGCTCCTCGCCCCGCAGGATGGCGGGCAGGTGGCGCAGCTTCTGCTCGTGGGTGCCGAAGTCGACCAGGGTGGCGGCGAGGATGCCGAGGGTCGGCACGTTCAGCGAGAAGGGCATGTCGTAGGGCAGCGACTCGTCGGTGAAGGCCCGTTGATGGTCGGCCGTGAGGCCCAGTCCGCCGTAGGCGGTCGGGAAGCAGATGCCCGCGAAGCCGCCGTCCCACAGCCGGCGCTGCAGGGCCCGCTCGACATCGCGACGGCCGTCGTCGAAGCGCTCGGAGACGTCGCCGGGGGCTGGCGGCATGTCGGCGGCCAGCCAGGCGCGCGCCCGCGCCCGGAAGTCCTCGACCGGCTCGACGTCGTCGGTGGCGCGGTCGCTCGTCGCGGGGTCGGGGCCGTCGGCGCTCACGACGCCTCCCCCAGCAGCGTGGTGGCGATCCGCTCGGCGTGCTGCTCGGGCGTGCCGTAGGTGAGCCGGTTCACGGTCGCTCGGCGCAGGTACAGGTGCAGGTCGTGCTCCCAGGTGACACCGATGCCGCCGTGGAGCTGCACGCAGTCCTGCACGAGCTCGGTGGCGTGGGGGCCGATCCAGGCCTTGGCCGCGCTGACGCTCTCGGCCGCGTCGGCGGCACCGGTGGCGACGGCTCGTGCGGCGGCGGTGCTGATCGCGTGGCATGCCTCCAGCCACATCTTGTCGTCCGCCACCCGGTGCTTGAGCGCCTGGTAGGACGACAGCGGGCGACCGAACGAGTACCGGTCCCCCAGGTACTCGAGCGTCATCTCGAAGACGTGGTCCGCGGCCCCGACCGTCTCGGCGCACTGGAGCACGCACGCGGTCTGCCACAGCCGCTCGATCTCGCCGGCCGCGCCGCCGGCGACGCCCACCACGGCTGCAGCCGGCACCAGGGCGCCGGCGAAAGCCACCTCGGCGTAGCGACGCACGAGGTCGAGCCCGTCGAGCGGGGTCACCCTGATCCCGTCGAGCGCAGGGTCGACGAGGACCAGCGTGGGACCGGCCGGCGTCTGCGCGCCGACGAGCAGGTGCGTCGCCTGCGCGCCCGCCTCCACCGGGGCGGCGAGCCCGGTCAGCCGGTAGCCGTCGCCGGCGGGATCGACCTCGGCGTCGACCAGGCCGGGCCCGGTCCAGGCTGCCACCGCCTGGCCTCCGAGCAGTCCGGGGAGCACGGCGTCCTTCTGGGCGGCGGTGCCGCGGCGGGCGACGGCCGACGCGACCACGTTGACCGGCGACAGCGGGCCCGGTGCCACCCGCCGGCCCATCTCCTCGGCAACCAGCACGAGATCGAGCAGGCCGTGCCCGGACACGCTGCCGCCACCGTCGGCCTCCGGAACGAGTAGCGAGGTCCAGCCCAACTCGGCGCCCTGCCGCCAGAACACGTCGGAGAACCCTGCGGGGTCGTGCTCGAGCGCCCGCACCACCGCGATCGACGCCTCGGCCGCCAGGAACTTGCGGGTCGTGGCCAGGAAGAACGCCTGGTCCTCGGTCAGCTCCAGCTCCACCATCGACCCCCTCAGAGCGAGCCTTCCACCTGCTCGGAGGCGGAGTGTATGGTGATCTAACAGCGATGTCACTTCCGTGGCAGGGGGGTCACGATGCCGTCTCGTCAGCTCGACTTTCCGGTGTTCGACGCCGACAACCACATGTACGAGACCCGGGACGCACTCACGAAGCACCTACCCGACCGCGTACGCCGGGGTCATCGACTACGTCGACGTGCGGGGCCGCACCAAGATCGCCGTCAAGGGACGGATCAGCGACTACATCCCCAACCCGACGTTCGACCGCGTCGCCGCCCCGGGCGCCCAGGAGGAGTACTTCAAGGTCGGCAACCCCGAGGGCAAGAGCCGCCGTGAGATCATGGGCCGGGCCATCGATGCCATCCCGGCCTTCCGCGAGCCGGGCCCCCGCCTCGAGCTGATGGACGAGCTCGGCCTCGACCGGGCGCTCATGTGGCCGACGCTGGCCAGCCTGGTCGAGGAACGTCTGCGCGACGACCCCGACGCCACCCACGCTGTCATCCACGCCCTCAACGAGTGGATGCACGAGCAGTGGACGTTCGACTACGAGGACCGGATCTTCCCCACGCCGGTGATCACGCTCCCGATCGTCGAGCGGGCCATCGAGGAGCTGGAGTGGGTGGCCGAGCGCGGCGCGAGGATCATCCTCGTCCGCCCGGCGCCGGTGCCCGGCTTCCGGGGGCCGCGCTCGTTCGCGCTGCCCGAGTTCGACCCGTTCTGGGAGCTCGTGCAGGAGAAGGACGTCGTGGTCGGCATGCATGCCTCCGACAGCGGCTACCAGCGCTACGTCAACGAGTGGGAGGGCGTGCGCGACGACGAGTTCACCCCGTTCGCAGGGGGCGGCGCCTTCGCCGCCATCGTCGCATGCCGGGTACCGGGCCATCACCGACACGGTGGCCTCCGCGATCGGCCACGGGCTCTGCACCCGCTTCCCGGGCCTGAAGATCGCTCCGGTCGAGAACGGAAGCGGCTGGGTACGCCCGCTGCTCGACGACATGGCCGCACGCCTACGCGTTCAACCCCCACCTGTTCGAGGAGGACCCGGTGGCGGTGTTCAAGCGCAACATCTTCGTGCACCCGTTCCACGAGGACGACCCGGTGGGCCTGTGCGAGCGTGATCGGGGTCGACAACGTTCTGTTCGGGTCGGACTTCCCGCACCCCGAGGGCATGGCCGACCCGCTCAGCTTCGTCGACGACCTCGACGGGCTGACGCCGGAGGACACCGCCAAGGTGATGGGCGGCAACCTCGCACGGCTGATGAACGTCGCGTAGTCGACAGCACGCCTGTCGGCGAGGGGATCCCCAGATGACCCGAGTTCCGAGCTTCCCTGCGTTCACCCCCACCAGCGGCGAGCTGATCCGCACGTGCGCGGCGCGGTTCGGCGACAAGCCCCTGGCGGTGCTGGGCGACGCCCGCCTGTCCTATGCCGACGCCGAAGCCGGGTCGGCCGCGCTGGCCAAGGGACTGCTGGCGTCGGGCGCCGGCAAGGGCACCCGCGTCGGGCTGCTGGCCGCGAACAGCCCCGAGTGGATCCTCGGCTGGCTCGGGATCACCCGCATCGGCGGGGTCGCCGTCCTGCTCAACACCTACAGCAAGGCCGCCGAGCTGAGCTGGATGCTGCGCCACGCCGACGCCCAGGTGCTGCTCACCGTCGACTCGCACCTGGGACATGACTACCTCGACCGCCTCGAGCGGGCCGTCCCCGCTCTGGCCGACCAGGCCCACGAGCACATCTTCGTGGAGTCGCACCCGTACCTGCGGACGGTGTGGACCTGGGGCGAGCGCCGGCGTCCCTGGGCGGCACCCGTGGCCGGACTGACGGCACGTGGCGACGATCTCGCCGACACGCTGCTGGCCGCGTGCGAGCACGAGGTCACTCCGGCCGACCCGATGGTCGTCGTCTACTCGTCGGGCAGCACGTCCGACCCCAAGGGCGCCGTGCACGCCCACGGCGCCACGGTCCGCCATGCGCACAACCTGTGGCAGATGCGCGACCTCGTCGAGGACGACGTCCTCTACACGCCGATGCCCCTGTTCTGGGTCGGCGGCTTCAGCTTCACGCTGATCGCCGCCATGCACGCGGGCGCCACGCTGGTCTTCGAGGAGCAGTTCGAGCCTGCGGCCACGCTGCGGCTCATCGAGTCCGAGCGCGTCACCCAGGTGCTGGGGTGGCCGCACATGGCCAAGGCGCTCGTCGACCACCCGACCTTCGCCGAGCGCGACCTGTCGTCGGTCCGGGCCGGCACGTTCGCTGCGCTGCTGCCCCAGGACCGACAGGTCGATGCCGAGGTCCCCAAGGCCAACTCGCTGGGCATGACCGAGACGCTCGGACCCCACACGTTCGAGGCCACGGGCAGTGCCCTGCCGCCCGGCAAGCAAGGCTCGTTCGGGCGGTCGGTGCCCGGGGTCGAGCACAAGGTCGTCGACCCGGTCACGCTCGAGATCCAGCCGGTCGGCGCCAGCGGCGAGCTGTGGTTGCGGGGCTACTCGCTGATGCTCGGGCTCCACAAGCGCGAGCGGTCCGACACGTTCACGGCCGACGGTTGGTACCGCACGGGTGACAGCGGCTACTTCGACGAGGACGGCCACTTCTACTTCACGGGCCGGATGGGCGACCTGATCAAGTCCGCGGGCATGAACGTCACCCCCCGCGACGTCGAGCTCGCGCTGGAAGCGCTGCCCGAGGTCGTCATGGCCTTCGTCACCGGCGTCGTCCACCCCGACCGCGGCCAGGATGTGGTGGCGGCGATCGCGCTGCGGCCCGGCGAGACACTCGACGAGGACGAGGCCCGCAAGCGGGTCAAGGAGGCCATCGCGTCGTACAAGGTGCCGCGGCGCATCGCCGTGTTCGCCGACCAGACCGAGCTCCCGTGGCTCGACTCGGGAAAGATCGACCGCCGCCGCCTGACGGCCATCCTGGACGAGCGGTTCACGGAGGGCGCGGGACGCGCCCGTCGCTCAGGAGCGTGACGAGCCGGTTCGATCGAGCACCGCCATCGCCGCGTTGTGTCCGCCGATGCCGCTGACACCACCGCCCCTGCGGGCGCCGGCTCCGCACACGAACATGTTGGCGATGTCGGTCTCGACCCCCCACGCCCCGGGCTGCGCATCCGGCCGATCGCCGGCCCCGCCGCCTCCCGAGGTCGTCCCGGGACCAGCGTCGGCCCACGGCCAGCTCAGGTCTGCGTGGAAGATGTGACCGCCGGGGAGCCCCAGGCTCGCTTCGAGGTCGCGGGGGCTCACGGCCTCGAGGCACGGACGCCCGTCCGCGTCACGCGCGAGGCAGTCGGCGATGGGCTCCTCGAGATAGGCGTCGAGCCCGGCGAGGTGGCGCCGGACGGCGTCGTCGCGGACCGCGTCGGCGCCCCGGGCATCCCCCTGGAACAGCCGGGCCGGCGCGTGCAGGCCGAACAGCGTGAGCGTGTGGACCCCGCGGGCCGCCAGCTCGGCCGACAGGATCGAGGGGTCGGTGAGGGTGTGGCAATACACCTCCCCGGGCAGCGGATCGGGAAGGACGCCTGCGGTCGCCGCCGCGTGCCCCGCCTCGAGCGCCGCGTACCCCTCGTCGATGTGCAGTGTGCCGGCGAAGGCGAGCGCCGGGTCGTGACCGCTGCGCAGGCGGGGCAACCGGTCGAGCACCATGTTGATCTTCATCTGCGCACCCTCCGGTGCGGCGGCCACCGCCCGCCCCCGCAACCGGTCGAGCACAGCGGGCGCCACACCGGCGAGCACGTACGAGGCCGCGACGACATGCTCGGAACCGTGGCGGCGATAGACGACCTCCGCCTCGCGGCCGTCGGCCGCGACGCCGACGACCTCGGCGCCCGTCACCAGGTCGGCCCGCGACTCACGGGCTGCCCGCTCCAGCTCGCGTGTCACCGCGCCCATGCCGCCGACGGGGACGCGCCACTCGCCGCTCCCGTTGCCGATGATGTGGTAGAGGAAGCACCGGTTCTGGCGAAGGTCGACCTCGTGGGCCGAGGCGAACGTCCCGATGAGAGCGTCGGTCAGCACCACCCCTCGCACCGTGTCGTCGCGGAAGTCGGCCTCGATGGTCTCGCCGATCGGTCGGGCGACGAGCCGGTCCCACAGGCTGCCGCCGATGCAGCGCCGCATGTCGGCCGCGGTCTCGAGCGGCTCGAGCAGCGTGGGAGCCACGGCCTGCGCCAGGCGACCGGCGTCGTCGTAGAACGCCCGCCAGGCCGCGTACTCGTCGTCGGACCCGGTGAGATCCCGGAACGACCCGGCCGTCGCCGAACCCGGCTCGTGCTCGACCAGCAGCCCGACGTCGGCCCCGTCGCGACGCACCGGAGTGAAGGAGGCCACCGGTCGGGACGCGAGCGCGACGTCGAGGCCGAGGTCGGCGACGATGCGGTCGGGTAGCAGGCTGACCAGGTACGAGTAGCGCGACAGGCGAGCATCCACCCCCGGGAACACGCGGCCGCTCACCGCCGCACCGCCGACGTGGTCGGCCCGCTCGAGCACGCACACCGACAGCCCGGCTCGCCCGAGGTAGGCAGCGGCCACGAGGGCGTTGTGGCCCCCGCCGACCACGACGACGTCGTAGTGGGCACGTGGATCCTGCTCGTCGCTCACGACCGCCAGTCTGGTCCGTTGCCGTGGACATCGAGCCATCGGTGTCAGAGCGCCCCTAGCTCTCCTTCGTGAGCAGCATGGCCCCGGCGATCGGGCCGCCCCCGTTGGCCACGGCCGCCACCTCCACGCCCGAGCGCACCTGGCGATCGCCCGCCTCGCCGCGGAGCTGCAGGCAGGCCTCGTGCACGAACCCGAAGCCGTGCAGCCGCCCGGCAGAGAGCTGGCCGCCGTGCGTGTTGAGCGGCAGCTGGCCGTCGAGGGCGATCCGCTGACCGCCCTCGATGAAGGGGCCCGACTCTCCCTTTCCGCAGAAGCCGAGGGCCTCGAGCCATGTCATGGCGAGGAAGCTGAAACCGTCGTACAGCTCGGCCACGTCGACGTCGGTGGGCGTGAGGTCGGTCCGGCTCCACAGCTGGGCGCCGGCGTCGCGGGCCGCCATCGTGGTCATGTCGTCGAACTGGTCCCACGACGGCCGGCCCCGCAGTGCCGTTCCCACCGCCTCCACCCGGGCGACGGGATGGTCGACCGACGCCGCATGCTCGGCCACCGACACGATGACCGCCGTGGAGCCGTCCACCGGGGCGTCGCAGTCGTACAGGCGGAAGGGGGTGGTGATGATCCGGGACCCGAAGTAGTCGTCCAACGTCATGGGTTCGCGGTACACCGCCTTGGGGTTGAGGGCGGCGTTGCGGCGGCTGTTGACGGCGATCATGGCCATCTGCTCGGGCGTCGTGCCGTACTCGTGGAAATGGCGATGGGCGTTCATGGCCAACCAGTTGGCCGCCGAGTAGGCCCGGAACGGGATGCTCCACTGGAAGGCGCCGCCCATGCGGGGCACGCCGCCGCCACCTCCGGCTCCTCCTCCCCCGCCGACGCCGATGCCCTGCCGGCCGCCGCCGCCCTGCTCGGTCGACTCGGTCACCGTGCGGTACACGAGCACGTGGCGGGCCAGGCCGGCGCCGACGGCCAGCACGGCGTTGACCACCGCCGCGAGCTGCGCCGCGCCCTCGATGCCGCCGGTGTGCCAGCCCACCTCGAGCCGTAGGGCGTCCTGCACCTCGGGGGTGCCCGGGCCGCTGAACCCCGGACCGGCTCCCCCACCGCCCCCGGGGTAGGTGGCGATGCCGTCGATGTCGGCGGGGGTGAGCCCTGCGTCGGCGATGGCCTCGAGGGCGGCATCGATGGTGAGGTCGAGCCCGGAGCGGCCCAGCCGCCGGCCCACGTCGGACTGGCCGACGCCGGAGATGATCGATCGACGCTCGAACTGGGTCATGCCGGCTCGAACAGGGGGAACCAGACGAGGTCGTGCTGCTCGAAGGCGACCCGCACCGGCAGGCCGATGCGCACGTCGTCGACCGGGCAGTTGACGAGGTTGCTCGTGAGGCGGAGCCCCTCCTGCTCGGGCAGCGAGACCAGCACGATGGCGTACGGCTCGATGCCGCCGTCCCAGGACTGGTGGTTCACGGTGTAGGAGTACACCTGGCCGCGGCCGCTGACCGCCTCCGGTGCGACCTCCCGGCTACCGCACTCGGGGCAGCGGGGCACAGGCGGGTGCAGGTAGTAGCCACAGGACTGGCAGCGCAGGAATCGCAGCCGTCCGTCCTGACCGGAGGTCCAGAAGAAGCGGTTGTCGTCGTCCAGGGCGGGTTGCACCCGGAAGGGCGCGGCGGTCACGTGCGGGCTGTCACCTGGGTTCACCTCTTCGCGATGCGCTCGGCGAGCGTCATGGCGGTGACGATCCCCTCGTCCTGGAACTTGCCCGTGCCGTGGCTGACCGGCCTGGTGTCGACATCGGTGGCCTGGGCCCGCAGCACTCCGACCGTCGCCTGGTCACGGGGGATGTGAGCGAACGGGTCGTAGGAGAAGTTGGCGATGGCGTTGCCGTGGGTGATGCGGTCGATGTCGTCGTCGGGCAGGCCCTCGAGGTACTTCATCGCCATCTCGGGGGCGTGGGGCCACGTGGAGTCGGAATGCGGGTAGTCGCACTCCCAATGGATGTGGTCTGGGTTGAGGTGATGGCGCACCTCCATGCCCACGGCGTCGTCGATGAAGCAGGTCAACACGTGCTCGTTGAACACCTGGCTCGGCAATTTGTCGCCGAAGTCCTGGTTCGTCCACGCCCGGTGGTGCTGGTACACGTAGTCGAGCCGTTCGAGGAAGTAGGGCACCCAGCCGATTCCGCCCTCGCTGAGCGCCACCTTCAGGTTCGGGAACTTGCGGAACACCGGCGACCACACCAGGTCGGCCGCGCACTGCACGATGTTCATCGGCTGGAGTGTGATCATCGTGTCGATCGGCGCATCCATCGCGGTGATGGTGACCTGGGACGACGACCCGATGTGCAGACAGATGACCGTGCCGACGTCCTCGCAGGCGGCGAGGAACGGGTCCCAGAAGTCGCTGTGCCAGCTGGGCCGGCCCAGCTTCTCGGGGTTCTCCGAGAAGGTGACGGCGTGGCAGCCCTTCTCCGCCATGCGCCGGACCTCGGCCGCCATCAGCTCGGCGTCCCAGATCGGCGGCACCGCCAGGGGGATCATCCGGCCCGGGTAGGTCCCGCACCAGTCCTCGACGTGCCAGTCGTTGTACGCCCGGAGCAGCTCGATCGCGATGTCCTTGTCGTCGCAGGTGGCGAAGAGCTGCCCGGTGAAGCCGGCCAGGCTGGGGAAGTTCATCGACCCGAGCACGCCGTTCACGTTCATGTCGCGGATGCGCTCGTGGATGTCGTAGCAGCCGGGCCGCATCTCCGAGAACGCCAGCGGGTCGAGGCCGTACTCCTCGGGCACCCGGCCCGCCACGGCGTTGAGGCCGACGTTCGGCAGCGCCGCGCCCTCGAACATCCACACCTCGCGGCCGTTGTCCTGCGTCTCGATGAACGGCGCCCGCTCGGCGGCTCGGACCGACAGGCGTCCCTCGAACAGATCCGGCGGCTCGACCACGTGGTCGTCGACGCTCACCAGGACCAGATCGTCGACCTGCATGCCTCGTCCCCTTCCCCCGGAGGGTGAGATATGACGTTGATGTTAGATAGTAGCGTTCCGCCGATGGACACGAGCGTGGTGCGGAGGCCACCCTTCGGGAGCAATCCACTCGTCGGCGAGCGCGGCACCGACACCCAGCGTCGCATCCTCGGCGCCGCCCTCGAGGTGTTCGCGGAGGACGGTTTCGCCGAGTCGCGGGTCGAGCTCATCACCGCGCGCGCCGGCTGCTCCCGCCCCGCCTTCTACCAGTACTTCTCCAGCAAGGACGATGTGTTCTGGACCCTGGCCGGCCAGCTCGGCCAGGAGATGGTGGCCCTGGCCGAGCGGCTCGAACGGGTCACGCCCGACGCCGCCGGCCTCGAGCACCTCACCGAGTGGATCGGTCAGTTCATGGCCCTGCACGAGGCGTGGTCACCGGTGTTCGCCTCGTTCCAGGCCGCCAGCCGCGAGCACCAGCCCCAGACCCGCAGCTCGAGCGGCGTCGCGGACCGGACGGCCCTGGCCCTGCTGCGCGCGTTCGGGGTCGACGAGACACCGCAGAACGCCACGTTGGCCAACAACATGATGTCGGTGCTGATCCGCTGCAGCTTCTACGCGGAGCAGGCCCCGGCCGAGACCAGCGCCCAACCGCTCGTCGAGGGTGTCGCCGCCCTGTTCCACCGCATCCTGGAGGGCCCGATCGACGGCGTGAACGTCGTCCGGTCGGGCCGCCAGCGCCGGCGGGGTGCCGCCGTGGCCGCCCCCGATCCCGCGGCCGACGATCGGCTGCTCCGCCCCCGGGGCGAGAAGACCCGCCTGCGGCTGCTCGACGCCGGCGCCTCGGTGCTGCCCGCCCGCGGCTACCACGACGCCCGGGTCGACGACATCGTGGCCGCGGCCGGGGTGAGCCACGGCACCTTCTACCGGTACTTCGACAACAAGGACGACTTCTTCCGCGTGCTGGCCGAGGCAGCGTCCTCGCGCATGATCGACCTCGTCGACGAGCTGCGCCTCGACGCGCCGCCCGACGATCTCCGGGCGTGGCTGCGCCGCTGGCTCGCGGCCTACGAGGCCGACGGCGGCGTGATCAGCACCTGGCAGGAGATGCGGACCAACGAGGAGCTCCACGCGTTCTCGCAGCGGGTCGCGGCGTCGGTGTTCACCCGGCTGGTGCGGATGCTGCAGCGACGCGACTTCGGCAACCCGGTGGTCGACGCCACGACGCTGCTCGCCCTGATCGAGCGGGTGCCCTACAGCGTCTTCACCCTGCAGTTCACGGCAGAGGACGACGCGGTCGAGACCATGCTCCTCATCATCCGGCGCGGGTTCCTCGCTGACGCCGGCTGATGGACCTCGTTTCACGGCCGGCCGTCGTCTGACAGCGGCGTCAGGTACGGTGCGCGGCCATGCAGGTCGCCGGTGCGACGGTCGTGGTCACGGGAGCGTCGTCGGGCATCGGCGCGGCGCTCGCGCCGCTGCTGGCAGCCCGCGGCGCCACGATCGGCCTCGTCGCCCGGCGGGCCGGTCGCCTCGCCGAGGTGCTGGAGCGCTGCCGGCGGCACCAGCCCGCCTCCCGTATGTGGGTGGCCGACCTCGGCGACACCGAGGTCGCCGAGGCGCTCGCCCTCCGGACCTGGGACGAGCTCGACGGCATCGACGTCCTGGTGAACAACGCCGCCGTGCCCAAGCGCCGCGCTGTCACCGACCTCACGGTCGACGAGATCCGCCACACCATGGCGGTCAACTTCGAGTCGCCCGTCCGGATGTCGCTGGCGGTGCTACCCCGCATGCTCGCCCGCGGCCGGGGGACGATCGTCAACGTGTCCAGCTTCGGCGGTCGGGTCGGCATCCTCGGCGAAGCCGCCTACTGCGCGTCGAAGTTCGCCCTGGCCGGCTGGTCTGAGTCGATGCAGCTCGATCTGTGGGACACCGGCGTGGACGTCCGGCTCGTCCTGCCCGGTGCCGTTGCCACCGAGATCTGGGACCAGCCCGACAACGACCCGCCCCTCTACGACGGCCCCCTGGAGCCGGCTGAAGACGTCGCGGCCGGCATCGCCGACGCCATCGAGAGCGACCGATTCGAGCACTACCTGCCCGACATGCAGGCCCTCGTCGAGATGAAGTCCGCCGACGTCGACGGCTTCCTTGCCGGCGTGATCGCTTTCGCCCGGGATCGGCGGGCCCCACGATGAACGGGTCCCGGCAATGAGCGTCATCAACCACGTGGGACTGTGCGTGACCGACCTCGAACGATCGCGGCGCTTCTACGAGGAGGGCTTCGGGTTCACCCATCGAGACGACATCCGCGTGCCAGATGGCGCTGCCTCGCGGCTGCTGCGGATCCCCGCCCCGGTGCAGCTGACGGCCGTGTACCTGGAGCGCGACGGCTTCGTTCTCGAGCTGCTCCACTTCGGACGCGAGGGCAACGACCCCCGGCGGAACCGGTCCTTCACCGAGCCCGGACTCACCCACCTGTCGTTCACGGTGGACGAGGTCGCCTCCACGTGCGCCACGCTCACCGGCCTCGGCGGCGAGGTGCTCGCCGACACCGACGTGGGCGGTCGGGCAATCATGGTCCGCGACCCCGACGGCCAGCTCCTCGAGCTCCTTCCCCGGGCGAGGCGATAGTTCACCTGGGCCGGCAGCCTGCCTCCGCCAGTCCCACTAGCGTGCCGGCCGTGCAGGAGCACGAGTTCAGGTTCGAGGTCGAGGCCACGCCGGACGAGGTGTGGCGAGCACTCCATCCGCGGCTCGGGCGGGGGGTGATCGAGCACGGCGGCGTCCGCATCGAGATCATCCACCCCGGCGACGAGGACGGGCTCGGGCTCGTCCGCCACTGCACGTTCCGGGTGCCCCGCTACCTGCTCAGCGGGGGCGTGGGACGGTCGTGGGAGGTCGTCTCCGAGTCGCGGCCCGGCGAGTGGTCGCGCTACGACGCGGTCGGCAAGCCCCTGTGGTCGAAAGCCAGCGGCTGGCACCGGATCGAGGCCCTCGACAGCACGCGGTCGCGGGTCACCTTCGGGGAGACCTACGAAGCCTTCCACCCGCTCGCCCGCCGCCTGCTCGAGGCGCGGGTCCACCGCTTCATCTCGGCCGACAACGACGTGCTCGTCAGGCAGGCGGTGGAGCAGGGCGTGGCGGCCCAGCGGGCGCGCCCTCGTCGCCCGTGACCGGGCCGAACGGCGCGCCGAACGCATCGAGGTAGGTGACGTCGCGGACCGGCCTGCGCCGCGGCGGCCCGAGTGGCGCCGCCGGCCGCCCGATCGGCACCACGGCCAGAGGGCGGACACCGACCGGCAGCCCCACGGTGGCGGCGAGGGCGTCGGGGACCTGGGCGGCCAGCGTCGTCATCGAGGAGCCGTAGCCCAGCGCCGCCGCCGCGAGCAGCAGGTTCTGGACCGCGGGGAACACTGACGACGCGAGCACCGGCTCGGGCACCCCGCTGCGGCCGTCGGCGGCGACGACCACGAGCACGGGCGCGCCGCCGTAGCCCTGCGCGACGAACTCGTCGACGTCGGCGAAGAGCCGGCGGTCCAGGCTCCCCTGCGGCGTGACGGCGGGCGCCGCCGTCCCACACGCGGCGGGTCAGCTCGACGATCGCGTCTCGGGTCGCCGCCCGGCGCACGACGACGAAGACCCAGGGCTGGCGGTTCTCGGCGCTGGGAGCGTGGGTGGCCGCCTGCAGCATCTCGACCAGGTCCTCGTCGCGAACGGGGCTGTCCGCGAACCTCCGGCACGCCCGTTGGTGTCGCAGGTGGCCGAGGACGACCGCCCCGGACCCGGCACCGTCCCGCAGGTCATCCATCCCGGTCCCCGCGGCCCGGAAGGTCGCCCTTGAGGACCTTGCCGGTGGCGTTGCGGGGGAGCTCGTCGAGGAAGGTCACCCCCCGGGGCACCTTGTAGTCGCTCAGCCGCTCGGCGCAGAACGCGCGTAGCTCGTCGGCCGTCACCCGGCTGCCCGGCGTGGGGACGATCCAGGCGCCCACGTCCTCGCCCAGGACCGGATGGGCGATGCCGGCGACGGCGGCCTCCTGCACGCCGGGGTGCTCGTAGAGGACGGCCTCGACATCGGTGGCGTGCACGTTGTTGCCGCCTCGGATGATCACGTCCTTCTCACGGCCCACGACATAGAGGAAGCCGTCCTCGTCGAGGTAGGCGAGGTCGCCGGAGTGCAGCCACCCCTCGCGCCAGGTCTCCGCGGTTGCCTCGGTGTCGCGGAAGTACTCGCGCTCCCGACCCGGGTTCCGCACGACCAGCTCGCCGATCTGCCGGGCGGCGAGCGGCTCGCCGGCCGAGCCCACGATGCGGAACTCGGTGGGCGGCAGCGGCCTGCCCACCGACCCGACCCGGCGGGCCTGCTCCTCCGGCGGCATGAAGCAGAAGGCCGGCCCGGCCTCGGTCATCCCCCACGAGTTCGAGACCAGGGCGTGCGGCAGGCGCTCCTGCAGGCGGGCCACGGTGTCGGGGGCCACCGGCGCGCTGCCGAGTGAGCACAGCGTGACGGAGGAGAGGTCCGCCGTCTCGAAGCGGGAGCTGGCCACCAGCAGCTCGGCCATCGCGGGCACGAGGAACGTGGCCGCGGGTCGGCGCTGCTCCACGACGTCGAACCAGCGGTCGACGTCGAAGCGGGGCAGGTAGAGCAGCGGCATGCCGAGCTTCATCGGGTTGTAGGTGGAGGCGATGCCGGCGAACGTGAACATCGGCGACGCGTGCAGCCATCCGGCGTGCCCCCAACGGGGCAATCCGTTGGGCACCATGGCCACGTTGCGGTGACGCACGACCACGCCCTTGGGGCGGCCGGTGGTGCCCGAGGTGTACATCAGGTCGGCCATGTCGTCACCGTCGACCGGCACCTGGATGGCGGAGTCGTCGGCGTCGGTGGCGTCGTCCCAGGCGACGACGTCGTCGCGAGCGCCCGCCGGGCCGGTGGTGACGATCACCCGAAGCTCGGGGAGGTCGCCTCGGGCCTCCGTCAGCAGCGGCGTGGTGGCCGCCCCGCTGACGGCCACGACGGCACCCGCGTGAGCCAGCACGGACCCGAGCTCGCGGGGCACCAGCCGGGTGCTGGTGGGGACCGCGACCGCCCCCGCCTTGTGGACCGCGGAGTAGGTGAGCAGGAAGCGGTCGCCCTCCTCGGGCGGCAGGTGGATGGCCACCCGGTCACCCCTGCGCACCCCCTGGGCGACCAGCCAGCGGGCCAGCCGGTTGGAGCGGGACTCCCACTCGCCGAAGGTGAGGTCGCGGTCGGCCTCGACGTCGGTGAACGCCACCTCGTCCGCGAATGCACCGGCCATGAGCCGCAGCTGGTCCGGCAGCAGGTCGGCCATCAGCCCGGCCCGGTCGCGGTCGCGCTCACGGCGGTCGGCTCCGGATCGCGGGGCAGGCCCAGGAGCCTCTCGCCGATGACGTTGCGCTGGATCTCGCTGGTGCCCCCGGCGATCGTGAGGCACCGGTTGGCCAGAAATCCGAAGGTCCATCGGCCGGCGGCATCGACGGTGGTGGCGCCCTCGGGGCCGAGCAACTGCAGCCCCAGCTCCTGGGTGCGCTGGTCGTGCTCCGCGCCGAGCAGCTTGCGGACGCTCGCCTCCGGCCCGGGGGCCGCGCCGGTGACCGAGCGGGCCGTGGCCCGCAGCCCGATGGCCGCCAGGGAATGGGCCTCCGCGACGAGGGCCCCGAGCTCGTCCAGCAGCCGCGTGTCCGCGGCCAGCTCGCCCGTGCCGGTGCGCTCGGCGACCAGGCCGACGAGGGCCTCGATCCCGCCGCCGAACGACGAGCCGCTGCCCATCGACACCCGCTCGTTGGCGAGCGTGGTGCGAGCCAGCGGCCACCCGCCGTCCACATCGCCGATCACGCAATCATCGGGCACGAGCACGCCGTCGAGGAAGACCTCGTTGAACATCGCCAGGCCGGTGAGCTCGCGCAGCGGCCGGACGTCGATGCCCGCCGTGGACATGTCGACGACGAAGTAGGTGATGCCCAGGTGCTTGGGGGCCGCGGGGTCGGAGCGGGCCAGGCAGATCCCCCAGTCGGCCTCGGCGGCCATCGTGGTCCACACCTTCTGGCCGTCGAGGCGCCAGCCACCCTCGACGCGGGTGGCGCGGGTGGTGAGCGACGCCAGGTCGGAGCCCGCCTCCGGCTCGCTGAAGAGCTGGCACCAGGTGATCTCGCCGTAGAGGGTCGGCCGGACCCAGCGCTCCTGCTGCTCTGGCGTGCCGTGGACGGCGATGGTGGGGGCGGCCCACGCCCCCACCTGCAGGTGGGGCGAGCGGACCCTGCACCGGCGCAGCTCCTGGTCGATGACGAGCTGCTCGACGGCGCCGGCGTCGCGACCCCACGGCGGCGCCCAGTGCGGGACGAGCAACCCGCTGTCGGCCAGGCGACGCCTGCGCTCGCCTGCGGGACGGGCGGCGACCTCCTCGACCATCGCCCTGATCTCTGGCCGGCACGCCTCGGCCTCCGGCGGCAGGTCGACGCCGAGGTGCCGACGGACACCGCCCAGAGCTGCGCGGGCGGTTGCCTCCCGCCACGGGCCGGCGCCGCCGAAGAGCTGACGGACCGCCAACGCCCGGCGGAGGTAGAGGTGGGCGTCGTGCTCCCACGTGAAGCCGATGCCGCCGAGCACCTGGATGCAGTCCTTGGCCGCGGCGGCGAAGGCCTCGAAGGCGACGGCGCCGGCCGCGGCGACCGCCAGGGCCGCCCCGGGACCGTGGTCGTGCCCGTCGAGCGCCGCCGCCGCGTCCCCCGCGACCGCCCGCACCTGCTCGAGGCGCACGAGCATGTCGGCGCAGCGGTGCTTGACGGCCTGGAACTGGCCGATCGGGCGGCCGAACTGCCGCCGGTCCCGGGCGTAGGCGGCGGCGGTGTCGACACACCATGCCGCTCCACCGGCGCACTCGGCAGCCGCCAGGGCGACGCCGACCGCCTCCACCCGCGCCCGGGTGACGCCGACCAGCAGCGTGGCCGGGGAATCGACCATCTCCAGCCGGGCGAGGCGACGGGTGGGGTCGAGAGCGTCGAGGGGCGTGGCGGTGACGGCGTCGCGCCCGACCGCGGCCCACAGCTCGTCGCCACCGACGGTGGCGGGCACGACCAGCACGTCGGCGAGCGTGCCGCACAGCACAGGACCGGCGCTGCCGGTGAGGCGGAGACGCACCCCCGTGCCCGCGTCGGTGCCCGGGCCCGAGCTGGCGCCCGTGCCGGTGCCCGCGTCTGGCGCACCGCCGATCGACCCGCCGAGCGCCACGGTGCCGATTCGGCGACCGGCGGCCAGGTCGGCGGCCAGCCCGGCGGCCGGCGTCGCCCGTGTGGCAGACCCGAGGACCGCGGCCGCCCACGCCGTGGGGAGCATCGGGCCGGGGGCGACGGTGCGTCCGAGCTCCTCGAGGACCACGGCCAGCTCGGCGTAGCCATAGCCCTCGCCGCCGTCGGCCTCGGCGACGGCCAGGCCCAGCCAGCCGAGGTCGGCGAGCTCGGCCCAGAACGGCGGGAGCGAGTCGGCCTCGGCCTCGACCGCTGCGCGCGACGACGCCGGGCGGACACCGGGCCTCGGTGAAGCGACGGGCAGTGGCGAGGAGTGCCAGGTGGTCCTCACCGATGGCGATGCTCACGGCTTCCCCGATGCCACGCGTCTAACGATCACGTCACGTTAGCGGCCCGAGCGATCGCCGGCCGACGGCGACGTCAACCTCGTCAGTCGCTGAGCGAGGCGAGTCCGAGCAGGTCGAGCACGTTGTCCCGCATGACCTTGCGGGTGTCCTCGGCGGCGTGAAGGTGGGGATGTCCTTCACGAACATCGTCGGCTCGGGCAGGCCCTCGGTGTGGGGGAAGTCCGAGCCGAACAGCAGCCGGTCGATGCCGAGCGCGTCCTTGAGCAGGGCCATGTCGTCCTCGTAGTACGGCGCCACCCACACGTGGCGCCGGAACTGCTCGACCGGGTGCTCGTTGAAGGCGAACGGCATCTTGCCGCGCGGCGTCGCGCAGGTTGCGCAGCAGGTCGGGCACCCACATGGCACCGTTCTCGATCGAGGCCAGCCGGAGGTCGGGGAACCGCTCGAGCACGCCGTGGCAGATCAGCGCGGCGAACGTGTCGGAGATGCCGCGGTCCTGGAAGGCGACCAGCGGGAACGCGGCGTGCTTGAACCCCTCGAAGCCGCCGCCCCCGTCGCTCGCCCGACCGCCAGAACCGGCCGTAGTGGGCCACGCCGCTGAGGCCGGCGTGCAGGGCCAGCGGCACGCCGGCCTCGGCGATCAGGCGCCACACGGGATCGAAGCGGGGGTGGCCGGGCGACACGTAGCCGTCGTCGCCGTCGGGCACCGGGCCCGGGATGGTGACGAGGATGCGGGCCCCGGCGTCGAGCACCCGGGTCACCTCGGCCACGGCCCGGTCGGGGTCGGCGAAGGTGATCATCGGCGCCGCGTAGAGCCGGCCGTCGCCCCGGTCGAAGCCCCAGTCCTCGTCGAGCCACGTGTTGAACGCGGTGAACGCGGCGTGGAGGGCGGGGACGTCGCGCCGCAGCGCCTCCTGCATGCCGACGCCGAGGGTGGGGAACAGCAGCGCGCCGTCCATGCCCTGCTCGTCGAGCAGGGCCACCCGGGCATCGCGGTGGCGGTAGCCGGGGTGGCGATCGATGGGCTCCAGCTCGCCGAACATCGTCTTGAGGTCGAGCCCGTCCTCGTTGCGGCCCCGGAAGTAGTCCTCGAGGCTGCCCGGCCTGGCGATGGGGTCGAAGGTGGGGTTGGGGATGAACTTGTTGATCTTCCCGGCCACCAGCAGCCGGCGCTTGCCGCCGACGTCGGCCCACTGCATGCACCGCTTGGCCATGGCGGGGTCGATGTGGCGGATGAACGCGTCCTCGGCCTCGTAGTAGTGGTTGTCGGCGTCGAAGGGCCGAAACCCGAGATCGACCATGCGCGGGATGGTAGCCGTCCTTACTGACAGTCGTGTCAGGTACTGTCCGGCCATGATCGTGGACGGCTGGGTGAACCTGTTCCCGGAGGCGTTCGCCTCGCGGTGGGTCGCCGAGGAAGCGCAGCGGGGGGTGGTCGAGCTGTTCGGCGCGGAGCTCGCCAAGGGCCCCACGGTCGAGGGCCTGCTCGACGCCATGGACGACGCCGGCGTCGACCTCGGCGTGCTCACCAGCGGCCTGTCCGACCCGGAGCGGGCCCACCGCGGCGGGCGGCTACGCAGCCGAGGACTTCGTCGCCATCGCCGAGCAGCACCCCGGCCGGTTCCTCGTCGTCGCCCACCGTCGACACGGGCCGGCAAGCCGGGCGCAACTGCGCCCGCGTCCGCGAGCTCGCCCAGCACGCGGCGGTGGCGATGGTGCGGGTCACGCCGCTGGTCGAGCAGTACGAGCTCAACCACCGCCTCTACTACCCCGTGTACGCCACGTGCGAGGAGCTGGGCCTGCCGGTGTCGATCAACATCGGCGTGCCCGGCCCGCAGGTGCGGTCCCGCTGCCAGGACCCGGTGCTGCTCGAGGACGTGCTCATCGACTTCCCCGGCCTCACGGTGGTCGGCGCCCACATGGGCCACCCCTACGAGGCGCTGCTGATCCAGTACATGCTCAAGTGGCCGCAGCTCCACCTGATGACCTCGGCCTACCTCGCCACCTACATGGACCCGGCGCTCGTGCGGTTCATGGACTCGTCCCGCGGCCGGGGCCGGGTGCTGTTCGCGTCCGACCACCCGGTGATCCCCGCCGGCAAGGCCCTCGCCGCCGCCCGGAAGCTGCCGCTGTCCGACGAGGGCATGGACCTGTTCCTCGGCGACGCCGCGCACCGCATCCTGACCGCCCGCGGGAGCCCACGGCGTGACGATCACGGGACCCTCTCGCCAGGTTCCTCCCCGGTGGACGGCGGCCCGAGGGTGGCGATCGTCACGGGGGGCAGCAGCGGCATCGGCCTCGCGGTGGGCCGGCTGCTCGTGGCACGGGGCTACGACGTGGTGTTCTCCGCCCGGACGGCGTCGAAGCTGCGAGGCGGCGGCCGACGGACATCGGCGCCCGCTGGGCGGCGGGTGACAGCGCCGATCCGGAGGCCGTTCGCCGGGGTGGTCGACGAGGCTGGCAGGGTCGACCTGGTGGTGCACGCGGCCGGGGTGATGGCCGGCACGTTCGTGCGCAAGGAATCGCTCGACGACGTTCGAGCCGCGTGCGTGCGCACCAACCTCACGTCGGCCTTCGTGGTGGCGCACGCGGCGCTGCCGGTGATGACCGCCGGCGGACGGATGATCTTCCTGTCGTCGTCGCTCGGCCCACGCACCCCAGCCCGGGCAGAGTCGGCCTACTCGGCGTCGAAGGCGGGGCTCAACGCCTTCGCCGCCGCCCTGGCCAGGGAGGTCGAGCGCGACGGCATCGCCGTCCACGTGGTCACGACAGGCCCGGTGGCCACGCCGATGCTCGACGACGTGCACTTCCCGATGCGCACGCTCGGGGTGGACGACGTGGCCGAGACCGTGGTGTGGCTCGACACGCTGCCGGGCAACGTGACGTTGCCCGAGATCCGGCTCGCGTCGGTGGACCAGGGCCCGTTCGCGCCGGATCCGTTCGTGCCTGAGGCCGCCCGCGAGCTCGGCCGGACCGACCTGCCCGAGTAGCGCACGGGCGGACGACCCGGTCATCAGAACGGCCGGGCGCGGGGACCGATCCGTGGACCGGGGCTGAAGGTGGCGGGCATCGTGACGACGCCGTTCAGCTCGGGGTTGCCGGCGTAGAAGCGGGTGGACCCGCGGTCGACGACGTAGTCGGGGATGCGGGTGAGAATCTCGGTGACAAGCACCTTGAACATCGTGCGGGCCATGTGCATGCCGATGCAGCGATGCGGGCCGACGCCGAAGGCGAGATGAGGGTTGGTGGCGCGGTCGAGCACCACCTCGTCGGCCCGGTCGAACACCGACTCGTCGCGGTTGGCCGACAGCCAGCTCAGCATCAGGTGCTCCCCTCGGCAGAGCTGCTGGCCACCCAGCTCGGTGTCCCGGGTCACGGTGCGGGTGAGGGTCTCGTTCACCGAGAAGTAGCGGAGGAACTCCTCGGTGGCGCTGTCGATCAGCTCCGGGTCGTCGGTGAGCTGGGCCCGCAGGTCCGGATGGGCATCGAGGTGGTGGAGCGACAGCGACGTGAGCGAGGTGGTGGTGTCGAGCCCGCCGCCGACCAGGTTCCACAGCACGCTCTGCAGCTCCGCGTCGGTGAGGCGCCTGCCCTCCACCTCCATCTGCACGAGCGCACTCAGCAGGTCGTCACCGGGGTCGTCGCGGCGGGCGGCGGCGACCTCGCCCAGACGTGCGAGCATCGCCGGCACGTTGGCGACCGCGCGATCGAACTCGGGCTGGCCGGGCCGGTAGGCGATCGTGCCGTGGAACAGGTCGGCGTACGGCCTCCAGTCGTCGAGCGGCAGGCCGACGAGTGCCATGGTCAGGATGGCGGGCACGGGGTTCGCCAGGTCCAGCACCAGGTCGATGGCGCCACTCTCGATCCGCTCGTCGAGGAACCAGGTGGTCGCCGCCCGCATGAGGGGCTCCATCTCCGCGATGGCCGTGGGCACCAGGTACGGGTTCATCACCCGGCGCAACGCGGTGTGCGAGGGACCCTCGACCTCGGCGATGCCGGACGTCGGGATGGCCTTGCCCCGCGGGATGCCGGCGATGCCGAGGTAGTTGATCCCGTCCTCGGGCTCCGGCAGGCGTCGGCTCGAGTAGGTCTCGGCGTCGCGGGACACGGTCGCCACCTCGTCGTGGCCGCTCACGACCCAGAAGCCGCCGTAGCGCTCATTGAAGGCGACGGGGCAGCGGCGCAGGTCGCCCCAGTGGTCCATCCGCTCGGCGTGCCAGGCGCGGTCGTGGTGATCGAAGTCGACGACGGCCCGGTCGGCCATGGTCACGTCCCCTCCCCGGCCGGGCCGCGGCCGTCGTCGGTCAGCACCTGCGGATCGCCATCGGTGACGAGCACGAGGTCGCGCTCGAGGACGCCCCCGACCCCCTCCTCGCCGACCCACCCGGTGACGGCCAGGACGGTGCCCGGCGCGAGCACGCCGGATGCCCCGACGCCCGCGCCGATGATCGGCGGCTCGACGCCGAGCCCGACTCCGTGTGCCAGAGGGGCGGCCGGCAGCGCCTCGCCGGACGACGTCCAGGCGGCGACCAGGTCGGCGCCGGTCGCGCCGGGACCGGCAGGCGGCGACGGCGGCATCGAGCGCGGTCCGGCAGCGAGCGGCCAGGGCACGCTGACGGTAGGAGACCGTGCCGCCCGCCGTACGGGTGCGGCCGACGCCGCCCTCGTAGCCGCGATGGAAAGCGCCCGGGTCGAGCACGACGAGCTGGCCGGCGTCGATGGGGATGTCGGTGGCGATGCGCCGCAGCGCCACCGGGCCGCGGGTGGGCGTGGCGCACGCGATGCCCTCGGTCGGCGGGGTGGGAGCACCACGGGCGGCGATGGCCTCGAGGTAGACGGCGACCAGCTCGCGCTCGGTCACGCCGGGCCGGAGGGCGTCGGTGAGAGCGGCGAGAGCCCCCTCGGCCAGACCGACGGCCGCGGTGATGCGGGCGACCTCGGCGGGGCTCTTGGGCGTGCGGGCTGCCCACATGGCGGCGCTGCCGTCGACCGCCTCGGCCCGCGGCGCCACGGCGGTGACCAACCTGTCGAAGCCCGGGCTGGAGGAGGTGGTGCCCACGCGTCTCGACCTCGGCCACGCCGGGGATCGCGGCCAGGGCAGCGGCGATGGTGGCGGGGTTCCAGGACAGGCCGAACAGGTCGTCGTGCCGCACCTCTGCGCGGGACGTCGTGGTCCGACACCGACAGCAGGTGCGTGCGCCCCGTGGCCCGCACGGCCACGCACGCAGGCCCGAACGGGCGGGTCCCCGCTGTCCACAGCTGGCGGGCGCCGGTGGCGAAGGCCACCTCGGCCGGCCGGCCCAGTATCAGCACGTCGAGGTCGTGGTCGGCCATGGCGCCGAACAACCGTCGCCGACGGTCGGCGCGGACCTCGTCATCGTCGACGCAGGAATGGTCGGCGGCGCGACGGCTCGACGCTGATGGTCATGCCGCCACGAAGGGGTCGTAGGGGTGGTCGCTGAGGGGCATCCAACCGTCGTCGGTGATGGCGACGATGTCCTCGGACCGGTAGCCGGCCGCGCCGTCGTCCCAGATCACCGGCTCGAGGACGAGCACCATGCCCGGCGCCATCACCAGCGTCTCGTCGAAGGCGTCGCCCAGATCGGTGCCGATCATCGGCATCTCGGCGCTGTCGGTGCCGACGCCGTGCGCCAGGTAGAAGTGCTCGATCCACGGGCGGCGCCCGCCGCTGCGGTCGCGTCGGCGGCGACCGCCGCCCGGCCCAGCTCGAGCGCCGACACCCCCGGCCTGCACAGGGCGAGGACGGCGTCGACCACGGCGCGCCACCGCTCGAACTGCGCCTGCTGCCGGGCGGTGGGCGTGGGATCGTCGCCGACGATCCAGGTGCGGCCGAAGTCGGAGGCATAGCCGCCGACGTGGACGCCGGTGTCGACCCAGATCACGTCGCCGTCCGCCAGCGGCACCGGCGCGCTGGGGGTGGGAAAGGCGAGGTCGCCGTGGACCGTCCACGGGCCGTCGGCCCGGGAGCGCGGCATGACCTGCCAGATCGGGTCGATGCCGTTGACCTCGGCCCCCAGCTCGGTGACACGGCGCAGGAACCGGGCGCTGAGGTCGGTCTGGGTGACGCCCGGGCGCAGCAGCGGCTGCACGTCGAGCATCGCCTGCTCGTTGACGTGCTGGGCCCGGCGAATGCAGGCCAGCTCGTCCGCGGTCTTGCACAGCTTGGCGGGGCCGAGCACGCCCGACGCCGGCACCAGCCGGATGCCGCCGAGCGCGCGGACGAGGGGGTGGGGCACCTCGTCGCAGCCCAGCGTCACGCTGCCAGCGAACAGGCCCCGCAGCGCGGCGGCGAGGGCGGCGGCGCCGTCCTCCACGTCCGGCACGACGGCCGGGTGCAGGTGCTCGGCCGGCAGCTCGGGCGGCGCTCCCTCGGGAAAGGGCGTGAACAGGTGCGGGTGCTCGGCGCCGGCGACCACGATCGCCACCGTGCGCAGCAGCGCGGCCCGCCCGCTGTCGCACCCGGGAGCGGAGGCGCCGGTGGCGTAGGCGATGGCGCTGGTGCCGAGCAGGAGGAGACCGTCGAGGCCCTGGTCGGCGAGCTGGCGCTGGAGCTTGGCGTGGCGCTCGGCCCGCATGCGCGGCCGGTCCGCCTCCGCCGGCACCTGCCGTCCGTCGACCGTCATGCTCCCCCCGCGGAACGAAAAGTGACTCTGACGTTAGATCAGCCCGCCGCCGGCCGCTACCGTTCCGCCGTGGACCTGGGACTGCAGGACCGGGCGGCTGTCGTGACCGGGGCCAGCCGGGGTATCGGACGCCATGTGGCGCTGGCCCTCGCCGCCGAGGGGTGCCGCGTGCTGCTGTGCGCCCGCGACCCCGGCGCGCTGGCTGCCGTGGCCGCCGAGATGGGCGGCACCGGCCTGCCGTTCCCGGTCGACGTGACCGATGCGGCAGCGCCCGGCGACATCGTCGCCGAGTGCCAGCGGGCCTTCGGCCGGCTGGACATCGTGGTCAACAACGCCGGCGCCGCGGCACCCAAGCCGCTGGTCGAGCTGACCGCCGACGACTGGCAGGCCGGACTGGAGGTCAACTTCCTCGCCGCCGCCCGCCTGTCGGTGGCCGCCGCGCCGGTGATGCGGGCGGCGGGGTGGGGGCGGCTGGTGCACGTGGCCTCGATCAACGGGCGGGAGCCCGACCCGCTCTTCGCGCCGTACTCGGCAGCCAAGGCGGCGCTGCTCAACCTCTCCACCGCCCTGTCCCGGGCGTTCGCGGCGGATGGGGTGCTGAGCAGCTGCGTGGTCCCGGGCGTCACGGTCACCGAGCTGGTCGAGGCCAACGCGCTCACCACCGCGCAGCGCACGGGACGCACGCCGGCGGAGACCATGGCGCGGATGCTCGCCAAGCAGGGCGTGGCCGCCGGCCGGTTCGGCCGGCCGGAGGAGGTGGCGGCCGCCGTGGTGTTCCTCGCCAGCGAGGCCGCGGCCTGGGTCACGGGCGCCACGTTCGAGGTCGACGGCGGCACCCTCCGCTCGGTCTGAGCCGCGTCACACGATCTCGGATGACTGGGCCCGCAGGGACGGGACGCATCGGGGTGACGGTGGCTCGTGGTCTAACGTTGGCGTCAGGTAGGAGGAACGACCTGGGGGACCAGGCGGCCGCCCTGCGCAGCCGGTTGCGAGAGCTGATCGCCACGAGGCCATCCCCGTCCCTCCCACCGGGGGAGACAGAGGAGTCACATGAGCGAGCGTCCCGAAGGGCGAGGGAGCGAGCGTGGCCCGAGCAGCCCGCTGCGGAGCAGCATGAGCGGGGAGCAAATGAGCGCCACCGATGCCCAACCCGCAGAAGACGGCGCGGCCGGCAGCGTCGACGACGGCGGCACCCTCGACGCGTCCGACCTCGACCGCTACATGGGCGTGCCGATGGAGCCCGGCGAGCTCAAGGAGCCGGTCGCCACCAACGACATCCGCCGGTGGGTGCAGGCGATGCACTACCCCAACCCGCTCCACTACGACGAGGCGTGGGCGGCCGAGAGCCGCTTCGGGGCGATCGTGGCGCCCCAGTCGTTCACGGTGGCCACCGACACCAGCCACGGCTGCTCCCCCGCCCAGGTGGGGAGGATCCCGCACTCGCACCTCATCTTCGGCGGTGACGACTGGTGGTTCTTCGGGTCCCGGATCCGGCCCGGGGATCGCATGGTGTGCCACCGCATGCCCTACGACTACCGGGTGACCGAGACGAGCTTCGCCGGCCCGACCTGCTTCCAGCGGGGCGACACGCTCTACATCAACCAGCGGGGCGAGCGGGTGGCGCTACAGCGCTCGACGTCGATCCGCTACCGCGTGCGCGAGGCCAAGGAGAAGAACCACTTCTCCGAGCGGGGCGAGCCGGCGTGGACCGACGAGCAGCTCGCCGACCTCGAGCAGCGCAAGCTCGCGTTCATCGACCAGATCCAGGAGCTCCGCCACGGCAAGCGACTGTTCGAGAGCGTGCAGGTCGGCGACGAGCTGGCCGGCAACGTCCTCGGCCCCCACAGCCTGGCCAGCTTCACCACCGAGTGGCGGGCCTACCCCATGACCACGTGGGGCGCCACGGCCAAGGGCCCCACCACCGTGCGGGCGGAGGAGCTGGGCTACACGAAGGAGATGGCCGGGTTCGAGGGTGACCGGCGCATGGAGCGGCTCAACCCCGAGCTGACCGACGGTGCCTACTACGGCCCCTCGCGCGGCCACCTCCAGCCCCGGTGGGCGCAGCACGTGGGGATGCCACGCGGGTACGGGTACGGCGCCTCGATGGGCGCGTGGATCATCGACTACGTCGCCGGCTGGGCGGGTGAATGGGGCGCCATCACCCACTCGTCCGCTCAGTACCGCAACCCGGCCTTCACCGGCGACGCCACGTTCCTCTCCGGCACGGTGGTCGACACGCGGGTGGAGCGTCGACGCCGGCATCTCGTCACCGTGCGGGTCGAGTTGCGCAACCAGGACGGCGCGGTGATGGCCAAGGCCACCGTCGAGGTCGAGCTGCCGGGCGCCGATGGCTGAGCGCGTCATCCTCGCCACGGCCCCGCTGCGCGGCCCCGGTCTCGCCGCCCTCCGCGAGCTGGGCCGCGTCGTCCTCGACCCGTGGATCGACCACCAGCCGCTGCGGCTCTACTCGGCCGACCAGCTCGCGGACAGGGCGGCCGAGCTGGGGGCATCGGTGCTGATCTGCGAAGCCGACCAGTGCTCCGGCCCGGTGCTCGACCTGCCGCTCGAAGCGATCGGCGCCACCCGGGGCGACCCCACCAACGTCGACGTCGCCGGGGCCACGGCGGCCGGCATCCCGGTCCTGCGAGCCCCGGGGCGCAACGCCGACGCCGTGGCGGAGCTGGCCGTCGGGCTGCTGCTGGCCGCCACCCGCGGCCTGCTCGCCGCCGACCGCGACGTGCGAGAAGGGCAGGTGTACCGCGACGGCTCGATCCCCTACCAGCGCTTCCGGGCGTGGCAGATCGCGGGCCGGACCGCCGGCCTCGTCGGCCTGGGTGCCGTGGGCCGGGCCACCCGGTGGCGGTTGGAGGGGCTGGGCATGCGGGTGATCGCCGCTGATCCGTTCGCCGCGGATGCCACCCACGACCTCGACGCCCTGCTGGCGGAGGCCGACGTGGTGTCGATGCACGCCGCCGTCACGCCCGGGACCGTCGGGCTCATGTCCGCCGACCGGTTCGCCGCCATGCGGGACGGTGCGGTGTACGTGAACTCCGCCCGAGCCGCCCTTCACGACCTCGATGCGCTCACCAAGGCCCTGGAGTCGGGCCACCTGTCGGCCGCCGGCCTCGACCACTTCGAGGGCGAGGCGCTGGCGACCGACCACCCGCTCGTCTCGCTGCCCAACGTCGTGCTGACGCCCCACATCGGCGGCGCCACCTACGACACGGAGGCCAACCACACCGCCCTCATGGCCGACGGCCTCGCTGCCGTGTTGCGGGGCGAGGCGCCGGCCAACCTCGCCAACCCGGAGGTGCTCGACCGTGGCTGACTCGCCCACCACCACCCGGGAGGCCGTGCTCGCCACCGCCAAGCGCATGCTGGCCGAGGGGTTGGTCGAGGGGACCTCCGGCAACATCTCGGGGCGGCTGCCCGACGACCTCGTGTGCCTGACCCCGTCGTCGGTGCCCTACGACACGATGACGCTCGACGACCTGGTCGTGGTCGACCTCGACGGCGCCGTGGTGGAAGGCACCCGCTCCCCCACGACGGAGAAGGACCTGCACCTCGCGACCCTACGGCGCCACCCGGAGCTGGGGGCGGTGATCCACACGCATGCGGTGTACGCCACCATGTTCGCCCTCGCCCACGAGCCGATCCCCGCGGTGATCGAGGAGGTCGTCGTCTACCTCGGCGGCGACGTCCCCTGCTGCGACTACCGAGGCACCGGCACCGCCGAGCTGGGCGACGAGGTCGCCGAGCGCCTGGCCGACCGGGGCGCGGCGCTCCTCGCCAACCACGGTCTCGTCACCTGCGGCCCGTCGCCCGACAAAGCGCTGCACAACGCCGCTCTCGCCGAGCGGACGGCCAAGATCGTGTGGGGCGCCCGAGCCATGGGAGCGACGATCCACCCGCTGCCCGACAAGGTCGGCACCGACATGGCGGGGGTCTACCGCTACCTGCGGGACAACCCGTGACGGCCACCGTGCCCGACCGCATGCGGGCGGCGGTGCTCCTGGGCCCCGGCCGGCTCGAGGTCGAGGACGTGCCGGTGCCCCGGGTCGGCGACGACGACGTGCTGGTGGCGGTCGACCTGTGCGGGGTGTGCGGCAGCGACCTCCACATGGTCATGGAGGGATGGGGTGAGCCGGGGAGCTGGCAGGGCCACGAGTGGATCGGCCGGGTGGCCGCCGTCGGCCCCGCCGTCGCCGGATGGACGACGGGTGACGCGGTCGTCGGAGGGCCGACGGTCCGGTGCGGCACCTGTGCGCCGTGCCGGGCGGGCCGGCCGTCGTTGTGCGCCGAGCGCGACACGCCCGGCATCGGACCGGAACAGGGCGCGTTCGCCACCTACAAGCTCGTCCCCGCCGACGAGCTGCTGCCGCTGCCCGCCCGACCTCGCCCGCCGGGCTGCGGCTCTCGCCGAGCCGCTGGCCGTGGCGCTGCACGGCATCACCCGGTCGGGAGTCCGTCCCGGCCAGCGGGCGCTGGTCCTCGGCGCGGGGCCGATCGGGGCGCTGAGCATCGCCGCCCTGCGGGCGCTGGGGGTGGACGAGGTCGCCTGCGCCGAGCCCGGTGAGCGCCGCCGGACGCTGGCCCGGGCGGTCGGTGCCACGGCCGTCTGCCACCCCGCCGACCTGGAGACCCCGACGATCGCCGAGCCGGGCCGGGTGGTCGACGGCGCGGTCGACGTCGTGCTGGAGTGCTCCGGCACGCGGGCGGCGATGGAGGCCGGGCTCGCCCAGCTGGTGCGGGGCGGCACGCTCGTACTCGTCGGTGCCGGCATCGACCCGCCCCGCTTCGACCCCAACCGCATCCTGCTCAACGAGCTGGTCGTCACGGGGGCCTTCACCTACGACCAGGGCGGCTTCGAGCAGGCCCTGGAGCTGCTGGCGTCGGGTGACATCCCGGTCGACGAGCTGCTCGAACCCGAGGTCGTCGGCCTCGACGGCCTCCTCGACGCGATGGTCGGCCTCACCGAGGGGCGGCTGGCCGGAAAGGTGCTGGTGCGACCATGAGCGAGCGTCCGCAATGCAGCGAGTGTGGCCCGAGCGGCCCGGCCGAAGGCCAGGAGCGGGAAGCATGAGCGAGCGTCCGCAATGCAGCGAGTGTGGCCCGAGCGGCCCGGCCGAAGGCCAGGAGCGGGAAGCATGAGCGAGCGTCCGCAATGCAGCGAGTGTGGCCCGAGCGGCCCGGCCGAAGGCCAGGAGCGGGAAGCAGGAGCGTGACGGGACCACCGAGCGGACCCGACTTCGCACAGCCGCCGCGCTTCAACCACGTCGCGCTGTCGGTGCCCGGCGACCTGCTCGACGCCGATGGCCGGGCTGCGCTGGCCGCGTTCTACGGCGACGTGTTCGGCTTCGAGGAGTACCCCGAGCTCACCCAGGACCGGCGGCGGCTCGTCTTCCGGGCCCACTCCCACGAGCAGTTCGTCTACCTCATCGCCGACGAGACCCCGATGACCGCACCCCGCCTCGACCACTTCGGGCTGTCGGTGTCGTCCCTGGCCGAGTTCGAGGAGGTGGCCCGGCGGGCGGCGGCCTGGAAGGAGCGGGCGCCCGACGACGTCGACCTCATCGCGCCGACGTTCGACGAGTACGCCGGGGCGCTGCGGCTCCACAGCTTCTACGTGCGCTACCGCCTGCCCCTCATGGTCGAGACCCAGCACTTCGAGTACCTGATCTGATCGGTCGGCGCTCCAGCGCGGCCGCCGTGCCTGCCCGGAAGCGGTGGTAGCGCTCGTCGGCGGCGACGACCCAGGTCGGGTCGGGCTCGACCGTCCGGGCCGTGCGGGCCCAGCGGGATGCGTCGGTCATGGACGCCTCCAGGCCGGCGACGCACCGGGCCACGAAGGCCGAGCCGAGCGCGGCGCCCTCGGGTACCGCGGCGACGTCCACCGGCAGGCCCGTGCAGTCGGCCAGCGTTCGCATCCACACCCCGACCTGGGTTCCTCCCCCGGTGGCGACGATGCGCCGGGGCGTCAGACCGGCCGCCCACGCCCGGTCGAGATGGTGGCGGACGACGAACCCCGCGGCCTCGTACGCCGCGCGCAACACGTGCGCCGGCGTGTGGTGCAGGCCCACCCCGTCGAGAGACGCCCGCAGGTCGCGACGGTGCAGCGGTGTCCGCTCGCCCCGCACGTAGGGCAGCCACACCGGCAGGTCACCGGGGCCGACGGTGTCGACCGCCGCGGCGGCATCCGCCCCGAGCCAGCCGCGGACCGCGTCCAGGAACAGGCCCCCGGCGTTGCTGGGGCCACCGACGAGCGACCTGCCCGGCGCCGTGTGCGGAACGGTCCACAGGCCTGGCACCTCCCGCAGGTCGTCGAGGACGCCCCACGTGATGAGCGTGGTGCCGCACAGGACGAGCACGTCGCCTGCCTGGTCGGCGCCCGCCACCACCTGCTCGGCCAGGGCGTCGATGGTCCCGCCGCCGACGAGCGCGCCCGCCGCCGGCAGGCCGTCCAGCACCCGGCCGGCGGGCTCGGTCCCCGACACGATCGCCGGGAGCTGGTCCGGTGTGACACCGGCCTCGGCGGCCAGGGCCTGGTCCCACCCGGTGAAGTCGAACAGCGGGTGGGCGGTCATCGCGGTGGTGGTGTCGATGACGCCCCGGCCGGTGAGCGCATGGTTCGCCACGGCCTGGGCGGGCCAGAAGCCTGCGGCGTCGGTGGCACCGGTGGCGGCGGCCTGGGCGTGCCACGCGAGGAAGGCGAGCAGCTCGCCGCTGTCGCCCGGCCGGCTGGTGTCGCGGTCGGCGCGCTCGCCGCGCCGGTCGCCGTACAGCAGGCCCGGCCCGGCGCCGGTGCCGTCGGCCCGCACCGCGCCCAGCGAGGGCACCATGGCCGCCACGTTGACGGCCGCGACGTCGAGCCCGTCGGCGACCTGTCCGAGCGCGTCGAGCACGCCGTCCCGCCACGCCCGGTCGACGTCGTGCTCGAACGCCCCGGCGTCCGGAGTGTGGACGCGGTGGGCGATCCGAGCCCGGGCCAGCACCGTGCCGTCGTCGTCCGAGGCCACCGCCTTGACCGACGTGGTCCCGATGTCGATCCCGACGGTCACACGGGCCCCGTCGCCGCTCACGTCGGCTCCAGCAGCAGCGGCAGGTGCGCGACGCCACGGGCCAAGCGGCTGGGCACGCGCTCGATGTCGCCGGCCAGCTCGTAGTCGGGCCAGCGGGCCAGCAGCAGGTCACGGGCGATGGCTCGGACCCGGTCCTCGAGCTCGGCCACCCGGCGCACGCTGAGGCTGGGGCTGACCAGCCTGCGGTGGCGGGCGTGACCGGGAGGGTCGTGGTAGATGATCGAATCGGTGGACAACGCCGTCCGCGTGATGTCGGTGAGCAGCACCCCCTGGCCCGAGCAGAACGTGGCCGGGTCCCTCGCGACGGCCTGGACGTCGGCATGGCGCGTGATCATCCACAGCTCGCCGGCCTCGCCCTCGTAGCGGTGCATCGGGTCGTGCGCCCGCTGCGCGGCGAAGGCCGGATACGGGTCGTCCGCCCACCAGGCGGGGTCATGCAACGGGGGCGAGCTCGCCATCCACGGAGCGTATGCCGTCTCCTAACATTCGTGTCACCTTTCGCGCTACCGTCCGCTCCGTGCAGTGGGGTGGCACCACGACGATCGTCACGGGCGCATCACGTGGCATCGGGCGGGCCGTCGCCGAGGCGGCCGCCGACCGGGGGGCTCGGGTGGGGGTGATCGCCCGGAGCGAGGACGGCCTGCGCGAGGTCGTGGCCGGCCTGGGCGACACCGCCCGGTACGCGGTCGCCGACGTGGCCGACCCCGACGCCCTCACCGGCGCCGTCACCCGTCTGGAGGCCGAGCTCGGTCCCACCGACGTCATGGTCGCCAACGCCGGCATCGGCGCCTACGGGGCCTTCGCCGACCTGGGCGCCGAGGAGGCCGAGCGGCTCGTGCGGGTGAACGTGCTCGGCACGGTCCACGCGCTGCGGGCGGTCGTGCCCGGGATGATCGAGCGCCGCCGGGGGCACCTGGTGACGATCGGGTCGATCGCCGGGCGCATCGGCTCGCCCTTCGAGGCGATCTACTCCGCCACCAAGTTCGCCGGGGTGGGCCTCACCGAGGCGCTGGTGGTCGAGCTGGCGCCGTACGGCATCGGCGTGTCGCTCGTGAACCCCGGCCCGGTGGCAACCGACTTCGGCGCCGCCCGGGGCCACCCCTACGACCGGCAGCGGCCGAAGCCCGTCCCGGCTGAGGAGGTGGCACGCGCCGTCATCCGGGCGGTCGAGGGCGAGCGACACGAGAGCTACGTCCCTGCGTCGTTCCGGCCTGCGGTGGCGATCCGCCACCTGGTGCCGCCGCTGTTCCGATGGGGCACGCGTCGGAGCTTCACCCGGGAGCTGGCCGCGGACCGGAGGCTGCGGTGAAGGCGCTCGTCTTCGGGACCGAGGCCCAACCGTGGACGCCGCCGCCCGATGCCAACGAGCTGACCCGGAACCTCGCCGCCACCCCGTGCGCCCTGCTCGACGTCCCCGATGCCGAGCCGCTGCGGCCCGACTGGGTCGTCACGCGGCCGCTGCTCACCGGCATCTGCGGCTCGGACGCGAAGCAGGTCCTGCTCGACTTCGGGGGCGACACCGACAGCGCCATGAGCGCCCTGTGCTCGTTCCCGCAGGTGCTCGGGCACGAGGTCGTCGCCGAGGTGACCGCGCTCGGGCCGCAGGCCGAGGGTGTCGACGTGCGGGCCAGCGGGTCGTGCTCAACCCGTGGCTGTCGTGCGTGCCGCGGGGCGTCGCTCCCGTCTGCCCCGCCTGCCAGGCGGGCGACCTCAGCCTGTGCTGGAGCTTCACCGCCGGCACCATCAGCCCCGGCATCCACACGGGCGTGTCGAGCGACGCCACCGGCGGCTTCGCCGAGCTGATGCCGGCGCACCCCTCGATGCTGTTCCCGGTCCCCGACGTGATCGACGACGAGCACGCGATCTTCGCCGACCCCTTCGCCGTGTCGCTCCACAGCGTCACCCGTCACCCCCCGCCCGACGGGGGCCGCGCCCTGGTGTGGGGAGCCGGCGCGCTCGGCTCGTGCGCGGTCGCGATCCTGCGCGCCCTGTACCCCGACGTGGAGGTCGCCGTCGTCGCCCGCTTCGACACCCAGGCCGACCTCGCCGCCCGGTTCGGCGCCCACGAAGTGTTCCGCCTGGGCACGAGGCTCGAGCTCGTGGAGCAGCTCGCCGCGTGGAGCGGCGGGGTGCTGCGGCCGACCATGGAGGGTCTCGACGGCATCCCCATGTGCCACCCGGGCGGCATCGACGTCGCCTACGACACGGTCGGCAAGCCGGAGACCTTCGAGGTGGAGGTGCGGGTGCTCCAGGCGCGCGGCACCCTCGTGAAGAGCGGGGTGCACACCCCCGGGCGGTGGGAGTGGAGCCCGCTCTACTTCAAGGAGATCAGCTGGGTCGGGTCCAACGCCTTCGGCATCGAGGAGGTCGAGGGCGTCCGCCGACACGGCATCGAGCACTACCTCGACCTCGCCGCCCGTGGGCGGGTCGACCTCACCGGGCTGCTCACGCACACCTTCGGGCTGTCGGCCTGGCGCGACGCCTTCCACGCGCTCGCCGACCAGGAGCGCAGCGGTGCCATCAAGGTCGCGATCGACCCCGCCCGCTGACGCCGTGGCCCACGCACACGACCCGCTGACCGCTGACGAGATCGCCGTCGCCGTCGCCGCGGCGCGGGCCACCGGGCGCCTGACTGACGCGGCGTGGTTCTCGACCGTCACGGTCGACGACACGCGTCCGACCGACCCCCATGCCGGCGGCCGGCGCGCCCGGCTGGTGATCGTCCCGGGGCCCGAGTCATCGATCGTCGAGGCGACGGTCGCGCTCGCGTCGCGCGAGGTCGTCGGCTGGGTGACGCACGACGGCGCCCGGCCCGCCCTCGGCTTCGGGGAGAGCCTGGTGGCCATCGCCGCCCTGCACGAGCACGAGGGCTTCCGCGCTGCCCTCGCCGCCCGGGGAATCACCGACCTCGACAAGGTGCAGGTCGACCCGTGGCCCACGGGGAACTTCGGCATCGTGGCCGAGGAGGGCCGGCGGGTGGCCCGCTGCATCTGCTTCTACCGCGAGGAACCCGGCGACAACGGCTACGCCCGCCCGATCGAGGGCCTGCAGGCGCTGGTGGACATGGCGCGGGGCGAGGTGCTCGAGCTGCTCGACACCGGGGCCGTCCCACTGCCCGACGACCCCGGGAGCTACGTCCCCGACGACCACCCGCCGCGCCCCGGGCTGGCGCCGCTCGTGATCTCCCAGCCGGGCGGGGTCGGCTTCGATCTCGACGGCCACGAGCTTCGCTGGCAGGGCTGGTCGCTGCACGTCAGCCTCGATCCGCTGGAGGGGATCGTCCTGCGCGATGTCGACTACGGCGGGCGGTCGATCCTGCGGCGGGCGTCGATCAGCGAGATGGTGGTGCCCTACGGCGACCCCGGTCCGGGGCACGGCTGGAAGAACGCCTTCGACGCGGGCGAGTGGGGCCTCGGCCGCCTGGCCAACTCGCTGTCGCTCGGCTGCGACTGCGTGGGCGAGATCCGCTACCTCGACGCGGTGCTGGCCGACGAGCAGGGCGGCGCGTCCACGATCGCCAATGCCGTCTGCCTTCACGAGGAGGACGCCGGCATCCTCTGGAAGCACCACGACCTGTACACCGGTGAGACGGAGGTACGCCGCAAGCGGCGGCTGGTGGTGTCGTCCATCGCCACCATCGGCAACTACGAGTACGGCTTCTACTGGTACTTCCACCAGGACGCCTCCCTCGAGCTGGAGGTGAAGCTCACCGGCATCCTCTCCACGGCGGCGGTCGGCCGTGGTACGCCGCACCCGTGGTCGCCCACGATCGCGCCCGGGTTGGCGGCGCCCGTGCACCAGCACCTGTTCTGCGTCCGCCTCGACGTTGCCGTCGACGGCCCCGTCAACGAGGTGCACGAGGTCGACGTCACGCCGCTTCCCGCCGACGACGACAACCCGTGGGCCAACGGGTTCGCCCCGGTCGCCACCAGGCTGACCTCGGAGCGGGAGGCCCGACGGCTCGCCGACCCGGCCCGCAGCCGGTCGTGGGCGATCGTGAACCCGGCGGTGCGCAACGCGCTGGGCGGGCCCGTGGGCTACAGGCTGGTCCCCCGGGCCACGCCGACGCTCCTGGGTCGGGAGGGGTCGA
>CAVTKS010000004.1:0-92500 GCA_963735375.1 uncultured Acidimicrobiales bacterium
GGTTTCGCGGTGGCTGCAACTGACACGGCAAGCCGGGCACACGGGTACCGCGGCGGCGGGTAAACACCACGCGATGCCCGCCACTGCTGCCAATTGCACGTGGGTCCGAGACGTCTCGAACGGGATGTTCCTGAACGCGTACCGCCTCACGCTCGTCCTGGGACTGACGGACGACGACCTCTTCGAGCGCCTTGGCGTCGACGAGTTCGTCGAGATGACCGGTGTCTCGGAGGCCGCGAACACCTCGATGGAGTGGCTCAACGAGTACGGGTCCAAACGGTTCGTCGCCGTGACCCCGGTCGAACAGGGCGCCCTCATGATCGAACCGGGCGGGATCCTTGGGGGCACATCAGCGGTGGCCCTGCCCCTGTCCGAAGGGCACGAGCTGGTCTCGCACTTCCGCAATGTCAACGCGCACGGTCGCTTCTGGTGGGTCCGTGATGGTGAGCTCCGGGTCGAGTTCGACCCGATGTTCCCGAACGACCGCCGCGCCGGCAGCACACCCGACGACCTCGTCGACGAGATGGCCGCGGTCGGCTTCGACGTAGCGCCGTCGGGTACCGGCGCGGCCGTGACCGGCAGCAGGTTCGCCGAGCTCTCCGAGCCGTGGGTCGGGCCGATCGCAGGATCGTTCGCGCTTGCCGAGCGCCTGACAGGAGTCGCTGTGTCCCGAGAGCTTCTCGACGAAGCGACGTACTACTGCGGCGAGCCGCGAGCGCTGGGGTGAGCGAGACCCCTTTCCCCTCGCAGCTCACTCCTCAGCGTCGCACGAACGCCGATGCGCGTCCCCGCCTGGCTGGCCGGGGACGTGTCGGTGGTGACATTGACCGAGTGGCGCGGCTTCGCCAAGGCGGTCAGCGCTGACCCACGGTGGCGGCGAAGTGCTCGAACGACCGTTCGCTGACATCCGTGTCGCCGCCACCGTCCTGGGTGTGCCGCACCGACTCCCGTTGTCAGCTACTGGTCGCCGGTGCGGACGGCGATGATGTGCGCCAGGTTGATCTCGCCCCACGTCCCGAGTGGCGCGAGTGCGGTGTCGAGCGTCTCACCGAGTGGCGTAAGCGAGTAGACGACCTTCGGCGGTACCTGCTCGTGGACCCGGCGTTCGACGATCCCGTCGCGCTGAAGCTCACGAAGCTGCTGGATGAGCACCTTCTCGCTGATCCCGTCGAGCTGGCGGCGCAGTTCGCCGAATCGGTGGGGACGGGTGCTGAGCGCCCACAGGATCATCGGCTTCCACTTGCCCCCGACGACGTCCACGGCGGCGTCGAGCCCGCAGCTGTACCGCTTGGCGCCCGGCGGGCAGCACGTGATGTCGGCGACGTTGACCGTGGCGTCGGCTGCCGGTTGGGACGTGCTCACGGCATCACCTTAGCGGACCCTCCACTGACCCTGAGGTAAGTACCTACTTTGAGGTCAGTACTTGTCGAGACAGCAGTGCCGCTGCAGAGTGCAGCGCATGAGCACGACCCCGTCCCTCCCCGTCACCGTCCTCGGCCTCGGCGCCATGGGCCGCGCCCTCGCCGGCGCGTTCCTCGCAGCCGGACACCCCACCACTGTCTGGAACCGCTCCCCCGGCCGGGCCGACGACCTCGTGGCCGCCGGGGCGACAGAGGCGTCCACCGTTGTTGCGGCGATCGCCGCCTCGCCGCTCACCGTCGTGTGCGTGCTCGACTGCCCAGCGGTCGAGGCGGTGTTCGACGCCGCCGGCGACTCGCTCGCTCGGACCACCATCGTAAACCTCACGTCATCCACGCCCGACGACGCCCGCGACCTTGCCGCGCGGGCGAGGGCTGCCGGCGGCCGTTACCTCGACGGCAAGATCATGGTGCCGACGCCGCTGGTCGGGACCGACGACTGTTGGCTCATCTACGCGGGCGACCGGACCGTCTACGACGACCACGCGGTCACCCTGCGAGCGCTGGGCGGCGACGCCGACCTGCTCGGCGACGACGACGGGCTCGCGTCTCTCCATGACCTCGCCATGCTCGATGTGTTCTTCAACGGCATGGCCGCCTTCCTGCACGCGGCCGCGCTCGTAGGGGCAGAGGGCGTGCCCGCGCGCACGTTCCTCCCCCATGCCACCCACGTGTTGTCCGTGTTGCAGACCTCGATGGAGGGTCTCGCCCGCGACGTGGACCAGGGCCGGTACCCCGGCGACGAGGACAACCTGGTGATGGACGGCAGGGCGCTCGACCACATCGTGGAGGCGAGCACCGCCCGGGGCGTCGACCCCACCCTGCCGGAGGTCGTCCGCACGCTCACGCGCACGGCCATCGAGGAGGGTCACGGCGCCGACGGCTTCTCCCGTGTGGTCGACCTCCTGCGCCGCCCGCTGCCGGTCCCGCGAGCTGACGGCGGGGCGCCCGACCTCACGTCTGCCGAGGGCCGGTTCGGCAGAGGCTCACGCCGACGCGCCGGCTGAGCGCTGCTGCAATCCCAGTCAAACTGCTACAAGGTGGCGGACGCCCACCGCGCCGTCGCCAAGGCCGGCGTGCGCGGGCGCTACGGGCTCCGACCCTGAAATCCGCAACCAATGGTTGCGTAAAGCGGCTGGGCGCTCTACGGTGACGTGCAACAAAACATTGCACGATCGAGAGGGAGCGCCCAGCCATGGAGTTCGGGAGCATCGAGCGAGAGATCTACGTCGAGGCACCGCCCGAGACGGTGTTCGACGTCGTCACCAGCCCCGACCACATCCGCGACTGGTGGAGCGCCGAGACCGACGTCGAGCCGGTCCCCGGCGGCACCGGCGAGCTGACCTGGCGTGACGAGGCGTCGGGCCGGGTCGACGTCGTGCCGATCACCGTGGTCGACGCGCAGCCGCCCCACCGCTTCTCGTTCCGGTGGACGCACGAGGCCGGCGAGGTGGCCACCGAGACGAATTCGATGCTCGTGACGTTCGAGCTCTCGCCATCCGGCACCGGCACCGTGCTCCGGCTCACCGAGACCGGCTTTCGCGAGCGGGGCTGGGAGATCGCAGTGCTCGAGGAGGCCTACCAGGACCACGTGCACGGCTGGGACTTCTACCTCCCCCGCATCGCCGAGGTCGCCGCACGATCGGCGGCCTCACCGTGATGATCGTCATCGACGACGACCTCTGGTCGGCGGTCGGCGACCCGACCAGGCGTCGCCTGCTCGACCAGCTGCTCAGCGATGGCGACGGCACGGCCACGAGCCTGAGCGAGCACGTGCCCGTCACCCGGCAGGCGGTCGCCAAGCACCTCGACGTGCTCGATCGCGCCGGCCTCGTGCACGCCACCCCCGTCGGGCGCGAGAAGCGGTACCGGGTCGACGAGGCGCAGCTCGCCCGGGCCGTCGCCCAGCTCGAGTCGGTCGGCGCCACGTGGGACGCCCGACTGCGGCGCATCAAGCGCATCGCCGAGGCGATCCACGGTGCCCAGCGATCCCAACAGCAAGCCAACGACAAGGAAGGCAACGACGATGGTTGACATCAAGCATCGCGTCGGCGCGACCGTCGCTCCCGAGAAGGTGTACGAGGCGCTCACGACCCGGGACGGCCTCGCCGCCTGGTGGACCACCGACACCACCGGCGACGGCGTCGTCGGCGGCACGATCGAGTTCCGCTTCGGCGATGCCGGCGGCTTCGACATGAAGGTGCTCGACCAGCGCCCGAACGAGCGGGTCGAGTGGGAGGTGACCGACGGTCCCGAGGAGTGGATCGGCACCCACGTCAGCTTCGACCTGACGGAGGAGGGCGACTACACGATCGTCCACTTCGCCCACGACGGCTGGCGCGAGCCGGGCGAGTTCATGTCCCACTGCAGCACCAAGTGGGCCACGTTCCTGATGAGCATGAAGCAGCTGGTCGAGACCGGCACGGGCAGCCCCTACCCCGACGAGGTCCGGATCAGCAACTGGACCTGAGCCCACTCAGCGCTCCCCCGAGGGTCTCCGTCGTCCACGACGGAGGCCCCGGCGCGTCCGGCTCGCGGTGCTCCGCACCGCCCCGCCCGGAGATCACGGCCGAGGCTGGCCGGTCGTTGGAGCAGTCTGGCCCGGTGTCACGAGTCTGGACTCGTAGGCGGCGACGACAAGCTGGCCGCGGTCGCGCGCGTGGAGCTTGGTCATCGCCCGGCTCGCGTGCGTCCGTGCGGTGGCGACGCTGATGAACAGCTCGGCGGCAATCTCTTCGTTGCTGAGACCGCCGCCGACCAGGGCCAAGCGGCGGCGATCATGGTCACGGTGTTCGGCGCCTTCGTGCTGGAGCAAGCGGTGTTCCTCAAGCTCGCCGGCATCGGCCTGGCGACGGCGGTGTTCGTCGACGCCACGATCGTCCGCATGGTGCTCGTCCCCGCCACGATGGAGCTGCTGGGCGACCGCAACTGGTGGCTGCCCGGGTGGCTCGACCGCCTGCTACCCCGGGTCGACGTCGAGGGCGAGGCCCCTGCGCCCGTCCCGCCGCCCGGAACCGGAGCGGGAGCCGACGACGCCGAGCCGACCCGAGTGCCCGTGGCCTGACGTCCACCGGGTCTCCCCACCCGCCCCGGGTGCCGTGCCGTCGGCCCGCGGGTCCGGCTCCCCCACCGGGCCCGCGGGCCGTGCACAATCAGGTCGTGCATTACGACCTACCAGACGATCGATCGGTAGGTCGCCTTGGGTGAGCTCGACCGTCCGATGGTCGTCGAGTTCCCGCTCCGAGGCGAATGGACCGTCGAGCGGACGCCCGCGGACCGCATACCGAGTCATGGCACCGATGTGCTGGGGCAGCGCTACGCCTACGACTTCATCCGAACCGACGACCGTCCAGGATCGCACGTGCACCCCGCCAGGTCACTGCGTTGGATCCTGATCGGAGGACGGACGCGGGACTGCTACGGATGGGGCGAGCCGGTCCACGCGGCGTCGGGTGGCCAGGTGGTCGACGCGGTCGACGGGGTGTCGGAGCGCCAATGGCTGCACGTCGTGCCCGAGGCCTGGGCTGCGCTCAAGACGACCCTCAGCTTCAGCGCTAGCCGCAATACCGTTCAGTTAGATGTTGAGGATGGTGGCGAGGGGTGGTCCGGTGGGCTGGGGCCAGTGGGCGTGCCGGGCGCGTTTGACGTGCCACTTGACGTACTTGCGTTTGACGAGCCGTGGGTTGGAGCGGCGGCGGCGGGCCGGGTTGAGCCGGCGGCAGAGCAGGGTGATGGCGTGGCGCCAGCCGTGGTCACGTGCCTGAGGGGGAAAATCGCGCGCCGCGGGGATGGAGCGGCGAGCGATGCGGAGGGCGGCGACGAAGCTGACCCGGTCGGGGTCGACCTCGGCGTGTCCGGCGGCCTCCCACATGAGGGTGCGGATCGCGAAGTGGCAGCACAGGTGGCCCCAGATCTCCTGCATGCACGAGGTCGGGTGACTTGGATCGCAGCACGGTGCGGGCCCCGCGTTGGTGGGTCTTGAGCTCGTCGAAGACGGCCTCGATCTCCCATCGCTGCGCGTACGCGACCGCGAGCTCGACCGCGGAGGCTTCGTCGGGATCGACGATGGTGGTGAACAGCCGGTAGGTCTCGTCGTTGGGTCGCCCGTCGTCGATCTGGTAGTCGATCACCCGGATGACCAGCGGCTCCGCGGTGGCGGCCGGCGTTGCCTGAGGGGCGCAGCTCGGCCAGCCACGACCCGTCCGGCAGGGTCTCGAGCGGGCGGGGCTTCATGTTCGGCATCGCCCGCCACAACAGGTCGGCCCCGGTCGCGACGGCCCGTGACCACAACGGGAACCCGCAGAACCCCCGGTCGGCCAGCACCAGCATCCCGGGCTCGAGCCGGTCGATGACCTCGCGGGCCAGCGTGTTCTCCGCCGTCGTGTACGGGCCGACCGCCGCGTCGAAGACGGCGTGGGTGCCGCACTCGGCGACCGCCACGACCCGGGCCTGGGGGAACGCGGCTTGCTCGCCCTTGTTCACCCCCGGCCGCCCGAACCACCGCGCGTTCTCCGCGGTGTCGGCCACATCGAGACAGGTCCCGTCGATCGCCACCAGCCGCCGCCCGGCCAGCCACGCCCCCGCCGCACCCGGCGTCGCCAGCGGCCGCGCGACCCGGGCAAACAACGCCTCGACCGGCTCGGACCCCAGCCGGGCCCGGGCCTGGAAGATCGCCGACTTCGACGGCAACCTCACCGGCTCAGCCCCCGACGTCCACGCCAACCCGTCGGTCAACAACCCCAGCACGTCCTCATAGGAACCCTCCGAATGCAGCGCCATCCCGACCGCGAAGTACGCCATCACCCGCGCCGGCAACGACCGATGACGCTGCTCGTTCCGGCCCGTCTCAGCGATCACCTCATCGACCAACTCCGGCGGGAACACCCGTGTCAACAACCCGACCGACACCAGATCCGACAACCGACGCTCCGACACGGGCTTGGTCCATCCGGCACGAGGCACACCCCCAAACTACACCGCGTGTAGTCCTAACTGAACGGTATTGGGGCTAGCCGACGATCGATCGACCCGAGACGGCTCGCTGGCAACCACGTGATCATCCGGACGGCAGACGCCTTCGCCTTGTACGCCCATCTCGCACCCGGCAGCGTGGTCGTCGCCCGAGGCCAGCGCGTCTCGGTGGGTGACGTGATCGGACGGGTCGGCCACACCGGCAACTCGACCGCCCCGCATCTCCATTTCCAGCTGATGGACTCGGCTGACGCGCCCCACGCTCGCGGCATCGCATGCGCCTTCGCCGGCTATGACGTGCGGCGCGACGACCGATGGGAGCACGTCCACAACGGCATTCCACAACGACTCGAGCGGGTGCGCTCGTCGTCGCGGATCAGCCCTCTCATGACGTCCTGCACGACGCCCTGATCAGCGTCACCGAGGTCTGTATCGCGGCGGGTTGCTCGTCGCTGGCCACCTCTAGCAGTCGCTGCACCGTGCCGTCTGTGCAGGTCAGGGCTGCGATCGCCGGACGGCTCAGCGCAGCTCCTGGATGCGGATCATGTTGCCCGCGGGATCGCGGACGGCGCAGTCGCGAACCCCGTACGGCTGCTCGGTCGGCTCCTGGACGACCTCGGCGTCGCGGGCCTGCAACTGCTCGAAGGTGCCGTCGAGGTCCTTGGTGGCCAGGTTGATGCTGGCGTAGGTGCCCTTGGCCATCATCTCGGTGATGGTGCGGCGCTCGTCGTCGGTGATGCCGGGGTCGGCGGCCGGCGGGTGCAGGACGATAGACGTGCCGGGCTGGTCGGGGGGGCCGACCGTGATCCAGCGCATCCCCTCGTAGCCGACGTCGTTGCGAACCTCGAAGCCGAGGGTGTCGCGATAGAAGGCCAGAGCTGCGTCCGGGTCGTCGTGCGGGAGGTACGTCTGGTGAATCGTGATGTCCATGGCGGTCACGCTACGGACGTCTAGGTGACCGGTGCTTCTCGATTCCTGATCGGTCTGGTCACCCGCTTCGCCACGCACGGCGGCATCCCCGCCGTCGCCTCCGCCGCGTGGCGCCGGTAGGTGCTGGGCGGCACACCGACCAGCTCGGTGAAGCGAGTGCTGAAGGAGCCCAGCGACGAGCAACCGACCGCGAAGCAGACCTCGGTGACGCTGAGATCGCCACGCCGCAGCAACGCCATCGAGCGCTCGATGCGCCGCGTCATGAGGTAGCTGTACGGCGACTCGCCGTAGGCGAGCCGGAACTGGCGGCTGAGGTGCCCGGCCGACATGTGCGCGCCGCGGGCGAGCGCCTCGACGTCCAGCGGCTGCGCGTACTCCCGATCGATCCGGTCGCGAACGCGGCGCAGCCACGCGAGGTCACGCAGGTGCTTCGCTGCGGCGGGCCTGCTGGTCACCTGCGCGATCGTGCCACGTCGCACCCGAGTTGCCTATGACCCACCTGTGCCTCCGGTTCGACGACGTCGACGAGCTGGGCGCCATCGCGGCGGCCGCGACTTCGGCGGGCGGGGCAGTCCACCCTGCGACGCGGCAGCGTGCAGGACGGCGTCGGGCTCGGCGGCGGGCCGGTGAAGACGATGTGCCTGCCGACCCCGACGGCGTCCGCCTCGAGGTCATGTGGCGGGCGGAACTCATCGCACGGCGGCTCGCCGACAGCCACTCGCCCCCCTCAAGCCCTCATCGAACATCGGCGCGGCGACTGGGCGCCGTTCCGGGCCGGGGACGAGGGGCCAGGTCGGGTTGGAGCGTCGCCAGCTCACGCTGCGCATGCGCGTCCGGGATGCTCATCGGACGGCGGCTCCGAGTGTCGAAGGCCAGGTTCACGATCTCGAAGCCGACGAGCAGCTCGCCCTGCTCGAGGTCGAAGCACCAGTGGACGCGATGGGTGACCTTGTCGTGGATGGCGACGGTGGCGCCGAAGCTCTGCACCTCCTCGCCCACCAGCGGCAGCCGCCGGGTCTGGATGCGGGTCTCCATCGACGCCCATCCCATGAGCTCGCCGCCGGGCATCTCCTCCAGCCACGGACCGGAGTCGCGACGGACCGGCTCGCCGCCCCACACCAGCATCGGGGCCAGCTCAGGGGTGTAGCGACCCGCGGCATCGCACTCCTCGACGGTCACGAGTCGCTCGCGGCGCATCGCCAGGTCGCGCGCCCGGACCTCGTCGAGCGAGGGGGACGATGCCAGGAGGTCAGCATCCAGCGAGATCGTGCGGGTGGCTGCGTACGGCAGAGGCGTGGGCAATGCGAGGTCCTGGGCCGCGGCAACCAGGCGGTCGGACAACGGGGCCGGCCCCCCGCCCTCGTCGATCGGACTGATGCGGTGGACGAACGTGGCGGCCAGCACCCCGGTGTCGCGGGCGGCGAGCTCGTGGTGCAGCCTCAGCCCCTCGAGGTCTGCGCCGAGGACGACGCTGCGGACGACCAGAGCGGTGCCGAGAAGCTGCTCGCGGTGGTGTCGGGTGTAGACGTCGTGGACGACGAACGGGCGCCGGCCCCATCCGGGCAACGCGTCGAGCATGGCCCGTGTGCCGGCCGACGCGTTCTCGGCGTAGTACCGCACGTTCATGTGCCCGAGGTGGTCGATCTGGTCTTCGGTGACCTCGCTCGTGTGCGTCGTCAGCAGGTCGCTCATCTCACCATCCGCCGTCAGTACGTCGGGGGGACGCTACCGGCGGCACTCCCCGGCGCCACAGCGAGGGGTCCTGGTTACGTCACATCAGCGTCACCGAGGTCTGTGTCGCGGTGGGTTGCGCGTCACTGGCAAGCTTCGCGGCCCACCGAGCGGTCGCGTCCCGAGCAGCCAGCGGCATGCGAACCGGGTTCGCGATCGGCTCCCAGGACCCTCATGGTGCCAGTCACGCGCAACCTCCCGTGCCCACAGGTGCCGCTCGGTCACGGTGCGCACGACCCACCACCGGCAGTCGACGCCGTGCCGGCCAAATCCGTACGATCGAGGCCGTGGCTTATGACGAGGAGCTCGCCGACCGCATCCGGGAGGCGATCGCGCCGGCGCACGCGGTCACCGAGCAGAAGATGTTTGGCGGATTGGCGTTCCTGATCGGCGGCAACATGGCGATCGCCGCGAGCGGCGAGGGTGGCGTGCTCGTTCGAGTCGAGCCAGTCGATTCTGAGCACCTCGTCGCGGCATCAAACGCCGAGCAGATGGTGATGCGTGGTCGCCCGATGCGCGGCTGGCTCCGTGTCGCAGCAGCCGACCTCAGGACCAAGCCGCAGCTCCAGAAGTGGGTGAAGCTGAGCGCGAGCTACGCGGCTTCGCTGCCACCGAAGTCCCCGAGATCGAAATCCCGGAGGCCGACCACTACGGGGTAGATACCTTCTCTGGCTGACCAGCAGCCGGCGTTCCAGGATCGCCGCGCGGATCGATCGGGTGGGCCAGGGTTCAGATGACGCAGCCCTCCGTTGTTCGCCGCGTCGCCCACTCGTCTGGCCGAGACCACACGGTCCCACCGGTTGGCTCGAGGTCCGCGTCTCCTGTCATGGGGCCGATCCTGCCATCCACCCGCTGCGCCCCGTTGCCGATATCGGTCCAGGAGCAATCTCGCGCGCTGCATAGCAACCGAGGTCCCGGGCTCAGCTCATGGATGGATGCCGCCGCTCACGGGAGCGCCGGTTATGGGGCACCCCGATCGCCGCGCGGAGCACGCCAGACTCCGCTAGGAAGGACCTGGATGGATGACGAGCGCAAGGAACGGTCCCTGAGAGCACTGATGGAGGCAGCGGACCGACTCGAGGCACTGGCCGACACGGCCGAGCTCATGGGCGATGACGACGGTGCGGCTCGGTTTCGGGCCGAGGCATCACGGCAGCGGCTGCGGGCCATGGCGCTGCTCGACCAGTGACTGAGCCCGAGCTGGCAGACGAGAGCCGTGACTCGACCAGGATCAAGAGCTCGAACCCGGCCGCACTACTACTTCGACGACCACGGGCGAGTCGGCTGCCGAGGGGGCCCGCCGGTGGGAGGTTCAGCGGGAGTCGGTGCGCGCGTAGGTGAGGAAGGCCGCTCCGCTCTTCAGGATGGTGTGGTCCGTGAGTTCCCAACGGCGTGGGTCGAAGGCGGCATTCTGGGAGAACAGCGGTATTCCGGCGCCGATGGTCAGCGGTGCCACCTTGAGGATCAGCTGATCGATCTCGGCGTACAGGACGCCCGCTAGCTCGCCGCCTCCGATCAGCCAGATGTCCTTGCCGCCTTCCTGCTTCAGCTCCCGCACCTTCGCCACCGGGTCCTCGGCGACAAGGTCGATGGAGGGGTCCGGGCTTTCGGCCAGGGTGCGGGAAAAGACCAGGTGGCGCAGGTGGGGGTACGCGTTGGCGATCCCGGCCTTGAGGCCGATCTCGTAGGTGCGTCGCCCTTCGACTGCGGTGTCGAAGCGTGTCCCCTCCGCCGTGACGGACAGAGCCGCCCGGGCCGGGGCGGGCAGTGTCTCCGGGTACTCGGCCGCGATGTGCTGGATGTAGTCCTCGGGGATCGGCCAGAAGCCGCCCGGGCCGGAGGGGTCGGCGCCGTCCGGACCCGCGATGAAACCGTCGAGGGTGGTGGCGATGTAGTACACGAGCTTGCGCACGGACACCCACCTTCGATCGGCTCTGTTGGCGCGGTCCGAAGCGGCCGGTTGCGTGCCACGTGGGCGGCCACGGGACGGCACCATGATCATCGCATTCTCGTGGCGAGGGCGGACATGGTGTCAGTGGGCCGAGGTGACACGTCGGTGGATGCGGGAGCGGAGCCGGGCTGGTAGGGAGAGGGCATCTTCTGCTCTCTCAGACCGGACATGGCCAGGGCCACGCGACGGGCGGCGCGGTGGCGGGCCGTCGCGGCCCTGGGCCTCGTCACCGTGGCGCTGCTCGCCACGGCTTGGGTGGTCATCGCGGGACTCGACGACGACCACTTCGGGTCGGCCCACCCGTCGTCGACCACGGCGGCGCTGCCCGTAGATCGGGTCGAGTGGGTCTGGTCGGGCGGCGTCACCGCGACGGACGCCGTCGTGGTCGCCCGGCTGGAGGACGACGTCGAGCGTGCCGAGCTCAAGGTCCGGCCGGCCGACTCCGGAACCGCCCGGCGCAACACCGTCGGCGCGACCCCGACGTCGATCGGATCGTGCGTTGGCACGTCGACGAACTGCAGCCCGCGACTGCCTACACCTATGTGGTGGTCGTGGACGGCCGCCCCGACGCCGCCGCGGCGTCGGGCGGTTCCGGACGCCTCCGGTGGGCCCCGGCGACATCACCGTCGCGGTCGCGGCGTGCGCCCGCACCGGCTCGAACGGCGCGGTGTTCGACGCCATCCGGGCCGTCGATCCCGACCTGTACGTCGCCACCGGCGACCTGCACTACGGCAACGTCAGCGACGATGACCCGGGCGCGTTCCGCGCCCTGTACGACAGGGTGCTGACGGCACCGGCCCAGGCCGCTTTGTACCGGTCAACGCCCGTCGCCTACGTGTGGGACGACCACGACTATGGGAGCAACAACGCCGACGCGGGTTCGGACAGCCGGGACGCTGCTCGCAGTACCTACCGCCAGGCCGTCCCGCACCACGCGCTGGACCCTGAGCCCGACAGTGCCATCTACCAGGCGTTCACGATGGGTCGGGTCCGGTTCGTGATGACCGACACCCGCTCCGAGCGCACCGAAACCACCATGCTGGGCGAGCGGCAGCTGGCCTGGCTGCTTGCCGGGCTCGATGCCGCCATGCGCAACCATGCCCTGGTGGTCTGGGTCAACCCCGACCCGTGGATCGCCGCCGCCGAGCCCGGGGAGGACGGATGGGGCGGCTATGCCGGCGAGCGGCGACGCATCGCCGACGCCATCGCGGAGACCGGCTCCGCCAACCTGGTGATGCTCAGCGGGGACGCGCACATGATCGCCCTCGACGACGGCACCAACAGCGACTTCTCGACCGGCGGTGGCGGCGGGTTCCCGGTCCTGCACGCCGCCGCACTCGACCGGCCGGGCCGGGTCAAGGGCGGGCCCTACAGCGATGGCACGTTCCCCGGCACCGGCCAGTTCGGCGTGTTGTCGGTCCACGACGACGGCGGCGACCGCATCACCGTCGACCTCGCCGGCCAAGACTGGACGGGGCGGACGCTGGTCGGCGAGTCGTTCGTCATCGAGGTGCCGCCGGCGGCACAGTGAGGGCGTCCCCAAAGCCACCTGGTGTCGCGCCGAACGGTGACTAGGAGCCGGCGGCCGCCGACGCGCGCAGTCCGTCGACGAGGGTGTCGAGCACGACGTCGACCTGTGCTCGGGCGGCATCCGGGTGTGGTGATCGGGCGATGAAGAGAGCGGCGCCGTACAGCCCGCCAAGGGCGACATGCGCGAGGGAGTCGACGGCGACACCCGGGAGGACGTCGCTCGTGGTCAGCGGCGTCAGGACGGTGCGCAGCATCGGCAGCTCGAGGTCGCCGATGCCGCCCTCGGTGAGCTCGTGCTGGAGCACCGACACGCTCTCGAGGACCACGATCCGCCGGAACGACGGCTCGAGGCAGGCGTCGAGGAACGCCGACAGACCGGCGCGGACCGCCTCCCACGGTTCCTGTGCGGCGAGCGCGGCGGCCATGACGGCCGAGACGGCCTCGGCCAGGACGGCCTCGTAGACGGCGCGGAAGAGGGCGTCCTTGCCGCTGAAGTGGTGGTACAGCGCTCCCTTCGCCACGCCCGCCCGCTGGACGATGTCCTCGATCGACGTTGCCGCATAGCCCTGCTCGGTGAACCGCTCGCGAGCGATCGACACGAGCAGCTCCCGCGTTGCTTCCGCCTGACGTTCCCGAAGCCGCTTGACAGCCACGCCGCTCATGCTAGACGCTGACCGAAAGTCGGTGACCGACCGTCGGTCGGTTGAGGAAGGAAGGTGGCCACCATGCCCGCCACGTCGCAGAACCCGCGCACGAGGTCCGCAGAGCCGTTGTCGACGCCGACGGTGGCACTGCCGCCGGGCCAGCGCCTGATCGGGCGGTTCCCCCGCTTCGGCACCCACCTGGGGCGGCCCGCCCCGGCGATTCCGGCCGATCCCGTCATCACCATCGACGGAGGGGCGGTCATGGCCTCGTTCGACCTGCCGGTCGCCACCCTGGCGGACCTGCCGCGGCGAGAGCTCACGGCGCACTTCCACTGCGTGGCGGGCTGGTCGGCCGCCAACCTTCGTTGGGAGGGAGTCACGTTCGAGACCTTCTTCCGCACGATCATCGAACCGGAGCTCGTGCCCGGCACCGAGGTCACCCACGTGGTGTTCGAAGGCCTCGACGGCTACCGATCGGTCGTCCTGGTCGAGGACGCGCTCGTCGACGACGTGCTCCTGGCCGAGCGCCTCGACGGCCGCCCGCTCGGCGCCGACCACGGCGCGCCGGTGCGCCTGGTCAGTCCTGCTCAATACGGCTACGTCAGCACCAAGCACCTCTGCCGCATCGAGGTCCACAGCAGCGAGCCCAAGACGCCACGCGCGGTCTTTCGCCGACAGACTGCTCGAGTCCCATCCTCGGGCGAGGGTCTGGGAGGAGGAGCGTCATGGCTCGCTTCCGAGCTGGCTGGTGCGGCCCGTCTACCGGGCTCTCAAGGCGCCTCTGCTCTATCTCTGCACCCGGAGCGAGGAGGTTGCACGATGAGGGTTGCGAACGCAGCCGTCGACGCTCGCCCCTGGCGCATCCACGAGATCGCGCCGGACTTCACGGTGGAGGACGTCTGGGCCCTTCCGGCTCACGGTGACGCCGACGAGTTCCCTTCGCTGCTGGACGTCATGCTCTCGCTCGACTTCCCCGATTCGTCGTCGCTCCCGGTGCGCGTCCTGTGGGGCGCCCGCGATCTGCTCGGCCGCTGGTTCCACCTCGGCAGGATCGCGGGCCCGAGCGACAGCGGCGCAGATCGTCCCGCCGGCGAGCCGCGGGTTCTCGGACCGCACGAATCGTCGCTGGTCGACCGCCTGCCGGATGATCTGCGCCACACGGCGGACCTGGAGTCCCGCGCCACCCCGTTCTTCCCGCTCTACCTCACCGACGACGAGTACGCCGCAGAGCTGTCGAATCGCACTGTGCATGGCGTGGTGCACCTGGCGTGGGTCGACACGGGCGACGGCCGCTACCAGGGGCAGATGGCCGTCTACGTCAAGCCCCGCGGTCGGTTCGGGCAGGCGTACATGGCGTTCATCAAGCCGTTCCGCTACTGGGTCGTCTACCCCGCCCTCATGCGACACATCGAACGGGGTTGGAACAGACGGGATGCTTCTGTGGGCGCCGCGTCGTAGGTGATGGTCTCTTCGGGGCCTAGCTGCTACCAATGAGGGCCATGGGCCGCCGGGGTCGGTCGTGACCACCATCGGGTTCATCGGCGCCGGCAACATCGGCAGCCAGCTGGCACGGCTCGCCGTCGCCGCGGGCTACGACGTCGTCGTGAGCAACTCGCGCGGACCGGCGACGCTCGCGGACCTGGTGAACGAGCTGGGCGACCACGCCTCGGCGGCGACGGCCGCCGACGCGGCGGCCGGGGACGTCGTGGTCGTGAGCATTCCGCTCAAGAACGTCGCAGCGGTGCCCGTGGCCCCGCTCGCTGGCAAGGTCGTGATCGACACCAACAACTACTACGCCCAGCGCGACGGACACATCGCCGCGCTGGACGAAGACCGCACCACGGTGTCGCAACTCCTGCAGGATCACCTGCCCGAGTCGCATGTGGTGAAGGCCTTCAACGCCCAGCACGCCGCCGAGCTGACGGCGGACGGCCAACCGCCCGGGACGCCGGGCCGCCGCGGGCTCGCCCTGTTCGGCGACGACGACCAGGCCCGGGCCACCGTCGCCGGCATCATCGACCAGTTCGGCTTCGACGCAGTCGACGGCGGCCCGCTGGCCGACAGCTGGCGCATCCAGGCCGGGGCGCCCGGCTACGGCCGCCGCCGCACCGCCGACGAGCTGCGGGCAGATCTGGACGCCGCCGTCCGGCCCGGTACCTGATCGGTCGCCGCTGACATCCGGACTCCCCCACGGTCGAATCGCCAGCTTGACTCCAGGTCAGGGTCCACGAGTCGGCATCACTGCCCCACGTCCGTCAGCTTCCGGTGGTCGGTCATGTCGCGGGCTCCGTGGGCGTTGCACGCGCGACACGACCCAGGCGCGCGCCAACAGCAGCACGGCGCCCACCCCGCTCAGCAAGGGCAGCAGGGTCTCCTCCACCGGTACCCCTGCGACGTGAGCGATCACGTGGCGTCGCCGCCGTCTGAGCGGGTGCGCACCGGTCGCGGGTCGGCCGCGTCGAGGTCGTCCTCGTCGCGGTCGCTCCACCATGGGGACGCCTGGGCGTCGCCGTACTCGTCGTGCCAGTTCCACCACTCGTACGGCGGCGTCTGGGGGTAGCCCTCCGGCGAGTCCTCCCACGCCTCTTGGCGCCCGAGCGCAGTCATGTCGAGGTAGCTCCAGGTGCTCCCCATCGCCTCGTCGCCGCGGTTGTTGATCAAGTAGGTGCGGAACACGCTGTCACCGTCGCGGATGAACGCGTTCGTGCCGTGCCACTCGTCCACGCCGAAGTCCGTGTCGAAGCCGTCCGTCAACGTAAACCACGGCATCTCCCAGCCCATCCGCGCCTTCACGCGCTCGATGTCCGCCTGCGGCGCCCGCGAGACGAACGCGAGAGTTGTGTCGCGGGCGTTCAGATGGGCGACGTGGGCGACCTGATCGGCCAACAAGGAGCAGCCGCGGCAGGCATGCTCGGGCCAGCCGAACACGCCGGGCTCGAAGAAGGCGCGGTAGACGATCAGCTGACCGCGACCGTCGAACAGGTCGAGCAGGGTCACCCTGCCCTTGGGCCCGTCGAACTCGTAGTCCGTATCCACGGCCAGCCACGGCATCCGCCGGCGCTCGGCGGCCAGCGCGTCACGGGCACGGGTCAACTCCTTCTCTTTCACGAGCAGTTGCAGGCGCGCAGCCTCCCACTCCTGCGGCGACACGATCGGGGGTGTGTTCGTTGCGAGATGTCCGGTCACTTCGAGTGCCTCCTGGTCTCCTGATCGGCGCGCGGCCCATATGCCGCGCCTCCACCTCCTAAGAGTCATGACCGCCCGCGAACTCATCGCGGACGGCCACATTGGTCATCGTGATCCATGCCTCGACGGCAACAGACCGCCCGGAGCTCGGCGACCCGGGCCGGACCGGGCCCGGCCGGGCCGCTTACGATTGCGGCGGGGAATCGGGAGCCGGGAGGCGGCGATGACGGACTACAGCACGAGGCCACTGGACGCCGGGACCTGGCCGGACTTCGCCGAGCTGGTCGAGGCGCACAACGGCGTGTGGGGCGGCTGCTGGTGCATGGGCTTCCACCCCAAGGGCGAGGGGTGGGGCAAGAGCGCGGCGCTCAACCGTGCCGAGAAGGAGGTGCGGGTCAGGGAGGGCCGGGCGCACGCCGCGCTCGTCTACGACGGCGCGAGCGGTGCGTCGGCTGGTGCCAGTTCGGCGTACCCGACGAGCTGCCACGGATCAAGAACCGGCGCGCCTATCTCGACGGCCTCGACGATCTGCCCGACTGGCGGATCACGTGCTTCTTCTCCGCCCGAGACCGGCGCGGCCAAGGTGTCGCCTCCACGGCGCTCGCCGGTGCGCTCGAGGAGATCGCGCGGCTCGGCGGCGGAACTGTCGAGAGCTATCCCGACGAGGTCGAGGACCGGAAGGTGTCGGCCGCCTTCCTGCACAACAGCACGGTCGCGATGTTCGAGGGACAGGGGTTCGAGCGGACCCGTCGCATCGGCAAGTCCCGGTGGGTGGTCCGCAAGGTCGTCGGGTGAGCGCCCCTCGGAACGGAGTCTCGCCCGACGGACTCACGTCGGGTGCATGGCGGAACATCAAAGGCGACGGCTGCGGATCCCCGACATGGTCAAGCTGGGACGCGGGCGGCCGCTGGTAGGTCCTCGAGCTCGGCCATCAGGGCGCCGCTCGCGGCGTCGCGCCGGATCGAGCGACCGAGGCGGGCAGCGCCGGTGCGGAACGACGAGTCGTCGAGCAGCCGCCTCACCGTCGTGGCGATGGCACCGGGCGAGGCGCTGCGCTTGACCGTGAGGCCGGCGCCGCGAGCGGTGAGGCGCGCGGCGTTGTCGGCCTGGTCGCGCCCGTGGTGGAGCACGACGAGCGGCACATCGGCCGCCAGGGCCCGCACGACGGTGCCGTGTCCGCCGTGGGTCACCACTGCTGCGGCCGAGCGCAGCACCTCCGAGTGGGGCGCGGCGGGGACGACCAGGACGTTGGTGGGGGCGGTGACGTCGGCCGGGTCGAGGGCGGGGCCGGTGGTGACGAGGCCGCGTACCGGGAGGGTGCCGAGTGCGTCGACGACGCGCTGGAGGCAGCCGGCGTGGTCCTGGAACGTGGACGAGAAGGCCACGAGCACGAGCGGCTGGTCACCGGGCGGCGCTATCCACGGCGTGGCCGCCCACGCGGGGTCGTCGAGCACCGGGCCGACGTAACGAACGTTGGCGGGCAGCTCGGCGGGGAAGTCGAAGTCGGCCGAGGTGAGCACGAGTATGCGGCGGGCGCGGAGGATCTGGTCGAAGAAGCTCGCCAGCGGCTGGAGCCCGTGGGCCACACGGAGCTCGTTGAGGCGGGGCAGCCCCTTGGCCCACAGTCGCTTGGTGAAGCCGGTCACGGCGCGGTCACGCAGGCGGCCGACTGCGCCCGTGGCCGGCTGGAGACCCAGGCCGAACGGGGGCAGGCCGGGCGCGGGGAGCGGGTAGGGATTGGCGAAGAGCACGTCGTAGGGCAGGCCGGCCGCCTCGGCGCCGACCATGGCCCCGATGGCGAAGAAGGACGACACCACCAGGTCGGGGCGCTCGTCGGCCACAGCTGCGAGCAGGTCGGTGGCGTAGGCGGGAGCGGGGCCGACGAACTGCCTGTCGAGGACCCGGTCGAAGAGCTGGAACGGTGTCTTGCACTCCCAGTCGCGGTAGGGGTCGTGCTCGGGTCGGCGGCTGGAGCGGTTGGGTGCCTCGGTCCAGGGCCGGTAGGTGGCGCCGGTCGCACGAACGTCATCAAGCATCGAGTCCTCGGCCAGCACGGTGACGCGGTGGCCACGCTCGACGAGCCGGCGGACGACGCCAAGCTCCGGCGGCACCGTGCCACCTCCGTCGACGAGGGCGAAGAGATAGCTGCGGGGTGGAGCGGTCATTGGGCGGTTCCTTCCAGGACGCCGGCCACGAGGTCGGCCATCGTGTTCTCGGTCTCGGTACGGCTCAGGCCGAGGTCACGGCGCAGGAGCTTCCAGCTGTAGACGTCGGTCGCGGCGTGGAGGGCGTGCACCGCCCGGCGCCGAGCGGCCGGGGCGGACGGCAGGCGGCCGCCGAACATGGCGACGAGCCACGCCTGGTGGCTCCTCCGTGCCTCATCGAGAAGCTCGGACAAGTTCTTCAGGCGCTCGGAGGCCGCCCAGCGGAAGTTGGCGTCACCGATGCGCTCGTAGTCCCCCACCAACGCCCGCACCGCACCGGCAACGTCACCGGGCTCGGCGTCGTACCGCGCCGACAATGTCTCGGTCTCGAGAAGCTCGGCGACGGCGAGAACAACACCGTCCTTGGACTCGAAGTGGTTGAGCACCGTCTGATGAGAGACGCCGGACGCCTTGGCGATTGCAGCCAGGGTGACGTCCTCGTAGGCGTGCTCCAGGAACAGGGCCATCGCTTCCCGCGCGATGCGCTCACGGGTGGCAGCGACGGTGTCGGCTCGGGAGCCCATGGTGTAGGTGCGAGCTTTCATTTGACCGTCACTCAACTACATCCTTGAGTGACGGTCAAGCGAAATGCCCGGACACCGTGACTTTGCATGACCATGCATTGCAATGCATACTGGGAGCCATGTCCAAGGTTCTCACCTCGCTGCCCACCGGCGAGCGCGTCGGCATCGCCTTCTCGGGCGGACTCGACACCTCGGTCGCGGTTGCGTGGATGCGCGACAAGGGCGCCGTCCCGTGCACCTACACCGCCGACATCGGCCAATACGACGAGCCCGACATCGCCTCGGTGCCCGGCCGTGCGTCCGCATACGGTGCCGAGGTCGCGCGCCTGGTGGACTGCCGCGCGGCGCTGGTCGAGGAGGGTTTGGCCGCGCTCGCCTGCGGTGCGTTCCACATCCGCTCGGCCGGGCGCCCCTACTTCAACACCACGCCGCTCGGTCGTGCCGTCACGGGGACCCTTCTGGTCGGGGCGATGCTCGAGGACGACGTACAGATCTGGGGCGACGGCTCGACGTTCAAGGGCAACGACATCGAACGGTTCTACCGGTACGGCCTGCTCGCGAACCCCCACCTGCGCATCTACAAGCCGTGGCTCGACGCGGACTTCGTGTCGGAGCTCGGTGGCCGCAAGGAGATGTCTGAGTGGCTGCTCGCCCACGACCTGCCCTACCGCGACAGCACCGAGAAGGCCTACTCGACCGACGCCAACATCTGGGGCGCCACCCACGAGGCCAAGACCCTCGAGCACCTCGACACCGGCATCGAGACCGTGGACCCGATCATGGGCGTGCGGTTCTGGGATCCCGCGGTCGAGATCGCTGCCGAGGACGTGACGATCGGCTTCGACCAGGGCCGCCCGGTGACGATCGACGGCAAGGAGTTCGCCACCCCGGTCGACCTGGTGATGGCAGCGAACGCGATCGGTGGACGGCACGGCATGGGCATGTCGGACCAGATCGAGAACCGGGTGATCGAGGCCAAGAGCCGCGGCATCTACGAGGCGCCTGGCATGGCGTTGCTGCACGTGGCGTACGAACGGCTGGTCAACGCGATCCACAACGAGGACACGCTGGCGAACTACCACAGCGAGGGCCGGCGGCTCGGCCGGCTGATGTACGAGGGCCGCTGGCTCGACCCCCAGGCGCTGATGTTCCGGGAGTCGCTGCAGCGCTGGGTCGGTACCGCGGTGAGCGGTGAGGTGACGCTGCGGCTGCGGCGCGGAGAGGACTACTCGATCCTGGACACCACCGGCCCGGCGTTCAGCTACCACCCGGACAAGCTGTCGATGGAGCGCACCGAGGACTCGGCCTTCGGCCCGGTGGATCGGATCGGCCAGCTCACCATGCGCAACCTCGACATCGCCGACTCGCGCGCCAAGCTCGAGCAGTACGCCCGCCTCGGCGTGGTCGGCACCACCCATCCTGCGCTCATCGGTGCCGCCCAAGCGGCCTCGACCGGACTGATCGGCGCGATGCCGCAGGGCGGCGCCGAGGCGATCGCCTCACGCGGCAAGGTCTCCGGCGACGACGAGATGCTCGACCGCGCCGCGATGGAGTCCGGCACCGACTGACCGGCTCGTCACCCGCGACGGGAGGCTCCGGGCGCTCCTGCTCCTCCAGGTAGCTCACGAGAGGTGAATCGACCGGCGCGGCCCCCGCTGTCGCGTGCCGGAAATTGCGTTGGCATCGACGGCGTGGCCTGGCATCCTTCGTTGTTCCCGGCGGGAACAGCAGCGAACGCTTGACCTCAAGCGCGCTTGAAGCCGTACGGTCCCCCACGTACCACACCCCTCCCCCACACTCCGGAGCAATGATGACGTCATCCCTGGCGATCGAGGCGCACGGCCTGGTCAAACGCTATGGGCCGAAGACCGCGCTCGGTGGCATCGACATCTCGGTGCCCACCGGCACCGTGACGGCGGTGCTCGGGCCCAACGGTGCCGGCAAGACAACCGCGATCCGCATCCTCACCACCCTGTCCGAGCCCGACGAGGGCACGGCCATGGTCGCAGGGTTCGACGTGGCCCACGCGCCCACCGAGGTGCGGCGGCGCATCGGCCTGGCCGCCCAGGACGCCACCGTCGACCCGCTGCTCACCGGCCGCGAGAACCTCGTGATGATCGGCGAGCTGCACCAGCTCCGCCGGTCCGAGGCCAAGCAACGGGCCGGCGAGCTGCTCGAGCAGTTCGACCTGGTCGACGCAGGCGACCGCGTCACCTCGGGCTACTCCGGCGGCATGCGGCGCAGGCTCGACCTGGCCGCCACGCTGGTCGCCCGGCCGCAGGTCCTGTTCCTCGATGAGCCCACCACCGGCCTGGACCCGCGGGCCCGCAACGAGCTGTGGGCCGTGCTCGACACGCTCGTCGGGCGGGGCACCACGCTGCTGCTCACCACCCAGTACCTGGAAGAGGCGGACCGCCTGGCCGATGACATCGTCGTCATCGACCACGGCAAGATCATCGCCCGGGGCGACGCCCGCAGCCTGAAGCGGCAGGTGGGTGGCGACAACATCGGCGTCACGGTGGCCGACCCGGCGACCCTCGAGGCCGCCGCGAACCTGCTGGCCGGGTGCACCGGCGCGGAACCGGTCGTCGACCGACCGCTGCGCACGGTCACCGCTCCCACCACCGACGGGGTCGCGGGTCTCGCGGCCGTCGCCAACGCCCTGACCGACGCCGGGCTCGCGGTCGAGGACCTGAGCCTGCGCCAACCTTCGCTCGACGAGGTGTTCCTCATCCTGACGGGCGAGTCCATCGACTACGACGAAGACGCCCTCGAGGAGGCACGACAGTGACCGCCCCCACCGACACCCTCCCCCTGTCCACCAACGGTGACGGCGAGTCCCGGGTCGTCGACGCCCCCGACGCCGCCGACGCACCGGCCACCGAGCTGCACCCTTCGCGCGGCGTGGTCCACGACGTGTGGGTCATCGCCCGCCGTGGGCTCACCCACATGAAGCGCCAGCCCGAGGCGCTCAGCGACGCCACCATTCAGCCGATCATGTTCGTGCTGCTCTTCGGCTACGTGTTCGGCGGTGCCATCGACGTGCCCGGCGGCGGCAGCTACCGCGAGTTCCTTATGGGCGGCATCATGGCCCAGACCATCGTGTTCACGGCCTTCGGGGTGGCCATGAGCATCGCCAACGACCGCAAGAACCAGGCGGTCGACCGCTTCCGCTCCCTGCCCATCGCCAACGGTGCGGTGCTCGGCGGTCACGCGGTGGCCAACCTGCTCAAGTCGCTGCTGCCCATCGCCATCATGTCGGTGACCGGCCTGCTCATCGGATGGCGCATCCGCGGCAGCGTCGTCGACGCCGTGGCGGGCTACCTGCTGATGGTGGCGTTCGCCTTCGCCATGATCTGGGTCGGAGTGCTGCTCGGCAGCCTGGTGAGCACGCCCGAGGGCGTGCAGGGCATCGCCTTCGTGGCCCTGTTCCCGATCACGTTCATCGCCAGCACGTTCGTGCCGGTGGCGTCGATGCCCGGCCCGCTCAAGGTCGTAGCCGAGTGGAACCCGATCACGACGTTGTCCGACGCGCTCCGCGAACTGTTCGGCAACCCCAACACGCCCACGCAGGCGGGAGATGCGTGGTCGATCGCCCACCCGGTGGCCTACACCTGGCTGTGGATCATCGGGATCATCGTGGTGTGCGCTCCGCTGGCGGTGCGGATCTACTCCCGCTCCATCGCCAAGTGAGCTGACCCGGCGGAGCGGCCGACCGGCCGGCTCCGACCGACCTGACCGTACGGTCAGGCGACGACCGTCCGATCTCCCGGCGCTTCGGCGCCGGGAGATCGACGCTCGACGAACCCTGACCGGCGGGTCAAGGCGCCAGCTATCGTCGCGGGTGTGATCGTCGACACCATCGCCGGCAAGCTCCAGGGTCTCGAGAAGCGCGGGGTGCACCAGTTCCGCGGCGTCCCCTACGCACAGGCCGAGCGCTTCGGCGCCCCCCGACCGGTCGAGCCGTGGACGGGTGTGCGCGACGCCACCGCGTTCGGCCTCATCGCCCCCCAGAACCCGTCGCCCACCGAGGCGATGCTGGGCGGGCAGGACCGTCCGTCGGGCGAGGACTGCCTGGTCCTCAACGTCTTCACGCCCGCCGTCGACGACGCCGCCCGGCCCGTCATGGTGTGGATCCACGGCGGCGCGTTCGTCGCCGGCTCGGGCAACATCCCCTGGTACGACGGCTCCAACCTCGCCTGCGACGGCGACGTCGTGGTCGTCACCATCAACTACCGCCTTGGTGCCCTCGGCTTCCTGCACCTCGGGCACCTCGATCCCGTGTTCGCCGGCTCGGGCGCCAACGGCATCCGCGACCAGGTGGCCGCGCTCGAGTGGGTGCGCGACAACATCGCCGGCTTCGGCGGCGACCCCGGCAACGTCACGGTCTTCGGCGAGTCGGCCGGCGGCATGAGCGTCGGCACCCTGCTGGGCACACCGTCGGCCGAGGGCCTGTTCCACCAGGCCATCGCCCAGAGCGGCGCGGCCGAGCACAACCACGCGACCGAGGTCGCCGAGTGGGTGACCCAGGGCTTCCTTGCCGCGCTCGACCTCTCCCCCACCTCCGCCGAGGCGCTGCTCTCGCTGCCCGTCGACGAGATCCTGCGGGCGCAATCGACCATCGAGCAGCGCGTCCAGACCGAGACCCGCCGCGACGACGGACCGGGCGTCGGGGCCCTGACGTTCCAGCCTGTAGTCGACGGTGCTGTGCTTCCACGACCGGCGATCGATGCGGTCCGTGCGGGTAGCGCCACCGGGATCCGCCTGGTGGCGGGGACCACGGCGGACGAGTGGAACCTCTTCCACCTCCAGGCCCGCCTCACTGCGCCGCTCAGCGACCAGCAGCTCCAACGCCGCGTCGCCCGCGTGGTCGGCGACGACCGGGCGACTGACGTCCTCGACGTCTACCGCGTGTCCCGTCCCGCGGCCGATCCCGACGGGTTGTTCTGCGCCGTGATGACCGACCACGTCTTCCGCCAGCCCGCGATCCGGCTCGCCGAGGCCCAGCTGGCGCACACACCCGACGTCTCGATGTACCGCTTCGACAGGGCGTCCACGGCGATGGGTGGCGCGCTCGGCGCCTGTCACGCCATCGAGGTCCCGTTCGTCTTCGACAACCTCGACCGAGGCGGCGTCGACATGCTGCTGGGAGGGCTCGACGACGACACCCGCAGGTTGGCGTTGCGCACGTCCCAGGCCTGGACCGGCCACGCGCACATGGGCACACCCGCCCACGACGATCTCGCGTGGCCGGCTTACGACGTCGACCAGCGCCTCACCTGCGTGCTCGATCGCCACCCCGCCGTCGTCGGTGATCCCGACGGCGACGTCCGCGCCCTGTGGGACGAGCTGCGCCCGGTGCCCGGTCCCACGCCCTCGTAGACTTCACCCGCGCACACCGATTCGGAGCCGCACGATGTCCGACCGCCAGCCCCACCGCTTCCCGCAGTTCTCCTCGCCCGACGAGGAGCGCACCCACATGAAGCAGCGCATGGCAGCAGCGTTCCGCCTGTTCGACCGCTTCGGGTTCAACGAGGGGGTCGCCGGCCACCTCACGGGGCGCGACCCCGAGCACCCCGAGTTGTTCTGGGTCAACCCGTTCGGCATGAGCTTCGGGCTGATCCGGGCCCGCGACCTCATCCTGGTCGACCAGTCAGGGCAAGGTCGTCGAGGGCGACTGGCCGGTCAACACCGCCGCGTTCGCCATCCACAGCCAGATCCATGCCGCCCGACCCGACGTGAAGGCCGCAGCCCACACCCACTCGCCCTACGGGCGGGCCTTCTCGACCTTGGGCAAGACCTTGGCGCCGCTCACGCAGGACGCGTGCGCGTTCTACGACGACCACGCCCTGTTCGACGACTACACGGGTGTGGTGCTCGACACCGAGGAGGGCAAGCGCATCGCGCACGCCCTGGGCGACGGCAAGGCCGCCATCCTGCGCAACCACGGCCTGCTCACGGTGGGAACGACGGTCGACGAGGCCGCGTGGTGGTTCATCACCATGGAGCGTTCGTGCCACGTGCAGCTGCTGGCCGACGCGGCCGGCGAGCCGGTCGTCATCGACGACGAGTGCGCCGCGCTGACCCGCAGCCAGGTCGGCTCCAACGTCGCGGGCTGGCTCAGCTTCCAGCCGTTGTACGACAAGATCGTCGCCGACCAGCCCGACCTACTCGACTGACCGCCCCCGATCCCTGCTCGCTGACCGCTCGACCGCCGACATCGGAGGGACCGACAGTGGCCGACGTGACACCCATCGGCTCCAAGGTCCAGGCCCACCGTGAGAAGGTGCTCCGCCGCCTGCTCGAGGCCCAGAACGCCAACGACGTCGATGGCTCGCTCGCCTGCTTCGACCACGCCCGTTACGAGCTCATCGGCAACCTGCGGGTGTACGACGGCATCGACGAGGTGCGTCACTACTACCAAGTGACGCGCAGCTACTTCCCTGACCTGCAGCTCGAGGTCATCGACGTGCACCACGGCGACGACGCCGTGGTGTGCGAGCTGTGGATGTCGGGCACCCACCTGGGCTCGGGCCCCGACTTCGAGGCCACCGGCCACAGGTTCCGGTGCCGCACTGCGATCATCTTCTCGTTCGAGGGCGAGCGGCTGGTCGGCGCCCGCGTGTACTACGACACGGGCACGATCGCCCGCCAGCTGGCCTGACGCGCCGGCCACCCCGGCGCCGCGGTCACTCGAACGTGGGGCGCAGCGCCATGCCCGAGCGGCCGTCCTCGGTCGTCGGCGTCGCCAGGATCTGGTGGATCTGCGTGCGGCCGGCCTCGAAGTTCACCGCCGAGGCAGCCATGTAGAGGCGCCAGACCCGGGCGCGGGCCTCGCCCGCCTCCTCCACCGCCTCGTCCCATGCCGCCTCGAGGTTGGCCACCCAGCGCCGCAGTGTCAGGGCGTAGTGCTCGCGGAGAGCCTCGAGGTGACGCACCTCGAACCCGGACTCCTGAGTGAGCGTCACCACGCGCCCCACCTCGTGCAGTTCGCCGTCCGGGAAGACGTAGCGGTTGGCGAAGCTGCGGTTCGGCAACCGTGCCTTGTGCCCGGGTGGGTGGCTGATCCCGTGATTCAGCAGGCGTCCGTCGGGATGCACGAGCGCGCGCAACCGGCCGAAGTACTCGGCCAACCGCGCCTCTCCGACGTGCTCGAACATGCCGATCGAGCTGATCGCGTCGAACGGACCGTCCTCGATCTCGCGGTAGTCCTGGACCCTGATCTCGACCTGCTCCGACAGGCCCGCCTCGACCGTGCGCTTCTCAGCGAGATCGGCCTGGCGCTGCGAAATCGTGACGCCCACCGCTCGCACGCCATGGTGGGCGGCGGCGTGCAGCACCATGCCGCCCCACCCGCACCCCACGTCGAGGAGGCGCATGCCCGGTTCGAGGGCGAGCTTGCGGCAGATCAGCTCGTACTTGTTGGCCTGCGCCTGCTCGAGTGAGTCGGAGGGGTCGTGGAACACAGCGCACGAGTACGTCAGGCTCGGCCCCAGCACCAGCCGGTAGAAGGCGTTCGACACGTCGTAGTGGTGGCTGATCGCTGCGGCGTCGCGCTCCCGGCTGTGACGACGGCCGTGCAGGCGGGCCTCTTCCTTGGGTGGCGCCAGCCGGCGCACCTGGCGCCAGCCGCCGAGCTCGTCGACCAGCCGCAGCAGCGCCCGCGGCGCCAGCCGCACGTTGGGCATGCGGTCGCGCAGCGCGAGCAGGTCCCAGATGTCGCCGTCGACGTCGAGGTCGCCGGCGACGTAGGCCCGGGCGATGCCCAGCTCGCCCGGCGCAGTCAGGATGCGGCACAGCGCGTCCGGAGAGCGCACGACCAGCGTGGTCGCGGCGTCGTCGGGCCCGGCGCGGCTGCCGTCGTAGGCCTCGACGGCGAGCGGGATGTCGCCTCCGAGCACATCGTCGACCAACGGTGCCAAAGCCATCTCGCAACCCCCAATCCATCGGGTGTTGTCGAGAAGGCTACGGCGCGTGTCAACGATCGCACAGCCCAATATCGGGGCGAACCCCCCGTCAGCCTGTCGGGCGGTAGAAGGGCGTGGGCACGATGCGCGCCGGGGCGTAAGTACCGCGGATGTCGACCACCACCTCGCTCCCCTCGCCGAGCTCCGGTGGCACGAACGCGAGCGCGATGCCGCGCTGCAGCGTCGGCGACAGGTTGCCACTCGTGACGACGCCGACCGGCTCGCCGTCGACGAGCACGGGGCAGTCGGCCCGCGGCGGGCGCCGGCCCTCGACCTCGAGACCGCGCAGGCGCCGGGTGATGCCGCGGTCGCGCTCGGCGGCGAGCGCCGCGAATCCCTGGAAGTCACCCTTGCCCCAGGCGACGACCCAGCCGAGCCCGGCCTGGAGCGGGGTGATACCGGGGCCCAACTCGTGGCCGTGCAGCGGCAGGCCGGCCTCGAGCCGCAGGGTGTCACGGGCGCCGAGCCCGGCGGGCGTGACACCCGCGGCGATGACGGCGTCCCAGACGGCACCGGCGGCGTCCGCGGGTACGGCCAGCTCGACCCCGTCCTCGCCCGTGTACCCGGTGCCGGCCACCACACAGCTGTGCCCGAGCACGTCGATCTCCGCCACCGTCCTCCTGGCCACCGCGGCGGCCTCGGGCGACACGCCGGCAAGGCGCTCACGGGCCCGCGGGCCCTGCACGGCGATGACGGCCCGGCTGGCCGTCACGTCCTCGCCGCCGATGGCGCTGCGCACGCCCTCCGTGTTGGAGGCGTTGGGCATGACGTCGAAGCGGTCGTCGCCCACCCACCACACGATGATGTCGTCGAGCACCGAGGCGTCGGACGGGTCGAGCAGGTGGGTGTACTGCGTGCGCCCCGCGCCGATCTTCCCGAGATCGTTGGTGAACGCCGCTTGCAGCCGATCGAGCGCGCCGACTCCGGCGACCCGCACGGTGCCCAGGTGGCTGACGTCGAACGCCGCCGCACCGTTGCGGCAGGCCTGGTGCTCGGCGAGGGTGCCCGACGGGTACTGGATGGGCATGTCCCAGCCCCCGAAGGGGACCATCTTCGCCCCCAGGGCGCGATGGCGGTCGTCGAGCGGCGAGGTGTGCAACGTCACGGCTGCCGAGGCTAGTGCTGCCGCCGGACACGGCACATGTGCCGCGCGCCCAGCGCCAGGGCGGCCGTCATCGTCGCGACCGGCGACGAGGAGACTGGCTGTCAGCGCTTCCCGTCGGCGACGCGCCGTGCGGCCGCCTCCTCGTCCTCGCGTGAGGTCGAGGAGGCGGGTTCAGGAGGGAACAACTCGACGATCGCCGCGTCGACCTGGCTCTGGACGCCGTCGAGGGCGAGCAGGTTGAGCACTCCCTGGCCCTGATAGCGATTGACGACGTCGATCAGCTCGTCGTTCTCGCGCACCAAGACGGCGCTGTTGCCGGCGATCACCAGCTTGGCCGTCGACAGGTCCTCGCCGAGCCGATCGCGCAGGTAGCCGAACGCTTCGCGGATCGACTCGAGCTTGATGCCGTCGTCGAGCAGCGTCTTGACAAGCTTCAGCTCCAGCAGGTCGCGGTAGCTGTAGCGGCGCCGGCTGCCACTGCCCTGCGCGTCGGCCAGCGACGGGCGGATCAGGTCGGTGCGTGCCCAGTAGTCGAGCTGGCGGTAGCTGATACCGACCACATCGGCCGCCTTCTTGCCACTGAACGACTCGACGGGAGAGTTCGAACGCTCGCTCACACGGTCTCCTACCTGCGGTAGGTGACATCGACGGAATTACGCCGATGTCACGATCGAGCAGGGTACGACGCCGATGGTCGAGGGTCAACGGCCCGGGGCGACGCCGACGACGCAACCCGGCCGGCCATCAGGTGGCGAAGTCCTCGGGGTTGACGTGGTCGATGAACTCGCGGAACTCCTCGACCATCTGCTCGGCCTGCTCCTCGTCGGGCTGCTCGACCCGGCCGGCCTCGTCGAGGACGTCCTCCTCCGCGAAGATCGGCGAGCCGATGCGGATGGCGAGGGCGATGGCATCGGACGGGCGGCTCGACACCGTGCGCACCTCGCCCTGGGCGCTGAGCACGATCTCGGCGAAGAACGTGCCGTCGCGCAGGGCCGTGACCGTGATGCGCTCGATGCGGGCACCGACCTCGTCGAGGAGGTTTTTCATCAGGTCGTGCGTCATTGGCCGCGGGGTCTCGATGTTCTGCATCGACAGGGCGATGGCCTGGGCCTCGGGGGTCCCGATGAAGATGGGCAACACCCGCCGTTGGCCGGCGGTCTCGCGCAGGATGACAACTGGCGTGCGGGTCGGACGCTCCGGCGCCTCGACGCTCACGAGTTCCATCTCGACGGCCATTGCCCGCAACCCTACTCCCAAGTCCACGCGTTTTCGTCGGCCCCCAGGGGGTTCGGAGCGGTCCCGGCGGGGACATCCGGGACGGCGACGACGCCTCGCGCGCCGGTGTCAGGACGGTGGGATGTGGTCGCGCAACCCGCGGCGCAACAGGACGCTGCGCATGTCGTCACCCAGGCGCATCAGCTCGGCGACCGTCTGGGTGGCCCGCCGCTTGGCGTCGGGGTTGCGCTGCTTCAGCAGTGGCAGGACGATCTGCTCGAAGAGCCCCGCCTCCCGCTCGACGGCCACCTTGTAGCTGCGGATGTGGCGCGCCTCGATGCCGTGCTCGAGGAACCCGGCGGCCGTGCGGGCGATGACGAGAGCATCCGCGTCGTAGTACGTGGCATCGCCCACCGCGTAGCTCTCGAGCAGGCCGTACCCCTCGAGCTCGCGGACCGCCCGCGCCGACAGGCCGCTGGCCTGGATCAGCTCGTCGGCGGTGAGGCTGACGGCCCCGGCCTCGTGACCGGCGGCGGCCCGCGCGCCGGCGCGCGAGCGTGCGCGACCGGTGCCGGGCGGCTCGGCCGCGGGCAGCGACGGCGACAGCAGCAACGTGGGGTCGTCCGCCGGCGCGACCGCGGGAGTACGGGGCGACGGTGCCTCGATGACGTCGGAGACATCGGCACGGGCGCTGTCTGCCGGCGCGGGACGGCGCTCCGGCGCTCGCGTGGCGGGCTCGCCGACCACACGCGGTGCTGCAGCCGCTGCCCCCGCCGGTGCAGCCCGTTCACCTGGTCGGGGACGGTCGTCGAGGGCCACGGCGGAGTAGGCGGCCCGCTGCTCGCTGGCGGTCAGCGCGGCCGCCATCGCGGGGACGGGCGCGGGAACCTGACCGCGGCTGGCGCCATTGGCCTCGTCCAGCCCTGCCTGGGTCGCAGCCGTGGGAGCGGTGCGAATCGGGCCGGTGTCGTCGAGGCGATCCTTGATCACCTTGAGAGGCAGGTAGTGGTCCTTCTGCTGGCGCAGGATCCACCGGAGGCGGTCGATGTCGGCCTCGTAGAACTTGCGGTAGCCCGACGGGGTGCGCTCGGGATCGAGCAGGCCCTGGCTCTCGAGGAACCGGATCTTCGAGATCGTGACGTCCGGGAACTCCTCCTGGAGCAGCGAGAGGACCTCGCCGATCGACAGGTGGGATCGATCAGTTGGTGCGCGGGTCACGTGGCATCTCCCCTCCCAGTCAAGAACACGAGCTTGAACGTGCCGATCTGCAGCTCGTCGCCGTCGTTGAGCGGCGCCGAGTCGACACGCTCTCGGTTGAGGTAGGTCCCGTTGAGCGAACCGGCGTCTCGCACGAGGTACTGGTTGTCCTCGCGGATGATCTCCGCGTGGCGGCGCGAGACGGTGACGTCGTCGAGGAAGATGTCGCTCTCGGGGTGACGGCCGGCCTGGACCAGGTCTTTCTCGAGGGCGAAGCGGGAGCCGACGTTGGGCCCGCGCTTCACCACCAGGATGCCGACGCCGTCGGGCATGTCACCGAACTCGACGGACACCTCGTCGTAGCCCTCGCCGGCTTCGGGGATGAACGTGACCGTGGTCGGGTCCTCGCGCAGCGTCGCCAGCGGCGACCCGCACGAGGAACAGAAGTTCGACCCCGGTGGGTTGCCGTGACCACACTGGTTGCAGAAGACGTCGTCGGCCACGTCTGTCACCCCTCGATCAGCGCACGGTAGCCCTCGGCATCGAGCAGCTCCGCCAGCTGAGCGTCGTCGGACGGTTCGATCACGAACATCCATCCGTCACCGTACGGGTCTTCGTTGAGGCGTTGCGGGTTGTCAGCCAACTCGGTGTTGACCTCGACGATCGTGCCGCTCACGGGGGCGTAGATCTCCGACACCGACTTCGTCGACTCGACCTCGCTGCAGTTGACGCCCCGCTCGACCGTGGTGCCCACCTCGGGAAGATCGACGAAGACGACGTCGCCCAGGGCGTCCTGCGCATAGTCGGTGATGCCGGTTCGTGCCCGCCCATCCTGGACCCGGACCCACTCGTGGTCAGCGGAGTAGCGGAGCTCGGAGGGGATGTCCATGACGGGGCAGGCTAGCGAACTGTGTCAAACCTCGACGGCGGGTTGAGACTTGGCCGCGAACTGAGGTCGCGGGCCGGAGGCGGCGGCAGGCGTCGACGCTGCCGGTGACCTGGGAACAAGCCTCGATCACCGGTCGAGGCTTGTAGCTTTGCCCGATCGACGGCACCCCGCCCGCGCTGACCGCGCCGCTCCGCATCGGCTCGTCCTCGGTCCGCAACCGCGTCTATCGCGCGCCCGTGCTCGAGGGCGCGGGCGACGGTCCCGACGCGGGCGAGGCCTACGCCAAGGCGTTCGTGCCGAACGCCATGGCCGGGGTCGGGCTCATCATCCAGGGCAGCGCCTGCATCTACGACGAGGGCCGGACGTCGCCCGGCATGACCCTGGCGAGCAGCCGCGAGCGGGTGCTCGCCATGGCACCGATGGTCGACGCCGTCCACGCCGAGGGCGCGGCCATCCATCTCCAGATCGGGCACGGTGGCCTCTACGCCATGGAGGCATGGCACGAGCCCTACGCGACCCGGCGCCGCGGCCCGGTCCTCGCCGCGTCCCCCGTTCCCTGGCTGCTCCGGCCGGCGTTCGTCGGTGTGCCGGTGCACGTGCTGACGACCGACGAGGTCCACGCCATCGTCCGCCGCTACGGGGACGTCGCCGCCTGGGCGCGCGAGGCGGGGTACGACGGTGTCCAGCTCGGGTCGGCCAACGCCAAGCTGCTCGACCAGTTCCTGTCGCCGTTCTACAACCGGCGGCGCGACGAGTTCGGCGGCTCGCCGGCGCGCCGGGCCGGCATCCTGCGGGCCATCCGCCTGGCCGTCGCGGAGCGAGCGGGCGGGGACTTCCCCTGCACGGTCAAGGTTCCCGTCGAGTCCGCTCCGCCGTTCGGTCGCCACGTGACGCTCGACCAGGCCGTGGAGACCTGCCGGCTCGTGGCGGAGTGGGGCTTCGACGCGGTGACGCCGGTCGAGGTGTCGGTCCTACCGGACACCCGCCTGAGCAGGGGCGACATCCCGTCCGCGCTGTGGCAGAACACGGCCATGAAGCGGCGCTTCCGGTCGGCCGCGCCACGACGTTCGCGGCGGGCGGCTCTCATGGCGGGCGCCTGGGTGGGCGGGCGACGAGCGCCGTTCCTGTCCGTGTGGAACCGCGACCTGTTCACGCGTGTCTCCTCGCTGGTGAGCATCCCCGTCTTCGCCGTCGGCGGCATCCGCACCGCGGCGGAGGCGCGCGACATCGTCGCCACCGGCCAGGCCGACATGGTGGGGTTCGGCCGGCCGTTCTACGCCGAGCCGGACCTCGCTCGCCGCATCCTCGGGCGCGGCGATGAGCACGCTGCGTGCCGCAGCTCGAACCGCTGCGTGTCGGCGCAGCTGCTGGGCATGAAGGGCGTCTGCTACAACCCCGAGGTCACCCGCGCCGTGGCCGTGGCGCGCCGCTCGACGAGCTGACCGGTCAGCGCAGCAGCTGGCGGATGCGTCGCGCGTACTCCTGGGCCAACCGCCGGGCGTCGCCGTCGGTGTCGCTCTCGGCCCAGATGTGGGTGACCGGCTCCTCGGGGTCGGGAAGGGCCAGCGCCCAGCCGTTCTCGTGCCGCACCTTGACCCCGTCGACGAGGTCGACCTCGCGATCCTTGGACAGCTCGACCAGCGAGCGCATGACCGTGCCCTTCTGCTCCCAGGGGGTGACCACGGTCTCGTGCACGATGTGCACCGAGGGCAGGCCGCTCACCACCTTGGACAGAGGAACGCCGTCGAGCGCGAGCAGCTCCAGCATCTTGACCATCGCCGCCGCGCCGTCGAAGGCCGGCAGGAACGACGGCAGGATGAATCCGCCCTCGCTGTTGGCCGCGAACCCGACGCCGGGGCGTGACGCCGCCTGCATGAGCGCGGCGTTCGACAGCTTGGTGCGCACGATCTCGACGCCGCGGTCGGCGGCGAGGCGATCCGCGTGATCGGTCGCCGACAGCGGCAGGGCGATCGACCCACCCTCGAGGTGCCCGGCCACCAGGCTGACATAGGCCAGCAGCGCCTGGTCGTCGGACAGCACGTGGCCGGCGTCGTCGACCAGCGTCAGGTGCTCACCGTCGGGGTCGATGACGGCGCCGACCGACGCTCCCGAGGCCCTGACCAGGTTGGCGACGCTGGCGGCGTGATCGTCGCGGTCCCAGGACATGACCCCCGCGGTCGACGCGAACGGGTTCACCGCCAGGACGTCGGCACCGAGCTTGGACAGGATGTTGGGCATCACGAAGGACGTGGCCCCGTACGAGTAGTCGACCACCACCTTGAACCCGGCGTCGGAGATGCGGCCGACGTCGACGGCGGCCTCGAGGGCGACGCTGTACAGCTCGAGATGACGCGGCGGGAACCCGATGTCGCCGATCTCGCCGGGGAACACCCGACGGAAGTCCTCGCGCAGGAACAAGCGCTCGATCTTCCGCTGCGCCCCCTCGGTGATGTCGGCGCCCTTGGTGTCGAAGAAGCGGATGACCACTGACTGGGGGTCGTGCTCCTCGAGGCGGATGCTGATGCCCGCGTCGGATTCGGGCCGGGCGACGGTGAAGCGGGTGACCGGCATGGACGCCACCTCGAGGTCGCGCACGTTGACCCCCGCGGCGTTGAGCCCGGCCATCATCGCCCGCTTGAGCATGCGCGCCGACCGGCTGGAGTCGCGTGACGTGACGACCGTCGCGTCTTTCTTGAGGGTGGTGGCGAAAGCCATGGCCACCCGCGTCGCCAGCTCGGGTGTGACGTCGACGTTGGCCAGCCCGGAAACGCCCAGGCGACCGAACAGGCTGCGCGAGCCCCGCGACTCCCACACGATCGAGCTGTTGATGACCGCCCCGCCCTCGACCGTCTTGAACGGGTAGACCTTGACCCCGGCCGTCAGCACGGCCTGCTCGCCGACGAAGCACTCGTCGCCGAGCACCACGCCCTCTTCGCCCCGGACGCCGTTGCGCAGGTCGCAGGACCGGCCCACGGTGGTACCGCGCAGCCGCACGTTCTCGCCGATGTAGGTGTTGTCGTGGATCACGGCACGCTGCAGGTCGGCGCCGGCACGGACGCGCACGTTGGTGCCGAGCACCGTGTACTCGCCGAGGCGGGCGTTGCCCTCCAGCCGGCAGTAGTCGCCGATGATGACGGGGCCCTCGATGCGGGCGTCGGGGTGGATGTCCGCCCCCTCGCCGACGTAGACGCCGTCGCTGATCTCGAAGCCGGGGATCTCGACGTCCACCTTGCCGTCGAGCACGTCCTTGTGGGCCCGCACGTAGGCCTCGAGGGTGCCCACGTCCTCCCAGTAGCCCTCGACCACCGCGCCGTACAGCGGCTTGCCGTCCTCGAGCACGCGGGGGAAGACGTCCGAGCTGAAGTCGACCGACCGGCCCGCGTCGATGTAGTCGAAGATCTCGGGCTCGAGGACGAAGATGCCCGTGTTGATCGTGTCGCTGAACACCTGGCCCCAGGTGGGCTTCTCGAGGAACCGCTCGATCGAGCCGTCCTCGCGCGTGATGACGATGCCGAACTCGAGCGGGTTCTCGACGGGGGTCAGGCCGATCGTGGCGAGGGCCCCCTTCTCGTCGTGGAACCGGTTGATCGCGCCGAGATCGATGTCGGTGAGCACGTCGCCCGAGATCACGAGGAAGCGCTCGTCGAGCTCGTCGCGGGCGTTGAGCACCGAACCAGCGGTGCCGAGTGGCGTCTCCTCGGTGGCGTACACCATGCGCACGCCCAGCTCGGAACCATCGCCGAAGTAGTTGCGGATGTGGTTGGCCAGGAACGCGACCGTGACCACGATGTCGTCGAAGCCGTGCTCGCGCAGCAACGCGACGATGTGCTCCATCATCGGCGCGTTGGCGATGGGCAGCATCGGCTTGGGGGCGTTGGATGTGAGGGGGCGAAGGCGAGTTCCCTCGCCGCCGGCCATGATGACCGCCTTCATGCCTCGACCGTACCGCCTGCGTGGTGCCTGTCGGCCCGACCGTCTGCAAGCGCGCGGCGGGCCAGGGGCACGTACAGCGCCGCGGCGTACAGGCTGAGCACCAGGCCCGGGATGCCGGCGAGCCAGGCCAGCACGCCGGCGGTGTCCGCCCACCCCAGCGTCGAGTGGCTCGCCAGGAACAGCGGGAACGCGACCATCAGCCCGAAGGTTCCTGCCTTGCCGTACCAGGTCACGTCGATGCGCCGCGCGCCGAGAGCGGCGAGCACCAGCGTGGTGCCGCCGACGAGCGTCTCGCGCACCAGGACGACGACGGCGAACCAGGTGGGCACCGAGCCGTCGATGAGGATGCCGCCGGCGCCGACGATGAAGAGCAGGCGGTCGGCCACGGGGTCCAGGATCTTGCCCAGGTCCGACTCCTGGTGCAGGCGCCGGGCCAGGTACCCGTCGACCCAGTCGGTGATGCCGAGGGCGGCGAGCAGCCACGCGGCGGCGGCCCTGTTCTCCTGGGCGAACAACAGCCACAGGAAGATGGGGAGGCACGAGAGCCGGACCACGGTGACCAGGTTCGGCAGCGTGAGGATGCGTGACTCGCGTGTGACGTCGCCCATCAGGGCCGTCAGCGTAGGCGGGAGCGGCCGGAAGGCACGTGGTCGGACCGTGTCCGGGGCGGCTGCCGAACCTCGGCTCTAGTGTGCGGGCCGATGGCGACGCTGTTCACCAAGATCATCGAGGGCGAGATCCCGGGGCGGTTCGTGTGGCGCGACGACCGGGCGGTCGCCTTCCTGACCATCGCGCCCATCGCGCCGGGCCACGCCCTGGTCGTGCCCGTCGACGAGGTCGATCACTGGGTCGACCTCGAGCCCGATCTGGCGGCGCACCTGATGGAGGTGGCCCGCGCCGTCGGCCGGGCGCAGATGCAGGCGTTCTCGCCGGCTCGGATCGGCATGATCATCGCGGGGCTCGAGGTGCCCCACTGCCACCTGCACCTCATTCCCATCGACTCCGAGGCCGACCTCTCCTTCGCCAAGGCCGACCACTCCCCTGATCCCGAGGCCCTCGACGACGCGGCGGACCGCCTGCGTGCGGCCCTCCGCGACCAGGGGCAGGGCGAGCGCGTCGCCGCATCGTGGTCCCGCCCGTGACGGCCTGACGTCCGATCGGCGTCAGCCGGACCGCTCGCCGGTCACCAGCTGGTCGGGTGACGCCGGCTCGATCAGCCCGGCGCCCTTGTTCCGCACGCTGTTGACCTCGGTCGACACGGGCCGGAGCTCGGTCACGTTCGGCGGGGCGGGGACGAGCAGCTTGCCCAGGGTGTCGATGTCGTCGTTCTCGGGGTCGAGCCACTCGTCCCATGCCGAGGGCGGCAGGATGACGGGCATGCGGTCGTGGACCTCGGCCATGACCTCATTGGGCGTGGTGGTGATGATCGTGCACGAGCGCAGAGGCTCGCCCGTGCGCTCGCCGTTCGCGTCCTTGGGGCCCTTCCACACCTCCCACAGCCCGGCGAACACCAGCGGCTCGCCGTCGGGCCGGTGGATGAAGTAGGGCTGCTTGCGCTTGGTGTCCGGCAGCTTCTTCCACTCGTAGAACCCGTCGGCAGGGATCAGGCAGCGACGTCGCTTGAGGGCGGGCTTGAACGCGTTCTTGCTGGCCAGCGTCTCGGCGCGGGCGTTGATCATGCGCGAGCCGACCTTGGGGTCCTTGGCCCAGACGGGAACGAGGCCCCAGTGGAACGCATCGACCCGACGCACGCCGCCGTCGGACAGCACGGCATACACGTCGTTCGTCGGCGCCACGTTGTACGACGGCTCGAGCAGCGCTTCCGGCGCAGCGGCGTCGAAGTAGCGGGCGATCTCGTCGGGAGGCGACGCGGACACGAAGCGGCCACACATGGTCCCCGACGGTACCTGCCTGACCGCCGCCACCCGCGTGGGCCACCCGCCGGGCGGGAGCGGCCGTCAGCCGTCGACGGACTCGCGCGACGAGCGCACGGCCGCCCGCGCCCGACGACCGAGACCGGTCGGGACCAGCCATTCCGGCACGAGCGCCGCCGCGCGGTATGCCAGCGGGGCATCGCCGGCCCGGTCGAGCTCCTCGCGCGCCTCGCTGGTGCGTCCCTTGCGGAGCAACCATCGTGCGCCCGTGAGGTGCTGGCGACGTAGCTCGCGCCGGTACCGGTCGCCGTACCGGGCCAGGAAGTCGGGGTCGCGCCCGTAGACCCGTTCGAGGATCGTGACCCGGGCGGATGTGCACGCGTAGGTGTTCGCGTTGGTGAGGCGCGGGCCGGCGTGCCCCCACTGGTACGCCGTCTCACAGTCGATGTAGGCAGCGGGACCGAGACGAGCGAGGCGAGCATGGCACTCGAGGTCCTCGTAGGTGGGCAGATCCTCGGCGAAGCTCAGCGCGTCCCCCGCCAGCTCGCGGTTGACCATGAGGGTGAACGTCGGGACGAAGTGGCCACTCAGCACCTCGGGGTACAGGTCGCCGATGTGGACGTCGACCTCGTCGACCCTGCCCGGTGGAAGCGGGGCGATCGACGAGTACGGGACGGCAGGGCCCAGGATCGAGTCCCAGCTCCGTTCGTCCCCGTGCCAGCGGGCGAGGTAGTTGTGCACGTCGTCCGCGCCCACGTGGCGAGCCGCGAAGTCGGTGAAGCAGAACACGATGTCCGGCCGCTCCGCCATCAGCGTCCGTTGCACCTCGAGCTTGTCGGGCGTCCACTCGTCGTCGGAGTCGAGGAAGGCGACGAAGGCCCCGCGCGCCTCGTGCACCGCGTGGTTGCGCGCCGCGCCGGCGCCGCCATGGGCCACCGGCAGGTAGCGGATCCTGTCGGCGAACGGGGCCAGCACCGCCTCGGTGTCGTCCGCCGACCCGTCGTCGACGACGATGACCTCGTCGCCCGGGCGCACGCACGCCAACGCGGACGCAACCGCCCTCGGCACCACGGCCGCGCGGTTGTGGGTGGGGATGATGACCGTTACAGAACGACTGTCCGCGCCGATGTCGGCCATGCTCCCACGCAGCGCGGCGGGTGTGGCCATCGGGCCGTAGAACTTTCGGTGAAGGACGTGCGGGGTTCGCGAGGATGGTCGGCGTGAAACGAACCATCACCGGCCGCACCGCGTCCCACACGATGACGCTGGGGGACCTCCGCCAATTCCTTGCGTCGCTCGACGGCCTGCCCGACGAGGCCTCGGTCAAGGCGCGGGTGACGCTCCGCAAGCACCTGCGATCAGTGACCGTCGAGGAGGACGACCTGGGCTTTCGCGATTACATCCGCGCCGTCGGCCCGGACCGGCCCGCCGAGGCGGCGGAGGGCGCCCGGTCCGGGAAGGCCACCCAGTCGAAGGGCGCCAAGGCATCGACCTCGGCGTAACCCGGTCCAGGCGACGTCAGGGCGCACAGCCGAGCGGGCGGTAGCTGACCGGGTCGCGCCTGCGGCACATCCTCATTCAGGGCGTTCTTCGTGGGTGGCGGAGCGCGACAATGAGAAGTCCGTGGGCGACACGAGGTCGTTGCCGTCCGCCCTGCGACGTTGGTGAGCTGAGGAGAGGCCATGACCACACTCGAGAACCGGCCGAACACGGCACTTCTCGTCGTCGACGTGCAGAACGGCGTCGTCGAGGGGGCGCACGAGCGCGACGCGGTCGTCGCGAACGTCGGCAGCCTTGTCGAGAAGGCTCGGCGGGAACGGGTCCCCGTTGTCTGGGTCCAGCACTCCGACGAGCAGCTTGCGAGGGGGGCTGACGAGTGGCGGATCGTCGGCGAGCTGGCTCCCGACGACGCCGAGCCGCTCATCGAGAAGAACTACGGCGACTCCTTTGAGGACACCACACTCGAGCCCGTGCTGTCGGGCCTCGGAGTCGGGCGACTCGTCGTCGTCGGCGCAGAGACCGATGCATGCATCCGCTCGACGCTCCACGGCGCGTTCGTCAGGGGGTACGACGCGACGCTTGTCAGCGATGCTCACACCACCGGGGACCACACGGCATGGGGGGCGCCGCCGCCGGACCAGGTCATCGCGCACACGAACCTGTATTGGACGCACCACACCGCGCCGGGCCGGACGGCCGGGACGGTCGAGACCGGGGACGTCGACTTCGGCGGCACGCCCTAGGCCTGCGACCCGCCCCCCGAAACGGCGAGAGCCGGCCCCGAGGGACCGGCTCTGACCTGGTACTTCGTGGTCGGGCTGACAGGACTTGAACCTGCGACCCCTTGACCCCCAGTCAAGTGCGCTACCAAACTGCGCCACAGCCCGACGGGGAAACGCCATGGTAGCAACCGGGGCCCGCTCCCCCGCCAGTCACCAGGTCACATCACCGGATCAGCGGCGCCACGGCCCCTGGATGGCGAACGTCGTGCCCGGCTCCTGGATGTTGACGAACAGCGTGTCGCCGTCGGGCGAGAAGCAGGCACCGGCGAACTCCTCGTTGCTCAGGCGGTTCTGAGCGAGGGGGAATGCCTGGCCGTCGCCCGTGATCCCGGCCAGGAACTGGTTGTCGTCCTCGCCGTCGGTGCACATGACGGCGTACCCGTAGGGCGACACCGTGATGTTGTCGGGGCCCTCGAAGTCATGGGTGGGCTCGAAGAGCACGACCAGTTCGAGCCGGTCGCGGTCGCGGCGAGTAGCGCCAGATCTGACCGCCGTGCGCCGCGGCGCTGCGATCCTCCTCGTCCTCGGCGTCGGGGCCGCCGCCGTACGACGCCACGAACCAGACCGACCCGTCGCCGTGCCAGATGCCCTCGGCCTTCTGGATCGGCGTCCCCGGGTACAGGTCGCGCAGCGACTCGTCCTCGGCCGGATCGGGCTGGTCGACCGGTACCCACTCCAGATGGCGGAACACCGTGCCCGGCTCCGTCACAGCCGACAGGTCGGTGCCGTCGAGCTCCGGGATGCGCAGGGTGCTGAGCTGGCCGCCTGCGTGCAGGCTCCCTCGCCCCCGACCGGGCCGCTGCGGCCGGAAGCGGTAGACCTGCCCGAAGGGGCTGTCGGCGTCCTCCGTCAGGTACGCCGTTCCCGCCCGGTCGAACGCCACGGCCTCGTGCTCGAAGCGGCCGAGCGCCGTGATCGGCGTCGGGTCGCCTCCCCGAGTCGGGTCGACCTCGAACACGTACCCGTGCCGGACGCCGTCGATGACCTCGACGGTCTCCTCACAGGTCAGCCAGGTGCCCCACGGCGTGACACCGCCGGCGCAGTTGGCCTCGGTGCCGGCCAGGCTGACCGCATGACCGACGAGGTTGCCGTGCCGGTCGACCGCGAGGGTCGTCGTGCCGCCAGATCCGTTGGGATCGTAGGTGTGACCGTCGACGTGCGGCACGGGGGCGACCCCGTCCTCCTCCACCGCCTCGGCGTCGATCTCGTGGTTGCGCACGAGCAGCGTGCGGCCTCGGCGGCCGTCGAACGCACCCATGCCGTCGTGGGCGGCGGGGACGGGTCGGCCGTCGTCGAGCACGTCGACCCCGGCGCGCGAGAAGGCCAGGTACCGGAACCCGGCCGGGAGGTCGAGGATGCCGGCGGGGTCGGGCACGAGATCGCCGTAGCCGGGGCGGCGCGGGCGGCGGTCACCGGTGGCGGCGGGGCCCGCGCCCGCGGCGTCGCCGAGGACCGTCGCCAGCGAACCGGCGAAGGCGAGCCCGGCGCCCGCGCCACCGGCGCGGAGGAGGAAGGATCGGCGAGGCAGCGTCGTCATGGCCGGCAACGTAAGGACGACGTCCGAACGTGTGACCACGGCCGGATGTCGCGCCGGTGCACCGCGGGCGATGACACGATGAACGATCGCCGTCCAGGGCCGATCCGGTGGCCCAGAGCGTCGGTCAGCTGTTGCGCGTGCAACCGCGAAACCCGTGGTTCCCGGTCGACCGCTTCGGTTCAAAGTTGCGGCGGCAACGATCTGCGCCTGGCGCCGCGCGCTCCGCCACGGCCGCATCTGGCCCTACGTCAGGTGATGATCCAGCCGATCATCTGCACGAGGCGCCACCCCAGGTAGATGACCACGGCCACGAGCAGCAGCTTGAAGTGCCACGGCGCCTTCTGGGGCTCCTCCGCAGCGCCGGGCTCGGCGACGACGCGACCGCACGTCGGGCACGACCCGTCGGGCTCGAGGGAGTTCGGGTTCAGGAAGCGGCTACAGGTCTCGCACCAGGGCATCGGCTCGTCAGCAGCGGCCGGAGGAGGGGCTGGCCCGAGGGGCCCGGGAGTGTCGTTCACCCCGGGTGGAGGCGGGATCGCGGGCCGGCCGCTGCGACCCGAGACGGTACGGCGTGGCCCACCGCCTCGGCCACCTGAGCGGTGACGACGAGCAGCGCGTCGAGGTCCACGCCCGTCTCCACGCCCAGGTCGTCGCAGAGGTGCACCAGGTCCTCGGTCGCGAGGTTGCCGCCGGCCCCCGCTGCGAACGGCGACCCACCCAGGCCCCCGACGGCGGTGTCGAACCGTGCGACTCCCCGCTGCATGGCCGCGTACGCGTTGACGAGGGCGGTCCCGCGGGTGTCGTGCAGGTGGAGGCCGACGTCGGTGCCGGTCTCGTCCAGCAGGTCGGCCACCCGGCGCGGCGTGGCCATTCCGGTGGTGTCGGCATACGTCAGGCTCGTCGAGCCCGACTCGCGCGCCCGTCGCCCGAGCGCCGCCACCTCGGCCGGCGCCATCTCGCCCTCGTAGGGCGAGCCGAAGGCACACGACACCACCGTGTCGAGCGGGAGATCGTCGCCGATGGCCGCCCGGATGGCCGCCACCTGCCCCAGCGATTCCTCGACCGACATGTGGACGTTGCGTTGGCTGTAGGCCTCGGAGGCGGACACGGTGAGAGTCAGCCCGTCGATGCGGGTCTCGGCGGCCAGCAGCGCACCGCGGACGTTCGGCACCAGGGCGAGCACCGTGACCGCGTCGTCCACCGGGTCCAGGGCATCGCGCAGCCGGGTCACGACGGCGGCCGCGTCGGCCATCGAGGGCACCGCCTTGGGCGACACGAACGCCGCCGCCTCGATCGTTGTCACCCCGGCCAGCACGAGCGACTCGGCCAGGACAGCCCGCCAGGCTGCGGGCAGCGGCTCCTCGGGCTGCAGGCCGTCACGCGGCCCGACCTCGCGGATCGTGATGCGCGCCGGCAACGCCGGAACGGCGGGCAGCGACGGCGCGGCCGCGCCGGTCACACCGGCGGCACCCCGTGGCGCCGGTCGGAGAACGACCGGTCCTTGGTGTCGGCCAGCTCGAGTCGGCGGATCAGCTCGGTGCGCAGGTCACCGAAGTCGACCACCGCATCGACGACAAGCTCGGATGCCAGCCGGTAGAGGTCGACGTCGGTCTCGTACAGCTCGCGTTCGGCCTGCACGAACGCCTCGCGCTCGGCCGGGTCGTCGATGGCGGCGATGCGGTTGGCGAACACGGCGTTGACCGCGGCCTCGGGCCCCATCACCGCGATGCGGGCCGTCGGCAGGGCCAGCGTCGCCTCAGGCTCGAACGCGGGCCCCGACATGGCGTAGAGGCCGGCGCCGTACGCCTTGCGCACGATGACCGACACCTTCGGCACCGTCGCCTCGCTGACGGCGGTCACCATCTTCGCCCCGTGGCGGATGATGCCGGCCCGCTCGACCTCGGTGCCGATCATGAACCCCGGAACGTCGGCCAGGAACACCAGCGGGATGTTGAACGCGTCGCACAGCCACACGAACCGGGCCGCCTTGTCGGCCGAGTCGACGAAGAGCACGCCGCCCTTGGCGATGGGGTTGTTGGCCACGATGCCCACCGGCCGGCCGTCGAGCAGGCCCAGCCCCGTGACCAGCTCGGGGGCGAACAGCGGCATGCGCTCGAAGAACGACTCGGCGTCGACGACGGCATCGATGAGGTCGTGCACGTCGTAGGCCAGGTGCTCCTCCGGAGGCACGAGGTCGGCGGTCAGCTCGCGGGCCGGAGGCTGGGGCTCGAACCGCGGCGGGGTCTCGCGCCAGGTCTGGGGGAAGTAGCTGAACCACGCGCGGGCCTGGTCGAGGGCGTCCTGGTCGTCGACGGCGAGGTTGTCGCCGCTGCCCGACACCGTGGCGTGCATGCGGGCGCCGCCCATCTCCTCCAGCGACGTGACCTCGCCGATGACCATCTCGGCCATCCGCGGCGAGCCGAGGTACATCGAGGCGTTGCCCTCGACCATGAACACGACGTCGCAGAAGCTGGGGATGTAGGCGCCGCCGGCGGCCGACGGGCCGAACAGGCAGCAGATCTGCGGCACGCGCCCCGACAGGCGGACCTGGTTGTAGAAGATGCGCCCCGCGCCCCGGCGGCCGGGGAACAGGTCGACCTGGTCGGTGATGCGGGCCCCGGCCGAGTCGACCAGCCAGAACACCGGCAGCTCGTGCCGCAGCGCGTACTCGGTCAGCCGCACGATCTTCTCGACCGTGCGCGCGCCCCACGACCCGGCCTTGACCGTGGGGTCGTTGGCCATGACGCACACCGGCCGGCCCTCGATGCGCCCCACACCGGTGACCACGCCATCGGCCGGCAGGTCGGTGGCCTGGTTGTTGGCGAGCAGCGCGTCCTCGACGAACGAGTCGGCGTCGAGCAGCAGCGCCAGGCGGTCGCGCACGAACAGCTTGTTCTGGGCGGCCAGCTTGTCGCCCACCTTGGCGAGGTTGCCGGCGAGAGCCCTGTCCGTCAGCCGGGCCAGCTCCTCGCTCGTGTGGGACGCCGGACCCCCTGCACCCGGGTCGGGACCGCTGCCGGTCTGGTCGACGCCGTCGTCCGTGCCCACGTCAGGTGCGACGGATGGCCAGGATGGCGACGTCGTCGCCCATGGCCTCCGACGAGAAGTCGCGGGCCGTCTCGAGCAGGTTCTTGCACAGCACACCCGCCGCGACGTTCGGGGTCGCGCCGCACGGCGTTGGCGATGCGCTCCTCGCCGAAGATCTGCTCGCCGTTGCGCACCTCGGCCAGGCCGTCGGTGTACAACAGCAGCAGGTCGCCCACGTTGAGGTCGATCTCGCGGCTGTGGTAGCTGCCGTTGGGGTCGAGCATCAGCAGCGGCCCGGTCGCCCGCAACGGGCGCACCTCGCGCTCGTGCCACAGCCAGGCGGCCGGGTGGCCGGCAGATGCGAAGCGCAGCGTGCCGGCGTCGGTGTCGAAGAGCACCACGACCAGGGAGATGAACTCCTCGATGCGGTCGGGCGCGGCCATCTGGGTGTTGAGCTCCTCCAACGCCTGGGCGGGGTCGCGGTACTGCCGGAGGAACACGCGCAGGAGGTACTTGGCCTGGAACGCCGTGATGGACGCCTCGATGCCCCGACCGGTCACGTCGCCGATCACCGCGGCGATGCGCGACGGGGCGACGCGGAAGACGTCGTAGAAGTCGCCGGCCATGACGCCGGTGCCCGCCTGGTAGACGCGGCCCAGCTCGAAGCCGGCGAAGTCCGGCAGCTCCTCGGGCGCCAGCCGTGCAGCCCACCGCTTGGGGGCCAGCTCCTCCTGGCTGAGGACCTCCTCCGCCTTGCGCTCGATCGTGGTGCGGTCCTCGGCCAGCCGGGTCTCGCGGGCGAAGTCGCGGCCGAACGCGACCGACAGCGCCACCGGCACCAGGATGAGCAGGAACAGCAGGCTGGGGATGCGCTCGCCCGCCGCGACCACACCGCCGGCGGCCAGCGCCAGCACGCCGTACAGGCAGGTGGTGTGCAGGTCCTTGCGGAACGCGGACCGGGCGAGCACCGTCACGTCAGCGTCGCGGCCGCGATCGGCCTCGACCCGCTTCCAGACCACGTGCAAGCGGCGCGTGGAGCGAGCCCATACGAGGGCAGCGACCAGTGAGGCGACCCCAACGAGGGCCAGGATCGGCTTCATGTAGGAGGCGATGGTACCCGTGCGAGCGGACCTGGGGTACCGACTGTCACGGACCTGTCACTCACCGCGCCGGCGCACCCGGAGCTTGACCGGGGTGGCGCCCAGATCGAACGCCTCGCGGATCTTGCGCTCGAGGTAACGCAGGTAGGTGCGGGGCAGCTCGCGGTTGGCGAACAGCGTGAACGTGGGCGGCTCGGCTGCACCCTGGGTCGCGTACAGCACACGCGCGCCGCCGGGTGCCGCGTGGGCGAGCTGGGCCTCGCGCAGCACCGCGTTGACCCGACTGGTGGGGATGCGGCGGTGGTAGGCGTCGACGCTGGCCTCGAGAGCCGGGAACAGCTTGTGCACGCCCTTGCCGGACAGGGCGCTGACCTGGAGGACGGGTGCGTCGCCGACGAAGCGCAGCTTGTCGCTCACCTGCCAGCGCAGGTCGGCCCGCGCCTCGGCGTCGAGCAGCTCCCACTTGTTGAGGACCACGACGATCGGGCAGCCGGCGGCGTCGACGCGCTCGGCCAGGCGCTGGTCCTGCCCGGTGACACCCTCGGTGGCGTCGATGACCAGCAGCGCCACATCGGACTCGTCGACCGCCTGCAGCGCCCGCACCAGCGAGTAGTACTCGGTGCCCTCGTCGATCTTCGCCCGACGCCGCATGCCCGCGGTGTCGACCAGGCGCACCGGGCCGAAGTCGGTGTCGATGACCGTGTCGATCGTGTCGCGGGTCGTGCCCGGCATGTCGTGGACGACCGACCGGTCGTCGCCGGTGAGGCGGTTGAAGAGCGTGGACTTGCCCACGTTGGGCCGGCCGACGATGGCCACCGCCACCCCGGGCTCACGCTCGCCGTCGTCGCCGCCGGTCTCGGCGGCACCGACGGCCCACGGGTCGCCGTCGGCTTCCAGCGCGGCCAGTTCGTCGGGACTCTGGGCCGGGAGCCGTTCGACCACGATGTCGAGCAGGTCGCCGGTGCCGCGGCCGTGCAGTGCGCTGACCGGGAAGGGCTCGCCCAGCCCCAGGCTGAGCAGCTCCCACATCTCGTTCTCGCGGCCGGAGTTGTCGGCCTTGTTGGCCACCAGCAGCACGGGCGCCCCCGACCTGCGCAACAGCTCCGCGACATGAGCGTCGTCGTCGGTGGCGCCGGTCACGACGTCGACCACGAACAGCACGACGTCGGCATCGGCGATGGCGCGCTCGGACTGGGCGCTCACCTTGTCGTCCAGGTCGGTTCCTCGTGCCAACCAGCCGCCCGTGTCGACCAGCAGGAACCGTCGTCCCAGCCAGTCGGCCTCGACCTCCTTGCGGTCGCGGGTGACCCCGGGCCGCTCCTCCACGATCGCGGCGCGGCGACCGAGCACGCGGTTGAGCAGGGTCGACTTGCCGACGTTCGGTCGCCCGACGATGGCGACCACGGGAAGCGCCACGGTCAGCTCCTGGTCTCTGTGAGGCCCGACGCCGCCACGACGAGGTCGCCGGCGGTGAGGTCGGACAGGCCCAAAGCGGCGCGCAGGGCGCGGCCGTCGGTGGGCACGATCTCGACCGGGCGGGGAAGGTCGGTGGGCGCGGTGCCGTCGAGGAACCGCCCCTGGGTGAGGCACACGTCGGGCAGCAGGTAGCGGTGGCCCTCGGGCTGGTCGGTCAGCGTGCGGGCCAGGTCGGCGCCGACCATGAGGCCGGACACACCGACGTTGCCGCCGAAGTACCGGTTGTCGACCGTGACGATGCGCACGTCGGAGCGGCCGAGCGCAGCGACCAGCGGCCCCAGGACCTGGGCGCCGTAGGGCGCGGTGAGGATGGCGACCGGCGCGTGACGGCTGGCGCCGATCTGGACGAGCTGGTCGGCGGTTGCCCGCACGGCCCGGTAGGGCTCGTAGTCGGCGTCGCTCGAGCCGGACACGTCTGCACCGGCGATCCCGACCACGCCGCAGCCTGCGGTCGTGCCGCGCTCGTGGGCGCCGGGCGCCCGGTTCGTGCGCGGCGGGAGCCCGGCGGGATGGGCCGAGCCGGTGCGCGCACCGCCGACCGGCGTCTCGACGTCGGCGTTGCGGAAGAAGCCGCCGCGGTCGGGATCGTCATCGCGTCGCGGGCCGCGTCCCGTGCCCAGCAGCTCCGCCTCGAAGGCACGGGCCATACCGATGCCGTCCTCGTGCATGGCGAAGTCGCCGTAGTGGGCGGCCGGCGGGAACGGACGCTCGGCCAGCAGGTAGTACTCGTCGGCCGCGAACACGAGCCGACGGCCGAGGACGGTGTCGTAGACGTCCTGCCAGTCGTGCACGGCGTCGACCACCGCAGCGGCCTCGGCGGTCGTGTGAGGGCGCATACGGGCCTCGGTGTTGAACCGGGACACGCCGAGCGGCACGACGCACACCGACGCCAACTCGGGATAGCGGTCGAGCACGCCGGCCAGCGTGTCGTCGAGCACGGCACCGTCGTTGACGCCCGGGCACACGACGACCTGGCCGTGCACCTCGACACCGTGGTCGAGCAGCGCTCGCAGCCAGCGGAGGCTGGTGGCCCCGCGGCGGTTGCGCAGCATCTCGGCCCTCACCTCGGGATCGGTGGCGTGGATGCTGACGTACAGAGGGCTCAGGCCCTCGGTGAGCACCCGCTCGAGGTCGGCCTCGGTGAACCGGGTGAGCGTCGTGAAGTTGCCGTAGAGGAACGACAGCCGGTAGTCGTCGTCCTTGAGGTACAGGCTGCGCCGCAGCCCCGGTGGCAGCTGGTAGATGAAGCAGAACTCGCAGTGGTTGTCGCAGGTGCGCACCTTGTCGAACAGGGCCGAGTGCACCTCGACACCGAGCGGCTCGCCGGCCCGCTTGTCGACCTCGACCGACGTCTCGAGGCCGCCCCGCCGTACCTCGACCGCGAGCTGGGGCTCGTCGACCAGCTGCCGCCACTCGAGCAGGTCGCGGGGCACCTCGCCGTTGACGGAGACGATCTCGTCGCCCTCCACGAGACCGACGTGCGCGGCCGGGGAACCGGGCGCGACAGCAACGACTCGGGGCGCAGACATGGACGTGCCAGTGTACGGCCTGGACCACGGGGCCTTCCGGTCCCCACGGCGGCGTTTCGATGCCCCTCGATCAGGCCGGAGGCCTCGGCCCTGCCCCTTGGGTATGTCGGGACGGCCGTCTGTACGCTGGCGCCCTTGAGCGAGCGTCCCGGAGGACAATGAGCGAGCGAGGCCCGAGCGGCCCGGCCGAAGGCCAGGAGCGGGTAGCGAGATCCGTCGACAAGGTGCTCCTGGCCGCGCCCCGCGGGTTCTGCGCGGGCGTCGAGATGGCCATCAAGGCCCTGGCCTGGATGGTGCGCGCCTTCGAGCCGCCCGTGTACTGCTACCACGAGATCGTCCACAACCAGCTGGTGGTCGACCGCTTCCGCGACCTGGGCGTCGTGTTCGTCGACGACATCGCCGAGGTGCCCGAGGGCAGGCCCATCATGCTGTCGGCCCACGGCTCGGCGCCCGAGGTGGTCGCCGCCGCCCGCGACCGGGGCAGCTACGTGGTCAACGCGGTGTGCCCCCTGGTCACCAAGGTGCACCACGAGGTCAAGACCCGGGCCGGCAAGGGCTTCCGCATCGTGTACGTGGGCCACGAGGGCCACGAGGAGGCGGTCGGCACCATGGCCGTCGCCCCCGGTGCCATCGACCGGGTCGAGTCGGTCGCCGAGGTCGACGCCCTCGCCGCCACCGAGCAGCCGGTCGCCCTCCTCGCCCAGACGACCCTGTCGCACCGCGACTGGTCGGCCATCGCCGAGCGCACCGCCGAGCGGTTCCCCGGCCTGTGGCGCCCCGGCCGCAGCGACCTGTGCTTCGCCACCACCAACCGACAGTCGGCGCTCGCCGAAATCGCCCCGATGTGTGACGCTGTGGTCGTCATCGGTTCGGCCAACTCGTCGAACACCCGGGCCCTCGAGAAGCTGGCCCACGAATCCGGCTGCGAGCGCGTCTACCGGGTCAATGCGGCCGACGAGGTGCCCGACGACCTGCGCGGCACGATCGGCGTCACCGCCGGCGCATCAGCGCCCGAGGAGCTGGTCGACGCCGTGATCGCCCGGCTCGATCCCGTCGAGGGCGTGGACGAGGTGCGCATCACCGACGAGGACGAGTACTTCCCTCCGCCGCGCGAGCTCCGAGACCTGCTCACGGGGGTCGATGTCATGGCCACGTTCGCGTTCGGGGGCTCGGTGCCCGACCGCCCGGCCATCAACGACCGCCAGCTCAAGGCCAGCGACGTGCTGGCCATGCTCGCCTGACCGGCCACGTGCGGCGGCCGGAGCCCGGTGCTGACGACCCGCGTCCGAACCTGCGGCGGCACGGGTCGCCCCACGGCCGGAGACGCCGCACGTCCCGCCGCACGTCCCGTCGACACCACGGAGAGAGCGAAGAGTGCTGCCCCTGACCGCCGACACCGTTCGCCTGAGCCTTCACGTCCTGGCCGCCGCCGTCTGGGTGGGGGGCCAGTTCACCCTCGCCGGGCTGGTCCCCGGCCTGCGGGCGCTGGGCGACGACGTCCCCCGCACCGTCGCCCGACGGTTCAACCGCATCGCCTGGCCGGCGTTCGCGGTGCTCGTGGCCACCGGCATCTGGAACCTGCTCGAGCTGCCCGTCGGCGACTTCGACACCGAGTGGCAGATCACCCTCATGGTCAAGATCACGGTGGTGGCACTGGCGGGCATCTCGGCCGCCGTCCACGCCGGCGCCCGCTCCACGGTCATGCTGGCGGCGTTCGGGGCGCTGAGCGGCCTCACGTCGATCGCCGCCGTGGTGCTCGGCATCATGCTCCACGGCTGACCGCCGCGGCCCCGGGTCAGCCGGCGAGGCGGCGGGCTTCGTCGTAGAGGGCCTGGATATCGGACTGGAGTTGGTTCGTCATCTCGCGGACGACACGGCGCTTCACCCGTCCCGTGCCCTCCCCCACGGGTGGCGTGATGGGCTCGCCCACGATGATGACGATCTTGTGGGGCCGGATGAACTTCGCGCCCACGGGCATGGCTTCGGACGAGCCGCCGATGCCGACCGGGACGATCGGCACGCCCGAGCGGGCGGCGACGTACGCCGGCCCGTCGAACATCTCCTCGATCGTCGGGCCGGACCGACGGGTGCCCTCGGGGAACATGACCAGGGCCTCGCCGTTCTCGATGACCTGCAGGCAGGTACGGAGCGACTCGCGATCGGCGGTGCCCCGGTGGACCGGGAACGCCCCGAGCATCGACACGAACCTGCCCAGGGGCTTCCACTTCCAGATCGACGCCTTGCCCATGTAGCGCATGCGCGGCCCGGCGCACGGTGGCGGCCAGGATGAAGTCGAGGTTCGACCGGTGCACGGGGGCGAGGACGAACGGCCCGTGGGCGGGGACGTGCTCGGCCCCGCGGATCTCGAGTCGGAAGTACCCCTTGGCCAGGCCGAAGAAGAGCCCGCGCACGATGGCGTAGGACGTGCGTTCGAGCCGCGTCGGCGGGTGGACGTCGACGGGCTCGGCGCGCACAGTGGACGGGCTCGCGCCGTTGTCGGCTGCCTCTGCCCCACCGCCCGCCGCGGGCGGCTCGGTGTTTCCGGTCGCCGCGGGCGGCTCGGTGTCGTTGGTCGCCGCGGGCGGCTCGGTGTCGTGGTCAGGCATCGTCGATCCTCCGGACCAGTTCGACGACGATCTCGTCGACTGTCATGTCGCTGGTGTCGAGCTCGAAGGCGCCGTCGGCCCGGCGGAGGGGCGCCGTCTCCCGGCCCTGGTCGAGCGCGTCGCGGCGCGCCATGTCGGCCGCCACCGTCTCGTAGTCGAGGTCCGACACCTCCGCCGCGCGCCGCTCCGCCCGCACCTCGGGCCGGGCGTTGAGGTACACCTTGAGCGCGGCGTCGGGAAACACGACAGTGCCGATGTCGCGTCCCTCGAGCACCCCACCTCCTCGCTCGGTGGCCCACTCACGCTGGCGCCGCACCATCTCGGTGCGGACGCCGGCATTGGCGGCCACGAGGGACACGGCCCTCGAGACCTCGGGCCCACGGATCTCGATCGTGGCGTCGACGCCGTCGACCTGCACGTGCTCGGTCGTGACGTCGAGCTCGACCGTCCGAGCCAGGTTCTCGATGGGCTCGGTGTCGGCCGGGTCGACACCGCGGCGTAGCGCCGCGAACGTGACCGCGCGGTACATGGCCCCGGTGTCGAGGTACTCGAGCCCGAGCCGCTCGGCGAGACGCCGTGCGACTGTGGACTTCCCGGAGCCGGCGGGCCCGTCGATCGCGATGACCTTCACGGGGATCGCACCCTACTGCCCCGCCGGGCCCGACCCGGTCGCCCGCAACCCGTCGAGGGCCGCCCAGAAGCCGGGGAACGTCTTGCCGACGCAGTCGGGGTCGGCGATCTCGATGCCGGGGGCCCGCAGACCGAGCAGCGCGAAGCTCATGGCCATCCGATGGTCGTCGTAGGTCTCGATGCGGGCGGGGCGGGGATCGCCGGGATGGACCACGAACCCGGCTCGCTCCTCGTCCGCGTCGATGCCGGCCCGGCGCAGCTCGGCCACCACCGCGGCGATGCGGTCGGTCTCGTGCCAGCGGATGAGCTCGACACCGGTGACACGCGTCGGGCCGTCCGCGAACACCGCAACCGCGGCCAGGGTCTGGGCCAGGTCGGGCATGTCGGCCATGTCGACGTCGCCCAGGCCGTGCAACGCCCCGGTTCCCGTCACGGTGGTCGCCGTCGCCGTGCGCTCGACGCGGGCGCCCATGGCCTCCAGCAGGTCGGCGAACCGGGCATCGCCCTGGCGGCTCGCCGATCCCAGCCCCTCGACCGTGACGCGGCCGCCCACGATCGCCGCGGCGGCGAGGAAGTACGAGGCGGTCGAGGCATCGGGCTCGACCACGTAGGTCGCCGCCCGGTAGCCCCCGGCCGGCACCATGAGCACCGGGCCCGCGCCCGGCTGGTCGCCGTCGTTGCGCACGTCGACGCCGAACGCGGCCATGACCGCCGCGGTGAGCTCGACGTAGGGCCGGGACACCAATGCGGTGGTGACCACGAGCCGCACCCCCCGCCTCGAGTACGGCGCGGCGAGGAGCAGGCCCGAGAGGAACTGGCTCGACGTGTCGCCGGCGACGGCGACCTCTCCCCCGTCGAGACCACCGGGCGCGACGATCGTCACCGGCAGGTGCCCAGGCTCGCCGTGCTCCTCGACGGTCGCGCCCAATGCACGGATGCCGTCGAGCACGGGACCCATCGGCCGGGCCCGCAGCGGCGCGCCGCCGTCGACCCGGTACGCGCCGGTGCCCAGGGCCACCACGGGCAACAGGAAGCGGCTGGTCGTGCCCGACAGGCGCATGTCGAGCGCCGAGGGCCCAGGACGCAGCCGCCCACGCGTGCCGACGACGGTGAGCCGCCCGGACTCACCGTCGTGGACGACGTCGGCCCCGAGCGTCACGAGGGCCGTGCGCATCGCCAGGCTGTCGTCGGCCACGAGGGCGCCGTCGATGGTCGAGGTGCCCTCGGCCAGGGCCGAGCACACCAGCGCCCGGTTGGTGAGGCTCTTCGAGCCGGGCACGGTGACGGTCGCGTCGAGCGGGTGGTCGATCGGTGCGACGACCCGGCCGGGCACCGACGACGAACCGGAGCTGCCGGGCACCGCGCCTACCCCAGGTCGACCGGCAGCACCGCCGGCCGATAGCCACGCCCGATCAGCCCGGCGCGGAACACCTCGACCGACACGCTCTCGATGAGCATCACCAGCACGCCCTGTGGGCCCTCGGTCGAGTGCGCGATCTCGAGGTCGACGATGTTGACGTCGAGGTCGGCCGCCAGGATGGCGACGTCGGCGACCACGCCCGGACGGTCGGGCACGGGGATGCGCACCTCGCGCAGGTCGGCGGCCGTGCGGAACCGGGCCGGCAGGTTGACCCGCGCCGCCCGTGCCTGCTCGAGCGTGGCCAGCAGCTCCTTGCGGTCGTCCTCGGCGACGACGTCGCGCATGTGCTGGAGCGCGGCCGTGAGCTCGTCGAGGACGCCGACGATCGCCGCGCGGTTGTCGCTGCAGATGTCGGGCCAGATGCCAGGGTGGCCCGACGCGATGCGGGTCATGTCCCGGAAGCCGCCGGCCGCCAGGCGCAACAGGGCCCGGTGTTCCTCGCTGCGCTCGTCGGCCAGCCGCATGAGCGTCGCTGCGGTGAGGTGCGGCACGTGCGAGACGACCGCCACCAGCTCGTCGTGGCGATCGGGCGGCAGAGCCACGATCTCGGCCCCGAGGGTGCCCACGACCTGGCGGACCTGGGCGTAGGCGGCGGCGTCGGTCCCCTCGGTGGGGGTGAGCACCCAGGTGGCGCCCTCGAACAGCTCGGGGGTGGCGCCCTCGACACCCTCCTGCTCGGACCCGGCCATCGGGTGACCGCCCACGAACCGGGCGTCGGACACGGCGTCCACGATCGACGCCTTGACGCCGCCCACGTCGGTCACGAGCCCGCTGCCGGCGGCCAGGGCGCGACGAGCTTCCTCGGCCACGGCGTGCACCGGGGTGGCGACGAACGTGATCGTCGCATCCGGGTCGTCGCCGATCGCGTCGAGGGCGCCCAGGGCGAGGGCGCGCTCGGCCCGGGACGCCACGCGGTCGCGTCCGGTCACATACCAACCGACGCGCCGTAGCCGCATGCCGATGGAGCCACCGATCAGCCCGGTGCCCACCACCACGGCGCGACCGGGCTCCGGCGGACGCCCGAGGACCACTAGCGCGGACCCGGCAACACGGCGAGCAGAGGCGCCATCAGGCCGGCAGGTCGTCGCGCAGGCTGCGCGCGCCCTCGAGGTAGACGTGGTGAAGCTCGGTGCGGGACCGTTCGGAGAACAGGTGGATCATCACCCGGATGCAGCGCGGCGTGCCGCCCTCGATGTCGAGCTCGCGGGCGCAGATCAGGGGGACGTCACCAAGGCCGAACTTCCGCGCCGCCTGGGCGGGGAACGCCGAGTGGATGTCGTCGGTGGCGGTGAAGAGCACGCTGATGAGGTCGTCGTGGCTGAGACCGTTCCGCTCGAAGAGCGTGTCGAGCAGGGTGATGACCCGCTCGTACAGGTGGTCCTTCTCGTCGACGTCGATCGTGGTGGCGCCGCGGAGGGCTCGGACGGCGGGTGACATGGCGGTTCGAGGTTAGCGGCGGGGGGAACCCTGGGGACCAGTCGGGGGGCGCCCGGGGTCGCGTCCTCGGCCGGCTCCCCGGGGTGGACGTACCGGACGATGCGGCCGCGCGCTCCAGCGACCGCAGCTCCGCCTGGGTCAGCTCGCGCCACTCGCCCGGCCCCAGCCGCCGGTCGGCCAGCGGCCCGATGCGCACGCGCACCAGGCGGCGCACTGGGTGGCCGATGGCGTCGCACATGCGGCGCACCTGGCGGTTGCGGCCCTCGTGGATGGTGATGCGCAGGGTGTGATCGCCGACGAGCGACACCTTCGCCGGCGCCGTCGGCCCGTCGTCGAGGTCGACGCCCTCGCGGAGCCGCCGCACCGCGCCCCGGGACGGGCGGCCCTCGACGTCGGCGAGGTACTCCTTGTCGACGCCGAACGACGGGTGGGTCAGCCGGTGGGCCAGCTCGCCGTCGTTGGTCAACAGCAGCAGGCCCTCGGTGTCGGCGTCGAGGCGACCCACCGGGTACACCCGCGGCTCGGGCGGCACCAGCCCGACCACCGTCGGGCGCCCCTGGGGGTCAGAAGCCGTGGTCACCACCCCGGCGGGCTTGTTGAGCAGGTAGTGGACCAGACCTTGCCGCACACCGATGAGGGCGCCGTCGACCTCGATGGCGTCGGCCTCGGCGTCGGCACGGGTGCCGAGCACCGCCACCTCGCCGTTGACCCGCACGCGGCCCTCCGCGATCAGGTCTTCACAGGTCCGACGACTGCCCAGCCCGGCCTGGGCGAGGATCTTCTGGAGCCTCTCCCCCGCCTGCGTCACTCGAGGTCGTCGAGGTCTGCGGCGTCGAGGTCTGCGGCGTCGAGATCCATGGCGTCGAGGTCGGGCGCGTCGGACTCGGCGACACCCGGGGCGACAGCGACCGCGTTCGGGGCCTTGGTCACCAGATCTCGCTGTGGGTTGGCGCCCTCGAGCCCCTGCAGTCGCTCGGGGACGGTCGGGCCGTCGGGCCGGAGGCCTCGCTCGAGCTGTTCGACGACGTCGGCCCGCGGCACGAACTCGCCCAGTGCCGGCAGGTCGGTGAGGGCGTCGACGCCGAGCTTCTCCAGGAAGGCGCGGGTGGTGCCGAACATGGCGGCTTGACCAGGCCCGGTGTCGCGCCCGATCTCGGCGATGTAGCCACGCTGCTGCAGGGTGCGCATGACGCCGTCGACGCTGACGCCGCGGATCGCCGCCACCTGCGCCCGGGAGATGGGCTGCTTGTAGGCGACGATCGCCAGGGTCTCGAGCGCGGCGGCCGACAGCTTGGCCGTCTGCCCCTCCAGCACGAAGCGCTCGACGTAGGGCGCCTGGTCCGGATGGGTCTGGAACCGCCAGCCACCCGCGACCCGGCCGAGCTGGAAGCCACGACCCTGCTCTGCGTAGTCGGCGGCCAGCTCGCGGCACAGCTCCTCGACGATCGCCGGACGCAGCTCGAGCAGCTGGCCGAGCAGGTTGACGTCGACGGGCTGCTCGCTGACGAGCACGATCGCCTCGATGGCACGGCGGGCCTCGTCGCGGACCTGGTCGGGAGGCTCCGAGGGGCCCGGCGGCTCGGCGTGGTCCGGGGGTGGTTCGGGCGAGGTCACGGCCTCATCCGTCGTAGACGTCGATCTCGGCGAGGTCGCGGGCGCCGTCGTGGTCGCGGCCCAGCCACACCACCTGGATGTCGCCGAACGTGCGAGGCTGGTCGAGGTCGACCAGGCCCAGCTTGAACAGCTCGAGGATGGCCAGGAACCGCACCACGACCTCGAGCCGCTCGACCAGGTCGCCGGTGAGGGCCCGGAACGTGATGCGGCCGACGCGGGGCAGCTCGTCGACGAGCTCGGCGATGGCGTCGGTGACCGATGCCCGGATGGGCGCCACGTGGTCGAGGTCGATGCGTGGCTGCGGCTTGGGAGTGATGGCCCGCAGGTAGGCGCGCCGCAGCTCGTCGGGCGTGACCCCGGCGAGCAGGTCGGGCATGAGGTCGACGTAGCGCTCGTCGACGCCCACCGTGCGGCCCACGCTGCGCCCGGCCTCGCCGGCAAGCACCGACAGCGCGACCGCCGCCTCCTTGAACGTCTTGCACTCGACGAGCCGGTGGAGCAGCAGGTCGCGCTCCTCCCACAGCGCCAGCTCGTCGTCGAGGTCCAGCTCGTCGCTCTGCGGCAGCAGGCGCCGGCTCTTGAGCTCGACCAGCGTGGCGGCGATGAGCAGGAACTCGCTCGCCATCTCGAGGTTGAGGTGCTCCATGCGCTCGAGCTCGACCAGGTAGCCGTCGACGATGGTCGACAGGCTGACCTCGTAGAGGTCGACCTGCTCGGACAGGATGAGGTGGAGCAGCAGGTCGAACGGACCCTCGAACACCGGGGTCTGCACCGCGTAGGGCATCGGGACGATGATAATCACAGCGCTGTGGTTCCCACGCGCATCGCTACCATCACCGCCCATGGCCCGCGTGTTCTCCGGCATCCAACCCACCGGCGAGGTGCACCTCGGCAACTACCTGGGTGCCGTGCGGCGGTGGGTGGTGGCCCAGCACACCGACGAGGCGATCCACTGCATCGTCGACCTCCACGCGCTCACGGTCCCGCAGGACCCGGCCGAGCTGCGGGCCAAGATCGTCGAGCTCACCCAGGTCCTGGTGGCCGCCGGCCTCGACCCCGAGGTGTGCACCCTGTTCGCCCAGAGCCAGGTCAGTGAGCACACGGAGCTGGGTTGGATCATGGAGTGCACGGCGTCGTTCGGCGAGCTGCGCCGCATGACCCAGTTCAAGGACAAGTCCGACCGCGCCGACTTCATCTCGGTGGGCCTGTTCACCTATCCGGCGCTCATGGCGGCCGACATCCTGGTGCACGACACCGAGAAGGTGCCGGTGGGCGACGACCAGCGGCAGCACCTCGAGATCGCCCGCGACCTGGCCGTGCGGTTCAACAATCGCTACGGCGACACGTTCGTCGTGCCCGCCGCCGCGATTCCGGCGGTGGCCGCCCGGGTCATGGACCTGCAGGCCCCGGAGCGCAAGATGTCGAAGTCGGTCGACTCGCCCCAGGGCACCGTCCTGGTGCTCGACGATCCCAAGGCCATCGAACGGAAGTTCAAGCGGGCTGTCACCGACAGCGAGGCCGAGGTGCGGTACGACCCCGAGACGAAGCCCGGCGTCTCGAACCTGCTCTCGATCCTGGCTGCCGCCACCGACGGCGACCCGGTGGCGCTCGCCGAGCGCTACACGCAGTACGGGCCGCTCAAGTCCGACACGGCCACGGCTGTCATCGAGATGCTCCGGCCGGTGCAGGAGCGCTTTGCCGCGCTGTCCGCCGACCCCGGTGAGACCAGCCGCATCCTCGCGCTCGGCGCCGACAAGGCCCGCAAGTCCGCGGCCGCCACCATGGTCAGGGTGCGCGACCGGCTCGGGCTGCCTGCGCGCTGACCCGACCGGGACCAGGCGCGACCGGGCTCGCAGAGCGCGGTCAGTTGTCCGGGCACGAATCGGACTCGAACTGCCGGTCGTCGCCCGATTCGGGCTCGTAGCGCCCGCACACCTCGGGCTCGCCAGGTAGGCAGCCCGACTCGGTCGACGTCAGCTCCACCATCTGGCCCGGTGCGAACCCAGCCCGCTGGGCGGCACTGGCGCTGGTCACGACGCAGTAGGGGTCGCCGGCGCTGTCGGACCCCATGCCCACCCAGCACCCTGCGATGAAGGCGGCGATGCCTGCCACCCCGATCAGCCTGCCGTTGCTGGATGCCGACGCCATCTTCCGCTCTCATCCCCCAGGACACCCGCTCGCGACGCCGCGTCACGCTAGACGCGCCGACAGCCCGCTCGGTGCCGGATCGTCAGTCGTCGTCGGCGAGCTTCAGCGCGTCGCCGATGTCGACGGGCACCGACCAGCGCCCGGGCTCCAGGTGGTGCTCGCGCGCCCACGCCACCGTCAGGCCATCGCTCCCGACGCCGGTGAGCATGGCCGCGCCGATCTGGTCGTGGCACAGGTAGCGGCCGGTGCGACCGACGATGCCCGTCCGGTGGCGCCACCGCTCGGCGGCGGCTCGACCCCCGCAGAGACCGGCGACCGTCGCGACCGCTCGCCGCACGGGACCGAAGCCGCTGTCGACCTTGCCCACGTCGTGCAGCAGCGCCGCTGCCAGCACGGCACGCGTGGCCCGGGGGCCCAGCGCCTGCTCGGTACGCCGAGCGACCCCGACCGCGTGGCGGCGGTCGGCGCCGCCCATGCGCCGCCACAACGCCGTCTCGCCCGGCAGGAGCCATCCTGTTGCCCACGCGTCGTCGGGGCGCGAAGGCCCTCCGGGCCACAGCGACCCGACGAAGCGACGGGCCAGGTGGCTCATGTGGCTCGCCGAAGGCACCACGTCAGTGTGCCGCCCACGCTGCGTCGTGCAGGAATCGGCCGCGGGCTGCTACGCGTGGTCGATGCAGAACCGCGTGGCGGGCATGGCCTCGAGGCGGGGCTCGGCGATGGCCTTGCCGCACACCTCGCATCGCCCGTACGTGCCGTCGTCCATTTTGTTCAGTGCGTGGTCGATCTCTTCGAGCTGCTCGTTCATCTGGTTGAGCAGCGCCTTGTTCTCGCCCTGCTCGGCGGCGACCTGGCCGGAGTCGGCGAAGTTGTCGTCGTAGGCCGGCGATTCGTCGCCCCCGACCTCGAACGACGCGATCTGCCGCGGTCAGTCGAGCGCGCTCGCCGTCGAGCTGGCCGCGCAGCGTGGACAGCGTCGTCTGGTCGGGCATCGCGCGAAGGGTACCTGACCGAACAGCCGCCCGACGTTGTGCGTTCCGATCGTCCCGCGCCGTGGTCGTCCGGGGGCAGTCATCCCGGAGGGGGCAGCGTCGCCCGAGGGTGGGCGGCGCGGTAGGCAGCGAACAGCCGCTCCGCCGAGACCTTGGTGTACACCTGCGTGGTGCTCACCGATGCGTGGCCCAGCATCTCCTGCACGGCCCTGATGTCCGCGCCGTGGTCGAGCATGTGCGTGGCGCACGAGTGGCGCAGCACGTGCGGCGTGAGCTCGGCATCGAGGCCCACCTCGGCACCCCAGCGCTTGACCACCAGCCAGGCGCCCTGACGGCTCAGCCGGCCGCCGCGCCGGTTGAGGAACACAGCATCGGCGTCGCCGCGCCGCGCCCACCGATCGGGCACGAGCGCGGGCCGCCCGCCCGGGCCGAGCCAGTCGATGAGGGCGTCGACGGCGTGGCGCCCGACCGGCACGACCCGTTCCTTCGCCCCCTTGCCGAACGCCCGCAGCAGAGCGGACTCGAGATCGACATCGCCGAGGCGCAGGCCCACCAACTCCGAGATGCGCAGGCCCGTCCCGTAGAGCACCTCGAGGATCGCCCGGTCACGCCGGGCCACGGGCTCGTCGCCCACGACAGCTCCGAGCAGGGCGCCGACCTGGTCCTCCGACAGGGCCTTCGGCAACCCGGCGGGGACGCGGGGCGCCTCGACCCGGGCCCCCGGGTCGCGGGGAGCGTGGCCCTCCTCGGCCAGGAAGCGGTGCAGCGATCGAGCCGCGACGACAGCCCTGGCGACGGTGGCCGCGGCCAGATCGCACGCCCTCAGGTCGGCGACGTAGGACTCGAGGTCCGCCTCGTCGACCGCGGCGAGGGCCACCTCGCCGGGCGCGCAACCAGGCGCACCAGCGCCGGGCGTCGCGTCGGTAGGCGGCGAGGGTCGACGAGGCCCGGCCCTTCTCGGTCGAGAGCCACGACAGCCACTCCTCGACCTCGAGCGGCAGCATCTCCGGGTCGAGCGCCGGATCGGTCGCCACTGGCGTGTCGGCCTCGGTCGTCTCGGCAGCGGTCGTGGCAGGCATCGCGAGCCACGGTACGGCCAGGGGGCAGAGCTAACGTGGCATGCGGGCCCACGGCCTGCACATCCCCACACCGACGCAGGGAGCCACCGGTGCCGCTGTACGACTTCCGCTGCCGCACGTGCGGCGACACCTTCGAGGTCCGCCGGTCCATGGCCGACGCCGCGACCCCGGCGGCCTGTCCGGCCGGGCACGCCGACACGGTCAAGCTCATGTCGCTCGTGGCGGTCGGTGGCCGGGCGGGCTCGGACCCCGCTCCCTCCGCGATGGCGGGCGGCGGGTGCTGCGGCGGCGGGTGCGGCTGCGGCTGACGGCCCGAGGTCAGGTCAGCCCGGGGCAGTGCGGCGCACGATCGCCAACAGTGCGATCACCGTCTTGGCGTCGGTGATGCGCCCGTCGTCGACCATGCCCAGCGCCTCGGCGAGCGGCAGGCGTTCGACGACCATGTGCTCTTCCTCGATGCCCTGGCGGTCGTCGGGTACCTCGCTCAGCCCGGTGGCGAGATAGACGGTGACCACCTCGTCCGAGAACCCGGGCGAGTTGTGGAACGTCACCAGGAGGTCGAGGCGGGCCGCCGCGAGACCCGCCTCCTCGGCCAGCTCGCGTCGGGCCGTCTCGTCGGTGGGTTCGCCCCCGACATCGCGTAGGCCGGCGGGGATCTCGCACAGGTCCGCGTCGACGGCCACGCGGTACTGGCGGACCAATGTGACCGTGCCGTCGGCGTGCAGGGGCGCGACCGCCACGGCTCCGGGGTGGTGGACCACCTCGCGTTCGTGGTGGCTGCCGTCGGGGCCCTCGACGTCGGCGACGGCCACCTCGATGCGCCGCCCCGTCCACGCCGGCCGCTCGCCCACGATCCGGAACGGCGAGGCGGGTTCGTGCTGGCTCACGGAAGGGACCGGACCGTCTCCGGCTCGTCGACCGGGAACAGGTGCGGCCGGCGGCCCTCGGCGCGGTCGAGCGCGGCACCGACGAACTCGCGGAACAGCGGCGCCGGACGGTTGGGCCGGCTCTTGAACTCGGGATGCGCCTGGGTGCCCACCCAGAACGGGTGGTCCGCCAGCTCGATGAACTCGACGAGCCGGCCGTCGGGCGAGGCGCCCGAGCACACGAACCCGGAGCCCTCGAACTTGCCGCGGTACCGGGGGTTGAACTCGTAGCGGTGACGATGGCGTTCGGACACCACGGTCTTCTCGTAGGCCTCGGCCGCGATCGAGCCCTCCGCGAGCTCGGCGATGTAGGCGCCGAGGCGCATGGTGCCGCCCTTGTCGGTGACGTCACGCTGGCTGTCCATCAGGTCGATCACCGGGTGCGGTGTCGCCGGGTCGAACTCGGTCGAGTTGGCCCCGCCGAGGCCCAGCTCGTTGCGGGCGAACTCGATGGTCATGACCTGCATGCCCAGGCACAGGCCGAGGCACGGGATGGCGTTCTCGCGGGCGTAGTTGGCCGCCGCGATCTTGCCCTCGACACCGCGCTCACCGAAGCCGCCGGGGATCACGATGCCGTCGAGGTCGCGCAGCCGGCCCTCGGCGAGCAGCCCCTCGGCGTCCTCGGCCTGGATCCACTCGACCGCCACCTGGGCGCCGTGGTGGAACCCGCCGTGCTTGAGGGCCTCGACCACGGACAGGTAGGCGTCGGGCAGGCTCACGTACTTGCCGATGATGCCGACGCGCAGCTCGCGGGTGGCCGACTCGACGCGCTCGACCAGCCGCTCCCACTCGGTCAGGTCGGGCGGCGTGTCGTCGATGCCCAGGTGCTGGCAGATGACCCTGTCGAAACCTTCCTCGTGCAGCACGAGGGGCACCTCGTAGAGGTTCGCAGCGTCGGCCGCGTTGACCACGGCCTCGGGCGACACGTCGCACAGGCGCGAGATCTTCTGCTTCAGCGAGTCGCTGAGCGGGTGCTCGCTACGGCACACGATGACGTCGGGCTGGATGCCCCGCGACTCGCAGCTCGGTGACGGAGTGCTGGGTGGGCTTGGTCTTCTGCTCGCCCGCCGGGCCGATGAAGGGCACGAGCGTGACGTGGACGAAGGCCACGTTGTTGCGCCCGATGTCGAGCCGGAACTGCCGGATCGCCTCGAGGAACGGCAGGATCTCGATGTCGCCGACCGTGCCACCGATCTCGGTGATGACGACGTCGACGTCGTCGCCGGCCAGGCGGTTGATGCGCCGCTTGATCTCGTCGGTGATGTGCGGGATCACCTGGACGGTCTTGCCCAGGTAGTCGCCCCGGCGCTCGGCGGCGAGCACGGCCGAGTAGATCGACCCGGTCGTGGCGTTGCTGCCCCGTGACAACGGCTCGTCGATGAAGCGCTCGTAGTGGCCGAGGTCGAGGTCGGTCTCTCCCCCGTCGTCGGTGACGAACACCTCGCCGTGCTCGAACGGGTTCATGGTCCCGGGATCGACGTTGATGTACGGGTCGAGCTTCTGCATCGTGACGCGCAGGCCACGAGATTTGAGAAGACGACCGAGCGACGAAGCGGAGATGCCCTTGCCGAGGGAGCTGGCAACCCCACCCGTGACGAAGATGTGTTTTGTCACGGGATCACAGGATAACCCGCTCGCCGCCACGTGCCGCGGACCCGGCCCTGACCAGGGGCGGAGCGGCCGCCGATGGTCGTCAGGCGATGGTGAGCGCCGTGCGGATGCCCCGCCGCTCGCGCAGGTTGTCGACCGCGGCGTCGATCTCGTCGAGGGGGTAGCGGTCGGTGATCATCGCGCCCAGGTCGAGTCGCCCGGCCTTGGCCAGCGCGAGGAACCGCGGGATGTCGCGGTGCGCGTTGACCGAGCCCAGCAGGCAGCCGATGAACCGTTTCTCGGTGGCCGTGAAGCCCGCCACCATCGGGATGCTGATGCCCTGGTCCAGCGGCGCGGCACCGACACCGACGGTCGTGCCGCCGGGCCGGCTGGTGGCGAAGCCCTGCTCGATCAGGGCCGCCTGACCGGCCGCCTCGAAGCAGTAGTCCATGCCGACGCCGGTGAGGTCCATGCAGAACGCGGTCACGTCGGTCTCGGCCGGATCGATCACGTGGGTGGCACCGAACCGCAACGCCGCCTCGCGGCGACCTGCGACCGGGTCGGCCACCGCGATCACCGACGCCCCGGCCAGCCGCGCGCCCTGGACGACGGCGATGCCGATGCCGCCCGCGCCCAGCACGAGCACGGTGGCGCCCTCCTCGACCCGCGCGGTCTGCAGAACCGCACCCACGCCGGTCTGCACGGCACACCCGATCACGCAGGCGTCGGCCAGGTCGACGTCGTCGTCGACCTTGACCACTCCCGCTTGTGGCAGCACGACGTACTCGGCCCAGCCGCCCATGCCGAGCCCTCGGTAGACCAGCTCGCCGCCCCGCGACAGGGGGCTGGTGCCGTCGGGGCGGGTGGACGTGAACAGGGCGGACGAGTACTCGGCGCACAACGTGGGGTTGCCGCGGGTGCAGAAGTAGCAGCGACCGCACGTCGGCAGCGGGGTGAGCACGGCCTTGTCGCCCGGGCGCACGTGGGTGACGCCGGTGCCGACGGCCTCGACGATGCCCGCCGCCTCGTGACCGAGGACCGCGGGCACGGCTGCCGGGAAGCTGCCGTCGATGCTGGACAGGTCCGAGTGACAGACCCCGCAATCGGTCACCTTGACCAGCACCTCGCCCGGACGGGGGTCCTCGATCTCGATCTCGCTGACCCCCAGCTTCCCTTCGGCTTCCAGCACCGCAGCACGCATCGATCCCATGACGGAGAAGCTAACGGACCGTCAGATCCGGTGCTGCGACCGCCATCCGTCAATGAGCCCTTGACAGCCCTCGTGTGTCAATGACACGTTGACATCGATGGACATCGACCTCGACCAGCTCATCAGTGCCGTCGAGGACGGCGCGGACGCCCCCCTCGACCGGGTATCGGCAGCCGCCCTCCTCAAGGACCAGCTCGAGCAGATCGGTGACGACCTGCTCGACCATTTCGTGAAGGACGCACGCGGCCAGGGCTGCTCGTGGACGCAGATCGGCGACGCCCTCGGCGTGACCCGCCAGGCGGCGCAGCAACGGCACGGTGGCCTGCTCGACCGCCTCCTGAGGGGCCTGAAGGAGAGCGGCAGGTTCAATCGGTTCACCCCCAAGGCCCGCACCGCGGTGACCGAGGCCCAGGCGGCGGCCCGGGCGCGGAACAACGGGTTCATCGGCACCGAGCACGTCCTGCTCGGGCTGTTCGCGGCAGGGGACACCAACGTCGCCGTGGTCGCCCTCGAACGGCTGGGCGTGGACCGGGCGGCGATCGAGCGGCTCGTCGACCAGCGCGTCGAGCGAGGCGAGGCCCCGGTGCGAGGCCACATCCCCTTCACCCCGCGGGCCAAGCAGACCCTCGAGCGTGCGCTCGCGCGAGGCCCGCGAGCTCGGGCACGACTACATCGGCACCGAGCACATCGTCCTCGCGCTGTGCCGGGTGGAGGACGGTGTCGCGGCCCAGGTCCTGGCCGAGCTCGCCGTGACCTACGACGACCTGCGCGCCCAGGTCGTCGCCGTGCTCGTGGGCGCCAAGGGCGGCGCGGTCTGAGGCGACGACGAACGCCCGAACGAGCTCGGGTGGCGGTACCACCAGGCCGGCATGCGCCCGTCTCGAGTCGCGCCGACCAGACCGCTCACGGTTGCCGGCCCCAGCGGTCGGCGCCCCGCAACGGCGGGACTGCGGCGATGACCCTGCTGAACGACACCCGCTCGCTTGCCAGGTTCAACAGGGCGACGACCACGAGCACGACCGTGCGGGTCGCCGGGGCGCACGCGATGACGACGCCCAGGCCCAGAGCGGCGCCCAGCACGTTGGCGCCGGCGTCGCCCAGCATCAGCCGCTCGTCGAGGTCCGCCGGCAGCAGGCCCGCCCCGGCCCCCACCACCAGGGCCACGCCCGCGATCTCGGGCTCGGCACCGACGGCCAGCACGAGGGCCACCAGCCCCAGCAACGCGATCTTCGTCGTGCGCCCCGGGGCCCGGTCGAACAGGTTGCCCAGGTTGGCGGCCAGCGCCACCAGCGCGCCGTCGGCCAGGACACGCCCGACGCTGTCGGGCTCGCGCACCGACACCACGACCACGCCGACCGCGGCGCCGCCGAAGAGCTTGATCGACCCGGTCGTCAGTCTGCCGGACGCCAGCGAGCGCAGGTGACCACTGAACCCGCCGCTCTCCCCCGCCCCGCCCAGGTCGTCGAACAGGCCCAGCAGGGCGAACCCCAGCGCGGCAACGGTCACCAACCGCAGTCCGGCGACGGCGGCGGCGTCCGGCTCAGCACCGGCGGCCACCCCCACAGCCATCACCGCGTCGACGCCGAGGACGACGAGCGCCACCAGCACCCCCACCGCGGTGGGGAGCTGTCGGCCTCGGAAGTTCTCGCGTGAGAACACCGGGATGGCGAAGGCCGACGACGTCATCGCCCACAACCCGAGGGCGACGACGACACCGAGGACAAACGCCCCAACGACGATCATGGGAACCTCACCCGCTGCTCATCCGCGCTGCCACGACCGGCTCACGGGTCACCCGGCCGCGGCCGACACGGTCTCGCCGCCCCTGGCCGCCGACCGCTGCCGCCACGCCTTCGCCCGCGCGACTGCCGTCGGCCAGTCGATCAGCAACAGCGGCACGGCGATGGCCCACGCCCAGTAGTCGAGGCCCAGGAGGAACCAGGTGGTCGCGTGCAGGAACACGGCCGCCAGGGCGTACCAGACCCGTAGCCGGCGCACGAAGATCACGACCGGGAACGTGAGCTCGAACCCGAGGATGAACACCCCTGACGCCCGCGACACCCAGACATGCTCGCCGGTCCACTGGGCGAGCTCCTTCCAGCCACTGCCGCCGATGCTGGGGCCCCACAGCGCGACGTAGCGCATGTTGTCGCCGTAGGCCCACTCGAGGCCGGACCGGCGGAGCTTGTGGTAGCCGGCGAACAGGTAGACCAGCGCGGTGATCACGATCGCCACCCGGATCGGCCAGCCGTACCGCCGCCGGGCGATCGCGTCGCGGACGTCGATGACCGCCGGCGCGAACAGGAACGGGGCCGACACCCACAGGAGCAGCAGGTCGTTGTGCAGCACCTTGCCCCGGCTGCCCCGCAGGCCCGCCAGCACGAGGTAGCACAGCCACGCCACGGCGAAGGCGAGCTGGGGCCGGCGCCGCAGCACCGCGCAGAGCGCCGCCAGGCCGCCTGCGACCTGGATGGCGACGAACACCTCGGCCGACGGCATGTGGTCGAGGAATCCGAGGAACGGGACCGGGTCGACGAGCGCGGCCGGTGTGTCTGCGAGCTGACGGTACGAGCCCGCCACGATGCGGACGCCGATCAGCGCGGACAGGCCGATGTGCACGACGATCAGGCGCATGGCTGTCTCGGGGCCCCACAACGCGTCGTCGAGCACCGCACGCGCCCGGGTGCCCCGTGTCGCCGTGCGGCTCACGCGCCGGCCTCGCCGTCGACCACCATCGGACGGGGGCAGGCGTGGAACGGCTCGACGTCGTGCTCGGTGATCCACTCGCCGTCGACGTCGACCAACCGGGCGTGATCGCGGGACAGGGCCAGCTCCACGGTGTCGGGGTGGACCTCGACGACGGCCTCGCGCAGCGCCTCGCACACCTCGTCGCGCCGGTCCTCCGACGCGCCCGGCAGCTCGGACATCGGCCACTCGGCGTGCCGGTAGCGCAGAGGTAGCTCCTCGAGGCTGACCACCCGGCGGTCACCGCTGCCGTCCACGGCCTCGAGCACCCACCGGGTCTGGTCCGCGTCGCGGCTGAGGCTGAACAGCCGCCAACCGGTGAGCGGCCACGCATCGAAGCCGATGACCCCCGGTACGAGAAGGAGCACGAACAGGACCGCCACGAAAACGCGAGCCGACCGGGGCGCCTCGTCGGTCTCGCCATCGCGCCCGGGAGCTGGTGACGCGTCCGTGCCGGCGTCGAGGTCTCGTCCGGTCATGCAGGGTCGGCTCCCGACGGCGCCGTGGAGGCGGACGACGTGCTTCCCAGCGGCGCGGGCTCGGGCCGGACGGGATCCTCGTGCTCGACCCTGGACGCCGAGGCGCCAGGCGATATCTCGGCCGCGCCGATCGTGCCGACCCCGTCGACCGCAGCGGCCCCGGTCGGCGCCATCACGTCGAGCGCCAGCCAGGCCAGCGACGCGACCAGCACGAACAGCGTGACGCCGCCGACGATGGCGCCCGAGTCGTTGACGGCGCTGCCGAGCACCGCCGCGACGATCGTGGCCGACACACCGGCCTGCAGCGTCGGGATCTGCGCGGCCATGTGCGCCATCGGCTTCGTGGGGTACCTGGACAGGAACACGAGGAACGCGACCGCGATGGGGATGGCGGCGACCCAGAACGAACTGGTCGTCACCCCCAGGTTTGCGAGCAGCTTCCGCTCCATGATCGACAACAACGGCTCGAGGCCCTCGTTGCCGACCCGCTCGAACAGGCGGCCGAGGTGGGCCCGCTGCCCCGGCGGGCGGGCCAGGTCGAGCAGGCCGAACGCGATGACCGCGGCGGACGTGGCCAGCAGGCCGACGATCACGGTGCGCAGGCGCAGCCGGTAGCCCGTCACGAGGGCAGCGAACACCAGGATCGTGGGCGTGAAGGCGATGACGCCGCCCACGTCGGAGCCGAAGACGGGCACGCCGATGATGCCGAGCACGGCCAGGAGCAGGCCGATGGCCGCGGCCCGCCCGCGTCGGGTCTGCCAGCGGGCGGCGATGAACGACGCGAGCAGGCACGAGGCGGCTGCCACCTGGCCGAACGAGTAGTTGCTGATGCCGTACAGCCGCGAGTTGCCGGTCGGCGAGTAGCCGAACGCGGCGCTGAGGCTGAGCCTCGACCCGGTCATGACGTCGGCCAGCGGCACGGCCAGCACGAACCCGAGGATGGCGATCATGCCCAGCCTCGGACGACCCATCCGGTACGTCACGATGCTGGCCGCGCCGGCCGCGAGCAGGGCGCCGATGACCACGAACGCCCAGTAGAACCCCGCGCCCAGATCCTCCAACGGGAAGGCCCGGGCCAGGTATGACAGCGGCATCACGGCCAAGACGGCCAGCGCGGCGAAGGCCACGAGGCGCCGCACCCGGGGCGCCGGGCGGCGCGCCAGCACCGCCATGGCGGCCGCGCACACCATCCCGAACACGACCACCACGGCGAGCGTGGTCGGGAACAGGAGCTGCTCACGGAACCGCGACGCCTCGTTCATTGCCACCAGGCGGTCGATGCGCTCGTCGAGCGTGTCGCCGGACGCCAGCACCTCCGCCGGCCGGCCCTCCATCTCGACGGGGCGGTCGACGCCCAGCAGGTCGAGGACCGTGGGCGCGACGTCGACGAGGGTCAGAAAGCCGGAGCGCTGCGTCGACGCCGACCGGAGGTAGCCCGCGCCGCTGCCCGGCACGCGCAGCGCCGACACGGTGAGATCGCGGTCGGCCGGCAGGTTGTACGGCGCGAGCAGCAGCACGGCGTCGCGCTCGGGATCGACCTCGTCGAGCAGCCGGGCCACCAGGTCGTCGGTGTCGGCGAGCGCCTGCGCACGCAGCTGCTCGTAGCGCGCGCGATCGACGCGGTCGCGGTAGCGCATCGACCGGGCGAGGTCTGACGCCTCGACGATGACCATCCCGCCGGCGCGGTCCGCCGGTGCGGCCCAGGCCGACTCGAAGCGCTGGACGACCTGGTCGATGTCGAGGCGTTGGCCGAACGCCCGGCTGGCGTCTCGGCTCAGCAGATCGGCGTCGAGCTCGCCTGCGGGGATCACCCCGTCTCCGGTGGCGGCCGCCAGGCCGACCTGACGCTCGTACGACGTGCCCACCGTGTCGGTGCCATCCGCGTTGCCGATGGCCTCGACACCCATGCCGGCCCCGTCGAGGGTGTCGGTGAGCAGTCCGAGCTCGGCGTCGTAGGGCTGCCGGGCGTTGACGCGCTGGAGCGTGGGCCATGCCAACGCCACGTGGCTGCCGTCGGGCTCGACGCCGGTGCGCCGCTCGAAGATCTCGCCGGCCGACGAGCCCCCGGCCTGCTCGCCGAGGGCGAGCTGCTGGCCGTCGACCAGCGGGTCCGCGGTCGCGCGCGTGCCCGCCGAGATCGTGAGGTACGCGGCCCCCGGTGTCGATCGCGCGGCCACGCCCCGCGGTGCCATGTCGGCCATCGCCGACTGCTCGAGCAGGCCCTCGATCGCCGGCAGGTCGTGGTCACGCACCTCGGCCCACGTGAGGCCGGGCACCGAGATGACGAGCACGCGATCCACGGCGGCGTCGTCGGCCGCGGCGGGGGACGCCGACGATGCCAGTGCCGAGAGAGCGACGAGGCCGGCGAGCACGAGGGCGAGCGCAGGCCGCATCCATCGTGCGGCGACGGTCACGAACGGCTCGGCGGCAACGGCATCCGACGAGTCTAGGGAGCGGCGCGGCACGGCCCGGCTCATGACCCACCCCCGTCCGGGACGGCCGACGGCGGGCGCTCGCCGGGCCCGCCGGGGACGAGGACCTGCAACATCACCGCGGGAGCGATGACGATCAGCATGGTGAGGGGCACGGCCACCGACGAGTCGTTGGCCACCAGTCCCACGGTGCCGAGCACGCCCAGGCCGACCGCGGCCGCCAGCGTGGGCCGGTGCCGCAGCGCTCGGGTGGCGTTCGGGCCCATGCGCCCCGCCGCGACGAGGGCGGCGTACGCGCCGGCGACGAGCATCACCGTGGCCACGGTGATCCAGCCGGCGAGCTCGGCGCCGCCCAGACTGGCCTGCCAGCGCCGACCCAGGTTCTTGGAGAACGTGTCCCACCGGCCGTCGAGCACGTGCTCGGCCAGGCGGGCGAGGTGCGTCTGCACCTCCGCGGGCCGGGCGGCGTCGATCAGCGCGAAGCCGAACAGGACCACGCCGGTCGCCGCCAGCAGGGCCACGACCTCGCGCCACCCCACCGGACGACCGAGCAGGATCAGTGCCGTCACCCCGAACGCCGGGACCATCGACAGGACGCCGCCCACGTCGGCCCCGAGCATCGGCAGTCCCTCGACCACCAGCACGGCCGCCATCAGGGCCAGCGCGACCCGCAGACCGCGCGGGCCCGCACGGTCCACGATCAGCGCTGCGAGCACGATCGTGGCCGACCCGAACAGCGCGAACGCAAGGTTGCCCAGCCCGGTGAACCGCCCGGCGACCGCCACCGAGTAGCCGAACGTCGTGTTCAACTGCAGGGGGGCGCCGATCACGATGTCGACCGCGATCAGACCCACGATGAGCCCTACCGCAACGAGCGCACCGCCCCCCGGACGACGCTGCTCGATCCGATCGGCCGCCACGGCGATCACCGCCGCCATCGCCACCACGATCACCGCCTGGGCAGGCAGGTTGGCCCGCACCGCGCCGATCTGGCCGACCAGGAAGCTGGCCGGGACCACACCCAGCGCGCCGTACACGAGTGGTGGCAGCACGCGCCGGGCGCGGGCGGGCAGCCGATCGCGGAACGCGGTGCCGAGCGCCAGCGCCGCCAGCGCCAGGGTGATGCCGATGACGGCGACCGGCACGGTGGCGTCGCGGAAGGCCGCCGCGTCGGCGGCCTGGGCCAGGTGCTCCGCCCGGCCACTGGTCCGGCGGTCGCCGACCTGGAAGCTGCGGCCCTCCATCGCGTCCGGCGGCTCCTCACCCACGAGGGTGAGGATCGTGGGCGCCACGTCGGCGAGCTGGACGTACCCGTCGCGCCGCGTGGTGGCCGACTGCAGGTACCCACCGTCCACCCCCGGTGCCCGCAGCGCCACCACACCGAGTGCCGGCGACGAGGACGCCGACACGGGCGACAGCACGACCACGGCGTCGCGCTCGGGATCGGTGCGCTCGAGAAGGTCGCCGAGCAGGCGGTCGGCGTCCGCCAGGGCACGGTCGCGCAGCTCGCGGCGTTGGGACGCCGCGGCCCGCGACCCGTAGGCGGCGACGCGGCTCATGTCCGACGCCTCGACCAGCACGACCGCGGGATCGTCGCCGCCCCAGGCCTCGTCGAACGCGCCGAGCACCTTGTCGTGGTCGAGCCGCCACCCGAACGCCGCGGCCGGGTCGTCGCGCAGCAGCGACCGGCTCACCGCCCCACCCGGCACGATGCCGTCAGACCCCATGAGCATGGTCGCCGCGCCGCGGGCGTAGGCGCCCTCGGGCGGCGGATCCTCGCTGACGAACCCCTCGACCGCATCCGCGTTGGCGATGACCGCCCGGTCGACCCCGGCGTCCCCGAGGTGGTCGCCGAGCGATCCGACCTCGGCGCCGAACGCAGAGCGGTCGTTGGCGTCGATCGCCGCCCCCACAGCCAGATACGCGATGCCGTCCGGCACCTCGCCGAGCCGGCGCTCGAGCAGCTCGGCCGAGGGCACGCCGCCGTACGTCTCGTCGGGCTCGACCGCCACGGCGGTGTCGATGTCGGGCGCCACGGCCCGCGTGCCGGCGCCGAGGGTCAGGTACGCGTCGGTGGTCGTGGCGTTGCGCCGGCCGATGCGGGTGGCCATGTCGGCGATGGCGGCGCCGTCGACGAACCGGTCGAGGTTCGGCAGGTCGCTCGCCTCGACCGCGGTCCAGTCGAGGCCCGGAAGGGACACCACCAGAACGCGATCGACGGGAGTGGCCTCGAGGTCGTCGGCTGTCGACGCGCAACCCGTGGCCGCACCGAGGAGGGCGAGCGCCGCGAGACAGGCGGCTCGGAGACGATGCGCGGTCACGCCATCACCCCCGCCCCACCGGTCGGCGGCGGGGGCACGGTGACGCGGTCGCTGAGCGCCCCGCGGATGCCCAGAAGGCGGTAGCCGAGCACCACCGCACCAGCACCCGCCGCGCCCAGTGCCACGACGACCACCAGGTCGGCGACCCGCCCCGACCAGCTGTCGAGAAGGACGCGGCTCACACCCCACATCGCGAGGCCGACCACGACCGAGATCGCCGTGACCCGACCCAGGGCCGCGGGCCGCAGCGAGGCACCTGTCCGCCGCACGAGGCCCACGCCCAGCACCACCAGCCCGATCGTGTAGGCGACGGAATGCCCCAGCCCGAGCACGAAGATCAACGCCGCGCCGTCGACCGTGACCGACCCCGCCACCATCACACCGACACCCGCGACCGCGCACGCCACCGACACCAGGCCGGGCGTGCGACTGTCACCGAGTGCGTAGTAGCCCCTGGCCAACAGCAGGAACGCGCTGTAGGGCAGGAGGCCGATCGCGAGACCGACGATCGCGGCGGCCAGGACCTCGCTGCCCTCCGCGCCGCCGTCACCCGTGGGCACCAGACGCATGGCGGGGAGCGCCAGTGCCATCAGCCCCGCCGTGGCCGGGATCACCAGCACTGCCATCCGTTCGAGGGCCCAGCGCAAGGACGCGGCCACGCGACCGAGCCCGTGCTCGCGGGCCTCGGTCACGAGTTCGGGCAGGATCGCCGTGTGGATGGGTTGGGCCAGCACGGCGTAGGGCGCGAGGAAGATCACCCACGCCACCTGGTAGGCGATAACGCCGCCCTCGACAGCGCCACCGAGCACGATGGCCGCCCCGAGCAGCAGGCCGGCGCCGGTGTGGAGCACGACACCCCAGCCCGAGTGACGCAACACCGCGCCCACCCGCGGGTCGCCGCGAGGGCGCCGGGGTCGCAGCCGGAAGCCCGCAAGCTCGCACGCGCCGACCAGAACGCCCACGAACGCCACGACCCCGCCGGTGCCCGCGGCCACGAGCAGCCACTGCTCGCCCCGGGTCAGGTCGAGCCCCGGATCCGGTCCGGCCACGGCCCGGAACACACACAGGCAGGCCACCATGACAACCGTGTTGCCGATCGGCGCGGCCGCGGTGACCGCGAAGCGCCGCAACGCGTACAGCGCGGCCGTGGCGATCGTCCCCGCGGCGTACAACATGATCTGCGGCACGAAGAAGCGCAGCAGAAATGTCACCAGCTCGCGCTGGTCCGCCTGCACCGCGGCGGGCGCCTCGATCGTCAACAGGCGGGCCAGCCAGGGCGCGCCCACCACACCCACCAGGGTCACGACGCCCAGCGCGGCAAGGGCGACGCCGAGGACGCCGCCCGCCACCTGCTCGGCACCCTCGCGGTCGTGGCCGTCGATCAGATCGACGAACGCGGGGACGAGCACGGCCGAGAGGGCCCCCGCCGCCAGCAGCTCGAACAGGACGTTCGACACCGAGTTGGCCTGCTGGAACGCGTTGCCGAGGAAGCTCACGCCCAACACAGCCGTCAGGACCAGGACGCGCACGAGGCCGAGCGCCCGCGAAACGGCCGTGATCACGCCCATCTCCGCGGCCGCGCGCGTCGTGCTCGGGGCCCGGCCGGTCGCCCGCTCACTCATGCCCGCACTCCACATTGCGGACGCTCGCTCACGCCGGTCACCCCGCGTCGGCGGAAACGGGAAGCAGCCGGTCGGCGCCGTCGCCGTCGCCGTACCGACCGATCGCCGGCTGGCCGGGAACGGCGTCGACGGTGGCCAGCAACGTCGCCACCCGACCCGAGACCCGGTCGAGGTTGTCGACCGTCGACACCCGCTCGCGGAGATCGTCGTCGTCACGCACCGCGCCGACGAGCTGCGGCTCTGTGGCCTCGTCGACCTCGTCGCCCGTCGCCACGGTGGGCTGGGTGGCGACCACCGGCATGGGACCGTCGGTCGTCAGGTCACGGAGCACAGGGACCAGAACCTCGTCGGCGGGCAGGGACGCCTCCGGCCCGTCGACCACGACGATGCGCAGGTCGGACGATGGCAGGCGCACGACGTCACCATCCACACCGTCGGGGAGCTGGTATTCGACGAAGCCGGCGTCCCGCAACCGGGCGAGAAGGGCCGGCTCGGCTGGCGCGATCTCGGCCGCGTCGGCGGGCGCCACCGCGCCGGAGGCGACGTCCGCGGCGCCGTACAGCACGTCCGAGAGCTGCACCGCCAGGCTGCGGCTGAGGCGATCGCCTTCGTCGGTGCTCAGCTCGAGGGCGGTCGACAGGTCGGTCACCTCGTCCTCGTCGTCGAGGACCAGGCGGTCGGTGAGCCACCACACACCGACGACGTCGGCGTCGGCCTGCCTCAACGACCTCATCACGCCGTCGACCCACCGCTCGTCGACGCCTCGTGTCGAAATGACCAGCACCGGGTCGCTCTCGAGCTGACCGGCGAAGAGCCGCTCGCCGAGCTGCTCGTCGAGCTGCGCCGTCTCGTCCTCGAAACCGCCCAGCCGGGCCTGCTGGTCCTCGTTGCGGGCCTCGGCCCGGTCGAGATCGTGCTCGAGGCCGTCGAGCTGGCTCTCGAGCTGGTTGACCGCGGCGTCGTCGAGGAACGTCGTGCCCAGCACGAGCCCGATCCCCAGGGCGAGCAGCACGGCGGTGAGCGAGACGATGTGAAAGCGAAAGTTGATCATCAACCCGAGAAGAGTGAGCGCCAGAAGGCGCGGAGGACGAGCCGGACCGGCTCTGAGAGCATCAGCGCCACGGCCAACGTGAACGTGGCCGCCAGGATCATCCACACGAGGTCGCTGGTGCGAACCGAGGTCTTGTAGAGCCGACTGACGCCCTTGGCGTCGACCAGCGCGTCGCCGACCTTCATCCGCACCAGGAACGTCGAGGCCATGCCGGCCCGACCCTTGTCGAGGAACTCGACCATGCTGTTGTGCGTGCCCACGGCCACCATCAGCTCGGCCCCCTTCTGGTGGGCGAGCAGCATCGCGATGTCCTCGCTGGTGCCCGGCGCCGAGAACACCGTGTAGGGCAGGCCCAGGTCGTCGAGGCGCTTGGCCCCCGGGGCCCGGCCGTCGGTGTAGCCGTGCACCATCAGCTGGGCGCCGCAGCGCAACGCGCTCTCCGACACCGAGTCGAAGTCACCGATGATCATGTCCGGCACGGCCCCGAGCTCGAGCAGGGCGTCCGCCCCGCCGTCCACCCCGATGATGACCGGCCGCACGTCGCGCAGGTACCCCGACTGCTGGAGCAGCGACAGGTCGTCCTTGTAGTCGATGCCGCGGACCACGATGAGCACGTGGCGGCCCTCGATGTCGCAGCGGATCTCCGGCAGGTCGAGCTCGCCCGTGAGGAGCTCGATCTCCTGCCGGATGTACTCCACCGTGTTCTCCGCGAACCGCTCGAGCTCGGGCCCCATGTTGGCCCGGGCGTCCTCGATGGCGGCGTCGACGGTCGCGGTCGTCTGGCGGACGCCCGTGGCGATGACCTCGGTGCCCACCATGACGCGGTCGCCGTCGACGGTGATGGGAGCACCCTCGTGCAGAGACTCCATCACCGCCGGCCCGACATCGTCGACCAGGGGGATGCCCGCCTGGCACAGGAGCAGTGGCCCGAGGTTCGGGTACCGGCCGCTCACGGACACCGCGGCGTTGACCACGGCGATGGGGCCGGCGTCCACCAGCGTCTCGGCCGCGACCCGGTCGAGATCCTCGTGGTTGATCACCGCGATGTCACCCGGTTGGAGGCGCTTGACCAGGCGCTTCGTGCGCCGGTCGATGCGAGCGACCCCGGTGACGGGCCCGCCGGCCGCGGCGTTGCGGCGACGCAGGCCCGCCCGGTTCAGGCGCCGGGCAGGTCGGGCGGTTCCGGCGGGCACGGTCTCCGCGGCGCCCATCGTCGACGACGTCGGTGTCGGCGACGGCGGCGGCGGCGGCCGCTGGGGTGCGGTCTCGCGCCCGGGCGCAGGTGCCGTTGCCGGCGCATCGTCGGGCGACGGACGGGACGGACGTTCGGCGTGGTCACCGAGCCGCGGGGACACTCAGCGCCCCCGTTCGCCGGCGGCGGTCGCCAGCAGCTCGGCGGCGTGGACCCGCGCCGCGTCGCTGTCCGGCTGGCCGGACAGCATGCGGGACAGCTCGATCACCCGCTCGCCGTCGTCGAGCAGGTTGGCGTGCGACACGGTGGCGGCCTCATCGCTCTGCTTGGCGACGCGCACCTGGGCATCGGCGTAGGCGGCGACCTGCGGGAGGTGGGTCACCACCAGCACCTGGTGTTCGTGGCCCAACCGGGCGAGCGCCCGGCCGACCGCCACCGCGGCGCGGCCGCCGATGCCGGCGTCGACCTCGTCGAACACCAGGGTGGGGGGCGCGTCGGTGAGCACGAGGCGCAACGCGAGCATGGTCCGCGCCAATTCGCCACCCGAGGCCACCTTGGCCAGCGGCAGCGGCGCCGTGCCAGGGTTGGCGGCGAGGAGCACCTCCACGTCGTCGCCCGGGTCATCGCCCCCGACCTCGATGGCCACGACGGCCTTGGGCATAGCCAGCTCGACGAGGTTCTCCTGGATGCGGGCGGCCAGATGGGGCGCGGCGGCGCGTCGTGCCGCCGCAACGTCGGCTGCCGCGGCCGCCTCGACGTCACGGGCGCGCGCGAGCTCGCCGTCGAGCTGCGCGGCCCGCCGATCGTGGTCCTCCAGCTCGGCGAGCCGGGCGCGCAGGCGCTCGCCCTCGGCGATGACATCGGCCAGCGTCTCGCCGTACTTCCGTCGCAGCTCCCGCAGGAGGTGACGCCGCTCGCGCACCAGCTCGAGCTGCTCGGGGTCCTCGTCGATGGCCTCGCCCCCGGCCCGCAGCTCGGCCGCAAGGTCGACCACCTCGGCCGCGATGGCGCGTAGGCGCTCCTCGGCGCCGGCGAAGGGTCGGCGCCCGGCGACCGCGGCCACCGCGACCCCGACGGCCCCGGCAGCCGACGCCACGCCGTCGACGGCCGCGTCGTCGCCGTCGCCGCTCAGGGCCGCGACCGCGGCGGCCGCCGCCTCGCGATGCGCCGCCGCGTCGCCGAGTGCGTCCTCCGTGGCCTCGAGCTCGCGGTCCTCGTCGGGCCCGGTGACCGCAGCCGCGTCGATCTCGTCGACCTGGTATCGCACGAGGTCGAGCTCGCGGGCCCTCGCCCGCTCGTCGCCGCCCATGCCCGCCAGCTCGTCGAGCACGTCGTGGACGGCAACCCGCGCCGCGCGCAGCGGCGCCAGGTCGACGTCGCCGAACCGGTCGAGTGCATCCCGCTGGGCCTGCGGGTGGAGCAGGGACTGGTGGGCGTGCTGGCCGTGCAGGTCGACGAGCATGGCGCCGAGGTGCGCCAGCTCGGAGGCCGTGGCGAGGCGGCCGTCGATGTATGCACGGCTGCGCCCCGAGCGCGGGATCGCTCGGGCGACGACGACCTCGTCGGGCGCATCGGCCGCCTCGTTGGGACCGTCGCTCCGCAGGAAGCGACCCTCGACCCACGCCTCCTCGGCGCTGGTGCGCACGAGCATCGGGTCGGCCCGGCCGCCGACGAGCAGCTCGATCGCGTCGACGACCATCGTCTTGCCCGCGCCGGTCTCGCCGGTCACCACCGTCATGCCACCGCCCAGCAACAGGCGCAGCTCCGCGATGACGCCGAGATCGCGGACCGCCAGCTCTACCAGCACGGCTCACTCCCCCGGTCTGCGCCTCGATGCTCGCTCATGGTTTCCCGCTCTTGCTGCTGCGCAGCGGGCCGCTCGGGCCACGCTCGCTCTCTCGCCCTTCGGGACGCTCGCTCATGATCTCCCGCTCATCGATCGCTCAGCCCGAACTTGGTCTTCAGGATGCGCAGGAAGTTGCGAGGCCCGAAGGTGACGAACCGGGCCGAGCCGCTGGCGCCGGTGCACGTGACGGCGTCGCCGCGGCGCAGGGTGCCCAGGTTGTGGCCGTCGACCGAGAGCGTGGCGGGACGGTCGCCCACGACCTCGATGCGGACGCGGGCATCGGGCGCGAAGATCAGGGATCGATCGAACAGCATGTGCGGTGAGACAGGGGTCATCAACAGGCAACGGTGGGTCGGCTCGACGATCGGTCCCCTGGCCGAGAAGGCGTACGCCGTCGACCCCGTGGGGGTGGCCACGATCAAGCCGTCGGCAGCGTAGGGGGTGAACGCCTCGCCGTCGATGCTGACACCCAGCCGCACCGTGTGCCCCATCGGGGTCTTCTCCAGCACCGCCTCGTTGAGCGCCAGGACCGAGGCGCCGCCGTCCCGGGAACGGCCGCGTTTCGCCTCCGGATCGCTGGGATCGTCGCCATCCTCGCCGCTGAGAAGGTGCGCAGCGTCGACGGTGACCTGCAGCAGCATGCGCTCCTCGACCTCGAACGAGCCGGCGAGGAACCGCTTCAGTGCCATCCGCAGGCCGGGCGGCTCGACCTCGGTCAGGTAACCGAGCTGACCGACGTTCACCCCGACGACGGGCACCCCCTCGCCGGCCACCAGGTCGACCGTGCGCAGCATCGTGCCGTCGCCGCCCAGGCTGACCGCCAGATCAAGTCCGCGGGCGAACGTGTCCTCGGCCGAACCCAGGTCGGCCAGGCCGGCGATGCCTGCGTCGCGTAGGGGAAGCCGCACCTCGTGGCCGCGCTCGGCGAGCCAGGCGGCGGCGTCACGGGCCAGCTCGGCCGCTTGGTCGCGCTCGTGGTGCAGGATCATCCCGACAACAGCCATGAGGAATCCCTAGGCGCGGGCGCGCGCCGTCGCGGCGTCGACGACGGCGGCGAGGTCGACGGGCGGAGCCACGAGGTCGTGGGACGGCGACGAGGCCGTGCGGGCGGTGCGGGCGTGGAGGAGGAACTCGACGTTCCCCTCCGCTCCGGTGATCGGAGAGACCATCGCCCCCATGATGGCGGCTCCGAGGCCCTCGAGGGCGTACACCACGTCATCGAGCACGCGTCGCCACACCGCCGGGTCGCGGATCACCCCGCGTCCTCGGGAGGCATCCTGTCGTCCCGCCTCGAACTGCGGCTTCACCAGCGCGACCAGGTCGGCGCCCGGCGCCGCCTGGGCCACGAGGTTGGGCAGGACGGTGCGCAGCGAGATGAACGACAGATCCGCGACGACGAGCGCGAACGGCGCACCCAGATCGTCGGCCCCCAGCTCACGCACGTTGAGCCGCTCGTGCACCTCGACCCGCGGGTCCGCCCGCAGGCGCTCGTGGATCTGCCCGTAGCCGACGTCGACGGCCACCACCCGCACGGCACCGCGCTGGAGCAGGCAGTCGGTGAACCCGCCCGTGGACGCCCCCGCGTCCAGCGCCCGGAGGCCGGCCGGGTCGACGCCGAAACGGTCGAGCGCCGCGGCCAGCTTCTCGCCGGCGCGGGACACGAAGCGCGGCGGGTCGCCGGCGACCACCACGGGTTCGTGGGGTGCGACGAGGCGCGAGGGCTTGAGGGCCGGTGCGCCGTCGACCGTGACGCGGCCGGCGTCGATGGACTCGCGGGCCTGTTGGCGGCTGACGGCCAATCCTCGGCGGACCAGCTCTGCGTCGAGCCGCCGACGAACGGGAGGCGTGGCTGCCGCTCCCCGACGTCAGGCGGTGGACGACGGCGAGGACGAGCCGGCCTTCTTCGCCGCCGTCCTCTTGGCCGTCGACCTGCTCGTCGACGTCTTCGCGGCCTTCTTGCCCGGCGCCTTCTTCGACGTGGACGCCTTGGTCGCGGTGGTCTTCTTCGCTCCGGCCTTCTTCGCGGCCGACTGCTTCGCGGTTTTCTTGGCCGGCGCCTTCTTCGCGGGCGCCTTCTTCGCCGAGGACGTCTTCTTGGTGGCGGACTTCTTGGCCGACGCCTTCTTGGGGGCGGCCGGCGCGGCGCGGCCGGCAGTGGGGCCGACGGCGGTCGGCGGCGTCGGTGGCGTGGTGGTCGCCGTCGACGGGGACGACGTGCCGCTCCGCCCGGCTGTCGCCTGGCCGAACAACGACGAGGCCACATCAGCGAAGCGCTGCACCATGCGCTCGAGATCGTCACGGGTGGCGAGGTCGAGGTTGGCGAGCCGCTGGTCGATCTCGGTGCGCACGGCATCGATGAGCTTCTCGCTGTTCCGCCGGCTGCGGTCGACCAGCTCGTCGACGCTGGCCTGGGCCTGTTCGGCCTGGACGGCGCCGGCGCGGACGAGGTCTCGGATCAGCTCCTCCGCGCGGGCCTGGGTGAGCGCAGTGAAGGTCATCCCGGCGTCGAGCAGGCGCTTGAGCACATCGTTCTCAGCCATGTCGGCGGAGGTTACGGCTGACCGTCCACGGTGGCAATGCCCTGCACCAGCGCCGCGAGGCTGTCCGCCACGACGTCGGGGGCCGGGGTGACGGGCAGGTCCTCGGGCCCTGTCACCCCACTCAACACCAGGGCGAACCTGTAGCCGAGCTCGTGGGCGAAGGCGCCGTCGGTCTCCGCGCGGTCACCGACCACCGTCCCTTCGGCACCCCCGATCGCACGGACGAGGTCGGCCATCGGTCGGTGCGGCTTCCCGGCGACGACCGGGACGACGCCGCTGGCGTAGGCGATCGCGGCGACGATCGCGCCTCCGCCGGGGATCGGGCCGTCAGGGGTGGGATATGTGGCGTCGTCGTTGGTGGCGATGAGCCTGGCGCCCCGGTCGATCGCGCGGGCGGCGACCCGCAGGCGCTCGTAGTCGAAGTCGCGATGGAAGCCGACGACCACGGCGTCCGCATCCCCGTCCCGCACAGGGACCGCCCCGCGGGACGTCACGGCCTCGGTGACGCCCGGCCCGCCGCACACGAGCACCCGCTCACCGGGCTCGACGAGCTGACCAGCGGCCATGGCGGAGGTCACGACGTCACCTCGTGCGGGGATGCCGAACCGTTCGAGCTTGTCCTCCTGCGCGGCGACCCGCACGGCGGAGTTGTTCGTGGCGAAGAGCACCCGCTGCCCGGCGTCGCGCAGGCGGGCCACGGCCGCGACGGCTCCGTCGATCGGCTGATCGGCGAGCCAGATCACGCCGTCGAGGTCGAGCACCCAGGTCACGCGGGGATCGTGTCAGCCCATCGACGGTCCCGCCAGCGCGAGGCCTGTGGCAAACTGCGACGACGGCGAGTGGGGAGCGCCGACTGGCTGGCAGGACGGAAGATGCTGCACGACGACACCACGGCGGAGCCGTCCGTCCGCAAGGCTCCGAGGCCAGAGCCGCCAGGCGGCTACCTACCCGAGCTCGACGGCCTGCGGGGCATGGCCGTCGGGTTGGTCTGGCTCTACCACGCCGCCCTCGTGTCCCCGGCGCTGGCCCGATACGTCATGCCGGGCGCGCTCGATCTCCGGGCCGGTGTCGAGCTCTTCTTCGTCCTATCCGGGTTCCTCATCTACACGCCCTTCGTCCGCTCTCATCTCGCGGGCAACGAGGTCCTCCCGGTCCTGGCCTACGTGCGCCGGCGCATCGCACGCATCTACCCGGCGTACCTGGTGGCTTTCGGCGGGCTGCTGGCGCTCGGCTGGATCTCCTACCGCGACACGTCGAACCTCGTCGCCAACCTGACCCTCACCCAGGAGTACCAGCCGTCGACGTTGGGAGGCACGGGCCTCCTGCCGGCGTGGACCCTGTGTGTGGAGGTCAGCTTCTACGCCTTCGTCCCTCTGTGGGCGGCGGTCGTGCGACGCACGGGGCGCGGCCGCGACCGGGCCCGCACCGAGATCGCGGGCGCCGTCGGGCTCATGGCGGTCGGCGTCGTGGCGCTCTGGTTCGACGTGGTGTACGCCCTTCCGCGGCCGCTCTCCGTCCTCGTCCCCGAACTCCCCACGCTGGCAGGCGGCATGCTGCTCGCCGTGGTGGTGGCGGCGAGACCCGAGCGTCCCCGGCTGGACCGGCTAGCGCGCCGCGTGCCGCCTCCCGCCGTCTGTTGGACGGTGGCCTTCGCGGCCCTGCTCTGGATGCCCGGGCAACCCGACACCTGGCGGTCCACGGACAGGGTGCCGTTGATGGTCGCGGCGCTCACCAAGGCCGCGTTCGGCCTGCTCGTTGCCGCTCCTCTCATGCTCGGCGTGGCGTCCGACCGGCCCGTGGCGCGGGCTCTGCGCAGCCGGCCGCTCGTCGGCGTGGGCCTCATCAGTTACGGCATCTACCTGTGGCACTTCGACATCCTGCGCCAGCTCCGGCCGGGCCATCTCGATCGCAGCCCGCTGCAGGCCGTGGCGGTCCTGGTGATCCTCCTGGCCGTCTCGGTCGCCGCGGGCGCATTGAGCCACCGCCTGGTCGAGCGGCCTGCGCTCGCGTGGGGCCGTCGACGGCGCGTGAGCTCCGTCGCGGCGCCAACCACCCCGTCCTGACGGGGCGAGCGACCGCCCGTATACCGGCGGTTCGTCGGTTCGGGACGGCGCCGGCTGTCTGCCAGGATGGTCCCGTGGCTCGCTTCCTGCCCTTCCGCGGCATCCGCTACGACCTCGGTCGACTCCAGCTCGACCAGGTCATCAGTCCGCCCTACGACGTGATCGACGACGCCCAGCGCGCCGAGCTGGCGGGTCGCGACCCGCACAACGCCGTGCGCATCGACCTGCCGGTCGACGAAGGGGGCCGTGATCGCTACGACGTGGCCCGGTCGCTGCTGGCCGACTGGCGCGACACCGGTGTGCTCGTCACCGACGAGCGCCCGGCCCTCACGATCTACCGCATGGCCTACATCGACGACGCCGGTGTCGCCCAGCACACCACCGGGGTCATCGGCGCCCTCGAGCTCAGCCCGCCCGGCACCGACATCCTCCCCCACGAGCACACGACGCCCAAGGCCAAGAGCGACCGGCTCGACATGCTGCGGTCGTGCCGGGCCAACACGTCGGCGATCTGGGGGCTGTCGCTGGCCAAGGGCCTGACCGACCTGCTGCCCGTCGACGTCGAGCCAACCGCCGTGGTGGACGACGGCGAGGGCGTCGTGCACACGGTGTGGGTCATCGACGACCCCGAGGTGTGCGCCACCATCGCCGACGCCGTCGCCGGCCACCCGGTCGTCATCGCGGACGGGCATCACCGCTACGAGACCTCGTTGGCGTATCGCCGCGAGCGCGAGGCGGCCGACGGTCAGGCCGGCGACGCGGCGTCGACCCTCGCGTACGTCGTCGAGCTGGTCGAGGACGAGCTCACCGTTCGCGCCATCCACCGTCTCATCGACGGGCTCCCGGCCGGCACCGACCTGGTCGCCGCGCTCGATCCGTGGTTCGAGGCGCTGGGCCCCCCGCCAGCCGACGCGGCGCTGACCGCGGCCATGCTCGACGCCGGGGCCCTGTGCGCGGTCACCCCCCACGGCGACGTGCTGCTGCGTCCCCGGCCTGAGGCGCTGGCCGACGCCCGCGACCTCGACTCGGCACGCCTCGACGTCGCACTCGCTGCGCTGCCTGAGCACACGCTCCGCTTCCAACACGGCGTCGACAACGTCCACGCCGCGGTCGCCGGTGGCGACGCCCAGTTCGGCGTGCTGCTGCGCCCGGCGACGGTGGCCCAGATCGAGGACACGGCCCACGGCGGCGAGCGCATGCCGCCGAAGACCACGTTCTTCCACCCCAAGCCCAAGACCGGACTGGTCTTCCGCGACCTCGGCTGAGGTCACATAACGGTTCCTGCGGCACGAGGGGCAGTCTGAGCACCGATGCTGCCGCGTGTTCCGCCGCAGGAACCTCAGGGAAGCGCGGGCGCGACCTCTGCCGCGAGCAGTCGCAGGTGGTCGAGATCCTGCAGGTCGAGCACCTGCAGGTAGATGCGCTCGGCACCCGCGTCGACATAGCCGGCGATCGTGTCGACGACCTCGTTCACGGTGCCCGCCGCGCCGTTCTCGCGCACCTCGTCGGGCTCGCGCCCGATGGCGGACGCCCGGCGGCGGAACGTGTCCTCGTCCTCGCCGCAGCACACGACCAGCGCCGCCGACCAGGTCATGGTCCCGGGGTCGCGTCCCGCGGTCTCGCACGCGGCCGACACGGCGTCGAGCTGCGGCCGGAAGTCCTTCAGCGGCGGGAACGGCACGTTGAACTCGTCGGCGTAGCGGGCGGCCAGAGCAGGCGTGCGCTTCTTGCCCCACCCGCCGATCAGCACCGGTGGGCGCGGCGACTGCGCGGGCTTGGGCAGGGCCGGCGAGTCGACGAGCTGGTAGTGCGTGCCGTCGTAGGAGAACCGCTCCCCCGCCGGCGTCTCCCACAGGCCGGTGACGATGGCGAGCTGCTCCTCCAGGCGCTCGAACCGCTCGCCCAGAGGTGGGAACGGGATGCCGTAGGCCGCGTGCTCCTCGTCGAACCAGCCGCTCCCCAGGCCCAGCTCGACGCGACCGCCCGACATGGCGTCGACCTGCGCGACCGAGATGGCCAGCGGGCCCGGCAGCCGGAACGTGCCGGCGGTGACGAGGGTGCCCAAGCGGATCCGCTCGGTGTCGCGGGCCAGCCCGGCCAGCGTGATCCAGGCGTCGGTGGGCCCCGGCTCGCCCGAGCCGTCGCCCATCCTCAGGTAGTGGTCGGAGCGGAAGAAGGCGTCGAAGCCGAGCGCCTCGGCCTCACGGGCGACCGCGAGCAGGTCGTCATAGGTCGCCCCCTGCTGGGGCTCGGTGAAGATGCGCAGCGCGACGGGCATCGCGTGAAGCTATCGGCGCCGCGGCCCGCGGCCACGCCCTGTCAGCCCACGTCCCAGGTGGCCCCCGACCGCAACAGGCTCGCCAGGTCGCCCGGGCCGCGCTCGTCCCGCGCCGCCGTCACCTGTGCCTCGACTCCCTCGCCGTAGTCGGGGCGCACGACGTCGCGGAACACGCCGATCGGCGTGGGCTCGTGCGGCCCGCGCGCCAGTCGCGACAGCATGAACGCCACGCTGGGATCGTCGCGTGTCTCGTCGTGCACCAGCAGTGCGTCCTCGCCCACGTCGGCCACGTCGACCAGGTGGGCGCCGCGCTGCGAGTCGATGACCACGCCCTTGCCCCCGTCGGCGCCGAAGCGGATCGGCTCGCCGTGCCGCAGCGGGATCAGCATGTCGTCGCGGTTGGCCTTGGCCGTGATCGTCTCGAAGGCCCCATCGTTGAAGACGTTGCAGTTCTGGTAGATCTCGACCAGCGACGCACCCCTGTGCTCGAAGGCCCGGCGGATCACGTCCATCATGTGGTGGCGATCCATGTCGTGGGTGCGGGCCACGAACGACGCCTCGGCGCCGATGGCGACGCTCACGGGGTTGAACGGGTGGTCGAGGCTGCCGAACGGCGTGGACTTGGTGACCTTGCCCACCTCGCTCGTGGGCGAGTATTGGCCCTTCGTCAGGCCGTAGATCTGGTTGTTGAACAGCAGGATCGTGATGTTCACGTTGCGGCGCAGCGCGTGGATCAGGTGGTTGCCGCCGATCGACAGCGCGTCGCCGTCGCCCGTCACCACGAACACGTGCAGGTCAGGTCGGGCCAGCGCCAGACCGGTGGCGATGGCGGGCGCCCGACCATGGATCGTGTGCATGCCGTAGGTGTTCATGTAGTACGGCAGGCGGGCGGCGCAGCCGATGCCGGACACGAACACCGTGTCCTCGCGCGTGATGCCGAGGTCCGGCATCAGCAGCTGGACGGCGGCCAGGATCGAGTAGTCACCGCAGCCGGGGCACCAGCGCACCTCCTGGTCGCTCGACCAGTCCTTGCGGGTGGTGACCGGGATCAACGTGTCGGTCATCTCTCACGCGTCCTTCAACTGGTCGATGATCGCCTGCTCGAGCTCGGAGGCCGTGAACGGCAACCCCCGCACCTTGGTGACCGAGCGGGCGTCCACCAGGAACTCTGCCCGGAGCTGGTGCGAGAGCTGGCCCAGGTTCATCTCGGGGACCATCACCCGCGGATAGCGGCGTAGGACGTCGCCCAGGTTGGACGGGAACGGGTTGAGGTGCACGAGATGGGTGTGCGCGACCCGATGCCCCGCCTGACGGGCCCGATCGACGGCGCCGTCGATCGCGCCCCATGTCGAGCCCCAGCCGACAACCAGGAGGTCGGCGTCGTCGACGTCGCCCTCCACATCGATCGGTGGGATGTGGTCGGCGATCCGGGCCACCTTCTCCGCTCGGAGCCGCACCATGTGCTCGTGGTTGGCCGGGTCGTAGCTGATGTTGCCCGAGCCGTCCTCCTTCTCGAGGCCCCCGATGCGGTGCATCAGGCCCGGCGTGCCGGGCAGCGCCCACGCCCGCGCCAGCGTCTGGGGGTCGCGCAGGTAGGGCCAGAACGTTGGCTCGCCGTCGTCGCCCGTGTGGTTCGGCTCGGTGGCGAACGTGACGGTCAGGTCCGGCAGTGTGCCCACGTCGGGCAGCCGCCACGGCTCGGTGCCGTTGGCCAGGTAGCCGTCGGACAGCAGCACGACCGGCGTGCGCCAGGTCAAGGCCAGCCGCGCGGCCTCGATGGCCACCTCGAAGCAGTGGCTGGGGCTGCGCGCCGCCAGGATCGGCAGCGGCGCCTCGCCGTGGCGCCCGTAGAACGCCATCAACAGGTCGGCCTGCTCGGTCTTGGTGGGCAGCCCGGTCGACGGCCCACCCCGCTGGATGTCGATGACCAGCAGGGGCAGCTCGAGGTTGACGGCCAGGCCCATGGTCTCGGCCTTGAGCGCCATGCCCGGGCCGCTGGTGGTCGTGACGCCGAGGTGGCCGCCGTAGGCCGCGCCCACCGCGGCACCGATGCCGGCGATCTCGTCCTCGGCCTGCAGGGTGCGCACGCCGAAGTTCTTGTGCTTCGACAGCTCGTGCAGGATGTCGGACGCCGGCGTGATGGGATACGAGCCCAGGAACAGGGGCAGCCCCGAGAGCTGGCTGGCCGCGACCAGGCCCCAGGCCAGCGCCGTGTTGCCGTTGATGTTGGTGTAGGTGCCCGCCGGGAGCGTGGCCGGCTTGACCTCGAACGGGTGGTCGAACAGCTCGGCCGTCTCGCCGAACGCGTGGCCGGCCTTGAACGCCGCGGTGTTGGCGTCGGCCACCTGGGGCTTGGCCACGAACCGGCGCTGGATCCACTCGAGGGTGGCGTCGACCGGCCGCGTGTACATCCACGACACCAACCCGAGGGCGAAGAAGTTCTTCGACCGTTCGGCGTCCCGGGGCTTGACCCCCAGCGGCGTGACCGCACCCTTGGTGAGCGAGGTCATCGGCACCTCGTACACCGTGTAGGCGTCGAGGCTGCCGTCGCTCCTCGGGTCGGCCGCGTAGCCCGCCTTGGTCAGGCTGCGATCGTCGAACGCGTCGGCGTTGAGGATGATCGTCGCCCCCGACGCGACGCGACCGATCTGGCTGCGCAGCGCCGCCGGGTTCATGGCCACCAGCACGTTGGGTGCGTCACCCGGCGTGGTGATGTCGTGGTCGGAGATGTGGACCTGGAAGGCCGAGACTCCCGCCATCGTCCCCGCCGGGGCGCGGATCTCGGCCGGGAAGTCGGGAAGCGTCGCCAGGTCGTTGCCGTAGAGCGCGCTGGTGGTGGTGAACCGGTCGCCCGTGAGCTGCATGCCGTCGCCGGAGTCACCGGCGAAGCGGATGATGACCCGATCGACGACCTCGGGTGCTCGGAGCCTGTGCGTGGTTTCGGACAACCGCGTCCCCCTTGACGTGATTCCTCTACCTGGGGTCGACCCTATCGCCTGCCGCTCGGACAGGTGCGCACCATCGCTGCCAGAGATGGCCAGGCCACGGGGCGTGCTGGCCCCGAACGCGCCAGTGGACCGGCCCCGAAGGACCGGCCCACTGCGCGAATCGTCTGGAGGGCTGCCGCGAGCCGGCCGCCGGTGCCCTCGGTCAGGCGATGGTGACCGACTCGTCGAGGTAGACGTCCTGGATGGCGTTGAGCAGCTCGACGCCCTCGGCCATGGGTCGCTGGAACGCCTTGCGACCCGAGATGAGCCCGATGCCGGCCGCCCGCTTGTTGATCACGGCGGTGCGCACGGCCTCGGCCAGGTCGGACGCGCCCTTGGACTCGCCGCCGCTGTTGATCAGCCCGATGCGGCCCATGTAGTTGTTGGCCACCTGCCAGCGGCACAGGTCGATCGGGTGGTCGGTGGTCAGCGTCTCGTAGACCAGCTTGCTGGTCTTGCCGTAGCCCGCGAGCGCGTTGTACCCACCGTTCACGGTGGGCAGCTTCTGCTTGATGATGTCGGCCTCGATGGTCACGCCGATGTGGTTGGCCTGGGCGGTGAGGTCGGCCGCGGTGTGGTAGTCGACCCCGTCCTTCTTGAACGCCGGGTTGCGCAGGTAGCACCACAGCACGGTGAACATGCCCAGTTCGTGGGCACGTGCGAAGGCCTCGCTGACCTCTTGGATCTGGCGGGTGGCCTCGTCGGAGCCGAAGTAGATGGTGGCTCCCACGCCGGCCGCCCCGATGTCGAAGGCCTGGTCGACCGAGCCGAACATCACCTGGTCGAACTTGTTGGGATAGGTGAGCAGCTCGTTGTGGTTGAGCTTCACGATGAACGGGATCCTGTGGGCGTAGCGCCGCGACACCGCGCCCAGCACCCCGAACGTCGAGGCCACCGCGTTGCACCCGCCCTCGATCGCCAGCTGGACGATGTTCGCCGGGTCGAAGTACTGCGGGTTCGGGGCGAAGCTCGCTGCCGCCGAGTGCTCGATGCCCTGGTCGACGGGCAGGATCGACACGTAACCCGTGCCTGCGAGCCGGCCGTGGTCGAGCAGCGACTGCAGGTTGCGGAGCACCTGGGGCGACCGCTCGGTCAGCGAGAACACCCGGTCGATGTAGTCGGCCCCGGGCAGGCTCAGGTCGTCGCGGGGGATCCCCTTCGACTCGTGGGTGAGCAGGCTCTCGGCCTCGTCCCCGAGCAGGCTCTGGATGTCCACCACGTGCGTGACTCCCTCGTCGATGTTCCTGTAGAAGCCCGGCCCAGGGTAGTGGACCTCCGCCGCTCCTCCTGCCTCCGGCGGAGGGCCGCGAGCCGCGGCGGGCGCCGGTCAGCGCAGCGCCCGCAGGCGGGCCTGCACGTCGACGAAGTCGGCCTCACTCGCCGCCACGCGACCGAACAGTTCGCGCGCCCGTGGCAGGTCACCGGCACGCTCGTAGAGGTCGGCCAGGGAGTAGGCCATGCGCAGGTGGTGCAACATCGGGCGCTTCGTCGGCTTCGCCGCGGCCTCGAGCAGGGAGATCGCGTCGTCGAGGCGACCCTGGTCGGCCAGGGCTCCGGCGGCGACGATGCGCCCCTCGGCCACCAGCTCGGCGCTGGGGCTGGCCTCTCGCAACTCTTCCCACAGCTCCTCGACCTCGGCATACCGACCGAGGGCACGGCTGCAGTCGGCCAGCACGGGATGCTGCTCGGTGCTGTTGGTCTGCGTCCGGAACGCCTCGAGCTCGCGTTGGGCCTGGGCCCACCGACCGAGCCGGTAGAGCGTCAGCCCGTACAGCTCACGGACCGACGATGCCCCCGGCGCCTGCTCGGCGAGGGGCTTGAGAATGCGGCGGGCGTCCTCGTAGCGCTCGCGACGGAACGCATCGGACGCCTCCTTGAGGCGCGATTCGAAGCGCGCCAGCCGGTTGGGGGCGACGACGCCACGGAGGTTGTCCTCCTCGGCCCCGCCTCCGCCCGTCGTCGACGACCGCCGGCCGCCACGGTCGTCTCCCTCGCGACGTGGGCGGTCATCGCTCGGGGCGGGGCGACGCGCACCTGCGGACCGGCTGCGTCCCACCGCCCCGGCGGCCTCGTCTCGCAGCTCACCCTCGTCGATCCACTCCTCGGGCTCCCACGCACCCCCGTCCGCTGCGCCCGGGCCAGCTACAGGCTCGCGAGCGTCGCGCCCTGCAGCCCGCCAGGCGTCGGACGCACCCGACCCCGCCGCCCGGCCGGCGCCACGGCGAGCCAGGCCGCCCCACCGGCGGGGGCCTCGCATCTCTGCCCCGTCATCGCGCCGCGGGCCGCTACGACCTGCGTCACGGCGTTGGCTACCAGAAGGTCCTCCCCGCCGATCGCCGGCCTCGCCACCACGACCCCGGTCGGTCGCCGGGGGTCCACCGCGGCCTCGGCCTGTCGGCCCGGGCGCGCCGCGCCGATCGCCCGTCTGTCCGCCACCGCGGCCGGTGGGGCCGGGCCCTCCTCGGCCACGGCTGGGCGTCGAGGGACCCCTGTCGGATCCGGCATCGGACCGGGAGCTCGCGTACCGGCCCTTCCCGGCGCCACCCGGCGCCCGGGAACCACCACCGCCCTCGTAGCTGCGGCCGGTGCCGCCCGTGCGACCACGCCCCGCACCGCCACCCGACGATCCCGACCGGGGCCCGGGCCGGCCACTGCCCGTCGCCGGTCGCCTGTCTCCGGCGTCACTCCCACGGCTGCTCGACCCTCGACCACGATCGTCGTCCGGGCGGCCCCGTCCACGACCGGCACCGCCTCGCGGCTGCCCGCTCGAGGGGCGCCCGGCGCCGCGGCCCTGGTCGTCGGCCTGGGATCCGGACCGGCGTGACCCGCCTTGACCGCCCCGCGGTGGGTTGCCGCGCGAGCCTGAGGGCGCGCCGCCCCGCCGATCGGGACGGCGGTCGCCGCGGCGGTCGCCACCTGGGGATCGGGGAGGTGCCATGAGGTCGAATCCTACTTTCGAGAACGTGAAGCCATACGTGAGCAGCCGAGCCGACCGAGCCGAAAACGAGAAGAGGACCGCCCGCAGGCGGTCCTCTTCCAAAAGCGAAATCCGGCGGCGACCTACTCTCCCAGGCAGTCTCCTGCCAAGTACCATCGGCGCGGGAGGGCTTAACTTCCGTGTTCGGAATGGGTACGGGTGTGACCCCTCCGCCATAGCCACCGAAAATCTGTTGTCACTCGGGGGACGCTGCAAAGCGTCCGCTCCCTGAGGACTCCATAGCGAGCACGAATATCATTGTAAATCCAAGCCCTCGGCCGATTAGTACCGGTCGGCTGCACACGTTGCCGTGCTTCCACCTCCGGCCTATCAACGTGGTCGTCTACCACGGGCCTTACCAGGTTAACCCTGTGAGGAACCTCATCTTGGAACGGGCTTCGCACTTAGATGCTTTCAGCGCTTATCCCTTCCGCAGGTCGCTAACCAGCAGTGCCTTTGGCAAGACAACTGGCACACAAGAGCTGCGTCCGTCCCGGTCCTCTCGTACTAGGGACAGCATTCCTCAAGTTCCTTACGGCTGCAGCGGATAGGGACCGAACTGTCTCGCGACGTTCTAAACCCAGCTCGCGTACCGCTTTAATGGGCGAACAGCCCAACCCTTGGGACGTGCTACCGCCCCAGGATGCGATGAGCCGACATCGAGGTGCCAAACCTTGCCGTCGATATGGACTCTTGGGCAAGATTAGCCTGTTATCCCCGGGGTACCTTTTATCCGTTGAGCGACGGCGCTTCCACACGCAACCGCCGGATCACTATGTCCTGCTTTCGCACCTGCTTGACTTGTAGGTCTCGCAGTCAAGCTCCCTTGTGCCATTGCACTCGACGCCTGATTGCCAACCAGGCTGAGGGAACCTTTGAGCGCCTCCGTTACTCTTTAGGAGGCGACCGCCCCAGTCAAACTACCCACCTGACACTGTTCCCGATCCGGATCACGGACCAAGGTTAGAGTCCCGGCATACGCAGGGTGGTATTTCAACGGCGACTCCACACTGGCTAGCGCCAATGCTTCCTAGTCTCCCACCTATCCTACACAACGCATACCAAAACCCAATATCAAGCTGTAGTGAAGGTCCACGGGGTCTTTCCGTCCTGCTGCAGCTAACGAGCATCTTTACTCGTACTTCAATTTCGCCGGGTCGGTGGTTGAGACAGTAGGAAAGTCGTTACGCCATTCGTGCAGGTCGGAACTTACCCGACAAGGAATTTCGCTACCTTAGGACCGTTATAGTTACGGCCGCCGTTTACCGGGGCTTAGGTTCAGAGCTTCGCCTTGCGGCTAACCCTTCCCCGTAACCTTCCGGCACCGGGCAGGCGTCACAGCGTATACGTCGTCTTACGACTTAGCACGCTGCTGTGTTTTTAGTAAACAGTCGCTTTCCCCTGGTCTCTGCGGCCCCGTCGAGCTCAAGGCGTAAAGCCTGTCACCCTAGTGGGGCCCTCCTTCTCCCGAAGTTACGGAGGTATTTTGCCGAGTTCCTTAACCACCGTTCTCCCGATCGCCTTGGTATTCTCTACCTGTCCACCTGTGTTGGTTTGGGGTACGGGCGCCGTGCCAGCTCACTAGCGGCTTTTCTTGGCAGCATTGGATCAGTGACTTCGCCTGAAGCGGCTCGGTATCACGTCTCAGTCTTGATGGGGCCCGGATTTACCTGGTCCCCGACCTACACGCTTACCCCAGGACAACCATCGCCTGGGCTCACTTACCATCCTGCGTCCCCGCATCGCTTGCCTCGTCTACGTGGGTCGGTTCGTCCGAAGACAGCCCCTTAGCAACCTAGAGTCGGCATGGGCGCGGGCACAGCGGTACCGGAATATCAACCGGTTGTGCATCGACTACGCCTCTCGGCCTCGCCTTAGCTCCCGACTCACCCTGGGAGGATTAGCCTTCCCCAGGAACCCTTGGACATTCGGCGGAGGGGTTTCCCACCCCTCTTTCGCTACTCATGCCTGCATTCTCACTCGACCACGGTCCACGCCGGTTCACACCGTCGCTTCACTCCGAGATCGACGCTCCCCTACCACTCCTGCGCAAGCGCAGGAATCCGCGGCTTCGGCTCCGAACTTGAGCCCCGTT
>CAVTKS010000004.1:97500-496159 GCA_963735375.1 uncultured Acidimicrobiales bacterium
GGAGCCCGACGCGCCCACCGGCCGGCGGTGGACGCCCACCAGGGTCCTCCTCACAGTGGTCGTGGTGGCGATGGTGTCGATGTGGGGCTACGTGCTGTTCCTCGCCTTCGGTCCCGGGCGCCAACCACCCATCGACCGCCTCGACGACCCGGCGTTCGCGGAGGCCGGCGAGGCCCGGTGCGCCGGGGCGCTCGACGAGGTCGACGATCTGCCTGTCGCCAGCGAGTCCGACACGGCGACCGAGCGCGCCGGCGTGCTCGCCGATGCCGACGCCGTGTTCGCCGAGATGCTCGATGACCTGGACGGGATGGTCGACCTCGCCCCCGCCGGCGACCAGCGCCGCCGGGCCACCGAGTGGTTGGGCGACTGGCGCATCTACCTGGGCGACCGCGAGGCCTACGCCGAGGCTTTGCGGACCGACCCCGGCGCCCGCCTGCTCGTGTCGGAGAAGCCCGGCGCAGGCCGCCAGATCACCGGGTGGATCGACGAGTTCGCCAAGGCGAACCGCATGCCGTCGTGCATCACACCCACCGACGCCTGATCGACGCAGCGCCGACGCGCGGTTGCACGGACGGTCACACGAGCTCGTCGAGCGCGGCCAGGGCTGCGCGGGCCATCCGGAGCGTGCCCTCGTCGACCTCGAACTGCGGCAGCTGGGCGAGGGTGGCCCACCGCAGGTCGAGCGACTCGTGGTTGCCGACCGGCAGCGCCCCGGGCGTGGCGACCGCCAGGTAGCGCACGTCCAGGTGGAGGTGCGGTCCGTGCGGCGGCCCGACCCGGTGGACGTCGAGGTCGATGGCCGGCACGGCCACGGCCAGACCGCCGAGACCGGTCTCCTCCGTGGCCTCCCGCCACGCGACGCCCGGCAGCGTGCTGTCGCCGTCCGCGTGCCCGCCGGGCTGGAACCACCGTCCCAGCTTGGCGTGAAGCATGAGCAGGAAGCGCCGGTCGCTGGGGTCGACGACCATGGCGGAGCCCGTGAGGTGCCCTTCCGCGCAGGTCCGTTCGAGGGCATCGGGGTGGTCGTCGATGAAGGCCAGCATCCGCCGGCGGTGCGCCTCGTGGGTCGGATCGCCAGGGAGCGCCGCCTCGATGTGGCGACGGGCGGCGGCCAGGCTCGCGGTCGGCGCCAGCTCCGGGGCCCCCGGCGGGCAGAGGCGGAGGTCGGCCGCCGTCACGGCCGGTCGAACAGGTCGCGCCGGGGCTCGTCGGTGTAGACGGGGTCGCGGCCGGCGTCGAAGGCCCGGATCGCCTCCTGCAGGTTCTCGGTGAAACCGAGCATGAGCTGGTTGCGGTCCTCGAGCTCGATGGCCGTCTCGAGGCTGCCGATCTCGAGGCTGGCCCACAACGCGTTCTTGGTCATCGACAGCCCGTAGGGGCTGAAACGGCACATGGCCTGTGCGGCCGCCAACGCCTCGGCGAGGGCGGCGCCGTCGACGACGACTCGCGCCACGAGCCCCATCTCCGCGGCCTCGGTCGCATCGACCTCGCGACCCGTCAGCAGCAGGTCGTTCGAGCGGGAGGCGCCGATGAGTCGGGGCAACAGCCACCCGGCCGCCATCTCGGTGCTGGTCAACCCGTTCACGATCCCGGTGGCGTTGAAGATCGCGGACCGGGCCGCGATGCGCAGGTCGGCGGCCAGGGTGAGGCACATGCCGCCGCCGTACGCCGGGCCGTTGACGGCCGCGATGATCGGCTGGGGGATGCGGCGCATGGTCAGGACGATCCGGCTGTAGGCCCGCATCGAGCGCTGGGCGATGCGGCCGACGGTCAGGCCGTCGATGCCGGGCAGCACCCCGTAGTCCTTGAGGTCGAGTCCGGAGCAGAAGGCCCGCCCGGCACCGGTCAGGACCACCACCCACGTGTCGTTCTCGGCGGCGATCTCGGCCAGCGTGGCATCGAGGGCGACCGCCAGGTCGATGGACATGGCGTTGAGGCGGTCGGGCCGGTTGAGGGTGACGACGGCGACGTGCGGCACCGGGTGATCGACGAGAACGGGTTCCACCCGGCGACGCTACCTCCCGCCCCGTTGGGCGATCGTGCCCGAAACGTGCGGGTCGCCGCGCACGCACCAGCGCCACGGGTGCTCGGCGCCCGCGGACAGGCCGATGCGGGTGGTCTGGAACGGGTCGAGCGGCGGCGGCGTGCCGTCGTCGGCGACCCACACCCCACGGTCGGCGCTGACCAGGTCGGCGCCGTCATACGAACCGTCGAGGCCGAAGGCCTGGCAGAGCTTCGCCGGACCGCTGCAGAGGTCACGCTCACGGCGGGCGCGGGGCCGAGCGGCGAACATCGCGTCGACGCCGTCGATCGGCGACACCGCGCGCAGCAGCACCGCCACGCCCTCCCCCTCGTGGCCGCAGACCACGTTGGCGCACCAGTGCATGCCGTAGGTGAAGTACACGTACAAGCCGCCGGGCGGGCCGAACATGGTGCGGTTGCGGGGTGTCATCCCCCGGTAGGCGTGGCTCCCCGGGTCGGCCTCGCCGCAGTAGGCCTCGACCTCGACGATTCGACCGGTGCGTGGCGGCACGCCGTCGGCGCCCGTACGGACCAGCACCTTGCCGAGCAGCTCCGGGGCCACGTCACGGGGGTCGCGCCGGTAGAACCCTGCGGGCAGACCCGGGGGCAGGCCCGACCCCGGCTTCTCCCCGCGAGAGCGGCCGCCGGACCGGCCACGCCCGCGGGGAGCAGCTGTGGTCATGTGGGGTCAGCCGACGCGCTCGACGTCGGTGTCGAGTCGACGGGCGAAGCGCTCGAGCTGGACCGCCACAGGGTCGGGCCCGGCGCCCCCCGGCGTGGTGCGCCGAGCCACCGGCCGTCCCGGCTCGAGCAGGGAGGCGCCCTCGGCACCGAGGTCGGGATGCGCTTCCACCAGCTCGGCCAGGGGCACGTGGCGCTCGAGGCTGTCGCGCACGAGCGCGCCCACCAGCGCGTGAGCGTCGCGGAACGGGGTGCCCCGCTCGACGAGGAGCTCGGCCAGGTCGGTCGCGGCCGCGTACGGCGAGTCGGCGGCCTGTTGCATGCGCTCGACCTGGAACGTGAGGGTGCCGTACAGGCCGGTCATCGCCGTGAGGGCCAGGGACATCTGGTCGACGGCGTCGAACAGCGGCTCCTTGTCCTCCTGCAGGTCGCGGTTGTAGGTCAGCGGAAGCCCCTTGAGGGTCACCAGCACGCCGGTCAGGTCGCCGATGACCCGCCCGGCCTTGCCCCGGGCCAGCTCGGCGATGTCCGGGTTCTTCTTCTGGGGCATCATCGACGACCCGGTCGAATAGGCGTCGTCGAGCCGGGCGAAGCCGAACTCGTCGCTCGACCACACGATGACCTCCTCGCCCATCCGCGACAGGTGGATGGCCAGCATGCTCAGGGCGAACAGGGCCTCGGCCACGAAGTCGCGGTCGCTCACCGCATCGAGGCTGTTCTCGAACCGTCCCGCGAAGCCCAGGTCGTCGGCCGTGCCGTCCGGATCGAGCGGCAGGGATGATCCGGCCAGGGCGCCTGCCCCCAACGGCGACACGTCGAGCCGGCGGCGGCAGTCGAGCAACCGGTCGACGTCACGAGCCAGCGCCCACCCGTGCGCCAGCAGGTGGTGGGCCAGCAGGACCGGTTGTGCCCGCTGCAGGTGCGTGTAGCCGGGCAGGTAGGCCGGGCCGGCCTCGTTGGCCCGGTCGAGCAGGGTGCGTTGCAGGGCCAGCACGCGTCGGGCGATCTCGCCGACCTCGCGCTTGGTCCACAGCCGCATGTCGGTGGCGATCTGGTCGTTGCGGCTGCGGCCCGAGTGGAGCTTCGCCCCCGGTGCGCCGGCGAGCACGGTGACCCGCCGTTCGATCGCGGTGTGGATGTCCTCGTCGGTGGGCTCGAAGGTGAACGTGCCGGCGCGCAGCTCGTCCTCCACCCTGTCGAGCGCGGCGAGCACCACGCCCGCCTCGTCGTCGGTGAGGATGCCGGCCCGGGTCAGGCCCCGAACGTGCGCCCGGCTGCCCGTCAGGTCGTCCGCGGCCAGACGGCGGTCGAAGCCGAGGCTGACGGTGAAGGCGAGCAGCTCGTCGGCGGGACCGCCCTCGAACCGGCCGTGCCACAGCGTGCTCATGGGCACCCCCCGCAGTCATCGGTGCGGGGGCTCACGGCGTCTCCGTCGCTCTCTCGGGTCGCGTCTGACGACGGCCCAGGAGATGCGGTCGACGTGCCAGTCGAATCTGCAGTCATCTCGCGCTTGGTCTCTGCTTCCGTGCTCGTTGTTCCTAGAGCCCGGCCATCTCGGCCAGGCGTGCGGCCATCGTGGCACCGCTCACGCCGTCGGCCACGATGACGACCAGGGTGTCGTCGCCGGCGACCGTGCCCAGCACGCCGGGCAGGCCCGAGCGGTCGAGCGCGGAGGCGACCACGTGGGCCGAGCCGGGCGGCGTGCGCAGCACGACCAGGTTGGCCGAGTGCGCGACCTCGACCACCCACTCGCTGAACACCCGCCGGAGGTGGTCCTCGGGCGCGCGCTGCTGCGACGGCAGCTCGGGGATGGCGTAGACGGTCTCGCCGCCGCCCACTCGCACCTTGATGGCGCCGAGGTCTTCGAGGTCGCGGGACACCGTCGCCTGGGTGGCCGCCACCCCCTCGGCCGCCAGCAGGTCGACGAGCTGGGACTGGCTGGCGACGGCGTGGTCGGAGAGGAGGCGGGCCACGCGGTGCTGACGCTGGGGCTTGGCCAGCGTGCGCGTCGCGGGATGCGCCGTGCCCACCTCGGCGTCGGATCCGTCGGCCGTCACCGATGCCGTTGTCCGGTCGGTCATCGCTCGGCCTCCTGCAACAGCCACGACAGCAGGCCTCGCACGCTGTGGAGCCGGTTGTGGGCCTGGGTGAACACGACGCTCCGGTCTCCGTCGACGACGGAGGCGGCCACCTCCTCGCCCCGGTGGGCGGGAAGGCAGTGCATGAAGATCGCGCCCGGTGCGGCGCCGGCCATGACGCGGTCGTCGACCTGGAACCCCTCGAACGCCCGCGTGCGGTCATCGGCCTCGGCCTCCTGGCCCATCGAGGCCCACACGTCGGTGTGCACGGCTGCGGCGCCGGCGACGGCTTCGTCCGGGCGGTTCGTCACGGTGGGCTCGCCGCCGAGGGCCCGGAGCCGGTCGATGTCGTCGTCGCCCGGGCCGAAGCCGGGCGGGCACGCCAGCTGGACCTTCATGCCCACCATCGTCGCCCCGAGCGCCAGCGAGCGGGCCACGTTGTTGAAGTCGCCGACCCAGGCCACCGTGACGCCCGCGAGGTCGCCCAGGCTCTGGCGCATGGTGAGCAGGTCGGCCAGCGCCTGGCACGGGTGGCCCCGGTCGGACAGCAGGTTCACGACCGGGATGGTCGCCGCGCCGGCCAGTTCCTCGAGCAGCGCGTGGTCGAAGACCCGGCCGCCGAGCGCAGCGTGGTAGCCGGACAGCACGCGGGCGATGTCCGCGATGGGCTCTCGCTCGCCGCTGCCCACCTCGTCGCGACGAAATGTCACGGGGTGCCCGCCGAGCTGCACCACGGCCACCTCGCACGAGTGCCGGGTGCGCAGCGAGGGCTTCTCGAAGTACAGGCCGACGGTGCGACCCACGAGGGGACGGTCGGCCGGCGGGGCGGCCGCGAGGCGCAGCACCTCGTCCAGCTCGGCCGGCGTCAGGTCGTCGATCTCGAGGAAGTGGCGCAAGCTCACGGGGCGCTCCCGGCGGTGGTCTCGGCCGTGGCCAGAACCTGGCGCAGCGTGCTCACGGCCTGGTCGATCTGGTCGTCGTCGATGAGCAGGGATGGGGCGAGCCGCAGCGCGGTGGGCGTGACGGCGTTGGCCACCACACCGGCCCCGAGCAGGGCGGCGTTGACCGCGTGGGCGTCGAAGCCGTCGAGCTCGACGGCCAGCAGGAGGCCCAGGCCGCGCACGGCTGCCACCCCGGGGACGGCGGTCAGGCGCTCGGCGAGCCGCTCTCCGGCTTTGGCGGCGCGGCCGGGGGCGTCCTCCGCCTCCATCGTCGCCAGCACGGCCCGGGCCGCAGCCGTCGCCAGCGGCTGGCCGCCGAAGGTGCTGGCGTGGTCGCCCGGCTGGAAGACGGCCGCGACATCGGCCCGCGCCCAGCAGGCGCCGATGGGCACGCCGTTGCCCAGGGCCTTGGCCATGGTGACCACATCGGGCTCGACGCCCAGGTGCTGGAACCCGAACCAGCGCCCGGTGCGGCCGAGCCCCGTCTGCACCTCGTCGACCATGAACAGGACGCCCCGTTCGTCGCACAGCCGCCGGACACCGCGGAAGTACTCGGCCGTGGCGGGGTTGACGCCGCCCTCCCCCTGCACGGGCTCGAGCAGCACCGCGGCCACGCCCGGGTCGAGGGCGTTGGCCAGCGCGTCGAGGTCGTCCCACGCGACGTGCCGAAACCCCTCGGGGAGCGGCTGGTAGGCCTCGTGCTTCGCCGGCTGGCCGGTGGCGTGCAGCGTGGCCAGCGTCCGTCCGTGGAAGCTGCCATAGGCCGACACGACAACGTGCCGGCCGTGGACATGCTCTCCGCTCCTGGCGCCTGCGGCGCCGGGCCGCTCGGGCCACGGCGTCACCTCCGCTCGTCCGCCGCCAAAACGGCGGGCGAGTTTGATGGCGCACTCGTTGGCCTCGGCCCCCGAGTTGCAGAAGAAGGTCTGGCCGCCGGCCGGACGGCCGTCGCCGACGAGGCGGTCGAGAGTGCGCGCCACCTCGGGGCCGACCTCGTTGCCGAACAGGTTCGACACGTGCACGAGGGTTGCCGCCTGCGTGGCCACCGCCTCGGTGACCGCAGGGTGGGCGTGACCGAGCGAGGTGACCGCCAGCCCCGACAGCAGGTCGAGGTAGCGGCGCCCGGTGTCGTCCCACAGGTACGAGCCCTCGCCCCGCACGAACGTGACCGGCGGGGGCGGGTACGTCGCCATGAGCGGGCTGGTGTCGGGCGTGGACGTCACGGTGTCGGCTCCATCGTGTCGGCAGGGGGAGGCCCGGCTGTGATCATCGTGCCGATGCCTGCGTCACTGAACAGCTCCAGCAGCAGGACGTGGGCGACACGGCCGTCGAGCATGTGGGCCGAGCCGACCCCGTGCTGGACCGCGTGCAGGGCGGCGGCGACCTTCGGGATCATCCCTCCGGTCAGCCGGCCGTCGTCGATCATCGCCTGCAGCTCGGCGGCCGTCGTGTGGCTGATCAGCGACGACGGGTCGTCGAGGTCGGCGAGCAGCCCGGCCACGTCGGTGAGGAAGACCGCCTTCTCGGCGCCCAGCGCCTCGGCGAGGGCGCCGGCCACCGTGTCGGCGTTGATGTTGTACGCCTGACCCGTGGGATCGGACCCGATGGTCGACACGACCGGGATCAGGTCCTCGGCCAGCAGCCGCTCGAGGATCGTCGGGTTCACGGACCGGACGTCGCCCACGTACCCCAGGTCGGGGTTGCGGGCGCCCGCCAGGATCAGGCCGGCGTCCTCGCCGGACAGGCCGACGGCGAGCGGGCCGTGCACGTTGATGGCCGACACGATGTCGCGGTTGACCTTCCCGACCAGGACCATCCGGGCGACGTCGACCGTCTCCGCGTCGGTCACACGGAGCCCGTCGCGGAACTCGGGCTCCATGCCGAGCCGCACCATCAGGGCGGAGATCTGCGGGCCGCCACCGTGGACCACGACCGGCTTGAGCCCGACCGCGCGCAGGAGCACGACGTCGTCGGCCACGGCCCGGCCCAGGTGGGGGTCGACCATGGCGTTGCCGCCGTACTTGACCACCACGACGGCCCCGCGGAACCGCTGGATGTAGGGCAGCGCCTCGAGGAGCACCGCGGCGCGGTGGGCCGCGTCGGCCTGGGTGGTCCCGTTGTCCTGCGTGAGCTCGCCGCTCACGTTCTCCTGCGTGAGCTCGCCGCTCACGTTCTCCTGCGTGAGCTCGCCGCTCACGATGTGCCCTTGTTCTCGTCGATGTAGCCGTAGGTGAGGTCGTTGGTGAGCACACGGGCCCTGCCGTCCCCGACCCCCAGGTCGCAGTGCAGGTCGAGGTACTCCCCCGCCATGTGCCCGGCGACCGCGGCCTCGTCATGGTCGACGCCGACGCAGCCGCGGCTGACCACGGTGCCGCCATACGCGATGGTCAGCGCGGCCGGATCGAGCTTCACGCCGGCGGTGCCGAGGTCGCTGGCCACCCGGCCCCAGTAGGGGTCCCCGCCGAACCACGAGCACTTGACCAGCTGGCTCTCGGCCACCTTGCGGGCGGCCTGGCGGGCCTCGTCGTCGGATGCCGCACCCGTGACGCGCACCTTGACGACCTTGGTGTGACCCTCGGCATCGCCCACCATCTGGGTGGCCAGGTCGAGGCAGGCCTCGGCGACGGCCGCGGCGAAATCGTCGGGATCGGGGGCGCCGGCTCCACCGTTCGCGAGCAGCAGGACGGTGTCGTTGGTCGAGGTGCAGCCGTCGATCGTCATCGCGTTGAAGCTGTCGGCCACGCCCGCCTGCAGCACGCTGCACAACGTGTCGGGGTCGACCTGCGCGTCGGTGGTGAGCACCGCCAGCATGGTCGCCATGTTGGGCGCCAGCATCGCCGCACCCTTGGCCATGCCGCCGACGACGAAGCCCTCGCCGCGCACGACGGTCTCCTTGCGCCGGGTGTCGGTGGTCATGATCGCCTCGGCTGCGGCGATGCCATCCACCGGCTCGGAGCCGCGTACGGCGGCGACCGCCGGGATGCCCGTGGCGAGGGCGTCCATGGGCAGCTCGTAGCCGATGAGGCCGGTCGAGCAGACCAGCACGGCCTCGCGCGTGGTGCCGATCTCGGCGGCGACGAGCGCGCACATCCGCTCCGCATCCGCCTCGCCCGTCGCACCGGTGGCGGCGTTGGCGTTGCCGCTGCTGAGCACGACCGCCGCCGCCTGCCCGCGGCTCGCGGCCAGGTGACGACGGCTGACGGTCACGGGCGCCGCGACCACCAGGTTCTGCGTGAACACGCCGGCCGCGGCCACCGGTGCCCCGTCCGCGGTGGCCACGAGGGCGAGGTCGGCGTCGCCGGACGGCTTGATGCCACAGGCGACGCCTCCGGCGACGAACCCCGCGGGTGCGACGATGCTCATCGTGCGCCGCCCGCGCCGGTGGCTGACGGACCGGCGTGCCGGTGGTGCTCGCTCACGGGTACATGCCCACGGTCGGGAGACCGGCGCCCTCGGGCAGGTCCAGCATCAGGTTGGCGCACTGGATCGCCTGGCCGGACGCACCCTTGACCAGGTTGTCGAGAGCGGCGAGGGCCACGACCCAACCTGTGCGGGGGTCGGCCATGGCGGTGACGTGGACCGAGTTCGATCCGAGGGTCGCCTTGGTCGACGGCGCCGACTCGCCCACGACCATGAACCGCTCGCCCGCCCATGCCTCGCGCACCACGGCGAGCAGGTCGGCCGTCGTCGCGGTCGGGTCGGTCGGCCGGGCGTAGCAGGTGGCGAGGATGCCGCGGTTCATCGGTACGAGGTGGGGCGTGAACAGCACCTGGGCGTCGGCGGCGGCAACCGCGGTGAGCCCCTGCTCGATCTCGGGAGTGTGCCGGTGATCGAGCAGTCCGTAGGCGGTGAAGTTCTCGTCGACCGTGCAGAAGCTGGTGGTGGGCTTGGGTGGGCGACCCGCCCCGGAGACCCCGCTGGCCCCGTCGACGACGATGCCGGTCGGCTCCACCAGCCCGGCCTGCAGCAAGGGCGCCAGCGCGAGCACGGCCGTCGTGACGTAGCACCCGGGCGCGGCCACCCGTTCCGCCCCGACGATGTCGGCGCGGAACAGCTCGGGCAGGCCGTAGGCGAACGAGTCGATCAGCTCCGGATGGGTGTGCTCCTCCCCGTACCAGGTCGGGTACAGCGAGGCGTCGCGCAGCCGGAAATCCGCGGCGAGGTCGACCATCGCCCCGACGCGTCCGGCCAGTTGCGGCACCACCTCCTGGGAGGCGCCGTGCGGCAGGCCGAGGAAGACGAGGTCGAGCCCATCGCAGCGGTCGGGGTCGAACTTCTCGAACGTCAGCTCGCCGTATCCGGCTGCCAGGCTCGGGTACAGGTCGGCCACACGGCTGCCGGCCTGCGTGTCGCCCGTCGCCAGGCGCACGTCGAAGGTCGGGTGGTGTGCGCACAGGCGCAGGAGCTCTGCGCCCGTGAACCCGGATGCGCCGATGATGCCGACCGATGTCACCCGGCGAGCATACGCAGCGTTGCATACTCATGCAACGCGGCTCATTGCACCGCTGTCATGCGCCAGGAGCGAGATCCGGGATCTGCGGCAACATCCAACGTGCGACGCGCGTCGCCCCGTCGTGGTTCAGGTGGACGAAGTCCCGCAGCAGGCCCTCGTCCGCGGTCGCCCACTCGGCCTCGACGAAGGCGTTCATATCGATCACCCGGGCGCCGGGCACCGCATCCGCCACGCGACGGTAGGTCTCGTTGCGACAGTCGACCTTGCTGTCGGAGCTCGTGGTGAACATCGCCACATAGGGGCTGGTAGCGAACACCACCCGGGCACCCGACGCGCCCAGCACCTCGGCGTCGGCGATCAGCTCGCCCTCGAGGAACGCGTCGAACGGCGGGTCGCAGTCGGTGACCCACTCGCCGTCGACGCGCCCCTCGCCCACGCCCCCCGCGTTGGCCAGGTAGTAGACGACGACATCCGGTTGGAAGCGGGCCACAGCCCGCTCCCACCCCTCGCGGCGGCGATCCGGGCAGATGGGCTCCTCCACGACCCGGCCCTCGGGGAACCGGGTGGCTCCGCCCACCCGCGCCGGCGAGCAGGTGAGCTGCGACGCCATGGCCACGGCCACCTCGTCGTCCCGCGCAGCCTCGGCCACCAGCTCCGGGCCGAGGAAGATCGGACCGCTGTCGCCCACCAGCAGCATCCGGGTGGCCCCGGTCGGGATCTCGGCTGCGTCGGGGAAGATCGAGTACGGGCGAGCGTCGGTGGGCGCGATCTCGGCGGTGTCCGCCGCGTCGACGGCCGGCCCGCGGGTCACGACGATCGTTACCCCGGCCACGGCGACCACCGCGACCCCGGCAGCCAGGGCAGCAGCCCGCCCGCGGAGTGCGCCGCGCCGGATCGGCTGCTCGATCAGCCGGTACGAGACGAGCGCGGCGGCCAGCGTGACCGCCACCTGCAGGATGTCGAGCGCCACGCCCTCGACGTGGGCACGGTCGGCCGTCAGGTACACGATCACGGGCCAGTGCCACAGGTAGACGCCGTAGCTGATCGCGCCCAACGCAACGAGCGGCGGCGCGGACACCGAGCGGGCCAGCCGGCCCGGCGGTCCACCCGTCACGCTCGCGATGACGACGAGGGCGGCGACGGTGAACGACGCCAGGCCGCCGCGGTAGTACCACGCCCCCTGGCCGTCGACGACGAGGACCGACCATCCGATCCACGCCAGCGCCACCGCGCCCGCCACCTCGACACCTGCGGCCGGTGGGCGCTCGCGCCGCGGGCGCCCCGTGAGGTACGCGGCCAGGGCCGCGCCCAGCAGGGTGGGCCCGAGCCGTGTGTCGGTGGCGAAGTACGCCCGGTTGGTGTCGATCGGTGAATAGGCCACCGCCAGCAGCACCAACGACACCACGCCGCCGACCGCGGCGGCGAGGCCGAGCCGGCGCACACCGGGAGACGACCGTCGACCGAACCCCACGGCGAGGAACACCAGGACCGCGAGGGGCCACAGGACGTAGAACTGCTCCTCGATCGCCAGGCTCCACGTGTGATCGAGAGGCGACGGCTGGCTGAAGATGTCCCAGTAGCTGACGTCGGCCGTCATCCGCTGCCAGTTCGCCACGTAGCCCAGAGTGGCCAGAGCCTCGCTGCGGAACCGGGGACGGTCGGCCGTCGGCGTCAACGTCGCCAGCAACACCGCGACGCCCGCGAGCATCACCAGCAGGGCGGGCAGCAGGCGGCGGGCCCGGCGGGCCCAGAACGCCAGCAGGTCGACAGCACCACGGGCGCGGTGCTCCACGATCAGCAGGGAGGTGATGAGGAAGCCGGACAGGACGAAGAACAGGTCGACGCCGAGGAACCCACCCGTCAGGTGCCCCAGGTGGAACACCACGACGGCGGCGACCGCCAGGCCTCGCAGCCCGTCGAGGGCTGGCTCGTGTCGCAGGGTGGGCGTGGTCGCGGCTGGGGACTCGGGCGCCGGGGCCGGGCGCGCAACGTCTGGTCGGGCAGCCGTCTCCACAGTCGCGTCCCCCAGTCTTCGATGCGTGGCGCTCGCGGGCCGGCGGACCGACCTCGGGGCGAGGCGGTGAGAATCTAGCCGCGCAACGTCGCCGGGAACGCCTGCTCCACGGCATCGATGCAACGCCGGCGGACGTCGGCGACCTCGTCGTCGGTCAGCGTGTGGTCCGGCGCATCGAGGCGCAGCGTGTAGGCGAGGCTGCGCCGGCCCGGCGCGATCCCCGGACCGCGGTACACGTCGAACAGCCGCAGCGACGCCAGGCGCTCGCCCGCCGCCGCGCGCAGGGCCTGCTCGACCGAGCCGGCCGGCACCTCGTCGGCGACGTCGAACGCGAGGTCGATGTCGCTCGACGGGTAGATGCTGACCGCACGGTGGATGTGGGGATCGTGCGGCATGTCGGCGACGAGGTCGAGATCGACCTCGACCCATCCCACACGCTCGGCGATGCCGTGCGCCTCGAGCACGACCGGGTCGATCTCGCCGACGGCACCGACCGCCTCGCCGGCGGGGCCGACGAGCCGCCCCGAGCGGGTGGGGTGCAGCCCCGCGACCGCCTCGGTGTCGACAGCGATGTCCCGCAGCGAGAGCAGCTCGGCGACCGCCCGCCACTCGTGCACGGCCTCGGTCGCGTCGCGCCCGCCCAGTGCCATCCCGAGCATCTCGCGCTCGTCGGGCAGCTCGCTGTCCGCGGCGCCGACGACCGGCCGACGGAACACGTGGCCGATCTCCCACAGGCCGACGCCGGTGTTGCGCCGGGCGGCGTTGGTGGCGAGGGCCCTGACCAGACCGGGCAGCAGCGAGGTGCGCAACACCGACTCGTCGGCCACCAGCGGGTTGGCGATCTCGATGCCGTCGCCGGGCAGGCCGCTCCGCTCGAGGTCGCCGGGGGCGAGGAACGGCAGCGGCAACGCCTCGGACAGGCCCCTCCCGACGAGCAGCGACCGCAGCCGGCGGCGCTCGAGCTGCCGGTCGGTCAGTCGGCCGGCGTGGGGGGACGGGGGCAGATGGGTGCCGATGGCCGAGTACCCGTAGTGCCGCGCCACCTCCTCTACGACGTCGATCTCGCTCGACGAGTCGTAGCGCCACGGAGGGATGGTGACGTCGGTGTCGTCGCCATCGACGGTGGCAGCGAACCCGATCGGCGCCAGGAGGGTCGCGATCTCCTGCGCCGCGAGCGAGGTGCCGAGCAGGCGGTTGAGCCTGTTCGTGCGCACGCGGACGGGACGGCGGTCGGGCAGCTGGCCCCGCACGTCGACGGTGCCGGCCTCGAGGCGCGCCCCCGAGGGCGCCACCAGTTCGGCGAACCGGCGATGGGCCAGGTCGATGACCTCGGGATCGGTGCCCTTCTCGAACCGGGCCGACGCCTCTGATCGCAGGCGCAGGCGGCGCGACGTCTTGGCGATGCCGATGGGCAGGAACCACGCCATCTCGAGCAGCACGTCGGTGGTCGACGCGTCGATCTCGGTGTCGGCGCCGCCCATGACGCCGGCGATGCCCACCGGTGCATCCTCCGCGTCGCAGATCAACAGGTCGTCGCCTGAGAGCGTCCGTTGGACCTCGTCGAGCGTGACCATGACCTCGCCGGGGCGGGCCCGGCGCACGCGCAGCCCGCCGCCTCGCACCTTGGCCAGATCGTAGGGGTGGTTGGGCTGGCCCAGCTCGAGCATCACGTAGTTGGACACGTCGACCAGCGAGTTGATGGGCCGCATGCCCAGCAGGGTCAGGCGCCGGGCGACGACCGGGTCGGACTCGCCGACGGTGACGCCGCGCAGCACCCGGGCGGTGAAGCGGCCGCACAGGTCGGGCGCCTCGATCTCGACCGTCACGTCGTCGACGCGGTCGGCCGGCGCCTCGTCGACCGCCGGCTCGGGCAGCGAGAACGGCACGCCCAGCCGCGCCGCCAGGTCGCGGGCCACGCCCGCCACCGACATGGCATCAGGCCGGTTGGGGTTGATCTCGAGGTCGTAGAGCGCGTCGGACTCGATGCCCATGGCGTCGACGAACGAGGTGCCCAGGGTCAGGCCGGCGGGCAGGATGTGGATGCCGCCGTGGTCGCTGCCCAGGCCCAGCTCGCGGGCCGAGCACAGCATCCCGTTCGACCACTCGCCGCGCATCTTGCGCCGCCCGATCTCCATGCCATTGGGCATGGTCGTGCCCAACGTGGCCAGCGGCACCAGGTCGCCGGCCGCCATGTTGAAGGCCCCGCACGCGATCTGCAGCGCCTCGCCGTCACCGGTGTCGACATCGACCAGCTGGATCTTGTCGGCGTTGGGGTGCGGTCGAGTGGCGAGCACCTTGGCCACGACGATGCCGTCGAGCCCCTCACCCAGGATGTCGAGCCGCTCGACTGCCATGCCCAGGTCGCTCAGCTGCTCTCCGAGCGCGACGGGGTCGCCCTCGATGGGGGCGAAGTCTCGGAGCCAGGACAGCAGGACCTTCATGGGTGTCCTCGGGGGGTCACGAACCGCTCGACGCTCAGAACTGCGTCAGGAAGCGGATGTCGTTGGTGAACAGGTCGCGGAGGTCGTCGACCCCGTGGCGGGCGGCGGCGAGCCGGTCGATGCCGAACCCGAAGGCGAAGCCCTGCCACTCGTCGGGGTCGAGCCCGCAGTTGGTGAGCACGTTGGGGTGGACCATGCCGCAGCCGCCCAGCTCGAGCCAGGTGCCGTCGGGGCGCTGGATGTCGAACTCGGCAGACGGCTCGGTGAACGGGAAGTACGACGGCCGCAGGCGCGAGGTGAAGTCGCCGCCGAAGTAGGCCTTGGTGAAGGCATCGATGGTGCCGGCCAGGTCGGCGAACGTGATGTCGTGGTCGACGACCAGGCCCTCGATCTGGTGGAACACCGGCATGTGGGTGGCATCCGCGGTGTCGGACCGGAACACGCGCCCTGGCATCACGGCGTAGTAGGGCGGCGGGGTGCCGGTCATCACCCGCACCTGGACCGGCGAGGTGTGCGTGCGCAGCAGCGTCGTGCCCGGCTCGCCGTAGTTGACGTACAGCGTGTCGTACATGTCGCGGGCCGGGTGGCCGGGCGGGAAGTTCAGGGCCCCGAAGTTGTGCCAGTCGGTCTCGACCTCCGGGCCCTCGGCGACCGTGAAGCCCATGCCGACGAACACGTCCTCGAGCTCCTGGATGGCCTGGGTGACGAGGTGCAGGTGACCGGCGGGCCGGCCGGGCAGCACCTCGGTGAGGTCGAGCCGCTCGGCCAGGAGCTGCTCGGCCCGCTGGGCCGCCTCGAGCACCGCTCGGCGCTCGGTGGCCGCCGCACGCACGGCGTCGTTGGCCGCGTTGAGCACCTTGCCCACCGTGCGCCGGCCCTCGTCGTCAAGCGACCCGAGGCGGCGGCGGAGCCCGGTGAGCGGCGACCGCTTGCCCGTCACCTCGGTCTCGGCGGCCCGCAGCTCGTCGAGCGTGGCGGACGCGGCGAGCCGGGCCCGGGCGTCGTCCTCGAGACGGCCGATCTCGGCAACCAGATCGTCGCCGGATGCAGGGGTGGGGCTCTGGTCGGTCATGTCGTCGTGCACCCTGCCGCCCGCGGCGGCGTCTCGTCCAGTCGATTGCCCTGCCCAGACGCCGAGCCGCCAGGCGAGGCCGTGGCGCCAAAGGCGCCAAGAGCGGGAAGCACAGCGACGGTTCGCCAAGACGCCGTGACCTATCCGCGCGCGCTCTCGCGGGCCGTGCCAGCTCGGCGCCGCTGCCGGAGGGCCTCGAAGCACAGGATCGTGCCCGCCATGCCCACGTTCAGCGACTCGGCGCGGCCCTCCATCGGGATGGTCACAGCCGTGTCGACCGCGTCCGCCACCGCCGGGGTGAGCCCGTGCGCCTCGCTGCCCAGCACCAACGCCAGCGGGCCGGTCAGGTCGACCTCGTCGTAGGGCGGAGCGCCGCGCGCCAGGGTGGCCACCGTGCGGATCCCCCCCGCCGCCAGCGCGTCCAGCGCCGAGCCGCTCGGTCCCTCGCGCACCACGCTCAGACGGAACACCGATCCCGCCGAGGAGCGGACGCATTTGGGGCCATAGGGGTCGACCGAACCGTCGCAGAACAGCACGGCACCGGCCCCGGCCGCCTCCGCCGTGCGCAGCAGGGTGCCGGCGTTGCCCGGGTCGGCCACCCCGACCAGCACCAGGGCCAGCGGCCCCGCCGCGGCAGCGGCCTGGCGCGGTGACCGGTCGGCGAAGTGGGCGACGGCCGCCACGCCGTGAGGGGTCACGGCGTCGACGACGCGGGCCAGCTCGGCCTCACGCGTGCGGTGGACGTCCGCCCCCGCCGCGGCCGCCCGCTCGAGCAGCTGGTCCGGGCACCCCGGCTCGGCGACCACCTCTGCGAGCGAGACCCCGGCGTCGAGCGCCTCGGCGAGCAGCGTGGGACCGTCGATCACGAACGCGCCCTCGTCGGAACGAGCGCTGCGGCGCCTCGAGAGGCGCCGCAGTCGCTGCATGCTGTGATGTCGAGCGCCGATCAGATCGGCCATCGAACGTGAGGGCGCCGGCCTGCTAGGCCGACGCGGTCGAGGTATCGGCGCTCTCGAGGGCGGCGACGGCCGACGCCACGAGCGACGCGAACGCGGCCTCGTCGGTGACGGCCAGGTCGGCGAGGACCTTGCGGTCGACCTCGATGCCGGCGACGCGCAGACCCGCCACGAACACGCTGTAGCTCGTGCCGTTCTGACGGCAGGCGGCGTTGATGCGCTGGATCCACAGTCGCCGGAAGTCGCCCTTGCGGGCACGACGGTCGCGGTACGCGTACTGCAGGCTGTGCATCACCTGCTCGTTGGCGGCGCGGTAGGACCGGCTCTTGTTGCCGTAGTAGCCCTTCGCGCGCTCGAGGGTGACACGGCGCTTCTTCTTGGCGTGGACGGATCGCTTCACCCGGGCCATGGGGAGCTCCTTTCGTCGATCAGGGGTGGGGGTTGGGCGGCGCGGGGCGCCGCACCGGGCGCCGGGTGCTCAGCCGCGAGCACCCGGCCATGACGTCAGCGACGGCCGAGCATCCGGTTGATGCGGGCCTCGTCGCCAGGAGCCACGCCTTCCTCGCGCCCGAGCCGCCGCTTGCGGGCCGGAGCCTTCTTCTCGAGGATGTGGTTCTTGTTGATCTGCCGGCGGCGCAGCTTGCCGGTGCCGGTGATCTTGAACCGCTTGGCTGCGCCGCGGTGCGTCTTCATCTTGGGCATGACATGTCCTCGTGTCGTCGGGCGACGGCAGGCGGTGGTGCCGCCTAGCCGTCGCTCGGCTGATCCTGCTGGGCCGGCTGCGCCGTCTCGGCCGGGCTGGCCGCGTTGACGGGCGTGGGTTCGGGGGTCGGCGTCTCGGTGGCGGCGGGGGCGCGTCGCCGGCCTCGGTCGCCGGGGTCGCTGCTGCGCTCCCGTCGGCCTCGGACTGGCGCTTCGCCCGTTCCGTCGCGGCCTGGGCCTTGCGGTCGGGGCCGAGCACCATGGTCATGTTGCGGCCGTCCTGCCGGGGGAAGATCTCGACCTTCCCCAGGTGTTCGACCGCCGTGACCACGTCGTCGAGGATGCGCCGCCCGAGCTCCGGGTGGTGCATCTCACGCCCACGGAACGTGAGCGTGACCTTGACCTTGTGGCCCTCCTGCAGAAAGCGCTCGACCTTGCGGGTCTTCGTGTCGAAGTCACCCCTGGAGATCTTCGGGCGGTACTTCATCTCCTTGATGGAGACGTTGCTCGCCTTGCGCCTCGACTCCTTGGCCTTCTGTGCCGCCTCGTACTTGTACTTGCCGTAATCCATGATCCGGCACACGGGCGGGTTCGCCTGCGCTGCCACCTCGACCAGGTCGAGATCTGCAGCGCGGGCGATGGAGAGGGCCTCGGGCAGGGGCTTGATGCCGATCTGCTGACCGTCCGGACCGACGAGGCGTACCTCGCGTGCGCGAATGCGCTCGTTGATCCGGGGCTCGTTGTTCGCCGGCGTAGTTATCGCCGCTCACTCCTCATAGATGCGCAGACACCTCCGTACGCATGGGCTGTCAGAACTGCCAACCCGGCACCGCCTCGAAAAACGACGAAACGGACGCCGGGGAAGCCGACGTCCGCCAAGGGCAGAGCCCGTTGCGACCGATCGACCCGGCGCACGACGTCTTGCGACTGTGGCCGGGTGGGGGCTCCCGACCCTCGGCGACTGCTCACTGCCGAGGCGGGCCCCGCTTCCCTGAAGTTGTGCGACGTAGGGTACCAGCGAGCGAGGGGGTGTCCACAACGCCGACCATCTGGGCGTCGCAGGCGTGGCCGTGGGCGCCGCCTCCGCTACCGTCGGAGGACGATGAGCAGCCTATGGACGCCGTCAGGCGAACACCCCGTCGATCGTCCGGGTGGTCAGGGCCCCAGCGGGGCGCCGCCGGCCGGCCAGGGCGGTCCCCCGCCAGGCGCACCGGGTGCGCCCGGCGGCGACGAGCCCGAGCTCACGCCCGAGGAGCGCGCGGCCGCCGAGGAGTACGGCCGCCAGCTCGACGAGGCGCGCCAGCAGCTCCTGGAGACGCCGGCCGGTCTGGTGGTCGGCCAACAGGCGCTGCAGTTCTACGAGCTGGCCGCGCTCCACCTGTCCCAGCCCGAGCCCCGGGTCGACGAGGCGCGCGTCGCCATCGACGCGCTGGCCGCCGTCGTCGATGCGCTCGGCACCCGCCTCGGTGAGGCGGAGACGCCGCTGCGTCAGGCGGTGAACCAGCTCCAGCTCGCGTTCGTCGAGGCGTCGCGGTCGGGCGCACCGGCATCCGGCGACTGACGACACGGACGGCGGGGTGGCAACCGACGGGGGGACGGGCACCAGGCCCGGAGCGGTCGCGCGACCTCGTCGCCGGCGCGCCCTCACCGCCGTCGTGGGTGTCGTGGTGGCGGTCGCCGCCATCGTGTTCGGCGCCGTGGTGCTCACCAAAGGCGACTCGTCGGACGGCGGTGCGGGCGACGACCGGGACGAGCGCCTCGACGTGGCCATCGTCGGGGACTCGCTCATCGAGCAGTCGCGCGACCAGTTCCGCGCGCACGCCGAGGACCAGGGCCTGAGCGTCGAGACGTTCGCTTTCGGCGGCAGCGCCCCCTGCGACTGGATGGACGTGTTCGAGGACTTCGCCGCCTCGCGTCCCCGCCAGCTGATCATCTCGTTTGCCGGCAACGACAGCACGCCGTGCATCAACCCTGGTGGCGGGCCACCCCGCGACCCTCAGACGATCGCCGACGCCTACGCCGTGACCGTGCCCGAGATCGTCGACCTGTACGCGGACACCGACACCGAGGTGTACGTGGTCCTACCGCCACCGGTCGGCGAACCGGCCTCGGAGCCCACGGCCGTCGCCATCCGCTCCATGTACCGCGACCTGGCGAACGATCGACCGGCCGTGACGCTGGTCGACCCTGCACCGCTCCTCGGCCCGGACGGGCAGTTCCACCTGACGCTGGCGTGCGTGGACTGGGAGTCGGCCGAGTGCGACGCCGCCGGGTCCGTGACGGTGCGCAAGGACGACGGCATCCACCTCACCCCGGCCGGCGGCGAGCGCTACGCCCGCACGCTGCTGGATGCGACCGGCCACCCCGTCGACGGCTGAGCGGCCACAGGATCGGGCGCCGACCGGTGTCGCTCTACAGGGCGGTGATGTGGGCCGCTTCCCAGCGACCCAGGCGGCCCGCCACCACGGTGAACCGCACCGGCTGGCCGACCGCGATGGTGCGCGAGCCGTCGGCGATCGCCGTGCAGTGGAAGGGCAGCACGGCACCGTCGTCGGCGCGCGACCTCGCCGAGCCCGCGCGGGTCGTCGAAGGACTCGACGACCCCGGTGACCGAGGCGTTCGGCGCCGCGGGCATCAGTGGACGATCTTCGACAGGGGCAGCTCGATGATGTCGGACGCGCCCGCGTCCTTGAGCGCCGGGATGAGCGTGTTGATCTCGGACTTGGCCACCACGGTCTCGACGGCGTAGCCCCGCCCGCCGAACAGCTCGTTGACGGTCGGTGCCTTCATCGACGGCACCAGTGCGATGACCTCGTCGAGGTTGTCCGCGCCGACGTTGAGCTTGACCAGCACCTTGCCGCGCGCCTCGAGCACGCCGTCGAGCAGCATCTTGATCTGCTCCATGGCGTGGCGCTTGTCGTCGTCCGCGTACGCGGCGGGGTTGGCGACGAGCTCGGTGTAGCTCTGCAGGATCTCGTCGATGACCTTGAGCCCCGCGGCCCGCAGCGCCCGGCCGGTCTCGGTGATCTCGACGATGCAGTCGACGATGTCGGGCACCTTGGCCTCGGTGGCCCCGTAGCTGAGGCGGATGTCGGCCTCGATGCCCTTCTTCTGGAAGTAGCGGCGGGTCGACTCGGGGTACTCGGTCGAGACCCGGACCCCCTGGGGCAGGTCCTCGACACGCTCGACGGGGCTGTCCTGCGGCACGGCCACCACCATGCGGATGGGACGCGACGTGGCCTTCGAGTAGCGCATCTGGCCCAGCGACACGACGTCGGCGGCCGTCTCCTCGACCCAGTCACGCCCCGTGATGCCCAGGTCGAACAGCCCGTCGGCGACGTACCGCGGGATCTCCTGGGGGCGCAGGATGCGCACCTCGTCGATGCGGGGATCGGCGATGGTCGCCTTGTACTCGACGCTGGACGACCGGCTGACCGCCAGGTCGGCCGCCTCGAACAGGTCGAGGGTCGCCCGCTCGAGCGAGCCTTTGGGGAGGACGAGCTTCAGCACGGCGTGGAGGGTAGGCACCGATGCACGGCGCGGGGGAATCGAAATCGACCGTGGCCGGTCCCACGCCGGCGTGGCTGCGTGCCGGCGACCGACGCGCGGCGCCGACATCGGTCAGCGGGCGGCCGGTGCGTAGCGCGCCGCGATGCGGGCCATCTCGACCGCGACCGCCGCGGCCTCCTCGCCGACGTTGTGGCCCCCCGGGCCCTCGGACCGCGCCAGGGCCTGGTCCTCGTCCTCGGTGGTGAGCACACCGAACGCGACCGGGACGCCCGTCGTGAGCTGGACCCGCTGCACGCCGCGGGCGCACTCCCCCGCCACGATGTCGTAGTGGGTCGTCTCGCCCCGGATCACCGCGCCGATGCAGACGACGGCATCGACACGGCCCGACGACGCCAGGGCCCGAGCACCGAACGGCACCTCGAACGACCCGGGCACGGACACCTCGACCACGTCCTCGGCCGCGACGCCCAACGCCTTCAGCCCCCGCTCGACACCTTCGGCCAGCCGGTCCACGATCTGCGCGTTCCACCGCGCCCGCACGACGCCGACGCGCAACCCCGATCCGTCGAGCCAGTCGGGCGCACCCGCCCGGGCAGTCCCCTCAGCCACTCATGCCTCCCGTGGCGACGGCCGCGTTCGTCGCGGTCGGCGCGGTCGGCGCGGTCGGCAGAGCATCAGAGCACATCGTCGAGGCCCTCGAGCAGGTGGCCCATCCGCTCGCGCTTGGTGCGCAGGTAGGCGATGTTCTCGGGGTTGGGCTCGGTGAGCAGCGGCACCCGCTCGGTGATCTCGAGGCCGAAGCCCTCGAGCCCCCCGTACTTGGCCGGGTTGTTGGTCAGGGTGCGCATGGTGGTGATGCCCAGGTCGACCAGGATCTGGCTGCCGATGCCGTACTCGCGGCTGTCGACCGGCAGGCCGAGGGCCAGGTTGGCGTCGACGGTGTCGTGACCCTGCTCCTGCAGGGCGTAGGCCCGCAGCTTGTGGCCGATGCCGATGCCCCGGCCCTCGTGGCCCCGCAGGTACACGACGACACCCAGGCCCTCCTCGGCGATGCGGCGCATCGACTCGTCGAGCTGGGGGCCGCAGTCGCAGCGCAGCGAGCCGAACACGTCGCCGGTGAGGCACTCGCTGTGCACTCGGACGAGCACGTCGTCCTGTCCCTGCACCGCGCCCCGCACGAGGGCGAGGTGCTGCTCGCCGTCGAGCACCGACTCGTAGGCGTAGGAGGTGAAGTCGCCCCACTGGGTGGGGATGCGGGCCTCCGCGACCCGCTTGACCAGCTTCTCGGTCTGGCGGCGGTAGCGGATGAGGTCGGCGATCGAGATGAGGAGCAGGTCGTGCTCGGCGGCGAACCGCTCGAGCTCTGGCGCCCGCGCCATGTCGTCCTTGGCTTCGTTGACCAGCTCGCACAGCACGCCGGCCGGGTAGAGCCCGGCCATGCGGGCGAGGTCGATGGCCGCCTCGGTGTGGCCCGCCCGCTTGAGCACGCCACCCTCGCGGGCCTCGAGCGGGAAGATGTGGCCGGGGCGCAGCAGGTCGGTGGGGCGGGTCGACGGGTCGACCAGCGACTTGATGGTGGTCGACCGGTCGTGGGCCGAGATGCCGGTCGTCGTGTCGTGGCGGTAGTCGACGCTCACGGTGAACGCGGTGCGCATGCTCTCGGTGTTGTTCGCCACCATCAGCGGCAGGTCGAGCTCGCGCGCCCGCTCGCTCGTGACCGGCGCGCAGATGACGCCCGAGGTGTGGTGCAGGAAGAAGGCGATGGCGTCGGGCGTGGCGAACTCGGCCGCCATGATGAGGTCGCCCTCGTTCTCACGGTCCTCGTCGTCGACGACGATGACGATCTCGCCGCGGCCGATGGCGGCGACGGCGTCTTCGATCTTGGCGAAGGGCATCAGTGGTCCTTTGGGGAGGTCGCGGACGACGCGTCGGCGTTCCAGGTGAGCAGGCGTTCGACGTACTTGACCGTCACGTCGACCTCGAGGTTGACCCGGTCGCCCGGGCCCTTGTGGCCGAGCGTCGTCACGGCCGCCGTATGGGGGATGAGCGCGACGGTGAAGCCGTCGTCGAGCACGTCGACGACGGTGAGGCTGACGCCGTCGACCGTGATCGACCCCTTCTCGACCACGTAGCGGAGCAGCTCGCGGGCATGCGCACCCGCAGGTCGAGGGCCGGGTCGACGATCTCGCCCACGCCGTCGACGTGGCCCTGCACGATGTGGCCGCCGAGGCGGTCCTGCGCGCGCACCGGGCGCTCGAGGTTGACCCGGTCGCCCGGTTGCCGGTCGCCCAACGTGGTGCGCTTCAGCGTCTCGTCGGACACGTCCGCGTCCCACCAGCCGTCGCCCTGGTCGACGAGCGTGAGGCAGCACCCGTCGACGGCGATCGAGTCGCCCGTCGTGGCGTCCTCGAGCACGGTGGTGGCCGCGACGCGGACGCGGTCCGGTGCGATCGACACGACGGAGCCCAGTTCCTCGACGATGCCGGTGAACATCAGTGCCCACTCCTCGCGGGTTGCAGGTCGACGCGGATGTCGTCGCCCAGTGGCGTCGTGCGGGTGATGTGCCCGCGCCAGATGTCGCTCATCGTGGCGGCTCCCGCACCCGAGAACAACCCGGGGGCGTCGTCGCCGCCGAACAGGACCGGCGCCAGGTACAGCACGTACGCGTCGACCAGGCCGGCGCGGTGGAACGCCCCGGCGACGGAGGCACCGCCCTCCACCAGCACCTGGAGCACGTCGCGGGCTCCGAGGTCGTCGAGGATCTGACCGAGGTCGCCCTGCACCTCGATGCAGGGGTGAACTTTGGCACCCTCCGGGACCCGGCCGAGGACGACCCGCAGCGGGTCGCGCCCGGTCGCGTGCCGCACGGTCAGCTCAGGGTCGTCGGCCCGCACGGTGCCGGCACCGACGAGGATGGCATCACTCTCCGCCCGCAGGCGGTGGGCGTCGGCGCGGGCGGCCTCACCGGTGATCCAGCGGCTGGTGCCGTCAGGGGCGGCGGTGCGGCCGTCGAGGCTGGCCGCCAGCTTGAGCACCACGTAGGGGCGCCCGGTCGTGCGGTGGGTGAGGTACGGGGCGAGCTGATGCGCGATCAGGTCGGCGGCGACGCCGGTGGTCACCTCGACGCCCGCGTCGCGCAGCCGCTCGACGCCGCGCCCGCTCACCTGCGGGTCGGGGTCGAGGATGCCGACGACCACCCGGGCCACGCCCGCGGCGACGAGAGCATCGGCGCACGGCGGCGTGCGTCCGTGGTGGCTGCACGGCTCGAGCGTCACATAGGCGGTGGCACCCGCGAGGTCGATGCCCGCGCCGCGGGCTGCGGCCAGCGCCGACGCCTCGGCGTGCGGGCCGCCGGGCGGCTGGGTGGCGCCTTCCACCACCGCGCCGTCGATGGCGACGATCACGCACCCCACCCACGGATTGGGCGACGTGGCGGTGCGCACGCCGGCGGCCAGCTCGATCGCTCGGGCCATGTGCCGGTGGTCGGCGTCGACCGTCATCCGTGGTGCCACACGGGGCAGCGTACGGGTACCGGCCACGGACCCAAATTAGAACACGTTCTAGTTTCGGTCAAGGACACCCTGGTAACGGGCGCGGCCAGGGTCCTAGTGGGGCCGGCCGCCCACGAGGAGGTCGAGAGCGTGCGGCACCACGTCGACCACCGCGTCGAGGGTCTCGACGGCGCCCTTGGACGACCCCGGCGTGTTGAGCACGAGCGACTGGCCGACGGTGCCCGCCACGGCTCGCGACAGGCGCCCGAGTGGGCTGACCAGGCGCATGGCCTCGGCCAACCCCGGGGCCTCGCGCTCGAGCACCGCTCGTGTGCCCTCGGGTGTGAGGTCACGGGGCCCGAACCCGGTGCCGCCGGTGGTCACCACCAGCCCGGCGAACCCGCCGGTCAGGTCGGTGAGCGCCGCGGCAACCGCCTCGACGCCGTCGGCGCTGACGCGTCGCTCGACGACCTCGAACCCCGCTCCGGCCAGCCTCTCGGCGAGCGCCGCGCCCGACCGGTCGTCGCGGGTGCCCTCGGCCACCCCGTCCGACACGGTCAGCACCTTGGCCTGCCATGTTCCCTCGGCCATCTATTCCTCCTCGTCGAGATCCTGCGTCGCCCGGCGCACGTAGCGGAACAGGCACATGCCGTCGGTGCCGGCCGTCTGCGGGAGCAGGATCGCACCCCGGCCCCACGGCTCCCAGGGGTCACCGAGGGGCGGTACGGGCTCCAGGTCGGGGCGGTGGGTGGCGAGCCACGCGTCGATGCCTGTCGACTCGGCCGCCGTCAGCGTGCACACCGAGAACACGAGCGTGCCGCCGGGTCGCACCAGGTCGGCGGCCGCTGACACGAGCCCGCGTTGCAGCGCGGCGAGGCGCTCGACCGAGGACGGCTCGGCGCGCCAGCGCAGGTCGGCGCGGCGGCGGAGGGTGCCCAGCCCCGAGCACGGGGCGTCGACCACCACCCGGTCGAAAGCACCCGGGGTCCACGGCGGGCGGGTGCCGTCGGCCACCACGACCGCGATGCGCTCGGCGCCCCCCACCCGCTCCGCGTTGCCTTGCACCAACCGGGCGCGCGACAGGCGGACGTCGGCCGCCACGACCTGCGCCCCGTCGGCCGCGAGCGCAGTCGCCTTGCCGCCCGGGGCGGCGCACAGGTCGAGCACCCGCTCCCCCGCCCGCGCGCCGACGGCGGCGGCGACCTGCTGGGAGGCGGGGTCCTGGATGTAGCCGTCGGCCCGCTCGGACACTGTCGGGGGCTCGTTCATCGTCGCGAGCGCGGCGAGGGCCCGCTCGGCGCCGAGCGTGGCGGTCAGCTCCTCGAGCACCCAGTCGGGCACGCTCAGCCTCGTGGCGTCGTCGGGCCAGGTCACCGGTGCGTCGGCCACACGGCGCAGCACGGCGTTGACGAGCCCACGAGCCGGTCGCGGCGCCACCTCGACCGTCTCGCCCACCGCGGCGTGGGGCGGCACCCCGGCGAAGGCCAGCTGGTAGGCACCCAGCCGCAGGGCGTTGCGCACCCGTCCGTCGACCGGGCGGGCCAGGAACCGGTCGGCCAGGAAGTCGCACGCCCGGCGCATACGGGTGGTGCCGTACACGAGATCGGTGACGAACCGGCGGTCGGCCGGCCCGAGCTCGGACCGGTCGAGCGCGCCCGAGAGCACCAGGTTGGCGTAGGCCCCGCCCTCGTCGATGCGCTCGAGCACCTCCAGGGCCACGGCGCGGGCGGACGGTGGTCGCCGCGACCTCGCGGCCTCGCCGGCCGCACCCTTGGCCCGAGCCCGTCTCCCGCCCGTTCCGCCCGACGCCTTCGGGCGCGACGGCCGACGGCCGCCGTCGCGGCGCGGGGATCGGCCCGCGCGCTCGCCGCCGGCGCTCACCGGCCGAGCCCGGCAGTGGGGTCGCCCGCGAGACCTCGGGCCCAGTCGGCCGCGGACATGCGCTTGCGTCCCTCGGGCTGCACCTCGACCAGCCAGATGGGGCCGTCACCGGCGGGTGCCTCGACCGATGTGCGCCCTGCCGATGCGAGCGCGGTGCGCCACACCTTGAGGCGACTGCCGTCGTGGGTCGTCCAGGCGCCACCGACGCGGACCACGCGATGGATCACCTCGGCGGACGCGGCCCAGTCGATGGCCAGGTCGGCCACGTCGATCTTGTGCGCGTAGGTCGGCTCGCCCCGCTGCGGCGTCGGCTCGCCGAGCCCGGCCGCGAGGTTGGCGACGAGAAGGTCGGCGCCCAGGCCGGCCAGGCGCCCCCGCAACTCGTCAGCCGTGTCGTCCGGGCCGATCGGCAGCTCGACCCGGTCGTAGACGCCGCCCGTGTCGAGACCCTCCTCGACCACCATGAGGTCGACGCCCGTGCGGTCGTCGCCGGCGAGGATCGCCCGCTCGACCGGCGCTGCGCCACGCCACCGGGGCAGCAGCGAGAAGTGCAGGTTCACCATCGGCAGTTCGGCCAGCACGTGCGGCTTGATGAGCCGACCGAAGGCCACCACCACCCCGAGGTCTGCGCCGACGCCCAGCACGTCGTCGACCGCGTCGGTGACGGGCAGCCCCAGGTCGAGCGCGGCCTGCTTGACCGGCGAGGGCGAGGTGTGACCGCCCCGCCCGCGGCGCCGGTCCGGCTGGGAGACGACCAGCGCGACCTCGTGCCCGGCATCGACCAACGCCCTCAGCGGCACGACCGAGGTCTCGGGCGTGCCGAGGAAGGCGAGGCGCCCCGGATGACGGGGCGCCGGCGGCAAGCTCACCGACCGAAGGAGAGGCCGCCGCCCTTGGGCTCGGCATCGGCCAGCACTGACGGGCCGATGCCCAGTTCACGGATCGTCTTCAGCGCCTGCTTGCGCGTGTCGGCGTCGAGCCGCTCGAGCAGCAGCACGCCGTCGAGGTGGTCGAGCTCGTGCTGGAAGCAGCGGGCGAGGATCTCGTCGGCCTCGATCGAGACGTCGTTGCCGTCGAGGTCGACACCGCACAGGTGCACCTGTGCGGGCCGGACGATCTCCCACGACAGGCCGGGCACCGACAGGCAGCCCTCCTCGTAGGCCCACTCGCCGTCGCTCTCGACGATCTCGGGGTTGACCAGCGTCTTCGGCCCATCGCCCACGTCGTAGACGAACAGGCGCTTCTCGACGCCCACCTGGGGGGCCGCGAGACCGAGGCCGGGGGCGTCGTACATGGTGACGATCATGTCCTCGGCCAACTTGGCCAGGCGCCCGTCGATGGTGGTGACCTCGGCGGCACGCTGGCGGAGCACCGGGTCACCGACCACACGGATGCTGTAGGGAGCCATGTCGTCCAAGGCTACCGTCGGAGCGTGAGCGAGCGTCCCGAAGGGCGAAAGAGCGAGCGTGGCCCGAGCGGCCCGCTGCGCCAGCAGCAAGAGCGGGACACATCGTGAGCGATGGTCCAGGGCAACCGCACTACTTCTCGCCGGCGCCGGGCACGCCGTCGCGGCCCACGACCGTGCGTCTCGACCTGCCCGACGTCTCGCTCACGTTGCAGTCCGACCGGGGGGTGTTCTCGGCCGGGAGGGTCGATCCCGGCACCAAGGTGCTGCTGCTCGAGGCCCCGCCGCCGCCGGCCGCCGGCGACCTGCTCGACCTCGGCTGCGGCTACGGCCCCATCGCCCTGACGCTGGCGTCGCGGGCTCCCGGCGCGACCGTGTGGGCCGTCGACGTGAACGAACGCGCCCTCGACCTGGCCCGGGCCAACGCCGCCGCTGCCGGCCTCGACAACGTGCGCGTCGCAGCGCCCGACGCGGTGCCCCCCGACGTGCGGTTCGCCGCGATCTGGTCCAACCCACCCGTGCGCATAGGCAAGCCCGCCCTCCACGACCTCCTCGACCGCTGGTTGCCCCGGCTCACCGACGAGGGCCGAGCGCTGCTCGTCGTCCAGAAGCACCTCGGGGCCGACTCGCTGCACCGCTGGCTGCAGGAGCGCGGGTGGGACGTCGACCGACGCGCCAGCCGCATGGCGTACCGGGTGCTCGACGTGCGCCATGGCACGACCGACACGACCAGCGAGGGCCCGACATGACACGCCAGCTCGACTCGACCGGGCTCAAGCGGCTCCACCGCACCTGGCGGCGACGGTCGATCGGGCAGGTCGGCCTGCTGCTCGACAACGTGCAGTCGCCGTTCAACGTGGGGTCGATCCTGCGTACGGCCGCGGCGTTCAAGGTCGACCACCTGTGGCTCGTCGGCGAGACCGCGTCGCCCACCCACGTCAAGACCGCCAAGACGGCCCTCGGCTCCCAGCGCTTCGTCGAGTGGACGTGGCACGACACCGCGGCGCTGGCGGCCGACGCCGCCCGCGCCGCCGGCTACCGCATCGTGGGGATCGAGCTGACCGACGACGCCACGCCGCTGCCCGCGCTCCAGCTCGACGGGCCGGTGTGCCTGATGATCGGCCACGAGGACCGGGGCCTGCCGCCGGCATCGCTCGCCCTGTGCGACGACGTGGCGTTCATCCCGCAGCTCGGACGCATCGGCTCGCTCAACGTGGCCACCGCCACGGCGATCGCGCTCTACGAGGTGCGCCGTCGCGGCTGGTCACCCGACGAACCGGGCGACGCCCGACGCTCCACGGGGTAGCCGAAATCCCTGGGGGACAGGCGCCGCGGGTGCCTACCCTCGGTTCCGTGAACGGTCCCACGGTCCGCCCCATCACCGAGGACGAGTTCGGTCCCTTCATGAACGTCGTCCGCACGGCGTTCCTGTCGCCGCCCGTGCCCGAGGAGGGCGTGGCGGTACGCCGGCGCCGCGCCGACCTCTCCCGCTGCCTCGGCGCGTTCGACGACAGCGGCCGCCTGTGCGGTGTCGCCCGTGCCTTCGCCACCCCGCTGACCGTGCCCGGCGGCGAGGTCAGCGCCGGGGCCGTCACCACCGTCGGTGTGCTGCCCACGCACACGCGGCAGGGTCACCTCACCCGCATGATGCGCATCCAGCTCGCCGACATCGCCGAGCGCGGCGAGCCGGTCGCCACGCTCATCGCCGCCGAGTACCCGATCTACGGCCGCTTCGGCTACGGCCCGGCGACCGAGGCGGTCACGCTGCGCATCGACGCGTCGGCCGCCCGCTGGCGCGACGAGCCGACCGGCTCGATAGAGATCGTCGACAACGACACCTACGCCAAGCTCGTCAGCGAGCTCTACGACCGCGCCCGGCGGGCCAATGTCGGCCACATCGAGTGGGAGCCCCACAACTGGGAGATCGAGGCCGGCGTCACGGCGCTGCACGACGGCGAGGACGACAAGCGGCGCGACGCACCCAAGCTGATCTGGCGCGACGACAGCGGCGAGCCGCAGGCGGCCACCAGCTACCGGGTCGACGAGTCGTGGGTGCACAACCGGCCGGCCAACACGCTCAAGGTCGAGGCCCTCGTCTCCACCTCGGCCCGGGCCGAGGTGGAGATGCTCCGCTTCCTGGCGTCGGTCGACTGGGTGACCGACGTGACGGTGTGGCTGCGGCCGGTCGACGACCCGGCGCCGCTTGCGCTCGTCGACGGCCGGGACGCCCGGCTCGACGACCGCTCCGACCACACCTGGGTGCGGGTGCTCGACGTGCCCGCCGCGCTGGCGGCCCGGCGCTACGCCTCGAGCGGCGCGCTGGTCATCGAGGTCGACGACCCGTTGGGCTTCGCGCACGGACGGTTCCGGCTCGACGCGGGGCCCGACGGCGCGACGTGCGCGGCGACGACGGACGACGCCGACCTGGCTGTCCCTGTCGGCGCTGTGGGGGCCGCCTACCTGGGTGGCCAGAGCTGGGCGCGACTGGCCGACGCGGGCTGGGTCGACGAGCTCCGCACCGGTGCGATCGCGCGGGCCGCCGCGCTGTTCGCCACCGAGCGCGCCCCTGGGGCGCGGTCACGTTCTGACCGTCCGGCAGGGGCGCCGCCACGAACGTCAGATGACCCGGTCGTTGCCGCCGTCGACCGCGATCTGGGCGCCCGTCGTGCGGGCGAACACGGGGCCGCACAGAGCCACGACCGCGGCGGCGACGTGTTCGGAGCTGACCTCGGCCCCGAGCACGTTGCGCGTGCGGTACTGCTCGGGGGTCAGGCCGTAGCTGGCCGCGCGCTCGGCGATGAGTGCGTCGCTCCACAACCCGGTGTCGAACACCGCGTCGGGGTGCAGGACGTTGACCCTGATGCCGTCGCTCCCCCACTCGAGCGCCGCCACCCGTGCCAGCTGGGTGAGCGCCGCCTTCGACGCCGAGTACGCCGCCGCACCCGTGCCCGGCGCGGGCACGTTCTTGGACGCCACCACCACGACGCTGCCGCCGACGGGCGACGTGCGGAGGAACGGATGGGCCGCCCGCAGCGCCACCGCCGCTCCCCCGGCATTGACAGCGAGTGCGCGCGACCACGACTCCGGTGACAGGGCGGCGATCGTCTCGGGAGCGGGAAAGACCCCCGCGTTGAGCACGAGAGCGTCGAGGCCGCCGAAGGACCGCACGCCGCGACCCAGGGCCTCGTCGACGACCGCGGGGTCGCTGGCGTCGCCGCGCACGCCGACGAACTCGGGGCCGTCGGCGACGTCGTCGACCGCCGCGTCGACATCGAGCCCGACAACCGCCGCGCCTGCCGCCAGCAGCGCCCGGGCCGTCGCGCGGCCGATGCCGGACGCCGCTCCGGTCACCAGGGCGACCCGCCCGGCCAGCGGAGCCGGCGCCGGCCGGCGGGCGAGCTTCGCCTGCTCGAGCTCCCAGTACTCGACGTCGAAGATGTCGGGCTCGGGCACGCTCGCGTAGCCACCCAACGCCGTCGCCCGTTCGATCACCCAGATCGTGTGGTCGTAGATCTCGACCGCGGCGACCGCGTCCCCGACCAGTCGACCCGCGCCGACGACCCCCAGCTCGGGGTCGACGGCCACCCGGGGCGCCGGGTCGACGGGCACCAGCGGTCGCTCGCCGAGCCGCGAGCGGTTGCGCGCGACGTAGGCGGCGTAGTCGCGCACGTATCCGGCGACGTCACGACCGACGAGGGGGACGCGCTTGGTGCGCAGCACGTGGTCGGGCGTGGCCGGCCCGACCTGGGACACGCTCGCCACGTCGTCCCGCGCGGCGAAGCGGCGGGCCGCGTCGCTGGGCGACAAGCGCACGATCATGGGCGTGCCCGCGGCAGCGGAGATGTCGCGGCGGAGCATCGCCAGGGCTCCGAGCTCGCCGTCGACGACGACAGCCGCGGCGCGGGCCGCCACATCGGTGCCCAGCCCGTCCCCGGGGTCGCCGGGACCGCCCGCACCCGCGCCGAACGCGCTGGCATCACCCGCGCCGAACGCTCCGGCGTCGAGACCGTCGTCGTCCGGCGCCGGCGAAGCCGCGTCAGTGGTCACGTCGACCGGCGGCTGAGGCGGCGCCGACGCCGACCCGTCGGCGTCCGACGACTCGACCCGCGCCAGGGCCCGAGCCACCAGCTCGATGTGGTTCTCGTAGGCCGTGCGGGCGTCGTCGGCGAACGTGAAGAGCCCGTGGTTGAGCAGCACCATCCCCACGGTGCCCTCGTGGCGTTGGGCGGGGAACCGCTCGGCGCACACGCGGGCCAGCACGAACCCTGGCATCACGTACGGGATGACCACGACATCGTCGCCGTACACCTCGTCGACGAGCGCAGGGCCGGCCGGCGTGTTGGTGAGCGCCAGCACGGCGTCCGCGTGGGTGTGGAGCACGAAGCGGAACGGCAGGGTGGCGTGCAGGATCGACTCGACCGACGGCGCCGGCGCGCCGGCGTCGAGAGACGCGGCCGCCAGCTCGTTGGCCATGCGGCTGTCGGTCAGGCCCGGCAGCTCGGCGAGGCGCGCCACCCGGTCGAGCCGCAACGGGGCGAACCCGGCGCGCTCGATCGACCCCATGTCCCAGCCGCTGCCCTTGACGTGCAGCACCTCGACCTGGTCACCGAAGACGTCGACCTCTGTCGTCTTGACCGAGCTGTTGCCGCCACCCGACAGCACCAGCGCCGGGTCCGATCCCAGCAGCCGCGACGCGTACACGCACAGCCCGAGGTCGTCGGCGTGCGCCGCCGCCTCGTCGTCGTTCCACCCACTCTTCACGCCCGCTCCTCATCGCCGACCCGCTCCTGCACCGTGTCGTTCGGTCTCGCAGTGTTGATCACGCCGGGCGCTCACCGGCCGCCGGGCGGACGACACGGCTCTCGGTGACGATGGCGGTCACCAGGTCCGCGGGCGACACGTCGAAGGCCGGGTTCACGGCCTGCGCCCCCGCGGGAGCGACGAGCCGCCCGTCCCACATGACGATCTCGTCGCCGTCGCGGTCCTCGATCTCGATGCTCGTGCCGTCGGGCGTGGCCCGGTCGACGGTCGACTCCGGCGCCGCCACGACGAAGGGGATGCCCGCCCGGGCGGCCGCCAGGGCGAGCGGGTATGTGCCGATCTTGTTGGCCACGTCGCCGTTGGCCGCGATGCGGTCCGCGCCGACGACCACCGCGTCGACCAGCCCACGGGCGATCAGCGACGGGCCGGCGCCGTCGACGACGACCCGGTAGTCCGCGCCCATGCGGTCGAGCTCCCACGCCGTCAGCCGGGCACCTTGCAGGAGCGGCCTCGTCTCGTCGGCGTACACCCGCTGGAGCAGCCCCCGGTCGTGGATCGCGCCCACCACGCCGAGCGCCGTCCCGACCTCGACGCACGCCAGCGCACCGGCGTTGCAGTGTGTGTGGAGACGCAGGCCGCCCGCGGTCGGCAGCCCCCCGTCGATGCCCCGGCACAGGTCGGCGAGCAGGTCCGCACCCCGCTCGGCCAGCGCCCGGTTGGCTGCGACATCCTCGGCGAGGACCGCCAGTGCCTCCGCCGCGACCGCGGCGTCTCCGTCGGGCAGGCGGGCGGCGACCCGGTCGACGCCCCACGCCAGGTTCACCGCCGTCGGCCGGGCCTGTCGGACCCGGTCGACCGCCTTGGCGACGTCGTCGTCGCTCCAGCCGCGGTCGCGCCCCTGGCGCACCGCGAGCAGGACCCCGAGGGCCCCGGCGGCACCGAGGGCGGGCGCGCCCCGCACGGCCAGCCGGCGGATCGCCTCCACGAGGTCGTCGACCTCGGTGATCGTCCGGAAGCGCACCTCACCGGGGAGCAGCGTCTGGTCGACGATGACGACGCCGTCACCGTCGGACGAGCCGTCCCGCCAATCGATCGTCCTCACGACGCAACCCTAGTGGCGGGGCTCCGGGGCGGGCGCGGCACGCGCAGCGGCCTCTTCGGGGGCCCGTCCGCCCGTCCGCAGGCGGTCCAGCCGGGCCCTATGCTCGGCGCTCCGTCCCCCCCACAGCCGATGATGGAACCGCTCACCGACCTCCTCAGCCACGACGGCTTCCGCACGGGTGCCCTGTACGGGCTCGCGCTCGCCGCCGGGGTCGCACTCGTCGCCGTCATCGCCAGGCGGATCGTGCCGCTGGCCGGCCTCGCCTTCGGAGCGGGCACGGTCATCGCGGTGGCCGACAGGTTCGACGTCGAGACCGACGTCGTCGTCGGGCTCGTCGTGCTGGCGGCCGGCGGCGCCGTCGCCGCGAGATGGGGACCCGTCGTACGTGCGGTGGCCGCGGTGCCGGGGGCGGTGCTGTTCGCCGGCGCCACCGACCTCGACAGCCGGAGTTGGGCCGTCCCCACGATCGCGGTCGCGACCGTGCTGGGCGGCGTGCTCGTGTCCGAGCTCGACCGGGGCTACGGGCGTCGCGGGCTACCGCCCGTGATGCTCGCCGTCACGACGCTCGGCGTGTACCTCACCACCCCGGACACGGAGCACTCGGCGATCCTCCTCGGCGTCCGCCGTCCCGGTCGCCCTCCTCGGCTGGCCCCGGCCGATGGCATCGCTCGGCGTCGGCGGCTCGTTCGTGGCTACGGCCCTCGTCGCGTGGGATGTGGTCCTCGATGGGCGCGGTCGCGACGGTGCGATCGTCGGCGGCCTGGCGTGCCTGGGGATGTTCGTGATCGAGCCTCTCGTGCGGTGGGTCACGAGCCGGGAGGGCAGCGCCCGCCCGGACGAGTCGTTGCGGCACGTGCTCGTCGTCGCCGCGCTGCACGTCGGCGTCGTCGCGGTGTGCTCGCGTGTCGCAGGCCTGCGCACCGCAGCGGCGGACGCGGCCGTGATCAGCCTCGTGGTGTACGCCGCGGCTGCGGCACTCCTGGTCTGGAGCGTGCGGCAGGACCACGAGCCCGCGTCGCCCGCCGCTGCCCGGGCCGACGACCGCTGAGCGCGGCGCGGCCGCCGAGCCACCGCTCAGACGCGGGTGGGGTCGACTGCCACCCGGACCCGGCCTGACGGTCGCTCGGTGGCCGCGAGGGCGTCGCACAGCGTGCGATGGTCGGGTGCCCGCAGCAACCAACGGCCGTCGGACGGCCCGAGCACGTCGACGCCCAGGGGCGCGCCGAACGCGGCGATGAATGCGGGCGCGGCGGCGCCGGACACCTCGGCCATCGCCGTGACCGGCGGGAACTGCAGCAGCTCGCGGCGCTCGCGCTCCGCCCGCGCCCGCGCGATCCGGGTCGGCGTGAAGCGCCGCCTGCACCGCCTCGTGGCGAGGCACGAAGGTCTGGACCACGACCCGTCCGCCTCCGGCCTTGTCGCCGACCACCCGTGCCGCCCGCGCCAGCAGGCCCAACGCCTGTTCGGCTGCCCGGTAGCGGGGCGCGAGCAGCTCCTGGTCGGCGTCGAGGAACGCCACGACGTCGGCGCGGTCGATCTGGTGGAGCGTCGCCTCGGTGCCGACCACCACCCGGGTGCCGGGACCCTCGCCGGCGGGCCGGGCTCCGGTCACCTCGTCGACCGGTTCGCCGACCAGCGCCTGGATCTCGTCGCGCACGCGGGTCACCCCCTGGCGCAACGCCTTCATGCGCCCCGCGCCACAGTTGGCGCACACGACGGGGCGCACGGCCGAGCAACGAGGGCACGCCAGCTCGGTGTCCGACGGCTGCGACACGGCCGCGTCGCACCGCTCGCAGCGAGCGAGCTCGCCGCACGCCTTGCACGCCAGCAACCGGGCCCGGCCGGTGCGGTTGAGGACGCACAGGACGCGTCGGTCGCTCCGCAGGAGCCGCACGAGCGGCGGCGGGAGCAGCCCGGTGTGCGGGTCCTCGCGCCGCATGTCCACGACGTCCACGATGGGCCATCCCGCCCGCTCGTCGGCCCGTGACAGCGTGAGGACCCGTCCCCAGTCGAGCGCCTCGAGCGACGGGCACGGCGAGGTGACCAGGCAGGGCACGCCGGCGCGCCGGGCCCGCTCGGCGGCGACGTCCCGGGCGTGCCAGGTCGGCGCCTGCTCCTGCTGGTGGGCCTCGTCGTGCTCGTCGACCACCACCACCGCGGCCAGCCCGCCGACCGGCGCCCACGCCGCGGCCCGGGTGCCGACCACCGTCGCGCCCGCCGCGCCCTGCGCCCAGTCGCGGGGGTGCTGGGCCACAGGCACGCCCGCGCGGCGCAGCCGGGCGCCGATCGAACGTGCCATCGCGGCCGTCGGGCACAGCACGAGCGCGTGACCCCGCGCCGTCGCCGCCAGCGCCACCGCGGCGGGGTCGGAAGCGGGCGGGAGGCGTAGCACGGACCGGGGGTGCGCCAGCGCGTCGGCCACGAGTCGGGAGATCGGGCCCGGGGCGGCGGGCGGGTCGGTCGCGCGGTGCTGTGACGCGCGTGCCGGTGGCAGCCGGCCGACCACCCGCTCGGGTGATGCCGTGCGCAGGAACGAGGCGGGCCGGCCGGCCCACCGCCACGCCGCCCACTCGGCCAGCTCGATGAGATCAGGCCCCGGCCCTCGCCCGGACCACCTGGCCAGCGGCCGCAGGCCGACCCCCGCGGGCGGCTCGACGTCGACAGCCATGACCCATCCGCCGACGCGCCGGCCCGCGAGGGCGATGCGGACCCGGTCCCCGACGCGCACCTGGTCCCCGAGTGACTCGGGGACCAGGTAGTCGAATGTCTTGCCGATGGCCGGCTCGTCGGGCAGGACGCGGACGACCTGTCCGCCGACCATCGTGTTGTCGACCGGTGCGCGGTCCGGGCTCAATGCACCCCGCTCTTGGCGCCTTCGGCGCCGGCTCGCTGCATTGCGGACGCTCGCTCAGATGCCCAGCGCGCTCTTGAGGTCGTCGACCCGGGTGGTCTGCTCCCAGGTGAACTCCTTGTCGTTGCGACCGAAGTGACCGTAGGCCGCCGTCTTCTTGTAGATCGGGCGGCGCAGGTCGAGGTCGCGCAGGATGGCGGCCGGGCGGAGGTCGAACACGTCGTTGACCGCGGCGGCGATCTTGGCCGGGTCGACCTTCTCGGTGCCGAACGTCTCGACCAGGGTCGACACGGGGCGGGCGACGCCGATGGCGTACGCCACCTGCACCTCGACCCGCTGCGCGGCGCCGGCGGCGACCAGGTTCTTGGCCACCCAGCGGGCGGCGTAGGCGGCCGAGCGGTCGACCTTGGACGGGTCCTTGCCCGAGAACGCACCGCCGCCGTGGCGGGCGGCGCCGCCGTAGGTGTCGACGATGATCTTCCGGCCGGTCAGGCCGCAGTCGGCGTGGGGCCCACCCAGCTCGAAGCTGCCGGTCGGGTTGACCAGCACACCGAAGTCGTCGTCCTGGAACTGCGGCGGCACCAGCGGGCGGATGACGTGCTCGATGAGGTCGGGCTTGATGAGCGTCTCGGCGTCGAGGCCCGGCTGGTGCTGGGTCGAGATGAGCACCGTCTTCAGGGCGACGGGCACGCCGTCTTCGTAGTCGAAGGTGACCTGGGTCTTCCCGTCGGGACGCAGGTAGGGCAGGATGCCCGCCTTGCGCACCTCGGCCAGGCGGTGGGCCAGGCGGTGGGCCAGCCAGATCGGCAGCGGCATGAGGTCGTCGGTCTCGTCGACCGCGTAGCCGAACATCATGCCCTGGTCGCCTGCGCCCTGGCTGTCGAGGTCTTCCTCGGCACCCGCGGTGCGCTTCTCGAACGCCGTGTCGACGCCTTGGGCGATGTCGGGCGACTGCGGGTCGATCGACGTCATGACACCGCACGTGTTGCCGTCGAAGCCGACGGACTCGCGGTCGTAGCCGATGCCCTTGATGGTGTCGCGCACGATCGAGGGGATCTCGACGTAGGCGTCGGTGGTGATCTCGCCGGCGACGATGGCCAGGCCAGTGGTCACCATGGTCTCGCAGGCCACCCGGGCCTGGGGATCCTGCGCCAGGATCGCGTCGAGGATCGAGTCACTGATCTGGTCGGCCATCTTGTCGGGATGGCCCTCGGTGACGGACTCGGACGTGAAGGTCCAACGGCTCACGATTGATTTCTCCTGTCTAGGACGGCATTGAACACGGCGCGGGCGACAGCCCGCTTGTCGGCCAATGGCACGTCGCGCTCAGTGCCGTCGGCATTCAGGATCACGACGTGGTTGGTGTCGTGCTCGAACCCAGCGCCCGGAGCCGTGACGTCGTTGGCGACGATGAGGTCGGCGCCCTTGGCCACGAGCTTGGACGAAGCATTCTGCCTCACGCGGTCGGTCTCTGCTGCAAATCCGACCAGCGTCTGGCCCGGGCGCTTGCGTTCTCCCAGGCCAGCGAGGATGTCCACGGTGGGCTCGAGGACGATCTCGGGCACGCCACCGTGCTTCTTGATCTTGCGGTCCGCCACGTGCGCGGGGCGGAAGTCGGCCACCGCCGCCGCCATGACCACGACGTCGGCGCCGGATGCGACGGCGCGCACCGCGTCGTCCATCTGTGCCGCGGTGTCGACCCGCACGACGTCGGCCGACGGCGGGGCGGGCAGGTTGACCGTGGTCACGAGCGTGACCTTGGCCCCCCGGTCCGCGGCCTCGGCGGCCAGGGCATGGCCCTGCTTGCCCGAGGACCGGTTGCCGACGTAGCGCACCGGGTCGATGGGCTCGCGCGTGCCCCCGGCGGTGACCACCACGTGCAGGCCCGAGAGGTCGCGCGTGGACGACAGCGCCGCCTCGATGCCGGCGACGATCGTCTCGGGCGAGGCGAGGCGGCCCTGGCCCGTGTCGCCGCCCGCCAGGCGGCCCTCCTCGGGCGCCACGATGTGCACGCCCCGGCGGGCCAGCGTGGCGATGTTCTCCTGCACCGCGGGGTGCTGCCACATCTCGGTGTGCATGGCCGGGCAGACCACCACCGGTGCCTCGGTGGCCAGCAGCGTGGCCGTGAGCAGGTCGTTGGAGATGCCCGCTGCGTAGGTGCCGATGACCCGGGCAGTGGCGGGCACCACCACCACCAGGTCGGCCGACTGGCCGAGCCGCGTGTGCGGGATGGGGTCGGCGTCGTCGAACAACGACGTGCGCACGCGTTCGGACGCCAGGGCCGAGAAGGTCGTCTCGCCCACGAAGCGGGTAGCGCCCCGCGTCATGACGGGCACAACGTGGGCCCCCCGGTCGACGAGCCGACGACAGACGTCGATCGCCTTGTACGCCGCGATGCCACCCGAGACCCCGAGGACGATGCGTCGCCCCTCGAGCACAGCGACGCCTCTACTTCGACTCGGGTGCCTCGACCGTGTCGCCCGTAGCCTCGCCGTCGGTGCCCTCGCTGGGGCGGACCATGACGATCTTGTCGCTGGCGATCTCTTCGAAGGCGATCGACAGGGGCTTGCGGGCGACCGAGGTCACCTGCGGGGGCACGATGGCGCCGAGGCCCTCGCCGAGCTGGTTGAAGTACGCGTTGATCTGCCGAGCGCGCATGGCGCTGAGCGTGACCAGCGAGAACTTGGAACCGGCGCGGTCGAAGAGCTCTTCGATCGACGGGTTCATCATGGTGTCTTGGCGTGAAGCCATAGGGGCGCGCACCTCGTGCAGCCGAGTCGGGAATCGACGGACAAGGCTACCGTGCGCGCGCCACCGACGGTGAATCCCCTCGGGGGCTAGACCCAGCTCAGGTGAAGCGGGCGTGCGCGGCCGCGACGACGCGATCGGCCAGCGCGGCGGGCGCCAACGCACCCGAGTCGAGCACCAGGTCGTAGACCGACAGGTCCTCGATGTCGATGCCGTACAGCGCCACGTAACGAGCCCGTTCGACGCGCTGGCGCTCGTCGTTGTCGGCACGCGCCTGTTCGACCGCGATCCCCTCGCGACCCGCCACGCGGACGGCCCGCACGTCGGGTGCGCAGTCGATGAACACGGTGAGCACGTTCAGGCCCTCGTTGCGGGCGATCCAGGCGGCCAGCCGGGACTCGATCAGCACGCCGCCCTTGCCGGCTCGCTCGGCCAGGCGGGCATCGAGCTCTGCGTCGACCTCGGGGTGTTCGGCCGCGTAGCGGCCGAACTGCGGAAGGCTCATGCCTCGTTCGGCGGCCATGGCCCGAAACACCTCGCCGCCCGGGACGAGGTCGACCTCGAGCCGGGCGGCGACATGTTCAGCAGTTGTCGTGGTGCCCGACCCCGGAGGGCCGGAAACCGTGATGAGCAAGGGAACGGACTCTTGGGGTGTTCAGCCTGAGAACGCTTCGAGCAGCGACTTGCGCTGCTGGTCGCCAAGGCCCTTGACACGGCGGGTGTCGGCGATGCCGATCTCTTCCATCGCCCTCCGGGCGCGGACCTTGCCCACGCCGGGGAGCGATTCGAGGACCGCCAGCACCTTCATCTTGCCGACCGTGTCGTTGCCGTCGGCCTGGCCAAGGAGATCACTCAGGGTCAGCGAACCCATCTTGAGCTTCTCCTTGAGCTCAGCCCGGGCCCGGCGTGCCTCGGCGGCCTTGGCCAGTGCTGCTTCGCGCTGCTCAGGAGTCAATTGCGGTGGCTGCGGCATGAGGGCCAACCTAGCGCGCGCTCGCACCCAACTCGTGACACTCAGGCGCGGCGTCCCCCCTCAGACCAGGGAAGCGACCAACGCGCGGGCCGCGGCCACCGGGTCGTCGGCGCGCGTCACGGGCCGCCCGACGACGAGCATCCCGGCCCCCGCGTCGAGTGCCTGGCGCGGTGTCGCGACCCGGCCCTGGTCGTCCACCGGTGCGCCCTCGGGCCGGATGCCCGGGGTCACGAGGAGCGAGCTGGGCGCGAGCTGGCCGACCGTGGCAAGGTCGGGCGCGGCGCACACGAACCCGTGGCAGCCTCCGTCGAGCCCGGCGGTGACCCGCTGGCGCAGCAGGTGCGGCGTCGCCTCGGGCTCGCTGGTCAGCACCGTCACGCCGAGCGCCACCGGCTCGGCCGCCTCGGCACCGGCGGCACCCTCACGCAGGCCCTCGACCCCGGCCCGCACCATCGGCGGACCGCCGGCCGTATGCAGGGTCAGGTAGCGGGCACCGAGCGCGCCGACCACCCGGGCGGCCCGGCCGACGGTGTTGGGGATGTCGTGCAGCTTGAGGTCGCAGAACACGTCGACACCCAGGTCCACCAGGGTGGTGATGGCCTCGGGCCCCGCGGCGCTGTAGAGCTCGAGCCCGACCTTCATCGTCCCGAACCAGGGTCTCAGCTCGCGGGCGAGCCGCAGTGCCGGGACCAGGTCGTCGACGTCGAGCGCCAGCGCCAGGCGGCTGCGCACCTCGTCGGGTGCCCGGTCGGCAGCCTCGTCCCGCGCTGCCTCCCGGCCGGCCACGCTCGTCTCGGTCGCCTCGTCACCCATGCACGTCTCCGATCGTCTCGTCGATGCGGGCCACGCCCTGGCGCCCCGCCCATCGTTCCAGCTCGTCGAGCACCCGGCGCGGGGCGCGGGGGTCGGCGAACGTCGCCGTGCCCACCTGCACCGCCGACGCCCCGGCCAGGAGCATCTCGGCCGCGTCCTCACCCCCGGCCACGCCACCGACGCCCACGATCGGCACCTGGGGCGCCGCCTGGTGGACGTCGAACACGGCGCGCACGGCGATCGGGTGGATCGCCGGCCCGGAGACGCCGCCGCCCCGCGGGCCGGAGCCGAGGCGGAACCGGCGGGTGGCGGGGTCGATGGCCATGCCCATGACCGTGTTGACGAGGGTGACCGCCTCGGCGCCCGCGTCGTGCGCGGCGATGGCGATCTCGGCGAGGTGGCCCACGTTGGGGCTCAGCTTGGCCCACCGGGGCCGCCCGCACCCGGCCGTTTCCTCGATGACGGCCCGCGTGGCCTCGGCCGAGTGGGCGAACAGGTCGCGGCCCGACTCGGTGTTGGGGCACGACAGGTTGACCTCGACCGCCACGACCTGCGCCGGCGCATCCGCCAGGAGGTCGGCCGCACGGCGGTACTCGTCGACGCTGCGCCCCCAGATCGAGGCCACCACGCGGGCCCCGGTGGCCAGCAGCGGCGGCAGGTCGTCGGCGAGCCACGCCGCGACCCCCGGCCCCTGGAGCCCGACCGAGTTGATCATCCCGGCCGTGGTCTCGTGCACGCGCAGCGGCGGGTTGCCGGGCCACGGGTCGGCGTGCAGCGACTTCACCACGACGGCGCCCAGCAGCGACAGGTCCACGTAGGGCGCCAGCTCGGCGCCGTGGCCAGCCGTACCCGACGCCGTCATCACCGGGTTCGGCAAGGTCACCGAGCCCACGGCGACAGCCATGTCCACGCCTCGCCCCCCGGCGGACCCACGAACGGACGCCGGGCGCCTCACCGACCGGTCACCGTCCCCCGCTCGCGACCTCGGCGGCATCGCCGTCGGGCACCGCTCGGCGGTGGTACTCCTGCAGGGTGCGCACCCGCAGGTCGTGGTGCGACCGGTCGAGCGTGCTCTCGGCCGCGGCCAGAGCGGCCGAAGCAGTGGTCAGGCACGGGATGCGATGCACGTTGGCGGAACGGCGGATGTACGAGCCGTCGGCTCGTGCGCCCCGGCCCCGCGGGCTGTTGACCACGAGCGCGACCTTGCCCGCCGAGATGAGGTCGAGCGCGGTGGGCAGGTCGCCCGACGCCGGCTCGACCGGGTCGGGCGCCTCGCCCTCGCTGGTCACCTTGGCCACCCGCTGCGCCACCGCGACGCCGTTGCGCTCGAGGTGCTCGGCGGTGCCGTGGGTGGCGGCGATCTCGAAGCCCAGGTCGACGAACTGCGCTGCGGCCCGCAGGCCGGCGGCCTTGTCGCGGTCGGCCAGCGACAGGAAGACCAGGCCAGCCTCCGGGAGGCGGTCGCCCGCCGAGATCTGTGCCTTGCCGAAGGCCAGGCCGAAGGTCCGGTCGATGCCCATGACCTCCCCGGTCGAGCGCATCTCGGGCCCCAGCACGGTGTCGGCGTCGGGGAACCGGTTGAAGGGCAGCACCGCCTCCTTCACGGCGATGTGGCCGCCGTCGACGGGCGGGCACAGCAGGCCCTCCGCCCGCAGCTCGGCCAACGTCGAGCCCACCATCACCCGGGCCGCCACCTTGACCAGGGGCACGCCGGTGGCCTTGGCGACGAACGGGACCGTGCGGCTCGCCCGGGGGTTCGCCTCGATCACGAACACCTGCCCCTGTTTGACGGCGTACTGCACGTTGATGAGACCGCGGACGTCGAGAGCATCGGCCAGGCGGCGCGTGTAGTCCTCGATCACGGCCACCGTCTCCGGCGACAGCGAGTGCGGCGGTATCGAGCAGGCGGAGTCACCGGAATGGACCCCGGCCTCTTCGACGTGCTCCATGACCCCGCCGATGACGACCTCGCCCGTGTGGTCGCGGATGGCGTCGACGTCGACCTCGGTCGCGTCCTCGAGGAACCGGTCGACGAGCACCGGCCGGGAGGCGGACAGGCCGCCCTCCTTGCCCAGGCTGCCGAAGCTGGCCAGCTCGGCCATGGCCCGGCGCAGGCCGTCCTCGTCGTAGACGATCTCCATGGCCCGCCCGCCGAGCACGTAGCTGGGGCGCAGCAGGGCGGGGTAGGCGATGCGCTCGACGATGGTCAGGGCCTCGTCGACCGTGGTGGCGGTGCCGCCCGCGGGCTGCGGGATCTCGAGCCGGGCGCACAGCGCGTTCCACCGCTCGCGGTCCTCGGCGGCGTCGATCGAGGCAGGCGACGTGCCGAGCACCAGGCCCTCGGGCAGCGAGGCGGCAAGCTTCAGCGGCGTCTGCCCACCCAGCGCCACGACGACGCCCACCAGGTCGCCCGCCGCCTGCTCGGCCTCGATGACGTTGAGCGCGTCCTCGAGGGTCAACGGCTCGAAGTACAGCCGGTCGGACGTGTCGTAGTCGGTCGACACCGTCTCGGGGTTGCAGTTGAGCATGACGGTCTCGTAGCCGGCGTCGGCCAGGGCGAAGCTGGCGTGCACGCAGCAGTAGTCGAACTCGATGCCCTGCCCGATGCGGTTGGGCCCCGACCCCAGGATGAGCACCTTGCGGCGCCCGGTGGCCGTGACCTCGTCCTCGTCCTCGTAGGTCGAGTAGTGGTACGGCGTGGACGCCTCGAACTCGGCCCCGCAGCTGTCGACCGTCTTGAACGTGGGTCGCACACCCGCGGCCAGCCGAGCCTCCCGTACGGCGGCGGGGTCGCTCCCCCACAGCCAGGCCAGCTGGGCATCGGAGAAGCCGAGCTGCTTGGCGCGCTTCCAGTCGCGGCGGCCCATGCCCGCCAGCCCGGTCGCGGTCAGGTGGTCGCGCTCCTCGACGATGCGCAGCATCTGGTCGAGGAACCACGGGTCGACCATGGTGCGCTCGGCCAGCGTGTCGACCGTGATGCCCCGGCGCAGGGCCGCTTCGAGCTGGAAGGGCCGGTCCGGCGTGCCGATGGCGGCGCGGCTGATCAGCGCCTCGTCGTCGAGCGCGTCGAGCTCGGCCTCGCCCGCGTCGCAGTTCAGCCCGTCGCGCCCGTGCTCCAGGCTGCGGAGCGCCTTCTGCAGCGACTCGGGAAAGGTGCGGCCGATGGCCATCGCCTCCCCCACCGACTGCATCGACGTGCCCAGCACGCCCGGGCTGCCCGGGAACTTCTCGAACGCCCACCGGGGAACCTTGGTCACCACATAGTCGATGGTGGGCTCGAAGCTTGCCGGCGTCTTGCGGGTGATGTCGTTGGGGATCTCGTCGAGCGTGTAGCCGACCGCCAGCTTGGCGGCGATCTTGGCGATCGGGAACCCGGTGGCCTTGGACGCCAGGGCCGACGAACGGCTCACGCGCGGGTTCATCTCGATGATGACCATCTCGCCGTTGCTGGGATCGAGCGCGAACTGCACGTTCGACCCGCCGGTCTCGACGCCCACGCGCCGGATGCACGCGAACGCCGCGTCGCGCATGGCCTGGTACTCGACGTCGGTCAGCGTCTGGGCCGGGGCCACCGTGATGGAGTCACCCGTGTGCACCCCCATGGGGTCGAGGTTCTCGATCGAGCAGATGACCACGCAGTTGTCGGCGCGGTCGCGCATGACCTCGAGCTCGTACTCCTTCCACCCGGCGATCGACCGTTCGATCAGGATCTCGCTGATCGGGCTGGCGTCGAGGCCGCCCCGCGCCAGGCGCTCGAAGTCGGCGCGGGTGGTGGCGATACCCGTGCCCTTGCCGCCGAGGATGAACGCCGGGCGGATCACGACGGGCAGACCGATGCCCTCGATGACCTCCATCGCCTCGTCCATCGTGTGGGCGGTCGCCGACGGCGGCACGTTGAGGCCGATGCCCTGCATGGCGACCTTGAACCGCTCGCGGTCCTCGGCGGTGGTGATGGCCTCGGCGTTGGCGCCGATCAGCTCGGGCGTGCCCGGCACGCCGACGGCCTTGCGCTCGACCAGCTCCATCGCCAGGTTCAGCGCCGTCTGGCCGCCGAGGGTGGGCAGCACGGCGTCGGGCTGCTCGCGCTCGATGATCTTCGCCAGGTGGTCGGCGTCGAGTGGCTCGACGTAGGTGGCGTCGGCAAAGTCGGGGTCGGTCATGATCGTGGCCGGGTTGGAGTTGGCCAGGATCACCCGGTAGCCCTCGGCCTTGAGGACCTTGCAGGCCTGCGTGCCCGAGTAGTCGAACTCGCATGCCTGGCCGATCACGATCGGCCCGGCACCGATCAGCAGGATCGACTCGATGTCGTCGCGGCGGGGCATTCAGCGTCCTCGTCCGGGGGTGCGGGGGGCGGTGGCGTCGATCAACGCGGCGAACTCCTCGAAAAGGTAGGCCGCGTCGTGGGGCCCGGGCCCGGCCTCGGGGTGGTACTGCACGCTGAACGCCCGCAGGGCGTCGGCACGGATGCCCTCGATGACCCCGTCGTTCAGGTTGATGTGGCTGATCTCGACATCGGTGCCGAGGGAGCCCTCGGCCACGGCGTAGTTGTGGTTCTGGCTGGTGATCTCGACCCGGCCGGTGGCCAGCCGGCGCACCGGGTGGTTGCCGCCGTGGTGGCCGAACGGCAGCTTGTGCGTGGTTGCGCCCAGCGCGGTCGACAACAGCTGGTGGCCGAGGCAGATGCCGAACACCGGCACCTCCCCCACCAGGTCGCGGACGGCGGCGGTGGCGTACCCCACCGCGGCGGGGTCGCCCGGCCCGTTCGACAGGAACACCCCGTCGGGCTCGCGGGCCAGCACCTCGGCCGCCGGGGTGGCTGCGGGCACGACCGTGACCTCGCCCAGGCCCGACAGGTGGCGGAGGATCGTGCGCTTGATGCCGTAGTCGTAGGCGACGATGCGCCGAGTGCCGCCGTCGGGGCGGGCGGCGACGGCGTAGGGCGTGGCGCACGTGACCGTGGCGACGAGGTCGACGCCATCGGTGCCCGGCTCGGCCGCAGCCGCCGTCTTGAGGGTCACCTCGTCGGCGCTGCCGAAGGCGCCGGGCATGGCGCCCGCGTCGCGGACGTGGCGCGTCAGCCGCCGGGTGTCGACCCCCGCGATGCCGGGCACGCCGTGGCGGCGCAGGTAGTCGTCGAGGTCGCCGGTGGCCCGCCAGTTCGACCGCCGTCGGGCCAGGTCGCGCACGACCACCCCGCGGGCGAACGGGCGGTGGCTCTCGTCGTCGTGGTCGTTGGTGCCGTAGTTGCCGATGTGGGGGTACGTGAAGGTGATGATCTGCCCGGCGTAGCTGGGGTCCGACAGCACCTCCTGGTAGCCCGAGAGCACGGTGTTGAAGACGACTTCACCGGTGGCCACGCCGCCGGCGGGGTCGGCCCCGATGAGCTCGCCCTCGAACGTCGTGCCGTCGGCCAGAACCAGCAGGCCCTCGCGCACGCTCATGCGCAGCTCCCAGCTCCCTGCGACCGACCTTGCGGCGCCTGGAGCGCCCTGACAGCCAGATGTGCCGCACGTTCTGACGCCACGTTTGATCGCATAAGCATGCAGTGTAGTGAATGGGCCGAGGCGAACCTCATCGCTGGGCCTCGGCGTCGACCACGACCGGCTCGCCGCCCAGCACGGTGTGGCGGACGCGGCCGGTCAGCGTCATGCCGCCGTAGGGGGTGTTGCGGCTGCGGCTCGCCAGCTTGTCGGCGTCGACCGTCCACGTCGCCGCCGGGTCGATGACGCACAGGTTGGCCGGGCGTCCCTCTGCGATGGCGCCGTGGTCGTCGCCGACGCCGATGATCGCCGCCGGCCGCCACGACAGCAGCGCCAGCACCTCGGCGATCGGCAGGTCGAGGTGGGTGAGCGCCAGGGCGAGCGCCGTCTCGAGGCCGAGCATGCCGGGAGGCGCCTGGTCGAACGGCTGCTCCTTGGTCTCCGGCGCGTGGGGAGCGTGGTCGGTGGCGATGCAGTCGACGACCCCCGCCGCCAGGCCCGCCCGCACGGCGGCGACGTCGTCGTCGGTGCGCAACGGCGGGTTGACCTTGAACACCGGGTCGTAGCCGGCGCACCGCTCGTCGGTGAGCGTGAAGTGGTGCGGCGTCGCCTCGCACGTGACAGCCAGCCCCTCGGCCTTGGCCGCCGCCACCAGGTCGATCGAGCGCCGGGTCGACAGGTGCTGGAAGTGCACCGTCGCCCCGGTCATGCGGGCCAGCGCGATGTCGCGCATGACCATGACCTCCTCGGCCTCGGGAGGTTGGCCGGGGATGCCGAGCAGCGCCGACCAGGCGCCCTCGTTCATGGAACCGCCGGCCGCCAGCACCTCGTCCTCGCAGTGCTGGGCCAGCGTGAGGCCCAACCCGCTGGCGTACTCGAGCGCCCGGCGCATCAGGCGGGCGTCCTGCACCCCGTTGCCGTCGTCGGTGAAGAACCGCACGCCCAGGTCGGCCAGCTCCGCCATCGGCGTGAGCTGGGTGCCGCCCCGCCCAACCGTGATGGACGCCGACGTGCGCACGTCGCACGTCGTGCCCTTCCCCAATTCGAGCACCTCGCGGGCCACGCCGGCCGAATCGATCGCCGGCGTCGTGTTGGGCATGGCCAGGATGCAGGTGAACCCGCCGAGCGCGGCGGCGCGGGCGCCGGTCTCGACCGTCTCGGCCTCCTCCTTGCCCGGTTGGCGGAGGTGACTGTGCAGGTCGACCAGGCCGGGCGCGACCACGCACCCGCCGGCGTCGAGCACGACGTCGGCGCTGGCGGCCGCCCCGTCCGTGACCACGGCCCTCACCCGACCGTCCTCGACGTACACGTCGGCCCGGCGGCTGCCCGACGCGTCGACCACCTCTCCCCCGCGGATGGCGATCGACGTCATCGTCTTCCTTCCCGATCGAGGTCGCGACCCAGGTCTCGTCCCGAGCCGAGCAGGTCGAAGAGCACGGCCATACGGACCGCGACGCCGTTGCGCACCTGGTCGACGACGACCGACCGGGGGAGGTCGGCCACGTCGGCCGCGATCTCGACCCCACGGTTCATGGGGCCGGGGTGCATGACGATGGCCTTGTCGTCGAGCAGGTCGACCCGCCGGCGGGTCAGCCCGAAGCCGGCCGTGTACTCGCGCAACGAGGGCAGCAAAGCCTCGTCCATGCGCTCGCGCTGCATGCGCAGCAGGTAGACGGCGTCGACGGTGGGCAGCACGGCGTCGAGATCGTGGCTGACCCGGACCGGCCAGCCCTCCGTGCTGGGGGGAAGCAGCGTGGGCGGTGCCACCAGGGTGACCTCGGCGCCCAGCTTGGTGAACGCCCACACGTCGCTGCGGGCGACGCGGCTGTGGTTGATGTCGCCGACGATGGCGATGTGCCGGCCGTTCAGCCCGCCCAGGTGCTCGCGGATCGTGTAGCAGTCGAGCAGCGCCTGGGTGGGGTGCTCGTGCCAGCCGTCGCCGGCGTTGATCACGCTGCCCGACACCCACTGGGCGATCTGGTGGGGCACCCCCGCCGACCGGTGGCGCACCACGATGGCGTCGACGCCCATCGCCTCGATCGTCTCGACGGTGTCTCGCAGCGACTCGCCCTTGTTCACCGACGAGGTCGACACCGAGAAGCTGAGCGTGTCAGCCGACAGGCGCTTGGCCGCCTGCTCGAAGCTGAGCCGGGTGCGGGTCGAGTCCTCGTAGAACAACCACGTGACCGTGCGGCCCTGTAAGGCGGGCACCTTGGGCATGCGCCGGCGGCTCACCTCGACGAAGCTGTCGGTGAGCGTCAGCAGGCCCTCGATGTCGTCGCCCGACAGGTCCGCGACGCCGAGCAAGTGCCGGTGCTCACTCATTGTTTCCCGCTCTTGCTGCTGCGCAGCGGGCCGCTCGGGCCACGCTCACTCATCGGTGCGAGTCCTTGTGCACCTCGCCGAGCTGCACGCCGTCGAGCGTGGCGTTGACCGCCTCGTCGCGCCGGGTGGGCAGGTTCTTGCCCACGTAGTCGGGCCGGATGGGCAGCTCGCGGTGACCCCGGTCGACCACGACCGCCAGCTGGACGGCGCGCGGTCGCCCGTAGGTGTGGACCGCGTCCAGCGCCGCCCGGATGGTGCGGCCGGTGAACAGCACGTCGTCGACCAGCACGACCGCCCGGCCCGTCAGGTCGACGGGGATGTCCGTCACCGCCGACGGCAGCACGGGCCTCAGCCCGATGTCGTCGCGGTGGAACGCCACGTCGAGCGTGCCCTGTGGCGGGGATGCGCCGTCGATCTTCTCCAGGGCCTCGGCCAGCGCCCCGGCGAACGCCACCCCGCCGGTCTGCAGGCCGACGAGCACCACCTCGTCGAGCCCGTGGTTGTGCTCGATGATCTCGTGCGCCATGCGCCAGATCGCTCGGCGCACGTCGTCGGCGTCGAGCACCTGCGTCCGGGCAACGAAAACGCCCCCGAACGGGGGCGTGTTACGTCGTTCGCGCTCTGCCACTCGGGGACCTCCCCATCGTTCTGTCCGTGCGGGTCTCACAGGACCCGCTTCACGGTCAGGGGTGCAGGGTAGCAGCGCCGGCTGTCCGTCCCGCGCATCGGCGGGCCTCACCCGTGATGCCGGCTCCTGGCCCAGACGACCGTGCCGTCAGCGACGCCCAGCTCGACCATTCCCACCGCCCTCGCAACGCCCGCCGAGGCCGCGTTGCCCGGGTCGATACGAGCCCACACCTGGTCGAGCCCGCCCTGGTCGGACAGGGCCCAGTCGGCGAGGAGGCGCGCCGCCGCGACGCCGAGACCGCGTCGCCGGTGCTCCGCTGCGACCCACCAACTGATCTCCGCCCGGCGTCGCCCGCGGTCGATGTTGCGCAGGCCCACCTCGCCCAGCACTGCGGAATCTCCGTCGAGCGGGCTGACCACGACGTCGAGGCACGCCCCTGCGGCCCGCCGCGCCGCCTCGCCGAGGATCCAGCGGGTGGCGGTGGCGACCGACACGTCGTCGGGTACGCCGTTGGCGGCCGCGAGCACGGGATCGTCCCAGGCGGCGACGAGCGCGGCGACATCGGCCAGGGCCCAGGGGCGCAGGAGGATGCGCGCCCCCGGATCCGCGAGCGGCGGGTCGGGCAGGGCGACGGCCCGCCTGGCTTCGGGTGCGGCCGGTGGCCCCTCGGCCTGTGCCTCCTCGTCAGCGACCGCGACTCGGGCCGCCGGACGTCCGTCGGCTTCCCGAGGCAATGACGGTCGTTCAGTGAACCGCGAGGCGACAGCGGCCGGGGGCCGTTCGTGAATGCCTCCGGAACGGGCAGACGATCGGTATCGACTCGGGGTTGGCGGGGTCACGGGACGTCAGGGTCCGCCTCGTCGGGAGCGGCGGACGGGCCGGCCGCGGGAGCGCCGCCCGGCGGGCGGGCCTCGGCGGCGACCGCCGACAGCACACCGTTGACGAAGCGGGGCGAGTCGTCGGTGCCGAACCGACGGGCGAGCAGAACCGCCTCGTTGATCACCAGCGCCTGCGAGCGCGACGCCACCTCGAACAGCTCGTAGGTGCCGATGCGGAGGATGGCCCGGTCGACCGCCGCCAGCCGCGTGAGCGACCACTTCGGTGCCACCAGCCGTGCGAGTACGGAGTCGATGCGCTCGCGATGCGCCGACACCCCCTGCGCCAGCTCACGGGCGAGAGCGTCGGGGGCGACGGGCAGGCCCGCCAGGACATCGTCGACGGTGATGCCCTTGGCCTCCGCCTCGTAGAGCAGCTCGAGCGCACGCTCACGGGCGGCGCGGCGGCTCTCGGCCTCGGTCGGTTCGAGATCGCCGACGGACGGACCGGGCGTCATGCCCGCGTCAGGTACTCGCCGCTGCGGGTATCGACCTTGATGCGCTCGCCCTGGTTGACGAACAGCGGTACCTGCACGACGAGACCGGTCTCGAGGGTGGCGGGCTTGCGCGCCCCGGACACACGGTCGCCCTGGATGCCGGGCTCGGTCTGCGTGACCGCGAGCTCGACGGCGGCGGGGAGGTCGGTGCCGATGATCTCATCCTTGTAGAACTGCAGCACCATCGTCGACCCGTCGACGATGTAGTTGGTGGCGTCGCCCAGGGCGGCGGGACCGACGTGGACCTGCTCGTAGGACGAGTTGTCCATGAACACGTAGTCGTCGGCGTCGCGGTACAGGAACTGCATGTCGCGCTTGTCGACGACCGCCTGTACGACCCGCTCGTCGGAGCGGAAGGTCTTGTCGAGCACCCCGCCGGAGCGCACGTTGCGCAGCTTGGTGCGCACGAAGGCCGGGCCTTTGCCGGGCTTGACGTGCTGGAAGTCGACGACCTGGAACAGGCCGTCGGCGAGGTCGAGCGTCATGCCCGTCTTGAGGTCGTTGGTGGTGGTGGCGGCCATTCGGGTTCGGCTCCTGGCGCGTGTCGGGTCTAGAGATCGGGCTCCTTGGGCGCCAGCGTCAGCGTGCGGCAGCCCTCGGCGGTGACCACGACCGTGTCCTCGATGCGGACGCCACCGTGCTCGGGGAGGTAGACGCCGGGCTCGACGGTGACGACGTGGCCGTCTGCGAGGCTACCAGGGGCGGTGGCCGAGATCCGAGGCGACTCGTGGATGTCGAGCCCGACCCCGTGCCCTGTCCCGTGCAGGAAGGCGTCCTCCCAGCCGGCGTCGCGGAGGACCGCCCGGCACGCCTCGTCGACGTCCCTGGCGTCGACCCCCGACCGCACAGCAGCGACGCCTGCCGCCTGGGAGGCGTGCACCGCGTCGAGCATGCGTCGCTGCGTCTCGGTGGGCTCCCCCACCATGGCCGTGCGGGTCATGTCCGAGTGGTACCCGTCGACCAGTGCCCCGAAGTCGATGACGACGAGGTCGCCGTCGGTGATGCGCCGACCCCCTGCCCGGTGGTGGGGCATCGCGGCGTTCGGCCCCGAAGCCACGATCGTGTCGAAGGACGGGCCGTCGGCGCCCAGCCGTCGCATCTGCCACTCGAGCTCGAGGGCGACCTCGGCCTCGGTCACCCCCTCACCCAGCCGGTGACGCACCGCCGCCAGCGCGGCGTCGGCCATGGCGCACGCGGCCTTGATGCGTGCCACCTCGCCGGCGTCCTTGACCCGGCGCAGGTCCTCCACCAGGCCTTCGGTCGGCACCATCTCGGCGCCCTCGAACCACTCGGTGTCGAAGCGCCGCTGCTGCGCCCACGTGACCGCCTCGGCCTCGAGCCCCAGCCGCGACAGCCCGCCGATGGCCTTGGTGAGGATCTCGCGCTGCTCGTCGCTGGTGCGGCCGATCTCGACCGCAGCCGCGACCCGGGCCTCGCCGAGTTGGCTCGTCGCCTGGTCGCGGTAGCGGCCGTCGGTGACGAAGACCAGGTCGTCCGGAGTGACCAGCAGCATGGCGGACGAACCCGTGAACCCGGTGAGGTACCTGATGTTGGTGAGGTTCGTGACGAGCACGGCGTCGCAGCCGGATTCGTCGAGCCGCGCCCTCAGACGACCAGGCCGGTCGACGACATCCATGGCGGGAAGGGACGCTCGGTCGAAGGTCACGCGCGCAGGATAGGTCGCCACCTCCAGTGCCGGTCCAGGCCGGCCGGCTGTCGCTCAGCGTCTCCCGCTCTTGGCGCTACGCGCCGGGCCGCTCGGGCTCTGCGTCTCCCGCTCTCGGCGCTACGCGCCGGGCCGCTCGGGCCACGCCCTCCCGGCCGCTCGGGCTCAGGCGTCGAGCAGTCGGGCGACCGCCTTGACGGCCAGCACGTAGCCGAGGCCGCCCAGTCCGGCGATCGTGCCGGTCGCCACCGGTGACACCACCGAGGTGTGGCGCCAGGGCTCGCGTCGTTGAGGGTTGGACAGGTGCACCTCGATCACGGGCCCGGAGAAGGCCGACAGCGCGTCGTGGATCGCCCACGCGTAGTGCGTGAACGCCCCCGGGTTGATCACGATCGCCGCGCAGCGCACGCGGGCGCCCTGGATGGCGTCGACGATCTCGCCCTCGTGGTTCGACTGCAGGTGGTGGAGCTCGAGACCCAGCTCGGCGGCCGTCCGGCGGGCCGCCGCAACGTGTTCGTCGAGCGTCGTCATCGCCGTACACCTCGGGCTCGCGCTGGCCGAGCAGGTTGAGGTTCGGCCCGTTGAGCAGCAGGACGAGCCCCCGTCGCGTGGTCGGCGCCTCGGTCACGATGCACCCGCCAGCCCGGCGAGGGCGGCAGCCGCCGCGGCCGGGTCGACACGGGTGACGACCTCGACCCCGTCGGGCCCGTCCAGGGCGAACGTCAGCCCGTCGACCGCCTTCTTGTCGCGGGCCATCAGCGTCAGCAGCTCCGCGTGGTCGACGCCCTCGGGCAACGCGGTGCGCAGGCCGTACTCCCGGGTGACCCGGTGGTGATCGTCGACCCGCGACCTGTCGATGCGCCCGAGATGGTGGGCCAGCTCGGCGGCGTAGACCAACCCGACGGCCACGGCCTCGCCGTGGCGCAGGTCGTAGCGCCCCGCGGTCTCGAGCGCGTGGGCGAGCGTGTGCCCGTAGTTGAGCGTGGCGCGGCCCCTGGTGTTGGCCAGGTCCTCGCGCTCGTCGGCCGCCACGACGTCGGCCTTGATGCGCACGCAGGCGGCGATGCGCTCCTCGAGCGGGAGGGCCAGCAGGTCGTCGCCGGTGAGGAAGTGGTACTTGGCCATCTCGCCCAGCCCGCTCAGCCGCTCGCGCTCGGGCAGGGTGGCCAACGCGTCGGTGTCGCACAGCACCGCCCGGGGTTGCCAGAACGCACCCACCAGGTTCTTGCCCTCCGGCAGGTTGACGCCCGTCTTGCCGCCGATGGCGGCGTCGACCATGCCCAGCAGCGTCGTGGGGACGTGCACCACGCCGATGCCCCGGTGGTACACCGCGGCCGCGAAGCCGGCCACGTCGGTGACCAGCCCGCCGCCGACGGCCACCACCTGGTCGCCCCGGGTGAGGCCCCACCGCGACCACGCGCTGCACAGGTGCTCGACGGTCGCCAGCGACTTGGCCTGCTCGCCATCGCCGATGGCGAACACCTCGTGCTCGCGACCCGGGTCGACGTCCAGGCCGATGCCGGGCTGGGTGACCACGGCGACGCGGCGCGCCGCGGGTGCCAGCAGGTCCGCGAGCCGGGCGCGCTCGCCGGCGCCCACCACCACCGGATAGGTCTCGCCGCCGGCGTGGACGATCACCGTGGAGGTCATCGCATCACCGTCCGGGCGTCGGCCACCAGGGCGGCGATGTGGCGGGCCAACGCCCGCTTGGGCTTGTCGTCGCCGGCATGGAACGGCTCGACGTCGACGGCGACATCGGCCACCTCGTCGTAGAGGGGGGCGCGTTCGACGAGCAGGCGGGCCAGCGTCGAGCGAGGGTCGTCGGCGAGCAAGGGACGGTGGGTCGCGTCGGTGCGGTCGGCCAGGAACTCGGCGGACGCGCGCAGCCACACGACGTACGCATCGGCCGCGGCGAGGGCGGCACGGTTGGTGGCGCCGGTGACCGCACCGCCGCCGGCCGCGATCACGAGCGGCGACTCACGGCCGAGCAGCTCGGCGAGCACCTCGGCCTCCGTACGCCGGAACCCGTCCTCGCCCAGGTCGCGGAACATGGTCGGGATCGTCATCCCCGCCCGCAGCTCCGCCTGCTCGTCGACATCGGCGAACGGACGTTGCAGCTCCTTCGCCAACCGCCGGCCGACCGTGCTCTTGCCCACACCCATCAGGCCGACGAGCACGACGTGCCGTCCGCCGGCCACCGTGTCACCCATGGTGGCGCGTCGTCTCGGACGCGGTCTGGTTGCGCACGACGGCGATCACGTCCCGGAGCACGCCACGACGATACCGGTCGGCCCCGAACGCACCGGCACGGATACCCGCCGGCCGGGAGGCGGGACCCACCGTCACAGCGCCGCGAGCGTCACGACCAGGCCACCGATGGCCAGTGCGGGCCCGAACGGGAACGGCCGATCGCGCCCTCGGGTCACCAGCAGGACCAGGCCGACCGCCGACCCGACCAGGCCGGCGAGCAGACCCACGTTGAGGACGCCCTGGATCGGTGTGAGCACCGGGTGGTCGGAACGCCACGCCGCCCAGCCGGCGACTGCGCCGAGCAGGGTGGCGAGGCGCACATCACCGAAACCGAGCGCGCGGGGGGCGATCAGGTGCATGACCAGGAGGAACCCGCCGAGCACGGCGGCGCCGATCGCGGCCCCCACCAGCCGGCGTGCGGGCCCGTCGACCGCCGCGACCAGGACGAGACCCGCCACCACCGGCAACGCCGTCGCGTAGAGGAACCGGGTGGGGATGCGCATGACAGCCAGGTCGACGGCGGACATCGCCACCAGCCCGGAGATCAGCACCAACAACGGGACCAGGACGATCGACCAGCCGACGACGGCTGCAGCGAGTGCGAACAACGATCCCGTCGTCAGCTCGACGAGGACGTGGCGACGTGCCAGGCCGGCACCACAGCCACGACACCTCCCGCCCGAGGTCGTCGCCGGCAGCACGGGCAGCCCCACCGGGCCGAGGGGACGGTCGCACCGGTAGCACCGGGCGCGCGGGCGGCCCAGATCGCGGACGGTCGGCACCCCGCCGAAGCAGGGCGGGAGGACGACGCGCCATCCGATCCACCGCGTGATCCCGTGATTGAGGACAGGGCCGACGATCGTCACGCCGAGGAGAGCGGCCCCGCCGACCACCCACGCGTCGCTCACGGACCAGCCACCGACACGCTGCCGAGCCCTGGTGGTGGCGTGTGTACAGGGACCGGTGGGCCGGTCAGCGAACGGTCGACAGGAAGCTGATGAGCCTGCCGCGCTGGGCGATGTCCTCACCCTGGCTGCTGCCCCGGCCGGATGACCCGCCGTCGTTGCCCACAGTGGCCTGCACCGCGGAGCGGGCCTCGGGGCTCATGGCCGCGACGTGCGGTGCGATCTCGCCGTTGGAGCGAGCCGGTCGGCTGGGAGGCATGCTCGGGCCGCCACGGCCGCTGGGCCCACCGGGGCCACCCAGGTTGCTGAGCCCGCTGAACGGTGAGCCGGGGTTGCCGTTGATGGTGCCACCGGCCGTGTCGTCGGCCGCCCAGTGCAGGTCGGGCGGGAGCGAGGACGGGGCGACCGGGCGGATCTGCCCCGTGTCGCGAGCGGAGGGGGGCGGACCCAGGCGCCCACCGTCGAAGGGTGACGCGCCCACGCCGGGCGCGCCGGTGCCCGGGCCGGCCGGCGACGCCGGGCGCGACGGGCCTGCGGGACCGGCCGGCCCCGCAGGTGACGAGGACCGCGGCGGGACGGCGGGCGACGCCGGGCGCGTGGGGCCGTCGGCCGAGGGGCGGCGCGGGGCACCGAGATCCGGCTGCCGGGCGATCGGGACACCGTCGGCAGGGCTGGTGCGCGGTCGGCCGGTGTCGTTGGTGCGTGCCGGCGCCGAGGGCGGCCGGGCGTCGGCGCGAGCCGATCCGTTCGACACCGCGGGGTTCGACCCCGTCGTGGCCGGACCGGACGGGCGGGCGGCGGGTGAGGCGTTGCGGTTGCGGCCGAGGCGCGAGGCGAGGCCACCCTTCGCCGGCGGCTCGGGCGGAGCCGTCGGCTGGGGGGTCGGGGTCGCGATCGTGTCGTCGAGCGACGCCCGCGCCTTCCCGTTACCAGCCGGCGCCGAGCGGCGCTCGGGCGCGACGGCGGGAATCTCACCCGTGCGGAGCCAACCGGCGCGCGGGTTGTCGGCGATCGACGGGCCTGTGTCCCCGGAGGTGACGCCGTTCGACTCGATGACCGGGGCGACGGGACGGCGGGACTCACCGGCTGCCACAGGCTGCGGGGAACGGGCCGGCCCGGACCCGTTGCCGGGCGCGCCGACGTCGGCGACGCCGAGATCGACCAGGTCGCGCACCGCGCGGGACACGCCGAGCTCGGTCAGGCCGAGCGAGCTGGCGAGCTCACCCACCGTGCGGCCCGACGCCACGGCGACCAACGAACGCCAGTGGTCGGCGTCGATGGTGACCTCGTCGACCGACAGGTCCGACGACAGGCTGACCTGGTGCTCGAGTGACGGCACCACGGCCTCGAGCTCGCTCCACTCGCTGAGCAGCGAGTGCGCCCGCCGCAGCATCGTGTCGACGTCTTCGGGATCGCCGCCGTCGGTCGCCGTCTCCTCACCGTGGAACGCGAACGAACCTGCGTCGAACCGCAGCAGCTCGAAGACCACCTCGTCGATGGGCGTGCCCTCGACGACACGGTCGGCGTGGGCGTCGACGACGCGACCGTCGGCCAGCCACACGCTGCCCTGGCCACGATCACCGTCGAGCCGGAGTCGGCCGGTCTTCGACGTCGTCGCGAGCAGCCGCAGGACGTCCGGGAGAGAGAAACGTGTCGAGAGTCCCTTGCAGCGCCAACGCTGTACCTCCGAGTTGATCGTCCGCCCTTGGTCCCCAGCGCTGAGGTCAGCCTAGGCCACGCGTCACCCGCGCGCCCAGCGTCGAGTTGACCACGTGACGCGGATGTGGTCGTCGTACAGCCGCGACCAGGGTGTCAGTCCGGTTACGACCAGCTGTCAGCCTACGCGCGACGGGCCAGTTCCACGACGGCGGCCTCGCGCATGGCCTCGATGGGTGGGCTCTCGCCGGTCCATCGACGGAACGCATGGGCGGCCTGGTGCACGAGCATGCCGAGGCCGTTCACGGTGGTCGCCCCCTGCGCGCCGGCGGCCGCCAGCAGAGGCGTGATCGTCGGGTGGTAGATCAGGTCGACGACGACCTGCCCGGGGCGCAGCAGCGCCGGGTCGACGGGCAGCGGCCCCAGGTCCCCGGTCGCCTTCAGCGCCGGCGCGGGCGCCGGTGCCCGTCCCGATGCCCATGCCCAACGGCGTGGCGTTGACGACCAGGTCGGCGACGGCGACATCGGCTGGCGTGCCGACGCGGCCGGGCGACCCGGCGAGGGTCGCGGCGCGGGCCGCCGGCTCCGGCGAGCGATTGACGACGACCACGTCGGCGGCGCCGGCCTGGCCGAGGGCGCGCACCACCGCGCGTCCCGCGCCACCGGCGCCGACGACCACGCACCGCCGGCCGGCCACGTCGATGCCCTCGTCCAGGCGCAGGGCGTCGACGAATCCCGCGCCGTCGGTGTTGTCGCCGATCAGGCGGTCGTCGTTCCAGAACACGCAGTTGACGGCCTCCAACGCGGCCGCGACCGGGGTGAGCTCGTCGACCGCGTCGTGTACGGCCGCCTTGTGCGGCATCGTCACCGACAACCCGCCCAACCGCAACGTGCGCATGGCCGCGATCGCATCGAAAGCGCGGCCCTCCGGCACCTCGAAGGCGACGTACAGCCAGTCCGCCCCGACGGCCGTGAACGCCGCGTTGAGGATGGTCGGCGACAGCGAGTGGCGGGCGGGCCACCCGACGACGGCCGCGACGCGGGTGGCGCCTGTGATCACCCGTCGCGCGGCGTCAGCCACACCTGCCGGCCGCCACGCACCGTTCCTTGGCCGCGTTGAACTCGTCGAAGTCGTTGGTGAAGAAGCTGGAGCCGTCGCCGGCCTCGACGTCGAGGATGTACCACATCCAGTCGCCCTCGGCCGGCGCCAGGGCCGCTTCGATGCTCGCCCGCCCCGGCGACGCGATCGGCGTCGGCACCATGCCCTTGCGGAACCGCGTGTCGTAGGCGGTGTTGTCCTCGAGCTCGGCCGTGGTGAGCTCGCACGGGATCTGCCCCTTCTCGTAGCAGCTCGTGGCATCGATCCCGAGCGGCTCGTCGGCGGCCAGCCGGTTGTAGATGACGCGCGCGACCCGGGGGCCGTCCTCGACGGTCCCCGCCTCGCGCTCGACCATCGACGCGATGATCAGCACCTCGTAGGGGGTACGTCCCACCGCCTCCGCCCGAGCGACCAGGTCGACGTCGGCCGCCACCTCGTCGAACTGGGCCACCATCCGCTGGATCATCGTGGCCTCGCTGTCGCCCTCCTCGACCGCGTAGGTCTCGGGGAACAACGTGCCCTCGAGGAGCGGTTCGTCGGCGGGCAGGATCGCGGAGCGCGACGCGGGATCGGCCAGCGCCGCCTGCACGCCCTCGGCCGTGAAGCCGGGCACACCGTGCTCAGGGTCGGTGAGGCGGGCGGCGATCTGCCCCTGGGTCAACCCCTCGGGAATGGTGACCATCCGCTCGACCTCCGGCGGGAGGGGCTCCTCGCCGAGGGCGTCGATCGCCTCGGAGAACGACGAGTTGACCTGCATCTCGTACTTGCCGGCCTGGATGGTGCCCACGTCGCGCACCTTCGTGTACCAGTCCCACACCGTCGCGTTCGAGATGACGCCCGCGTCGGCGAGCACCTGGCCGACAGCCGCGGTGCTGGTCCCCTCGGGGATCTCTACGAGCACGACCTCGCCCGGTCCACCCGACGGGTCGATCTTCCCCTGCACCCACGACCAGCCGAACCATGCGGCCACCATCGACGCGACCAGCAACACCACGAGGACGATCATCGCGTTGCGGCACCCACGACGCTTCGGGAGCTCGTCGGCGTCGTCGGCGTTGTCGTAGTCGTCGTACTCGTCGAAGTAGGCGTCGTCGTTGTAGGAATCGTCGCCGTACTCGTCGTCCGACCTCGACCCGGGCCGCGAGGCGGGCCGTCCGCCCGGCGCCGTGTACGAGCCCGTATCGCCGACGGGGAAGAGGGGCGCGTCGTCCGGGTCGGTGAACGCACGGCCAGCGCGCCGATCGCGCTCCGGCGGCCCGGGCGGGCCGGGCGGGCCGCCGACACTGGCGAACGCCCCGGTCGTGGTCGTACCGGCGCGGGGATCGCGACGGCGATCGGGGTCTGGGCCACGGAGGTCATAGGGGCTGACCCCGGACGCGGTGCCGATCGCCTCGCCACGGCGCTGGGGAGGCACGGCCGCCTGGGCACCGACGGGGCGCCGTGCACGGGGTGGTGCGGACGGCGGGCGAGCGGGCGGCGTGACCGGCCCGCGGGCGGACGCCGGGGGCGGCGAGCCCGGAGCGGGCGCCGCCCACGGGGTCTGACTCGGACCCTGACGTCGGGGCGGGCGCTCGGGCCGCGCCGGTGCGCTGCCGCCGGCCGAGTCGCTGACGTCGCGCGCATCGCCGTCCTGGTCGGCGTCGGCGTCGCCGCCCCGCTTACGCCCGCGACCTGGTGTGCCCCCGTTGTCGCGGCCCCAGAAGTCGTCGAACGCGTCCTTGCCGCCGCGTCGTCCGCGTCGGCGTCGAGAACCGGTGGGCTCGTCTTGGTCGGGAAACGGCATGCGCGATGGGGTGTCCGTGAGGTCCGAGTGTGGTCAGGGACGCTTACGACATTGGCGGCGGTGGCGTCGGCGTCGCAACGACGTCATCCCCGTGGCTGTCCAGCATCCAGCCACGACTGGAGGATCACCGTAGCAGCGACCTGGTCCACGACTCGGCGACGGTTGCCCTTCTTGACGCCCATCACGCGCAGGCTGCGCTCGGCCTCGACGGTCGACAGCCGCTCGTCCCACGTCACGACCTCGACCTCGAGGGCGGCGCGCAGCTCGTCGGTCTCGTCGAGGATCGCCCGCGCCGCAGGGCCGATGGTCCCGTCGAGGGACAGCGGCAGCCCGACGACGACCACCTCGGCGCCGGCCTCGTCGACCAGGCCGGCGATGTGCCGGTGGTCGCGTGCCCGCTCGCCCGAACGCTGCACCACCTCGTACGGCGTGGCGACGGCGCCGCCGCTGTCGGACAGCGCCACCCCGATGCGGCGGGTCCCGATGTCGAGCGCGACGGCCCTACTCACAGTGCGGCCCCCGTGCGGTCCGGTGGGCAGACCCCGCTCATTCGGAGGCCGCCACCGCCCTGGCCTGGTCGAGCGCCTCGTCGATCCGCGACGCATCGCGGCCGCCGGCCACCGCCAGCTCGGGGTTCTTGCCGCCGCCCCCGCCGCCCACGGTGCGGGCGGCATCGGCGATGAGCGTCTTGGCGTCGAGCCCGCTCTCCTTGGTGGCCGCGGCGACCAGGGCGACGCCGCCACCCTCGGGCTCGCCACCGATGATCACGGCGCGGATGCCGGGTTGCTGGCGCACCGCCATGGCCAGCTCGCGCACCTCGTCGCGCGTCGTGCCGTCGACCCGGGCGACGACGACTCCGTCGACCGCGGCCGCGGCCAGCTCGCCGGCGCGGTTGCCCGCCGCCTGGCGGCGCAGGCCCTTGATCTCGGCCTGCGCGGCCTTGAGCTCGCTGCGCAGCTTCTCGGCCGCCAGCGGCAGGTCGTCGGCCGTCGTGCCCAGCACGTCGGCGGCGCGGGCGATGAGGTCCTCCTCCTGGCGCAGCCGGTCGATGGGACCGAACCCGGTGACGGCCTCGAGGCGACGCAGGTTGGACCCGATCGAGCTCTCGGCCACGATCTTGACCGGTCCGATGTCGCCCAATCGACGCACGTGGGTGCCGCCGCACAGCTCGGTCGAGTGCCGGCCGGCCTCGAGCACCCGCACGATCTCGCCGTACTTGTCGCCGAAGAAGGCGATGGCGCCCAGCTCGCGGGCCTCGGCCATGGTGGTCTCGAAGTGCCGCACCGAGGCGTTCTCGAGGATCTCGCGGTTGGCCAGGTCTTCGATGGCGCGCAGTTGCTCGGCGCTCACGGGCTCGAAGTGGCTGAAGTCGAACCGCAGCCGGTCGGGCGCCACCAGTGAGCCCTGCTGCTTGACGTGGGTGCCCAGCACCTCGCGCAACGCCCAGTGCAGGATGTGCGTGCCTGTGTGGTTGCGGCGGATGGCGTCGCGCCGGTCGCCGTCGATGCGGGCGTCGGCCGACTGGCCCACCTCGACCGTGCCCTCGCGGACGGTGAAGGTGTGGCGGTACAGGCCGGGCAATCCGTAGGTGGTGTCGACGACGTCGACGATGCCGGTGGGGGTGACGATGTGGCCGGTGTCGCCGATCTGACCGCCCGACTCGGCGTAGAACGGCGTGCGGTCGAGGTAGAGGCCGTCGCCGACGATGCCGATGATGGTGGCCTGCGTCTCGTACTCGTCGCGCCCGGTGAACTCGGTGGGCCCGAACTCGGCGAGCAACCGCTGCTGATCCGTCACCTCGTCGCCCGTGGCCACGCCGCCCGACTTGCTCGCGGCACGCGCCCTTTGGCGCTGGTCGTCCATGGATGACTCGAAACCGGCGACGTCGACCTCGAACCCGCGCAGCTCGGCGGTCTCCTGGGTGACCTCGAACGGGAACCCGTAGGTGTCGTGGAGCTGGAACGCCACGGCGCCCGGCAGCGTCGCACCCGGCTCGAGCCTGTCGAGCTGCGTGTCGAGGATCTGCGACCCCGACGCCAGGGTGCGCCGGAACGACTCCTCCTCACGGGTGATGATGGGCAGCACCAGGCCCTGACCGTCGACGATCTCGGGGTACGCGTCGCCCATCAGGTCGATCGTGCGCTCGACCATGGCCGGCAGGACCGGCCGCTCGACGCCGAGCAGGTAGGCGAAGCGGATGGCCCGACGGATGATGCGGCGCAACACGTAGCCGCGGTCCTCGTTGGACGGGATGACCCCGTCGGCCACCAGGAAGGTCATGGTGCGGGCGTGGTCGGCCATGAGCCGCAGGGCGATGTCGCCCAGGTCGGACTCGCCCAGACGGTGCCCGGTGACTGACTGCGCCTCGCCCACCAGCGCGGCGAGCGTGTCGGAGTCGTACAGGCTGTGGCTGCCCGCGAGCACGGCCATGATCCGCTCGAGGCCGGCGCCGGTGTCGATGTTCTTCGACGGCAGGTCGCTGAGATGGCCGTCGGCCCCCCGCAGGTACTGGGGGAACACCAGGTTCCAGATCTCGACGTAGCGGTCCTCGGCGTCGGGGTTGGCGGGGCCACCCTCGGGGCCGATCGCGGGGCCGTTGTCCCAGAAGATCTCGGACGACGGACCGCACGGGCCCGTGTCGCCCATCTCCCAGAAGTTGTCTTTGCCCAGGCGCTGGATGCGGTCGCGGGGGACGCCCACCCCGTCGGCCCACAGCTCCTCGGCCTCGTCGTCACTCTCGTGGACCGTGACCCACAGGCGCTCGGGGTCGAGGCCCAGCACCTCGGTGACGAACTCCCACGCCCAGCTGATGGCGTCGGACTTGAAGTAGTCGCCGAAGCTGAAGTTGCCCAGCATCTCGAAGAAGCTGAGGTGGCGCGGCGACCGGCCGATGGCGTCGAGGTCGTTGTGCTTGCCGCCCGCCCGCACGCACCGCTGCACCGACACCGCCCGGGGCGGGTCGTACGGCGCAGGCTCCTCGCCCAGGAAGTACGGGACGAAGGGCATCATGCCCGAGTTCGTGAACATGGGCGCGCTGGGATGCGTCGGGATGAGGCTGCCCGAGGGCACGATCGTGTGCTGCCTGGCGGCGAAGAAGTCGTTCCAGGCGCGACGCAGCTCAGCAGAGGTCCGCGGTGCCATAAGTGCTGTCAGCCTAGTGGTGAGGTGGTGGTTCGTCCCTGGTCGGTTCCGGCCGAGCCGGCCCCCGGTTTCAGCTCCGACCGCAGCTCGGCCTCGCGGTCGGCCATGGCGCTGCGCGCTTCGGTGACGGCGTCGCGCAGGTCGGTGCCGAGCCGGCGGACCGAGGTGCTGACCTCGGCCTGCACCTGCTCGGGTGTGTAGCGGCGCACGGTGCGTAGCACCTGGCGCCGGATCCACATGGCGCCCCCGAACCCGGCCGTCGCCCCGGTCGTGAACCAGAACGTGCGCTTGAGCATCAGCCGGCGCCCCGGCCGCCGCGGGTGTGCCTGCCACCGTCGCCGCTGGTGGTGCCGCCGTGGTCGTCGACCTTGCGCCCACGCAGGCGGCGGGCGGCCTTGGCGGTGCCGCTCGCGAAGGCGACGCCCTTGATGACCGGGTTGGCCATGGCGATGTAGGCGAGGCGGGAGGCCGAGTCGACCGTGCCGGTGACCGACTCGGCCGTGGTGACCAGGCCGTCGAGCCGCATGATCTCGTAGTTGGCGGCCTCGACGGTGTCGCGCAGGTCGTCCAGCACCGGCACCGTCTCCGTGCGCAGCACCGTGGCCACCTCGCGGAGCGCCCGTAGCGTGCGGACCAGCGAGACCAGTGCGACGGCCAGCAGCACGACGACGACGACGCTGCACCCGGCGACGATGATGGCGGCGAGATCGGTGGCGCTCACGACGGGTCGCCTCGGCCGGGGTCTGTACCCCGCTCGTTGTCGGTGCCGTCGGCCCGTCGGTCCATGCGCTCGGCGATCTCCTGCTCGTAGCCGTGGCGGGAGGGCTGGTAGTACACCACGTTCCCGGCCCCGTCGGGCAGGTACCGCTGGGGCACCCACCCCCGGGGGTCGTCGTGAGGATACTCGTAGCCCACCCCGTGCCCGAGCGACTGGGCCGACCGGTAGTGCGCATCGCGCAGGTGGACGGGCACCTCGCCCCCGACCCCCTTCTGCACGTCCTCGCGGGCCCGGCCGATGCCGACGGTGACCCTGTTCGACTTGGGCGCCGTCGCCAGGTGCACGACGGCCTGGGCCAGGTTGAGCTGCGCCTCGGGCAGGCCGACGTACTCGACGGCGTGCGCGGCGGACGTGGCCACGACCAGGCCCATCGGGTCGGCCTCGCCGACGTCCTCGCTGGCCAGGATGACCAGCCGGCGGGCGATGAAGCGGGCGTCCTCCCCCGCCTCGAGCATGCGCGCCAGGTAGTGCAGCGCCGCCTGGGGGTCGGACCCTCGGACGCTCTTGATGAACGCCGAGATCACGTCGTAGTGCTCGTCGCGGCCGTAGCGCTGCAGCTTCGTGCCGAGGGCGGCCTCGGCGTCGGCGGTGGACACGACGGGCGTCCGCGCCTGCGGATCCCTGGCCCGTGCCAGTGCCACGGCGACCTCGAGGCTGGTGAGGGCGTGCCGGCCGTCGCCCCCGGCCCGATCGGCGAGGTGCGCGAGTGCCTCGTCGTCGGCCTCGGCACCCTCGGCCTCGAGCCCCTTGCGCAACAGTCGGGCGATCGCATCGGCGTCGAGCGGCTGCAGGCGAAACAGCGTCGAACGCGACAGCAGCGGGGCGTTCACCTCGAAGTACGGGTTCTCGGTGGTGGCGCCCACCAGCACGAGCAGGCCGCTCTCGACCGACGGGAGCAGCGCGTCCTGTTGCGACTTGTTGAACCGGTGGACCTCGTCGAGGAACAGGATCGTGCCCTGGCCCCGCTCCCCCAGCCGTTGCTCGGCCTTGGCGACGATCTCCCGCACGTCCTTGACGCTGGCCGACACCGCCGACAGCTGCTCGTACACCTTGGCCGTGTGGCGAGCGATCACCTGGGCGAGCGTCGTCTTCCCCGTGCCGGGCGGGCCCCAGAAGATGGCCGACGACAGCCGGTCCGACTCCACCAGCACCCGCAGCGGCTTGCCCGGGCCGACCAGCTCCTCCTGCCCGACGATGTCGTCGAGCCGCAGCGGCCGCAGCCGCGCCGCCAGCGGCGCCTGCTGGGCGAGCTGCTCCTCGGCCGCGGCTGCGAACAGATCCCCTCCCCCGGTCCCCGACGTTCGTCCCATCGCCGGCGAGGCTACCGACCTGACCGCCTCACCCTCGTCCGCGGGTCAGAGGGTGAGGATCAGCTTGCCGGTGGTGCGGCCCGTCTCGCTCTGGGCGTGGGCCTGGGCCGCCTGTTCGAGGGGGAACGTGGCGGCCACCTCCACCGTCAGCTCGCCGTCCTCGACGATCTGCGACAGGGCGAACAGGCCCTCGTGGTCGGGCTCGACCAGGAAGCCCGTGTAGCGGGCGCCCTGGGCCCGCACGGCATCGGCCAGACCGGCGGGCGCGGCCGACGGGACGTTGACGAACAGGCCGCCTGCTCGCAGCGCCGGCAGGAGGTCCCCGCTCCCGCCGACGAGGTCGACGACCACGTCGACCTCACCGGCCTCGGCACGCACGTCGGTCGTGGTGTAGTCGATGGGCAGATCGACACCGAAGCGACGCAGCACGTCGTGCTTGGCGGCCCGCGCGGTGCCGACGACGATGGCGCCCCGTGCCTTGGCCACCTGCGTCACGAGGTGGCCGACGCCACCGGCGGCGGCGGTGATCAGCACCCGTTGCCCGGGCTGGAGGTTGGCAGTGTCGACCAGGATCTGCCAGGCGGTCAGCCCCGCCAGGGCGAGCCCGCCGGCCTGCTCGAACGACAGCTCGGCCGGCTTGCGGGCGAACTGCCGGGAGGGGGCGGTGACGTACTCGGCGTAGGCGCCGGCGGCCCGCGGGAACCACGGCATGCCGAACACCTCGTCGCCCGGAGCGAGTGTCGTCACACCGCGACCGACCTCCTCGACGACCCCGGCGACGTCCCAGCCGACCACGAAGGGCGGGTCGCCCAGCACAGCGGCCATCCCCTTGCCCGCCCGGGTCTTGCAGTCGACCGGGTTTACCCCGGCCGCGACGACTCTCACCAGGACCTCGGTCGGCAACGGCTCGGGGCGGGGAAGGTCGACGAGCTCGAGCACCTCCGGCCCACCGAACCGGGTGACGGACATCGCGCGCATGTCGGCAAGCATGCCCCAGCTCCCGGTCGGGACGGGGACGCGGGTGGCGCGACCGGCGCAGCGCGAGAGAATGTCCGGGTGACCGACATCCGGCGCTCCGCGCGGCTGACCAGCGACGAGGTCGCGCTGGTGCTCCGACGTGCGGCCGAGCTCGACGCAGCCGACGAGCGCGTGGCCGACGACGGCTACGAGCCCGCCGCTGTCGAAGAGGCGGCCCGCGAGGTGGGCCTCTCCCCTGCCGCCGTCCGCCAAGCCGTCGCCGAGCTGCGTGTCGGTGCCCTGCCCGCCGACGCCGAACCGCGGCGCGCCCGCACTGTCAGCTCGCGCCTCGTGGCCCAGCAGCGCCTCGTATCCGCGTCACCCGAGACCGTCAACGCCGCCGTCGACCGCTTCATGCGCACCCAGATGCTCGAGTTGCGTCGCCGGGCGGGCGACCGGTCCCTGTACCGGCAGCGCAGCGATCTGGTCGCCAGCCTGCGCCGGGGCCTCGACTTCGGTGGCGCGATCAAGCTCGAGGGGATACGCACGATCGACGTAATCGTCACCCCCGCCGACGAGCGCACACTGGTGCGCGTCGAGGCCGAGCTGACCTCGAGCCGTGCCAACGCCGTCGCGGGCGGTGCGGCCGCAGGCACGGCGGTCACCCTCGGCACCGGCCTGGCCGGTGCGCTGCTCGCCGAGCCGGGGCTGGTCATCGCCTCGCTCCCGGCCGGGGCCGCAGTGGGGGGCGGCAGCATGCGGGTGGCCGGTGCACGCTGGCGCAAGCGTCGCGACGACGTCGCCGAGGTGCTCGCGTCGCTGCTCGACCGGTTCTGACGAGATCGGGTCGCCGCACGGGCGTCACCGGCGTCGCCCACCCGCCGGACCGGCGGCATCGCCCTCGTCGTCCACATCGGCAGCGGCATCGTCGACGCGGATGCCCAGCGTGGCCAGGACCAGCAGCGCTATGTCGATGACCTGATCGCTGCCGATCACCACGTTGCGCAATCCGGCCGCGCCCCGCACGCCCTCGAACGTCGACCCATGCAGGGCCACGTCGTCGAACTCGACGCCCGACAGCTCGCTGCGGTCGAGTCGCGACCCCGTGATGCGCGACCGGGCAACGCGAGCGGCATACCAGTCGCTGCCGGTCAGATCGCAGCCGACCAGCTCACACCGCTCCAGCCGGGCGGCCCGCAGCCAGATCTCGTCGGCGCGGCAATCGACGATGCGGGCGTCGGTGGCCACGAGGTCCGCAGCCACCACGCCCGACAGCCGGCAGCGCCGGAACTCGACCCGCCGGAACATGGCGTCGGCAAACGTCGTGCCCGACAGGTCGCAGTCCTCGAACGCCACGTCGGCGGGAGACCACGGCTGCGGGCGTCCGGTCCTGCGCGGCGGGCAGTGCCTCTCAGCCCTTGCGGGGCAGGAGGCGCAGGCCCAACTCGTCGAGGTAGCCGGGGTCGATGGGTGTCGGCGCGTTGGTCAGCGGGTCGGCACCGGACTGGGTCTTGGGGAACGCGATGACCTCGCGGATGTTCTCCTCGCCGACCAGCAGCGCCACCAGGCGGTCGATGCCGAAGGCGAACCCGGCGTGCGGCGGGGCACCGTAGCGGAACGCGTCGAGCAGGAAGCCGAACTTGGCCCGAGCCTCGTCCTCGCCGATGCCCAGCAGCCGGAAGATCGTGCTCTGCACATCGGCGCGGTGGATACGGACCGAGCCCGAGCCCAGCTCCCACCCGTTGAGCACCAGGTCATAGGCCTGGGACCGCACCTTGAGCAGGTCGGTGGGGTCGTCGGACGCGAGCAGGTCGACGTCGTCGACGTGGGGCATCGTGAACGGGTGGTGCGCCGGGACGGGGCTGCCGTCGTCGCCCAACCCCTCGAACAGTGGGAAGTCGACGACCCAGAGGAAGTTGAAGCCTCCCTCGGTGACAGGGGGTCGGCCCAGCTCCAGCCGCAGCAGGCCGAGGACGTGGCGGACAACGTGCCGGTGGTCGGCCACCAGCAGCAGCAGGTCGCCGGACTCGCCCTCGAGGCCCGAGCGGATGCCGGCCAGCTCGTCGTCGGACAGGAACTTCGCCACCGGGCTGTCGAGCGCATCGGCCTGCACGCGCATCCACACGAGGCCCTTGGCCCCCCACCGCTTGGCCTTGTCGGTGAGGTCGTCGAGCCGCTTGCGCGACAGCTCGGCGCCACCGGGTACGCGGATGCCCTTGACCGTCTGCCCGGTAAAGGCCTTGAACCCGGTCGTCGCGAACACGTCGGTCAGCTCGACGAGCTCCATGCCGAAGCGGACGTCGGGCTTGTCGGAGCCGTAGCGCTCCATGGCGTCGTGCCATGTCATCTGGGGGATGTCGCCCACCTCGGCGCCGGCCACGGCGGCCACGCAGGCGCGGATCGCGTGCGAGACGAAGGCCAGCACGTCGTCCTGGCCCACGAAGCTGGCCTCGACGTCGAGCTGCATGAACTCGAACTGGCGGTCGGCCCGCAGGTCCTCGTCGCGGAGGCAGCGGGCGATCTGGTAGTAGCGGTCGATGCCGCCCACCATCGTGAGCTGCTTGAACAACTGCGGGCTCTGGGGCAACGCGTAGAAGCTGCCCGGGTGCAGGCGCGACGGAACCACGAAGTCTCGGGCGCCCTCGGGCGTCGAGGCGATGAGCATGGGCGTCTCGATCTCGACGAAGCCCTGCGTCTCCATCGACCCGCGGATGGCGCTGTTGGCCGTGGCCCGGGCCCGCAGGTTGCGCTGCATGCGATCGCGTCGCAGGTCGACGTAGCGGTGGCGCAGGCGGACGTTCTCGTCGGTCTCGACCCGGTCGCCCACGGGGAAGGGGGGCGGCTCGGCGGTGTTCAGCACCTCGACCTGGCACTCCCCCAGCTCGACCTCGCCCGTGGCCAGCTCGGGGTTGGCGGTGCCATCGGGCCGGGCCCGGACCACGCCCGTGACCCGCACGACCCACTCGCTGCGCACGTCGACAGAGCCGTCGATCACGCACTGCACGACGCCCTCGCGGTCGCGCAGGTCCAGGAACGCCAGGTGCTCGCCGTGCTCGCGCCGGCGCGCCACCCACCCGCAGAGCGAGACCTTCTCGCCGACGTGGGCGGGCCGCAGCTCGCCGCACCAGTGGGTGCGCAGTCCCCAGGCCGGGGGGTAGCCCATGGTTCGCTCGCTGCGCTCGCTCACTCTGCCTCCAGAACCTTGCGGACCCGCTCGACCAGCTGGTCGCGCGGGACGATCTCCTGCTCACCCTGGGCCAGGTCGCGCACGGTGGCCGTGCCGTCGGCCACCTCCTGCTCACCCACGATGACCGCCACGCGGGCACCCGAGCGACCTGCGGCCTTCATCTGCGACTTCATCGACCGGCCGTCGAACGCCCGGTCGGTGCGCAGCCCGGCGAGGCGCAGCTCGTGCGCCAGGTCGCGGGCGACGGTGCCATCGGTGGCGTCGACGACGAACACATCCAGCGTCGACGCGGGGGCGCCGAACACGCCCTCGGCGTCGCAGGCCAGCAGCATGCGCTCGATCCCGGACCCGAACCCGATGCCCGGCGTGGACGGCCCGCCGAGCTGCTCGACCAGGCCGTCGTAGCGCCCGCCGCCGATGATCGTCGACTGGGCCGTGTCGAGCGCGTCGCTCCGGAACTCGAACAGGGTGTGCGTGTAGTAGTCGAGGCCCCGGACCAGACGGGTGTCGACCTCGAACGGGATGCCGAGCGCCGTGAGGCCCGCCTGGACCCGCTCGAAGTGGGCCCGAGAGGCGTCGTCGAGCACGTCCGCGATGCGGGGCGCGTCGGCCACGACGGCCTGGGTCTCGGGACGCTTCGAGTCGAGCACCCGGAGCGGGTGGGTCTCGATCTTGTCGCGGTCGTCAGCGGGCAGGTCGCGGGCGCGCTCGCGCAGCCAGGCGGTGAGCGTGTCGGCGTACGCGGCCCGGTCGGCCGGCGTCCCCATCGTGTTGACGACGAGCCGCCACCGTTGCAGGCCGAGCGCAGCCAGGTAGGTGGCGCCGAACGAGATGATCTCGACGTCCACGTCGGGGTCGGCGGCCCCGAGCACCTCGACGTCGACCTGGTGGTGCTGGCGCAGCCGGCCAGCTTGGGGCCGCTCGTAGCGGAACGCCGGGGTGACGCACCACACCTTCCACGGCGTCGGCGGCCGGTGCTGCACGAACGCTCGGGCGACCGAGGCCGTGGCCTCGGGGCGCAGGGCCATGTGGCGGTCGCCCTTGTCGTGGAAGTCGTACATCTCTTTGCGCACGACATCGGTGCCGGCGCCCAGCCGCTGGAACACGCCGAGCTCCTCGAACAGCGGCCCGTGCACCAGCCCGTAGCCGAACCTCTCGGCGACGCCGGCGAACGCGGCGATCAGCGCCTGCCACCGCGCGGACTGTGGCGGCAGCACATCCTGCGTGCCGATGGGAGCGCGAAAGGTCTCGGGACGTGTTTCCCGCTCTTGGCCTTCGGCCGGGCCGCTCGGGCCACGCTCGCTCGGACGCTCACTCATGACGGAGCGAGGCTAGTGCTGAGTGCCTCGCGGGCCGAACCGGATAGGGCGCCACCGGCGGTGTCGCCCGCTGTCAGACCTTCGTGCAGGTCATCTCCAAGTCGGCGCAGGTCGCCCGAGGGCAGCTGTTTCACCACTTTCCGAATCGGGACATCGGGACGGAGCCGAATCGGCTGCATTTGGGCCAGGCGTCCACGTCCGACAGCCGCGATTCGGAAAGAGGTGAAACGAGCCACAACCCCCCAGGCCCGAGCGGAGGTCACCCCGGCGGCGAAACCACCTCAGTCCATGCAGTAGGTCGTCACGTTCACGACGCCGACGACTTCCTGCGCCTCGGCCTCGAACGCGGCACGGGCCTGGTTGGCCTGAGCCTCCGTCTCGAAGTACAGCGCGACCCCGACCGCTCCGGCCTCGACGCCCAGAGCCTCCGCAGCACCTTGGTCGCAGGACAGATCCCCCGGACCGCTGCGGTAGCCGGCGGCGGTCGCAGCGGCGGTCGCCGCCTGGAGCACCGGCGATTCGTAGTCCCCCGGGGCGGCAACCGCCAGGTACAGGCCCCAAGTCGGCCCTCCGTGTTCGAGACTCGTGCGCTCCGGCGGAAACTCGGGCTCGGCTGGCGTGACCGTCGTGGTGGGAGTAGGGGTCGTCGTGGTCACGATCGTGCTCGTGGTCGAGTCCGTCGTCGAGGTGCTCGACTGCCCTGAGGTCTCCGGTCGTGTCGGCCCATCGGTCGACGTGACCAACGGGTCGTTCTCGGTGCTCAACCGATCGCGCTCCGGTTGCACCAGAACCAGCGTTGTCGCGACGGCCGCTGCGGCAGTGGCCGCGAGCACGACGCGGATACGACTGCGGGTGCGTCGACGTCGCGCCACCGCCTCGAACACATCGTCTGCTTGTAGACCTGCACCGCGCACGGGGGCCGCAGCCCGGGACAGCGACTCCTGTAGGCGTGCTGGCAGCTCGGAATCGTCGAGATCAGTCACGTAAGGCCTCCTTCAAGTCGCCCAGCGCCCGGTGCAATCCGGATTTCACGGTGCCGACAGGCACTCGAAGAGTCGCGGCGATCTCCTCCTGGGTCATGTCGGCGTAGTAACGAAGCACGACCAGTGCTTGCCGTCGCGCCGGCAGCCGACGTACTGCATCGAGCACGTGATCCGTCGCCAACACGGCGTCGGCGGGCACGGGCGGCACCGGGATGCGGCGCAGGCGTCGCGTGTGGCTGAGGCAGCCGTTGACCACGCATCTACGCAGGTAGGCACCCGGGTTGTCCACGCTGACCCAACGTTCCAGCAGGCTGACGAACCCGTCCTGCACGACTTCTTCGGCGAGTGCCTCCGAGCCGAGCATCAGGAACGCCAGGCGCACCATCGGGGTCCGCTCCCGCGCGAAGACCGCCTCGAAGTTGTCCGCCGTCACCGATGCTCCCTCATAAACCCGCCGAGGGCTCATGATCTCTTCCACGCCACTACGAGGACGTAGTCACCCAGTTCGTTCCGCCAAGATCACGATGGCGACAGCGTCCAGGGGCCTGATCAGCCGCCCTTGCCGGGCACGATGCGGTAGGCGTCGTAGACCGAGTCGATGCCGCGGATGGTCGACAGCAGCGAGTCGAGGTGCGATGGGTCGCCCAGCTCCATGTCGAAGCGCATCTTCGACACCCGGTCGGAGCCCGTCTGGGTCGCGCACGTCAGGATGTTGACGTGGTGGTCGGCGAAGGCCGCGGTGACGTCCCGGAGCAGGCGGGCCCGGTCGAGCGCCTTGACCTCGATCGAGGCGATGAAGACCCCGCCAGGGGCGAGGTCCCACTCGACGTCGATCAGCCGGTCGCCCTGCCCGGCGACCAGCGACACGGCGTTGGCGCAGTCGGAGCGGTGCACCGACACGCCCCGGCCGCGGGTCACGAACCCGATGATCTCGTCGCCCGGCACCGGCGTACAGCACCGTGACAAGCGCACGAACACGTCGTCGAGGCCCTCGACGTGCACCCCCGCCGGCCCCCGGTTGGGGCGCGACCGACGCGGTTCGCGGACGGTGGTGGGCAGCGTCTCTTCCTGCTGCGGGTCGCCGCCCCGCAACGACTTCGACACCCGGGCGGCAGCGGCCTGGGCGGACACGTGGCTCTCGCCGATCGCCGCGTACAGCGCCTCGAGGTCGGCGTAGTTCATCGCCTTGGCCGTCTCGGGCAGGACGTTGCCGGACTGCAGCTTCTGCACGGGCAGGCCCTCACGCCGCAACGCCTTGACCAGGTCGTCGCGGCCCGACTCGATGGCGTCCTCCCGACGCTCCCGGGAGAACCACTGGCGGATCTTCGACGCCGCCCGGGGCGTGGCGACGATCTGCAGCCAGTCGCGCGACGGGCCGGCGCCCTCGACCTTGGAGGTGAAGATCTCGACGGTGTCGCCCGACGACAGCGTCGAGTCGAGGGGCACGAGCCGACCGTTGACCCGGGCGCCGATGCAGGCGTGGCCGACCTCGGTGTGGATCGCGTAGGCGAAGTCGATCGGGGTGGCGCCGACGGGCAGCGTGACGACCTTGCCCTTGGGCGTGAAGACGAAGACCTCGTCCTGCTCGAGGTCGACCTTCAGTCGCTGCATGAACTCGTCGGGGTCGCTGGTCTCCGACTGCCAGTCGACGATGCGGTTGAGCCACGGCATGTCGGCCGCGTTGGTGTCGCGGTCCTTGTAGGCCCAGTGGGCGGCGACCCCCTGCTCGGCCCGGGCGTGCATCTCCCACGTGCGGATCTGCACCTCGACCGCCTTGCCCTGCGGCCCGATCACCGTGGTGTGCAGCGACTGGTACAGGTTGAACTTGGGCATCGCGATGTAGTCCTTGAACCGGCCCTGGACCGGCTTCCACGTGGCGTGGATCGAGCCCAGCGCCGCGTAGCAGTCCTTGACCGACTCGACCACGACCCGCATGCCCACCAGGTCGAAGATGTCGTCGAACTCGCGCCCCTTCACGACCATCTTCTCGTAGATCGAGTAGAGGTGCTTCGGCCGGCCCGTGACGTCGGCCGTGATGCGCAGCTCGGCCAGACGTTGGCGCACCTCCTCGAGCACCTGGGTGAGGTAGATGTCGCGCTCGGGCGTGCGCACCGACGTCATGTGGTCGATCTCGGCGTAGCGCTTGGGGTGCAGCGCGGCGAAGGCCAGGTCCTCCAGCTGGGTCTTCACGTCCTGCATGCCCAGGCGGTGGGCCAGCGGGGCGTAGATGTCGAGTGTCTCGCGGGCGATGCGGTCCTGCTTCCAGGCCGGCATGGCGGCGATGGTGCGCATGTTGTGGAGGCGGTCGGCCAGCTTGATGATGAGCACCCGCAGGTCGCGGGCCATCGCCACCAGCATCTTGCGCATGGTGGCGGCCTGCTGGGCCTCCTTGGAGTTGAACTGGACCCGTTCGAGCTTGGTGACGCCGTCGACGATGGCGGCCACGTCGGCCCCGAACGAGCGCTCGATCTCGTCCAGCGTGGTGCCCGTGTCCTCCACGGTGTCGTGCAGCAGGGCAGCCGCGACGGTGACGTCGTCGAGCCCGAAGTCGGCGACGATCCTGGCCACGGCAAGGGGGTGCTGCACGTAGGGCTCGCCGGAGTTGCGGGACTGACCCCGGTGGGCGTCGGCCGAGCGCAGGTAGGCCCGGGTGATGAGGGCGGTCGGAGCCTTGGGGTGCCGGCGCCGGAACGCGTTGAGCAGGGGCGCGACCTCGTCGGCCGGCGGCGGGTGGTTGCGCCGCCAGGGAAGGACCCGGTCAACGGTCGGCAAGCTTGCCTCCTCTCACACCCTCGTGAACCGCTCCCTCGTCTGCGGTGTTCCCGACTGACACGAGCTACACGGTGATCAGGCTGAGTATGTCGTGATCAGTCAGTTTCTCCCGACCGTGGAGGAAACCCAACTCGATCACGAAGGCCAACCCCGCGATACGGCCCCCGAGGCGCTCGACCAGGCGGCAGGTCGCGGCAGCGGTGCCCCCCGTCGCGAGCACGTCGTCGATGACGTACACGGACTCGTCGGCCGCGAGTGCGTCCTGGTGGATGTCGAGCGAGTCGCTGCCGTACTCGAGCGCGTAGGTCTCGCTGATCGTCTTCCAGGGCAGCTTGCCGGGCTTGCGGACGGGGACGAAGCCGGCGCCCAGCCGGTAGGCCACCGCCGCGGCGAAGATGAAGCCTCGGGCCTCGATGCCCACGACCTTGTCGACCGTCAGCCCCGCCGCGTGATCGGCAACCGCGTCGACCGCGAACCGGAAGGCGTCGACATCGGCCAGGAGGGGCGTGAGGTCCTTGAAGACGACGCCGGGCTGGGGGAAGTCCGGGACGTCACGCAGGTGGCTGGCCAGCCACGACGGATCACGGGTCATGGCGGGCGACGTTAGTTGCCCGTCGGCCCAGGGTCGGCAGCGCTGCGGCTCCGACCGGGGCCCAGGCCAGCGACGCTAGTGCCGGCCGCCCTTGGCCTTCTTGCGGGGTCGCGGCGGGATGGCACGGCCTGACGCCGAGACGCTCGCACCCGGCTTGACATCGCTGTCGCTCGTAGCGGTCGTCGCCGCCACCGTGCGGGCCGACGGCGGCCGGCCGGTTGCGACGGTCGCCGCCACCGCGGCGGCGTCGCCACCCCGGGCGTCGATGCGCCGCTTGATGTCGCGGTAGCGGGGCTCGCGCTCCTTGAGCCAGGCCAGCACCGGCGAGGCGATGAAGATCGACGAGTAGGCGCCCGAGAACAGGCCGACCAGCAGGGCAATCGCGAACTCCTCGAGCACCCCGGCACCCATGATCCACGACCCCACGACGAGCAGGGCGGCGACGGGGAGCAACGCGGTGATCGTGGTGTTGAGCGAGCGCATGAGCGCCTGGTTGAGCGACACGTTGATCATGCCCCCGTAGGACAGACCACCGGTCGACGACACGAGCCGGGTGTTCTCGTCGACCTTGTCGAACACGACGATGCCGTCGTAGATCGAGTAGCCGAGGATCGTGAGCACGGCGACGACAGTCGCCGGGGTCACCTCGAGCTGGACCAACGAATAGACGCCCACGGTGACGATCACGTCGTGGACGAGGGCCACGAGCGTGCCGACCGCCATCTTCAACTCGAACCGGAACGAGATGTAGATGCTGACCAGCAGCAAGAACACGATGAGGGCGCGGATCGCCTTCTCGGTGATCTCCGACCCCCACGACGCGCCCACCGACTCGAAGCTGAGATCGCTGGCCGGCGCACCGGTCAGCTCGACCAGCGCCGCGCCGATCTCGGCCTCCTCGGCCGCGCCGAGCCCCTCCTCAGCCTCGACGCGCAAGCGGCTGCCGTCGTCGCTCTCGAGCAGCTGGATGGTCGCGTCGGCGAGGCCGAACTGGTCGACCGCGTCCCGCGCGTCGCCCACCGAGGCCTCACCCGCCGGCACCTCCCAGACGACGCCGCCCTCGAAGTCGATGCCCAGGTTCAAACCCCGGGTGGCGAACGACACGACGCTGATCAGCACCGCGACCAGCGAGATCGTGAACCACAGCTTGCGACGGCCGACGAAGTCGATGTTCGTCTCGCCGTGGTACAGGCGGCTCCAGATGGACCGCTTCGCGGACTGCCGCATCGACGCCTTCGCGGTGGGGGGCGCGCCGGCGTCGACCGTCGCCTCGCCCTCGGGGCCGTCCTGTGGGGTGTCCGTCATGTCGTCGTTCTGCTCGTCGCTCATCGTCCCGCCCCCGCGACGGCCACGGGCTGTTCGTCGGGTGCGGCAGGGGTGGCCAACCCCCGCGCCACGCCGAAGAACGGCATGTCGGTGAAGAACCGGTTGCGTGACAGCAGGACCACCATCGGGTGCGTGAACGCCCACGCCACGATGACGTCGAGCAGCGTCGACAGGCCCAGGAAGAAGGCGAAGCCCCGGACGGAGCCGACGGTCAGCCACCAGAGGACCGCCGCGCCGAGGAACGCCGTGAAGTTGGCCGCCAGGACGGTGCGGAAGGCGCGCTTGAAGGCCCGGTCGGTGGACGTGCGCAGGGTGCGCCCCGCCTTGACCTCGTCTTTCAATCGCTCGAAGTAGACGACGTACGAGTCGACGGTCACGCCGATCGACACGATGATGCCCGTCACCCCGGACAGCGTGAGCGCCAACCCCTGTGTCTCGCCCAGGAAGCTGATGATCGTGTACAGCAGCGAGCCCCAGACGGTCAGGCCGACGATCACGACCAGCCCGAGCGCCCGGTAGTAGAGGAGCATGTAGAGCGCGACGAGGGCGATGCCCACCGTGCCGGCGATGATGCCGGCCCGCAGCGAGTCCTCGCCCAGCGACGCCGACACCGTCTGCACGCTCTGGCGCTCGAGCTCGACCGGCAGCGACCCGTAGCGGAGCACGAGCGCCAGGTCCTTGGCCTCGGACTCGGTGAAGCTGCCGCTGATGGAGATCTGATCGGCGGCATAGCTGGGCTGCTCGATGGTCGGCGCCGACTGCACGACCGAGTCGAGCACGATGGCCAGCTGGCCGGTGGGGCAGACGGCGGGGTCCGGTGCCCCCTGGTAGCACTTGGCCGCGATCTCGTTGAACTTGTCGATGCCGTCCGCGCCGCCCCGCATCTCGAGCTGCACCAGCCACTGCCCGTTCTGGATGTCGGCCGCCGCCGTCCTCACGACGCGCCCCGTGGCCAGCGACGGTCCGAGCAGGTACACGTTCTCACCGTCGAGGCCCGGCAGGGTCACCGTGGCCTCGGCCGTGTCCTGGGAGCGCGGCGTGAGGGTGGGGACCTGCGGTGCGGCCGGCTCCCCGGGTGCCGTCGTGGGAGGCGCCGTCGTGGGCGGCGCCGTCGTCGGGGGCGCCGTGGTGGTCGGTTCCTGTTGGACACCGGCGGCGCTCTCGCCCTCGACCATGGCGAGCGCGCCCTCGGTCGTGTCGGTCGTCTCGGGGGCGGTGGTCGTCGTGGTCTCGTCGGCCGCAGGGGCGTCGCCCGGCGTGGTCGTCGACGTCGTGGCGCTCTGGTCGGCCTCCTCGGCGGTCGCCACCGCCTCGTCGAGCACGTCGGCCGGCACCGGCGCCTGCTGCAGCACCGGGCGGAAGCGCAGCTCGGCGGTCTGGCCCACGAGGGCAAGCGCACGATCACGGTTCTTCACGCCGGGGAGCTGGACGACGATGGCGTCGCCCTGGCGGGTGATCTCCGGCTCCGCCACCCCCAGCGCGTCGACGCGGTCCCGGATGATGCTGAGCGCCTGGTCGAGCTGTTCGCCGGTCGCGTCGCCCGTGGGCGCCAGCACGACGGAAACACCGCCCTGCAGGTCGAGGCCCAGCTCAGGGCTGTTGCCCGCGACCAGCGTGGCGAGGAGGCCGCCGTACGCGGCGACCAGGATCAGCAGGAGCGGGAGGAAGATCTTGCGTCGCATCAGCTCACACGTTCGGTCCGGGGGCGCCCGGGCCCCGGTCGTCGGGGTCGGGATCGTGGGCGTCGTCGTCCGGCGCAGCATCGCCGGGCAGGTCGCCGACCGGACCGTCGTCGCCGGGCAGGTCGCCCGCCCGCTCGTCGGTGCCGAGGCCTGTGACATCGTCGACGTCGTGGTCGTGCGCGACCGGGGCCGTGGCGTCTTCGACCAGGCGCAAGACCGCCTGTCGGGCCACCCGCAGCTCGACGCCCGGGGCGACCTCGAGGGTCAGATCCTCGGGCCCGAGGTCGACGACGCGGCCGTAGATGCCCGCCGACAGGATCACCTGGTCACCAGGCTGGACCGAGGCGACCAGCGCCTGGTGGGCCCGCACGCGTCTCTGCTGCGGGAGGATGAAGATCACCCACAGCAGGACGAAGGTGACGGCGAGGACGATCAGCGGCTCCATAGACGGCTGGACGAGGCTAGCGCCCTGTGTCCTCTGTCTCGTCATCGGGCCCGGGAGTGCCGTCAGCCGTCACTCCACCTGACGTGTCACGGTCCCCCTGGGCGGCGCCGACGTCCCAGCGTTCGGCGAGCTCCGCGCGCAGCGACGACAGTGAGCCGTCGACGATCGCGCCCCTGATGCGGTCGACCAGGGCCAGGGTCCAGGCCACGTTGTGCAACGTGAGCAACCGGGGTGCGGTGGGCTCGGCCACGGATAGCAGGTGGCGCAGGTAGCCCCGCGACCAGCGCTGGCACACCCCGCAGCTGCAGGCCGGATCGAGGGGGCCGGTGTCGTCCGCGAAGCGACGGTTGCGCAGGTTGAGGCGGCCCTCCGACGTGAGCAGCGTGCCATGCCTGGCGAGACGGGTCGGCAGCACGCAGTCGAACATGTCGACGCCCAACGCCACCGCGTCGACGATCCCGAGCGGGTCGCCCAGGCCCATGAGGTAGCGGGGCCGGTCGGCGGGCAGCACGCCGAGCGCGGCGTCGAGCGCGGGCAGCATGGCTGCACGGTCCTCGCCCACCGACAGCCCACCGACCGCGTAGCCGTCGAAGTCGACGGAGACCGTGCGCTCCGCGCTCTCGACCCGCAGCGCGAGGTCGGTGCCACCCTGGACGATGCCGAACTGGTTGAGGTCGGGCCGCTCGTGCGAGAGGAACGCCTTGCGGGCCCGGCCGGCCCACAGGGCCGTGCGGTCGACCGCCGAGCGGATGACGCCGTGAGGTGACGGCAGCGGCGGACACACGTCGAGCACCATCTGGATGTCGCTGCCGAGCTTGACCTGGACGTCGACCGCCCCCTCGGGGCTGAGGTGGTGCGTGCTGCCGTCGTACGTCGAGGTGAACGTGGCACCCTCGTCGTCGACCTTCGGCTTGAGCGAGAACACCTGGTAGCCGCCCGAGTCGGTGAGCACATGGCCGCGCCAGTCGGCGAACCCGTGGATGCCGCCGAACCGCTCGACCAGGTCGGCACCCGGTCGCAGCATCAGGTGGTAGGTGTTGCCGAGGACCACCTCGGCGCCCAGGTCCTCGAGGTCGGCAGACGACAGGGTCCGCACCGCCCCCCGGGTGCCCACCGGCATGAAGCACGGCGTCGAGTACGTGCCCCGCGCCGTGGTGACCGTGCCGGTGCGGGCCGCGCCGCACGTGGCGTCGACGGTGTACGCGAGCGTCATGTGTCCTGGTCCCGGTCACGAGCCTGCTCGCCGGCGGTCTCGGTGCGGGTGAGCCACATGGCGTCGCCGAACGACAGGAACCGGTAGCCCTCGTCGAGCGCCGTGGCGTAGAGCCGCCGCCAGCCGGGCCCGACGAAGGCGTCGACCAGGACCAGCAGCGACGAGCGGGGCAGGTGGAAGTTCGTCATCAGCACGTCGACGACCCGCCACCGCCAGGGCCGGTGGATGAACAGCTCGGTGCGCCCCTCCAGCTCGCCGGACAGCGCGGCCGATTCGAGCGCCCGCACCGTCGTGGTGCCCACGGCGACGACGCGCCCGCCGCGGGCGCGGGCCTCCTGACACGCGGCCAGGGTGCCCGCCGGCACGCGGTACCGCTCGGCGTGCATGTGGTGGTCCTCGACCTTGGGCGCCGCCATGGGCCGGAACGTGCCCATGCCGACCACCAGCTCGACGTGCTCGACGCGCGCACCGGCGGCGAGACACGCGTCCAGCACCCCGGGCGTGAGGTGGAGCCCGGCCGTGGGGGCGGCCACCGACCCCGGCTGGTCGGCGAACACCGTCTGGTACCGGTCGGGATCGGCGAGCGGTGCGGTGATGTAGGGCGGCAGCGGCACGACGCCGTGGTGCTGGAGCGCGGCCAGCTCGTCGGCGCCGTCGGGCACCCGCAGCTCGACGAGGCGAGTCCCATCCCCGGGGCCGTCGCCGCCCACGACCACGGCGAGGTCCGGGCCCGCTGTCAGCACCATGCCGGGCCTCACCCGCCGCCCCGGCCGGATCAACGCCTCCCAGGCGCCGCCAGGGGTGCGCTCGAGCAGCAGCACCTCGACCTCGCCCCCGGTCTCCTTGTGCAGGCGGAGACGGGCGGGCAGGACCCGGGTCGTGTTCACGACGACCACGTCGCCCGGCCGCACCAGCCCGGGAACGTCGGCCACGGTGAGATGGGTGACACGCCCGTCACCCTCGTCGACGAGCAGCCGAGCAGCGTCCCTCGGCTCCGCGGGATGCTGCGCGATCGCCTGCTCAGGCAGGTCGTAGTCGAAGTCGGCGAGGTCCATCGGGCCGGGCAAACCTACCGGCACGTCCGGCCGGTGCCATGGCGGGTGCCCGTAGCCGCGTCGGCCGGGTCAGCCACCGAAAAGCGTCGGAGAGGCGCCACCGGGGCCCGCGTCGGGCGGCGGCGCAACTCCCAGGTGCTCCCACGCGGCCGGCAGGGCCACCCGGCCACGCGGGGTGCGCATGAGCAGGCCCTGCTGGATGAGGAACGGCTCGTAGACGTCCTCGACCGTCTCGGTCTGCTCGCCGACGCTGATGGCCAGGGTCGACAGCCCGACCGGGCCACCACCGAAGCGACGGCACAGCGCCGACAGGATCGCACGGTCGACCTGATCGAGACCCCGATCGTCGACGCCGAACAGGGCGAGCCCCTCCTCCGCGGTGGCCCGGTCGACCGTGCCGTCGCCGGTGACCTCGGCGAAGTCGCGCACCCGCCGGAGCAACCGGTTGGCGATACGCGGTGTGCCCCGCGCCCGGCGGGCGATCTCGGCGCACCCGGCACCGTCGATCGTCACGCCCAGGATGCGCGCGGCACGCTCGACGATCGACTCCAGGTCGGACGACGTGTAGTAGTCGAGCCGGGCGACCAGGCCGAATCGGTCGCGCAGCGGACCGGTGATCGAGCCGGTGCGGGTGGTGGCCCCCACCAGCGTGAACCGGGGCAGGTCGAGCCGGATGGACCGGGCGGCGGGCCCCTTGCCCAGCACGATGTCGAGCTGGAAGTCCTCCATCGCCGGGTAGAGCACCTCTTCGACGGCCCGGGGCAGCCGGTGGATCTCGTCGATGAACAACACGTCGCCGTCGTCGAGCTGGGTGAGGATGGCCGCGAGGTCTCCCGCCCGCTCGACCGCCGGGCCCGAGGTGGTCTGGAGGTGCGCCTCGAGCTCGGTGGCGATGATGCCGGCGAGGGTCGTCTTACCGAGCCCGGGCGGGCCCGAGAACAGCAGGTGGTCGGGGGCCTGGCCGCGGCGCCGGGCCGCCTCGAGGACGATGTCGAGGTGGGCCTTGAGCTCTGACTGGCCCACGAACTCGGCCAGGCGGCGCGGGCGCAGCGTGGTCTCGGCAGCGTTCTCGTCGGGCTCGGGATCCGGGTCGAGCAGCTCCTCACGCACGGGGACGACCTCGCGTGTGGCGCGTCATCGCGCCGACGCCAGTCGCTGCAGGGCCTGGCGCAGCATGGCCGAGGTGTCGCCGTCGTCGGCCATCTCGGCCGTTGCGGCCCTGATCTCGTCGGGCGAGTAGCCGAGGCCGGCCAGTGCCTCGCGCACGTCGGTCGTGGCCGTGCGCTCGCCCGACAGCACCACCGCGCCCCCCATCGCCACGCTGGGCACCACGCCGCTGTCGGGGATGTCGAGCCGCGACTTCAGCTCGACGAGCAGCCGTGCCGCGGTCTTCTTGCCCACGCCGGGAACCAGGCACAGCGCGGCGACGTCGTCGTCGGCCAGGATGCGCACGAGCGCCGCCGGGGCGTGCACCGACAGGATGGCGAGGGCCATCGACGGCCCCACCCCGTGGGCCCCCAGCAGCGCCTCGAAGGTGACCTTCTCGTCGCGGGTGCCGAACCCGTAGAGCGTCTCGGCGTCCTCCCGCACGTGGTGGTGCACCCATACGAACGCCTCGTCGCCGACCTCGCCGAGGGCCACCGCGGTGGTGGGCGACACGACGACGACGTAACCGATGCCGGCGACCTCGACCAGCACCTCGCCGGCCCCGCGATGGAGCATGCGCCCCCGCAGCGAACCGATCATCGTGCCACCCCCGCGCCTGCTCGGCGGGCGGCGGCGGCCGAGGCCGTCCGCATGGGCGCGTGGGCGAGGTGGCACAGTGCGAGCGCCACGGCGTCGGCAGCGTCGACCGGCCGAAGCGGCCGGGAGATGCCGAGCAGCGTCTGCACCATGCGGCCGATCTGCTCCTTGTCGGCGCCACCGAAGCCGGCCACGGCCTGCTTGACCTGGTTGGGCGAGTACTCGACGACCTCGGCCCCAGCCGCGACCGCCTCGACCATGGCGATGCCGGCCGCTTGGGCCGTCGGGATGGCGGTGCGGGCGTTGACCTGGAACAACACCCGCTCGACGGCGACCACCGCCGGCCGGTGCTCGGCGAGAAGCTCCCGCATGTCGGCCTGGAGCGCGGCCAGCCGGCGGGGCACGTCGAGCGCCGGGTCGGTGCGCATCACCCCGGCCGCCACCGCACGCGGCGTGCGCCCGGCGCGCTCGACGACGCCGTAGCCGCAGCGCGACAGGCCGGGATCGATCCCGAGCACGAACATGGGTTCGGACCCTAGCCGGTCTCCGCAGCGGGCTGGTGGACCCGGAGCCAGCAGGCGGGTGCGGCCTCGTACCCCCGCTGCGCGGATCGAGATCAGCCGACGGCGGCCACGGCGGCGACCAGTTCGTCGGTCGGCCGGAACCACAGCCCCGCCACCGCTCGGTGGGCGTGGCGCACGACACCGCCGGCGTCGATCACGAAGATCGACCGCCGGTAGAACCCGACCGGCCCGAGGATGCCGTACTGCTTGCCGACCGCCTTGTCGACGTCGGCCAGCAGGGGGAAGGCGAAACCGCCCTGGTCGGCGCTGAAGGCGTCGTGGCTCTCGATGGTCTGCGGGCTGATCGCCAGCACATGGGCGTCGACCTCGCGGAACGCGTCGATGTCCGACGTGTAGCTGTTGAGCTGACGGGTGCACACGGGCGTGTTGTCACCGGGGTAGAAGACGAGGACCACGGGCCTCCCGAGGAACTCGGACAGCGTGTAGTCGCGGTGCCCCTCCGGCGTGCCGTCTGTGCCCGCCAGGGTGAAGTCCGGCGCCGGAGCGCCCACGCTCACACGCTCGCTCATCGTTTCACGCTCCTGCTGCTTCGCAGCGGGCCGCTCGGGCCACGCTCGCTCTTTCGCCCTTCGGGACGCTCGCTCATCGTTTCCCGCTCCTGCTGCTTCGCAGCGGGCCGCTCGGGCCACGCTCGCTCTTTCGCCCTTCGGGACGCTCGCTCATCCAGCTTCCACCGTGTCGAGGATCGTGTCGGGGATGTCGAAGTTGGCGTGCACGGCCTGGACGTCGTCGTGTTCGTCGAGGGCGTCGATGAGCCGCAGCACCTTCTTCGCGGCCTCGGCCGTGTCGAGGGCGATGGTGGCCTGCGGGACCATCGTCAGGTCGGACGAGTCGACCGCGATGCCGGCCTCGTCGAGCGCGGTGCGCACGGCGTGCAGGTCGGTCGGCGGCGTGGTCACCCGCCACGAGTCGCCGTCGTCGACGATGTCCTCGGCGCCGGCGTCGAGCGCGGTGAGCATGAGCTCCTCCTCGTCGACAGACCGGGGCACGATGATCTGCCCCTTGCGGTCGAACTGCCAGGCCACCGCGCCCGGCTCGGACGTCGACCCGCCGTTCTTGGAGAAGATGTTGCGGATCTCGGCGCCGGTGCGGTTGCGGTTGTCGGTGAGCACCTCGACCATCACGGCCACCGCGCCCGGGGCGTAGCCCTCGTAGGTGATCTGCTCGTAGGTGACGCCCTCGAGCTCGCCGGTGCCCCGCTTGACCGCCCGCTCGATGGTGTCGATGGGGATCGAGGCATCGCGCGCCTTCTGGAACATCGTGCGCAGCGTCGGGTTCATGTCGGGGTCGCCCCCGCCCTCACGCGCCGCCACCTCGACCTGGCGCAGCACCTTGGCGAACAGCTTGCCGCGGGCCTTGTCGTTGGCGGCCTTCTTGTGCTTGATGGTCGCCCACTTGGAATGGCCACTCATCGTTTACACCACCTCGTTCAGGAACAGCTCGTGCAACCGGGGATCGTCGCCGAGCTCGGGATGGAACGCCGCCACGAGCACGGGGCCCTGGCGGCAGAGGACGGGTTGGTTGTCGACCGTAGCGAGGACGTCCACCCCCTCGCCGACGGTCTCGACGACCGGGGCCCGGATGAACACGGCGTGCACGGGCCCGCCGTCGGTGCCGGCCACGGCGAGGTCGGCCTCGAACGAGTCGACCTGGCGACCGAACGCGTTGCGGCGGACGGTGATGTCGACGACGTCGAAGCAACGCTGATCGGGCCGCCCGTCGAGGATCTCGTGGCCGAGCAGGATCATGCCCGCGCACGTGCCGAAGGCCGGCATGCCGCCGCCGAGCCGGTCGGCCAGGGGCTCGAACAGGCCCGACGACTCCAGCAGCATCGAGATGGTGGTCGACTCGCCGCCCGGGAGCACCAGGGCGTCGACGGTGTGCAGGTCAGCCGGCGAGCGGACTGCCACCGGCTGCACGTCGAGACGTGCGAGCATGGCGACATGCCGTGCGGAGGCGCCCTGCAGTGCGAGTACACCGACCTTCACCTGGGGGCCTCGTTCCTGCGCACATGACGATTCGATTGTACGGGCCCACCCCCGAACGGCGAGAATCGACGACCGACTGGGACAGAGGTAGGGGGCAGACAACCGCCGACCGGAGGATCTCCGTGTACGCCAAGACCCGCGGCCGACAGCCATCCGCTGCACGCACCCGCAACGACGGGAGCGACCGCTCCCCCGCCCGACGCCGCCGCACAGCGCTGGGCGCGCTCGTGGCGCTGGGCCTCGTGGCAGCCGCCTGTTCGGGCAGCTCCGAGGCCGGCCCCGATGACACCTCGCCCACGTTCGCTCGGGCGCACGGCAGCTCGCTCGCCCTCACCGATCCGGTGGCCAGCGTGTCCGACCTGGTTGCCCCCGCAGCGGAGGGCGACTCCTGGACCGTCGTGGGGTCGATCTTCGACCCCGAGGCGACGGCCTCGGTGGCCGCCGTGTGGACGTCCGACGACGCCCGCGGCTGGGAGAGCACCTCGGTCGACCCCGCCGAGTCGGGCACCGGCGAGTCGATGTCCGCCGCCATCCACACCGACGACGGCATGATCGCCGTGGGCCAGGCGGGCGACGGGGCCGAGGCCGACGCCGTGATCTGGCGACAGACCGACGGTGAATGGCGCCAGGATCGGCCCGAGGCGATGGCGGGCGACCATGAGCAGTGGGCGTTCGACGTCGTGGCCAGCGAGACCGGCCTGCTCGTGGCGGGCGGCGAGAACGTGTGGGGCGAGGTCCGGCCCCGCCTGTGGTTCAGCGCCGACGGCGAGACCTGGACAGGCGTCGAGGGCGGTGCCGGTGGCCCGCTGGACGCCACCGGCGAGGAGTCGGTCCGCGACATCGTCGCGATCGGCTCCGGGTTCGTCGCGGTGGGCTCCCGCACGCTCGACAACGAGCAGGACGGGGTGGTCTGGTACTCGCCCGACGGCGAGAGCTGGGAGCAGGTCGACGCACCCTCGCTGGCCGGGAACGGCCGACAGGAGCTGCTCACCGTGGCCGCTACGGACGCCGGCCTGGTCGCCGGCGGGTACACCGACGGCGCCGGCGGACAGGGCGTCCCCGTCGTGTGGCGCTCGGCCGACGGCATCGAGTGGTCTGCGGCCAGCCCGCGCCTCCCGCTGGGCGGCGACCGCATCGGCGTCACCGACCTGGCGGTGCGCTCGATCTCCGTCGGCGACCAGGGCCTCATCGCCGCCGGTGGCAACGAGTGGCGCCCGCATGTCTGGCGCTCGGCCGACAACGGCGCGACCTGGGACGAGCTGCCCAACCCTGTCCACGGTGAGCTGTTCGAGGACGGGGTCGCGCTCCGCGACGCCGACGCCGTGGGCGACATCACGGTCGCCCTGGGCACCGAGCCGTCGGTGCTGCTGCTCGACGGCGCCAGCCGCTGGCAGGACGCCACCGGCGACGGCTTCCCCAAGGCCGCCGAGCAGCCGTTCGCCACCTCGGTCGCCGTGGGGTCCGACGCCGCCATCGCTGCGGGCGGCCGGCGCACGGCGCCGACGGGCGACACCCGGGAGACGTACCGCGGCCAGGTCTGGCTGCGCAACGGCGAGGGCTGGGACGCCGTCGAGGCCGAGCAGCTCGCCGCCGGTCACATCCTGGACGCCGTTCCGTTCGCCGGCGGCTTCGCCGCGGTCGGGGTCGAGGACTTCGGCGTCGCCGCCGAGCGCCGGCGGATCGCCGGCGACGAGTTCCCCGACGGGCTGGTGTGGGTCTCACGCGACGGCCAGGACTGGGCGCGCATCGGCGTCCAGGACGCCCGCATCGAGGACGCCTACCTCGAGTTCCTCGACAGCCCGACCCCCGAGATGGCCGGCGTCATCGCTCAGCTCGAGGCCGAGGTGCCGCCCCAGTCGGCCACGCCCGCGGGCGGGGCGGGCACCCGCTCGCTCAACGCCGTCGCCTCCATCGGCCGCGGCTTCATCGCCGTGGGGTCGTCCTACGACAGGGGCGACGCCGACCCCGTCGTCATCGTGTCACCCGACGGCTCCCGCTACGTCGGCGAGGAGCCGATCGCCAGCGGGCCCGGCCACGGGCGCTACAACGACGTGTGCGTGGCCCCCGACGACTCGGCGGTGGCCGTGGGCGTCAGCGGGTCGACCGGGGCCTACAACGTCATCGTGAGCAAGCGGCAGCCGGACGGCGCCTGGGTGGCCGCCACCGACAACAGCTCGTTCGGCGGCGGTGGCAGCCAGCAGGCCTACGCATGCGCCGCCAGCGACGACGGCTACATCGTCGTCGGCTCCGACGACCGCAGCGGCAACACCGACGCCCGGGTGTGGACGTCCGAGGACGGCGTGACCTGGACGATGCTCGAGTCGGGGCTGCTCGGCGGCTCGGGCGACCAGTGGGCCAGTGCCGTCGCGCCGGCGCCCGAGGGCGGCTGGCTCGTCGCCGGCACCGACACCGCCTCCGGCGACGGCGACATCGCCCTCTGGCGCATCAGCTCGTCGGGCGACGTCTCGCGCCGCGACCGGGGCGAGCCGGCGCTGTCGGGTCCCGGCGAGCAGTCGGTCAGCAACGTCGACATCGACGAGGACGGCCACGTGACCCTGGTCGGCAACGACTACGGGCGCGTCGGGCTGTGGCAGTCCGACACGCTCGACCGCTGACGCCCCTCACGGCTTTGCCGTGGTGTACGAGGCCGCAGGGTGCCCCGAGGCGAGGCCCTGCGGCCCGACGCTCACCAGCCCCGATCGGCCAGCTTGACCTCGAGGCGCCCGATCTCTTCCCCGCGCATGGCCTCGCCGAGCCCGCGGCTGACCTTGGCCAGGATGTCGGCGTCGTCGTAGTGGGCGGTCGCCTCGACGATGGCCTTGGCGCGGCGAGCGGGGTCGTCGCTCTTGAAGATGCCCGAACCGACGAAGGTGGCCTGCGCCCCGAGCTGCATGACGAGCGCGGCGTCGGCCGGGGTGGCGATGCCCCCGGCGCAGAACAGCGGTACGGGCAGCGTGCCTGTCTCGGCGATCTCCTGCACCAGGCCGACGGGCGCCCGCAGCTGCTTGGCCCAGTCGTACACCTCGGCCGAATCGGCCTGGGTGATCTTGCGGATGTCGCCCAGGATCGTGCGCAGGTGGCGCACGGCCTCGACGATGTTGCCGGTGCCGGCCTCGCCCTTGGAGCGGATCATGCACGCGCCCTCGCTGATGCGGCGCAGGGCCTCGCCCAGGTTGGTGGCGCCGCACACGAAGGGCACGGTGAACGCCCACTTGTCGATGTGGTGGGCCTCGTCGGCCGGGGTGAGCACCTCGGACTCGTCGACGTAGTCGACGCCCAGGGCCTGCAGGATCTGCGCCTCGACGAAGTGGCCGATGCGGGCCTTGGCCATGACCGGGATGGTGACCGCGGAGACGATGCCCTCGACCAGCTCGGGGTCGCTCATGCGGGCGACGCCGCCGTCGCGGCGGATGTCGGATGGCACCCGCTCGAGCGCCATGACGGCGACGGCGCCGGCGTCCTCCGCGATCTTGGCCTGGGTGGCGTCGACCACATCCATGATGACGCCGCCCTTGAGCATCTCGGCCAGCCCTCGCTTGACGCGCTGGGTGCCGGTGTCGTGAACGGGGGTGGGAGAGGTGGACGACTCGCTCATGCAGGGCATTCTACGAGCACGGGCCGGTCGGGCCCCTAGCCAGTTGCGCCCCAATTGGACCGACCACGCCCGGGCGGGCGCAGGTCAGAGCCTCAGAGCTCGCGCAGCAGCGCGATGCGCTCCTCGATGGGCGGGTGGGTATCGAACATGCGGTTGAACCGCGACAGCCTGCCCTCGGGCTCGGTCTGCGCCGCGGGCTGCTCGATCCACAGGTGGGCCGTGGCGCTGGTGGTGGCGTGGACGACGGTCGAATCGTCGCGCAGCTTCTCGAGCGCCGAGATGAGCCCCGGCGGGTAGCGGGTCATCTCGACGCCGGACATGTCGGCCAGCGTCTCGCGCCGGCGGCTGACCGTGCGCTGCATGACCTGGGCGACGAGTGGCGACAGAGCCAGCAGCATGAAGCCGGCGATCGCCAGGAAGGCCATCGGCCCGCCATTGCCCCCGTGCTGGCGGTCGAAGTCCCGGTGCGAGTTGCGGCCCATGCCCCACCACTGCAGGCGGATGCCCAGATCCGCCAGCACGGCGACCACACCCACCATGGTCACGGCCAGGGTCGACACGAGGATGTCGTAGTTCTTCACGTGCGACAGCTCGTGCGCGAGGACACCCTCGAGCTCGATGCGGTTCATCTTGTCGAGCAGACCGGTCGTGACCGCCACGGCGGCGTTGCGCGGGTTGCGACCGGTGGCGAACGCGTTGGGCGCCGGGTCGTCGACCACGTACAGCCGGGGCTTGGGCAGCCCGGAGGCGATGCACAGGCCCTCGACGATGTTGTGGTAGCGGGCGTACTGCTCGACCGACGCCGGCCGCGCCCGGCTCACGCGCAGAGCCACCGCGTCGGACTTCCAGTACGCGACCGCGCTGGCGCCGCCGGCGACCAGCAGGGCGATGACGATGCCGACCGGTCCCCCACCGATGAGGTACGCAAACACGGCGGCGACGAGCGCGACGAACAGGACGAAGCCCGCGATCAGCAACCAGCTACGGCGCTTGTTGGCGGTGACCTGGTCGTACATCGACGCGGAGGAGGAGGAGGAGGTGAGGGCTGCGAGCGCCACGGGTCAGAAGCTGACCTGGGTGGGACCGCGCGACTCGTCGTCGGCCTGGAAGTACTCGCGCTCCGAGAAGCGGAACGTGTTGGCCAGGACGTTGGCCGGGAAGCTCTGCACCTTGGTGTTGTAGCGGTAGACGGTGTCGTTGTAGAACTGCCGCGCGTAGGCGATGCGACCCTCGGTACCCGTCAGCTCTTCCTGCAGCTGGGCGAAGTTCTGGTTCGCCTTCAGGTCGGGATAAGCCTCGGACAGCGCGAACAGCGACTTGAGGGCACCGGTGATCTGGTTCTCGGCCTCGGCCTGGTCGTGCGGGCCCTGGGCGCTCATGCCGGCGTTGCGGGCCTGGATCACGGCGTCGAGGGTCTCGCGCTCGTGAGAGGCATACCCCTTGACGGTCTCGACGAGGTTGGGGATGAGGTCGTAGCGGCGTTTGAGCTGCACGTCGATCTGCGCCCACGCGTTCTCGATGCGGTTGCGCAACGAGACGAGCCCGTTGTAGCTGACGATGGCGTACAGCGCGAGGAGCACCAGCACGACGACGATGATGATGACGGCGATCACGGCCTCTCATCCTACGCAGCCCGCGGGGCGTCCCCTCTGTCGGCCCGGTCAGCCGGCAGACGCCAGGCGCTCATAGCGGCCGATGTAGGCCTCGGCCAGGTGCACCATCGAGAACTCCTGGGCGCGCTGGTCGGCCGCGGCCACGAGACGCCCGCGCAGGCCACCGTCGTCGAGGGCCCGCACCAGCGCCCGGCTGAGGGCGTCGCTGTCGCCGGGCGGGGTGAGCAGCGCGTCGACCCCGTCGGTGGCGACGTTGGCGTAGCCGTCGAGCGCGGACGCCACCACCACCGCGCCCGCGGCCATGGCCTCGAGCAACACGACGCCGAACGACTCGCCGTGGAGCGACGGGGCGCAGAACACGTCGGCCCCCCGCATGCGGGCGGCGACCTCGTCGTCGCTGAGCCGCCCGAGCCACTCGATGCGGGGGTCGCCGCCGTGGCGGGCGCGCAGCGCCTCGGTCTGCGGGCCGGCGCCGCCCACCCACACCGCCACGTCGGCGGGCAGGTGGCGCAGGGCGTCGAGCAGCACCGCGAGGCCCTTGCGCTCCTCGTGGCGGCCGATGAAGAAGATGGTCGGACCGGTCGACGGGGTGGGCGTCGCCTTGGCGAACCGCTCGATCTCGATGCCGTTGAACAGCAGCTCGTATGTGCCGCCCAGGGCCCGCTCGGCGGTGGCGAGGGCGTCCTTCGACACCGCGCAGCGCACGTCGAGCCGGCGGGCCAACCACCGCACGCCAGGGCGGGCCAGGGCGTAGGCCGCGCTGTCACCGGCCCGGTGGAAGGTGCCGACCATGGGAGCGTTGCGGAACAGCAGAGTCGTCATCGTGGGCCCGGGAGCCAGTGGTTCGTGCAGGTGGAGGACGTCGAACGCCTCGTCGCGCAGCGCCCTGATCGTCCTCAGTTGCGCCGCCGGGTCGGGGGCCAGCGGTGCGACCGACCCGTTCGAGGCCGTCGGCACGCTCGCGCCGAGCGGCGTGACGCACGAGTCGGGCGGCGGGCCGTCGCACGGGGCGAGCACCCGGACGTCGATGCCGAGCGCGCGCAACGTGCGGGCCAGGCCCAGCACTTGGGCCTGGACGCCACCGGGAACCGTGAGGCTGTAGGGGCAGACCAGCCCGATGCGCACGCGGCTCAGCGTACTGCTGCGGACGATGCCGGCGGGACGGCGGCACGACCCGGCCGCCGGGTCAGAGCCGCACCGGCCCCTGCTCGGCGAAGTCGCTCGGCCAGTTGGGTTGCATGAGGTGCCACTGCTCCGGCGCCTCGCGGATGAGGGTCTCGAGCTGGTCCGCGATCGCCTGGGTGAGACGGCCCACGTCCTGGCGGAAGGAGCCCTCGCGGTCGGCCGGGATCGCCGGGCGGACGACGCCGTGGTGGCCGCGCCCGCGGTCGTAGATGGCGGTGGGTAGGAGGGGTGCGCCGGTGCGCAGGGCCAGCACGGCAGGGCCCGACGGCAACGTGGTCTTCTCGCCGAAGAACGTGACCTCGACGCCGCTGCGGGAGATGTCACGGTCGCACAGGAGCGCGATCACGTGACCTTGCTTGACCGCGGCAACCGTCGACCGGCCGGCGTTGGGCCCGAGCGGCACGATCTGCATGCCGATGCTCTCGCGGAACTCGACGAACCAGTCGAACAGCTCGGGCGGATCGATGCGCTCGACCACGGCGGTGACGGGCACCTCGGCCACGCGGGTCAGCCAGTAGGCGCTCCACTCCCAGCTACCCAGGTGGGGCATGAGCATGAGCGGCCCGATGCCGGCATCGAGCGACCGCTGGATGTGCTCGTAGCCCTCGTAGCTGAACCGGGCGTCCAGCTCCGCGGGCGCGATGGTGGGCAGGCGGAACGACTCACCGTAGTAGCGGCCGTACGACCGGTAGACGTCGCGCACGCGCTGGCGAAGCGCCTCGCCGCTGAGCCCCGGCTCCACCCGCCGCTGGTGGCGTTCGACCATGGCACGACGCTCGCTCGAGCGCGCCGCCATGAGCCCCGCGAGCTGGGGGGCGGCGGTGTCGACCACGCCGCCGGGCAGCGCGCGGGCCAGCGCAGCGGCCGTGCGGTAGGCCGGAGTGACGAGATCCATAGGAGGTCGGGCGGGCGGTCGTAGCCGGAGCGGGTCGGGAGAGGCTCAGCGACGCCGGCGCTGGGCCAGGACCTGGCGCCGCGAGGTGCGTTGCGACGAGCGTCCCACCCGCCGGGACCGCCAGCGGGCGCCGAGAGGCTGGACCTGGGGGGCCGACGCCTGGCGCCACACCTTCACGAAGCGCTGCACGGCCGTGACCAGGGTGAGTGCCAGCATGACCCACAGCACCGGGACCAGCAGCGACTCGAACAGCAGGCCGAACGCGAGGAGGGCCAGACGCTCGGCCCGCTCCATCAGCCCGCCCCGGGCGTCGAAGCCCAGCGACTCGGCCTTGGCCCGCTCGTAGCTGATCAGCATGGACGCGGCCAGCACGGCCAGTGGCAGCACGGCGATGCGCCCCGGCTGCGTCGAGCCCAGGTACCAGGCGACCCCGCCCAGCAGCAGCGCGTCGCTGACCCGATCGATGACCGAGTCGAAGAACGCGCCGCGTGGCGAGGCCGTGCCCGATGCCTTGGCCACCGCACCGTCGAGCACGTCGGGCACGGCCGTGAGCACGAGCAGCAGCAGGCCGGCCCGCAGCGAGCCGTTGGCGATGGCCACCGAGGCGGCCATGGCCATGACGAGGCCGGTCGTCGTGAGGTGGTTGGCAGTGATGCCGGTGCGCCTGATCTGGCCACCGATCGGTCGCAGGCCCTTCTCGAAGGTGCTGCGCCACCGTCCGTCGAACATCGCGTCTCCAGGTCTCACTCGGTCAACGCGACGATCGGCTCTTCCGACCCTTCCCTGCGGATCGCGCTACCGAGGACGGATGCAAGGGTAACAACGACCACCCTCACGTCACGACCACCCTGCAAACAGGCGCACGTGCACGCCGCGCGCACCGGCGCCTCCCGCTAGCCTCCGAACATCGCCGACCAAGCACCGAGGGGGAACCTGGTGAAGCGGTACGCGACGGGTCAGATCCGCAACGTCGCCCTGGTAGGGCACAGCGGGGCGGGCAAGACGAGCCTGGCCGAGGCCCTGCTCCACCGAGCCGGTGCGATCAGCCGCATGGGCCGGGTCGAGGACGGCACGACCGCGTGCGACTACGACCCGGAGGAGCACAAGCGGGGCATCTCGCTGTCGCTGTCGGTCGCTCCGTTCGAGTGGCGCGACCACAAGGTCAACCTGGTCGACACGCCCGGCTACGCGGACTTCCTGGGCGAGGTGTCCGCCGCCCTGCGCATCGCGGACCTGGCCGTCTTCGTCGTCAGCGCCGTCGACGGCGTCGAGGTGCAGACCGAGGAGGCGTGGGAGCTGGCCCGGCGCCTCGGCGTGCCCCGCATGATCTTCGTCAACAAGCTCGACCGCGAGCGCGCCAGCTACGACGTCACCCTCGCCCAGCTGCGCGACCGGCTGGGAGCCGGCATCGCACCCCTCGAGCTGCCCATCGGCGAGGAGGCGGGGTTCCGCGGCATCGCCGACCTGCTCACCGACACGGCCCACATCTACGAGGGCGGTGTGCCCCACACGGAGGCGATACCCGACGAGATGGAGGCACTGGAACACAAGGTGCACGACAACCTCGTCGAGGGCATCGTCGTCGCCGACGACGGCATGCTCGAGCGCTACCTCGACGGCGACGTCCCCAGCCTCGAGGATCTCGAGCACACCCTCCACGACGGCATCGCCGCCGCGACGGTGTTCCCCGTGGTCGTCGGGTCGGCCACCCGCGAGATCGGCATCGACCGGCTCGCCGACCTGCTCGTGGAGATCGGGCCGTCGCCCCTCGACCGACCGGTGCCGATCACCGCCGGCAACGGCGAGCACGCGCAGGAGATCGACGTGTCAGCCGACGCCGCGGGCGACCCGCTGGCGTTCGTGTTCAAGACGATCGCCGACCCCTACGTCGGACAGGTCAGCCTGTTCCGGGTCGTGTCGGGCACGCTGCGGCCGGACGACCACCTGGTCAACAGCCGCACCGGCGATGACGAGCGCCTACACGGGCTGCTCACGGTGCGGGGCAAGGACCAGGAGCCCGTGAGCGAGTTGGCCGCGGGCGACATCGGGGCGGTGTCGAAGCTCGCCGGCACGGTCACGGGCGACACGTTGGCCCCGCGGGGCAGGCCGGTGGTGGTCGCGCCCATCGACCAGCCCGAGCCCACCCTGGCCGTGGCGGTGGTGCCGCGCACCCAGGCCGACGAGGACCGCCTCGCCCCGGCGCTGCACCGCCTCGTCGACGAGGACCCGGCACTGCGGGTTGAACGCATCGACGAGACCCACCAGACCCTGCTGCACGGCACGGGCGAGACCCACCTGCAGATCACGCTCGAGAAGCTGACCCGCAAGTTCGGCGCCAACGTCGACACCGAGCCCCTCCGGGTGGCCTACCGCGAGACCGTCACCGGCGCCGCCAAGGGCGTCGAGGGCCGCCACAAGAAGCAGACCGGGGGCCATGGCCAGTTCGGCGTGTGCGTCATCGACCTCGAGCCCCTCCCCCGTGGGGGCGGGTTCGAGTTCGCCAGCACGGTGGTGGGCGGCGCCATCGGCCGCAGCTTCATCACGGCCGTGCAGAAGGGTGTCGAGGAGACGATGAGCGCCGGCGGCGTCTTCGGCTACCCGGTCGTCGACGTCGGAGTGACCGTGACCGACGGCAAGGAGCATTCCGTCGACAGCTCGGAGATGGCCTTCAAGGTGGCGGGGCGGCTGGCGTTCCGGGCGGCGCTGGCCCAGGCGGGGCCGGTGATCCTCGAACCGATCAGCCGCATCGACGTGACGGTCCCGCTCGAGCAGCAGGGCGACATCATGGGCGACCTCAACGCCCGGCGGGGCCGGGTCCAGGGCACCGACACCACGGGCGACGGGCGTCAGACGGTACTGGCGCTCGTGCCGACATCCGAGATCCAGCGCTACGCCATCGAGCTGCGCTCGCTCACCGGCGGGCGCGGCCGCTTCCACGCCGAGCACGACCACTACGACGTGCTCCCGACCCACCTGGTCGACGCCGTGAAGCGCGACGTGAGCGACGAGGCCTGAGCCGGTGGTCATGGAGCGGTGCGCCGAGTGCGGCTTCGATCCGGCCGACCTCCGTCCCGCGGACATGGCGGTCGCCGTCCGCTCGTTCGGCAGGCGCTACCGCGCCCCGCTGACCCGAGGGCTGCCCGACGAGGACCTCGACGAGGTCGTGCGGCGGTCCCCCGCTGAGGGCGTGTGGTCGGCGCTGGAGTACAGCAGCCACGTGCGCGACATCTTCCGGGTCTTCGACGACCGGGTGCGGTGCGCGCTCGACGGCCGCGAGCCCGACGACGCGGTCGTCGACTGGGAGGGCCGGGTCGCCGCCGCGTCGCCCACGCTCGATCGTGAGGCTGTCGCCGCCGACCTCGACGACGCGGCCGACAGCCTGGCCACGACGCTCGGCGAGCTCAACAGCGACGAGTGGGGCCTGCCGAGCCTGACGGGCCGGGGCAGAGAGGTGACCGTGCGCGACCTGGCCACGATCGCGGTGCACGAGGGCAGCCACCACCTGCTCGACGTCGGCCGAGTGCTGCGGGCCGCGCGCGGCCGCTGACACCCGGGCCCGGCGTCAGCTCGTCAGGACGGCAGCACCTTCTCGACCGCGCTCACGACCTCGTCGGAGGTCGGCTCGGTCATCGGGTTGAAGCGCGCCACCACCTCTCCGCCGGGGGCGAGCAGGAACTTCTCGAAGTTCCACCGGATGTCGCCGGTGTGGCCCTCGGCGTCGGCGACGTCGACGAGTTGCTGGTACAGCGGATGACGGCCGTCGCCATTCACCTCGACCTTCTCGGTGACGGGAAACGTGACGCCGTAGTTGGTCGAGCAGAAGGTGGCGATCTCCTCGGCGCTGCCGGGCTCCTGACCGCCGAACTGGTTGCAGGGGACGCCGAGCACGGTGAACCCGCGGTCGGCGAACTGCTCGTGGATCTGCTCGAGGCCCGTGTACTGCGGGGTCAGCCCGCACTGGGACGCCACGTTCACCACCAGAACGGCCCTGTCGTCGTAGTCGTGCAGGTCGGCCGGGGTGCCGTCGAGCTTGTTGATCGCCACGTCGTAGATGGACATGGCGGGCAACCTATCGCCGCGCGGGCCGGCTCGTCGCCGCCTGCGCCAGTCCGACACCGGCCAGGACGATCACGCCGCCCAGCACCTGGGCGGCGCCGAGCGACTGGCCGAGCCATGCCCACGCCACCGCCGTGGCCACGACCGGTTCGAGCATGCCGATCGCACCCACCGTCGCCGCAGGCAGGTGCCGAAGGGCCGCCAGGTCGAGCGCGTAGGGCGCCAGCGTGCCCAGCACGATCACCCACACGACGACCAGCCACACGGGGACCTCCACCCCGGAGAACGCGCCCAGCAGTGACGTCGTGTCCGACAGCGGGGCGCGATCGATGTTCCATGGCGGCTCGACCACGAGCCAGAACAGGCTGGCGGACGCGAACACCCAGAAGTTGACGGCCAGAGGGTCGTGGGCGCCACCCGTGTGGCGACCGAGCAGCAGGAAGGTCGCCAGGCACGCGGCCGCCGCCATCGCCGCCGCGACCCCCAGAGCGTCGAGCCGGGTGTCCTGCCACACCTCCGCCACCAGCGTCAGGCCGGCGAGCGAGAGAGCCAGCGCCAGCCACACCAGCGGCCGCACCTCCTCGCGCAGGACGAGGCGTGCCCACAGAGCCACGAGCACCGGGCCCGTGAACTCGAGGAGGATGGCGATGCCGACCGGCAGGCGGTCGAGGGCCACGAAGTAGAACCACTGGATCAGTGCCGCGCCCACGACGCCGAGCAGCGCCAGCTGGGGCAGGCTCCGCCACGGCACCCGCAGGCGTCCCCGGGCCGTGGGCCCGATGAGGAGGAGCAGGCCGATGGCCACGCCCGTGCACCGGAGTGCCGCCAGCTGGCGTGGCTCGACGCCGGCCTCCAGGACGACCTTGGAGACGCTGGCGTTGATGCCGAAGAGCACGGCTGCGGCCGTGACCTGGGCCAGGCCCCTGCCCGAGTGCGTCAGGTGGTCGCCCACAGTGGGGACCGAGGTCGTGGACGGTGTCGACACGCCGGACAGGTTGGCCGCCGCTCGGCTGCCGGGACGATTCGGGGAACCGAGGCACATCGGGCGACCGACACCCGTCCGGCGCGCTAGAACCGGGCGGGTGGACCTCTCCAAGTTGGCACCGTCGGACATCGTGGTCGCGCTCCGCGGGCTCGAGCGCCGCTACCGCGGGCTGTTCGCCGGGCTCGGCGAGGACGAGTCCCCCGACGACGTCGCCCACCGCGTCGTGGGCGGTTGGTCGCCGATCGAGCACATCGTCGCCGGTGCCTGGGACATCTCCGCGGCCGACCGGGCGCTGGCCGCCGTCCTCACGGACGACTCCCCCGCCCTCGACGTCGCCGACATCGACCCCCAGGCCCGGCCGAAGCCGGGCGGCGTCACCGGCACCGTGCACGAGCGGCTGTCCGAGCTCGGGTTCGAGGCGAACGCGACGGCCGACCGGGTCGAGGCGACTGCCGCCGGCGACTGGGACCGAACGGGCGTGGCCGACGACGGCAGCGGCCGCACGGTCACCGCGCTCGACCTGGCACGGGCGGCCGTCGAGGCCGGGGTCAGCCACCTGCGGGCGGCCGAGGCGGTGCTGTCCGCGGTGCGCCGCACGCCCCCGACGTGAACCACCGGGTTCGGGCCGCGCCCCGGCTCAGAGGGTGAACACCGCGCCGGCCCCGTTCTGCACCACCAGCTCGGTGCGGTCGCTCGCCATCAGGCAGTCGAAGTTGGCGACCGACGACCCGGGCACGCCCACGACGGGCTGCTGCACCACCGCGATGTCGTAGTCGCCGGCGGCGAGGGCCTGCTCCACCTCGTCGCAGTCGCGGGGGGAGCGACAGGCCGCGGTCCTGCGAGAGGCCGAGGAAGTCCACCGTCCTGTCGAGCCCGGGGCCGAGATGTGGCGACTGGACCCAGCCGTCGAGGAGCGCGACCCGGTCGCCGGGCGCCTCCTCGCTGGCCCGCCACAGGGCGACGACGTCGGGCGGCATTTCGGCGTACAGGTGCAGGCCCGACCGGTCCGCCGCGACCCACCCGGTGACCGCCATCGCGCCCACCACGGCCGTCGCGCCGAACAGCAGCGCCGGAACCGCCCCTGCCGTCGTGCCGCCACCCCGCGTGGCCAGCGCCCGACCTGCCACGACGCCGGCCGCGGCGAGGGCCACGAGAGCGGCCGCGATGGCGCGGTCGCCCTCACCCGTCGGCCACTCCGCGTCGAACGCCGTCGTCTCGAGCCAGAGATACCCGACCATGCCCGCCGCGGCCGCGACGGCCACGTCACCCACACGACCGGACCGTCGGCCCAGACCGACCGGCAGCATGCACAGGAGCACGACCAGGGACGGCAGCAGGTAGCGGACGTTCAGGCCCACGATCAGGGTTGCGAACGGGTTCTGGGTGCCGCCCCCGAGGAGCGGAGCACTGTTCGGGCCGAACGGGTAGGCCACGCAGCCCACCAGGGCCGACAATGTCACGGCGTGCCGGAGCCCGATCGGGCGCTGGACCGCGACCAGCACGGCCGCCGCCACCGCCGCGAGCATCAGCGCGATCGTCAGGGCGACCGACCCGGTGAGACCCTCGACCGCGGGGCGGGCGATGTTGCCCCAGAAGCCCGGCTCGCCCACGTTGTCCACGATCGAGCTGTGCTCGAGCAGCTCCAGGCGTTCACTCGGCAGGGGCGCGAACCCGATCGGGCCGAGCCTCAGGTCGACGGCCGGCACCGGACTGCCCGTGACCAGGAGGTTGCGGACGTACCAGTAGCCGGAAGTGACGGCCGTCGCAGCGATCCACGCCACCGCCGACCGCCCACCGTGCCGACGCCAGAGTGCCAGCGCCACCGTCACGAGCAGCACGCCGGCCAGCGGCAGCACGGCGAACTTCGTGCCGATCGCCAGACCCAATGCCAGCCCCGCGAGCACACACGATCCGACAGAGCGGGGTGTCTGCAGCACGAGCGCCACCGCAGCGAGGACGAGGGCGACCGTTGCCCCGTCGACCCGCGCCGTGCCGCCCTGCGTGGCCACCATCACAGGCACCGACATGACCACCGCGCCCAGCACCAGCCCGAGCGCAGCCCGCCCGGCGGTCGCTCCGATGCACCACGCCGAGCCGAGCGCGAGCGCCAGCCAGCCCAGGTTGGCCAACGGTCCCAGCACGGCGGCGCCGAAGGGCAGGATGAACGCCGCGTCGATCAGCTCGGCGTTGGCCGGGTAGAACGCGACCCAGGCGTCGGGCCCGATGGCCTCGGTGGAGGTCGTCCAGCCGCTCTGCACGAACCGCGCCGCGAACGGCACGTGGTACATCATGCTGTCGCCGTCGGTGGTGCCCCGCCGGTAGACGGCGACGGCCCGCTCGAGCCAGCTCGCGAGGACGACGGCAGCGGCCACGAGGCCCGCGACGCCCACCCAGCGCGCCTCGTACGCGTGCGGTGCGGGGGGCGCTGCGTCGCCTGTCACCTCACCGTCGCCGAGGTCGACCCGCCAGGGCGAGCGGCCGGGGTCGAGGATCCAGGCGACCCCCACCAGCACCGGCGGGAGCACCCACTGCCGGAACAGACCGACCGAGCCGAGCGCCTGTGCCGTCAGGACGAGCACGACCGACGCCGACATGCCGGCGGCCACGACCGCTGCGGGACCGCTCCACGCCGGCAGGAGTCGCCGCCGCACCCCGTGTCCCGCGACGCCGCACGCGAGCAGCTGCACCGCGGTCAGCGGCCAGCCGACGGCCCAATCGGCCCATGTCACGATCCGCGCTCTCCTCGCCCTGTGTACGTCACGGAGCCGACCCCTCTACATGCCGTGCATCGTCGGGGCCGCCCAGCCCGGAGCCGGGACACCGAAGCGGCGAGCATACGCCCCCACGATCCCGGACCTGCACAACCGGTCGACCCCCCGCCGGCGTGCGTCATCCGCTGGTGAGCTTCGCTCCGAACACCTCCCGCAAGCGTTTCGAACAGCCACCAGGAGGACAGACCATGGAACCCGTGACCCGCCGCTCGTTCCTCGTGACGAGCTCCGCCGGCGCCCTGGGAGTGGCGGGTGCCGCCACCCTCGGCTCGCCCTTCGCCCCGGGCGCCGCGGCCGAGGGGCCGGAACCCACGGCCGAGGAGCTCGGCGCTCTTGACGACCCCGCCGTCCTGGCGATCCGCGACGCGGGCGCCGGCGAGGTCGAGCTGATGGTGGGCGACCGCTCGTACGTGTTCACCGACAAGCGGCTCGTGGCACGCCTGCTGCGGGCGAGCCGGTGAGGTCGGGCGATGTCCTCACACCGCGAGGCGCCGTCGATCTCCAAGGACCCGGTCGCCGACAACACCGACACCTACGCCTTCGTCACTCCCGGTGACACCGTCACCATCATCACCAACTACCTGCCCGTCGAGGCACCGGCCGGCGGTCCGAACTTCTACGAGTTCGCCGACGACGTGCTCTACGAGATCCACGTCGACAACACCGGCGACGGCTTCCCCGACATCACGTACCAGTTCCGCTTCACGACCGTGAACACCAACCCGAACACGTTCCTCTACAACACCGGGCCGATCACCGCGCTCGACAGCCCCACCTGGAACCGGCGACAGAGCTACACGCTCACCAAGGTGACCCGGCGGCGGGGGCGCAGCGACCGGTCGACGGTCATCGGCCGAGGGCTGGTGGCACCGCCGTGCAACATCGGCCCGCGCTCGACGCCCAACTACGCAGCGCTGGCCGACGCGGCGGTCAAGTCGCTGCCCTCCGGTGAGAGGGTCTTCGCCGGGCAACGGGCCGAGGGCTTCTTCGTCGACCTGGGGTCGGTCTTCGACCTCGGCACGCTGCGGCCCTTCCAGAACCTGCACCTGATCCCGACGGCGGCGGCCGACGGCGTCGACTCGCTGGCGAACGTGAACGTGCACACGCTCGCCATCCAGGTGCCCATCCGCCACCTGACCCGGGATGGTTCGCGGCCCCGCGACCCGATGTCGTCCACGGCGACGATCGGTGTGTGGGGCGCCGCGAGCCGCCAGAAGGCCACAGTGCGCGACCGCGACGGCGACGGGCGCGGCGCCGGGCCGTGGGTGCAGGTGTCGCGGCTGGGCAACCCGCTGTTCAACGAGGTGATCGTGCCGCTGGCCCGCAAGGACGGGTGGAACGCGGTGGGGCCGGACCAGGAGCGGCGCTTCGCCCGCTTCGTCGCCCGCCCCGAGCTGGCCGCGTTGTTGCCGGTCCTGTATCCCGGGGTGTTCCCCAACCTCGCGGCGCTGAACGTGGACCGGGCCGACCTCCTGGCCATCCTGCTCACCGGCATCCCCGCCGGGCTCATCCCCGGGTTCCAGAACTTCACGGGCTCGACCCAGGCCGACGAGCTGCGGCTCAACGTCGCCATACCGCCGACGGCCCAGCCGAACCGGCTGGGGATCCTCGGCGGCGACCTGGCCGGGTTCCCCAATGGCCGACGCGTCGGCGACGACGTCGTCACGATCGAGCTGCGGGCGATCGCCGGCGCCACCTATCCGCTCGTCGACCCCACCTTCACGCCCGACGGTGCGGTGGCGGTGATCGAGGACGGCACGTTCCCGCCGGTGCGGACGTTCCTCGACCGGTTCCCGTACCTCGGCGTGCCCTACAGCGGCTATGACGTCCCCGCTGCCTAGAGGCCGAGCCGGCAGGCGAGGCCGTGGCCCGAGCGGCCCGGCGCGCAGCGCCAAGAGCGGGAAACACCGCGACCGCTCCCCGAGACGGGTTGGCCAGTCCGCTGACGTGCACAGCCGCAGGCCGGTGGTGCTGGCGCCCGAGGGCTGTGCCCCGGGCGCCAGCCCACTGCTCGACATCGGCGGGGACGTGGGTGCGCTGGTCGTCTACCTGCCTCACCCGACGCCGTCCGGCGAGCTCGAGGCCTGCCCAACGGGCCGGCCGGCGGCGCGGTTCCACACCGGGGTGCACGACCGGGTCCTGGCCACCGGGGCCGTCCCGGTGGCCGTGTTCCCCGAGGTGGCGGCCGGCGGGTACGACCTGCTCGACGACGACGGCACGCCGATGGCGACGGTCCACGTCTCCGGGGGCGAGGTCAGCGAGGTCGACCTGCGCCACGGGTGACCCAGGCCAGATCGGGTGCCGGCCGGACGGACGGCCGGCGCCCGGCCTCGCCTACTGCGGGTGGGCCGCGACGTACTGGTCGACCGGCACCTTCTCGAGCGCCTCCCACCCGATGGGCAGGTACAGGTCGCCGGCCGTCGTCCAGTACCAGATCCCCCAGCTGTGGAACCCGGCGTACGCCTGCGGGTGCTCGACGATCAGGTCGGCGTAGCGCTGCACGGCACGGACGTAGCGATCGCTGTGGTTGTAGTTCCACAGCGCCCCCGTCATGTCGCCCGGCGCACCGTTCGCCGTCAGGTAGCGGGCGGCACCGCGGATGGCCTGGGCGGGGTCGTTCACGTCGCCCTCGCCGTAGGCCGCCCATGTCTCGGGCATGAACTGCATCGGCCCCTGCGCACCGGCCACCGACGTGCCCCGGATGCGGCCCATACCGGTCTCGACCAGGTTGATGGCGGCCAGGTACTGCCACGGAACCCCGAACTCGGTATCGGCCGCCTGATACGAGGCGACGAGATCGGCGGCGGGAACGGGAGGGACGATGCGCCACGCGGGCATCTCGGTCGACGGCTCGCCGGTGAGCGCTCGCAGGTCCCGGCGGGCAGCGGCATGGCTCTCGGCGATCGGCTGGAGCTCGACGGGCAGTGCGGCGAACACGGCGGCATCCCATTCGGGGTGGTCGCCGAGCTGGCGGTAGCCCACCTGCTGCGCCAGCGCGGCCGTCGCGATCTCGACCTCGGTGGCGCCGGGCCGGCGGATCACGGCCTCGGCGTCGGCGATCTGGCGGGAGAGCGTCGCAGGGTCGGTCGCCGGCGCGGGCGGGCGCAGCGTGGCCACGTCGACGGGTGCGGTCGTGGTGGTGGTCGGTGCGGCGGTCGTGGTCGGCACCAGTCTCGTCGTCGTCGTGGTGGTCGGCCGCTCGGCCGGGCCCGGGTCGCTGTCGGCCTGCGTCGACTCGTCGCTGCAGGCCGCCGCCACCACGAGCAGCGCTCCGGCAACGACACGGGACCAGCTACGCACGGTCGGCCAGGGTAGGTCAGCTGCCGGACGCGCCTGAACGAGCCGACCTGCGACGCGTAGGGGCCGCGCGCGGCTCCGGCGCAGGTACGGTCGTCGGCGGTGAACCGCTCGATCCTGTCGTCCCGCTCGTTGTGGTCGGTGCTCTCGTGGAGCTCGCTGGGCTCGGTTCTCTCCGCCGCCTCGGTCGGCTCGGCGCTGTCGTTCGGCTCGGCCGCTTCGGTCGGGTCGCTGCTCTCGGTGGGGTCCTCCGGGTCGATCCTGTCGATCGGCTCGAGCGGGTCCATCCTCTCGATCGGCTCGGCGGGCGGCCTCGCCGGCATCGGCAAGGCCGGCGAGTCCGGTCGAGGCAGCGCCCGGGCGGTCGGCACCACCCTCGCGGTCGCCGGCCTGCTCAGCGCTCTGACCGACCACTGATCGCCTGCCTTGGTGGCGGATGAGCACGGCCGTGCCCGCGCAGCCCTCAGTCGTCGACCTCGGCTCGGGTGGCCCCGCCGGACAAGCGGCGGTAGCCGGGGCCGCGATCAAACATCCCTGGCTCGCCCCGCTCGGCCGCCAGCCGGGCCCGCAGCTCGGCCGTCGCCGCCTCGTCGACCTCGAGATCGGCGGGCTCGGCGCGATACGGCCCGGGCTGGCTGGCATCGGCCCGCCCGTCGTCGGCGAAGACCACGCCGTACTCGCCGGTGGCCGCCGCCCGGCTCACCTTCCCCTGGCGCACGTCGAGCGCCACCGCACCGGGATCGCGCGCCAACGGGTCGCCCCAACCACCGCCACCCGTGGTCTCGATGCGGATGACCTCGCCGGCCGCCACGGGCTCCCAGTCGCACAGGCCGGGCATGACCCGTTCGGCGGGACCGCCCGGGTCGATCGTGACCCGGAACGGGGTCCCGGCCCGGCCGCCCCGCACACCCCAGCACGACAGGATCGAGCGGTCGGCCACCGACATGAAGCTGGCGTCGTTGAGCGCCCGGATCTCCTTGCGGTAGCCGAGCCCGCCCCGGTACGTGCCGGCGCCCCCGGAGTCGGTGGCCAGCCCCAACGACTCGACCCGCACCGGGAACCGGGTCTCCACGAACTCGACCGGCAGGTTGCGCGACTCGGGCACGACGTGGATGGTGTCGCTGCCGTCTGCGTAGTAGCGGCCGCCCGACCCACCGCCAAGGATCTCGCGGTTGAGGTACCAGCGGCCGTCGGCATCGTGGCCCGAGATGCCCGTGTAGCGGATCGTCTCCTGGTCGGCGGGCATGTAGCCGTCGACGGCCTTGGCGATGACCCCGGCCAGCACGCCCAACAGCCGCAGGATCACGAACGTGCGGGCGTTGGTCGGCGCCGGGAACACGGGCGTGACCAGCGTGCCGGGCGGCGGGAAGCGGATGTCGATGAGCTCGACCACGCCCTCGTTCACGTCGAGCTGGGCCATGCGCTCGGGCGTGTCGGCCAGGTTGCGCAGGATCGGCGCCAGCCACTTCTTCAGGAAGTTGCCGTCCGCGTAGTCGCCCGCGTGGTTGATGGGGCCTTTGGCCTGGGGGCTGGTGCCCGTGAGGTCGAGGATCAGCCGGTCGGCGGCCTTGGTCAGGGTGATCCGCTGGCGGTGCAGCCGGGGCTCGTCGACCCCATCGTGCTCGGCGTAGTCCTCCCACGTCCAGGTGCCGTCGGGGATCTTGGCCAGCAGCTCGCGACGGAACGTCTCGGCGCAGGCGGCGACGATGCCGTCGAAGCAGGCCTCCACCGCCGGCCGGCCGTAGCGGGTGAACAGGTCGGCCAGGCGCGCCGCCCCCATCAGGCACGCGGAGCACTCCGCGTCGAGGTCGCCGGCGATCGAGTCGGGCATGCGCGAGTTGCGCGTGAGGATGCGGATGACGCCCTCGTTGGGAACGCCCGCGTCGTAGAGCTTGACCGGCGGCACCATCAGCCCCTCCTCGAACACCGAGGTGGCGTGCGAGGGCATCGACCCGGGCACCGCGCCGCCGATGTCGTCGTGGTGGCCGAACGCCTGGACGAAGGCGACGACGTCGCCGTCGTGGAACACGGGCACGGTCACACACAGGTCGGGCAGGTGCCCGATGCCGCCCTCCGACAGGTAGACGTCGTTGTGGAAGAAGACATCGCCCGGCCGCATGGTCCCGATCGGGAAGTCGCGCACCACGGGATGCACCAGCGCCGAGTACGAGCGGCCGGTCAGCTTGCGCAGCCGCCGGTCGTGGATGCCGGCCCGGAAGTCGTGCTGGTCGCGGATCATCGGGGAACGGGACGTGCGCCCGATCTGGTCCTCGACCTCGGCCTCGATCGACGCCAGGGTCCCCTCCACGATCTCGAGCAACACCGGATCCAAGGACATCGGGCCGGTCACCGGTCCCCTCCCCCGTCGCGGCGGGCCACCAACGCGCCGAGACGATCGACCGTCACACGCACCCCCGGCGGGACCGGCAGGGTCGAGCCGTACTCCTCCACGACCGCTGGGCCGCACACCTCGTCGCCGGCCCCCAGGTCGCCGCGCCACACCACGGGAGTGTCGTGCCAGGCGCCCCCGAAGAACACCGGGCGCTCGCCCGTCGGGGTCACCGCGCCCGTGCCGGGTCGGACGGGCGACGTGGTCGCGGCGTCGAGGGGCCCGACACCGGTCAGCCGCACGTTCACCCACTCGACGCCGTGGTGGGCCTGGTCGCGGTAGCAGTATCCGTAGAGCCGCTCGTGCTCGTCGTGGAACCGGTCGAGCACCGCGGCCGCCAGCGCGGCGTCCACGGGCCCGGCGGGGACGTCGACCCGCACCTCGAACGCCTGCCCGTCGTAGCGCATGTCGGCCGCCCGCAGGAACCGGTGGTCGTCCGGGTCGAAGCCCTCGGCCGCCAGCGCCGCGGCGGCCTCGCCCTCCAGCTCGGAGAACACGGCGCCCAGGGCGGCCAGGTCGAGCCCGGCGTGGGCCGCGACGAACGTGCGCACGTCGTCGATGCGCACGTCGACGGTCAGCAGGCCGAACGCGCACAGGTTGCCGGGGTCGGGCGGGATGACCGCCGCGGGCAGGTCGAGGATGTCGAGGAGGCGGGCGGCCTCGAGCGGGCCTGACCCGCCGAACGCGGACAGGGCCAGGTCACGCACGTCGATGCCCCGGCGCACCGTCGCCTGGCGGATGGCGTTGGCCTGGTTCCACGTCCAGATCTCGACGATGCCCGCCGCGCAGGCCTCCCCGGTGAGCCCCACCTCCCCCGCCAGGGCGTCGATGCCGGCCCGGGCGGCGTCGACGTCGAGGGGCATCTCGCCACCGAGCAGGTGGGGCGGGATGCGCCCAAGCACCAGCGCGGCATCCGTCAGCGTGGGCTCGGTGCCACCGTGGCCGTAACAGAGCGGGCCGGGGTCGGCGCCGGCCGACCGCGGGCCCACCTTGAGCGTCCCCTCCGGCGACACCCAGGCGATCGACCCGCCACCCGCGCCCACGGTGACGATGTCGATCATCGGCACCTTGGCCGGGAACCGGCCGACCGTGCCGTCGGTGGTCAGGGTCGGCGCCCCGTCCCGGATGACCGCCACGTCGGTGGACGTGCCGCCGCCATCGAGCGTCACCACCCGGTCGAACCCCGCAGCGGCCGTGACCGCGGCAGCCCCCAGAGCTCCGGCCGCGGGGCCCGACAGCACGGTCGTGATGGGTTTCATCGCCACGTGGTCCGCCGAGGTGACCCCGCCGTTCGACTTCATGACGAAGAACGGCACTCCTTCCCCGGCCCGTGTGGCCAGTTGCGCGGAGAGGCGCTGGACGTACGCGGCGACATGGGGCTTGACGAATGCGTCGACCAGCGTGGTGACCGACCGCTCGTACTCGCGGTACTCGCGCAGGACGTCCGAGCTGAGCGACACCGAGCACTCGGGGTACGCCTCGGCGAACAGCTCCCGCACCCGCTGCTCGTGGGCCGCGGCGGCGTACGCGTGCAGCAGGCACACGCCCACGGCCGTGACCGCGTGCTCGCGGAACCACCTCGCCTGGGCCACGACCGCGTCCTCGTCCAGCGGGCGCAGCACCGCGCCGGTGGCATCGAGCCGTTCGGGCACCTCGCGCACCAGGTGCAGGGGCACGATGCGGTCGGGCTTGACCCAGAAGTAGGAGTTGCCGTAGCCGTCGGGCACGCTCTGGCGGCCGATCTCGAGCAGGTGCCGGAAGCCCGCGGTGGTCAGGAAGCCCAGGCCCGTCACCTCGCCCTGCAGGAGTGCGTTGGTGGCCACCGTCGTGCCGTGGAACACCGACCCCACCGCCCCCCAGTCGGCGCCGGCGGCGGCGAGCGCCCTGTCCGCGCCGGTGAGGAAGCTCACCGCCGGGTCGGCCGGCGTCGACGGCGTCTTGGCCGTGGTGAGCGCGCCTGTGACCTCGTCGAGCACGACGACGTCGGTGAACGTCCCCCCGGTGTCGATGCCGACCCGCAACCGACCCCCGCTCATGTGGTGCTACCGCTGGTCCGGTCCCCGAGGCAGGAGAGGTCGGTCGAAGGTCCGGCGTGACCACAATTGCCTCGGGCCGCACACCTGTGCCGGATCGTGACGGTGGCGTCCCGGGTCATCCCGACCTCCGGCGCGTCCGTCGGCGACGACCGAGCACGACCACGACGACCACCCCGGCGGCGGCCGCGAGCCGGGTCGGGACGCGGCGACCGCCCGCGGCGGCACGGTCGCGCCCGGCGGGAGCGGCCGTGCCTCCCGAGCTCATCGGTTCCGCCGCTCTGGTGGAGACCGCAGCAGCAGCGTCGGCTGTACGGAGGAGGTCGCCCGCCAGACGGCGGATCGACGCCGCCAGCACGGCGGAGCCCACCGTGGCCAGCGGACCGTGAACCGTCCCCTCGACCGCGAGCGTCGAGCGCGACGGATCGGCCCGGACCACCAGGTCGAACGTGCCCGGCGCCCCAGACCCCGCGACCCGCACGGCGTCGGCGTCGACGCGCACGACCGTCCCCGACCAGAGCCCGTGCACGGAGGCCACGGCCACGTCGGCCACCACCTGCAGACTGCCGTCGCCATCACCGGAGGCTGTCACCGACCGGCTGCCCGGCAGCACCGCCGCCAGAACCGCGGGGTCGGCGAGCGAGGCCCAGGCCGCGGGCGACGCGTCGACCGGAAACGAGGTCCTCACGGCGCCGCCTCGTGAACGGCCGGCGCCTCGCGGAGCTTGGCCCACAGCTCGGGCGGCGAGATGGGCATGCGTTCCATGCGGGCGCCTGTGGCGTCCTCGACGGCGGCGGCCAGGCAGGCCGAGACGGGGATGACCCCGGCCTCCCCGGCGCCCTTGATGCCCAGCGGGTTGAGCGGTGACGGCGTCTCGAGGTGGTCGATGGCCATGGCGGGCACCTCGCTCAGGTACGGCATGAGGAAGTCCATGAAGCTGGCGTTGCACAGGTTGCCGGCCGCGTCGTAGGCCAGCCGCTCGAGCAGGGCACCGGCCACCCCTTGGGCCACGCCGCCGTGGATCTGACCCTCCACGATCATCGGGTTGATCAGCGGGCCGCAGTCGTGCACCACCGCGTACCGCACGATCTCGACCGTGCCCGTCTCGGGGTCGACCGCCACGACGGCGGCGTGCATGCCCGAGGCGAAGGTGGACCGCACGGGCGAGTAGTAGTCGCGGGCCTCGAGCCCGGGCTCGTCGTCCTCGGCCACCGGGGCCACGTTCGGGTCGGCCGGCGTGGCGAACTGGGTGGCGGCCTGGGCCTCCTTCGAGAACGAGTAGCGCAGCGGGTTGGACAGCACGGCCACCTGCGAGAGGGGGATGCCCCGGGTGGGCGTGCCCCGCACGTGCACCACGCCCGCGACGATGTCGAGGTCGGCGGGTGCGGCCTCGAGCGCGTCGGCCGCGATGCGGATGGCCTTGTCCCGCACCGCCCGGGCGGCCAGCGCGACAGCGTTGCCGCTCATCACCGCGGCCCGGCTGGCGTAGGTGCCGACGGCGTAGGGGAAGCGGCGGGTGTCGCCGGTGGTGACGTACACGTCAGCGACGTCGACGCCCAGCTCGTCGGCCACGATCTGGGCGAACACGGTCTCGTGCCCCTGCCCCTGGGAGGTCAGGCCGGTGGCCACCATCACTCGGCCGTTGGTCTCGACGTGCACGTGGCCGCCCTCGTAGGGGCCCACGCCCGTGCCCTCCACGTAGCAGGCCAGGCCGATGCCGAGCATCCGCCCGTCGGCGCGGGCGGCCGCCTGCTCGGCCGCGAACCCGTCCCAGCCGATCATCTGCTTGAGCCGCTCGAGGGACGCCGGGTACTCGCCCGAGTCGTAGATGAGCGGGCGGCCGTCCTGGAAGATCATGTCGAAGTCGTACGGGAACTCGTCGGGCTGGATCAGGTTCCGCGACCGCACCTCGGCGCGGTCGAGCCCGAGGACCTCGGCGATGCGGTCCATCGTCCGCTCCATCACGAAGCATCCCTGCGGCCGCCCCGCCCCGCGGTACGGCGTGACCGTGACGGTGTTGGTGTAGAGCGAGGTGAACGTGACCCGGTAGTGCCGGTGGCGGTAGGGGCCGGGCAACTGGGTGGCGGTGATGATGGGCAGCACGATGCCGTACGGCGCGTAGGCCCCAGTGTCGTGCCAGAACTCGACCTCGAGCCCGAGGACGGTGCCGTCGTCGTCGAACCCCACCCGCACGTGATGCTGCTGGCCCCGCTCGTGCGTCGCCGAGACGAAGTGCTCGTAGCGGTCCTCGACCCACTTCACCTCGTGACCGAGCAGGCGGGCCGCCCACGGCACCAGCACCTCCTCGGGGTAGGGGTGCACGACCTTGGTGCCGAAGCCGCCGCCCACGTCGGGGGTGACCACCTCGACGGCCAGGTCGGGCAGGCCCAGGATGTTGGCCACCGCCGCCCGCACCCCGGTGGCCGTCTGGGTGGAGGTGCGGATGCGCAGGCGGTCGTCGTCGGCGTCCCAGCGGGCGTGGACCCCCCGGCCCTCGAGCGGCGACGAGAGGGACCGCTCGATGGCGAGGTCGAGCTCGAGCACCCGGGGCGCGGCGGCGATGGCCGACCGGGCGTCGCCCAGCTCCTGGGTGGTCACGGCAGCCACGTTGCCGGGTACCTCGGGGTGGACCAGGGCGTCGGCGGCGCGGGCGGCGTCTATGCCCACCACCACCGGCAGCGGCTCGTAGTCCACGACGATGCGGTCTGCCGCGTCCTCGGCCACGTAACGGTCGACGGCCACCACCATGGCGATGGCCTCGCCGACGTGGTTGACCTCGCCGTGCGCCAGGGCGTACTGCGTGCGGGGATGGGTCAGGTCGGGGTGCGGGATGAGCAGCGGCAGGGGGTCGGCCAGGCGCCCCGGCAGGTCGTCCCACGTGTACACCGCGACCAGGCCCTCCACCTCGAGGGCGTCGGTCACGTCGACGCCGGTGACCCGTGCGTGTGCGTGGGGGCTGCGCACGAAGGCGGCGGCCAGGGCGTCGTGCCCGGCGTCGTCGAGGAACCGCCCGGCACCGGTCAGCAGGCGCTGGTCCTCGCGCCGCTCGACCCGCTCGCCGAACCACTGGGTGGTCACGCGCCCACCTCCGGTTCGGGGGCCGCGGCCGCGGTGCCACCGTCGCCGTCGGCGTCGCCCTCGGCGTCGCCCACCGCTTCGGCCGCGACCAGCTCGGCCGCTCGGCGCACCGAGCGCACGATGTTGACGTAGCCGGTGCAGCGGCACAGGTTGCCGCCGAGAGCCTCGGATATCTCGTCATCGCTCGGGTCGGGCCGCCGGGCCAGCAGGTCGGTCGCGAGCAGGAGGAAGCCGGGCGTGCAGAACCCGCACTGCAGACCGTGACACTCGCGGAACGCCCGTTGCACCGGACCCAGCTGGTCGTCGGGCCCGGTGAGCCCCTCGACGGTGGTGATGCGGGCGCCGTCGACCATCACCGCGAAGGTGAGGCACGACCGGATCGGCTCGCCCTCCACCAGCACGGTGCACGCGCCGCACACGCCGTGCTCGCACCCGACGTGCGTGCCGGTGAGGCGGAGGTCGTGGCGCAGCACGTCGGACAGCAGCCGGCGCGCCGGCACGTGCGCCGACCGGGCGACCCCGTTGACGGTCACGACCACTTCGTGGGTCGCGTCGGCTGCCGTCATGCGGTGACCTCCGAGGCGTCGGCGGCGGCGGTGGCGGCCCGTGCCCGTTCCACCGCCCGGCCGACGGCACGGACGGTGAGGGTGGCAGCGAGGTGGCGGCGGTAGTCGCCGGTGGCGTGGATGTCGTCGGTCGGGTCGAGCGCGGCCGCGACCAGGTCGTAGAGCGCGCCGGCGTCCTCTCCCCCGCCGGCCAACGCCGGACCCAGGTCGACCACGACCGGCGTGGGTGCGCACGACAGGTAGCCGCCCCGCCCCGCCACCGGTGCCCCGCCCGCGTCGACCGTGACCGTGAGCACCACCCCCGCCAGTGCGTAGTCGCCGTGGCGTAGGGCCAGCTCGTCCATCGCCCATCCGGTACGGGGCCCGAGGGTGGGGAACCGGGCCGCCACCACCAGCTCGTCCGTCGCCAGCGTGGTGTCGAGCGGCCCCACGAACAGCTCGGCCGCGGGCACCCGCCGGCGGGCGAGCGCACCGGACCGCCACGCGACGGCCTCGACCGATCCGTCCAGCAGGGCGAGCACGGCCGGCAGCTCGGCCGCCGGGTCGCCGTGGGCCAGCGACCCGCAGACCGTGCCCCGGTTGCGGATCACGGCGTGGGCGATCCACCCCGCCGCCTCGATGAGCAGTGGATGAGCCCGGCTCACGGCCGGATCGCCCAGCAGCCGGGCGACGCGCACCGTCGCACCCACCTCGACCGCGCGGTCGGCCACCCGCAGCCCGTCGAGGCCCGCCACGTGGTTGATGTCGACCAGGTGCTCCGGGTCGGCCAGGCGGAAGTTCATCAGCGGCACCAGGCTCTGGCCACCGGCGATGACCTTGCCGCTCTCCCCCAGTTGCGCCAGGAGGCGAGCCGCCGACTCGATGTCGTGGGGGCGGTGGTAGGTGAAGGGCGCCGGCTTCACGAGCCTGCACCCCCCGCCAGCGCATCGAGGGCGGCCGTGAAGCAGGCGAGGGGCGGGCGCACGAGCCCCGCGCCCACCTGCCCGGTGCCCGCCACCCGGCCGGCCATGCCGGTGTTGATGATGGGCGCCACCCCGGTGCGCACCACCCGCAGCACGTCGATGCCGAAGGGCACGCCCCGGAACCCGAGCACGGGGAGCGTCCAGGTGGGGTGCTCCGCCAGGGTCAGCTGGTACATGAGCTCTGTCCAGGTCAGGGCGTCGGCGACCTCGCCGCCGACGAGCTGCACGATGGCCGGTGCCCCGGCCATGGCGAACCCCCCGAGGCCCACGGTCTCGGTGATGGCCGAGTCGCCGATGTCGGGGTTGGCGTCGTCGGGGCCGTAGCCGCCGAGGAACAGCCCGTCGGGCACCGCCGCGGGGGCCGTGAACCACCGGTCGCCGGTGCCCGCCACCCTGATGCCGAACTCGGTGCCGTTGCGGGCCATCGCCACGACGACGGTCGAGCCCGGGACGCCGGCACCCGCGTCGGCCACCAGCTTGGCCGCGGCCATCACGACGTTGAGCAGGAAGTGGTCGTTCGAGTCGACGAACGCGAACACGTCGGCCACGTCGCCCGCCGGGTGCTGCCCGTCCTCGATCGTGCGCACCAGGTCGGGCGCCAGGGCCCGCACCAGCAGCGAGGTGCCCGCCCGGTTGCGGTTGTGGCCCTCGTCGCCCATTGCGATCATCGAGGCGATCAGCGAGCCGACGTCCACCGGACCGTGGCGCCGCAGCGTCGAGCCGAGGGCGGGGCCGAGCACCCGCTGCATCCACACCAGTCGCTCGGTGACCGCCCCGCCGAACGCCCCGTAGCGCAGCACCTTGCCCAGCCCCTCGTTCAGGGTGCTCCGGCCGGTGCGCCCGTCGGCGTCGGTGAGGATCCACAGGGGCATCGACGGGCTGACGATGCCGGCCATCGGCCCGGCGCACCCGTGGTCGTGGCAGGGCGACAGCTCGATCGCGCCGGAGGCGGCGAGCGCCTCGGCCGACTCGGGGGTGTCGGCCCAGCCCTCGTAGAGGCAGGCGCCGACGATCGCCCCCCGCATCGGGCCCGATGCGGCGTCCCAGGCGAGGGGCGGTCCTGCGTGGAGGAGCTGATGCCGGCCGATGCCCACCTCGTCGGCGGCGGGACGCACGTCGACGAGCTGGGGGCGCACGGCGGTCATGCGCTCGACCGCGGTGCGGTTGGCCTGCTCGAGCGCCGGGTCGGCCGTCACCGCGGCCACGGCCGCGGCCGACCCCGCGGGCGGCGGCCGCCAGTCGACGGGCACGGTGGGCACGCCCTGGGCGACCAGCGCCTCGTCGAGCGTCGGCGCCCCGACGGTGACGACCGCGGACGGCGGAGCCAGCAGGTCGGCGAGCGGGTTCACGGCGTGCTCCGCACGGGCGCCACCAGCGCCGCGGCCCGCTCTGCGGCGCGGGCGTTGCTGCGATCCACGATGGCGCCCGCGGCCACCAGCGCCCGGGCCTGGCGTTCGAGGCCCTGGGGGTCGCCCGCCGTTCCGATCAGGGCGACGACCGTGGCCACCCACTCGTCCCGGGCGGCGGCCAACGCGGGGGCGAGCACCGCGGCGGGGTCGGGGTGCGTGCCGTGACCGAGAACGACGTCGAGCACCACGACGCCCGCACCGCCCGACCCGGTGGCTTCGAGCAGCCGGTCGGCGACGGCGGCGGGATCGATCATCGGGTGGGGGCGACCGGCGGTGAGCTCGTCGTCGCCGAGGTCGAGCAGGACGTTGAGGCCGGCCGGATCGTCGTCGGGACCGATGCGTCGCGCCGGATCAGGGTGGACGTTTGAGGCGACCGCGCCCAGCCGCTCCTCCACGACAGCGGTGGCCTCGATGCAGTTGGTGCCCCCGCTGAACAGGCCGAGCAGCGGGCCGGCCCGGTGTGCCCGGGTGGATGTCGGCACCGACGACGCCGGCTCAGCGAACGGCGTGCCCAACACAGCGGCGATGTCGGCCGCCGCCGCGGTCAGCGTCGGGTGACTCGGCCCCACCAGCGCCAGCACGACCGGCGTCCGGCAGCCGGCCGCGGCCGCCGCCACTGCCTCGGCCACCTCGGGCGCGGGAGGCTTGGACACCACGGCGATGACCTCGACGGCCGGATCGTCGTCGAGCGCACCCAGGGCGGCGAGTGCCGACGCACCGCCGACCGCGGCCGACAGGTCGCGTCCGCCGACCCCCACGACATGGCGCACCCCGATGCCCGCCCCGTCGAGCAGGCAGCAGAGCTGCTGGGCGCCGGTGCCGGAGGCGGCGACCAGGCCGACCGGACCGGGCACGACCACGTTGGCGAAGCCGAGCCCGACCCCGCCCAGGATGGCGGTGCCGCAGTCGGGGCCCATGACCAGGCGTCCCCGGGCCGTGGCCTCACGCTTCAGCGCCACCTCGTCGGACACCGCGACGCCGTCGCTGAACACCATCACATGCCGCCCGGCGCGCAGCGCCGCCATGGCCTCGACGTAGGCGTGGGCGCCCGGGACCGACACGACCACCACGCCCGCCTCGGGCGCCTGCGCCACGGCCGCCTCGACGGTGTGGGGCGGGACGTGTCGGGCGCCGGTGGGCGACGCCGCCCGCCGCTCGGTCAGGGCCCGGTCGACAGCGGCCACCGCCGCCTCGGCGCCGGCCTCGGTGGCCGACCGCACGGCGATCACCAGGTCGTCCGGGGTGGCGTCCGGGTCGGCGAAGCCCGCGTCGACCAGCAGGGCGCGGTTGAGCTCTGTGGCCATGGCGGCGATGACCGTCTCGACGCCGTCCTCAGCGGCGCCGGCCGCGCTGGCCCGCATGAGGGTCACCGAATCGTGGTAGCGGCCGCGCTCGACGCGCACGATGTCCGTCATCGGTTGCCCCCGACCCCCTCGGCCAGGGCCAGAGTCGCACCGACGGCGAGGCCGGCTGCGAGGTACCAGCCGCTGGTGTGGCCGACGCCGAGCAGGCGATCGGTCGCCCGCGCCAGGTCACGGTGCGGCGGCACGCCAGCCTGCCCGTCACCGGGCGTGGCGAGGGCGCGCAGCACCGCCGCGGCCGGCGGGATCACCGCGCCGTCAGCGGCCGCCCGCAGCAGGGCCGCGGACAGGCGAGTCGTGCGCCGCGGCGCCAGCAGCTCGACCGCGTCGCCCAGCAGTTCGGCCGCGGGTGCGCCGAGCGCGCGCAACGCCGCCAGCGCGCCCGCCAGCAGATCATCGCCCGCTGGCGTGAGGCCGGAGCCGCGCCCCACCAGGGCCGACGCGGCTCCGTGCGGGTGGCCGGCGGCCAGTCCGGCGGCCAGTCCGTCGACGGCGTCGGCGGGGAGGAGGCGGTCGAGTCGGGGCCGGGAGCGCACGGCTGCCGCGAGAGCCGCGACCCCCGCCGGATCGAGGCGCGCCAACCGGAGCCGCGGGTCGAACCACCGGCGCACCTCGACGATGCGCCGACCACCGTCGTGGATGGCACCCGCGCCGACCGTCACGCCGGGCCCCGCAGGCGGCGGGGCGTCGCCGACCATCACCACGGCGCACGGCAACCTCACGCCGTCCTCGGCGACGACGGCGAGCAGGTGCCCGGCGACCTCCAGATAGGTCGCCCTGGGCCCGGCGGCAACGACCGCCGCGGGACGGACGGGGCCCGCCAGCACGTCCCGGACGAGCACGCTGGCCGCGGCAGCCACCCGGGTGACCGGCTCGGCCAACGACGTCGGCCGGTGCGGCGTCGTCGTCGGTGTCGTCAAGAGCGGCATCGTACGCGCAGATCGGGCGCCAGGGTGGCTGCGTCCGCCGGCGACCAGGTCGTAAGGGCTCAGGATGGTGGGTGGACAGGGTCCGGCGCGACGACGCGCGTGCCGTACCGTCCGTGCAGCGCGTCGGCGGCTCGATCGAGCGGTCCGATGGTCGCCGGGTTGCCGGTCGCCTCGACGAAGCGCACGGCGGCCTCGACCTTGGGCGCCATCGAGCCGGCGCCGAACATCCCCCGGGCGGCGAGCGCGCGCAGCTCCGCCGGCTCGACACGGTCGAGCCACCGCTCGTCCGGCCCGCCGTGGTCGACGGCGACCCCGTCCACGTCGGTGAGGATCACGAGCTGGTCGGCCCGCAGCTCCACGGCCAGGAGGGCGGCGGCCAGGTCCTTGTCCACCACGGCGTCGACCCCGGCGAGGTGTCCGTCGCCCTGGTCGACCATGGGGACGCCGCCGCCGCCGTTGGCCACCACGACAGCGCCGGCGTCGAGCAGCAACCGCACCGTTCCGATCTCGAGGCTGCGGACCGGCTCGGGCGACGGCACCAGCCGCCGCAGGTCGCCCACGCCGATGGGCTTGGTCGGCGTCTGCCACGCCGGGTCGTCGGCCCGGACCAGCACCCGCGACAGCACGGGCACGATCGGCCGGTCGATGCCGGCCGCCGCCAACTCGGCCTCCAGAGCCGTGAGCATGGCCAGCCCGATCGTGGCCTGCGTCTGGGCGACGCACCAGTGCAGCGGCATCGCCGGCACCACATCGCGGGCGAGCATGTTCTTGGTCAGCAGGTTGCCGACCTGGGGGCCGTTGCCGTGGCACACCACCACCTCGCTGCCCTCGGTCATGAGAGCAGCCACCTCGGCCATGGCCCGCCCGATGGTGGCCGTCTGCTCCTCGGCGGTCCCCGCCGCGCCGGGCGGCACGATGGCATGCCCGCCGAGCGCCACCACGATCCGCAGCCCGGCCACCTCAGGCCTCGCCGACGTCGACCACCGCCGCGACCGGTCCGCCCCCCGACGGGCCCTGGTGCAGCGCGGCCACCGACACGAAGACCGCAGGGTCGCCGGTGGCGGCGGCGACCACGCCCCCCACCGCACCCTTGATGTGCCGGTGGTGGTGGACGTCCGAGTCGTCGAGCGCCACCTGTCGGCGGCCGCGTAGGCGTGCCGTCGGGTCGGCCTCGCACTTGAGGAACACGTTGACCAGCCGGTCGCCCAGATCGGCCGCCACGGGCCGCTCGGGCAGGTCGAGACCGGCCGAGCGGATGGCGCCGTACACACCGTCGACGTCCAGCGCGTCGCGCATGACCGCGTGCCCGGCGCGGAAACGGCCCCCCAGCCCTGGAGCGTTGCCGACCACGACGATCTGTGCCCGGTCGAGCTCGACGCCCGACGAGCACGACGCCACGCTCGAGTACAGCGAGAGATCGTGCCCGATCTGCTCGGCGCTCGGCGTGTCGATCTCGCCCAGGGCCACGGCGACGCCCAGCGCGGTCGTGCCGTTCGACAGGTTCATCGACTCGAGCGGCTCGTCGGTGACGGTGGTGGCGCCCCGGGACCGGGCCTCCTCGATCGTGGCCATGGTGAGAAGGGGCGTCTTGGTCTGGACGTAGTGCACATCGGCCGGGTCGTCGATGCCGGCGTCGGCCATGGCCCGGGCGACCCCGTCGGCCACGGTCGCCACCATCTCGGGCCGGCCGATGTGCTCGGGCAGGATGACCTCGCTCATGGCCACCCCCACCGACAGCCGCGGCGCCGCTCCCGGCGCGGCCACGCCCGGCACGCGGGCGAACACGCTGGCATGGGGGGTGAGCACCCCATCGGTGCCGCCTGACCACACCATCGGCACCTGGCCGACCTCGGTCGGGGTGCGGCTGCCGTGGGCCAGGAGCACGCCCCGGAACGCCTGGTCGGCGAGGATACGCGTGAAGTCGTTGACCCCGCCGTTGCCCTCGGTCTTGCCCACGACCGCGACCACGTCGTCGGCGCCGAAGGCCCCCTCCCCGATCAACCGGTCCAGGCCTGACGCGTCAGACACGCTCTCGAGGACGACCTTGTGGACGACATAGGGCACGGCGGCCTCCTGCTCACTGAGCCATGGCGAAGCCAAACGGTGACAGGTGCGCACGCCGCCGTCCACGATGACCCGTGAGCAGCGCCGACGGGTGCCGAAGCGGGACGTTCGGACTCGGGCGCCGACCGAGGCGCACTGGCTGGTGCTCCGTCAGGCAACGTTCGCTCTTCCACGGCGAGTCAGGGTCGTCGCTCGCAAGGACGCAGGAGGAAGGCGCAGCCGTAGCTGCGGTGACGACGAGGACGCAGCGAGCGGCGGGCCTGGCCGGCGTGGAAGGGCGCAAACGTTGTCTGAGGGGGCACTAGATGATTAGTTCCAAGGGGTCACGGACCACGCGGCTATCCACTACGTCAGCGCGCGAGAGCGTCCAAGATCAGCGGTGTTCCACACACCCTGATCCCGAAGGACCCGGCATGAACGCTGCCCTGGACGCTCTCGCCACCGAACTCTACGTGGTCATCGATGACCTGCTGGTTGACCACCCGTACCTGGCTCCGGACCGGCCCGCTGTCGGCATCGCCCCACAGCTGACCGACGCCGAGCTGGTGACCCTGGCGGTGCTCCAGGCGCTGCTCGGCTACCACAACGAGGCCCGCTTCATCCGCTACGCCCACACCCACCTGCGCGGCCTGTTCCCCTACCTCCCCCAGCGCCCGGCCTACAACAAGCGACTCCGACGTTCGGTCGCCCTGCTCCAGGGCGCCCTCGCTCTCCTCGCGCAACGCTGCCAGGGCTGGCACGACGACCTCTGGCTCATCGACTCGACACCGGTCGAGTGCGGGCGATCCCGCGAGACCGCCAAGCGGTCGAACCTGGCCGGCACCGCCGGCTACGGCTACTGCGCCAGCCACTCCCGCTTCTTCTGGGGACTGCGTCTCCACCTCATCGCCACCCCCGACGGCCTGCCGATCACCTACGCGTTGACCCACCCCAAACACGACGAACGGGTCGTGGCCCGCGACCTGCTCGAGACCAACCCCGACCTGCTCGCCGACCGGCCCGGCCAGACCATCATGGCCGACAAGGGCTACCGCTCCACCGAACTCGAAACGCTCCTCGCCGGCCACGGTGCCACCCTGATCAGACCGTCGTTCAAGACAGAAAAGCCCCGGCCCGGGCAACGATTCCTCCGGCCTTTCCGCCAGATCATCGAATCGATCAACCAGACCCTCAAAGCCGGACTCGACCTCGAACGTCACGCCGCCCGCAGCCTCCCCGGCGTCGCCGCCCGCGTTCTCCAACGCCTCCTCGCCCTCACCGCCGTCATCTGGCACAACGAACGCCACAGCGCCCCCACCCTGCGATCCCTCACCGCCTACGACCACTGACCACCACGCCTTGGAACTACTCATCTAGGGGGCGTCGAGCTCCGACCAATCCTCCGGGTTGTCCTCGACGAAGTGCTCGATGATCTCGCCGTCGACCCCGTCGACCAGCACCAGCCCGCGCTTCGCCGGCGGGTTCTCGGACGAGTAGAGCAGGATGCGCCACGTCGGCCGGCTGAGCAGGCCGCGCCAGCCCATCTGGGCCGAGGCGTGGCCGACCGGGAACCCGACGGCACGGCTGGCGGCCACGAGGGCGTCCTGCTCGTCCACGTCGAGGTTCCAGCCGGTGATCAGTTGATAGGCGCCGACGACGGCCAGCAGGACGGCGGCGAACAGGAACCCACCGTTGACGTACGGCGAGTCCGTCACCAGCACCCAGACCGCCAGGCACACCGCCGCGGTCGCCAGGTACAGGTAGCCCGGGACCCGACGGCGGTTGTTGTTCGGGAACAGGTAAGGCCCGACGAACCCGGCGGCGTCGAGGTCTTCGGGCAACTCGTCGACATGGTCGGCGTCGCTTGCAGCCGGCCCGGCAGCGTGGTCGGCGTCACTTGCAGCCGGCCCGGCGACATGGTCGGCGTCGCTCGCCGGGTCGTCGTCGGTCACGTCGTCAGTCACGTCGTCGGGAGTGGGCTCGTCAGCCATGGCGACTGCGACGGTAGTGATCGATGTGGGCCCCACGGAAACCGGGGCCCGCCCGTTGCGGCCGTCGCTCACGAGCGGGGCGCCGGCCAGGCGCGGCGGAGCTTGGCCCACGAGTCGCCCAGCGACTCGGGCAGCACCCGGGCCTCGGCGACCGCCGTCATAAAGTTGGAGTCGGCGTTCCAGCGGGGCAGCACGTGGACGTGCAGGTGTGACGGGATGCCCGCGCCGGCCGCCTCGCCCAGGTTGAGGCCGACGTTGACGCCCTGCGGCGAGTACGCGGCCTTGAGCGCCACGACTGCGTCGCGCACGGCCGCCCACAGCTCGGTGGCCTCGTCGGGGGTGAGGTCCTCGATCTCGCCCACCTCGCGATAGGGCATCACCAGGAGGTGGCCGCTCGTGTAGGGGAACGCGTTGAGGATGGCGAACACCGCCTGGCCCCGCCACACCACGTGGGTGTCCTCGTCCGGCAGGCCCGAGTCGAGGATGCGGCGGAACACCGACCCGTCACCCACGAGGGCCCCGTTGCCGGCGGCGGCGACGTACGTCGAGCGCCAGCCCGCCCACATGCGGTCCATCGCGCGCGACGCCGCCGGCTCGTCTCCCCCAGCGGGGCGTGTCTCGCCGGCCATCAGGCGTGCGTGTCGACGGCGGTGTGCAACCGCTCGACGAACGTCGACACCGGCAGGTCGCGCTCGACCTGGCCGCCACGTGGGTTGTCGCCGACCGTGTCGTTGGCCACGTCGTCGTCGCCGACCACCACGACGTGGGGGACCTTCTCGAGCTTCGCCTTGCGGATGCGCGCACCCAGCGGCTCGTCGGCGTCGGTGACGGCGACTCGGAACCCTTCGCCGCGCAGCCGGTCGGCCAGTGCGAACGCGTGGTCTTCGTGGTCGGATCGCACCGGCAGCACCTGCACCTGCACCGGGGCCAGCCAGGCCGGCAGCGCGCCGGCCGTGTGCTCGAGCAGGACGCCGAAGAACCGGTCGAACGAGCCGAACAGAGCGCGATGGATGATGCGGGGCCGGTGCCGCTGGTTGTCGGCACCCACGTACTCGAGGTCGAACCGGTCCGCGAACTGGAAGTCGACCTGCAGGGTGGAGAGCTGCCACCGGCGCCCGATGGCGTCGCGCACGTGCACGTCGATCTTGGGTGCGTAGAACGCGCCTTCGCCCTCGGCGACCACGAACGGGATGCCCGACGCCTCGACCGCCTGGCGCAGCTGGGCTTCGGCCTCGTCCCAGTCGGCCGGCTCGCCGACGAACTTGTCGGGACGGGTGGCCAGCTCGGCCTCGAAGTCGTCGAAGCCGTAGTCGCGCAGCAGCCGCAGGACGAACGCCAGCAGGCTCGTCAGCTCGTCGCCGAGCTGCTCGGCGGTGCAGAAGATGTGCGAGTCGTCCTGCGTGAACCCGCGGGCGCGCAGCAGGCCGTGGACCACGCCCGACTTCTCGTACCGGTACACCGTGCCGAACTCGAACAGCCGCAGCGGCAGCTCGCGGTACGAGCGCTGCCGCGCCCCGTAGATGAGCATGTGCATCGGGCAGTTCATGGGCTTCGGGTAGTACTTGTGCCCCTCGTCGAGCTCCATCGGGGGGTACATCCCGTCGGCGTACCACTGCAGGTGGCCGCTGATCATGAACAGGTCGCCCTTGGCGATGTGGGGCGTGTAGACGAACTCGTAGCCGGCCTTCTCGTGCTCGGACCGGCTGTAGTCCTCCATGAGCTTGCGGACCAGCCCACCCTTGGGGTGGTACAGCGGCAGGCCGCTGCCCACCTCGGGCGGAAAGTGGAACAGGTCCAGCTCGGCCCCCAGCTTGCGGTGGTCGCGCTTGGCGGCCTCCTCCAGCTGGTGCAGGTGCTGTGCGAGGGCCTTCTTGCTGTCCCACGCCGTGCCGTAGACGCGCTGGAGCTGCGCGTTGTGCTCGTCGCCGCGCCAGTACGCCCCCGCCACGCGCATGAGCTTGAAGTGCCCCAGGTGGCGGCCGGTGTCCTCGACATGAGGCCCGCGGCACAGGTCGATGAAGCCCGGCCGCCCGGCGAACGGCGGGTGGTCCTTGGGCTTGGCCGGCGGGTTCTCGTAGGTGCGGACCTCGCCCCGGTCGCTGGTGCCCGACATGGGGTCGGTCGAAGCGTTGTCGATGATCTCGAGCTTGAAGTGGTGCCCGGCGAAGATCTCGCGGGCCTGGTCGGCCGGGATCTCCTCGCGGACGAACGCCTGGCGCTCGTCGATGATCTCGCGCATGCGCGCGTCGATGCGGTCGAGGTCGTCGGGCGTGAACGTCGCCCCGCCCGGTAGCTCGAAGTCGTAGTAGAAGCCGTCGTCGACCGGCGGGCCGATGCCGAACGTGGCGTCGGGGAACAGGTCGAGCACCGCTTGAGCCAACACGTGCGCGGTCGAGTGGCGGATCGTGTAGAGCCCGCGGTCGCTGTCGGCCGTGATGATGGCGACGCGGTCGCCGGCGGCCAGCTCGGTGCCCAGGTCGCGCTCGTCACCGTTGATCTCTGCGATCACGGCCGCCTTGGCCAGGCGGGAGCCGATGCTCTGCGCCAGGCCGAGCGCGGTCGTGCCCGGCGCCACAGAACGCGTGGAACCATCGGGCAGGGTGATCTCGATCTCGGCCATGGCCGCCGAGATTACCGAGCCGCGACCACAGCCCCCGAACCGGTTGCGAGGGGCACGCGCCGGCGCCCGTCAGCGGGCGGCGGCGCCGGACAGCGACCCGGTGGTCGACTCTGCCGACGCGGTGGCGTCGCCGTGCCCGTTGCCGGCGACCACGATCGCTGTGGGCTGCGACGGTATGGCGTCGTGCTTGCGGGTCGCGTACTCATCGACGTAGTCCTGCTCGGACAGCTCACGGATCTCGTACATCAGCTCGTCGGTGAGCTGGCGGAGCACGAGACGGTCGTCGGGCCGATCGGTGTAGCGACCGACCTCGATGGGTCGGCCGATGCGGACCTCGGCGGGCCGGAACGGCCGCGGTGCCTTGGCGCCCGGCGGCTGGATGTCACGAGTGCCGATCAGGCCGATGGGCACGAGTGGCGCGCCCGTGCGCAGCGCGAGCCGGGCGGGCCCCGTGTGGCCCTTGCGCAACTTGCCGTCACGGCTGCGGGTGCCCTCGGGGTAGATGCCGAACAGCTCGCCCCGCCCGAGCACCCCGGCGGCTGCGTCGAGCGCCCGCTTGCTCGCGTCGCCGCCCGAGCGGTCGATGGGGATCATGCCCAGCGCCGGGAACAGGTACTTGGTCTTCCAGTCGTCGAGGTACTCGGCCTTGCCCACGAAGGTGATACGCCGGGGCAGCGTCGCCGGCAGGAGGAACGAGTCGATGACCGACGTGTGGTTCGGGCACAGGATCGCGCCGCCGGCGGTGGGCAGGTTCTCGACCCCCCGGACGTGGATGCGCCACGCGGCTCGGAACAACGGCGTGAGGATGGCGCGGGCGACCGGGTAGAGCTTGCCGTACTGGCGCTCGTCGGCTCCCGCATCGGGCATGAAAGGGAGCCTACGCCTGCGGCGGCGTCCGTGACGGCGCACGACGCGCGGGCCGGCGGGCACCTCGCACACTCGTCAACGGATGCCTGTGGCGGAACCGGGACGGAACCTGTCGGCCGTCGCCCCGGGGACGTACACGAACAGGTCGTCACGGAGGTCGCCCGTGAACTCGCCCGTCACCGGTCGAGCACCGGTCGGGACCGACGGGCCGGCCTGCACGCTGGTGAACCCGGACGGACCGTTGCGCCAGAACCCGCTCGGCCCCGTCGCGTAGAGGAACACCTCGTCGAAGCCGTCGGCCTCGGCGTCGAGCGCCCGCAACCGGTAGCTGCCGTTGACCGCCAGCGCGGATCCCTTGCGGAAGCCCGTCGGAATCCCCTGCCACAGGCCCTCGGCGACGGCGCCGGGCCCATGCCAGACGATGTCGTCGTACCCGTCCCTGTTGACGTCTCCCGCGACCGGTCGGTACGAGGTGCCGTTGACGACCTGGGTGACCGCCCGATGGCCGGCGGGACCGAACGCCCAGACCGAGTCGGGCGTCGACCCCGGCCCGTACCAGAAGATGTCGTCGTAGCCGTTGCGGTCGAAGTCGCCGACGGTCGGCACGTACACCCCCCGCACCTGCACGACCGCGGGGACGATGCCCTGCCACGAGTTCCACCACATGACGTCGGTGCCCGCACCGGGGGCGTACCAGTAGATGTCCTCGTAGCCGTTGCCGTCGAAGTCGCCGGCGACCGGCGTGTAGCTCCCTCCGATGCTGGTGGTCACGCTCTCGCGGCCGTCCGGCCCGAAGAACCACACGGAGTCGGTCGCCGCACCCGGGCCGTACCAGAAGATGTCGTCGTAGCCGTTGCCGTCCAGGTCGACCCGGACCGGCACGTAGGTGCCCCCGACGTTGTACGCCGGCGCTGCGCCGCCCGCGGTCGTGAAGGGGATGCGCAGGTAGGCGGCGTCGGTGCCCGTCGGGTCGGTCACGCCCGCCACCCACACCTGGTACGGGACCCCGGGACGCAGCGGGCTGATGGGGCTGAGCGTGACCGTGCGACCTGCCCGCGACACTGCGCTCTCGACGACACGGCCGTCCCGACCGTCGACCAGGAACACGGTGTCGCCGCTGACGGAGGACGCGGCCACGTCCCGTCCGAAGGTCACGGTCGGGCGCTGTGACGTCGCCACCCCGGCCGCATGCACCGCCGGGCTGCTGCCGGCGAGCCATGGACCTGAGGCCTCGACGGGTGAGCTGGCCTGGTGACGGTGGACGTACAGGCCGTAGTTGTAGCTGGCAACGGCCAGATCGTTGGCACCGTCGCCGTCGAGATCCCCGACCGACAGGCTGTCGGGGCTGTAGTGCCAGGTGGCGTACATGCCCCCGAGGTCCTCCTCGGGTGCGAGGGCGCCGTCGGCCGTCTGCCGGTAGACCCCCGAGCTACCGCCGTGGTGAAGCACGGCGACGTCGTTGCGGCCGTCAGCCGTGACGTCGGCGATCCGCACCGACCCGGGACCTCCGGCGGTCGGCAGGCTCACCGCCGGTCCGAAGCTGCCGTCGGCCTGCTGCAGCCGGTAGGTGAGCCTGGCTCCGTCGACGTGCGAGTCGCGAACGGCGACGATGTCTGGCCGGCCATCGGAGCTGATGTCGGCAGCCACCAGAGCGCGGTCCGAGACCCGGGCGCCGAGGGCGATCACGGCGGGCGGCGCCCAGCCGCCGTCGTCGAGACGGGCGCGGATCGTGACGTCGTTGCCCTCGAAGGCGACGATGTCGGGCCGGCCGTCGCCGGTCAGGTCCGCGACGTCGAAGGCGATGCCGGTGGCCGCGACGGTCGGCGACACATCGAGCGACTCAGCCGCGAACTGGGTGGCGTTCCAGCTGAGGACCTGGAGTGGACCACCGCCCTGGACCACGAGCTCGTCGGGGGCCGATCCGTCGAGGTCCGCGGACTGGATCGCCGCGACCGGCCCGCCGGCCGGGTAGAGCACCGGCTCGGTCAGCCCGGTGCCGTCGTTCCATGCAACATCGAGGCCGGAGGCGGTGCCGCGCACGAGATCGATGTCACCGTCGCCGTCGATGTCGACAGCCCGCAAGGGATCACCGTGCGCCGGATAGGTCGCATGGGTCGAGAGCTTCACCGGAGCACCCAGCGTTCCGTCGGCGGCCTGGCTCAGGACGAAGATCTTGTAATCGTTTTCCTCGTCAGCGTGGAAGCCGGTCGCCATCGCGACGTCGTCGCGACCGTCGTCGTTGAAGTCGGCGACGGCGACCGCCTCCTCCCAGCCACCGGGCGACAGGAGCGTCTGCGGCGGCGCCCAGGCGTCCGGGGGCAGCCGCTCGCCCAGGTTGACCTCGACCGTGTAGGCCCCGGGGCCGGCGGAACCGCCGTAGTTCGTGACCCGCACGGTGTGGCGCCCCGGGGCGACGTTGACTCTGAGCTCCTCGAGCTCGCCCTCGAAGGCGTCATCGACCCGGGCCAACAGCCCGCCGCCCGGGCCGTACAGCTCGACGACCGGGTCCATCTCGGCCGCGCGGGTGCCGTCGGACGCCGCCGGCGGCGTGACCGTGACCGTCGCGCCCGCGGCGGCGGGAACGTCGACCGCGAACCAGTCCTCGTCGTATTCGTAGCCGATGGACTCGCTGGCGATCGCCCCGGCGGCCATGGCGCGCGCGGCCGATGGCACGTTCCCGGCGTCGCCGGTGAGGACCGGTTGGCTGGTGGCGCCGAGCGGGCCCACCCCCAGGGCGGCCGCCGCGTCGACGATGCCGAAACCGTAGGCGTCGTCCACGCCCGCGGGCCCCGCGTCGCGGGCGGTGCGCACGAGCTCGTCCGCGACCTCGAACCACCCCCACCCCGGATGGCGCTCGCTCAGCAGGGCGGCAACTCCGGCGACGATGGGCGACGAGAATGACGTGCCCGTCGCCGACGTGTACGCCGCGCCCGGACCGGCGGCCATCGCAGTCGTGCGGATGGCGATGCCAGGGGCAGCCAGCAGGTACCACGGGCCGTGGTTGGAGAACGAGGCGAACTGGCCGGCGCTGTCGGTGGCGGTGACGCCCAGGACCCCCGGCGCCCCCGCCGGGTAGAAGAGCGCCTGGGAGCTGGCGTTGCCGGCAGCGGCGACCAGCACCACCTCCCGCTGCAGGGCGTAGTCCACCGCGTTGTCGATCAGGTCGCTCGCGCCCGGTCCGCCGAGCGACAGGTTGATGATGCGGGCGCCGTGGTCGGTCGCCCAGACGATCCCCTGGGCGATGTCTGCGTCGGTGCCCCGGCCGGCAGCGTCGAGGACCTTGACCGGCATGATCTTGGCGTTCCACGCCACGCCCGCCACCCCGCTGCCGTTGCCCGTCGCGGCGCCCACGACGCCGGCGACCTGTGTGCCGTGGCCGTTGTCGTCCGCGGGATCGGCGTCCTCGTGGACCGCGTCGTACCCGGCCACCAGGTTGGGCGCCAGGTCCGGGTGGTCGCGGTCGACGCCCGTGTCGAGCACCGCCACGACGACCGAGGCCCGCGTGTCGGCGACCTCCCAGGCCTGCAGTGCGCGCACGGTCTCGAGGTGTGCCTGGGCGCCGACCTCGGGGTCGTTCGGTGTCTTGCCGGCACGGCGGACGAGGTTGGGCGCGACGGACTCGACCGCGTCGTCGGCCTCGAGCGCGGCGGCGACGACAGCATGGTCCTGCCCCTCGGTGGCCACCTCGACGACACCGGTCCCGTCGATCGGACGGCCGCTGACCCCCGCGGCGCGCAACGCCGCGGCGACGGCGTCGTCGGACGTGTCGGGAGCGAACGTCACCAGCAGCGTCCCGTCGTCGGGTTGGGGCCCCGGGTCGGGCTCACCGGGCCGGACCTTGGGGGGAGACGCCACCGTGGCCGGCGAGCTCGCCCGGATCTGCTCGGCCCGGGCGAGGAAGCCCTCGGCCGTCGACGCCGCCGGCACCTCGGGCGGCGCGCCGATCGCCAGCGGGTCGTCACCGGTCGGGTTCGGGTGCGCAGGATCGGGCGGTGTCAGGCCCTCGGGAAGGGCCGGCGCCGCATCCGCCTCTGCACCGCCCCGCTGCGGAGCGGCGTCATCCGAGCGATCCTCGCCACCCGGCCCGCGCAGGGCGACACTCGCGACGATGACGACCAGCGCGGCCACTCCGGTCGCGATGACCGCGACCCGCCGTCCCCCAGCCTGCATGCCCCGCCCTCCGCCTCGACTGTCGGACGGTCCCGTGCCGCCGCGACGGCGGGAAAGCTAGTGCGACGGACGCCGTGACGGCGAGACCACGTCGCGACGGTCACGCGACGCAGTGCGCGCGCCGTCAGCTCGCCGGCGAACGGGCGAGATCGACGCCGAGCAGCGCTGCCGCCAGCGACACGTCCTTACCGGCCTCGGCGGCCTCGTCGATGGCGCCCAGGGCGGACGGCGTGTCGAGGTCGTCGTCGAGGGCGGCGCGCACGGCGTCGAGAGCGGCGTCACCGTCGGCCGTGCTCGACTCCTGCCACAGCGCCAACCGCGCCGCGGCCCGGGGCATCACCTCGTCGGTCCAGTCCCACCCGTGCCGGTAGTGGTGGGCCAGCACGGCCAGGCGGATCGCCCGGGGATCCCACGTCTTGCGCAGCTCGGAGACGAACGCGAGGTTGCCGAGCGACTTGGACATCTTCTCGCCGTCCATCCGCACCATCGCCTGGTGCATCCAGTGACGGACGAGGGGCTCGCCCGTGGCGGCCTCGGATTGCGCGGCCTCGCACTCGTGGTGCGGGAAGATCAGGTCGGAGCCGCCGCCGTGGAGGTCGATGGTCGTGCCCAGCTCGCGCATCGCCAGCGCCGAGCACTCGATGTGCCAGCCCGGGCGGCCGGGGCCCCACAGCGACTCCCATGACGGCTCGTCGTCGGCCGACGGCTGCCACAGCACGAAGTCGAGCGGGTCGTCCTTGTGCGGGTCGTCGACGTTGCCGCCGCGCTCTGCCGCCAGCACCAGCATCTCGTCTCGACTCAGGTGGCTGATCTGGCCGAAGCGCTCGAAGCGGGACACGTCGAAGTACACGGCGCCACCCGCCTGGTAGGCGTAGCCCCGATCGAGGACCATGCCGATGAACCCGCGGATGTCGGCGATCGCGGAGGTCGCCCGCGGCTCGCTCCAGCTGGGCAGGACGTCGAGTGCCAGCATGTCGTCGTCGAACCGAGCGGTCTCGGCCGCGGCGAGGTCGAGGTAGTGCACCCCCAGCTCCCGGGCCTTGCGGAGGATGTCGTCGTCGACGTCGGTGACGTTGCGGACGCAGCGGGTCTCGTGGCCGCGATCGCGCAGCCGCCGCTGCAGGATGTCGTAGGTGAGGTAGGTGGCGGCGTGGCCGATGTGGGTGGCGTCGTACGGCGTGATGCCGCACGTGTACATGGTGACCACCTGGCCAGGCGTGAACGGGACGACGTCGCCGCGTGCGGTGTCGTGGAGCCGCATGGGCTCGCCGTCGCGGGCGTCGTCGCTGCGCTCGCTCACGCCGTCGGCTCTGCCGCGGTGGGCGCGGCGCTCGCTCCGTTGCCCTTGCGACCCGAGGCCGTCTTGGCGTCCGGGGCCGGGGCGTCGATGGTCGCGGCGTCATCCGGGATGCCGGTGAGCTTCACCGCCACCCGCGTCTTGTAGTGCATGTTGAGCTGGAGCAACACGGCGGTGAACGACTCGATGGGCGTCGCCATGGCCAGCTCGCCGGCGTTGAGCGGCCGCATGTTGGGGATCTTCGCGACGATCTCGCTCGTCAGCTCGACCGCGGACGCGTGGTCGGAGCAGATGAGGACGTCGCTCTCGATCGGGTGACGCAGGTCGCCCAGCTCCTTCGCCGGCACATGGTGCAGGGCGGCGGCCACCTTGCAGTGGGGAACGGCGGCCTGGACGCTGGCGGCCACCGAACCGCGGGGCGGCACCAACGGCTGGAACTCCTTGCCCAGCTTCGTCAGCGCGTTGGCCATGGACACGACGACCTTGCCGCGGAGGTGCTCCTCGACCGACACGGCTGTCTGCGTCGCGCCGTCCCACGGAGTGGCGATGACGACGACGTCGGTGTCGGCGGCCTGGGAGTTGTCGCCCGCGCCGATGGTGAGGCGGCGGTCGGACCAGTGCTCGAGGAGCGTGTCCACGACCTCCATCGCCCGGTACTTCGAGCGCGAGCCCACCACCACGTCGAAGCCGACGGACGCCAACCGGGCAGCGAGTGCCTTGCCCGCGGGACCTGTTCCACCGAGGATGCCGATGCGCATGTCACTCCGCTCTCGCTGATCCGCAGCGGCGCCACGGGCCGCTCGGTCTCGTTGCCGTCCCGTCACGTCGACGGGTGCTCGCTCAAGCGACACCGTAGTGGCGGGCGACCGGCGGCAGTCCAAACCGCCGCCGATTGCTTACCGCCGGTAACCCGGCGTGCATGTCAGCAGGCGCCCGCCACGAGCGGGTAGGAGTTCACGGCCGCGCCTCCGCGGGGTTGGAGCTCGAAGTGCAGGTGGGGCGAGCCCGCGTTGCCCGACTGGCCGACGTAGCCGATCACCGTGCCGGCCTCGACCCAGCCGGCGCCCTCGTTCTCGTAGCCCGAGAGATGGGTGCCGTAGTAGGTGTTGCCGTCGTCGCCGCGGACGTACCACGACAGCCCGCCGAGCGAGCTCGAGCGATGCTCCACGGCGCCGCTGACGGGTGCCACCGTGGGGGTGCCCTGGGCCGCCATCATGTCGGTTCCCCGGTGGGCGCGGCCGCCGGAGCGGGCCGCCCCCCACGAGTCGACGAACTCGACGGGACCGGCAACCGGGCACACGATGCCGCCACCAGCGCTGAGCTCGACCGCCGGCTCCGGAGGCGGCGCGGTCGTGGTGGTGGTCGGGGGCGCCGTCGTCGTCGTGGTCGGCGGCGGGGGCGGTGCCGTCGTCGTCGTCGTAGTCGGCGGCGGGGGCGGTGCCGTGGTCGTGGTCGTGTCCGGCTGGAGGAGCGGCCGGACGTTCCGCGACGAGGAGATGGGGGCCATCTCGCTCGAGTCGCGGCGATCGCCGTCGTCCCCGGCGTGGGTGGACCCTGTGGTCGCCATGACGACGAGGAGGCTCCCCGTGACCAGCGTCGGTACAAGCAGTTGTCGGCGCATGAGGCGGAGACCCTACGAGCTCGTTACGAACATTGCGATTCCATGTCTGCTTTCGCTACGTCGTAAAGCTACCCATCGGTAGTGAGGCCCCAGCCACCGGTTCCGCGTACCGTCGCCCGGCGTGCCCCCCGTGACCGTCGCCTTGCACCTCGAGCGAGTCAGCGTCGTGCGCCCCCCGGCCACGCTGCTCCACGGCGTCGACTGGACCGTGCGCGCCGGGGAGCGCTGGGTGGTGCTCGGTCCGAACGGGTCGGGCAAGACGACGCTCATGCGTGTCGCCTCCCTGTACATCCATCCGTCGGCCGGGACGGTCGAGGTGCTGGGCGAGAAGCTCGGGCGAGTGGACGTCCGACGGCTGCGCACCCGCATCGGCCTCGTGAGCCCGGCGTTCGCCGACATGTTGCGGCCCGACGTCACCGCCGTCGACGCGGTCATGACCGCCCGCGAGGCCGCGCTCGAGGCCTGGTGGCACAGCTACGGGCCCGACGACCGCGCCGTCGCTCTCGGGCTGCTCGAGCGCACCGGGGCCGCGGGCCTGGCCGAACGTACCTTCGGCACGCTGTCGTCCGGCGAGCGCCAGCGCGTCCTGCTGGCGCGGTCGCTGTGGGGCGAGCCCGGTCTGGTGCTGCTCGACGAGCCGACCGCCGGCCTCGACCTCGGCGCCCGGGAGGATCTGATCACGCGCCTCACCCACCTCGCCGACGACGGCACCACCCCACCGACCGTCCTCGTCACCCACCACGTCGAGGAGATCCCGCCGGGCTTCAACCACGCGCTGCTCCTGCGCGAAGGGCGGGTGCTCGCCGCAGGCGAGATCGGCGACGTGCTCACCGCCGATGCGTTGTCCGAGCTGTTCGACCTGCCGTTGCGCCTCGACCGGCAGGGCGGTCGCTACGCGGCTCGCGCCGCCCTGTCCTGACCGGGCCCCTCAGGACCCGATCAGGGCGAGGAGCCGCGGCCGCGACCGCTTGATCTCGTCGGCCAGCAGCCGCTCGACCAGCGGCCCGCCCAGGCTGCCCCCGTAGTGCATGTGCATCCGCAGGCGCGTGCCCTCGTCGGTGGGCGCCACGTCGGCGGACAGCACCCAGGGCGCGTGCTGGCGCCCGTCGTGCTCGACCCGCTCGAACCGGACCAGGCCCGGCTCGTGCACCGTGCGCGCCATGCGGAGGCGCTTCGACCGGGCGAACGGGCCGAGGCGGCCGCGCAGATCGACCGACCAGGCCGGGCCGGGATCGTCGGGATGGGCCTCGACCGATGCGGCCCGGGGCACGATCTCGAGCCACTGCGGGTACCGGCCGAGGTCGTCGACCCACGAGTACAGCGCATCGGGGGTGCAGGGAGCCACGAGGTCGGCCGTCACGTCCACGCGGGGATCGTGGCACCTCGGCACGACGGCCGCCCAACCGCCGCCGATGGCTCAGCGACGGGAGCGGGCCCAGTGCGTGCCCGACGCCCCGGGGGCCACCGCGAGGAGCACACCGGACCGCACGCGCACGGTGGCCAGGTCGGTCGCCCATTCGTTGCTGACACCGCGGCTGGTGCCCGCCGCCAGATCTTCGTCGTCGAGCGGGTACAGCAGGCCACTCGTCGTCACGCCCGTCACCGGCCCGTGGGCCGGCAGCAGGCTCAGCAGGTCACCGGGCGCGCCGGTGAGCGCCACCTCGTCGCGCACGACCCACAGGTGTGCCCGCCCGATCCACGCCTCCACAGGCGGCGCCGACCGGCCGGGGGCCGAGATCGACAGCGCCACAGAGAGCGCGTGGTCGAACCGATCGCCCTGCCCCGTCACGACGACCAGGCGGGACGGGCTCGCCGCGCGGGCCACGTCGAGGGCGAGGTCGAGGTCGGTAGCGTCCTTGGCCTCCGGATGGCGATCGACCCGTGTGCCGGCCTCGGCCGCCGCCTGCAGCAGCGTGGCGTCGACCGAGTCCATGTCGCCCACGACCCGATCGACGTCGAGGCCCAGCGCGGCGGCCCCCGCCAGCCCCGAGTCGGCCGCGATCACGAGCGGGTCGACCCCCAGGTCGCCCAGGTCGCCCACACGGACGGCCGGTGGGCCTCCCCCGCCGACGACCACCGCCACCCGACCGGCGGGTGGCGAGCTCATCGGCGCAGGCATCAGGACGACCCACCCGTGCCGGCACGACGGCCGGCCGCGACGAGCACGTCCAGGGACTCCTCCCACAGGCGCGCGATGCCGCCCAGCGTGAATTCGGTGAGCAGGTCGATCAGCGCCTCGCGGTCCCAGCTGTCGTCGTCGGCCTGGCGGATGGCGAGACCCTCGGCCATGCGGAAGAAGAGGAGCGCCATGATCTCGGCCGAGTCGCCGATGTCCACGCCCAGCTCCTCCCAGCGAGACCGGGTGAACGCGCTGATCTCCTGAAGGACCCGCCTGCGCACCTCGCCCGGTGCCGCCGTCGGGCGGTCGACCGAGCCGTGCTCTGCGTTCAGCAGCACGGTCACGGCCTCGCGGTCCTGCTCGAAGAGGTCGAACACCGCGGCGAAGTTGTGCCGTACGAACTCGTCGACGGGGAACTCCGCGGACTCGGTGAAGCTGGCCGACAACCGCACGACGACGCGGTCGGCCGAATCGTCGACCACCTCCGCGAACAGGTCGTCCTTGCTGCCGAACAGCTCGTAGACCGTGGGGCGCGGCGTGCCCGACCCCCGCGCCACCGCCTCGATGGTCGCCCCGTGGTAGCCGTGCTGGGCGAACACCGCACGGGCGGCGTCGAGCACGCTCCTACGTTGCTCCTCGAGCGGCTGCGCACGCGGACGGCCGGGACCCCGCTTCGCCGAGCGGGCCGGCGGGTCAGGTCGGGCCGTGGTGTCGCTCATCTCCGAGGCTCCCCCGCCATTTCCTGCACCGATGTCGGCAACCCTAGTACCCAGGGCGGCACGTCGGGACGGGCGGACACGCCCCGCGGCGACGGTGGGGGCTACGGTCCTCGGCCGTGCACCGCACCCTGTTCGCCGACGAGCACGACCTGTTCCGCGACAGCGTCCGCCGCTTCATCGCGGCCGAGGTCGTGCCGCACAACGAGCAGTGGGAACGCTCCGGGCTGGCCGCCCGGTCCCTGTTCACCGGCGCCGGCGCGCACGGGTTCCTCGGCATGGCCGCTCCCGAGGAGCACGGTGGCGGCGGGGTCGACGACTTCCGCTACAACCTGGTCATCGCCGAGGAGATCCAGCACGCGGGGGTCAACGCCGCCGGGCTGGGGTGGACGCTGCACAACGACATCTGTCTGCCCTACTTCCTGTCGCTGTGCACCGACGAGCAGCAGGCCCGGTGGCTGCCCGGCATCTGCTCCGGCGAACTGATCACCGCCATCGCCATGACGGAGCCCGGCATCGGCTCCGACCTCGCCTCGATGACCACGTCCGCCCGCCGCGACGGCGACGACTACGTGGTCAACGGGTCCAAGACGTTCATCACCAACGGCATCAACGCCGACCTGGTCATCACCGCGGTCAAGACCGATCCCACGCAGCGCCACCGGGGGATGTCGCTGGTCGTCGTCGAGCGCGGGATGGAGGGCTTCGAGCGTGGCCGCAACCTCGACAAGATCGGCATGCACGCCCAGGACACCGCCGAGCTGTTCTTCACCGACGTGCGCGTCCCGGCGGTCAACCGCCTGGGCGACGAGGGCGAGGGCTTCCGCTACCTGGTCACCAACCTGCCCCAGGAACGGCTGTCGATCGCTGCCACCGGCGTCGCCGCCGCCCGCGCCGCGTTCGACCTAACCTTGGCGTACGTCAAGGAGCGCCAGGCATTCGGCCAGGCTGTCGGCTCGTTCCAGAACAGCCGGTTCCGTATGGCCGAGATGGCCACGGAGATCGAGATCGCGCAGAGCTTCATCGACCGCTGCGTGCTGGCGCTCAACGCCGGCGAGCTGACCGCCGAGGAGGCGTCGATGGCCAAGTGGTGGTGCACCGAGCTGCAGGGGCGGGTCGTCGACACGTGCGTGCAGCTCCACGGCGGCTATGGCTACATGACCGAGTACCCGGTGGCCCGGGCCTACGCCGACGCCCGTATCACCCGCATCTACGGCGGCACGACCGAGATCATGAAGGAGATCATCGGCCGCTCCCTGGGCCTGTGAGGCTCCGGCGCGGAGCCGTTGCGGCCGCCGTCGTCGCCGTCGCCGTCGTCGTGCTGGCCGTGGACGCTGGGCGCCAATCCGGCACCGCGGGCGAGCCGGACCGGGCTGATCGTCCCCAGCAGTCGACCACGTCGACGGCGTGGGAGGGCGAGCCGACAGCGACGACCACGGACGAGCAAGAGCGCACCGCCACCAGCGGTGGGCCGGGAGCCCCGGGCACGGCTCGAACACCGGCACCCACGGTGACGACCTTGCCGGGCGTCATCGACCGGCAGGACCCGCGGGCCGTAGCGACGGCCGTCATCGACCTCGCCGCCGCGGGCGAGGCCCCCGACGAGGCCGATCGGTACCTCGCCGGTGGTCAGGTGCAGATCGCGACCGAGCTCTTCATGCTCGCCGGGGAGGGCCTCACCGAGCGCGAGGTGGGCCCGTGCACCGCGGTCGACAGCGCCGGCCTGCAGACCCGCTGCGGCGCTGTCCTGGTCACGTCGTACGGCGCGCGCTCCGAGGTCGCGTTCGTGCTCGATAGGCCCCTGGACACGTCGGCGTGGTACATCTCTGCGATCGAATTGGCGGGCGGCGGACAGAACGGCCTGGCCTGACGTGGACTGGGGTCGGGGTCTGGCAGCACAGACGGACAGCATCACGCACGGTCGCGGTGCGACGCGCACCGGTCGGCGGCGCCAGTCGACCGCGCGACGGCTCATGGCCGCCGTCGCCACCGCTGTCTGCGCCGCGCTCGTCGCCGGACCCACACACCCAGGCGACGCGGCGGCCGCAGCACCGGCCCAGGTGACGGACCGACCGCCGACGGTCGGCGATGCGCTGCCCGCCTACCCGCTACGGACGGTGCCGGGGGTCGTCCAGGCGAACGCGTGGCGAGCCCGCACCGCCGGTGGAGCCGGCGCTCCGGACTTCGTGGCGTCGATCCCCACCGGTACGGGGTCGACGCCCCTCTACGGCGACTGGGACGGCAACGGCACCTTCACTCCGGGCTACTTCCTGAACGGCGTCTGGGTGATGTACGACCGGATCGTGGGCCGTCCGGTCGCGTGGCGCACGTTCACCTACGGTCGGACAGGCGACGCCGCAGTCGCCGGTGACTGGAACCGCGATGGACGCACGGACATCGGGGTGTTCCGGAACGGCACCTGGTACCAGCGGGACGCGCCGAGCGCTGGGCCCTCGACGCGCACCTTCGTGTACGGGACGCGGGGCGACCGGCCGCTGGCCGGCGACTGGGACGGCAACGGTGGCGACACCATCGGTGTCCACCGGGGCAACGTCTTCTACCTGCGCGACACCAACTCCTCCGGGGTGTCCCACCACAGGCGCGCCTTCGGGAGGTCCAGCGACAGCCCGGTCGTCGGCGACTGGAATGGCGACCGCACCGACACCGTCGGCGTGGCCCGCGGCGCCACCTGGTTCCTGTCCTCGGGGCACGCGGCGGACTCGAGCACGGCCCAGGTGACGCTCACGTCGAGTGCGACCGGTCGGCCCCTCCCCTACCCGTCACCAGCGGGTGCCGGAGGAGGCGCCTGTCCCACCATCGTGCCCGGCCTGGCTGTCCCGACGGACACGTACGTGCGCGCGCCAGCGGGCCTCGACGCCCCCATGCCGGACGGCCCGCTGCGTGATGCCTTTCTGGACGCCGGTAGAACGATCCTCGGCGTCGAGTACGGCACCGACTACGCATCCCGCAACGCGCACACGTACCTCAACCTCCTCGCTGTCGACCCATCGGCCGAGCTCGCCATCCGAGGGGCGTCGATGTCAGCGCTGACCGTCGCCGTCGCGGTCTCGATGGACGGCTACGACGGGGCGGTCATCGGGCGGCCCCGCTCCCAGGCAATCGACTACGTCGACTGGCTCGTGCGCTCGGCCGCATGCCAGCACGATTCGCTGTCCCCCCGGGGCTGGGGGCGAACGTGGCAGTCCGCGCTCTGGGCCGGTCAACTCGGACTGGCGGCGTGGCTCGTGTGGGACGAGCTGGCGCCGCAGACGCGCGCCTACGTGGCTCATGTCGTCGCCGCCGAGGCCGATGCGGTCACCGCTCGCCCCGTCCCCTACTGGCGGAACCGCGACGGCGTGGTCCTGCCGGGACGAACGGGGAACTCAGCCGCGGAAGAAGCTGCGTGGGACGCTGGCCACCTGGGTCTCGCGACCCAGATGCTGGCCGGCCACCCGCGGGCCACCGCGTGGTCACGAGCCGGCGTGCAGCTCGGGGTCGCCGCCTACGCCACCGAGGCCGACACCCGCAGCACGAGACCGATCAACGGCATCCCGCTGCGCACGCGCCTCGGGGGCTTCAACGCCTACGACGACGGCACGGTCGAGAACCACGGGGGCATCCACGCCGACTACATCTCGGTCGCGCAGTACGCGTGGTGGTCGAGGATCTACGCCGGGCTGGCCGACCGCCCGGTGCCCGAGGCGTACACGCACAACGGCCGGTTGGTGTGGCGAGCGGTGACCGCGCTGACCTTCCCGGCCCCACCGTTCGAGCCGCCGGCGGGCACGATCTACCGACCCGACGGCAGCATCCACTACCCGGCGGTCGCCGACTGGGGTCAACTGCGGTATCCGCAATGGATGGCGTTCGACGCCACCGCGACGCTGGTGGCCGCCGACGTCGACCCCGCCACCGGCGCCGCCGACGTGCCGTCGGCCATCGACTGGCTCGACCTCCACACGGCCCGGACCCGCGACCTGCAGGTACGGCACGCGGACGGCCACATCTACGAGCCGGGCGAGGAGCGGTACGCGCGGGCCGAGGAGCTGAACGCGCAACTCATCGCGCTCGCATGGGCGGCCCGCTACACCGCACTCCACCTTCCCGACGCACAGGTCACCACCGCCCTCGTGCCGCTGCCGTGAGGCGCAACGCCCGGACGCGCTGGGCGGCTGGTCAGCCTCGGAGCAGGTCCTTGGCGATGTGGGTGATCTGGATCTCGTCGGTGCCGCCGTAGATCTGCAGCACCTTGGCGTCGCGGGCCAGCTGCTCGACCTGGAACTCGCTCATGTAGCCGTTGCCGCCGAACAGCTGCACGGCCTCGAGCGCCACCTCGGTGGCGGCCCGGGCGGCGTAGAGCTTCATGGCCGACGCCTCGGCGAGGGTGAAGCCCCGGTCGGTGGCCGACGCCTCGATCACCCGGAACACCAGGTTCTGGACGTTGAGGCGGGCGACCTCCATGCGGGCGAGCTTGTCCTGGATGAGCTGGAACTCGCCGATCGGCTGACCGAACTGCACCCGGTTCTTCGCGTACTCGACCGACAGGTCGAGGCACTGCGAGATGATGCCCAGCGCCATGGCGGCAACGCCCGACCGCTCCTGCAGGAACGTGGCCTTGGCCGCCGAGCGGCCCCCGCCCTCGGGGGTCTCGGTCTCGCCGATCAGCCGGTCGCGCCCCACCCGCACGTCGGTGAGGAACAGCTCACCCGTGGGCGAGCTGTGCATGCCCATCTTCTTGAGCGGCTTCGACTGCTCGAGCCCGGGAGTCCCGGAGTCGAGGATGAAGCTGACGATCTTGCGCTCCTCGGGCGGGTTGCCCTCGTGCTTCCCGCTCCTGGCCGCTTCGCCGCCGGGCCGCTCGGGCCCCGGGCTCCCTGCGCGGTCGCCCTCAGCGAGCTTGCAGATGAAGACGATCGTGTCGGCGTAGGGGCCGTTGGTGATGAACGTCTTCGACCCGTTGAGCACGTACTCGTCGCCGTCGCGCCGAGCGGTCGAGCGCATGGAGCCGAACGCGTCGGAGCCCGAGCCCGGCTCGGTGATGGCCCAGGCGCCGATCTTCTCCATCGTCAGCAGGGGCAGCCCCCACCGCTCCTTCTGGGCGACCGTGCCCTTGGACAGGATGGCGGCCGAGGTCAGCCCCATCGACACGCCCATCGCCGTGACCATGCCCGGGCACCACCGGCACAGCTCGATGATCGGGATCATCTGGAACGCGGTGGCGTTGGCCGCCTCGGCCGGGTCGCGCGGCGCCTTGGCCGACGGCTCGTCGACCTGCTCGCCCGCGGCGATCGCCTTGTCGCGGGCGATTTGCCGGTCGAACCGGTCGCGCGCCATGGCGTCCATGCCGAAGGTCGAGAACAGCTTGCGGATGATGTCGTAGGGCGGCAGGTCGCCGTGCTCGAGCTCACGGTGGTGCGGCACGACCTCCTTCTCGATGAAGTCGCGCACCGCGGCACGCACCATCTGCTGCTCGTCGGACCATTCGATCACGGCGACCCTCCCGAGGTTCTCGCACCGGCCGTGCAGCGACTGTAGGGGTCGGGGTGACGGCGCACCAGCCCGCGGACAGTCGCTGCGACGACCCGCGAACTGTGGAACACACGCCCCGAAGTGGCATCCTGTACGGACCCCCAGGGACGTTCGAGGAGCTGCGCGTGTCGTTTCGCGTCAAGGATCGGGTGGTCTACCCCCACCACGGGGCGGCCGTCATCGAGGCCACCGAGAAGAGGGCCATGCCACCCGATGGCGAGGACAAGGAGTTCTTCGTCCTCCGCATGACCCATGGCGACCTCGTGCTCAAGGTGCCGGTCGACAAGGCCGAGGAGATCGGGATGCGCTACCCGATCAGCGTCGAGGACGTCGAGGACGTCTTCGAGGTCCTGGCCAAGAAGGACGTGCGCGAGCCCACCAACTGGTCCCGGCGGTTCAAGAACCACCAGGAGAAGCTCAAGTCCGGCGACGTCTACCAGGTCGCCGAGGTGGTGCGGAACCTGGCCCTGCGCGACAACGACAAGGGTCTGTCCGCCGGCGAGAAGTCGATGTTCGTCAAGGCCCGCCAGGTGCTCGTGTCCGAGCTGGCGTTCGCCCTCGACATCAGCGAGGACGACGCCATGGACCGCCTCGCCAAGACCATCGCCTGACGCGGTCGGGATCCCCCGACGCGATCACCTACAGTTGCGACCTCGGCTGGCAGGATCATCCCGCCGGACCTGAAGCTGGGCGATCACGGCGGAGACAATGACGAGGACACGATCATGAGCGATACACCGCAGGGCCCTGACTGGTGGCAGGCCTCCGACGACAAGTGGTACCCACCGCCGCGCCCGGAGATGCCCGGCACGGCTGACGCGGCGGCAGTGGTCGCGCCCGGGGCAGCCGTGCCCGGTGGCCCGCCCACCGGTCCCCCGCTGGCTCCCCCGATGGGCCCGCCCAGCGGGGGCTACCCCGCCGGTCCGCCCAGTGGTGGGTTCCCGCCCGGCGCCCCGCCCAGCCCCTACGGCGGCATGCCGCCCGGCGCGCAGCCTCCCGGCACCCAGAACAAGACGCCGCTGTACGTCGCCATCGGCGTGGTGGTCGCGGCGGCTCTCGTCGGGCTGATCGTGGTGCTGGCGGGCGGCGATGACGAGCCGTCCGCGTCAACGACGACCACCGAACAGACACCCGACACCCCGGATGACACGACCGCATCCTCCGTGACGACCGACACCACCGCAGATCCCGGCGGCGGTGGCGGTGGCAGCACCGCTGTCGACGGTCTCGAGGCCTCCGAGAGCGGGTTCTCCAACACGGGCTACGGCGTCCTCATCACCAACACGAGCGACGAGGACCGCGTCAACTTCACCGTGGAGGTGGCGATCTACGACACCAACGACACCGTGGTCGGCAGCGACAGCCACTCGGTCGGCCGCCTCAACGCCGGCGACACGCTCGGCATCGGCTACGACATCACCGACGAGGTCCCGAACGGCGTCGGCCGACTCGACGTGTCGTTCGAGGAGGGCTTCTCGGCCGAGGCGCCGGCGGGCACGTTCACCGTCTCCGAGGTGGCGACGACCTCCGACGAGTACAGCACCGAGACGACGTTCACAGTCGAGTCGACCTACGAGGTCGATCTCGAGAGCACCTACGCCTATGCGATCTACCGCAACGCGGCCGGTGACATCATCGGCGGCACCTACGGCTTCGTCGACCTGATCCCGGCCGGCGGTCGGGCGACGGGCTCGGTCAGGTCGTACGAGCCGGTGGACGGCGTGGAGACCACCGAGATCTACGTCGACCAGGGCTACTTCTAGGCCACACCGCGGCGAGCCCGGCCGCTGGCTGGGCTCGCACCAACGACGAGCGATCCTTTCGGGGGCGGCCCACTCGGGTCGCCCCCGAACGCGTTCGACGGCAGGCGGTGAGCCTGCCGTCGTGTGCCGGAACCCTGGGTTGGTGGGCGTAACAGGGCTCGAACCTGTGACCTCACGCGTGTGAAGCGTGCGCTCTAGCCAACTGAGCTATACGCCCAGGGAAGAAAGCACTCTAGCAAGCCGCCTCACACTGCTCCGAACGGAGCAACCGTCTCGTCGTCGAGCGCGTCCTCGAGCAGGGCGAGCGCCCGCAGGACCACCACGTCGGCATGCTGCGGCCCCACCACCTGGAGCCCGACGGGCATGCCGTCGGCCGTGAAGCCGGCGCACACCGTGCCCGCCGGCGACCGGGTCATGTTGAACGGATACGTGTAGCGCACCCAGTTCACGTCGGGCTCGCCGTCGATCGAGCCCTGTTCCCCGATGAGGGGTGTCTGGCCCGCGACGGTGGGTGTCAACAGCAGCGGCACCTGGTGGAACAGGTCGACGAGGGTGAGGTTGAGCCTGTGGCAGGCGTCGGACGCCTGGGCGAAGCGGGTGGCTGACACGGACGCCCGCGCCCACTCCATCACCGCCACGAGGCCCGGATCGATGTGGCCCCACACATCGTCGTCGTCGTGGAAGCGGTCGAGCGTGCGCAGGCAGTAGACACCGACGAGCGCCAGCCAATCGTCCAACGGATCGGTCCCGAACACGTCGTCGACGACGACGACCTCGGTACCGAGCAACTCGAGCCGCCTCACCGCAGCCTCGCACACCGCCAGCACCTCGCTGTCGGGCCGTGCGTAGCCGAGCGTGGGCGACCAGGCCACCTTGCGGGGCGGGTGCAGCTCGACGAGCGAGCGGGACCACGAGGCCTCGGGCAGCGGCAGAGAGGTGAGGTCGGTGGGCTCCGGGCCCACGACGACGTCCAGCGCGAGTGCGATGTCGCGCACCCGGCGGGCCATCGGGCCCCGGGTCGACAGCAGCGGCCAGTCCGGCGGCGACGCTCCCCCGCTGGGGACGCGCCCGAGGGACGGCTTGAGCCCCGCCAGGCCGTTGACGGCAGCGGGGATGCGGATCGACCCTCCGCCGTCGGATCCGGTGGCGAGCGGCACCAACCCCGCGGCGATGGCGGCCGCGGAGCCGCCCGACGACCCTCCTGCCGACCGGTCGAGCGCCCACGGGTTGTGGGTGGCGCCGAAGGTCTCGTTGACGGTGTCGGGCTTCCACCCCAGCTCGGGCGTGTTGGTCTTGCCCACCACGACGCACCCGGCGGCGCGTAGGCGCTCGACCAGGGGCGAGTCGGTCGCCGCCGGCTCGCCCGCCGCGAAGGCGATCGAGCCCCGCGACGTGACGTAGCCCGCCGCATCCTCGAGATCCTTGACGGCCAGTGGCACCCCGGCCAGCGGACCGACGTCGTCACCCGCCGCGATGCGCTCGTCGACCGCCGCCGCCTCGGCCATCGCCGAGTCGGCATCGACGGCCACGAAGGCACCGAGTTCGCCGTCGAACCGGTCGATGCGATCGAGCGCGGCCGCGGTCACCTCCCGGGCCGAGAGCCTGCGATCGGTGACCTGTGCGGCGATCTCGGCCACGGTCGTGCCCCGGAAGTCCATGGCGGCACGGTACAGAACAGGCAGTTGCCCAGCGGGGAATGCACCGAGTGTCCCCGGCGTTGGCCGGGCATCTCGCTCGAGTCGCTGCAGGTGGCGGGCGGGCTGCTCCTCCTCGTCATCGCCCTCGAGCTGCTGCGTCCGGGCGGCGGCGGCCAACACGAGGGCTCTTCCTCGCGCAATGCTGACCGCCGGTCAAGTTGGAGCGAGCCCCGACGACGGTGACAGTCTCACCGCCGTGCGCGCCCAGGGCTCCCCCGGCGCGGCCGACCCGCCCGCCGTCTCCCATTCGATGCCACCGCTCGAGGACGCCGAAGACGCACTCGTCGACGGCGACCGCACCTTCGCGCCCGGGTCCGCCCGCGCCGCGCTGCGCTACCCGATGTTCCGGCGGATGTTCGGCACCGCGTTCCTGTCGAGCATCGGGATCTGGACGCAGAACGTCGTCCTCGGTGCCCTCGCCTACGACCTGACCGAATCGTCGACGTTCGTCGGCATCATCGTCTTCGCTCAGCTCGGGCCCCTGCTGCTGTTCTCGATGCTGGGCGGACTGCTCGCCGACATCGTCGACCGGCGGCGGCTCCTGATCAGCGTCGCCGCGTCGCAGTGCGTGCTGGCCCTCACGCTGGCGGTCATCGTGGCCGCCGACCAGCCGAACAAGGTCGCCATGGTGGCGGTCGTGTTCCTGATGGGCACCGGCCAGGCCATCTACAGCCCCACGTACTCCGCACTGCTCCCCCAGCTCGTCAGCCGGCGCGACCTGCCGGGTGCGGTGTCGCTGACGTCGACCCAGATGAACAGCTCGCGGGTCATCGGCCCGATCATCGGCGCCTTCCTCGACTCGGCGTTCGGCGCACCTGCGGTGTTCACCAGCAGCGGCCTCACCTTCCTGCTCGTCATCGGGGCGCTGCTCACGGTGCGGCTCCCGGCGGCCGTGATCAACCCCGACGAGCCGCGGGGGGTGCGTCGCCTGACCGCGGGGTTCGTCGTCGCCCGGCGCGACCGTGTGGTCGGGCGGGCGCTCATCACGATCTTCACGTTCTCGCTGATCTCGCTCACCTTCGTCGGTCAGCTCCCGGTGGTCGCCGAGCGCAACCTGGGCATCGACGAGCGGTCCAACGCGTATGGCGTGCTCTACGCCTGCTTCGGCATCGGGGCCGTGATCGGCGCCCTGTCGATCGGCACGGTCTTCAGCCAGCGGTCGAAGGAGCGCATCGTGCGCTCGTCGCTCGTCGTCTACGCCGTCGGTCTCGCCGTGTTCGCGGTGCTCCGGTCGCCCGCCGTCGCGTACCCCGTCGTGCTCGTGGTGGGCGTGTCGTACTTCGCGTTCGTCACGTCGTTGTCGACCGTGCTGCAACAGGACCTCGCCGGCCACGAACGCGGCCGTGTGATGGCGTTGTGGATCATGGGATTCGGCGGGACGGTGCCGATCGGCAACCTCATCGCCGGCCCGATCATCGAGCGGACCTCGGTCACCGTGGTGCTGCTCGCCGGTGCCGCGTGGGCGCTCGGGCTCGCGGCGTACGCGCGGCTCGACGCAGCCGTCCCAGCCGGCGCCGACATCTCCACCACGATCGCCGACGCCCGCGCCGCCTGACCCCACCGCCTGACGTCGGCTGCCGCTGCCGGCGGTCGTCCGGATCAGCGCAACAGCTCGACCAGGCGTTCGAGCCCGGCCACGCGGCTGCCCTTGAGCAGCACCGCGTCGCCCGGGCGAAGCGGGCCCAGGGCGGCGACGGCCGCGGCGAGGTCGCCGACGGCGGTGCCGCCGTAGGCCGGGGCATCGACCGCCACCACCTCGATGCCCAGCTCGCGCGCCAGCGCGCCGACGGCCCGGTGCTCGTCGTCGCTGGACGGGCCGATCTCGGCCATCACGCCCAGCACCGCCACATGGCGCGTGGCCTCGAGCGCGGCGAGCGCCCGGAGCGCCGCCGCCATCGAGGTGGGGTTGGCGTTGTAGGCGTCGTTGAGCAGGCGGGCGCCCGAGGGCAGCGTCGTCAGGTCCATGCGCCAGCGCGACAGCTCGGCGGTGGCCAGCGCGCCGACGACGTCGTCGAGCGGGACGTCGCACACCAGGGCCGCAGCCGCGGCACCGAGCGCGTTCTCGACCATGTGCGTGCCGCGGACGCACAGCCGCACCTCGGCGCTGCCCCAGGGCGTGACGGCCCGGAACACCGCCCGCAGGTCGGCATCGAGCCGGACCTCCTCGGCGCGGACGTCGCCGCCGGCCCCGAAGGTGACGATCCGGGCATCGGTGCTCGCAGCCATGCGCGCCACCCGCGGGTCCCCGGCGTTGAGCACCGCCACCCCGGTCGCCGGCAGGGCCTGCACCAGCTCCGCCTTGGCCGCGGCAACGTCGTCGACCGTGCCGAACGTCGCGGTGTGGACGGCGGCGATGCGGGTGACGACACCGACCGTCGGGCGGGCGACGGCGCACAGGTCCCTGACGTGGCCGGCGCCGCGGGCACCCATCTCGACCACCAGCGCCTCGGTGCCGTCGGGTGCGTTGACCAGCGTGAGCGGCACGCCCAGCTCGTTGTTGAACGAGCCGGCGCTGGCCGCGGTGCGCCAGCGGGCCCCGAGCGCGAGCGCCAGCAGGTCCTTCACGCTCGTCTTGCCGACCGACCCCGTGATGCCGACGACCCGGCCGCCGGCCATGTCCTCCACGCGGCCACGGGCGTAGCCACCCAACGCGGTCAGCGCGGCCATCGTGTCGGCGACCTGCACCGCCGTGCCGTGCGGTTGCCCGCGGCGGCCCTCCGCGTCGCCGGGCGCCACCGCACGCGCCGTGAGGTAGGCGGCCGCCCCGGCGCGCAGGGCGGCGGGCACGAAGTCGTGCCCGTCGCGCTCGGCGACCACCGGGACGAACAGCTCACCCGCAGCCACCAGCCGCGAGTCGATGGCCGCTCCGGTCACGGTGACATCGGGGCCGACGATATGGCCACCGGTGGCGGCGGCGACATCACTGGTGCGCATCTCCACGGTCGACGATCTTCGCACCTCGGCGGCGCCCCTCGGAACAACCCGCCCCGTCGCGACCGCGTGCCCTCCGGCCTGCGGCCGCCCCGATACGCTCGCTGCCCATGGCCAGCACCGATCGCGTCCGTCTCGTGGTCCTCTTCGGCGGGCAGTCGGCCGAGCACGAGGTCTCGTGCACCACCGCCGCCCACGTGCTGGGCGCCGTCGACCCCGACCGCTACGAGGTCGTGCCTGTGGGCATCACCCGCGAGGGCGCCTGGGTGCAGGCCGACGACGCCCTCGCCGCGCTCGCCGGCGGCCGGCTGGCTTTGCCCGACCGCCTCTCGGCGACGGGCACGTCGGTCGAGCCGCTACCGACGGTCACGCCCGCCGTCGGTGGACTGCCCGTGGTCGTGCTCCCGCTGCTGCACGGACCCCATGGCGAGGACGGCACGGTGCAGGGTCTGCTCGAGCTCGCGGGTGTGCCCTACGTCGGTTCGGGCGTGCTGGCGTCGGCGCTGTGCATGGACAAGGTCAAGGCCAAGGAGATCCTGACGGTCCACGACCTCCCCCAGGTGCCCTACGTGGCGCTCCGCGACATCGAGGCCGACCGCGCGCACGACGCGGTCGCCGCCGCCGGGCTGCGGTTCCCGGTGTTCGTGAAGCCGGCCAACCTGGGATCGTCCGTGGGCGTGAGCAAGGCGCACGACGCCGACGAGCTGGCGAACGCCGTCGCACTCGCCGCCACCTACGACGAGTGGATCGTGGTGGAAGAGGGCGTCGACGGCCGCGAGATCGAGGTCGCGGTGCTGGGCAACGCGCAGCCCCGGGCCTCGGTGCCGGGCGAGGTCGTGTCGAGCCACGAGTTCTACGACTACGAGGACAAGTACGTCGACGGCACGTGCGACCTGCTGGTGCCCGCCCCGCTCGACGACGACGCCACGGCCCAGGTTCGCGACCTGGCGCTCGAGGCCTACCGCGTGCTGCGCTGCGACGGCCTGGCCCGGGTCGACTTCTTCTTCGAGGAGGCCGGCCGGGGGTTCCTGGTCAACGAGGTCAACACCATCCCCGGCTTCACGCCGGTGTCGATGTACCCGCGGCTGTGGGAGGCGTCGGGTGTGCCCTACAGCGACCTGATCGACGAGCTGGTCCGGCTCGCTGTCGAGCGCCACGAGCACCGGAGCCGGTTCTCCACGAAGCGCTGATTTCCACGCTCTGCGTGGGTTTACCACCGCGCAGGGTGTGACTCAGGGTAGGTTCGCCGCCAGCGGCGTTCGCGTCGCTCACAGGTTCCTCCCCACGAAAGGAGCCACTGTGCGCCGGACTGCTCTCCCCCTGGCCGTCGTTCTCGTGGTTGCCCTCGCCGGTCTCGCCCCGCCAGCCGCCGCGCCCGCCGCCGGATCCGGCGGCGACGCGAGTCGCCGCCCGCCCGCAGCGCGGAGCCGCCCGACCGTCCCCGTCCCCGTCGGCCAGGTCGTCGACGAGGTCGACATCACGACCGTGGTGCCCGCGCTGCAGGCCTCCTTCGGTGCCCGCTACGGCGGCTACTGGATCGAGGGCGAGAGCCCCGGCGACGTGATGCACGTGGGGGTGGTCGGCGCCACCGATGCCGACCGTGCCGCCGTGGCCGACATCACGGACAGCCACCCGCGGGTCGCCACAGACGCCGTCGTCCACGGGTACGACGCGCTCCTCGCCGCCGGCGACGAGATCGCCGCCTCGCTCGATCCGGCCGCAGGGAACTTCGCCGTCGGCGTCGACGTGGCCAGCAACAGCGTGGTCGTGCAGACCGCCGAGGCCGCCGCGGGCACCCAGACCGTCGCCCGCCACGCTGCCCGCCGCGGGGCGGCCCGGGCGGCGGCCGCACGGGCGAACGCCGCCGCGCGACGAGGGGTCCCACCGGCCGCGCCGGCCGCTCCGGCGGTACCTGCCGACGTCGCCGGCGCCGTCGTCATCGAACCGAACGTCGGGATCGAGATCGCACCCGCCGGTCGCACCCGCTCGACGTTCCCGCCCTACGAGCTCGGGCTGTCCATCACCGTGCACGTCGGGCGGGCGCGTCACGGGTGCACCACCGGGCTGATGTTCCGCAACGGCTATGGCCACTTCGGCAGCACCGCGGGGCATTGCGGCCCGGTCGGGAGCGGCGTCGTCATCGGTTCACGGCTGGTCGACTCGATCCGGTCGAACGGCTATTACTCCGCGCGCACGGTCGTCGGCGATGCCGGTCTGACGTCGTTGTCGCGGCTGCGCTGGCCGAGGTGGGCCGTCATCCACACCCAGGGCGGCGGGCACCGGGCGATCATCTACAAGCTGTCGAACGCCCAGATCGCCCCGGGCCTGCGACTGTGCTTCGAAGGAGTGGGCAGCGACGGCGGCAACTGCGGCAGCGTCGTGCGGGCGAACCAGACGCTGTGCTGCGACGCCGCCGGCAAGACCTACGTCTACAGCTGCACGAACTACCCGGGTCGCCTTGGCGACAGCGGCGCACCCGTCTACCAGCCCGTGGGCACGCAGGACGCCCACGCGGCCGGCATGCTCTCCTCCAACGTGACGGTCGGGGGCACGCCGCTGATGTGCTTCTCGACGGTGAACAACCTCGAACGCGCCATGAGCTCGAGCGTCATGACCGTCTACGGGTAGCTCAGGCCAGCGGTGGAACGAGCGCGTCGCGCAGCAGGTCGACCAGTTCGTTCCGCCGTCGCACGAGCGAGGCGAGTGTCGGCTGCTCACCGAACGTGCGGAGGACTTCGACCTCGGTGGCCAGGCCCGTGACCATGGAGTACGCGGCCAGGAGCAGCAGCCGGGGGTCGTGCCGACGGATGCGGCCGGCGTCCATTTCGGCGGCGAGGTGGCCGGCCGCCCTGTCGATCAGCGGTGTGAGGACAACGAGCAGCCGGGTCGATGCCGGCGGCCCCAGGCGGGTCACCTCGCGCAGGAACCCGATCATCGACGGGTGCCGGGCGGCGAGCCGGAACATGGCTTGCACGATCGCCTCGACCCGGCCGAAGCCCGGTTCCGCGGTCGCCACGGCTCGCTCGAGGCGCCGTCCGACCTCGGCGGCCGTGCGGTCGATGGCGGCATCGAGCAACACGTCCTTGGACGGGTACCAGTAGAGGATCGTCTGCTTGCGGATGCCGAGCTCGCGCGCCAGGTCGTCGAGCGAGGTCGCGCCGAAGCCCCGCGTGCCGAAGGCATCGAGCGCGGCCGTCAGGATGCGCTCGGCGGTCCGGTTCGCGGGACCGTTTCCAGGACCACTCGTCGGACCACTCGTCGGTGCCTTCGCGACCGCCATCTACCAAATGGTAGACAGGTGAGGTGATCCCCGAGGCCCTCGACGGCAAGCGCATCGCCATCACCGGTGGCACCGGCTTCCTGGGCACGGCGCTCATCGAGCGCCTCATGCGCTCGGTGCCCGGCTGCGAGCTGGTGCTCCTCATCCGCCCCGGCAAGCGTTCGACCGTGGCCCAGCGGGCCAAGCGCGAGATCTTCCGCAACGACGCGTTCGACCGGCTGCGCTCCGAGCTGGGCAAGGAGGCGTTGGAGGCCGCGGTCGAGCGACGTGTCCAGGTCATCGCCGGCGACGTCGGCACGGACGGGCTGGGGCTGAACGCAGCCGACCGGGCGGTCCTCGCTTCGTGCGACATCGTCATCCACTCCGCCGCCACGGTGGCGTTCGACTCGCCGCTCGACAGCGCGGTCGAGGTCAACCTGCTGGGTCCCAGCCGCATCGCGCTCACCCTCCACGACCTGGACGTCACCCCCCACCTCGTGGCGGTGTCGACCTGCTACGTGGCCGGCAACCGCCGCGGCGCCGCCCTCGAGGAGCCCGTCCACGAGAGCCCCTTCTTCGTCGACGCCGACTGGCGGGCCGAGGTCGACGGCGCCCGCCGCGCCCGCCAGGACGCCGAGGCCGACAGCCGCACGCCCGAGGCGCTCGAGCGCCTCCGGGGCGAGGCCCGCCGCGAGCTGGGCGCGGCCGGCACCCCGGCGCTCGCTGCCAAGACCGAGCAGCGCCGGCAGGCGTGGGTGAAGGACCGCATGGTCGCCGCCGGGCGCGCCCGGGCCGCCTCGCTCGGCTGGCCGGACGCCTACGCCTACACGAAGGCGTTCGGCGAGCGGGCGCTGCTGCAGCAGCGTGGCGACGTGCCCGTGTCGATCGTGCGGCCGTCGATCATCGAGTCCGCGTGGGCCGAGCCCCGCCCGGGCTGGATCCGCGGCTTCCGCATGGCCGAGCCGATCATCATCAGCTACGCCCGCGGCCTGCTCAAGGAGTTCCCTGGAGTCCCCGAGGGCACGATCGACGTCATCCCCGTCGACATGGTGGTCGCCGCGGTCGTCGATGCGGCTGCAGGTGGCCCCCCGGAGACGCCCGAGATCACCCAGGTCGCGTCCGGCTCCACCAACCCGCTGCGCTACCGCCAGCTCGTCGACCTGGTGCGCGAGTGGTTCACCGAGCGCCCCCTCTACGACAGCGAGGGCCAGCCCATCGTCGTGCCCGACTGGTCGTTCCCCGGACGCGGCCGGGTGCAGCGCCAGCTCGAGCGGGCCAAGACCACCATCGAGCGGGCCGAGTCGACCCTCCAGTCCCTCCCGCTGCGGGGCAAGCAGGCCCTGTGGGCGGCCAAGCTCGAGGAGAAGCGGGAGGAGGCCGAGCGCGCGCTGGGCTACGTCGAGCTGTACGGCGCCTATGCCGAGTGCGAGGCCATCTACGGCATCGACCGGCTGCTGGCCCGCTACGAGCGCCTCGACGCTGCCGACCAGGCCGCGTTCTGCTTCGACCCCCGCGTGATCGACTGGGCCACCTACGTGCACGACGTGCACCTGCCGTCGGTGGTGCTGCATGCCCGCGTGCGCACCACGCCCGGCGGCCGCACGGTCGAGAACCGGGCCGACCGCCTGCGCCGCCAGGTCCTCGCCCCGGAGCGGCAGTTCGCTGCCTTCGACCTCGAGAACACGCTCATCGCCAGCAACGTCGTGGCGTCGTACTCGTGGCTGGCCACCCGCCGGCTGCCCCGCGACGACCGGCTGCGCTACATCCTCAAGACCCTGGGCGAGGCGCCTGGGCTGCTGGCGCTCGACCGGCGCGACCGCAGCGACTTCCTGCGCCACTTCTACCGGCGCTACGACAAGGCGCCGATCGAGCAGCTCGACGCGGACGCCACCGAGATGTTCAGCCACCTGCTGCTGGCCAAGTCGTTCCCCGCGGGCATCCGCCGCGTGCGCGAGCACCGTAAGCTCGGTCACCGCACGGTGCTCATCACCGGCGCGCTCGACTTCGCCATCGGCCCGCTGCGCCCCCTGTTCGACGACGTGGTGTGCGCCAAGCTCGCCACCCGACCCGACGGCACCTACCGCGGCGAGCTCACCGACGTGCCGCCCACCGGCGAGGCCCGGGCGTCCGTGCTGGCCGAGTACGCCGCGGCCAACGGGTTCGACCTGGCGGAGGGCGTGGCCTACGCCGACTCGACGTCCGACCTGCCCATGCTCGAGGCGGTCGGCTTCCCGGTGGCCGTCAACCCCGAGACCCGCCTGGCCGCCCTGGCCCGCAAGCGGGGCTGGTTGGTCGAGCACTTCGACAAGGCCGCGGGCGCGCCGCAGCCGCCGTTGCCCATCGGTCCGACGTGGAAGGGTGGCGGCGGGCCCGGCCTGCTGACCCGCCTGCTGACGGCGGAAGCGTGGGGTGGGAACGGGAACGGCAAGGATCGCGACGCGCGCCCCGCGGCGACGGGAGGACGGCGATGAAGGCCCTCGTGTTCTCGCGCAAGCCGGCGCGCTACGCCGCCGCCATGGTCGCCGGGTCCCTTCGCCCCGGGCGCGGCGCCCGCTACGGCCCGCTGTCACTGCGCGACATCGACCCGCCCGAGCTGCCCGGCCCTGACTGGCTGCGGCTGCGGCCCCGCCTGTCGGGCATCTGCGGCAGCGATCTCGCCACCATCGACGGCAAGTCGTCGCGATACTTCGAGCCCATCGTGTCGTTCCCGTTCACCCCCGGCCACGAGGTCGTCGGCGACCTCGAGGACGGGCGCCGGGTCGTGGTCGTGCCCGTCCTGAACTGCGCCACCCGCGGTGTCGACCCGTCCTGTGACCAGTGTGTGGCCGGGCGCATCAACCTGTGCGAGCGCATCGCCTTCGGCCATCTCGAGCCCGGCCTGCAGTGCGGGTTCTGCGAGTCGACCGGCGGCGGCTGGTCGCACGAGATGGTCGTCCACCCCAGCCAGGTCGTCACCGTGCCCGACGACCTGGCCGACGAGCAGGCCGTCATGGTCGAACCGTTGGCCTGCGCGGTGCACGCCGCCCGCCAGGTCGACGCCGGCCGGGTCGCGGTCATCGGCTCGGGCACGCTGGGCCTGCTCACGATCGCGGCGCTGCGTCGCCTGTCGCCCGCCACCGAGATCGTCGCGACCGCCAAGCATCCCGAGCAGCGACGGTGGGCCAAGGAACTGGGGGCGGATGTCATCTGCGCCCCCGGCGAGCTGGGGCGCGCCATGCGTACGACGACCGGGTCGATGGTCATCGGGCACCAGCTCACCGGCGGCGTGCCCGCCGTCGTCGACTGCGTCGGCAGCGAGGCGACGCTCACCCAGGCGCTGCAGGTCGTCGCGCCCGGCGGCACCGTCCACGCCGTCGGCATGCCCGGCCAGACAACGCTCGACCTGACCGCGCTGTGGCACCGCGAGACCAACCTGCGGGGTTGCTACGCCTACGAGCGCGCCGACTTCGACACGGCAGCCGAGCTGGTGGTCGAGCTCGACCTCGGTCGCCTCGTCTCGGCCACCTATCCGCTCTCCCGCTACGAGGACGCCATCGACCACGCCGCCCACGCCGGGGTGCGTGGCGCGGTGAAGATCGCCTTCGATCTGCGCGACCGCCGGGGGGCGCGCTCGTGACCGCCGACACCCGGCCCGGCGACGTGGTGCGCTCGCTGTGGGAGCGCATGCAGGCCCGCGACTGGCCGGGCGCGCGCGCCACGCTCGCGGACGACTACATCTGCGACTACCCGGCCTCGGCCGAGCGCTTCGGCCCGGCCGACGCCTTCATCGCCATGAACGCCGCCTATCCCGAGGGGTGGTCGATCATCGTGGACGAGATCGTCGAGCAGGGCGACCGGGTGGTCGCCCGCGTGCGGGTGCCCCTCGGTGACGACCTCTTCCACTGCGTGTCCTTCGCCGACGTCGACGACGGCCTGATCGCCCGCAGCGTCGACTACTGGGTCGACGACGCCGGCGACCCGGCACCCGACTGGCGCGCTCCGTTCCGACTGCCCCATCCCTCCGAGGAGAGCAAGTAGATGCCCCGTCCCGGTTTCGTGCTCGATGTCGACCGGTCGACGCCGCCGATCCTGTTCCACCACGGCGAGAGCCTGCGCCTCGAGAAGCTGCCCGCCGGCCGCAGCCGCGTGCTCTACCCCGGCGAGCCACTCGAGGCGCTCGACGACCCCGAGGGCGCCATCCGCGACGCGCTGGCCAACCCGCTGGGCGACAGCGAGCCCCTGCGGGCGCTGCTGAGCCCGGGCATGAAGCTCACGATCGCCTTCGACGACATCTCGCTGCCGCTGCCGCCGATGCGCCGGCCCGACGTGCGCCAGCGCGTCATCGAGGCCGTGCTCGACGTGGCCGCCGAGGCCGGCGTCGACGACGTGCACATCATCGCCGCCCTGGCCCTGCACCGGCGCATGACCGAGGCCGAGCTGCGCCACGCGGTCGGCGACCGGGTGTACGACGCCTTCGCTCCCCACGGGCTGCTGTACAACCACGACGCCGAGGACCCCGACAACCTCGCCCTGCTGGGCACCACGCCGCACGGCGAGGAGGTCGAGATCAACAAGCGGGCCGCCGAGAGCGACCTGATCGTCTACGTGAACATCAACCTGGTGTCGATGGACGGTGGCCACAAGTCCACCGCCACGGGCCTGTCGAGCTACCGCAGCCTGCGCCACCACCACAACGTCCAGACGATGCGGCACTCCACCAGCTTCATGGACCGCCACGCGTCCGAGCTGCACACGTCGAACTGGCGCATGGGCAAGGTCATCCGCGACGCCGGGGTCAAGATCTTCCAGATCGAGACCACCCTCAACAACGACACGTTCGGCACGTCCGGCCCCATGTCGGTGCTGCAGAAGCGCGAGTGGGAGTGGTCGGCCAAGGACCGGGCGTCGTTCGTGGCCATGAAGGCCGGGCTCGACCGCCTGCCGCTCAAGGCCCGGCGCAAGATCTTCAACTCCTGGCAGGCGCCCTACGGGCTCACCTCCGTGCAGGCGGGCGAGATCGAGGCCGTGCACGAGGTGACCACGGAGAACGTCTTCCGCCAGCAGCTCGTGCCGGTCGAGGGCCAGACCGACATCCTGACGATGGGCCTGCCCTACATCTGCCCCTACAACGTCAACTCGGTGATGAACCCGATCCTGGTCATGTGCCTGGGGCTCGGCTACTTCTTCAACATGTACCGGGGCCAGCCCCTCGTGCGCGAGGGCGGCGTGGTCATCATGAGCCACCCGACGCCGTGGGAGTTCCACCCGGTCCACCACCCCAGCTACATCGACTTCTTCGAGCAGGTGCTGGCCGACACGACCGACCCGGTCGAGATCGAGGCCCGCTACGAGAAGCAGTTCGCCGAGGACGAGTGGTACCGCCACCTGTACCGCACGAGCTACGCCTACCACGGCGTGCACCCGTTCTACATGTGGTACTGGGGCTGCCACGGCATGGCGCACGCCGGCAAGGTGATCATCGTCGGTGGTGAGCCCCGCTCGGTCCGCCGGTTGGGGTTCACCTCGGCATCGACCCTGCAGGACGCGCTGGAGATGGCCCAGGACGTGGTGGGTCGCAACGCCACCATCACCCACGTGCACAACCCGCCGCTCGTCATGGCGGACGTGAAGTGAGTCGGGATTCCGCGGAGACCGTGATGCACGCACACCTGGACCTGGTCGCACGCCGTGCGACCGGCGGAATCGGTACTCAGTAGATGGCCGGGCTGCCCCCATCGCTGACCCGGTGGCTGCCGAAGCTGCCGTTCCCGTTCTCGGCGCCCACCGTGCCCGGCGGGGTCGAGGCCCCGGCGCGCAAGCAGCGGGCCGGCGCCGACTACGACACCGCCTGGGCCCGGCGCTACCCGGCCCGCATCGCCCGCGTTGCGCTGGTGGAAGGCATCGCCCGCCCGGCCGTCGCCGCGCTGGCCCGGCCCGAGCGCCACGGGCTCGACCGGCTGGACGACCTGGCCGACGCCCACGGCCCGGTCATCTTCGCCGCCAACCACCACAGCCACGTCGACACGCCGCTGCTGGTGACGTCCATCCCCGAGCCCTGGCGGCACAGGCTGTTCGTGGTCGCTGCCGCCGACTACTTCTTCCGCACGCCGGTGACCAGCGCGCTGTCCGCCCTGGCCCTGGGCGCCATCCCGATGGAGCGGGCCAAGGTCGGCCGCCGCTCCGCCGACCGCGCCGCGGGCCTGCTCGACGACGGCTGGTCGATGGTGATCTTCCCCGAGGGCGGGCGCAGCCCCGACGGCTGGGGCCAGCCCTTCCGGGGCGGCGCCGGCTACCTCGCCCTGCGCTGCGGGGTGCCGGTCGTGCCCATCCACATCGACGGCACCGGCCGCATCCTGCGCAAGGGGCGCAAGTTGCCCTCCCCCGCCACCGCCCGGGTCACGTTCGGCGCGCCGCTGGTTCCGGGGCCCGACGATGACAGCCGCCGGTTCGGGGCAACGATCGAGCGGGCCGTCGCCGCCCTGGCCGACGAGGCCACCACCGACTGGTGGTCGGCGCGCCGCCGCGCCCACGCCGGCGAGTCGCCCGCCCTCCTCGGCCCCGACGCCCCCGCGTGGCGCCGGGCGTGGGCGCTGGGCGATCCCGACCGCAAGCGCACCCGCCAACGCCGCCGCTGGCCGGATCTGTAGCGGCGACATCGGCGGGCCGGCCCGGTCAGCTCACGGGGTCAGGTGCTGAAGCGTCCCATGCACCACACCCGGCCCTCGTCGTCGAGCATCGACACCGTGGCCACCTCGTCCGGGCCGGCGTCGACCGACACCTCCCAGCCGCCAGGCTCACCGGCGTCGGGCACCGGGCTCACCGTCCGCGTCCCGTCCCGCGCCTCGACCGCGAGCCAGTAGTCCGCGCCGGGCGGGGCGTCCCACCGCTCGACCATGGCGGCCCACTCCGGCACGTCGACCGTCACGACGACGGGCCCGCCGCCGCGCACGGTCGCCTCGCCGACGACCTGGCCCCGGCCGGTGCGCATCTCTGTGCTCGCCACCGACTCGGCGGGCGGCTCGTCCGAGCGCACGACGGTCACCAGACCGGCGACCACCAGCGCGACGGCGGCGGCCGCCAGGGCCACGACCGCCACCCGGCGCCGGCGGCGGTGAGGGACGCGGACGGCCGCCGGGACCACCTCATCGTCCGCGCGCTTCGCAGCCAGCCGGGCGAGCACCCCGTCGGCGAACCCCGCGGGCGGTGTCGCCTCCGGTGCCGCGAGCAGCACCTCGTCCGCCGTGACCGCCAGGCCGGCGACCTCGGCACGGCACGCCTCGCAGCTCTCGAGGTGCGCGAGCGCGGCGGCGCGCTCCTCGCCCGTGAGCAGGCCGAGGGCGACATCCGGCGCCACCTCGCGGAGCTGTGCGCAGCCCGGACGCCCGTCGAGACGCTCAGTCATTCGACTCGCGCTCCCATGTCGTCGCGGAGCTTGCGCAACGCGAGCCGGACCCGGGTCTTCACGGTGCCGTGCGGGATCGCCGCCCGTTCGCTGACCTCGCGGGTGGTGAGCCCCAGGAGGGTGACGGCCACCAGCGCCTCGCGCTGAGAGGCCGGGAGCGCCTGCATCAGGGCGATGACGCGGGCGGCATCGTCGCGCCGTCCCACGAGCTCGCCGACATCGGCGGGATCGACCGACCAGGTCGACGGCAGGTCCGCCACCGGCTCGGGTCGCCGGCCCTGCCCGCGCACGCTGTCGAGCGCCACGTTGCGGGTGATGCCCAGCAGCCAGGCGACGACCGACCCGCGCCGCTCGTCGAAGCTCGCCGCGAAGCGCCAGGCCCGCACGAACGCCTCCTGGGCCACGTCCTGCGCCTCGGCCGGGTCGCGCACGATCGCCAGCGCCAGCCCGTACACCTTGCGCTCGACCCGGCGGACGAACACCGCCGCCGACCCAGGGTCACCGGAGGCGAAGCCCGCGAAGAGCGCCTCATCGGAGGCCTCCCACATGTCCCTCCTACCGCTCGGACGGCCGAGCGGATCTCCGTCCATGCGAACCATCACACCGCCGTGCCCCGACGAGGGCAACTCGCATCGGGAGAGATCCGTAGGCGGGACGCCGCGGTAGAGGGGACATGACGACGACAGCCGACCACAGCTGGACCCGCCCCCGACCGCGCCGCCTGGCGCAGGCGGGGATCGCCCTCGCCTCGACGATCCTGCTCGTCGCGGCCGGGTGCGGCGACGACGACGACACCACGTCCGCCGGATCGGACAGCGGATCCGGCGGCGGGATGTCGATCAGCCTGACCCAACCGACCGACGGCGCCGATCTGGGCAGCCCCTTCGACGTCGAGGTGGATCCCAGCGTCGACATCGGCGAGCCCGACACAGGGCTCCACCACGTGCACCTGTACTACGACGGCAACACGCAGGACGGCGACTACGACCTCGTCTACGACCCGACCTTCACCGTCGACCGGGACCTCGGCCCGGGGGAGCACACCATCGAAGCGGTGATCGCCAACGCGGACCACAGCCTGACCGACGCACGCGACGAGGTGACGGTCACGGTCGGCGAGGGCTCGGGCGACACCGATGCGACCGACGCAGACACCGGCTCCGGCTACTGACCGCGCCGACGGGCATGACGCCCCGGTCGTCCGCAACAACCGTGCCACCCGCTGGTTCCACGCGGCCACGTTCGTCTCGACCGCGGTCCTGTTGCTCACCGGGTGGTGGCTGCGCACCGGACGCGAGGGCAGGCCGAGCGTGCTGGCCGATGTTCTGAGCGCGCCCGACACCGAGATCCATCGCACCACCGGCTGGGTCATGGTCGGCCTGGCCGCCGCCGGGCTGACGCTGGGCGTCCGGGCCGCGTGGACGTTCGTCCGGGAGACCGCTCGCGTCGACCGCGGCGACGGCCGGTGGTTCCTGCGCTTCCCCGCCGGCGCGCTGACCGGCCGCTTCGCACCCCACCGCGGCCACTTCGACCCGGGTCAGCGCCTGGCGAACATCGCCTTCGTGGCCACGCTCGGCACCCTGATCGGCACCGGTGTCGCCCTGACCACCCTGTCGGGCGGGCCCACGTTCGCCACCCTCGTCAAGGTGCACCGTGGCGCGACCTACATCCTCACGGCGCTGGTCGTCGGGCACCTGACCGTCGTCTCCGGCATCCTGCCCGGCTACCGGGGCGCGTGGCGGGCCATGGTCGGCCGCGGACGGGTGCCGGCAGACACCGCGCGCCGGCTGTGGCCCGCCGACGACCGCGGCCGGCACGACGACACCTGACGCCGTCGTCGCCCCACCGCCCCGGATCGCACCGCGAACCCGTGTGACCTAGGCTGCGGCGTCATGCTCTGGTTCGAGCGCGAGGTCGTTGGGGCCCTCATCAACTCCCCGGACCAGCCACTCAGATCGTCAGTCGAGGCCTTCGTCGACGGCACTCTGCGTGACTGGCCCGAGCACCTGCGCCTCGGCGTCGCGGGCGAATCGGTGCTGCTGGGCACCTACGTCGCCGTGCTGCGCGGCACCGGACGGTTGGCCGCCGACGACCGCGAGGGCCTCGTCCGACTGCTCGACTCGTGGGAGCAGAGCCCGATCGGCCTGCTCCGGTCGTACGTCCGCGCCATGAAGTCGCTGGTCGTCATGGCGGAATACGAGTTCACCCCGCAAGGATCCCGCTGATGGCCGACCTCAGCACCGACGTGCTGGTCATCGGCTCCGGCGCCGGCGGCGCCTTCACGGCCGCCGCCCTCGCCACGGCCGGCCGCACGGTCACCGTGGTCGAGGAAGGGCCCTGGATCGACCCCGACGAGCACGAGCCGTTCTCGCTCGCCGAGATGGTGGCCAAGTACCGCCACCACGGCGCCGGCGCGGCTCTCGGCAACCCGATGATCGCCTACGCCGAAGGGCGGTGCGTGGGCGGCAGCACCGAGATCAACAGCGGCCTCTACCACCGCCTGCCCGAGCACCTGGCCGCCGAGTGGCAGGCCGAGTACGCCATCGACGAGTTCAGCGCCGAGGCGCTCGAGGCCTACGCCGACCGGGTCGAGGCCCAGCTGTCCGTGGCCACCGTGCCCGGCGCCCCCCCGGCCTCGTCCGCCGCACTCGAGCGCGGCGCCACCAAGCTGGGCTGGCGCAACGTCGAGTTCGCCCGGGTGTTCAGCTACGACAAGCTGGGCCGTGGCACCAAGCAGACGATGTCGCGCACCATGCTGCCCCAGGCCCTGGCGGCCGGCGCCGCGCTGGTGCCGGATTGTCGGGTGCTCAGCCTGATCCGCCGCGGCGACCGCGTCGTCGGCGCCCGTTGCCGTCGTACCCACCCGGGGGGCGGGGTCGAACGGCTCATCGTCCACGCCGAGCACGTGTTCGTGTGCGGGGGCGCCGTCCACAGCCCCGCGCTGCTGCAGCGCAGCGGCATCTGGCGCAACGTCGGCAACGGCCTGAAGATGCACCCGACGATCAAGATCGCGGCACGCTTCCCGCACCCGGTCGACCACGGCGACGTGCCCATGCACCGGGTGACCGAGTTCTCGCCCTTCATCGCCATCGGTGGCTCGGCCAGCCGCAAGGGCCAGGTCGCGTTGGCGCTCTCCGACACCGGCGCTCCGTACGACGAGGCGATGGCCGATTGGGAGAACATCGCCACCTACTACGCGGCCATCCGCAGCGAGGGCAGCGGTCGGGTGATGGCGATGCGGGGCCTCCGCTCCCCCGTCGTGACCTACTCGCTCACCGAGGCCGACCTCAGCCGCCTGGCGCGGGGCCTCGTGCACCTGGGCGAGCTGCTGCTCGCCGCCGGTGCCACCGAGCTGCACCCCTCGGTCATGGGTGGCCGTGTCGTCTGCCGGCTCGACGAGATGGGCAGCTGGTGGGACCAGGTGACCCGCGCCCGGTCGAACCTCATGACCGTGCACCTCACCTCCAGCATCCGCATGGGCGAGAACCGCGCCCGCACCGGCGCCGACAGCTTCGGACGGGTGTGGGGGTACCGCAACCTGCGGGTCAACGACGGGTCGCTCATCCCCGACGCCCCCGGCGTCAACCCGCAGGCGGCGATCATGGCCATCGCCACCCGCAACTGCGACCAGTTCCTGGCCGAGACCTGATGCTCGGCCCCGCCACCGACCGACCGCAACGAGACAGGTGCCCGTGACCTCGCGAGAACCCGCAGACGTGCCCACCTCCGCCCCCGCCGCCACGGTGGTGGTCACCGGCGCGTCGGGCTGGCTCGGCCAGAACCTGGTCCGCACGCTGGCAGGCGAGCGCGACCGTGTCCGCTGCCTCGTGCCCGTCGACGACCAGGCGGCTCCCTTGTCGCTGCTGTCGCCGGCAATCGAGGTCGTGGTGGGCGACGTGCGCGACCCCGCCACCGCGGACCGCCTGTTCGAGGGCGTCGGCGCCGACGCCGCCGTGTTCCACGCCGCTGCCGTCATCCACCCCAGCGCCTCGACGCGTGAGTTCTTCGACGTCAATGTGGGCGGTACGCAGAACGTCGTCGACCGGGCGCGGCGCAGCGGCGCGTCCCGGTTCGTGCACGTGTCGTCGAACTCGCCGTTCGGCGTGAACCCCACCCCGGACGACGTTTTCACCGAGGACTCGCCGTACAACCCCTACCTCGGGTACGGGCAGTCGAAGTACGAGGCCGAGCAGATCGTGCAGAAGGCCAACGACCGGGGCGACGTCGCCACGGTGATGGTGCGGGCGCCGTGGTTCTACGGCCCCTACCAGCCGGCCCGCCAGAGCCAGTTCTTCAAGACCATCCGCCGCGGTCGGTTCCCGCTGATCGGCGACGGCACCCAGCGCCGCTCGATGGCCTACACCGACAACCTCGTGCAGGGCCTGCTGCGCGCCGAGGTCGCCGACAAGGCGCCGGGCAACGCCTACTGGGTGGCCGACGCCGAGCCCTACGAGCTGCGCGAGATCCTGGCCACCGTCCGCCGGGCGCTCGAGGCCGAAGGGCTGCCCACCTCCGGCCCGCGGACCCTTCGCATCCCGCGGCTGGCGGCGCAGATCGCCGAGAAGGGCGACGTGCTGTTGCAGGGCCGGGGCAAATACCTCCAGCCGCTGCACGTGCTGGGCGAGCTCAACCACACGATCGCCTGCGACATCTCCCGGGCGCGCGACGAACTGGGCTACGAGCCCACCGTCGCCCTCGAGGAAGGCATGCGCAACAGCATCCGCTGGTGCCTCGAGCACGGGGAGCAGCTCTGATGGCCCGCACCGTCCTCATCACCGGCGGGAGCGGCTACTTCGGCTCGATCCTCGCCGACCTCGCCCTCGCCCGCGGCGACGAGGTGCGCATCTTCGACCTCAACCCGCCCAGTCCACGGGCCGACGACGACCGCGTCACCTACGTCGCCGGCGACGTGCGGGACCTCCCCGCCCTGCGTGCGGCCAGCGACGGGGTCGACGTGGTGCTCAACAACGTGGCCCAGGTGCCCCTGGCCAAGGATCGCGAGCTGTTCTGGTCGGTCAACGTCACCGGCACCGCCAACGTGCTGCTGGCGGCCCGCGACCAGGGTGTCTCGAAGGTCGTGCACACCTCGTCGAGCGCCATCTTCGGCATCCCCGAGACGAACCCCGTCAGCGAGGACACACCCGGCCGGCCCCTCGAGGCCTACGGCAAGGCCAAGCTCGAGGCCGAGCACCTGTGCCATGACGCCGCCGCCAACGGGCTCGACGTCACGATCGTGCGCCCCCGCACCATCCTGGGGCACGGGCGGCTGGGCATCATCGCCGTCCTGTTCGAGTTCGTGGCCGAGGGCGCCCCGCTGTACGTGCTGGGCAGCGGCGACAACCGCTACCAGTTCGTGCACGCCAACGACCTCGCCGACGCAGTGCTGCGGGCGTCCGACCGCGAGAAGCCGACGACGTACAACATCGGTGCCACCGAGTTCGGCACGATGCGCGAGACGCTCCAGGCCGTCGCCGACCATGCCGGTACCGGCTCGCGGGTGCGGTCGCTGCCGGTGGGCCCGGCCAAGGTCGGCATGAAGGGCCTCTCCACCGTCGGGCTGGCACCGTTCGCGTCGTACCACTGGCTGTTGTACGCCGAGTCGCTGTGGTTCGACACGACCAAGGCGCAGACCGAGCTCGGCTGGCAGCCCCAGCACTCGAACGCCTCTGCGGTCATCGAGTCGTACGACTGGTTCCTCGCCCACCGCGACTCGCTCGAGGGCGAGCACCGGTCGCACCATCAGTCGCCGGTCAGGCTCGGCCTGCTCAAGGTGCTGAAGCGTCTGCCGTGAGCCAGGTCAGGGGGGCTGACGGGGCAGTCGACGGCGACGGCTCGGCACCGGACGCGGGCACCGGCCCCTCGCCCGACGGCGCTGCCGAGCAGGAGCACCACGACGAGGCGGTGCCGGCCGGCGGTGCGACCGGCGACGCCCGCCGCACCGCGCTCACCGTCGCGGCCATCACCGCGGTCCTGGCCATCCCGATCCTGATCGCCACCGTCGCCGTGCGCAGCCCTCGCTGGTACCCCCTCATCGATCTCGCGCAGATCGAGATGAGGGTCCGGGACGTCGGCCTCAGCGAACCGCCGGGGGTGGGTCTGGGCGGCCGCATCTTCGGGTTGCGCACCCAGGGCAGTCACCCGGGGCCCATCAGCTTCTTCCTCCTCGCGCCCGTGTACCGGTTGCTCGGCAGCACCTCGTGGGCGCTCCAGGTGTCGGCCGCGACGCTCAACGTCGGGGCGCTGGCCGCCACCGTGTGGGCCGCCCACCGCCGAGCCGGCCTGCGGGGCGCCCTGCTCGTCGCCGCCGGCCTGGCGCTGCTCATGCGCATGTACGGCACCACGGTGCTCATGTACCCGTGGAACCCGTACATGCCGGTGCTCTTCTGGGCCCTGTTCCTCGTGTGCGTGTGGTGCGTGCTCTGCGACGACCTCGCGATGCTGCCGGTGGCGGTGGTGGCAGGCAGCGTCTGCGCCCAGACCCATCTGCCGTACGTCGGCCTCGTCGGTGGCCTGGTCGTGCTGCTCGTCGTCGCCCTCGCCATCGCCTACCGGCGAGCACGGGGCGACGGCGGCGCCCGCCGACGACTCGCGAGATGGGCCGCGGCCAGCGTGGCGCTCGGGCTGTTGCTGTGGTTGCCCGTGTTCGTCGAGGAGCTCGGTGGTGATCCGGGCAACATCTCCGTGATCATCGACAGCTTCCGTCACCCCACCGATCAACCGATCGGTGCGTCGGCCGCCTGGCGCCTGCTGACCCAGCACCTCAACGTGGTGCGGTTGGTCGAGGGCAACCGCTTCGGCGAGGCCTCCCAGGTTCCGGGCATCGCCCTGCTGGTCGTGTGGGCCGTCTCCGCGGTCGCCGCAGTGCGCCTGCGCGACCGCCGCCTGATGCGTCTGCACCTCGTGGTGGCCGTCGCCCTCGCGCTCGGCTACGTGATCATGAGCCGCATCTTCGGCGCCACCTGGTTCTACCTGACGCTGTGGGCCTTCGGGACGGCGACGCTCACCCTGGCGGCGATCGTGGCCACGGCCGTGGCCGTCGCCATGCCCCTGATCGCCCGCCGGACCGACGAACGCACCCGCGAGCGCCTCGGCCTGGCCTCGCTCGCCACGTTGGCCGTGGCGGTGCTGGTGCCGACGGTCCTGCTCGCCCGCGCCGCGCCCGACACCCGCGACACCGACGCCGAGGCGTCGCGTCAGCTGGGCGAGGTCGTCCAGCCCACCGTCGACGCGATCGAGGACGGCACCGTGCCCGGGGGCGCCGACGGCACGTTCGTCATGACCTGGGTCGACCCCGTGAACCTGGGCGGGCAGGGCCTGGGGCTCATGCTCGAGCTCGAACGCCGCGGCTACGACGCGCGTGCGCCGAAGGCGGCCTACCTGAGCGTGCGCGAGCACCGGGTCGTCCCGCCGGGCGAGGCCGACGCCGAGATCCACCTCGCGGCCGGCCTGCAGTCGATCGAGAGCGCCCGCGACCACCCCGGCGCCCGACAGATCGCCTTCCACGACCCGCGCACCGACGCCGAGATCGCACGCTTCGACCGCAACCGCACGATCGTGGTCGACGGGTTGGTGGCCGCCGGCCTCGAGGCGCTCGTGCCCCAGGTCGACGACAACCTGTTCGGGCTCGCCGCAGACGAGCGCCTCCCCGACGACCTGCAGCGACCCATCTACATCATGGGGACCACCGCCCAGCCCATCGCGGTATTCACCTGGGAGCCGGCGGAGTGATCGGCAGCGAGCGGACCGCCGGCGACACCGACGAGCGGCCCGACGACCCGCCCGGCGCGCAGACGGTCACGCCCGAGAGCACCGACGGCGACCCGGCGACGACCGGCGACACGCCGGACCAGCCCGCCGGCCGGCGCCCGCGCACCCTGCTCGTCGTCGGCGGCCTCACGGCCATCGTGACGATGCCGCTCGCCGTCGCCCTGGCCACGCTCCACTCGCCGCGGTGGTACCCGCTCCTCGACCTGGCGATGACCGAGCTGCGAGTCCGCGACGTCGGCACCCGCCATTCGCCGCTCGTCGGTCTGGTCGGGCGCTTGTCGTCGAACGGCAACCAGGGCAGCCACCCAGGGCCGATCAGCTTCTGGGCGCTCGCTCCCGTCCACAGGTTGCTCGGTGGATCGTCGTGGAGCCTGCTCGTCGGAGTGGTTGTGCTCAACACCACGGCCGTCGCGCTCACGCTGTGGATCGCCGTGAGACGCGGCGGCGCCGTCCTCGCGCTCGGGTTCGCCGGGGCGCTGGCCGTGCTCCTCCACCTGTACGGCACCAAGGTGCTGACCGAGCCGTGGAACCCGTACATGCCCGTCATGTGGTGGGTGCTCACACTCGTCGCACTGTGGGCCGTGCTCTGCGACGACGTGCCGATGCTGCCGGTGGCGGTGTTCGCCGCGTCGTTCTGCATGCAGACCCACATCTCCTACCTCGGGCTGGTGGGCGGATTCGCTGCGCTCGGGCTCGTCGGAGTGGGGATAAGGGCCTACATGCTGCGCGGCGACCGGGCGGCGCGCCGGCGCCTGGCGACCTGGTCCGCGCTGTCGTTGGCCGTCGGGCTCGTGCTGTGGCTGCCGTCCCTGATCGACCAGGTCACCGGGGACCCGGGCAACGCATCGATCGTGTTCGGCCACTTCCGCGAGCCCGACGACGACCCGATCGGCCTGGCGCGGGGCGCCGAGCTGTTCGCCGTCCACCTCAACCCGTGGCGCCTCCTCGCGGGACAGCAGGCGACGTCGGGATCGGTCGTGCCCGGGCTGCTGCTCGTGGGCGCGTGGCTCGCCGCGGCGGTGGTGGCGTTCCGCCTTCGGGCCAGGGCGCTGGTGCGCCTGCACGCGGTCGTCGCGATCGCCCTGGTGCTGGGCCTGATCTCGGAGAGCCGCATCCTCGGCTTCATCTGGTACTACCTGTCGTTGTGGGCCTGGGGCATCACGACGCTCATGCTCGTCGCCATCGGCTGGACCATCGTCGCCGCCGTCACTGACGCCCGTCCGGGGGCCCTCCCGGTGGCGGCCCGCACCGGCCCTGCGCTGCTCGCGGGTGTCCTCGCCGTGTGGACCGTCATGTTCACGGTCGACGCCGTCGACGCAGAGATCACCCAGGACCGCGTGTCCGGCATCGTCGCGGATGTCCTGCCCCCGGTTCTCGAGGCCATCCAGAGCGGCGACGCGGCCAGCTCAGGCCCCGACGCTCGCTACCGCGTGACCTGGACCGACGGCACCTACATCGGCGCCCCGGGCTTCGGGCTGTTCAACGAGCTCGAGCGCCGGGGGTTCGATGTCGGGGCGGCCGAGCCGTTCGGTCCGTCCGTGGTCGAGCACCGGGTCATGCCCCGCGCCGAAGCCGACGCCGAGATCCACGTCTCGGTCGGTCCCGACATCGAGGAATGGCGGGCGAAGGACGGGTTCACCGAGATCGCCTACGTCGACCCCCGAACCGACGCGGAGCGGGCCGTGTTCGAGCGCGCACGGAGCGACACCATCGACCAGCTCGAACGGCTGGGCCGCGACGACCTCGTGCCCATGGTCGACCTGGCGCCGTTCATGCTGTACCTCGACGACAGCCTGCCCGACGAGACACGCCGCACCGTGGCTCCGATGGGAGACCTCGGCCAGCCATTGGCCGTGTTCGTCGGACCACTCGACGGACCGGGCACCTGACCTGCGGCCTCGCCGATACGACGTCGATCACCCGACCGGCCATCGGCTAGCCTGTCCGGACCCTTGACGGGGGCTCGGGCAATGGCGCCCGCTTCGCCTCACCGACGACGCGGAAGCAGCCCCCACCTGTTCAGTGCCCGTCCTGGGATCAGGCACGCTGGTCACCTCCATGGCCGTGCCGTGCTCAGATCCCTCACGCCGGTGCGGTACCGGCTCGCCACCTCGCAGGAGGATTGCGCCGTGCTCCCCCCCACCACCCGAGAGCTCGACGCCTGCGGCATCGGCTTCGTCGCCGACGCCCAGGGCCGACCTTCACGTGAGATCGTCTCCGCCGCGCTACGCGGCCTGGCCTGCGTCAAGCACCGCGGCGCGGTCGCGGCCGACGCCCGCACCGCCGACGGGTCGGGCCTCCTCGTGCCCATCCCGCCCGCCCTGTTCGGCGAGGGCAACGGCGTCGCCGTCCTGTTCGTGCGGGGCGACGACCCGCGCCCCGCGGTCGAGGCCGCCGCGGCCGAGGAGGGCCTCGCGGTGGTCGGCTGGCGCGAGCCTCCGCTCGATCCCGACGCCCTGGGCGACCTGGCCCGGGCCACCGCGCCCCGGGTCGTCCATGCGTTGTTCTCCGGGCCGGCCGACATCGCCGCCAGCGACGCCGAGGCCGAACGGCGGTCTCTCCGCCTGCGTCGGCGCGTCGAGGCGACCACCTCCGGCACCTACGTCGCGTCGTGCTCCTTCCGCACGATGATCTACAAGGGCCTCTCCCCCGCCGACGCCTTGGCCGACTACTACCTCGACCTGCACGACGAGCGCTTCGCCGCGCCGTTCGCCATCTTCCACCAGCGCTTCTCCACCAACACCCTGTCGACCTGGGAGCGGGCCCAGCCGTTCCGCACGCTGTGCCACAACGGCGAGATCAACGCGCTGTGGGGCAACGAGAAGCGCATGCGGGGCCGTGCCGAGCTGGGCACCGTCGCCGCCGGCCTCGGCGACGAAGAGCTGTTCCTCCCAGTGCTCGACGACGGCGACTCCGACTCCGGCAAGCTCGACTCGGCGGTCGAGCTGCTGATGCGGGCCGGGCGCGACCCCGCCACGTCATGGCGATGGTCATGCCCGAGGCGTGGGAGAACGTCCGCGACCTCGACCCCGAGGTGCGGGGCTTCTACCGGTACCACTCGGCGCTGATGGAGCCGTGGGACGGCCCGGCCGGTGTCGTGTTCACCGACGGCCTCGGCGTGGGCGCCCGCCTCGACCGCAACGGTCTGCGCCCTCTCCGCTACCAGCTCTGCGAGGACGGCTTCGTCGCCGTCTGCTCCGAGGTGGGCGCCATCGACGTCCGTGGGCACGGCACGATCCAGCGGGGCCGGCTCGGCCCCGGCCAGATGCTGTTCGTCGACCCCACCCGTGGCTTCCTCGACGACCACGCCTGCAAGGAGCGCATCGCCGCCGGCGCACCGTACGCCCGGTGGGCGGCCGATGGCTTCTACCAGCTCAACGTCGGCGAGGCGGCGCTCGAGGTGCCCGACGACCTGCTGTCACGCCAGGCCATGCACGGGCTGACCAAGGAAGACCTGGCCATGGTGCTCAAGCCCATGGCCAACGACGCACACGAGCCCACCTTCTCGATGGGTGACGACTCGCCGCTGCCCAACCTGGCCCCGCGTGCCCGGCCGGTCAGCCACTACCTGCGCCAGCGCTTCGCCCAGGTGACCAACCCGCCCATCGACCCGCTGCGCGAGCGCCTGGTCATGAGCCTGCGCACCCTGCTCGGCCCCCGCACCCCGCTGCTGGCCGAGTCTGCGGAGGCGGCCGAGCTGCTCACGCTGCCGTCGTTCTTCCTGTTCCCGGCGGGCATCGACAACCTCGAGCTGACCGACAAGGCGCCGTGGCCGGTCATCCCGCTCGACGCGTCGTTCCCCGCGAGCGACGGGCCGGACGGCCTGCGCGCCGCGGTCGACCGGCTCACCGCCGAAGCGCTCGCCGCCGTCGCGGGCGGCGCGGGCACGCTCATCCTCGACGCCAACGACGCCGGGCCGGAGCGGGCGCCCATCCCGTCCCTGCTGGCCACCGGCGCCGTGCACCAGGCGTTGGGCGACCGCCGCCTCCGCTCGACGACCGCGCTGGTGGTGGTGGCCGACGACGTGTTCGACGTGCAGGGCTTCGCCACGCTGCTCGGCTACGGCGCCGACGCCATCTGCCCGCGGCTGGCGTTGGCCACGGTGGCCGCCGAGGCCGACCGGGCCGACGACGGCGACCTGACCAGCCCCGAGGCGCAGGGCCGGTTCCAGGCCGCGGTCGAGGCCGGCGTGCTCAAGATCATGTCCAAGATGGGCATCTGCACCGTCGACTCGTACCGCGGCGCCCAGATCTTCGAGGTCGTCGGCCTGGCCCCCGAGGTCGTCGACGTGTGCTTCACCGGCTCTCCCAACGTGGTCGGCGGCATCGGCTGGCGGGCCCTCGGCGAGGACGTCCTGCGTCGTCACGCGGCCGCCTGGGGCGAGAAGGTCGACCTCGACTCGCCCGGGTTCTTCCGGGTGCGCAAGGGCGGCGAGCCCCACAGCAAGGACAAGGACACCACCCAGGCCCTCAACGACCTCACCCTCGTGCAGGAGAAGGACGCCGACGGCCAGGACCGCGACATGCTCGTCGCCCACCTGCTGCAGGCCGCCATCCGCTCCGAGTCGTCCGCCCGCTACGACGCGTTCGCGAAGCTGGCCAACGACCGCCCGCTCATCGAGCTCCACGACCTGCTCGAGCTGGCGACGCCAGGCGAGCCCATCGCCCTCGACGAGGTCGAGCCCGCCGCCGACATCGCCAGGCGCTTCTCGACCGGGGCCATGTCCCACGGCGCGCTGTCGAAGGAGGCGCACGAGACGCTCGCCCAGGCGATGAACCTGCTGGGCGGCATGTCCAACTGCGGCGAGGGCGGCGAGGATCCCTACCGCTACAGGACGCGTGGCCAGGGCCGCGACGACAAGAACTCGAAGATCAAGCAGATCGCCTCCGGCCGCTTCGGGGTCACCCCCGAGTATCTCGCCCACGCCGACGAGTTGCAGATCAAGATGGCCCAGGGATCCAAGCCCGGCGAGGGCGGACAGCTCCCCGGCCACAAGGTGTCGGCCGAGATCGCCCGCCTGCGCCACACCCAGCCGGGCGTCGGGCTCATCTCCCCCCCGCCCCACCACGACATCTACTCCATCGAGGACCTCGCCCAGCTCATCTACGACCTCAAGCAGGTCAACGCCGCCCAGGTGTCGGTCAAGCTGGTGGCCGAGGACGGCGTCGGCACCATCGCCGCGGGCTGCGTGAAGGCCCTGGCCGACGTCGTGCACATCAGCGGCCAGAACGGCGGCACGGGCGCCAGCCCCCTGTCGTCCATCAAGCACGCCGGCATGCCCTGGGAGCTCGGCCTGGCCGACGCCCAGCGGGCACTGGTCGACAACGGCCTGCGCAGCCGGGTGCGGCTGCGGGTCGACGGCGGCTTCCTGACCGGCCGGCAGGTCATCGTGGCCGCGTTGCTCGGCGCCGACGAGTTCAGCTTCGGCACCGCGGCGATGATCGCCGAGGGCTGCATCATGCTGCGGGCCTGCCACCGCGACACCTGCAAGCCCGGGGTCGCCACCCAGCGGCCCCACCTGCGGGCCAACTTCACGGGCACGCCGGAAGGCGTGGCCGCGTACTTCCTGTTCATCGCCGAGGAGGTGCGGGGCTACCTGGCCCAGCTCGGCCTGCGATCCATCGGCGAGGCGATCGGTCGCGTCGACCTGCTGCGCCAGCGCACCACCGGCAACGAGCGGGCCGACGCCATGGACCTCGCGCCCCTGCTGACGCCGCCGGCCGCCACCGACGGCCCGCGGGCCTTCGTCGAGCGGGTCGAGCTGCAGGACCCTCGGGCCGACCTGGGCGACCGCCTGCTGGCCGACGCCTTCCGGGCCATCTGGGACGGCGACGACATCGACCTCGACTACGAGATCCACAACTCGGACCGCGCCATCGGTGCCTCGCTGTCGGGCGCGATCGCGCTCGAGTACGGCGAGCTGCCGCCCCGGGGCACCGCCCGGGTCCGCCTCGCCGGCACCGCCGGTCAGAGCTTCGCCGCGTTCCTCGCCCACGGCGTCGAGCTCGAGCTCACCGGCGAGGCCAACGACTACGTGGGCAAGAGCATGGGCGGCGGCCTGGTGGTCATCCGTCCTCCCGCCGACGACGCCTCCGAGCTGCCCATCCTCGCGGGCAACACGTGCCTGTACGGCGCCACCGGCGGCGAGCTGCTCGTGGCCGGTGGCGTGGGTGAGCGCTTCGGCGTGCGCAACTCCGGCGCCACCGCCGTGGTCGAGAGCGCCGGCGACCACTGCTGCGAGTACATGACGGGCGGCACGATCGTCGTGCTCGGCCCGGTGGGCTGGAACCTGGGCGCCGGCATGACCGGTGGCCAGGCGTTCGTGTTCGACCGCGACCGCGAGCGGCTGATCTCGCGCCTCAACCCCGACCTCGTCGACGCCGTGCGGCCCGACATGGCCGGGCTCGAGGAGGTGCGCTGGCTCGTCGAGCGCCACGCCGAGCTGACCGGCTCGAAGCGGTCCGCGCTGCTGCTCGCGCACTGGGTCAAGGCCGCATCCCACGTGTGGCATGTGCTGCCGAAGGACCAGGTCCGGCGGTTCGAGGAGAGCCAGGCCGGCCGCGTCGCCAACGTCTGATGCGAGGTCGTGCGGAAACCACCGGGCGATTGCCTGTAGATTCGCCAGTCGTCATGGCTGGGAACGCCCCCCACATACCCGGATGCCGCGATCTGTCCCTCATCGGGGAGCGGGTCGCGCGCAGCCTCTTCTCCGCCACGAGTGAGCGGGTCGGCCGGCCCGTCACGGTCACCGTCTACCCGCCCCTAAGCGAGGGCCGCACCCGCAACGGGTTCGACCGCGCCGCGACCACGGCGCAGCGCTTGGGCGCGCACCCCAGCGTGGTCACCATCCACGAGTGGGGTCACGCCGTCGACGGCCGTCCGTGGCTCGTCACCGAGCCTCAGCCGGCCGAGTCGGTCGACACGCTGCTCACGATGGACGGTCCGCTCGCGGTCGAGCGGGCGCTGCAGGTCGGTGTGCTGCTCGCCGGCGCGTTGGAGACGGCCCACCGGGCCGGCATCGTCCACGGTGACCTGTCCCCGGCGCGCCTGGTGTTCGGGCCCAATGGCGAGCCGCTCCTCGCCGAGACCGGTCTCGCGGAGTTCGCCGTGTTCCCGGGCTTGGGCGCGCTCAACAACCCGGTGCGCTACCACGCGCCCCCCGAGGTGCTCGAACGCACCGACATCAGCCCCGCGACCGACGTCTACTCGTTGGCCACCACCGTCTACGCCCTGCTCGCCGGCCGGGCGCCGCAGCAGAAGCCGGCCGAGGTCACCGACAGCAACGCGTCGCTCCTGCTGCGGATCCTGCAGATGGCCATGCCGACGATCGACCGGCCGGACCTGCCGGCAGGCCTCGAGGACGCCCTGCGCGGCCCGCTCTCCGCCAACCCCGGCAAGCGCCCTCAGCAGGCCATCGATGTCGCCTGGCTGCTCCAGGACGTGCAACGCCGCGCCGGCTACGCCGTGACCGAGCCCATCGTCCTCGATCTCGACGACCTCGCAGCAGGCCCGCAACCCTCCGCGCCCGGCGGGAGGCAGATGGCGCCACCGGGGTTCGCCGCCGCGCCCATCGACGTGCCCCTTCCCGCCGAGCCGGTCCCGCCGCCCCCCGCGCCATTCGACCCCGCGCCTGTGGCGTTCGATCCCGCGCCCGCAGCGTTCGACCCGGTCCCGCCACCGTTCGATCCCGTTGCCGAGGTCGAGGTCGAGGCCGAACCGCCGCCGCCGCCGACGACGATCTTCCCGTTCGCCGAGGGGCTCGGCGCTCCCCCGGTCGACAGCGGTGCGTCGGCTGCGGCGATCGAGCCGCTGTGGCAGGCCCCGGCCGACGCGGACGCACCGTCCGACGCACTGTGGCCCTCGACCTGGCCGGTGGCCGACCAGATCCCGGACCAACCGCCGGCCTGGGCGGTCCTTCCGGTCGACCCGGTGGGCACCGACGGCCCGCCGGCGGTCGCGCACCCCGCCGACACCGGCCCCGACACGCCCGTCGGCGACGACGGCGGGTCGATCGCGAACACCGCAGGGTTCGCTCCGACCAACGGCTCGGGTGACACGACCGCGCCGCCGGCGTTCAGCGCCATCGAGCGGCCGCCCGAGCTCGACGAGCTGCCGGCCTGGTACACCGACCCGCTCCCGAACGCCGGGATGCCCCCGGCGGCGAACGGCAACGGCCACGCGCCGCCCTTGCCAGGCGGGGCACTGTCGCCCTGGGCGGACGGCATGCACGCCAACGGCCGCACCGGCCACCCGGCCGGCGCGTCGAGCACGCCGCCTCCGGGCGAGATGCCACGGCCCCGCGGCGACGAGCGCCTCCCGGGCGCCGGCGACGAGCTGCGATCCCTGTTCGGCGAGGTCGTGGGCGACCCCGACGACCCCGACGACGTCGGCCCTACGGCTCCTCCCGGCCTCCCCGGAGCCGGCGCACCGGGCGGCACCGACGCCGATCCGCTCGGCCCGCCACAGGCCAGGCCCCCGATCGATCTCAGCCAGCTCGACACGCCGCTCGGGCCGGCGCCGTACCTGCCGCCCGGCTCCGGTCGGCGCGACGTGCCGGCACCCGCGGCGCGGGGCCGCACCACGGCGGACGATGCCGGCTCACAGCCTCCCGCCCGCCTCCCGCGCCGCCACGAGGTGCAGAGCTGGCCGCCGGCCGGTGCAGGCACCGGGGTGGGCACGCCGCGGTTGCCTCGGGCGACCGAGACCGACGCCCGGCGGCCGGCGGGCGACGGCGGCAGCCGGCCTCCTGCTGCGGAACGCACCCCGCGCCTCGAGCGCCCCGCACCGCGCCAGGTGGCGCCGCGGGGCGACAAGGCCGGCGGCACCGGCGCCGGCGGTGCGGCCATGGCCGGACCGCCCGCTCTGCCGCTGATCGTGCTCATCGGTGTGGTCGCGGTGTTGATCCTCGGCGTGGCCTGGCTCGTCATCACGGGCGACGAGGCCGAACCGCCCGCGTCGGACCGCCCGGACCGGTCACAGGTCGACGAGCCGGGCCCGACCGACGTGCAGGCGGTCGAGGTGCCCGAGGGCGTCCAGGTCACGTGGACGGGTGACGCGGATGGCAGCTACGTCGTCACCATCCTGTCGGCCGACACGCCCCCCGAGGTGCTGCCGCCCGCGTTGGGCACGTCCGTGCTGGTGCCCAACGTGGGCGGCGCTCCGGGCGCCGGACGCTGCTTCACCGTCGCCGCGGTCGCCGACGCGGAGGCCGCCCCGGAGCAGCCGTCCGAGCCTGCGTGCACCGCGGGTGCGACGATCGACGGGATGCAGGGCGGCTGACGCCGCCCCGGCGGTCATTCGACGAGCCGCAGGCCCGACGGGCTGATCGACGGCTCGACGTGAGGAAGTTCCACGACGAACTCCGTGCGGTGGGCGGGGAACACGTGCTCCGACACCAGGAGCGGGCGATCGTCGACACCTCGCGTGACCCGCTCGCAGCGCAGCACCGGCGAGCCGATGGGCACCGCCAGCAGCGCGGCGTCGTCGCGACCGGCGGCGGCGGCGCCGATGGTCTGCGTGGCGCCGCCGATGGGCACCTCGACCAGCTCGTAGAACGGCGAGCTCTCGACGTCGGCGCGTGACAGGCGGGCGCCGACGTCCTCGGGGCACCACACGGTGACGCGGGCGAAGGGCTGGCCGTCGGCGTGGTTGACGCGCCGCACCTCGAGCACCGTGTCGACCCCGAGCAGCTGGCGGACGCGGGGCGGTGCGGCCACGAACCGGAAACCGACGACGCGGCGCTCCGATCCCACGCCCAGCTCGCCGAGCTGGGCCTCGATGGTCCCGAGCCGGGCGAGCGACTGGCGGACCGGGGCGGTGGCCACGAACCACCCGAACCCCTGGCGCGCGTCGATCAGGCCTTCGTCGCGCAGCAGCTCGAGGGCCTTGCGGACCGTGACGCGGCTCACCTCGTAGGCTGCCGACATCTCGCTCTCGCTGGGCAGCAGGGCGCCCGCGGCCAGGTCGCCGCTCTCGACGCGGCGACGCAGCTCGTCGGCGATGGCTCGGTAGCGGACTTCACGCACTTGTCGAGACCTCCAGAACTTGTCATATACTTGTCTACATTCGTTCGCCGACGCAAGGGGCTCCGCTGCACATGGCCGTCTCCGCCACCACCCCCATCGAGCTCGTCGACCAGGTCTATGCCCGGCTCCCGGAACGGGTGGCGCTCGGGCGTGAGCGGCTCGGCCGCCCGCTGACCTTCGCCGAGAAGATCCTGGTCAACCACCTGCGCGATGCCCAGGGTCAACAGCTCGAACGTGGCCGCAGCTACGCCGATTTCGACCCCGACCGTGTCGCGATGCAGGACGCCACGGCCCAGATGGCGCTGCTCCAGTTCATGACCGCCGGCCTGCCCGAGGCCGCGGTGCCGTCGACCGTGCACTGCGACCACCTCATCCAGGCCAAGGCGGGCGCCGACATCGACCTCAAGTTCGCGGTCGACGTCAACAGCGAGGTCTACGACTTCCTGCGCTCCGTGTCGGCCAAGTACGGCATCGGCTTCTGGAAGCCCGGCTCGGGCATCATCCACCAGGTCGTGCTCGAGAACTACGCCTTCCCCGGCGGCATGATGATCGGCACCGACAGCCACACCCCCAACGCGGGCGGCATCGGCATGATCGCCGTCGGCGTGGGCGGGGCCGACGCCGTCGACGTGATGACCGGCTTTCCGTTCAACGTGCGCTGGCCCCAGCTCATCGGCGTGCACCTCACCGGCGAGCTGTCGGGGTGGACCGCCCCCAAGGACGTCATCCTGCGGGTCGCCGAGATCCTGACCGTCAAGGGCGGGACGGGCGCCATCGTCGAGTACTTCGGCCCGGGCGCCGACGCCCTGTCCACCACCGGCAAGGCCACGATCTGCAACATGGGCGCCGAGATCGGCGCGACGACGTCGCTGTTCAGCTTCGACGACAAGGGCCTCGCCTACCTGGCTGCGACCGGCCGCCAGGCGCTCGCCGACGCGGCCGCCGCGGCGATGGCCGACCTGCGCCCCGACCCCGAGGTCGCCGCCGACCCCGGGCGGTTCTTCGACCAGGTCATCGAGATCGACCTGTCGACGCTCGAGCCCATGATCAACGGCCCCCACTCCCCCGACCGCGCTCACAAGGTCAGCGAGGTCGGCGCCAACGCCCGGGCCGAGGGGTGGCCCACCGACATCTCGTCCGCCCTCATCGGGTCGTGCACGAACTCGTCCTACGAGGACATCACGCGAGCCGCGTCGATCGCCCGCGTGGCTGCGAGCCACGGCATCACCGCCAAGACGGAGCTGCTCATCACCCCGGGCTCCGAGCAGGTGCGGGCCACGATCGAGCGGGACGGCCTGCTGGCCGACCTCGAGGCCATCGGCGGCACGGTGCTCGCCAACGCGTGCGGCCCCTGCATCGGCCAGTGGAGCCGCCCGGCAGCCGCCAACGGCGAGCCCAACACCATCGTCAACAGCTACAACCGCAACTTCCCCAAGCGCAACGACGGCAGCGCCAACACGCTCTCGTTCGTGACCAGCCCCGACGTGGTCGTCGCGCTGGCGCTGGCCGGCACGCTCGACTTCGACCCGCTCAGCGACACGCTGACGTCGGCGGCGGGCGAGCAGGTGCGGCTCGAGCCGCCCGTGGGCGAGCAGCTCCCGGCCCAGGGGTTCGACCCGGGCGAGTCAGGGTTCATCGCCCCGCCGTCCGACGCCGGCGGGGTCCACGTCGACGTGTCGCCCGACAGCGATCGGCTGCAGCTGCTGACGCCGTTCGAGCCGTGGGACGGCAAGGACTACGTCGAGCTCCCCGTGCTCATGAAGGCGGCGGGCAAGTGCACGACCGACCACATCTCGGCGGCCGGCCCGTGGCTCACGTACCGCGGCCACCTCGAGAACATCTCCGGCAACCTCTTCCTCGGCGCCATCAACGCGTTCGGCACCGCCGGGAGCACCTACGAGGCCGGGCACGGGAAGGACCCGCTCGACGGCGAGGTCCGCTCGTATCCCGACATCGCCCGCCACATGCACACCGAGGGCGTGAGCTGGTGCGCCATCGGCGACGAGAACTACGGCGAGGGCAGCTCGCGTGAGCACGCCGCCATGGAGCCGCGGTTCCGCGGCGGCAAGGTGATCTTCGCCCGGAGCTTCGCCCGCATCCACGAGACCAACCTGAAGAAGCAGGGCATGCTGGCTCTCACCTTCGCCGATCCGGCGACCTACGAGGCCATCGGCGAGGACGACCGGATCAGCGTCCTCGGCCTGCGTGACGTGACACCTGACACGCCGGTACGGTGTGCGATCCACAAGCCGGACGGTGCCACGGTCGAGTTCCTGGCCACGCACACGATGAGCGACGAGCAGATCGAGTGGTTCAAGGCGGGCAGCGCGCTCGAACATCATCCGCGGCAAGCACAACACCTGACCGCACCCGACGGCGACCTGCCGCAGGCCCGCCTGCTCGGCATCGACCACGTCCAGCTGGCGATGCCCGCCGGCGACCAGGCCGAACGCGAGGCCGAGCGCTTCTACGCGGGAGTGCTCGGCCTCGAACGCGTCCCGAAGCCGGCGGAGATGGCCGTGCGGGGCGGGTGCTGGTTCGAGGGTGCCTCGGTCCGCCTGCACCTGGGCGTCCAGCACGACTTCCGGCCGGCTACCAAGGCGCACCCGGCCCTGTTGGTCGACGACCTCGACGTCCTGTGCCAGCGCATCGTGGCCGACGGTGGCGAGGTGCGGTCGGCCGACGGCCTTCCCGGAGTGGCGCGGATCCACACCGACGACCCCTTCGGCAACCGCATCGAGCTGATCCAGGCGGTCGGCCCGTCGTTCGAGACGTTCGAGACCATGGCGGAGCACTCGATCTTCCCGCTGACCCTGGTCGACAACACCGGCACGCTCGCCTGGGTGAGCGAGTCGATCGAGCGCTTCTTCGGATGGCGACCCGCCGAGCTGATCGGCGAGAGCTTCGCGAAGGTCGTCGCACCCGGGTCGCTCCCCGCCGTGTTCGACGCGTTCACGGCCATCGACGATGCGTTCGAGATCACGCCCTGGGGCGGCGTGGGGTTCCCGGTCGACCTGGTCAGGTCCGACGGCAGCATCGCCGCGTGCGAGCTGTCCGTGCTCACCACGCGTCGCAGCGGCCTGCCGTGGTATGTGGTCACGGTGCGACGGGTGGGCTACGAGCGGGCGCTCGACCTGGCCGTCGAGGCGATGGCCGGTGGGGCTCCGCTGTCCGACATCCTCGGTCGGCTGGTGGGCGCCCTCGAGCAGATGGCGCCCGAGTCGAGAGTGGCCATCGGCGACCGGTGGAACGGCGAGCAGTTCGCGGTCGTCGCCGGCGACCCGACGCACCTCCTCATGTCCGACGGCGTCACGCCGTGGTCCCGCGCGCTGGAGTCGGGGTCGGACATCTGGATGGCCGACCTCGCCGATGTGCCCGCCCCGCTGGCGGCCATCGCCGGCGCCGAGGGTTATCAGGCCTGCTGGGTGCACCCGGTCACGGCCCCCGGCGAGACAACCCCGATCGCCGCCATCGTGGTCTGGCGCACCCGGCCGGGTCCGCCCACCCGCTTCACGTGGACGACCGTGTCCCGCATCGCCCAGCTGCTGCAGCTGACCCTCCAATGGCACCGCAGCCACCGCACGCTGCAGTACGCGGCCACCCACGACCAGCTGACGGGGCTCGCCAACCGCGAGGCGTTCCTCGACCGGCTCACGACGGTGGCGTCGTCGGGCGAAGGGCGGTCCGCGGTGCTCTTCCTCGACCTCGACCACTTCAAGCCCATCAACGAGACGCTCGGCCACCCGGTGGGCGACCGGGTCCTCGCCATCATCGCCGACCGCCTGGTCGGCGCCCTGCGGCCCGGTGACCTGGTGGCCCGCATCGGCGGCGACGAGTTCGCCGTGCTGTGCGAGCGGCTCACCGAGTCAGACCACGTCGAGCCGGTCGCCGAGCGGTTGCTCGCGGCGGTCCGCGAGCCGGTCCGCCCGCAACCCGACATGGCCACCGAGGTGCGGGTCGACGCCAGCATCGGCATCACCGACCTCGACCCCACCGAAGGCGTCGACGCCACGCTCGCCCGTGTCGACCAGGCCATGCGCAACGCCAAGCTCACCGGCCGCGGGCGCTGGGTTCGCTCCCGGGAGCCCTGACCGACCCGACCCGCCTCTGTCGGACCGCGGTCAGTCCTCGCCGGGGCGGCGGTCGGCCTCGGCGCCGTCCTCGCCGCCGTGCCCCGGGGGGTAGGTCAGCGCCAGCTCGTCGGGTGTGGGCTCCCGATGCTCGCGGGCCACGGGCGGCAGAAGGTCGACGACCGCGTCCATCATCCGGCGGGTGTCCGCCTTGGGCGACCGCAGCTTCAGCTCCACCGGGTCGCCGATCCTGACGCGCACGGTGGGCGGGCTGGTGACGTTCCAGAGACGGGGTAACCGCTCCGACCGCGGCCACACGGCCTCGGTGCCCCACAGCCCGATGGGCACGACGGGCACCTTGGTCATCGCCGCCAGGCGTGCGGCGCCCCACCGGCCCGTCAGCTCCGGGTCGAAGAACGCCCGTCCACGGGGGATCGTCCCCTGCGGCAGGATGGCGACGAGCTCGCCGCTGGCCAGGGCCGCCGCCGCCTCGACGAGGGGGTCGTCCGACCCACTGGCACGGTCGACCCGGATGCCCCCGAGCGCCCGCGCGATCTGCCCGACGACCGGCGTGTCGAACACCTCGCGCTTGCCCAGGAAGCGCACGGCTCTGCCGCGCCGGGCGAAGGTGGCGCCCAGGGCCATCGGGTCGAAGTAGCTGCGGTGGTTGGCGACGATGATGGCCGGGCCGGCCTTCGGGATGCGGTCGACGCCGTCGATGTCGAAGCGCACCCACGGCAACAGCTCGGGCCGCACGACCGCCTGGACGACGCGCTGGGGCTCGATGTTGAGCACGGGCAGCTTGGGCACACCGGCCGGCACGTCGAGGTGGACGACCGGCCAGCGGCGCACGGTGGCGAGGGCCAGCAGCCGGGGGTCGGGGTTGACCGCCACGGGGTGACCGACCGCCCCGAGCAGTGGGTTGTCGTAGAAGGAGTCGCTGTAGGCCCAGCTGTCGTCGAGCGAGACGTCGTGGCGTGCGGCCCAGTCCTGCGCCGCCCGCAGCTTGCCCTTGCCCCACACGAACTCGCCGGCGATGGTGCCGTCGTAGCGACCCTCCGCGTCGAGCCCGTAGCGCGTCGCCACGACGTCGTCGAAGCCCAGCCGCTCGGCCAGCGGCCGGATCATGTCGTCGGGCGTCGTCGTGGCGAGCACGAGCGGTCGCCCGGCGGCGCGGTGCTCGTCGATGATCGGGTGGGCGAACGGCTGCACCGCGGCGGCGAGCTCGTCGGCCGCGGTCTCGCCGGCAGCACGCACCTGGTCGCGACGCCAACCCTTGGCGAACCGTGCTGCCTGGCGGGTGAGCATCATCGACGCCCGCGTCTCGCCCACCAGGTCGAACAGGCGGTACACCAGCCCCTCGCCGGGGATGCTGCGCTCGGAGATCACCCCGGCATCACGCAACGCCTGGCTGAGCACAGGCCCGCTCGCACCGCGCAACAACGTGCGATCGAGATCGAAGAATGCAGCACCGGTCACGCACGCAAACTAACCCGTAGGCCCCCTTGAGGTCCCCGAGCAGGACGAGTCCCCGCACCGCGAGGCGTTGAAAGTGCCGAGCGACGCAGACCGCCGCAGGCGGACTGCTTGGAGCTCGGCCGAAAACGAGAGGAGCCGACCGCGGGTGGCCGGTCGGCTCCTGCAGGTGCTGCGCATCGGGAGGGGGATCCGTCTGCGGCACTCTGCTTGTCGAGCGGCTCGGCGGGGGAACCGGACGCCGCTCGTTGCGAAGACCATTGTGCGGCCCGTCTACCAATTCGTCAAACAGTTGTTACCGATGGGTGCCATCATTACGAGCGATGGACCTGCGACAGCTCGCCGCGTTGACCGCCGTCGCCGAAGCCGGATCGTTCTCGGCCGCGGCCCGACGCCTGCACACCGTCCAGTCGAACGTGTCGACCCACGTCGCCCGGCTCGAACAGGAGCTGGGTGCCACCCTCGTCGACCGCTCGACCGGGGCGCTCACCGACGAGGGCGACGTGGTCGTCGAGCGCGCCCGCCGGGTCAACCACGAGATCGAGTCGCTCCGCGCGGACGTGGCGTCGATGCTGCACGAGGTGTCCGGCGCCGTGCGCCTCGGATGCATCGGCACGGTCAGCCGCTGGCTGGTCCCCCGGCTCCTCGAGCTCATGGATGAGCGGCACCCCAAGGTGCACGTCGTCATCGTCGACGCCACGACCACCTCGCTCGTGCCCCAGGTGGTGGCCGACAGCCTCGACCTGGCGGTCATCAACCTGCCGCTCGCCATGGGCGAGCTGGCGACCGAGCCGCTGTTCGACGAGGACCGCATCATCCTCGCCCCGAACGGCCACCCGCTCGCCGAGCACGACCGCGTCCAGCTCGCCGACCTGGCGGGCCACGCCCTGCTGCTCGAGCCGCGCGGCACCGCCTTCCGCGACGAGCTCGACGACGAGGCCGCCCGCATCGGCATCGAGATGAGCGTGCGGGCCGAGATCGACGGCATCCGGCTGCTCACCTCGCTGGCGTTCGAGGGGTTCGGGCCTGCGATGGTGCCGGCGACCGCCGCACCCCCGTGGATCGAGATGGCCTGCCGCCGCGTCGCCGTCGACGGTCTGACGCCCCGGTCGGTGGGGCTCGCCGCTCCCCGCCGCGGGCGACTGTCCGCCCCTGCCCGAGCGGTGCGCGCCGCCGTCCGCGAGCTCGTGGCGGCGGCCGACCTGCACGGCGTGCACCCGACGGTGCCCGCCTGAGGGTCACGTCACTCCTGCGGGAAGGCACTAGCGTGAACTCGGATTCGCCCGAGACAAGGAGCACCGCCCCCGTGCCCGAGAGCATCACGATCACCGACAACCGCACCGGCGAGTCGGTCGAGGTCCCGATCGCGGATGGGGGTGTCGACGCCAGCGCTTGGCGCAAGCTCCTGCCCAACGTCTGGTTCTACGACGAAGCGTTCATGACCACGGCGGCTACCAGGAGCGCGATCACCGAGATCGACGGCGATGCCGGCATCCTGCGCTACCGCGGCTACCCCATCGAGCAGCTCGCCGAGAGCTCGACGTACCTCGAGGTCGCCTACCTCCTCATCCACGGCGAGCTGCCCACCGCCGAGCAGTACGAACCGTGGGTGCACGACATCACGTACCACACGTTCATCCACGAGAACGTGCGCAAGCGCTTCCTCGAGGGCTTCCACTACGACGCGCATCCGATGGGCATGCTCGTGTCGGCCGTCGCCGCGCTGTCGACCTTCTACCTCGACGCCAAGGACATCGGCGATCCCGAGGTCCGCTACAAGCAGATCGTTCGGCTCATCGCCAAGATGCCGACGCTGGCCGCCGCCTGTCACCGGTTCAGCGTGGGCATGCCGTTCGTCTACCCCGACAACTCGCTCGGCTTCAGCGCCAACTTCCTGTCGATGTTGTGGAAGGTGGCCGAGCCCCGCTACGACGCCAACCCGGCGCTGGCCAAGGCGCTCGACGTCCTGTTCATCCTCCACGCCGACCACGAGCAGAACTGCTGGCACCACGGCCATGCGCACCGTGGCCTCGGCCCATGCCGACCCCTACAGCTGCGTCGCCGCGTCGACCGCCGCCCTCTACGGCCCCCGCCACGGCGGCGCCAACGAGGCCGTCATCAAGATGCTCAACGAGATCGGGTCGCTCGATGCCGTCGACGACTACGTCAGGCGGGTAAAGGCCGGCGAGGTCAAGCTGCAGGGCTTCGGCCACCGCGTCTACAAGAACTACGACCCGCGGGCGCAGATCATCAAGCAGACGGCCGACGAGGTGTTCGACATCACCGGGCGCAACCCGCTGCTCGACATCGCGCTCAAGCTCGAAGAGGTCGCCCTGTCCGACGAGTACTTCACGTCGCGCCGCCTCTACCCCAACGTCGACTTCTACTCGGGCCTGATCTACCAGGCGATGGGCTTCCCCACCGAGATGTTCACGGTGCTGTTCGCCATCCCCCGCGTGTCGGGCTGGCTGGCCCACTGGGTCGAGCTGCTCGAGCAGGACCAGAAGATCGCCCGCCCCCGGCAGCTCTACGTCGGCGCCGGCGAGCGTTCGTACGTGCCGATGGCCGAACGCGGCTAGCGATCTCCCGCATGCACGCGGTCACGATAAGCGAAGGCGTGCTTGCCTGGGCCGAGCGCCCCGACCCCGTGCCCGGCACCGGCCAGCTGCTGGTGCGGGTGCGGGCCGCCGGGGTGTGCCGGGGCGACCTCATGCAACGCGACGGCATGTACCCGCCTCCGCCCGGCACCACGCCGCCCGATCTGCCCGGCATGGAGCTGGCCGGCGAGGTGGTGGCCGTCGGGCCCGGCGTGCAGCGGTTCTCCGTGGGCGAGCGGGTCATGGCCGTGGTCACCGGCGCCGGTCAGGCCGAGTTGGCCGTCGTGCCCGAGGTGGTGGCGCTGCCGGTGCCGGACGGCGTCTCATGGGCGCAGGCCGGCGGCTTCCCGGAGAACTACTCCACCGCGCACGACGCTTTGTTCAGCCAGTGCGAGCTGGTGACGGGCGAGCGGGTGTGCGTCCACGGCGCCGCGGGCGGGGTGGGCACCGCCGCCGTGGAGCTGGCCGTCGCGGCCGGCTGCGAGGTGGTGGCGACGGTGCGCAACGAGGCGCTCCGCCCTGGGGTCGGGCAGCTCGGCGCGAACGCCGTCGCACCTGACGGCTTCGCCGACCACGGACCGTTCGACGTCATCCTCGAGCTGGTGGGCGCCACCAACATGCCCGACAACCTCCGCGCCCTCGCCACCGGCGGGCGCATCTCGGTCATCGGTGTGGGCGCGGGGTTCACGGCCGAGGTGAACCTGCTGGCGCTCATGGGCGCCCGCGGTCGCATCCACGGCTCGACGTTGCGGCCGCGTCCCCTCGACGAGAAGGCGGCGGTGGCCCGGCGCATGGAGAACGACGCCGTGCCCCTGCTGGCCCGAGGCGCCCTCACGGTGCCGATCGCGGCCACCTACCCCATGTCCGACGCGGGCCGCGCCTACGAGCGGTTCGCCGCCGGCGGGAAGTTCGGGAAGATCGTTCTCCTCGCCGACTGAGCCGGGTGCGCGCAGCTGGGCAGCGCCCTGCGGCACCTTCTCGGAAGCAATCCCACTGCTGAGCGGTGATCTGCTTGCCGAGAACATCGTGCCTGCGCCGATCATCATCACCCGGACGGGGTGACCCCGACACCGGGCCGACGTCCTACGGTGACGCGTAAACGACCCCGCAGCCCGGAGGCATCACATGCGCACGCTCGGCAACATCCTGTGGCTCGTGCTGGCCGGCATCTGGCTCGCGATCGGCTACGTCATCGCGGGCGTCATCATGTGCATCCTCATCGTCACGATCCCTTTCGGGCTGCAGGCGTTCAAGCTGGCCAACTACACGTTGTGGCCCTTCGGTCGCACGGTGATCGACCGGCCTGACGCACAGACGGCGCTCGGGTGCCTCGGCAACGTGATCTGGCTGGTCCTCGCCGGCATCGAGATGGCGCTCATCCACCTGGTCGCGGGTGTGATGTTGTGCCTCACGATCATCGGCATCCCGCTTGGCCTCGCCTGCTTCAAGCTCATCCCGTTGGCGCTGCTGCCGTTCGGCAAGGAGATCGTGCCGATCGACCAGGTCCCCGAGGGGGTCGCGGTCTGGGACCCGCCGCCCACCCTCGGCGGCGAGCCGCCCCGCTACTGAGCGGCCCGACCACCCGCGGTTCTCGAGGTCAGGTGGCGGCGAGAGCCACCGCGGGCAACCGCACCACGCTGGCCGACGCCTGGACCGCGTCCTCGACGGTGAACCAGACGGACAGGTGGTCGTCGGTCTCGTCGACCAGCAACTCGACCTCGGCTCCGGCGGCGATGCCGGGCCCGTACTCGATGACTGCACGGTGCGGCCGACCCAGCAGGGCATGGGCGAACGCGGTGCCGGGCTCGATCTGCTCCTCGACCGCCGCCCAGTAGGCGGCGTTGTTGACGTGACCGATGAGGTCGATGTCGACCGCCCGCAACGGCCACGGCGCGGCGGCCGCGCCCACCGGCGGGTCGTTCAACCACAGCCGGCTCGACACCTTGCGGCCACCCGCCGACTCCCCGTAGAGGTCGAGGAACCGCTGCGTCAGACGAGCCGGGGCCATCGTCGTCACGTCGACCTGCACCCACAGCGTCGAGATCTCGATGTGCCCGCCGTCGTCCCCCGTCAGCGACATGCGGCGCTCCGCCCACCGGCCGCCCAGCCCGCCGCACCACGTCGCCATGTCGAGCCACTCGCGCCAGCGCGGCGGCCGGTGCACGTCGATGACCGCCCGCCGCACCACCCAGGTGACCGCGTCGTCGTCGATGCCGCTGTCGGCCGTGTCGTCGTTGCCGATGTCCTGCAGGTAGCGGGCGCACGAGTCGAGCCGGAGCCGGCCCGTGGGATCGGCGTCGGCCAGACGCACGCGCCGACCCTTGCGGAAGACCCGGCCCTGGGCCGGCACGGGCACGAGCGGTTCGTCGATCACGCGACGGTTCTAGTGCAGGATCGTGCGACCGGGTGGAACCGAACGGCGGCCCGGCCCGTTGCGACGGCGGCCCGTGTCAGACCGGGTCGAAGCGGAGGCGGAACCCCCGGAGCCACAGGCCGGGCTCGCCCTCCCAGTCGATCGAGGGGTCGCGCACGAAGCCCAGCCGCTCGTAGAGGCGGTGCGCGGTGGTCATGCGGTCGGTCGAGTGGAGCACGATCTGCCCGCGGCCGGCCGCCCGGGCCCTGTCGATGCAGGCCCGGGTGAGCGCCTCGCCGACGCCGCGGCCCTGCGCGTCCGCTGCCACGGCCAGCATGCGGATGCCGGCCGCGTCGCGCCGCTCGTCGGCGTAATCGCTCTCGAGCGTGGAGGGGTCGACGGAGCCGTAGGCCGCCACCGTCAGCTCCCCCAGCGCCGCGTACTCGTGTGATCGGGCGATGCGGACCTGCAGGGACGTCATCGGACGCACGGTACCGGCCGGAGTCGCGCCGTCACCCGAGGTTTCGCTACGGTCGCCCGCCATGGAGTTCGCCCTGTCCCCCGACCTGCTGGCCCTGCGTGACGAAGCGCTCAAGGTCGGCGTGGTCGCCGCCGAGCGAGCCGAGGTCCCCGAGGACACCTGGATCACGGGGCACGACCGTGCCTTCGCCGAGGAGCTGGGCGCCCGCGGCTGGCTGGGCATGACGTGGCCGGTCGAGCACGGGGGCGGCGGGCGCGACATCCTCGAGCGATTCGTGGTGTTCGAGGCGCTGATCAGTGTGGGCGCCCCCATCGCCGCCGCGTGGTTCGCCGACCGGCAGATGGGGCCCAGCCTGCTGCAGTTCGGCACCGACGAGCAGCGGGCCCGCTGGCTGCCCGGCATCATCGCCGGCACGTCGATGTGGTGCATCGGCATGAGCGAGCCCGACGCCGGTTCGAACGTCGCCGGCATCCGCACCCGGGCCGAGCGTGACGGCGACGAGTGGGTGGTGAACGGGCAGAAGATCTGGACGTCAGGCGCCGCCGACGCCGACTGGTGCTACTGCATCGCCCGCAGCGACCCCGACGCCAAGCCCCACGAGGGGCTGTCCGAGCTCGTGGTCGACATGCACTCGCCCGGTGTGACCGTGAAGCCCATCCTCGACATGACCGGCAGCCGGCACTTCTGCGAGGTGTTCTTCGAGGACGTGAGGGTGCCCGCCGGCAACCTCGTCGGCGAGCTGAACGGCTCGTTCCGCCAGGTCATGCGCCAGATGGAGCACGAGAGGGGCGGCATCGACCGCCTGGTGTCCAACCGGCGGCTCTACGACGACGTGCGACCGCTGGCCGACACCGCCGATCCCCTGGTGCGCCAGGAGATCGCCGCGATCGAGACCGGCTACCGCATCGGCCGCCTGCTCGTGCTGCGCGAGACGCTGGGCCAGGGCCCCAACCAGTTCTCGGCGGCGACCAAGACGTTCTGCACCGAGCTGGAGCAACGGATCGCGAACTTCTGCGGCCGCGTGCTCGGCCCCCGGTCGCTGCTCGACGAGCCGGGCCTGGCCCACCGGGTCAGCCGCAACATCTGCTACGCCCCCGGCTACACGATCATGGGCGGCACCACCCAGATCCTGCGCAACATCCTGGGCGAGCGCACGCTGGGACTGCCCCGCGAACCCCGCCCGACCTGACGGCCGCCCCTGGGCGGTTCAGACCCGGCGGACCGGGGGCAGCGGGTCGCGGTCGACCGGGGCCACCCGGACCCACGCGTCGACGATGGCTGCGGCGCCGGGCGACACGATGACCGGGTTGAGCTCGAGACCCACGACCTCGGGCACCTCGTCGACCAGCACCCCGACGCGCAACAGCAGGTCATCGAGGTGGGCGCGGGAGGCGGGGTCGAGCAGATCGGCGACCGCCGACCCGGCGACGAAGCGACGGGCGTCCACATCGGTCAGGGGCAGGACGTGCGCCTGCGCCACCGCGACCGCGGTCGCGACTCCTCCGGGGCCCAGGGTCAGGACCGGGCCGACCAGTGGGTTGTCGGTGACCCCGACGGCCACGTCGACCCCGGGCGCGGCCATCGGCTGGACGACGACGGGCCACGCTGCCCCGCCCAGCGACCCCGCGATGCGTCCCAGGGTCGCCCGCAGCTCCGCCTCGTCGTGCACGTCCAGGGCGAGGCCCCCGGCCTCGGTCTTGGCCAACCTGGTGCGGCTGACCGTCTTCACCGCGATCGGGTAGCCCAGCTCGCTCGCCGCGGCCGCCGCCGAGTCGGCGTCGTGCGCCACCCGCGAGGGGACCATCGGCAGGCCGGCGGCGGCGAGCACGTCGACGGCGACCGTGGTGGGGAGCTGCCCGTCCTGGCCTGCGGCCAGGGCGTCGGTCACCCTCACGCGCGCCTCGGCCGGTGCGGTGCCGTCGGGAACCGCGACCTCGCCCTCCGGCAGCGAGCGCCAGTGGGCGTACCGGGTCACGCGGCCGAGCGCATAGGCGGCGTCGTCGGGGAAGTCGAATACCGGCACGTCGGCCGAGCCCTGCGGCGTGATCGTCGTCGGGTGGGGCCCGAACACGCACGCGAGCAGTGTCTTGTCAGGCGATGTCGACCGGGCCGTCGCCACCGCCGCCACCAGGTCGGACGTCGACTGGCGGGGCGCGGGGGCGCACACCACGAGCACGCTGTCCACCTCCTCGTCGGCCAGCAGCGCCTGCAGGGCACGCGCCATGTCGTCGCCGCCCGCCTCGAACCCGAGGTCGACCGTGCTGGCCCGCAGCCGCGCACCGCTGCCGACCTCGCCTCCGACCGCCTCGTGCACGCCCGGGCCGACGTCCGCCAGCGTCAGGCCGGCGTCGACGCAGGCGTCGGCGGCGAGCGCCAGCGACCCGCCGCCGTTGCCGACGAGCGCGACCCGGTTGCCCGCGGGCAGCGGCTGGCAGGCGAGCACGCGGGCCACGTTGAGCTGCTGGGCCAGCGTGTCCACCCGGATGATGCCCGTCTGCTCGACCAGCGCGTGCAGTGTGTCGGCCGGCAGCTCGCCGCCCTCGGCCGGGTAGGCGCGGGCTGCTCCCCCGCTCTTGACTGCGACGATGGGCTTGGTGCGCGACAGCTCACGGGCGATGCGGCTGAACTTGCGGGCGTTGCCGAAGGACTCGAGGTACAGGAGCACGAGCTGCGTGCGCTCGTCGTCGGCCCAGTACTGCAGCAGGTCGTTGGCCGACACGTCGGCCCGGTTGCCGATGGCGGCGAACGACGACGCCCCCAGGCCCGCTTCGCCGATGCGGTCGAGCAGTGCCCCACCGATGGTGCCGGACTCGGACAACAGCGCCACCGGACCACGCCTCGGGTTGGGCGTGGCGAAGGTGGCGTGCAACCTGACCTCGGGGTCGGTGTTTATGACGCCGAGGCAGTTGGGGCCGAGAAGCCGCACGCCGAACCGTCGCGCGGACCGCAGGGTCGCCGCCGACAGTGCCGCCCCCTCGGGGCCGGACTCGGCGAACCCGGCCGAGATGACGATGACCGCCTTGACGCCCTTCTCCCCGCACTCCTCGACCACGGCGGGCACCTCGGAGGCGGGCACGACGACGACCGCGAGGTCGACGGGCCCCTCGATGTCGCCGATCGCCGCCAACGCCCGCACACCACCGACGTGCTCGGCGTGCGGGTTGACCGGGTACACCGGTCCGTTGAAGTCGTGCGCCAGCAGGTTGCGCAACACGGCGTGCCCGACGCCGTTCCGCTCGCGCCCGGCGCCGATGACCGCGACCGACCGCGGCGCCAGCAGCAGGCGCACCGACTCGGCCTCGGCCCGCTGGGCCCGAGCAGCGATCGCCGCCTCGGCGGCCGGAGTGGGCTGCAGGTCGAGGTGCACCTCGATGACGCCCTCCTCGAACGAGCTGCGCACCTCGAACCCCGCCTGGCGGAACACGCCGACCATCCGCTGGTTGGTCGGCAGCACGGTGGCCGTGAAGGCGCTGATGCCCGTGCGCCTGGCAGCCTCTGCGAGGTACTCGAGGAGCACCGTGGCCATGCCCCGTCCCCGGTGCTTGTCGTCGACGAAGAACGCGACCTCGGCCTCGGACCGCAGCGGCCAGCGGTCGTAGCGCGCGACGCCGACCATCACGTCGTCACGCAGCGCGACGAACGCCATGCGGTCGACGTAGTCGACGTGCGTGAGGTGCGCGACCTCGTCGTCACTGAGCCGCGGGTGGGGCGTGAAGTAGCGGAAGTAGATGCTCTCGGGTGACTGGCGCCCGTGGAAGTCGACGATGCGGGGCCCGTCGTCGGGCCGGATCGGACGGATGCGCACGGTGCCACCGTCGGACAGCGCGACGTCGGCGTCCCATTCGGCCGGGTAGCCCCGCGGGATGGGCACCTCGCTCGTGGTCTTCAGCTCGCTCACGTCCTCCACCGCGCCGAGGGTAACGGTGGACAAGGGCCTGGGGGATCACCCCGTACCGTCCCCCGGCGGTCGGGAGTCGCCGCACCTGCGCGCTAGCGTCTCGGCCTTGTGCCGCGGCTCGCGATGCGGCGGAAGGAGCCCCTGGTGAAGCGCACATCGACATCCCTGATCGCGCTCGGCCTCGCGTCGACGCTAGCGGTCGCGTGCGCCCAACCGGCCGACGAGAGCGTGCTCGCCGGCGTGTCGCCGGGCGCCGGTCCGTCGGCACCGAACGTCTCCGACGACCCCGCAGCGGTGGCCGACCGGGCGGTCGACGACGTCACCGCGTACTGGCAGGAGACCTATCCCGAGGTCTACGGCAGCGAGTTCGAGCCGGTGTCCGGGTTCTACCCTTACGGCCCCGACACCCCGCCGCCGCCGTGCGGCAGCCCGCCGCCGCAGTACGAGCAGATCGCCGACAACGCCTTCTACTGCCCGGGCGACGACATCATCGCCTGGGACGAGCACGCGCTCATGCCCAAGCTCAACGAGGACTACGGGGCGTTCACCGTGGCGATCGTCATCGCCCACGAGTTCGGCCACGCCGTCCAGGACCGCTTCGTCACCTTCGACCGCACGGTCGACCTCGAGCTGCAGGCCGACTGCTTCGCCGGCGCGTGGACGGCGCGGGTGGCCGACGGCGATGCCCAGGGCTTCGACCCCGACGACATCGACCTCGACAAGACGGTGGCGGGCATGATCGCCATCCGCGACCAGCCGGGCACGCACCCCGACGACCCGTACGCACACGGCAGCGGGTTCGACCGGGTGAGCGCCTTCCAGGACGGCTACGAGAACGGCGCCACCAAGTGCGCCGAGTACGCCGACGAGAACGTCGACCGGCGTACGGCAGAGATCCCGTTCGACACGGACCCCGAGAGCACCGATGCCCAGACAGGGGGGAACTTCCCGCTCGAGGACGGGCCGCAGGCCCCCGACGGCGAGGGCCTGCTGACGCTGCTGGAGCGGGACCTCAACGACTTCTACACCCGTGTCTTCGACGAGCTCGGTCAGGAGTTCGTGCCGGTCGACGACCTCGTGCTCGTCGACCCGGCCACCGACTCGGTCGACTGCGGAGGGGACACCCTCGACGGCGGCGACCTCGAGTACGCCGCCGTCTTCTGCGAGGACGAGAACATCGCGGTGATGGACGGCGAGGGGCTGGTGCCGAGCCTGAACGACGACCTCGGCGACTTCGCCGTGGCGAGCGAGGTCGCCCGGCTGTGGGCGGTCGCGGCGCAGAGCCAGCTCGGCGATCCCGAGAGCGACGACGCCGGGCTGCAGGCCGACTGCCTCACGGGGGCATGGGCGGCCTGGACCTTCCCCGCCGGCCCGGAGGGTCAGGCCGAGAGCGACGAACTGCGCATGTCCGCGGGCGACCTCGACGAGGGGATCATGGGGTTCATCGCCTACGGCACCTCCGGCAGCGGCCAGGGCCAGTCGGTGTTCGAGCGGACCGAGGCGCTGCGGACCGGCTTCTTCGACGGCTACGACGCCTGCGAGGAGTACGGCCCGCTGGGCTGAACCCGGGGCGTCAGGTCTGACCGGCGCGGTTGCGGCGGGACTCGCGCACGATCATCGTCGCGCTGCCGCCGACGCCGGCAACGATCAGCACCAAGACCAGCACCTGCAGCGCACCACCGCGGTCGCCGGCTTCCTCGGGCTCGTGCCCCGTGTTGGGCATCGGGATGATGCCCTCCCCGGGGATGGGATCGTCGTCCAGGCTGTCGTCCGTGCCCTCGTCGTCCGCGCTGCCGCCGGTGCCGTCGTCGGCCGGGGCATCGGGCTCCTGGCCGACCGCGTCGACGTCCGCCCCCGCAGTCGCGTGGGCCACTGGGCGCGGCGCCGCCCCGGCGCGGGCCGGGGCGGCGAGCAGTGCCAGGGTTGCCAGCAACAGGCTGACGGCGGCGAGGAGGGACCGGCGGCGCATCACGCCATGGTCCGACCGTCCCGCCGCCCGGGTCAAACCGGCGCTGGGTTCATGCGACCGAACCTCAGCTGGGCGGGGTGTAGTCGCCCGGCAGCACGATCGACTTGGTCTCGAGATACGCCGACAGGCCCTCGGGGCCCAGCTCGCGGCCCACCCCCGACGCCTTGAACCCGCCGAACGGGGTGCGCATGTCGAGTGTGCCGAACTGGTTGATGCCGTAGGTGCCGGTGCGCACCTTGCGGGCCACGTCGATGCCGGCCTCGACGTCGGCGGTCCACACCGAGCCCGACAGGCCGAAGTCGCTGTCGTTGGCGATGCGCACGGCGTCGGCCGGGTCGTCGTAGGCGAGCACCGAGAGCACCGGCCCGAAGATCTCCTCCTGAGCGATGGTCATCTGGTTGTCGACGTCGACGAACAGCGTCGGCTCCACGAACCAGCCCTTGTCGAGCCCGGCAGGGCGGCCACCGCCGACGGCGAGCTTGGCGCCCTCGCTCTTGCCCTTCTCGATGTAGCCCAGCACCCGATCGCGCTGGCGCTCGGCCACGAGCGGGCCGACGGCGACCGACGGGTCGGTCGGGTCGCCCACGGACGTGCCCTTGACGGCCTCGGCCAGCGCCTCGACCACCTCGTCGTAGCGGGACCTCGAGGCGAGGATGCGGGTCTGTGCGACGCAGGCCTCGCCGTTGTTCATGAGCGCCGTGCCCATGAGCAGGGGCATGGTGCTGGCCAGGTCGGCGTCGTCGAGGATGATGGCCGCGGACTTGCCGCCCAGCTCCAGCGTGCAGCGCTTGAGCAGCTCGCCGCAGATGGCGCCAACCTTGCGGCCGGCGGCGGTCGAGCCCGTGAAGCCGACCTTGTCGACGCCGCGGTGGCGCACCAGGTACTCGCCCACCTCGCGGCCGGCGGGCAGGATCGACACCATGCCCTTCGGCAGCTCGATCTCGTCGAGGATCTCACCCAGGATGTAGCTGTCGAGCGGGGTCTCTGGCGACGGCTTCAGGATCATCGGCGACCCGGCGGCGAGGGCGGCGCCCAGCTTGAGGGCCACGATGAACAGCGGCACGTTCCAGGGGATGATGCCCGCCGACACGCCCACCGGCTCCTTGCGCACCAGTACGGGGCCGAGGGCGCCGGGGCGGATCTCCTCGAAGGGGAAGGTGCGGGCCAGGTCGGCCCAGCCGTCGAGCACCATCGACGACGAGAACACCTGACCCATGAGCGACCAGCTCGAGGGCGAGCCCATCTCGGCCGTGATGGTCTCGGCCAGCTCCTGCGAGCGGGCCTGGATGGCCTGGGACAGCTTGACGATGTAGTCGGCACGCTCGTCGGGCGTGAGCTGCGGGTACGGTCCGGCCAGGGCCGCCTTCGCGGCCTCGACGGCACGGTCGACGTCGCCCTCGGCGGCCTCGGGCACCTTGGCGATGACCTCTTCCGTCGTGGGACTGATCACCTCGATCGTGTTCGAGGTCGACGGCGCCACCCACTCGCCACCGATGTAGAGCGTGTCCTTGGTTTCCATGTGCCCTCTCCCAGATCTGAAACCGTGTCAGATATCGTGCCACGGGTCACGGCCGTCCACACAGGCGGTGTGACGAGAATGTCAGCGAGGGGGCAGCGGTGGGGAACGACAGCACGACCACGACGGGGGCGGATCTCGTCGCCCGGGTGCTCGACGAGGGGTTCCTGGCCGGCGATCCGTTCCCCGATCTGGCACGGTTGCGGGCCGAGACGCCCGTTGCCCATCACGCCGAGACCGGCGCCTGGGTGCTGTCTCGCCACGCGGATGTCACCGCGGCCTCCCGCGACCCGGCGACCTTCTGCTCGGGCAAGGGCATCCTGCTCATGGAGATCGGGGCCAGCTACGACACGCCGCCCACGATGATGCACACCGATCCGCCGGCCCACACCCGGTATCGCAAGCTGGTGCAGCCCGCGTTCTCCCCGTCGGTCATGCGGGCGCTCGACACGGTCATCAGCGAACGGGCCCGCCGGGCCGTGGACGGGCTGCCGGCCGGCGAGCCCGTCGACGTGGTCGCCGAGCTGGCGGTGCCGTTCCCGCTGCGGGTGATCAGCGACCTGCTCGGCATCGCCGGGGACGACTGGCCGCGCTTCTACGAGTGGTCCGAGGCCGCCATCCCGGGCGCCACCGACTGGCCCCAGGAGCGCATCGCCGAGCTGATGGGCGAGATGGTCACCTACCTCCTGGCCACGGCCGCCGCCCGCCGGGCCGACCCGCAGGACGACGTGATCTCCCTGCTGGCTACCGTCGAGGTCGACGGCGACACGCTCGACGACACCGAGCTGGCCATGTTCCTCGTGCAGTTGCTGGTGGCCGGGAACGAGACCACCCGCAACGCGTTGTCGGGTGGGTTGGTGGCGTTCGGGGAGAACCCCGACCAATGGGCCCGGCTCCGGGCGGCGCCGCACATGGTGGGGACGGCGGTCGACGAGGTGCTGCGGTGGACGACCCCGGTCGTGTACTTCATGCGCACCACAACGCGGGAGGTCACCGTCGGCGACGTCACCCTGCCGCCCGACACGCCGGTGGTCCTGCACTACCTGGCGGCCAACCGTGACGAGGCCGAGTTCGGCCCGACCGCCGGCACGTTCGACGTCGGCCGCGACCCCAACCACCACGTCGCGTTCGGCTCGGGACCGCATTTCTGCCTGGGCGCAGCGCTGGCCCGCATCGAGCTGCGGGCGATGTTGGACGCCCTGACCGCCCGCTTCGCCACGATCGAGCCTGCCGGCCCGGTCGAGCGCTCGATGTCGCTCGTCATCGCCGGCGTGCGGCGGGCACCGCTGGTTCTCGCGGAGGGCTGAGCCACACACGCAGTTCCTGGGCCTGGCCTGGTTGCCTGGCAACCGATCACGTCCCCGAGTCCGATAGCTGCGCGTCGGCCCCGCCAACATCCAGGCCTGTGGTTCGCATCGCCGCGTCCGCCCGGAGCGGGGCTCCCACATACGTGGACACAACTCGGTTTTGGTGAAAACTGAACGAACGGTCGTATATCTGTCGCCCTTTCGGTCGCCCCTCAGCTCAGGTTCGACCGCGGTCCTCGTCGGCCCTCCCCCACCCGTAGGCGCGCGGGCGGCCAGGGGACCGGCCCCATGATCGAGACCGCGCGTACCGCTCCGCACGATTCTGATCCGTCGTGGCGCCGAAGGCCATGAGATCTCAGTCCCAGGCCAGGTTGCCGGTCAGGTTCGCCGGTCTGCCCAGCCGACCGGTCACGGCGACGACGAGCCGGGTGAGCACGCCGCTCACAACCGGGACGCCCACCAGGAGCGCCACCACGACCAGCCACGGCACGGTCGGATCGACGAGCACGTGCCCGTCGTCGACACGGGCCGCCAGCACCGCCAAGGCGCAGGCCAGGCCAAGGGGCACCGCGATCACCATCGCCACCAGCGGGAGCAGTGCCGCCTCCCACGCCCGGGACGCCCGCTCGACCTGCGGCGGCACCCCGATGGCGAGCAGGACCGACCGTTCGTCACGGGTCTCGGCCGAGTTGAGCGCCAGCGTGACCGCCACCACGAGCAGCGTGAAGACCAGCACTCCGGCGGCGATCGCGGCCGGCAGCGCCGGTCCGTCGCCGTCGGCCGAGGCGATCCGGGCGTCCCACCCCCCATACGAAAGCAGTGGGGTGCCGACCACCTCCCGCCGGAGGTAGTCATCCGGGTCCTCCGCCCCGCTGGACAGGAGCGCGTGGCGCTGCGCACCGGTGATCGGGGCCGTCGCCCGCATCAGGACACCGCTGTCGAAGGACCCGAGGCCACGGGCGTCGGCCCACTCCTGGGACACGACGAAGCTCGGGAGGTCGAAGCGAAACGCGTCGCTGGCCGCAGCGACCACCACCTCCGTGCGGTCGAACAACACCGGCGGCTCGACCCCGAAGGGCGATTCGAGCCGCGCTGCGAAGTCGTCCGGCACGGGATGCAGCGCGACCACCGTGTTCCCGTCGAGCAGATCCGCCGTGCCCGGCGGGGCGGCCAGCGCGTCGAGCAGGTCGTCGGACGCAATGGCGATCGTCGACAAGGGCTCCTCCATCGAGTCGTTGTCGCGGTTGGGCACCGACCAGCGCACGCGGGCGACGCGATGGCCCGGCTCGGACTCGGGATCGGCCACGAGCCGCAGCGTGCCCTCGGTCGCTCCGGGAACGATGTCCCTGACCTCGTCGAGGACATCGTCGTCCGGTGCCAGGGACGTGACCGCGGCGTACTCCGCCTCGGTGGCCAGGCGCGCCTGAACGACGACCTGGTCGTCTCGTAGCTCGTGATTTCGCCACGACTCGTGCTGGCTGGCGTCGATGGTGGCGCCGAACGTCGCCGCCACCGCCGGCGCCATGATCGCCGTCGCCACCGCGCACGTGCGCACCCGGTTCCGGGCCAGACCGCGCGCCGCCAGCCGGGCGCTGCCGTGGACGCGGCCGGCGACGGGCTCGAACCGCGACACCAGCCAGGGCGTGCACAGGGTGCCACCACCCAGCACCAGTACCGCGCCGGCGAGCCCCAGACCCCACGGCGGCTCGGGACGGGCGACGAACAATGCGATGGTCGCCGCACCGAGGGCCCCCAGCCCGACGCCGGCCACGGGCCCGAGGACGCGCGCCGGTGGCTGCGGACGCCGGCCGGCCAGCGCCGCGAGCACCGGTACGCGAGCCGCGGTTCGGGCCGGTACCCACGCGGCGGCCGCGGCGGCCGCAAGGCCCATGAGCCAGGCCAGGCCGAGGTACGGGACCGGGATGTCCAGGGGTGTCACGGCCCGCGCCATCCACCTGTCGAGGTGGCGCTCGATCGCCAGCCCGACGGCCAGCGCCACGCCGAGACCCACGGTCGACGCCAGCGCCCCGGTGACCACGCCCTGCAACACCATGATGCGCCGCAACCCCCGCGGCGGGACGCCGGTGGCCGCGAGCACGCCCAACAGGCGCAGGTGACGGCGGGCGCTGACGGCGAACGCCGCGGCGGCGACCGTTCCCGCCAGCAGCAGCCCGACCGCACCGGCGGCGTAGGCGACACCGAGTAGTCGGCGGGCATGCTGGGTTTCGGTACCGCCGTCCGCGCCGAACTCGACGAGATCAGGGAGTGGCGCGACCGGCCCGCCGTCGCCCGGGGGGAGATCGAGGAAGACGCTCACCCTGGCGCCCCCGTTGGCGACCTGCCGGACGGGCGGGCTCAGCGGTGCACCGACCACGGCACCCACCCGGGAGTCGTTGGCCGAGGTCTCGCGCACCGTGCCGGTGATGGTCACGGTGCCGAGCGCCAGGAGGTCGACGTCGTCGCCCACGCCGGCGTCGAGCCGCTCGAGCAACTCCTCGCCGGCGGCGATCTCGTCGGAACCGCGCGGTGCCCGTCCGGAACCGAGGGTCAACCGACCCTCGAACAGCGGATCGTCGAGCGGTTGGTCGCTCAGCTGGACCCGCTGCAGGTGCCCGTCGGCCAGAATCGCGGCGTCGACGGCCGTGGTCACAGCGACGGCGCGGCTGCCGTCGGGTGCAGCCGCCGCCACGGCCTCGACGGCGCTGCGGGCATCGCCGGCCAGCTCCCCCGGCTGGATCGGCGAGAAGGCCCGGTCGGCCTGGCCGAGCGTCGCCGCCCGCCCCTCCGCAGGGCTCTGGTAGCCGGTGCGCACCACGATAAGGCCGACAGCCAGCGCGGCCACGGGCAGGCCGATCACCGTCATGACCAGGGCCGTTCGCCCGGGGCGGCGGCGGGCCTCGCGCCACGCGAGGCGGAACGACAACCCCCAGCCGCCGCTCACGTGTCGGCCCCGGCCACGGGGATGGCGAGCTCAGGCGAGCCGGTCGCTCCGGGAGCAGCGACCGACTCGTCGACGATCGCGCCGTCCCGCAGGAACACCACCCGGTCCGCCCACGAGGCGTAACGGGGCTCGTGCGTCACCAGCACCAGGGCCGTGCCGGCGTCGCGCAACTCGGCCAGCAGCTCGATGACCAGGTCGCCGGTGATGGTGTCCAGGGCGCCGGTGGGCTCGTCGGCCAGGATCAGCGCCCGTGAGCCCGCGACCGCCCGGGCGATCGCCACCCGCTGCTGCTCGCCCCCGGACAGGTCGTCGGGGAACCGGTCGAACGGGCGGGACAGGCCCACCCGAGCGAGCGCCGCCTCGGCCTGCCGACGCCCCTCCCGGCCGGACCGCCCGTCGAACTCGAGCGGCAGCAGCACGTTCTCGACGGCGGTGAGGGTCGGGACCAGGTTGTAGCGCTGGAACACGAACCCCACCTGCTGGCGCCGCAGGGCGGCCAGGTCGACGGCTGACAGGCCGGCCATGTCGCGCCCGCCGACCAGGACCGTGCCGGCCGACGCGGTGTCGAGCCCCCCGGCCAGGTGGAGCACCGTCGACTTGCCCGAGCCGCTGGGGCCCATGACCGCGACGAACTCCCCCGCTTCGACGGTCAGCGAAACCTCGTCGAGCGCGACCACCTCGGTCGCGCCTGCGCCGTAGCGCTTCACGACATCACGCAGCTCCAGCACGGGCATCAGGTCGACCTCCGGGTCGTGGCGCCGGCGGGCCGGCGTGAGAGCAATCGGGCCTCGCACTGGTCGAGCCAGCGCAGTTCGGACTCGGCGCGCACCACCAGCGCGTCCTGCACGAGTGCGGCCGCGAGGGCATCGGCGTCACCGTTCCCACCGTCAGCTCCGGACGCGTCCGAGTCGACCTCGGCCTTGGCCGCGCGCAGGGCCCTGCGGCGCGCCTGGAGCGTGGAGAACAAGGCGGTGCGTTGGGCCGTCACGACCTCGAGCGCCCGGTCGATGCCGCCCGCCGCGGCCAGCAGCACCTTGGCGATCAACTCGTCGCGTGGAGGCGGGCCGTCGGCGGGGCTCTCGGCGAACCAGTCGGCGAGGACGCGCCGACCCGCGGCGGTGATCGAGTAGATGTGCTGCCTGTCGGCGTCGCCGCCTCCCGCACGGTCGCTGGCCGCGACGAGGCCGTCGCGCTCGAGCCGGGCGAGGGTCGTGTACACCTGCCCGATGTTGAGCGGCCACACGCCACCGGTGTGCGACTCGAACCGGGTCTTGAGCTGGTAGCCGTACATGTCGGCATCGTCGAGGAGGGCGAGCAGGCCCAGGCGCACGGACACATACGCAGTATGCATATCGGGTATGCAGTGGTCAACCCCGGATCACGCCTGGATGCGTCCGTTCGACGGATGGCCAGGTGGGTGTCGGCCGGGGTTCAGCGGCGAGCCACGGCCGCCGTGTAGAACCCGGCCTCATGCGCAAACGACTCACCGCTCTTGCCGCCGCCATGGCGGTCGGCGTCGCCGGTCTGGCCGGCTCCGCCCTCGCCCCCTCGCCCGCGGCCACCGCCGCCACGGAGTCCGGCACGCATGGCGAGCGGGCCGACCACGAGGCGCCCCTCGTCATCGGCCATCGGGGCGCCAGCGGTTACCGCCCGGAGCACACGCTCGCCGCCTACGAGCTGGCCATCGCCCAGGGCGCCGACTTCGTCGAGCCCGATCTCGTGAGCACCAGCGACGGGATCCTGGTCGCCCGCCACGAGAACGAGATCAGCGGCACCACCGACGTGGCCGCCCACCCCGAGTTCGCCGACCGGCGCACCACCAAGACCATCGACGGCATGGCCGTCACCGGTTGGTTCACCGAGGACTTCACGCTTGCCGAGCTCAAGACGCTGCGCGCCAAGGAGCGCATCCCGGCCACCCGCCCAGCCAACGCCACCTTCGACGGTCAGTTCGAGGTCCCGACGTTGCAAGAGGTGCTCGACCTGGTCGCCACCGTCAACAACACTCGGCGGCGCAGCGACCACGTCGGCGTGTACCCCGAGACCAAGCACCCGTCGTACTTCGACTCCATCGGCCTCTCGCTCGAGGAGCCGCTCGTGGCCACGCTCGAGGCCAACGGCTACACGCGACCGAGCGACCGGGTGTTCATCCAGTCGTTCGAGGTGGCCAACCTGCGCGAGCTCGACGGCATGACCCGGCTGCCCCTCGTCCAGCTCCTCAGCGGCAGCGGCCGGCCCTACGACTTCACGGCCGCCGGCGACACTCGGACCTACGCCGACCTGGTCACCCCCACCGGACTGGCCGAGGTCGCGGGGTACGCCGACGGCATCGGCCCGGCCAAGGGGATGGTCATCCCGGTCGCGCCCGACGGCACGCTGGGCGCCCCGACGTCGCTGGTCGACGACGCCCACCATGAGCGTCTCATCGTCCACATCTACACGATGCGCAACGAGAACACCTTCGTGCCCCCGGCCCTCCGGACCAGTGCCGACCCGGCGCAGCGGGGCAACGTCGAGGCCGAGTACGCGGCGTTCTGGGCGGCGGGCGTCGACGGCGTGTTCAGCGACAACCCCGACACCGCCGTGGCCACACGTGCGGCGCACCTGACCCGGCGGTAGGCGGAGCCCTCGGGGATCCTCGGTCGACCGGGCGCCGCTGGGGGCGGCCGGTCGACCCGCGGGTCGTCGACCCGCGGGTCGTCGACCCGCGGTCTTCAGCCCGTGAACGACGAGTACGCGTCCAGCACCTCGGGGTTCGCAAGGCTGCCGCGGCTGGCCGCCGAGTCGGGGTCGGCACCGGCGAGGATGCGCTTGACCGGCACCTCGAGCTTCTTGCCCGACAGCGTGCGGGGGACCCCCGGCACCTCGTGGATCTCGTCCGGCACGTGGCGGGGCGACAGCTCCGTCCGCAGAGCGCGCACGAGACGGCCCCGCAATTCGTCGTCGAGGCTGGCGCCCGCCGCGAGCGTCACGAACAGCAGCAGGCGGCCGGGGCCGCCGTCGGGATCCTCGAGATGGACCACCAGGCTGTCGGCCACCTCGGGCAATGACTCGACCACTGCGTACAGCTCGGCCGTGCCCATGCGGACACCCCCACGGTTGAGCGTGGCGTCCGACCGCCCGGTGATCCGGCACGCGCCGTCGGGCAACAGCGTGATCCAGTCGCCGTGCGTCCAGACGCCGGGGTGTCGCTCGAAGTAGGCGGCCCGGTAGCGCGACCCGTCGTCGTCGCCCCAGAGCCTCACGGGCATCGAGGGCATGGGCGCGGTGATCACCAGCTCGCCCTGCTCGCCCACTACGGACCGGCCGGCGTCGTCAAACGCCTCGACACGGGCGCCCAGATATCGGCACGAGATCTCGCCCGACCGCACGGGCACCAGCGGACACCCGCCCACGAACGCCGTGCACACGTCGGTGCCCCCGCTGATCGACGACAGCAGCACGTCGTCACCCACCTCCTCGTAGACCCAGTCGAACCCCTCGGCCGGCAGGGGCGCCCCCGTCGAGCCCACGCCCCGCAGCGCCGACAGGTCGGCGATCGCCGACGGTTCGACGCCTGCCTTGCGGCAGGCCAGCAGGAACGGGGCGGAGGTGCCGAAGAAGGTGACGCCCTCCTCGCCGGCCATGCGCCACAGGGCGGCGAGGTCGGGATGGCCGGGGTCGCCGTCGAACAGCACGGGCGTCGCCCCGACCAGGAGCCCGGACACCAGGTAGTTCCACATCATCCAGCCGGTCGTGGAGAACCAGAAGAAGCGGTCGCCCGGGCCCAGGTCGTTGTGCAGGGCCAGCACCTTGTGGTGCTCGACGAGGATGCCGCCGTGCCCGTGAACGATCGGCTTGGGCAGCCCCGTCGTGCCCGACGAGTACAGGACGTACAGCGGATGGTCGAACGGGACGTCCTCGAACGCGAGGTCCTCGGAGTCGGCCAGCAGATCCGCCCAGGTCACGGCGTCGTCGGGGCGCGGCGTCGCGGCAGCGTCGGCCAGGTAGGGCACGGTGACCGTCGCCCGCAGCGACGGCAGCTCGGCGCGGATCGCTGCCACCTCGGCGGCCCGGTCGACCGACTTGGCGCCGTAGCGGTAGCCGTCGACCGCCAGCAGCACGACCGGTGCGATCTGGCGGAGGCGGTCGACCACACTGCGCGTGCCGAATTCGGGCGCGCACGACGACCAGATCGCTCCCAGGCTGGCCGTGGCCAGGAGAGCCACGACGGCTTCGGGGATGTTGGGCAGGTAGGCCGCAACCCGGTCGCCCCGGCCGACGCCCAGCCGCGCCAGGCCGGCCCGGCAGCGGGCCACCTGGTCGCGCAGCTCGGCCATCGACAGCTCGACGCGAGGGCGCGACTGCGACAGCGCGATCAGGGCCGGACCATCGGGCTCGCTGCGCAGCGCGTGCGCGGCATAGTTCAGCTCGACCCCCGGGAACCATCGGGCGCCCGGCATCGAGTCGTGATCCAGGACCGTCGTGACCTGCGTGGACGAGTCGAGCTGGAAGTGGTCCCAGATCGACCGCCAGAACCCGTCGAGGTCGGACACCGACCACCGCCACAGCGTGTCGTAGTCGTCGAACGGGAGCCCCCGCTCCGCCTCGAGCCAGCGCATGTACCGACCGATCCGGCTGCGCTCGCCCACGTCGTCCGGAGGACGCCACAGGACCCGGCCCCGCTCGCCACCGATCGTGCTCCGCTCGCGGTCCATCGCGGCCACGGTACGCCCCCGACCGCGCCTCGTCGGGCCGGATGCGATCCGCCATGTGCCGATCGGACGTGGTCAGTCGGCCGGGGGCACGACCTCGACCTCACCGTGCATGCCGTGCTCGTAGTGGCCCGGAAGGTGACAGGCGAACTCGAACGTGCCGGTCTCGTCGAACCGGAACGTCGTGACGGCGGTGCCGTTGGGGCCGACGGACACCTCGCCGGGGATCGACGGGTGCTCGGCCTCGGTGCCGTTGGCGTGGCGGGCGTGGATGTCGGGCGGGCCCACGACCAGCTCGTGGTTGATCGGGTCGCCGTTGACCACCACGAACCGCACCCGGGTCCCCTCGACCACCCGCAGCTGCTCGGGGGCGAACAGGCTGTGCTCGACGTCGACCTGCACGGTCACCTCACCCGGGCCCACCAGGGATGGGGTGGGGTCGTCCGAGGTCGCCGCTTCCACCGCGTAGCCGGCGCCACCGACCGCGAGGGCGACCACCAACGCGACAGCCAGCACCACCCACCGCCGCGGGCGGCGACGGCCGGAGGACGGCGCGTCGCCCGTCGGCTGGCCGGGTGCGGACGTGACCGCTACCGCCATCGGCGGCGACATGTCCGTGCTGTGGGCACCGTCGACGGCGGTCATGACGGCACCGGGCCGCCACCCGACCCCGCGTCCTGGATGCCGGCCAGGGACGGCGGACCGCCGCGCCGGCGCGACAGGCCCACGGCCAGCACGCCCAGCCCTGCGCCGATCGCCGCCGCCAACGGCCAGACCGGGCCGCGGCTGCTCGCGGGCCGCACCGGGACGGCCTCGGGCTCGCCCACGCCGGCGTCGGTCAGCGACGGGGTGACCCCGGGTCGATTCGAGACCGCGAGGTCATAGTCGAGCTCCTCGGCCGGAGCGTCGAGCGTCAGGTACGAGAGCCACATGTCCTCCGGCACCCACTCCATGCCGACATCCGAGCGCAGGTCGTCGAGCAGCAGGTCGTTCGCCTGCTCGCTCCGGTCGAGCGTCAGGCCCGTGCCGCCGGCGAGCAGCTCGGGCTCCTCGTCGGTGAGGAGGAAGACGTCCGCCTCGATGGTGCGACCACCGTCGAGCCCGAGGCCCAGGATGCGCACCGGCACCCACGGGTCGTCGGTCGGGATCGTGGCCATGATCGGCGTGCTGTCGCCGGCACCCTGTCCCAGGGCGGCTGCCCGGGAGGCATCGAACTTGGCGGCCATGAACACCGGGCTGCGCTCGGCGTAGTAGTCGAGCACCTCGGGGGCGTCGGGCGTCAGCAGGAACCCGTTGTCGATCGCCCACTCGCCCACCGCGTCGCCCCCGCCGCTGATCACGGTGATGTCGAGGGCGTCGACCTCGGTCTCCAGGATGACCTCGACGTCGGCCGACTCGGCGACCGCCTCGTCCGCGCCGGCAGTGCCATCGCCCTCGACGGGCGGAGCCACCTCTTGCGCCAGGCGCTGCAGGGTCCAGTCGCCGGCGCGGGTCACGTCGGTGGGCACGTCGGGCAGCGGGATGATCGAGCCGACCTCCGCGCCCTCTCCGGTGAACTCGAACGCGGTGACATACCGCTCGATCCCGTCGCTGTAGGCCGCGAGCGTGGTCGTGCGCACCAGCTCGATCGTCCCGTTCTGGCCCACGAGTCCTCCGCAGGCGCCCGCCGGCGCCGCGGTCACCACCACGACCGGCAGCACCAGGGCCGCCGCTGCGATCAGCCGTCTCATGTCGTCCTCCTCGGACCGCGCCCCCGCCGTGGGGGCCGTTCGGGAGGTTCGACGTCCAGCGCAGCTGCTGCGGTTCCCGCCAGCTCAATGCGCCGCGGTGTCACCTGGCTCGGCGGGGTGGTCCGCCTCCGGTTCCTCGGTCGCGGCAGCGTCTGTCGACGCCGGCGCCGTTGCGGCGTCCCACGCGCGCCACCGCCGCCAGACCGACCGGCCGACGAGCACGACGGCCGCCGGCACGACGAGCAGGTGCACCAGCAACCACGCCAGGTAGGTGCCCTGCGAGACTTCGGCTGAGCCGACGACGATGAACCGGACATCCCCGGTGAGCGGGTCGATGACGCCCCGGTACGACTCACCCACGGTGACGCCCGTCAGCGCGAGCATGTCCCATGCCAGGAGCTGACCCGTGAACGAGCCGGCCGCTGCAGCCGCGAATGCGCCGAGGGCCAGGGGCCAGCCGACCCAGGTCCGGCGCCGACTGATGGCAACGACCGCAGACGCGAGCAGCAACCCGGCTGTGGCCCCCAGGAAGAGCACCGAGGACGCAGAATGGAGCGTCCGCAACCAGGCGGCCCCGCCGCGGGGCTGGTAGAGCACGACCAACGGCACACCCGTGACCACCAACCCGGCGGCGCCCACGGCCGCCAGCCTGCCCAGGGTGACCGAGGCGCGGTCCAGCATGGCGGGATCGATGGCCATGGCCGCACGCTACACACCGGTCGCACCGGCCTGGCCGGGCCGCGATCATGGCGTCGTGATCACCGAGGACGACGTCCGCCGGGTGGCGCTCTCGCTGCCCGCCACCACCGAGAAGCCGTCGTACGGCACACCCGGCTTCCGCGTGAAGGACAAGCTGTTCGCCCGCATCCGCGAGGAGGGTGACGTGCTCGCCGTGTGGGTCGACGACGTCGGCGAGAAGGAGGCGCTCATCGCCGCCGAGCCCGAGACGTTCTTCACCACGCCCCACTACGACGGGCACGCGATGGTGCTCGTGCGGTTCGCCGCGGTCGAGGTCGACGAGCTCGCCGAGCTGCTCACCGACTCGTGGCGCATCCGGGCGCCGAAGCGCCTCCGCGAGGACTTCGACCGCGCCACCGGCTGAGCCCGGCCCGGCCTGGGCTCAGGGGAGCAGCTCGTAGGTGGGGTTCAGCACGGCGAGGCGCTGCCGGTGCAGCCCGACCGTGCCCTCCACCACCATGCGCGTACCCACGGTGACGCCGGGCAGCGTTCGTCGACCGAGGAAGACCGCCGACAGGCCGGCGGTGCCATCGTCGAGCTCGAGCTCGAGCGTCGGCGCATCGTGGAGGGGCGCCACCCGGATCGACCGCACCCGCCCAGCGACCCGGACGCGATCACGGTAGCGCACCGCGGCGATCGCCTGGCCACCAGGCACCGCGGGGACCGGGTCGCCGTTGGACCGGATGGTCGGCGCGGCGGCGACCGGCGCGTCTCCCCCATCGGTGTCGCCCGGTTCAGCCGCGTCCGACGGCACGGCCACGGCGCCGACGATGGCGGAGAGCGGCACCTTGGCGTCGTCGATCGTGTCGAACTGGAACGGCACCGTGGTCACGTTGGCGTGCGGGAGGCGCGACACCTGCTCCTGGATCTCCTCGGCCGTGCGGTCGTGCAGGATGCGGTGCCACAGTCCCCGGAACTTGCGATCGGGCAGCAGGACGCTGACCTCGGTCTGGCCATCGGCCAGCTCTCGGGCCACGGTCTCGACGGCCGTGCGGGTCAGGCGTCGATCCGGGCACTCGACCAGCTCGAGCGAGATCCGGTGCAGCCCGAGTCGGCCCCAGTCGTCGGCCAGCTGACGGGCGGCCTCGTCGTCGATCACGAAGTGGACGGCCCGCAACTCGTCGGGCGTGAGCGTCCGTGCGTACTGGATGGCCCGGGCGGCGGCCAGGTCGAGGCGGTCGACCAGCACGAGCACGACGTGCCGGCGCAGGATCGGCGCGGTGGCCGCCGCGGGGACGTCGGCCTCGAGGTGGTGCGCCTCACGCACGTATTGACGGTTGAGCCGCAGGAAGACCACCACGAGCAGGGGCAGGATGATGAGGATCGCCCACGCCCCGTCGGCGAACTTCGTGACTGCGATGATCACCGCCACGACGGCCGACACGATGGCACCCAAGCCGTTGATGACGATGCCCTTGCGCCAGCCCGGCTCGCGGCGGCGCAGATGGTGCTTGGTCATGCCCGCCTGCGACAGCGTGAACCCGGTGAACACGCCGATGGCGTAGAGCGGGATGAGCCGCGTGACCTCGGCCCCGGTCACGACCACGAGCACCCCCGCGGCCGCGGCCAGGGCGATGATGCCGTTGGAGTAGACGAGGCGGTGGCCCCGCTTGGTGAGCTGGCGGGGCAGGAAGCTGTCGCCGGCCTGGAAGCTCGCCAGCCGGGGGAAGTCGGCGAAGCCCGTGTTGGCCGCCATGATCAGGACGAGCATGGTGCCGGCCTGCAGCGAGTAGAAGAGGACGTCGCCCACCAAGCCCCCGCCGAACACCGCCTCGCCGATCTGGGAGATGACCGTCGGGGAGCCGCCCTCGAACGGGGTCACCCTGATCTCGGCGGCCAGGGCCGACAGGCCCAGGAACATGACCCCGAGGCCGGTGCCCATGATCACCAGGGTCTGGCGGGCGTTGCGCCACGCCGGTTCCTTGAACGCCGGCACGCCGTTGGAGATGGCCTCGACGCCCGTGACCGCGGCGCCGCCCGAGGCAAAGGCGTGCAGCACGTCGAACAGCCGGACGCCGAGCAGGAACCCGACGCCAGCGGCCGCCCCCCAGTGCAGCTGGCCCTCGACAGGTGCGTCGAACCGGGGCAGGTCGCCCGCCAGGTACTTCCACAGGCCGAGGCCCAACAGGACCGCCATGGTGACCATGAAGAAGTACGTGGGGACGGCGAAGATCTTCCCCGACTCCTTCACGCCGCGCAGGTTGCCGACGGCGATCAACGCGATGAAGAACAGCGCGATCGGCACCCGGTACGGCTCGAGCACGTCGAACGCCGACGTCAACGCCGCGGTGCCGGCCGAGGCGGACACGGCGACGGTCAGGATGTAGTCGGTGAGCAGCGACGCCCCCGCCACCTGGGCCACGGTCGACCCGAAGTTGTCCTTCGTGACCAGGTAGGCGCCGCCGGCCGACGGGTACTCCTTGATCGTCTCGCGGTACGACAGGATGAGGAACCCGAGCACGACGCACATCGCGACGGTGATCGGGAACACCAGCGAGAACGCCACCAGACCCGCGACGGGGATCAGGACGTGCAGGATCTCCTCGGTGGCGTACGCCGACGACGACAGGTTGTCGGAGGCGAACACGGCCAGCGCCGTGGGCTTGCCCAGCCGCTGGTGCTCGAGCTCCTCGCTGTGCAGCGGCTTGCCGAGGACCTTGCGCTTGAACCGGTAGGACAGCGAGTCGGGCGGCAACGGGACGCCCGGCACGGAGGGCGCGGGCTCGATGACGGGCGCAGGCGCGCCGTCGGTGGGGATCGTGGGTGTGGCCACGCGTCACGCTCGCGGGGTCGGGGGATGCGCTACGACCCTACGAACCTAGTCGCGCGCCTCCTCGGTGACCGGGTCGTCGACGCGACGGTCGCAGCCGGTCGTCAACGGACGGGCATCGCCTGCAACTGGAATCGGGGCGTCCGGTGCGGTTCGATGGCGCCATGCCCACCGTCACCGCCCTCGACCACCTCGTCATCGTCGTCGACGACGTGGAGGTCACCCTCGACTGGTACGGCCGGCATGCCGGGCTGGTCGCAGAGCGCGTGGACGAATGGCAGCGGGGCGAGGTCCCGTTCCCGTCCCTCCGCATCGACGACGCGACGATCATCGACGTGCTGCCCGGGCTCGACGACGCCGACCAGCGCGGCCATCTCGACCACATCTGCTTCGTGGTGAGCCGCACCGACCTCGACGTCCTGGCCGCCGATCCCGACCTGGAGGTCGTCGACAGCGGGCCCCGGTTCGGCGCCCGCGGCGAGGGCGACTCGATCTACGTGCGCGACCCCGACCGCCTGCTCGTCGAGTTCCGTACCTACGACGCCTGATTCCGACGCCGCGGTGCAACGGCCGGCGCCAGGATCGTCGCGGCCCTGACCGTGACATGTCATCACGTCCCCGACACGGCAAGCTTGGTCATGCGCGTGGGACTGGTGCTGGGCGGCGGCGGTGTGGTCGGTCTCGCCTATCACGCTGCGGCGCTCGCGGCGCTGGAGCACGACCTGGGGTGGGACCCCCGCTCCGCCGACGTGATCGTGGGGACGTCGGCCGGATCGGTCGTCGGCGCGATGCTGCGCCGCGACATCCCGGCCAACGACCTCGCCGCCATCGCCGTGGGGGCCGAACCCTTCGCGAGCCCGCCGGCGGTCGCTCGCGCGTTGCGGCAGCGCCCCGAGTTCCCGCCGGTCAACCCATGGTCGCTCATCGGCCGCCCGCCCCGGCTGCCCAGCCCCGCGCTCGTGGCCACGTGGCTGCGCCGACCGTGGCGGCTCGACCCGGTGAGCGTGGTCGCGAGCGTCATCCCCGACGGCACCCTCGACGTGACGGAGCATGCGGCCGCCCTCGACGAGGTCCTGGGGTCCCGGTGGCCCGACGACGACCTGTGGGTGTGCACGGTGCGCCAGAGCGACCTGCGCCGGGTGGTCGTCGGGCGCGACACGACCGCGCCGCTGTCGACGGCTGTGGCCGCGTCATGTGCGATCCCCGGCTACTTCCGGCCGGTGCAGATCGGCGCGGCGACCTACTTCGACGGCGGTGTGCGCTCGCCCACGAACGCCGACGTGCTCCGACGATTGCCCCTCGACCTGGCGATCGTGGTGTCGCCGATGTCGGGGCGCGACCTCGGGCGGCTCGGCGTCGCCAGCCTCGTGCGGCGTCACGCCCGGGCGAAGGTGCAGATCGAGCGCAAGCGGCTGGAGGCGGCCGGCATCCCCACGGTGCTCATCGAGCCCGGGCCCGAGGTCATCGACGCCCTCGGCTACGACTTCATGAGCGACGCCCGCGTGCCCGACATCGTGAGTGCCGCGTTCCTCGACACCGGTGTGCAGCTGCGGGCCCCTGTGGCGCGGACGCTGCTCGCCGGCCTGGTCGATCGCAGCAGGCGGGAGGCCTCGGCCCCCGGGCGCAAGCGGCGCGCGCGGCGGCCCGGCCGTCGCCCGGGTCGACGCCCCGCGCACTGAGCCCCGCGGCGGCGGTCGGCCGGCCGCGGTGGTTCACGCCGTGTCGCGCACGCCCACCTCGTCGAGGTGGCGGAGCAGGTCGGCGGGGAGCATCCCGGTGCGTCGCACCGGGTCGGTGGTGGCCATGGCACAGCTTGCGCTGCCGAGGCCGGACGAGACCCGCCGCGACGCTCTGTGACAAATAATCGTTGCCAAATACTTGACTACGAATATATGGTCCCGGGCATGGCTCGCCGATCCCGCGCCAATCCCCTCGCACTGGCGGTCCTCGCCTGCCTGTTCGAGAAGCCGATGCACCCCTACGAGATGGCCCAGACCATGCGCTCCCGGGCCAAGCACGAGAGCGTGAAGCTCAACTACGGCTCGCTCTACGGGGTGGTCGAGGGGTTGGAGCGCCGGGGGCTCATCCGGGCCCTCGAGACGACCCGCGAGGGCCGCCGGCCGCAGCGCACCGTCTACGAGATCACCGAGGGCGGCAAGGTCGAGATGAACGAGTGGCTCGCAGAGCTGGTCGCCGTCCCGGTCAAGGAGTACCTGCAGTTCGAGGCCGCGCTCTCGTTCCTGCCCGGGCTGCCGCCCGACGAGGCCGTCCCGCTGCTCCGCCAGCGCGCCGCTGCAGTCGAGGTGCAGCTCGACCAGCTCGAAGCGGCCGCCGAGGGATCGCAGAAGCGCGGACTTCCTCGACTGTTCGAGCTCGAGGTCGAGTACAAGATCGCCCTCGCCCGGGCCGAGCTCGAGTTCACCCGCCTGCTCGTCGCCGACATCGAGGCGGGTGACATGGCCGGCCTCGACGAGTGGCACAGCTGGTACCAGCCCGGGCCCCCGTCCGGCGCCGATGACGCCGTCGCAGGCCACAGCACCGACGACCACGACGATCCCACAGGAGATGCCTGACCATGACCACCCCCGTCATCGAGGCCCGTGGCCTGACCAAGCGCTTCGGCAAGGTCGACGCACTCGCCGGCCTCGACCTCGTCGCCCACGCCGGCAATGTGGTTGCCGTGCTCGGCCCCAACGGCGCCGGCAAGACCACCTTCGTGCGCACCGTCGCCACCCTCGTTCGCCCGGACGGTGGCTCGCTGCACGTCGATGGCGTCGACGTGGTCCGCGATCCCCGCCAGGTGCGCCGCCTCATCGGCCTCGCCGGCCAGTACGCCGCGGTGGAGGAGGCCATGACCGGCCGCGAAAACCTCGAGATGGTCGCCCGCCTGTTCGGCCACGACCGGCGCACGGCCGGCGCCAACTCGGCGGCCGTCCTGGCCCAGCTCGGGCTGACCGACGCCGCCGACCGGCTGGTGCGCACGTACTCGGGCGGCATGCGTCGAAGGCTCGACCTCGGTGCCAGCCTGGTGGGCGCGCCGCGCCTGCTGCTGCTCGACGAGCCCACCACCGGTCTCGACCCGCGCAGCCGCATCGAGTTGTGGGACGCCATCCGCGCCCTGGTCGACGCGGGCACCGACGTGCTGCTCACGACCCAGTACCTCGACGAAGCCGACCAGCTCGCCCACCAGGTGGTGATCATCGACCACGGGCGGGTGATCGCCCAGGGGACGCCCGGCGAGCTCAAGGCCCTGGCCGGGCGCGACGTCATCGAGATCCACGCCCGGCACGCCGAGGACCTTCCCCGGCTCGCGGAGGCACTTGCCGCCCTGGGAACCGACGAGCCACGGCTCGACGGTCCGTCGCGGCGGGTCACCATGCCGGTCGAGGCCGGGCGGGCGGCCATCGCCGCCGCGGTGCGGGCCGTCGACGACATCCACGCCGAGGTCGACGACATCGGACTGCGCCGCCCCACCCTCGACGAGGTCTTCCTCACCTTGACCGGCCAGCCGATCGACGGCGGAGACGGTCCCGACAGCCCCGACGGCCCCGACGGCCGCGATCCCGAGCGAGCCGACGCCCACGCGGCGCACGCCGCCTGAACGACGGAGACACCGATGTCCACAGCCACCGCCCCCGCTCCCACCCCGACCGCGGCCCCACCGCGCGACGTCGTGCGTGCACCCCGCCCGGCCGGCCCGGCGACCGCGGCCGGCCAGGTCGCCCGGCGCACCGTGCGCAAGTTCATGCGCACGCCCCAACTCCTGGTGATCAGCACCGTCCAGGGCGCCATGTTCCTTCTCATCTTCCGTTACGTGTTCGGCGGCGCCATCGAGACAGGGCCCGTCCCCTACGTGGACTTCCTGGTGCCCGGCTTCGTGGTGACGAGCGTGTTGTTCGCCGGCACCGGCGCCTCCGCCGGCGTCGCCGAGGACGTCGAGCAGGGGTTCTTCGACCGGTTGCGCTCACTGCCCGTGGCCCGGCCGGCGCTGCTGGCCGGTCGGGCGCTCGCCGACACCGCCCTGCTGACCTGGAGCCTGGCCGTCACCACGGCCATCGGGTTCCTGGTCGGGTTCCGGATCCACGGCACGGTGACCGAGGCGCTGGCCGCCTTCGGGCTGTGCGTCGTGTACGGCTTCGCCGTCACCTGGCTGTTCATCTGGATCGGGCTGATGGCCGGCAACGCACAGGCCGCCCAGGGCATGTCGCTGCTCGTGTTCCCGCTGACCTTCGTGTCGAGCGCCTACGTGCCGGTCGACTCGATGCCCGGTTGGATGCAGCCGTTCGCGGAGAACCAGCCCCTCACGGTCATGACCAACGCCGTGCGCTCGCTGGCCCTCGGCGATCCGTCGGCAGCCGGTCTCGCCGGCAGCACCACTCACTGGGTCGTGCTGTCCCTCGCGTGGTCGGCCGGCCTCGTCGCCGTGTTCGCCCCGCTGGCGGTGGCCCGCTACCGCCGGTCCTAGCGCGGTTGCGACGCACCACCAGCACGGTTGACTCTCCCCCAGGGGGAGACGGCAGGGTGGTGCCCGTGAGCGACGGACTGATGACGATCGGCACCTTCTCCCGAGCGAGCCTGCTGTCGATCAAGGCGCTGCGGGCCTACCACGAGGCCGGCATCCTCGTGCCCGCCCGCGTCGACCCGGCCACCGGGTACCGCAGCTACCACGCCACCCAGCTCACCGATGCCGCGGTGATCCAGCGGCTCCGGGCCCTCGACGTGCCGCTCGATCGGGTGCGCGAGGTCGTGCGCTCCCGCGATCCCGAGGTGACCCGCCGCGTGCTGGCCGAGCACGCCGCGGCCATGCAGGCCCGGCTCGACGACGTGACCCGCATCGTCGACGAGCTGCAGGCCGGGGTGGAGCTGCCGGCCGCGCACACGCCGGTCCACGTGCGCGACGAGCCGGCGGCCCACACCCTGGCCGTACGGGGCGAGGTGACCGAGGCGAACTTCGCCCAGTTCCTCGACGCCGCCTACGCGGAGCTGAAGGCCGTCGCCGACCGGGCGCTGACCTCGCCGATCGGGCCGTTCGGTGCGCTGTACCCGCCAGAGATCCCCGACGACCGCCCCGAGCGGGTGGAGGCGTTCGTGCCGGTGGGAACCCCTGTCCCCCTCCCAGACGTCCGGGGACGGGTCGCACTGAGCGAGCTGCCGGCGGCGCGTGTCGCCGTGCTCGTCCACGCCGGCGGCTACGAGACCGTCGCCGACAGCTACCGCCGCCTCGGCGCCTGGGTCGCGCACAACGCAGCGCCCGCGGGCCAGCCCATCCGGGAGATCTACCTGGTCAGCTTCGACGAGACCGACGACCCCGAGCAGTTCCGCACCGAGATCCACTGGCCCATCGCGGCCGAACCCGAGGAGAGCCCGACATGACCGTCCGACTGGCCAACGTCGACTTCGACTGCAACGACGCCCTGGTGGTCGCCCGCTTCTGGTCCGCCGCGCTCGGCCGCCCACTGGCGGCCGAGCCGGCGCCCAGCAGCGACTTCGCCTCGATCGGCGGGATCGACCACACCACCGACGGCGAGGTCACCTGGCTGTTCGCCAAGGTCCCCGAGCCGAAGGTCGCCAAGAACCGCTGCCACGTCGACCTGGCCGCCGAGAGCCGCGAGGCGGTCCAGGCCGAGGTCGACCGCCTGGTGTCCCTCGGCGCCACAGTCATCCGCACTCCGAAGGAGGAGTGGGGCGCCTACTGGGCGACCCTGCAGGATCCCGAGGGCAACGAGTTCTGCATCGGTGCTGACTGAGCGCCGAGCGTGCGGCTGAGTCGCGGCCGGGCGTGGGCCTCGGGCGAGGTGTCCGCGGTCAGCCGCGGCGGGCTCGGGCGAGCAGGGCCTCGACGCCGAGCTCGGCAGCCCAGCGATCGAGGTAGTCGTGGTCGAGTTCGTCGCCGCTCACAGCGAGGACGGTGGCGGCATCGGCGACCTGACGGTCCGAGCCACCGGTTGCCGCCCATTCCAGCTTGGCCAGCACCGTGTCCTCCGCCGTGGCCAGATAGACGTCGACGTCGAGCGCGCGAGCGCGCGTCCGTCGGGCGAACTCGGCGCGGCTGAACGGGCGGTCCTTCCGGATGATGAGATCTACCTTCCAACCTGTCGTCGTGTCGATGACGTTGAACTGGTCGCGGTTCGCGAGGGCGACCGGCGCGGACGGGCTGACGTAGACGTCCTTCAGGTCGAACGCGCCGAGAAAGCGATCGAGCGCGTCGGCTGTCGGGTCGATCACGATGTCGATGTCCTGGGTCGACCGCGGCGCGCCGTGCGCCGTGCTCGCAAATGAGCCGACCAGCATGTGTGGGATGCCGGCGTCGTCGAGCGCCTTCACGACCTCGCACAGGAGGTTCGCCGCGCTCACGGGGCGACGAACGGGGCGTCGGGCCAGGCCTCGTGGAACGTCTCGTCGCCGAGACGCAGCCGGTGCAGAGCCCAGCTCACCTGCGCGTCGTCGTAATCCGGATGACGAGCCCGGATGCCTGCTGCCGCGATGGTGAGCACCTCTTCCGACATGGCCGCAGCGATGGCCACCCGACGCTCCGGCGACATCGCCCGATAGGCGTCCATCTGCCGGGCGTGAGCCTCGGGGGAGGTGTCCGCACTGCGCATCCGCTAAGCGTACGCCCCAGCGCCGCCGGCCAGGTCACCCGACGCGGTGCCGGTCGAGCAGCATCTGGTGCCGCACCATCAGCACGGCGAGCTTGGTGCGATCGGCGACCCCCAGCACCTCGAGCACCCGCGTCACGTGGTTCTTGACGGTCCCCTCGCTGAGGAACAGGTGGCTGGCGATCTCGCGGTTCGTACGTCCTTCGGCGATGAGCGCCACGACCTCGCGCTGGCGGGGTGACAGGGACGCCACGGCCTCCTCGAGCGCGACCCCGCTCCGCTCGTGGCGCAGGGAGTCGGCCAACCCCAGCGCGATGTCCCCGCTGATCGCCGTCTTCCCGTCGGCGGCGCGGCGGATCAGGCGCAGCACCTCGGCCGGCTCGGCGTCCTTGCGGATGTACCCGAGCGCCCCCTCGCGCAGCGCCCGCCGCACCAGGTCCGGGTGGTCGTGTGCCGAGATCATCACGACCGCGGCGTGGCCGGCGAGCTGGGCGACCGCCTCGATGGCGTTGCCGTCCGGCAGCTCGACGTCGAGCAGGATCACGTCGGCCTCGGTGCCGTCGACCAGGCGGCGCACCTCACCGACGGTGCCGGCCTGCCCGACCAGCTCGATGTCGGGCTCGTCTGCCAGCGCCGCGGCCAGCCCCGCGCGGAACACCGGATGGTCGTCACAGACGGAGATCCGTATCGCCATGTCGCACCTCCCCCTCAACCCCGGTGTGCTCAGGCGCGGCACCAGCATGCCACCGACTGCGACAAGTCCGCTCGGAGACGTGGCCGGGCTATGACCAAGGTCACAGCGAGATCGTGACCGCGGCCACCGGCGCGCCGGCCGCCCGCAGCCGTCGCACCTCGCCGGGTTCACGTTCTGGGACACGAACATCCCCGGTCTCGACTACGACATCTCCTCCGACCGGCACGTCGTCGAGGACATCCTCGACGAGATCGGCCACGGCACGTTCGGTCCCATCGATTCCGACCGGTTGTTCGCCACCGGGATGTCGTCGGGCGGCTACATGACCAGTCGGTCAGCGCAGGCGGGCGGCGCGGGCGAGCAGGTGACGTTGCTCGGGCAGGCTCTTCGCCCGCCGAGCTGCGGCTCGATAGGCCTTCCGTGCCTCGTCGTGATCACCGGCCAGCTCCAGGAGGTGCCCGCGCACCGAGTCGAGGTGGTGGGTGCGGTCGACGCGTGCGTCGCCGGCGAGCGACTGGACCACCGCCAAGCCGGCCGCGGGCCCGTCCACCATGGCGAGCGCCACCGCCTTGTTGAGCGTGACGACCGGGCTCGGGTCGAGCCGCTCGAGCACCCGATACAGGGCGAGGATCTGGGGCCAGTCGGTGTCGGCAGCGGTGGACGCCTCGTCGTGGACGGCGGCGATGGCTGCCTGCAGCTGGTACGGGCCGAGCGGCTTGGACCCCAGGACCCCGGTCACCAGGGCGACGCCTTCCGCGATGGCGTCGGCATCCCACGACGAGCGGTCCTGCTCGCGGAGCGGTACGAGGGAGCCGTCGACGGCGGTGCGGGCGGCGCGCCGGGCTTCGGTCAGCAGCATCAGGGCGAGGAGCCCGGCAACCTCGCCGTCGTCGGGCACCAGGCGCAACAGCAGCCGTGTGAGCCGAATGGCCTCGGCCGTCAGCTCGTCCCGCACGAGGTTGGTGCCCGCCGTCGCGGTGTAGCCCTCGTTGAACACCAGGTAGAGCACGTGCAGGACGACCCGCAGGCGCTCTCGCTGCTCGTCGGCGGGCGGCAGGCGGAACGTGGCGCCCGCGGCGCGGATGCGCTCCTTGGCCCGCCCGACGCGCTGGGTCATCGTCGCCTCGGGCACCAGGAACGCCCGGGCGATCTCGGCGGTCGTCAGGCCACCGATCGCCCGCAGGGTCAGCGCCACCTGGGAGGCGGGCGACAGCGCGGGGTGGCAGCAAAGGAACAGCAGCGTGAGGGTGTCGTCGCCCACCGGGTCCTGGTCGTCGTGCTCGTGCTCATCCTCGGGCCGACGTGGTGTTCGGGCCTGATCCAGCTCCTCGCGCCGGCGGCGAACCTCGGCGCTGCGGAGCTCGTCGGTGAGCCGCCGTGAAGCCACCGTGATCAACCAGGCCTTCGGGCTGGCGGGCCACCCCTCTGCCGGCCACTGGCGGGCGGCGGCCAGCAACGCCTCCTGCACTGCGTCCTCGCAGGAGTCGAAGTGGCCGTAGCGCCGGACGAGAGTGCCGAGCACGTCCGGCGCGAGCCGCCGCACCAGCGGCCAGTCGGGGACAGTCACCGGTCGGGAGTCGGTCGTCGTCACATCGGGGCGTCGGCTTCGTGCAGCAACGCGCGGACCTCGACCCCGGAGTAGCGCGACGCCGGGTTCATGGCCGCTATCTCCAACGCCCGCTCCTCGCTGTCGCAGTCGACGATCGTGAAGCTCCCCAGGTACTCCTTGGCCTCGACGTAGGGGCCGTCGGTGACCGCCGGCGGACCGTCCGTCACCCGGACCACCTTGGCGTCGTCCTGGTCGGCCACGCCGTAGGCGCCGACGAGCTCACCCGACTCGAGCAACGCCTGGTTGAGGGCGTCGGTCTGGCGGATGATCTTCGCGAGCTCGTCGGCCCCGACCGACTCCCACCGCTCCTGATTGCCGTAGATCAACAGCATGTACTTCATGATCTCGCTCCTCTACGAGTCGCCTGCACCCCGGTCGTCGAGGTGGAGCCTCGCACGCCCGTTCACCGCGTAGCGGACATGGGTGACCTCGGGTGCCTCGATCACCCGAGTGGGTGTGAGCTCGATGCCCTCGTCCGGCCCGAGCCCGAGGCTGGCGTCGAGAAGACGCTGCCCGTCGCCGAGGATCACCGGTGCGATGTGCAGCTCCAGCTCCTCCAGCAGGCCGGCCTGCAGGACCTGGCGCAGCAGCGTCCCCCCGCCGGCGACGGCGACGTCCTTGTCGCCGGAGGCCTTCCGGGCGAGCTCGACCGCCCGCTCGACACCGTCGGTCACGAACGTGAACGACGTGCCGCCCTCCTTCACCAGCACCTCGCGGGGCCGATGGGTCACCACGAACACCGGCGCCCTGAACGGAGGGTTGTCGCCCCACGGGACCTCGCCGGCGTCGAACATGCGCCGACCCATCACGTAGGCACCGGCGGCGGCGAAGGTCTCCTCGATGATCGAGCTGTTGACCGACGGCTCGCCCCCGGCGAAGCCCTGGCGCTCCCGCCAGGCCATGGCATCGACCGCCCATCGGGTGACCCGGAAGAACCCCGGCGCCTCGGGGCCGTCGGTCCAGCCCACCATGCTCTCGGGGTCCCTCGGGTCCCGGGGGCCCGTGTAGAAACCGTCCAGCGACACCGACATCTGCGCAGTCACCTTGGTCATCTCCAACCTCCAGTCGTCAGCGGCCCCAACGGCCGCACCACCCCTGAGTCGGAGCCAACCGCCGGTTCCCTACACGCTTCGCGGGGATTCCACGCCCACGGCGCCTGCACGGCCTGATCGACCCCATCGTGCCGATCTGGACCATGTACCCCTACCGCGACGGCTTGAACGCCCAGAGCACGCCGACCCGCACGGTCGTCGACCCGTTCGCCCCCCATGCCTTTCTCCGGTCCGCCCCGGGTGAGATCGTGGCGTGGTTCCGGGCGCACGATCCCGGCGCCTGAGCACGACGACACTGCCATGTGGCCGTCCGATGAGGGAGCGACAGGCACGATGACCAACCGGCTGATCACCGCCGCCGACGAGGCACGGGCACGGCTCGCGCAATGGCGGGCGACCCGCCTGGCGCCCGAGCACGAGGCGGCCGACGAGCTCGACTGGGCCGCGGCTCCCCCGCTGGACCTGCGGGGCCTGGAGGTCGAATGGTTGGGCACGGCCGGGTTCCGCCTCACTGCGGACGGCACCACGGTGCTCATCGATCCCTACGTCTCCCGGCCGGGCGTGCGCGAGGTGGCGCTCGACCGACCGTTGCGGTCGTCGGAGGCGCTGGTCGACCGCCACGTGCCCCGCGCCGACGCCGTCCTCGTCGGTCACACCCATTTCGACCACGCCCTCGACGTGCCCGCCATCTCCCGCCGCGACGGGTGCGCCGTCTACGGATCGGCGTCGCTGCACCACCTCATGGGCCTCCACGGCCTGGTCGACAGCGCAGTGCAGGTCGAGCCGCACGCGCCGTACGAGGTCGGGCCGTTCACCATCCGCTTCGTGCCCAGTCGCCACAGCAAGCTGCTGGCCGGGCTGGCCGTGCCGTCCGGTGGCGAGCTGACCTGCGACCATCTCGACCACCTCAACGGGCGGGCCTACAACTGCGGGCAGGTGTGGGGCATCGCCATCGAGGTGGCAGGCCTGACCCTGTACCACCAGGGCTCGGCCGACCTGATCGACGACGAGCGCCTGCCGCGCGGGGTCGACGTGTTCCTGTGCGGCATCGCCGGACGGGCCTTCGCGCGCGGTTACCTGCCTCGCATCCTCACCCGGCTCGAGCCGGCCGTGGTGGTGCCGCAGCACTGGGACGACTTCCTCGCACCGCTCGACGCACCCCTCGGGTTCAGCCTCAACGTGAACCTGCACCGCGTCCCGGACGAGGTGGCCCGGGTGTCGCGCTCGTTCGAGGTGCGCACCCTGCGGCCGCTCACGCCGGTGGGCGGGTCGACGCGCTACTCCAGTCCGCTCACCGATGTCTGCTGGTCGGTGGCCTCCTGGTCGAGGCGGAACACGAGGTCTTCGGGCAGGCGAAACGAGGTGGGACGAGCCATCGGTCCTCCGTCGTAGTGCGACGTATGTCAGCGTGGTCACGAACACGGCCCGCGGCGTCTGGGACGATGAGCGACGTGGAGCGTGCGCAGATCGAGCAGTGGGTGGCGGGGTACGAGCGGGCGTGGCGGAGGACGGGCACCCGAGGTCTGGGCGACCTGTTCGCTCCCGGGGCCACCTACCTGGTGTCACCGTGGGCCCGGACGGTCGCCGGGCCGGCCGCCATCGCCGAGCTGTGGGAGGCCGAGCGCAACAGCGCCGACGAAGTGTTCACCCTGGCGAGCGACGTCGTGGCGGTCGACGGCGACACAGCGGTCGTGCGGGTCGCGGTCGACTACGGCGAGCCGGTGACCAGCCGGTGGCGCGACCTGTGGGTGCTGCGGTTCGACGCCGACGGTCGCTGCTCGGCCTTCGAGGAGTGGCCCTTCGCGCCCGACCAGCCCGACGGCCACGTCTGACGCCGCCGACGCCGAGCGGACCTGGTGCTACGAGAACCGGGGATCGACCATGTGGACTTCGCTCTCCTGCTTGTGCAGGCGCTCGTCGTAGCCGATCTGGCGCAGCAGGTCGGCCAGGCTGGCGTAGTCGCCGAAGTCCTCGGTGAACTGGCCCTCGTACGGCGTGGTCTCCCACTCGGGGTGCTCGTCGACCAGGGCGGCGTACTCGTGCTCGGCGTGGTCCTCGAAGTCGGCGTTCAGCCGGTAGCTCCAGGCTGGTCGGATGACGAACATGAACCACGACAGCTGGTAGTACGCGAACGCCAGGATCTGCGGGACCACCCGCGACCGCAGGAACCCCGACCGTCCGTCCTCGGCCGTCAGCTCCTCCATGATGAGCAGGTGCCACTGCTCGTTGTCCTGCTCCCACCGGGCGGAGCGCACCCGGTTGAACACCCGGCGGGCGAAGTTGGGTTGCCTGGCGGTGTGGGTGACCGCGACATAGGCGACGTTCTCCCACGCTTGGTACGGCACCCGGGCCACCAGCTCCAGCACCCGGAACTTCTCGAGGTTGCGCTCCTCGCCGTACAGCCGGTCCATGATCGTGAACAGCGCCTTGGCGGACAACGAGTACCGGCGCCGGGGGCTGTCGGCCGATACCCGCTGCTCGGCGACGAGGTCGTCGTGGCCGAGGCGCTCCATCGGACCGAACGGCGGGCGATCGACCACAGCGGCGCTGACCGGACCTACGGCAGGGGCGGACGTCATCGGCACGTACCTCCAAATGTCGTGTCCGTTCACCGTATCGGCGCCGTCCGCACCCACCCGGGGCCCGGGGCGTGCCGTCCGGCACGCCCTGCGGCGGCCGCGTGGCTTTGATCCGGATGCCACGATCCAGCGCCACGGGGAGCAGCAGTAGCGTGGCGCTGTGCCCGAGGCTCGCGAATACCGCCAGTACCGTTTCAGCCGCCCGCCCGGCGCCTGCGAGCTGCTTCTCGTGCGCCACGGCGAGTCGGCACCGGCCCGGGACGACCGCCCGTTCGCCCTGGTCGACGGCCACGGCGACCCGGAGCTGGCGCCCGCGGGCCGCGAGCAGGCCTACCGCGTCGCCGACCGGCTCGAGCACGAGGACATCTCGGCCATCTACGTGACGACCCTGCAGCGCACGGCGCAGACCGCGGCGCCGCTCGCGGCCAGGCTCGGCCTCGAGCCCCGCGTCGAGCCCGACCTCCGCGAGGTCTACCTCGGCGAGTGGGAGGGCGGCAGCTTCCGCCGCCACGTCACAGAGGGCCACCCCGTCGCCCAGCAGATGTTCGCCGAGCAGCGCTGGGACGTCATCCCTGGTGCCGAGCCCGCCGACGCCTTCGCGGCCCGCGTGCGCGGCGCCGTGATCCGCATCGCCGCGGCCCACTCCGGCCAGGCGGTGGCCGTCGTCTCGCACGGCGGCGTCATCGGCCAGATCCTGGCCGAGGCCGCCGGCGCCCGCGGCTTCACGTTCACCGGGTCGGACAACGCCGCCATCTCGCACCTCGTCGTCACGGACGACCGCTGGATCATCCGCCGCTACAACGACACGGCGCACCTCGGGCTGGCGTTCACCACCGCGCCCGAGCCGCCCACCTGATCGGGGATCAGTCGGCGACGAACCCGTACTCGTCGTCTTCCTCCTCGGCGACCGTGCCGGTCTCGTCGAGCACCGACTCGCCCTTGACGCTGGCCGTGACGGTGTAGGCGCCACTCCCGCAACCGGTGACCTCGTAGCCGTTCACCACGACCCGGTAGCCACCCAGCGGCATCTCGCCGTCGGGCCAGAAGACGTTCTCGACCGACGCCTCCTGCTCGCAGCCGACGTTCGAGTCGACGTCGAGCCGGCCGCCCGTCGCCGTCGGACCGGGGTCGGAGAAGGAGATCTCGGTGCCGTCGGGCTCGAACACGTGCAGGTCGATGTCCGCCGACGACTCCCACCGCAACGTGATCTGCACGTCGCCCGTGCCCAACTCGGGCTCGGGGGCCGGGCCGGGCGCCGGCTCGGGCTCGCAGTCGTCGCCCTCGCTCTGGGCCTTCAGCGCCCACACCGGCGGGACGCCGCACGGGTCGCCCGACCCCCCGGGGTCGGTGCCGGGGTCGCCGCCGTCGTCGCTGGTCGTGGTGGTGGTCGAGCGCTCCGGGCGCGTCGTGGTCGTGGTGCCGCCGCCGATCTCGCCGTCCGCCGGTGAGCTGCACGCCGCGACGGCGACAAGGGCCACTGCAGCCAGCACCGCAGACGTCACACGTGATGGAGAGCGCACGGATCCTCCCAGGTCGGCGGACGGGTCTCCGCGGGGCGGAGGCACCTGGCTCCCAGGGTGGCCGGCGACCCGTCGGACGCCATCGGGGTCATCCCCCGTCGCGGTGGCCCGGCGCCGGGGTGCGGCGACTGTCGTTGCTGTCGCTGCGAGGCGGGACGCGACGCGACGGACGTACGTCAGGTCAGGTCACGCCCAGAGGCGGCGCAGGAACGCCAGGCCGTCGGTGGCGATGGCGTCCTGCGAGCGGGCGAGAGGTCGCCAGATCGAGGCAGCCGTTGCGATCGACGCGTTCTCGGCCGTGAACGACTCGATGCACAGCGGTCCGCGGTAGCCCGCGTCCACCAGAGCCGCCCGCAGGCCGGACCAGTCCATGTGATCGGCCCCCGGGGCACCGCGGTCGTTGGCGCAGACCTGCACGTGCGCCAGGCGGCCGGCGGCTCCTGCCGACCGGATGGCGGCCGCAGGATCCTGCTCCTCGATGTTGAGGTGGTACGTGTCGAGCGCCAGCCCGACGCCCTCGTGCGGCAGACCGTCGATCATCCCCAGGCCCTGCTCGACCGTGTTGACCACGCTGGTCTCGTAGCGGTTCAGCGGCTCGACGCCCAGGCGCACGCCCCGTGCCGCGCCGTACTCGGCGACAGGCGCCAGCGCCTCGTGCAGCTCGCGTGCGTAGGCGGCACGCTCCGCAGCGCCGAACCGCCAGGTCCGGCCCACCGACGCATAGATCGGGCCGGCGACGACGCCCGACCCGACGGCCGCGGCGGCGTCGATGCACGCCCGCAGGTAGTCCTGGGTGGCGGCGACGACGTCAGGTGTCGTCGCCACGAGCTCGCGGCCGGGCGGCATGACGGCGCACACCGTGGCACCGAGCCCCAGCCCCGCCAGCAGGTCCGCGGTGCGCGGCGGGTCCCAGTCCCCCGGGTTCTCGACCGGCATCTCGACGACGTCGAAGCCCCACCCGGCGATGCGGGGCGCCAACACCGCCAGGTCGTCGTCGGTCAGCGGCGACACCCAGATCCACGTGTTGGCCCCGAGGGGCGGGCACGGCGTCGCGGTCGTCGTCACAGCTCGTCCTTGTCGGCTGGTGGGTCATGCCGGGGGTTCGGGGACCAGGACCTCCCCGATCCCCCGGCACGGCTGTCCTCGGGTCCCCTACTGCCAGTTCTCCGGGAACCCGGGCATGTCCTCGCACCCGCACAGGGCGTAGTGCAGCGGCCCCATGTCGGGCTGCAGGTAGTCGGGCAGGGTCTCCTCGGTGATCTTCGGTTGGGGGAGGTTCCACTCGGCGGGCACCTGCTCGCCGCTCAGGATCCTGACCGCGGCGATGACCGGCGTGCGCCATTGGTAGGTGGGGTACGTCGGGGCCACGGCCGTGAGGCCGTCCTCGTCCCACTTCTGCAGGAAGTCCTGCTGGTCCTCGCCGGTGATCGGCGGCACCTCGACGCCGGCGTCCTCGAACGCCTCGATCGCGGCCACCGCCGTCGCGCCGGCGTCCATCCAGATGCCGTCGAGCCCGCCCTCACGGGCGATGTAGTCGGCGACGATCGACTTGGTCGCCGCCGCGTCGCCCTCGGTGAACTCGGCCCCGACCAGGTCGATGTCGTTGTCCTCGAAGATCTGCTGCGCACCGGCGAAGCGGGTCTCGAGCACGTCGACCCCGGGCAGGATCCGCAGGGCCAGCACCTTGCCGCCCGGCTCGACCTCGTCGACCAGGAACTCGGCGGCGTCGGCGCCGAAGGCGTAGCCGCCGATCGGCTTGATGAACGTCACCGGGCAGTCGGTGTTGACGCCCCGGTCGAACACGATGACCGGGATGCCGCTCTCGCACGCGGCCTCGACGGCCGGCGTCAGTGTCGCCGTGGTGTTGGGCGACACGATCAGGGCGTCGCACCCCTGCCCGGTCAGCGACTCGATGTCCGAGATCTGCTTGTCGTCGGACGCCTCGGCGTCGAGCACCGTGAACTCGGCGATCTCCGGGTGGAGGGCCGCCTCGGCCTGCATGGTGGTGAAGCCCACCTGGCGCCACGGGTTGTCGGTGGCGGCGTTGCTGAAGCACACCTTCCACCCGCCGCCCGGCTGGGCGAACTGGGCCGTGTCCACGTACTCCGGGTCGATGGCCTGCTCCCACGGCTTGTCGTCCGGCCCCTCGGGTGTGGCCTCGCGCATGGCGAGCTGCGCGTCCATCTCCTCCTGGTCGAAGAACTCCGAGTCCAGACCGCCCTGAATGTCGGCCGCCTCCTCGGGGGCCTCGTCACCCGATCCGTCTGTCGACGCGTCGTCGTCGGAATCGTTGCTGCACGCCCCGGCCAGCAACGCTGCCGCGGCGATCGCGGCGATCCACCGTCGCTTCCTCATCTGTCGTCCCCCTCTGTGTGGGTGTGGTTGGCTGTCGCATTGCTTGTCATCGGTCCGACCGCAAGCGGTAGGCCGCGAACGCCACTGCGGCGATGATGATCACGCCCTCGACCGTGTGCTCGAGAGCGCCCGACACGCCGAGCAGGTTGAGCAGGGTGAACAACGCCTCGAGCGTGAGGGCGCCGGCGATGGCGGCGACCACCGAGCCGCGCCCACCGCCGAGCACCACACCACCGAGCACGACGGCGGTGATGGCCTGGAACTCGAGGCCGTCGCCCACCTGAGCCGATACGCCGGCGAAACCGCCGAGCAGGATGCCGGCGAGCGCGGCCAGCACGCCCGACAGCACGAAGGCGATGGTGCGCACCCGGGCGACCGGCACGCCCGACAGGCCGGCGGCCCGGTCGTTGTCGCCGACGGCCATGAACTGCTTGCCCAGGTCGGCGCGCATGAGCAGCACCGAGCCGATGCCCACGGCCAGGAACACGACGACCGACCAGGGGAGCTGCTCCAGCACGGGCACGTCGTCGACCCCACCCCGGCCGAGCGTGCGGAACCCCTCGGTGAGGCTGCCCTGGGGGGCGCCGTCGGTCCAGTAGAAGACGGCGCCGTCGAGGATCAGCAGCATGCCGAGCGTGGTGATGAACGACGGCACGTGCAGGCGGGTGGTGATGAGCCCGTTGACCACGCCGACCGCCGCGCCCAGCACCAGCACCAGCACCAGGACCGGCAGCGTGCTGTCGGGGTTGTCGGCCAACAGCTGGGCGGCCACCACCACGGTGACAGTCACCAACGACCCGACCGACAGGTCGAACTCCCCCGACACGATCACGAAGTACTGCCCTGCCGCCAGCACGGCCAGCGGCGCCGCCCGCTTGAGGAAGGCGAGGAACCCCGGAGGCTCGGTGAAGTTGGGGTTCTCGATGGCGATCCACACCAGCAACACCGCGAGGACGCCGAAGATCGGCACGCTGCGCGCCACCGACTGCCACACCCGGGTGAGCACCGAGCTCTGCGGCACCACGTCGGCGGCCTCGCCCACCGGCTCGCCCGACGGGGACAGGGTCACGTCGGTCATGCCTGTGCTCCCCTGGTGGCGGGCGCCCGGCGGTCGCGGCTGCGCACCGCGTAGAGCGCCACGGCGGCGATGATGACGACGCCGCGCACCGCCTGCTTGAGGAACGGGTCCAGCTCGAGCTGGTTGAAGACGTTGTCGAGGACGGCGAGCACCAGCACTGCGCCGACCGTGCCGGACACCCGGCCCTTGCCTCCGGCCAGCGCGGTGCCGCCCAGCACCACCGCGGCGATGGACTCCAGGTCGTAGCCGCCGTCGGTGCCCACCCGCGGCGTGCCCGACCCCAGACGACTGGCGAGGAACAGACCGGTCAGCGCGGCGCACGCCGAGCACAGCACGTGGGCGGCGATCACCACCCGATGGGTGCGCAGGCCCGACAGGACCGACACCTGCTCGTCGCCGCCGACCGCGTAGACGTGGTAGCCCCACCGCGTGCGGCTCAGCGCCAGCCCCACCACCAGCGCGACCCCGACGAACAGGAAGACCGACACCGGCACAGGGCCGATGCGCGTGTACCCGAACGACTCCCACGTCTGGGGCACCGAGCCGGTCGGCCGGTCGTAGTTGTTCTCGATGTAGCCGCGCAGCACCAGCGCCATCCCCAGGGTGGCGATGAAGGCGTTGACCCGCAGCTTGGTGATGATCAGGCCGTTGACCAGCCCGACGCCGGCCCCCAGCGCCAGGGTCAGGGCGATCGCGGGCACGAGCATCGACTCGCGCCCGTCCATCGTCTCGGCACCGACCAGCGACGACAGGCTGATCAGGTACGAGACCGACAGGTCGAGCGAGCCCACCAGGATGGCCACGGTCTGACCGACCGCCACGATGCCCAGGGCGACGGTGCGCTGGAGGATGTTGGTGACGTTGGCGCTCGCGAAGAACGTGCCGCCGTCGACCGTGACCACGAGCCAGCCGACCACGACGATGACCACCAGCGCCGACCAGATCGGTGTGGTGCCCAGCCTGCCCGGCAGTCGCGGTAGGCGTCGACCGGCGGGGGCGGGCCTGCCCTCGGCCGGGGCGCCTGCGACATCAGGACCGTCGGTCGCCGGCGTCCCGGAGTTGCTCGTGGCCGTCGCGCCGGCATCGAGTGCGTCCGTCACGTGGTCGCCTCCTCGACGTCGTGACCGGCGGCCAGGGCGATCACCTGCTGCTCGCTGGCACCGGCCGGCAGCTCCCCCGCGAGACGCCCCTCGTGCAGCACCACGATGCGGTCGCTCATGCCGATCAGCTCGGGCAGCTCCGACGAGATCATCACGATGGCGCGGCCCTGACGGGCCAGGTCGCGCATCAGGTCGTGGATGGCGGCCTTGGCGCCCACGTCGATGCCCCGGGTCGGTTCGTCGAACAGCAGCACGCCCGGTTCGAGCGCCAGCCACTTGGCCAGCACGACCTTCTGCTGGTTGCCGCCGGAGAGGAACCGCACCTCCTGGTCGAGGCTGCGGGCCCGCAGCTCGGTCGCCCGCGCCAGGTCCTCCACCCCGAGCCGGCGTGCCTCCCGCGTGGTGCGCCTACCCCGGGCCGCACCGGACCTCACGCCGAGCAACGTGTTGTCGCGGACCGACTGGCCGAGCGCCAGCCCCTCGGCCTTGCGGTCCTCCGTGAGGAACCCCAGGCCGGCGGCGATGCCCGCCCGCGGCGACCGCAGCCGGCGGGGCGTGCCGTCGACCTCGACCGTGCCGGTGGTGAACGGGTCGGCACCGAACAGTGCGCGGACCAGCTCGGTGCGGCCGGCACCCTGCAGCCCGGCGATGCCGACGATCTCGCCGGCGCGCACCTCGAGGTCGATGCCGGCGAGCGCGGCGTTCCCGCCGCCGACGACCGACAGGCGCACGTCACCCAGCTCGTCCGGCTCGGCCCGGTCGGGGAAGTAGGCGTCGAGCTCGCGCCCGACCATGGCCGTGACAAGCCGGCCGGCCGTGGTGTCGGCGGCGGCGAACGTGTCGACCCGGCGCCCGTCCTTGAGCACCGTGATGCGGTCGGCCACGGCGAAGACCTCGCGCAGCCGGTGCGAGATGTAGAGGATGGCCAGGCCGTGCTCGCGCAGCCGGCGGACCAGGTCCAGCAGCGCCTCGACCTCGTCGTCGGCGAGGGCGGCGGTGGGCTCGTCCATCACCAGGATGCGGGCGTCGAGCGACCGGGCCTTGACCACCTCGACCACCTGCTGCTGGGCCACCGACAGGGTGCCGACGCGGCTGCGGGGGGTGAACGACAGCTCGCCGATCTCGTCGAGCAGGCGCTGCGTGTCGGCCTCCATCCGTCCCCGGTCGACCAGGCCCAGGCGGCCGGGCTCGCGGCCGACCCACACGTTCTCGGCCACCGTGCGCTCGGGGAGGAGGTTGAACTCCTGGTAGATGGTGGCGACCCCCGCGGCCTGGGCCTGCACCGGGTGGTGGAAGCTGTGGCGCTCGCCGTCGATGACGATCTCGCCGTCGTCGGGCGGGTGGACGCCGGCCAGCACCTTCATGAGGGTCGACTTGCCGGCCCCGTTCTCGCCCACCACGGCGTGGACCTCGCCCGCGCGGCAGTCGAGGTCGACCCCCTCGAGCACGACCGTACCGAGGAAGGCCTTGGTGATGCCGCGCATCTCCAGCAGCGGCGCGGGGGCGGCGGCGCCAGGAACGCTCATGTCACGCCACCAGCAGCGGCCGCAGCGTGCGGTGGGCGATCCGCAGGCCGATCTCGACCTTGTCCTCGGTGCCGCCCCACACCGGGTCCTCGTGCTCGACGGACAGCACGCCGTCGAAGCCGCCCTCGTACAGCGCGTCGACGACCCGGACCCAGTCGACCTCGCCCAGCCCTGGCACCCGGTAGCGCCACCAGCCGACGTCCCACGGGTCGTCGCGGGTCACGGCGCGGCCGGGCCAGCCGAAGCGGTTGCGGGCCGCCGGGTCGACCTGGATGTCCTTGGCCTGTGCGTGGGGGATGCGGTCGACGTAGGGGCGTAGGGCCTCGACGGGATCGATGCCCATCCACACCAGGTGCGACGGGTCGTAGTTGAGGTAGAGCCCGAGGTCGAACATCCACTCCCAAAGCTCGGGCGAGTAGGCGAGGTTGCCGGGGTAGCCGTCGGGGTGCCACCCCTCCATGACGCAGTTCTCGATGATCAGCTGCACGCCCAGCTCGCCGGCGCGGTCGACCAGCGGGCGGAAGATGCCCTCGGCCTCGCGCAGGTTGTCGGCCACCGACCGGGTGGGGTCGCGCCCGATGAACGTGCCCACCGTCGGGCACCCGACCAGCGCGGCCGCCTCGATGCACTTCGCCACATGGTCGTTGACGGCGGTCCGCTCGCTGGGGTCGGGGTGCAGGTTGTTGTCGTAGTAGGCCAGCGACGACAGCTCGAGCCCGTTGTCGGCGAACAGCTCGCGGGTGGCGTCGGCCTCGGCGTCGCCGAACGTCTCGACCGCCAGGTGGGTGGCGGTGAACGGCCGGTCGCCCAGGTCGGGCCAGGCGGCCACCTCGAGGGCCTCGTAGCCCTCGGCGGCCGCCCACTGGCACAGCTGGGGCAGCGTGCGCTTGGGCAGGCAGGCGGTGATGAACCCGAGCTTCACGGCGTGATCTCCTCCCAGCCGCCGCTGCGGGACGACCGCAGCACGGCGTCGGTGATGTCGGCCGCCCGAGCCCCGTCGGCGAACGTCGGCAGGCCGTCGATGCCCGCCTCGCCACCCGCGCGGACGGCCCGGTAGGTGTCGGCCACGAATGCATCGAAGCAGTCCTGGTAGCCCTGAGGGTGCCCGGGTGGCAGGACCGCGTACCGGGCGGCCGACGGGTCGAGGTGGGCAGGGTCGCGCACGACGACCTCCGACGACTGCCGGCGCCCGACCCACAGGCTCTCGGGCTGCTCCTGGTCGAAGCTCAGCGTGGCGTCGGCCCCGGCCACCTCGAACTGCAGCCGGTTCTTGCGGCCGGGCGAGACCTGGCTGACGACCACCGACCCGGCGACGCCACCGCGCGTGCGGAAGAGGACGACCGTGATGTCCTCGGTGGTGACCGCCCGGCGCTCGCCGGCGCCGCCGTCCCCGCCCGCCGGCGGGTCGCCGGCGGAGGAGAAGGCGCGGGTGCCCGTGGCCGTGACCCGCTCGGGCACCGCGGTCACGGACTCGGCGCACACGGCGGCCAAACGATCGCCGGTCACGAACTCGACGAGGTCGCACCAGTGCGAGCCGATGTCGGCGAACGCCCGCGACGCACCTGCCTGGGACGGGTCGACACGCCAGTTGTCGTCGGTTTCGCTGGAGAGCCAGTCCTGCAGGTAGGACCCGTGCAACAGCCGCAGGGGGCCGACGCCACCCGACGCGACGCGCGCCCTGGCCTCGCGCACCAGCGGGTAGAAGCGGTACACGAACGGGACGGTGGCCACGAGGCCGGCGCCGGTGGCCGCCGCCACCAGGCGCCGGGCCTCGGAGCCGCTCGTGGCGAGCGGCTTCTCGCAGATCACGTGCTTACCGGCGGCGAGGGCGGCCTCGGCGAGGGCCGAATGCAGGTGGTTGGGGGTGCAGATGTGCACCACGTCGACGTCCGGGTCGGTGGCCAGCGCCTCCGCGTCGGCGAACGCCCGCTCAGCGCCCAGGCGGGCGGCGGCCTGACGGGCGTTCGCCGGCGTCGAGGCGGCGACGCCGACGAGGCGGCCGCCGGCCCGGCGGGCGGCGTGGGCGTGGACCTCGCCGATGAACCCGGTTCCGGCCACGGCGATCCGCAGGGGCGACGCGCCGGCAGCGTCAGTTGTTGCCTGGTCGCCGAGCACGCCGGTCGTCTCCGCCATGGATGTGATGTTTGGCACATACTTATGCCGAGTGTCAATCAAAAGTTCACCCGCTTCCGAACTCAACATCCGAACCTTCGGACCTTTGACACGCGCAAGTAGCGCTGGTTCACTGTCGCCCGTGAGCGCCGCTCCTCTGCGTCCCGCGCAGGCCACCGGTGCGGGAGCGGGCGCGATCCTCGAGCTCGTCCGCAACGGGCAGGCCACCACTCGCGCCGACCTCGCCGCCCTGACCGGGCTGGCCCGGTCGACGGTGGCGCAGCGAGTCGACGCTCTGCTCGCCCACCAGCTCCTCGTCCCCGGGGGTGACAGCCAGTCGACGGGCGGCCGTCCGCCCACCCTGCTGGCGTTCAACCGCGATGCCGGCGTCGTCCTGTCGGGCGACCTGGGCGCCACCCATTCGCGGGTGGCGGTGACGGACCTGGGCGGGCAGGTGCTGGCCCAGTCACGGCGCGAGATCGCCATCGCCGAGGGGCCAGAGGTGGTCCTCGACTGGCTCGAATCCGCCTTCGACGGTCTGCTCGTCGACATCGGCCGCAGCCCGCAAGCCGTGCGGGGCGTCGGCGTCGGGCTGCCCGGTCCGGTCGAGTTCGCCACCGGCCAGCCCGTGAACCCCCCGATCATGCCCGGCTGGGACCGCTACCCCGTCGGCGACCGCCTGGGCCGGCGCTACGGCGTGCCTGCACTCGTCGACAACGACGTGAACATCATGGCCGTCGGCGAGCACTGGTCGACGTGGCGCGACGAGTCGTTCCTGCTGTTCGTCAAGATGGGCACCGGCATCGGCTCGGGCATCGTCGCCGGGGGCCACGTCCACCGTGGTGCCGACGGCGCGGCAGGCGACATCGGCCACATCCACGTGCCCGACCACGACGACATCGTGTGCCGGTGCGGCAACCGGGGGTGCCTCGAGGCCTTCGCCGGCGGCGGCGCGATGGCCGCCCGCCTGCGCTCGCACGGGCTCGACACCCACACCAGCCTCGACGTGGTCGACCAGGTGCGCGCCGGCAACCCCGACGCCACCCAGCTCATTCGCGAGGCCGGGCGCACCCTGGGCGGCGTGCTCGCCACCTGCGTCAACATGCTCAACCCTGCGGTCATCGTCATCGGCGGCGACCTGGCCCGGGCCGACGAGCCGTTGATGGCCGGGGTACGAGAAGTGGTGTACCGGCGATCACTCCCGCTGGCCACCGGTCGCCTCCGCATCGTGCCCAGCCGGCTCGACGACGGCGCCGGCGTCATCGGCGCGGCGGTGATGGTCCTGGAGCAGGTCCTGGCTCCCGCCGCGGTCGACATCGCCCTCAGCGGCGGCTGATCACAGGCGCACCCTGGGGCCTGCGGCCTCGGGCGAGGGCGACGCCCCAAGCTCGCCGCCCTCGCCACCGGCGCACCCCCTCACGCGAGAGGAGGCGCACCGGCTGGTGCGCCTCTCTCTCGACCGCCCCGCGGGGGTAGGGGGACCGCAGGACGGGATCTGATCGGTGGTCGGTCAGTCGGGTCAGTTGGGCAGCTCGCCCAGCGTCACGTCGACCGTGTGCTCCTGACCGTCCCGGGTGAAGGTGACCTGGACGGAGTCGCCGGGAGACTGGGCGCGGATCGCCGCTGTCAGCCCGGCGGCTTCGGACACGTCGGTGTCGCCGACCTGGGTGATCACGTCGCCTTCCTGGAGGCCGGCGTCGGCGGCCGGCTGCCCGTCCTCGACCGCTCCCACGAGCGCACCTGCGCCCGTGTCGGCATCAGCGATCTGCACACCCAGGTAGGCGTGCGTGACCGAGCCGTCCTCGACGAGCTGGGTAGCGATGTCGCTGGCCGTGTCGATGGGGATGGCGAACCCGACACCGATGTTGCCGCCCTGGGACGTGGGGCTCTGCGCCAGCGAGGCGATGGCCGTGTTGATGCCCACGACCTCGCCGTCCGCGTTGATGAGCGCGCCACCGGAGTTGCCGGGGTTGATGGCGGCGTCGGTCTGGATCGCGTCGATGACCGCGTTCGTGGCACCCTGCGACGGGCCGCCCTGGCCGCCGAACGGTGACTGCGGGTCCTGTTCGCCCTGGAGCGTGATGGCGCGGCCGAGTGCGCTGACGATGCCGGCGCTGACCGAGCCGTCGAGCCCGAGCGGGCTGCCGATCGCGAGCACGGTGTCGCCCACGTTCAGATCGGCGCTGCTGCCGAGCGTCGCCGGTGTCATCCCGCTCACGTCCTGCGCCTGGATGACCGCCAGGTCGGTCGCGGGGTCGCGCCCGACGATCTCGGCGGCGGCGGTGGACCCGTCCGAGAACGTCACCGTCAGGTCACCGCCGTCGGCCGCCTGGGCGACGACGTGGTTGTTGGTCAGGATCTGCCCGTCGGCGCTGATGACGATGCCCGAGCCGCTGCCGCTCGCGTCGCCGGCCTCGAAGCTGATCGACACGACGCTCGGCAGGACGGCGGCCGCCGCCTGCGAGAGCGGCTCGTCGGCCGCGTTGTCGCCCTGGCCGGAGACCGCGTCCGCGTTCAGGCTGTTGGCCGCAGGCGTGGTGGGACCGTCGTCGTCGATGGCCAGCGCCACCAGGGCGCCGCCCGTGGCCGACACCAGCATCAGACCCGCTGCGGCGAGCACCGCCACGGCTCGCCGGCCCCGCCCAGGGGGAGGAGGCGGGACCGGCGAGCCCGGGAGCTGAGGTTCGGCGCCGGCAGGTGGCTGCGCCGGGGGGACCGGCGACGGGGGCACAGGGGGTGAGGGAGGCCCGGCGGGCGACCAGCCGGCACCGCCCGGCGGCGCGGGCGGTACCGGCGGTGCGGGCGCGCCCGCGGTCGGGGATGGCGTGGGATCTACGGGCTCCTCGGTCGCACCGGGGGCGGGGACGGTCGCGTGAACGGCCGTCGCAGCGCCAGGAGCCGCAGGCGAAGGGATCTGCGTGGTCTCGTCACTCATGGGGGCCACGATGACTGGCGTCCCTGCAGGCTGGCTGGACGCCACCTGTGAGTTCGCTGGACGCACCGACGACGACGCCACGCGTGCTTCCGCCGTGCTCCTCGCCGCACCCGGGAACCCTTCAGGTTGCGTCCAGCCAACTCCCAGTTATGGCGACCAGGCTCACGGGGTGACCAGCCCTGCCGGCGGTACCGTCCTGAACGACATGCCTATGAGCGACCTCCTCCCTCCCACCAACGGCCGCACACCCGAGGCGCGCCTGCTCATCGTCGACGACGAGCCCAACATCGTCGAGCTGCTCTCGACGAGCCTGCGCTTCGCCGGGTTCGCCGTCGCCACGGCCATGACCGGCGCCGACGCGGTCAAGGCGGTCGAGCGGCATCGGCCCGACCTGGTGCTGCTCGACGTCATGCTCCCCGACGTCGACGGGTTCGTGGTGCTCCGACGCCTGCGGGCAGGCCGCGACCACCTCCCGGTGCTGTTCCTGACCGCACGCGACGCCAACGACGACAAGGTGACCGGCCTCACCCTCGGGGGCGACGACTACGTCACCAAGCCGTTCAGCCTCGAGGAGGTGGTCGCCCGCATCCGCGCGGTCCTGCGACGCACCCGGTCGGGCGCCGACGACAGCCCGCTGCGCCTCACCGTCGCCGACCTCGAGCTCGACGAGGAGAGCCACCAGATCTGGCGTGGGGGGCGGGAGGTGCAGCTCTCGCCCACCGAGTTCAACCTGCTCCGCTACCTGATGGTCAACAGCGGGCGCGTGCTGTCCAAGTCGCAGATCCTCGACCACGTGTGGAGCTACGACTTCGACGGCGACGCCAACATCGTCGAGTCCTACATCTCTTACCTGCGCCGCAAGCTCGACGACGGCAGCGAGCCCCTCATCCACACGGTGCGCGGGGTGGGCTACGTGGTCCGTCCGCCGCGCGACCAGGGCTGAGGACGACACGGCGATGGGGCTGGTCCGCGCCTGGCGGCGCACGCCGCTGTGGTTGCGGCTCATCTCGGCGATGCTGGCGCTGGTGGCCCTCGGCCTGACCCTGACCGGGGCGTTCGGCGTGAGGCTGCTGCGCGGTTACCTCGTCGACCGCGTCGACGAGCAGCTCGCCGCCGCCTCCAACCTCCTGCCGGGCGGCGAGGACATGGCCGAGCTCGAGCCGCGGCCGCCTCTGGTTGTCACCCAGTTCCACATCGCGGTCCTCGACCGTGGGGGCACGACGGTCGAATCCTTGCCGTCCGCGCTGTCCGAGTCGGAGCCCGACCTGCCGGCGCTGACCCCGGACGAGGCCGCTGACCGCGCCGGCGAGCCGTTCACGGTCGACGCTATGCGCGGCACCGAGTCGTGGCGGGTCGTCACCTACCCCCTGCCCGGCGAGTCGGGGTCGGTGGCCATCGCCACCAGCCTCCACGAGGTCGACGCGACCGTGAAGCGCCTGGTGCAGATCGACATCCTCGTCGGGATGGCGGTCCTCGCCGGCCTCGCCGTGATCGGCATTTCGATGGTCCGCACTGCGCTGCGCCCCCTGACCGAGATCGAGGTCACGGCCGCCGCCATCGGCCGGGGCGACCTGGCACGGCGAGTCCCCGAATATCACCCCGGCACCGAGATGGGGCGTCTCAGCCGCGCCCTCAACGCGATGCTCGAGCAGATCGAGCGGGCCTTCCGCGCACAGGCGGCGTCCGAGTCCCGGTCGCGCCGCTCCGAGCAGCGCATGCGCCGCTTCGTCGCCGACGCCAGCCACGAGCTGCGCACGCCGCTCACCTCCATCCGGGGCTTCGCGGAGCTGCACCGCCAGGGCGCGGTCACCGATCCCGCCGCGGTCACCGACCTGCTCGGGCGGATCGAGGGCGAGGCCAAGCGCATGGGGCTCCTCGTCGACGACCTGCTGTTGCTGGCCCGGCTCGACCAACAGCGGCCCGTGCAGCACACACCGGTCGACCTGGGCGCCATGGCCCAGTCCGCAATCGAGGCCGCCCGCGCCGCCTCGCCCCGGCGCGACATCTCGCTCGCGATCACAGGCGACGACCTGATCGTCCCGGGTGACGAGGACCGTCTGCACCAGGTCGTGGGCAACCTGCTCGACAACGCCCTGGCCTACTCCCCCGCCGACACACCGGTCCGGGTCCATCTGGGGTGGACGCGCCGCGACGGCCAGGAGTTGGCGTCGCTCGAGGTGGTCGATCGGGGCCAGGGGCTGACGCCCGACCAGGCCGAGCGGGTGTTCGAGCGGTTCTACCGCACCGATGCCGCCCGCAGCCGCGCCCTCGGCGGCACGGGGCTGGGCCTGTCGATCGTCGCGGCCATCACCCAGGCGCACGGCGGCACCGTCGAGGTCGAGAGCGACCCGGGTGCGGGCTCGACGTTCCGGGTGCTGCTGCCGCGCCACGACCGGGCTGGTTGACTGGCGGGCGTGAAGAGATCCATCGACTTCGCGTTCGACGACCACCCCGCCGACGACGACGAGAAGCCGCGCGTGGCGTGGGCCGTCGCCGCGGTCGACGACTGCGACGGTTGTGACGACCTGCGCGTGGAGGTGACCTTCGAGGACGAGGGGGCGTCGGGCACCGGCGTCACGGCCCACCTGTCCGTCGCCACGGCCCGGCGGGTCCGGGCGGCCCTTGCCGCCGCGCTGCGCGAGGTGGGCGAAGACCCCGAGGCCTAGTCAGCGCCAGCCGGAATACGTGCACGTCTCGCAAAGTTGCATCATCTGCATCTTTCGCTAGAGTGCGCCGACTCCCCCGCCCGACCGAGGTTTCGCATGGATACGTCCGCTCCGCCCGCCGGCCTGCCGCGCCGGCAGGTCCTCATCGTCTTCTCCGGCATCATGATCGGGCTGTTCCTGGCCGCGATCGACCAGACGATCGTGGCCACCGCGCTGCCGACCATCGTCGGCGACCTCGGCGGCCTCAACCACCTGTCGTGGGTCGTCACCGCGTACCTGCTGGCCGAGACCGTGTCGACGCCGCTGTTCGGCAAGTTCGGCGACCTCTACGGACGCAAGCGGCTGTTCCAGGCGGCGATCGTCATCTTCGTCGCGGGCAGCGCCCTGTCCGGACTTGCCCAGACGATGATGCAGCTCATCGCCTTCCGCGCTGTGCAGGGCATCGGCGCTGGCGGCCTGATCGTGCTGGCCATGGCCCTCATCGCCGATGTGGTCACCCCGCGCGAGCGTGGTCGTTACCAGGGCTACTTCGGTGCAGTGTTCGGCGCGGCGAGCGTCGCCGGCCCGCTGGTCGGCGGCTTCCTCACCGACAACCTGTCGTGGCGCTGGGCGTTCTACGTGAACGTGCCGCTCGGCATCCTCGCCCTCTTCGTGACCAGCGCCGTCCTGCCCAAGGCCGCCGCCCGGCGCCGCAAGGTCCGCATCGACTGGGCGGGCACGCTCCTCCTGTCGTCCGCCATCGTGAGCCTGGTGCTGCTCACCACCTGGGGCGGCACCGAGTACGAGTGGGGCTCGCCGGTCATCGTCGGTCTCGGCGTCGCCGCCGTCGTGCTGGGCGCGTTGTTCGTGATGGTCGAGCGGCGCGTGCCCGAGCCGGCCATCCCGCTACGGCTGTTCCGCATCCGCACCTTCAACATCGCCTCGGCCGTGAGCCTGATGATCGGCATCGCAATGTTCGGTGCCATCACCTACCTGCCCACGTTCCTCCAGGTCGCCAATGGCGCGTCAGCCAGCAACTCCGGCCTGCTGCTGGTGCCCGTGATGGGCGGCATGCTCGTCGCCTCGATCACCGCCGGCCAGATCATCACCCGCACCGGGCGCTACCGGCGGTTCCCGATCATCGGCATGGCCGTCACCAGCATCGGCATGCTGCTGCTGTCGACGCTCGGCACCGGGTCGAGCCGGTGGGAGTCCGGCCTCTACATGGCGCTGCTCGGTGCCGGCATCGGCATGGTCATGCAGATCCTCGTGCTCGCCACCCAGAACGAGGCCCCGGTCGAAGACCTGGGCGTCGCCACGTCGACCGTCACGTTCTTCCGGGCCGTCGGCGGATCGGTGGGCGTGGCGCTGTTCGGGGCGCTGTTCAACTCCCGGCTGACAGACCTGCTGGGCGGTGCGGCGCCGACGGGGATGACACCGGAGGAGATCGGCCAACTCCCGTCCGCCGATCGGGCCCAGCTCGCGAGTGCGTTCGCCGACGCCATCACGATGGTCTTCCTCTACGCCGTCCCGCTGCTCGTCATCGGCTTCCTGCTCACCTGGTTCCTCAAGGAGAAGCCCCTCCGCTCCGGTGCGCCAGCGCTGAAGGACGAGGTCGAGGCACCGCAGGTGGTCCCGCTCGAGGACGCGATCCCTGAAGGCACCCTCGCGGCCGTCGGCGACCCCGCCGTCGTGGTGGACTATGCGGAGATGGCCGCCGGCGACAGGAACTAGCGATGAGCGACGGGCTGCGCGAACGCAAGAAGGCCGAGACGCGACAGGCGCTGTCGTCCGCGGCCCTGCGCCTCGCCCAGGACCTCGGCCCCGACGGCGTCACGATCGAAGCGATCGCCGACGCCGCCGGGGTCTCGCCCCGCACCTTCTTCAACTACTTCTCGTCCAAGGACGACGCCATCGTCGGCATCGCACCCTCCGAGTCGTCGGAGCTGGTGGACGATCTGGTCGCACAGCCCGAGGATGGCTCGCCCCTCGAGGCCCTGCGCGGCATGTGCCTGGCGGCGGCGGCCCGGCTCGAGCCGATGGCCGACGAGCTGTGGGCCCGCCATCAGCTGACGTTGGGGCATCCGTCGCTGGCCGCACGTCGGTTTGCCCGCTTCGCCGAGGTCGAGCGCATCCTCGCGGAGGAGGTGGCCCGTCGCGCGGGCCTCGACGTCGATCGCGACCCGCTGCCCGGCCTGGTCGTCACCGCGGCCATCGGTGCGCTGAAGGTGGGCCTGAACGTGTGGCAGGAGCGCGGCCGGCCGGGCCCACTGGCCGACGTCATCGGCGAGGCGTTCGCCCTGGTCGAGTCGGGCTTCACCGTGCGGACACCCGTCGGAACGGGCTGAGAGCGCTACGACAGATATCCGCGGTCCGGGCACGACGTGGTCACACGCTGAGGGACATGGCCCGACCCGGGGTCGGCCAGCGCACCTTGTCTCCGAACGTGTCGGGTGCTGCCGCGAACACCCGGTCGATGTCGGGGCGCGGCTCCTGGAAGTGGGACCATCCCTCGTAGTGCACAGGCACGACGACGGCGGGATCGATGGCGGTGAGCAACTCGACGGCGTCGCTGGCGGTCATGGTGTAACGAACGGGTCCGGTGATCGGGAAGCGGACACCACCGAGGTGGACGATGGCGGTGCCGATGTCGAGTCGGTCGGCCACCTGGCGGACGCCGCCGTAGTGGACGGTGTCGCCGGAGATCCACAGCTCGCCCTGTCGTTGCCCGTCCCACCGGAGTGAGAATCCGATGACGTCGCCGACGATGGGATGGCTGCCCGGCGGCCCATGACGACACGGCGTGGCTGTGACGTGGATCGTCGGGAGGCCAGGACCCTCGAGCACGGTCGTGGCCCAGTTCGCGAGGCCGGTGGTCGGTGCGTCGAGGCGCCGCGCCGCTGACGTGGTGGTCACCACGGTGTCGACCAGCGGGAGCAGGCTGCGTCCGGCGTCGTCGAGGTTGTCGGCGTGGTGGTCGTGGGTGAGCAGCACGGCGTGGATCGGTCCCAGATCGGACAGCGCGATGGCGGGCCCGGTGAGCTTGCGCGACGCGGTGCCCCACCCGAACGAGTACCGGCGACCCGGCGGGTCGAAGGTCGGGTCCGTCAGCAGCCGCCAGCCGGCGATCTCGAGCAGGACGGTCGGTCCGCCGATGTGCGTGATCTGGATGTCCGTCATCCGGTGCTGTCGGCAGCGTGGCGCAGCGCCCAGTCGAGAGCCTGGTCGGCCACCTCTTCCCAACCGTAGCTGGCCGGCAGGAGATGGGGACCGGCGAACCCGACGACCTCGGTGATCGTGCCGGGCGCCTTGTAGTGCTTGGCGTTGGACTGCTGGATCTTGGGTGGCATGAGGTGCCTACCGACAGACCTTCAGGGGCGTCCTCACCGCAGCGGCTGTCTAGCGGGAGCACCACCACCTGTCGACTCCTGGTCGACCAGGCCGCTCAAGCGGTGTGACTGGGCAACCCGGACCACGACTTTACTGACCCATCGGTCGATAAACCGTCGTGTTACCAACCGGTAAGTTGTTACACGGTGTGTGCAGGAATAGTCTCGCCCACGTGACGGCAGCTCCAGCACAGTCGACCGGCGCCGAGCGCCCCGCCCCGAAGCGGGTCCGTAAGAACCCCGACACGCGCCGAGCCGAGATCATCGCGACCGCCCGACAGGTGTTCGCGGCCACCGGCTACGCCGAGTCCGGCCTGGCCGAGATCGCCAGTGCGGCCAGCGTGTCCAAGGGGCTGCTCTACCACTACTTCCCCGAGGGCCGACCGCAGCTGTTCGTCAGCGTCATGCAGGGGCTCCTCACCGAGTTCCAGCAACGGCTGCGCCAAGCGTCGAAGATGCCCTTCTCCCCTCGCACCCGCATGGAGCACCTGCTCGCTGCCCTTTTCGGGTTCTTCGACGAGAACCCCTCCGCCTACCGACTCCTCTTCCGCGATCCCTGGGTCACCCACGACGACACGGTCGAGGCGTCGGCCATCGCCACCCGGGTGCAGATCGCGTCCGAGCTCGCGGCGCTCATGGCCGGCTCCGGCCTGCCCGCCGACGATCTGGTGGCCGCGAGCACTGGCATGCTCGGCTTCGCCCTTGCCAACGTCGAGCTGAGCATCAGCGGCCAGGTCGACGCGGAGACGGCGTGGCGCGTCACCTGCGAGTACGCCACCTCACGCTTCGTCGACTGACTCTCGGTCCCCGGCACCCGAACCGTGGTGCGTGGACGGCAGCGTAGCCCGAGATAGGTACAGGCGTGTCAGAAATCCGTCACTACGTCAGACAGTGACGACATCACGGCGCGAGACGCTGCCGCGACGTAACGTGTCCGGTGCCAGCTCCCCATCGCGGCGCCGGCGTCCCTGGCGGGGCGTCCTGTGCGAAAGAGGCACAGCATGCATCTCGAGTTCACCGACGAGCAGCTCGAGCTGCGCGACAGCGCGCGGTCGGCCCTCGCCCGTGAGTGCCCGCCGCAGTACGTCCGGGACGTGGCGGGCGGACGGCACGACAGCGACGGGCTCGTCACTGCGCTGACGTGGCTCGGGTGGCCCGCGCTCACGATCGACGTCGACCTCGGCGGGCTCGGGCGCGGCTTCATCGAGCTGGCCGTCGTGCTGGAAGAGCTCGGGCGCGCCGCCGCCCCCGGGGCGTTGCTGCCCACCATGACCCAGTTCGTTCCCGTCGTGCGCGAGGTCGGCACGACGACTCAGGCCCACCGGTTCCTCGCCGGCGTCGCGTCGGGTGACCTGACCGGCACCCTGGCGCTGCACGAGGGCGGCCGGTGGGACCCCGAGACGGTCATGTGCACGGCCGAGCGCGACGGCGACGGTTGGCTGCTGCGCGGGCACAAGCACCACGTCCTCGGGGCGCCCGACGTCGACGAGGTGGCGGTGGCCGCCCGCCGCGACTCGGGCACCCTGGGCGTGTTCGTGGTGCCTGCGGCCGAGCTCACGTTCAAGCGCACCGAAAGCCTCGATCCCACCCGCACCCTCGCCAACGTCGAGCTCAACGGCATCTGGGTTCCCGACGCCCGCGTGCTCGGTGAGCCCGGCAGCGACGCCGGCAAGCCGCTCGCCCGAGCGCTCGGCGAGGCCACGGTTGGGCTCGCTCTCGACGCACTCGGCGCGTGTGGCGCGCTGTTCGACGCGTCGCTGGACGTCGCGCGCGCCAGCGGGTCCGCGGGACAGGCCACCGAGCACGCGCTGGCCGACATGCTCGTCGCCATCGAGACCGCCAGAGCCGCGGTCTACCAGGCCGCGTGTGCCGTGGCCGAGGATCATGCGAGCGCATCGCAGGCCGCGTCCGCTGCGAAGGCGGCGATCGGTGCGTGCCAGCGGCTCGTCACCCGCCAGAGCGTCGAGGTCCAGGGCTCCGCCGCCGTGGGACCCGATCTGCGCCTGTGGACCGGGCGTGCCAAGGCCGACGACCTGCTGTTCGGCTCGGCCGTCGATCACCGCCGGGCCCTGGCGGACCACATGTTGAGCGCCCGACGGGCCCGCACCTCGCAGCTCGCGACCGCTCTCCTCGGTTGACACGGCGAGACCCGAAGAGACGCCCCACCGCGGCGACACCCGGCCCTCAGCTCAGGCGCAACCCCAGCACCCGCCGAGCCACCCGGTCGCGCTCGGCACCGAGCCCGCCGGACGCGGCGAGCGCGGCCATCGCCGTGGTCCACTCGCTGGCCCACGACCCCGGCCAGCCCGCCGGTCCATCCAGGCCGAGGTCGAGGCCGTCGGGGCCGAGCGCCTCGACCCCGGCCAGGTAGACACGTTCCTCGGTCTGGGCGGTGACGAGCGGCAGCATCGCCAGCTCGGGGTTCGGCCGACCGGTGCCCTGGATGGCCAGCGCGCGATAGGCGAGGGCGCGCACGGCGTCGGCCTCGACACGCAGGCCGGCGACCGTGTCACGAAACACGCCGTCGTCGGCCAGGCCCCGGGCGCGGCCGACCGCTGCCAGCGCGCCGAGCGCCCGCTCGGTGGACAGGAGGCTCGTGATCCACCGCACCGAGCGCATGCGGGCGCGCACCGACTGGAGCACAGGCCAGCCCTGATCGCGCTCGCCGATGATCTCGTCGTCGGCCACCGCCACGTCGTCGAAGGTCAGCGTCGGCGGAGCGTCGTCCGGGCGGGTGACGGGGTCGTGGGGATCTGGGCGTGCGACACCCGGTGCCCGCAGGTCGACCGCAACCACCGCAACCCCGTCGATCCGCGGGCCCCCGACATCGCCGCGCACTCCGCACAGGCACCGGTCGGCGTCTGCCGCGCCTGCCGGCGCCGGCACTGACCCGCGCACGGTCAGGCCCTCGGCGGTCTGGACGATCGTGATGCCCCAGGCATGCCGACCGGGGTCGCCGTCGGCGGCATCGGCGGTGTCGACCAGGTCCGCAGGGTCGACGTCGCCGACGGCGACGCACCAGCTCATCTCGCCGTGGAGCGTCGCCGGCAGCCAGTCGTCCTGCTGCACCGCGACGCCGTGATCGGCGAGCGTGGGCGCGCACACGTCCAGGCCCTGGGGATTGACCGTGCGCGGGACTCTGCGGCGCGCCAGCTCCTCGAGGTAGATCATCTGCTCGACCGCGCTCGCGTCGCGGCCCCCGAGCTCGGGCGGCCAGCGCGGGACGAGCCAGCCCGCACCGAACAGCGTGCGTTGCCAGTCGCTCGCCCAGCCGGGGATGTGGCCCGGCGACCGCGAAGGTTCGGACGCCCGGTCGGCCGCCGGATGGTTCTCGTCGAGCCAGCCGGTGAGCTCGGCGCGGAACCGGGCGTCGGCGCGGCTGTCGGACAGGCGCACGCCCGCGACGCTAGCGGGCGGGCCCGACGCGTGGCCGGATGCGTCGCCTGCCGTCGTGACGGCCGCGCCCCGCCTCCACCCGGCTCACGGCGTGTGCACCCCGTTCGCCTGCCGGCCCTCGTGGGGCACGGACTCGACGTCGGCCGTGCCCATGTGGGGCGCCGTCGCCTGCGCCATGCGCTCGGCGATCGCCCGGGCGAGCTCCGCGGCGACGAGGGGCATCATGGCGGGCGTGATCACGCGGGCGAGCGTGTCGGCCACCGTCGCGGCGACGGCGCGGGCGATGTCGTGGTCGAGGTCCCCGAGCGCCTCGAGCGTGGGCACCGCCTCGGGGCTCGCCGTGGACACGACCACCCGGTCGGCAAGGCCGCCGGCGGGTTCGGGCACGTGGTCCGCGACCTGGGTGCGTCCCTCGCCTATGTCCTCGTGGGCAATCAGGTCCGTCGCGTCGTCGCCCACGTCGCCGGGCTCGGTGGTCTGCTCCTCCTGCGTTGGCCCGAGCCCCAGGACCGAAGGCAACGGTCGAGCGTGCACCAGGGCCAGGCGGCTCGTGCAGCGGGTGAGGGCCACGAACAGCGAACGCAGGCCCTGGTCCGACTCGTCGACGATGGCGGCCGGCTCGACCACGACAACGACGTCGAACTCGAGGCCCTTGGCCTCGTCGGGCGTGAGCACGACGACGGGCGCCGCCGCGGGACGCAGCTCGGGTGCCCAGGCGACGCCGGCGTCGTCGAGCGCGGCCCCGAGCGCGGCGCGCTCCGACGCTGGGGTGATCACCCCCAGGATGCCGTGGCCGACGAGCTCGCCGATCGTCGCCACCGCCTGACCGACCATGCCCTCGGGCTCGTCCACGCTGACCAGGCCGACCTCGTGCCCCGAGCTGCGCAGGGCCTCGGGGCACGCGAGGTCGGGCGCGGTAGCCGGCAACAGCCGCATCGCGACCTCGTGCACCTCGGACGGCAGCCGGTAGCCGTACTCCAGCGCGACGGCGTCGGCGGCGACGCGCTCGTGACGCAACGCCTGCACGATGGCATCCCATGAGTCGTGGGCCCAGGGGCTCGTGCCCTGGGCGAGATCGCCGAGCACGGTCATCGAGCCCGCGTGGGAGCGCCGCCTGATCGACTCGAGCTGCAGCGGCGACAGGTCCTGCACTTCGTCGACCACGATGTGCTCGTAGGTGGCCGGCACACCGTTGAGGAGAGCGTCGGCCAGGTCGAGCAGCGGGACGTCGTCGACCGACCACTGCCAGGTGGAAACCTGCGCATCGGTCGGCAGGGCGAGCATGTCGAGCTCGACCTCGGACAGGGTGCCTGCCCCGGCAGCGAGGAGCTGGCGGCGGGACGACAGCAGCCGGACGAGGAATGCCTGGGGCGTGAGGCTCGGCCAGACCCGGTCGAGGTAGTTGTCGATGGCGCGGGCCGACTCGCCCTGCACCGTCACGTCGAACGCCGGCACGTCGCGGGCGTCGGCCCGGGCCAGCGCGTTGCCGGCCTCGGCGAGGACGAACGCCCGCAGCATCCGGTAAGCCTCGTTGTGGGGACGGCCGGCGAGCTGGCGGGCACGGGTGGCGATGCGTCGACCGTCCAGCTCGATCGTGCGGCCGTCGACCGTCAGCTCGACCGGGGCGGCCTCGACCCGCTGCCGGTGGCGCAGCCCGCGCAGGACCAGCCGCATCATGCGGCGGTCGCCCTTGAGCCGTCGGAGCTCCGGCGGATCGACCCGGCCGATGCGCACCTGGGGACCGAGAGCCCGTAGCGGCAGCTGCACCACGGCCTCGTCGCCGAGCGACGGCAGCACCGACGAGATGTAGCTCACGAACGCCGGATTGGGGCCCACGATGAGCACGTCGTGCGCCTCGACCCTGTCGCGGCGGTTGAACAGGAGCCACGACACGCGGTGGAGGCCGACCACCGTCTTGCCCGTGCCGGGGCCGCCCTGCACGACGAGCAACTGGTCGAGGGGGCGGCTGATCACGTCGTACTGGGCAGCCTGGATGGTGGCGACGATGTCACCCAGCTCGCCCGACCGGGACGAGCCGAGCGATTCGAGGAGCCCGTCGGTGAGGACCGGCTCGGGTACCCGGCCGTTGGCGATGGCGTCCGCGACCTCGCGGAACATCAGGTCCTCGATTTCGCGGATCTGGTTGCCGGAGCAGCGGAAGAGCCGGCGGGCATCGAGGCCCTCGGGCTCGTCGGGAGTGGCGGTGTAGAACGGCGCGGCGATGGGCGCCTGCCAGTTGACGACGACCAGGTCGTTGTCGTCGCTCCAGATGGCGCCCTTGCCGATGTACCACCGGTCGTTCGACGCCTCGATGCGCCCGAACGCGATCGCCTCGTCGGGGTCGGCCAAGCCCAGCCGGCTCACGCGCTTGCGCAGCTCGATCGCCGCCTTGGGATTGGCGGCCAGGCTGGGCGCCCGGGCGAGATCGGCCTGCTGGCGGTCGCGCAGCGCCAGAGCCCGGTCGAAATAGGCCTGCTCGTGCGGCAGGTCCGGATGCATAGCCCTCGTCGCCTCTCCCCACGGACCGATGGCACGGTCGCCCAGTTGCATTCGACCAGCACGCCCCACGCGCGCTGAGCGGGAGAATACCGCGTCCACGAGACGTCCATGTCACGCTGCGGGTTGACGCACGCACAGCACGCCGCCGAGCGTGAGATCCACAGCCACGAATCGCACGCACGACGGTCCAGCCGCGATCCTTGCCTCCGTGAACGATCCGCTCATCGAGCGGTGCTCGGGGTTCGCTCGCTCCGAAGGGCTCGATCCCGCCGGCACCGCAGGCAGCTACCACGGCTATGTCGTGCTCGAAGTCCCGCTCCCGTGGCCGCGCGAGATCACCGAGCACCCGGAGATCCTGGCGGGCGCCGCCGCGCTCGCGAGGGCGGGCCTGCGGCTGCAGGGTGTGGTGCCTGACCCGTCGCGCTCGCCCGACCAGCGCCGGCTGGTCACGTGCCTCCGGCCGACCGGCCCGTTCGACCGCTACGAGGTCGTCGACTGGGAGGTGCCCGCTCCGGGCGTCCCGGGCGCGCTCGCCGCCCTGGCGGCATCCGCCGCGACGACAGCCCTCCACCCAAGGTCCGCCGGCGTGTCCGCGGGCCCGGCCGTGCGGGTCGCCGCGGGCGCCGACGCCGGCCGGCACGTCCTCGTGTGCACGCACGGCACGCGCGACGCGTGCTGCGGGTCGCTCGGGACGCGCTTGGCGAGCGTCCTGCCCGGGCTGGGTGCCGGCGTCCACGTCTGGCGCACCAGCCACACCGGCGGTCATCGTTTCGCACCGACCGCCGTGCTGCTGCCCGAGGGCACGGCCTGGGCGTACCTCGACCACGACACGCTCGTGGGCATCTCGGATCGCACCCTCGACATCGACGAGGCCGCCCAGCGCTACCGGGGCTGCACCGGCCTCGACGGCCCGGAGGTCCAGGCGGCGGAACGCGAGGCCCTGCGTGCGGTCGGATGGTCGTGGCTCGACCACCGCCGCCGAGGCATGGTGCTCGAGCGCGACGGTGGTCGCGCACGTGTGCGGCTGGACGGGGTGGCGCCCGACGGCGCCACGACGTCATTCGAGGCGACGGTCGAAGTGGCCCGGCTGGTGCCGGTGCCCGACTGCGGCAAGCCCCCGTCCGAGGCCCGCAAGTCGGCACCGGAGCTGCGCGTCAGCGACTTCGCGGCCGCCTGACCGCGGCCCGGAGGCGGCGTCGGGCGGTCACTCCCCCGGCGCGCTGACCACCATCACCGAGCACGAAGCGCCTCGCGTCACCGCCCGGGTGGTGGACCCCACGAACAACCGGCGCAGGCGGGTCAGCCCGCGGCTGCCCAGCACGACGAGCCCGGCCTGGTGGACGTCGATCTGCTCGAGGATGACCCGGGTGGGCCTGCCCTCGATCTCGCAGGTCCTGACATCCGCGCCCGCCGCCTCGAGCACCGGAACCGCGCGGGCCGCCGCCGCGGCTGCGTCGACGCGCCCGTCGGAGACCGCGAGCACGACCACCGAGGCGCCGGCAATCCACGGCAGCTCCGCCACCGTGTCCACCGCCCGGTCGGCGTGGACGGACCCGTCGACGCACACCAGCACGGGGGCCGCCGGTCGCGAGGCGCGGGCGACGACCACGGGCACCGCCAGGTCCTCGATCAGCCAGCCCGCCGTGCTGCCGAGGTGGAGCGCCTTGAGGGCGCCACGTCCGATGGGGCCCACGACCACGAGGTCCGCGCCCTCGAACTCGCCGAGCGCGACACGCGGGTCGGTCTCGGCGGTGAGGTGCTCGAGCGTGGCGATCTGCGCCGTGTCGGGAGCCGTACGAGGGGCCGGGGGCTGCCACGGGTGCGGGGCAGCGCGCTCGGCCGCCACCGGCGGCCCGACAGGCGGCGGGGTCGCGGTCAGGACCACGACGCGCCACCCTGGCCAGGGGTACGCCGAGATCCACTGCCAGGCGAGGTCGGCCCCGGAGGAGCCGTCGTCGCCGAACACGAGAGTGCGTTGGGTCGCCATGCCCCCATCCTGCCCGCTGAGCGGTCGCGGCTCGCGACCCCGCTCTACGTGACGATCCGTTGACAGCTCCTCACGGAACGCGTTTGACTGTGTCAAACGTCACTGACGGGCGATGTCGCGGTGGGGGTCCCCCTGATCGGGCCCCTGCCGACGATCAGAGGCGGGTGGGCATCGATGGCGGACCTCGATAGTTCCCGGATACAGGAGACGAACGTCGTGCTCCTCGCCATCCGCGACGGTGCGCGGGCCGCGTCGATCGCGCGGGCCCTCGCGGCCGAGCGGCACGAAGCAGACGCTGAAGCACGCCGCCTGGGGGGCGGCCCGATCCAGAGAGGACGACGGCGGACATGCGCACGCGATCGGTCCTGGCCGGCCTGATCGTCGTCGTGATGCTCGGTGGGCTCGGCGCCACACCGGTGGGCGCAGACGACGAGACCAGCGACGGAGCGGGCGACGCGGCGGCGGACCCGACAACCACCACGGTGGCACCCGAGGCCACCTCTCCCCCGGCGGACACCGACCCGCCCGCGGACGACCCCGCGCCGCCGGCCGACGATGGCAGCGGCGGCACCCCCGCGACCAGCGGGGACGACACGGACCCGCCGCCCACCACCAGCCCGCCGCCCGCGACCAGTCCCCCGACCACCACCAGCCCCCCGACCACCACGACCCCCACGACCACGCCGACCGGCGGCTCGGTAGGTGCTCCCGCCCCCGTCGTCAGCTCACAGCACGTCACCGTCGACGCCCGCAGCGGCGCCGTCGCGGACACGGGTCACAACACGGTCGCCAACGGCACGGTGCAGGTGATCGTCGCCGAACAGGACGCAACGGCCGCACACAACGACGCCGGCGGGCCGAACAGCGGCGTCGGTCTCGCACTCGTCGTCACCGGCAACGCCGCCGCCACGGGCGGCACCACCGACGACACGATCTCCCAGAAGGCACTCGTCAAGGCCGTCGGCACCGGCGAGATCGAGATCATCCAGATGGCCCTCGTCGTCAACCTGGGCGTCGGGGTCGCCAACACCAGCGGCAACGACGCGACCGGCCTCGACGTCGTGAACAACGGCCTGACCGCCAGCAACAGCGCGTCGGGCAACGGCGCGATCCGGACGGGCGACGCGACCGCCGTGGGGAACGCCAACGACGTGCGCGTCACCCAGGCGGCCAACGCTGCGGCAGCGTCCGGCCTGGTGACCAGCGAGCAGGCGACGGACATCTCCAGCCTGGGCGTCGCCTACGGCAACACGGGGCTCAACATCGTGATCGGCAACACCGTGCTGCAGCTGATCATCGTCGACCAGAACGCGGCCGGCGGTGCCGCCGGCACGGGTGCGAGCGCCAGCAACCAGGCCACCGCAGGCAACAGCGCCACCGGCATGGCCGCCATCACCACGGGCGACGCGGGCGCCATGGGCAACGCCTCGAGGACGAGCATCGACCAGCTCGCCATGGCCGACGCCGGCGACGGCGGCTTCGTGTCGATCCTGCAGCGCGCCCTGGTGCTCAACATGGGCGTCGCCCTCGCCAACACCGGCATGAACAGCGCGACCGGCAACCAGAGCGTCAACCTCGTCGACCTGCAGCAGCAGTCGATCGCCGGTGCGTTCTGGGCCAGCCTGCAGTCCCTGTTCGGCGGCACGGGCTGGCTGGGGCTCACCGGCGAGGCCGCGAACTCGGTCAACGCGAACAACACGTCGCACGGGGCGGCGCTCGTCGCCACCGGCGACGCGTCGGCGATCGGGCTGGCGTCGAACACGCAGGTCGACCAACGGGCCGCCGGGTCGGCGGCGGCAGGCGGTCAGGCCCACGTCGCCCAGGACGCCTCGGTCACCAACGCCGGGCTCGCCATCGCCAACACCGGCGGCAACGTCGCGGCCGGTCTGCTGGGCCTCGACGCGATCATCTCCGGACAGTGGGCAGGCCTCGGCGACTACCTCACCGGCTACCTCGCGCAGCTCGGCACCGGCACCGCCACGGCGTCCCCCTCGACCTCGTCGTGGACGCTGGGCGACGTCCTCGTCGACATGTTCGGGGAGATCCATGCCGACGAGGTGCTCCTCGACGGGTTCGGCGCGCTCTCCGGCGGGCAGGTCGAGGCATCGATCGCGCAGGCACTCGGGTTCGCGGACGGTTTCGACGACATCAGCGGAACCGGACCGGGCGGGGCGGGCCCCCGCATCCGCGTGCGCCAGATCACCGGCACGCTCACCATCAACCTCGGCATCGCGTCGGCGGGAGACAACACGGCGGAGACCGCGACGGTCAACGTGACGGTGGTCGACCAGCAGGGCGTGGCCGCCAGCGAGTCCCAGGTGTCGAGCGCCCTCGGGCGGGGCGTGCGCGCGGCGCTCCAGGCGGTCGCCGAGGGCTCGGTCACCGGTGACACAGCTCTCGATCCGGCCAACCTGGCCGTGCTCATCAACGCCACCACCGGCTCGGCCGTCGTCCTCACGGGCCCCGCCACGGCGGCCAACCGCACCTCCATCGCCGTGTGCCAGACATTCGAGACGTCGACCGCCGTGTGCTCGCCCCCCGGGTCGAGCCCGCCCCCGGCCGGCGATCCCGCCGACCCGGGCGTCCCGCGTCCCACAGGTACGGGCACCCTGCCCCGCACGACCCGGTACGTGACCGACTCGGAGGTCGGCGACCTGGCGAGCGCACGAGGCACCGGGAGCACCACGGGCCAGCTGCCGAAGACCGGCGCCGAGACGCGTCTGCTCGTCGAGGTCGGCGTCCTGCTGCTGGCGACGGGCACGATGCTCCGCTTCGCCGCCGCGGGGCATCGTCGGCGCTCGACGGGTGTCCCGGGAGGGAGCCGGTGAGGGCGTGCGCGAGCGTGGTCGCTGTTGTGGCAATCAGCCTGCTCACCGGCGCCGCGTGTGGCGACGACGACTCGGCCGGCTCCGGGTCGGGCGATGCGCAGGCGACCGGTGCCTCCGACGCATTCTGCGACGTGGCCGCCGAGTTCCAGGCGGCGACGACGTCCGTGCGTGGCATCGCATCGGCCGACGAGATGCAGGCGTCGCTCGACCAGCTCGACGACGTCGCCGCCGAGGCGCCCGACGCGATGGCGGACGAGTTCGACACGCTGACCGGCGTGCTCGAGCGGCTGATGACCGCCATGCGCGCCACCGAGGACGGCGACAACGCCGCGACCGTCGAGGCGATGCAGAAGGTGCTGACGCCGGAGACGGCCGAGGAGGCCGAGAACGCCAGCCGCAACGTCGAGGCCTTCCTCGAGGTCGAGTGCGGCATCGACGGCGACGCCAGCGCGGCGGACAACGAGACCGGGACCACCGAGACGCCCCCGACATCGACGGCGCCGGCCGATCCGGACGCTCTGGGCACTGACCCGACCCTCGACCCCCTCGCCACCGCCTGCCACGACGGCGACATGGTCACGTGCGACGAGCTCTACTTCGCGTCGCCGGCCGACTCGCCGTACGAGGCGTACGGCAACACGTGTGGCCAGCGCACCACCCTCGATGAGTACTGCGTCGACATCTACCCGCCGCCCGACGAGGGCTGACCCAGCGCGCGGCGCCCGCCCGGCACGTCCCCCGGAAAGACACCGACCAGGGCAGATGCCCTGGTCAGGTGGTGGGCCGTAAGGGATTCGAACCCCTGACCCCCTGCGCGTCATGCAGGTGCTCTAGCCAACTGAGCTAACGGCCCGGTGGAGGGTGCAAGCTACCACACGATCTGGCGGTCGCCGCCATCGAGCGCGGACGTGTCACAGACCGCCGATAACCTGTCCCGATGGCTCACGATGGAGGCGCTCCACTGGCTGAGATCGGTCCCGATCCGTTCACCCCCGAGCTGGCACCGTTCGTCGCCCAGGCGCTGGCACAGTTCGAGCAGGCCACCGACGGGCTCGATCACGATGCCGCTGTCGAGCACCTCGAGGCCGCCGTCGCGCAGGCCGCGGTGCAGGCCTCCCGGCTCGGCTTCAGCTTCCCCGCGCCGGAGCCGCCGACCGATGCGCTGGCGCTCGGCGACGGGTCGGTGGTGCTCGTGCAGCGCGTGGGTGATCCGGGCCAACCGGCCTGACCCCCCGTCTCACACTCGGCCGGCCGGCCCGGATCAGACCGTCCCGGTTCTGTCGACTAGAGGTTCCCCCGGGCCGCCTGAGCCCGTTCGATCGCCTCGAACAGTGCCTTGAAGTTGCCCGCGCCGAAGCCCTTGGCACCGGCGCGCTGGATGATCTCGAAGAACACCGTCGGCCGATCGCACAGCGTCTCGGTGAAGATCTGCAGCATGTGGCCGTCCTGGTCGCGGTCGACCATGATGCCCAGGTCGGCCAGCGCCTCCCACGGCAGGTCGATGTCGGCCATGCGCTCGCGGGCGTCGTCGTAGTACTCGGGCGGCACGGTCAGGAACCGCACTCCACGCTCCCGCAGGGCGCGCACCGCGCCCACGATGTCGGGCGTGTGCAGTGCCATGTGCTGGACACCGGGCGACCGGTAGTAGTCGAGGTACTCCTCGATCTGGCTCTTGCGCCGCCCGTCGGCCGGCTCGTTGATGGGCAGCACGACCTTGTCGTGGTTCCACACCACCGTCGACATCAGCGCCGAGTACTCGGTGCCGATCTGGTCGTCGTCGAAGTGGACCAGCGGATCGAAGCCCAGGACGTCGTGGTAGTAGTCGACCCACTCGTCGAGGTGGCCCTTCTCGACGTTGCCGACGATGTGGTCGAACCTGGTGAGCCCCACGGGCGGGCCGCCCGGGGCCAACAGCATCGGCGGGGCGAAGCCCGGCGCGAACTCTCCCGCGTAGGCCGACCGGTCGAGGAACGTGTGCACCGTCTCGCCGTAGGTGCGGATCGCCGAGTGGTGGACGGCGCCCAGCTCGTCGGTGTCGACGCTCGGCGGGCGCTCGGGCAATGCGCCTCGGGCGAGGGCGGCGTCGTACGCGGCATCCGCGTCGTCGACCAGGAAGCAGATGTCGCGCACGCCGTCGCCGTGGGCGCGCACGTGCTCGGCGATCGGCGAGTCGGGCGTGAGGGCGCCCGTGACCATGAAGCGGATGCGGCCCTGTTGGAGGACGTGGGACACGCGGTCGCGCCGGCCCGTCTCGGGCCCCGCGTAGGCGACGATGTCGAACCCGAACGCCGAGGCCAGGAACCCGCTGAACGCACGTGCGTTCCCCACCCACCATTCGACGTGGTCGATGCCACCGATCACCGGTGGCTCGGAACCCTGGTACCGGTCGTCGTGCCTGGTGATCAGGGTGTCGCCCATCCATCCCCCTGTGTTGTGCGTGGTGATCGAAGTGAGAGCACCAGCAAACGGGCCACCAGGAAGCCCGTCAACACATGAGAAGAAGACTGAACACTTTGGCCAGCATCGACGCAGACGTGCTAGACACATTGCTCATGTTGCCCACCGGAATCGATGCTCTCGACGCCCGGCTGATCAGGGCGATGTGCGACACGCCCCGCGCCGGGGTGATGGAGCTCGCCCGACAGCTCGGCGTTGCACGAGGGACGGTACAAGCACGTCTCGACAAGCTCCAACAGCGGGGCATCATCTGCGGGTTCGACCCCGATCTCGACCTGCGGGCGATGGGGTACGAGGTGCTGGCGTTCGTCAGCCTCGAGATCGCGCAGGGCCGGCTGCAGGACGTCTGCGCGCACCTGCGCGACATCCCGGAGGTGCTCGAGATCCACTCGGTCACCGGGCCGGGCGACCTGCACTGCCGCGTCGTCGCCCACACCAACGACCACCTGCAGCACGTCATCGGCCGGGTGCTCGAGGCGTCCGGCATCAGCCGCACGGCGACGCAGATCGCGCTGACCGAGCAGCTGCACCACCGCGTCCTGCCGCTGGTCGAGCTGGCCATCGACGACGACGACCTCACCAGCGACGCCGCCGAGGCCGGCTGACCCCACCGCTCAGGTCGGCGGGGTCGCGCCCGGGGACATCGGCAGCACCTCGCTCAGTCCGGCGAGCGCCACGAGGTTGCGCAACTCCTCGCACGTGTGCCGCAGGACGACCCGGCACCCCCGTCGCCGGGCAGCCAGCTGGAGGCGGGACAGCGCGTCGATGGTCGTGCCGTCCGGAGCGGTCACCGTGCCCACGTCGCAGATCACCTGCGCGATGCCACCACGGTCCATCAGCTGACGGGCGCGCTCGCAGAGGCCGGGGATGTCGGCGCGCACGATCGGGCCCTCGACCACGAACACGACCGTCCTCGCCGTCGGTGGTGGGGGCGAGGGGCCCACGGCCGGCGTGGGCACTTCGTCGCGTGCGGTCAACGTCGGCCTCCTGTCGCGGTCCCCAGTACGACTGGCGGGACGATCCGAACTCATCGGGCGACAGGGACGCACCCGATGGCGACAAATCGCGCGGTTTGGTGGGCGGACGGCGTAGCCTCGTCGTGCACGGTCGATGCTCGAAGTTCGCTCGACCGTCTGACACGGAACAGATAGGCAGAACCACCATGGCAGTCGGCACGGTCAAGTTCTTCAACGCGGAGAAGGGCTACGGCTTCATCTCCCGCGACGGCGCGGACGACGTGTTCGTCCACTACTCCAACATCGAGGGCGGGGGCTATCGCTCGCTCGAGGCCGGCCAGCAGGTCGAGTTCGAGGTGGGCCAGGGTCGCAAGGGCGACGAAGCGCAGAACGTCAGGGTGGTCTGAGCAGGCGTGTCACGCCGGCGCACCACCTTCGGGAAGCTGCAGCGCGACCGCGACAAGCAGGCCAAGCAGAAGGCCAAGCAGGAACGGCGAGCTGAACGGGCAGAGCACGGCGACGAGCCCGAAGAGGACGTCGCCCCCGCGCCCCAGGTCGACCAGGCCACGGTCCTGGCTCAGCTCGCAGACCTCCACGCCGCGTTCGACGACGGCAGGATCGGTTTCGACGACTTCGAGGCCAGGCGCGAAGAGCTGACGAGCCAGCTGCACATCGACTGACGCGCAGCGCGAGGGGCGCCTGCCCATCCGACACCGTCGACCGAGGATCCGACCCGGGGGGCCACCACCCCACGGGTCGGGTCGTCGTCGCGTCGGCGCGGCCGGAAGGGTCAAGGCGGTGACGACGGGGTAGGGCTGCCCCGGTGAACATGGCGACGATAGGGCTGCTGGCGGGCGCAGAGACGACGTTCTCGCTCGACGGCGATGTGGTGGTGAGGCTCCTGGGGGCGACCGTCCTCGGCGGGTTGGTGGGGCTCGAACGCGAGACCACCGAGCAGGAGGCCGGGCTGCGCACGCACATCGCGGTCGCGCTGGGCGCCGCGCTCTTCGGCGTCATCTCGACCCTCGGCTTCCTCGAGATCGACCGGCCCCGGGCCGAGTCCACGGTCCAGGTCGACGTGAGTCGGGTGGCGTCCAACGTGGTGGTCGGCATCGGGTTCCTCGGTGCCGGCGTGATCTTCCGCCGGGGCAACCGGGTCAAGAACCTGACGACGGCCGCCAGCCTCTGGACGGTGGCCGCCATCGGCCTGGCCTGCGGTGTCGGCGACGTCACCAGCGCAGCAGTCGCCACCGGGGTGCTGCTCGCCAGCCTCGTCCTGCTGCGCCCGGTGCGCACCCTCGTGCGCCGTCGCTGGGCGAGCCGGGCTGTCACGATGCATGTGCACCTGCGCGCCGGGGCCGACCCGGCGGCGACGATCGATGCGATCGATGGCGCGGCCGGCGTCGAGGCGGAAGACTTCGCGTTGCGCAAGGAGGGGGACCACATCGTGATCTCCGCCGAGATCACGGGAGGACGCCCTGCCGCGAATCGGTGGATCGCCGAGGTCGCCACCTCGCCCGACGTGGTCTCGGTCGAAGAGGACTGACGAGAGTCCGCGCCCGTCCCACCGCCGGCGGTCGGCGGCTGCGCCCGCCGATCGATCAGAACCAGGGACGTCCGAGGTCGCTCAGCGGGTCGCCGACCATGCGCACGAGCGTCCAGCACGCGATCGCCAGGAGCACGACCGTCATGGTGGCCTGACCGGCGATGCGGGCCGCTCGCAGGTAGCGGGGCGGACGCAGCGGGGCCACGAGGGCCTCGAACGCCGCATCCCAATCGATGGCGCCGTCGTCTCGATCCATCAGGCCCCCTCCACTGACGACTGTGTCACCGCTGTGTCCTTCGTCACACTAGCCTCATGCGGCGGCGGCGGGGCGCCCGCTTGACAGCGTGATCCCATCCGCCGACAGTTTGCTTGCCCAACACAAGCTGTTGGCGAGGGGGGGACCACAGATGGCCGACGACGCCGGGGCCGAAGGCCACCGGGTGACACAGCTCCAACGTTCGAGTCGCGACCGCGGAGAGGTGCAGCAACGGCTGGCCGCATGGCTGGCCACCAAGCTGCCCGACGACGCATCGCCTCGCATCACCGCGCTCGAGGGCACCTCCGCCAACGGCATGTCCAGCGAGACGCTCCTCTTCGACGCCACGTGGAAGGACGACGACGGCGTGCCTCGCGACCGGCGGCTGGTCGCCCGGCTCGCGCCCGGGGCGCACGACGTGCCCGTCTTCCCTCGCTACGACCTGGGTCGCCAGTTCGAGGCCATCCGCCTCGTCGGCGAGCTGACCGACGTGCCCGTGCCACCGGTCTGGTGGTCGGAGCCCGACGCCGCCGCCATCGGCTCCCCGTTCTTCGTGATGAGCCGCGTCGACGGCCGAGTGCCGCCCGACATCATGCCCTACAACTTCGGCGACAGCTGGCTCTACGACGCGGCACCGGACGACCAGCGCCATCTGCAGGACGCCACGGTCGGCGTGATCGCGCGCCTGCACGCCGTCGACCGCCCCATCGAGCGCTTCGCCTTCCTCTCCCCCGGCACGGAGGGCGCCACGCCGCTGCGACGCCGGGTCGCCGTCACCCGCGAGTGGTACGAGTTCGCCGCGGACGACGGCTTCCGCTCGCCGCTCGTCGAGCGGGCCTTCGTGTGGCTCGACGACCACTGGCCCACGGACGAGAGCGAGCCGGTGCTGTGCTGGGGCGACTCTCGCATCGGCAACGTGATGTACGACGGATTCGACCCCGTGGCCGTGCTCGACTGGGAGATGGCCACCCTCGGCCCGCGCGAGCTCGACGTCGCCTGGTTGGTGTACGGCCACCGCATCTTCGAGGACATCGCGGCCTCTCTGGACCTGGGCGGCATGCCCGGCTTCCTGCGGGGCGACGACGTGGCGACGACGTATGAGTCGTCGACCGGCCACGGCGCCCGGCACCTCGACTGGTACGGCACCTACGCCGCGCTGCAGTACGCCATCGTCTTCCTGCGCACCGGCGCCCGCTCCGTCCACTTCGGCGAGACCGAGATGCCGGGTGCCGTCGACGACCTGATCATGAACCGCGAGCCGCTCGAGCGCATGCTCGCCGGCACCTACTGGAGTTGACCGTGCTGCCTGTCCCTCTCGACGAGTTCCCGATCCACCAGACGCCGCTGTCGCTGCGCTACGTCGGATCGACCGACCGCAACTTCTACGACCGGGCGTACTTCAACGCCCACGACCGCACCGGTGACATCTTCTTCGTCGCCGGGGTCGGCGTGTACCCCAACCTGGGCGTCACGGACGCCTACGGCACCGTGCGCCGCGGCGACCGGCAGTGGACGATCCGCTGCTCCGACGCGCTCGGCGACGACCGGCTGTCCCCCACCGTCGGGCCCTACCGGGTCGAGGTGCAGGAGCCGCTGCAGCGCATCCGGCTGATCTGCGACACGGCGGAGAGGGGCCTCGGCTTCGACCTGACGTGGGAGGGGTCGTTCCCCGCCGTCATGGAGCAGCGCCACATCATGCGGGCGGGCGCCCGCTCGATCCTCGACGCCTCGCGCTTCGCCCAGCTCGGCACGTGGTCGGGAACCCTGAGCGTCGACGGCGACGACATCGCCGTCGACCCCGAGGTCTGGCTCGGGAGCCGCGACCGGTCGTGGGGCATCCGGCCCGTCGGCGAGGGCGAGCCTGCCGGGCGTCCGGCCGACGACCCTACCGCCGGGCTGTGGTGGCTGTACGTACCGCTGCGCTTCGACGACTTCGCGGTGATCGTGATCGTGCAGGAGCAGCCCGACGGCTACCGCATCCTCAACGACGCGACCCGGGTGTGGCCCGACGGCCGCGTCGAGCAGCTCGGTTGGCCGGAGGTCGAGATGGCCTACACGTCCGGCACGCGAATCCCCGAGCGGGCGGCGATCCACCTGACCGAGCGGGGCGGCAAGCCGTTCACGATCGAGGTCGAGTCGCTGGGCTACGTGGCCCTTCACGTCGGTGCCGGCTACGGCGGCGATCCCGACTGGGGCCACGGCCAATGGCGTGGCCCCGGGTGGGTCGACAGCGCCGTGTACGACCTGAACGACCCGGCGACCGTGGCCCGCATCCCGTTCGGCGTGATCGATCACGTGGGCCGGGCGACGCTCGACGGCGCCGAGGGCTGGGGTCTGTTCGAGCACGGCACCATGGGTCGCCACGACCCGTCGGGCTTCGCCGGCTGGGACTCGCTCGCGCCGTGACGACGGCGGGCCGCCGGGCGGCGCGCCGAGGTCAGCCCGAGCCGGCGCGCATGCCCGCCACCAGGCGGGGCAACAGCTCGGCGAGCACCTGCCGGTCGGCCTCGGGCCATGCGGCCAGCACCATGCCCAGCTCGTCGTGCATGGCGTGTTGGATCTTGGCCCTCGCCTGCGACCCCGCCGCCGTGGCCACGAACCGCGTGGCCCGGCCGTCTGCAGGGTCTGCCTGGCGGGTGACGAGCTGTTCGTCCTCGAGTCGCTGCAGCGCCCTGCTGGTGACAGGCAGGCTCAGATCGAGCAGCTCCGCGAGCTGCGACACGCGGATGGGGCCCAGGTCGTCGACCCGGCGCAGGAACTCCCACCCCGAACGCGACAGCTTGACGCCGCTGCGCTCCTGACGGGCCTGGTGCAGCCGCCGGCTGGCCGCCAACCGGAACACGTCGGTGATCGCGGCCTCGACCGCCGACACCTGTTCACCGAGATCGGTCATTGCTGACGTGGCCACAGGCGGAGGATCGTACCGGTCGAGCCTCCGCCTAGTCTCACGAACCGACCTACCCCACCCAGGAGGACTGATGGCCGACGGGCACCGCCACCGCGTCGCCGAGCTGGTCGCCGAGCTCACGCTCGACGAGAAGGCAGCGCTGACGGCCGGCGTCGACATGTGGACGACGGCGGCGGTCCCGCGCCTCGGCATCCCCGCCGTGCGGGTCACCGACGGGCCCAACGGCGCCCGCGGCACCCAGATGGGGCCAGCGGGCCCGACCGCGGCGTGCATGCCCTGCGGGTCGGCGCTCGGCGCCACGTGGAGCCCTGACGTGCTCGAGCAGGTCGGCGGCGTGCTGGGGCAAGAGGCGAGGACGAAGGGTGCCCGCGTCCTGCTGGCGCCGACCGTCAACATGCACCGCTCACCGCTGGCCGGGCGCAACTTCGAGTGCTACTCCGAGGACCCGCTGCTCGCCGGCCGGCTCGCCGCCGCGTTCGTCCAGGGTGCCCAGGCGCAGGGCGTGGCCACCACGGTGAAGCACCTCGTCGGCAACGATGCCGAGCACGAGCGCTACACGATGAGCTCCGACATCGACGAGCGGGCGCTGCGCGAGATCTACCTGCGCCCGTTCGAGGCGGCCATCCGCGACGGCGGGTCGCTCGGCGTGATGACGAGCTACAACCGGGTCAACGGCCGTTGGTGCACCGAGCAGTCCGAGCTGCTCGACGGCATCCTCCGCCGCGAGTGGGGCTTCGACGGCTTCGTCATCACCGACTGGTTCGGCATCACGGGCACTGCGGCGTCGGCGGCGGCGGGCGTCGACCTGGAGATGCCGGGACCGGGCCGGGCGTTCGGCCAGGCGCTCGCGGACGCCGTGCGCGCCGGCGACGTCGACGAGGCGCTCGTCGACGCACAGGTCACGCGCCTGCTCACCGTGTTCGCCCGCGTGGGCGCCCTCGATGACGGCGGCCCCGCCGACGAGTCCGCCGTCGACCTACCCGAACACCGCGCGGTGGCCCGCCGGGCGGCCACCGAATCGATGGTGCTGCTGGCCAACGACGGCCTGCTCCCGCTCGACCGCTCGGCGCTGCGCACCGTCGCCGTGATCGGCCCCAATGCCGACCGCGCCCAGATCATGGGGGGCGGCTCGGCCTCGCTGCGCGCCCACTACCTGGTCACGCCGCTCGAGGCCCTGCGCGCCGCCCTGGGCGACGACGTGTCGGTCGTGCACGAGCAGGGGTGCGACAACCGTAAGAACACGCCGCTCCTCGGCGGTGCGGGCACCGCGGCGCCCAGCGGTGCGGGTGAAGGCTTCGACGTCGACTGGTTCGCCAACGACGACCTGTCGGGCGATCCCGTGCACCACTCGCACACGCCCACCGCCGACATCTTCGGCCTGGAGGCGCCGGTGCCGGGCCTGGGCGCCGACGGGTGGTCGTTCCGGGCGCACACCATGCTGACCCCCGACGAGACGGGCGCCCACGTGTTCACCCTCGTCCAGGCCGGGCGGGGCCGGGTGATCGTCGCGGGCGACACGGTCATCGACGGGTTCGCCGAGCGTCCGCCCCGCGGCACGGCCTACTTCGGCATGGGCAGCGTCGAGGTCGAGGCCCCGGTCGACCTGGTCGCCGGACACCCGGTCGATGTCGTGCTCGAGTTCTCGACAGGTCGTAGCTCCGGTGCCCTGCGCATCGGCCACCGTCCGCCCGACCCGGCCGACCTGCTCGACCGGGCGCTCGCCGCGGCCGCGGACGCGGACGCGGTCGTGCTGGTCGTGGGCACGAACGGCGAGTGGGAGTCGGAAGGCGGCGACCGCGAGTCGATGGACCTCCCCGGACGCCAGGACGAGCTCGTGCGCCGGGTGCTCGACGCCAACCCCGCGACGGTGGTCGTCGTCAACGCCGCGTCGCCGGTGACGATGGACTGGGCCGCCGACGCCAGGGCACTGCTGCAGATCTGGTTCGGTGGCCAGGAGATGGCGGCCGGTCTCGCCGACGTGCTGTTGGGCGACGCCGAGCCGGCGGGTCGCCTGCCCACCACCCTGCCCGTGCGTCTCGAGCACAACCCGTCGTACGGCAACTTCCCCGGCGAGAACGCGCACGTGCGGTACGGCGAGAGCGTGCTCGTCGGTTACCGCTGGTACGAGGCGCGCCACCTGCCCGTGCGCTTCCCGTTCGGCCACGGGGGGTCGTACACGACGTTCGCGGTCGGCGAGCCGGCGCTGTCGGCGTCGTCGTTCACGGCGGGCGAGCGGCTGGTGGTGTCGGTGCCGGTGACCAACACGGGGGCTCGTCGCGGCGCGGAGGTCGTGCAGTGCTACGTCGCGCCGACCGCCACCAAGCTGGTCCGGCCGCCGAAGGAGCTCGCCGCGTTCGCCAAGGTGTGGCTCGATCCCGGCGAGACCATCATCGTCGAGCTGGAGCTCGACGAGCGGTCGTTCGCGTACTGGGACCCGACGACCGTCGAGCGAGCCGAGCTGGCCGAGCGGGCGTCGCTCGTGCCCATGACCGGCGGGCGGGGCCCGGCCCCGGTGCCGGGGTGGCGGGTCGACCCCGGCAGGTACGACCTGCACCTCGGCACCAGCTCCGCTGCCATCGCCCACGTCGTTCCCGTGCAGGTCGGTTGAGGTCGCGGGGCAGGAATCTGCTGCCGCCGCGCCGGCAGCGGGAAGTACCGTGCCGCGCATGACCGAGCACGCTCCCCCGTCCGAGGCACCGAGGTTCGAGCGTGGGCAGATCGTGACCGTGTTCCGCTCGCGGCTGCGGCCCGATGCCGGCCAGGACTACGTCGACACCGCCGCCGAGATGTCACGACTTGCGGCCGCGATGCCGGGGCTGGTCGACGTCACGGCGTTCACGGCCGACGACGGCGAGCGCCTCACCCTGGTCACGTTCGCCGACGAGGACTCCCAGCGCTCCTGGCGCGAGCACCTCGACCACCGCGCGGCCCAGCAGACGGGCCGCGACCGCTTCTACGCCGAGTACTCGCTGCAGGTGTGCACGACGATGCGCGCGCGGCAGTTCACGGCAGGCTAAGCAGGCGCGCACCGGTAGGCGAGGGACCCGCGGGCCCGGGCCGCCAGGACCGTGTCCACAACCTGCTCGGGACGATCCGACGGGTCGACGAGCACATGCCGATCGTCGACCTCGGCCCGCGCGAACCCCGCGTGCATCTGCCTGGTCGCCGCCTCGTCGGTGAACCCGTGGCCGTCGCGTGTGGCGACGCGTTCGACGCAGCACTCGACCGACGGCAGGAGGATCACGTAGTCGAGGCTGTCGACGCCGGTCGCGGCGGCGAACACGGGGAGGAACCACGGTCCGACGACGCCGTCGTACACGGTGGCGTACCCCTCGCGAGCGAAGCGCCCGGTCGCGGCCGCGGCGGCCCGGGTGACGATCTCGTTCTGCTCGTTCGACTCGGGGAGCCACGGTTGGATCGCGCCGCGTGCGAGGAAGCCGAAGAACACGTCGCCCTCGACGAGGACGCTTCGCTCGTACCGATCGGCCACCATGCCCGACACCGTGGACTTCCCGGACCCGGGTGGCCCGGTGACGATCAGGAGCGACGACGTCATGCGCCATTGTCGTCGGCGGGCGACCGGGGGGCGCGGCACGGGGCCCGCGGTGGGCGGGCCCCGTGCCTTTCGCCTGTGCGGGTCAGAGGCCGGCGACGACCTTGGCCAGCTCGTCGAGGAAGGCGCCCGTGCCTTCGCGGGCCTGCTCGTACTGCTCGTCGGTGAGGTGCCCGCCGCTCTGGCGCAGCACCAGCTCGGTCTGGGCGCCCTGCTCGGTGAGCGTGTAGGTCATCAGCTCGAACGTGTCGTCGATGGTCGCCTGGTCGATGAACGCGACGACGAGCCGCTGGGGCTCGTCGATCTCGAGGAAGCGCCCGGCCCAGGGCATCTCGTTGCCCTCCCAGACCATCGTGGCCCGCCATTCGCCCGCGGGGCGCAGGTCCCACTGCTGGACATCGAGCTGGGTGTCGGCGCCGAACCACTGGGCGAACAGGTCGGCTTCCGTGATGGCCCGCCACACCGACGCGCCGGGCGATCCTGGCCCGGCTCGCATCCGGCGACGCCACGGTCAACGAGCTGGCCGCGCCCTTTCCGATCAGCCTGCAAGCCATCTCGAAGCACCTGAAGGTGCTCGAGCGCGCGGGGCTGATCACCCGTGGACGAGACGCCCAGTGGCGGCCGTGCCGCCTCGAGGTGGAACCTCTCGCATCGGCCTCCGAGTGGATCGACGAGCACCGCAAGGCCTGGGAGAACCGCCTCGACCACCTGGGCAAAGTGCTCGAACGCCTCCAACGCCCACCGCCGCCCGGCTCCGCCGGAGGGCGGTGGCGACGACCGCGCCCCCGGATCTCCGTTCGGTGGTCGTCGATCTCTGACTATCGTCAGAGATATGGACGCCGCAATGGTGGAACAGGTGCGACGGTTCAACCGCATGGTCACGCAGCGGGTCGGGGCCCTGAGCGACCACTTCCTCGGCCGCGACCGGCCGCTGGGCGAGGCCCGGATGCTGTGGGAGATCGGCGAGGACGGGTGCGACGTCCGCCGCCTGCGATCGCGGCTGCAGCTCGACTCCGGCTACGCGAGCCGGCTGCTCCGCTCGTTGGAGACCGACGGCCTGGTCACCGTCGGCGCCAATGAGCGCGACAGACGGGTCCGGACAGCTCGTCTCACGGCCGAGGGCTCGACCGAGCGGAAGGTGCTCAACCGGCGCAGCGACTCCATGGCGCAATCGTTGCTCGAGCCGCTCACGGGCGCGCAGCGGCGTCGCCTGGTTGCGGCGATGGGCGAGGTCGAGCGGCTCCTCACCGCGGCGCTCGTCGAGATCGACGACGTCGATCCGGCGCACGACCAGGCACAACACTGCCTGATGGAATACTTCGCCGAGCTCGACCGCCGGTTCGACACCGGCTTCGTCCCGGCGCAGAGCCTGTCCGCAGACCTCACGCAGATGCGCCCGCCGGCCGGCGTGTTCTGCGTGGCGACCCTCCAGGGCCAACCGATCGGTTGCGGCGCCGTCACGTACCAGGGTCACGGGCCGGCCGTGCTCAAGCGCATGTGGGTCGCATCGTCGGCCCGCGGGCTCGGCATCGGTCGCCGGCTGCTCACCGAGCTGGAGGAGCAGGCGGCGGCGAGCGGCAGCCGCGCGGTCCGGCTCGACACCAACGGGTCGCTCACCGAAGCCCTGGCGCTGTACCGCTCGTCCGGGTACCGCGAGATCGAGCGGTACAACGATGAGCCCTACGCCGACCACTGGTTCGAGAAGCGTCTCGACACGGCGCCGACCTGACGCCGGAACACATAGCGGGACGTCGATGTTGGGGTCGGTGTGAGCGACCTCGACATCCCCCTCTCCGTCCTCGACCTCGCGCCGGTCGGCGAGGGGTCGACACCCGCCCAGGCACTGCGCAGCTCGCTCGTCCTCGCCGCCGAGGCCGAGCGCCTGGGCTACCGGCGCTACTGGGTCGCCGAGCACCACAACATGCCGGGCATCGCGAGCTCCTCGCCGCCCGTGCTGCTGGCCCACGCCGCGGGCGTGACCGAGACCATCCGGCTGGGGTCGGGCGGCGTGATGCTGCCGAACCACGCCTCGCTCGTCGTGGCCGAGCAGTTCGGCATGCTCGAGGCGTTGCACCCCGGCCGCATCGACCTCGGCATCGGCCGGGCGCCGGGCACCGACCAGCTCACGGCCCGTGCGCTACGGCGCTCGCCGCGGGGGCTGGCCGTCGACGACTTCCCCGACCAGCTCGTCGAGCTGATGGGCTACTTCAGTGGCGCGTTCCCGGAGGGTCACCCGTACGCCCACATCACCGCGGTGCCCGGGCTCGGCTACCGGCCGGCGCTGTGGCTCCTGGGATCGAGCGACTACAGCGCCCAGGCCGCCGGGATGCTGGGGCTGCCGTTCTCGTTCGCCCACCACTTCGCCGCCGGCAACACGGTGCCCGCCGTGCAGGCCTACCGGTCGGCGTTCCGCCCGTCCGACGACCTCGACGAGCCCTACGTGATGCTGGGCGTCTCCGTCGTGTGCGCCGAGACCGACGAGCAGGCGCGCTGGCTCGCCGGGCCGGGCGCGCTGGCGTTCCTCCGCCTGCGGTCCGGCCACCCGGGTCGCTACCCGACCCCGGAGGAGGCTGCGGAGTACAGCTTCACGCCGCACGAGCGCGAGGCGATCAAGGCGTGGACCTCGTCGCACATCGTGGGCGACCCCGAAACGGTGCGCTCCCGCCTCGCCGAGTTGGCCGAGCGCACCGGCGCCCACGAGCTGATGGTCACGACGCTCACCCACGGCGCCGACGACCGCCTCGCCTCCTACGGGCTCGTGGCCGCCGCGGCCGGCCTGCGCGGCCCGGCTGCGGGTGCGGCGACGACCGCGTCGGTGGCGGGATCGGTGTGAAGGACCCCCTGTTTGCCACGCCTGGCGCCGGTTAGCGTCGTGTGCGGCACATCCTGAGCTCAAGGAGCTGACATGGCTGACGTGATCACCGACCTGTCGGACGCTGACATCGCCACCGAGTGGCGCCACGAGAAGGCCAGCCAGACGGCCGATGACGACGCCACGGACCCGAAGGACCACACGGACGGCGCCGACGACGCCGACGGCGTGGATCCCGACGAGGGCCCGGCCGACAGCAGCGACGCCGACCAGACCGACTCCTGATCCGCTGAGCGAGGCCCCCGCTCCCAACGCCCTGGGTCGCTGTGTCGGCGACGTCGAGGCGTTCCTCGCGACGACGTTCGGTATGGCGCCACATCGGTGGCGCCACACCCGGTCGTTCGACGACGTGCTCTCCCTGGCCGACGTCGACCGCGCCCTCACCGGCTCGGGGCTGCGTCGCCCGGCCTTCCGGCTCGTGCGCGACGGCGACATCCTGCCGCCCTCGACCTACACCCGTAGCGCCCGCACGGGCTCGTCCCAGATCGATGACCTGATCGACACCGGGCGCGTCCTCGAGCTCTTCGCCCAGGGGGCGACGATCGTGCTCCAGGGCCTGCAGCGGTGGTGGGGCCCGGCCGCACACCTCTGCCGCGACCTCGAGCTCGCGCTCGGCCACCCCATCCAGGCCAACGCCTACCTCACACCCCCAGGCGCAGCCGGCCTGGCCCCCCACCACGACACCCACGACGTGTTCGTGCTGCAGGTCGCCGGGTCGAAGCACTGGACCGTGCGCGAGCCGGCGGTCGACACCCCGCTCCCCCGCCACACGACCGACCACGACGTGGCCGCCGCCCAGCCGGTCCTCTTCGACGTCGAGCTGCAGCCCGGCGACGCCCTGTACCTTCCCCGCGGCTACGTGCACTCGGCCGCCGCCCAGCGGGGCGTGTCGCTGCACCTGACCCTGGGGGTGCTGGCCACCACCGTTCACGACGTGCTGCGCCAACTCGTCGACATGGCCGGCGACGAGGTCACGTTCCGGCGCAGCCTCGCGCCCCGCTGGCCCTACGACGACGACGCCTCCACCGCCGCCGTCAAGGCCACCGTGGCCGACCTGGTCGACTGGCTCGGGCATGTCGACGCGGCCGAGGTCGCCGGGCGGATGCGCGACCGGTTCGTGTCCAACCGCACGCCGCTGCTCGACGGCCAGCTGCTCGAGATCGCCGGGCTCGACGACGTCGACGACGACACGGTGGTCGTCCGGCGGGCCGGTACCGTCGGCTCGCTCGCGCTCGACCCGCCGACGGCCGACCCGGCCGGCGACGGCGAGGTGCGGCTGCGACTCACCTTGGGCGACAGGCAGGTGGTGATGCCCGCCGCGCTCGAGCCAGCGGTGCACCGGCTCACCGACGGGGCACCCCACCGGGTCGGCGATCTGGCCGACATGCTCGACGGGCCCAGCCGGCGCGTGCTCGTGCGCCGGCTGATCCGCGAGGGCGCGGTGCGGACCCGCCCGCCGGCCGCCGATGGCTGACAAGCTCACGCTGCGGTGCGCCACCGAGTCGGCCGCCCGCGACGAACCGCTGATCGGCACTGCGTCACGCGTGCAGCGCTGGTTCGTGGTCGAGCAGCCGGGGGCGTGGGGCAAGGAGGCAGTGGCCGACAGCGGCCTCGACGGTAAGGTCGCCGCCGCGCTCCAGGAGTCGGGACGACGGCACAGGGTTCGGGTGCTGCTCGCGCGTCGGCCGGGGGACCGGCGGCGCGGCGGTGACCGACGCGTGTTCCTCGCCCACTCCGGTCGGGAGCGGCGGTGGATCGAGCAGGTCGAACTCCCCTACGACCGCCCTCAGGCGCTGCTCGACATCGACCTCGGAGTGCTGGCGTTCGCCGAGCCGCCAGGCATCGGCGCACCCGGTCCCCCGTCGCTCCACCTGGTGTGCACGAACGGCAAGCACGACCCGTGCTGCGCCGACCTCGGCCGACCCGTCGTCCGGGCGCTCGCCGCAGCCCAGTCGCCCGATGTGTGGGAGGTGTCACATGTGGGGGGTGACCGGTTCGCCGCCAACATCGTGTGCCTGCCCGAGGGCATCTACTACGGGCGCGTCGAGCCCCAGTCCGCCGCCGACCTGCTGGCCGACCATCGCGCGGGCCGGATCGACCTCGCGCACTACCGGGGTCTCAGCTCCCTGCCGCCGGTGGTGCAGGCGGCCGACCTCTTCGCGCGCGCCCACCTCGACGAACGCCGCATCGACGGCGTGTCGGTGCTGTCCACCGAACGGGTCGACGACGAGACGGTCGTCGTGCTGGTGCAGCAGCGCGGCGGCGAGACGGTCGAGGTGGTCGTGCGCCTCGAGCGGGCCGCGGTGCCCGTGCAGCTCACGTGCCACGTGCCCGAGCTGAGCCGCCCGTGGGGCTACCGGCTCGTGGAGGTGCGGGCGGCCTGATCGCCGTTCGACGTCACCTCGGCCAGCCGCTGGTGCAGGCGCTCGCGCAGCTCGTCGGGGTCGTAGTCGCGCTGGGCCCGACGCCGGCGGGCGAGGATCGCGCCCGTCGCGGCCACGCCCGCCAGCCCGGCCAGACCGATGATCTTCCAGGGAAGGCGCATCAGTTCCGTACGCTACCGGCCGTGAGCACCGCCACCCTGGCATTGGACGAGGCCGTGATGACCGCGTCGACGGGCGACGTCTGGCTGTTCCGCGGCCGGTCGGTCGCCGACCGCGCCATCCAGGCCGTGACCAACAGCCCGGTCAACCACGTCGGCATGGTCGTCGCTCTCGACGACCTGCCGCCCCTGTTGTGGCACGCCGAGCTCGGGCGGTCGCTGCCCGATGTGTGGACGGGCGAGCACCAACGGGGCGTGCAGCTCCACCTGCTCGTCGACGCCGTGAGGACCTGGCGCGAGAAGTACGGCCAGCGGGCCTGGGTGCGGCTGCTCGACGGGACGATCGAGCGCCACCACGAGGACCGGCTGATGGAGACCATCGACCGGCTGGACGGCCGACCGTTCCCCACCACGGTCGGCCTGGCGCGGCAATGGGTCAACGGACGCTTCCGGCGGGGCTCGTCGCTCGAGACGATCTACTGCGCCGAGCTGGTGGCCACCACCTACCAGCACATGGGCCTGCTGCCGGCCCGTCGTCCGGCGAGCTGGTACGACCCGGGGGCGTTCTGGAGCGGCGACGACCTCGAGCTGGTGCCGCCGTACTCGCTCGGCGGCGAGATCCCGGTGGACTGACCGTCCGCTCCCTGGGTCGAGCTCAGGCGCGGAGGCGGACGTCGAGGTCGGAGTCGACCAGGTCGGCGTACTCGTCGTGGCGCTCGATGAAGGCATGGATGAAGGGGCACAGCGCCACCAGCTTCCGCCCCGACCTGCGCACGTCGTCGAGGGCACCGCGGGCGAGCGCGCTGCCGATGCCCTTCCCCTCGAACGCGTCGAACACCTCGGTGTGGGTGAACACCCGTGCACCGTCGACCTCGCGGTACGCGGCGAAGCCGGCCAGCTCGCCGTCGGACGTCACCTCGTAGCGCGTGCGTTCGGGTACATCGCGGACATCGGTCGCCATGGCAGGCGACGCTACCGGCGCATCGGGCGCTCGCGGCGGGCCCTCCCGCCTATGCCGATTCCTCCACGAGTTGGACCCGGGGCGCCGTCTCACCCGCACCGGCGTCGCGACCCGCGATCAGGTACAGCGGGGCTGCTGCCGCGAGGGTGACCGCCGCCGCGAGCATTGCCCACGTGATACCGGCGTGATCGGCGACGGGCCCCAATGCCAGTGCGGCAACGATCCCGCCCGCTCGCGCCGCCAGGCTGTGGGCGGACACGACCGTGGTGCGCTCGTCGGGCCCCACCAGGCGATGCACCATGCTGTAGTGCACGACGTTCGCCGTGCCGTGCACCAGGTAGAAGCCGAGGTAGCCGACGACCATCGCCACCGGACCACCCACCAGAGCGATCACCGCGGCCATCCCGCCCTGCACCACGCGCAGCCACGCCCCGACCCGCGCGGGTGAGCCACCCGACATGGCCGTCACCCGGCTGGTCAACGCCGAACCGAGCGCGGAGATCGTCCACGCCCCCGCCGCCGCCAGCGCGAACGCGGCGACACCGCCGGTGGGGTCACCGACGAGGTCGACCAGCCGAGGAGCAGAGAACAGCTCGACCGCCAACAGGCCCGCCCCCCACGACAGCTCGACGACGGCCAGTGCGAGCAGGGCGGGCGACCGGACGACGAGCCGAACGGTCCGGCGCACGACCCGGGGCATCTCGGCCGCCCCCGCCCGCAACGCGGTCGCACCGCGGACCGCGCGGCGACGGGCCTCGGAGAGGAGCCGGGACAGCGCCAGGACGTCGACCACGCGCACAGCCATGGCCACCAGGACGGGGACGACCAGCGGGTCGGGGCCGCCGGCTGGCCACCAACTCGTCAGGCCGGCCGCGGTCAGCGCTCCACCGCCGATCGCCAGCCCGCAGGCGGTGCCCGCGCGGCCCAGTCCCGCCTCGATGTCGGCCTGCGGGTCGACCGCCTGGCTGGCGTCGACGTACCAAGCGTCGAGCGGACCCGACTCGAGCGCCCGGTAGACCCCCTGCACCGCCCAGGCGGCCATGAACGCCCCCGGCGTCTGGGCAGCCGCCAGCAACGCCAGCGAGGCGACGTCGAGCACCGATGCCGCGATCAGGATCGGACGCCGTCCGAGCGCATCGGCCAGGCCCCCTGTGGGCAGCTCGAGCAGGAGCACCATCACGCCCTGGGTGGCCGATACCAGTCCGACCTGGGCCAGCGACAGGCCGCGCGACTGCATGAGCACCACGACGACCGGGATGAGCAGCCCGGTCGGCAGCCAGCGCAGGGCGGTGAGCGCCACGTGACGGCGTGCGATCGAGGCGAGCTGCGTGCGGGCGTCGGCGGCGGACGTCACGCGCGCGACGTGTCCTGGGGCAGGGCATACACGAGGAGGCGCACGAACCTGGCCGCCGCGGGGTCGGTCTCGCCGGTGGCAAGGGCGTGCGCCGCAGCATCGAGGTGGTGCAGCACGACCTGGTGCACCTCCGCGAGCATCGCCTCGACCTGGGGTGCGGTCATGTCGAGGCCGTAGTCGTCCTGCTCGGCGGCGGCCAGCCACGCGGGTTCGGCGGACGGCCGCCGCGACTGCCAGTCGTCGATCCACTCCATGGCCTGGCGGGCGAGGAAGCCCGCGAGCCATTCGTCGGCGGCCCGCTCGTCGGGATCGTCGTGGAAGCGATCGGACCGCCACGACGTCATGTCGTGGCTGACCCGCCACCAGCGCTCGCGGGCGGTGCCCCGGGGGACGTCCTCGTCCACGAAGCCGTGTGCGGCCAGGACCCGCAGGTGGTAGCTGGTGGCGCCCGAGCTCTCGCCCAGGCGCTCGGCCAGGATGGTGGCCGTCGCCGGGCCCTCGTTGCGGAGCGACCCCTGGATGCGCACCCGCAGCGGGTGCGCCAATGCCCGGAGAGACCCTCCGTCGAGGTGGTGGGTCGTGCGTTCCGTCGCCATGGGTGCAAAGACTATTTGCACACTTCCTTTGCAACAAGGCTTGCGTCACGCGCCAGGCCAGGCCGGGGCAGGATGGGGCATCCGTTCCGTCCTACGACTGCTCGTCCTCGCCGATACGCACCTCCGCGCCGATCTGTCGGCCCTGCCGCCCGAGGTGTGGGAGGAGGTCGAGGCCTGCGACGCGGTCCTGCACGCCGGCGACGTGGTGACCGCCGACCTGCTCGATGCGCTGCGCGCCCGACGACCGGTGCACGCCGTGGTGGGCAACAACGACCACGCCCTGGTGGGCACGGTGCCGGACCGGCTCGAGCTCGACCTGGCCGGCGTGCGGGTGGCGATGGTGCACGACTCGGGCGCCCGGGCGGGCCGTGAGCGGCGGATGCGCCGGTGGTTCCCCGGCGCCGACCTCGTGGTGTTCGGTCACAGCCACGAGCCCGTCGACGCCGAGGGCGACGACGGTCAGCGCTTGTTCAACCCGGGATCAGCTGTGCAGCGCCGGCGGCAACCCCGCCGCACGATCGGCGTGCTCGAGCTGAGTGACGGCGCCATCGTCCGCCACGAGGTCGTCCCGGTGAGCTGACGCCGGACTCAGCCCGCCTCGAGCAGCGGCCGGGCCGCCCGTCGTCCGATGCGACTGCGCTGGCCGGCACCGCACGCCGAACAGCGGTAGCTGATATCGATGCCGCCGGTGGTGTTGGTCAGGTCGGTGATCGCGTGCAGGCTGCGTAGCTCGCGCCGCCCGCACCGGTTGCAGTGCGCCAGGAACATCGGTGTCGCCTCCGTCGTGGGGTACGGAATGGGGTACGCACACCACGATGCCTTCGGTTTGGTATCAGCACAACGCCACTTAGGATGGCTTTCCATGAGCGACTCTTATGTTTGGCCGGGTCTCGAGGTCCGCCACCTCCACACGGTCCTCGCTGTCGCCGACGCCGGTTCGTTCACCGCCGCAGCAGACCGCCTGGGCTACACCCAGTCGGCGATCAGTCAGCAGGTGGCCGCGCTCGAGCGCATCGTGGGGTCACCGCTGTTCGAGCGCCCGGGCGGCCCGCGGCCGGTGCAGCTCACCGAGGTCGGCCGTGCCTTCCGCGATCATGCGGAATCCCTCGTCCGGCAGGTGCGCGGGGCCGAGGCCGACGTCCGGGCCCTGGCGGGCGGGGACCGCGGTTCGCTGCGCATCGGCACCATCCAGAGCGTCGGCACCAACATCCTGCCGTTGCTGATCCGCCGGTTCTCGACCGATCGACCGGGCGTCACGGTGGCCCTGCACGAGTCACAGGACCTGTCGGAGCTGCTGCGGTGGGTCGAGACCGGCGAGGTCGACGCGAGCTTCGTGGAGTCGCCGATCACCGAGGACCCTCCGCCCTGGCTGCAGGTACGGCCGCTCCTCGAGGACCCGTACGTGTTCGTCACTGCCGCCGACGCGCCCGATGCGCAGCGCCGCTCCGTGACGCTCGCCGAGGTCGCGGAGCGGCCGCTCGCCTCGTGGGGCGTCGGCAACTGCCACAGCGAGGTCATGGCCCGTCTGGCCGCCGCCACGGACGCGCCCGACGTCGTGTTCCGCTCCGACGACAACCCGACGGTGCAGGGCTTCATCGGCGCCGGGCTGGCCTCGGGGATGCTCCCCCTGCTCACGCTCAACCTCGCCGACCCGCGCACCGTCGTGATGCCGCTCGACCCGCCGGTGCCGCCCCGTCACCTGGCCCTCGGATGGCACGACTCTCGCCGTGCGCCCGCGGCGCTCGCCGCGTTCGTCGAGATCGCGGTCGATGTCTGCGGGCAGGTCGAGGCGGACCAGCAGGCGGCGATGCGGTCGCGGCTCGACCCGGGCCGCTCTCCCGCCGTCGAGGCCGCTCCCGCCTGACGACCCGACGTCAGGCGACGCGGTAGGTGATGGGCAGGCTCTGCAGCCCGCGGATGACCATGCGCTCGCTCCACACCGGGTCGCCGGCCAGTGCCAGGTCGTCGAGGCGGAACACGAGGGCACCCAGGGCCACCTCGGCCTGCAGTCGCGCCAGGTGGGCGCCAAGGCAGTGGTGGATGCCCGAGCCGAACTGCACGTGGTGGGCGGCGTCCGCGCGGTCGACCTGCACCCGGTCTGGCTCGATCCACCGCTCGGGATCGCGGTTGGCAGCTCCCACGGCCGCGTAGATCACATCGCCCGCGGCGACCTCGTGGCCGTCGATCGCCATCGGCTGCACCGCGATGCGCCGGACGAACTGGTTGGGACCGTCGAAGCGCAGCAGCTCGTTGACGGCGTTGGGCAGCAGGTCGGGCTGCGCCCGCAGCAGGGCCAGCTGCTCGGGCTGGCGCAGCAGGGCCAGCAGGCCGTTGCCGATGAGCGACATCGTCGGCTCGTGGCCGGCGACGTACAGGGTGACGACCTGGGCCACCAGCTCGTCGCGGGTGAGGCGGTCGCCGTCCTCCTCGGCCTGCACGAGGGCGGTCAGGACGTCGGCGGCGGGCGCGGCGCGCTTCACCTCTATCTGGTCGTCGAGGTAGTCGTACATCTCGTTCATGAGCACCTGGCAGCGGGTGTGCTCGTCGTCGTCGATGACCGGGTCGAGCATGCGGGCGACCGCCTGGATCCACGCCCGCACCCGGGGCGCGTCCTCCTCGGGGAGGCCGAGCATCTCGTTGAAGATCGCCACGGGCAGCGGGTAGGCGAAGTCGCCGATGACGTCCATCGCCCCCGCGGGCGCCAGGTCGGCCATGGCGGCGTCGACGCGCTCGGTGATCATCGATGCGCAGCGTCTCGACCGGACGCGGGCCGAACGGCCGCTGCAGCAGCTTGCGCAGGCGGTTGTGATCGGGGTCGTCGCGCAGCACCAGGGTGTCGGACCTGCGACCCGTGCGTGACTGCCGAGCGCGCTGCATCTCGACCACGCTCGTCGCCCGGGCGTTCTCGAGCTCGACGCTGATCTCCGGGTCTCTCAGCAGCGCGACGACGTCGTCGTGCCGGGTCAGCACCCAGCCCTCGAGCAGCTCGGACCAGTGGACCGGGTCGGCCTCTCGCAGCCGTCGGTACTGGTCGTAGGGGAACTCGACGAACCCGTCCTCGAACGGGTCGAAGCCGCGCCCGTGGCCGCCGCGCGGTCAGGACCCGATGCCGCGCCGGGGCAGGGCCTCGACGCCGGTGAGCCACGGGCGGCCGGCGGCGCGCGAGCGCCTCCCACTTGGCCAGGTCGTCGCCGGTCTGGCCGAGCTCATCCGGGGTCGGGCCGACACGCGTCGGCCAGCGGCGCCAGCGCGTCGACGTCGAAGCCGTACATCGCCGCCGCGTTGCCGCCGAGCATCGCCGCGGTCTCGTCGACGGGGATGTCGCGGAACGCGCCGCGCAGCCACTCGCGGGTGTGCGGCCAGGTGCCCTCGGGGTGGGGGAAGTCGTTGCCCCACATCATGTTGCCGACGCCGATCTCGTAGCGCCGGGCCAGCTCGCGCCGCCGGGTGTTCGACGCGCCGATGGCGCAGTTGCGGTCGAAGTACTCGCTCGGCCGCATCGGACAGGTTGGCGGTGAGCTGCTTGCCCAGCTTCCGTGACGCCGTGCTCGCGGTCGTACACGGTGTCCATCGTCCACAGCAGGTCGGCGCGCCCAGAAGGCCCCGCACTCGGTGACGACGAAGCGCAGCCCCGGATGGCGCTCGAACACGCCCGACCAGATCAGGAACCACAGCGGCCGCGACGACCACCAGCGCACCTCGGTGGTGTACATGCCGACGTGCGGGCCGTACGACGCCTTGTCGGCCGAGCCCGAGTGCACGTGCACCGGCATGCCGCAGCTCCGCGCACGCGGCCCACACCGGGTCGTAGCGGGCGTCGTGGTACGGCGGGTACGGCTGCCACATCGACGGGATGAGGATGCCGCCCCGCAGGCCCGACTCGCGGGCCCGCCGGATCTCGGCCACCGCCGCGTCGATGTCGAAGATCGGCACGATCGCGACGCCCGCCCGGCGCTCGGGACTGTCGCTGCACAGCTCGGCCAGCCAGCGGTTGTGGGCGCGGGCGCCGGCCATGAGCAGCGTCGGGTCGGTGTCGCCGCTCGGCCGCCAGCCCCGCGCCGAACGGCGCCGACGCCCCGGCGGTCACCGCGTCGGCGTCGGGGAAGATGACCTCGCCGACCACGCCGTCGGCGTCGAGCTCCTTGTCGCGGCGGGCCGCGTCCCAGCCGCCGCGCAGGCCCTCCTCGTTCTCGCTGCTCCCACTCCTCGGCGAACTCCTCGTTGAGCATGCCCCGCTGGGCGAGCTCGAGCATCTCGGTGCGCGTCGGCCAGGTGCTGCGTCGAACGTCTCGCGGTGCTCGGGGTCGAGCCAGTCGCGGTACTCGCGCGTTCGGGCAGCCCCGCGTGGCAGTCGGACGAGATGACGAGGTACCGCCGCCGGTCGGCGAGGTGGTCGGATTGGCGGTCATCGGGTCCTCTCCAGACAGATCCGTGATGTAGGTCGGGTTCGAACGTTCGAGCATCGACGGCGGCGCGGGCGCGTGATCTGCTCGTCGCTGCGCTCGCTGGGGCGGCAGGATCCAGAAGGTGCCGGCGACGGACGGCCGTCGACGACCCGGTCGGCCACCTCCTCGACCGGCGTGTAGTCGAGCGTCGACGCCGGCGTCGGCCATGCGCTTCTCGAACGACTCGATCGTGGTGCGGTGGCGTCTCGCGCGGCGTCGCGTTGGCCCGCTCGGGCGGTCGGTTGCGCCACGACTCGAACAGGCCGGTGCGCAGCATGTGCGGCCCCGGGAACAGCACCGACGCGCCGACCCGGGCACCCGCCGCGTCGAGCTGCGCGTAGAGCGACTCGGTGAGGGTGACCACCGCGGACTTGGTCAGCGCGTAGATCGGGCGTGCCCGGCAGCGGGGCGATGCCGCCGTTGCCCGACGACGTGTTGACGACGTGGCCCTCGTCGCCGCCCTCGAGCATGGTCGGCACGAACGCCTTGATGCCGTGGATGACGCCCCACACGTTCACGTCCGAGCGCCCAGCGCCAGTCGTTGAGCGTGTGGTCCCACATCCGGCCCTCGGCGCCCGCGCCGACGCCGGCGTTGTTGCACAGCAGGTGGACGGCGCCGTGGGCGTCGAGCGCGGCGTCGCGCAGCGCCTCGACCGACGCGAAGTCGCCCACGTCGGTGACGCACGCCGATCACGTCGAGCCCGTCGTCCCGCAGCGTCGGCCACCGTCGCGTCGAGGACGGGTGCCTCGACGTCGGCCAGCACGACCTTCATGCCGTCGCGCGGCGAAGCGCTCGCCCATGGCCCGCCCGATGCCGCTGGCCCCACCGGTGACGACGGCGACCTTGCCGTCCAGGCGCTCGATCATCGCCGGCCCGTCATAGCTTCCGCTCCTGCTGCTGTCGCAGCGGGCCGCTCGGGCCACGCTCGCTGCATTGCGGACGCTCGCTCACTCGTCCCCGACCGGGGAGAGGTCGTCGTAGCGCTGGTGGGCGTAGGGGGCGATCCACTCGCCCGGCACCCGGGTGACGATCTCTCCCGTCTGCACGCTGCGCCGCTCGGACAGCGTCAGGCTCACCAGGTGTCGCACCGGCAGGTCGGCGACGGGGTCGAAGCGCGACTCGCGCAACGTCACCGTCCCCTCCACCCGGGCCAGCGAGCGGGCCGTCTCGGTGCGGTGGCAGTAGACGAGCGCCGGCTCGCCGTCGAAGCCCTTGCCGTCGGGTGCGGGCAGGAACTTGAAGTAGAAGTCGACCCGGTGCAGGTCCTCGGGCACGGGCAGCTCCTCGGCGACGGTTCCCGTGACCTCGATGATCGTGGTGCCGAGCCGGGTCACCCGCCCGAGGACCCGGTCGTCGCCGCGGTCGAGGGTGACCTCGGCCAACTTCTTGGGCTCGCCGAACGTCTCGCGGCCGCCGATGACCGACTGCTCGGTCGTCATCGGCATCACCAGCGGGTAGTTGCCGACCTGGCCCTCGTGGCGGGCCCGCACGGCGAACGTGCCGGCGCCGAACGGCAGCCGCCCCTCACCCAGGTCGACCCGCGCCACCGACACCCGCACCAGCGGCTCGTCCGTGGGCTCGAGGGGCGGGGGCAACACCGCGGCGATCAGGTCGGGATCGGTCTCGTAGGTGGCCGTGAGCGACGTCGACCACGCCCCCACCGACGTGGCCGTGACCTCGCGGTTCTCGAGCTGTTCGGGCGTGCGGGCCCCGTAGCGGATGCGTGTCATGTCCTCCCCCTCGTTCGTGGACTGGCCTGGCGTGCTGTGACCGAGTGGCGACGCACCACTAGCGACCGGCCGCCGCGGCGGCGAACGTCGGGCACCGCAGCGCCTCGGACGGGATCTCGCCGGGCGGCAGCGGCACCGAAACGTCGTCGACCCGGGGGCCGATGCGGGCGGCGACCGGGGCGAGCGCGTCGAGGTCGAACCCGTACACCGCCGCCGCGTTCCCCCCGACCATCGCCGCCACCTCGACCGGGTCGACCCCGGCGAAGGCCAGGCGCAGGTGCTCGTGGCTGTAGGGCCAGCAGCCCTCGCGGTGGGGGAAGTCGCTACCCCACATGATCTTGTCGACCCCCACCGCGTGGCGCATCGCGACCTCGTGCGGGCGGATGAAGCTGGACCCCACATGGCACTGGCGAGCGAAGTACTCGCTGGGCCTCAGCGGCAGCTTGGCCATGATCTCCGCGCCGAAGATCTGCTCCTGGCTGATCTCCTGGCCGAGGTCCCGCGCGGGCGGGGCCGACATGCGCTGGTGGTAGTAGTCGAGCGTGGCGAGCTGCTCGGGTAACCACGCCGTCCCCTGCTCGGTGAACACGACCTGCAGGTCGGGATGGCGCTCCATGACGCCCGAGAAGATCAGGTGCCACAGCGTGCGGTGCGCCCACCACGTGACTTCGAGCAGGAACATGACCTTGGCCTCGGGATACGGGCCGTAGTCGGGCGCCGCGCTGCCGCTGTGGTGGGTGACCGGCATGCCCAGCTCCTCGCACACCGACCACAGGGGCTCGTAGTCGGGGGCGTAGAGCGGCGGCACGCCCGACCCGGGCGGGGCGCCGGGCAGCAGGATGCCGCCGGTCAGCCCGACCTCGTGCGCCCAGCGGACCTCGGCGACGGCTCGTTCGACGTCGTGCAGCAGGATCTGTGCGATGCCGGCCCGGCGACCAGGGGCTGCGGCGCAGAAGTCGGCCAGCCACCGGTTGTGGGCGTGCAGCCCGGCCCAACGGAGGTCGAGGTCGCCGGCACCGGCTCCTGGCGGCTGCAGCACCAGCGACGGCTTGGGGAAGAACGGCGGGACCGTGTTGGGGAAGATGACCTCGGCGGCCACGCCGTCGGCTTCGAGCTCGGCCAGGCGCCGGTCGTGGTCCCAGTTGCGGTAGGCATCGGTGTCGCGCATGTCGTCGTAGGGGGTGTCGAACCCCGCCCGCCAGGCGTCGAACGGCTCGAGCAGCTCGGGCTCGAGATACGGGCGGTAGTCGGGGATGTCACCGCCCCCGTGGCAGTCGGCCGAGATGACCGTGTAGCGCTCGGCAGATGCGGATGCGGTTGCCGTGTCGGTCATGCAGAGCCCCCTCGCGACCAACGGATCCATGAGAACCACATGAGACATTTCTCGATTTCGTCTCGCGGTGAACGTATCATCGCCCCATCGACGCGACAAGGGTCTCCGACCGCTCGACCGGGCTGCGGGTACGCCTCATCGACGCCACCGAGGACGTGATGCGACGCAACGGCGTGCTCAACGTGCGCATCGACGAGGTGGCACGGCTGGCCGGGTGCTCGCGGGCGACGCTCTACCGCCACGTCGCGGACAAGGACGAGCTGGTCCGTGAGGTGCTCATCCGCCTGGCGCGCCGCCGCTCGGCCGAGATGGCGCCCGCGCTCGCCGACATCGCCGACCCCGCCGACCGCATCGCCGAGGGCGTGGTCCGCACGGTGGAGGGCGTGCGCTCCGAGTGGTGGTACGCGGATCTCGCCAGCCACGGCGCCACCGCGACCGTGGCACGCATCGGCGGTGGTCCGCAGGCGTTCGTGACCCTGACAGAGCCGCTCGTCGCCCCATTCATCGAGCACCTGGCCGACCAGGGCCTGCTGCGGCCGGGCATCACCGCCACCGACGCCACCGAGTGGCTGTGCGTCGTGACGACCGGCCTGTTGGCCACAGAGGCGCCCGCCGGCCGCGCACGCGCGGATCAGATGCGGTTCCTGCGGCGCTTCGTCGCGGACCCGCTGCTCCGGCGGGATGCCTGAGCCGGGCGGCGCACCGGACGCGGGGCGGCTACAGCTCCGAGCGGCGCTGCATCTGCTGGAACGTGAACCAGCCCGGCAGCATGGGCAACCAGTAGGTGACCAGCCGGAACGTGAGCGCAGCCGAGACGGCTTGGCCGCTCGACATGCCGTAGCCAGTCAGTGCCGTTACGAGCGCCGCCTCGACCGCGCCGAGGCCGCCCGGCGTCGGGGCCGCCGAGCCCAGCGCCGCGGCCACCAGGTAGGCAGCGCCGACCTCGGGGAAGCTCACCCCCCCGCCGAACGCCGCGACCGAGGCCGCCAGCGTCAGGATGAACGACGAGGTGATACCCAGCGACCCGCCGATGAGGCCGATGACGCGCAACGGGTCCGTGAGCACGTCGGCCAGCGAGGAGGCGGCGTTGCGGGCCTGCTCGACCAGCGGCGGCAGCACACGCCGGCGCACCGCGGGCACGAGCCCGATGACCAGGCCGCTGGCCGACAGCACGACCGTGATGACGATGAACAGCACGTCGGCCTGCGGCAGCGAGAACCCGACGTCACTGGAGCCCACCCACAACAGGAACGCGCCCATCAGCGACAGGTGGACCACGAACCCGGCCAGGGCGCACAGCCCGACGGCCGCCGCCGCCGGCCCCGGGTCGAGACCGGACCGCTGCAGGAACCGCACCCCGACCGCCAGCGAACCCGTGTTGGCGGGTGCGATGCGGCTGACGAACGACGACGCGATCTGCATGCGCAGCGCCGGCAGGTACGGGATCGGCTCCGGGACCGACGCCACGAACGCCAGCGCCGCGAAGGCGATGGTGGCCGCCGCCCCCATGATCATCGGCGCCAGCCACCACCAGTTGGCCTTGCTGGCCGCGTCGGCGGTCTCGCCGAAGTCGCCGAGCTGGGGCAGCAGCACGTAGAACGCCACCACCACGGCGACGAGCGACATCGCCGTGCGGGGCCGGATCCGGTCGAGACGCGCCAGCGGGGCCGGTTCGACCCCCGTGGCGCTGGCGATGGCGGTGCGCAGCGCGTCGAGCACGTCCTTGTCGGCGCGCCACGCCCGGCGGGTGTAGCCCGGCAGGGCGAGCGGCTGCAGGTACGGGACGGCGGTGGCCACGGCGTGGGCCCCGAGCGCCTCGACCGCCACGTCGACCGCGATCGTGGGGCCAATCACCAGCGCGGTCGAGACCAGCAACTGGGCCCGATCGAGCGCGAGGTCCCGGTCGCTGGCAGCGATGGCGGCACCGTCGAAGCCCCGTAGCACCGCCCGGCCGTCGGGCGTCACCCAGAGCGACTCGAGGTCGAGGTTCCGGTGCGCGAGCCGGTCGCCGTGGAGGGCCGCGACCTGGCGCCACATGTCGACCACCAGCACACGGTCGAGGCGGCCGGCGTCCGCCCCCGTGGCCTCGGCGGCCGCCTCGGCGCCCGGCGCCGTAGCGGCGACGGGTGCGGATGATCCCGCCACGTGCGACGCCGGGTGGGCGAGCACGCCGGCCACCGGTCCGCCGTCGACACGGTCCTCGAGTAGGCCGACCGAGCCGTACTGGGACGCCACGACGCCGCGCACCGCCGCGACGCGGGCGCCGGAGTCGCCCGCCATCCGCTGGGCGAGCGCCTCGTGCTCGATGCGGCGCTGCACCGTGTCGTAGGGCTGGTCGTTGATCCAGGTGCGCAGCCGGACCGAGCGCCACAGCTGCTCGAGCATGTTCTCCGAGCGGTCGTGCACGGTGCGCACCCGCATGGTCAGCGGCGCACTGCCCACCATCTCGACCTCGTACACGAGCGGGTTGTTGCCGGGCAGCTGCTCGATGCGCCGGGGACGACCGATCGTGCGCAACATGGCCACCAGCTCGGGGGCCTCGGGGTCGGTGCCCTCGGTGCCGAACACCAGCAGGGCCAGCGACCCGACGGCCATGCCGACGGCGATCGCCACCACGATGTCGAGCGGCGGCTCGCTCGACGACACCACCCGGAACACGACGAGCATGCCGACCCCGACCCACAGCACCCGGCGCCACTGCTGTGACAGCCACGGCGAGGCGATGATGACGAGGGCAACCGCGGACGCGATGAGGGGCGAGGTGGCGAAGGTGGGCGACGTGAGCTCGACCATCCGGTCGGTGGCCGGGTCGACCGCGGCGATGACGCCCTGGTTGGCGAGGAAGTCGGTCAGCCAGCGCATGGCCAGCCCCGCGCCGACCGCGCCCGACAGCAGCGTCGCTGCCTGGCGGTAGCGCCGGCGCGCGACCAGCGCGATCAGGGCGAGCACGGGGATGACCCCCGCGCCGATGACCGCCAAGCCCGTCAGCGCTTCGGCGAAGCGGTCGGGCACCCGCTCGTACACGTCGACGAGGTCTTCCTCGGCGCCCCCGATGGTGTTGCGGAGCCAAGTGGCCACGAGCACCCCGACGCCGATGAGAGCGAGGGCGACGATCAGGCGCACGACGTCGGCCTGCGAGCGGACGCGCTGGCGAGGCGTGACCGACACGTGAACACCGGCCAGCACGCCTACCTCATCCGTCGTCACGCCTCGGGGCGCGATGGCACCTGTGCTCTGCACCGCAGCCATCCTCGCACGACGCGCGCCGTGCGCCGATGACAGTCGACCGTCGTCCCAGGGTCAAGCTTGACCTACGCTCGGATGTTCAGCCACCCTAACAACGATGCACGTAGCGCTGCGGGGGCCCACCGACCGATGACCGCCGTCCTTGACATGCCCCAGATCGACGCCGCGGCAGCCCCGGCACGGGCGCGGCGTGTCCGTCGGTCGCTGCTCGAGTCCGGGTGGACGAGGGCCGCTGGCCTGCTCGTCGCCCTGGCGGTCCTCGCCGTGGTGGTCCTCTGCTCGATCGCGTTCGGGTCGAAGGCGATCACCCCCGGCACGGTCTGGCAGGCGCTCCTCGAGAGCGACGGGTCCAACGACCACCTGATCGTGCGCAGCCTGCGGGTGCCCCGCACGCTCCTGGGCCTGGGCGTCGGCGTCGCGCTCGGCCTGGCCGGCACGGTCATGCAGGGCGTCACCCGGAACCCGTTGGCCGACCCGGGCATCCTCGGCGTCGACGCCGGCGCATCGCTCGCCGTCGTGATCGCCATCTACCTGTTCGACGTCTCCTCGTTGACCAGGCTACGTGTGGTTCGCGTTCGTCGGCGCCGGCATCGCCAGCATCGTCGTCTACGTGCTGGGATCGCTCGGGCGGGGCGGCGCCACGCCGGTGAAGCTCGCGCTCGCCGGGGCGGCGCTGTCAGCCCTGCTGAGCTCGTTGACCTCAGCGGTCCTGCTGCTCGACCTGCAGACCCTCGACCAGTTCCGCTTCTGGGTCGTCGGGTCGCTGGCCGGGCGCGACAGCGAGGTCATCGCGCAGGTGGCTCCGTTCCTGGCGGTCGGGACGGTGCTGGCCCTGCTCTCCGCCCGGTCGCTCAACACGCTCTCGCTGGGCGACGACGTGGCCCGCTCGCTCGGCCAGCGGGTGCACCTGGCGCGGGGAGTCGCGGCAGTGTCGATCGTCATCCTCTGCGGCGCAGCCACGGCCGCGGCCGGGCCCATCGCGTTCGTCGGGCTGACCGTGCCCCACATCGCCCGCGCCATCTGCGGGCCCGACTACCGGTGGATCCTGCCGTGGTCGCTCGTGCTGGCGCCGACGCTGCTGCTCAGCGCCGACGTGGTCGGGCGCGTGATCGCCCGTCCCGGCGAGGTGCAGGTCGGCATCCTCACCGCGTTCCTGGGCGCGCCGTTCTTCATCGCCCTCGTGCGGCGCCGCAAGCTGGCCGACCTCTGATGCGCCTCGCACTCGACACGCGGGCCCCCGCGTCCCCCACCCCGCGACGCGGGCCGAACGGCGACGTGGTGCTGCGGTCCCGTCGCCTGGCGGTCTCCGCCCGCCTGGACGGCCGCTCCGTGACCGTCACGCTCGTGGTGTCCGCCGCGGCCTTCGTCGTCTTCGCGTGGTCGCTGGCCGTGGGCGACTTCCCCGTGCCGCTCGGCGACGTCGTCGGCACCCTGATCGGGCGGGGCTCGGACGACACGGACTTCATCATCCGCACGCTCCGGCTGCCCCGTGGACTCGTCGCGATCCTGGTCGGCGCGGCGTTCGGGCTGTCCGGGGCGATCTTCCAGCGCATCGCCCGCAACCCGCTCGCCAGCCCCGACATCATCGGCGTGAACGCGGGGGCGGCCGCGTGCGCCGTCCTCGTGATCGTGGTGCTCCGCGGGTCGTCGGCCCAGGTGACGTGGGGGGCGCTCGGGGCGCGGTGCTGACCGCCGTGGCGATCTACCTGCTGTCGTACAAGCGGGGCGTCACCGGGTACCGGCTGGTGCTGGTGGGCATCGGCGCCACGGCGATGCTCACGTCGGTGACCTCGTACCTCATGACCCGGGCGCAGATCTACGACGCCCAGCGGGCGATGGTGTGGCTCACGGGCAGCCTCAACGCGCGTGGGTGGGACCACGTGCGCCCGCTGGTGATCGCCCTCGCCGTGCTCGTCCCGGTGGCGGTGCTGCTCGCCCGGCACCTGCGCTCGCTCGACCTGGGCGACGACGCCGCCACGGGGCTCGGCACCCGGGTCGAAGGCGTCCGCTCGGGGTTGCTGCTCACGGGCGTGGCACTGGCGGCGATCGCCGTGTCGTCCGCGGGACCCATCGGCTTCGTGGCGCTTGTGTCGCCGCAGATCGCCCGGCGGCTCGTGGGTGGCAGCAGTGCCGCCCTGCTGCCGAGCGCGGCGGTCGGCGCCCTGCTGCTCGTGGCCTCCGACCTGGTGGCCCGCCGCCTCTTCGCCCCCACCGAGCTGCCTGTCGGCATCGTGACAGCCGTGCTGGGGGCTCCCTACCTGTTGTTCCTGCTCGCCAGAGCCAACCGGATCGGAAGCGCCGGATGACCCTCGTCCTACCGTCGTCGCTCGCTGCGACAGATCTGTCGCTCGCCTACGACGACCGGGTCATCGTCGACCGGCTGACGCTCACGATCCCGCCCGAGGCGGTGACCGTCATCGTCGGCGCCAACGCGTGCGGCAAGTCGACGCTCCTGCGCGGGCTCGCCCGGCTGCTCAAGCCGCGCCACGGCACGGTCCTGCTCGACGGCGACGACATCCACCGCCTCCCCACCCGCGAGGTCGCGACCCGGCTCGGCATCCTGCCCCAGCAGCCGATCGCGCCCGAGGGCATCAGCGTGGTCGACCTGGTGGCCCGCGGTCGCCACCCGCACCAGCGCTGGTTCCGCCAATGGTCGACCACCGACGAGGACGCGGTGGCCGCGGCGCTCGCCGCCACCGAGATCACCGACATCGCCGACCGGTCGGTCGACGAGCTCTCGGGGGGCCAGCGCCAGCGGGTGTGGATCGCGTTGGCGCTCGCCCAGGGCACGGGGCTGATGCTGCTCGACGAGCCCACCACGTTCCTCGACCTGGCCCACCAGGTCGAGGTGCTCGACCTCCTGGCCGACCTCAACGCCCGCGAGCAGCGCACGATCGTCCTGGTGCTGCACGACCTGAACCTGGCCTGCCGCTATGCCCACCACCTGGTGGCCATGAAGGACGGCACGATCGTCGCCGAGGGGGCGCCCGGCGACGTGATCACGGCGGAGACGGTCGAGGAGGTGTTCGGCCTCGCGTGCCAGGTGGTCGCCGACCCGCTGACCGGGACGCCGCTCGTGATCCCGTTGCCGGCCGACCAGCGTGGCGCCCGCGCCCGGTGATCAGAGCTTGTCGAGCACCGAGTCGGCGGAGCTGACGTCGAGGCCCGGCCCGGGCTCGACCATCAGCTCGGTGACCACGCCGTCCTCGATGATCGCCGCGTAGCGCTGCGACCGGGTGCCCAGCCCGAAGCCACTGCCGTCGAGCGTGAGCCCCGCCTCGGCGGTGAACTCGCCGTTGCCGTCGGCCAGCATGAGCACCTTGCCGTCTGTGCCCTGCGCCTGGCCCCAGGCGCCCATCACGAACGGGTCGTTGACCGACACGCAGGCGATCGTGTCGACGCCCTTGGCGGCCAGGTCCTCGGCCCGGAGGACGAACCCGGGCAGGTGGTGATCGGAGCACGTCGGGGTGAAGGCACCGGGCACGGCGAACAGCACGACCTTGCCGGTGCCGAGAGCGTCGCCGCTCTGGATGGCCGCAGGGCCGTCGCTCGTCATCGTCCTGAGCGTGACATCGGGGATGCGGTCACCGACCGAGATCGCCATGGTTCTGTCCTCCAGCGTGTTCGAGGTGCGTGCCGCGATCATGCCCCATCATCGCGGGCGCGCCGTACCCCGGCGGCGACGAGACCGCCGGGGTACAGGCGACCGCCTAGACGGCGGGTCAGACGCGCCGACCCACGCCGCGGCTGTTGGCCACGTTGTAGATCAGCAGGGCGATCACGGCGCCGATGATCGACCCGATGACTCCGGACGCTTGCAGGCCACCCTCGTCGAAGTCCTTGTCGAACAGGATGTAGCCGAGGAAGCCGCCGACGAACGAGCCGACGACGCCGAGCACGGCGGTCTGCACGAACGACATCGGATCGCGGCCGGGCACCAGGAGGCGGGCCACATAGCCCGCGATGATGCCGATGACGATCAACATGACGATGAAACCAAGCACAGGGTCACTCCCCCGTCCTGGCAGCGGGCGGACCCGCTGCGACGAATGGACGGGGCAAGGGTGCCCGCCGCTGGCGCGTCTCAGACGTTCTCGAGCTGGCGGTCTGCCTCGCCAGGCGGCGGGCCGGCGTCGACGTGGCCGCCCTCGACGTCGATCTTGGGCAACAGCCGATCGAGCCAACGGGGCAGCCACCAGTTGCGGTCGCCGAGCAGCTCCATCGTCGCCGGGACGAGGAGCATGCGCACGATCGTGGCGTCGAGGAACACCGCGGTGGCCAGTCCGGTGCCGAACAGCTTGATCGTGCGGTCGGTCTCGAGCAGGAAGCTGCCGAACACGAACACCATGATCAGAGCGGCGGCGGTGATGACGCGGGCCGTGGCGGCCAGGCCGTCGGCCACCGACGTGTGGCTGTCGCCGGTGCGGTCGAACTCTTCCTTGACCCGCGAGAGCAGGAACACCTCGTAGTCCATGGAAAGACCGAACACGATGGCGAAGAGCATCATGGGCATGAACGGCTCGATGGGTGCGCCGTCGATGTCGAGCAACGGTCCCGCCCAGCCCCATTGGTAGGCGGCCACGACGACACCGAAGGCGGCGCCGATCGACAGCAGGTTCATGATCACGGCCTTGAGCGGCACGAGCACCGAGCGGAACACGACCATCAGCAGCAGGAACGACAGCGTGAGCACCGCAGCGAGGAACACGAAGAGCCGCTGGGTCAGGTAAGTGGAGAAGTCGACCTGGATGGCCACGACACCGCTGACAGCCACGTCGAGCCCCGAACCGTCGGTGACCTGCGGCAGCATGTCGCGTAGATCGCCCACGAGCTCGGTGGTCGCCTCGTCCTGCGGCGCCGTGGTCGGTACCACCAGCCACATCGCCGCCTCGCCCGACTCGCTCACGCCGCGCCGGCGAGGCGAAGGCCACGCCCGGCTGGTCGCCGAGCGCCTCGGTCACCGCGTCGAGTGTCGTGGGGTCGGCACCGTCGGGTACCTCGGTGGCCAGCACGAGCTTGCCGTTGGACCCTGCGCCGAACGCATCGGCGAGCAGGTCGTAGGCCTGCCGCGTGTCGGTGCCCTTGGGGAAGTTGCCCTCGTCGGAGAACCCGAGGCGCAGGCCGAACACCGGCAGGGCGAGCACGACCAGCACCGTGACCCCGGCCAGCGCCGAGCTCCACGGATGGCGCTGGATGAAGCGGCTCCACCGGTAGGCCGCGGTCTCCTCGGGCGCCCGCCGCGGCGCCGCGGCACCTCGCGCCGGAGGGGCCGGACCGCGAAGCTGGCCAGGATCACCAGCACGGCCAGGACGACGCCACCCAGGAACACGGCCGGCTGCTTGACCCCGGCGCCGATGAGGCCGACCGCCACGAGGCCGGCGGCGATGAGCCCCCGCCAGCGGGTGACCTCGAGACGCTCGCCGGCGAAGCCGAGCAGCGCCGGCAGGAGGGTGAGCGAGGCGACCATCGTGAGCGCCACCACGGTGGCGGCGTTGACGGCCAGGCCGGTGACGAAGCTCATGCCCATGACGACCATGCCGAGCAACGAGATCACCACGGTCGTGCCGGCGAACACGACGGCACGACCCGCGGTGTCGATGGCGATCGTGGTGGCCTCCGCGATCGAGTGCCCCTTGTGCAGGTTCTCGCGGAACCTGGTGACGATGAACAGGGCATAGTCGATGCCAACGCCCAGGCCGATCATCACGCCCAGGATGTTGGCGAACTCGGGCACCGTGACCAGGTGGCTCAGCAGCCCCGCCAGGATCGTGCCCATCAGCACGCCGGCGAGCGCCACGCCGATGGGCAGGCCCATGGCGAGCACCGACCCGAACGCCAGGATCAGGATGACGATGGCGAAGGCGAGCCCGAGCACCTCGGACGACGGCGCCTCGAACTCGGCGAAGATCGACCCGCCGAGCAGGATGTCGACGCCCTCGACCTCGGGGATCTGCTCCTTGATCTCCTTGGTGATCTCGAGCGCCTCCTCCTGCGTGACGTCGGACGGCAGCTCGACCTCGGCGAACGCGACCTGGCCGGCGAGCGGGCCCGACCCGGCGACGTTCTGGGCCCCCTCGGGCGAGTACGGGCTGGTCACGGTCAGACCGTCGATCTCTTCGACCTGGGCGAACAGGTCCTCCATCGTCGACCGGACCTGGGTGTCGTCGACGCCCCGCTCGGCCTGGAAGACGATCGAGCCGCTCATGCCCGCGCCCTGGCCGCCGAAGTTGTCGTCGAGGATCTCGGTGCCGCGTCGGCTCTCGACGTCGGGCAGCTCGAACTCCGAGCGCGACTCGGTGCCGACGGCGCCGAGGACCATGCCGCTCACGATGATCGTGACGAGCCAGGCGATGACGACGGTCCAGCGCCGTCGGTGGCACCACGTGCCGAGTCGTGCGAACACGGTTTCCTCCCAGCGAGGGGCAGAAGAGCGAGGGGGTTCAGCGGAAAGGGGGATTTCCGCCGGCCGCAGGACACTATCGGGCGGACTTCCGGTTGCGCGAACGCATACGGGCGGCGCGGCCCGGCCACCGGCCAGACTCCACCGTGATGGACCACGTTCCCCCTCCCGCGCCGCCGTTGCCCACACGCACCGACATCGAGGCCACGGCTGGGCTGCTGTCGACCCTCGTGCGCCACACGCCGGTCGTCGAGGTCGACCCGACCGATCTCGGGCTGCCGGCGGGGCGGACGCCCGTGGTCCTGAAGCTCGAGCTGCTGCAGCACTCCGGGTCCTTCAAGGGCCGTGGGGCCCACGCCCAACTGCTGGCAGATGATCTGCCCACCGCCGGCGTCGTCGCCGCGTCCGGGGGCAACTACGGCGTCGCTGTCGCCTATGCCGCCCGGCGACTGGACGTGCAGGCGACGGTGTTCGTGCCCGACACGACAGCGCCGGCCAAGCTCGACCGCCTGCGCGGCCTCGGGGCGACCGTCGAGGTGGTGCCCGGGTTCTACGACGACGCCTTGACGGCCAGTCGCACCCACGCGGCCGCGTCCGGCGCACGGTTCCTCCACGCCTTCGACCAGCCCGAGATGTTGGCGGGCGCGGGCACCATGGCCCGCGAGCTGGGCGGTCAGGCAGTCGTCGACCGAGTGATCGTGGCCGTGGGCGGCGGCGGGCTCATCGGTGGCGTCGCGTGCTGGTATCGAGGCGAGGTGACCGTGACAGGCGTCGAGACCGACGGATGCTCCGCGCTCGCGGCGGCGCGCACGGCCGGTCATCCCGTCGACGTCGAGGTCTCCGGCCTGGCCGCCGACGCACTCGGTGCCCGCCGGGTCGGCGAGCTGGGCTTCGCGGCCGCGCAGCGGTGGGTCGACCAGGTCGTGGTGGTGCCCGACGAGGCGGTCGCCGACGCCCAACACCGGCTGTGGTCCTCGCTGCGCATCGCCACCGAGCCGGCGGGCGCTGCGGCGCTGGCGGCCCTCACGACCGGAGCAGTCGCCGACCCCGACGAGCGCGTCGCCGTGGTGCTGTGCGGCGCCAACGTCGACCCGGCGGCGCTCGGATAGCGCGCATCTCCTCGACACCCGCGGTTCGGTGCAGGACACTTCCCCCCGTGGGACGGATGGCGAACGGGTGGCGGCTGGCCAAGGCGTCGTGGCAGGTGCTGTCGCGCGACCGCGAGCTGGTGGCGATCCCCGTCGTCGCGGGCCTGCTGTCGGTCCTCGCCTTCGCCGTGGTCGCCGGGCCGGGAGCGCTGCTGCTGGGAGGTGGGAGCGACGACGGGTCCAGCGACTGGGCGCTCTGGATCGTCTTCGCCATCGCGGGCCTGCTGGCCACGTGGATCTCCGTCATCGGCCAAGCCGCCGTGATCTCGGGCGCCGGTCAGCGCATGGACGGCGCCGACCCGTCGCTCGGCTCCGCGTTCGCGGGCGCCCGCAGCCGCACGGGCCGCCTCCTCGAGTGGGCCGTGCTCGCCACCGTCGTCGCCATCGTGATGGACCTCATCCAGGAGCGGCTGGGGCTCGCCGGCCGCATCCTCGGTTCGCTCGGCAACCTGGCGTTCGCCGTCATGTCGTTCCTCGCGCTGCCGGTGATCGTGTTCGAGGACGTCGGCGCGATCGAGGGGTTCAAGCGCTCGTCCCAGCTGCTCCGCAGCACCTGGGGCGAACAGCTCACGTTCAGCTTCGGGTTGGGCCTGATCGGCATCGTCGCCGCATTGCCCGGCATCGCTCTCGCCATCGGACTCGGCGTCACCGGCGTCGTCGCGCTGCAGGTCGTGGGCGTGGCCGTCGGCGTGTTGTGGGTCCTCGCGGTCATCGCCGTGACGTCGGCGCTGTCGGCTGTGTTCAAGACCGCGCTCTACCGCTACACCCGCCAGCAGCCCGTGGACGTAGCGTTCGAGACGGCCGACCTGTCCGGTGCGTTCCGCCCCAAGGACGCCCGCCGCTGAGGGCGCCGCCTACGTGGCGGCCGGATCGACGCCCAGCACGACCAGGCCCAGCGTCCCCGGGCCGGCGGCTGACGTGGTGAGCAGGTTGCCCGCGGCCTCGACATCGCCGGCGATGCCGTCGGTGTCGTTGCGGGTGTCGCGGGCCACGCAGGAACGTGGTGCCCTCCCCCGCGTCGTCGCCGGCGGTGCCGTCGATGTACCCCGAGTAGTCGCCGTCGACGTCGGCGTGCCAGATGTCGACCACCGCGCCGGGGATGGGCTCGCACGCCGCGTCCACCACCCGCACGCCGAGGCGCAGGGGATGGCCCGGCAAGCCGTCGGTGATGTCGCGCCGCACCATGTCGCCGGCGAGGTAGAAGGGCCCCTCCATCTGCTCCGGCGTGAGCAGGCAGGTACCCAGGGCGGCGAAGTCGGCGGCGGTCAGCGGGCTCGAGCCGTCACCGGCGCCCTCGGCGGTGGTCGACGTCGCCGCGCCGTCGCCGGTCGGGTCGTCGCCACGCTCGCCGTCGCCCTCGCCCTCGCCGCCGATCGCATCGTCGTCACCCGAGCATCCCACCAGCACCGCCCCCATCAGCGCGGCGCCGCCGGCCAGGAAGCCACGACGGTTCGTCGTGTGGCGTTCGATCGTCGGCGGCACGCGCAGCATCCTCGCGTACCGTCATCCGTCGGGCGCGACGACCAGCGCGTTCGGCAGCTGCTCGAGCGCGACGACGTCGGAGGTGCTGATCGTGACGGGGCCGTCGTCGGGTCGGTACCGCTCGATCACGAACTGGTCGAGGCGGATGGTCTCGACGTGCGTCAGCCGACCGGCCAACGGCTCGGGCGGTGGCGCCCCGAGGAACAGGAGGGCGCACGCTCGTCCGACGAGGAAGTTGCATGGCCGCGGGCTCGACGCTGCATAGAGGACGTCGATCTCGTCGACCTGGGTGGTGTCGTCACCCAATCGGCGCGACGCGTCGACGTAGTGCAACAGGGGGCCGGCCAGGTTCCCGTGGACGTTGAGCACGAGGGCGCGATCGTCCGTCCCGGCCTCGACGGCTGCGGCGACTGCGTCCCAGTCCGGCTTCTGCAGGTGGGGATCCGTGTGCACGGCGGTCACTACCACGAGGGACACGACGGACACGACCGCCACCGCGGGGGCGACCAGCCATCGTGGTCCCGAGCCCAGCCCGACGGCCACGGCCACGACGAGGGGCACGAGCGACGCGATGAGGTACCGACCGACGACGACATCCTCGATGCCGCCGACCGCCAGGACCAATGGCAAAATGACCGCCGCCGCCCCGATCCCTGCCGCGAGCCCCGCGGCCGAGCGCGCCTCCCGGCCCGATCGGACCAACAGCAGCAACCCCGCCAGCCCCACCACGACCGCGACCACCAGCCAGAGGCCGTCGTCGGGTGGGTTCGGCCCCACCAGCGCTGACCGGCCGGCTTCCTCGAGTCGCCGGCTGAGCGGGAACTCGGTGATCCACAACCGATTGGCTGCGTGCGAATGCTGTGCCGCGGCAATGGGCGCCATGGCCGCCAGCACCACACCGGTCGGCAGCGCCGGCAGGAGCCGGCGCCACTCCCGAGGGCGACGGCCTAGCAGCGCGAGCCCCTCGACGACCACCAGGAACACGGCGAAGTAGTGCACCGCCACCATGCACGCGGCCACGACCGCCCAGGCCACCACGTCCCGACGCTCGCCACGCCGCCACGCCCGAACGAAGAACAGGACCGACAGGGAGCCGAGGAACGCGACCAGGCTGTACGGCCGCGCCTCCTGCGAATACCACACCAGCATCGGGTTGACCGCGACCAGGAGCGCCGCCATCCGCCTCACGGCCGGGCGTTGCTCCAGCTCACCCGCGATCGCATAGGCGACGGGCACCGTGGCGGCACCGAAGACAGCCGAGGCCGAGCGAAGGGCGACCTCACCGTCTCCCGCGATCCGCACCCACCCCCACGTCGCGACGAAGTACGTGGGCGGGATCCCTTCCCGGTTCGCCACGTGACGGAACACATCAGGTAGTGAGCCGGAGACCGCCTCCGATGTGAGCCATTCGTCGTACCACAGGCTCTGCGTGCCGAGACCCCAGAAGCGCACCACGATCCCTGCGACCACCACCAGCGCGAGGACCGCATCGACGCGACCGAGCACGGTCGGAAGACGCCAGCCCGGTCGTGTCACCGGGCCAGCAGCGGCACGACCGTCGGCCTGCAGGTCGGGTGCGAGCGGCACGAGCGGTCCCCCCAGCTCAGCCTGGTTGTGTGGGTGGCGACGCTACCACCACTGCCGCGGTACTAGATCTCGATGCTCGGACCAGGAGTCCTGGCGCCAGCACCCTTTGAGGTGCCACCTCCGATGAGGGCTACCGGCCCCCGGTGGTGAGCTCGACCTTCACGTCGAGCACCGGGGTCCCGTCGACCGCCTCGAGGTCGCGCACCCGGACGCGGGCGCCGTCGATCGAGACGACCTCGACCGGGTGCAGGCCGATCGGGTTCGGGCGGTCCGCGGAGCGGGTGGCGAACACCCCCTGTTCGGGATTCGCCGGGTCGTCGCGCGGGTGGACGCGCAGGACGGCGCGGTCGGCGCGGTCGAGCCACGTGAGGACGATGACGCGATCGCCGGCTCTGAGGCCGTCGAGCCCGTCGAGCACGCCCTCGTCGAACACGAGCCACGCGTCGGGTGCACCCTCGTGGCCCTGCTTCGGCGCGGAGGCCGGATCGGTCAGCGTGGACTCGACCCGGCCGATCGGCGTGAGGTCGATGCGGTAGCCGTCGCCCATGACGCTGTTCTACCCGGGAGCGTCGCCGCGGTCGATGTGCTCGGCCAGCTCGTCGACGGTGTCGACCTCGCTCTCGATGCCCTCGGCCCGGTATGTGGCGCGGCTCATGAGGTTGGCGCCCACCGGCATCGTCAGGATCTGCAGGGCGCCGGCCAGCAGCAGCGAGGTGATGTCGTTGGGGTGGTCGAGCGTGAGCGCGCCGCCGAGCAGCACCAGGACCAGGCCCGCGGTCGACGCCTTGGTCAGCGCGTGCATGCGGGCCAGCACGTCCGGGAAGCGCACGACACCGAGGGCGGCCAGCAGCGTGAGCACCGAACCGACCAGGGCGAGTGCGGGGCCCATCAGCGTCCCCTGCCCTCGATGAACCGGGCGACGACGGCCGTGCTCACGAACCCGACGAGCGTGACGACGACGGCCACGGGCAGGAACGCCCCCTCGCCCGTCTGCATCGCCCGCAGCGTGATGGCGCTCACACCCACGACGAGCAACCCGTCCAGGCCGATGACGCGATCGGTCAGCGACGGCCCGAGCAGCAGCCTGTAGCCGAAGCCCACCGCCGCCAGCGCGACGATGACGAAGCTGACAGCGATCACGGCCGCCGCTCCCGTGCACTCTCGGCCTTGACCCGCTCGACCTCCGCGATCGCCTCCTGCGTACCGAACGCGCGGACCACCTGGTCACGCAGGCTCCAGATCGCGTGCCGCACCTGGTCGGGATCGTCGAGGTGGAGCACGTGCACGTACATCACCATCGGATCCTGTTCGACCTCGACCGGCATCGTGCCCGGGGTCATCGCCACCAGGTTGGCGAGGATGGTGACCACTTCGTCCGAACAGCCCGCCAGCGGCACGCTCACCACCCCGGTCGACGTCCCGAGGCCAGGCGTCAGCACCTCGCGCGTCAGCACGGCGTTCGACACCACCATGTCCCAGACCATGCGCACGGCCAGCCGCACGGCCGGGACGGGGCGCACGATCGGGAGGTGGGTCGCCCGTCGCACATCGGGCACGGCGATCAGCAACCCCACCGACACGGCGATGCCGCCGGCCAGGTTGGCCCACGTGAGCGACCCCCACGCCAACACCCAGATCGTGACGAGCACCACGGCGATGCCCACGGCGCGCCTCATCCGCCCACCACCGCCACATAGGCACTGGGGTCGAGCAGATCGGTCGCCGCCCGCAGGCTCAGCTCGTACACGGGCCCCGCCGCGAGCCCGATGGCGAGCGTGAGCGCCGCCAGCACGGCCGTCGGCACCACCATCAGCAGCGGCCCGCCCAAAGGCTCGCGGCCGGGCGGGCTGTCGGGCGGCTCCGCCAGGGTCTCGGTGGCGGGGCTCCAGAACACCGAGATCCAGATCTTCATCAGCGAGTACATCGTGAGCAGGCTCACCACCAGGGCCACACCCATCACCCCGTACGACGACGCCGCGGACGCAGCGTCGACCAACGCGAACTTGGCCACGAAGCCCGAGAACGGCGGCAGCCCGATCAGGCTGAGCGCCGGGACGAGGAACAGGACGGCGATCACCGGCTCGGTGCGCACCATGCCGCCCAGCCGGGTCAGCCGGCTCGATCCGCCCGCGTGCTCGATCAGCCCGCCCGTGAGGAACAGGCCGGTCTTCGCGACGATGTGGTGAATCGTGTACAGCACCGCCGCGGCCAGGCCCCCCACGGTGAACAGACCGAGGCCCATGATCATGTACCCGATGTGGCTGACGATCTGGAACGAGAGGATGCGCTTGACGTCGCCTTGCGCGATAGCGCCGAGCACGCCCACGAGCATCGTGGCCCCGGCCAGCCACAGCAGCAGGGTGCCGGGCCGCGTGTCGGCGGGGAACAGCAGCGTCTGCGTGCGGATGATGGCGTACACGCCCACCTTGGTGAGCAGGCCGGCGAAGATGGCCGTCACGGGCGACGGAGCGGTCGGATAGCTGTCGGGCAGCCAGAAGAACAGCGGGAAGATCGCCGCCTTGATGCCGAACACCACCAGCATCAGCACGGCCAGCGCACTGCGCAGCCCGTCCGGCAGGTCCGCGACCTTGGTCGACAGGTCGGCCAGGTTCATCGTGCCCGTCGACGCGTAGACGAACGCCAGCATCGCGACGAACAGCACAGATGCCAGCAGGCTGATCACGACGTAGGTCATGCCCGACCGCACCTGGTCGAGCCGTCCGCCCAGAGTGATGAGCACGTAGCTGGCGGTGAGCATCATCTCGATCGAGACGAACAGGTTGAACAGGTCGCCGGTCAGGAACGCCGCCGACACCCCCGCCGCGAGCACGAGGTACACCGACTGGAACCCGACGTGGTTGCGCTCGGCGCCCGGCTGGCCGATCGCGTAGATCAGCACCGCCAGCAGCATCACCGACGCCACCACGAGCATGATCGCCGAGAACCTGTCGGCGACGAGGGTGATGCCCACGGGCGCCGCCCAGCCGCCGGACTGGGTCGACACGGGGCCGTCGCGGTCGACCTCGACCAGCAGCATCACCGCCATGACCAGGACGGCGGTGAGAGTCGACACGCCGATCGTGCGCTGCACACGGCGCGATCGCCCGAACAGGATCGACAGTGCCGCGCCCCCGATCGGCAACAGGATCGGCAGGGTGAGCAGCGCGGTCACCGGCCACCGTCCTCGTCGGGGTCGGACGGGTCGCCCGCGTCGGCCAGATCGTCGTCGGGAGCGCCGCGGCGGGCGATCATGTCGTCCTCGACGTCGTCCTGCACCTCGTCGTCGGCGGTCAACAACCAGCTGCGGTACGCCAGGGCCAGCAGCAGGGCGGTGACGCCGAAGCTGATGACGATGGCGGTGAGCGCCAGCGCCTGGGGCAGCGGATCGGCCAGGTCGTCGACGCTCCCGTTGCCGATGATCGGCGCGTTGCCCGCCTCGCCAGAGCTGACCATCAGCACGTTGGCCCCGTGACTCAGCAGGGCGATGCCGATGATGATGCGGCTGAGCTTGCGCTGCAGCACCAGGTAGGTGCCGATGCCGAACAGCACGGCGGCGGTGGCGGCGAGCAGCACGGTCACGGCGCGCTCGACCTGCTGGGGATCGTCGCCGAACGACTCGAACACCATGAGCACCAGCCCCAGCACCACCAGGTAGACGCCGATGTCGAACGGGAGCGCCGAGGTGACCTTGACGTGGCCGAGCAGAGGCAGGTCGGTCTCGAACGTGGCGCTCTCGAGCGGTGCCGAGCCGAGCAGCACCGGGACGAGGGCCGTGACCGCCGACAGCAGGAGGCCGGTGCCCAGCACCGTCCACGGATGGGCCCGGGACAGGTTGCGCACGTCGTCGATGCCGCCGGCGACGTAGCGCAAGGCCACCGCCGCGCCGGCGACGATGCCGCCCACGAAGCCGCCGCCCGGTTGGTTGTGTCCGGCGAACAGCAGGTAGATCGAGCCGACCATCACGGCGGAGAACACCAGGCGCACGGCGACGTCGAGGATGACCAGGCGTTCCACACGATGGCCACCGTCGGCGGCGACGGGCGCGGCGCGCTCGACGTCGCGCGCTGCCCGCCGGGGGCGACGGCCGGCGCGGGCGAGCGCCACCGAACCGATGGCGGCCGCCGCCAGCACCGTGATCTCGCCCATCGTGTCGAAGCCGCGGAAGTCGACGAGGATCACGTTGACGACGTTGCGGCCGTCGGCCTCGGACACCGACCGCTCGACCATCTCGCCCGACACCGGGGCCTCGGTCCGGTTGCCCGCGGCTGTGAGCGCGACGAGGAAGACCATCAGGCCCACCGACAGCGCGGCCACCACGCGCACCGCCCGCGCCCCGCCCGTGGCCCGGCTCTCGAAGCGGTCGGGCAGCCGTCGCAGCACGAGCACGAACAGGACGGTCGTCAGCGTCTCGATCGCCACCTGGGTCAGCGCCAGATCGGCGCCGCCCTGCACGACGAACAGCCCGGCCATGGCGTAGCCCGTCGCCCCCAGCAGCAACGCGGCCGAGAAGCGCCGGTGCACGGCGCCGGCGGCGACGGCGGTGGCGATCAGCGCGATGCACACGGCGACGTGGCCCGCGGAGCCGAACACGGCCGGCCACCCCGGCCAACCGTCTCCGAGCACCAGCGCACCCGTCGTGAGCAGCGCGGCCGTCGTGAGGATCACGCCGGCGTAGACGGGCAAGGACCCGCTCTGCACCACCGCCGTCGTGCGGTCGGCCACCGCGTTGAGGGCGCGCAGCGTGGCCATGTACGCCTGTCCCCCGCTGGGCAGGTGCTGCCCGACCGCCAGCACGCGCTCGACGGGGCGCCGTGCGAGGAACAGGACGAGGCCGCCGGCCAGCACCACGCCGGACAGCAGCAGCGGCAGGTTCCAGCCGTGCCACACCGCGAGGTGCACCGACTCGACGGCCGGCGTCAGCGACGCGGCGGCGCCCCCGATCAGGCGGTCGATGAGGCCGGGCACCAGGCCGAACGCGACCGTGAAGAGCGACAGGACCGCAGCCGGCGCCACGAAGGACAGGCGGGGGCCCGGAGCGGGGTCGGCCGCCGCCGCGATGTCCCCGCCATCGACCCGGTCGTCGTGGGCGAAGCCGAGCGCTCCCCACACGAAACGCAGGCTGTAGGCGACCGTCAGCGTCGAGGCGACGACGATCGGGACCAGCACCAGCCCGGCGTAGGCGAACGACCCGGGCTCCAGACCGGCGAACGCGTCCTCCTTGGCCACGAACCCGAACAGCAGGGGGAAGCCCGCCATCGACGCCGCCGACACCACCGTCACCGCGGTGACGGGACGCCAGCCGGGCCCCGGCCGGCGCAGCAGCCGGATGTCCCGCGTGCCGGTCTGGTGGTCGATGATCCCGACCACCATGAACAGCGCGGCCTTGAACAGGGCGTGCGCCAGCACGAGCTCGCACGCGTCGACCACGGTGTCGGCCGTGCCCAGGCCGAACATCACGACCATGAACCCGAGCTGGCTCACCGTCCCGTAGGCCAGCACGAGCTTGAGGTCGTGCTGTCGCAGCGCCCGCAATCCTCCGGCCACCATGGTGACGAGGCCGACGCTCACCACCAGCGGACGCCACACCCAGACGTCGGTGAACGCCGGTGCGAACCGGCCGATCAGGTAGAGCCCGGCCGTCACCATCGTCGCCGAGTGGAGGTAGGCGCTCACCGGCGTGGGCGCCACCATCGCCCCCGGCAACCACGAGTGGAACGGGTACTGGGCCGACTTGGTGAACGCCCCGACCAGCACCAGCACGAGGCCGACGGTCACGGGGGTCCCGCCCGGCGGCGCGGCGAGCACCTCGCTCATGCGGAAGGTGCCGCCACCGGGGGCGGCCTGGCCGATGAGCACGAAGCCGGCGAGCATGGCCAGCCCGCCCGCCCCGGTGATGAGCAGCGCCTGCAGTGCCGCCGCCCGCGCCTTGACCGAGCCGTGGTCGTTGCCGATGAGCAGGAACGACGTGATCGACGTCAGCTCCCAGAACCCGAACAGGACGATCAGGTCGTCGGCCAGGACGAGGCCCAGCATCGAACCCGAGAACAGGACGAGCAGCCCGAGCAGACGACCCTGCCCGGCGCCGCCGGCTGTCAGGTACCGGCCGCAGTAGAGGAAGATCAGCACGCCGATCCCCGACACCAGCGTCACGAACAACGCCGCGAACCCGTCGAGGCGCAGGTCCACGTCGAGCCCGAGCTGCGGCACCCAGGAGATGCTCTCGCTCACCGGCTCACCGTCGAGCACCTCGCCCAGTTGCAGGGCGAGCCACACGACCGTGGCCGCAGGTGCGGCGGCCGCCACGAGCACGCCGGAGCGCCCGACACGCGCACCGACGACCACCAACCCGAGCCCAACCACCAGGTGGACCAGGAGCAGCGCGCTCATGATCCCGCTGCTCCGGGTCCCGCCGGTGCCCCCGCGGGACGCGGGCCCGCGTCGAATCGACCCGACGGCCGGGTCATGGGCGGTGTCCTGGGGTCGAGCGGCGCCGGTCACAGTCGGTCGACCGACCACGTGGCCGCGCCGGGCGAGGGCGCTCAGTCCGTGACTCCTGGGTTCTGTCCGCGCAGCGGACGCACGTACGACGACGGCGTCCCGCATGTCAGGCGGAACGCGGGTCAGGTTACGGCGAGCGCAGGAGGGCCCCGGCGACGCACGTGCACCAGGCACGCGCGGCGGATCGGGACCCGGAGGCGGGACACGAGCCCGACCGGCAGGAGCACGAGGAGCGCCAGAGCGACCCCGACGGGCGCGACGTCAGGTGCGCCGTGGCGCACGGACGAGCGCAGGTGATCGGCGGTGACCTGGACGATGGTAGGCGTGTCTCGGGCGAGCAACGACCCGTCGGCCCCCTCGTCGTGCGACGCGGACTGCTCGGCCGGTGCGGCCATGTCGCCGGGCGCCAGCGCGCCGCGGGTGGCGCCGCCGAGCAGACCCAGCGCTGCCACCATGAATGCGAGCAGGAGCGCGTGGCGGCGCAGGCCGGGACGGGGCATGTCCGTCAGAGGTTAGATGACGTCCGGCCCGTTCCTCTCACAGTGTCGCTCAGCACGGCCTCCGCCACGGCCCGCACGGCATCGACGTGCCCGGCCAGCACCTCGGCCACCGTGGCGACCTGGGCGGCCGGCAGGCGCAGCCGGGGTCGGCGCGTCAGCATGCCGTGGAGGCGGTCGGCCACCCAGCGCGGGTCGTCGTAGTGGAGCCCGGCCGCCGTGCGGGCGCGAGCGAGGAAGCTCGCCCAGCGCGGTCGGTCCTGCGGCGCCATGGCGGCCGCGGCGCGGTCGCCGACGGCGATCGCACGCCGGAACGCATCTTCGGCGGGCGACCCGACGAGCGTGCCGTCGAGCAGGAGCTCCCACCCGGCGTGGCCGACCGCGCGAGCCGGGCCCGACCCGATGCCCCGCTCGGCCAGGTCGCGACGGAGGGCGCCCGACCCGGCGCGGAACTCGGCGTGGGCGTGGAAGGCGGCATCGGCCTGCAGGTGGCAGTGCACGCCCTCGCCGAGTGCACCGTCCAGGTCGGCCCGGGCCACCCGCACGCCGGCCATCGGCGCCAGGTCGGGCAGGGCGGCGCCGAGCAGGTACTCGGGGTCGTCCCGCCCTCCGGCGAGGGCGACGTGGGTGTGGCCGAGGAAGTTCACGTGGGCTCGACGACCGGAAGCGCCGCCGAGTTTCGGCGTCGCGTCCCCAGCGCGTCCACCGCCAGCACGCCGAGGGCGACCCACACGAGCACGAAGCCGACCAGCCGTTCGGCCGGCATCGGCTCGTGGAACACGAGCACGCCGCACAGGAGCTGGAGGGTCGGCGTGAGGTACTGGAGCAGGCCCAGCAGCGACAGGGGGATGCGCCGGGCCGCGGTGCCGAACAGCAGCAGCGGGACCGCCGTGACGACACCCAGGCTCACCAGCAGCACGTCACGGCCGACGCTGCCGTGGAGGAACGCGGCGTCACCCGTGACCTGGAGGACCACCAGACCCGCCACGGCCGGAGGCAGCAGGACCAGCGTCTCGACCGCCAACGACGTGACGGCGCCGACCGGCACCGTCTTCTTGAGGAACCCGTAGCCGCCGAACGAGCAGGCGAGGACGAGTGCCACCCACGGCACCCGGCCGTAGGCGACTGTGAGCACCACGACCGCCGCGGCGCCGAACCCCAGCGCCACGACCTGCATCCGGCGCAGGCGCTCGCCGAGGACGGCCACGCCGAGCGCCACCGAGATGAGCGGAGTCACGTAGTAGCCGAGCGCCGCCTCGATGACGTGGTCGTTGTTGACCGCCCAGATGTAGACGAGCCAGTTGGTGGCGATGAGCACCGCCGCCAGGGTCAGCCGTGGCAGCGCCCCGGGACGGGAGCGGACGGCGCGGAACCAGTGGCGCTCGCGGCGGACCAGCAGCAGGGCCACGACGACGACGAAGGACCAGACGATCCGATGGATGAGGATCTCGCCGGGCTCCACCGTGCGGAGCAGGTGGAACACGAGCGGGAAGACGCCCCACAGCGAGTAGGCGGCCACCCCGGCGAGGGTGCCCACGCGGCGATCGGCGTCGTGATCGTGGGGGCCGAGGCCGCCGTCGCTGCTCGGAGCACCGTCGAGCGGACCGGGCAGCGCGTCGGTGCGCGGGTCGAGAGCGGGCGAGCTGGACACGTCCGGTCGACGCTACCGGCGCCGACAGCCGCCGCCACCAGGGTTTCTATGACCGACGGCGTGTTACGCCGGCGGCGGGGCGACCACCATGCGGTAGGGCAGCTCGAGCCGGTGGGCGGCCAGCAGTGAGGGGTTGGCGAACAGCGCCGGCGTGGGCCCGTCGGCGGCCACCCGGCCGTGTGCGACCACGACCGAACGGGAGCACAACTCGAGCGCGAGGGGCAGGTCGTGCGTAATGACCAGCGTCGTGAGCTCGAGACCGCGGATGACCTCGATCAGGTCCCTCCGGGCCGCCGGATCCAGGTTGGCTGTCGGCTCGTCGAGGACGAGGATCTCGGGGTGGGCGGCGAGCACGCCGGCGAGGGCCACGCGCCGCCGCTCCCCCAGGCTCAGGTGCTCGGGCGCCCGATCGGCGGCGTCGGTCAGGCCGACGACCTCGAGCGCCGCGGCCACGCGGGCCTGCACCTCGTCGGCGTCGAGTCCCTGGTTGGCGGGCGCGAGGGCGACGTCCGCCGCGACCGTGGGCAGCAGGAGCTGGTCGTCGGGGTCCTGGAAGACGAGCCCCACCCTCCGTCGGACCTCCGCCAGGTTCGCAGGCGCGACCGGCAGCCCGGCCACCTGGACCGTGCCCCCGTCGCGCTCGAGCGCACCCACGAGATGGAGGGCGAGCGTCGTCTTGCCCGAGCCGTTCGCGCCGAGGACCGCCACCCGCTCGCCGGGGTCAACGCTCAGGTCCACCCCCGTCAGGCCGTCCGTGCCGTCCGGCCACCGATGGACCAGGCCGCGCACCTCCAGGGCGGGCCCCACCCGGCGGGGTGGCGACGGGATCCCGCTGCGGCGGCCCAGCCCGCGCCGCGGACGCTCGCGGCGCTCGGCCGCCTCGTCGGCTGCCTGGTTGGCGGCCCGCCGGGCCCGCCAGCCTCGGACCCGGCGCTCCCGCTCCGGTGGGCCGAGCGACAGCGGCGTGCCCACCCGCTCCTCGAAGCCCGGGAGCCGCACCCGGTAGCTGCACACATCGCAGTTCATGCGGACATCGCCGGTCTGCGGTTCGCCGAACCGCTCGACCACCAGATCGGCCAGCCGGGGGTGGGCACCCAGCGGTTCGCCCACGGTGACCTCGATGGGGTCGAGATCACGGTGGTCCGCCGTCGACGCCGACGCCGAGGCCCACGCGGTGACGCGATCGGCGACGCGGTCGACGAGCACACCAGAGAACAGGAACAGCGGCACGACCGCGACGCGCCGGGCGCCGAGGCGTCGGCACCGGTCCAGGGCCTGCTCGATCGACGGTCCAGTCATGGCGACGAAGGCGGCCTCGACCAGGCCCAGCCCCCGTCCGTCGCCGAGCAGGCGGGCGAGCTTCACGAACTCGGCGCTCGCGTCGGGGTCTGTCGATCCGCGGCCCACGATGACGACGGCGTGCTCGGCGTCGTCGGGGGCGACCAACCGCGCCTGCGCCTCGCGCGCCCGCTCCTCGGCGACGTCCAGCACCGCCGGGTGCGTGCCCAGGTCCCGCGCCAGGCGGAAGCGCACACCGGGGTGCCGACGCCGCGCCCGGCCCAGGACGGCGGGCCCGTCGTCCTTGAGATGCCCGGCCCCGAACAGCACGTAGGGCACCGCCACGATGTCGTCGGCGCCCTCGGCGACCAGCCGGTCGAGCGCATCGTCGATGGGCGGGTCGGCCAGCTCGAGGAACCCCCCGGCCACCCGTCGCCCGTCGAGCCGACCCGCGACCATCTCGACGAGCGAGCCGAACTCCTTCGCCGCGGCGGGATCGCGGCTGCCGTGCCCGACGAGTAGCAGGTCGGTCACCGCAGCACCACTGAGGCGACCGTCGCCAGGACCGCGGGGACCAGCCCCCACGCCCAGGCCGGCGGCCCGCGGCGCGAGGTCGCCGGGACCGCCGGAACCAGCGGCGTCATGGTGTCACCGCCGCGCAGCTCGGCGGCGAGGCGCAGGGTGTCGGCCCGCTCGGTCGAACGGATGAACAGCGAGCCGAGCGACCGTGCGCCCGCGGCCAGGGCCACCGTGCGCCGCTGCGAGGCCGTCCGCACCTCGACGGCGCGCCGGATGCGTGCCAGGTCGGACCGCAGGACCTGGAGCTGCCGGGCTGTCAGGGCGAGCAGCTGCCGGAACCAGCCGGGGGCGCCGAGACGGGCCAGGCCGGCGATCGTGTCGGGCACCGACGTCGACGCGGCCAGGGCGCTGACGGCCACGATGCCGATGGTGGCCTTGGCCAGGATCCCGAGGCCGACCCGCAGCCCCGGCTGCGACACCGACAGGCCCAGGACCTCGACATGCGGCTCCCGCCCGGCGACGGCGTACGCCACGGCCAGCACGGCCAGCGGCAGGTCGAGAGCCAGGCGACCCGCGACGGCCCGCCAGTCCACCAGCGCCAGCACGGCGACGGCCACGGCAACGCCCGCCTGCGCGGCCAGGGCCCACGGCGCGGTGGGAGGCGTCACGGCCACGACCACGAGGAACGCGACCAGACCAGCCACCTTGGCCTCGGGCGCCAGAGCGGTGAGCGGGCTCCGCAGCCGGTCGGGCGCCGGGCCGGTGGCATGCGCGGAGCTCACGGTCGGCTCGGCTCGTGTGCGGACGCAGCAAGCGCAGGCGCCACCGCGGCGGTCGCCGCCGCGTCCGCCACCGTCGGGCGCTGGTGCCGGACCGAACGCACCAGGTCAGGGCGGAGCCGTAGGACGGTGCCCAACGCCAGTGCGGTCAGCACCGCTTCGAGCGCGGCGACGACGACGTGCGCCCCACCGATCGACGCGGCGACCGTACCGGGCGACACCGCATCGGTGCCGCCGACGACGAACACGACCGTGGCCGCACTCGCGGCGGCCAACGACCCCACGCCGGCGCACACGCCGCCACCGACCGCCCGGCGACGCCGCGCTCCGAGCAGCGGACGGACGAACGCGAACAACCCTGCCGTCACGAGCGCCGGCACGATGCCGTCGTTGAGCAGGTTGAGGCCGATGGCCGTGACGCCGCCGTCGGCGAGCAGCAGCGCCTGCACCACCACGACCACGGCCACGCACACGATCGTGATCGACGGCCCCACCAACAGTGCCGCCAACCCGGCGCCGATCAGGTGCGCGCTGGTGCCCAGTCCCACGGGCAGCACGAGGAGCTGCGCGACCAGCAGGTAGGCGGCGACGACGGCGGGCATGCTCGTCGCCTTGTCGCGCAGGGCCACGCCGGTGCGGCGGGCTGCCACCGCGACGGCGCCCGCGGCGACGGCAGCGGCCGTCGCGGAGGTGGGCAGGTCGATCCAGCCGTCAGGGATGTGCATCGCCGTCCCCGATCATCGGGCCGATGACGGCGGTCGCCGGCGGGGGGAGGCGGGTCGACCCGAGCCGAGCCAGGTCGGCGGACGCCACCCGGGTGCCCGGACGCCCGGCGGCGTGGACCACCGACACCGGGGTGGCCCCGCTCAGGCCGGCGGCCATGAGCCGGTCGGAGATGCGGCGCTGGTGGGCTCGGCCGGTGAGGACGACGAGGATCGACCCCGGCGTCGCGAGGGTCGCCCAGTCGACCGGTGCTGCGGCCGGGTCGTGGTCGCCCGAGACGATCGTGACGCCGGTCCCCGGCGTGGGCACGACCCCGGCGGCGAGCGGCGCGGCGGTCGCGGCGGTGACGCCCGGGGTGGTCGTGACGCGGACGCCGCAGGCCACCAGCGCCGCGACCTCCTCGGCCGCGCGCGAGCACACGAACAGGTCACCGCTCTTCAGACGGACGACCTGGCGGCCCGCGGTGGCGTGCTCGGCGAGCAGGTCGACGATGCGATCGGTCGACCAGGCCGGGGCTTGGGGCGTGCGGCCGACGTAGGTGCGCGCCGCGGTCCGCCGGGCCAACCCGGCGACCTCGTCGGTCGAGTGACGATCGGCCACGACGACATCGGCCTCGGCGAGCAGGCGGGCCGCCCGACGCGTCAGCAGCAGCGGGTCGCCCGGACCGGCGCCGACCATGTGCACTGCCCCCGCATCGCTCATCGCTCGCCCTCCTGGCTGAGGCGCCAGAGTGCGTTCAGCGCCGCGGCGGCCACGGCACTGCCGCCCCGCTCGCCCACGTTCGACACGGCCGGGAGCCCGCTGGCACGCAGCGCCGCCTTGGCCACGGCCGCCCCCACGAAGCCGACCGGCAGGCCGATCACCAGCGCGGGTGCGAACCGTCCGGCCCCGGCGAGCGCGACGACCTCGGCCAGCGCGGTCGGGGCATTGCCCACCACCACGACGGCACCGGTGGGCCACCGCTCGGCGGCGACGCGCATCGCCGCCGCCGAGATCGTGAGGTCGGGCTCGTCGAGCCACTCGATCGCCGCCCGCCGGCGCCCCTCGGCCAGCAGCGAGACGGTGCCGGCACGGTGACTGGCGACCGCCACCATCTCGACATCCGACACGACGGGTGCGCCCGCCCGGAGGGCCGCCACGCCGGCGGCGCAGGCGGCCTCGTCGACCACCAGCGTGCGGGCGTAGCCGACATCGGCGGCGGCGTGGATCACGCGGGCGACCACGGCCCGGCTGAGCGGCGGCCAGCGGTCGAGGTCGACCCGCTCGGCGAGGATGCGGTAGCTCTCGGCCTCGATGGGGTGGACGGGCGGCGTCATCGGGTGCCCTCGGTCGGCTCGGACGCGGGGCTGTCCGTCGCGTCGGCCTCGCCGCCCTCGGTCGCGCGGGGGTGATGGCGCCGGGTGACGACGCGGCCGTCGGCGACGACGGTGTCGTCGGTACCGACCAACACGATCGAGCGCATCGACGCCACCGTGGGGTCCAGGGCGCCGAGCGTGGTGACGACCACGGCCTGGTCGGGGCCCGTGGCGTCGGTGATGATCGCGACCGGGATCGATCGCCCGAGCACACCGGCCAGCACGTCACGCGCGCGGGCCAGGTGGTCGGGTCGCCCCGTCGACCGGGGGTTGAACAGCGCGATCCCCAGGCCCGCGCCCGCGGCGGCGCGCAGCTGGTCCTCGATCGTCTCCCACGGCAGGAGGATGTCGGACAGCGTCAACGCCGCGTACGGGCCCGCCAGCGGCGCGCCGGCGGCGGCCGCGCCGGCGCTGGCCGCCGTCACGCCGGGGATCACCTCCACGGTCACCCCGCGACCGGCGGCGGTCTCGAGCGTCACGGACGCCATGGCGAAGGTGCCCGGGTCGCCCGACGACACCAGGGCCACGTCCCAGCCGGCGGCGGCGAGCGCCACGGCCTCCTCGGCCCGGGCGGCCTCTGCGCCCATCGCCGACCGCAAGACGAGCTGATCGGGCCGCAACAGCGCGGCCACCGCCGCGACGTAAGGCCCGTAGCCGACCACGGCATCGGCAGACCGGACGGCCCTGACCGCGGCCGGTGTGCGGTGTTCCGCCGCGCCGGGCCCGAGGCCCACGACCCGGACCTGACCCGGGCCGGGCCGGTCGCGGGCCCCGACGGCGACGGCGGCGGTGGCGGTGGGGCCCCGCTGCTTGTCGACGACCAGGCGCCCGCCCGGTCCCGCGGCCAGCAGGGCGGCGGCCTCGGCGACGCTCGGCGTGCCGACGGCGGCCGCGACCGCAGGGCTGGGGTTGGGCACCTCGACGGCGGCCAGCAACGTCGCCGGGAACGCCAGCAGGTCGGCGCCGCTCGCCGCCGCGGTCACCGCCGGATGCCCCGCACGGCGGTCGACCGTGGCGACACACGTGGCCCGCCCCCAGCGGCCGGCGCCGTCCAGGGCGTGCGCCACCACCTCGGCCACCTCGCTGACCGTGGCCTCCGACGAGCACCCGACACCCACCACCACGCGCCTGTGGGCACCGTCCTCTCGGCCGGCCACGACGTCACCCCAGGCCACGAACACGGGGTTGTCGGCCACGAACCGCACCCCACCATCGGGGAGGTCCGCCGCCCGGTCGACCGACACCTGCGCCAGCGAACCGAGCCGCGACCGGGCGGCGAGGGCGCGGTCGGCCGCCGCGAACGTCGCCACGACCCGGCCGCCGGAGCGCACCGCGGCCAGGCAGGCGTCGAGCACGTCGAGCCCTCCGCCGCCGACGAAGACCCGGTCGGGTGCCGGCAGGTCGTCCAGCGCCCGCGGGGCGGCACCGGCGACCACCTCGACCGCGGCGCCGAGCGCGGCGGCGTTGGCCACGATGGTGTCGACCGCGGCCAGGTCGCGCTCGATCGCGACGACGCGCAGGCCGGGTGCGGCGAGGGCCGCCTCGATGCCGATGCTGCCGCTGCCCGCGCCGACATCCCAGAGGACGCCCCGCTCGGGAAGGTCGAGCCGGCCCAGCACGACCGAGCGGACCTCGGGCTTGGTGATCATCCCCCGGCGGTGCACGAACTCGCCGGTCGGTCGCCCGCCGGTGTGCACCGCGGGTCGGACGCCCGACGGCGCCGGGTGGCACAACACCACGACCGAGCGGTGGTCGAAGCTCCCCGCGGCCAGCGCGGCGAGGTCAGCCACCCGCGACACCTCCTCGCCCGTCTCGCCGAGGCGGGCCGCCACGGCCACGAGCTCGTGATGGGCACCGAGCGCCACGAGCGCGGCGCCAACCGCCTCGGGCGGCGCTGCCGGCCCGCACAGGACGGCGGCACGCGCCGCACCGGCGACACGGGCGGCGGCGCGAGCGGCGTCTCCGGTGTGGCACGAGGCGACGACGGCGTCGTCCCACGGCAGGCCCAGCCGGGCGAACGCCAGGGCCACCGACGACGGCGCCGGATGCACGACCATGCGCTCGGGCGCGATGCGTTCGGCGAGCGCGCGCACGATGCCGTGGAACCCCGGGTCGCCGGACGCCAGCACGCACGACGGCCCGTCGTGGGCGGCGACGGCATCGAGGGCGCCCAGGCCCGCCCCGACGATCACGGTCTTGACTCCGGGTGCGAGCAGGTCGCGCACCGCGGGGACCTGGTCGCGCCCGCCGGCGACGAGCGTGGCGTCGGCGAGCGCCGCACGGGCGGCGTCGCCGACCGGACGTCCGCCGAGCAGTCCGACCACGTGCACCGGGCCCTCGTACCCCCCAGGCTCACCCATGGCCGACCTCGACGTCGTGGTGCGCGCAGTCCGCCGTTGTGGCACCGACGACCGCGCCCACGACGACGACACCGGGCCCGATCGTCGGGTCCACGGCGAGGTCAGCCAGGGTGCCGCAGCGGACGACCGCCGCCCCTTCGTCGGCCGAGATCACCGCGGCGGGGATCGACGGATCTCCGCCGCGCCCCAGCCCGGCGACGAGGCCGGCGGGGTCGTCGGCGACGGTCACGAGCGTGCGGGCGGGGTCGATGGCCGGCGGAAGGTTCGACAGCGATCCGAGGGTGACCGAGACCGACGACGGACGGTGGTGCACGGGCACGCCCGCCATCGTGGGCACGGCGAGCTCGACGGCGAGCCCGGGAACGGTCAGGTGCTCGACGCCGGCGCTCGACAGCAGCGCCGACTCGACGACGTACGCCGGGTGGAGCCAGGGATCGCCCCTGTAGAGCCGCACGACCCGCTCGCCCCGCCGGGCGGCCCCGGCGAGCACTCGCACGGCGTCGCCGTCGACGATCGCCGCACCGACCCCTCCCTCGTCATCGCCGCCGGCGGGCGACACCATCACCGCCGCCCGGGGGGCGAACGCCGCCGCAAGGTCCGCGACGGCACGGTCGGTGACGACCACGGTGGCCGCGGCGAGGGCGGCCTCGGCCCGCAGGGTCAACAGGTCGGGGTCACCGGGGCCGGCGCCGACGAGCTCGACGACCGTGGGCACCGCGGTCACGGTGGTCACCGCGGCCGTCCCGTGGTCGTGCCGGGCGCCGAGCGGCGACGGTGGCCGTGGGCGTAGCCCGGGTCGTAGAGGCGACAGCGGGGGGCGGCGCCGGCCAGGGCAGGGCCCACCAGCACCAGGACGGTGATCCGCGACCCTTCGGCGCGCATGGTCGTGGCCAGCTCGCCGACCGTCGTGAGCACCACCCGCTCGTCGGGCCACGTGGCGCGCACGACCACGGCGGCGGGCGTGTCGTCGGGGTACCCCTCGCCGTCCACGCGCAGCTCCGCCTGCAGCTGCTCCGGCCGGGCGCCGGACAGGTAGACGGCCATGGTCGTGCGATGCGGGGCGAAGGCCGCCACGGTCTCTCCCGGCGGCATCGACGCCGAGGTGCGGCCGGGCAGTCGGGTGGCGATGACGGACTGCGCCACGGCCGGCATCGTGAGCTCGCGGGCGACCGAGGCGCTCGCCGCGGCCAGTGCCCCGACGCCGGGCACGATCTCGAACTCGCGGTCGTGCGCCATGCACCAGTCGATCTGCTCCTGGACCGCCGAGTACAGCGCCAGGTCGCCGGAGTGGAGGCGCACGATGGCGGCGTCGGGGTGCTCCCGGTAGATGGCGGTCACGTCCTCGAACGTCATGCCCGCTGAATCGTGCACCGTCGTCCCGGGGGCCGCGTGCTCGAGCACCTCGGGGGGCACCAGCGACGACGCCCACACGACGACGTCGGCGGCGCCGAGTCGTCGGGCGGCGCGCAGCGTCAGCAGATCGGCCGCCCCCGGGCCGGCGCCCACGAAGGTGATCACGGTGTCCGCACCGGAGGCACGATGAGGGTGGCGAGGTACGACGCCGGGCGGTCGGCCACCTCGGCCAGCGGTGCGACCCGGCCGCCGGGCAGTCCGAGCAGCTCGCCCAGCATGGCGCCGTCGAGGCGGTCGTGGTGGGCCAGCGTGGCCGCGACCTTCCCGACCAGTGCGCCGCCCTTGTAGACGACGACAGCGGCGTGCGGATCGGCGGCCGCCACCTCCAGCGCCGCGCTGTCGGCGGAGGCGTGGGCGGGCACCAGCACGAGGTGCTCCGTCCCGTCGACGAGTGCCGTGGCGGTGCGGGCCGCGAGGTCCTGGAAGGCCATGATCCCGGGGACGACCTCGATGGGCACGGCCGGGCGACGCTCACGCACGGCGTCGGCCAACGAGCCGAACGTGCTGTAGATGCTGGGGTCGCCGATGGTCACGAAGGCCACACGCTCCCCCGCGTCGAGATGCCCGACGATGCGGTCGACCGCGGCGGTGAGCGCAGCCTCCCGGGCGTCGGTGGCGACCTCCATCACGAAGCTCACCCGTTCGACCGTGACGCCGGGCGCGGCGTCGCGCACGATCGCCTCCGCGGCCCACGGCGGCTGTCGACGTCGTCGGTGCGAGCACGCGGTCGGACTGGTGCAACACCTCGACCGCACGGCGGGTCACCAGGCCCGGGTCGCCGGGCCCGACCCCGACGCCGACGAACGCCGGTCCGGCCGGCGGCACGGCCAACGGGTCGTCGGCCAGCGCCACCGGCGTTCGCCCGGACGGCTCGGTCGCCACCAGCCGCTCGACGGCCAGGCGCAGCAGCTGCGCCTCCGACCGGCCGGTGCGCCGGGCGAGCAGGGCCAATCGCTCCTTGAGCGGCTCGGGCAGGTAGACGCTGGTCTTCTTCACCGTCGCGGTCGCCCGGCCCGCTGGAACCCCGTCACGGCCGGCGAGTGTAGGGCAACGTAGGGCAGGCCTCGTTCAGGACACGGCCGCGAAGACGGCGACCACGAGCAACCGCAGACGGAAGCGCTGCACGAACCGCCACGTGCGGGTCCGGCGGCGGGAACCGGTCGACTTCGGCCGATCCTCGGCCCGCCGCTTCGCCGCGTCGTCCATCGCCTCGTCGAGCGTGATCGGGTCGCGTCCCTCGAGCCGCGCGTACGTGGCATCCACGTCGACGGCACGCTGGGCGAGCACCTGTTCCACCGCCATGCCGATCCGCCGCAGCACGCCCGCGCGCCGTTCCGCCTGACCGTCGGCGCGGTCATGTCCCTGGTCCATCAGCTGTCTCCCGCCTGGTACGGCCCGCCGCCACATCGCCGCGGGCCTCCGCCTCAGCAGGTGGTACCGGCATGCCGTGACCGGCCCCAGCCGCATCCGGACGCGACGAAGGGCCGACGACCGAGGTGACGGTCGCCGACCCTTCTGCGGTGAGGCGGCGAGGGGAATCGAACCCCTGTACGCGGCTTTGCAGGCCGCTACCTAAGCCACTCGGTCACGCCGCCGAGGGTGGTTCACCATACCCGCGGGCCGCTCGGCGCCCGAACCTCGATCTGCCGCAGTCGGCGCGCTCGACACGAGCCCTTGCCCATCAAACGTTCGTTTGACACACTGGCGGGCATGACGCTCGCTGAGGGAACGACACAGGCCCCACCGCCGTTCGACATCGACATCCTCGACCCCCGGTTCTACGACGACCCGTGGGACGCCTACCGGTGGATGCGGCAGAGCGCACCGCTGTGGTGGGACGCGAAGAACGAGCTGTGGGTCGTGTCCCGCCATGAGGACGTCGGCCACATCAGCCGCAACCAGGACGTCTACTCGGCGGCCCAGGGCGTGCGCCCCAAGGTGGCCGCGCCCATGTCGATCATCTCGATGGACGATCCCGAGCACACCCGCCAGCGCCGTCTGGTCAACAAGGGCTTCACGCCCCGCATGGTGCGCCAGCTCTCCGACCACATCCGCGAGCTGTCCAACCAGATCATCGACGAGATCGCCGAGCACGGCGAGTGCGACTTCGTCGAGGACTTCGCCATCCACGTGCCGCTCATCGTCATCGCCGAGCTGATGGGCCTCGACCCCGAGTCCCGCGAGAAGCTCTACCGCTGGAGCGACGCCATGATGGCGGGCGACGGCCACACCGAGGCCGACGATCCCGTGCTGCTGGCTGCAGCGGAAGCCGGCGGCGAGTTCGCCACCCTGTGCATCGAGCTGATCGAGCAGCGCCGGGTCGACCAGTCGACCGACGACATCATCGGCATCCTCACCCAGGCCTTCGACGAGGGCGCGCTCGCCCGGGCCGACGACGGCGGAGCCAACGGGTCGGCGGGCAACGAGGAGCTGACCCACGACGAGCTGATCATGTTCCTGATCCTGCTCGTGGTGGCCGGAAACGAGACCACACGCAACGCGTTGTCGGGCGGGCTCGTGGCGTTCAGCCGGTTCCCTGACGAGCACCGCAAGCTGATCGACGATCCCGAGCTGATCGACCTGGCCGTCGACGAGATCGTGCGCTACGTCAGCCCCGTCATGTCGTTCATGCGCACCGTGACGCAGGACCACACCTACCAGGGCGTCGACCTCAAGGTCGGCGACCGGCTGTTCCTGCTCTACCAGTCCGCCAACCGCGACGAGACGGTGTTCGACGCGCCCGACGACTTCCGCGTCGACCGCGACCCCAACCCGCACCTCGGGTTCGGCATCGGCACGCACTACTGCCTCGGCGCCAACCTGGCCCGGGCCGAGATAGGCGTCGTGTTCACCGAGCTGTTCGCCCGGCTGCGCGACATCCGCGCGGTCGACCCCGACACGATCGACCGCGGCGACTCCAGCCTGGTGCTGGCCCTCAACCACCTGCCCGTGGTGTTCACACCCGAAAGCCGGTCGTGACCGCCGCCGAACCGCCGGGCGCGACCGCCGCGGCTGCCGGCACGCTGCCGCGGAGCCGCATCCTCGACGCCGCGCTGGCACTGGTCAGCGAGCTGGGTGCGGCCGGCACGTCGATGCGCCGCCTGGCCTCGGAGTGCGACCTCAACGTCGCCACGATCTACCACTACTTCCCGTCGAAGGCCGACCTGTTGCGGGCGCTCATCGAGGAACGGCGCTACGGCGAGCGCATGGCCACCGATGATCCGCCCTTGGCCATGGACCGGGGGGCGCACGACCGGTTCACGGTGTTCTTCGCCTGGGTGGTCTCCCAGTCTCTGCAGGAGGAGACGATCCTCCGGCTGCTCGTGGGCGAGGGCCTGCACGGCAACGAGATCGCCCGTCAGTCGGCCCGCGACCTGCTCGCGGCCCTCGACGTGACCATGGCTGGCTGGCTCGAGGCCGGCTTCCCCGAGCTGGCGCCCGCCGTGCCGCCTGCGGTGGCGGCGCGCCTGTTGCGCGGCGCCCTGCTGGCGCTCGTCACCGAGCACCTCGCCACCGGCGGCGGCGACGTCGACTCGTACGGCGACGACCTGGCGGCGGCGCTGTTCGGCCCGCGTCCCTGACGCTCAGAGGCCGATGACGGCGGGCCGGGGCAGGCCCATGCCCTCGCACATAGCCAGGTAGAAGTCGCGGATGCCGCCGGCGTCGATCACGGTGGTGACGTTGCCGTCCTCGTCGAGGTTGAGGTTGGCGCCCCGGATGGCGAACCAGACGTCGGTCACGCCCTCGTTGTCCTCCGGGACCGTGAGGGTGTGCACGGACCCGGCCGGCTCGAACAGGTACGAGCCGGTGGTGTTGACCTCGGGGTACTCGGCGTACTTCCACGAGCCCGAGATGGTGAACGCGAACACCTCGCCCGTGTGCTTGTGGGTCTGCACCACGTAACCCGGCTGGAACCTGGTGCGGATGACCCACAGGCCGGCCTCGACGTCGCACTGCAGCAGCTGCAGGTCCGAGCCGTCGCCGAGGTCGACGAACGGCAGGTCGCTCTCACCGCGGTGGAGCGCCAGCGGGATGTCGATCGCAGTCATGGGTGCATCTTGGCACTAGGCGAAGGTCAGCTCGACCTCGTCCCGCCCGCGGAAGGGGGCCATGGTCGCCGCGGCGCGCTCGATCGCGGTGCGCTGACGGTCGCCGAGCGTCCCGAACGCCTCGACGGTGACATGCAGCCGCGAACCCGCGACCCGCGCCCGCCAGGTGCCCACCGGATGGCCGGTCATGAGCACCAGGCCAGGGCTGCCGACCGGGCGCCACACCGCCCGCTGGCGCGCCTTGTCGGCCAGGAGCGTCGCCCGATCGCGTTGGGCGAGGAAGGGATCCCCGGCGGGCAGGAGCCGAGCGCCGGATGCCAACGGCGGGTCCGCCAGGGTCTCGAGGTCGTCGGCCAGCATGACGGCCGGCGCACCGTCGAGGGTGACGTCCACCAGCTCGGATCCGAGCGAGTAGAAGCGGTCACGCGCCTCGCTGGGCGCGATGCCGGTCCATGCCGCGAAGTGGCGGGGTGAGACGGGCCCGTAGGCGTGCACGAACCGGCGAGCCAGCTCGAGGCGGGCGGCGGGGATGTCGCCGCCCAGCGGCTCACCGAGCCAGATGTCGGTGGCCGTCAGCATCTGGCGGCTGCCCTGCGGCCACCCGTAGGCGTAGACGCCCGCGGTGCCCGCCAAGCGCAGCAGCTGGTCGGGGACGTGGTGGACGTCGCACGCGTCGCACCACGGCTCGAGCTCGACCGGCACCCGTCCGTGGAGCGCCTCGCTGAGCTGGCCCTTGGTGCGGGGCTCGGCGTCCGCCAGCACCGCCGTCAGCACGCCGATGACGGAGCCCAGCGCCTCGCGTGCCGTCCAACCGGGTGACTCGATGGCCGACCACGCGCCCATGAGCTGCTCGCGCAGCGAGTCCTCGTCGACGGCGAGCGCGCCCGGCCCGAACACGACGCCGTCGCGCCGGGGCACGACGTGGGCGGCGCCCCGCGGGCCGAGCATGCGCAGCAGCGTGCGGTCGTCGTGCAGGGCCGACTCGAGGTCGTCGGGGGTGAGCTTGCTGACCCGCGCCGCGAGGGCGACACCCGCGTTGCCGGGAGGCGTGTCCTGCAGCGCCGCGACCGCGGCCGCCTCGACCATGCTGCCCACCGGCAGCGGCTCGTGCAGGTTGTGGGCCGCCACGCGGAACGCGACCACCTGGTCGGCAGACACCACTCCCTTCACGCGCGGCCCCATCGAGGCCGAATCTACGACCCCGTTTGCCCCCCGTGCCGGGCGGACGCCGACGGTGCTCGCCCGACCGCTCACCGGAAGTACGGGATGACCTCGCGCCCCATCAGCTCGATGGTCTGCATCACCGTCTCGTGCGGGACCTTGTAGGGGTTGACCAGACACAACAGCGTGTCGACGCCGGCTTCCTCGTAGCGGCGGCACGACTCGACACACTCGTCCGGCGTGCCCACCACGCACGCGCCCGTCTCGACGAGGTAGTCCAATGACAGCAGGTCGAGGGCCCCGCTCTCGTCGACCGCCTTGAGGTCCTCGGCGTACGAGTAGGTGCCGAGGTCGTCGCCCGTCTCGCTCATCCACTGGGCGACGCTGCCGATCAGCCGGGCGCCCGCCTTGGGGTACCACTCGAACGACTCGCGGGCGGCGGCCAGCGCGTCGTCACGGTCTGGGGCGCACAGCGTCATCGTGAACGTCGCCGCGTTGTCGTTGACGAACGCGCCGATGGGCTGCTCACAGCCGGCGAGCGCCTCGCGGTAGATGTCGATCTTGGCCTTCACCTCCTCCGGCGGCACGCCGACGGCGAACGAGCACAGGCCCAGGCCGAGCGCCCCGACCTGCCGGTGACCGTCCTCGCTCGAGGTGGCGCCCCACAGCGGCGGGTGGGGCTTCTGCAGCGGCTTGGGCAGCACCCGCCGGGGCGGCATCTGCCAGAACTCGCCGTCGAAGCCGTGCTCGTCCTCGGTCCAGCAGCCGACGACGTGCTCGATCGCCTCCTGCCACATCGCCCGGGTCTTGGCGGGATCGATGCCGAATCCCTCGAGCTCGGCCCGGGTCGACGATCGGCCGGTGCCCACCTCGACCCGACCGTTCGAGATCAGGTCGAGCACGGCGATCGACTCGGCGGTGCGCACGGGGTGGTTGTAGGGCTGCGGCATCAGGCGCACGCCGTAGCCCAGCTTGATGCGCTCGGTGCGGGCGGCGATGGCCCCGTAGAGCACCTCGGGGTTCGAGCAGTGCGAGTACTCCTCGAGGAAGTGGTGCTCGACGGTCCAGAACGCGTCCCAGCCCCACGTCTCGCCGGCGATGGCCTGCTCGAGGGTGTTCTGGTAGGCGACCAGCTCGCTGTCGGGGCCCCAGGGCCGGGCGACGGGGATCTCGTAGAACAGTGCGAAGCGCACGGCAGGGCTCCTCTTTCGGAGTCAGGCGAACCCTCGGACGAGGTGGTCGCGGACGAACGAGCGCACGGCCTCGGCGTCGTCGAGGTCGAGCACGGCGGACGGCAGCAGCGCGAACGAGAGCATCAGGCGCACGATCCACTCGGCGGCCTGGGCGTGGTCGAGATCGGGACGCACCTCGCCGCGGTCGCGGGCGGCCGCCAGGCGCGGCAGCCAGAACGCGTCCCACCGCTCGAGCAGGCGGGCGCTGCCGGCGGACATGAGCGCGGCGAGCAGCGAGTCGCGGTCGCCCGGGAGGCGCAGGGTCAGGCCCTCGTCGCCGCGGTGGCTGCAGATGAACACGGCGGCCTCGGCGACCTGATCGTTCAGTGTCGTCCGAGCATCGACCTCGTGGGCGGCGGCGTCGACGAACCGGTCGGCCGTGCGTTCGAGCACGGCGTCCACCAGGGCCACGCGATCGGCGAAGTACCGGTAGACCGAACCACGCGACAGACCCGCCTCGGTCGCGACGTCACGCATCGACACACGCAGCCCGTAGCGCGCCATGCAGCGTTCGGCGGCGTCGAGGATGCGGGTCTCCGCGGTTGCCGTCAGCGTCGCCACCACACCCCCTCCCCCTCGCACGGTTGTACGACTGAACAACTTCTATCATATTGTTCAGTCAGACGCCGACAAGAGTCGGCGCGATCGAGGGGGATGACATGACGCGCTTCGACGGCAGGACCGCGCTCGTGACCGGCGCGGCATCGGGCATCGGCCGGGCGACGGTCGAACGGCTGCTGGCCGACGGGGCGACCGTGGTCGGCGTCGATGTCGCCGAACCCGACGACGGTGGCCCGTCCGTCGGCGGCGACCGCTACCGGTTCCTGGCCGGCGACGTGCGGGACGAGGCGGCGATGGCCGCCGCCGTCGCCGCGGCCGTCGACATCGGCGGGCGGCTCGACGGCGTCGTGAACGCGGCCGGTGTCGCCGGCGCCGGGCCCGTCCACCTGCTCGAGCTCGACGAGTGGGAGCGGGTGCTGTCGATCAACCTCACGGGCACCTTCGTCGTGGCCAAGGCCGCCCTCGCCCAGATGCTCACCCAGGACCGTCGCGACGGTGGCGAGCGCGGGTCGATCGTGACGCTGGCCAGCATCGAGGGCCTGGAGGGCACGGCCGGGGGCAGCTGCTACAACGCGTCGAAGGGCGGGGTGGTGCTGCTGACACGCAACATGGCCATCGACTACGGGCCCTCGGGCATCAGGATCAACGCCATCTGCCCGGGGTTCGTCTCCACGCCCATGACCGAGCTCATCTTCACGATGGAGGGCATGGAGGCTGTGGCAGAGGGCTACCGCGAGGAGCACGCCCTGCGCCGCATCGGCCGCGCCGACGAGATCGCCGCCACGGCCGCGTACCTGCTCTCGGACGACGCCTCGTTCGTCAGCGGCGCCGCGCTCCCGGTCGACGGTGGTTACACGGCCGGCCGCGACCACGGCATCACCAAGCTGATGGGCCTGAGCTGACGTCGACGGCGGTCGCGCCGCGGGTCAGGTCGTGGCGTCCTGGACGTGGTGTTGCAGGGCGTCGAGGTAGCCCTCCGTCGCCCGGGCCTGCTGCCGGCGCGCCACCGGACCACCGAGGCGCACGAGCGGATGGCGCGGCCGCGAGAACGCGGTGACCACTCCCCGCACGCCGCCCGACGCGGTGCGCTCGACGACGAACGCCTCCTCGCCGCTGGCCGGATGCACCTGCAACGTGCCGTAGGCGAACCCGTAGCGGTCGGGCTCGTCGACGACGCCCACGATGCGGCACGCCGCCAGGACGTGGATCGGCCCGGCGAGGGCGAGGTCGGTGATCACCTCGGACCCCACCTCGATGGGCGGGTCGGCGGGCGCCACCCGGAAGCCCTGACGCCGGTGGAGCTGCCACCGACGGATGCCCTCGACCGCGGCCGCGTACACATCGTCGCCCGGGCCGAGGTCGCGTTCGGCGCGGACATGGTGGTAGCCGGACGGCAGGCCGTCGGGCCCGATCGTCGCGCCGACCTCGTCGTAGGTGAGCGGGGTGCCCCGCACCCCGTAGAGCACTTGCACCAGCCTCTCGTCCGACGGACGACCGATCACGAACACGCCGCCACGATCCCACACGGGCGGGGCGGTGACGTCGGAGCGATGGCCCGACGGCGATAGGGTCGGCGCCCATGAAGTGTCCGGTGTGTGATGTTGCGCTCTCGATCTCGTCCCGTGAGGGAGTCGAGATCGACTTCTGCCCGCAGTGCCGTGGGGTGTGGCTCGACCGGGGCGAGCTCGACAAGGTGATCGAGCGGGCCGCGGCGTCGCTGGCCCCTGCGGCCGCCCCGGGTGGCGGGCGAGACGATCGCCATGACCGTCCCCCGCCGCGCTACGACGACCGGCGTGACGACGACCGGCGCGGGTACGACGACCGGCGACGTCACGAGGAGCGCGACCGCGGCTACGACAAGCCGAAGAAGCGCCGGTCGTTCCTCGACGACATGTTCGATTTCGGCTGATCGGATCGGACCGCCCGCGCCGTCTCGCTGAGGCCTCGTCGAGCCTCAGCCCAGTTCGTGCATGGCCGAGCGGAGGGCATCCAACTCGCCGACGGCGCTCTCCAGATCGGCACCCAGCGTGTCGGCTGCACCGGCGCCGGCCGCGCCGAGCGCCACCTCGGCAGCACCGGCCACCGCGGCGCCCAGCCGGGCGTCGAGCAGCCGAAGCCGTTCCCGGGTGTCGTCGAGCGTGTTGAGCAACCGCTGCACCGATGCGAACCGTTGCGCGAGGGCAGCCTCGAGGTCGGGCGACGAAGCCGCCCGCTTGGCCTGCTTGTACTCGTCGGTGACGCGGTCGGGGTCGAGCTCGCCGAGCGTGCGCTCGACCTGGGTGGCACGCTGCGCGATGTCCCACACGGCGGCCACACCGGTGTCGAGCCGCGCCCCGGACGCGACCAACTGGTCGCGCACCGGGCCGGGGCGCACGCCCGCGAGCACCTCGGCATACCGACGGCGCGCGTCGAGCGCTCCGGCCACGGCATCGGCGAAGCGAGGGGACACTGCGGCGGGGTCGACGTGCGCGAACGGATCCTCGGGGGTTCGCCGGCGACGCAACATGGCCGCGGACCCTACCGTCGTGACGCGGGTTCGGGGATAGCACTCGGCGACGCCATCGTCCGCAACAATGAGCGTTGCACTTCGGGCTGACAATGCGGGTGGGCTAGGGTCTAATGCGTATGCATGACGGCGGGACGACGACGGATCGGCTGATCAGCGCCGCCGAGGAGCTGTTCGCGAATCACGGCATCGACGGCGTGAGCCTGCGCGAGATCAACCGGGTGGCCGGCGCCAAGAACGCCTCTGCGCTCCAGTACCACTTCCGTGACCGCGACGGTCTGCTCCGGGCGCTCATCGCCAAGCACAGCCGCGACGTCGAGGCGCGCCGCCACGCCATGCTCGACGCCTACGAGGCCGACGGCCACGAGGACCTGCGGGCGCTCGCCGGTGCGCTCGTGCGCCCGATGACGGCCAAGTTGGCCGATACCGACGGTGGGCCCGAGTACCTGCAGATCCAGGCCGACCTCACCAACCGTCCGCGCCCGGTCATCGATCCGGCCGGCCGCGACGACCCCACCGCCAGCATCCACCGCTGGCGGATGTTGGTCGGCGGCCTGCTCGACGACGACGCCACGCGCCTGCACCGGCGTTTCGCCGCCATCCGCTTCGCGGCGGTCGAGGTGGCCCGGCGAGCACGATCGGGCCCCCACACGGACGACCGCCTGTTCACCAGCGACCTGGTCGACCTCGTGACCGGCGTCCTGTCCGCTCCGCTGTCCGACGAGACCCTCCGACTCGACGCCGAGCGCCCCGCCCGTGCTCGGGGGACGACGGCGTGAGCACGGCGGATTCCGAGCCACGCCGCGGCACCGACGCCGGTGCGACGGCCACCGAGGTCAGCGCAGACCTCGTCGACATCACCGCCCTGGGCCGGTGGATGGACGAGCGCGGCCTGCCCGACGGCCCGATCACGGGCGCCGAGGTCCTGGCCGGGGGCACGCAGAACCTGCTCATGCGGTTCGGCCGCGGCGGGCGCGACTACGTCCTGCGCCGCGGGCCCCGACACCTGCGCCGTGCCAGCAACGAGGTCATGCGCCGCGAGGCGCAGGTGCTCCAGGCGCTCAGCGGCAGTGACGTGCCGCACCCGGCCTTCGTCGCCGGGCCGGGCGAGCCCGACACCGGCGTCGCGGGCGACGCCGTCTTCTACCTGATGGCGCCTGTCGACGGCTTCAACCCCACGACAGGGCTGCCCGACCTGCACGCCGGCGACGAGGCGATCGTCCACCAGATGGGCCTCGAGGTCGCCGACGCCGCGGCCCGCCTCGGTGCCGTCGACCACGAAGCCGTGGGCCTGGCCGGCTTCGGCAAGCCCGACGGGTTCCTCGAACGCCAGGTGCCGCGCTGGATGGGCGAGCTCGACGGCTACCGGGAGATGGAGGGCTACGCCGGCCCCGACATCCCGGGGCTCGAGCGGGTGGCGTCGTGGCTCGACGACAACCGCCCCACGTCGTGGCGGCCCGGCATCATGCACGGCGACTACCACCTGGCCAACGTGATGATCGCCCCCGACGGTCCCCGGGTCGCGGCCGTCGTCGACTGGGAGATGTGCACGATCGGCGACCCGCTGCTCGACCTCGGCTGGCTGCTCGCCACATGGCCGATCGGGCCCGCCGACGAAGACGGCGACAGCACCGCCGGTGGCGCGGCCGCCGGCGCGCCCGACGACCGGATGGCGTCGCTCGTCACGGGCGCGATGGGCAGCGCGGGCGGCCTGCCGACGCCCGCCGAGCTCGTCGCCCACTACGCCCGTCGCTCCGACCGCGACACGAGCGCCGTCGCCTGGTACACGGCCATGGCCTGCTTCAAGCTCGGCATCGTGCTCGAGGGCACCCACGCCCGCGCCTGCGCCGGCCGGGCGCCCAAGTCCACCGGCGACCTGCTCCACGCCATCACGCTCGGGCTGTTCGCCCGCGCCCACTCCGTCATCGCGAAAGGTTGACCACCATGCCCATCGACTTCACCCTCACCCCCGAGCTCGAGGACCTCCGCCTGCGGGTGCGCGACTTCATCGAGGGCGTGGTCAAGCCCGGCGAGGAGAAGATCGGCAACCGCGAGGACCTCGACCGCGACGAGTACATCAAGATCCTGATCGAGATGCGGGGTGAGGCCCAGAAGGCCGGCCTGTGGCTGCCGCACATGCCCGAAGAGTGGGGCGGCATGGGCCTCGGCCATGTGGAACTGGCCATGGTGCAGGCCGAGGGGGCCAAGACCCGATACGGCCCCTGGGTGATGAACTGCCAGGCGCCCGACGAGGGCAACATGCACACGCTGCTCCACTGGGCCACCGACGAGCAGAAGGAGCGCTACCTGCGCCCGCTGTGCGAGGGCCGTGCGATGAGCTGCTTCGCCATGACCGAGCCCGAGGTCGCCGGGTCCGACCCCACGCTCATCAAGACCCACGCCTACCAGGACGGCGACGAGTGGGTGATCAACGGCCACAAATGGTTCATCTCCAACGCCCACCGCTCACAGTTCGCCATCCTCGTCGCCCGCACCGAGGACGACCCCGACCTGCCCCAGGCGGCCAACACGGCGTTCATCGTCGACATCCCGTCAGAGGGGTGGAACGAGGTGCGTGAGGTCGAGACGATGCACGGCTCGACCGGACACTCGGAGATCCTGATCGAGGATCTGCGGGTGCCCGCCGACCACATGCTCGGCGGCCGCGGCCAGGGTCACCTGCTGGGCCAGTACCGCCTCGGGCCCGCCCGCCTGGCCCACTGCATGCGCTGGATCGCCCAGGCCGAGACCGCGCTCGACATGATGGTCGACCGCTCGCTCAACCGCTTCAGCCACGGGTCGCTGCTGGCCGAGAAGCAGGGCGTCCAGTGGATGATCGCCGACTCGACCATGGAGCTGTACCAGGCCAAGCTCATGGTGCTGCACGCCGCCTACCGCATCGACAACAAGCTCGAGTTCAAGTCGGAGGTGTCGATGGCCAAGCACTTCGTGGCCAACGCGCTCAACCGCATCATCGACCGGTCGATCCAGGTGCACGGCGCTCTCGGGTACTCCACCGACACACCGCTGGCGAGCATGTACCAGCACGCCCGCTGGGCCCGCTTCGCCGACGGCGCCGACGAGATCCACCAGATGCGCATCGCCCAGCGCACCATCGCGGCCTACAAGGACTTCGGCAGCACCCGCACGGCGACCGGCGACCTGCCGGTCTGACGCGGGCCGGCGCGGCTGCGGCCTGCGGGCCGTCAGCGCTCGGCCGGTTCCTCGGCCGCCGGTTCCTCCGCCGCCCCCTCGGCGTCGTTCCCGCCGCGGGTCCGACGGCGGAGGAACCGGGCCATGCGCTTGTGCACGACCTCGGTCTCGGGTTCGGGCATCTCACCCCGGCGGTCGAGATAGACCGCCTTTACGGCGCCCAGCAGCGGCGTGGCCACGAGCGCACCCGGGACGCCGGCCGCCGCGCCGCCCACGAGGGCCGCCAGCATGGTCGCGGGCGGCGACAGGTTGACGGCCCGACCGACGATGGCGGGGCTGATCACGTTGTTCTCGAGGTTCTGGTAGGCGAGGACGACCGCCAGCGCGATGGCCGCCTCGACGGGCCCTTGCGTGAGCGCCAGCAGCACGAAGAAGCTGCCGCCGAGGAACCCGCCGATCTGCGGGATCAGGTTGGTCAGCGTGGTCCACAGACCCGCCACGGGCGCCAACGGCACGCCGAGCAGCAGCCCGGTCGAGAGGATGACAAGGCCGGCCAGGACGGCCACGAACAGCGACCCCGCGAAGTAGCTGCCGAACGTGGCGTAGACGATGCGGCCCAGACGGTCGGCCCGGCCGCGCCGACCCGTCGGCACGAGCGCCCGGAACCGCCTGACCACGATCTCGCCGTCGACCAGCACACCCAGCGAGGTCACCAGCACCACGAAGGCGCTCAGCACGCCGCCCAGCAGCCGCTCGCCCAGGTCGGCCAGCGTGGCGTCGTCGATGTCGGCCGGCGCATCCTCGATCCAGGACTCGACCCTGCCCGCGGCGTCGGCATCTTCCAGCCGAGGGCCGATGATCGGCCACGAGTAGAAGTCCCGCACCGTGGATGGCAGCTCGTCGCTGAACTCGCGTGACTGGTCGATCGCGGCCGGCGCCACGAGGAGCACGACGGCGGCGACCGCCAGCGACAGGCCGGTGCCGACGACGACGACGGCCCCACCGCGCGAGATCCGCCACCGTCGCTGCACGGCGCTGACGACCGGCGACAAGGCCACCCCGAGGAGCACGCCGACACCGATGCCGGTGAGCACGTCGGCGGCGACCGAGCTGACGGCGAAGAACGCGACGGCCAGGAGCGCGGCCCCGGCGAGCACCACGAACGACCAGGGGTCGATGTCGACGAGTATGTGCTCGCCGCCGGGGGCGACCGGCCGCGGTGCCGGGGGCTCGTCGCTCGAGGGGTCGGCCACGGGGGCGAGGCTACGTGCCTGCCGCGCCCGGCGCGGGCGGTCAGCTGCCTCAGGGCGTGCTCACTCCGCAGACCGTGGTCGGGCCTCCGCTGGGCACCTCGACCCGGACGAGCCGACCGTCGGCCACCGACACGAGGTCGGCGGAACCGGTAGCCGGCAGCGTGAACCGGCGGGGCAAGCTGGTGACGTCGTCCCCGACCAACCGCACGGCGATGGCCCCGTCTGAAGGGCCCTGCAGGCGCACCCGCCAGGCGGCGGTGTCGCTGACCAGATCGACCGACGCACCCCTCGCCACGGGGTCGACCTCCACGCACGACGCGCCGCCGTCGGTCGTCACCGGGGCCAGCCCGACGCGGTCACCGGTGAGCGTCACATCGCCCACGTCGCCACCCGGCGCCCGGAGTGCGACCTGCAGCTGGACCTCGGCCGTGAGCTGTTCCGTGACCGTCGGCTCGGTGTCGGGCAACCACCCGTAGTCGTCGATCCGCGCCAGGGCCTCGTTGGTCAGGTCGGGGTTGTACGTGGGATCGATGGCGCCGGACACCACTGGCTCGCCGCCCGCGATGAGGGACGCCGCCGCGACGACGACACCCTCGAAATGTTGTTCGCGTCCCATCTCCACGCTGGCTGCGTCGCGCAGCAGGACGATGTTGTGCACCACCAACAACCCGCACGCACCGATGACCGCGGCCTGGCCGACCGAACCGGCGGGAACGGCGCGCGTGAGCGCGAGGGCGACCGCGGGCAGCAGCAGCGCCACGGCCATGTAGACGTAGCGCGTTGACACGGCGCTCTCGACGCCGAACGAGACTCGGCCGACCCCCGTGAGCACGAAGAAGGCAACGGCCCCCGCACACCCGGCGAACGCAGGTGCGGCCGGGCCGGACGCCAGGTCGAGGTTGCGCGCGCACCACAGCACGAGCAGCAGGACGAGGACGCCGCCGACGGGGAGGCCGGACGTCTCGTCGAGTGCGTTGACGAGCCCCGTCCACGTGAACCTTGGCACCTGCGAGATCGCCCCACCCGAGGACTCGGCCCTGCTCGATCCGTCACGGCCGATCGCCAACCACCAGACCGCGAACACCAGCCCGGGCACGGCCGCGGTGAGCACCGTGTCGACCAGCCGCCGCCGCCGCAGGGCCACGCTCAGGGTCGTGACGCCCAGCATGACCACGCCCGGGCCCGAGCACATCGAGCGCGGCGATCGACGCCACCCACCCGACGATGTCGCGTCGACCGAACGGGCCGTCGTGGTCGTGCAGCAGCACGGCCGCCCAGCCGAAGGCCACCACCCCCACGAACGCGATCTGGAACGCCCACAGCAGGTTCTCGGACCCCGCGCCGAGCACGATGAACACGGCCGCGAGGGCCGTCGCGATCGCCGGCGTGGCCCCCACACGGAGGCTGACCCGCCACAGCAGGTGGGCCAGGCCCAGGTGGAGCGCGAGCAGCACCGCCACGTACGGCAGGTACGACCTCAGGCCCACGATCGCGAGCAGGCCGCGGAACACGAGGACGGGCACGGTGGTCCAGTGCTCGTTGTGCGGCTCGAGCACGCCGATCGACGCACCGCGGGGGCCGCGATTGACGATGAAGTTCCACTCGTCACCGAAGAACCACTGGTTCCGGTTGGCCACCAGCAGCACGACGGCTCCGCCCACCAGGCTGAGCCCGTGGACGAGCGTCCACGGGACCTGGTCGGGGACGGCGATCCGGCGCCGTGTGCGAGCGGGAGCGGCGGCCGGTCGGGCCGGCTCGTCGCCGTCGGCCTCCACCTCGGTGCGGGCCACGGTCTCGGTCAGATCGTGCCGTCCTTGGCGGCCTGTTCGATCCACGGGATGACCTCGTCCAACATCTCGTCGAGCGTGGTGCTCGCGTCGAACCCCAGCACCCGCCGCGCCTTCTCGGTGCTCGGCACGCGCTTCTGCACGTCGTACGCGAACGGGTCGTCCGTCACGTACCGGAACGGGACGTCGGGGCCCCTGACCTTCGTCCAGATGAGCTCGGCGAGCTCGAGCACCGTGGTCGATTGCGCCGTCGAGATGTTGAAGTCCTCGCCCGTCGCCTCGGGGCGCTCCATGCACGCGACGACGCCCCGCGCCAGGTCGCCGCCGTAGGTGTAGTGCCGCACCTGGTTGCCCTCTCCCAGAACGTGCAGGGGGTCCTGGCCCTTGTGCACCTTCTGCACCAGGTCGGGGACGACGTGGCTCATGGCGAGCTTGACGTTGCCCGAGTCGATCTCGACGTCACCGAGCGCCCGGCGCTCGCCGATGCCGACGCAGTTGAACGGCCGCACGATCGTGAACGGCAGCTTGTACTGGTCGAACGCGGCGTGCGCGAAGTACTCGACCGCCAGCTTCTGGAAGCCGTACGACGACAGCGGCGGCGGCACCTTGCGCTCGTCGCCCTCGACCGAGGGCCAGTGCTCGGTCGACTCGAACACCATCGACGAGCTGAGGTAGGTGACCTTCTGCAGCCGGCCCTGGGCGTGGGCCGTGATGGCGGCGTCGCACGACGACGCGATGATGCGCTCGTTGGTCGCCAGCAGGTCGTAGGCGTAGGTGTGGAAGTACGAGATGCCGCCGATGAGCGCGGCTCCGGCGATGAAGTGGTCACAGTCGACCAGCAGCTCGGTCATCAGCGACGTGTCGCGCACATCGGCCTCGACCAGCGTGTAGCCGGGGTGCCCGTCGTACGACTTCGTGACCCTGCCGTACTTCGAGAAGTTGTCGATGCCCACGACCTCGTGGCCGCGCGCGAGCAGCTCCTCGACGACGTAACCACCGATGAACCCGGACGAGCCGCTGATCAGGACCTTCACGAGGTGTCCTCGTCTCCGGAGGTGGTCGGGGCGCTCACGACGGGTGGGCGACGAGGAACGACTGGGCGCCGAGCACGCGCCACACGAGCGGCACCCTGAGGTAGAGGCGGACGAGGGCCGGGCTGCTCGGCAACCGGCTCTTCGTCGTGAAGGGCAGGAACCGGACGATGCACTCGTCGACGTCGTAGCCACTCATGGTCAACGCCTCGGTGAGGCTGCGATCGTCGAGCGGTGTGCGGTGGTCGAAGAACATCCAGTAGTCGCGCCCGCAGAAGCGGATGTTGGGCTGCAGCACGAGGAGCCTGCCGGCGGGTGCGAGCACCCTGCGGACCTCGCCGAGCGTCGCCAGGATCTGCTCGCGCGTGATGTGCTCGAAGAAGTTGCTGACCCAGACGACGTCGACCGTGCCGCTGTCGAGGAACGACAGCTCGTCGGACGCGGCGACATGGGTCTCGACGTCGTCGAGGGCGAGTTGCTTGACGGCCGGGTTGAGGTCGACGGCGATCCTGCGACCGCAGTCGATGTGGTTGACGAACTCGCAGTGGCCGGCGGCCAGGTCGAGCACCGTCGCGTCGCGGGGCACGTAGCGCTGGAAGAAGTCGGCGCACAACACCCGCCACATCGCGTTGCGTCGCTCGGCCGCGTCGTCGAAGCGCTGCTCGTAGAGCCTGTTGAGGCCGGCTGACTCCATCGTGCCGCTGCCCTTCGTGGGGTCACCGGCCACGCAGCACCCGCCCGGGGAGCGACTCCAGCTCGAGCCGGGGGCCGAACGCGAACCGGTACCACCGAAGGTACCTGGGCAACCAGCTGGCCAGCTTGAAGCTGGACATCCCGGCCTGGCGGTCGAGCCAGATCGTCGGGATCTCTGCGACCGGCAGACGCAACCGGCGCGCCTTGGCCGTGAGCTCGAGCCCGATCTCGAACCCGTCGCGGCTGTCGATGCCCACGTCGGTCACGAAATCCTTCGCGTACGCCTTGAACGAGTTGGTCGGGTCACGGGTGCCGATGTGGGCGAACCAGTGGAGCGTCCGGCCCGCGCTGCGCGACAGGAAGCTCTTCACGACCGGGCCGCCGACCTGCTGCCCACCGGGCATGTAGCGCGACGCCACCGCCACCACCACGCCGCGCTCGACGAGCCGGGTCAGGTCGTCGATCTGGCGGGGGTCGTCGCATCCGTCGGCCATCGTGACGACGACGACCGGCGACGCCGCGGCCGCGATGCCGTACCGGATGGCGTTCGCCGGCCCCTTCCCGAACGTCTGGAGCACGAGCCGCAGGCGGGGCTCCTCGACGGCGTACTTCTCGACGACCGGTACCGTCGCGTCGTCGGGGTCGTCGACGACGACCAGCACCTCGCAACCGAGCGTCACCGACTCGAACAGGCGGTCGAGCACCGGCACGATCGCGTCGCCCTCGTCGTACGCCGGGATGACGACGGTGACCCGAGGCGCCGTGATCACACCTGGACCCCGTGGCCCAGCACGTTCCAGATGTCGGCGACCGGGGTGGCCGTCTGCAGGTCGCGGTAGTCGGGGTGGGGGGTCGCCACCACCAGCAGGTCGGACTCGTCGACGACCTGTTCGAGCGGCACGAGCTGCGGATCGTCGCCTACGTACGGGTCGGTGGTCAGCACCCGGCGGGCACGGAAGCCCAGGATGCGCTTGAGCTTGTAGGACAGGCTCGACCGCGTGTCGTCGGAGCCCGCCTTGAACGACATGCCGAGGATCCCCACCGTCATGCCGGACAGGTCGAAGCGCTCCTCGAGGCGGCTGACGACGTAGAGCGGCATGCCCTCGTTGACCAACATCGCGGAGTGCCCGAGGTGGAACGTGTTGTCGGTGAACGCCGCCAGCTGCATCGTGTCCTTGAACAGACACGGCCCGGCCGCGAACCCGGCGCCGGGGATGTCCTCCGCCCGCGGGTAGTGCCGGGCCAACGCGGTGCGGATGCGCTCGAAGTCGAGGCCCCGGCTGTTGGCGATCATGAAGAACTGGTTCACCGCCGCGAACTTGATGTACCGCCAGCTGTTGGTGAACAGCTTGGCCAGCTCGGCCTCCTCGGGATCGAGCGGCACGACCTCGTCGGTGAGCAACCCGAACACGGCCGCGGCCCGCCCCCGCACGCGATCGTCGCGGGCGGCGACGATCTGCGGGAGCGAGAACAGCTCGGTCATCGCGTTGCCCTCTGCGATGCGCTCGGGGCAGAACGCGACGTCGATGTCGCGCCCGAGGTCGTCGACCATCCGCTCCACGAGGGCGGTGACGCCCGGGTACACGGTGCTGCGCAGGATGAGCAGCTGGCCGTCCCGGAAGTAGTCGGCGCACACGCCCAGCGCCGCCGGGATGGCCTGCGGATCGGGGTTGAGGTGCTCGTCGACCGGCGTGCCGAGCACGACCACGAGGTTCTCGGCCTCGCCGACGACGGCGGGATCGCTCGACGCCCGTAGCCGACCGTCGGCGAGCACCGATCGGAGCACCGGCAGCACGCCCGGCTCGTCGAACGGCAGGACGGCGTCGTTCACCCGCTTCACCGCGGCATCGCTGACGTCGTAGATCAGCACCGACGCGCCGCGATCGGCGAGTGCCGTGGCCAGCGGGAGCCCCACGTGCCCGCAGCCACCGACCACCACCACGTCGTGGGAGAACTGGGGGGCACGCTGCAGTACCGACATCACGAACCTCTGCTCGAGGACCGGATCGCACCACAAGGGTAGACACGGATCCTTGGCGCGCACGTGCGGCAGGCGGGACAGCGCTCGTGCGACCAGCCCCTCGTCGGGCCCGGTACCGTACGCCGCGTGGCCGACACGACACCCGGGACGCAGCGCCGAGTGGTGCGCATCTCGGCCCGCTCGGCCGTCGTCGCGGTGGCGGTGGTCGTCCTCGCGATCGTCGCAGAGCGGGTGTTCGTCGCCGCCCACGCTCCCCTGTCGTGGGCGGTCGCGGCCGTGGTCGTCGCAGTGCTCATCGACCCGATCGTCGACGTCCTGGACAGGCACATCCCCCGGCTCCTGGCCGTCATCGCCGCCCTGATCGTCACCGCGGCCGCCGTCTGGGGCGTGATCTACGTGGCGTTCGACGACCTGTCGCACGGCGTGGACCGACTGGGCGAGGCCGCACAGGACGCCGCCAGCGAGCTGGAAGGGCGCGACGACGGGGTGGGCCAACTGGCCCGCGACGTCGATGCCTCGCGGCGTGTCGACCTGTTCGTCGACGCGCTGGACGAGCGGGTCACCGGGGGCGAGGACGTGCTCGCCAGCACCGCGGGCACCGCGCCCACCTACTTCGTCGCCGGGATCCTCACGCTCTTCCTCTTGTCGTACGGCCCGCGGCTCGCCCAGTCGGCCGTCGAGCAGATCCCCGACGCCGACACGCAGCGCGACGTCACCGAGGTCGTCACGTCGGCGCTCCATCGCTCGCGGCGGGCGATCCTGTTCACGATCACCGAGGGCGTGTTGGCGGGCCTCGTCGTGGCCGGTGTGGCCCGGCTGCTCGAGGTGCCCGCGCCCGCCGCGTTGGGGCTCGCCGCCGGCATCATGGCGTTGCTCCCCCATGTGGGCCTCGTGCTCGGCACGCTGCCGCTGATCCTGCTGGTGCTCGCGCTCCGGTCCGACGTCGCCGCGGTCATCACCGTCGTCGTCGTGCTCGCCTGCCAGCTCGCCGACTCGTTCTGGCTGCGCCGCCGGATCGCCCTCCACAGCGTGCACGTCGGGCTGTTGGTGCCGTGGGTGGTGGCGCTGGTCGGCTACGCGGTCTACGGGGTGGGTGGCGCCGCATACGGCTTGGCCCTCGCCGTGTTCCTCCTGGCCGTGCTGGACGAGCTGGCACGACGCCGGGGCGACGTGAGCCCGGTGGACGAGGCCGCCCACGTCGTCGACGACCTGGGTCCGTCGACGACATCCGGCGAGGTGACAGGCTACGTGCGTGCCGAGTGACGAGGGCGGGAACGAGCCCGACTACCGCTTCACCCTGGCCAACGAGCGCACGTTCCTCGCCTGGATCCGCACGTCCCTCGCGCTGCTGGCGGGCGGCATCGCCCTCAACGAGATCGCCGGTCCGTTCTCGAGCGAGACCACACGCACGGTGCTCGCCGTCACGGCCGTCGTGCTCAGCCTGGTGCTCGCGGCCTCGAGCTTCGTCCGGTGGCAGCAGATCCAACAGGCGATGCGGCGCAACGAGCCGCTCCCCCACCCCTGGGCGATCCCGCTGCTGGCGACCGGCGTGGTGACGGTCTCGGGCATCGTTGCCCTGGTCCTGGCGTTCCGGTGAGGCCCGACGACGACACACCGGCCGACCTGGCCCTGGGCGGACAGGCCGAGCGCACGGAGATGGCGTGGGTGCGGACCGCCCTCGCCTGCGCGGGGCTGGCGGCGGTGACCCTGCACGTCGTCGACGCCGACACGACCCTGTTGCTGGTGCTCGCGCTCGGCGTGGCGGTGGCGATGCCCGGGCTCGTGGCCGCGTGGTGGCGGGTCGGCGAGCTGCGCCGACGACCGGAGCCGGCGCCGCCGCGGGTCGCGGGCGTCGCTCTGCTGGCGGGAACGGTGGTGGTGGTCGACCTGGTGGTGCTGCTCAGACTCGTGTCGTGACCGTGCCGTCCCGTCGCCGGGGGGCGCCGCCCGAAGGGCGGTAGCCTGCCCGCATGTGCGCTAACTGCGTCGCCCAGGGGGCGGTCTACGTCGGTGGCGCCGTCGCGGGCCTGCAGGTCATGGCGGCGCGTGCCCGGCACCGGCTCCGTCCCGGCGCGGTCCCGGCGCCGGACCGTCGGTCGTCGACGCCGACGGACGCAGCACACGTCGACGGCGGCATCGGCGACCGCGATGATCCCCTCCTGACCGTCGGCGACCGTCGGTAGACCTCCGACCGGGCGCGCCTTTCGGGTCGGTGAGCGGCCGTTGCTAAGGTCGCCGGACCCTGACTGCCGGTCAAGTTTCGGTCGGTGTCGGGACGGGACGCCGACGAACGCCGAGGTGAGGGACGAACGATGTCGTTGAGCTACGCGGACGCGATCGCAGCGGTCACGAAGCCCGGAGAGCGCTTCGAGACCGGCATCGCCGACATCGACGGCGTCCCCACCACGGTCTTCGTCAACGCACCCACCAGCCTCCGCGAGGTGTTCGGCACCGCTCGTGCCCGCGGCGACGACACCTTCCTCGTCTACGAGGACGAGCGCTGGAGCTTCACCGAGGTCATGCGCGAGGTGGACGCCCTCGGGTCGCTCCTGGTCGAGACCTACGGCGTGGGCAAGGGCGACCGGGTGGCGATCGGCATGCGCAACTACCCCGAGTGGGTGGTCGCCTTCGCCGCCATCACCTCCGTCGGCGCCGTCTCGGTGTCGCTCAACGCCTGGTGGACCGAGGACGAGCTCGGTTGGGCACTCGACGACTGCGGGGCGTCGGTGCTCATCGCCGACCGCGAACGTGTGCAGCGCACGCACGAGGCTGCCAGCAAGCTGGACGTGCGGGTCCTCGGCGTCCGGTTGGGCGACGACCCGGCGGGCGACCTCGCCGGCGTCGACCGTTGGGAGACGGCGCTGCCCCTCGGCGCCCCGCTCCCCGAGGTCGACATCACCCCCGACGACGACGCCACCATCCTCTACACGTCCGGCACGACGGGCCGCCCCAAGGGCGCCGTGTCGACCCACCGGGCCGTCACCCAGGCGTTGCTCGGGTACAGCTGCCGCGCCGCCGTCGACCGCCTGCGCCGGGGTGTCGACGTCCCGCCGCTGACCACGGCCCCGGTGTTCATCCTGATCGTGCCCTTGTTCCACGTGACCGGGTCGATCCCCGTCATGCTCGGGTGCTTCGCGAGCGGGCTGAAGCTCGTGATCATGTACAAGTGGGATCCACAGCGGGCCCTCGAGCTGATCGAACGCGAGCGGGTCACGAACTTCGTCGGTGTGCCCACCCAGAGCTGGGACCTCCTGCAGTCGCCCCGCTTCGCCGAATTCGACACGTCCAGCCTGATCAGCGTCGGCGGCGGCGGTGCTCCGGCACCGCCCGAGCTGGTGCGCAAGGTGTCGTCGAGCTTCGCCAAGGCGAGCCCGAACATCGGCTACGGCATGACCGAGACCAACGCCTACGGCCCGCAGAACGGGGGCGAGGACTACCTCACCCACCCGACCAGCACCGGGCGGGCAACGCCCATCCTCGAGATCGAGGTGCGCGACGAGGTCGGCACGGCCGTCCCGGTCGGCGAGCGGGGCGAGATCTGGTTCAAGGGCCCCAACCTCATCCGCGGCTACTGGAACCGGCCAGAGGCGACGGCCGAGACGATCGTCGACGGGTGGTTGCGAAGCGGCGACATCGGTCGGCTCGACGACGAGGGCTTCGTCTACATCGAGGACCGGGCCAAGGACATGATCCTGCGGGCCGGCGAGAACGTCTACAGCGCCGAGGTCGAGGCCGCGATCTACGAGCACCCGGCCGTGCACGAGGCGGCGGTCTTCGGCGTGCCCCACGAACGGCTCGGCGAGGAGGTGGCGGCCGTCGTCGTGCCGCTCGCGGGCGCGTCGGTCACCGCCGACGAGCTGCGCTCGCACGTCGGCGAGCGGCTCGCCCCGTTCAAGGTGCCGAACCGCATCGCCGTGTGGAGCGACCCCCTGCCCCGCAACCCCGCGGGCAAGGTGCTGAAGCGCGACCTCCGCGACCAGTTCGACGACGAGGGCTGACCCGCCTCAGCCCCGTGGCGCCGGGGCGGGGATGCGGGCCAGGTGCGACGCGACCTCGCCGAACCGTTCATGTCCGGCGTTCCAGTCGAGCGCGGCCCGGTCGACCTCGTCGCGGCTGCGACCGACGAAGTTCCACGACATGACGATCTGCTCGCCGAACGGGCGACCGCCCAGCACGAGGGTGCGGGCGCGACCGGGTGCGTCGAGCACCAATTCGTCCCGACCCTCGCCGAGGTAGGCGAGCACGCCCGGCGCGATGGCCAGGCCGCCCACGGCCACCGTCCCCTCGAGCACCACGAGGGCGTGCTCGAAGCCGGGGTCGACCGGTACAACCGCACGGCCGCCTGTCGTCGCCAGCTCGGCGCCGAGGAGCGGCGTGTCGGCCCGGGCGGGCGAACGCTCGCCCGCGACCTCGCCGACCAGCACGGTGGCCACCGCGTCGCCCAGGGCCACCTGCGGCAGCTCGGGGTGGTGCTCGAACGCGGCCGGGCCGTGCCTTGTGTCCTCGGGCAGGGCGACCCACAGCTGTGCACCGTGGGCGCCGCCCCGATAGGTGCCCGGGGTCTCCTCGGCGTGCGCCACCCCGTGCCCGGCCGTCATCAGGTTCAGCTGCCCCGGGCGGATCAGCTGCTCGCTGCCCAGGCTGTCATGGTGTAGCGCCTCCCCCTCGACGAGCCAGGTCACGGTCTGCAGGCCGGTGTGCGGGTGCGGGCCGATCTCCATGGTCGCCGGCGGCGGGGCGGGCCCGAAGTGGTCGGCGAAGCACCACGCACCCACCGTGCGCCGCTGGCGCTTCGGCAGCGCGCGCCGCACGGCCAGGCCGCCAACCGTCGCGTCGCGGCTGGGCAGCACCTCGACCTCGGGTGAGTGCGGTTCTCCGCAGCCCGCGTCGGGCGGCGCGTCCTGCGTGGTCACGGGCCCGCTCATGATCGCCGGAGGGGACGCTCGGTCATGCCACCAGCCTGGCACGACCGTGGGTCACGGCAACCCGGGCCGGTCGAGCGCCTTCTCGGTGAGCGCCCGGCCGACCTCGATCATCTCGCTGGCGCGGTGGAAGTCGAGGCTGCGGCACGCGTCCCGGGGCACGGTGACCATGACGTCGGGCGGGTACCCGGCCAGGCGGTACCGGATGAGGACGCTCTGCATGGCGTCGAGCGACTGGTACATCATGTCGAACTTGCCGAGGCCCGCCGGGAGGGCGCCGGACGCGTCGGCGGCGTCGTCGAGGGGCGGCACGTCGTCCGCCACGGCGTCGACGGGCACCGGCCCGGACGCGGCACTGAAGCGGTTGAGCAGCGAGCGCACCATGTCGCGCTCGAGCAGCTGGGAGGCCCCGGCGCGGAAGCGGTCGGTCCACTCCTCCATCGGCCGGGCCTCGGCCGTCTCCTGGACAGGTCCGCCGCCGCCGGCATTGGGACCTTGGGACTCCCCCGCGAGCGACACGCCGATCGTCAGGTCCGCCTGGGCCGACGACGTCGGCGCGATCGGCACCGGGTTCGTGATCCCTCCGTCCGCCAGCAGTCGGCCGTTGAGCATGACCGGCGTGATGACGCCGGGGATGGCGATCGACGCCCGGATCGCGGCGTCGACCGGCCCCTTCTGGAACCAGACCTCCTTGCGGGCGAACAGGTCGGTGGCCACCGCCGTGAACGGGATCGGCAGGTCCTCGATCAGCGCACCCCCGAGCAGCTCGCGCACCCGGGCCAGCACCTTCTCGGCCCGGATCGCACCGGGTGCCGACAGCGACAGGTCGAGCAGGCGCACGACGTCCCGCTGACGCAGGCCCCGGACCCAGGCCGTGTAGGCATCGAGCTCGCCTGCTGCTCGCAGTCCGCCCACGACGGCGCCCATCGACGAGCCGGCGATGCTGACGATCTCGAGACCGCGCTCCTCGAGCACCTGGATGACCCCGATGTGCGCGTACCCTCGCGCTCCCCCACTACCGAGCGCCAGCGCCACGCGCGTGGGACCGTCGCGTGTCGAGTCAGGCATCGGGCCATCCTACGGACCCGTCCCGGGCAGGTCGGACGCCGGCCCGGACGGACGACCGCCGGAGTCAGCGGTGTCGCGGGCGGACCGGCGATGCGCGACCAGGAGTCCACCCGCCAGCAGCAGGACGACGGCCACCGCCATGATCGCGACGATCGTGGTGACGCCGCTGGACGAACCCGCATCCGACGCCGCCGTCGGCGCCCCCTCGCGGGGCGGTGACGCCGCACCGTCGGGAGCGGCGCACCCGTCGGTGCGGATGTCGTCCGAGGTCAGGGTGTCGGACGATCCGGGCGCGGTGAGGGAGCACTTGGCCCGGAAGTAGAAGGAGAGTCGGTCGGCGACCGGCAACCCGTCTATGCGGTAGGGGACGTTGCCGGCGTAGGGGTCGTCGGGCTCGGCCAGGTCGCGGTCGAAGATCCCCTGGCTGATGTTGTGCCGGTCGGCCGAGTCGTCGAACTCGGTGGCGGTGAGGCGATCAAAGGCGTCGACGGCCACGTCGGGCTCGGTTGCGCCCCGGACGTAGCGGTCGAACCAGGCCAACGTGTAGTAGGCGGTGACGATCTCGGCGTAGCGGTTGCCCGACAGCTGGCTCGGAGCCCAGTCGAGGTGCAGCGCAGCACGCAGGGGGACCTGCATCGTGTCGACGCCCGCCTCCTGCAGCAGCAGGAAGTCGTCCCCCTTGTCGCCGGGGCCGTCGGGGTCGGGTGCCGTGTCGTACGCCTCGGGCTCGCAGATGGGCACCTGCTGACAGTTGTAGTCAGCGAACATGAACAGCGTCGGGGCGTCGAGCGGCAGGTCGGTCGGCAGCGGCGTCGACTGCGCCCGGTCCCACGACACGACGGCCGACACCCGCGGGTCACGTTGGCCGAACTCGCTGACGACGACCCCGCCCCGGGAGTGCCCGGCGATGCCCAACCGTTGCCCGTCGTACTCCGCGGCCAACGGGTGGTCGCTGTCGAGCCAGTCGACGACCGTCGACGCGTCGTCGAGGGTCGGGCCAGCGGGCGAGTCGAACGCCACGACCAGGTACCCGGCCTCGGCCAGGGGCTGCGAGGCCCACCGGTAGAGGCTGCTGTTGGCCGCGCCTCCGTGAAAGACGACCACCGCCGGATAGGGCGGATCGAACGTCTCGAGCCCGGCGGGCAGATCGGCGCAGGTGCCCGCCGCACAGGGTCGGTAGACCTCGGCGTCGAGCCCGCCGATGGTGGTGGTGTCATACCGGAACCGCACGCCGTCGTGACGGATCGGCTCCCGATAGGCATCGGCGGGCGCCGTCCGGTCGAGCACGAGGTGGGCGGGCTTGTCCTGGTCGCGTTCGCGCGCGCAGTACGCATTGGTTGCGTTCAGCTCGTCCCACTCGGGGGTTCCGGGCGCGGCCTCCTGGACCGCGCCGAGGCAGTCGACCGGCTCGTCCGGCGCCTGCCCGATCACCGCCGGGCCCGACGCCGTGGCCGCGACCGGTCGCGCGGTCGCCAGGCTCACCCCCACGATCGCCAACAACGCCAACCCGAGCGCACGAGTGATCCCCATCGCCGGCACCGTACAAGCGCAGCGCGGTCTGGCCGACATGCTGTCCGTCTGGCGCGACCGCCGCCGAGGACGGGACCCGAGGATCGCTTCGTGGGCGAGTGTCTTGGAAGAGTGTTCCCTGTCCCGGCTAGCCCGGCCAGGCGATGTCGTCCACCGCCAGCCACGGCGCGCCGGCCACGGCGGTGGGCGTCGTACCGGTGAAGGTCAGGACGTCCCGGTGGAGGTGGGACTGGTCGGCGTAACCCCCCTCGGCGGCGACCTGGGCTGCGCTGCGGCCGGCGGCCAGCTGATGGGCGGCATGATCGAAGCGGACCAGCCTGGCCGCGCGCTTGGGAGAGAGGCCGATCTGGGACCGGAACCGGGACCAGAGACGCTTCCGGCTCCATCCGGTCTCAACGGCCAGTGCGTCGACCCGGACCCGACCGCGGCTGGTGACGGTGCGCTCCCACGCTCGGGCCACCTCCGGATCCACTGATGGGCCCGTCTCGTGGCGGCGAAGGAGCATTGCGTCGGTGATCGCGAAGCGGTCTTCCCACGACGGGGCATCGCGGAGCTGTTCGCGGATTCGTGCGGCGTCCCGGCCCCACACGTCCTCCAGGGTGACCACGGTGCGGTCGAGCTCCGCAGCAGAGGCACCCAGCGCCGCGTGGGCGACCACCGGTGACAGACGCACCTGCAGGCACTCGATGTCCTCGCCGCGGATGTGAAGTGCGTCGGGGATGAATCCGGCGACGAGACTGCCCCGCTGTTCACGGCCGGTGCCGTCGTCGACGACGGGCGGCTCGGCGCCGAACTCTATGACCAGCGTGACGGCAGGATGCGGGACCGCACGCAGGTCGACAGGAGCCGTGCTCCGGTCGCGGAACCCCGCCATGGTCACGCCCGGCACCCGGCTGGGCCGCGACGGCGTCGCGATGTCCCACACGGGCGTCATGGCGGGCTCGGGGGAGCGGGATCGCATCCCGCCAGGCTACGAACCGCGTCCGTGCGTCGCGCCGTGACATTTGTCCAAGACCTGATCGGCACCGCGCTGAGACGCTGCTCCCCGTCGGCGGGACGCCGCCGGGCGTCCCACACACGAACCGAGAGGACAGCGCGTGGCAGAAGACACGATCGACCCCTTCACGCCGGCCGTCGAGCTGGCGGCAGCGGTGCGTCGCAAGGAGGTGAGCCCCGTCGAGCTGGTCGACCTCTACCTCGACCGGATGGACCGCCTCGACGGCCAGCTCAATGCGTTCTGCCACCGGGCCGACGACGAGGTGCGCAAAGCCGCGTCCGCCGCGGCCGACGCGGTGGTGACGGCATCGCCGGGCGACCTGGGGCCCTTCCACGGCGTCCCACTGCCGATCAAAGACCTCTGCGACGTGGCCGGCTGGCCCACGACCTACGGGTCCGCAGGCGCCAGCCCGGCACCAGCGACGACCTCGGACCAGGTCGTGCAACGGTTCGTCGACGCCGGCTTCGTGCTGCTCGGGAAGACCACCACCTCCGAGTTCGGTGCCATCAGCTTCACCGAGAGCGACGCGCTGGGCATCTCCCGCAACCCGTGGAACCCGGAACGCACCCCGGGCGGATCGTCAGGTGGCGCCGGCGCCGCGGTCGCGGCCGGGATGGCCCCCATCGCGCACGCCGCGGACGGCGGCGGGTCGATCCGGGTCCCCGCCTCCTGCAACGGCCTGGTCGGCCTCAAAGCGACCCGGGGCCGCATCGTCAATGGCACCGTCGAGGTCGAAGGCCTGGCGACGCACGGGGTGGTCGCCCGCTCGGTGGCCGACGCCGCCGCCGCACTGGACGTCCTGGCCCGCCACGACCCCGCCGCCTGGTGGTCACCCCCCTCCCCGCCGGCCTCCTTCGCCGACGCCGCCGACGCCGCCACGGCGCGGCCACCCACGGGACTGCGGATCGGTGTGCTCGCCGACGCTCCCCTCGAGGCGGTGAGCGTGGACCCCGCGTGCAAGGCCGCGGTCGTCACGGCCCTCCGAGCGCTCGAGTCAGCCGGCCACCGGGTCGTGGACACCCCTATCCCGCTCCCACCGCCCGACGAGCTCATCGCCGCGTTCACCACGATCTGGAACGTCGGCGCCGCGGGGATCCCGCTCGCCGACCCCGACGCCATCGAGCCCCACAACCGGGCCCTGCGCGACGCGGCGCGAGACATCGACTCGTGGGCCTACGCCCAAGCTGTGCAGCACACCCAACGCTTGTCACGGCGCATCGTCGACGCATTCGTCGCCCGGTTCGACCTCCTTGTCACACCCACGATGGCGTGCCTACCGCCGCCGGTCGGAGCCTGGCGCGACGGCGTAGCGGAGAACCCCCTCATGGCCCTGCTGAACTGCTACCCACTGGCCGTGTTCACGTCGCTCTTCAACGTGACCGGCCTCCCGGCAATCTCCGTACCGATCCACCACGACCACAGCACCGGCCTCCCCGTCGGCATCCAGATCGCCGCCGCCCCCTGGCGCGAAGACCTCCTCCTCCAGGCGGCCCGCACCCTGGAACTGAGACACCCCTGGACCGACCGCCGCCCCGATCTCCCCTTCACCTGATCCGCGAGTCGTAGCCACAGGAGGCAATGCCCGTGTTCGCCCGAATCGGCACTTGGTGCCATGACCGCAGAAGGCTCGTCATCGGCCTCTGGGTGGCAGCCCTCGTCCTGGGCTTCGCCACCTCGGGCGCTGTTGGCAACGCCTTCCGCGACGAGTTCAACCTGCCCGACGTCGAGTCGAGGCACGGCTTCGACATCCTCGACGACCACTTCGGCGGCGAGGGCACCGGCATCGTGGGCACCATCGTGTTCCGTGCCGAGCAGGGCGTCGCCGACCCCGAGGTCGAGCGCGCCATGCAGGAGTTGTTCGACGAGACCAGCGAGCTGGACGACGTCACCCGAGTGGTGAGCCCCTACAGCGCCCAGGGCGGGCAGCAGATCTCGACCCAGGGCCCCGCGGAGGGCCAGATCGCATTCGCCAACGTCGAGATGCCCGAGGACATCGACGTCGCCCGCGCCGGTGAGATCCGCGACGACATCCTGGCCGACGCCCCCGACATCGATGGGCTCGCCATCGAGCTTGGCGGCTTCATCTTCGCCGAGTTCGAGCAGCCGTCGTCCGAGATCCTGGGCCTGGCCTTCGCGATCGTCATCCTCATCCTGGCGTTCGGCTCGGTGCTGGCCATGGGCCTGCCCGTCGGCGTCGCGCTGTTCGGCATCGGGATCGGCACGGCCATCCTCACCGCGCTCAGCAACGTGTTCACGGTGCCCGAGACGGCCACCTTCCTCGGCATCATGATCGGGCTCGGCGTCGGCATCGACTACGCCCTGCTGATCGTCACCCGCTACCGCGAGCAGCTCCACGCGGGGCACACGGTGCGCGAGTCGGTGGCGATCGCCATCGACACCGCGGGCCGGTCCGTCCTGTTCGCCGGCACCACCGTGGTGATCTCGCTGCTCGGCATGCTGCTCATCGGCGTGACCTTCGTGGCGGGGCTCGCCCTCGGCGCCGCCCTGGTGGTCGCCATCACGGTGGCGGCCTCGCTCACGCTGCTGCCCGCCCTCCTCGGCTTCGCCGGTGAGAAGATCGAGCGCACCCGCTGGCGGGGGCTCATCGCCGCCGGGTTCGTGGCCGTCGGGCTGGTGGGCGTCGGCCTGAAGATCGGGTCCCTGGCCGGCATCGGGTTCCTCCTCGCCGTGGTCGTGCTCATCGCCAGCCGGTTCGTCGAGCCGCTCAGGCGCGAGGTGCCCCGCCGGGCACCGAAGCCGCTGCGCGAGACGACCGCCTACCGGTGGAGCCGGGTCATCCAGCACCGGCCGTGGACCGCCGCGATCGCCGGCACCGTGGCTTTGCTCGTGCTGGCGATCCCGGTGCTCGGCCTGCGGCTGGGCTACTCCGACGAGTCCAACTACGCCGAGGAGACGTCGACGAAGCAGGCGTACGACCTGCTGGTCGCCGGCTTCGGTCCCGGTTTCAACGGGCCGCTGCTGCTGGTGGCCGAGCTGCCCGAGGGCACCGACGTCGACCAGCTCGACGCCATCACCGACGCGGTCGCCGCCGACCCCGAGGTCGCCTTCGTCTCGCCCCCGACCACCGACGACCCCGACAACCCGGCGGCCGTCATCTGGCAGGTCGTCCCGGCCAGCGGTCCCCAGGAGGAGGCCACCACGGCGCTGGTCCAGCGACTGCGCGACGACGTGCTGCCCCCGGTCGAGGAGACGGCCGGCATCGACGTGGCGGTCACCGGCAACGTGGCGGTCAGCATCGACTTCTCCGACTACCTCGAGTCGCGGATGCCGTACTTCTTCACCGCGGTGCTGGCGCTGTCGTTCCTGCTGCTGATGGTCGTGTTCCGCTCGCTGCTCGTGCCGCTCAAGGCCGTGATCATGAACATGCTGTCGATCGGGGCCGCGTACGGCATCGTCGTCGCCCTGTTCCAGTGGGGCTGGCTCAGCGACATCACCGGCGTGCAGCCGGCACCCATCGAGCCATGGATCCCGATGATGCTCTTCGCCATCGTGTTCGGGCTCTCCATGGACTACGAGGTGTTCCTGCTGTCCCGGGTGCGCGAGGAATGGCGCCGCACGGGCGACAGCCGCACCTCGGTGGCCGACGGCCTGGCCGCCACGGCCAAGGTCATCACCGCGGCGGCGGCCATCATGGTGTTCGTCTTCGGCAGCTTCCTGCTCGAGGACGACCGCGTGCTCAAGCTCATGGGCACCGGGCTGGCGACAGCGATCCTGCTGGACGCCACCATCGTCCGCATGCTGCTCGTGCCGGCCACGATGGAGCTGCTCGGCGACCGCAACTGGTGGCTGCCCCGCTGGCTCGACCGCATCCTGCCCAACCTCGACGTCGAAGGCCACGCAGAGCCGGTGGACGAGAGCGCGCCGGAGCAGGAGGAGCCCGTCCCGACGGGCGTCGCCTGAGCGCACCGCGGCCCGAGCAGGGTGAGCTCGTCGGCGGCGGGGAGGGGGTCGGTGCGCGGCATCGACCCCCTCCGTAGGCGCAGCTGGGGCGGCGGGACAGAAGATTCCGAAGGGTGGTATGTAAACGACCGTTCGTATAGTTTGCGTCGTGCGGCCGAACCCCGGTCACCGCAGCCATCGTCGGCGTCCTCATCGGCCGACCCCAGCCCCTGGGCGAGACACGGGGCCGCCCGGTCATCAGCGCGATCTCGCCGGGACCGCTCCCGTCCAGCGCCGACTCCTCGCTCGCCATGCCTGCTAGGTCCGACAAGGCCCGACAAGGCCGCGACAAGGCCCGACAAGGCCCCCACAGCTCACAACGGATCAGCCGGCTTCGTCCACCGGGCCGGCAGACGACGACCGGCCTACGGCAAACCGAGGCCCACGAGGGCGGCGTCGGAACGAGCGGAGGCCCGGATGGTGCTGGGTGGTGCACCGAGCACCCGGGTGAACGCCCGGCTGAACGCCGCCTCCGAGTCGTAGCCGACGCGGCGGCCCGCTTCGCGGACGGACACCCCACCGTCGGCGAGCAACTCGGCGGCGTGGTGCATCCGCCAGCGGGAGACGTACTGCATGGCAGGTTCGCCGACCAGTTCGGTGAAGCGAGCGGCGAACGCCGACCGGGACATGGCGGCCTCGGCGGCGAGGGCGCCGACAGTCCACCGGCGGCGCGGGTCGTGGTGGATGGCGACGATCGCGGCCCCGAGGTGGTCGTCGCGAAGGGCGCCGAGCCAACCCGTCCGGGCGCCGGGGTCGTGCTCGATCCACGCCCGGATGGCCTGGATGACAAGGATGTCGCACAGCCGGCTGACGACGGCGTCGCTGCCCGGCCGGGCGATGCTCGTCTCGTCGGCCATCAGGTCGAGGGTCGCCCGCAACCAGTCGGAGCGCGGCACACGGGCGCCCTCCAGGTGGATGGTGGTGGGCAGGGCGTCGAGGAGGTGGCGGGCGGCGGTCTGCTCGAACCGCACGCCGCCGCAGACCACATCGGTGCGGGCACCGCCGCCACCGTGGCGCAGCAGGCCGTATCGCTCGCTGAGGTGCTCGTGTGGCAGGTCGAAGACCGACGGCGTCGGCGCCGGCTCGGCGCCCCAGGCGCGATGGCCGGTGCCGTGCGGCACCAGGACGATGTCGCCGGCGGCGGCGGTGCGCGTGTCGCCCGGGGCGACCTCGACCGTCGCCGTGCCCGAGGTGACCACGTGGAACCACAGGCAGCCCTCCATGGGAGGGAGCGACAGGCCCCAGGGCTCGGTCAGCACCGACGGGCAGCAGAACACGCTCGACACGTGGAGCTGGCGCAGCACTTCGGCCAACGCCGGCCCCGGCCCCGGCCCCGATCCCTCCATGGCGCCAGTCTCTCCCGGCGTCGACCGGTCGTCCACTGCCATGGACGATCGAGCATCGATCGTGGACCACTGGCCATGGCTCGTCCGACGAATCCGGTGCACGGTGGACCCATGAACACCACCACCCACGATCACCCGACCACCACCGATCCGAACCCGGTCGACGACCCCCGCCAGATCGAGCGGACCTGGCGGGCGATCCACCGCCACCACTTCGCCGTACTGTCGACGGTGTCGCCCGCCGGCCACCCCCACGCCGCGGGCGTCTCCTACTGCGCGGTCGACGAGCGGCTCTACGTCAACACCCACCGGACCAGCCGCAAGGCGCGCAACGTGGCCGCCGACGGACGAGTCGGTGTCGTCATCCCGGTGCGGCGCCTGCCGGTCGGGCCACCGTTCAACGTCCAGTTCCAGGGCACCGCCGCGCTGCTGGCGCAAGACGATCCCGAGATCACCGCCCTGCTCGCACGCAACGAGCTGCGCGGGATCGTGTCCCACGGCGAGCTCGACGAGCCCGACGGCTGCTTCCTGCGGATCGAACCCACCCGCCGCATCCACACCTACGGCATCGGCGTGTCGGTCGTCGCCGTTGCCCGAGACCCGCTCCACAACGGTCCCCGCTCCATCACCGTCGCCGCCGATCAGCGCCCGACCGGTCCATGAGTGCCGCAGAACGACCTCCGGGCGATGGTGCGTCCGTCATCGGTCGTGAGGGTCGCGATGATCGGTTCATCGAGACCCCGCAGCTTGTGGACCTCCTCGGGGGTGGCCGGTCGTGCCGTCGCTCCCCGGACGTGCTCGATGGTCGTCACCAAGATTGCGTGAACACGGTGTCGACGTCGGTCGACGGGGGGCACGGGCATCCGGGTTTCACCAAGTCTGCATGACATGCCAACACGGCGCGTCACCGTAGGTTCGGTAGAGACGGCGGGGCACAACACGGAGTGAGACCTGGTGGACTACACCGACCGGCTGCGACTGCTCGTGCTCAACGACGCGCGGTTGGCCGAGGAGCTCATCGGGCCTTCGGGTTCCACTGCCGCGGAGCTCGATCCGAAGACGCTCGCCCTGGTCCGCCTCGCCGCCTTGGTCGCAGCCGGTGGCACACTCCCGTCCTACGGAGCCCACGCCGACGCCGCGGTGGACGCCGGCGCTAGTACAGCCGAGATCGTCGCGGTGCTGAGCGGCGTCGCCGACATCGTGGGACTGCCCTGTGTCGTCGCCGCGGCGCCGAGCTTGGCGATGGCGCTCGGAATCGACGCCGACGAGGCCTACGAACGGTAGAGCCCCACGGGCGGTCTAGGCGCCGAGCAGACCACGCGCCGTGGCCTGGTGCACCGCGTCGCTCCGCGACGAGGTGCCGAGCTTGCGGTAGATCGAAGCGACCTCCGATCGTACGGTGTTGTGGGACAGGAACAGGCGACCGGCGATCTCGGGGACGGTGAGGTGCGTCTGGAGGTACGGGAGCAACCGCAGCTCGGCAGGGCTGAGGGGCGGCCCCCCGGCTGCTCCGCCGGGCAGCGGCGCCGCAAGGGTCTGCCGAAGCTCCGCCACGTCATCGATGAGCACACCCAGGTTGGGCCGGTGGTAGAGGATGTCGTCGATCTCGCGCAGCAGGTGCCGCGCCGTGGTTGCGTCGGCAAGTGCGATGTGCACCTTGGCGAGCTGCAGTCGGAGCCGAACGGCCACGTGCGGCAGCACGTACGTGCACACGGGTCGAGCTCGCATCCCCCGCGCGAGCTGGCGGTTCGTGTCGTCCAGGTCGCCTCGGTGCATGGCATGTCGTGCTGCGGCAGCGAACGCGAGCACCGACATCGCATAGTCGTGCAACCGATGTTGGTCGATCGTCCCCAGCGCCACGGCGAGGCGCTCGGCAGCTTCGGACCACTGTTCGCCGTCCATCGCCAACAACGCCAGCTCGGACTCGCTGATCGTGACCGACCCGTTGTTTCCTGACGTGGTGGCGACCTGCGACGCCTCCGCGAACAGGCCACCGGCAGTCTCGACATCCCCGACCAGCAGGTGCGCCTCGCCGCTCAAGGTGAGCGCGGTGTCTCGCCAGGGGCTCCATGCCGGTTCCTGGTCGACCGCGATCTGGCTGTCGGCCCGCATCGTGTCGGCCCCGTCGGCACACATGACCGCCCGCAACATCGCTCGCGCCGACTCGAGCGACGCGCCGCCCTCCGCCGGCACCGAGGCAAACGAGGCCGCCTCGACGGCAGCGGCCCAGCGCTGCGCTTCGACGATGTGGCCGGTCAGCACGGCCACCCAGGCGGCGAAGACCGCCAATGGCGGATGGTTCTCGACGCCGGCGTCGCCGACCGTCGAGAGCCACCGCTGCACGGTCGTGATCTGGCCCGCGCCGTAGGTCGGGATGATCAGCGCCGCCATCAGGGCCGCACAGCGATCCCGCTCCGTGGTGTTCAACAGGTGCTCGACGGCCAGCGCCGGCGATCCGTTCGACTCGTACCAGTCGGCGGCGCGGAGGTGCAGCTTCATGGTGATGTCGGGTTCGGCGCGGTGAAGCTCGGCGAGCAGGAACTCCCGGAACAGTGCGTGGTAGCGATACCACTCGCGCCGGCGATCGAGCGGGACGAGGAACAGGTTCGCGGCCTCGAGCTCGCGAAGCTGCGCGTACGCGTCCGATGTCTCGAGAACGGTGTCGCAGAGCGGGCCCGAGAGCTGGTCGAGCACCGCGGTGCGCCGCAGGAACCGCTGGGTGGTCTCCGGGAGCTGTTCCAACGTCACGCGGTAGAGGTAGTCGGCGACGTAGCGATCGTCGCCGGCCACCGTGTCCACGTGCGCTGGGCTCTCCTTCGCGATCAACGCGGCGAGGTAGAGCCCGACCGGCCATCCCTCGGTGCGCTCGGTCACCGCGGCCGCCAGCTCGGGGGCGAGGTCCACCTGGGCCTGCGAGAAGATGTGCTGGGCGGCCGCCGCGTCGAGGGCCAAGTCGCCTGTTCCGAGCTCGAAGGTGTCACCCGAGGCCCGAAGCCGGGGCAGGTGCGGCTGCTCGGCACGGCTCGCCGCGACGAACTGCGAGCCGCGAGGAATGGCTGAGATCACCACGCTGAGCGCGTCGTGACAGGCCGGCGATTGCAGCTCGTGGAGATCGTCGAGCATGAGCACGAACGGACTCGGGGTGGCCGCGAACGCTGAGGCCAACCGCGGCGCCGCCCGGCCCAGCACCGAGACGCCCCGCACGTCCGCCACCAGATCGGTGTCTCCTCCCGGTGAGATTCGTGCGTACGCCGATGCCAACGCGGGCAACAACGCCGCAGGGTCGTCGTCGAAGCGGTCGAGTGACACCCACGCCACCGGACGGTCCTCGGTGGCCGCCCACTCCGCGAGCAGCGTCGACTTGCCGTAACCCGCCGGCGCCGTCACGCCCACGACACGGCACCCATCACTGCGGGCCGCCTCGATGAGCGGGCGCCGACTGACGGCGCCGGGACGGAGCTCGGGGGCGGTCAGCTTCGCGACCTGGAGCGATTGCCCAAGGTCGTCTGGCCGTGCTCGCTCCGACCGTTCGTCCGACACACGCCAACCCTAGAGACATCTGAGCGGGAGTGCCGCACATTCGCTGAGCTGGCCACGGTTCACCAACTCTGGATGACGACGGCCGCCTCTCCGTCGCGCACGATCAGCCGTAGACGAACGCGGCAACCCAACCGGGGGAGACGGACATGACCCAGACGTCAACCGAGGCTCAGCCGGCGAACCCCTACGGCGGCGTGCCGAGCGGCGGGATCACCCTGCCGCCGTACTACCGGCCGACCCCCGATCTCGTCAGCAACAACCTCTACTACCCGGGGCAGGAAGAGCTGAATCCCGACGAGATGCGGATCTCCTTCATCGGCAGCACGCCGATCCCGGTCACGAAGGCCCAGGCCGGCACCTGCATCATGGTCGAGCTCGGCAACGGCAAGCGCTTCTTCTTCGACTTCGGCTCGGGTTGCATGCGCAACATCATCGCGATGGCGGTTCCGCTGCCGACGGTCAACGACATCTTCTTCACCCACCTCCACGTGGACCACTACGCGGACCTCCCCTACCTCTACGCCTTCGCGCCCTGGGTGGGCCGCTGGAAGCCGCTGCGGGTGCACGGGCCGTCGGGCCGCACGCCGCAGGACGGCATCGGTCACATGATCGAGGGCATGAAGATGATGACCCACTGGCACACGGACTCGTTCAACGCCGTGCCCGATCGGCGACGGCTACGAGGTCGAGGTCAACGAGTTCGATCACACCGATGACAACGGCATCTGCTACGAGAAGGACGGCGTGACCATCCGCCACTGGCGGCGCTCGCACACCAAGGACGGCGCCTCGGCGTACCGGCTCGACTGGAACGGGTTGTCGTTCGTGTGGACCGGGGACGGCCGGCCCGACGAGCTCACCCTGGAGCTGGCGCAGGGCGTGGACGTCTTCGTGACCGAGGTGCAACCGGACACGGGCAACCTCCAGGCGCTGAAGTTCGGCATGCCCCCCGTGATGCTCAACAACACCATCGACCAGGCGCACAGCGTCCACTACGCGGTCGGCTACATGTTCGAGAAGGTCCAGCCGCGCCTCGCGATGGTCACGCACCTGTCCTACGACGAGGAGCTGGTCCCGGAGATCGTGGCCGGGATCCGCCACCACTACAACGGGCTCTTCCAGTTCGGCGCGCCCGACGTGGTCGTCGTCAACGTCGACAAGGACTCGGTCTGGACCCGCAAGGCGGTGATCACGGACGCCGGCAACATGTCCCGCCCGACCCCGAGGGAGGCGGCCGAGCTGTTCGACCTGAGCCCGACCAACCTCACGGTGACGTTCCCGACCCCGCGGTGCCGGATGTCCGACAACCTCGACGCGGAGGTCTACAACCGGGAGATCGATCCGAAGGAGTACTACCCGACGGATCTGTACCGGGAGCCGCAGGTCGACTTCCCCGAGGGCTTCTCGATCGATGTCCGCGAGGTCGCCCTCCCGAAGCTGCGCCACATGCAGGAGAAGCTCAAGGGCAAGGAAGACCTGCTGGCGGCCGTCGTGAGTGCCATCGAGCAGGCCGAGTGAGCACCGTCACCATCCCGCTGACGGTGCTCACGGGGTTCCTCGGGGCGGGCAAGACGACGTTGCTGAACCGCATCCTCGCCGGCGATCACGGGCTCCGCATCGCGGTCCTGGTGAACGACTTCGGCTCCATCAACATCGACGCCGACCTCGTCGTCGGAGTCGATGGCGGTGGGGACATCATCAGCCTCGCCAACGGCTGCGTCTGCTGCAACGTACGCGATGATCTGGTCACGGCGGTGACGCAGGTGATGACGCGTCCCGAGCAGCCCGAGTACATCGTCCTCGAGGCCAGCGGAGTGGCCGAGCCGTCGAGCATCGCGCTCACCTTCCTGGACGACGGCCTGCGGGACCGGATCAGGCTGGACAGCATCATGTGCGTCGTCGACGCGGAGCAGGTGTTCGCGGTGCCGGAGATGATGGAGCTGAAGCTCCGCCAGATCGCCTTCGCCGACATGGTCATCCTCAACAAGGTCGATCTCGTCACCTCGGCGGAGATCGAGCGGATCAAGGCGTGGCTCGACGACCGGTTCCACCGCTACCGGCTCGTCGAGGCGTGCGGCGGGGACGTGCCTCTGGAGATCTTGCTCTCCGTCGGCCGGTTCGATCCGGCCCAGCTCGACACCAGCGCGCTCGACGACCACCACGACGACGCGGATCCCGGCCACCCGCACGATCACTCGCAGGTGTTCAGGACGTGGAGCTACGAGACCGACCAACCCCTTTCGCTGGAGGCGCTGCGGGAGTCCGCCCGTCGCCTGCCTGCCGGCGTCTACCGGTGCAAGGGCGTGGTCCACACGGTCGAAGCACCAGGACGCCGGACGATCCTCCAGGTCGTCGGCAAGCGCGTCGACATCGCACCCGGAGGTGCATGGAACGACCGAGGACCGCACACCCGGATGGTCGTCATCGGCAGAGACGACGGCATCGACGAAGCGGCGTTGCGCGACGTCTTCGACGACTGTCGGGCGAGCGCATGAGCCGGCCGGGCCCGCCCCCGATCACCACTCCGACGGACCAGCGAACGGAACGAAGCCCATGACCATGACCGTGCCCAACACCCCGCTCGACCAGCTCGGACCCGTCGACTACCTGATCATCGAGTTCCCACCGGAGACGGCCAACTTCACCGGCGAGATGGCCGAGGAGCTCATCAAGCTGGTCGACACCGGAACCATCCGCGTCATCGACCTCCTCGTGCTCGTCAAGGACCAGGACGGCGAGGTCGAGGCCCTCGAGATCGAAGACCTCGAGCACCTCGGCCCGTTGCAGGTGCTCGAGGACGAACTCGCCGAGCTGCTGGCCGCTGACGACGTCGAACACCTCGCCGCCGCGATGGAGCCAGGCAGCGTCGCCGGCGTGCTCATCTTCGAGAACCTCTGGGCCGCGCCCTTCTCCTCCGCCGCCCGCCGCGCCGGCGGACAGCTCATCGCCAACGGACGCATCCCCATCCAAGCCATCATCGCCGCCGTCGAAGCCGACGAGGCGATCGAACCCGAAGGAGACTGACATGCCGCTCAGGCCAGGACGTGCAGGACGAGTTGGTGTCGTGGGTGCACCCGTGGCCAGGGCCGCGGTCGTCGGCGCCGCCGTGCGACCGGGACCCGCACCCGTCGCCAAGGCCGCCGTCGTCGGCGCCGCAGTGCGACCCGGGCCCGCACCGGTGGCAAAGGCCGCCGTCGTGGGCGCCGCGGTGACACCCGGCCGACGTCGGCGCCGGATCTAGCGGGTGACGCCCCGCCCCGCGGTCGCGTTCGCAGCACCCGTCCGGTGAGCACCGAGCCGCACTGATGCACTTCGAGGACTGGATGGAGCTGGTCGTCCACGGCTTCGAGGTCGTTGGCGTCGTCGTACTCGCCATCGGCTCGGTCGCCGCGCTCGCGAAGGCGTCCGTCGCCTTCCTGCGCAACCGGGGCTCCGCCTACCAGACGGCTCGCCAGGACGTGGGGCGAGCCGTCTTGCTCGGCCTCGAGATCCTGATCATCGCCGACATCGTGCAGACCATCACGATCGAGCCCACCGCCGAGAGCGCCCTGGTCCTCGCGACCATCGTGCTGGTTCGAACGTTCCTCAGCTTCTCACTGGAGATCGAGCTCGACGGCGTGGCGCCGTGGCGCCGTGGCGCGACAACTCCGCCACGACCTGACTAGACGCCTGAGCTGCACCCATCACCGGCTGAGCAGGCGCCGAGCCGGCGGCCACTGTTCACCAGATCTGGATGACGACGACTACCGCTGTGTCGATCACGATCAGCGGTGGACGAATGCGCCACTCAACCCGGGAGCAGGACCATGACGGAAGCGTCAACCGAGTCCAGGCCTCGACCACCAGAAGGAGCATCCAACGATGACGGACACCACTTCGACTGGAACCCATCAGGTCGGCCGGCTGGTTCGGGGGTTGCGACTGCATCTTGCGAACTTCCTCCTCCCGGCGGAACACAGGGTCGATGTCGGCGAAGCGGTCCGCGGCGGCGATGGACCTGGGGCCCAGGGACATCTCACCCTCTCCTTTCCCATGAAGTCCCGCGCCGGCAGCTCAGCAGTTCGTGAATTGATGGCGGGCTTGCAGGCGGAGCTCTACGACGCGGCTGATGCGATCGGTACGTTGCACTACTGCCGGTTCGTTGCCGTGGACGACGAGACGGTCTACCTCCTCGCCGACTTCGATGGGCGACTCGACGACGTCCTCGAAGGTCTTGCCAAGCACCTCGGCCGCATCTTGGATCCCGTGCTCGGGCACGTGAGCGATCCACCGCCGACGCCGGTGGCGAGCAATGCGAGGGCCTTCGTCGCGTGGGCGAGAGCCCATTGCATCCGTACGTTGGCTGGCTACGCCTACTCGGCCTACCCGGGCGCCACGGCGCGCGAGATCAGATCCGCAGGCTGCCAGGGCCGGCGTCGAACTCGACGTTGCGAGCGCGCCGCAGCTTCCCCTCCTCGTCATCATGCCGATGAAGGGCCGCCTCGCGGTCCTCGCGGTCCAAGCGGCCTTCCGGGTGCTGCCTCGCTACATCAACAAGGGCGGTGACTCAGTAGGAACGGTCCACTTCGCGTTTCTGGTGAAGCTTCCGCACAATCAGGTCGGCTTCTTCACCATCTATGACGGACCCTTCGACAAGTACGCCCAGGATTTCGCCGACCAGCTCGGGCCGGCGTTCGATCTCCTCTTCAAGTTCACCAAGAATCCGCCCCCCGTGCCGACGTCAAAGAACGCAGCGTCCTTCTCCGAGTGGGTGAGCGACCACGACCTGACGCCACTGGCCTTCTACTCCGGTTACCCCAGCCTCCAAGTCCAAGAGGTCAAGGCTCTCCTCGCGGAGCCTCTGAGGAGCACGCCAACGGCAGCAGGCAAGAGCCTGAGGTGAATGATGGAAACGCTGGAGCTGCCTGACATCCAAGGGATCATCGTTCGCGGATATCGCATGCCGACCGTGCGCTACTTCCTCCTGAAGGTAGGGGCGCCGACCGAGGCTCGAGCTGCGCTGGGACGTCTCACGTCCGGCGACGAGAGCGACGCGCCGCAGATCACGACTGCCGAGGATTGGCATGTGGCGACCCCGGGCCCGAACGACGATCCAACGGTCTCTCCCAAGCGGAAGCCGGACTACTGCCTCAACGTCGGCATCACCTGGCCCGGGCTCGTGGCGCTCGGCGTGACGGATCGTCTTCCGCCGATTCCGCCCGGATCCTTCGACGCCTTCGTCGAGGGAGCCGCACAGCGGGCGGGACGAGTCGGTGACCACGGAGACAGCGGACCGGACCACTGGGTGGGCGGATTCGGAACAGGCGACGACCATGTCATGGTGGCGCTCTACGCCTCGACCCCGGAGGCGCGGGAAACCTACAGCGGCCAACTGACAACGCTCTTCCACGACGGCGACGCGTTCGAGCTGCTGTCGCAGTTCGACGGCGCCGTGATGATCGAAGACGTCGACGGAGAGCCCGTCGCGGTCCCGAAGACCCACTTCGGCTACACCGATGGCATCACGGTGACGCCGCGGATCCGCGGTGGTCCGGAGCCTGTGCCCCCTGATCATCAAGAGCCCTGCGAGCCGTGGCTCTTCGTCCTCTCCGACGACGCCGATAGCTACAGACTTCCCGACCCGGCGGGGCTCTGGCGCAACGGAAGCTTCGGTGTGTTCAAGATGATCGAACAGGACGTCGTCGGCTTCGAGAACTTCCTGCAGGCGAACAACGACCAGATCGATCCGGAGCTTCTGGCCGCCAAGATCTGCGGCCGCTGGCGCAACGGCGTTCCTCTGACGCTGTCCCCGGACACGGATTCGCCTGACGGAGGCATGACCGCGGAACAGTTGAACGACTTCGAGTACGTGAACAGCGACGGATCGGGTGACCCCCAGGGGCTGCGCTGTCCCGTCGGGGCGCACATTCGTCGCGTCAACCCCCGGGGCCAACCAGTCCAGGGCCAGGGAACACCCGGGGGGAGCAACAACGGGCACCGGCTCATCCGCCGCGGCATGCCCTACGGTCCGGTGTACGACCCCAGCGTGCCGTACGACGGTGTGGAGCGCGGCCTCCTCGGCTACTTCATCAACTCCTACATCGAGAACCAGTACGAGTTCGTGTTGAAGGAATGGGTCGAGGCGGGCTCGTTCGCGGGCCGGATCAGATTGAATCCAGGATCGAAGGATGTCCTGATCGGGGCCAATGACTCGGTCGACAGCATCTTCGAGATTCCCCGAGGTGACGGCCCACCGTTGAAGATGACCGGGTTCTCGCGCTTCATCACGACCAAGGCAGCCGCGTATTGCTTCCTTCCGAGCATGACGGCACTGCGGTGGATCGCGGCGGCCTCCCCCGACGAGAAGCTGTTGAGGACATCGGCCTCGTCGACAAGCGATGCCTCGAGCGCGCAGGAGCAGTACAAAGCAGCGCTGGCCCGAGTGACATCGGCCGAGTTCGGAGGTGCTTCAGCCAGACAGAAGCAGGACACGCTCTGGGAGCTGATCTCTTCGTCGCCCTACGAGTCACTTCCCTCGGCGGCCGTCACGAACTCCCAGACCATGCGCCGGCTCGCGAAGCGTGCCTTCCTGCGCGAGGCATTCGAGCAGGACGATGATGTGCGCCCGCCGCGTGCCAAGGCATTCCACACCTTCGGGACGGTCGCGAAGATGAGATTCGAGGCCGACGGCGAGCACCCGTTCACGGGCATCTTCGAGACCGGTGCCGTGGGGTTCGTGCGGGCATCGCTGGCGGTCGGCATGCCGAACTACAGCCCGGCTGCCGCTTTCAAGTTCCTGCTCGATGGCCCGCATCCGTCTCAGAACCTGCTGGTGCACCAATCGCTCGACAAGCAGGCAAGCCGGGACTTCTTCGAACGGGCGCCGACCAATCACACCCTGGCGCCCGGCACCTTCCCCAACACCCTCATGCTGCCGCTCCTGAGGTTCTGGCTCTCCCGGATCTCGAGCCCCATCGAGCTGCAACGGCTGGATCATCTGGCGGTGATCACGAACGACGGAACAGAGGTCGAGCAAGCCTGTGCGCCGGAGCTGGTGTACCTGTACGGGACCGATGAGGTGCGCAACGACCCTGCGTCGACCGCAGACTTCCGATCGATTCTCGCCGAGATCCCCCAAGGGACGCCCTTGTACCGGATGTACGGCAAAGCGAGCCAAAGTGCCGAGAAGGTCTACATCGGGTTGATCACGCTCGAGTCGCCATTCGTGGCTTCGGCGTTCGGGGACCACATCCTGGCCTTCCAGCACGCCTGGCCCGTGACCGGATCGTCGTCGTGAACCGCATCTGGACGACCTGACGACGGCGCCGTTTCCGAGGAGTGGGATCACGCTTCCATCGGGGGGCGGGGAGCCCGCTACTCAGCGGGGCTGACCCCGCCGTCGTGCGGGGACTGCCAGCCTCTGGGCCGCCAGGCGCTCACGACCTTGCCGACGGCGGTCAACGAGGAATAGCTGACCCACGAGCGCCTCGAGCACGGCGAGGCTCTGGCCCGGGTTGCCGGCAGGGACGAGGTTGCCGTACCCGAGCGTCGTGAGCGTGACGAAGCTGAAGAACAGATCCTCGCTCAATGTGCCCGCGCCGTCGGCGCCGAAGAACGGATCGGCTTGGGCGGCTCCCAGGGACCGATACGCGAACGCGAAGGCCATGCCGAACAGCACGTACGCGCACAGCGCACCCAACATGGTCTCCTGGTCGACCTCTCGGCGATACCCGATGTGGCGCACGATCGAGACGGGAGCCACGACGTACAGGGCGGTTGCGGTCAGGAACACGAACGCCACGAGATCCGAGTCGCGCTCGACGAACAGGTTCGCCACCGCGGCCACGGTCGCCGCTGCGAAGAGCACCGCCGCCACCCAGCGGAGACGCCGGCGCGCCAGCGGAGGTCCGGAGCGCCAGCCAGACCGTGCCGATCTGGGCGACCAGCACGATCGTCGCGCCCCACTGCTGTGTCAGCGTCGTCGCCAGGACGTAGGTCGCGACGATCATCAACATGACCAACCCGTAGCTGTCGGTCGAGTGGAACGAGTGCACGAGGCGCCGGATGGAGCGGGTCTCCGGTCGCTGTCTTGTGCGTGCCGCGGCGGGCTTGGCCATCGCATCACCTTCGATGGGCGGCAAGGTGGCCGAAGAGCGAGGTGTGACGTTCCTTCGCCTCGTTGGCCGCGAGGCACCGGGGCTCTGGACGAGGCCGAGACGGCTGACGACCCCGTCGGTCATGGGAAAGCCGCCTGCGATCCAGCGCTTAGGCCGCGCCGTAGGCCACTCCTGAACGGTCCTGCACCGCGTACGCCATGATCAGCGACAGTGGGAAGAACAAGAGGCTGAGTAGGAAGTAGCCGATGAAGCTGTGTCCCTTCCGGCCGGCAACCCTGGCCGGCCAGAAGGCAATCGCAATCCAGATGATCACGCCGATGATTCCCAGACCCCACCACATGAGGACCTCCCTTGGTTTCGTCGTCGGATCAGTGTCTGGAAGTGGTACGCCGACGACATCGTTTTCAGCACCAACAGGTCGTGACCTGCACACGGATGAGTCGAGCGTGCTCTCAGCACGCGGCCGTTGCATCACCATGTCTGCATGATTCGCTGGCGCGTGCGAGGGACGAAGGTCATGGCGACGGTGAAGACGTTGAGCCGCCAAGGGCGAAACGAACCGCTGTCCGAACCGCACGTCCGGTTCGGAGGACGGGCCGGGAAAACGGACCTTGCCGAAAGGCAGGCACCGCGCCTCGGCCCGATCCAACCACACAGGCAACACGCTGGCGGCCGGCCTGGGGGCCAGCCTGCGGGAGCTGATCGCGCACATGGGCCATTCCAGCCCTCGCGCGGCGCTCATCTATCAGCACGCGACGAAGCGCGGCGAGCGGGCCATCGGGGACTTTCTCGGCGGGCTCATCGAGGGCCGGACCAACGGGCTTGGGAGGCGCCTGGAGGGTTCAGCCGGGGCCGATGGGGCACGCCGAGCCATGACCGGCAGAGCGACGAAGCCCCGCTCAGATCACCGCGACGACGGGTGACCTGGGCGGGGCTTTGTGGAGCGGACGACGGGATTCGAACCCGCGACCCTCACCTTGGCAAGGTGATGCTCTACCAGCTGAGCCACGTCCGCGTGGGGCACACACCATAGCAAGGTGGGTGGGGGCACCCACCAACCCGGTGGGTCAGCCCGGCATCGACGGAGGCGGCGGCACGGGGGGTGCAGGTGGGGCGGCATCCGGCCCACCAAGGGCGTGGCGCACCCGCTGCGCGAGTTCGATGGCGAGGCCGCGGTCGGCGATGCGCTCGAGCACCTCGTGCCGGTCGCCGGACACGAACGTGAGGGCGGCGGTGCGCTCGTCCTGCCAGCCGTGGACGGCCAGATCCGCGTCGACGGGCAGCACGAGGACGTCCGGCTTCCACTGGCGGTCGTTGACGAGCACCACCTTGCCCTCGACCAGTGCAGCGACACCGGGCTCGCCCCGGAACCGGCCCTGCACGACCACCGCGACGACGTCACCGTCGTCGAGGGCCGTGGCGAGCACCGCCAGTGCGACCTTCCCCGCCCGGCGGGCGCCACCGCCGAGGCGGGAGACCGACAGGCCCAGCCCGTGCGGGTCGATGACCACCGGCCCACCCGGACCGCCGAACGGCTGCACGTGACCGGCGAAGGCGCCCTGCGCGGGCGCGTACGCCGGCTGGGACGAATAGCCCGGCGGGACCGCGCCCGGCGCGGGCGGCTGCCCGCCCGGCGGGTACGCCGGAGCGACCGGTGGCGGGCTGCCCGGGTAGGGCGGGGCTACCGGGGGTGACGGCGCAACCGGGGGCGACGGAGCGACCGGCGCCGGCGGCGCCCCGGGAGTCGGCGGCGCGCTGGGTGCCGGCGCTGTGGCGATGGGCGCGTTGGGACCGACCTGCGGCCCTGCGGCGGGCGGCCACGGAGGCGTGGGGGTGAGCTGCCACGGCGGGTCGCTCGGCTCGGACCCAGCGGAGCTCGATGTCGACGAGGCGTCGGGCGCGGGCGGCTCCGCGGGGAACGCGGGCGGGTCGTCCTCCTCGTCGGCCGAAGGCAGGTCGAGCGATGACTCCTCCAGCACGAGGCTCTCCCCGACCGGCACCGGGATCGGCGCCGGTGTCGCTGGCGCGGCCGCCGGCGGGGGCGGTGGGGGCGCGGGAGCGCCCTCGGGGGTGGTCCAGCTGGCCGGCGGCGGCGGGAGCGGAGCGGCCTCGCTCCCGGATGGCGGCGCAGGGACCGCGGGCCCGTCGACCGCGGCCGGCCCCGGCGGTGGCTCGCCGAGGGCGGGCGATCCGCCCGGCGGCGTCGATTCGTCGACCTCGCGGCTGTGACCGTCATCGCTCATTGGGTGCACCCTGTCCTCCACTCAACACGGCGCCGTCACCGAACGGGCCACGGTAGTCCTTGGGGGCGACCACCACGGGTCACGAGGCGTCGGCCAACGCCCGCCCGAGCAACGCCGCACCGTCAGGCGACAGTGGCAGCCCTGCGGCGGCCGCGAGACCGTCGGGGCTCATCTTGCGCGCTGTCTTGCGCAGGATGTCGACCATCTTGTCGTCGTCGTCGAGCTGGGCGGCGAGGGCGTCGAACTGGGTCTCGAGGAACACGAGGCACAGGGCGTCCTCGTGGACCTGCACCTCCGGGTCGCGCCCGAGCCCCTGCTTGCGCACGATCGCCTGCACCCGCTCGACGTCGGCGTCGGTGTAGCCGGCCTCGCGCATGATGCCGGCGACGTCGTCGGCGTGCTGACGGCGCAGCGCCAATCGCCATTTCAGGTAGCCGGCCCGGTCGCGCGGGTAGTCGTCGCGGGGGATCGCCCAGCGACGTAGGTGATGCGCCCGTGCCGCGATGAGCTGCTGGTCGCTGCACTCAGGCGCCAGGATGCGCACCCACCGGGTCATCATCTCGGCGTGTGCCTGCTCCTTCGGCCGCTCGACGCCGTCGATCACGATCGTGTGTGGGTCTCCCGCGTTGGCCGCGTCGATGGCGGCCAGGGCCGCGGTGAGCCGGTCTGGCGCCGGAGCGGGGACGTCCATGCCGACAGCCTCGCACAGCCGACCGGACGAGCCGACCGGCCGCCACCGGACCAGCGGTGCGCTCAGTAGGACTCGCGGAACATGACGCTGACGCGGGGGCCGGCGGACGCGCACTTGGGCACGCTGTGCTGCCAGGTGCGCTGGCATGTGCCGCCGAGGACCAGGAGGTCGCCGCCCGCGGGGGTCAGCCGCACCGACCGCCCGCCTCCCGTCGGGCGCAGCAGGAACCGTCGGGCCGCCCCCAGGGTCAGGATCGCCACGACCGTGTGGGTGCGGCCGCGGCCGACCCGGTCGCCGTGCCAGGCGACGCTGTCGTGCCCGTCGCGGTAGAGGTTGGCCGAGATCGTCGAGAGGTCGGTGCGGTAGTGCCGCGACAGGGCCGACGCCATCGCCGGCAGCGGGTCGGGCGGATCGACCCAGGCGCGGGTCGTGAGCCGTGGCTCGGCGACCGTGCGGTCGTACATCGGCCGCTCGTGGGCGGCCCATGGTGCCGCCTCGGTGAGCTCGGCGAAGAGGGTGTCGGCACCCGCGACCCACCTGGTGAGCATGTCGCACCAGGCGCCCGAGCCGAGGTCGCGACGGACGAGCCCGGCCAATGCCGGGTCGAAGGTGGGCTGGTCCCCACCGAGCAAGGACGGCTGCCACGCCAGCGGCACCCGACCAGGCTATCGGCTGACACCGCGAGCGACGAACGTGCGTTCGTGGAGTCGGGAAAATGCGCTCGTCAGCCGGACGGGCCGGCAGGCGGGTCCGGCGGGCGCAGGTCGACCCGCAGGACGAGCACGCCGTCGTCGACGGTCGCCTCGGCGTCCGCGATGATGGCGAAGTCCTGGTAGTCGACCTCGGCTTGACGGATGAAGCGCAGGCGCTCCTCGCCGGCCACCGGCGGCAGGGGGCGGTTGCGCACCGCGTGGGCGCGGTCGCGGAAGCGCTGGATCATCGCGTCGACGTCGAGCGTGTCGGCCATGGGCAGCACCGTACCGGACGCCCCCACGGTCACCTGCGCCGCGGATCGCCCCACATGTCCGGGTCAGGAGCGCCGCGTCCACCACTGCCGGGCGGCCGCCCGCGGTCGGGCGCCGGGCCGCGCGGTGGGCGCGGCGGCGGAGCCTGTCCACCGTCTCGTGTGCCCCGCCCGTCATCGGGCCGGGGACGGCCGCCGCGTTGGCCGCCGGCGGGGCGGCCAGCCGAGCGGGGGTCAGCCTGCGGGCCGCCGGGCGCGCCCGCGCCTCGGCCGCGGCCGGGCTGCTGGCGCGCCCGCCGCTGGTCGGGAGGCGGCGTGCCGCGGGACGGGTCAGGGCCACCCCGCCGCCGGCCGTCAGGTGCGCCGGCGGGACCGGGAGGCGCCGGGTCACCGCGTCGGGGGAGGCGACCCTCCTGGGACAGGTCGGGGCCGCGTCGGCCGGCAGGTGCGCCGCCGAGACCAGGGCCGCCGGCAGGTGGTGCGGAGACGGCATCGCCCGGCTCGCCCCAGAACGGGTCGCCGCCGTCACCGCGCCGGCTGCGTCCCCGGGGCTCCCGGGGCTCCCCAGCCCGACCGCGCCTGCGGCCGGGAGCGGCGGCCGAGGAACCTGTCGCGGCGGTCGCCGTCGCGGCCCGGCGTTCGCCACTCGGGCGGGCACCGAGTGGTGCCGGACCGCCGGGCTGGTCTAGATCCTCGTCGTCGGCGAACTCGAGGCCGGGCCGGGTGAGCAGCCAGTAGCGCCACGTGAGCAGCGCGACGAGGAGGCCGACACCGGCGAGGGCGGCGATGATCATCCAGATCATGCGGCTCTCGTCGTCGGCGCTGCTGCCCTCGGAGGTGGGGGCTGCGGTCGTCGTGGTGGTGGCCTGGGCACCCTCGAGCCCGTTGCCGGGCACCAGCAGGTCGTTCACGGTGGTGAACGTGGACACGGCGTCGACGGCGACCACCTCGGACGCGGCCTGCTCGTCCTCGTCTGAAGTGGACTCCTCCTGTGTCGTGGGCGTGGTGTCCTCCACCGGCGGCGGGTCTGCCTCGGTCGGTGGCGGCGCCTGTGTGGTGGTCACCCGCGGTCGCGTCGTGGTCGTCGCGGGTCGTGTCGTGGTGGTGGAAGCGGGCGGTTCCGTCGTCGTGGAGTCACCCGGATCCTGACCAGACTGAGCCCCGGCGGTGGTCGGCGGCAGCAGACCGATGGCGAGCGCCACGAATGCGATCAGGACCAGGGCGAGACCGCGCCGCGAGCCGATCGTTGCCGCGGACTGGCCCGCCTCTGTTCTTCTGCCGTCGAGCATCCACTCCACCTTGTCGGCCCCCAGCCGGGGCAAATGCTACCCGCGGTGCCCGTGCGGACTGTAGGACGCCCCGCCCCGTGGCGTGAATCGCGCGTGAACGCATCTGCCACAACCGGCAACGCTCCCCCACCTCACCGCTGGTGGACCGGGCAGCTGAACGTCGTGCGCCCGCCGATCTGTCGGCGCACCAGGGCGGCGCCGTCTTGGGGACACAGGCCGTCGAGAGCGGCCGCTTGACGGAGATCGCCGGTGTGGCTGCCACCCCTCGCCATCAAGTCTCCCAGCACCTCACCCATCGTGCGGTGCAGCGTCGTCAGCTCGCCGTCGTCGAGGCCGCCGGCCGGGCGGGCCGGATCGAGCTCCGCTCGCCACAGGATCTCGTCGGCCAGCAGGTTGCCGATGCCCGCGAGGCGTGCCTGGTCCATCAGCCGGGCCTTGAGCGGGGCAGTGCTGGCACCCAGGGCGCCGGCCAGGTCCGCGCAGGTGGCCGTCAGGGCATCGACGCCGAGCCGATCCTCGTCCGGGTCGAGGGACACGCCGCCCAGGCGCCGGGGATCGCGCAGCCGCAGGTCGGTGCCGTCGGTGAAGCGCAGGGCGAACCGGTCCCACGCGGGGTCGTCACGACCGCTCGAGTACTCGAGACGGTCGATCGAGGCCGCACCGTCGATCACCAGGCGCCCCGTCATACCGAACCGCAGCCCGAGCCGAACCCGGTCGGGCCCGTCGTCGAGGTCGAGGACCAGCAGCTTGCCCCGGCGCCGGGCGGCCAGGACCCGCCGCCCTGTGACGGTGGCGACGACCTCGTCGGGCTCGCTGCCCTTGACGAACCAGGCGTCAGGGGCGTCGACCGCGCCGATCGTGCGGCCCACCACCTTCTCGGCCTGGCGACGGTAGACCTCGACCTCCAACAGCTCCGGCACGGTCGGCCACAGTAGAGCCGGACGAGAACGCCCACCCCCGGGGTACCCGGGCCGGACCGGTCAGCCCGAGGCGGCCGTCAGCGCCTGGTCGATGTCGGCGATCAGGTCGCCGGCGTGCTCGAGGCCGACCGAGATGCGTACCAGGCCGTCGGTGATGCCCAGCTCGGCCCGCTCGGACGGCATCAGCCCGGGGACGGTGGCCGCCGGGTGCGTCACCAGCGTCTCGGGGCCGCCCAGCGACAGGGCGATGCGGGCCACGCGGGTCGCACCGCAGAAGCGGGCCGCCGCCTCGAGGCCGCCGGCCAGCTCGATCGCGATCACCGTGCCGCCCGCCGACATCTGTCGCTTGGCCAGGTCGCGCTGCGGGTGGGAGTCGAGCCCGGGGTAGCTGACGGACGCCACCGCAGGGTGGGACGACACGTGCTCCGCGATAGTCAGGGCGCTGGCGCATTGCTGCTGCACCCGCACCGACAGGGTGCGGATGCCGCGCAGCCCGTTCCAGGCGTCGAACGGGGACGCCTGCCCGCCGTGGACGACGTGCCACCCCCACACGGCGTCGATCAGGTCGTGGTTGCCGGCCACCACGCCCAGCAGCGCGTCGTTGTGGCCGGCGATCCCCTTGGTGGCCGCGTGGAGCACCAGGTCGGCCCCCAGGGCCAACGGCTGCTGCAGCACGGGCGTGGCGAACGTCGAGTCCACGACCGTGAACGGCCCGGGGATCGCCGACGCAGCCTCGATGTCGGTCAGCGACAACGCCGGGTTGGCCGGCGTCTCCAGGAACACGATCTGGGTACGGCCGGGGATCACGGCGTCGGCGATCTGGGCCGCATCGGTGCCGTCGACGAAGCTCACGTCGATGCCGAAGCGGGGCAGGTGGGCCGTGAACAGGGTCGACGTCACGGAGAAGAGCTGCCGCTGGACGACCACGTGGTCACCCGTCGAACAGAGCCCGAACACCACGCTGGTCACCGCGGCCATGCCCGACGACGAGGCCAGCGCCGCCTCGGCGCCCTCGAGCGCCGCGACCGCCTGTTCGAACTCCTGCACGGACGGGCTGCCGTAACGCGGTAGTAGCGCGACGTGCGGGGCGCCGAGGCCATGCTGCGGTGGTCGTCGACCGACGACACCTCGTACGTGGTCGACGGGAAGAGCACGGGCGCGAGCGAGTCGGCGCTCCACTCCCGGCCGGCGCGGATGGCTCGGGTCTCGAACTGCCACGACTCGTCGAACTCACGGTCACCGTGGTCGCCGGGGTCCACGGGCTCACCGGACTGGCGGGGGGTCGGGTCAGGCATCGTCGGCCTCCACTCTGGCGATGAACTCCCGGATGATGTCACCGAGCTGGTCGCTCTCGATGAGGAACGCGTCGTGCCCGTGCGGACTGGCGAGCTCGGCGTAGGTCGCCGGGATGCCCGCCAGCGTGGCCAGCTCCACGATCTCGCGGGACTGGTGGGCCGGGTACAGGATGTCGCTGTCGACACCCACCGACAGCAGCGGCGCCCGCAGCCGCCCGAATGCCGCCTCCACGCCACCGCGCCCGCGGCCGAGGTCGTGCAGGTCCATCGCCTTGGTGAGCAACAGGTAGCTGTTGGCGTCGAAGCGTCGCACCAGCTTGTCGCCCTGGTACTCGAGGTAACGCTCCACCTGGAAGCGCTGCCACAGCGAATACCCCTCGACCGGCTCCACGACCTCGCGCCCGAATCGGGCGCTGAACACGTCGTCGCTGCGGAAGGTCATCATCGACACCATGCGGGCCGTCGCCAGCCCGTCGTGGGGGCCGTCGCCGGGGGCGGCGTCGTAGTAGTCGCCGCCCCGCCAGCGGGGGTCCATGCTGATCGCCCGCCGGCCACTGCTCCACCAGCCGATCTGCTGGGCGCTGGCGGCCGCGGCCGTGGCGATGGGCAGCAGCGCCCCCACCCGCTCGGGGTACATCACGCCCCACTCGAGAACCTGCATGCCCCCCATCGACCCGCCCGCGACGAGCGCCCAGCGGGCGATACCGAGATGGTCGGCCACCGCGGCCTGGGTGCGGACCATGTCGCGGATCGTCACGACGGGGAAGCGCGCCGCCCACGGCAGCCCGTCGTCGGGGTGCGGCGAGGCGGGGCCGGTCGTCCCCTGACAGCCCCCGAGCACGTTGACGCAGACGACGAAGAAGCGCTCGGTGTCGATGGCCTTGCCCGGGCCGATGATGTCGTCCCACCAGCCCGGCGTGGCGTGTCCGGGCACGAGCCCCCCGCCGCGTGGCTGTCGCCCGTGAGCGCATGGCACACCAGCACGGCGTTGTCGCCGCCGGGCGCCAGCTCGCCCCACGTCTCGTAGGCCAGGGTGACGCCGCGCAGCAGGCCCCCACCCTCGAGTGCGAACGGACGACCGGCCGGGAGCGACAGGAACTGCCGTCGACCGACCGGGTCGCCCGGGCGCCAGGCGCCGGTCACCGGCAGGGCGCTGGGGTGCGCCCGCCGGAAGCCCTCGACGGGTTCCGTCATCGGTCGCGGGGCCGGTGCCGGAGCCGGGTCGCGGGTCGGCGCGCTCGGCGGCGGGCGGAGCCCGTGAACAGGGCTCGCCACCGCCGCGCGTGGCCCGTCGACGGGTGTCTGACGGGGTCCTGCTGCACGGATCGAGTCTACGGATCGGGCCATCGCGCCTCTGCCTGGGTGGACCTGTGGTGGGCCCGGACAGTCATCGGTGCGCCCCGTGGAGAGCACGGACACTTGGTTGCTCCTGATGAGCCGCATCCCCGGCTGTCCGGGATGGCACCTTGGCTGTCCGAGCCAGGTTGCCGGGCCGGCCCCGTCGCCGGGGCGGACCGCTCCTGATGTCGGCGGTCACGTTAGTCCGGCGACCCGCCCGGCCGCACAGCCGTTCCTGCCAAGCGGCGCCACCACGCCGCGAGCGACGCATCCGTGGCGTATGCCCGCCCGGCCGCCGCGAGGTAGCGGTCGAGCCCGGCGGGCGTCGGCCCGGCGAGGTGGGCGCGCAGTGCGTCGGCGGCCGCCGCCCAGGCCTCGTCGTCGAGCGGGAGGGGCAGGGTCGCCAGGTCCGGGCCCGCCACCTTGAGCGCACCCCGGTCGAGCCCGGTGCCCGCCGACCGCCGCGCCAGCCAGGCCGTCGCCGCCGGCGAGAGCACCGCCGCAGCCAACCGCCAGAGGTCGCCGGCGTCGTGGGGGACGACGGCCAGCGTGGGCACCGACGGCACCCAGGTGCCCTCGACGTCCACCGCCGCCTCGACCACACGCGTCTGGGTGGCGACAACCAGCTTGGGCGCACGGGTGCGTCGGACCCAGCGCTGGGCGACCGGTGGCGCGTCGGACGGCAGTCGGCGGAGGTCGACCACCGGCGCGTCCCACCGGCGCTTGGCGTAGCGGATCGGCCGCTCGCCCCAGGTGCAGGTCGCCCAGTCGACCGCGCCGCTGGTCACCAGCGGCGCGACCACGTCCGGACCGTCGGTCGGGGCGAGTTCACGCACGACGTCGACGAGCCCGTAGTACTGGTCGCGGAAGCCGGCGATCACCGTGGCCCGCTGCCCCAGCGTCTCGCCCTGCGGCAGGTGGACGAACGGGAGGTCGAGGGCTCGCGCCCACAGCCGCCCCCAGTCCGTGTCGACCGTGCCGACCGTCCCGTCCCCGGTCAACGCCGGCGGGTCCGGCGACGCAGCCGAGCCGATCGCTCCGGACACCCCATCGAGTCGCCGCTCGAGGACGGGCGCGCAGACCCGCACCGCCGCGTCGAAGACGCGCCCGTCGTCGACCCACAGGTCGCGCAGGGTCGCCCGCTCGTCGACGGCCGCCCGCACCGCCTCGGCATCGCGGGCCGCGACGACGGACTGGGGCTCGACGAGCACGACACGCCCACCCGGGCGCACCAGGTCGCACCCCACGAGGAGGAAGAGCCAGGCCGTGTCGGTGTAGGCGCGCACCGCCGGGCCGAACCGCGCCCGCAGGTGCCGTCTGTCGTCGTCTGACCGTGCGGTGGCCCGCCCGAGCTGGTTCTGGAACGGTGGGTTCCCGACGACGGCATCGAAGCCGGCCGCGGGGGCATCCGGCCAGGCCCCGCCACCGTGTCGCAAGGGATCGGCCACGACCAGCCGGCCGGCCGGCGGCGGCTCCCCCGCCCAGATCGCCAGCGCTGCCTCGGCCGCCGCCAGGCCCACCGGGTCGATGTCGGCTCCCCACAGCAGGTGGCGGACGACCGTCCGCCGGTCCGCACCGAGCCGGTGGAGGTGACGGGCCGCCGCCACCAGGAACGCGCCCCCGCCGCACGCCGGGTCGCAGACGGTCGGCCAGTCCTCACCCGGCGCCGCGGCAGCCGGGAGCACCAGCGACACCAGCTCGTCCGCCAGCCAGCGGGGTGTGACGTGCAAGCCGTGTGCCCGGCGGCTGGCGTCGTCGGTGGCCGCCTCGAGCACCGCGCCCAGCGCGTCGGACGCGTCGTGCGCATCGGGCACGTCACGGCTCGACCGGCCGTCGGCGTCGCTGGCAGGGTGACCGTCGACGTACCCGGCGCCGACCGGCGGCGCCACCGTCTCACCGGCCACCGTGGGCCTGGCACCCGCCAGCGACCAGAGGAGCAACCCGTCGTCGAGCGTGACCCCGGCACGGTGGGCGGCGCGGGCCACGGACGCGGCGACGACCCCTGCTCGACGGCGTTGCCCGGCGATGCGCGGATCGTCGTCGGTTCGACCTTCGGGGTCGTGATCGGCCCCCCACCGGGGACCAGAGGGAGCTGCCGAGGAGAGGGTCACCGGGCCATGACGGTACCGTCGACGCCATGCCGCTCAGCGACCACCCAGGCGCCGCGCCTGGTCGGCCCGGGCCCGTGGCCGGGCTCGTGGTCGAACGGGTGCCGGCGTCGAAGACGCTCGCGCTGCGGGCCCTGGTCCTGCGCGCGGGGGCGCCGCCCGAGAGCGTCCGGCTCGCCGTCGACGACCACCCCGACACAGCCGCCTTCGCGGCTCTGACGGGAGACGGCGAGGTGGTGGGCTCCGCCATCGTCTATCCCGAGGCCTGCCCGTGGATGCCCGCGCGGCCGCACGCGTGGCGCCTGCGCGGGATGGCCACCGACGAGTCGTGGCGGGGCGCCGGGGTCGGTGCGCGGGTGCTGGGCGCGGTGCTCGACCACGTCGCCGCGTCCGGGGCCTCGCTCGTGTGGTGCAACGCCCGCGTGCCGGCACGCCGGTTCTACGAGCGTGCCGGGTTCCGCGCCCACGGCGACGAGTGGGTCGACCCCGCCATCGGGCCTCACATCGCGATGTGGCGCGAGGTCTGATCCGCACCGACGCGATGCGGCGGTGCGCGGGGGCGGGGCTACCGTGAGCCGGTGCGCTGGACCGTTCACGGGGAACGCTCGATCTACGACTCCGAGTGGATGCGTCTCGTGCTCGTCGACGTCGAGATCCCCGGCGTCGAGCGCTTCGACCACCACGTCGTGCGCTACCCGCAGCCGGCGTCGGGCACGGTGGTTCACGACCCCGACCGGGGCGTCCTGCTGCTGTGGCGCCACCGGTTCATCACAGACACGTGGGGTTGGGAGATCCCGGCGGGCCGCATCGAGGCCGGCGAGACGCCGGAGCGCGCCGCGACCCGCGAGACCCTCGAGGAGACCGGTTGGCGCCCCGGGCCGCTGACCCGGTTGGGGTCCTATGCGCCCAGCAACGGGACCTCGGACCAGATCTTCCACGTCTTCGTCGCCGCCGGTGCCACCCACGTCGGCGACCCGGTCGACATCGGCGAGAGCGAGCGCATCGCATGGGTGCCCGTCGACGAGGTGCGCCGGTTGATCACGGCCGGCGAGTTCACGGACGGGCTGTCGCTCACGTCCCTGCTGTGGGCGCTCGCCTTCTCGGCGATCTGACTCCGGCGCTGCTACGCCGCGCCCAACATGCATCCCGCTCTCGGCGCCGCCGGCGCCGGGCCGCTCGGGCCACGGGCGCTGCTACGCCGCGCCCTCAGCTGCGGGGTTCCAGCCGGCGAGGTCGGCCAGGCGCTCGTCGTTGGAGAACATCTCGACGATGGGCTCCTCGAGGCCGAGCCGGCGCTTGACCCGCCGCACCTCGAGTTCCTCGTTCCAGAGCACGAGCGTGACGGCCAGGCCCGCGGCGCCGGCGCGGGCGGTGCGGCCCGACCGGTGCAGGTAGGTCTTGGGGTCGGGCGGCGGGTCGGCCTGGATGACGATGTCGAGCTCGTCGATGTCGAGGCCGCGCGCCGCCACGTCGGTGGCGACGAGCACGGCGAGCTTGCCGTCGGAGAACCGCTTGAGCGCCCGCTCGCGCACCTCCTGGCGGAGGTCGCCGTGGATGGCCTTGGCGTCGACGCCGTCGTCCTCGAGCTGGCGGGCCAGCCGGTCGGCCGCCCGCTTGGTGTTGGTGAACACGAGGCAGCGGGAGCCCGAGCGGCTGATGGCGGCCGTGACCCGGTGCTTGTCCATCTCGTGGACGAGCAGGAAGCGGTGCGCCATCTTGTCGACGGTCTGCGTGGGCGAGCCCACCTCGTGGAACACGGGATCGGTCTGGTAGCGATCGACCAGGCCCTGGATGGCGCCGTCGAGGGTCGCAGAGAACAGCAGGGTCTGGTGGCCCCCCTTGATGTGGCGGAGCACCCACTCGACCTGGGGCATGAAGCCCATGTCGGCCATCCGGTCGGCCTCGTCGAGCACGACCAGACCCACGTCGGACAGGTCGGCGACCTTGCGGTCGATCAGGTCGATGAGCCGGCCGGGCGTGGCCACCACGATCTCGGCGCCCTCCTCGAGCGCGGCGATCTGCTTGGACATCTGGGCGCCGCCGTAGACGGCCACCAGACGCAGCGACCGGGCCTCGACGAGGGGGCGCAGCACGTCTGTGACCTGGACGGCGAGCTCACGGGTGGGGACGAGCACGAGGCCCGTCGGCCGCTTCGGGGATGCGGCGGCGACGCGCTCGACCAGGGGAAGGCCGAACGCGAGCGTCTTCCCCGAGCCGGTCTTGGCCTTGCCGCAGACGTCGCGGCCGGCGAGGGCGTCGGGGATGCAGAGGCGCTGGACGGGAAAGGCGGTGGTCAGGCCTGCTCTGTCGAGCACGGCCACCAGGTCGGAAGACACGCCCAGCGCAGAGAACGTCTCTTGTTCTTCGTTGCGCATGGTTCTGGGGGAGCTTACCGGCCTGGTCCGGGGCGGCCCCCATTTGCCACGGTCACGCGGGGCACCACGATCCGTCCCGGGCCGTGGCCGGCTGTGCCAACCACGGGCTGCAGGTCGACGCGCGCGCCGGGTCAGCGAACGGCGAGGTGGTCGCCGTCCTCGCTCATGTCGACGACTTCGACCGGGCGCGTGAACCCGCGGATCGCGTGGGGCCCGAGGCGCCGGTGGGCGAGCCCCTCGCCCGAGGCGTCGAACAACGACGCCGTGACCAGGATCTGGTGAGGGTCGGCCTCGTCGCACAGTCGGGCGGCCAGGTTCACGGGACGCCCGATGTAGTCGTCGCCCTCGAACAGGATGACCCGCCCGGCGGCGACCCCGCCGCGCAGCGGGAGCGGACAGCCGCGTGCGTCGAGTGCCTGCTCCATCCGGAGGACGGCATCGAGCAACGGCCGCGGCTCGGTGGCGACGAGCATCGCCCCGTCGCCCAGCCACTTGGCCACGCGCACGCCGCGCCACCCCGCCCGCTCGCGCACCACCGCCCGGAAGGTCGAGAGCGCGGCCACCGCCTCGCCGACACCGTGCTCGTCGGTCAGGGACGTGAACCCGCACAGGTCGATGAAGGCGAAGTTGCGGCGGACCAGCGCGTCGGCGTTCTCGTCGTCAGGGACCAGTTGCACGGTCTGGAATGCTAGTGGCGCGCCTCGTGGTGACCTGCCTCCGGGCTCGCGGTGGCGGGCGTCGGCGGGGGCGACGGCCACCGGTACGGTGGCGCCGTGCCCGCCCTCGACGCCCTTCTGACCTGGCCGGTTCCCACGGCCGCGGGGGCTGTGGTCACGCCCGCGGGCGTGACCCGGACGGCGGGTCCCACGGCCTGGCAGACCCCGATCGCCTCGGTCACCAAGCCGCTTGTCGCCTACGCCTGCCTGGTGGCCGTCGAGGAGCAGACGCTCGACCTCGACGCTCCCGCCGGCCCGCCGGGCGCCACGGTGCGCCACCTGCTGGCACACGCTTCCGGACTGCCGTTCGAGGGCGACTCGCCGATCGCCGCTCCCGGTAAGCGGCGGATCTACAGCAACACCGGCTTCGACGTGCTCGGCGACGTGCTGGCCGCCGTCGCCGGCATGACCGCCGCCGACTACCTCACCGAGGCCGTGCTCGCGCCGCTGGCCATGACGTCCACGGAGCTGCGCGGCTCGGTCGCCAAGGACGCGTGGTCGACCGTCGACGACCTGGCCGCGTTCGCAGCGGAGCTGCTCTCCCCCACCATCGTGGCGGCCGACACGTTGGCCAAGGCCACCGCCGAGCAGTTCCCGGGCCTGGCCGGCGTGGTGCCGGGCCTGGGCAGCTACGACCCGAACCCCTGGGGACTGGGCTTCGAGCTCAAGGGCGCCAAGTCACCCCATTGGACCGCGCCCGACGGGTCGCCCCGCACGTTCGGGCACTTCGGCGGCGCCGGCACGTTCCTCTGGGTCGACCCCGACGCCGCGGGTGGCGTGCGCGGTGTTGACCGATCGCAGCTTCGGCGACTGGGCGCCGCCGCTGTGGTCGGCGCTGTCGGGCGCCGTGCTCGCCGAACACGACTCCCGGGACGCCGGTCGGTCAGCCGGCTAGAACGCCGCGGCCAGCAGGTCGGCAGGCCCGGCGGTCACTGACGGCGCGAGGCCGGCGGCCTGCGGCAGGAGCTGCTCGGCGTAGAACCTGGCCGTCACGATCTTCTGGCGCAGGAGGTCGGCGTCGCCGGTCCCCGCGTCGAGGTGCCGCTGGGCGGCCTGGGCCGACCGGGCGAGCAGCCAGCCACCGGTCACGATGCCGCACATGCGCAGGTAGGGCGTCGCCCCGGCCAGCGCGTTGGTGGGGTCGGCCAGGCCGTTGGCCAGCAACCAGTCGCTGGTCGCCTTGAGCGCAGCGTGGGCATCGGCCAACCGCTTGCCGATGTCGGCCAGGTCGCCGTCGGACCCCGAGAGCTCGCCGGCGGTGGTGTCGATGCCCGCCAGGTAGTCCGCCATCACGCCGCCGGCGCGCATCGGCAGCTTGCGCCCCACCATGTCCATCGCCTGGATGCCGTTGGTGCCCTCGTACACGGGGGCGATGCGGATGTCGCGGTAGTGCTGCGCGACGCCGGTCTCCTCGATGTAGCCCATGCCGCCGTGCACCTGCAGCGCCAGCGACGTCAGCTCCACCCCCAGGTCGGTGCCCCACCCCTTGGTGATGGGCGTGAGGAGGTCGGCCAGCTCGCCCCGCCAGGTGCGCACGTCCTCGTCGGGGTGGCGGGCGGCCAGGTCCATGCTCTCGGCGTTGAGGTAGGCCAGGCAGCGCAGCGCCTCGATCTGCGCCCGCATGGTCAGCAGCATGCGGCGCACGTCCGGGTGGTCGACGATCGGCGACGACTCGCCCTTGGGCGCACCGGGCGCGCGGCCCTGCCGCCGCTCCTGCGCGTAGGCCACCGCCTGCTGGTAGGCGCGCTCGCCCAGCGCCAGGCCGGAGACGCCCACCGACACGCGGGCGTTGTTCATCATCTTGAACATGTAGCGCATGCCCTGGTTGGCCTCGCCGATGAGGAAACCGACGGCGCCGTCGTAGGCCATGACACAGGTAGGGCTGGCGTTGATGCCCATCTTCTGCTCGATCGACACGCATTCCAGGCTGTTGCGCTCGCCGAGGGAACCGTCGTCGTTCAGCAGGACCTTGGGCACGATGAAGCACGAGATGCCCTTGGTCCCCGGCGGGGCGTCGGGCACCCGGGCCAGCACCAGGTGGATGATGTTGTCGGCGAGGTCGTGCTCGCCGTAGGTGATGAAGATCTTCTGCCCGGTGATACGCCACGTGCCGTCGTCCTGGGGCACCGCCTTGGTGGTCAACGCGCCGACGTCGGAGCCGGCCTGCGGCTCGGTCAGGTTCATCGTGCCGGTCCACTCGCCGGTCACCATCTTGGGCAGGTAGACCTCCCGCTGCTCCTCCGAGCCGTAGTGCAGCAGCATGTCGATGGCGCCCTGGGTGAGCAGCGGGCACAGCGAGAAGCCCATGTTGGCGGCCGTCAGCATCTCCTGCATGGCGATGGCCACCAGCCACGGGAAGCCGCCGCCGCCGTACTCGGCGGGGAACGGCACGCCCGCCCAGCCCGCCTCGACGTAGCGCTGGTATGCGCGGGGGAAGCCGTCGGGCGTCGTCACGGAGCCGTCGGCGTTGCGCCGGCTGTGCTGGGTGTCGCCCACCCGGTTCAGCGGGGCGAACTCCTGGCTGAAGAACCGGCCGGACTCCTCGAGAATGCCGTACACCATCTCGGGATCAGCGTGCTCGTAACCCGGCAGTGCGGCGAGCGCGGGCAGGTCGACGATGTTCTCGAGGACGAAGCGCATGTCGTCGAGCGGGGCCGAGAAGTCGGACATGGGAGAACGCTAGGCACGTTCGGACCGGTACCGAAAGGTGATGTGGAGGTCAGGTCGCGCAGCTCGCGGTGCCAAGGGGGGCACGAACGTGGTCCGCGTGCGTCGGCCCTACGGACGGTGACCGCGCACCGCGGAGGTGAGGTCGTCAGCGGCGGCGATCACCTGCCGACCGAGCGCTCGAAGGTCGGCTCCCGGCATGCCCTCGTCCGCCAGCGTCGTCACCGAGAGGGCGAGCTCGAGCTCGCCGTTCGACCCGAACACTGGTGAGGCCACGTCGGCGGGTCGGTACCTCGAGGCGTCGTCCACATCGGCCACCAGCAACGACTGGTGGGCGATCTCCTGCAGGAGCGCCCGGACCGCCGACCGTTCGTCGGGGGGCGCCGGGGCCCGCCCGCTGGAGAGCGCGCGCCACTCGGGCGAGGCCAGGGTCACGGCGAAGCCCCGGTGCCTGATGGCGGGCAACGTCTCGAGCGCGGGGCGCACCGCCTCGACCGCTGCGGCCCGGGCGAGCCAGGCCTCGACGGTGGGACCGTCGCTCCACGCCATGAACAGCGCGCCCACGGGAGGCACGAGGGGCACCCGCACCATGTCACCGGCGTCGGGTGGCGCGTGCGCCTGGGCAACACAGACGAGCTGGTCGCCCGTCACCCGCCAGGCACGCGCCCAGAGGCCCGTCCCTGCGGCCAGGGAGGCGAGCACCGGCGGCACGAAGTCGACCGCCGTGTACCCGTGACGGGCTGCGTCGCCGATCACCACGAGGCGCGGGCCCAGCGAGTAGCGCTTCTCGCCTGGATGACGCAGTAGCACGCCCCGCTCGCTGAGCGCGCTGAGGAGCGCGTGCGCCGTGGCCTTGTTGAGGTCGCACCGCCTGGCGACCTCGGAGAGCGTGAACCGCTCGTCCGGCTCGCCGGCGAGCAGCTCGAGCACGGCCACCGATCGGTCGGCCCCGGGGGCCGGGCGCGCCACTCGCTCAGCCTCCGAGAGTCGCGCGGCGGTGCCGCGCAGCGTCGGGGAGATACGCGGGCAGCCGGAGCCGCCCTGTGCCCGCATTCGTTGTCATGACCGCCCTTATCCGACTCGCCTGCCCTATCCCGTCCGAGACAATAGTGGGCCGCCACCCCAACCGACCAGGGGCGACGAGGGCGCACGCACTGCTGACAGCCGCCGTGCACCATGGTGTCCGCATCGGCCTACCCTCTGCGGTCGGTGCCCCTCGAACTCCTCGACGCCGGTGTGCTCGCGTGGATGCAGCCGCGGCCGCAACGCGGGCGGCCCAACGCGGGCGTGGTCGTCGACGCCGACGGCATCACTCTCGTCGACTCCCTCATGACCCCCGACCAGTACGAGCCCTTCGCCGCCGCGGTCGAGGAGCTGGGCCTGCCGATCCGCCGCATCGTCCTCACCGGCAGCGGCGTCGAGCAGGCGGGCGGCACAGGACGGTTCAAGCTGGCGGCCGTGTACGGCAGCCGGCAGGCGAGCGTGCACCTCGACCAGCCGCCCAACGTGGACAGCTGGCGTGCGCTCTTCCCCGACGTGGCGGACGAGTTCGACGAGGTCGTGACGCGGCCGGTCAGCCATGTCGTCGCATCGGACGTGCAGCTCACCGACGCGGTCGCCGTGGTCACGACTGGCGGCCAGATGGCCGAGAACGTCGTCGCCGTGGTCCCGGGGGCGCAGATCCTCTTCGCCGGCGCCATGTGCAGCTTCGGTGCCACCCCGCTCTGCTGGCAGGGAGATCCGGCACGGTGGGCGGACGAATTGGACCGCCTGCTCGACCTGGCGCCGATCGTCGTGCCGGGCCACGGCCCCATCGGCGGCGAGGAGGAGGTCCGCGACCTGAAGGCCTACCTGCGCGCCTGCGTGGAGGCCCGCGGCGACGTATCGCGCCTCGCGGCCGGCCCGTGGGACGACTGGGCCGACCGTGAGCACGATGCGGTCAACGTCGAGCGGGCCGCGCTGCTGGTGGCGGGTGACGACGCCGTCCCCCCGTCGATGCTGCGGCTCGCCGGCCTCGCCTGAGGCCGTCGGCTCCGGATCAGCGGCTCCGGAAGTCGTAGAAGCGCGACGACTCCGGTCGGTACAGCAGGACCAGGATGACGACGGCAAGGGCCAAGCTGACGACCGAGAGGACGAGGGACAAGGCGGTGGAGCCCACGCTCGCCAGGTTGAACAGGGTGCCGCCCACGTTGAGCGCGCCGAACACCGTGGCGACGACACGCGCCCAGCTCTTGCCCTGACCATTGGCGGAGGCCATCCAGAACCACAGCCCCACGGCGACCAGTCCGCTGACGACCGCGACCCCGATGCCGACGTTCACGGCCGTGTCGATCTCGCTCTGCGTGAGCGAGCTGTCGCTGTCCTCGATGGCCTCGCGGATGGCGTCGGTCTGGACGAACGTCAACAGCACGCCCAGGGCGCTCAGCGCGGCGCCCACCCACATCAGGCGCACGGCCGTGCGGATGCTGGGCGGCTGCTCGACCTGCACTGGCGCCGCGTACGCCATCGGGTGCGGCGGCAGGTTGTCGGATGTCCACGGCCCGGGTTGGACGGGGCCGGACTGCCCCTTGCTCGGACCGGGCGTCGGTGTGCTCACGTGATCCTCCAGGTTTGCGTCGTCTGCTGACGAGTCGGGACCGTCACCATTCCCCAGGTGTGCGGTCGGCACACGGTCGCGTACGTGTCACCGCCAGGCGCCGGCATCGACCGGCCGCGCCGTCCCGAGCTGGCTGGCCGAGATCGACCCTACGCCTGCTGGCGTCGCTCCGTCGGCCCCCGGACTCGTGACCTCGTCGCCACCTGATCCGACCGGACGCCGGTACCCTCGCGTCCATGCTGTTCGGCCGTGACAAGCAGCGCATGATCGACCCGGACGAGGCACTTCCCGGACGTGATCACCGGGTGTTCGACGTGCCCGCCACGCACACCGTGCTGGGCACCCCGCTCGAACCGCCGTTCCCCGACGGGCTCGAGCGCATGGTGGTGGGCCTCGGGTGCTTCTGGGGGGCCGAGCGCCTGTTCTGGCAGACCGAGGGCGTCTACACGACGGCGGTCGGCTACGCGGGCGGGTACACGCCCAACCCGACCTATGAAGAGGTCTGCTCGGGGCGCACCGGGCACACCGAGGCGGTGCTCGTCGTGTTCGACCCCGCCAGGGTCAGCTACGAGGACCTGCTGCGGGTGTTCTGGGAGGGCCACGACCCCACCCAGGGCATGCGCCAAGGAAACGACGTCGGCACGCAGTACCGCTCCTCCATCCAGGTCGCCGACGACCTGCAGCGCAAGGCGGCCGAGGCCAGCCGGGACACCTACCAGCGGGTGCTCACGGCCGCCGGCCACGGCGACATCACCACCGAGATCGTGGACGCCCCCACGTTCTGGTACGCGGAGGACTACCACCAGCAGTACCTCGACAAGAACCCGATGGGCTACTGCGGCCTCGGCGGCACCGGAGTGTCCTGCCCAGTTGGGCTCACCTAGCGTACGACCCTCGCCCCCGACCGTGATCCGGGGTACGGTTACGGCACCAACGGACGATCGCGTGCGCAGCAGTGGCCGAGGGGGCCCGCCGCGAGGGAGGCACGACCGATGTCACGTCACGGGGCTCGTGGGCACACGCGCAGATGGCGGTGGCTGGCGCTGGCCGCAGTGGCGGCGTTCCTGGCGGTGAGCGTCGGGCCGAGCGCCGCGGCCCAGGAGCCGGACGACCCTCGGGTCGATCTCGAGCCGGGGTGGCTCGACGCCGAGACCGCCATCAGGAACCTCGAGCTGTTGGCCCACCACGACAAGCCCGAAGGCTTCGTCAACCCGGCGAACCCGGGCGACTTCGCGTTCGTGACGTCGGACCTGGCGTTCAGCGGTGACAACGCCTTCGTCGGCAACTTCCACGGCTTCAACATCTACGACATCGCCGACCCGACCGACCCGACGATCGTCACCAACGTCGTCTGCCCGGGCGGGCAGGGCGACGTGTCGGTCCACGGGGACCTGCTGTTCATGTCGGTGGAGGAGAGCCGCGCCCGGGTCGACTGCGGCACCAACCCGGCGGTGGGCACGCGCTTCCAGGGCGTGCGCATCTTCGACATCAGCGACGTCGCCAACCCGGTGCAGGTGGCGGCGGTGCAGACCTGCCGCGGCTCGCACACCCACTCGCTCGTGGTCGATCCCGACGACAGCGAGAACGTGTACGTGTACGTGTCCGGCACCGCTGGTGTCCGGCCCCCCGCAACCCTTGCAGGTTGCAACAACAACCCCGCCGCCGGCGAGAACCCGTCCCGGTGGCGCATCGAGGTCGTCAAGGTGCCCGTCGCGGCGCCCGACGCGGCGGCGGTCGTCAGTGGCCCCCGGTTGTTCACCGACCCCGCGACCGGGGCGATCGACGGCCTGCAGAACGCCCCGCAGACGCCGGTGCACCCGTCCGGATCGCCGTGGAGCCCCACGCCCATCACCGACGCGTGCCACGACATCACGACGTTCCCCGAGATCGGCCTCGCCGCCGGCGCCTGCGAGGGCAACGGCATCCTGATCGACATCTCCGATCCGGAGAACCCGGTCCGCATCGACGAGGTGGCCGATCCCAACTTCGCGTACTGGCACTCCGCCACGCTGAGCAACGACGGCAGCAAGGTCATCTTCACCGACGAGTGGGGTGGCGGCACCGGCGCTCGCTGCCGTGAGACCGACCAGCCGGAGTGGGGTGCTGACGCCATCTTCGACATCGTCGACGGCCAGATGCAGTTCGCGAGTTACCACAAGCTTCCGGTGCCCCAGACGGTGCGCGAGAACTGCGTCGCGCACAACGGGTCGCTGGTGCCGGTGCCCGGCCGCGACATCCTGGCGCAGGCGTGGTACCAGGGCGGCATCTCGCTGATCGACTTCACCGACTCGGCCAACCCGGTCGAGATCGCCTTCTTCGACAGGGGCCCGATCAGCCCCACGGCGCTGGTCCTCGGCGGCTTCTGGTCGGCCTACTGGTACAACGGCAACATCTACGGCAGCGAGATCGCCCGCGGCTTCGACGTGTTCGGGCTGCTGCCCAGCGAGCACGTGTCCGAAGCCGAGATCGCCGCCGCCGGCGAGGTCCAGCAGGCCGAGTTCAACGCCCAGCACCAGACGGCGTTCACCTGGGCGCCCAGCTTCGCGGTGGCGCGAGCCAGGTTCGACCAGCTCGTCCGCACGTGCACGTCGACCGTGTCGGGCCGCCACAGCGGGCCCCTCGTCGTCACCGGCCCGACCTGCCTCGACGGCGCGACGGTGTCCGGTCCGGTCGTCGTGCGGCCAGGTGGGTCGCTGCTCGCGCTGGGCTCGTCGATCTCCGGGCCGGTGTCGGCCGCCAACGCGAGCGCCGTGCACCTGTACGAGACCACGGTCCGGGGGCCGGTCAACATCACCGGGGCGAGCGGCAGCGTGGCCATCGTCGACTCGACCATCCACGGCTCTGCTGCGCTGGCGAACAACGCCACCGGGGATGTCGAGCCCATCGTCGCCAACAGCACGATCCGCGGGCCGCTCGCCTGCTCCGGCAACGCGCCTGCACCGATCAACCTCGGCGCTGCGAACACGGTCAGCGGGCCGGCGTCGGGCCAGTGCGCCTCGCTGGACTGATCGCCAGGGTCAGCAGGCCGTCACCCCACGGACGGGAGCAGCTCCTGCATCCGTAGGATCTCGATGCTCTGGTCTGCGGCGGCCTCGCGGGCGAACCCGTCGGCCGCCGGCTCCAGCCCACCACCCGCCGCATAGAGCCCGTCCACCATCGTGACCGCCCCCTGGTGGTGGGCGATCATCAGGTCGAGGAACAGAACGTCGAAGGCGGCGCCCTCCGCCGTTTCGAGTTGCTCGAGCTGATCCGCGGTGGCCATGCCGGGCATCAGCTCGTGCTCCTGGTGCTCGACCGCGCCGGGAGGGTCCTCGCCCCGGGTGGCCAGCCACTCCTCCATCTGTTCGATTTCCGCCTCCTGCGACACCGTGATGCGCTCGGCCAGGAGCGGCAGGTCGTCGCGCTCGGTGCGTCCCTCGACCAGCGCGGTCATCTCCAGTGCCTGCTGGTGGTGGACGATCATGTCCTGCATGAAGGTCGTGTCGGCGGGGGTGTGCTCGGGCGCCTCGACGGCGGCGACGTCCTCGTCGGTGAGCTCTCGCCCCTCCTCCCCCGGCGCGCCCGGTTGCACGGTCCGCACGCCGTCGGTGCCGTCTCCTACGGCATCGCCGCCTGATCCGCCCGCGACCAGCACACCCGCGACGAGGCCCGTCCCGACGATGGCCACGACAGCCACGGCGACAAACCGGCGCGAGCGAGACACCGGTCGTGCACCGTAACCGGTCATTGGTCCGGTCTCACCGCACGGCGTGAGCGGCCCAGCCGAACTCGTCGGCGCGCACCTCCACCGACCCGAACCCGGCAGCGGTGAGCCGCTCGGCGAGCGAGCCGGGGTCGAGGGGGTTGTACACCAGGTGCTCCCGGATTCATGTTCGGAAGCTACGCGGCCGGTGGCTTGTGTGCTCTCGGTCGTGCCGAGCGGCGTGCCAGCACGATGCTGTCGCTGAGAGTGCCCCGCTGGCCGTCCGGTCCGTCCGCGTCCCTGTCGACGGATTCGCAGCGCACGACGGACCACTCGTCGGCCCGGAGCTCGAGGCCGGCGAGCACCTCGTCGGGCGTAGGAAAGTGGACTGCCGAGTCAGGGTGCGTTGCCCAGGGAGGGAATGCGGCGTGGCCCACGATCAGCAAGGCCCCACCGGGAGCGACGGCGTCGGCGGCCATCCTCAGCACCCGGTCCCTGGGCAGCTCGACGGGTGAATGCAGGTATTGCGCCGAGACGAGGTCGAACGTGCCGTCCGGGAACGATCGCGCCAGGTCGTGACGCTCCCAGGTGATGTGATCGCCAAGACGCGCGGCGTCGGCATGGGATGCGGCTCGCAGCAGCGCCGTGGCCGACACGTCGGTGGCCGTGACCTTCCAGCCGCGCCGGGCCAGCCAGACAGCGTCACCTCCCTCGCCACAGCCCAGGTCGAGCGCCGTGCCCGGCACGAGATCGGCCGCGACCTGGGCCAGGACGGGGTTTACACGACCGCTCCACACCTGGGTTCGGTCACGGTAGAAGCCGTCCCAGAACTCGGCCGCGGTGTCCTCACCAGATCCGCTCGTCGTCATTCCACGCTCCTTCTCGAACGCAGGCTCGCCGTTGCCCGGCGAAACGACAACTCGGCTTGCTGATACGGCAACCTCGGCGATGGAACGGCTCGACCACCGCGTCCGTCCTCACCTCGACCGACTGCTGGGACGCTGATCCGCCGGCGCAGCGCGCACGTGCACGCGCTCGCCCTGCGCGCCGAACAGGCTGAGCATCTCGACCGGCGTCGACCCGGCGTTGCCGAACCCGTGCGGCACGCGGGTGTCGAACTCCGCGGCCTCGCCGACCTCCAGCACCAGGTCGCGATCGGCCAACACCAACCGCAGCTTCCCCGACAGGACGTACAGCCACTCGTAGCCCTCGTGGACCTGGAGGTCGAGCGGCCCGGTGCCGAACCCGACCGGCATGATCTGCTTGAAGGCCTTGGGGCCTCCCGCCTGGCGGGTCAGGGGGATGAAGGTCATCCCGTGACGGGTGAACGGCTGAGGATCGATGCGGGGGTCGCCCACCGGCGGCGCTCCCACGAGCTCGTCCAGCGGCACCTGGTGCGCCTGCGCCAACGGCAACAGCAGCTCCAGGGTGGGACGACGACCGCCGGACTCGAGCCGCGAGAGCGTGCTGATCGATATCCCCGTGGTCTCGGCCAGCTCGGCGAGGGTGACACCGGCATCGCGGCGCAGGGCGCGGAGTCGGGGCCCTACGGCGAGCAGAACGGAGTTCAGGTCCTCGGCCACGACGACAGTTTGCCGGATCTGCAAACGAAGTTGTCAAACGCCATCGCCCGTCGGACACTGCGAGCGGAGGTGTTTCCGATGGACACGAACACGACAGGATCAGATCCGACGCGACCGACGGACGGGGAGAGACGGCAGTACGACGTCGTCGTCGTGGGCGGCGGGGCCGCGGGGCTGGCCGCAGCGCTGGCGCTGGCCCGGGCGCGGCGGTCCGTGCTCGTGATCGACGACGGCACGCCCCGCAACGCCCCGGCGGGCCACGTCCACAACTACCTGGGCCGCGAGGCGACGCCGCCCGGAGAGCTGCTGGCGATCGGGCGCCGGGAGGTCGCCGGGTACGGCGCCGAGCTGGCGACCGATCGGGTCACCGGGGTGCACGCGCTCGACGGCGGCGGCTTCCGCGTCGACCGCCTCGAAGGGCCTCCGGTCGGGGCCAGGCGACTGCTGGTCACCACCGGGCTCGTCGACGAGCTCCCCGACGTGGACGGCCTGTCGGTCCATTGGGGGACCGACGTCCTCCACTGTCCCTACTGCCACGGCTGGGAGGTCCGCGGCCACACCATCGCCGTGTTGGCGACCAGCCCGATGTCGGTGCACCAGGCCCTGCTGTGGCGACAGTGGACCGACGACCTCACGCTGATCCTCCACGGCGCTCCCGACCCGGGCGCCGACGAGGCCGACAAGCTCGCCGCACTCGACATCGACGTGGTCCGCGGCCCAGCCACACACGTCGAGGAGGCGGAGGGCCGCGTCAGCGGGGTTCGCCTCGACGACGGCCGCGTGGTCCCGTGCCAGCAGATCGTGGTCGCGCCACGCTTCGCGGCCCGGGCCGACCTCCTCGACCAGCTCGGGCTCTCGACGGCCGATTTCCTCGTCGGTGACCACGTCCTCGGCACCCACGTCCCCGCCGACACCACGGGTGCTACCGCCGTGGCCGGCGTGTGGGTCGCCGGCAACGTCGCCGACCCCACCGAGACGGTCATCGGTGCCGCGGCCGCGGGCCTCCGTACGGCCCACGCCATCAACCTCAGCCTCGTCGCCGAGGCCACCGAGGCGGCGGTCGCCGCCCGCCGCCAGCTGCCCACGCACGTGTGACGAGCGAGACACGGAGCCGAGGCAGCCGTCGTGCCGACCAAGCCTGTTGTCAGTCACGGGCCAAGCGCCGGAGTCATGCGACGAGGTAGGTCTCGTAGACCACGCCTGCGGACTGGCGGCCGCCGACGCTGACGAAGACGCCCTTGTTCAGCCAGTCGAGATCGGGGGCCGCCGTCTCGATCTGGGTCGAGGTGCGGAAGGTGTACTCGCTGGCATCGACGTCCTCCCCGCGCCCGAGACGTCCGAGGACCTCTGCGCTCCCGTGGCGCACGCCTCGTGATTGGACATAGAGCAGCTCGCCGCCGTCGGTCTCCAGTGTGTAGCGGATGTCGCCGAGCGCCGTGCCGTCCGGCAGGACGATCTGCCAATCGGCGCTGGCTCCCGGCAGAAGCCTCCCATTGAGCTCAGGACCGGTGAAGGTCCCGCCGGTCAGGGGCACGATGCGCCGGTGGCCTCGGGCGGTCTCGCCGAGATCGAGCGGTTGAGCGAGGGTGGCCTCCAGGCGGAGCACCTGGGTCAGGCGAGGGTCAGGAAGGTGACTGCTCATGGGTCGCTCCTGTCGCCGCCGGGTCGTTGGGATGGGGCTCGAGCGACGACGACGGTCTGGCCGACCAGGTCCTGTTGGTGGCCCGTGTCAGAGGCGAGGGTTGCACCGGTCATGGCTTCTCCCGGGTGAGGGCAGCGAACACGGCGCTCGTCGTGACGCCGAACACGATGTGGGCGGACAGGTCCTCGCCAAGCGTCCGCGCGTCGTACTCCCAGATCGGCTTGTACACCCCCGCCAACGGGAGGATCGCGTAGCTGGTGAGCCACGCCACGGGGCCTAGTGCGACCGCACGGATCCACGGGTGCCGGGAGGTCCTGCCGGCCAGCGCGCCGTACTGGAGGCCCCAACCGATGCCCGTGGCCCAGTGCACGAGGTTCGTCGTGGTCCGGGCCCAGTCGTCGGGAGGTGGCCGCCCCGTGACGAAGCGCTCCAGCTCCTGGCCGACCTGCCCCGGGGCGGACGCTTGGTCCCAGGTCGTCACGCCGACCGCGCGCTCCCACCGCCAGAGGGACTCGTTGCCGTCCGCATGGCGGTAGCGCCGGTACAGCAGGAGATCCATCGCGGCCAGGCCGACCGCGCCAGCCACCGCACCGGAGACGAGCTGACGACCGATGCCGGAACCGCCTGCGTTCCTCACGACAAGAGCCTCCGGGTGACATTCGTCTTGGCGAGGTCGATCAGCCCGTCGCCCCGTCCAACGTCTCGATGACGAGATCCCAGGCGGTGAACGACATGGGCGACGCTCCCGTGGTGCCGGCGACCGTGACATTGACGGTCGCGCCACCGGCGCCTGGTCGCAACCTCCGAGCGCTATCGGCTCGGGAGCGATCGCGGTAGCCCGAACCATGGGAGCACGCTGTTGTCGAAGCGGGTCATGGCGCAGATCCGGTCGCCGGTGAGGGTGAGGACGAAGAGGCCGACCCCGTGGCGGATGCCGGTCGGGGCGCGCAGGTAGGCCCCGAACGCCGGCTGACCGTTGGCTCGCGTCGGCACGAGGTCGAACCTCCGGCCCGCGCCGAAGATGCTGGCGAAGAAGCGGGCCACGACGTCTCGGCCCTCGTATTCGAAGGGCATCGGTGGCATCGAGATGAAGACGTCGTCGGTCAGAAGGGCCACCAGCGCGTCGAGATCGGCGGACTCGTACGCGCGGACGAACTTCGCCACGATCGCCTCCTCGGCGGGTGAGTCGGGGGCGGGAGGCGGTTCGCGGTCGGCGGTCGGCGGCCGTCGGCGCTGCAGGCTGGCGCGCGCCCGTTTGAGGGCGCTGTTGACCGATTCGACGGTCGAGTCGAGCATGTCGGCCACCTCGTTGGCGTGGAATCCGAGGACGTCGCGCAAGATGAGGACGGCGAGCTGGCGAGGCGGCAGGACCTGGAGGGCGGTCACGAAGGCCAGGGAGATGGATTCGGTCTGCTCGTAGCGGGCCTCCGGGCCGAGCGGCACGTCGATGGCACCCTCGAGGAGGGCGTCGGGATACGGCTCGAGCCAGACGACTTCGCCGAGCCGGGTCGGCTCGGGCGGTTCAACCTCGGGCACGTCCCACTCCTTGGCCGGGCGTCGGCTGGCCGAGCGACGCGCGTTGAGGCACCGGTTGGTGGCGATCCGGTAGAGCCAGGTGCGGAGCGAGGCGCGTCCCTCGAACCCTCCGAAGCCCTGCCAGGCGGCCAGCAGCGTGTCCTGCAGGGCGTCCTCGGCGTCCTGGAAGGATCCGAGCATCCGGTAGCAGTGCACCTGGAGCTCGCGGCGGTGCGGCTCGGTCAGCTCTCGGAACGCGTCGCCGTCCCCGGCCCGCGCCCTCGAGATCAGGTCGGCCGTCACCACCGACGCGTCACCTTCTTCCTCGCACCTTGTCGCACTTCCATCCTGTGTAGACACCGGCCGAGGGGCGAACTGGGCGGTCGGTGGGCGCCCACTTTCCCGACGTCGCGGTGTCTACATCAGTGGTAGCTGACAACGCCAACGAGAGGAGAACCGACATGGGAAAGATCGTGATCAGCACGAACGTCTCGCTCGACGGAGTCGTCCAGGACCCGGACGGCGAGGAGGGCTTCAGGCTGGGCGGCTGGTTCGGCCAGTTCGGGGGCAAGGACCTCGAAGCGTGGGCGCAAGGTCGAGTTCGACGGAGGCGCTGGGCACCGAGGCCCTGCTGTTGGGTCGGCGCAGCGACGAGTGGTTCGCCGACGCGGTGGTCGTCCCGGAGTGGCGAGTGGGCGGACAGGTTGAACAGCCTGCCCAAGTACGTCGTGTCCTCGACCCTCGAAGATCCCCACTGGAACAACTCGACGGTGCTCAAGGGCGACGTGGTGACCGAGGTCTCGAAGCTGAAGCAGGAGCTGGACGGGGAGATCGTCGTCTACGCCAGCTATCAGCTCGGGCGCACGCTGATCGAGCACGACCTGGTCGACGAGCTGCGGCTGGTCGTCTTCCCGGTCGTGCTCGGGGCCGGCGAGCGCCTCTTCGGCGAGACCAGCGACAAGAAGTCCCATGCGCCTCGTCGACACCCGGACCGTCGGTGACGGCCTCGCCTTCCTCACCTACGAGGTCGTCCGGGACGCGTAGTGGTGCGGCCGGGTCGAAGCGACCGAACTTCTGTATCGATCACGAGAGAAGGACTCATTCACATGGTTTCCGTTGGTGTACTCGTCCGTTTCGAAGCCAAGCCTGACAAGGTGGACGAAGTCGAAGCGTTGTTGAGCGCCCTTGTCGCTCAGGTCCAGCGCGAGGAGTCGACCAACGCGTGGTTCGGGTTCCGTCTGGGACCGACGACGTTCGGTGTGTTCCACGCTTTTGCCGACGAGGCGGGCCGCGAAGCCCACCTGGCGGCGGCCGGCGAGGCGATGAGGGCTACGGCATCGGATCTGTTCACCGCGGCTCCGGCAGTCGACCACGTTGACATCGTTGCGGCGAAGCTGCCGTCATGACTGCCGACGGTCGCTGACTTCGGCGCTGTCTTCGGCGTCGCCTTGCAAGCAGCTAGCCCCACGTGAACCAGGTCCATCGGCCCGGCCCCGAGGGGAATTGGGTGCATCCGTGGCGCGGATGGGAAAAGGTAGGGGGTGAATCGGCGCGAGTTCCTGGCCACGGGCGTGGGGCTCGTGGGCGCGGCGGCGACCGCCTGGACGCTGGGTGGGGCGGTGTGGCCGCTGTTGACCGACGAGGACCTGTTGCCCGGGAACGCGCCGGACATCAAGCTCGACGCGCAGGCCTGGGACACCGCACCGGGCCGCCTGTCGTTCGTCGCGCTGGGTGACAACGGCAGCGGCGGCCGGCAGGCGCTGGCGGTCGCCGAGCGCATGGCCCGGATGTACCAGACGTCGCCGTATGGGCTGGTGGCCCTTCTCGGGGACATCTGCTACTACGGCAACTTCCGCAGCCGGTTCGACACGGTGTTCCAGCGACCGCTCGGGCCCCTGATCGACGCGGGTGTGGGCTTCGAGCTGGCGATCGGCAACCACGACACCGCGCTCCACTTCAGCGACGACGGCCTGCAGGCCATCGAGGCGCAGCTCGAGCTGCTGGGTACGCCGGGCCGCTACTACACGGCCAGCCACGGTCCGGTCGACTTCTTCTTCCTCGACTCCAGCATCCCCGGCCTGTACGGCCCGAAGGCGTCCGAGCAGACGAACTGGCTCGACGACGCGCTGGACAGCTCGACGAACCAGTGGAGGATCGTGGCACTGCACCATCCTCCCTTCTCGTCTGGCCAGCACGGCAGCACGCAGGGCGCCCGGAAGCGGCTCGTGCCCTTCCTCGCTCGCCACCACGTCGACCTCGTCCTCAGCGGGCACGACCACGACTACGAGCGCACCAAGCCGCACGAGGGCGTCACCTACGTGGTGAGCGGCGGGGGCTGCAAGACCACCCCGGTCGGCCACAGCTCCTTCACCGCGGTGGCGGAACGGACGCTCCAGTTCCTCCACGTCGACGTCGTCGACGACGGCCTCACCGCCACATGCGTCCGACCGGACGGTTCGGTCGCCGACCGGTTCACGCTGCGAGCCCGGGAGGGATCGTGAACCGGCGGGTCACAGACACCGTGGTGGCTGCCGGCTTCGCTCTCGCCGGCTTCGCCGTCGTCCTGGCCCCGGCCCTCTTCACGCGCGTGGGGGTTCTCGACGCCGGTGTCGGGAGCGTGGACGACGACATCCTGATCGCTAGCGTCCTCGTCGGCCTTCTGCACGGGGTCCTGGCCTGGAACCGGCTGCGTGACAAGGAACGGACCCGCCAGCGCCGGGCGCACGTCTGGATCGCGTCGCTCGACGCCCTCGTCGTCCTCGCGCTCACCGCGTCACTTCTCCTCCTGGCCGTCCTCATCTCGTTCCCCGACGAGCACGTCTCCCTGGGCAATCGCGGCTTTCCCGTCGTGACCATGTGGGCCGCTATCCAGCTCGTCGCGGTGCTGCTCGCCGAGGCGACCGCCCGCGTCGTGTTCTGGTGGCTCGAACCCCGCGAGGGTCAGCCGACGTCGGCGGCGAGGTCGAGGCGCTGAGGGCCATCTCGGCGGGGCCGGACCCGGCCCCGGTGGTCGCCGGCTCGAGGTCCTGCGGCAGCACCCGCCAGGCCCGCCCGCCGAGGGCGCCAGCCAGGCCTTGGTGGCGATGCGGTACAGCAACGCTAGGCGACGGGCGGTTCGATCCTGGCGGGGATCTCACCAGTGTCGCCCAGCGGCGGATCGAGCTGCGGCTGACCGTCTCGGGACCTGGTTCCTCGGTGACTCGGATGCCCCGTACGACGAGGACGACGAGGACCGCGGGATGGACGCGGGAGGATCAGTCCCGGTGGCGGTGGCCGAGGCGTTCGGCACGGGCGCTGACCGGAGTGGGCGCGGAGGGACTCGAACCCCCGACATCTGCCTTGTAAGTCCTGGTCAGGCACACGATGGCGGACGACAGCGGATTGGACACCGAGGTCGGCCACCAACCCGGACGGCGACGATCGGCGGCGAGAACCAGCGACCGCGCGATGGACCCGCGATCAAATGCCTCGCGACGTAGTGGGCTCCACACTCCCCCTGGCGGCACGAACACGCGTTCGCTACCGTCCCAGGCGATGGACGCCGAACAGCTCGATGCACTCGCTGCCCGCTATGGCGTGTTCGCCACCACCGCTATGCACATGCAGCATCCACGCGACGACTTCGAACGGTGGCGCCGGGGCTGGGACGAGGTCAACCGCCTCGTGGAGGAGATCAACCGAATGGTCGAGCCGCGAGGTCACCCAGCCGCATGACGCGCGCCGGACGGCGGCAGGGCGAAGTGATGGGATTCGGTAGTTGCCCTGGCCGGTGCCGACGGTGGGAGTGACCGTGGGAGCAACCTGGAGTCTGACCCTCTGATCCGTAGGGTCATCTGGCTCGTCGGTCTGGCCCGGTTCAAGGACCTGTGAAGATGGGTCCGTGAGGCGCCCCTTGGAAGACGCCCGGCTGAGTGGTCGGGCTCCGGTTCTCGTAGCGATCGCGGGCATCGTTGGATTGCTGTGCTTGGTGGTGATTGCGCCGCCGCTGTTTGTCGAGGACAGTTCGCTTGAGGGTTTGAAGGCCCAGAACGAGGTCCGTACAACACTGCTGCAAGGGCTCGGCGTCTCGGTTCTGCTCATGGGCGCAGTCTTCGCTTACGGCTCACGAATCGGCATGGAACCGCAGCCAGGACCTCGCGCTATCTAGCCAGGATTGCCCGTGGGGGTCAGAGGCCGGGGTGGATAGCTGGCTGGATCGGCACTGAGAGTGGCTGTAGTCGGGTCTTGCCCGCGAGTCGGGGCCTGCTGGTCCGCCCGCGGCAAGATGGGACGCGAGGACAGCGACCCCCGGGTCGAGATCGGCCTCTACGACAGCGACGTCGACGAGGAGTCGGAAGAGACCTCGTACTGACCTGGTCGACTCGGTGCGGCTACGCAGCGCCCTCCAGCGGTCGGGGTCGGCTCTACGATCGTTGCGGCGGGACCGGCGGTTGTTGTGCCTGGGGCGTCATTACGCGACGTGTGAGCACACCCGGCAGGCTGGCGGCCCCGCCCAATCGCCTGGCGTAGCGGAAATCGCGGAAGCTACGTGCCGTTGTAAGGCGATTTCAGCGACCGCCCGGTACCTGGGTGCCGAGGATTGATCCGGCACTTCGGTGGCGCCACTCGATCGCACCCGCCATACCAGCGTGGAACACCCCGAGTCGCCGACCTGGACCGATGCGGCTCGTAACTCGGCCGCATCACGACGGCTTCTGCAGCATCACGATCGGCAGCGAGCACGTCCTCGACGGCCTGGCGGCCATGACCGAGATCATCGCGGCGCAGCTCGCCAGCTGTGGCGACGGCCGGCGGCTCCGCGCCGACACCACCCGGACACCGGGCGAGGTGCTCGCAACCGCGCTGGCCGACAGGAAGGAACTCCAGGCCGCCATCGACCAAGCCGTCGCGCTGCACGCAGCCTGGCCAACGAATTCGCCACCTATTCGTTGTCCCCTGAGCCGAGGTTCGTCCGTCGTGTGGGCGACGACGAAGCCTGAGGAGGCAGTGATGAGTGTGATGGTGATCGAGTTCCTCACCCTGGACGGGGTGATGCGAGATCCGGACGGGGCCGAGGGGACCGAGCGGGGAGGGTGGATGTTCCGGTTCGGTCCAGGGCCGGTCGAGGGCGACAAGTTCAGGCTCGGCCCGCTGTTTGACACGGCCACGCTGCTGCTGGGCCGCCGGACCTGGGAGCACTTCGCCGGGTTCTGGCCGACCAGGTCCGACGACTTCTCGAACAAGATGAACGCCATGCGCAAGCAGGTCGTGTCCCGGTCGCTGGCGAGCGCCGACTCCTGGAACAACTCCAGCCTCCTCGCCGGCGACCTGGTGGAGGAGGTGGCCCGTCGCAAGGCGACAGAGGACATCGTGGTCACGGGCAGTGCGAGCGTGGTCCGCACCTTGATGGCCCACGGCTTGATCGACGAGTACCGGCTGATCGTCTTTCCGGTGCTGCTCGGCGAGGGCACGCGCCTGTTCGACGAAGCGCCCCCGGCAACCTTCGATCTGGTGTCGGTCGAGTCAGCGGGCCCGGCGGTGCGGCTCGTCTATCGTCGGCCGGTTGCGGACGACGCCGCCGGCAAGGAGAAGGCCTGATGGAGTACGCCCTGCTCGTCCACGAAAAGCCCGGGGCCTATGACGGGCTCAGCGACGAGGAACGCCAAGCCGTCCTCGGTGAGTACTGGACCTTGCGCGACGACCCGCGGGTCGTGGCGGGCGCCGCCCTTCACCCGGTGGAGACTGTGACCACGGTCCGGGTCCACGACGGAGACACGTTGGTGACCGACGGGCCGTTCGCCGACACCAAGGAGGTGTTCGCGGGCTGGTACGTGATCGAGGCCGACGACATCGACGCCGCCATCGAGATCGCGTCACGATGCCCCGCCGCCCGGTTCGGTGGATCGGTCGAGGTGCGGCCGGTCCTGGAGCCCCGGCTCTGACCGAGACACCTATCGAGCAGGTCTTCCGCGACGAGTGGGGACGGGTGCTCGCATCACTGGTCGGCTTCCTCGGCGACTTCGAGCTCGCCGAGGAAGCCACCCAGGAGGCCTTCGCCATCGCCACCGAGCGGTGGCGTCGTGACGGCATGCCCGACCGACCTGGCGCCTGGCTGACCACGACGGCCCGCAACCGGGCCATCGACCAGCTACGACGCCGGCGCACGCAGGAGGCCAAGGCCCCGCTGTTGGAGGTCCATGACACCGTGGAACACGACGACGGACTTGCACGCGAACCGGACGACACGGCCATCCCGGACGAGCGGCTGGAGCTCATCTTCATGTGCTGCCATCCCGCCCTGGCCACCGAAGCGCAGGTCGCCCTGACCCTGCGGGCGTTGGGCGGCCTGACCACCGACGAGATCGCCCAGGCCTTCCTCGTGGCGCCGGAGACGATGAAGCGCCGCTTATCCAGAGCGAAGCTGAAGGTCAAGGCGGCGGGCATCCCGTTCCGGGTGCCGCCCGACCATCTCCTGCCCGATCGCCTGGCCGCGGTGCTGGCGGTGATCTATCTGATCTTCAACGAGGGCTACAGCGGGCGGGTCGATCTCGCCACCGAGGCGATCCGCCTGGGCCGGGCCCTCAGCGACCTGATGCCCGACGAACCGGAGGTCCACGGGCTGGTCGCCTTGATGCTTTGCCACCACGCCCGCCGCCAGGCCCGCTTCACCGGTGACGACCTGGTGTTGCTCGCGGACCAGGACCGCACGCTGTGGGACGCCGGGCAGATCGATGAAGCTCGCGCCCTGATCGACCGCGCCCTCGCCCTCCAAGGACGCGGGCCCTACGTGCTCCAGGCCGCGATCGCCGCGCTCCAGACCGACGACCCGATCGACTGGCCCCAGGTCGCCGCGCTCTACGACCGCCTGGCTCGGCTCACGGGCTCCCCGGTCGTCGAGCTGAACCGCGCGGTGGCCGTCGCCCAGGCCGGCTCCCCGGGCGCGGCGCTGGCGATCGTCGACCAGCTCGCCCTGGACGACTACCCCTACCTCCACTCCACCCGGGCCGAGCTCCTGCGCCGGCTCGATCGCCCCGACGACGCAGCCGCCGCCTACCGGCGCGCCCTGGAGCTGACCCACACCGAGCCCGAACGACGCTTCCTCGAACGGCGCCTAGGCGAGCTCGAAGCCTCCCCCGACCCCGAAGTGTGAGGACCGACGTCAGACCAGCCAGCGGCGGTCGTGGAGGTGGCGGTAGAGGGGGTCCCGGACTGGCAGGCGCCGTTGATCATGTGATCGCTATTCGCGAACTTGTGTCGGGCGGTGTCACCGGCCGTGGTCGTGGGAGGTCGCCTGTCTGGGAATGACGGCATCATCTGGCCCCGGGTGACGGCCCGAACTGGCCCCACCTACGCCACGGTGAGTGAGACCGGCGTGCCGTTGCGGCCTCCGGAGGGGCGACCCAGATCCGTCGATTCGTCGCGCTCGCGGAAGGCAGCACAGCCGCGTTAGCGGTCCCAAGAGCGCGCCACTCAGCCGGCGATAGGCCGCGCCGCCAAGCCGGCCCACGATCCCGGCGGGGCGTCGGCCATGCTGTGGGCGTGGAGTACGTGTCCAGAGTGCCGCGACCGCCGCTGGACGGCCTGATCGACGACCTCTACTACCTGGAGGGTGCGCCGCCCTACGCCCGGCTGACCCTGCCGGCGGCGCCGGCGCCGTTGCTGATCGTCAACCTGGGGGCGCCGTTCCGCATCCGCGGTAGCACCGACGTCGAGACGGTCGAGTACGCCGACGGCTGCGTGGTCACCACGCCCACCCGCGCGTGGGAGTTCGGTTACCCACCTCGAACTCGGTCCGTCGGCGTGCACTTCAAGCCGTGGGGGCTGGGGCCGTTTCTGCCGATGCCCGCGGCCGAGCTGTGCGACCGGCCGGCGACGGTCGAGCAGGTGTGGGGCCGGCCCGCCGTTGCTGAGCTACGCGACCGGCTGGCCACGGCGGCCGGACCGCACGAGATGCTGACGCTGCTCGAGGACGAACTCATGCGACGGCTGCGCGAGACCCCCGGCCTGGCACTCGTCCGTCATGCGAGCACCGTCATCGCCGAGACCAGCGGGGCGGTGGCGGTCGGCGACCTGAGCGTGGCAGCCGGGGTGAGCGGAACGCATCTGGTACAGCGGTTCAAGGCGCTCGTCGGCGTCACCCCGAAGCGGTTGGCCCGCAGCTACCGCTTCGCCGCCACCGTGCTCGCGCTCGACCCGGCCGAACCGATCGACTGGGCCGATGTCGCGGCCGGCGCCGGCTACTTCGACCAGGCCCACTTCGGACACGAGTTCCGGGAGTTCACCGGGTTCACGCCGACCCGGTACGTCGAAGTCCGGCGGCAGTTCCTGCGCGATCATCCTGGCCACGTGCTGGATGGCTGGCCGCTGCCGGCCGATTGATTTCTTACAAGACCGCCAGTTCACGACTCGTCAGCATGAAGCCATGTCACAAGCAAAGGCGAGCCCCGTGGGCAAGGTAGTCATGTACGCATCGGTGTCGGTCGACGGATTCATCGCCGACGAGAACGACCAGCCCGGACCGCTGTTCGAATGGTTGACCAGCGGTGACGTGCCGCTGGACGACAGCGGATTCTTGAACGTGTCGCAGGCGTCGTTCGACTACGTCCGGCCGTACTGGGACGAGATCGGGGCGACCATCGCGGGCCGCCACGTATTCGACATCACGGACGGCTGGGACGGGACGCCTCCGAGCGGGGTCGATCACGTGGTCGTCGTGACGCACCGGCCGCCGCCCGCCGGCTGGGACCCCGAGGCGCCGTTTCACTTCGTCGACGGCATCGAGGCAGCCGTGGCCAAGGCGCGGGAGCTTGCCGGTGGCCGCACCGTCGAGGTCGCCGCAGGCGACGTCGGTGGCCAGGTGCTTGCGGCAGGCCTGATCGACGAGGTGCGCATTGACGTCGTACCCGCTGTGCTCGGGTACGGCAAGCGCTACTTCGGGTCGGTCGACGCGCAGCACCTGTTGGAGGATCCTGACACGGTGATTCAGGGCAACCGGGTACTTCACCTGCGCTATCGCGTGCGCCGTTGACCGATGCGGCGCCGATCGGTCCCAAGTCGCCTGAGGTTCCGGCCTAGGCCGCGCCGAAGTGCCTGCTTGGGTGGAGGCAACTTGCGCGAGCGCGGCGGCGCGATCGCGACCTCGGGTCCGTACCGATTCGGCGATCTGCGGCCCACCACTCGCATCGTCACCACGCAGAACGCGCACGCAGAACGTTCGCCCTCAAGCGACGCCGACCCACGCAGATCGGCTACCCGCTCCCGGTCAACCCCTGCGAGGCCGGCACTGCCACGGACCCGCTGGGGCTTCACCCACGCAGCGTGCGCTCCTCCGCTGCCCTGCGATCAACCTCCCACCGGCCCGTACCGGACCGCTGAGCGGTACGGGGTCACTTGAGGGTTTGAATGCGCGTCATTAGGTCTGTGGATAGTGGGCGCGGAGGGACTCGAACCCCCGACATCTGCCTTGTAAGGGCAGCGCTCTAGCCAACTGAGCTACGCGCCCGGAGGGAGCGAGGCTACCGCTCCCCGTCCGGGTCCCGTAGATCGACGTCGCCGGCCTCGACGTCGTCCTCGGACCACACCTGCACGCCCGCCTCGCGCAACGCCCGTGCCGTCACGCCCTCGCCCGCGACGCGGGTGCGCGTGAACGAGCCGTCGTACACCTCGTGGCAACCGCACGACGGCGACCGGGCCTTGAGAACCGCGCCCGCAACCCCGGCCGCGACCGCCAGCCGGACGGCGTGGTCGGCGCCCCGCTCGTAGGCGTCGGTAACGTCGTCGCCGGCCGCGCTGCGCACTCGCCCGGTCGGCTGGATCTCCGCCGCGGGACGCGGCGTCGGCAGGCCGCCGGCGGTCTCCGGGCACACGGGGATGAGACGCCGGTCACGCCGCAGCGCGACGACCGCGGTGCTGGTGTTGGCGCCTCCTTCGTGGTTGCACGCCACGCCCAGCAGGCACGCCGACACGAGGAGCGGCCGCCGCTCGGCACCCGACCATCCCTCTCCTGCCGTGAGGGGCCAACTACGTTCGCCCATGAAACGACCATACCGCCGAGTCCCTTTCGCCTCTTCCGCGCCGATTCGAACCTGTCCCGTCCACCGAGATCTACCCGCCGAGACTCTGGAGGGAATCCATGGTTGGGCGTCCCCAGCCCACGAGTGAGCGAGCCGTCGATCTCACCCGGCGCTACCTGGCCGAGTTGGGGTCGTACCCGCTGCTCACCGCCGAGGATGAGGCCACCCTGGCTCAGGCCATCGCCGAGGGCCGGGACGCCGAGGCTCAGCTCGCCGACGGGAACGCCGTCCACTCTCGGCGTCAGCGCAGCAAGCTCCAGGCCACGGTCAAGGCGGCCGCCGAGGCTCGTCGCCGGTTCATCCAGTCGAACCTGCGGCTGGTGGTGTCGATCGCCAAGCGGTACCAGACGCCGAGCATGTCGCTCCTCGACCTCATCCAGGAGGGCAACCTGGGCCTGATGCGAGCGGTCGAGAAGTTCGACCACCGCAAGGGTTTCAAGTTCTCGACCTACGCCACGTGGTGGATCCGCCAGGCGATCGGGCGCGGCATCGCCGACAAGGGCCGCACGATCCGCCTGCCCTCGCACCTGATGGACACCCTCGCCACGCTGTCCCGCAGCTCGTCCAGCCTGCTCAAGTCGCTCGGGCGCGAGCCCAGTCCGGCCGAGCTGGCCGAGGACACCGGCATCCCGCTCGACAAGGTGCAGTCCGCGCTACGCGCCGCACCCGACCTCGTGTCCCTGTCGGCAGCCGTAGGCGAGGAGGGCGACCACGAGCTGGGCGACATGCTCGCCGACCCCACCAGCGAGGCCCCGTTCGATGCCGCCGCCGCCTCGATCGAGCGTGACGACCTGCGGTCGCTGCTCGACCAGCTCGACGAGCGCGAACGCGAGATCCTGTCGCTGCGGTTCGGCCTGGCCGACGACCGACCGCTCACCCTCGACGAGGTCGGGCGGCGCTTCAACCTGACCCGCGAGCGCATCCGCCAGATCGAGGCCAAGGCGCTGACCAAGCTGCGCCATCCCTGCTCCGCCCAGCACCGCCGACTCGTCGACGCGCTGACCCGCTGACCCGCTGAACCGCTGATCCAGCGACGCACGTTCCCGACCGGGGCGTAGAGCCTCTCAGCCTGCCGCGGGGCGCCGCTGCCCGGCTGCCTGCTCCGCAGCACGGCGCAGCGCGACCCCGTCACCATCACCATTCCCGTCACCGGCAGCCGCGACCCTGTCGACGCCCGCCTCCGGGGGCTGGTCCGGGCCCAGCGCGCTGGCGGCGAGCGCCGTCAGCGCCGTGACGGCCTCGTGCTGGAGCGGCGGCAGCTGGTCGGCGGGGAACCAACCGACCTCGCGGATCTCGACCGACTTCGCATAGGCACCGGCGGCGTCGACCCCGGCGGCCGGACGGGCCCGGAACACGACGTCGATCCGCTGGGGCCGGCTGTCGACGACGACCGCAGGCTCGCTCACCAGCTCGACGTCGAGCCCGACCTCCTCGGCGACCTCGCGCCGGGCGCACGTGGCGACGTCCTCGTTGCGCTTGATGAGCCCGCCGGGCAGGCCCCATGCCTCGCGGTAGACCAGGCTGACCAACAGGATCGACCCGTCGTCGCGCTCGATGACGCACGCGGCACCGACGGTGAACGACGGCGCCGCCACGCGCACGATCCACCGGCGGATGAGACGGGGGACATGCCGCCAGACCAGGAGCAACGCCCTCTGCACGGCAGCGATCACCCGGTCAGGCTACTCAGCGGGCAGCGAGCGTCGGACCATTCCGCGTCACGTCCCGGCATCGCGCTCGTCACCCACGCGTTGCCGGGCCGACACGAGCGCATCGAGCAGCTCCGGGGTCGCGGCGGCGACGGGCGTTCGCCGGGCCGCGTGCTCGAGCGTGAGCAGGTCACGCCCGAACGCGTCGACCACCACGGCGCCGGCCTCGGCACAGACGAGCGCGCCGCCCAGGTAGTCCCACGCGCCGTGCGCCGACGGGCTGCAATCGACGAACCCGTCGAGGGTGCCCTCCGCCACCGCGCACAGGTCGAGGGCGGCGGCCCCCAGAGTGCGGAACTGGCGCCACCCGAGCGGCTCGGCCGGAAACCCGGAGATGCCGACCAGCGCATCGTCCGGCGCCGTGCACGCCGACGGCCCCAGGGCCACACCGTCGACCGACGCTCCCCCACCCCGCACCGCCCTGAACGTGCGGCCGTGCGGCAGGTCGACGACCAGGGCGGCCCGGGCGCCATCGCCGTCGACGGCGCACAGGCTGGTGGCGAACCACGGGATGCCCCGCGCCGCGTTCGTGCTGCCGTCGAGCGGGTCGACGACGACCACGATGTCGCGCTCGACGGCGTGCAGCCCCGACTCCTCGGACAGCACCCCCACCCCGCCCGCGTCGAGCACCTCCAGCGCCGCAGCGTCGGCCGCCAGGTCACTGAGGTACTGGCCTGCCCGCGTGCCCGTCGGTCCCCAGTCGTCGAGGCCGTCGAGCGCCGACCGGATGGTCATGGCGGTCTCGTGGAGCAGCTCGACCAGCTGGTCGTCCGACAAGGGCATCGCGCGGGTCTACCAGGTGACGCGTGGCAGGCTGGGGACGTGGCCGCCATCGACATCGCCGGTTTCGTCTCGGAGCTCAAGGACCATGCCATCGACCATGGCTTCCACGTGCACGACGAACGGCACTTCGTCGAGACCTACTCGCTGCGCCAGACGTGGGAGGTCGACCTGCACCCCGAGGAGGCCTGCGGCGGCCCGCTCGACCTGCACCTGGCCCTCGAGGTCGACCCGCGGGCGCTGCTGTCGTTCGAGGACGTCATCACCGGCCTGCCGGAGGACGAGGACCCGCCAGACACGTTCCATTTCCCGCTGGTGTTCAACTGGGCGCTGCCCCCGCTGCCCAAGGGCCCCGACCTGCTGATCCTCGCCACCGAGCTGGCCGGCATCGGCGGCACCGACCTACCGCTCGAGGTGTCGGCCATCGACTCGTTCCCGTCGGTCACCGACGCGCCCGAGCGCAGCCTGGCCATCGTGGCGCGCATCGAGGTGTCGCTCGCCCGGGTGTTCCTGGGGCAGGAGCAGATGTGCGACGTGCTCGACACCTGCCTCGCCGTCAGCCGCTACCTGCTCGAGAACGCCGAAGGCTGGCTTGGCGAGACCAGCCTGTAGCCGACCTCGCCCGGCCTCGGCCGCCGGTGTCAGCCGGCCATGCAGCCCGACGTTTACCGGATGACGTGAGCTCAGCCCGTCGGCCGCGGATCAGACTGCTGGGGATCGCCACGAGGACGACATGCGTGATCGCACCGACCCCCTGCTTCGAGGTGCGCATGCCCGCACTCTGTGCCTTCCCGTGTTCGGCATCACATCGTGACCTACCATGCCGGGGAGTCGTGCCTCGGCCGACTCGCCTTGGAGGGAGGCCGACATGGGCCGCAGAACCGCACTCGTCGTGTGCCTGTCCATCTGCCTGGGGCTCGCCCCCACCGCGGCGCAGGCCCAGACGGGCGACCGCCCCGAAGGTGACGGCGGGCGACCGGGGTTCACCCCGGGCGCACCCGGCGGGGGCGACCCCTACTTCCCACTCGACGGGAACGGTGGGTACGACGTTCGCCACTACCTGCTCGCCCTGAGCTACGACCCGGCCACCGACGTCCTCGCGGGCAGTGCCACGATCTCCGCCCGAGCGACGCAGAACCTGTCGAGCTTCAACCTCGACTTCGAGGGCCTCACCGTGCGGTCGATCACGGTCGACGGGCGCTCGGCCGAGTGGAGTCGCGACGGCGGCGAGCTCACCGTCGTCCCCCGGCGGGGGCTGCGAAGCGGCAGCCACTTCACGACGGTCGTGACCTACGACGGCATCCCCGCGACGATCATCGAACCGGGTCTGGGTGAGTCGGGCTTCTTCCACACCGACGACGGCGCGATCGTGGTCGGCGAGCCCGACGTGGCCGCGACCTGGTTCCCCGTCAACGACCACCCTGTCGACAAGGCGGCGTACACGTTCGAGATCACCGCGCCCGCGGACCTCCAGGTCGTCGCCAATGGTGTGCTCGAGCGGTCGCGCACGCGTCAGGGCTCGACCACCTGGACCTGGAACGCCCGGGAACCGATGGCCTCCTACCTGGCCATGATGGCGATCGGCGAGTTCGATGTCCGCGCCTACCGCGACGACGGGGTGCGGTTCTGGGACGCGCTCGACCCCGACCTCTTCGTGCCCACGTTGCCCCGCACGGGCGCCGGGTACGCCCTGTCACAGGTCGGCGATCTCTCCTACAAGCGGTTGACCCGCACGATCAGCGTGCCGGCCGCCGGGGCGCAGTTGTCGTTCTGGGTCACCAGGGACACGGAGCCCAACTGGGACTTCGCGTTCGTCGAAGCGCACACCGTGGGACAGGACGACTGGACCACCCTGCCCGACGTCAACGGGCACACCAGCCAGGACACGGGGTCCTCGTGCCCCTTCTGGCTGTCCCTGCACCCGTTCCTCGAGCACTACCAGACCGATAACGGCGACGGCACGTGCTCCCCCACGGGGTCCAGCGGCCAGTGGTGGGCCGCCAGCGGCCCCAGCGGCGAATACGAGCTGTGGTCAGTCGATCTCTCGGCCTTCGCCAACACGGACGTCGAGGTGTCGATCAGCTATGCCAGCGACGACATCGTCCAGTTGCGCGGCCTGTTCGTGGACGACGTGACCGTGTCGACCGGACCGGGCACGACCTCCTTCGAGGACGACGGCGACACCTTCGACGGCTGGACCGTTCCGGGTGCCCCCGCCGGTAGCGAGCCCAACCCCAACGACTGGGTGGCAGGCACCGAGGACCTCGCCCCGCCCACGACCGGCGAAGTCGCCGAGGGCTCCCTGGCGCGCCAGGGCGAGATCATCGACTTCCTCTCGGACGCCTTCGGCCGCTACCCGTTCACCGCCGCCGGCGGCATCGTGGACGATCTCGACGGCCTGGCCTTCGCCCTCGAGAACCAGACCCGACCCATCTATTCCAAGGCCTTCTTCGGCGATCCGGTGAGTGGCGACGCCGTTGTCGTGCACGAGCTGGCCCACCAGTGGTACGGCGACAGCCTCGCGTTGGAGGCCTGGCAGCACATCTGGCTCAACGAGGGGTTCGCGACCTACGCGGAGTGGCTGTGGAGCGAGCGGGAAGGCCTCGGCACGGCGCAGGAGGTCTTCGACTCGTTCTACAACGGCTTCCCGCCCGACGACCCGTTCTGGTCAGTGACGATCGGCGATCCCGGGCCCACCAACCTGTTCGACTTCGCGGTGTACGCGCGGGGCGCGATGACCCTTCACCAACTGCGGCTCACCGTCGGCGACGACGACTTCTTCCAGATCCTGCGCCGCTGGGCGAGCAGCCAGCGGGGCGGCACGGTCACCACCGCCGAGTTCATCAGCCTCGCCGAGCGCATCTCCGGCCAGCAGCTGGACGACCTGTTCGAGACGTGGCTGTTCACGCCGGGGCGGCCCGACCTCCCGGGATCCGCCACGGCCAGAACGACGGCAGACGCAACGGCCGCGGACATGCGGCACGCGCCCGCTGTGGCGCGGGCCCTGCTCGACCGACTGGACAACGCCAGTTGACGCCGGCGCCGCCGCGCCAGGTGGGCTCATGTCGTGGCCAGGCCGGCCCGACGGGATGAGGATCAGCAGTCGACGGACATCTCCGGCGTGATGTGGTCGTCCGGGTCGTCCCCCTCGGCTCGCATCACGCCCGCGATGTCGCACGTCGTGGCGTCCGCCTGCTGGCCGAGCGCTGCCAGCTCCGCCATCGGGTCGGATGCGGCGCCGGAGCCCACGCCGCCATCGGACGCGGTGGCCTCGATGTCGGCGAGCACGACCGATCGTTCCTCGAAGATCGCCACCAGCTGCTGGAACAGAGCTGCTGAGGCGCCATCCGCCTCGGCAGCCACGGCGGCGAGGTCCTCGCTGTTCACATCGATCCAGATGCGGGCATCGGCGGCGGCCGTCGCCAGGCCGTTCGGATCGTCGCCGCTCGCCTCGTCGGCGATGTGAGCATCCTTCTCGGCCCATCCCTCCGCGATGGGTGCATACGCGTCCATCGACTCGGCGGCACCACTGCCGTCGTCGCTCTCATGACCGTCACCGGACAAGGCGGCCGCGAGCCAGCCCACGACGACCGCACCGACCAGCAGCAGCACCGTGGCAGCGACGAAGGCCACCACCAACCACGCGGTGGCCGATCGCGCCAGTCGTTCGGTCTCGCCATCGACCTCGACCGTGGGCATCGGCCGATCGGGCACCTGCCGAGTGCCGCACGCCGGGCAGAACGCGTCGTCGGTCGTGACCTGCCTTCCACATCCCAGGCACCAACCAGCCCTCTGCTCCGTGCCGACGGCCATGCTGAAAGGCTCCCCGTCACGTTCGTCGCCTAACCGTCAGTGTCGATGTCCCAGAGCCGGCCTTCGGTCCGGGCCGTGTCCATCAGCTCGGGGTCGCGGGTGGCCAGCGTGGAGCTGCACACGATGTGGAGCTGCGGGACGGCCCACAGCGCCGCCCCGTTGGTCAGCACCAGCTTCTCGAGCTCGCGCCCCGCCAGATCCGTGTGAACGCCCTGGCGCCCGACATCACGCCGACCGAGGGCATGGCGCAGCTCGCCTCGGCGGCCGACGACGGCCGGAGCACGCACGAGCGGAACGCCCGGACGGCCCTGACCGTGCCGCTGGGACGCCTGGGGCACGTCGACGACCTGGCGGGCGCAGCGGTGTTCCTGGCCTCCGGCCTGTCGAGCTACGTGACCGGCCAGACCATCCACGTCGACGGGGGCACGTCGGCGGCCGGCGGCTGGTACCACCACCCCGACACCGGCGACTACGTCCTCGGCGCCCCCTGACCGTCCTGCGGCATATCTTGCGACGGATCGCGTCGTGGGACGACGGCGAGCTGTCGCAAGAACGGTCACCGGAACCGGAACCCGCGTCTCAGGCCCCGCGCTGCGGGGCGATGACCGTCGTCGCGTACTGCTCGAGCGCCTCGAGGGCACGATCGAGGCTGTCCCCCGGCACACCGGTGCTCGTCCAGTTCACGCCGAGGTCGGCCAGCTCGCCCAGCGTGTCGAGGTGCTGCTGCGGGTCGAACGCGTCGTCGCCGGGAGGTGCACAGCCGAGCGCCTGCACCGAGATGTCGATGCCCGAGGGGTCGCGACCCGCCTCGTCCACGCAGCGCCAGAGGTGGTCGAGCATGGGCTTCAGGTCGTGGACCGTTTCGAGCACCGGGGTCTTCGCCGTCTGGGCCAGGGTGGCCGACGCCGCGAACGGGTTCCACCCGTCGCCGGCCGTCGCCACGCGCCGGCGGGACAACGCGTCGTTGCCCCCGATCCAGACGGGGACGTGCCCCGGCTTGGGGTTGGCGGTCTGGCCCCGGGCGGTGAAGTGGAGGCCCTCGTACGCGAACTCGTCCTCGGACCAGATCCCCCGGATGACCGCGAGCGCCTCGTCGAAGAGCGGGTTCCGCTCTTCGAAGTCGACGCCGAGGGCCCGGTACTCGGCGCGCTGGTACCCCGTGGCCACCGCCAGCACGAACCGGCCGCCGGAGACGGCGTCGAGCGTGGCCGCGGCCTTGGCGACCAGGAACGGGTTGCGGTACGGGAGGACCAGGATGTTGGGCACGAGGCGCACCCGCTCGGTCGCGGCCGCCACCACCGCGAGCGCCACGAACGGATCGAGCGCGTCATGGCCGCCGGCCAGAAGCCAGCGGTGCGATGGCGCCGGGTGGTCGGTGAACCCCACCCCGTCGAACCCGAGCTCCTCGGCCCGCGTGGCGAAGCGGACGATCGCCCGCTTGGAGACCAGCTCGGGACTGTAGGGGTGGGCGACCAGCGGGTAGGTGACGAAGTGCCGCATCCGGCGCACCGTAGTCACGAGCAGGGCACCGCCGGGTCACGCCGGCGCGGGCGAGCCGCCCGGTGCCGGGTGGAGGCTCACGGGCACCCCGGAGTAGTGCGCCATGCCGGTGACCGGGTCGATGTCGTCCTTGCTGGTGAACCGGTGACGTTGGCTCGCTGGTGGCCGTGGGGCACGGACCCAGGCCGACAGCCCCAGCGCCGAGGTCAAGGCGGTGCTGCACGGCCACCCGGCCGTCGTCGACTGCGCGGTGTTCGGCGTGGACGACGAGCGGGCGGGCGAGGTTCCCGTGGAGCGAGCGCTCGCCCACCTGTCCTTGCGGCGGACCATCATGTCGAGCGATGTCCTCGGGGGCATCGGCGCCAGCCTCGCCCGGGTCCTCGACCACCACGGGATCGGAGGCGCACGTGGACTTCGTTGACAGCCCGGCCCGGAGCGTCATGGGCGACACGTCGCAGATCCAGCGCAACCTCGTCGCTGGACGCATCCTGAGTTTGCCGACATGAGCGAGTGGAGCACGACAACGATGACGTACGACCTTCCCGACGAGCTGCAGGTCGAGGCCGACGGACCCGTCCGGGTGATCCGCCTCAACCGGCCCGAGCAGCTCAACGCCACGAACCACGAGCTCCACTCGGGCCTCGCTGCGCTGTTCCCCCAGCTCGACGCCGACCCCGACGCCCGGGTGGCCGTCATCACGGGCAACGGGCGGGCGTTCTCGGCCGGTGGCGACTTCGGCTACATCGACGAGCTCGCGAAGGACGCCGACCGCCGGCACGAGTCGCTGACCCACGGCAGGCAGATCGTCACCGGCATGGTGGCGTGCCGCGTGCCGATCGTGGCCGCGGTGAACGGCCCCGCGGTGGGTCTCGGCTGCAGCATCGTCGCGCTGTCCGACATCGTCTACATGGCCGAGAGCGCGCACCTCGCGGATCCGCACGTGATGGTCGGCCTGGTGGCCGCCGACGGCGGCCCGGTCACGTGGCCCCTGCTCACCAGCCTCCAGCTGGCCAAGGAGTACGCGCTGACCGGCGACAAGATCCCGGCGCCGCGGGCGGCTCAAATCGGCCTGGTCAACCACGTGTGCGCGGACGACGAGGTCGTCGACCAGGCCATGGCGTGCGCCCGGCGCATCGCCAAGCTGCCTCAGCGGGCCACCGAGGACACCAAGCGCATCCTCAACCTGCACCTCGAACGGGCCGTGCTGGCCACACTGGACTTCGCGCTGGCCGCCGAGGACCGGTCGTTCACCTCGCCCGAGCTGCGGGCCAACCTCGACCGGCTGCTGGACCGAGAGACCTGAGACGGGGAGAGGCACCACCCGTGGACTTCGAACTGGACGACGAGCAGCTCGAGCTGCAGCGCGTCGTGC
>CAVTKS010000005.1:0-436145 GCA_963735375.1 uncultured Acidimicrobiales bacterium
AGCGCGGCCATCGTTCCAGGATCTGTATCAGGTCCTGTGGTTCTTCGAGCGGGTCGAGACCTCGCGGTACTACGGGCTCGTCAACGACGAGGTCCTGTTCCGCACCATCGGCTTCCACTGCTGGTGGTGGACGGAGCTACTGCGCGACGTGCACGGGCCCAAGGCCGTGACCGCGGTGCGAACACTCGGGCCCCTGGCGGGCTGCTGCGCGGTGGAGCACGGGGAGTACGACCGTTGGGTAGATCGCTGCCGGACTGACTTCGACGGCGGCGGTCCGATCTGGCAACCCCCCGCGCCGGCGGCCACGCGTGCCGCGCCCACCAGGGAGCAGCTAGGCGGTACTGGCAAGCCGATCTCGTAGCTGGCCGCCGAGGTCGCGCATCGCCGCGTGCACCTCGTCACGGCGGTCCTCGTCCTTCGGCCAGTTCGCGAGCACCGCGTACGCCAGCGCCGTCGACGAGGTGCCCACCAGGCCGACGTCCGCCCGCACGCCAACGCCCGTCCCGGTCTTGTTGTATAGGGAGATCCCCCGATCCGGCACGGCGTGCGCGAGTGGGTCGAGGCCGAACGCGGACCCGACCATCGAGAGGTCCACGCCGGTCGCCAACCAGCTGAGCACCTGCGACGAGACAGACGTCGACACCGCGTCGCCGGTGCTCATCGCGCGAAAGAGGCCCGCGAGTTCAGCCGCGGACCCGGTCGAGAGCATCGGCGGGTCGGTCGCGTGACGCGTGTCCCGCACCCGGTCGTGCAACGCGGTGGACGAAAGGCCGAGGCGCTCCGTCGTCGCCGTTACGGCGTCGATCCCCACCAGGCGAAGCAGGACATTGGTCGCAAGATTGTCGCTCACCGACGCCACCAGCACGGCGAGGTCAACCACCGACAGAGCCGGCACCGTCAAGTGCTGCCACAGGCCAGAATCTCTGACGTTGTCGGCGTCCGTACGCTCGACCATCTCGTCCGGCCGGATGACGCCTTCCTCGATCTGGCGAGCCGCTTCCAACAGCAGCAGGAGCTTGCCGACGCTCGCCGTGGAGAGCGTCACGGCCGCCTGTTGACCGAGGACCACCTCGCCGGTCGGCAACTCGATTACGCAGATGCCCCACGTCACACCTGAGATTTCGCTAGTGAACGTGGTTGACAGCGGGCGCATCCGGCCATCGTACGAGCGCGCCAGGAACGTTCCGGGCGCGGCGTCAGACCTCGCCAAAGTGTTCGGCTGTGACGCGAGGGTGCACGCGACAGCCGCACGCCGCGCTAACGCGTCATCGTTGGCGCTGGGAGAGCAGCGGAGACGGACGTGTCAGGAGGCTCGCCGTCTCGGTCGAACCAGCGCCTTCGGGCGGGAGGAAGCAGGTCAACGAAACGCTCCATCAACCCGGCGATCGACCAGGACACGTCGGCAACTGGCACAGCATCTTCGGCGGCATCAACCCGGACACGACGAGCGTCGATGTGCGCGAGTCGCTTGTGGACACCTGGCATGAACGCAGACCTGAGGAACCGAGAGCCTAGGGTCAGTGCGTGTCGATCGCGCCCGGCGGGGGCCGGAGGATGGCGGGTGGCCGGGCCGCCCTAATCGTGGCCACTCAGGCCGCTCTCCTCGAGCTCCTCAGCAAGCCGTCGTCGTCGCCCGGCACCCGGCTCAGGCATCGGGTCGAACCCTACAGCCGGTCCACAGCGGACCCGCGTGGGAGCGCTGAACCAGCGGCGTTCGCTCCTCGCATGGGACCAGGCCGCGACGGCTCGTAGCCTCGCAGTCATGCTGGACCGAGCCAAGCATGCGACCGATACCGTCGTCAGTCAGATCGAGGAGGCGAGGCGCCACCGGACCGCAGACCTCATCCTCGAGCTCGATCTCACCGAGCGGCTCGTCGAGGGTGTCCCGCACGATCCGGTGAGCGCGCTGGTCGCCCGGCGGAGGACGCCGCTGCGGGTGATCCTGAAGGGCCTGGACCGTGCGACCCGCGACCCCCGAGTCCGCGCACTGGTGGTGAAGGTCGGTGGGTCGCGGTCGCCCCTCGGGTTGGGTCGTGCTCAGGAGCTGCGCGGTGCGGTCCAGGATCTCCGGAAGCAGGGCAAGCTCACGGTCGCCTGGGCGGAGACATTCGGGGAGTTCGGTCAGGGCAGCGTGCCCTACTACCTGGCGACCGGCTTCGACCAGATCTGGCTCCAACCGTCCGGCGACGTGTGCCTCACGGGGTTCGCCAGCGAGGTGCCCTTTCTCCGGGGCGCGCTCGACAAGGCCGGCATCACCCCCCAGATCGCTCAGCGTCACGAGTACAAGAACGCCGCCAACCTGTTCACCGAGCGGGGGTTCACACCCGCCCACCGCGCGGCGGTCGAGCGCCTCGTGCACTCGATGATGGAGCAACTGGTGGCCGGCATCGCCGACGGGCGGAACCTCGATGCCAGCGAGGTGCGCTCGCTCATCGACCGAGCGCCGCTGTTCGCCACCGAGGCCCTCGAGGCCCGCCTCGTCGATCGTCTCGGGTACCGCGACGAGGTGTACGCAGCAGTCCGGGCGCAGACGGGCGTGGACGACGCCGTTCTGCAGTACGTCGGCCGCTATGCCCGATCCAAGCTCACCGAGCTGTCGAAGCGGGTCACACAACCGCAGCGCGAGGCCGTGGCCCTCGTCGACGTGACCGGCCCCATCCACCTGGGAAGGAGCGGACGGCAACCGTTCTCCGGGGAGAGCGCCGGTTCGAACACCGTCTGCGCCGCGCTTCGGGCGGCGACCGAGGCTCGGGACGTGAAGGCGATCGTCCTCCGCGTGACCAGTCCCGGCGGGTCGTACGTGGCGTCCGACGCCATCTGGCACCAGGTGGCGCTCGCGCGGCAGGCGGGCAAGCCAGTCGTCGCGTCCATGGGCGACGTGGCCGCCTCTGGCGGCTACTACGTGGCCATGGGGGCCGACGTCATCGTCGCAGAGCCTGGGACGATCACCGGGTCGATCGGGGTCGTAGCCGGGAAGCAGGTGGTCGACGGACTGGTCGAGCGGCTCGGCATCAGCCACGAGGGTGTAGCGGGTGCCGAGCACAGCCTGATGTTCTCGCGGCTCCGGGAATTCACCGACGACGAGTGGCAGCGGCTGAACGCCTGGCTCGACCGGATCTACGACGACTTCACCGCCAAGGTGGCCGAGGGCCGGCGCCTGCCCACGGATCACGTCCGAGAGGTCGCCCGCGGCCGAGTGTGGACCGGTGCCGACGCGAAGGAACGCGGGCTCGTCGACGAGCTCGGCGGCCTCGGTGCAGCGACCTCGCTGGCAGTCGATCGGGCCGGTCTGCCGCCGTCCACCGAGCCCGAGGTGCGTGTCTACCCCCGGGTCCCGGTGGTGGCGCGCATGCGCCGTGCCCAATCGAGCGAGGACCCGGCCGCGGCCAGCGCCCAAGTCCGATTCGAGGCCTGGGGGACGTTCTCCGACCTCGCGGCGCACCTCGGTCTGCCGGGGCATGGGCCGCTCACGCTCCCTGGCGATTTTCACGTCATGTGACTCCCCCGGCCGTCCGGCCTCGCCCGACTCGGCGATCTATGCGCCGATCTCGTGACAATCGAGCCCGCGCGACCGCTTTCTCGCTTACGTTACGTGTGCCTTGTCGCACAAATGGTGATGAGTGACCGTCGGCGCGACGGGGCTCGGTCAGATGCCTGAACAAGGAGATGGCATTGTGATGAACCGTCTTGCGGCGCGAGGGACGAAGCGTCTCGCATCCACCCTTGTCGCCTCGGCCCTCGTCCTCGCGGGCCTGGCCGGCTCGGGCACTCCGGCGTCGGCGCAGGCTGCGCCCGACCCGATCGTGTTCGTGCACGGCTGGAACAGCAGCGCGTCGACGTGGAACACCATGATCGATCGGTTCGTGGCGGCGGGCTACCCGCGCGACCGGATGCTGGCCATCACCTACAACAGCAACCAGTCGAACGCGACGATCGCCAACCAGGTCCGTGATGCCGTGGCAACGCTGCGGTCACGCACCGGCGCGGCCACGGTCGACATCGTCACCCACTCGATGGGTGGTCTCAGCAGCCGCTACTACCTGAAGAACCTGGGGGGGACCAGCGTCGTCGACGAATGGGTGTCGCTGGGCGGACCCAACCACGGCACCAGCACCGCGTACCTCTGCTACCTGTTCTCGGCCGGTTGCCGGGACATGATCCCGGGATCGTCGTTCCTCAACAACCTCAACGCCGGTGACGAGACGCCGGGCGCCGTGCGCTACGGCACGTTCTGGTCGTCGTGCGACGAGGTGATCAACCCGGACAGCTCCACGGTGCTGACGGGGGCCACCAACACCGGGGTGGGCTGTCTCGGCCACAGCGCGCTCCTCAGCAACGCGGATGTGTTCACCCAGGTGCGCAACTTCGTGGCATAGCGAAACAGCGGGGGCGCGTACTCCGTCGGACGGCTCGACAAGGGCTCCTTCCTCCCCGGCGACCACCGGAGCTCCGTGTGTTCACGCAGTGGGGTCAACCAGGCTGCGATCCTCGACCAGGTCCGCGAGGGACGAGACGCTCAGACGGGGCCGGGGGTGCCGGCGCGCCACGCGTCCAGCACCATCATGGTCTTGGTCCCCGTCACCCGGCCGGTCCTGCGCAGGTCGTTCACGACGTCCTTGAGTTGGCTGACGTTCTTCACGCGCACGCGGACCAGCATGTCCGGGTCCCCGGCCAGGGTCCACGCCGTCCGCACGTTGGCGAGGCCGGCGACCGTCGAGGTCAGGTCGTCGACCTGCATGCCCCCCAAGCACCGCACCTCGATGAACGCCTCGAGTGGGAAGCCGAGCCGGGCGTCGTCGACGTTGGCCGTGTAGCCGGCGATGATGCCCTGCGCCTCGAGGCGGTCGATCCTGCGCTTGACCGCCGGGGTCGAGAGCGAGACCCGTGCGGCGATGTCGGTGAGGGACCGGCGCGCGTTCGCAGCGAGCAGGGCAACGATCTGGTGGTCGGTCGCGTCGGGCTGGGTCGCCATGGGTGGCCAGAGAAAGTACAGAATCTTCGACGTCGACGCAAGGATTGTTCCCCAAAGCCCCCTTTTGGTTTCGAAACATGCGAATCCGGGCCGGCCTCGCCTCAATGCGTTGTGCCTGCACCCCGCTCGGTGTTGCACTCGTGCCGGCGGCGCCGTCCCGAGGGGGGACCGATGCAGCGCAAGAAGTTCTGGGTGCTGGGGGTGGCGGCGCTCGCCGCGAGCGCGATGCCCGTGTCGGAGGCGGCGGGCCAGACCCCGCCCGGCGCAGGCGACGACCCGATCGAGGTGGCGTTGAGCTACGCCGACGGGAACGCCGCCGAGCTCGGCGTGACGAGCGCCGACGTCGACGACCTCTTCGTCACCAGTGCCTACACGAGCTCGCACAACGGCGTCACCCACGTCAACCTGAACCAGCGCCACGACGGCCTGGAGGTCTTCGGGGGTCATTCGACGGTCAACGTCGCGGCCGATGGCGAGGTGGTCTTCGCCGCGGGCGCCTTCGTGCGCGATCTGGCCGCCGGGGCGTCGGGGGCCGCGGACCTGGACGCGATCGCGGCGGTCGAGGCGGCCGCCGACGGGCTCGATCTCGACGAGCCGGAGAACCTGCGCACGCTGCGACGCCAGGGGGGCGCGGCGCGGGAGACGGTCGTCTCGGACGGCGGCATCTCCGACGAGCCGATCCCGGCGCGCCTCGGATGGCAGCCGACCGAGCAGGGCCTGCGGCGCGCGTGGCAGCTCACGATCGACGACTCGTCCGACGTCCACCTGTGGAACGCCACCGTGGATGCCGAGACCGGCGAGCTGCTCGATGCGGTGGACTGGACCTCGGACGATCCGGTCGAGGCGTTCAGCAACCTGGCACGCGACCCGAGCGTCGCTGCAACGGCGAGCAGCACCGGTCCAGTGTCGCCGAACCCGGTCGACGACGGCTCGAGCTACCGGGTCCTCGGCCTCCCGACCGAGAGCCCGAACGACGCAGACCGCGCGTTGGTGACCAACCCGGCCGACGGCCTGGCGTCGCCGTTCGGCTGGCACGACACCGATGGCGCGGCCGGGGCCGAGTTCACGAACACCCGGGGCAACAACGCCCACGCCTACCTCGAGCAGGACGCCGACAACGTCCCCGACTTCGGCGACACCGACGGCGGACCGGGTCTCGACTTCGACTTCCCGGCCGACCTGAGCGAGCACGCCCAGAGCTACCGCGATGCCGCGGTGACGAACCTGTTCTACGGGTGCAACACGTTCCACGACGTGTTCTTCCGGTACGGGTTCGACGAGCCGTCGGGCAACTTCCAGGCGAACAACTACGGCCGCGGCGGCGGGCAGGGCGACTACGTCCGCTGCGAGGCAGCCGACGGTGCCGGCACCAACAACGCCAACTTCTCGACGCCCGCAGCCGACGCCGGCACGCCCCGGATGCAGATGTTCCTGTGGCCCGGCAACCAGTTCGGGCCACAGAACCAGGTCGTCGTCGACGGCGGCGGCACGCTCGGGGCGAGCTGGGCGCGGTTCGGCCCTCCCGCCACGAACGCCGGCGCCGCCGGCCCGATCGTCCTCGTGAACGACGGCGGTGCGATCCCGTCGGAGGGCTGCGGCCCGCTGGTCGGCTTCCCGGCGGGCGCCATCGCGGTCGTCGATCGCGGCACCTGCCCGTTCCTGCAGAAGGTCGAGAACGCGCAGGCCGCGGGGGCATTAGCCGTGGTCGTCGCCAACAACGCCGCGGGCGCCGCGCCGATCCTGGCCGGCTCGACGGCCGCCGCACCGCCGACCATCCCCGCCGTCAGTGTGAGCCAGGACGACGGCAACGCGCTCAAGGCGTCGCTGCCCGCCACGGGCACGGTCCGCAAGAACCCGAGCCATCCGGGGATCCGCGACGGCGACTTCGAGAACGGGATCATCTTCCACGAGTACGGCCACGGGCTCTCCAACCGCCTCACGGGCGGCCCGGGGATCAACTGCCTCAGCGGCAATGAGCAGGCCGGCGAGGGCTGGAGCGACTTCGTGGCCATCACGATGCTGCTCGACCCCGCGCTCGACGACCCCGAGGGCCCGCGCGGCATGGGTCCGTACGCTCTCTTCCAGGACGACCGGGAGGGCAACGGCATCCGGCCGCGGCCCTACTCCCGCAACATGGAGATCCAGCCGTTCACCTACGACGGCATCAGGACGGCGGGGTGGCTGGACGGCACGTCCCTGGCGTTGCCGCACGGGGTCGGCCACGGCTGGGCCGCCGTCCTGTGGGACCTGACCTGGGACCTCATCGACAAGCACGGGTTCAACCCCAACGTGTACGAGGCCTGGGACACCGGCGGCAACAACCGCGCGCTCCAGTACGTGGTGGACGGCTTGAAGTTCCAGGGTTGCGGCCCCGGCTTCGTCGTCGCCCGGGACGCGATCATCGCCGCTGCCGACCTGCTGAGCGACGGCGAGGACACGTGCACCGTGTGGGCATCGTTCGCCCGCCGCGGCCTCGGCTTCAGCGCCGTGCAGGGCACCACCAACCGCGACGACAACCAGGAGGCGTTCGACACCCACCCGGACTGCCGGCAGGGCTTGCAGAGTCCCGTGGGGACGCCGTACGGAACGTTGAACGAGTGGGACGCGGGTGAGGCGGTGCCGCTCAGGTTCACCGCAGGCGGGTCCCGGAGCCTGGACATCCTTGCCGCCAACTCGCCGTTCTCCCGCCGGGTCGACTGCGCCACGTTGCAGGTCCCCAGCCCGGGCGCCGCCGTCACCCCCCGCGAGCTGCCGATCCGGACGGAGACGCCCGGCAACTCCCGGCTCACGGTGAGCGGATCCGGCGTCTACAACTATCGATGGCTGACGCAGGAGGCGTGGGCCGGCACATGCCGCGAGGTCGTCGTGACCCGCGACGACGGCGAGCAGCACCGGGCGTTCTTCCGCTTCGTCTAGATGAGTAGTTCCAAGGCGTGGTGGTCAGTGGTCGTAGGCGGTGAGGGATCGCAGGGTGGGGGCGCTGTGGCGTTCGTTGTGCCAGATGACGGCGGTGAGGGCGAGGAGGCGTTGGAGAACGCGGGCGGCGACGCCGGGGAGGCTGCGGGCGGCGTGACGTTCGAGGTCGAGTCCGGCTTTGAGGGTCTGGTTGATCGATTCGATGATCTGGCGGAAAGGCCGGAGGAATCGTTGCCCGGGCCGGGGCTTTTCTGTCTTGAACGACGGTCTGATCAGGGTGGCACCGTGGCCGGCGAGGAGCGTTTCGAGTTCGGTGGAGCGGTAGCCCTTGTCGGCCATGATGGTCTGGCCGGGCCGGTCGGCGAGCAGGTCGGGGTTGGTCTCGAGCAGGTCACGGGCCACGACCCGTTCGTCGTGTTTGGGGTGGGTCAACGCGTAGGTGATCGGCAGGCCGTCGGGGGTGGCGATGAGGTGGAGACGCAGTCCCCAGAAGAAGCGGGAGTGGCTGGCGCAGTAGCCGTAGCCGGCGGCGCCGGCCAGGTTCGACCGTTTGGCGGTCTCGCGGGATCGCCCGCACTCGACCGGTGTCGAGTCGATGAGCCAGAGGTCGTCGTGCCAGCCCTGGCAGCGTTGCGCGAGGAGAGCGAGGACGCCCTGGAGCAGGGCGACCGAACGTCGGAGTCGCTTGTTGTAGGCCGGGCGCTGGGGGAGGTAGGGGAACAGGCCGCGCAGGTGGGTGTGGGCGTAGCGGATGAAGCGGGCCTCGTTGTGGTAGCCGAGCAGCGCCTGGAGCACCGCCAGGGTCACCAGCTCGGCGTCGGTCAGCTGGGGGGCGATGCCGACAGCGGGCCGGTCCGGAGCCAGGTACGGGTGGTCAACCAGCAGGTCATCGATGACCACGTAGAGTTCGGTGGCGAGAGCGTCCAGGGCAGCGTTCATGCCGGGTCCTTCGGGATCAGGGTGTGTGGAACACCGCTGATCTTGGACGCTCTCGCGCGCTACGTAGTGGATAGCCGCGCGGTCCGTGACCCCTTGGAACTACTCATCTAGACGAACCCGGCAAACCACTCCAAAACCTCAACAGCCCGAGCTGAATCGCCCTGGGTCTCTTGGAGGCTCTGGGGTGGGTTCGGGCTGTCCGCGATGTCTCGCGACATCACACGCGGAGCGGGTGGGATTCGGTGAAGACTCAGGTCAGACAGGGTGCCGGTAGCAACGGTGTGAGCGACCGGGTGGTGGCGCTCCGTCAGTGCAGGTCGAGCGCGTTCCGAAGGATCTCGTCGACGGTGTGGCGAGCTTCGGCGTCGAGCCGGCCCAGCCGTTCAGCGAGCCGAGCGGTGGAAATGGCGCGGACCTGTTCGACCTGGAACGCGGTCGTGCGGTCCAGGCCGTTGTCGGCGTCGGGCTCGACCGTGACATGCAGCGGCAGCTGCCGCAACGTCGTTGTGCCGGGAACGACGATCGCCAGGCGCAGGCTCGGGTGGTGGAGCCGGTCGTCCGAGACGACCAGCGCCGGCCGCACGAATGCCTGCTCGGGATCTTCGGGATGCGCCCCGAAGTCGACCAGCCAGACATCTCCCCGGTGATGCGGTGGCTCAATCGGCACGGAGACCGTCTGCAGCGGCGCTGTCGAGCCGATCGGACTCGGCCCGGTACACCCCGACCTCCTGAGCGGTCATGGCGTCGATCGCCGCGTGCACGCTCCCCCACCACTGCTCGCTCGTGAGGCGGTGGACAGCGTCTGTGACCACGTCGAGCATCGTGGTGCCCCGCTCCTCGGCTAGCCGTGCAATCTCATCGCGGAGCTGCACCGGCACCCGCAGCGTCGTAGTCTCGCCTGTCGCCATGTGGATAGCCTATCAAGGCGATCCAGCAGGCGATCGGACTGCTGTCCGTCGGATTGCTTGCATGTGCCGATTGACGCGATCTGGCCCGGCGGTGACTGGCCGGGCCGACGGTCCCGCTGCCTGCGTGGACGGACGGCCCGCACTCCCAAGGTGGCGACCGCGAGGACGACGGAGGCAACCTCGTTGCGCCAGACCGGAACGACGACGGCTTCTCCATCGCGGGGTGAGGCGTCGGACGGGCACGCTGCGCTCACCGAGGCCGAGCGCTTGCGGCCAGACGTCGTGCTGCTCGAAGCCAGCTTCCCGACATCGACGGCTTCTCGGTCGCCACGCGTGTCTTGCCGCAGCGACGGCTCCTCCCGACGTGGTGTTCATCTCAAGCCTGGAGGCGGACACCTATGGTGCCCGCCTTGTGGAGGGCCCCGCCCCGGGGTGCCTGGCCGTGGCGAGACTTGGACGCCCATCGGCGCGACAACCCCGACGATCCGAGCCGTTCCCCGCCGAACGACTACTACATCCTGAACGAGAACCCCCAGGTCCGCTCGCGTCGATGCGCACAGACGCCGTCATCTAGCTACCGGGGCCCAGACGAAACCGGGACGGCATACGACGGCGCGGCGCCGAGGTTCGGAATCACGTGGGTTCCGCCGATGGCGTCCACCCTCAACGAGAGTCGTGTGCCGGCGTTCGGGTCCGGCGGGACCGGTGCAGGTCGGTGACCTTGGCAACCTGGGGTTGGCGGGTCCATGTGGCGATCGATCGGTGGCAGGTCAACCAGATGCAGAACGTCAGAACCCTCGAGACGTTGGGAGCAACGCTGGGAGCAACGGGCCTGGGCCACTGCTGCTCGTGGTGAACCCGTCGGACGATCGCCACAGGTCAGGCCACTGTCCCGGACGGTCAGGACCATTCGGGACATTGCAAAAAGCCCAGGGCGGAGCGGGTGGGATTCGAACCCACGGATCCCGCAGGATCGGCAGTTTTCAAGACTGCTGCCTTCGTCCACTCGGCCACCGCTCCAGTGGCGCGAGCGTAGCGCCCGCCGTGAGCGGCCCCGTCAGCTGATCTCGCCGCGCAAGCGCTCTACCCACTCGCTCGCCGCACGCCAGGCTGCCTCGGCCTCGCGGCGTCGGGCCGGGCCGTGCTCACCGGCCGCGGGATACGAGCCCAGGAACTTGACGTCCTCGACCTTGGACTTGAGGTCGCGGCAGGCAGTCGGCTACCAGCTCGTCGCCGATGTGGCCCTCGAGGTCGATCAGGAAGCAGTAGTGGCCGAGCCCCTTCTTGGTGGGCCGGGACTCGAGCTTGGTCAGGTTGATGGACCGGGCGGCGAACTCCTGCAGGATCGTGAGCAGCGAGCCCGGCCGATCGGTGCGCTGGAAGATCACGACCGACGTCTTGTCGTGCCCCGACGGCGGCTGGATGCCGTGGCGGGCCACGACCACGAAGCGGGTGGCGTTGTCGGGGTGGTCCTCGATGTCGGTGGCCAGCACGTCGAGCCCGTAGACCTTGGCCGCCACCGACGGGGCGATCGCCGCGGAGTGGCCGTCGTGCTCGTCGCCGGCGACGAGCTGGGCGGCCTCGGCCGTCGACGACGTGGCCAGAGAAACCGCAGTGGGCAGCTCGCGGCGCAGGAACGAGCGGCACTGCGCGGTGGCCACCGGGATCGACAGAACCCGCTGCACATCAGCCAGATCGACCCCGCTGGGGGCGAGCAGGTTCATCTGCACGCCCATGACGACCTCGCGCTGGATGAGCAGGCCGGTCTCGAACGCCAGGTTGTCGACGGTGACCGTGACGGCGCCCTCGATCGAGTTCTCGACGGCGACGAACCCCAGGTCGACCCGCTCGGCCTCGACCGACGCCAGCACCTCGGGGATCGAGGGCAGCGCCACCAGATCGAGCGCCGCCAGGTCGGGCTGCGAGAGCAGGGCCTGCTCCGTGAACGTGCCCTCCGGCCCCAGGAAGCCGATGCGGGCACGGCCGGCGGTGATCTGGGCGTCAGACATGCGGGTTCGATCGTACCGCCGCCCGGCGGACGGCCCGGCCCGGCCCGACATCACGTCCCCGCGGCCGACGGGCACGTGTTCGTGCGGCGCTGGCGGTCGCCCTGCCACCAGGACTGCCGCTTGTTCGGTCGCACGATTGCCGCCTCCCCCGTCGGACCGGGCTACACGCCCTGCCAGGCCGGCTTGTGCGCCCACGTCTCGCGGTAGAACGCCGCGAGGGACAGCCGAGCTGCGGCGGGCTCGTCGACGACGACGGTCGCGTGGGGGTGGAGCTGCAACGCGGACCCGGGAACCATCGCCGTCACCGGGCCCTCGACGGCGCGGGCGACCGCCTCGGCCTTGGCCGCACCGAACGCCAGCAGCACCAGGTGGCGAGCGTCGAGGATCGTGCCCACGCCCTGGGTGACCACGTGGCGAGGCACGTCGTCGACCGAGGCGAAGAAGCGGGCGTTGTCGGCCCGTGTCTGGTCGGTGAGCGTCTTGATGCGGGTGCGTGAGGCGAGGGACGACCCGGGCTCGTTGAACCCGATGTGCCCGTCCGTGCCGATGCCCAGCAGCTGCAGGTCGACGCCACCGGCGGCGGCGATGGCGTCCTCGTAGGCACGGCACGAGGCCAGCAGCTCAGGACCGGTCGCCTGCACGTCGGGCCCGCGGACGGCACCCGGGGCGAAGTCGACGTTCCGTTCGAGCTCGCGGGCGATGAAGGTCCGGTAGGACTCGGCGTGCCCCTCGGGCAGCCCGATGTACTCGTCGAGCAGGAACGCCCGCGCCGAGGCCAGGGTCACCTCCCCGGACGCGCGACGGCGGGCGAGGTCGCGGTACACAGCGAGCGGCGAGCTGCCGGTGGCCAGGCCCAGGACGGCGTCGGGTCGGGCACGGAGCAGGGCCGCGACGGCGTCGCCCACGAGGGTTCCTGCCTCGTCGGGGCCGTCGACGATCACGACCTCCATCGGTGCATCCAACCCGTGCCGCGGTGATTTCCGGCCGCGGGATGCGGGCCCAGGACACCCGTTCCCGCGGCCGGAAAGCTGGGCGCCGGCCGGGTCACGCCGCCTCCCGGCGGTCGTAGGCGACACGGCCGGCGATGACGGTGGCGACGACCTCGCCCGTGTCGGTCAGCAGCACGAGGTCGCCTGCCGCACCGGGGGCGACCACCCCACGGTCGGGCAGTCCCAGCACCGCGGCCGGTGTGGACGTGACGGCGGCCACCGCCTCTACGAGCGTCACGCCCGCCCATGCGACCAGGTTGCGCACGGCGCGGTCGAGCGACAGCGTGCTGCCCGCCAGCGTGCCGTCGGCCAGGCGGACGGCGCCGTCGGCCACCGACACGTCCGCTGTGAGCGACCCCAGTGCGACCGCGCCCGGCGGCAGGCCGAGGGCGGACACGGCGTCGGTGACGAGCGACAGCCGGTCACCCAGCGCCCGGGCTGCCAGCGTCACGGCGATCGGATCGAGGTGCAGCCCGTCGGCGATGACGCCGACCCGCACCCGTTCGTCGGTCAGGGCGACGCCCGCCAACCCGGGCTCGCGGTGACGCAGGGGTGCCATGGCGTTGAACAGGTGGGTGACATAGCGAACACCGGCGTCGACGGCGGCCGTGGCCTGTGCCGCGGTCGCCGACGAGTGGCCCGCCGCCACCACGACGCCACGCTCGACCAGCTCGCAGACCAGGTCGACCGCCCCCGGCAGCTCGGGCGCCAGGGTCACGAGAGCGACGCCGGCGTCTGCCGACCACCCCTCGGCGGCGATCGCCTCAGCCGAGGGAGCGACGATGTGCCTCGGCGTCGTGGGCACCCTTGCGGTCCGGGGCCAGGAACGGTCCCTCGAAGTGAAGGCCCAGCGGCATGGCGACCGCCGCGTCGCCATGCCGCCGAACCGATCTCAGGGCGTCGAGCGCCCGCGAACGTACAGAGGACGGCGCAGTCACCACCGTTGGTAGCCATGCTGTCACCCCCCAGCGAGGCAAGGCGGCCGCCACCTCGCCCAGGCGCTCGGGCGCGGACGTCAGGTCGACACCGACCGCGCCGTTGCACTGCAAATCGATGAACCCGGGCACGACCAGCAGGTCCGTGGCATCGAGAACGGGAACGCCCTCGGCCGCCGGGGGCGTTCCCCCGACGACCGAGACGGCGTCGTCCTGAGCGGACACATCGACCACAGAACGCTCGGCCCCGGCACCGACCGTGCCGTTCTCGCTGCGTCCGCCGGGTTCGCCCTCTCCCGTCCCCGTAGTGCCAACGTTCGGATGGACGCTGACGATGCGGTCCTCGGCGAGGAACACGTCGGACCGCACGGGTCCGCCCGGCGTGACGACCGTACCGCCCACGACGGCGAGACGTGTCACGGCGTGTCGGACGACACGTCCGCCAGCGGCTCGGCGGTCAGCGCGTCGTCGGCTCGCCCGAGGTGGTGACGGGCGAGCATGGCCGCGCCGAGCGCTCCCGCCGGCACGCCCTCGGGGACGAGCGCGACCCGGTCGGCGAGATGGATGGCCGCCAGCACCGGAGATCGGTAGGCGCGGGCGCGGAGGGCCTGTCGCACGGCCTCGAGCAGATCGGGACCCGCCTCGGCGACCCCGCCGCCCAACACCACGACCTCGGGATCGACGGTCTGGGCGAGCAGTGCGACGGCGCCGGCCAGGTGTCCCGCCACCTCGTCGAGCACGCGCACGGCCTCGGCGTCACCGGCCTGGGCGGCCGCCAGCAGTGCGGACGTGGCGCTGAGGGCCCCGTCGGCCACGGGCCAACGGGCGGCGATCGCGGTCCCCGAGGCGAGGGCCTCGAGGCAGCCGCGCTGCCCGCACTCGCACAGCGGTCCCTGCGGATCGATGGGCAGATGCCCGATCTCGCCGGCCGCCCCGTGCGCACCACGGCGGATGCGCCCGTCGAGCAGCAGCCCGGCGGCCAGCCCGGTGCCCACACTCAAGTAGGCCAGGTCGCCCCGGCACCCGAGCGCGACGGCCGCGCCCACGGCGGCCAGGTTGACGTCGTTGTCGAGCAGCACGGGTGCCTTGGCGCTGGTCGACAGGTGGGCGGCCAGGGCGACGGGGGTGTCGTCGAGGCCGAGGTTGACGGCGTGGCGGACCGTTCCCGCCCGCCGGTCGACCAGGCCGGGGACGCCGACACCCACGGCGGCGAAACCGTCGACGGGCACGCCGGCGGCGTCGGCCAGGTCTGCCAGCACGTCGGCCGTCGACCGCAGCACCTGGTCGCCGCCGCCTGTTCCGGTCGGGCGGCGCACCGTGGCGACGAGGGCCGGGTGGTCGACGGCCGGGGCGCCCTCGCCGCGGAGGGCGGTCGGTGCGCACGGCACGACCCCGGCGGTGTTGACCTGGGCGGTCGTCGATGCGTCGACGGCGACGGCGAGGGTCTTCGTCCCGCCGACGTCCAGTCCGGCGACGAGCGTCCGGTCAGACATCGGCGGCCTCGCTCGCCGCCACCTCGGCCGACTGAGCGTCGCCGACGGTAGGGGACGACGGACGGGCGCCCGGGGCTGCTCCGGGCGCCTCGTCCGCGGCGTCGAGCGCGTCGTCGTCAGGCTCGGCGTCATCTGCCGACCGGCGCAGCGACGCGCCGGTGGTGGCGTCGAACAGCTGGAGGTTGTCGGTGTCGACGGCGAGCGTGACCATGTCGCCCGCGTGCAGGCGGCTGCGGGTGCTGAGCCGCGCCACACCCCGGCCCTTGCGGGCGATCACCTGGCGCCACGGCTCGGACGGATCGTCGCCGGCCTCGGGCGTGTCCGTGACCGCGACGTGCACGATCAGCTCGGCGCCGAGCGACTCGACCAGGTCGACGGTGGCCGCCAGCACGGTGCCGGCCCGTGCCTCGGCGGGGGGCTGCCGGTCGGCGGGGCCGCCACCCGCGCGGGCAGCTGTGGCGGCTGCGGCGGCGGCCGCCGGGTCGCTGAACGCCTCCGGGCGGATCCCCACCACGATCCGCTCGCCCACCAGGTCACGCACGCGGGGATGGTCGTCGACGACCTCGGGATCCAGCGACAGGGTTTGCGAGCCCACCCGGACGACCAGCGCGTCGCCGTTGCCGGCCTCGACGGTGCCGGCGAACAGGTTCATGGCCGGCGAGCCGATGAAGGTGGCCACGAACAGGTTGACCGGCTCGTCGTAGAGCCGCTGCGGGGTGTCGACCTGCTGGATGCGCCCGTCCTTGAGCACGGCCACGCGGGTGCCCATCGTCATCGCCTCGGTCTGGTCGTGGGTGACGTACACCGTCGTGACGGCCAGCTCGCGCTGCAGCCGGGCGATCTCGGCCCGCATCTCGACCCGCAGCTTGGCGTCGAGGTTCGACAGCGGCTCGTCCATCAGGAACGCCTGGGGGTGGCGGATGATCGCCCGCCCCATCGCCACCCGCTGGCGCTGGCCGCCCGACAGCTGCGAGGGCTTGCGGTCGAGCACCTCGGTGAGCTGCAGCACCTCGGCCACCTCGGCGACCCGCGCGGCGATCTCGTCCTTCGGGGCCTTCGCCAGCTTGAGGGGATAGCCGATGTTCCGGCCGACCGACATGTGCGGGTAGAGCGCGTAGCTCTGGAACACCATGGCGATGTCACGGTCCTTGGGCTGCGCCGTGGTGACGTCGCGGCCGCCGATGGAGATCGTCCCGGCCGTCACCTCCTCGAGCCCGGCGATCATGCGGAGGAGGGTCGACTTGCCGCAGCCGGACGGCCCGACGAGCACCAGCAGCTCGCCGTCGGCGATGTTCAGGTCGACGTCGTCCACGGCCCGGGCGTGGCCGTCGTACGACTTCGTGACGCCGTAGATGGCGATGTCAGCCACGGGAGGTCCTTCCTTGGGTGGCGATGGTGGGCGGTGACGCGGAGGGACGCGAGCCGAACAGCCGACGGGCGGCCGCCTGGCCGCTGGCGCGGGACGCGCCGTAGGTGGTGATGCGGGCCGCGGCGACCGGTAGGCCGTCGCCGTCGTCGGGCCAGCCCATGTCGACGACGACCGCGTCGGGTCGGGCGGCGAGCAACGTGCGCAGCGCCGCGGCCTGGGTCGGTCGGCGTTGCGGATCGCGCACGACCACCACGAGCGGACGGTCGGCGGCCACGGCCAGGGTGGCGGTCAGGGCGGTGGCGTCGCCCTCGGCGAGTCGGGCGGTGGTGACCGTCGGGTCGAGCTCGGCGAGCGCCCCCGCGACGCCCAGGGCACCGCGCCCGCCGCGATGTTGGCCGGGCGGTCGAGCTCGACGACGTGGGCACCACGCGCCGGCGCGGGGAGGGTGCCGTCGACGCGGACAGCCCGGTCGGCGGCGTCGGCGCCCACAGACGCGAGCGCCGCCCGGAGCTCCAGTGACCCAACGTGCGACGGGCTCGGCGCCCCAGCAACCCGATCCGCCGTACGTTCGGTCTCACGTTCGGTCTCACGTTCGGTCGCCGCCCGCAACGACGCCACCCGCGCCGCGGCGTCGACCACCCTGTCCGCCGCCAGCTCGTCGGCGGCGACCGCGGCCACGATGGCGTCGATGCACGCCTCGACCAGCGCCTCGTCGTTGTCGGGTCCCAGGCAGCACAGGTCGGCGCCGGCAGCCAGCGCCCGCGCCACGTTGGCCGGGATCTCGTCGGGGCCACCGGCGCCGCCCATGTCGAGCGCGTCGGTGACCACCAGCCCCTCGAAGCCGAGCTCGTCGCGCAGCAGGTCGGTGACGATCCGCCGGCTGACGGTGGCGGGGACATCGTCGAACGCGGGCACCAGCAGGTGGCCGGGCATGACCGCCGCCACGCCGCCCTCGATCGCCGCTCGGAACGGCACCAGCTCACGTGCCCGCAACACCTCGGCCGGCGCCGTCACGGTCGGCAGCGACACGTGCGAGTCGACCGCCACCGCGCCGTGGCCGGGAAAGTGCTTCGCACACGCCGCGACGCCCGCGGACTGCAGGCCGGCGACGAACGCGACCGTGTGGCGGGCCGCCACCTCGGCGTCGGCACCGAACGAACGGACCCCGATGACGGGGTTGGTGGGATCGCTGTTGACGTCGGCGCACGGCGCCAGGTCGAGATCGACACCGACCTCGCGCAGAACCGCCCCCAGCGCGGCGGCGACCGAGCGGGTGAGCCCGACATCGTCGACCGCGCCCAGCGCGGCGTTGCCAGGGACGGAGCTGCCGGTCACGGCCTCGAGCCGGGTGACGTCGCCGCCCTCCTCGTCGAGGGCGACGACCAGGTCGGGGCGCACGTCGTGCAACGCCGCAGCCACGGCGGCGACGTCCGCGCCCCGGTTCGAGCCATAGAGGCAGACGCCCCCCAGCCCGGCGTCGGCCTGCCGCCACACCCACGAGGGCACGGTCTCGCCGGGAAACGACGACAGCAACGTCCCCGCCGCCGCCCGCCGCAGCTCGCCCGCGGCACTCAGCTCGCTCATCCCTTGACCGCCCCGGCGGTCATGCCCGCCGCCACCCGGCGGTGGACGAACAGGAAGAAGATGATCACCGGCACGGTGATGAGCGTCGAGCCGGCCATGACGCCGCCCCAGTCGGTGCCGCGGGCCCCGAAGTTGAAGGCCTGCAACCACACTGGCAGCGTCTCCTTCTCGGGCCGGTCCATGATGACGAGGGCGAACGTGTACTCGTTCCACGCCTGGATGAAGGCGAAGATGCCGGTCGCCACCAGGCCCGGCGCCACCAGCGGCAGCGTGACGGTGAAGAACGCCCGCAGGCGGCTGGAGCCGTCGACCATGGCGGCCTCCTCCAGCTCGCGGGGCACGCCGGCGACGAAGCCGCGCAGCGTCCACACCGTGAAGGGCAGCACGAAGGCCACGTAGGTGATGGTCAGGCCGACGATCGAGTTACGCAGGCTCCACCCGTCGAGCGTCTTGACGACAGAGATCATCAGCGCCTCGGCCGGCACCATCTGCACGAGCAGGATCAGCACCAGGAACCCGAGCCGCCCCCGAAAGCGGAACCGCGAGACGGCGATGGCCGCCAGGAATGCCGTGAACAGGGCGAACACCACGGTGAGAAGTGTCACCTGGATGCTGTTCCCGAACGAGGACCAGAAGTTGTCGCGCTCGAACACCGACCGGTAGTTCTCGAGGGTGCCGAAGGGCAGGAAACGCGGCGCCGAGCGGATGTCGGAGTTGTCGCGGAACGACGTGACGAACATCCAGTACACGGGGAACGCCATGATCACCATGATCACGAGCGCCACCGTGTTCCACAGCCAGCGGTTTCTGCGCATCACACCTCCTCCTGGCGGAACATCTGACGCAGGTACACGAGGGTGAGCAGCAGCGTGATGCCCACCATGACGACGGCGACGGCCGCGGCGACGCCGCTGCTGGATCCGCTGAGCCGGAAGGCGTAGACGCCGAGCGTGTTGGTCTCGCGCACCAGGCCACCCGACTCCTGGAGCACGAAGATCTGCGTGAACACCCGCAGGTCCCACAGGGTGCTGAGCGCCGCGAGCACGACGAAGATGGGCTTGAGCGCGGGCCAGGTCACGTCACGGAACCGCTGCCACCCGCCGGCGCCGTCGATGGCCGCAGCCTCCATGACCTCGGTCGAGATCTGGGTCATGCCGGCGTAGAGGGTGAAGGCCACGAACGGCACGCCCATCCACACCACGATCAACGTGGCCACGAAGAAGAACGACAGGGGTTCGCTCAGCCACGAGTGGCCCTCGTAGCCGTCGGCCCCCAGCCGGGTGAAGAGCCAGTTCACGACGCCGTAGCGGGCGTCGAAGATCCACTGCCACACGATGGTGGCGGTCAGCGCCGGGGTCGACCACGCCAGCAACAGGGCCACCGACAGGCCGGTGCGCATCACCGTGCCCAGGCGGGCCAGCAGCAGCGCCAGCAGCGTGCCCAGGACGATGGTGAGCGCCACGTTCACGACGCAGAAGAGCAGCGAGCGGGTCAGGACGTCCCAGAACGACGGGCTGCCGAAGATCTCGCTGTAGTTGTCGGTGCCCACGTAGGGGGCGGGCGCACCGAACTGCTGGCGCCGGCCGTACTCCTGGGTGGACATGATCACGAGGCGTACGAGCGGGTAGCCGAGGCCGACCCCGATCGCGATCAGCGTCGGCACCAGCAGCACGTAGGGGAAGGTGCCGGCCCGGCGGGAGCGCCATGACCGCCGCCCGTCCGGGAGGGCTGGCAGCGGGGCTGTGCCCTCCTCGGACATCACGACGGTCATGGGACGCTCCTACCAGGTGTCAGGTGTCTCGGTTGCTGCGGAGTCAGCCGTTGAGGATGCCGACGATGGACTCGTCGGCCGTGTCGGCCTCGTCCTGCACCTCGGCGCCGCCGGAGATGGCGGTGCCCATGTCCTGCAGGATGTTCGCGCCCTCGACGTCGGCCCAGTACTCACTGGACGGGACGAAGCGGGTGACCTCTGCGGCCTCGGCCTGGGCCTGCGCGGCCTCGTCGCCCTGGACCTCGCCGAGCAGCGACTTGCGCACCGGGATGAGCCCGATCTCCGCGAACTCGGTCTGGTAGGTCTCGCCGGTCAGCACCTTCAGGAACTCGAGGGCCAGGCCCGGCTGCTCGCTGTTGGTGGAGACGCCCAGGTTCGACCCGCCGAGGAACGACGGGGCCACGCCACCGTCGCTGCCGGGCAGGGCGAACGCGCCGAGCACGTCGTCGTACTTGCCGGGGCAGCCGTCCTCGCCGGTGATCTGGCCCATCTTCCACCCGGGACCCATCAGCATGCCGACCTCGCCGTTGCAGAAGTCGAGGAAGTCCTCGGCGTCGTCGGCGTCCGCCGGCGCCGCGTTGGCGTTCGCCATGATGTCCTGCACGGTGTCGAGACCGGCCACCGAGCCCTCGGAGCCCAGCTCACCGACCCACTCGCCGTCCTCGTTGACCGCGATGTCGCCGCCTGCGTCCCAGATGAACGAGAGCATCGCCTGCCAGTTGCGGCCCGGGAAGTAGATGCCCGAGAAGTTCGGCACGTCGGCGTTGTCGGCCTGGAGCGCCTTGCCGGCGTCGACGAACTCGTCGAGCGTGGTCGGGACCTCGATGTTGGCCTTCTCGAACAGGTCCTTGCGGTACACGACGATGCGGGCGCCGCCGTAGTAGGGCACGCCGTAGAAGGTGCCGTCGTAGGTGCCGGACTCGACCAGGCTGTCGACGAGGTCGTCGCCGCCAAGCTCCTCCTGGTGGGCGGAAAGGTCGACCATGGCGCCCGCCGCCTCGAAGCCTTGGGCCTGGGTGTTGCCCACCTCGAAGATGTCCGGGCTGTCCTCGGTCGGCAGAACGTTGTCGAGCCGGTCGACGAGGCCGTCCCACTCCTGTCGCTCGACCTCGACCGTGACGTTCGGATAGAGCTCCGCGAACTCGGACTTGGCCAGGTCGAGCATCTCGTCTGGCGTGTCGGGGCCGTTGAGCCACACGCGGAGCGTCGCCTCGGTGTCCTCGGCGGGCGCTTCGAGTGCGGCGCTGTCGCTCCCCGACTCGTCGGTGCTGGCGTCGTCGTCGTCGTCAGACCCGCAGGCTGCCAGTGCGAGCACGCCCGCGAGCCCTAGAGCTGCGAGTTTCTTGGTCTTCACGTCGTCCTCCCAGACGTCGGGCGACGAGCCCCCGGACTCGTCGCGCTTGTCATGCGACGCCCAGCTCTCGGTCGAGAACGAGCATCGCGGCGCCGAGGAGGACGTCGTCCTCCCCGAGCGAACTGAACCGCAGGTCGACGTAATCGCCGACCGCCGGCATCGTGCGGGCCTGGATGGCGTCGAACGCCGCCGCACGGAAGGTCTCGTCGAGCACGTCGAGCGGGCCCGACAGCACGATCTCGCGCAGGTTGAGCGCGCTGATCACCGGGGCGAGTGCCTCGCCCAGGCGGCTGCCGGCGGCGGTCCGCTCGGCCACCCCGTCGCCTTGGCGGGCCCGCTGGCGCAGCCGCGGCGCGGCGATCGCGGTCTCGAGGCAGCCGGTGCGGCCGCAGGCGCACGCCTCGCCGTCGGGGTCGACGACGACGTGGCCGATCTCGCCGGCCGCGAACCGGTCGCCGAGCACGAGGTGCCCGTCGAGCACCAGTCCTGCGCCGACGCCGTAGCCGACCTTGACGAGGAAGAGGCTGCGGTCGTCCGGTCCAACGAGGCCGAGCTCGCCGAGCACCGCCGCGTTGGCGTCGTTGGCCACGTGCACCGGGGCGCCGAGCCCGGCGCCGAGGTGGTGGGCCAGGTCGACCCCGTGCCACCCCAGGTTGGGCGCCTCGAGCACCGTGCCACCGGGGTCGACCACGCCGGGGCTGCCGACGCCGATACCCAACACGGGCCGATCGGCGACACCGGCGAGGTCGGCACACAACCCCCGGGCGAGCTCGACCGCGTCGTCGCCGGTGCGGCCCTCGCGGGCGACCATCCGGCGGTCGAGCACCTTGCCCACCAGGTCGACCATCGCGGCCCGGAACCGCTCGTCGTCGCTGAGGTCGAGGGTGATCGTGAGGCGCGCATCGGGCACGACGCCGAGGAGGGTGGCCGGCTTGCCCACCCGTCGCTGGCCGCCCCGGGTGCCCAGCTCCTCGATCAGGCCCTCGGCCAGCAGCTCGGCCGCCAGATCGCTGGTGGTGACGCGGGTGAGGTTGGTCTCGCGGGCCAGGTCGGCCCGGCTGAGTGGCCCCTCGCGGAACATCGTGCGCAGGACGAGGGCCCGGTTGTGGCGGCGCGCGTCGCCGGGAACCGCCTTCCGTCGCGATTCGCCCCGGCGGGCGAACGGCGCGTGGTACCCGGAGCCTTTCGTCACGGTTTGTTTGTCTAGGTTACAAACCAACTCGGTGTCAACCGTCACGAGACCTCGATGCCGATCTGTAACGATTCGCAACGCGCATTCGGCGGTCCGGGGTGCCACGGAGCATGCTTGTCGGCGTGGACGAGGACGCCCTCCGCCGGTTGCTCGACGCCGTACAGGTCGGAGCCGTCACGACGGACGACGCGGTCGACCGACTGCGGCGCCTGCCCTACGCCGATCTGGGGTTCGCCCGCGTCGACCACCACCGCGCCCTGCGGCAGGGGATGGTCGAGGCGGTCTACGGGCCCGGCAAGACGCCCGACCAGTGCGCCGAGATCGTCGCCGAGCTGCTGGCCGTGCCCGGGTCCAGCCCCGTCCTGCTCACCCGCGCCGACGACGACCAGGTCGCCGCGGCCCTCGCCCGCAACCCCGACGGGCTCCGCACGGGCATGTCGCTGTCCACGGTGTCCTGGCGCCCGGCCGCCCCGCGGCCCGAACGGATCGTCGTGGCCACAGCCGGCACCGCCGACCTGCCGGTGGCCGACGAGTGCGCCGCCACCCTCGCCGCCCACGGCCTCGAGCCCGTGCGCCTCACCGATGTCGGCGTTGCGGGTGTCCATCGCCTGCTGGCGTCGGCCGACCTGCTGGCCGACGCCGACGCGGTGATCGTGATCGCCGGCATGGAGGGCGCCCTCGCCAGCCTGGTCGGCGGCATCACTCCGGCCCCGGTGGTGGCCGTGCCCACCAGCGCCGGCTACGGCGCCAGCTTCGGGGGCATCACCGCCCTGCTCGCCATGCTCGCCTCGTGCGCCGCCGGCCTGACCGTCGTCGGCATCGACAACGGCTTCGGCGCCGCGTGCGCCGTGCTGCGGATGCTGAAATGACCGTCGACGACACCAGCCGCGACCCGGGCGACGACCACGGCCGCGCCACCGGTGCAGGCCCCGCCCACCGAGAGGCACGGACCGGGTCGGGCGACACGATCGCCTGGTTCCACTGCTTCTCGGGCATCGCGGGCGATATGGCGCTCGGCTCCCTCATCGACGCCGGCGCCGACCCCGACGAGGTCCAGCGCGCTGCTCCGCCGCCTCCCGATCGCCGGGTGGGAGCTCGAGGTCGAGCCCGTCCTGCGCTGCGGCATCGCCGCCACCAAGGCGCACGTGCACGCGTCCGAGACCGGGGTGGTGCGCACCGCCGCCCACATCGCCGGGATGGTCGAGGAGGCCCGGCTGCCCGACCGCGTCACCCGGCGGGCGCTGGCCGCGTTCCGGGCCCTCGCCGAGGTCGAGGGGCGGCTGCACCGGCGCCCGCCCGAGCAGGTGCACTTCCACGAGGTGGGCGGCCTCGACGCCATCGTCGACGTGGTGGGCACCGCCGTCGCCCTCGAGATCCTGGGCATCGACGACGTGCGGTCGAGTTCCGTCGCCAACGGCACAGGCATGGTGCGCGCCGCCCACGGACTGCTGCCCAACCCGGCGCCCGCGGTGGTGGGCCTGTTGCAGGGCGCACCCACCCACGGGGTCGACGTCTCGATGGAGCTGACCACGCCCACCGGCGCCGCCCTGCTCGCGGCCACGGTCACCGCCTGGGGCCCGCTGCCCGCCATGCGCATCGAGACCAGCGGGTTCGGCGCCGGCAGCCGCGAGATCGACGGCCGTCCCAACGCCGTGCAGGTCGTGGTGGGCCGGGCGGTGGGCGCCGACGTCACGGCCAGCCAGGTGGGCGTCGCCCCGGGCCAGCCCGTGGTCGTTCTCGAGGCCAACGTCGACGACGCCACCGGCGAGGTGCTGGCCCACGCCGTGGGTGCGCTCCTCGACGCCGGCGCCCACGACGCCTGGGTCACGCCCATCGTGATGAAGAAGGGCCGCCCCGCCCACGTCGTGAGCGCGCTCGCTGACACGGCAGTTGCGGCCCAGGTAGCGGCCACGCTCGCGGCAGAGACCGGAACGTTGGGCGTCCGGGGCACGACCGTCGAGCGGTGGCCGCGGTCGCGGGCGGTGGGCACCGTGGAGGTCGCGGGCCTGCCGGTGCGGGTCAAGGTCAGCCCCGGCCGCATCAAGGTCGAGCACGACGACGCCGCGCGCGCCGCCCGGCTGGCTCGGATGCCGCTGCGCGAGGTCCTGTCGCTCGCCGAGGCCGAGGCCCGCCGCCCGGCACCCGCCGGCGACGACACCGACGACGACCCCCGCACCGCCTGATCACGGCACGGCGGGAACCCACGATCGACTGCCAGTGCCTCGCGGTCCTGGCGACCAACGCTTCCTCCGGCTCGTCTACGCGGCGCGGTCGCCGGAGCGGGGCTCGCCCGCCGTCGAGCCCGGGCACGACTCGAGCGGGGTGCCCTCGGCGCCGCAGAACCACCGGGTCGGGGGTGGGGCCGGCACCTCCTCGGGCACACGCTCGGGGTTGCGGATGCCGACGAAGGCGAAGACCCCACCGAGCGCGGCCAGCACAGCGGTGATCACCATGGCGGTGCGGAACCCGTCGGAGAACTCGGCGGGATCGAGGAACGACGACCCGGTGATGCCGGCCGCGATCGGCAGCGCCGCCACAGCCGCCAGCTGGGCGGCGCGGGCCACGGTGGTGTTGACCCCGGAGGCGATCCCGGCGTAGCGGTCCTCGACCGACGACAGGGCCGTCGCGGTGAGCGGAGCCACGACGCACGCGAGGCCCAGCCCCGTCACGATCACGGCGGGCAGCACGTCGCTCACGTAGCTCGCACCGGCGTCGATACGGGTCATGAGCAGCGTTCCTGCCGCCACCAGCAGAGGACCCACCGTCATCTGCAGGCGGGGGCCGATGCGGGCGGCGAGAGCGCCGGAACGGGCCGACAGGGCGAGCATGAGGATGGTGATCGGGAACGTGGCCGCCCCGGCCTCGATGGCCGAGTACCCCAGCACGTTCTGCAACTGCACCACCAGCAGGAAGAACACGCCGCCGAGCGCGGCATACACCGCCGCGGTGACGATGTTGGCGGCTCGGAACTGCGCCGACGCGAAGATTGTCGGCGGCACCATCGGGTGGGGGCTGCGCCGTTCGACGATCACGAACCCGACCATGCTGACCACGCCGAGCACGATCGGGCCCCACACGCGCACCGCCCCCCACCCGTCATCGCCCGCCGCGATCAATCCCCAGCTCACCCCGCCGAGGGCGATGGCGATGAGCAGAGCACCCAGGCCGTCGACGTGCTGGGACGCCTCGGGGTCGGACGACTCGGGCACATGTCGCGCCGCCACCACCACCACGACTGCCGCGAGTGGGAGGTTGATGAGGAAGATCCACCGCCAGGATGCGGCGTCGACCAGCCAGCCACCCAGGAACGGCCCGATGGCGGACGCGACCCCGCTGAGCCCCGACCACGCCCCGATCGCCCGCGACCTGTCGGCGGGACGGAAGCTCGCCTCGAGGATGGCCAGGCTGCCCGGCGTGAGCAACGCGCCGCCGACGCCCTGGACGATGCGTGCCCCCACGAGCATCGGCGCGCTCGGCGCGACGGCGCACAACAACGAGGCGGCGGCGAACACGATCACGCCGAGCTGGAAGATGCGCTTGCGACCGAACCGGTCGCCCAGCGACCCGCCCAGCAGGATCAGCGCGGAGACGGCCAGCAGATACCCGTTGAGCACCCACTGCAGGCCGCCGACACCGGTGTCGAGGTCCTCACCGATGTGGGGCAGCGCGACGTTGACGACCGTCGAGTCGAGGAACGCGATGCCCGAGCCGAGCACGGTGGCGACGAGCACCCACCGCCCCTGGGGCGACGAGAACGCCAGCCCGTTCTCGGACGAGGCAGCAGGTGGGGCGACGGGGGGCGTGGCCATACCTCGCCGGCCGGCGCGCCCTAGCCCGCCGTGCCCGAGGCGAGCCGCTCGAGCACCCGCCGCGCCAGGGCCGTGGCCCAGAGCTTGGCCGGGGACCCGTCGGGAGCGTCGATGAGCACATAGAACGCCCGGCCCTCGCCCCGCACGTACAGCAGGCCGTTGCCGTACACCGCGGCAACGCCGAGGTCGGGCACGGGTTCCGGATCGTCGATCAGGTCGACCATCCACTCGTACCAGCTGACCGGGTCGAACTGGGTGGCCTCCTCGACGGCGTGGCCGGCGTGCACCCCGAAGGACCACGCCCGGTGGTGGCCGTCCTCGGCGTCGAACCGCACGCCCAGGTCGTCGTCGGCGTAGGTGAGCGAGGGACCACCGACGGGGATGCCGGTGAGGGCGACGACCTCGTCGTGGGTGATCAGCGAGTAGGGGTCGGGGGCGCCGAGCCCCATGGCCCGTTTCGCCACGTCGAGGTCGTGTTCGTGGGGGTCGACGGCGTGGACGCCGTGGATGGCGTCGGCATCGTTGATGACGCCGTGCTCGGTCAGCTTTGCCCGTGCGGCCTCGGCGGCCTCTTTGAAGCGGTCGGTGAAACCCACGCGCGGGCAGCCTACGACCTGGTCACACTGACGCCCATGTCATCTCGCGCCGATGACGGGCGGTTCAGATCATGATGCCCAGGTTGGCGACGACCGCCTCGCCGAGCGCACGATCACCCCCGACCTGCACGACGCTCGGGTCGGCGCCGCGTCCGCCCACCAGGCGCATGAAGCGGTCGCCGGGCACGGTGAGCGTGGCCGTCGGCTCACCGGTGAGGGAACCGACGACCCGCGCCCGGTCGGTCACGTCGACGTCGATCCGCCGCGCCATGGGGCCCGTCAGCTCCAGGCGCACGGAGCTGCCGGCGGGGGCGCCGGCGCGCTTGCCGATGACGTAGCCGAGGAGCAGGGCGACCTCGTCGAGCGCGACTGAGGGCGCCAGGCCCTCGAGGTGGCCCGGCCGACCGACCGCCTCGCGGATGTCCTGGTCGTGGATCCAGATGTCCATGACCCTGGTCTGCATGAACCGGCCATAGGTGTCCGGTCCCGCCGGCGTGAACGAATCCTGGTCGAACACCGCCTGGTCCATGCCGGCCAGGGCCTCGCGACGCTCGGTGAGCACCGATCGCAGGTCGGTCAGCACCTCGGCCGGCGCATGCACCCGATACGACTCGATCCACACCTCGTTGACGCGGCCGAAGTCGTTGCGCACGTGGGGCACGGCCTCGGGCAGCGTGTCCTCGGGCGTCGGCCGCCCGAGCAGCATCGACTCGACGCCGATGACGTGGCTCACGTTGTCCTTCACCGACCAGCCGGGGCAGGCCGTCGGCCGGTCCCACTCGTCGGGGACGAGCCCATCGGCCAGGTCGACCACGGCATCGAACGCCTCGTCGAGGGCGGACACGACGCGATCACGATCGACGATGGTCACGGTCACAGCACCTCTCGTTGAATGGTCGGCCAGTCGCGGGCCGCCAGGTAGGGGGCGAAGCGGTCGCCGATCTGGGCCCAGTCGGCCGCGGTCTTGGGGCGGCGCATCTCGTACAGGGCAGGGAACTCGAGCCAGCCCGTCACCAGGTCCCACAGGCGCAGCGACGCCGCTGGATCACTCGGCGCCTCGCGAACGATCGGGCCGAAGATCGCCCGGTCCCCGGGGAACACGAGCGTCGGCACCCCGAACCCGCCCAGGTCGGTGACGCGGCGATGGTCGGCCAGCACCTCGTCGTGGGTCGTGGCGTCGTCGATGGCGAGATCGACCGCGCGGGGGTCGAGGCCGGCCTCGGCCAGCACGGCGCGGGCGACGTCGGGCGTGTGCACCTTGCGACCGTCGACGTGGAGCGCGCGGCCCGCGGCCGCGCACCAGCGGTCGGCGGCCTCGGACGAGTCGCGCTGCAGCCAGGCACCGATGCGCAACAGCGACCACCCCCATGCCCACGGACGCTCCCACGGGTGCTTCTTGCCGTCGGTGTGGTTGACCTCCTCGAGGCTGAACCACCGCCAACGCACGTCGAGGCCCGTCCTGTTGCGCACGGTGCGGAGCCACAGCGACGACTGATAGGCCCACGGGCACATGAGGTCGATGTGCACGTCGACCGACGTGACGTCGACCGCAACGGCGGCACCGATCGTGCCGTCCGTGTCCGTCATGTCATTCCCCCTCGTCACCGACGTGGACCGTACGGCGCGCTTGACCGGGCGGTCAATCGAGCCGGGCCCCCGGCTCGCGGAGGAGGCGTTCGGCGAAGTCGGCCAGCGAGGCCACGTGCACGTGGTCGGCTGGGCACAGCCCCAGCGGGTCGACGTGGACGGCGACCATGCCCGCGGCCGTGGCCCCGTCGGCGTCGTAGCCACCGGCGTCACCGATGTGGCAGATGCGGTCGAGCGGCAGGCCCAGGCCCGCGGCCGTCGCCTCGAACATGGCGCGTTCCGGCTTGTGCACCCCGATGACACCCGAGTCGGAGATGTGCTCGACCGGCACACCCGGCCCGTCGCCGACCTGCAGGATCTCGTGGCGCCCCAGCATCTCCGCCACGCCGCCGTCGGCGTTGCTCGTGACGGCCAGGCGCAGGCCAGCGGCAGCGAGGCGTTCCGCCGCCTGGCGCGCTCCCGGCAGCGGCTGGTGCCACAGTGCCGGGACGAGCACGCCGGCGAGCACCGTCGCCCCGGACTCGACCTGGTCGTCGGGCACGCCGACGGCGCGCAGGAAGGCGTGCACGTAGTCGGTGAACTCCTCGGGCAGCGAGCGCGCCCGGTCGACCTCGGCCATCGCCCTGTAGTGCCCCTCGGTGAACCGCGCCCGGTCGTGGTCGACCCCGGCGGCCGTGAGGGCGTGGCTGAGCATGCCCTGGTCGGGCACCACGAGCACCCCGCCGGCGTCGAGGCTGACGGCGTCGATGGCTGTGCGATCGAAGGGCAGGTGGGCCACGGCGTCGGTCATCCCCCACCTTCGTGACCGCGACCTGCCGCGGGCAAGCCGGCTGCGCCGGACGGGGCAGGCACCCCCCACCAGCCGCCCGGCCTGGCCGACCTCAGCCACCGGGAACGGCCGCCGATAGCCTCGTCGCCGATGAGCACCGTGGACGCCGCCGACCGCTCCGACCGTCTGTACTTCCGCCAGCTGCTGGCCGGGCGCGACATCGCGGCGACCGATCCGCTGGCGCGGCAGATGGTCAACTTCGTCTACCTGATCGGCGACCGGGCCACGGGCGAGACCGTCGTGATCGACCCCGCCTACGACATCCGGGGCATCCTCGACGTGGCCGCCGCCGACGGCATGAAGGTCACCGGCGCCCTTGCCACCCACTACCACCCCGACCACGTGGGCGGCGACATGATGGGCCACCAGATCAGCGGTGTGCGCGAGCTCCTCACGCTGAACCCGGTGCCCGTCCACATCCAGCGCGACGAGGCACCCTGGGTGCAGCGGGTCACCGGCGCCGGCGAGTCCGATCTGGTGCAGCACGACAGCGGCGACGTCGTGACGGCCGGCGACGTGAGGATCGAGCTGATCCACACGCCCGGGCACACCCCGGGCAGCCAGTGCTTCTTCGTCGACGGGCGCTACCTGGTCTCGGGCGACACGCTGTTCCTCGAGGGCTGCGGCCGCACCGACCTGCCCGGTGGCGACGCGGCCCAGCTGTACGAGAGCCTGACGCAGAAGTTGGCCAAGGTGCCCGACGACTCGGTGCTGTTCCCGGGCCACCTGTACTCGGCCGAGCCCTCGGCCACCATGGGCGAGACGCGCAAGTGGAACTTCGTGTTCACGCCGAAGTCCGAGACCGAGTGGCTCGCGATGTTCGGCCGCTGACCCACACCGTTCGCCGGCCGGGCTACTTCTCGGCGACCACGATCATCCGTCGAGAGGCGGTTGTCAGGGTCGAGCCGTCGCCGTCGAACCCCGCGACCTCCCGGAACCCGGCCTGCAGCAGCCAGTCACGCAGCTCCGTGTAGCTGAACATCCGCACGAAGAACGACGACTGGCGTATGCGCCCGTCCCGGATGGTCGTGCGACGGGCGTGGGACCGACTGGTCAGCGGGTCGTAGGTCCGTTCGTCGATAACCATGTCGTCGCCGACCCGGTCGACTGTCGACGGCAGCCAGTGCGGCAGCAGGCCGTCCTTGTGGTTCAGCTCGACGAGGAAGCGCCCGCCGGGTCGCAAGGCTCGGTGCACGCCCGCGAGCACGGCGCGGTTCTGCTCGTCGTCGAAGTAGCCGTAGGCCGTGAACCAGCTCACCGCGGCGTCGAACCGGTCTGTCCACGGGATGGTCCGCATGTCACCCGCGACGTAGTCGACGGTGACGCCGCGCTGCCGGGCATCACGTCGTGCGACGTCCAGGAACCGCGGCGTCGCATCGACGCCGGTGACGGACGCACCGCGCGACGCGAGGCGGTTGGCGATGCGACCGTGTCCGCACGCGAGGTCGAGCACCACGCTGCCCGCGGTGAGCTCGAGCATTCGCCACACCAGGTCCGCCTCGGTGTCGCTGGTCTCGTCGGTCAGCCGCCGGGCGTAGAAGTGCAGGTAGTTCTCATCGAACAGCTCGTCGATCGGCCACTCGTCGCCCATCCACGAACGGTATGCGGGTTCGGCAGGCAGACCCCGGCGATTTCGAGTTCGCTGCGGAACTGGTCGCTGGGCCGACAGGTGCTGCGGCAAAGATCGAGACGAAGCCGGCGGTGCGCGTTCCGTCAGGGCTCGGACGACAGGCGGTGCAGGACCGCCCGGCCCCGCGGTGACAGCCGGTAGCCGACGTCCAGGCTCTCGGTCAGGCCCATCTCCTTGAGCTTGCGGACGTCGACCTTGAAGGGCGGCTTCTCCCGCCCCACCGACGCCGCCAGGTCGGCTGCCCGGACCGCGGGGTTGTCGGCGATCAGGCGCAAGCACCGTCGCCGTCCACGGGCCGCGGGAGCTGGCCCGGTCGAGCCGATCGAGACGGGCCGAGACCTTCCGCCAGTCGTCGTCGGACAGCTCGGCCTGCTCGCGCAGCGCGATGCGGGGGTCGGCGCCGGCCAGGTGCAGCTCGATGCGGTAGAGCGTCCCCTCGGGGAAGCGGGCGAGCTCACGGACCAGCTCGGCGCGGTCGGCGTAGCCCGCACGGCGCGCGTCGTCCTCGGTGACGTCGCCGAGCACGACCGCGTCGACGGCGTCGATCGCCAGCTCACCGACCGGCGTGCGTTGGCGGCCGCCGGCTTTGGCCGCGGGCCTGCGCCAACGGCGGAAGGCCAGCGTCACCGAGCCGTCGGCCAGCCCGGTGTGGAACCGTTGCGGGAACAGCATCGCCGCACCGTACCGAGCGCCGCCCGCAGGGATGACCCTGGCGGTGTTCCCGATCAAGCGATTGATCGAGCTAGTCTCGTCGGCATGCCGAGGGCGGCAACCGGCGCCACGACGAGCGCCACGACCGATCGTGCGCCGCAGGGACGCGCCCAACGGGCGCGCATCCTGGCCGCCGCGACCGAGCTGATCGCGACCCACGGGGTCGACGGCATGACGATGCGCCAGCTCGGGGCGGCGTGCGGGCTCAACATCGCCACGCTCTACCACTACTTCGGGTCGAAGTCCGACCTGCTCGGCGCCATCGTCGACGAACGCCACTACGACGCCGGCCTGCGTGAGATCGCCCTGCCGGTCGACACCACGCTGGCGCCCCGGCCCCGGCTCGAGCGGTTCTTCACCCAGCTCGCCACCCAGTCGCTCGGCGAGCTGCGCCTGTGGCGCGTGCTCATCGGCGAGAGCCTGCGCGACGACGCTGTCGCGCTCGCCGAAGCGCGGCGCCTGTCGGTGGCGCTCGAGGAAGCGGTCGACCGCTGGCTCGGCGAGATGTTCCCCGAGCTGGACACCGACCCGGCCACGCCCGACCGCACCGCCACGACCTCGGTGATCACCGGGCAGCTGCTGGCCGTGTTCCTCGAGGAGATGCTGCTCGGCGACGACGACCGCATGGCCCGGCTCGAGCGGCGCGCCACGACCACGGCCGCCGTCGTGTTCCCGGTCTCACCGCCGAGCTGACACACCACGCCCGACCGGACCAACGAACCGAACGAGACCCGGGAGACACCGACAATGCGTACCGAGATCTGCGAGAAGCTGGGCATCGAGTTCCCGATCTTCGCCTTCAGCCACTGCCGCGATGTCGTCGCCGCGGTGTCCAAGGCGGGCGGCCTGGGCGTGCTGGGCGCCGTCGGCTTCACCCCCGAGGACCTGGAGATCGAGTTGACGTGGCTCGACGAGAACGTGGGCGACAAGCCCTACGGCGTCGACATCGTCATCCCCTCCAAGTACGAGGGGATGGACATCGACGACATGAGCCCCGAGGAGCTCGAGGCCGAGATGGCCAAGCACATCCCGCAGGAGCACCGCGACTTCGGCAGCAAGGTGCTGGCCGACCACGGCGTGCCGGAGCTGCCCGCCGACGACAAGCACCACGAGCTGCTGGGGTGGACGGCGGTCACGGCTGCGCCGCAGGTCGAAGCGATCCTGCGCCACGACAAGGCCACGCTCGTCGCCAACGCCCTCGGCACGCCCCCTGCCGACGTCGTCACGCAGATCCAGGAGAGCGGTCGGCTCGTGGGCGCGCTGTGCGGCTCGGTCAAGCACGCACTGCGGCACAAGGACGCCGGCCTCGACTTCGTCGTGTGCCAGGGCACCGAGGGCGGCGGCCACTGCGGCGAGGTCGCGTCGGTGGTGCTGTGGCCCCAGGTGATCGATGCCGTCTCGCCCCTGCCGGTGCTCGCCGCCGGCGGCATCGGCGACGGCCGGCAGGTGGCGTCGGCCCTGGCCATGGGCGCGCAGGGTGCGTGGACCGGCTCACTGTGGCTGACGGTCGAGGAGGCCGACGTTCCGCCCGCCCAGATGCAGACCTACGTCGAGGCCACCAGCCACGACACCGTGCGCTCCCGTTCGTTCACCGGCAAGCCGTGCCGCATGCTGCGCAACGACTGGACCGAGGCGTGGGAGGGCGACGACTCGCCCGGCACCCTGCCCATGCCGCTGCAGATGATGGTGGCGCTCGACGCCGTGCAGCGCGGCCACCGCTACCCCGAGGCGGCCAAGGACGTGAACTTCAACCCGGTCGGGCAGGTCGTGGGCCAGATGAACCGCATCGAGCGCACCGCCGACGTCGTGCAGCGCCTGGTCACCGAGTACCTCGACGCCTGCGAGCGGCTCAACGCTCTCAACGAGCGCGCCCTCGCCTGACCGCCGCAGTCGGTCGGCCGCCAGAGCGCCGGTGGCGAGGGTGCCTCCTACGGGCGCCAGTGGAGGTCGGTGTCGCCTGTCGTCTCGAGATGGTCGGCGAGCGACGACGCGTCGGCGTCGTCACCCTCGTCGTCGGCCTCGAGGTCGTACGGGCCCGACGACGCCCAGGTCTGGTCGTCGCCGCCCACGTACACGCGTCGCCGCTCGCCTCGCGATCCCTGCGTGCCCTGCTCGGACCGGTCGTCGCCGGGATCCACGTCGGAGCCGTAGTCGTCGAGCCCCGTCCCGCTCCTGCGGCGGGACATGCGGATGCGGCGGAGGCCCCGCCCCATCGCCACCGGCGCCGGCTCACCCGTCTTCGCCCACGTCGGCTCGGTCGAGCCCTGCTTGGCGACCACCATGTCGACCACGTACTGGTTGAACTGCATGGGGTCGCTGACGCCGTCGAGGTCGCGCAGGCCCGAGTCTTCGTTGGCGGACTCGATGTGCAGGGTGGCGTAACCGAACAACCGGCCCGAGAGTGACTGCTCGATGGTGAGGTCGGTGACACGTACCCAGGGGATCGAGTGGGCCCGCCGACTGATCACCCCGGAGATGCGCATGATGCGTGTGTCGGTGACGACGTAGCTGGTATATCGGTCGCCCAACCGCTTGAGCACGAGCACCAGCAGGACGATGCACAACACGAGCAAGAGGAAGCCGGCGGCGACCAGTGACCCGTTGAAGGTGATGCCCAGGAACAGCACGGCGACGACCAGGAAGCCGATGAACAGCAGCGTGTTCTGAACGACGAATGACCGGAACGACGGGTGGTCGTTGTGGATCATGCGCTCGCCGTTGCCCAGGTACTGATCGATGACCTCGTCGGGCAACGGCAGCACCCGGCGCCGCGTCTCGGCGACGCTCTGGCCGACGCGGCGCATCACGCCGGGTGGACGTTCGACGAACTCGGCGTCGTCGGGGGCCGCCTTCGGGTCGGGCAACCGACCACGGCTGTCATACGGGTCGGGGGCCTGCTGCGGATAGGCCCGATCGAGCGACCCCGCGTACATGTCTTCTGCGCGCTGGCGGCGCAGCCGGGTCACGCGGTCAGGCCCCTGAAGAACTCGGTGAACTTGTCGATGGCATCTTCGAGGAAGTTGCCGACGTTGCCGAGGAAGTCGCCGAACGCATTGGCGGTGCCCGTCGGGTTGTGCCACATCGACAGGATGAGGAACGCCGCAGCGGTGACCATAAACGCCTTTTTCGCATCCATGTCGAGTTCGGCCTCCCTGTGCGCTGCGCCCCACCCCAGTTGGGGCCCAAGCGCGTCAAATCCTAGCGATGTCATTCGTGCGGTGGCAATGACTCATCGTGGTGCATCCGTGTCGTCGGGTTCGCCTCGGGCGTTCCCGGGGCCCTGACCAGTACGGATACGCTGCCTGGAGTCGACGGATGGTTCAGGCGCAGCGGGATGCCGCCGGTCGGCGATGGGGCAGAGGCGACGATGAGTGACCCGAACGGGCCGTGGCAGAGCTACGGACACCACACACAAGGCTTCGGCGGTCCGCCGTACCGCGACGACCGCGACGACGGCGTCGGCGACGGCCGTGACGGCGACGCCGAGGCCTGGTCGCTGCGGACCGCTCTCGGCGATGTCGCCTGGCGCTACCGCTCGGCGCCGATGTGGGCCCGGGTCGTCGCCGACATCGCCGCCGCGTCGGTGGTGCTCGTGGTGATCGTGGCGGTGTCGCTTGCGCTGCGCCCCGACGGCCAGCCCCGGGTCGCCGCGGCCCGCGAGTGGAAGACGACGACAGCGAGCACGACCACGACCGTCGCGACCACGACGACTCTGCCGCCCACGACGACGACAGCGCCGACGACCACCACCACCGTGGCGACGACGACCACCACCGCACCTCCCGCCGCGCCGCCACCGACCGCACCTCCCCCACCGCCCACGCAGCCGCCGCCTCCGACCACCGAGCCGGTCACCTACAGCAACTGCCGCGAGGCCCTGTTCGAGGGCGCCCTGCCCCTGTTCGAAGGCGAGCCCGGGTACGCCCCGCACCTCGACCGCGACCGTGACGGCGAGGCGTGCGAGTGGGACGACCGCGATGGCGACCGCAACTGACCAGTCAGCCCACCTCCGCACCCTCGAAGCGGTAGCCCATGCCCGGCTCGGTGATGAAGTAGCGGGGACGGGACGGCTCGGGCTCGAGCTTGCGACGGATGTGCGCCATGTGGACCCGCAGGTAGTTCGTCTCCTCGCCATACTGCGGGCCCCACACGTCCTGCAGGAGCTGGCGTTGTGACACGAGCTTGCCGGCGTTGCGCACCAGCACCTCGACCAGGCCCCACTCGGTGGGGGTGAGCCGGACCTCGTCGCCGCCGGCGCGCACCCGCTTGGCGGCCAGGTCGACGACGAAGTCAGGGGTCTCGACCAGCGCGGCCTCGGGGGCGGGCGCGTTCCGGCGCAGCGATGCCCTCAGCCTGGCGAGCAGCTCGTCCATGCCGAACGGCTTGGTGACGTAGTCGTCGGCGCCGGCGTCGAGGGCCGCCACCTTGTCGGGCTCGGCCCCGCGGGCCGACAGGATGATGATCGGCACCTTCGTCCAGCCGCGCAGTCCTTCGACCACGTCGATGCCCGAGATGCCGGGTAGGCCGAGGTCGAGGATGACCGCGTCCGGCCGGTGCCTGGCCGCGAGGGCCAGCGCCTCCTCGCCGGTCGGTGCGACGTCGATGGCGTAGCCCCGGGCCCGCAGATTGGTGGCGAGCGCCCGCAGGATCGGCGGCTCGTCGTCCACCACCAGCACGCGAGCGCTCGGCGCACGGGCGGCGTCCGGGGTCGTTCGGGTCGACGGCGTCATGGCGCCACCTTCAGCTCGATCACCATGGTCGTGCCTCCCCCGGGCGTGTCATCGATGGTGAGCTCGCCTCCCATGGCGCGGGTGAAACCCCGGGCGACGGCCAGGCCCAGTCCGACGCCGGCCCCGTGCGACGGGCTGTCGTCCATGCGCTGGAACGGGCGGAACACCCGCTCGCGTTCGGCCGGGTCGATGCCGCGACCTCGGTCGATGACCCGAATCAGGACGACCCCGCCGACCTCGCCCGCCTCGACCCGAACGGGCGACCCGTCGGGGGAATGGGCGACCGCGTTCTCGACCAGGTTGGCCACCACGCGCTCGAGCATGGCGGGGTCGGCGGCCACGGGAGGCAGCGTCTCGGGCACGTCGACGGCCACGGCATGGCCCCGCGGCCCCAACCCGGCGACCGCCGCGGGCACGACCTCCTCGAGCCCCACAGGGCGCGGGACCGGTGCAACGGCCCCGGCCTGGATGCGGCTCATGTCGAGCAGGTTCCCGACGAGCGCGGTCAGGCGGTCGGTCTCGTCCTCGATGGTGCGCAGGAACTCGTCACGGTCGGCGTCCGACCACACGATGTCGGGCTGGCGCAGGCTGCTGGCCGACGCCTTGATGCCGGAGAGGGGGGTGCGCAGGTCGTGCGACACCGCCTGCAGCAACGCGCTGCGCAGCTCGTTCGCCTCGGCCAGAGCGGCTGCCTCGGCCGCCTGGGCCCCGACGCGGCGCCGATCGATCGCCGCCGCGAGCTGGGCGACGAACGCGTTGAGCACCCGCCGGTCCTCGGCCGCCAGGTCGCTGCCGCGGAGGGCCAGCACCAGATCGCCGGCGAGGGGGCGGACCTGGTCGGCGTCGGCCGGTGTGAGCGGCACGTCGATGCCCGACGACGCCTCGACCTGCCAGGCATCGTCGACCTTGCGCAGCAGGGCCGCGCCGCCGAGCCCGAAGGTGTGGCGCAGGTGGTCGATCAGGACCGGCAGCGGGTCGGGCGAGGCCACCGTGCCGGCGAGACCCGCGAGGGTGGACGCCTCGGCGGCGGCGCGTCTCGCCTCGGCTGTGCGGCGTGCGGCCGCGGCGACCAGCGCGCTCACGACACCGGCGACCACCAGGAACACCAGGAGCGCGAGGAGGTTCTCGGCCTCGGCGATCGTCCACTCGTGGATCGGCGGTGTGAACAGCCGGTTGACCACGAGGAAGCCGACCAGCGCGGCGACCAGCGCGGGCGCCAACCCGCCGACGGTGGCGACGCTGACCACGAGCAGCAGGAACAGCAGCAGCACGCTGGGGAGGCTCACGTCCTCACGCAGCGGCACCAGGATCGCGCTCAGCACCGGGATGCCCACAGCACCGAGCGCCCAGCCGTACCAGCGGCGGCGGGGCGACAGGGCCGCGGGGTGGCGCCGGACCCGGGGCACGGCCCGCTCGTCGTCGCCGTCGGCCTCCTCCGGGCGGGGTGAGATCACGTGCACGTCGATGGGCCCCGACAGCCGGACGACCCTGTTGATGATGGACCCGCGGACCAGCTCGGCAACGCGGGTGCGGTGGCTGGAGCCGAGGACGAGCTGCGTGGCGTTCTCGGCCCGGGCGAAGTCGACCAGCGCGGCGGCGACGTCGCTTCCCGCGGTCTCGTGGTAGGTGCCGCCGACCTCCTCGAGCAGTCGCCGTTGATCGCCGACGTGGCCGTCGTCGGCCCGCAGACCGTCGTCGGAGCGCACGTGCACGCCGAGCAGCTCGCCGTGGGAGCGGGAGGCGATGCGGGCGGCCCGGCGGATCAGGTCGTCCGCGCTCGGCGCGCCGGTGACCGCGACGACGACCCGCTCGCGGGTTTCCCACGGGTCGGTGATGCCGTGCCGCTCGCGGTAGTCCTCGAGCGCGTCGTCGACCCTGTCGGCCACCCACAGCAGGGCCAGCTCACGCAGGGCCGCCAGGTTGCCGGGCCGGAAGTAGTTGGCCAGCGCCGCGTCGACCTTGTCGGCGGCGTAGATGTTGCCGTGCGCCATCCGGCGGCGCAGGGCCTCGGGGGTCATGTCGACCAACTCGATCTGGTCGGCGGCCCGCACGATCTCGTCGGGCAGCGTCTCGCGCTGCCGCACCCCCGTGATGCGCTCGACCACGTCGTTGATCGACTCGAGGTGCTGGATGTTGACCGTGGAGATCACGTCGATGCCGGCGTCCAGCAGCTCCCGCACGTCCTCCCACCGCTTGGCGTGCCGCGTGCCGGGGACGTTCGTGTGGGCCAGCTCGTCGATCAGCGCCACGTCGGGCCGGCGGGCGAGGACGGCGTCGATGTCCATCTCCTCGATCGTCGTGCCCCGGTACTCGACGCTGCGGCGGGGCACGACCTCGAGCCCGGCCAACTGCTCGGCCGTGTGGGCCCGCCCGTGGGTCTCGACGAAGCCCACCACGACGTCGGTGCCGCGTTCGCGCCGGCGCCGCCCCTCGTTGAGCATGGCGAAGGTCTTGCCGACACCGGGCGCCGCCCCGAGGTAGATGCGCAACGTGCCGCGGCGGCGGGCGCGCTCAGTCGGTGCTGCGGCAGCGGCGCCGTCGGGCGCGAGGTCTCGTGGCCATCAACAGCTCACATCGTGCCCCACGGGCGGGTCGGGGGCAGCCACCGCCGCGCAGGCGAGCGGCCCGGCCGGGGGTGTCCCGGCCGGGCCGTCGGCGCGAGAGCCGGCGTGGGGCTCACGACGAGGTTCGCTCGCCGTGCGTGATGAGCCCACACGCCGCCTCCCGGTCGTGCGGGCGGGCACAGGATGTGCGCGCCCGACGGGTCGCCTGGCGTGTCACGAGTCGACCGAGCCGCGCATCAGCTCGTCTCGTCGAGCGCCAGGTTCAGCTCGAGCACGTTCACACCCTTCTCGCCCAGCACGCCGAGCGTGCGGCTCGACGTGTGGTCGTCGACCAGTGCCAGGACCTCGTCCGTCGACAGGCCCCGCTCGTCGGCGACGCGCTCCGCCTGCAGGCGGGCGTTGGCCACCGAGATCTGCGGGTCGACGCCCGAACCCGACGCCGTGACGGCGTCGACCGGCACGAGCGCGTCGTCGGGCAGGTCGTTGACGTCGCGGTAGGCGACGATGCGCTCGTCGACGAGGGCGAGGAACTCCTCGTTGGTGGGGCCCAGGTTCGAGGCGCCCGAGGCGGCGGTCGAGATGTCGTCGGCGCTGGCGAGCACGGTCTCGCCCGTGGGCTCGCCGGCGTCGTCGAGCACGTCGATCTCCGAGCCCGAGGCGCCGCCGCCGGACGCCGACGGGCGCCCGTGGAAGTACTCGGGGCTGCTGAACGTCTGGCCCAGCAGCTCGGAGCCGACCACCTGGCCGTCGGCGTTCTCGATGAGCGACCCGTCGGCCTTGTCGTTGAACACGACCTGCGACAGGCCGGTGACGACCAGCGGGTAGGCGATGCCGAGCAGGACCGTGAACACGAGGACCGCACGCAGGGCGGCCAGCAGTTGAGCGCGCATCATGTAGACTCCCAGCGCAGTGATGACGATGTCGATGGCCTTGATCCCGATGAACGGGGCGATCAGGCCGCCCACTCCGTAGACGAGCAGGTTGCGGCGCAGCACCGCCGCGGCGCCCAGGGCCCGGAACTTGACGCCCCGCAGGGCCAGCGGGATCAGGCCGACGATGATCAGGGCGTTGAAGATGACGGCCGACAGGATCGCCGAGCGCGGCGACTGCAGGTCCATCACGTTCAGCGTGTCGAGCTGCGGGAACACGCCCACGAACATCGCCGGGATGATGGCGAAGTACTTCGCCACGTCGTTGGCGATCGAGAACGTGGTCAGCGAGCCCCGGGTGATGAGCAGCTGCTTGCCGATCTCGACGATCTCGATGAGCTTCGTCGGGTTCGAGTCGAGGTCGACCATGTTGCCGGCCTCTTTGGCCGCCTGCGTGCCCGTGTTCATGGCCACGCCGACGTCGGCCTTGGCCAGCGCCGGGGCGTCGTTGGTGCCGTCACCGGTCATGGCGACGAGGCGGCCGCCCTCCTGCTCGCGGGCGATCAGCGCCATCTTGTCCTCGGGCGTGGCCTCGGCGAGGAAGTCGTCGACGCCGGCCTCGGTGGCGATGGCCCGGGCGGTGAGCGGGTTGTCGCCGGTGATCATCACCGTGCGGATGCCCATGGCGCGGAGCTGGTCGAACCGCTGGCGCATGCCCTCCTTGACGACGTCCTTGAGGTGGACGACGCCGAGCACCTCGACCGCGGTCTCAGCCCCGGGATCAGTGCCGGTGGCGACCCCAGCGTCGCCACCGGCGCCGGTCGCACCGACAGAGCCGTCGGTGCGAGCCTCGGCCACCACGAGCGGCGTGCCGCCGGCGGTCGCCACGCCCTCGACGAGCGGGACCAGGTCGTCGGGGGACGTCGCCGCCCTGTTGGACGACCCACTGGCGCACCGACTCGGCCGCGCCCTTGCGGACAGCCACACCGTCGACGTCGAGCCCGCTCATGCGGGTCTGGGCGGTGAAGGGCACGAGCGTGGCGTGGCCGACCTCGCGCTCGCGGACGCCGTAGCGCTCCTTGGCGAGCACGACGATCGAGCGGCCCTCGGGCGTCTCGTCGGCCAGGCTGGCCAGCTGGGCGGCAGCGGCGAGCCGCTCCTCGCTCACCCCGGCCAGGGGCAGGAACTCGGCGGCCTGGCGGTTGCCGAGCGTGATGGTGCCGGTCTTGTCCAGCAGCAGCGTCGAGCAGTCGCCCGCGGCCTCGACGGCCCGGCCCGACATGGCCAGCACGTTGTGCTGCACCAGGCGGTCCATGCCGGCGATGCCGATGGCCGAGAGCAGGGCGCCGATCGTCGTCGGGATGAGGCAGACCAGCAGGGCGATCAGACGTGATCACCGTCTGCTCGGCACCCGAGTAGATGGCGAACGGCTGCAGGGTGACGGTGGCCAGCAGGAAGATGATGGTGAGGCCGGCCAGCAGGATGTTGAGCGCGATCTCGTTCGGCGTCTTCTGCCGGCTGGCGCCCTCGACCAGGGCGATCATGCGGTCGAGGAACGTCTCGCCCGGTCGGGCCGTGATGCGCACGACGATCTGGTCGGACAGCACGCGGGTGCCGCCGGTGACCGCCGAGCGGTCGCCGCCCGACTCGCGGATGACGGGGGCCGACTCGCCGGTGATGGCCGACTCGTCGACCGAGGCGATGCCGTCGATGATCTCGCCGTCCGACGGGATCATCTCCCCGGCGGTCACGACGACGACGTCGTCGACCGTCAGCTTGGACGAGGACACCGGCTCGAGCGAGCCGTCGGCCAGCCGCCGGTTGGCGATGGTGTCGGACCGGGCCTTGCGCAGGGTGTCGGCCTGCGCCTTGCCCCGGCCCTCGGCCACCGCCTCGGCGAAGTTGGCGAACAGCACGGTGAACCACAGCCACGCGGCCACCAGGCCGGCGAACAGGTTCTCCTTGCCGCTCGTCTCGCCCTCGATGAGGTCCTGGACGAAGAAGATGGTGGTGACGATGCTGCCGACCCACACCACGAACATGACCGGGTTGCGCACCATGAGCCGCGGGTCGAGCTTGCGGAAGCTGTCGCCGGCCGCGACCCGCATGATGGCCGGGTCGAACAGCGACTTGCTGGCTTTGGCCCCGATGCGCTCGCCGCGGGCCGGGGGCTCGGGCTGGCGTTCGGGGACGTCGACGGTTGTGTTGGACATGTCGTGCTCCTACAGACCGAGCTGCTCGACGATGGGGCCGAGCGCCAGTACGGGGAAGAAGGTCAGGCCCACGACGATGACCACGACGCCGACCAGCAGGCCGACGAACAGTGGGGTGTTCGTGGGGAACGTGCCGCTCGAGGCCGGCACCGCCTGCTTGCGGCCCAGCGAGCCGGCGAGGGCCAGCACGGGGACGATCAGCAGGAACCGGCCGCACAGCATGGCCAGGCCGAGCGTGGTGTTGTACCAGTCGGTGTTGCCGGTGAGGCCGCCGAACGCCGAGCCGTTGTTGTTGCCGGCCGACGTGAAGGCGTACGCCACCTCGGTCAGGCCGTGCGGCCCGGGGTTGAGGATCGACGCCTTGGACGTGTCCATCACCACCGAGATGCCGGTGAAGATCAGCACCACCGCCGGCATCGCGAGGATGTACAGGACGATGAGCTTCATCTCGGCCGCCTGGATCTTCTTGCCCAGGTACTCGGGGGTGCGGCCCACCATCAGCCCGGCGATGAAGACCGAGAGGATGGCGAACACCAACATGCCGTACAGGCCGGCGCCCACGCCGCCGGGGCTGACCTCGCCGAGCATCATGTTGACCAGCGGCACGGCGCCGCCGCCCGGGGTGAAGCTGTCGTGCGCGGCAGATGACCGCGCCGGTCGACGTGCCCGTGGTGGTGGCGGCGAACAGGCCCGAGGCACCCGGTCCGAAGCGGACCTCCTTGCCCTCGAAGTTGCCGCCGCCGGCGGTCTCGGCCGCGACGTGCTGGTCGGCGCCGAGGGCGTCGAGCTCGGGGTTGCCGTTGGTCTCGAACGCCTGGGCGATGAACGCCGAGGCGAACCACAGCACGAACATGGCGCCGAACACGGCCCAGCCCTGCTTGCGGTCCTTCGCCATCTTCCCGAACGTGTAGGTGAACGCGAACGGGATGAGCAGGATCAGGAACATCTGGAACAGGTTCGTGAAGCCGTTGGGGCTGCCGAACGGGTGCCCGGAGTTGGCGTTGAGGAACCCGCCGCCGTTGGTGCCGAGCTCCTTGATGACCTCCTGGCTGGCCGCGGGGCCGCCGGGGATGAGCTGGGTCGCGCCCTCGAGCGTGTTGGCGACCGTGAACCCGCTCAGGTTCTGGATGACGCCCTGGCTCACGAGCACCAGCGCGCCGATGATCGAGATGGGCAGCAGGATGCGGGTGATCGACCGGGTCAGGTCGACCCAGAAGTTGCCGATCGTGTTCGACCGGCGCCGCACCAGGCCCCGCACGAGGGCGACGGCGATGGCCATGCCGACGGCGGCCGACACGAAGTTCTGCACCGCCAGCGCGGTCATCTGCGTGAAGTGGCTCATCGTGATCTCGCCCGCGTAGTTCTGCCAGTTCGTGTTGGTCACGAAGCTGACCGCGGTGTTGAAGGCGAGCGCCTCGGGCACGGCACCGACATCGGTGGGGTTGACCGGAAGGGAGCCCTGGATGCGCTGCATCAGGTAGACGAACAGCACCGAGACCAGGCTGAACGCCAACATCGAGCGGGCGTAGACGGTCCAGCGCTGCTCGCGCTCGGCGTTGACACCGGTGAGGCGGTAGATGCCCCGCTCGATGGGACCGAACACGCGCTCGCCCGGTGGGGCGCCCACGGTCTCGGGGCTGAACACCTTGGCCATGTACCCGCCGAGCAGCGGGGTGGCGGCCACGACCAGCACGATGAGCACGCCGAACTGCACCCACGTGGCGCCGCTCATCACAGCTTCTCCGGGATGATGAGGGCGGCGACCAGGTAGGCGGTGAGCAGGACCGCCAGCACCAGGCCGATGACGTTGTCGGCGGTCATGCCGACGCTCCGGACGTGCTCTTGCTCGTGTCGAGCGGGCTGTCGCCTGTGTCGAGGTCCGGCCCGACCGCGGTGTCGGGGCCGACGATCCTTTCGAGGCCCTTGACGTAGGCGACCGTGACAGCGAAGAACGCCACCACCACGGCCACGAAGATCAGATCACCCATCACGCTCTCCTCCGCGGCGCGACCAATTCGTGCCACCGGAGGGTTCTAACCAGGCAGAACGCCCGGTAAGAGAGCCTTAGCGCGTTGTTGTCGGGGGTGGTTGGGGGCTTCTCGGCGCCTTAGCGGCCCGGAGCGGTCGGGGTCCTCCGGGTCGAGGCAACACCGGTGGTCCGCGGACGGTACCCGGCTCGGGCTCCCTGTGGATAGCTTCATCGGCGGGTCGTCGCCGAGGCACAAGTGACCATGGCGGGTGTCACCGCCCGGTCGGAACTGGACCGAGTGCGTTCGAGCGGCCGGGTGCATCGGCCCGCGACCAGAATGTTCGGGTCGGCCTGTCGAATCCAGCGGTCGTCGTCGTCGACACGGTGTCGGGCGAGGGTCGCCCGACGGAGGAGGAGATGACCATGCGCTACTTCGCACTTCTGGGCGGCGACGAGTCCGTCGAAAGCCAGCCCGGCACCCCCGAGTGGGATGCCGACATGGCCGGCTACGAGCGCTTCGGCGAGCTGGCCGGCGAGGCCATCCTCGGCGGCGAGGCACTCCAGCCTGCCGCCACGTCGACCACCGTGCGGCACGGCGACGGCGCCGCAGACCCGCTCGTGACCACCGGACCATTCGCCGAGACGACCGAGGCGCTCGGCGGGTTCTACGTGCTCGAGGCTGAGACGCTCGACGATGTCATCGAGCTGGTCCGTGAGATCCCCGCCGCCCGGACCGGCTGGGTCGGCCTGCGGCCCATGGTGATGTGGCAGGCGCAGGCCGAGGGCGAGCCGCCGTCGGGCGCCCGCTACCTGGCCCTCATGTACGGCAAGGAGACCGAGGCCGAGGTGCCGGAGACGCCGGCCTGGGATGCGGGCGCGGCCGCGCACGGCCGGTTCATGGAGGAGGCCGGCGGTGCCGTGCTGGCGGGCGGTGCCCTGCACCCGCTCGACACCACCACGACGGTGCGTGTCCGCGACGGCGAGCTGCTGGTCACCGACGGGCCGGCCAACGAGGTCGCCGAAGTTGTCGGTGGGTTCTACGTGCTCACGGCCCCCACGGAGGCCCAAGCGGGCGCGCTGGCCGCCGCGGTTCCCGCCAATCCGGGCGACGCCGTCGAGCTGCGTCCGATCCTCGAGCTCGGGTAGCACAGGGCGACACCGAGACCGCGGGAGACATGTCCGAGCCTCGCCGTCCTGCGCGCAAGGGCCGCATGGACGACGCCCGCGCGGTCGTCGAGCGCACGTTCCGGGCCGAGTCCGGGCGTGCGCTCGCCACGCTCGCCCGGCTGCTCGGCGACCTGTCGGCGGCCGAGGACGCGTTGCAGGAGGCGTTCGTGGAGGCGCTGCGCACGTGGCCGACCCGCGGGGTGCCCGAGCGGCCCGGCGCCTGGATCACCACCACGGCCCGCAACCGCGCCCTCGACCGGGTGCGGCGCGAGTCCCGCCGGCCCGCGAGGGAGGCCGCCGCCGGCCTGGTCGCTGCGCCAGAGGACGCGGCACCACCGGACGCCCCCGCGTCGGTGGCCGGCGACCGGGCCCGCAGCGACGGCTCGGGCTCCGGCACCGATGCCGCGGCGACCGAATCCGACGAGGTGGTCCCCGTGCGAGACGACCAGCTGCGCCTCATCTTCACGTGCTGCCACCCGGCGCTGGCCCCCGCCGCCCAGGTCGGGCTGACCCTGCGCATGGTGTGCGGCCTGCAGACCGCCGAGATCGCCCGCGCGTTCCTGCAGCCCGAGCCGACCGTCTACCAACGCCTGAGCAGGGCCAAGGCCAAGATCCGCACGACCAACATCCCGTTCCGGGTCCCGCGGGGGCGGTTGCTCGCCGAGCGTCTCCCCCCGGTGCTCGCCTGCATCTACCTGGTCTTCTCCGAGGGCTACGCCGCGAGCGCTGGTGACGATCTGGTACGCCACGAGCTGTGCGACGAGGGCATCCGGCTGGCGCGGCTGCTCGTCGACCTGATGCCCGAGGAGCCCGAGGCCCGCGGCCTCCTCGCCCTCCTGCTGCTCCAGGACAGCCGGCGGTCGGCGCGCACCAGCCCCGAGGGCGGGCTGGTGCTGCTCGAGGACCAGGACCGGTCGCGTTGGGACCACGCACGGATCGCCGAGGGCCGGGTCCAGCTCGACCGGTCGCTCCGCGTCGGCCCGCCCGGCCCGTACCGGCTGCAGGCCATCATCGCCGCCGCCCACGCCGAGGCACCGACGTGGGCCGAGACCGACTGGCCCCGCATCGCTACCCTCTACGGCGAGCTGGCGCGCCGGGTGCCGTCGCCGGTGGTCGAGCTCAACCGGGCGGTGGCCGTCGCGTTCGCGGCCGGCGCGGAGGACGGGCTGGCGGTGGTCGACGCTGTGGCCGGCGACCCGCGCCTCGCGCGCACGCACATGCTGCCCGCCACCCGCGCCGACCTGCTGCGCCGGCTGGGGCGGCTCGACGAGGCCGCGGCCGAGTACCGCACGGCGTTGGGTCTCGTGGGCACGAGCGCGGAACGGACGTTCCTCCAACGCCGGCTCGACGAGGTCAGCCGCGCCTGACGACGGGGCGCCCCCGAGGCCATGGTTCCTGCGGTCGAACGTGCGACACATCCGGTCGTCAGGACACCGGAGGCGCCACAAGTTCGGAGGCGCGCCGGTCACGCCCCGTCCAGCTGCGCCAGCACCTCCTCCGCGGTGAGCGAGCCTGGTGGGCGCCCCTCGGCGGCCAGCCGGCCGGCCAGGCGCTGGAGCAGGTCGTTGGCCGGAGTCAGCACACCGTGGAGCCGGCCCAGCAGCACGATCTCGCCGTTCAGGTAGTCGCTTTCGATGGTGCCCAGCCCGCGGACCATGCTCTGCCACGACGACCCGCCCTCACGGCGTCGACCGTCGATCGGTCGCATGCGCAGCAGGTCTCCCCGCCGGTCGTTGTCCTCGTCCGCCGACGCGTAGGCGATCCCCGCGGCCGCCAACACGGCCTCGCCCTCCTCCGTCAGCCGCGTGACGAGGGAGCTCGACGAGCCGCGGTCGCCGATCACCGCCTCGACCGCGTTGCCCAGGTTGAGCAGGAGCTTCCGGTACTTCCAGCGCATGATGTCCGCTCGCGCCTGCGAGCTGAACGTCGCCTCGGACAGCGCGGCGGCGACGGCCCGAGCGGTGGCGTCGACGCCCGACGGGTACCGGCCGAGATCGAGCAGCCCGGTGACCGGGCTCGACGAGGCCTCGACCACACCGGGCTCGAGGTGGCTGGCGGGCAGCATCACCGACATCGCGTAGACGGCCGCGAAGGAGCGCAGCGCCACGCGTTCGTTCTCGACGCCGTTCTGCGCGCACACGACGGCGACACCGGGTGGCGCCACCCGAGCGAGCTCCACGACGGCGTCGGCGGTGTGCTGGCTCTTCATCGCCAGCACGATGACGTCGCCGTCACGTAGGTCGGCCTCGGCCGGCGACGCGACCGCCGGCACCGGCAGGTCGGCGGTGGCGTCGGGCGAGCGCAGCGTGAGGCCGTCGCGCTGCAACGCCCGCAGGTGGTCGCCGCGGGCGATGAGCGTGACCTCGTGGCCGGCCTCGAACAGCCGCCCTCCCACCACTCCTCCGATGGCCCCGGCCCCGTAGATGGCGAATCGCATCGCACCAGCCTGACACCGCTGGAGTGGGCCGCCGTCCGTTGTTGCTACGGTGCCCTGTTGACGTTGGGGTAAACACCGAAGGGGAGCCATGCGGGGACACGAGACCAGGCGCCACCGGCTCGCCATCGCGCTGGTCGCGGCCGGGCTGGTCGCGAGCGCTGGGTGCTCGTCGGGTGACGACGATTCCCCGGCCGCCGGCGACGAGGCCGGCGACGCCGAGACGCCCGCCGCGGACACGGCCCTGCCCGCCGGCTACGAGGGCTACGCGAGTGAGGTGTACGCCGACGACGCCCACTGGCTGTGCAAGCCCGGCATCGCGGACGACGTCTGCACCCGCGACCTCGACACCACCGCCGTCGCCGCCGACGGCTCGACCGAGGTCGTCGAACACCGGTCCGCCGGCGACCCGCCCGTCGACTGCTTCTACGTGTATCCCACCACCAGCGGCGACCCTGGGATCAACAGCGACTTCGAGCCCGGCGAGGCCCAGGAGATCTACACCGTCTACAACCAGGCGGCGCGGCTGACGTCGACCTGCCGGGTGTACGCCCCGATCTACCGGCAGCTCACCCTGTCCGCCATCGGCGGCGGGGCCGAGCCGACCGACGGCACCGACCCCCGCGCGATCGCGTACGGCGACGTGGTCGACGCGTTCACGCACTACATCGCCAACGAGAGCGACGGCCGGGGCTTCGTGCTCATCGGCCACTCACAGGGTGCCGGCATGCTCACCCAGCTCATCGCGGACGAGATCGACGACGAGCCGCTGCTCCGGGACCGGCTGGTGTCGGCCTACCTGCTCGGCTCCTCGGTGCAGGTCGCCGAGGGCGATGTCGCGGGTGGCGACTTCGCCAATGTGCCACTGTGCGAGCAGCCCGACCAGACCGGGTGCCTGGTGTCGTACTCGTCCTACCGGTCGACGAGTCCGCCCGTGGCCGGGAGCTTCTTCGGTCGCGGTGGCGAGGGCACAGAGGCGGCGTGCGTGAACCCGGCCGACCTGGCGGGCGGCCGCGCTCCGGTGCAGCCCTACTTCGTCGTCACCCAGCCGGAGGGGACGTTGCTGGGCGGCACCGCCGCGGCCCAGCCGTTCGCCGACCCCGCCCGCACCGCTGAGATCACCACGCCGTGGGTGACCTACCCCGACCTCGTCGAGGCCGAATGCGTGAGCGACGGCGACTTCACCTACCTGGCGCTCACCGTGGCCGGCGATCCGGCCGACCCGCGGACCGACGACATCGGCGGCGACCTCAACGAGCAGTGGGGCATGCACCTCATCGACGCCAACGTCGCCATGGGCGACATCGAGGACCTGGTCGCCAGCCAGGGCCAGGCCTACACCGGCTGACCGCCCGCCGCCCGCCGGGCGAGCTCGTGCTCGCGGGTGGGGACGCGCCACCCGATGTACCACGTGCCGATCGCCCCCAGCCCCAGGATCGCCGCCGCCGCGACCGGCGACCCGAGCGCCCACGAGCTGAGCACGCACGCGGTCAGCATCATGCCGATGGCGAGGACCTTGGCCCGCCGGGGCATACCCAGGCCCGCCCGGTGGTCGCGAACCATCGGACCGACGCCGGGCAGGTCCAGCACCCAGCGCTCGAAGCGGGGGCTCGACCGGGCGAAGCACGCGGCCGCCAACACGAAGAAGCCCGTGGTCGGGAGACCGGGCACCACGACGCCGATGGTGCCGAGAACCACCGCCAGCCAACCGCACGTGAGGAGCCCGACGCGACGCACGGCCGCCTCCCTACGAGAACAGGGTGACGAGGTCGTCGACCATGAGCACCATGAGCAGGGCGATCACGGTGAGGGCCAACGCCGTGTAGGCCCAGCGCCAGCGATGGTCGGCAGCCCAGAACCGCCGGATCGTCATGATGTTGCTCGCAATGGCGATGGCCCCGATGGGCAGGCCGATGGCCGGTCCGACACCGGCGGCCAGGCCCAGGGCAGGCGCCAGGAAGGGTAGGACGAGGTAGGTGAGCGTGCACCGCACTGCGGACACGAGCACCGAGGTCGAGAAGGCGCGCTGCGCCGCGCCTTCGGTCGCGGTGTGCCCGTCCGAGATGCGGAGCAGGCGTCGCATCGCGACATCGGCGGCCGGGCGGGGGGCGGTGGCCACGTTCTGCACGGTTACGAGGCTACGCGCTGCCACCCGTCGCGGCCCAAGCGGCGATCGCTCACCAGCGACGTCCCGACTGGGACGGTGTCGCGTGACCGCAGGGCGTCAGTCGGCCGGGGATGCGTCCCGGCTGGCGGCCTCGTCCAGGAAGACGGCGATGTGGTACGCCGACGAGGTCCCGTCGCCGGTGAGCTCGTAGGAGTTCGCGTGCTGCAGGGGCAGGCCGTCCTCGAGTGACACTCGACCCGCGTGCATGTCAGCCAGCAGCCGCTCACGCTCCGCGAGCAGCTCGTTCGTCTCGTCCTCCGGGATGGCCCGCCACTCGGCCATGAGCTGCATGTCAGGGTTGTCTGCCACCGCGTCGATCGTGTCGTCCCGCGCGACGACCAGCACGGTGCCGACCTGCGCCGGGTCGACGACACGGCTGCGCCCGTACTCGTCGGCCAGCGACTGGGACACGCCCACGTCGATGCCCTGCCGTTCGAGCTGCAGCACGAGCCCGCGGGCCGGCCCGGCGCCCGAGTGCATGGTGTCGGTCACCAGGACCGTCCCGTCGGTGTCCGGCAGGTTCTCGAGCACCTGACCGGAGATCGACCGCATCGCGGCGCTGTCGCCCCCGAGCGGTGTGCCCGCCGTGGCGGCGGTCACGACGTTGACGGCACCGGCCACCGCGAGCGCGACGAGAGAGACGGTGGTGAGCACCCGGGAGCCGACCCGCGGCCAGCGCTCGGCGACGATGGTCCAGCCCGCCCAACCGACGACCACGAGCCCGAGCATCGCCGGGATGAAGGTCCACCGCAGGCGGTAGTCGAACGCGAGGCCGACGGTGCGCGCCACGGCCAGGACGCCCACGGCGAACGTCACCATCAGGGTGACGAGCAGCGAGCGGGCGCCCTCGACCCGCCGGCGCCAGAGCACGACGCCGGCGGCGACGACGACGACGAGCATCCAGGGCAGGGGCGAGCTGTACAGGAAGGGCGACTCGCCGATGACGGAGTGGTCGCGCTTGACCGTCAGCCACTCGGGAGCGCCGCCGAACTGGGCGGACATCACCCGCCATCCCTCGCTGAGCGAATGCGTGCCGTCCTCGGAGTCGCGGAACCACCGGTAGGTCGACATGACGTTGCTGGGCGCGTACCTGACCGCCTCGACCGCGGCCGGGAGCCAGCCGACGGCGAGGACGGCCACACCGATGGCACCGCCGCGCAGGAGCCGGCGCACCGCGGCCGAGCGGGTCTCACCGTCGGGCTCGGTCGCGGTGGCGGTCAGCAGGCCGACGACGCCCCAGGCCAGCACGGGCGTGGCCAGCACCACGAACCCGACATGGGTCTGCGCGAGGAACGTCGCGACAGCAGCGCCGACCGGGAACGCCCATGCGTCGCCGCGCCACATCGACCAGGCGAGCAGGATCAGAACCCCGAACGGGAGAGTGGTGACGAAGCAGTTCCACGGGTCGTTGACGAAGTCGCCGCTCAACGTCCGTAGGAGCAGGGTGCTGCTCAGAAGGGTGACCAGCATCAGCGACGTGCCGCCCCGACGCCGGGCCAGCAGGCCCATGCCGGCGACGGAGGCGCCGTTGATGGCGAGAGCGCCGATGTTGGCGCCGACGGACAGGCCGCCGGTGAGCCAGTAGAACGGCGCGAGCAGGAGGAACAACGCCGGCCCCGGGTGGTTCCAGTCGTCCCGCGAGTAGAGGCCGACGAGCACCTCGTCGCGACCCAGGCTGCGGATCTGCATCTCTGTCAGGGCGTGGTCGGCATGCGGGTAATAGTCACCACCCACGGTCACCAACAGGGCCACCGCACCGACGGCGAACGGTGCGAGTGTGAGCGCCAGCGCCAGCCGGCCGACCAGGCGGTCGCGCCGCGCCGCGGCCTCGGTCTCGGCGCTGGCGTGGTCGGCAGAACCATCGGGTACGGCGACGTCGGTGGACGCGGGAGGGTCGCCCGTGTCGGGCGTGTCGATCGCCGTCATCCGGTACGCCTCCGCAAGACCCCTCCCCACGCGCCAACGCCGTCATCTGACACTACGTGCAACCCCGGCATCGCCGGGCCGACGTACCGTCGCGGCGACGCTGCAACTGTACACCGAGCGCCTGGCGGAGGCGTTCCGGCAGGTCACGAACCGATCTCGAGGAGGCCGAGACACGCGCCGGACTCCGGGCTACGGTCGCGGCGTACGGAGCAGAAGTTGTCGACTCTTTCGAGAGAGGACATCGATGAGCAACCGTCACCGCACCACCGAGGTGGTCCTGCCGCACCATGAGGAGCGGCGGGTCCAGGCTCGATCAGAGCGTCACCGGGTCAACACCGCCTTGGCCGATGTCACCGGCCAGATCCTGGGCGGGGCCGAGCCCGACGACGTGATCGAGCCCGGCGTCGGCTTCCGTGCCGAGCACCACCACGACCCGGGCAGGGCCCAGCCGTCGACCCGTCGTCGCCGGCACTGGAAGCTCAAGATGTGGAAGCGGCGCACCGCGGCCCGCCGGGCCAAGGCGGCCATGGAGCGGTCGACGGGCTGAGCCGGCGCACCGCCGGGCCTGACCTGCCGACACGACCGAACAACCGAGCTGGTGGTCCCGGGCCGATGAGCGCCGCCCATCGGCCGGTCGGCCTGCCGTGGTCGACGACCCTCGCCGGCAGGCTCGACGAGCACGCCGTCACCAGCACCGAGCTGCGCGGCAACCCGCTCGGCGACCCGCATGTCCGCCCGCTGTGGGTGTACGTGCCGCCCGGCTACGACGACGCTCCCGAGCGCCGCTACCCCAGCGTGTACGTGCTGCAGGGGTTCACGGGGCACCTGGCGATGTGGCGCAACCGCACGGCGTTCCGCCAGCCGTTTCCCGAGACAGCCGACGCAGCGATGGCGGCAGGCACGTGCCCGCCCGTGATCGTGGTGTATGTCGACGCGTGGACCGCGCTCGGCGGCAGCCAGTTCGTCGACTCACCGGGCACGGGTCGGTACCACACGTACCTGTGCGACGAGGTCGTGCCCTGGGTGGATGCCCGGTATCGCACGCTGGCCGACCCCGCCCATCGGGGCGTCAGCGGCAAGTCGAGTGGCGGCTACGGGGCCATGGTGAGCGCTCTCTGGCGGCCCGACCTGTTCGGCGCGCTCGCCACCCACGCGGGCGACGCGCTGTTCGAGCTCTGCTACCCCGACAGCTTCCCCAAGGTCGTCCGGGCGCTGCGCGACGAGTACCAGGGGTCGTACGACCGGTTCTGGGACGACGTCCAGTCGCGGGTACCCCTGTCGCGCGAGTCGGATGGCGAGCTCATCGAGACGTGGGGGTACGCCGCCGCCTACTCGGCCGACGACGACGGCACCGTGCAGCTGCCGTTCGACACCGCCACCGGTGCCCGGCGTGACGAGGTCTGGGAGCGGTGGCTCGAGCTCGATCCCGTGCGCCTCGTCGGCCGCCCGCCCCGAGGTGGCCCGCGACCTGCACGCGGTCTGGATCGACGCCGGCACCCGGGACGAGTGGTACCTCGACCTGGGGGCGACCGCCTTCCGCGACGCCCTCCTCGCCGCCGGGCTCCATGGGGAGCGGATGCGCTTCGAGCTGTTCCCCGCCGCCCACGGTGGCATCGACTACCGCTACCCGCTGGCGCTCAGCTGGCTGGCGGGCCGCCTCACGCCGTGAGCACCCGCCCGGACGCGCCACGGGCGGGCACGGTTCGCACCGCGCCCGCCCGACGACGGGATGCTGCTTCGAGGTGGGTCAGACCGGGACCTTGTCGGGGTCCGGCTCCTCGTTGGTGGGGCTGATCCCCCCGGTGTCCACGGCGATCACGTCGATCTGCTGGAACTCGGGGTACGCCAGGGCGCCCATCTCCGGCAGATCGAGGCCGGCGATCTCGTCCGCCTCCTCCGACCGGATGCCGCCCTTGATGACCGCGTTCTGGATCTTGAAGAAGGCGTAGGCGACACCGAAGATGACCGTCCACAGCACGAGTACGCCCAGCGCCTGGGCCCCGAGCTGGCTGAACTCGCCCGCCACGACACCTTCGACGGCGGTGACGTCGGACCCGTTCCAGCCGCCGCCGTAGCTGCCGTTGGCGAAGATGCCCACGGCCAGCACGCCGAAGCTGCCGCAGACACCGTGCACGGCGATGGCGCCCACCGGGTCGTCGATGCCGCGCTTCTCGATGAACTCGGCGGCGTAGATGACGAGCACGCCGGCGATGACGCCGATGACGGCCGACCAGGCGGGGCTGGTGAAGGCGCAGGGCGCGGTGATGGCCACCAGGCCGGCCAGCATGCCGTTGACCATCATGCCGGGGTCGGGCTTGCCGATCTTGCGCATCATCACGAACATCGAGGTGACAGCACCGAAGGCGGCGGCGATCGCCGTGTTGGCCGCCACGACCGCGAACTGCACATCGGTGGCTGCGAAGGTCGAGGCGGCGTTGAAGCCGAACCACCCGAACAGCAGGATGAAGCAGCCGAGCATGGCCATCGGGACGTGGTGACCCGGCAGGGTGTTGGGCGACTTGTCGGCGTTGTACTTGCCGATGCGGGGGCCCAGCACCAGGGCACCGGCGAGGCCGGCGAGGCCGCCCACCGCGTGGACGACACCCGAACCGGCGAAGTCGACGTAGCCGGCACCGAGGCTCATCGTGTCCCAGGTCTTGGCGAGCCAGCCGCCGCCCCAGGTCCACGCACCGAACAGCGGGTAGAAGATGGCGCCGCAGAACAGGCCCCACCCGACGAACGCCTTCCACTTCCACCGCTCGGCCATCGCCCCGGTGGGGATGGTGGCCACGGTGTCCATGAAGGCGACCATGTACAGGAAGAACCCGATGACGGCAGCACCGCCGGCGGTCTGGATCGAGTCGCCGGACATGAAGAAGCCGCCTTCCCACAGGAAGGTCCAGTTGCCGCTGCCGATGAGCGCTCCCCCCACCGGGGCGACGTAGCCGAAGTCATAGCCGGGCAGGTTGTAGCTGAAGCCGCCGAACATGAAGGCGTAGCCGCAGACGAAGTAGCCGACGAAGCCGAGCCCGAAGATGGCGAAGTTCGTCGACACGACATGGGCGGCGTGCTTGGCACGACAGAACCCGGTTTCGACCAGCGCGAAGCCGGCCTGCATGAAGATGACGAGCACAGCACCGATGACGATCCACAGCAGGTTGATCTGCTGGCCGAGGCCGGTGACAGCCTCCGCGGGATCGATCTCCTGTGCACCGGCGATGCCTGGCGTGGCGACGATCAGGGCACTGGCGACGGCCAGCGCGATCCCTGTCTTGCGCCCGACGGACATGCCGGCTCTCGCACCACGACGAGGGCCAAAAGACATGGGTACGCGTTCCTTTCAGACGTTCCCGAGACGAGGCCGGACCCCTTTGTCTGACCCGATGGTGAACGTAAGGACGGGGTGTCACACGTCCATGTCGCATTGGTGAATCGCCGAGTGCGATCTCCTGTGGGTTCGCGCCACGAAGATGCGGTTGCGGCGCACGTATCTTGCGGAGATCTGACTACGTCACCAGGGCAGCTCGCCCATCTCGAGGAGGAAGCCCGACGCCCGAACGGTGTGGATGGCCAGCCCCAGTGGGACGATCCGCTTGTGTAGTCGCCGTACGACCGTGTCGAGGATGCGACGATCGTCGTAGGCGACATCCGGGCACGCCACGGCGAGCAGATCGGCCCGCGCCACCAGTGCGCCCGGGCGCTCGAGCAGGGCGGTCGCCACAGGGAGCTCGCGCTGCGACAGCGCCACCCAGTGCGGCCCGCGGTGGAGTAGGCCGTCGTCGTCGAGGAGGGCGGGGGCGCGGGCGGCCTGCCGGCGACGCAGGCGCTCCTTGCGCACGTACACCTCGACCGGGTCGGCCCCGCTGCGCACCCAGTCCTCGAGACCGTCCGGCGCCGCCGGCGGCACCTCTCCCGCGATGACGACCACCAGGCGGGCGCGCCCGCGGTGGACGAGCTCGTCACGACGCTCCGCCTCCGCCGGCCAGTGCACGACCGCGACCTCGTCGGCCTGGTCGTGGTCGTGATCGCCGGACCGAGGCTCGAGTGTGCCCCACGTCATCGGGGCGACCGTACGAGGGGCACGTTTCGCGACGGTTCGCCGACCGTTACGGGTAGCGCGCAGAAACCTTTCACCTTGCTGACCGTGGGCGTGAACGCATCGTGAACCGATGTCCCGACCCGTTGCTCTCTGTGCCGAACACGACGTAAGTGAGGCGGTCGTGCCTGGAATGCCCCTCAAGGAACCCTGGAGCGGGTCGGACCGCTACGTGCCCCGCACGATGGTCCAGCCGCTCCAGCGGATCCTCCGCCACGAAGCCGCCGGCGGCATCGTGATGCTTGTGGCAGCCGCGATCGCCATCGGCTGGGCAAACTCGCCGTGGGCGGCGTCGTACGTCGAGGTGTGGCAGACCCCGTTGCGGGTCGAGCTGGGCGGGCTGCTCCACATCGACCACCTGTCACTGCAGGCCTGGGTCAACGACGCGCTGATGACCGTGTTCTTCCTGCTCGTGGGGCTCGAGATCAAGCGCGAGGCCGTGCACGGCGACCTGCGCGACCCCCGTGCCGTCGCCTTGCCGATCGTGGCCGCCCTCGGCGGCATGGTGGTGCCCGCGATCATCTACGCCACCCTCAACACCGGTGGGCCGGGGGCCGACGGGTGGGCCGTGCCCATGGCGACCGACATCGCGTTCGCGGTCGGCGTCGTGACGCTCGCCGGCTCGCGTGTCCCCCTCGGCGCCAAGATCTTCCTGCTGACCCTCGCCGTCGCCGACGACATCGGGGCCATCATGGTGATCGCCATCTTCTACGCCGGGGCCCTGTCGTGGGGCTGGCTGGCGTGCGCGTCGGTCGCGCTGGCGGCCATATTCGCCCTGCGCCGGGGCGACGTGCAGAGCCTGGCGCCCTACCTGGCGGTCGGGGCGTTCGCATGGCTCGCCCTGCTCGAGTCGGGAGTGCACGCCACCCTGGTGGGCGTCGCTCTCGGCCTGCTGACGCCCGCGTGGCCGCTGCGCTCACCGCGGCTGTTCCCGAGCGAGGCGCGACGCGTGGCCAACCGGGTCGAGGCCGCGTACTACGACCGGGTGTTGACCCAGGACGAGTTCGCCGAGAACGAGCAGCAGATCATCGAGATCTCCCGCCTCGCCATGTTCAGCACCAGCCCGCTCGAGCGGCTCGAGCGCGCGTTGTCGCCATGGGTGGCCTACGTCGTCGTGCCGGTGTTCGCGCTGGCCAACGCCGGGGTGGCCCTGACCGGCGACGCCGTGGGCGGCATCGTGTCCGACCCGGTCACCACCGGTGTGATCCTCGGCCTCCTCGTCGGCAAGACCGTGGGCGTGTTCGGCGCCACCGCCTTGGCGGTCCGGTTCGGCATCGGTCGGCTGCCCGCGGGCACCACCTGGCGCCACGTGTTCGGGTTGTCCACGACTGCGGGGGTCGGGTTCACGGTCGCGCTGTTCGTCACCAGCCTGGCGTTCGACTCCGCTGCCCTCGCCGACACGGCGAAGGTCGGCATCCTGGTCGGGAGCCTGCTGTCGGGCGCGATCGGGTACCTGCTCCTGCGCACGACGCCCGCCGCGGCCGAGGCACCCAGGCCGGCGCGACCCGCGGAGCGCGTGGTCTCCTCCCGGTCGATTCCCCAGGGCAGGGTGGGGGCCTCCCCCGATGACCCCCGCCGGCAGTCGGCCGTACGGTCCGACGGTGCCGACCGAGCCGTCGTTCCCCGCGCCGTCCCGCCACCGTTGTCCTGACTGCGGAGGCAGCCTCAGCGGCCCCCGGTGCACCGGCTGCGGGCTGGCACTCACCGGCGACGACGCGCACGCGATCTGGCGGATCGATCAGGGCCTGTACCAGCTCACCGCCCAGCGTCGCCTGGTCCTCGCCCGTCTCCGCGAACGCTCGGGGCCGCCGACAGCCGAGGGCGCCCGCGGCGCGGCGCCCGGCGGCTCGCTGCCCCCACCCCCGCCCCCGCCGTTCTCCCCCGCGCCGTGGCCGTCGACCGTGCCCGCGGGCGTGGCCGTGCCGACGCTGCTGCTCAGCCTCGGCACCGCCCTGATCGTCGTGGCGGCGATCGTGTTCGCCGCGGTGACGTGGAGCCGGCTGGGCGCCACGGTGCAGGGGCTGGCGCTGCTGGCGCTCACGGCCGGGGCCGTGCTCGGCACCCGCGCCCTCCGGCGCCGGGGCCTGACGGCCACCGCCGAGGCCGTGAGCGTGGTCGCCGTGGCCCTCCTCCCCGTCGATGTGCACGCGCTGCGTGAGGTCGCCCAGGTCTTCGGCCTGAGCTCGGGACCCGGCGGTGACGCTCTCGTCTACTGGTGCCTGGCCATCTGGGTCGTCGCGGGTGCGTCCTGGTGGCTCGGGCGCTTCAGCGACACGCGGGCCCCGCGCATCATCGCCGCCGTGGCCGCACAGGTCCCCGTACCCCTGTACGTGGTGGCCCACCCGGTCGAGGGATCGGCGGGCCAGTTCCTGTGCCTGGCCCAGGCCGCGGCGGCGCTGGTCGTCATCCGGCGCGCCGAGCAGGCCGCCAAGGGTGCTCGGAGGGCGGCGATCGTCTCGGCCGCGGTCACCTGGTCGTTCGCCGCGATCTCGGCGGCCGGCGGGGCGTTCGACGGCGGGACGACGGGTCGGCTGGCCGAGGCGGCCGTGGTCGCCGTCGCTGCGGGCGTCGCCGCCCTGGTCGCCGCGCTGTGGGCGGACGACGCACAGGTCAGGTCCGTCGCGTCGGGCACGGCCACCGGCGTGGTGCTGGCCGCAGCCGGCATCGCCATCTCGGTCGCGGCGACCGAGGGCGCCTGGTGGGCAGCCATGGCCGCGGCGTGCGTCGCGGTGCTGGCGGTGGCCGTCCGGGTGCCCCGACGGTGGGGCGACTCACCCGCTCGGGTGGCGGCGGTCGTCGGTGCGGTGCTGTCGCTGCCGCTGGTGGAGGCAGCCCTCAGCGCTCTGGCAGCGGGCCTCGGCGTGGCCGACCAGGCGTGGCGGCACGATCCGTCGACCAGCAGCCTGACGCTGGCGGCCGACACCGTCGACCGGATCGCACCCGGACACGTGGTCGCTCACCTGGTCGTGGTCGCGCTGGCCGTGGTGGCCGTGGCCCACCGCATCGGTGCCCCGGCCGTCCGACGGGCACTGAGCCTCCTGGCTGGAGTGGCGGTCGCGCTGGCGCCCACGCTGGTCGACGTTCCGGTCGCCGCGGTGGTGGCGCTGATGCTCGTGGCGGCCTACGCGGCGATGTTCCCGGTGGCGCAACTCGGCGGCACCCGTCAGGACCCGCTCACGCTGGCGTCGGCCGCCGGACTGGCGACCCTCGCCCTGGCGTGGGCCGCCGCCGCGCCGGCCACCACCATCGGTGCCGTGGCCGCGATCGGCGTCCTCGCCGGGTGGACCGCCGCCCTGGCCCTGCGCGACGGCAGCGGGCCGCTCGCCCACGGCGCGGTGGGCGCCACCGTGGTGGCGGCCGTCGCCGAGGCCGGGCTCGTCGCTCACGCGCTCGGGGCGAGCCCGGTCACGGCATGGGCCGTCGCCGCTCTGGCGGGCGCCGCAGCAAGCGGAGCGGTGGCCGGGCTCGACCCGGCAGGCACGCGCACCGACGGGCGCGGCCGCGTCGCCGTCACCGGAGAGCTGGCCGGCGGGCTCCTCCACGTCGGCGCCGTGTGCGCCGTCGCCGGGTCGGCGTCGTCCGCCGGTTCCGTCACGCTCACGAGCATCGTGCTGGCCGCCGGCGCGGCGACCGCCGCCGTGCACGCGCTGCGACCGGGCCGCCGGCTCGCGGGCGTGTGGGCGCTCGTCGAGGCCGTGGTGCTGGTCTGGCAGCGGCTCGCCGTGGCAGAGGTGGACGTACCCGAGGCCTACACGCTGCCCGTCGCGGTCGCGCTGCTGGCCGCAGCCCTGGTCGCGCGCCGCCTCGGCCGGACCGACGGCCTGCCGTCGTGGACCGTGCACGGCCCGTCGCTGGTCGCCGCGGTGGCGCCGACCCTGCTGCTGGCCCTCGACGACCCCGGCCTCGTCCGTCCCCTCGGCGGCTTGGCGGTCGGCGTGGCCCTGTTGGTGGTGGGCGCGTTCACCCGCACCCGTGCCGCTGTCGACGTCGGCGCTGTCACCGTGGCGGTGCTCGGCCTGCGTCAGCTCAGCCCCGTGATCGCCGACCTGCCGAACTGGGCGACCCTCGGGACGTGCGGTCTCGTGCTGTTGGCGGTGGGCGCGACCTTCGAGGAGCGGCGACGCGACCTCGGGATGCTCCTCGACCGCTACGGCCAGCTGACGTGAGGTGCTGACGTCGCGGTCAGATGAGGTCGAGCCCGGCGAGCCCGGCCGAGACGAACCGCTGCGTCACATCGACCGCCTGCTCCCGGGTGATCTGCTCGGCCAGCCGGAGCTCGCACACGTGCAGCAGCGCACCCATGGCCGCGGCGCCACCGGCGAGGGTGATCGGCAACGGCTGACCGGCGGGCGCCAGCAGGCCGTCGATCTCGCCGGCGAGGCGAGCGCGCACGGCCATGGCCTGCGCGACGACCCTGGGGTCGCCCGACCCCCAGGGCTCGAGGATCAGCAGCCGGAAGGCGTCGGGATGGTGCTCGAAATAGCCCAGCAGAGCGGTGAGCACGTCGGTGACCCGGTGCACAGGCGTCGTGGGGATGCGCACCGCGGCTCGGACGGCGTCGACGACCTGGCCGACGAGGTGCTCCATCACCTCGCAGTAGAGCTCCGGGCGACCATCGGGGAAGTAGTGATAGAGGAGCGTCTTCGACACACCAGCCAGGACGGCGACCTCGGCCAGGCCCGCCTGCGTGTACCCGCGCTTGGTGAACGTCTCCTCGGCGGCGTCGATGAGCAGCGCCTTGCGCTCCTCGGGCGCCAGCCTGCGTACCGGGGCCTCGCCCATGACCGGTCCCCTCCCCGGGCCAGCGCCGTGCCTACTTACCGGCGCGTCAATCTACCGTCGTAGGTTTCGGGCCCGCAGGCCGCCACGGTCGGTTCGGTCAGCGAGAGGTGGTTCGCCGGCCGAGCAGCTCCGCGGCCTTCTCCAGGTCGACCTCATGGGTGACGACGCCGATGACCAGATCGAACGCCTCGTCGTGGCTGAGGGTCACTCGCATGTCGTTGAGGTCGTAGAAGAAGAGCAGGGCAGCGAGCGCTGCGCGCTTGTTCCCGTCGACGAAGGCGTGGTTGCCGGCGAGGGACCCGAGGAGGGCCGCCGCCTTCAGGTGGAGCGAGGGATACGCCTCGACGCCCGCGAACGTCGCCTGTGGTCGGGCGACAGCCGAGTCGATGAGACCCAGATCACGAACACTCGGGGTACCGCCGATGCACGGCCTCGGCGAGGGCCAGCACGTCCGCGACCCGGACGAAACGGGTCATGCGTCGGCGAGTCGCTGCATGACCGGTGCCCAGTCGGGGAGCCGCCCGGCGATGAACGCACGACGGCGCTCGTCCTGATCTGCCTCGGCTACCCGTTCCAGTACGGCGAGGCGGGCGACCTCGTGCATCGAACGGTGCTCACGCTCGGCCTGAGCCCGTAGGAGCTCGGTCTCGTCATCGGTCAGCTTCAACACGAAGGCCATACCGAAACGATATCGTGTCCCATCTCCCCGGCCACGGGCATCGCCGGGGCCCGTGCCGCCGCAGCACGGGCCCCTGGCGAACGTATCGACGTTCGTCGGGTCGGACCGCCTCAGTGCACCACCGACCGGCTGAACGTGCGGGTGGCGACGACCGTGAGGGTCACGGCCTCGACGCCACCGGCGTAGGTCTTGGCGAGCTGATGCGCTTCGATGGTGGGGGTGTGGGTCATGTGAGACGCTCGACGACAGCGTGCGGCTGGCCCTGCAGGTGATGCTCGAGCGGTTGAGCCCGGCCGAGCGCACGGCATTCGTGCTCCACGACGTGTTCCAGATGTCCTTCGACGACATCGCCGAGGTGGTCGGGCGCTCGCCCGCCGCGTGCAGACAGCTCGCCAGCCGGGCCCGCCGTCACATCCGCAGCGACGCCAACCCCGCCCGGTTCGGGGTCGAGTCGGCCGACCAGCGCCAGGCCACCGAGCGGTTCATCGCCGCGTGTGCCACCGGCGACCTCGAGGCCCTGCTCGCCGTGCTCGACCCGGACGTGGCCGGGCAGGCCGACATCGGCGGCGTCATCGGGCTGCTCGCCCCTGTCGTCGGCCGCGACCGGGTCGCACGCGGCGCGATCGTGTTCCTCGGGCCCGGGTCGGACTCGACGCTGGTCTCGCTCCCGACCCCGGGGCAGCCGAGCATCCTCGCTCTGCGCGACGACCGTGCTGTGGTCCTGGTGACCCTGACGGTCCGCGACGGGGTCGTCGAGCACATCCACGCGCTCGCCGACCCGGTCAAGCTCGCGCCCGTCACCGCCGCATTGCGGTCGACGGGGTGAACCTCGGGTGTCGGCCGACCCGCGTCGGTCAGACGACCACGAGGGCGACCTCGACGTTGCCCCGGGTGGCGTTGGAGTAGGGGCAGACCTGGTGGGCCTTCGCGACGACGGCCTCGGCCGTGGCGCGATCGGCCGCCGGGACGCTCACGTCGAGCTCGACGGCGAGACCGAAGCCTCCGCTCTCGAGCACGCCGATCGAGACCGTCGCCGACACCTCGGTACCGGTCGTGTCGACGCCGTCCTGGGCGGCGACGAGCCGGAGGGCCGAGTGGAAGCACGCGGCGTATCCCGCCGCGAACAGCTGCTCGGGGTTGGTGGCGCCGCCGGCGCCGCCCATCTCCTTGGGGATGCGGACATCGGCGTCGACGAGGCCGTCGTCGGACTGGACGTGGCCGTTGCGGCCGTCGCCGGTGGCGTGCGCGGTGGTGGCGTAGAGAACCTGCATGGCACGTTTATATCCTCCACACGGGCGAGCACCGGGACGACGCGAGCGCCTGACCCCGGGCCGCGTGCTCGGGGCGGCGGCGGGTCAGCGTCGCCAGGTGTCGCGCCCGCCCATGCCGTAGGCCTTCAACACGAGCGCCCGTTCGGGAGCGACGGCCACGAAGCACACGCTGTCAGAGTCCGGCCCGTCGGGGGCGAAGGCGTTCAGGTCGTAGTCGAACACCCCGGTCCACAGGCGGTGCTTCGTCTCGGTGTCGGTGTGCGCAGACGCCTCACCCCACACCTCGACGCCGTCGCCGCTCTCGTCGACCTGCCAGTGCAGCGCCACCGCGGGGTTGTCACGGATGTTGCGGACCTTGACGCTGTCGGCGCCGGTCATGATCCACAGCGTGCCGTCCAGCCACGCCGGGTGGACAGGCACGACGTCCGGCCTGCCGTCGCTCCCCACGGTCGCCATGTGCGCCCACGGCGACAGGCGTGACGCCTCCGACCTCACCTCGTCGAGCTCCATCGTCGTCTCCCTCGGTTTGTGGTCCGCGCCCAGTGTGACCCATCCGCAGAGCGGTCGGCCGTCAGCCACTCACGCCGTGGGTTCGTCCGCCGCGTCGTGGAGACCGAGGAGGTCGATGGACTGCTCGCGCATGAGGTACTTCTGCACCTTGCCGGTGACGGTCATCGGGAAGGCGTCGGTGGCGTGCACGTAGCGCGGCACCTTGTAGTGGGCGATGCGGCCCTGGCAGAACTCGGCCACGTCCTCGCGTGTGAGCGTGGCGCCCTCCCGTACCTGCACCCACGCCATGATCTCCTCGCCGTAGCGCGCATCGGGCACGCCGATCACCTGGACGTCGACGATGTCGGGGTGGCCGTAGAGGAACTCCTCGATCTCCCGCGGGTACACGTTCTCGCCACCCCGGATGATCATGTCCTTGATGCGCCCGACGATGTTGAGGTAGCCCTCGTCGTCCATCACGGCCAGGTCACCGGTGTGCATCCACCCGTCGCCGTCGATGGCCTCGGCGGTGCGCTCGGGGTCGTCCCAGTAGCCGAGCATCACCGAGTAGCCGCGGGTGCACAGCTCGCCCGACATCCCGCGCTCCACGGTGGAGCCGGTGACCGGGTCGACCACCTTGACCTCCACGTGGGGGTGCACCCGCCCGACGGTGCCGACCCGCTTGTCGAGCGGGTCGTCGGCGGCCGTCTGCGTCGACACGGGCGACGTCTCGGTCATGCCGTAACAGATGGTGACCTCGTCCATGTGCATGACCGACACGCACTGCTTCATGACCTCCACGGGGCAGGGCGAGCCGGCCATGATCCCGGTGCGCAGCGAGGCGAGGTCGTAGCGGTCGATGTCGGGCAGGGCCAGCTCGGCGATGAACATGGTGGGCACGCCGTAGAGGCTCGTGCACCGCTCGGCCGCCACGGCCTCGAGCGTGGCCGCGGGGTCGAAGGTCGGGGCGGGAATGACGATGGTCGCCCCGTGGGTGGTGCAGGCCAGGTTGCCGAGCACCATCCCGAAGCAGTGGTAGAAGGGCACCGGGATGCACACCCGGTCCTCCGCCGTGTAGCGGCAGCCCTCACCGATGAAGAACCCGTTGTTCAGGATGTTCCGGTGGCTGAGCGTGGCGCCCTTGGGGAAGCCCGTGGTGCCGCTCGTGTACTGGATGTTGATCGGGTCCTCCGACCGCAGGCCGGCGGCTCGGGCGGCCAGGTCACCGGCGTCGATCGCGTCGCCCGCGGCGAGCAGGTCCTCCCAGTCCGACGTGCCGAGGAACACGACCTCGCTCGAGCGCGGGGAGATCGCCCCGCACCTCCGTCACCATGGCCACGTAGTCGCTCGTCTTGAACCGGGTGGCCGCCACCAGCACCCGGCAGCCGGACTGGGCCAGCGCGTACTGCACCTCATGGGTGCGGTAGGCGGGGTTGATGGTGACGAGGACGGCGCCGACCTTGGCCGTGGCGTACTGGAGCAGCACCCACGCAGCGCAGTTCGGGCTCCAGATGCCCACCCGGTCGCCGGCCTCGATCCCCCGCGCCAGCAGGCCGCGGGCGACCCGGTCCACCGCTGTCCGAGCTGGGCGTAGGTGAGGCGCACCCCCTCGAACGGCGAGACGAGGGCGTCGCGCTCGCCATGGGCCTCGATGGTGGCATCCAGGTTGGCGCCGATCGTCTGCTCGAGCAGCGTGGTGTCGGTCGGACCGGCAGCGTGGGACAGCGGCATGGACCCTCCTCGGGACATCGACGGCCCGAGGGCCGGCGTGTCGGTCGACGCGGCCACCATGGCACAGACGCCCGTGGCACGTGATCGGTGCTCATGGGCGCCGAGGGCGGGGTCACGGCCGCACTGTTCCTCCGCGCCCAAGTCGACCAGACCATGCAGCCACCCGGGCTCGCCTACTACCTCCTCATCGCCGGCGGGATCGTCGCCTCCCTGGCCGTGATCGCCTCGACCCTCCCCCTCCTCGAACGACTCACCGGACCCGACACCGCCCGCAACGAATGACAGTGGTGCCCTCGGCGATGGCCTTGATGCGCTCGACCCTAGGATCCCGGCGATGCCGCCGTCCTCCGAGGAGACCCGCCGGAAGCTGATCGACGCCGCGGCGCGGGGCTTTGCCGACGAGGGGGTGTTCACGGCGTCGCTCCTCGACATCACCCGCCGAGCGGGCCAGCGCAACCGGGGGGCGCTGCACTACCACTTCGGGTCGCGCGACGGGGTGCTGTGCGCCGTGCTGGACCGTCACGTCGACTTCCTCCATCGGCGTGAGGGCGAGCTGTTGGAGGTGGCCCGCCGGTCGAGCGACGACGATGTGCGCTCAGTGGTGGAGGCCATCGTCCGCCCTGCCGTGGAGCTGGCCGAGACCGGGTGGCGCGGGCGTTGCTTCCTCGTGATCCTGACTCAGCTGGTGGAGGAGGACCAGGCGTCGCTGGCGCCCGAGGTGCAGGAGGTGCTGTCGCGCACCGGGGGTTACGAGGTCTACGCCCTGTTGGCCGAGCGCATGACGCCGGTCGCCGACGACGTCGCCACCGAACGCATCTCGCTCGTCACCACCTTCATCCTCCGCGCCGTGGCCGACCGGGCCCGCGCCCGCGAGCGCACCACCCGCGGCGGTCGACGCCAGCTCGACCTCGACGGCTTCACCGCCAACCTCATCGCCCTCGTCACCGCCATGGTCACTGCCCCCGCGTGACCGCGCCCGCCCTCGTGATCGTTGACATAAGGAGGCCTCTTTAGTTACGGTCACGCCAGGGGAACGGCGAGCGTAGGGGGACGGTCGTGGAGGCAGTTCGGGTCGTCCGTCACGGGCGACCGACCGAGGCCATCGAGCTGGGCGACGTCGAGGTGCCCGAGCCGGGGCCGGGCCAGGTGCGGGTGGCGGTCAGCGCCGCGTCGCTGAACTTCGGCGACATCGCCCGCTGCCGTGGCGGCGTGGCGGCGGTGATGGCCGAGCCCCCGTTCACGCTGGGCATGGACGTAGCCGGCACGGTCGACGCCGTGGGTGACGGCGCCGATGCCACCGTCGGTCAGCGCGTGGTGGGCATCGCCGCGCAATCGCTCGGCGGGATGGCCGAGTACGCGCTGTGCGGTGCCGTGTTCGAGGCGCCGCCGGAGCTCGACGACGTGCAGGCCGCGGCGTTCACCCTGCCGTTCCACCTCGGCTGGCTGGCGCTGCACGAGCGGGCCCAGCTGGAGGCCGGCGAGACCGTGCTGGTGCGGGCCGGGGCCAGCGCCGTCGGCACGGCCGCCATCCAGCTCGCCGTCGCCGCCGGGGCCCACGTGCTCGCCGTGGCCGGCGGGCCCGACAAGGCGAAGCTGTGCCTCGACCTCGGCGCCGAGCGGGCGATCGACCACACGGCCGACGACGTGTTCGACGCCGTCATGGACCACACCGGCGGCCACGGTGCCGACGTCATCTACGACCCCATCGGCGGCGAGCAGACCGAGGCCATGTGGACGTGCGCGGCGCTCGGGGGGCGCTACCTGCCGGTGGGCTTCAACGACGATCCCGAGTCGGGGCTGACCGGCCGCCCGCTGCGCAAGGTGTCGATGGCGAACGTGTCGGTGGTCGGCGTGATCCTCGCCTACCTCGACGCGCCGCTCGAGTTCCGGCGCTTCGGCATCAACCCGTTCCCGCCCGAGACCGGCCGGCGCGTCCATGCTGCCCTGCTCGAGCTGGTGGCCAGCGGGGCGATCCGCCCCACCATCGGCCGTCGCATCGGCCTGGCCGACGTGGCGTCCGCCCTCGAGGACCACGAGGCCCGGCGCACGTCGGGCCGCACGGTCCTCGACCTCTCACGCTCGTAGGGGGCGGACATGGGTGCATTCGACGCCGACGCCGAGGCCTTGCTGGCCGAGGCGGTGGCGGCCACGGGCCTCGATGACCCCGGCCCCGGGGACTTCCGCGAGGGCCTGGCGACGTACGTGGCGTCGGTCGCGGAGGAGGCGCAGCTGACCGAGCTCGGTGGCCTCGCCATCCGCTCGACGATCGTGGCCGCGCTGGCCAACCGCCTGCGGGTGGCCGACTGGGTGAAGACGCACCCCGAGGTGGCCGACGAGCGGATCGAGGCGCCGGTGGTGGTGATCGGCATGTTCCGCGCCGGCACCACGTTCCTCAGCAACCTGCTCGACCAGGACCGGACGAACCGGCCGCTCCTGCGCTGGGAGTCGGCCGACAGCGCGCCGCCCCCGTCCCCCGCCGACCACCGGGTCGGGCCCCGGGTCGACGAGGCGCGGGTCGCCGGCGAGATGCTGGAGGCGCTCAACCCGGCCGTCCGGGCGATCCACCACGAGGAGGCCGACGGCCCCACCGAGTGCATCGCGGTGATGAGCCAGGACTTCAAGAGCCTCTCGTGGGAGGCCATCGCCAACGTGCCCACGTACGGCGCCTGGCTCCGGGCCGCCGATCAGCGATCGGCGTACGAATATCACCGCACCGTGCTCCAGGTCCTGCAGAGCGCCGGCGTCCGTGGTCGGTGGACGCTCAAGAGCCCCCACCACGCGCTGGCGCTCGACGCCCTGACCGCCATCTACCCCGACGCCCGCCTGGTGCTGCTGCACCGCGACCCTGTGGTGCTGTCAGCGTCGGTGTGCAGCCTCATCTCGACCCTGTCGGGCACGTTCACCGATGCCGACCACCAGCGCTACATCGCCGACCACTGGACGTCGATGCTCGAGGAGTCGGTGACCCGCATCGGCGCGTTCCGCGACAGCCACCCAGAGCACCCGATCACCGACGTGCGCTACGCCGACCTCGTCAGCGATCCGCTCGAGGCGATGGGGTCCCTCTACGACGCCCTCGGCGAGGAGCTGACGGGCGCGGCCCACGACGCCATGGCCCGCTACGTCGAGACCCACCCCAAGGGCACCTTCGGCACGCACGGGTACGACCTCGCCTCCCACGGCCTCGACGCCGCCGAGCTCGCCGACCGATTCGCCGCCTACACCGCGCGCTACGACATCCCGGCCGAGTCCCTCCGTACCTGAACCCACAGTCCCGGGGTCAGTGGGGGCGAGAGGCGGCGTCGACGGCGCGCTGCTGGTCGTAGGACTGGCGGAGCAGCCAGAAGCGGAGGAACTGCGCCAGCGAGTAGCGCAGGAACACGAAGCCGCCGACCACGCTCGTGGCCACGCCGGCCAGGGCCAGCGCCTCGTAGGAGTTCGAGTTGAGGACGTCGACGTTGGTGCCGGGGGTGGCGGCCACGTCGAGCGAGGCCGCGTAGGCCCCCAGCGCGAGGACGATGCCGCCGACCATGAGCACGACGCCCACCACCTGGAGGACGTGTTCGGTGCGGGTCCGGCCGGTCTTGAGCTTCAGGTCGGCGACCTCGGCGGTGAACCGGATCATGCGATCGCTGGTCCCGGCCTCGGTCTCGGCGGTGTTCGTGTCGGTCATGGTCGCGCCCCTCGAGCGCCCAGGTATGCGGTGGAGAGCTCGGCTTCGATGTCGGCGGGCGTACCCACCGTGGTGACCCGACCGTGCAGCACGATGGCGGCCCGGTCGGCAACGCCCAGGACCGCCCGGGCGAACTGCTCGACCACGAGGATCGAGACCCCGTCGGCGGCCAGCTGGGCCACGAGCTCGTAGAGCTCGCCGACGACGAGCGGCGCCAGCCCCATCGACAGCTCGTCGAGGAGGAGCACCGCCGGGTCGGTGGCGAGGGCCCGGGCCATGGCCAGCATCTGCTGCTCGCCGCCCGACATGGAGCCAGCGAGCTGCGTGCGCCGCTCGCCGAGCCGGGGGAAGCGTGCGTAGGCGATCTCCTCGATGTCACGCACCGGGATGCCCCGGTGCGAGTCCATCCACAGGTTCTCGCGCACCGACAGGTTCGGGAACACGCCCCGCCCCTCGGGCACGAGGCAGAGCCCGAGCCGGGCCAGGGCGTCCGGGGCCGCGCCGTTGACGACGCGACCGGCCAGGACCACCTCGCCCGCCGTGGCAGGCACCTGGCCGGCCACCACCCGCAGCGCCGTCGACTTGCCCGCACCGTTCGGGCCGAGCAGCGCCACGACCTCGCCAGGTGCGACGACGAGGTCGAACCCGTGCAGCACCTCGATCGAGCCGTAGGTCGCTCGGACGCCCCGCAGCTCCAGCGCGGGCACGGTCACGGGCGCGGACGCGTCGGCCCCCCACGCTGGTCGACGCTCGACGGCGGTCACCCGTACACCCTTCGGGCGCACCAGTGACCGCGTCGCCACTTCGTGGCGCAGGGCGACTCTGCTCCCTCGACCTCGCGGTGCTCGCTCATGCGCCCGGGGCCCCGAGGTAGGCCGCAAGGACGCGATCGTCGGCCCGCACCTCGTCGGGCGTGCCGTGGGCGATGACCTGGCCGAAGTCGAGGACGTGGACGTGGTCGCAGACCTCCATCACCAGGGTCATGTCGTGCTCGACCAGCAGGACCGTGACGCGCTCGTCGTCGACCAGCCGTCGCAGCAGCACGCCGAACGCCTCGGTCTCCCGCTCGGTCTGCCCCGAGGCCGGTTCGTCGAGCAGCACCAGCCGAGGCCCGGCGATCAGGGCCCGCCCCAGCTCCACCAGGCGAGCGGTGCCCGTGGGTACGTCGCCCGCGTCGACGTCGGCGACGGCGCGGAGGCCGAGCAGGTCGAGCAACCGCTCGGCCTCCCGGTCAACGTCGACCCGGCCGCCGCCCAGCCCGAACAATCGCCACCGGTTGCGGATCTCGCCGGCCACCCGCACGTTGTCGCGCACGGTCAGGTCGCCGAACAGCTCCAATCGCTGGAACGTGCGGCCGATGCCCCGGCGGGCACGGTGGTGGGTGTCGAGGCGGCTGATGTCGACCCGATCGAAGCGCACCCGTCCCTGGGTGGGGCGCTGGAGCCCGGTCACCACGTTGAACAAGGTGGTCTTGCCGGCACCGTTCGGCCCGATGAGGCCGACCACCTCGCCGGCCGGCACCACCAGGTCGACGTCGGTCAGGACCTGGTTGGCCCCGAACCGCACGGTGACCTCGTCGAGAGCCAGGAGGGGGTGCCGGCTCACCAGCCCCGCTCCCCCAGGTCGAGCACCCGCTCCATCTCGCGACGGTCGTCGTCACCGAAGGGCCGGGCGATGCCCACCAGCTCGAGCGGAACGCCGTCGGCCGCGGGCGACGAGCGGGACGCGAGGGGCGGCCGCCCGTAGGCCTCGGGCCGGAGCAGGGCCGCCGCCCGAGGCGCGGCCCAGGCGAGCGCGATCGTGGCCAACGCGAACGTCCAGTTGCCGATCGTCCCCCGCACGGCCAGGGCCCACAGGACGACCTCGGCCGCCACCCAGGCGGCCAGCACCGGCTTCACCGAGCGGAACAACGGCCGGTGGTCGGCGAAGAGGTCGCTGAGGAATCCGCTGGGGTTGCGCCCGAGTCCGATGCCGATCAGGGCCGGCAGCACAGCGGTGAACTGCGCCAGCCACCGCAAGGACCCACCGAACGCCTCGTGGTCCTCGCCGGCCGACACCAGCACGTTCTGGAGCACCACGAAGGCGGCGCCGTAGAGCAGGCCGGCGGTCAGCCCGCCCGACACGAAGCCCGCGCCGGCCACCACCAGCAGCATCAGCAGCGACATCGACTCGAACAGGCTGAACCGGTCGGCCGTGACCGAGCCGATCTGTTGGGCGTAGAGGCAGCCACCGAGCCCGGCGATGGCGGCCGACAGCATGAACACCGAGAGCTTGAGCCGGACGACGTCCATGCCGAGCGTGGCGCAGGCCGCCGGGCTGTTCTTCATGGCCGTGAGGCGGCGGCCGTACGCGCTGCGGCGGAGGCCCACCAACAGCAGGCCGACGGCCACGAAGACGGTCGACAGGAGCAGGAGGAAGTTGGCCTGCGGGGTGAAGTCGATCCCGAGGAGGCGGGGCCGGGGCACGGTCAGATTGCCGTTCGGGAAGATGGGGCTCCACCGCTCCCGCTGGAGCCACCCGTTCGTGGCGGCCAGGGCGAGCACGGCGGCCGACACGGCGAGCGACACCGCGCCGGCCCGCAGACCCCGGGACCGGGCCACCGACCACGTGACCAACGCACCGAGCCCCACGAACACGACGAGGCTCGCCGGGTAGATCCGCCGGGACGCGGCGAACTCCTTGAAGATCAGCTGCTCGACGCCGAGCGAGAACGCCGCGGTGGCCAGCGCCAGGTACAGGCCCCGCAGGCGCAGGGACGGCAGCGCCATGGCCGCCCCCACCAGCGCGCAGACCACCACCGCGATCAGGTACGCCTTCGGCCCGGCCCGGTCGGCGGCGTCTCGACCGACGTGGTGGAAGAGCACCGTGCCCCCGATCCCGGCCAGCGCCATGGTGGCCAGGCTGACCTCGCCGGCGTAGCCGACGAGCAGGACCAGCGAGAGCAGGATGATCCCCGCCGCCACCGCGTTGCTCACCAGCAGGAGGGGCGACGGCTCGAGGATGCGGGTCAGCCCGAAGGTGATGACGAGGAAGGCGGCGCCGGCGACCACGGCGTCCCGGCCGCTCGGCACGGCGAAGCGCTCACGGTCGCGCCGCTGCACCACGCCCCGCAGCCGGTCCTGCGGCAGCACCAGCAGCACCACGAACAGCAGGATCATCGGCGCTGCCACCCGGAGGTTGCCCCGCCAGTCGAACGACGTGGGCATGAGCCCCGTCGGCCGCTCGAACGCCATGCGGGTGGCCAGGCCCAACACGACGGCCCCGACGAACGTCAGCGGGAGGTTGCGCAAACGGCCGAGCATGGCGGCGGCGAAGGCGTTGATCACCAGCAGGGTGAGCAGCGTGGTGCTGAGCGAGCCGCCGCTGAACGGCGTGATCAGGATCCCCGCCAGCGCCGACAGCGAGACGCCGAGCATCCAACTCACCAGCGACGTCCGGTCGGGGCGGCCGCCGGTGAGCTCCATTAGCGGACGGTCGTCGACGACGGCCCGCATCGCGACGCCGGTCCGGGTCCGGTACAGCAGCAGGCGCAGGCCCAACGCCAGCCCGACGGCCACCGCGACCACGGTCAGGTCGTGCCACAGCAGCACGACACCGACGACGGTCACCTGGTGGTCGGCCCCGAAGAAGGGCTGGATTGTGTGGGGCTGGTCGGTCTTCCAGATCCAGTTGGCCAGGCTGATGAGCGCGAGCAGCACCGAGATGGGCACCACCAGCTTCACGATCTCCGACGAGTCGACGATGCCGCCTATCACCGCCTTGTACAGCCCGGCGCCCAGCAGCGGCGCCACGACCAGGAGCACGGTGGCCAACGCCACGGGGGCCGGCCACGGCCCGTCGGGCACGAGCGACCAGTCCCGCGCGTCGTTGTACCGCAGGTCCCAGTAGACGTAGGCGCAGAACATCCCGAGCGCCCCGTGGGCGAAGTTGAAGATGCCCGACGTGGAGTAGGTGACCACCAACCCGCACGCCGCGATGGCGAAGATCGCGCCGGTCACGAGACCGTTGACGAGCAGGTTCACGGTGTGAAGGTGCCGTACTCCGTGGCCACGCGGTCACCGTCGAGCCTCGCCAGGTCCAGCGCGTCGGTGCTCAGGCCGTCGATCAGGTAGTCGTCGCGGCAGTCGAACCCGTCCTCGCCGTCGGCGGGGACCACCTGCTCGAAGCCGTCGCCGTCGAGCTTGAGCAGGATCCCGCAGGTGGCGGCCTGGTTCCCCGCCGGGTGGGTCGGCGAGTGCAGCCCGCCGGCCGTCCACTCGTCCTGCTCGCCGATCTGCTCGAACACGCAGGCGGCGGTCACGTCGGACCCGCAGCCGTCGACGGCGGTGGCCCACAGCAGGAAGGCGGACGTGGCCTGCACCCCCAGGAGCGCCGGGGTGCCACCCGAGCCCTCGACGAGGTCGAGGTACTGCTGCACCGCCGGCACCGAGTCGGCCTGCTCGAACGGCGTGGTGGCGATGCGCACGTACACGTCGTCACCGACCCCGCCGTTCTCGCCGTTCCACTGGGCGAAGGCGGCGTCGTACTGGTTGGCGTCGCTGAGCCACGCCTGCGGCTCGAAGCCCACCTGGTCGGCGGCGGCCAGGAAGTTCTCGAAGTTCGGGTTGGGCGAGCCGACCCAGACCACGGCCTCGATGCCGCAGGCCTTAAGGTTGCTGGCGAACGGCTTCCAGTCCGACTCACCGGCGATGTTGTAGATCTGGTCGCAGTCCTGGAACTCCCAGCCGGCCTCGGGGAACGAGGCCTCGTACTTGTCGCGGGTCTCCCGGGTGGCGGGGAACTCGGCGAACACGAACGCCGCTTGCGTCACCGCCTCGGGGAACAGTTCGGCCAGCTGGAAGGCAGCCGAGGCCGGCACCTGGTCGCCCGGGTTCGGCAGCGGCTGCACGATGCCCGGGCCGTGGGCGACGGAGGTGGCCACCGTGTAGCCCGGCACCGACGGCAGCTCGCACTCGATGCGCGCCGTCTCCTGGCCGCTGTCGAGCACCCAGCCCTGGCCCACGAGCATGAACACGCCGTCGTTGCAGGCCTGCGTGATGGCCGCGCTCACCTCGGTGGCCTTGGCGTCGTAGTAGTTGCCGACGATGTCCCGGCCGTTGATGCCGCCCTGCTCGTTGCACCACTCGATCATCGGCACCATGGCGTCGGAGAGCTCCTTGTCGAGCCCGGGCGCCGCCGCATAGCCGGCGTCGTCGCCGTAGCCGATCGTGATCGCGTCGTCGGTCACCCCGGTGGCCGTGGCCCCGGCGGCGTCGCCCTCGCCGCACGGCGATGCGAGCGTCCCGAACGCCTCGCCGTCGCCCGCGCCGCCCGCAGCTTCAGTGGTCGTGCTGGCGCCAGGCGCCGCGGCCCCGGTGGCGTCCGACGAGCCGTGGTCGCCGCTGCACGAGGCGGCGACGAGTCCAACCACGGCGAGACACGCGACGGTCGCCGCCCGCCGGCCGCCCCTCGGCCGCCGGGGTGCCAGGCGTCCGGCCGTGGTCGATCGTGGAGCCGGCGGCGCGCCACGCGCTCCCGACATCGGCGAACCGGTCCCCTCAACCATGTGCCCTCCGGTTGTTCTGCCCCCTCGGGCGGGCCGTCACGGCCCGTCCGCAGATCCCCTTGCGAAACCCAACCTAAGCACATCTCTCTAAGTCCGCAAGCGCCTTCTACACGTCAGCTTGGTCAGAAGTACCCCTCCTTCTTGCGGTCTTCCATCGCCGCCTCGGTGACGCGGTCGTCTGCTCTCGTCGCGCCGCGCTCCGTGACCCGGGTGGCGGCGATCTCGTCGATCACCTGCTCGACCGTGGCGGCGGCGGACTCGACGGCACCTGTGATGGTGGCGTCGCCGACCGTGCGGTAGCGAACGGTCATGGTCACGACCTCTTCGCCGTCCCGCCTGCCCGAGGTGCTCGGTGACGGCCAGGAGCATGCCGTCGCGGCGAAACACCTCGCGACGGCATGCGTCGTAGATCGACGGAATCTCGACGCCCTCATCGCCGATCATCGTCCCGCCGAGCGGCGCATCGAGCCGGGGGATCTGTACGGCACGATGCGGATCATGGCCGAGGACTTCGGGCACCCGGCCCACCTCGGGCGCGCTGGCGATCCCGCCGAGGTCGGTCCGGTGATCGCGTTCGTCGCCTCGCGGGTCAACACCTACATGACAGGCGCGGACATCAACGTCGACGGTGGGTCCGACTTCTGAGCGCGGTTCCGGCGCCGGCCAGTGGAGTCAGGAGGTCATCCGATCACGGTGCCATTTCGTTCCACCGTCCAGCGACCAGCGTGACATGGTGGTCGGCGATGGGCGACCGTCCCGAGCTGCCTTGTGACGCCGAGCTGGTCGCCCGGCTGCGCGACCAGGACTCGGCGGCGTTCGCGCTGGTGCTCGACGCGTGGTCGGGCGGCATGGTGCGCGTCGCCCGGTCCATCGTGTCGTCGCCCGCCTCCGCCGACGAGGTGGTGCAGGACACGTGGCTCGCCGTGGTCCAGAGCATCGGGTCGTTCGAGGCCAGGTCGTCCGTCAAGACGTGGGTGTACCGCATCCTGGTGAACACCGCGAAGCGGCGGGCCATGCGGGAAGGCCGCCACGTGATGTGGGGCCTGGTACCCGGCGACGACGAGGGGCCCACCGTCGATCCGGCGCGGTTCGGCGGGCCCGGCGACCGGTTCCCAGGGCACTGGCTGGCCTTCCCCGCACCGTGGCCCTCGCCGGAGCAGAACACGCTCGCCGGCGAGGTCCGCGAGCAACTGGAGGCCGCGCTGGAAGATCTGCCCGAGCGGCAGCGTGTCGTGATCACGCTGCGGGACGTCGAGGGCTACAGCTCCGACGAGGTGTGCTCGATCCTGGAGATCTCGGCGGCCAACCAGCGCGTCCTGCTGCACAGGGCACGAGCGTTCGTGCGCGGCAAGCTGGAGGAGTACTTCGCGGCGACGGCTCCGGCCGACACCGGTACCGGCACCGAGGTGAGGCAGTGACGGACCTCAACTGCGACGAGCTGGTCGAGCTGGTCACCGGCTATCTCGACGGTGACCTCGACGACGAGACCGAACGGCGGGTCGCCGACCACCTCTCCGGGTGCGACGGCTGCACCACGTACGTCGATCAGATCCGGCAGACCGTCACGGCTCTCGGTTCGTCCCCGACCGACGTCGAGCTGCCTGACGAGATCCGCGACGCGCTCCTGGCCGCCTTCCGCGAACGGTCGGACTGACCGCACGCGCGTCGCCGCGTAACGCATCGGCCGGTCGTGACTCTGCAGAGTCATGGTCGACACAACCGCGAACCCATCCACCACCACATCGCTCCGGCGGCGGTTGCTGCCGCTGCAGGTCGCCGTGGCGCTCCAGGGCTTCATGCTCTGGGTGCCGGTCGAGAAGCTGTTCATGGACGAGATCGGGTTCGATGCCGCGACCGTGGGCATCATGGCCGCGGCCTACGCGGCGCTGGTGCCGCTGATCGAGATCCCTTCCGGGATCCTGGCCGACCGCTGGAGCCGTCGGGGCGTCCTGATCGTCGCCAGCTCGGCGCTGATGCTGACCTCCCTGGTCGGCGGCCTCAGCTCCGGCGTGCCGCTCTACATCGTCAGCGCGTTGTTCCTGGCCGTGTACTTCGCCATGTACTCGGGGACGATGGAAGCGGTCGTCTACGACGCCGTGCTCGAGGAGACCGGTGACAGCGACGGGTTCGAGCGCCGGATCGGCCGGGTGCGGTTCGTGGAGAGCGCGTCCCTGGTCGCCAGCTCGCTCGCCGGTGGTGTGCTCGCCGGGCTCGCCACGCCTCGCCTGACCTACTTCCTGACGGTCCCCTTCGCCTTGGCGTCGATCGCCGCGCTGTTGCGGTTCGACGAGCCGCAGCTCCACAAGACCGAGCAGGCGGCGTCGCTGCGCAGCCACATCGCGGTCACGTACAGGACGATCGCCCGACGCCGCGACCTGCTCCCCGCCATCGTGTTGACGGTGCTGACCGCCCTCATGCTGCAGGTGATCTTCGAGTTCGGCCCGCTGTGGCTGGTCGCGTCGGGGACCGGCGCGGGTCTGTACGGGCCGTTCTGGGCCGGGTTGGTGTCCACGCTGGGACTCGGCGGCCTGCTCGCCGGACGGGTGCGCCTGGACCGACCTGTGGCGCTGACCGCCACGATCACCGTGCTCACCCTGGCGAGCTGGGTGCTCACTGCGAGCCGCAACCTCCTCGTGGTGACCGTCGCCCAGTTCGCGGTGGCGCTCGTCGTCGTGATGATCAGCATCCACGTCTCGCGGGTGCTGCACGACGCCGTCCCGTCGACGGTCCGCTCCGGGGTGGTCTCCGGGGTCGGCGCACTGTCGTGGATCGCCTTCCTGCCCGTCTCGCTGGTGTTCGGGCAGGTGAGCAAGCACTACGGCGTCGAGACAGCGGCCTGGATGATCACCGCCGTCGCCCTGGTCGCCAGCGCGGTCCTGGTCAAGCTGGCCACTGGTCGCGACGAGGTCGTGCCCGACGACGAGTCGGGCCCCACGTCGACCCTGGTCCCCGAGCCGGCGGCCCCGGCCGGATGCACGATCGCAGGGTGACGCCGTGACCGATCTCGACTGCCGCTCCGTAGCCGACCACGCCTCCGCCTTCGTCGATGGACAGCTCGATGCGGGCACCTGGCGTCGCGTCGTCGCCCACCTCGCGGGCTGCGAGGGCTGCCACCGGTACGTCGACCAGGTCCGGTGGACGGTCCGCATGCTGGGTGCGATCAGCGGCGGGTCGCCGGGCGCGAGCGCGAACTAGCGCGGTCACGGCCCGGCTACCCGCGAACGTGTCGTGCTCGTTCGTCAATGACGGGCGCGGGTGGCGAGCTGCTCGGCCTGCGCGCGCTTGATCCACTTCTGCTGGGCGCGGATCTGACGGTTGAGGAGCTTGACCCGATGGTCGTTGCGCTGTGATCGAAAGGACTCCCGGGCAGCGATGAGCTCGGTGAGCCACGCCTGGTACTCGGCGATGCGGGCCGGGTTGGGGGTCGACGACATGGTCAGGTCTCCTGGGGTCGAGTTCGTGTTCGTCACGCCGGCCGGGGTGGCGGTCGCCACCCCGGCTCTGGCGGGCTACTGGGCCTTCGAACGATGTGCCAGCTTCGCCGGCTTCGTCGGCTTGGTGTCCTTGGCCTTCGCCTTGGCGGCGGCCGGCTTCTTCACCTGTGCCTTGCCCTTCTTCATTGATCCCTCCTTTCACTGTCTCGATGGCCGTGACGCTCGAGCCATGTCCCCGCGCGCGACCTGGTACGCCGCGCGAGCCCGGGCGCGGCGCGGAGGTGGTCAGGACGCGCGTGCGCTTCCGGTGCTGCTAGGGATGCGGAAGCTGGCGCCACGGGGCGTGGAGCCGACGCGCCGCGTCGTTGCCCGCCGGGCACGTGGACACCATTGGCGAAGCACAGCGCAGTGGGGAGTGGCTCACAGGGCCTCCCAGACCGAGACGTGCGACGTGCTCTCGCCGGTGAAGGGCGAGCGGTCCCAGCCGGCCCACCGGTCACGCAGCGACATGCCGGCGAGCTGGGCCATCAGGTCGAGCTCAGACGGCCACACGTACCGGAACGGCGTCCTGAACTCGAGTACGCCCGACCCGTCGGCGACGAAGTGGTGCGACGTGGCCTGCTGGGCGACGAGGTCGGTGTAGCGGTCGTATCCCACGTAGCCCGGGGCGTGGGAGAACACGCGGGCGTCCTCGCCCGGTGGCAGGCGGCGAAGGTCGGGGACGCCGACCTCGATCACGAAGCGGCCACCTGGCTCGAGGTGGGCGGCGGCGTTGGCGAAGCACGCCACCTGTTGGTCCTGGGTGGTCAGGTTCCCGATGGTGTTGAACACGAGGTACACCAGCCGGAAGCTGCCGCCGACCCGGGTCGTCGCCATGTCGCCGATCGTCACCTCGAGACGCTGCGCGCCGTCCTTGGCCTGCAGCTGGTCGACCATGGCGGTGGACAGGTCGATCCCCGACACGGGTACGCCGCGAGCCGCTAGCGGCAACGCGACTCGGCCGGTGCCGATGGCGAACTCGAGCGCGGCGCCGCCACCGGCGAGCTCGGCCAGCACCTCGACCGTCCCGCCGAGCACGTCGGCGTCGAACATCGAGCCAGCGCTCTCGTCGTAGCGAGCGGCGACATCCTCGCCGAAGTGGTCCAGCGGCACGCTCGCACCCTTGCATCGTCCCCTCGGCGGGGCCAGAGAGTTCGGGCGCGACCTTCCGGACCGGCGCCGGTCTGCCGGCCTGTCACCTGACTCCGGCTGCCGTCTCAGCGAGTCGGTGCCGGGGCCAACATCGACGGACGCACGCGGCATGACGTTATCCGGCGCCGCAGAAGGGTTGTCCGCCCACAGCGCCCTGGAACGCAGGCAGGGTGCCGGCGCCTGGCGCGCGTGCAGCCGTCGGCTGATGAGGAAGGACTAATCGTCGCCTCACGGCCGTCTCACGTTGCGGCGCCAGCTTGACCGGGCAATGACTCGATCATGAAGGGATGTGCACGATGCAAGCAACGCTCCAACGGATGGTGGCCATCGTCGCGATGGCATTACTCGCCGGAACCGGCGTCGCCATGATGGCGGTGTGGTCGCCGACGTCGGTCGGACTGATCTCGCCGGCCTCCGCCCAGGAGGACGACGACGATGACGGCAACGACGATGACGACGACGACGGCCAGGCACCCGCCGGCGGAGTCGCCACCGGCCAGGGCGGAACGTCCACCGCCACAGGCGACGACGACGACGATGACGGCAACGACGATGACGACGACGACGGCCAGGCACCCGCCGGCGGAGTCGCCACCGGCCAGGGCGGAACGTCCACCGCCACAGGCGACGACGACGACGATGACGGCAACGGCGATGACGACGACGACGGCCAGGTACCCGCCGGCGGAGTCGCCACCGGCCAGGGCGGAACAGCGGCGGAGTCCTTGACGGCCGAGCGGGCCAGCAACGAGCGCTCGACCGGCACATCGGTCATCGGTTGGGCGGCACCGCTCGCGGCGCTGGCTGTGGGCGGCGCGATGGTGGCTCGGCCGGCGTTCGCCCGTCTCGGTGGTCGGCGCGACTGATCATGGTGGGCCATTGCTTACCGGTGGGCCGTCGCGGGTCGTTCCGACCCGCGGCGGCCGTCGCCGCGCTCGTTCTTGTCGCGTGTGCGGGCTCGGGGGACGGGCCGGAACGCTCGGTCGGGTCCTCCGGTGAGGCTCTCGTGCCGTCCACGACCGTGCCGGCGGCAGTGTCCAGAGTCGACGCCGACGCCGCCGATCCGGTGCGGGTGTATGTCGACGCGATCGGCGTGGACGCACCGATCATCGCTCTGGGGTTGGACGGGTCGGGTGCACTCGAGGTTCCCGACGGCGTGGACGAGACCGGGTGGTGGACCGGTGGGCCCGAGCCGGGCGAGCAGGGCCCGGCCGTCATCGCCGGGCACGTCGATTCCACCCGCGGCCCGGCCGTGTTCTACCGGTTGGGCGAGCTGCAGCCGGGCGACGTGGTCAGCGTCGTGCGCACCGACGGCACCCGGGTCGACTTCACCGTGCAGCGCATCGAACAACACGCCAAGGCCGAGTTCCCGACCGAGAGCGTCTACGCACCGACCACGGGGGCGGAGCTTCGCCTCGTCACCTGTGGCGGCGCGTTCGACCGGTCCAGCGGCCACTACGTCGACAACGTGATCGTGTTCGCTGAAAGGACCTGACCGACCCCGCAACCGTTGCGGGCGCGCTGGGCTCCGACGGGGCCACCGTGTGGTGGCGGAGCGCGTTCCGGCCCAGGTGGACTGGAGGAGTCTGGCCCCGGCGTCAGCACCTGACGCGAGGGCTCGGGGGTTACGGATCGCGAGCGGACACTCCGGACGATCGCGCCGCGGTCAGCGGATCGGTGTGCGTGCGAGACCGACCGCCGACGCGAGGACGGCCAGCCCCGTGGTGGTGATGACGCGAGCGGCCTCGTCGGCCTCGAGTCGTTGGGCGGTGCGGAGGCGTTCCCACGTCTCCCAGCTGGTCAGCGCGTCCAGCGCCTCGATCACCTCGGCCTGCCGGCCGGTGCGCATGGACGCCAGCTCGGGTGCGAACAGCTCGGTGAGGTGGGCGCGCAGGATCACGTTGGCGTGCGCGAGCTCGGCCGCGATCGGGCGCGACCGCGGGGCGAGGCGGATCGCCATCCGTCGGACGGGGGCGATCGTCTCGTACAGCCGGGAGCGCCGCGAGACCAACACGGCCATGCCGCGACTCGGCCGGCCCCGTCGTGTCGGGCGCCTCGAACAGGTGGGCCACCCGCTCGACATGGGCGGCGATCGCCGCGGCGTGGAGGGCGTCGACGTCGTCGAAGAGCCGGAAGATCGACCGCATCGACACCCCGGAGCGATCCGACACCTGCTGCGCCGTCGGGTGGAGCTCGCCCTGCTCGACCAGGTCGAGGAGGGCCTCGACCACGACCTGCCGGGTGCGTTCGGCTCGCAGGATGCGGCCATCCGTCAGGGGGGCGTCGGCCGCCGCCGTTCCGCTGCTCACGAGCCCGACCCTAGAAAGTCGACACAAAGTATGTCAATACTTGACCGGTCCGCGGGCGAGAGGGGAGCACGGGGTGAGCATCTCAGGCGATGGAACAGGGGCGACGGCATTCGCCGGGCGGATCGGCCGCACGCTCCGGGACTCGGAGCCGGCCTGGCCGGAGGTGCCCCGGGCGAGGGAGGGGGCGCCGAACATCGTGCTCCTCGTGCTCGACGACGTCGGCTTCGCCCAGCCGTCACCCTTCGGCGGCGGGTGCGAGATGCCGACGCTGGACCGGCTGGCGGCCCGCGGGCTGCGCTACACGAACTTCCACGCCACGCCCCTGTGCTCGCCGACACGTGCCTGCCTGCTGAGCGGACGCAACCACCATGCGGTGGGCGTCGGCGCGCTGGTCGAGCTGTCGATGGGGTTCCCCGGGTACAACGGCATGGCCGGCCCCGACCAGGCCTTCCTGCCCGCCGTCCTGCGCGATGCGGGGTACAACACCTTCGCGGTCGGCAAGTGGCACCTCAGCCCGCCCACCGAGACGTCGAGCGCGGGCCCGTACCGCACCTGGCCGCTCGGCCGGGGCTTCGAGCGGTACTACGGGTTCATGGGGGGCGACACGAGCCAGTGGTTCCCCGACCTGGTGCAGGACAACACGCCCATCGCTCCCCCGGCCACGCCCGAGGACGGCTACCACCTCAACGCCGACCTGGCCGACCACGCCATCCAGATGATCAAGGACGCGCACGTGGCCGCGCCCGACAAGCCGTTCTTCCTGTACTACGCCACCGGTGCGGGCCACGCGCCCCACCACGTGGAGCCCGAGTGGGTGGAGCCGTACCGCGGGCGCTTCGACCAGGGGTGGGACGCCTACCGCGCCGAGGTCTTCGACCGTCAGGTGGCGACGGGCATCGTGCCGGGCCACACCCAGCTGTCCGAGCGCGACCCCGACGTGCCCCCCTGGGACGACCTCGACGCCGACTCCCGACGCATGTTCGCCCGCCAGATGGAGGTGTACGCCGGGTTCCTCACCCAGACCGACCACCACGTCGGCCGCGTCCTCGACTTCGTCGAGCGCCTCGGCGAGCTCGACAACACGATCGTCGTCGCCGTCTCCGACAACGGCGCCAGCGCCGAGGGCGGGCCGGCGGGCACGTTCAACGAGTCGCTGTTCTTCAACTTCGTACCCGAGCGCCTCGACGACAACCTGTGCCATTACGACGGGTGGGGCGGGGTCGACACGTTCCCGCACTACTCGTGGGGATGGACGTGGGCCGGCACCACCCCGTTCCGCCGGTGGAAGCGCGAGACGTACCGCGGCGGGGTCAGCGAACCGTGCATCGTCTCGTGGCCGGCCGGCATCGCGGACCACGGCGCGGTCCGCCAACAGTACGCGCACGCCATCGACGTCCTCCCCACCCTGCTCGACGCGGCGGGACTCCCGACGCCCGAGGTGGTGGCGGGTGTGCCCCAGCGGCGGTTCGACGGGGCGAGCCTGGTCGCGTCCTTCACCGACGCCGGCGCGCCGACACCACGATCGACGCAGTACTTCGAGATGCACGGCTACCGCGCCCTGTACCACGACGGATGGCGGGCCGTGTGCCCGTTCGCCGGGCCGAGCCTGGCCGAGGCCGCCGAGCGGGGGCGTGACTTCCGGTTCACCGAGCTGACCCCCGAGCTCCTCGACGAGATGGACCGGAACGAGTGGGAGCTGTTCGACCTCGGCGCGGACCCGGCCGAGACGACGAACCTGGCCGCGGCCGAGCCCGAGCGACTCGAGCGGATGATCGCCCTCTGGTACGAGGAAGCCGAGCGGTACGGCGTGCTGCCGCTGTCGTCGCCCCGCGGGCGGGCGCGTCCCCGGCCCGACGGGCAGCGGTTGCCGCACACCGCCGAGTTCCTTCCGGGAGCCGCGCCGCTCACCTTCACGATGGCGCCCCGCATCGTCGGGCGCTCGTACTCGATCACCGCCGAGGTGGTGATCCCCCCGAGAGGCGCCGAGGGCGTGCTCCTCACCCAGGGCGGCCGCCACGTGGGCTTCGCCTTCTACGTCCAGGGCGGACGCCTCCACCACGTCCTCAACTATGTGGGCCTCGAGCAGTTCCGGGTGTCGTCCCCCGACCCCGTGCCGGACGGCCGGCAGGTCGTGCGCTACGAGTTCGAGCGCACCGGCGACCCCGTCGACCTCCTGAACGGCCAGGGCGTCCCCGGACGCTCGAAGCTGTACGTCGGCGGCACGCTTGTCGCCGTGTCCTCGCTGCCGTACTCGCTCGTCGCCAGCCCGGGCTTCTACGGCGTCACCTGCGGCTACGCGCACGCCGACTCGGTCGACCCGGCTGCGTTCCGGCCACCGTTCCGGTTCACCGGCGAGATCGAGCGCGTGGTGCTCGACACGGCGGGCGAGGCGACCGTCGACGACGCGGCCGAGCTGCGCCAGCTCATGGCCCACCAGTGACCTGATCGACCTCCGACGCGAGGAGCACCCGTGCAGACCATCCGGACCCCCGACGATCGCTTCGTCGACCTGCCCGACTTCGACTTCGCCCCGCACTACGTGGAGGTGGCCGACGGCGCCGGTGGCCGGCTCCGCGTCCACCACCTCGACGAGGGGCCACCCGACGGCGAGGTGGTGCTGCTCATGCACGGGGAGCCGTCGTGGTGCTTCCTGTACCGGCACATGATCCCCGTGCTGGTCGACGCCGGGCTGCGCTGCGTCGCCCCCGACCTGGTGGGGTTCGGCCGCTCCGACAAGCCGACCGAGCGGACCGACTACACCTACGCCCGCCACGTCGAGTGGATGCGCGCCGCCCTCCTCGATCACCTCGACCTGCGCGACGTCACGCTGGTCGGCCAGGACTGGGGTGGTCTCGTCGGCCTCCGGCTGGCGGCCGAGAACCCCGAACGCTTCGCCCGGATCGTCGTGGCCAACACCGGCCTCCCGACCGGCGACCGCGCGCCCGACCGACGCGTTCCTGGCCTGGCAGCGCTTCTCGCAAGAGGCCGAGGACTTCCCCGTCGGCGGCATCGTCAACGGCGGCTGCACCACCGAGCTCGCGCCCGAGGTGATCGCCGCCTACGACGCGCCCTTCCCCGACGACTCGTACAAGGCCGGGGCCCGCATCTTCCCCACCCTCGTGCCGACGAGCCCCGACGACCCCGCGGCGGACGCCAACCGCGCCGCCTGGCAGGTGCTGGAGCGGTGGGACAAGCCGCTGCTGACCGCCTTCTCCGACAGCGACCCCATCACCCGGGGCGGGGCGCGCCCGTTCGAGAAGCTGGTGCCGGGCGCCGCCGGACGACCGCACGCGACCATCGCCGGCGCGGGCCACTTCCTGCAGGAGGACAAGGGCCCCGAGCTGGCGGGCGTGATCGTCGACCTCGTCGAGGCGACGCCGCGCCGGTAGGCGAGGTCACGCGAGCTCCTCTACGACCACGGCGTGCGGATGCGCTCGACAGCCTGGCCGTCGACGGTGAGATCGAGTCGCTCCTGGTAGAAGCAGACGAGCGACCGCACCGCCATCGCATCGTCGAGCGGGTCCTCGTAGCTCCAGGCGATGGCGTCGAGCTCGTCGTCGCCCACCGTGGCGGAGTAGTGGGTCGCCCGACCCTTGTACGCGCAGGTGGTGCGGTGGCCGCTCTCGCGCAGCGCGACCCGGATGTCGTCGCGTGGCATGTAGTACCGGACCAGGGGGAACACGCCCTCGAACAGCATCCGGCACTGCGTCGACTCGGCGAGGACGTGGCCCTCGTGCTCGAGCCGGACCGGCCGGGAGCTGCGCCGGACGTCGATGCGGTGGAACGGGTCCCGCGGATGGCTGACGATCGGCTCGTCCTCCTCCCACCAATCGAAGGCCTCGAAGTCGAGCACCACATGGTCGCCGAGATCGGGATCGGTGATGCGGAAGGCGGCCGCCGAGCGGGTTCCGTCGTCGGACACCACGTCGAGCTGGTCGCCGGGAGCAGTGTGGACCGTGAACGGGATGCTCGGATCGAGCACCGTCGGCCAGTCCGGTCCGAAGGAGAGAGGCTCGTGATCGGGCGCCGGGGCGTCGGCGGCCTGCCGGAGGGTGACGGCGACGTCCGCGACAGGCACTGCGTAGGACGGCACCACGCGTCTCGGTTCCCAGACCAGCAGGGCTCCGGTCGTGTCGGCGACGACCGCGTCCCCTGCCCCCACGCGCACCCGTTTCGGGGTCGGTTGGTACCGCACCTGGTCGAGCGCGGACCACATCTGCCGCTCCATCGAGACCGCCATGGCGCCATCGTGCGCCGCGCCCGCGCCGACGGCAACAGCCTCGCGATCGTCGGCGCCGAGCACTCGGTGAGGTTTCGTGAACACGACATCCGACCGTTCCCTGGAGGCATGACGCCGCCGACCTGGCCGCTGGTCCCAGCGGAGATCGACGGATGGGCCACGGAGGTGAACCGACTCGAGGCACGGTCCGAGGCGTTTCCGGAACAGCTGGCTGCGCTGCACGCAGAGTTCGAACGCATCCACCCCTTCCTGGAGGGAACGGCCGGACCGGCAGGTTGGTGTTGAACCTCGTGCTCGTGCGGCTCGGCTACCCGCCGGCAATCATCTACAAGCGACAGCGCAGCCAGTACCTCACGGCGCTATGACGAGCGGACGCAAGCGACTGCGGTGCACTTGGCGAATTGCTGGCACGGTCCATCCTCGACAACCTCTATCGATTCGTCGTGCCCGCAATCGCACGCACCGCCCGGCTCGTCCCCTCGCAGCGCTAGCAACGGCGGAGATCGGTGCCCCCGCCCTCCGCCCCGCCGCCAACCGAGGTCGCCTCCACGCCGTGCGCGGAGCCGATGGGGAGTGGCGCAGCTCGCGGAACTGGGCCTGCGAGTACCTCGCTAGCCGCTGCCGGCGCAACGGTTGACTCCGAGGCGAGACGCCAGGAGACCAGACCTCCGAGACCACCGCAGAGCCGACTGCGATCTACGTGGTCAACGCATCAGACCCTAAAAGCGCGAACCACCCATTGTGGTTGGTGAGTGGTGGGCGAGGGGGGACTTGAACCCCCACGACCTTACGGCCACTGGCACCTGAAGCCAGCGCGTCTGCCAATTCCGCCACTCGCCCGAGTGACAAGACGAAAAAGATAGCGCGGGCCGCCGGGCGGTCCACCATTCGGGCGGCAGTAGGGTCCGGGCCGACAAGGGCCGGCCGGTCGACACCGGCAGGTAGGCGACGACGCAGGGGCGACGGGCGGCATGACGATCTACGCGGGCGCGCCGGCGGTGGCCGCCGAGGCAGGCGGGCTGGTCGACCGGTGGCGCGACATGGGGCCCACCCTGTGGCTGGTGGCCGGCGGCCTCGCCGTCGCGTGGGTGGTCCTGCTGGGCCTGCTCACCGCCATCACCGACCCTCGGCGTGTCCGCCCCGGCGCGGCCACCCTCGAGGTGCAAGGCGCCGAGCCGCCGGCCGTCGTCAACCTGATCACCACCGATTGGGACATCGGCCACGAGTCGATCCCCGCCACCCTGGTCGACCTCGCCGCCCGCCGCCACCTCGAGATCGACCTCGTCGGCGACAGCACGTTCGTGCGGGTGCGCAACGATCCGGCGGGGCTGCGCGCCGGCGACACGCTGACCCGGTACGAGCAGATGGTGCTGGGGCACGTCCAGCGGTTGGCCGGCCACACCGACGACGGTCGGGTGCCGGCCCAGGCGCTGACCACAGGGCCCGACGAGACGGCGAAGAACTGGTGGCGCGACTTCCGCAGCGCGGTCGTCGCCGACGCCCGGGCCCGCGACCTGTCGCGACCCCGCTGGCCGTCCGGGCTCAAGGCTCTGCTGGTCGCCGCTGGTGTGCCGGTGGCGATTGCCGTTGCCCTCGCCGTATCGACCATCCCCGACGACCCGAACGACGCAGACGACGACCCCGCGGGAGCCGCCGTCGCCGCCGCCGTCGTCTCCTTCGCTGCGCTGTCCGCAGTGGCCGGCTCCCGGTCCGGCGAGCGCGACACCCCGGCGGGCCGGGCGGCGGCCGGACGCTGGCTCGGGCTGCGCGAGCTGCTCGAGGAGGATCCCCTGTTCGCCGAACAGCCGCCGGCGGCCGTCGCGATCTGGGACCACCTGCTGGCCCAGGGCACGGCGCTCGGCGTCGCCCACGGCGTGGTGCAGGCCCTGCCGCTCGGCGCCGAGAGCGACCGCGAGGCCTGGAGCTCGGTCGGAGGACGGTGGCGGGTGGTGCGCATCCGCTACCCGAAGGGACTCCTCTCGCCCGGCTACGGCCGGCACCCCGGCATCGTCACGCTGCTCGGCCTCCTCCACCTGGCGATCGGTGTGCCGCTGCTGCCGTTGGCCTCACGGGCGGCGACGTCGCTGCGCGAGTCGCTCGACCGTGGTGCGCTCACCGACGCGGGCCTGGGCTCCGATGTCCCGGCCGGGGCTCGCATCGGCATCACGATCACGCTGCTGGTCGTCACGGTGCTGGCGAGCGCGGTGAGCGTCCGGGGTGCAGCCATGACGTTCGCCGGGCTCGCCGACCTGGCCACCGGGCGCACCCCGGTCGAGGGTCGGCTCGTCCGCAAGCGCGATCGCAGCACCGACAAGCGTGCCCTCTGGTACATGGCGGTCGACGACGGGACGGCCGACCGCGTGCGGGCCTGGCGGTTCCGCAGCCGTGTGCCCGGCCACCAGGGCGACACCGTGCGCGCCCGGGTCACCCGCCGCCTGCAGCACGTCACCGAGTTCGAGGTCGTGAGCACCCAGGCCGCCGCCACCTCCACTCCGGCCGGGGTACCGACCACAGCGCCCGATGCGGCCGCGTCCCCTTCGGCGGCGTCCGGCGCCCTGGCGGCGATGGCGGCGTTCGCCGGCAGCATGGGCGCCGGCGATGGCCGGGTCGCACCGCCGCCCCTGCCGAACGACGCTGCGGTCTCGGCGGCCGCCGGTCTGCCGCTCACTCGCGACACCCACGCGAGGCCGCACCCGGCCGCACTCGCCGGCGGGTCGGCCATCTACACGGCGGGCGCCGCCGGGCACATCCAGGTCGTGTGGGTCCCCACGGCGGCCCTCGAGGTCTACCGCTCGCTGCCCGCGGCCCTGCGCCACGAGGTGACCGGCCTGGGCGACGAGGGCTATCGCGCCCGGTTCGGCGGGGGCGTGATGGCCCGTCGGGGCGACCACGTGGTCATGGTCTCGCCGCACCTCCCCGGGGTCGACAAGGCGGCGCGGGACGAGGTCGCCGTGCGAGTGGCCAGGGCGGCCCTCGAGACGCTCGCACACGACGCACGACACGGTGCGACGGTCGCCGGCGCCGACCCGGCGACGACACGTGAACCACCTGGCGTACCGGTAACCTGCCTTGCCGTGGCGATCCGTGGTTTCGAACGGCGACTGGAGCGCATGGTCGAGGGGGCGTTCGCCCGCGCGTTCAAGTCGAGCATCCGCCCCGTCGAGCTGGCCCGCCGCCTCGCCCGCGAGATGGACGACCACGTCTCCGTCGGCGTGCGGGGCACGCCTGTGGCCGCCAACCACTTCACGATCTACCTCTCTCCCGGCGACTTCCAGGAGTTCGGCGAGGTCAAGGACGCCCTCCGCCGCGAGCTGTGCGATGCCGCCCGGGCCCATGCCCGCGACGAGGGCTACGGCTTCATGGGCCCGCTCGACGTCGAGCTGGTGGTCGACGAGAGCTTCGGCACCGGCTGGTTCGAGATCGAGGGCCGCTTTCGCGAGGGCGCAGGTGGCGCCGGCGCGGGCAGCCTCGTGCTGCCCACCGGCGACCGCTTCACCCTCGAGGAGCACATCATCAGCATCGGCCGGCGCCCCGAGTCCAACATCGTGCTCGCCGACCCCAACGTCAGCCGCAACCACGCCGAGATCCGCCCGCAGGGCGACGGCTTCCTGCTCGTCGACCTGGGGTCGACCAACGGGTCCAAGATCAACGGTGTGCGCGTCGACCAGCGGATGCTCGCGGACGGCGACGACATCACGTTCGGCAACACCCGCATGCGCTTCGAGGCGAGCTGACAGGCAGCGACTTCCGGCGTCGCCGCAGCCCCGCCACCAGCACAACCGTCCCCGCGTCGGCCTGCCGGTCGGGCGGATGGCCCGGCTACCGATAATCTCCCGCTCGGTGCCCGACCAGCTGCTGAACCTCCTCAAGCTGTTCCTGCTCATACTCCTGTACCTGTTCTTCCTGCGCGTCCTGCGTGCGGTGTGGACCGAGGTCAACGTTCCGCGCCTGGCCGACGCCCCCGTGCCCGCGGGCAAGCAGAAGGGCCGGCCGCGCCGCGCCCGCCCGTCGCGGTCACTCCAACCATCCGCAGCTCAAGGTGCTCGAGCCGCCCGGGTCTGCGGGGCCGCAGCTACCCCCTCGACGAGGAGATCACCCTGGGGCGCGCCGCCGGCTGCCAGGTGCCGCTCGAGGACGCCTACGCCAGTCAGGTGCACGCCCGGGTCTTCCAGCGTGACAGCAACTGGTACGTCGAGGACCTGGGGTCGACCAACGGCACCTACCTCAACCGCCGTCGGGTCGCCGGGCCCATGGTGATCAAGCGGCGCGACAAGCTGCAGATCGGCAACACCGTGCTGGAGCTGCTGTGACCGCCCGCGCCGATCGCACCTCGATGCGCTGGGGCGGCGCCACCGACGTGGGCCGCGTCCGCTCCAACAACCAGGACCAGTACCTCGCCCGGCCCGACAGCAACCTGTGGGCGGTGGCCGACGGCATGGGCGGCCACAGCGGCGGCGAGGTCGCGTCGCAGATCGCCTGCGAGACGCTGGGGCAGACCTACGCGGAGCACACGGTCGAGGGGCTGATCGACGCGGTCGAGCAGGCCAACTCCGCGGTGTTCCACGCCGGAGCCGACGACCCCGAGCTCACCGGCATGGGCACCACCGTCGTGGCGCTCGCCGTGGTCGAGCACGACGACGACGAGGTCCTGGCGATCGCCAACGTGGGCGACTCGCGCTGCTACCGCTACGCGGACAACGAGCTCGACCAGGTGACGACCGACCACAGCCTGGTCGCCGACCTGGTGCGCGAGGGCAGCCTGTCGCCGGAGGAGGCGGCGGTGCACCCGCAGCGCAACATCGTCACGCGGGTGCTGGGGGTCTACGACAACGTGCCCGTCGACGTGTTCGCCGTCGACCCGCGGCCGGGCGACCGCTACGTGCTCTGCTCGGACGGGCTGTTCAACGAGGTGCCCGAGCCCGGCATCGTCTCGGTGCTCCGCCGCCTGGCCGACCCCGGCGACGCGGCCGACGAGCTGGTCCGTCTGGCGGTCGACGGCGGCGGGCGCGACAACGTGACGGTCGTGGTCGTCGACGTGCTGGACGACGGTGGCCGGGCCCAGGCCGCCTCGGCTGCCCTGGCCGCCGACGCTGAGCCGACCACGGCCAGCTCAGGGCCGCGGCCCAGCCCGGCCTATGCGGGCGACGACACAGTCGCGGCGCCGGCGCCGCAGCCGTTCGGGCACCGGCACGGACACCGCCGAGCTCGACCGCATCGCAGACGTCGATGACGTCGATGACGTCGACGACGTCGACGACCTCGTCCCCGGCGACGGGACGGCGCTCGAGGGTCGCCACGACCCTGGCGCCGGCGGCGCACGCCACAAGGCCCGCAGAGCCCGCAGGGCCCGCACCCGCCGACTGACCTGGCGCGTCGCCGTGTTCTCGCTGCTGGTGGTCGCTCTGGTGGGCGGGGTCGTCGCCACGATCCAGTGGTACGGCACCGCCGCGTACTTCGTCGGCTTCGACGGCGACCAGGTGGCGATCTACAAGGGCCGCCCGGGGGGCGTGCTGTGGATCGACCCCGAGCTCGTCGACGTCACCGACCTCGAGCGCGACCGCGTGCCCGAGTCGCGCCAGCATGACATCGACGACGGCGTCGAGCAGACGTCGCTGGCCGATGCCCGACGCTTCATCGCCAACGTGTCCGAGCAGGCCGACGAGCTCGACCCGCCCACCACCACGACCGCGCCCACCACCACGACCGCGCCGCCCACCACGACCGCGCCGCCCACCACCGCGCCCCCTCCGGCATGACCTTCGCCGCCCGCCGCACCACCGAGCTGGGCCTGCTCGTGCTCGGCACGATGTTCGTGGTGGGCGCCTACCTGCTGGCGTCGGTGCCCGAGAACAGCGCCATCCCCACGACGGTCGGCCCGTTCCTGGGCATCATCGTCGGCCTGCCGCTCGTCGCGCACGTGGCGGTCCGCCGGTTCGCCCCCCAGGCCGACGGCATGCTGCTCCCCCTCGCCTCGCTGCTGAACGGGCTGGGCTACGTGTTCATCGTGCGGCTGGACGAGGCCAAGGCCGAGCCCGACGGCCTGGCCGGGCTGCAGTCACTGTGGATGATCCTGGGCGTCGCCGCCTTCGTCGCGACGCTCGTGCTCGTCCGCGACGTCCGCAAGCTCGAGCGCTACCGGTACACGGCCGGGTTCATCGGCCTGGTGCTGCTGCTGCTGCCCTTGCTGCCCGTCGTCGGCCAGACGATCAACGGCAGCCGCATCTGGGTGTCCTTCGGCCCCGTCAACTTCCAGCCGGGAGAGTTCGCCAAGCTGGCGCTCGCGGTGTTCTTCGCCGGCTACCTCGTCGAGAAGCGCGAGCTGTTGGCCATCCACCGCGCGTTCGGGCCGGTCTCGTTGCCCGACCCCAAGCACCTCGGGCCCATCCTCATCGCCTGGGGCGTCGCCCTCGTCGTGATGGTGACGGAGAAGGACCTGGGCTCCTCGCTGCTGTTCTTCACCCTGTTCCTGGTGCTCATCTGGGTGGCCACCGAGCGGGCGTCGTACCTGGTGGTGGGCGTGGTGCTGTTCGTGGGAGGCGGCTACCTGGCGTTCAGCTCGTTCAACCACGTGCAGGAACGGTTCGACACCTGGATCGACCCGTGGGGCAAGGAGAAGGGCCACCAGGTCATCCAGGCCGCGTTCGCGTTCGCTGACGGCGGCATCGCCGGGACCGGGCTCAACCTGGGTGTGCCGCTCAACATCCCGGTGGTCGAGAGCGACTTCATCTTCGCCGCCATCGGCGAGGAGCTGGGACTCCTGGGCGCCACGGCCGTGCTGATCGGCTTCCTGCTCATGATCGGCGCAGGGCTGCGCATCGCCCAGCAGACCACCAACGGCTTCGAGCGCCTGTTGGCCACCGGCCTCACCACCCTGCTCGGCTTCCAGGCGTTCATCATCATGGCGGGGGTCGTGCGGCTGCTGCCGCTCACCGGGGTGACGCTGCCGTTCATCTCCTACGGCGGCTCGTCGCTCCTGGCCAACTGGGTGCTGCTGTCGTTGCTGCTGCGCATCTCCAACGACTCGGCCGAGCGTGACGCCGACCGGGCCGCCGCCGGCCAGATGACAGAGGTCGTCGGATGACCCGGGCGAACGGGGTGACCCGGTGAGCAAGCAGATCCGCAACCTGGGCGTGTTCCTCGCGCTCTGCTACACCGCCCTCTTCCTGCAGGTGAACCGGCTGACCGTGTTCGAGGCCGAGGAGCTGCAGGACAATCCCGAGAACCTGCGGGCGGTCGTGCGCGACTTCTCGGCCCCGCGGGGCGACATCGTCACGGCCGACGGCGTGGTCGTGGCCGAATCCGATCCCCAGCGACGACAGGTACGAGCTGCAGCGCGTGTACCCGACCGGTCCGCTGTTCGGCCACGTGACCGGGCACTTCGCCTTCGAGCTGGGCTCGTCAGGCGTCGAGCGCACCTACAACGGCTACCTGACCGGCGACGACATCGGCTTCGACCTCGACCGACTCGGCGACCTGTTCGTCGACCGCGAGGTCGTCGGCGACGTCATCCTGTCGCTGCGCAACGACGTGCAGGAGGCGGCCAGCAGGGAGCTGGGCGACTCGGGAGGGATCGGTCGTGGCGCTCGACCCCCGCAACGGCGAGATCCTGGCCCTGTGGTCGACACCGTCCTACGACCCCAACCTCCTGGCGACGCACGACTTCGACGCCGCAGAGGCCGCAGCGACGCTGCTCAACGACGACCCCGAGAAGCCGACGCTGGCGCGCACGTACCAGGACAACTTCTTCCCCGGGTCGACGTTCAAGGTGGTCACCGCCACGGCAGGCATCGAGCAGGGCGGCGTCACCCGGGACGAGCCCGTCTACCCGTCGAGCAGCGCCTACCAGGCCGAGGTCAACGGTCAGCCGCAGGGCGCGCCCGTCCCCAACTTCGGCGGCGGCACCTGCGGCGGCACGCTGTTCCAGATCCTGCAGGACTCCTGCAACAGCGCCTTCGCCCAGATGGGCGTCGAGGACGCGGGGCCAGACGCGATGATCGGCACGTCCGAGGCGTTCGGCTTCAACCAAGAGGTTCCGTTCGACCTGCCCCCGCCGGCCGGCCGCAGCGAGCAGGTCCGCTCGACGTTTCCCACCGAGGTCGACGGCACGCCGCTGTCGCAGAACCTGGGCGTGCTGGCCCAGCTGTCGATCGGGCAGAACGAGAACCGTGCCACCCCGCTGCAGATGGCACTCGTGGCCGCGGCGGTCGCCAACGACGGCGAGATCGTCGAGCCGCACGTCATGCGCGAGATCCGCGACGACCAGAGCAACACCGTCGAGGAGTTCGACGCCGACACGTTCACGACGGCGATGTCGCCGCAGACGGCCGGTCTGCTGCGCCAGGCGATGGAGTCGGTCGTCACGGACGGTTCGGCGCACCGGCTCGACGACGGCCTCGACGGTTTCGTCGTGGGCGGCAAGACCGGCACGGCGCAGCTCGGCACCGACCCGCCGAGGTCTCACGCCTGGATCATCGGCTTCGCCGGGCCCCCGGGCGAGGTCCCGCACGTGGCCGTCGCGGTGATCGTCGAGGGTCAGGAAGGCGCGAGCGAGCAAACTGGTGGCACAGTGGCGGCACCGATCGCCGCCGCGGTGATGCAGCAGGCGTTGGCTACGCCCGACCGGGCGCAGCAAGACGGGGACTCGGGCTCGGGTGGATGACACGTGACACCGCCTGACTCGGGGGCACATACCCCCATCTCGTAACCTGGGGATCGCATGTCGCAGCAGAACCAAGTCATCTTCAACGGTCGGTACGAGCTGCACCGGCGGCTCGGCCGCGGCGGCATGGCCGAGGTGTACCTGGCGCGCGACCAGCTGCTCGACCGCCCGGTGGCGGTCAAGGTGCTGTTCCCGGCGCTGGCCACCGACGCGGGCTTCGTCGAGCGGTTCCGCCGCGAGGCCCAGGCGGCCGCCAACCTGCAGCACCCCAACATCGTCAGCGTGTTCGACTGGGGCGAGGCCAACGGCACGTACTTCATCGTCATGGAGTACGTCGAGGGCCACACGCTCGCCGACACGATCCGCGACGAGGGCCGGCTGCATCCCGACCGCGCCGCCGAGATCACGGCCGACATCGCCGCCGCGCTCGGCTTCGCCCACCGCAACCGGGTGGTGCACCGCGACGTCAAGCCCGGCAACGTGCTGCTCACCCGCGACGGCGGGGTCAAGGTCGCCGACTTCGGCATCGCCCGGGCGCTCAGCGACTCGACCGACCAGAACCTGACCAAGACCGGCTCGGTCATGGGCACGGCCACCTACTTCTCGCCCGAGCAGGCGCGGGGCGCGCCGGTCGATCCCCGCAGCGATCTCTACAGCCTGGGCTGCGTGCTCTACGAGATGACCACCGGGCACCCGCCCTTCTCGGGCGACAGCGCGGTGGCCATCGCCTACAAGCACGTGCAGGAGAACCCGGTGCCGCCGCGGCGCATCGACCCCGCGCTGCCCGAGACGCTCGAGGCCATCACCCTCAAGTGCCTGGCCAAGAACGCCGCCAACCGCTACCCCTCGGCGCAGGACCTGCGGGCCGACCTGCGCCGCTACCTCGACGGCAGCCGCATCATGGCCGAGCCGCTGCTGGCGCCTCCGGTCGACCCCGGCGCCACCGGCCTGATGGCACCCACCGGCTACGGCGACCAGACCGCGCTCGTCGCCGGCCCGGTGGGCTATCAGGGCGACGGGTACGACGACTACGACGACTACGACGAGTTCGCCGACGAGGAGGAACCCAAGCGGTCCAAGTGGTTCCTCGCCGCCCTGGTGCTGCTGCTGCTCGTGCTGGCGGGTCTGCTGTTCCTGTTGGCTCGCAACTTCAGCGACAACGAGGAGCCGCCGGTCGAGCAGGTGGCGGTGCCCCTGGTGGTCGGCCAGCCGTCTGCCGCGGCCACGGCGACCCTCGAGGCCGAGGGCTTCGTCGTCGTGCCCGCGTACGAGGTGTCCGATCGGCCCGAGGACGAGGTGATCAGCACCGACCCGCCTGCGGGCGACAGGGCCGACGTCGGCTCGAACGTCACCATGACGATCAGCCAAGGCCCGGAGACCAAGCCCGTGCCGGACGTGACGGGTATGTCCGCCACCGAAGCCAGCGAGGCGCTGTCGACCGCGGGCTTCATCGTCAAGCAGGTCGCCGGTCGAGGACAACGAGGTCGAGGAGGGGCTGGTCATCTCGCAGGACCCGGCCGCCAACGCGCCGGCGGCGCCTGGGGCCGAAGTCACGATCAACGTGTCGTCCGGCTCGGGCACGGTCGCGATACCCGACGTGACCGGCCAGTCCGAGGCCACCGCCCGGGCCAACCTGTCGTCCAGCGGCTCTCGGCAACGTCGGCGTCACCCAGGAGGTGTCACAGGACGTGGCGGCCGGCAACGTCATCCGCACCGACCCGGCCGTCGGCACCGAGGTGCCCCCCACGCAGACGATCACGTTGATCATCTCGTCGGGGGTCGAAACGGTCCAGATCCCTCGCGTCGAGAACCTGGACGAGGCGATCGCACGCAGCCAGCTCGAGAACGCGGGCCTATCGGTGTCGACCAGCGACCAGCAGGTCGACAATCCCGGCCAGGACGGCAAGGTGCTCAGCCAGAGCCCCCAGGGCGGGCAGGCGAACCGGGGTGACACCATCAGCCTCGTGATCGGCCGGTTCCGCGAACCGGAGATCCCGCCCGACGAGGGCAACGAGTGACCTGCCGGTCCGACCCGCCGGTTGGTCGCCGCCGAGCAGCAACCCGTAGCTTGACCGGCCATGGCCAGGACGTTGGTGTTGCTCCGCCACGGCGAGAGCGTGTGGAACCTCGAGAACCTCTTCACCGGCTGGTACGACTGCGCCCTCAGCCCGAAGGGTGAGGCGCAGGCAACAGCCGGCGGGCAGCTCATGGCCGAGAGGGGCCTGCTGCCCGACGTGCTGCACACGTCGGTGCTCACCCGGGCCATCCGCACCGCGGAGTTGGCCCTGATCGAGCTGGACCGGTCGTGGATCCCGGTGCGCCGGCACTGGCGTCTCAACGAGCGCCACTACGGCGACCTCCAGGGCCTGAACAAGAAGGAGACCACCGAGCGCTTCGGGGCCGACCAGGTCAAGGTCTGGCGCCGGGCGTACGACGTCGCCCCGCCCCCCATGGCGCGCGACGACGAGCGCAACGTGCGGCGTGACGCCCGCTACGCCGGGCTGCCCGCCGAGGTCATCCCCGACACCGAGTGCCTCGCCGACGTGGTGGCGCGCATGCTGCCCTACTGGTACGACGCCATCGTCCCCGATCTCACGCCCGGCCGCACGGTGCTGGTGACCGCGCACGGCAACAGCCTGCGGGCACTGGTCAAGCACCTGAGCGGCATCTCCGACGACGACATCACCGAGCTGAACATCCCCACGGGCGAGCCGCTGGTGTACGAGCTGGGGGACGACTTCATGCCGCTGGACGACACCCCGGTCGAGGAGCGCTACCTGCGCTCGCCGGAGGAGATCCGCGCCGCGGCCGAGGCCGTCGCCCGCCAGGCCGGCGGCTGACCCGCCCGACCTCCGGCGCCCTCGTCGCAGGATCTGGCCGCGGACGCGGGCGTGCGGGCGTCACATCCCGCGGCCGGACTCCTTCGGTGGCACTAACGTCCGGGGAGTGGACGTGGCGGTGCATCCCGATCTCGGGGCTCTCGCGGGGCTGATCGGTGCCTGGGCAGGTGAGGGTGAGGGCCGCTACCCCACCATCGAGCCGTTCCACTACCGCGAAGAGATCGTCTTCGGGCACGTGGGCAAGCCGTTCGTCGCCTACCGGCAGGCGACGGTCAACCTCGCGACCGGCCTGCCGGCGCATGCCGAGGCCGGGTACCTCCGGGCCGTGGGGGCCGGGCGGGTGGAGCTGGTGCTCGCTCACCCGACCGGGATCGTGGAGGTGTCCGAGGGCGAGGTGCTCGAGCAGCCCGACGGGCTGACCGTGCACCTCGTGTCCACCACGGTGCCACGCACGGCGACCGCGAAGGAGGTCACCAGCGTGGAGCGGCGCATCTCGGTGGTGGGTGACACGCTGCGGTACCAGGTCGCGATGGCCGCCGTCGGACAACCGCACCAGCATCACCTGGCCGCCGAGCTGCACCGCCACGGGTGACACAGACCGTGCCGTGCCTGCTCCGGCCCCATTCATACCGGCGTGGCATGAGTCGGGCTGTCGCAGGAGCCCAGCTGGTCCAGGACCGAGAACGCCCCAGCGCGCCCTCAGACCAAGACCACCCAGGGTGACTTACGGCCCGACGTCATGGCTCAGACCCCGGCGACGTCGACGCCGACCTAGCACCCATATGCCGACGGCGTTTGCCTGGGCATACAGCCCCGAATGCACTGATCCCGGGCACGTCCGTCGATCCCCGATACTACCGTCGGGTAACCACTATGAGTGGCCTGACGTCGTAAGACCAAGACCGGTTCGACGGACGACCTGATGACTGCGCTCGTGCAGCACGGAGCCGGGGCGTGGTTCTCGTACGGTCGGCAGGTGGAGGCGGCGGTCGCGGGCGGCGCCGGCCTCGGTCGCCGGCCACCTCGGTCAGCCGGCCGACGACGGGCTGACGCGACCCCCGGGGCTCGCGACGACGCAACGCCGCGCTCGCCCCGGGGGTGACATGTGCACAAACGGTCAGAAGATGATGCCGACCTGGCCGTCGAGGGCGGGTATCGGCCAGAGGACCACGGCCAGCATGAAGGTGGCCACGTTCGAGGCGTTCTCCATGACGTCGCCGTAGCCCTTGTTGACGGCGACCAGCACCCCGATGATCACCCAGATCAGCAAGACGATGGGTATGCGTACGCGTCCGCGCATTGTTGCCTCCCGTTGGGGTGTCCCCAACCCAGCGCCGGACGACCTCCGTCCGGCGAGGGAGGACTACCCATCGTGCCGGGCGGTCAGACGTTCAGGTGGTACAGGCTCAGCTGACCGACATGCGTCGGACACCGTTGGCGTGCGACAGGCGCGCCGTGTCCGGCGCGACCTGGCCGCCCGCGTCCGACCGTTCCAGCAGGTAGCCGCGCGACCGCACGGTGCGGATGGCGAGACGCAGCGGCGACAGGCGGCGGCGCAGCCGCAGGACGTGCACGTCGAGGGCGTTGCGCCCCGGGGAGCCCCCCGGCCAGCCGGACCGGGCCAGTGCGTCGCGCGACACGACCGCACCGAAGCGGTCGAGGAGTGCGTGGGTGAGCCGGGCCTCGACAGGCGGCAGGGAGACCCAACGGTCGCCCAGCCGGAGGACGCCGTCGTCGTCGAGCGCCGGCGCCGAGCCGGCGTCGCTGTCGGTGCGACGGCGGAGCGCCTCGACACGCACGCGCAGGTCGAGGTCGTCGGCGGGCAGCCGGATCCAGTCCTCGAGCTCGTCGGTGGGGATCGGCGGCGCACCACGCTCGACAAGGAGCAGGCGTGGCTGCCCCGCACGACGGAGCTCATCACGCCGGTCCTGCTCGGCCGGCCATTGAACGAGAGCCACCTCCACGGGAACGGAACGTACGGAGCAGACGTTTCGCGTTTGTTTCGGACGGATGAACGTCACGCTCACGCCGGGATCGACCGCGGAACGTGCACGGAACTGGTCACCTTCCGTGGGGCACCGGCGAAGGTGAGCACGGACGACGACAGGTTCGTAAGCTGCGCCGCCATGGCACGCGAGGAATACCTGAACCATCTCGCCTCGGTCCCGTTGTTCTCCGGTTGCACGACCAAGGAACTGCGCGACATCGCGAAGGCGACGGTCGAGCTCACGCTCGAGCAGGGCAAGGAGTTCGTCACCCAGGGCGACGTGGGACGCGAGGCGTTCGTGATCGTCGACGGCCAGGCCGACGTCACCCGCGGCGGGCAGACCATCGCCCAGCTCGGCCCGGGCGACTGCGTGGGCGAACTCGCACTGCTCGACCACGGCCCCCGCACCGCGACGGTCACCGCCGCGAAGCCGCTCACCGTGCTGGTGCTCGGCCCACGCGAGTTCTCCGGGTTGCTCGACGAGGTGCCCACGCTGACCCACAAGATCCTGGCGGCCCTCGCCGGGCGGGTGCGCGAGCTCGACTCGAAGAACTACGGCTGATCACTCGGTTGACCGGCGGTCAGTCCGTGTGAAGTGACCGACGGGTAACCGACGGTCTCTCCGCGCCGCACGATTCAGCCCGGCCGTGCTGGGTTGGGTAGGTTCGGGCGCGTGAGCAGCCCAGAGAGCACTCCGGCGACGTCGGCCGCGCGTCGCATCAAGCCGACCCACATCGTCCTCGGGATCGGTGTCGGGTTCGCGGTCGTCACCGTCGCCTCGGGCATCGCCGCCACGGCCCTGCAGTGGCACGACGACTCGTCCGTCCAGCGCGAGGTGTTCGGCAACATCCCCTCGGCGTGGAAGGCCGTGTTCTACACGGTGCTGCCGATCCTGATCGTGGTCGGCGCCGTCAACTTCGCCAACCGGGTCAAGAACTGGCAGCGCGGCGGCCCCGACGACCGGGCCACCACCAAGAAGAACGTCGCCCGACGGCTCAAGGACTTCCGCGCCGGCGTCTACATGCAGACGCTGCTGCGCGACCCGGCCGCGGGCGTCATGCACTCGCTCATCTACTTCAACTTCCTCGTCCTGCTCGCCGTCACCACGGTGCTCGAGATCAACCACCAGATGCCCGAGAGCGCCAAGTTCCTGCACGGTGACGTGTACCGGGTCTACTCGGCCGTGGGCGACATCGCCGGTGCGCTCTTCCTCGTCGGTGTCGTCTGGGCCATCGTCCGCCGCTACGTGCAGCGGCCCTACCGCATCCGCATCAAGTCCAAGCCCGAGCACGCCGTCATCCTGGGCACGTTCCTCGCTATCGGCGTCACCGGCTTCGGGGCCGAGGCCTACCGCATCGCCCTGGCCGGTCGGCCCGAGTTCGAGAAGTGGTCGGTGATCGGATACCCGCTGTCGGGTCTGATCGACGACACCTCCCGGCTCGCCGGTTGGCATCAGGGTTGGTGGCTCGCCCACGTGTTCACGTTCCTGCTGTTCGTGGTGATCCTGCCGGTGACCATGTTGCGGCACATCTTCACGTCGCCGCTGAACATGTACCTGAAGGACCGCGAGCGGCCCAAAGGCGCGATGAAGGCCATGCCCAACCTGATGGAGACCGAGCTCGAGACGTTCGGCGCCGCCACGGTCGAGGACTTCACGTGGAAGCAGCTGCTCGACACCGACGCCTGCACCATGTGCGGCCGGTGCACCTCGGTCTGCCCCGCCCACGCCACCGGCAAGCCGCTGGACCCCCGCGAGATCGTGCTCAAGACGGGCGAGGTCATGGCCCGCACCGGCACGCCTGTCGTGTCGCCGCCCATCGGCGTCGACCCCGAGATCACCGTGTCGTCGTCGTCGCTGTTCGAGCGCATCACCCCCGAAGAGGTGTGGGCGTGCACGTCGTGCAAGGCCTGCGACGAGATCTGCCCGGTGAACATCGAGATCCTCGACAAGATCCTGGACATGCGGCGCTACCTGTCCTTGATGGAGTCCAACTTCCCCACCGAGCTGGGCACCGCCTACCGGTCGATGGAGAACTCGGGCAACCCGTGGGGCATGTCGCAGGCCGACCGGGCTGCGTGGACGTCCAAGGTCGACGGCGTGCCCATCGTCGAGCCCGGCGACGCCTTCGACCACGAGTACCTGTACTGGGTCGGCTGCGCAGGCAGCTTCGACGACAAGAACCAGAAGGTCACCGTGGCCATGTCGAAGCTCATGCAGCGGGCCGGCATCGACTTCGCCATCCTGGGACCGTCCGAAAACTGCACCGGCGACCCCGCCCGCCGCTCGGGCAACGAGTACATCTTCCAGATGTTGGCCATGCAGAACATCGAGTCGCTCGACGGCATGGGCGTCAAGAAGATCGTCACGCAGTGCCCCCACTGCTTCAACACCCTGCAGAACGAGTACCCGCAGCTGGGCGGCAACTACGAGGTCGTGCACCACAGCCAGTTCCTCGAGTGGCTCATCGCCGAGGGACGGCTCGACATGAGCGACGCCCGCCTCGACGAGCGGGTCGTCTACCACGACTCCTGCTACCTCGGCCGCCACAACGACATCTACCAGTCGCCCCGCAAGGTCATCGGCAGCCTGGGCGGCATCGAGATCGTCGAGGCCGGCCGGAACGGCACCAAGGGCATGTGCTGCGGCGCCGGCGGCGCCCGCATGTGGATGGAGGAGACCACGGGCAAGAAGGTCAACGACGAGCGCAGCCAGGAGCTCATCGCCACCGGCGCCAGCCGCATCGCCGTCGCCTGCCCGTTCTGCTACATCATGATCGACGACGGGGCCAAGGCCGCCGGCAAGGAAGACGACGAGGTCAAGGTCGCGGACATCTCGATGCACCTGCTCGAGGCGCTCGAGGCCCGCGACGCCGAGCGGCTGGAAACGCTGCACGACTGAGGCGCACCGGGGTCGCGAGACCGCGGGTGGCCTCACGGCTCGACGCGGAGCGTGATGACGATCCCGTCGATGGCCGCAACGGTCTCCTCCCAGGACAGGCCGTTCTGCGATACCTCGCCCGCGACCGCGAGCACCACGGTGTTACCGAGCATCACGTTCCAGCGAACCTCGCGGCCGTTCTCGGTGAGGAACACCTCGCGCAGCGCGGGCTGGCCGGCAACGGTGTGGCGTTCGCTGGAGATCCGCTCGCGCTGCGCCTCGGGCGGAGGGACATGGGCCTCCACGCCGTGGAGGTAGTCCTCCCAGCGCCCACCGCCGATGATCCCCGGCTCCGACTGGGGGCTAACCGCGACCTCGGAGTTGCTCGCCCAACCGTCGTGCTCCTGGTAGTCCCAGAACTCGACCGGCACCGGGCGCGAAGCGGGTGCAGGCGTCCACCATGGGGACAGCATCGTTGGCATGCCAGCCCTCGGGCAGCGTCACCACGTACGTGCCGCCGCCGGCCAGCGGCCCGCGGCACGCTGTGGGCCGTGGCTGCGTGGCGGGCTCCTGCGGATCGGCCGGCGACGGTTCTGCCGGGTCCTCCGCGCGGGATGGAGCCGGCGTGGCCGGTGTCGAGGGAGCGCTGTCGACCGTGGAGGTCGTGGAGGTCGTGGAGGTCGTGGACGTCGACTCGCTGCTGCGGGTCGGCCCTGCGGGCGTTGTCTCCACGTCGTGGCCGCTGCTGGTGTCCTGGGCCAGTCCGATGCTCACGGTGAGCGCAGCGATGACGACGGCAGCAGCGGTCCGCGCGGCGAGGCGGCGACGGCGGGTGCGTGCGACCGCCTCCGAGGGCGCTCCTTCAGGCAGGTCGGGATCCCAGGCCCGCAGGTCGTTTCCCGCGCGGCGGGCGCGCTCGTCGATGCTCGTCATCGGTCCTGCTCCTCGAGGATTGTCGCCAGTGCCTGGCGGGCCTGGTGGAGGTGCGCGCGGACCGTGCCCTCGGCGCACCCCATGATCGTCGCGATGCCGCTCACCGAGAGGTCGTCGCCGTAGTAGAGGACGACCGCCTGCCGTTGGCGCAGGGGCAGCGTGCGCGCCGCGGCCCAGAACGTGCCGTCGTCCGGCGCTCCGGCGTCGACGGCCGTGGGCCTCGCCCGGAGGTGGGCGACCGCGCGGACCTCGCGCCTGACGCGCCGGGCCCGTGAGGTCGCCAGGTTGATCACCACCCGGCGCAACCACGCTCCGGGCCGGTCGTAGACCGCGACCCGGCTCCATTGCTGGTAGCAGCGGAGGAAGGCCTCCTGGACGATCTCCTCGGCCTCTGCCGTGGAGCCGGTCAACGCGAATCCGATGCGCACCAAGGGCCGGAACTCCGACCGGAAGAGCGCATCGAACTCAGCCGTGCCCGGCACACGGTCGACCGAGCGCGACCGCCGTGCCGTCAGGCTGATCCTCGAGGTGTCAGCGCTTGTCATCGGCCATCACACGATCGACAGCGCGTCCCCGCTTAGTCCCGCCGGCCGCCCCCATCGACCCGCAGCCTGCGGACTCGAACGGAGCAGCGCAAGGGCAATGGGTGCGCCGCGCCCGTCGCGCGGCACACCCACCGCCCGGTGGGTGCCCTCCGGCTAGGTGCCCACCGGTCTTCCCGCCAGGGATGTGAAGGTGGTGGCCGCGTCGCTGGCGAACGCCAGGCGGCCGATGGTGACGCCAACACCGTCGAGCGCGGCGAGCTCGGCGAAGTCGGACGTCACGTCGCTGACGGCCCGATCGAGGCCGTAGGCCGGCATGACCACGACCATGCGAGTGGGGGTGAGGGCCGCCACGGTCTCTCCGGCTCGGAACCGTGAGGCCAGGATGCGGCCCGCCGCGACCCTGACCCCCATCCGTGCCGGGGCCGTGACGGCCCTCGTGTCGAGCTGCACCACCAACGCCCCGAAGGTCATCGGAGGAGAGATGGCCAACGCCTGGCATTGGCCGTGCAGCTCGCGAACTCGTTCCCGCAGGTAGTGCCCGGTCGTGAGGCCGGTGACCGCGTCGACGCAGTCGCCGCACGTTGCGGCAGCGGCGTGCTCGACGGCCCAGGCACCCAGGGCGCGCGCCAGCAGGCCCACGGGATCGACGGTCTCGCCCCATGTGCCCAGCCCGGTCGGCCAGGCGAGACGCACGAGGGCGACGAGGTCGGCCGTGACCGCGCTGACGTCGTGGTCGGCCCCCGCCCGCGCCTGGGCGAAGGCCACGACGGCGCGTTCGATCGTCTCGACGTCCGCCGATCGATCGAAGGCCGCAGCGAGGTCGTGGGTCGCGGGGTCCGCCCACTCGTCGAAGAGCAGTGCGGTGCCAGACGCCGCGTACCAGCGGTGGACTAGCCCGCCGACCGGCCGGTGAGGCGGCGCCGACCGGTCGACGAGAGCAAGGAGACGCGAGACACCATCCGCACCCGGGTGGGATGGGTCGAGCGGCGCCCTGGTCTCCTTCATGCTCCATGAGAGGGCGCCGTGGCGCGGCTATGACGCGGGTTCCGGAAAAAGATCTCGCGTGGCCCGTCCTGTGCCGACCCGTCACCCCGTCGCGCGTCGAACGCGGCCCGTGACCCGATCAGGTCTGACGACCTCCCACAGTGAGGGGGCGCTGTGGTGCGCTGCATGTCTTTGGGCCAGACTGGCAACCAGGTCCCCCCTGCGATGACGATCACCGCCCTCTCCGACGCCCAGTTGCTCGATCAGGCGCGCAATGGCGATGAGGCTGCATTCACCGAGCTGTACGTGCGCCACCAGCCGGCGGCCCTACGGCTCGCCCGCAGTTACAAGCGCCTCGGCGACCCCGACGACCTGGTCAACGGCGCGTTCGAGCGGGTGCTCGGCGCATTGCGGCGAGGCTCGGGGCCCACCGAGTCGTTCCGCGCCTACCTGTTCGTCACCCTGCGCCGGCTCGCCGCGGAACAGGGCGAGCGCCCGGCGGACGAGTCGCTCGACGAGGTCCCCGAACCGATCATCGCGGCCGCGGCGGCGCCCGAGCTCGCACTGGCCGACCGCGAGATCATCACCCAGGCGTACGAATCGCTGCCCGACCGCTGGCAGGCCGTGCTGTGGCACACCGCCGTCGAGGGCCGCCAGCCCCGCGAGCTGGCCGACGTCCTCGGGGTGTCGGCCAACGCCGCCGCGGCCATGTCCTACCGGGCCCGCGAGAAGCTGCGTCAGGCCTACCTGCAGGCGCACCTCCTGGCCTCGCCGGCACCGGATCACGAGCCGTACCGCAGCCAGCTCGGGGCCTACGTGCGTGACGGCCTGTCGAAGCGCGACCGCGCCGCCGTCGAACACCACCTCGAAAGCTGCGAGTCGTGCACCGCACTGGTGGCCGAGTTGCGGGACGTCGACAGCACGCTCGCACGGTCGGTCCTGCCGCTGTTCCTCCTGGTCGGCGGCGGCAAGCTCGCGGGAGCGGCGGCCCTGGGCGGCGCCGCAGCCGTCGCTTCGGCCGGCGGCAAGGGTCTGTTCGGTCGCGTGCGCGCCATCGCGCCCGCGGTGGGCAGCACCGCGGCGATCGTCGCGGTGGTCGGCGGCGTCATCGGCATGGGCGCGGTCATCGCCCGCGAGGACACCGGCCCGCTCAACTCGGCGGCCGACGCGGCCGACATCGGCGACGACGGGCAGGGCGACGGCTTCGACTCGGGCCAGGGGGGCGCCATCGACAGCGACTCGCTGTTCGGCGGCGACGATTTCGCGGTCAGCCCGTTCGACGACGCGCTCGGCGACGACGTCGGCGGCTTTGGCGACTTCGGTGACTTCGGTGACGAGTTCGGCTTCGGCGACTTCGGTGACGACTTCGGCTTCGGCGACGACTTCGGCTCCTCGAGCGGTTTCGACGACTTCCCGCCGCCGAGCAGCCGCAGCGGCTCGAACCTGCCGTCGACGCGACCGCCCACCGGCTCCGACCCGACGCCCAACCCCGGTCCGGGCCCCACTCCCAACCCCGGTCCCGGTCCGGGCCCCGGTCCCGGTCCTGGCCCCGGTCCCGGTCCGACGCCGCAGCCTGCGCCCCTGACCTTCGCCGGCGCCGCGTGGGCGCCGACCGGCCTGGGCGCCGGCACGTTGTCGTTCGACATCGGCGAGGCCGCCAGCATCACCGCACAGGCGGCGGACGAGACCGCCGGCGTGCTCGCCGTGTCGCCGCTGGCGGCGCCCCAGGCGGCCCAGGCTGCCCCGCTGAGCCTGAACGTCACCCTGTCCGGATCGGCCACGTTCGCCACCCAGACGTCGCCCGCGTGCGCGCCGGCGGGCGGACCGACGATCACGTGCACCTTCACGCAGCCCGCGGCCGGCGGCGCCGTCCCCCGCATCGCGCTGCCGGTTGCCGTGACCGGACCGGGGGCGCAGGCGACGGCCACGATCACGCGAGGATCGACCGTCGAGGCCACGCTCGCTGCGGCCGTGCCGCTCACGCAGTACGAATCGGGGCTCGCACTGACCGAGCCCACGTTCACCATGCAATCCCTGAACGGCGTGACGCTCCCGGTGGGCCGGCTCGGTCTCGGTGTGCAAAACACGAGCGGGCACCAGGTCACCGCTGCGACCGTCGAGGTCACGATCGGCGGGGACGCCGCATTCGTCCCGCGTGACATCGATGTCGATGCGGCCATCGGGGCCATCGCCGGTCGCCTCCGTGCCTTCGGCTGGGGCCCAGGCCTCGCGGAGGCGTTCCGGGGCCCGCTCGCCGATCCGCTGCCGGCCGGGTGCTCGACTCCCGGATGGACGGGTCCTGTCGATTGGAAGACGGCGCTCACCAACGGGCTGCCGGTCACGATCTCGTGTGCGGTCGGGCCGATCGCACCCGGGGCCACGGTCACGGTTCCGGACGTCACCGTCCTGGGGCACCCGGTCTTCTACAACGGCGACGGCGTCGAGCAGGTCGGGAAGGGCACGGTGACGCTGAAGATCGACACCACCACGATCGGGGAAACCCGGTCGTTCGAGGTGCCCGTCTCGCGGCCGCCGTCCAAGGAGACCGCCGCCCACACGGCCACGCCTGCGGGCTGATCAGTCCGCGTCGGTGGTGGCGTCCGTGAAGTTCTCCCAGTAGCGGCTGGGCGTGGGGCCCCGCTGGCCCTGGTACTTCGACCCCACCTTCGACGACCCGTAGGGCACGTCGGCAGGGGTGGTCATGCGCAGGAAGCTCACCTGACCGATCTTCATGCCCGGGTACAGCGTGATGGGCAGGTTGGCGACGTTCGACAGCTCGAGCGTGATGTGCCCGGAGAAACCAGCGTCAATGAAGCCGGCCGTGCTGTGAATGAGCAGGCCCAGGCGACCCAGCGAGCTCTTGCCCTCGATGCGGGCGACCAGGTCGTCGGGCAGCGAGATCGCCTCGGCCGTCGACCCCAGGACGAACTCGCCGGGGTGGAGGATGAAGGCGTCGCCGTCGTCGATCTCGACCAGCCGGGTCAGCTCCTCGAGATTCTGCTTCACGTCGATGACGGGCATCGTGTGGTTGAGGAAGACCCGGAACAGGCGATCGAGCCGGAGGTCGACCGACGACGGCTGGATGCACCCGTCGTCGAACGGATCGATGACGACGCGTCCAGCGGCGAGCTCTTCACGGATTGTGCGGTCCGAGAGGATCATCGGCCGCCGACCCTAGTGTCCGACCGGAACGCCGGCCGGCAGCGACGATCAGCCGTCGCCGACCCCAGCGGGCGCCGGGGTGAGGTCCGGCTCGGCCACGGCGTCGGCGTCGGCGTTGTCGGGCCCCGCCCTCCGGCGGACCCCGACGGTCACGAGTGCCGCCGCGGACAGCGCAAAGAACGGCGCCAGCGGCAGGTGGAACCGCGGGTTGCCCCACAACAGGAGGGGGATGACCAACAGCGCGACGAAGGGGACGATCACCAACCGTCGCTCCGGGCGTGGCGAGCGGCGTAGCAGCGCCGGCAGGCCGAGCACAGCGGCACCGACGATGACGAAGAAGTACCAGTCGGCCCCCGTCTGGAGGATCTCACGGTTGTCTCCCGCGAAGATGGGCCCGCTGCCCATCGACTCGCCCGCCAGGATGCCGTCGTGGTCCTCGGCGAACATCAGGCGGGCCCGGCGGCCGATCTGGAGCAGCTCACGGTCCGGGTGCTCGATCACGAACTCGATGGCCTTGCGTGTGCTGGCGGGGTTGCGTTCTGCCTCGGGTAGCTCGGGATCGGCGCAGCCGTCGTGCACCGACCACCGGAACCCGCCGTCCGCGTCGAGGTTCCGGTCTATGCACACGGTGTCGCCCATGTTGGTGGACGACGGCACGAACGCGTCCAGTCGGACGGCGTTGCGGATCGTCCAGGGGGCGAACGCAGCGACGAGCACGACCACCGGGATGGCCACGGCCCCGAGCGCACGCCGCCAGCCGACGCCCAGCGCCAACACCGCGAGGAACAGGCCCAGCAGGAGCGGCGTGGAGAACGGGCGGATCAGCGCCGAGACGGCGAGGACCGCACCAAAGGCGAGCAGGCGGTTGCGACTCGGTGGCCCCGACGACCAGTCGTGGTCGACCATGATCGCCAGGGCGGCCAGCGTGACGAACACGAACGTCGTCTCCAGCTGGAGCGTCACCACCTGGAAGACCATGTTGGGGAAGACGGCCATGAGCCCCGCGGCGACCAGCCCGACCCGCGGCCCGAGCAGCCGGCGGCCGACGACGAAGGTGAGGGCGACGGTCGCGGTCGACACGATGACGTGGAAGATGCCGGCCACCAGCATCAGGTTGAGGTCGACGAAGGGCACGTGGTTGGCGAGCCAGAAGAGCCCGCCGAGGATGGCCGGGTAGCCGATCGGGTAGTACGCCGTCGGCTCGCCGTTGAGGTAGTTGAGGTACCCGCCACCCTCGGCGATCTGGTTGCCGTAGAACCAGTACGAGTACTGGTCGCCCGACCCCATGAACGAGGTCGGGGGGTCGACGTTGGCCACGGCCAGCCATGCGATGCGCAGGATGGCAGCCAGGCCCACGATGCCCACGAGCCAGCGGGTCTCGTCGCGCGTGAGCGGCCGGCGCTGTCCGCGATCGCGGGCGTCGCTGCCGCCCGGGGCGGTCTCCGCCGTTGCGCGGACGTCCGCATCGTCCGGGCCGCCGGACGCGCCCGACCGCGGTCGTTCGTCGACGACGGTGTCACCCGTCGACGGCTGGTCTCGCTCGCTCATACCGTCCCCACCCACAGCGACGTCACGTCGATGCCCTCCCCCGTTGCCAGCAGCGACGAGTGGCCTGACCACGCGCTCGGCAACCCGGGCAGAGTACTCGCCGGGCCTGGTCGGCCGCTCGCCCGTGGCGGCGTCGATCTCCACCGCGTCGCAGGTCACCGGCGCCGTGCCTCGGCGGCGCGCCCGTGGCTCGATCGCCCGCGCGGCCGTCGGCTACCCTCAGCGGTTCACCTCGCGGGTGTAGTTCAATGGCAGAACATCAGCTTCCCAAGCTGAGTACGGGAGTTCGATTCTCCTCACCCGCTCCACTGCGCTGGGCGCCTGGTCAGAGTCGGGCTACGAGCCCCGACCGGACTGCGACCAGACACTTGGCTCGTCCGCCGAATCTGGCTCTACAGGATCAAGGGCGTCGGTTCCGGCCGCTGAGCCGGATTCGGTGGGCGATGGCGGCAGAGCACCACCGTCTCCAGCGAGTAGCCCTGTCGGCGTCGTCTCAGGCCGCTCCCCCGGTTACGGATTCAAGGCGTATGTGGTGACGGTGTCCCCTCTCGACTCCCGCCATCGAGCACGCCGCGTGAGGACACGCCACCGAACACCCGCTCCGGCGAGCTGGTGGACCCCGACCGACGGCACCAGCAGTCTCACTCGCAGATATGGCGCGCGGTCAGTCCTCGGGGAGTGCGGCGAAGTTTCGTTTGGCGGCGCGGTACCAGCCCATCCCTGAGATCGGGTGCTTCCAGCGGCCCTTCATCTCTTTGAGGGCAGGCACGTGCGCGGTGTCACCACCGGCGACCATCTCCTTGAGATGCCGGTCTTGGGCGTTGATGACGTCGTCGGCGGTTTGACCTTGGTGTTGGTGGTCGCATGGCCCACCGAGTTGCTTGCATGTCATCGTTTTCATCAGCTCACTGCCTTCTTCACGAGTTTCGCGATCTTGATCTCGTCGGTGTCGGTCAGCTTCGTGAGCGTGTAGGAGATCGGCCACAGGTTCACGTCGTCGAGCTTGGCTGAGTCGTTGAACCCGAGTGTCACGTAGCGCTCCTTGAACTTCTCCGCGCTGCGGAAGAAGCACACGACCTCGCCGTCCGCACATGTAATCAACACCGGTACCGGGGATCCACCTCGGGGTCGGGGTCCCGAGGTTGCATTGTCAGCCAGCCGGCCGCCACGCCAGCAACCAGTCGCCGGAGTTGGGTCCCGAGATGGACCGGCGACCAGGCGGAACATGTGGCCGGCGTCGCGTCACGCCCTGCACACCGTCAGCGTGACGCCCCACCCGCGCTGACCACGGTGGTGAAGAACTCGAGCAGCTCCGACGCCAGCTGGGCCGGGTCGACCGCGTGGGTCTGGCCGGCGAGCACGCGGAGGACGGCGCCGGGGATCGCGGCGGCGACCGCCTCGCCCGCCCGGCCCATCCACACCGGACTCCGTTCGCCGGTGAGCACCAGCGTCGGCTGCGTCAGTGCGCCCAACGTGTCCGCTGGTAGGGCGTTGCCGGGGCCCATCACCGCGGCCTCGCGGCCCAGCGTGTGGGCCAGCGCCTCGACCTCGGCCCACGCCGGCTGGCCGCGCATGGTGGCGACCACGTCGGCAGGTACCTCCGCCGCCTCGGTCATGAACCGGGCCACAGCGTCGCCCGGCCGGCCGGCGTCGACCAGGCGGTCGAGCTGCGCCCCGAAGTCCGCGGGTAGGCGGGGAGCGCTGGCGTCGACGTGGTAGGGCGGCTCCCATAGGGCCAGGGCGGTGATGCCGGGCAGCCGGGCGCCGGCCTCGACGGCGAGCCCGGCCCCTGACGAGCCGCCGAACACCAGCGCCGTCCCGCCCACGGCGTCGACCAGCGCGCCCAGGTCCTCGACCTCCCGCTCGACCGCGTACGGCAGCGTGTCGCCGCTGCCCCCCGGCCCCGCCGGTCGTAGTTGATGACCGTGAACCAGGGGGCCAAGTGGGCGGCCACCTCGGCCAGCAGCGGATGCGACCGGTCGGTGAAGGCGCCGTGCACCAGGATCACCGCCGGGCCTTCGCCGGTGCGGTCGAAGGCCACGGTGGTGCCATCCGCCGCCCGCACGACGCCCGGCACACGCGCCGAACGCGTCAACCGGCCGGGACGACCAGGCACAGCGCCTCCCAGTGGTGGCCGTCGAGGTCGGCGAAACCCCGCTGGTAGCGACCCTCTGCGCTCTGGGGCGTGCCGGCGGGGGTCGCGCCGGCGGCGACTGCCTTGTCGACGAGCGCGTCGACCTGCTCGGGGCTCTCCATGCCGAGCACCAGGATGGCCTGCGTCTCCGCGGCGGGGTCGCCCACCGGCTTGCTCGCGTAGCGGGCGAACGTCCCCTGCTCGAGCAGCATCACCTGCGCCGTCTCGGTGATGACGACCGACGCCATGTCGGGCGCCATGCCGAAGAAGTCGAAGCCGAGCTCGGTGAAGAACGCCTTGGACCGGTCCAGGTCGCTGACTGGCAGGTTCACGAACAGTTGATTGGCCACTGTCTGGTCCTTTCGCTGGGCGCCACCCCGGTGGTGGCGGCACACGGCGATTGTCCACGGGCATGGCCGGTGCGTCTTGGACGTGCGTGCCCGGCCGCTTGACCCTCCACGCCAGATTCCGGAACCAGCTGGGCTATGCGGGAGCGAGGAGGTGGGTGCGGCGGTACTCCGTGGGCGACATGCCGTAGGTTCGCCGGAACAGCCGGCTGAAGTGCGCCGGGTCGGCCAGGCCCCAGCGGGCGGCGAGCGCGCTCACGGGCCGGTCCCGCAGTGCCGGGTCGGCCAGGTTTGTCCGGCAGCACTCGAGTCGCCGGTGGCGGATCCACGCCGCCACCGAGGTGCTCTCGGCCTCGAACAGGCGGTGTAGGTGCCGGACCGACACGTGGTGCGCGGCCGCGATCGCCACCGGGTCCAGGTGAAGGTCGCCGAGGTGCTGCTCGATGAAGGCGCGGACCCGCAGGACCAGCGTGCGCTCCTGCGACTCGGCGGGCACGATCTCGGGCTCGTCGAGGCGTTCGGCGAGCGCGGCGCTGATCAGGTCGGCCATCACGGTGGACAGCCGAGCGGCGCTCGCCGGCCGGTACGACGCCTGCTCGGCCGCCACCCGCCGCAGCAGCGAGGCGGCCAATGCCCCGGTGCCGGCCGTGCCGTTGATGGGCAGCGCGGTGAGCCGGGCGAGGGCGTCGGGCGGCAAGGTCAGCGACCCACGGGGGAGGCTGAACACAGCCAGCTCGACCCCGCCGTCGTAGTCGAGGTCGTAGGGCCGGGCGAAGTCGTAGGTGGTGAACTGTCCCGGCTCGAGCCGTAGCGAGCGCTCGTCCTGCGCCACTCGGGGTCGGCCCGACAGTGCCAGCACCAGACGGTGCATCTCCGGGCTCTCCTGTCGCACCAGGGCCGGCGTGCGGTGGACGCTGTGGCGCGTCGAGGTCGATACGCGGCCGACGCCGATCGTCCCCACCGCCCCCGCCTCGATCTCGCCGTGCAGCGGCGCGTCAGGGTCGATCCGCATCTCCAGCGGACCGAGCGTCTCGCACACCACCTCGCGCCAGGCGGCGCGGCGGCGCGCAGGAGACAGGTCCGCGGTCCGGATCAGGATGCCCATACCCCACCTGGCGTCATACGGCGTGCACAGTAACCCCGGCCGTCCGCGGTGCCCGGATGGTTGCCGAGCAACCGATCGCGCACCGGGAACGTGAGCGCCCGGCCAGCGGTTGGCGGCGGTCTGGCCCTGCAGCCGACGCGTCGACAGGCGGCGGCCGCACATGAGGGCCAGGTCCCCGGCCAGGCCCCCAGCAGCGGGCCGGACCCATGGGGGCCAATGGATGTCGGGGCCTCGAGCCGGCGGCCGGCGGCGCCGATACCGATCTGCCTGATCGGCGCTCTGACGATCCGCACAGAACTCTGTGACAGAACGACACCGTCCCCGCGGCAGTCCCCGCATACCGAACGGCGCGCCCGCGCCTGTCAGTGGTCCCGGTGTTGGCGTACAAGTCGACCGATCCGGAGCGGTGGCACCGCCGTCCCGACGCGGAGATCATCGACCGCGTGCACGGCGTAGGCGTTGTCGCCGATGGCGTTCTGGCGAAGTTGGTGGCGACCCAGCTGTGCCCGAACCCATCGATAGGCAACGAGTTGCAGGCTACCAGTGCAGCGTCAGGGCGGCCTCGACCACCGACCCCGATGGCACAATCGAGGTCACGACCTGAACGGCTGAGGGGTCGATGACGAACTTGTCTGCAAGAGCAGTCGCCAGCCCCTCACCGAGAGCCATGACATCTTCCTCCGACCAGAGCGAAGGCAGGTAGAGCCACGCCATCACTGCGTACCGCTTGCCGCCTTGCCGGATCGGTATCAGGTTGACGGTCATCTCGTCTGACGCGATCCCTGACCGGTTCGACCATTCGACCACGATCGCATCAGGGTCGAGATCCTGAGGCACCGACACGGCGAAGCAGTTGGCGATCGGCATCGACCGAGTATCGCATCCGCAGTGAGGCGCCCCGAGGGTACTGGTGGGTGCGTGCTCACTCCCTCGAGTCCCCGCCTCGCATGACAGCGCCGGGCGACGGTCCGGTGAGGGCGTTGGCGAACTCGGGGGCTTCCGGCCCAGTGAGCGGCGGTGTCAACGTGAGAGAGAAGTTCGGGGTGTCCTTCGTGTCCTCGGGTTGCCGCTGACGCTGACGATCGCGGCGCGTCTCAGATGATGGGCGGTTGGAGCGGTTGGTGGCCCCAGAGACTGATGCGGTCGTAGCGGTGGTTCTCGTCCCAGTCCTCGGTCACGAGGCGGGCTCCGTGGCCGACCTCGACCTGGAAGCCAGCTGGGGATTCGACGTAGAAGCTGAACATCTGGTCGTTGGGATGGCGGCCGAGACTGTTGGCGATCACGCACCCGGCGTTCCAGGCCCGGTCGAAGGCATGGCCGACATCGTCGCGGTCGGCGACCTCGACCATCAGGTGGTGCAGGCGCTTCGGTAGGTCGAACGGTGCCCGGGCCAGCGCCAGCGAGTGGTGCCGCGGGTTGCCGTGGTAGAAGCGGATCTCCAGCTCGACGCCGGCGGCGATCTCGGTCTCGACCCAGTCAGTCTGGCGCAGTCCCAGCCCTTCGGTCACGAAGCGGTGCGACTCGTCGAAGGCGGTGGTGGCGAACACGACGTGGCCGAATCCCACGTCCTTCGTCACGAAGCCCGCCGGCCACCAGTGGTGAGGCGAAGGGCTCCTCGGCGTCGGCGAGGCCGTGGGTCACCTCGACCTGGACCCCCCAGGGCGCCTGAACGTAGGCCAGCTGATCGACACGCCGGACGTCGGCCTCCTCGGTGGTGGCGGGCCCCACCGGATACCCGGCGTCCTCCAGCCGGGCCACCGTGGCGGTCCAGGCGTCGGGGCCGGCTGCCTCGAAGCCCAAGAAGCTGGCGTCGGCGGACGGGCCCTCGGCCACGATGATCCGCCGCGCCTTGCCGTCGTTGCGCCAGGTGCCGGGATCGTGGCCTGGCACGAGGCCCACGACGTCGGTCAGGAAGCCGCCGAACGCCGCCGCATCGGGTACCTCGACGCCGAGGTACCCCAGCTGCAGGTCACCCAGCATCGTGACCCCCCGTGGGAGCGGCGAAGCGGGTGCGCATGGTGCCGAGGCCCGCGACCCAGCTTGTGAGGGTCTCGCCCGGCTGGAGGAAGCGGGGCGGCTGGCGGGTGAAGCCGACCCCGGCGGGCGTACCGGTGAGGATGATGTCGCCCGGCAGCAGCGGCACCACCGCCGACAGCTCGGCCACCAGGTGCGGCACCCCGAAGACCAGGTCGCTGGTGCGGGCGTCCTGCACGGTCTCGCCGTCGATGCTGCAGCCAAGGGCCAGGTCGTCGGGGTCGTCGAGCTAGTCGGGCGTGACCACCCAGGGGCCGAGCGGCGCGAAGCCCCGGTGCGACTTGCCCAGGCTGAACTGGCCCCCGGCGGCGAACTGCAGCGTCCGGTCGGACAGGTCCTGGCCGACGGTGAGCCCGGCGACGTGCGACCAGCCGTCGGCGGCGGCGACCCGGTCGGCCCGGCGGCCGACGACGACCACCAGCTCCACCTCCCAGTCGACGGTGCCGTTGGGCAGCTCGACCTCGGCGAAGGGCCCGGTGATGCTGGCCGGGAACTTGGTGAACGTGGCGGGAACGCTGGGCGCCTCCATGCCCGACTCGGCGGCGTGGGACCGGTAGTTGAGCCCGATGCCGAACACCTGCCGGGGGGACGGCACCGGCGCTCGCAGCTCGCCCTCGTCCAGCGTCGTGGTCGCCACGGTGCTGAGGTCGAGGTCGGCGACGAAGGCCCGCAAGGCGTCCCACTCCTCGTAGATGAGTTGCATCCCGGGGCCGAACCGGCCGCCGGACGCCTTGGCGATGTCGGCGCCCCGATCGTCGCTCCCGGGCATCACCAGCGTTGCCCGCCCACCAAGGTTGGCGAGCCTCATGCCGGCGCCTCGGTGGGGTCGGGGGCGTCCCAGGGCAGCGAGGCCGAGACCCAGTGGGTGATCGGCTCGGCCTGGTCGTTGGCGTGGAGGTGCCGGGGCGGCTGGGCGAAGGTGGCATACGGCCGGCAGCGCAGGACGACCCGGCGCTCCTCCGCGGCCATGGCGGCGACGAAGGGCCGGGTCTCCTCGGCCAGCGGCTCGCCCGACATCCGGGCCCCTACCGCCATCATCACGTCGACGACGAGGTCGGGATCCTCGTCGACCGAAGCGTCGCAATAGACCTGCAGGTAGCTGAACGGCCAGCGCTCGTCGAGCACGCACAGGCTGGCCTTGCCCTCCCGGGCGACGACCTTGGCCTTGCCCCGGTCGCGCATGGTCGACACGAGCAGGTCGTCGCCGTCGGTTGGCACGTAGTACACGACCGACATCGCCGGCCCGTCGGCCCGGCGGGCGGTCCCGAAGACACAGGTGCGGTGGGTGCGGACGTACGACCGCCGCTCGGACGGGAGCATGTCGCGGTCGGTGGGCGGGGTGAACGGCTCCGCCGCCAGTGGCAGGATCAGCATATTATCGAATGATAACATCGTGGCCATGCGCCGGACCAGAGAGGACATCCGCCAGCGACTGCTCGAGTCGGCGCTGGTGGAGTTCGGCGCCAAGGGCTTCGACGGCGCGTCGACACGGTCGATCGCCGAGCGGGTCGACGCCCACCAGCCCCAGATCAACTACCACTTCGCCTCGAAGGAGGCGCTGTGGGCCGCGGCGGTCGACCATCTCTTCGCCCGGCTCGGCGAGGAGCTGGCCGACCTGCCACTGCCTGCCAGCACCGACGATCCCGCCCAGCTCGCCGCGGCGTTCGCCGAAGCGATCCGACGGTTCGTCCGCTTCGCCGCCGCGCACCCCGAGCTCAACCAGATCTTGGTGCACGAGGCCACCGAGGACAGCGACCGCCTCCGCTGCATGGTCGAGCGCCACATCCGCCCGCTGTACGACGCGACACGGGCCGTGTGGCAGCGGCTGCGCGACGCCGGCATCGCCGCGCCCATCGACCCCGCCATGGTCCACTACGTGATCGTCGGCGCCGCCTCGCTGCCGTTCGTCAATGCACCCGAGGCCCGCCTCCTCACCGGCGCCGAGCCCACCGACCCCAACTGGGTCGAGGCCCACGCCCACGGCCTCGTCGCCACCCTGCTACCCGGCCTACCCGACCGCCCGGTCGGTCGATGAAGGGAGAGAGAGAGGTGAGCATCACCGACCTGTCCGATCTCACCAGTGTCTTCGTCGACCCGACCGCGTACGCGGACGAGGCGCGGTTCCACGCGGCGTGCCGGGTGCTGCGACGCGAGCACCCGGTCGTCACTACCGGCCGTTCTTGGCGGTCACCCGGCGCGCCGATGTCCTCGATGTCGATCACCCGTATACCACCGATTCTGGAGCGGGTTGGAGCTGGATCGAGATAGCGGCGGATCACCGGTTCCGCGTGCGTCCTGCCCTCCAAGTGTTGTTCCGGGCGCAGGTCGACGAGATCCGTCCGGGACAGGATCGCCGTGCTGGAAGGCGGCGGCCAGTGAGAGGCGAGCACCGATGGGCGGTCCGCACTGGCGACGCCACGGTCACGGTCGTCACCGGCCGACATCGCCAGCCCTGCGTTGCCGTGAGCTGCGCGCAGCCTGAGCCCGGACGAGTCTCAGCGGTGAATGTAAACGCGGAGGCACAAGTCGCGCGATGCGCGCGATCATGGCTACGCCAGGTTGCGACCCTCTGTCGCCTGGCCGCGGCGTAGGAGGTGCTATGCCGGAGGAGTTCGCCCTCGCGGATGCGATCGAGGCAGTGCGTAGCGAGTTGCGCCGGGCCCAGGACGAAGGGCGAGGCAGCGATGTGCGCTTCGTGGTTGGCCCGGCGGAGGTGGAGTTCACGGTTGCGGTCGTGAAAACAGCCGGCGGTGAGGCATCGGTCAAGGTGTTGAACCTTGTGTCGTTCGGTGGGAGCGGAGAGGTGTCAACCGGCGCGACCAACCGAGTGAAGCTCGTGTTGACGCCCGTCGGAGTGGGCGGTGCCCCATTTGAAGTGGCCTCCGTGCACTCGCGCCGGCCCGACCGGACCGGCGAGCCAGAGGCGGGCTGGCGGTCTGCAGACGTGGGTCGGTCGCCGGCTCGGCCCGGCGAGTCGTCATGAGACGTCGATGTCTCAGGTTCTTGAAGGCGGGTGACGATTACCGGTGAGCGCGCTGGAGCGGCTGGTCGAGGTCTGGGCCGAGGGTCCCGATGAGATCGGCCGCTGCGGGAGCGGCTGGGTGGTCGGTCGCCGCGGGGTTCTCACGGCTCGACACGTCGTCGACCCGGTCCTGACGGCCAGTCCGGTGGCCAGTAGCGCATCCGACACTGATCGACGTATCCCTCGTGGCGTGTGTCTCGTGCGACGGGTGGGCGCGACTGGGTTCGGGGACTGGGTCAACTGCGAGGTGCTCTGGCTTCATCCAACCCTGGACCTCACCGTGCTGAGGGTCGCTCCCCATGACGACCAACGATGGGATCCACCACAGGACCCTTCCCCACCGTTGGCCGGATTGGGCGAGAGCTCACTGGTCGGGGAGACGGTCGGGTTCCCCGATGCCGAGCAGAAGCCCAGCGGCGAGCGGGACACTGAACACGCGATCGGACGGTTGCTGCCTCTGGGCGGACTGCGCGATCCGGCAGCGCTGGTGCCGTTTGACGTGGATGCGTCCGTACCCGACGACGCCGCCCTGTGGCGAGGGATCTCCGGCTCAGCGGTGCGGGACGAGCACGGCCGCCTGATCGCGGTAGTAGTGCAGGTGCACCCCGACCGCCAGCAGCGCCGACTGTTCGTCGTGCCCGTCGCGCACCTCGCTCGGGACCCGAGGTTCGTTGGTGCGGCGCGAGATCTCGGGCTCAACCCGGTTCTGGAGGACCGATTCGCTCCGGTGTGGCGCAGCAACGTGGACTGCCGCGCGTTGACTCAAGAGGGTGTCCCGGCGGCCGCGGCTGATGTCGCGGAACCGGGGGTGTTCGGAGTGCACACCGCGGTTGCCGAGGACATTCGTGGGGGCCCCTTGCCGGACTACCTACCTCGTCAATGTGATGCTGAGCTCGACATTGCCTACGATGAATCGGTCACGGAGGGCCGGCGACTCGTGCTCGTCGTAGGCGATTCCGCAGCGGGGAAGAGCCGGAGCGCCGCTGAGGCCGTCCACCGTCACCCCACGCTTGGCGCTCGCCGACTCATCGTCCCGCTCCTCGACGGTGGTCTGAACCGGCTGCTCGACGCCGTGTCGCTCGACGGGACCCTGGTGTGGCTCGACGATCTCGACAAGCACGTTGCTCGAGGACTCGACACGGCGACGTGTCACAGGCTGTTGGACCACTACGACGTCGTCGTGGTCGGCACGATCCGGGCCCGCGAGCTGCTCGCACGAGGCGGTGACCTCAGGGACCCCGTCTGGGAGCTACTCACTGACACCAACCGGGTGCGCCGGATCGACGTTGACGCTGCGTTGAGCGGCACCGAGCTAGCCGACGCCCATGACCGGTTCAGTGATCGCGGCCTGTTGGACGCCCTCGACCACGGAATCGGACTGGGCGAGTGGCTCGTCGCCGGCCCGAGATTGGAACAGAAGCTCCTAGGGGCGACAGGGCCACGTCGCGCGCTGGTCGACACGGTGGTTGCGTGGTACCGCACGGGGCTCCAGCAACCCCTTCCCGAGGACGACCTGCGCCGTTTGTGGGTCGCCAACCTTGACCTCGATCTCCGTGAGCTCCTGGAACAGAGACCCGTCTCAGATCGGGAGAGTCTGTTTCGTGATGTGTGCACGTGGGCGCGCGAACCGCTCACCACCCGACTCCTGCACGAGCAGGCACTCGTCACCGAACAACGGGACGGCTACGTCGCGAATGACTACGTCGTGGACCGAGTCGTCAAGCGTTCCGACCGGCCCCTGGTTCCGGCTCCGGTGTGGCGGCTCGCCACCGACCTCGCCCTTGAGTCCTTCATCGCTGGGAACGAGGTCCGCCTGTGGAACGTCGGCGTCGCCGCCTACGGAGAGAACGCCCCGGACGTGGCCATAAGAACCATGCGGGCCTTCGCTTCAGCCGACGACCCCAACGCCATGTTCAACCTCGGCGTCCTGCTCCAACAGCGGGGTGACCCCGAGGCGTTGGCCGAGGCCGAGACCTGGTGGCGGCAAGCCGCCCAGCACGACCAGCCCACCGCCATGTTCAACCTCGGTGCCCTGCTCCAACAGCGCGGTGACCCCGAGGCGTTGGCCGAGGCCGAGACCTGGTACCGGCGCGCCGCCCAACACGACCAACCCAGCGCCATGGTGAACCTCGGCCTGCTGCTCCAACAGCGCGGTCAGGCTGAGGCGTTGAATGAGGCCGAGACCTGGTACCGACGCGCCGCCGACCACGACCAGACAGACGCGTTGTTCAACCTTGGCGCCCTGCTTCAACAGCGGGGTGACCCCGAGGCGTTGGCCGAGGCCGAAACCTGGTACCGACGCGCCGCCCAACACCATGACCCCGACGCCATGGTCGGCCTCGGTCTGCTCCTCGAAGACCAAGGGACCCCGGACGCGTTGGCCGAGGCCGAAACCTGGTATCGGCGCGCCGCCCAACGCCACGAGCCCGACGCCATGGTCGGCCTCGGTCTGCTCCTCGAAGACCAAGGGACCCCGGACGCGTTGGCCGAGGCCGAAACGTGGTACCGACGGGCCGCCGAGCACGACCACCCAGACGCGATGGTCAACCTCGGCGTCCTGCTCCAACAACGCGGCGGCCCCGACGCGTTGGCCGAGGCCGCAACCTGGTATCGACGCGGCGCCCAGCACAACGACGCCGACGCCATGTACAACCTCGGCGTCCTGCTCCAACAACGCGGCGGCCCCGACGCGTTGGCCGAGGCCGAAATCTGGTACCGACGCGCCGCCCAGCACGACCACCCGGACGCCATGGTCGGCCTCGGTCTGCTCCTCGGGGGCCGGAGTGGCCCGGACACGTCGGCCGAGGCCGATCCTCGGCACTTCCATGCGCCCAAGCATGGCCACCCCGAGCGCCGACGCCGTAGCCATCGCGCTGGCCTCACACTCGCACTGCTCGGGACAGCAGCGGCCGCGATCATCGCATCGATGTTGGTTGTACGGCCAAGCCCGGACAGTGAATCCGTCCAATTCGCCCTCACCGCCACCGCACTGGCTCCCGGCGCCGAGGGCACAGCAGAAGTTACGCCCGAGGAGTCCGGCCTGCGCATCGAACTCAACGCCACTGGACTCCCTCGCCGCGACAACGGGGACTTCTACCAAGCCTGGCTCCGCAACGACGACGGCCAGTCGATCCCCATCGGCACCTTCCACGACGGAAACGACGTCGTCCTCTGGGCCGGAGTGTCGCTCAAGGACTACCCAGAGCTCACCATCACCCAGGAGAAGGCAGACAAAAACCAGGAGTCCTCAGGGGACAAGGTTCTGGGCGGCTCCGCCTCCTCCAGGTAGAGTCACGCCTCCGAGCCCACCAATCCGAAACCCAGTCGGCGTCCGGTACGCGCGTGGTCTGCCCGGCTTTCGTGGAGTCGCGTAGCCGGACTCTGATGCTGCTGTCCTGAAGAGGACAGCATGGGGAAGCGTGGCTACCCGCCGGACTTCCGTCGGCGGGTGCTGGATCTGGTCGAGGCGGGCCGCATGGTGGCCACGTGCTCCGCATCTTGCAGGTGCAAACCGGCTGGGAGCAGTCTGCCGAAGCGCTGCTCCCAGCCGGGCACCAGGTATCAAGCCGCCGGGCCTCGTCGGCCGCCGATCGCGACGAGGCCGGACGTCGTCCTAGCCGCCGTTCACCGCGCTCGTGCTCATCGCGTAGGTCAGCGTTGCGAGCGCGATGCCGTCACTGTTGAGGTCGAGCACCGCTTCGTCGACGTTGTCGATGGTGTCGCAGGCCTGGTGGTAGCACTGGTCGTACTGCTCGCCGGCGACGCCGCCGTAGGTGGCGACCTGTGCAGGCGTCTTGACGCCGTCAGCCCCGGAGAACAGGCCACCGAATGGGATGTCGTTCTCGAAGAAGGCGGAGTAGTCGGAGCGGAAGTCGATCTGAGTGGGCTCGAAGGCCAGGCCCCTGTCGGCGTGGAAACCCTCGAAGAACGCCTCGATCGCCGCCGACCCGTCTGGTCCGGCGAGGCCGAACGACGAGCCGTCGCCGTCGTAGATGAACCGCACGTAGTTCGGCGACCCGATCATGTCGAAGTTGAGGTAGAGCGCGATGTTCGCCCTCTCCGCGTCGGTCAGGTTGGCGACGTAGTGGTCGGACCCGACGAGCCCTGACTCCTCGGCGCCCCACCAGGCGAACCGGACCGTGTTGTTCGGCCGCACCTTCTTCATCTGCTCGGCGACCTCGAGGATCGCGGCGCTGCCCGAGCCGTTGTCGTTGATGCCCGGACCGGCGATGACCGAGTCGAGGTGACCGCCCACCATCACCACGTTGTCGTCGCGACCGTGCGAGGTCTCGGCCAGCACGTTGTAGGTGGTCTTGATCTCGCGCACGGTGTTGGCGAACACCCGCATCTCGAGACCGGACGTGCCGGCCAGCTCGACGCCGAGGGGGTAGGTGGTACCCAACACGGGGATGCCGCTCTCGTTGGTGGCGCCGAGCGTCACCGGCGGGATGCCCTCGCGGTCGGGCGTGTTGCCCTGGTTGAAGATGACGATGCCGGACGCACCGGCCGCTGCCGCGAGCTCGGCCTTGAGCTCGAACGTGCAGAAGCCCCGCTGGAGGAGCGCGATGTTCCCGGCGGGGAAGCCGGTGAAGTCCTCGGGCTCGCACCCGCTGGTCGAGGTGTTGCCGGGTCCGAGCTGGAGATCGACGGCCGTAACGGGAGCGGTCACATCGCCGGGATCGGTCTGGTCGATCGGCGAGAAGTCGACGTCCTCCTCGTACGTGACCGCACCCGGAGCCGTCTGCTGCAGGACCGACAGGCCCACAACGGCGAACGCCAGGTAGTCGAAAGCCTGGACGGTGGGCTCGTAGCCCGCGGCCTCGAGCCTCTGGACCACATAGTCGACCGACGCGTCATGGCCCGGGAGACCGGAGAACCGGTTGCCGCCGTTGGCGTCGGCGATCTCCTGGAACGCCGCTTGGTGCTCACGGACTCCCTCGAGCGTCACGCACTCGAGCAACTTCTCGGCCGTGTTGTTGTTGCGGTTCTCGCACGCCGCGGGCCCGCGGGCGCTGGCCCCTGCTGGTAGCGGAGCCAAAAGCATCCCGAGCAGCGCCGCCACCAGCGCGACCGCGGTCAATCGCCAGAACTTGGTCATTCGGGCTTCCCCCTTGTGCAGCACCGCACCACGGGCGGGCGGGCGCGAGGCCGGATGGTAACCCAGTCGCGTGGTGTCCTGACTCGTGACTACACACAATGCTCAGTCAAACCGTCGTTGGACTGGTCGGATGGTGCACGGTCGACGGGGGAGCCGACTCGCGAGTCCTGTGAGCGTGAGCGACGCCTGGTCCAGCGGGCCCGGGGCTACGCAGCCACGTTCGTGGCCGGCGTGCAGACCGTGGCGGACGACGACTTCACGGGCGAGCTGCCGGGTCGGATCGTGCGGGGTCCGCAGGCGGATCGCTCGCTGCGCTGACCGCGACGTCGCCGAGCCGCCGGGCGGCGATCCAGGCGAGCGCGGCCTCCGGGGTGTCGGCCACCGGCCCGACAGGCATCGGCGGGCGGCGCACCATCACCACCCGGATGCCGAGTGCGCGGGCCGCGGTCAGCTTGGCGGCCGTCGCCGCGCCGCCGCTGTTCTTGGTGACGATCGTGTCGATGCGGTGCTCGCGCAGCAGGGCGACCTCGTCGTCGAGCGAGAAGGGGCCGCGTGCGAGCAGCACGGTCACGTCGGCCGTCGGCATCGGGTCCGGCCGCTCGATCGAGCGCACCACGACGTGGGCGCCGGGCATACCGTGCACGCCGGGCAGGGCGACGAACGGCGCCACGTCGAGCCGCCCGGTGGTGACGAGCACCCGACGCGCGCCGAGGGCGGGCAGGGCTGCGGCCGCGGCCGCGAGGTCGTCCACGTCGTGCCAGACGTCACCAGCGCCCGGCGCCCAGGGTGGCCGCATCAACCGCAGGCGGCCGACGCCGGCGGTCGCCGCAGCCGCCGCCGCGTTGTGCGGCATCACGCGGGCGAACGGGTGCGTGGCATCGACCAGCACGCCGTAGCCACCGTCGCGGAGCTCGCGAACCAGGCCGTCGACGCCCCCGAACCCGCCCGTCCGAACCGGGCACGGCAACCGAGCGGGCGACCGGGTGTGCCCGGCGAGCGAGGCCGTCACCGCGACATCGGCTCGTCCCACGAGGGTTGCCGCCAGCACCGCAGCCTCGGTCGTGCCGGCCAACAGCAGCACGCGCGTCGGTCCCACGGCCGACCAGGCTACGGACACCGAGCGGGTCAGGCCGGTGTGCGCCGGAGAAGATAGGTGTCGAACATCCAGCCCTTGCGCTCGCGAGCCTCGGCCCGGACGCGCTGGATCTCGTCAGACACCTCGGCCAGCGGCCCCGACATCAGGATCTCGTCGGCCGTGCCCAGGTAGGCGCCCCAGTAGATCGTCACACCGGTGGGATCGACCTGGGTGAACGCGCACCTGCCGTCGAGCATCACCACGACGTCGTCGCCCGCCTCGGCCGGCCACCCGGCCGCGAGGCGGCGCCCCGTCGTGATGTGCACGGGCGCTCCGACGCCGTGCAGGGCGATGGCGAAGCGCGCCGCCAGGACCTGCACGCTGCTGATGCCGGGGACGACCTCGACCGTGAACGCGGCGGTGCCGCGGGCCGCGACCTGGTCGAGGATGCGCAGGGTGCTGTCGTAGAGCGACGGGTCGCCCCACACGAGGAAGGCCCCGCACTCGGCATCACCCAGGTCGTCGCGGAGGAACCGTTCGTAGATGTCGACCCGTTGGTCGTGCCAGGCGGCCACGTCGGTGCGGTAGGACGCACCCCGCAGGTCACGCTCCGGGTCGGGAGCCGTCACCGTGCGGTACGGGCTGTCGATGTAGCGCTCGCAGATCTCGCTCCGCAGGGCGGCGAGGTCGGCCCTGTCGTCGCCCTTGTCCATGACGAAGACGACGTCGGCCTGGTCGAGCGCCCGCGCCGCCTGGGCGGTCACGAGGTCGGGATCGCCGGCACCGATGCCGATGACGAGCACCCTCTTCGCCGTGTTCGCCGTGTTCGCCGTGTTCACGTGGCGAGTCTGGCCCGTGCGGTCGGCACGGGTGCAGCCGGGTCAGCTCGGCACGACGTCGGCGTCGGCGTCCTCGAGTGCGGCCTCGAGTGCGGCACACTTGGCGTCCATGGGGGACATGGAGCACGTGGGGCTGTCGATCAACCTGCCGACGTTCGGGGCGTTCCTCGGTGGGGACCTTCGGCGCATCGTCGATGTGGCTCGGCTGTGCGAGCAGGCGGGCGTCGACGAGGTGGCGGTGTCCGACCACATCGTGATGGGGCCCGACGTGTCGCTCTACCCCTGGGGCCGCTTCCCGATCACGCCGGACGAGCCGTGGCTGGAGCCGCTCACGGTGCTGTCCGCCGTCGCCGTCGCCACCGACCGGGTCGGGCTGCACACGTCCATCCTCGTGGCGCCCCTGCGCCCCGCGGCGTTGCTGGCCAAGCAGGCCGCCACCATCGACGCGCTGTCGCAGGGGCGACTGTCGTTGGGCGTCGGCACCGGCTGGCAGGAGGCCGAGTTCGCCGCCATCGGTGCTGACTTCGCCACCCGCGGCCGGCTGCTCGACGAGACGATCGGGGCGTGCCGGGCGCTGTGGACCGACATGCCGGCCGCGTTCCACGGCGAGCTCGTCGACTTCGACGACACCTACTGCAGCCCTCGGCCCGTGCGGTCCGGCGGTGTGCCCGTGCTGTTCTCGGGCACCCTCACGCCACGCAACCTGCGCCGCATCGTCACCATGGGCGACGGGTGGCACCCCATCATGACGGCCACCCCTGACGACGTGGCCACCGGGGTCGCCACCTTGAGGCGGGCGTTCGAGGACGCCGGTCGCGACCCGTCGTCGCTGGCGGTGCACCACAACGCCCCGGTGCTCCGGGGAGCCGACCGGCTCGGCGATCCGGTGGCGTCGTTCGCCGCGCTCGAGCCGTGGCTGGAGGCGGGGGTGACGACCTTCGGAGGCGCGCTGCGCGCCTGGGTCAGCGACGTCGACGAGATCGGCGACCGCGTGGCGCACGTCGTCGCCTCGTTCCGCGCCGCCACCGCCTGACCGCATCCGATCCGGCTCGGCCGGTGCGATCGGCCATCACGCGGCGGTAATTCGCTCGCATCCCACGCCCGCGTGGGGCAGCCTGTCGCTCGTACGCCCACCGGCAGCGAAGCGCCGGTGCCGACGAGAGGAGGTGCCACACGATGATCCTGTTCCGAGCGCCCCGCTCCGCGACACGTCGTTCAGGCCTCCGCGCGTGCCGCACCGCGGTCCAGCGACCCTCGGTCGCCGCGCCGATGCCGTCCACCGCGGGCTGACCCGAGCCGTCACCCAGCGGCCCGGCTCGCCGGCCGGACACCGCTCGGCTGACGACCGCGTCCCGCGAACCAGCGCGAGCTGCGCTCCCGTACCGCGCACCAGATCCGCCACCCCGACCTCGGCACGGTCGACGGGCCGCGCCCGTACACACGAAGGACACACCATGTTGCACAACGACCTCACCGCCAGGATCCTCGTCGAGGACAGGCATCGTGAGCTGCGCTACCGGGCGAAGCCCCGGCCGCGCCCACAGTCACCATCGAGGCGCTGGACCCGGCAGGGCCGGCGCTAGCGAACCCACCGCTACCACGGGCCGAGGGGTGGTCGAGTGTCACGCTCGACCACCCCTCGTTCGCGTAGATGCCCTGGTCAGCGGGGCAGGCTCCTGCACCGGACGGCTGTCCGGGCCAGGAGCATGGGTTGTCGCCGCCCCTGCCCCCGCTACTCTCGGACCGATGGACGAGCCCGTGGCCGAGGCCTGGCACATCCGCCCCAACGGCCCGCTCGTCGGCGAAGTCGAGGTGAGCGGTTCGAAGAACGCGGTGACCAAGCACATGGTCGCCGGCATGCTGGGCACCGAGCCCAGCACCGTCACCAATGCTCCCGACGTGGGCGACGTCGGCATCACGGCGGACATCCTCACGTCGCTCGGCGTCGGCGTCGAGATCGACGGCGACCGCATCACCATCGACCCCGTCGAGTCGCCTGACCCGCACGTGCCTCTCGGGTTCACCGGACTCAACCGCATCCCGATCCTGCTGCTCGGCCCGCTGCTGGCACGCAACCACGAGGCGTTCGTGCCGCTCGTCGGCGGCGACCGCATCGGCCAGCGCCCGGTCGACTTCCACATCGACGCGCTCGAGGCGATGGGCGCCGAGATCTCCGTGACGCCCGACGGCATCCGGGCCCGGGCGGAGCGGCTGCGCGGCGCGCAGATCACCCTCCCCTACCCCAGCGTCGGCGCGACCGAGAGCGTGCTGCTCACGTCGGTGCTGGCCGAGGGGCGCACGGTGCTGCGCAACGCGGCCATCGAGCCCGAGGTCACCGAGCTGGCCCTGTTCCTCCAGCGGATGGGCGCCCGCATCGGCTTCAAGCCCGACCGCCGCATCGTCATCGAGGGGGTCGACCACCTGCGGGGCGCCAACGCACGGCTGCAGGGCGACCGGCTCGAGGCGTTCTCGTACCTCGTGGCCGGACTGATGACCGGCGGCCAGGTGCGGGTGGGCGGCTGTGCCCAGGACCGCCTGGTCACCGCCATCGACACGCTGCAGAAGATGGGCGCCCGCTTCGAGATCACCGACGACTACATCTCCGCCAACGCGGAGCAGGGCCTCCGGCCCGTGGCGGTGCAGACGGCCACGCACCCCGGGTTCATGACCGACTGGCAGCCGCCGCTCATCGTGCTCATGACCCAGGCCGAGGGCATGTCGGTCATCCACGAGACCGTGTACGAGGACCGGCTCGGCTACGTCCGCGAGCTCACCGACATGGGTGCCGAGGTCGAGCTGTTCGACACGTGCCTGGGCGGCCCGGCATGCCGCTTCCACGACACCAACGCACTCCATTCGGCGGTCGTGCGGGGCGTGTCCAAGCTGCGGGGGGCCGAAGTCACCATCCCCGACGTGCGGGCCGGTTTCTCGTCGGTCATCGCCGCCGCCGTGGCGGACGGCCCGTCGACGCTGCACGGCATCCACCACCTCGAGCGGGGCTACAACCGTCCGTTCGAGACGCTCGAGTCGCTGGGCCTCAAGCTCGAGCGCATCCCCGCCGGCCAGAGCTGAGGCCAGGGGCCGCCGGCCCGCCTTCGGGACGACCGCTGACCTCAGGGTGCGATCCACCCCTGCGCCACGGCGTCGGCCAGCCGGCGCTGCACCTCGCCCCACAACTCCGGCGATCCCGTCTCGATCGTCTGGTTGCGGGCGAACACCCGGTCGGCGGTGACGCCGTTCTCGCGCCACGACGCGCCCTCACTGGCGTGGTTGAGGAGGAAGCCGGCGAAACGGTCGAGCGACCGGGCGAACCGCGCCTCGGCGGTGACACCCTCCTCGAACTCGTCCCACAGGGCGCGCAGCGCCCCGGCCTGATCGGGCGGCAGCAAGCCGAACAGGCGGTCGGCGGCGCGCTGCTCGCGTGCCTGCTGGTCGGCCCGTCCGGTGTCGTCGTAGACGTAGGTGTCGCCCGCGTCGACCTCGACGAGGTCGTGGATCACGACCATGCGCACCACCGTGGCGACGTCGACCGGCTCGGCCGCGTGCTCGCCGAGGACGAGCGCCATCAGCGCCAGGGTCCACGAGTGCTCGGCGGAGTTCTCGTAGCGCGACCGGTCAGCCAGGTAGCCGCGGCGGAGAACCGACTTGAGCCTGTCGGCCTCGAGCACGAAGCCGACCTGGGCGGCAAGCCGGGCCGCGGGGTCGGGGTCCGCGCCGGCGGGCGACACGTCGCCGGCCGCCGATCCTGGCTTCCCGTCGGTGGGTCCGGTCGGAGTCATGCCGGTCAGCCCGACAGCAGGCTGGCGAGCGCCCAGATGGCGGCCACGGTCCCCACCACGATCATGACCACGCTGCGGCTGACCGGCGCCCGGGCCAGCTCACCCTCCTTGGGCGCCTCGGGCGGGCGCACGAGCGCCATGAGGCTGCCGAGCGCCATCGCCGCGCCCAGCGCCAGCACCAGATACGCCAGCAGGTCCTCGCCTAGGAACATCGCTGCCCAGCGTAGGGGCCGGTCCGGTGGCCGCCCCAGCCGGGAGCCCGGACCGAGCGGTCAGCCGGGTGGGCGCAACCGCCGCCGGTGCTGGGACAGGCCCTGCACGAGGTGGGCGCCGTCGGTGCCGCCCACCGGCAGCAGGTTGCCCACCAGTCCCAGCACGTTGAGGCCGATCGCCAGCTCGACGAGCGCCGTCACGGTCGTCGACGGGTCCAGCGTGGTGCGAACCGCGAGGAGCCCGAGCACGAGGGCGGCGCTGGCCGCGGGCCCGGCGAGGGCGACCGCAGCCCGATCGAGCGGACGATCGTCCCGCCCGAAGTAGGCGGTCACCCCGGCGAGCCCGCCGAGCACCACCCATTCGACCCGGTAGCCCAGGTTGTGGGCGGCCCACGCGTGGGCACCCTCGTGCACCAGCGTCGACACGACGACACCGACGACGACCAGCAGCGGCATCCAGGCAACCGGCCCGGCCGGGCCCCACGCCAGCAGCGCAGCGCCGGCCACCAGCCATGCCGCCAGGCCCACGCTCATGCGCAGCCGGGGGCCAAGCAGCGGGAACGTCCACCGGGGCGGCCGGATGCCGGAGGCGACACGGTCGTGTCGTACCCGGTGCTTCACCGGCTGTGCCATCCGCACCAGGATGGCAGACAGCGCGCCACGCGTGGCCGTGGCGCACTCGAGATCACCTTTGGGCCACGCCGGCATCGCGCGATCGGGTCGTCGACCTGCTGCGAGCCGCCAGCATCTGGGTGGTCGTGCTGTGGCACCGGCGGGTCCTGGCTGTGCTCGCCTCTGCTGTGGTCATCGCCGCCTGGTGGGCGACCCGCCCGGTGTGGGTGATCGGACCGGGCGTGCTGCTGGCAGCCGCCGTGGTGCTGCTCGCCCGTGTGGGCTCCGGCAACGGTGCCCGTCGGGGCGCCGGCGCCGGCAGGTCCACGACGGCCGGCGGCCGCTAGCGTGCGGTCGATGTCGAGCCGATACCGCCTCGTGGCGCTCGTCGGCGTCGTCCTGCTGGGTGCAGCGGTCTACGCCATATTCGTCCTCATGCGCGACGACACGACGTCGCCGACCGCCTCGGTCGAGGCCTACCTGGCCGACTGGTCGGACGGTGACTTCGCCGCCATGCAGGAGCGGGTCGTCGACCCGCCGTCGTCGTTCACCGACGACTACCAGGCCGTGGTCGACGACCTCGAGGTGGCCGGCGCCACCTACGAGCTCGACTCGATCGACACCGGTGGCAGCACCGGCGTCGCCCGCTACTCGGCGACCGTCGACCTGGCCGGCGCCGGTGAATGGACCTACGACGGCACGCTCTCGATCGTCGAGGGCGACGACGGTTGGCTGGTGGAGTGGTCGCCGGCCAACGTGCATCCCTCGCTCGCCGACGGCGAGCACCTGGCCCGCACCCGGGAGGTGCCCGAGCGGGCCCCGATCCTCGACGCCGCAGGCGAGCCCCTGTCGGTCGGGCGGGCTGCCCGCACCATCGGCCTCGAGCCGCAGGCCATCACCGACCTCGACCAGGTCAAGGCGGCGTTCCAGCAGCAGCTCGGCATCGATCCGGCTGCGATCGACGAGGCGCTCAACGCCCCCGGCGTGCAGCCCGACCACTTCGTGACCATCACGACGGTCGACCAGGCTCGCTACAGCCAGGTCGAGCCGGTGATCTACCCGCTGCCAGGCACCCGGTTCCGCGACACCTTCCTGCGGGGCGGGCCCACACCCGAGTTCGCGGCGCACGTGCTGGGCGGTTTCGGCGAGGTCACGGCCGAGCGGCTCGAGGAGCTGGGCGAGCCGTACCGCGCGGGCGACCTGGTGGGACTGACCGGTCTCGAGGCACGCTTCGAGGAGGAGCTGGCGGGCACGCCCTCGGTCACCATCCAGCGGCTCGACGCCGACGACGAGCTCGTCGAGGAGGTCGAGCGGTTGGAAGGGCGAGCGCCCGAGCCCGTGAGGACCACGATCGACCCCGCCGTCCAGACCGCCGTCGAGGCCGCGCTGGGCGACACGACCGCACCGACGGCCATCGTCGTCGTCGACAGCCAGAGCAACGTCCGCGCGGTGGCATCACGGCCGCTCGCCGATTTCAACCGTGCCGTCGGCGGCGAGTACCCGCCCGGCTCGACGTTCAAGATCGTGACGACCGCAGCGCTGCTGGGGCAGGGCGTCACGCCCGACACGTCCGTCGAGTGCGCGGAGACCATCAACGCCGGCGGGCGGCTGTTCAAGAACTTCGAGCGCTCCAGCCTGGGCACGGTGCCGTTCGGGCTGGCGTTCGCCCAGTCGTGCAACACCGCGTTCATCTCGGCGTCGGCCGACGTGCCCGACGACGCCCTGGTCGCCGCGGCCGAGAGCTTCGGGTTCAACAGCGAGTACTCGATCGGGCTCGACACGGCGACCGGCAGCTTCCCCGCGCCGGCCGACGCCACCGAACACGCCGCTGCCACCATCGGCCAGGGTCGGGTCACGGCCAGCCCATTGCACATGGCGACCGTCGCCGGCAGCGTGATCGACGGCACGTGGGAGCCACCGGTGCTGCTGCCCGACCTGCCGGTCGAGGACGCTCCGGCGCCCACCTCCCTGGCCACGGGCGCCTCCGACACTCTGTTCGGGCTGATGCGCCGGGTCGTCACCGAGGGCAGCGGCACCGCGGCCGCGGTGCCCGGTGTCGAGATCGCCGGCAAGACCGGCACGGCCGAGTACGGCTCGGGCAACCCGCCGCCGACCCACGCGTGGTTCGTCGGCATCCGCGGCGACCTGGCCGTGGCCGTGCTGGTCGAGGACGGCGTCGCCGGCAGCGAGGTGGCCGCCCCGATCGCCGGCCGCGTGCTGGCGGGCCTGCCCGGCTGACCTCAGGCTCGCCGGATCGCAGTCCGTGCGGATCTAGCCTGAAGCATGACCGCACTCACACCCGACGCCCGCGACGTCATCACCTCGGGGCGGCTGGCCCACCTGTCCACGATCAACGCCGACGGCAGCCCGCAGACCAGCATCGTGTGGGTGGGGCTCGACGGCGACGAGATCGTGAGCGGCCACCTGGACTTCCGCCACAAGCTGCGCAACGTGCGGCGTGACCCACGGGTGGTGTTGTCGCTCGAGACCGGGCACCGCAACGCCATGGGACTCGACGAGTACCTCGTCGTGCGCGGCACCGCTCAGGTGACCGAGGGCGGCGCGCCGGAGCTGCTCCAGCGGCTGGCCGACGTGTACCTGGGCCCCGGGACGAAGTTCCCGCCCTTCGACAACCCGCCTCCCGGATACGTCCTGCGCATCACACCGGAGCGCATCGGCGGCGTCGGCCCCTGGGCCGCCGACTGAGCGAGCTAGGGATTCAGCCGAGATGGGCGCCCACGTCGCGGTTGCGGCCGCGGGGCGAGGATCGTTCGTGCTGAGATCAGACCCGGACCACCTGGAACGGTTGTCGAACAGCCTGCTGAGTCCGGTTCGGGTCCGGTGGATCTGAGTCGCCTGGTCAGCTCTCGGACCGCTTACTCCTCCAGCCGCTCGATGGCACGGTTGCCAGCCTCGAACGGGTTGGGCACTTCGGCCACACGCTGGCCGCTCCGCGTCGCCGCGTTCTGCGGCGCGCGTTCTGGGACACCCGAGTCGTTGTCGCGAGCACCGAGCCGTCGTTCGGGTCGCCTCCCGATGCTTGCGTACCGGTGGCCGTCGCATCGTGGACAGGCACTTCCAAGCGGTCGGCGATGAGTTCCACGCTTCGCGTCCGTCGAAACCGGGAGGCGCCTTTGCCGGATCGGCGGTGAGGGGAGGCAATGTGACCGAGCGCATGATCGAAGCCAATGGCGTCGAGCTCTGCACGGAACCCTTCGGAGACCCGACCGACCCCGCGATCCTTCTGGTCATGGGCCTGGGTGGGTCAATGCTTTGGTGGGCGGATGGGTTCTGCCGCATGCTCGCTGACCCTGGTCGGTTCGTCATCCGTTACGACCACCGCGACAGCGGCCGATCGGTCAGCTACGAGCCGGGCCGGCCGGGCTACACCGGCGCCGACATGGAAGCCGACGCGGTGGGTGTGCTCGACGGCTACGGCGTGGGGGCGGCACACGTGGTCGGCGTCTCCGCTGGCGGGGCGTTAGCGCAGCTCCTCGCGTTGGACTTCTCCGACCGCGTTCTCTCCCTTGTGCTCATCAGCACCTCTCCTGCGACGCCGGGTGACCGCGGCCTCCCATCACCGACCGAGGCGTTCGGGAGCTTCGTCGCCACGGTTCACGTGGACTGGTCGGATCCCGAGTCGGTGATCGAATACCAGGTCGACTACTCCCGTATGCTCGCCGGAGACCAGCGTCCGTTCGACGAGCACTCCTGCCGGGAGCTCGTTCGGCGTGACGTCGAGCGAGCGCGCAACATCGCGGCTCTTCAGAACCACGACGCCATCCCCGACATCGAGCGCACGTACGAAGCCCTCTCGTCGATCACCGCCCCGACGCTCGTCATCCACGGGACGGCGGATCCGATGTTCCCACCGCGGCACGGCGAAGCATTGGTGGCCGAGATACCCGGCGCGCGGTTGCTGCTCCTGGAGGGGGCAGGCCACGGCGTCGATCAAGCCGACCGGGACACCATCGTCGCCGCAATCGTCGAGCAAACTGACCCAACGGTATGACATTGCGATCGGCGCTGTGGGTGCCGCTCTTCGACGATCTCGCCGACCCGGCGGTGGTCGCCCGCCTCGCCGCCGAGGCGGAGGAGGCAGGCTGGCACGGGTTCTTCACCTGGGACCACATGTGGTGGCGAGCGCCGGTCCGCGACGTGGCCGACCCCTGGATCACGCTGGCGGCGATCGCGGCGGCCACCGAACGCCTGCGGCTCGGCCCCATGGTCACTCCCCTTGCCCGCCGCCGCCCAGCCAAGGTCGCCAGGGAGACGGCAACGCTCGACGGGCTCAGCGGTGGCCGGCTCATCCTCGGGGTCGGGCTCGGCAGCGACGGGTTTGGTCGCGAACTTTCGGCAACGGGCGAGGAACGCGATGACCGCATCAGAGGTCAGATGCTCGACGAGTCACTGGCGATCCTCGCTGCGGCCTGGTCGGGTAAGCCGGTCCACCACCGAGGCGCGCACTACAACGTCGACGGGATCCGGTTTCTCCCCCGTCCGGTGCAGCGCCCGGGTGTCCCCGTTTGGGTCGCAGGGCTCCCCGGAAGCGTCAAGCCGCTGCGCCGAGCCGCCCGCCACGATGGCTTCTTCCCGGTCAACCTCACGCACCCGGACCAGCTCGCGGAGGTGGTCGCTACCATCGCCAACCTCCGCCCCGACGGCGCCGCGCCCTACGACGTCGCCGTCGGCCTCCCGCTCGGCACCGACCCCCAGCCGTACGCCGAGGCGGGCGCCACCTGGTGGCTGCCGGAGCTCGACCCAGAAACCCTCTCCCGGGACGCGGTGCGGGGCGTGCTTCGCGACGGCCCGGTGCCATCGTGAGTCAGCTCGACTTCTACGACGCCGAGCTGCGCCGGCACAACAAGCATCTCCGCGCCGCGGCCGATGTTCACCCCGGCGACCGCGTGCTGGATGTCGGCTGCGGCACGGGGCTGACCACGCGCCAGGCGGCCCGCGCCGCCGCCAACGGGAGCGCCCTCGGCGTGGACGTCTCGGCCCCGATGCTCGAGCGGGCCCGCCAGCTCAGCGCGGAGGAAGGACTGAAGAACGTCTCCTTCGAGCTGGGCGACGCCCAGACCCACCCGTTCCCGCCCGCGCATTTCGACCTCTGCATCAGCCGGTTCGGCACGATGTTCTTCGCCGATCCGCGGGCCGCGTTCACCAACATCGGGCGAGTGCTGGGGCCCAAGTCCCGCCTCGTGATGCTGGTCTGGCAGGAACGTGACGACAACGAGTGGGCGGTCGCGGTCCGCCAGGCACTGACGCCAGATGCGACGACGCACCAGCCTCCAGCGGGCGACGCCGGCCCGTTCTCCCTCGCCGATCCGGCCACCACACGGGACCTCCTGAGCGAGGCCGGCTTCGCCGACATCGCCTTCACCCCGATCCACGAACCCGTCTCCCACGGTCCCGACGTTGACACCGCCTACGCCAACGTGCTCGCCCTGAAGGAGCCGCGCGAGTTGCTCGCCAGTCTCGACGCCCCCCGGGCGAAGAACGCACGGCGCCGGCTCCGCGCCACGCTCGACGCCCATCACACCGGCGATGGCGTGTCCTTCGACTCGCAGGGCTGGATCGTCACCGCCCGCCGATCGGGGTGACGATCAGAATGTGACGTTTGGCGCCGCTGCTCAAGCACCGCGCCGAGTGATCAGGTAGTGATCAAGTAGGGCGCGTCGTTGATCATCTTCACCGCGTCCCTACAGCGGAATCAGTCGATCTTGGCCATGTTGGCGAAGCGGGTGAACTGCTCGAGGAACGCCAGGCGGCACACGCCGGTGGGGCCGTTGCGGTGCTTGGACACGATGATCTCGGCCTGGCCCCGGTCCGGTGAGTCGGAGTGGTACACGTCGTCGCGGTAGATGAACATCACGACGTCGGCATCCTGCTCAATACTATTTTCAACTGTGATCCCATTCGCGATGAAGTTGTGCGTCGATTCGACCGTTGCGTCGTAGACGGTCTCCCGCCCCCGCGGTTCGACGGCGACGACGCGGTCCCAGAACACATCCGACGAGGCCAATGAGCGGAGGACGTCGTCATCGACGATCTCGGCCACACGTGCGAGGCGTTGCCGGCTCGGGGCGTGCCTGAAAAGCGTCGAGCCGCAGTAGGCCGTGCCCAGGTCGGCGGCGAATCGGCGGGTGGAGACGCCCTTGGCGGCCATGACCCGCCGCACCCTGGCCCAGACGTCCGATGGCACCGTGTCGACATTTGTGTTGGAGGTGAGTCCGCCCAACCTCTTGGACAACTCGTCGGCCCCCGCTCGGCGCTGACCGACCACGTCGATCTGGTTGACGAACGCCAGTTGGTCGTCTCGGCCGTCGACGCACAATTGGTAGCCGGGGCGTCTGGGCGAACCCTTGACAGTGCGGAGGGTCGCCCGGATGCCGAGCCGCAGCAACAGCAGTCGCACGTCGTCGACCAATCGGCGGCTGGTCGACGCGTAGTAGATGCGTCCCTGACCCCACCACCCGACACACCCGTCGGTCGCCCACAGGTGAGCCAGAAACAGGGCCACCTGCTCGTCGCTGAGGGCGAAGACGGGCGGGGGGACGAACTTCTCGTGGCTGCGCTTGCCGTAGAGGCCCCACTGGTCGAGCCAACTGGCGATGGGATTGCGGCGGCCCCTGGCGAGCTTGACCGGGGACGGCAGGTAGACGTGAGACCAGTTGCCCTGCTCGACACGACGGGGGGTGATGCCGAAGTGTGAGGCGGCCTCGCTGACGGCGTCGAGGCAGGCCGGGTCCGCGCTCGTGTAGTGGATCGGCTGGCGCGGTGCCACGCACCCATCGCCGAGCAGGTGGGCGAGCATGACCACCTCGGCCTCCGGCCAGACCTGCGCATCCTTCGGTGCCAGCACCTTCCGCGGGACGGCGATGCGGCTGCCGGCCCCGAGCTCGTCGAGGCGCAGCCACCCGTCGACCGTCAGGAACGGGTGGTTGCCGCTCGCTGTGACCTGACGCCCGGAGGCCAGTCGCAGCTCGAACACCTCTTTGATCCCGGTCGTGAAGGCGTGCGTCATGGTGGCCGGGACCATGCGTAGATCGGTGTCGAGCGACCAGACCGGGATGTCGCGTTCGCCGCTCTCGGCCAAGTCGGCGATGGTCACCTCCGCGCCCGTGTCGGCCCGCAACACCCGCGCATCGCCGGTGAGGCACCCCGACTCACGTAGATCGGCCAGCATGGGGCGCTTGTCGGCGCGGAGCTCGAGCCCGCGACTGAGCTGCGACAGCGCGACCACAGGGCACTCGAGCTCGCGGGCCAGGATCTTGAGGCCGCGGCTCATCTCGGACACCTCGACCTGGCGGTTCTCGGCGTTGCCGCGGCCCGTCATGAGCTGGAGGTAGTCGACGACGACCATGCCGAGGTCGCCGACCTGGCTGCGCAGGCGACGAGCCTTGGACCTGATCTCCATGACGGTCAGGTTGGGGTTGTCGTCGATCCAGATGGGGGCCGCGGCCAGGCGCCCGATCGCCTGGCTGATGCGGCTCCAGTCGTCTTCGCTGAGCTGGCCGGTGCGCACCCGCCGCGAGTCGATGCGGGCCTCGGCCGACAGCAGGCGCTGGGACAGCTCGAGGCTGCCCATCTCGAGGCTGAACAGGAGCACCGGCTTGTTGGCGTGCAATGCGGCGTGCGCGCCCATGCCCAGCGCGAACGACGTGTTGTGCACGAACACGTCGGCCGCCACGAAGTTGTGAGTCTCGGGGATGGTCAGGTCGTAGACCTGCTCCTCGCCCTCGTCGTCGATCGCGACGATCTCGTCCCACAGGACCGCGCCGCCGGCGCTGCGGTCGTCGCCCTGGGACGAGTCGACGGATCCGGCCGACGAGCCACGCCCTGCATGAGCCGGCACGGACGCCTCACGGTCGGCGGCGAGGCTGCGCGCGTGCGCCACCACAGCCCCGAGCTCGGCCTCGTGGCCCAGCACGCCGATCTGGGTGGCGAGCGCCACGAGGTCGCGAGCGTCGTCGACGACCAGGTCGTGTGCGACCCACGTGGTCTCGTCGACCGCCACGACCGACCGCTCGGCCCTGGACCCGATGCCGAACCGGAGCAGCAGGTGCTGGAGGTCGTGGACGAGGCCGTCGCTGCGGGTCGCCACGACGAGGCGCCCGGCCTCGCCGGCCTGCGGCCGCCACACCGCGGCGGACGTCCCCAGAGCACGGTTGAGGAACCGGGCCAGCAGGTCGCGGGGCAGGCGGAACACCGCCGGCGGGACCCGCCGATCCTCGAGCGCCGTCGCCACCCTGAAGTTGCCGGCCAGCTGGTCGAGCGCGCCGGAGGATGTGACGTCCCACGTGCAGCCGCCGCCGGGTAGCGGGCGGTCGACCACGCGGACGCCGAACCGGGTGCCTCGGTCCTCGATGTCGGCGGCGACCTCGCGGTTCTCGGTCCACAGCTTGGGGCCCTCGTCACCGGTGCCCGGCGCCATGACGAGGTGCGCCAGCATGACGACCTCGTCGCCGGGCAGCGGCGTGGCACCGAACACGGGGATGACGGCCGGCACACCCACGACCTGGCCCGGTGCGAGGTCAGCGAGCGGACGCCACCCGTCCGCCGTCAGGAAGGGGTGGCTGGCCGTGGTGCGCACCTCGCGCCCCGACCGGGTGCGCACCCGGTACACCCGCTTGAGCCCGTCGTCGACGAAGGCGCTGGGGTGGGCCGGAACCACCTCGCCGCCGGCGGTCAGGGTGAGCACCGACACGGGTTGGCCCGCCGAGCCCGCCCTGTGCAGCTCGGCCGCCGTGCGCAGGTCACCCGTGGCAGGGTCGACGATGGGGGTGTCCCACGCCACGCACTTGCCCATCGCCGGGCGGGCGCCGACGATCACCAGGTTGCTCGGCTGCAGGCCGGACAGCAGCTCGTCGAGGTCGACGTAGCCCGTAGGCACGCCCGTGATGGCGTCGCCCCGGCCGTAGAGCTGCTCGAGCCGGTCGAGGTTGAGGCCCAGCAGGTCCTCGATCTTCGAGGTCGAGTCGGTGACCCGCCGCTGGTTGACGTCGTAGACCATCGACTCGGCGCGGTCGAGCGCCTTGGTGATGTCCTCCGGCATGCCGTAGCCGATCTCGGCGATCTCACCGGCGACGCCGATGAGCCGCCGGAGGAGGGCATGCTCCTCGACGATGCGGGCGTACCCGGACGAGTTCGTGGTAGCCGGCGTCGACGCCATGATGTCGACCAGCACCTGGTGGCCGCCCACGGTCTCGAGCAGGCCGTTGCGGCGCAGCTCGTCGGCCACGGTGACCGGGTCGACCGCCTGGCCGGACGCGTAGAGGGCGTGGATCGCGTCGAAGATGTGCGAGTGCGCCGGCTTGTAGAAGTCGTCGGCACGCAGCACGCCCGCCGCCGTGGCGATGGCCTCGGCCTCGAGCATCATCGCGCCGAGCAGCGACTCCTCGGCCTGAAGGTCGTGCGGAGGCACGCGGCCGCCCCGGGCCGGGCGGCGAGGAGCGACGGAAAGATCCTCAGCCATGCGGAGTTCACCCTGTCAGCACGAGCCTGTGGGGAGTAAGAGGAACAACCCAGGGAATTGTTGTGGATGACCGGCGACACCCTGGGGATAGCGACGGGAGTTCGCCCCCGGACGTGCGCTCTGCGCACACAATTCGTCACCCACCGCCAGATTCGTCGGTGTCGACTGTGGACACCGTGTGAAGGTCGGGCGGGCCGGACATCGACCCGCCCGACCCGCTCACTCGGCGACGACGTCGATGGTGATCGGGAACTCGACGTCCGCGTGCAGCTTCGCCGGCACGACGTGCGTGCCGAGCGACTTGATGGGCTCGGGGAGCACCAGCTTGCGACGATCGAGCTGCACGTTGGTCTGCGCCTCGATCGCCGACGCGATGTCAGTGGCCGTGACGGAGCCGAACAGCTTGCCCTCGCTGCCGGCGCGGGCCGTCACCGTGATGACCTTGGGCACCAGCGTGGTGGCCAGGGTCTCGGCCGCGGCACGGTCCTGCGCATCACGCAGGTCGCGCGCACGGCGCATGCTGGCGGCCTGGGACGCGGCGCCGTCGGTCGCCTTCATGGCCAGGCCCTTGGGCACCAGGTAGTTGCGGGCGTAGCCGTCGGACACGTCGAGGACGTCCCCGCGCTTGCCCAGCTCGGACACGTCGGTGCGAAGAATGATCTTCATCACTCGTCGCCTCCGGTGGCCGGAGCATCGCTGTTGGGGGCCGCGGCCGCCGCGGGCGCGCCGGCGCCGGCCGGCGCCTCGCTGCGGGGGCCGCGATCCTCGCGGGGGCCACGGTCCTCGCGGGGGCCACGGTCGCCGCGATCACCGCGATCGCCACGGTCGCCACGACCACCCCGGTCGCCGCGGCCGCCACGCTGCTGCGTGATGCGCGTGACGTAGGGCAGCAACGCCATCTCGCGGGCGTTCTTGATGGCCTTGGCCACCGATGCCTGCTGCTGGGCGTTGTTGCCGGTGACCCGGCGGGCACGAACCTTGGCCCGGTCGGACATGAACCGGCGGAGCAGGTTGACGTCCTTCCAGTCGACGTACTCGACACCCTCGGTGATGAGGATGCTCGTCTTCTTCTTGGCCCTGCGGGCGTTGTCCTTGTTCTTAGAGCGCGACTTGGGGGGCATCAGAAGGGCTCCTCGGAGGGGTCGGAGTTGGTGGGGGGCTCGTTGGTGACGGCGCGGCTGCTACTACCGCCGCCGCTGCCACCACCACTCCAGCCCCCGCCGTCGCCGCCGTCGCGGCGTTCGTTGCGGGCGATCTCGGCGGTTGCCCAGCGCAGGCTGGGACCGACCTCGTCGGCGACGATCTCGACGACCGAACGACGCTCGCCGTCCTGCGTCTCCCACGAACGCTGCTCGAGCCGGCCGGTCACGAGGACGCGGGCGCCCTTCTCGAGCGACTCGCTGACGTTCTGGGCGAGGTCTCGCCAGCACGTGACGTTGAAGAACGACGTGCTCTCTTCCCACTGCTGGTTGTCGCGGTTCTGCCAGCGGCGGTTGACCGCCACCCCGAAGGTGGTGACGGGCGCGCCGGCCGGCGTGAACCGGAGCTCGGGATCGCGGGTCAGGTTGCCCACGATGGTGACGTTCGATGACATGGCTGCCTCCTACTTGGCAGCCTGCTCGACGAGGCCACGACGGGTGGCCTCGTTGTCGGGCAGGCGCACGACCTTGTGGCGGATCGTTTCATCCGCGAGTCGCAGCGCCCGCTCGAGCTGGTCGAGGTCGCTGCCGCCCACAAACTCCCAGACCACGTAGTAGCCCTCGTGCTTGTGGTTGATCTCGTAGGCGAAGCGCCGGCGGCCCCAGCGGTTTTCGCTCTTCACCGTGGCACCTCGCTGGTCGAGCAGACCGGCTGTGCGCTTGACGGTGGCGTCGATCACCTCGTCGTCGAGCTCGGCGTCGATGATGACCATGAGTTCGTAGGCTCGCATCGCGAGCACTCACCTCCCTTCGGACCCGGCGGTGCCGGGGCTCCACAGGTATGGAGCAGGGCGAATATGACCCGGGGACTGTAGCGGCCCGGCCGGCGATTCCTCACATCGCCGATGATGCAGAGGGGGTGTGACAGTTTGCGGGCGTCACGCGCCGGCGGACGCGGCGCACTCGCCACCCAGGGCCAGATGGCTGCCGGGGCCGACTCCCAGCCCGTCCAGATCACCCTGGAACACCTCGACCGCGAAGCGGTACGGGCCCTCGGGCGGATAGACGGGGCAGTCGTCGGCGGTCGCCGAGCACGGCGCCATGTCGGTGGCCGACACGAAGGCGCCGTCGGCGTCGAACCAGGCGATCGACAGGGGAGTCGGCGTGTTGCGCATCCAGAAGCCGCCCTCGACGTCGTGGTCCCACACGAAGACCATGCCCTGGTAGCCGCCCAGGTCGGTCGCCTCCATCAGGCCCCGCTGGCGTTGCTCGTCGGACGCGGCCACGAGCAGGCAACACGTCGTGACCGTGCCGTCGGCGGCCGTGATCGACGCCGCCGCCTCGCCGACGTCGGACACCGTCGCGATGCGGTCGGCGGGGCCGGGCGGCTCGTCCGCCTGCACGCCCGTGGCCGCGGGCGCGTCGCCCGACGCGGCGGCGAGCTCGTCGAGCGTGACGGTCTCGGCCGGGGCGGCCGGGGCCTCCACCGACGTGGTGGTGTCGTCGTCGGCACTCGACCCCTCGGCCTCGCCGTCGTCGTCACCGGCGCACGCCCCGACCACGAGCGAGAGCGCGACGAGGACGGCGGCCACCCGTCGCGGTGTCGACCGACCGGCGGACGGGCGCGTGCGGGGCGAGCGAGCGGGGCGGACAGGACACGGCACCGTGCCATCGTCGCGCGGACCACGCCCCGATCCCGACCGGCGACCTGCCACGACCAGCGGGCGCAGGCCGGGGTGGGTCACACCCACCCCGGCGCGGCGGCGACTCAGCCCGGCGAGGGCGAGCCGTACAGGCTCAGGCTCTCCGCCACCTCAGCCGAGAGGTGGTAGGTCTCGGCGTCGCTGGGAAACCGGCGGGCCCGCACGTCCTCGGCGAACACCCGCAGCCCCTCGACCGACGCCGCGCCCACCTCGGCGTAGCGGCGCACGAACTTGGGCGCCATGCGGTCCTCGAGGCCGAGCACGTCGTGGTACACCAGCACCTGGCCGTCGGTGTCACGACCGGCGCCGATGCCGATGGTGGGAATGTCGACGGCGTTGGTGACGATGCGCGCCACCTCGTCGGGCACGCCTTCGAGCACGATCGCGAAGCACCCCGCGGCGGCGAGCGCCTTGGCGTCGTCACGCAGAGCCAGCGCAGCCTCGTGCTGGCGGCCCTGCACCTTGAACCCGCCCATGGCGTGCACCGACTGGGGGGTGAGGCCGAGGTGGCCCATGACCGGGATCTCGGCGTCGACGATGGCCTCGATGACCGGCAGGCGCTTGCGCCCGCCCTCGAGCTTGACCGCCTGCGCCCCCGCCCGGACGAGGGTGGCGGCGTTGCGGACGGCGTCGTCGGCGCCCGTGTGGTAGCTCATCCACGGCAGGTCACCCACCACGAGGGGGGCGGGCCCGTCGGCGCTGGACGCCTGAAGGCCCCGGTGCACGGCACCGGTGTGGTGGGCGATGTCGTCGACGGTGACCTGCAGCGTGTCGTCGTAGCCGAGCACCACCATCGCCAGCGAGTCGCCGACGAGGATGAGGTCGACGCCGGCGGCGTGCGCCTGGCGAGCGCCAGGTGCGTCGTAGGCGGTGACCATCACGAGCGGTTCGGCCCCGTCTCGCCTCTTCGACGAGCGGATCCCGGGAACGGTCTGCGTGCGCATGGGGGCACGTCCCTCCTTCTCCGTCCAGCGCCCTGGTGGCTGCCGGCGGTGACGCCGAAATTAGCGGGGTCGCTAGCCTCAACGCCATGCCGACGTCCGCGCATTCCGACGCCGAGACCGAGACCTGCGACTCGTGCGGCGCAGTCGCGGACGACGTCGCCGCTGTGCGGCGTGTCTACGTCACCCCGGGCGCGTGGGACCCGACGTCTCCCGACGAGACCGCCCCCGACACCGTCGACGTGGTCGACGAGGTCGAGCGCTGGTGCTTCCCCTGCCGCAGCCAGTACCCCCACCAGCCGCTCGGGTCGTAGGGGCGCCTATCCGCCGGGGCCGACGCCCGGGACGACCGGCCCCGTGGTGTCGCTCGTATCGGACGTGTCGGACGTGTCCGGGCCGGTGGTGGTCGTGGTGTCGTCGGGGTTGGTCGTGGTCGTACGGCCCCGGCGATCCGGCAGCGTGATGTCGGGGATCGACCAGTCGGGGCCGCCGTGGTCCGGCAGCGTCGTGGTGGTCGCCGCCTCCTCGGGGGTGAGCAGCTCGCCCTGGTTGAGGACCTCGCCGCCGGCGATCTGCTCGGGCGTCACCTCGACGAACTCGTCGGCCGAGGCGCCGGTCGCGACCTTCATGAACTCACGCCAGATGTCGGCGGGGAACGATCCACCGGTTGCGGACCTGCCCTGCACCGGGCGGCCCGAGTCGTTCATGGGAAAGATGAGGCTCTCCACCTCTGCGGTGTCGGGGTCGTCCCACCCCGTCACCGGGTAGCCCATCCACACCACCGCCGTGAGCCTGGGCACGTAGCCGGCGAACCACGACGCCCGGTTCTCCTGGGCGGTGCCGGTCTTGCCGGCCGCCGGCTTGCCGATGTCTGCGTTCTCGCCGGTGCCGCCGCCGTCGATGACCCCCTGGAGCGCGTGGGTGACGAGGTCGGCCTGCGCCTCGCCCATGACGCGTTCCTCGCGCACCTGGCGCTGGTAGAGGACCGTGGGCTCACCGTCGTCGGAGACCTGCTCGACCCGGGTGACGATGTCGGGCTGCCTGTACACACCCCGGTTGGCGAACGTCGAGTAGATGCCGGCCATCTCGAGCGGCGTGGTCTCGACGGTTCCGAGCACCATGGCGGGCGTCCGCCGACCGTCGGGTATGCCCTCCTCGCCGCCGAACCCCATCGACTCGGCGAACTCGGCCACCTTGTCCGGGCCCTCGTAGGCGGTCTCGCCGTCTTCGTCGAGGTCGGAGGACTGGTCGGTGCCCAGGCTGAGCATGAGCTGGGCGTACGCGGTGTTCGACGACTCGGCGGTGGCCTCGGCCAGGTCCATCACGCCGGCATCGCTCTCGGAGTAGTTGCTCACCTCGACCGGATCGCCGTCGCCGTCGACCCACTCGGGGAACGTCATGGTGCCCTCGGCGTTGAAGCGCGACTCGAGCGAGTAGCCCTCGCGCAGCGCCTCGGCCAGCACGATCGGCTTGAACGTCGACCCCGGCTGGAAGCCTTTGGACCCGTCGCTCCGCACCGCGTAGTTGGTCTGGTAGTCGCCGTCCGGCGTGTATTGGTGACGGCTGCCGACCATCGCCCGGATCAGGCCCCGGTCGTCGACCGCCACCATCGAGGCCTCGGGGTCGCCCTCCCACTGCGGGGTCGCCGGGTCGTCCTCGTTGGGGAGCGTGGTGACGACCGCCTGCCACGCCGCCGCTTGCATCTCGTAGTTGATCGACGTGTAGATGCGGAGCCCGCCCGTGTTGACGAAGTCGTCGGTGAAGCGCTCGGGGTCGATGCGCTTGAGCTCATTCCTGATGTACGAGGGCAGGTAGTCCGTGCCCACGTAGTTCCCCTCGTCGGCACCGCGCAGCGTCTCGGTGTTCTTGACGGGCGAGTCCTGGACCACCCACGGCTCGGCGATAGCGGTGGCCTCGGCCAACGTCACCTCCTCGGCCGTGAGGTACCCCTCCTGTTGCATGGCGACCAGCGAGGTGTGCCGGCGGCGGGTGGCCTCCTCGGGATGCGTGCTGGGCTCGGCCAGGTTGGGCGCGCGGATGAGGCCGGCGAGCAGGGCCGCCTGGCCGGGGTCGGTGATGGCGCGCACGTCGAGGTCGAAATAGGCCCGGCTGGCCGCGCCCACGCCGTAGGCACCGCGGCCGAAGTAGATGGTGTTGAGATAGCCCTCGAGGATCTCGTCCTTGGACATCTCCTGCTCGAGCTTGATGCTGAGCACCGCCTCCTTGAGCTTGCGGGTGATGCCGCCGTCACGCGACAGCTTGAAGGAGTTGAGGACGTACTGCTGGGTGATCGTCGACCCGCCCTGCTGGACGCTGCCGCTCTTGACGTTCTGGAACAGTGCGCGGGCGATGCCGGCGGGGTTGACGCCGTCGTGCTCGTAGAAGCTGCGGTCCTCGGTGGCGAGGACGGCCTCGACGACCACGTCGGGCACCTCGTCGAGCGGCACGTTGGTGCGGTTGCCCTCGTCGGCCTGGAGCCGCGTCATCGCGTTCTCGGCGGAGCACTCGCCCGCCTGCACGTCAGAGGCGCAGATGTAGGACGCCTGGATGTTGGCGCTGAACTCGGGCAGCTCGGTCTGGGCGACCATGACGCCCACGCCCGCGAGCACAGCGAGCATGGCCAGTCCGATCAGGAAGATCGGTCGGCGCCAGCGCCAGATGATGCTGCGCTTGCGCCCGCCATCGCGGCGCCTGCCGAACGGCGAGCGACCGGAGGGCTCGGGGCCGTCGAACCCGCGACCGGCCGGACCGAGCGGACCGTCGCCGCCGGGGCCGCGCCCACCGGGACCGCGGCCGCCACCACCACGGCCGCCGCCGCCACGGCCGTCGCGACCGCCCGGGGGGCGACCGCCAGGGCCGCCGGACGACGGGCGAGGGCGCGAGCCACCGCCGCGGACACCGACGTCGGGCTCGCGACCGCCGGGAAAGCCGTCCGGGCGACGGACCGGACGTGAGCCCGGAGCACCGTCGGGGAAGCCCTCCGGGCGACGGACCGGGCGCGAGCCCGGGGCACCGTCGGGACGGCGGGGACCGGGACGGCCCGGGACGCCGGGGCCGTTCGGGCGGCCCCCGGCCCGCGGACGGGCCCCCGGCGGCGCGTCGCCGTTGCGGCGACGCGCGCCGGGGTCGGGGGAGCGACCGCCCTGCGGGGTCTGTGGCCGGGCACCGTCTGCCGGTGCTCGGCGCACGCTGGGGCGCGCGTCGCTTGAACGGGTCTCACGGGTCGGTCCAGCCATCCGAGGCGCAAACACTACCGCCCGACGCCCGCCCGACAACGGCGGGAGCCGACGGTCACGCACGCGGCCGGGTTCCGCACCTGGTCAGGCGCAGGTCCGGCCTACAGGAACATCAGGAGCCGCCGACGTGGAAGATGCGCGTGAGGTGGTTCCACGCGCAGCCGGGGCAGACCTCGACGACGTAGCACGCGACCTGGACCCGCCCCCGGGCCAACTTCGCCATCTCGCGGGCCGTGGTCACACACCGCCCGCCTGCGGGCAGCCGGGGGCCGAACGCGTAGGTCACGAGCGTGACGGGCTCTTCCTCGCAGATCGGACAGGGCTCGTCGGTGGGGGTGCCCGCACCCGACGCCGCCCGCTGGAGCTCCGGATGGGCGTCGCAGACGTCGAGGCGCGACAGACGGCCCTTGCGGTACTCGCGGATCACCGCCTGGCGGGTCAGTCGGTAGTCGACGACACCACCGGTGCCGTTCGCTCCTCGGATCGCCTCCGGCCGGAAGCTCATGGGCAGCGAGGGTAGCGGCGCGCCGGCCGACCTGCCGTCCCCACCGGCGCTCTGTTCACCCGGCGTGACCCACGCCCCGGTGACGGGAGGTTGACGTTCGGGCGAACGACAGGCAGAATGCCGAGCGATATATCGATCCGATATGAACTGTCGATATGACGATTTCCTATCCACTGACGTCCGCAGCCCTGCACGACACCTGATCGGCACGTGATGCTCGAACTCGCCGTCCTCGGCCTCCTCGAAGAGAACGACCTCCACGGCTACGAGCTGCGCAAGCGGCTGGGCGACCTGCTCGGCCTGCGGCTGGCCATCTCGTTCGGCTCGCTCTATCCGGCCCTCAACCGGCTCGAGAAGGCCGGCCTGGTCAAAGCCGTCACCAGCAAGCCGGCGCCCACCGGCCCGGCCGCGCCGATGAGCGGTTCGCTCGTGGGCGAGCTGGCGGCGTTCCGGGCGCAGCGCCGTGCCGCCACGGGCAGCGGCCGCGGCACCCGGGGCAAGAAGGTGTACGGCATCACCGACGCCGGCCGGCAGCGCCTGATCGAGCTGCTGTCCGACCCCGACGTGTCCGACGACCGTGACTTCCCGGTGCGGGTCGCCTTCTGCCACAACCTCTCGCCCACCGAACGCCTGCACCTGTTCGAGCGACGCCGGGCCGAGCTGCTGCGCCGGGCCGACCACCGGCGCGGCACCGCGGGCTCCGACAGCCGCGTGAACACCTACCTGCGTTCGCTGCTCGAGCGCGACACCGCTGCCCTCGAGGCCGACATGGCCTGGCTCGATCGTCTGATCAGGGACGAGCGGGCGGCTGCCGACACCACGTCGTCCACGACGACCGACGAACCCGAAGAGATCTCCACCCCTTAGGTCGACGCAGGTCGACACACCGAGAACCGACCCCTGCGGTCGCACCGATCCGGAGGAACCTCCATGAGCACCATCCGCCTTGCCATCGCCGGTGTGGGCAACTGCGCCAGCTCCCTCATCCAGGGCATCGAGTACTACAAGGACGCCGATCCCACCGAGGACGTGCCCGGCCTGATGCACGTCGACCTCGGCGGGTACCACGTGCGCGACATCCAGGTCGTCGCCGCGTTCGACGTCGACGCCGACAAGGTGGGCATCGACGTGGCCAAGGCCATCCACGCGGGGCCCAACAACACCATCCGCTTCGCGGACGTGCCCGACTTGGGCGTGACCGTCCTGCGCGCCCCGACCCTCGACGGCTTCGGCGAGTTCTACACGCAGGAGTGCGAGGAGTCGCCGGCCGAGCCCGTCGACGTCGCCCAGGCGCTGCGCGACGCGCAGGCCGACGTGCTGGTCTCGTACCTCCCGGTCGGGTCCGAGCAGGCGCAGAAGCACTACGCCCAGGCCTGCCTCGACACCGGCGTGGCGTTCGTCAACGCCATCCCCGTGTTCATCGCGTCCGACCCCGAGTGGGCGGCCAAGTTCACCGAGGCCGGCGTGCCCATCGTGGGCGACGACATCAAGTCCCAGGTCGGCGCCACCATCGTGCACCGCACCCTGGCCCGCCTGTTCGAAGACCGGGGTACGACGATCGACCACACGTACCAGCTGAACTTCGGCGGGAACATGGACTTCATGAACATGCTGGAGCGCAAGCGGCTCAAGTCGAAGAAGGTCTCGAAGACCCAGTCGGTCACCAGCCAGATCGAGACCGGCATCAGCGACCGTGACGTGCACATCGGCCCGTCCGACCACGTGCCGTGGCTCGAGGACCGCAAGTGGGCCTTCATCCGGCTCGAAGGGCGCAACTTCGGTGACGTGCCCCTCACGGTCGAGCTCAAGCTCGAGGTGCACGACTCGCCCAACTCGGCCGGCGTGATCATCGACGCCGTCCGCTGCGCCAAGCTGGCGCAGGACCGCGGCATCGGTGGCCCGGTCGACCCGGCGTGCCAGTACTTCATGAAGTCGCCCCCCACCCAGGTCCACGACGACGTGGCCCGCGACACGCTGGACGCCTTCATCACCGGCGCCTGAGGCCGACCCGACAGGCGAGGCCGTGGCCCGAGCGGCCCGCAGCGAAGCTGCATGAGCGGGAAGGCTGACGCCACCGCGCCGCAACGACGCGGCCAACGCGCGACCCCGTGGCACCGACCTCAGGTGGGCTGCTGCGGGGTCGTTGCGCGTCCGGCGACGCACCCGACGCCATCCGAGGCGGGGGCCCGGTCCGAACACCAGGCATGCGGATCGATCTCGATGCCTACGCAGACCAGGGGGGACGGCTCGACGTGACGGGCGTCGACTTCGACGCCTTCCGAGAGCGCCCGCTCGACGCCGGGTCGCTGCGCTGCCTCCGCTACATGCACGACGTCGAGCACCACACCATCTGCTACCTACGCGACCTGCTCGTCACCCCCGCCCACCGCGACCCACGCATCACGACCTTCCTCACCCTGTGGAGCTACGAGGAGATGTGGCACGGCGAGGCGATCGGCCGGGTGCTCACCGCGCACGGCGAACAGGCGGGCCCGGCCCGCATCGCCCCGATGCGCCGGGCGTTGGGCCTGCGCGACCGGTTGGCGCCCACCTTGCACGCCGCGGGGTCGGCCGTGGCGGGACGAGCGTTCGGGGCGCTGCACATGACCTGGGGCGCGGTCAACGAATGGACGACCCAGGCCGGCTACGCCCGGCTGATCGGCCGGGCCGGGCACCCCGTGCTCACCGACCTGCTCAGCCGCATCATGCGCCAGGAGGGCCGGCACATCTCGTTCTACGCCGGTGAGGCCGAACGGCGGCTCACCGACCATCGGGGTGCCCAACGGGTGGTCCGCCACGCGCTCCGGCACCTGTGGCGCCCGGTCGGCGCCGGCGTCATGCCCCCGGCCGAGGTCGCCTTCATGGTGCGGACGCTGTTCGGTGGCGAGGACGGTCGGGCGGCGGTCGCGCGGATCGACCGCCGCATCGACCACCTCCCCGGGCTCGACGGCCTAGGACTCGTGACGGCTGCGGTCGAGCGTCACGATCGACGATCCACGCCCGTCGATCCACGTACGTCGACTCGGACGGTGCCCGCCGTCGACCGGGGCACAGGATCGGGTGGCGCGACCCGTGTCAGGACGGCGGCGTCGCCCGCAGCGTGAGCACGGCCATGTCGTCGGCGGGGTCGTCGTCGACGAAGCCGAGCGCCTCGGCCTCGATCAGCCTGGCCAGATCGTCCGCCGACAGCCCCTTGCCCTGGAGCAGCGCCTTGACGATGCCCTCTTCCCCGAACGTCCGCCGGCCGGAGCGGCGGTCGGACAGCCCGTCGGTGTAACAGACCAGGGACTCGCCGGGATCGAGGTGGACCACGGAGTCGGACAGCGACAGCTCGTCGGTCACCCCCAGCAGGGTGCCAGGTACGCCCACGGGGACGACGTGACCGGCAGTCCGGCGCACCAGCGGCAGCGGGTGGCCGCCCGAGCAGAGGATGAGGTCGACGCCCCGCTCCGTCGACTGGACCGCGCCGACGAGCACGGTGCAGAACCGGGGGCTGACCGGCAGCCGGTCGTCGTCGACGTCGCCGCGCTCTGCTGCGCTGCGCAGCAGCATCTCGTTGAGTCGCGTCAGGACCGCGGACGGCATCACCCCGGCCATCGCCGACGAGCGGATCGTGTGACGCACCAGCCCCGTCGTCGCCGCGGCCTCCACGCCGTGGCCGCACACGTCGCCCACGGCGATGATCCACCAGTTGGCGTCGGCCTGGAAGGCGTCGTAGAAGTCGCCACCAACATCGAGCCCCTGGCCCGCGGCCCGGTAGCGGGCGCCCAGATCGATGCCGGGGATGTCGGGCAGGCTGCCCGGCAGCAGGCTGTCCTGCAACGCCCGCGCCACCACCGCCTGCTGGTCGAACAGCCGAGCGTTGTCGACGATCACGCCGGCCCGCGACGCGACCGCCTTGGCCAGCTCGATCTCGGCGTTGGTGAACGATCGCCCCGGCCGGTCTCCGAAGCCGATCGCCCCCAGCAGGCGACCACGCGCTCGGAGGGGGAAGATCGCCACCGCGTCGACACCCACGGCGTCCATCGCGACCCGGTCGTCGGGGTTGTCGAACAACGGCCTGAGCATGTCCGCGGCCCGCGTCCCCCGGATGAGGGGTCGGCCGGCACGCAGGGCATCGCCCAGCTCGCCGACGCCCCCGACCTCGCGGGGGATCCGTTCGACCAGGCGGCTCAGGTGCTCGACCTGGGAGGAATCGACATGCGCCGCGCCCACCATCGGGCGGGGGTTGGCGGGTGAGACGAGCAGGCGGACGACGCACCAGTCGGCGATGCGTGGCACCGTCAGCCCCGTGAGCTGGCTGAGCGCGGTGTCGACCTGGAGGCTGGACGCCAGCGTGGCGCTGAGGGCGTCGAGGAACCCCAGGTGCTCCTGCGCCCGTTCGGCCGCATCGGCCAGCCGCGCCCGATCGAGAGCCAGCGCGCAGTGGGCGGCGACGTCCTGGAGGAACTCCCGGTCGACGGCTTCGAGCGTCCGTTCCGCCGCGAACCCGATGCCCATCGAGCCGAACGGGCGGCCCTGGGCATCCTTCAGCGGCACCACCACGAACGCCGGGTCGAAGTTGATGCGCAGGCTGTCGAGGTCGGGATAGCGGGCGCGACGCTCCGCCTCGGACGCGACCACCACCGTCTCGCCCGTGCGGATCACCTCGGATGCGGGCAACGGCGACGACAGCGGGATGCGGCCGAACCGCTGCTCGAGCGTGCCCTCGGGCAGCCCCGCGGAGCCGGCCACGATCAGCTCGTCGCCCGCCTCGGACACCACGTGGAGCGTGGCCGTGCTCCCGCTCAGCAGCGTGAGGCCCTCGTCGAGCATGGCGCGCACGATGTCGGCCGGCCGCCGCAGGCGGTTGAACCCCTCGACCAGACGGGCCATGCGCGCGGTGGTCGCAGCGGACGGGACCGTGTCGGCGGGCGCGCCATTCGCCTGCGACCCGCTCTCGGGATCGACGCCCACCGGTGGCCGTAGCCCCGTGACAGCTCGTGGCATTTCGGACGACATGGCCACTCGAAGTCTTGCACCCGGATCACCGATCCGCACCGCCCGTCGTCGCCGGCGCGCGCACCATGACCGCGCGACCACCCACCGGCACGGCCGCCTGGAGCGCGCCAGACTGGCGCCATGGCTTGGACCCGTTTCTCGCTCGCCGGCGCAGCAGGCGCCACCCTCGACGCCGACGCCGTGCGCTACGGCCCGGGGCTCCCGACCGAGAGCGAGCTCAAGCTTCTCGGTCACGTCGAGGGCCGGCGCGTGCTCGAGCTCGCGTGCGGCGCCGGTGCGGGCGCCGTGGCGCTCGCCAAGGCGGGCGCCCGGGTCATCGCTGTCGACGACGACGCCACCAACCTGGGGGACACGCGCGAGCCGGGCCGAGCGCGAAGGCGTGCGCGTCGAGACCCATCACGGTCCGCTGGCCGAGCTGGCGTTCGTGCGGGCCGACACCATCGACGCCGCCATCTCGACCTACGGCCTGGCGACGGTCGACGATCTCGACCGCGTCTTCCGGCAGGTCCACCGGGTGCTGCGCACCGACCGACCGTTCGTGTTCTCGCTGCCCCACCCGGCGTTCGTCATGCTCAACCCCGCGGGCGGCGAGCCGGTCCTGCGCCGCCCGTGGTGGGACACGAGCCCGGTCACCTGGTCGGTCGCTGATGGTCGCACCGAGCCCGACCACGTCGTCGGCTTGAGCGCGCTGTTCGCCAGCCTCAACCGGGCCGGCTTCGTCGTGGACATGCTGCTCGAGCCCCAGGCCGACCGCGCCATGGCAGGCGACGCCTGGTCGGAGGCCATGCGCTGGGTGCCCCCCACGTTGATCGTGCGGGTGCGCAAGCAGGGAAACTGAGGTCGCGGACGCCGCCACGAGCCTGCGAGAAATCTTCGGGAAAACGCGTCACGATCGCGAGCGCCGCCGCTCTCTTGGGGTGATGAGTGGCAACGCACCACCGACCGGGCGCTCCTCCCCATGCGGCCGGCAACCGTCGCTCGTCGCGCAGCGCACCGGCGCCCGCACGACGGTCGTCAACCGGCGCCGCGGCCCAGTTCCACCGGGTGCACCCCAGCACGTCCGGTGACGGCCCGGCCGGTCGCCGTCCCCGGTGCGGGGGATGGTGACCGGCTCGGGTTTCCCGCTCTTGCAGCTCCGCTGCGGGCCGCTCGGCCACGGTCTCGCCTGCGCTCGACCTCGGGTTTCAGTCGAGCGCGACGGTGGTCGGCGTGAGGATGGGCGTGTCGCAGTCGAGGCGCGGGATCGCCGCCGAACACACCGTCACCCGCGCCGTCTGACCAGGCCCCGTGGTCGCGACCGGCACGGTGACGATCGCCGTCTCGCCCGGCCGCAACGGCGGGAGCCCGCACACGCCGGTGCTGCCCACGGCGAGCCCCAGCGAGCAGCCCGTCGGACGGCCGCTCACGGTGGCGCCGCCCAGGGCCTCGAGGTTGAGCACCAGGAACCCTGACCGCTCGCCGCCGCCGTTCGTGAGCGTGATCTGCACCCGGGCGTCGTCCGGGAGCCAGACGACGGGGCCCAACGGCGGTGCCGATGGCGGCTCGGGCGGCTCCGGTGGCGGTTGCGGCGGGGTGGTCGTGGGGCTGGGGGGTGGAGCCGTGGCAGCGGCCGGCACAGCCTGTGGAGCCGCACCGGGCCGGGTCGACGAGGGGGTGACAAAAGGGTCCGGTGGATCGGCCGGGAGCGCCGGTGCAGGCGTGACGGGCGTGGTCGGGAGTGCGGTCGTGGTCGGCGTTGTGGTCGCCCGCGGCGAGGTCGGTTCTCCCGACGGCGGCGGCTCGCTCACCTCGGCCTGTGCAGGCGCGGCCGCATCGCCCACCGGGGCGTCGCCCCCGATCATCGACACCGCCAGCGCGGCCGCGGCAACCGCGGCCGCCACCACGACGGCACCGCTGACCACAGGGTTCGCACGCGCTTTGGACACCACGCCCTGGCCGAACTGCCGCGCACCCGTCAACGCCCCACCGGCGGGCTCGCCAGACGCGCCCGCGACGCCTGCGACGCCGGCAGCACCCACGGCGGCGACGGCCGCGACCTGCACCGGCTGGGCGAAGTACGGCAGCAGCGCCCGCGCGAAGAGGCTGTTCACCTCGGCGAGCTCGGCGACGAGGGCCTGGCAAGACCGGCACCCGTCGACATGCGTCGCGGTCGCGGTGCGGGCTCGGTCGCTCACGTCGTCACGCACGAACGCGCCGAGGCGCGACCGGTGCGGCTCGCATTCCGGGTGGGGGGACGCCTGGAGATGGGCCTGCAGGTATGCCTGCCGCAACTTCTCTCGTGCGCGCGACGCCAACGCCGCCGTCGCGTTGGCGGTCATCCCCAGCACCGGTGCCAGCTCGCGGGGCGGGCGACCCTCGACCTCGGTCTGCCAGAGCACGGCCTGGATGCGGTCCGGGAGCGACCCGTACGCGTCGAGGACGATCGTGCGCTCGGCGAGGTCGATCACGTCGGTCTCCTGGTCGCGCAGACCCTCCGGCACCTCGTCGACGGGCTCGTCGTGCCTGGCTGCGATCTGGCCGGCGGCCAGGCGGCGCAGCGTCACGAACAGGTAGGCGCGGAACGACTCGTCCGGCCCCGCGCCGCGGCTGATCGCCCCCAACACCCGCTCGAACGCACCGTGCACCAGGTCGTCGGCCGACCCCGCCCGCGGGAACGTCGCCGCCAGCCGCTGAGCGGCCGGTGCGTGCCGGTCGTAGAGCTCGGCGAACGCGTCGTCGTGGCCGTCGCGTGCCCGCGCGATCAGCTCGACATCCGAGAGTTGTGTCATCCCCATGGCGCCCCTGGTCTCCGTCCGGGAGTGTACGCACGCTCACCGCGCGCACCTCCCGCGGGCGGCGCGGCGCGTCACCGCGGCGGATCAGGGCGACGACTGGCGCTCCGCCCACCACGCGACGACGCGACGCTCGGCCTCCGCCTCACCGAGCGGGCCCTCGTCGAGGCGGGCCTCCAGCAGCATCGACAGGGCCTCGCCCACGTGCCGTCCCGGCCCGACGCCGAGCAGCTCCATCACCCGGTTGCCGTCGATGTCCGGGCGGATCGCCCCCAGCTCCTCCCGCTCGCGCAGCTCGGCGATCCGGGCCTCGAGCGCGTCCATGCGGGCCGCCAGGACACGGGCCTTACGCTCGTTCCGCGTGGTGCAGTCGCACCGGGTGAGCTCGTTGAGGTCGTCGAGCAGCGGACCGGCGTCACGGGCGTAGCGGCGCACGGCGGCGTCGCTCCAGACCTCGTCGCTGTAGCCGTGGAACCGCAGGTGCAGGAACACCAGGCGCTGCACGTCGTCGACCAGCTCGTTCGAGAAGCGCAGCGCCCGCATCCGGTCACGGGCCATGCGCGCCCCCACGACCTCGTGGTGGTGGAAGCTCACCCCCTTGGGCCCGATCGAGCGGGTCTTGGGCTTGCCCACGTCGTGCAACAGCGCGGCCAGGCGCACGACCAGTCGGGGCGAGGTCTTGGCGACGACGGCGATCGTGTGGCCGAGCACGTCCTTGTGCCGGTGGATCGGGTCCTGCTCGAGCCGCATGGCCCGCAGCTCGGGCAGGAACTCGTCGGCCAACTCGGTGTCGGCGAGGAACCACAGGCCCGCGCTGGGGTCGTCGACCACCATCAGCTTGGACAGCTCGTCGCGGATCCGCTCCGCCGACACGATCTCGAGCCGCGCGCGCATGGCCTGCACGGCCTCGACCAGCGCGGGGTCGGGGGTCAGGCCGTAGCCGGCGATGAAGCGGGCGGCGCGCAGCATGCGCAGCGGGTCGTCCGAGAACGACACCTCCGGCGCCAGCGGTGTGCGCAGGACGCCGGCGCCCAGATCGGACACGCCGCCGTACGGGTCGATCAGGTCGACATCGGGCAGCCGCAGCGCCATGGCGTTGACCGTGAAATCGCGTCGCGCCAGGTCCTCCGCCACGTCGTCCGCGTACACGACGTGCGGCTTGCGGGAATCCTCGCGGTACGCCTCGGCCCGGTGGGTCGTGATCTCGAAGATCGTGCCGCCCTTGCGGGCGCCGATCGTCCCGAACGCCTGGCCCTGCGTCCACACCGAGTCGGCCCAGTCGGCCAGCAGGGCCATGCTCTGCTCGGGCCGGGCGTCGGTCGTGAGGTCGAGGTCGGCCCCGGGTCGCACCCGCCCCAGCACCAGGTCGCGCACGATGCCGCCCACGAGGTAGACCGTGTGCCCGCCCGCGGTGAAGCGCTCGGCGAGCGGCCGGACATCGTCGAGGATCGGCCGCAGCCGCTCGGGGATCACGTGTGCGCAGGGTAGTGAGGGCGCGCCGACCTGCCGAAGCCGGATACACCCAGGCGTAGGGCGAGCGAGGCTCAGGTGCCCGACGACGGGATGCCGGCGAGCGGCTCGGGCGTGGCGGCGAGGTCGAGAGGGCCGAGCGTCGCCAGCACCAGCTGCAGGTCGCCCAACGACAGGTCGGTCAGGAACGACACAGCCGTGTCGCCCGAGACAACGACGCCGGCCCGGGCGCCGTCGCCGAAGTCGTCGACGGCACCTGAGTAGCCGAGCACGTCGAAGGGCTCGCCGGACGCTTCGTACGCGCAGTCCACCGAGGACACACGGAGCCACAGGTACTCGGCCGTCGGGTTTTCGAGATCGGCGTAGTCCACGGTCGCGGCCGGGCACCGGGAGATCTCGTCGACGACCACCGCCGCGCCGGCGACCTCCCAGCCCTCGGGGATGCCGGACAGGCCCAGGGGCGCAGGGCCGTCGAACTCGGCCAGGTCCTGCTCGTTCAACCACGGCGTCGCGTCGAGTTGGGTCGGCGACGGGGGCTCGACCGTGTGCCCGCCGCCGATGTCCGCGATCCGGTAGTCCGTCTCGAGCACGAGATCGGTCATCGACAGCTCGACCAGCACATGGTGGGGCCGACCGCCGTCGTCGACGGTCAACTCGATCTCGAGGTCGATCACCTCCACCTCCGGACCCAGGTCGGGGACCAGGGTCACCGGGACCGATGCGACGGCGATCCGCCGTCCGTTCCGGTCCTCTCCCCCATCCCGGTGGTCGACCGCGCCGCCGAGCCACGACGGCAGGAGGAACAGGTCGAGCTCGCCGATCTCCCCCTCGACCTCGCCCCAGGGACGCTGGCCGATCTGGTCCGGGTAGGCCGTGTCGCGGTACCACGTCTGGTGCGCCAGGCCTTCGCCGATCGAGATCCGCTCCGACCGCATGCCGAAGGGATCGTCGACGGTCTCTCGCACCGCATCGGGCATGACGACGTCACCCGACAGGTCCCGGTCGAGGGTGACGGTGCCGCTCTCGCGCCGCGGATCGGAGCCCTCGATCGTGCTGCTGGCGTCGTACGAGAAGCTGCCCGCGTCGACGAGGGCCTGTCCCGCGGCCGTGAACAGCTCCACCGGTGAGGCATCGCTCGTCGCCGCGGCTGTCGCCGCTGTGGTCTCCGGGGTGTCGCCCGCATCGTCGTCGCCTGTCGTCGCCACCACGACGACCAGGCCTGCGACGGCCCCCACGCAGCCCACGACGACGAGCGGAAGCAGCGCACGACGCAGGGCCGACTGTCGGGAGGCGTGCCGCGGCACCCACATGTCGTCGGACGGCGGCCGGTAGGACGGCGGGGGCGGAGGGGGCGGCGGCGGGGGCCCGACGGCGACACGACGCGGTGGGGCGAACCGTGGTGGCGGCGGTGGGGGGAGCCCGCGCCGCACCGGTGGCGCCGGCCCCGACGCCGGGTCGCCGTGAGGCCGGCCGTCCGCCGGCCAGGTCTCGTCGCCCATCGCGGCACTATGCCACCACCGCCGAGGGCAGGTGACATCAGGCTCCCTGGTCGGATGGGCCCTCTTCGACCGCCAGACCCCATCGAGGCGGGATCGTCGGTCCAGCGCTCAGTCGGGACTCGGCGTCGTCGTGCTGCGCCGCGGCCCGGAGGTGGGTCAGACCCGCGGCTGCGACCACGTCACGGCCGGGGCCGCCGCCGGTCGGGGCCTCGACGTGGAGGCGCTCGCCGGCCAGCGCCGCCAGCGCCGCCGCCGTCGAGTCGCGCAGCGCGTCGAGGTCGTACCCGCCCTCGAGGAACACCAATCGGCGGCCCGGGGGCACGAGTGCGACCAGCGCCGCGGTGAGGTCGGCGAAGTCGCCCGACGTCAGGCCGAGGTCGGTCAGCGGATCGGCCCGGTGCCCGTCGAAACCGGCCGAGAGCAGCAGCCACGTCGCCCCGACCTCGTCGACCAGCGGGGCCACCACGTCGTCGATCGCCGCCCGGTACAGGTCGCCGGTGGCCCCTGGCGGCACCGGCACGTTGACGGTGCGCCCGCGGCCGTCACCCAGCCCGGTCTCGAGCAGGGACCCGGTGCCGGGGTAGAGCGGGTGCTGGTGGAGCGACACGTAGGTGACACGCGGATCGTCGTAGAAGGCGTCCTGCGTGCCGTTGCCGTGATGCGCGTCGTAGTCGACGACGACCACCCGCTCGCCCCGGTCGGCCAGCGCCGCTGCGGCCACCGCCACGTTGTTGAACAGGCAGAAGCCCATCGCCTGCGACGGCAGGGCGTGGTGTCCCGGCGGCCGCACGGCGCAGAAGGCGGCGTCGGCCTCGCCGGCCTCCAGCCTCTCGGCGGCGCTGAGCCCGGCCCCCGCCGCGAGCAGCGCGGCGTCCCAAGAGGCGGGCACGGCCTGGGTGTCGGCGTCGAGTCGCCCGCCACCGGTCAGGCAGAAGCGCTCGAGCGCGGCGATGTAGGTGGGGGTGTGCACGCGCTCGAGGTCGGCTGCAGTCGCCGGGGCCGGCGCGACCCATTCGAGCTCGCTGTCGAGCCCAGAAAGGTGCGCGCCCTGCTCGACGGCGACCAGTCGCTCGGGCCGTTCGGGGTGACCCAGCCCGGTATCGTGGTCGAGGTAGTGCGGGTGTGTGACGAACAACACGGACATCTGCCCCTGACGCTAACGGCACCGGCGTGGGTCGCGAGGGTCGTCCCGGCACGGGCCGGGGGGCCCCGGTTGCCTACTCTCATACGCATGACCCAGGCCGCTGCCGGCCGCGCCGGTGCCTCGCCCCGGGCACCGGCGCGCCCGCACCCGGGCGGACGACCTGGTCGCGCTGACCGGATGTCGGCCATGAGTGCGGTGCGCGCCGTCACCGGTTCGTCGCGACTGCGCGTCCGTCCCTGGCAGGCCGACGCCCGCATCGCGCATGTCGCCCCGGCCGCCGACTACCTCGGCCTGCTGACGACGACCGATGTGGAGCACACGGTCGCGCTGCTGCGCGACCAGGGGTACCGGTCGGCCATCACCGCCGCCCTGCACCGGGCCGACCGGCGGCCGTTCCTCCAGGCGGGCTTCGCCGAGACCGAGCGACTGCACCTGTTGCTGCACCAGCTCGACGACCTGGCGCCGGTCACGCCGGTGCCCGGCGTCAACCTCCGGCGCGGCCGGCGGCAGGAGCAGGCCGAGGCCCTCGCCGTGGACCGGGAGGCGTTCGCGCCGTTCTGGCGGCTCGACGATGCCGGCCTCGCCGAGGCCCTCACCGCCACGTCGACCGTGCACTTCCAGGTCGCCCGCGACGCGACCGGCGTCGTCGGCTACGCCGTCTGCGGCCGCGCCGGTCACCGTGGCTACGTGCAGCGCCTCGCCGTGGCACCGACGAGCCAACGGCGGGGCGTCGGCGCGGCGCTGCTCGTCGACGGCCTGCGCTGGCTGCGGCGCTGGGGTGCCCGGGACGCGCTGGTGAACACACAGGAGGACAACGACAGCTCGCTGCGGCTGTATCAGCGGTCGGGTTTCGTGCTCCAGCCCGACGGGCTGGCGGTGCTGCAGCTGAGCCTGGCCGATGCGTCTGCCACCAGCACCGTCGCCCGCCGCCCACAGGTCGTGCCCCAGCGGGTCGAGGGCTACCTATGAGCGACCGTGGCCGGATGCGCCCGCGCACGGGTTGTGCTCGCCGCGGCGAGCTTGCCGTCGCACGGTCCCGCCGCATCGCTGCCGCCGTGGGGATCGTCCTCGTGGTCCTCGTCCTCGCGGCGGCGGGTCCGACGGCCGCGGCGCACCGCTCGCCCGGACGTCAGGCCGCCACGACGGTCGAGTTGGTGGGACAAACCACCTGGGTGCGTCCCGGCGAGCCGTACGACGTCGACGTCCGGGTCACGGGTGCCCCCGCGGGCGCCACGATCGACATGCAGGTGCACGACCTCCTCGAGTCGCGCAATGCCTTTCGCGCCACGCTCGACGACGGCGGCGAGCTCGGCGACCTCCAGCACACCGTCGACGCCAGGCCGCTCACCGGTGCGCCGGGACCGGACGGCACACTGAGCATCGGCTTCACACCTGGCGAGGCGGGCGCCGGGCTGCCCAGTCGTGGCGTCTACCCCGTCGAGGTGCGCGTCCGATCGGCCGACGGCGACGTCCTCGCCAGCCTGGTCACGTACCTGACCTACCTCACGGAGACGCCGCCCGAGTTCGCGCCCCTCGAAGTCGCCGTCCTGGTCGACATCGCCGCCGACCCGTCGTTGCTGCCCGACGGCGACCGCGCGCTGCCCGAAGGAACGCTCGAACGCGCGCGCGAGCGGCTGGCCGTCGTGCAAGACACGCCCGGCGTGCCGCTCACGCTCGCCCCCCGCCCCGAGACGGTCGAGGGGCTGGTGCACGGAGGGGTCCCCGCGGCGGCGACGGTCGATCAGTTGCGCGAGGCCGCCGCCGGCCGCCCCGTCCTCGCCCGCCCCTTCGTCGACATCGACCTCGCCGCGCTGCAGGGGGCAGGCTTGATCTCGGAGGCCAACCAGCAGGCCGACGGCGGCGCCAACGTCGTGCGGTCCCGCCTGGGCGTCGAGCCGATCGGCGGGATCTGGCTGTCCGGCCCGACCCTCGGGTCCGAGGCCGCCGGCATCGCTGTCGACCTCGGTATCGACCGCGCGGTCGTCCCGCCCTCCGCCATCGAGGACGACGGCAACGGCGCCGGGGGTGACGACCAGGTCGACGTACCCGTGGCGCCCGTGCGCCTGGGCGACGGCGGACCCGTCACCATGGTGAGCGATCCCGCGCTCGCCGCCCACCTGACCTCCGACGACCCCACGGTCGCCACCGTTCGCTTCGTGGCCGAGCTGGCCAGCATGTGGGTCGAGGCGCCGTCTGTCCCGCGGGCCGTGGTCGTGCACCTGCCACCCGACGCCGACATCGACCCCGGCGTGGTCTCCACGGCGCTCCGCGCCCTCACCGACGACCGGGCCGTCGGGGCCGTCCAGGCCGTGCCGATCGATCAGATCTTCAAGGACGTCCCCCCGCTCGAGGACGGCCCCACCACGGTGACGGCGGCTCCGCACGACGTCACCGACGACCTGCGTCCCATCGCTCCGGCAGTGCAGTCCGCGCGGATGCGGGTCGCCGGGGTCGGCGCCCTGCTCGACGACCCGTCGCTGTCCACGTCGCTCGGCCAGTCGCTGCTCATGAGCACCGGCAGCGACACGCCCGACGACGAGAGGCTCGCCTACGTCGAGCACGCCGACGAGACGCTCGGCTCCGTGTCGGGAGCGGTCGTGCTGCCCGACGAGTTCGAGATCACCCTCACGTCGCGTTCCAGCAGCATCCCGGTCACCGTCACCAACAATTTGGACCGGCCGCTGAGCGTCCGGATCGAGCTGGACAGCGACCAGCTCGAATTCCCGGACGGCGACGTCCTCACCCCAGTGCTGACGCCCGGCACGAACCGGCTGGAGGTCGCCGTCCGCACTCGCACCTCGGGGGCGTTCACCCTCGACGTCACCGTGGAGAGTCCGGATCAGTCGATCGTGCTCGACACGTCCACGTTCGACGTGCGGTCGACCGCCATCTCGGGGGTCGGCATCGTCCTGTCGATCGGTGCGTGCCTGTTCCTCGCCATCTGGTGGGCGAGGCACTGGCGCAGCGCCCGACGGTCGGCGCACCTGATGCCATCCGCCGGGGGCGACGACGACACCGCTCACACCGCGGTCGCATCCGACGCCACGGCGGCGAGCGCGGCGGCGACGGAGGGCGGGACGCCGTACCAGCCAGCGCACATGGCGCGGCAGCGCACCCGCAGCGGCTGACGCCGTCGGCCCACCGTGGGGCGGCGGCACCGACGGGCCAGGACGAGGGACGGGCACCGCTAGTAGGGTCGCCGGCCATGCCTGTCCGCATCGTCACCGACTCGTCCGCTGACCTCTCCGCTGACGAGGTCGAACAGCTGAGGGTGGAGGTCGTGCCGCTGTCGATCCGCTTCGGTGCGGACGAGTACACCGACGGCGTCGACCTGTCGGTCGCCCAGTTCTACGACAAGCTCGCATCTTCGGCCGACCTGCCCGAGACCGCGGCGCCGTCGCCGGGCGCGTTCGAGGCCGCGTTCCGGCGCCAAGCCGACGCGGGAGCCGACGCGGTCGTGTGCATCAACCTGTCGTCGGGGCTGTCCGCCACCATCCAGTCGGCGCAGAACGCGGCCAAGGGCGCCGAGGACCTCGACGTGCGCGTCGTCGACTCCCGGTCGATCACCTCGGGCCTGGGCACGCACGTGAAGGTCGCGGCCGAGGCCGCGGCCGGCGGTGCGAGCGCGGACGAGGTCGTGGCACTCGTCGAGGGGATGGTCCCGCGCACACACGTCTTCGGCGCGCTCGACACGCTCGACAACCTCAAGAAGGGCGGCCGCATCGGTGGCGCCCAGGCGTTGCTCGGCTCCCTGCTGTCGATCAAGCCGCTCCTTGACATCTCGTCGGGCGAGGTGGCCGAGGCGGGCAAGGCACGCACGCGGCGCAAGGCGCTCGAGTGGCTGCGTGACCAGGTCTTCGCCCTGCCCACGGTCGAGCATCTCAGCGTCGCCCATGGCATGGCTCCGGACCTAGACGACATGCTGGCCCTGCTCGCGCCGCGCTACCCGGTCGACCAGATCAGCATCACGACGATCGGCCCCACGATCGGTACGCACGGAGGCCCGCGGGTGATGGGACTGACATGGATCGACCCGGCCTGAAAGAGTGCGCGGATAGGTCACCTCGTCCCGGCGAACCGTTGCCGTGCTTCCCGCTCTTGCAGCTTCGCTGGGGGCCGTTTGGGCCACCGCCTCGCCTATCGGCTCGGCCTCTGACATCAGCGAGGAATCGGCGTCCCTGACCCTGCGTCAGGGACCTCGGTTCGCTACGGTGGGTCCACCGTGGCAGTGACGCCTCCCCCCTCCGGCCCGTCGCAAGCCGCCGGCGTCTCTGCCGGCGCGCTTCTGGGCGCGCGCTACCGCCTCGACGAGCTGCTCGCCTCCGGAGGCATGGCGCAGGTGTGGCTGGGCACCGACGAGGTCCTCCGACGCGCCATCGCCGTCAAGATCCTGCACCAGCACCTGGCGGCCGACGAGACGTTCGTGATCCGGTTCCGGCACGAGGCCATCGCCGTCGCTCGGCTCTCGCACCCGGCGATCGTCAACGTCTATGACACGTGCAGCGACGACGGCGTCGAGGCCATCGTCATGGAGCTGGTGCGCGGCCAGACGCTGCGCCAGCGGCTCGACGACGGCCCGGTCGACCCGTGGGTCGCGGCCAACATCGCCGCCCAGGTCGCGGGCGCCCTGTCGGTGGCGCACGCCGCCGGGCTGGTCCACCGCGACATCAAACCCGCCAACATCCTGCTGTCCGAGGACGGCCGGGTGAAGGTCGGCGACTTCGGCATCGCCAAGGCCGCCGAATCCGCCGACCTCACGCAGGAGGGCTCGTTCCTCGGCACCGCCAAATACCTCGCGCCCGAGCAGGTCGAGGCCAAGCCCGTCGACGGCCGCACCGACCTCTACAGCCTGGGCGTCGTGCTCTACGAGATGCTCTGCGGCCGCGTGCCGTTCGAGTCCGACTCGTCATCGAGCACCGCTCTCGCCCGCCTGCACTCCGACCCGCAGCGGCCGCGACTGGTCAAGGCCGGCGTGCCCCGCGAGCTCGAGTCCATCACCATGCGGCTGCTCGCCCGCGACCCCGCGGGTCGCTACCCCACCGCCACCGACGCACGCGCCGCCCTGCTGGGTGCGGGCGCGGACGACCGGGCCACGACCGACGACGACACCATGGCCGAGCCGTCGCCGTCCCGGGCGCCGCTTCCGCCGGCGCCCGCGCCGCCCCATGGCGCCGGCCCGTCCCAGTGGGGCACACCGTCCGGCGGCAGCGCGCCGCCGCGCTTCGCCGACAGCGAGCGCCGCTGGCTGGTCCCCACCCTGCTGGTGGTGCTCGTCGCGGTGGCGCTCGGCGTCGCCGGGCTGCTGCTCCAGGGCTCGGGCGATGGGCTGTTCGGCGCCGACGACAACGAGGAGCCCCCTCCGGACGAGCCCGCGGCCCCGGCCGACGACCTCGTCCCCATCGTCCGCTCCATCGACTTCGACCCGGCCGGCGGCGACGGCGAACACCCCGAGGAAGCCGGGGCCGGCGTCGCCTTCGACGGCGACGGGTCGACCTCGTGGTCGAGCGAGCGGTACAACTCGCCCGACTGGGGTGGTCTCGGCAAGCCCGGCGTCGGCCTCATCTTCGAGCTGGACGGGTCGAGCGACGTCCGCTCCCTCGAGTTCGACACCCCGCTGGCCGGCTGGGAAGCCGATGTCTACGTGGCCGACGAGGCGCACGAGTCGCTCGAGGACTGGGGCGAGCCCGCGGCGACGTTCGAGACCAGCGATGCCGGCGCCGCCCAGGTCGACCTCGAGGCCGAGGGCAGCTACGTGCTGCTGTTCTTCACGCGGGCCAGCGACAACGGGCAGGTCACGGTCGACGAAGTGCGCGTCGAGCGCTGACGTACGCTCGCGGCCATCACACCCGTCGCCGACGACCGCACCCTCGTCTCCGCCGCGCAGGCGGGTGATCGCGACGCGCTCGACTCGTTGCTGCGCCGCCACCACGAACGGCTGTGGCGACTGTGCCGCCGTGTGGTGGGCAACGACGCCGATGCCCAGGACGCGCTCCAGGACGCACTGATCGCCATCGCCCGGGGTATCCGGCGCTTCGACGGCCGGTCCGCGTTCGGCACCTGGTCCTACCGGGTCGCCACCAACTGCTGCCTCGACGAGCTGCGCCGCCGGCGGCGGCGCCCCGAGCCTCAGGCCCTCGGCACGGCACCCACGCGTGACGACCGGTACGGGTCGACGCCGGGTATCGACCCACTCGACCGGGTCGACGGGCGCGCGCTCGTGGGCGGGCGCGCGGGCGAGGCGTCCGACGGTGGCATCGAGGCCGTCGCCGACCGGCTCGAGATCGACACGGCGCTCGGCCGGATGCCCGACGACTTCCGTGTCGCCGTGGTCCTGCGCGACCTGTGCGACCTCGACTACACGGAGATCGGCCGGGTGCTCGACATACCGCCGGGCACGGTGCGCTCCCGCATCGCCCGGGGCCGGGCCCAGCTGTCGGACCTGCTCGGGAACCCCGCCGCGTCCCCCGATCGTCCAACCACCAGCCCATGACTCCCGACGACCCGCGCCACCAGCACCCCGATCCCCCCGGCGCCGACGCGCACGCGTCCCGCGACGAGTTGGCGTCGGCGTTGCTCGACGGCGGGCTGACCAGCGACGAGGCCGAGGAGGCGCGGCGTCGGCCGGACGTGGTGGCCCGGGCGGCGGAGATGGATGCCGCCCGGTCGGCGCTCCGCGACGTCCCGTCCGCCGACGCCGCAGCCCGTGACCGGGCGGTGGCCGCCGCGCTCGCGGCGTTCGACGCCGACGCGGGGCCGTCCGTCGCCGAGTCCGCCGAGGGCCCGGCGGGCCCGGCGCATGCCCCGGGTGCGGTGACCGACCTCGGCGCGCACCGGCGCGCCCGCGACAGCTCCCGCCGGTGGCTGGGCGCCGCTGCGGCGGTCGCGGCCGTCGTCGTGGGAGTCGCCGGCCTGGCGGTCCTCTCGTCCGACGGCGACGCCGACCAGCAGACGGCCGACTCGGGCGGCGAGGCCGCCGAGGAGTCCACATCCGGTGACTCGGGCGCCGCCGACCGGGAACCGAGTGCCACGGAGGCGCCGTCCGACGAGTCCCAGGACAGCGAGCTGAGCGCCGGGACCGCCGAGACCGGCGACCTCGGCACGTTCCCCTCGGCGCAGGCACTGGCCGACCATGTCGACGCGCTGGTCTCGGGCGGCGACGGCGCCGACGCGGGCGCCGGAGGCGCCGAGCCCACCCCGCCGGCACCTGTGGTTCCGTCTGCGGGCGAGCGCGCCTCGTCAGCTGACGCCGTCGCCCGGTTGGACGCTGCGTGTGCCGGGAGCCTGCCGACGTCGTTGCGCGACCCGGCGGCCTTGCGGCTGCACGGCACCGCGCTCGTCGACGGCGACGCTGTCAACGTCTGGGTGCTCGAGGACGGCGACGGAACGGCAACGGCATCCTCGCGATCGACGCGATGTGCACCATCGTCGTCGACCGCCCCGCGGGATGATCAGCCGGCCTCCGGCGCGACGTCCACGCACCGGAGCCGGGCGCGCACGCAGGCACAACTAGGCTCCGTCTCATGGCGAACGCCACCTCACCTGGCCGGGCGGGCCGGCTGCCCGCTCCCCCACCTCCTGAACGCGACTGGCCGGCACAGGCGGCCGACGCCATCGAGCGTGCCGTCGGTTCGGTCCGCGACAAGACGACAGGCCCGGCGCTCACGGTCGCCCGCGGCGTGGTCTACGGCACCTTCGCGATCCTGGTGGGGACGGCGTGCCTCGTCGTTTTCATCATCGCCGCCGTACGTCTTCTCGACAGCTACCTGCCCGACGCGGTGTTCGGCGAGGATCACATGTGGGCCGCCTATCTCATCCTCGGTCTCGTGTTCGTCGTCCCCGGCGGCGTGCTCTGGAGTCGGCGGCACGAGCCCCGGGAAGATCAACATCAGTAGCGACGTTGTGCACGGCGTAGCTCCTCGGAGCACACGTCGAACGCTTCATCCAGACAGGACACCCACCAGTGAGCGACAACCGCAAGGTCATCATCATCGGCTCAGGCCCCGCAGGCCTGACAGCCGCTGTCTACGCCGCCAGGGCGAACCTGGAGCCGTTGCTGCTCGAGGGCGAACCGTCGTCCACCAGCGACCAGCCCGGCGGACAGCTCATGCTCACCACCGAGGTCGAGAATTTCCCCGGGTTCCCCGAAGGCGTCATGGGCCCCGAGCTCATGATGCGGTTCCGCGAACAGGCGGTGCGCTTCGGCACCGAGGTCCGCACCGAGAAGGTGTCACGCGTCGACCTGTCGGCTCGGCCTTTCGGCGTGTGGGTCGGCGACCCCGACACCAGCGAGCCCACCTACACCGCCGATGCGGTCATCATCTCGACAGGCGCGCAGTCGCTGATGCTGGGGATCGACCGCGAGGCCGAGTTGATCGGCCACGGCGTGTCCACTTGCGCGACGTGTGACGGCTTCTTCTTCCGCGACCACGACATCGCGGTGGTCGGCGGGGGCGACTCGGCCCTCGAGGAGGCGATCTTCCTCACCAAGTTCGCCCGCTCCGTCACGCTGGTCCACCGCCGCGACGAGCTGCGCGCCTCCAAGATCATGCAGGAGCGCGCCTTCGCCAACGACAAGATCACGTTCCTATGGAACCACGTGATCGAGTCGGTCTCCGGCGACACCACCCTCTCCGGGGTATCGGTGCGCAACGTGCTCACCGACGAGATCAGCGAGCTGCCCGTGACCGGGCTGTTCGTGGCGATCGGCCACAAGCCCAACACCGACCTGTTCAAGGGCCAGCTCGAGATGGAGGAGTCCGGCTACCTGGTCACAGGTTTGGCAGGTGGCGCGAGCACCACCAACGTCGAGGGCGTGTTCGCCTGCGGCGACGTGCAGGACCACACCTACCGCCAGGCGATCACAGCGGCCGGTTCCGGCTGCGAGGCCGCCATCGACGCCGAACGCTGGCTCGAGGGGCAGCACGCCTGACCGGCGGCGCTGACCTGACCTGGCCCCGGTGGGTCCCGGTGGTGGCTGCGCTCGGGCGGGCCGGGAACATCGACGGTTGGCCGGCTGTTCAATGGCGCTAGAGGCCATGGCATCGCCAGGGTCAAAGCTCCGGTTCACAAGCTCAGACTGCAAGGAAGGTCACGACGACATGGCTGTAAGCATCAGCACTCTCACGGACGCCACGTTCGACGAGACGATCGGCTCGGCTGCCGAGCCCGTCGTCGTCGACTTCTGGGCCGAGTGGTGCGGGCCCTGCAAGATGATCGCTCCGATCCTCGACGAGATCGCCAGCGAGCACGCCGGCAAGCTCACCGTCGCCAAGCTCAACGTCGACGAGAACCCTGACGTTGCACGGCGGTTCGACGTGATGAGCATCCCCACGCTCATCGTGTTCAAGGACGGAAGCGCCCAGAAGCGGCTGGTCGGCGCGAAGGGTAAGGGTCAACTTCTGGCTGAGCTGGACGAATTCCTGCCCTGAGACCTCTGACCACGTGAAATCCACAACCTGTGCGTAAGGCTGTGGACGACTAAACCCCAACTTGAGGACGCCCGCTCCTCAGGTTGGGGTTTAGTCTTTTTCGGTCAACCTCAACTGATGGTGCATACCATCACCGCATGGCGGAGTACGACGAGGCGGTGGATCCATACGCTCCGTCACCATCGCAGGTCACACAGCCCCGCAGCGTGTTCCCGTCGGTCATGGCGGAGCTGTATGCCCAGGATCCCCAGGTTCTCCACCGCGGGACAGATAGCGCTGGTCCGACCTGGGGCGCTGGTGTGGACGTCATCCCTGTCCTACGGTCACCCAGCCCCATCGCCGCCCGGCTCAGCGGGTCAGGGTTCGCTGGTCGCCATGACGCGGTAGATGCGTTCGAGATCCTCGAGGTCCGCGAACTCGATGACCACTCGCCCGCGCTTGGGACCCATGTTGATCTTCACCCGGGTATCGAGCTGATCTGCGAGCAGCTCCTCCAGCTCGAGCAGACCGGGGGCTCGGAGCTTGCTCCCGGGCATGCCGCCGTCAGGCGTGGGATCGCCGGCGCCGGGCCCGCTCCGCTGGCGGACGGCCTCCTCGGTGTCGCGCACCGTCAGCCCGTCGGCGACGATACGACGAGCGAGCGCCTCCTGGAACGCGCGGTCGGGGGTGGCCAACAAGGCCTTGGCGTGCCCCGCGGAGACCTGGCCGTCGGCCACAAGGCGCTGCACCTGCGGCGGGAGCTGGAACAGGCGCAACAGATTGGCGATCGCTGAGCGGCTCTTGCCCACGCGATGGGCAACCGCCTCCTGGGTCATGTTGAAGTCCTCGATGAGCTGCTGGTAGGCGGCAGCCTCCTCGAGGGGATTGAGATCGTCCCGATGCAGGTTCTCGACGAGGGCGTGCTGAAGCGTCAGCTCGTCGCTGACGTCGCGCACGATGATCGGCATGAACTGCAGGCCGGCCCGCTTTGATGCCCGCCAGCGACGCTCGCCGGCGATCAGGGCGAACCGATCGGGGCCGAGCTCACGCACCAGGATGGGCTGGAGCACGCCCAGCTCGCGGATCGACGCCGTCAGACCCGCCAACGACTCTTCGTCGAAATGGTTGCGGGGCTGGTACGGGTTGGGCTCGATCTGGCTGATCGGCACCTCCCGCACGCCCGGGCGCGGCGCCGCGCCGACGGTCACGTCCTGCGGGATCAGCGCCCCCAGGCCCTTACCCAGCCCGCTTCGCCGCTCCACCACTCACCTCCATCGCCAGACTTCGGTAGGCGATCGACCCGCGTGAGGTCGGATCGAAGGTGATGATCGGTTGGCCGAACGACGGGGCTTCGCTCAGTCGGACGGTCCGGGGAACGATGCTGTTGCAGACCTTCTCGCCGAAGTGGTCGCGCACCTCGTGCACGACCTGATCCGCCAGCTTGGTGCGAGCGTCGTACATGACCAGCACCATGGCACTGAGCTCGAGCCGTGGGTTCAGATTGCGCTGCACCAGCTGGACGTTGCGCAGCAGCTGGCCCAGGCCCTCGAGTGCGTAGTACTCGCACTGGATCGGGACGATCACCTCGCTGGCCGCCGCGAGCCCGTTGACCGTCAGCAGGCCGAGGGACGGGGGACAGTCGATCAACACGAAGTCGTAGTCGTCGCGCACGGCGTCGAGCGCCCTGCGCAGCCGCATCTCTCGGCTGAACGCTGGCACCAGCTCGATCTCGGCACCGGCGAGATCAAGAGCCGCCGGCGCGCAGAACAGGTTCCGAACCGCGGTGGCCTCGACGCAGTCCTCGATCGGAAGGTCGTTGAGGATGACGTCGTACATCGACGACTGGAGGTCCCGGATGTTGATGCCGAGACCGGTGCTCGCGTTGCCTTGCGGGTCAAGGTCGACCACCAGCGTCCGGTAGCCCAGCTCGGCCAGGCAGGCACCGAGGTTGACGGCTGTGGTCGTCTTCCCCACTCCGCCCTTCTGGTTGGCGATCGCGACCATGCGCGGAAGGGGACGCTCGAATGGGCTCGGCGTGGATGTGCCGGTCGCGGAGAGGTTGGCGGCGTCGGCGTCGACCTGATCCGTGCCGGATCCGGCGGGATCGTCAACGACCGTAGGTGGAGGCGTCATGACCTTGGCAGTCTCGTAAGGGTCGGGGGACGTGTGGTCGCCGCTCAGGTCGTCGAGCGCTGGAATGGCGTCGACACCCGGCAGGGAGAAGTGGGATCGGCCGGGAGTCGCCCTGGCCTGGGTGGCGGCATCGGGTGTGCTCTCGGTCATCCGGCACATGTTTCCGGGCGGGAAGTGTCGGGTCAAGAGCTGATGAGTCCGGCAAATGTTCCACGTGGAACGTTCACCGCCCCCGCCCGTGGGCAACAAGATACCCCGAGGTGACCCGACACCCACCAAAACCACGCTCCGCGCGAGATCCTCGCGCCAGCTGCGGCTGGCGATGATGCGCAGTCGCCGGAAGGATCGAGCGGGTGCCAGGCCCTGGTTTCGCTGGACGTGGCTGCGGTGCTCAGGAGTCGACGACGGCGCTCGCAGCATCTGCCCACACCGATCCATCGGTGAACGGGAGCTCCTCCTGCAGCTGGGGTCCTCCAGGCCTCTGCGATGGAGCCGTCCCCGTCGTTGCATCGCGAAACCCAGTCAGGTGCCCGACGAGTAGGCAAGGCCGCCTGTGCGGCTCCTGGGCAGCACGGCGCGCCGAGGGGACCACGGGAACGTGCCGCAACGAGCCTCCCCGGTGGCTGTACGAGGGCCCGGTCGGGTGCGCTTGGTGCAGGCGCGTGGGAACGAACCCAGGCGCCTGATCGCGGAGCGACGTGCTGGCGCCGTTCGGCTCCGGGGACGCATCGGCTCGACCAGCGACCAGGAGCGCGCCTCGAGCTCGGGCTATGCGCCAACGCCCGATGGTCGCGGTCGCCGCTCGGCCCGGGCGAGCTGCAACCTGATCGGGCCCGAGGCGACCCGGCGGCGGCTGGGCCCGATCGCGGACGTGTACGGCGTGGGCCTCGACATCCCGGACATCATCGACGTTCGTGCTGTTCACGGTGACGATCACGATCACGCTGCGCCCTTCTGCAGCCCGCCGGTGCACGAGATTCGCATCGGGTGGGAGCCCTTGAGACGGATCCCACCCCCCACCGTCGACAGGTTCCGTGCGGCGCGCCGTTCGGCGGTGTGGCGGCGCAGGGTGGCCGTGACACGGCGCCAGGCGTCCCCGTCGCAGGAGGAGACGTCGCAGCGCAGGTGTCCGGCCTTGTGCGACGGCGAGGACTGCGTCCACCGCTCCGCACTGCTGAGCAACCACCCTCCCGGGCCCAGGCCGTTTCCTCCATCCGTCAGACGGGCCGGCGTCGGGCGAGTCCTGTGCCGTGACAACCGGCATCCGCTCATTCGTCCGGACGACGACGCCAACGCCATCCACAACCACGGTCGCTCACCGGAACGCTCGGGCTAACCCAACGCACCAGTGGTGCATTGCCGGAATGGCGGGGGGTCTCGGCGAGTCAGGTTCGTCGCTGGCAAGGACGCAGGAGGATGGCGCAGCCGTAGCTGCGTCCACGACGAGTACGCCGCCAGCGGCGAACCTGGCCGGCGAGGCACCCTGACCATTCCGGCTACGCACCACTAGCTCACCACCGCGCCCTATCCGCCTGCGTGGTGGCGATCGGTGCGAGGACCTCGGCCCGGCGCCCCTCGGTACGGCACGCACGTGGCGACGCACGTCGAGCAACTGCTGGGGGCTCGTGGTGCGGGACTACGAGCCATGGCGGTGTCCCGGTGCGACCCGGTGTCGGTAGGCCTGACGGGGTTATGGGCGACCGGCCCGGGCACCAGTCATGCGTCGAGGACTCCTGGCGGCGTGGGATCGTGGATGCCGGGACGCCCGCCCACCGACGTGGCCCGGGTGCCGCGGCCAGCGAAGGAATGCCACGCGTCGTCGCACGGTCCCGATGGCATCCGCACGTCCTGGACCTGGCATGGGCGCTGCGTATGTTCCACGTGGAACATCAGTCGCCCCGCCTGCTCATGCCGCTCGTTCCCGGCGAAGGGTGTCAGGGACGTCTGCGGGCTGACGGCTCGGCGATTCCCCACGGGCTCGCGACCACCGACATCTCCCCTGTTCAGACCGTTCAGCGCTCAGGCGCTTCAACTGGATCGCCGCCTATCGGAGTCGAGGCCGACGGGACCTCGGGGGACGGGCTCCGTGGCTCTCACGAGGGCTGGGACGCCGCAGACGGACGTGGTGAGTCGGCTTGAGTCGCACGAGACGTTGCCCAACACGGCACGACTGGTCCATCGTCCTCGAGGAGCGTCGCGGCGATCCCGTGGCGGCCATCGCCGCGGACGCTGCGCAGCAACCGAGGACGCCGGGCTGCGCTGGTGTCCGGCAGGACGAGGTTGTGGCGACCGGCCGCCGCATCCTCAGGGGGACCATCGACTACCCACAGCCCACCACTGCGCCGACCAAAGGTGAGGTCACGGCGGCTGGCGCCCGGTCGGCGGTGCGGTGCGTACGGTCGATGCGCGTGGCCTCGCATGAGGATGCCGCCCTCAGGTGTGTGAGCATCTCTCGCCAGGATCGCGGGGCACCTTGCGCGCTAGCTCAGGCGGGCCGCGGCGGCGGGGAGCGTTCGCTGACCTGGGCTTCTGCATTCCTCGCCCGCTCCAACTGTTCCACGTGGAACATCGAGGCCAGGCTCGAAGAGCCAGGACTGTGCGATGACCAGGACGCCTGCACGCGACATGCCCCAGATGGGATCCCGCCTTCACGACGCCAGGCGGCGTCCCGCCTCGGTCCCCAGGACGTGCCCCCTCGACCTCGGGTCCTCACGCCCAACACCCACGGGGGCCAGGTCGCGCGAGTTCCCGCCGACCCGCGGAAATGCCGCAGCAGCACACGTCGCAGCCGGTAATCGCGGCGACCCAGCGGCGTTCCCACCCCCAAACCGACCACGCACCGCTCCGCGCGTGCCAGCACCTCGGCAGGCTGGTAGGCAACAGCCCAAGCCGAGAACCGGGCCATCCAACTCGGCGTGGTGCAGGTCGCCCGCCCTCGCCTGGATCACCCGTCCACACGCCTGGTCGCATGGCAGGCTTGGTGGGCGCCCCCGAAGTCCACCTCCTCCGACGGCATCGCCGGCTGGGTGTACTGCGGCGACTAGGGACGGCCGATCCGGGCGCTGTCCTTGGTTCCGGTGGTGACGACACCGAGGCATTGCCCGCCACCGAGTCCGATCCCGCGCCGCCGGCGCCGTGCTCGTCCCAGCACCGGGGGAGCGGAACGGCCCACCGGAACAGCAGGCGATCCAGCACGGCGTAGTGCCGGCCGGCCGAGTATGCGCCGACCGGCGCCTCACCTGCATGCCCCGTCCCTTCGCCCGTTGGACGGCACGCTGGCCTCGGTTCGGTCGTGGCGACACCGAGGCACTGCCTGCCCAACTCCGATCCCGTACCGCCGCCGTGCTCGTCCCAGCACCGGGTGAGCGCAACCGGGCTAGTCGAACAGCAGGCGATCCAGCGCGGCGTAGTGCGGGCCGGCCGAATGTGCGCCGATCGGCGCCTTCCGTGCACGACCCCTCCACACAGCCGGCGCCACTCCACCAGCTCGGTTTGATCACGGCGACACGTGTGGCGTTGCCCGCCCCTCTCCGGGCACGCACCGCAATCCGCGTGGACTGCCGCACGGATCACCTTCGCAAAATGGCCGCGAAGGGGCTCGGCGGCTCAACGCGCGGCGACTGTCGATCGGAGGGTACTGATGCCCGGCCGGCGCCAAGGCGCGATGTGAGGGGCACGCCAGGCCCCCTGTTCCACGTGGAACATCCAGACGACCAGCCCAGGTGGCTCGAGAACGCGAAGGGCGCCGCACCCTCGACCTGCAGCCATCGCCAAAGCCCAGACCCCGCGGCGATCACCTTCCGCCAAACGGCGCCAGCTTCCGTGCGTCCACCAGATCCCACACCCGTGGGCCAGGCGCAGCACGCCGTACTGATCGGCAGCGGACCCGGGCGCGGCACCGTTCGTCAAAGCTCGGAATCGATGGTCGAAGAAGAAGCCGGGTCCTCCAGGACGCCCCGAGCCGCGGGATTCGTCCGCGACCACTTCCCCCGGGGGGTAATGCTCACGTCTCCGGCCCCGTCTCGACTCGGGACCGATCCGACCCACGACCACCACGCTGAACGCCGCCACCGCAGTCGGACCGACCCTGCCGACCGCCCGGCGAGTCTCCACAATCGTGAAGAGAGGGGACAGGGCGTGCAACTGCGGGCGAGCGACGCTCGCCGGCAGCGATCAGCTCGCCGCCGTTCGACCCCAGTCCGCCGAACCGACTGGGCCGCCGGTACCCCAGGTGCCGCGGATCCACCCGAGACCACGCAGCGCAGCGAGCCGTGTGAAGCGGCTGAACTCCCGGGCGACTGCCGTCCATCGGACGGCGGACAGCCGGCCTACCACCCGTTGTCAGAACAGCGGCCGCTGAGCGGGCACGCCGTCGCGGCGCGGGTAGGTCTCGGGGCACGGCGCAGCCTGCACGAACGAGCGGTAGTGGAAGGGAACGTCCCAGGCGTCGGCGTGCTCCAGTCCCACGAGCGCCAGGCCCGCGGGAGACCAACGGCCCGGCCCGGCCCGGCTGGTCGGCATACTCCCGTCCTCGGTGGCCGCCGCCGGGGGCTCGCTCACCACCAGTCGGCCGCCGAGCTCGAGGAACGGCGCCGCGCACTCGGCGGTCACGGGGGGCGGTCCGAACCCGCGCGCGACCACGGTGTCGAACCGTCCACGCAGATCGTCACGCCGGCCGGCCTCCTCGGCGCGTGCCCGCACCACGGTCACGCGGTCGGCGCATCCCAGCTCGGCTGCCGCCTCGGTCAGGAACGAGCAGCGCCGGGCTGACGCCGTCCAACAGCACTGCGCCGCTGCCCGGCCAGTGGAGCGCCAGCACCAACCCGGGCAGTCCGCCCCCGCTGCCCAGGTCGAGGAAGCGGCGCGGCGGACCGGCCAGCCCCACCGCGAACCCGAGTGCATGGTCCACCTGGACGCGCAGGGAGCCGGGCCCGAGGAAACCCAGGCTCCGGCTCCGTTCGAGGACCGTGTCGACGGCCATCGCGTGCTCAGGTGTCACGCTGCACCCCCGTGACGCACGACGACGGCGATGTCATGCCGGGCGGATGACCACCCGACGAGCGGCGTCTTCGCCCTCGGACACCGTCTCGACGCCGTCGATCTCGTTGATCGCGTCGTGCACCACCTTGCGATCGGCGGAGCCCATGGGGTCGAGCGCCTTGGCGACACCGGACTCCTTGACGCTCTCGGCCACGCTCGTGGCGAAGCGCTCGAGCGCCTCCTTGCGTCGGGCGCGGTAGCCGGCGACGTCGACGCGCACACGAGCGTGCGACTGACCCGACGAAGCGGCGCTGCACCATGCTCCGAACCAGCTCCTGGACGGCCTGGAGCGTGACGCCCTTCTGGCCGACGAGGAGGCCCAACTCGGACCCCTCCACCGCCGCCTCGAGCGCCTGATCGTCCTCGGCGACTGTCACGGTCACCGTGGCGTCGTCACGGCCGAAGGCGGACACGAGGTCGGTGAGGAAGCCCTCGACGGCCACGCGCTGCCCCTCGAGGTCGATCTCAGCGACCTCTGACTGCTCTGACTGCGTGCTCTCGCTCACCGTTGCTCCCTCTGCCGTACGAGGCGCGCGGCTGCGGCGCCTCCTGCTGCTGGACGAACCACCCTCGCTCCGGCCGCGGGACGCCTGCTGGCCCTGGCGCGCCCCGCTCTCGGCCGGCTCCGGGGCCTCGGAGTCGCGGCCCGTGCTGTCGGCGCCGTTGTCGCGCCCACGACTCGGGCTCGTCTTCTGTCCGCCGCCGTTGCCCCGCTCGCGGGAACCACCGCCCTTCGGCGGCCGGCTGCGCTCGCCATCGCCCCCGCGGCGCTCGCCGCCACGACGGCGGTCGCGCCGGTCGACCTTGGGGCGGGGCGCGGTGGGGCGAACCCGCGCGCGCACCTGCGCCTCGGAGCGCAGGCGACCGAAGAGGCCCTTCTGCGCCTCCTGGACGACTTCGACTTCGGCATCCTGTTCATCGACACCGAGCTGATCGAGCGCCACTTCGGTGGCCTCCTCGACGGTTCGGCCGGACGTGACGACCCATTCCACTGCGATCTACTTCCTCTTCTTCTTCTTGCGGGAGCGCGGGTGGGGCTTGGCGCCCATCGCACCTGCGCTCGCCGATTCCTTGTCGACAGGCGTCGCGCCCTTGGACTGGGCGGACGAGCCGTTGCCGCTGGTCTTGGAGGACGACTTGGTCGCCGCGGCCTTCTTGGCGGGGGCGGCCTTCTTGGCCGTACCGCCCTTGGCCGAGCCGCCGTCCTCCTTCTTCTTGGCCTCGCGCAGCTCGGCCATCGCCTTCTGGGCCTGAACGCCCACCGAGTCCTCGCCCCGGTACAGAGACCTCGTGATGTAGTGCTGCTGCCCGACCCGCCACAGCGTCGAGACCAGGAAGTAGATGCCGATGGCGGCCGGGCTGATGAACGCGAAGAACACGTACATCAGCGGGCCGATGCGCATCATCATCTGCTGCTGCTGGCTGACCTCGGCGTTGGCGTTGCGCCCCATGATCTGCTTCTGCTGGTACCAGCTCAGGAAGGCGATGATCGCCACCAGGCCGATGTACGGCAGGGCATGGAGGAAGCCCTCGCTCAGCGCCGTCGCCGTGCTCTGCGACAGGTCGACGCCGAAGGCGTTCATGTGGTCCTGGCCCACCAGCGACTGGTACAGCTCGGTGTCGCTGTCGAGGTACTTGGGCCGGAAGCCCTCGGTCACCCGCGCGCTGGGCACGAAGTTGTCCTGGACCAGCTGCTGGACGCCGACGAACTTGGCCTCGCGGGTCAAGCCCTGGACGACGTAGAACAGGATCGAGAACACCGGCGCCTGGATGATCAGCGGCAGGCAGCCACCCACCGGGTTGATCTCGTGCTCCTTGTAGAACGCCATCAGCTCTTCGTTGAGCTTCTGGCGGTCGTCCTTGTACTGCACCTGCAGCTTGCGGATCTCCGGCTGCAGCCGCTGCATCTCGATCATCGACCGCGTGCCCTTGAGGGTCAGCGGGGTCGTGATGAGCATGACCACCACGGTCAACAGCGCGATTGCGATCGCGTAGTTGGGAATGAGCGTGTAGAAGAAGTTGAGCGTGTTGGCGATCAGCTCGAAGAGGCCGTTGAGCATCAGTGGTGCTTTCCTTCAGGAACGGGATCCCAACCGTGACCACCCCAGGGGTGGCACCGGCACAAGCGGCGAACGGTCAGGGTGCTACCTCGTACCGCACCGTGCGCTTCGAGCGCATCGAGTGCGTAGTTGGAGCATGTGGGTACGAAGCGGCAAGGCGAGGGTCGACCGTCCGTGACCCTCTGGTAGAGACGTACACCGCCGTGCAGCACACGGGCGACGGGCGTCATCGTGACCCTCTGCCGGAGGCTGGCGCCGGTGTGCTCGCCGCCGACACCGCCAGCCCCAGGTCGCGATACAGCTCAGTGTACGAGCGCTTGGCGGCCGCAGGCCCGAGCGACACCAGGTAGGCACCGGTCGCCAGGCCGCCGGTCGAACGATCGAGGTCGCGAACGGCTGCCCGGAGGCGTCGGCGCAGCCGGTTGCGAACGACGGCGGGGCCGACCTTGCGACCGATGGCGTACGCGACGCGCACCTCGCCGGTGCCGGGGAGGTGCACGACCGTCATCGGCCCGCGCCGCGCTCGTCGCCCCTCACGCCGAAGCGCGTCGAAAGTCGCACGATCGCTGACCCGCCCGATCAGGCCGAGAGGCGCTCGCGGCCCTTCTGACGCCGCGCCCGGACGATCGCCCGCCCGGCGCGGGTCTTCATGCGGTGACGGAAGCCGTGGCGGGTGGACCGTCGACGCTTGTTGGGCTGGTATGTGCGCTTCACCTTGTGCCTCCTCGGCCACGCGGCCTCCTCGCATCATGAGCGGGGCCAGCGGCGGGAATCGGAAATGATCCTGCGACCAACTCGACGCGCGGCGTTGGAGCACCCGCGCCGGTGCCGGGACAACGGTAGAGGTCGCGACCCCGCGAATGCCAACCTGCCACGGGTTGTGCACAGCCTCTCGACCCCCGTCGTCCACATCTACCCCCAGGAAGCGGTCCCCACCCTGTGGATGACCCTGGTCGCGATGCAGCGGCCAGTGCTACCTTTCGGCCGCCTCACCCCTGAGGGAACGAGGTGCCAGAGCCGGGGAAGGCATGCCGCCGACCGGCGGTCGACGGCTCCCCGACACCCGCCGGCTACCTGGGGTCAACTTCTTGTGCGGTCGTCCACAAGTGTGGATGGTGCTGTGGATGACGTGCACGACGTAGGAGGACGGTCTGACGTGATGAGCGATGCGCACCGCTTGTGGAACATGTGCGCCGCGCTCCTGCGCGCCCAGGTCTCCGACCCCGTGTGGCACACCGCGTTCGAGGGGGTGCGCGCCGTCGACTACGACGGCCGCGCGCTCACGCTCGGCGTCACGAGCCCGTTGGCCAAGGAGCGCATCGAAGGCCGCTACCTCGGTCTGGTCCGCGACGCGCTGACCGAGGCCGGCGCGCCCCACGTCGAGCTCCTGCTCCGGATCGAGCCACCCGAGCCGCCCTCGCTGTGGACCGTGCCGACACCTCAAGCCCACGCCCCGGGCGCCGGGCGTGGTCAGGCCCCCGATCGCTCGGTCGGCCCCGGGTCCGTGCCCGGCACATCACCGATGCTTCCCGGCGGCAACGGTGGCATGGGCGCGGCCCCTCCGACCGGCGACGTCGAGCTCAACCCGCGTTACACGTTCGAGAACTTCGTCATCGGCGGCTCGAACCGCTTTGCACACGCCGCGGCGCAGTCGGTGGCCGAGATGCCGGCACGGCGCTGGAACCCGCTGTTCGTGTACGGCGACGCCGGGCTGGGCAAGACCCATCTGCTCCAGGCGATCGCCAGCTACGTGAACGACAACTATCCGGCCTACCGGGTCCGGTACGTCACCTCCGAGACGTTCCTCAACGAGTTCATCGACTCGATGCAGTCGGGCAGTCGCGACGGCTTCAAGCGGCGGTACCGCGACATCGACGTGCTGCTCGTCGACGACGTGCAGTTCTTCCAGGGCAAGCAGGAGACGCTCGAGGAGTTCTTCCACACGTTCAACCACCTGCACCAGACCAACCGCCAGATCGTCCTGTCGTCCGACCGCGCCCCCGACCAGATCGGGTTCGAGGACCGCCTGCGCAGCCGGTTCCAGCAGGGCCTGCTCACCGACATCCAACCGCCCGAGCTCGAGACCCGCCTGGCGATCCTGCGCAAGAAGGCCGAGCTCGAGACGGCCCGCATCCCGCCCGAGGTCCTCGAGTTCATCGCCACCAACATCAAGGACAACATCCGGGTGTTGGAGGGCGCGCTGATCCGGGTCTCGGCGTTTGCCAGCCTCACCCACGAGCCCATCACGGTCGACCGGGCCACACAGGTGCTGGCCGACCTGCTGAGCGAGAGCCAGCCCCGTCCGATCACGCCGCAGCTCATCCTCGACGAGGCATCGGCGCAGTTCGGGTTCTCCGTCGAGGACCTGCAGAGCAAGCACCGTCAGCGCCCGCTCGTCACGGCCCGGCAGATCGCCATGTACGTGATGCGCGAGCTCACAGAGCTGTCGTACCCCAACATCGCCCGCGAGTTCGGCGGCCGCGACCACACCACGGTCATCCACGCGGTCGAGAAGATCGGGGCACTGATGTCCAAGGACCGCCAGATCTACGACCAGGTGACCCGGCTCATGAAGGCGGTCCGCCAGGGTGACTGAGGGCGAGCGGACGCGAGACAGTGGCCCGAGCGGCCCGGCACCCCAGGCGCCACGAGCGGACCAAACGTCGGGCGAGCGGACGCGAGCCCGTGGTGCTGTGTCCCCAAGGTGCGGGCAGGTTGACCACAGGGATGTCCACCCCGACCCAGCGCGGTGGACAAACTCGGGGACGACCTGTGGACCGTCCCTCCGTCACGGTGGATGGCCAGTGTGTCGTCCCCACCCGCATCACGCGCGCACCATCTCCGCTGTGGGAGCCTGGGGACAGCACGGGGATGGCGATCGGGCCGTTGACCTGGGCAGACGATGCGTCGTCCACAATCCACAGGCCCTACTACTACCTCTGGTCTGATTCATCACTTACGCACGGCAGAGAAAGAGAGCGACGGCGTGAAGTTCCGATGCGAGCGAGACGTCCTCGTGGAAGCCCTCGGCACGGCCGGACGGGCGACAGCCAGTCGCGGCGGCGCGCTGCCCGTCCTGGCGGGCATCCGCACCGAGCTGGCGGGCGACACACTCACCCTGACCGGCCACGATCTCGAGCTGACCATCTCGGTGGACATCACCGAGGGGGTCAAGGGCAGCGAGGACGGGGTGGCCGTGCTGCCGGCGCGCCTGGTGTCCGACGTCGTCAAGTCGCTGCCTAGTGGGGCGGTCGAGGTCGAGATCGACGGCGAGCAGGCGCGCATCACCGCGTCGCGCTCCGAGTTCAGCCTGCGGGTGTTCCCCGTCGACGAGTTCCCCCGGCTGCCCGAACCGTCGGGCGAGGCTGTCACCCTCGACGCCGCCGAGCTGGCCGCGGCGCTGCGCCAGGTGGTGCCGGCGGCGTCCAACGACGATGCTCGGCCCATCCTCACCGGTGTGCTCGTCACGTCCGAGGAGGGCGGCCTGCGTCTCGTCGCCACCGACTCCTACCGGTTGGCGGTGCGTGACCTGCCGGGCCAGAGCGTGCTCGGCGAAGGTCAGTCGGTGCTCGTGCCGTCGCGCGCGCTCAACGACCTGACCAAGGTCCTGGCCGGCGTCGGTGAGCTCACGCTGCGTCTCGGCGAGCGCGACGCCAGCTTCGAGGCCGGTGACGTGCGCCTGACCACGATGCTCATCGAGGGCGACTTCCCGAACTACAAGGGGCTCATCCCGTCGGCGCACCCGAACCGCATGATCGTCAGCCGCGAGGCGCTGCTCGAGGGCGTGCGGCGCGTCAAGCTGCTCGCCCGCGAGGCCACCCCTGTGCGCCTGGCGATGACGAACGACGGGCTCGACCTCGTCGCGGTCACGCAGGACGTGGGACAGGCGCACGAGTCGCTCGACGCCAAGTACGAGGGCACCGAGCTGACCGTGGCGTTCAACCCCGACTATCTGCTGCAGGGCATCGAGGTGCTCCCCGGCGACGAGGTGCTCATCGAATCGGTCGACTCGCTGAAGCCGGCGCTGGTCAAGAGCCCGGAGCACCCCGAGTTCCTGTACCTGCTCATGCCGGTGCGGGTCAGCTGATCGGCGGACGCGCACCCGCGTGCAGGTCCGCACCCTCTGGCTGACCGACTTCCGCAGCTACACCTCGGCGCAACTCGACCTGGCGCCAGGACTCACGGCCCTGGTGGGCGCCAACGGCGAGGGCAAGACCAACCTGCTCGAAGCACTCGCCTGGTTGGCGACGCTGTCGTCGTTCCGCGGCGCGCCCACCGATGCGCTCGTGCGCCGCGACGCCCCGTTCGCGGTCGTGCGCGCGCTGGCCGAGCGAGAGGGCCGCGAGCTGCTCATCGAGGCACAGCTCCAGGCCAACGGGCGCAACCGCGTGCTGGTCAACCGCCAGCCGCTGCGCCGGGCTCGCGATCTGCTGGGCTCGCTGCGCGTGTCGGTGTTCACGCCGGACGACCTGGCCATCGTCAAGGACGGGCCGGGGGAGCGCCGACGGTTCCTCGACGATGCTCTCGTGAGCCTGCACCCACGGAACGACGCGCTGCGCAGCCAGGTCGACAAGGTGCTGCGTCAGCGCAACGCCCTGTTGAAGCAGACGGGTGGGCGGCTCGACGAGTCGACGGCGTTCACGCTGGATGTGTGGGACGCCAAGCTGGCGGACGCCGGCGCCGCGCTCGCCGCTGCCCGTCTGGACCTGCTCGACCGCATGCGGCCGGTGTTGGCGGCGACGTACGACGCCCTGGCGAGACGGCCGGCCCGGGTGGAGGCCCGCTACGAGGCGGCGTGGGCGAGCCAGGAGCCTGCGGGCCCGCCAGGGGACCGCGATCCCGCAGGGGCGTCGGCGTCGTCCAGAGTCGACGACGACACCCGCCGTGCCGACCTGACGGTGGGCCTGGCCGGCTCGCTGTCCGCGGCGCGCAGCGACGACGTGCGGCGGGGTGTGTCGACGGTCGGACCGCACCGCGACGAGATCGCGCTGTCGATCGGCGACGCTCCGGCGCGCACCCAGGCGAGCCAGGGCGAGCAGCGCACGCTGGCCCTGGCTCTGCGCCTCGCAGCTCACCACGTGATCACCGAGCAGACGGACTCGCCGCCCGTGCTCCTGTTGGACGACGTGTTCAGCGAGCTCGACCCCGAGCGCAGCGCCGCGCTGCTCGCCAACCTGCCCGACGGCCAGACGCTGCTGACGACGGCCTCGACCCTGCCGACCGACGCCCATCCGGACGTGGTGCTGCGGCTCGTGGGGGGCGAGATCCAGCAATCCTGACGGCCGGCGAGGTGGCCGGCTCGTGTCACGCGGCGACGGGTGCCGTCTGGGCCGACGCGATGCGCCACTCACCTACCGGGGCCGACGAGCAGCCAGTGCGCCGCGCCACGGGGCCAGGGGTGGTTGACTGTCGCCATGGCATGGCGGCCCCTCCCCGGCGCTCCCCCCGCTCCGGTGCGGTTGGGCGACACGATCGACCGCGTCCTCGGTCGGCTCGGGTCGCCGTCGCGTGCCGGGGTCGAGGTCGTGTTCGACCGCTGGGACGAGGTGGTCGGCGATGCCATGGCAGCCCGCACCCGGCCCACCGCGATCGACGGCGAGACCCTCGTCGTGTCGTGCGACGACCCGGCGCTGACCACCCACGTGCGGTTCCTGGAGCCCCAGCTCGTGGCCCGGCTGGCCGAGCTGTCGGGGGATCGGCACATCACCCGCATCGAGGTGCGGGTGGACCGCCGGCGTGGCGGTCCACGGCCCCCGCGGCGGGCTGGCGGCCGCCGCTGATTCCACCCCGCCCCATGGTCGGGAACGTCACACCCCTCTGGTAGACTGCTCTCGTTGTGAATTGCGGGTCTGACCAGGCAAAAGCTCGGGGAACGACCACCTCAGCGCCGGTGATCCGCCCGTAGAAACTCCCCCCGACCGAAGGGCGCGCCTTGCCTCAGGGAAGCACCTCGTACGGAGCCAAGGACATGCAGGTCCTCGAGGGCCTGGACCCGGTGCGCAAGCGCCCCGGCATGTACATCGGCTCGACCGGCCCCACCGGCCTGCACCACCTCGTGTGGGAGGTCGTCGACAACTCCGTCGACGAGGCCATGGCCGGCTACTGCGACCGCATCGACATCACCCTGCTCGCCGACGGCGGCTGTCGTGTCATCGACAACGGCCGCGGCATCCCCACCGACATCAACCCGCAGCACAAGCTGTCGGGCGTCGAGATCGCGCTCACCAAGCTGCACGGCGGCGGCAAGTTCGGCGGCGACGGCTACAAGGTCTCCGGCGGCCTGCACGGCGTGGGCGTGTCGGTGGTCAACGCGCTGTCGCGCAAGCTCGTCGTCGAGGTCGACCGCGACGGCAAGCGCCACACGATGACCTTCGCCAACGGCGGCACGCCCCAGGGCAAGCTCAAGGTCACGGGCGAGTCGCCCCGTAACGGGCGCTCCGGGCCCCGCCGCGGCACCACCGTCACGTTCTGGCCCGACGACACGATCTTCGAGACGGTCGAGTTCTCGGCCCGCACCATCGTCGAGCGCCTGCAGATGATGGCGTTCCTCAACAAGGGCCTCGAGATCCGGTTCACCGACGAGCGCCCGGGTCACGACCCCGAGCCAGTCGTGTTCAAGTACGCCGGCGGCATCGTCGACTTCGTCAAGCACGTCAACAAGACCAAGGAGAGCCTGTTCTCCAAGGTCGGCTACCTCGCCGACGAGGACGCGACGTCCGAGGTCGAGGTCGCGTTCCAGTGGAACACGGGCTACAACACCGACGGCATCCACAGCTTCGCCAACGGCATCAACACGGTCGAGGGTGGCACCCACGTCGAGGGGTTCAAGGCGGCGCTCACCACCGCCGTCAACAAGTACGCCCGGGCCAAGAGCCAGCTCAAGGAGAAGGACGCGAACCTGGCGGGTGAGGACATCCGCGAGGGCATCACGGCCATCGTCTCGGTGCGCCTGCGCGACCCGCAGTTCGAGGGTCAGACCAAGGCCAAGCTGGGCAACACGGCGATGAAGACCCTGGTCCAGCGCGCCACCAACGAGAAGCTCGGCGACTGGCTCGAGGAGAACCCCACCGAGGCCAACAAGATCGTCCGCAAGGGCATCGCCGCCGCCCAGGCGCGGGACGCGGCCAAGAAGGCCCGCAACCTCGTGCGCAGCAAGTCGCTGCTCGATGGCGCCGGCATGCCCGACAAGCTCAAGGACTGCTCGTCCAAGAACCGCGACGAGCGCGAGATCTTCATCGTGGAGGGCGACTCGGCCGGCGGCTCCGCCGTGCAGGCGCGCAACCCGGCGACGCAGGCGATCCTGCCGATCCGGGGCAAGATCCTCAACGTCGAGCGGGCCCGCATCGACAAGATGCTCCGCAACAACGAGATCCAGACGTTGATCTCGGCCATCGGCGCCGGCCTGGGCGACGAGTTCGACATCGAGAAGCGGCGCTACGACAAGGTCTGCATCCTCACCGACGCCGACGTCGACGGAGCCCACATCCGCACGCTGCTGCTCACGTTCTTCTTCCGGCAGATGAAGCCGATGGTCGAGCAGGGCCACGTCTACCTGTGCGAGCCGCCGCTCTACTCCACCGAGATCGGCAAAGAGAAGATCTACCTCAAGGACGACGCGGCCAAGGACCGGTTCCTGGCCGAGCGCCCCAACCACAAGAAGGACTTCGCCCGCCTCAAGGGCCTGGGCGAGATGGACCACGAAGAGCTCAGGGTCACGACGATGGACCCAGACCACCGCACCCTGCTGCAGGTCAACGTCGAGCAGGCTGCGTTGGCCGACGAGGTGCTGTCGATCCTCATGGGCGAGGACGTCGACCTGCGCAAGCACTTCATCCAGACCAACGCGAAGGACGCTCGCTTCGTCGACATCTGAGCGGCTGACCGGCGCCCGCCGGGTGCGACGCCGCCCGCTACCGCCATCTCCAACGAAAAGACGCTTCACGAACGCACATGGCTGACGACACAACTCCCCCCAACGAAAGCAACGGCACCGACGACCGTGAGGAGCGCGGCCGGCTGGCCGTCGAGCCCATCGAGATCCAGGAGGAGATGGAACGCTCCTTCCTCGACTACGCCATGTCGGTCATCACCGCGCGGGCACTGCCCGACGTGCGGGACGGGCTCAAGCCCGTTCACCGGCGCATCCTCTGGGGGATGATCGATCTGGGCGCTCGCCCTGACCGCAGCTACATGAAATGCGCCCGTGTCAGCGGCGATGTCATGGGCAAGTACCACCCGCACGGCGAGGGCTCCATCTACGACGCCCTGGTGCGCATGGCACAGGACTTCTCGCTGCGCCACCCGCTGGTCGACGGCCACGGCAACTTCGGCTCGCCCGACTTCGGCCCCGCCGCCAGTCGCTACACCGAGTGCCGGCTCGATCCGCTGGCCATGGTGATGCTGCAGGACATCGACGAGGACACGGTCGACTTCGCCGACAACTACTCGGGCGAGTTCCAGGAGCCGCTGGTGCTGCCGGCGCGGTTCCCCAACCTGCTGGTCAACGGCAGCCAGGGCATCGCGGTGGGCATGGCCACCAACATCCCGCCCCACAACCTGGGCGAGGCCATCGACGCCGTCTTCCACCTCATCGACAATCCCGAGGCCACGCCCGACGACCTCATGCGGTTCGTCAAGGGCCCCGACTTCCCGACCGGCGGTCTCATCATGGGGCGGTCCGGCATCATGGACGCCTACCGCACCGGCAAGGGCTCCATCCGCGTGCGGGCCCGCTCCGACATCGTCGAGGGCACCGGCCGCCAGCGCGACCGCATCATCGTCACCGAGATGCCGTACCAGACGTCGATCTCGGCCACGGCCAGCAAGATCAAGGACCTGGTCGAGACCCGCTCGATCGAGGGCATCGCCGACGTCAACGACGAGTCGGCCGGGGGCAAGACCCGCCTGGTGATCGAGCTCAAGAAGGACGCCCCGGCGCTCGTCATCCTCAACAACCTCTACAAGCACACGCCGCTGCAGACGAACTTCGCCGTCAACACCGTGGCGCTGGTCGACGGCGTGCCCCGCACGCTCAACCTGGTGCAGATGCTGCAGGCCTACATCGACCACCAGGTCGAGGTCATCCGCCGGCGCAGCCAGTTCCGCCTCGACAAGGCTCGCAAGCGCGCCCACCTGGTCGAGGGCCTGCTCAAGGCCATCAACGTCATCGACGAGGTCATCGCCCTGATCCGCGGGTCCGAGGACCGCGCCGCGGCACGCGTGGGCCTCATGGCCGAGCCGTTCGAGTTCTCGATCGACCAGGCCGAGCACATCCTCGACATGCGTCTCGGCCAGCTCACCCGCCTGGCCCGCATCGACCTCGAGACCGAGATGGAGACCCTGCGCCAGACCATCGCCGAGCTCGAGGCGATCCTGGGCGACGAGGCCCGGCTGTTCACCGTCATCAAGGACGAGCTGGCCGCCGTCAAGGAGAAGTTCGCGGACCCCCGTCGGTCCGAGATCACCTACGACATCGGCGACATCGACATCGAAGACCTCATCGACGACGAAGAGCTGGTCGTCACGATGTCGCAGCGGGGGTACGTCAAGACCGTCCCGTCAGACACCTTCCGGTCGCAGGGCCGCGGCGGTCGCGGCATCGCCGGTGCCAAGCTGCGTGACGACGACTACGTCACCCACATCCTCACCACGACCGCGCACGCGTACCTGCTGTTCTTCTCGAACCGCGGCCGCGTCTACCGGCTCAAGGCGCACGAGATCCCGCGCAAGGACCGCACGGCGCGCGGCACCGCCATCGTCAACCTGCTGCCCCTGCAGCCCGGCGAGCGCATCCAGGCCATCATCGACACGCGCGACTACGAGACCAACCGCTACCTGTTCTTCGCCACCCGCAAGGGCCAGGTGAAGAAGACCAAGTTCAACGAGTACGACTCGTCGCTGCGCAGCGGCCTCATCGCCATCAACCTGCGAGACGATGACGAGCTGGTCAAGGTCATCCCCACCAACGGGGGCGACGACATCTTCATGGTGGCCCGGTCGGGCATGACCATCCGCTTCTCGGAAGACGACGTGCGCTTCATGGGGCGTGCGGCGGCGGGCGTCCGGGGCATGAAGCTGCGGCCGGAGGACGAGGTCGTCTCGTGCGACGTGGCGCGCGACGACGTCGCGTTGCTGCTCGTCACCGACGCCGGCTACGGCAAGCGCACCCAGCTCGACAGGTTCAACACCCAGGGCCGCGGTGGCCAGGGCGTGCGCGGCATCAAGCTCACGGCCAAGAAGGGCATCGTGGTCGCGGCGTTCATGGTGGGCATCGACGACGAGATCTTCGTCATCTCGTCGTCCGGCACCCTCATCCGCATGGCGGTGCGCGACGTGTCCTCCCAGGGTCGCGACGCCACCGGCGTGCGGGTCATGAACCTCGACGCCGGCCAGTCCGTCGCCGCGGTCGCCCCGGTGCTCTCGGTCGACGACTGACCCCCGGCCGCGCCATACCCGGCGCGGCCGCCGATCTCCCCGCCCCGCCGGGCTCTCGCTTCCCCTTGCGATCCGTGTGACGCGCGCCCGTGCGCGGGCGTGGGGAGGCAGCCATGTTCCAGGTCAACCGTGGCGACGACCGCGGCCAGGCGACGCCACTCGCCGTGGCGATGCTGGCGGTGGTGGCAGTTGCGCTCGTGGGGCTCGTGCCCGTCGGCCGGGCGCTCGGCGATCGGGCCCGGGCCCGCACCGCCGCCGACGCGGCCGCCCTCGCCGGCGCCGCCGAGGGTGAGCAGGCCGCGCGCTCACTGGCGGCCGAGAACGGTGCCGAGCTGGTCGAGTTCGAGCGGTCTGGTGACGAGGTGGTGGTGAGGGTCGAGGTCGGCGACGTCGATGCCTACGCACGGGCTCGGGCGACACGCCGGGCCGCGCCGGACCGATCCGCTTCGCCGGCACCGGTCGGCGCGGGAGACAGGGGTGGCTTGGCACCAGCGATGCTCGCGGCACTCGCGCGGGCCGACGGTCTGCTCGGCCATCCCGTCCACGTGGTGTCGGGCCTCCGCACCCAGGGAGAGCAGCAGGCGCTGTGGGACCGGCGCCACACGAACCCGTACCCGGTGGCGCGGCCGGGCACGTCCGACCACGAGCAGGGGCTGGCGATCGACGTCAGCCAGTCGGCTGTCGACGAATTGGCAGCCATCGCCCGCGCCGCGGGCCTGTGCCAACCACTTCCGGAGTCGGACCCCGTCCACTTCGTAGTGTGCGCCGGCTGAGGGGTGGCTTCGGGTCCGGGGACGAGGTGCCGTAGACTCCCGACGATGCCGGCTGACGCCTCTGGAGTCACCACCGACGATCAGGGACCCCGTCGCACCGGGGAAGACGATCCGACATCCGCCCCGCACGAAACCCGTGAGGCGGACTCGTCATCGGCGCCGGCCACAACCGCACGAGGCGAGGACAGCACAACGCCCAGCTCCACGACCGGCAACGGTGCGTCCACGGGCGGCGATCAGGGCACCGGCGGCGTGACGCCGGCACCAGCCGCGTCCCCCTCGCCGGCAGGGCCGCCCACCGGGTCGGGCCCTGCCCCCGCGCCCTACGGGTCCGGCTCAGCCGCACGCGGTGCGGGCACCACGACCGACACCACATCGGTCGACCGCCCCGAGCATGTCGGTGACAGCGGCCCCGGCGATCACACCGCCGAGGTCACGACCGATCCTCTGCCCGCACCCGCGGGCGCACCGATGGGCCTGGCTGGTGGCGAACCACCGCCGGCCCCGGTGCTGACGCCGGGCCCCGGGCCGGGTCGCCCCAGGCGCGCCGGTCGAGGCAAGCACGCATCATCGCGGGCCGATCGGGCATCGAGGCGCGGCCTGCGCGTGAACCAGCGCCTGTGGTCGATCGACCCCTGGTCGGTGTTCAAGGTCTCGGTGCTGTTCTACTTCTGCCTCGGGCTCATCATCGTCGTGGCAGGCACGCTCCTCTACAACGCCGGGCGGTCGGTCGGCACCATCGACCAGGTCGAGAGCTTCGTCACCCGCATGGGCGCATACGGCGACTGCACCGTCAAGGCCGAGGTTCCCGAGGGCACGGCGTTCGAGGAGGACGACGACAAGTGCGCGGAGGGCGAGGTGCTCGTCGGCGGATTCGTGCTCGACGACGGCACGCTCTTTCGCACCGCGGCCATCGGCGGCACGGTCCTGGTGGTTGCCGGGTCGATCGGCAACGTGCTGCTGACCGTGCTGCTCAACCTGCTCAACGAGCTGACCGGCGGTCTCAGGCACACGGTCATCAAGGAGCCGGTGGCCCGTCCCCAGGGCAGCGGATCGGCCCGGTCGCCCGGGTCCGCGATCGCGGGACCATCCGGTTCGCTCCGCCGCCGACCGCAGAGATAGTGTCTATCCCCTTGCCAGCGGGGCTATAGCTCAGTCGGTTAGAGCGCACCCCTGATAAGGGTGAGGTCGCTGGTTCGATTCCAGCTAGCCCCACGTCTCCGCTGTCAGCCCCCTCCGCCGGGTCCGGGTTGCGTCCGACCCTCTCCTGAGGCCGAGCGGCCCGCAGCGGAGCTGCAAGAGCGGGAAGCAGAGCGACCGTTCGTCCGGACGTCGTGACGTCTCCACCGACCCTCTAAGGTTCGCCCATGGCTCTCCTCCGACGTGCGCTCGCCGCCGTGGGCATCGCCGGCATCATCGCCGCCGTCCTGCGGCTGCGCGGATCGGGCGGTACACCGCCCCAGTCCGGGGGCTGGCGCGAGCTCAGCGGCCCCAACCTGCGGTAGCGGAGGTGCGCATCCTCGTCTGCGGTGCCGGCGCCGTCGGTGCCCGGGCCGCCCGGCACCTCGTGGCCGACGCCGACACCGATCACGTCCTCGTCCACGACACCGACCGCAAGCGGCAAGCGGCCGTCGTCGCCTCGCTGGGCGAACGCGCGCAGGCGGTCGACGAGCCCGACCCGACACAAGCCGACCTGGTCCTGCTCGCCTCGCCCGCCGGGCGCCAGGCGGCGATCGCCCGCCGGGCGGTCAGTGCAGGACGGCACGTCGTCTCGGTGGCCGACCGCCTGGGCGCGGTCGAGGGCCTGCTGGACCTCCAGGCCGAGGCCCACGAGCGGGGCGTCGTCGTGGCCGTCGGTGCGGGCTTCGGGCCCGGGTTGTCGTGCGTGTTGGCCCGCCACGCTGCCGGCAACTTCGACACCGTCGACGAGATCCACGTGGCCCACCACGGCACCGGCGGGCCGGCGTGCGCCCGCCAGCACCACCATGCGTTGCGAGCCGCCGGCCTGGACTGGCGTGACCATTCGTGGCGTCGCCGCCCGCCGGGCTCGGGCCGTGAGCTGTGCTTCTTCCCCGACCCCATCGGCGGATCCGACTGCTACCGGGCCGCGCTGCCCGACGCGCTGCTGCTCGTGCCGGCGTTCCCCGGCGTCAGCCGGGTCACGGCCAGGCTGGCGGCGACGCGGCGCGACCGGTTCACGGCGGGTCTGCCGATGCTGCGGCCACCCCATGCCGAGGGTCGCATCGGTGGGTTGCGGGTCGAGGTGCGGGGCCGCCGTGGCCAGGCACGCGACACGATCGTGCTGGGGGCGGTCGACCGTCCGGCGGTCGCCGCGGGCACAGTGGCGGCGGTGACGGCACGGTGGGTCGGCGCCGGCCGCACCCTCACCACCGGCGCCGCCGGGCTGGCGGCTCTCGTCGAGCCGTTGCCGTTCCTCCACGAGTTGGCGCGGGCCGGGGTTCGGGCCGCCGTGTTCGAGGGCATCTGACCCGGTTCGGGTGCCGTCAAGGTGCGAGGCAGGCGCGACACCGGTGCCGGCCGACTGGGCCTGGGCGGCCCTCACCGGCCTGGGCGGCCCTGATCGGCCGTGATGGGGCAACGCAGCCGCGGACCGCTAGGGTCCCACGCCGTGATCCGTCGCCTGGGGCTCCCTCTGCTCGCGCTCAGCCTGTTCGTCGCGACCGCTGCGTGCGGTGACGACGGCGCCGCCGACTCGTCGGTTCCGCAGAGCGAGGATGGTGGTGGGGGTCGACCGACCAGTGGTGGCGAGCTGATCGGGCCTGCCGAGGAGGGTGTCGAGGGGACCCAGGCCTACCGGGTCGACAGCAACGAGCACACCGAGGAAGACCTCGAGTACGAGCTGTCACCCCCGGTCGGTGGCGAGCACTTCCCCGTGCCGGGCACCTGCGGCTTCTACGACGCGGACGAGCCGCCCGACGAGTACGTCGTGCACGACCTCGAGCACGGGGCCGTCTGGATCGCCTACGACCCCACGCTCGACGAGGGCCAGCTCACCGCCCTGCGCGACCTGGTCGCACAGCAGGCCAAGGTCATCGCCACGCCGCGCGAGGGCATGGGCAGCCCGATCGTCGTGTCGGCGTGGGCGCGCCAGCTCGCCCTCGACAGCGTCGACGACCCGCGCCTGCAGCAGTTCATCGACACCTACCGCAACAGCGCCAACTCGCCCGAGCCCGGCGCGGCGTGCCAGGGCGTCGGTGAGCCGGCGGTGGCGTCGCCGGTCGCCTGATCTCCGGCGCACAACGCGAGCCCTGGGTCGGCGGCCGTCACACGGTCACCTCGGTCCGCCACCGGTCGAGGAGCCCGGTGTCCCCGAACACCTGGACCTGCGCGACGTCGAGGCGGTTCCACAGCAGGAGCAGCAGGTCCGACGCCGTGCCGCGGACGGCGACGTCGCCCTTGGCGTGGACGTGGTCGACCGTGATCGCGCCCGGCCCAAAGGTGACGAGCCACTCGCCACCCCCGCCGACCTGCTCGAGGTCGGGATCGGTGGCGTGCAGGTGGATGGTCTGCCCCGTGCCCCCGAGGTCGCCCGTGCCGCGGAAGGGGACGATGACCTCGAACATCTCGTCGATCGCATCGAGCGCCAGCGCGGTGGCGACCGGCGTGGTGTCGTCGATCGCCGACTGCGCGTCGAACCGGTGGATCGCGGCCTCGATCGCCATGCGCCGGGGCCAGAAGATGGCGGGCTGCTCGCCGGCCCACGTCTCCATGGGCGCGTCGGGATCGGCACGCCCGAGCGCGGCGATCATCTCGTCGGCGCCGGCGCGGGCCCAGGCCACGACCGCGTCACCGGTCGGCGGCTGCTCGACCTCGGGTGCCTCGCCGGATGCCACCCAGCCGGCGGTCCACCGGTGGACTCGGCCCATGTGCCGGACGAGCCGTTCGCACGTCCAGCCCGGGCATGTGGGCACGGGCCGGTCGAGCGCGGAGCCGGCCGCGGCGAGCAGCAGATCGACGTCGGCCCGCAGCGAAGTCAGGTACGAAGTGCGGTCCATGGCCCCATCTTGGGCCAGAATCGTGACGTGATCGTCGATTGTGCCGTCTACACCCATGGCAAGCGCCGGCCCGGTGAGCTCCACCTGGACGATGCGCTGGAGACGTGCCGCGCCACCGACGACACATTCGTGTGGATCGGCCTCCACGAGCCCACCCAGGAAGAGTTCGACGCCGTCACCGCCGAGTTCGAGCTGCACCCGCTCGCGGTCGAGGACGCCATCAAGGCGCACCAACGGGCCAAGCTCGAGCGCTACGGCGACTGCCTGTTCCTCGTGTTCAAGACCGCCCGCTATGACGACGCCGCCGAGACGATCGAGTTCTCCGAGATCCAGCTGTTCGCCGGTGAACGCTTCGTCGTCACGGTGCGGCACGGGCAGGCCAGCGCGTTGTCGCCCGTGCGCCAGGAGCTCGAGAACGACCCGGACCGCATGGCCGTGGGGCCCATCGCGGTGGTGCACGCCATCCTCGACCGCGTGGTCGACGACTACCGCCCGGTGCTCGACGGCCTCGACCAGGACATCGTCGAGATCGAGGCCGAGGTGTTCTCGCCCGAGCGCACCAACCCGGCGGAGCGCGTGTACAAGCTCAAGCGCCAGGTCCTCGACCTGTACCGCAACGTCGAGCCCCTCATCGAGCCGCTCGAGCGGATGCAGTCCGGGAAGCACCCCTTCGGTGTGGCCGGCCTGGATCTGGGTCCGTACTTCCGCGACATCCACGACCACCTGCGGCGCGAGGTGGCGCGCATCGAGATCCAGCGGGAGTTGCTGTCCGAGGTGCTCAACGTCAACCTCACGCACGTCTCGGTGCAGCAGAACGAGGACATGCGCACCATCGCCGGATGGGTCGCCATCGCTGCGGTGCCCACGATGCTGGCCGGCCTGTGGGGCATGAACTTCGTGCACATGCCCGAGCTGGACCAGTGGTGGGGCTACCCGGCGGCGCTCACGATCATCGTGGGGAGCGCGTACATCCTGTACCGCCACCTGCGGGCTCGCGACTGGATCTGACCCGCGTCCTGGTGCCCGCCCTCACGGGCGCAGCAGGGCGAGCAGGTCGTCGTGCACCACGCCGTTGGTGGCGACGCCGCTGCCACCGGCCGCTCCCTCGACCCCGTCGAGGCTGGTGAACCGGCCGCCGGCCTCGGACAGGATCACCGGCATCGGGGCGACGTCGTACACCTCGACCGACGGGTCGACCATGGCGTCGGCCCGGCCAGTGGCGATCAGCGCGTAGCCGTAGCCGTCGCCCCAGGTGCGCAGGTGGCAGCCGGCGTGCTTGACGGCCAGCAGGGCAACGTCGTCCCAGTGGGTGTAGCTGCTCGTCGTCAGGTACGAGCCGTCGAGCGCCGTGGTGGTGCTGACCCGGGCGCGCTCACCGTCGAGCCAGCAGCCCAGGCCCCGCCCGGCGAACACGGCCTGGTGCAGTGCCGGCAGGGCGATGACGCCGATGGCCGGGCCGTGCTCGTCGTCCAGCGCCAGCAGCGTCGAGAACAGCGGCACGCCCCGGGTGAAGGCCTTGGTGCCGTCGATCGGGTCGACGATCCACCGGCGGCCGGACGCGCCGGCGGACTCGGGCTCCTCCTCGCCGAGGATGCCGTCGTCGGGGAACCGTGCGGCCAGCCGCTCCCGCACCAGCCGTTCCGACGCCCGGTCGGCGGCGGTCACCGGCGTGCCGTCGGCCTTGCTGTCGACCTCGAGGTCTCGTGCCTGGAACCACCGCAGCGTGGTCTCGCCGGCCTCCCGGGCCAGGTCGACCGCGAAGTCGAGCAGCGCCCGGTCGACGGGCGGCGCGGCGAGCCGGCGAGCGGTCGGAGCGGTCGGCGAGAGCGTCGGGGACCTCGGGGGGCGTCACCCGGCCATGGTGGCAGCCGTCCCCTGTCGTGAGCGAGCCGTGGTCGCCCGCCACGTCAGCACCTCGCCTTCGCCGGCGAGCATGAGGGTGCCGGGCATGACCCGGAGCCATGTCGGGGTGAGCCGGATGACGCCGAACGTCGGTGACGCCGATGTCTCCCAGTCCGGGTGGATCGCCGGGTCGTAGCCGGCGGGAGCCGGCGCGGCGACGAAGCGATCCCAGCTGGCGGCCAGCTCGGCCGGCGCAGTCACGACCTCGACGGTGCAGTCGGCGGAGCACGTGTCCTGGTCCGGCGTCCAGTAGGTCAACGACACCGCGGGTGTGCGGCCGATGTCCGCCAGCTTGGGTGCGTCCGTGGTGGTGGAGGCCCACCCGGTGAGCGCTGTGCCGTCCCAGTCCCACACCGGTTGCATGACCCGGGTGTGTGGCCTGCCGTCCGGCCCGGTGGTGGCGACCGTGCACATGCCGATGTTGTGGGCCATGGCGACGAACGCGGGAGCGACGGTGGTGAGGTCTCTGCGCATATCAGCGACCGTAAGGGTTCAAGGCGACTTGAGGTCAACCGCCCGTGACGTGGTCGTGCGACCGGGCGTAGCCTCGACCCCGGGACGGACCGGAGGAGTGGACATGCGGGCGGACACCGACATCGACGCGGCGGGCGTCCACCGGGCGGTCGCTGACCTGGCCGCCGGCTTCGTCTCCGAGCGAACGGATCGCCAACAGCGCGACCGGCTCGACCCCGAGGACCTCGACGATCTCGCGGCGGCGGGGCTCCAGCGCACCGGCCTGCCGGCGGAGCGGGGCGGCCTGTGGGACGATCTCGCCACCTCGACGCGGCCGATCTGCGAGATCTATCGGGCGCTGGCCCGCGGTGACTCGTCGCTGGCGCTGACCACGTCGATGCATCCGGCAGTGCTGGCGTTCTGGCTGGCGACGCCCCGAGTTGCCGAGCCTGACACCGCCGCGTGGCAGCACCAGCGGGACGAGATCTTCGCCACCGTCGAGGCCGGTGCCTGGTGGGGCACGATCACCTCGGAACCGGGCAGCGGCGGCGACGTCGCGAAGACCCGCTCGACCGCACGTCGCGATGGTGGCGACGGCGGCGACCACACCACGGCCGCACCGACCGGTGGCGGGTGGCGGCTGAGCGGCCAGAAGCACTTCGGGAGCGGCACCGGCCTGACGTCGTACATGCTCACGACCGCCGTGCCCGACGGCGAGGACGAACCCGACTGGTTCTACGTGCCCACGGCCGGCGATCCCCTCGACGGCTCGGCCGGCATCACCCTGGTGGCGCCGTGGGACGGGCACGGGATGTGCGCCACACAGAGCCACGCCCTCACCTTCGACGACGCGCCCGCCGTGCGGTCGGCCTGGCCCGGCCACCTCGGGGACCTGATCGACGGCGCCGCACCGTTCTTCGGCACCCTGTTCACCGCCATCGTGTTGGGCATCGTCGACGAAGCGGTGGCGACGGCCCGAGCCCAGCTGGCGCCTCGCGCCGAGAGCCTGCGCCCGTACGAGCAGGTCGAGTGGGCGCAGGCAGAGCTCGAGGCGTGGACCATGGCGCAGGCGTACGAAGGTGCGCTGCGCGCGGTCGAGTCGGGGCGACCCTCCCGGGGTGCGGTGCTGAGGGCCAAGGTCGTCGGGTCGCAGCTCGCCGAGTCGTGCCTCGGTCGGCTGTGCAAGGTGCTGGGCGGCGGCACCTACGCCCGTCGGTCGCCTTTCGGTCACTGGTTCGAGGATGTGCGAGCCCTTGGTTTCCTGCGGCCGCCGTGGGGCCTCGCGTTCGACGCCCTGGCCGCCGACAGCTGGGACCCGACAGTCGGCTGACAGGCTTGTGGTGTGGTCGCGGTCGGCAGACCGGGCGGGTCAGGGGGCCGGGGCGATGACGAAGAACAGGCGGGCCTGGCAGCAGGGCTTGCCGTCGACCGTCGCGGTGGCTGCGCCCCAGCCGCCCCGCGCCGACAGCTTCTCGAGGTCGACCGTGAGGGTCATCTCGTCGCCCGGTCGCACCTGCCGCCGCCAGCGCACGTTCTCGACACCACCGAACAGGGGCAACGATCCGGCGTAACGGTCGAGCGACAGCAGGGCGATGGCCCCCGCCTGGGCGAGAGCCTCGAGCTGGACCACGCCGGGGAACACGGGGTTCCCCGGGAAGTGCCCCGCCAGGAACGCCTCGTCGCCCGTCACCCGGTAGCGCGCCACGATGCGTTCGCCGGGGACGATCTCGTCGACCACGTCGACGAAGCGGAACGGTGGGCGGTGCGGCAGCAGGTCGACCGCGTCGGAGCCTGCGCCGTTGCCACCGCTCACTCGTCGGTCCCGGCGGCCAGGGCGTCGAGCGAGGCCTGAGCCTCGGCGGCGGACAGGGCGACCGCGTGGGCGCCGCCGTCGACGTGGACGATCTCGCCGGTCGTGGCCGGGAACCAGTCGGAGAGGAGCGCCACGCACGCCTGGGCCACCGGCTCGGGGTCGCGGACGTCCCAGCCGAGCGGCGCTCGCTTGCCCCAGGCGTCCTCCATCGCGGCGAAGTGGGGGATCGACCTCGCCGCCAGCGTGCGCAGGGGGCCGGCGGCCACCAGGTTCACGCGGACCCCGCGCGGCCCCACGTCGCGGGCGAGGTAGCGGTTGGTCGCCTCGAGCGCGGCCTTGGCGACACCCATCCAGTCGTAGGCGGGCCACGCCTGGGCGGCGTCGAAGTCGAGGCCGACGACGGAACCCCCGTCGGACATGAGCGGCAACAGGGTCTGGGTGAGCGACTTGAGCGAGTAGGCGGAGACGTGGAGCGCGGTGGCCACGTCGTCCCAACCGGCGGCGAGCAGGCCGTCGTCCTGGCCCAGGCACGCCTCCGGCGCGTATCCCACGGCGTGCAGGGCGCCGTCGACCTTGCCCCACCGCGTGCCCAGCTCGTCGGCCAGTGCCGCGTGCTGGACCGGGTCGGTGACGTCGAGCTCGACCACGTCGGGCGGTGTCGGCAGCGTCTTGGCCACCCGCTGGGTGAGCCGCATGCCGCGCCCGAACGAGGTGAGCACCAGCTCGGCGCCCTGCTCCTGGGCCAGCCGGGCCACCGAGGCGGCGATCGAGTCCTTGGTGAGCACGCCGGTGACCACCAGCTTCTTGCCGTCGAGCAGCATCGTCGCGTCCTTGTGGGTCTACAGGGGGATGTTGTCGTGGCGCCGGGCACGGAGGTGCTCGCGCTTGGTGGACAGCGCGGCGAGCGCCCCGGCGACGGCCCGGCGGGTGTCGGCGGGGTCGATGACGTCGTCGACGTAGCCCCGGTCGAGCGCGGCCGCCGGCGAGAGGTGGACGGCCTCGTAGTCGGCTTCGAGCCTGGCGCGTCGGGCCTCGCGCTCGGGGCCGTCGGGCACCGCCGCCAGGTCGCGCCGGCCGAGGATCTCGACGGCGCCCTTGGCGCCCATGACCGCGATCTCGGCGCTGGGCCAGGCCGAGCGCGCAGTCGTTGCCCATCGACTTGCAGTCCATGACGATGAAGGCGCCGCCGTAGGCCTTGCGCAGCACGACGCACACGCGGGGCACGGTGGCCTCGGCGTAGGCGAATGCCAGTTTGGCGCCGTGGCGGATCATGCCCCGCCACTCCTGGTCGCGGCCGGGCCGGAAGCCGGGGGTGTCGACGAGAGTCACGAGCGGCAGGTTGAACCCGTCGCAGAAGCGGACGAAGCCGGCACCCTTCTGCGAGCCGTCGATGTCGAGGGCGCCGGCGAGCTGGCTGGGCTGGTTGGCGAGGACGCCGACGGGCATGCCGCCGATGCGGGCGAGGCCGGTGACGACGCTGGCGCCGAACCTGGCGCGCAGCTCGAGGAACGATCCGTCGTCGACCACGTCGCCGATGACGTCGCGGACGTCGTAGGACGCCCGGGCGTCGGCGGGGACCGCGTCGGCTGCGGCCCGGCTGGGTCGGTCGGTCGGGTCGGAGGCCGCGGTGGCGCCGGGGGCCTCGCCGTTGTTGGCCGGCAGCAGGTCGAGCAGGTCCGCCACCAGGTCGAGCGCGGCGTCGAGGTCGGACGCCACCAGGCCGGCGACGCCCGTGCGGGCGCCGTGCACCCACGACCCGCCGATCAGGTCGGCGTCGAGCACGGCCGAGCCGGTGATGCGGGCAGAGCTGGCGGGAGCGTTCACGAACGCCTGCGCCTGCGCAGTCATGACGACCACGTCGGCGAGCCCGAGCAGCAGCGCTGGTCCGCCGAGGCACGGCCCGTCGACGACCAGGACGGTCGGCACCACCCCCGAGGCCGACGCCAGGGCACGAGCGACCTCGCCCCAGCCGTGCAGCGACGCCATGCCGCTCTGGGCCCGCAGGCCGACCTGCCCGAGGACGCCGACGACCGGCACGCCCGCATCGACGCCGTTGGCGACGGCACGGGCGATCAGCTCGGTGTCGCTGCCGTGCAGCGACGACGGGCTGCCCCGGAACCACGCCACCGAGACCTCGGAAGGCAGCCAGGGGGCGACGCCCACGCCGGCGTCCACGGTGCCCGGACGGCCCCGCCCGATCGGCAGTCGGGGGACGGGTGGACTGGCCACGGTGGTGACCATCAGACGGGGGCGAGCACCAGGGCGACGTTGTGACCACCGAACGCGAACGACGTCGACACGGCGGGCGCGCGCTCGATGGTGCGGGGTTCGCCGGCCACGACGTCGACCGGCAGGTCGGTGTGCTCGTGGTTGGCGGTGGGGGGCACGATGCCGCGGTCGACCGACAGGAGCGCGGCCACGGCCTCGACCGCACCGGCGGCGCCGATGAGGTGGCCGGTGACGCCCTTGCCCGAGGTGACGGGCAGCGCACCGGGCCCGAAGACCTTGGCGATGGCGGCGGCCTCGGCGCTGTCGTTGTGCGGCGTCGAGGTGCCGTGGGCGTTGACGTGCCCGATCGCCGAAGGGGTGAGGCCGGCGTCCGCCAACGCGATCTCGATGGCGGCCACCGCCCCGGACCCGTCCTCGACGGGCGCGGTGATGTGGTGCGCGTCGCACGTCATGCCGTACCCGGCGACCTCGCCCAGGATCGTGGCGCCACGCGCCACGGCCAGCTCGTAGGACTCGAGCACCAGGAACGCGGCACCCTCGCCCATCACGAAGCCGTCGCGGTCGTCGTCGAACGGGCGCGACGCACGGGCGTGGTCGGGGTTCTTGCTGAGTGCGCCCATGCGGGCGAATGCGGCCATCGTCACCGGCGTGACGCACGACTCGGTGCCGCCGCACACGACAACGTCGGCCATGCCGTCGCGGATCAGCCGGGCGCCGTCGCCGATGGCGTGGGCGCCGGTGGCGCACGCAGTGGCGACGGCGGTGTTGGGACCGGTGAAGCCGTGGCGGATGCCCACGAGCGCGGCGGTCGCGTTGGCCATCATCATCGGGACGAGGAACGGGCCGACCTTGCCGGGGCCCTTCTCGGCGTACCCGATGACCTGGTCCTCCATCGTGCGGATGCCGCCGATCCCAGAGCCGGCCACCACGCCGCAGCGCACCGGCTCGACGCCGAACGGGCTGGAGGACGTGGCGTCGGCGATGGCGTCGGCCGCGGCGGCCAGGCCCAGCAGGGCGGTGCGGTCGGTGCGGCGGACCTCCTTCGGGCCGACGTAGGCCTCGGGGTCGAAGTCGCGCACCTCGCAGGCGAAGCCGACCGAGTGGGCGGACGCGTCGAACAGCGTGACCGGCGCCGCGGCCGAGCGCGCGGCGAGGAGCCCGTCCCAGAGGTCGTCGATCGTCTGGCCGACCGGGGACTTGACCCCCATGCCGGTCACGACCACCCGGGGGCGACCCCGGTGATCGGTCGCCGGCGACGTGCCGGTTGCCTCGCTCACGTCGCCCGCCCTCGGCCTGCGGCCGGGCCGCTCGGGCCCCATTGCGGACGCTCGCTCATGCGTTGGCGGCGCTCGCCGCCAGGATGAGGTCGACGGCGTTGCCGACGGTGCGCACGTCGCCGAGGTCGTCCTCGTCGATGGTCACGTCGAGCGAGTCCTCGAGCTGCATGACGAGCTCGACGAGGTCGAGGCTGTCGGCGTCGAGGTCGTCGGCGAACGACGCCTCTTCCGTCACCTGGTCGGCCTGCACCGACAGCACGTCCACCGCAGCCTTGGTGAGGGCGTCGAGAGCGGTTGCACGATCCATGTGGGGGGTCTCCTTGAGGTGGTCTTGGGTCTGTCGGATGTGGACGGTGGTGGTCAGCGGCCCATGCCGATGCCACCGTCGACCGGCACGACGGCGCCGGTGACGAACGAGGCGGCGTCGCTGCACAGGAAGGCGACGACGGCCGCCACCTCGTCGGGCGTGCCGAAGCGTGCCATGGGTACGGCGGCGGCGAGCGCCTCGCGGCGCGAGTCGGGGAGGGCGTCGGTCATGGCGGTGGTGACGGGCCCGGGCTCGACGACGTTGACCGTGACGTTGCGCGAGGCGACCTCGCGGGCGATCGAGCGGCTGAGGCCCACGAGGCCGGCCTTCGCGGCGGCGTAGTTGGCCTGGCCGGGCGAGCCGGTCGCGGCGACGATCGACGACACGTTGACGATGCGCCCGTACCGGCCCTTGATCATGGGCCGGAGCGCCCGGCGGACGGTGTGGAACGGGCCCGACAGGTCGGTGTCGAGCGTGTGGGCCCAGTCGTCGTCGCGCAGTTGCACGGTGAGCTTGTCGCGGTTGGCGCCGGCCGCGTTGACCAGCAGCTCGACCGGGCCCCAGGCCTGTTCGACCGCGGTGAAGGCGGCATCGACCACGTCGACCTGGGTGACGTCCGCGTGGACGGTCATAGCGGTGCCGCCGGCCTGCTCGATCGCGTCGCGGACCTTGTCGGCCGCACCGGCGGACGCCCCGTAGCCGACGGCGACCCGATGACCGGCCGCGGCCAGCGCCAGGGCGCATGCCGACCCGATGCCACCCGAGCCACCGGTCACGAACGCGACCCGTGAGGCCGTGAGCGCCGCCTCAGCTCCGGTATCGCTGACCTCGGCCTGTGCCTGGTATTCCGTCGACGTCGACGGACGCTCGCTCATGTTGCTTCCCTCGGGAACGGAGTCGGGGTGCCCCAGCGCCACAGCGCGGTGCCCACGGTGAGGCCGGCGCCGAACCCGCACATCAGCACGAGATCGCCGTCCGCCACCGTACCGGCATCCGCGGCCTCGGCGAGTGCCAGGGGGATCGAGCCGGCCGACGTGTTGCCGTACCGGTCGATCGTCGACGACGTCCGTTCGGCGGCGAGCCCGGTCCGGCTCAGCACGGCGTCGACGATGCGAGCGTTGGCCTGGTGGGGGACGAAAAGCGCCACGTCGTCGGGCGTGCAGCCGGCTCGGGCCAGGGTGCGCCCGACCGAGGCTTCGACCGCGCGCACGGCGCGCCGGAAAACCTCGCGCCCGTCCATGCGCAGGTGGTGCTCGCCCGCCGCGACGGTGTCGGCGGTGGCGGGCCGGGCGCTGCCGCCGGCAGGCACGACGAGCAGATCGACGCCGGCAGGGTCGCCGACCAGGTCGGTGGCCACCAGGCCCGGCCGGCCCGGTGCGACAGGGCCGATCTGTCCGGGATCGCACGTGAGGACCAGCGCGCCGGCTCCGTCGCCGAACAGCACGGCCGTGCCCCGGTCGTTGGGGTCGACGATGCTCGTCATCGTGTCGGCGCCGATCACGAGCGCAGTGCCGGCCACCCCGGCCGAGACCAGGCCCGAGGCCACGGTCAGCGCGTAGACGAACCCGGCGCACGCGGCGTTCACGTCGAACGCCCCGGCGGTGGCGCCCAGCTCGGCTGCCACTTGCGACGCGGTCGACGGCATGGGCATGTCCGGGGTGGCGGTGGCCACCACGACGACGTCGAGATCGGCCGGCTCGATCCCGCCGCGGGCCAGCGCGATCCGGGATGCAGCGACGGCCAGCGGACCGGTCGACTCGCCCGGCCCCGCCCAGCGGCGCTCGCTGATGCCGGACCGCTCGACGATCCAGTCGTCCGACGTGTCCAGGTAGGCCGCGAGGTCGTCGTTGCTCACCCGGCGCCGGGGGAGCGCAGTGCCCCATCCTGCGACGCGCACGCCGCCGACCCCGGGGATCCCGGAGGCGGTGATGTCGGCGTGGGTGTCGGTGAGGTTCGCCGTGGCGGTCAGCAGCCTCACGCCACGACCCGCACCCAGGCGAGGGGCTGGTCGACACGGACCCGCTCGCCGGGGAGGGCGAGCAGGCCCATCAGGAACCCCGTGTGGGCGCTCGTCACGGTGACCGAGCCGTCGGTCACCTCGATCGAACCGACGACCTGGCCGGCGTGCACGATCTCGCCCTCGGCCGTGACGACATCGGGCGGGGCGGCACGGAACACACCGGCCGTGGGGGCGGCGATGAGTCGCTCGGGCACGTGCACCTCCTCGGCGCAGATGGTGAACAGGTCGATCTCGTCGATTGCGTCGTCGATGGACAGCGCGGCGTCAACCTCGCGGAGGTGGGTCGGCTCGATCTCGAGGGCGCTCATCGGGTGGCTCCGGTGGGCGCGAGCGTGCCGGCCAGGGTGGCGAGGTCGGCGGGGGTGGCCAGGTTGAGGACCGTCACGTCGGGCACGGTCCGCTTGGCGAGGCCGGCCAGGACGCGGCCGGGCCCGATCTCGACGAACGTGGTGGCGCCCAGGCCGGCGAGCGTCTGCTGCGATTCGCGCCACCGCACGGGCTCGACGAGGTGGCGGGTCAGCAGGTCGGGCCAGCCGGCCGGATCGGTGTGCGCCGTCGCATCGGTGTTGGACACCACCGGGGCGGTCGGCTGACGGAAGGCGAGCGTGCCCAACAGGTGGTGCAGGTCGTCAGCGGCCTCGGCCAGCAGCGGAGTGTGGAAGGCGTGGCCCACGTCGAGGGGCATCACACGGCGCACCCCCGCGTCGCGGGCACGCTCGGCTGCGGCGTCGAGGCCGTCAGGGGTGCCGGCGATGACGACCTGGCCGGGGGCGTTGTCGTTGGCGATCCACACGTCGTCACCGCCGGCGCACACCTCGGTGGCCACGTCGAGGTCGGTGCCCACCAGCGCGGCCATGCGCCCGGGTCGGGCGTCGGCCGACAGCTGGCTGAGATCGGCACGGCGCGCGGCGAGCCGGTATCCGTCGTCGGAGTCGACCGCGCCCGCAGCGATGAGCGCGGTGATCTGGCCGAGCGAGTGCCCAGCGAAGCCGACCGGGGCCTCGTCGAGCGTGTCGGCGAGCGCCCGCCAGGCGACGAGCGAGGTCAGCAGCACCGCGAGCTGGCTGGCCCGGGTGGTCGACAGCTCTGCGGCGTCGGCGTCGAGCAGCAGCCGGGCGAGGGGTCGGCCCGTGGCGGCCTCGGCGTCGGTGACGACCTGCCAGGCGGGGTGATCGACCCAGGCCTGGCCGGCGCCTGGCGCGGCAGCCCCTTGACCAGGGAAGATCGCGGCATACGGCACAGCAGAGGCCTCCAACGGGTATGTCAGGGGAAGGGGAACGAAGAGGTCTGACCCGCCCGGTTCCCGATGGTTACACGGAATCGTGGAATGCTTCTACACCTGTGCCGAAATTAACGGGGACGTCTCCGGGGAGACACAGTGGGTGGATCAGCGACTAGGGATAGGGACGTGTCCGACTCTGGTCTACCCACAGCCGGCCCCGGCGCAACCCGCTACCGCGCCGGCGACCTGGCCCAGGAAGTGGGAATCAGCGTTCAGCTCCTACGGTCCTACCAGTCCAAGGGGCTGTTGCCCCCGCCGCGGCACGAGGGACGCGTGGCCTGGTACGGGGCCCACCACCGTGAGCGACTGTTGCACATCCGCCACCTCAAGGACCGGGGCTTCTCGCTGCGGATGATCGCCGAGACCCTCGATGAGAGCCCCGAGGCGTCGCTCTCGTTGGTCGAGGAGCGTGAGGTCCTGCGCCTGGCCGAGGTGGCCGAGCGCAGCGGCGTGCCGGTCGAGGTGTTGCGGGCGCTCGAGGCCTCGGGCCTGCTGCGCCCCCACCACCTCGAGGACGGCGACCGCTACAGCGACGCCGACGTGCGGTTCGTCCGCAACGTGCTGACGCTGCTGGGGGTGGGCCTGTCGCTCGAGGACCTCATGCGCATCGCCCGCCAGCAACTCGAGACCTCCGACGCGCTCGGCCGCGACGTCATGAACGCCTGGTCGCAGCTGGTGGGCACCCGCCTGCGCCGGACCCGGTCGGGCGCGGGGGGCGACGGGCACGATCGCGCGGGCCGGCACGGAGCCGGCGGGGCCGACGGGGCCGACAGCCCAGCTCATGTCACCCGCGAGGCCGAGCACGCAGCGCGCGTGGCGGCGTCGATCCGTGCACTGGCCGCCATCGTGGGCCAGCTCGTCGCCTACCGGGTCGAGCGAGCCGTCCTCGATGCGGCCCAGACCGAGATCGAGGCCGAGGGCACGGATGCCGAGCGGGCCGCGCTGGCCAGGTCCCTCGGCGCGCCGCTCGCCGGTCCGTGACACCGGCGGTCGGTCGAGCCCCTGACATCACCTCCGGAGGGCCGCTCGCGCGACCATCGCACCCATGACGGACGCCCGATCTGCACCCGCGCGGTTCGATCCGAGCCGGCTCGACGCCGTGCGGGAGGCAGAGACCCCCACCGTGGCGTGCGACGACGCCATGTCGGGCTGCACGATCTGGCTCAAGCTCGAATACCAGCTGCCCAGCGGCTCGACCAAGGACCGGCTGGCCGCGCACGTGCTCAGCCGCGCCGTGGCCGACGGGCGCGTGCACGCCGGAACGACCGTGGTCGAGGCCTCGAGCGGGTCGACCTCCATCGCGTTCGCCATGGCGTGCGCGGCGCTGGGCGTGCGGTTCCTGGCCGTGCTGCCGGAGGGTGTCTCGAACGAGCGGCTCATGATCATCCGCCGCTACGGGGGTGACTTCGCGCTGGTGCCGGGCGCGGCCGGCATGCCGGGTGCCATCGCCGAGACCGAACGGCTGGCGTCGGCCGACCCGAACGTGTTCCTGCCCCGCCAGTTCACCAACCCGGACAACGCCGGCGCCCACGAGCTGCGCACGGGGCCCGAGCTGGTGGCCGCCGCCGAGCGTGCGGGTGCCACACTCGACGGCTTCGTCGCCTCGGTCGGCACCGCCGGCACGCTGATGGGCGTCGGCCGGGTGGTGCGGCGAGCCAACCCCGCCGCTGCAGTGGCGCGGGTGGTCGTGGCGGGCGAGACGGTCGACGCCGAGCAGGGCGGCCCCACCTGCCTGGGCATCCCGGGGGTGATCGACTGCCTGTCGGGCCTGCTCGACGAGGACGAGCTCGGTGGCCACCCGCCGATCGCGGTCCCGCGGACCGAGGCGATGGACGCCGCCCGCGAGCTGGCTCGACGCGGGTTCGCGGTCGGGCCGTCGAGCGGGCTCAACATGGCCGGTGCCCGCCGCCTGGCCCTCGAGCTCGGCCCCGGCCACCACATCGCGACCGTGGCGTGCGATCGCATGGAGCGCTACTTCTCCACCGACCTGTTCGACGACCTCCGCCCGGCGGACTGAGGCAGGGCGGTTCCCGCCGACCCAACCGCCCCCTTCTTGCACGCGGGGTGCAGCCTTGGCAGCCTGTGGCACCGGTCACGCGCCGGCACGAGCGGACACCCATGACGAGGGAGAGCGCACGATGGACGATGTGGCGACCGGGGTCGAGACAGCCACCGGTGACGAGATCGAGATCGGCGGCACCGTCGAGCCCGGATTCGAGGGCGTGCGCGAGGCCTTCGCCGCCAACTTCGTCGAGCACGGCGAGGTCGGGGCCGGGTTCTCGCTCGTCGTCGACGGCCGCACTGTCGTCGACCTGTGGGGCGGCGTCGCCGACGCGGCCACCGGCGCGCCCTACACCGACGACACGCTGCAGCTCGTGTTCTCGTCGACCAAGGGTGCGACCGCCATCTGCGCCAACCTGCTGGCGCAGCGGGGCGAGCTCGACGTCGACGCCCCGGTGGCGTCCTACTGGCCCGAGTTCGCCCAGGCAGGCAAGGGCGACATCCCGGTGCGGTGGCTGCTCTGCCACAAGGGGGGCCTGCCCTTCATCGACGCTCATCTCCCCCTGCCAGAGGTGCTGGAGTGGGACAAGGCCGTCGAGGCGCTGGCGGCAATGACCCCGGTGTGGGAGCCGGGCACCGCCCACGGCTACCACGCCGTCACGTACGGCTGGCTGGTCGGCGAGGTCGTCCGCCGCATCACGGGCAAGAGCTTGGGCACGTTCTTCGCCGACGAGGTCGCCGGGCCCCTCGGTCTCGAGTACTGGATCGGCCTGCCCGACGACCAGCAGGCGCGGGTGGCGCCCCTCACCAACCGCGGCCTCCGCCGTCGCGAGCCGGCAGCCGGGGCGAGGGCTGCTACCCAGGCCGCGCCCGGGCTGGCGGCCGAGAACCCGCTGGTGGATGCCGTGGTGGCGGCCGCGGACGCGCACGCCGACGACGAGGGATTGGGCGGACTGGTCGAGACGATCGAGCAGCTCCTGGGCCCCGATTCGCTGCTGGTCAAGGCGCTGGGCGGCACGTCGGCCCAACCGTTCGTCGGTGACGGCGTGTTCAACCGTCCCGAGGTGCGGGCGGCCGAGCTGCCGGGCGCGAACGGTGTCACCAACGCCCGGTCCATGGCGCGCATGTACGCGGGCACCATCGGCGCACTCGAGGGGTCCGACGCCGGCCCCCTCCTCACCCCCGACCAGGTGGCCGCGGCGTCGACCACGCAGACCGGCGGGGCGGACCAGGTGCTGTTCTTCGACACGACGTTCGGCTTGGGGTTCATGACCTCGTCGCCGTTCTCGCCCTATGGCGGCCCGCGGTCGTTCGGCCACGCGGGCGCCGGCGGGTCGGTGGGGTTTGCGGATCCCGAGCACGGCCTCGGCTTCGGCTACGTGATGAACCGGATGATGACCAACCTGTCGGGCGACCCCCGCAGCCGCGGTCTGGTGGCTGCGGTCTACGACGCCATCGGCGCCGACCCGGCGTACGTCTGAGGCGGCCGGGCCGGGAAGCGGGCTGACGGCATGGGCGTGGAGGATGAGCTCGTCGAGGTCGTCGACGAGGCCGGCCACGTCGTGCGCCTCGCCACGCGCGCAGAGATGCGCGCCGACAACCTGCTGCACCGATCCGTGGGCGTGGTGGTCGTCACCACGGCGGGCGACGTGGTAACGCACCGCCGCGCGGACTGGAAGGACGTGTGGCCCGGTCGCTGGGACGTCTGCTTCGGCGGCGTCGCCGGCGTGGGGGAGGACTGGCGCACCGCGGCCGTGCGCGAGCTCGCGGAGGAGGCGGGCGTCGACGCCAACCCCTCGGCGCTGCGTGAGCTGGGGCGTGGCACCTTCGCCGACGACGACGTCTCGGCCCACGCCCGCATCTACCTCACCACCCACGACGGCCCGTTCCACCCGGCCGACGGCGAGGTCGCCGAGCTGGTCCTCGTGCCACTGCGCGGCCTCGACCAGTGGTTGGCGGGCCGCGACCTGTGTGCCGACAGCGCCGCCCTCGTCGTCCCCTTGCTCGCTGGCCTCGCCCGGGGGCATGCCCCGGCGCCCCCCTCCGACGCTGGGGGCTGACCCCGATGGCCCGGTCACAGCGCCGTCGTACCGTCACCAGTGTCATACCGGGAAGGCGATGTGACGGACCGACGAGGTCGACGACGACAGTCGCACAGTGCGCACGGCGGGAACCGGCGGCGCTGTGGGGTGGCGGAACCTCGACCTACCGGCGGGCCGCGGTCATGGCGGCACACCGCCTTCCCGGTTGACCTCCCCTCCCGGAGAGGGATCGCTCGCCAATACCTGGCCGTATGACCGGCGATCGACCCCTGACGCCGTAGCCTGATCAGTCGCATGTCCTCCGTCGCCGACCTCGCCGCGCACCGACGCACCTTCGCCATCATCAGCCACCCCGACGCGGGCAAGACCACCCTCACCGAGAAGTTCCTGCTGTACGGCGGGGCCGTGCAGGAGGCAGGCCAGGTCAAGGCCCGGGGCGAGCGGCGCCGCGCCCGGTCCGACTGGATGGAGCTCGAGCAGAAGCGGGGCATCTCCATCACGTCGGCGGTGCTGCAGTTCCCGTACCGCGACGACGTGCTCAACCTGCTCGACACGCCGGGCCACCGCGACTTCTCCGAGGACACCTACCGCGTGCTCGCCGCGGTCGACTCCGCCGTCATGGTGCTGGACGCGGCCAAGGGCATCGAGGCCCAGACGCTCAAGCTGTTCGAGGTGTGCCGCGCCCGCAACGTGCCGCTGCTCACCTTCATCAACAAGTGGGATCGCCCCGGCCGCGACGGCCTCGAGCTGCTCGACGAGATCGAGAAGCGGCTCGACCTGCACCCGGTGCCGGTCACCTGGCCGGTCGGCTACTCGGGCGACTTCCGGGGCCTGATCGACCGGCGTACCGGGCGGTTCGTGCGCTACGGGCGCACGGCCCACGGGTCGGCCGAGGCCACCGAGGAGGTCGTCGACCCCGAGCGCGCGGCGGCCGAGGAGGGCGACGCCTGGCGGGCTGCGGTCGACGAGGTGTCCCTGCTCGACGAGTTGGCGGGTTCGGTCGACCCCGAGCTGTTCCTGGCCGGCGAGCAGTCGCCGGTGTTCGTGGGCTCGGCCATCACCAACTTCGGCGTGGGCCTGCTGCTCGACGGCATCGTGGACCTGGCCCCGGCACCGTCGCCCCGGCTCGACGTCGACGGCGCGGCGCGCAAGCTCGACGACCCGTTCTCGGCGCTGGTGTTCAAGGTGCAGGCCAACATGGACAAGTCGCACCGTGATCGGGTGGCGTTCGTCCGGGTGTGCTCGGGGCAGTTCGAGCGGGGCATGGTCGTGACCCACGAGCCCACGGGCAAGCCGTTCGCCACCAAGTACGCGCACTCGGTGTTCGGCCAGGAGCGCGAGACGCTCGACGAGGCCTACCCCGGCGACATCGTCGCCCTGGTCAACGCCACCGACGTGCGGGTGGGCGACACGCTCTACGTCGACGCACCGGTCGAGTTCCCCCGGTTGCCCGAGTTCGCCCCCGAGCACTTCGTCACCGCGCGGGCCCGCGACACGGGCCGGTTCAAGCAGTTCCGCAAGGGCATCGCCCAGCTCGACGAAGAGGGCGTTGTGCAGGTCTTGCGCGACGCCGACCTGGGCGACCAGGCGCCCGTGCTCGCGGCCGTGGGGCCCATGCAGCTCGAGGTGGCCGCGTGGCGGCTCGAGCACGAGTTCGGTGCGGCCACCGACATGTCGCCCACGGCGTACACGATCGCCCGCCGCACCGACGAGGCGTCGTCGCCGGCGCTGCGGGGTATGCCCGGTGTGCGGGTGCTGGCCCGGGCGAACGGCACGCTCTATGCCCTGTTCGAGAGCCCGTACTGGCTGGCCCGCGTCGAGGCCGAGAACCCCGAGCTCACGCTGGACCGCCTGGTCGCCGAGGGCACCGAGGGCTGACCCTGGTCAGCGGGCTCAGCCCGGAGCGCCGCCCGGTCGGCGACGCAGGCTACGAGCAGGTCAGGCCGTCTTCGGGCACCTCGAGGTCGACCAGGTAGGCCGCCGCGGCGTCGTCGACGCAGCTCACCCCGTTGCCGACCACGGTGTGGCCGTCACCCTCGTAGGTCAGCAGGACGCCCGACTCGAGTCGCTCGGCGGCGCGCACCCCCGCCTCGTAGGGCGTGGCGGGGTCGTTGGTGGTGGACACGACCAGGATCGGCGGTGCGCCGGGCGCGGTGACCGCCTGCATCGGGTCGGCCTCGACCGGCCACATCGCGCAGCGGACGTAGTCGTTGACGATCGGCTCGGCGAAGTGGGGCGACTCGGCCGTGGCAGCGGCACCGGCCGCCAGCAGCTCCTCGGGCGTGTCCGGCCACTCGAAGTCGAGGCAGTTCACCGCGAAGTAGATGTCGAAGTCGGCCACGCCCAGGTATTGATCGGCCAGGCCGACCATGCCGGATCCGTCGCCGTCGAGCGCGCTGGCCACGGCGTCGGACAGGTCGGGCCACATCGACTCGCTGTACAGGGGCAGCGCCAGCCCCGTCGACAGGTCGCCGGGGCCGAGCTCGCGGGGATCGGCCGGGATGGGCGCCTGCTCGACCTGGGCCTGGAGCTGCTCGACGGCGCCGATGGCGTCGGGCGCCAGGGGGCATGACGGGTCGGCGTTGCAGTCGTCGGCCCACGCGTGCAGAGCCACCTCGAAGCCGGCGGCCTGGTCGATGGCGGTCTCGACACCGGTCGGCCCGAGGTCGACGACCCCGTCGATGATCATGGCCCGCACGCGGTCGGGGAACAGCTCCGCGAGCTGCTGGCCGATCGCCGTGCCGTAGCTGTAGCCCAGGTAGTTGAGCTGCTCGTCACCCATGGCGCCGCGGACGGCGTCGATGTCGCGGGCGACGTCCTCGGTGCCGAGGTAGGGGAGCAGATCACCGGCCGCGGCCTCGCATCCGTCGATGTAGTCCTGGCTGACCGCCAGCAGCTCGGCGGTGTCCTCGGGCGAATCGATCGAGTAGTCGACGCCGTACAGCTCGGTCATGTCGCCGCCGCAGTCGATGGCGCTCGCACCGAGGCCCCGGGGGTCGACGCCGACGATGTCGAAGCTCTCGGTGATCTCGTCGGGCAGGGAGTGGCCGAGCGTGGCGGCGAAGTCGGTGGCCGTACCGCCCGGGCCGCCCGGATTGACGAACAGCGCACCGATGCGGTCACCGCTGGCCGGCACCCGGGTGATGCTCAGGGTGAGCGTGTCGCCGTCGGGCTGCTCGTAGTCGACCGGGACGTCCAGCTCCGCACACTCCGAGCCGCCTCCGCAGCCCGACCAGGCGAGTTCGCCGACGGGCGCAGCCGCGTCGTCATCCGTTGTGGTCGAGTCGGTGCCGCGATCCGCGCCGTCGGAGCCCGCGGGCTCGCTGGCCGTCAGGGCCGAGTCGTCGGCCTCGGAGGCGCAGGCGGTCGCAGCGAGCAGGGCGAGGACGGCGACGAGCAGCGAGATCGGGCGGCGGAGCACCCACCGACGCTATCCGGGTCAGCCGGCGTCGTTGGCGCGGGCGAGCATCCACTCGCGTGGCGTGGCACCCGATTCGTGGATCTCGGCGGCGACGTCGCGGCCGACGTACCGCAGGTGCCACGGTTCGAACTCATAGCACGTGCGCTCGCGGGCGGAGTCGGGGTAGCTGATCACGAACCCGAACTCATGGGCGTGCGCGGCGATCCACTGGCCGGCGGGCGTGAGAGCGAAGGCGGGGGTGAGTTCGCCGACGCCGGGATCGAGCACGTCGACGGCCGTGCCGAGCTGATGCTCGCTGTGCCCCGGCCGAGCGGTCCGGAGCGCGGCCTCCTGCTCGCCGACCTCGTCGACGCGGCGCTGGAACAGGTCCTGCTGGTAGGAGAAGCTGCGGTATCCGGAGATGACGACGACGGGCGTGCCGTTGGCCTCGGCCGCGGCCCGCAGCCCGGCGAGGTCGTCGATCACGATGGCTCGCACCTGGTCACGGGCCTCGAAACCGGCCTGGGTGACGTCGACCAGGTCGGTGGGGGCGTAGGTCTCGGGCAGACGGTGCGCTGTGTCGATGACGGCCGTCGCCCAGTCGGCCGCGGGGTCGGCGGCGACCGCTGCGTCCCCGGACTCGCAGGCGGGAGCCGGAGGGATCGTGGTCGTCGTGGCGGCCGCGATGCCCGAGGTGGTCGTCGTGACGAGGCCGTTGGTGGCGGTGGCGATGGAGTCGGCGGACGATGTCTGGGTCGAATCCCACGTGATCCACAACCCGGCGCCCGACGCCACGAGGACGACGGTGAGTGCCAGTCCGACAAGCCATCCCTTCATCGCGCACCTCAACTTAGGCCGCGTGACGACGACCCGTGCCATGTGTGACTCTGCTCGTTCGCAGCATCACAGCGTGTGGTCGCGGCGCCGGCGTCAGATCACGTTCGCGGCCCGCTGGGCAGGCCCAGTACGCTGATCGCTCATCCCCCGGGGACGTAGCTCAGTTGGCTAGAGCACCTGCTTTGCAAGCAGGGGGTCGTGGGTTCGAGTCCCATCGTCTCCACCGAGTCTCGGGCGCAGGTCAGAGCCGATGCGGCCGGGCGAGCGTTCGGCCCCGCCGATCGACGGAAACGGTGCATGGGCCACGCACGGGCCACAACGCTCACGCTGACGCCTGTGCTGTCCCGTCAGCAGCGATCGTGGGAGCGATGACCGTCCTGCCATACAGACCGAGATAGCCGCCGTAGTCCGCTGCCACCAGAGGTTCCAAGGCTTGTTGGGCTTCCTGTCACACGACTCTGTGGCCGAGAGCGCCGGTCATGGCCGGGTTCGTATCGTGTGCCGCCTTGTCAGGAGTAGCGGCACGAGCGTGAGCGCGGAACCTTTTACGTATCGCGCTGGCGGCGCACCATCTCGGTGATCCAGATGGGTGCGTACGGCGACGTGCAGTTGGGGGGAGTCGGGTAGTCCTTGAGCACCTCCAGGCGCTCGCCGATGTCGAGTGCGCGGGCGCGGTGCTCGGCGTGCTCGATCCCGATCTGGGCCAGGCAGTGGTTCATCGCCCACTGCAAGCGATCCGGAGCGTCTCTCATCTCCGCCTCGATGACGTCGAGCAGGACTGCGAGGTCGAGACCCTCGGGCTTCCTCGCTACACGTTCGGTGGTCAGCGCCCAGCCGGCACTCGCGACCGCTGGATCCGGGTCCGTGAACCAGGCAAGGCGCAGCTCTTCGGCGTGCGGGCTCTTCTTCACCACGTAGTTCACGAGCCAGTCGTGCACCTTGGGGGTGCGCGCCTCGCGCAGCATGGTGTCGAACTCGTCACGTTCGAACGCCCTCGGGCGGCAGATCAGGATCGCCAGCAGTCTCGCCGCGCTGTCATCGGTCTCCCAGAGCTGGCGGGCGAGTTCCTGCTGGGTCTTCAGCCGCTTGGCGAGCGCGCGCAGCTTGCTGAGGTTCACGCCGTGGTCGTCACCGTGTTTCTCGTTGACCTCACGGGTCTTCGGGTCCTCGAGCGCGGCCAGCTCGGCCATCACCTCGGCCGCTGTTGTTGGGGCCGCCGTCGTCTGGACCACCTCTGTCTCCTGGCTGTCGCGTGTGAGAGTCACCCTAGGACGAGGGTCCAGCCTCCTGGCGCACCTCGATCGGGGGCGCGGGCGAAGATGTGGATGGTCTCGCGTGCGCAACGAGCTGGCGAGGTCAATGCGGCAGGACCGGGCAGATCGCTCAAGGTGGCGGCGCGGCCCAAACTGAACCGGTGACAGCGCCGGGATGCAGTGTGGACACGCGCAGCTCTTCACCTCTTGTCAGCGAAGAAGGACTCGGGGATCCGGCCCCGCATCTCGTGACTCCACGTCTCGATCTCGATGCTCTCGATGCTCTCGATTGCTCTCGATGCTCTCGATGCTCTCGATGCTCTCGATGCTCTCGATGCTCTCGATGCTCAGCCGATGCTCTCGATGCTGACGGCTCTACCTCATGAGCCTCGGTAGCCAGAGTGGCAACCGGCATGTCCACTGGCACCCGGCGCCACTTCCGCCCGGCGTCCCAGAGCTGTTCCAACAATGCCGTTCCTACGAGGAACTGCTAGTGGGACGACTCGACGTCCCCGACGACGAGATGGCCCGACTGGCCAGCAGCCTGCGCGAACAGCTCGACGCAACGCGGCACTCGACGCCAGCCTTCAAGGCGAGCTGTCGCCCAACACCTGGAACCGATCCGTCAAGCATCGGGTGAACCCGGGCACACCGAGCTGTCCGCGGTCCTCCCGCTCCTGCCCGGCGACGTCATCTGCACCGGCACGCCCGCCGGCGTGGGCATCGGCCGCCAACCCGCCCGGTTCCTGCGGCCGGGCGAGACGCTCGAGAGCTAGGTCGAGGGCATCGGCACCACCCGCAACCGACTCATCGCCGCGGCCGGCTGACCCGGACGCCGTCAGGCGGTTCCTCGCCGACGTCGTCGGGCACGGACATCGGCCGGGCGGGTGGCCGACCGTCAGGTCGAGACCTCGGACCCGTCGTCGCTCCAGAGGGTGTGGAAGCTGCCGTCCCGGTCGACCCGGCGGTAGGTGTGGGCGCCGAACAGGTCGCGCAGGCCCTGGACGAGGGCGGCCGGCAGGCGCTCGCGGCGAAGTGCGTCGTAGTAGGCCAGCGTCGACGAGAAGCCCGGTGTCGGCACCCCGAGCGACGCGGCCGTCGCGACCACGCGGCGCCAGGCGTCCTGCGCCTCGGCCAGCGCCGCGGTGAACGTCGGGTCGACGAGCAGCGTCGGCAGCTTCGGATCGGCGTCGTAGGCCGTCCGGATGCCGTCGAGGAAGCGGGCCCGGATGATGCAACCCCCACGCCAGATGGTGGCCATCGCGCCCGGGTCGATGTTCCAGCCGTACTGCTCGCTGCCGGCGGCGATCTGGTCGAAGCCCTGGGCGTAGGCGACGATCTTCGAGGCGTACAGGGCGCGGCGCACGTCGTCGATCAGCGCGTCGCCGTCCGCCGGCGGACGCCGCTGCTGTCGGCCCGGGGAGCGACGCGGCCGCCCGCCGCTGCGCCGACCGGGCCGACAACGAGCGCGGCGAACACCGCCTCCGCGATGCCGGTGACCGGCACGCCCAGCTCGAGGGCGGACTGCACACCCCACCGACCGGTGCCCTTCTGCTCGGCCTGATCGAGCACGACATCGACGAACGGGCCCCCGGTCGTGGCGTCGACGTGGTCGAGCACGTCGGCGGTGATGCCGATGAGGTACGACTCCAGCTCGCCGGCGTTCCACTCGCGGAACACCGCCGCCAGCTCGCCCGGTGTCGCCCCCAGAGCGTGGCGCAGCAGGTCGTAGCTCTCGGCGATGAGCTGCATGTCCGCGTACTCGATGCCGTTGTGCACCATCTTCACGAAATGCCCGGCCCCGTCCGGACCGACGTGGGTGCAGCACGGCGTGCCGTCGACCTGGGCGGCGATGGTCTCGAGCAGCGGGCCCACGGAGCCGTAGGCCTCGGCCGAACCGCCGGGCATGATGCTCGGCCCCTCCAGCGCGCCCACCTCGCCACCGGAGACACCGGTGCCGACGAAGTGGATGCCGCGCGGGCGCAGGGCGGCCTCGCGCCGGCGTGTGTCCTCGTACTGCGTGTTCCCGCCGTCGAGGATCATGTCGCCCGGCTCGAGCAGCTCGGCCAACTCGTCGACGACGGCGTCCGTGGCCGCCCCCGCCTGCACCATCACGAGGGCGCGGCGTGGGCGCTCGAGTGAGGCGACGAACTCCGCGGTGGTCGGCGCCGGCACGAACGCGCCCTCGTCGCCGTGGTCGGAGATCAGCGCGTCGGTACGGGCCCGGGTCCGGTTGTGGACAGCCACCGTGTACCCGTGGCGGGCGAAGTTGCGGGCCAGATTGGTACCCATCACCCCCAGGCCGGTCACCCCGATGTCCGCCGTCATGTCTGCGCCTCCGGCTCGTGGTCTGTATCAGTGTGCGCCACCACGCGGCCGGGCACACCCCGGCGCGGTCGCGGGCCGTGGTCAGTGCTCGGCCACCAGGCGGGCGAGCTCGACCGGGGCTACCGCCTGGGTGGCGACCGGACGTCTGCGTCGAGCTGTAGGTCGTCACCACCTGACGACGAGGCCTACGCGGTCACGGGAGGTCGGGGACCCACCCGATGACCGATCGTGACAGGACAGCCCATCAGGGATGCCTCATGTCAGGAGGGACTGCGATGGATCTGGTCACACTCGGACGGAGCGGCCTGAAGGTCTCGGCGATCTGCCACGGGACCTGGCAGCTCGGGGGCGACTGGGGTGTGTTCGATCGGGACGCCGCGCACGCGGCGATCCACACGGCACGCGACCTCGGCATCAACTTCTTCGACACCGCGCAGGCGTACGGCTTCGGCCTGTCCGAACAGGTGCTCGGCGAGGCGCTGGCCGACGAGCTGCGCAACGCCCGGGACGAGGTGGTGATCGCCACCAAGGGTGGGCTGCGCCCCGAGGGCGGTGGCGTGGTGCGCGACGCCAGCCCCGACTGGCTCCGCCGGGGCGTCGACGCCAGCCTCCGGGCGCTGGGCACCGACGTCATCGACCTGTACCAGCTCCACTGGCCGGATCCGAACGTCCCGGTCGACGAGACCGCCGGAGCGCTCGCCGGTCTGGTCGAGACCGGCAAGATCCGCCACGTCGGCGTGTCGAACTTCGACGCGGACGAGATGCGGGTCTTCGCCCAGCATGGCCCGCTCGAGACATTGCAGCCGCCCTACCACATGTTCCGTCGCCAGATCGACGACGAGGTACTGCCCTGGTGCCAGGCGCACGACATCGGCGTCCTCGTCTACGGCCCTCTCGCCCATGGGCTGCTCGCGGGCACGATGACGACCGCGACGACGTTCGCCGACGACGACTGGCGCGCGCACAGTGGCGACTTCCAGGGCGACACGCTGCGACGGAACCTGGCGGTGGTGGCCGCCTTACGGAACTGCGCCGCCGACGTCGGCGTCCTGCTGCCCGTTCTCGCCGTCGCATGGACACTCGCCAACCCCGCCGTGGATGTCACGATCGTCGGGGCCCGGCGGCCCGGCCACCTGCAGGAGATCGCCGGCGCCGCCGACCTGCGCCTGACACCCGACGTCATGGCGGAGATCGCCCGCATCCTCGACGCCGCGGCCCCCGTCCGCGGCCCGTCACCCGAAGGAGACCCCACGTGACGACCGATCCCGAGCGCCTGCCCGCCACGGCCGGCCTCGCCTCGATGTGGGCCGACACCCTCGACGGTCTCGTCCTGTGAGCGTCGCCGCCGCACTCGGGACGGTCCGCACCATCGGTCTGATCAGCCACCCCGTCCGACGCCGTGACGCGGTGATCGACGACATCGACGCGTGGGTGCACGCCCGCGGTGCCTCCCTGGTGGCGCTGGATCGGGACATCGGCCGCGGCCTGCCGGTGCACCGCCTCTCCGCCGACGAGCTCGCGGCCGAGCTGGACCTCGTGATCGCCGTCGGCGGGGACGGCACGATCCTCCACGCCCTCCGCCTCGCTGCGCCGGCGGGCGTGCCCGTGCTCGGCGTCAACCTCGGCCACCTCGGCTTCCTGGCCGAGGTCGAGCCCGACGAGCTCGCCGCCGCACTGACCGCGATCGCCGACGATCGCTACACGGTCGAGGAGCGCCTCGCTCTCGACGCCCGCGTGAGAGTCACGGCCGCCGTGGTCCCGGACAGCACGCTTCGGGCCGCGAACGACATCGCGCTGACCCGGACGCCCGGCCACGGCCAGGCGGCGCTGGAGGTGTCGGTCGGCGGGCAGCTCTTCACCCGTTACGTCGGTGATGGCCTGATCGTGTCGACACCGACAGGGTCCACCGCCTACTCGCTGTCGGCCGGTGGGCCGATCGTGTCCCCTGCCGCGCAGGCACTGCTGATCACGCCCCTCGCCTCTCACGGCCTGCTCAACCGCAGCCTTGTCGTCGGCGCCGGTGAGCAGGTCCAAGTGGACGTCCTGCCCGGCAGCTCGCCGCTGGTCGTCGAGGTCGACGGAGCGCGTCATGACGAGATCGGCGCCGGCTCCGGGCTGGTGGCGTCCAGGAGCGCACACGACAGCCTGCTCGTACGCCTCGGCTGGGACGGGTTCTACGGCCGGGCTCGCCGCAAGCTCCAGGTCGTCGATCCCCTGGAGCTGAGCGACGCGGGTCTCCTGGCAGAACCACGAGATCGCGTGGGGTTCGCGACCGGGCCGATGCCCGATACTGGAAGTGCCTGTTGGGGTGGCACGCCGGACGCGGTGCTTTCCCCGCCCGCCGCGATGAGGCTGCCACCCCACACAGGCACCGCCGCGGAGAGCCGACCGTGAATTAACGCGCCCGTTCCCTTCCGGGTGCTGCCAGGGACGGTCGGCCTCGACATACTCGCGTCGTGGATGCCACCACGGAACGTGATGCGCCTCGCACGGCTGGTGCGTCTGGTCGCCGATCCCGACGGAAGGCCCGGCCCGAGCCGGTCGGCGCGCTGCGGCCGGGTCTCGGCGGCCGCCCGATCGGCGACGGTCACGACGACCCTGCGCGCGTCGGCGCCTTGCGGCCAGGTCTCGGCTCGGACACGCCTGCGGGAGGAACCACCACGCCGGACGAGGCCGAGCCGTGGCTCTGGCAGGCACCCCTGGTCGTGCTCGGAGCAGCGGCGGCGGCAGTCGGGTTGGCCGTCGCCCGCGGCACGGGCGGCGTGGTCGTGGGCCCTGGCGTGGCGGCGGGCGTCCGCGGCGCGTCGTACCTCGGGCTCGTGCTCGCCGCCGGAAGCCTGGAGTTCATGCTGCTCGTCTGGCCGTCGGGCCTGCGGGTGAAACGCCTGGCGACGATGGTGTGGTCCGGCTGGCTGACCGCCGTGATCGCCACGGTCCTCCAGCTGTCCCTACGCGACGGGACCGGCACAGACATGCCCGGCGGCGACAGGATCGTGGCCGCCCTCGGTCTTCGGCTCGGTGTGCTGTTGGCCGGCGTCGTGTGGGTGTCAGCGGTGCTGACCGGGCGGACCGCTCCACGGCTCGTCGGGCTGGTCGTGTCGGTGGCGCTGGCGTGCACCTGGGTCTACGCGGGCCCCGCCGCACCGGGCTGGTTCACCGTCGTCGTCACGGTCGCCCACATCTCGGCCGCGTGCGTGTGGGCCGGGGGACTCGCGGTGCTCGCTGTCGTGCTGCTCCCGCGTGGGCCGACCGCGTCGCTGGCCGGGGCACTCACCCGGTTCTCGCACGTCGCGACCGTGTGCGTCGCGGTGCTGGCCGTCTCGGGAGCGGTCCACGGCTGGAGCCGCGCCGGGTCGGTGACCGCCCTGTTCACGACGTCGTACGGCCACAGCTTCTGGCTCAAGGTCGCCGCCGTGGCGGCGATGCTCGTGGTGGCCAACGGCAATCGTCTCTACGTCGCCGGCCACGTCCTGGCGCGTCTTCCCGACGGCGCCCCACCGGACGCCGGGGAGGTCGCCGGTACGACCGACTCGGCCGGCGGAGCAGCCACTGGCCCCTCACCCGTGACGCCACCACCTCTCCAGATGCTCGGGCTGTTCCTGGGTGCGGAGGTGGCGTTCGGGCTCGTCGTCATGGTGATGACCGGCATCCTCGTCGGTGCGCCGGTCGGCCGATGACGCACCCGGGCGGGCCCGGCGCGCGTGCGGCTACGCGATGTCGACGGCGAGGACGGCGACGCCGGTGACCCGGTCGTGGGCCAGGTCCCGCAGCGCCTGGTCGGCCTGGTCGAACGGGTACAGGGTCGTGGTGACGCGCAGGCCGATGCGGCCCGCGGCGGCGAGGAACTCCCGCCCGTCGTCGCGGGTGTTGGCGGTCACGCTGCGCAGTACGCGCTCCTCGAACAGGTGCGTCGCATAGTCGAGCGGGGGAACGTCGGTCAGGTGGATCCCTGCGATCGCCAGGGTGCCGCCACGGTCGAGGGCCGCGAGCGCCGGTGGCACGAGCGTACCGACGGGGGCGAACAGGATGGCGGCGTCGAGCGGCTCGGGCGGCGCGTCGGCCGCACCACCGGCGCTGGCGACCCCGAGCTCCAGTGCGAGCGCACGAGCGTCGGGCGAGCGGGTGAGCACGTGGACACGGGTGCCGTCGGCCATCGCCACCTGCGCCGTGAGGTGGGCGGACGCGCCGAAGCCGTAGATGCCCAACCGCCCCCCGGGCGGGCAGTGGGACTGGCGCAGCGCTCGATAGCCGATGATGCCCGCGCACAGCAATGGTGCGGCGGTCTCGTCGCCGAACCCGTCCGGCAAGGAGTACACGTAGTCCGCGTCGGCGACCAGGTACTCGGCGTAGCCGCCGTCGAGGTCCCAGCCCGTGAAGCGGGGGTCGACGCACAGGTTCTCACGGCCCGACCGGCAGAATGCGCACACCCCGCAGGTGTGCGCCAGCCACGGGACGCCGATGCGATCGCCGGACCGGTGGCGAGTGACGCCGGTCCCGACGAGATCGACGGTGCCCACGACCTCGTGCCCCGGGGTCACCCCGGGGCGCTTCGGGGTCAGGTCACCCTCGGCGAGGTGCAGGTCCGTACGGCAGACCCCGCACACGTTGACCCGCACCCTGACCTGCCCGGGACCGGGCTCGGGGCGGGGCCGCTCGACCAACACCAGCGGTTGGCCGTCGATCGGCCCTGGCTCGTCGACCACCCACGCCCGCATCGTCTGTGGCGTCATCGTCATGAGATCGGTCTAGGCCAGGTCTGGGTCGGCGCGTCAAGGGGACCACGTTGGTGGTGGTCGGCGAGCCGGAGGGCTCACGGCGGCGATCGCCGCGCCTGCACTCCGGGGCCCGGCCCTTGCGACGGCCGCGGGGCGCTCCGAGCTGCCGCCTACGGGCGGGGTCGGTGCGTGACGTCGCACGACGGACCGCCGGCCACATCTGCGCAGCAGGCGTCGCCGCGCCACGCCTCTCGGCCCTCGCGCACCGCCAGGGCGGCGATCACGAGCGCGGCGACCGGGTCGGCCCAGGTCCAGCCGAACAGGCTGTTGAGGGCCAGGCCGACGAGCAGGACCGCGGACAGGTAGGTGCACAGCAGCGTCTGCTTGGAGTCGGCGACGGCGCTCGCCGACCCGAGCTCACGGCCGGTCCGGCGCTGCGCCCACGACAGGCCGGGCATGACCGCCAGGCTCAGCGCAGCGAGCACCAACCCGATCGTGGAGTGCTCGGGCTCTGACGCGCCGGCCAGCGTGCGCAGCGCCCCGAAGCCGACGTAGCCGGCGAGAGCGAAGAACGAGAGCGCGATGATCCGCAGGGCCGTGCGCTCGCGCGCCTTGACGTCGGGGCTGGTGAACTGCCATGCAACCGCTGCAGCTGACGCGACCTCGACGGTCGAATCGAGGCCGAAGCCGATCAGCGCGACCGACGATGCCCCGATGCCGGCCGTGATCGCGACCACCCCTTCGATCACGTTGTAGGTGATCGTGGCGGTCACCAGGCGACGCACGCGGCGTTGCAGGGCCGTGCGCCGCGCCGGGGGAAGCATGGCCAGGTCGACGGCGGTCACGACACGGCCTGCCCGGCCGTGGCCTCCGAGCCGTAGACGGGGCACAGGTCCACGGCGTCGCCGGTGGCCTCCAACAGTCTCTCGGCCGAGCGCAACAGGTCGAGAAGTTCGGGCCGGGCCACGAAGTAGAACGACTGGCGTCCCTCCGCCCGGAAGTCCACGAGTCGACAATCACGCAGACAGGCGAGGTGCTTGGACACCGTGGACTGCGCCAGCTCCAGCTGTCGCGTCAGGTCCACCACCCGTGCCTCGCCCTGCGCCAGGCGCTGCACGATCGTGAGGCGCACGGGGTCGGCCAACGAATGGAAGAGCAGCGCCGCGGGACTCAGCACGTCTCGGGCTGTGGATGCAGGGCAAGAATCAATCGCCACATGGCGATGATAACCCCGAACCGCGATGACGGTCCAAGTGGGCTCCGTTGCGCCGGGCACGTTCGTCTGCCCAGAGACCAGGTGCCGGCCGTCGGACCTGACCGTGGCGTGGGGCATGGGTCAACCCGCCGGGCGTGACTGCGATCCCACGCGACCCGCGGCGTTCTCCCGGAACGATGATGCCCTGCACACCCACGATCGCCCGACGTTCGACGGTCGGCCGTAATCTGAGCCGTCATGCTCCGACGACGCCACGAAGAGGTCGTGCCCCCGGAGCGACCGCGCGACCAGGCCGTCGCCCACGCCGCGGCCGTGGCGGGGTTGGCCGGCGTGTGGGTCTACCAGGGGCTGGTGCCCAAGCTGCTCGCGGTCGACACGGACGAGGTCGCGCTGTGGCGCTCGTCGCTCGGCCTGGGGGAGGGGGCCGCCCGTCGGGCCGTCCGTGTTTCGGGGGCGCTCGAGATCGCCGCCGGCGCCATCACGATCCGGCACGCGCGGCAGCGGTGGCCGTTCGTCGCCACCGCGGTGGCGATGCCGCTGCTCGCGGGAAGCGCTCTGGTCGCCGACCGCCGGGCGTTCACCCGCGCGTTCAACCCGGCCTCCCTCAACTGGGCCGTCGCAGCCCTGGCCGTGGTCGCGGCGGTCACGACCGACGCCGATCGCTCCGGAGCCGTGCGCCGCAGCGTGTGAACTCGCCGGATTCCCCCACTGGTTGCGTGTCGGCAATCGACACGGAGCCACGCCGGAATCCGTCTACAACGAGCCGAGCTCGGCCACGATCTCGCTGGCGTGCGCCGTGTCCGCCGCCACGGCGGCACGCTCGTCGTCGGTCAGCTCGAGCGACTGCGCCTCAGCGAGCGACGCGCGCGCCTGATCGGGGTCGTGCAGGCGCACGGCCAGCTCGGCCCGGTAGAGCAGGGCGCGCACCCGGTCGACCGTCGGCGCGTCGGTGAAGCGGGCGAGCCCGTTGTCGAGCAGGGTCATCGCCGCCTGGTCGTCACCCCGGGCGTCGCCCTGGCGGGCCGCGTTGTCGACGACCCGGGCCAGACCGGTGGCCTTGTGCTTGTTGGCCTCGGCCTCGGTGTCACCCAGCCTGGAGAACCGCAGCCAGTTGCCGCCGGGGTCGACAACGCTGAAGCCGCGCACGGTGCCGACCTTCTTGCGGGGCCGGAGGATGCGGGGGATGCCGGCGGACGGCAGCTTGCCGAACGCGGCGCGCAGACCGGCGGCGAACGACCCGTACAACGCGTCGGGGTCGGGCACGGCCACGATGACGTTGCCCGTGGACCGCTCGGGATCGAAGTCCTCGAGGCCGAACAGGTGGATCTGGATGTCCTCGCGGGCGACGACGGCGTACGGGTTGGGGCGGGTCTGGCGATAGGTGCGTGCGAACCCCAGCGCCTCGTAGAACGCGACGGCGTCGTCGAGATCTCGGCACGGCAGGATCGGGATGGTCACCTCGTCGGCCATCCCAATACCGTACAGGATACGGAGTTTATCCGATCAGCCGTTGACATGTGACCAAAAGGTCACATATGGTGCGGCGTGTGGACATGGTGTTCAAGGCCCTCGCCGACCCGACACGACGGAGCCTGCTCGACGAGCTGTTCCGCCAGGACGGCTTGACGCTCAGTGAGCTGGAGGGGCGCTTCGAGATGTCGCGCTTCGGCGTGATGAAGCACCTCAAGCAGCTCGAGGAGGCCGGGCTCGTGGTCACCAAACGCCAGGGACGGGAGAAGCTCCACTACCTCAACCCGGTGCCGATCCGCCTCGTCCACGACCGGTGGGTGAGCAAGTACGCGGAGCCCTGGGCCGCCCACCTCAGCGACATCAAACACCGATTGGAGAGCCCCATGGAAAAGGTCTTCGAGATCTACATCCGCACGACCCCGGAGCAGCTCTGGGAGGCGATCACCGACAGCGAGATCAGGAGCAAGTACAACTTCGGCAACCACGTCACGTCGGACTGGACGCCGGGCTCGACCTACGAGATGACCAACGCCCGGGCCGACGGTCCCCTCGGCGAGGGTGAGAACATCGAGGTCGACCCGCCCCGCCGGCTCGTCCAGACCATGCGCGCGCTGTGGAGCGACGACGTGAAGAGCGAGGGGACCTCCCGGGTCACGTGGGACATCGAACCGGTGGGCGACTCGTGCCGCTTGACGGTGACCCACGACGAGCTGCGCGACGGGGCGAACGAGGAGCTGTACGGCGGCTGGCCGATGATCCTCTCGGGCCTGAAGACGTGGCTCGAGACGGGCGAGCTGCTCACCACGCCCGGATCGCTGATGTACACCTGAGCCGCCCGTCGACGAGACGCGGCGCCGTCGTCACCCGAGGCACGCGGCGAGCAGCTCCTCCAGTGCACGGTGCGCCTCGCCTTCGGCCTCGATGTCGACCCGCACGGGGTCGCCGCCGTCGATGGCGACCCAGGCGATGAGGATGAACGTGCGCTTGTACTCGGTGAGCGCGTGCGGGTCGCAGCGAGCGGCGCTCACGACGACCGGTATCGCGGCCGCCGGATGGCCGTCGTTCACCTCGGCCAGTGGGTCGGCGTCGTCGTCGGTGCTGACGGTGAAGATCACGTTGCCCAGCACGTCCTCCACCGCCGCCGTCGTCCCCGGGCTCAGTTGAGCGACCGCGAGCTCGCCCTCGATGGTCCTCGGCTCGGTGCGTTGCCAGTCGTCACCGAGGCTCAGCTCCACATCGGTCAGCACGGCGGTGACCGCGCACTCGGCGTCGTGCAGCGCGAGCAGCATGTCGTCGGGGTTCTCGTCGAGCGGGACCCGGACCTCCTCGCCGTCGACGTCGGTCACCAGCTCCGTTGGTGCGTCGGAGACGTCGTCGCACACCGCGGCGCCGTAGGGCAGGGGCATGGCGACGGGACGACGACTGGCACGCACACGGGCGTCGCGCGCCTGCGGTGGGACGGGCTCGAACAGCGGTGAGCTGAGCTGGATCGTGCCGATCTCGAGGTCGTGGTCGCCGTCGTAGCGAACGTCGAGGAGCAGCGCCCGCTGGGTCTCGAACAGCGTCGACCGTTGCAGAGAGGCGCCCAGGCCCGGCATCGGCTCGTCGGCTGCGCGCGACCGGTCGCCGTCGGCTGTGCCGCCCCCCGAGCAGCCGGCGAGGAGCGCCCACGTGGCGACGACCGCGGCGGCGGCGACGCGTCGCATCGGCACGTGACACTACCGAGGGGCCACCCCGGCGCGGGCGCGGTGTCCCGGCGCGGTAACTCCTTGACCTAAAGCTTCCTTTAGCTGCGACACTGCCTCCATGCAGATGGACTTCAGCCATTGGATGGCGCTCGAGAGCGCCATGCAGGGCGACCAACCGCGGCGGCGGTTCAGCCGGGCGACCCTGAGGCGCATCGTCGACTTCGCCCGTCCCCACCGCCGTGCGCTCGCCGGGTTCCTCGGGCTCAGCGTCGTCGGCGCCCTGCTGACGGTCGCCACCCCGGTGCTCGCCGGGCAGGTGGTCGACGAGATCGTGGACGGCAAGGACCAGGGCCGGGTCATCGGCCTGGCCGTCGTGATCGCGCTCATCGCCGTGCTCGACGCCGTGGTGGGCATCGCCGAACGGTGGCAATCGTCCAAGATCGGCGAAGGCCTGATCCTCGACCTGCGCCGGGCGGTGTTCGGTCACGTGCAGCGCATGCCGGTGGCGTTCTTCACCCGCACGCGCACGGGCGCGCTCGTCAGCCGGCTCAACAACGACGTCATCGGGGCCCAGCGGGCCTTCACCTGGACCCTCTCCGGCGTGGTCAGCAACGTCATCGCGCTGGTGCTCGCCCTGGCGGTGATGTTGGGGCTGTCGTGGCAGATCACCCTGCTGGCACTCCTGCTGCTGCCGATCTTCGTCATCCCCGCCCGCCGCATGGGCTCGCGGCTGGCGCACCTCGAGCGCGAGGCGGCCGATCACAACTCGGCCATGACGACCCAGATGACCGAGCGGTTCTCGGCCCCGGGCGCCACGCTGGTCAAGCTGTTCGGCCGGCCGGGCCGGGAAGAGGCCGAGTTCACGGCCCGCGCCGAGCGGGTCGCCCAGATCGGCGTGCGCACCGCCATGGGCCAGTACGTGTTCCTCACCGCACTCGCCCTGGTCTCCGCGCTGGCGCTCGCGCTCGTCTACGGCCTGGGCGGCTACATGGCGCTGCAGGGAGACATCGAGCCGGGCACCGTCGTGACGCTCGCCCTCCTGCTCACCCAGCTCTACGCCCCGCTGACGGCGCTGGCCAGCGCCCGGGTCGACGCCATGACCGCGCTGGTCAGCTTCGAGCGCGTGTTCGAAGTGCTGGACATGACGCCGCTGATCACCGAGCGTCCCGACCCTGTGGACATGCCCGACGGTCCGGTGTCGGTCGAGTTCGACGACGTGCGTTTCGCCTACCCGTCGGCTGACAAGGTGTCGTTGGCCTCGCTCGAGGAGGTGGCGACGCTCGACACCCGCGGTGGCGTCGAGGTGCTCCACGGGGTCTCGTTCCGGGTCGACCCGGGTCAGATGGTCGCATTGGTCGGCACGTCGGGCAGCGGCAAGTCGACGATCGCCTCGCTGGCGCCCCGGCTGTACGACGTCGACAGCGGGGCCGTGCGCCTGGGCGGCGTCGACGTGCGGGACCTGTCGTTCGACTCGATCCGCGCCACGCTCGGGATGGTCACCCAGGACGGGCACCTGTTCCACGACTCGGTGCGAGAGAACCTGCGCTTCGCCCGGCCCGACGCCACCGACGACGACGTGTGGGATGCGCTGCGCCGGGCCCGCCTGGCGCCCGTCGTCGAGTCGCTGCCCGACGGCCTCGACACGGTCGTCGGCGAGCGGGGGTACCGGTTCTCGGGCGGTGAGCGGCAGCGGCTCACGATCGCCCGCATCCTGCTGGCGCGGCCGCGGGTGGTGATCCTCGACGAGGCCACCGCCAGCCTCGACTCGACGTCCGAGGCGGCCGTGCAGGCGGCGCTGACCGACGCACTCGCCGGCCGGACGGCGATCGTGATCGCCCACCGGCTGTCCACCATCCGCCGGGCCGACGCCATCCTCGTGATCGAGGACGGCCGTGTGGTCGAGCGGGGGACGCACACCGAGCTGCTCGCCGCCGAGGGCCGCTACGCCGAGCTGCACCGCACCCAGTTCACCGACGAACCGGTTCCCGACGCCTCGGCAGTCGAGGCCGAGACCGATGCCGCAACGGTCGAGGCGGTGGCCTGACGGCGCCTCGCCTGACGGCGCCTCGCCTGGTTTCCGGCCGCCGCCGAGTTCTGGCCGCGGGAACGGCCTGCACAGGGTCCGTTCTCGCGGCCGGGTAGGTGACAGCGCTATCTGGGCGCGGGAACGGCCATCTGGTGGGCCAATCCCGCGGCCGGAAACCCGGAGACGGCGGGGGCGGGCCGGAGCCTACGATCCGCCGATGCATCCGGTCCGCCTGGTGGCCACCGACCTCGACGGCACGCTGCTCGCCCCCGACGGCTGGCTGACCGAGCGGACGGTCGCCGCCATCCGCGCCGCGACCCGGGCGGGCATCACGGTCGTAGCTGCCACCGGGCGCAGCTACTTCACGGCGGTCCAGCGCCTGGCTCCCGCGAGCGATGTGCGCTGGCTCGTCTGCTCGAATGGCGCGCTCATCTACGACCGCGACATCGGCGCCCTCACCGCGCACCATCCCATCGACGACGCGGCTCTCGTCCCCCTCGTGAGCCGGCTGGGGGGCGCGTTGCCGGGGTGCTCCTTCGGCTGGGAGGTCGCCGCCGGGTTCGGCTGGGAGCGGGCGTTCCTCGAGCGGCGGCCGGCGGTCGGCCGCGTCGCCGCGACGGTGCACGAGGCGATCGGCGCCGGCGGGGGGTGGCCGACCGAGGTCACCAAGCTGTTCGTCGGGCACCCCGAGCTCGAGCGAGAGGCCCTGCTCGAGGCCGCCCTGCCCCTCATGGCCGACGGGCTGGTGGCGACGTGCTCGGGCGCGTCGTTCATCGAGGTCACCGGAGCGGGGGTCGACAAGGCGTTCGGCGTTGCACGGTTGTGTCTTGACCTCGGGGTCGACGCCAGCGAGGTGCTCGCCATCGGCGACCACCTCAATGACGTCGCGATGCTCCGGTGGGCCGGTCGCAGCGTGGCCATGGGCGGCGCGCACCCGGCGGCGCTGGCCGAGGCCGACGAGACCGCCCCCAGCCATGCAGAGGACGGCGTCGCCCAGGTGCTCGAGGCGCTGCTGAGCGCATGAACCTCAGGCGATCGGCGCGCCCACGCCCACGTCGTCGGGCAGCTCGAGCAGGCGGACGGTGCCGTCGGGGTCGAGAGCGCCGAGGATCAGGAACTCGCTGGTGAATCCGGCGATGCGCTTGCGCCCCAGGTTGAGCGCGCCGACGACCAGCCGGCCGGTCAGCTCGTCCGCCGTGTAGTTGGTCACCTGCGCGCTGGTGCGCAGGATGCCGACGACCGGGCCGAAGTCGACGGTCACCTTCCAGGCGGGCTTGCGGGCCTCGGGGAAGGGCTCGACCCCGGTGATCCTGCCGGCCCGCATGTCGACGGCGAAGAACCCGTCGGCGCCCACGTCGGGCTTCCGCTCGAGCGCCTCGGGCGCGTACGGCAGGCGGTCGGGATCGATCTCGTGCTGGGCCACGTCCCCATCCTGCCCGCTCGCCGTCTCGGACCGGCCGCTATCGCCTCGCGGTCCGCCGGCCACACCCGAGGAAGTGGTCGGGCGGGGGCGGTGCCGCGTGCCAAGATGCGCGTCCCCCATGGCACGCAGCGTTCGTCTCCGCCCCTGGCAGAAGCGCGCCCTCGACCGGCTCGCAGGCTCCGACGCGCCCGACTTCCTGGCCGTGGCCACCCCCGGCGCCGGCAAGACGACGTTCGCGCTGTGCGCTGCGGTGCAGGACATGGCCTCCAACCCGGGGCGCCAGCTCGTGGTGGTGGCGCCGACCTCGCATCTCAAGATCCAGTGGGCCGACGCCGCGTCGCGCTTCGGCCTGCACCTCGAGCCCCGGTGGTCGCCCAATGGCGGACGGCTGCCGGCAGACGTCCACGGCGTGGTCACCACGTACCAGCAGGTGGCGTCCAACCCCGACGCCATGCGGTCGATCGCGGCACGTTCGATGGTGATCCTCGACGAGATCCACCACGCCGGCGACGACCGGGCCTGGGGCGAGTCGGTGCGCCGGGCCTTCGAGGTGGCGCCGCAGCGCCTCGCGCTGTCGGGCACCCCCTTCCGGTCGGACACCCTCGCCATCCCCTTCGTCCACTACGTGGGCGACGAGGCCGTGCCCGACTTCGAGTACGGCTACGCCGACGCGTTGGCCGACGGCCGCGTCGTGCGACCGGTCTACTTCCCCCGCATCAACGGGTTCATGGAGTGGATCGCCCCCGACGGCAGTGCCCAGGCGGCGGCGTTCGACGACGCCCTCGACCGCACCCGTGCTGCGCAACGCCTGCGCACGGCGCTCAGCCTCGAGGGCGAGTGGCTGGCCACGGTGCTGCTGCAGGCCAACGAGCGGCTGACCGCATTGCGCCGCAGCCAGCCCGACGCCGGGGGCCTGGTCATCGCCGCCGATCAGGACCATGCGCAGGGCATCGCCGACCTGCTGCGCTACCGGTGCGGCGTGCGGGCCACCGTGGCGGTGTCGGACGACCCGATGTCGTCCACCCGCATCGCACGCTTTTCGGCGTCGAGCGACCCGTGGATCGTGGCGGTGCGCATGGTGTCCGAGGGCGTCGACATCCCCCGGCTGCGCGTGGGCGTCTACGCGACGACCACCACGACCGAGCTGTTCTTCCGTCAGGCGGTGGGCCGGTTCGTGCGCTGGACGCGCGGCGTGCCCCGACAGAAGGCGTACCTCTTCATCCCCGACGACGGCCGCCTGCGCACGTGGGCCACCCAGATCGCCGACGCCCGCCGCCACAGCCTGCGCAAGCCCGAGCGCGACGGCGACGAGCCGCTCGACGACGAGGCCGCGCTCGACGACCTCCGCCACGACGACGACAAGGGCGACCAGCTCTCGATGTTCGCCGCGCTGTCCGCGGTGGTGACGGGCGAGGACGAGTCGTCGGTGTTCGACGTCGACGAGGCCTCCCTCGACCGGTTGCAGCGACTCGACGACCTCGACGACGCGGGCGAGGGTGACGCCGCGCTCGAGCTCGCTCTGCCGACCCTGCCGGGCGGTCCGAACGGCGTCCACCTGGCGAGCGCGAACGGAAACGGCGGCAACCCCCGGCGCGACCGGGCCGAGCTGCGCGAGGCCAACGCGAAGCTCGTGCAGGACCTCGTGTGGGCGACCGGAATGGGACACGCGCAGGTCAACGGACAGCTCAACCGCCTCATCGGGCTGCGTCGCATCGACGAAGCCACGGTTGACCAGCTGCGCCGTCGGGCGCAGCAGGCCGAGCGCTGGATCGCCAAGCTCTGAGCGCCGCGGACCACGCGAAAACTCAGCAATAGCTGGCTGGATCGCGACCTCGCGGCTGCCTCCGCTGGGAGGTCGACGCCCTACGGCGCCACTGTCCGCTGTCGTCGACCAGCAGAAAAGCCAGGAATATCAAGGGCTTCACGCGCAGAAAGTGATGCATTCCTGGGGAAAACTCGTAACAATACCCGGAGTATCCACGAGTCAGCGGGTCGTGTTGAGGAAGCTGAGCATGATCCCGTGACGTAGGAGGAGCCCTGTGAACCGTCGAGATCTGGTCCAAGCCGTGTCCAACCAATCCGGTGTCGAACGCAAAGATGTCGACTCCGTCCTCAAGGGGTTCACCGACGTCGTCACGGCGGTCGTGTCGAAGGGGGAGGCCGTCTCGATCTCGGGCTTCGCCAAGTTCGTGAAGGTCGACCGCCCCGCCCGCATGGGCCGCAACCCGCAGACCCAGCAGCCCGTCCGCATCAAGGCGTCGAAGAAGGCGCGCATCACGCCGCTGAAGGGGTTCAAGGACGCCGTGGTGAAGTCGAGCCTGGCGCCCAAGCTCGAGCGCGGCGTGTGGCCGCCGGCTCCCGCGGCGGTGCAGAAGGCTGCTGCGAAGAAGACGACGGCCAAGAAGACGACCGCCAAGAAGACCACGGCCAAGAAGACGACCGCCACGAAGGCGCCGGCGCGCAAGGCGCCCGCCCGCAAGACGGCGGCCAAGAAGGCCACGGCGAAGCGTCCCGCCGCCAAGCGTCCCGCCACCAAGAAGGCAGCGGCGAAGAAGACGACGGCGAGGAAGACCGCAGCGCGCAGTTGACGGCCTACCGAGTCCATCTCGCTCCAGCGACCGGCCGCCTTCCTGTGAGGCGGTCGGCCCGCGTGCAGGGGCGACGGCGCCCCGTCTGAGAAAAAGCGCGCAATCGCCTACACGGCGCGTGTGCTTCGGGCGTTCTTGAGGCAGTGTTGGCAGTATCCGTGGTCTCTGAGCGCTCCACTCCGTCGACGCCGATCACTATCGGCGCCCCTACTGCGCTGTCGTTCGAGGGCTTCTACATGGCCAACGAGCGACGGCTCTTTCGTGCGCTCTTCGTGCTGACGGGCAGCAGCGATGAGGCCGAGGACCTGGCTCAGCAGGCGTTCTGCCGGGTGTGGGAGCGGTGGGACCGGGTGTCCGGGCTCGACGACCCCACCGGGTACCTGTTCCGCACCGCGTTCAACGCCCACCACAGCGCCACCCGCCGCGCCGTGCGAGCCGCTCGCCGGTGGGTCGACGTCGTCGCCCACACCACACCGCCACCAGTGCCCCAGCCCGCCGACGTCGCCGCTGACCGCGACCATGTCAGTCGGGCGCTCGCCCAGCTCACGCCCCGCCAACGCGAGGCCGTGGTGCTCACCCAGTTACTCGATTGCGATGCGACGCACGCCGCCCGCATCATGCGCATCCGCCCTGCCACCGTCCGGGTGCTCGTGAGCCAGGCACGCGCTGTGCTGGTTCGCCGCGACCGGCGGCCGGCGGGGCCGGGAGCGTGAGCGATGACCCCGACCTGCGGTCCGAGCTCGAGCGCATCGCATCATCCGTCGGCGATCCCCCCGAGCATGGGCTCGATCGGGTCGCCGCACGCCGGCACCGCCGGCTGCGCCGCCGCCGTGGAGCTGTCGCCACGGCGGCGGTGCTGGCGGTGCTTGCCGTCGGTGTTCCGCTGATCTCGCAGGGCATCGACGACGATCGCGAGTCGGTCACCGCGTCCGAGACGGCCACGCCCGGGGGCCCTCCCGCCGAGGTCCCCCGCCTCGTCGAGGTGCGCTGCGAGCCCACCGGCATCGTGGTGCCCGTGGCATCGGTGCGCCCGCAGCGCGACGGGCTGCACATCCGGGTCTACAACTCGCTGCCGGAGCCGACGACGATCGAGGTCGAGGGCGACGACTGGTCGTCCGGCGACATCGAGGTCCCACCCGGGGTCAAAGAGGTGCGTCAGCCGGTGCCGCCCGGTGAGCTCACGATCGGGTGCGATATCGCCGGCGCGGTCGAGCGCAGGAGCGTCGACCTCGTCGACCCTGCCGGCCTCTACCGGGTGCCGAAGCTGGCGTGCGACGAGGCGGATGTCGCGACGCTCGAGGACCTGCCGGTCGACCCGCCGAGCAACAACATCATCGCCGCCGCCCGGGCCGGGCTGAGCTCTCACCTGGTTGACGGCACCACCGACGACGCCATCGATGCCCTCCGTGGGTACCCGGCCCAGCGCCTCGGCGACGCCACCGACGACCCGGTGGTGCACGTCGCCCGCGACGGCGACGTGATCGCGTTCGCCCATGTGCGGGGTGCGGAGGGTGTCGGCCACGCACCGTGGACGAGCATCGAGTGGGCCGAGGTCTGCCGCTCGGTGCTGATCCCGACCGCCCCCGGTGCCTCGGCGACCACCACGTCGACGGAACCGCCCGCGGGCACCGACCCGCCGGAGTGACGCGCCGGGCTCACGAGCCGGACCTGCGACCCGGCGACGACCGTCAGCCGTAGAGGGCGTCGATGCGGTCGGCGTACTTGGCCAGGATGCTGCGGCGCTTGAGCTTCGACGTGGGCGTCAGCTCGTCGCTGTCGGGCAGCCACTCGTCACCCAGGACGGTCACCTTCTTGACCCGCTCGACGTTGCTGAACCGGGTCATGACCTCGTCGACCGCGCGTTGCAGCGCGTCGGTGGCCCGGGGGTCGTCGGCCAGCTCGACCACCGACCCGGCCTCGATGCCCCGCTCCGCGAACCAGCCGGGCGCGACCTCGGGGTCGAGCACCACCAGCGCCCCCACGAACGGCCGCTGATCGCCGACCGAGCACGCCTGACCGACGGCCGGGATGGTCTTGAGCGCCGCCTCGAGGTTGGCCGGGCTGATGTTCTTGCCGCCCGCGGTGATGATCAGCTCCTTCTTGCGGTCGACGATGCGCAGGTAGCCGTCGTCGTCGAGCACACCGATGTCGCCGGAGTGGAAGGTGCCGTCCGCGTCGAGCGCGTCGGTGGTCTTGTCGGGGTCGTCGAGGTAGCCGGCGAACACGTTGCCGCCCCGGCAGAGCACCTCGCCGTCCTCGCCCAGGAACACGTCGACGCCGGGGAAGGCCCGGCCCACCGTGCCGACCTTCACCGCGTACGGGTCCCACGTCATGGGCCCGGTGGTCTCGGACAGGCCGTAGATCTCGGACATGGGCACGCCGATGGCGCGGTACCAGCTGATCAGCTCGGCGGGGATCGGCGCTGCCCCGGTGACGGCGAACTCGACCGCGTCGAGGCCGACGAGCTGGCGCACGTTGGCGAAGGCGGCCTCGTCGAGGAACGCCCAGGTGGCGTCGTCCTCGGCGGTGGCCGTGCCCGCGGTGCGGCGCTCGACGAGCGGACCGGCGGCGGCCACGGCCTCGTCGAACTTCCGCCTCGCCTCCGGGTCGGCCGAGAGAGCAGCCTGTACGCCGGCGTGGATCTTCTCCCACACCCGCGGCACCCCGAACATGGTCTGCGGGTGCACCTCGCGGGCGTAGGTGGCGATGAGCGACGGTTCGGGGCACGTCGTGACCTCGAACCCACCGATGCACGCGAGGTAGTGGCCGGACATGCGCTCGGCGATGTGCGCCATGGGCAGGTACGAGATCGCCCGGAACCCGGCGGGGTCGATGCCGAGCAGTTCGAGGTAGCCCTGGGCGGTCCACACCACGTTGTGGTGGGTGAGCATCACACCCTTGGGAGGACCGGTCGTGCCGGAGGTGTAGATGACCGTGGCCAGCATGTCGGGGGTGATCTCGGCGGCTGCGGCGTGCAGGTCGACGGGGTCGTGGCCCTCGAGCACGAGCTCGGACAGGAGGTCGGAACCCGCCAGCCCTTCGCTGTCGGAGAGCAGCACCAGGTGCTCGAGGTCGGTGAGCTGGTCGCGCACCGTCAGGAACCGCTCGGCGAAGCCCATGTCCTCGACGAGGGCCACGCGGGCGCCGCTGTGACCGGCGAGGTAGGCGACCTGGTCGGGCGGCGACGAGTTGTAGATCGAGATGGGCGTGGCGCCGCAGAACATGACCGCCAGGTCGACGACGTGGAACGCGGGGATGTTCCGCATCATCATCACGACCCGATCGCCCGCGCCGACGCCCAGCGCCCGCAGGCCGGCGGCGGTGCGGGCCACGCGCTCGGCGAGCTCGGCGTAGGTGGTCTCGACCCAGGCGTCGCCGTCCTTGGCGCGCAGTGCCACCAGGTCGGGATGGGCGGCCACGGTGTCGAGCCATCGACTGGCGATGGTCTGGCCCGCGACCTCGTCGTCGAGCGCCTGCGCGGTCGTTGTGGTGCTGGCGGTCTCCACAGGATGCCCCCTGTCGTGAGCGTGGCGTGACGAACGGCACAAACCTATCGCCACCCGGCGCGGCCGCGGTTGCGTGTGCAGAGGTCGCTGGGCAGACTGGCTTGACCGAACGGTCAAGTGAGCCGGCCCGACCGGGGGCCCTGGCACGTGGGGCGCCGGAGGGGACGGCGAGACAAAGGAGCACCCATGCCCACCGCCGTCATCGTCGACGCCGTCCGCACTGCCGGAGGCAAGCGCAACGGCAAGCTGTCCGGGTGGCACCCGGCCGACCTCGCGGCCGAGACGCTCAACGCGCTCGTCGAGCGCAACAACCTCGATCCTGCCCTCGTGGAGGACGTGATCATGGGCTGCGTCATGCAGGCCGGCGCCCAGTCGATCAACGTCGGCCGCAACGCCGTCCTCGCCGCCGGCTGGCCCGAAGAGGTCCCGGCCACCACCATCGACCGTCAGTGCGGTTCGTCGCAGCAATCGGCCCACTTCGCCGCCCAGGCCGTCATGGCCGGCGCCCACGACATCGTGGTCGCCGCGGGTGTCGAGGTCATGAGCCAGGTGCCGATGGGCGCGTCGGTCGGCGACGGCAAGTTCGGCTTCCCGTTCGGCCCCCGAGTCGGCCTGCGCTACGCGGACGTCGGCGGCTTGGTGCCCCAGGGCATCTCAGCCGAGCTGATCGCCGACAAGTGGGGCCTGTCCCGCGACGACCTCGACACGTTCGCCGCCGAGAGCCAGGCCCGCGCCGCCCGCGCCACTGCCGAGGGCCGGTTCGAGAACGAGATCATCGCCATCAAGTCGATCCACCGCGACAAGGAGACCGGCGACATCAGCGAGTCAGACGAGCTGGTGACCGCCGACGAGGGCATCCGCGAAGGCTCGACCGTCGAGTCGCTGGGCAACCTGAAGCCGGCGTTCAAGCCCGACGGCAAGGTCACGGCCGGCAACTCGAGCCAGATCACGGACGGCGCCTCGGCCGCCCTGATCATGTCGGAGGAGAAGGCGGCCGAGCTCGGCCTGCGTCCGCGGGCGCGGTTCCACACCTTCGCCCTCGCCGGCGTCGACCCCGTGACGATGCTCACGGGGCCGATCCCGTCGACCGCCAAGGCGCTGGAGAAGTCGGGCCTGAGCATCGACGACATCGACCTGTTCGAGGTCAACGAGGCGTTCGCCTCGGTCGTGCTGGCCTGGCAGCGCGAGACCGGGGCCGACATGTCCAAGGTCAACGTCAACGGCGGCGCCATCGCCCTCGGCCACCCGCTCGGGTGCTCGGGCACCAAGCTGCTGGCCACGCTGCTCAACGAGCTCGAGCGCACCGGGGGCCGCTACGGCCTGCAGACGATGTGCGAGGGCGGCGGCATGGCCAACGCCACCATCATCGAGCGGCTCTGATCATCAAGCGGCTCTGATCATGGAGCGCTGCTGATCTGGCTGATCGGGTGTCGGCCGTCGAGAGGCGGCCGGCACCCCACAGCGCTCCGGGGTGCGATTGTCGCACCGTGAGTGCATCTACCCCGTAAGGTTGCGTCGGCAATGTGGCGCACGTCTCACCGGAGGCCGCGCCACAGGCGAAGGCAGAGGGGGGACGATGTCGCGACGGTCCAGGGGGCGCGGGGCGACCAGCGTGGTGCTGGCGCTCGTGTTGGCGGCGAGCGTGGCGGCGTGCCGCCCACAGTGGCCGGTCGAGGGGCCCGGCGGCGACAGCGGATTCCGTGCACTGCTGCGCGGGACCGAGGACGCACCCTGGCAGGTGCAGCCCGGTGTCGAGCAGATCACCGTCACCGGGGCCACGCCCGGTCAGCCCCTGACGCTCTACGGCACCCGCAACCGCCGGCTGCTCACCCTTCTCGCTGACGCCGACGGCCAGGCCCACTTCGCCTACCTGCCGCCCGAGCACGCCACCCTGCAATCGGGCCCGGGCCTCGACATGAGCGGGCTGGACGTCGTGGCCGGCACCGTCGTCGAGCCGGGGCGCTACGTGATCGTCGACGAGAGCGCCCGGCCACGGTTGGCTTCGGCGGTCGTCCGCGTCGGCGGCCGGGACGACCTGCCGGATCCCGCGCTCTACGACGACCAGGTGCTCACCGGCGCGCGCCTCGACGTGCTCGGGAACGTCAAGCCGGGCTCGTCGCTCGAGGAGGGCTTCCAGTACCTCGAGATGCGCGACGGGGTGAAGCTCAGCGCGATGGTGCGCTTCCCCGACGACGCGCTGTACGGCCCCGGTCCGTGGCCGACGGTGGTGGAGTACTCGGGCTACGGCCCGTCCAACCCGGCGTCCGAGGAGGCGGGCGTCCGGCTCGCCCGGGCCCTGGGCTACGCGACGGTCTCGGTGAACATGCGGGGGAGCGGGTGCTCCGGCGGCGTGTTCGACGTGTTCAACTCCGCCCAGATGGCCGACGGCTACGACACGATCGAGATCGTCGCCACGCAGGACTGGGTCACGGGCGGCAAGGTCGGCATGGTGGGCTTGTCCTATTCGGGCATCAGCCAGCTCTTCACGGCGGCGACGAACCCGCCGCACCTCGCCGGCATCACGGCCCAATCGGTCATCGCCGACCCGTGGCTGCAGGCGTGGCCGGGCGGCATCTTCAACTCGGGCTTCACCCAGCAGTGGATCAAGGAGCGCAACCAGGCCGCGGCCCCCGGCGGGACCAGCTGGGTGAGCCAGCGCGTCGCCGCCGGCGACGACGTCTGTGCCGCGCACCAGCCGCTGCGCAACCAGATCCTGGACTTCGAGACGCTGGTGCACAGCCTGTCGAGCTACAACTCCGCCTCCGCCGCACGCGACCTGCGAGTGCTGGTGCGGGACATCGAGGCGCCGGTGTTCCTCTCCGGCGCCTTCCAGGACGAGCAGACGGGCCCGCAGTTCACGACGATGCTCGACGACTTCGACAGCACCGATGTGCTGCGCGTGAACCTGTGGAACGGCCGTCATCCCGACGGCTACGGCCCGGCGAACATCATGAACTGGTTCGAGTTCCTCGAGCTGTACGTCGCCGATCAGGTACCGGTGCTCCCCGCGGTCCTGCGGGTCGGGCTGCCGCCCGTTCTGGCCGAACAGTTCGACCTCGCGGATGTCGACCTCGGTCCCGATCGGTTCGCCCCGTTCGGCACGGACCTCGCGGGCGCGCGTGCCGCCTACCAGGCCGAGCAGCCCGTGCGCGTGCTGTTCGAGAGCGGCATCGGCGCCAACGAGGTGGGCGAGCCCGGGGGCACGTTCGCGCTCGACCTCGACTCGTGGCCCGCGCCCCAGGCCGAGCCGGCCACCCTGTTCCTCGGCCCCGACGAGACCCTGACGGCCGACGCGCCCCGGCGGCGCGACCCCGGCGGCGTCGACAGCTTTCGGTTCGACCCCGACGCGGGCGGCTCGACGCTGTTCGGTGGTACGGGCGACTACCCGCTGCTCAGCCGGCTGTGGAACGTCGACTGGACCCGGTTCGATCCAGGGGAGGAGCTCTCCTACCTGACGGCGCCGTTCGAGGAGGACACCGTGTTCGCGGGGCCCGGCTACGCCCACCTCTACGTGGCGTCCGACGCCACCGACGTGCACGTGCAGGTGTCGGTGTCGGAGGTGCGGCCCGACGGGACCGAGTACCTGATCCAGAACGGCTGGCTCGACCTGGCCCACCGGGCCGAGGACCGCCGCCGCACGGAAGGGCTCGAGATCGTCCATCCCTTCACCGAGCGCGCGGAGCGGCCGTTGACGGCTGGCGAGTTCGTGGAGGCCCGGGTCGACATCCCGTCGTTCGCGCACGCGTTCCGGGCCGGGTCGCAGCTGCGCTTGTCGATCGCGACGCCGGGTCGGAACCACGCCACCTGGGAGTTCGAGAACCCCGACTACGGCGGTGCCATCCCCACCAACCTCGTCGCCCGCACGGGACGGATGCCCTCGGCGCTCGTGTTGTCCTGGGTCGACGGCGTCGAGGTGCCCGCGGTCGCCCCAGCTCCGTGCCCGGCGCTGCGCGGCCAGGCCTGCCGGCCCTTCGTCGCAACGGACAACACGGCGGGCTGAGGTCGTCGACGGCGCGCCGGTCGCTGCGACTCGTAGGGGTCGGGGTGCCGGCCCCTACGATGACCAGGTGAGCGCCCGCGCCCTACGCCGCCCGAACATCTCGTGGGGGACCCTCGTCACCCTCGCGGTCGCCGGCGGCCTGGCCTGGTGGCTCACCAAGGCCAGCCTCGTCGCGGTGGTGATCGCCGTGCTGGCCGGATGGGTGATCCTCAAGCTCGGGTTCGCCGTCATGTCGAGCCTGGCCACACCGCTGCCGCCGCCCCCGCCCCCCGGCGAGCTGCGCAAGGTGCGGATCGTCTACCGGTGCTCGATCTGCGGCACGGAAGTGCGCATGACCAGCGCCAACGACGAGGTGCCCGAGGCCCCGCGGCACTGCATGGAAGACATGGATCTCGTCGCTCCCATCGACGGCTGACGCCCGATCAGCGGGGTGAGACGACGCCGCGTCGCGCAACTGTTCGCGGGGAGGCGCGTGATCAGCGCTTTCCCACAACCTGTGGACAAGGCTGGGGAGAGTAACAGCGATGTAACTTCGGTCGCCCAGCGGTCACTCAGACCGCCGCACAGGCTGTCTACCTGGTGACATGACGCTCAACGGCCGGTTGCGCGCTGGCAGCGACCGGGTGTACCGCTACCGAGCGTCGTCACGGCCCGACCACGCGACGTGCTCAGCGATACTGCGTGGCGGTGACGATGCCACCGCAGATGGCCGCGAGTCCCAGACCCAGATAGGCGTTGCTCATGCCACCGGGCAGCACGCCCAGGTAGTTGAGGAAGATCACCACCAGGCCGATGCCGAGCAGCGTGAACATCAGCACGGGCACCCAGGCGGGGCTGATCTTGACCGAGCGCGGCACCGGTGGTGTGTAACGGGTCGACTGGGACGGCCGCTTGTCGGACGACTGCGTCCCCTTGGGAGTGACCCGGCCCCCCGGCACCTGGCGCTTCACTGGCTTGGCCATGGGCGCCGAGGTTAGATCATCGACGCCCGACCGCTTCACTCGCCCCACCCATCGTCCCCCGGTGGGCGGGCCGATGGGGGAGAGTGGTGCCGTGGCAAGCGTGCTCGCGGCCGTCGACATCGGCACCAACTCGGTGCACCTGGTGGTCGCCCGCGTCGACGAGGATCGCATCGAGGTCGTCGAGCGCGAGCGAGAGATGGTGCGGCTCGGGTCGTCGGCCGGCGACATGAAGCGGCTCACCCCCGCGGCGATCACCCGTGGCATCGAGGCCCTGGCGCGCTTCAAGCAGGTTGCGAGCATCCACGGGGCGACGATGCGGGCGGTCGCCACCTCGGCTGTGCGTGAGGCCACCAACCGCGCGGTGTTCCTCGAGCGGGCCCGCGAGGTGGGCGTCGACGTCGAGGTGATCTCCGGTTTCGAGGAGGCCCGGCTGATCCACCTGGGGGTGCTCCAGGCGGTTCCGGTGTACGACCGCAAGGTCGTCGTCTGTGACATCGGCGGTGGGTCGACGGAGCTGGTCGTCGGCACCCGCGGCGACATCCTGGCCTCGCGCAGCATGAAGCTGGGCGCCATCCGCCTCACCCGGCGCTACTTCTCGATGCCCAAGCTGTCGAGCCGGGCCGTCGAGGCGTGCCGCCGCGACATCCGCACGGTGCTTGCCCCGGCCGTGCGCGAGATCGAGCGGTCCGGCTTCGAGGTGGCCGTCGGGTCGTCGGGCACCATCGAGGCGGTGTGCCGGATGGTGGCGGCCCGTACCGCCGCCCGCACCGACGCCGCGGTGCCGCGCAGGTTGAACAACATGACCATCACCCGGGCCGACATCGACGGGGTGGTGCGCCGGCTCATCAAGGCGCCGACGGTGAGGGAGCGGGCCAGGACGCCGGGGCTCGACTCGGGCCGGGCCGACATCATCGTGGCGGGGGCGCTCATCCTCGAGCAGGTGGTCCACGCGATCGGCGCCACCGAGCTGACGTTCTCCGACTACTCCCTGCGCGAGGGTGTCCTGCTCGACACCTGGCGGCGCGAGCACGGCGGGTCGCTGCATCACCTGTCGGACCTGCGGCGACGCAGCGTGGGCCGGCTCGCGGCGCAGATGGACGAGGATCCGGCGCACTCGGAACAGGTCGCCCGGCTGGCTCTCCAGATCTTCGACGCCACCGCCGAGCGCCACGGCCTGGGCGACGACAGCCGCGAGGTTCTCGAGGCGGCCGCCCTTCTGGCCAACGTCGGGCTGTTCGTGTCGCACGCCGGGCACCACAAGCACAGCTACTACGTCATCAGGAACAGCGAGATGCTGACGGGGTTCACCGACTTTGAGATCGAGCTGATCGCCCTGGTGGCCCGCTACCACCGCAAGTCGGCACCGCGGAAGAAGCACCCCGAGTTCGCGGCGCTCGACCGCACCGACCAGCAACGGGTGCGCGTGCTGGCGGGCATCCTGCGTGTCGCCGTCGGCCTCGACCGCAACCACGCAGCCCGGGTGCAGTCGGCGACGGCCCGCGAGGGCACCGGTGGCGCGCTGACGATCGAGGTGACGCCTGCGCCCGGCCAGGACGTGTCGCTCGAGCTGTACGCGGCGAACGGCCGCGCCGACCTGCTGGCCGAGGCGCTGCGCAGCCCGGTCGAGGTCGTCGAGGCCGCGGCGGCCCGCCCGCTGGCCGCCCAGGCCTGACCCGGGAGAGCTGGGAGAACTACAGTCGTCCGGCGTGGCTGGGAGATCGTGGAGGGGACGCTCGTTGCTGGCTGGGCCAGGGGGGCGGTCCGTGGTCGACCATGCCACCTCCATGGCCAGGAAGATCTGGCACCACCCCGAAAACCAGGGTGTCCGCGGCCGACGACTGGTCAGCTGGATGACGTGGCAGGTGTGGGAGCGCACCGTCGGTGGACCACGCATCGTCCGGCTGCACGACCAGGTACGGCTGGTGTGCCACCCACATGACCAGGTGACGTCCCTCGCCCTGTACTTCGGCCTCTATGACAGCCAGGAGATGCGATTCCTGCTGGCCTGGCTGCGGCCTGGCGAGACGTTCTTCGACGTCGGTGCCAACGTCGCGCCTTACTCGCTGCTCGCCACCCTCGTCGACGATGTGACGGCTGTGGCCTTCGAGCCCGAGTCCGTGGCGCGTGAGCGCGCCTCCGCCAACATCCGCCTCAACAACGCCGAGCGCCGCGTGCTGCTCGTGCCGTGCGCGGTCAGCCAGGCCGACGGCAGCGGCCACATCACGACTGACCGCTGGGCGCAGAACGCCCTTGTCGAGAAGGGCTACGAGGGCGAGGTCGAAAACGTCGAGACGATCTGCCTCGATTCGTTCACCGACGCCCGGGGCATCGAGCGCGTCAGTTTGATCAAGATCGACGTCGAAGGTCACGAGCCCGATGTCCTGCTAGGGGCGACGGCGCTGATCGCCGAGCACAGACCGGCGCTCATCGTCGAATGCAACGACGCCCGCGCGCTACAGCGGTTCGCGCGGGACCACGACTACACGCCGGTGACGTACTCGCCGCGGACTGGGGCGCTCGACATGGTGGCCTGGCCCACCGGCCCCAGCAGCAACGTCATCCTGGTCCCCGATCTGCAGCGGGCTCGCGAGCGGGTTGGAACCACGGTGCGGTCGCCATCGCGGGTCCAGGGTTGAATGGGAGCGATCCGTCGCCGGGCTCTCGACGCGCTGGCGCGATCGGACGTCTCCCTCACGCTGGTTGATGTCGGTGCCTCACTCGAGCCGTTCCCGCCGTTCAGGCCGCTGCTCGGCCATGCCACCTACGTCGGGTTCGACCCGGACCTGCGGGAGATGCACACCGAATCGAGCACGTCCGGTCGACGGGTGATCATCGACAAGGCGTTGGTCGCCGAGGTCGACCGCCCGACCGCCCGCTTCTTCCTCACCCGCAACCCCACCTGCTCGAGCACGCTACGGCCGTCCGGCGAGGTGCTGGAGCCGTACCTCCACGCCTACCGGTTCGATGTCGTCGCCGAGGCCGAGGTTGCGGCAACCACGCTGTCGCAGGCCCTGGCATCGGCCGGGCTGGACCGGGTCGACTGGATCAAGCTCGACAGTCAGGGCACTGACATGCGCCTGCTCGCGAGCCTGGACGAGCCCTTGTTCGCGACGCTCATGGCCGTCGACGCGGAGCCGGGCTTCGACCAGTACTACGAAGGCGAAGACGTCTTCGGTGACCTGCACCGCGAGATGGTTGGGCGCGGGTTCTGGATGTCGGACCTCGAGCTCACACGAGCTGTCCGCCTGCGGCGAGAGACATTCGACCAGCGTCTCGGCGCCCGCACGAAGTTCGGCCGCATGCGCTACGAGTTCGCGCTGAAGACGAGCCCGATCGCCGCCGGCCCCCGCTACCTGCGAACGCTGGCGTCGCTCGACAAGGCCGGGGCGGACCGGGACGACTACCTGCGGCTGTGGGCCTGCGCCTTCTTCTCGGGCAACCACCCGTATGCGCTCGACGTGGTGGTCGAGTGCCGCAACCGCCACGGTGCCGACGCCGACACCGCTGCGCTGCTCGACCTGACCGTTCGGCGCAACCGTGCCGATGCCCGGCGGGGCGCATGGCGCCTGGCCGAGAAGGTGAAGTTTCGCAACGTCAAGCGGTTCGTCACCAAGTCGTACTGACGCGGCGGACCCGGGGGATACCGCCGATACCGCCTGGGGACCGGGGTCGCGCCGCCGCTAGCCTCGCTGGTCGTGGCGCCGCGAGTCCTGGTCATCGACAACTACGACAGCTTCGTCTACAACCTCGTCCAGTACCTGGGCGAGCTGGGGGCCGAGCCGCTGGTCCACCGGTCCGACGAGCTGACGCTCGAAGAGATCATGGCGCTCGATCCTGACGCCGTGCTGGTGTCGCCGGGCCCGGGTCGCCCCGAGGACGCCGGCCTGTCCAACGCGGTCATCGAGCAGTTCGCCGGCCGCCGCCCGGTGCTCGGGGTGTGCCTCGGCCACCAGTGCATCGGGCAGGTCTACGGGGGCGACGTGGTACGGGCGCCCGAGATCATGCACGGCAAGACGTCGCTCATCCACCACGACGGCACCGGCGTGTTCGCCGGCCTGCCCGACCCGTTCGTGGCGACCCGCTACCACAGCCTCATCGTCGACCGGGCGTCGGTGCCCGCCGAGCTACAGGTCACGGCATGGACCGACGACGGCATCGTGATGGGCCTGCGGCACCGCACCCTCGCCGTCGAGGGCGTCCAGTTCCACCCCGAGTCGATCCTGACCGCGAGCGGCCACGACCTGCTCGGCAACTTCCTCACCGGAGCGGGCGCACCCGTCGCCTGACGACTAGCTTCCCCGTCGATGGGGGATCCGGGGCAGCAGGTGGACGCGCGCACGGTCAGCTACAGCGCCCAGACGCTCGACACCCCGAACCCGATCGCCCGCTACGCCCACCGCCAGCGCTACAAGGCGTCGTTCGATCGAGCCACGCGCGATGTGCGCCAGGGCGGCACGGTGCTCGATTTCGGCTGCGGTGAGGGCGACTTCCTCAACACCCTCGCCGAGCTGCGTCCCGACCTGTCGCTCTACGGCTTCGACCCCGAGTCCGACCACGTGCCCGAGCGCTACAGGCTCGTCGACGACATGGCCGCGGTCCCGTCGGGCTCGGTCGATCTGGTGTGCTGCTTCGAGACGCTCGAGCACCTCTACGACCCCGAGATCGCCTCGTTCCTGTCCGAGGCGGCGCGAGTGCTCGTACCAGGGGGCGAGGTGTCGATCTCGGTGCCGGTCATCGGCGGCCCGACGCTGCTGCTGAAGGAGGCCAACCGGGCCGTCCTGTTCCGCCGGCGCAGTGACTACTCCGCCCGCGAGCTGCTGGCCGCGTCGTTCGGCGGCCGCCCCGCCACCCGGCCGGACGACATCCGGGTCTCGCACAAGGGCTTCGACTTCCGCCCCCTGTTGCGCACGCTGAGCGAGCGGTTCGACGTCGACAACACGGCCTACACGCCGTTCCCGGCACTGCCGTGGTGGCTCAACTCCCAGGTGTTCGCCAGCCTCACCCTCCGAGCGGCCTGATCGGATGCAAACAGACGCCGGCATCGCGTTCGTCAGAGGACGACCGGCGGAACGAGTTGTGAATGCGCCCGATCGAGTCAACCCGACCATTGGTCACGAGGCTGACAACCGGAACGGATCACTGTGTGGTTCGCACCGCTTCATCAACTGGCAGAAGTCTGTCGAGATAGTCGTCGACGGCCTTCAAGACGATGAGGTTGACGCTGACGTCGCGCTGATCGGCAGCGTCGCGGAGCCGGTCGTGCATGCTCGCTGGAATGCGGACGGCGGTCGTCACCCGCCGCTCCTCGTACACCCTCGGTCGTGCCATGAAGGAACCATAATCACACCGATGTAGTTAGTGGTGGATACCGCGGTTTCTGCGAGCAGTATCCGCGCGATTTCGCGCGCTATCGGCACCATCCACCACCCTGATCTGGGTCGGCCGTACCCTCGCCCAGCCGGATCGGCACGAACGGGCAAAGGAGATGGTGTGACCGAGCGAGTCCCTGTTGACACGCCCGAGACGTTTCTGTGGACATCGAGCCGACTCGCGCGGCCGGACCTGGACAAGTGACATGCTCGCCGTGCTCGACGAAACGATTCCAAGCGTCGGGGGAGGGCTCTGCTACGCCGTCGTCACGGGTGTCATCCTCACGAATGAGACAGCCGCAAAGGCCGCCCTCGGCGAGGTCCTCACGGCTCCTGGCCGGCGTCGCCCATTCCATTGGCACAAGGAGGGTCGCGAGGCCAAGGCGCGCATGGTCGAAGCGATCCGCTCGATCGACGTCGTAGGGCGAGCGATAGTTGTCCCCTGCGGACGGGCTCGGCAGGAGGCGGCCCGTGAACTCGGTCTTACGGAGACGGTCGATGAGCTCGTCAATGATGGATGTCGTCGCCTCATCATCGAGAGCCGAGCGTCGTCGCAAGATGGGCGCGACAAGAAGGTCATCCTGGACACGCTCAACTCGGGAGGGAATGCGGGTGCGCTCACGTACGAGTGGCGGTCGAAGGCCGAGCCGTTGCTCTGGATCCCAGATGCGATCGGTGGCGCCGTCCAGGAGTTCCTACTTGGCGGAGCGCCCGAGTGGTTCCCGTCGATAAGCGCTGCCACCGGACTGGAGATCACATACCGCCGACTCGCGCCCGCGGCGGCACCGGCGCAGGCTGAAAAATGCGGCGGTCCCGGCTCCCGTCCTAGCCGATCTACACCAGTAGATCCTCGGACTGGCCCTCCGGGACCCTCCGTCTACCCCATGGAGCAACACCACGAGGCGCAATCAACATAACCACGCCAGTTCAGCGTGACAACCGATAAGTCGGCTCTTGCCTGCTACGGCGCCTGGTCGATCCGTCGGCGGCGTCGACCGGGTCCTCGGCGGTGCCGCGCATCGGCTCGAGCGTGCACGCCCAGGCGTCGCTGTTGAGGCGAGGCGGGTCCTCGTGCATGGCGTCGAGCCGGCACCCGATGTCGTTGAGGAGCAGTCCGGTGGTGAGCGACGGGTCCCACCGGCCGGTCTGGGCCACGGCGGGCGCATCGGGGGCGAGCGGCCGGAAGGTGATGAGCCCGTTGACCGCCAGGGCGCCGATGGCCAACCACAGGAACGGCCGGTTGTTGCGCCGGCTGGCCCCCAGCCACAGCAGCAGCATGACCAGGCTGGGCAGCAGGTGGTTGTACTTCCACGGCAGCACGAAGAACAGCCCCTCGCTGACCGCGAGCCCGAGCACACCTGCCCGCAGCATCGGGTCGTGGCCCCAACGACGCAGGGCGACAACGAGAGCAGGCGTGGCGATCAGCACGACGACGACGAACAGGGCGCCCGCGGTCACGTAGTTCTTGTAGACGAAGCGTCCCAGGTTGTTGCCGAACGAGCGCCACCCCTCCGCGGTCTCGAGGAACTCGGCCGACCGGTCGTAGGCCAACCACGACGGCACGTACAGCAGCACTCCGAGCGGCACTGCGACGGCGAGCGTGCGCAGGCATGGCCGGCGCCGGTCGCGGGCCCAGCCGTCGGCGACCATGAACGCGGCGATGAGGAACACCGACGACAGGCGGGTGCCGATCGCCAGGGCGAAGAGCACGCCCGCAGGCAGGGGCCGGCCGCGCACGTGCAGCAGCGCCGCCCACACGAAGAAGGCGAGCGCCCAGATGAAGTCGCCGGTCGACGTGGTGGCGATCAGGGTGGCCGGTGAGGCCAGGAACGCGAGGGCGATAAGGTCGCCGTTGGCGTGGCCCCAGGCCCTCACCAGACGGGCGATCCCCACCACGGTGGCGGCGCCGGCGGCGGCTGTGGCCAGGTTGAGCAGCAGGTGCCCGCCGACCGGGTCGAGCACGGCGACGATCGCCTCGAACACGGGCACACCCGGCGGCCGCGACGGCATGTAGTCGCCCGCGCGGATGCTGTCGCCCGACGCCAGCACGTCGGTCACGTCGATGTCGGTGCCGTAGCCCATCCACAGCAGGGGCAGGGTCACGGCGGCGGTGATGGCGACGAGGGCGCGGTCGGTCAGCTCCCGCGGGACGGTCCGCGTGGGCGTGGATACCGGCGACCCGATCTCCACGGCGTCAGGTGCGGTGACCGGCGACGCTCCCCCAGGCGTGCTCATCGCCGGGTCACGATAGTGCGTGGGCCTTGACCGCGGAGGGTGAACGTCACCCAACCACCCGTCTGGCAGGCCCGCAACGCAAAGTTGCGAACAGCAGACTCAACTTTTATCATCGATCCCAGTTCAAGCGAACTGCTCACCATCCCCAACGAGCACATCTCACGGAGGCAACCCCCATGCCCAAGGCTGTCGGCATCGACCTCGGCACCACAAACTCCGTCGTCGCGGTCCTCGAGGCCGGCGACCCGGTGGTCATCCCCAACGCCGAGGGTTCCCGCACCACCCCCTCGGTCGTCGCGTTCTCCAAGGGCGGCGAGGTCCTGATGGGCGAGGTGGCCAAGCGTCAGGCCATCACCAACCCCGATCGCACCATCCGCTCGGTCAAGCGCCAGATGGGCACCAACTGGTCCATCGACATCGACGGCAAGGCCTACAACGCGCAGGAGATCTCGGCCCGCACGCTGCAGAAGCTCAAGCGCGACGCCGAGGCCTACCTGGGCGACACGGTCAACCAGGCCGTCATCACGGTGCCCGCGTACTTCGACGACGCCCAGCGTACCGCCACCAAGGAAGCCGGCCAGATCGCCGGCCTCGAGGTGCTGCGCATCATCAACGAGCCCACCGCGGCCGCGCTGGCCTACGGGCTCGACAAGGAGGGCGAAGACCAGACCGTCCTCGTGTTCGACCTGGGTGGCGGCACGTTCGACGTCTCGATCCTCGAGATCGGCGACGGCGTGTTCGAGGTCAAGGCCACCCACGGCGACACCCACCTGGGCGGCGACGACTGGGACCAGCGCGTCATCGACTGGCTGGTCAGCCAGTTCAAGTCTGCGCACGGTGTCGACCTGGGCAACGACAACATGGCCCTGCAGCGCCTGAAGGAGGCTGCGGAAAAGGCCAAGATCGAGCTCTCGCAGGTCCAGCAGACGCAGATCAACCTGCCGTTCATCACGGCCACCAGCGAGGGGCCGCTGCACCTCGACGAGTCGCTCAGCCGGGCCAAGTTCCAGGAGCTGACCGTCGACCTCATCGAGCGCTGCCGCAGCCCGTTCGAGCTGGCCATCAAGGACGCCGGCCTGTCGAAGGACGACCTCGACCACGTGATCCTCGTGGGCGGGTCCACCCGCATGCCGGCCGTGCACGACCTGGTCCACGACCTGACGGGCAAGGAGCCCCACAAGGGCGTCAACCCCGACGAGGTCGTCGCCGTGGGCGCCGCCATCCAGGCGGGCGTGCTCAAGGGCGAGGTCAAGGACGTCCTGCTCCTCGACGTCACCCCGCTGTCGCTCGGCATCGAGACCAAGGGCGGCGTGATGACCAAGCTCATCGAGCGCAACACCACCATCCCCACCAAGCGCACCGAGGTCTTCACGACGGCCGAGGACATGCAGCCGTCGGTCGAGATCCACGTGCTGCAGGGCGAGCGCGAGATGTCGCAGTTCAACAAGACGCTCGGCAAGTTCCAGCTCGTCGACCTGCCCCCCGCGCCCCGCGGCGTGCCGCAGATCGAGGTCACCTTCGACATCGACGCCAACGGCATCGTGCACGTGGCGGCGAAGGATCGGGCGACGAACAAGGAGCAGTCGATGACCATCACGGGTCAGTCGTCGCTCGCCAAGGACGACATCGCCCAGATGGTCAAGGACGCCGAGGCCCACGCCGAGGAAGACCGCAAGCGCCGTGACGAGGCCGAGGTGCGCAACCAGGCCGACACGCTCGTCTACCAGACCGAGAAGCTGCTCAAGGAGCAGGGCGACAAGATCTCGGGCGACGAGAAGTCCGCGGTCGAGGCCAAGCTCGGCGACCTCAAGGGCGCTCTCGGCGGCAGTGACATCGAGGCCATCCGCAACGCCACCGACGCCCTCATGTCGGCCAGCCAGACGTTCACGCAGAAGCTCTACGAGGCCGCATCGGCCGAGGGTGCGACTGCGGGTGCGGGCGGTCCCGGGGCCGGCGGCTCCGGCGACGCCGCCAGCCAGCCGTCCGACGACGACGTGGTCGACGCCGAGATCGTCGACGACGAGGACACCAAGTGAGCGAGAAGCCACCGACCGGCAAGGCCGGGCCGTCCGAGCCCACGACCGAGGCCGAGCCCTCGTCGCCCACGGGTGGCGAGGGTGAGGCCCCGGCCGGTGGCGGCGACGCGTTCGGTCAGGGCGCCACGTCCGACGCGGCGCGCGCCGGCGTGACCGACGACGACATCGAGGTCGACGCCGACCTGCAGGCCGCAGCCGACGCCGTCGAGGTCGACCTCGAGTTGCTGCTGTCCGAGCGGGCGCAATACCTCGACGCCTACCGACGGGCGCAGGCCGACTTCGAGAACTACCGCAAGCAGGCGCAGAAGCGTCAGGACGACGCGGTCGTACGGTCGGTCGGCAACTTCGTCGAGGGCCTGCTGCCGGTGCTCGACTCGTGCGACGCCGCGCTGGCGCACGGCGCGAGCGAGATCGAGCCGGTGCTCACCGCGCTGTACGGCGCCCTCAGCAAGGAGGGTCTCGAGCGCATCGATCCCAAGGGTGCGGCGTTCGACCCCAACGAGGCCGAGGCCGTCATGCACGAGCCCGGCGAGGGTGGTGAGCAGGTGGTCGCCGAGGTCCTGCGCCCCGGCTACCGCTGGCGCGGTCAGGTGCTGCGCCCCGCCATGGTCAAAGTGACCGACTGAACGAGCTGAAGGGACAGGGACCAGGTCGATGGCGCCGCAGCGCGAGTGGTTCGAGAAGGACTACTACCGAGTCCTCGGGGTGAGCGACACCGCCTCCCAGAAGGACATCAAGAGCGCGTATCGCAAGCTCTCGCGCCAGTACCACCCCGACACCAACCCAGACGACAACGCCGCGGAGGAGCGCTTCAAGGAGGTGTCGGCGGCGTACGACGTCGTGGGCGACGCCGAGAAGCGCAAGGAGTACGACGAGGTCCGCAAGCTGGGGCCCATGGGCGCGGCGTTCGGTGGCGCGGGCGGTCCGGGCCCCGGAGGCTCGGCCGGCGGCTTCCGCTTCGAGGACGTGGGCGACCTCGGCGACGTGTTCGGCGGTCTGTTCGGCCGCGGGCGGCGCGGTGGTGCCGCGGCCGGCGGTCCTGGTCGGGGCACCGGGCCCCACCGGGGGCAGGACCTCGAGGCCGAGCTGCACCTCGACTTCGAGGACGCCGTGCAGGGGCTCACCACCACGATCCACCTCACCAGCGACGCGGCCTGCTCGACGTGCCACGGCAGCGGCGCCAAGCCGGGCACCACGCCCCACACGTGCCCCCAGTGCAACGGCCGTGGGGTCCTCGACGACAACCAGGGGTTCTTCAGCTTCTCGCAGCCCTGCCCCAACTGCGGCGGCCAGGGTTACGTCATCGACGACCCGTGCCCCACGTGCCACGGCACGGGGGTCGAGAAGCGGCCGCGTGAGGTCAAGGTGCGGCTGCCCGCCGGCGTGGCCGACGGCCAGCGCATCCGGCTCAAGGGCCGAGGCGGCCCCGGCCGCAATGGCGGTCCTCCGGGCGACCTGTTCGTGACGGCCCGGGTCGGGCACCACCCGCTGTTCGGCCGGAGGGCCGACGACCTCACCCTCACCCTGCCGGTCACGTTCCCCGAGGCCGCGCTGGGCGCCGACGTGCGCGTGCCCACGCTCGACGGCGGCACGGTCAAGCTCCGCATCCCCGCCGGCACACGCTCGGGGCGCACGCTGCGGGTCAAGGGCAAGGGCGTGCCCGGCCGCAAGAAGACGGGCGACCTGCTCGTCACGGTCGAGGTGGCCGTGCCCCAGAAGCTGTCCGAGGACGAGCGCAAGGCGGTCGAGGCCCTGGCGGCCGCGGCCGACGGGAGATCACCCCGAGAGCACCTCGGGGTCCAGGAAGGATGATGAGAGATGCGACCCAACGGCCGTGAACCGACCCGGGCGGTCTACGTGATCTCCGTGGCCGCCGAGCTGGCCGGGGTCCACCCGCAGACCCTCCGCATCTACGAGCGCAAGGGCCTGGTCGACCCGGCACGCACCACCGGCGGCAGCCGGCGCTACAGCGACGCCGACATCGACCAGCTTCGCCGCATCCAGGAGCTCACCAACGAGGGGCTCAACCTTTACGGCGTGCAGCGCGTGCTCGACCTCGAGGCCGAGGTGAGCCGCCTGCGGGCCGAGCTGACCGAGGTGCGGCGCAAGGCCGCCGAGGCGGTCGCCGACGCCCACCGTCAGCACCGCCGCGAGCTGGTGCCGCTCAGCCAGGCGGTCGCCGTGTTCGAGTCCCGCCGCAAGCGCTGAGGCGTCGACGAGCCCAGGCCGTCTAGCGGTCGAGGTAGAGCAGGGGCAGCCCGGCGACAGGGCGGATCTCCGATCGCAACCCCTCGATGTCGGCCGGGGTGTGCGTGACCAGTAGCTCGACGCCCGTGCCTTCGAGCGTCCACGCGATGTCGCGCAGCTGACCGTGCGCCAACCCCCCGGTGACGATGAGCGTTTCGGCCCTCGTGCGCGCCAGGGCGTCCGACACGAGCAGCGGCGGCGGCTGCCACGCGGGGCCCGACACGGCGGCGGGCCCTGCCGGGGCCTCGGTGCCGGACCCGTCGGCGACCCCGTTGTGCCCGTTGCCGCCGCCGGTCCCGTTGCTCGCGTGCCCTGCTGCCCCGTCGGCTCTGCCTGACGACTCGGTCGCCTCGCCGTTGCGCGCGCCGTCGCCGGGCGTGGCGTCTCGCCGCGAGGTGTCGTCGCCCTCGTGGTCGATGACCGAGGTCGCGACGATCGTGAGCCCCGATGCCGGATGCGTCTCGACCTGGTGTACAAACGCGTCGACGCTCGCTCGCGAGCCCACCACGAGGGCGGAACGACGAGCGTGACCGCGGCGCCGCAGCTCGTCGAGAGCGGTGCCGGCCAGGGCCCTCCCCGCGAGCGTGAGCGCCACGGCCAGCGGGATCAGACCGGCGAGCACGCCCCTGCCCAGTGTGGCGAGATGGAGGATGTAGTACGCCACGGCGACCACCGCCAGCAGCTGCGCGCCCGCCCGGACGATGTGTGTCCACACACCCCTGCTGACCCCGAACGGCCCGAGGTCGTACGCACCCGCGAGGGCCAGGATCACGAGCCACGCCGGCACCGTAGCCATGATCATCGCCGCGTAGGGGATGCTGAACGAGCGGATGTGCAGCTCATCGGGGTTGATGCCGAGCCAGGAGATCTTGGCGGTGAGCGTGGCCGCCGCCATGGCGGTGCCGTCGAGCACGACCAGGACCGCCGTGTAGGTGGTGAGCCACCGGGGTCGTGCGACGCGCAGGTCAGCGACGGCCCCCCGCGCAGGGCCTGCGGTCGTGGCATCTGCGGCCACGGAGCGTGCCAACGCTGTTGTGTCCACGGCATTCCCCCAGTCAGCCCCTCGTCGACCCGCACACGGCTCCCGGTCCGGAGTGAGGCTAACCCGGTCGTTGGCCGAGCGCCCCGGCGACGTCGGTCGCCTCGCGGTAGATGTCGACCAGGGCGCTGGTCGTCGCCTCGGGGCTGAACAGCTCCCTGTGTCGCACCCGCCCCGCCGCGCCCTTGGCGGCGACGAGGGCATCGGAGGCCGCCGCCTCGTCGATCGCCGCGGCCATGGCAGCCGGCTCGTCGCCGACGATCCACCCCGACCCGGCGTCGACCACCTCCGACGACGCGCCCCGGCCGGTCGTGATCACCGGCCTGCCGTGGGCCAGTGCCTCGGCCGCGACCCGCCCGAACGGCTCCTGCCAGATCGACGGCATGACGACGGCCCGAGCACCCTCGATCTGTGCGCCGACGTGGTCGCTCGGCACGGGCCCGACCAGGACGATCCGCGGATCCGTGGCCGCGGCGGCGCGCACGTCATCGGCCAGTGGGCCCTGCCCGACGACGTGGAGCTCGGCGTCCGCCTGTGCCAGCGCCCAGGCATCGAGCAGGTGGGCGATGCCCTTCTCCGCTGACAGGCGGCCGACATAGAGGAACCTGCGCTGGCGCTCCGGATCCGTGGGCGGTTCGGCCGGGCCGGCGACGCCGTTGTACTTGACCCGTACGGCCGCCGCGTCGAACCCGGCGGACGCAGTGAGCCACTTCGCCACCTCTTCGCTGATAGCGACCGGGCGTATGCCCCATCGGCGTGCGAGCCCTCGGAACACCGAGGTGGCCGAGCTGACGAGGGCACTGGCGGACAACGAATTCGCGTAGCAGCGGTGCATCACGCCGGGAACCCGGAAGCCCGGGCGGCAGTCGTAGCATGGCCGGCCGTCTCGGAAGTGGGTGCCCGCCACGCAGCGGACCCGGAAGTTGTGCACGGTCCAGACCACCGGCAGACCCCTGCGGAGCGCTGCCATCGGCACGCTGCTGGTGAGCAAGGGGAACAGGTTGTGCACGTGCACGATGTCGGGCCGGGAGGTGTCGAGTGCGCGGCGGAACCGCCGGCCAGCCGACAGCGACCACGTCGCCTCGACCCCGTCACGGGCGCGCGCGAGCGGGCCCGGCGAGACGATGTCGTCGTTGCTCACCTCGTGCCGCGCCACGTCGACGCCCGCGTCGCGGAGCCAGCGCACCTCGTCGTCGACGGCCAGGTTCTCGCCCGACGGCACGCGTGACGAGTAGTAGTTGTGAACGACGAGCACGCGCACGCCCAACCCTCCTCGGAGCAGCGGTGAACCAGCGCGCCACCCTACGACGGGGGCGGATCGTCTCGGTCATCCGCCTGGCCACAGGTCCCGTTGAGTGCGCCGTTGTAGACCCCGAGGAGCGCCGCCGTGGTCGACGCGGGACTGAACGATCGTTCCCATCGCTGCTGTGCTGTCCGGGATCTCCGTCGGAGCTCGGCGTCGTTGTTCAGGGCCTCGTGCATGGCCTGAGCCATCGAGTCCGGGTCGGTGCCCGTGACCCAACCGCAGGAGTCGTCCACGATCTCCGACAGTCCCCCAGCCCGTCGTGATCACCGGACGTCCGTAGGCGAGAGCCTCAGCGGCCGAGCGCCCGAAGGGTTCGTTCCACACGGACGGGACGACGACGGCCCGGGCTCCGCTGATCTGGTGTCGCGCCAGGTCGACGCCGGCGTCGCGCAACCAGCGCACTTCGTCGTCGACGGCCAGGTTGTCGCCCGACGGGACCCGTGACGAGTAGCGGTTGTGCACGACGAGAACCCTCATCGTGTGGCCCTCGGCACATGAGTGGACGACACGGGTTCCGGACCTTACTCTTCGGTCACCTGAGCGGTCGTCAGACCCTCGGGGCAGCTGGGGGCTTTCGTTGACGGTTGGGGCTTACCGGCACTGAGCAGGGAATCCCACGGTGATGCGGCAGCGCAATGGGGGAGGACACGTCGATGCGGCTCGGCGAGACAGGTGCGGACGCAGCCCGAGGGGCATCTGATCAAGGGAGTCCGGGAGTTGTCGTGCAGGCACGACCACAGCGTTCGCTGCGGGTGCTCGTCCACGACTTCGCCGGGCACCCGTTCCAGATAGACCTGAGTCGATCACTCGCACGGCGTGGGCACACGGTGCAGCACGTGTACTGCGAGTCCTACACGAGCGGCAAGGGCCGCTTCGATGCTGGTGACGATCCCACGCTCTCGGTCGTCGGCGTGCAGACGGGTGAGAGCTTCGCCCGGTACTCGCCGTTTCGTCGGCTCAGCCAGGAGGCGGCGTACGGCCGTCGGTTCACCCAGGTGGCCGCGGCGTTCCGCCCGGATGTGATCATCGCCTGCAACGTGCCGCTCGTGGCCAAGTCAGTCGCGGCAGCGTGGTGCCGGCGCGAGGGCGTCCCGTGGGTGTTCTGGCTGCAGGATCTGCACAGCGTCGCCCTGATCGCCGAGGCCGAGCGGCGGGCCGGTCGTCTGGGCCGGCGGATGGGCACCGGGTTCGAGACGCTCGAGCGCCGTCTGTTGCGCCAAGCCGATGGGGTGGTGGCGATCACCGACGACTTCGTGCCCACGCTCGCCGGGTGGGGCGTAGGCGGCAGCACGTGCAGCGTCATCGAGAACTGGGCGCCGCTCGACGACCTGCCGGTCCGGCCCCGCCACAACGCGTGGCGCATCCGACAGGGGCTGGGCGATCGCTTCGTCTACCTCTACACAGGCACGCTCGGTCTCAAGCACCGGCCGGAGCTGTTGTACCGGCTGGCCGAGCAGCGGGTCGACGACGCGGATGTCGTGGTGATCAGCGAGGGCATGGGCGAGCAGCGCCTCCGGGCGATGCTGCGCGAGCGCCCGCTGCCGAACCTCCGCCTCCTACCGTTCCAGCCGATGGACGAGTACCCCGACATCCTGGGTTCGGCCGACGTGCTCGTGGCCCTCCTCGAACCCACCGCCGGCACGTTCTCCGTCCCATCCAAGGTGCTGTCGTACCTGTGCGCCGGGCGGCCGATCCTGGCCGCCATCCCGTCGGTGAACCTCGCGGCGCGCACCATCGAGCGGGCGGGCGCCGGGCTGGTCGTTCCGCCGACCGACGAGGAGGCGTTCCTGGTCGCCGCCAAGCACCTGCGCGTCGACGACGCGCTGCGAGCGACGTCCGGCAGCCGGGCGCGCGCCTACGCTGAGTCGACCTTCGACACCGATGTGATCACCGACCGCTTCCAGGACGTCATCGAGCGCGCTGTGGCCCGCCGCCCGGCCAAGCCTGGCCGCAAGGAGAGCTGAACCGACATGGAGCATGTGCTGGTCACCGGCGCCGGTGGGTTCATCGGCGGCCACCTCGTCAAGCGGCTACGTGACGAAGGCGTCGGTCGCATCCGTGCCGTCGACTGCAAGCCCAAGGACGAGTGGTACCAGGTCTTCGACGACGTCGAGAACGTCCACGCCAACCTCGAGCTGCTGGACGCCTGCCACCAGGCCGCCGACGGCGTCGACACGATCTTCAACCTCGCCGCCGACATGGGCGGCATGGGCTTCATCGAGAACAACAAGGCCCTGTGCATGCTCTCCGTGCTGGTGTCGACCCACGTGCTGGTCGCCGCGCGCGACGCCGGGGTCGAGCGCGTCTTCTACTCGTCGTCCGCGTGCGTGTACGCGGCCGACAAGCAGACGTCGGCCGAGGTCGTGCCGCTGCGTGAGCGCGACGCCTACCCGGCCATGCCCGAGGATGGGTACGGCTGGGAGAAGCTGTTCAGCGAGCGCATGGCCCGCCACTTCGCCGAGGACTTCGGCATCGAGACCCGCATGGCGCGCTACCACAACATCTACGGCCCCGAGGGCACGTGGGACGGCGGCCGGGAGAAGGCGCCCGCGGCCATCTGTCGCAAGGTGGCCACCGCCGCGCTCACCGGCGACCACAGCATCGAGATCTGGGGCGACGGCCAGCAGACCCGCAGCTTCACCTACATCGACGACTGCCTCGAGGGCACGCTGCGGCTCACGGCCAGTGACATCCGCGAACCGCTCAACGTCGGCAGCGACCAGCTCGTCACCATCAACCAGCTCGTCGAGATCGTCGAGGGCATCGCGGGCATCACGCTCGAGCGCAGCTACAAGCTCGACGCGCCCCAGGGCGTGCGCGGACGCAACAGCGACAACACGCTCATCCGCGAGCGCCTGGGCTGGGCGCCGGCGGTCAGCCTCGAGGACGGTCTGGCTGCGACCTACGCCTGGGTGTGCGACCAGGTGGCGGCTCAGCTCGGCCGCGACTGAGGCGGCGTGTCGGCCCGAGTCAACCGCCGCCGGGCCCTGGTCATGGCCGACCAGGGTGTCTCGAGCCTGAGCAACGTCGTCGTCTCGATCATCGCGGCGCGGTCGCTGTCGGCCGACGGGTTCGGTGCGTTCAGCGCAGCAATGGTCGCGTTCATGCTGGTACAAGGCGTCTGTCGGGCGGTGATCGGCGAGCCGCTGCTCTCCCGATACTCGTCGTCCGACGCGACCGTACGTAGTGCCCTCGTCTCTGACATCATCGGTGGCGCCCTGGTCACCTCCCTCGCAGGTTCGCTGGTGGTCGGCGTGGCCGGCCTCGCGGTCGGCGGCACTGTTGGGCCGGCTCTGCTCGCCGTGGCCTTGGTTGTGCCTCTGGTCACCGTGCAGGACACCTGGCGATATGTGTTCATGATCGACCGTGCGGGGGCCGCATTGGCGGTCGACGTCGTGTGGCTGGTCTCCGTGTGCGCTGTCCTCCCGATGGCGCCAGGCGGAGCAGGCCCCGCCTGGTTCCTGGGTGCTTGGGGCGTCACGGCTGGTCTTGGCGCACTGGTCGGGCTGCTGTTCGTGGCGGGGACGCTGTCAGTCCCGCACCCAACGCGCTGGCTCTACGCAAACCGTGACATGTCGTCGCGCTTTCTCGGAGAGTTCGTGACCGGTCAGTCCATCGGCCAGGTCGTGCTGATAGCGCTGAGTGCAATCTCGGGGCTCAGCGTGATCGGAGCAGTGCGCGCAACTCAAGTGTTCTATGGACCGCTCAACACGGTGCACCAGGGGATCTACCTAGCTCTCGTGCCGGAGGGGGCGCAGGCAGCGAGCCCTGCCCGGCTGCGCCGTCTCATGGTCAAGGCGAGCGTGCTGCTCATGGCTGTTGCCGTCGTGTGGATGTGCATCGGACTCACGCTGCCTGACGCCTGGGGCAGTTGGCTGTTCCGTGACACGTGGGGCCTGGCGGACGATCTCATGTTGCCGATGGGCCTCGCGATGATCGCTGGTAGCGCCTCCACTGGTGGGTTCGCCGGCGTGCGCGCTCTCGGCGCCGCGCGCGAGAGTCTGCGCGCTCGGCTGCTCACGCTCGGTCCTCAGCTAGCTCTGCCGCTCGCTGGTGCTGCGATGGCCGCGGGCACTGGGTTCGCTGTCGGATTCGGCCTCGCGAATGCTGCGTCCGCTGTCATCTGGTGGTCAGCCTTCGGTGCCGCTCTCGCCACGACGAACCGGGCGAAGCTCTCCGAGCGCACGGAGATGGAACTGGCGATCGACGCATCGACGAGGTCAGCAGCCCCGATATGACAGCCGATACGAGTGGCACAACGAACCAATCGAGAGAACCGGTCCGCATAGCGATCCTCTGGCAGCGACTGTCGGGTTACAGCCACGCCGCGTTCACAGCACTCGGTGCATTGGGCGCGGATGTCGTCGTTCACCACCTGGCTGGGGAAGCGCACGCACCCTTCGACGAGGCGGCGATCACCCAGGGTCTGCGCACCCGCGCCTGGAGCGGCGTGCCCGATCCAGATGAGGTCGAGGCGGCAATCGCTGAGTTCGATCCGCACGCCCTCCTTGTCTCGTCGTGGCACATCTCGGCGTACCGGCGAGCGGCCCGGCGACGCCGTGGACGTTCGCTCCGAGTTCTGTGCATGGACAACCAGTGGTGGGCCACGCCGAAGCAGGTGCTGGGGGTAGCCACCTCGCCGTTGCTGGTTCGGCCGGCCTACGACGCGGCCTTCGTCCCGGGGGAGCAGTCCGCTGCGTTCGCACGGCGGCTCGGTTTCCCTGACGAGCGGATCATCCGGGGGATGTACTCCTGTGACCACAGTCGGTTCGACGGAGTAGCCGAACGTCGGGGTGACGAACTGCCGGCGTCAGCGTTCGTGTTCGTCGGGAGGCTCGTTGCGGAGAAGGGGGTTGACGTTCTTGCGGACGCGTACCGGGCGTACCGAGAGCTCGTCGACGATCCGTGGCCTCTTCTGGTGGGTGGCGTTGGCCCCGAGAGCGACAGGCTCGCTGGCATAGCGGGGGTCGACATGCTCGGCTTCGTCCAACCGCACGCGCTTCCAGATCTGCTCGCACGATCGGGCTGCCTCGTGCTGCCCAGCCGCTTTGAGCCGTGGGGTGTGGTTGTGCACGAGGCGACGTCCGCTGGGCTACCTGTCGTATGCACATCGGTGTGCGGCGCTGCCAGCAGGCTGGTTCTCGATGGCTACAACGGTGTGGTGGTGTCGCCTGGAGATGTGGGTGGATTGGCACGAGCGTTGGTGCGAATCTCCGGCGCGGCGGATGCCGAGAGGACGTCGATGTCTCGAGCCAGTCGATCACTCGCGCTGCAGTTCACCCCCGAGCGCTGGGCGAATCACGTTGCCAGGCGGGTGACCGAGCTTCGCGAGATCGTTGGGCTGTCACCGGTGATGCTGTCAGTCGACTCAGACGCCTGAGCGCTCAACTCTGCACGACGCACTGTCCAGAAGCATTGGATTATTGCGAAGGGAAGCCAAAAGTACCGGTTGAACATCATCGGCTGAAATAGCGCAAACACGACGGCTGTCACCGCGCTCCCAAACACGGCGGCGACATCAATGTGGATGCTGGTCGAGCGAGTATTGCGGAGAAGCTTCCATGCTTGTTGGAACGTGATCAGCAGCATTGCTAGAAGGGCCAGTGCCGCGATCAGCCCCGCTTCATAGAGGGCTTTCACGTACATGTTGTGAATTCCGGATCCCGACCCTCTGAGTTGGTCCTGTGCGGTTAGATCCAGCCCATGGCCGACCACAAGGAGCTCGTCGAATTGATTGATGACTCGCTGGTTGAGTTCGCCGCGGGTGTCCACACTGTGGCTGACTGAGCTGTCACCTTCACCAAAGCGAGTCAGTCGTTCGACCACGGGAACATCGCTGCTGAACATCACCGACAAGGCGATACCCGCAATGACCATGACGCCCATCGCTTTGAGCGGGTGGATCATGCGACGTCCTGCGGATCGACGGGTGAGGGCCAAGCTGATCCCAGATGCAGTGACCCCGATCGCTGCCGCAAACAGCGCACTCATAGAGCCCGTCGTCGCCAGAGCAAAGATCACCACCCCCATGGTGATCACCCAACGGATCCCTGGGTTCCGCTGCCCGCTCCGGGCAGCACGCGGCGCCGCCAGCACGAAGAGCGGCACCGCCACGGCGATATAGCCAGCTAGGTCATTTGGATGGCCGAACCATCCAGTTTGCCGGTTCTCAGGGTTCGCCCGACCTAGCTCCATGAGACCTGCGTTGGCGGCGAGCGCGCCAAGGCAGCTGATCATCACGCCCCATCGCCACGCGGTCATGAGCAGTGCTATCGCCCGCCGGTTGACGCTGAGACATCGCAGGATCCAGAACCAAAGCAGGGTGAGGTAGATCAGGCGGAGCACGACACCGGCAGAGGCCAGCGGATACCACGATCTGAAGCTCGACACCGTCGCTAGGGCGAGCAACACCATCGTCGCCGCGAGTAGTCGTGGGGAGCTGCGCCGTGCGGTCGGCGACGAGAAGCTCGACACCCGGCCGGCCAGCATCATCAGCCAGATCAGGCCGGCGACGCCGAAGAACACAACGTCAGAGATCGGTAGGAACCCGATTCCGACGGTGTTGAACCCGATGAGCGCGAGGCCGATCAGCGCCACGACCATAGGCGTGGCGAGCTTCTCCCGGGGGAGCGCCTCCTGCCCGTCGATGGGGTTGGCCTGCGGGCGCGCCGATCGCGCAGCCCCAACGTCGTCGACGTGATCGCTGCCACCGGGTGAGATGGGTCGCGGCTGCCCAGAGATGACCGCGAAAGTAACAGCACAGGTGGCAGGCAGCCGAAGCGGCGAGTCGGTGCGTCGAGTCCCTTGGGGATAACATCTCCGGTCCATGGACCAGCCGCTCGACGAGCCAGACCTTCGGTCCTATCTGGGGATCATTGCCCGCCGCCGTTGGCTGGTGATCCTGACGACGGTGGCCTTCGTCGGCGTGGCCGTCGCCGCGTCTCTGATTCCGGAGCCGACCTACCGGGTCCGCGCCCAGGTCGCGACCACGGGCTCGAACGACCCCATCGCGATGGTCTTCGGAGCGAACGACTCAGTCGACCTCGAGCGCCAGGCGTCAAGCCAGTTCGCGTTCATCGGATCAGCCACCATGAAAGGCCACGTCGCCCGCGCCTACAACGGGACGCTCCCGGACGGAGAGGTCTGGCGAGTCACCACGGCAGAGGTGTCGCGTGGTGACGCAACGAAGACCAGCGGCATCGTCGAACTCTCGCTGCTGTCGTCCGACCCCGCAGCGGCGACGGACCTCGTCAACGTGTACGCGGACACTTACGTCGAGGTCCGCAGGGCTGACGACCAGGAGATGCTGCTCACCACGAAGCAGCGCCTGCAGGGGTTGCTGAGCGAGGTCGAGGGCGAGATCGCCGAGGTACGGGCCCCGCTGGAGGAGATCGATGCCCGCATCGCAGCCGGCGACGGCGATCCGACCTTCTTGAGGTTGGAGCGCGACAACAAGGCGGCTGACCTGGATCCCGTGCTCGAGCCGCTTCTGGCCGAGGCGTCAGGCATTCGCACGGAGCTCGGTGATCTGAACCTCGGTGTGGAGCTGGCGACAGGCGGCGGTGCCGAGGTCATCGGTTATGCGTGGGTTCCCGACGTGCCGGTCAGCCCGAACGTACCCCTCAACCTGGCGATCGGCCTCGTGTTCGGCCTCTTCCTGGGTGCGGCGTTCGCCTTCATCCGCGACTACTTCGACGACTCGGTGAAGACCAAGGAGATGGTCGATCGCGTCACTGGCGTGTCGACATTGGGGCTCATCCCCAAGCTCGAGGGCGGCACCGACCTCGTCACCGTCACGCACCCGTCGGCGCCGGCGGCCGAGGCGTTCCGCCTGCTGCGCACGTCGGTCAAGTTCCTGGGCGTCGAGCGACAGGTACGTGTCGTCCAGGTCACCAGCCCGTCGCCCGGCGAGGGCAAGACCATGGTGGCGGTCAACCTGGCCGTCGCGTTCGCGCAGTCCGGCGACCGGGTCGTGCTCGTCGGCGGCGACCTGCGTCGCCCGCGCATGGAAGAGGTCGTCGACGTCCCTCTCACGCCGGGCCTCACGGCGGTGCTCATCGGCGACGTGACGCTGCCGCAGGCGATCCAGTCGGCGCCGGCGGTGCCCAACCTGTCGGTTCTCCCGGCCGGGTACCCGCCGCCCAACCCGTCCGAGCTGCTCAGTGGCGAGCGTGCCCGCCGACTGATGGACGTCCTCGGGCAGACGTACGACGTGGTCGTCATCGACTGCCCGCCGGTGCTGCCAGTGACCGACTCGCTGGTGATCGCCCGCATGGCCGACACCACCCTGCTGGTCACGTCGGCCAACAAGACGTCCAAGCGCAGCCTGACCCGCGCCGTCGAGCTGCTCCGGCAGGTCGATGCCCCGCTCGTCGGCACGGTCCTCAACAGCCTGTCGGCCGACGAGACGTTCAGCGGCGAGCCGTATCGCTACGAGACGGTGTCCAAGCCGGCCGCTCGGCAGGGCGGTCGTCGCGGCCAGGAGAACAACGGCAAGGCTCGTCGACGGGACGACGAGGGCGATCCCGACGCCGAATGGGATCCTGTCGGCCCACCCCAGGCCAGGAGCTGACCGCTCCAACTTAAGCGCGCAGGTATCAACTTTCCTGAGCGGGGGTATCCTGCTCTCATGGCGCTCGATCCGAACCGGTGGACGCTCAAGGTCCAAGAGGCCTTCAGCTCGGCCGTCGACGCGGCCAAGCAGGCGTCGAACCCCGAGGTCACCCCCGACCACCTGCTCGCCGCCCTGCTGGGTCAGGGCGAGGGCATCGTCCTGCCCATGCTGCAGCGGCTGGGCAAGGAGCCACTACCGCTGCGCAACCAGGTCAACGAGGCGCTGGCCAAGCTGCCGCATTCCTACGGCAGCGAGGCGCGCCTGTCCCGCGACCTCAACCAGGTCATCGACGCCGCCGACACGGCGCGGGCCGAGCTGCAGGACGAGTACCTCTCGACCGAGCACCTGCTGCTCGCCCTGGCCGACCGGCTGGGCGTCACCCGCGAGGACGTGCTGGCCGCCATGCAGGACGTGCGGGGCAGCCACCGGGTCACCTCGCAGAACCCCGAGGACCAGTTCCAGGCGCTCGAGCGCTACGGGCGCGACCTCACCGAGGTCGCCCGCCAGGGCAAGCTCGACCCGGTCATCGGGCGCGACGAGGAGATCCGCCGGGTCATCCAGGTGCTGTCGCGCCGCACCAAGAACAACCCGGTGCTCATCGGCGAGCCCGGCGTCGGCAAGACCGCCATCGTCGAGGGGCTCGCGGCCCGCATCGTCGAGGGCGACGTGCCCGAGACGCTGAAGAACAAGCGGGTCATCTCGCTCGACCTGGGCTCCATGGTCGCCGGCGCCAAGTATCGGGGTGAGTTCGAGGAGCGTCTCAAGGCCGTCCTCAAGGAGATCACCGACGCCGAGGGCGAGATCATCACCTTCATCGACGAGCTGCACACCGTCGTGGGCGCCGGCGCGGCCGAGGGGGCGATGGACGCCGGCAACATGCTCAAGCCGCTGCTCGCCCGCGGCCAGCTGCGCATGATCGGCGCCACGACGCTCGACGAGTACCGCAAGCACATCGAGAAGGACGCCGCGCTGGAGCGCCGCTTCCAGCAGGTGTACGTCGGCCCTCCGTCGGTCGACGACACCATCGCCATCCTGCGCGGGCTCAAGGAGCGCTACGAGGTCCACCACGGCGTCCGCATCCAGGACGCGGCTCTGGTGGCTGCGGCCGTGCTGTCCGACCGCTACCTCACCGGGCGGTTCCTGCCCGACAAGGCCATCGACCTCGTCGACGAGGCCGCGTCGCGCCTGCGCATCGAGATCGACTCCCTCCCCACCGAGATCGACGTGGTCGAGCGGCGCATCCGCCAGCTCGAGATCGAGCGCGTGGCGCTGTCCAAGGAGACCGACGACGTCTCGATGGAGCGCCTGGCCGGGCTCGACGAGGAGCTGGCCAACCTGCGCGAGCAGCGCGACGCGATGCTGGCGCACTGGAACAACGAGAAGGCGGTCATCGACGAGATCCGCGAGCTCAAGGAGCGGCTCGAGACGCTGCGGGCCGAGGCCGAGCGCGAGACCGATCTCGAGAGGGCGGCCGAGATCCGCTACGGCAAGCTGCCCGAGCTCGAGCGTCAGGTCGACGAGGCCACCGCCCGTCTCGACGAGCTGCAGGCCAACGGCCAGCGCATGCTCAAGGAAGAGGTCGACGAGGAAGACATCGCCCAGGTCGTCGCCAAGTGGACAGGCGTTCCGGTCAGTCGCCTGATGGAGGGCGAGATGGCCAAGCTCGTGCGCCTCGAAGAGGTGCTCCACGAGCGGGTCATCGGCCAGGACGAGGCGGTCACCGCGGTCGCCAACGCCATCCGCCGCAGCCGCGCCGGCCTGTCCGACCCGCACCGGCCCATCGGCTCGTTCCTGTTCCTCGGTCCCACGGGCGTCGGCAAGACCGAGCTGGCCCGGTCTCTGGCCGACTTCATGTTCGACGACGAGCGGGCCATGGTCCGCATCGACATGTCCGAGTACATGGAGAAGCACTCGGTCAGCCGGCTCATCGGTGCGCCGCCCGGCTACGTCGGCTACGACGAGGGCGGCCAGCTCACCGAGGCGATACGGCGCCGGCCTTACGCGGTGGTGCTGCTCGACGAGATCGAGAAGGCGCACGCGGACGTGTTCAACGTGCTGCTGCAGCTGCTCGACGACGGCCGCCTCACCGACGGCCAGGGGCGCACGGTCGACTTCACCAACACCGTGCTCATCATGACGTCGAACCTGCCCGGCGATCCGCGCACGTTCTTCAAGCCCGAGTTCGTCAACCGCATCGACGAGATCGTCCGGTTCCGCGAGTTGACCGAGAACGACCTGGCGCAGATCGTCGAGATTCAGCTCCGGGGTCTGCGCGACCGCCTGGCCGCCCGTCGCATCGGGCTCGAGGTCACCGACGCCGCCACGGCGGCGCTGGCGCACCAGGGCTACGACCCGGCGTTCGGCGCCCGTCCGCTCAAGCGGGTCATCCAGCGAGAGCTGGCCGACCCGTTGGCCGTGCAGATCCTCGACGGCAAGATCGGCGACGGCGACACCGTCACTGTGGACGCCGTCGACGGCGAGCTCGTCCTGCGCTGACGGGAAGGTAGATTCAAGCTCGGCCTGCCGCCGGTCACGTCGAAGGGTCGCTCATCTCGCCCGGCTCAAGCGGCCTCATGGCGCGCCGTGGGTCCGGCCTACGGCGGGGAGGCGCCGTCCCGACTCGTTCGGCTGCCTGGTGACGATCTCCTCGGGATACCCGAACTCGTCGAGCAAGCTGGCCGTCGCCGCCAGAACAGCGGTTGGGACAGGGACATGAATGTCGTTGTGTCGGTGGAACTCTGCGTCTGACAGCGAGGCCCGCCGCGCTTGATCGGCCGAACCGCGCGCGTCGACGAAACCCTGCGAGGCCTTTTGGTTGTAGCCCTCACGACTTCGGTAGATGTAGTGGTTGAGCACGAGGCGAGGCTTGCGATCAGGCGTCACGAACGAGCCATAGACTCGGCGGCCACCTGCCGTTCGTGCGAGACCGCCGCGGCGGTAATAGAGGTTGTGAGAGTTGCGATAGGCGCGGACCATGGCGGGGCGGGCGAGCACCTTGACGTGGTAGCACGGCTCGGCATCCGCGCGGTCGAACGCCTCGGTGATGAGCCCCGTCGGTACGACCTCGTGCCCGGAGCTCCCGTAGTAGCGCCAGTTCACGCCGACCGCCGGCCAGCGACCCGCCGATCGCAGGGTCTCGAGAAGGGCCCCGGGGGAAGCCTCTACGAGGAATTCGTCGGCATCGAAGAACGCCACCCACTCATTGGCGCGACCGAAGCGCGTGAGAAAGTCGATGTTGCTCGACGGGGACGCGGGAATCGTCGGCCACGGGATGTACGTGACGAGCCCTCGCTCGACGAACGGTGCGATCACACGGTCGATCGCGTCGGTGCTGTTGTTGTCGTAGACGTAGACGTGCTCGATGCCGAGGTTCAGGTGATGGGCGAGCCACTCGGGCAGGAAGCGCGCCTCGTCCTTGACGCGGATCATGGCCGCGAGAAAGTGCGTGTCCGACGGGCCAGACACGTCGTCGCATTTGATATGGCCCGCGACAGGGCTGGCGTAGTAGGCGTTCTGCACCGTGAACAGGGCAGCCCGAAGCAGTCGATTGCGCTTGACGTACGCCCGCAGCGACCCCATCGGCCCACCTCTCGTTCGTTTCCCGTACTGTCGCCGCGACCCAGCCAACTCGACGACCGGCGGGAGCGAGGATACTTCAGCTTCCCGGCCACGAGCGTGCCGAGACCTCTAGCCGCGAGCCGCGCGTCGGGGTCGGACTACGTCTGTTCGTAGCCAGCAGATCTCCCGACTTGGCCGGGGCCGGCGGGAGGGCGGCTAGCCTCGACAGGCCCCGTTCACGCGAGTGCCAGGAGAGCGACGTGCCGGCGACCATCGTGGTCGGAACCCAGTGGGGCGACGAGGGCAAGGGCAAGTTCACCGACCTCTTCGCCAAGGAGATGCACCTCGTCGTCCGCTACCAGGGCGGGCACAACGCGGGGCACACGCTCGTCGTCGACGGCGAGACGTTCGCGCTGCAGCTCGTCCCGTCGGGCGTGCTGTACGACCACATCGTCCCCGTCATCGGCAACGGCGTGGTCGTCGACCCCCAGGTCCTGCTCGACGAGATCGACATGCTCGAGCGCCGCGGCAAGAGCTGTGATCGGTTGAAGGTGTCGTCCAGCGCTCACCTGATCCTGCCGTACCACCAGCTCATGGACCGGGTGACCGAGCGCCACCTCGGTAAGAACAAGCTGGGCACCACCAAGCGGGGCATCGGCCCGGCGTATGCCGACAAGGCCGCCAGGGTGGGTCTGCGCGTGCAGGACATGTACGACGCCAAGATCTTCCGGCAGAAGCTCGAGGTCGTGCTCAAGGACAAGGGCCAGCTGCTCGCCAAGGTGTACAACCAGCTCGCCCCCACGGTCGACGAGATCTGCGACCTCTACCTGGGAGAGCTAGCCCCCCGGGTCGAGCCGTACGTGGCCGACACGGTCAATCTCGTCCACGAGGCGCTCGAGATGAACCAGAACGTGCTGTTCGAGGGCGCGCAGGCCACGTTCCTCGACCTCGACCACGGCACCTATCCCTACGTCACGTCGTCCAATCCGGTGGCGGGCGGGGCGTGCACCGGCGCGGGAGTCGGGCCCCGCTACATCGACAGCGTCGTCGGGATCGCCAAGGCGTACGTCACACGGGTCGGGTCGGGGCCGTTCGTCACCGAGCTGTTCGACGACGTGGGCGACGCTCTGGTCGACCGTGGCCACGAGTACGGCACCAACACGGGTCGCCGCCGCCGGGCCGGCTGGTTCGACGCCGTGATGCTGCGGCACGCGGTCCGGCTCAACTCGCTGTCCGAGATCTCGTTGACGAAGCTCGACGTCCTCGACGCCTTCGACACGGTCAAGGTGTGCGTGGCGTACGAGGCCGACGGGCGCCGCTTCGACAGGTTCCCTGACGACCAGTCGCTGCTGCACAAGGCGACACCGGTGTACGAGGAGCTGCCCGGCTGGTCGACCGACCTGTCGGCGGCCACCGAGCCGGGGGCGCTGCCCGACAACGCGGCCGACTACATCGCCTTCCTCGAGGACCAGGTGGGTGTGCCCATCCGGCTCGTGGGTGTCGGCCCCGGGCGCGACCAGTACGTGCAGCGCAAGCCGTAGGCGGAGGTGGCCGTGAGGGTCTGTGTCATCGGGTCGGGCGGCCGCGAGCACGCGCTCGCCCACGTGCTCGCCCGCACGGCCGACGTGGTCGTGACCCCGGGCAGCCCGGGCATCCCCGGCTCGGTGCCGACACCGCCCGCAGAGATCGACGCGGACCTCTACGTCGTCGGCCCCGAGGCCCCGCTGGTGGCGGGGCTGGCCGACGAGCTGCGCGTGGCCGGCAGGCTGGTGTTCGGCCCCGGCGCCGACGGGGCGTGGCTCGAGGGCTCGAAGGCGTGGATGAAAGAGGTGGTCCAGGCCGCCGGTGTGCCGACCGCCCGCTACGCCGCTTTCACCGAGGTCGACCCGGCCGTCGAGTTCCTGCGCTCGTTGCCGGGGCCCTGGGTCACCAAGACGGACGGCCTGGCGGCGGGCAAGGGCGTGCTGGTCGCGACCTCGCTCGACGAGGCCGTCGCCGACGTGCGAGCCAAGCTCGCGGGCGAGGCGTTCGGCGACGCCGGCCGCACCGTCGTCGTCGAGGAGGGCATGTCCGGTCCCGAGTTGTCGCTGCTGGCGGTGTGCGACGGCTCCCGTGCCGTCGCGCTGGCGCCGGCGCAGGACTTCAAGCGGGTCGGCGACGGCGACGTCGGCCCCAACACCGGGGGCATGGGCGCCTTCTCGCCGGTGCCGGGCGTCGACGACGCGCTCGTCGACGACGTGATGCGCCGGTTCGTGGAGCCCACGCTGGCCGAGCTGCGGCGCCGGGGCATCGACTACCGCGGTGTGCTCTACGCCGGCCTGATGCTCACGCCCGACGGGCCCAAGCTGGTCGAGTACAACGTCCGCTTCGGTGACCCCGAGGCGCAGGTGGTGCTGCCCCGCCTCACGACCGACCTCGCCGAGCTCCTGGCGGCCGCAGCCGCCGGCGACCTGACCAAGGCGCCGACGCCGGCCTTCTCGGCCGACGCCTGCGTGACCGTCGTGCTGGCCACCGAGGGCTACCCGGCGTCGCCTCGCACCGGCGACGTGATCGACGGCATCGCTGCCGCAGAAGCCGCAGGCGCCACCGTGTTCTGCGCCGGGGTCGCGCGGAGCAATACCGGCGGCCTGGTCACCGCCGGCGGCCGGGTGATGGCCGTCACCGGCACGGGCGCCACCGTCGCCGACGCCCGCGACCACGCCTACCGGGCCGCGGCGCTGATCTCATGGCCCGGCCAACACCACCGTTCCGACATCGCACTGGAGGCTTCACGCTGATGGCTCGCAAGAAGGTCGCCGTCCTCATGGGATCGGCGAGCGACAAGGACAGGATGGCGCCCGCCGGCGACACGCTGGCCCGCTACGGAATCGAGGCCGACGTGCGCATCATGTCGGCCCACCGCACCCCGTCCGTGGTGGCCGAGTTCGCGTCGTCGGCCCGCGACAACGGATACGCGGCAATCATCTGCGGCGCGGGCATGGCGGCCCACCTGGCCGGCGCGGTGGCCGGGCACACGACGCTGCCCGTCATCGGGGTGCCCCTGTCGGGCGGGGCGCTCAACGGCGTCGACGCGCTGTACGCCACGGTGCAGATGCCCAAGGGCATCCCGGTGGCGACGGTGGCGGTCGACGGCGCGATGAACGCGGCCCTGCTGGCCGTGCAGATGCTGGCCATCGACGACGCCGATCTGGTCGACGAACTGGTCCGCCACCGCGACGAGATGGCGCCCAAGCCGGCCTGACCCACCGGCCCGCCCACGTCGGTCAGGCGAGGGCTGCACGGACGTCGACAAGCGTGATGCGCGTCGTCAGCTTCAGCACGCCGGCGGAGCGCGGCCGCATAGCCGGACTTCGAGAAGAGCACGATCCTCATGTCGGACGCGATGCGCAGGCCTGCCTGTCGCAGCGCTGGCACCTTGTAGTCGTCGAGCTCGGAGACGATCGACGCATCCAGCGTCCGTCCTGTCCACTTCGCCTCGCCGACCAACGTGACTCTCCCCCGGGCGGTGCCGACGATGTCGATCTCCTCGCTCGAGCGTTCACCTCGTCGGCGCAGCGAGTTGAGCGACGGGCCCCACCATGCGCCGACCCGGGTGGCGGACCGACCGAGGTTGGCGCGCACCCATGCCCGGCACCAATCCTCGAAGACGGGAGCGACATGGGCGGCGATCGCCGGCGAGACCTCCGACTGGAACAGGTCGTCGCCGCTGAGGCCGGTCTCGAGGTCGATGTGCTCTAGCCCGCTGGGCTCGCTCACGAACTACCCGGATGCACCGGGTCGCCGCGCTCCAGGGCCATCGCCAGCCACGCACCAAACCGCTTGAGCCCGGCGACGTTCGAGTCGACCGGCCACTCGGGGTCGGGACGGGCGACGACGAGGCGGATCATCTCGGCCAGGACGGGCCGACTGAACCCGCTGTCCTTGATGGCGGCGTCGGTGAGCATCGCCTCGAGGTCGAAGTGCTGGGCGAGCGCGTGGACATCGGCCAGGTCGCGAGTCTGCACGCGACCGAACAGGGCCACGACCTTGTTGGCGGCCAACTCTCGTGGAGACAGCGTCGGGCCGAGGGAAGTCGTTGTGGTGGGCCACACGATGGCGTCTCGGCCGAGGTCGACCTCGAACTGGCTGCGGCGCGCTCGGCCGGCGGTCACAGTCATCGACACAAAGCCGGACGAGCGGCGGGAGACGACGACGTCGAAGCCCGCCGCTCGCAGCGCGTCCGCCACCGCATCGCCCGCCCTCGCGACGTCGACCTTCTCAGCTGTGAACGCGTCGATGTCGCGTGTCGGTCGTGGCGACAGGTTCGAGGCGACCAGAGCCGCACCACCAGCGAGGTGGAAGCCCCAGCGGCGGGTCGTGGCGAGCACGATCGTGGCGACGCGGCGCTGGACCCGTGTGAGCCCACTTGTTCTCACGAGAGGCCGGCGACCATCTCGGCGACGGGCTCGCGCAGGTGCCGGGCGACCGGGACGTCGGGCCACAGGGCGACCAGCTCGTCCGGGTCGATCCAGATGCGGATGTCGGCGGGGGTGCCCTCGTCGAGCACCTGCGCGTACGCGCCCGCCCGCTGCTCTCGATCGCGGAGGTCGCGTGGGCCCTGGCGAGGGGTCCAGTCGAGGCGGTTGGGCAACGTGACGACGCGGTCGGCCGTAACGATGGGGGTCCATCCGCCCTCGGGCAACTCGATCGTTCGGCCACGCCACTCGCCGTAGGTGCGGGTGGGGCCGGAGCGCGTGGCGGCGATGCGGGCCAGAACGGCAGCAGCGGGACCCGTCGGCTGGCGGCGGCCGGCCTCCCAGGCGGCCACTGCTGGTTGAGTCACGCCGAGCAGGGCCGCCAGGTCGGCCTGGCTGAGCCCGGTCAACTCTCGGATCTCGCGCGGCGTCATGTCGTTATCATAACGACCGGTGTCGCCGTTGCCCGGAACCACCGGCGAGAATGGGGGCGTGAAACCCGTGCTGCCCGACGTGCTCGCCTCCCGCTATGCGAGCCAGCCGATGGTCGAGCTGTGGTCGCCCGAGCGCAAGGTGCGGCTCGAGCGCGAGCTGTGGGTCGCGGTGATGGCGGCCCAGCGGGACCTGGGCGTCGACATCCCGGCCGAGGCCATCGACGACTACCGGGCGGTGATCGACACGGTCGACCTCGGCTCGATCGAGGCCCGCGAGCGCGTCACCCGCCATGACGTCAAGGCCCGCATCGAGGAGTTCTCCGCCCTCGCCGGTCACGAGCACGCCCACAAGGGCATGACCTCGCGCGACCTCACCGAGAACGTCGAGCAGCTGCAGGTCCGCCTCGCGCTCGAGCTGGTGCGCGATCGCATGGTCACCGGGCTGGCTCGGCTGGCCGAGCGTGCGGCCGAGTACGCCACGCTGGTCATGGCCGGACGCAGCCACAACGTCGCCGCCCAGGCCACGACCCTCGGCAAGCGGTTCGCCAACGCGGGCGAGGAGCTGCTGCAGGCCTACGGCCGGGTCGAGGACCTGCTGGCCCGCTATCCGCTGCGCGGCATCAAGGGCCCGGTCGGCACCCAGCAGGACCAGCTCGACCTGCTCGACGGCGACGCCGCCAAGGTCGACCGGCTGGAGCGGGCGGTGCTCGAGCACCTGGGGTTCACGGGCGCGCTCACCAACGTGGGGCAGGTGTACCCACGCTCGCTGGACTTCGACGTGGTCGCCGCGCTCGTCCAGGCGACCGCGGGGCCCTCCAGCCTGGCCACGACGATCCGTCTCATGGCCGGCCACGAGCTGGTCACCGAGGGGTTCGCCCCCGGCCAGGTCGGCAGCTCGGCCATGCCGCACAAGATGAACACCCGCTCGGCCGAGCGGGTCAACGGGCTGGCGGTGGTGGTGCGGGGCTACCTGTCGATGGCCTCCGAGCTCGCGGGCGACCAGTGGAACGAGGGCGACGTGTCGTGCTCGGTCGTCCGGCGCGTCGCTCTGCCCGGCGCGTTCCTCGCCACCGACGGCCTGTTCGAGACGTTCCTGTCGGTGCTCGACGGCTTCGGCGCCTACCCGGCGGTGATCGAGCGGGAGCTCGACCGGTACCTGCCCTTCCTCGCCACGACCAAGGTGCTCATGGCCGCGGTGCGCAACGGCGTCGGGCGCGAGCAGGCGCACGAGGCCATCAAGCAGCACGCCGTCGCCGTCGCCCTGGCGCTGCGCGAGGGGGCGTCGGGCAACGACCTGGCCGACCGCCTGGCCGGCGACGAGCGCCTGGGGCTCGACCGGGCGACGATCGACGCCGTCCTGGCCGACCGGGTCGGCTTCGTGGGCACGGCACCTCACCAGGTAGCGGCATTCGTTCACCAGGTCGAGGCGATAGCCGCCGACCATCCCGACGCCGCCCGCTACCGTCCCGAACCGATCCTGTAGTCGGGCCGGTCCGCGCCCGCCGCACACCATCCCTCGGAGGATCTCCCCATGACCGACCTCGGTCTGCCCCACGTCCACTCCGGCAAGGTCCGCGAGATCTACGCCGTCGACGGCGACAGGCTGCTCATGGTCACCAGCGATCGCATCTCGGCGTTCGACGTGGTGATGGACGAGCCGATCCCGCACAAGGGCCGCGTCCTCACCGCCATGTCGGCGTTCTGGTTCGACCTGTTCGCCGACGTCGTCACCGGGCACCTGCTGTCGACCGACGTGGCCGACCTCCCGCCGGTCGTGCAGAAGGTGGCCAACCAGGCCGACCTGGCCGGCCGGGTCATGCTCACCCGCCGGGCCGACATGTTGCCGGTCGAGTGCATCGTGCGCGGCTACATCACGGGCTCGGCGTGGAAGGAGTACAGCAAGGCCGGCACGATGCACGGCGCGGCGTTGCCCGCCGACCTGCAGGAGTCCGACCGGCTGCCCGAGCCCGTGTTCACCCCGTCGACCAAGGCCGAGGTGGGCGGCAAGGACGAGAACATCTCGTTCGACGCGGCCGCGCAACTGGTGGGCGAGCCGCTGGCGGCCAAGGTGCGTGACGTGTCGCTCGAGCTGTACCTGCGGGGCGCCGAGTGGGCCCGCGAGCGGGGGATCATCATCGCCGACACCAAGTTCGAGCTCGGCCTCGTCGACGGCGAGCTCGTGCTGTGCGACGAGGTGCTGACGCCCGACTCGTCGCGCTTCTGGCCGACAGACGCCTGGCAGCCGGGGACGACGCCACCCTCGTTCGACAAGCAGCCGGTGCGCGACTACCTCGACGGGCTCGACTGGGACAAGACGCCGCCGCCACCGCCGTTGCCCGACGACGTCGTGACCGCGACGAGCGACCGCTACATCGAGGCGTATGAACGCATCACCGGCCGGTCGTTCGCCGACTGGCCGGGCGTCGGTGGCTGACATCGGCGACCCGGACGACCACCACCCAGGCCCGGCGGCCGGCGACCAGTTCCCGATCAAGGCCGGGCATCGTCAGGAGGTCTGGGACCTGCGCCTCGACTGGGGCACCGACGGCCTGGTCGCCGTCGCCGACGGTGCGGCCGCTGTCGTCGTGGTCGACGTGCTGCGCTTCACGACCGCCGTGTCGGTCGCCGTCGGCCGCGGCGCCGTCGTGCTGCCGTACGTCTGGGCCGCCGGTGACGCCGCCCGGGCCTACGCGGCCCGCCACGACGCCGAGCTCGCCGGCCGCCGCGAGCACGGGGACTGGTCGCTGTCGCCCACCGACCTCGCCGAGCTTCCGCCGGGCTCCCGCCTCGTGCTGCCGTCGCCCAACGGGTCGGCGCTGGCGTTCGGGGCCCAGGACGATGTTCCCGACGCCATCGTGCTGGCCGGCTGCCTGCGCAACGCCTCCGCGGTGGCCGCGGTCGCCGGCGCACGCCCCGGGCCGGTGGTGGTCGTCGCCGCCGGCGAGCGCTGGCGCGGCAACCTCGGCCCGTTGCGCCCGTCGGTCGAGGACCTGCTCGGGGCGGGAGCGGTGCTGCGGGCGCTCGTCGACGTCGCCGGGCGCCCGGCCGACTCTGCCTCGCCCGAGGCCCGGGCCGCCATCGCCGCCTTCGACGCCGCCCGCGGCGAGCTCGGCGCCTGGCTGGCCGGATCCGCGTCGGGCGCGAGCTGATCGAGATCGGCTTCGGCGACGACGTCGAGGCAGCGGCCGTCCTCGACGCCGACGACGTCGCCCCCGTCCTCGACGGGCGGGCCTTCACGGGGGTCGCGCCCGGCGCCGCCCGCCATCTACGCTGAGGCCATGCAGTTCTCGGTGCTGGTCGAAACCCGCCTGCGTGAGGGCGTCGCCGATCCGGAGGGCGCCACCATCGAACGGTCGCTGCCCGCCCTCGGGTTCGACGGCGTCTCGGGCGTCAGGGTCGGCAAGTGCTTCCGCTTCACCGTCGAGTCCGCCGACGGGGCCTCGGCCCGGGCCGAGGTCGACGACATGTGCAAGCGGTTCCTCACCAACCCCGTCATCGAGGACGCCACGGTCACGGTCACCGCCGTCATAGGGGCGACCGCCTGATGGCCGCCGTCGTCGGCGTCGTCGTGTTCCCCGGGTCGAACTGCGAGCTCGACGTGGTCGAGGCCGTGCGGTCGCTCGGCGGCGAAGGGCGCCTGCTGTGGCACGGCGACACGTCGCTCGGCGGGGTCGACGCCGTGGTGCTGCCGGGCGGGTTCGCCCACGGCGACTACCTCCGTCCCGGCGCCATCGCCCGGTTCTCGCCGGTCATGGCGGCCGTCGGCGAGCATGCTGCGGCCGGCGGCCCGGTCGTGGGCATCTGCAACGGCTTCCAGGTGCTGTGCGAGGCCGGGCTGCTGCCCGGTGCGCTGCAGAAGAACGCGGGCCTCAAGTTCCTGTGCCGCCCGGCGACGCTGCGGGTCGAGGCCGGGGGCACCGCGCTCACCACCGGGGTCGAGGTGGGCACCGAGCTGACGATCCCGATCAACCACTTCGAGGGCAACTACACCTGCGAGCCCGAGACGCTCGCCGAGCTGCAGGCCGACGACCGCATCGTGCTCCGCTATGTCGACAACCCCAACGGCTCGGTCGACGACATCGCCGGCATCTGCTCGGCGGGCCGCAACGTGGTCGGCATGATGCCGCACCCCGAGCGGGCCTCGCACGCGCTGCTGGGGTCGACCGACGGCGTGCCGTTGCTGCGCTCGCTGCTGGTCACCGCCGGCGCGCTCACCGCCTGACGGGTGGCACCCTGACGGGTGGCACCGCCCGACGGCTCGCGCAGGCCGCGGGCTCACGAGCTGCGGGTGATACCCGCCTTGTCGAGCACGTCGGTGGGGACGCCCAACTCGCGCCATGCCGAGTACGAGATGCTCTTGCGCTCGCTGTAGGGCGCAGCCGACTTCACGAAGTCCTTTTGGAGCTGGGCAAGGTCGACGTTTGACTCGCTCGCGTCGAGCGCCGACTGGAGATCGAGGCGTTCCTGCACCAGGTGAAGGCGCTTGAGCGGGTCGGCCGTGGCGATCTCGTCTTCGATGGTCGCGAGGCGCTTCTTCATCGAATCCGGCGAGCGCTTGCGGCCGCGTCGTGGCTTGTTCGCGTCGAGTGCTTCGAGGTACCGCCGCACGGCGCGACCTTGATCTCGCCCTTCGGCGAGAGCTGCTTTGTGCTCTTTGCTCATCGGTGTGCGCTTGCGCGTTGATGGGGCCATGACGCGGAAGCATATTTCGATTCGTCGCCGCGTGTCATTTGAGCGCTGTCGGGTGGTCGACCCGGCCTGCTGCCGGTGACGGCGTTCGGTCCGGCCTCGCCTATCCTGCTCCGGTGTCCGCCGACGAGCCGATCCACCGGGCCCTCGGGCTCACCGACGACGAGGCCGCCTCCATCGAGCGCATCCTCGGCCGGTCCGCCAACCACCTCGAGCTGGCCATGTACGCCGTCATGTGGTCGGAGCACTGCTCGTACAAGTCGAGCCGCCTCCACCTGCGTCGCCTGCCCAGCGAGGGGCCCGCGGTGCTCGTCGGCCCGGGAGAGAACGCTGGGGTGGTCGACGCGGGTGATGGCATCGGCGTCGCCTTCCGCATCGAGAGCCACAACCACCCGTCCGCGATCGAGCCGTATCAGGGCGCGGCGACGGGCATCGGGGGCATCCTGCGTGACGTCTTCACCATGGGTGCCCGCCCCATCGCACTGATGGATCCGCTGCGGTTCGGGCCATTGTCCGACGCCCGGAGCCGGTGGATCGCCGAGGGTGTCGTGTCCGGCATCAGCGGTTATGGCAACTCGGTGGGCGTGCCTACCGTCGGCGGCGAGACCGTGTTCGACGAGACCTATCAGGACAACCCGCTCGTCAACGTCTTCTGCCTCGGGGTGCTGCCCGTCGAGCGTCTCGTGCTCGGCCAGGCACACGGTGTCGGCAACCTCGCGGTGCTGTTCGGGTCGACGACGGGTCGCGACGGCATCGGCGGCGTGTCGGTGCTCGCATCGGCCGGTTTCGGCGAGGAGGCCGACGACGCGGCCAAGCGCCCCAGCGTGCAGGTGGGCGACCCGTTCGAGGAGAAGCGGCTCATCGAGGCGTGCCTCGAGATGCTCGACGCCAACCTCGTCGTCGGCATCCAGGACCTGGGCGGTGCCGGCCTGACCTGCGCCACCAGCGAGACCGCCAGCCGCGGCGGGGTCGGCATGGACGTGTACGTGTCCGAGGTTCCCAAGCGCGAGACGGGCATGGAGGCCTTCGAGGTGCTCACCAGCGAGAGCCAGGAGCGCATGCTGGCCATCGTCGAGCCGCAGAACCTCGACGCGCTGCTGGCCATCACGGGCCGGTGGGAGATCACGGCGGCGGTGGTCGGCACGGTCACCGCCGGTGGCCAGCTCCGCATCCTCGACGGGCCCGACGGCGAGGTGCTGGCCGACGTGCCCGCCTCCTCGCTCCACGAGGACGCGCCGCTGCTCGACCGCCCGCGCGCCGAGCCCGCCGACCGGGCCGCCCGGCTGGCCGACAGCGCCGACGCCGCGCTGCCGGCTCCCGCCGACCCGGGCGCCGACGTGCTCGACCTGCTGTACGACACGTCGTGGGTGTTCAGCCAGTACGACCACCAGCTGTTCCTCAACACGGTCGAAGGCCCGGGCGGCGACGCCAGCGTGCTGCGGCTCAAGCACCCCACCACCGGCGCCGACACCGGTCGCGCCCTGGCCATGACCAGCGACGGCAACCACCGCTGGTGTGCGCTCGACCCGCGCAGGGGCACGGCCCTGGTGGTGGCCGAGGCCGTCGCCAACCTGGCGTGCGTCGGAGCCCGCCCGCTGGCGCTGGTGAACTGCCTGAACTTCGGCAACCCCGAGCACCCCGAGACGATGTGGCAGCTCTCCGAGGCCATCGACGGCATGGCCGAGGCCTGCCGGGCGCTGTCGCTGCCAGTCGTGGGTGGCAACGTCAGCCTCTACAACGAGAGCCGGGGTCGCGACATCGACCCCACGCCCGTTGTGGCCGTCGTCGGTATGGTCGACCGGCTGGTGTCGCCGCCGCCGGGGGCCGGCCTGGTGGCCGGTACGCGGCTGGTCGTGCTGGGCGCCGAGCCCGACACGCTGTCGGGCTCGCAGTGGGCCTGGCGCCAGGGGCACAAGGCGGGGTCGCCCCCTGCCCTCGACCTCGACGCCCACGGAGCCGTCTGCGACCTCGTGCGTGACCTGGTGGCCGACGGCCTGGTGCTGGGCGTGCACGACACGGCCGACGGTGGCTTCGGCCCGGCGCTGGCCGAGATGGTGGCCGCCAGCGGCGTCGGTGCGTCGGTGCGTGCGCCAGAGGGCGCCGACCACCGGTGGCTGTTCGGCGAGTCGCCCAGCCGCTTCGTGCTCTCGGTCGACCCGGCGGCGATCGGCGAGTTGCACCGCCGGCACGTCGCTGCCGATGTACCCGCGGCGATCGTGGGCGAGGCGGGCGGCGACACGCTCACGATCGATGGGCTGGCCGGGGGCGTCAACGTCGACCTGGCCGTCGCTGACGTCGTGGCTGCGTGGCGGGGCCGGCTGCCCGCCCTCCTCGGTCAGGGCACGACCCAGGGCTGACCGACTGCCGGCACCACGGCGGCAGCGGTGGGGCCTACGAGCTCGGGTCGGCCCGGGTGCCTCCCGGGGCCGAGGACCGCACCCCACCCGGCGTCGTGCCGTCGCGATGCTGGTCGGGCGTCGGCGCCTCGTCGTCGGAGCCGTCGAGCGACAGCGCACCGACCAGGCCGGCCTCTGCCTCGTCGATGGCGACGTCGGGCTGCAGGTCGTGGACGATCTTCCACATGACCTTGTCGAGGACCAGGAACTTGGCCAACCACAGCACGCCGAAGCCGCTGAGCTGGGCGATCGAGTTGATCACCGTCGAGTCCCACCGGGCGTCGGCGTAGTCGACCGCGATGAGCGACAGGATCATGCCCAGCGCCGACATCACCCAGAAGGGGACGACCTCGCCCCACAGCCGGTTCTTGCCCGTCTGGCTCCACGTCCACCGGCGGTTGATCAGGTAGTTGGGCACGGCGCCCACTGACACCGACACGAGGTTGGCGGCGACGGCGTCCCACCCGAGGGCACCGTCGAGGATCCAGAACACGGGCTGACCCACGCTGACGGCGACGATCGAGGCCGTGGAGTACTTGAGCAGCTTCTGGATGGTGGGTGACCGCAGGTCGAGAGCCATCAGCCGGGCAGCGTAGGTGACCGGTGCGGATGTGTCCGATGCAACACGGAGCCGGCAGGGCGGGTTCGCCGCGTGGGGGGTCCGGCACGGCAGACTGTGGCCCGTGATCGACGCGCACCACCCGAGGGCGGCGACAGCCGACGAGGACGGCAGCGACGACCACCCGAAGGAAGCGTGCGGCGTCTTCGCCGTGCACGCTCCCGGGCAGTCGGTCGCGCACCTCACCTACCTCGGCCTGTTCGCCCTGCAGCACCGCGGGCAGGAGGCGGCCGGCATGGCGGTCAGCGACGGCGAGCAGCTCACGGTGGTCAAGGACCAGGGCCTCGTCGCCAGCGTCTTCGACGACCGCACCCTCGCCGGCCTCGTCGGACACCTCGCCATCGGCCACTGCCGCTACTCGACCACCGGCTCGTCGACGTGGCGCAACGCCCAGCCCGCCTACCGGTCGGTGGGCGAGCACATGTTCGCCCTCGGCCACAACGGCAACCTGGTCAACACCGAAGCGCTCGCCAAGGAGGCGGGCATGCTCGAGGGCACGGTCACCAGCGACAGCGATCTGGTCGCCGAACTGATGGCCGCCGAGCTGGCCGTGCACACCCAGCCCGACGATGCGGTGGCCGAGATCCTCGCCGCCGATCCGGCCCACGATCCCGGGCCCGATCCCGGTGCGGCGGGGCTGAGCGTCGCCGCCGACGCGAGCAGCGTGCCGATCTCGGGCCTCGAGCTCGCCGTGGCCGCGGTCATCCCCCGGCTCGAGGGCGCGTTCTCGCTCGTGATCATGGACGAGAGCCGGGCCATCGGCGTGCGCGACCCGCAGGGCTTCCGTCCGCTGTGCCTGGGCCGGCTCGAGAACGGTTGGGTGCTGGCCTCCGAGACACCACGCTCGACATCGTGGGCGCCGACTTCGTCCGCGAGCTCGAGCCCGGCGAGATGGTGATCATCGACGACGAGGGCGTGCGGTCGCTGCACCCCTTCGGCACCGATGCCATCGACCCGCACCTGTGCCTGTTCGAGTTCGTCTACTTCGCCCGGCCCGACAGCCGGCTCTACGGCCGGAGCGTGCACCAGGCCCGCATCCACATGGGCGAGCAGCTGGCCGAGCAGGCGCCGGTCGAGGCCGACATGGTGATGGGTGTGCCCGAGTCGGGCGTGCCGGCGGCCGAGGGTTTCGCCCGGGCCAGCGGCACCCCGTTCGGCCAGGGCCTCGTCAAGAACCGCTACGTCGGCCGCAGCTTCATCGCCCCCAACCAGGAGATGCGGCGCGCGCGCGGTGCGCATGAAGCTGAACCCCCTGCGCGAGAACGTGAAGGACAAGCGGCTGGTGGTCGTCGACGATTCGATCGTGCGGGGCACCACGCAGCGCCAGCTCGTGCGCATGCTGCGCGAGGCCGGGGCCCGCGAGGTGCACCTGCGCATCACGTCGCCCCCGGTCACGTGGTCGTGCTTCTACGGCATCGACACGGGTGATCGCAGCGAGCTCATCGCCCGCAACCTCGAGATCGACCACGTCCGCGAGTACCTCAACGCCGACAGCCTGGCGTACCTCAGCCTCGACCGGCTGGTCGCCGCCACCGGGGCGCCGGGGGCCGGGTTCTGCGACGCCTGCTTCACCGGCCATTACCCGGTCGAGGTGCCGCTCACGCTGCGCAAGCACGTGCTGGAAGACAACGAGATGCCCACCAGCGAAGAGATCGTGCAGCCGGCGCTCGACGGCACCGCCACCTGATGGGCGAGACCTACAGCGGTGCCGGGGTCGACATCGCCGCCGGCGAGGCCGCCGTCGACCGCATCAAGGCCAAGGTCCGCTCCACGTACCGGCCTGAGGTGCTGGGCGACATCGGCGGGTTCGGCGGCCTGGTCTCGCTACCCGCGGGCTACCGGCAGCCGGTGCTGGTCTCGTCGACCGACGGTGTCGGCACCAAGGCGATGGTGGCCCGGGCGGCGGGGCGCTACGACACCATCGGCATCGACCTGGTGGCCATGTGCGTCGACGACATCGTGTGCCAGGGCGCCGAGCCGCTGTTCTTCCTCGACTACATCTCGGTCGGCAGCCTCGATCCCGACCAAATCGACGCGCTGGTCACGGGCGTGGTCGAGGGCTGCGGCCAGGCCGGTTGCGCCTTGGTGGGCGGCGAGATGGCCGAGCACCCAGGCGCCATGGAGCCCGGCGAGTTCGACCTGGTCGGCTTCGTGGTCGGCGTCGCCGAGCGCGATCGCATCCTGACCGGCGACGCCGCCCGCGCCGGCGACGTGCTCATCGGCCTGCCGTCGCCCGGCCTCCGCTCGAACGGCTACTCCCTCGCCCGCCGCGTCCTGCTCGAGCGGGCGGGCCTGGGCCTCGACGACGAGCTGTTCGCCGGGCACACGGTGGCCGACGAGCTGCTGCGCCCGTCGGTCATCTACGCCCCGGCCGTCGCCCGGCTGCTGGGCGACGTCGACGTGCGGGCGGTGGCCCACATCACCGGAGGCGGCATCGTGGGCAACCTGCCCCGCGTGCTGCCGGCCGGGGTCGACGCGGACCTCGAACGCTCGGCGTGGGAGGTTCCCCGGGTGTTCACCGAGATCCAGCGCCACGGCGAGGTCAGCGACGACGAGATGGCCCGCGTGTTCAACCTGGGCCTGGGCATGGTCGTCGTGGTGCCGGCCGAGGACACGTCGCGGGCGCTGCGCGTGCTCCGCGACGCAGGCCACGCGGCCACCGAGATCGGTCGCCTGGTCGACACCGCCGACCCCGGGGGAGAGGGACGCGAGGTGCACCTGCGATGACGACCAGCACCACGATCAACCAGGCGCTGATCGACCACCTGCTGCGCCACTCGGTGCGCCGGGGCGACTTCGTGCTCAAGTCGGGTAAGCGCAGCGAGTGGTTCATCGACGCCAAGCAGACGACCTGCCGGCCTGACGGCATGCTGCTCGTCGCCGAGGCCCTGCTGGCCGTGCTGCCCGAGGACGTGACCGCGCTGGGTGGACTCACCATGGGCGCTGACGCCGCCGCCTTCGCGACCGCCGGCGTCGCCGCCGCCCGAGGGCGCCGGCTCAAGGCGTTCAGCGTACGGAAAGAGGCCAAGGATCACGGCGGCGGCGGCCGACTCGCCGGTGCGCTCGACCCCGGCGACCGCGTGGCGATCACCGAGGACGCCGTCACCCGCGGCGTGTCGATGCTCGAGGCCGCGGAGGTCGTGCGCGAGTGTGGCGCCGAGCCGGTGCTGTTGGTGCCGGTCGTCGACCGCGGGGGCACGGTGGCCGCGCTGGCGGCCGAGGCCGGCATCGCCCTGCGGGCGCTGGTGACGGCCCCTGAGCTGGGCTTTCCGTACGAGAAGGACGTCCCCGGCTAGGGCACTAGTTGCCGTCGCTCGGGCGCTCGTCGACGAAGACCGCGACGTCGTCGGCGTTCGTCTCCGGGCCGGACGCGTCCCCCGGAAGCGCGGTCACCGCGTCCAGGTAGTCGGTGTCGCTGATCTCGCCTGCCTGCAGCTCAGCGGTCAGCTCGGCCAGGCGTCGAGCGTTCCGCTCGGACTCCGCGCTGGGTGGGGCCGTCCAGCGCGAGAGCAGCTGCAGGTCCGGGTCGTCGAGCAGTGTCTCGACGTCATCACCGGTGGCGACGAGCAGGCGCGCCGCAACCGGGCCACCGTCGTGGACGCGGTTCGGCGAGAAGTAGAGCCAGCGGTTGGCCGGTACCCGGGCATCGATGCCGTGGCGTTCGAGTTGGAGCACGAGCGTGCGCGAGTACCACGGGCCCGGAACCCCGGGGAGGTCGTCGACGACCACGGCGCCCTCTGCATCCGCGAACTCGTCGAGGGCCGGCTCGGAGAGCGTGGTGGCGACCTCGGAGTCGTCGGCATGGGGCGTCCCGGCCCGCACGGCGCTCACCACCGTGACGCCCGCCAGCACGGATGCCGTCGCCACCGCCACCCCGGTCATGGCGCGCTCGGCCCGGGGCCACCGCCCGGCGCAGGCCAGCCAGAGCGCCCAGAGGACCACGATGGCCGCGAGCACCGGCGGCACCCACGTGTAGCGCAGCCGGTAGTCGACGACCAGCCCGACGGTGCGCAGGATCGACAACCCGACCAGACCCGACACCAGGGCTAGAGCCACCACGAGCCCGCGGCCGTCACGACCCCTCCGCCAGAGCACCGCGGCGGCCACGACGAGGGGCACGATCAGGACGGGCAGCGGCGACGAGTAGAGGTACGGCGACTCACCGGTGACGGGGTTCATCGGCAGCTTGCCGGTCAGCCACTCGGAGGTCAGCCCGAACTGGCCCGTCGTCACCCTCCACGCATCGCCGAGCGACCGTCCCGCGTCGCCCGGATCGCGGAAGTACCGCACCACGCGGCCCGCGTTGCTGGGCGAGTTCACGAGCCCGTCGATGACCGGCGGCAACCACACCACGACGAGCACCGCCACCGACAACCCGGCCGACCGGAGGATCCGACGCGTCGCCGCCCGGTCGCTCCGGCCGCGCCACGCCCGCACCCCGAGCGCCACGGCGCCGCACACGAACAGCGGCCCCGCGGTGACGACGAAGCTGACATGGGTCTGGATCAGGAAGCTGGCCACCAGCGCACCCACCGGCAGCGCCCACGCGTCGCCGCTGAACATCGACCACGTCACGAAGGCCAGCAGGGCGAAGGGGAGCACCGTGAGCGTCAGGTTCCACGCGTCACCCAGGAACTCGGGGCCCAGCGAGCGCACCAGCAGCAGGCAGGCGATGAGGGTGCAGAGCAGGAGCGGTGTTCCGCCGCGGCGGCGGGCGATCGTCAGGATGCCCGCCACGGACGCCCCATTGATCGCGAGCGCACCCAGCACCATGCCGATCGAGCTGCTCCCGGTCAGCCAGTAGAAGGGCGCGACCAGGTAGAACTGCAGCGGGCCGAGGTGGCTCCACACCGGGCGTGAGTGGAGGCCGATGAGCACCTCGTGACGGCCGACGTCGCGGATGTGCATCTCGGTCATCGCCAGGTCGCCGGTCGGGTGGTAGTCGCCCCCCACGAACAGCACGACGGCGACCGCCGCCACGGCGAACGGCATCAGTCCCAGAGCCAGTGCGAGCCGGAACAGACGGTCGCGGGTGTCGGTCGGCGCCGCGACCATGTCCCGATCGTCGGCCTGTTCGGGAGTCGGCCCGCCGTCCGCGTCGGGCCCGCCGTCCGCGTCGGGCCCGTCGTCGGATGAGGGTTTCGTGGTCGGGCCGCTGTCGCCGTCTCCCGTCCGTCGCCTCAGCCGCAGAGGGAGCACGTCGGGACCCTACGCGATCAGTTCGAGGCGCACCCCCGGTCGCCCTGACCGGACGCCTCAGGTCGGCCGCTCGTCGAGGAACACGGCGACATCGGTCGCCGACGTCTCCGGCTCGTCGCTCCGCTGGTCGTCCTCGGCCATGGCGGCCATCTCCATGAAGAACTCGGCGTCGCCGAGCTCGCCCGCCTCGTGCGCGGCGGTCAACCGTTCCTCTTCGGCGCGGCGCCGCTCGCGCTGCTCCGGGGGGACCTCGGACCAGCGCGCGAGCAGCCGGACGCCGGGCTGGTCGATGAGCGCAGGGACCTCGTCCTCGCTGGCCACGACCAGCCGGGCTGCGACCGCGCCGCCGTCGTAGACGCGGCCGGGTGAGGCCGTGAACCCGAGGTAGGGGTCGAACCTGACGTCGATGCCGGACCGTTCGAGCTGGAGCACCAGAGCCCGCGAGTACCAAGGCCCCGCGGCGCCGACGATCTCGGTCACGACGACCTGGCCGTCGGCGTCGCGATAGGCATCGATCACGGGGACCGCCAACGTCTCGACCACCGCGACGTCGCTCTCGTGGGGGGTGCCCGCCCGGGCGCCGCTGGCGGCGTTGAGCCCCGCCAGGGCAACGGCGACCGCCAGCCCGGCCGGTACCAGGGCCCGCCCGAGACCGGGCCAGCGCCGGGTAACGACCAGCCAGCCTGCCCACAGCACGGCCACGGAGGCGACCAGGGGTGGTACCCAGGTGTAGCGCAACCGGTAGTCCCACACGGGCCCCGCCGTGCGCATGACCGACACGACGACGAACCCCAGGAGCAATGCCGTCGTCACCGCCAGGCCCCGGGTCTCGCGACCGAGGCGCCACAGGGCGATCGCTGCGGCCGCCACCGGCACGAGCAGCACCGGCAGGGGTGACGTGTAGAGGTACCGCGACTGTCCGAGGAAGCCGGCGGGCAGCTTGCCGGTCAGCCACTCGGGCGGCAGCGCGAACTGCCCCGTGGTCACGCGCCAGCCCTCGGCCAGGCTGTGGCCGGCCTCTCCGGGGTCGCGGAAGTACCGGTAGATGTCGCCGGCGTTGCTGGGGCTGTTGGTCACCAGGTCGATCGCCGGCGGCAGCCAGAGCACGGCGAGCACGCCGACTGTGAAGGCGGCTGGCCTGAGCAGGGGCCGTCCCCACCCGGGCCCGTGCTCGCGCCGGGCGGAGAGCACCAGGCCCAGCGCCCCACAGGCGAAGAGCGCTCCGGCCGTGGCCAGATAGCCGATGTGTGTCTGCACGAGGAAGGTGGCGAGCGCCGCGCCCGCGGGCAGCGCCCAGGTCTCGCCCGCGAGCATCGACCAGACCACGAACGCCATCAGGGCGAACGGCAGCACCGGCAACGTCAGGTTCCACGCGTCGCCCAGGAACTCGGGCCCGAGCGAGCGGGTGAGCAGCAGGCACGCCACCAGCGAGCACAGGAGGAGGGGCGTGCCGCCCCGCCGCCGGGCGACGGCGAGGATGCCGACGACCGCCGCCAGGTTGACCGCCAGCGCGCCGAGCACCATGCCGAGCGACGAACTGCCGGCGAGCCGGTAGAAGGGTGCGATGAGGTAGAACTGCAACGGCCCCGGGTGGTTCCAGTGGAAGCGCGACCACAGGCCGGTGAGCACCTCGTGGCGCCCGACGTCCCGTACGTGCATCTCGGTCATGGCCAGGTCGCCGGAGGGCAGGTACTCGCCCCCGCCGCCGAAGATCAACGCCGCCGCGGTGACCACGAACGGCGCCGCGGCGATGACCACCGCCGCCCGGAACACACGGCGGTCGCTCACCAGGCCGTCGGGTGGATCGACCGCGGCCAGGTCGGGGTCACCGTCGCTGTCGAGCATGGTCCGCGCCCCCGCCATCCCCCGACCCCGCTGCCCGTCAGGCCGACGAGGGCTGGCGCACGCGCGGGTGCAGCACCAGCCGTACCTGCTCGTGGCCCATCTCGACGGGCTCGAGCACGACGCCGGCGGCCGCGGCCCGATCGCAGACGACGGCCAGCTCGCCCGCCGGGTCCAGCCAGCCGTCGCCGGTCACCACGAGGGGGTCGCCGACATCGACAGTCACCCGCTGCGCCGACGTGGCGAGCACGCCCAGCAGCTCGACGGCCGCGACCAGCACGGCCACCGGCGGGGTCGGGGCCGCGACGGAGCCCGGCCCGCCCACGTGCGGCGGCCGCGCGGCGGAAGGCGTCGCGGTCACCTCGACGTCGACGCCCACTTCCTCGCGCAGTCGCTCGGCCTCCCGGGCGAGCGCCTGGGCGAGCTGGCCGGCGGTGTCGCCCTCGATCATGTGCCGGTTTTCGGGTGGCACGCCCACGACCGCCGCCCACCGGCGAGTCACATGCCCCAGCAGCAGGTGCCAGAGGCCGGCCGCCGTGGCGGCGTCGAGGTCGGGAGGCGGGTCGTCGCCAGGTTGGAGACCAGGGCTCGCGCCCGGCCCGGTGGTGACGGCCTCGAGCAGGTGCGCCAGTTCGTCGGCGCGGTCGCGCTGGGTCTCGACGTCGGCGGCCATCCGGTCGTTGGCCGCAGAGAGCCAGGCCTCTCGGTCGCGCAGGGCGTCGCGCTCACCGGTGGTGTGGGTCAGCTGCTGGTCCAGCTGCGAGGCTTCGGCGTGCGCCGTGTCAAGGTCGCGCCGCAGCCCACTGCGGGCGATCAGGAGCGCCACGGCGGCCCCCGACGCCGCGACCGTGAGCACCGACATCAGGGCGAGAATCACGCGGCGACCCTAGCGAGGCCGGTGACTCCGTCGAAACCCCGGACGTTACGTCCGCGCGAACCCCAGGTGGCGGTTCAGGGCGTCAGCCTCCCGTGCGGATGAGGCGGGTGTGGCTCACCGACGCGATGCGCTCCTCGGCGAGCCGGTCGGCGGCCGCTGCCGTGGTCACGCCGTCAGCGTCCGCCCGGTCGAAGACCCGCAGCAGCGTGTCGTGGATCGAGCGGATGCGGTCGTAGGCGCGGGCGTGATCGTAACCGTGGGGCTCCTCGGCGATGTTGATCACCCCGCCGGCGTTGGCCACGAAGTCGGGTGCGTAGACGACGCCGCGGTGCCGCAGGCGCTCGGCGTCGGCGAGCGAGGCGAGCTGGTTGTTCGCCGAGCCCACCACGGCGTCGCACCTCAGCTCGGGGATGGTCGTCGAGTTGAGCACGGCGCCGAGGGCGCACGGGGAGAAGATGTCGCACGGCACGGTGTGGGCCGCCTCGGGAGCGACGGCCACGGCGCCGTGCTGGACGACCAGGGTGTCGACGGCGTCCTGGCGCACGTCCGACACCGTGAGCTTGGCGCCCTCGTCGGCCAGGTGCTGGGCGAGGGCGCTGCCCACCTTGCCGACGCCCGAGATGCAGACGTGCCGGCCGGCGAGCGACGGGCCGCCCCACAGCCGCTCGGCCACCGCCTTCATGGCCCACAGCACGCCCCAGGCGGTGGCAGGCGACGGGTCGCCCGAGCCACCGAGCGACTCGCTGACCCCGGTGACGTGCGCGGTCTCGCGGCGGATCAGATCCATGTCGGCCTGGGTGGTGCCCACGTCCTCGGCCGTGAGGTACCGCCCGCTCAGCCCTTCGACGAACCGCCCGTAGGCGCGCAACAGCGCCTCGGAGCGCAGCGTCGCCGGGTCGCCGATGATCACGGCCTTGCCGCCGCCCTGGTCGTTGCCACACACCGCGTGCTTGTACGTCATGCCCTGGGCCAGGCGGCACACATCGACCAGGGCGTCGTCCTCGGACGCGTAGGGGTAGAAGCGGGTGCCCCCCAACGCGGGGCCAAGCGCGGTCGAGTGGATGGCCACGATGGCCTTGAGACCGGTGGCTGCGTCGTGGCAGTAGGCCACCTGTTCGAACCCGTCGGTCGTCACGATGTCGAAGACTCCGGCCACGTCCCGAGGGTAGTGCCGTGCCCTCCCGCCGACGTGCCCGCTGCGCCGCCACGCAGGGCACTCGCTCGTGCGCAGGGGGCATCCGGTTACCGTGACCACGGTCCGCGCGGCTACTTTCCGGCCGTGGCATCCCCGACAGCTGCGTACTCGATCCGTCTCCGGGTCCGGCTCGACAACCGACCGGGCTCGCTGGGCCGCCTCGCCACCGCCGTAGGCGAGGCCGGCGGCAACATCACCGCCATCGGGGGCTTCGACGTACGGGGGCCGTCCCTCGAAGAGGACCTGGTCATCAACTGCCGCGACGACGAGCACATCGCCGCGATGCGCGCCGCGATCGACGGGCTCGAGGGGTGCGAGGTGCTCGAGCTGCTCGACCGCACCTTCCTGATGCACGACGGCGGCAAGATCGAGGTGCTGGCGCGCATGCCGGTGGCCGACCGCGACGACCTCTCGATGGCCTACACGCCGGGCGTGGCCCGGGTGTGCAACGCCATCGCCGCCGAGCCCAACCGTGTCCACGACCTGACGATCAAGAAGAACACGGTGGCCATCGTCACCGACGGCACCGCGGTGCTGGGCCTGGGCGACATCGGCCCCGAGGCCGCCATGCCGGTGATGGAGGGCAAGGCGCTGCTGTTCAAGCACTTCGCGGGCGTCGACGGGTTCCCCGTGTGCCTCGACGTCAGCTCGGCCGACGAGATCGTCGAGACCGTGCAGCGCATCGCCCCGGTGTTCGGCGGCATCAACCTCGAGGACATCGCCGCCCCCGAGTGCTTCGAGGTCGAGGACCGGCTCAAGGAGCTGCTGGACATCCCCGTGTTCCACGACGACCAGCACGGCACCGCCGTGGTCACGCTGGCCGCGCTCGAGAACGCGCTCAAGATCGTCGACAAGAAGATGGAGGACCTGCGGGTCGTCATCGCCGGCGTCGGCGCCGCCGGCGTCGCCATCAGCAAGATCCTGCTCGAGTCCGGCGTCGCAGAGATCATCGGCGTCGACCGCAAGGGCGCCATCTGGGCGGGCCGCGACGACCTGAACGTCGCCAAGCTGTGGTTCGCGGAGAACACCAACCCCGAGCGCCGCGAGGGCACGCTCGCCGAGATGCTGCCGGGCTCCGACGTCTTCATCGGCGTGTCCGGTCCGGGGCTCATCACCGCCGCCGACCTGCGCACGATGGGGCCCGACCCCATCGTCTTCGCGCTGGCCAACCCCGACCCCGAGATCACGCCGGAAGACGCCGACGGGCTCGCCAGGGTCATCGCCACGGGCCGCAGCGACTACCCGAACCAGATCAACAACGTGCTGGCGTTCCCCGGCATCTTCCGCGGGGCGCTCGACGTGGCGGCCACCTCGATCACCGAGGGCATGAAGCTGGCGGCCGCCCGGGCCATCGCCGGCTGCGTGTCCGACGAGGAGCTGGCCGCCGACCACATCATCCCGTCGGTGTTCGACGTGCGCGTGGCACAACGGGTGGCCGAGGCCGTGGCCCGGACCGCGATCGCCGAGGGTGTCGTGCGCCTGCACCGCCCGCCCCAGCCCTGACCTGACGACTTCCCGCAGCGCCGGTCGCGTCCTCGACCGGTCCTGTTGCCGCGTGACCACGTCGCTACGTCGCCGCGCCGCCGCGCCGCCGCATCCACCGTGTGGGCGGGCGTTGGTAGCGTGCCCGACCGAGGCACGCCTCCACGGCCGGGGCGGGCGGGTGCGAACCGGGCGGGCGCACCGCGCACTGGGGCCGTCCACACCTCGAGAGGTCCGACGATGACCGACCGCGACGGCGCCCCCGGCGGAGCGCCTTCCGCCACGGACCGCGTCCCATCCGCGTTCCCCCGAGGACGATGGCCCGACCCACCGCCGGCGGGCGGCCGCCCGCCCGCGGCGGCCACACCGCGGGATCCCGCGACCAGGACCAGGGCGGGCGCCAGTGGGCTCGCCCTGGTCCTGGTCGGCTGCGTCATGGGCACCCGCACCGAGCGGGCGGCCGCGTACGGGTGAGCGATCCCTCGGGCGGCGCCGGGGCGGAGGTCTGGCCCCGCGACGAGCTGGCGGCGGCGCTGCAGGGTGACGTCGCCGGGCTCGAGACGATCCGCATGCTGATCGCTCATCCCCAGTGGGTGCACCGTCGGGTCGACGCGCTCGAGTACCGCGACGACACGACCTTCCGCCGCCGCCAGAGCGTCCACTTCACGGTGCCGGCTGTCGCGCCGGAGATCTGCGTCGCCGCCGCCCGCTTCCGCCTCGTCCCGCTGACCACGCTGCGCAAGGAGACGCTGGTCAACTTCGACTGCCGCGACGAGGCGGGGACCGCTCTGCCGGTGCTCACCCGTACCCAGCAGGGCCTGCTGGCGGTGCGGGGCATGACGTTGTGGGCCGAGGCCGTGATCGACGCCGCCCTCGGCGAGCCGCTCCTCCCCGATGTCGCAGCCGACATCGCCGCGCTGCTGACCGGCGAGGACGCTCCCACCCGCGAGGCGGTGCGCTGCCAGTTCTCCGCCGGGCCCGGCCAGCGGGCGGCGCTGCGTGACGACGAGTTCTACTCGCTGGTGCTCGACCGCCTGACCGAACAGTTCATCCTGCTCACCCTGGTCGACGACGTGCCGGGCACCCAGCGGGTCGTGAAGTTCTCGTACGAGGAGCTGGGCGAGCTGGCCGTCGAGCCGTGGCCGAGGGCGCCGCTGGCCGCCCTCGGGTGGATCCCGCGCCGGGCCGCCTCGGCCGCCGAGAGCCTGTTCGGCGCCGAGAGCTACCACTTCGAGGCCGACCTGCCGCCGGGCATCGACGTTCCCGTGGCCAGCCTGTGGGTGGGCGCGGACGAGGACCACATGGCGTGCGTCGACGTCGACCCCGGCGACCACCAGCGCATCGCCCTGCGCTCGCCCGGCTACGAGCGGGGCGTGGCCGAGGTGCGGTGGTCGGTGTGGCCCGGCCGGCGGGCCTGGTTGCGCAAGGCGTGGTTCGCGACGGTGCTGGCGGCCCTGACCCTGAGCCTGGGGGCATGGCGGCTCGACACGATCACTGCGGCGGCGCCCGACGACGTCGGCGCCGCCGGCGGCAACGTGCCGGCGGGCACCCGTACCGAGCTGGCCGCGGCGGTGATCCTCGCGGTCATCGGCGCGCTCGGTGGCCTCGTCGCCCGCATCGAGGAGCATCCGCTCGTGACCCACATCCTCGCCTGGCCGCGGCGGTTGGCGGCCCTGGCGGCCCTGCTCCCGTTCGTGGCCGCGGGCAGCCTGGTCGTCGGCCCGTCGGGCGAGGGTCGCCGCACGTTGTGGATCGCGTTGGCGGTCGTGGCCGCCGCCATCGCCGCGGTGTTCACCGTGGCGTTCGCCCGTCCGGCCAGGCGCACCCACATGCCGACGGTGGCAGTCCCTGCTCCGGGTTGACCGTTCGCGGCTGCCACCAACTCCCGCCGGCCGGTTTGGTCGAGGTCACCTCCGCACGGCGGCCCTGCCCTCGTATGCTCACGGCGTGCCGTCCTCCGACGCCGCTCGATCGCCCGACCACACGACGGACCCTGCGCACGAGCGGGCGAGCGTCGTCCGCAAGCGATCCCGGGGCGTGACCGTGATGCCCAGCGCCGAGGGGCCGTCCCTGCGGTCCGATCCGCGGTGGACGCCGGAACGGGCGCACCGCGCCGACCGGCTGCTCGGGCGCCTCGTCGCACGACGCACCGGCATGCCGGCCCGGGGCTGACGCCCGAGCGCGCTCGCGCCCCGGCAGGCACCTCGCGAGGACTCTCGTCCGCTCTCCCTCGAACGGATGAGCTCATCACTCCGGGTGGCCGCATGCGACCATGGAGTGTGCGCATCAGCACACGTCTGGGGATCCTGCTCGTCGCGGGGGTCGTTGCGATCGTCGGCGCGCTCGCGCTGGCACGGGACGACGACGTCGAGTCGCTCGACAACGGCGAGCAGGCTGGTGCCCCGGGGCCCACCGGGCCCGGCGACACGACCGCGCCGCCACCTGCGTCGACCATCCCCGCGCCCGCCCTGCCCGCCTCGGCCGGCCTGCGGCTGCAGGAGCGCACGACGATCACTGCCACGGACGACACGGGCCCGCTGTCGCCGAAGTCGATCGTCGCCTCGGGCCACGGCGTCGTCTACGCGCAGAACATGATCTACAACCACTCGGTCACCGCGTTCGATGCCGACGGCAACCACCTCGCCACCATCCCCGACCGCGTCGACCTGGCCGACTTCGGCATCACCGGCCACCCGCCCGGCACGGTGCAGGGCGGTCCGGTCGAGCTGGCGTTCTCACCAGACCGCACCAAGGCCTACACCTCCAACTACTCGATGTACGGGCCCGGGTTCGACCGACCGGGCGACGACACGTGCTCACCGGACAGCGGCTACGACCCGAGCTTCGTCTACCGCCTCGACGTGGCCACCCACACGATCGACCAGCTGATCCCCGTCGGGTCGGTGCCCAAGTCCGTGGCGACGACACCTGACGGCCACTACGTGCTGGTGACCAACTGGTGCACCTACGACCTGAGCGTCATCGACGTGGCCTCGGGCACCGAGGTGCGTCGGGTGCCGCTGGCCGGCTCGTACCCGCGGGGCGTCGCGGTGTCGCCCGACTCGCGCACCGCGTACGTGGCGATGATGGGCGAGTCGCACCTGGTGACCGTCGACCTGATCACCTTCGCCACCGGGACGATCGACGGCGTCGGCCGGGGGCCACGCCACATCGTGATCAGCCCCGACGGCGCGTTCCTGTACGTGACGCTCAACAAGGACGGCGAGATCGTCAAGGTCGACACCCGCACCGGCGCCGTCGTCGGCCGGGTGGCGACGGGGTCGGCGCCCCGCAGCATGGACATCGCCGCGGACGGCGAGTCGCTGTACGTCGCCCACTACGAGTCGTCGACGCTGTCCAAGGTCACGACCGCCGACATGGCCGAGATCCAGGAGCTCGAGACCGGCCACCACCCGATCGGCATCACCTACGACCGCGGCACCGGTCGCGTGTGGGTGGCCTGCTACGGCGGCGAGATCGAGATCTTCGACGAGGTCCCGGCCGGCTGACGAAGGCGACGGCGCGGCCCTGAGACGCGAGACGGCCTCGGCCCCGGGTGGTGGTGCACCACCCCGGGCCGAGGCCGCTGTGCGTCCGATCCGGCGGGAGGATCGGGGTGAGAGGCTCGAACCTGGTGGGGTCAGTGCTGGTCCGACGCCTTGATGGCGGAGACCTCGAACTCGAGGGTGACCTTCTCGCTCACGAGGACGCCGCCCGTCTCGAGCGAGGCGTTCCAGGTGATGCCCCAGTCCTTGCGGTTGACGACGACGCTGCCCTCGAGGCCGAGGCGGTGGTTGCCGAACGGGTCGACGGCGGTGCCGGCGTACTCGAAGTCGACGGATACGGGCTTGGTGACGCCCTTGATCGTCAGGTCGCCGGTGACGCGGTAGGTGCTGTCGTCGAGCGCCTCGACCGAGGTGCTGGCGAAGCTGATCTGTGGGTACGCCTCCATGTCGAAGAAGTCGTTGGTGCGCAGGTGGGCGTCACGGTCGGCGTTGCGGGTGTCGATGCTGGCGGCCTCGATCGTGAGCTCCAGGTGCGACTGCGCCGGGTTCTCGGCGTCGAAGTAGCCGGTGCCGACGAACTCGTTGAACGAGCCCCGGACCTTGGTGACCATGGCGTGCCGGGCCACGAAGCCGATGCGGCTGTGGGTGGGGTCGACGGCGTAGGTGCCGGTGGCGGTGACAGGTGCGGTGGTGGTGCTCATGGCGTATGGCTCCTGTGGCGGTGAGATGGTTGATACGTCAACTGCGATCCGTTGCAACATGGGTGACGTATCAACTATTCCCGGGTGTCCCGGATACCCTCACGTCATGGACGAGGTCCGTTGGCTCGACGAACGAGAAGCCGCGGCGTGGCGCGGCCTGCAGTTCATGCACCTGCAGTTGACCGCCCGCCTGGCCCGCGAGCTCGCGGACGATTCCGAGCTGTCGTATCCCGACTATGAGGTCCTCGTCACCCTGACCGCCCAGCCGGCCGGCCGCCTGCGGGCGTTCGAGTTGGGTCGAGCCCTCGGGTGGGAGAAGAGCCGGCTGTCCCACCATGTGTCGCGCATGGTGGCGCGCGGGCTGGTCGCCCGTGAGACGTGCCCCAGCGACCAGCGGGGCGCGTTCGTGGTCGTCACCGCGCAGGGTCGGGCGGCGATCACGGCTGCGGCCCCGGGGCACGTCGCCGCGGTCCGCCGCTACGTCATCGACCGGCTCACGCCCGCCCAGCTCGACACCCTCGCATCCGTCGCCGACACCGTCCTTGCCGCGCTCGCGGACGACGACGCGCCGGCGACACCCGCTGCGCAGGGAGAGTCCGCCGCATGACCGAGTCCGTCGGCGCCGACCGTCCCATGCCCGCCGCCTTCCTGGGGCACGGCACCCCGATGAACGCGCTCGACCACAACCGTTACACCGAGGCATGGCAGGCGTTCGGGCTGAGCGTCCCCACCCCGAGGGCGATCCTCGTCGTCTCGGCCCACTGGTACATCAACGCCACCGCCGTCACGGCGATGGCCAGGCCGAAGACGATCCACGACTTCTACGGCTTCCCCGACGAGCTGTTCGCCGTCGACTATCCGGCCCCGGGTGATCCGGCGCTGGCCGACGAGATCGCCGAGGTGGTCAAGCCCACCTGGGTCGGCCTCGACGCCGACAGCTGGGGGCTCGATCACGGCACCTGGTCGGTGCTGGTGCACGCGTTCCCCGAGGCCGACATCCCCGTCGTGCAGCTGTCGATCAACGCGCAGAAGCCGTTCGACTACCACCTCGCCCTCGGGGCGAAGCTGGCGCCGCTGCGCGAACGAGGCGTCCTCGTGGTGGGCAGCGGCAACGTGGTCCACAACCTGAGACGCATCGACTGGAGCCGCCCCGACGACGGGTTCGCCTGGGCTCATGCCTTCGACGACGACGCCCGCTCCCTCATGGAATCGACCCCCGACGAGCTGGGGCGCCTGCAGCGCCACGGGGCCTTCGCCCAGGCGGTGCCGACCCCCGACCACTTCATCCCGCTGCTCTACCTGGCCGGCCTGGCGTCGGCCGCGGGCCGTCCCGCCCGGGCGCTGGTGGACGGCTACGCCATGGGCTCGCTGTCGATGACGTCATACACCCTCGACGCCGGCGCACCCGCGGAGCTGCACGACCACCACGGGGCGCCCCCACTGCCGGACACGCCGGCCGACGAGACCAACATCTGACCGGCCGGCGACAGTCCCGTGGTTCCTCACGGAGGTCAGTCGCCGGTTCGCTGGTACACGGTTGGCTTGCCGGGTCCACCGATCTGATCCACCAGCCCGACCGCTCGTAGGGCCCGTAGTGCCTTGCGGATGTTCGGACCGGCGAGATCGCAAATGTAACCGGCCGCTGGTTACATTTGGTTACATTTGCTGGCTGGCGGTGCCCCCGGATGCGATCACATCAACCGAGATGCCGCCCGACGCTGTCCGGTTCCGCGTGATGTCGACGCGCCGCTAGGTTCCACGGCGTGGCGACCGGCGGGGGGACGGATGACGACGACCCGTTTGCGGGGCTGTCGCTCGACGACGACTTCGTCCGCGGCGCCGAGATCCAGGAGGCCTCGGCCGCGGACCGGATCGAGCGCCTCCGTCGCATCGACGCCGAGCACAGCCGGCTCGCCGACGAACGTCTCGCCCAGCAACGGGCGGCCGAGCGCACGGTCCGCCGCGAGGGGCGCCGACCCCGTCGGGTCGTGCTCGTCGTGGTCGTCGCCGTCGCGGCGTTGATCGCCTGGTCCGTCATGTTCGAGGACGGCGGCGGCTCCGGTTCCGCAGACAACGCGGGCGGGCTCGGGGTCGACGATGCGTCCGATGCGCCGCCGGGGCGCGACCTCGTGACGGGCGAGGCCGACGCCCGCGGGCTGCCCTCGCCCAGTGACGAGCAGCAGGACGCGCCGCTGGGCGCGCCGGCACCGTTGACCGCAGAGTCCTCAGCGTTCCGGTTCAGCCAGATCCAGCCCAGGACGGCCGAGCCGGTCGCCTACGACCCGTGCCGCCCGGTCCATGTCGTGCAGAACCTCCGCGAGGCGCCCGCCGGCGCCGAGACCCTCCTCGCCGAGGCGCTCGACGACGTGGGCCGGGCCACGGGCCTGCAGTTCGAGCTGGACGGCGAGACCGACGAGCGCCCGGACGTGGCCCGTCCCGCGTTCCAGCCCGACCGCTACGGCGACCGGTGGGCGCCGGTGCTCGTCGCCTGGTCCGACCCTGCCGAGGTGCCGGACCTCGACGGCGAGACGGTAGGTGTGGGCGGGAGCACCTGGGCGGTGGTCGACGACACGGCCCGGGTCTATGTCACCGGTGTGGTCGTCCTCGACGCCCCCGACCTGGACGACGTGACGGACGCGCAGGGCCGCGACGCGGTGGCGGCCGTCATCCGGCACGAGCTGGCCCATGTCGTCGGGCTCGATCACGTCGACGACGACGACGAGCTGATGCATCCGGTGGCCACACCGGACGTCGTCACGTTCGGGGCCGGCGACCTGACAGGCCTCGCCGAGCTCGGGCGCGGGCGCTGCTTCCCCGAGATCTGACGGCCGGCGCGCAGCCGAAAACGGCGGATGACCAGGCATGTCGCCTGGTCATCTCTGGTGGTCGGGACCGGCGTCGATCCGGTGACCTTCCGCTTTTCAGGCGGACGCTCTGCCAACTGAGCTACCCGACCGTGCCTGCCACCCTTGCGAGCGGTGAGGCTGTCCTTCGCCCCCGGGGAGAGAGCGAAGATGGCGGTCCCGACGGGATTTGAACCCGCGGCCTCCGGCTTGACAGGCCGGCGTGCACTCCAAACTGCACCACGGGACCGTGATCTTGGCGACGCACCCCCAACGGGATTCGAACCCGTGTTACCGCCTTGAAAGGGCGGCGTCCTAGGCCACTGGACGATGGGGGCTCGACTCCGCCGGCGGGGCGTCGGAACACAGTAGCAGCCGCCCCGCTCCGGCCAAACCCGGAGGTCAGGCGGTCCCGGGCGAGGTGTTGCGGTCGTGACGCGCCTAGGATTCGCCGCGCATGAAGGGGACTGGGGCCGTTGCTGCACTCGTTGTGATACTTGTCGCCGGTTGCGCCGACGGCGGCCCCGCGGCGCCGTCGGCCGACAACCAGCCACCCAACGACCTGCCGCCGTGCGAGGAGATCTACGCCGAGGGCGTGGATGTCGCCAACGACACCTTCGGCCTCGCCTGCGTCAAGGGCGAGGAGCTCGTGTCGCCCCGACCCGTGCGCCTCGACTGCACCGACGGCCGCGAGCTGCTGTACAACGACCTCGCCTGGGGCTACATCGGCGAGACCATGACCGTCACGGCTGATGACGACCCGTCGAAGATGCCCGAGGCCGCGGTCGACGAGTGCCTCGCGCCCGCGGGCACCCCCACCACCCAGGCCGGGGCCTGACGCGCGCCGGCTCAGCCGCGGGCGTCGGGGTTGGGCGGCGGCAGGTCGGTGCTGAGCGTGTCGACCACCTGTGACAGCAGCCAGCCCAGGTACTCGTACACCGCGTAGGCCGGGGCCAGCGGGTCGGTGTCGTCGAGTGGCGGTAGCTCCTCGTCGACGTCGAGCCGCGTGCCGAGGACGAGCCGCAACGAGTTGAGGGTGTGCATCCAGGCGGTCATGCCGGCGTCGTCGAGCTCGCTGCCGTCGAGCGTGGCCTCGACCGTGTCGAGGGCGGCGAGGCGATGCTCCAGCAGCTCGTCGCGCGTGAGCACCTGGTAGCCGGCGTCGCGCTCGGCATCGTCGGGGTAGGCGGGCGGGAACAGGCGCCGCACCGACGGGTCGTCGGTCGACGCCACCAGCTGCTCGCGCAGTTGGCCCACCAGGTCGGCGACCAGCATCCGCTCGTTGGGGCGCAGCTTCACCTGGTAGCGGCTCTTGCCGCGGCGCCTGACCCTGTCTCGGTCGAAGACCATCAGTCCTGCTGCATCGTGGCCCAGAGGCCGTGCTCGTGGAGGCGGAAGACGTCGAGCTCGGCCTTCTCACGGGTGCCGTTCGACACGACGGCGCGCCCGTCGTAGTGCACCTGGAGCATGAGCTTCTCGGCCACCTCGAGTGGGTACCCGAACAGCTTCTGCAGCACGAAGGTGACGTACGACATCAGGTTGATGGGGTCGTTCCACACGATGACCACCCACGGGCGGTCGGGATCGACGTCGGTGTCACCGACGGGCTGGTCGGTCTCGACGGGCGCCGTCAGCGGCGCGGTTGGACCAGCGGTCACCACGAGGTTCATTGTCGCGCGCCCGCTATCGGGTCGTCGCCACCGGGGTGGCCGCGCCCTCGTCGGTCACCGCGATGACCTCTGGCTGCGGGGTGGCGTCGACCGCTGCCTGGCGGGCGATCGCCTGGGTCGCCTCGGTGGTGCCGAGCGACAGCCACAGGCGCAGCACGGCGATCCACACGAGGGTCGCACCGAGGACGTGGAACGCCACGAGCAGCGCCGGCACCCCGACGAAGTACTGCCAGTAGCCGATCGCCGCCTGGGCCAGGAGCACCACCAGCAGCTCGTGGCTGCGGCGGACGACGGACGGTGCCGCGTCGCCACGGTGGGCCATGCGCACGACGACGACCGTCAGGGCGAGGAACACGATCATCGACAGGCCGTGGACCCGGGCCACCGTGCCCACCTCCAGAGCGAGGCGGTCGGCCCGGTCGTCGCCGGCGTGGGGGCCGCTGCCGGTCACCAGGGTGCCGGTGATCAGCACCAGACCCGCTGCCACGAGGAGAAGCTTGCACGCCGTGACGAACCCGTCGGTGGCCGCCCGCCGGCGCGGCTGGTCGGGCGCGGCGTCGCCCTCGGCGCCGGCGCGCTCGTAGAGCAGGAGGGCGTTCCAGATGGCGCCCAGCGCCAGCACGAAGTGGCCGATCACCGAGACGGGCGACAGGTGGAGCCAGACGACGAGCGCTCCCACCAGGCCGTTGGACAGCACCCAGGCGAACACACCCAGGGCCAGGCGGAACAGGTCGGAGCGCCGGGGGCGCCGCAGGTGGGCGCCCACCACCGCGGCGATGGCGAGGAGGCCGACGGCGGCGTTGGCCAACCGGTTGGCGAACTCGATCATCGCGTGGGTGTCCGACGCCGACCGGGGGGTGAAGCTGTCGGGCTCGCACGACGGCCAGGTGGAACAGCCGAGGCCCGAACCGGTCAGCCGCACGCCGGCGCCGGCGACCGTGATGAGCACCAGCGACACGAGGGTGGCCAGCGCGATCGAGCGGTAGGTGGCGGGAGAGAGGCGGGGGAGCCGCACGACGCTCAGGGTAGGAGCCGCGCCCCCGGCGAGCCGAATACGGGTCGCCGTCGGCCGGCCGGGAGCCGGTGCGCTGCGTTGGCTCCCCTCGGGAGGCCAGACCTAGGCTGCGCCGCGTTGTGTTGACCGCCGCCCAGCCCTCCGCGCGCCCTCTGCTGTCGCAGATCGGCGACTTCGTGGCCCTCACCAAGCCACGCATCGTCGAGCTGCTGCTCGTCACCACCGTGCCGACGATGATCGTGGCCGAGCGGGGCCTGCCCTCTCTGTGGCTCATCGTGGCGACCGTGCTGGGGGGCACGCTGGCCGCCGGCGGAGCCAACGCGATCAACATGTACGTCGATCGCGACATCGACCAGTTGATGAACCGCACGAAGAACCGTCCCCTCGCCGCGGGACGCATCGCCCCCCGCTCGGCGCTCGTGTTCGCGATCGCGCTCGAGGTGCTGGCCTTCGTCTTCCTGTGGGCCACGGTCAACCTGCTGTCCGCCGTGCTGGCCGTGGCCGCGTGCCTGTTCTACGTCTTCGTGTACACGTTGTGGCTGAAGCGCACGTCGAAGAGCAACATCGTCATCGGCGGGGCGGCGGGGGCGGTGCCCGTGCTCGTCGGGTGGTCCGCTGTGACCGGCACGCTCGACTGGCCGCCCGTGGTGCTGTTCGCGGTCATCTTCTACTGGACGCCGCCGCACTTCTGGGCGCTCGCCATCCGCTACCGCGACGACTACGCGGCAGCCGACGTGCCGATGCTGCCGGTGGTCGCCAGCCTGCGCACCACGGCCGTGCGCATCCTCCTCTACACGCTGCTCCTGTGGGCCATCACGCTGCTGTTCGCCCCCGTCGCCGGCATGGGCGCGATCTACGTCGGCGCGGCGCTGGCGCTCGGGGCGGTGTTCACCTGGCTGTCGGTGCGCCTGCTCCGTGACCGCACGCCTCAGGTCGCCATGCGGGTGTTCACGTGGTCGATCACCTACATCAGCCTTCTCTTCGCCGCCATCGCGGTCGACGAGCTCGTCCGCTCGGGGTTCTGATGGCCTGCCTGCTCATTCGTAGCCTCAAGACGCATGTGACTAGATTCCCGAGCACAGCCAGTCTCCTGACCAGGGTGCGTTCATGACCGTGACCGAAGCTCCCCGCGACGCCGCCGTCGAGGCCGCCGCTGCGCCGTCCCTGTCGGCTCCGCCGACCGGGTTGGCCGCCGTGGTCGGCTCGGGCGACCCGCGCACCATCGGCAAACTGTTCGTCGGCACGTCGCTGCTGTTCCTGATCGCCGCCGGGGTCGCCGGTGCACTGGTCGGGATCGAGCAGTACGACGTATCCGGCAGCGAGATCTTCGGCGCCGACACCGCGCTCCGGGTCTTCACCCTCCACTCCACCGCGGCGCTGTTCCTCGGGGTGGTGCCCCTGCTGATCGGGCTCGCCACCGCCATCGTGCCGTTGCAGGTGGGAGCGTCCACGGTCGCCTTCCCCCGGGCCAGCGCCGCCGCCTACTGGGTGTGGCTGGCGTCGAGCGGCCTCGTCCTCGCCTCCTACGCCATCGATGGCGGCCCGTTCGGCACCGAGCTCGACGCGGTGGGCCTGTACGTGGCCGGCCTCATCGCCGTCGTCATCGCCCTGGCGGTGGCCACCCTGTCGGTCGTGACCACGGTGCTCACGCTGCGGGCGCCGGGTATGAGCCTGCGCCGCACGCCGCTGTTCTCGTGGTCGATCCTGGCGGCGGGCACGGTGTGGCTGCTGACGCTGCCCGTCCTCGCCGGCGTGCTGCTGCTCACCTACCTCGACCTGCGCTACGGCCAGCAGTTCCTCGGGGGCAGCGGCGGCGTGTGGGATCGCATCGCCTGGCTGTTCTGGCAGCCCTCGCTCTACCTCGTGGCCGTGCCGGCGCTCGGCATCATCGCCGACATCGTGCCGGTCTTCGGCCGGCGCCGGCACCAGCGCCACGGTGCCGCCATGTTCCTCATCGGCCTCGCCGCCGCGCTGGGCTTCGGTGCGTGGGCGCAGATCGGCGCCAGCGTCGACGGCAGCGAGTCCCCGACGCCGTGGTTGTTCGAGGGCCCGTGGATCGTCGTCGGGTTCCTGGCCATCGTGCCGGTGCTCGGCCTGCTGGGTCTGTGGAGCGCCACCCTCGCCAAGGGCAAGGTCAAGGTCGGCACGCCGCTGATCCTCGCCCAGCTCTCCGGGCTGCTCGTGCTCCTCGGCGTCGCCGCCGGTGGCGCCACGGTCATCGAGGACCTCGATCTCGACAACACCACGTGGATGACCGCCCAGGCCGACCTCGTGCTGGTGGGCGCTGCGCTCGGCGGGCTCGCCGGTGTCGGCGTTCTGGGCGCCCAAGCTCTACGGCAAGCTGCTGCCCGACGCGGTCACCCGGTTGGGCGGCACCATCGTGTTCCTCGGTGCGCTCGTCGCCGCCGTGCCGCAGGCCATCGCCGGGCTCAGCTACGGCCAGGCCCGCCTCGTCGCGGGCGGCGCCGGCACGGTCGATGCCGGTGACCTCGAGACGGTCGAGACGCTCAACCTGGTGTCGGGCATCGGCCTCGCCGTCGTCGTGCTGGGTGGCGTCGTCGTCGCCCTGGCGCTGCTGAAGCCCCGCGCCGGCGACGGCCCCGGCGACGACCCGTGGGACGGCCACACCCTCGAGTGGGCCACAACCTCACCACCGGCGGTCGGCCATTTCGCCTCGCTGCCGGAGATCACGTCCGAGGCCCCGGTCTACGACGCCCGCCACGCCGCCGCGGCCGAGAACACGGAGGCATCCGCCTGATGGCCACCGCCACCACCGACCTGGAGATCTTCTCCGCGGCGCCGCCCGCGCCGCCGGCCCGCCCCCGCGTGTTGCTCGTCGGCACCGCGTTGGCTGCCGGCAGTGCCGCGATGGTGATCCTCTCGCTCATCGGCTTCTACGCCAAGCTGCGCTCCGACGTGATCGCCAGCGGCGAGATCTGGCTGCCGGATGAGGGCAACCTGCAGCTCACGCCCGGCAGCATGGGCATGGTCACCCTGCTCCTGTCACTGCTGACCGTCGCCTGGGTGGTGCAGGCCCTGCGCAACGAGGATCGCGGCCACGCCCTCATGGCGTTCGGTATCACGCTGCTCCTCGGCGCCGCCTACATCAACGGCGTCGCCTACGGCTGGCAGCAGTTCGGGCTCGGCGTCACCAGCTCGACGCAGGCGCTGCTGATCTACACGATCACCGCCCTGCACGTCGCCATGGTCGGCGTCGGCATGCTCTATCTGGCCGTCATGGCGTTCCGCGCCGTGGGCGGCCAGTACACCGGCCGCGCCGCCGAAGGCGTCAGCGCCGCCGCCCTGTACTGGTTCGTGACCGTGGCCGTGTACGCCGCGGTCTGGTACACGATCACCATCATCAAGTGAGGCCATGAGGATGATCACCACCGGTTCCAAGTGGTTCTTCGGCCTCGGGTTCGTCACGCTCGTCCTGGCGGCCGCCTACGGCTGGACGACTGGCGGCAACGGCCTCGGCCCGTTGACGGTCGGCTACAAGGGGGCCGTCGGCGATCACTTCGGCTACGGCGTCCTGGTGTCGGCTGCCGTCGTCAGCCTCGTCCTCGGCCTGGTGGCCTCGGCCTCCCGTGACGCCGAGGCCGTCTCGGTCGCCCAGGTGGCCGGCACCGACACCGTCCCGCCGGTCACGCCGGCCGGCGCCAGCTACTGGCCGCCGATCGCCGCGTTCGGCGCGGCGCTGGTCGTCGTCGGCCTGGTGGCCGAGCCCCTGATGTTCGTCTTCGGCCTGATCGTGCTCGGCATCGTGCTGGTCGAGTGGGCAGCGCAGGCGTGGGCCGACCGCGCCACGGGCGACGCCGAGACCAACCGGCGCATCCGCAACCGCCTGATGAACCCGATCGAGTACCCGGCGGCCGGCGTGCTGGCGCTCGCCGTGCTGGCGGTGGCGTTCTCCCGTGTGTTCCTGGCGCTGTCGCCCGACGTCGCGGTGTGGATCGCGCTGGTCGCTTCAGTTGTCATCGTCGGCGCGGGCTTCCTGATCGCCTCGCGCCCCAAGATCAGCTCGAACGTGGTCGTGGGCCTGCTGGTCGTCGGTGCCCTCGTGGTCATCGGCATCGGCGTCGGTGGCGCTGTCGCCGGCACCCGCGAGTTCCACGAGCACGAGGAAGAGCCCGGTGGCGACCACGGCGCCTTTCCGCCGGCCGCCCCGGTGATCGTCGAGGTGGCCCGGTGATCCGTCGTAGCTCGCGTCCTGCACGAGGACCTCAAGGAGAAGGCATGTCCAACGGCCAGCAGCCGGGCCGCGAGTCCGGAGGCCCGCGCCGCCGTCGCTTCGCGCCCCTGGCGCTCGTCCTGCCGCTGGTGCTGTTCCTCGGCGCCTGTGCGTCGGACGCCCCGCAGTCCACGCTCGAGCCCAAGGGGCCCATCGCCCGCAGCATCGACAGCCTGTGGGACGGGGTGTTCCTCATCGCCGTGGTGGTGTTCATCCTGGTCGAGTTCGGCACCCTGGCGCTGGTCATCAGGTTCCGTCGCCGCCGCAACGACAGCGACGACGACCTGCCCACCCAGACGCACGGCAACACCAAGCTCGAGATCGCCTGGACGATCCTGCCGGCGGTCATGCTCGCCGTGGTCGGGTTCTTCACGCTGCGCACGCTGTTCGACATCAACGAGCGCAACGACGACGACCTGACCGTCCAGGTCACCGGCCAGCAGTGGTGGTGGGAGTTCGCCTACGACACCAACGGCGACGGCGAGTTCGACGACGAGCCGGTGCTCACGGCCAATGACCTCGTCATCCCGGCGGGTGTGGACGTCAACCTCGACATCCAGTCCAACGACGTCATCCATTCGTTCTGGATCCCCGCCCTCAACGGCAAGAAGGACGCCGTGCCGGGCCGCACGCACCCGCTCCGCATCAACGCCGACGAACCCGGCACCTACGTCGGGCAGTGCACCGAGTTCTGTGGTCTGTCCCACGCCTACATGCGCCAGCGGGTCGTCGCCCTCGAGCCCGACGAGTTCGAGGCGTGGCTCGAGGAGCAGCAGGACGACGCGGAGATGCCCACCGAGGAGCGTGCCGCCGGCGGCGCCGAGCTGTTCACCACCCAGTGCTCGGGGTGCCACCTGGCCCGGGGCATCAACGACTCGGAGTTCGAGGAGCAGGGCGACGGCACCGAGCTGATCGTGTCCGAGAACGCGCCCGACCTGACGCACTTCGCCAGCCGCGGCACCTTCGCCGGGGCCATCTTCGACCTGTGGGTCGACCAGGACGGCGACGAGATCATCGAGGCGGACGAGATCGGCGTCGAGCTGAACCGCGGGGCCCTCGAGGCCTGGCTCCGCAACCCGCCGGCCGAGAAGCCCATGGACGCCCCACACGTGCCCGAGCCGGGCGGCGACAAGGTGCGGGGCATGCCCAACTTCAACCTGCAGGAGGACCAGATCGACCAGCTGGTCGACTTCCTCGCGGGCCTGGACTGAGTAGTAGGAATCCACATGGCGATCGTCGAACGCCCGACTGCACCCCTCGAGCTGACCACAGGGGCAACCACCGTCAACCGGCCGCTGGGCGGCTTCTCGCGCCCGACCGCGACCACCGGCTGGAAGAGCTGGCTCACCAGCGTCGACCACAAGCGCATCGGCATCATGTACGCCGCCGCCGCGCTGTTCTTCTTCACCCTCGGCGGGTTCGAGGCCGTGCTCATCCGGCTGCAGCTGGCGGCACCCGGGCAGAAGCTCTACTCGGCCGACCTGTACAACCAGCTGTTCACCATGCACGGCGTGACGATGATCTTCCTGGTCGTCATCCCGCTCGGCGCGGCGTTCATGAACTACCTGATGCCGCTGCAGATCGGCGCCCGTGACGTCGCGTTCCCGCGGCTCAACGCGTTCAGCTTCTGGTGCTTCCTCGGCGGCGGCCTCATGCTGAACACGTCGTGGTTCCTGGGCGGCGGTGCCGACGGCGGCTGGTTCGCGTATGCCCCCAACACGGGCGTGACGTTCTCACCCAGCCACGGCATGGACTTCTACGCCCTTGGCCTGCAGATCACCGGCATCGCCTCGCTCGTCGGTGCCATCAACCTGGTGGTCACGGTGCTCAACATGCGGGCGCCCGGCATGACGATGATGAAGATGCCGGTCTTCACCTGGATGGGCCTCGTCACCCAGCTGCTGCTGGTGTTCGCCCTGCCGGTCCTCTCGATCGCGTTGTTCCTGCTCACCTTCGACCGGCTGTTCGACGCCAACTTCTTCAACGTGTCGCAGGGCGCCGACCCGTTGTTGTGGGAGCACCTGTTCTGGATCTTCGGCCACCCGGAGGTCTACATCCTGATCCTGCCCGCCTTCGGCATCGTGTCCGAGATCATCCCGGTGTTCTCCCGCAAGCCCATCTTCGGTTACCCGTTCATGGTGTTCTCGGGCATCGCCATCGGCTTCATGGGCTGGGGCGTGTGGGCCCACCACATGTTCGCCTCCGGCATGGGGCCGCTGTCGGTGGCCGCGTTCTCGATGTCGACCATGTTCATCGCCGTGCCCACCGGCGTGAAGATCCTGAACTGGCTGGCGACCATGTGGGGCGGCAAGTTGCGCTTCACCACGCCGATGCTGTTCGCCATCGGCCTGGTCACGATGTTCACCATCGGCGGCCTGTCGGGCGTCACCCACGCGGTGGCCCCGTCCGACACGCAGCAGACCGACACGTACTACATCGTCGCCCACTTCCACTACGTGATCTTCGGTGGTGCTCTGCTGGGCTTCCTGGGCGGCTTCTACTTCTGGTGGCCCAAGGTGTTCGGGTGGATGCTCGACGAGAAGTTGGGCAAATGGCACTTCTGGACGATCCTGATCGGGTTCAACCTGACGTTCGGGCCCATGCACATCCTGGGCCTGCAGGGCATGCCCAGGCGCATGCACACCTACGTCGCCGGCTACGGGTTCGACTTCTGGAACATGGCGTCGACCGTGGGCGCGCTCGTCATCGCCGTGTCGATGCTGATCTTCGCCTGGAACATCCTGAGGAGCTGGCGGGCCCACAAGGCCAACCCGGTCGACCCAGGGCCCGACCCGTGGGACGCACGCAGCCTCGAGTGGATGGTCCCGTCGCCGGTGCCCGCCCACAACTTCGACGAGACGCCCACCGTGTCGCACCTCGACGAGTTCTGGCACCGCAAGTACCAGGAAGACGAGACCGGCAAGGTCGTGCGGGTGGCCACCGGCGCCGAGGTCGCCCAGAAGGGTGACGCCACCGACGTCCACCTGCCGTCGCCCTCCTACTGGCCGCTCGTCATGGCCGCCGGGCTGCCCATCATCGGCTACGGCCTGATCTTCAACCTGGGCTTCGCCGCCCTGGGCGGGCTGATCGTGGTGATCGGCGGCTTCGGGTGGGGCTACGAGCCCGCGGACGACCCGGAGGCCCACCACGGCCCCAACGGGCACGATGGTCACGACGACGGCCACGACGGCGCCGAGGCCGAGCCCGACGAGGTCGACGGCGGCGACGAGACCGCGGGCGACGCGACCGCCGGCGCCGGCGAGCCGCAGCCCGCCGGTGTGTCGGCGTCCACCGCCTCCACTCCGTCCACCGCCTCCGAGTCCGACGAGAAGGCTCCCTCCGATGACTGACACCGCGTTCGCCACGCACGATCCCGATCCGGCGCTCCATCCCAAGGGCGTGCCCACCCACGACACGAGCACCGGCGTCTCCAACGAGAAGCTGGCCATGTGGGTGTTCCTCGGGTCGGACTGCCTGCTCTTCGGTGGGCTCATCTCGACGTACCTGCTGCTGCGGCACCGCTCCGTTGCCGGCCCGGGGCCCGAGGACGTGTTCGACATCCCGTTCACGTCGGTGTCGAGCTTCGTGCTGCTGTTCAGCTCGCTGACCATGGCGCTCGCCGTCGGTGCGATCCACCGGGGCGACGAGCGCCGCTGCCGCACCTTCCTGCTCACCACCTCGCTGCTGGGCGGGGTGTTCATCGCCGGGCAGGTCTACGAGTTCACGTCCTTCGTCAAGGAGGGGCTGGGCTACACGACCAACATCTTCGGGTCGGCCTTCTACACGCTCACCGGCTTCCACGGCGTGCACGTCAGCGTGGGCATCATCCTCCTGCTGACGTTGTTCGTGATGTCGCTACGGGGCAACCTGGGGGCAGAGCGAGCCGAGACCGTCGAGATCTTCGGCCTCTACTGGCACTTCGTCGACATCGTGTGGATCCTGATCTTCACGATCGTCTACCTGATCCCGTGAGTGTGGGGAGCGAACGATGAGCACCGCCACCGAACCCGAATACGCCGGCGAGGCGCCGCAGGCCGGGGCCGACCACGAGGCCCACCAGCACACGCACCCCAGCGACCGCAGCTACGTCATCGTCGCCCTCATCCTCGCGGCCATCACGGCGCTCGAGGTCGGCACCTATTTCATCGAGGACGCCAGCACGACGCTGCTGGTCGCCTCGCTGTTCCCGATGATGATCGCCAAGTTCGCCATCGTGTGCGGCTGGTTCATGCACCTCCGCTACGACAACCCGCTGTTCAAGCGCGTGTTCGTCGGGGGCCTCGTGCTGGCCGTGTTCGTCTACACGATCGTGCTCACCACGATGGAGTTCTGGGACTCGGGCTACGGGACGTGATCTGAGATGAGCCTGCTCGCCGCCGGAACCGACTTCTGGCGCTGGCAGCCGCACCCGGAGGTCTGGGTGCTGGTGGGGGGTGTCGCCGTCCTGGCCGTCTACGCGATCCGCGTGGTGGGCCCCAAGGTGGTGCCCGCAGGCCAGGCTGTCGTGTCACGACAGCAGCTCGCCTGGTTCGGGCTGGGCCTCGTGCTGCTGTGGCTGGCATCCGACTGGCCGATGCACGACATCGGCGAGGAGTACCTCTTCTCGGTGCACATGACACAGCACATGGTGCTCACCTACCTGGTCCCGCCCGTGATGCTGTTGGCCACCCCCCAGTGGCTGGCCCGGCTGGTGCTCGGTCGGGGGCGGGTGAAGCAGGCCTTCTACTTCCTGGCCAGGCCCGTGCCGGCGGCCCTGCTGTTCAACGGCTTCCTGCTGTTCACGCACGCGCCCGGCGTCGTGAACATGTCGGTCGGGAACCCGCTCGTGCACTACCTCGTGCACACGGCGCTGGTGTTCACGTCGTTCCTGCTGTGGATGCCCGTGGTGGGCCCGCTGCCCGAGCTGCGCATCTCCTACCCGGCGCAGATGCTGTACCTGTTCGTCACCTCGATCATCCCGACCGTGCCGGCCGGGTGGCTCACCTTCGCCGAGGGGTCGATCTACTCCGCCTACGACGTGCCCGACCGCCTGTGGGGCCTGACCATCACCGACGACCAGCAGATGGCCGGCGTCATCATGAAGCTCGTCGGCGGCGGGTTCCTGTGGATCGTCATCACCACACGGTTCTTCCAGTGGGCGGCCAAGTTCAGCGACAGCGACAAGGCGATCGACCAGGCCGGGCCGGCGACCGACCTGACCTGGGCCGACGTCGAGCGCGAGTTCGACAAGCACCCGCCGGCACAGGAGCCCACCGCCGATGTCCGGCCGGGCACAGATCCGGCCGACCCGGGCTGACCCGCGCTGACACCGCAGCCCGGCGCACCCCCCGGTCTCGCGGTCGCGCCGGCTACCAGGCGTAGGTGACGCCCGTGAGCTCCTCGGACAGGGCCCAAAGTCGCGCGGCCGCCTCGTCGTCGCGCGCCGCGGACGACATGCCGACCGTCTTGGGGCCGCCACGCATCTCGAACGGGCCGTCCGGGCCGACGTAGTCGCCGGAGGCCACGTCGTCCATGGTGGCCGCGTAGAGCTGGGGCAGCGCCCCGGCGGCGTCGGACTGGGCGACCAGGCCGTTGCCGATCGCCATGATCGCTCCCGTCGCCCGCGACAGCAGCCACCCACCCGACTGATCGGCGCTCGCACCCTGGAGGTGGGTGGAGGCGTAGCCGGGGTGGGCCGCGGCCGACGTCAGGTCGACGCCGGCGTCGCGGGCGCGGCGGTCGAGCTCGCGCATGAACAACAGGTTGGCGAGCTTCGACCGACCGTACGCGGCCCACTTGCGGTAGCGGGTGCGCTCGTAGTTGGGGTCGTCCCACTCGTTGCGGCCCTGGCGGTGCATGTTCGACGACGTCGTGACGACGCGCGGAGAGCCCGCACGGCGCAACGCGGGCAGCAGCAGACCGGTGAGCGCGAAGTGGCCGAGGTGGTTGGTGCCGAACTGCATCTCGAACCCGTCGGCCGTGCGGGTGAGCGGTGGCGCCATCACACCGGCGTTGTTCATCAGCACGTCGAGCCGGTCGACCGCCGCATCGACCTCGGCGGCGGCCTTGCGCACCGACTCGAGGTCGGCGAGGTCGAGCGGGACGACCACCGGATCGGGTCCGGTGGCCACCGCGGCAACCTGCGCCCGCGCCACCTCGGCGCGTTCGGCGCTGCGGCACGCCATCACCACCGTCGCGCCGCGCCGGGCCAGCGCCTCGGCCGACCGCAGGCCGAGCCCACTGTTGGCGCCCGTCACGAGGACGGTGCGGCCGGTCTGGTCGGGGATGTCGGACGATGCCCAGCGAGCCATGCCGCCAGCCTGCCAGACGCAACGGCACCCGCGGCACCCTGCCGGGTCGGCGACGCGTCAGATCAGTCGCTCGGTTCCCAGCGGAAGAGGGCGATGGCCAGAGCGACCGCGGCCAGTGCCCACACGCCGAGCACGGGCCACACCCGGCCGGGGACGTCGGCGCCCGCCGTGAGGGCCCCGCGGGCCGCCTCGGCCAGGGCTGTGGACGGCAGCGACCGGGCGCCTGCCCGCAGCCCGGGCGGCAGCTCCTCGAGCGGGAAGACCATGCCCGACAGGAGCAGGAGGCCGACGAAGACGGCGTTGGCAGCGGCCAGCGCCACGAGCGCTCGGAGGCGCCCGGCCACGACCAGCGCCATGCCGGTGAACGCGGCGATGGCGAGCACCACGGCGCCGGCGAGCGGCAGGGGTTCGATGTCCGGCTCCCAGCCCAGCGCCAGCGCCGTGGCTGCGAGCACGACCGCCTGGACGGCGATCACGACCAACACGGCGACCGCCTTGGCCGCCACCAGACGGGGCCGGCCCAGGGGTGTGGCGCCGAGGCGCTTGAGCACGCCGTACGACCGGTCGAACCCGGTGGAGATGGCCAGGTTCGTGAACGCCGTGGCCAGCACCGCCATCGCCAGGACCCCGGGGGCCAGGAAGTCGACGGCCTCGCCGTCGATCGGCAACACGTCGACCAGCGAGAAGAAGACCAGCACCACGACGGGGATGCCCAGCGTGAGCAGCAGCGACTCGCCGTTGCGCAGCGTCAACGCCAGCTCCAGCCGCAGCTGGGCGATCAGGGGCCTCATCGCTCGCCTCCGGGGCGGGGCCCGGTCTCGTCGCCGGACGTCCAGTCCGCTGCGTCGTCGTTCCGGCGCTTGCCCCAGAACGCCTCGAACGCCGACGCCACGCTGCCGTCCGTCGCGTCGGTGTCCCCGTCCGCCGTGTCCGTGTCCGCCGTGTCCGCCGTGTCCGTGTCCGCCGTGTCCGTGTCCACGGCCTGCCGCGGCGGGCTGGCCAGTCGCTCACCGCCATCGGATTCTTCGCGCCCACCGTGCTCGGGTGGCGCTGGTGCGGGCGCGGGGCTCGTCCCACCATCGGGTGGCTCGGGCGTGTCCGGGCGGGCGGGCGTCTGCTCGATGCCCGGTGATTCTGGTGCGGTGGCCGAGTCCGGGGCACCGGGAGCCTGCTCGGTGCGGGCCGGGTCGGGCGTCGCCGAGGGATCTGTCGCGGTCGGCGGACCGCTCGAGGCGGGTCCGGTGTCGTCGGGCCCGGTGACGCGGGCAGGACCGGCGGGCGCCGCAGCGCCGCCCTCACCCGGCGGCTGATCGGCCGTGAGCTGCAGGTAGATGTCCTCGAGGCGCTGGCGGCCGGCGCGCAGGTCGGACAAGGGCAGGTCGTGGTCGGCGAGCCAGGCGGTGACGGCGGCGACGGCCTGCGGCGTCGGGGCGGTGGCGACGGTGTAGTCGCCGGGGGCGGTCTCGACGACGTCGACGCCGCCGAGTCGACGCGCCAGCGACTCCCGGTCGAGCCCCGCCGGCGCGCGGAAGCGCACCCGCTCGTCCGCGCCGCTGGCGCGGGTGAGCTCGTCGACCGTGCCCGCTGCGACGAGCCGGCCGGCGACGACGATGACGACGCGGTCGGCGACGCGCTCGGCCTCGTCGAGGTCGTGGGTGGTGAGCAGCACGGTCACGCCGTCGTTGCGCAGGTCGGCGATCACCTGGCGTATGACCTGACGGCCGGCGGGGTCGACGCCGGCCGTCGGCTCGTCGAGGAACGCGACCTGTGGCCGGCCGACGAGCGCCAGTGCCAGCGCGAGCCGCCGTTGCTCGCCGCCGGACAGCTGGCGGTAGGTCCGCCGCTCGAGCCCCGACAACCCCAGCCGGTCGATCAACGCCGCCGGTTCGACCGGGTCGTGGTAGAGCGCGGCGGCGTGCCGCAGAGCCTCGTTCACCCGCACCGCCGGGTGGATGCCGCCCTCCTGCAACATGACGCCGATGCGCTCGGTGAGCGCGCCGTGGTCGACCCGGGGATCGAGCCCCGCCACCGACAGGCGCCCCGACGTGGGTCTGCGCAGCCCTTCGAGGGCCTCGACCGTCGACGTCTTGCCGGCGCCGTTGGGCCCGAGCACACAGGTGACCTGGCCGGCGTCGGCGTGGAACGACAGGTCGTCGACCGCCGTCACGCTCCCGTAGGTGATGGTGAGCGACTCGACGTCGACGGCGGCCATGGCGGCAGCGACGCTACCCGGCCGGCTCGCAGCCACGCCCACCCCGGCCCGAGCGCGCCGCGGCGGAGCGCAACCTGTGCCGGCCCACCTGGCCACCGCCGGTAGCCTCGTCTCCCATGCTCGACCTCCGACGCATCCGCACCGAGCCCGAGGCCGTCAAGGCTGCGCTCGACCGTCGGGGCCCGGGCACGTCCGATGCGATCGACCAGATCCTCGCCCTCGACGCCGAGCAGCGGCGGCTCACCGCCGAGCGCGACGACGTGCGCAGCCAGGTCAAGGCCATCTCCAAGCAGGTGGGCCGGTTGCGGGGACAGGGCCAGGCCGACGAGGCCGAGACCAAGATGGCGGAGAGCCGTGCGCTCGGCGAGAGCGAGAAGGTGCTCGCGGCCGATGCCGAGCGCCTGGCCGACGAGATCCGCGATCTGTTGCTCGCCGTGCCCAACACGCCGAGCGTCGACGCGCCTGACGGGGCGGGCGAGGCCGACAACGTCGTCCTCCGCACCGAGGGCTACGACCCCGCCACCTACGGCGAGCACCAGCGCGTCCCCCACTGGGACATCGGCGACGAGCTGGGCCTGTTCGACTTCGCCCGGGCCACCAAGATCTCGGGCTCGATGTTCACGATGTACCGGGGGTGGGGCGCCCGCCTGCTGCGCGCGCTGGTGCAGCTCAGCCTCGACCGCAACGCCGATGCGTACGAAGAGGTGCGGCCGCCCACGCTGGTGCTCACCGAGACCATGGTCTCGACGGGTCACCTGCCCAAGTTCGCCGACGACGCCTACCACGTCGAACGAGACGACCTGTGGGCGATCCCCACGGCCGAGGTGCCGCTCACGTCGCTGCACCGCGACGAGATCCTCGACGCCGCCGACCTGCCGCTGCGCTACACGGCCTACACGTCGTGCTTCCGGCGCGAGGCGGGCTCGGCGGGCAAGGACACCCGCGGCCTGCTGCGGGCCCACGAGTTCGACAAGGTCGAGCTGCTGGCCGTCGCCGCGGACGCCGAGGCCGCCATCCGCTGCCAGCAGGACGTCCTGGCCCGCAGCGAGGGCCTGCTGCGCGACCTGGGCCTGGCCTACCGCGTGCTCGACCTGTGCACCGGCGACCTGGGCAACTCGGCGGCCCGGACCTGGGACATCGAGGCGTACGCACCGGGTGTCGACCAATGGCTCGAGGTGTCGTCGGTGTCGTGGTTCGCCGACTACCAGGCCCGGCGCGCCAACATCCGCTACCGCCCGACGCCCGACGAGGGCGGCAAGCCGAAGGGCACCGCCGTCGCCCACACGGTCAACGGCTCCGCGATGGGCTGGCCCCGCACCGTCGCCGCGTACCTCGAGACCCACCGCCGTCCCGACGGCTCGGTCACCATCGTCGAGGCCCTGCGCCCGTACCTCGGCGGCGCCGAGGCCATCACCGCCCGCGCCTGACGCCGGCGCTCTTGCCTCGCCGGCCGCCGCACCGCAGCTCAGGCGCAGGCCCGGCAGCGGCCCGAGAGCGCAAAGTGCTGCGGCGACAGCTCGAACCCGTGCTCGTCGCGCAGACCGGCGGCCAGGTCGTCGAGCGCATCGAGCGGCACCTCGACGACCGCCCCGCACGACGAGCACACCGCGTGGTGGTGGGGCCGGTCGTTGAGGTGGAACGTGGACGGCCCGTGGCCAAGGTGGACATGTGTGACGACGCCCACCTCCTCCAACCGGTCGAGTGTGCGGTAGACGGTCGCCCGGTGCACCTCAGGGTGGCGCTCGGCCACCCGGGCGGCGATCTGGTCGGCGGTCACGTGATGGTCGCCCGCCAGCAGCGCCTCGACGACGGCCCGGCGGGATGCCGTCAGCCGGTCGCCGCGCGAGCGCAACAGCGACAGGATCTCGTCAGCTGAAGGGGGGCTGCCGTTCACCCGGACGACACTAGTAACCTCGCTTCGTTTCCTCCGCTCTCCTCGGAGGGGGTTCGAGCCAGGAAGGCGAGATCTTCGATGCGACGCGTCTGGGCCTGGATGGCCCTCAACTTCGGCAAGCACGCCGGCATCGTCGGCGTGATCGGCCTGGCGATCACGCTGGTGCTCGGGCTGGGCATCACCAAGCTCGACTTCGCCACCGGGCAGGACTCGTACCTCAACAAGGACGAGCAGGTCTACAAGGACAGCGTCGCCTACCAGAGCCTGTTCGGCGGCCAGGCCATGGTCAGCCTGTTCACGATGGACGAGGGGCAGACGGTCACCGACCTGTTCACGCCCGACAACGTCGAGCACATGGGCCAGGTCGAGGAGGACCTGCGTGCGACCGAGGGCGTGGTCACCGTCATCAGCCCTCTCACCGCCCTCCAGTTCACCCAGAACATGGTCACCGGGCCACCCGAGGCGCCGGACGACGTCACCGCGAGCGTGGCGGGCCAGGCGTTGCTCGGGGCCCGCGAGCGTGACCCCGACCCGGCCGCGCAGGAGGTCCGACTCGACGACTCCTTCCTGACCCTCGAGCGCATCAACGCGGTGCAGGGCGAGCGCAGCTTCGACAACCCCGAGTGGGTCGACTTCCTGCTCTTCGACAACCGGGGCGAGATCCGCAAGTCGCTGCGCCCGTTCTTCCCCGACGAGGGGCACGCCCAGATGATCACCCGCCTCGAGGGCAACGCGTCGCTCGAGGACGAGGGCAACGCGGCCGACCGGGTGACGACTGTGGTCCAGGCCGAGCCGTTCGAGAATGCGTCCACCGTCACCACCGGCGCCGCGGTGCTGCTCAAGGACCTGAACGACTACCTGCGGGGCGGCATGCTCACGCTGGGTGCCATCGCGGTGGCGATCATGGTCGTCATCCTGGTGCTGCTGTTCGGCGTGCGCTGGCGGCTGTTGCCGCTGTTCGTGATTCTCGTGGGCGTCACCTGGGCCTTCGGCCTGGCCGGCTACCTCGGCATCCCCCTGTCGGTGGTCACGATCGCCGGCCTGCCCGTGATGCTGGGCGTGGGCATCGATTACGCGATCCAGATGCACTCGCGCATCGAGGAGGAGGTGGTGATCGACCGGTCGAGCCACCCCCTCCAAGAGGCGTCCGTCAACCTGGGGCCCGCCCTGCTGGTGGTCACGTTCGACGCCATCTTCGCCTTCCTGGCCCTGCGCTTCGCCAAGGTGCCGATGATCCGCGACTTCGGCCTGCTGCTGGCCGTGGGCATCGCCGTGATCTGCATCGCCAGCATCGTGCTGCCGCTGGCCGCGCTGGGCATCCGCGAGTTCCGCTCGCCCACCAAGGGCAAGGACTTCAGCCACGGCACGCTGGCCAAGCTGGTCGTTTGGCTCGGCCACCTGCCCAAGGCGACCGCCGTGCCCCTGGCGGTGGCCAGCGTGCTGATCTTCGCCGGCGGCATCCTGGTCGAGGACCAGCTGAAGATCCAGAGCGACCCCGAGGAGTGGGTCAACCAGGACTCGCAGGTCATCCGCGACATCGACACCCTCAAGGCCGAGACGGGCTCGTCGGCCGAGCTGGGCATCTTCGTCGAGAGCGACGACGTCTTCAGCGACGAGACGGCCCAGTTCGTCACCGACTTCGCCAACGAGCAGCTCGCCGAGCGTCCCGAGGACCTGCTCACCGCGTCGTCGATCGTCACCACCGTGGCGTTCCTCATCGAGCAGCCCGACACCACCACGCTCGCGCCCACCGGCGCGGACGTGCAGCGCGCCTACGAGGTGGCGCCGCCCGACATCCAGCAGGCCCTGGTCAACCCCGACCAGGGCGCCCTGAACCTGGTGTTCCGCACCGGCCCCGGCTCGCTCGACGAGCGCGCCGTCTACATCAACGAGATCCGCGACGAGCTCGATGCGGGCGAGACCGCCGGCGGCGTCGCCATCCCCCCGGGCGTGCGGGCCACACCGTCGGGCCTGGCGGTGGTGGGCGTCGGCCTGCTCGACAACATCGAGGCCAACCGCATCCTGCTCACCTACCTGGCCGTGGCGTTCGTGTTCCTGTTCCTCACCGTGCGGCTGCACAGCGTCGTGCGAGCCCTGCTGTCGATGGTGCCCGTGCTCATCGCCGTGGGCGTGGCGTCGCTCGTGGCGTGGATCTTCGACCTGCAGCTCAGCCCCATGACCGCCGTCGGTGGCCCGCTGGTGGTGGCGCTGTGCACCGAGTTCACGTCGCTGATCCTGTTGCGGTTCATCGAGGAGCGACAGCGGGGCTACTCGCCCCAGGAGGCCGTCGAGGTCACGGCGTCGCGCACGGGCCGTGCTTTCATCGTCTCCGCGCTCACTGCAGTATCGGGCGTGGCGGTCATCGCCTTCTCGTCACTGCCGCTGCTGCAGGACTTCGGCCTGATCGTCGCCATGAACGTGGCCGTGGCCCTCCTGTCGGCGCTCGTGTTCCTGCCGCCGATGCTCGTGTGGGCCGAGGAGCGGGGCTGGGTGACCCGGGGCATGAAGGTGCACCACGACGCGACGGTCGGGTCTCGGCCCTCGGTGCCGGCCCCCGCAGAACAGGCCTGACGCCTCGAACGCCGGCGCCGTCGTACGAATACTCCGCGGGTCTGCGGAGCACCGGCGATAACGTGACCCACACCTACAAGACCCAGGGTCGCCGCCGCGGCCCGACGGAAGCTCCCGGGGCCGCACCAGCGGGGAGGGGACCGTTATGCGCACGACAACCCACGACACCGAGTTGCGAGCGCGAACCGCGTGACCGACCGACGGGCGTCGGTCGACACCGACGTCACCCCAGCAGAGCCGGGCGACCATGCGGTCGCGACGGTCCCGACCGACGCACCCGTCGACACGGGTGGAGCAGCTGCACCCGGTGCCGCCGCTGACGTCACGGGCGACGCCTCCATCCGCCTCGAGGACCTGACCAAGGTCTACCCCGGCGCGGCCCGCCCGGCGGTGGGCGGCCTGAACCTCGTGATCCCCCACGGCGAGCTCGTGGCGCTCGTGGGGCCGTCGGGGTGCGGCAAGACGACCACGCTCAAGATGATCAACCGTCTGGTCGAGCCCACCGACGGCACCGTCTGGCTCGAGGGCACCGACATCCGCACGCTGCCGGCGCACGAGCTCCGCCGCGGCATCGGCTACGTCATCCAGCAGGCGGGGCTGTTCCCGCACCGCAAGGTGCGCGACAACATCGCCACGGTCCCGCAGCTGCTCGGCTGGTCCAAGAGCCGCATCAACGAGCGGGTCGGCGAGCTGGCCGAGCTGCTCGACCTCGACAACGTGCTGCTCAACCGGTACCCGGCCGCGCTGTCCGGGGGGCAGCAGCAGCGGGTCGGTGTGGCCCGGGCGCTGGCGGCCGATCCGCCCGTGCTGCTCATGGACGAGCCGTACTCGGCGGTCGACCCCATCGTGCGAGCTCGGCTGCAGGACGAGCTGCTGGCGCTGCAGCGCCGGGTCCAGAAGACCATCGTGCTCGTCACCCACGACATCGACGAGGCCATCAAGCTCGCCGACCGCATCGCCATCCTCAAGGTGGGCGGGGTCCTCGAACAGGTGGGCCCGCCCGAGGAGCTGCTGCGGGCACCGGCCAACGAGTTCGTCGCCGACTTCCTGGGCGACGACCGCGGCATCAAGCGGCTGTCGCTCATGCGGGTCGAGCAGACCCGGCTCACCCCGGGCCCGGTGGTGGCGCGCACGGCGACGGCCGACGACGCGCGCGCCGTCATGGACGCCGAGGGCACCGACTGGGTGGCGGTGTGCGCAGGCGACGGCGACGAGCTGTGGGGCTGGGTCGGCGCCGACGAGATCGACGGCGCGGCCACGCTGGCCGACGTGGAGGCCCGACCGTTCGCCGCGGTGGTGCACCCCGACACGACCCTCAAGGCGGCCCTCGACGTCATCGTCACGTCGCGGACCCGCGTGGCCGTCGTGGTGGCCGACGACCCCGACGCCGCCGGGGGCCGCCGCTACCTGGGCATGCTCACCCTCGACGACCTGGCCGAGGGGATCACCAAGTGACCGCGCCGGTGCTGGCGGCCGACGAGCCCTTCATCCGCTGGGACTGGGTGAGCGACCACACCGACGACATCACCGAGCTGTTCTGGCAGCACGTCACGCTGACGGTCGTCTCGGTCGCCATCGGCTTCGCCATCTCGATGGTCCTGGCGCTGGTCGCTGTCCGCTGGCGGTGGACGTACGAGCCGCTCGCCGGGTTCTGCAGCGTCCTGTACGCCATCCCCAGTCTGGCCCTGTTCGGCGTGCTGATCACGATCCCGGCGTTCGGCTTCGGGTTCCGCAGCGCCGTCGTGGCGTTGGTCAGCTACACCCTGCTGATCTTGCTGCGGAACATCGTGGCCGGGCTCGACGGGGTGCCGGCGGCGGCACGCGAGGCCGCCGACGGCATGGGCTACGAACGGTGGCGACGGCTGCTGCGGGTGGACCTGCCCCTGGCGACGCCGGCCATCGTGGCGGGGCTGCGCATCGCGACGGTGACGACGGTCGGCCTGGTGACGGTCACCTCGCTGATCGGTGAGGGCGGCTTCGGCGACCTCATCAACGATGGGCTCAGCCGCGACTTCCCGACGCCGATCGTCGTCGGCGCCGTGCTCTCGGTCGCGCTCGCCATCGCGTTCGACCTTCTGTTCGTCGTCGTCGAGCGGCTGCTCACCCCCTGGACGCGGGCCCGGACGCCGCGTGGCTCCGGTGCCGTCCCCGCCGGTGGGTTGGCCGGTGCAGGGGTGCGACCGTGAGCGAGTCGCTCCGGCAGATGTGGGACTACCTGCAGTCCGACGCCGCCTGGTCGGGCCGATCGAGCCTGCCGGCGCTCACCTGGGCACACATCCAGATCTCGGTGGTGTCGGTGCTGATCGCGGCCCTGATCGCCGTGCCCATCGCCGTGGTGCTGGGACACGTCCGCCGTGGGGCGCTGGCGGCCGTGTCGGTGGTGAACATCGGGCGGGCGGTCCCGTCATTCGCCATCATGGCGCTCGTCCTGCCGTTCTCGCTCCGGTACGGGTTCGGCCTCGGTTTCTGGCCCACCGTCATCGCACTGGTGCTGCTCGCCATCCCGCCGATCTTCACGAACACCTACACCGGTGTGCGCGACGTGCCCGACGACGTCGTCGAGGCGGCCCGCGGCGTGGGGATGCAGGCCGGCGAGCTGGTGCGCAAGGTCGAGATCCCGGTGGCGCTGCCGCTCATCCTCACCGGTCTGCGCGTGTCCGCGGTGCAGGTGGTGGCCACGGCCACGCTCGGTGCGCTCGTGGGCTTCCGCGACCTCGGCACGCTGATCGTCACCGGGTTCACCAGTCCCGACAAGGGGCCCATGCTCGCGGGGGCGATCGCGGTCGCCCTGCTGGCGCTTCTCACGGACGCCCTGTTCGCCTTGGCCGGCCGGGCACTCGTGCCCTGGCGCCGGGCCGTGGGCCGCACTGGGGACGCCACGGTGGTGGCCGAGGAGGCCGCCCCGGCAGTGGCGGTGCCATGACCGACGATCCCGATTCCGACAGCAATCCCCGCAGGGGAAAGGACAGATCCATGAACACACGACCTCTCAAGGTGCTCGCCGCCGTGCTGGCGCTCAGCCTGATCGGCGCGGCGTGCGGCGACGACGACGACGCGGAGACCGGCAGCGACAGCGACACCGGGGGCGGCGCCGCGCCCGCGCCCGCCGACATCCCCGACGGCCCGGCGCTCACGCTCGGCGCGCAGGACTTCGGCGAGTCGCTGATCCTGGCCGAGATCTACGAGGGCGCCCTCGCCGACGCCGGCTACGACACCGGCATCCAGGAGGTCGGGGGCTTCCGCGACCTGCTGTTCGGCGGGTTCGAATCGGGCGACGTGAACCTGGCGATCGACTACGTGGCGTCGCAGCTCGAGTTCCTCAACGGCGGGGCGGGCGAGGCCACGAGCGACGTCGACGCCACGCTTGCGCTCCTCGAGCCGCTGCTCGAGGAGAAGGGCATCGTGGCCGCTGCCCCGTCCGAGGCGGTCGACACGAACGCCTTCGTCGTCACGCAGGAGACGTCCGACGACCTGGGCATCACCACCCTGTCCGACCTGGCCGAGAAGGGGTCCGACCTCACACTCGGCGGACCGCAGGACTGCGAGTCCAACGGCTTCTGCATCCCCGGCCTGCAGCGGGTCTACGACCTCGACATGTCGGGGAACTTCACACCGCTTGACGCAGGCGTGGTCGCCACGTCGCTGGGTGAGGGCGCCATCGACGTCGGCGTGCTCTTCTCGACCGACGGCCGGATCGCATCGGAGGGCTGGGTCCTGCTGGAGGACGACCAGCAGATGCTGGCGGCCGACAACGTGTTCCCCGTGCTGTCCCAGGAGGTGTTCGACACCTACGGCGACGACCTGATCGCCGTTCTCGACAGCGTCTCGGGCGAGCTGACCACCGACGACCTGATCGACCTCAACAAGCGCTACGACGTCGATCGTGAGGACGCCGAGGACATCGCCGCCGACTGGCTCACCGAGCACGGCTTCGGCGGCTGACCGACAGAGCTGACGAACCTGCCGGCGTCTCTCGCCCTCCCCCGACGGGGCGGGGGAGAGACGCCGGTTCGCGTCCGACTGCGTGACGCCGGCCCGACGCAGTAGACCCTGACCGTGGATCTCTCCGAGCTGGCCGACCTGCGCCAGGAGTACACGTACGCCGGGCTCGACGAGGCCGACCTGGCGCCTGACCCGGTCGCGCAGTTCCGCCGGTGGTTCGCCGCGTGGCACGAGGTGGCTGTCGGCGACCCGAACGCGATGGTGGTCACCACCGCCACACCCGAGGGCCGCCCCTCGGTCCGCACGGTGTTGCTGCGGGCGCTCGACGCCGACGGCTTCGTGTTCTTCTCGAACCACGAGAGCCGCAAGGGCCGCGAGCTGACCGCCAACCCGCACGCGGCGCTGCTGTTCCCGTGGCATCCGCTCGGCCGTCAGGTGATCGTCGAGGGCACGACCGCGCCGCTCGACGACCCCGCGTCCGACGACTACTGGGTCACCCGCCCCCGGGGCAGCCAGATCGCCGCGCTGGCGTCGCCACAGAGCCAGGTCATCGCCGACCGCTCGGTGATCGATCAACGGTGGGCCCAGCTCGAGGCCGAGCTGGAGGGCCACGAGGTGCCCCGCCCGGCGCACTGGGCCGGCATCCGTGTCCGCCACGAGCGGGTCGAGTTCTGGCAGGGCCGTGAGCGGCGCATGCACGACCGGCTCGTCTACCGCCGCGACCCGGCCTCCACGTCGGGCTGGCGCATCGAGCGCCTGGCGCCCTGACACTGGGCCGGACCCCCGCAGCCATGACGTCGACGACGATCCGCGCTGACGCCGGTCACCGGCACTGACCGAGGGGCGCTCAGGCGGGGTCGCTGGTGCGGGTGCGGCCGTAGCGCACGCCCACGATGGTGCCGGCCAGCAGCACCGCCACGACCACGCCGATGCGCACCGCGCCCACATCGCTGATCCACTGGGTCACGTCCGACGACCAGCCGGACACCACGTCCGTGACGTTCGAGTCGGGCACCTCGCCCGTGCGGCCGAGGCGCACCTCGAGCCAGCCGTAGTAGGCGACGTAGGCACCCGCCACCGCGACCAGGCCGCCGGCGACGCGGCCGATGTAGGGCTGTGCCCGCCGAAGGAACCGCACGATCGACGTACGGGCCAACGCCATGCCCACCGTCAGGGCGAGTAGCACGATGGTCATGCCCAGCCCGTACACGGCGAACACCAACGTGCCGTCGACCAGCGAGTCGCGGGTCATCGTGCCGGCCACGGCGCTGAGGAAGAGGGGGAGCGTGCAGCCGATCGAGGCGATGGCATATGACACGCCGAACACGAACATCGATCTGATCGTGCGTTCGCGCCCGCCCCGGTCGAGGCGCGGCAGACGTGCGTTCAGCTCGAACCCGAACAGCATGGCGAGGCCAAGCGCGAGCAGGCCAATGCCGATGACGATCGAGATCCACGGGACGTTCTCGTACACGGGGAGCGACGTCAGCTCCACCACGGCCCCGGCCACGGCGAACACCGCGAGGAAGCCGGCGGCCACCGCGACGGCGACCCGCACCGCCTGGGCGACGCTGGCCCTCGGCACCTCGGCGTCGTCGTCCTCGAGGCCCAGGAAGTACGACAGGTAGGCGGGCAGCATGGCGAAGCCGCACGGATTGACGGTGGCCACCATTCCGAGCGTCAGGTAGTAGGCCCACGCCTGGTCGGGGCCGATAGCGGCGATCACGCCGGCACTCCGAAGAGGGCGGTGATCTTGGCACGCAGCTCCGCCTCGGTCAGCGGGCCGCTGTTGACGTCGACCACCTGGCCGGACGCATCGATGAACACCGTCGTGGGCATCGCCAGCCCACCGAAGTAGGTGATCGCGCTGGCATCGGGGTCGTCGAAGGTGGGATAGGTCACGCCCGTCGACGCCACCGTGGCCAGGGCCTGCTCGGGTGTGTCGTCCTTGGCCATGCCGATGATGGTGACCTGGTCGCCCAGCGACTGGTGGACGCGCTCGAACGCGGGCATCTCGTCGACGCACGGCACGCACCACGAGGCGAAGAAGTTGACGACGACCGGCGTCGTGCCGATCAGCTCGCCCAGCGCACGGTCCTCGCCGCCCTCGAGCGATGCCAGCCGCACCTCGGCCACCGAGCCGGGCAGCTCTCCGGCAGGCGTGAGCTCGTAGCCGTCGCTGATCTCGTCGGAGGCGGACGCGCGGCCGTCGCCGTCGCCGTCGTCGACCAGGGCGAGCACGCCCAGCGCTGCGACCAGGGCACATGCGGTCGCGACGATGACGGCGGACAGGGGGAGGCGCCGGGGGGCCACGCCTCGACGGTATCGCCGACGCCAGGGACGACGGCAATCGGCCCGGCGGTCACGGACGGCTGACACCGGCCGGCCGGGTCCCGGCCCTGAGCGGCCGGAGGGGTCCCCCCCTCCGGCTCGCGTGCCTGGGTCTGGCGCACACCCCGGCGCATCGCCGGAGCCCGCCGTGCGGGAGCATCGCCGCCGCGCGATGCCCCCGCACCGATCTGGTCCCGCATCCCGGTGCTTCCGTTCGCCGCTTTCGCCGCTGTGCCGGTGAAGTCGGATGGCCTACCGGTCGGCGCAGCTAGCGGTGCCTCTGGCCTGCTCCCGGGCGGAGCCTCTAGGCGATGCGGATGATCGCAACATCCTGGAGGTGCTCGGGGATGGGGATGTCGGGTAGCTGGTCCTCGGGCCGGGGCAGCTTGGGTGGCCGGCCCCGCCGCCGCTTGGTGGCGAGGATCTTCCCGTTGAGGAAGAGCTGCCCGCCCCACACGCCCCACGGCTCCCGCCTCTCGAGGGCTCCCTCGAGGCAGGGGATCAGGGCGGGGCAGGTGGCGCAGATGTGCTTGGCCCGGGCGATGTCTTGCAGCTCCTCGCTGAAGAACATCCCGGCGAGCTGACCGCTGCCGTCGTTGCAGCGGGCGTGTGCCCACCAGGTGTCCTCGGAGGCGAGGAGCTCGGGTTCTGGCTCGTCGACCTCAACGGACCCGTACTCAACGGGTCTGGTCAGGTCGAGGATCTCGTCGGGTTCGGTTGCGGTGGGGGCCATGAGCCCATTCCCCTCGTGTCTTGTATGCGAGATCTGACGTGTGGCTGGTCGAAAAGTCATCTGAGAAACCAAAAAGGCCGCCGGGTGAACCCGACGGCCTTCGGAGGTTTGCGCTTCTGCGCCTGATCTGGTCAGGGGAAGCGCTCCAACGGCCGTCGGGCGGGTCGATCGGTGGAGAACACCGGGGTCGCCTGCTTGGCGTTCGTCGCGAGCCACGGCTTCACAGCAATGGGCGCGGCGATGCCGGCGTGGGCGACGAGGGTGGGGCAGGCATCACCGAGGCGCGCGGCACCGGTGGCGTAACCACCCATATGCATGGTGCCGGTAGTCATCGGTCCTGGCCCTCTTTCTGCCCCGCAGGGCGTATCGACGATGTGCGGGTGGGGAAGGGGTCTCCCGCTCGCAGGTGACAGCGCACCACGCGACGCCCGCTGGCGTCAAACAATTAATTGGATCTGGCGCGATTCGTTTGCTCGTCGGCAGAAATGGTGTGCCGGTTGCGCCCGGCCGCCACCCGGCCTACGCGGAAGTGGTGGTGGTGGCGCCGTCCGGGGCGCTCGCCTGCGCCTCGTCCGACCGGAACAGGTGCTCGCGGTACCAGCGGAGCTCGGCGACGCTCTCACGGATGTCGTCGAGCGCGCGGTGGCTCGTGGCCTTCTTGGGCGCGGACTCCACGACCCCGGGCGCCCACCGCACGGCCAGCTCCTTGAGCGTCGACACGTCGACCGACCGGTAGTGCAGGTAGTTCTCGATGTCGGGCAGGTAGGCCGCGAGGAACCGCCGGTCGGTGCCGATCGAGTTGCCGCACAGGGGCACGGACCGGGGAGTGGGCACGTGCTCGCGGATGAAGGCGAGCGTGGCGGCCCCCGCGTCGGCCAGGGAGATGCTCGACGCCTCGATCGCGGGCAGGAGCCCGCTGCGGGTGTGCATGTCGCGCACCACGTCGCCCATGGCGGCCAACGCCTCGGCCGGCTGGTGCACCACCAGGTCGGGCCCCTCCGCGACGATCTCGAGCTGGTCGTCGGTCACCAGCGTCGCGATCTCGACGATCACGTCGCTGGTCGGGTCGAGGCCGGTCATCTCGAGGTCCATCCACACGAGCACGACTGCGAGGCTACGACCCCGGGCAGTGGTCCGCGCTCGCGACAATGGCGGGCGTGCTGCGCATCCCGGTCATCCCGCTCGACGCCGACCTGCCGCTGCCCACCTACGCCCGCCCCGGCGACGCCGGTGCCGACCTGGTGGCACGCGAGGGCGCGGTCCTGCGCCGGGGCGGCGGCCGTGCCCTGGTGGCCACGGGTGTGGCGCTCGCCCTGCCCGCCGGGTACGCGGGCTTCGTGCAGCCGCGCAGCGGCCTGGCGCTGCGGCACGGGGTGACCTGCCTCAACACCCCCGGCCTGATCGACAGCGGGTACCGCGACGAGCTGCGCGTGCTGCTGGTCAACACCGACCCGGACGCCGACTACGAGATCCACCGGGGCGACCGGATCGCCCAACTGGTGATCCAACGGGTCGAGCGCGCCGAATTCCATCCGGTCGACGAGCTGGACGCGAGCGAGCGCGGCACCGGGGGGTTCGGCCACACCGGGAGGTGACTGTCTTGCGACGGGGTCGCAGTAGTCTGATCGACGTGCGCTCCGGAACACTCCCGCCCCGCCGCCGGTCCGCTCCGCTCGTCGCCTCCGTGGCGGCCGGCGTGCTGGTCGTGGCCGGCGCCGCCTGCGGCGGAGACGATGTCTCGTCGGCCAGCGACGACGGGCGCCTGCGGGTGGTGACCACGGTGGCGCCGATCACCAGCATCGTGGCCGCGGTCGGCGGCGACCTCGTCGCTATCGAGGGCATCGTGCCCGAGGGCACCAACAGCCACACGTTCGAGCCGCCTCCCAGCGCGGCGGCGGTGCTGGCGGGGGCCGACGTGCTGTTCGTCAACGGCCTGCAACTCGAGGAGCCCACCAAGGACCTGGCCGAGGCCAACCTCGGCGACGACGCCGTGCTGGTCGAGCTGGGCAACGAGACCATCTCCCCGGACGAGTACCGCTACGACTTCTCGTTCCCGGCCGACGGCGGCAAGCCCAACCCTCACCTGTGGACCAACCCGCCCATGGCCGGCCGCTACGCCGAGATCGTCAGGGACACGCTCGTCGAGCAGGACCCCGACAACGCAGCGGCCTACGAGGACAACTACGCGGCGTTCGCCGTCCGGGTCGACGAGCTCGACGCCGCCGTGCGCGAGGCGACCGCCACACTCGAGCCGGACGAGCGCAAGCTCCTCACCTACCACGACGCCTACGCCTACTTCGCCGACGAGTACGGCTGGGAGGTCATCGGCGCCATCCAGCCCAGCGACTTCGCCGAGCCGTCGCCGCGGGAGGTCGCCGACCTCATCACCCAGGTGCGCGACACGGGGGTGCCGGCCATCTTCGGGTCGGAGGTCTTCCCCAGCCCGGTGCTCGAGCAGATCGGCGACGAGGCCGGCGTCCGCTACGTGGACGTGCTGCGCGACGACGACCTGCCCGGCGAGCCCGGCGACGCCGAGCATTCGTGGCTGGGCCTGATGCGGTTCGACTACATCACGATGGTGGAGTCCCTGGGTGGCGACCCCGCCGCGCTCGACGCTGTGCCCCTCACGCTCACCGCCCCCGACGACGCCGAGTACCCGCAGTGAGAGGGTCCGATGGCTGAGGAGATCGCCACCGGCACGCTCGCCCGCCTCGACGGCGTCACGTGCGCCTACGAGCGGGTGCCGGTGGTGGAGGACGTGTCGCTGACGGTCACGGCCGGCGACTTCGTGGGCGTGGTCGGTCCGTCGGGGTCGGGCAAGACCACCGTGCTGCGCGCCCTGCTCGGCACCCTGCGCCCGCAGGCGGGCACGGTGACCCGGATGACCGGGTTGCGGATCGGCTACGTGCCCCAGCGCGACTCGGTCGACTGGAGCTTCCCGGTGACGGTCGCCGAGGCCGTGCTGATGGCGCGGCCGCGCACCCCCGGTCGCTGGGTGCCCTGGTCCAGCCCGGCCGAGCGGGCCGAGGTGGCGGGCGTCCTCGAGCGGCTGGGCATCGGCGAGCTGGGCCGGCGCCACATCCGCGACCTGTCGGGCGGCCAGCAGCAGCGGGTGTTCATCGCCCGGGCGCTCCTGCGCCAGCCTCAGCTGCTGGTCATGGACGAGCCCACGTCCGGCGTCGACGTGCGCACGCGCCACGAGATGCTGCACCTGCTCGGCGAGCTGCACGGCGACGGGCTGGCCATCGTGCTGACCACCCACGACCTCAACGGCCTCGCGGCCCACCTGCCGCGGCTCGTCTGCCTGCGGCGTCGGGTGGTGGCCGAGGGGGCGCCGATGGACGTGCTCACGCCCGACGTACTGGAGGCCACCTACGGCGCGCCGATGGACGTGCTCGTCCACGGGGGCATGCCGGTCGTGGTCGACAGGGCCCACGACCTTCCCCGGCGCAACGGGGCACGCCACGACGGTGGGGCTGTCGTTCCGCTCCTCCCGCGCAACGGTCAACGCCCCGTCGACGCGGGGACCGACCCGGCGGCCGACGCCACCGGCGCCGCCGAGGGGAGCGGCTGACGTGTCGGGGTTCTGGGAGCCGTTCCAGTTCGAGTTCTTCCGCAACGGCCTGCTGGTGGCGACCGTGGCGGGTGGCCTGTGCGGGCTCGTCGGCACCTATGTGGTGCTACGGCGGATGAGCTACATCGGCCACGGGCTGTCGCACGCGGTGTTCGGCGGCGCCGCGGCCTCCGCCGTGGTGGGCGTCAACTTCTTCCTCGGGGCCGGCCTGTGGGGCATCGTGTCGGCGCTGGCCATCGGACGCGTGGCCCGCCGGCGCATCATCGGCAGCGACGCCGCCATCGGCGTGATCACCACGGCCAGCTTCGCCCTCGGCCTGGCGTTGTTCGGGCTGTACGGCCAGGCGCGTCAGAGCACGGACGCGCTGCTGTTCGGCAGCATCCTGGGGGTCGACGAGGTCGACATCGCCGTGATCGTGGGCGTGACGGTGGCGACCTCGGCGGTCGTGTTCGTGGGCTACCGGGCGTTGCTGTTCTCGACGTTCGACCCCGAGGTGGCCGACGTGTCGGGGCTGCGGGTCGACAGGCTCGACGCGCTGCTGATGGTGGTGCTCGCCGTGTCGATCCTGGCCACCACCAAGGTGCTGGGCGTGGTGCTGGTGGCCGCCACGCTGGTCATCCCGGCCACGATCGCCCGCATGCTGACCAACAGCTTCGCCCGTACCTTGTGGCTGTCGACCGCGGTGGGCGCGGCGTGCGGGTTCGTGGGGATGGTGACCAGCTACCACCTCGACATCTCGTCCGGTGCGGCCGTCGTGCTGGTCGGCGCCGCGCTGTTCGCCGTCGTGTTCGCGGCGACCGGCACGCGGGGCCTACGCCGCGTGGGCCCCCGGGCGGACGCGCCGGTCTGACGTCGTCAGGACGGCGCCCGCTCAGTCGTCGTCGTCATCGTCCGTGTCGGACAGGCGCTTGTGGAGGACGAAGTGACGCCCTGCGTCGTCCACCCGCCACCTGTCGACGGCGGCGTCGAGCACCGCCGCAGCGATCGTGGGGACACCCGCGACGCGGTGGCCGCCACGGGCCGCGCCGGGGTCGGTCAGGCGCACGTCGACGCGCAGCCCGTCGGCCTCGATGTCGAAGGTGAGCGTCAGGGTGCCGTCGCCGTCGGGCTCGGGCGCCAGCAGGGCCGTGGCCTCGCCCACCGCCAGCTGCAGCTGCTCGACCTCGTGGTAGGTGAACCCGGCCCGCGTGGCCAGGCCCGCGGCGCCGGCCCGGGCGATGCGCACGGCGGCGGAAGCGGCGGGCACGGTGAGCCGGATGCTGTCCGTCGAGGTGAGGTCCACGTCGCGGCGGAGCGTACCGGCCGCACCGCCGTCGTGACTGTCGTGGAAGCGGCGGACATCGCGGGGGCGGACGTCACTGCATGACCGAGGGACGGACGACGCCGCCGGGGTCGACGTCGGTGCGCTCTCCCAGGTAGACGGGGTGTCGGAGCCGGCCCTCGGAGGTCCACTCGCCGTAGGCGATCTCGACCACGACCTCCGGGCGCACCCAGTGTGCGCCCCGGGCGTGCAGCGGCGGGGGCGGCGGGTCGAAGGGGCAGGCGTCGACCGCCAGCGGCGCCAGCCGCGCGGCCATCCGATCGAGCTCGGCCGAGGTGAACCCCGACCCGACCCGCCCGGCGTAGCGCAGCACGCCGTCACCGGGCTCGGCGTGGAACCCGACCAGCAGCGAGCCGAGTTTGCCCTCGCGGTTGCCGGCGCCGCCGCTCCACCCGCCGACCACCAGCTCGTCGTGGCGCCGGACCTTGACCTTCACCCACTGCCGACTGCGTCCGCCGGGCACATAGGTCGCGTCGGTGCGCTTGGCCACCACGCCCTCGAGGCCCTGCCGGTCGGCGGCGGCCAGCAGATCGACGCCGTCGTCGTACACGTCGGCCACGTCGACGCCGGCGGGCAGGTCGTCGGCGATCTGGTCGAGCAGCCGTCGCCGTTCGTGCCACGGCCTGCCCGTCAGGTCGTGGCCGTCCAGGCGCAGCAGATCGAAGACGACGTAGGCGACGGGGGTGTCGGCCGCCCGGCGCGCCGCCTCGGCGGCCGAGGACACGTGCATGCGGCGCTGCAGCCGCTCGAAGCTGGGCCGGCCCGCTGCGTCGAGGGCGACCACCTCACCGTCCAGCAGGGCGTCGAGCGGGGCCAGTGCGTCCGCCAGAGCCGACAGCTCCGGGAAGGCGGTGCCGGCATCGCGGCCGTTGGCGCTCCACGCCCGCACCCCGTCGGGGGTCACGTCGGCGAGGACGCGCATGCCGTCCCACTTGACCTCGTAGGCCCAGCCGTCGCCCGTGGGCAACGATCCGCTGGTGGCCTTCATGGGGGCGAGCGCCACGGGCCGCAGCCTACGGGTGTGGCGGGCCGGTCTCGCCGGGTGGACCGGCGCGCGCCGACGGGCGGGCCGGTCCACGCCCGGCCCGCCCGTCCTGGCGGGGTCGATGGTGGTGGGTCGGCGACGCGACCGGACGTCAGCGCGTGCCCTGCAGCACGGCGATGCCGACGATGCGATCGTCGTCGTCGAAGTCGCCGGTGGAGGACGCACGCCCGGTCAGCAGGTCGACCGTGTAGAAGGACGAGCCGTCCACCGAGCTGAGCGCGGCATAGGCCGTGTTGGCGACGGTCGTGCCGCGCCGGACCCTGCTCTGGATGTCGGCGGCGACATCCGGGCCGGTGTCCACGCCGAGCTTGCCGGTCGCGACCAGCGAGCCGTTGTTGGGCGGCGACTGGATCGCGACCTGGTCGAGCGTCGAGTCGACGTCGAACAGCGTGGTGCCCGTGGCGGGATCGGCGTCGTTGTTGGTGTACATGGCGCCGGTCACGCCCGTGGCCGGGGTGCCGGCCGTGTAGTTGAGGACGCCGTCGGGGGTGGTGACGCCGTCGGCGACGTTGATGCGCAGGTTCTGGCCCGTGTCGGACACGGCCCGCAGACGGTCGGCGACCGGGTTGAAGTCGACGCCGAACGACGAGCCCTGCAGGGGCACCGACGTGCGCGCCACCCGCACGGCAGCAGCCGTGCGGACGTCGATGGTGTAGATGCCACCGTTGTCGCCGAGGCCGTAGAGAAGCCCGTTGGCGGGCCTGACGTCGATGCCCACGAGGCGTGAGTCGCCGTCCAGGCCGCGGACCTTGGCGATGTCGCGGGCCCGGTCGGGCCGGTCGGACCGGAAGCAGATGAGCCGTTGGTCGCTGGTGAGGCCGACGAGGTCGGTCGACGATGACGAGCTGTACGACGAGCTGTACGAGCCGCACGTCGAGCGATGGCTAGCGCTTCCCCCGGCGGCGGGGGCGGCGATCACCGCGCCGAGCGCGGCGGAGGCGGACAGCAGGACGGCTGCGAGGCGCCTGGACATGGAGTGCTCCGTTCGTGTCGGGCGGGCAGCCCGCCACGTTGGGGCCATCCCGCAACTGGTGCGCACCCGGTCGAACGGGCGCACGGCCAGACATTCGGAGCCCGCCCGGCAGCGGATCACGCCCCCACGGGCGCGGCGCACCTCGCCGTGGGGAACGTCAGGTCTCGGCGGCCTCGTCGGCGGGACCGTCGGTGGGGCCCTCGTCGGCGTCGAACGTGACGACCAGGTCGAGCTCGTCGGTGCCCCGCACGACGTGGACGGTGACGGTCGCCCCGAGGTCGGGTGCGGCGAGCGCGGTCTCGAGGTCCGCGGGGCCGCCCACTGCGGTGTCGCCCACGCTGGTGATGAGGTCGCCCGTGGCGATGCCGGCCCTGGCTGCCGGGCTGTCGTCGGCGACACCGCGCACCAGCGCACCGTCGCGCTCCGGCAGCCCCACGGCGGCCCGGAGCCGCTGCGCGACCGACGTGGGAGCCACGCCGACGCCGAGGAGGCGGCGCTGCGGCTCGTCGCCCTCGGCCAGGGCGTCGATGCGCCGGCGCAGGTCGGTGCCCGTGGGCTGGGCAAGGGAGAACCCGTCGCGCAGGCGCAGTGTCGTCAACCCCACGAGCCGCCCCTGGTCGTCGACGACGGGGCTGCCGGAGGTGCCCTTGGCGAGCGGCGCCGTGTGCTCGATGGCACCGGTCACGAGGCGCCCGCGTGGGCCGCGGAAGGACCGGTCGACGGACGACACGGTGCCCCTGGTGACACGGCGCCCCCCGGGGATGGCGGCGACCGAGTAGACGGTCATGCCCTCGCCGGGCGGGTCGTCCGACCACGCGGGTGCGGCGACGCCCCCGGTGTCGACCGCCAGCACCGTCAGGTCGCCGTCGGCGTCGACGCCCGTGGCACGGCCCTGCACGGCCCGGCCGTCGGCGAAGGTGACCTCTGTGGTGCGATCGCGCAGGTTGTGCGCGTTCGTGGCGACGAGACCGTCGGCCACCACCACGCCGCACCCGCGGCCGCCGTGGCGTCCGATGCGTACGACGGCGGGGGACACGGCGTCGGCGACTCGGCGGGTGATGGTCTGCTGATCATCGGTGCTCATGGGAAGCCCTCACTTGTCACTTGCAATGTGCAAGTCACTGTAACCTCGCGCCATGCCCGTTCCGCAAGGGTCTTCGCGTCGCCGCTCCGCCCCACCGCAGGTCGGCCCCGTCGATCAGGCGCTGGCACTGGCGGCCGAGGCGGTAGGGGACCGCTGGTCGCTGCTCGTGGTGTCGCGCCTGCTCCCCGGCCCGCGTCGCTTCGGCGAGCTGCTCGACGAGCTCGACGGCCTGGCCCCCAACATCCTCGCCCGACGCCTCGCCCGGCTCGAGGCGGAGGGCCTGGTGGTCGGCGAGCCCTACACCACCCGCCCGGTCCGTCACGCCTACCGCCTCACCGCCCGCGGCGCCGAGCTCGCGGGCGCGCTGCGCATGCTCGCCGGGTGGGGTGCCGGGCGCCATGGCGGCCGCAGCGACCGGGGCGAGGGCGTCCCGGTCCACAACTCGTGCGGCACGCCCCTCGAGGCCAGGTGGTTCTGCGGCACGTGTGACCGCGCGGTGGCGGATCCGTCGCCGGGTGAAGGTCAGCCGTCGGGCGACCGCCCGCCGGAGGGTGACGATCTCCTGTGGGTCTGAGTGTGAAACCATGCCCCGGCTGGTGGCGACCGATCGCATCGCGCCCGACACGTGACGCGCGAACTTCCGGTGAGGCGCTGCGGGGCCGCTAGCGTCCTACCCTTCGGCGGACTAACGCATTTCCCAGAGGAGCTACACCGATGTCCCAGGTCAGTCCCGGCTGGTATCCGGACCCATCCGGACGCTTCGCCCAGCGTTACCACGACGGCACCAGGTGGACCGAGCACGTGGCCGACGCCGCCGGCCAGCGCAGCGTCGACAACCCCGAGGGCCAGGCGGCGCCCGCGGCCAACCCCTACGAGAGCCAGCAGCAGCAGAGCGGTCAGGGTTGGGCCGAGCAGAGCGCCCAGCAGGGCTACGGCCAGCAGCCCCAGCAGCAGTCCGGCGGCGAGGGCTGGCCCGCGGCCGCCGCCCAGCAGGGCTACGACCAGGGCTATGGCCAGCAGCCGCAGCAGCCGCAGCAGCCCGGCTACGGCCAGCCGTCGAGCGGCCAGGGTTGGCCTGCGGCGGGCGGCCAGCAGGGCTACGGCCAGCAACCCGGCTATGGCCAGCAGCAGGGCTATGGCCAGCAGCCCGGTGGCTTCGGGCAGCCGGCCTACGGCTACGGCGCCCCGTCGTCGGGTGGGTTCACCCCCACCATCGGCCTGATCGCTGCCGGCATCGGCGGCTTCCTCGTGCTGCTGTCGCTGTTCGTGCTCGACTTCATCACGGCCAAGGCCTCCGCGGCGGGCGGCATCGGTGGCTCCCAGAGTGGGCCGTTGGGCGACGTCAGCGATATCCCGGACGTATCCGCCGTGGCCGACCTCTACGCCGGTCTCGGCCGCATCCTGGCCCTGGTGGTCATCGCCGCGGCGATCCTGGCGATCCTGCGACTGCCTGCGCTGCAGCAGTTCAACGACGTGCCGAACCTCCGCATCATCGTGGCCGCCCTGTGTGGGCTCTTCGCGGTGTGGCACCTGCTCACGATGTTCGTGAGCGCCCCCAGTGGATTCGGCATCGACCTGTCGCCTGCGTTCGGTGCCTGGCTGGGTCTCCTCGGCTGGATCGGCCTCGCGGCAGGGCAGTTCCTGCCCCAGCCTGTGGGCGGCGCGAAGCGCTGACCGCAGCTCAGCTGCGAGGGCCCCGCACGGCACCGCTGCCGGCGGGGCCCTCGTCGCGTCCGGGTGGATGTTGTGGCGCCGGGCACAGCCGCGGCTACGGTCCCTGACACTCCGTCAGGGACGGTTGTCCCGGCGTCCGACACCGAGGGGAAACCGTGGGCTCCACGCAGTTCAACCTGCCCGACGTCTTCGACACGGTGGCGCGGGTGCATCCCGACCGCGACTGCCTCGTCTGGGACGACACCCGGGTCACGTTCTCGCAGATGGTCGACCGCAGCACGCGCCTGGGCGCGTACCTGCATGCTCGTGGCCTGGGCATCCACACCGCGCGCGACCAGCTCGCCGGCCACGAGTCCGGTCAGGACCACGTCGGCATCTACCTCTACAACGGCAACGAGTACCTCGAGGCCATGCTCGGTGCCTTCCGGGCGCGGGTGGCACCGTTCAACGTCAACTACCGCTACGTCGCCGACGAGCTGCTCTACCTGCTCGACAACAGCGAGTGCCGGGCGCTCGTGTACCACGCCGCGTTCGCCCCCACGCTGGCCGAGGTGCGCGACCGGCTGCCCCGCCTCGAGGTGCTGATCCAGGTGGCTGACGACTCGGGCAACGAGTTGCTGCCGGGCGCCGTCGACTACGCGACCGTGCTGGCCGAGACCGAGCCCACCCTCGACCTGCAGGCCTCGCCCGACGACCTCTACATCCTCTACACCGGCGGGACGACCGGCATGCCCAAGGGCGTCCTCTGGCGCCAGCACGACATCTTCATGTCGGCCATGGGCGGCCGGAACATCCTCACGCAGGAGGCGGTCGACACCTACGAGGATGTCGCCACCCAGGCCGCTGCGTTCGCAGAGCCGCTCAAGTTCCTGATCCTGCCGCCCCTCATGCACGGCGCCGCCCAGTGGGTGTCGTTCATCGCGCTCAACAACGGACACGCCGTCGTCCTGCCGCCGGACACCAAGCGCCTCGACGCGGTCCAGACGTGGCGGACGGTCGAGGCCGAGCGGTGCTCGACGCTGACCGTGGTGGGCGACGCCATCGCCCGCCCGCTCGTGGAGGAGCTCGAGGCGGGCAGCTACGACACCAGCTCGCTGATGAGCGTGGGCAACGGCGGCGCGCCGCTGACGCCCACCATCAAGGAGCGGCTGCTGGCCCAGCTGCCGAACATCTTCCTCAGCGACTCGGTCGGCTCGTCCGAGACGGGGGCCCAGATGAGCCACCTGTCGAGCGCCGGCGGCGACACGTCGACCGGCAGGTTCACGCCGGGGCCGGGCACGGTGGTCGTCAGCGAGGAGCTCGACAAGGTCGTCGAGCCCGGCGACGACGGCCTCGGCTGGCTGGCCCAGGAGGGGTGGGTGCCGCTCGGCTACTTCCGTGACGCCGACAAGACCGCCCGCACGTTCCCGGTCATCGACGGCGTGCGCTACTCGGTCCCCGGCGATCGGGCGCGCCACCAGGCCGACGGCGAGATCGAGCTGCTCGGCCGCGACTCGGTCACCATCAACTCGGGGGGCGAGAAGATCTTCGCGGAGGAGGTCGAACGGGCGATCGCCGGCCACCCCGCGGTGCACGACGTCGTCGTGGTGGGCCGGGCCAACGAGCGCTGGGGGCAGGAGGTGGTGGCTCTCGTCGAGCTGGCCGCCGGCGCCTCGGCGACCGCCGACGACATCGTGACCCACGCCAGCCAGCACGTCGCCCGCTACAAGCTGCCGAAGGATGTGCTGTTCCTCGACGCCATCCAGCGCAGCCCCTCGGGCAAGGCCGACTACCGCTGGGCCAAGGCCCAGGTCCAGTAGCCGCCATCGGCTCCGTAGCCGCACGCGACGAGGCCCCGGGCATGACCCGGGGCCTCGTGTCGTGTCTGGTACCGGGGCCGAGCCCGGTGGGCCGGCGATCAGGCGGTGGCCATGGCCTTGCGGCGCTTGGCGGCCACGGCGGTGACGACGCCGCCGAGGGCGGCGAGGGCGACGCCGAGCTTGGCGAGCGGGATCGACGAGTCGTCGCCGGTGCGGGGTAGCGCGCCGGAGCCGCCCCCGTCGCCGCCGCCCGTGCCGTCGGCCGCGACGACGTTGATGCTGACCGACAGCGACAGCTCGCTGCCGTCGGGCGCCTCGCCGGCAGCGGTGATGGTGTGGGCGCCGAGCGTCGTGTCGGCGGGGATGGTCGCCTGGAGGGCCACGACGCCGTCGGCATCGGCGGCGCCCGTCGCGATGACGACCGGGACGGACGCCAAGGTGATCGTGCCCGTGGCGCCGCTCGCGAACGTGCGCGCCTCGATGCCGACGGTCTGGCCCGGCGTGGGCGTCGTGTCGCTGACCGTCAGGCTGTTGACGGCCGGCGGGTATTGCTGGGCGGCCGCCGGCGCCGCCATGAGGACCACAGCCAAGGCCGTGGCCGCGATCAATCGCTTAACCATCGTGCGTCTCTCCTGCGCTCCCGCACGGAGGCCCCGAGCCCCCAGTCACTACGAGTTGGACCCTAACACGCGTGCAGGCAGGCACAAGCGGTCTCTCGGTGTGGCGCACGACACACCGCGGCGCCACCCAACGTGGCCAGCACTCGCGTGCCCACGGGGTCGTAGCATGGTCGCCGCCACCCGGACGGGGGTGTAGCTCAGCTGGCAGAGCGGCCGCCTTTTAAGCGGATGCGCGAGGGTTCGAGCCCCTCCACCCCCACCCTCACGCTGACACCCGCCGGGCATGACGCCTCGCACCACCAGCTCTGACGTCACGGGGCGCAACCCCGACTTCGTGGTGACGCCACCGGCGGCCGACGAGTCGCTCGACGACGGAGCTGTCTACCCCGCGGCCGGTAAAAGCGCAGGCCCGGCCCAGGGCGGCGGTCCGTCCGCATCGTCCGCGTCGCCCCCGCCGTCCGATGCCGACGAGGTCGGCACGTCCCGCATCACGCTCCGCCTCGCCGAAAGCCTCAAGTCACGCGCCGAGGCAGCGGCCGGCCAGGTCGGGCTCTCGGTGAACGCGTGGCTCGTCCGCGCGGTCGCCGCCGCCCTGGAGCCCGACGACCGAGATCGCGGATCCGGCCGGCACGGCTCACGAGGCGGACAGCGCTACACGGGCTGGGTGCGTTAGCCGGCCCCCACCGCCACCCCGGCGCCACCTGCGCCACACGACATCGAACCTCTCTGCAGTCCCGCCAGCGGGACTGCCGGTCGACCCCAGGAGGGCACCGCCATGCCAAGTTTCGACACCCCCGAACCGATCTCCCTCAACATCGTGCTCGCCGCCGGCCACGCGCGGATCACCGCGAGCGAACGCGCCGACACCGTCGTCGACGTACGTCCGAGCAACCCGTCGCGGAAGGCGGACGTGAAGGCCGCGGAGCAGACCCGTGTCGAGTTCAGCAACGGCAACCTGCTGGTCAAGGCGCCGAAGCCGTTCGGCCGTGGCGGGTCGGTCGACGTGTCGATCGACCTGCCGACGGGCTCGCGCGTGCACGGCGACGCCGCGTGGGCCGAGATGCGCTGCGACGGCCGCCTCGGGGACTGCCGGTTCTCGACCGCCGCGAGCGGGGTCCGGCTGGACGAGACCGCCGCGCTGCACGTGGACAGCGCCCACGGTGCCGTCAGCGTGGGTAAGACCGTGGGCCACACCAAGATCACCGCGGCGTCGGGCGACGTGCGCATCGGCGAGGTCGACGGCCCGGCTGTGATCAAGAACGCCTCCGGCGCCACCTGGATCGGCGCGGTGACGGGTGACATCCGGGTGACCACCGCGAGCGGCGGCATCACCGTCGACCGGGCAGAGGCCTCGGTCGTGGCCACGACCGCACACGGCAGCGTCCGGATCGGCGACGTCGGGCGCGGGTCGGCCGTGCTCGAGACGTCGTCGGGGGAGGTCGAGGTCGGCATCCGGGCCGGCACCGCCGCCTGGCTCGACGTGAGCACCCGCTACGGCAACGTGCACAACTACCTCACGGCCTCCGACAGCCCCGAGCAGACCGACGACACCGTCGAGGTGCGGGCGCGCAGCTCCTACGGCGACGTCGTGATCCGCCGCGCCTGACCCGCCGGCGTCGGGCGATCCGGTAGCCCGACGCTCCTGATCGGCTTCTCGTACGTCTTCTCGTGGATCAGTGCCTTCATCGGCCTGGCGGTGCGGGACCCCGAGACCGCCCAGTCGGCAGGACTGCTGTGGGTCTTCCCGCTCACGTTCGCCTCCTCGGCGTTCGTCCCGGCCGAGTCGATGCCCGGCGTGGTGCGCGACTTCGCGGAGATCAATCCCGTCACGCTGGCCGTGGACGCCACACGGGCGCTGACCATCGGCATGGGGGACGCGTTGGCGCCGGCTCTCGGGACCCTCGCGTGGCTCGCCGGGCTTCTGGCGGTGTTCGTGCCCCTGGCGGTGCGGGCGTTCCGGCGTGCGTGAACGCGCGGCTGCCGGCATGCGTACGCTACGGGCCGTGGACGACGAGGCCGCCCGGCGCCACCTGTCCGACGAGCACGACCGGCTCGAGCGTGTGCGAGCGACGCTCGAGAACGGGCACCTGCACGACGAGCCGGGGGAGGACAGCTCGGCAGAGCTGTCCCACGTCGTCCAGCACCCGGCCGACGCGGCCAGCGACGCGTTCGAGCGGGAGAAGGAGTTCTCGATCCTCGAGCAGGTCGAGGCCGAGCTCGCCGACGTCGACCGGGCCCTCGAACGGCTCGATGCCGGCACCTACGGGCGCTGCGACGCATGCGGCGACGCGATCGCCGACGAGCGACTGGCCACCGTGCCGGCGGCACGGTTCTGCGTGCAGCACCAGGCCGACGCCGAGACCTGAGGCCGACCGGGCGGGTCAGATCTGGTTGGGCACCGTGGTGTCCTCGGGCGCGGCGAGCAGCACCCGCTCGCCCAGCCGCAGGCGGCCGCTGCCCACCTCGACCCAGCGCCCCTCGGCGTTGGCGAGGCGCTCGAACCCGCTGCCGAGGTGCTCCTCGATCGTGTAGACGAGCCCGCCGTGGGTGACCACCACCACGTCGCCGCCGGTCACCTCGGCGGCGATGTGGTGCAGCACCCGTAGGGCCCGTTCGAGCAGGTGCTCGTCGGGCTCCCAACCCGGGGGTCGACGGTGGGCGTCGAGGTAGCCGGGGAAGCGCTCCTCGATCTGCGGGCGCGTCAGGCCGGAGAACTCGCCGGCGTCGCGCTCGCGCAGGTCGGGGTCGATCACGACCGGGCCCACCCCGATCTCGGCGGCGATGATCGTGGCGGTCTCGACGGCCCGCTGCAGGTCGGACGCCCACACGGCGTCGACCGCCCCGATGGCGCGCGACGCCTCGCGGGCCTGGAGCCGGCCCTGGTCGCTGAGCGGCGGATCCGCCTGGCCCTGCCACCGGCCCACGGCGTTCCACTCGGACTGACCGTGGCGCACCAGCAGGACACGCGTCACGTCGGGGGTCGGAGAGCTCATGAGCACGGGACGCTATCCGCACATCACCACTGGTGGTCCCCCGCGGAGGTACCGCACACGTCTCGCCGAGTATGCGCAACCTCCGCGGGGCACCACTAGGCTCGTACGGCGTTCACTGGGAAGCGCCGTCGTGCCGCGTGAGGAGACACACCCCCGATGGATCTGCCGCTCGACAAGTTGGCGACCACCGACGGGCCCACCAGGGTCGGCGTCGACGCGCCCGGCGAGCCGTCCCACGTGGTCGAGCGCGGTCCGGCCGAGGTGGGCTGAGGCCTTCGTGGCCGTCCTCCGTCTCTTCGCCCAGGCCCGCGAGGCCGCCGGCACCGGCCGCGACGTCGTCGACGGGCGTACCGTCGACGAGGTGCTGGCCGGTGCCCGTGCCCGCTACGCCGGGACGTTCAGCGCCCTGCTGCCCAGCTGCCGGGTCTGGGTGAACGGCGAGCCGGCCCACGGCGACGATCCCGTGGGTGACGACGACGAGGTCGCAGTGCTGCCGCCGGTGTCGGGGGGCGCGGCGTGAGCGACCACAACGACGAGCCCTGGTGGGGTGACGAGTCCCCCGTGGGAACCGACCGCCGCCGCAACGGCCGCGCCGACCCGGCGCTGGACGCCGCTCCGTCCAGGGCGCCCGATCGACCCCCGGTGGACCGCGGCGCGAGCCGGCCTGTCGACCATGCCGGTGGCGACGAGCTGTCCTACCGCGACGGCGGCCACGATCCTGGCGCCCACGATCCCGGGCCTGCGCCGCGACCGGCTGAGCCCACTCGGTCGAGCGCCCAGGTCTTCATCCCGGCACCCGAGGATCTGCCCCCGTTCGACGAGGTCGTCGATCCGTACCCCGTCGTCCGGCGCAGCGTCCCTGATCCCGACCCGATCCACGGTGTGGGAGCGATCCCCGATCCCGACCCGATCCACGGTTCGTTCGTAGCTCCCCCGCCCGACCCGTTCGCCGGCATCCCCGACGCACCGCGGTTGTCGCCCGCCCCCGTGGACGTTCCGGCCCCCGCCACCGCCGAGCCGCCCCCGGCCCCCGACCTGGCGCGCCCGCCCCGCGGGTCGCAGCGCACCCCGTCGCCGGCCCGCCCGCGCCGGCAGCCCATCGATCGCCGGCGTCTTGCCACGGTCTACGACACCGACGGGCCCCGCGTCCGTCTCGGGGTCGCCTGGTTCGTGGGGGCGATGGTGGCGACGGTGGTCAGCCCGATCACCGCCGCCCTCGTGTTCGCCGTCGCCGCCGGCTTCGCGGCCCGTCAGATCGTGCGGGCGTGGGGCTCGGTGCCGTGGCAGGCCGACGTGGCCGCCGGACTGGGCGCCGTGCCCGTGCTCGCCGCGCTGGTCGGCACGCCGGCGGTGGCCGCCGCCGCTGTCGTCGCGCTCGTGGTCGCCGTCGGTTGCGCCGCCGCGCCCGACGGGGCGCGCCTGCCCGGCGGCCAGGGGCGGGTGGCGGCGATGGGCATCCTCTGCCTGTCGGTGGTGCCGGCCGTGGCCGGGGCGACGTTCGTGCTGGTCCGCACCGAGTCGGTCATCGCCGCCGCCGTGCTGCTCCTGATCGCCAGCGCGTACGAGGTGGGTGACTACATCGTGGGCTCGGGCGCCTCGAACCCGGTCGAGGGCCCGCTCGCCGGCATCACGACGGCCACGCTGGTGGCGCTCCCCCTGGCGCTCGTGCTCGTCGAGCCGTACGACGCCGCCGGGGTCGCGCTGCTCGGCTTCGCCGCCGCGGCGTGCCCGCTCGGGCAGGTCGTCGGGTCGGCCGTGCTGCCGGGCGCCGGCGCCCACGCCCCGGCCCTGCGGCGCATCGACACGCTGCTGGTCCTGGCCCCGCTGTGGGCCGCCGCCGCCGGCGCGTTCTGATCCCGGACCGACCCGGCACCTTCCCCGGGCGCGGCGAGGCCCGGCACCGAGGTGCCGGGCCTGCGGTACGGGCGCCACATCGGCGCCGTCAGATCGGGGAGATCAGGCCTTGGCCAGGTTCTCCGCGGCGAACTCCCAGTTGACCAGCTTGTCGAGCCATGTCTCGATGTAGGCCGGACGGGCGTTCTGGTAGTCGAGGTAGTAGGCGTGCTCCCACACGTCGAGCGTGAGGAGGGCCGTCTTGCCGTGCTTGAGCGGCAGGTCGGCGTCCTTGGTCTGGAGGATCTCCAGGCCGTCGTCGCCCTTGGCCAGCCAGGTCCAGCCGGAGCCGAACAGCGTCTTGGCCTTGTCGGTGAAGGTCTGCTTGAACTCGTCGACCGACCCGAAGGCCTGCTCGATCGCGGTCTTCACGTCGCCGTGGGGCTCGCCGCCGCCGTTGGGCGACAGGCTGCTCCAGAAGAAGGTGTGGTTCCACGCCTGGGCGGCGTTGTTGAAGAGGCCGCCGGGATCGGCCGCCAGGATGACCTCCTCGAGCGACTTGCCGGCGAGCTCGGTGCCCTCGACAAGGCCGTTGAGGTTGGTGACGTAGGTCTGGTGGTGCTTGCCGTAGTGGAAGTTGAGCGTCTGCTCGCTCATGTGGGGCGCGAGAGCGTCCCTGGGATACGGAAGCGGAGGCAGCTCGAATGCCATCGGCACTCCTTAGCTCGTGGGCGAACGGCTCGAAACCTACCCGCCAGCACGTCCGGTGACACGTGGCCGGCGGCGCTCGTCGCGACCGACGGCAATCCCGACCGAGTTGCGTGGGAATCTCTCGCCCGGAGAGGGTGTTCGTTCACTGATGGTGCGACGACTCGCTGTTCTCTCTCTGCACACGTCGCCGCTCGCCCAGCCGGGCGCCGGCGACAGCGGCGGCATGAACGTGTACGTGCGCGAGCTGGTGTCGGCTCTGGCGCAGGCGGGCGTGACCAGCGACGTCTACACGCGCCGGTGGGCCGACGACCTGCCCGAGGTCGTCGATGTCGAGCCCGGGTTCCGCGTGGTGCACGTGCCCGCGGGACCGGTCGACCTTCCCAAGGAGGCGCTGCCCGAGATCGTCGACGAGTTCGCGAACGGCGTCCTCGATCACCTGGTCACGAGCGACGACCTGCTGGGCGTCGATGCGCTCCACGCCAACTACTGGCTGTCGGGCGTGGCGGGTCACCGGCTGAAGCACGAGCTCGACCTGCCCCTGGTGTCGACGTTCCACACGCTCGCGCGGGTCAAGGCCGAGACGGGCGACCCCGAGCCCCAACGCCGCGTCGAGGCCGAGGCCGACGTCATCGGCTGTTCGGACGCCATCCTGGCCAACGGTCCGGCCGAGGCCGCCCAGCTCGAGCGGCTCTACGGCGCCGACCCGTCCCGCATCGAGATCGTGCCGCCGGGCGTGGTCCACGCGTTCTTCTCGCCCGGCGACCGGGCGGGGGCGCGGGCCGCCCTGCCGCAGCTGGGTCCGCTGGACGGCCCGGTGCTGCTGTTCGTCGGCCGCATCCAGCCGCTCAAGGGGCTCGACGTCGCCGTGCGGGCGCTGGCCGAGCTCGACCACCCCAGGGCCGTGCTCCTGGTCGTCGGCGGGGCGAGCGGCACCGACGGCCGCCGCGAGGTCGAGCGCATCGAGAAACTGGCGGCGTCCCTGGGCGTCAGCGAGCGCGTGCGCTTCGCCGCGCCGCAGCCCCACCACATGCTGTCGACGTTCTACCGGGCGGCGGACGTGGTGATGGTGCCCAGCCGCAGCGAGTCGTTCGGCCTCGTGGCCCTCGAGGCGGCCGCCTGCGGCACACCGGTCGTCGCTGCCGCCGTCGGGGGACTGCGCACGCTGGTCGACCACGGTCAGACCGGATTCCTGGTCGAGGGGCGTGACCCCACGGTGTTCGCCGCCTACGCCGACCAGATCCTCACGAACCGGCCCCTGGCGGCCGTGCTGTCGGCCCGTGCCGCTCACCGAGCCCGCGAGTACACCTGGTCGACGGCGGCGGGACGGCTGCGTCGCATCTACGCGGACCTGACGGCCACCGCGCCGGTCACCTGCGTCGACTGACGCAGATCACGGCGGACGGCCGCCGGGTCGCCGGTAGGTTTCGCGCCATGACGCAGCGACCGTCGACCGATCCGGAGCTCGCCGACCTCGCCGCCCGCATCGAGGCGTGGCTCGACCGCCAGCGCGCCGCCAACCCGGTGGTGGCCGCCGTCGAGCGCGACGAGGAGTCGGGTGAGCGGCGCTGGTTCGTGCGGGTGCGGGGCGAGGCCAAGGACGTGTTCACCATCTGGTTCCACCTGCGCCAGCGCACGCTGCACTACGAGACCTACGTGATGCCGGCTCCCGAGGAGAACGCGGGCGCGCTGTACGAGTACCTGCTGCGCCACAACCCCACGCTGTACGGCGCGGCGTTCGGCATCGGCGACGAGGACGCCATCTTCCTGGTGGGCCAGCTCGGAAACGACGCAGTCGACGACGACGAGCTCGATCGCATCCTCGGGTCGTTGTACATGTGGGTCGAGCGCTTCTTCCAGCCGGCGCTGCGCATCGGCTTCGCCTCACGCTTCTCGGGATAGCGAGTGAGCGATTGCATCCAATTCATTGTCTTTCATGACATGACCGTCTAACCTGATGACCGAGCCCGAGGTCCGGTGCGCGCCACGATCGGGGAAGTCGTCGGGTCGTGCACCGGGCCTACGGGCCGCCACGCCACCTGATCGGAAGGCGAACGCCGCTGGTCGAGGTGGTGGCGGGTTGTCGGTGGGCGCGAGTCCGGCGTCCTAACGTCCCCGGCATGGCGATGCCCAGGCTCCAGGTGATCGGTGGCGGCAAGATGGGCGAGGCCCTGCTCGCCGGGCTGGTGGCCGGGGGGTGGGCTGCAGCCGGCGAGCTGCGTGTGGTCGAACGCCTGCCCGACCGCGCCGCGGAGCTGGCCCGGCGGTTTCCGGGCCTGGCAGTGGTCGACGAGATCGGTCCCGCCGACGGCCACGTGCTGGCCGTGAAGCCGGGTGACGTCGAGGGCGCCTGCCGCGCCCTGGCCGGCACGGGCGTGCGCTCCTGCGTGCTGTCGATCGCTGCCGGGGTCACCATCGACCGGCTCGAGAGCTTCCTCGCCGGCGACACGCCCGTCGTGCGGGCGATGCCCAACACGCCAGCGCTCGTGGGCGCGGGCGCCGCGGCGATCGCCGCGGGCCACTCGGCGGGCGACGACGACCTCGCGTGGGCCGAGCAGATCCTGGGCGCGGTCGGCCTGGTGGTACGGGTCGACGAGGGGTTGCTCGACGCGGTGACCGGCCTGTCCGGCTCCGGGCCGGCGTACGTGTTCCTGGTGGCCGAGGCGCTGGTCGAGGCCGGGGTGCTCGCGGGGCTGCCCCGGCCCGTGAGCAGTGCGCTCGCCACCCAGACGCTCGTCGGGGCGGCGCGCCTGCTCGACGAGTCACACGAGGGCCCCGAGGCGCTGCGGGCGGCGGTCACCTCGCCGGGCGGCACGACAGCGGCCGGGCTGCGCGCCCTCGAGTCGGCCGCGGTGCGGTCGGCGTTCCTCGACGCGGTCATGGCCGCCACCGAACGCAGCCGCGAGCTGGGCGCCTGAGCCGCAACGCAGCCCCGGTCGCACCACTCGCCCCACCAGCAACAGTCGCATACAGTGACCGCAGCGGAGTTGGAAGGGGTCGTCCCCATGGCCGTGTCGCGCGCCCGGTTCTTCACGCCCCAGGAGGTCGCAGACCTGCTGCGGGTCTCATCGATGACCGTCTACCGGCTCATCAAGGCGGGCGACCTGCGCGCGGTGCGTGTGGGCAAGGCGTACCGCATCCTCGAAGACGACGTGGACGCCTACCTCGCCGACCGGTTCACGCAGGCGGGCTGAGGCCCAGCGGCCAGCGTTTCGCCCGCACGGCGCGTCCTCCGGCACACTGCCCACGGCATGTCCCCGCGCTTCGACACGATCAGCTTCCTGTCCGACTACGGCACCAGCGACGAGTTCGTCGGTGTGGTCAAGTCGGTGATCCGGTCGATCGCGCCGGACACGACGGTGGTCGACATCACCCACGACATCCACCCGTACGACCTCAAGGCCGGGGCGCTCACGCTGGCCCGCAGCGTCCAGTACCTGTGCCCGGGCGTCGTGCTCGCCGTGGTCGACCCCGGAGTCGGAACCGACCGCCGCGCGGTGGCCATCGAGGTCGGCGACGGCCAGTCGTACCTGGTGGGCCCGGACAACGGGCTGCTGGCGTCGGCCGTGGGCCTGGTGGGCGGCGCGACGGCCGCGGTCGAGCTGACCGCGCTCGAGTACCAGCTCCCGGCGCCAGGGCCCACGTTCGCCGGTCGTGACATCTTCGGCCCCGCGGCGGCGCACCTGTGCGCCGGGGTGCCGTTCGACGACCTGGGCCCGCGGATCGATCCGGCCGAGCTGGTGCCCGGCATCGTGCCGCTGCCCCGCGACGAGGACGGCACGATCGTCGGCGAGATCCTGTGGGTCGACCGGTACGGCAACTGCCAGCTCAACGTCGATCCCGATGCGTTGGCGACATGGGGCGAGCGGGTGCAGCTGCGCTGGACCAAGCCACGCGAGGGCGTGCGCACGGCCGTGCGGGTCGACACCTACGGCGACCTCCAGCCGAGTCAGGTCGGTCTGATCGTCGACAGCTACGGGCTGCTGTCGGTCAGCGTCCCGCGCGGGTCGGCCGCCGAGACCCTCGGCGTCGTGGCCGGCGACGAGCTGTCGCTGGTGCCACTCGCCGACGACGCCGCCGAGGTCGGCCCCGACGCCGGCGACGGCGCCGGCTCCCAGGGCGTCACGTCGCCCGTCACCCTCCAGCCGCGAAGGCCATCATGAGACCCGGAACGACGATCGTCCTCGCCATCCTGCTCGCCCTCATCCTGGGGGCGTCGGCCATTCAGCTGGTCCTCCTCGCCAGGTAGGCGCGCTCGCCCAGCCGGGGGGCGTCGGCCCTGCAAGACTTTCGCCCGCATGAACCTGGCAACCGTCATCGAAGGGCACGACGCCGACCGCCCCGCGCTCGTGAGCCGGGGCCGGGTCACCACCTACGGCACCCTCCGCGATCAGGTGGCGCAGATGCGCGGTGGGCTCGTCGCCCGTGGCATCGAGCCCGGCGACCGGGTGGCCATCGTGGCCGCCAACAACTGGTACTTCGTCACGGCCTACCTGGCCGTGCTGGGTGCCGGCGCCGTCGCCGTGCCACTCAACCCGCAGAGCCCGGTGCCCGAGATCGAGCATGAGCTCGCGGTCATCGGGGCCAAGCTCGCGCTCGTCGGTCCCAACGGGCGCCAGGTGGTGGACCAGGTCGACGAGGAGACGCTCGACGGGTTCGGCGGGGCGGTCGAGGTCGCCGACCTGCTCGACGGCGAGCCGGCCGCGCTCGTGGACCGGGCGCCCGACGACGTTGCGGTCCTGCTGTTCACCAGCGGGACGGCGGGCGCGCCCCGGCCGGCGATGCTCACCCATGGGAACCTGACCAGCAACATCGACCAGATCCTGGCCCAGCCCGAACGGCCGGACAGCGTCGACGAGGTGGCGCTGTGCGTGCTGCCGTTGTTCCACGTGTTCGGGCTCAACGCGCTGCTCGGCCTGGCGCTGCACGTGGGCGGCACGGTCGTGCTGGTCGAGCGGTTCGACCCGCACTCGACGCTCGAGATGGTCGCCGAGCACGGCGTCACCGTGCTGAGCGGTGTGCCCACGATGTGGGCGGCGTGGGCGGGTCTCCACGAGGCCGAGCCTGACGCCTTCGCCACGGTGCGGCTGGCGGTCTCGGGGGCGGCGCCGCTCGAGCCGAGCGTCCGGCGGGCCGTGCGCGACCGGTTCGGCCTGGACCTCGCCGAGGGCTACGGGCTCACCGAGGCGTCGCCCGCGGTGACGAGCGGCCTGGGCCACGACGCACCCGACGCCAGCATCGGCGTGCCGCTGCCCGGCGTGTCGGTGCGCCTCGTCGACACCGACGGCGAGGACGCGCTCGTGGGCGATCCGGGCGAGATCTGGGTCAAGGGCCCCAACGTCTTCCCCGGCTACTGGCAGGACGCCGAGGCCACCCGTTCGGCGCTCACCGAGGACGGCTGGCTGCGCACCGGCGACGTGGCCGTGGTCGACGACGACGGCTTCCTGTCGCTCGTCGACCGGGCCAAGGACGTCATCATCGTGTCGGGCTTCAACGTGTTCCCCGCCGAGGTGGAGGACGTGCTGGTGACGCACCCCGCGGTCGAGGCCGCGGCCGTGGTGCCCGTGCCCCACCCGCACTCGGGCGAGGCGGTCAAGGCGCTCGTCGTGGTCGCCCCCGACGCCCACGTCGACGAGGACGAGCTCATCGACTTCGCCGGGCGCCACCTGGCCCGCTACAAGTGCCCGTCGACGATCGCCTTCGTCGACGAGCTCCCGCACACCGTCACCGGCAAGGTGCTGCGCCGGGTGCTGCGGTGACATCCGGCGAGCATCGGGGACCAGCGACCATGCCGTCCGACGACCTGCACTTCCTCCCGGCCACCGAGCTGACACGCATGCTGCGGGACGGCGAGGTGTCGAGTGTCGAGCTGCTCGACCACTTCCTCGCCCGGATCGAGGAGCACGGACCGTCCGTCAACGCGGTCGTGGCCCTCGATGTCGAGCGCGCCCGCGCACGGGCAGCCGAGGCCGACGCTGCGCAGCACCGGGGCGAGTCGTGGGGGCTGCTGCACGGCCTGCCGATGACGGTGAAGGACGCGTTCGAGACCGAGGGCCTGGTGACGACGTCCGGGGCGGCCGAGCTGCGCGACCACGTACCCGACCGCGATGCCGACCCGGTGGCGCTGCTCAAGACGGCGGGGGCGATCGTGTTCGGCAAGACCAACCTGCCGATCTACGCCGGCGACCTCCAGTCGTACAACGAGGTGTACGGGCGCACGAACAACCCGTGGGCCCTGGACCGCACGGTGGGCGGGTCCTCGGGCGGCGCGGCCGCCGCCCTGGCCGCCGGCCTGACGGGGTTCGAGCTCGGCAGCGACATCGGCGGGTCCATCCGCAACCCGGCCCACTTCTGCGGCGTGTTCGGGCTCAAGCCCACGTGGGGGATCGTGGCCGACCGGGGCCACATCCCTGGCCCGCCCGGCTCCCTGTCGCCGGCCGACGTCGGTGTGACCGGGCCGCTCGGGCGCAGCGCCGGCGACCTGGCGCTCGGGCTCGACGTACTCGCGGGCCCCACCGGCGAGGATGCCGTCGGCTGGAGGCTCGACCTGCCGGGCCCCCGCAACGGCGGCGCCGTCCGGGGGCTGCGGGTCGCCACCTGGTTCGACGACCCGTCCACGCCGGTCGCCGGCGACACCCGCGGGCTGCTCGACGACGCGGCGCGGGCGCTGGGCGAGGCCGGCGCCACGGTCCGTGCCGTCGAGCCGCCGGTCGGGCTGGGAGAGCTGGCCGAGTCGTGGCAGCGGCTCGTGTTGCCGATCATGGCCGCGGGCCTGGACGACGAGACCTTCGCGGCGTTCAGCGAGATCGATGCCACGCCGGTCGCCGACGACGAGTCCTACGGCGTCCGTGCCCTGCGGGCCATGACGGAGCGCCACCGCGACTGGCTGCGGGCCAACGAGCGCCGGCTCCAGCATCGCCGGTTGTTCGCCGACTTCTTCCGCGACCATGACGTGCTGCTGGCGCCTGTCATGCCCACCGCCGCCTTCCCACACGACACCGAGACCGAGATGACCTCCCGCGTCGTCCACGTCGACGGCGTGCCGCGCCCGTACCTCGACGGCCTGCGCTGGGCGGGAGGCATCGGCACGCTGCTGCTGCCCGTGGCTGTCCCGCCCATCGGGCGCACCAGCGACGGTCTGCCGATCGGCGTCCAGGTCGTCGCGCCCCACCTGCACGACCGCACCGCGGTCGCCGTCGCGGGCCACCTCGAGGCCCTTCTCGGCGGCTTCGTCCCGCCGCCTGCGTTCGTGGCCGCTGCGGGGTAGACCGTCGGCCATGGCTGCAGCGCCGCCCCCCGACGACCCCTGGGCCCGGCCGCCCGGCGTCGACGACGCCACGGTCGAGGCCACCGGCACGCTGAGCGAGGCGCTCGAGTGGGTCGAGCGGGCCCGAGGGCACCTCTACGAGTTCCACCAGCTCATGGGCCACGCCGACCGGATGTTCGGGGAGGCGGCCGACCAGCTCGCGGCCGCGGGCCACGCCGCGCTGGCCGACCTGGTCGAGCGCGACGTCGTCGGCCGCAACGTGCTGCACGGACGGTGGACGTTCCAGGTGGTCGAGGAGTTCGACGACGGCTACTACCGCCCGGTCGCCGCGGTCGAGGAGGAGGTGCGCGCCGACCTGGTCGCCGGGCGCCGGCACGTCTACGAGGCCGAGCTCAAGGAGGCACGGCGCACCGCCGGACGCCGCCACCACGAGCGTCGCCCGTCCGACGAGCCCGGCGTGTGAGGCTCGCGACACGGGAGCGTGTCGGTGCCGACGCAGACCGTGCCGAACCGACGATGCGCAGGTCACGATGCACCGCTTGTGACCACGTGAACAAGCGGGATTACGATCCGGGCGTATGGCCGACGGCACGAAGCGGCAGGCGCGCAAGATCCCGGAGGCGACGGTCGCGCGTCTGCCCATCTACCTCCGCAGCCTGCTGGAGATGGCGGGCGACGGCATGCCCACCATCTCGTCCGAGCGCCTGGCCGAGCTGTCCGGGTTCAACGCCGCCAAGGTGCGCAAGGACCTGAGCTATCTCGGCAGCTACGGCACCCGTGGCGTCGGCTACGACGTCGAGTACCTGCAGTTCCAGATGAGCCGCGAGCTGGGCCTCACCAAGGACTGGCACGTGGTCATCGCCGGCCTCGGCAACCTGGGCCACGCGCTGGCCAACTACGGCGGCTTCACCGATCGGGGCTTCCCGGTGGCTGCGCTGGTCGACGCCGATCCCAAGGTCGTCGGCACCGACATCAACGGGATCACCGTGCGTCACATCGACGAGCTGGATGCCATCGCCGCCGAGCACCAGATCGCCATCGGCATCATCGCCACCCCGGCGGTCGCCGCCCAGGAGGTGGCCGACCACATGATCGCCGCCGGGGTCAGCTCGATCCTCAACTTCGCCCCCACCATCGTGACCGTCCCGCCCGAGGTGTCGCTGCGCAAGGTCGACCTGGCGGTCGAGCTGCAGATCCTGAGCTTCTACCAGCAGCGCCGCGGTGGCGGCGACGCGGCCTCGTCGACGCTGCCCCCGGAGCCCGCCGGCGTGCCCCCCGCGGGCTGAACGTCGGGAACGAGCGCGCCGTGCCGGTCGACCAGCCCCTCTACCCGGTGAACCTGGTCGTCGCCGGGCGCCCTTGCCTGGTCGTCGGCGGAGGGCGGGTGGCGCTCGCCAAGGTTCGGGGGCTCGTCGAGGCCGGTGCCCGGGTGACGGTGGTGGCACCCGAGGTCGACGCCGGCATCACGGAGCTGGCAGCGGCGACGTCGTCCGGGGGTGGCGGCGATGCCGCGGACGGCACCGTCGTCGTCGAGCAGCGGCCCTATCGACCCGGCGAGGTCGCCGTCTACCGTCTCGCCGTGGCGGCGACGGGAGATCCGGTGGTCAACCAGCAGGTCTACGACGACGGCGAGGCCGCCGGCGTGTGGGTGAACAGCGCGGACGACCCCCAGCGGTGCAGCGTCATCCTGCCCGCCCGCATCCGCCAGGGTCGCCTCACCGTCACTGTGTCGACCGGGGGCCACAGCCCGGCGGTCGCGTCGTGGCTCCGTGAACGCCTGGCTGCCGAGCTGGGCCCGGAATACGACCAGCTCATCGGGCTGTTGTCCGAGGCGAGGAAAGAGGTCCAGGCCCAGGGCCTCGGGACCGAGCAACTCGATTGGCGAGGAGCGCTCGATTCGGGAATCCTGGACCTGGTCAGGGCCGGCCGGCTCGAAGATGCCAAGGAGCGCTTGCGCGCGTGTCTGTCGTCGTCATCGGATTGAACCACCGCACGGCTCCGCTCGACCTGCTCGAGCGGATGGCTGTCGCCGACGGCCAGCTCCCCAAGGCTCTCCACGACCTGACCACCCGCGAGCACCTCAGCGAGGCCCTCGTCCTGTCGACGTGCAACCGCACCGAGGTCTACGCGGTGGCCGAGCGGTTCCACGGCGCCTACAGCGACATCCGTGGCTTCCTGGCGGACTTCTCGTTCCTCCCGCCGGAGGACTTCTCCGACCACCTCTACGTCCATTACGACTCCGCCGCCGCCGCCCACCTGCTGTCGGTGACCGCGGGCCTCGACTCCGCGGTGCTGGGCGAGAGCGAGATCCAGGGCCAGATCAAGCTGGCCTGGGAGCGTGCCCGCGACGCGGGCGCCGCCGGCTCGGCGCTCAACCTGTTGCTGCGCCACGCACTCGAGGCCGGCAAGCGTGCCCGCACCGAGACGGGCATCGCGCGCAACATCGCCTCGGTGTCACAGGCCGCGGTGGCCATGGCCGACCAGCAGCTCGGCGGCGTCGCCGGACGCACGGTGCTGGTGCTCGGCACCGGCGAGATGGGCGAGGGCATGGCCGTCGCCCTGGCCGGCGCCGGTGTGGGCGAGGTGCTCGTCGCCAACCGCACCCCGGTCCGTGCCGACGAGCTGGCCGCCCGGGTGGGGGGACGGTCGGTGCCGCTGCTCGAGGTGCCTGAGCGCGTCGCCGACGTCGACGTGCTGCTCACGTCCACCGGCTCGCGGGTTCCGGTGCTCGAGAAGGCCGACATCGTGCCCGTCATGGCCGGTCGCCCGGACCGTCCGCTGCTCGTCGTCGACATCGCGGTGCCCCGCGACGTCGACCCGGCGGTGGGCGAGATCGACGGGGTCACGCTGCTCGACATGGACGACGTGCGCCGCTTCGCCGCCGCTGGCGTGGCCGAGCGGCGTCGCGAGGTCGCCGCGGTCGAGGAGATCCTGGCCGACGAGCTCGAGCGCTACCTGGGGGCCACCTCCGCCCGCGAGGTCGCCCCGATGATCGTGGCGCTGCGCCAGCGGGCCGAGTCCGTGCGCACGACCGAGCTCGACCGCTTCCGTGCCCGCTACGACGACCTCGACCCCCGCCAGCTCGACATGGTCGAGGCGGTCACCCGCGGCGTCGTCGCCAAGCTGCTCCACCAGCCCACCGTGGTGCTCAAGGATGCGGCCGGCAGCGCCCGTGGCGATCGCCTGGTCGCCGCCCTGCGCGAGCTCTTCGAGATCGAGGGCTAGCACTTGGCTCTGCTCCGGGTCGCGACCCGGGGGTCGGCGCTCGCCCGGTGGCAGGCCGATCACGTCGTCGCCCTCCTGCACAAGGTCGATCCGGCGATCGAGACGGCGGTTGTCGTGGTCGAGACGAGCGGCGACCGGCGTCTCGACGTCCCGATCTGGGAGCTCGGCGGCAAGGGCGTGTTCGTGAAGGAGGTGCAGGCCGCGGTGCTCGACGGTCGGGCCGACCTCGCGGTCCACTCGGCCAAGGACCTCCCGTCGGCCACGCCCGACGGCCTCGTCATCGCGGCGGTGCCGGAGCGGGCCGACGTGCGCGACGCGCTGGTGGGGTCGACGCTCGACGACCTGGCCCCCGAGTCGGTGGTGGCCACCGGGTCGCTCCGTCGCCAGGCGCAGCTCGCCCACGTGAGGCCCGACCTCCGCTTCGAGGGCCTGCGCGGCAACATGGCCACCCGGCTGGACCGGGCGGGCCGCGACGGGGTCGCGGCGGTGGTGGTGGCGGCGGCCGCGCTCGACCGGCTCGGCCTGGCCGACCGCATCGCCCAGCGGCTCGACGTCGACACGATGCTGCCCCAGGTGGGGCAGGCGGCCCTCGCCGTCGAGTGCCGCAGCGACGACGGCGACACCCGGAGCGCGCTCGAGCGCATCGAGCACCTGCCGTCGCGGCGGGCGGTCGACACCGAGCGGGGCTTCCTCGCCGAGCTCGGGGGCGACTGCTCGCTGCCCGCCGCCGCCCATGCGACCCTGGCCGGGGACGGCGTGCGCGTGCGGGGCCTGATCGCCACGCCCGACGGCGCCACGATCGTGCGCCACGACCTGTCCGGGCCCGCGTCGGCCGGCGCCGCCCTCGGCCGTTCGGTGGCCCGCCACCTGCTCGACGAGCAGGGCGGCGCCGGGCTCCTGGGCCGGGCGTAGCGGACGTCCTGTGACGGTCCACCTCGTCGGCGCCGGACCCGGCGACCCGGGCCTGCTGACGGTGCGCGCGCTCGAGGTGCTCCGGCGAGCCGACGTCGTCGTGTACGACCGTCTGTCGCAGGAGTCGCTCCTCGAGCTCGCCCCCGCCAGCGCCGAGCGTATCGACGTCGGCAAGGCGCCCGGTCACGTCCGCCTACCGCAGGACGCCATCAACGCGTTGCTCGTCGAGCGGGGCCTGGGGGGTGAGACGGTGGTGCGGCTCAAGGGCGGCGACCCGTTCGTGTTCGCCCGTGGGGGAGAGGAGGCAGCGGCCCTGGCCGCGGCCGGCGTGCCGTTCGAGGTCGTTCCGGGCATCACCTCCGCGATCGCCGTCCCCGCCTACGCCGGCATCCCGGTCACGCTGCGCCACTCGTCGACCAGCGTCACCATCGTCACGGGACACGAGGAGCCCGGCGCCGGCGACGACGGCAGCGTCGACTGGCAGGCGGTCGCCCGGGTGGGCGGCACGATCGTGATCCTCATGGGCGTGGCGCGCATCGGGCGCATCGCCGCCGCGCTCATCGCCGCCGGCCGGTCACCCGACACGCCCGTGGCCGCCGTGCAGTGGGGCACCCGACCCGAGCAGCACACCGTGCGGGCCACGCTCGGCACCATCGGTGACCAGGTGCTGGGCACGCCGTCGACGATCGTCGTCGGCGACGTGGCCGCGAGCGACCTGGCGTGGTTCGAGAACCGCCCCCTGTTCGGCCGCCGCATCGTCGTCACCCGCGCCCGTGAGCAGGCGAGCGAGCTGGTCGAGCAGCTCGTGGCGCTCGGCGCCGCCACGGTCGAGGTCCCGGCGATCGAGATCGCGGAGCCCGCCGACGGCGGCGCCGCGCTGTCCGCCGCCGTCGAGCGGCTGGCCGGCGGCGAGTACGAGTGGCTCGTGCTGACCTCGCCGAACGGGGCGCGTCGTCTGCTGGCCGCGCTGCGGGCCGGTGGGCACGATGCCCGCGCGCTGGGCGGGGTGCGGCTGGCCGCCATCGGGCCGGGCACCGCGGACGTGCTGTCCGCGGCCAACCTGGTGCCCGACCTGGTGCCGCCGCGGTTCGTGGCCGAGTCGCTGCTGGTGTCGTTCCCGGACGCCGAGCCGGGCGGCCCGCGGGTGCTGATCGCCCGGGCCGCGGTGGCCCGCGACGTGTTGCCCCGGGGCCTGGCGGCCAGGGGCTGGGCGGTCGACGTCGTCGACGCGTACCGCACCGAGCCCGCGCCGCTCGACGAGCAGCGCGCCGCGGCGCTCGCAGACGCCGAGATCGTGACGTTCACGTCGTCGTCCACCGTGGTCAACTTCCTCGCGGCCGTCGGCGCCGCGGCGGTGCCGCCGACGGTGGCCGCCATCGGCCCGGTCACCGCGGCCACGGCCCGCGAGCACGGCCTCGACGTGGCCGTCGAGGCCGAGGTGCACTCGATCGAGGGCCTGGTCGACGCCCTGTGCGCCTGGGCTGCCGACCACCCCCGCCCGGCGGTCGACCCCAATGCCTCACCGCCACCACGCGAGGCGACGTCGTGAACGCTCCCGGCGCGTTGATCTTCGACTTCGACGGGCTGATCCTCGACACCGAGACCGTCACCTACGAGACGGTGTCCGAGATCTTCGTCGAGCACGGCGAGGTCCTCGACCTGGCGTGGTGGCACTCGATCCTCGGCAACGGCGGCCACCCGCACTGGAGTGAGGTGCTCGCTCAGCAGCTGGGCCGGCCGGTCGACCGGGAGGCGCTCACCGCGTTGCGGGCCGAGCGCCGGACCACGATCCTCGACGCGCTGCCCGTCTGCGCGGGCGTGGTCGACCTGCTCGATGCGGCCGAGGCCGGGGATGTCCCCACCGCAGTGGCCTCGTCCTCGCCGTCCGACTGGGTCGACGGCCACCTCACCCGGCTCGGCCTTCGTGACCGATTTCGGCGCGTCGTCACCCGCGACGACGTCGGCGGCGACGGTGCTCGTACCAAGCCGGCACCGGACCTCTTCCTGCTGGCCGCCCGAGCGCTCGGCGTTGCCCCGGCGCGCTGTGTGGTGCTCGAGGATTCGCCGAACGGCGTGGCAGCCGCGCGGGCCGCGGGCATGACCGTCGTCGCGGTGCCGGGACCGATGACGGCGACGCTCGACTTCGGTGCCGCCGACCTGGTGGTGCCGTCGCTGACGGAGGTCGACCCATCGACGCTCGGGGCTCTGCTGCCTGGCGTCTGACCAGGGCGACGACGCGGTGCGGGCGGCGCACCACTGGCGGTTCCTTCGGCCGTCGTCAGTTGTGCTTGACTGTCGCACAGCCGTTTGGGCCCACCCGCGGAAGGGGCGGTAGGCCGCAGATCCGAGACCGCGGCGCCCATCGGGCACCGCGGGAAGCTCGGTGCTACAACCGAGTGCCGAGGCTTCGGCCGCAGACTGCCCGGGGGGCAAGTAAGCGCGTGTCGCTACTGACCGTCAACAACGTAGGAGTGCGGTTCGGCGGCGTGGTCGCGCTCGACGAGCTGTCGTTCGCCGTCGAGCCGGGCGGCATCTGCGCATTGATCGGCCCCAACGGCGCCGGCAAGACCACGCTGTTCAACGTGCTCAGCCGGCTGTACCAGCCGCAGTCGGGCACCGTCGACTTCGACGGTCACGACCTGCTGAACGTGCCGGCCCACAAGATCGCCCGCCGCGGTCTCGCCCGCACCTTCCAGAACGTCGCCCTTTTCCCGGCCCTCACGGTGCTCGAGAACGTCATGACCGGCGCCCACTCGGTCGGCAAGGTCGGTTTCGGGCGGTCGATGCTGCGGCTCGGTTCCGCCCGCGAGGAGACGGCGCTGCGCGAACAGTGCCTGGCCCTCCTCGCCAGGCTCGACCTCGCACAGCTGGCTCACCGCCCGGTCGCCGGCCTGCCGTTCGGCACCCTCAAGCGCATCGAATTCGCCCGGGCGCTCGCCACCGAGCCACAGCTGCTCATGCTCGACGAGCCCGCCAACGGCCTCACCCACAGCGAGGTCGACGAGCTGGGCGAGACCATCCGCTCGATCCGCGACCAGTTCGACCTCACGATCCTGCTGGTGGAGCACCACATGGCAATGGTCATGGCCATCTCCGACCACATCGTCGTCCTCGACTTCGGTCGCAAGATCGCCGAGGGTGCGCCCGACGCGATCCGCAACGACCCGATCGTCATCGAGGCCTACCTGGGTGCACCGGCATGAGCGATGCCCTGCTCGAGCTGCACGACGTGTCCGGTGGCTACGGCCAGGTCAGGGTGCTCCACGACATCGACCTCTCCGTCGAACCGGGCCACGTCGCAGTGGTGCTCGGGGCCAACGGCGCCGGCAAGACCACGACACTGCGGGCCATCAGCGGCCTCATCTCGGTGAAGGGCGACATCCGGTTCGACGGCACGTCCATCGTCGGCAAGGGGCCCGAGGTCGTGTCACGGCTGGGCATCGCGCACGTGCCCCAGGGGCGCGGCACGTTCAGCGAGCTCACGGTCGACGACAACATGCGCGTCGGAGCGGTCAACCGCCGCGACAACGACATCGAGCGCGACCTGAAGCGCTGGTACGAGATGTTCCCCCGGCTGGGCGAGCGCCGCCGGCAGGAGGCCGGCAGCATGAGCGGCGGCGAGCAGCAGATGCTGGCGCTGGCCCGGGCGATGATGTCGCGGCCGCGGCTGTTGCTGCTCGACGAACCGTCGTTGGGTCTGGCGCCGCTCGTCACGCGTGAGCTGTTCGCCCGGCTGGGCGACCTCAACCGCGACGAGGGGCTGTCGATCCTGGTGGTCGAGCAGAACGCCAACCTCGCCCTCGACATCGGCCATTGGGGCTACGTACTCGAGACGGGCCGCATAGCGGTGCAGGGCCCGGCCACCCAGCTCCACGACGACGAGGCCGTCCGCAAGGCCTACCTGGGGTTCTGATGCAGCTGTTCATCGAGCAGGTCCTCAACGGCGTCGGCAACGGGGTGGTGTACGGATCGGTCGCCCTCGCGCTGGTGCTCATCTTCCGCACCACCGGCGTGCTCAACTTCGCACAGGGCGAGATGGCGCTGTTCTCGACCTACATCTCGTGGAAGCTCACCACCTCGGGCATGCCGGTCGTGGGGGCCATCGCCATCTCCATGGGCATCGCCTTCATCGCCGGCGCGGTCATCGAGCGCACGCTCATCCGACCGATGGAGGAGAGCCGTAGCCCGCTCAACGTGGTCATCGTCACGCTCGGCCTGTTCCTGGGGCTCAACTCGCTGGTCCAGCTGGTGTTCGGCACCGACCCGCAGCAGATGCCGTCGCCCTTCCCCGAGGGCAGCGTCAACCTCATAGGCGACGCCCGCATCCAGAAGGAGACGATCGGCCTCATCGTCGTGCTGCTCCTCGAGTGCCTGGTCCTGTGGTTCCTGCTCAACCGCACCACCCTCGGGCTCAAGCTCCGGGCGGTCGCCGCCAACCCCGACTCCGCTCGGCTCCACGGCATCAAGGCCGGGTCGATGCTCATGCTCGGGTGGGCGTTGTCGGCCGCGATCGGCGCGCTCGCCGGGTCGCTGGTCGCCTCCGAGCGCACCGGGTTCGACTCGAGCCTGATGCAGACGATCCTGGTGTACGCCCTGGCGTCGGCCGCCCTCGGCGGGTTCGGCAGCATCTGGGGCGCCGTCGTCGCGGGCCTCGTCGTGGGCATCGCCGACGCGCTCACCATCCAGTACGTCGATGCGCTCGACGGCATCGAGGTCGTGCTGCCGCTGGCGCTCATCCTGGTGGTGCTCATCGTCATGCCCAACGGACTGTTCGGCAAGCGCACGGTGGAGAGAGTCTGATGACCGACCAGTCCGGCGCCGCGCTCGAGCCCGCCATCGGCGATGTCCCGATCGTCGTCGCACCCCCGGAAGCCGGCCCGCCGTCGCTGTGGCCTGCCGTCCCTCGGCCGGTGCTCATCGCCCGCATCGTCATCGGCGTGGTGCTCGCCGCCGCCGCGCTCTATGCGCCGTTCTACTTCCAGCCCTCGATGAACAGGGTGCTGTCCCAGGCGATCTACCTCGCCATCGCCGCCATGGGCCTCAACCTGCTCACGGGCTTCAACGGCCAGGTGTCGATCGGCCACGGCGCGTTCTTCGGGGTCGGGGCGTTCACGTCGGCCATCCTGATGGTCGACCACGGCTGGACCTACGAGCCCACCATCGTGGTGGCGGCAGTGCTCGCGGGTGTGTTCGGCGTGCTGGTCGGCCTGCCCGCACTGCGGGTGCGAGGGCTGTACCTGGCGCTCGTCACCCTCGGCCTGGCCGTGCTGTTCCCGCGGGTGGCGCAGAAGTTCGTCGACGGCGCCGGCGGCGTCGCCCTGTTGCGTCCGCAGCGCAGCGAGTTCCAGTCGCTCATCGACGGTCTGGCCGACGACCAGTGGGCCTACTTCCTGTCGCTGGCCATCATGGTGGTGTTGTTCGTGCTGGCCTGGAACCTGGTGCGTGGCCGCATCGGCCGGGCGATGATCGCCGTGCGCGACCAGGAGATCGCGGCCACGACGGTGGGCGTCAACCTGGCCGGCACCAAGGTGACAACGTTCGCCATCAGCGCCGCCTACGCCGGCATCGCCGGGTCGCTCTCGGTCATGGTCAACCGCATCGCGGACGGCACCAACCCGATCCTCTACTTCCAGCTGTCGATCGAGTTCCTGGTGGCGGTCGTCATCGGCGGCGCCGCCACCATCCTCGGGCCGGCGGTGGGCGCCCTCCTGCTGGTACTGCTGCGCCGCAACACCGAGAACCTCATCGAGGGCAAAGAGGTGCTGTCGCCGGCCATCTACGGCGGCGCCCTCATCGCCATCGTGTTCATTCTGCCCGAGGGCGTGGTGGGCGGCGTCCGCCGCCTGCTCGCGCGGCTGGGCCGGCGGTCCGTCGCCTCGGCGGCGGCACCGCCACCGACGACCGGCGATGCACCACCGGGCTCACCGACCTCACCGACTTCCTCACCCGACGACAGCCACTGACCAGGAGGGCACATGTTGAGAGGACGTACAGCCAAGGTGGTCGCCATGTTGGCGGCACTGGCGCTGCTCGGATCTGCCTGCAGCTCCCGTGACGACGACGATGCAGCCACCGATGGCGCAGACACCGGGGCCGGCGAGTCGAGCATCGACACCGCCGACTGCATCAGCGACCCCACCGTCGAGATCGACGGCGACACGATCAAGATCGTCTCGAGCTACCCGCAGTCCGGCCTGACCGCCGCCTTCTCCGAGATCGCACGCGGCTGGAAGGCGTACTTCGACAAGGTCAACGACGAGGGCGGCGTCGACTTCGGCGGCAAGACCGTCACGATCGAGTACGAGGACCAGGACGACCAGTACAACGCGGCCGAGACCCTGACCAACATCGACGAGATGGTCGGCCCCGACGGCGACGCCGCCTTCGCGGTCTTCAGCGTGGTCGGCACGGCCAACAACATCGCGATCCGCGACACCTTGAACGAGCTGTGCGTGCCCAACGCCTTCGCGGCCACCGGGTCGCCGGCGTGGGGCAACCCCGACTTCCCGTGGACGATCGGTTCGAGCCTGTCGCCCTACACGCTCGAGGGGCAGATGTTCGCCCAGGTGCTCGAGCAGGAGAACCCCGAGGCGAAGGTCGCCATGCTCGTCCAGGACGACGACTTCGGCGCCGCCTACCAGCAGGGCTTCGAGCAGGCCATCGAGGGCACCGACATCGAGGTCGTGGCCGTCGAGGAGTACACGACGGGCGCCAGCGAGGTCGGCGCGCAGATCACCAGCCTGGCCGCCAGCGGGGCCGACGCCTTCTTCGACGGCGGCACGCTCCTGGCCTGCCCCGACGCCCTGACCAAGGCAGCGGCAGCCAACTGGCAGCCCATCACCTGGGTGTCGGGCACGTGCACGTCGGACACCCTGATGGGACTGGCCGGCGCGGCGGCCAACGGCGTCTACAGCGCGGCCAACCTCAAGGACCCGCTCAACCCCGACTGGGACGCGGACGACGCGATGAGCGAGTACCTCGCGACCATTGCGCAGTACCAGCCCGACGGCTTCCGGGAGACCAACGCCATCGTGGGCTACGGCTACACACAGGCGGCGCTCTTCGTCGAGGCCCTCGCGGCCGCGGAGTCTCCGACCCGCCTGGCGTTCATGGAGTCGGTGCACAACCTGGAGGCCAGCGACGTCGGCCTGCTGCTGCCCGGGGTGACCATCACCACGGGCGAGGACGACCCGTTCATGGGCGAGACGCTGCAGCTGGCCCAGTACGAGTTCACCGGCGAGGGCGCCCGCAACCACTTCGTCCCGGTGGGCGACCTGGTCAGCTTCGAGGGCGAGACAGCCGAACTGACGCCCGAGGACCTCATCAACGGGTAGTCGGTGACGTCGGTTCACGTGTGAGCGGGGCGTCGCCCGAGAGGGCGGCGCCCCGTGCGCGTGGCGTGCGCATGTGTGCCAGCCCCGGTGCGGGTCGTAGCATCGGCACGTGAGCTTTCCCCAGCGTCGGTTGCGGCGATTGCGCCGCACGCCTGCCCTACGCCGGCTGGTGGCCGAGACCCGGCTGTCGGTCGACGACCTGATCGTCCCGCTGTTCGTGCGCGAGGGCATCGACCACCCGCAGGAGATCTCCTCGCTGCCGGGCGTGTTCCAGCACACCCGCGAGTCGCTGCGCAAGGAGGTCCACGAGCTGGCCCAGCTCGGGGTGCCGGCGGTGATCCTGTTCGGCGTCCCGGCCAGCAAGGACGCCGAGGGCTCCGGCGCGTGGGACCCCGAGGGCATCGTGCAGGTGGCGCTGCGCGACCTGCGGGCCGACATGGGCGACGACCTGGTGCTCATGGCCGACCTGTGCCTGGACGAGTACACCGACCACGGCCACTGCGGCGTCGTCGACGACCAGGGCCGGGTCGACAACGACGCGACCATCGACCTGTACGCGCAGGTGGCGATCGCCCAGGCCGAGGCCGGAGCCGACGTGGTGGCGCCCAGCGGCATGATGGACGGCCAGGTCGCGGCCATCCGCGACGCGCTCGACGAAGACGAGTTCGCCGAGGTCGCCATCCTCGCCTACGGCGCCAAGTACGCGTCGGCGCTCTACGGGCCGTTCCGCGACGCCGTCGACGTGACGATCGCCGGTGGGGGCGACCGCAAGGCCTACCAGCAGGACCCGCGCAACGCCCGCGAAGCCCTCGAGGAGATCAGGGCCGACCTCGCCGAGGGCGCCGACATGGTCATGGTCAAGCCGGCGCTGGCCTACCTCGACATCCTGGCCACCGCCCGGGCCGAGGTCGACGTTCCTCTGGCGGCGTACCACGTGTCGGGCGAGTACGCGATGGTGAAGGCCGCGGCCGAGCGGGGCTGGATCGACGGACCCGCGGTCATGCTCGAGCACCTGATGGCCATCCGCCGCGCCGGCGCGGACATGATCCTCACCTACGCCGCCGCGACGTCGTCGACCGCCTGCGCTGACCGGTGGCCGCGGCTACCGCCGTTGCTTCCAGGTGAACTCGACGACGAGCGGCGGGTGGTCGCTCAGGTCGTCGCCCGCCGCGGTGCGGAAACGCTCGCGGGGCATGTCGTGCGACGTGGCCGTGAGCCGCCCTTCATCGCCAGGCAGTCGGCGGCGCCGCGTTTGTTGGTGTCGACGCCTCCGAAGCACTCGGTCCACGGCACCCGGGTGTTGCCCAGGAACGGGAGGCGCGACATGACGCCCTGGCCGTCGCCCACGAGCAGCGGACGATTGGCGGCGGTTCGCGTCTGAGCGGGGTTGGGGTCGAGCTCGGTGGTGGGGTGCACCTCTATGTTGTGTCCCGCTTTGGAGCGACAACGCATCGGCGCGCTGTTTGTCGCCTTGCCCCGATGACTCGGGAGAGCACCTCTCCGCTCAGCTCCCAGCTCGGGCTCGGTTGTCGCTCCAAGGCGGGACAGGACCACCCAGCCCCGCCGGGCTTGTCGAGGCCCCCACCCCGCCGAAACGCGAAGCGCCCGATTGGCGGGTCGAGCCCGACCGCCTCGGGACCGGGGTGCTGTTCGGTCCTGGACTCGCGGACCTTACGCCGTATGTACGCCTGATGGCGAGGTCCTCAGTCGCCTCTGCCAGCCAAGCCGAAGCCCGGCCGTCGCAGGCGCGCGTCCATGTCGTCGAGCTCCTCGAAGAGCGTCACCTGCAACCCGCCCGGGGTCGAGAGCCGGGCGTTGAGCGAGCGCCAGGGCGTTTCGACGGGGTCGGCCACGACATCGGCGCCGGCGCCCGCGAGGCGGGCGGTCGCGGCGGCGGTGTCGTCGACCTCGAAGGCGAGCCGCAGCTTGGGACTGGCGGCGTGGCCCACCTCGATGCGGTCGATCATCGCCACCTGTGCCGGATTGGCGAGCTCGAGCGTCGCCCGGCCTGCCTCGAAGATGACGACGCGGGCGTCGCCGTCGCCCTCGAACGCAGCCTGCTCGGCGAGACCGAGCGCGTCGCGGTAGAACGCCACGGCGTCGTCGAAGTCGGTCGCCTCGACCACCAGTCGCAGTTGGCGCACGGCGGGGGTCAGCGTGAACCGCATGTCCATCCACGGCTCCCAGGCGGCGGTGCGGTCGTCGGCGCGCTCCCACAGGGCGGTCATCGAGCGCCCGTCGTCGGCGATGGTCAGGGTCGAGCGCACGGCGCCCTCGGCCGGCTGGTCGGTGGTGCGGGCGGCAGGCGCGACGTCGGGCCCCCCGACGAAGGTCCACACGCCCGCCTGGTCGACACCGGCATGCATGGTGGTGACGGCGCCCGTGTTGTCGTAGGCGCGGGCGGTGAACGAGTCGGTGACGGGGTCGTGGTCGCCGATGATCTCGATCGCCTGGACCTGCTCGTCACCCACCATCACATCCACGTGGTGGACGAGGAAGTGACCTCCGGGCAGCACCTCGTAGGTGTCGGTCCCGACGATGGGGACAGGATCGTCACCCACGATGTGGCCTTCGGTGCGCCAACGCCCGACGAGCGCGCCGAGGCGCCGGACTGCGGGGTCGGAGTCGGGCCGGGTGTGGCCGGCGGCGCGGTCGTCCATCAGTGCTCCTTCCGGTGCCCGTCGGGGCTTGTCCAGCATGGCGACAACGATCCACGATGGCGACACCCCGGCCGGATCGGCGGCGCCGTTAGGCTCACCCGGTGGCCACGAACGACGAGCTCTTCGCACGCGCCCGGCGGGTCATCCCCGGCGGTGTGAACAGCCCGGTGCGGGCGTTCCAGGCCGTGGGCGGCACCCCGTACTTCGTGGCCCGCGCCCAGGGCGCCAACGTGTGGGACGCCGAGGGCACCCGCTACGTCGATCTCGTCCAGTCCTACGGGGCGATCATCGCCGGTCACGCCCACCCGGCCATCGTGGAAGCGGTGCAGCGGGCCGCGGTCGACGGCACCAGCTACGGGGCCCCCACCGAGCGCGAGGTCGACCTCGCCGAGGAGATCTGCGCCCGCGTGCCGTCCTGCCAGATGGTGCGTCTGGTGTCGAGCGGCACCGAGGCCACGATGTCGGCCATCCGGGTCGCCCGGGGCTTCACCGGCCGGCCCACGGTGGTGAAGTTCGCCGGCAACTACCACGGCCACGGCGACCTCCTGCTGGCCGAGGCGGGCAGTGGCCTGGCCGCGCTCGGGCTGCCGGGCTCGGCCGGGGTGACGCCGGCCGCGGTGCACGACACGGTCGTCGCCCCGTACAACAAGGTGCCGGTCCTCGACGAGCAGACCGCCTGCGTCATCGTCGAGCCGATCGCCGCCAACATGGGGCTCGTCCCGCCCGAGCCCGGATTCCTGACCGGGCTGCGGGCCGAGTGCGACCGGGTGGGCGCCCTGCTCATCTTCGACGAGGTCATCACGGGGTTCCGGGTCGCTCGCGGCGGGGCCCAGGAGCTGTTCGGCATCGCCCCTGACCTGACCACGATGGGCAAGGTGATCGGCGGGGGCCTGCCGATCGGGGCCTATGGCGGCCGGGCCGACGTGATGAGCGTGGTCGCGCCGCTCGGCCCCGTGTACCAGGCGGGGACGTTGTCGGGGAACCCGCTCGCCACCGCCGCCGGCCTGGCCGTGCTCGACCTGCTCGACGCCGCGGCCTACGACACGCTGCGCACCCAGGCTCAGGCGCTCGCCGAGATCCTGCGGGGGGCGCTCGCCGCCGTCGGGACGGTCGCCCACGTGTCGGTCGCGTCGACGCTCGTCGGCCTCTACCTCGGCGACCCCGCGCCGTCCGACTACGACGGCGCCCGCGCCACCGACGAGGCCGGCTACGCCAAGCTCTTCCACGCCCTGCTCGACCGGGGCGTCGCCCTGGCGCCCGGTGCCTACGAAGTGATGTTTCCCGGCCTGGCCCACACCGACGACGTGCTGGCCGAGGTGGCCGCGGCCGTGGACGGAGCCGTCAGCGGGGCAGGCTGAGCACGAACACCCAACGTACGAACCGCCGTGCGAACCCGATGTGAACGACGGCGCTCGTCGCTGCCGGCTACTCCAGGTTGCCGGTGGCGCCGTCGGACGGCCCGCGCATCGGCTCGAGGGTGCAGGCCCAGGCACCCGACTCGAGGCGGGGAGGTTCGTCCATGTACTCGACGCGGCAGCGGATGTCGTTGACGAGCCACCCGAGCGTGATCGCCGGTTCGAAGTCGCCGCCCCCGGTCGTGTCGGGGTCGTGGGCCGTGAACGGTCGGAACACGACCAGCCCGTTGACCACCATGGCCGCGATGAGCACCCACAGGAACGGGCGCCGGTTGCGGTCGCTGGCCCCCACCCACAGCACGAGCGCCAGCAGCGAGGGGACGAGGTGGGCCGGCTTCCACGGCATGCGCAGGAAGAGGACCTCGGTCGCGATCAGCCCGAGCACGGCGAACCGCAGCATCGGGTCGGTGCCCCAGTTCCGCAGTGACCGCACCAGGGCCGGGGTGGCGACAGCCAACACGACGACGAGCGCCACACCGGCCACCGCGTAGTTCTTGAGGAGGAACCGCGCCGTGTTGTTCGCCGGGCTCACCCAACCGTCGGTGGCGTCGAGGAACGCCAGCGACCGGTCGAACGACAACCACACGGGGACGTAGAGCAGCGCCGCGCACGGCACCGTCACCGCAGCGGCGACGACGGCACGTCGCCGGTTCGCGGCGTCCCACCCGACCGCGACGAGCAGCGCGGTGATGAGCAGCAGCGACGAGCTGCGGCTGCCGAGCGTGAGGGCGAAGAGCAGCCCGGCGGGCACGGGCCGGCCGCGCACCAGCATCAACGCGCCCCAGGAGAAGAACGCGGTGGCCCACACGAAGTCCGCGGCCTGGGTGCCCGACACGAGCACGATCGGCGAGGCGAGGAACGCCAGCGCCACCAGGTCGCCGTTGTCGTGGCCCCACGCGCGCACGAGCCGGGCGATGCCGATCACGGTCGCCGCCAGCGCGAGGGCGGTGGCCAGGTTGACGAGCACGTGCCCACCGACGGGGTCGAGCACGGCCACGACCGCCTCGACCACCGGTACGCCAGGGTTGCGCGACGGCGCGTAGTCGAGGTCGCGGATGCGTTCGCCCGCGGCGAGGACGTGGCCGATGTCCAGGTCGGTGCCGTACCCGAGCCACAGGATCGGGAGGGTGGCGACGGCGGTGATCAGCAGGAGCGCACGTTCGCCGAGGCCGCCAGCCGACGCGGGGGCGGACGACGCCGGGTCGGACGATGCAGGGTCGGACGATGCAGGGTCGGACGGCGTGGACGACGGCTCGCGGAGCGGTGCGCCCGGGGGGTCGGACACCTCGTCGGGCGCGCCGGTGGGGAGGGGAACGGACGACGCCATGGCCCCGCAACGGTACTGCGGCACCTGTCCCAAGAAGGCATCCAAGTGCCGTGAAGCGGTGCGGCCGGGCACGAGGACTGGTAGCAAGGGACGGCGTGATCCTCGACGACACCCCCGACCGGCTCGGATCGCTCGGCGGCCCCGCGGCGGCCGCCCTGACCGAGCTCGCCGACCGCGACGCGGTGGCCCGCACGTGGGCTGCCGACCACACCCTCTGGCGTGACGACCCGACCGAGATCGCCGATCGCCTGGGCTGGCTGACGATCGTGCCCGACATGACGGCGCGGCTCGACGACACCACCGCGCTCTGTGCCAGGCTCGCCGCCGACGTCGACCACGTGCTGGTCGCCGGCATGGGCGGCTCGAGCCTGTTCCCCGAGGTGGTGGCGCGCAGCGGCGCCACGGCGGAGGGGGCACCGGCCCTGCACGTGCTCGACACGACCGAGCCCGCCGCCATCGCCCGCCTCGCTGCCGAGCTGCCGCCCGACCGCACGTTGCACGTCGCGGCGTCCAAGTCGGGCACCACGCTCGAGACCCGCAGCCACCTGGCCTGGGCGTGGGACCGGCATCCGGACCCGGCCCGGTTCGCGGTCATCACCGATCCGGGAAGCGAGCTCGCCGCGCTCGCAGCCGAGCGGGGCTTCGCCGCCACGTTCGAGAACCCGCCGGACATCGGTGGCCGCTACTCGGCCCTGTCGTTCTTCGGGCTCGTGCCCGGGCTGCTGGCCGGAGCGGACGTCGCCGGCCTGCTCTCCTCCGCGTCGGCGATGTCCGATCGCCTGCGCTCGTCGGCTGCGGCCAATCCTGCGGCCCGCTTGGCCGCCACGACCGCCGCGGCCGTGCGTTCCGGACGCGACAAGTTGACGATCGTGGTTCCCGACGAGCAGGCGGCCTTCGGGCTGTGGCTCGAGCAGCTCGTCGCCGAATCGACCGGCAAGGACGGCACCGGCGTGGTCCCGGTCGTCGGCGAGCCCCTGGGGGACCCCGGGGTCTACGGCGACGACCGGTTGTTCGTGGCGCTCGGCGACGCGACGCATGCCGCCGAGCTGGCCGCACTGGCCGACGCCGGTCACCCCGTCCTCGTGTTGCCCTTCGACGGCGAGTTCGTCGACCTGGGTGCCCAGGTGCTGCTGTGGGAGCTGGCGACCGCGCTGACGGGGGCGCTGCTCGGCATCCAGCCGTTCGACCAGCCCGACGTCGCCGCGGCCAAGGCGGCCACGGCCGCGGTGCTCGCCGACGGGCCGCCCTCCGTCGAGCCGACCCCCCTGGACGACCTGCTGCGCCAGGTCGAACCGGGCGACTACCTGGCGATCCAGGCCTTCGTCGACCCCGGCGCCGGCGCGGGCGGCGGTGCGAGCGGACAGGCCGCCGCGGTCGTCGACGGCATCGAGCGGGCCAGGGTGGCGCTGCGCGACCGCCTCGGGGTGGCCACGACGGTCGGCCTCGGCCCCCGGTTCCTGCACTCGACGGGTCAGCTCCACAAGGGTGGCCCGAACACGGGCGTGTTCGTGCAGGTCGTGACAGACGAGGGCGACGCCGGTGACCGCGACGACGTGCCCATCCCCGGCGCCGGGTACGGGTTCGCGACCCTGGTGGCCGCCCAGGCCGACGGCGATCTGCTCACGCTGCGCGAGCGCAAGCGCCGCGTCGGCCGGGTGCGCCTCGCCGAGCTTCTGGCGGTGGAGCCGTGAAGGTCGGCATGGTCGGGCTGGGCAAGATGGGTGGCAACATGGCCACCCGCATCGGCGCGGCGGGCCACGAGGTCGTGGGCTACGACGCTTTCAGCAAGGCGTCGCCGGTCGGGTCGCTGGCCGAGCTGGTCGACCGGATGGACGCGCCGCGTGTCGTGTGGGTGATGGTGCCTGCCGGCGACCCCACCGAGCGCGTCGTCACCGATCTGGCGGCTCTGCTGGCCACCGGAGACGTCGTGATCGACGGCGGCAACGCCAACTGGCACGACTCGGTCCGCCGGGCGGGCGAGCTGGCGGAGCGAGGCATCGGGTTCATCGATGCCGGCACCAGCGGCGGCGTGTGGGGGCGTACCGAGGGCTACTGCCTGATGGTCGGCGGCACCGACGAGCACGTGGCCGTCGCCCAGCCGATCTTCGACGCGCTCAAACCCCCCGACGGCGGGTTCGTGCACGCCGGCCCGGTGGGCACGGGGCACTTCACCAAGATGGTGCACAACGGCATCGAGTACGGCCTGATGCAGGCCTACGCGGAGGGGTACGAGCTGCTCGCCCGCTCCGAGCTGGGCATCGACGTCGACGGAGCGCTCGATGCCTGGCGACACGGTTCCGTCGTGCGGTCGTGGCTGCTCGACCTGATGGTGCTGGCGCTGCAGCAGACGCCCGACCTCGACGGCATCGCCGGCTACGCCAGGGACTCGGGCGAGGGGCGCTGGACCGTGCAGGAGGCGATCGAGCGCGGCGTCGCCACGCCGGTCATCAGCGCCGCCCTGTTCGCCCGGTTCGTGTCCCAGCACGACGACTCGATCGCCATGAAGGCCATCGCCGCCTTGCGCAACCAGTTCGGCGGCCACGCGGTGCTGCCCGAGACCGAGAGCGCCGAAGGCAGGCAACCACGATGAGCAACGTCTCCGATCGATCCCGAAGCGACGCCCTGGTCCTGTTCGGCGCCACCGGCGACCTCGCCCGCAAGAAGATCTTCCCCGCCGTGTACGAGATGGAGCGCGCCGGCCGGTGCAGCGTGCCCGTCATCGGCGTGGCCTCCCGCGACTGGGACGACGACATGCTGCGCGAGCGTGCGCACGAGTCGATCACCGAACGAGCCGACGGCGCCATCGACGACGCGGCCTGGAAGAAACTGGCCGAGCGCATCAGCTACGTCAGCGGCGACTACCGCGAGGCGTCGTCCTTCGAGACGCTGGCGACCAAGCTCGACGGCGTCGAGCGCCCGCTGTTCTACCTGGCCATCCCGCCCGCCATGTTCGACGAGGTGGTGGAGGGCCTGGCCGCGGTGGGCCTCACGGGCGAGGGCTCGCGGGTGGTGGTCGAGAAGCCGTTCGGTCGCGACAACGCCTCGGCCGCCGAGCTGAACGAGGTGCTCCACCGGGTCTTCCCCGAGGAGGCCATCTTCCGCATCGACCACTTCCTGGGCAAGGAGTCGGTCGAGGACCTGCTGATCTTCCGCTTCGCCAACTCGATGCTCGAGCCCCTGTGGAACCGCAACTACGTGTCCAGCGTGCAGATCACGATGGCCGAGCCGTTCGGGGTCGAGGGGCGGGGCAGGTTCTACGAGTCGGTCGGCGCGCTGCGCGACGTGTTCGAGAACCACCTGCTCCAGGTCGTCGCCCTGCTGGCGATGGAGCCGCCGGTCTCGGCCGACGAGAACGCCCTGAGCGACGAGAAGGTGCGGCTCTGGCGTCAGATCCGCGCCCTCGATCCCGAGAAGGTCGTGCGCGGGCAGTACCGGGGCTACACCGACGAGCCCGGGGTCGAGGCCGGCAGCGACGTCGAGACGTTCGTCGCGCTGCAGCTCGATATCGAGTCGTGGCGTTGGGCCGGCGTGCCCTGGCTGGTGCGCACGGGCAAGAACATGCCCGTGTCGGCCACCGAGGCCGTGATCACGTTCGCCGCGCCGCCCCGGCTGCTGTTCGCCAAGCCGGGCTCGGCCCGCCCCCAGCCCAACCGGCTCCGCTTCCGGCTCGGACAGGATGACGGGGTGACGCTGCAGATGCAGACGAAGACGCCGGGCGACGACCTGGTCAGCCGGCCGGTCGACCTCGAGGTCTCCTACGACACGCTGTTCCCGCACCGGCAGGAGCCCTACCAGCGCCTGCTCGAGGACGCGATGCAGGGCGACCACCGGCGCTTCGGCCGGGCCGACGGCGTCGAGGAGCAGTGGCGCATCGTCGACACGGTGCTCCACGACCCACCCCCCGTCCGCCTGTACGGCAAGGGCACCTGGGGCCCGTCGCACGCGGACACGCTGGCCGCGGCGACGGGCGGGTGGATCGAGCCGCTCGCAGAGGGTCCCGCCGACGGGTCGGGGCAGGCGCCGCCGGCCCTCACCTGACGCGATATCAGGTCCACGCCCTGCGTCCGGCTGGGCAGGCGGTGCCGCAGTCGACAACGATGGGGGGCGTGCTCGCTGCCATCCCCTACACCACCTTCCCCACGATCGAGCTGGGTCCGCTCAACCTGCGCACCTTCGGCCTCATGGTCGCCCTCGGCGTGCTGCTCGGCGCGTGGATCGCCGCCATGTACGCCGAGCGCTTCGGCGTGTCCCGCGACGAGACCTATCGCGTCGCGACCTGGATGGTGCTGGCCGGCATCATCGGCTCCCGGCTGACCTGGGCGGCAACCCACACCGATCAGATCGACAGCCCGATCGACGTCATCGCCATCTGGGAGGGCGGCATCCAGTTCTCGGGCGGGTTCATCTGCGCCCTGATCGTGGGCCTGCCGTTCTTCAAGCGCTGGGGCAAGGTGCTGCGTTGGCGCGTCCTCGACGGGTACGCGCTGGGTTTGAGCGTCGGCTTGGCCATCGGCCGCATCGGTTGCTACGCGGTGGGCGAGCACTTCGGCCGCACCACCGACTTCTTCCTGGCCACCCGCTACGACGGCGGCGAGGTGCGCGAGCCCATGCTCGGCGACGTGCCCCTCGTGCCGGGCACCACCTTCCACAACACGTCGCTCTACGAGTTCATCTACATGATGGTGCTGTTCGCCGGCCTCGGCGCTCTCGTCCTGGCGGCCCGCCGTCGCGGCCGCGAGCTGGTGCCCGGCACGCTCGTGGGCGTGTTCGTCCTCTACTACGGGGTGCTCCGGTTCATCAGCGACTCGTTCCGCGTGAACGACGAGCGGGTGGCGGGCCTGACCGGCGCCCAGTGGCTGTGCCTGGTCATGATCCCGGCCGGGATCTGGATCCTGTGGAAGGTCCGACCGAAGCTGGCGGCCCTCGCGGAGACGGAGACGGCGACCGGCACCGACAGCGAGGCATCCGACGTGGCCGTCCCCGACGAGCTCGAGAGCCCGGACGCTGCCGACGAGAACGAGAGCCCGGACGCTGCCGACGAGAACGAGGACGAGGACGAGGAGGCCACGGCCACCACCGGCGCAGCCGACGACGTGGCCGACGACGCCGCGATTGACGACGCCGCGATCGACGACGAGGGTGGTGCTCCCGAGGCTGCGGCCACCGAGGGCACCGAGGCCGAGGGCGACGACGGAGAACCCGGCACGCCGGGTGGCGACGAGGCTACGGTCCCACCTGCGGAACGGTGATCCGCCCCGACCCACAGGAACAGGGGGCCACACCATGGACCAGGCAGAGCGTCGGACCAGCAGGTGGTGGCTCGCCGCGGCGTTGATGGCCATCGCGCTCGTGACGGCCACGGCGGCGTGCGGCGATGACGACGACGACTCGTCGTCCGACACCACAGCGGAGGCGTCCGATCAGGGCGGCGACGGGGGATCCGGCGCCGATGCCACGGTCGATGTCACCGAGCTCCAGTTCAGCGACGTCCAGGCGCCGGCCGGCGGCACGGTCGACTTCGTGAACTCGTCGGGCACCGCGCACACGGTCACGGCCGACGACGGCGCGTTCGACGAGCAGCTCCCCGATGGAGAGACGATCACCGTCGACGTCCCGGACAACGCCGACGACTACCCGTACCACTGCGAGATCCACCCGCAGATGACGGCCACCCTGACGGCCGAGTGACGCCCGGGTGCCGGGTCCGGCACCATCACACGGGTGCCGGGTCCGGCACCATCACACGGGTGCCGGGTCCGGCACCATGCGAGCGATGCGGGCCACCGAGCGGTAGGCGGCCTCGGCGGGGCCCAGCTCGTCGTCGCGCAACAGGTTGGCCATGATGCGCAGCACCCACTCCATGAGCGACTGCGACCGCATGCCCACCCGGGTCAGCTCGCGCATGAGCACGGGCTGGCCGATGATCTTCGCGAAGTTGCGGGCCACCTTGAAGTACAGCCCGTACTCGTCGTCGAGCACCGTCGTGTAGCGGGCGAGCGGGGCCGCGGTGCCGGACATGATCGCCTCGTCGATGAGGTCTGCCGCCATGCGAGCGGTCTCGTAGGCGTAGTCGATGCCCTCGCCGTTGAACGGGTTGATCGACCCGGCGGCGTCGCCCACCAGCAGCCAGTTGGGCCCCACCTTGGGGTTGACCGAGCCCGCCATGGGCAGGCGCCCGCCGGTCGGCGGGGCCAGCATGGCGTCGGGGTCGATGCCCCAGCGCTCGGGAGCGGTGGCCGCCCACTCGGTCATGAGGTGGGTGGTGTTGACGTCCTTGTAGCCCTTGAACGTCGACAGCAGGCCGATGCCGACGTTGATCGTGCCGTCGCCCAGCGGGAAGATCCAGCCGTACCCCGGCATGCTCTGGCCGTCGCGGTCGTGCACGTCGAGGCAGGACTCGATCCACGGGTCGGCCGAGATGGGGCTCTCGAAGTAACCGCGGATGGCGATGCCCTGCGGGTACGACTTGTTGCGGGCGGCACCCAGTGCCCGACCGAAGCGCGACAGCGAGCCGTCGGCCACGATGACGTAGCGGGCCCGGATCTCGCGGGTCTCGCCCGTCGCCTTGTCCTTCACCACGGCGCCGGTCACGAGGCCGTCCCGGAGCAGTGGGCGCACGGCCTCGGTGGAGGCGAGCACGGTGGCGCCGGCGCCCGCCGCGTGGTCGGCGACCATCTGGTCGAGGTCGCGGCGGCGCACCACGTAGCCGTAGTTCGGGAACACCGGGTGCTCCGGCCAGGGCAGCTCGAGCGTGATGCCGTGCGCCACGGCCCGCAGGCCATCGTGGCGGTGGTGCTGGGCGGCGATGGCGGGCTCGAGGCCCATCTCGCGCAGCTGGTGGACGGCCCGGGGTGTGAGGCCGTCACCGCAGGTCTTGTCACGGGGGAACGCCTTGCGCTCGAGGACGCAGACGTCGTGGCCGGCCTTGGCCAGCCAGAAGCCGGCCGCGCTGCCCGCGGGACCACCACCGATGACGAGGACGTCGTGCCGGTCAGCCACGGTGCTGTTGGACCTCGCTGCGCTCGGTCATGGGGGTTGAGCCTACGGGCGGGGCCGCAGCCTGCGTCAGCCGCCCAGGCTCTCTTCGGTCACACCGGCCGCGGTGGACAGCTCGCCCAGGCCGGCCTCGGCCAGGGTCATCTCGCCGCGGGCGACGGCGTAGAGCTCGGCGTTGTCCGGGTTCTCCTCGGTGACGTCGTCGCCCGAGATCTCGCGCTCGTGGAGGACGACCTCGGCGATCTGCTGGTCGGTCAGCGTGGCCCAGCCGGGCATCGTGCCGCCGCTGCCGCCGACGGGCTTGTCGTTGGCTCCGTAGGTGGCGCCCGGCCAGCCCTCGCTGCCGAGGCGCACCCAGGCCGCCTGGTCGCGCCAGTCGGGAAAGGTCTCGATGACGGCGCCGTCGACGAACCCCGGGGCGGTGCCGACACCGCTGCCGGAGCCCCCGTGGCACGAGGCGCAGTTGGCGCTGTAGACCTCGGCGCCCAGCACCAGCGGGTCGTCCTCGCCCGCGGGCGGCGGCTCGAGCGTGCGGACGTACACGTACCCCCACAGGGGGAGCGCGGCCAGCGCGGTCATCGCCCAGTAGGGGATGCGCTTCCGCCGCTTGGCCGCCTGGATGTAGGCGGGCTCGGGCTTGGGGGGCTCGGCCTTGGCCTCTTCGACGGCCGCGGCCGGCGTAGGAGCCGGGGTGGCGGCCGGGACAGGCGCCTGGCTGGATGCGCCGGCACCTGCCTCAGTGGCGCCGCCCTCCGGGGCGTCGCCGCCCAGGCCCATGGCGGCACGACGCTCGCGGGAGCGCTTGAGAAGGTGTTCGGGGATTTCGGTCAACGCAGCCTCCGCGGACGAACCGAGTGCAGACCCCGCCGGCAATTCGCCGTAGGACGTCGAATGGTGCCGGAGGACACGCGACGGGCGGGATCTGTGCTCACTGGTCGGCCACTCTATGCAAGCCGTCGATGCCACCACCAAGCCCGCAGCGGACCCGCCTGACGTGGCCCGGCGGCCCCGCATCCTCGGTCGGGGCGAATGTGAATGGCTCGGAACCCCCGTGCTAAACCTGCCGAGGTCGCCGGCCCCCGCCGGTCGGTACACTTCAATGTGAGCGATTTCACGAGGAGTCGCTGAGTCTCTTGGTCGCCTTCATCTGCACACTCCTGGTCGGCTTCGGCGGCGTCGCCGGCGTCCTCCTGTACGGCAAGCGCCGACCGGTCGGCGCGCCCCTGTCGTGGGGCGAAGCGATGTTCGCCTCGGTCATCGCCATGTTCCTCTTCCTGTGGTGGTACGGCGTCATCCCCCACCAGTGGCTCACCTACGCCGAGGGCGAGCTCGCCTGGCGGCCTGACAAGCACCTGATCGAGCCCACCGGCAACCAGCCGCTCACGATCAGCTACAAGACCCTGGCCGACCTCATCGCCGTCGTCATCTACGGCGTGGGCCTCGGCCTCCACATCACCCTGTGGGCGGTGTGGAACGACCGGGGCAAGAAGAAGCCTGCCGAGATCCCGGCCTCGCGCTACGGCCGTCCTCTGGTGAGGAAGGGGTAGCACGCGATGGCCAAGACCGACGCGAACCCGCCGATGCCGGAGTTCCGCGACGACTACGTGCTGCAACAGGTCGACGCCGCCTGGCTGTCCAAGGCCGTCAAGCCCAAGCAGTTCATCCACATCGACCAGTCCGAGTGCATCATGTGCGAGGGCTGCGTCGACATCTGCCCGTGGAAGTGCATCCACATGGTGTCGCCCACGGCCATCGACGAGGCCCTCGGCGTCGACCAGCCGGGCATCGACCCGTCGGACCACGTGATCTTCACCATCGACGACGACGTGTGCACCCGCTGCGCGCTGTGCGTCGACCGGTGCCCCACCGGCGTCATCATCCTGGGCAAGGTCGGCGACCCCGCCGCCGCCGGCGATGCCCACCAGCGCACCAACACCCATGGCTACGGCTACGGGATGCGCCTCGGATGACCGCCACCCGCCAGTTGACAGCGACCCCCACCGGCCCGTTCACGGCCCAGGGCGACTGAGGAGAGCCTCGTGGCCAAGACGATGGAATCGAAGCCCCCCCTGAAGGACCGGGCACAGGCCGCGCTCAAGGGCCTGCCCGACCAGGTGCAGGGCTCGCAGGCCTGGAACTCGATCTTCCGGCCCGGGTCGATCTTCCGCAAGGGCTACAACGACAGCCCCCGGAACCGGTCCTACGTGATCATGAACAGCGTCCTCTACCACCTGCACCCGGTGAAGGTGAAGAGGCACGCGGTCAAGGTCAGCTACACGCTGTGCCTCGGTGGGTTGAGCTTCTTCCTGTTCATCCTGCTCACGGTCACCGGCATCTTCCTGATGTTCTTCTACCGGCCGACCGCGGCCCAGGCGTGGGACGACATCTACACGCTGCAGACCTCGGTCACCTTCGGCCTGCTCGTTCGCAACATGCACAGATGGGCGGCGCACCTGATGGTGATCTCCGTCTTCCTGCACATGGCGCGCGTCTTCTACCACGGCGCCTACAAGCCGCCCCGCGAGTTCAACTGGGTCATCGGCGTGGTGCTGCTCACGCTGACACTGCTACTCAGCTTCACCGGCTACCTGCTGCCGTGGGACCAGCTCGCCCTATGGGCCGTCACCGTGGGCACCAACATGATGGGGTACACCCCCGTCTTCGGCGACCAGGTGCGCTTCGTGCTGTTGGGCGGCGCCGAGATCGGCACCGACACGTTGTTGCGCTGGTACGTGCTGCACGTGTTGATGCTGCCGTTCGTCATCGTGATCTTCATGGCCATCCACTTCTGGCGTGTCCGCAAGGACGGCGGCATCTCCGGGCCGCTCTGAGCCGTAGGACCTGACGACATGACCGAGATCCCCGAACACCTGCGCAAGCGAGCAGAAGAGGCCCGCAAGAAGGCTGCGGCCGCCAAGGGCGGCGACGCCCCGACTGCGGCCGAGGGTGGCGCCTCCGGCGACGAGGCCCCCAGGAGCGAGGCCGCGAGCCGCATCCCCGCGCACCTGCTCGAGCGCTCCAAGGCGGCCAAGGCCAAGTCCGCGGGCGGCGACGCCGGCGGCGGAGGCACCGCCACCGCGGTCGCCACGGCACCGGCACCCGCCGCCGCCGCAGCAGCGCCGTTGGCCACCGGTCCCGGCGGCCACACCCAGCGCCTGCTGACGGTCGTCAAGTCCGGCTCGATCCAGGACGTCAAGGCGGTCCCGCAGGACAAGGTCCACGTGTGGCCCCACCTCTTGGGCATCGAGTTCGTGGCCGCGCTGGCGTGCACCGCGTTCGTGCTGATCTTCTCGGTGTTCGTCAACGCGCCGCTGCTCGAGCTGGCCAACCCCAACCAGACGCCGAACCCCTCCAAGGCCCCCTGGTACTTCCTGGGCCTGCAGGAGCTGCTGACCATGTTCCATCCCATGGTCGCCGGCGTGACGCTGCCGGGGTTCGGCCTCATCGGCCTGATCCTGGCGCCCTACACAGACCGCAACCCCTCGAACAAGCCGGAGAACCGCAAGTTCGCCATCTCGCTGTTCACGATCTTCCTCATGTCGTGGGCGGTGCTGGTGCTGATCGGCTCCTTCTTCCGTGGCCCAGGTCAGAACTTCGTGTTCCCCTGGAACGACGGCCTGTTCTTCGAGCTGTGATCGGAAGGGAGACGAGCCCATGAGCGAGCGCAGCGAGCGAATCATGACCACAGTGCCCTTGTCGACGCGGAGCGGCGACGGGCTCGTCGGCGCGGCCCGGAGGGACGCCCGATGAGCCCCACGACGATCATCGCCATCGCCGTTCCCGTCCTCGTGGTTCTGGCCGGCGTGCTGCTCTTCGCCTCGGCCCGGCGTCGCGACACCGGGTCGGCCGAGGGCGTCATGAGCGGCGAGACCGCCCGTCGCGACCGCGGCCCGGTCGAGCTGTCGGAAGAGGGCCGGCCGGTCAGTGGTCGCGAGGTCGAGCGGGCCGCGGTGCTGGCCCGCCGCGAGGAGGCCGCGCCGGTCAAGGTGGCCGAGCCGCCCGTCGCCTGGGTGCCGCCCGACGCCGAGACCCTGGGCGTCACCCGCCGCCAGTTCTTCAACCGGTCGATCGTCGCCACCTTCTCGCTGGGGCTGGCGGGGTTCGGCGCCGGCGTGCTGGCCTTCCTGTGGCCCAGCGGCAGCGGCGGCTTCGGCTCGAAGATCAACGTCGGCAGCATCAGCGACATCAAGAAGGCGATCGCCGACGGCGACGGGTTCGCGTACTACCCCGAGGGCCGCATGTGGATCACGGCGTACCCGGAAGACGCGCTCCCGAAGGCCGAGGCCGTCTACTCGCCGCCCGAGCTGGCGGGCATGGAGGAGGGCATCGTGGCCCTCTACCAGAAGTGCCCCCACCTCGGCTGTCGCGTGCCCTCGTGCGCCAGCTCGAAGTGGTTCGAGTGCGGCTGCCACGGCTCGCAGTACAACCAGGTCGGTGAGAAGAAGGGCGGGCCCGCCCCCCGCGGCATGGACCGCTTCGCGATGACGATCGACGGCGGTTCCCTGACCGTCGACACCAGCTCGGCCGGCCAGATCCAGGGCCCGCCGATTGGAACCAACACCACCGGCCAAGAGGCCGAAGGCCCCCACTGCGTCGGAGGCGGCGGCCACTGATGAGCGAGCGTCCCGAAGGGCGAGAGAGCGAGCGTGGCCCGAGCGGCCCGCTGCGCAGCAGCAAGAGCGGGGAGCAATGAGCGAGCAATCCATCGTCCCGGCCGTGCTGGCAGCCAGCACGGCCACCACCATCGGCGCCACGATCGTGGTGCTCATCGTCCTGGGCCTGCTGGTCTACGTGTGGGTCAATCTGCGCGAAGGCCAGGCGGAGGTCGGCTCGGAGATCGAGCTCGCGCCCAACCGCAAGCCGTACTACGACGACGAGGTCCTCGAGACCACGGTGCTCAACCGCACGCTGCGGTGGGCACTGGTCCTGCTCGTGATCACTGCCGTGGGCCTGCCGCTCTACTGGCTCAACGAGCCGAGCCGCATGTCGGGGGCCATCGAGAACTTCCAGTCGACGTTCGAGCACCGCGGCGAGCTGCTGTACACCGAGGGCTCGCAGTGCCAGAACTGTCACGGCCCCGATGGCACGGGCGGCCAGGCCCCGTTCAACCTCTCCGACGCCGACGGCGAGTTCGTGGCCTCGGTCAACTGGCGGGCCCCGGCGCTCGACACCGTGCTGCTGCGGTTCACCCGCGAAGAGGTCGAGTACATCATCAACTTCGGCCGGCCGTTCTCGCCCATGCCCGGGTGGGGCGCCGAGGCCGGCAAGGGGCCGCTCAGCCCGCAGCAGGTCAGCAACATCGTCGACTACCTCGAGTCGATCCAGCTGACGCCGGACGAGGCGCAGTACCAGGCCGCGGCGGCGCTCGCCACCGACCTGGGGCTCGTGGCGGAGGGCGCCAGCGACGACGAGATCGCGGCGGCGATCGAAGAGATCGACTACGACGACCCGGCGACCGGCGAGGCGCTCTTCACCCTCGAGACGGCGGGCGGCGCCTATGCCTGCGCCCGCTGCCACACCCGCGGCTGGTCGATCATCCAGGAGGGCGAGGACGCCGTGTCCCCGCCGGATGCCGACCTCAGCGACTTCGCCGGCTTCCCCAGCGGCAGCGGGGCGTTCGGCCCCAACCTGACGGGCGGCCTCATCCCCCGGGCGTTCGCCAGCTACGAGGAGCTGGTGGCGTTCATCACCACCGGCAGCATCGACGGCGAGCCGTACGGCACCAACGGCATCGGCAGCGGCCGCATGCCCGGCTTCGGTGACAACCCGAACACGGAGGAGATCGAGGGCGACGGGATGATGACGCCCGAGATGATCGCCGCCATCGCCCGCTACGAGGCGAGCCTCCCGCCCGCCGAGACCCCCAACCCGTCCTCGGCGCCGTCGGCCGCCGAGCTGAGCGCACAAGACGAGGAGGGGTGATGACCCTCGTCCCCACCCTGGCGGGCATCGCCTGGGACCCCGAGATCCGCGGCATCCTCTCGGTGCTCGTGGGTGTCGTGGTGCTGATGGGCTCGGTCTACCTGCTGCTCGCCACCAACGTCGCCAACCGCCTGGGCTTCCTGCTGGCGCTCACCGCCATCTTCGGCTGGATGACCATCCACGGCCTGGTGTGGCTGATCTACCCGCCGGGCACCGGCCCCGCCGGGCGCGGCCCGTCGTGGCAGGTCGAGGAGATCGTCTACGGCGACCTGTCCGAGTCGATGCTCGACAAGGCGCACGACGTCGACACCTCGACGCTGCCCTCGGCCGCCGAGATCGACGACCTGTCGCCCGAGGAGCTCGAGGTCCTCAGCGAGGACCACGCCGCCGAGCTCAACGAGTGGTCGCTGCTCGCCGCCGCCGACGCGTCACGCGGCGAGGCCCAGACGGCGGTCGACGCCGTGCTCGCCGAGGGCGCCGTGCCCGGCCTCGAGGACGCCACGACGCGTGTGTTCACCTACACGTTCGAGACCGGTGGCAAGCCCCAGCGCGAGAGCGACAGCAACATCGACCGGGTCACGAACCGCATCGGCAACACCCTGCGGCTGACGCACCCGCCGCACTACGCGATCGTGCAGTTCCAGCCCGCCGTCCCGGCCCCCGAGCTCGCCCCGGGCGAGGCGCCGCCGGCGCCCGAAGCCGACGAGGACGCACAGGTCATCTCCGCCGTGCTGGTGCGCGACCTCGGTGAGCGCCGGCTGCCCGCGACCCTCATCTTCACCGGTTCGGGGCTGATCTTCGGGCTGTTGTGCGTCATGCTTCACCAGCGGGACCGCCGCGTGGCCGAGCACCGCTCGGCGCCGGTGCCCGCGACCACCGGAGGTTGACGACATGGGTCAGTACCTTCCCGTCGTGACGATGGCGGTGCTCGCCGTGCTGTTCGCGGCGATCAGCCTCCTCATGTCGAAGCTGCTGGCCCCGCGTCGGTCGACATCGGCCAAGTCCGCCCCGTACGAGTCGGGCATCCTGCCGGCACGCGACACCCCCGAGCGCTTCCCGGTGCGCTTCTACCTCGTGGCCATGATCTTCGTGATCTTCGACATCGAGATCATCTTCCTGTACCCGTGGGCGGTCATCTACCGCGACCTGGGTGTGTTCGGGCTGGTCGAGATCGTGGTCTTCGCCGTGGCGGTGTTCGTGAGCTTCGTCTACCTCATCAGCAACGGCGCGCTCGACTGGGGCCCGCTCCACCGGGCCCGCAAGCAGTCGCCGATGGTGTCTGCGGAGCGCACGAGCCAGACCACCATCCGCAGAGTCGGGCTCGAGGGTCGCGAAAGCGTCCCCGAGGACCACGAGGAGGTCGCGGTCTGATGGGGTGGGACATCTCCGAGGGCTTCGAGGGCATCGACCACAACTTCCTGACCGGGAAGCTCGAAGACCTCATCCAGTGGTCGAGATCGAAGTCGACGTGGGGAGTCACGTTCGGGCTCGCCTGCTGCGCGCTCGAGATGATGGGCGCCGGCGGTGCGCACTACGACCTCGCCCGCTTCGGCATGGAGGTCTTCCGGGCATCGCCCCGGCAGGCCGACATCATGATCGTCGCCGGCCGCGTGTCGCAGAAGATGGCCCCGGTGCTGCGCCAGATCCACGACCAGATGATGGAGCCCAAGTGGGTCATCTCGATGGGCGTGTGCGCCAGCTCCGGTGGCATGTTCAACAACTACGCGCTGGTGCAGGGCGTCGACCAGATCGTGCCGGTCGACGTCTACGCCCCCGGTTGCCCCCCGGGCCCCGAGACGCTGATCCACGCCATCGAGACGCTGCGCGACAACATCCAGTCCGGTGAGCTGCTGCGCCGCCGTGAGCGCACGGGCGCCGGCGCCGGCCTGGTCATCGAGCAGCGCGACGGGATCGCCGAGCCGGTCGCCCTGTCGGCCCCCGGGGGTCGCTGACCATGGCCGATCCCACCGACGGCGCAGGCGCGCCCGACGAGGTCGACGCGGACGAGGTGGCCGACGCGCCGCCCGAGCCAGAGACCCGGTTCGGCGCGCTGGTCACCTACAGCAGGGGCCAGCAGGTGCTGCACCCCGGCCGCGACGAGTTGGTCGACCTGGTCCGCACCCTGCGCGACGACGAGGGCTTCCGGGTCTGCGTCGACGTCACCGCGGTCGACTACCTCGCCTACGACGCCTACCGCGACCTGCCCGAGGGCGTCGCAGGCGAGCGATTCGAGGTCGTGGTCGGCCTGCTGTCGCACGCCACCAGCGAGCGGCTGCGCCTGCGGGTGCAGGTCCCCGCAGCCGACGCCACCTGCCCGTCGCTGTTCGACGTGCACCCGGGCACCGAGGCCCTCGAGCGCGAGGTGTTCGACATGTTCGGCATCGTGTTCACCGGCCATCCCGACCTGACCCGCATCCTCATGCCCGAGGACTGGGAAGGCTTCCCGCTGCGCAAGGACAGCCCGTTGGGCGCCATCCCCGTCCAGTTCAAGGGCGTCCAGAACGCCCGGTGACGAGGCACTCCCCACCATGAGCGCAACCGATCTCTCACGCACCGCCGAAGGCCCCCAGGAGATGGGGCCCCGCAAGGGTGCCACCGCCGACGAGCTGCTGCGCGAGCTCGGCTCGGTGCTGCGCCTGTCCGAGGCCGACGCCGCCGTGCTCGCAGACCGCGACCAGGACGCCGACGAGCAGACGATGATCCTCAACATGGGTCCCCAGCACCCGTCGACCCACGGCGTGCTGCGGCTCATGCTCGAGCTCGAGGGCGAGACGGTGCTGCGCACCAAGCCCATCATCGGCTACCTGCACACCGGCATGGAGAAGACGGGCGAGACGCTCACCTACCTCCAGGGCGCCACCAACACCACCCGCATGGACTACGCAGCGCCGCTGTTCAACGAGCTGGTGTTCGCGCTCGCCACCGAGACGCTGCTCGGCATCGACGAGGACATCCCCGAGCGGGCCCAGTGGATCCGCATGCTGCTGTGCGAGCTGAACCGCATGTCGTCGCACCTGCTGTTCCTCGCCACCAATGGCCTGGACCTCGGCGCCGTCTCGATGATGATCTACGGCTGGCGCGAGCGGGAAGAGACGCTGCGGCTGCTCGAGATGATCACGGGCCTGCGGATGAACCACAACTTCATCCGGCCCGGCGGTGTGGCCGCCGACCTGCCCGACGGCTGGCGCGACGCCACGCTGCGCGTGCTCGACCTCGTCGAGCCCCGCCTCGAGGAGTACGAGGTGCTCATGACCGGGCAGCCGATCTGGCGCGAGCGGCTGCAGGGCGTGGGTGTCATCACGGCCGACGAGGCCATCGCGCTGGGCGCCACCGGCCCGATCCTGCGCTCCACCGGCATCCCGTGGGACCTGCGCAACGCCGACCCGTACCTGTTCTACGACCAGGTCGACTTCGGCGTGGTCGTCGGCAGCTACGGCGACTGCTTCGACCGCTACTCGATCCGCCTCAACGAGGTGCGCGAGTCGATGGCGATCGTGCGCCAGATCCTCGAGAAGCTCCCTCCTGGCGACTACCGCATCCAGGACCGCAAGGTCACCCCGCCGCCGCGTGGGCGCATCGACGAGTCGATGGAGGCCCTCATCCACCACTTCAAGATCTTCACCGAGGGGTTCAAGGTGCCCGAGGGAGAGGTCTACCGGTCGATCGAGAGCCCTCGTGGCGAGCTGGGCTGCTACATGGTCTCCGACGGTTCCGGCATGCCTTATCGCATGCACATCCGGGGGCCGTCCTTCGTGAACCTGCAGTCGATGCCGCACATGCTGCGCGGCGGCCTCATCGCCGACGCGGTCGCGGTGATCTCGTCGGTCGACCCGATCATGGGCGAGGTGGACAGGTGAGCAGGTTCACCTCCGAGAACGCAGCCATCGCGGACGAGGTCATCGCCCGCTACCCGGTGAAGAAGTCGGCCCTCATCCCGCTGCTGCACCTGGCGCAGGAGCAGGACGGCCATCTCACCGATGACGCGATGACCCACATCGCCGAGCTGATCGACGTCACCCCCGCCGAGGTGCTGGGCACGGCGTCGTTCTACGAGATGTTCAAGCGCGAGCCCGTGGGCGACTACGTCGTCAACGTGTGCACCAACATCTCGTGCCTGCTGGTCGGCGGCGAGGAACTGCTCCACCACCTCGAGCATCGCCTCGGCATCAAGGCCGGCAGCACCACCGCCGACGGCAAGTTCACGCTCGAGGACGTCGAGTGCATCGCCGCGTGCACCGAGGCCCCGTGCCTGCAGGTCAACTACCGCTACTTCCACAAGATCACGAACGACGAGGTCGACGTGCTGATCGACGACCTGCGGGCCGGGAAGCGTGCCCACGAGGTACCCCGCCACGGCACGCTCAGCCGGGTGCGCCAGCAGCTGCCCGACACCCGCGCCGGCGTCGCCCCGCCCGATCGCAACGTCGAGCCCGCCTGGCTGAGCCGCAACCAGGCCGCGACGGAGGCCGAGTCGTGACAGACGTCGACACGAGCGCTGACCAGGGCGGCCGCGAAGTCCCGCGCATCGTCTCCTCGCGCTGGGGCCTGACCGACGGGTTCACCCTCGAGCGCTACCGCGAGACGGGCGGGTACCACGCCCTGAAGACGGCCCTCGACACCATGACGCCCGCCGAGGTCTCCGAGCACGTCAAGGCGGCCAGCCTGCTCGGCCGGGGTGGCGCCGGTTTCCCCGCGGGGGTCAAGTGGGGCTTCTGCCCGCCGGGCGTCTTCCCCCGCTACGTCGTGGTCAACGGCGACGAGTCGGAGCCGGGCACGTACAAGGACCGCATCCTCATGGAGCGCGACCCCCACCAGCTCATCGAGGGTGTGCTGCTGGCCTGCTACGGCATCGGCGCCAGCCAGGCCTTCCTCTACGTGCGGGGCGAGATGGCGCTGGCCCAGGAGCGTCTGGCCGAGGCCCTCAACGACGCCTACGAGGCCGGCTACATCGGCCACCGCATCCTCGGCACCGACTTCTCGGTCGACGTGATCCTGCACTGGGGTGCCGGCGCGTACATCGTGGGCGAGGAGACGGCGCTCATCGAGTCGCTCGAGGGCAACCGGGGCCTGCCCCGCCTGAAGCCTCCGTACTTCCCCGCCGCCAAGGGCCTGTACATGCAGCCCACGGTGGTCAACAACGTCGAGACGCTGTCGAACCTGCCCTGGATCGTCGCCAACGGGGGCGCGGCGTTCACCGACCTGGGCGCCGAGAGCTCGAGGGGCACGCGTCTGTTCGCCGTGTCCGGCCATGTGCGCAACCCGGGCGTGTTCGAGGTCGAGTTCGGCGTCACCACCTTCCGCGACCTGATCTACGGCGAGCAGTACGGCGACGGCATCGTCAACGGCAACCAGCTCAAGGCGTTCATCCCCGGGGGTGCGTCGGCGCCGTGGTTCTTCGAGGAGCACCTCGACCTGCCGCTCGAGGCGGGCGCCGTCGGTGCGGCCGGTTCGATGCTCGGATCCGGCGCCATCGTGGTGATGGACGAGACGACCGACGCGGTCAAGGCGGCGTGGCGGGTCACGCGGTTCTTCGCCCGCGAGTCCTGCGGCAAGTGCACGCCGTGCCGCGAGGGCACGTCGTGGCTGGAGAAGATCCTGCGCCGCATGCTCGACGGCCACGGCCGGCCCGCCGACGTCGACAAGCTGCTCGACATCTGCGACAACATCAGCCCGGACATCACCTGGCCGCCCAAGCAGACAACGATCTGCGTGCTCGGTCCCTCGGCGGTGTCGCCCATCGCGTCCGCCGTCATGCGCTTCAAGGACGAGTTCTTCGCCTACTGCGGCGGCGGTGAGATCACCGTGCCGATCAAGGGCAAGGCCTACCTCTCGACCCCACCGACCGTCGGAGTCCCGTCGTGACGGATACCTCTGCGCCGCCGACGGTGAGCGTCACCGTGGACGGCACGACCATCGAGGCCGCCAAGGGCGAGCTGGTCATCGAGGCCGCCGAGCGCAACGGCGTCTACATCCCCCGCTTCTGCTACCACTCGCGGATGCAGCCGGTGGGCATGTGCCGGATGTGCATCGTCGAGATCGACACCGGTCGGGGCCCGGCGCTCCAGCCCTCGTGCATGATCGAGTGCACCGACGGCATGACCGTGTCGACCGACTCGCCGGTCACCAAGAAGGCGCAGGAGGGGGTGCTCGAGTTCCTGCTCGTCAACCACCCGCTCGACTGCCCGGTCTGCGACAAGGGCGGCGAGTGCCCGCTGCAGGACCAGACGATGTCGTACGGCCCGGGCGAGAGCCGCTTCGTGGAAGAGAAGCGGCACTTCGAGAAGCCCATCCCCGTCAGCGACGTGGTGCTGCTCGACCGCGAGCGCTGCATCCTGTGCGACCGTTGCACCCGCTTCGCCAAGGACGTGGCGGGCGACCCGCTCATCCACTTCATGGACCGGGGTAACCAGACGCAGGTCAACACGTTCCCCGACCACCCGTTCGCCAGCTACTTCAGCGGCAACACCGTGCAGATCTGCCCGGTGGGTGCGCTGACGGCCACGCCCTACAGGTTCAAGGCCCGCCCGTGGGACCTCGAGCAGGTCGAGTCCACGTGCACGTCCTGCTCGGTCGGTTGCCGGGTCGTCGTGCAGTCGAGCCGCAACAGGGTGCTGCGCTACCAGGGTGTCGACAGCGACGCGGTCAACTGGGGCTGGCTGTGCGACAAGGGCCGCTTCGACTTCGAGGGCGTCAACAGCGACGACCGGTTGGGCAACCCGCTCGTGCGCGACGAGGGCCTGCTGCTCAAGCCCGCCCCGTGGAACGATGCGCTGCGCCGGGCCGCCAACGCCGTGCGCGAGGGCCTCGACCGCAGCGGCCCCACCGGGTTCGCGGTGATCGGTGGGGCCCGCCTCACCAACGAGGACCAGTACGCCTGGGTGAAGCTGACCAAGGGCCTGATCGGCTCCGACAACATCGACGCCCAGCTGGGTGACGGCCTGCCCGCGGAAGCGGTGCTGGGTCTGCCCCGTGCCACCATCGACGACGCGTGCCGGCCTGGCGGGACCGTCCTGGTGCTCGGGCCCGACGTCAAGGAAGAGCTGCCGATCCTGTTCCTGCGGCTGCGCCACGCGGTCAAGAACGACGGCGTGAAGCTGGTCGAGCTCGCGTCGACCCGCACCGGCCTGACCGACGAGCTGGCGGCCGCCTCGCTGCGCTACCGGCCCGGACACGCCCTGCCGGTCGTGCGGGCGCTGCTGGCCGGCGACGCGGACGACGTTGTCGGCGGTGTGACACCCGAGGCCATCCGGGCTGCGGCGGCGCTGTTCGACGGGGGCCGACTTACGGTCATCGTCGGCCGGGCCAACCTGGCCGAGTCGGGCCGGTCCATCGCCGCGGCCGCCTCGGCCGTGCACCACACGCTCCCTGACGTCCGGTTCCTCAGCGCACTGCGCCGGGCCAACGTGCACGGTGCCCTCGAGCTGGGCCTGTCGCCGGGGCTGCTGCCCGGGCGGGTGACGCTCGACGGCGGGCGAGAGTGGTACGCCGACCGCTGGCCGACCGTGCCCGAGTCCAAGGGCCTCGACACCGCCGGCATACTGGCGGCCGCCGCCGAGGGCAAGGTCGACACGCTCGTCCTGCTGGGCGCCGACCCGCTGGCCGATTTCCCCGACCGCGACCTCGCCGAGCGGGGCCTCGCCGGAGCCCGCACGGTGATCGCCCTCGACCAGTTCCTCACCGAGTCGGTCAAACAGGCCGACGTGGTGCTGCCGGTCGCCGGCTTCGCGGAGGTCGACGGCACCACCACCAACCTCGAGGGCCGGGTGAGCAAGCTCTCCCAGAAGGTGACCGGCCCCGGCACTGCCCAGGCCGACTGGATGATCGCCGCCGACCTGGCCGACCGCCTGGGCTTCGACCTCGGGATCGAGTCGCCCCGTCAGATCGCCGCGGAGGTCGTCGAGGTCGCGCCGGTGTTCTCGGGCCTCACCCTCGACATGCTCGCCGCCCCCAGTGGCCGGGACGGCGTCGTCGTCATGCTGCCGACCCGGCGCAGCAACGGCGAGGCGGCCGTCGCCGAGGCCGAACCGGACGTCGACACCGACGTCCAGACGCAGGCTGCGGTCGTCGACCGGGCCATGGTCGCGGCGGAGAGCGCCGAGGGCGCCGCGCCCGAAGAGGTTCCCACCCACCTGCTGCCGCCCACCACGGGTGTGCCGCTGCCGGTGTGGACGATCATCGACCCGCCGTCCGTCGACGCCTACTCGCTGCGCCTGGTCGTGACCCGCAAGCTCTACGACCGGGGCACGCTGGTGCGCAGCTCGCCGTCGCTCACGGATCTGGCCGAGCCGGCCACGCTGCGCCTGCACCCGCAGGACTTCGACCGGCTGGGTGTCGCCGCCGGCGACGACGTGCGCATCACCTCGAACCGCGGGAACGTCTCGGTACCCACGCTGCCCGACAGCGGCGTCCCCCGCGGCATCGCCCACCTGCACGCCAACAAGGCGGGCGGCCGGGCCAACGTGCTGATCGACGGCAACGCCCCCATCACCGACGTCCGGGTGGAACGGCCATGAGCGAAGCCCTGGGCCTGATCCCCGTCCTCGCGCTCGATCCGCTGCTCAGTGGCGACATCGGCATGGCCGAGGTGCTCATCGTCCTGTTGAAGACGCTGGTGGCCTTCGGCCTGCTGCTCAACTCGGTCATCCTGATGATCTGGTTCGAGCGGAAGCTGATCTCCGACTTCCAGAACCGCGTCGGTCCCAACAAGGCGGGCCCGTGGGGGCTGCTGCAGACCGTGGCCGACGGCCTGAAGCTGATCATGAAGGAAGACCTGATCCCGGCCAAGGCCGACCGTCGGGTCTTCATCCTCGCCCCGTTCCTCTCCGCGGTACCGGCGTTCGTCACCTTCGCCGTGATTCCCATCGCGGGCGGGTTCGACGGCGAGAAGTTCGGCGCCATCAGCCTCTTCGGCCACGACACGTACGTGCAGCTGGCCGATCCGCCCATCGGCGTGCTGCTCATCCTGGCCATGTCGTCGATCGCCATCTACGGCGTGATGCTCGCCGGCTGGGCGTCCGGCTCGAAGTGGCCCCTGCTCGGCGCCGTGCGCGGCACCGCCCAGATGGTCAGCTACGAAGCCGCCCTCGGGCTGGCCGTCGTGGCCGTCGTCCTGCTGGCCGGCTCGCTGTCGACCCACGACATCGTGGTGGCCCAGGCGGGCAGCGGGTACGAGCTGTTCGGCTCGATCGGCATCCCGCGCTGGAACGTCATCGCCACCGGCGTCGTGCCGTTCGTGGTCTTCCTGATCGCCGCCACCGCCGAGCTGAACCGCCCGCCGTTCGACCTGGCCGAGGCCGAGCAGGAGCTGGTCGGCGGCTTCCACACCGAGTACTCGTCGTTCCGGTTCGCGCTCTTCTACCTGGCCGAGTTCATGAACACGATCACGATGTCCGCCATCATCGTGACGCTGTTCTTCGGCGGGCCCGCCGGCCCGTCGTGGTTCGGCACCGGCTGGCTGTCGGGCCTCATCTGGTTCTCGCTCAAGCTGTTCGTCTTCCTGTTCATCTTCGTGTGGATCCGTTCGACGCTGCCCAGGTTCCGCTACGACCAGCTCATGAGCATCGGGTGGAAGGTCCTCATCCCACTGGCGCTCGGGTGGCTGCTGCTGCTCGGGGCCATCAACGTCGGTCGCGACGAGGGCTGGAACATGGCCGTCGTCGTGGGCGTCTCGCTGGTGGTGCTGGTGGCGGCCTGGGGTGCGCTCACCGCCGCCATCGACGTCGCCAACCGCCGCCGCGAGTCCCCCGAGGAAGAGGCGCTGATCTGATGGGCTACCTCGACGGGTTCCGGGTCACGTTCAAGAAGCTGTTCGAAGAGCGGCTGACCAGGGACTACTCCAAGCACAACGATGCCGAGGGCGGGGGCAAGCGCGCCAAGCCCGTGCGCCTGCACGGTCGCCATGTCCTCAACCGCTACGAGGACGGCATGGAGAAGTGCATCGGCTGCGAGCTGTGCGCCGGCGTGTGCCCGGCCAAGTGCATCTACGTGCGCGGCGCCGACAACCCGCCCGACGACCCGGTCTCGCCCGGCGAGCGCTACGGCTACATCTACGAGATCAACTACCTGCGCTGCATCCACTGCGACCTGTGCGTCGAGGCGTGCCCCACCGAGGCGATCACCGAGTCGAAGCTGTTCGAGTTCAGCTTCACCAACCGTCAGGACGCCATCTACACGAAGTCCGAGCTCGTGGTGGCCGACGACGGCCGGCCCAAGCAGCTCCCGTGGGAGGACTGGTCCGACATCGACGACGTCGCCCCGATGACGTCGGCCTGGATGCGCGCCACCTCGCCGTCCGGCTCGGCCGCCTACGAGGGGCGCGTCCAGTGGGCCGGCGAGCTGGGCTTCGGCGTGCGGGCGCCCGAACAGGGCCAGTCGGTCCCCGACGGAGAGGCCGACACCAGCGAGGCCGACACGATCTTCAGCCATCCCGGCGAGCCGGGCGGACACGACGCCGGCCACACGCCGGAGGGCAGCGAGGGACACGATCACGGGGAGGGCCACGCGTGATCCAGGTCGAGCTCGTCGTCTTCGTCCTCGCGGGCGCGGCCTGCCTGGCCGGTGCGCTCGGCGTCGTCCTCAGCGAGAACCCGGTCCACGCCGCGCTCTCGCTCGTCGGCACGCTGTTCGGCATCGCCGTGCTGTTCGTGGCGCAGGAGGCCAACTTCCTGGCCGCCGTGCAGGTGATCGTCTACGCCGGCGCCATCGTCGTGCTGTTCCTGTTCGTGCTCATGCTGCTCGGCGTCGACCAGGTCGAGGACCTGCGGGTCGAGCCCCTGGTCGGGCAACGGGCCGCGGCGGCGGTCGTGTCGCTCGGCATCCTGGCGCTGACGGTCGGGGCTCTGGCCAGCACCGGCTACGAGGTGACCGGGGTCGTCGGCGAGATCGACACGAGCGTCCCCGACGTCAACCGCCTGGGCGCATCGCTGTTCACCGACTACGTGTACGCCTTCGAGATCACGTCGGTACTGCTCGTCATCGCCGTCGTGGGCGCGATCCTGCTGTCACGGCGGGCCCGTGGCGCCGAGATCGTCGATCCGGGCCAGGAGCAGCGCGCCGAGGAGATCGCCGACCGCATGGACGCCGCCGAGGCCCGAGCCGCGCATCAGAGCGCCGAGGGCGCCGACGGCCTGCCCGAGGCAAAGGACGGCCCGTCGTGATCGCGGCCATCGAGGTCACGCCCGCCTGGTACCTCGTCCTGGGGGCGCTCCTGTTCTCCATCGGGGCGTTCGGCCTGCTGGTGCGCCGCAATCCCCTCGTGATGTTCATGTGCGTCGAGCTCATGCTCAACGCCGTCACGCTCACCTTCGTCACCTTCTCGCGGATGCTCAACGACACGGGCGGTCAGTCGATCGTCGTGTTCGTGCTCGTGGTCGCCGCCGCCGAGGTGGTGGTGGGTTTGGCCATCATCGTCGCCCTGCTCCGCAAGCGGCCGCACGCCACCGCCGACGACGTCGCCCTGCTCGAGGGGTGAGAGGGACCCGTGCTTGATCTCGTCTGGTTGATCCCCGCGCTGCCGCTGGCCGGGTTCCTGCTGCTGCTGGCCTTCGGCCGGCGCATCGGCGAGCCCGGTGCCGGCTGGCTGGCCACCCTCATGTGCGGCGGCAGCTTCGTCGCCACGCTCATCGTCTACGCCGGTCTGCTCGGCGAGGACGAACACCAACGCAGCTTCGTGCAGACGTTGTTCCAGTGGATACCGGTGGGCGACCTGCAGGTCGACATCGGCTTCCTGGCCGACCCGCTGTCGATCGCGATCGCGCTGTTCGTCACCGGGGTGGGCACCCTCATCCACCTGTACTCGATCGGGTACATGCACGGCGACCGCGACTACTCCAAGTACTTCGTCTACCTGAACCTGTTCATCTTCTCGATGCTGATGCTGGTGCTGGGCAGCAACATGCTGGTGACCTTCATCGGCTGGGAAGGCGTGGGGGCCTGCTCGTACTTCCTGATCTCGTTCTGGTTCACCGACAAGGCCAACGCGACGGCGGGCAAGAAGGCGTTCGTCACCAACCGCATCGGCGACTGTGGCTTCCTCGTCGCCATCTTCCTGGCGTTCGCGTCGCTGGGCACGATCGACTACGCGGCCGTGAACGCCGGGGCCGCCGGGCTGCCGGCCGTCACCGCCACCGCGATCGGGCTGCTGCTGTTCGTCGGCGCCATCGGCAAGTCGGCGCAGATCCCGCTCTATGTGTGGTTGCCCGACGCCATGGCCGGCCCCACGCCGGTCTCCGCGCTCATCCACGCCGCCACCATGGTCACGGGCGGCGTGTTCCTGATGACACGGGTCAACCCGATTCTCGCAGCCGGGTACGACTGGGCGCCCGACATCATCGCCTGGGTGGGGGTCCTTACCGCCCTCGTCGCGGCCACCATCGCCGTGGCCCAGAACGACATCAAGAAGGTGCTGGCCTACTCGACCATCAGCCAACTGGGCTTCATGTTCCTGGCGGTGGGCGTGGGCGCCTATGTGGCGGCGATCTTCCACATGATCACCCATGCGTTCTTCAAGGCGCTGCTGTTCCTGGGCTCGGGCTCGGTCATCCACGGCATGAACGGCGAGCAGGACATGCGCCGCATGGGCGGCCTGCGCAAGGTCATGCCCATCACGGCGGCGACGTTCATCGTCGGCTGGCTGGCCATCGCGGGCGTGCCGCCGTTCTCGGGCTACTTCTCGAAGGACGAGATCCTGCTGTTCGCCTGGGGCAGCGGCGGGGTGCAGGGCAAGGTCCTGTGGGGCATCGGCATGTTCACCGCCCTGCTGACCGCCTTCTACATGAGCCGGCAGGTGTTCATGGTCTTCTTCGGCGAGCCCCGCTGGAACGAGCCGGTGGCCGACGAGCACGCGCTCGTCGCCGCCGACGGGACCGAGATCGCGGCCGGTTCGGCCGACGACACCGAGCCCGCTCCTGCTGGTGCGACCACCGCGGCTGACCCCGGGCACGGCGACCTCATCGAACCGCACGAGTCGCCGTGGCTCATGACGCTGCCGCTCGTCGTCCTGGCGGTGCTGTCGGCAACGGCCGAGGTCATCAACCTGCCGTTCACCCCCGACCTGATGTTCCTGGAGCACTGGCTCGAGCCGGTCATCGGCGCCAACGAGGCCCACATCTCCGTCACCACCGAGACCAAGGTCGCCCTGGGCGTCATCGCCGCCATCGTCGCGGTGGCAGGCATCTTCATGGCCTCCCTCGTCTACCTCCGGCGCCGGGTCAAGGCGGTCGAACCGGCCGTTCTGGCGCACGCCTGGTACTACGACGAGTCGGTCGCCCGGTTCGTCGGCGGGCCGGGCACCAAGGCGTTCGAGGCCGTCGCCTGGTTCGACACGCACGTCATCGACGGCGCGGTCAACGGTGTGGCGACGCTGGTGCGCACATCCGGTCGTGGCCTGCGCACGGTGCAGTCCGGGTTCGTCCGCTCGTACGCCCTGGGCATCTCGGCCGGCGTGGTCGTCGTCCTGGGCTACTTCCTCACGAGGCTCTACATCTGATGAACCCGGCACTTCTCGCGAGCGAGGCCGGCGGGCACGCCCCGTCGTTCGACATCCTGTCGGCCCTGGTGCTGCTACCGGCGGTCGGCGCGCTGGCCGTCGCCCTCATCCCCCGGTCGCGGGGCGAGCTGCATCGGGGCATCGCCCTGTTGTTCACCGGCGGCACCGCGGCGTTGGCCGTGTACCTGCTGGCGGCGTTCGAGCCGAGCGAGGCCGGCTACCAGTTCGAGGTCAACCGCTCGTGGGTGTCCGAGTTCGGCATCTCGTGGCACGTCGGCATCGACGGCATCTCGTTGTTCCTGGTGGTGCTCACCGGCATCCTCTTCCCGATCGCCATGATGGGCGCCACGCCGCACCACGACGCCAAGCCGTACTACGCCTGGCTGCTGCTGCTCGAGGCCGGGTGCCTCGGCGTGTTCGTGGCGCTCGATCTCTTCATGTTCTTCGTCATGTTCGAGATCGTGCTGGTGCCGATGTACTTCCTCATCGGCCGCTGGGGCTACGCCAACCGGGTCTACGCGGCGATGAAGTTCTTCCTGTTCACGATGTTCGGCTCGGCCCTCATGCTCGTCGGCATCGTCGCCGTTGCCTACCTGCATCGCGACGCGATCGACGATCAGAACAGGGTCGAGGCGCAGGAGATCACGGCCGACGCGGAGGGGGAGCCCAGCGCCGCGGAGCAGGAGCGCATCGACGAGCTCGAGGCCGACGTGCCGCTGAACTTCGATCTGGTCGAGATCGCCGAGGGCCGCACGGTCGTCGACGACTCGTCGAGCGCCAACCCGTTGGACTGGTCGGCGGCCCGGTGGATATTCCTGGCGTTCGCCCTCGCCTTCGCGGTCAAGGTGCCGCTGTTCCCGCTGCACACCTGGTTGCCCGACGCGCACACCGAGGCGCCAACAGCCGGGTCGGTGATCCTGGCCGGCGTGATGCTGAAGCTGGGCACCTACGGCCTGGTGAGGTTCGGGTTGTACCTGTTCCCTGACGCCGCCAACTTCTTCGCCCCTGCGCTGGTGACGCTCGGCGTCATCGGCATCATCTACGGGGCGATCGTCGCCACGATGCAGAAGGACCTGAAGCGCCTGGTCGCCTACTCGTCGGTGGCGCACCTCGGCTTCATCGTGCTCGGCACGTTCGCCATCACCACCCAGGGCCTGCAGGGTGGCCTGCTCCAGAACATCAACCATGGCCTGTCCACCGGCGCCCTTTTCCTGCTCGTCGGCATGATCTCCGACCGCCGGCACACCCGCGAGATCTCGGCCCTGCGCGGGCTGCAGAAGGTGGCGCCCATCTTCGCCGCGGTGTTCACGCTGGTGATGATGTCGTCGCTCGGGCTGCCGGGCCTCAACGGGTTCGTCGGCGAGTTCCTGGTGCTGGTGGGTTCGTTCCTGACCCGCCGCTGGTGGGCGATCGTGGCCACCGGCGGCGTCATCCTCGCGGCGCTCTACCTGCTCTGGGCCTACCAGCGGGTGTTCCACGGCGAGGCCGACGACGACAACAAGGGCTTCGCCGAGCTGACCTGGCGCGAGGGAGCTGTGCTCGCGCCGCTCTTGGGGCTCATCGTGTTCCTGGGCGTGTACCCGAAGCCGGTGCTCGAGCGCATGCAGCCGGCGGTCGACCGACTGATCACCCACGTCGACGAGAACAGCGACTTCGTGTCGCCCACGGTCGAGCGGCCGGAGCCGGTCGAGGCCGAAGAGGCCGAGTCGACCGACGACGGTCACGAGGCCGACGGCGATGAGGGCGACGGCGATGATGCCGGCGCCGGCCCCGAGGAACACGCGGAGGCAGGCAAGTGATCGCGGTACTCGGTTCCCTGTCGCAGCCGCTGCCGGTCGACCCGACGCCTGTCGCCACGCCCACCGTCGACTGGGCCGCCACGGCGCCCCTGTTCGTGCTGGTCGGCGGGGCGCTCGTGCTCATGCTGGTGTCGTCGTTCGTGCGGTCGCGCCGCTCGACGGTCGCCTACACGATCTTCACGTGCCTGGTCGGTCTGGGTGCGATCGGTGCGGTCGTGCCCCTGTGGCGCGAAGTGCAGGACGCCGACCGGGGCCCGTTCTCGACGCTGGCGGGCGCCGTGGGGGTCGACGGGTTCTCGCTGTTCATGACCGTCGTCATCGCGGTCGCCGTCATCCTCACGGCCCTGTTCACCGACGACTACCTGCGTCGCGAGGGCCTCGAGGGTGTCGAGCCCTACGTGCTCCTGCTGCTGTCGGCGGCCGGCGGCGTGGTGATGGCCCAGGCCAACGACCTGATCGTGCTGTTCCTGGGGCTGGAGATCCTGTCGATCGCCGTGTACGTGCTCGCCGCCATGCACCGCCGGCGGGTCACCTCGCAGGAGGCCGGCATCAAGTACTTCGTGCTCGGGGCGTTCTCGTCGGCGTTCTTCCTCTACGGCATCGCCATGATCTACGGCGGCACCGGCACGACCAACATGGTCGAGATCCTGCAGTTGTTCAGCACCAACGTGCTGACCGAGGACGGCCTGGTGCTGGCGGGCCTTGCCCTCATGCTGGTCGGTCTGGGGTTCAAGGTGGCGGCCGTGCCGTTCCACTTCTGGACTCCCGACGTCTACCAGGGCGCCCCGTCGCCGATGGTCGCCTGGATGGCCTCGGGGGTGAAGGTCGCCGGCTTCGCCGGGCTCATCCGGGTCTTCGTGCTGGCGTTCGACGCCTACTCCGTCGACTGGCAGCCGATGATGTACCTCCTGGCCGTGCTCACCATGCTGGTGGGCGCCGTGCTGGCGGTCGTGCAGACCAACGTCAAGCGCATGATGGCGTACAGCTCGATCAGCCACGCCGGCTTCGTGCTGGTGGGCGTGCAGGCGGCCACCGAGCAGGGCGTCGAGGCGGCGCTGTTCTACCTGGCCACCTACACCTTCCTGATCGCGGGCACCTTCGGCGTGATCACGCTGGTGGGCCGCACGGGCGACGGGCACCACGACCTCGACGACTACAGGGGCCTGGGCCGCGCCAGGCCGGGCCTGGCGCTGCTGCTCACGGTGTTCCTGTTCGCCCAGGCGGGCGTGCCGTTGACGTCGGGGTTCTTCGCCAAGTTCTACGTCATCACCGCGGCCGTCGACGCCGGGTCGACCAGCCTGGCGGTCATCGCCATGCTGTCGTCGGTCATCTCGGCGTTCCTGTACCTGCGCATCACCGTCAGCCTGTACATGAGCGACCCCGACGAGGCCCCCACCGCCCCGCGGATCACGGTCCCCGTCGGCGCGGGAGTGGCCCTCGCGGTGTGCGTGGCCGTCACGTTGCTCGCCGGCGTGTGGCCGGGCTCGATCGCCGAGCTCGCCCGCGACGCCGTCCCGGTCCTGACCACCCTGGGCTGACCCACGCTGCGTATCCGTCGCCACGCTCGTCGAGGAGCTCTCGCAGTCGGTTGAGGCCGGGACGCCCGAGGCGAGATAGCGGGATCGCACCGCGTCAAGTTCTGCGATCTCGGGAACGACGATCTCCGGCCGTGACGCCCGAAGTCCGGTGAGCCGGTGGAGCGAGCCTGCCGCCCGCCCGCACACGGCCGCCCCCGGGACCGAGAGGCGGGGTATGACAATCTGAGCGCCGCCGACGCCTGACTGGAACATGACCGTCGTGACGGTGGTGGGCCTGAGAGCGTCGAATGTGATGAAATCCCCCATGGCGCTGCTCTCCTCCCCCAGACTGGGCAGCACCCGACGAAACGACAGCCGACCACTGTGCCGAAGACCAGACGACTGAGCGACGCGACACTCGTTCGTCGGTCGCAGCAAGGCGACCGGCGTGCCTTCAGCGCGCTCCTGGGCCGCTACGACTGGCGGCTGCGAGGCCTGGGTCACGCCCTGCTGCTCGACGGGGCCGAGATGGACGCGGCGCTGAGCGTCGCCTACCTACGGGCCTGGCGCGACGTGGTGCGCATCAATGCCAAGGACGATGTCGGCGCCTGGCTGTATCGCGTCACCTACAACTCGTGCATCGACCAACTCCGCCGCACCGGCGATCCAGCGGCAGCGCCGGCAAGCGGGTCGAGCGCCGGGTCGAGCGCCGGGTCGAGCGGGGTGGGCGCCGGCTTGGCGACCCTGTCGGCGGCCGACCGGGTAGCGATCGTGCTCGTCGATCGTGAGGGGTTCTCCCCTGCGTCCGCCGCCCGCATCCTCGGCCTCTCGCCCGCAGTGCTGGACACGCGGCTCGCCGCCGCCCGCGAGCGGTTGGCCGGCTTCCTCCCCCCGCCGGATCCCGACGGAGGCGGCGCGTCCGAAGCCGAAGGCGATGGCGGCGCAGCGGCAGACCCCACCACCCCCACCGACGGGGCGGACACATCCGAGCCGTCCACGGCATCGGCCGCCCCGGTTGCTGTCCCATCCGCCAGCACCAACGGCGCACAGGGCAACGGGCAGGCGGAGAGCACGCCGACGGGCGCGGATGGGCCGTCGCCCGACGATCCGAGCTCCGGCCAGGTCGAGGACGGAACGACGGTGAAGGGGCGCCCCAGCGTCGCCAGCAGCGACGACAGCGCCACGCCGGCCGAGGCAGACGGGCCGTCGGGCGGGAACGGGGCAAGCGCCACCATCGGCCAGGACCCTGTCGGGCGCACGGGGGACGACAGTCCCAACGCGACCCCGGCCAGCGAGTCCACCCCCGACGGCAGCGAGGCCGACGGGACCTCGCTCGACGGGACTGCGGCGAACGGCAGTGCTCGGGCATCGGGCAACGGCCGTGGACGTCGGGCCCGGCGCCGGGCGCAGCACGCCGCGACCCGGCCCGCGACCGACAGCACCGACCCGAACGGCGACACCGCGCCATGAGTGGCAGCGCGTGACCAAGGACGGCCCCGCCCACGCGCGCCCGGGCGACGACAGCCTCTCCGAGCACGGACGGGGCAGCGAGGCCGCCGGCGCCGGCAGCCGGCCGCGCTCACCGGTGGCGACGGCGCTGCGTGCGCTCGCCCCGCCCAAGCACGGCCCGACGTTCTGGTCCGATCTCGACGAGCGGCTGGCGGACGAGCCGCAGCTCCGGTTGGCGCCGCGGTCCGCCATCCGCCCGATCACCCAGCCTCCGCCCGTCATCGACGACCGCAACCTGGCGGGCAGCCTGAAGGGCGATCCACCGCCGCGCCGCCGCTCGTCCCGGCGCACGATCGTGGCCGTCGTCGTGGGCCTGCTGGTCGTGCTCCTGGTGGCGGCGGCGCTGCAGGATCCCGACGACGAGACCGCGACCACGGACACCACGACCGAGACCACGGGTGGCCGGACGCCCACCACGGACGGGCCGGCGGCACCCGCCGAGACCGCGCCGCCCGCGACGCCGCCCCGTGGCGTGGTCGAACCGGATGCACCACTCACGCACTCGGGCGTGGGCCCGCTCACGATCGGCTCCCGGCTCGGAGACCTGCAGGCCGCCGGCGTGCTCCTCCAGGTCGACGATGCGACGTTCCGCGGCTCCGGGGGCTCGTGCTACGACGCGAAGCTGCCGGGGGCGCTCGATCTCGTGCTGCGGTTCCGTGCGCCGGACGGTCAGTCCGGTGCCGACGACCCGGTCGACGGGGTACTGACCTCGGTGTCGATCGAGTCGGCCCTTCCGACGGCCCGCCGCACCGACACCGGGCTGGTGCTGGGGGCGCCTCAGGACCAGGTGCTGGCCGCGTATGCCGGGAACCTCGACGAGCGGTCGCACCCGTTCGTTTCCGGCGGGCGCATCCTCCGGGCCGACGCGGGCGACGGCACGGGCGTGGCGTTCTTCACCGATGGCCAGGGCGTGATCCGCATCTCGGTCGGCGAGATGGACGCCATCCGGTACATCAACCAGTGCGGCTGAGAGCACGCTGAGAGTCACCCCGCGGGTTGCCGTCGAGGGCTGATGACCTGCTCACGAGCAGCTTTGGCCCCTCGTGCAAACGATCACTAGGCTCCCGCCACGTGTCGGACCTTCTCCGCTCGTACCTCACCATCGGGGTCTTCCTGGGCGTCGCGGTGGCGCTCGTGGCCGCGATCATGGGCCTCGGCAGCCTGGTCCGCCCGACCCGGCCGCAGCCTGAGAAGTACGTCAACTACGAGTCGGGCGTCGATCCCGCCGGGTCGATGTGGGGGCAGACGCAGGTCCGGTACTACCTGTTCGCGTTGCTGTTCGTGCTGTTCGACGTCGAGGCGGTGTTCATCTTCCCCTTCGCCACCCGGGCCGAGGTCTACGGGTGGTTCGGGTTCGTGGAGATGGGCGTGTTCGTCGCCATCCTCGCCCTCGGGCTGCTCTACGCCTGGAAGAAGAAGGTCCTCCGCTGGATCTGACACAGGACGTCGTCTGATGGGTCTCGTCGAGAGCGGCAAGCTGCCCAAGCCGCTGACATCGCTGCTGAACACCGCGCGCAAGTACAGCCTGTGGGCGTACCAGTGGGGCCTCGCGTGCTGCGCCATCGAGATGGGCGCCGCGTTCGCCTCGCCGCGCTACGACGTCATGCGGCTCGGCGTCATCCCGCTGCCGGCCAGCCCGCGGCAGGCCGACGTGGTGGTGATCTCGGGCACGGTCACCGACAAGATGGTGCCGGCGATCAAGCGCCTCTACGAGCAGATGGCCGACCCGAAGTACGTGATCTCGATGGGCTCGTGCACCAACTGCGGCGGCCCGTACTGGGACAGCTACTCGGTCACCAAGGGTGTTGACCAGATCGTCCCGGTCGACGTCTACATCCCGGGCTGCCCGCCCCGGCCCGAGGCCCTGCTCGAGGGCATCGTCCTGCTCCAGCAGCGCATCGGCAAGGAGAACATGGCCGACCGGTGGCGGGGTGACCCCCTGGTGGTCCAGTGAGCGACCGTCCGCAATGCAGCGAGCCCCGCCCGAGCGGCGGAGAGCGGGAAACATCGCGTCGGAGCCCGAGCGGCACGCTGCGAAGCAGTAAGAGCGGAAGGCAGTGATGGCCGACGCCACCGACACCGCCGCCCCTGACGAGGCCGAGGCACCCGAGGTCGACGAGGCACGCCAGGGTGTGCTCGACACCCTGACCGAGACGCTGGGCGACGCCGTCGTCGGCAGCCACATCCAGCCCGGCCGGGGCCTGTGGGTGCGCGTCACCCGCGAGGCGTGGGTCGCGGCCGCGGAGGCCGCCAAGCTCCGCCTCGGGTTCACGTTCTTCGACCACCTGTCGGCGATCGACTGGATGCCGTCGCCGTGGGGCCGCTACGAAGACAGCGCGGTCGATGTCGGCATCACGCAGTTCGACTCCGCGGCACCCATCGAGACGGGCGTGGCCGGCGGCGACACCCGCTTCCAGGTGATGTGCCGGCTGGCCAACGTGCGCCGCCACACCGAGCCGCACCTCAACGTGGTGCTGAAGGTCGACCTTCCCGACGACGACCTGAGCCTCGCCAGCCTCGTGCCCTTGTTCGCCGGTGCCAACTGGCACGAGCGCGAGTGCTGGGAGATGTTCGGCATCACGTTCGACGGCCACCCCGGCCTGCGCCACCTCTACCTGCCCGGCGAGTTCGAGGGCCACCCGTTGCGCAAGGACTTCCCCCTCCTGGCCCGCCTGGTCAAGCCGTGGCCGGGCATCGTCGACGTCGAGCCCATGCCGGGAACCGACGACACCTCCGCTGAAGCCGCCACAGAACCTGACGCCGATGACCGAGGCGTTGAAAGAGCCGCAGGCGGCGGCGAAGCCGCCTTGCCGGAGGCACCATGACAGTCACCGAGCGCCAGCAACTCGCCTATGTCGACGCCCAGGCGGCGGATGCACGGGTGAACGTCGAGGTCGAGACCGACGAGGGCATGATCCTCAACATCGGCCCGCAGCACCCGGCCACCCACGGCACCCTGCGGGTGATCGCCAAGCTCGACGGCGAGCAGGTCGTGTGGGCCGACGTGTCGCCCGGCTACATGCACCGGGGCTACGAGAAGCTCACCGAGGTCCGCACGTACCCGCAGGTCACGACGCTGGTCAACCGCATCGACTGGCTGGGCAGCTTCGCCAACGAGGTGCCGTTCATCCTGGCGGCCGAGCAGCTCATGGAGGTCGAGGCGCCGCCCCGCGCCCAGGCCATCCGCACGATCCTCTTCGAGATGGCCAGGGTGGCCAACATCGTGCTGTTCCTGGGCGACCTGGGTGTGCAGCTGGGCGCGGTGACGCCGGCGTTCTACGCCTTCCGCGACCGCGAGCACGTGCTCGACCAGATCGAGTCGGTGACGGGCGGCCGGTTCCACCCCAACTTCGACCGCATCGGCGGCCTCAAGGACGACCTTCCGAAGGGCTGGCTGGCCGACACCAAGGCCGTCATGTCCCGCATCCGCACGTTCTGCGACGAGATCGAGACGCTGCTGTTCGGCAACGAGATCTTCGAGGCCCGCACCCGCGGCGTCGGGGTGATCCCGCCCGAGGTGGCCCTGTCGTACGGCCTCACCGGGGCCAACCTGCGTGCGTCGGGCATCGACTGGGACCTGCGCCGCGACGGCAACGTCGGGCTCACGCACGATCAGGTCGACTGGAAGGTGTGGACCCACCCCGACGGCGACAGCTTCGCCCGGTGCTGGGTGCGCCTGCAGGAGACCCGCGAGGCGACCAAGATCATCGACCAGCTGTGCGACGGCCTGCCCGGCGGGCCGATCATGGCCAAGGTGCCCCGCATCATCAAGGTTCCGGCGGGCGAGGCCTACGTCGCCACCGAGAACCCGCTGGGCGTCATGGGCTACTACCTGGTCAGCAAGGGCGACCTGGGCCCGTTCCGGGTCAAGATCCGCTCGGCCAGCTTCTCGAACGTGTCGATCGTGCCCTGGCTGCTCAAGGGCGTCTACGTCCCCGACATCATCACGATCCTGGCCAGCCTGTACTTCATCCTCGGGGACATCGATCGATGAGCGCGTCGCTGTTGGCCATCGAGCTGGCGTACTGGCAGCAGACGGTCCTGCGCACCGTCGGGGTGCTGGTCGCCGTGCTGCTGCCCGCCGGCACGCTGGTCTACGTCTTCCTGTTCAAGATGATGAGCTTCATGCAGAGCCGGCTCGGCCCCATGGAGGCCGGTCCGTACGGCTCGATGCAGCTGCTGGCCGAGGTCGGCAAGTGGATCCAGAAGGAAGACATCGTCCCGTGGCGGGCCGACCGCAAGCTGTTCGCCATGGCGCCGTACGTCGTCGTGGCGTCGGTGTTCCTCATCCTCGCCGCGGTGCCGTTCGGCCCCGACGCCTGGTTCACCAACCTCGACGTCGGCATCTTCTACATCCTGGCCGTGTCGTCGATCTCGGTGCTCGGCATCCTCATCGCCGGCTGGAGCTCGGCCAACAAGTACTCGCTGCTGGGCGGCCTGCGCGCTGCAGGGCAGCTCATCGCCTACGAGCTGCCGATGGTGCTGGCGGTGGTCGGCGTGGTCATCCAGGCCGGCACGCTCAACATGCAGGGCATCGTCGCCGCCCAGGCCGACGGTGAGATCTTCGGCTGGGGCGGCATCGGCAACCCGTTCATCTTCACGCAGATCATCGGGTTCTTCATCTTCCTCGTGGCGATGCAGGCCGAGCTCACCCAGACGCCGTTCGACATGCCGGTGGCCGAGTCCGAGCTGGTGTCCGGCTACATGACCGAGTACTCGGGCATGCGCTTCCTGCTTTTCTTCATCGCCGAGTTCGCGAGCGCCGGCGCCTTCGCCGCGGTGGCCGCCACCCTGTTCCTGGGTGGCTGGGCGCTGCCGGGGCTCGACATGGACGCCAACTACATGAACGTGGTCGGACCCATCGTCGTGCTGGTCAAGATCATGCTCGTCTCGTTCCTGGTCTTCTGGGTGCGCTTCACGTACCCGCGGTTCCGTGAGGACCAGCTGCAGCAGCTCGCGTGGAAGATCCTGATCCCGCTGTCGCTGGTCAACATCCTGGCGACCATGGCACTGAAGGTGGCCTTCTGATGGCCAAACTGCCTGCTCCGAAGACGCCGGGCCTGGTCAAGGGCCTGGGTGTCACGCTCAAGACGATGGGCCGCACGATGTTCCCGGCCCGGGGCATCAAGACGCTCATCCCCGCCCCGTCCAAGGGCGCGGCCACGGTGCAGTACCCCCACGAGAAGGAGACGCCGGCGGCCCGGTCGCGCGGCGTCATCGCCCTCAAGGAAGAGAACTGCACCGTCTGCATGCTGTGCGCCCGCAGCTGCCCCGACTGGTGCATCTACATCGAGGGCCACAAGGACACGGCGCCGCCCCGCCGCCCCGGCGGCAAGCCCCGCACGGTCAACAAGCTCGACCGCTTCGACATCGACTACGCGCTCTGCATGTACTGCGGCATCTGCGTCGAGGTGTGCCCGTTCGACGCGTTGTTCTGGAGCCCGGAGTACGAGTACTCCGAGCTCCGCCTCGCCGACCTGCTGCACGACAAGGAGCGGCTGGGCGAATGGATGCAGGCTGTTCCCGACTTCGAGGCCTACGAGGCCGGGTCGGAGCAGAAGGTCCGCAAGGTGCCCCGGTGATCGCCTCGATGGTTGCTCAGAACATCTTCTTCTACGCCATCGCCGCCATGATGGTCGGTGCCGCCCTGGTGGTGGTCACCAGCCGCAACGTCGTGCACTCGGCGCTCGCCCTCATCGTGGTCTTCGGCGGGGTGGCGGCGCAGTTCGTCATCCTCGCCGCCGAGTTCGTGGCCGTCACCCAGGTGCTGGTCTACATCGGGGCGATCACGGTGCTGATGCTGTTCGGCATCATGCTCACGCGCGCCAAGATCGGTCGCGACCTCGACTCGACCAACGCCCACTGGCCGGTGGGCGTGGTCACGGGTCTGCTGCTGCTGGGGGTCATGGGCTACGGGCTGATCGACTACTTCGGCGACGACCCGCTGCCCGCCGAGCGTGAGATCACCGTCGTCAACAACGGGGTCGCCAGCAACACGGCGGCCGTGAGCGACTCGATCTTCTCCCAGTACCTGATCCCGTTCGAGGTCATCTCGGTGTTGCTGCTCGCCGCGCTGATCGGGGCCATCGTCATCGCCCGAAAGGATCGGTGACCCGGTGGACGACCTGATGCTCAACCAGTTCCTGCTGCTCGGGGCCATCCTCTTCTGCATCGGCGTCTACGGGGTCATCGCCCGCAAGAACACCGTGCTGGTGCTGATGTCGATCGAGCTCATCCTCAACGCCGTCAACATCAACCTGCTGGCGTTCGGCGCCATGCACGGCAACGTCATCGGTGCCGTCTTCGCGATGTTCATCATCGCCGTGGCCGCCGCGGAAGTGGGCGTGGGCCTGGCGATGGTGCTGATCATCTACCGCAACCGGTCGAGCGTCGATCTCGACGACGTCGACTCGATGAGGGGTTAACGGGAACGATGCTCGAGAACGCCTGGATCATCCCGCTCATCCCCGCGGCGACGTTCTTCCTCATCCTCTTCTTCGGCAAGCGCCTGCCCCGCAAGGGCAGCGAGCTGGGCATCGCCGCGGTCGGCATCGCCTTCGTGCTGGCCCTGGCCACCAACGTCCAGTGGTTCCAGCACGTCAACGACGCCGAGCACGAGAGCGAGACCCACAACGAAGAGGTCGTCGACGAGGGACATGCTCTCGACGCGGGAGCCTCCGTCGACGCTGAGTCAGCCCACGCCGACGCCGTAGCGGCCCCCGCCACGACATCCCGAGGTGTTGAAGGTGCCGAGGAGGGCGCAGCCCTCGACGAGGCAGAAAGCGTGCACTTCGAGGTGGAGCCGGTCGAGCGCAGCTGGACGTGGTTCCAGAACGGCGGCGTCGACATCGAGATCGGCATGCTGCTCGACGGCCCCGCGGTGATGATGCTGTTCGTCGTCACGCTCGTGTCGCTGCTCGTGCACGTGTACTCGACCGACTACGTGGCCGGCGACCGGCGCTACACCCACTTCTTCGCCTTCCTGTCGCTGTTCACGGCGTCGATGCTCGGCCTGATCATGGCCAAGACGACACTGCAGCTCATCGTGTGCTGGGAGCTGGTGGGCGTCTGCTCGTTCGCGCTCATCGGCCACTGGTGGGAGGAGAAGGCCAACAGCGACGCCGCGCTCAAGGCGTTCATCACCAACCGCGTCGGCGACATCGGCCTCCTGGTCGGCATGATCACCCTGTTCTGGGCCGCCGGCGGCACCTTCGACATCATCGAGATCAACACGCTGGCGCTCAACGGCGGCATCAACCAGACGGCGCTGCTGGTGGCGGCCTGCTCGCTCGTCGCCGCGGTGATGTCCAAGTCGGGCCAGTTCATCCTGCACACCTGGCTGCCCGACGCCATGGCGGGTCCGACACCGGTCTCGGCGCTCATCCACGCGGCCACCATGGTCGTCGCCGGCATCTACATGGTGGGCCGGCTTTACGGCGTGTTCTTCCAGGGCTTCAACATCGGCATCTCGAGCGTCAACCTGCTGGCGGTCGTCGGCGCGGTGACGGTCATCGGCGGTGCCGGGTTGGCGTTCGTGCAGAACGACATCAAGAAGGTGCTCGCGTACTCGACGGTGTCGCAGCTGGGCTACATGGTCATGGCGCTGGGCATCGGCGCCTGGACCGCCGCCTTCTTCCACCTGTTCACCCACGCCTTCTTCAAGGCCTGCCTGTTCCTCGGGTCGGGCTCGGTGAGCCATGCCGTGCACAGCTTCGACATGCGCAAGGACATGGGTGGGCTGCGCAAGTGGATGCCGCACACCTACAAGACGTTCATCATCGCCACCGGCGCGCTGATCGGGCTCTTCCCGCTGGCGGGGTTCTGGTCGAAGGACGAGATCCTGGCCGGGGCCTCGCAGCTGGGCGGGGCGGGCAACTACACGGCGTTCATGATCGTCGGCATCGTCGGCGCGGTCATGACCGCCGCCTACATGACCCGCACCGTCTACCTCACCTTCTTCGGCGAGTACCGGGGTCACGGTCACCCCCACGAGTCGGGCCCCCGCATCACGGTCCCGCTGTGGATCCTGGCGGTGCTGGGCGTGACCGCCGGCCTCGCCAACATCCCGTCCGCCCTCGCCCCCGACACGGTCGAGCTGCGATTCGAGCACTTCTACGAGCCCAAGGCCGCCTACTTCCCGGTCGAGAACTTCTCCCACCCGGAGTTCTCGCTGGGCATCGCCCTGGGGGCCACGGCCATCGGCCTGCTGGGCATCGGTGCCGCGTACCTGTGGTACTGGCGGGGCCTGGGGCCGCACGGCATCACGCAGCGCAACCGCGTGGCCCGGGCCGGCTACACGGTGCTCGAGAACAAGTACTACTTCGACCGCCTCTACACCGACGTCATCGCCGGCGCCGTCAAGGGCCCCATCGCCCGGGGCATCAACTGGGTGAACCAGAACGTCATCGACGGCGTGGTCAACGGCGCCGGCCGCCTGTCCACCGTCGTCGGCCGGTTCGTCTACAAGCGCATCGACCAGCAGGTGGTCGACGGCGCGATCAACTCCTCGGCCAGCGCCGCCAACAACAGTGGCCAGGTCTTCCGCCAAATCACCTCCGGCAAGGTGCAGCAGTACGGAGCGCTCCTGTTCGGAGCGGCCGCTGTCTTCGCCGGCGTCATCATCCTCTTCGTCTGACGGCTACCGCCAAGGTTCACGATGGAAAGCCTCGCCCAACCGTTCCCCACCGCTCACGGGTCCTGTCGATACAGAAAGGCACCTGTCAGCCGTTCGCTGACGTTACGCGGGTGCCTTTCTGTATCGAGTCGCCTCCGGTGCCGGCCTACCGCCCGCCGTGCTGACGCACGACGAGCGGCCGGCATCCTCAGCGCCACCCGCTCGCTCCCTGCCCTGAGGCTTGGGGCCTCTATGGCCTCGGCCTCCGGCCGAGTCGAGGTGATGTCATGAACAACCAGTTCCTGACCGATTGGGGTCTGACGCTCATGGTGTTCCTGCCGCTGGCAGGTGCGCTCGTGATGATGCTCATCCCCAAATCCGAAGAGTCGGCCCACAAGTGGGTGGCCCTGGTGGTGGCCCTGGCCACCGCCGGCATCGGCGCGGCCGTCATCGCCGACTTCGACTACGGGGCCTCCGACACCCTGCAGTTCGTCGTCGACAAGCCGTGGATCGACGTGATCCACAGCCGCTACGCCATCGGCATCGACGGGCTGTCGATCCCGCTGATCGCGCTCACGCTGCTGGTGACGCCAGCGTGCATCATCTACAGCTGGAACCACTTCCCGTCGCCGCGCAACCCCAAGGCGTTCCTCATCCTGCTGCTGGTGCTGCACACCGGCATGCTCGGAACGTTCGTGGCGCAGGACCTGATCCTGTTCTTCGTGTTCTTCGAGATCGTGCTGCTGCCGATGTACTTCCTCATCGGCGTGTGGGGCGGCGAGCAGCGGCAGTACGCGGCTATCAAGTTCTTCCTGTTCACGCTGTTCGGCTCGGCGCTGATGATCGTCAGCTTCCTGGCGCTGTTCTTCGTGGCCGGGGGCGAGACGTTCGTCATCCCCGAACTGGCCCAGCGCATCGCCGAGACCGACGTCCCGCGCTGGACCGGCTTGCTGATCTTCGGCGGCATGTTCATGGGCTTCGGCATCAAGGTGCCGATCTTCCCGTTCCACACCTGGCTGCCCGACGCCCACACGCAGGCGCCCACCGTCGGCTCGGTCATCCTGGCCGCCGTGCTGCTGAAGCTGGGCACCTACGGCTTCATCCGGGTGGCGCTGCCGATCCTGCCCGAGGCCGCCGTCGAGTGGGCGCCGATCATCGGCGGTCTGGCTGTCGTCGGCATCATCTACGGTGCCCTCGCCTGCCTGGCGCAGACCGACATGAAACGGCTCATCGCCTTCTCGTCGGTGTCGCACATGGGTTTCACGATGCTGGGCATCGCCACGCTCACCGACTTCGGCCTCAACGCCGCCGTGATGGGCATGGTCGCCCACGGCCTGATCACCGGCATGCTGTTCTTCGTCGCCGGCTCGGTGAAGGAGCGCTACCACACGCTCGATATCAAGCGGCTGGGCGGCATCCTGGTCAAGGCGCCCCACCTGGGTTGGATCCTGGGCTTCACCGCCATGGCGTCGCTGGGCCTGCCGGGCCTGGCCGGGTTCTGGGGCGAGTTCCCCGCCATCCTGTCGGCCTACGAGCCGGGTGCGGGGCTGAGCGAGGTCACGTTCCGCGTCTACATGGTGGTCGCCGCCATCGGCACCGTGTTCGCCGCCGGCTACCTGCTGTGGCTCTACCAGCGCACGGCCTTCGGCACGCCGACCGACGAGTTCGCGGATGAGGACATCCCCGACGTGACCGTGCCCGAGTGGATCGCGTGGACCCCCATGCTCATCCTCATCCTGGTCATCGGCATCTTCCCGAACCTGGTGTTCGGGGTGACCGACGACCAGATGAGCTCGGTGGCCCAGTCGATCGCCGCTGCGGTGGGCGGCTGATCGGCCGTGTCCGTGCTCGCCTCGCTCGCGCAGGTGTCGCAGGACGGCTTCGTCCGTCCCGAGATCGACTGGCACGCCCTCGCCCCCGAGCTGGTGCTCGTGGGCGTGCTGTGCCTGGTGCTGGTGGCCGACCTGTTCCTGCCCGACGACCGCAAGGGCGTGCTGCCCTCGCTGGCCGGCCTGGGCCTGTTGGGCGCCCTCATCCCGGTGCTCACGCTGGCTGTCGACGGGGCCGACCGCACGATGTTCGGTGGCGCCTACGCCGTCGACAACTTCGCCCTGGTGGTCAAGGCCCTGTTCCTGGTGGCGGGCTACGTCACGGTGCTGCTGTCGACCAACTACATCGCGGAAGGCGACTACGCCGAGGGCGAGTACTACGTCCTGCTGCTGGCGTCGATCCTGGGCATGACGGTCATGGGCTCGGCCCACGACCTCATCACCATCTTCGTGGCGCTCGAGATGCTGTCGATCCCCGCCTACCTGCTGGCGGGCTGGCGCAAGCGCGACCGCAAGGGCAACGAGGCGGGCGTGAAGTACTACCTGATGGGCGTGTTCGCCACGGGTGTGCTGCTGTACGGCATGTCGCTGCTCTACGGCGTCGCCGGCACCACGCAGCTCGCCGGCATCAGCGAGGCGCTGGCCACGGGCGAATCCGTGCCGGTCATCAGCCTGGCCGTGGTGTTCGTGATCGCCGGGTTCGCCTTCAAGGTCTCGGCCGTGCCGTTCCACACCTGGGCGCCCGACACCTACGAGGGCGCGCCCACACCCATCACCGCGTTCCTGTCGGTGTCGTCGAAGGCCGCCGGCTTCGTGGCCCTGCTCCAGCTCGTCGTCATCGGGTTCGCCGGGCAGACCGAAGTCGTGCGCCCGCTGATCTGGGTGCTCGCGGTGCTGTCGATGACCATCGGCAACGTCGTCGCCCTGCGCCAGACCAACCTCGTGCGCATGCTCGCCTACTCGGGCATCTCGCAGGCGGGGTTCATCCTGGCGCCCATGGCGGTCGTGGGGCAGATCGGCGACTCGACGCTGACCTCGGTCGTCACCTACCTGATCATCTACGCCGCCATGAACCTGGGCGCCTTCGCCGTCGTCATGGCGGTGGCCCGCAAGACCGGCAGCGCCGAGATCACCAGCTTCGGCGGCCTGATCAACTACGCGCCGGCCCTGGCGGTGCTGATGACGATCTTCATGTTCGCCCTGGCCGGCATACCGCCGCTGGCCGGCTGGCTCGCGAAGTTCGTGGCCTTCCGGGCGGTCGTCGACGCCAACACGCCGTGGGCCTACGTGCTGGCGGTCGTCATGGCGGTCAACTCGGTGATCTCGCTGGCGTACTACGCCAACGTGGCCCGGGAGATGTGGATGAACCCGGCGCCGGACGGCGACGAGACACCCGTGCGGGTGCCCGTGTCGCTCACGGCGGCGCTCACCATCACCGGCGTGCTCACGCTGGCGTTCGGCGTCACCCAGTGGGCGACCGAGCTGGGCGACATGGCCACCTTCGTCGCCTCGGCCACGCCCTGACCGAACGCGACCCCGAAATCGGCAGGCTGGCAAGCTGACGGGCGCCATGTCCTCCGTCGTCGCCGCGGTCGCCGCCGACATCCGACGCCACGGGCCGCTCCCGCTCGACCGGGTGCTCGAGCGGGCCCTCTACGACACGGACGGCGGCTTCTACGAGGCCGGTGGCCGGGCGGGGGGCCGCCACGGCGACTTCCTGACGAGCCCCGAGGTCGGCGGTCTGTTCGGTGCGGTGGTCGCCCGGGCGCTCGACGCCTGGTGGCGCGCCATGGGCTCGCCCGACCCGTACGTGGTGGTCGAGGCGGGCGCGGGCCCGGGAACGCTGTGCCGGACGGTCCTGGCCGCCGAGCCCGAGTGCGCCCCGGCCCTGCGCTACGTGCTGGTCGAACGATCGGCGGCGCAGCGGCGCTTGCACGCGGAGAAGCTGCGCCTCGAGGACCCGGCGCTGGCGTTCGCGCCCGTCGACCCCGACACCGAGGCGCCGGTGGCGGGATCGCCCACCGGCCCGATCTGCGTGAGCCTCGCCGAGCTGCCCCGCGTCGCCGGTTCGGCGGTCGTGCTGGCCAACGAGCTGCTCGACAACCTGCCGTTCGGGCTCGCCGAACGTGGCGCCGAGGGGTGGAACGACGTGCGCGTCGATCTCGACCCGGCGGCGGAGGCCGGCGGCGCCGACAGGCTGGTCGAGGTCGTGGTCCCGTTGTCGGAGGACCGTGCCGCACGGCTCCAGCGCTTGGCGCCCGCCGCCCGACCGGGTGCCCGCGCACCGCTGCAGGACGCCGCGTGCACCTGGCTCCGTGACGCGTTGGCGGTGGCCGGACCACGGGGGCGAGTGGTCGTCATCGACTACGCGTCGACCACGGCAGAGCTCGCCGAGCGCCCCCAGGCCGAATGGCTCCGCACCTACCGCGGGCACGCCCGGGGAGGTGGGCCACTCGACCGCCTGGGTGCGCAGGACGTCACGTGCGAGGTCGCCGCGGATCAGCTGGCGCTGGTGCGCCCGCCGGCGACGAACGTCTGTCAGTCCGATTGGCTCCGCACCCACGGCATCGACGCCATGGTCGACGACGCCCGGCGCACCTGGTCCAAGCGCGCCCACATCGGCGACCTCGTGGCCCTCTCGGCTCGCAGCCGCGTCACCGAGTCGGACGCCCTGCTCGACCCCACAGGCCTGGGCGCGTTCCGCGTCCTGGAGTGGACGGGCTGACCGGGCGTCAGCCGATGACCTTCCCGAAGCCCGCCTCGTCCCCGGCGTCCGGGGCCGCGGCAGGGGCAGGGGCAGGCGCAGGGGTCGTGCCCCGCCCGACGGCCAGCAGCTGCTCGAGGCCGGCGATGATGAAGTCCATGCCCATGTCGAACTCCTGGTCGTAGTCGGTGGGCTTCATCTCGCCGACGGCCGCGAGGTGCGGGAAGCGTTGGGCGTCGATGGTGTCGCGTAGCGCCAGGTGCGGCCGGTCCGCGCCGGCGCGCACCTCGTCGCCCACCTCCTCGGCGACGTGCCCCAGGATGAAGCTGGCGATCACGCCCAGCACCCGGTCGGCCATGGCGAGGTCGAGCCCGAGCGTCCGGAGCTCGGCCAGGGCCGAGTCGACGAACACGGCGATGCCCTCCGTGGTGAGCGGACGGCGGGCGACCAGGCGGACGGCGTTGGGGTGGTCGAGCAGGACCGACCGGTACGCGCCGGCGTGGCGGCGGACGCGGTCCTGCCAGCGGCCCGGCCCGGGCACGATCAGCGGCATCTGGCGGAACACCTGCTCGACGACACCCTCGATCAGGTCTTCCTTGCTGTCGACGTAGCCGTAGAGCGACATCGCCTCGACGCCCAGCTCGCGGCCGAGGCGGCGCATGGTGAGCGCGTCGACGCCCTCCCGGTCGACCAGCTCGAGCGCCGCGCGCAGCACACGATCCCGTGACAGCGGAGTGCGGCGCGTCGCCATGCGAAACCTTGGCACGCATCGCCCGGTGTCGGCCACCGTATGCCCTGCAAGGGGCTCTGGCCGTGGTCGTTCGCGGGCTCACGCGCAGACCGGTGCCGATAGGCTCGCGCCGGTTTCGACCACGATCCACGAGGGGGAGAGCCATGGCGCCGCAGCCGGCGACAGGGGACAGCCAGCCGCAATCGGCAGCGATCGAGGACTACTTCGTCGAAGATCGCACCTTCCCGCCGCCCGCCGGCTTCGCGGCCGACGCCCTCGTGTCGGGCGCCGAGATCTACGACGAGGCGGAGGCCGACTGGCAGGGCTTCTGGGCTCGCCAGGCCGCCGACCTCGTCACCTGGTACGACGAGTGGCACACGATCCTCGAATGGGACCTGCCCGACGCCCGCTGGTTCGTGGGCGGCTCGCTCAACGTGTCGTACAACTGCCTCGACCGCCACGTCGAGGCCGGCCAGGGCCAGAAGGTGGCGTACCACTGGGAGGGCGAGCCCGGCGACCACCGCACGATCACCTATGCCGACCTGCTCGACGAGGTGCAGCGGTTCGCGAACGTGCTCAAGGGCCTGGGCGTCACCAAGGGCGACAGGGTCGCCGTCTACATGCCGATGATCCCCGAGCTGCCGGTGGCGATGCTGGCCTGCGCCGCGCATCGGCGCCGCCCACTCGGTGGTGTTCGGCGGCTTCTCGGCTGACTCGCTGGCCGACCGCATCAACGACGCCGAGTGCAAGGTGCTGATCACGGCGGACGGCGGCTTCCGCCGGGGCCAGGCGCACCTGCTGAAGCCCATCGTCGACGTGGCGCTGGCCACCACGCCGTCGATCGAGCACGTGGTGGTCGTCGACCGCGTCACCGGTCACACGGACGCCCCTGGCGCCGAGGTCGACATGACAGACGGCCGCGACCAGTGGTTCCACGACCTGATGGACACGGCCGACCCGGTGTGCGAGCCCGAGCGGATGGACAGCGAGGACCTGCTCTACCTGCTGTACACGTCGGGCACCACGGCCAAGCCCAAGGGCATCATGCACACCACGGGCGGCTACCTCACCCAGGTCGCCTTCACGCACAAGTACGTCTTCGACCTCAAGCCCGAGTCCGACGTCTACTGGTGCGCGGCCGACATCGGCTGGGTGACCGGCCACAGCTACATCGTGTACGGGCCGCTCACCAACGGCGCCACCAGCGTCATCTACGAGGGCACGCCTGACACCCCGGGCAAGGACCGCCTGTGGGCCATCGCCGAGCGGTACGGGGTGACCATCCTGTACACGGCGCCCACCGCGATCCGCACGTTCATGAAGTGGGGCACGCAGGAGCCCGAGGCGCACGACCTGTCCAAGCTGCGCCTGCTGGGGTCGGTGGGCGAGCCCATCAACCCCGAGGCGTGGATGTGGTACCACACCCACATCGGTGGGGGCCGGTGCCCCATCGTCGACACGTGGTGGCAGACCGAGACCGGCGCCATCATGATCGCCCCGCTGCCCGGCGCCACCACGCTCAAGCCCGGCTCGGCCACGTTCCCGCTGCCGGGCATCGGTGCCGAGGTGGTCGACGAGGCGGGGAACCGCATCGAGAAGGGCGGCGGCTACCTCACGCTCACCCGTCCGTGGCCGTCGATGCTGCGCGGCATCTACGGCGACCCCGAGCGCTACCGCGAGACCTATTGGTCCCGCTACGGCGACCGCTATTTCGCCGGCGACGGCTGCAAGATCGACAGTGACGGCTACATGTGGCTGCTCGGACGGGTCGACGACGTCATGAACGTGTCGGGCCACCGCATCTCGACCACCGAGGTCGAGTCCGCGCTGGTCGACCACCCGTCCGTGGCCGAGTCGGCGGTGTGCGGTGCCAACGACCCGGTGACGGGCCAGGCCATCGTCGCCTTCGTGACCGTGCGCGTCGGCATGGATTCGAACGCCGAGCTGGGGGAGGAGCTGCGTGGGCACGTGGCTCGGAAGATCGGGCCCACCGCCAAGCCGAAGACGATCATCTTCACCGACGAGCTGCCCAAGACGCGGTCCGGCAAGATCATGCGGCGGCTGCTGCGCGACGTGGCCGAGGGCCGGGCGCTCGGCGACACGACCACGCTCGCCGACCCCACGGTCGTCGACGAGATCCGCCGGCGGGCCGAGGCCCAGCCGCAGGAGGAATGACCGGATGGGGGCGCACGGCGTGACCCTGGCCGGGAGGAGGTTGCGCTGGACGTCCTGATCCGCGCCGCCGAGCCCCACGACGCGCCTGCCATCGGCACGGTGTGGCTGCGGGCCACGCTCGTCGGGTACGAGGGCATCTTCCCCGCGGACGCGCCCAAGCCCTCGCCCGACGTGCTCACCGAGCGGTCCCGCCAGGCGATCGCCGCCCAGGGCTTCAACACCTTGGTGCTCGTGGCGTGCCACACCGGGCCCGACGGGGCGGTGGTCGGCACCATCGCCGCGGTCCCGGACCCCGACGAGACCAGCCGTGCCCAGCTGCTGCGCCTGTACGTCGACCCCGGGCACTGGGGTCGGGGCATCGGCCGGCGGCTGCACGACATGGCGCTCGGCCACCTGCAGCACGCCGGGTATCGCATCGTCGTGCTGTGGGTGCTCGAGCGCAACGTCCGGGCCCGGGCGATGTACGAGCGCTGGGGGTGGCGGGCCACGCCGGCCACCCAGACCGACTACCCGGGCGTCACCGAGGTCTGCTACCTGCTCATGCTGTGAGCCGACCGGGGGTGGTCGCCCTCGTGCGCCGGTAGGTTCAGCTCGTGGCTTCCCCGGCGACCCGCACACCCGACCACTGGTACTGGCGCGAGGCGACCGTGCGGCCCGGCCAGGCCGTCGTGTTCGACATGGACGGGGTGCTGTCCGACGCGTCGAGCCGCCAGCACTTCCTCGAGTACCCGCGCCGCGACTGGGACGCGTTCTTCGCCGCCTGCGGGGACGACGCGCTGATCGACGAGGTCGCCCGGCTGCTCGAGGTGCTCGATGCCGACTACCACGTGGTGCTGCTCACCGCCCGGCCCCAGCGGGTGCGGCCGCAGACTGTCGCCTGGCTCGACCGCTACAAGCTGCGCTGGGACCTGCTCATCATGCGCGACCTCGGCGACTACTCCGCCTCGCGTTCGTTCAAGCGCGAGGCGGTGGGCGACCTGCGCGACTACGGCTTCGACCTGCGGCTGGCCTTCGAGGACGACCGCCGCAACGTCGACATGTTCCACGGCGAGGGCATCCCCTGCGTCTACATCCACTCGGGGTATTACGACTGAGCGCTGTCTCAGCGTTTTCTCAGGTAGCGCCGGTACCTTCTACGGGGTGAAGAACACGTTCAAGACGTTTGTCCTGCTCGCAGGGCTCGGCGGGATCCTGATCGTCATCGGGCAGCTGCTGTGGGGCGGCACGGGCGCGATCATCGGCGCGGCCATCGGCTTCGCCTTCGTGGGCTTTTCCTACTGGAACAGCGACAAGCTGGCCATCAAGGCGGCGCGGGCCCAGCCCGTCACCGAGCAGGAGATGCCCGAGTACTACGCCATCGTCCGCGAGCTCACGCAGCAGGCGGGCATGCCCATGCCCAAGCTGTATGTCACCCCCGACCAGCAGCCCAACGCGTTCGCAACCGGCCGCAGCCCCGACCACGCCGCCGTGGCCGTGACGCAGGGCATCCTGCGCATCCTCGACTGGAACGAGCTGCGGGGCGTCCTCGCCCACGAGATCAGCCACGTCGGCAACCGCGACATCCTCATCGGATCGGTGGCGGCGGCAATCGCCCTGGGTATCACGCTCATCGCCAACATCCTGCAGTTCACGGCCTTCTTCGGTGGCCGCGACGACGACGGTCCCAACCCCATCGCACTGCTGGCGATGGCATTCCTCGCCCCCATCGCCGCCGGCCTGCTGCAGATGGCCATCAGCCGCAGCCGCGAGTTCGAGGCCGACCGGTCGGGCGCCCGCCTCATCGGCGACGGCGAGCCCCTCGCCCGGGCGCTGCAGAAGCTCGAGGTCGGCGCCCGCCAGATCCCCATGGACATCGACCCGGCGCACGCTTCGGCGTTCATCGTGAACCCGCTGGCGGGCCGCAAGATGAGCTTCGCCAACCTGTGGCGCACGCACCCGAAGACCGAGGACCGGGTGGCCCGCCTCCGCGGCGGCGAGTGGCGCTAGCGCCCTGACCAGTCGTCCCGCCCCAACTTGTGGCAGATCTGGCTGCTGGACAGCCGGATCCGCCGCACGTTCGGTCGCAGGAACGACGGCGGTCAGTCCCTGAAGTTGCTGAACTGCAGGGGGATGCCGAAGTCTTCGTCGCGCATCGCCTGGATGGCGGCCTGCAGGTCGTCGCGCTTCTTGCCGCTGACCCGCAGCTGCTCGCCCTGCACCTGACTCTGGACGCCTTTGAGGCCCAGGGCCTTGATGAACTTGTTGATGGTGGTCGCCTTGTCGCGCGAGATGCCGGCGACCAGGTTGACGTGCTGGCGGGCGGTGCCGCCGTGCGCCTCTTCCACCTTCTGGTAGTCGAGCGCCTTGAGTGACACCTTGCGCTTGACCAGCTTCTCCTCGAGGACCTGGCGTAGGGCGTTGAGCCGGTCCTCGCTGACGCTGTGCAACGTGATGTCGTTCTCTCCCAGCTCGACCGAGCTGTCGGTGCCCTTGAAGTCGAACCGGTTGGCGATCTCCCGCGACGCCTGGTCGACGGCGTTGCGCACCTCTTGCATGTCGATCTCGGAGACCACGTCGAAACTCGGCATGGACCCGACAGTACCGCCGACTCAGACGCCGCCGTCCAGGGCCGCGACCGCGGCGGGCACCATGCGCAGCAGGCTGTCGGCGACGCGTGGGTGCCCGAACTGCGGCACCCACTCGCCGTCGGCGAGGGAGTCGCTGATGGCGAAGGCCGATGCCACCTCGACGCGGCGGACCTGGGCCACGCTGAACAGCGCCGCAGCCTCCATCTCGACGACGGACACGCCCTCGGCCGCGTAGTGCCGGGCCTCGGCCACGGTCTCGCGGAAGGGCGCGTCGATCGTCCAGGCCGATCCATCGACCGGATCGAGGCCTGCGTCCTTCAGATACGAGCGCAGTCGATCGGTCAGCAGAGGCGACGGCTCCGCCCACTGCGCCGGCGGCAGGTAGTGGTGCGACACCCCCTCGTCGCGCACGGCCCGGTCACACACGACGACGGCACCGGTGTCGAGTCCGGGGCGTAGGGCCCCGGCCGTGCCCATACTGACAAATCGTCGCACCCCGATGGCGGCCAGCGCCTCGAGCGCGGAGGTGGCCGCTGGTGCCCCGATGCCGAAGCCTCCGATGACCCCGACGGTGCCGCCGGTGTCGTCGAACGTGTGCAGGTCGAGGAACGCCGTGTCACGGCCCCCACGCGGTGCGAACGGTGACACGCCTGGGCCGCCGAGAACGGCGTCGACGAGCCGCTTCTGGTAGAGCACGACCACGCCCTGCGGGGGTGTGTACTCGGCCGGGAGCACACCCTGGTCGACCCAGTAGCGCACGAACGCCGCAGGTTCGGTCAGAGCATCGTGGGCGTGCTTGCCCTCGAAGTTGGGATACGGCACGGCCGGAACGTATCCCGACCGGCGGCGAGCGGGCCGGGGTGTTTCCCGTGTGGTGGCTGCGGGCGCCCAGGCGCTACCGTGTTCGCTCCCAGGGTCGGTGCCCGAGTGGCCAAAGGGAGCAGACTGTAAATCTGCCGGCATCGCCTTCGGAGGTTCGAATCCTCCCCGGCCCACAAATCCCATTGGTGCTCACAGATCGAGCCGCCACGTCTTGACGCCGCTTGGTCCGCTCGTCGCGGCGAGGTCAGGGGCCGTCGACGACGACCTCGATGATGGTGTCGGCGGTCGCATCCTCGCCGACTGCCGCCCGCCTCAGGCAGTTCCCGGTCGGTTCACGGCGGACTTTGAGGTTCGGGCCCCAGCATGCCCCGTCGAGAGACCCGCGCCCGGCGGGTCCGAGTCGAGGTAGTGCGCATGTCCGATCCCACCAACACCGACGAGCCGAGTCCCGACGAGGCATCCACTCCGAGCCCTGCGGCCCGGGACAGCGAGGGCGCCGACGCGTCGTGGTGGGACACCCCCGGTGGAGGGGACCCCCCCTCCGCCGTCCCGCCGCCGGCGTCGGGCGCTCCGCCGGCGCCTGGCGCCGCGGCGGGATCCCGCCGGCCGACCTGGCAGATCGCCGCGGCGGGTGTCGCGGTGGCGGTGGCGGTGGCCGCCATCGGCATCGGCATCGGCCGTGCGGGCGGGGACGACTCGTCGTCGGCCGCCGCCGCGGTCACCGACGACGATGCCGCCGGACCGGGACAGGCCCGCCAGCCGCGCACCCACGGGACGATTGCCGCGGTCGACGGTTCGACGATCACGCTCACCACCGACGACGAGACGGTCGACGTGGCGGTGACCGACGAGACCACCATCACCGACACGGCCGACGGCAGCCTCGACGACCTGGCCGAGGGCGACACCGTGCTGGTCATCGGCAGCGAGGGCGACGACGGCACGGTCGACGCCACGAGCGTCGCCGCCGGGGCCGACGGCCTGCTCGGCGGTGGCGGTGGCGGGTCCGGTCGGGGCGGGACCCCGCCCGAGGGGATGGAGCGGCCCGAGGGGATGGAGCGGCCCGAGGGCAGGGAGGGGAGGACCCCGCCCGAGGGGTTCGATCCCGGTGACGGCGGGACTCTGCCCCGGCAACCGGGCGGCATGACCGCCGGGACCATCGCCTCGATCGACGGCGACGAGATCGTCGTGACCACGGAGGACGGCGAGTCGGTCACGGCCACCACCTCGGCGGACACGACCGTGACGGTCACCGGCGAGATCAGGCTCGACGACCTGGCCGTCGACGACGAGATCACGGTGTCCGGCACGACCGACGACGGCGTCGTGACAGCGACCACCATCCGGCGCGGTGAGGCCGTGGGCTTCGGCCGCGGGACGGGTGGCCCCGGCGGCGCCCCGGCCGACGCCGCGTAGCGCCACCGTGTCATCTCTCGCATCCACCACGTCGACCCTGCGGCGGCTCCTGCGACCCTGGATCGTCGTCCCGCTGGCGGCGGTCGTGGGCGCCGGGGCGTGGTTCGTCGCCCGTCCGCCCGACGACAGCGCCGAAGCCGCTGTCACCGAGCGCGTCGTCGAGACGACGTCGGGCACGATGGTGCAGACCGTGTCAGCGACCGGCACCATCGCCGCGGCCACCACCGACGACCTGAGCTTCACGTCTTCCGGCACCGTCACGGCCGTGAACGTCGCCGCCGGCGACGAGGTCACGGCGGGCCAGGTGCTGGCCACCATCGACTCCGCCGAGCTGGCCGCCGCAGTCACCCAGGCTGAGGCATCTGTGGCCGAGGCCGACGCCGCGCTCGCCCACAGCGAGGACGCCGGCGCCTCCGACGCCCAGATCGCCGCGGACGAGACGAGCCTCGCCTCGGCCCGGACGCAGCTCGTCGCCGCCGAACAGGCACTGGCCGGTGCGGAGCTGGTGGCCACCGTGGACGGCGCCGTCGCCAGCGTCGACCTCACGGTCGGCGAGGAACTGGGCGAGAGCGGCACGTCGGGCACCGGCATGACGGGCAGCGGCAGCGGCTCGGGCCAGTCGTCGAGCACCCTGGGCAGCGACTCGGGCACCAGCCAGCCCGGCGGGGCCTCGGGCGACACCGCGGCCGACAGCTCGAGCGCCACACCGCAGATCCAGGTGGTGAGCACCGGGGCGTACACCGTCACGCTCGCCATCGACGGCACGGAGATCGGCAACATCGCCGGGGGCGAGACCGCGACGGTCACCCCGTCCGACGGGGCCACCACGACGATGGGCCGGGGGTTCCCCGGGGGTGCGATGCCCGGCCAGGCTGGCGCCGGCGCCGCCAGCGACACGGACGAGCCCGCCGACGAGCCCACGGACGAGGGCGACAGCCCCGGCACCGGCGGCGCCACGGCCACGGGCACCGTGACCTCGGTGGGCGCTATCGCCGACGCCACCTCCGGCGTCGCCTCCTACCCCGTCGAGGTGACCTTCGATGGCTCGCCCGACGAGTTCTACGTCGGCGCCACCGCCCAGGTCGACATCGTCTACGACGAGGTGGCCGACGCCGTGCAGGTGCCGACGATGGCGGTCACGACCGCGGACGGCGCCTCCACGGTCGAGGTCGTCACCGATGGCGACGGCCGCGAGACCCGCACGGTGGAAACCGGCATCACGTCGGGCGGCGTGGTGCAGATCACCCGCGGTCTCCAGGCCGGTGAGCAGGTCGTCATCACGACTGCCGTCCCCGGTGCCGGCGCTGCCGGCAGGGCCAACGACGACGGCGAGGGTGGCGGCGCCGGCGGGATGCCCCCGCGGATGGGCGGGGCGGGATGACCGGCCCCGCCACCGCTCGGCACCCGGTCATCGAGCTGGCCGGCGTGGGCAAGACCTATCGCAGCGGATCGCTCGAGGTCGACGCGCTCCGCGACGTGACGTTGACCATCGACCGCCGCGAGTTCGTGGCCATCGTGGGCCCGTCCGGCTCGGGCAAGTCCACGCTCATGAACATCATCGGGTGCCTCGACGTGCCGACCGTCGGGATCTACCGCCTGGCGGGCGCGGACGTGCAGTCCCTGAGCGAGGATCAGCTCGCCGAGGTGCGCAACCGCCGCATCGGCTTCGTGTTCCAGCAGTTCAACCTGCTGGCGTCGCTGCCGGCATGGCGCAACGTCGAGCTCCCCCTCATCTACGCCGCGGTCGATCCGGCCGAGCGTCGCGCTCGGGCCGTGGCCGCCCTGGCACAGGTCGGCCTGGCCGACCGGGCCGACCACAAGCCGGGCGAGCTGTCCGGGGGCCAGCAACAGCGGGTCGCCGTGGCCCGGGCGCTCGTGACCGAGCCGGCGCTGATCCTCGCCGACGAGCCGACGGGCAACCTCGACTCGACCTCGAGCGCCGAGGTTCTGGGCCTGATCGACGACCTGCACCGGGCAGGGCGGACGATCGTCCTGATCACCCACGAGCACGACGTGGCCGCCCGCGCCGGCCGAACGGTCCTCATCCGTGACGGCCGCGTCGCCGCAGTGGCGGACGCCTCCGACCCGGTGGGTGCCCGATGACTTGGCGCGACACGATGCGCACGAGCATCGATGCGGTGCGCGCCCATCGCCTGCGCTCTGCTCTCACCGCGCTCGGCATCCTCATCGGCATCGCCGCGGTCATCCTGTCCGTCGGGCTCAGGGCCGGCGCCCAGCGCGGACGTGCGCGACCAGATCGAGGAGCTGGGAACCAACCTGCTGGTGGTCTCGCCGGGCAGCTCGACCGACAGCGAGGGCGTGCGCGGCGGGTTCGGTTCGGCATCGACGCTGACCATCCAGGACGCCGAGGCCCTGGCCGACGCCAACGTCGCGCCCGACGTCGAGGCCGTCGCCGCCACGGCGACGTTGTCGGTGTCGCTCACCGCGGGCGAGACCAACTGGACCACAACCCTCACCGGCACGACGCCGTCGTGGCAGGACGTGCGGTCGCGCGAGGTCACGTCCGGGCGGTTCATCTCCGAGGACGACGAGGACGCCGCCGCCGCCGTGGTCGTGCTGGGGCCGGACACCGCCGCCGAGCTGTTCACCGCGGGCGACCCGGTCGGCCAGACCGTGACCATCGATGGCACACCGCTCGAGGTCGTCGGCGTGCTCGAGTCGCTCACCTCGTCAGACGACACCTCCAACAACGACCTGGCCATCGTGCCCTTCTCGGCGATGACCCGGCGCCTCGTGGGCGGCACCGACCGCGACTCGGTCGACTCGATCTACGTCAAGGCGACATCGTCCGAGACGCTGTCGGCGGCCTACCAGGAGACCGACGCCGAGCTGGCCAACCTGCACGGCGTCACCTCCGAGGACGACGTCGACTACACCATCGCCACCCAGGACTCGATCCTGTCGGCAGCCACCTCCGTCGACTCGACGATGACGGTGATGGTGGGCGGCATCGCCGTCATCTCGCTGCTGGTCGGCGGCATCGGCGTGATGAACATCATGCTCGTATCGGTGACCGAGCGCATCCGGGAGATCGGGCTCCGCAAGGCCCTCGGCGCCCGGCCCCGCCTGATCCGCCGGCAGTTCCTGGTCGAGGCGTCGGTGCTCGGCCTGGCCGGGGGCCTGCTGGGCGTGACCGCCGGCCTCGTGGGTGCGTTCGCCCTGCCCCGGCTCACCGATTCCCGGGTGGTCGTGTCGCCCGCCGCCTCGCTGGCCGCCATCGCCATCTCGGTGGCCGTCGGCGTGGCCTTCGGCGTCTACCCCGCCACGCGCGCCGCCCGCCTGGCCCCGATCGACGCCCTACGCACGGAGTAGTCCATGAGCGCAACCCCTCCCCCCGCGCCCCGAGCCCGCCCTGCCGTCCGGCGGAGGCTGATCGCCGCAGGCGGCTCGGTCCTCGGCACCGTCGTGGTGGCGGTCGTCGTCATGGCCGGGCCCGGGTCGTCCTCCTCGGGCGGCTACCGCACGGCGATCGCCGAAGCGCGAGCGGTCGACCAGGTGCTCGACCGGGTCGCCACCGTCGAGCCTGTCACCCAGGCCAGCGTCGCCTTTCCCGTCGCCGGCGCCGTGGCGTCGGTCACGGTCGCCACGGGCGACCAGGTCGCAACCGGGGACGTGCTCGCCACTCTCGACGCGACCGCGCTGCATGCCACCCTCGTCGAGAAGCAGGCCGCGCTCGCCGCCGCCGAGCTGACGCTCGAGAAGGCGCTGAACGGCGAGGACGTCGGCGGCGCCACAGCCAGCCCGCCGACCGGCGGATCCGGTGGCATCGCCGCTCCCGCCGCGCTCTCGTCGGAGGCGACGGTCGTGCAGGCGGTGTCCGCGGTGGCCGTCACGGCGGCGTCGACGGACGAGGAGCTGGCCGCGGCCCAACAGGCGGTGCTGGACGCGCAACACCAGGTCGGTCTCGACATGGCGACCGCCCAACAGGCGCTCGACGATGCCGCGACAGTGTGCGCGGCGGTCACCGACGCCGGCTCGGGCACGGGCACGGGCACGACCACGTCGTCGACGACCCCGACGTCGACGACAGCGCCTGCCGACGGGTCCGGCGTCGCAGCCTGCCGCGACGCCCTCGACGCCACGCTGACCGCGCAGACGACGGTCGCCACCGACCAGACCGGGCTGCTGGAGGCGGCCGACGCGCTCGACGCCGTGCTCGACGAGCGGGCCGCAGCCTCGACCGGGACCGGCAGCACCGGGAACGGCACGGGGAGCGACGGCTCGTCCGGCACCCCGGGTGGCCAGGCAGCGGAGGGCGACACCGGCTCATCCGGCGGCGCGCCCGAGTCGGGCGCCGGCTCTGGTGGCGCGGCCGACGGGACGGCGACCGGATCGGCCACCTCGTCGCCGTCGTCCGAGGAGCTCATCGCCTACCAGACGGCCGTCGACGCCGCGGCGGCGGAGGTGACCGTGGCCAGCCAGGCCGTGGGCCAGGCGACGATCGTCAGCCCGATCACCGGCACCGTCCAGGCCGTCGACCTGGCGGTCGGCGAGAGCGTGACCGCGGGGTCGGCCACCGCCGCCGTCGTGGTCGTCGGCGACGGCGGCTACGAGGTGACCACCACCGTGACGGTCGACGAGCTGCCGACGCTGGCCGTCGGCCAGCCGGTCGAGATCGAGCCCGACGGCGTGGACGACACGGTCGCAGGCGAGGTGGTCACCATCGGCGTGGCCGGCACCAGCAGCGAGTCGACCACCACCTACCCCGTGACCATCGGGCTCACCGGCGACGCCGAGGGCCTGCGCAACGGGGCCACGGCCTCAGTCGCCATCACCACCGACGCCGCGGTGGACGCCCTGGCCGTGCCCACGTCGGCGTCGCGGCGGACAGTGGTCGTCACACGGTCACCCTCCTCGACGGCGACTCGACCGAGGACGTCGCCGTCGAGATCGGCGCTGTGGGCGACGTGTGGACCGAGATCGTCAGCGGCCTCGAGGAGGGCCAGGAGGTCGTGCTGGCCGACCTCGGCGAGCCCCTCCCGACCTCGGCGACCGACGGCGCCGCGTCGGGGACCGGGGGCGGGCGTCCGGGGCGGGGGCGGGTTCCCGGGCGGCGGCGGCGGGTTCCGGGGCGGCTGACCCGATCGGTCACCGAGGGCTCACACACCGCGTGGTGGCTCCTCACAGCCGGTCCACGGCAGACTCTCAGCAACGGACTGGATCATCGAGGACATGACCGCGCCACGTCTCCTCCTCGTCGACGACGAGGACAACCTCCGGTCAATGCTCGAGGCCGCCCTCCGCCACCATGGCTTCGACGTCGTCCCCATGGCCAACGGCCGCGATGCCCTCGACGCCGCCACCACTGTGCAGCCCGACCTGATCGTGCTGGACGTCATGCTGCCCGATCTCGACGGGTTCGAGGTGTGCCGGCGGCTCCGCACCGAGGGTCATCACACACCGGTGCTGTTCCTCACCGCCAAGGACTCGACCGAGGACAAGGTGCGCGGCCTGACGCTCGGGGGCGACGACTACCTGGTGAAGCCGTTCAGCCTCGAGGAGCTCGTCGCGCGGGTCGAGGCAGTGCTCCGCCGCAGCGGGCTCACACGCCGGGAGGACTCCCTGCTGCGGTGCGCCGACCTGGCGATGGACGACGACGCCCACCGCGTCATGCGGGCGGGCGTCGAGGTGGCGCTGTCGCCGACCGAGTACAACCTGCTGCGCTACCTGCTGGTCAACCAGGGCCTGGCGCTGTCCAAGGCGCAGATCCTCGACCACGTGTGGCAGTACGACTTCGGCGGCGACGGTGGCGTGGTCGAGACCTACGTCGGCTACCTCCGCCGCAAGGTCGACCAGACCGAGCCCAAGCTGATCCACACCATCCGGGGGGTCGGCTACTCCCTGCGCTCGTCCTAGGACCAGGTGTGTCGCTGCGTGCGCGCGTGCTGGCCGGGCTGGCGGTGGTCGCGCTGGTCCTCGGTGTCGTCCTCGTCGTCATCACGCGCAGCACGCAGGCGGACCTGTTGCGACAGGTCGACGCCCAGCTCGACAGCGCGGTCGCCCCGGCCCGTGGGCTCGCCGACGATCCGAGCGGCGGAGGCCCACCCGAGGGCGCCCGGCCGCTGACGCCGCTCTACGTCGGTCGTGTCGACGGAGATGTCGTGCGCACGGTCGTTGCCCCCAACCTCAGCGGCGACGACACCCCCCTACCGGAGATCACCGCCCACCAGGCGCGCGACGCCGTGGCCGACGGCGAGTCCTTCACGGTCGACAGCGACGAGCCAGGCGCGCGCTACCGCGCCCGCGCCTACGAGGATCCTCGGGGCGAGACCGTCGTCCTGGCCCTGCCCATCGACTCGGTCGACAACGCCATCGCCCGGCTGGTGACGGTCGAGGCGCTCGGTGCCGCCGTCATCGTGCTCACGCTCGCCCTCGTGGCGTGGTGGGTCATCCGCCTGGGCATCCGCCCGGTCAAGGCGATGACCGCGGTGGCGACCGCCATCGCCGGTGGCGACCTCTCCCAGCGCGTCCCCGCCGCCGACCCCGCCACCGAAGCGGGCGAGCTGGGCGTCGCCCTGAACCAGATGCTCGGTCGCATCGAGGCGTCGTTCGACGAACGCGCCCGGGCCGAGTCGATGCTGCGCCAGTTCGTCGCCGACGCCTCCCACGAGTTGCGCACGCCCGTCGCCACCATCCGGGGCTACGCCGAGCTCTACCGCAGCGGCGGCCTCGACGACCCGGACGCGTTGGGCGACGCGATGCGCCGTACCGAGCAGGAGGCCGTGCGCATGGGCGGACTCGTCGACGACCTGCTCAACCTGGCCCGCCTCGACGAGGGCCGGCCGCTGGACATGGGGGAGGTCGAGCTCAGCCACCTGGCGGAGGACGCGGCGCAGGACGCGCGCGCGGTCGCCCCCGGCCGCCCGATCGAGGCGGTCACGGCGGGACCGCTCGTCGTGCGCGGCGACGAGCTGCGGTTGCGGCAGGTCATCGCCAACGTCGTGGGCAACGCCCTCGTCCACACGCCCCCGGAGACGCCGATCGAGATCCGGACCTTCCGGAACGCCGGCGACGCCGTCGTCGAGATCACCGACCACGGGTCCGGCATGTCCGCCGAGGTCGCCACTCGGGTGTTCGAGCGCTTCTACCGCGCCGATCCCGCCCGCTCCCGCCACCGTGGCGGCAGCGGGCTGGGCCTGGCCATCGTCGACGCGACGATCAAGGCCCACGGCGGGACCACCCGGCTGCAGACCTCTCCCGGCGAGGGCACGACCGTGCGCATTCAGGTGCCAGTCACCGCCGCCGAGGGTTCGGTCGTCGACGACGAACGGTGAGGCCGGCGGGTGGGACCGGCGCGGTAGCGCTGGCGGTCAGGCAGCGTCGTCGGTCGAGCCGTCGTCCGACGGTACGCCCGCGTCATCCGGGCAGTCCTCCGGCCGGCCGCCCTGGTCTGTACCAGGGCCCCGGTCGGCCCGGCCGTCGGGCGCGTCGGCGCCGGGGTCTGCCTCGGTGGAGGTCGGGGCATCGTCGGCGTCCTGCGCTGCGGCCCAGCCTGCGCCTCCCAGGAGCACGGCACCCGAGACCGCCGTGGCGGCGATCGCGTGTCGGGGTGACAATCGCATTGGGGATGTCTCCTTCGTTCGGCGGTTGACGGCGGCCAGTCAACGTCCCGAACCTGAGAACACCCGCAGAACGATTCCAGAGGTTCTTGGACCGTTGCAGTCGTGTGTCGGTTTTCGGCATCGAGGACGCCCTCCGCGGCGGCGCGGACACCGCGTCCGGGTGACGTCGCGTGAGATGGCGGCCAGGATGGTGGTGGCGACACCGCTGAGCAGTTCGACAGGAGGTCCGGAGATGGGCGATCACACGACGGCGACCGCGGCCGACGCGGGCACGATCGATCTCGGAGGCGACCTGACGGTCCGTCGCCTCGGCTTCGGTTCGATGCGCATCACGGGCGACGGCATCTGGGGTGACCCACCCGATCGCGACCAGGCCAAGGCGGTTGTGCGCCGGGCGGTCGAGCTCGGCGTCGACATGATCGACACCGCCGATTCGTATGGTCCCGACGTCAGCGAGACCTTGATCGCCGAGGCGCTGTTTCCCTACTCGGAGAACCTGGTGATCGCGACGAAGGGTGGCCTCGAGCGCCCCGGCCCGGGGCAGTGGGAGGCCAACGGCCGCCCCGAGCACCTCGTCGAGGCATGCGAGGGCAGCCTCCGCAGGCTGCGCCTGGAGCAGATCCCGCTGTACCAGTTGCACCGCCCGGATCCGCAGGTGCCGTACGAGGACTCGGTCGGCGCACTGGTCGAGCTGAAGAACCAGGGCAAGATCCGCCACATCGGGCTGTCCAACGTCACCGAGGAACTGCTCCGGCGTGCCCAGCGCCTCACCCCGGTGGTGTCGATCCAGAACCGCTTCAACCTGACGGACCGGAGCTCCGAGACGTTGGTCGACCTGTGCGAGCAGGAGCAGATGGCCTTCCTCCCGTGGGCGCCGATCCAGGGCCTCGACGGGGTGCCGATCGTGCGCGAGATCGCCGAACGCCACGACGCCACGGAGCTGCAGGTGACCCTCGCCTGGCTGCTCGCGCGCTCGCCAGCCCTGCTGCCGATCCCGGGCACGGGGTCGGTGCCCCACCTGGAGGCCAACATCGCGGCGGCCGGCCTCGAGCTCAGCGCCGACGAGGTCGCGTCGCTCAACGCAGTGCGAGGCTGAGCCGGTCGCAATGACGCGCGTGACCATCGTGTGGCTCGAGTTGGACGGCGACCGGACCGTCTCACACCGGTTCGTCACACCCGACGGGATCGCCCAGCTCACGTTGGTCGAGGACCTCCCCGACCCGTATCGGGACTGAGCGGGCCGCGAAGAATCGGGGTTGCCTTATATTAGTAGTGGCTTATAATCGAGTTCATGGAAATCGACGCCATCGAGAAGGCCGGCCTCATCACACGCACCGTCGAAACTGTCGACCGGGACGGGAGGCCGGCGCGTTTGTTGACTGCAGCACGGGCCTACCCAACCGCGATCGAGGATCTCTGGGACGCCCTCACGACCATCGAGCGCATCCCTCGCTGGTTCCTGCCGATTTCCGGCGAGCTGCGCCCGGGAGGTCGCTACCAGCTCGAGGGCAACGCGGCCGGCGAGATCCTCGAATGCGACCCGCCCCGCCGTTTCGAGATCACCTGGGAGTACGGCGGTGAGACCAGCTGGGTGACCGTCGTGCTCAGCGGCGACCCGGGAGCAGACGAGGCCCACCTCGAGCTGCGGCACCTGGCCCACGTGCCGGACGACCTGTGGGACCAGTTCGGTCCGGGCGCGGTGGGGATCGGCTGGGACCTCGGGCTGATGGGGCTCGACCTCCATCTGTCGAACGGCGACGCCCTCGATCCGGAGGAGGTGCGAGGCTGGGGGAGCTCGCCCGGCGCTCGCGCCTTCATCGTCCAGTCGAGCACCGCGTGGGGGGATGCGTCCATCGCCGGCGGCGCCGACGCAGCGGTTGCCCGGGCGTCGGCTGGGCGCGTCACGGGCTTCTACACGGCCGCGGAGGAATGAACGCCTTCGACGTCCTGGGCGACCCGGTCCGGCGGCGCATTCTCGAGCTGCTGGCCGACGCCGAGCTCGCATCCGGCGAGGTCGTGGACGTCATCGCGGACGAGTTCGGGATCTCCCAACCTGCCGTGTCCCAACACCTACGAGTCCTGCGGGAGAGCGGCTTCGCGACCGTCAGACCACAAGGGACCCGACGCCTGTACTCGCTCGACATCTCCGGCCTCGACGCCGTCGACCGCTGGCTGGCTGACCTCCGCACCTTCTGGCACCAGCGGCTCGACGCCCTCGGGACCGAGATCGCTCGTGGCAAGCGAGAGCGCCGCGGTCGATAGCCGCCCGTCGTTCAGGCCGGCCGTGGAGCGAACATGATGACGGCGACGCCGGCGAGGCAGATGGCGGCGCCGGTCAGGTCGTAGCGGTCGGGGCGGAAGCCGTCGGCGACGACGCCCCAGGCGAGCGACCCGGCGACGAAGATGCCGCCGTAGGCGGCGAGTATGCGCCCGAAGTGGGCGTCCTCCTGGAGCGTGGCGATGAAGCCGTACGCGCCCAGGGCGGCGACGCCCGCGCCGGCCCAGGCGAGCCCGCGGTGCTCGCGGACGCCCTGCCAGACGAGCCAGGCGCCGCCGATCTCGGCAAGCGCGGCGAGGGCGAAGAGCAGGAGGGTGCGCAGGACCGACATCGCCGGAACGCTACTGCGGTCAGCAGACGCAGAACTCGTTGCCTTCGTCCGCCGGTCACGTCGTCACGTCGATCGTGAGGCGCCCGTCGACGACCCGCACCCGGGCGACATGGAAGTACCGGCTGCTCGGATACCCGACGTTTGGTTCGGAGAAGGCGTGGAAGGCTGCGAACGGTGCGCCGTCGCGGTCGCGGAACACCTCGACGCCGCCGGGGCCGGCGAGCCGGGGGCCGGATGTGAGGATGCGCCCGTCGGCCGGCTTGGTGCAGGGCCCGCCGGGGCCAGCACAGGTCGCGTACGCCGCCGAGTACTGCCGCGAGTTCCAGTCGGCCGCGGCGTAGACGAGGAAGTACGCGCCTCCCTCGTGCAGCATCGTCGGCGCCTCGACGACGCCGCGCTCGAAATCCCGGTCGACAGTCAGGAGCGGGCGGGCCGACCCCGTGAGAGCCAGCCCGTCGGCCGTCAGCTCCTGCGACCACAGGGTCTGGGCAGGCCCGCCGGTGCCCTCGGCTTTCCACAGCAGGTAGGTGCGCCCGTCGGCGTCGACGAACGGGCTGGGGTCGATGGAACCGCCGAGTTCGCGCTGGCACACGAGCGGACCAGTCGAGTCGTCGCGGAAGGGACCGGCAGGCGACGACGCCACCGCCCGCGAGATGCATTGCCGCTGCGACGCCAGCTCTCGGGCCGTGTAGTACACGACGTAGCCGCCACCCCGCTGGAGGACGGCTGGTGCCCAGGTGGCGTGCGGCGCCGCCCATGAGGGCAGCTGCTCGAGCGCGTTGCCGACCAGGTCCCAGGTGACCAGGTCGGTCGACCGGATGACCTGGATGTCCCCCGCCCCCGAGTTGGTCGAGTAGCCGTAGTAGCTGTCGCCCGCCCGCAGCACGAACGGGTCGGGGAAGTCGTACGGGAACCGCGCCCCGTGGCGTAGGCCAGTGTGCGGGTGCAGGAGCCGGCGGCGGCGCTGAGGGCGCCGATCGACGCCTGCTCGTCGCCGTTCCGGTTGGCGTCGACCGCCTGCGACACGCCGTCGAAGCACGCCATCGCCTCGTTGGAGTGACCGGCGACGAGCAGGCGCGCCATGTCGGTCTCGGTCTGGTCGGCCCCGACGGCGGCCACCTCGACCAGGGTGTTGGCGATCAGGGCATCGATCCAGGTGCGCGAGGCCACCGCGAGGTCGGTCTCGGATCGAACCAGATCGCGGCTGTCCTGTGTGAGCGCGGCCCGGTGGTGGACGTTCTCCAGCTCGGTCTGCTCCGCCGCGAGGCTGTGCCGTGCGTCGTGCAGCTGGGCCTGCGTGGTGTCCAGCTGCGCGGTCGCCGACCAGAGCTGGGACCCGACGAGCACGACGACAGCGGCCGAGCCGACGAGCGCCCACAACCGCACACGCACCACGCGGCGGGGCGTCACCAGCGACTCGACCTGCACCGTCACAGGTCCACCCCTGCCTCGGCGCATTGACCCTCGACATCACGGACCGTCGCCATCAGGCCCGCGGTGTCTCCGACCGCCGCCTGGTTCAGCGCCTCGGCGACCCCCACCAGGCACAGCTCGAGTGCGTCCAACCGGGTCGTACGGTCTTCGAGGTCGGCGGTCGCCTCTGAGAGCTGCGCCCGCAACTCGGTGAGGAGCAGGCTGGTCGAGTCGAGCGTGTCCTGGGCCGCGTCCGCCTCGCTGCGACGGGTGTCGAGGGTCGCCAGCTCGTCGCCCAACGTCGCCTGTTCGGCGTCGAGGTCCGCCGACGCGGTGTCCACGTCGTGCCGGGTCCGGGCCAGCTCGGCGCGCGTGTCGTGCAGGGTCGCCGCCACGCGTTCGGTGGCGTCGCGGGTGCCGGCCCACACGCGGGCCGCGACGCCGAGCCCGACCACGACCACGACAACCAGCACGATCGCGCCCGCCGTGCGCCGTCGTGGCCATCTCCACTCGAACCGCCCTCGCTGAGGCATCCTCCGCCGATCCCCCGAGTGCCGGACCCGCTGCGATCCGTGTCGAGGAAGTCTGGCCGAAAACTGCTGCCGAGCGTGCGCGGCCACCTGCTGGCGAAGCTCGGCCGCGACGACGAGGCCCACGACGAGTTCGAGCGGGCCGCCACGCTCACCCGCAACGAGCGCGAGCGCACGCTGCTGCTCGAGCGCGCCGCCGCGTGTGCCGGCTGATCAGCCCAGCCTGGTCACGACCTCGAGACCGGCGCCCGTGCGGGCCAACGAGCGGTAGCTGCGGGCGGCGAAGCGCCAGCCCGCGCTGTGGCGGGCGTACCGGTCGGTGTACAGGCCGTAGGCCGTCGTGAGGTGGCCCGATGCCGCGTCCTGGCGGACCTCCTGGATGTAGGAGCGCCCCGTGGCGTCGTGACCCTCGATGTCGGCGACCGAGTTGAGGGGCACCATCTCGAAGAACGCGAAGCGCTCGACCGAGCCGGCCACGAACGCGGCGAGGCCGTCGCCCCCGGCCACCTCGATCGGCTCGCCCCGGCCGGTGTCGATCGCCAGCTGGGCGTTCGGCGCGAACAGGGCCGGCACCTCGTCCCACGCCCGGCGCGTCACCGCGTCGGCGTACCGGGCCAGCAGGCGGGCGATGGCTGCCTGGTCGACGGTGTGCTGGACGGCGTCGGTGGACATGGTGCGTTTCCCCCCGGAGATGTCGGTGCCCGAACCTATCCTCGGGCCCATGGCCCTTTCCGACCCCAGCACGACCGCCCCGCCGCCGACCCGGATCGGGGTGGTGGGGTGCGGGCTCATGGGCTCCGGCATCGCGGAGGTGGCGGCCCGCTCCGGGCTCGGCGTCGTGGTGGTCGAGGCCGACGCCGGCGCGGCGGAGCGGGGCCTCGCCCGCATCGAACGGTCGCTGGCGACGGCGGTCGACCGGGGCAAGCTCGGGGCGGACGAGCGGGATGCCTCGCTGGCCCGCATCGAGGTCACCCACGACGCCGACGCGCTGGCCGACCGCGAGCTGGTGGTCGAGGCCGTCGTCGAGGACGAGGCCAGCAAGGTCGCTGTGTTCGAGCGGCTCGACCAGGTCGTCGCCAGCGGCGACGCGGTGCTGGCGTCGAACACGTCGTCGATCCCGATCATGAAGCTGGCGATGGCAACCAAGCGGCCCGAGACCGTGGTGGGCCTGCACTTCTTCAACCCGGTGCCGGTGCTCAGGCTGGTCGAGCTGGTGCCGTCGCTGTTGACGGCGGACGAGACGATCGACCGCGCCGAGCGGCTGGCGACCGAAGTCCTGGGCAAGCGGGTGATCCGCTCGCAGGACCGGGCGGGGTTCGTGGTGAACGCGCTGCTGATCCCCTACCTGCTCTCCGCCATCCGCATGCTCGAGTCGGGCTTCGCCACGGCGGAGGACATCGACGCCGGCATGGTCGAGGGCTGCGCGCACCCGATGGGCCCTCTGCACCTCACCGACCTCATCGGCCTGGACACGACCATGGCCGTGGCCGATTCGCTCTACGAGGAGTTCAAGGAGCCTCTGTACGCGGCACCGCCGCTGCTGTCGCGCATGGTCGACGCCGGGCTGCTGGGCCGCAAGTCGGGACGCGGCTTCTACGAGTACGGCTGACCGGGCCCACTCCGACATCGCCACCGTGTCGGGCCCGCCGCCCCGGCGATTCCTCTGACCGTCCGTACGGCGGCTAGAAACCGCCGGATGGATCTGGGTGGCGCTGGGGCGCCCGAGGTGGCGCAGGTTCGGACGTCCGGCCGGCGCCGGTGGCCGCTGTTCGCCGCGGTCGCCGTCGTGGCTGTGTCAGGGCTGGGGTTGGGCGGGGTGGTACTGCTCGACGACGACAGCGCGGGCGTGGTGCTCGAGCCCGCGGGGCGCATGCCCGACGAGCCGTTCCTCGACGACCTTGTCGCCACGACCAGCGACGATGGTGACGGCGAGATCGGGACCGGCGACGCGCCGCCCGAGCCCCGTGCGCTCGACGACCCCGTCCTGCTGGCGGGCGGCCTGGTGGTCGGCACGGACCCCGGGGTGTACGCCGGCACCCGCGACCAGCCGACCTGCGACCTCGAGCGGCTGGTCGAGCTGCTCACCGACGAGAGCGAGACTGCCCGGGCGGACGCCTGGTTCGCTGCCCTCGGCCAGCATGTCGACGATCGTGCGGGGTACCTCGACGAGCTGACCGCCGTCCGGCTGCGGTTCGACACCCGGGTCACCGCCCACGACAACGAACGGCGGTATGACGCTGTCCTGCAAGCCGGAACCCCGGTGCTGATCGACCGCTTCGGGATCCCACGCGTGCGCTGCGCTGGCGGTGCCCCGCTCGACGAGCCCCAGACGGCGCCGTCGGGAACCAGCGCGGGCGACAGCGTCGACGCCGGCGCCCACGCAGGGAACGGCGACGACGCCTGGGGAGGCTTCGACCCGGCTGCGGTCGTCGTCGTCTCGGGTGGCCCCACCGCGGACGCGTTCGATCTCGCCGACCCGGCGGCGGGCGAGCTGTTCACCCGTCCGGTCGGCTCCGACGGCGATCGGGATCGCGGCTACTGGTCAGGTCCCGCCGAGGACGAGTGCGAGGGCTGCCACGACATGCAGATCGCGGTCGAGACCGTGTCGGGCACTCCCGCCCGGCTGACCTACGACGGTGGGGGCCCGCCCTTCCGGGAGACCGGCACCGAGCTGATCTGGCTCGGGGACAGCGCCGATCCCGGCCTGTTCACGTACACGGTCACGCACACCTACGTGCATTACTCGCACATCGACCCCGACGAAGGCCCGGCCCCGTTCTACGACGACCCGCGCTACGAGGACGAGGAACTCGTCGTGGACAGCGTCAACCTGGTGGTCACCGAGTGCGTCCCGGGCGACGTCACCATCACCATCACGGTCGACGACGTGGAGGTCGAGTCGACGACCGAGACCGTCCCCTGCATGTCCGGCACCACGTTCACCTACACACTCGAGTGACGGGCCAGGCGGCTCAGCCGCCGCCAGGCTGGTACCGGGCGATCTCGGCCCGGCCGACCACCATGTGGTGCACCTCGTCGGGGCCGTCGGCCAGGCGCAGGGTGCGCTGACCGGTGTACATGTCGGCCAGCGGCGTCCACTGTGACACCCCGGCGGCGCCGTGGATCTGGATGGCCTGGTCGATGATCTGGCACACCCGCTCGGGCACCATCGCCTTGACGGCGCTGACCCACACCCGGGCCTCGGCGTTGCCCATCAGGTCCATGGCCTTGGCGGCCCGCAGCACCATCAGGCGCATGGCCTCGATCTCGATGCGGGCCCGCGCCACCAGCTCGGTGTTCTTGCCCAGCGAGATGAGCGGCTTGCCGAACGGTCGCGGCTGAGCCCCCGCTCGACCATGAGCGCCAGCGCCTTGTCGGCGGCGCCGATGGAGCGCATGCAGTGGTGGATGCGACCCGGGCCCAGGCGGAGCTGGGAGATCTCGAAGCCCTCGCCCCTCGCCCAGCAGCATGTTGTCTCTGGGGACGCGCACGTCGGTGAGGCGGATGTGCATGTGGCCGTGGGGGGCGTCGTCGTGGCCGAACACGGTCATGGGCCCGACGACGTCGACGCCCGGCGTGTCCATCGGCACCAGGATCTGCGACTGCTGCAGGTGCGCCGCCGCATCCGGGTTGGTGCGGACCATGCAGATCATGATCTTGCAGCGGGGGTCACCGGCGCCGGAGATGTAGAACTTCTCGCCGTTGATGACCCACTCGTCGCCGTCGAGCACGGCCGACGTGGCGATGTTGCGGGCGTCGGAGCTGGCCAGGCCCGGCTCGGTCATGCCGAAGCACGAGCGGATCTCGCCTTCGAGCAGCGGCGTGAGCCACCGCGCCTTCTGCTCGGGGGTGCCGACCCGCTCGAGCACCTCCATGTTGCCGGTGTCGGGCGCCGAGCAGTTGAGGCACTCGGCGGCCAGCGGGTTCTTGCCAAGCTCGGCGGCGATGTAGGCGTAGTCGAGGTTGCTGAGGCCCTGGCCGGTCTCGGCGTCGGGCAGGAAGAAGTTCCACAGACCGTTCGCTTTGGCCTTGGCCTTGACTCCCGTCGAGCAGTTCGAGCTGGCCGGAGGCGAAGCTCCAGCGGTCCTCGCGATCGGCGCCCAACGCGAGAACTTGGCCGTGATCGGCTCGACCTCCTCCGCGACGAACGTCTTGACCTTGTCGAGCAGCGGGCGAGCGTCGGGCGACATGCCCAGGTTGAACAGCTCGCCTCCGAAGTCGTCGACGTTGAGCGGGTTGGCAGGCATGCGCCGACGATAACCGGGGCGCTGCCAGGTGTTCAGCTGCCTGCGAGCCGCGCCTTGACCCGTGAGGCGACCGTCTTGGGTTCGGACGTCTATTGCGTGGCCATCCGGAGACGATCGCGGAAGGCGCCCAGCGCGGCCAGGTCGCCGTCGAGTGACACGTCGGCGTCCGGGCGGCGGCCCCACAGCCACAGCAGTACGGCCTCGGGGTCGCCGGTCACGGTGGCGTCGCCGGGACCGTCGCCGTGGGCGAGGGGGATGCGTTCGGCGCCCAGCGTCGAGCGCCACACCTGCCCGCCACTGCGCACGGCGATCGTGCGGCCCTCCCCGGCATGTGGGTCGACGCCGTCCCACTCGTTCGGGGTCACGCTGGCCCAGTCGTCGCCGAGGAACAGGTCGAGCACCTCGTCGATGCCGTCGGCGGCGAGGTGGGCGGTCGATCGGCGTCGGCTCACGCGTGCCGTCCTCGACGTCCAACCGGTGCACGGCGGACTCCTGGGCCATGCGCCGGTACCAGAAGCCGACGGTCTGGTCGGCCGGCCACCAGGTGTACGCAGGTGCGTCGGGCCGTCGGTCACGCAGCTCGCCGAGCAGGGTTGCCAGCGACGAGTCGAACCAGTCGAGCAGGTCGACGCCGTGCGGGGGCTCTCCTGCTCGTAGTCCTCGCCGGGCAGGCGCTGCAAGCGGATGCACGCAACCTTGTGCTGGTACACCTCGGCGGTGTGGGCCACGCAGTCGCCCACCGTCCACCCGGGGCAGGTCGGGATGGCCGCGTCGAGGTCGGCCCGGCGGGCGACCTCGCCCAGCCGCCGGCCGTCCTGGTCGATCAGCTCGAGGTATCGCTCGGGTCGCACCTGGGCGACGGTAGCGGCCGCGGGCGTGTACCCCCAGGGGCCATATCACCCGGTGCGGTCGTGCACCGCTCGCCCGATGGCGGCGTCGAGGGCTCGCCGCCCTGTCGCCACAGTAGGTTCCCCGGGTGGAAGTCCCGATGGACGAGGAGCAGGGCCCGTCGGGCACGGGGCCGTGGAAGATCTCGGCGGCGCGCTCCCAGGCGGCGGTGGCGCGTGTCCAGGGCGGGGGAGCGTACGACCGCTGGCGGTAGCTCGCGTAGGTGGGGATGAGGCCCGGCTGTACCTCCACACGGTGGATCGTGGCGGCGGTGTCGGCCAACGTCCGTACCCATCGCCTCGGGTTGCGGGCGCGCCATTCGCGGCCGACCGGCCAACTCGCTCATGGCGAGCGTGGGCGCGTCCGCGGCTCGCCGGTCGGGTCGCTGGCCAGCAGGCGTGGATCGGTAGATCGGCGCCGTCGACCGCGCCGAGGCGCGGTTGCCTCCCGGGCCGTAGTCTCGGGTTCGTCGTCGAGAAGGTCGGGCCGGGACGTAGCGACGCAGCACCACCCGGCCCACCGCCCCCGCAACCGTGGCGCATGGTGACCACGTGCATCGCTGCGGCCGTGGCGCCGGGCAGCACCTCGCACCTCTCGACGCGGGCGCCACCGAGGGCCTGCGAGAGCCACGCGAGCGTCGCGCCGGGTGGCGTGGCGCGGAGCAGCGGGACGTACGCGAGGTCCTCACCGTGACCGTGGTCGGGCCCGGCGATCACGACCTCATCGCCACCAGGCGAGCTGCTGGTTGTCGATCGGCATGCCGCGCATGAGGGACCGGCGCCCCACAGCCCCACGGCGCCGGAGGAGCGCGACGAGCACGCCGATGCCGGCAGCCGGCGGTGTCAGGTCCGATGCCTCGTTGAACACGATGCCGGCCCAGCCGGAGTCGAGAACGATCTCGGCCACCACCGACGGCAGCAGCGCGACGACCAGGAACGTGGTACCGAACACCCACCCCAGCCGGTAGTAACCGGCGCCGGCCAGCAACCCGCTCGCCAGGTGGGCGACGAACAACGACAAGAGCTCCACGAAGATCAGGCCGTACTGGTCGGGGCGATCGTAGATGTGGTGGCGCGTCGCCGTCGGTGAGGACGTGGGGCCAGTCGGCCACGTCGTACACGAGGTGCTCGACGGCGAACAGCCCCGTAGCCAGGGCTGCGGCGATGACGGCCAACACGACGAGGGTGCCCACGGCGGCGGCCCAGAAGTCGTGGCGGGTGATGCCGTGAGCCACGAACAGCGGGAGGTAGTAGACGGCGACGATCAGTCCGCCGCCAAAGATCACGTACTGGACAAGGGTCGACAGCCCGGCCCAGATGCTGTTCTCGATCTCGCCGAACGCACCGTTGGCGCCGATGTTGATCACGAACAGCGTGAGCGCCACGCCCGCCCACATCAGGGCGTAGATCCCCAGGTCCCCACCCAGGGCCAACGACGCGCTGGCGCCAGGGCTGCCCGCTCATGCCGCCTCCTCCGTGAGGTGCACGAACAGGTCCTGCAAGGGGATCGGCTTCAGCTCGAGGCCGCGTCGTGCGGCCTCGCGACGTTGCTCGTCGCTCATGCCGCCGTAGGTGACCGCGGACGTGGTGCCACCCAGGGTGCGCTCGTTGAGCACGGTCAGGCCGGCGACGAGCCGGTCGACGTCAGCGGTGGGGCCCACGACTTCGGCGCCGCGTACGTTCACGCAGGTTGTCGGTGTCGTCGTGGACGACGAGCCGCCCCCGGTCGATGATGAGCACGCAGCGAACAGGGATGCCACCTCGTCGATGTGGTGGGTCGAGAGGATGATCGTGCGTGGGTGCGCCATGTAGTCGCTCAGCAGCTCGTCGTAGAAGGCGTAGCGGGTGGGGACGTCCATCCCGAGGTGCGGCTCGTCGAACATCGTGATCGGCGTGCGCGCCGCCAGCCCGCAGATGCACCCGAGGGCGGCGCGCTTGCCGCGGGACAGCGTCTTGATCGCCTGCTTGCGGGGCACGTCGAAGCGGTCGAGCAGTCGTCGCGCGAGCCGGTAGGCGTCGTCCCACGTGGGCCGCAGAATCCTGGCGTAGCTCCAGCGCGTCACGGACCTTGTACATGCCGGCCTCGCCCGGATCGCCGGTCAGCCCGATCTGCGCCATCAGAGTGGGGCTCTCGAACGGATCGGCGCCGCCGACGCGGATCGTTCCCGCGCTCGGCCGGAACAGCGATGCGACGAGCGACAGCAGGGTGGTCTTGCCCGACCCGTTGCGGCCGAGGAGCCCGCACAACGTGCCGGCGGGGAGGTGGAACGACAGGTCACGCAAGGCCGGATCCCCGCCGTAGTCGAGCTGCACGTCGCGGAGCTCGAGGTCGAGGCTCATCGCTGGCCGTCCGGTCGCAGGTGCTCGATGCGGGTCACGACGTCGTCGAGGGGGATGCCGATGACCTGGGCCTCGGCGACCATCGGGTCGACCACCTCGGCCATGAACCGCTCGTGGTGGCGGCTCCGCAGCCGCTCCGGTGCGTCAGGGCTAACGAACATTCCGATGCCTCGCTTCTTGTAGAGCAATCCGTCGTCGACGAGCTGCTGGAACCCCTTGGCCGCCGTGGCCGGGTTGATGCGGTAGAAGGCGGCGAACTGGTTGGTCGACATGACCTGCTGGTCGGGCTCGAGCGCGCCGAAGTCAGGATGTCGGCCGAGATCTGCTCGGCGATCTGCCGGTAGATCGGACTGCGCCCGTCGAACGCGTTCACGCCGCCGGCTCGGGGTTCAGCGGTTCATTAGTGATGTAACGAACCATAGAACGACGACCGGCCTACGGCAATTGCGGTCCGGACGCGTCGGCGTCCGTCGCCCGCCGTCGACGCACGGCGATGGGCGCGGCGACGGCGATCGTGGCGATGACGGCGGCGCCGCCGACGAGAGGGCCGGTCGTGCCGCCGTCCCCGTCGTCAGCGTCGGACGCCGATGGAGGGCTCTGCGCGGCGCTGTCCCCCGACGGGGTCGAGGTCTCGGGGGTCGCCGGTGGCGGCGTCGTGGTCGGCGCCGGCGGTTCCGTGGGGCGCGAGCTCGGCGGCCCTGCGGGCCACGAGGGCCGGCAGGTCGCCCCGCACGTGGGCGTACACGGTGTCGCCTGGGCACGCTGTCTGTGACATGTCGCGGTGGCCGGCGATGGTGGTCGTC
>CAVTKS010000006.1:0-1474610 GCA_963735375.1 uncultured Acidimicrobiales bacterium
ACAGCCGGGGCAAGCGCTACCTCGACGGCCTGTCCGGTCTGTTCACCGTGCAGGTCGGACACGGGCGGACCGAGCTGGCCGAGGCCGCCGGGAAGCAGGCGAGCGAGCTCGGCTACTTCCCGATCTGGACCTACGCCCATCCGGCCGCCATCGAGCTGGCCGGACGGCTGGCGGGGATGGCGCCCGGCAACCTCAACCGCGTCTTCTTCACCACGGGCGGCAGCGAGGCGGTCGAATCGGCGTGGAAGCTGGCGCGCCAGTACTTCGCCGCCATCGGCCAGCCGCAGCGGCGCAAGGTCATCGCCCACAATATCGCCTACCACGGCACCGCCATGGGCGCGTTGTCGATCACCGGCCTGGCCGACATCCGAGCGCCGTTCGAGCCCCTGGTGCCCGGCGTGGCCCACGTGCCCAACACCAACCGCTACCGGTGCCGCTACTGTGCGGCCGCCCCCGGGTGCACGCTGTCGTGCGCCGACGAGATCGAGTCGGCGATCGAGCGTGAGGGCCCCGAGACCGTGGCCACGGTGTACCTCGACCGTGCGGACTCGGGCGGCTGCTTCACGCCGGCCGAGCGGCTACTTCGCACCGGTGCGCGAGATCTGCGACCGCTACGGCGTGCTGCTCGTGTCCGACGAAGTCATCTGCGCCTTCGGCCGCCTAGGTGCGATGTTCGGGTCGGAGCGTCTGGGGTACCAGCTACGACATGATCACGATGGCGAAGGGGCTCACCTCCGGGTACTCGCCGCTGGGTGGCGTGCTGGTCGGCGACCACATCGCGTGCGCCCTTCCTTCGAGCCGGGCGCCTCGTTCCTGCACGGCATCACCTTCGGCGGCCACCCGGTGAGCTGCGCGGTGGCGCTCGCCAACCTCGACGTGCTCGAGAGCGAGCGGCTCGTCGACCGGGTGCTGACCTTCGAGCCCGAGTTCCGCGCCGCGCTCGACACGCTGGCCGACCTGCCGATCGTCGGCGACATCCGCGGGATGGGGTATTTCTATGGGATCGAACTGGTGAAGGATCCTGTGACCAGCGAGACGTTCGACGACGACGAGGCCGAGCGGCTTCTCCGCGGCGTGCTCACGCCCAGGCTCTTCGAGCGGGGGCTGATCTGCCGTGCCGACGATCACGGCGACCCCGTGATCCAGCTCTCGCCGCCGTTGGTGGCGGGCCCCGACCAGTTCGACGAGATCGTCTCGGTCATCCGTGCCGCCCTGGTCGAGGCCATGCGGGAGATGTCGCCGTGAGCGAGCGCAACGGGCGGACGGGCGGCTCCGGCGCCGCTCACGGTCGGCGTGCCGACCGAGATCAAGGTCGACGAGTACCACGTCGCCATCACGCCCGAGGGCGTCCGCGAGCTGAACATGCACGACATCGCCGTGCTGGTGCAGGCGGGCGCGGGGCGCGGGGTCGAGTCTGACCGACGAGGCCTATCGGGCGGCCGGTGCCGAGATCGTGCGCACCGCCGCCGGGCTGTCGAGGAGCGCGCCGAGCTGATCTGCAAGGTCAAGGAGCCACTGGAGGAGGAGTTCGGCTACTTCCGCGACGACCTGACGATCTTCACCTACCTGCACCTGGCGGCCTACCCCAAGGTGGCTGATGCGCTGCTGGAGCAGGGCGTGACCGGGCATTGTCACGTTTACGAGACCGTGATGCTCGACAACGGCACGCTGTCCCTGCTGGCGCCCATGAGCGAGGTGGCGGGCCGCATGTCGGTGCAGATCGGGGCCCACTACCTCGAGCGCCACAACGGCGGGCGGGGCGTGCTGCTCGGCGGCGCACCAGGCGTGCGGCCCGCGCACCGTCGTGGTGCTCGGGGCCGGCAACGTCGGTGTGGAACGCGGCCTGGATGGCGGCCGGGCTGGCCGCCGAGGTCGACCTGCTCGACAAGAACGTCGACCGGCTGGTCACGTCGACCAGATCCAGATGGGGCGCATCACCACGCTCGCCTCGAACAGGGGGACGGTCGAGCGGGTCGTGACCGAGGCCGACCTGGTGATCGGGGCGGTGCTCGTGCCGGGCGGTCGGGCGCCCGTGGTGATCACCGAGGCGATGGTGACGTCCATGAAGCCTGGCGCGGTCGTCGTCGACATCGCCGTTGACCAGGGTGGCTGCGTGGAGACCACCCACGAGACCACGCACCACGATCCCGTGTACGACGTGCACGGCGTGCTGCACTACGCGGTCGGCAACATGCCCGGCGCCGTGCCCAACACGTCGACCTACGCGCTCACCAACGTGACGCTGCCGTACCTCGCGGAGCTGGCCCGCTGGGCGTGGCCGAGGCGGTGGGACGCGACGGGCCGCTAGCGCTCGGCGTGAACACCGCCCGGGGACTCGTGGTGAACGCCGCGGTGGCCGAGGCGCTCGGCCGCCCGGCGGCCGACCTCGAGGCGGTCCTGAAGAGCGACTGAGCAATGGAACGGCGGAAGGGTGATCGACGAACCGGACGCGAGTGACCGAATGAGCGGCCGACCGGCGATCGTCATCGACGAGATCGACAAGGCCATCATCCGTGAGCTGCAGCTCGATGGGCGTACCGCGTACGCCAAGCTGGGCCCGGCGGTCGGCCTGTCGCAGGCCGCGGTGCGCCAGCGGGTGCAGCGGTTGATCGAGAGCGGGGTCATGCAGGTGGTGGCGGTCACCGACCCGCTCACGCTGGGGTTCGGCCTGCAGGCGATGGTGGGCGTCAAGGTCGACGGCGACCTGCCGCGTGGTGGCGGCCAAGCTCGCCAAGGTCGACGAGGTCGCCTACGTCGTGGTCACGTCGGGCAGGTTCGACCTGCTGGTCGAGGTGGTGTGCCGCGACAACGAGCAGCTGCTCGCGCTCGTCAACGATGTCGTCCGCGCCATCTCGGGCGTGCGCACCACCGAGACGTTCACGTACCTCCACTCTGGGGCACCGGCGAGCCCCAACCGCAGACGGCTGCGCCTCCTCCTGCGTCGTGCGAGGGCACCGGCTCGCCGTGGAGGCGAAGCGCACCCCTGACGGGGCACTAGCTGTCGAAGCCGATGCCGAAGCGGTCGAGCAGGCGCAGCCACGGCCCCCGGCGGCCGCCGTGCTCGTCGGCGCGCGCCGGGCGCGGCGGGTCGCCTGGATCGCCGCCCAGCGCAGCGGCTCGGGCGGAAACGGGAACGGCGGCTTGCGCACCACGGTCAGTCGTGTGCGGTCGGTCGGCCGGCCCGACAACAGGTCGAGGGCCACGCGGGCGCCGAAGCGACTGGCCCCGACGCCCAGTCCCGTGTAGCCGACCGCCCACGACAACCGGCCGGCCCACCGGGTGCCGGCCGTGAACATGAAGCGTGACGTCGTGGCGATCGGCCCACCCCACCGGTGGGTGAACCTGATGCCCTCGAGCTGAGGGAACGTGGCGAGGAAGTGCGAGGCGAGCATGAGCGACGTGCGGTCGTCCTGCTCGAGTTCAGGCGACACCCGTCCGCCGAAGTGGTACAGCGCGTCCCAGCCGCCCCACAGGATGCGGCCGTCCGGCGTCGGCCGGTAGTAGTGGAACCGGTTGCCCGAGTCGGACACGCCCTGACCGCGGGCCCAGCCCAGCGAGGCCCACCGGTCGTCCGAGAGCGGCTCGGTGACCAGCACGTGGTCGTAGACCGGCGCCACGGCCCGGCGGATGGGCGCGACGAGGCCGGGGAAGGCGTTGGTGGCCAGCAGCACTCGGCGGGCGCGCACCCGCAGGTGTGGCCCCCGCACGGCGAGCGCCGACCCGTCCTGGGTCACGGATGTGACCGCGGTGTGCTCGTGCACCCGCACACCGAGGCGGCGCGCGGCGACGAGCAGGCCCCACGCCAGGCGGGCGGGATCGACCAGTGCGACGTGCGAGCGCTGCCAGACACCGCCGAGGTAGGTGGGCGACGCGACCTCGGCGCGCAGCGCGTCGGCGTCGAGCACGACCACGTCCTCGCCGAGGTCGCGCAGCAGGCCGGCGTGCTCGTCCAGCTCGCCGACCTGCCACGGCTCGACGGCCACGTCGATCTCGCCGACGCGGGCGACGGCGGCGTCGATGCCGTGGCGGTCGAGGTCGGCGAGCATGGCGTCGTAGTTGGCGTTGCCCATGCGGTGGAGCGTGGCCAGCTCGTCGGGGAAGTGGGCCTGGCCGTTGGCGGCGCCATGGGTCAGCGAGGCCGACAGGAACCCGCCGTTGCGCCCGGAGGCACCGATGGCGGCCGTGCCGGCCTCGAGGACGAGGATGTCACGGCCGGGGTCGTCGTCGCGTGCCTGGAGCGCAGCCCACAGCCCTGTGTACCCGGCGCCGACGACGACGAGGTCGGCCTCGTGGGCCCCGGTGAGTGGGGGTGCGGGGTCGGGGGCGTCGGGCCGGTCGAGCCAGAACACCGCGGGCGCGGCGTCGGCCAGCGCAGCGCGGGCCGCCGTCTGGCTCATGTCTCCCGCTCCTGGCCTTCGGCCGGGCCGCTCGGGCCACGCTCGCTGCAGCGCGGACGCTCGCTCATGTCTCCCGCTCCTGGCCTTCGGCCGGGCCGCTCGGGCCACGCTCGCTGCAGTGCGGACGCTCGCTCATGCGTCGCGGCGCCCGACGGCCAGCAGCGCATCGTGCAACGCCGTGACGCACCGGTCGAGGTCGTCGTCGCCGATCACCAGCGGTGGGCAGAAGGCCATGGTGGCCGAGCCGATCGGTCGCGCGATCACACCCCTGCTCAGCATCTCGTCGCGCACGGCCACGGCGTCGACGTCGTCGTGCATGCCGGCTGCCCAGATGCCGCCCGCGCCGCGCACGCTGGCCACCAGGCCGTCGTCGCGCAGTTGGGCCAGCCCAGAGCCCAGCCGCCGGGCGATGCCCGGGACGCGATCGAGCAGTGCCTCGTCGCGCAGCAGGGCCAGGTTGGCGAGGCCCGCGGCGCAGGCGGTGGCGTGGCCGCTGTAGGTGTAGCCGTGCCGGAGGACGTAGGTCTCCTCGGCTTCGAGCACCTCGCGCACGCGGGCGCCGACCACCACGCCGCCCAGCGGCTGGTAGCCCGAGGTGACCGCCTTGGCGAACGTGAGCAGGTCGGGCGTGACGCCGTGGAGCTCGCTGGCGAACCACGACGCCGAGTCGTCCGAAGCCGGTGATGACCTCGTCGAAGACCAGCAGGGCGCCGTGCTCGTCGCACAGCCGGCGCAGGCCCGCGAGGTACTCGGCGGTCGCGGGGTGCACGCCGCCGGCGCCGATGACCGGCTCGGCGACGACCGCGGCGATCTCGTCCCCCCGGTCGGCGAACAGCGCCCGGGCCGCGTCCAGGTCGTCATGGGCGACGATCTCGACATCGTCGAGCAGGCGTCCCCAGCCTTCGCGGTTGAGCGGCAGGCCCTGCAGCGCGGTGCCGCCGACGTTGGTGCCGTGGTAGCCCAACGTGCGTGACACGACGACCTGGCGGCCGGGCTGGCCCGATCGCTGGAAGATCAGCCGGGCGATCTTCGAGCGCGGTGTCGATCGCCTCGGAGCCGGAGCTCGTCAGGAACACCCTGGCCCGGGGGAGAGGCGCCAGGTCGGCGACGGCCTCGGCGATCTCGTCAGCCGGGCCGTTGGTGAAGACATCGAACAGGTTGTAGTTCTCGAGCAGCCGCATCTGGTCGGCGACGGCCTCGGCGATCTCGGCGCGGCCGTGACCGACGTTGCAGTACCAGAGGCTGGCGAGACCGTCGACGTAGCGCGTGCCGTCGGCGTCGAACACGGCCGCACCCTCGCCGCGCACGATTCTGATGAACCGGTCGGCGGCCGGTCGGGCGAAGGGGTGGAGCAGGGCGGGTGGAGCCACGGGCGCACCTCGGGTTACGGAGACGTGGATCGCAGACTATTTCGCCATCCACGGTCGGCAGCAGGCGTGGCACGCCGCGCGCTCACGACTCAGCCGTGGTCGAACGGTCGGCTGATCACGTACTGGCTGGTGGGGACGACGTCGAGGCAGCGATCGGCGCCGAACCGGGCGACGCTGTCGGTCATCCGCGTCATGTTCCGGGCCAGCTCGTCGTCGTCGGCCGCGGCGAAGAAGGCGTGCAGCGAGGTGAGCGCCTCGATGGGGAACAGCTCCTCGACGACCGCGTCGATGGCGGGAGCGTCCGGTGTGAGCGCCCGGGTCACGACGTTCTGCACGTAGCCGAACGTGCTCTGGGTCTCGACGGCGACGTCGCTGTGGCCGTTGTGCCACGCGTCGATCCAGGCCGCGAACGGCATGTCCGCCGGTCGGCGCAGGAACGCGAGGTTGGCGAACCCTGGCGTGCGTTGGCCGAGCGGGGCGGGGTGCGCGGCGTTGGGCAGTGGCTCCGACTCGGTGACGACGTAGGCCTCGACCCGGTCCACGCCGGCGGCGATCGACAGCGCCCCGTCGTGGGGCGCGCGGGCCGCGTCACGGGCGCTGTCGACCCACACGCTCACCACCGCCTCCATCTGCGGGTCGAGCTCGACCATGCGCATGACCGACGACGCCACGGCCTCGTCGGACACGTTGACCTGCACGCCCTGGGCGCCGAGGTCGATCAGAGCCGGCGCGACGTCCTCGCGCAGCGTGTGCGACCAAGCCTCGACCGGCGTCGCCGGGTCGCGCCACAGCAGGTAGACGATCTTCTCCACGACCTGACGCTACGTCAGGTCGTGGCTCGGCGCCTCGGGGTCGAGCAGCAGCTCCATCAGCACCACGTCGAGCCAGCGGCCGAACTTGCGGCCGACCTCGCGCTCGGTGCCGACGATCTCGAAGCCCAGGGCCTCGTGCAGCCGGATCGAGGCCTCGTGCCCGCCCACGATGCGGGCGAACACCGCGTGGAAGCCGTGCGCGGTGGCGACGCGGGTCAGCTCGGCCAACAGCACCCTGCCGATGCCCCGGCCCTGGTGGGCGCGGTGCACGTAGACCGAGTCCTCGACGCTGGTCGAGTACGCCGGCTTGGATCGCCACGCGGACAGCGCGCCGTAGCCCACGACCTCGCCGTCGTCCGTGGCCACGATCACCGCGTGGGCGCCGCTGCGGTCGTCGAGGTAGCGGCGCTGGTCGGCGAGCGTGCGGGGCACGATGTCGAAGGTGACGGTCGAGGTCGTGACCTCGGCGTTGTAGATCTGCCTGAGCGCCTCGGCGTCGTCGAGTCGTGCAGGGCGCAGCACCACGGGGGAACCCATCCCGACAACGTTAGGGCCGGTCCCCGGCGCGACCGACGGGTTAGGGCCGGGGCAGCTCGGCCAGGCGGGGCACCGCGGGCCCGCACACCTCGGTGATCCACGCTGCCGGCCGGTCGCCGGGCGGAACCACGATCAGCGCGTCGATGCCGACCTTGGCGTAGTCGCCGGCCTCGGCCACGAACTCGTCGGTGTCGCCGGTCGCCAGGGCGCTGCCGCGGTACAGCATCGTCTTGCGGATGGTGGCCGGGTCGCGGCCCAGGTCGTCGCAGTGGCGGCGCAACACATCGAGCTTGTGGGCGGCGCCGGCCGGGGTCTCGGCGAAGAGGTTGCAGGCGTCGGCGTACTGGGCGACCAGGCGCAGGGTCTTGCGCTCGCCGCTCCCGCCGATCATCACCGGCGGGTGCGGCCGGCTGAGCGGCAGGGGCGAGCACAGCGTCTCCGCGAGCTGGTAGTGACGGCCGTCGTAGGCGCCGTTGGCGTCGGGATCCCACATCTGCAGGCAGATCTGCAGCGCCTCCTCCAGCCGCTCGAACCGCTCGGCCATGGGCGGGAAGGGAACGCCCAACCCGAGGTGCTCCCGTTCGTACCAGGCCGCCCCGATGCCGAGCGCGCCCCGTCCCGACGACAACACGTCGACCGTCGCCACGATCTTGGCCAGCAGCCCAGGGTGCCGGTAGGTCACACCGGAGACGAGCAGCCCCAGCTCGATCGAGGACGTGTGGGCGGCGAGGTAGCCCAACGCGGTGTACCCCTCGAGCATGGGGTCGGTGGCGGGGGCCATCAGGTCCATCTGGAAGTAGTGGTCCATGACGGACAGCCAGGTGGCGCCGACCTCTTCGGCCGCTTCGCCCACCCGGGCCAGCTCCGGGGCGATGGCGGGGGTGCCGCCGTCGACGGTGAATTCGATGACGTGGATGCCGAGCTGCACGTGGGTCTCCTCTTGGTCGGACGTTGCGACCGTAGGAGTTTGAGCGCGCTCTAAGTCAAGGGCTGGGTGGCGTCCGCCTACCGCCGGGGACCCCCAGCGGTCACCCGACGGCAGATCCAGGTCTCAGTCAGCGGCGAGAGCGGGCTCGACCAATGCGAGCTCGCCGGCCAGCGCCTCGAGGCGGGCCCAGCTGGCGATGGCCTCGTCCTCGGTGAGGAGGATGACCTGCAGGTCGCCGACCAGACCGGGCAGCAGCTCGAGCAGCAGCGGCACGACGGCGGGCTCGAGCTGGTCGAACGTCTCGTCGAGCAGCACCGGAGGCCGGCTACCTGCGCTGTTGGTCGCGGCGGTGAGCTGCGACACGATGCCCTGGGCGAGTGCCACGGCGTCGTCGTCCGACAGGTCGGGGGCGCTGGAGGAGAGCGACCGTAGTGCGGCGATGTGCTGGCGCAGACGGGCGGCGGCCTGGATCTCGGTGCGGTGGTCGACCGCCCAGTGCACGTCGGTGTCGCCGGCGAGCGAGCGCCAGGTGGCGGCCGCATCGCCGCGGCCGGAGCCCCGGCCCAGCAGCTCGTCGGCGGCGCCCCACAGTGCGACCTGGTCGACGGCCGACAGCGCCCGCACCGCGTCGTTGCGCGGTGTGCGGTTGCGGATGTCGGCGGCGGTGATGCGGGTGATGGTCGAGCGGCCGTACTGGCTGCTGAGCAGGTCGACCCGACCGTCGAAGCCTCGGTGCTGCGTCGTGACGTCTGCCGACGTGACGACGTCGATCACCCGGTGGGGCCCCGAGGCGGGACGGAGGACCACGAGGCGTCGCCCCGCATCGTCCACCACCTCCAGGTGAACCCCGCGCACCGTCCCGTGAAGAGCGCCGGCGAGCAGGGAGCCGAGGGCTCCCCGTGCATCACCTGGCATGCCACCCAGCACGGTCAGACGCGGATGAAAATCTACGGACGCGGCTTCGCCGTCGCCCTCGACTATCAGACGTTCCACCAGCACGAGAGGAGTATCGGCGCCTCTCGCCGGGGACTTGAGCATTTTCTTTACGAATGTGTCGCGAACAGGCAACATGACCACGGTCCGTGGTTGCCTCGGGGCTAACCGAGGCCGGGGGAGGTGTCGTGCGCCACTCGGTGCCGTACCGGTTGGCTGGCGGCGAGCCGAGGGCGATACTCTGTGCGGCCCTGGGTGACCAGGCACGCCCCCTTAGCTCAGTCGGCAGAGCACAGCCATGGTAAGGCTGGTGTCGTCGGTTCGATTCCGACAGGGGGCTCGCACCAGAGTCGCGGCACCAGCCGCGCTTCTTGCGCGCCGGACGCCTCGCGGTGTCCGCCAACCCAGTCAGGGCGGCGTAGCTCAGTTGGTTAGAGCACTCGGCTCATAATCGAGTTGTCGCCGGTTCGAGTCCGGCCGCCGCTACTCCATCACTTCGCGAGACCAGGAGATCCGCACGATGGCCAAGGAAAAGTTCGAGCGGAACAAGCCGCATCTGAACATCGGCACCATGGGTCATATTGACCATGGGAAGACGACGTTGACGGCGGCGATCACGAAGGTGTTGGCGGACGCGAATCCGAATGTGCAGGTGATGGCGTTCGATCAGATCGATAAGGCCCCGGAGGAGAAGCAGCGGGGGATCACGATCAATATTTCGCATGTGGAGTATGAGACGGAGAACCGTCATTACGCGCATGTGGATATGCCGGGGCACGCGGATTACATCAAGAACATGATTACGGGTGCGGCGCAGGTGGATGGGGCGATCCTGGTGGTGGCGGCCACGGATGGTCCGATGCCCCAGACCCGTGAGCATGTTCTCCTTGCCCGGCAGGTGGGTGTGCCGTCGATCGTGGTGGCGTTGAACAAGGTCGACATGGTCGATGATCCGGAGCTGCTCGAGTTGGTGGAGATGGAGGTCCGGGAGCTGCTCAGCGAGTACGGCTTCCCGGGTGATGACATCCCGGTGGTGCCGGTCTCGGCGTTGAAGGCCCTGGAGGGCGACGAGGCGGCGGCGGCCCAGGTGTTGGAGTTGATGTCGGAGGTGGATCGGTTCGTGCCGGAACCGGCGCGGGATCTGGACAAGCCGTTCTTGATGCCGATCGAGGATGTGTTTTCGATCACGGGTCGGGGGACGGTGGTGACCGGCAAGATCGAGCAGGGTGTGGTGCACGTCTCCGATGAGATCGAGATCGTGGGGATCCGGCCGACGTCGAAGACGACGTGTACGGGTGTGGAGATGTTCCGCAAGCTGTTGGATCAGGGTCAGGCGGGCGACAACGTCGGGGTGCTGTTGCGGGGGACGAAGAAGGAGGATGTGTCGCGTGGGCAGGTGTTGGCCAAGCCGGGCAGCATCACGCCGCACACGAACTTCGAGGCGCAGGTGTACGTGCTCACCAAGGAAGAGGGTGGGCGGCACAAGCCGTTCTTCACGAATTACCGGCCGCAGTTCTATTTCCGGACCACCGATGTGACGGGGAGCATCGAGTTGCCCGGCGGGGTGGAGATGTGCATGCCGGGTGACAACACCGAGATGACCGTCGAGTTGATCGCGCCGATCGCGATGGACGAGGGCCTGTTGTTCGCTATCCGTGAGGGTGGCCGCACGGTGGGCTCGGGACGCGTCACCAAGATCCTCAAGTAGGAGAACAGTTATGGCCAAGGCCGGTGAGAAGCGGGTGGCAGTCACCCTCGAGTGCACCTCGTGCAAGCGGCGCAACTACATCACCACCAAGAACAAGGTGAACGACCGCGAGCGCATCGAGATGAAGAAGTACTGCCGGTGGGAGCGTCAGCACACGGTCCACAAGGAGACCCGCTGACGCGTCGCCGCATGCTGCCTCCCGCAGACACGGTGCCCATCCGACATCCAGCGACACGCGACGACCCCGCCCGACGGCGGGGTCGTCGGCGTTGCCGTGCATCCGAGCGGGAAACATCGCGTAACCGTTTGCGCACGGGGGGAGTCGAAACCGCTGATGCCACGTGAACCTGCACGTGACATGAACGAACTGGTCGCCGCCGCGAAGGACGGTGACCGGGGAGCGTTCGACGAGCTCGTGCGCGTCACCCACGCGGAGACGTACACGCTCGCCTACCGGTTGACGGGTGACGAGGAAGATGCGAGAGACGTGGTGCAAGAGGCCTACCTCCGGGCCTACCGGGGGATCGACCGCTTCCGGGGTGACGCGCAGTTCACGACCTGGCTGTACCGCATCACGGCCAACTGCGCGGCCACGCACCTGGGCCGTCGCTCCCGGCACCGCCACGACGAGCTCGACGAGGCCGCAGCCGTGGCCGACCTGCACCCAGACCACGACCCGCAGCTCCGGGCCGATGCCGACGACCTGCGCGGCCGGCTGCGCGGGGCGCTCGACGCGCTGCCGCCGCGGCTGCGCGCCGTCGTGGTGCTGCGCGACGTCTACGACCTGCCGCACGAGGCGATCGCTGCGGAGCTCGGCATCTCCGAGTCGGCCGCCAAGGTGCGCCTCCACCGGGCGCGCAACAAGCTGCGCGAGCAGCTGTTCCCCCGCCGCGACGGAGAGTCGCGTGCGGTCTGATGCGACCACGGGAGGTGGTCCGGGTGCAGTGTGAGGACCTGACCGAGGCATTGGCCTCCACCGCCGAGGGCGCAGGCCATCTCGGCCGCGCCGAGCGGCGCCACGTCGAGCGTTGCCTGCGGTGCCAGGCCGAGATCGTGCAGTACCGCAAGCTGCTCCGCACCATGCGGGCCCTGCGCACCGACGTGCTCGAACCGGCGCCGGGCCTACTGGCCGACATCCTCGCCAACCTGGAGGAGGCCGGCGAGCGCCACGCCATCCGTTCGGTGCTGTCGGGCCGGCGCATCGCCTACCTGGGCGGGCTGGCCGCGGCCACCGCCGCCGGCGCGGCGGGGGCGATCGTCTTCGCCAGCCGCACCCGCCGGGCCCGGCTCGCGGGCTGAGCCCCTCGCCGACCCGGGGCCCCGCGCGGCGCGGCGGGTGCCATCGGCCGGTACCCGGCGCGAAGATGGGTGCATGTTCGACATCGACCAGTTCGTCGTCGAGTGCCGTGAGGCCCTGGTCGAGGGCGAGCCGCGCCGGGCGGTGCGCGACGTGCTCGAGCGGGCGGTCGCCGAGCCCGGTCCGGTGGCCGAGGCGCTGGCCCCGACCGAGGGCGGCTTGACGCTGCTGCACCACGCCCCGGACCTGACGGTGCTCCACGTGGTGTGGGCTCCGGGCATGCGGCTCTATCCGCACGACCACCGCATGTGGGCCGCCATCGGCATCTACGCGGGGCAGGAGGACAACGAGTTCTTCCGCCGAGCAGGCCCCGGCCGACGCACCCTGACCGAATCGGGCGGCAAGCAATTGGCGGTGGGCGACGTGGTGTTGCTCGGTGACGACACGATCCACGCCGTCTCGAACCCCATGTCGGGTCTGACCGGGGCGATCCACGTGTACGGCGGCGACTTCGTCAACCAACCCCGCAGCCAGTGGGGCCCGGGCCCCGTGGAGGAAAAGCCTTACGACATCGACGAGGCGCGCCTTCAGTTCGCCGAGGCGAACAGCGCATGGCGTGCCGCCGACGGCGACTCCACCGCCCCGTGAGGGGCGTCGCGACCTGCGTACCGCCTTGTCCTGGCGTGTCAGCAACGGGATAGGCTGTCGCAGTTCACCCCCTAGGGCAGTAGCTCAACTGGCAGAGCAGCGGTCTCCAAAACCGCAGGTTGGGGGTTCGAGTCCCTCCTGCCCTGCTCTTTTCCGTTCCCCGAACTCCCATCCGAGGGTCTCGCCATGGCGATGAACCGACAACAGAAGCGCATGATGCAGAAGCAGGGCCAGCTGGGTGCCGATGGCGCGCCCGCTGCCCGCAAGCGTCCTGCGCCCCAGGCGCCACGGCCCACCAAGGACGAGCGCACCGGGCCCGTGCAGTTCCTGCGCGAGGTGCGCGGCGAGCTCCGCAAGGTCGCGTGGCCCTCGCGGCCCGAGATCATCAACTACTCGATCATCGTGCTCATCACGGTGGTCCTGTTGACGACCTACATCGCTACCCTCGACTTCGCCTTCGGCGAAGCTGTCTTCAAGCTGTTCGAACGATGAGTGACATCGACACCAACGACCCCACCAACGAGAGCGTGACCGCCGACCCCGCGTCGGCCGACGACGGCGTACCCACCGACGACAACGCGCTCGACGCGGCCGAGGCGCCTGCGCCCACCGAGGTCGACGAGCCCGCGGAGGGCACGGACGACGAGTCGCCTGCTGACGACAAGACCACCGAAGCGCGAGGCCTTGAGAGTGCCGAGGGAGGCGACGCCGAAGGCGGCGCTTCGACCGAGGCGACAGAGGAGGCCATAGACGCCGAGGAGCTGCTCGAGCAGCCGATCGTCATCGACAACCCCTACACCCGGCCCGGCCGGTGGTTCGTGGTGCACACCCAGTCGGGCTACGAGAAGAAGGTCAAGCAGAACCTCGAGGCCCGCATCCACTCGATGAACGCCGAAGAGGCCGTCTACGAAGTCGTCATCCCCATGGAGGACTACGTCGACTTCAAGAACGGCAAGCGCGTGGTCAACCAGCGCAAGATGTTCCCGGGCTACCTGCTCGTGCGGGCCGAGCTCGACGACACGGCCTGGTTCGTCATCCGCAACACGCCGGGCGTCACCGGGTTCGTCGGCCAGGGCGCGAAGCCGTCGCCGCTGCCGCGCCGTGACGTCGAGGCGTTCCTCATGCCGAAGGGCGGCACCGAGGAGCAGATCGCGTCGCGTGCCAAGCCTCGCCTCGAGTACGAGATGGGCGAGACCGTGCGCGTCAAGGAGGGCCCCTTCGCCGACTTCTCCGGCGAGGTCATCGAGCTCAACGAGGACCAGCTCAAGCTCAAGGTGCTGGTCAACATCTTCGGCCGCGAGACACCGGTCGAGCTCGAGTTCAGCAAGGTCGCCAAGCTCTGATCACCGGGCTCGGCCGACCGGGCCGGCCGTCAACTGGCACGGAGCGTGCGCTCCAGGCCAAACTTGTCGGTCGCGTCTGACGCCCGCGCTCCCTGGTCGTGGCGGAAACGGCGTCCGACCCCAAGCTTTTTCGAGAGGAATCCCCATGGCCAAGAAGAAGGTGCTGGCCGTCGTCAAGATCCAGATCCCCGCCGGTCAGGCCACGCCTGCACCCCCGGTGGGCACCGCCCTGGGTCCGCACGGCGTCGCCATCATGGATTTCTGCAAGGCCTACAACGCCGCCACCGAGGCCCAGCGGGGCACCATCGTCCCCGTCGAGATCACGGTGTTCGAGGACCGCTCGTTCACCTTCGTCCTCAAGACGCCGCCCACCCCCGTGCTGCTGCGCGAGGCGGCCGGCCTCGACAAGGCCGCGGGCGCCCCGGGCAAGGAGGTGGCCGGCAAGGTCACCGACGCCCAGGTCGAGGAGATCGCCAAGATCAAGATGCCCGACCTCAACGCCTACGACCTCGAGGCAGCCAAGGCCCAGGTGGCCGGCACCGCCCGGTCGATGGGCATCCAGGTCGGCTAGTCCACAAACCAGGCAGGACCGGGACGACCTCGCCCGGCCGCCTCGACACGTGAGGGAGCCACCATGGCGCAAGGCAAGAAGTACCGCGACTCACTCAAGCGGTTCGACAACGAGCGGCTGCACACCCCGTCCGAGGCCGTCGACCTCATCGGGTCGCTGTCCAAGGCCAACTTCGACGAGACCGTCGAGCTGGTCGTGCGGCTCGGTGTCGACCCCCGCAAGGCCGACCAGATCGTGCGCGGCACGGTCGCGCTGCCGTCGGGTACCGGCAAGGACGTCCGCGTCGCCGTGTTCGCGCAGGGCGAGGCCGCGACGGCGGCCCGCGAGGCGGGCGCCGACATCGTGGGCGCCGACGACCTGGCCGCCCAGATCGAGGGCGGCATGCTCGACTTCGACATCACGATCGCCACGCCCGACATGATGCCGGTCGTCGGCCGCCTCGGCCGCGTGCTCGGCCCGCGTGGCCTGATGCCCAACCCCAAGTCGGGCACCGTCACGCCCGACGTGGCCAAGGCCGTCGCCGAGTTCAAGGGCGGCAAGGTCGAGTACCGCACCGACCGCTACGGCAACGTGGCCGTGCCCATCGGCAAGGCCTCGTTCCAGCCGGCGGCGCTGCTCGAGAACTTCCGGGCCGTCGTCGACGAGCTCAACCGCGCCAAGCCGGCGTCGGCCAAGGGCCGCTACGTCAAGCGGGTCACCGTGAGCTCGACGATGGGTCCCGGCGTCAACATCGACCCCGGCCGCCTGCGGCCCGGGATCGACGAGCCAGCTGCCTAGCAGGAGCTGGCTCACGGGGCAGGCCGCTAGGCTGTCCCACCGCTAGGCAAGACAACACAACCAACTTCGCTCGCCGAAGACCTCCGGCGCCCCTCGGGGCTCAATGGGCCAGCCGGCCCGCCTGAGCAGGCGGACTCTCCGAACACCTCGCCGGCACGTCCGGCGCCGTGTGCGTGGGGCGTTCGCTTCAAGCGAGCGTCCGAGCACATGAGAGGAGGTGTCGATGGAGAATCCGAGACCGGAGAAGGTTGCCGTGGTGGACGAGGTGCGCGAGCGCTTCACCAACTCGAGCGCAGCCTTGCTGACCGAGTACCGCGGCCTGGATGTGTCCGCGCTGGGCGAGTTGCGCCGAGCGCTGCGCGACGCAGGTGGCGACTACAAGGTCTACAAGAACACCCTCGTGCGGTTCGCGGCCCGCGAGGCGGGCCTCGAGATCGAGGACCTGCTCACGGGGCCGACGGCCATCGCCTTCGTGGGCGAGCGTCCCGATGGAGAGCCTGGCGACGCCGTGCTGGTGGCCAAGGCCCTGCGCGACTTCGCCAGGACCTACCCGGCGCTGGTCGTCAAGGGTGGCGTCATGGACAACGCATCGTTGTCCGCCGACGATGCCCGTGCCCTGGCCGACGTCGAGCCCCGAGAGGTGCTGCTGGCCAAGCTGGCCGGTGGCCTCGCTGCCCCGATGCAGCAGTTCGCCGGGCTGCTCCAGGCACTGCCCCGCAACTTCGCCTACGGGCTGTCGGCACTCATCGAAAAGGGCGGCGCCGGCGATGCCCCGGCCGCTCCTGCAGATGCGACACCCGCTGACGACACGATCGTCGCTCCGGCCGATGCGGCCGAGCCCACCCCGGAAGAGAGCTGAGAATGGCAACCAAGGAAGAGATCCTCGATTCGATCTCGAGCATGACCGTGCTCGAGCTGAGCGAGCTGCTCAAGGACTTCGAAGAGAAGTTCGGCGTCACCGCGGCCGCCCCGGTCGCCGTCGCCGGTCCCGGCGCCGGCCCGGCCGACGCCGCTGCCGAGGAAGAGCAGACCGAGTTCGACGTCGTCCTCACCGAGGCCGGCGGCCAGAAGATCGCGGTCATCAAGGAGGTGCGCTCCCTCACCAGCCTCGGCCTCAAGGAGGCCAAGGACCTGGTCGAGTCCGCCCCCAAGGCCGTGATCGAGAAGGCCACCAAGGAAGATGCGGAGAAGGCAAAGGCCGCCCTCGAGGGCGCCGGCGCCACCGTCGAGCTCAAGTGACCCCGGCGGCCCTGCGCCGCTGACGGTTGTGCAGTGAAGCCCGGCCCCCTCGGGGGCCGGGCTTCTCATTGTTCGCCCCGCGACCAGGCGTGCACGCGTATCCTCGCTGCGACAGCAGCTGGGGGATCGCTACGACTATTGGGACCAGGAGGCGAGCGCAGCCGAGGCCATGCGGCTCTTCGCCGAGAACGCGGAGATGCTTGCGAAGATCGAGCAGGACCCCGGCCTCGTCCCGGCGTCGTATCGACTTTCGCTGGTGAGCAAGGACGTCAGGTCTGCGGTCACGATCATCACCGACGTCGAAGGCCTGCCGGGAGTGCTCGACGTGACGGCGATGAACGGCCTCGCTCCCGGGTGAGCCCCAGTGTCAACGTCGAGCTGGCGGCATCGGACTGATTGCGCGTTCCCACTACGCTCCGCGCGCGACTTGTCACAACAACCGGGCTTGGGGTTGACCGATCAGGGATCGGGGCTTACCCTCCCACCAGCCTTACGGCCCCACCCGGGGCGGCACGTGCCGCCGTCCGGTTGGCCCTGCCGTTTCGCGGGTTGTGCTGGTGCCCGCAAGGGCCTAGCATGGCGAGTTGCCGTGCGTCTGTGGTCCTGCCTTGTCGTCTCTAAGAGCAGTCTCGGCGCGCCCACGCACAGCAGGCTCGTCCCCGGCTTGGCCATGGCACCCCGGTGCGCTCGCGCGACGCGGTCCCATGCCGACCGAACCCATTGAGGAGTGATTCGTTGTCCACTCGCATCCGGGATCGGTACTCGTTCGCGAACATCGAGGAAGCGCTCCAGCTTCCTGACCTCGTCGCGATCCAGCGAGAATCCTTCCAGTGGTTCCTCGAGCAGGGACTGAAGGAGACCTTCGCCGACATCTCGCCCATCAAGGACTTCACCGAGACCCTGCAGCTCGAGCTGGAGTTCGACCCCGACGACGAGGACCTGCGGCCCCCGCCCAAGTTCTCGGTCGAGGAGTGCAAGGAGAAGGACATGACCTTCTCCGCCCCCATCTTCGTGCGCGCCCGCTTCGTGAACGCCACCACCGGCGAGATCAAGGAGCAGACGGTCTTCATGGGTGACTTCCCCATGATGACCGAGAAGGGCACCTTCGTGATCAACGGCACCGAGCGCGTCGTGGTGTCGCAGCTCGTGCGGTCGCCGGGTGTCATCTTCGAGCCGGGCGAGCGCTACCGCCTCCGCAACCTGGCCAAGCACCAGCTCGTCAAGGGCACCATCCACCCCTACCGCGGCGAGTGGATCGAGTTCGACGTCGAGCAGAAGCCGGGCAAGGACGTCACCGCCGGCACCCGCGTGGCCCGCAAGCGTCGCCTCAGCCTCTTCGTGCTGCTCCGCGCTCTCGGCTACGACGAGGAGGCCGCCCCCGGCTTCCTCGACGCCTTCGTGCGCGAGTTCCCCTTCCTCGAGGGCCAGTGGGAAAAGGACCGCGACCTCGCTCCCACCCAGGACGAGGCGCTGGTCGAGATCTACAAGCGTGCCCGTCCGGGCGAGCCGCCGTCGGTCGAGTCGGCGCGCGTCTACTTCAAGAACGCCTTCTTCGAGCCCCGGCGCTACGACCTCTCCCGGGTCGGTCGCTACAAGCTCGACCGCAAGCTCGGCAACGAGGTCGCCAAGCTGGCGACGATGTTCCCGATGCTCGAGGAGCGCGGCCTGCTCGATCAGCCCGAGCCGGGCCAGTCGGTGCTCAGCCGGTGCGAGGTGCTCGCCACCCTCACCTACCTGCTCCACCTGGTCAACGCCGAGCCGGGCTACCGCCTCGACGACCAGGACCACTTCGCCAACCGCCGCATCCGCTCGGTGGGCGAGCTGATCCAGAACCAGGTGCGCATCGGCCTGTCCCGCATGGAGCGGGTGGTGCGCGAGCGCATGACGACCCAGGACGTCGAGGCCATCACGCCCCAGACGCTCATCAACATCCGGCCGGTCGTCGCCGCCATCAAGGAGTTCTTCGGCACCAGCCAGCTCTCCCAGTTCATGGACCAGGTCAACCCGCTGTCGGGCCTCACCCACCGCCGGCGCCTCTCGGCGCTCGGCCCCGGTGGCCTGTCCCGTGAGCGTGCAGGCTTCGAGGTCCGCGACGTGCACTTCAGCCACTACGGCCGCATGTGCCCCATCGAGACGCCCGAGGGCCCCAACATCGGCCTCATCGGCGCGCTCTCGACCTACGCGCGGGTCAACGACTTCGGCTTCATCGAGTCGCCGTATCGCAAGGTCAAGGACGGCAAGGTCACCAACGACATCGTGTGGCTCACCGCCGACGAGGAAGAGGACTACGTCGTCGCCCAGGCCAATGAGCCGCTCGACGACAAGATGCGGTTCCGCAACGAGCGCGTGCTCGTGCGCCGGTCGCCGCAGGCCGCCACCCTCGAGAACCTGCGCGCCCAGCTCGAGCGCGAGAGCTACTTCGCGGCCACCACCGACATCTCGGCGGTGCCCCCGGCCGAGGTCCAGCTCATGGACGTCTCGCCCAAGCAGATCGTCTCGGTGGCCACCTCACTCATCCCGTTCCTCGAGCACGACGACGCCAACCGCGCCCTGATGGGCGCCAACATGCAGAAGCAGGCGGTTCCGCTGGTGCGGGCCGAGGCGCCCTACATCGGCACCGGTGTCGAGGCACGCGCCGCCCGCGACGCGGCCGACATGATCGTGGCGCTCGACGACGGCGTGGCCACCGAGGTCTCGGGCGACCTCATCACGGTCGAGTACCGCAAGCTGGGTAAGCGCGTCTACAAGCTGCTCAAGTTCGAGCGGTCCAACCAGGACACGTGCATCAATCAGAAGCCGATGGTGCGCGAGGGCGCGTCCTTCAAGGAGGGCGACATCATCGCCTCGGGCCCCTCCACCGACAACGGTGAGCTGGCGCTCGGCAAGAACCTGCTCACGGCCTTCATGCCGTGGGAGGGCTACAACTTCGAGGACGCCATCATCCTGTCCGAGCGCCTGGTCCGCGACGACGTGCTCACGTCCATCCACATCCACGAGCACGAGATCGACGCCCGCGACACCAAGCTCGGTCCGGAAGAGATCACGCGCGACATCCCCAACCTGTCCGAGGACATCCTCAAGGACCTCGACGAGCGGGGCATCATCCGCATCGGCGCCGAGGTCGACGCCGGCGACGTGCTGGTGGGCAAGGTCACCCCCAAGGGCGAGACCGAGCTCACCCCGGAGGAGCGCCTGCTGCGCGCCATCTTCGGCGAGAAGGCCCGCGAGGTGCGCGACACGTCCCTCAAGGTGCCCCACGGCGAGTCGGGCAAGGTCATCGACGTCAAGGTGTTCACTCGCGAGGATGGCCACGAGCTGCCCCCGGGCGTCAACCAGCTCGTGCGGGTCTACGTGGGCCAGAAGCGCAAGATCTCGGTCGGCGACAAGCTCGCCGGGCGCCACGGCAACAAGGGCGTCATCTCCAAGATCCTGCCGGTCGAGGACATGCCCCACCTGGCCGACGGCACGCCGGTCGACATCATCCAGAACCCCCTCGGCGTCCCGTCACGTATGAACGTGGGCCAGGTCCTCGAGGCTCACCTCGGCTACGCCGCCCGCTGGGGCTGGGAGGTCGACGGCGTGGCAGTCGGCGACGAGCCCATCCGCGGCACCGAGTCCAAGACCCGCCCCGCCACGACGCCGTCCACGCTCATCGCGACACCGGTGTTCGACGGCGCCAACTGGGACGAGGTCGAGCAGTCCGGCAAGCACCCGACGATCCAGAAGATCTTCGAGAACCTGCGGCCCGAGACGCTCGACGGCAACCGGCTCATCCAGACCGACGGCAAGACCACGCTCTACAACGGTCGCACCGGTGAGGCCTACGACAAGCCGATCACAATCGGCTACGTCTACATCCTCAAGCTGGCCCACCTCGTCGACGACAAGATCCACGCCCGGTCGACGGGGCCGTACTCGATGATCACCCAGCAGCCGCTGGGCGGTAAGGCGCAGTTCGGTGGCCAGCGCTTCGGTGAGATGGAGGTCTGGGCCCTCGAGGCCTACGGCTCCGCCTACTGCCTGCAGGAGCTGCTCACCATCAAGTCCGACGACGTCCTCGGTCGAGTCAAGGTCTACGAGGCCATCGTCAAGGGCGAGAACATCCCCGAGCCGGGTATCCCCGAGAGCTTCAAGGTGCTCATCAAGGAGATGCAGGCGCTCTGCCTCAACGTCGAGGTGCTGGCGCACTCCGGCGAGGAGATCGAGATGCGCGAGCTCGACGAGGACGTGTTCCGTGCCGCCGAGGAGCTCGGCATCGACCTCAGCCGCCCCGAGCGGGGCAGCGACGAGGAAGACGAGCGCCGCCGCCAGCGGACCAGCTTCTGACCAGTGCAGACGATCACCACGACACCGAACGACAGCACCATCACAACCCGCCGCCGGCAGGTGGCGAACGGAGCATCAGATGCTTGATGTGAATGACTTTTCCCAGCTCCGCATCGGTCTCGCGACCGCTGACACCATCCGCATGTGGTCGAACGGCGAGGTCAAGAAGCCGGAGACCATCAACTACCGCACGCTGAAGCCCGAGAAGGATGGGTTGTTCTGCGAGAAGATCTTCGGTCCCACCAAGGACTGGGAGTGCTACTGCGGCAAGTACAAGCGCGTCCGCTTCAAGGGCATCATCTGCGAGCGGTGCGGCGTCGAGGTCACGCGGTCCAAGGTGCGGCGCGAGCGCATGGGCCACATCGAGCTCGCCGCGCCCGTCGTCCACATCTGGTACCTGCGCGGCACCCGGTCGTGGCTGGCCTACCTGCTGTCCGGCACCGAGGTTCGTGAGGAGCTCAAGGCCAAGCAGCTCGAGAAGGTCATCTACTTCGCGGCCAACCTGGTCACCTGGGTCGACGCCGACAAGCGCCACGAAGACCTCAGCAACCTCGAGAACGAGCTCAACGCCGAGAAGGACGAGATCGTCAAGGAGCGCGAGCTCGAGCTGGCCCGGCGCATGGAGGATCTCGAGAACGAGATCGCCGCGCTCGAGGCCGAGGGCGCCAAGGACTCCGACATCCGCAGCCGGCAGAAGGCCGTGGACAAGGACCTGACGTCGATCCGCGAGCGCTACGACGAGGAGCTCGACCTCGTGCAGCGCAGCTTCGACGAGTTCCGCGACCTGCACCCGCGCAAGATCATCGAAGACGAGATGCTCTGGCGCGAGCTCAAGGACCGCTACGGCGAGTACTTCGACGGCGGCATGGGCGCCGACGCGCTCAAGCAGCTGATCAACCGCATCGACCTCGACGAGGAAGAGGTCAAGCTCAAGGATCAGATCGACCCCAACACGCCGGGGCGCCCGCTGTCGGCCCAGCGCAAGCAGAAGGCGATCAAGCGCCTCAAGATCGTCACCGCGTTCAACCGCCGCGACGACCACGGCAAGCGCGTCAACGACCCGCGGGCGATGATCCTCGACGTCGTGCCGGTCATCCCGCCCGAGCTGCGCCCGATGGTCCAGCTCGACGGTGGCCGGTTCGCCACGTCCGACCTCAACGACCTGTACCGCCGGGTCATCAACCGCAACAACCGACTGAAGCGGCTTCTCGACCTCGGTGCTCCCGAGATCATCGTCAACAACGAGAAGCGCATGCTGCAGGAGGCCGTCGACGCGCTGTTCGACAACGGCCGCCGCGGCCGGCCGGTGACGGGTCCGGGCAACCGCCCGCTCAAGTCGCTGTCCGACATGCTCAAGGGCAAGCAGGGCCGCTTCCGCCAGAACCTGCTGGGCAAGCGCGTCGACTACTCGGGCCGTTCGGTCATCGTGGTCGGCCCCACGCTCAAGCTGCACCAGTGCGGCCTGCCCAAGCAGATGGCGCTCGAGCTGTTCAAGCCGTTCGTCATGAAGGCGCTGGTCGACCGCGAGCTGGCCCAGAACATCAAGTCGGCCAAGCGCATGGTCGAGCGCCGGCGCTCGCAGGTGTGGGACGTCCTCGAAGAGGTCATCAAGGAGCACCCGGTGCTCCTCAACCGTGCGCCCACCCTGCACCGCCTCGGCATCCAGGCGTTCGAGCCGGTGCTGGTCGAGGGCAAGGCCATCCAGATCCACCCGCTGGTGTGCACCGCCTTCAACGCCGACTTCGACGGCGACCAGATGGCCGTGCACCTGCCCCTGTCGGCCGAGGCCCAGGCCGAGAGCCGCGTGCTCATGCTGTCGGCCAACAACGTGCTGTCGCCCGCCCACGGGCGCCCGCTGGTCACGCCCACCCAGGACATGATCATCGGCGCGTTCTACCTGACCGAGCACGTCGAGGGGGCCAAGGGCGAAGGCCGGGTGTTCGGCAACCGCGCCCAGATGGAGCGCGCCTACGACGCCCGCGACATCGACCTGCACGCCAAGATCAAGGTGCGGCTGTCCAAGCGCGAGATCCGCGAGGAGGTCGAGGCCGACCTGCGCGATCCCGCTGACATCGACTCCGCCAAGCCGCTCTACCGCGAGAGCACGGTCGGCCGCTTCATCTTCAACCGTGCGCTGCCGCTGGGCTTCGGCTTCGTCGACGAGCCGGTCAAGAAGAAGAACATGGGCGACATCGTCGACCACCTGGCCCGCGACTACCCCAAGTCGGTGGTGCAGGACAGCCTGGACCAGCTCAAGAACCTGTGCTTCGGCTACGCGGCGCGCTCGGGCCTGACCATCTCGATCGACGACGTGAAGACGCCGCCGACGAAGAAGGGCATCCTCGACCGCTACGAGAAGGAAGCGGAGAAGGTCGAGAGCCAGTTCCGCCGCGGCATCATCACCGACGGCGAGCGCCGGCAGAAGGAAGTCGAGATCTGGACCAACGCCACCGACGAGGTGCGGGTCGAGATGGAGAAGGGTCTGCAGGACGAGCAGTTCAACCCGATCGACATGATGGTCGGCTCGGGTGCTCGCGGGAACATGATGCAGGTCCGCCAGATCGCCGGCATGCGTGGCCTGGTGGCCAACCCCCGTGGCGACATGATCCCTCGACCGATCAAGTCGAACTTCCGCGAGGGCCTGTCGATGCTCGAGTACTTCATCGCCACGCCCGGTGCCCGTAAGGGCCTGGTCGACACGGCGCTGCGTACCGCCGACTCGGGCTACCTGACGCGCCGTCTCGTCGACGTCGCCCAGGAGCTGATCGTCCGCGAGATCGACTGCCAGCGCGAGGGCGAGCCCCTGCGTGGCCTGTGGATCGAGGACGTCGTCCCCGACGAGGCCGGCAAGCGGTCGTACCTCGAGACGCGGATCTTCGGCCGGGCGCTCGTCAACGACGTCAAGCTGTCCAACGAGAACCCGCACGCGGAGCTGGCGGGCACGACCATCGAGGCCGGCACCTACATCTCCGAGGACCACCTGGCCGCCCTGCGCGACGACCCCGAGGTCGATCGCGTGCGGGTGCGCTCGGTGCTCACCTGCCAGGCCGACTACGGGATATGCGCCACGTGCTACGGCCGCTCGCTGGCCACGGGGCGCCTCATCGAGCTCGGCGAGGCCGTGGGCGTCATCGCAGCCCAGTCCATCGGCGAGCCCGGCACGCAGCTGACGATGCGGACGTTCCACACCGGTGGCATCGCCGGGTCCGACATCGCCGGCGGTCTGCCCCGCGTCGTCGAGCTGTTCGAGGCCCGCTCGCCCAAGGGCAAGGCGACGCTCTCGCACATCTCGGGCGTGGCCCGCATCGCCGAGGACGAGGGCCGCGGCCGCGTCATCACGGTGGTGGCCGACGACGGCGGCGAGCACGCCTACACCGTGCCCACCATCGCCCGGCTCGAGGTGACCGACGGCCAGGAGATCTCGGCCGGCGATCCCATCGTCGACGGTCCCCGCGACCCGAAGGAGCTCCTCGAGATCAAGGGCGTGCGCGAGACGCAGCAGTACCTGGTCACCGAGGTGCAGCGGGTCTACCGCGACCAGGGCGTGTCGATCCACGACAAGCACATCGAGCTGATCGTGCGGCAGATGACCCGTCGGGTCGTCGTGCAGGAGCCCGGCGAGAGCCGCTTCCTGCCCGGCGAGGCGGTCGACGCCAAGGCCTACACCGACGAGAACAAGCTGCTGGTGCAGGACGCCAAGACGCCGGCCGAGGGCCGTCCCGTCATGATGGGCATCACCAAGGCGTCGCTGGCCACCGAGTCGTGGCTGTCGGCGGCGTCGTTCCAGGAGACCACCCGGGTGCTCACCGAGGCCGCCATCGAGAGCCGTTCCGACGGCCTCAAGGGCCTGAAGGAGAACATCATCATCGGCAAGCTCATCCCGGCCGGTACGGGCATGGGCGAGTACAACGACATCGGCACCGAGGCGCCGGAGTACAAGCCGATGGAGTTCTGGTCGTCCGAGCGGGAAGACCAGGGCATCGCCGAGTGGCTCACCGGCAACTACGAGGCCGGCGCGGGCGAGGCCCCTGCCAACGGCGACCTGGCCGCCGTGGTGGGCCTGCCGTCGTCCGGTCAGGGCGATTCGCCCGAGGCCGGCTCCGGTAGCTGACCCTGGTCAGCCGCCGGCGCCAGGAGCGTCCGTGTGAGAGGGGTGCGGCTCGGCCGCACCCCTCTCGCCGTTCTCCCGCGCCTTCGGCCAGGTGGCGACCTGAAGCTCGGTGAGGCGCCGTCGCAGCAGCCGATGCTCGGGCTGGCCGGCGGGCGCCAGACGCAGCGCCGCCTGGTAGGCACGCTGCGCCTCGTCGCTGCGACCGAGGCGGCGCAGGAAGTCGGCACGAGCCGTCGGCAGGAGGTAGTAGCCGGCCAGGGGAGTCGCGTCCAGGGCGTCCAGCTCCGCCAGGCCGGCCTCGTAGCCGTCGCGGAACCCGACGGCGATGGCCCGGTTCAGGGCGATCACCGGTGACGGCTGGACGGCGAGCAGGGCGTCGTAGAGGGTGACGATGGTGCCCCAGTCGGTGGCCTCCGCCGATGCCGCCGCGGCATGGCAGCCAGCGATCTGGGCCTGCAGCCGAAACGGTCCCGGCGCACGCCCCGAACGTGCCGCCAGGCGCAGATGCCGGTGCCCCTCCTCAGCGAGCGCCGCATCCCAGCGGCCGCGGTCTTGTTCCTCCATCGGCACGAGGTCGCCATGGGCGTCGAAGCGGGTCGAGCGCCGGGACACCTGGAAGGTGACCAGCGCCAGCAGTCCGCGGGCCTCGTCCTCGCCGGGCATCAGGTCGACCACCAGCCTGGTGAGCCGCAGCGCCTCGACGGCCAGGTGGTCGTCGTGCTGGCCGTAGCCCTCGTTGAAGATGAGATAGAGCACGAGGAGCACGCCGCTGGTGCGCTCGGCGAGCAGTTCGTCGGGCGGCACCCGGTAGGGGATCGCTGCGTGGGAGATCTTTCGCTTGGTGCGCAGCAGCCGTTGCGACATGGTCGGCTCCGACACCAGGAACGCCCTGGCGATCTCGCCCGTGCTCAGGCCGGCCACGACCTTCAGCGTCAGGGCCACCCGGCCGTCAAGGGCGAGCGCCGGGTGGCAGCAGGTGTAGATCAACCGCAGTCGGTCGTCGGACTGGGGGTCCGTCTGCAGAGCGCCGCCCGGGCCCATCTCGTCCATGATCACGCGCTGCTGGAGCTTCGCCCGCTCCGTCCGGCGGCGACGCAGGACATCGAGTGCGCGGTTCCTCGCCACGGTGGTGAGCCAGGCCGCCGGCGAGCGCGGCAGGCCGTCGTGGGGCCAACGCACGAGGGCTCTCTCGGCTGCGTCCTGGACGCAGTCCTCGGCCAGGTCCCAGTCACCGGTGAGCCGGATGAGGCTCGCGACCACGCCCGCCCGCTCCGCGGCCACGGCCGAGGTGATCGCCTCGGCCGTGGCGCGGTGCGCGGGCGTAGTCAATCCTCGTCCGTCCAGAACGGGCGGAGCTCGAGCTTGCCGCCCTTGGACTGCGGGTGCCGCGCGGCGATCTCGATGGCCTCGTCGAGGTCGTCGCACTCGAGGATGTCGAAGCCGGCGATCCACTCCTTGGACTCGGTGAAGGGCCCGTCGGTGACGAGCACCTGCCCGCTGCTGACCCTGACCGTCGTGGCGTCGCTGACCGGCCGCAGCGCGTCGCCGGTGATGCGCTTCCCCCGGCCGTCGACGTCGGCCAGCCACTGCTCGATGGTCAGGTCGTCCTCTGACGGCTCGGCCTCGGCAGCGATGTCCGGATCGGCGACGACGAACATCATGTACTTCATCGGTTCGTACCCCTGGCTAGGTGGTGCTGACGAACATACGACGATCGGTGGATCCCCCGATCCGACAGCTGAACGTCAACCGCGCACGGAACGGCGGGAGGCGACCTGGGCCGCCGCCTCGCCGAGGGCGAGGAACAGCGCGGTGGCGTCGTCGACCAGCTGCTCGCGGGTCACGTCGATGCGGCCGTCGAGCCAGGCGACGACGAGCTCGCTCGTGCCGCCCACCAGGATGGCGGCCCCGATCCGGCCGATCTGCTCACCGCGAGCCGGCGGCCCGTGGCGGGCGATCGTGTACTCCTCGACCGCCGCGACCAGCGCGTGGCCGGTCTCGATGCGGCGCCGGTTGAGCGCCTCGTTGCCGAGAGCCTCGACGTAGAGGATGCGCGCCCGGCGGCGGTCCTCGTCGACGAACCCGACGATGCGCCCGATGGCCGCCCGCGTGTGGGCCCGGGGATCTGCGCCAGCGGCGTCGACCGCGGCTCGCACCTCGGCGCTGAGCTGGGCGACGAGCCGGTCGTACACGGCGACCACCAGCGCATCGAGGTCGTCGAAGCTCTCGTAGAAGTAGCGGGGGTTGAGGCGGGCGGCCTGGCACACCGCCCGGACGGTCGTGCCCGACCACCCCTCGGTGCCCAGCAGGTCGAACGCGGCGTCGAGCAGCAGCGTGCGACGCTCGGCACGTCGATCAGCGGGGGCGACGCCGACCCAGCGGGTCGGTCGCCGCTCGGGAGGTGCGGTTGGCAACGACCGTTACCATAACCTAGGGTCCTGGCAACGACCGTTACCAGGGGGCCGGCGTGTCAGGACACGAGCATGTGGTGGTTGTCGGCGGCGGCGTCGGCGGGCTGGCGACGGCGCTGGCCATGGGGCGCGCCGGCCACCGGGTCACCGTGCTCGAGCGCGACCCTCTCCCCGCCCTCGCCGACCCGGACGAGGCCTTCGCCACCGAGCGGCGCGGCGTGCCTCAGGCCCACCAGACGCACGGCTTCCTCGCCCGCATCGTCGCCGTGCTCGGGGAGCGCTTCCCCGACGTGCTCGACTCGCTGCGTCACGCGGGCTGCACCGTGTTGCCGCCGACCCTCGATCTGGGCGAGCCGCAGCCCGGCGACGAGGACCTGACCGTGCTCGCCATGCGCCGCACCACGTTCGAGTGGGTGCTGCGCCAAGCCGTGCTCGCAGAGCAGGGCGTCGAGGTGCGCAGCGGAGTCGGCGTGGCGGGGCTGGTGGCCGCGGGTGACGAGAGCCCGCCAGCCGGCCCACCGCACGTCACCGGCGTGCTGCTCGAGGACGGCGCGACGGTGGCGGCGGACATCGTGGTCGGCGCCACCGGCCGGCGGGGGCCCATCGGGTCGTGGCTCGCGAGCGTCGGGGCCGAGATGGACGAGACCGTGCGAGAGAGCGGCCTGATGTACCTGTCGCGCTGGTACCGGCTGCCCGACGGCGCCGACATGGTCCTCGACCCCAAGCTCGGCGGCGATCTCGGCTACGTGAAGTACCTGGGGGTGCCCGGTGACGGCGGCACGCTGTCGATCACGCTCGCCATCCGCAGCGAGGACGGCCAGTTGCGGGCGGCGCTGTCCGACCCCGACCGCTTCGATCTCGCCTGCCGGGCGCTGCCCGGCCCCGACCAGTTCTTCGCGCACGGCCCGCTCGAGGCTGTCGGCACGGTGCGCCCGATGGGTGGGCTGCTCAACCGCCTCCGCCGCTTCGTGGACGCCGACGGGCGCCCGACGGTCCTCGGCTTCCACGCCCTCGGCGATGCCCACACGTGCACGAACCCGCTCTACGGCCGGGGGTGCTCGCTGGCGATGGTGCAGGCGGTGCTGCTGGCCGACGCCGCCTCCGCCCATCCGGCCGACCCTGCCGGCCGGGGCGCCGCATACGAGGCCGCGTGCGCGAGCGAGGTCGAGCCCTGGTTCGACCTCGCGGTGCAGACCGACGAGATGGGCGCCGACCCGAGCGGCGCCGGGCCGGACAGCCGGGGCACCCCGGTCAACCCGCAGGCCAAGGCGATGGCGGCCGTGTTCGCGGCCGGAGCCGCCGACCCGGTCATCGGTCGCGCGCTGGCCCGCCTGTGGAACCTGCTCGACCGGCCCGCAGATCTCGCCACCCAGCCCGAGGTGGTCGCCCGCATGGCGGCCGTCATGGCCGACCCCGACGCCTACCCGCCACCGCCGCGGGTCGGCCCCACCCGTCACGAGCTGCTCGCGCTGCTCGAGTCGCCGCAGGAGGCGATCCATGCCTGACCCCCGACCCCTACGCTTCGGGGCGTTCTTCGCGCCGTTCCACCCCGTCGGCCAGAGCCCCACGTTGGCGCTCGAGTACGACCTCGAGCGCACGGTCGAGCTCGACCGCCTCGGCTACGACGAGGTCTGGTTCGGTGAGCACCACTCGGGCGGCTACGAGCTGATCGGCTGTCCCGAGATCTTCATCGCCGCGGCGGCCGAGCGCACGAAGCACGTGAAGCTCGGCACCGGTGTCGTCTCGCTCCCGTACCACCACCCGTGGCTGGTGGCCGACAGGCTCAACCTGCTCGACCACCTGACCCGCGGCCGGCTCATCTTCGGCGCGGGGCCGGGTGCGCTGCCGAGCGACGCCTACGTGATGGGCATCAACCCGGTCGACCAGCGTCGCATGATGGAGGAGTCGCTCGAGGCGATCCTCGCCCTGTTCCGCAGCGACGAGCCGGTGACCCGCGAGACCGACTGGTTCACCATGCGCGAGGCCCGGCTCCAGATGCGGCCCTACACGCACCCGCACCCCGAGGTCGCCGTGGCGGCGATGGTCTCGCCGTCCGGGCCGCGGCTCGCCGGCACGCACGGGGTGTCGCTGCTGTCCCTGTCGATGTCCGTGGCTGAGGGCTTCGCTGCCGTCGGCCAAGCCTGGGGCGTCGTCGAGGAGATGGCGGCCAAGGCGGCGAACCCGGTCCCCGATCGGGACACCTGGCGGGTGCTCGGCACGGTGCACCTGGCCGAGACGCGGGACAAGGCGATCGAGGACTGCACGTACGGGCTGCAGGCGTTCGCCGACTACTTCGGCGGCGGCGCGGGGTTCGTCCCGCTGGCCAACCAGGTCGACGGCGGGCCACAGACACCACGGGAGTTCGTCGAGGCGTACGCCGCATCGGGCAACGTCGTCATCGGCACGCCCGACGACGCCGTCGCCTACATCGAGGGCCTGGTCGAGCAGTCCGGTGGGTTCGGGACGTTCCTCATGCTGGGCCACGACTGGGCGGACCCGGCGGCGACGCTCGACTCGTACCGCCTGTTCGCCCGCGAGGTCATCCCCCACTTCCAGGGCCAGCTCGCGGCGCCGCGGGCGTCGCACGAGTGGGCGACGGCCAAGCGGGGCGAGCTGTTCGGCGCCGCCGGGCACGCCATCCTCAACGCCATCACCAGCCACGTCGAAGAGAAGGCGGCCGATGAGGTCGCGGCCACGGCCGCGGCCGCGGAGGGCGCGTGATGCGCGCCGCGGTGCTGCGGGGCGGCGGGATGCTCGTGCGCGACGACGTGCCCGAGCCCCAGCCGGCGATGGGCCAGGTGCTGGTGCAGGTGAAGGCGTGCGGGATCTGTGGGTCGGACCTGCACTTCGCCCGCCACGGCGAGACGATGCTGGCCCTGGGAGACGAGATGGAGGGCGTGCCCGACCTGGGCGACCCCCGCGTCGACGTCGGCCGTGACGTGTTCATGGGCCACGAGTTCGCGGGCGAGGTGCTGGAGGTGGGACCCGACACCGTGGGTCCGGCGCCGGGCACGATCGTCACCTCGTTGCCCGTGATGCTCACCATGACCGGCATGAGCAACCTGGCCTACAGCAACGACCTGCCGTCGGGCTACGGCGAGCGGATGCTGCTGTCGGCGCCGCTGATCAACGAGGTGCCCAACGGGCTCGACCCGCGACACGCGGCGCTGACCGAGCCCACGGCCGTGGGCCTGCACGCGGTCAACCGGTCGGGCATCGTCGCCGGCGAGGGCGCCCTGGTGCTGGGCTGCGGCCCCGTCGGCCTGGCCGTCGTCGCCGTGCTCGCGCAGCGCGGCATCGAGCCGATCGTGGCGGCTGACCTGTCGCCCGCCCGCCGGGCGCTGGCGGCAACGATGGGTGCGCACGAGGTGGTCGACCCCGCCGCCGAGCCGGCGTTCGACGCGTGGGCCCGCTCGGCTGGTGGTCGGCAGCTGGTGGTGTTCGAGGCCGTGGGCGTGCCCGGCATGATCGACGACGTCCTGCGCCGGGCGCCGGCCCGCAGCCGGGTCCTGGTGGTGGGGGTGTGCATGGAGCGCGACACGGTGACGCCGTTCTTCGGCATCGCCAAGGAGCTGACGATCGAGTTCGCGTTCGCCTACGACCCGATGGAGTTCGCCGAGAGCCTGCGCTCGATCGCCGAGGGCGAGCTGAACGTGACGCCCATGGTCACCGGCGAGGTCGGCCTCGACGGCGTGCCCGGCGCGTTCGCCGACCTGGCCCACCCCGACCAGCACTGCAAGATCCTGGTGGTGCCCTGAGAGACGCTGGGTGACGGGCTACAGCTACACCATCACGCCGACGTTGGCCTCGCGGTGCGAGAGCATGAACCGCACCAGCGTGGGCAGGTAGTCGGCCACCGGCGGGCACGAGATCCCGCTGCCCGCCAGGTCGCGGTCGGTCTCGGTGGTGTCGTAGTGGGTGGGGTGCACGAAGTACTCGACCGCGCTGGCGGGGATACCGACGAAGCGTTCGAGCGGCCCGATGTTGGCCAGCGCCCAGGTGGTGAGGTGGCGGGGGAGCGGGACGCGGATGCCTCGGCGGCCTGTGGCCCGCAGCATCTCGGTCAGCAGCTCGTCGACGGTCAGCGGCCGGGGGTCCGCGAGCTGGTAGGTGCGCCCCACCGAGTCGTCGAGGCCGGAGAGGCGGTCGATGGCGGCGATCACGAAGTCGGACGGCACCATGTTGAACCGCACCATCGTGGGGTCACCCACCAACGGGACCACCGCCCAGTTGCGCGGCTGGCGCACGAGCCACTGCAGCAGGAAGTACGGGCCGTCGAACTTCTGCGTGTCGCCGGTGCGCGAGTCTCCCACCACGATCGCCGGCCGGTACACCGAGGTCGGCATGCCGCCCGTGCGAGCCTCGGCCACCTCGACCTCGGCGAGGAACTTGGTCTCCTCGTAGTAGTTGTTGAACGACTGGCCGACGTCCAGGTCGGTCTCGTGGAACGGACCGCAGTGCCGGCCGCTGACATAGCACGTGCTCACGTAGTGGTGCCGGCGCAGCGCCGGGCAGCCCTCGGCGAACCGCAGCACGTTGCGCGTGCCCTCGACGTTGACGCGCATGCCCACCTCGCGGGCCACGCTCAGGTCGTAGGCGGCCGCCAGGTGCCAGATCTCGGTGGTGCGGGCGGCCAGGCCGGTGCCGTCGGCGAGGCCGAGGCCGGGCGACGTCAGGTCGCCGCTGACGAGCTCGATGCGTCCGACCAGGCTCGGATCGCTCGCCTCGAGGGCCTGGACACGCTCCTTGGCCAGGGTCTCGAACTTCGGCTGCACGAGGCAGGCGGCGCGGGCGGTCGGCGATCGTCGCAGGATGCGGGGGAGCAGGCGGGTTCCGAGGAAGCCCGGGAACCCGGTGACCAGGACGGTCTCGGCTGTGGCGGACGTGCCGCTGGTGGGGCTCACCCCTGAGTTCTATGGCGCACGATCGGGGACGTCCAGTGCCCGATGCTGGCGGCCGGTCAGTTCTTGAGCAGGTCCTTGAACGCGGAGGTCGAGTCGATGCCCGGCTCCTTGGGCATGCCCAGCACGCGCTCGCCGACGATGTTGCGTAGCACCTCGTCGCTGCCGCCGGCGATGCGCATGCCGGGTGTGCCGCAGACGAACTTGGCCCAGGCGAACGTGCCCCACTCGCCGGTGTCCGCGGTCATGCGAGGGCCCAGCACCCGTGACACGAACTCGCCCGTGCCGGTCAGGTTCTGGGTGAGCGCCAGCTTGGCGATCGACATCTCGGGGCCCGGGAGCTGGCCGGAGCGGATCTTGTCGAGCGCGCGCTGGTTGGTGAGCTTGGCCACCTGGAAGCCGGTGTAGAGCCGCATCAGCTCGTCGCGCAGGGTGGCGTCGTCGTGTAGCCCGAAGTGGCGCAGCATCTGGGACAGGCGGGTGACGTCGGCCAGGCCGAGGCCCCCGCCGCCACCGCCCGCACCGATCGACGCCCGCTCGTTCATCAGGGTGGTGAGCGCCACCGACCACCCCTGGTTGACGTCGCCGAGCCGGTGGTCGTCGGGCACCCGCACCTCGTTGAAGAACACCTCGTTGAAGGAGGCGCCGCCGGTCATCTGTCGCAGCGGGCGCACCTCGACCCCGGGCGCGTGCATGTCGACGACGAAGCCGGTGAGCCCCTTGTGCTTGGGCAGGTCGGGGTCGGTGCGGCAGATCACCTCGCCGATGTCGCTGTACTGGGCGCCGGAGGTCCACACCTTCTGCCCCGACACGATCCACTCGTCGCCGTCCCGCTCGGCCCGGGTCTGCAGCCCGGCCAGGTCCGAACCGGCGCCGGGCTCGCTGAAGAGCTGGCAGCCCACCAGGTCGGCCCGGTACATGGCGGGCAGGTACCGGGCCTTGATGTGCGGCTGCGCGTGGTCCTTGATGGTGGGCGCCACCATGCCGAGGCCGATGCCGAAGAAGGTCTGGCTGGGCACGGCGTAGCGGCTCTCGAGGCCTGCGTACAGGCGGTCGTACGTGGCGGGCAGCTCGCGCCCGCCGTACTCGACGGAACCGCTGATGTAGCCCAGCCCGGCGTCGTAGCGCTTGGCCCGCCACGCCTTGGCGTCGGCCAGCTGCTGGCGCTCGACCTCGGGGTCGACCTCCTCGAACATGGCGACCTCGTCGTCGCCCGCGCCCCATTGGAACGCCTTCGCCTCGGGCTTGCGCTCGGCGTTGGTGTCGAGGAACGCGGTCACCTCGGCGCGGAACTCGTCGATGGTCGGCGTTGTCGTCGTCATGTGCTGCCCCTCCGGCTGCGTCGACTTGACCGTGCGGTCAAGCTAGCGGGTCCGTCGGATCACAGCTCGTTCGACCGCTCGTCGCTCGGGTCGGCGGCGACGGCGGTGCCCTCCAGGTCGAGCCCGAAGAACCGGGCGAGGCGAGGGACGCGGCGCGGCAGCGCACGGAGGCCCGGCAGGCCGAAGACGAACGAGGCGATGCTGCCGAACCGCTCCCAAATGACGGCGTTCAGCACCAGCGCTGCCACCAGCACCCGGCCGAAGAGGAAGAACACGGCGAGCGTCGCCAGCGTGACACCGAGCGCCCCGTACAGCTCGGAGGCCTGGCTCACGCGGTCGGGCAGGTAGAACTGCGTGCCCCACTGCAGCGTGCTCACCGTCGAGCCGACCAGCACCGCGCCCGGCAGCACCGCCGTCGGGTCGGACTCGGCGCGGGGCAGCATCAGCGAGATGAAGAACCACCCGACGCCGTAGACGACGCCGGCGGCCAGCAGCGACGTCGTCGCGACGCCCACGCCGGCCAGGGCGCGCAGGCGGTTGAGGACGCCGGCCACGACGACCACCCCGGTGAGCAGGCTGACCACGGCGGCGATGACGCGCAGCTCGGCCCGGGGTCGGGCGGGCTTCTGCCAGGCCAGGGCGCTCGCGACGACGAGGACCTTGGTCAGCGACCGCCCGGCCCACACCGCGCCGACGACGCCGGTCCCCAGCGCCACCCACCGTGCCGACGACGACTGGTCGAACGCGTCGCTGATCTGGGTGGCCAAATGTCCGCTGACCCCCACGGCGTTGCTGGCGTCACGGGGCGACACGTGCCCCGACAGCAGGCCCAGGGCCCCGACCAGGGCGAGCAGCAGCGGGGCCGCGAACAGGAAGATGCGGTAGGCGACGGCGCTGCCCAGGACGCTCCCGGCGGCCTCACCGTCCCGCTCGACGAAGCGCTGGAGGAGATCGACCATCGGCCGCCGGCGGCGTTGGCCCTCGAACCACGACGCGACCGAGCCGGTGGCACTCACGACCGCCTGCCGGGCGGCGTCGACCCGGCCGCGCACCCCGCTGCGGGGTGCGCGGCCCTCGCCGGCCTGGTCGATCACGTGACGTCGGGCGCGCGAACCATCGTTCCGTCCCCCGCGACCACGACGAGTGCCAGCACCGCCAGCAACAGTAGGCGGCGGGTCCGTCCGGTGACGGGCGACATGGTCTAGAGTCCTTGGACAGTCCTGGGGGCCGATGGGGCCCGGAGCGGCGTTCGGGGCGTCGTGTCGGCGTCGATCCGCCCCGTAGGTTGCCGCTCGTGCGCGGCCACCCGTAGGATGTCCCGTCGGTCTTGACGCGTTCCCGCGTCGGCCCCGATTCGCCCCTGATAGTCACGACGATCGTCGTTCGCGAGGTTTCGAGTGCCCACCATCCAGCAGTTGGTCCGCAAGGGCCGCCAGTCCAAGACGGCAAAGGCCAAGACGCCTGCGCTCAAGGGCGCGCCCCAGCGGCGCGGTGTGTGCACCCGCGTGTTCACCCACACGCCCAAGAAGCCCAACTCGGCGCTCCGCAAGGTGGCGCGCGTGCGCCTGTCCAGCGGCATCGAGGTCACGGCCTACATCCCCGGCGAGGGCCACAACCTGCAGGAGCACTCGATCGTGCTCGTCCGCGGCGGTCGTGTGAAGGACCTGCCGGGTGTCCGCTACAAGATCATCCGCGGCACCCTCGACACCGCCGGTGTGCGCGATCGCAAGCAGGCCCGTAGCCGTTACGGCGCCAAGAAGGAAGGCTGATCCGATGCCTCGCAGAGGTGCGGCACCGCGACGCGACCTGATGCCCGACCCGGTCTACAAGTCGGTCCTCGTCACGCAGGTCATCAACAAGATCCTGATGCACGGCAAGAAGACGACGGCCGAGGCCATCGTCTACGAGGCGCTCGAGATCGTCGCCAGCAAGACCGACGACGACGCGCTGTCCGCCCTCAAGCGTGCGGTCGACAATGTCAAGCCGCAGCTCGAGGTCAAGAGCCGCCGTGTCGGTGGTGCCACGTACCAGGTGCCGATCGACGTCCGCCCGCGGCGCGCCAACACGCTCGCCATCCGGTGGATCACCGGGTTCTCGCGCAGCCGTCGCGAGCGCACCATGGCCGAGCGCCTCGCCGCCGAGGTGCTCGACGCCAACAACGGCATCGGCAGCGCGGTCAAGCGCAAGGAAGACGTGCACAAGATGGCCGAATCCAACAAGGCCTTCGCGCACTACCGCTGGTAGCCCCCACCCACCTGGGGGGTGCGCCCCCCGAGGCGCAATCCCCCAGACGACCGGGCTGAACGGCTCGGTCGTCGCCATGTCGAGCGACAGACGACGTCGAGCGATACGAAGTCGAGTGAGAGACGAAGAGGATGACAAAGCGCAGCCAACCGCTCGAGCGGGTCCGCAACATCGGCATCATGGCCCACATCGACGCGGGCAAGACCACGACGACCGAGCGGATCCTCTACTACACCGGCCGCACCTACAAGATCGGCGAGGTCCACGAGGGCGCCGCCACCATGGACTGGATGGTCCAGGAGCAGGAGCGCGGCATCACGATCACGTCGGCCGCGACGACGTGCTTCTGGAACGACACCCAGATCAACATCCTCGACACGCCCGGCCACGTCGACTTCACCGTCGAGGTCGAGCGCTCGCTGCGCGTCCTCGACGGCGCGGTCGCCGTGTTCGACGGGGTGGCCGGCGTCGAGCCGCAGACCGAGACGGTGTGGCGTCAGGCCAACAAGTACGCCGTCCCCCGCATGTGCTTCGTCAACAAGATGGACCGCCTGGGTGCCGACTTCTTCGCCGCGCTCGCCTCCATCAAGGACCGCCTCGACGCCAACACCGCGGTCATCCAGCTGCCCATCGGCGCCGAGGGGCACTACAAGGGCGTCATCGACCTGGTCACCATGCAGGCGCTCGTCTGGCTCGACGAGGAGCTCGGCGCCAAGTGGGAGGTTCGCGAGATCCCCGAGGATCTCAAGGCCCAGGCCGACGAGTACCGGCAGCAGCTCATCGACGTGCTCTCGTCGTTCGACGAGAACATCCTCGAGAAGTACGTCGGCGAGGAAGAGATCACGGTCGACGACATCCAGCGCGCGCTGCGCGCCGGCACGCTCGCGAACGAGATCGTGCCCGTGCTGAACGGCAGCGCGTTCAAGAACAAGGGCGTGCAGCCGCTGCTCGACGCGATCGTCGCCTACCTGCCCAGCCCGGTCGACCTGCCGCCGGTCACCGGCATGTCGGTCAAGGGCCACGAAGAGGTCGAGCGCAAGCCGTCCGACGACGAGCCGTTCGCCGCGTTGGCCTTCAAGATCATGTCCGACCCGCATGTCGGCAAGCTCACCTACTTCCGCGTCTACTCCGGCACGCTGGAAAAGGGCTCGCAGGTCGTCAACACGACGACGGGCTCCAAGGACCGCATCGGCCGCATTCTGCAGATGCACGCCAACCACCGCGAGGACGTCGACGCGGTCATGACGGGCGACATCGCCGCAGGCATCGGCCTCAAGAACACGCGCACCGGCGACACGCTGACCACGCCGGGTGCGGAGATGATCCTGGAACAGCTCGTGTTTCCCGAGCCGGTCATCCACGTGGCCGTCGAGCCGAAGACCAAGGTCGACCAGGAGAAGATGGGCAGGGCCCTCCAGACGTTGTCGGAGGAAGACCCCACGTTCCAGGTGCGCACCGACGAGGACACCGGCCAGACCGTCATCTCCGGCATGGGCGAGCTGCACCTCGAGGTCATCGTCGACCGCATGCTGCGCGAGTTCCGGGTCGACGCCACCGTCGGCAAGCCGCAGGTGGCCTACCGCGAGACGATCACGCAGACCGTCGAGAAGGTCACCTACACCCACAAGAAGCAGACGGGTGGTTCGGGCCAGTTCGCCGAGGTGACCATCACGATGGAGCCGCTCGGCCCGGGCGGGGGCTACGAGTTCGTCGACAAGATCAGCGGCGGGCGCGTGCCCAAGGAGTACATCCCCGCGGTCGACGCCGGCATCCAGCAGTCGCTCGACGCCGGCGTGCTCGCCGGGTACCCCACGGTCGACATCCGCGCCACGCTGACCGACGGCAAGTACCACGACGTCGACTCGTCGGAGATGGCGTTCAAGATCGCCGGCTCCATGGTGTTCAAGGAGGCGGCCCGCAAGGCGAAGCCCGCCCTCCTCGAGCCCATCATGTCGGTCGAGGTCGTCACGCCCGAGGACTACATGGGCGATGTGATCGGCGACCTCAACAGCCGTCGCGGTCGCGTCGGCGGCATGGAGCAGCGCGGCAGCAGCCACGTGATCCGGTCGCAGGTCCCCCTGTCAGAGATGTTCGGTTACGCTACCGACCTGCGGTCGCGCACCCAGGGTCGCGCGACGTACACCATGCAGTTCCACAGCTACCAGCAGACCCCTGCTTCAGTGCAGGAAGAGATCGTCGCCCGAGTGCGCGGCGAGTAGCTCGGCTAGCTCTCCCTTCACGATCACAAACCGTCACGAGTCAACAGAGGATCTACGCAGCCATGGCCAAGGAAAAGTTCGAGCGGAACAAGCCGCATCTGAACATCGGCACCATGGGTCATATTGACCATGGGAAGACGACGTTGACGGCGGCGATCACGAAGGTGTTGGCGGACGCGAATCCGAATGTGCAGGTGATGGCGTTCGATCAGATCGATAAGGCCCCGGAGGAGAAGCAGCGGGGGATCACGATCAATATTTCGCATGTGGAGTATGAGACGGAGAACCGTCATTACGCGCATGTGGATATGCCGGGGCACGCGGATTACATCAAGAACATGATTACGGGTGCGGCGCAGGTGGATGGGGCGATCCTGGTGGTGGCGGCCACGGATGGTCCGATGCCCCAGACCCGTGAGCATGTTCTCCTTGCCCGGCAGGTGGGTGTGCCGTCGATCGTGGTGGCGTTGAACAAGGTCGACATGGTCGATGATCCGGAGCTGCTCGAGTTGGTGGAGATGGAGGTCCGGGAGCTGCTCAGCGAGTACGGCTTCCCGGGTGATGACATCCCGGTGGTGCCGGTCTCGGCGTTGAAGGCCCTGGAGGGCGACGAGGCGGCGGCGGCCCAGGTGTTGGAGTTGATGTCGGAGGTGGATCGGTTCGTGCCGGAACCGGCGCGGGATCTGGACAAGCCGTTCTTGATGCCGATCGAGGATGTGTTTTCGATCACGGGTCGGGGGACGGTGGTGACCGGCAAGATCGAGCAGGGTGTGGTGCACGTCTCCGATGAGATCGAGATCGTGGGGATCCGGCCGACGTCGAAGACGACGTGTACGGGTGTGGAGATGTTCCGCAAGCTGTTGGATCAGGGTCAGGCGGGCGACAACGTCGGGGTGCTGTTGCGGGGGACGAAGAAGGAGGATGTGTCGCGTGGGCAGGTGTTGGCCAAGCCGGGCAGCATCACGCCGCACACGAACTTCGAGGCGCAGGTGTACGTGCTCACCAAGGAAGAGGGTGGGCGGCACAAGCCGTTCTTCACGAATTACCGGCCGCAGTTCTATTTCCGGACCACCGATGTGACGGGGAGCATCGAGTTGCCCGGCGGGGTGGAGATGTGCATGCCGGGTGACAACACCGAGATGACCGTCGAGTTGATCGCGCCGATCGCGATGGACGAGGGCCTGTTGTTCGCTATCCGTGAGGGTGGCCGCACGGTGGGCTCGGGACGCGTCACCAAGATCCTCAAGTAGTCCCGTCGTTCGGGCCCCGGCCCGACGATCGCCATGAACTGCACCGGCCGGCCTCTTCGGAGGCCGGCCGGTGTCGTTCGTGTGACCCGAGCCGGTCAGAGGCCGGCGGGACTGTTGGGGTCGCAGCCGAGGCCCTGGCGGTAGCTCTCGCCGATCGTGAAGCCGCCTCCGGGGCCGATCGGTGCGTTCGTCGCCATCGCGTCGGCGTACTCCCAGATCACCCCGGGCCAGTCTCCCTCGGCGTCCATCTCGATCAGGATCGCCCAGTCGTGGGAGGTCGCCATCGCGTCCACGGCCTGTTGCGCGGCCTGGTCGTCACCGCTGTCGGTAGCCGCGACCCACGCGTCGATCCAACCGCACGCAACCTGCGTGATGACGGCGACTCCCAGTTGGTAGCGCGAGCGCACGAGGGGCACCTGGTCGAGATCGGCGAGCCCGGCCCCGGGGGGCAGGGGGACGCCCTGCAGCATGGCATCGATCACGAGACCCGCCTCGGGCGGCGTGACCACCTCGGCCGGCATGGCCTCGTACCAGGCGGCGGTGTCGACCTCGACCACGGCGTCGAGTAGCTCCTGCACCTCGTCGCTCGTGCTCGCGTCGGTGATGGCCTCCACCCAGACCGCGCCCTGGCGCCACTGTGCGCGAAAGTCGCCGAGGCCGGCGTCGTCGAAGAAGTCGGGGACGAAGATCTCGGCCTGCTGGCCGAGCAACGTCGCCGGTTCGACACCAGCGGCACTGGACAGACGGTCGCGGCGGTAGCCCTCGTAGGTCTCGACCGGGTACCAGTGCAGCTCGAGGCTGCGGGCGCCGTCGGTCAGCGTCATCTGGCCGTCGTCGCTCGACTGCTCGTCCGCCGTGTCCACGACCCAGCCCGGCAGGTCCACCAGCAGCCGGGGTGCGGACTCGGCGACCTCGGCCGGCTCAACCGAGTAGTGGCTGGTCCGCGAGCCGCCGACCGCCCACACGCCGAGCACGACGAGGGCGACGGCTGCCGTGGCCGCCAGAGCCGTGACGAGCGGGCGTCGTCGGCGCGGTCCCGGTGCCGCACGCGTGAGCGAGATCTCCGGAGGGGTGGGCTCGTCGCCGAGTGGGAGCTGGTCCCCTGGGGAGGAGCGGATCCCCTCCATCGTCTCCGGGGCGCTGCTGGTGGGGCCAGTGGACATGATCGCCTCGCACAGTTCGTGTTCGGGGCCGGTCAGGTCCCAGCGAGCGACATCGGCATCGCTGACGCGCGCGGTCGCGGCGATCAGTTCGTCGAGCTCGGTGTCGTTCATGGGTGTCCCTCGGTCTCCCGGGCGAGCACTCGCTCGCTACCCGTGTCATGTCCGGTTCCGGCCGTGTGTTCGTCCGGTGCGAGCCGCTCGCGCTCCTCCGTCAGCCGGAGGTCGGCGTCGCGGAGCCGCTTGCGGGCACGGTGGAGCCGGGTGCGCACGGTCGGGGCGGGCATGGCGAGCACCTCTCCGATCTGGGTGGCCGTGAGTCCCTCCCATGCGGTGAGTTGGAGTAGCTCCCGGTCATCGGCGGACAGCGACGCGAGCGCCTGCCTCACCACTGCTGCGGCGCCCACCACCTCGGCAGGGTCCACGACCATCTGCTCGCCGACCGCGGTGGCGAGGCGGGAGCCGAGCCTCGCTCGTCTGCGGGCGCCGCGGCGCACGTTGGCCACGACACGGCGAGCGACGCCGTACAGCCACAGCAGGGCGTCGTCGCCGAGGGGCACGTCGTCGAGGCGGCGCCAGGCCACGAGGAACGTCTCGGCGACGACATCGGCGGCGTCGTCTGGCTGTGTCGTCCGGCGGACGGCGAAGGCCAGGATCGCCCGCGAATGACCGGCGTACAGCTTCTCGAAGCGCGACCGACGTGCCAGCTCGCCAACCTCTGTGTCGGGGTCGTCCATCGCGCTCCGCGTCGTCGGGCCCCGAGTCTCGCTCGCTGGGCGTCGTCCATGCCCTTCATGTCCGGATGGGCGCAGAGCGTTCGCCCGGGTCCGAGGACAGCGACCCGGGTGGCCATAGGCCTATCGTTGCCCTATGGCCCGCACGCAGACGATGGTCCAGCTCACCGACGATCTCGTGGCCAAGCTCGACACCGAGGCGGCCGAGCGGGGTGTGTCGCGCTCGGCCGTCATCCGCGAGGCGGTCGAACAGCACCTCGACGAGCGACGACGCGACGCCATCGGCGAGGCCATCGCCGAGGGCTACCGGCGCATCCCGCCTGGCACGCCCGACGAGTGGGGCGACCTCGAGCGCACGGCGGACATCGCCGGGCGGGAGACCGCACAGCGCCTCGACCAGGAGGAGCGCGAGGCGGGCTTCGAGCCGTGGTAGCCCGCGGTGAGGTGTGGTGGCACGAGCATCCGGACGAGAGCCGGCGGCCGTACCTGATCCTGCAGCGGGAAGCGGCGATCCCGGTGCTCAACCAGATCCTCGCCGTGCCGGCGACACGCACCCGACGGGGCATCCCGACCGAGGTCGACCTCGACGAGGCAGACGGCATGCCTCTGGCCTGCGTGCTCACGCTCGACAACGTGCGGCAGGTCCGGCCCCGCTACCTCACCGGGCGCATCACGGTCCTCGGCACCGAGCGCATGCGTCAGGTCTGCGAGGCGCTCCACGCGGCAGTCGACTGCTGAGCTCGTGGCCGAGCCGCCGCAGGTTGGCGGTTCCGGCTGCGGGGCCGGTAGTCTTGCTCGTCCGCCTCCGGGCGATCCGTTCCTTGAAAAGTGAGTGAGATGGCTGAGAAGCAGAAGATCCGCATCCGCCTCAAGGCGTACGACCACGAGGTCATCGACCAGTCGACGAAGAAGATCGTCGAGACGGTCCTGCGCACACAGGCCACGGTCCGGGGCCCGATCCCGCTGCCCACCGAGAAGCACCGGTTCACGGTCATCCGCTCACCGCATAAAGACAAGGACAGCCGCGAGCACTTCGAGATGCGCATCCACAAGCGCCTGCTCGACATCCTGGAGCCCAGCCCCAAGACGGTCGACTCGCTCCAGCGCATCGAGTTGCCCGCCGGCGTCGACATCGAGATCAAGATCCAGCAGGCGTAGGGCGACTCGCCCCCCGCACCAGAGCCCGGGCCTGCGCCCGGGCTCTTGCGCGTGCGGCAGGATCAGTCGAGGCGGGTGATGCGGTCCTGGGGGCCCGGGGCCACGCCGCCCAGCGCGGCCGACAGGTAGTCCTCGAGGGCGTCGAGGTCGACCGCGCCGCCCAGACGATCCGTCCCCTCGTTGAGCACGGGGAAGTTGTCGCCGCCGGTGGCCAGGAAGCTGTTGACGGTCACCCGGTAGGTGCCGGCGGGGTCGACTGGCACGCCCCCGATGGCGATGGTGGCCGCGTTGACGGCGTTGGCCGTGGCGCAATCGGCGGCACCCACGGCGGCGGCCGAGTACGTGTAGGCGAACCCGACCGACGGCTGCAGCACCCGCGGCGCCGCGGCGTTGCCGCCGCAGAACTGATGCTCGAGCATCCGGTCGATCTGCGCCCCGGTGAGCGTCATCGTGACCAGGCTGTTCCCGAAGGGCTGCACGGTGAACGCCTCCTCGTAGGTGACGTTGCCGTCGCCCTCGGCACCGCTCGCCGCGTACAGCAGGTCGGTGCGGATGCCGCCGGGGTTCATGAACGCCGCCACGGCCCCACCGAGCTCCGGGGGCGTGGTCGCCGCCAGCTGGCTGTCGGCGATGACATCGCCCAGCGCCGACTCGCCCGCCGCGTTCTGGGCGCGGGTGATGTCGGCGGTGATCGAGCCGATCACCCGCTTGGCCAGCGGGTCGCTGATCGCCTTGTAGCGGTCGATCAGCGCCGTGATCAGTGACGCCGGTGCGACGTCGCGGGTGACGATCTGGTTGTCGACCGAGATGGACGTGATGTCCTTGGTGCGCCGGTCGATCGTCAGGTCCATGTCGGTGACCAGACGACCGAACGACGAGGCGCTGGTGACCGGGATGCCGTCGACCACGCAGTTGTACGCCTGGTGGGTGTGGCCGCTGATCACGGCGTCGATCTGGTCGTCCAGGCGCTCGACGATGTCGACGATGGGGCCCGAGATGCCGGTGCAGCCGTTGTAGCCGCCGCCGGTGGTGACCCCGCCCTCGTGCAGCAGCACGATGATGTTGTCGATGCCGCGCCGCTCGAGGTCGTCGACGACCGCGTTGGCCGTGTCGGCCTCGTCCAGGAAGTCGAACCCGGCCACGCCTTCGGGGGTGACGATGGTGGGCGTGCCTTCGAGCGTCATGCCGATGAAGGCGACCTTGGTACCGGCCTCGAACCGCTCGACCCTGTAGGCCGGGAACAGCGGGTCGCCCGTGTCCTGCGACACGACGTTGGCGGCCAGGAAGCGGAAGTCGGCCCCGGCGAAGCCGTCACCGTCGAGGCAGCCGTCGGTGGGGTGGCAGCCGCCGTCCTGCAGGCGCAGCAGCTCGTCGGTGCCCTCGTCGAACTCGTGGTTGCCGACGGCGTTGATGTCGAGCCCGATCTCGTTCATGGCCTCGACGGTGGGCTCGTCGTGGAACAGGGCCGACAACAGTGGACTGGCGCCCACCAGGTCGCCGGCCGACACGACGACCGTGTTGTCGGGGTTGGTGGCCTCGAGCGCGGCCACGTGGGTGGCGAGGTATGCGGCCCCGCCGGCCGGGGTGCCCTCGATGAGGCCGCTCGACCCGGCGGGTGGCTCGAGGTTGCCGTGGAAGTCGTTCAGCCCCAGGACCTGCACCTGGACGGGCGCGGGGTGGTGGCCGCCACCGCTGCCACCTCCACCACCGCCGGGCCATCCCGGACGGGCACACGCGGCGAGGGCGACGGCCAGCAGGGCGGGGACCGCCAGCCGGACGAGGGTGCGTGAACGAGGCACGGATCACTCTCCTTCGAGGTCGTGTCGGGAGCTCTCGGGCTCGAGACGGCGATGACGCTAGCGATCCGGGGTGTCGCCGGATCGTGAGCGATGTGAACAGCCGATGGCCGCCAGCGGACACATCGCGCGCCTCATCAGAGCACGATCCCTCCCGTCCTGCTCGGTGAACGCGGCACCGCCCGGGCCGGGGGCTCAGCCCTCGTCGAGGTCGTCTTCGCTGAGGTTGGATGAGATGCCGGTCTCGATGTCGAGCTCGGGCCCGTCGTCGGGCGCCATGAACCAGGCGTCGGACTCTGCCGCGCGGCGCTCGTCGGCCAGGTGCTCGAACGGATCGCGCGCCTTGGCCGCGCGGCTCTTGTGCTCGGCTCTGCGTCGCCCGAACGGCATGGGGCGCGACCCTAGTTGACGACGCCCGCCGTCTGCACCAGATTGTGGGCGAGCGACCACGCGGCGTCGTTCGAGGGCCTTCTCGCAGGTAGCCAGCCCCTCACGTTGTGCTGCGGTGGGGGCGGTGGCTATCATCGTCAGGCCGTGCGCGGAGCCGTTCCCTCGGGTCGAGCGCAGGCAGCTAGTTCCGAGATCTTGTCCAACTGAAGTCCGCGCAGGCCCGCCCGCCGGGAACCACGCGGCACAACCGAAACAGGCGCTCCGCCGGGCTGGTCCCGAGCGGAGCGTTTGCGTGAACCGTAGCCATTCCGTGTCCCCCCGCCGTGTCACCCCGCTGTGACAGGCGCGGGCGAGCGGGCACCAGGCAGAGAAAGACGTAGCCGCCATGGCCACAAGAGCGATCGTCGGCGAGAAGGTCGGCATGACGCAGGTGTGGGACGACGACGACCGAGTCGTGCCCGTCACCGTCCTGCGCGTGCGCCCGTGCCGCGTGGTCCAGGTCAAGACGAACGAGCGCGACGGGTACAGCGCGCTCCAGGTCACCTTCGGGCAGAAGCAGGCCAGCAAGCTCACCAAGCCCGTCGCCGGGCAGTACGAGGCCGCCGGGGTCGACCCGGGCACGCGCCTCGTCGAGCTCCGGCTCGACGACGTCAGCGAGTACGAGGTCGGTCAGGAGATCGGCGCCGACGTGCTCGCCCAGGGCGAGTTGGTCGATGTCACCTCGGTGAGCAAGGGCAAGGGCTTCACGGGCGTGATGAAGCGCCATGGCTTCTCGGGCCTGCCCGCCAGCCACGGCGCCCACCGCGTGCACCGGTCCCCCGGCGCCATCGGCGCCTGCGCCACGCCGTCCCGCGTCTTCCGCGGCACCCGCATGGCGGGTCGCTCCGGCGGACAGAAGACCACCACCCTCAACCTCACCGTCGTGCAGGCTGACGCCGAGCGCGACCTGCTGCTGGTCAAGGGCTCCGTGCCCGGGCCGAACGGCGGCATCGTCCTCGTCCGCGACGCCGTCAAGGGGAAGTAGACGATGGCGACCGTCAAGCTCACCACTGCAGCCGGCAAGGCGTCGGGCGACGTCGACCTCGACGACGCCTACTTCGACGTCCAGCCCAACATGTCGCTCATGCACCAGGTCGTCACGGCCCAGCTCGCCGCCAAGCGCGCCGGTACCCAGTCGACCAAGACCCGCGCCGAGGTGCGGGGCGGTGGCGCCAAGCCGTGGCGCCAGAAGGGCACCGGCCGGGCCCGCCAGGGCTCCATCCGGGCACCGCACTGGCGGGGCGGCGGAGTCACCCACGCGCCCAAGCCCCGCAGCTACAAGCAGCGCACCCCCAAGAAGATGATCCGTGCGGCGCTGGCGCAGGCCCTGTCCGACCGCCGCACCGACGACAAGGTCATCGTGCTCGACGGCTGGGGCATCGACACGCCCAGCACCAAGGGCGCCCTCCAGGTGCTCGACAAGCTGGGCGTCGAGGGCCGGGTGCTCGTGGTGCTCAACCGCGACGAGGCCGACGTGCCCGTGTGGAAGAGCCTGCGCAACCTGCAGGACGTCCACACCGTGTCGGCCGGCGAGCTCAACGCCTACGACGTGCTGGTCAGCGACTGGGTGGTCTTCACCCAGGCGTCGCTCCCGGCCACCAGGTCCGCCACCACCGGCGACGACGACGGGAGCGAGCAGTGAAGGATCCTCGAGACGTCATCGTCGCTCCGGTCGTGAGCGAGAAGTCCTACGCACTCATGGAGGAAGGGGTCTACACGTTCACCGTGCACCCCTCGGCCTCCAAGCCCGAGATCCGCGACGCCGTGCAGAGCATCTTCGGCGTCAAGGTCTCGAAGGTGAACACGCTGACCCGACTGGGCAAGCGCAAGCGCAACCGCAAGACGTTCACCTACGGCAAGCGTCCCGACACCAAGCGGGCGATCGTCACCCTCGTGCAGGGTGAGACGATCGACCTCTTCCAGGATTAGGCCGAGGCTCCGCAATGGCACTCCGCAAGCGCAAGCCCACCAGCCCGGGCCGACGGTTCCAGACCGTCGCCGACTTCTCCGAGGTCACGACCGACCGCCCCGAGAAGTCGCTGCTCGACAAGAAGAGCTCGACCGGTGGCCGCAACGTCCACGGTCGCAAGACGGCGCGTCACCGTGGCGGCGGCCACAAGCAGCGGTACCGGGTCATCGACTTCCGGCGCAGCAAGGACGGCGTCCCCGCCACCGTCGCGTCGATCGAGTACGACCCCAACCGCTCCTGCCGCATCGCGCTGCTGCACTACCTCGACGGCGAGAAGCGCTACATCCTGGCGCCCCGCGACCTCAAGGTCGGCGACCGGCTCCAGTCGGGCCAGGGCTCCGAGATCCGTGCCGGAAACGCCCTGCCGCTGCGCTACATCCCCGTCGGCACCACGGTGCACAACATCGAGCTCCAGCCCGGTGGCGGGGGCAAGCTGGCCCGCTCGGCCGGTTCGTCGGTCGTGCTGCTGGCCAAGGAGGGCGCCTACGCCACCCTGCGCCTGCCCTCCACCGAGATGCGCCGCGTCTCGATCGACTGCCGGGCCACGGTGGGCGAGGTCGGCAACTCCGAGCACGAGCTCATCAAGATCGGCAAGGCCGGCCGCAACCGCTGGAAGGGCGTCCGCCCCCAGACCCGCGGCGTCGCCATGAACCCGGTCGACCACCCGCTCGGTGGCGGCGAGGGCAAGTCGTCGGGTGGCCGCCACCCGGTGTCGCCCTGGGGCCAGCCCGAGGGCCGCACCCGCAAGAAGAACCAGTCGTCCGACAAGCTCATCGTGCGTCGCCGCCGTACCCGCGGCTCGCGGAGGTAAACCCAGTGCCGCGTTCACTCAAGAAGGGCCCCTTCGTCGACGAGCACCTGCTCCGCAAGGTCGACGCCCTCAACTCCAAGGGCGAGAAGAAGGTCATCAAGACCTGGTCCCGCCGCTCCACCATCATCCCCGACATGGTCGGCCACACCGTGGCCGTCCACGACGGGCGCAAGCACGTGCCCGTCTACGTCACCGAGGCGATGGTCGGCCACAAGCTGGGCGAGTTCGCCCCGACCCGCACGTTCCGCTACCACGCCGGCATGGAGAAGGCCGTGCGAGGGAGGCGATGAGATGACCGCCGCCAAGACCAACGAGCGGCCGGGCACCCGCGCCCAGGTCCGCCACGTGCGCATGTCGGCCTCCAAGGTCCGCGAGGTCCTCGACATCGTCCGCGGCCTGCCCGTGGGCGAGGCCGCGGACGTGCTCACCTTCACCGAGCGCGGCGCCAGCGAGGTCATCGCCAAGTGCCTGGCGTCGGCCGTCGCCAACGCCCAGCACAACGACGAGCTCGACCCCGACACGCTGTATGTGTCGGCCTGCTACGCCGACGAGGGCCCGACACTCAAGCGCTGGCGCCCCCGGGCCCGCGGTCGTGCCACGCGCATCCGCAAGCGCATGAGCCACATCACGATCATCGTGAGCCCGATGTCGCCGGAGATGACCGCCAAGGTCGAGGCCAAGCGGGCCGCCGGCAGCGCGGCGGCGCCGTCGTCACGCCGTGGCCGCCGTGGCCAGGAGTCCCGCCGTGCCCGCGTGGCCCGCAGCCGCGGCGAGCAGCCCACCCCCGAGACCGAGGAAGCCCCCACCGACGAGGTGGTCGAGGAACCCACGGACGAAGTGATCGAGGAACCGACCGAGGCCGTCGTCGAAGACGAGCCCACGGTTGACGCAGAAGACTCAGTTGCCGCCGAAGACGTCGACGACGACACACCCGCCGACGACACCGGCGACGAGGAGACGAAGTAGATGGGACAGAAAGTCAACCCCTATGGCTTCCGGCTCGGCGTCACGACCGACTGGAAGTCGCGTTGGTTCGCTGACCGCGAGGAATACAGCGACAACGTCATCCAGGACTGGAAGATCCGCGACTACCTGATGACACAGCTGCCGCACGCAGCCATCAGCCGGGTCGAGATCGAGCGCACCCGTGACCGCCTGCGGGTCGACGTGCACACCGCGCGCCCGGGCATCGTCATCGGGCGCCGGGGCAGCGAGGCCGACCGCCTGCGTGGCGGCCTGGCCAAGATCACCGGCAACCCGAAGGTGCAGCTCAACATCCAGGAGATCAAGCAGCCCGAGCTCGACGCCGCCCTGATCGCTCAGGGTGTGGCCGACCAGCTGGCCGCCCGTGTCGCGTTCCGCCGTGCCATGAAGCGTGCGGTGCAGAACGCACAGAAGGCCGGCGCCCAGGGCATCCAGGTGCAGTGCTCCGGCCGCCTCGGTGGCTCCGAGATGGCTCGCACCGAGAGCTACCGCGAGGGTCGGGTCCCCCGGCACACGCTGCGCGCCGACATCGACTACGGCTTCCGCGAGGCCCGCACCACCGCCGGTCGCATCGGCGTGAAGGTGTGGCTCTACAAGGGCGACGTGCTGCCCTACAAGTCGCAGAGCGAGGAGAAGATCTCGCGCGAGGCCGCCATGGCCGTGGGCGAGACCTCCGGTGGCGCCCAGCAGGGTGGCAAGCGCGTCGTGTCGTCCGCCGCTGCCCGCCGTCGTCCGGCCGAGGGCGCTCCGGAAGAGGTGCCCGCAGCCGAGAACGAGCCTCTCATCAAGGAGGCCGATCCCGAGCTCGAGCGTCTGCTGGCCGAGGAAGAAGAGATCGAGCGCCGGGTGCACGACCACCACGAGACGCCGCACTTCCGACCGGGAGACGAGTGACATGCTGATGCCGCGCAAGGTCGCGCACCGCAAGCATCACCGTGGCCGCATGAGGGGCAACGCCAAGGGTGGCACCGAGGTCAGCTTCGGCGAGTACGGCATCCAGGCCCTCGAGCCCGGGTGGATCACCGCCCGCCAGATCGAGGCCGCCCGTATCGCCATGACCCGCCACATCAAGCGTGGCGGCAAGGTGTGGATCAACGTCTTCCCCGACAAGCCGGTCACGCAGAAGCCGGCCGAGACCCGCATGGGCTCCGGCAAGGGCAACCCCGAGAAGTGGGTCGCCGTGGTCAAGCCCGGCAGGGTGCTGTTCGAGCTGTCGTACCCCGACGCCGAGATCGCCCGGGCCGCCATCGACCGCGCCATCCAGAAGCTGCCGATCAAGGCCCGCTTCGTCACCAAGGAAGAAGGGTTCTAGCCATGGCGAAGACCAGCTTCCACGACATCGACGACGGCACGCTCATCGACCAGGTGGCCGACGCCAAGGACCAGCTGTTCAAGCTGCGCTTCCAGCTGGCGACAGGCCAGCTCACCAACTACACGCGCATCGGTCAGGTGCGCAAGGACGTCGCCCGGCTCGAGACCGAGCTGCGGGCCCGCGAGATCGCGGCCGCCGAGGCGCTCACTGAGGAGAACGCGTGATGGCAGAGACCACCACCGAAGAGCGTGCGGCACGCAAGGTCCGCGAGGGCGTCGTCGCCTCGACCACGATGGACAAGACCGCCGTCGTCGTCGTGACCACCCGCAAGCCGCACCCGCTCTACAAGAAGACGATGGTCCGCACCAGCCGGCTCTACGCGCACGACGAGAACAACGAGCTGCGCCCCGGCGACCGCGTCCGCATCGTCGAGACCCGCCCGCTGTCGAAGCAGAAGCGGTGGCGGCTGGTCGAGATCCTGGAGAGGGCGAAGTAGTCCGATGATCCAGCAGGAGAGCCGCCTGAAGGTGGCAGACAACAGCGGCGCCAAGGAGGTGCTCGTGATCAAGGTGCTCGGCGGCTCGCGCCGCCGGTACGCCACGATCGGCGACATCTTCGTGGCCACCGTCAAGGACGCCATCCCTGGCGCCACGGTGAAGAAGGGCGACGTCGTCAAGTGCGTCGTCGTCCGCACCAAGAAGGAGCGCCGTCGCCCCGACGGCAGCTACATCCGCTTCGACGAGAACGCGGCGGTGCTGATCAACCCCGATCGCAACCCGCGCGGCACCCGCATCTTCGGCCCGGTGGGCCGCGAGCTGCGCGACAAGCGGTTCATGAAGATCGTCTCGCTCGCACCCGAGGTCGTGTGATGGCAGGTCTGAAGATCCGTAAGGGCGACCGCGTCCGAGTCCTGTCCGGCAAGGACAAGGGCAAGGAGGGCGAGGTCATGCGTTCCCTGCCCCGCGAGGGCAAGGTCATCGTCGATGGCGTCAACGTCGCCCGCAAGAGCCAGCGCCCCACCCGGTCGACCCAGCAGGGCGGCATCATCGACAAGGACATGCCCATCCAGGTGTCCAACGTCGCTCTGGTGTGCCCGTCCTGCGGCAAGCCGACCCGGGTGGGCTACAAGATCGACGCATCGGGCGACAAGGCCCGTGTCTGCAAGAAGTGCGGAGGTGAGATCGCATGAGCAACGCAACGCAAGAGCGGGTCGTGCCCCGGCTGAAGACCCGCTACGACACCACCCTGCGGGATCAGCTCAAGGGTGAGCTCGACCTCGGCAACGTCATGCAGGTGCCGCGGCTCGACAAGGTCGTCGTCAACATGGGTGTCGGCGCGGCCACCGGCCAGGCGTCGCTGCTCGAGGGCGCCGTGCGCGACCTCACGACGATCACCGGCCAGAAGCCGATCGTGACCAAGGCGAAGAAGTCGATCGCCGGGTTCAAGCTCCGTGAGGGCAACTCGATCGGCGCCAAGGTCACCCTGCGGGGCGACCGGATGTGGGAGTTCATGGATCGGCTGATCTCGATCGCCATCCCCCGCATCCGCGACTTCCGGGGCCTCAACCCCCGGTCGTTCGACGGCAATGGCAACTACACGTTCGGCCTCACGGAGCAGCTCGTGTTCCCCGAGATCGACTACGACAGCATCGACCAGCCCCGTGGCATGGACATCACCATCGTCACGACGGCCAGCAGCGACGCCGAAGGGCGTGCGCTCCTGCTGGCGATGGGTTTTCCGTTCAAGCGCGAGGGTCAGTAGCCATGGCGAAGAAAGCGCTCATCAACAAGCAGCAGCGCAAGCCCAAGTTCAAGGTGCGGGCGTACACCCGGTGCCGGCGGTGCGGCCGTCCGCACGCGGTGTACCGCAAGTTCGGGCTGTGCCGCGTGTGCCTGCGCGAGCTGGCGCACGCCGGCGAGCTGCCGGGCGTCACCAAGGCGAGCTGGTGAGGGGAGACGACTCATGACCATGACCGACCCCATCGCCGACATGCTCACCCGCATCCGCAACGCGAACATCGCGATGCACGACGACGTGCGCATGCCCTCGAGCAAGCTCAAGGAGTCCCTGGCGGGCGTCCTCGCAGCGGAGGGCTACATCGAGACGTTCGACGTGGAAGACAACGTCGACCGTCCGGGCCGCACGCTGCACGTGAAGATGAAGTACAGCCCCGAGCGTGCCCGCACGATCTCGGGCATCAAGCGGGTGTCCAAGCCGGGCCTGCGCGTCTACTCGCCGTCGACCAAGGTCCCTCGGGTCCTCGGCGGCCTGGGCGTTGCGGTGCTCTCGACCAGCCAGGGTCTGCTGTCCGACCGCGAAGCGCGCAAGCGCAAGGTCGGCGGCGAGGTCCTGTGCTTCGTGTGGTGATCTGAATGTCCCGCATCGGCAAGTCCCCCATCCCCGTGCCCAGCGGCGTCGACATCTCGCTCGCCGGGCAGCACATCACGGTCCGCGGCCCCAAGGGCGTCCTCGAGCGCGACATCCCCGGCGCCATCACCATCCGCCAGGACGGCGAGCAGCTGCTGGTCGAGCGCCCCAACGACGAGCGTCAGAACCGGGCCATGCATGGCCTGGTGCGATCGCTGGTCAACAACATGGTGCAGGGCGTGACCAACGGGTTCTCCAAGGAGCTCGAGATCGTCGGCGTCGGCTACCGCGCCACGGCCAAGGGTCCCGGCGCCATGGAGCTGGCACTCGGCTTCAGCCACCCCGTCAACATCCAGGCCCCTGACGGCGTCACCTTCGAGGTGCCGGCGCCGAACCGCATCGTCGTGTCGGGCATCGACAAGGAAGCCGTCGGCCAGGTGGCCGCCGACATCCGGGCGTGGCGCAAGCCCGAGCCCTACAAGGGCAAGGGCGTCCGCTACGCCGGCGAGCACGTCCAGCGCAAGGCTGGCAAGGCAGGTAAGTGATGAGCAGCAGCGCCAAGCACAAGCGCGACGCCCGCCTCCGGCGTCACTCACGCGTGCGGAAGCAGGTGCGTGGCTCGGCCGAACGGCCGCGCCTCGCCGTGTTCCGCTCGAACAAGCACATCTCGGCCCAGGTCATCGACGACCGTGCCGGCACCACACTGGCCGCGGCCTCGACGCTCGAGACCGACCTGCGCGACGGTTCGTCCAACAAGGACGCCGCCGCCAAGGTCGGCAAGCTCGTCGCCGAGCGCGCCAAGGACGCCGGCGTCGAGCGCGTCGTCTTCGACCGGGGCGGCTTCCTCTACCACGGGCGCGTCGCGGCCGTGGCCGAGGCGGCACGCGAAGCAGGATTGGAGTTCTGATGCCCAACGGACAAGGTGGTGGCGGTGGCCGCGGTCCCCGCGACCGGCAGCCCCGCGAGCCGCGCGAGAACCCGCGTGCGTCGGGCGACGCCACGCTGCACGAGTCTCGGGTGATCAACATCAACCGCGTGGCCAAGGTGGTCAAGGGCGGCCGGCGCTTCTCGTTCACCGCGCTCGTGGTGATCGGCGACGGCAACGGCCGCGTCGGCCTCGGTTACGGCAAGGCCAAGGAGGTGCCCCTCGCCATCCAGAAGGGCACCGAGGAGGCCCGCAAGAACCTGTTCAAGGTTCCGCTGGCCGGCTCGACGATCGTCCATCCCGTCATCGGCGAGACCGGTGCCGGACGGGTATTCATGAAGCCCGCCGCTCCCGGTACCGGCGTCATCGCCGGTGGCGCTGCCCGCGCCATCCTGGAAGAGGCCGGCATCCGCGACGTGCTCTGCAAGTCGCTCGGCTCGTCCAACCACATCAACGTGGCCCGGGCCACCATCGCCGGCCTCAAGGCGCAGAAGCGCCCCGACGAGGTCGCGAAGCTGCGCGGCAAGTCGCCCGAGGAACTGTTCCCCGGTGCGCTCGTCCAGGCCTACCGCGAGAGCGAGCGCGCCCGGCTCGCGCCCGAAGGGGTCTAGCGATGGCCGACATCAAGGTCACCCAGGTCAAGTCGTCGATCGGCACCAAGCCCAAGCACCGCGGCACGCTGCGGGCGCTGGGGCTGCGCGGCATCGGTCAGACGAACACGCTGCCCGATCGTCCCGAGATCCGCGGGATGATCGCCAAGGTCCCCCACCTCATCAGGGTCGAGGAAGCGGAGTAGCAACACCATGACCATCAAGGTCCACGATCTGAAGCCTGCTCCGGGCTCGAACAAGCGCTCCAAGCGCGTCGGGCGCGGCATCGCCGGCAAGGGCGGCAAGACCGCCGGCCGCGGCACCAAGGGCCAGAAGGCCCGCAGCAAGGTGCCCTCCAGCTTCGAGGGCGGCCAGATGCCCCTGCACATGCGCATCCCGAAGCTCCGGGGCTTCAACAACCCGTTCCGCGTCGAGTACCAGGCGGTCAACCTCGACACCATCGAGGCGTCCGAGCTCGACGAGGTCACCCCCGATGCCCTGCACGCCAAGGGCCTCACCGGCAAGGGCGCGCTGGTCAAGGTGCTCGGCCGCGGCGAGCTGTCGCGCGCCGTCACCGTCAAGGCCCACGCCTTCTCCAAGGCGGCCGAAGCCGCCATCACCGCGGCCGGCGGCAGCGTCGAGGTGCTGCCTCTGCCGTGGGGCGATCGCCGCCCGCCCGCCAAGGGCAACCAGTTCGCAAACCGCTAGTCCTCACTCGCACAACCAGGTCGTAACCACACGCCGGGGCGCGATTGCGCCCCGGCGTCGTCAACCGGCAAGACTTGCGTACCCGGTCGCCACGCGGCGCCCCGGCACACACAGTCGACGCCGCTGAAGGGGAACAAACGTGCTGTCCAGCTTGCGGAACATGTTCAGGGTCGCCGACCTGCGGAACAAGATCCTCTTCACGCTGGGCATGATCGCCCTGTACCGCCTGGGCTCCTACGTTCCCGCGCCCGGCATCGACCTCGACGCCATCCAGTCGCTGAAGAGCCAGTCCGAAGAGTCCGGCGGCGTGCTCGCCTACCTGCAGCTCTTCTCGGGGGCGGGCCTGACGAACTTCGCGATCTTCGCCCTGGGCGTCATGCCGTACATCACCAGCTCGATCATCATGCAGATCCTGACGGTGGTCATTCCCAAGCTCGAGGAGTGGCAGCAGCAGGGGGCGATCGGCCAGCGGAAGATCACGCAGTGGACCCGCTACCTGACGATCGCCATCGCCGTCCTGCAGTCGACCGCGCTGGCGTTCCTGTTCCACAACGGTGGCGGCGGCCTGCTCGGCGGTGCCAGCAACCCCACCAACATCGACGTGCTGCCCAACTTCACCGCACCGCGGGTGCTGCTCGTGGTCCTGGTGCTGACGGCCGGCACCGCGCTGCTGATGTGGATGGGCGAGACCATCACCCAGCGGGGCATCGGCAACGGCATGTCACTGCTCATCTTCGCCAGCGTCGTCTCGAGCATCCCGTCGCAGTTCGCGCAGATCAGGGCGACCAAGGGCTGGGGGCTGTTGATCCCCCTGACCCTGCTGTTCATCGCGGTGCTCGTCGGCATCGTCATCGTCGAGAACGGCCAGCGGCGCATCCCCGTGCAGTTCGCCAAACGTGTGGTCGGCCGCCGCATGTACGGCGGTCAGAGCACGTACATCCCCCTGAAGGTGAACCAGTCGGGCGTCGTGCCCATCATCTTCGCCAGCTCGATGCTCTACCTGCCGCTGCTCATCACCCAGGTCCTGCCGTCCGACCCGGGCAGCTGGGGCGTGAGCGTGCAGCGCTGGGTGAACGACAACCTGGTGCAGCCCGACTCGATCTTCTACATCATCGTCTACGGCTTCCTGATCATCGGCTTCACGTACTTCTACACGGCCATCGCGTTCGACCCGCACCAGCAGGCCGACACGATCCGCAAGCAGGGCGGATTCATTCCCGGCATCCGGCCGGGTCCGCAGACCGAGCGCTACCTCGCCAGGATCCTGGCCCGCATCACCCTTCCCGGCGCCGTGTTCATCGCCGCCATCGCGTTGCTGCCGTCGCTGTTGCTGGCGTTCGCCGACGTGCAGGCCTTCGCCTTCGGTGGTGTGTCGATCCTGATCGCGGTCGGCGTGGCGCTCGAGACCATGAAGCAGATCGACAGCCAGCTCATGATGCGCAACTACGAGGGGTTCCTGCAGTGACCCGTGGGGTGCGCATGGTGATGCTGGGGCGTCAGGGGGCCGGCAAGGGCACCCAATGTGTCCGGCTGTCCCGCCACTACGTGGTGCCCCACATCTCCACCGGCGACATGCTCCGGGCCGCCGTCCGCGAAGGCACGGACCTGGGCCGCAAGGCCGGCGAGCTCATGGCGGCCGGCAACCTGGTGCCCGACGACCTCATGATCGGCATCGTGGAGGACCGGCTCGATCGCGACGACACGACCCAGCGGGGCTACATCCTCGACGGCTTCCCGCGCACGGTCGGCCAGGCCGAGGCGCTGGCCGAGATCACGTCGCCGCGCCCGCTCGATGTCGTCGTCGACCTCGACGTCGCCAGGGAGGTGGTGCTCGAGCGCCTCGCGAGCCGGCGGGTCTGTGGCGACTGCGCCGCCAACTACTCGGTCGACAAGCCGCCCCGGTACGGCTGGGTGTGCGACAACTGTGGCGGCGACGTCGTGCAGCGAGACGACGACACGCCGGCGGCGATCGCCAAGCGCCTCGCCGAGTACGAGGCCAACACGGCACCGCTCATCGCCTGGTACCGCGAGCGCGGGGTGCTCGAGCTCATCCACGGGCTGGGGCCGGCCGACGAGGTCACCGAGCGGTTGTTCGTCGCCATCGACGTGCGCCGCAGCAGCTGAGAGGTCCTGGCGGCGTGGGTCGACGGTCGCCTGAGGAGATCCGCACGATGCGGCGGGCGGGCCGCGTGGTGGCCGAGATGCACGATCGCATCCGCGAGGCGTTGCATCCGGGGGTCACGCTGCTCGACCTCGACGCCATCGGCCGCGACGTGCTCGCCCAGCGCGGCGCGCGGTCGAACTTCCTGGGGTACCACGGCTACCCGGCCGTGATCTGCGCCAGCGTCAACGACGTCGTGGTGCACGGCATCCCCGATCGCACGGCGCTGGCCGACGGCGACATCATCTCGATCGACTGCGGCGCCATCGTCGACGGATACCACGGTGACGCAGCGTTCACGGCGGGCATCGGCGCTGTCGACGCCGAGTCGCTGCGACTCATCGAGGTGACCCGCGTCGCGCTCGAGGCGGGCATCGCCGAACTGGTGCCGGGGAGCCGGTTGGGCGACCTGGGCGCCGCGGTGCAGTCCACGGCCGAGCGGGCGGGGTTCAGCGTCCTGCGTGACTACGTGGGCCACGGCATCGGCACCGCCATGCACGAGCCCCCGGACGTGCCCAACTACGGCAAGCGTGGACGCGGGAAGCGCGTGTCGACCGGGGACGTGTTCGCGGTCGAGCCCATGGTGTGCGCGGGCAGCAACGAGACGGCGGTGCTCGACGACGGCTGGACGGTCGTGACCACCGACGGCTCGCGCGCGGCCCACTGGGAGCACACGGTGGCCGTCACCGATCACGGCCCCGAGATCCTCACCCTGCCCTGAGCGAACGTCCCGAAGGGCGAAGAGTGAGCCGTCGGCGAAGGCGACGAGAGCGGGACGCATTGAGGGGCGGACGAGGTTCCCGGGGCTGTGGTCCCGCTCGGCGTGTCGTGCTGACTGTCGGCCGGCTGTGGCGCTGGTGCTCGTGTACCAAATCCCGACGCGTGGGCTGTGGCGAACGTCCGACCTGCTCGGCCTCGTAGTCAGTCGAGGACGTCGTAGCTGAGGATGACCACCCCGCTGCTGTGCACGTCCGTGTCGGTCAGCCGCAGCTTGGCCTGGGGCATGTCGCGGTAGATCAGGTCCTCGGAGCTGGCCTTGCCGGAGAACACCGGGTGCAGCCAGATCTTCAGCTCGTCGAGCAGGCCCTCGGCCACCAGCAGCCGGGTCACGTCGCCGAAGCCGTACTGCAGGAGGTCGCCGTCCATCTCGTCCTTGAGCGTGCGGATCTGGGCCACGACGTCGCCGCTGATCACCGACGTGTTGGTCCACTCGGGGTTGCGCAGCGTGTTCGACACCACGTACTTGCGGACGGAGTTCATCCGGTCGGCACCGCTCTCCTCGCCGGACTGGGACGACCACGCCGGGTAGAACCCCTCGTACGTCTTGCGGCCCATGATCAGGGCCTCGGGGGCCCCCATGATGGCGCTGGCGGCCTTGTCGGCCTCGTCGCCCCAGTACTCGAAGTGCCAGTCCTGCATGTTGGTGATGTCGCCGTCGAGCGTCATGAAGGTGGAGTTCACGATCCTGCCCATGGTGGTTCCCTTCGTCGGTGGTCCTTGTGGTGCGACGCACCACTTGTTGACGTGGTCCACCGTGCCCGAGCCCGTCGACGGTCGGTTGACGGTCTCCTGACGGCGCCGCCGTAACCCCGCCGGGACCGCCGGCCCCGGCGGCTACCGTCCGCGGGATGCGTTTCGGCGTGCTCGGGCCCATCGCCGCGTGGACGGACGACGGCCGCCCGGTCCCCGTCCAGGGGGCCAAGGTGCGGGCACTGCTGGCCGACCTGGTGGTCCACGTCGGGCATCCGGTCCCGGCCGACCGGCTGGTGGACGACCTGTGGGGCGACAGCCCCGCGAGCACCAACCCGGCGGGGCTCTTGTCGTCGAAGGTGTCGCAGCTCCGGCGAGCGCTCGATGCTGCCGAGCCGGGGGCGCGGGCGCTGGTCGTCTCGCCGCCGCCCGGGTACACCCTGGCCGTCGCGCCCGGTGCGGTCGATGCCGGCGAGTTCACGGCCCTGGTCGACGAGGCCGCGGCGACCGGCGACCCCGGGCGGGGGGCCACGCTGCTCGAACGCGCCCTCGCCCTGTGGCGCGGCCCGGCGTACGGCGAGTTCGCCGACCTCTCCTTCGCTCGGGGGGCCGTGTCGCTGCTCGACGAGCGGCGCCTCTCAGCGCACGAGGCCCTGGCCCGGGCCCGCCTGTCGCTCGGCGAGTACGCCCGGGTGGCCGACGAGCTGACGCCCTTGGTCGACGCGCACCCCTGGCGCGAGGAGCTGCGCCTCGCCCACGTCCGCGCCCTCTACCGGGCCGGTCGCCAGCCCGACGCCCTGGCCAGCTTCGAGAACTACAGGGCTCACCTGCTCGACGAGCTGGGCATCGATCCGTCGCCGGCCGCGGCGGCGTTGCAGCACGCCGTGCTCGTGCAGGACCCGGCCCTCGACGCGCCGCCGCCTGCCGACTCCGGGCCCGGGGGTGCCGTCACCGCCCCGTCCGCCCGGCCGGCCCGCCGCCCGCCGTCGAACCTGCCGGGCCGGCGCTCGAGCCTGATCGGCCGGGACGACGACCTCGCCGCCCTGGTCGAGGCCGTCGGGTCGGCGAACCTCGTCACGCTGGTGGGCCCGGGCGGCGTGGGCAAGACCACGCTGGCGCTGGAGGCCGCTCGGCACGTGGCCGACCAGCGGCTCGACGGCGCCTGGTTCGTCGACCTGGCCGGGGTCGACCGGGGGCGGGCGTCCGCGACCGCCGACGTGGTGGCCGACGCGGTCACCGCCACCCTCGCCATCCGCCAGGTCACCGACTCGCCGCCGCCGGCTCCGTCCGTCGCCCGGCTCGGCGCCGCCCTGCGCGGGCACGAGGCGCTGCTGATCCTCGACAACTGCGAGCACGTCGTGGATGCGGCCGCGGCCGTCGCCGACCGGGTGCTGCGCGAGGCCCCGGGGGTGACCCTCGTCGCCACGAGCCGCGAGCCGTTGGGCGTGCCGGGCGAGGTGGTGCAGGCGGTGTCCCCGCTCGCCGTCCCCGATCCGCGCGACCAGCGGCGCCCCGAGGTCGTGGCGCAGGCCGAGGCCGTGCGGCTGTTCGTGGCCCGGGCCCGGGCGGCAGGCGCCGCCACGGAGGTCGAGGCGTGGACGGCCCCGCTGATCGGCACCCTGTGCCGGCGCCTCGACGGCCTGCCTCTGGCGATCGAGCTGGCGGCCACGCGGGTGCCGGCGCTGGGCCTGTCCGAGGTCGTGGCACGCCTCGGCGACCGCTTCCGCCTGCTTGGGGCCGGGCGGCGCGGTGGCCCCGAGCGCCACCGGACCCTCGAGGCGATGCTCGACTGGAGCTGGGATCTGCTCGACGACGACGAGCAGCGGGTGCTGCGGCGCCTGGCCCTGCACGCGGGCGGGAGCACCCTGGCAGCGGCGGCGGCGGTAGGCGACCTCCGCGGGACGCTCCCGGGCGCCCCCCAAGACGGCGACGCCGAGGGCGTCGATCCGACCGGCGATCCGGGCGATCCGGCCGACGTGCTCGGCCGCCTGGTCGAGCGCTCGCTGGTCGTCGCCGACCACGGCCCGGCGGGGATGCGGTATCGCCTGCTCGAGTCGGTCGGGGCCTACGCCGCCGGCCGCCTCGCCGAGGCCGGCGAGAGGGAGGCCGGTCGTCGCCGGCACCTCGCCTGGTACCTCGACCTCGCCGAGGAGGCCGACGCCCTCCTGTCGGGGCCCGAGCAAGCCACGTGGCTGCCCGTCCTCGACGTCGAGTCGGCGAACATGGACGCCGCGCTCGACACGGCCGTCGACCTGGGCCTGGCCCACGAGGCCCACCGGCTCGTCGCTGCGCTCGGCCGGTACTGGATCCTGCGGGGGCGCACCGCCGGCGCCGCCCGGGCGGTCGACCGGGCGCTGGCGCTGGCGCCGCGGACACCGAGTGCGGCCCACGCCCGGGCGGCCTGCCTCCAGCAGGCCGCGGCGCTCACCCTCGGCGACACGGTCGACCACGCCGCCCGGGCGCACACCGCGCTGGCGCACTTCGACGGTCTCGATGCCCCCGTGCTGCGGGGCCGCGCCGCCATGGTGCTCGGCTCGGCGATGACCGACGTCGGCCTCGCCGCCGACGGCGAGTCGCTGCTCCACGAGGCCGCCCGGGTCGCGGTGGCCGCCGGCGACCGTTGGGGCGAGGCCGCGGCGTTGCTCGGGCTGGCGCTGCCGGCGCACATGCACGGCGATCCCGACCGCCTGCGCGGGCTCGCGAGCCGGAGCGAGGCGCTCTTCACCGACCTCGGTGACAGCTGGGGACGGCTGGCCGCGGGCGAGTGGCTGGGCGCGCTGGCCGAGCTCGAGGGCGAGCTCGACACGGCGGAGAAGCTGCTGACCGCAGGGTTGGACGAGGCCGAGCGGCTCGGCCTGTGGCGCCACGTGGCCAGCAGGCTGGGCCTTCTGGGGTGGATCGCCCGCCAACGGGGGGACTGGGCGGCGGCGCGCGAGCTGGGCGAGCAGGCACAGCGCCTCGCGGTCGAGCAGGCCGATCGGTCGCTGGAGGTGCTGGCCGGCATGGTGCTGGGGTTCGCGGCGCGGCAGGCCGGCGACCTGGCGGGTGCGGAGACGCACCTGCGGGCCATCCTCACCGAGTCGGACGTCGACCCGGACGTGCTGGCGTCGGCGGAGCCGAGCGGCGGCGAGCTGCCTCCGCACGTGGTCACGATCCTGGCGGAGCTGGGCATCGTCGCCGAGCTGGCGGGCGACCCCGGCCGCGCCCTGGCCCTGCACCGGGCCGTGCTCGACGCCGCGCTGGCGTCGGGCTACCAGCGCGACGTGGCCGGGGCCCTCGAGGGCGGGGCGGCCGCGCTCGCCGGCTTGGGCGCCCCCGAGCCCGCGGGGCGAGCGCTGGGCGCCGCCGCCGCGGTGCGGGCCGAGACCCAGCTCCCGGCGGCCAGCGCCGAGCAGCACGACGTCGACCGGGTGCTGGACGACCTGGTCGACAGCCTGGGGCAGCCGACGGTCGACCGGCTGATGGCCGAGGGCCGCGGTCGAGACCCCCGCAACGCACTCGCAGCTCCGGCCTGAGATCCGGTGCGATAGAGGCGGGCCCCGCCGCTCAGCCCGTGTAGGCCGGGTCAGCGACGACCGGCGTGGCCGGCGCCGCCGGTGCTGGCGTCGACGGGCCGCCGGGCCGGGCGGCCGGGGACGCGCATGCCGGGGCGGGGTGGCCCTCGGTGGGGTTGCCGTCGCTGTCGACCAGGTGGTGGTAGCTGGCGAACTGGACGCTGCTGCGGTCGGTGGACGACGCCCAGTTGGGGATGCACACCGCTTCGGGCCCGTCGCCGAGCCGCGGCGTGGCCACGATGCCGACCGTGGCCTCGGGCGGGCTGGCGGCGGGGATGAACAGATCGACACCCGTCAGGAACGGCAACCCGGTCGGTGCCACGGGCGCGCTGAGGTCGCTCGTCGCGTCGACGCCGTTGTCGTGCACGAAGATGCCGATCGTCCGGTTGGCCCGCGGGCTGATGGCCGCGTTCAGGATGCTCTGCCCGTCGATGGCGAGCGTGTCGCCGGCAGCGCCCTGGTCGCCCCACCATTCCTTGTTGCGGAAGATCACCAGGTTGCTGTGGTCGTCGGTGACCTCCCAGAACGAGTCGGCCAGCCCGCCCGGCTCGGACGTGAGGAGGTGGACCCACCGGTTGTCGCGTGGGAAGGGTTGGGCGTAGATGTGGTGGGCGGACGCGTCGCGGGTGACGGCGAACTCGTGGTACGCGTCGGGATCGACGTCGACCGGCCCCCAGGCGCCGTCACCGGCGAGCTCGACGGTGGATATCGGGGTCTCGTCCAGTCGCTCGCCCGTGGCGGGCTCGACCTCGTAGATGCGCAGCGTCGCGTCGGTGGCGCCGGCGTTCTGGGGGAAGAGCTGCACCCGCCCCGACACCTCGACCGAGTCGTCGTCGGCGCGGACGACGTCGTCGACCGCGGGCTCGGTGCCCGTCAGGAACCGGTGGATCTCGACGAACGTCTCGGGCGAGTTCACGACCTCGGTGTGCGCCTGGTCCGGGAAGCGGACGTTGGTGGCGCCCGGGATCTCGCGGCTCGGATCGCCCTCGCCCCACACGGCCAGGGTCTCGACGTCGGCGGGCACGGTCCCGCCCGCTCCACCATCGAGGTTGACGTAGTGGGCCACTTGGGCGGCCCGGGACGGGTCGCTGTTGAGGTAGCCCTGCACGACGCCGGTGCCCTGCGAGTGGCCGAGGAGGTCGACCTGGTCGGCACCGGTGGCGGCGAGCAGGTCGGCGATCTGTTCGTCGAGCCGGCCCCACACCGCCGTCTGGCTGCCGGGCCAGGCCAACGAATCGTGCTCGAACACCTCGATGTGGTCCGCCGGGAACCCGTTGCTGGTGAAGCGCAACGCCTGCGCCTCGAACTGCATGCCCGAGCCCATGAAGCCGTGGACGAAGATCATCGGCCGGTTCCCCGGCGCCTCTTGCGCTCCGGCCGGAAACGCGGTGAACACCGCCGTGGCGACCACCAGGACGGCAGCCGCCGCGCGGACGAGCCTGTGCATCATGTCGTGTCCCCTCTTGCCGTGCGCCGGCGACGGCATCCCCATGTGGCCCGGCGACGTCCGGCTGACCCTAGTGCAGACCCTGACCGCGAGTCAGGACCGCGCGACACGGTGATGGTCGTCGGTGCCGAGGGCGGCGTGCCCGACCTGTGACCCACCTCAGCTCGCCTGCACGCCCGGCGTGCCGGCGACGGTGGTCCACGTGCCCGCGGTGGCGACCGGAGAGTCGGGTACCAGGGTCGACTCGACGACCTGATAGCGCGTCACCATCTCGGCCTCGGTCACGTCACACACCATGTAGCCCCGCTGGTGGGTGTCGGCGAAGCGCACGTGCGGGAGCTGCAGGATGAGCTGCTCGGCGACGTCCGCGAGGTCGGCCGGGAACGTCGAGCTGATCGACCCGCCGACCAGCTCGGTGCCCCGGGCCACGGTGCTGGGAGTGCCGTCGGGGTGCTCGTCCACCAGGTCGGCCACGCCGGCCGCGTGGATGTCGCCGGTCAGGACAACTGCGTTCTCGACGTCACCCGCCGCCATCAGATCGAGCACGCGGGTGCGGGCCGCGGTGTAGCCGTCCCACTGGTCGGGGTTGTAGAGCGAGCCGGCAAACGGCATCGACGTCATGACGATCTGGTTGGCGAGCACGTCCCAGGTGGCGCGGGACTCGGCGAAGCTCGCGCCGAGCCAGGCCTCCTGCTCCGGCCCGAGCAGCGTCCGCGTCGGGTCGGTGCGCTCGTCGCAGGTCGGGCCCAGAGCCCCCGAGCACGCCTGCGGATCGCGGTACTGCCGGGTGTCGATCACGTGGAACCGGGTGAGCCGCCCCCAGTCGAACGACCGGTAGATGGTCAGGTCCGGCCCGGTCGGCGGGGCGAGCCGCACCGGTTGGTGCTCCCACCAGGCCTGGTAGGCGTCGGCGCGTCGGGCAGCGAAGTCGGGCACCTCGGCCGGGTTCTCGGCCACGAGGTCGGCGTAGTTGTTCTCGACCTCGTGGTCGTCCCACGTGACGATCCACGGGCAGGCCGCGTGGATGCCCTGCAGCGCCGGGTCGCCCTTGTAGAGGCCATAGCGGTTGCGGTAGGCGTCGAGCGTGCGGATCTCGCCGCTGTTGTGGCGGCGCACGGCACCGGCGCTCGCCCCGCCCTCGTAGATGTAGTCGCCCAGGTGCAGCACGACATCGGGGTCGTCGCTGGGAGCGTGGGCCCACAGCGGCCAGTAGCCGGACTGCCAGTTCTGGCAGCTGGCGAACAGGAACCGCAGCGGGTCGCGGCGATGGCCACCGGCGGGAGCGGTACGGGTGCGGCCGACCGGGCTGACCTGGTCGCCGACGATGAAGCGGTAGTAGTACCAGGCCCCGGGCCGCAGGTTGTCGACGTCGACATGGACCGAGTGGCCCCACTGCGGCGACGCGACGGCGTCGCCCCGCTTGACGTTGCGCCCGAACTGCTCGTCGCTCGACACCTCCCAGCGCACGGGCACGTCGACCGCCGGCATGCCCCCGCCCTCGAGGGGTGCGGGGGCCAGCCGGGTCCAGATCACGACGGCGTGGGGTAGCGGGTCGCCCGACGCCACGCCCAGGGCGAACAGCCCGTCGGGCAGTTCGGCGGGCACCGGCGGTGGCTGGGCAGCGCAGCCGGGCCGGCCCCAGCCGACGAGCGGCACCGCGGCACCGGCGGCCAGCGCGCCGGTGAGAAACGTGCGCCTCGTCGTGGCTGGCCTCGACGTCCCCGCACCGTCGGCTGTTGCGTCGCCCGCGCTGGTCATCGTCCCCTCCGCTGCACCTCTCGGTGCCTCCGCAGCGGCCCCCCGGCCACCAGTCTTCCGGCGACCCTAACCGGGTGCCCTCGGCCACGCGCCAACGAACCGTCCCCGCGTGGTCGACGCGCCACGATCAGTGTCCGCCGGCGACCTGACCCCCGGCACAGGAGGCGTAGCGAGGCAGAGCTCCTCGAGACGGCGACAGGGCCCCGAGGTGAAGACCCTGCAGGAGGACCTCACCGAGCTCGGCTACGACCACGGGGAGCCCGACGGGGTCTTCGGCCCGAAGACCGTTGCCGCGGTCAGGTTGGCCGGTCATCCCCCGATGGACCGAAAGACGGGTCACGACCCCGGGCATCGGGTACGGTGACCGGCGGATCCGGTCTCGCGACGGCGGGGTGGGGTAAGTCATGCTGCGCTGGCCGCGCGCGGAGTTTCGCTGCGTGCCGTGCCGCGCTAGCATGCTCAGTCGGCTCTTGGCGCTATCCGTTGTTCCCACGCGTCCTCGGCCACTGATCTACAAGCACGTGTAGGAGCAATCCCCCTGCCGAAACCCAAGGAAGATGCGATCGTCCTGGAGGGGACGGTCATCGAACCCCTCCCCAATGCCATGTTTCGTGTCGAACTGGAGAACGGGCACAGCGTCCTCGCCCACATCTCCGGAAAGATGCGCATGCATTACATCCGCATCCTCCCTGGTGACCGAGTTCAGGTGGAGCTCACTCCGTACGACCTCTCTCGGGGTCGCATCACCTATCGCTACAAGTGACGGGAATCCCATGAAGGTTCGTCCGAGCGTCAAGAGAATCTGTGAGAAGTGCAAGGTGATCCGTCGCCACGGGCGCGTCCAGGTCATCTGCCCCAACCCGCGCCACAAGCAGCGTCAGGGCTAGAGGAAAGAAGCATCCATGGCACGCATCGCCGGCGTCGACATCCCCCGCGAGAAGCGGTTGGAGATCTCGCTCACCTACATCTTCGGCATCGGGCGCACCCGGTCCCAGGAGATCTGCACCGCACTCGACATCAACCCCGACACGCGGGTCCGCGACCTCACCGACGACGAGGTCGCCCGCATCCGCAACCACATCGAGGCCACGTTCAAGGTCGAGGGCGACCTGCGGCGTGAGGTGCAGCAGGACATCAAGCGCAAGATGGAGATCGGCTGCTGGCAGGGCCTGCGCCACCGTCGTGGCCTGCCCGTGCGCGGCCAGCGCACCCAGACGAACGCACGCACCCGCAAGGGTCCCAAGAAGACGGTCGCCGGCAAGAAGAAGGTTCGCAAGTAATGGCCAAGCCCAAGTCCGCCGGTGGCCGCAGGCCCCGCAAGCGCGAGCGCAAGAACGTCGGCCACGGCGTCGCTCACATCAAGAGCAGCTTCAACAACACGATCATCAGCTTCAGCGACCAGGACGGGAACATCCTGTCGTGGGCCTCGGCCGGCAACGTCGGGTTCAAGGGCTCCCGCAAGTCCACCCCGTTCGCCGCCCAGATGGCCGCCGAGGCTGCGGCCCGCCGGGCCATGGAGCACGGTGTGCGCAAGGTCGACGTCCAGGTCAAGGGCCCCGGCTCGGGCCGTGAGACCGCGATCCGCTCGATCCAGAACGCCGGCATCGAGGTCACCGGCATCAAGGACGTCACCCCTGTCCCCCACAACGGCTGCCGCCCGCCCAAGCGGCGGCGAGTCTGAGGTAACCCCGCATGTCGCGCTACACCGGCCCGAAGTCCCGTGTCTCCCGCCGCCTCGGCGTCAACCTCTGGGGCACCGCGGGTGAGAACCGCGCCCTCGAGCGCCGCCCGTACCCGCCCGGCGAGCACGGCCGCAGCCGCCGCCGCAACGCCAGCGAGTACCTGCTGCAGCTCCAGGAGAAGCAGAAGGCGCGCTTCTCCTACGGCCTGACCGAGCGGCAGTTCCGCAACCTCTACGAAGAGGCGTCGAAGCGCAAGGGCGTCACCGGCGAGCTCATGCTCCAGCTCCTCGAGCGCCGGCTCGACAACATCGTCTACCGGGCGGGCTGGGCATCGACCCGCCCGCAGGCGCGGCAGTTCGTCAACCACGGGCACATCGACGTCAACGGCAAGCGCGTCGACATCGCCAGCTACCGCGTCCGCAAGGGCGACGTGATCAGCCTGCGGGGCAAGTCCCGCCAGATGGTCCAGATCCAGTGGAACCGTGACGTGCTTGCTCGCACGCCACCGCCGTGGCTCGACTCCGAGAACGAAGGTCTCTCGGTGAAGGTGCGCGAGTACCCGCTGCGCGAGCACATCGACGTGCCCGTGCGCGAGCAGCTCATCGTCGAGCTCTACAGCAAGTAGTCACCCCCCCAACCACGTCAGCTACGAGGGAGCCTCCCGATGCTGGTCATGCAGCGCCCTACGGTGGAGCCGATCACCGAGGAAGAGAACAACCACCAGCGGTTCGCCCTGGGTCCGCTCGACCCCGGGTTCGGCCACACCCTCGGCAACTCACTGCGGCGCACGCTCCTCTCGTCGATCCCTGGTGCGGCGATCACGCAGGTGCGGTTCGACGACGCGCTCCACGAGTTCGACACCATCTCCGGTGTTGTCGAGGACGTCACCGACATCATCCTCAACCTCAAGGACATCGTGCTCGTCAGCTACAGCGACGAGCCGGTGACCCTGCGGCTCGACGTCCGCGGCCCGGCCGACATCACGGCCAAGGACATCCAGCTCACGTCCGACATCGAGATCCTGAACGACGACCTGCACCTGGCGACGCTCAACAAGTCGGGTCGCATCGCTGTCGACATCACGGTGTCCAAGGGCCGCGGCTACCGCTCGGCCGACGCCAACAAGGTGTCCGAGACCATCGGCGTGATCCCGGTCGACTCGATCTTCTCGCCCGTGCGGCGGGTGTCGTTCGACATCGAGCCCACCCGCGTCGAGCAGTCGACCGAGTTCGACCGGCTCGTCCTCGACATCGAGACCGACGGCTCGATCACGCCCCGGGACGCGCTCGCCTCGGCCGGTGACACCCTGCGCTCGCTGGTCGGCCTGGTGGCCGACATGAGCGAGGAGCCCCAGGGCCTCGAGCTGGGCGAGCTGGCCGTCACGAGTGCCGGGTCGCCCGACCTCGACCTGCCGATCGAAGACCTCGACCTGTCCGAGCGACCCCGCAACTGCCTCAAGCGCGCGCAGGTCAACTCGGTGGGCGAGCTCGTCACCAAGACCGAAGACGACCTGCTGGCCATCACCAACTTCGGCCAGAAGTCGCTCGACGAGGTCATCGCCAAGCTCGACGAGCGCGGCCTCTCCCTGCGTACCAAGGACTGATCCGCCATGCCCGCCACCCCGAAGAAGGGCCGCCGGTTCGGCGGCAACGCCGCTCACCAGCGGCTCATGATGGCCAACCTGGCCGCCAGCCTGTTCGCCGCCGAGGGCATCGTCACCACCGAGGCCAAGGCCAAGGCGCTGCGCCCGGTGGCCGAGAAGCTCATCACCAAGGCGCGCAAGGCCGACGCCGACCCCGACGTGAAGTTGCACCAGATCCGCCAGGTCGTGTCGTACCTCGGCGACCGCGAGATGACGCACAAGCTGTTCAGCGAGATCGGGCCCCGGTACGCCGACCGCAACGGTGGGTACACGCGCATCCTCAAGCTCGGGCCGCGCCAAGGCGACAACGCTCCCATGGCGCGCATCGAGCTCGTCTGACACGGCAGCCGTCCCGCCGGCGCCCGGTGTGACGCTGTTCGAGATGTCCGACCGACCAGCGGCCCCTCGTGGGCCGCTGGTCCGCGTTCGGATGACGGTGGCCTACGACGGGTCGGGGTTCCACGGATTCGCCCCCAACGCCGGGGTCGAGACCGTGGGCGGCACGCTGCGCGCCGCGCTGGAAAAGGTGCTGCGCTCGCCGATCGAGCTGACCTGCGCGGGCCGCACCGACACGGGCGTGCACGCCTGGGGGCAGGTCGTCAGCTTCGACGCGCCCGCCGATCGGTTCGACCCGCTGGTGCTGCAGCGCTCGCTCAACCGCCTGTGCGGGCCGGCGATCGTGGTGCGGGCTGTGAGCGCCGCTGCCGACGGATTCGACGCCCGCCGGTCGGCGACGGGCCGCACCTACCGGTACACCATCGTCAACCGGCCGGTCCCCGACCCGTTCCTGGCGCACCTGGCCTGGCACGTCGACGAGCCGCTCGACCTCGACCTGCTGCGGCTCGGGTGCGACCCGCTGGTGGGCGAGCACGACTTCGCGGCCTTCTGCCGCCGGCCCAAGCACCGCGACGGCACCGAGGCGTCGCTCGTGCGCCATGTCCGCCGGGCCGGGTGGACCGACCTGGGCGACGGCGTGCTGCGGTTCGAGATCGAGGCCAACGCGTTCTGTCACCAGATGATCCGCAGCGTCGTGGGCACGCTGGTCGATGTCGGGGCAGCCCGCAAGCACGCGGGCGAGCTGCTGGGCATCCTCGCGGGGCGCGACCGGGCGCTGGCGTCGAAGCTGGCTCCGCCCCAAGGGCTGTGCCTGTGGGCCGTCGACTATCCGGAGACCACACCGGAGGACTGAGCGCGTCATCACGGGTGGTGGTTGCGCTCGCACCATGGGTGTACGGTCGCTGACGTGCCCGGGCGGCGGGTGTTCCTCGATGTCGGGGGGCACATCGGTGAGAGCTTGTCGGTGGCCATGTGGCCACGGTGGGGGTTCGATCGGATCTGGACGTTCGAGCCGGCCATGACCTGTGTCGCCGCGCTCGAGGCCATGGCCGACGATCGGGTCACGGTCGTCCCCGCGGGATGGTGGTCGTCGGACACCGAGATGGACATCCATGATCCCGGGACGCTTCACGCCAGCGTCGAGTCCGCCGCGTCCCGGTTCGGCGAGGTCGAGCGGTGCCGCTTCATCGACGCGGCCGCGTGGACGGCCGAGCACGTCACCGCCGCCGATCACGTGTGGCTCAAGATCAACGTCGAGGCGTCGGAGGTCGAGGTCCTCGATCGACTGCTGGCCACCGGGGAGATCGCCAAGGTGGATCACCTGGTCGTCCACTTCGACGTGGAGAAGGTCGGACTAGGCCACAAGGCTGTCGGCGCTCGCGCCCGGCTCGACGGCGCCGGCGTGCGATGGCGCGAGGCCGACGAGGTGCTGTTCGGCCGCACGGACTCGGCGAAGATCGCCACGTGGCTGGCGTGGACTCACGGCGACCGCTGGGGGTTCGTGCGACGGAAGGTGGCGCACAGGTCGCGTCAGCGGGTCTTCCTGGCCCGCCGATGGCTGCAGCGACTGCCGACGTCCCGCCAGCGCGGGTGATGCGCGCAGATCGCGCGGCCTTGTCACCCCGCAGACCCCCGTCCTGCCGTTCGACCGGTGGCCTGAGGTCGAGATGGGGTGACCGTGTAGCTGAAGTCGAGAGATCGGCCGCCGATGACCGTAAACCCTCGACTAGACACCACTTTCAGTATGCAAATCTCGCGAACAGTGGCGCAGCCGGCCGCCGCTGCGTAGTGTGGCGGTCACAGCGAGCAGGTCTCCGGGTGCCGGGGCGGCGACGACTCCCCACGCCACCGTCCCGGCGGGCGATCGGCGCGACGTCCAACCGCCGCGCGCGTCAGCGGTCGCCGGGCCGGCTGGGATCTGTGGCGCTCGAACGCCACCGAGGCCACCACGCCGCAAACGATGCCCAGCCCGGCGCCACCGAGCACGTCGAGGGGCAGGTGGGCGCCGTAGTAGATGCGGGCGAACCCAACGCCAGACGCCACCGGAAATGGCACCCAGCGCCAGCGCCCGGGCAGCACCGCCGTCAGCACGGTGGCCAGCGCGAACGCGATGGCGGTGTGGCCCGACACGTAGCCCTGCCCGTCGAGGTCGCTCTCCCGCAGGTTGACGTGGTCGAGCAGATCGCCGGGCCGAGCCCGCGGTATCGCATCCTTGACGACCTTGGCCGCCACCCAGGCGAGCACCACCGCGGCGGACGCGGCCAGGGCGGGCCGGACCCGCCGGGTCAACGTGTAGACGGCGGCCCCGCCCACGATGGACATCCAGAAGTTGCCCAGCTGCATCACCGGCCACACGGGCCATCGCAACGCCTCGGGCAGGCCGTTGACGGCGTCGAAGACGTCGGCCTCCCAGCCCGGCACCGTGTCGGGCCGGTCGGCGAGCAGCAGCCAGCTCACGCCGAGCAGCCCGACGCCGGTGGCCGCCTCGGTGGCTTGGCGCCCCCACGGGCGGGCTCCGGCCAGCCGGCTGGCACGGCTGGGCGCGCTCGTCCCGGGTGGTTGGGCCATCGCGCTCCGATCAGGCGGCGGGGGAGACATCAGGTCGAACCGTACCGACCGAGCGCGCAGGCACGCCGACGGCCAGGTTCAGGCACGAGCCGATGGCCACGCCCAGGGCCGCGCCGCACACCACGTCGAGCGGGTTGTGGGCCCCGACGTAGACCCGGCCGATCATCACCATCACGACGAGCAGCCACGCCACCGGCCGCCACCGGCGGGGCAGGTAGGGCACGACTAGGCAGACGATCGCCGCGATCATGACCGCGTGGCCCGAGACGAAGCTCTCGCCACCGGCGCTGACGTCACCCCGTAGCTCGGCGTCGTCGCCGATCGACGTGCCTGGCCGCTCGCGGGTGACGAGCGCCTTCACGACGCGTTCGAGCACCAGCTTGGCGACGGTTGCCCCCACCAGGGCCAGCGCCAGGCGGTACCGCCGGGTGAGGGCGGCCACGAGGGCAAGCACCGGCCCCCAGATCACCACGCCCAGCTGCTGGAAGGGCCACAGCACCGGGTACAGCCAGCCGGGCAGGCCGTTGATTGCCTCGAAGGTGCTCCGCTCCCAACCGGGGACCGTGCCGTCGCGCACGGCGACCAGGCCCGCCGCCACCACCACGAGCCCCGCCATAGCGGCCAGCGCGTCGCTTGCCCGCCGCTCCCACACCTCCGGGTCCGCCGTCATGCTGCGCATTCCGTGTCCCTGGTCATGCTGCGCATTCCGTGTCCCTGGTCATGCTGCGCATTCCGTGCCCGCTCCGCACAGATCGAGGCCCGTCGCCTCGCGCACATGCTCGACCAGTGCGGCGCGGGGCTGGAAGGCGAGCGCCTGCTCGGCGCTGAAGATGAGCGTGGGGTCGGCGCCCTCGTCGAACGCGAACTCGTACGTCACGCAACCCCCGGGGAACAGGTAGTAGCGGGTGGAGCGCAGCTCGGGATGCAGCCGGTCGGGCCGTTCGAAGCGCTCGGTTCCGACCTCGTCGCTGGGGACGGGCGTCGCCCCCGTCACGTCGCACTCGTCCCGGGGCACGAGCGTGGCGGTGACCGCCTTGTCGCCGCCGAGGTCGGAGTCGAGCCAGAACGTGGCGTCGTGGCGTTCGACGTGGGCGCCGCCGAGCTGCCAGCCGGCGGGCAGCGACGCGACGCACGGCACCTGCGTGGCCGGCGGGACAGCCTGCGCCATCAGCACCATCAGCCGCCCGGTCCCGCAGTCGGGCGGCGCGCTCACCGGCAGGTCATGGGCGGGCGTGAACATCATCACCGCCTGCACCGATGCCAGCGCCAGGCCGACCACCACCGCCACCGCCAGGCCCACGCGGCGGAAGCTCCAGCGTTGCAGCGCGATGCGGGGGCGCTCGGGCGCCAGCCGGCGGAACTGGCCGATGAGGTCGCGGCCGTCGCTCTTCATCATCGTCCGGAGCTGGGTGGGGCTGGCCACCCCGCGGGTGGCGGCGAACGCCTCGGCGATGTCGTCGGCCGTGAAGTAGCGCAGCGCACGCTGGTACACCCGCTCGGCGTCCGAGCGGACCGCCAGGACCAGCATCATGTTCCCGAGGTCGACGGCCTGGCGCCACGGCGAGGGGCGCACCTGCACGAAGAACGCGTCGATGAGGAAGACGTGGCCGTCTCGGACCAGCAGGTTGGCGGGCTTGATGTCGCGGTGGGCCAGGCCTGCGTCCCACAGCCGGCGCATGAGCTGGAGGCCCTCGTCGATGACGTCGTCGTCGACCTCGACCTCGCCGATCTCGCGGGCCCCGTCGATGAAGCTGGTGACGAGCATGTACTCGCGCTCGGGCGTGATCTCGACGATGCCGTAGGGCGTCGCGGTCGGGATGCCGACGTCGCGCAGCAGCCGCAGCGCGTAGTCCTCGTACTCGACGAGGCGGCGGACGTTGGAGAAGCGGGTCTCGTCCTCGAGTCGCCCGTAGAGGATCTGCCGGCCCAGCTTGTACCAGCGGTCGGCCCGCACGTGGTTCATGGCGAAGAGCTTGGCGAAGAGGTAGTCGTGCTGCGGATCGCCGTCGACCCGCAGCCGGAGCGGCGTCGAGCCGCCCGACCCCTCGAGCCCGACCGGCTGGGCGTCGGTGACGGTGACCCCCAGCTGGTCGTGTACCGCCTGGCGGATGGCCTCGCCTCGCCGTCCCGTGACGTCGAGGTGCGCGGTCTTGCCCTGCTTGTAGGCGACGGGCACGAACTCGTTGGGCGTGAACAGGCGGAAGGCGGCGAGTGGGATGGCGATGCCCAGGGCCAGGCCGGCGACCACGTCGAACGGGTGGTCGACCCCCAGGTAGAGGCGCGCGGCGGCGAACAGCAGCAGCACGACGGCCACGACCAGCTTGGCGCGCCCCGCGCCGCGCCGGCCGGCACCAGGCTGTAGATCACGGCCACGAGAACGGCGGAGAGCACCACCACCGGGGGCGAGGGCGACGAGAAGCCGGCCCACCGACCGATCGCGGTGACGTCGTAGGGCCGGGGCCGCGAGAAGGCGTTGTAGAGCGCGATGCCGACCAGCTCGATCACGAGGATGCTGGCCAGGAACGTGAACAGGTGCCGCCAGCGCCGGAAGGCGATCTGCAGCACGAGCACCGCCACGGCCAACGTGGTCAACGTCCAGCCCGTCGCCACCCGGTCGTAGGCGGTGGCGACGTCGGTCAGCCACCCGGTGCGTACCCGGGCGAACTGCCGGAGCACCGCCGCGTCGACCCGGTCGGTCACCCGGCGCGCCCAGGGCGAGGCCAGCAGCACCAGGACCCAGGCGACCAGCACGGCCAACACGATCAGCCACAACGTTCCCGTCGACCCCAGCGACTTCGGCAGCGGCGGCGGCGCGCCTGTCGGCCGCCGCCGACGGCGTCCCCGCAGGCCGCCGGTGGTCTCGGCGGCAGCCGTGCCGGCGCCACCCACCACCACGCCGACCTCGTCGGCTGGGGCTCGCGCGGCCTCTGCGCCGGGCGTACCTGCGGTGCCGACGTCGTGTGACGCGGTCACGGTCGCCCCGTTCGTGGGCTCACGCCAGCCCCTCGGCATGCAGCCAGTCCGCCGCGACCCGGGCTGCGGGCTCGCCGTCGGCCACCCGGTCGTTGAGCGCCTGGAGGCCCGCGGTCGTCACGCGGCCCGACACCCCGTCCACCGCCTCGACCAGTGGGTCGCCCCACCGCTCGACCACCTCGCGCCGCACGACGGGCGTCACGTTCTCGGCGGGCTGGAGGTCGCGGTCGTCGGCCAGCACGACCAGCTCGTCGGAGGCGAGGCGGGGATCGGTCGTGAACAGCAGTGCTACGTCGACGTGGCCGCCGTCGAGCGCCTGGTGGGTCAGCGGCCCGGCGACGTCGAGCGGGAGGAAGTCGGCGAAGTCCAACCCGTAGGTGGCCTCCAGGCCGGCCAGGCACAGGGGGCGGTCGGGGCACCCGGGGGGTCCCCCGAACGTCAGGCGGGGGGCGACCGCCTCGAGGTCGCTGATCTCGTCGAGCGTGTAGCGGGCGGCGAGCGTGCGGGTCACCACCACGGCGTTGGCGTCCTGTGCGGGCGCCGGGGCCAGCGCCACCAGCCGGCGGTCGCGGAGTGCAAGGTCGAGCGCGGAGGTCGTCGCAGTGACATCGTCGGTGGGCTGGCTCCCGCCCAGGGTGACGAAGCGCAGGGCCGAGCCCGCGTACTCGGGCACGAGCTCCACGAGGCCACGGGCCAGGGCCGGCTGGACGAACTCGCGGGGCCCGAGCCCGATCTCGAACCGCACCTCGAACCCCGCGGCCTGCAGCGCCTGGCCGTAGATCTCGGCCAGCAGCTCGCTCTCCGGGAAGTCGAACGAGGCGACGGTGACGGCGTCGTCGGCCAGCGTGGAGGCGGCCGTGCCGTCGGGGTCACCCCCGGGTGTCGCCGAGCCGCAGCCGGCGAGCGCGACCGTGCCCACGATGACCAGCGAGGCGACTGTCGTCCGGGCTCCCACGATCTGGGCCCCTGTCCGTTTGCGCTCTGGCGCCGACGGCGGCGCGCGATCAGCCTCCCACAGCGCGATCTCCCTGGGAACCGCCGCCGTTGCCAGCCGAGCCCGCGGGGTGGAGACTGCGTGCGAGGCGCCCTCGCCGCGCCGAGGAGGACGGGGCCATGGACGCAGCCGACACGGCAGCCCAGGTCGCGGGCGGCGGCACCGCCGCCGCCCCCGATAGGTCTCCGACCTCGCGGCCCGGCCGGATCGACCCCCGGGTGCGCAAGGCGCTCCAGGCTCTGGTGTCGCTGGTGCTGGTGGTCGGCATCTTCTGGTACGTCCTGCAGCAGTTCGCAGACATCTCCGAGGTGTGGGACGCCATGCGCACCCTGACCTGGCGCGAGATCGCGGTGCTGGTCGCCGTCGCCGCGTGGAACCTGGCCACCTACTGGATCCTCACCGTCCTCGCCACGCCCGGCCTCACCTACCCGCAGGCGGTGGTGCTCACCGAGTCGACGACCGCCGTCTCCAACTCGCTGCCCGCCGGCGGTGCGCTGGGCGTCGGCCTGACCTACTCGATGCTGTCGTCGTGGGGGTTCTCCAAGTCGCGGTCGACGCTGTCGGTGCTGGTGACGGGCATCTGGAACAACTTCGCCAAGCTGGGCATGCCGATCGTGGCGCTCGCCATCCTGGCGCTGCAAGGCGAGCCGGGCGGCGGCCGCATGGTCGCCGCGGTGGGAGGGCTCGTCGGGCTGGTCGGTGCCATCGTCGTGTTCGCCCTGATCCTGCGCAGCGACGACTTCGCCCGCCGGGCCGGGCTGGTCGGTGAACGGGTGATATCGCGGCTGCGCAGGGTGGTGCGCAAGGGACCTGTGCACGGCTGGGACCACGCGATCATCAAGTTCCGCAGCCGGGTCATCGGGCTGGTCCGCCATCGTTGGGCGGCGCTCACCATCTGGACCCTGGTCGGACATCTCTCGCTCTACGCCGTGCTGCTCGTCACGCTGCGGGCCATGGGCGTGTCCGACGACGAGGTGGGCTGGGCCCAGGTGCTGGCCGCGTTCGCCTTCGCCCGGCTGCTGACGGCCGTCCCGCTCACGCCAGGCGGGGTGGGCATCATCGAACTGGCGCTCATCGCCTCGATCACCGACGCGGGCGGCGACGATGCCGAGGTGGTCGCGTCGGTGCTCATCTACCGGCTGCTGACCTACGTCGTGCCGATCGTGTTCGGCGGCCTCACCTACCTCTACTGGCGCCGCAACCGGTCGTGGCGCGACTCCGCTCCGCCGATGCCGGCCGCGCTGGCCCCGGCGACCAGCGCGGGCTGACGGGGCCGACCCGGGACGAGCGGCGTGAGCGAACCGGCGGTCCTCGAGGTGCGGTCGCACGAGGGCGAGGTCGCCGCCGACGACGACCGGGTGCGCTACACCCGGTCGCCCAGCGACGCGCTACGCCTGATCGTCGCCCTGGCCGTACTGATGATGGGCGTGCTGCTCACCACGGCCGCCAAGGAGACGATCGGCGGGCTGGAACGCGACATCCTCGTTCTGTTCGACGGCTTGCCCGGTGCGCTCGACCGGTTCGTCGTCGGGGTGATCCAGCTCGTCGCCGTCGCCGGGCCGCTCGCCGCGGCGATCACGCTCGTGGCCCTGCGTCGCTGGCGCACCCTGGGACTGGCGGTGCTCGCCATGTCCACGGCCCTCGCCCTCTACTCGGCCATCGAGCAGGCGGTCGACCGCATCCATCCCGCCGGGCACGACGCCGCCCGCCGTGCCGGCAGCTGGGTGGCCGACGCCACCTACCCCAGCTCGGCCTACCTGGCGGGCATCGCTGCCGCGGTCACGGTCATCGCCCCGTCGCTGCCTCGCAGGTGGCGCCGGTGGGTGTGGGGGTCGGTCGCCGTCGTCGCCCTCGGTCGCGTCCTGTCGGGCACCGGTCTGGCGGTCGACCTGGTCGCAGCGCTGGCCGCGGGGTGGGCCGTCGGACTGGTCGTGCTGCTCGCCTTCGGCGTGCGCGACCGCCACCCGGCGATCGCCCGGGTGCGGGACGCGCTCGCCCTATCGGGACTGTCGGTGGTCGACCTGCACCCCGCCAGCGTCGATGCCCGCGGCTCCACCCCCTACTTCGCCACCTTGGCCGACGGCACGGGCGCGTTCGTCAAGGTCCTCAGCGCCGAGGAGCGCAGCGCCGACCTGCTTTTCCGCCTGTATCGGGCGGGGCGGCTCGAGAACGTGGGCGACGAGCGACCGTTCTCGTCGCTGCGGCGCACGGTCGAGCACGAGGCGCTCCTGTCGTTGCGGGCCAGCGAGCTGGGGGTGCGCACGCCCCGCTTCCTCGGCGTCGCCCAGGTGGTCGGCGACGACGCCATGGCCCTCGCCTACGAGGCCATCGAGGGTCGCTCGCTCGACGCGGTCGACGACGCCGAGCTGACCGACGACGTGCTCCGGGCCATCTGGCGACAGGTGGCCGTGTTGCGCAGCCGCCGCATCGCCCACCGCGACCTTCGTCTCGCCAACGTGTTCCTGGCCGACGACGGCCGGCCGTGGATCATCGACTTCGGGTTCGGCGAGCTGGCGGTGTCCGACGACGTGCTCGCGTCCGACGTGGCCGAGCTGGTGATGTCGACGGCGCTGAAGGTGGGGCCCGGGCGGGCCGTGGCGGCGGCCGTCGACGTGCTGGGCGCCAAGGCGGTCGGCCCGGCTGCGGCCCGCATGGAGCCCCTGGCGCTGTCCGGCGCCACCCGGTCGGCCCTGCACGACCGCAAGGGCTTCGACCACGAAGTGCGGGACGAGGTCGCCCGAGCGTGCGGCCTGGGCGAGGTCCACGACGAGAAGATCGAGCGCATCTCCCCGCGGTCGGTGGTGATGTTCCTGTTCGCGGGCGTCGCCACCTACGTGATCATCCACCAGCTCAGCGACGTGCCCGGCGCCGTCGTACAGGTGAGGAACCTCGACTGGGCCTGGGTGCCCGCCATCCTGTCGATGTCCGCGCTCACCTATGTGGGCGCCGCGCTGTCGCTCGCCGGCTCGGTGCCCGACCGGCTGCCCGCCGGGCCGACCTACCTGTCGCAGCTCTCGGGCTCGTTCATGAACCGCATCACGCCCGTCAAGGTCGGTGGGCTGGCGGTGGGCATCCGCTTCCTCGAGAAGGCCGGCGTCGACCCCGCCCGAGCCGTCACCGGCGAGGGGCTGGTGGCCCTGTTCGGGTTCGTGGGCCACGCCAGCCTGACCGTCGTCTTCGCCTTCTACGCCGGCTCGGAGGGGTACGGCAACATCCACCTGCCCTCGGACCACACGATCCTGCTCGGCCTGGCCGTGGCGCTGGCCCTCAGCGGGGTCGTGATGCTGCTGCCGATCGGGCGGCACCTGGCGGCGGACAGGCTGGTGCCGGCGCTGAAGAGCGCGGTCGCGGGCCTCGCCGAGGTGGGCCGCACCCCCGCCAAGCTGTTGATCCTGATCAGCGGCGGACTCGTCGTCACCCTCAGCTACCTGTTCTGCCTCTGGTTCTCGCTCGAGGCGTTCGGCGGCGGCGAGCGGCTGGCCGTGGTGGGCGTCGTGTACCTGACCGGCTCGGCGTTGGCCCAGGCCGCGCCGACGCCGGGCGGCGTCGGCGCCGTCGAGGCCGCTCTCATCGCCGGGCTGACCGCGGTGGGCGTCGACAAGGAGACGGCGGTGCCCGCGGTGTTCCTGTTCCGGCTGGCCACCTTCTGGCTGCCGATACTGCCCGGGTGGCTGTCATTCCACTACCTGACGCGGCGCAACATGCTCTGAACGCGGCGCCGGGCTCAGCGCGGCGACCAGGCCGGATCGCGCCCGGCGAGCCCGACCACGCGGTCGAGCAGGGGCGCCTCGGACGGGACGTGCACGACCGGTCCGAACAGCCCTTCACGCGCGTCCTCCTGACCGGGGCCCGAGAACTGGGCGACGAAGCCGTGCACCGCGTCGAGCGACGGTTGGTCGCACACGTACACCTGGCCGGTCGCCCGGGCCACGTCCCAGCCGTGGAGGACGAGCTCGTCCAGCGCCACCAGCGCCGCGACGTCTGCGGGCATCTCCAGCGGGCCCGCCTGCGTCACCCCCTGCCATGCGGCCGGGTCCCGCCACGCCTCGGCGAGGGCGGCCAGGTCACGCGGGATGCGCGTCCGCCAGTCGTCGCCGAGGCGCGACGAGTCGCCCGACGGCGCCTGCCCGGCGGCCCCGCCCGTGGCCTTGGTGGCGGCCGCCGTGAAGGCGAGGGTCAACCCGCCGACGTGATCGAGCAGATCACCGAGCGTGTAGTCCGGGCACGGGGTCGGCCCGTCGAGGGCGTCGTCGGGAACCTCTCGGACCAGGTCGGCCATGCGTCGTGTCGCCGGTCCCATGTCGAGTACTGTCATCGCTCACTCCCATGCTCCGCGGATCATCCTGGCGGGGATATGACGGCGCAGCGAGGCTGAAGTCATCGGTGCGTTTGCCGTTCGGCGGTGTCTGCCCGTAGGCTTATCCGTCGCTCTGGACAGGCCGCGCGCGCATCGCGCGGCGTCCGCACCGCAAGAACTCGATGAAGGTGGCACGCGTGCCCACGTACACCCCGAAAGCCTCAGAGATCCAGCGTGCCTGGTATGTCGTCGACGCCGAGGGCATGGTCCTCGGCCGTCTGGCCACCGAGGTCGCGCGGGTGCTGCGCGGCAAGCACAAGCCGGTGTTCGCACCGCACATCGACACCGGCGACCACGTGATCGTGGTCAACGCCGACAAGATCGTGCTCACCTCCGACAAGGCCGAGCGCAAGGTCATCTACACCCACTCCGGCTACCCCGGCGGCATCAAGGCCGAGACCTTCGCCCACCTGCACGGCCGCAAGCCGGAAGAGGCCGTGCGCCGCAGCATCCGCGGCATGCTCCCCAAGACCCGGCTCGGCCGCCAGCAGATCAGCAAGCTCAAGGTCTACGCCGGCCCCACGCACCCCCACGCCGCCCAGCAGCCGCAGCCCCTCGACGTGGCCCACGCCCGTCGCCGCACCGCTTAGGACCCACAGAGATGTCGAACCCGCTCGTGCAGACCACTGGCCGCCGCAAGGGCGCCGTCGCCCGTGTCCGGATCCGTCCCGGCTCCGGCACGATCAAGATCAACGATCGCGACGTCACCAACTACTTCCCGTCCAAGGCGCACCAGATGATCCTCACGGAGCCTCTGCGCATCACCGAGACCCACGAGAACTACGACGTCGACGCCACCCTCCACGGCGGCGGCGTGTCGGGTCAGGCCGGGGCGCTGCGCCTCGGCATCGCCCGTGCGCTGGTCGAGCTCGATCCCGAGATGCGCACCACGCTCAAGCGCGCCGGCTTCCTGACGCGTGACCAGCGCGAGAAGGAGTCCAAGAAGTACGGCCTCAAGAAGGCCCGCAAGGCGCCGCAGTACAGCAAGCGCTGACCCCGCCACCGGTACGTCCGGTCGGGTTCATGGTTCTACGGCTGGCCGGCTCCCTGGGGGGCCGGCCAGCGTCGTGTCTGGTCACCTAGTGGGTCGTCGAGGAGCTCGCCGTGTTGAAGTTCGGGACCGATGGGGTGCGTGGCGTCGCCAACGCGGAGCTGACCCCCGAGCTGGCGCTCGCGCTGGGGCGGGCTGCGGTGCGCGTGCTGGGGGGCGGCCACTACGCCGTGGGCCGCGACACCCGCCGGTCCGGTCCGCTACTCGAGGCCGCGCTGGCGGCGGGGCTGGCGAGCGAGGGCGCGGACGTCACGCTGCTCGGCGTCGTGCCCACGCCGGAAGTGGCGTGGTGGTCGGTCACCGAGGGCGCCCCGGCAGCCATGGTGTCGGCGTCGCACAACCCGTTCCCCGACAACGGCATCAAGCTGTTCACGGCCGGTGGGCGCAAGCTCAGCGATGCGGTCGAGGCCCAGCTCGAGATCGAGCTGCAGCGGCTCCTCGGTGCCGTTGTGGCGCCGTCGACCGACCTGCCGGGGGGCGACGTGCAGTCCGTGGCGACGGGTGCCGCGGTCGGCCGGATCGTCGCCGCCGGCCGAGCGCATGACGGGTACGCGGCGGCGGTCGTCGGGTCGCTCGAGGGGCGCCGCCTCGACGGGCTGGCCGCGGTCGTCGACTGCGCCAACGGGTCTGCGTCGGTGGTGGCGCCCCGGGTGCTGCGCGACCTGGGGGTCGACGTCCACGTCCTGCACGCCCAGCCCGACGGGGTCAACATCAACGACGGCTGCGGGTCGACGCACACCGGCGAGCTGGCCCGCACCGTGGTCGACCGGGGCGCCGACCTCGGGGTGGCCTTCGACGGCGACGCCGACAGGGTGCTGCTCGTCGACGCGGGCGGCGAGCTGGTCGACGGCGACCAGATCATCGCCCTGTGCGCCATCGACCGTCATCAACGGGGTGTGCTCACGGACGACAGCGTGGTCGTCACGGTCATGACCAACCTGGGGTTCCGCCTGGCGATGGAGAAGCGGGGCATCCACGTGGTCGAGACCCGTGTGGGCGACCGCTACGTGCTCGAGGCGCTCGAAACGGGCGGCCTGTCGCTCGGCGGCGAGCAGAGCGGGCACGTGATCTTCCCCGACCTGGCCACCACCGGCGACGGGCTGCTCACCGCCGTGCAGGCGCTCGACGTCGTGGTGCGGTCGGGCCGACCGCTCGCCGAGGTGGCCGCCGACGCCATGACCCGCCTGCCCCAGGTGCTGCGGAACGTGCGGGTGGCCCGGCGCGACCCGGCGATCGTCGATCGCCTGGCCGCCGACATCGCCGCCGCCGAGGAGCGGCTGGGCGACCAGGGCCGGGTGCTCGTGCGCACCAGCGGCACCGAGCCGCTGGTGCGCGTGATGGCCGAGGCGCCCACCCCGGCCGAGGCCGAGGGCGCGGTCGCCGACCTGGTCCGGGCGGTCGAGGCCCTCGGGGCTGGCGGCTGAAGCCGCTCTGCGGTCCACGAACCGTCCTGGCGAGAAGGGATCTACCGTGGGCCACGACATGGCGACGAACCGGGGCTCACGTGGCGACGCGACGCGCAGCATGGAGCTGCTGTGGGACATCGGCCCCAAGCCGACGCGCGGGCCCAAGCAGGGCCTGACGATCGAGCGCATCGTCGCGACCGCCGTCGACCTGGCCGACGCCGAGGGCCTGGACGCGTTGGCGATGCGGCGGGTGGCCGAGCACCTCGAGGTGGGGGCCATGTCGCTGTACACCTACGTGCCGGGCAAGGCCGAGCTCATCGACCTGATGCTCGACCACGTCTACAGCGAGCAGCTCGCCGCTCTGACGTCCGCCGGCGGATGGCGAGCTGCCCTCGAGTCGCGGGCGCGCGTGGACTGGGCGATGTACGAGCGCCACCCGTGGGTGGTCCGGGCCACCGGTCCCCGCCCCACCCTCGGGCCCAACGAGCTGGCGGTGCACGAGGCGTCGCTGGCCGCGGTCGACGGCATCGGGCTGTCCGGCCACGAGATGGTGGCGGTCGTGACGCTGGTCGCAGGCTATGTCGGAGGCGTCGCCCGGGGCATCGCCGAGGCCACCGCGGAAGGCGAGACCCACGCGTCCGAGGCGACCTGGTGGAACGAGCGCAGCGCTGTCCTCGAACAGGTCTTCACCGCCGAGCAGTTCCCGGTGTCCACCCGGCTGTCGACCGAAGGGGTGTTCGACGGCGACCCGGACGCCGCCGATCACCTCGCCAACGAGATCCGCATCACCTTCGAGTTCGGCCTGCAACGGGTGCTCGACGGCATCGCCGTCCTGGTCGACGAGCGTGTGGCTGGAGGGGCGGACGGGTCAGGCCGCACGACGACCTGACGGCCGGCGGACGGGTGGTGTCGGCGCACCCGTAGACTTGTCGCCCATGTGCGGGATCATCGCGGTCGTTCGCCGTCCCGGCGCGCGGTCAGCCCCTTCGCCCGACCAGGTGGTAGGGCCTCTCCACGACGCGGTGTCGGCGCTGGTCGGCGGCCTGCCGCTGGACGAGGCGTGTTCGACGGCGGCGGCGCTGGTCGGGGCGTCCGACGCTCACCTGCGCGGGGTCGAGGGCGTCCGGGCGCTGTTGCACGATCGACGGTTGCTCGCCGAGGTCGAAGGCGTGTGCACCACGCTGGCGGCCTCGGTGGCCGCCATCGAGGCACGCCTCGACGCCGGCGTGGACGGTGATCGCGACGGCAACAGCACGGGGGACGTCCGGGCCGAGCAGATCGAGGCCGTGAACTCTGCGGTCATCCGCCTCAAGGACGCCGTGTGGGCCATCGACAAGGACCGGGTCCGCACCGCCCGTGCCGTCGCCGACCTGGCCGGCAGCGAGCCGGGGTGGGCCGCGACCGAGGGGTACACCTCCATCCAGCAGGCGCTCTCCGCCATCGACCGGCTGGAGGTACGGGGCCGCGACTCGGCGGGCCTGCACGTGCTCGTGCGCGATCACGGCCTCGACCTCGACAGCCCGGCGGTCGCGGGCCTGATCGCGGGCCGGGCCACGGACCCGCTGTTCCGCTCGGGCACCGTGCGGGTGGTCGACGGCTGCCTCGCCTTCGTCTACAAGGCGGCCGCCGAGATCGGCGAGCTGGGCGACAACACGCGGGCCCTGCGCGACGCGCTCGAGGTCGGATGACCTGTTGCGGCTCGCCCTGGCCTCCGACGACGCCGTGGCCGTGGTGCTCGGGCACACGCGGTGGGCGTCGGTGGGCATCATCAGCCAGCCCAACGCCCACCCGGTCGACAGTTCCGAGCTGGGCGCCGGCGACGGCGGCTCGACCCAGGGGCCGTACGTGGTCGCCTCGCTCAACGGCGACGTCGACAACTTCGCCGACCTCAAGGCGCTCGACGGTCTGAAGATCGCGCCCGAGATCACCACCGACGCCAAGGTCATCCCCACCCTGGTGGCCCGCCGGACAGCCGAGGGCAGTGATCTCGCGGGCGCGTTCCGCAACACGGTCGCCACCTTCGAGGGGTCGGTCGCGATCGCCGCGTCGGCCAGCGCCGAGCCCGACAAGCTGCTGCTCGCCCTGCGGGGCAGCGGGCAGGCCCTGTACGTCGGCGTGGCCGACGACGCGTACATCGTCGCCAGCGAGCCGTACGGGGTCATCGAGCTGACCAGCCGCTACCTGCGCATGGACGGCGAGACGCCCGCCAACGCCGACAACCCGACGGCGAGCCGGGGGCAGATCGTGGTGCTCGACGGGGCCCGGGCGGGCTCACTCGAGGGCATCGAGCGCCTGGCCTACGACGGCACGGCACTGCCGGTCACCGACGCCGACATCGCCACTGCGCAGATCACCACCCGCGACATCGACCGCGGCGACTATCCGCACTTCCTGCTCAAGGAGATCACCGAGGCGCCGGCCAGCTTCCGCAAGACGTTGCGGGGCAAGGTCGTCGAGCGCGACGGCGTGCTGGCGGTGGTGCTCGGCCCGGACACGCTGCCGGACGACGTCCGAGACGGCCTGCGGTCGGGCGCCATCGACCGGGTGCTGGTCATCGGCCAGGGCACCGCCGCGGTCGCCGGGCAGTCGTTGGCCGCCGCGCTCGACCGTTACTGCGCCGAGGTGCCGTTGCGCGTCGACGCGTTGCCCGCCACGGAGCTGTCGGGGTTCGGCCTGCGGTCGTCGATGGCCGACACGCTCGTCGTGGCCATCAGCCAGTCGGGCACCACCACCGACACCAACCGCACGGTCGACCTCGTGCGGTCGCGCGGCGCCCGCGTCGTCGCCATCGTCAACCGGCGCGGGAGCGACCTGACCGACAAGGCCGACGGCGTGCTCTACACGTCCGACGGGCGCGACGTCGAGATGTCGGTGGCGTCCACCAAGGCCTTCTACAGCCAGATCGCCGCCGGGTTGCTGCTCGCCACCGCGATCGCGGGCGAGGTCGGCGGCACGGTCGACGGGTCGCTGCTGCAGGCGCTGCGCGAGCTCCCGGCCGCCATGGCCCAGGTGATCGAGCGACGCGCCACCATCGCCGAGGCCGCCCACCGGCTGGCGCCGGCCAAGCGGTACTGGGCGGTCGTCGGCAACGGCGTCAACCGCATCGCCGCCGCCGAGGTGCGCATCAAGCTGTCGGAGCTCTGCTACAAGTCGATCGCCAGCGATTCGACCGAGGACAAGAAGCACATCGACCTGTCCTCCGAGCCGCTCATCCTGGTGTGCGCCGCCGGGCTCGAGGGCTCCACGGCCGACGATGTGGCCAAGGAGGTCGCCATCTACCGGGCGCACAAGGCCTCGCCCGTGGTCATCGCCACCGACGGGCAGTCGCGGTTCGCCTCGGCGCTCCACGTCCTGCCCGTGCCGGCGACGCACCCGGGGCTGGCGTTCGTGCTGTCGTCGATGGCCGGTCACCTGTTCGGGTACGAGGCGGCGCTCGCCATCGACGCCCTGGCCCGCCCGCTGCGTGAGGGCCGCGCCGCGATCGAGGCGCTCATCGCCGACGGGGGCGACGGCACCGCCCTCGTCGCCCGTGACGGCGAGGCGATGCTGCGTCGCCTGCGACCCGACCTCGATCCGGTGGCCCGCCAGTACTTCGACGGGCTGCGGGTGGGCAGCTATGACGGTCAGCTCGAGGCGTCGACGGCGGTGCGGCTCGCGGCGCTGCTGCGCTACGTGCTCGGCGTCCTGCCGCTCGACGCCTACCAGGTCGACCAGGGCAAGGTGGGCACTCCGGCGGTGGTGATCGACGACCTCACGAGCGCGCTCACCCAGGCCATCGAGGAGCTGACCCGCCCGGTCGACGCCATCAAGCACCAGGCCAAGACCGTGACCGTCGGCATCTCGCGCACCGACGAGACGTTGCTCGAGGTGCCGCTCGTGCACGAGGTCATCGCCACCGGGGCCCACCGCGACCAACTCACGTACCGCACGCTGCGCACCCTGGCCGACGTCAGCCCGGCGGTCGCGGAGGTGGTGGGCTTCACCCGGTACCGGGTCGAGGGCCGGGTCGGGGTCGAGGGTGCAGCCACGGCCACGGTGGTCGACCGCGGTGGCATCGCCCGCGACCTGCCCAGCCGCACCGACCGCTCGCCCGAGCTGCGGGGCACCAAGCACCGTGTCGCCAGCGAGCGCGAGGTGCTGGTCGCCAGGGGCCGGCGAGACGGCCGTCCCATCGTGATCGTGCCCGAGGTCAAGGACGGCGAGACCACGGGCATCACGCTGTTGCACGTCCGCTTCGCCGACCGCCTGCCGGTGGCCACCGCCCGCGGCGTCCTCCAGGGCTACCGCAACCGCTACGCGGTGCTGCGCGACGCCGTCCAGGAGACCGAGCCGACGTTCCGGGAGGACCTGCTGCCCGACATCCCGGTCGACGTGTTGCTCACCGAGGCCATCAACCAGCTCGCCGACCGGTGGCGCACCGGATGACGAGGTCCGGCGCACGTCCCGCCGCACCTCCCGCCACATGAGCGAGATCGTCGGCGTGGGCGTCGACCTGTGCGAGGTCGACCGCATCCGCCGCACGCTCGACCGCACGCCGGGCTTCGCCTCGCGCGTCTACACACAGGGCGAGCAGGACTACTGCCGCCGCGCCAACGATCCGACCGAGCGCTTCGCCGCCCGGTTCGCCGCGAAGGAGGCGGTGCTCAAGGCTCTGGGCGCCGGCCTGGGGGCATGCCCGTTCCGTGACATCGAGGTCGTGCGGGCAGAATCGGGTGCGCCGTCGGTCGTGCTCCACGGCGCGGCTGCCGCCCTGGCGGGTGAGCGGGGAGTGACCGCCTGGCAGGTCAGCCTGACCCACACCGCCACGATGGCCGAGGCCGTCGTCATCGCCCTGGGCGCCTGAGCGCTGAGCCCGGGCGTCGGAACATGGGACCTGGCGGGTGCGGGCGCCGTTAGCCTCGTCCACGTCATGCTGCCGGTCCTCACCCCCGAAGAGATGGGCGCGGTCGACGCGGCCGCGCCCGAGCCCGTCGACGAGCTGATCGGCCGAGCCGGGGTCGCCGTCGCCCGGCAGGCGGTCGACATGCTGGGTGGCGTCTACGGGCGCCGCGTCGTCGTGGTCGCCGGCAAGGGCAACAACGGCAACGATGGACGCGACGCGGCCCGCAGGCTCCGGTCGCGGGGCGTGCGGGTGCGACTGATCGACGCCGCGGCCGCGCCCGAGAGGCTGCCGGCCTGCCACCTGGTCGTCGACGCCGCCTACGGCACCGGGTTCCGGGGCGAGTACGCACCGCCCGATCCGGCGGGGGCACCGGTGCTGGCGGTCGACATCCCCAGCGGCGTCGACGGCCTGACCGGGCAGGTCTGCGGGCGAGCGGTGCGGGCCGACCGCACGGTCACCTTCGCCGCGCTCAAGCCCGGGCTGTTGTTCCACCCCGGTCGGGCGCTCAGCGGCGAGGTGGTGCTGGCCGACATCGGGCTCGACGTGTCCGCAGCCCGCATCGAGCTCGTCCAGGCCGACGACGTGGCTGCGTGGGTGCCACCTCGTCCGGTCGACAGCCACAAGTGGCGGGCCGCGGTCGTGGTCGCGGCCGGCTCGCCCGGCATGACCGGCGCCGCCCACCTCGCCGCGCGGGCCGCGCAGCGCGCCGGGGCCGGGATGGTGCGCGTGGCGTCGCCGGGCGTCGACCACGACCCCGGGCTGCCCACCGAGGCCGTCGGGATCGCCGTGGCGGCCGCCGGATGGGACGCCGTGGTGCTCGACCAGCTCGACCGCGCCGGAGCGCTGGTTCTCGGTCCCGGGCTGGGGCGCGGCGCGCCCGCCGAAGCGGCCGTCCACCAGCTCGTCTCGTCCGCCCCCGTGCCGGTGGTCGTCGACGGCGACGGGCTCACGGCGCTGGGCGGCCAGGCGGGAGACGTCCTGGCGCGGCGAGGGGCGCCCACGGTCCTGACACCTCACGACGGCGAGTTCGCCCGGCTCGCCGGGCACGCTCCCGGCGACGACCGTGTCGCCGCGGCCCGCTCGCTCGCCGCCACGACCGGTGCGATCGTCCTGCTCAAGGGGCCGACGACCGTCATAGCGCATCCTGACGGGCGAGTGCGCCTGTCGACCTCCGGCGACGCCCGGCTGGCGACCGCCGGCACCGGTGACGTGCTGTCGGGCATCGTCGGTGCCCTGCTGGCCCGGGGCACCGACGCGTTCGCGGCGGCCGCCGCCGGTGCCTGGCTGCACGGGCGGGCGGCGCTGGAAGGCCCCGCCCTGGGACTCGTCGCCTCCGATGTGGTCGAGGGCCTGCCGGCCGCCCTCGGTGCACTCCCGGACATCGATCGACCCGCCGATCTCGACGACGGTGAGCGCTGATGGCGAGGGCGTGGGCCGAGATCGACCTGGCCGCGATCCGGCACAACGTGAAGACGCTGCGGGCGGTCGCCCGCCCGGCCCATTTCTGCGCCGTGGTCAAGGCCAACGGCTACGGGCACGGCGCCGCCGCGGTCGGCCGGGCCGCGATCGAGGCCGGCGCCGACTGGCTGGCCGTCGCCCAGGTCGACGAGGCCGTCGTGCTGCGGGACGCCGGCATCGAGGCGCCGCTGCTGCTGCTGTCCGAGCCACGCCTCGACGAGGTCGACGACGCCGTCGCCACCGGTGCCCGCCTCACCGTGTACACGTCGGCGTGCATCGCGGCCATCGCCAAGTCGGTGCGCGCCACCCGCTCGGCCGCGATCCCCCTCCACATCAAGGTCGAGACCGGCATGAACCGGGTGGGCGCAGCGCCCGGCGACGTGCTGGCCCTCGCCCAGGCCATCGGCGAGCTGTCCGAGGTCTACCTCGAGGGGGTGTGCACGCACTGCCCGGTCGCCGACGAGCCCGACAACCCGTTCACCACCGAGCAGATGCACCTCTTCGACGAGGTGCTCGCCGACCTGAAGGCCGCGGGCATCGAGCCGGGAATCGTGCACGCGGCCAACTCCGCGGCGACGCTCGTGCAGCCCGGGGCCCGCCGCGACCTGGTGCGCTGCGGCATCGCCGTGTACGGCATCCCGCCGGCCCCTGCGCTGGCCGGCCTGGTCGACCTGCGCCCGGCGCTGACCCTCGCGTCCGAGGTGTCGTTCGTGAAGCCGGTGCGGGCGGGCGAGGCGATCTCGTACGGCCACCGCCACCGGTTCGCCCACGACACGATCGTGGCCACCGTGCCCATCGGCTATGCCGACGGGGTGTTCCGGTCGCTGCCGTTGCTCGGCCAGGAGGTCCTCGTCGGCGGGCGGCGCCTGCCGATGGTGGGCGTGGTCACGATGGACCAGCTCATGGTCGACTGCGGTCCGGAGGCCGACGTGCGTCCGGGCGAGAGGGTCGTGCTGCTCGGCGACCAGGGCGACGAGCGCATCACGCCCGACGAGTGGGCGGCCCGGCTGGGCACCATCTCCTACGAGGTGGTGTGCGCCATCGGCGCCCGGGTGGCGAGGCACTACCCGTGACGGCGGACGCAGGAGGCATCACCGACCTGCCCGGCGTGCGTGTCGGTCACTGGACCGACACCCGGGCCGTCACCGGGTGCACCGTCGTGCTGTTCCCCGACGGGACGGTGGCCTCGGGTGAGGTGCGGGGTGGCGCGCCGGCCACGCGAGAGGTGGCCCTGCTCGAGCCCACGCGCGCGGTGGCCCGCATCGACGCGCTGGTGCTCACCGGCGGTTCGGCCTTCGGCCTGGCCGCCGCGGACGGCGTGGTGCGGTTCTGCGAGGAACGGGGCATGGGGTTCGCCACGCCCGCCGGGCCGGTGCCGATCGTCGTGGGGCTCGGCCTGTTCGACCTGATGGTCGGCGACCCGACCGTGCGCCCCGGCCCCGATGAGGGGTACGCCGCGTGCGTCGCAGCCGGGCGGGGTCCGGTCGAGACCGGGCTGGTCGGCGCCGGCACGGGGGCAACCGTGTCCGCCCGTGGGCCCGCGGCCGGTGCGGCGGGCGCGGTCGACGTCGGCGACGGGCAGCACGAGGGCGGACCGGTCGTGCGACGGCCGGGCGGGCTGGTCATGGCGAGCGTCCGGGTGGGCGACCTGGTGGTCGCCGCACTGGTGGCGGTGAACGCCGCCGGCGTGCCCGGAGCCCGCGACGACCTCGCCGTCGACTTCGCCGCCGCGACCGGCATGACCGGGTTCGGCAACACGACGATCGGCCTGGTCGCCACCAACGCGTCGCTGGACAAGGTGAGCTGCCACCTCGTCGCTCAGGGGGCACACGACGGCCTGGCCCGCGCGATCTTCCCAGCCCATACCCGTTCTGACGGCGACGCCTTCGTGGCGGCCACGGTCGGCGGGGTGCCCGCGGATGTCGACGCGGTCCGTGGCCTGGCGGTCCACGTCGTCGCCCGCGCCATCGGTGGGCTGGCGGGTCAGGAGCAAGCGGAACGCGGTCGGTAGTCTCGGTGCGTGCTCCCGTCGACCGCACCCGCGCCGTGACCAGTCGCCCGCCGCTCGTGGCGCGCACGTCCTCGGCCGGCGAGACCCAGTCGCTGGCCGCGGCCCTGGCCGCCTTGGCCCAGCCCGGCGACCTCGTGGTGCTCGCCGGCGACCTGGGTGCCGGCAAGACGGCGTTCGTCCAGGGGTTCGGTGCGGCACTGGGGGTGACCGAGCCGATCACCAGCCCGACGTTCACGCTCGCCCAGCAGTACGCCGGGCGGCTGACGGTCCACCACCTCGACGTCTACCGGCTCGACCAGCTGGCCGAGGTGGCCGAGCTGGGCCTGTCCGAGCTGCTCGACGACGGCGGGGTGGTGCTCATCGAGTGGGGCGATGCCATCCTTCCCGTGCTGCCCAACGACTACCTCGAGGTGCGCCTCGCGTTCGGCGACGGGGTGCAGGCGGGCGACGACGACCGCCGCATCCTGCTCCGCTCGGTCGGCCCGCGCTGGGTAGGGCGACAGGTGTCCCTGCTGCACGCGATCGCCCCGTGGGCCGAGGCGCCCGTGGGCTCGCCGGTCGACACCCCGGCCGATCCGAGGGCCGGAGAGGGTGGGGCCGCGCCGTGCTGATCCTGGGCATCACCACCTCGACGATGCAGGTGGGCTGCGCCATCGGCGGCCACGAGGGCGTGCTGGCCCAGGTCCACTCGAGCCGCGGCAAGCGCCACGCCGAGACGCTGGCGCCGTCGATCGACTTCCTCCGCCGCCAGGCGCGCGTCGAGCTCGACGAGATCGGCTGCGTCGCCGTCGATGTCGGCCCTGGCCTGTTCACCGGCCTGCGGGTGGGCGTCGCCACGGCCAAGGCCATGGCGCACGCGCTGCGGGTGCCGATGGTGGGCGTGTCCAGCCTCGACCTGCTGGCCTTCCCGGTGCGGTGGAGCCCCCGGTTGGTGGTCGCCGCCGTCGACGCTCGCCGGAGCGAGCTGTTCACCGCCGCGTACCGCCAGGTGCCCGGGGGAATCCAACGGCTCACCGAGCGCCGGGTGTCGACACCCGACGACCTGGCCGTCGATCTCGAGGCCACCGGTGAGGACGTGCTGTTGGTGGGCGACGGCGCGCTGCGGTACCACGAGGCGTTCGCCGACCTGGGCCAGGTCGAGCTGGGCGACCAGGGCCTGGCGCACCCCTCCGCGGCGTCGCTCGTGCAGCTCGCGCACGCCCGGGCGCTGCGCGAGGACTTCGTCCAGCCATGGGAGCTCGAGCCGCTGTACCTGCGCCGGCCCGACGCCGAGATCAACTGGACCACCCGCGACGGCCTCGTCCGCGAGGGCTCCGCTCCCGCTGGCAGGGTCGGGGTCGACGACGGCGAGCCGGGTACTGGCGAGGCCGCCGGGTGAGCGAGCGCCGCGAGCACTGATGGCCCGGCCCCTGCCCACGTCGGCCGACGACCCGGGTCAGCTCGAGGTGCGCATCGCGCCGATGCGCCGCCGGCACCTGCGGGGCGTCATCCGCGTCGAGCAGCAGGTCTACCCGCGGCCGTGGACGTTCGGCCTGTTCCTGTCCGAGATCGGCCAGCGGGCGACCCGCCTCTACCTCGTCGCCCGCGTCGGCACCGACGTGGTGGGCTACGCGGGGCTGTTCAGGGCGATCGACGACGGGCACATCACCACCGTCGCGGTGGATCCCGCCTGGCACCGGCACGGCATCGCCACCCGCCTGCTCCTGGCGCTGGTCCGGGGGGCGATCGAGCGGGGATGCGTCAACCTGACGCTCGAGGTACGCATGAGCAACTCGGGCGCCCAGGCGCTGTACCAGCGGTTCGGCTTCGTGCCGGCGGGCGTCCGCAAGGGGTACTACCCCGAGACCCGCGAGGACGCGCTGGTCATGTGGGCCAACGACGTCGACCAACCCGAGTACGCGGCGCGCCTCGCCGCCATCGAGCGGGACGTGCCGGGCCACACGGTCATCGAGGGCGACTGGGTCTGAGCCCCCGGATCGGCGTCGGTGCGTGACCTACCCGAAGCCGCCTGCACGCACGGCGGGTGGTCACCCCTGTCGCAGGTGGGCCAGCCCGGTGGCGACCCGTTCGACCAGGGCCGCCGGGCCGTCGTCGGCATCCATGAGCAGCCACGACACGACCGAGCCGTCGACCACCGCCAGCATCACCTCGGCCGGTACGCCCACCTCGTACGCGGCCAGCAGGTCGCCCACGGCGGCGAGGACGGCGTCGTTCCACGCCCGGGCGCCGGGGCGGGCTGCGGGGATGCGGGTGGCCTCGACGATGCGCTCGTACAGCGCGGCGACGCGGGGCGGGTCGCCCAGCCGCTCGGCGCCCACGACAACGTCGACCAGGTGACGGGCGAGGCCCCGGGCGCCCCGGCCGCGCGGGCCCGCCAGTGCGGCGCGGGCGCGGGCGGCCTCGCGTTCGCCGGCCCGCCGCACGGCTGCCGCGATCAGGTCGTCACGGTCGGCGAAGTAGTACGTGGTCGAGCCGAGGGGCACGGCCGCGGCCGTGGCGGCGGCCCGGTGGGTGACGGCGGCGATGCCCCCGTCAAGCAGCAGGGCGGCAGCGGCGTCGATTATGGCGTCGCGGCGGGCCCGCCCCCGGGCCTGGCCACGGTTGGCCCCGGGGCCCTTGACGTCGTCCATGTGCGCGTCCGTGACCGGCGTCAGTGTGAGGCGCCGGCCAGGTTGAGGCCGACGACGCCGCCGACGATCAGCGCGATGGAGGCCAGTCGGGCGGCGGTGGCCGCATCGCCGAGGAACACGATGCCGGCGAGCGCGGTGCCGACGGCGCCGATGCCGGTCCACACCGCATAGGCGGTGCCGACGGGAAGGTCGCGGAGAGCCATCGTCAGAAGGGTGAAGCTGGCGGCGCCCGCGGTGAGGAACAGCACGCTCCAACCCAGCCGGCTGAGGCCGTCGGACTGCTTGAGCGCGATGGCGAACACCGTCTCGAGGGCGCCCGCGACGATCAGGTACACCCAGGTCATCGTGTCGTCCTCCCGTGGTCACACGGTCCATCGCTGAAACCTGTACAAGTGTACAGGTATTCCCCTCGCATCCCGGGCAGCCGCGCGGGCTCGCACCGGACCGGCCGTTCGCGGGAGGCTTGTGCCCCATGGGCGACCGCATCCTGGGCATCGAGACGTCGTGCGACGAGACCGCGGCCGCGGTCGTCGATCGCGCCACCCACGTGCGATCGTCGGTCGTCGCCAGCCAGATCGACCAGCACGCCCGCTACGGGGGCGTCGTCCCGGAGATCGCCAGCCGGGCGCACGTCGAGATGCTCACCCCGGTCGTCGCCCAGGCGCTGGTCGAGGCCGGCGTCGCCGACGACGAGATCGACGCGGTGGCGGCCACCGAGGGACCGGGCCTCGTCGGGTCGCTGCTGGTGGGCGTCAGCGCCGCCAAGGCACTGTCGCTCGTGTGGGACGTGCCCTTCGTTGGGGTCAACCACCTCGAGGGCCACCTCTACGCCGCGTTCCTCGAGCAGCCCGACCTCGAGCTGCCCCTGGTCGTGCTGCTGGTGTCCGGCGGCCACACGATGCTCGTCCACATGGAGGACCACGGTCGCTACCACCTGCTGGGGTCGACCATCGACGACGCCGCGGGCGAGGCGTTCGACAAGGTCGCCCGCTTCCTCGGGCTCGGCTACCCCGGCGGCCCGGTCATCGACCGCCTCGCCACGACCGGCGACCCCGAGGCGATCGCGTTCCCCCGCGGCATGCTCGACCGCACCGGCGACGACCGGTTCGCGTTCAGCTTCAGCGGGCTCAAGACCGCGGTCGTCAACCACGTGCGCAAGCATCCAGACGTCTCCGCGGCGGACGTGGCCGCGAGCTTCCAGGAGGCCGTCGTCGACGTGCTCGTGACAAAGGCGCGCCGGGCGGCTCGCGAGGTGGGCGCCAAAGGCCTGTGCCTGGGCGGCGGCGTCGCCGCCAACAGCGCGCTGCGGGCGCGATTCAGCGAGGCGTGCGACGAGGACGGCATCCGCGCCTTCGTGCCCAGCCGGGCGATGTGCACCGACAACGCGGCGATGATCGCGGCCGCCGGGTGGTGGCGCCTGCAGTCCGACGGGCCGTCGCCACTCGACACGGGTGCCACGCCCAACCTCCGTCTCCCCGTGACCTGACGCCACCGGGCGGGGCCACGACGCCGGCGCGCATGGGGCGGGTCGGGTGGAGCCGATAGGGTCGCCGGGTCGAGTGGTCGACAGGGACGAGCGGGGAGGCTGGCCAGTTGCCCACGAGCGAACCGACGGGGCCGGCGGGGCCGGTGATCGGCCGCCGCGCCTTTCTCGCCGGTGTGGTGGCCTCGGCGATCGCCGCCGGGTGCAGCGGGGGCGACGACGATCTCGACCAGGCCGGGGCCCTCGGCGACGACCTGTCGCCGGAGACGGCCGCCGACCTGCCGCCCGTCCCGCCCAGCATGCCCGCGGCGGTGTTCACGCTCGGCGTCGCGTCCGGTGACCCGCTGCCCGACTCCGTCATCCTGTGGACACGCCTCGTGAACGACCCGCTGGTCGACGGTGGCGGGCTGCCCGATCAGCCGCTGCCCGTGCGGTGGGAGATGGCGGCCGACGAATCGTTCGACGACATCGTGGCCTCGGGCGACGCCGTGGCCGAGCCGGCGCTGGCGCATTCCGTGCACGTGGACGCGTCCGGGCTCGCGGCCGACACGTGGTACTGGTACCGCTTCTCCGTCGGCGAGTCGACCAGCCCGGTGGGCCGCACCCGCACGGCGCCCACCGCAGGCGACGAGGTCGAGCGCCTGCGCTTCGCGTTCGCGTCGTGCCAGAACTACCAGCAGGGCTACTGGCCCGCCCACGACGCCATGGCCACCGAGGACATCGATCTCGTCGTGTTCCTCGGGGACTACATCTACGAGGAGCGGCCGAACCCGGAGGCGGTGCGCACCTACGAGGGCGACGCCCCTGTCGACCTGGCCGGCTACCGGCGCCGGTACGGCGACTACAAGGCGGACGCGGCCCTCCAGGCGTCGCACGCGCACGTCCCGTGGGTGACCACGTGGGACGACCACGAGGTGCAGAACAACTACGCGGGCGACCTCCCCGAGGTCGGGGATGACGGCGGCTTCCGTGACCGCCGCGCCGCGGCCTACCAGGCGTACTACGAGCACATGCCGGTGCGCATCGAACCGCCCGACGGCCCCGAGATGACGCTGTACCGGACGCTGGGCTGGGGCGACCTGGCCCGCTTCTATCTGCTCGACGGACGCCAGTACCGCAGCGACCAGGCGTGCGATGTCCCCCAGGACGTGGGCGTGAGCTGCGACGAGGTGGCCGACGACGAGCGCTCGATGCTGGGCGACGAGCAGGAGGCGTGGCTGGGCGACGAGCTCGCCGACAGCGACGCCACCTGGAACGTGCTGGCCCAGCAGACGATCGTCTCGAAGATCACCGTCCCCCTCGGCGAGGCGGAGGGACTCAACCTCGACCAGTGGGACGGGTACCCGGCGGCCCGCCGCCGCCTGGTCGACCAGCTGCGCGAGGTCGACAACCCGGTCGTCATCACGGGTGACATCCACGCCAGCGGCGTGGGTGTGGTGACCGACGACCCCGACGACGCGTCGTCGGCAGCGCTGGTGCCCGAGCTGGTGGGGACCTCGATCTCGTCGACGTTCCCGGAGAGCCTGGTCACCCTCGTCGAGGCTGCCGCGGCGGCCTCGCCCAGCATCCGCTATGTCGAACCGCGCCAGCGCGGCTACGTGGTGTGCGAGGTGACGCCCGACGCGATGGAGGCAGCGTTCCGCTACGTGTCCACCACCGCCACGGCCCGTGCCGAGGTGGTGACCGGAGCGCGATGGGTCATCTCCGCCGGCGATCCGGAGCCGCGACCCGTGTAGCGGTGCGTCGCGCCACCAGAGCGAGGAGCTGGGAGTGCGCTCGCGTGGCGGCCGGTCCGTCGGGCGCTCGGGGTGGCCGGTTCAGCTGGCGAGCTCGTGGATGTCGGACAGCACGTGCATCGTGGCGGTGACGTGTGCCTCGGGCGACCGCTCGCCCTCGAGCTCGAACCGCTCGCCCGTCCAGGTGTCCTCGAGCGTGAGGGTGCGTTCGTTCAGCCGGGCGTGGATCGTGGCCGCCACGCGGCGCCGATCGAACGTGTGCCCCAGCACGAGGCGTTCGTCGTCTCCGAGGGCGACACCGGCTCCGGTGGCCCGCAGGAGGTACACCCGGGTGGGGCTGACGGCGACGACGAGGCGGTGCCCGCGAGCCCTGGGCTCGGCGGCCGGACCGGCCCCGAAGCCCACGAGACTGCTGATCCGCATGCCTCGCGTGCGGTAGCCCCCGCCGGCACCGGTGTCAGTGCTGCTGTCGGTGGCACCGCCCCGAGGGGTGAACAGACCGGCGATGAGGATGTCGTCACCGGTCGCCCTCCGGGCATTGTCGACCATGTCGTGTTCCGTTCCCATGGAGCTAACTCTCCCTGGTATATGACGTTGTGTGGTCGTCCAACCGCCTGTGGTGCGTCGGCGCAGAGCCTTCCACGTCACGGGGCGCGAGACAACCGCTACGCAGGGATTTCGCACGCGTGAGCGAACGCACGCATCGCACCGCTGGCGACACGATGGGGCGTCCAGCGTTCGCGTGACGCCACGCAGGGCGGTTCGGGGCGACCGGTTGCCCAACACCCCATGGGGGTATAGGGTACTGACCGTTCCCGACACGCAAGGACCGAGAGATGAGCGAGATCGCCGCCGCCTACACCGTCACCGGCATGACCTGCGGCCACTGCGTCACGGCCGTCAGTGACGAGCTTGCCAAGCTGCCGGGTGTCACCGGGGTGGACGTCGATCTTGCCAGCGGCCGGGTCCTGGTGGTCAGCGACGAGCCGCTCGCCGACGCGGCGGTGCGCGCCGCGCTCGACGAGGCCGGCTACGAGGTCGCCACGTGACCCCTGCCGCCAAGCTCGGCGGCTACTGCCTGGTGCTGGCCGTGGCGCTGGGTGGCGGCGCGCTGGTGGGCAGCGCCGTCGGGCCCATCGACGACGATGCCGCCACAGGTGCGCACGACGACAGCACGAGCACCCACGCAGACGAGCAACACGGTGAGGCGACGGGGAGCGACCCCGGCGCCGACGACGCCACGGGAGACGTCATGCCCGCAGGGCTCCAGATCGCCGAGGACGGCTATGTCCTCGACCCCGACACCACCATCCAGGCCTCGCCGCCGGCCGACGACTTCCGGTTCCGCATCCTCGGCCCCGACGGGACGGTCGTGCGTGACTTCGAGGCGAGCCACGAGCGGGAGCTCCACTTCATCGTGGTCGGCTCCGATCTCGCCACGTACTCCCACCTCCACCCCCGACGCGCCGACGACGGCACGTGGTCCGTGCCGCTCGGTCCCCTGGCACCCGGGGTCTACCGGGCCTACGCCGACTTCGCGGTCGTCGACGGGCCTGAGCTGACGCTCGGCGTCGACCTGGCGGTCCCGGGAGACGCCCGGTACCGCGCGCTACCCGAGCCGACGACGCAGTCCGAGGTCGACGGCTACGCGGTGACGCTCGCCGGCACTCCGGTGGCCGGTGAGCTGACCGAGCTGGCCCTCACCGTGTCACGAGACGGCCGCCCGGTCGACGATCTCGAGCCCTACCTGGCCGCGTTCGGTCACCTGGTCGCGATCCGCAGCGGCGACCTCGCCTACCTCCACGTCCACCCGCTCGGCGACGAGCCCGGCTCGGGTGCCCGCGGCGGCCCCGAGGTGCGGTTCGCCGTCGAGGTGCCGTCACCAGGTGACTACCGGCTGTTCTTCGACTTCTCCCATGACGGCGTGGTGCGCACGGCGTCGTTCACCGTCAACGTGCCCGCTCCGCCCGCCGAGGACGCATCGTGATCGACGACACCGACCCTGCCCTGACCGCCCCCGCCGCCAGCCACCGGCTCGAGCTGGCGATCGAGGGGATGACGTGCGCGTCGTGCGCCGCCCGCATCGAGCGGCGCCTCAACAAGCTCGATGGCGTGTCGGCCACGGTCAACTACGCCACCGAGGTGGCGCGGGCGACCGTCCCCGAGGGCACGGCCGTCGAGGTCCTCGCCGCCGAGGTCGCCGCCGCCGGGTACACGGCGCGGCCGCTGCGGCGGGCGGGCGGCCCCGCCGAACCGGCCGGGATCGGCGCCGGCGGTGACGGGGTCGACGACCCGGGCTGGCCCGGCGGTGTCGACGACACCGATAGCGAGCTGCGCAACCGCCTGGTGATCTCGGCGGTACTGGCGTTCCCGGTCGTGGCGCTCGGCATGGTGTCCGCGCTGCAGTTCGACTCCTGGCAGTGGCTGTCGCTCACGCTGGCCGCGCCGGTCGTGGTGTGGGGCGCTGCCCCGTTCCACCGCGCGGCGTGGACCAACCTGCGCCACGGCGCGGCGACCATGGACACGCTCATCTCGGTGGGCACGCTGGCCGCGTTCGGCTGGTCGGTGTGGGCGCTGTTCCTGGGCGACGCCGGCGACCCGATGATGCGCCACGGGTTCTCGCTGGTGCCTGAGAGGGGCATGGGCGCAAGCCAGATCTACCTGGAGGTGGCGGCGGGGGTCACCGTCTTCATCCTGGCGGGTCGCTACGCCGAGGCCCGGGCAAAGCGCCGGTCCGGCGCCGCGCTGCGGGCCCTGCTCGAGCTCGGCGCCAAGGACGTCGCCGTGCTGCGCGATGGGCCAGAGGCTGAGCCGGCAGGCGAAGCCGTGGCCCGAGCGGCCCGCAGCGAAGCTGCCAGAGCGGGAAGCACGGCGGCTGCAAGTCAGGAGGACGATGTGTCGCGACCTGCGTACATCGAGGTGCGCATCCCCGTCGGCGAGCTGGCGGTTGGTGACCGCTTCGTCGTGCGGCCGGGCGAGAAGGTGGCCACCGACGGCGTCGTCGACGAGGGCTCCTCCGCCATCGACGCCTCGCTGCTGACCGGCGAGAGCGTGCCGGTCGAGGTCGGCCCGGGCGACGAGGTCGTGGGGGCCACCGTCAACGCCGGCGGCCGGCTCGTGGTGAGAGCCATGCGGGTCGGCGCCGACACGGCACTGGCGCAGATCGCGCGCCTCGTCGAGGACGCGCAGGCGGGCAAGGCACCGGTGCAGCGCCTGGCCGACCGCATCTCCGCCGTGTTCGTGCCGGTCGTCATCGCACTGGCAGTCGCGACGCTGGGCTTCTGGTGGGCGGCCGACGGCGACGTCGCCGCCGCGTTCACCGCCGCGGTGGCCGTGTTGATCATCGCCTGCCCCTGCGCGCTGGGCCTGGCGACGCCGACGGCGCTGATGGTGGGAACAGGGCGCGGCGCGCAGCTCGGCATCCTCATCAAGGGGCCGGAGGTGCTCGAGTCGACCCGGCGCGTCGACACGATCGTTCTCGACAAGACGGGCACGGTCACCAGCGGCCGGATGGCGCTGGTCGACGTCGAGGTGACCGGTGACACCGCCGAGGACGAGGCGTTGCGCTTGGTCGCCTCGCTCGAGGACGCGTCCGAGCACCCCATCGCCCAGGCCATCGCAGCGGGCGCCCGCGCTCGCGGGCTGGAGCTTCTGCCGGTCGAGGGCTTCGCCAACCACCAGGGGCTGGGCGTGGAGGGCGTGGTCGGCGGCCACGCCGTTGTCGCCGGTCGGGAGCGCTTCCTGGAGGATTGGGCTCTGCACCTGCCGCCCGAGCTGGCCGCCGCCCGAACCCGGGCCGAGGCGGGCAGCCGCACCGCAGTGCTGGCCGGGTGGGACGGTGAGGCCCGTGCCGTCTTCGTCGTGGCCGACACGGTGAAGCCCACGTCGGCCGAGGCCGTCGCGCAGCTCCGGGCGCTCGACCTGCGCCCGGTGCTGCTCACCGGTGACAACGAGCCGGCCGCCCGCACCGTCGCCGGGCAGGTGGGCATCGACGAGGCCGACGTGGTGGCGGAGGTTCTGCCCGCCGACAAGGTCGACGTCGTGCGCCGGCTCCAGGGCGAGGGCCGGGTCGTGGCCATGGTGGGCGACGGCGTGAACGACGCCGCGGCGCTCGCCCAGGCCGACCTGGGGTTGGCCATGGGCACGGGTGCGGACGTCGCCATCGAGGCGTCGGACCTGACCCTCGTGCGGGGCGACCTGCGGGCCGCGGCCGACGCCATCCGCCTGTCCCGGCGCACGCTCGGGACGATCAAGGGCAACCTGTTCTGGGCGTTCGCCTACAACGTCGCCGCCCTACCGCTCGCCGCCTCCGGCCTGCTCAACCCGATGATCGCCGGGGCGGCCATGGCGCTGTCGAGCGTGTTCGTCGTCTCGAACAGCCTGCGGTTGCGTCGCTTCGCTCCCCACGGGTGACGTGCCCCCACGCCGGTGCGCGATTCTCTGGCACTCGGGGGTTGCGACTGCTAACCGGGGGTGCGTAGGGTTAGCACTCGTATCGGGAGACTGCTAACCCATCCGGGGTTAGTCCAGCAGCGCCAACGGAGGCGACACACATGGCTTTGCAGCCCCTCGACGATCGCATCGTCGTGAAGCCCGGCGAGAGCGAGGAGACCACGGCGAGCGGCCTGGTCATCCCCGACACCGCCAAGGAAAAGCCGCAGCAGGGCGAGGTCATCGCCGTGGGCCCGGGCAAGCGCTCCGAGCAGAGCGGCGAGATCATCCCCGTCGGCGTCAGCGTCGGCGACACCGTCCTGTACAGCAAGTACGGCGGCACCGAGGTCACGGTCGACGGCGACGACGTGCTCGTCCTGTCCGCCCGTGACGTGCTCGCCATCGTGACGAAGTGAGCCTGTAGATGCCCAAGATCCTCAAGTTCGACGACGAAGCCCGCCGTGCCCTCGAGGCCGGCGTCAACAAGCTCGCCGACGCGGTGAAGGTCACGCTCGGCCCCAAGGGCCGCAACGTGGTGCTCGACAAGAAGTGGGGCGCCCCCACCATCACCAACGACGGCGTGTCGATCGCTCGCGAGATCGAGCTCGACGACCCCTTCGAGAACATGGGCGCCCAGCTCGTGAAGGAGGTCGCCACCAAGACCAACGACATCGCGGGTGACGGCACCACCACCGCCACCGTGCTGGCCCAGGCGCTCGTGCACGAGGGCCTGCGCAACGTCGCCGCCGGCGCCAGCCCGATGAGCCTCAAGCGGGGCATCGAGAAGGCCGTCGCCGCCGCCGTCGAGGCCATCAAGGAGCAGGCCAAGGAGATCGACGACAAGTCGGAGATCGCCCAGGTCGCCGCCATCTCGGCCGCCGACCCGGCCATCGGCGAGGTGCTCGCCGACGCCATCGACAAGGTCGGCAAGGACGGCGTGGTCACCGTCGAAGAGTCGAACACCTTCGGCATGGAGCTCGACTTCACCGAGGGCATGCAGTTCGACAAGGGCTACCAGTCGCCCTACTTCGTGACCGACCCCGACCGGCAGGAAGCCGTCCTCGAGGACGCCTACATCCTGTTGAACCAGGGCAAGATCAGCTCGGTCCAGGAGATGCTCCCGGTGCTCGAGAAGGTCATGCAGACGGGCAAGCCGCTGCTGATCATCGCCGAGGACGTCGAGGGCGAGGCGCTGGCCACGCTGGTGGTCAACAAGATCCGCGGCACGTTCAACAGCACCGCGGTCAAGGCCCCCGGCTTCGGCGACCGTCGCAAGGCGATGCTCGGTGACATGGCTGTCCTCACCGGGGGCCAGGTCGTGGCCGAAGAGGTCGGGCTCAAGCTCGACAACATCACGCTCGACCTCCTCGGGCGGGCCAAGAAGGTCATCGTCACCAAGGACACCACGACGATCGTCGATGGTGCCGGGTCCGAAGATGACATCAAGGGCCGCATCAGCCAGATCAAGCGCGAGATCGACGACACCGACTCCGACTGGGACCGCGAGAAGCTGCAGGAGCGGCTGGCCAAGCTGTCCGGCGGCGTCGCGGTCGTCAAGGTCGGCGCGGCCACCGAGGTCGAGCTCAAGGAAAAGAAGCACCGCATCGAGGACGCCCTCTCGGCGACCCGCGCGGCCATCGAAGAGGGCATCGTCGCCGGTGGCGGCACCGCTCTCCTCCGCAGCCGTGCCGCCGTGGCCAAGGTCGTCGACTCCCTGTCGGGCGACGAGGCCACCGGTGCCCGCACCGTGCACACCGCTCTGCAGGCGCCGGCCCGGCTCATCGCCGACAACGCCGGCATCGAGGGCGCGGTGGCGGTGCGCCAGGTCGAGGCCGAAGAGGGCTCGATCGGGCTCAACGCCGCGACCGGCGACGTCGAGGACCTGGTCAAGGCCGGCGTCATCGACCCCGCCAAGGTCACGCGTGCGGCGCTGCAGAACGCAGCGTCGATCGCCGGCCTCGTGCTCACCACCGAGTCGCTCGTGGCCGACAAGCCCGAGCCGGCCGCGGCCGCCCCTGCGGGCGGCGGCGACCCGATGGGTGGCATGGGCGGCATGGGGATGATGTAAGACCCCGTGCCTGCTCGCCCCGCCGGCCGGCGGGGCACACGCACTGTGTTGCATTGCGGGTTCGGGCCCGCCGCCTCCGGGCGGCGGGCCCGCCCGCGTTCCCGGGCGTCACGCCTGGTGCGCCGGGAGCGTGCCTGAACCGGAGGCAATGCCTCATTCCACGTGCGCTGTTGCCTCGTGTTCGGCGGATCACCGGCAACAGCTTGGGGTTCAAGCGGCGCATCCGGGGTATGTTCACAGGCGAGACCTCCGCGGTGCCCGAGGAGGGGACCCGTGCCCGATGTCGCCGAACGTGGCGGGCGGCAGACGGTGAGAGCTCGAGCCGCCCGTCGTCGGCGGCGTCGTGTCGGCGGCCTGCGGGTCGCGGTGGCGCTCGTGATCGGCGCCACGCTGGCTGCGTGCGGCGATGGCGGCGAGAGCGGCACGCCTACCCTGACCTGGTACACCAACCCCGACAACGGGGGCCAGGGCGACCTGGCGAAGAAATGTACCGATGCGGCCAACGGCGCCTATCGCATCGAGATCTCCGAGCTGCCGGCGGACGCCGACAGCCAGCGCGAGCAGCTCGTCCGCCGGCTGGCTGCCGACGACAGTTCGATCGACCTGATGAGCCTCGACCCGGTGTTCGTGCCCGAGTTCGCCGAGGCGGGGTTCCTGCGGCCGTTCACAGACAGCGAAGCTCCGGATCTGACCGACGACGTGCTCGACGGGTCGCTCGCCACCTCCATGTGGAACGACAAGCTGGTCGCGGCCCCGTTCTGGGCCAACACGCAGTTGCTCTGGTACCGCAAGTCGGTGGCGTCCCAGGCGGGTCTCGATCCCGAGAGCCAGCCCGTCACCTGGCAGCAGATCATCGATGCCGCCAAGCAGACCAGCACGACGGTCGAGGTCACCGGCGGCCGCTACGAGGGCTACATGGTGTGGATCAACTCGCTGGTGGCGTCGGCGGGCGGCGAGGTCATGAAGGACACCACCGCCGGCCGCGACGCCCAGCCCACCCTCGACACCGATGCGGGCCGCGCCGCGGCCGACGTCATCCACAAGGTGGCCACAGACGGCGTGGCCGACCCCCAGCTGTCGACCGCCATCGAGGAGACGGCCCGGGCGGGTTTCCAGGCCGACAGCGGCGGCTTCATGGTCAATTGGCCCTACGTCTACGGGGCGGCCCGTGCAGCGGTCGACGACGGGTCGCTGGACCAGGCGGTGCTCGACGACATCGGCTGGGCCCGTGTCCCCCGGGTCGACCAGGGCACCGAGAGCGCACCACCGCTGGGCGGCATCAACCTGGGCGTCGGCGCGTTCGGCAAGCACCAGGATCTGGTGGTCGACGCCGTCGGGTGCATCACTGCTGTCGACAGCCAGATCGAGTACATGCTGGCCGAGGGCAACCCCGGGGCCAGGTCGGCGGTGTTCGACGACGCCGAGGTGCAGCAGACGTTCCCGATGGCCGACCTGATCCGCGACTCGATCAACTCGGCGACACCTCGCCCGCAGAGCGCGTACTACACGGACATCAGCGCGGCGACCGTGCGCGAGTTCCACCCGCCGGCCTCGGTCCGCCCCGACAGCACGCCGGCGGCCGCCGACAAACTGATCGTCAACGTGCTGCAGGACAAGCAGCTCCTGTGAGGTAGGGCCCATGGCGACCGTCACGGCAGATCGCGAGCCCGGGGGCGGCCCGGGCGCACCGGCGCCGGCCGCCCGGGGGTTGAGCGACCGGGCACGCGACGAGCAGCGCCTGGGCTGGCGACTGGTGGCCCCGGCGGTGGCGGTGATGCTGCTGGTGACCGCCTATCCGCTCGGCCGGGCCGTCTACCTGTCGCTGTACAGCTACCGGCTCACCGACCCGGGCGCCCGGGAGTTCATCGGCCTACGCAACTACGAGGTTGTTCTCACCGACGGTCTGTGGTGGCAGACCGTGTTCACCACCGTGTTCATCACGGTCGTCACCGTGGTCGTCGAGCTGATCATCGGGTTCGCCTTCGCCCTGGTGATGCACCGAATCGTGTTCGGCCGGCGCACCGTCCGCACCGCCATCCTGATCCCCTACGGCATCATCACCGTGGTCGCCGCCTACGCGTGGCAGTACGCGTTCGCCCTCGACTCCGGGTTCGTGAACCAGTGGTTCGGCCTGGGCGACAAGGCCTGGTTCTCGGACCGGTGGTCGGCGCTGTTCGTCATCATCCTCGCCGAGGTGTGGAAGACGACGCCCTTCATCTCGCTGCTGCTGCTGTCCGGACTGGCCCAGGTGCCCGAGGACCTGCAGGAGGCGGCCAAGGTCGACGGCGCCACCAACTGGCAGCGCTTCGCCCGCGTGACGGTGCCGAACATGAAGGGGGCGATCATGGTGGCGTTGTTGTTCCGCACGCTCGACGCGTACCGCATCTTCGACACGATCTTCATCATGACCGGCGGCGCGGAGAAGACCGAGAGCGTCTCGTTCCTGACCTACCGCCAGACCATCACCCGGACCGCGATCGGGCTGGGGTCGGCGCTGTCGGTGCTGCTGTTCCTGTCCGTGGCGCTCATCGCCTTCGTGTTCGTGAAGGGGTTCCGGGTCGACCTGTCGCGGGTGCGGGGCGAGTAAGGAGGTCATGCCGTGAGGTCGCGCCACAAGATTCTGTGGGCAATCGGGGGGCTGCTGATCGTGCTCTACTCGCTGGTGCCCGTGGCATGGATCGTGTCGCTGTCGTTCAAGCAGGGCGACGACATCAACAACCAGAAGTTCCTGCCGTCGAACTGGTCGCTCGACAACTACCGCACGGTGTTCGACACGAGTCTGTTCACCAGCGCGCTGCGCAACTCGATCGGCATCTCGCTGATCGCCACGGTCATCTCGGTCACGCTGGCCACCTTCGCCGCCTACGCCATCGCCCGCCTCAACTTCCGGGGCAAGAAGCTGGTGCTGACGACCGCGCTGGCCATCGCCCTGTTCCCGACCATCGCGCTGGTGGGGCCGCTGTTCGACATGTGGCGGTCGCTCGGCATCTACGACACGTGGATCGGGCTGATCATCCCCTATCTGACCTTCACGCTGCCGCTCTCGATCTGGGTGCTGTCGTCCTTCTTCCGGGAGATCCCCTGGGAGCTGGAACAGGCCGCCCAGGTGGACGGGGCCACGTCCTGGCAAGCCTTCCGCAAGGTGATCGTGCCCCTCGCCGCGCCGGGGGTGTTCACCACCGCCATCCTCACCTTCTTCTTCGCCTGGAACGACTTCGTGTTCGGCATCTCGCTGACTGCCACCGACGCGTCGCGCCCGGTGCCCGCGGCCCTGGCGTTCTTCACCGGCGAGTCGTTCTTCCAGCAACCGACTGCAGCCATCTCCGCCGCCGGGGTGATCGTGACCATCCCCGTCATCGTGCTGGTGCTGGTGTTCCAGCGCAGGATCGTGGCCGGGCTGACCTCCGGCGCGGTCAAGGGCTGAGCAGGGACCGAAGGGACGCACCTCCATGGCCAACATCCGCCTCGACCACATCGAGAAGAGCTTCCCCGGCGCCGACGCGCCAGCAGTCGACGACGTGAGCCTCGACGTCGAGGACGGCGAGTTCGTCATCCTCGTCGGGCCGTCCGGCAGCGGGAAGTCGACGATCCTGCGCATGATCGCGGGCCTCGAGGACATCACCTCGGGCGACGTGTTCATCGGCGACCAGCGGGTCAACGACAAGGCGCCCCGCGACCGCAACCTGGCCATGGTGTTCCAGAACTACGCCCTGTACCCGCACCTGACCGTGTTCGAGAACATCGCGTTCCCCTTGCGGCTGCACAAGACGCCCGAGGACCAGGTCAGGGAGCGGGTGCAGCGCTCGGCCGACCTGCTCGACCTGCCCGAACTGCTCGACCGCAAGCCGTCGCAGCTCTCGGGTGGCCAGCGCCAGCGTGTAGCGATGGGACGGGCGCTCGTGCGCGACGCCAACGGCTACCTGTTCGACGAGCCGCTGTCGAACCTCGACGCCAAGCTGCGCGGCGAGTTGCGCACCGAGATCTCGCGCATCCAGAGCCAGCTCGAGATCACCACCGTCTACGTCACGCATGACCAGATCGAGGCCATGACGTTGGGCGACCGGGTCGCAGTCCTGCGCAGGGGCATCCTGCAGCAGGTCGACTCGCCGCGCGAGCTGTACGAGCAGCCCGTGAACCTGTTCGTCGCCGGGTTCATCGGCTCGCCGCCGATGAACTTCATGCCGGCACCGGTCGACGGCACCAGGCTGGCTCTGCCCATCGGCGACATCGAGCTCACGCCCGACCTGGCCGGGCAGGTCCAGGGCCACGACATCCTCATCGCCGGCGTGCGACCCGAGCACTTCGAAGATGCCGCGCTGATCGATGACGACCGCAAGCGCAAGGGCCTCACCTTCCGCGACCACGTCGACGTCATCGAGTGGCTGGGCAGCGAGCAGTACGCCTACATCCCCTTCGAAGCGCCCGAGGAGGTGCGCCGGCCGCTCGAGGAACTGGCGAGCGAGCTCGACAGCGAGCAGAAGCGGACCCAGCTCGTGGTCTCGCTCAACGCCGACAGCCGCATCGCCGAGGGTGAGGACGCCGACCTGTGGCTCGACCCCTCCCGCATGCACCTGTTCGACCCGGAGTCGGGCGAGAACCTGACCCACGGCCGCGGCGTCGACGCCCGCACCCTGACCACGGCCTGACCCGGTCCGTCCGGCTGCCGACGCCGCTGGAGGCCCGCCGCCTCACTCGGACGCCTGGGCCAGGGCGGTGCGGAGCTTGATCTGGCCCCGGGTGAAGAGGGCGCCACCGGCGTAGATGCGGGCGGCCAGCGGCACCACGACGGCGATGGTGCCCACGACGAGGGCGACGCCCACCGCCGCCTCCCACAGCGGCAGCTCGCCGGCCGCCGCCCGGATCGGCAGCACCAGTGGTGCCGCCGGCGGGACGAACGTGGCCACCCGGGCGACGACGCCACCGGGGTCGCCGCCGGCGAAGATGGCGGCGAAGTACGATCCCATGGCCACCAGCGTGATCGGCATGGTGGTGCCCTGCAGCTCCTCGGGGCGGCTGGCGATGGCGCCGCCCACGGCGAACAGGCACGAGTACAGGGCGAACCCGAGCACGAACCAGGCGACCACCTCGACGGCGACCTGACCGGTGCCGGGGGGCAGGTCGACCCGGCCGGTCCCGGCAGCGAGCGCCAATCCCACGCCGACGAACGCGACCAGCTGGACGAACCCGACGAGCCCGATGCCGAGGATCTTGCCGGTGAGCAGGCGGCCGGGCGTGGTCTTGGCCAGCAGCAGCTCGACCACTCGGGAGGTCTTCTCCTCGACGATGCCCGAGGCGACCCAGAAACCGAAGCCAAGCACCTGGACGTAGAGGAGCACCGTCCCGATCAGGGCGAGCTGGGCCCGGTCCTCGTCGGGGTCGCCGGGATGGAGCTCGTCGAGCGTGAGGGTCTGTGCCCGGGCCGCGGCGGCGATGTCGGCCGGGGACGCGCCGGCGGCGGTCAGCGCGTCGGTGACGGCCACCTCTCGGTTGGCCGACTCGATCAGTGCGGCGAGGCGCTCGTCGATGTCGCTGTCGACCACCACGGTCGTGCCCTCCAGCGCCACGTCGACGTCACCGTCGCGCACCGCCTGCTCGGCCGCCGCCGCGTCGGGGTACTCCTCGACGGTGATGTCGACGTCTCTGTCGAGCTCGGCGCTGCCGGCGACCAGCGATCCGACCGCGTCGACCACCGCGACCGAGCGCTCGCCGACCACCCCGATGTCGTAGGTGGTGCCGCCGTCGTCGCTGGCCGCACCGGCGGCCACGACGATCACGGCCAGCACGACCAGGCTGAGCAGGGTCGAGACGATGAACGCCTTGGACCGCAGCCGTTCGCGGATCTCGCGCCGCGCCACCAGCGCCACCGTGTGCCAGCCGCTGTCGGCCGTCGTGGGGGTCGGGTCGTTCACGCCTGCACCACCTCTCGGAACGTCTCGGCCAGGGTGGGCACCACGTGTTCGAAGGCGACCACCCGCCCCGCGGCCCGGGCGGCGTCGAGCACCGCCTGGTCGTCCGCCCCGTCGGCAAGCTCGATCAGCGCGGCGCCGTCGACCGCCCGCACGGAGAGCGCGCCCTCGAGGCCGTCGGCCCACTGGGTCCAGCCGCCGTCGAGCTCGACCCGCACCAGCGGCCGGCCGCGGCCGGTGCGCAGCACCCGGATGTCGCCCGCGGCGACGACCCGCCCGGCCTCGACGATCGTGACCTCGTCGCACAGGCGCTCGACCAGCTCGAGCTGGTGGCTCGAGAACACCACCGCCACACCGCGGGCGACCTGGGCCCGCAGCACATCCGACAGCAGGTCGACGCCCACGGGGTCGAGGCCGTTGAACGGCTCGTCGAGCACCAGCAGGTCGGGGTCGTGCACGAGGGCGGCGGCGAGCTGGACCCGCTGCTGGTTGCCCTGCGACAGGGTCTCCGCCCGGTCGCCCAGGCGGTCGCCCAGGCCCAGATCGTCGAGCCACCGGGCGGCCGCGGCCCGAGCGTCGGCGCCCGGCAGGCCGGACAGCTCGCCGAGGTAGGCCACCTGATCGACCAGGCGCATCCTGGGGTACAGGCCCCGCTCCTCGGGCATGTAGCCGAATCGACGCCGGTCGCCGGAGGTTGCGGGCGCCCCCCTCCACAGCATCTGGCCGGTGTCGGGGCGGGCCAGCCCGAGCGCGATGCGCATGGTCGTGGTCTTGCCGGACCCGTTGCGGCCGACGAAGCCGTGCATCCGCCCGCCGGCAACGGCCATCGACAGGCCGTCGAGGGCGGTCACCTCGCCGTACCGCTTGGTCAGTTCGATCAGATCGAGCACGCTCCCGTTCTACGCGCGGCGGCGCGGGCGGGGAACCGCCGCGGGGATGACCCCGGGTCCGTCGCACGACGCTCGGCGGCCCGAGGCCCGGGCTCAGGCGCCCTGCGGCGTGCTGCCACCCGGTCGGGCGAGCCCGCTCTCGTAGGCATACACGACCGCCTGCACCCGGTCGCGCAGACCGAGCTTGGCCAGCACGCGCGACACGTGGGTCTTCACCGTCGCCTCGCCCAGGTAGAGGCGGGCGGCGATCTCGCCGTTCGAGAGACCGCCGGCCATCAGCGCCAGCACCTCGGTCTCGCGCTCGGTCAGCTGGTCGAGCCGAGCGGTGGCCGCGGGGTCGGGCGTCCCTGCCGCCATGCGCGTCAGCACCCGGCGCGTGACCGACGGCGACAACAGGGCGTCGCCGGCGGCCACGACCCGCACGGCGGCCAGCAGGTGCTCGGGCGGCGCGTTCTTGACGAGGAAGCCGCTGGCGCCGGCGCGCACGGCCTCGATGATGTAGTCGTCGCGCTCGAACGTGGTGAGGATCACGACCCGTGCGTCGCCGGCCGCGACGATGCGTCGGGTGGCCTCGAGCCCGTCGAGCACCGGCATCTGGATGTCCATGAGCACCACGTGGGGGCGGGTGCGGGAGACCGCGTCGATCGCCTCGCTCCCGTTGCTCGCCTCTGCCACGACCTCGATGTCGGGCTCGGCGTCGAGGATGAGGCGGAAGCCGGTGCGCACCATCTGCTGGTCGTCGACGATGGCGACGCGCACCGGGCGGTCCGACGGTGCGCCGGTCATCGGTGCGCCCGTGCGCGGCCGTCGACAGGCAGCCATGCCCGCACCTCGTACCCGCCGCCGGAGCGGCGTCCGGCCCGCAGCTCGCCACCGACGAGCGCGACCCGTTCGCGCATGCCGGCCAGGCCGTGCCCCGACGTGGTCGCTGTGGCGAGGCCGCCGGCCCTCGACGCCGTGCCGCCGCGGCCGTCGTCGGTGATCACGACCTCGACAGCGCCCGCGTGGCGGGTGACGCCCACTCGGGCCGACGCGCCCCGCCCGGCGTGCTTGAGCGTGTTGGTCAGGGCCTCCTGCACGATCCGGCAGCCCGACAGGGCCACGGCGGGCGGCAGGTCGTCCGCGGTCAGGTCGGGCCGGTCGACGTCGGTGGCGACCTCGAGCCCGGCCTCGCGCATCTGGGCCACGAGCGTCTCGAGCCCGGCCAGAGTCGGTTGTGGGCCGCTGACCTGGGCCCGGACGCCGGCGCCGGCGTCCGGCCCATCGCCGACCGGGTGACCGCCGGGGTCACCGTCACGCCCGTCGGCTCTGCGCAGCAGCCCCAGCATCTGTGCCAGCTCGCCGACGGCCTGACGGCTCGACTCCTCGACCGAGGCCAGCAGCGCCGGCACCTCCTCGGGCCGGCTGACCAAAACGCGGCGTGCCGCGCCGGCCTGGACCCCCATGACGCTCACGTGGTGGGCGACGACGTCGTGCAGCTCGCGGGCGATACGCACCCGTTCGTCGAGCACGGCCCGGGCGGCCTCGTCGGCCTGCGCGGCCCGCAGCTCCTGGGCCTGGCGCACGAGCGTGGCCTCTCGCCAGCGGCGGTTGCGCACGAGGTCGCCGAGGAACCAGGCGGCCGCCACGTAGAAGATGTTCTGGAACGCCGTGAGCGCGTTGACCAGCGCCAGGCTCACGGTGCCCTCGTAGCTGTCGCTGCGGGTGGCCAGGCTCCACAGGACGAGCACGACGATGGTGGCGACCGCGACCCCCCGTGCCAGGTCGCGGTGCCGGCGCCCGTAGGCCCCGGCCGTGTACAGCGCGATGAAGAGCGCCACGGCCGTGACGTTCAGCTCGGGCACCTCGAGCACGCGGAGCGGCACGAAGGCCGCGGTCATCACCACCAGCACGGTGAGCGGGAAGCGCCGGCGAACAAACAGGGGTGCGACGCACAGGACGGTCAGGGCGATGCCGGCGGGGCGCCAGTAGTCGGACATGGTGCCGAACAGCGCGGCGTCGCCGCCGATGTAGAGCGACGCTCCGGCGGCGACACCCAGGACCGCGGTGAGTGCTGCGTCGAGCACGTCGCTGCGGCGATTCGGTCGCCAGCGGGGCGCGTCGGCCTCGCCCGCGCTGGTCGGTCCCCCGCCTGCAGGTCGATGGCCAATCATGATCGCGGAGACGGTAGCGGCGGCCGGGCGGAACCACATCCGCCCGTCGGGGGACCCGCCGTCCGCCTCTCGGCGCGCGTGGGCATCGCTTCGCGGGCAGGACGGTCAGCCGCTGACGGCGTCGAGCCGCGATCCGCGGACCCGCCCTCGGTACTGTGACGCCGTGGCCGGGTGGCAGCAGGCGGAGGGCGACGGCCACCGACCGGAGGTCCTGACCGCGTTTGGACCCGACCACACGCCGGTGCAGGGCACGCCCGCCGTCTCGCACGGCGCGCACGGTCGACGCCGGTGGGTCGACGTCCTCCGATTCCTCACGGCGTGGGCGCTGGTGGTTCCGCTGGCGCTGTGGCTCGTAGTGCGCGCGACCGGGGTCGGGGCTGGGACGTGGATCGAGACCTTCATCGTCTTCACGCCGTTCGTCGCGCTGGCGAGCGTGGTCGTCCTGGCAGTGGTCGCTGTACTGCGCGTGTGGCCGGCGGTCCTCACCGCGGCAGGGTGTTGCATCGGCTTCGGCATGCTGATGGCTCCGCTCTTCGTGCGCGGCCCGCAGCCGTCGCCCAGCCCCGACGGCCCGTCGTTGCGGGTGATGACCGCCAACGTCCAGTTCGGCCTGGCCGATGCGGCGGTGGTGGTGCGTCTCCTGCGCGAGGAGGAGATCGAGGTGCTGGGCGTACAGGAGCTGACGCCCGCGTTCCACGAGGCACTCGTGGCCGAGGGCATCGAGGATCTGCTGCCCCACGGACTCGTCGACGCCCGGCCGGGCGCGTCTGGGACGGGGCTCTACAGCCGCCACCCGGTCGAGCGTGTCGATCACGACGTTGCGGGCGAACACGAGAACCCCACCGGGCTCGTCGACGTCCCCGATGCCCGGCCGGTGCAGGTGACGGTCGTGCACCCGGTGCCGCCGGTGCTCGACGGCGGGCTGACCGACTGGCGGCGCACCTTCCGGTCGCTGCCCCGGCCAGGGAACAGCGGCCCGGTGCATCTGCTGATCGGCGACTTCAACGCGACCGTCGACCAGCCGACGATGCGCGCCCTGCTCGACGACGGTTACGTCGACGCCGCCGGGGCCGAGGGCCGTGGGTGGGAGGCGACCTGGCGGGCCCGCCGCCTCGGGCCGGGGCTCACGATCGACCACGTGCTCGTCGACCGCTCGACGGACGTCGACGGGGTGTCGGTGCACGGCGTGCCCGGCAGCGATCACCGGGCCGTCGTGGCCGAGCTGCGCCTGCCTCGGGGCTGATCGATCCCACTCCTCGACGGCCGGCCGACGCCCACGGTCGCGAGGCAACAGCGGTCGCCGCGACCTTCGCGATCCGGGGGTCCGCCCGGAGCGCGGCGTCCTGGTGCCCCGTCAGGCAACGTTTGCGCCCTTCCACGCCGGCCAGGCCCGCCGCTCGCTGCGTCCTCGTCGTCACCGCAGCTACGGCTGCGCCTTCCTCCTGCGTCCTTGCGAGCGACGACCCTGACTCGCCGTGGAAGAGCGAACGTTGCCTGACGGGGCACTAGCACGGGCGTTGTCCCGCCTTGTAGCGACAACGGGCGTCGGGCACTGCATGTCGATCGAGTTGTCGCTACAAGGCGGGACGGGGCCATGGCGGCGGAAGCGGCGCCGATCAGCCGCCGCTGACGGCCTCGAGCTCGTCGGTGACGGCGGGCTTGGGGTCGTCGGCCGAGTCCAGCCAGCCCTCGGGCAGCGTGACCGAGATAGGGCCCGAGGTCTTGCCGCGGGGCTGCGCGTCGGCGCCGGAGAGGATGGTCATGGACGGGTCGGTCGCCGCGAGCCGGTCGAGCTCCGTGTCGAGCGCGGCGATGGTCGTCGTGGCCGTGAGCCGGCGGCGCACCTCCCCGCCGACGGGGTAGCCCTGCAGGTACCAGCCCACGTGCTTGCGCACGTCGCGCACGGCAACGGGCTCGGTGAGCCAGTCGGCCAGCAGGTGGGCGTGGCGCCGCAGCACGGCCACGACCTCGGCCAGGGTGGGTGCGGCAGGCACCGGCTGCCCGGCGAAGGCCCGGGCCAGGTCGCCGAACAGCCACGGCCGGCCCAGGCACCCGCGTCCGACCACCACGCCGTCGCACCCCGTCTCGGCCACCATGCGCAGGGCGTCGGAAGCCTGCCAGATGTCGCCGTTGCCCAGCACGGGCACGTCCGTCACCACGTCGCGCAGCGCGGCGATGGCCCGCCAGTCGGCCCGGCCCGAGTAGTGCTGCGCCGCCGTGCGGGCGTGGAGGGCCACCGCGGCGGCCCCCTCGTCCTGCGCGATGCGGCCGGCGTCGAGGAACGTCCGCAGCTCGTCGTCGATGCCGATGCGCAGCTTGACGGTGACGGGCACGTCGCCGGCGCCACGGACCGCGGCCCGGACGACGTCACGGAACAGCGCCCGGTGCACCGGCAGGGCGGAGCCGCCGCCCTTGCGGGTGACCTTGGCCACGGGGCACCCGAAGTTGAGGTCGATGTGGTCGGCCCGCTGGTCGCCCGTCAGGAACCGGGCGGCCTCGGCCATCGCCCCCGGATCGGTGCCGTAGAGCTGGATCGACCGCACGGGCTCGTCGTCCGCGAACCGGGCCATCCGCACCGTCTTGTCGTTGCGTTCGGCCAGCCCCCGGGCAGTGATCATCTCGCTGACGAACAGCCCGCCGTGAGCCGTGGGGTTGTCGGCGGGCCCGCCGTGGTCGGGTGTGGCGGCCGCCGCCGCGGCACCGAACTGCTGGCACAGCCGGCGGAATGGGGCGTTCGTGATGCCCGCCATCGGTGCGAGCACCACCGGCGGCCACACCTCGAGCGGTCCGACGCGCAGCGGGTTGGCGGCAGCGCTCGTCATCGCGCCGCCCACAGCGAGGTGATGTCGACGCCCACCTCGGCGAGCAGGCTGCGCAACAACGGCAGCGACAGCCCGAGCACGGTGCCGTGGTCGCCGTCGATGCCGTCGACGAACGGGGCGCAGTAGCCGTCGAGCGTGAACCCGCCCGCCACCGCCAGCGGCTCGCCTGTGCCGACGACGGCGTCGATCTCGGCGTCGCTCGGCCGGCCGAACCGGACGACGGTCTCGGCCGCCGCCGATGCCCGCCGGCCAGTCGCCAGGTCGATCACGGCGTGACCGGACACCAGTGTGCCCTCACGACCGCGGTACCCCCGCCACCACTCGACCGCCTGCTCCGCGGACGACGGCTTGCCGCGCACCCGGCCGGCGAACGACAAGACCGAGTCGCAGCCGACCACCAGGGGTGCGGAGTCGTTGGCGGCGCCGCCCTCGGCGGCCAGGCGGTCGGCGACGGCCCCGGCCTTGCGCTCGGCCAGCACGCACGCGGTCTCGCGGGCTGTCAGGTCGTCGACACCGTCCTCCGCGTCACCGCTCACGACGGCTCGGGGGGCGAACCCGGCGGCGCGCAGCAGGGCGAGGCGCGCGGGCGACGCGGACGCGAGCACGAGGGATCGGGAGGACACCCGCACAGGCTGCCACGACCTCGTGCCGACGCCACCAACCGGAGGGAGCCCGCGCTGCGGGCGCGGCGGTCAGCGGCGGGCGGAGTCGACGCGAGCCCGCTCGGCCCGGACGGCCTGCACGAAGGCAGGGTGCACGTTGCCGAGAGTCACCCACCGACGCGACGCGTCGATGCTGACCTTGACCGCTTCGCGCCCGAGGCGCCACTCGGTGACCAGCGCGTCGACGATGGCGGCGACGGCGGTCACCGCCAGCGTCACGGCGACGACCTGCGTCACCATCGGCGTGCCGCCGACCTCGCGGGCTCCCACGACGATCGACGCGAACAACCCCACGACGCCGAGCGTCGCCGCGGTCCAGGCGATGCGGCGCCGGCGTCGGAGGGCGACGATGCGGTCCTGCGTGTCGACGCTCCACGGAACCTGGACGGTGAGGTGCTCCGCCCCGGTTGCACCGAACAGCGAGAGCGCGACGAGGACGAACCAGCCGATCGGTCCGAGGATGAGCAGCACCAGAAAAGCCGGCGGCCACACCTGCCGCGACCGGGCCACGTCGCTGCTGACCGTCAGCCACCCGTCGCTCGGGAGCCCTGTGGCAGCCGACACCCGCGGGAACCGCCCGCACACCGCATCGTCCACGAAGACCGTCACCGCCGTGCTCGACTCCGCCATGGCCCCACCTTCCGCCGCTGTCGCCGGCATCGTACGGGACGCGCACGCCGCCCGGCGCGACATGCGCCGACTTCGGTGGACACGCCGGGCCGCGGCCCGCCCCCGGTAGCCTGCCGGGGATGGAGATACCGCCCCCCGACCCCGCCAAGCTGCTCGCCCACTGGATGGAGTGGGAGCGGGGCGAGACGCCGCCGGGGCGGGTCATGAGCAGCCTCAAGACGGGCGGCCTGCGCGAGGTGCTCGAGGCGCTGGTCGCCCAGAGCGCGCAGGCGAGCTCGGCGAACGATGGGTGACCCGGCGCGGGCCGAGTGGCCCGACGCCGCCGTGTCGTCGCGCGACGCGCTCGACCACGGACTCCCCGGTTGGCCCAAGCCAGGTGAGGAGCCGCCCGGCCCCACGCTGCCCGTGCCGACGGGTCGGGGCGGCGACCAGAAGATCCCGCGGCCGTACAACGCTCGCGCCGGTGGTCCGGCACCATGGGCGGACCTTCCGGTCGACCGGCGTCGTCCACAGGTCGCCGATGTTCGGGCCGCGCTGGCTCCGCTGGGCCCACCCGAGCTGTGTCAGCGCGAGCTGATCGATGGACCGCGGCGCACTGGTCGCCCGTCGGCTGTCCTCGCTCCGCTGTACGACGACGCCGGCAGCTCGTTCGTCGTGCTCACCCGCCGCACCTGGGGCCTGCGCACCCACCAGGGCGAGGTCAGCTTCCCGGGCGGGCGCGTCGAGGCCGACGAGTCACCGCTCGACGGTGCCCGGCGCGAGGCGCAGGAGGAGATCGGCCTCGACCCCGCCTCGGTCGAGATCATCGGCGAGCTCGACCACCTGGCCACCGTGTCGAGCGGATCGTTCATCGTGCCGTATGTCGGCGTGCTCCCGGGCCGACCCGAGACCGTGCCCAGCCCGACCGAGGTCGAGGCCGTGCTGCACGTCCGTCTGGCCGAGCTCCTCGACCCTGCGATCTTCCGCGAGGAGATCTGGACCTTCCCCGGCGGCTACGAGCAGCCCATCACGTTCTTCGAGTTGGTGGGCGACACCGTGTGGGGGGCCACCGCGTCCCTGCTGCGCCAGCTTCTCGGCATCGTGACCGGCACACTCGGCCGCGGCGACCTCGACCACCCATAGCGCCGAGGGCAGCCCGTCGGTTACCAACTGCCGTAGTTGGGGGCTTCCTTGGTGATCGTTATGTCGTGCGGGTGCGACTCGCGGAGGCCGGCGTTGGTGATGCGCACGAACCGGGCGCGGGCCTGCATGTCGGCGATCGTGGGTGTGCCGCAGTAGCCCATGGCCGTGCGTAGGCCGCCGACGAGCTGGAAGATCACGTTCGAGACCGGGCCCTTGTAGGCCACCCGGCCCTCGATGCCCTCGGGCACCAGCTTGTCGGCGTCGACGATCTCGCCTTGGAAGTAGCGGTCCTTGGAGTACGACCGGCCCTTCATGGCGCCCATCGACCCCATGCCGCGGTACTCCTTGAACCGCTCGCCCTGGTGCAGCACGACGTCGCCCGGCGACTCGTCGACGCCGGCCAGCAGGCTGCCGATCATGACCGAGTCGGCGCCCGAGGCGATGGCCTTGGCGATGTCGCCGGAGTACTGGATGCCGCCGTCGGCCACCACCGTGATGCCGTGCCGCGCCGCGGCCATGGCCCCGTCGTAGATGGCCGTGAGCTGGGGAACCCCGACACCGGCGACGACCCGGGTGGTGCAGATCGATCCGGGGCCGACGCCGATCTTGACGCCGTCAGCCCCTGCGCCGGCCAGCGCGTCGACGGCCTCGCCGGAGGCGACGTTGCCGGCGATGACCTCGATGTCGAAGGCACCCTTGATCTGCTTGACCGCATCGAGAACGGCCTGATGTTGGCCGTGGGCGGTGTCGACGACCAGCACGTCGACCCCGGCGTCGACCAGGCGCTCGGCCCGCTCGATGGCGTCAGGCCCCACGCCGACAGCGGCGCCGACCCGCAGGCGGCCCTGCGAGTCCTGGGTGGAGTGCGGGTGCTCGACCTGCTTCTTGATGTCCTTGACCGTGATGAGCCCCTTGAGGAAACCCTGGTCGTCGACGATCGGCAGCTTCTCGATGCGGTTCTTCCAGAGGATGTCCTTGGCCTGCTCGAGCGTTGTGCCCAACGGGCCAGTGACCAGCGGGGGGCGCCGCATCACGTTGGCGATGGGCTGGTCGACGTCCTCGATGAACCGCAGGTCGCGGTTGGTGAGCAGCCCGACCAGGCGGCCGTCGCCGTCGGTGATGGGCACGCCCGAGATGTGGTAGCGCTCCATGACGGCGAGGGCATCGGTGACGAGCGCCTCGGCCGGCAGGGTGACGGGGTCGACGATCATGCCCGACTGGTTGCGCTTGACCTTGTCGACCTCGGCGACCTGGTCGTCGACCGACAGATTGCGGTGCACGATGCCGAGGCCGCCGGCCCGGGCGATGGCGATGGCCAGTCGCGACTCGGTGACCGTGTCCATCGCCGCCGACACGATGGGGATGGACAGCTCGATCTGCGGCGTGAGGCGGCTGCCGGTGGACACCTCGGCCGGGAGCACCGCCGACTCGGCCGGCAGCAACAGCACGTCGTCGAAGGTCAGGCCCTGCTTGGCGAACTTCGGGGGGTGGCCATCCCCGGCGTGAGCAGCGTGGTGAGCGCCGTCGTCAGGACCACCGAGGGGACCGTCTGGGGCTGCCATAGCGGGAGTCTAGTGGCGAGGCCTTGCGCCTCCGACCACCCTCGACGTGACGTCTGGCCCTGCAGGGGACGGCCATGGGTGGAGCCCCCGCCGGTACCGTCGCCGCCATGACCGGCGACGCCACCCCGCCCAGCTCGTTCCACATGACCCCCGACGAGCTGCGCAGCTGGGGGCACGAGGTGGTCGACTGGGTGGCCGACTACCTCGCCACGATCGAGGAGCATCGCGTCGTCCCGGACGTGGCGCCCGGCGACGTGCGGTCGTGGCTGCCGCCGGCGGCCCCCCAGCATCCCGAGCCGTTCGGCGACGTGCTCGCCGACCTCGACCGGGTGATCGTCCCGGGCACCACCCATTGGCAGCACCCCGGGTTCCATGCGTTCTTCCCGGCCAACACGTCGGGGCCCGGCATCCTGGCCGACATCGTGTCGAGCGGCCTCGGCACCCAGGGCATGCTGTGGCAGACCGGGCCGGCGCTGACCGAGGTCGAGACGCACGTCCTCGACTGGGTGGTCGACCTGCTGGGCCTCCCCGAACGGTTCCTGTCCACGGGGCGTGGCGGTGGGGTCATCCAGGACTCGGCCTCGTCGGCGACGCTGTGCGCCCTGCTCGCCGCCCGCGAGCGGGCGCTCGGCCGCGGCGCATCGCTCGACCAGCTCGTGGTCTACGCCTCGGTCCACGCCCACTCGTCGCTCGAGAAGGGCGCCCGGGTGGCGGGCCTCGGACCGCACCAGGTGCGGCTCGTCGACGCCGACGACGCCTTCGCACTCCGGCCCGATCGGCTGGCGGCGATGGTCGCCGAGGACAGCGAGGCCGGACGGGTGCCGTGCCTGGTGATGGCGACGATCGGTACCACCAGCTCCCTGGCCGTCGACCCGGTGGCGGAGATCGCCCCGATCGCCGGGTCGGCCGGCATGTGGCTGCACGTCGACGGGGCCATGGCCGGGTCCGCAGCCGTGTGCCCGGAGCACCGCGACCAGCAGGCCGGGATCGAGCGGGCCGACAGCTACGTCTTCAACCCGCACAAGTGGCTGTTCACCACGTTCGACTGCTCGTGCTTCTTCGTGGCCGACCGTTCGGCACTGGTGAGCGCGTTGTCGATCCTGCCCGAGTTCCTGCGCAACGCCGCGTCCGCGTCGGGCGAGGTGATCGACTACCGCGACTGGCAGGTCCCGCTCGGCCGACGCTTCCGGGCACTCAAGCTGTGGTTCGTGCTGCGGTGGTACGGGGCCGAGGGCCTGCGGCACCACGTGCGCGAGCACGTCCGCCTGGCCGGCGAGCTGGCTGCGCGGATCGAGGCCGACCGGCGGCTCGTGATCGCAGCGCCGGCACGCCTGAACCTCGTGTGCTTCCGTCACGTGGACGGCGACGACGCCACCGAGGCGCTGCACAACGGGCTCAACGCCACCGGCCGGGTCTACCTCACCCACACGCGGCTGGCCGACCGCTACGTGATCCGGGCGAGCATCGGCGCCTGGACGACCGAGCAGCGCCACGTCGACGCCCTGTGGGCTCTGATCGACGACCTCGCGTGAGCGTGTCTCCGAACGTGCGGCAGTCCTGGGGCTGCCGGGTACGTCGGTAGACTTCGGGCTTCCCCGGGAGGGCCCCGGGCGACCAGAGGTGGTGGCCGTCATGGCCGAAGTCGAGATCGGTATCGGCAAGACGGCGCGGCGGGCCTACCGGCTCGACGACGTCGCCATCGTGCCCAGCCGCCGCACCCGCGACCCCGAGGACGTCGACATCTCCTGCGAGATCGACGCCTACCGGTTCGAGGTCCCCGTCCTGGCGGCCCCGACCGACAGCGTCACCTCGCCGGCCACGGCCATCGAGCTGGGTCGCCTCGGCTCGGCCGGTGTGCTGCACCTCGAGGGCCTGTGGACCCGCTACGAGTTCCCCGAGAAGATCTTCGACGAGATCGACGAGCTGCCCGCCGCCAAGGCCACCCGCCGGCTGCAGGAGATCTACGCCGAGCCCGTCAAGCCCGAGCTGATCGGGCAGCGCATCGCCCAGGTCAAGGACGCCGGCGTCACCTGCGCGGTGGCGGTCACCCCGCACCGCACGCTCGAGCTGGCCGACGCCGTCCTGCGGGCCGAGCCCGACCTCCTGGTCGTCCAGGCGGCCATCGTCTCGGCCGAGCACGTGGCGCGCACGGTCGAGCCGCTCAACCTCAAGGAGTTCATCCGCCACTACGAGCTGCCGGTGCTGGTGGGCGGGTGCACCTCCTACCAGGCGGCGCTGCACCTCATGCGCACCGGTGCGGCCGGCGTGCTCGTCGGGGCCGGCACGGGCGCCGCCGGCGTCACCCGCGAGGTGCTCGGCGTGGGCGTGCCGCTGGCGACGGCGCTGGCCGACGCCCGCTCCGCCCGCATGCGCCACCTCGACGAGACCGGCGTCTACTGCCACGTCATCGCCGACGGTGGGGTCACAACCGGGGGCGACATCGCCCGGGCCGTCGCCTGTGGCGCCGATGCTGTCATGACCGGCACCCCGTTCGCCGCCGCCGTCGAGGCGCCGGGGCGGGGGTGGCACTGGAGCATGCCCGCGGTGCACGCCACGCTGCCCCGGGGCGAGAGGGTCCGCGTCGAGCCCCAGGGCACGCTCGAGCAGATCCTGCACGGTCCGGCTCACGATTCGTCGGGCGGGGTCAACCTGACGGGCGCGCTGCGGCGGGCCATGGCGCTGTGCGGGTTCGAGACGCTCAAGGACCTGCAGAAGGCCGAGCTCGTCGTCGTAGGAGACCGCTGATGCCGGGCCCCGGCGCCGTCCCGCCCGTGGCCGACGAGTTCGCCACCTGTCTCGTCGTCGACTTCGGCGCCCAGTACGCCCAGCTCATCGCCCGGCGTGTGCGCGAGGCCCACGTCTACTCCGAGATCGTGCCCAGCTCGATCACGGCGGCCGAGGTCCGGGCCCGGCAGCCGGCGGCGCTCATCCTCTCGGGCGGGCCCAAGTCGGTCCACGTCGAGGGCGCCCCCCGGCTCGACCCCGAGATCTACGAGCTGGGCATCCCCATCCTGGGCATCTGCTACGGCGCGCAGCTCATCGCCCAGCAGCTCGGCGGCGACGTCGCCCGGGGCGGCAAGGGCGAGTACGGGCGCACGGCCCTGGCGGTGACCGCAGCCGACGACACCGGCCTGCTGGTCGACCAGCCCACCGAGCAGACCGTGTGGATGAGCCACTTCGATGGCATCGCCACGGTGCCCGACGGCTTCGTCGCCACTGCCACGTCCGACGGCGCCCCCGTCGCTGCGCTCGAGTCGCCCGCCCGCAAGATCTGGGGCGTCCAGTACCACCCCGAGGTGTCGCACACGCCGTTCGGCCAGCAGGTGCTCAGGCGGTTCCTGCACCACCTGGCCGCGATCCCGCCCACCTGGACGATGACGTCGATCATCGAGCAGCAGGTGACGGCCATCCAGGCCCAGGTGGGCGACGCCCGGGTCATCTGCGCGCTGTCGGGCGGGGTCGACTCGGCGGTCGCCGCGGCGCTGGTGCACAAGGCCATCGGCCCCCAGCTCACGTGCGTGTTCGTCGACACCGGCCTGCTGCGGCAGGGCGAGGGCGAGCAGGTGGTCGAGACGTTCCGGCGCCACCAGCACATCGAGCTCATCCACGTGCGGGCGGCCGACCGCTACTTCGAGCGCCTGGCCGGGGTCACCGACCCGGAGGACAAGCGCAAGACCGTCGGCGAGCTGTTCATCCGCATCTTCGAGGAGACGGCCGGGGGCCTCCAGGACGCCCTTGTCGATACGGATTCAGCGGGGCACAGCGGGCGGAATCCGTATCGATTCCTCGTGCAGGGCACGCTCTACCCCGACGTGATCGAGTCGGGCGGCGGTGACGGGGCGTCCACCATCAAGAGCCACCACAACGTGGGCGGCCTGCCCGAGGACATGACGTTCGCGCTGGTCGAGCCACTGCGGGCGCTGTTCAAGGACGAGGTCCGGCGGGTCGGCGAGGAGCTGGGCCTGCCCGAGGAGATCGTGTGGCGCCAACCCTTCCCGGGCCCGGGCCTGGCCGTGCGCATCATCGGCGAGGTCACGCCCGACAAGGTCGCCATGCTGCAGCACGCCGACGCCATCGTGCGCGAGGAGCTCAAGCGGGCCGGCCTCGAGCGCGAGATCTGGCAGTCGTTCGCCGTCCTGCCCGACATCCGCTCGGTGGGCGTCATGGGCGACGAGCGCACCTACGCCCACCCGGTCATCATCCGGGCCGTCACCAGCGAGGACGCCATGACCGCCGACTGGGCACGCCTGCCCTACGACGTCATGGAGACCATGTCGAGCCGCATCATCAACGAGGTGGCCGGCATCAACCGGGTGGCCTACGACATCACGTCCAAGCCCCCCGGCACCATCGAGTGGGAATGAGTGCAGACGCGCGCAGCTCCGTCAGGCGAGCGGGCGGCCGAACGGCTTCTCCGCCGTCCAGGTGGCCAGGTTCTGCTCAGCCCGCTTGGCGGCAGCCAGCCACAGGCCGGTGCCGGCCTCGGCCAGGTCGGTGACCGCGGTGTGGATCCGCTGCACCGGGTCGCCGCCGCCGGCATCGAAGGCGGCGAGCAGCGGGGCGGCGGTGGCTAGGAAGTCGGGGATGACCACGCGCTCCGCCTTGCCCAGCACCGCCAGCGCCCGGGCCGTCACCGGCACGGGCGTGAGGGGCACGATGGTGCGGGCCTGCACGACGGCGGCGGTGGCGTGGTCGAGCACCCCCGCCTTGCCCGCGACGAACAGCACGTCGCACGCGGAGTCGTAGCGGGGCTCGACCAGCGTGGCGTCGGCCTTGGTGAGCTGCTCGACGGCCGCGTCGGCCACCGGGCCCGTGCCCACGACGGCGGCTGTGCGCCAGTCGTGCGGACCGGCGACCCGTCCCGCGGCGAGCGCGCCGGCGGCGGCGAGCGCGGTGTCGACCGCGCCCCAGCCCAACGGCGCCAGATCGTCGGGCGTCAGCCCGTTGCCGGGGGACAGCACCAGAGCGCCTCCCTCGGCGCGAGCACGCACCTCGTCGAGGAACGCGGCGATGGCGGCCTCGCGGCCGTCGGGCTTGGCGTTGATGCCCGCCGATGCGCCCGCGTGGCCAGCGACGCCGAACGACGCGAACGCGTACGTCACCGACCGGGCCAGCAACTGCGCGCCGTCCCGCAGCACCTTGGGTGCCAGGCGGACGACGCCGACCGAGGTCGTGGCGTGGTCGAGGTCGGTGACGACGAAGCCGTCGGTGCCGGTCAGCTTGTCCACCTTCACGGGCGCCGATCCTTGCAAGCCGGGGCGGGGTGCCGCCACCTGGACGTCGTGTGGGGTGCGGTCACACGTGCGCGAGGTGGTCGTGCACGGACCGCACGGCGCTCGACCCCTCGCCGACCGCGGCCGCCACCCGCTTGAGCGACCCGTGGCGGACGTCGCCGACGGCGAACACGCCGGGCACCGAGGTCTCGAAGGGCAGCGGCGCCCGGGCGCCGAAGGCCGGGCCGTCGGCGATCGCGTCCGGCAGCTCGCGGTCGGTGAGCACGAAGCCCCGGTCGTCGAGCGCAACCGCTTCGTGCAGCCACCCGGTGGACGGTTCGGCGCCGATGAAGCAGAACAGCCCGGCGCATCCGACGGTCCGCCGCTCGCCGGTGGGCGTGTGCTCGAGCACCACCTCGGCGAGCTGGTGGTCTCCCACGAGCTCACGAACCTCGGTGCACCCCAGCACCTCGATCGCCGGCTCGGCCTCGATGCGGGCGATGAGGTAGCGCGACATGGTCGCCTCGAGGGCGTCGCGCCGGATGACGATGCTCACCCGGCTGCCCCCCTGGGCCAGGAACAGCGCGGCCTGCCCGGCGGAGTTGCCGCCGCCGACCACCACGACGGCGTGATCGCTGCAATCGCGGGCCTCGATGGCGGTGGCCGCGTAGTAGACGCCCGCGCCCTCGAACCGTTCGAGGTTCGGCAGGGACAGGCGGCGGTACTGCGCCCCGGTGGCGACGATGATCGCCCGGGTCGGGATCTCGCTGCCGTCGTCGAGCAGCAGGGTGTGGAAGGTCGACCCCGGGCGCAGCCCGGCCACCTCGCAGGGGGCGTTGAGCCGGGCACCCAGCCGGCGGGCCTGGACCGCGGCCCGGTCGGCCAGGTCATCGCCCGAGATGCCGTTGGGGAAACCCACGTAGTTCTCTATGAGCGAGCTGGTGCCCGCCTGGCCGCCCATGGCCACGCCGTCGAGCGAGACGGTGTCGAGCCCCTCGGACGCGCCATACACGGCGGCCGCGAGGCCGGCCGGCCCGGTGCCCACGACGACCAGGTCGAACCTGTAGCCCGGCGGCGACTCGAACGTCAGGCCCAGGTGCTGGGCCAGCCCACCCGGCGTGGCTCGCCGCAGCGTCACGGTGGCGGTCACGACCGCCGGCACGTCGCTGGGGCGTAGGCCCAGTCCGGCCAGGACGACATCGGGGTCGTCGGCGTCGTCGAGGTCGACCCAGGTGTGGGGCACGCGGGAGCGGGTGACGAAGGCCCGCAGGGCGAGGGCGTCTGGCGAGAAGCGCGAGCCGTAGATGCGGACGGTCTGCGCCGCGGCGCCGGTGCGCAGGTTCTCGCTGCGGGCCACCGCCGAGTTGAAGATCATGTCGGCGAGGCCCCGGCGGGCCCCCATGAGCCGGCGGAACTCGTCGGGCCCGATGTCGAGGATCCGCCCCGCGCCGGTGGCGCGGGCTGTCAGGTAGGGGCGCTGGCCCCGCAGCAGGCTGACGCCACCGACGAACTGGCCGGGGCCGAGCACGCCGACCGGCACGTCGCGGTCGACGTCGGGCCGCACGACCTCGATCTCGCCCTCGAGCACCACGTAGAAACCTGACGACGCCCGACCGGCGTGCAGCAGCTCCTCGCCGGGCACCACGTCGCGCTCGACGCCGTACTCGGACAGCTCGGCGAGCACCCCGGCGTCCCAGGTGGGGAAGGCATCGGATGTCTGCTGCTCGCTCGCCACCGGTGTGCCTCCTCCGACCCGGGTGAGGGTTCGAGGCTACCGGCGCGCGGCGGCTGCACCGGTCGAGCGCCCATCCTGGCGGCGAGCGCGCGTGCCCGGCCCGGCTGCCCGATCCCAGTCGTGACAGGATCACCAGATGCTCGCCGAGCTGCTGGCGCACCCCGGGGTGGAGGAGGTCTGCGAGCTGCGCAGCCGCTTCGGGCTCATGGCGCTGCACGGTGGCAGCCTGGAGGCGGGCACCGACGTCGTTGCCGCGGCGGCCGCGGACCGGGCGGGAGCGTCGCTCTACGCCGTGTGCCAACCGCCGGACCTCAACTGGCACGTGCCGTCGACACGGTTCGACCCGGCGGCCTCGGCGGCGCTGGCACGGTTCCTCGACCATGTCGATGCCGTCGTGGCGGTCCACGGCTTCGGGCGTGTCGGGATGTGGACCACCGTGCTGGTCGGCGGCGGCAACCGCACGCTCGCCTGCCGCGTCGGTGCGGCGCTGCGGACCGAGCTGGGCGACGGCTTCACCGTGGTGGACGATGTCGAGGCGATCCCCCGTCAGTTGCGCGGTCTGCACCCGCGCAACCCGGTGAACCTCCCCCGGCTCGGCGGCGCCCAGGTCGAGCTCCCCCCACGCGTGCGGCCCGGCACGGGGGCGCCGACGTACCGCCAGGACTACGAGGCGGCGATCGTCGACGGGTTGGCCGAGGTGGCGTCGAACCCCGGCCCGCTGGCCTGACGCCGGCAGCTTCGATCTTCCGGGCCGCGGCGGCCTGCAAGCCACTTGCGTGATCTTGCGTATAGTTGCACTCATGGTTGGACGACTTACCGACGTGGCGGACAAGGTCGGCGTGAGCGAGGCGACGGTGAGCCGGGTGCTCAACGGACGGCCAGGGGTGTCGGAGGCGACCAGGAAAGCCGTGCTCACCGCGCTCGACGTGCTCGGCTACGAGCGTCCCACCAAGCTGCGGGGCGAGCGGGCCCGGCTGGTGGGCCTGGTGCTGCCGGAGTTGCAGAACCCCATCTTCCCCGCCTTCGCCGACGTCGTGGGTGGGTCGTTGGCGCAAGAGGGTCTCACCCCGGTTCTGTGCACGCACACGGCCGGCATGTCCGAGGCCGACTACATCGAGCTGCTGTTCGAGCAGCGGGTGTCCGGCGTGCTCTTCGCCGGCGGGCTCTACGCCGGCAAGGACGGCGCGCACGACCACTACCAGGGCCTGGTCGACCGCAAGCTGCCGACCGTGCTGGTCAACGCCGGCATCGACGAGCTGCCGTTCCCGCGGGTGTCGTGCGACGACGCCGTCGCCGCCGACCAGGCCGTCCGGCACCTCGTCTCGCTCGGCCACACGAAGATCGGCCTGATCCTGGGGCCGTCCGACCACGTGCCCTCGATCCGCAAGCTCGACGCCGCCCGCAAGACGATGGCCGCCGCCGGGCTCGAGCTGGCCGACGACCAGGTCGAGCGCACCCGCCACTCCCTCGAGGGCGGGCAGGCCGCCACCACCCGGCTGCTGGGTCGCGGGGTCACGGGCGTGGTGTGCGCCAGCGACCCGATGGCGCTCGGGGCCATCCGCGCCACCAAGCGGGCGGGACTGTCGGTGCCGACGGACTTCTCGGTGGTGGGCTTCGACGACTCGGCGTTCATGAGCTGCACCGAGCCGCCGTTGACCACGGTCCGGCAGCCGATCGAGGCGATGGGCCGGGCCGCGGTCGACCTGCTCGCGGGCCTGATCGCCGGCAACCAGGTCGGGCCCGACGAGCTGCTGTTCGAGCCCGAGCTGGTGGTGCGCGGATCAACGGGTCCGGCCCCGGCCAAGCGAACGTAGGTCGACGCGCCGTGTTACGAATCGATATCGGGTTCCTACAAACTTCTGTCCAACTCTTGCAATGCGTCACCCAGTAATTTAGCTTGCCGCCCCATGAGGGGGAGTGACGTGGGGCACAGCGCATGGTGGCGCAGCGCGGCCATCTACCAGGTGTACGTCCGGAGCTTCGCTGACAGCACCGGTGACGGCGTCGGCGACCTCGCCGGCGTGCGCGCCAGGCTGCCCTACCTGCGCGACCTCGGCGTCGACGCCCTGTGGTTCACCCCCTGGTATCCGTCCTCCGGCGCAGACGGTGGCTACGACGTCGCCGACTACCGGTCGATCGACCCGGCCTACGGCACGTTGGCCGATGCCGAGACCCTCATCGCCGATGCCCGGGCGATGGGACTGCGCACCATCGTCGACGTCGTCCCCAATCACGTGTCCGACCAGCACCCGTGGTTCGTGAACGCGCTGGCGGCGGGGCCCGGCTCGGCAGAGCGGGAGCGGTTCTGGTTCCGGCCGGGCAGGGGAGAGCGCGGCGACGAGCCGCCGAACGGGTGGAGGTCCGAGTTCGGTGGCTCGCCGTGGACCCGCACCAAGGACGCAGACGGCACGCCCGGCGACTGGTACCTGCACCTGTTCACGCCCGAACAGCCAGACCTCAACTGGAACCACCCCGACGTGCGCCGGGAGCACGAGGAGATCCTGCGGTTCTGGTTCGACCGCGGCGTCGCCGGCGTGCGCATCGACTCGGCCGTGCTGATCGCCAAGCACCCCGACCTGCCCGACGTCGACCCCGGGCACCAGCCGGGCGACCACCCCTACGTCGACCGCCACGAGTTGCACGAGATCTACGCCGGGTGGCGTCGGGTCGCCGACAGCTACGACGAGCCCCGCGTGCTGATCGGCGAGGTCTGGGTGCCGGACCCCCTGCGCATGAGCCTCTACCTGCGTCCCGACGAGATGCACACGGCCTTCAACTTCGACTTCCTCGCCTGCCCGTGGGAGGCGGACCGGTTGCGCGCCAGCATCGAGACGACGCTGCACAGCCACGCCGAGGTGGGGGCGCCCGCCACCTGGGTGCTGTCCAACCACGACGTGACGCGCCCGGTCACCCGTTACGGCCGCGCCGACACGTCGTTCGCGTTCGAGTCGAAGCGGGCCGGCGTCGCCACCGATCTGGCGCTCGGCCGTCGGCGGGCCCGCGCCGCGGCCCTGCTGGCTATGGCGCTGCCCGGGTCGGTCTACGTGTACCAGGGCGAAGAGCTGGGCCTGCCCGAGGTCGAGGACATCGAGCCGCACCGCATCCAGGACCCGATGCACTTCCGGTCCGGCGGCATCGACCCCGGACGCGACGGGGCCCGGGTGCCGCTGCCGTGGCGTGACGACGCGCCGCCGTACGGCTTCAGCCCGCCGGGCACGACGCCCGAGACCCCGCTGCCGCAACCCGACGACTGGGCCGGCCTGACGGCGGAGGCCCAGGTCGCCGATCACGATTCCAGCCTGTGGCTGTACCGCACGGCGCTGCGGATCCGGCGCAGCGAGCACGGGCTCGGCGACGGGCCGATGCGTTGGCTCGGCAGCGACGGCAAGGTGCTGGCGTTCGCCCGTGGCGACCGGTTCGCCTGCGTCGTGAACCTGTCGGCGGGCGCCATCGACCTCCCCCGGCACGAGCGCGTGCTGCTGTCGAGCGCCCCTCTCGACGGCGGCCGGCTCGCGCCCGACTCGGCCGTCTGGCTGCGGCTGCCGTCGTCACCCGATCCCGACACCAACCCGACAGCGTCGCCTCGAGCGACACCCGAAGAATGGAGCACGACATGAGGAGCACACGCACGCGCACGAGCGCCGCGCTTGTGGTCGCGCTGGTCATCGGCTTGACCGCCTGTGGCGACGACGACGGCGGCGGCGACGAGGGCGCAACCGACAGCAGCAGCGACGAGCCGGTCACGATCAGCGTCAGCAACCTGCCGCCGGAGACCGAGCAGTCGGTGCGCGACGCCTTCCTGAGCCGCGTCGACGAGTTCGAGGCGGCCAACCCCAACATCACCATCGAGCCGATGGAATGGGAGTGGGAGGTGGGCACCTTCGGCGCCCAGCTGGCCGGCGGCACCCTGCCGACGACCTTCGAGATCCCCTTCACCTACGGCCCGACCCTGATCGAGCGGGGCCAGCTGCAGGACATCACCGCCGAGTTCGAGGAGCTCTCGTACGCCGGGGACTTCAACCCCGACGTGCTCGAGGCCGTGCAGGACGGCGACGACAACGTCTACGGCGTGCCGACCGCCGCGTACGGCCTGGGCCTGCACTACAACCGCACCATGTTCGAGGAGGCCGGGCTCGACCCGGACGCGCCGCCCACCAGCTGGGACGAGGTGCGCGAGTACGCCGACGCCATCGCCGAGGCGACCGGCCAGGCCGGCTACGCCACGATGACCCAGGACAGCACCGGCGGCTGGATCCTGACCACCCTCACCAGCGCCCTGGGCGGCCGCGTCGAGGAAGGCAGCGGCGACGACGTCACGGCCACCCTCGACAACCCCGGCACGGTCGAGGCGCTCGAGCGGCTGCAGGCCATGCGCTGGGAGGACGACTCGATGGGTGACAACTTCCTGTACGACTGGGCCGGCATCAACCAGGCGTTCGCGGCCGGCCAGGTCGGCATGTACCTGAGCGGTTCGGACGTCTACAACAGCCTCGTCACCGAGAACAACGTCACCCCCGACAGCTACGGGCTCACCACCATCCCGGTCGACGGCGACGACGGCGGCGTGCTGGCGGGCGGCACGATCGTCGGCGTTCAGCCGGACGCGTCGGCGGCCGAGCGGGCGGCAGCCGTCAAGTGGATCGACTTCTTCTACCTGTCCAAGCTGACCGACGAGGCCTCGGCGACCGCCGATGCCTCGACGCTGGCCGAGACCGACGCGCCGGTGGGCACGCCCACGCTGCCTCTCTTCAACGCGGAGCAGCTGGCCGAGTCCGACGCCTGGGTCGCCGAGTACGTCAACGTGCCCCTCGACCAGATGATGCCGTTCAAGGACAACATCCTGTCGCAGCAGCTGGTCCCCGAGCCGCCGGTCGCGGCCCAGGAGGTGTACGCGGAGCTCGACGCCGTCGTGCAGGCCGTCCTCACGGACGAGAACGCCGACATCGAGGCACTGCTCGCGGCGGCGAACGACAACGCCAGCTCGTTGGTCGACGCAGGCTGAGCCGACACGTCGCCCTCGGGGGCTCGGGCCGCTGGTCCGGCCGGAGCCCCCAGGGTGGCGGCACATCCACGCAGCAGGGAGAACCGGGGTGAACGCGACGACACGGTGGGTGAGAGGCGGGGGCCTCAGCACGTTGATCCTCCTGCTGCCCCTGCTGCTCGTGTTCGGGTACTTCGCCTGGTACCCGATCGGCCGCGCGGTCGTCATGAGCTTCCAGCAGACCAACCTGGTCGCGGATCCCGAGTGGGTGGGCCTCGAGAACTTCCGCCAGGTGTTGGGCGACCCGCGGTTCTGGACGTCCGTCCGCAACACCGTGTACTTCACGGCCCTCGGGCTGATCTTCGGCTACCCGGTGCCGCTGGCGCTGGCGGTGCTGATGAGCGAGTTGCGGCGCGGCAAGGGGCTGTTCAGCGTGCTCGCGTACCTGCCCGTCGTGGTGCCGCCCGTGGTGGCGGTGTTGCTGTGGCGCTTCTTCTACGACGCCAGCCCCACCGGTGTGTTCAACACGATCCTCGGGTGGGTGGGGCTCGGGCCGTACCCGTGGATCCAGACGAAGTCGTGGGCCATGCCCTCGCTGGTGCTGCAGGCGACCTGGGCCAACGCGGGAGCGACGGTCATCATCTACCTGGCGGCCCTCACCGGCATCCGCACCGAGCTGTACGACGCCGCCGAGGTCGACGGCGCCGGGCTGTGGCGCAAGATCTGGCACGTGACCCTGCCGCAGATGCGGGGCATCCTGCTGATCACCCTGATCCTGCAGGTCATCGCCACCTTCCAGGTGTTCACCGAGCCGTTCCTGATGACCGACGGTGGCCCACAGAACTCGACCACCACGGTCCTGCTGCAGATCTACAACTACGCCTTCCGCTTCGGTGACTACGGCGCGGCGACGGCGCTGTCGGTGTTGCTCGCGCTGTTCCTCGGGATCCTGTCGGCGTTGTACTTCCGGGTGACCCGGTCGTGGAGCACGCCGTGAGTGCGCCCGCGCAGCCCGCGCAGACCGATGACGTCGTGCGCCCCGGGGAGCCTGCACCTCCGGAACCGGGCGTGGGCGCCGGCCCGGGGCGCGCCCGTCGGCGTCGACGTCGGCGAGAGCGACAGCCGTCGGGGCTCGCCGACCGCCGGATCCTCTCCGAGTTCGACTGGGGCCGGCCGCGGGTGCGGTGGGCCATGCGGGGCGTGGACGGGCTCGCGCTCGTCCTCCTGCTGGTCGCCAGCGTCGGCCCGATGCTGTGGCTGGCCAAGGCCGCCACCAGCACCACGCAGGACACCCTGCGCACGCCCCTCGCGCTGTGGCCGAGCGGGCCCGACTGGGACAACCTGTCGACCGCCTGGAACCAGGCCGACATCAGCAGGTACTTCGGCAACACGTTGTGGGTGGCGCTGGGGTCGTGGGCGGTGCAGCTGCTCGTGGCGACCACGGGCGGGTTCGTGCTCTCGGTGCTGCGTCCCCCGTACGCGAAGGTGATCACCGCCGCCGTGCTGGCCACGCTGTTCGTGCCCGGCGTGGTCGTGCTCGTACCTCTCTTCCTCACAGTGCTCGACCTGCCCGTGTTCAACACGTCGATCGTCGACACCTACTGGGCGATCTGGCTGCCGGCGGGCGCCAACGCCTTCAACGTGCTGCTGGTGAAGCGGTTCATGGACGGGCTCCCGCAGGAGGTGTTCGAGGCCGCGGAGGTGGACGGCGCCGGGCCGTTCCGGACGCTGTGGTACATCGCCCTGCCCCTGTCCAAGCCGATCCTGGGGGTCGTGTCGATCCTGGCGATGCTCAACGCCTGGAAGGACTTCCTCTGGCCGTTGCTCGTGCTGCCCAACCCGCAGATACAGCCCCTGTCGGTGCGGCTGCCGACCATCCGCGAGACCGTCGAGCTGGACGTGTTCCTGGCCGCGTTGTTGATCTCGATGGCGCTGCCGCTCGCTCTGTTCCTGGTGTTCCAGCGGCTGTTCCTGCGCGGCGTCGGCATGGGTGGAGCCGTCAAGGGCTGAGGCCGCCCGAACGCGGTCACGCGGCCGGGCGGGTGGCGAACGTCGACCTGACGTCGTGTGGCTGGGCGACGTTCGACATGCCGCTGGTGTGCGTTTCACCTGATTCCGAATCCAGCCCGACGATCGGCGCACTTTCGGAATCAGGTGAAACCGGGTGCGAGATCCGTACCTGCGGCCAGCACCCAGGCCGCGGCGAGGGCGAGGGTGTTGGTGCCCAAGTGGGCCAGCACAGGGGCGATCAGGCTGCCGGACCGGGCGCGCAGCCAGCCGAACAGCGCGCCGGCGATCGTCGTCGACACGAACGTGGCAGCCACGGCCCCCGCTCGGCCGAGGCCGGCGACCGCGTCGCCGTCAACGGATGCCCGCCAGTCGGGGTAGACGTGCCACAGCCCGAAGATCACGGCGCCGACCGCCACGGCGCCGGCGACCGACGTGAGGCGCATCAGCAGGCCCTGGACTGCCCCGCGGAAGATCAGCTCCTCGACCACCACCGTGCCGAGCGGGATCACCACGAGCACCCGCACGAGCAGGCCACCGAGGCCGACGTCGGCCCGCTCGTCGTCGAACGCATCCTGGAGCGCGGGCACAGCGGCCGCGACGGTGACCACGGCCGCGATCGCTGCGAAGGCCACCCCGCCCGTCCGCAGCCCCCGACCGACTCCCGAGCGGGCCAGACCGAGCTCGTCGGCGGACAGGTGGGCGAGCGAGCCCAGTGCGACCACGAGTGCCGCCACGCCGATGTTGAACGCGAGGTGGGTGCCGGAGGGCACCACGGCTGAGCGGGACACGCTGGCCATGGCCAGGACGACCAGGACCGCGGCGAGGACTCTGACTGATCGTTCAGCAACCAGACGGGTCCCCAGGGCGCGCCGGCGCGACCGGCTCCACCGCCGCCTCGAGGACGGCGGCCACGTCGACGGCGTAGGGGCTCGTGGCGTCGAGGCCGAGCTGGACGACCGACATGAGCAGCGACATCACGATGGCGACGATGCCGTTGGCCATCGTGGCCGGATCGATGTCGGCGCGGACGATGCCGGCCAGTTGCTCGGCGGCCAGTCGCTCCGCGCACGCCTTGCGCAGCTCGGCCAGCGCCGGGATGTCGAGCACCCGGTCGGTCACCTCGGGCTCGAGCCCGGCGAGCAGGCGGCGGGCCAGGGGGTGCCGGTCGACGGCGCCGACCAGGGTGAAGAGCAGCGTGTCCTGCCAGTCGGGCAGGCCCGGCCGCTCGAACATGCCGGACAGTCCCTCGTGGATGACAGCCGCGGCGTCCTCGTCGACCGCGGCGAGGAACAGCGCTTCCTTGTTCGCGAAGTAGGCGTAGGCGACCGTGCCGCCGACGGCCGCGTCGCGGGCGATGTCGGCGACCGAGGTGGCCCGGTAGCCGTCGCGGCCGAAGCGCACGATGGCCGCGGCGAGGATCGCTCGCCGGGTGAGCTCGCCCTTGCTGGGAACCGAGGATGAAGGCACGGCCATGAGGTGACAAAGGTTACCAAGGGAAAAATGAGACCTTCTTGGATTATCTCAAATCATGCTACCGTCGGTAACCATGCCGCAGACCAGCAACCCCGAGCGCAAGGTCCCTACCCGGCGCATCTCGTTCGAGGCGTCCTTGCAGGACCTGCCCAAGCACTTCGCCGCCGACGGCGACCTCATCCTCAGCCACCTGGCTGCCTCGCTGTCGGCGGTGTTCCCCGACGGCGAGGACTTCTTCGTCCGCTCGGTGCGCCACTTCCGCGACCAGATCACCGACCCCGAGCTCAAGCGCCAGGTCGCCGGCTTCATCGGCCAGGAGGCGATGCACGGCCGCGAGCACCGGGTGTTCAACGACCGCCTCGACGAGCTCGGCTACCCGACCAAGCAGGTCGAGCGGATCACCGCGGGGCCTCGCGATCCGCGAGCGCCTCGCGCCGGCCAAGGCCAACCTGGCCGCCACCGCCGCCCTCGAGCACTTCACCGCCACGCTCGCCGAGCTGGTCCTCACCAACGAGGAGACCCGCGACCTGTTCGGCCACGACGAGGTCCGCAACCTCTTCCTGTGGCACGCGCTCGAGGAGTCCGAGCACAAGGCCGTCGCCTTCGACGTCTACAAGGCCGTCGGCGGCACCGAGCGCATGCGGGTGTGGACGATGAACGTCCTCCGCTACGGCTTCGTCCTCGGCATGACCGTCGCAGGTCGTGGTGTCGCTGCTGTTCGACCGGGCGACCTATCGGCCGGGCAACCTGCGCCGGAGCTGGCGCCGGTTCCGCCGGTCGCCGATCATGCAGCGGGCTGTGGGACCAGCTGCGCGACTACAACCGGCCCGACTTCCACCCCGACGACCGCGACACGACCGAGCTGGTCGAGCAGTGGCGCGCCGAGCTGTTCGGCGAGGACGGCACGCTCAACGACAAGCTCGCCACCAAGGCCACCTCGGCCGCCTGAGAGGACGACGACACCCCCATGACCGAACACCTCGACGTCCTCGTCGTCGGCGCCGGCCTGTCCGGCATCGGCGCCGGCCACTACCTCCAGACCGAGTGCCCGTGGGCCAGCTACGCCATCTTCGAGGCGCGCGACGCCATCGGCGGCACGTGGGACCTGTTCCGCTACCCGGGCATCCGCTCCGACTCCGACATGTTCACGCTCGGCTACTCGTTCCGCCCGTGGGACGGCGAGAAGTCGATCGCCGACGGCGCGTCGATCCTGCAGTACATCAAGGACACCGCGGCCGACGAGGGCATCGACGAGCACATCCGCTTCCACCACCGCATCGTCGAGCGCCGACTGGTCGACCGACGACGCGCGTGTGGCACGTCACCGCCGAGCGCACCGACACCGGCGAGACGGTCGAGCTCACCTGCCGGCTTCGTCTTCTCGTGCAGCGGCTACTACCGCTACGACCACGGCTACCAGCCCGACTTCGCCGGCATGGACCGCTTCGGCGGCACGATCGTCCACCCGCAGGCCTGGCCCGAGGACCTCGACTACGCCGGCAAGCGGGTCGTCGTGATCGGCAGCGGCGCCACCGCGGTCACGCTCATCCCGTCGATGGCCGAGACCGCGGCGCACGTCACGATGCTCCAGCGGTCGCCCACCTACATCACGTCGCTGCCCGCCAAGGACCCGATCGCCAACGCTGCTGCGGCGCGATCCTGCCCGACGCGCGTGTCCGGCCCGGCGATCCGCTGGTACAAGGCGCTCACCACGCAGGCGTTCTTCCAGCTCAGCCAGCGCCGGCCCGCAGCTCGTCAAGACGACTCCTGCGCAAGGGCGTCGAGCGCCAGCTGCCCGACGGGCTACGACGTCGACACCCACTTCACGCCCACGCTACGACCCGTGGGACCAGCGCCTGTGCCTCGTGCCCAACGGCGACCTGTTCAAGGCGATCAAGGCCGGGCGACGCGTCGGTCGTCACCGACCACGATCGACCGCTTCACCGAGACCGGCATCGCTGCTCGAGTCCGGCGACCGAGCTCGACGGCCGACATCGTCGTCACCGCCACCGGGCCTCGAGCTGCTGTTCATCGGCGGCATCGAGCTGTCGCGTCGACGGCGAGCCGCGTCGACATCGCCGAGCAAGCTCACCTACAAGGGGATGATGCTCGAGGGCGTGCCGAACCTGGCCATCGCCGTCGGCTACACGAACGCCTCGTGGACGCTGAAGTGCGACCTCACGTGCGAGTACGTCACCCGGCTGCTCAACCACCTGCACGGCCGCGGCCTGCGCCAGTGCACGCCGGTCAACGACGACCCGACGGTCACGGCCACGCCGCTGCTCGGGCTCATCGTCGGGCTACGTGCAGCGCGTCGCAGGACGAGTTCCCGAAGCAGGGCTCGCAAGTTCCCGTGGCAGGTGCACCAGAGCTACCTGCGCGACTACCGGGCGCTGCGGCTGCGCGGCATCGACGACGACGCCATGCCGTTCTCCAACCCGGAACCTGCGGCACCGCCGCCGGTACCGGTCGGCGCGTCGTAGGGCGTCGTCCGGAGCGGGAGCCGCGCCGAGCCGAGGCTCAGCGCCGCTCGCCCACACCCTTGAAGAACGTGTAGCAGAACACGCCGTCCGCCTCGGTCGTGCGGTGCAGGGCCCGGACTCCGGCGTCAAAGGTCGCCGGCTCGGCGAGGCCGGCCGCGATCGCGGGCTCGCGGACGCCCTCGATCATCGCAGTGAACGTCTTCCGCGTGAAGCCGTCGACGAGGTCGGGTCGGCTCGCGTCGACGTACACCATGCGGGGCGACACACGGACGTCGTCGAACCCCGCCTCGACCATCAGCGGGTAGACCTGCCGGCCGATCAGCGCGTCGCCGCCGGCCTGCCGTTGCATCTCGACCTGGCACCGGATGGCGACATGGGCGGCCGGGTCGTCGGGATGGAAGTAGGCAGACCCGTGGTCGCCCTCGATCACGGTGAGAGTGCCGCCCGGGCGCAGCACCTGGCGCAGGATCCCCAGCGCCTCGGCGGGCTGCGACAGGTGCTCGAGCACGAAGCAGACGAACACGTGGTCGAAGGACTCGGGCGCGAACGGCAGGGCGAAGATGTCGGCCTGCCGGAACTCGACGTTGGTCAGCCCCGCCGCCTCCGCGCGTCGCGTGGCCTCGGCGACCGACTCGGCGGACACGTCGATCGACGTGAACCGCGCGTCCGGGCTGCGACCGGCCAGTGTCACGGTCTGGGCGCCGACGCCGCAACCGGTCTCGAGCACCATGCTCTCGGCGGGATACGAGGTGTCGACGTGCAGCAGATCGACCAGCGTTCCAGCCTGGTCGTGCAGGCGCTCGTTCTCGCGCCGGTGGTAACCGTGGACGTACGTGTCGCTCACTGGTCCCGCCTTCGTCGTACCGGGATGGACGTGCCTCTTCCTACCGGGCGGCGCGCGACGTCGCACCCCGGTTCCCGCAGCCGGGCGGAGAATCCGCGAGACACCGGGGACGTCCGGCTTCGAGACTGGGGGCATGAACCTCCCCGCTCCCGTCAACCTGACCCAGGCGCTGGCCTCGTTCTCCGAGATCTACAGCCCTCGCGTCGTCACCCGCGTCAACGACTACGACGTCCGCATCGCCCACACGCTGGGCGACCACGTGTGGCACGTCCATGACGACACCGACGAGTTCTTCCTCGTGCTCGACGGCCAGTTCGACGTGGCGCTGCGGGACGCGCACGGCGCTGAGCGGACGGTGTCGCTCCACACGGGCGACACGTTCGTGGTGCCGCGTGGCACCGAGCACAGGCCGTCGTCGCCCGGTGGGTCGATCCTCATGTTCGAGCCGTCGGGGACGTCGTCGACCGGCGATCACACCGGCGACCTGCCCGACAACGTCGACAGCACCACCGGCCACGCCCTCTGACCACGCGCTGTGTCAGCGCGGGTCGAGGCGTCAGCCCGTGCCGGCGAAGTCGGCGATCAGGCGGGCGAGCTCGACCGGTTGGTCGCCCTGGATGCTGTGGCCGGCGTCGGCGACGTGCTCGATGCGGGCGTGGGGGCAGCGGCGCACCAGCTCGGCCTCGTCGGCGTCGTCGACGACCGACTGGGGCAGCATGCCGCGCACCAGCATGACGGGCATCGTCAGGCCGGACACGGCGTCCCACAGCGACCCGAACTCGGGGTGGCCGACGGACGGCGTGTCGGTGTCGGTCGACGGTCCTGTCGCATCGGCCGCCGTCGTCCGGTGGCGGGCGTAGCGCCAGACCCAGGTGCCGTCCTCGCGCTGCAGCGCGTTGTGGAGGATGCCCCGGCGCAGCGACGACTCGGACCGGGTCGGGTTGAAGGCGATCGTGCGGGCCAGCAGGTCGTCGAAGCTGTCGAAGCTCTCGGGCCCGTTGACGAAGGCCACGATGGCCGACGCCTTGTGCTCGTCGACGCCCGGCGTGATGTCGACCAGCACCAGCGAGCGGACCAGCTCGGGCTCGAGCGCCGCCAGGGCGATGGCTGTCACGCCGCCGAGCGACATGCCGACGACGGCCCGGGCGTTCGGGGCGAGCGCTCTGATGACGGTGGCCACGTCGCGGGCGTTGCTCGCCGGGTCGAGGGCGTTGTCGAACCCTCCGTCGGAGTGGCCGTGACCGGGCAGGTCGACCGCGAGCAGCGGGCGGTCGAGCGCCAGAGCCACCGTGTCCCAGGTGTGGGCGTTCTGGGCTCCGCCGTGCAGGAACACGAGCTCGGGCTCGCCGTCGCCCCACACCAGCGTGCTGAGCCGGCGGCCCGGCCCGACCTCGACAGCTTCCCGCCGGACGACCGGCGGGCCGTCGTAGGGCAGGGCGAACTCGCTGGCGTTCTCGTGGAACATCGAGAACTCGTCGTACGGGACACGCTCGACGGGCGACATGCCGCCAGCATCGCACCCGGCACCGGCCTCAGCGGCCGCCGTCGTGATCCCCGGCGCGTCCCCCGCCTGCCGGGGAAGACTGGGGCAGTGCGCTTCGACGGGTTCGGCACCGGGGCTGTCCGCTTCTACGAGGAGCTGGCGGCGAACAACACGCGGGACTGGTTCCAGGCCAACCGCGATCGTTACGACGACGAGATCCGTGCGCCGCTCGAGCACCTGCTGGCCGACCTCGCCGGCGAGTTCGGCGACGGCAAGGTGTTCCGGCCGAACCGCGACGTCCGCTTCTCCAAGGACAAGTCGCCGTACAAGACCAACGCCGCCGCGGTGGTCGACGGGGCCAGCGAAGGTGCGCACAGCCTGTACCTCCAGCTGTCGGCCGATGGGCTCATGGTCGCCGGTGGCGCGTTCATGCTCGGCGGCGACGAGCTCGCCCGGTTCCGCGCGGCGATCGACGACGACCGCAGCGGTCCCGAGCTCGGGCGGATCGTCGACGACCTGCAGCGAGCTGGGGCCCAGACGGGCGCGCACGACCAGCTCAAGACCGCGCCCCGCGGCTACCCGGCCGACCATCCCCGCATCGACCTCCTGCGGTGGAAGGGGATGATCGGCTGGTTCGAGCATGCACCCGGACGCTGGCTCTCCACCACGGCGGCCCGCGACCGGGTGGTCGAGGGGTGGCACGCCGTCGACCCGCTGAACGCCTGGCTCGACACCCACGTCCGCCCCGACTGAACGCCGGAGCTGCCCGCTCCGGGATGAGAGCCCGGTCTCGGTCCCGCTCGGCTGTCTCAGGGCGCCCCTACGATGGGCGCCACCGATGGCTCCATCAGACCCCCGCGCCCGTGACCACGTGTCCGACGTTGCCGACGCCGAGGTCGGTCCCGACGGTGCCCCCAACGCTCCGGCGGGCGCCGACGGGGGCCCCAGCCTGCTCGACGGGCTCAACCCCGTGCAGTCCGACGCGGTCACGCACGCGGACGGGCCCCTGCTCGTGGTGGCCGGGGCGGGCTCGGGCAAGACCCGGGTGCTCACCCACCGCATCGCCCACCTCATCCGCGACCTGGGCGTGTCGCCCGTTCGAGATCCTGGCCATCACCTTCACCAACAAGGCCGCCGACGAGATGAAGCAGCGGGTCGCGGCGCTGGTCGGCCCGGTGGCCCAGAAGATGTGGGTGTCGACGTTCCACTCGGCGTGCGTGCGCATCCTGCGGCGCGACGCCGACAAGCTGGGCTTCCCGTCGTAACTTCACGATCTACGACCAGGCCGACGCCAACCGGCTGACCGGCTACGTGCTCCGCGACCTCGACTCGACCCGAAGCGGTTCCCGCCCCGGTCGGTGCACGCGTCCATCAGCGCGGCCAAGAACGACGGGCTCGACCTCGAGGCCTACGCCGCCCGGGCCGGCAACCTGTTCGAGCGCAAGATCGCCGAGGTGTTCACCGAGTACCAGAGCCGCCTGCTGCGGGCGGGCGCGATGGACTTCGACGACCTGCTCGGCCAGCCCGTGCGCCTGTTCCGCGAGCACCCCGACGTGCTGCAGCACTACCAGCGCCGGTTCAAGCACGTCCTGGTCGACGAGTACCAGGACACCAACCGCGTCCAGAACGACTTCGTGCTGCTGCTCGCGGCCGACCACCGCAACGTCGCCGTCGTCGGCGACAGGATCAGTGCCTGCCCCCCGGCACCCCGGTCGCAACGCCGCGCGGATCCCGCCCCATCGAGTCGTTGGCCGAGGGCGACACGGTCCTCGGCGTGGGTGCGGCCGGGACGCGGGTGGCCAACCGGGTGCGCGAGCAGCGGGCCGGCCACTACCAGGGGCGGCTGTACACGGTCCACGCCGGTGGCCGTTCGGTGAGCGGGACCCCGCACCACATCGTGCTGGCCGACACCGCCCTAGAGCCCGGACGCCACGTCGTCTACCTGATGGAGCGCATCGACCGCGGCTACCGCATCGGGCTGACCAAGAGCGTGCGTCCTGTGGCGCCAGGCAAGTTCGAGCAGGGATTCCGCGTCCGCATCAACCAGGAGCACGCCGACCGCGCCTGGGTGCTGCGGGTCTGCGACAGCCGGGCCGAGGCGGCGTACTGCGAGGCGTTCTATGCCGCGGCAGTACGGCCTGCCCACCACCTTGTTCCACGGGCTCGGCCGGAACCTGGTGATGGACGAGGCGTGGCTCGAGCGGCTGTTCGCCGAGATCGACACCCGCACGGCCGCCAAGGACCTCATGGAGGACCTCGACCTCCACGCCGACGTTCCCGCACTACCGGCCCGGCAACGGCGGGCGCCGGCAGACGCTGAACCTGACGATGTTCTCGGACTGCCGGTCGGGCGAGGTCGGGTACCACCGGGTGCAGTGGTCGTCGAACCGGGTCGAGGTCGCCGACCGGCTGCGCGGCGCAGGGTTCCCGGTGCGCGACGGCAAGCCCGGCAGCTTCCGCGTCGAGACGGCACGCAAGTCGTACCGCGAGGCGCTCGCCTTCGCCCACGAGATGGCGGCCGCCGGCGGCCTCGACATCGCACCGGCGGGCGATGATCGGCGGCAAGGTCTACCCGTTCATGCCGCTGGCCCACCTGCGCGTGGGCATGACCGTGCTGGTCGACGGGCCCGACGGGCTGGAACCCGCCACGGTCGACGGCATCGAGGTCGACGACTACGACGGTCCGGTCCACGACCTCGAGGTCGAGCCCACCCACACCTACGTCGCCGACGGCGTGCTGGTGCACAACAGCATCTATGCCTTTCGCGGCGCCGACATGCGCAACATCGTCGAGTTCGAGGACGCGTTCCCCGACACGACGGTGGTGCTGCTCGAGCAGAACTACCGGTCGACGCAGACGATCCTCGACGCCGCCAACGCCGTCATCGCCAACAACGTGGGTCGCAAGCCCAAGGAGCTGTGGACCGACCACGGCACCGGCGACCCCATCGTGCGCTACCACGCCGACGACGAGGTCGACGAGGCGCAGTGGATCACCCGCGAGATCGCCCGCCTGCACGACGACGAGGCGCCCCGCTGGGGCGACATCGCCGTCTTCTACCGCACCAACGCCCAGAGCCGGGTGCTGGAGGAGCAGCTCATGCGAGCCGACATCCCCTACAAGGTGGTCGGCGGCACCCGGTTCTACGACCGCAAGGAGATCAAGGACGCCATCGCGTACCTGCGGGCCGTCGTGAACCCCATCGACGAGGTGTCGGTCAAGCGGGTCATCAACGAGCCCAAGCGGGGCGTGGGCGACACGTCGATCGGCAAGCTCGATGCCTGGGCGACCGCCCACGACCTGTCGTTCGTCGACGCCCTGCGCCGGGCCGACGAGGCCGGGGTCGGCGGCAAGGCCATCCGCGGCATCGAGACGTTCCTCACCCTGCTCGACGATGTGGCCGACCTGGCCGCCGGCAGCCCGGCGGCCGTTGCTGCGAGCAGCTCCTCGAGCGGTCGGGCTACCTCGACCGAGCTCGAGGCAGAGCGCTCCATCGAGGCCGAGGGCCGGCTCGAGAACCTGGCCGAGCTGGTCGGCGCGGCCAACGAGGCCGAGACGGTCGACGAGTTCCTCGAGCAGATCAGCCTGGTCAGCCGACGTCGACTCGCTCGACGACGACTCGACCTCGGTCGTGCTCATGACGCTGCACTCGGCCAAGGGCCTCGAGTTCCCGGTCGTGTTCCTGATCGGGCTGGAGGACGGCGTGTTCCCCCACCTGCGATCGCTCACCGAGCCGGACCAGCTCGAGGAGGAGCGCCGCCTCGCGTACGTCGGCATCACCCGGGCCCGGCGTCGCCTCTACCTCACCCACGCCTGGAGCCGCACGCTGTTCGGCGGCACGCAGTACAACCCGCCCAGCCGGTTCCTCGACGAGATCCCCAAGGAGCTGGTGCGCGATGTCGAGGGCCACCGCCGTGCGAGCCGCAGCGGTCGCACGTACGGCAGCGGGGGCGGGGGGTGGCGGTCCGAGCGCGGTGCCGGTGGGTCGGGTTCCGGTGGCGACCGCGCCCTGCGGGTGGCGGCCGGGCGCGACCGCATCGTCGAGCAGGCGCTCGAGTCGCGGAAGCCCTCCCGCAGCGGCGCGGACGGGCTGGGCCTCAAGATCGGCGACGACGTGCGCCACAACGTCTTCGGCGAGGGCGTGATCCTCGACATGAGCGGCAGCGGCGACAAGACCGAGGCCCTGGTGCGGTTCCGCGACGCCGGCGAGAAGCGCCTGCTGCTGTCGTGGGCGCCGCTCGAGAAGCTTTGATCGTCGGCGCAACACCGGCTTGAGCCCACGCTGCGGGCCGGGCTGGGTACTCTCTGCGCCAGATTGTCGCGGTTTCCGGTCAATCGCGTGCCAGCGTGGAACCGGTTGGGCCGGTTGACCGTCTGACAGGGGATCGCCGTCGTTAGCCTGTGCCGACTCGTTCAGGCATCAGGTGGCGGAACGCCCGATCGCCGTCGACCAACTCCTGGCGGAGGAGCAGTACCCGTGTCAGAGCAAGACCCCTCTCCCCAACGCCACCGGTGACACAGGGGTGCCCGGCGATCCGCGGCCCCAGGGCCGGTTCTCCGCGCCCCAGAAGCGGGCGGCAGTCGTGGTCGGCATCGTCGTGATGGTGGCGGCGGCGGGCCTGGGCATGAGCTCCGCGCTGTCGGGCTCCGACGGGGACAACACTGCGGCCGGGGGGTCGAGCCCCACGACCGAGGCGCCCACCACCACCGAGGCGCCCACCACCACCACGGCGCCGCCAACCACGACGACCACCGCGCCCCCCACCACGACCACGACGGTCCCGCCCACCACCACGACCCTGCCGCCCGACCCGGCGGCCGACGGCAAGCTCGAGCTGGGCGAGAACGGCGCCGGCGTCACCGCGCTGCAGCAACGCCTCCTCGACCTCGGCTACTGGATGGGCGAGCCCGACGGCAACTACGGCCAGCTCACGCGCCAGGCCGTGATGGCGTTCCAGAAGGTCGAGGGCCTCGGGCGTGACGGCGTCGCCGGCCCGGCCACCCAGGAGCGGCTGACGACGGCCACTCGCCCGGCGCCGCGCGGCGGCGACGGCATCGAGATCGACCTCGCCCGACAGGTGCTCTTCGTCGTCGAGGGCGGCCAGGTGAAGTGGGCGATCAACACGTCCACCGGCAACGGCGAGGCCTACACGAGCTCGAGCGGCGGCCAGGCCGTCGCGGCCACGCCGCCGGGCCAGTTCCGGGTGCAGCGCGAGATCGACGGTCTGCGCGAGGCCCCGCTCGGCACGCTCTACCGGCCGAAGTACTTCAACGGCGGCATCGCCGTGCACGGCTCGGGCAGCATCCCGGCCCAGCCGGCGTCGCACGGCTGCGCGCGGGTGACGAACTCGGCGATGGACATGCTGTGGTCGAGCGGCGACGCCGCCATCGGCACGTCGGTCCTGGTCTACTGATAAGCGAGGCGGGTAGCCGGGGGCCAGGCGGCCTCACCGGGCGGGCGGCGACAGGAACTCGAAGTGCCCGGCGTCGGGCACCAGCCAGCCGCTGCCCGCGGTGAACCCCCAACGGGCGAAGATCGCCACGAGGCGAGGGTCCTGCACGGACGCCAGCCCCGTGGGGTTGGCGCCGAAGTTGAGGTCGAGGGCCACGCCCCACGCGTGGCGCGACACGCTGGTGCCGGCACGCGTCGTGCGTGCGTTCCAGCAGCCCGCGAACCCCTCGGGGTCGACCAGGCCCGCCAGGTTGGCGCTGACCACCTCCTCGAACGCGCCGACGAGGGCGTCGACGACGAGGCGGTGGCACCGGGCGGTGCCGATGATCGGGAGGTCGACGGTGACCAGGTTCGCGGCCTGCCAGGCCGGATCCTGTTCGAACTCGTCGCCGGGGCCGCGCCGGTAGGCGAACTCGCCGAACCGGTCCTTGATGTGTGCCTGGGGCAGGACGGCGTCGCCGTTGCGCAGGAACGGCGTCTCGCCCGGGCCGCGGAACCGCACGGCGGCGTCCTCTGTCACGGATGTGCGCAGCCGCTCCTCGATCGCGGCGCGGTCGCCGTCGTAGCGCGCCAGCAGGTAGCGCTCGACGCCCAGTCCCAGGTCTGCGCCCGTGGTCGTGTCGACGGCCAGCTCCGCACCGCCGATGGCGGCGTCGCCGACGACGGCGGTCACCATGACCGACCGCCCGCCGGCGAGGTCGACGACGCCCCCCGGTCCCAGCCCCCGCAGCCGGGCGGACGTGGCCCCGAGCACGGCCTGACCGTCGCCGAGGGACGCGATCGCCGCCCGATCGGCCACGGAGACGAACCCGTGATGGGCGGCCGGGTCGATCGCCACCGCGTCGAGCGGGATCGCCCATCCGGCGGGCACGACGTCGACGGCGGCACCGCCGGCGTCGCGCGACCCCACGAGGTCGACCACGTCGCCCCGCACCAGCGAGGTGGCGGTGATCGAGGGGTCGGCCCCGGCGGCGGCGGCCAGGCCCGGGTCCAGCCCGTCCGGTGTCCACGCCAGCAGGATGGCCGGGGTCGGCGCTTCAGGTTGCAGGGTCGTCGGCGCTGCGGTCGTCGTGGGCGTGACGGGAGCCGGCGGGGGTCGCGAGCCCGCGTCCTGCACGCCGGCCATGGCGACCGCGCCGACGACGATCCCCACGACCGCCGCCCCGATGATCGTCACGAGGGTGCCGACGCGTCGTGTCATGCCGGCTCCAGGCGTTCGGCGATCGCGAGCAGCTCGCCGAGACCGACGGTGGCGCTGCGCAGGCTCACCACGACGCCGTCCTCGAGCCACTCGAGCTCACCGGCGGTGTGGCTGTACCGGCCGGGCGTTCCCCGCACCTCGACGCCGCTCTCGTCGCCGGTCGACGGAGGTGGCAGGGCCGTCGACGGGCGCTGCGTGAGCACGAAGGCCCGCTGGCCGGGGCCCGCGTAGGACTGGGTGACCGTGCCTGCGGCGTCGTCGCCTGGCCTCGTCGGCGGGGTTCGCCCCGTCGGTGCGCACCGCCGGCGCACCGAATCCGGCTGGGCGCCGTGCGGCGAGCAGTCCCGGCACGACCGCGACGGCGTCGTCGAAGGTGGCGACGGCCGCCTCGGCCCAGTCGGCCGGCACCGTCTCACCGACGACGTCCAGGTCGGCGGCGATCTCCTGCAGCCGGGGGAGCGGCAGGCTGCCGCTCACGACCACGTCGAGTCCGTCGGTGTGCAGCCCGACGCGGCGGCCGTCGCCGCTGGCGTAGCCGACGCTACGGCGCCCGGTATCTCCGGCGCCGAGATCGACCGGGACGACGTCGGGGCCGAGCCCGCCGAACAACCGGCCGCCTGTCCAGCCGGTCGTCGCCTGCACGGTGAGCCAGGCGCGCCCGTCGCTCCACGAGCGGACGCCGACCGGGGGGCCACCCGGCGTCGTCACCGTGCCGGCGCGGTGGGCGGCGAACCCGTCCGGCAGGGCGCCGGGGACCGGCACGTGGGCGACGGCCATGTCGTCGGGTGACGTGGCCCGGAACCCGGCGTCGGTGGTCGTCGACGCCTCGCCGGCCGCAGCGTCGAACGCGCGGTCCGTGGCCTCCGTCGCATCGTTGATGCGGACCTCGGTGGCGTCGACCGTCAGGATCACCTCGCCCGGCCCGTCGTCGGCACCGACGGTCGCCGCCCAGCGGGCCCGCGCCGGATCGTCGCCGGCCCGCACGATCAGCCCCAGCGGGACCATGTGCTCCTCGTCGAGCCACAGCTCCACCGGATCGCCCGGGTGCACCGGCCGCAGCTCGACACCGCCGGACAGGCCGTCCAGCAGGGTGGCCACCTGGGCAGCCGTCACGGCCACTCCCACGGCGCGGTGCCCGGCGATGGTGCGGTGACCCACGTCGGCAGGCGCCGCGGCGAGCGTGAAGCTGTCGACCGGGCTGACGAGCTCGAGCGGGACCGGCGCCGCGTCCGAGAACGGCGCCCGCCCCGACACCGACCGCGACGACGTGAGCGGCTGGGCGGGGCAGCGGACGAGTCCGGCAGCTGGGGAGCACTGCCGGGCTGTCTCCTGCCACCACCGGTCGCCGTCCACGACCAGGTGACCGCCGGGCCGGTCGTCAGCTGCTGCCGGGCTGTCGGTGGTCTCCCGGACCGTCAGCGCCAACGATTCCGGCGCCCGGTAGACGAGGTGGCCGGCGAAGGTGCGTGGCTCCCCGCCCGCCGCGGCCGAGGTGGGGGCCGCCGGCGCCCGCTCGGTGATGGTGAAGCGGCTGTCGACGGTGTCGATGTCGTTCTGCGCGGCCAGGACCCGGGCCGGCACGTCGGCGGCTGCCGGTGACCGGGGCTCGGTGTCGATGCCGACGAACGCGGCGCCCGCCACCATGCCGGCGACGGCCGCCACGGCGGCGGCGACGACCAGCCGCCGGCGGGGAGACGGCGGGGTGCCCTCGCCCGGGCCGGGGCGGATGATGGTCGGGGTCGCGGTCTCGGTGCCCGCGCCGGCGCCGGCGCGGAGCCGCGCCGTCACCGCCGGTGCCAGGTCCGGGGCGCGGTCGACCGGCTCGAGGCGCAGCTGCATGCGCACGCGGTGGATGTCGGCCTCGAAGCGCACGCATGGGTCGCACGCCACCAGGTGCGCGTCGAGGGCGCCGAGCGCCGCGTCGTCCCGCAGCTCGTCGTCGGCCCGCAGCGAGACCGCGACCAGGGCGTCGTCACACCTCATCGGTCACCCCCGGGGCCGGGTCGCGGTCGCGGTCCGCTCCGCCGCCCTCGCCCACGCCCTCGCCGGCACGCGCCCATCGGCCCAGCCGCACCCGCGCCCCGAAGACCCGGCTCTTCACGGTGCCCTCCGGCACCCCCAGCACCATGGCGGCCTCGGCGTAGCGCAGGCCCAGCACCTCGACCAGCAGCAACGCCTCGCGCTGGTCGACCGGCAGGCTGTCGAGTGCCGCCCCGATCTCGGCGCGGGCGACGGCCGCCCCGCTCGTGGACGCCGGCACGGGCGGAACCCGCTCCGCCAGCCGAGCATGCCGCTCCCGGGCCCGCAGCTCGTCGATGCCGGCGTTGCGGGCGACCTGGAAGACCCACGTGGAGAACCTGGCCTGGAAGGCATAGGACGGCAGGCGGCGGTAGACACGCAGGAACGTCTCCTGGGCCACGTCCTCGGCCGCGGTGGCGTCGCCCAGGAGTCGGCGCAGGAAGCGCCAGACCGGCTGCTGGTAGGACCGGACGATCCGCTCGAACGCCGCGAGGTCGCCCGTGGCGGCGGCTCGGATGAGCGCGGGGTCCGTCTCCTGCACGCTCCGCTCCCGGGTCACCGGCGGCAGGCGCCGGCGCGGCGACCGCGGTCAGCGTGACGTCCCGCTCCGGTGCTGTCCAGCGCGTCCCGCATCCCGTCCCCGTCGTCCTCGCCGTCCGCTGGTCCGCCGCCGTCACAGCCGGACGCGGAGCGCGTGCCGGACGCCGCCCGCCGGCGCCGAGTCCCGCATGTCCTTCGCGGATGGGGTCGCTCCCGCGGCCCGTTCTGTCGGCGCACGGCTGTGGGTGCTCTCGATGTGGAGGTCGGGCTCGGTGCCGAGGGCGTCGCAGTCCGCCCAGGGGTGGCCCGTCCGCGGGTCGTCCGTGGTGGCGGTGTCGACCAGCACCGGGCGACCTCGACGGCGACGCCCGGTCCAGCGCAACAGGGCAGCGCCCCCCAGGACGAGGAGGGCGGCCTCGCCCGCGACCCACCACGCGGTTGCTTTGCCATGGCTCGCGGCCTCCGTCTGGGCCGAGCCGTCGTTCGCCGGTGGCTCCGCGGTGCCGGTCGGACCCGGCGGGCCGGCCGCCCTGGCGGGGTCGGCGCCGGTGACCGGGCTGGCGGTCACCAGGGGTAGCGGGTCCGGGGGCGGGGGCGGTGGCGGGGGGGCCGGCACGCGTCCGGCCCTCACGTCGGCGGCGGTGAGGGGATGCAGGTCCGGGCCCATGAGCAGCGCGTCGTCCTCGAGCCACCGGATGGCAGGCTCGGTGAGCGGCCAGTCGCGGACGATCGGGTAGGTCGGGTCGACGCCGACGTTGACCACCTCCGGCCAGAAGTAGTCGAGGGCGGCGGTGCACGGGTCGTTGCACAGCCGCACTTCGTAGGCCCGGGGCGGCAGGCTCTCGGGCAGCGGGAAGGTCACACTGACCCGGTGGGGCAGCTGTCCGCTGTACACCGGCACGACGGCGTCCGCAGGTGCGTCCTCGACCACCACCTCACCCAGCCGCACGTCGGTGTGGTGGACCAAGGCCGGGTCGTCCGGGCGGGCGGTCCTCGCGTCGAGCTCGGCGGCGAGGGGGTCGACGCGCAGGTACGCGTAGTACGGCCCGTGCTCGCGCCAGGCGGGGTCGGCGACCGTGCCGTACCCGATCATCGTGACGGTCTGCCCAGCCTCGTACCGATCCCGAGCCGGGAACACGAAGTCGCCTCCACCGGCGGCTGCGGGACGCGGCGTCGCCAGCCCGACGACGGCCGAGCCCGCGCAGGCGAGCGCCGCGCAGGTGGCCGTCGCGGCCCGGACACGCGCCCGGCGAGGTCCGCCATGTCGGTGCGACCCACCCAGCGCCCGACGCCCGTCGTGGTGATCGTCCACGTCCCACCTCCCGGCCGACGACCCGCTCGGATCGTCCACAGATGAGACGACTGGCGAGACCGTTTCGTTCGCCCGGATCGGACATTTCTCCGACGACCGTGTCGCCACCGCCACGATGGGCAACACTCGCGCGGTGCGCGGCGGCATCGACCGTCGGGATGACTCGGCCACGACGACCGTGAGTTGGTCGTCGTTCGTCGACGCGTACGAGGCGACCCTGCCCGGGGTGTACAGGTATCTCTACCGGGGGACGGGCGGCGACGCGGCGCTCACCGACGAGCTCACCCGGGCGACCTACGTGGCCGCCGCCCGCGCGGTGCGCAAGGGCGGCGACATGGGCCCCGCGGGTCTCGGGCCGCTGTACGACACCGCTCGTGCGCTGCTGGTCGACAGCGTGACCGGGCGGTCGGCCGGCAGGCGGCGGTCGCGTCCGGCGCCGCCAGCGATCGACGTGGCGGACATGGCGGACATGGCGGACGTGGCGGACACCGGCGCCGACCCGGTGGCGGAACCGGTCGACGCGCTCAGGCGGCTACGCGTCGATCTGCGTGTCATCCTCGCCCTCCGGGGGCACGACGAGCTGCCACCTGCCGAGGTGGCCCGCCTGCTCCGGATGTCGGTCGATGGTGCCGACGCGCTGGTCGACGAGGGGCTGGCCATGCTGGGCGGGTGCGGTACGGGCGAGCCCCTGTCGCTGGACCAGGTGAGGGATCTGTTCGCAACCCTGGATGCCCGGCCGGGCACCCAGCTCGCCGACGATCTGCGCACCGACCTGCAGGGCGACTTCGCACGAGGTCGCCGGGGCGCGCGATCGACGGACCCGCTCGCCGCGGTCGGTCAGGACCTCCGTCCGACCCCTGAGGCGCGCCGACGCGGAGGTGTCGCCTCCGCCCGGCGCCTCACGACCCGGCCACGCTGGATCGCCCCTGTCGTGGCCGTGCTGGCGGCGGTCGTGGTGGTGATCGTCGCGTCGAACGCCGACGATCGATCGGGGGGACCCGGCGCTCCAGCAGACGGCCGGGGCTCGTCCGATATGTCGCTCCCACCCGCCGTCCCGCCGCCGGACCCGCTGGCACCGGCGCCGCTGGACACGGCACGGCCCGCGACGACGGGCCAGGCCGAGGTCATCGCGCAGGTACCGGTCGGGCCGGGCGGGCCGTACATGAACGGGCCGTACGCGATCGCCGCCGGTGACGAGGGCGTGTGGGCGACAGCCATCGACGACGACGGCACGTGGCGAGCGGTCCGCGTCGACGCGGCCACAGGCGACGTCGTGGCCGAGATCCCCGTGCCGGGCCGGGTTCCGTCCGACCGTCGGCACCACGGCATCGCGCTCAGCGGCGGCTTCGTGTGGATCCCGGCGGGGGACGGCCTGCTCCGCATCGACGCCGACACCAACCGCTCGGTGGGCACCGTGCCCGCAGGCGGTGGCGTCGACGGCGCGGCGCTCGACGGTGGGGACGGAGCCGTGTGGGCGGTGGCCTACGACGGCGTGCTCCGGCGCTTCGACGCGTCGACGAGCGCGGTCACGTCCCTGGCGATCGTCCGCGAGGTGGGGCTGATGCCGGACGGCATCGACCTGGCCTACAGCGGCGGCTCGGTGTGGGTCACCGTCGCCTCGCCCGAAGGTCGCCACCTCATCGCGTTCGACCCGACGACCCTCGACCGCACCCACCACGTGATCGTGCCCGCCGTGGGGCGGGTCGTGGACGCCTATGACCTGGCGGCGCTCGACGACCACGTCGTGATCACCGAGCGCACACCGGGGGGTGTGTCGGTCGTCGACGGCGACGCCGAACGCGTCCTCGGTCAACACGAGATCCCGACGGCGAGCATCGGTATGCAGAACGAGCTCGCCTGGGTCTCATCGCCCGCCGAGGGCCTGGCGACGGCCGTCGCACCGACGGGCGACCTCGTCGCCACGGTGGCGATCCCGACGGGCGTAGAGAAGATGGCGTTCCTCGGGGACGGGACCGTCTGGGCGGCTCGTCCGGGCGACGGCGACCTGGTCAAGTTCCGCATCGGGACAGCTGCCGGGGACTCGCGGAACCCCGATGCCGCGACCGGACCTGGCGGCTAGTGGGGTGGCTGCGAGCCACCCCCACTAGGCGGTGGTGGAGGTGGCGCGGTCCTCGGCGTTGAGGTCGACGTCGAGCTTGCCGTCGGCGTCGACCGTGACGGGATAGCTGGGCAGTCCCTCGCCGTCGGGCGGGAACTCGCGGCCGTCACACGCGTCGGTCTCGTCGCCCGACGGGTCGAGCAGGCGGAAGACCTCGTCGTCGCCGTCCCAGCGGACGGAGCACTCGCGCGAGACGCCTGCGGGGCGGGCCGCCAGCGCGATCCACCCCTCCGTGGGGTCGTCGCCCAGGTGCTGCAGGTAGATGTCGCGGTCGCCGCCGGCGGTGTCGGCGTAGAGGATCGGTCCGCGCTCGGCGATCTCCTCGGCGGCGTCCTCGGCGTTCTGGTCGGCGAACGTGTCCGACCCCAGGCGCACGTCGACCCTGCCCTGGCTGGCCAGCTGGGCGACGCCGAACGCGATCGCCAGCGCGACGACGACGCCGACGCCCGCGACGGCCAGCGCCTTGCCCGCGTGGCCGCGGCTCTGCTCGACCGGGCTCATCGACGGTCGCTCACGGCAGGAACTTGGGAGGGGTCACAGCCACGCCCGTAGTATCGCCATCCGGCGTCGCCCTCTTCGAACCCGGCGCCATCCGACCAGCACAGGAGCCCCGCCCTTGGACCTGTACGAATACCAAGGCAAGCAGTTCTTCGCCCGCTACGGCATCCCGGTCAGCCCGGGCGAAGCCGTCACCACCGTCGACGACGCGGTCGCCGCGGCCGAGCGCATCGGCTACCCGGTCGTCGTCAAGGCACAGGTGCAGGTGGGCGGACGCGGCAAGGCCGGCGGCATCAAGCTCGCGAACGACGCAGACGAGACACGCACCCACGCCGGCAACATCCTGGGCATGGACATCAAGGGCCACACGGTGGAGACGCTGTGGATCGAGCTCGCGTCCGACATCGCCGAGGAGTACTACGCCAGCTTCACCCTCGATCGCTCGGCCAAGAAGCACCTCGGCATGCTGTCGGCCGAGGGCGGCGTCGAGATCGAGGCCGTGGCCGAGGAGAACCCCGACGCGATCGCCAAGATCTGGGTCGACCCGGTCGACGGGCTGACCGAGCAGCAGGCCCGGGCCTGGGTGGCCGCCGCCAACCTCAACCCGCAGGCGACCGAGGGCGCGGTCGACATCCTGCTCGAGCTCTACAACGCCTACGTCGAGGGCGACGCCGACCTGGTCGAGATCAACCCGCTCATCCTCAAGCCAACGGGCGAGGTGCATGCGCTCGACGCCAAGGTCACGCTCGACGGCAACTCGCTGTTCCGCCACGAGGACTACGCCGAGTACGAGGCCACGCAGGTGCGCGACGAGCGTGAGCAAGCCGCCCACGACAAGGGCCTGCAGTACGTGGGCCTCGACGGCTTCGTCGGCGTCATCGCCAACGGCGCCGGGCTGGCCATGTCGACCGTCGACATCGTCAACCAGGTGGGCGGTGAGCCGGCCAACTTCCTCGACATCGGCGGCGGCGCCTCGGCCGAGGTCATGGCCGGCGCCCTCGAGGTCATCAACAACGACCCCAAGGTCCGCTCGATCTTCATCAACATCTTCGGCGGCATCACCAAGGGCGAAGAGGTGGCCAACGGCATCGTCACCGCCCTCGGGCGGGTGCAGATCGACGTGCCCATCGTGATCCGCCTCGACGGCACCAACGCCGACCTCGGCCGCGAGATCCTCGAGCCCCACCTGTCCGACAAGCTCCAGATGCAGCCCACCATGATCGACGCGGCCCAGGCCGTCGTCGCTCTGGCGGGGAAGTGAGGCCCTGAGATGGCAATCTTCGTCGACGAGACAACCAAGGTCATCTACCAGGGCCTCACCGGCAGCCAGGGCCGGTTCTACGGCCTGCTGAACCGCGAGTACGGCACGCAGGTCGTGGCCGGGACCAACCCCAAGAAGGCCGGGACCGACGTCGAGGGCATCCCCGTCTACGCCAACGTGGGCGAGGCGGTCGAGGCCACCGGGGCCACCGCCAGCTGCATCTTCATCCCCGCCCCGGGCGTGAAGGGCGCGGTGCTCGAGGCCGCGGAGGGCGGCGTGACGTTCATCGTGGCCATCACCGAGGGCGTGCCCGCCCAGGACGAGGCCTGGTTCTTCAACAAGCTCAAGCGCGACTTCCCCGACGTGCAGCTGCTGGGTCCCAACTGCCCCGGCATCATCAGCCCCGGCAAGTGCAACATCGGCATAACCGCCGGCCACATCGCCAAGGCACCGGTCGAGGGCGAGAAGACGGTGGGCATCGTCAGCCGGTCGGGCACACTCACCTACCAGGCGCTGTACGAGCTCAAGCTCAACGACATCGGGGTGTCGACGTGCGTAGGCATCGGCGGTGACCCGGTGCCCGGCACATCGTTCATCGACTGCCTCGAGGCGTTCGAGGCCGACCCTCAGACCGACGCCGTCATGATGATCGGCGAGATCGGCGGCTCGGCCGAGGAAGAGGCGGCCGAGTTCATCGCGGCCAAGATGTCCAAGCCGGTCGTCAGCTACATCGCCGGGGTCACGGCCCCTCCCGGCAAGAAGATGGGCCACGCCGGCGCTATCGTCTCCGGCGGCAAGGGCACCGCGCAGGCCAAGATGGAGGCCCTGCAGGGCGCCGGCGCCAAGGTGGGCCTCAACCCCACCGAGGCCGGCCAGCTCATGGTCGAGGTCGTCCGCAGCCTCTGACGGCTCGGGCGCCTCGTCCCCACAATCGGCGGCTGGGGAACACCCACTCTGGCGTGCACGCGTGTCGGATCCCGGCACGTGTGCACGCCGGAGCCGCGTCCGGGCCCGGACGCGACGAGGCCCCGCCGGAGCGGGGCCTCGTACGGTGATTGTGACTAGGTGAGTGTCGTCAGAACGACGAACCACCGGCGGGCGGCGGGGGCGGTGCGCCCGGGCCGCCCTGCGGGAACTGCGTCCCGCCGGTGTACGCCTCTTCCGGGTCCTTGCTCTTGAGGAACCCGCCGACGCCGACGCCGATGGCGGCCAGCAGCGCGACCCACAGGCCCCACATGCGGTCGAGATCGACCTCGAAGTCGCCCGAGCCCTCGGACGACCCGACGGCGACCCGCAGCAGCAACAGCACTGCGACGACGGCGCCGGCGATGAGGTGGAGCTGGTTCCACGGCATCGGGGGCTTGGGCAGCTCCGTGGTCGAGAACTTGGCGACCGCGATCTGCCCGACCATCGCGATGATGATCAGCAGCGGCAGGATGCCGGTGAGGAAATAGTCCCAGCCGCTGTTCGAGGCGCTCCCGAGGTCGCCGAAGTCGAGTCCCCACCATGGCAGGAACATCGAGATCAGGAAGACGATCCCTGATGCGGCGATGACCTTCTCGCCGGTTGTGAGTTTGTTGAGGTCCATGTTTGAGTATCCGCCTCGCATTGTGAGATGGGTCAGATGTGACACCCGCGAGCGGCGCGCGCCTGTGGGCACCGGGTGGCGGTGACCCCGGCCGCTAGCATCGTCCCGATGCCCCCAGCTCGTATCGCTGTGCTCGCTTCGGGCAGCGGAACCCTACTCCACGCCATCCTGGGTGAGGGGCTCGCCGTGGCGCTCGTCGTCGCCGACCGGCCGTGCCGGGCACTCGACATCGCGGTCGAGCACGACGTTCCCACCGAGCTGGTCGAACGCACCGAGTGGGGCCCGTCGTTCGACCGCGCCGCCTACGGCGAGCAGCTGGCCAAGGTGCTGCGGGCGCACCGCATCGACCTGGTGGCCATGGCCGGGTTCGGCACCGTGGTGCCGACACTGCCGGCGGCCTTCCCCCGGCGCGTGCTCAACACCCACCCCGCGCTGCTCCCGGCGTTCAAGGGCTGGCACGCCGTGCGCGACGCCCTCGCCCTCGGGGTGAAGGTGACGGGCACCACCGTGCACGTCGCCACCGCCGAGGTCGACGACGGGCCGATCCTGGCGCAGGAGGCCGTGGCGGTCCTGCCCGGCGACACCGAGGACTCGCTGCACGAGCGCATCAAGCAGGTCGAGCGGCGGCTCTACCCGGCGACCATCCGCGAGTACATCCAGCACATCCAGTCCAGCGAGGAGTCCACGTGAGGGCCCTGCTCTCGGTCTACGACAAGTCCGGCATCGTCGATCTCGCCCGCGAGCTGGCCGACCTGGGCGTCGACCTGGTGTCGTCGGGCGGCACGGCGGCGGCTCTGCGCGACGCCGGGCTGACGGTCACCGATCTCTCGGAGCTCACCGGGTTCGCCCCGATCCTGGGCCACCGGGTGGTGACGCTGCACCCCCGGGTGCACGGCGGCATCCTCGCCGACCCCACCGACCCGGCCCACCAGGCCGACATGGCCGCCCAGGGCATCGAGCCGTTCGACCTCGTCGTCGTCAACATGTACCCGTTCGGGGCCGATCCGTCGACCTTCGAGCACGGCGCGGCCGGCGCCGAGGACCTCATCGATGTCGGCGGTCCGGCGATGGTCCGCGCCGCGGCCAAGAACCACGCGTCGGTCGCGGTGCTCACCGACCCGGCCGACTACGCCGTCGTGCTCGACGAGCTGCGCACCGACGGCCGGGTCAGCGACGCCACCCGCCGGCGCCTGGCCCGCACCGCGTTCGCGCTGACCGCGAGCTACGACGCCGCCATCGTCGACTGGTTCGACGGCACGACGACGTCCGACGCCGGGGCGCCGGCCGCCCGGCCCGATCTGCCCGCCTCGGTGCACCTCGCCTACCGCCGCGAGCCGCTGGTGCTGCGCTACGGCGAGAACCCGCACCAGCGCGCCGCCCTGTACCGGGCGGCGGGGGGCACGGGCGCCGGTGGCAGCGGCGGTGCCGAGCCGTGGTGGGCGACGATGACCCAGCACAGCGGCCTTGCCCTCAGCTATCTCAACCTCTACGACGCGGACGCCGCCTGGCTGCTGGTCCACGACCTGGCCGGCCGGTTCGGCCGCCCGGCGGCGGCCATCATCAAGCACGCGAACCCGTGCGGGGTGGCGGTGGCCGACACGCTGGCCGACGCCTACCAGCACGCGTTCGAGTGCGACGAGCGGTCGGCCTTCGGCGGGATCGTCGCGCTCAGCGAGGTCGTCGACGAGGCGACGGTCGAGCGCATGGTCGCTGCCGCCCAGGCCGACGTCGTCATCGCCCCCGGCTACGCGCCGGGCGCCATCGAGGCGCTGGTGGCGAAGCGCAAGAACACCCGCATCCTCGAGGCGGTGGCGCCCACGCCGGACGCGTGGCACCTCCGCCCGATCACCGGCGGCCTGCTGCTCCAGGACCCGCACAGCTTCGTCGCCCAGCGCGACGACTGGCGGGTGGTCACGCAGCGCCAGCCCACCGAGGCCGAGCTCGCCGACGCCGACCTGGCGTGGCGGGTCTGCGGCTGGGTCAAGTCCAACGCGATCGTCCTGGCCAAGGACGGCACGACGTGGGGCATCGGGGCCGGCCAGCAGAACCGGGTCGAGGCCGGCCAGCTCGCTGCCAGCAAGGCGGCCGGTCGCGCCCGTGGCGGCGCCTGCGCCAGCGACGCGTTCTACCCGTTCCCCGACGGCATCGAGGCGGCCGCCGAGGCGGGCGTCGCCGTGATCATCCAGCCGGGCGGCTCGGTCAAGGACGAGGCCAACATCGCGCGGGCCGACGAGCTGGGCGTGGCCATGGTCTTCACGGGCGAGCGCCACTTCCTCCACTGATCGCCCCGGGCCGTCCCGGCCGGCCGACGACGGCGGCGGAAGAGATCACCGCGTCATGCCGTTCGACCAGGTGCCCGATCCGATCGAGGAGCAGCCATGTCGTCGACGCCCCCCGCCAGTCACGTCCACCTCCTGGAGCGACCGCTGTTCGCTCACCTGGCCACCGAGCGGCCGGACGGTTCGCTGCAGAGCAGCGTGATGTGGCACGGGTGGGACGGTGAGCTGTTCCGGTTCACGCACACGTCGAACCGCCAGAAGTACCGCAACGTCGCCCACGAGCCGCGGGTCGCCTTCTCGATCGCAGACCCCGACAACCCGTACGACTACATCGAGGTGCGGGGCGAGGTGGTGTCGGTCGAGCCTGACCCGGGCGCCTCGTTCTACGTGCGCCTGCAGGAGCGCTACGGCATGAGCTACCCGGTCACGGATGCCGACGTGCGGGTGGTCATCGCCGTGCGGCCGACCGACTTCATGGCCGTGACCAACGGCCTCACCGCCCGGGAGGCGTCGCGGTCACGTGACGCATGACGCGGCAGTCGGCGCCCGGGTCGGTGGTACGGGCCCGCGCGGCACAATGGTCGTGATGACCGCACAACTGCTCGCCGGGGCCCCTGTCGCCGAGGCCGTGCTGGCCGATGTCGCCAAGCGGGTCGAGGCCCTGGCCGACCGGGGCAAAGGCGTCGGGTTGGGCACGATCCTGGTGGGTGACGACCCGGCCTCGGCCGGCTATGTGCGCAAGAAGCACGAGACGTGCGAGCAGGTGGGCATCGCCAGCCACCACATCGACGTCCCCGGCGACGGCTCCCAGGCCGACCTGCTGGCCGCGGTCGACCGGTTCAACGCCGACCCGGCGGTCGACGCCTACCTGATCCAGTATCCGGTGCCGCCCCAGTTCGACTTCAACGCCGCCCTCGTCGCCATGGACCCCGACAAGGACGGCGACGGCCTCCACCCCGTCAGCCTGGGCAAGCTCGTGCTGCAGGAGGACGGGCCGGTGCCCGCCACGCCGGCCGGCATCCGCGAGATCTTCGTCCACTACGGCATCGACATCGCCGGGAAGAACGTGGTCATCGTCGGCCGGGGGCCCACGCTCGGGCGCCCCCTGTCGCTTCTGCTCACGCTCAAGCAGCCCGGCGCCAACGCGGCGGTGACCGTCGTGCACACCGGGGTGCCGAACATGGCCGACTACACGCGCGCGGCCGACGTCGTGGTGGCGGCGGTCGGATCGCCGTCGATCGTGACGCCGGACATGGTGCGGCCCGGTGCCGTCGTGGTCAGCGGTGGGGTCAGCTGGGAGGGGCGCAAGCTGCTCCCGGATGTCGACGAGGCGGTCGGCGAGGTGGCGTCGTGGATCACCCCCCGCCTGGGTGGCGTCGGCCCCACCACCGTGGCCCTGCTCCTGCGCAACACCGTCGAAGCTGCCGAGCGGGTTTCCAACGGGTAACCTCGTCGCGACTCGGGCCGACATGGGTGGTGCTGCTGCACTCGGCCTGGTGACAACACGTCATACACGTCGATGTCATCGAGGAGCTGACCCATGACTTCCGCGCCCCCGGGCGGCGAGAAGATCAGCGATCTGCTGGCCGCCGGCCGCACGCTGAGCTTCGAGTTCTTCCCACCCAGGACCGACGAGGCGGAGCGCCAACTCGAGAAGACGATCCACGAGCTGGCGCCGTTGCGCCCGTCGTTCGTGTCGGTGACCTACGGCGCAGGCGGATCGACCCGCGACCGCACCCGCGACATCGTGGTGGACGTCAACCGCACCCAGGCCTTCCCGGCCATGGCCCACCTGACCTGCTCGGGCCACACCCGCGACGAGATCCGCTGCCTGCTCGACGAGTACGCCCAGGCCGGGGTGCGCAACATCCTGGCACTGGCGGGCGATCCGCCGGCCGACGGCAGCGACCCCGGCGGCGACTTCACCTACGCCACCGAGCTGGTCGAGGTCGTGCGCGAGCACGCGGGCGACTTCTCGATCGGTGTGGCCGCCCATCCCGAGCTGCACCCGCGCTCGGGCGGCGACCGGGAGGCCGACCGCCGGTACCTGGCCGCCAAGCTGGCGGTCGCGGACTTCGCCATCACCCAGTTCTTCTTCGACGTCGACGACTACCTCCGCATGGTCGATGAGCTGGCGGTGCTGGGCTCGTCCACCCCGGTGCTGCCGGGCGTCATGCCGCCGGGCATCGTCGCGCTCTCGGGCACGAAGCGCATGGCCGCCATGAACGGCTCGGTCATCCCTGCGGCGCTGCTCGATCGGCTCGAGGCTGCGGCCGACGACCCCGACACCCTGCGCGCCATCGGGGTCGAGGTGGCCACCGACCTGTCACAGCGTCTGCTCGACGTCGGTGCGCCCGGACTGCACCTGTACGCGCTGAACCGCTCGGCCTCGATGCTGCGCATCGTCGACAACCTGGGCCTCCGTCAGGACGGCGCCACCGACTGAGGCCAGGACATCGGGACAGGAAACTGGCCGCGGGATCGCGCTCCTGGCGTGCGCTTCCCGCGGCCGGAACTCTGGACAGGTCGCCGCACGGTGCACCGGTCCATCGGGACCGGTGGCTACTGTCGGCCACGCCGGCCTTGGGTGTCACACCCCGCCTCTAGCGTGTCCGGCATGGCAGCGAGAGGGTTGCGAGTGGCAGAAGGCAACGGGCGCAGGCGTACGCCGACCGCCACGTCGGCGTTCGGTGTCGGCCGGCGCGAGAACCACGACTCGGCCGGGTTCTACAAGCGCTTCTCGCCGCCGGCGCTGTCCGACGACGCCACGGTGCACGCACCGGGCGTGGTCGACGAGATCTACCTGGGCGACGCCCGGTCGATGGACCGGGTGCAACCGTCGTCGGTGGCGCTGGTCGTCACGTCCCCGCCCTACTTCGCCGGCAAGCAGTACGAGGAAGAGCTGGGTCGCGACGGCATCCCGGCGTCGTACACCGAGTACATCTCCCTGCTCGAGGACGTGTTCGCGGAGTGCGTGCGCAAGCTCGAGCCCGGCGGCCGCATCGCGGTCAACGTGGCCAACCTGGGGCGCAAGCCGTACCGCTCGCTGTCTGCCGATGTCATCGGCATCCTGCAGGACCGGCTGGGCCTGCTCCTGCGCGGCGAGGTCGTGTGGCGCAAGGCCCGGGGCGCCGGGGGCAACTGCGCCTGGGGCTCGTTCCGCAGCCCGGCCAACCCGGTGCTGCGCGACCTGACCGAGCGTGTGGTGGTGGCGTCCAAGGGGCGGTTCGACCGGGCGGTCCCGCGGCCCGACCGCCGGCAGCAGGGGCTGCCGCATGTGGCCACCACCACGGCCGACGAGTTCATGGAGGCGACGCTCGACGTGTGGGAGCTGGCGCCCGAGAGCGCCACCCGCGTCGGTCATCCGGCGCCGTTTCCTGTCGAGCTGCCCCAGCGGTTCCTCGAGCTGTACACGTACGAGGGCGACGTGGTACTCGACCCGTTCATGGGGTCGGGGTCGACGGCGCTCGCCGCGCTCCGGACGGGACGCCACTACCTGGGCTACGACCTCGACGCCGGCTATGTCGAGGCCGCTCGCGGGCGGCTGGCCGCCGAGCTCGAGCGGGTGCTGGTCGCCGGTGGGCCGCCGTCCCCGGTGGGCGACAAGGCGGTCGATCGGGCCGCGGCCCTGCTCGGCGACGCCGGCTTCGCGGTCGATACCCGGCCCAAGCGTCGGTCGGGCGGTGTCGCCGTCACCCTCCTGGCCACCGACCCGGGTGGACACGAGTGGCTGGTCGACGTCGTCGGCGGGTTCACCGTCGGGCGGCCGGGGCTGCGGCGCACCGACGTGCTCGAGCGCACGCTGGGTCGAGCCGCCCGACTGTCGCAGTTCGGCGGCCAGCGGCTGCTCGTGCTGGCCACGGACGTGCCGTCGCCGCGGTCCGCCGGGGCCAAGGCGCTCGCGGCCGCCCGGGGCCGGCTGATGGTCGACGTCGTGCCGGTCGACGTGACCGACGAAGGCCAGCTGCACGCCGTGGTCGAGCGGCTCCGGGCCTATGCGTCCGCGCCGGCGCCGACCCCCGGCGACGGGCCGCCCCCGCCGATCGGCGACCTCATCGTCGGCGCCTGACGCAGCCGTGCCGGCCGACCGTACCGAGATCACCGAGATCGTCACGGGTCTGGCCATGTTCGGCGCATCGGCGTTGGGGGTGGCGCTGGCCGACCCGCCGGCGTCGTTCGGCGGTGTCGGGGACGACCGCTGGCAGCGGCTGTGCGAGCTCGAGCGGGCGGGTCGCTACCGGGCCGAGTTCGCCGCCGCATGGGCCAACGGGCGGTGCTTCCTGGGCGCCCGCGACGGGCTGCGCGGCCGCCCGCCCGAGGTGGTCGAGTGGAAGGGGCCCCAGCGCCCACCGGGGGCCGACCCCATCCCGGCCGACCTACGGGTCGACCACGTCTTCCTGGTGAGCTGCAAGTACAACTCGCGCATCCAGCTCAACGCCTCGCCGTGGTCGATCTTCGACGCCGCGCCCGCCGGGGTGGGCACGTCCGATGCCCGCGGCGACTGGTACGGCGAGGTGGCCGGCGACGAGCAGCAGGGGCTCTACGAGATCGTCCGGTTCGAGACCGGCCTGGTCGGCGCCCTGCCCGACCGCGCGCAGGCCATGAGCCCGACCCAGCGACGCGAGCTGGCCGCCGCCCTCGGTCGGGGGCCGTGGACATCGTCGGCCGCCGCCGAGGCCTACACCGCGCTGTCGGCTGCCGTGGCCGTCGGGTCGGCCCGGCGGTGGCGTGAGCGTCTGCGCAGCGAGCGGCTCCGAGAGGCGACCCTGTGGCGGTTCCTGCGGGTGGCCGCGGCCACCTACTTCGTCCTGGGGTCCGACGGCGAGCGCATGGTGCGGCTGCGGGTGGGCAGCCCGTGGGACTGGCGCCAGTCGTTCCGCCTCCGACGGTTCGAGGTCGAGCCCGTCGAGTCACGTCAGCCGATCGTGGGGTGGGCGGCGACGGTCGACGACCGCGCTGCCGGCAGCCAGCACGCGGTCGAGGGTCACATCGAGGTCCGCTGGAGCCACGGCAGGTTCGGCGGCCTGCCCGAGGCGAAGGTGTACCTCGACACGCCGCATCACCTCGTCGCTGGGTACTGGCCGTTGGCGTGACGGCGGGCGGATCCCTCGGCGCCGGTCCGCGGGCAGCTAGAACCGCGTCATGAGCGACCCCGACGCAGGTGCCGCAGGCATCCCTGGCGCCGGGAGCCCCATTCCTGGCCCGCCCGCGGACAGCGGCGGTGGCGAGTCCACGGCCCGCCGCAGGCGACGGGGCGTGTTGGGGCTGGTGAGCGTGATGGTCGTCTATTTCGCCGTGCCGGTCGGGGAGCTGCCCTCGGGCGCCGCCGTGGTGTTCACAGTGCTCGGCCTGCTGGGGGGCCTCGCACTGCTCGCGTGGCTCATGGTCCGGCAGGTGCAGCGGCTGGCGCACAGCGACCCGTCCGACGAGTCGGTGCGCCTCGACAGCCTCATCTTCCTCGCGTTCGTCGTGGTGCCCCTGTTCGCCGCCGGCTACCTGGCGCTCGAGCGGGCCGACCCCGGCCAGTTCGAGTCGCTGTCCACCAAGACCGACGCGCTCTACTTCACACTGTCGACTCTGGCGACCGTGGGGTTCGGCGATGTGCACGCCACCGGCCAGCTGGCGCGTGGCCTGGTGATCGTGCAGATCGCGTTCGACCTGGTGTTCGTGGCCGCGCTGGTGTCGGTGCTCACGAGTCAGATCCGGGAGCGCGCCGCCGTTCGCCGCGCCGCCGCTCGCGGCCCGGCCCAGGCGCCGTAGCCTCCGGTCGCCACGACCCTGACGCGACGGAGCCCCGGCGCAGCGCACCGGGGCTCCGACGACAGGTGTGATGACGGCCCGGTTAGCCCGCCATCGCCTTGTTGAGGTTGGTGTCGAGCGCCTCGAGGAACTCCTCGGTGGTGAGCCACGGGGTGTCGCCGCCCACCAGGAGAGCCAGGTCCTTTGTCATCTGGCCGCCCTCGACGGTCGAGACGCACACGTCCTCGAGCGTGGTGGCGAACCCGGCCACGTCGGGCGTGCCGTCGAGCTTGGCCCGGAAGTTGAGCCCGCGCGTCCAGGCGAAGATCGACGCGATGGGGTTGGTCGACGTCGCCTCGCCCTTCTGGTGCTGGCGGTAGTGGCGGGTGACGGTGCCGTGGGCGGCCTCGGCCTCGCAGGTCTGGCCGTCGGGCGTGAGCAGCACCGACGACATGAGCCCCAGCGACCCGAAGCCCTGCGCCACCACGTCGGACTGCACGTCGCCGTCGTAGTTCTTGCAGGCCCACACGTAGCCGCCCTCCCACTTCATGGCCTGGGCGACCATGTCGTCGATGAGGCGGTGCTCGTAGGTGAGGCCGGCGGCGTCGAATTCAGCCATGAACTCGGTGTCGAAGACCTCTTGGAACAGGTCCTTGAAACGGCCGTCGTAGGCCTTGAGGATCGTGTTCTTGGTCGACAGGTACACCGGGTACTTGCGCTCGAGCCCGTAGCGGAACGACGCGCGGGCGAAGTCGCGGATCGAGTCGTCGTAGTTGTACATGCCCATGGCGATGCCGCCGCCGGGGTACTGGGCGACGTCGAACTCCATGGGCTCGCTGCCGTCCTGCGGGGTGTAGGTCATGGTGAGCGTGCCGGGGCCGGGCACCACGAAGTCGGTGGCCTTGTACTGGTCGCCGTGGGCGTGACGGCCGATGACGATCGGCTTGGTCCAGCCCGGCACCAGGCGGGGCACGTTCTTGCAGATGATCGGCTCGCGGAACACGACGCCGCCGAGGATGTTGCGGATGGTGCCGTTGGGCGAGCGCCACATCTTCTTCAGGCCGAACTCCTCGACCCGGGCCTCGTCGGGCGTGATGGTGGCGCACTTGACGCCCACGCCGTGCTGCTTGATGGCGTTCGCGGCGTCGACCGTGATCTGGTCGTCGGTCTCGTCGCGCTTCTCGATCGACAGGTCGTAGTACTGCAGGTCGACGTCGAGATAGGGCAGGATCAGCTTGTCCTTGATGAACTGCCAGATGACCCGTGTCATCTCGTCGCCGTCGAGCTCGACGACAGGGTTCTCGACCTTGATCTTGGGCATGGGCGAACGTCTCCGGGATCGGTGCGATGTCGGCGGGGGGCGTGCCGCCTGACTTGTATCAGACTTGTACAGCTTAGAGGCCTGCGCCGCGAGGCGCAGCCGTGGCCCGAGCGGCCCGCAGCGGAGCTGCAGGAGCGGGAGCGCGGCAGCGGTGGTGCGAGGTGAGGTGACGTGCTCGCCGACGACCTTAGGGGACGAGGTTCCGCACCCGCGCAGACGGTCCTCGTCTCTCGCCGCGCCTCACGTTACGGTTTCTGGCGTCGCCTGACGGGCTCGACGTGTGCGCCGTGCCCGGAAGGGGGGAGGCACGTGGCGTCGTCCTCAGGGGTTACCGTCCTGGTGGTCCTGGGCCTCCTCGCTCTCGGAGCGGGAGCGAGCGACGGCGACGGCTCCTCCTCAGGCGTCGCTGACGAGCCCGCAGGGGCGGACGACGACTTCAGCTTCGAGTCCGATCCCGGTGAGGCAGGGGATGGCGCCGACGCTGCCGACGACACCGGCGGCGACACGTCGGGTGACACCGAGAGCTGCGACGATGTCGTCGTCGAGCAGTCGGAGTCCGGTGATGTCGAGGTGCCGGGCGACACGGCCCTGTTCAGCTCGTCGACCGTCGACTGCGACGTCGGCGAGGGGAGCGACGACGAGGCCGTGGCTGCGCTGCAGGACGCGCTCGCGCGCTGCAACGGCCAGGACGTCGCAGTCGACGGCGACTACGGCCCCGAGACCAGTCAGGCCGTCGCCAACGTCCAGCGGGAGGGCGGCGTGACCGCGGACGGCACGTACGACCCCGAGACCAGGCGGGCGATGCAGTGGCCCGCCACCTCGTCGTCGGGGGAGGTCACCTGCGTCTCGGACGTGGACGAGGCACCCTGACCGCGTGCCTCGCGCCGACGGGCCCGATCGGGCAGGCTGGCACCGATGAACGAGGAGCGCCACGTCGGCCCGTACCGGCTGCTCGAGCGGCTCGGCCGCGGCGGGATGGGCGAGGTGTGGCTCGCCGAGGACCCGACGGGCGCCGCCGGGGGTGCGCCCCGCCGGGTTGCGCTCAAGCTCCTCGACGCGGGCCTGGTCGACGACAGCGCGTCGCGGGCCCGCTTCGCCCGTGAGGTCGCGGCCGCCCGCCGGGTGAACGGCCCGTACGTCGCCGCGCTCCTGGATGCTGATGTCGATGCCGGCCAGCCCTGGCTGGCCTCGGCCTACGTGGCCGGCCCGACGCTCGACGAGCACGTCGCGCGCCACGGGCCGCTCACCGACGGCGCGTTGCGGGCGCTCGGTGTCGCGCTGGCCGCCGCGCTGGAGTCGATCCACGCGGCGGGCGTGGTGCACCGCGACCTGACCCCCCGCAACGTGGTGCTCGGGCCCGACGGCCCGCGGGTCGTCGACTTCGGCATCGCCTGGTTCCCGGACGCTCCGCCCATCACGCAGGCCGGCTCGTGGCTCGGTACGCCGGCGTGGATGCCGCCCGAGCGTCTCGTCAGCGACCAGGCGACGGCGGCGGGGGACGTGTGGTCGTGGGGTGCGGTGATGGCCTACGCGGCCCGGGGGCGCCCGGCCGTCGGGGGGAGCACCGCCCATGTGGCGGCGCACCGCGCCGCGGCGGGGGACGTCGACCTCGACGGTGTGCCCGAGTGGCTGGTCCCGTCGGTCCGGGCGGCGATGGCACCCGATCCCACGACCCGCCCGGTTGCCGCCCGGCTCCACACCGCCATGAGCTCCGTCGAGCCGGTACGACCGGCCGGGACCGTGGCCGAGGCCGTGCCGCCGACCCTGTCGGATACGCCCGGTCCCCGGACCGTCCCGCTGCCTGCTCAGCCCACCCGCCTGTTCGACACCGCCGGTCGGGAGGCCGCCGCCGGTCGGGAGGCCGCCGGCGGCGGCTCGCCCCGTCGACGGATCGACCGGCGGGTGGCCCGCTGGGTGTCCGGGCTCGTGTTGCTGGCTCTCGCCGTGGCCGTGGGGCTGGTCGCGGATCTTCTGGTCACGGTCATCGTGGTCGCGGTGCTGGTGATTGTCGCCGTCGGGCTGCGCCTCGCGCGCGAGAACCTGCCCGACGGCGCCAGGCCGGTGCCGCCCACCTGGGCGTTCGCCCTGGCCGGACCGGTCGCTCTGGGCGCGGGCCTGGCGCAGGTGTTCGGCCCGGTCGGCGGCGCGGCGGCGTTGGTGGGGCTGATCGTGCTGTTCGTCGTGCTGGGCGGCGACATCGGCTGACGCGCCGGCGATCGAGCCGTCTTGCCCCGCGGTCGCCGGGGCGGCGACGATCCTGGCCGTGCGCTCTCCGGTCGAGGACCCCGACGATCCGCGCATCGCCGAGTTCGTCGGGCTGCGGGATCGCGAGCTCGCCGGGCCACGGATCGACGGTCGACGGGTGGTCGACAACGGCGTGTTCGTGGCCGAGGGCGATGTGGTGGTCGAGCGGGCGTTGCGCGCCGGCTACCGCATGCGTGCGGCGATCGTCGACGCCACCCGCACCGACCCGCTCCCCGCCGGCGTGCCCGTCGACGCCGAGGTGTTCGCGGCGGCGCCGCCGGTGCTGCGGCGGATCACCGGGCTCGGCGTCCACCGGGGGATGCTGGCGAGCTTCGACCGCCGCCCGGTCACGTCGGCCGAGGACGTGCTGGCGCCGGCCCGCCGCGTCATCGTGCTCGAACGCGTGAGCAATCCCACCAACCTGGGGGTGATCATCCGGTCGGCGGCCGGCCTGGGCATCGACGCCGTGTTGCTCGACCCCACGTGCACCGACCCGCTCTACCGTCGAGTGGCGCGGGTGGCCATGGGCGAGGGGTATGCGTTCCCGTGGGCATGGCTGCCGCGGCTTCCCGGCGGGCTCGACGTGGTGCGGGAGGCGGGGTTCCGCCTGCTCGCACTCACCCCGGATGCGGATGCGACGCCGCTCGACAGGGTCCGGGTGGAAGACGATGCGCGGGTGGCGCTGCTCTTCGGGGCCGAGGGGCGTGGCCTGTCGGCGGCCACGCTCGACGCGGCCGACGAGACCGTGGGCATCCCCATGCAGGGTGCGGTCGACTCGCTCAACGTCGGCGTCGCCGCGGGCATCGCATGCTGGGCGCTGGGCCGCCGGGCCTGAGGCGCGGGCCGGGCCCCAGGTCCCTGCGGCGAGCACGTGTGCACCGGGCCGTCGCCGACACGTAACGTTCTGACGCCCGCACGTTGGGTATGGAGAGGCTGGGCGGTTCACCCTGGGAGGGGACGAGGTGGCGCTCAAGGATGGCGACGTCGGGGTGAAGGTGCTCGGCGGACTCGCCGCGTTCGCCCTGCTCATGGCCCTGATCTCCAACGGTGACCCCGAGAACGACGCGTGGAGCGAGGGTGCGGCGGCGGAGGCCAGCACCTCGTCGGACGAGGGTGATCCCGGCCCGTCGTCCGACGACCCGTGGAGCGCGGGCGTGGCCGACGACGGCGGGTGGCCGGACTGTGACGACACGGCTCCCTTCGCGGTCGACGGCGGCACCGTCCGATTGCCGGTGGCGGGGCCAGTCACCCCGCTGGCATCTCCTGACTGTCGGGTCGACGACGAGGGCGGTGGCGACGAGGCCGTCGCACTCGTGCAGGAGGCGCTGGTGCAATGCAACGGGCAGGCTCTCGCCGCGGACGGCACGTACGGGCCCGCCACGAGCGGGGCCGTCGCCGCGGTGCAGTCACAGCAGGGGATCACGGTCGACGGCGCCTACGGGCCCGAGACCAGGGGTGTCATGTCATGGCCGATCGAGGCCGGCGACGGTGACGGTGGCGCCGTCCCCTGCGGCGCGGCCCGACCATGACAGACCAGGCATGGCCAACGGCGGTAGGGATGGCTAACGTCTGACACACCGTCAGAAACAGCGCCGAGGGGCCGGACATGCTCGATCTCATCATTCGTGGGGCCACCATCGTCGACGGCACCGGTGCGCCCGGCCGGCCGGGGGACGTCGGGGTGCGGGACGGGCGCATCGCCGCGGTCGCCTACACCGACGGCGACGGCGGGGGCATCGCGGAGGACGCCGACGAGGTGCTCGACGCGCCTGGCCTGGTCGTGTGCCCCGGGTTCGTCGACCCGCACACGCACTACGACGCCCAGCTCTTCTGGGACCCGCTGGCCACGCCCTCCAACGTGCACGGCATCACGTCGATCGTCGCCGGCAACTGCGGCTTCACCCTCGCGCCGCTGCACGCCGAGGACGCCGACTACCTGCGCCGCATGATGGCCAAGGTCGAGGGCATGCCGCTCGCCGCCCTGGAGCAGGGGGTCGACTGGCAGTGGGAGAGCTTCGGCGACTACCTCGACCGCCTCGACGGCCGCATCGGCGTCAACGCAGGGTTCATGGTCGGCCACTGCGCGCTGCGCCGCTACGTCATGGGCGCCGACGCCATCGGCAACGAGGCCACACCCGAGCAGCTCGACGCCATGGTCCGGCTGCTGCACGAGTCGATCGAGGCCGGCGGCCTGGGCTTTTCGACCACGCTGTCGTCGACCCACAGCGACGGCGACGGCCAACCGGTGGCATCCCGGCATGCCAGCCGCGACGAGGTGATCGCCCTCTGCGCGGCGGTGGGCGAGCACGAGGGCACCTTCCTCGAGGGGGCGTTCGAGGGCGGGCTCGACAAGTTCGCCGACGACGAGATCGACCTGGTCGCCGAGATGTCGGCCGCCGCGGGTCGGTCGATCAACTGGAACGTGCTCACCGTCGATTCGGCCGTGCCGGACCGCGTGCCCCGCCAGCTCTCCGCCGGCGACCGGGCCGCCGAGACCGGCGGCCGGGTGGTGGCGCTCACCATGCCGGTCCTGGTGCCCATGAACATGAGCTTCGGCAGCTTCTGCGCCCTGTGGCTCATGCCCGGGTGGGGCGACGTCATGCGCCTGCCGCTCGACGAGAAGCAGGCGGCGCTGGCCGATCCCGAGGTGCGGCGCACGTTGGTCGAGGCGTCGCACAGCGAGGCTGCGGGCGTGTTCCGCCGACTGGCCGGGTGGGACCGCTACGTGATCGGCGACACGTATTCCGCCGCCAACGAGGGGCTGAACGGTCGGATCGTGGGCGACCTGGCCGCCGAGCGGGGCCAGGAGGCGTTCGACACGCTCGTCGAGATCGTGGCCAACGACGACTTCCGCACCGTGCTGTGGCCCATGCCCACCGACAACGACGACGAGTCGTGGCGCATGCGCCAGGAGGTGTGGGACGACCCCCGGGTCATGCTCGGCGGCTCCGACGCGGGCGCCCACCTCGACCGCATGTGCGGCACGAGCTACACGACCCGCCTGCTCGCCGACTGCCTGCGGGGCCGCAAGCTGGCCACCCTCGAGCGGGCGGTGCAGATGCTGACCCAGGCGCCGGCCCAGCTGTTCGGCCTGGTCGAACGGGGCACGATCGCGGTGGGCAACCACGCGGACCTGGTGGTGTTCGACCCCGAGACCGTGGGCGCCGAGAACGCCCGCCTCGTCGACGACCTGCCCGGTGGCACGGCCCGCCTGACCGCGGGCGCCGAGGGCGTGGTGCGGGTCTACGTGTCGGGCGTCGTGACGGTCGAGGACAACAAGGCCACGGGCGCCACGCCCGGGCAAGATCCTCCGCTCGGGCGCCGACACGGTCACGGTCCCCACGCGCTGAGCCGGTCCCGCCCACCGCGGCGGGGGCGTGGGTCGGACACAATGCGGTCATGACCGCCGACGCCCCATCGCTGTCCGCTCTCGCACCCGACACGCTGTTGGCCGAGGCGGGCGCCCTGCTCGACGACGTCGTCGCGTTGCGGCGCGACCTGCACCGCCGGCCCGAGCTCGGCCTCGATCTGCCCGAGACCCAGGCCCGGGTGCTCGACGCGCTCGCCGGATTGCCGCTCACCATCACGACGGGCGAGCGGCAGTCGTCGATCGTGGCGGACCTCGACGGGGGGCGGCCCGGTCCCACCGTGCTGCTACGGGGCGACATGGACGCCCTGCCGATGCCCGAGGACACCGGCCTCGACTTCGCTTCGGAGATCGACGGCGTCATGCATGCCTGCGGTCACGACGCCCACACCGCCATGCTGACCGGCGCGGCTCGCCTGCTCGCCGGTCGACGCGGCGACCTCGCCGGCCGGGTGCGCTTCCTCTTCCAGCCCGGCGAGGAAGGAGCCGGCGGCGCGGCGGTCGCCCTGCGCGAGGGCGTGCTCGACGCCACCCACGGCGGAGAGGCCGTGTCGTGGGCGTTCGCCATCCACCAGTCGCCGTCGATCCCGAGCGGCCTGGTCGCCACCCGCCCGGGCCCGCTGCTGGCGTCGGCCGACGAGCTGCACGTCACCCTGAGGGGCCAGGGCGGCCACGCCTCGATGCCGCATCTTGCCAACGATCCGATCCCCGTGGCGTGCGAGGTGGTCCAGGCGGTCCAGACCTGGGTCACCCGGCGGGTCGACGTGTTCACCCCGGCGGTCATCACCGTGGCCCGCATCCGGGCCGGCACGACCACCAACGTGATCCCCGAGTCCGCCCACCTCGACGGCACGATCCGCGCGGTGACGCCGCGGGTGCGCGCCGAGGCGCACGCGGCGATCCACCGCATCGCGGAGCACGTGGCCGCTGCCCACGACATGACGGCCGAGGTCGAGATCGTCGACGGCTACCCGGTCACCGTCAATGACGGTGCCGCGGCGGACGAGGTGCTCGCCACGGCGCGGTGGCTGGTGGGCGAGCAGCGGTCGGTCGCCATGCCCTCGCCGGTGATGGGCGCCGAGGACTTCTCCTACGTCCTGGACGAGGTGCCCGGCGCCATGGCATTCCTCGGCACGAGGCCCGCCGGGGTGTCGGCCGCGGAGGCCGCGCCCAACCACTCGAACCGCATGATCATCGACGAGTCCGCCATGACCACCGGAATGGCGCTGTACGCCGCTACGGCACTGCGCAGAGTGGGCAATGTCGGCAGAATGGTGGGGTGACCCGGGAGGAGCGACACGAGCGGGGACGAGCCGAGCGCAAGCTCGTGCCCCGGCGCTCGCATGCGGGCTTCACTCCGGCAGGCGACCGCCCCGACCCGCTGGCACTGGTCGACGAGCAGAACCACTCGCGCCTGCCCGAGTTCGTCCCCGTGCGGTGGGGGCGCATGGCCGAATCACCGTTCGGGTGGCTGCGGGGGTCGCCCGTGGTCATGACCGCCGACCTGGCGTCGACGCCTACGACCTCGCTCACGGTCCAGCTCTGTGGCGACGCCCACCTGCTCAACTTCGGCCTCTACGGCGGGTCTGTCCACGACCAGGTGTTCGATATCAACGACTTCGACGAGACCCACTCCGGCCCGTTCGAGTGGGACGTCAAGCGACTTGCGGCCAGCGTGGTCGTGGCTGCAGCGACGGCGGGCTTCGCACCCGACGTGGCCGGCCGGGCGGTGTTGGCCGCGGTGCGCTCGTACCGCGAACGCATGGCTGGGTACGCCGAGGCCCCCGTGCTCGACGTCTGGTACGAGTACATCGACGTGGACGAGGTGCTGGCGACCGTCCGGCCGGAGAAGCGCAGCACGCTGGAGCGGCCGGCGACCCGAGCGCGGCTGCAGTCCTCGCTGTCGGTGCTGCCCATGTTGACCGATGTGGTGGCCGAGGGCAGGCGCATCCGCGACCACCCGCCGCTGGTTCACCACCTGGACGACCCCGTGCTCGAAGGCGTCGTCGGCGACCTGGTGGAGCAGTACCGCTTGTCGGTGGCCGACAGCATCCGGCCGCTCGTCGACCGGTTCGAGCTGGTGGACGTTGCGCTCAAGGCGGTGGGCGTGGGCAGCGTCGGCACCCGGTGCTTCGTCGCGCTCCTGTACGCCGAGGGTGACGAGCACGACCCGCTCTTCCTCCAGGTCAAGGAGGCTCAGACGTCGGTGCTCGAGCCCCATCTCGGCCCGAGCCCCCATGCGTCGAGCGGGGAGCGGGTGGTGACCGGCCAGCGCATGATGCAGGCGACCAGCGACATCCTGCTCGGGTGGTTCGACGCGTTCGGCCGCCACTACTACGTGCGCCAACTGCGCGACGCGAAGGCCAGCGTCCACCTGACGCGCATCCGCCCCGCGCCGTTCGTGCGCTACTGCGGCCTGTGCGGTTGGGTGCTGGCTCGGGCCCACGCCCGCACCGGTGACCCGGTGGCGATCAGCGCCTACCTCGGGCGCGGCACGGCGTTCGACGAGGCCGTCGCGGCCTTCGCCGCCGACTACGCGGGCGTGGCGGCGCAGGACCACGCCGAGCTCTGCGCGGCCGTGCAGGCCGGACGCTTCCCGACGATTGAGTGCTGAGGGGCCCTGCGCGCCGCGGTCCGTCAGTGCGGTCCGTCGTTGCCGTGGCGCCCACCGAGCCGGGGCCCGGCGGTGGCAGCGGGGGGAGTGGCGGAGGGCGCGGCGGCCTCCGCGGGCTGGCCCGTACCGGCGCCACCCTGCTGCCACTCGTGGCGATCGCCGCCGCGCTGATCGGCGCCGGTGGTAGCGCCCGGACGCTGGCCCGCCGTCGCCGGCAGGAGCCCGGGGAGAGCTGACGCCCGGCTGAGTCCCAGCCGATCGTCACAGGGGTGTCATGCCGGCCGACCAGAGCGGTGAGACACCCCTGTCGCGTCCTGCGCCAGCGGCGGGTCGGCTTCGCGGACCCGCGGAGCGCGGGCGCGGGTTGTCGTGGTCGGACCTGTTCCTCGGCTAGCGGTGCAGGGTGAGGGTGAACGTGCTCCCGTCGCCCGTGGGCCCCGGTGATCGGACGGTGAGGCCGCCGCCGTGGGCCACGGCGATCTGTCTGGCGATCGGCAGGCCGAGGCCGGTGCCGTCGCGCGTCGGGTTGGCCGCGCCAGAAGCGTTGGAAGATGTGGTCCTGTTCGTGGTGGGGGATGCCGGGGCCGTGGTCGGTCACGACGACGGTCGCTTCGCTGTCGGTGAGGCGGATGTCGACGTCGACGCCCGAGCCGTCGGGTGCGTACCTGATGGCGTTGTCGACGAGGTTGGAGACCGCTCGTCTCACGGTGGGCTCATCGATGGCGCACACGGCGCTCGGCAGTCCGGTGACCGAGACGGTGATGTGCTTGGCCGCGGCTGGCACGCCGGCGTCGTCGACGACTCCCCGGACGATCTCCACCAGGTCGGCGGGCTGTCGATCGAGGGTGCGGGCCCGCCCCCGGGCGTCGACGAGCAGGTCTTCGATCGTGGCTTGCAGCCGGGCTGCCGCGGCCCTCGAACGTTCCAGTCCCCGCCGGTAGGTCTCGATCGTCGGGTGCGGGTCAGCGAGGAGGACGTCGGCGTTCGCCGCCAACACTGACAGCGGTGTGCGCAGCTCGTGGCTGGTCTCCTCGATGAGGCGCCGCTGCGTGTCGGCGGCAGCTTCGAGGCGGTCGAGCATGGTGTCGAAGCTGGCCGCGAGGGACATCATCTCGGCCGGGCCCTGGTCGAGGCCGATGCGGCGGCTGAGGTCTGAGGCCTCTATGTCTTCGGCCACGGCTCGGACCCGGTCGATGGGGCGCACCGCTCGCCCGGCCCACCACCAGGCAAGTCCGGCGGCGGCCGGGCCGAGCGCGACGGCGGTCCAGGTCGCCCACGGGGAACGGCGGGTCGAGGTGTCGGTGGTGACCTCGACACCGTCGGGCGTCTCGATCGTCTCGTGCTCCGTCACGCGGGTGACGCCGAACAGCAGGAGAACCGGCAGGTAGATGGCGAGGAACCCGAGCACCGCCAACTGCACCCGCAGCGACCGCCAGGCGCGGGTCATGTGGCTCATGATGATGCCTGCAGGCGGTAGCCAGTGTTGGTGATCGTGGTGATGAGCGCGGGCTCGCCGAGCTTCTTGCGCAGGCGGCTGAGGATCACCCGCACCGAGGACGTGAACGGATCGGCGTTGGCGTCCCACACGTGTTCGAGCAGGTCCTCGGCGGAGAGCACCTCGCCCGGGTGGTGCGCGAAGTAGCGCAGCAGCGAGAACTCCCGCGGGGTGAGATCGAGCTCCACGTCCGACCGCCAGGCCCGATGGGCTGCGACGTCGAGCACGAGGTCACCGACGCGCAGGGTCGACCCGTGATCGGGGCCGCGGCGCCCCAGGGCCCGCATGCGGGCGACCAGCTCCGAGAAGGCGAACGGCTTGACCAGGTAGTCGTCGGCACCGGCGTCGAGGCCGGCAACTCGGTCGGCGACGGCGTCGCGGGCGGTGAGCACGATCGAGCGCCGTGGTCGTCGGAGGCCGGGGTCGTGGCCGAGCCGTCGGACGAGGTCGAGGCCGTCACCGTCGGGTAGGCCGAGGTCGATGCAGGCGACGTCGAAGGTGGTCGTCCGGAGCAGCTCTTCGGCCTCGACGCACGTCCGGGCGACGTCGACCGCGTAGGACTCGTTGCGCAGACCGAGGGCCACGACCTCGGCGAGATCGGCGTCGTCCTCCACGACCAGGATGCGCATGACCGCGTTCTACCGACCGCGGGTCACTGTGCCAACCGGGCGCTCGTCGTGCCGGTCGGGCCGGAGACCGTCATGAGGCCCCGCTGGAACGCCACGGTCACGTCGGGAGCGGTGCCGGCCGGGTCGTCCGGGCGGTGATGGCCGCCGGTCGACCGGCCGAGCAGCAGCGTCGGAGGCTCCGCTCGAATCAGCGCCGCGGCGATGCCGCCCTCGTCGTCGAGGGCGTACCACAGCAGCAGCGACTCCACCGCCGAGCTGGCGGTCACGTAGGTGCGCAGCTCACCATCCTCGACAAGGGTGCCCGCGAGCTCGATCTCGTCGAGCGGGCCGAGCTCGGACTCGAGCGCGGCGCGCTCCTCCCGACCCTGGCCCGTCTCGCCCGCCAGCAGCGCCACCACGTTCCGCTCGTGCGCCGCGACGTCCTCCGCGCTCGACACCGGCCGGCAACGGGAACAGCGCCGCCACCGCGTCGGCTCCGCTCGCCGAGACCACGAGCCGGCCGTTTTGCCCGGCCACCTCGAACGAGCCGCCGGTCTCCACGACGTAGGTCCCGGCCACGGTGGCCGCATCGGCGGAATCGACGTCCTCGACCACCTCGGGGATGGGCAGCGGGTCGCCCGCCACCAGCGCCGGGCCCACCGACCGCAGCAGCTCGCCTGCGGTGACATCCGGTGTGTTCGAGGCGATCGCGACCACCCGTTCGCTGTCGGGAAGCCAGACGACCACCGTGTCGTGGCCGATGTCGCCGCCTCCTCCCGCGGCGGTGAGGAGCGGTTCGCCGTAGATCGACGCGTCGACCGCCACCCACCCCGACGCCTCGGTTGTGCCGTCACCGTGATCGAACCGGACGCTGCGGAGGAGCTCGACCGCGTCCGGCGCGACGACGCGGCCGGTGAACAGCGCGTGTGTCCACGAAGCCAGAGCGGGCATCGTCATCGCCACGTCGCCGTTGCCCGCGAGCGCCCAATGCGGGCCCTCGAAGTCGCCCATCACCTCGGTCGGACCCTCGTCGACGTAGGCCGACGGCCCGGGGCCCCGGTGCGGCCGGCTCGCCGTCCCAGAAGCCCCCGGCGACGCTGCCGTCGGGGAGGGGCAGGATCTCGGATGCCAGGTAGTCCCGGTAGCTCTCGTCCGACACCGCTTCGACGATCAGTGCCAGCAGCGTGTAGCCGGCGTTCGAGTACAGGAAGTCGGAGCCTGGTTCGAACGCCAGCTCCAGCCCACCGATGGCCGTCACCGCCTCGTCGTGCCCCAGCGGCTCGTGGTCCCGGCCGTGCGACCCGGTCAGCCCGCTCGTGTGCAGCAGCAGCTGCTGGACGGTGGCGTCGGCCGCCGGGCCGGTGAGGCCGGGGACGACGTCGCCGGCCCGGTCGCTCAGCGACAAGCGGCCCGCGTCGACCAGGTCGAGCACGGCCGCCGCGGTGACGGCCTTGCTGACCGACCCGATGCTGAACACCGTGTCGGCCGCGTTGGGGGTCTCCGTGGTGTCGTCGCCCCACCCGTAGGCCGCCAGGCAGTCGGGCGCGCCGCCGGTCGAGACGGCGATCGAGCCGCTGAACCCGGCCTCGGCCCAGGCCTGGAAGGCCTCGTCGAGCCCGGGGTCACAGGTCGGCGCGGCGTCGTCCGCCGCCCGCTCGGGACCCGGACCCTCGGCAGCACTGCTACAGGCGGCCGCGACGGCCGCGGCGGCGAGCAGCATCGCAAGCGGTGATCTCCTCATGGGGACCGAACGTACGAATCACCATATGAACCTGACGTGAACGGGCTCGCGACCACCCGGAACCGCAGCCCAGATCCGGCACCCCGTCTGCGTGGTCGGCGCGGTCCTCATGTTCAGCGGTGCTTCGCGCGGGGTGGAGCGCTGCGGGGAGGCGTCTCGGCGGCGGCCTTGAGGCGGTCGAGGGTCTGGCGCATGCCGACCCGCAGCTCGTCGGCGTGGCGGTCCATGCCCCCGACGAGGGGCCCGCCGAGCTTGATCACCCAGATGCGGGCGTCGGCGAGGTCGCGGGTCTCGGTGAGCCGGGTGCCGTCGCCATCGGGCTCGAACCGGTAGCCCCAGCGGACGCCGGTTTCGCGGGTGCGGAACACGAACGCGCGCCCCCGGTCGGCTTCCTCGACCTCGTTGGTCGTGAACCACCGGGCCCAGCCTCGCTTGTTGAACCCGACGAAATGGGCGCCGACGACAGGCTCGCGCTTCTTGCCGAACCAGCGGCACGAGTAGCACTCGGGGCTCCACTCGCCCATGCGGGTGACGTCGGCGACCAGGTCCCACACGGCCTCGGCCGGCGCGTCGACCGTGACGGACACGCTGTCGATCGGAGCGCCGTCGGCGGGCGCAGGGATGGCGTCGGGCGTGGGTTCGGCGGCGTGTTCGGGATCGGTCACGCGCGGGACGCTACTGCTGCCGACCCGCGGCTGCGGGGGTGGGGGAACATCGCCTCTTGACCCGACGGTCAGGATCGGGTCTAACGTCGTCACGACGCCCACCACGAGGGGAAGACCTGTGACGACCTACGACAAGATCTACATCGACGGAGCCTGGGTGCCGTCCGAGGGGTCGGGCACCATCGACGTCTTCGACTCCACCAACGGCGAGGTCATCGCCACGATCCCCTCCGGCAACGCCGCCGACGTCGACCGCGCCGTGCAGGCCGCCCGCGCCGCGTTCGACTCGTGGTCGCAGACCACCCCGGAAGAGCGAGCCAAGGCGCTCACCCGCATCGGCGAGGGCCTCGCCGCCCGCATGGACGAGATCGCCACGGTCATCACCCGCGAGGCGGGCATGCCCAAGTGGCTGAGCACCCTGGTGCAGGCCGGCCTGCCCATCAACTCGTTCAACACCGCCGCCGCGCTGGCCGAGAGCTACGAGTACGAGTCCGAGCTCGGCAACAGCCTGGTCGTGCGCGAGCCGGTCGGCGTCGTCGGTGCCATCACGCCCTGGAACTACCCGCTGCACCAGATCGCCGCCAAGGTGGCGTATGCCATCGCCGCCGGGTGCACGGTCGTGCTCAAGCCCAGCGAGGTCGCCCCGGTCGACGCCTTCATCCTCGCCGAGGTCATCGATGACGCCGGCCTGCCCGCCGGTGTGTTCAACCTGGTCACCGGCACCGGCCAGGCGGTCGGCGAGCCCATCGCCGCCCACCCCGGCATCGACATGGTGTCGTTCACGGGCTCGACCCGGGCCGGCAAGCGCGTGGCCGAGGTGGCAGCAGGCACCCTCAAGCGCGTCGCCCTCGAGCTGGGCGGCAAGTCGGCCAACGTGCTGCTCGACGACCTCGACGACGCCGGCTTCGAGCGGGCCGTGCGCGACGGCATCGGCAAGGCCTACCTCAACTCGGGCCAGACCTGTACAGCGCTCACCCGCATGCTCGTCCCCACCGACCGCCTGGCCGACGCCGAGCGCATCGCGGCCGACGAGGTCGAGACCAAGTTCCAGCCCAAGGACCCGTTCGCCGAGGGCGCGATGCTCGGGCCGCTGTCGAGCCAGGCACAGGTCGAGCGCGTCACCGGCTACATCCAGAAGGGCATCGACGAGGGCGCCAAGCTCGTCACCGGCGGCCCCGAGCGCCCCGAGGGCGAGGGCCTCGAGGGCGGCTACTACGTCAAGCCGACGGTCTTCTCCGAGGTGCGCAACGACATGACCATCGCCCAGGAGGAGATCTTCGGGCCGGTCCTGTCGATCATCGGCTACGACGGCGAGGACGACGCGGCCGCCATCGCCAACGACTCGGCCTATGGCCTGTCCGGCGGCGTGTGGAGCGCCGACGGCGACCGGGCCAAGGCCTTCGCCCGCCGGGTCCGCACCGGCCAGATCGAGGTCAACGGCGGCGCCTTCAACCCCAGCGCCCCGTTCGGCGGCTACAAGAACAGCGGCTACGGCCGCGAGTACGGCCCCCACGGCTTCGAGGAGTTCCTCGAGATCAAGTCGATGCAGCTCTAGCCGGGTCGAGCCCGGCATCGGCTCGACACCACGTCACGAGGGAGCGCCCACGGGCGCTCCCTCGTGACGTCGTCGGGTCGAGTCGGCGGCGCAGGCGGCCGCCGCTGTAGTCAAGGCAGTAGCGCACACTGGAGGTGGGCCATTGCCTCCAGTTGGTCGGGCTGGCCTGGCTGGGCGTCGAGCCTGGGCGGGCCCCTTGGTGCTGGTCAGCGCCACTACTAGTGTCGGCTGACGGTCGCCCGCCGGGCGTGTTGGTCCCCGATTCCAGGAGCTCCGCAATGAAGCATCCCGTTCGCGTCGCCGTCACCGGTGCCGCCGGCCAGATCGGCTACGCCCTGCTGTTCCGCATCGCGAGCGGCCAGATGCTGGGCGACGACCAGCCCGTGATCCTGCAGCTGCTCGAAGTACCCCAGGCCGTCGGCGCACTCGAGGGCGTACGCATGGAGCTCGAGGACTGTGCCTTCCCCCTGCTGGCCGGCGTCGTGTGCACCGACGACGCCAATCGGGCATTCGACGGCGCCGACTACGGGCTGCTCGTCGGCGCCATGCCCCGCAAGGAGGGCATGGAGCGCGCTGACCTGCTGTCGGCCAACGGCGCCATCTTCACCGCCCAGGGCAAGGCCATCTCCGACACGGCGGCGCCGGACGTGAAGATCCTCGTGGTCGGCAACCCGGCCAACACCAACGCCCTCATCGCCATGAACAACGCGCCGAACACGCCCGACGGGCAGTTCACGGCCATGACCCGTCTCGACCACAACCGGGCCATCGCTCAGCTCGCCGCGAAGGCCGGTGCCACGGTCAGCGACGTCACGAGGATGACGATCTGGGGCAACCACTCCGCGACGCAGTACCCCGACGTGTTCCACGCCGAGGTGAGCGGCAAGCCGGCGTTCGATGCCGCGGGTGGAGACCAGGCGTGGCTCGAGGGCGAGTTCATCCCGACCGTGCAGCAGCGGGGCGCTGCCATCATCAAGGCCCGGGGCCTGTCGTCGGCTGCGTCCGCCGCCAACGCGGCCGTCGACCACGTGCGGTCGTGGGCGCTCGGCACGCCGGAGGGCGACTGGGTGTCGATGGCCGTCCCGTCCGACGGCAGCTACGGCGTGCCCGAGGGCCTGGTGTCGGGCTTCCCCTGCACCTGCGCCGACGGCGAGTACCAGATCGTCCAGGGCCTCGAGCTCGACGAGTTCAGCCGGGCTCGCCTCGACGCCTCGGTCGCCGAGCTGGCCGCCGAGCGCGACGCGGTCGCCGACCTCGGCCTGATCTGACGACCTGGTTCGCGGCGCCGTCCGCCTCGGGCCTCCCCTGGCCGACGGGCCCCGCCCACCGGGGGTGCGGGGCTACTTGAGGAACTTGCTGGTCGTGTTGTCGGCCAGCACCTTGCCGCCTGTCTGGCACGTGGGGCAGTAGTTCACCGTGTAACTGCGGTACTCGACGGCCCGGACGGTGTCGCCACAGACCGGGCACGCCTCGCCGTCGCGGTGGTGCACCGCGCCCGGCCGATCCTTGGACGCCGACATGTCCGAGCGGGTGCGCTCGTAGGCCAGGGACTCGGCGATGCACGCGCCGATGGCGGCGTGCAGCCGGTCCACGGCGTCGTCGTCGAGCTTGCCGGTGGCGGCGAACGGCGAGAGCTTGGCCCGGTGGCAGATCTCGTTGGCCAGCCGCCGCCCCATGCCGGCCACGATGCGCTGGTCGCGCAGCCACCCGTGCAGGCGCATCGAGTGCTCGGTGAGGAGACGGGCGAGGGTGGCGCGGTCGAGCGTGTCGGCCTCCGGGCCCAGGTGGTCGAGCGGCTCCTGGGTGTCGGGGTCGCCCGCCACCACCCACACGCCGGCCTTGCGCTCGGTGCCCGCCTCGGTGAGCAGGAGGGCCCGGCCGTCGGCGAACGTCCACCGGGCCTGCCCGCCGCGGGGCTTGGCCGACTGCTTCTCGTCGGGCCTGAGCCGCCCGCCCTGCATGAGGTGGACGACGAACGTGACCGGCTCGAACCGCAGCAGCAGGTGCTTGCCTCGCCGGCCGACGTCCAGCAGCGGGTGGCCGGCGGCCTCCTCGGGGGCGGGCGAGAACGTCTTGAGCGCCGTGAACGCGAGCGGGCGGAACTTGTCGAGCGTCGCGCCGGCGAACGCCTCGGTCAGCCGCTCGGCGTGGGCCTGGACCTCGGGCATCTCGGGCACGGTCGTCGTCTCCTGGCGTCACTCGTAGGTTGTCCGGGCGCGGACGGCGGCCAACGCGTCGTCGACCGCGGCGACGGCCCGCTGGTGGGTGATGAGCAGCGACAGGTCGCCACCCACCCGCAGCCGGCCCTCGACGAACGCCCGCTGGGCGGACAGCACGCCCGACGCGATCTGCGCCGCCGTCTCGTAGCTGGTGGTGAAGCGCAGGTCGGGCTGCGCGGCCGGCCCGATGGCGAGGGTGACCCGGCCGTCGTCGATGAGGATGTGCCACCCGGCTGCACGGGTGGCACCCGCGGCGTCGGGTCCGTCGCCGGGCGCGTCGGCCACGACCTGCTCCACCGTGAGCGTGACCCCCGAGAGCGCGGCGGTCAGAGCGTCGTCCGCGAGCGCCTCTCGGGCCGCGTCCATCCACTCGGGGCTCAGGTACCGCACGATGCGCAACCTACCGCCCGGGTGTGGTCGGTCGGCCCGTTGCGTGACCTAAAAGAGTGCGTGGATAGATCACCTCGTCCCAACAAACCGTTGCCGTGCTTCCCGCACTTGCAGCTTCGCTGCGGGCCGCTTGGGCCACGGCCTCGCCTATCGGCTCGGCCTCTGAGGGGACGATGACCGCCCGGCCCCCGACGCCGACGAACGCCACCGGCGTACGCCGGTCGACGATCCGAGACGTCGGCCACCGCCATCAACCCTCGCGCCGGCAGCCGTTCCTGGCGAGCGGTCCGTCCCCGCTCGTGGCGCGCGCGTGACATGCTCAGCGGCGTGACCGCCAGCACAGGTAGCACAGCCGGCACCGACGGCCCCGCGGCCCCTCCTCCCGGTCTGACCGTCGGCGACGAGCGCCACCACCCGCCCACCGACGAGCCCTGGTGGAACGAGTCGTGGTACTTCGACTTCGCCACGACGGACGGGTCGCTCGGCGGCTACGTCCGCCTTGGTCTGTACCCGAACCAGGGTGTGGCCTGGTACTGGGCCTGCCTGGTGGGCGAGGGCCGCCCTCTCGTGATCGTGGTCGACCACGACGTGGCTCTGCCGCGGGCCGACTCGCTCGAGGTGCGGGCCGAGGGGCTGTGGGCCGACCACACCGTCGAGGTGCCGTTCGACCACATGACGTTGGGCTGCGAGGCGTTCGCCCTGGGTGTGGACGACCCGGCGGAGGTGTACGGCGACGCTCGCGGCGAGCGGGTGCCGTTCGGGCTCGACCTCGAGTGGGACACCGACGGCTCGGCCTACGCCTACCCGGAGGGGACCACGCGCTACGAGGTGCCGTGCCGGGTGCACGGCGAGATCCTGGTCGGCGACGAGTCGATCGAGCTCGACGCGATCGGCCAGCGCGACCACTCGTGGGGCGTGCGCGACTGGTGGACGCTCGGGTGGACGTGGACGGCCGGCTGGCTCGACGACGGCACGCGCTTCCACGGCACGGCGGTGCGGCTGGGCGACGACCCGGTGCCGTACCACCCGGGCTACGTGCAGGCGCCCGGTGGACCGCTCGCGGGGGTCGACCACACCGCATCCCGTCCGCTGCTGGGTGCCCACGGGCTACCGACGGCCGACACCGTCGAGGTCGGCGATCTGCGCCTCGAGGTGACGCCGGTGGCGTTCGCCCCCGTGCTGCTCGACGACCGTGCCGGCCGGGTGTCCCGCTTCCCCCGGGCGTTGTGCCGGTTCCACCACACCGCTACCGGGCGGCGCGGCGTCGGGTGGACCGAGTGGAACCAGCCACGAGCCGACGGGCTGCGATGACTGGCCGCTGACCGTCTAGCCTCGCGTCTTCGCAACGTGCACCAGCGGACAAGGGGACGGCTGGCACATGCTCACGAATCTGACCGACTGGGTCATCGATGTCATCGACGCGCTGAGCTATCTCGGCGTGGCCCTGCTGGTCGCCCTCGAGAACGTCTTCCCGCCGATCCCGTCCGAGATCGTGCTGCCGTTCGCCGGCGTCGTCGCCCGGCGCGGCGGGGCCACGCTGCCCGGCATGATCGTGGCCGCCACCATCGGGTCGCTCGTCGGAGCGCTGGTGCTGTACAGCGTGTCGGCGGCCATCGGCCCGGAGCGGTTGCGGGCGCTGGTGGTTCGCTACGGCAAATGGTTCCGCCTGACCGTCGCCGACATCGAGCGGGCCGAGCGCTGGTTCGACCGGCGAGCCGTCGTCGCGGTGCTCATCGGCCGGTGCGTTCCGCTGATCCGCTCGTTGGTCTCGATCCCTGCCGGCTTCCGGCGCATGCCGCTCGGCACGTTCATCATCTACACGGTGGTGGGCAGCCTCATCTGGAACACGGGCCTGATCAGCGCCGGATACATCCTGGGCGAGGAGGATCGCTGGAAGACGATCGAGGACGTGATGGGGTACGCCCAATACGTCGTGATCCTGGGCATCCTCGGAGCGATCGCCTGGTTCGTGTGGTCACGCTTCATCTCCACCGAGGGCCGTCGGCGGGCCCACGAGGGGCGGGCTGCGACCGAGGTCGACACGGCCGTGGTGACGCCGCCGCAGCCGTCCGAGGTCGACCGCTGACCTGATCCAACAGGGTCGGGTCGACTGACCCCGAGCGCACCCGCGCCACCGCTTCGCTCCTGCACACGCGTCTCGTGGTGAGGCGTTCGCGATTTCATCCGGCCTGGGACCGTCTGGCCGCCCAGGGTGGTCAGCCGCCAGCGTGACCGGTCCCTCACGGATGGCATTGCATTCTCTGAGCCGGGCGGCCACAATTGCCCCCGGCAAGCCTCCCGGTGTGCATGGCGGCATCACCGGTGGGTGTGGACAGGACCCCGTAACATCTGCGGGACGACAAGGTGGGCGGAAAGCGACATGATCGCAGCGGCGGGCAGTGGGCGCTGAAGCGCGTTCGGCCACTGAGAGCACGACGATTCCTGCGCGCCGACAGCGCGCGGTACTGGGGAAAGTGAGATGACGGGCAGCAACCGCCGGCGCATCGCGAGCCGTCTGCGCAGCGACCTGCCTCTGGCGCTGGTCGACGTCATGCTGGTGGCGGGCTCGTTCCTCGTGCTCCTCGCCCTCCGGTTCGACGGCAACATCCCGTCGAAGTACCAGACGCGCCTGTTCGCGTTCCTCCCGGTCATCATCCTGGTGCACCTCGGGTCGAACCTCGCCTGGGGGCTCTACGGCCAGATCTGGAAGCACGCCAGCGTGGCCGAGGCCCGTCGCATCGTCTTCGCCGGCGCCACCGCGGGCGCACTCATCTTCCTGGTCAACCCCACCCGGGCCTTCCCGGTGCCACGGTCGGTGGCGCTCCTCGGCGCATTCCTCGCCACCATGGTCATGGGCGCGGCGCGGTTCCAGGGTCGGCTGCGCCGTCGCTCCGGCTCGGCATCGCCCGACGTCAAGGCGGCCACCCGCGTTGCGGTCGTCGGCGCCGGCGACGCCGGTGCGTCGATCGTGCGCGAGATGCGTCGCCAGGCCGAGACCGACCGGGTGCCCGTCGCCATCGTCGACGACGACCCGCGCAAGCAGGGCCGGTCGATGCTGGGCGTGCCGGTGGTGGGAGACATCGCCAACCTGCCCGAGGTGGTGCGGTACTTCCGGGCGGACGAGGTGCTCATCGCCATCCCCAGCGCCGACCAGCAGCTCATCCACGAGATCATGCAGGGGGCCGAGCTCGCGGGCGTGCCGCTCAAGGTGCTCCCCCCCGTCCGCGACCTGCTCAACGATCGGCCGTCGGTCCGCGACGCCCGCGACATCAACATCGAGGACCTGCTGGGCCGGGCGCAGGTGGCCACCGACATCGAGGAGATCCGCGCGGTGGTCGGGGGCGCCACGGTCCTCATCACGGGCGCCGGCGGCTCGATCGGCTCCGAGATCGCCAAGCAGGTGGCCGAGCTCGGGCCCGGCCGGCTGGTGCTGCTGGATCACGACGAGACCCACCTGCACGACGTCAACGGTCAGCTCGGTGACGCCGCGGAGCTCGACCTCACCGACATCCGCGACCGCGATCGCATCGCCGCGCTGATGCGCGAGCTGCAGCCCGACGTCGTGTTCCACGCCGCGGCGCACAAGCACGTGCCGCTGCTCGAGGCGCAGCCGACCGAAGCCGTGCGCACCAACGTGCTCGGTACGTACAACGTCGTGGCGGCAGCCGCCGACGCCGGCGTCGACCGCCTGGTGTTCATCTCGTCCGACAAGGCCGTGCGGCCCTCGAACGTGCTCGGCTACTCGAAGTGGCTGGGCGAGCAGCTCGTGCTCCTCCTCGCGCCCACAGGTTCGCGCTGGTGCTCGGTACGATTCGGCAACGTTCTCGGGAGCCGGGGCAGCGTCATCCCCACCTTCGTCCGTCAGATCTCCGAAGGTGGCCCGGTCACGGTGACCGACCCGAGGATGACGCGGTTCTTCATGAGCGTGCGCGAGTCCGTGCAGCTGGTGCTGCAGGCCTCGACGCTGTCGGAGGGTGGTGAGATCTTCATGCTCGACATGGGTGAGGCGGTCAACATCCTCGAGCTCGCCGAGCGCATGGTGCGCCTGTCGGGCCACCAGGTCGGCACCGAGATCCCCATCCGCTTCTCCGGGCGTCGCCCCGGCGAGAAGCTGGCCGAGGACCTGCAGAACCCGGAGGAGCAGGCCAACCCCACCCGCCACCCGTCGATCGTGCGCCTCACGGCGACGCGCATCGACGCGGAGAACCTCGACAGGAGCACCCGAGAGCTCGAGCACCTCGTCGCCGAGCGGCTCGACGAGCAGGCCGCGCAGCTGATGGTCAGGCTGGCCGAGACGCCCGCCGTCGCCGTGGGTGCGATCGACATCCAGGACCTCGACGAGGTCCCCCGGAGGGATTCATGGAGCCCCTTGACTACCTGAAGATCCTGCAGCGCCACTGGAAGGTGGTCGCCGCCCTCGTGGGTGCCGTGCTGCTCATCGTCTTCTTCTTGGCGCCGTCGCAGCCGGCGCCCGTGTACGAAGCCACCCACACTCTCCTGCGCGAGCAGGCGTCGGGCGACGAGGGCGCGTCGTCGGCCGACAACCCCGCCGTCGTCCAGCTGTGGGCGACGAGGGGCGAGGTGCCGGCGCGTGTCGCCGAGGCCCTGGGCCACGACGGCCCGCCCGACGAACTGACCAGCCGGCTCACGGTCTTGCCCAGCCTCGAGCTCGGCACGGTCGAGATGACCGCCTCCGCGAGCTCCGAGGAGGAGGCCATCCTCCTCGTCAACTCGTTCGCCGAGGAGACGACGCGCTTCATCGAGGAGCGCAACACGGAGCGGGCGACGACGGCCACCGAAGAGGCGGCCGAGCGCACCGGCGTGCTGCGCGAGCAGGTCGCGGCGCTGAACGACCAGATCGCCGCCCTCGGCGGTGACGCCGCCCCCGGCGCGTCATCGCTCGTCGAGGAACGCACCACGATCAGCGGCGAGATCGCGGCCATCACGACGGAGGCCAACTCCGGGACGGAGACCGAGTGGGGCAGCCTGCAGACGGCGACGTCCGCTCACGAGGCACCCGCGTCCGCCGTGGGTGTCACCCGGGGCAGGAGCCTGATCCTCGGCGCCATCGTCGCGGTCCTCCTGGCCTTCGGCGTGGCGATCATGCTCGATCGCTCCGACTCCCGGCTGCACACGAAGGAGCAGGCCGAGCGCCAGTTCGGCCTGCCGGTGCTGGCCGAGGTGCCACTGCTGTCGCTCCGGACACGGCACCGGGCGGCGGTGTTCGGCTACGAGAACGACTCGCGCCTCGCCGAGGCCTACCGGTCGTTGCGCACCGCGCTGCTGCTGTTCCGCGACCGGCTCCCGCTCGAGGTCGAGGCGGCCGAGCTCTCGGGGCGGATGCAGGGACGCCCCGGGGCACGCTCCACGAGCTCCCGCCAGGTCGTCCTGGTCACGTCGCCCGAGGCCGGTGACGGCAAGAGCTCGACGGCCGCCAACCTGGCCATGGCGTACGCCGAGGCGGGTCAGTCCGTGCTGCTCGTGCAGTGGGACCTGTGGCGTCCCATCCCCGCCCGGGTGTTCGACGCCGAGGAGGCTCCTGGCGTCAGCGAGTTCCTCGAGGCCGGCAACGCCTCGCTCGTCAACTTCGTGCACTCGACCTCGGTGCCCGGCCTGCACCTCGTGCCGGCCGGCAAGCTGGGCCACCAGCCCGGCGCACACCTCGACGCCGAGCTGCGCCTGATGGAAGAGGCCCGGGCCCTGGCCGATGTCGTCATCATCGACACGGCGCCGCTGCTGGCGGCCAGCGTCACCCGCGAGCTCGTCACGATGGCCGACGTGGTCGTGCTCGCCAGCCGGGCGGGGCGTACGACCAGCCCCGCGGCAGAGCGCACCGCCGAGCTGCTCGAGCGCCTCGGTGCGCCCACCCTGGGCGTTGTGCTGGTGGGCGTGCCCACCGGCCTGTTCAACGACTACTACGGGAACCCGCCCTCGCGGGCCGACCGCCTGCGCTCCTCTGTGCGGTCACGGTCCGAACCGCGCCGCGAGCCGAGGTACGCGTCGTCGCGCCGGGACGGTGACGGTGACGGCGATGCCGACTCGTTCACGCCGTCGACCCCGTCTCCCAGCCACGGGACCAAGCAATGACCACAGCGCCACGGCGCGCGGCGGGTCGCTGGGCCCGCTGTGGCGACGCGCTCGGGTACCGCACCACCCGCGGCGCCGTCGTGCTCCCTGCCGGCGGTCGCGCGGCCGTGTCCCTGTCAGGCGTCGAGCACGCCGTGTGGGCCCTCACCGCCGAGCCGGCGACGATCGAGACGCTCACGGCGTCGGTCGACGCCGTCCCGGTGCGCGCCGCACTGGCCGAGCTGGCGGCGCGGGGCGTCGTGCACGAGGTGTCGTGATGCCCACGTCCGCACGTTTCGTCGCCGTCGCCGCCCACGGGCTCGCCGGCAGCCGCACCCAACTCCCGGCGGCCCGCCTGAGCGACATCGAGTGGTTCGACCTCGTGCAGGGCTGCGTTGCCGCCGACCTGGTGGGCTTCCTGGCGGCCGCGGTGGCCGACGGTCATGTGCAGGTGTCCGACGGCCAGGCCGACGAGCTGGCCATGCTCGAGAGCGAGCACACCGGGATGTCCCTCCTCGTCGAGCGACGGGCACTCACGATGGCCGCGCTCCTCGAGCGCGGCCCGCATCGAGTACCGGATCATCGACGGTCCGGCCCGCCGCCTCGCCTACGGCGACGCCGCGCTGCGCCAGTCGCGGGCCGTCCAGGTGCTCGTCCCGCCCCACCGGCTCCACGACGCGCTCGCGCTCCAGGGGCCACCGCCCTCGAGCGCCGGCGGCCACCCGGTCCAACGGCGGGAACGTCTTGCCCTCCGGTCGTCACTCGCCGCCCTGGGTCAGGCCGACAACCTCGCTGTGGTCCCCCGCGGCAACGATGTCGACGAGGCCGGGGCGGCCGAGCACGACCTCATCGACCGGCTCGGGCCCGGCGCGGTGATCGAGCTCGCCGGCCGCGCCGTGTCGGTGCTCACGCTCGAGCAGCAGCTCGTCCTGGCGTGCGTCGAGGCGACCACGGTGCCGGTCGCGTCGCTCGTGCAGGCGCGCGACGTGGCACAGCTCACCCTGGCGGCCGACCTCGACAGCAAACGCGCCCGCCGACTGGCCGAGGCGACCGGTGTCGCGGGCGCACTCGCCGAGGGCATCGCCCTGGCCTGGAACAGCTTCGACCTGGCCGACAAGACCGATCTGTCGGTGTGGGCGCGGCGGATGGGTGGTTCCCGTCGCGATCGCCCGGGCGCCGAGTACGCATCGCCGTCGGTCGGTCGGGTCGGCCTGGCGCAGCGGGTCTTCGGGCGCCGCCACTCGGTGCCCGCCGGCGCACCCTTCGGCCCCGGCCCGGCCGCCCCGGTGCCGATGCCGGCGGTGCCGCCCGTCCCCGCCGCGCCCGCCGCAGCACCGGCGTCTGCGGTCGTGACGTCGTCGGCCAGGTCCACCCTTCCCCCCACCCCGTCGAACGGGACCGGCCGGACGCACCGGTCACCGAGGAGCTGAGCGATGACATCCCCCGCCCTGCTGGGCGGACAGCCCGCGTTTCCCGACGGGCTGCCCTTCTTCCGCCCCGCCAAGCCGCCGCTCGAGCGGGTCGCCGCCCGGCTGGCCCCGTCGTACGACCGCGGCGTGCTGACCAATGGTCCGCTGGTCCGTCAGTTCGAGGCCGAGGCCGAGGATCGGCTCGGTGTGCCCCACGTGGTGGCGGTCGCGTCGTGCACCGCCGGGCTGATGCTCGTGCTCCAGGCGCTGTCCCGGCCCGGCACGGCTGCGGTCATGCCCAGCTTCACGTTCTCGGCCACCGCCCACGCGGCCCGGTGGGCGGGTGCCGTGCCCCGGTTCGCCGAGTGCGACGTGACCACGTGCCAGCTCGACATCGACGACGCCGCGACCCGGCTCGACGGTGCGTCGGTCCTCGTCGGCACCCACGTGTTCGGGGCGCCGTGCACGCCCGAGGCCGTGGAGGCCCTCGGGCGCGAGGCGGGCGTCGGTGTGGTGTTCGACGCCGCCCACGGGTTCGGCGCCACCCGCGACGGGCGCCCGCTGGGCACGTTCGGCGACGCCGAGATCTTCAGCCTCAGCCCCACCAAGCCCATGACGTCCGGCGAGGGTGGGCTGGTGGCGATGCGCGACGACGACCTGGCCGCACGTGTGCGACTGGGCGTCGATTACGGCAACCCGGGCGACTACGACACGCTGTTCGCGGGGCTCAACGCCCGCATGTCCGAGCTGCACGCCGCCGTCGGCCTCGAGTCGCTGGGCGACCTCGACGCCCACCTGGCTATCAGGCGCGAGCTGGCCGACCGCTACCGCGTGGCGCTGGCGGGCCTCGCCGGCATCTCGCCCCAGGTGGTCGACGCTCGTGACGCCTCGACCTACAAGGACTTCACCGTGATCGTGGACGAGACGGCGTTCGGCCTCGACCGCGACACGGTGGCCGCAGCTCTCAAGGCCGAGGGCATCGACACGCGGCCGTACTTCTACCCGCCCGTCCACCGCCAGCAGGCCTACGCCGACCTGGGCACACCCGAGCTGCCCGCCACCGACTGGGTCGCCGACCGCGTCATCAGCCTGCCACTGTGGCGCGACATGCCCGGCTCCGCCGTCGCCACCATCGCCGAGGTCCTGGCCCGGCTGGGCGACCAGGCCGACGAGATCCGCCGCGCGGTCGGCGGCACCACCACGACAGGAGCGGACGCATGCGTGCCCTTGTGACCGGCGGCGCGGGCTTCATCGGCTCGCACCTGGTCGATGCCCTGCTGGCGCGCGGCGACGAGGTCGTCGCGCTCGACAACCTGGCGACGGGCCGCCTCGAGAACCTGTCCGACCAGGCCGAGTTCGTCGAGGGCGACGTCGCCGACGAGTCGGTCGTCGCTCGTGCGGTGTCCGGCTGCGAGGTCGTCTTCCACCAGGCGGCGCTCGGCTCTGTCGCCCGCTCGGTGGAGCTGCCCCTGAACAGCGACAACGCCAACGTCCACGGCACGCTGGCCGTGCTGCAGGCAGCGCACCTCGCCGGTGTGCGCCGCGTGGTCATGGCGTCGTCCTCGTCGGTGTACGGCGGCGCGTCGCACGTGCCCACGGCCGAGTCGGCGCCGCTCGTCCCGCGCTCGCCGTACGCGGTGACCAAGCTGACCGGCGAGCACTACGCCCGGGTGTTCTGGGAGCTGCACGGCCTCGAGACCGTGTGCCTGCGCTACTTCAACGTGTTCGGCCCCCGTCAGCGGCCCGACAGCCAGTACGCGGCCGTCATCCCGCTCTTCATCGACGCGCTGCTGTCGGGGGCGACGCCGCTCGTACACGGCGACGGCCACCAGAGCCGCGACTTCACCTTCATCGCCGACACGGTGCAGGCGAACCTGTGTGCCGCCTCGGCCCCTGCCGCGAGCGCGGCGGGCAAGGCGTTCAACATCGCCCGCGGCAAGCCGGCCTCGCTGCTCGAGCTGCTGGCCATCCTTGCGGCCGAGGTGGGCGTGTCGGTGACGCCCGACCACGGCGAGCCGCGACCCGGCGACGTCCGCCACTCGCATGCAGACATCAGCGCCGCGCGGCGCGACCTCGGCTACGAGCCGGCCGTGTCGTTCCGCGACGGCCTCGCCCGCACGCTCGCCTGGTTCGGCGAGCGTGCCAGCTCGACCCAGGAGAGCGCGCGATGACCGCCACCACCCCCATCGCGCTCACCGAGGCGACCGCGGCCGCCGAGCCGGTCGAGGCGGTCGAGCCCACCGACGACCTGGTCGACGGCCTGCTGCGGCGCCTCCACGAGCGCACCGCCCGTGTGCTCATCGTGGGGCAGGGCTACGTGGGCCTGCCCGTGGCGATGCGGGCCGTCGAGGTCGGCTTCGACGTGGTGGGGCTCGAGGCCGCGCCCGAGCGGGCGGCCGCGCTGCAGGCCGGCAGCTCCTACGTCGCGGACGTGACCGACGACCAGCTCCGCGCCGCGCTCGACGCCGGCTACCGGGCGGTCGACGATCCCGCCGAGGTCGGCCCGTTCGACGTCGCCGTCATCACCGTGCCCACACCTCTGCGCGACGGCGCCCCCGACCTGACCTACGTCGAGGACGCGGCCGCCACGCTGGCGCGGCGGCTCCGCGCCGGCGCGCTGGTGGTCCTCGAGTCGACCACCTACCCGGGCACGACCGACGAGCTCATGCGCCCGATCCTCGAGCGGTCGGGGCTCAAGGGCGGCGACGAGTTCTTCGTGGGCTACTCGCCCGAGCGCATCGACCCCGGCAACGCCCGCTGGGGCTTCGTGAACACCCCCAAGGTCGTGTCCGGCGTCGACGAGCGGTCGCGTCGCTGCGTCGAGGCGTTCTACGGCGCCCTCGTCGACAAGGTCGTGCCGGTCGCGTCGACAGCCGAGGCCGAGCTGGTCAAGCTGCTCGAGAACACCTTCCGGCACGTGAACATCGCCCTCGTCAACGAGCTGGCCATGTTCGCCGACTCGCTGGGCATCGACATCTGGGGCGCCATCGACGCCGCCAGCTCCAAGCCGTTCGGGTACATGCGGTTCACGCCCGGCCCCGGCGTCGGCGGCCACTGCCTGCCCATCGACCCGTCGTACCTGTCGTGGCGGGTCAAGCGCCGGCTCGGCCAGACGTTCCGCTTCGTCGAGTTGGCCAACGACGTCAACGAGCACATGCCCGACTACGTGGTCACCCGGGCGATGACCCTTCTCAACCGCCACCAACGGGCGCTCAACGGCAGCCGCGTGCTGGTGCTGGGTCTCAGCTACAAGGCGGGCACGTCCGACTGGCGCGAGTCGCCGTCGATCGCCGTGGTCGAGCGCCTGCTGGCCATGGGGGCCGACGTGCGGGCGTGCGAGCCGTACCTGCCCGAGGCCGGGGGCCCGGCGCTGCCGGCGCCGGTGGTCGAGTGCACCGACGAGGAGGTCGCCGCCGCCGACCTGGTGGTGCTGCTGGTCGACCATCCAGACTTCCCGCTCGACGACATCGCCGAGCACGCGCGGCTGCTGCTCGACACCAAGGGTGTCATGCGACCCCGCGAGTTCTCGGGCGAGACGCTCTGATCGCGCCCTGTGCGGCGGCCCACGCGGGCCGCCGTGCAGGTTCAGGCCTGCGGGGACACATCCTGCGAGGCGGACGACGCCGACGGCGGGCAGGCGGGGAGGCAGGCGTTGCGGGTTGCTTCGCCACCGGGTTGACCGTCAGCCCCATCCGGCCCCGGTAGGCGTCGACGATGGCGCGTGAGTTGAGCGCCAGGTGGCGGAGGGCGAGCCGGGGGCTGCGGGGCAGGTTGTAGACCGGCTTGCCGAGGCCGCGGAGAGCCAGTCTCGCCGCGCCGGCGGGGTGCCCCTGCTTGCGGAGGATGTAGATGAGGTTGCGCAGGCTGTAGTAGCGCCGCCAGGTCGGCTCGTCGAGCGTGCGGGCCGGGGTGGCGTCGAAGGCCAACCGCCCGTAGAGCGAGCGTTCACGGTGCCACAGCTCGCCGTGGGAGTAGACGCCGAAGCCGGCTGCGCGCAGACGCAGCCCGTAGTCGAGGTCGTCGAAGCCGAAGAACAGCCGCTCGTCGAAGACGCCGGCGGCGCGGATCGCCTGGACGGCGTACAGCGGGAACATGCCACTGCCGATCCAGTCGGAGGACACGACCCCGGTCAACTCGTCGTCGGCGACCCGGACCGACCGTGCCTTGTCGGGCACGAACCGGGCGCCGCCCGCCCCGACCGCGCCGACGTCCGCCCTCTGCTCGCGCAGCTCGTCGCCGAACCGCGCCAGCTCGCGGATCACATCGGGCGCGCTGGGCGGGTTGTCGTCGTCCAGCGGGAGCACCCAGTCGTGGTCGGACGCGTGGTCGAGCACGTGGCGCATGCCGAGGGCGATGGCGCCGGCCGGGCCCGAGGTTGGCGCCGGACGGCAGGTACGTCACCATCGGCCCGCCGGCGCCGCCCTGCAGCATCGTGACCGCGTCGCGCGCCGATTCGGCCGGGTCGTTGTCGATGACGAGGAGCGTGTCGACGTTGCGCTCCTGCTCGGCCAGGTGGCCCAGCATGTCCGCGAGGTCGTCCGGGCGGCGGTACGTGACGAGAACGCCATGGATCGCGGGACCCTCGGGCGACACCACGTCGTGTCCGTCGCTGCTCGATCCAGCCGCGTCCTGCATCAATCCCGCCATCTGTCCGCCTGGCCCGAGTGGCCGCGCCGATGATAGCGGGGGAGGTGCCCCGCTCGTCCGTGGCGACGGGGCGCCGGCCACCACGCGTCGGCTGGGCGTCGCCCCTCACGGGGCCGTAGACTGCCTCACCGGACAGCACCGCGACCGGCACGCGACCTCCCGGTCGTGGCGCCGGGGCGGCGGCGGAGGCGCACCAGCGCGATGGAGCGACAGTACGACACGCCCGCGGGCGACCCCGACCCCCAGATCACGGTGGTGCTCTGCACCTACAACCGCGCCGACCGGGTCGAGGGTGCCGTCCGGGCGATCCTTGCCCAGGAGGGCTGCGACTTCGAGCTGGTCGTGGTCGACGACGGTTCGACGGACGCCACGCCCGCGGTGCTGGCGGCGATCGACGACGACCGCCTGTCGGGTGGTTCGCCGTCCGAACGGCGGCCTCTCGGCCGCGCGCAACTCCGGACGTCGCCGCGGCGCGGGGCCGGTGGATCGTCTTCATCGACGACGACGACCTGGCCGAGCCCGGGTGGCTGGCGCACGTTCCTCGAGCAGACGACCGATCCCGACCGTCGGCATCGTCTGCTGCGGCGCGACGTTCGTCAACGCGACGGTGACGTGCTGTGCGAGCATCGCCCGGCGCCGTTCGGCGAGCCGTACGGCCCGGTCGTCGGGTCGTCGCTGGCGGGCACGTTCGCGGTCGCGCACCGATCTCGTCCGCGAGGCGGGCGGCTACCTCGACGGCCTCGGGACGCGCCATCAGAGCGAGCTGTTCATCCGGCTGCTCTCGGTCGCCGACCGCGACGGTCTCCGCCTGACGAGCGTCGATGTCCTGCTGGTGCGCATCGAGGCCCGCTCGGCCACCGACCGGCCCGGCGTGAACCCGCGCCGGTTGTACGACGGCACGCGCTGGATCCTCGCCCGGCATCCGAGACGTTCGCGGGCCAGCGAAACGTCATCGCCCGCTTCGAGGGCATCGTGGGCACCAACGCGGCCCGGTTGGGCGACTGGCGGGCGGCTCGGCGTCGCCTCTTGCCGGTCGCGCCCGATCGACGCCCCGGTCGGCACAGAGATGGGGGCGGTTGGCGCTCGCCAGCGTGCCCCGCGGCCGGCCGCCGTGTGTGGAACCGGCACGGCGTGTGGTCCACCCACGACGCGGACGAGGTCGGGCGTGCTCGACCAGGCCACCGTGGCCAAGGGAGGCCGAGGCCAGGGAGCTGTTCCTGGCCTGGGGGTACCAGGAGAACCCCGCCACGCCCGACGGCGCCCGCGCCGCCACGACGACGTTTCGGCAGGTCGCGCTGACCTTCGGGCCCGATCCGGTCGACCCGCGGCCCGATTGGCGGCGCGACTCGCCCGTGAGCGGGGGTGGTCGCCCGGTCGTCGAGACGGCGCACGGTACGACCCGGTCGACGGCCCGCGACACCGATGCGGGCACGGCGGCAACGGCGGCCCGGCCGGGCCTGCTCGTGTGCCTCGGACTGCTCGAGCGCACGGACGACCCGGTGGCATTGCTGCTCCGTCTGGCCGACGTCGCGGGCGGCGGGCCGGTCCTGGTGGCGACCCCCGACCGCTCTGTCTCCGATCCGGACCGGCCCGCCGGCCCGCCCACGAGATCTGAGCACCGACGGGAGTGGAGCTACGACCAGTTCGAGCTCCTCCTGCTGTCGACCGGGTTCGAGGTGGAGCGCAGCTGGCACGTACCGCCTGCGGGCTCCCCGTGGTCGGCGTTGCGATCGGTGCTCGACCGCCGGTCGTGCATGGTCTTCCTCGCCCGTTCGCAGGCGAGGTGACCGACATCCGAGCGCAACGATCTATCGAGAAGCTCGCGTTTCGTGTCGCGTATCTGACCAGGGGGCGTGATCAGCAGCAGAAGGTGCCGTCGTCGCCACGATGAGGGGTCGACGGATGGGAGCAGACGCCCTACTCTGTGACGGCACGGCGGCGCGGACGTTCGCGCTGCGTCGCTGGCGGACATGGTGGGCGGCGCATGCGACATGTCGTGACGGGCTCGGCGGGCTTCATCGGTCGACACGTCTGTCGCGCGCTTCTGGACGACGGCCACGAGGTGGTCGGCATCGACGCGTTCACCGACTACTACGACGCGTCCCTGAAGCGGGCCAACGCGGCGTGGCTCAGCCGGCACGACGGCTACCACCAAGTCGAGCTCGATCTCGTGACGACCCCGATGGACGACCTGTTCGACGGGGCCGACGCCGTCGTCCACCTCGCCGGGCAGCCCGGCGTGCGCCTGTCGTGGGCCGACGGCTTCGACCGCTACGTCGAGCGCAACATCACCGCATCGCAGCGAGTGCTCGAAGCCGCTCGTCGCACCGCGGTTCCCCGCCTGGTGCTCGCCTCGTCGTCGTCGGTGTACGGCAACGCGCCGGTATGCCCCACCCCCGAGGACGCCGCGACCCGACCGATCAGCCCCTACGGCATGACGAAGCTGGCGATGGAGGAGCTGGCGTCGGCGTACGTCGAGAACTGGCGGCTCCCCGTCGTGGCGCTCCGCTACTTCACCGTCTTCGGCCCTGCGCAGCGCCCGGACATGGGCATGCACCGGTTCATCGACCACGCCGCGTCCGGCGACCCGGTCCCGGTGTACGGCGACGGCCAGCAGGTGCGTGACTTCACCTACGTGTCCGACGTGGCCTCGGCCACCATCGCGGCGGCGACGGCCGACCTCGAGGCGGGCTCGGTGATCAACGTGGCCGGTGGCTCGTCGAGCACCGTGAACGACGTGCTGGCGCTGGTGTCCGGGCACGTCGGCCGCGAGATCGTCTGCCGCCGCCTGCCCGAGCAGCCCGGGGACGTGCGCGCCACCGGAGGCGCGATCGACCGGGCCCGGCGGCTGCTGCGCTGGGAGCCCGAGGTACCGCTCGCCGAGGGCATCAAGCGCCAGATCGTGTACCAGCTCGCGGCGAGCGACGACCGGCGGTGAGCGAGCGGATGGGTCGCCCGCGTCGGGTCCTCCAGATCATCGACTCGCTCGCCCGCTCGGGCGCGGAGCAGTCGCTCGCCACATTGGCGCCGCACCTGGTCGACCAGGGCGTCGACCTGTACGTCGCCTACCTGGTCGAGCGCGACGGCCTGCGGGCGGAGATCGAGGCCGCGGGCGTACCCGTGCTGTCGCTGGCCGAGCCGGGAGCGGGCCGGCGCCGGTGGTTGGCGCGCACCACCGACCTGATCGGCGACCTGCGCCCGGCGGTCGTGCACACGACGCTCTTCGAGGCCGACCTGGCCGGCCGGCGGGCCGCCGCCCGGCAGCACGTGCCCTGCGTCTCGAGCTTCGTCAACACGACCTACGACCGCCGGCAGGCGGGCCGCGAGAGCGTGAGCCGAGCCAAGCTCTGGGCCGCACAGGCGGTCGACGCCGTGACCGCACGCCGGGTTTCCCGGTTCCACGCCGTCACCGAGTACGTGGCAACCGTCATGAGTCGCCGGCTGCTGATCCCGCGAGCCAAGGTCGAGGTGATCGCCCGTGGCCGTGACGCGGCGGTGCTGGGTCGCCGCACGGCGGACCGGGCGCTCGCGGCCCGCCGCCGCCACGGGGTTCCCGCTGAGGCCCCGGTCATCGTGGCCGTCGGCCGCCAGGAGCCGCAGAAGGGGCTCGACGTTCTGCTGAAGGCCCTCCCCGAGGTGTGCGCGCGCTTCCCCGATGTCCGCGTGTTGATCGCCGGTAGGGAGGGTCGGGCCACCGCCGCGCTGGACGAGCTGGTCCGCACCTCCGGGCGCGCCGGCACGGTCACGTTCCTCGGGATGCGTGACGATGTGGCCGACCTGCTGTGCGCGGCGGACGCGTTCGCCTTCCCCTCGCTGTGGGAGGGTGCTGGCGGGACCCTGCTCGAAGCGATGGCCCTCGAGGCACCGATCGTGTCGTCGCGGCTCCCCACCCTGCTCGAGACGGTCGACGACTCGACCGCCCGGCTGGTGACCCCCGGCAGCGCCGACGATCTGGCCCGGGGCCTCGTCGACGTGCTCACGGACCGGCCCGCCGCGGGGTCGCGGGCCGAGGCCGCTCGGGCGCGCTTCGAGATGCGGTTCACGATCGAGGCCAGCGCCGAGCGCATGGCCCAGCTGTACCTCCGCGTCGCCGACGGCGCGCCGGTGAAAGAGTTGAGGCAGGCCCCATGACCATCACCGCCCCGCCGACCGACGCCGGCGCTCGGGCGCCCGGCGACCCGCTGCGGACCCCCGCACGACGTGAGAAGGGCGCTGGCCATGAGCAGTGAGCTGTCGCCGACACCAGTGCGCGTCGCGGCCACGATCCCGACGCGCAACCGCAAGAACATGCTGCGGCAAGCGCTGGCCGGGCTGCTGGCGCAGACGAGGCCGCTCGACGCCGTGATCGTGGTCGACAACGCCTCCACCGACGGCACCGCGGAGATGGTCGCCGCAGAGTTCCCCTCGGTCCGCCTCATGCCCATGTCCGAGAACACCGGGTCCGCCGGCGGCTACGCGGTGGGACTGCGAGAAGGCGTGGCGAACGGCCACGACTGGGTCTGGCTGTTCAATGACGACGATGTCCCCACGCCCGATGCGTTGGAGGTCATGCTCGGCGCGGTCGCCTCGCTCCCTGACCGGACGGGCCTTGTCGGGTGCGGGCGCGACGATGCGGCGGGGGTTCCGATCGGCCTCGGGCTTCGTTGGGAGAACCGGCACGTGCCGGTCGCAGCGCCGGCCGATACATCCGGGCCGCCGGTGGCCCTGGACGTCCTCCCCGCCTCCGGGACCCTCGTGGCCGCCCCGCTCGTGCACGAACTCGGCGTCACGAAGTCCGAGTACTTCATGATGTTCGAGGACACCGAATACTGCCTGCGGGCTCGGCGGGCCGGTTGGGAGGTCTATGTTGTCCCGCGGGTGCTGGCCACCTCGCGCACGGTCGGATCGGTCGGGAAGTCTCCGCCGTGGCGTGGCTACTACCAGACTCGAAATCAGCTCGCGATGACCTTGGAGCATCGGTCGCTGCCCGAGCTGTGGTGGTGGGCGGTCAGGAATGTCAAGCTGTGCGCGGGCGCGGTGCTTGGCGGCGATCGCCCCGCCTATCGGATCCGGCTCCGGGCACTGGGTGCATGGCACGGCCTCCGGGGCGTGGGTGGTCGCCGAATCGAGCCCTTCCCGCCCGAGTCGGTGGTGTCGGGGGCCCCGGGCGGGGACCGCCTCACGGATGACGTCGGCTGATGGGCCGGCGGACAGACGCCCGGCGCGCCAGGTCCTTTCGCCGTCGTGCGGCGCGGAGTGGCGCCCCCTGGTCCACGCCGAGGACATCGGGCTCGCTGCCGCCGACTTCGAGGGCCCGCGCTTCGTCCGGGTCGAGAAGGTGCGAGCGCTCATGGCGAGCGGCCAGCTCGACGACGACCTGCGCATGCAGGTGGAGGTGACATGACCGAGCCGATCTGCCGGTTGTGTGCCGCCGAGCTCACCGACCGCAACCCGTTCAAGCACGGTCGGTTCCTGCCGGGCACGCACATCCCCGTCCACCCGGTGGACGAGATCGCGGCACGCCGGCCCGACTACGTGCTGATCCTGCCGTGGAACCTGTGGGAGGAGATCGCCGCGCAACTCGCGTACGTGCGCGAGTGGGGCGGGCGGCTGGTGGTGCCCCTGCCGGCACTCGAGGTGTTCTGACCTGGCGGATCGAGAGGGGAAGGCGGCGCATCCCATGAAGGTCGTGCTCTTCTGCGGAGGCCTGGGCCTGCGCATGCGATCCAGCGACGACTCGGCACCCAAGCCGATGGTGCCCATCGGGCAACGCCCGGTCCTGTGGCACGTGATGCGGTACTACGCGCACTTCGGCCACACCGACTTCATCCTCTGCCTGGGCTACGGCGCCCGGACGGTCAAGGACTACTTCCTCGACTACAACGAGACGCACTCCAACGACTTCGTACTCACCAAGGGCGGCGAGCAGGTCGAGATGCTCGACACCGACATCAGCGAATGGCGCATCACCTTCGTCGACACCGGCATCGAGACGGCGATCGGGGAGCGGCTGCGCCGGGTGCGGCGGTTCCTCGACGACGACGAGGTGTTCCTCGCCAACTACGGCGACGTCCTGACCGACGCCCCGCTCAACGACATCGTCGACCGGGTGATCGCGAGTGACGCCGTCGGAAGCCTGCTGGCGGTGCCACCGCAGGACTCGTTCCACGTGGTCGACATCGACGACGGGTCCCGGATTACCGGGTTCACGCCGGTCGCCGACATGCGCATGCGCATCAACGGCGGCTACTTCGTCCTGCGCCAGGCGATCTTCGATTACCTCGACGAGGGCGACGATCTGGTGATGGACGGGTGTATGCGGGCGGCCGCGGATGGTCGGCTGCTCGCCATCCCGTTCGACGGGTTCTGGGCGCCGATGGACACGCTGAAGGAGCGCTCCCGGCTCGAGGACCTGTACCGCACCGGCGAGAGCCCGTGGGCGGTGTGGCGCGCGGGGCGGTCGACGAACGGTCCGAAGGCCCGCCCGTCGGCGCCGCTCGACGTGCCCGACCTCAACGGACGTTGACCCGATGATCCCCCTCCGCCTGCCGGGTGGCCCACTGCGGATCGTGTGCCTCGGCGCCCATCCCGACGACGTGGAGATCGGGTGCGGTGGGACGCTGCTCGCTCTCGCCGAGTCGTGCGACGTCAGCGCGTCGGTCGTCATCCCGACCGGAACGGCGGAGCGCCATGACGAGGCCCGCAAGGCGACCGCTCGCTTCATGCCCGGTGCCCCGGTCGAGCTGCACCTGCTCGGTCTGCGCGACGGTCACCTCCCGGCCCACTGGGAGGTCGTGAAGGAGCTGTTCGAGCAGGTCGCGACCAGCACGCCCGTGCCTGACGTCGTCTTCGCCCCGCGCCGCGACGACGCCCACCAGGACCACCGCCTCGTCGCCGAGCTCGCCGCCACGGTATGGCGCGACTCGCTCGTGCTCCGGTACGAGATCCCCAAGTGGGACGGCGACCTCGGGCCGGCGAGCCACTACGTGCCGCTCGACCCGGAGGTGGCGCGCCGCAAGGTCGAGCTCCTGGACGAGAGCTATCCGTCCCAGGTCGGGCGCGACTGGTGGGACGACGAGACGTTCCTGGGACTGATGCGCCTGCGCGGCGTCGAGTGCCGCCGCCGGTACGCGGAGGGCTTCGTCGTCGACAAGGCGGTGCTGGACCTGTCCGGCTGATGGACGTGGCTACGCGGCCGCGTGGGGTGCTCGGCTGAGGGCGCGTGAGCCGAGGATCCGCGCGGTGTGGTAAGCCTCGGCCGCCAGGCGACGAGCGTCGCGGACGCCGAATCGCTGCAGCACGCTGCCGGTGACCAGCAGCTTCTGGCGCATGGTCAGGTTGGACCGTTGGACGAGGGCGAGGTGCTCGTAGATGAGCCGCCACGTGCGCAGGGGCAGCCGGTCCTTGTTGGCCGGGTCGTAGGTGAGCGACGGGCGGTAATTGCGGCGCGCCGCCTCGGACACCGTGTAGAAGTGCATCACGTCGGGGATCGGCACGATCGGGCCGAGCAGGCTCATCTCTGCCAGCAGCGTGCGGTCCGAGCCGACGAAGCTCTGCATGACACGGGTCTGGCTCAGCGCGCTCGACCGCAGCAGGCCGTACATCGGGTGGGTCTCGCCGAGCGACGACACCAGCCATCGCATCCGCTCGTGAGGCGCGGGTGTCGCGAGGTCGGCCGCCGGGATCCAGCGGTCGAACTCGGCGCCGTGCTCGTCCACGAGCGACACACCGGTCGCGCACAACGAGGCCGCGGGGTTCGCCTCGAGTGCTGCGACCGTCAGGCGCAGCGACTCCGGCGCGTGCCAGTCGTCGTGTGTCGCCCACTTGAAGTAGGTGCCTCGTGCCAGCTCGAACGAGCAGTTGAAGTTCCTGGCCAGACCCAGGTTGGACGGGTTGCGGTGAAGCCGGATGCGCGGGTCACGCGCCGCGTACTCGGCGCAGATCTCGGGGGTCGTGTCCTGTGAGGCGTTGTCGCACACGATGATCTCGAAATCGTCGACGTCCTGCGCCAGCAGGGAGTCGAGAGCGCGGGCGATCGTCGCTTCGCCGTTGTAGACGGGTACGCCCACGCTCACGAGTGGCGCCGCCGCCATCGTCACGTCTCCCCTGTCGATCGGACCTGTCGGGCCCGGAACCACTCGACCGTCCGAGTCAGGCCGGCGTCATGGCCCCTCCCGCCTCGGATGCGCCCGGTCGCACGCTAGCTCCGGCGCCGGAGCCTAGCCATCGAGGGCATCGCGCACCTGACCCCACGTGCCGGCGGCGGCGCCGCGGTCGCTGATGCCCGAGACGGGGAGGGCCAGGTGATCGCCAGATGGGGTCGTCGTGACGTACCGCCAGGTCTTCGGACGGTCGTGCGGTCGGTCGATCCGGTTGCGACATCGGCGTCGTCGGTGAGGGCCCCTGTGCATCCCCCGTACAACACGCCGCCGGGATCGGGACTGCGAGTCCTGGGCGAAGGACGTGGGGTCGATGCCGTGGCTGGATGCGACGTCCGCGTCGAACGTGCGGGTGAAGAAACCGCGGCTGTCGCGGTGCGGTGTGGGCACGAAGACCATGACGCCGGTGAGAGACGTGGTGCGACCAGACGCACCATCGTGCCAGCCTCAGCGACCCGGCCGTCGACGCGGTCGATCGGGTGGCGGTCGCCGGCTGGCGAGCGGTGGCGGTGGCCACGCCTCGGTAGCATCGCCCGCCGTGAAGCTCCTCGTGATCACTCACGAATCGCACGCGTACGACACGGGTCGCTCGACCCACGAGTTGTTCGAGGGGCTGGCCGAGACGACCGACCTCCACGTGGCGATCTGGGAGCAGATGGACACGCCGTCGGTGCGGGCGGCGGCAGAGGTGGCGCAGGTCGACCTGGGGGAGATCGACGTGTGCATGACGTACATGCGGTTCCGCTACCTGATGCTCGAGCCGTTCGACTGGATGGGGTTCGCCGGGAAGCGGGTGATCATGGAGCACGACGCCTGGATCGGCTACGCGCCGGACAAGCCCGAGTGGCACGGCAAGTTCCCTGCGGTCTTCCACCGTGACGGCTTCCACTTGATGATCTCCACTGGCAAGAAAACGACGGCGCAATTGCGTGCGGACGACGTGAACGCCGTGTGGATGCCCAAGGCCTATGACTCGACGACCTTCCACGATCTCGGCGAGGAGCGGTCCCGGGTGTGCACGTTCGGCACGGGTTGGCCCTCCCGCCGCGCGTTGATCGCGCGGCTCGGCGAGACGGTCACCGACGTCTCGGGGCCGTACGTCACGCTCAACGACCGCCTCAACCAATACGCGGGGGCGGTGGTCTGCAACATGCCCGGCGAACCCCGGTTCGGCAAGGCCGGTCGAGCGATCCGGCGGGTCCGCCCGACTTTCGTCCGTACCTGGCCTGCTATCGAGCCGATGATCAAGACGTTCGAGGTGGCCGGTGCCGGGTGTGCCCCGATCGTCGACCACCAGGACGAGTTGGCCGAGCTCGGCTACGTCGACGGGGAGACGTGCCGCATCTACCGCACCTTCGAAGAGGCGACCGACCTCGTCCGGCGGGCCGACACCGACGAGCTTCGGAGGATCGGCGCAGCTGCCAGGGATCTCGTGCTCGCCCGCCACACGTGGCGGCACCGGGCCGAGGACCTTCCCGCCCTGATCGACGCCGGTTGAGCGCGGCGGGGTTACGAGCGCGGTCCGGGGCGGCCCGGCGCGCTCGCCAACTGGCGGGCCCGCTCCTCGAGCGTGGGCGCGGGCTCGTCCAAGCGTTTGCGCTCTGTCGGTAGGACGAGCAGGACGAGGACCAGGGGTAGCACCTGGGTGCGCTGGCGCGTCAGGATGCCGAAGTTGCCGATCGACGAGAACGCGATGACGAACATGATCGTGTAGGTCAACGTGTAGGCCACGTACGGCACCTGGAACATGTACCTGGGCAGCTTCATCAGGCGAGGGATCGACGACACCCCCAGCACGAGCAGCACCATCCCCTCGGCCGAGGCGATGAGCGCCTGCGCGCTGTTCGCCTCCCATGGCCAGGGTCGGAACAGCACGGCGAGCACGGCCTTGGGGAACTCGGCCGGCGACTTCACCCTGGCCGGCTCGAACTCGGACCCCCCCTGGCCGGACTGTTGGTCGGCGTAGTCGATGACACCGGTGACGGAGTCGCTGCTCACGTTGTCGACTTCGAAGAAGGACGCGGCCTTGGCCACGACCACGACCCCGACGCCCATCAGCACCACGATGCCGACGACCTTGCCGACCGGCCCCAGGGTGGAGTCGCTCCACGACCTGCGCCGGAGCACATAGGCCATCATGAGCGCGACCACGCAGAGCACGGTGATGTGGGGGCGCGGACCTGCCGTGGCGAGCAGGCCCAGGGTCGCGACGGGGTAGCCGAGGGTCTGGTGACGGGTGATCAGCGCGATGCCGTAGCTGGCCAGCCCGAGCCCGAAGGAGATCCACGCCTCCTTGCCGATGCTCGAGGGCCAGTACAGCATCGAGGGCAGGAAGAACACGAGGTACGCGTAGCGGCGGTGGTTGGCCTCGGGGAACCCGACGACGATGGCCTTGTAGAAGAAGAACAGCCCGAGGAAGCTCAGCCACGAGAAGATCAGGAACCCGCCGAGCAACGTGGGGCCGGTGCCGACGTAGAGGATGCCGGTCACCAGCTTGATGAAGGGGGTGCCCGTCAGCCGGGGGAGCTCGCTCTCGGCGATGCGGGCCCACGACCCATCCCAGAACGCGCCGGCCAGCAGGGTGCCGGACTCGTGGTACGCGGTCGAGTCGGCCCGTTCGTACAGGCCGTAGGTCAGGGAGTACCGGGCCAGTGAGCCGAGCATCTTGGCCACGAACGCGATGACGACCAGCTGGCCGATGCGCGGGTCGGGGTCTTTGCGCAGGCCCCGTTTCAGCAACGGGATCGTGAGAGCGAAGAGGATCGGCGCGAACACCAGCGCGGCCCACATGTCCCACGACAGGACGGCCGCGCTGAACACCGTCACGACCACGTACGCGAGCGCGGCAAAGAAGGCCGCGTACCGGGTGAAGTCCGCACTGGTGGGCATGCGGGCGCGCGACACGAGACCTGTCATGCACGCATCTCGTCGAGACCGGAGGTCACGCCGCTGCGACGCGTGCCGCTGTATGTGCTTCGGGAGTCACGTCCAGGTTCCCGCCCGTGGGCCGCCGTGAGGCGCAAGGGTATGCGCCTGGGCTGGTCCTGTCGATGTCAGATCACCCGACTTGTAGGGTGCTGGGGATGGCGCGGCGGCACGTCCTGGCGGTGGCAGGCCTGCTGGTCGTTGCCGCGCTCGCGTGCAGCGCCGACGCCTCACGCTCCTCGCCGCCCGACGAGGCGCCCTCGAGCGACGTCCCCTCCTCCGACGAGGCCGACGTCCCCGAGGCTGGTGGCGACGGGGACTGCCCGGAGCCCGGCGACGCCGCGCGCCCGTGGGAGGACGGCCCGTCGGTCGAGCTGGTGACGCTGGCAGACGGTGCCGCCGGCCCCAGAGTCCGCGCCGCGGTGTACCCCCGGCCGGACTACGAGGGCAATCCCTGGTCGCAGTGGGGGCAGGGGATCGTGCTGGCCGACGGACGGTTCCTGTCCGCAATCGGCGATCACATCGGCCGCGACGGCAACTCCTTCCTCTACGAGCTGGATCCGGCCGACGGCCGCCTCACCCGTATCGGCGACATCGCCTCCCTGGTGGGTCACCGGCCGGGCGACTGGGGGTACGGCAAGGTGCACGCGCAGATGGTGGCAGGGCCGTGCGGCGAGGTCTACGCGGCCAGCTACTGGGGCACCCGCAACGACCTCGCGGTCGGGGGCAGCTATGAGGGGGATGTGCTGCTGCGGCTCGATCCGCAGTTGCGCACCAGCGAGAGCCTGGGGCCGATCCTCGAGGGCCATGGGGCGCCGTCGATGGCGGGCTGGGCAGATGGCGGGCTGCTCTACGCGGAGGCAGCCGACCCCCAGCGCTTCGATCCCCGACCGCGGTGCGTTCGTCGTCATCGACATGGCGACCGGCCAGGAGGTCTTCGCCACCGCCGACGAGGAGGACCACCGAGGGTTCCGGGCGATGGCGGTCGACAGCGAGGGCCGGGTGCTCTTCTCGCGCACCCAGGGCCGGCTGGCTCGGTGGGACCCGGCGTCGGGCCAGGTCGAGGAGACCGATCTCGTGTTGCCCGGCGACTTCCTCCGCGCCGCGACACCCCCGGCGCCCGACGGCACGGTCTACCTCGTCACCCAGCAGCCGGACGTGCTGTTCGCCCTGGCTCCCGACGGCACCCTGCGCGAGCTGGGAGAGGCCCAGGGGTACACCGCGTCCCTGGCGATGGCGCCCGACGGCAGCCGGCTCTGGTACGTCCCTGACGCCCACGGCGGTGCCGCCGAGCGGGGCACGCCGATCATCGAGGTCGACACGGCCACGGGTGAGCAGCGGGTGGTGGTCGAGCTCGACCCGCTAGCCCGCGACGCCGCTCGGGTTGTCGCTGGGCGGCACCTACAACGTGGCGGTCGACCCCACTGGCTCGGTGCTCTACCTGGGCATGAACGCCGCAGCACCCGGCGCGGACGACACGTTCGGCGAGGTCGTCCTGGTCGTGGTCGAGCTCCCGCCGGCCGTGTCGAGGCGTGTCTGCGGCCTGCTGGCCGCGGCCGTACTCGTCGCCGCCTGCTCGTCGGACCGTGGGGGGCGAAGCGAGGGCACTGCCGCCGACACGCCCGCCGCCGACGACGAGTCCACCGCCACCAACGACAGGTCTACCGCCACTGTCGACACGTCCACCGCCACCGTCGACACGTCCATCGCCAGGCTGACGTGCTGGGAGGCGCCCACCAGCGGACGCGCCGGTCCGCTCGCCTGGGAGGACGTGACGGCAGACGAGGGCCTCGTCGCCCTGCTCGCCGGGAATGCACGGTCACGCCGCGGCGTGGGGTGACGTCGACGGCGACCAGCGCCCGGACCTGTTCGTGGGCACGTTCGCCGACCGGCCTCCGGAGGCCTACCGCATCCGGGGCGCCGCCGGACCGTCGCCCGATGTCGTGCTCCGTGGGGACGAGGCCGGGTTCGCCGCCGACGGCCTGCCCGCGGTGCACGGCCGCACGAGCGGGGCGGTGTTCGCCGACCTCGACGGCGACGGGCGGCTCGACCTGGTCGTGGCGCGCAACCCGCCGGCGACGGCGACCGGGCCGACACGCCTACCACCGTCTACGCCAACGCCGGCGACGGCGCCTTCGAGCCCGTGGCGGACAGCGGGATCGACCCCGCAATCGGGGGACGATCGATCGGCGTGCTCGATGTCGACGGCGACGGTCTCCTCGACCTGTTCGTCGTCGAGGACGTCTACGAGGGCGGTTCCAGCCGGCTGTACCGCAACCTGGGCGGCCTCCGCTTCGAGGATGTGACCGAGGCCGCCGGCCTGCCCCTCGACCTCGGGGGGCTGGGCCTGGCGACGGGCGACGTGAATCTCGACGGCATCACCGACCTGTTCGTCGGTGGCGCCAACCGCCTGTTCGTGGGCGACGGCACCGGCTTCGGTGAGGTGCGATCGGACACGTTCGCCTGGGAGACGTTCGGCGACGAGGACCTGGTGGCCGGCGCGGTGTTCGGCGACGTCAACGGCGACGGCTGGCCCCGATCTCGTGGTGGGCCACCACTTCAACAGCACGGTCGACGATGGCCGCGCCGTGCCGGTGCGCCTGTACGTCAACCGCACGACCGAGCCCGGGGCGAGCCCCAGGTTCGTCGACGTCACCGAGGAGGCCGGGCTCGTCGCCCTGCCCACCAAGGCGCCGGACCTGCGCCTCGTCGACGTCGACAACGACGGCTGGCTCGACCTGGTCACGACCGCGTCGGCGGACGACGGCCTCGGGCCGGCCGTCTTCCGTCACCGTGGCGAGGTCGTCGACGCGGTGCCCGCAGTTCGCGGCGCCGTCGGGCCTGGGCGACGACCAGTACTGGATCAGCGGCCCGGTCGCGGATGTCGACCGCGACGGGCGGATGGACCTGCTCCTCGTCGAGTGGGAGCCCGCCCTGCCGTCGTTGCTCCTCCGCAACTCCGGCGACGCGGGCCACTGGCTGTCGGTCGCCATGGGCCCCGACCTCGGGGGCGGTGTGGGCACCCGCGTCGCCGCCTACGAGCCCGGTGGTGCCGGTGACCCTGGCCGGCTGATCGGCCGGGCCGAGATCGTGGCGTCCGAGGGCTACACGTCCGGCGGCGAGTTGATCGCCCACCTGGGTCTCGGGTCGCGGACCGAGGTCGACCTGGTGGTGTCGCCCCCGGACCGCTCCGACATCGTGCTCACATCGGTGCCGGTGGACCGCCACCTGCGCCTGCCGGACGGCTGCTGAGGCCCAGCGCCCGGCCCGTGGGACGAGTCGGGTGGTGCACATCGACCACGACCTGCTCGGCGGGCAGGCCGCCGTTGGCCGCTCCCGCTACCGCGAGGGCAACCCCTCGCCATCGGGCGCTCCAGCCGCACCCTCAACCGGGCCCAACGCCGCGCCCTGCGCTACCGCGACCGCGGCTGCAGTTTCCCCGGCTGCGAGTCCCGCTACTGGCTGGACGCCCACCACATTTAGCACTGGGCCGACCTCGGAGCGACCGACCTCGACAACCTCACCCTGCTCTGCCGCCACCACCACCGGCTCCACCACGAATGTGGCTACACCATCGCCATGGTCGACGGCCGTCCCCGGTTCTACCGGCCCGACGGCACCCAGATCGGCCCGCCCGCCCCACCGCCACCCGACCCGAACCGCGGCAGTGTGACACTCCGACGCGACCACGCGGCGCATGGCACCCCTAACGATCGCCGCACCCCCGGCGCCCGCAGCGGCGGCGCCCCCCACTGGTCACCACAACACGCCCTCGACGCCCTGCTCAACTGAGTGTCTCGAGCACCCGGCGGTAGATGTGCTCGGTGCGGCGAACGGCGTTGACCAGGTCGAAGTCGCCGGCGCGGCCCTGGGCGTTGGTACCGACGTCGGCCCGCAGCCCGTCGTCGTCGAGCAGTTTGGCCAGCGCGCCCGCCAGCGCCGCGGGGTCGCCGGGGGCGACGAGCAGCCCGTCGCGACCGTCGGTGATGACCTCGGGGATGCCGCCGACGCGGGTGGCGACGGGAGCGACACCGGTGGCCATGGCCTCGAGCAGGGCGATGGGCAGGCCCTCGAAGCGTGAGCTGAGCGCGAAGACGTCGAAGGCCGGGAGCAGGGCGGGAACGTCATCGCGCGATCCCGTGAACACGACGCGGTCGGCGATGCCGAGCTCCGCGGCCAGGGCCCGCAACTCGCTCTCGAGCGGTCCGAGGCCCACCAGCACGAGCACCGTCCCGCTGGTGCCGCCGGGGAGCGCCGCGACGGCGCGGAGCAGGGTGGCCTGGTCCTTCTTGGCGGTGAAGTTCCCGACGGTGCCGACCACCGCGGCCTCGGCGGCCAGGCCCAGCTCGGCCCGGGCGGCGATGCGTGCGCCCGGCCCGGTGACCGCCAGCGTGGGGTCGGTGCCGTGCACGACCACCTCGACGGGAACGGACGACCGGATCGACGCGGCGACACCGTCGGACACCGCGATCGCCTGGGCGTTGCGCCGGTAGGTGGCGGCGTTGGCCCAGCGGGTCGGCCGGCGATAGCGGCCCCACATGTTGTGCTCGGTGTGGACGAACGCGGGCCGGCGGCCGGGGAGGGCGAGCCGGGCGAAGGCGGCCGGGAGTGGCATGTGTGTGTGGACGACGTCGATCTCGCGGGTCGCGCACCAGGCGACGCAGCCGGGGGAGCCAACCCAGGCTGCCGGCCCGTGGGGCGTCGAGGCAGTGCACGGCCGCGCCAGTGGACGCGACGTCGTCGACGAAGGCGTCCTTCCATGGCAGCAGGTAGGCCACGTCGAGCTCGAACTGCTCGCGGTCGATGTGCCGCGCCGCCCCCACGATCAACCGTTCGGTGCCACCGCGGCCGAGACCCTTGGTGAGCATCAACACGCGCGTGCGCCGCTGGTGGCCGTCGTCGGTATGGGGAGTCACGTTCGCTGCATCCGCCCGTGGTCAGCCGTGGCTCGCCAGGCTAGGCCGTTCCCGGGGCCGGCAGGATCTCGATCGTCATGCAGGCACTGGTCGGACTGGACGCGTACTCGCCGAAGGGCGCACACGGGCGGAACCCGAGCTTGGCATACAGCGCACGGGCCGGTGCGAACGCCTCCATCACCCCGGTCTCGAGGCTCACCCGCCGATAGTTCCGATCAGCGGCAACCGACAGGAGATGCTCGATCACGGCCCGCCCGATCCCCTGACCCCTGGCGGCCTCGGCCGTGTGCAGCGACTTCAGCTCGCCATGCGACTCGTCCAGGTGCTTGAGCGCGCCCAGCCCGAGGAGCCGGCCGTCGAGGCGGGCACTGACGAACGTGACACCCGGATCGACGAGGCCGTCGACGTCCAGCGCATGCACGCCCTCGTGAGGCGTGACCTCGTGGGCGAACGCCAGGTGCCGCGCCAGCAGAGCCCGAACGTCCTCCGCGGTCGGATCGTCGGCGGCGATGGCCAGGTCCATCAGGTTCATCTACCAACGCGACCCGGTCATCACAACGCGCCCACGTCGGTGGCGAGGGCCGCCCAGCGGTCGGCGACCGGGCCTATCTCGAACGTCGCCAGACAGCGCCGGCGTGCCGCACGGCCGAACCGGTCGCGTTCGGTCAGCGCCCGGCGGAGCGCGGCGGTCAGGGCCGGGACGTCGCCGGCGGGCACCACCAGGCCGGTCTCGCCGTGCTCGATGATCTGCGACACGCCACCGACGTCGGTGGCCACGGCCGCCACGCCGGACAGGCCCGCCTCGATGAGGACACCGGGCATGCCCTCGGTGCGGCTGGTCAGCGCCACGAGGTCGGCGGCGGCCAGGGCCTCGGTCGGCCCGGGGAGCGTGCCCGCGAACCGGGCCCGCCCGGCCATCCGCTCGGCGGCGCGCTGCTCGAGCGATGCCCGCTCCGGCCCGTCGCCCGCCACCAGGAGGTGGACGTCGGGCAGCGCGGCGACGGCGTCGATGGCGTCGCCGATCCGCTTCTCGGGACCGAGCGCGCCGATGACCGCCACGACCGGCGCCTCCGGTGGCAGCCCGAGGCGTTGGCGGGCGGTGGCACGCGTGCCGGCGTCGGGCACCGGGCAACGCTCGGCGGGCACGCCGTTCGGGATGACGTGGATGTGCTCGGCGGGCACGCCGAACAGGTCGCGCACGCTGTCCGCAGCGCCCGGCCACAGCGCCGTCACCGCTGCCATCCGCCCGAGCAGCACGCGGGTACGAGCGCGGCGCAGACCGGCGCCGGCCCAGGCCGCAGGGTCGCCGATGCTGCGGTAGACCGCCGGGGTACGGCAGCCGATCAGGGCCGACGCGCACGCGGGCAGGGTGCGCGAGCCGTGGGCCACGACCAGTTGCGCCGTCCGGGCTCGACGCCGCAGCGCCCGTAGAGTCGACGGCGAGAGCGCGCGGTCGCCCAGGGTGGGGACGTCGAGCGTCGCGCCCGCGCCGCCGGGGGCGAGGGCGACCACGTCGGAGCGCACGTGACGGGCGGTCAGCGCCCGGGCGAGATCGACAGCGAAGGTCTCGGCACCCCGTCGTTGGGACGAGGTGATGACGTGGAGGACGCCCGCCGGTCCGGCCGTTGACCCTCGCCGTGCCTGCTCCGTCGCCACGTGTCTCTCCTGCTGCCCAATGCCCTTGCCGGTGATGGCCCGTCCGCCTGTCGCTCCGTGGTCGGGTGGTCCTACACTCTCGTGCGGGTCGTGACCCGCACCCCTCACGGCGTCTCCCCCAACAGCGGAGCGGGCGACTGCCGGCGGTGCAGGGCATGGGTAGACAAGGCGGACCAAACGTATGACGCGAGAGCGTCCTGACACCACATCGCGAGCTTTGGACGATCGTAGGTCGCACACGCCGAGGCACATGGCGCCGTCCGACGGGCGCGGTCGGCGCACGCGGCGCCGACGCCCCCGTCAGCGTGCCGACAGTGGAGCAGGGAACCAACGGTGCCGGCCGCTCCGAGCGACCGCTCGGTCCCGGCACGACACCCTCGCCGGCCGAGGCAGGCGCGGCGCCCCCACACGTTCCGGCACCGAGTGACGTCGCCGATCCGGCGGCCCGAGCCATCCCCGATTCGCCGCCCTCGGAGCTGCTGTTCAAGCGGCGCCTGCACCCGGTGACCATGGTGCGCGAGCTCATCGGCGCCAAGGAGCTCATCGTCGCCCTCACCGAGCGCGACTTCCGTGCCCGCTACAAGCAGACCAAGGTGGGTGTCGCGTGGGCGGTGCTCACACCCCTCCTGCTGCTCGGGGCGTTCTCGATCCTGGCCGGCACGGCCGCAGACTTCGACACCGGCGGCGTCCCCTACCCGCTCTTCGCCGCCGTGGCGCTGGTGCCGTGGACGTTCTTCTCGAACGCGGTCAGCTCGGGAGCCTTGAGCATCACCGCCAACCTCTCCCTGGTCAACAAGGTGTACTGCCCTCGCGAGGTGTTCCCCCTGGCGTCCATCGGCACGGCGGCGGTCGACGCGCTCATCTCGATGTTGATCCTCTTCGCGCTGTTCATCGGGTACGGCACGGCGCCCAAAGCCCAGGCCGCGTGGGTGCCTGTGCTGCTCGTCGTCCAGGTGGTTTTCACCGTGGGCGTCACACTGGTGCTGTCGCCGCTCGTCGTCTACCTGCGCGACGTGCGTCAGGTCCTGCCGATGGCGCTGCAGTTCGCGCTGTTCGCGACCCCGGTGGCGTACAGCTTCGACCAGCTCGACGAGAAGTGGCAGCCCGTGGCCTCCGCCGTCAACCCGTTGGCCCCCATCATCGAGGGTTACCGCGACACGGTGCTCTTCGGCCGGCCCCCCGACTGGCCGTTGGTCGGCATCGCCGCCGTCGCCAGCACTGCGTGGCTGGTTCTCGGGTACATGCTCTTCAAGCGCTTGGAGACCGGCTTTGCAGACGTTGCCTGAGGGCACGATCGCCGCGACCGACATCTGGAAGCGTTTCCGGGCCGACCCCACGCGCCAGCTCCTCCGCGATCGCATCAGCCGCCTCGGTCGCCAGCTTCAGGGCGCCGAGAAGCGTCGGGGCTGGCGTTGGGCCCTGCGCGACGTCAACTTCGTGGCCAACCCCGGCGAGTCCGTCGGGCTCGTGGGCATCAACGGCTCCGGCAAGTCGACCCTGCTCAAGATCCTGACCCGGGTGATGTACCCCTACGCCGGCAAGGTGTCGGTGGCCGGGCGGGTGGGCGCGCTCATCGAGGTGCGAGCCGGCATCCACCCCGAGCTGAGCGGGCGCGAGAACATCCACCTCTACGGCACGATGCTGGGCCTTCCCCGCAGGCGGGTGGCCGAGCGGTTCGACGAGATCGTCGAGTTCGCCCAGCTCGAAGACGCGATCGACCGTCAGGTCAAGTTCTACTCGAGCGGCATGCAGATGCGGCTGGGCTTCGGTGTGGCGGCGTTCCTCGAGCCCGAGGTGCTGCTCGTCGACGAGGTGCTCGCCGTCGGCGACGCCACGTTCCAGCAGCGCTGCATCGACCGCATGCGCACGGTGCGCGCCCAGGGCACCACCCTCGTGTTCGTCAGCCACGACCTGGCGACGGTCGAGGGTGTGTGCGACCGGGCCGTGTGGCTGCGCAACGGCGACGTGGTCGGCGACGGTCCCGTGCGCGACGTGCTCAACTCCTACCGTCAGGCCCTCGAGCACGTGGCCGAACTGGGGGCGCGATCGGGCTCGATCAGCATGTTGGAAGCGACCGTCCGCGGGCCCGACGGCTTCGGGCCGCGCACGCAGGAGCCGTGCGACGTGCACCTGCGCTTCCACAACGTGCACAAATCCGGGGGCACGATCACCCTCGGCGTCAGCGAGGGCACCGCCGCGCCGGTGTTCCTGCTGTCCCACGGTCTGTCCATGCCCGCCGACCGCGAGATCGACGTGCGCTGCACCATCGAGCGCCTGCCACTGCCGCGCGGGCGCTTCTACCTGTGGGTCAACATCGTCAGCAAGCTCGGCGACCCGATGGGGTGGCAGCCGTTGACGCACTTCGACGTCATTGGCCCTGATCTCGACGGCAGTCCGGCGGGAATCGTCCGGCTCGCGCCCGTGCACGTGGCTGCGAGCTGGGACGTGAACGAGTGTTGACGGGGCAGTGCGGCGGCTGCGCGAGGAGATCGAGCTGTTCGGGGGGCCGGAGCAGCTGGTCGGATGCCGGCACGTGCCGGCCGAGGGCGCCCACGCCGGCCTGGTGATCTGCCTGTCGACGTCGTTCGACCGCGCCGTCGACGAGGGTCGGAGCGCGCGGCTCGGTCGGGCCCTGGCTCGGGCGGGCGTCGTCGGTCCAGCGCTTCCACTATCGCGGGGCCCCGCCCAGCGACGGTGACCCGGCGGCACTCGGCTTCACGTCGCTGGTCGACGACGCTCGACGCGCCCTGGATCTGCTGCTCGACCGGTGCCCGGTCGAGCGCGTGGGGTTCGTCGGCGCCCGGCTCGGCGCGCTCGTCGCCGCCCGTGTGGCCCGCGGTCGCACCGGCGCGCCCCTCGCCCTGTGGGAGCCCGTCACCGATCCGTTCGAGGTCATCGAGCAGGCGGCAAAGGCTCGCGGCGCCCGGCCGCGGCGGCAGGTGGCACGGAACGGTCCCGCCCTGGCGACGACCTCCGACCTGACGCCGGCTCCGGCGGCGGTCGGCGGAGACGCCGAACCCGCGGTGGTCGACGTGCTCGACACGCCCCTCGGCGCCGATCTGGCTGACGGCGCTGTCGTGGCCGGTCTGGTCGAGGAGATGGGCGATCGACCGCGGCCACTGCTCGTGGTGCAGACGGCACCTGGCCACGTCCTGCGCCCGCAGCTCAGCCGGTTCGTCGATCGCTGCCACGGCCGTGGGCTGGCCGCCGACCACGTGTGCCATCCGTGCGACGGTCAGCGCGACGGCGTGCCGGTCCCCGCGTCGACCGCCCAGTCGCTCGTCGACGACACCGCGACGTGGCTCATCAGTCACCTGACCGCGGGGCTGTCGTGACGCAGCCCTCGCCACACCGGACGGGCCCGTCGCGCCGGCGGGTCGTCCACGTGATCGACTCGCTGGCCGGGTCGGGCGGCGCCGAGAATCGGCTGGTCGACGAGGTCGTCGCGCTGGCCGGCCCGGTTCGACCAGACGGTGGTGCGCTTGTTCGAGCGCGACTTCCTCGACGGTCGTCTGACCGCGGCGGGGGTGCCCGTGGTGGCGCTGGGCTTCCAGCGCCGCCAACGCCGGACGCATCTGGCCGGCCGCCGCCCGTCGTCTCACCCGGGTGGTGCGCGACCTGCGCCCCGACGTGATCCACACGTCGCTGTTCACCGGGCAACCTCGTGGGCCAGCTCGCTGGCGCCCGCGCTCGGCGTGCCGGTCGTGTCGACGTTCAACCGCACCGGCGACGCTGCGCTGCAGCGTGCCCTCCAGCCGGGGGTCGGCCTCGTGGAAGGGGCCGGGTCATGCAGGGAGTCGGCCGCCGTGCCGCCCGCCGCGGCGATGTCCACTACCGGGCCGTGCGGCGAGTACGCCCTAGACGACCAACTGCCGGTCGATGGGTCTGCCCGTCGAGGCCGCCTCCGTGGTGCCGCGGGGGGTGACCATCGACGCCGCGCCCGCCGGGGCCGGCGCGGCCTCGGACCGCTCCGCGTTCGGCCTGCCGGACGGCGTGCCGCTGTTCGTCAACGTCGCCCGTCTCGTGCCGGAGAAGGCCCAGCACCTGCTGGTCGAGGCGTTCGCCACCGTGCGGGCCGAGCTGCCCGACGCCGTGCTCGCCATCGCCGGCGCTCCCGGGTCCGCGCTGAGCGGGCGGTGCAGGCCGCGATCGAACGCGCCGGGATCGGCGACTCGGTCACCCTGCTGGGGTTCCGTGACGACGTCCGGCCCTCGTGGCCGCGGCCGACGTCTTCGCCTTCAGCTCGATCTCCGAGGGATCGCCGGGAGCCGTCGTCGAGGCCCTGGTCCTGGGCACGCCCGTGGCGGCGTTCGGCATACCCCCCGTCGCGGAGCTGACCGACGGCGATCACCACGCCTGGCTGGCCGACCCCGGCGACCCTGCGGCCCTGGCGACCGCCATGCTGACGGCGTGGCAGGCACCCGACCGGGCCGAGCGGGCGGCGGCGTCGCAGGCCTGGGCCGCCCAGCGCTACTCGCTCGATGCCGTCGCCCGCCAGCTCGGTGACCTGCTCGAGGCGCGGGCCACGCGGGGCAGGGGGTCGAGGCGCGCCAGGCGGTGACGCGACGGTGAGCACGCCGAGCGACACGACCGTCCCGGTCGCGCCCGTCGCCCCCGTACGGCTCGACCGTGGCGCGTTCGTCATCTCGATCGACACCGAGCTGGCCTGGGGCGAGGCCCACCGGCGGGACGGCTCGCAGGGCCGGCACCGGTTCGACGCCGAACGCGAGGTGATCGACGCGTTGTTCGACCTCTTCGCCCGCTACGAGATACGCCGCCACCTGGGCGGTGGTGGGGCATCTGTTCCTCGACCAGCTGCGACGACGACGGTCGCGGCCCGCACCCCGAGCTCGTCCCGCCGGCCTATGACTGGCTCGACGCCGACTGGCTGGCGGTCGACCCGTGCTCCACGCTCGAGGCCGAGCCGTTCTGGTACGGGCGCGACATCGTCGACGCCATCCTCGCCTGCCCGTCCCGCAGGAGATCGGCAGCCACGCGTTCTCCCACGTCATCGTCGACGACCCGGCGTGCACGCCGCGAGGTGTTCGCCTCCGAGCTGGCGGCGGCCACCAAGGTTGCGGCCGAGCGCCAGGTCGAACTGCGGTCGTTCGTGTACCCCCGCAACGCCATCGGCCAGGTCGAGCGGCTGGCCGAGCACGGCTTCCGCTCCTACCGGGGTGGTCGTCCCGCCCCGCCGTTCGCCGGCCGCCCGCCGTGGCAGCAGCGTGGTCTCGGGGCGATCGACAAGGTGCGCCCGCTCGCGGGCTCGGCCGTGCTGCCCCAGCGCCACGCCAGCGGTGTGTGGAACGTGCCCCAGACGTACCTGTTCGCGCCGTCGACGAGTGGCCGGCGCCTGCCGCCGGCGCTGTGGGCCCGTCGTCCCGTCGCCCGGTTGCGCCAGGCAGCACGGCAGCGGTCGCTGTTCCACCTCTGGTTCCACCCCTACAACGTCACGGCCGACCCCGAGCGGTCGCTCGATGCGCTCGAGCGGATCTGCCGGGCGGCGGCGCAGCTCCGCGACGCGGACGACCTCGACGTGGTGACGATGGGCGACTCGGCGCGACGCCTCGACGCCGACGGCCTCGCGGCGACCGGCCCAGCGGTTCGTCTGGTCAGGCCGGCGACACGCTGGCGTTCCACTCGGTGCGCCGCTCGCCGTCCTGGCCGGCCGGGCGCAGCGTGAGTGAACCGTTCGTCGCGTCGCGGACCGTGATGTCGACCACCTCGGTCAGGTCGTCGGCCAGCCAGAAGGCGTTGCCGTCATAGGTGCAGTCGCTGAACTCGTAGCAGCTGCGCGTACACACCCTGCTCGGGGAAGCCGACCTGGGCCGTCGTGCCCCCGGCGAAGTGCCCGCCGGTGAACCGGGTGGCCGTGTCGGCGTCCACGACGTGCTCGCCCACGGTGACGGCGTACTCGCTGAGCCCCGCCTGGTCGACGTACAGGTTCTCGTAGGTGACCGTGACGTCGGGAGCGGCCGGAGAGATGCCGGGCACCGCCTGGATGGCTACCCCGGTCACGACACAGGCGTAGACCGTGCAGTCGCGGTAGGACACCAGGTTGGTGTAGGCACCGGCGCGGATGCCGTGCCGGTCGTGGTAGGCGGTGAACCGGTCGACGTAGCTGTGCGGCACCCCGTTGATCCAGAAGTAGATCGACGAGCCGTCGTTGTTGTGCGACACGCAGTCCTCGAACACCCACGTGTCGTCGAGCTCGACCACGTCGCCGCTCCATTTGAAGCCAGGCGAGGCCTCGTCCTGGCCCAGCACGCCGACGGCCACGCAGCCGCGTGCGGCCTGGCCACGACCCGGCGCCGAGCAGGAACCCGGCGACGTCGTAGGTGCTGGCCTCGGTGGGCCGGATGTGGCTGGCGACGCAGCGCTCATAGACCAGGTCGTCGGTTGCGATCCGCTCGGGGCCGCCCTCCTCGCCGGTGGGCTGGTCCCACCAGAAGGCGGTGTTGGCCTGGTCGTGTGCGACGCAGTCGCGGAACGTGACCCCGTGCGACAGGTGAGGGACGAACGAGTGGTTGCCGCCGTCGTAGGCGACGACGCCGTCGACCACCGTGCCTCGGGTGGCGTCGTTGCTCATGTGGAGGTGCAGGGAGTAGCGCCCGACGACGCCCTGGACACCGCCCTCCGCGCGGGGCTGCTGGGGGCCGAGGTGGCGGAGGCCCACGTAGCCGATGTTCTGCGCGGCCGAGATGTCGAGCAGCATCACGTGCGCGCGGCCGTCGGGCGTGCCCTCGACCTGCACGTTGCGCGTGAGGTTCAGCACCTCGGCGTGGTGGGAGACCCCGGGACGGACCGTGACCGCGGGGTGGGCGAACTCGGTCGGACCGTCGAGCGTCACGGACGTGCCGTCGATGGCGGTGACGGTGCGACGGTCGTGATGCTCGGCGTAGCCCTCGACCGTCGTGGGGTCGGTGGGCGTGACCACGACCTCGTCGCCGACCCGCCACCCCTCGGCGTCGGCGACGGTGATGGTCGTGTCGCCCTTCGCGACCGGGGCGGTGAGGTTGGTCCAGGCGCGCTTGCGGGCCCCCTGCAGATCGAGCACCCCGGTGCCGACGACCCACAGCCCGATGTCGGTGTCGAGGGGCTCCATCGTGTGGCCGCCGACCACGCGGTCTTCGTCGATGCCCTCGAAGACGACCCGGTGGGTCACATCCGGTGCCTGGGGGCGCGCACGCAGGGCGCCGCCCACGATCACGTTGCCGGTGCTGGTGAGCGTGCGCGAGCTCGCCACGTCGAAGACCAGTTCGCCGCCGGGCTCGACCCGCACCCCGGCGACCGCGGCGTCGACGTCGAGGACCACGGGCTTGTCGACCACTGCGACGTCCTGGGGCCCGGGGACCGTGCCGCCCCAGGTCGCGGGGTCGCTCCAGCGGGCCGCTCCGGGGGCCGGGGCGGCCGCGGACTCGTCGGCGGTCGTCGTGGTGCTGGATGTCGTGGTGCGACGGTTGGCCGTCGGGCGGCCGCCGGTGGCCTGCTCGTCGTCGATCAGGAGGTTGGCGAGGAGGCCCGCGCCGACCAACCCGCCGGCGCCCGCCATCGTCAGGACCTGGCGTCGGCTGAACCGTGGCGGCCCGCCCGGTGTGGGCTCGGCGGCCTCGGCTATGGGGTCTGGTTCGTCTGGTTCGTCTAGTCGGGTCGTGTCGTCCATGGCGTTGCCCTGCTCAGAACAGCTCGATGTCGCCCAGTCCCAACGCCCAACGGGCGGCGGGCGGCATGACCGGCTCGGTGACCTCGCGCCACACGAGCGTCGGCCCCTGCCCGGGGACGGGCAGCAGGCCCCTCGAAGGTCTAGCGCGCCCGATCTGCACCGCGTGGTCGGCCCGCGTGTCGCGGAGCAGCGTCCGCACGAGCGACGAGGCCGTGCGGTCGTCGCCGTCGGGCACGATCTGCTCGCACACCGCTGCCTCGAGCGCGGCACCGCGGCGGCGCAGGCGGAAGACGACCACGCCGGCGGCCACGCCCTCGGCCGCCACCACGGCGCGGTAGTGCAGGGGCGGGAAGCCGTAGCGCCAGGCCAGGTATGCGGGGGTGCGCCGCGTGCGGAGCCGATCGTCGTCGGGCCGGGCCGACGCCAGGAGCGCGGCGACCGCGTCGTCGTCGGCCAGCACGTCGCCGACGGCCACGCCGGCGTCAGTGCGTGCCGACCACTTGTCGGCCGGCGTGCGGGCACGGGCCAGGCGCACGAGCGACAGCGCCGACCGGGGCGTCGCCGCCACCGGCAGGCGCTCGACCAGCTGCCAGCCCATCTTCAGGTACCCCGGGCGACTGCGGTCGTTGGGGGTGTTGAACACGAATGCCACGCCCTCGGCCCGCAGCTCGTCGAGCGCACGCCGGGTCAACAGCGAGAAGATGCCGCGGCCCTGGTAGTCGGGGTGGGTCGCCGTGTCGACGGCGCGCACGGCGGGGACGGTGACACCCTCACGCTCGAACTGCCACCGGGAGAACGTGCGGAACCCGACGATGCGACCGTCGGCCTCAGGGTCGACCGCCACCCACGCGGGCGACCTCCCGAACGGGCTGTCGTGGTGCTTCCACGAGAAGAACCGGGCATAGGCATCGTCGGGTACCCAGCCGAGCGAGGCCTGCAGCAGCTCGAGCACCGCCGGCAGGTCGTCGTCGGTCGTCGGCCTGACATCCAGGGTCGCCGTCGCCTCGGTCACCCGACACCGCCCGCGCGTGATCGCTCTTCGCTGCCCACCAGGCGTCAGGGTAGCGGCGCGACCCCAAGCGCGACAGCACGGAGCGCAGGACGACTGGGCCGGGTCCCGGAGAATGTCAGTGGGCAGGTCACACAATCCTGGCGAACGGTCGCTGCGTTGCCCGCTCATGGCGCTGCGCGCCGGGCCGCTCTCCCTATAGATCGATACCTGTGGTCGTCGATCCGGTTCGAGAGGTATCGATCTATAGGGATCGGGCCACGGCCTCGCCTGTCGGCTCGGCCTCTTAAGCTGGGGCGATGGCGGATGGTCGGTCCCTGGCGTTGCGCACGATCAAGACGGTGGCGGCCGCGGGCGACCGCGTCCGACCGGCGGTGAGTGGCGTCGTCGTCCTGATCTACCACCGGGTCGGCGGCGGGTCGGGCACCGAGGTCGACCTGTCACCACAGGCGTTCGACGAGCAGATGGCGTGGCTGGCGGGCACGGGCCGGGTGGTCAGCCTCGACGACGCCGTCGACCGGCTCGACCCCTCCGGTGCCTCGGATGCGGGCGAGGGCGAGGATCCGGTCGTGATCACGTTCGACGACGGCACGGCCGACCTGGCCGACGTCGCCACCCCCATCCTCGAGCGACACGGCGTGCCGGCCACCGTGTACCTGGCCACGAAGTTCGTCGACGAGGGCATCGCCTTCCCCGACGACGGCACGCCCCTGTCGTGGTCGGCGGTGCGCGACATGGCCGCCACCGGGCTCGTCACGTTCGGGTCGCACACCCACGGCCACCTGCTGCTCGACCGCCTGCCCCCGGCCGAGGCGGCCGACGAGCTCGACCGCTCGCGCCAGCTCATCGAGCAGCACGTGGGCGCGCCCGCCCACCACTTCGCCTACCCCAAGGCGGTCGCGGCCTCGCCCGAGGTCGAGCCGTTGGTGCGCGAGCGGTACCGCTCGGCCGCGCTGGGCGGCAACCGCCCCAACGCCTTCGGCGGCACCGACGTGCATCGGCTGGCCCGCACGGCGATCCAGGTCAGCGACGGCAACGAGTACTTCGTCCGCAAGGCGCGCGGGGGCATGGCGCTCGAGGACACGATCCGCCGCGCGCTCAACCGCGTCCGCTACCGAGCGGCCGCCGGCTGACCCAGGGCTCCGACCACGGAGGTCAGACGCTTGCGGCCGGCGACGCGACGGTAGGTGTCGAGCACGATGTCGACGACCCGATCCTCGTCGAACTCGGCCCGCGCGTGGGCGGCCGCGGCCGCGCCCATGCACGCCCGCTGTGGCGCGTCGTCGCCCAGACGTTGGATCGCGCCGGCCAGCGCCCCGGCGTCCCGGACGGGGACCAGCGTGCCGGTCACCCCGTCGTCGACCACCTGCCGGCAACCCCGGACGTCGGTGGCGATCACCGGCAGCCCCGAGGCCGCGGCCTCCATGGCGGCCCGGGGGAACCCCTCGCGCCACGACGGCAGGACGAACAGGTCCATCGCGCCGTAGAGCCGGTCGACGTCGTCGCGCATGCCCAGGAAGCGCACCCCGTGCTCGGCGGCGCTCCGGATGGTGTCGCGGTCGAGGGCGTCGGGCTTCTCCGGGTCGTCGGGGCCGACGACCACGACGACGTAGCGGTCGTCGAGCCGGCGGGCGGCGTCGAACAGCTCGAGCAGTCCCTTCTCGGCGACCAGCCGGCCCACCATGCCGACGACGATCTGGTCGTCGCGTGCGTCCAGCTCGTCGGTCCGCAGCCTGGCCCGCTCGTCGGTGCGCAGCACGCCGGGATGAAAGCGCCGCAGGTCGACGCCGTTGCCCAGCAGGCGGGTGCGGCGCCGGGGATAGACGTGACGGCGTACGAGCCGATCGAGGTCCTCGTGGCTCTGCACCAGTTCGGCATCGGAGAACCGGGCGGCGATGCCCTCGAGCACCAGCAGGATCGTGCGCTTCAGCCACGGGTCGGTCTCGGTGAAGTACAGGCCGTGGCAGGTGTTGACCACGATCGGGACCCGGGCGAGCCGCCCGACCACGCGCCCGTACAGCCCGGGCTTGGGGTTGTGGGTGTGCAGGACGTCGGGCCGCTCGCGTCGCAGGATGCGCCACAGCTCGGCCGCCGAGCGCAGGTCGGCCAGCGGGTTCATGCTGCGGGTGGACGAGGACAGAGCTACGTGGCGGATGCCCTCGGCTGCGAGCCCGTCGGCGTACGGACCGGGTGCGCTGATGCCGAGGATGTCGCCGCCGAGGTCGCGCACGGCCGTGAGCTGGGGGTACAGCAGGTAGCGCAGGCTCGAGTCCACGGTGGTGAGGTGTGCGACCTTCAGCGCCGGCGGCTCACCATCGGAACCGACCGGGTCCCAGCGGAGGGCGGCGTCGAGGTCGGTCAGCGAGGTGATCTCGGCGTCGACGTCGTCGCCGCTGGCCACGTCCGCGTGCAGCCCACCGGGCCGGCGCACGCGCACCGTCCGCCAGCCCAGGCGGTGCGGCGCGACGAAGTCCTTGGCCGGGTTGTCCGCGACGTAGGCGCATCGGTCGCCGGTCAGCCCCAACTCGCGCTCGAGGTGCTCGAACGCCGCGGGGTGCGGCTTGCCGTGCCCCGGTCCGAGCGACTCGGTGAACACCACCAGGTCGGCCCACTGGGTGAGCGTCAGCGCCTCGGCCTTGGCCTGCTGGCTGGCGAGGGGGCCGTCGGTGACAACGGCGACGGCCACGTGGGGGGCGAGGCCGTCGAGCCAGGCGCGGGCGTCGGCCACCATCTCGATGTCCGGTGCGTGCGCCCGGTAGACCTCGACCAGCCGGGGCACCAGGTCCGGTGTGACGTCGACCCCGGCACCGGCGAGCGCCTCGTCGAAGATCGTGCGCCGCACCCCCGCCTCGAACGCCGCCCACGCCCGCTCGCCGACGTCGTCGACACCCAGCTCGTCACGGGCCCAGGCGCCGACGGCCGCGAAGCCACTGCGCACGTAGTCGCGCTCGAGGTAAAGGGTGTCGTCGATGTCGAGCACGACGAGGCGCCTGTCGCTGTCGACGACCTCGCTCATGTCTCCCGCTCTTGGCCTTCGGCCGGGCCGCTCGGGCCACGCTCGCTGCATTGCGGACGCTCGCTCATGTTTCCCGCTCTTGGCCTTCGGCCGGGCCGCTCGGGCCACGCTCGCTGCATTGCGGACGCTCGCTCATGTTGGCGCGTCGCCCTCGTCGACGAACACGGCGGCGTCGTAGCGGAGCATGACCAGTCCGTCGTGCCAGCCGTCCGGGGTGGCGGTCGAGGGCAGGCCGAGCAGCTCCTCGAGCTGCCAGCGCGGGAAGTCGGCGCCGGCCTCCAGGGCCAGCGGGAACCCGCCGCCGTAGCGGGCGTTGATCTCGATCACGGCGAGCTCGCCGGGAGCATCGCCCACGAACACCTGGATGGTGATGGTGCCGAACGCCCCGGGCAGCGCCTCGCAGATGCGGGCCGCCAGCTCCTGCAGTTGCGGCGCGCGCACGGTGACCCCCTTGCTCACCTCGCCCGAGCGCACCTCGATGCGGCGACGGGGCACGGCGCAGACGCAGCGGCCGTCACGGTCGGCGAGCACGTCGATCGTGTGCTCCCTGCCGGCCGCCAGCGTCTGGACGACCATCTCGCCCAGCTCGGGCCGGCCGACCGCCACGGCCAGCTCGGCGGCGTCGCGCACGACGCCGACCCCGATGCCGGCGCTGCCGAACCGGGGCTTGGCGATGAGCGGGAACGGCCACGCCGTCGGATCGGCGAGGACGGTGGCCGGGTCGGCCTGCCGGACGGTCGGGAACCCGTTGTCGACCAGCCACCCGTGGGTGCGCTGCTTGTCGGCGGCGATGTCGACCACCCCCGCACCGGAGAGCGCGACGGTGGTGCCGATGTCGGCGAACCGGTCGCGGCTCGCCACCCAGGCGGCCATCTCGGTGTCGATGGTGGGCACCACGAGGTCGACCCGCTGCTTCTCGCACACCTCGAGCAGCGCCGGCACGTAGGCGGGATCGTCGAGCCGAGGCACCACGAACGCCTCGTCGGCGTCGTGGAACGCACTCGAGTACCACGAGGCGTCTGTGGCGACGACCCGGCCCTCGATCCCCTGCGGGGCCAGCGACGCCAGCGCGCGGCGGAACCCGCGCAGCAGCTCCACCCGCCGTCCGGCCGACGAGATGAGGACGGTGACGTCTCTCACGACTCGGTGGGGGCCGCTCGATCGACGCCCGAGCCCGGGAACTCGGGGCGGGTCGCGTGGCCCTCGTGGCTGATGCCGTCTCGTCGAAGCACGCTCGTGACCGTAGCGACCATGATGCGCACGTCGAGACGAGGCGACTGGTTGTCGACGTACCAGACGTCCATGTCGAGCTGGTCGTCCCACGTCAACGCGTTGCGCCCGTTGGCCTGCGCCCAGCCCGTGATGCCGGGGCGCACCTCGTGGCGGCGGGCGTGGGTGGCCGAGTACCGCGGCAGGTAGCGCACGGGCAGCGGCCGGGGGCCGACCAGGCTCATCTCGCCCCGCACGACGTTCAGGAGCGTGGGCAGCTCGTCGAGGCTCGTGGCCCGCAGCAGCTTGCCCAGCCTCGTGAGGCGGGCCTCGTCGGTGTCGGGCCCGTCGTCGCCGGGCTCGGCCGTGCGCATCGTGCGGAACTTGACCACCTCGAAGGTGCGCCCGCCCCGGCCGGCGCGCTGCTGACGGAACAGCACCGGCGAGCCCATCGTCACCCGGATCGCCGCCGCGATGGCCAGCAGCACGGGCCACGTGACGGCCAGCACGAGGACGGCGAGCACCACGTCGAGCACCCTCGACGCTACGTCGGACATGATCGTGCGTCGTGTTCCGCCCACCACGTGGGAGTCTCCCGCACTCCGCGCCGTCGTGCCACCGCTACGACCGTGGGTCGACCAGCCGCCACGGCGAGGGGTCGAGGCCCGGGTCGTAGGGCGCGGCGACCCGCTTGGCCACCAGCTCGGTCACCCCCGAGGTGGCGGCCGCGGCCAGCATCGGCGCCGGGTCGCCGGTGTAGACGGAGGGGGTGGTCCACGCCGCGCCGTCGAGCGCGAGGTCGTCGAGCACCTCGCGTCGGTCGGTCCACGACCGCTCGGCGGGCGAGTGGCCGTCGAGCCACAGCACGTCGAACGCCACGAAGACCACGGGCTGGTCGCGGGCGAGCTTGCGGCGGGTCGAGTCGGAGCCTGCGTCGAAGCGCCGGCGCAGACGCTCGTCGCCGCCGTCCGGCGCCGTCAGGACGCCGTCGAGCGCCACCTCGGTCGATCCGAGCACCCGGCCCACGGGGCGCACCTCGGGGATCCACGGGTCGATCTCGTTGCCGTCGGGCGTGAGCAGGTGCACGATGCCCCCGCTCGACACGAGCACGCTCCGCATGCCGTGCCACCGGGTCTCGATGGCCCAGCCGTCACCGGTGGGCGCCGCCCCGGGCGAGGGCGTGAGCAGGGCGAACTGTTCGGGGACATGGCGGCGCGTCGGGTCGACAGGCGGGTCCATGCGGTGGATCATCCAGTTGCGACCGTCGGTGCGGAACAGCGCGTACCGCCCCTCAGCCCGCGTGCCGTGCAGCCGCACGATCAGCTTGGTGTCGGTGACCTTCTCGGGCTCGTAGGTGCCGTCGTCCCACACCGTCATGTGCCCGGCGCCGTAGCTGCCGTCGGGGATGTCGCCCTTGAAGGTCAGGTACTCGAGCGGGTGGTCCTCGGTGTGGACCGCCAGGTGGTTGCGGGCGGGATCCCACGGCACCCCCCGGGGCAGGGCCCACGAGAGCAGCACGCCGTCGTGCTCGAGCCGCAGGTCCCAGTGCAGCCGGGTGGCGTCGTGCTGCTGGATGACGAACCGCAGGGCGTCGCCCTCGGGCTCCGCGATCTCGCCGGGCGGCTCGGGCGTCCGGTCGAAGTCGCGCTTGCGCTCGTAGTCGTCGAGCCGACGCGCCGACGTGCGCCGTCCGGAGTCGTCGGAGCCACGGGAGCCGCGCGGTGCCATCCGGTGATGGAGCCTAGAGGCCGAGCCGGTAGGCGAGGCCGGGCCCGTCGTGGCCGGTGGGCGAGGCAGTGGCCCGATGCGGGACACTGTGGCCGTGACCGGCGAGCGAGACCGAGGCCGGGAGGCGTTCCGGCGGCAGGCGTGGGGCGAGGCCAGCACAGCGCTGGGCGCCGCCGATCGCGATGAGCCGCTCGAGCTCGACGATCTCGAACGGCTGGCGGTGGCGCTCTACCTGGTGGGCAGCGACGAGGCCAGCACCGAGGCCTGGACGCGCGCACACCATGGCTGGCAGCACGTGGGCGACCCGGCTCGGGCGGCACGGTGCGCGTTCTGGTTGGGATTCGGTGTCGACATCACGGGCGACCAGGCCCACGCGGCCGGGTGGTACGAGCGCGCCCGTCGCCTGGCCGACGAGGTGGGGAGCGACTGCGTCGAGCAGAGCTATGCCCTGGTACCGCGCGCCCTCCACGACCTGATGGTGGCCGGCGATGTCGACACCGCCCGCGCTGCCTTCGACCGCATCACCGCCGCCGGGGAGCGCTTCGGCGATGCCGACCTCTCGACGCTCGGCCGCCTGGGGGGAGGTCATGCACTGGTGCTCCTGGGTGACAAGGCGACGGGCATGGCCATGCTCGACGAGACGATGGTGTCCGTCGTCGCCGGCGAGGTGTCGCCGATGCTCGCCGGGCTCGTGTACTGCGCCGTGATCGAGATCTGCCACGACATGTTCGACCTCCGCCGGGCGCGCGACTGGACCGACGAGCTGACCCGCTGGTGCGCCGCCCAGCCCGACCTCGAGCCCTACCGGGGCAACTGCCTGGTGCACCGGGCCGAGATCATGCAGTTCGACGGCGCGTGGGCCGACGCCATGACCGAGGCGGAGCGCGCCTACGACCTGCTGTCCAAGCCGCCCGGCCAGATGGCCGTCGGCGACGCCTGCTACCAGCGGGGCGAGCTCCACCGCCTGCGGGGCGAGTTCGCCGCCGCGGAGGAGGCCTACCGGCAGGCGAGCCACTGGGGCCGGCCGCCCCAGCCCGGGCTGGCGCTGCTGCGCCTCGCGCAGGGCCGGGTCGACGCGGCCCTGACGTCGATCCGTCGCGCCACCGATGAGGCCCAGGACCGGCTGACCCGGTCGAAGCTGCTGGCGGCCCACGCCGAGATCGCGCTCGCCGCCGCCGACGTCGCCGCCGCCCGGGCTGCGGCCGACGAGCTCGCCGTGTTCGCCACCGACCTCGACACCCCGCTGGTGCGGGCGGTCGCCGCGCACGGGACGGGGGCGGTGCTCCTGGCCGAGGGCGATGCCCGCGCCGCGCTGGCCGAGCTGCGATCGGCCCACGCTGCGTGGCAGGCGCTGGGGGCGCCCTACGAGTCGGCCCGCACCCGGGTCGTGATCGGGCTCGCCTACCGGGCGCTGGGCGACCCGGACGGCGCGGCGCTCGAGCTCGACGCCGCCCGAGCCGAGTTCGAGCGGTTGGGCGCGACGCCGGATGCGGCCCGCGCCCGCCAGGTCGCCGCTCCGTCGCCGCCCGGCCGGGCGGGCGGCCTGAGCAGACGCGAGGTGCAGGTGCTGACGCTGGTGGCGACGGGGAAGACCAACCGCGAGATCGCCGCCGACCTCGTCATCAGCGACAAGACCGTCGCCCGCCACGTGAGCAACATCTTCACCAAGTTGGGGGTCTCGTCCCGGTCCGCGGCGACGGCCTACGCCTACGAGCACGATCTCGCGGGACCGCTCTACACACAATGACCCATCCGGGCGACGGCGCCGGGTTGCACACTTCGCCCGATGCCATGGTCGTCGGCGCGCTCGTACCGTCGGGGTGAGGCGGCCGCCGAGGCTGCCCGAGGGAGGGCCACCATGTCCGCATCCGCGCTCGAGTCCGACAGCCGGCCGCGCCAGGATCCCGACCAGCATGACCCGCACGTCCGACCGGCGACGCCCGTGCTCGAGGCCGTGCGCGAGCTGGCGCCGGTCATCGCCACCCGAGCAGGCGAGATCGAGGCGGCGCGGCGGCTGCCGCGCGACCTGCTCGACGACCTGGTCGCCGCCGGGTGCTTCCGCATGCTGCGGCCCACCAGCCACGGTGGCTCGGGCCTCGACCTGGCCTCGGGGATGCAGGTGCTCGAGGAGCTGAGTCGGGCCGACGCATCGGTCGGCTGGGTCGTCGGCATCGGCTCGGCCGGCTGGCTCGACTTCGTCGACCTGCCCCGACCCACATTCGACGCCATCTTCGGAGACCACCCGGACGCGATCGTCGCGGGTGCCATCAACCCCACCGGGATGGCGGTGCGGGTCGACGGCGGGTACCGGGTGCGCGGCCGCTGGTCGTTCGCCAGCGGGTGCGAGCACAGCCACTGGCTGTTTGCCAACTGCATCGAGCAGCAGGCGGGCGACGCAGGTGAGGAACCGTCCGGCGGCGACAGGCCCACCGGCGACGGCCCGCCGCCGATGCGCATCGCCGTGCTCGCGCCCGCCGAGGTCGAGATCGAGGACACCTGGTCGGTATCCGGGTTGTGTGGCACGGGCAGCCACCACTTCCGGGTCGACGACGTGGTGGTGCCGGCGGAACGCACGTACGCCGTGATGACCGCCGAGCCGAGCATCGACGAGCCGATGGCCCGCATCCCGCTGCCGTCGCCATACACGCTGTTCGTGTCGAGCATGGTGATCGGCATCGCGCAGGGCGCCCTCGACGACATCCTGGCCCTGGCGGCCACCAAGGTGCCGCTGTTCACCGGCTCGGCGCTGGCGGCCAACCCCCTCTTCCAGTACCAGCTGGCCACGGCCGACACCCAGCTCCGGGCCGCCCGGGCGCTCGTCTACGGCGACGCAGAGGAGGCGTGGCGGAGGGCGACCGTCGGGGCGGAGTTCACCCCCGAGCTCCGGGCCCGCATCCGAGCGGACGGGGTCTGGGCGACGTCCACAGCGGCGTCGGTGGTGGACACCGCCTACACAGCGGGCGGCGGCAGCTCGCTGTACGACACCAGCCCGCTGCAGCGCCGCCTGCGCGACATCCACGCCGTGACCCAGCACTTCTTGGTCAAACCCGACTCGATGACCACGGTCGGGGCCGTGCTCGCTGGGCAGGACATCGACGTCCCGTTCCTCTGACCGACAACCGGGCTCGGCGGCGCCGGAGGGTCAGACCAGGAGCACCGATCCGACGTGCGGCGCCGCCAGCTCCGCGATCTCGACCGAGGTCGTGGCCAGCGGCAGACCGGTGTCGGCGGCGACGGCGAGGGGGACGAGGAGCGTGGCGTCGAGCGCGACGCCGCCCTGGGTCGCGATCGTGGCGAGCCGCCCCGCGACCGGCCAGGTCGGGTACCACTCGTGGACCGAGAACTGGATCTCGGCCAGCGACGATGCCACCTGGTCGTCACGGCTGTCGAAGCGGACCTTGAGGTACTCGACGATCTCGCCCAGCAGGGCATCGGCCGACACGAGCCGGCGCAGCGCGGGCGGGGGCCCGGGAATGAGCCCGACCCAGCGCAGGACGGCACCGAGGTCACCGACGGCGATCATGCGGCTGTTCTCGGCGGTCGGCGCGGCGGGCGTTAGGTCAGGCGGGCTGGCGGTCGGGCCGCTGGTGCAGGCGCTGCCGGTACCAGACGTCGAACTCGTGGCGGGGCTGGGCGGACTCGACGAGCCCCGCCCGCCGGGCGGCCAGCTCGCCTGGGGTCGGCAGCGCCGCCCGGTCGGCGAGCGCCAGCCGGATCCACTCGCTCATCGACACGCCCTCGGCTGTTGCCTGCTCGCGCAGGCGGGCCACGACGTCGTCCGGCACGGCGCGCACGTTCACATCAGCCACGATCCGTACGCTACCGGGACGTGTCGCACTGTGCCAGTACTTTGTGGTGCATCGTGCGATGCCGTCACTCGTGGACCAGCCGTCGCCGCAAGCGCCCGACCTGCTCAACGGTCAGGCCGCCGGCAGCATGCACCGTCGGAACGTCGACAGAGGTCAGCATGTCGACGACCACGGTTCGAACCGCGGTGCCGTGGGTGCGGAGGAGCGGATCGATGAGGGGCGCGTCGTCGGCATAGCCCAGCGCGCCCACGGCCGCGAGGCGTCGACACGGTCGACCAGGCGCGCTTCGACCTCGGCCAGCCGGGCTCGCACCCGTCGCAGCTCGACCAGCACATCGGCCGCCCGCGGCCCGTCGAGACCCGCGACGTCTACGGCCGCGAGCCCGTCGACCGCCCGATCGAGCGGCAGCATCTCCGATGTCTCGATGCTTCCGAACACGTGTTCGATGATAGGCAATGGGTATGACACCCAAGACCGCCGACGGCCGGATGCGGGCGAGTGACGAGGCGATCGGCATGAGCGAGCCCTCCCACCTGGGCGCGACCCGGCTGGCGTACGACAAGGTCGCGGTCGACGACGCCGACCTCCTCAGGGACGAGCTGGCGGCAAAGCCGCTCGACCGCGCGCTCCTCGCCGTGTTCGCCGAGCTCGTCCAGGTCGCGGACGGGCGCCCGGTCGCCGATCTCGGGTGCGGGCCGGGCCGGGTGGCCGCGCACCTCAAGGCGCTGGGGTTGCGCGTCCGTGGCATCGACCTCTCGCCGTCCATGGTCGCCGTCGCCCGCCGCAGACACCCCGACATCCGCTTCGACGAAGGCTCGATCGCCGACCTCGACATCGAGGACGGCGTCCTTGGCGGTGTCGTCGCCTGGTACTCGGTGATCCACACGCCGCCCGACCAGCTGTCACAGCTGTTCACCGAGTTCGCCCGGGTGCTCGGATCGGGTGGGCAGGTCCTGGTCGCGTTCCAGGCCGGCGACGAGTGCGTCCATCTCGAGCGCGCCTACGGCCACGACATATCTCTCGACGCCTACCGGCTCCGGCCCGACCGCGTCGCCGACGCGATGGACGAGGCAGGCCTGGAGGTGCACACCCGCGTGCTCCGAGATCCCGACGGGGCCGAGACGACCCCGCAGGCGTACCTTCTCGCCCGAAAGGTGGCGGCCGGCGCCGCGGAGCGACCGGCGAACCCCGGAGCTACGACTGGCCGGCGAGCTTGCGGTTCTTGAGCTGCGCCTTGACGTAGTCGCGGTTCATGTAGGCGATGAAGTCGATGGAGATCTCCTTGGGGCACGCCTCCTGGCACTCCCCGTGGTTCGTGCACGAACCGAAGAAGTCCTCCATCGTCTCGACCATCGCCTGCGTGCGCCGGTAGCGCTCGGCCTGGCCCTGGGGCAGCAGGTTGAGGTGCTGCAACTTGGCCGACGTGAACAGCTGCGCCGCGCTCGTTGGGGCACGCGGCCACGCAGGCCCCGCACCCGATGCAGGCGGCGGCGTCCATGGCGGCGTCGCTGACGTCCTTGGGGATGAGGATCAGGTTGGCGTCGGGCGCCGCCCCGGTGGGGGCCGTCATGTAGCCACCCGCCTCGATGATGCGGTCGAACGCCTGCCGGTCGACCACCAGGTCCCGCAGCACCGGGAAAGCCCGCGCCCGCCACGGCTCGACGTAGATCTCGTCGCCGTCGCGGAACTTGCGCATGTGCAGCTGGCAGGTGGCCGTGCCCCGCTCGGGGCCGTGGGCCTGGCCGTTGATCATCATGCCGCACGACCCGCAGATGCCCTCGCGGCAGTCGTGCTCGAAGGCGATGGGCTCCTCGCCCTTGGCGATGAGCCGCTCGTTGACGATGTCGAGCATCTCGAGGAAGGACATGTCGGGGCTGATGCCCTTGGCTTCCTCGACGTAGGTGACCATCCTGCCCTCGGCGCCGGGCGCCTGGCGCCAGACGTGGAGGGTGATGTCCATGGTCGGGTGCTCGGCGCCGTTGGCGCCGGTGGCCTCGCTGACGGACTGGCTCACTTGTACGACCTCTGGGTCAACTTCACGTAGTCGAAGTCGAGGGCCTCGCGGTGGAGCGCGGGGTCGGACCCCTTGCCCATCCACTCCCAGGCGCCGACGTAGGCGAAGTGCTCGTCGTCGCGCAGGGCCTCGCCCTCGTCGGTCTGGCTCTCCTCGCGGAAGTGGCCGCCGGCCGACTCCTCGCGGTGCAGCGCGTCGCGCACCATCAGCTCGCCCAGCTCGAAGAAGTCGGCCACGCGGGTGGCCTTCTCGAGCGACTGGTTGAGCGACGAACCGCCCAGCACCCGCACGTCCTTCCAGAACTCCTCGCGCAGGGCGGGGATCTCGGCCAGCGCCTTCTCCAACCCGGCCCGGTTGCGGGCCATGCCGCAGTGCTCCCACATGATCTTGCCGAGCTCGCGGTGGAAGTGGTCGACCGAGCGGGTGCCGTTGATCGACAGCAGCCGGGCCACGGTGTCGCCGACGGCGGTCTCGGCCTGGGCGAACGCGGGGTCGTGCGTCGGCACCGGGGCGGTGCCCAGGAGGCCGGCGAGGTAGTTGGCCAGCGTGTAGCTGATGACGAAGTAGCCGTCGGCCAGGCCCTGCATGAGCGCCGAGGCGCCCAGGCGGTTGGCGCCGTGATCGCTGAAGTTGGCCTCGCCCAGCACGAACAGCCCGGGCACGTTGGACATGAGGTTGTAGTCCACCCACAGCCCGCCCATCGTGTAGTGGACGGCGGGGTAGATGCGCATCGGAACCTTGTAGGGGTTCTCGTCGGTGATGCGCTCGTACATGTCGAAGAGGTTGCCGTAGCGCTCGCGGATCGTGTCCTCGCCCACCCGCGCGATGGCGGCCGAGAAGTCGAGGTACACGCCGTTCTTGAGCGGGCCGACGCCCTTGCCCTGGTCGACCGCCGTCTTGGCGTTGCGCGAGGCCACGTCGCGGGGCACGAGGTTGCCGAAGCTGGGGTACTTGCGCTCGAGGAAGTAGTCGCGCTCCGACTCGGGGATCTGGTCGGGCGAGCGCGTGTCGTCGGGATCGACCGGCACCCAGATGCGCCCGTCGTTGCGGAGCGACTCGGACATCAGCGTGAGCTTCGACTGGAACTCGTCGCTGGCCGGGATGCAGGTCGGGTGGATCTGCGTGAAGCAGGGGTTGGCGAACAGCGCGCCGCTGCCGGTGGGCTCGCCAGGCGGCCGTGGCGTTGGAGTACTTGGCGTTGGTCGACAGGTAGAAGACGTTGCCGTAGCCGCCCGTGCACAGCAGCACGGCGTGCGCCGAGTGCGAGGTCACCTGCCCGGTGACCATGTCACGCACGACGACGCCGCACGCCACACCGTCCTTGACGACCAGGTCGAGCATCTCGCTGCGGGTGTGCAGGCTGACCGTGCCCAGGGCCACCTGGTGCATCATCTGCTGGTAGGCGCCCAGCAGCAGCTGTTGGCCGGTCTGGCCCCGGGCGTAGAACGTGCGCGACACCTGGGCGCCACCGAAGCTGCGGTTGTCGAGCAGGCCGCCGTACTCGCGGGCGAAGGGCACGCCCTGGGCGACCGACTGGTCGATGATGTTCACCGACTCCTCGGCCAGGCGGTACACGTTCGACTCGCGGCTGCGGAAGTCGCCGCCCTTGACCGTGTCGTAGAAGAGGCGGAAGACCGAGTCGCCGTCGCTCTTGTAGTTCTTGGCCGCGTTGATGCCGCCCTGGGCGGCGATCGAGTGCGCCCGGCGGGGGCTGTCGTGGTACGTGAAGACCTTGACGTTGTAGCCCTGCTCGCCCAGCGTGGCGGCGGCCGACGCACCGGCCAGGCCGGAGCCGACGATGATGACGTCGAACTTGCGGCGGTTGTTGGGCGCCACCAGCCTCATGTCGAACTTGTGCTGGGTCCACCGGTTCTCGATGGGGCCCTCGGGGGCGTGGCTGTTGAGCTCGCCGATCATCACCGCTCACCTTCCGCGTAGAGCTCGCACGTCTCGATCGTGTCGCCCTGCACCCGGCAGTCGGAGTTGTCGTCGGCGCTGATGATGCCGGTGAGCGCGGCGATCGGGAACGTGAGGTTGCCGACCGTGACGATGCCGGCGAAGGCGACGGCGAAGCCCCGCCGCCACGAGTTCCACCTCGGGTTGTTCAGCCCGAGGCTCTGGAACATCGACCAGGCGCCGTGGAACAGATGGAGCCCGAGGGCGATGTTGGCAACGATGTAGATGGCCGACACCGCGGGGCGCTCGAAGCTGGCCACCAGGTTGCGGTACACGTCGCCCCGCACGAAATCGGGGTTGACCGTTCCCCACGTCAGGTCGGCCAGGTGAAAGATGAGGAACAGCAGGATGACGACGCCCGTCCACCGCATCGACCGGCTGGCGGCGTTGGCGGCCTGGTAGTCGCGCTTGGAGACGTAGCCGCCCTCGGCACGGGCCCGGCGGTTCATCAGCGTGAGGCCGGCGGCGGCGTGGATGTGGAACACGAACGCCGCCGTCAGCCCGATGCGCAGCAGCCACAGCGTGACCGTGCGGGGGAAGAACGGCACCAGCAGGTCGCGGAGCCACTCGCCGTAGTGGTTGATGTCCTCGGCGCCCAGGTAGAGCTTGAGGTTGCCCAACATGTGGACGAACACGTAGCCCATCAACATGATGCCGGTCAGCGCCATGACCCACTTCTTGCCCACGGCCGAGCGGTAGAACTCGACCGGCCAGGGAGCGGGGCGGCGGGGCCCGTGCACCGGGGCGACGCTCTGTCGCTCCATCGTCTGCATCGCTGGTTCAGCCTCCTGGAACGGGGCTCGATTCCGTCCGGCCGGAGACCGTAGTCCTAACGCTGTGTCAGTCAGGAAATTCGTCAGCGGCGGTGCCGGACCGTCCCAGTCTGCCCGGTGGTGCAGCGGGAGGGCAGGTCCCGGGCAGTCGCATCGGTCACGTTTCGGCTGCGCGACGATCGCGTTGCCGAAGCGGGTCAGGCCGGGTCGCGCCCGGCCATCCAGGCGCCGCGCTCGATGCGCCAGACGCTCTGCACCCCCGTCTCGCCCGGGGCCTCGACCGGGTGGGCGACGTCGTGCACGTGGGTGTAGCCCAGCTTGGCGGGCACGCGGCCGCTCGCCGGGTTGGCCACGTCGTGGTGGATCTCGACCCGGTCGATGGCGGGCATCGCGAACGCCATGTCGGTGAGCGCACGGGCTGCCGCGGTCGCGTAGCCCCGACCGGTGCACCCCACCCGCACCCAGTAGCCGATCTCCTGGCCGCCCGGTCCGATCCGCTGGTGCAGCCCGCAGCCGCCGACGACCCGGTCGCCGACGAACATGCCGCACATGCGGTCGCCGGCATCCCACAGGCGCCACCACCCGCCGACCATCTCTGTGCGCTCCTCGAGCGTCAGCGGCTCCTTGGCGACCCAGGGCATCCACGGCCGCAGGTGGTCGATGCTCTCGAGCACGGCCGCGTGCAGCCGGGGCACGTCGTCGACCTGCCACTGGCGGACGACGACCTGATCGGCGGTCACGGGGAGTGCCACCCCCCGATTCTGGCCGCGGGATCCGGTGCAGGGACGCCGGTTTCCGCGGCGGGTTCCGCCCCGGGCGCTGATCAGGTGAGACGGGACTCGTCGTGGTTCGTCACGAGCTCGCCGTCGGACAGCCGCAGCTCGAGGTCGAGGGCCAGCACGCCGGTGGCATCGGGGCCCAGGTCGGGGACGATCGCCTGGATCGTGCCCACCCGCACGCAGTCGTCGGCGCCCACGTCGCCGCCCCAGCGCCACGTGTGCTCACCGCCCGGCCAGGACAGGGTGGCCGTGACCTGGGCATCGTCGACGGGCTCGCGCCGGTCGGACACCACGTGGACGTCGACCGCCAGCGGGTCGCCCGCCGACACCGTCACCGGCAACCGGTCCGCGACCACGATCACCGGTCGGCAGGCCTGGCGGAGCGCCTCGAACCCCAGCTTGGGTCGGCGCTCGTGGTCGAGGACCGACCAGGTGATGCCCGGATGGCCGTCCGCGAACAGGAACTGGGCGAACCCTCCGGTCGGCCGGTACTTGAGCCGCCGCAGCTCCTCGACGTGCCGACGGATGAGCGTCGCCTGGTAGCGCTGGGTGGCGTCGCGCCAGCCCGCGAACGTGGCGTAGCCGTCGGGCGGCACCCGCGTGTCGAACACGACCTTCTGCAGCGAGTGGCGGGCCTCGAGCCGCTCCCAGTCGAGGTCGGGCCAGCGCTCGGGCTGGGCGAACGCAGCGCCGTCGCCCGACGGCACGGCCTGGGCCCCGAACTCGGTGACGAACCGCACCATGCGCGGCACCCGCCGGGCGAACGTCGGCAGGTCGCGCTCGTCGCCCATGTACCAGCCGAAGTACAGGTGGCTGTCGGTGCCGTCGAGCTGCGGCAGGTGGGGGGTGACGCCCGAGTGCGCGACCACGGGCCGCGAGCCGTCGGCCTTGTGCAACGCCCGCTTGATCGATGCGTCGAGCACGCTCTTGTTCCAGGTCGGGAGCTGCTGCTCGGCTGCCATGCGGGTCGCGAAGGCCACTGTGTTCGAGACCGATGTGGTCACCTGGTCGGCGCCGTCCATCGACATCGGCTCGTTGTGCCCGCACCACACGGCGAGCGACGGGTGGTGGCCCAACAGGTCGACCATCGCCCTGGCCTGGCGAGTCGCCTGCTTGCGGATGCCGCGTGCGTAGGCCCACTGCAGCGGCATGTCCTGCCACAGCAGCAGGCCGCGCTCGTCGGCGGCGTCGTACACCTCGGGGCGGGTGACGTGGGCGTGCAGGCGCAGCAGGTCGAGGCCGGCGTCGACCGCGAGGTCGACATCACGCCGCAGCTCGTCGGCGGTGGCCTCGCCGAGGGCCATGCGGGTGGGGCCCAGGTTGGCGCCCTTGAGGAACAGACGCTCGCCGTTGACAGACGCGATCCACCGCCGCAGGCGCACCGACCGCAGCCCTGTGCGCAGCCGGCGCTCGTCGCTGACCGTGTCATCGTCGCTTCGGGTGTCGTCGTCGCCCGTGAGCACCACGGCGACGCGCACGTCGTGGAGCACGGCCTCGCCGAGGGCCCGGGGCCACCACAGGGCCGGACGGTCGATCGTGACGGTCCAGCTGAACTCGTTGATGCCGTCGGCGAGCGGTTGGTCGACCTCGTGGTCGAGCGCCCCGACCTCGGTGCGGAGGCGGACGCGGCGGGATCCGTCGCTGTCGAGCACCGCCCGCAGGGTGAGCACGGCGCGGTCCTCGGTGGCCTCGGTGCAGATCATCCGCAGCGTGGCGATGCGGACCGGGCCTGTCTCGGTCAGGCGGACGGGCCGCCAGATGCCGCCCGGGTTCCACCGGGGATCGAGGCAGTCCCAGTGCTGGAAGACGCCCGTGATGTTGCGCTTGGCGGACGACCCGTGCTGCGGCGTGCAGGTCACCTCGACGGCGAGGGCGTGCTCGGCACGGTCGCGGAGCGCCTCGGTGACCTCGAACGTGTGGGGGAAGAAGTAGCCCTCGGTGTCGCCCAGGTACACGCCGTCGAGCCACACATCGCCCTGGTAGAAGAGGCCGTCGAACGTGAGCCACGACCGCCGCCGCGCGTCGGGCGCAGGGGCCTCGAAGCGGCAGCGGTGCAGCAGCGGCCCGTCGCTGTCGGCAAACGCCGGCGACGAGCGCCAGTGCCCCGGCACCGTGAGGGCATGCCAGGCGGCGTCGTCGAAGTCGTGCTCGGTGTACGAGCGCCGCAGATGGTCGTCGGCCGCCGCGGCCAGCCACCCGTCGGTGAGCTCGAGATCGGTACCCGGCGCCGGCTGCATGGTGCCGGGCAGGCTACTGGCCGTCGGTGCGGAGTCGTCACCGCGTCGGTCCGCCACCGTCGCCGCTCGCCCGGGAACGTGACCCGGGCGATCTCACGTGGCGGTCAGCGCTTCGGCCCCAGGACGCACCCCAGGAGAACGGCGCTCAGGCCCCCAACGCCGAGCCAGACACCCCACGCTGGGGAGGGCGCTCCCTGCCCGGTGAACACGACCCACAACGCGGCGCCGTGGGCGATGCCGGCAAGCACCGTGACGGCGCCGGCCGCGCGGCGGAACCCGAGCAGGACGGACAGCGCGAACGACCGCGGCGCCAGGATCGTCGAGAACACGACCGCCGCCGTCGCGGCGGCGGCCACGCCGATCCAGAGCCGCTCCGTGTAGAGCTCGAGGTAGCGGGCCCTGCCAGAGTCGACTGCGGAGGCAGCCGCGTCGGCGGCGGCGTCGCGCACCTCCTGTTCGGCGGCCTCGCCCAGCTCGTCCGGGGTCGGCAGGCCGCCGTCGGCGGAGAGCACCTCGTCCGCGGGATCGGGCTGCGGCTCGTCGGGCCGGGTCTCGGCGATCGTGAACGCGGTCCGCAGGTCGGCCAGCGTGACGTCCTGCCCGCCGGCGCTGAACCACGGCAGCACGATCAGGCCCACGAGGAAGCAGCCGAGGCCGGCGATCCCGACGAGCGCTCCCGCACCGAAGGGGAACCCCCGGCCCTCGGCAGGAGGCGAGGCGTGGCCCCGGGCGGGGCGCTCGGGGCGCGGTGCGCCAGGTGAGCCCCGGCGCTGCGGATCGGCGCCGGGTCGGCCCGCCGGGCGACTGCGTCCGGGTGGGCCGTCCGGGCCGGGTGCCTCGGGCCGGCGCGGTGCGGGCGGCCAGGGCTCCGCAGGGTAGGGCGCACGCTCGTAGGGCACGGTCTGGTTCGGCTGGTCCGCTCCCCCGGGGTAGCCCGCCGGGTCGGCGTACCGAGGGCGGCCGAACACGCTCGATCCGGCGTCCTCCGGCCATGCGGGCGGCGGGCCGTCGTCGCGCCAGTGACGGCCGTCGCCTGGGTTTCGCTCGCTCACGGCTCCCCTTCCGTGTCGGTCGACCCGCGCCCAGCGATCCGGCCTCGACGGTCGGACTGTAGCGACGTCAGCGCGGGGACGTGGCGAGGCAAATGGCGGCCGCCGAGACCTTCCCGAGGCAAAAGCGGTCGGGGGCCGTTCGCCATCGCCTCGGGCATCTGTCAGCGACTGTTATCGCCTCGGGACCACGTCTCGGCTCGCATGCGTCTCCGGTGCGGGCGACGGCTGGCTCGAGGCCCCGGGGTCGGTGTCGATGGGGCGCATCCAGCCCGTCCAGCGCCAGCCCAGCTCGAGCAACATCGCAGCGGCCGCGGCGATCGCCACCGCGGCGGCCGTGATCTCGGGCGGGGCCATGTTGAGCGCGAAGAAGTGCCGCGACCAGGGAACGAGCAGGGCGAGCACGAACAGGCCGGCCATCGACCCCACCAGCTCGAACCGCCACCACGTGAACGGTCGGGCCAGGATCGCCAGCACCCACAGGGCGACGATGAACAGAGTGATCGTCGCCGTCGTTCGGGCCTCGATCTGGGACACGTCCTGCGACCGGGCCAGGCCGTAGGCCGACATCGTCGCCAGCGCGGCCAGCGTTCCCGCGGGCACGGCGAACCGCAGCACCCGCTCGACGAACCCCGGCACCGCCCGCCGGTCGTTGGGGGCCAGCGCCAGGAAGAACGCGGGGATGCCGATGGTCAGGCTCGACACGATGGTCAGGTGCCGGGGCAGGAACGGGAACGGCACGTGCAGCACGCCCACCGACAGCGCCAGCAGCGTGGCGTACACGGTCTTGGTGACGAACAGGTTGGCGACGCGCTCGACGTTGGCGATGACCCGCCGACCCTCGGCCAGCACCGGCGGCAGGCCGGCGAAGTCCGAGTCGAGCAGCACGACGGGCGCCACCGACCGGCTGACCGCGGCCCCCGAGCCCATGGCCACGCCCAGGTCGGCCTCCTTGAGGGCGAGCACGTCGTTGACGCCGTCGCCGGTCATCGACACGGTGTGGTCCCGCGCCTGCAGCGCCCGCACCATCGCCTGTTTCTGCTGGGGGCCCACGCGGCCGAACACGCCTGTCGCTTCGACGAGATCGGCCAGCTCGTCGGGGTCCTCGGGCAGGTGGCGGGCGTCGAACGGCTCGTCGGCATGGACGATGCCCACCCGCTCGGCGACGGCGCCGACCGTGCGGGGGTCGTCGCCCGACATCACCTTGACGGTCACGTCCTGGGCGGCGAAGTAGTCGAGGGTGTCGCGGGCGTTGGCGCGGATGCGCTCCTCGATGGCGACCAACGCCGCGGGCTCGCCCGCCGGCGGGGCGCCGGGCGCGGGCTGGCCGTCGGTGCGGGCGACCAGCAGGACGCGTCGCCCCTGGCGAGACTGGGCGTCCACCAGCTCGGCGGCCTGGCGGGTGCCCGCCCCGTCGCCGGCGGCCTCGAGCAGCACGTTGGGCGCGCCCATGATCCAGTCGCCGTTGGTGCCGAAGCCCGCCCCCGAGTAGCGGCGCGCCGACGAGAACGCCGCCCGCCACGTCGGTGTCCACCCCGGCGAGTCGAACGCGGCGGCCATCGCCCGGCCGCTGGCGTTGGGCTCGGGGTCGACGGCAGCCAGGGCCCCGAGGGCGGCGGTCACGGCGTCCGGGTCGACGCCGTCGAGCGACACCACCTCGGCCACCTGCAGGTCCAGCTCGGTGAGGGTGCCGGTCTTGTCGGTGCACACGATGTCGACCCGGGCCAGGCCCTCGATGGCGGCCAGCTCCTGCACCAGCACGTGGCGGCGCCCCAGGCGCAGCACACTGGCAGTGAAGGCGACGCTGGTGAGCAGCACCAGCCCCTCGGGGACCATCGCGCCGACGCCGGCGACCGTGCCGCGGATGGCGCCGGCCAACGACTCGTTCGACCGCATCTGGCTGTAGATCAGCAGCACGGCGGTGGGCAGGATCAGCCACGTGACCATGCCGAGGATGCGGTCGGTGCCGCGCCGCAGCTCGGAGTGCACGAGGGAGAACTGACGGGCCTCGGCGGTGATCTGGTTGGCGTAGCTGTCGGGCCCCACCTTGTCGGCCCGGTACCAGCCCAGGCCTGCGGTGACGAAGCTGCCGGACAGCACCTCGGTGTCGGGCGGCTTCTCGATCGGCCGTGACTCGCCCGACAGCAGGGACTCGTCGACCTCCAGCGAATCGGCGGAGAGCACGATGCCGTCGGCAACGATCTGGGTGCCCTGGGTGAGCTCGATGACGTCGCCGTCGACCACGTCCTCGACCGCGATCTCGCGCCGCTCGCCGTCCCGGGACACGGTCACGACAGGCGCCGTGAGCAACGAGAGCTTGTCGAGGGTCCGCTTGGCCCGCCACTCCTGGTAGATGCCGATCGCCGTGTTGGTGACCAGCACGATCCCGAACAGGGCGTCCTGGATGGGACCGACGGTCAGGATCACCACCAGCAGGGCGCCGAGGATGGCGTTGAACCGGGTGAAGACGTTGTCGCGCACGATCGCCCAGATCGAGCGGCTGGTGCCGCTGGGCGCCCGGTTGACCCGACCGTCGGCCACCCGCTGGGCGACCTCGTCGTCGGTCAGACCCAACGGCAGGGCAGGCGTGAGTGGGGGAGCGCTCACGGCCGGCAGGGTACCGAGGCCGCGATCCGAGTGCGGGGCGTTTCCTGGTGACCCGGTCGTTTCGACGCGACAGCCGGAACCGCACGGGGTCGGCCGGTGTAGGAGGGGTGCGAGAGGGTCTCGCCGAAAGGCCAGGGCAGGATGAGGACCAGGTTCAGGCGCGTCGCTGTCGGCGCGATCGGCGCGATCGGTGGGGTCGTCGCCGGCGCGATCGTGGTCGTCGCCGCCGCGGGTCCGGCTGCGGCCAAGGGTCCACAGGGTGTGACGATCGCCCGTCCCGGCGAGGAGCCGGTCGAGCTGTCGGCGCCAACGGGAAAGGTCGGTGTCCAGATCGCCCGGTTGGCGGAGGATCTTGGCATCTGGGAGACGACGGGCGAGGGGCTCCTACTCGTCCCGGAAGCGCCCACGGATGACGTGGGCCTCGCGCTCACGGTCGAGTGGACGATGTACAACGCCATGCCGGCCAACCCGGACTACGCCCCGCGGGTCATCCAGACCCTCTACCCGCACGCGGCGGGCGGGCCGCTGGTCCACACCGACGGCGGCCAGCGCTACTTCGCGCAGGAGGTGACCAAGGCGGGCTGGTTCCGGGCGCCTGATCGGCTGACCGTCACCCTCGAGGCGTTGGGCGTCGAGAACGACGTCCGGCTGCCCGAGCCCGCCCCCGATCCGGCGTCAGCCGCGGCCGTACCGTCCGTGCCGGCCGCCGATCGGTCGGCCGCCGGTCCGGCACTGTCGGTGGCGGCGCTGCTTGCGGTGGTCGCGGGGGTGGCGGTGGTCTGGGTCGTGCATCGGCGGAAGGTGACGGCGGGCTGACAGCATCGTCACCGGTGGGATCGACGATCGACGATCGAGAGCTCGCACGACGAGCCAAGGACGGTGACGTGGACGCCTACGCCACGCTCCTGCGCACGCACCAGGACGCCGCGGTCCGGCTCGCCGCGGTCGTGGGCGGCGCGGGCGACGCCGACGATGTCGCCCAGGACGCCTTCGTCAAGGCCTGGTACGGCCTCGACGGGTTCCGCGACGGCGCGCCGTTCCGTCCGTGGCTGCTGCGCATCGTGGCCAACGAGGCCCGCAACCGACGTCGCACCGCCGGTCGCCGGGCCGTCCACGAGCTGCGCTTCGCCGCCGACCGCTCCGCCGACGTGACCGTCGCGTCCCCGGAGTCGGCGCTGTTGGCGGCCGTCACCCGTCGCTCCCTGAAGGCTGCGCTGGCCGACCTGCCCGGCCGTCAGCGCGACGTGGTTGCGTGCCGCTACGTCGTGGGCCTGAGCGAGGACGAGACGGCGGAGGTGCTGGGGATAGCACGCGGCACGGTGAAGTCGCGGGCCGCCCGCGGGTTGGCGCGGCTGCGTGCGGGCGTCGACAGGAGGGAGGAGGTGGACAGCGATGGGTGAGCGGCACGACGACCTCGTGGACGCCCTCCGGGACCTGGGTGACGGCCTGGTGGTCGCCCGGTCGGGTGAGAGCGACCCGGTGGCGGGCGCTCTCCGCCAGATCGCGGCCGCGCCGTCGACCGCAGCGGCTGCCACCGGAGGCGCCGCCGCAGCGTCACGGCCCACCGTGCGCCGGGCACCATCGCTCCCACGGGTGTCGCGGCGCCTCGCGGCCGCCGCCTGTGCGGTCGTCCTCGCGGCGTGCGTCGTGGTCGTGGCGGTGCCGGGGCCCCGGGACGCGGTCGCCGATCTGCTCGGCATCGGCGGCGTGCGGGTGGTGACCACGCGTGAGGGGCCAGCCGACACGGCCGACGAGGGCGTGCCGGCCGACGTCGCGCAGGAGTTCGACCTGGGCGACAGCATGCCCGTCGACCGTGCGCTGGCGGAGGCCCCCGGCCCGATGGCGCCCGCTGACCTCGGTGATCCGGTCGCCGCGTTCGCCGGCCGACCCGAGGGTGCGGTCACGCTGGTGTGGCAGGCCAGCGACGACCTGCCCGACATCACGGCCGCGGAACCCACCGGCTGGGGATTGATCGTCACGGCCTTCACGGGCTCGACCGAGATGCCGGTGATCTTCAAGCCGACCGGACCGTCCACGACGGTCCAGGCCGTCGTGGTCGGGGGGCGGGCGGGCTACTGGATCTCGGGGGCGCCCCACATCGTCCGGGTCGTCGCCCCGTCGGGCGACACGGGGCCCGACGTGGTGCGCCTGGCGGGCAACACGCTCCTGTGGACCGAGGGCACGACCACCTACCGCCTCGAGTCGGCCCTCGATCGCGACGCCGCCGTCGCTGTGGCCGAGAGCATCGTGCCGACCGGCGGGTGATCCGGTCCACCGCTCGCGATTCCGCGGCCCGGAGGTAGGTTGGCCCGCATGTCGGACGCACCTCGCCCCGCAACGTTGGGGGAGCTCCGGGCATCGGGGTGGACCTCGATCCCCGTCAAGGACGAGATCCGCCGCAACGCCGTGGCCCGCATCGCCGCGGGCGAGCAGCTCATCCCGTCGGTCATCGGCTACGGCGAGACCGTCCTGCCCCAGCTCGAGAACGCCGTGCTCGCCGGGCACGACATCATCTTCCTGGGCGAGCGGGGCCAGGCCAAGACCCGCATGATCCGGTCGCTCGTCGGCCTGCTCGACGAGTGGATGCCCATCGTCGCCGGTAGCGAGATCAACGACGACCCCTACGCCCCCGTGTCGCGCTACGCCCGCGACCTTGTCGCGGCCGAAGGTGACGACACCCCGATCGCCTGGGTGCACCGCGACCAGCGCTTCGGCGAGAAGCTGGCCACCCCCGACACGTCGATCGCCGACCTGATCGGCGAGGTCGACCCCATCAAGGTGGCCGAGGGCCGCTACCTGTCCGACGAGCTGACCATCCACTACGGCCTGGTGCCCCGCACCAACCGGGGCATCTTCGCCATCAACGAGCTGCCCGACCTGGCCGAGCGCATTCAGGTGGGCCTGCTCAACGTGCTCGAGGAGCGCGACGTGCAGGTGCGCGGCTACAAGCTGCGCCTGCCGCTCGACCTGGTGCTCGTCGCCTCGGCCAACCCCGAGGACTACACCAACCGCGGCCGCATCATCACCCCGCTCAAGGACCGGTTCGGCAGCCAGATCCGCACCCACTACCCGCTCGACGTCGAGACCGAGGTGGCCATCGCCCACCAGGAGGCCCGGCCGTTCCAGGTCGAGGGCGTGCGGGTCACGGTGCCGGCCTACATGACCGAGATCGTGGCCACCCTCAGCCACCTGGCCCGTGACAGCGCCCACATCAATCAGCGCTCGGGCGTGTCGGTGCGGCTCACGGTGGCCAACCACGAGGTGATGGTGGCCAACGCCATCCGCCGGGCGCTGCGCCACGGCGAGCGCGACGTGAGCCCCCGGGTCAGCGACCTCGACGCCCTGGCAGCGTCGACCATGGGCAAGGTCGAGATCGAGGCCCTCGACGATGGCCGCGACGAGCAGATCGCCGAGCACCTGCTCCGCTCGGCCACGCTGAGCGTGTTCAAGAGCGAGGTCGACCCGGGCAACCTGCGTGACATCGTGATCGCCTTCGACGAGGGCACGGTCGTCCACACGGGCGAGGACGTCACGTCCGCCGACCTGGCCCGCCTGGTCGAGGACGTGCCGGCACTGCGCTCGACGGTGGCGGCCCTCGCCGGCGGCGACGAGAGCCCCGCGGTGGTGGGCAGCGCCGTCGAGCTGGTGCTCGAGGGCCTGCACCTGACCAAGCGCCTCAACAAGGACGCCATCGACGGCCGGGCGACCTACCGCTCGCGCTCGTAGCTGCTGTCGCTGTCGGCCCTCAGACCCTCAGCCTCGCTGGCGGGACGCGGCGCTGGTGAACGCCCCAGAGGCGGCGATCGTCTTGCTCCAGGGGCGGACCAGGCCCCGCAGGCGGTCGCTGTCGGCCTCGCCCAACGCCCGCCACGGGGCCAGCGCCAGCTCGTCGGTCATCGTCTCGACCCGCTGGCGCACGGAGGCGCCCTCGGGGGTCAGGGCGTCGTCGCGGTCGAGCCAGCCGCGGTCCCGCAACCGCTCGCGGGCCGCGTCCCACGCGTCGTCCGGCCATCCTCGGGTGAGCCTGAGCAGCTCGAGCGAAATCGGGTTGTCGCCGGCCGCCCCGTGGGTGACCAGAGCCTCGCACCCGTCGATGCCCTGGGTGACCAGCGCCGCCACGTGCCCGTCGCCGCGGAACTCCCGCAACACGGAGATCGCCTGCCACACCACCAGGTGAGGCTCGTCGGGCCAGGGGAGGGCGGCGTGGGCGGCGTAGAGCGGTCGGCCCTCCGGCGCGCACCCCTCGGTCGCCCGGCGGGCGAGGTCGGCAGCCGTCCGCATGTCGTCGCTGCCGACGACGTCGTCGCCGAGGGCCTCGCGCAGCGCGTGGTCGGCGGCGTCCCGGCGGGCGTCCAGCAGCGCGGATGGGGGAGCCACCTCCCATGCGCCGGGGATGGCCGCCCGCACCACGTCGGGGTTGAAGTTGTAGAAGGTGGCGATGACCACGTCGGCCCCGACCGGGCCCATCGCGGCGGCCCGTGAGGCGAAGTAGCCCGCCTGGCCGGTGATCCCGAGCGCGGCGTAGGCCTCGGTCGCCAGGGGCGTGAAGTAGATGAGCCCGTGGACGGGCTCGAGGGTGCGCCACATCTTGCGGGCCAGGGTCGGGGTCATGGCCCGGACCGTATCCACGTGCGGGGCGACGGTCGACCGGACGGCGCCGATCCGGACGGTCAGATGGGCCCGTGGCGAGGGTCGGGGCGGGCGGCGTCCTCGGCGGCCTTCTCGGCGCGCCAGCGGTCGCGGTCGTTCTCGCGCCGTGTCTGCTCGGCCGTGGCCTTGGTGGCGGCAATGGCGATGGCCGTGGCCAGCCTGCGCAGGTCGTCGGCTGTGCCGCTCGCGTCGGTCGAGACGGTGGTGCGAGCGCCGTCGAACTCGACCTGGTAGGCGCCTGTCCACGCGCCGTCGGCGGCGAGCCTGCTCACGGCGGTGGACACACCGGTGAACGCCGTGTCGAGCGCGCCGGCACTGAGCTGGCACTGCGTGATCGCGGCCTGAGCGGCGCCGTGGTCGAACTCGACGTCGTCCCAGTTGGGCTGCCAATCGGGCACGCCGGGCAGGCTATTCGGTCGATCACGACCCGGGCGGTCGGCCCCCGGGCCGCGGGCTCGCGGGGCGAGCGGACCACTAGCGTCCACCGTCGTGGCGACGAGCTCCGCACGACCATCGGCCCTGCGGGCCTTCGTCAGCACGGCGGGCGCTGTCGACACCGACACGCTGTCGGCCCGGCCGGTGCCGCTGCGCAACGCGCTCGACGCCTTCCGCACATCGACGGGCTGGACCGACTTCCTGTCCGACGTGCCGCCGCTCGACATCGACCTGGGCGCGGTGCGGGGGCGGCTCGCCCAGATCGCCACGTTCGTGGGGCAGGTGGCGGCCGGCTTCGAGGCGGCCGACACCGACCCCAGGTCCGACGATGTGGTCACCGCGCCCGACACGTCGCTGGGCGGGCACGTCACGATCGACCTCGACAGCCAGGTCAACCTCATCCAGGACGGCGACCGGTGGATCTTCCCCGGCACCGACGACCGCGACTTCGTCCGGGTGGTGGTCCGCGACGGCAAGACGATCCTCGAGGTCGGGGTCGTCGTCGTGGTCAACGGGCGGCGCACGGTGCGGTGGGAGAGCCGCGAGCTCACGCCGGAACAGGGGCGCACCCTGACGATCCGCACCGGTGGCGGAGAGGACTTCGTCGGCGTGTCACCAGACGTGACGGTGCGCGTGACCGTGTGGACCGGCGACGGCAACGACGTGGTCGGCCAGCCGGGCCAGCACTACGCGTCCCGCCTCGGCGGGGGCGGCAACGACGTCGTGTTCACCGGTGACGGCAACGACCGGGTCGAGGGCGGCGCCGGCGATGACACGGTCTACGGCGGCGAGGGCAACGACTACATCGACGGGCAGAGCGGCAACGACCGCATCGTCGGCGGGGGCGGCGACGACCTGCTCTACGGCGGCGCCGGCTCCGACACCGTCGACGGCGGCGCCGGCGACGACTACCTCGAGGGTGGCAGCGACAACGACGTCCTTCGTGGCAACAACGGGCGGGACATCCTGTCGGGCGGGCGGGGCGACGACGACCTGCACGGGGGCGCCGGGGACGACGACCTCTTCGGCGGCCGCGGCGCCGACCAGGTCGAGGGCGGCGACGGCCGCGACAAGGTCACCACCGAGTCCGCCGATCGCATCTCGGGCAACGAGCACATCGTCAGGATCGAGCTGACGGGCGACCCGGGGTCGTATGCCATCGACCTGGGCAACAAGCCCGACTGGATGACCGACGCCGAGTGGGACACGTGGCGCGAGCACATCGACAGCGACATCGAGTTCCTGCGCACGACGCACAGCGGGCGCGCCAGCCTGGCCGCGCTCGACCAGGCGTCCCACGACAGCGACTCGGGCTGGGACCCCTTCGACAGCGACGACAAGATCACGATCCTGCCGTACGCCCCGTGGCACGACGGCGAGGCCCAGGCCGTGTCGTTCGACCAGTACGTCGACGCCATGCTCAACAAGGAGAACCTGCCGGGCGAGGGTGCCGACCACGCGGGGGCCGTCGACTCGCTCGTGCGATTCGACCGGTCCTACCAGGTCAACGACATCGTGAGCTACGGACAGGCCAACACGGCCGACTTCTCGTTCGGCCCGCCCTCGCTCACCCTGCACCACGAGCTGTCGCACGCGTTCGACTCGTTGCACGGGGGCGTCACCGACGGCGACGGCCACTACGTCGAGGTGCTGCGCGACGCCCAGGGCAACGTCGTGCGCGATCAGAACGGCAACGAAATGCGCCGTGAGGTGCCCCGGGGCGAGCTCAACTCCGTGGGCTTCGACGTCGACGGCGACGGCGCGCCCGACACGGCGCCCACCGAGGACGGCACCGAGCACCCGTCCGAGTTCACCGAGAACGCCCTGCGCAACGAGCTGCGGCGCCCCCGGCGTGACTCGTACACGATGGGCACCCAGGACGGCCGGCGCAACGGAGAGCACGTCACCTACGAGAACGCCGACTGATGCGGCGGGTGACCCCGTGCCCGTGGGCTCTGGTCGTCGCGGCCATCGTCCTGGCGCTCACCACATCCGGCTGCGGACGCGACGACGAGTCGGGCGCGTCGTCGGACGACCGGCGACAGGAGGACACGACAGTGCCCAGCAGCAGCGACGCGTCCACGCCCGCCGATGTCCGCCTCACCGCCGCCGTCCGGCTCGACGGCCGCCGGGTGCTGTTCGACTACGCCCTCGCCAACGGTGGCGCCGCACCGGTCGCCGTGGTCGACCCGGACACCGTCATCGATACCCTCGAGCCGGTGGGCGCCGGTGGCTACCGCGCCTCGTACCTGCGCACCGAGGGCGACACCGCCGGCGGCAGCCCGCTCCCGTCGCTGGTGGGCATGATCGTCGGGCCGGGCGACGAGCTGACCGGCACCGCGGGCATCTCCGGCGAGTTCGACACCCTGCCCGAGACCGTGGAGCTCTGCATCGAGGTGGTGCCCCAGCCGTGGACCGACGACGGTGCGGGCGTCGCCCGGTTCCCCTACCGGCCGATCGGCGCCGACCCGGCCCTGGCCTGCACCGATCAGCTCACGGTGCCCGCCCCGGGCTGACGGGGAGGCCCCGGGGGCGGCGTGGACGACGCGCAACGACCGGGACGTCCGCCGTAGAGAACGTGTCAACGCCCTGGTGTCCGGCATCCGCGGAGGCGTACGACGGGGGGCGTGCCAGATGTGCCGGATTTCCTGATCCGCCTGGTGGTGCTCGTCGCAGTCGCCACCCTTATCGGTTACAACGTCGCTCGTGAGCGGCGGGCCGGCCAGCCGCCGGCGCGGCGACTCACCGCCGTCCGCCTCCCCGTCCCGGTATCGGAACAGCGGCCGCGCGGCAGTCGCGCCGTACCCTGACCGTGGTGCCTGTGGACCGGCCTCCATCGCGGTCGGCGTCCCTCCACCCGGGGACGCCGGCCCCTCCTGACCAGACCCCCGTCCCGCACGGCGGCATCATGGCCGGGTCCCTCCCGACCCTGGTGGCCTCCGTGCGGGCCTTCGTCGCCGTCACCGTCCTCTGCGGGGTCCTCTACCCGCTGGTGGTGACCGTGCTGGGCGCAGGCCTCTTCCACGACCGCGCGGACGGGTCGTTGGTGCACGGCCCCGACGGTGCCGTCGTCGGCTCCGAACTGATCGGCGCGACCTTCACCGGGGACCAGTGGTTCCACGCCCGTCCTTCCGTAGCCGGGACCGCAGCGGTCGGCGCCGGCGAGGAAGTCGACCTCGACGACCGGGCCTCGACGTCGTCGGCCGCGTCGAACGTCGGGCCTGACAACCCCGACCTGGCCGCCGCTGTCGCGGAGCGTGCCGCCGCCTATCGCGACACCAACGGCTTGGCCGACGACGAACCCGTGCCACTCGACGCGGTGACCGCGTCGGGCTCGGGGCTCGATCCCCACATCTCCGAGGTCAACGCCCGGCTCCAGGCCCCCCGGGTGGCCGACGCCAACGACCTCGACCTCGACGCCGTGCTGGACCTGGTAGAGGACAACGTCGACGAACCCGTGTTGGGCGTGCTGGGCAGGCCGGTTGTCAACGTGGTGCGACTGAACCTCGCCCTCGCCGACGCTGCAGCGGATGACGGAGGGCAGTCGTGACGACCGCTGATGCATGGGCCCTGGTCGTGGTCGTGGTCGCACTGGTGGCCACGACCCCGTTCCTGGGCAAGTACCTGGCGCTGGTGTTCGGAGGTGGTCCGGCACCGGGCGATCGCGTCTTCGGGCCGGTCGAGCGGGCGCTGCACAGGATCGTCGGGGTCGACCCGCAGCGGTCGCAGACCTGGCGTGGCTACGCGGTGTCGGTCGTCGGCTTCGGCGCGATCTCCGTCCTGGGCCTCTACGCCATCCTGCGACTGCAGGGCGTGCTCCCGTTCAACCCCACTGATGCTCCCGGCATGTCGTCGCGACTGGCCTTCAACACCGCCGCCAGCTTCGTGACCGGCACCAACTGGCAGGCCTATTCAGGCGAAGTGGCGATGAGCCACGGTGCGCAGGCCGCAGGTCTGGTCGTCGCGCAGTTCACCGCGCCGGCCGTGTCGCTCGGCGTGGCGATGGCCCTGATTCGATCGCTGCGGGCCCGTCGAGGCGAGACCGACCCCGTCCACGGCAACTTCTGGGGCGACCTCATCCGGGGGCTGGTGCGTGTGTTGGTCCCGTTGGCGGCGGTGGGTGCCCTGGTGCTCCTGGCCCGCGGCGTGGTCCAGAACCTGGACGGGTTCCGTGTCTTCTCCACGCTGAGCGGAGGTGCCCAGGCGATCGCCGGCGGGCCCGCGGCATCGATGGAGTCGATCAAGCTGCTGGGCAACAACGGCGGCGGGCTGTTCGGCGTGGGCTCCGCCCATCCCTTCGAGAACCCCGACGGACTGACCAGCGCCTTCCAGCTGTTCTGGGCGCTCCTGCTGCCCTTCTCCATGGTCCTCGCCTACGGCCGGCTGGTCGGCAACCGCAGGCACGGCTACACGGTCCTGGCCGTGCTCGCCCTCGTGTTCGTGGTGCCGACGGTCGTCGGGATGGTCGCCGAGTCGACCTCCAACGATGTGGTCGCCGAGGCCGCCGGCGGAATCGTGACCGGCGATGGTGCTCCCGAGGGCAACCTCGAAGGCAAGGAGCTGCGCTTCGGCCCGGGACAGTCGGCCATGCTCACCGTCGGCACGATGGGCACGACCACCGGTGTCGCCTCGAGCGCGATCGACAGCTACCAGCCGGCCGGGGTGGGCTCGGCGCTCGGTCCGATCCTCCTCGGCGAGGTGAGCCCTGGCGGTGTCGGGTCGGGGCTGGTGGCCGCGGTCCAGTTCGCCGTCATCGCCATGTTCGTCGGGGGCCTTATGGTCGGGCGCACGCCTGACCTGCTCGGGCGCCCGTTGGCCCGCCGCGAGATGACGCTGACGACGCTGTACGTGCTCATTGGCCCAACGCTCGTGCTGGTGGGCACTGCCGCGTCGGTGGTGCTCGGCACCGCCACGGCGGCGGCCCTCCACGACGGCGGACCTCGAGGGTTCACCGAGATCTTCTACGCGTTCGCCTCGGCGACCAACGGCAACGGGTCGGCGATGGCCGGCCTCGGAGCGGACACCGTGTGGTACGACACGACGCTCGGCCTCGCCATGCTGGCCGGCCGCTACCTGCCACTCGTCGTCTCGCTCGCCTTGGCCGGTGCGCTCGCCCGTCGGCAGGTCCGGCCTCGTACGGCGGGGTCACTGCCGTCCAGTGGACCGACCTTCGGCGTCGTGTTCCTCGGCGTGATCATCCTGGTGGGAGGGCTGACCTACCTGCCAGCCCTCGCTCTCGGGCCGCTGGCAGACGGGCTCTGACCGGTGTGGGTGGGGACGCTGTCCTCAACGAGACGAGTGCGGACCAGCCGGCAGCGCACCGAGCGCCGGGCGTGGATTGCGGTCGCGGTCGAAGAGCCCGAGGCGGGCCTCGAACCCGCGGTGCCATTCGTAGCCGTCGATCGCGGGTTGGTGGAAGGCGCCGGCGATGGTCACATCGCCGGCGCTCGCCCCGGCCACAATGCCGACGGCCCGACCGAGGCGCTCGGTCCGGCGGTCGGGGTCGGTACCCGGGTCGGCGCCCGTCTCCCGGGCGCCTGACCCCGCCGAGTTCGGCGCTGGGTCGGGTCCCGGGTCACCGGTCACGACGACCACGTGGGCATGAGGCGCAGCCTCCGACACCTGCTCCAATGTCAGCTCCAGATCGTCGACCGTGGCGCTGACGACGAGCAGGGCATCGTCCTCGTGCGCGTCGCCCGCTCGAGCCGTCACCGCGACAGGCGCAGGGCCGCTGCGCAGCAGGCGGGCGGCCTCTGCCTCGGCCGCCAGCAGCGCGGCGCGGGCGTCGCGTCGGTCGGCGTCGGTGTGCCGCCCTGGCGGGAACGTGCCGTCGCCGTAGCCGAGGCGCGCCGCCAGCTCGGGCTCGTGGATCGGGACCCACCCGGCCACCTGGTCACCGATCGCCTCGGCAACCCGGTCGACGTGCCGTGCCCACGTCAGCACGGCCTTGTCGTCGAGCCAGCCCCGCTGGTCGTCGGTGAACCACCCGGGCGCCGTGCCCTGCAGCAGGCACGCCCACACGTCGACGCCCGCGGCGTGGGCCGCGGTGAGCACCCGGCGCAGGTGCGCCGCCTCGTCGTCGTCCCAACGGCCCGGAGACGGCTCGAGCCGCGCCCACTCGACCGTGAGCCGGTGCCGGGTGATGCCGTGCTCAGCCAGCAGGGCGAGGTCGTCCGCGTAGCGGGTGCGGAAGCCGTTGCCGTCGGCCGATGCCGGTGCCCGGCCGTCGGCCTCCCACCCGGCCCAGTCGGACCGGGGCGCGGCGCCCTCGCACTGGGTGGCCGCCGCGGCGGTCCCCCACCACGGGCTGTCGGCCGTTCCGTTGCGTGCATCGGGTTCCGTCACCCCGAGAGCTTGCCCGCCCGCCGGCCTGCCGGGGAATCAGGGGCGTATCCCCGTTCGTTGATGCGGCCGACCGTGCGGCGGCCCGGGTTGTCCCAGAGCCGCACGTGCCGCATGTTCTGCCGCACGAACCGGCGCCCGCACGCCCCCGGGCGCGCGACGGCGCCGTCGTCCTGAGGTCAGACGGCGCAGGAGCCGTCGTCGCAGTCCGCGTCGCCCGCGGCAGCGTCGGCGACAGCGGCCGACTCGGACGCCGCCGAACCGGCGCTGGAGGGAGCACCGACCGTGAGCGGTGCGAGCCTCTCCCGGGCCCGGTCCAGCAGCTCGACGAAGGTGTCGACGTCCTGGGCGCCGGGGATGGCCCACCGGTCCTCGATCACGAACGTGGGCACCGCGTGGATGTCGTGCTCGGCGGCCTGCATCTCCTCCGACCGGACGGTCTCGGCGTACGCGCCGGTGGCCAGCACCTCGGCGGCCAGGTCGGCGTCGAGCCCGACGTTCGCCGCCAGTCCGGACAGCACGCCGTGGGCGGCCACGTCCAGGTTGTCGGTGAAGTAGGCCCGGAACAGCTGCTGGTGGAGGGCGTTCTGCACGTCGGGGCCTGCCGCGTCGAGCGCCCAGGCGGTCAGGCGGTGGGCGTCGAACGTGTTGACCCGGCGCTTGCCCTCCCACCGGAACTGGATGTCGACGTCGGCGCCGGCGTGGTCGAGCCGGTCGTGGACCTGGTCGAGCCGGTCAGTGCCGCCGAACTTGCGGGCGAGGTAGCCGGCCAGGTCCATGCCCTCGGCCGGGACGGTCGGGTCGAGCTCGAACGCCCGGTGCACCACCTCGACGTCGCCACCGCTCTCGGTGCGGAACCGGTCGACCGCCTCCTCGAACCGGCGGGTGCCCACGTAGCACCAGGGGCAGACCACGTCAGACCAGATCTCGACTCGCATGCCGGGTGCAACGGGCGTGTCGGCGCGCGCATTCCGGCGCCTGAGACCGCGGCAGGAAATCCTGCCGCGGTTCATGGTGCCGGGGACCCCCGATCCCGCGGCAGGAAATCCGGCCGCGGGATCGGTGGTCAGAACGACGACACCTTGTACGGGTCGCGCTCGGTGAGCAGCTTCTCGAGCTTGGCCTCATCGACCCGTGCGACGACCGAGCGGGCCTCGTGCTGGTCGCGCATGGTCTTCGACAGGCTGATCGCCGAGGTGACCGCGTACAGCCCCGCGACGGCGAGGAACGCCCGGATCCAGGCGTCGACCGGCAGGTAGGCGATGCCGACGCCGAAGGAGGTCAGCGACACGGCGAAGGAGATGTAGGTCTGCATGACCCACCCGGCGCTGTGGGCGGGCTGGGTCTCGGGCAGGGTCTGGGTCACGTGGCCCTCCTGGGCTGTGGTCGACGTCGCCGTGGCGCCGCCGGTCGATCGGAACGACGTCAGCGTGCGCCCGCGGCGGCCCCGGCACGATCCGGCGCAGCCCCCAAACGCTCCCGGGCATCCCCCAGGGGTCCGGGCGTCCCGCGGCCGCCGAACGCCGGTACGGTGGCCGTCGATGGCCAAGCCCCGGTTCCGCTACAGCCGCTGGGACGGCACGCAGGTCGGCTTCGACCTCGACGCCGACGCGGTCCTCGAGCAGATCACCGACGACCTGCTCTACCACGGCGACCTGCATGCGGCGCTGCGCCGGCTGCTGCAGCAGGGGTTCCGCGACCGCCAGGGCCAGGACGTGCAGGGCGTGCGCGACCTGCTCGACAAGCTGCGCCAGCAGCGCGAGGAGCGGCTCGACCGCTTCGACCTGGGCGGTGTCTACGACGAGATCGCCGAAGAGCTCCGCGAGGTCGTGCAGGCCGAGCGCGACGAGATCGACCGTCAGCTGCGCGCCGCCCAGCAGAGCGGCGACCCCCGCCGGGCCGAGACCGCCCAGGGCAGCGCGGACGAGCGCAACATGCAGCTCGAGATGCTGCCGCCCGACCTGGCCGGCATGGTGCGCGAGCTGCAGAGCTACGACTTCGCCTCGCCCCAGGCTCAGCAGCGCTTCGAGGAGCTGGTGGAGAAGCTGCGCCAGCAGGTCCTCGACAGCTACGTCAACCGCATGACGGGCGCCGTCGAGTCCATGACGCCCGAAGACATGGCCCGCATGAAGGACATGATGGCCGAGCTCAACCAGATGCTCGAGCAGCGGTCACGGGGCGAGGAACCCGACTTCGACGGGTTCATGCAGCGCTACGGCGACTTCTTCCCCGAGAACCCGCAGACACTCGACGAGCTGCTCGAGGTGCTGGCCCGCCGCATGGCCGCCATGCAGGCGATGCTCGCCTCGATGACGCCCGAGCAGCGCGCCCAGATCAGCGCGCTGGCCGACCAGCTCCTCGAGGACATGGACCTGCGCTGGCAGGTCGAACAGCTCGGCAGCCAGCTCCAGGGGATGTTCCCCGACATGGGTTGGGGCCAGGGCTACGACTTCCGGGGCCAGGACCCGATGGGCCTGGCCCAGGCCGCGTCGACACTGGAGGAGCTCGGTGACCTCGACCGCCTCGAGCAGCTGCTGCGCAACGCCGCCAGCCCCGGTGCGCTGGCCGAGGCCGACATCGACCGGGCCCGCGAGCTGCTGGGCGACGACGCAGCCCGCAGCCTCGACGAGCTGGGCCGCCTGACCCGGATGCTGCAGGAGGCCGGGCTCATCGACCAGCGCGAAGGCCGGCTGGAGCTGACGCCCAAGGGCCTGCGCCGCATCGGCCGCAACGCGCTCAACGACCTGTTCGAGAAGCTCGCCCGCGACAAGCTCGGCCGTCACGAGCTCGAGCGCACGGGCGTCGGCCACGAGCGCAGCTACGAGACCAAGCCGTACGAGTACGGCGACCCGTTCAACCTGCACATCGAGCGCACGGTCCGCAACGCGGTCGGCCGCAACGGCGGTGGCACCCCGGTGCGCCTGCACCCCGACGACTTCGAGGTCGAGCGCACCGAGCAGCTCGTCCGGTCGTCGACCGTGCTGATGCTCGACCTGTCGCTGTCGATGCCCATGCGCGACAACTTCCTCGCCGCCAAGAAGGTGGCGATGGCGCTGCACTCGCTCATCTCGACGCAGTTCCCGCGCGACTACCTGGGGCTGGTCGGGTTCAGCGAGGTGGCCCGCGAGATCCGCCCGCAGGACCTGCCCGAGGTGTCGTGGGACTTCGTCTACGGCACCAACATGCAGCACGGGTTCCAGATCAGCCGGCGGCTGCTGGCCCGTCAGCCGGGCACGAAGCAGATCATCATGATCACCGACGGCGAGCCGACCGCCCACTTCGAGCCGGGCATGGCCGAGCCGTTCTTCTCGTACCCGCCGGTGCGCGAGACGGTCGACGCGACGCTGCGCGAGGTGGTGCGCTGCACGCGCGACGGCATCCGCATCAACACCTTCATGCTCGACCCCAACGGCCACCTGCGCTCGTTCGTCGAGAAGCTCACCCGCCTCAACAAGGGTCGGGCCTTCTTCACGTCACCGGAGACGTTGGGCGACTACCTGCTGGTCGACTTCATCGAGCAGAAGCGCGAGATGCGCCGCGCGGGTGGCGGTCGCCGCTCGGCCTGAACAGCGGCGGCACCTCCGGCGGAACCGACGGCCCTGGCCGTGTGATCAGGCGATCAGCGAGCCCAGGAGCGCACCGAGCACCGTGGGCTCTGCCGGCGGGTCGGTCGTCGTGGGAGTCTCGGTCGTGGTGGTCGACTCCGTGGTCGTGGTGGGCTCGGTGGTGGTTGTCGACTCGGTGGTGGACGTGGGCGCGGTCGTGGTCGTCGTCTCGGGCTGCGTCGTGGACGACGAGCCGTCGGTGGTCGACGACGTGCCGCCCGGCCGCGTCGTCGACGGGGTGCCGCCCGGGCGGGTGGTCGAGCCCGGCGGCCTGGGCACGATCTCGCCGGTGACCATGTCGACCGTGGTGTTGGGCGGCAGGGTGACGAGGACCTCGACGCCCGATTCGTCGACGATCCGGGCCCGGACCGGGTCGGGGCGCAGGATCTGCCCGTTGACCCCGAACGACACGGCCGTGGCCGGCTGACTGGGGGGCACGTCGACCGCTCGGCCGTCGCGGTCGGTGGGCAGGGTGACGCCGTCGACCATGGGCACCGCCAGGCGGTCGGGTTGCTCGCTGCGGCCCAGCCACACCATGCCGAGGATCAGCACCACGACCGCGGCGGCGATGAGCGTCGCCCCCACGGCCGGCGGAGGCGCGTGGCCCCTCCCCGGTGCTCCTTCCCCCAATACCACGGCGTCATCATGCAGCGCCGATGGTCGGCGCGCCAGGCGGTCTGGCCCCACCGGGCTGTTGTGCCCCGGGCCGCTGGCCGCCGGCCGGTGACGCTCAGGCGCCGCCTTGTTCGAGCCGGTCGCGGTAGAGCCCGGCCGTCTCGGCGTCGAACGCGACGAGCAGGATGCGTGACACGGCGGAGGGCGTGACGCGCAGCGTGTCGACGGCGATGGTGGCCGCCTGCGGACGGGGGAAGCGGTACACCCCGGTCGAGATGGCGGGGAAGGCGACCGAGCTTGCGCCGAGCTCGTCGGCCACGGCGAGCGACCGCCGGTAGCACGAGGCGAGCAGCTGGGCCTCGCCTCGGTCGCCGCCCTGCCAGACCGGCCCGACGGTGTGGATCACCCAGCGCGCCGGGAGCCGGTACCCACCGGTGGCCTTGGCATCGCCGGTGGCGCAACCGCCCAGCGTCCGGCACTCGGCGAGCAGGTCGGGACCTGCCGCAGCGTGGATCGCGCCGTCGACCCCACTGCCTCCGAGCAGCCTCTCGTTGGCCGCGTTGACGATGGCGTCGACCGCGAGCCCGGTGATGTCAGCGGTGACGACCTCGACGGGCGCGGGGCGGTTCACCCGGATGACCCCTTGCACGCCGGCGCGAGGTGAGGAAGAATCCCATCAATGTAATTACACGTGTGGCATTGCAGGTGGATCCCGCCGGACCGGTCAGCACGACCCGATCGGCACGGGGGGAGCGCCGGTGGGCCGCACGTCCGAATGGCGAAACCAAGCGGGAAGGGGGCCAGATGAAACTCCCCGTGGCCACAGATCCCGACGACCGCACGTGGCAGGACTACGCCAACTGCCTCGGCGTCGACCCCGACCTCTTCTTTCCCGAAAGAGGAGCGTCGACCCGTGAAGCCAAAGAGGTCTGCCGGGGGTGCATCGTGCGCGCCCAGTGCCTCGAGTACGCCCTGGTGAACAGCGAGAAGTTCGGTATCTGGGGCGGTATGAGCGAGCGCGAGCGCCGTCGCATCCGGCGCCAGCGTGCGCTGGCCCGCCAGGCGGCCACCGCCAGCGCCTGAGCAGGCCCTGCGGCTGACGTCGGCGCCCGACGTCAGCCGGCTACACGCGTCGGACCGGTCTCCCCCGTGTCGATCCGACTCGACTGTCACCGCGGCAGTCTGGCCTCGATGGTGCGCTCCCGGTCGAGGTCGAGCTGGGACCATCGCGCCGGGTCCGTGCGCTCGAGCACCGATGCAGGCGCCAGCCCCACCAGCTCCGCACCGGCGACCGGCACGAGCGCCGAGACCAGATCCCAGGCCTCTGCCGGGCCGACGACATGTGGTGCGATCAGGTTCATCGACACCTGCACCCGGTCGCCGACCGCCAGGCCCAGCGCCCGCAGGTCGGCGCCGCGGACCTGAGCCGCCACCTGCCGGGCCCGGGCGAGATCCGGCTCGACCAGCCACAGGTTCCAGGCCACCAGCACGTCGCGGGCACCCACTGCGACCGCGCCGGCGGTGGGGTGGGGTGTGCTCGGGCCGGCGTCGGGCGCCAGGTCGTGGAATGCCCGGCGCCGCACCTCGGGCAGCGGACGATGGCGGCCGTAGGTGAACCCGGGGACCTCCAGCTCGTCGGCGAACCAGGCGAGGAAGCGGTCGCGGGCGGCCTCGGCATCGGCCAGCGTCGACCCGGCGAGGGGTACGAACGGCACGACGTCCACGACGCCGAAGCGCGGATGAACGCCCTGGTGCCGACGGAGGTCGAGTCGGGTCACGGCGGCGCGGGCCACCCGACGTGGCGCGTCCTCGCCCACCAGGGTGAGCACCGACCGGTTGTGGTCGGCATCCGTGTGCACATCGAGCAGCGCGTCGCCCGCAGAGGAGCCGATGGCCGCCACCAGGTCAGCGTCGGCTCCTTCGCTGATGTTCACGACGCATTCCAGCACCGTTAACCTCCCGCGGGGGTGGTGGGGGACCGGGCGGATACAGTGGCCGCCGTGAACCTCGGAGCACCCGAACTCCTCATCGTCCTGCTCGTGGTCCTCGTTCTGTTTGGCGGCGCCAAGCTTCCAAAGCTCGCCCGCTCGATGGGGCAGGCTCAGACTGAGTTCAAGCGTGGCATCAAAGAAGGCCACGGCACGACGGACGACGAAGAACCGCCCACCGACAAGGCGTGATGCGCCCTCGGTAGCCGGGTCCCGGTGGCTGTGGCCACCGGGGGCCTAGTCGCGTGCCGCTCCTGCCATAGCCGCCGTGCGCCGGCGCTTCAGGATGCGGCGCCGTTCCCGTTCTGAGGCACCGCCCCAGACGCCGTGATCGATGCGGTTGACCAGGGCATGCTCCAGGCATGTCTCCTTGACCGGGCACGTCGCGCAGATGCGCCGCGCCACCTCGACCCCCACGCCGTCGCTCGGGAAGAAGCGGGCCGGGTTCTCATGGGCGCAGTTGCCCCGGGCCATCCATTCGGTGTCCATCGATCCTCCAGGTCTCATGGCGCTGTTCGCCGTTTCCACGTCCGCCGACGAGTTCCGCTCGAACTGTGGGAGCGTTTGCCCCACGGTTCGATTACTGAACGGACCTGAGTGTTGCCTGGAAGCCCGCTCGGGGGGATGGGGGATATCCCTCTGATGCACCCGGGGGCACCCCCGCTGTCACGTTTCGTACGCGATCCGGTATGCATGGTGGGGTGAACGCGGCCGAGGCTCCACGCGAGCACCCCCGGGGCGACGACGACAGCGTGCGCCTGCCCGTGATCGGACCGCCGGCGCCCCCGCCGCCTCCTCCACCCCCGCACGAGATGCGTTTCCCGGCGGGCCCGCCGATTGCGCCGCTGGTCCCTCCCGGCGACAGCGCCGCCGGTTCCGCCGGCTCGGCCGGTCGGCCCGGCGGCGATGGTGGCCCGGCCACCAGCCCCGGACCTGGCGCGGCGACTGGCCGCTCCGCCGGGGCTGACGGTCCTCCGTACGGTCCTCCCGGCGGCGGGCTCCGGTTCGCCCCCGGGCAGGCCGCCGCAGGTCCCGGCATGCATGCGCAACACCAGCCCCAGCGTCGGGGGCGCCGCCGGCTCTGGGGTCTCGCCCTGGTGTCGGCCGCGGTCGGCGCCCTGGTGGCGGCGGCTTTGAGCGCCGCCATCCTGTCGTCGGACGACGACGCCGGGCAGCGCATCGTCGCCCGCCCCCCGGTCACGACGCCCGACGGCGCCATGGACATCCGGACCATCCTCGAACAGGTCGAGGAGTCGGTGGTGACGATCGAGACCAGCGTCAACGCCCAGGGCGGCGTGTTCGAGGGCGGCGGCACGGGCGTGGTGCTGTCGGCGGACGGGCTGGTCATGACGAACGCGCATGTGATCTCGCAGTCGAACGGCATCACGGTGCGCCTGTTCGACGGGGCCGAGCACGAGGCCACCCTGGTGGGCAGCGAACCGTCGAACGACCTCGCGGTCATCAAGATCGACGGCGTGGACGACCTGGTGCCGGCCGAGCTGGGCTCGTCCGAGGCGCTGTTGGTGGGCGAGCCGGTCATTGCCATCGGGAATGCTCTAAACCTGGGTGGTCAGCCCAGCGTCACCACCGGCATCGTGTCGGCCGTGAACCGCACGATCGACGGTCCCGACGGCAGGCTGTCGGACCTGATCCAAACCGACGCCGCCATCAACCCGGGCAACTCGGGCGGGCCGCTCGTCGATTCGAGCGGTGCCGTCGTCGGGATCAACACGGCGATCATCGAGAACAGCCAGAACATCGGCTTCTCGATCGCCATCGACTCGGCCAAGCCGATCATCGATCAGATCCAGGACGGCAACGGCGAGATCACTCCCGACACGCCCCGCCTGGGCGTCACCACCGTGCCGCTCGACACGGTCGACGACGCGGTCCGCGAACAACTCGGCATCGAGGCCGAGGAGGGCGCGTTCGTGGTCGAGGTCCTGCCCGACACCGGCGCGGAGGCCGCCGGGCTCGAGCAGGGCGACGTCATCCTGTCGATCGACGGCGAGGACATCACGTCGAACGAGCAGGTGGGCGGGATCATCCAGGGGCATGAGGCCGGCGACACGATCGAGATCGTCGTCGAGCGCGGCGGCGAGGAGCAGACGCTCACGGCCGAGCTCGGCCGTCAGGGCGGCTGACCTGCAGGTGTCCACCTTGGGCCGGGCCGAGGCGGAGCGTGGCGGGCCGGGCCGAGGCGGGGAACCTCGTCCTCGGCAGGTAGCATCGTCGGCCATGTCAGACGTCGCGCCCGAAGTCGAGCCTCCCCGCGGCCATGCCCGTGTCGTGTACCTCGGGCCGGCGGCTCCGCACTGGGAGGTGCAGTCCGACTTCGGCGACCGCCAGATGATCGACGACTTCCGGTCGCGGGTCATGGCGCGCCTCGTGCTGCTCCCCCCGCACGACCCTCAGTTCCGCCGCAACCGCGAGCGCGTGGTGCGCGATGCCGAGCGCGAGCACCTGCTGCTCGAGTGGGACCTCGGCTACCCCGAGGATGAAGAGGGCACCTGAGCCCGAGCGGCCCCGCGGCGCAGCAGCGGGAGCGGGGCGCAGCACCACAGGAGATGACGTGGAGCGTCATCGAAGGTTTATCCCGCAGAGCGGCGGCGCGGTGACCACCGGAGGTAGCCTCGGCGCGTGGCCGCCCCTTCTGAACCCGATCTGGCGACCCCAGAACTCGCCTCCACCGACGGCGACGAGCCGCAGCGGTACCGCAACCGCGAGCTCTCGTGGCTCGACTTCAACGAACGCGTGCTCGCCCTCGCGGAGGACCGGCGGGTGCCGCTGCTCGAACGAGCCAAGTTCCTGGCCATCTTCGGACAGAATCTCGACGAGTTCTTCCAGGTGCGGGTCGCCGGCCTGAAGGACCAGGTGGCGGCCGGTGTCGGCGGGGCGAGTCCCGACGGCCGCACCTCCGGGCAGCAGCTCCTCGACATCCGCGACCGCCTCGACGTGCTGCTGCCCCGCATGCAGGCCACGTTCCTCGAGCAGGTGGCGCCGTCCCTCGCCGAGGCCGGCATCAAGCTGTCGTCGTGGGCCGATCTCGACGACGACGACGAGAAGTTCCTGGTCGAGACGTTCGAGGAGCGCATCTTTCCGGTGTTGACGCCCCTGGCGGTCGACCCGGGCCACCCGTTCCCGTACATCTCCAACCTGTCGCTCAACCTGGCCGTCATCGTGCGCGACCCCGACGCGAAGATGCGGCGCTTCGCCCGGGTGAAGGTGCCGTCGCTGCTGCCCCGGTTCGTGGTCCTGCCCGACGGCGAGCGCTACGTGCCGCTCGAGCAGGTCATCGCCGCCCACCTCGACCAGCTCTTCCCCGGCATGGAGATCGAGCAGCACCATGCATTCCGGGTCACCCGCAACACCGACCTGACGTTGGAAGAGGAAGAAGCCGACGACCTGCTCGCCATGGTCGAGGTCGAGCTGCGCCGTCGGCGCTTCGGGCGGGCGGTGCGCCTCGAGATCGGCGCCGCCATGTCCGACGAGGTGCGCGAGCTGCTCCAGCGCGAGCTCGATGTCGCCGACGAGGACGTCTACGTGCACACGGCGCCGCTCGACCTGGGCGGCCTGTGGTCGGTCCACGCCCTCGACCGGCCGGACCTCAAGGATCCGCCGTATCGAGCGCGTCACACCCACGCGGCTGGCCAACAGCGACGGTGAGCGGGCCGACTTCTTCGATGCGATCCGGCGGGGCGACCTGCTCGTGCACCATCCCTACGAGAGCTTCCGCACCACGGTGGAGGAGTTCGTGCGGCAGGCATCGGCCGACCCGCGGGTGCTCGCCATCAAGATGACGCTGTACCGCACGTCGGGCGACAGCCCGATCGCCCGGTCGCTCATCCGGGCAGCCGAGCGGGGCAAGCAGGTGGCGGTGATCGTCGAGCTCAAGGCTCGTTTCGACGAGGGCGCCAACATCGAGTGGGCCCGCCAGCTCGAGACCGCCGGCGTGCACGTCACCTACGGGCTCATCGGGCTGAAGGTGCATTCCAAGGCGGCGCTGGTGGTGCGCGAAGAGTCCGACGGGCTGCGGCGCTACTGCCACGTGGGCACAGGCAACTACAACTCGAAGACCGCCCGCGTGTACGAAGACCTGGGCCTCCTCACCTGCGACCCGGCCATCGGCGCCGATCTCACGCAGCTCTTCAACGAGCTGACGGGTTACGGGCGCAACATCGACTACCAGCGCCTGCTGGTCGCGCCGCGGCTGCTGCGAGACGCCCTCAACGACCTGATCCAGGGCGAGATCGACGCGGCCGCCGCGGAGCCCGGCCGCGGCCGCATCACCATGAAGATGAACAGCCTGGTCGACCCGGGCATGATCGACGAGCTGTACCGGGCCTCGCAGGCGGGGGTCGGGATCGACCTGATCATCCGGGGCATCTGTTGCCTCACGCCGGGAGTGCCAGGGCTGTCCGAGACCATCCGGGTGCGGTCGATCGTGGGCCGCTACCTGGAGCACTCGCGGGTCTACCGGTTCGCGAACGGGCTCGGGGCGGGTCACGCGCTGCACCTGATGGGATCCGCGGACCTGATGCCGCGCAACCTCGATCGCCGCGTCGAGGTGCTGACCCCGGTGACCGACATCGGCCTGCAGGATCGGCTCGACGAGGTACTCCGGGTCGCGCTGGCCGACGACGTGCTGGCGTGGTCGATGGGCGCCGATGGTCGCTGGACGCGGGCGCCCGAGGGCGGCGAGATCGAATCGCAGATCGCCCTGCAGCGCCTGACCGTCGAGCGGGCGGCCCGCGCCGTCACCGCCTCGGTGGTGTAGGCGCCGGCTCGGCTGTCGGCCTCACCGGCGCGTGGCCCGACGGCCGCCTGGCGTCGTCCCGGCGGTTCTCGAGGCCATCGCAGTCGGCCCCCGACCGCGATCGCCTCGGGAACGGCGCCGCGACCGTCATCGCCTCGCGATCGCTGGGGTTCCTGTCGTTCCCCGCTCGACGGGGTCGCCGAAAGTGTCATAGGGCGGTCGTATGTTCGGGTCATGGACGCAGCACTGCTCGTCGTTGGAGTCGTCGTCGGCCTGGGCGCCGGCGTGGCCGGAGCGTTGCTGGTCGCGTCGCGGCTGCTGCCCGGCGGCTCCGCCGGGCGGGAGGCCGACCACCGGACCGAGCTCGCGGCACAGGCGGAGCAGGCCGCGGCGCAGCGGCGGGCGGCCGAGCACCAGGCCACCGTGCGAGCCGCGGTCGACGCCGCGGTCGACACGGTGGTCAAGGTGGCGGGCGAGCGCTTCGGGGCCCAGGCCGACGCCGGCTCGCGTGAGCTCGAGACCCGCCACAAGGCGTTCGAGCAGCAGGTGGGGCAGCTGCGCGGCGCGATGGCCGACCAGATGGCCCTCCGCAGCGCCAGCGTCGAGCAGCACATGGGCGACGTCCGGTCCGAGCTGGCCCGGGTGACCGAGCTGGTGGCGACGTTGCAGCGCGACCGGGCCGAGCAGCACGGCCGGGTCGAGACCCGGCTCAGCGAGATGGCCGCGGTCAGCGCACGCCTGGCCGACACCACCCAGTCGCTGCGCCAGGCACTGGCCAACCCCAAGGCGCGGGGCCAGTGGGGCGAGCGCATGGCCGACGACGTGCTGCGGGCCGCCGGCCTGGTCGAGGGCATCAGCTACCGCAAGCAGTCGGCCACCGCCGCCGGCACCATCCCCGACTTCACGTTCCTGCTGCCGGGCGGCCGGGTGCTGCACATGGACGTCAAGTTCCCCATCGACAACTACCTCCGCTACCTCGAGGCGGCGTCCGACCGGGAGCGCGACCAGCACGCCATCGCGTTCGTGCGCGACGTGCGCGCTCGCGTGCGCGAGCTGTCGGGCCGGGTCTACATCGACCCCGACGACACGCTCGACGAGGTGCTCCTGTTCATCCCCAACGAGGCGGTGTACGCCTTCGTGCACCAGCAAGACCGCGACCTCGTCGAGGTGGCGCTGGGCCAGAAGGTCGTCCTGTGCTCGCCCAGCACGTTGTTCTCGGTGCTCGCCGTCATCCGGCAGGCGGTCGAGCAGACCCAGCTCCAGCGCACGTCCGACGAGATCCTGGTCTGCCTCGCCGCGTTCGAGCAGCAGTGGGGCAAGTTCTCCGACGCACTCGACAAGGTCGGCCGCAGCCTCGACGGCGTCCGCCGCAGCTGGGACGACCTCGCCGGTACCCGCCGCCGTCAGCTCGAACGCCAGCTCGACCGCGTGGGCGAGCTCCGCACCCGGCGCGAGGGCCATCGCGAGGTCGCGGCACCGGCGGAGCTGACGCTCGATGCCTCGCCGGCGGCGGTCCAGGCCACGGGCGCCACTCGCACCGAGGTGCCCCGGGGCGATGGCGAGGCCGAAGCCCTCCGCCGGGCGGCCGGCGACGTGCGTCCGCTGCCTCGCCCGCCGGCCTCGGCCGCCGGCTGACTCGCAACCCCGTCTGTCCCGTCCGTCCGCGCCCCGGCCGCTCGGGAGCTCCTGGTCACAGCGTTCCGGCGACGCGGGGCTCGCTGTTCGGTCGGCCGGCGGGTATGAACGACGCACGATGACGTCGACCCCGCGTAGGCAGAAGCAGAGCGAGGCCAAGCCCGAGGTGCGTGCCGCCGGCGGTCTGGTGTGGCGCGACGCCGTCATCGCCGACGAGAACGGTGACACCCGGCCCGGCATCGAGATCATCCTCGTGCACCGCCCGCGGTACGACGACTGGTCGTTCCCCAAGGGCAAGCTCGACAAGGGCGAGTCGTTCGAGCAGGCGGCCGTGCGCGAGGTCGCGGAGGAGACTGGCCTCGTGTGCACGCTGGGCAACGAGCTGCCGTCCACCGAGTACATCGACGGCAAGGGCCGCACGAAGCTCGTGCGCTACTGGGCCATGCGCATCGTGGGCGTCGAGCCCTGGTCGGCAAACGACGAGGTCGACCTCCGGCGATGGGCGACGTTCGACGAAGCGGCGGCGATGCTCACCTACGCCCACGACCGGGTGCTGCTCGATCGGCTACGCCACGAGCTCACCTAGCCACACTCCGCTCGGTTTCCCCTGCTCAGCGGCCTGACGTGGCGGCGTTGGGCCAACGTTACGGCGTCGTTCACCTCTGGTTCACTCGGCTCCTCCCCGGTCGTTCACCTGCCCTCCGTACCGTCGTCACCAGCTACTGGGGCGTGATGCGCTCCACGACGACAGCAGAGCCCAAGGAGGGCATCAGTGCAGTCTTTCAAGCAGCGCCGCCTGGCGTGGCTTTCGATCATCCTCGCCGTGGGTGTGATCGCGGCCGCGTGCGGCGACGATGACGACACCGCGTCCGGCAGCGACACCACCTCCGAAGAAGGCGGCGGCGACGTTTCCGGTTCGATCAACGTCTCCGGCTCGTCGACGGTCGAGCCGATCACGTCGCTGGCGGCCGAGGCCTTCGTCGGCGAGAACGAGGGTGTCGACATCGCCGTCGATGGTCCTGGTACCGGTGACGGGTTCGAGCTCTTCTGCAACGGCGAGATCGATATCGCCGATGCCTCGCGGCCGATCGATGAAGAAGAGATCGCGGCCTGCGAGACCAACGGCGTCGAGTACATCGAGCTCCAGGTCGCGTTCGACGGCATGGCGGTCATGACGAGCGCCAGCAACGAGAGCGCGCCGGAGTGCCTGAGCTTCGCCGACCTGTGGTCGATGATCGGTTCGGAGTCGGAGGGCTTCGCGAACTGGTCGGATGGCGCCGAGATCGCCGCGGCACTCGGGTCGACCACCGAGCTGCCCGACGTCCCGCTCGACCTCACGGGCCCCGGTACCGAGTCGGGCACCTATGACTCGTTCGTCGAGCTCGCCCTCGAAGGTCCCGGCGAGGAGCGCGGCCTGCCCGAGGATCAGTGGACCACCCGGACGGACTACGAGTCGAACGCCGACGACAACGTCATCATCAGCAACATCGAGGCGTCGGACTCGTCGCTGGGCTGGGTCGGCTTCGCCTTCGCCGAGCAGGCCGGCGACGAGGTGATCGAGATCCCCATCTCCGCCGAACCCGGTGGCGATTGCGTCGAGCCGACCGCGGAGACCATCTCGGATGGCAGCTACCCGTTGTCGCGGCCGCTCTTCATCTACGTGAGCTCGGCCAGCGCTACCGACAACGCGGCGGTCGCTCCGTTCGTCGACTTCTACCTGGCGAACCTGACCGAGTTCGTCGAGGAGGGTGGCTACGTCACCATGCCTGAGGACCAGGTCGAGGCGACGACGACTGCGTGGGACGGTCGCTGATACGCACCGGCGGCCCTGTGTGGCCGTTTGTGGGGTCGGGCTCGATCAGCCCGACCCCACAGCCCTATCCGCCTACGCTTCGCCCACCCGCTGCCCGCCCGAGCACTTCGAGGCTTGACTGATGGCAACCGCCGCCCTTCCGCCCCCCGGCTCCCCCATCGACCTGTCCGGCGATCCTCGCCGCCACCGGCGCGAGCGCACCATGGGCATCTTCTTCTTCGCCGCCGCGGCGACGTCGCTGCTGATCAGCGCGCTCATCCTCGTGTCGCTGTTCAGCAACGGGCTCGAGTTCTTCACCGACGTCCAGTGGTCCCACGTGTTCGGCAGCGACTCGTGGGCCCCTCGTCGAGACGAGTTCGGCATCTCGACGATCCTGGTCGGCAGCCTGATCGTCACCGGCATCGCCATGCTGGTGGCTGCTCCACTCGGGTTGGGCGCGGCGATCTACCTGTCCGAGTTCGCCCGACCCCGCATCCGTACGGTGCTCAAGCCGATCCTCGAGGTGCTCGCCGGCATCCCCTCGGTGGTCCTGGGCGTGTTCGCGCTCAACTTCATCGCCCCCGAGGTGGTCGGCACCATCTTCGGCGAGCAGAACAGTCGGGGCAGCATGATGGCCGCGGGCATCGGTGTCGGCATCCTCACGGTGCCGCTCGTCGCCTCCGTCTCCGAGGACGCCATGCGGGCCGTCCCCAACAGCCTGCGGGAAGCCTCGGCCGGCGTCGGCGCCCGCCGCATGTCGACGACGCTGCGGGTCGTGTTGCCCGCCGCGGTCTCGGGCATCGTCGCAGCGATCATCCTCGGGGCGTCACGTGCCATCGGCGAGACCATGGTCGTGTTCATCGCCGGCGGCGCGTCCGACTCCGCCAACTTCACGACCGATCCGTTCGAGGGCAGCCTCACCATGACCGCCGCCATGGCGTCGCTGGCCGTGGGCACCGACAACGTGCGTGGCGCCGATCTCGCGGTGCCAAGCCTCTACTTCGTCGGCATCGTGCTCTTCTTCTTCACCTTCGGGTTGAACCTCATCGCCGACCGCTTCGTGCGCCGCGTGCGCCAGGTCTACTAGCCAGTCGGAGACAAGATGGCACTCTCCACCGTCCGAACGAGCAGCGAGGCCGCAGTGAAGGGCAGCGTCGCCGAGGCGCTGCGCGGTGACCGCGTCGACGCTCGAGGCCGGCTGTTCGAGCTCGGCCTGCTCGCCTGCCTGCTGCTGTCGCTCGTCATCCTGGGCGTGCTGATCGTCACGATCCTCTCCGACGGCATGCCGGTCTACACCGACCGCGGCTGGGAGTTCCTCGACGGCAGCCTGTCCGGCAGCGCCCAGCGGGCGGGCATCTCCCAGGGCATCGTCGGCTCGTTCTGGATCGCGCTGTGCGTCGTCGTCGTCTCCTTCCCGCTCGGCGTCGGCGCTGCCATCTACCTCGAGGAGTACGCGCCGCGGACCCGGCTCACCTCGTTCATCGAGCTCAACATCCGCAATCTCGCCGGCGTGCCGTCGGTGGTCTACGGGTTGCTGGGCCTGGCCATCTTCGTCAACGCCTTCAGCGGCTTCGCCGGCGCCTCCGGCGTCGATCGCCGCACGCTGGCGGCCGCGGGCATCACGTTGGCGGTGCTCGTGATGCCGATCGTCATCATCACCACGGCCGAGGCCATCCGAGCCGTGCCGCTGGCGCTGCGCGAGGGCGCGTACGGTGTCGGGGCCACGCGGTGGGAGGTCATCCGGTCACAGGTGCTGCCCTACGCGGCGCCGGGCATCCTGACCGGCGCCCTGCTGTCGATCGCCCGGGCGGTCGGCGAGGCGGCACCCCTGATCGTTGTGGGTGCCGTCACCGGCTTCTTCAGCCAGGGCGGCGGGCTGAACGTCGGCAACGTCGTCGATCCGGGCCACCTAGACGAGCGATTCGTCGCCCTTCCGTCGATCGTGACCACCTTCGCCAAGCAGCCTGAAGAACAGTTCAAGAAGGCGAACGCGTCCGCCACCATCATGGCCATGCTGGTGTTCGTGCTCCTCATCAACTCGATCGCCATCGTCCTTCGCAACCGTTTCGAGAAGAAGAGGTCGCTATGACCGAGTCCCCCGGCACCCCGACCGTGGCGACGTCAGACGCGCCGTTGCGCCAGGGCCTCGATCTGGCCCAGCACGAGCGCGCTCCGCACGACCAGCTCCCCGTCGTGTTCGAGGTGGGCGACCTCGCCGCCTACTACGGCGACTTCCGGGCCGTGCGCGAGGTCAACCTCGATGTCCGCGAGAACGAGATCACCGCGTTCATCGGCCCCTCCGGCTGCGGCAAGACGACGGTACTCCGGTGCTTCAACCGCATGAACGACCTGATCGTCGGCGCGCGGACCGAGGGAACGCTCAACTACCACGGCGTGCCGCTCTACGGCCCCGGCGTCGACCCGGTCGAGGTGCGGCGGCGCATCGGCATGGTGTTCCAGAAGCCCAATCCGTTCCCGAAGTCGATCTACGACAACGTCGCCTACGGCCCCCGACTCTTCGGCACCAGGAAGCGGGCGGAGGTCGACGAGGTCGTCGAGACGTCGCTGCTCAAGGCCGCGCTCTGGGACGAGGTCAAGGACCGGCTCAAGGACTCGGCCATGGGGCTCTCGGGAGGCCAGCAGCAGAGGCTGTGCATCGCGCGGGCCATCGCCACTCGGCCCGACGTGGTGCTGATGGACGAGCCCTGCTCGGCGCTCGACCCCATCGCCACTGCCCGCATCGAAGACCTGATGCAGGAGATCAAGTCCGAGTTCACGATCGTGATCGTCACCCACAACATGCAGCAGGCGGCGCGTGTGTCCGACGCCACGGCCTTCTTCTCCACCGAGGTCAACCCGGAGTCCGACCGGCGAACGGGCGTGCTGGTCGAGTTCGACCGCACCGAGACCATCTTCTCGAACCCCTCCGACGAGCGGACCGAGAACTACATCACCGGGCGGTTCGGGTAGGTGACGCGCTGATGTCCACCGGCGATGCGCCGATCCCGCTCCGGACGGTGTTCCACGAGGAGCTCGAGCAACTCCGGCTCCAGGTCGAGCTGATGGGCGTGCGCGTCGATCAGAACCTGGAGCGCATGCGCCAGGTCCTCGACCACGGCGACACGACGGGCGACATCGTGGCGGCCGCCCTGACGGCCGACGATGAGATCGACGCCATGCACGTCTCGCTGCTCGAGCGCTGCTACCTGCTGCTGGGCCGCGAGGCGCCCATGGCCAGCGACCTGCGGTTCCTGGTGTCCGTGGTGCGCATCCTGTCCGAGTTCGAGCGGGTGGGCGACCTGGGGCTGCGCGTGCTGAAGCTGGCACCCGACGTCGACGAGCTGTCGGCATGCGGTCCCGCGTGGGACATCGTGCGCACCCTGGTGGATGTCGCCGTCGAGCAGTACCGCACGGCGCTGCGCGCCTGGTCGGCCCAGGACCTCGGTCTGGCCACCCAGCTCGCCGAGAACCGGCCGCACCTCGAGTCGTTCCACGAGCACCTGGTCGGCGAGCTGCGGCGCCTCAACGGCCCCGACGCGGTGCCTATCGCCATGCACCTGTTCGTGGCCGGCCAGGCCGCCGACCGCATCGCCGACCACGCTGCCATCATCGGGGCCCGGCTGCGGTACCTCCTCACCGGCGAGCCGGCCCACCTGGCCGCCGAGGTCCGTTGACCGCGACGCGGTCGGCGCCCCCTCCATGTCTCTCGGTCGAACCGGCGGCAGACTTCTCGTGTGGCGATGCACGACAGAGGTCCCTCGATGAAGGTCCTGGTCACCAACGACGACGGTGTCGAGTCCGCGGGGCTGCACGCCCTGGTGCGGGCGCTGGTCGACGATGGGCGTGACGTGGTGGTGGCTGCGCCGGACCGCGACATGAGCGGGTCGGGCGCCGCCATCGGGCGGATCCACGTCGACGAGCACATCGATGCCGAGCGGGTCGAGCTGCCCGGGCTGCCCGGCGTTCCCGCGTACGCCGTCGACGGCCCGCCCGGGCTGTGCGTGCTCGCTGCCCGCCTCGGTGGGTTCGGCGACCCGCCGGACATGGTCGTCTCGGGCATCAACCCGGGCTGCAACACCGGGCGCGCGGTGCTCCACTCGGGGACCGTGGGCGCCGCGTTGACCGCAGCCAACTTCGGCGTCAGGGGCCTGGCGGTCAGCATCGACGTGGTGGCGCGTCTCGTCCACGAGCAGAGCGGCAGCACGGTCACGCCCGCGGGCGACGGCGAACAGGCCCGCGTGGAGGTGGTGGAGGCACCCAACGCCGCGGGAGCGGCCGACGACGCCCCGCCGACGCCCCAACCCGGCACGCCCGCACACTGGGACACGGCGGCGGTTGTCGCGACCGCTGCGGTCGAGTGGTTGGCGGCGTCGCCCCCTGGCACCGTGCTCAACCTGAACGTGCCCGACGTGCCCGCCGACCGGCTGGCGGGCGCACGCCCGGCGACGCTGGCGCCGTTCGGGACGGTGCGGTCGACGGTGATCGAGTCGGCCGAGGACGGCGGGCGCCTGCAGCTCGAGCTCCGCCCCACCAACGCCGACCTGCCCGCAGACTGCGACACCGCCCTGGTGGCAGCTGGGTACGTCGCCGTGTCGGCCATCTCCGGCATCCGCGTCGACGAGGCCGTCGACGTCAGCGGCGTGCTCGACATCGTCGTGGCGGGGTCCCGGAGCACCGCATGACCAGTTCCGGCGGCGTCCCGTGGTGATCGCCGTCACTGTGTTGGTGCTGATCCTGATCGGCACCGTCTCCGGTCTGGTCGCCGCCGCTGTCACCCGTCGGGCCGCGGCTCAGCGCGTCGCCGCCGCCGCACGCACCCTCGCCGCCGATGTGCCGGGGCGCGACGTGCGCGACCACCCGTCGCTCGACCGTGCCCTCGACGATCTCGAGCGGGTGACCACAGCTGCCGCCGACCGCCGGGTGCACGAGGCCGAGGCCGAGAACCGGCTCGCCTGGGCGTTGGGGGCCATCGCCAACGGCGTCGTCATCTTCGACGAGCGGGGCGAGATCGCCTACCGCAACGACCCGGCGGCGTCGTTCCTGGCCGCACGCCACAGCGACGCCCTGGTGGAAGACGCCATCACGACCATGGCGTCCGACGCCCTGCGGGGACGCGGCGCCGAGCGCGAGCTCGAGCTGTTCGGGCCGCCGCGCCGGGTGCTGAGCCTGCGGGCCGTCCCGCTCGAGAACGACACCCGGCCGTCGGGCGTGCTGGTCGTGGTCGAGGACACGTCCGAACGTCGCCGGCTGGAGAACGTGCGCCGCGACTTCGTGGCCAACATCAGCCACGAGCTCAAGACGCCCGTCGGGGCGCTGGCCCTGCTGGCCGAGACGCTGCTCGACGAGGACGACCCCGGCGTCACCAAGCGGCTGGCCGAGCGTCTCGCGAGCGAGGCGTTCCGCGTGGGGAACACGATCGACGACCTGCTCGAGCTGTCGCGGCTCGAGGTCGCGACCGGGCTCGCCAGCGACGACGTTGTGGTGGCGCAGTTCGTGGGCGACGCGGCCGACCGGGTGCGCCCCGCCGCCGAGCAGCGGGGCATCGACATCGACGTGGAGGAGCCTCCGGTGCGGCTGACCGTGGTCGGTGAACGTCGCCAGCTCGTCTCGGCCGTCACGAACCTGCTCGACAACGCGGTGAAGTACAGCGAGCCCGGGAGCACGGTCGCCGTGCGCGCCCGCACGGACGGCACGTGGGTCGACGTGACGGTGCGCGACCGCGGCATCGGCATCCCCCGCCGAGACCTCGAGCGCATCTTCGAGCGGTTCTACCGGGTCGACCGCGCCCGGAGCCGCGAGACCGGTGGCACGGGCCTCGGTCTGGCCATCGTCCGCCATGTCGCCTCGAACCACCGGGGCGAGGTCCGAGTCGAGTCGCGCGAAGGCGTGGGCTCGACGTTCACGTTGCGACTTCCCGCCGGGCCCGGCCCCGTGGCAGTCACGATCAAGGAGGCAGGATGAGCGAGTGTCCCGAAGGGCGTGAGCGTGGCCCGAGCGGCCCGCTGCGGAGCGGCATGAGCGGGAACCATGAGTACGCCTGACGCCACGGTGCTCCTCGTCGAGGACGAAGACAGCTTCGTCGAGGCGCTGACCGTTGGGCTCAAGCGCGAAGGGTTCCGGGTGCAGACGGCGCACGACGGGGCCGAGGCGCTCGAGATGTTCGACGTCGTGAAGCCCGACCTGGTTCTGCTCGACGTCATGCTGCCCAAGATCTCGGGCGTCGACGTGTGCCGCGAGCTGCGCCGCCGGTCGACCGTGCCGATCATCATGGTCACGGCCAAGGGCTCGGAGATCGACACGGTGGTCGGGCTCGAGGTGGGCGCCGACGACTACGTCACGAAGCCGTACCGGCTGCGCGAGCTGGTGGCCCGCATGCGGGCGGTCCTGCGGCGTCGGCCCGCGGACGCGTCCGCCCGCGCCGCGTCCGGTGACGTGCTCGAGGTGGGCGACGTGCGCCTCGACCCGGAGCGCCACGAGGTCGACATCCGCGGCGAGCAGGTGAAGCTGCCGCTCAAGGAGTTCGAGCTGCTCGAGATCCTGCTCACCAACGCCGGTCGCGTCCTGCCCCGCGACACGCTCATCGACCGGGTGTGGGGCACCGACTACGTCGGCGACACCAAGACGCTCGACGTGCACGTCAAGCGCCTGCGGGCGAAGGTCGAGAAGGATCCGGCCGTGCCCACCCGCATCGTCACCATCCGAGGCCTCGGCTACAAGTACGACACCCCCCGCAGCTAGGGCTCGAACGGGCGACGCCGGAGGCTGCGCCGTGGTGGTGCGGCCGGCTTGTACCCTCGCTGGTGATGGCCCTCGACAACGGGTGGGAGCCCCTGTCCAAGCCGCCACGGCGGGTGGGCGCCGGTGCGTTCGTCATCACGCCCTTCACCCGCTTGGCGCGCACGCACGCCGCCGCCGTCGCGGGCGACACGCTCATCGCGCTCGCCCTCGCCAACTCGCTGTTCTTCGACATCGACCCGTCCGCTGCCCGCAGCAAGGTCGCTCTGTACCTGGCGTTGACGATGGCGCCCTTCGCCGTGGTGGCGCCGCTCATCGGGCCGGCGCTCGACCGGATGAAGGGCGGCCGGCGCTTCATGGTCATCGGCGCCAACGCCTTGCGGGCGATCATCTGCGTGCTGATGATCGGCGACCTCGACAGCCTGGTGCTGTTCCCCGAGGCGTTCGCCGTGCTCGTGCTGGCCAAGAGCTACCACGTCGCCAAGTCGGCGATCGTGCCGACCGTCGTACGGTCCGACGACGAGCTGGTCGAGGCCAACTCGCGCCTGTCGTTCCTCTCGGGCGTCGTCACGTTCGCAGCGGCGGTCCCCGGCGGCCTGGCCTTCCTGGTCGCGGGCAGCCAGGGCGTGCTGGTGCTGGCCGTGGTCGTGTTCGCCGTGGCCGCCGTCCTGGGCCTGCGCATCCCCGCCACGCAGGTGGCGGCCGATCACACGTCCGAGACCGAGCGCGAGGAGCTGCGCGGCGGCGGCATCCTGCTCTCGGCCTCGGCGATGGGGCTGCTGCGCGGCATCGTCGGCTTCCTCACGTTCCTCATCGCCTTCGCGCTGCGCGGCAGCGACGCGCCCACATGGCAGTTCGGTCTGGTCGTCGCCGCGAGCGGCGTCGGTTCGCTGCTGGGCGCGCTGGTCGCACCGGCGCTGCGGCGTAACAACACGGCCGAGGAACGCATCCTCCAGATCGTTCTCGCCATCACCGCGGTCGCAGGTGTGCTCGCCGCGTGGGGCGGGGGCACCGGCGCGGCGGCGGCGCTCGCCCTGTGCGTCGGCGTCGCGGCGAGCAGCGGCAAGCTCGCGTTCGACTCGGTGGTGCAGCGCGACGCCCCCGACGCCAACCGCGGGCGCTCGTTCGCCCGCTTCGAGACCCGTTTCCAGCTCACGTGGGTGGTCGGGGCGTTCATCCCGGTCGTCGTCTCGATCCCGATGGAGATCGGGTTCCTCGTCATCTCCGGGTGCGCCGCGTTCGCCCTGTTCTCCTACCTGGCGGGCCTGCGAGGCCTGGCGCGGGGCGAGATGCCGGTGCGCCGCAACCCCACCGAGGTCATCACCACCCGCCTGCGCCGTCGCCGACAGGGCTTCGCCGTCGACCGACGCGAGCCGGGCTCGCCGTCGCCGGCGCTGGCATCAGCGGATGCGGATGCGGATGTTGACGCCGACGCCGACGCCGACGCCGACGCCGACGCCGACCGTGCCGATGCCGGCGACACCGATGATCCCGCGGACGACGAGCCCGTGGACGACGGACGCCCTGCCATCCCCCCGCCGCCTCCACCGCCTCCGCTGCCGTTCGATCAAGGCGACGACGTCGATGGCCACGACGAGGAGGCGGAGCGCTCCAACACACCCGAGGCACCGGCGCCCGACGCCGACCGTCGGGTCGTCATCGACCCGACCAACCTCTGACGCGGCGCCCGACGGGCCGCGCGGGAGGTCGTCGGCTCGGTTGACGGCTCAGAGGTCGTCGGGCAGGTCGATGCGCGCGAGCCACAGCCCCGGGGCGTCGACCTCGGGCGGGCTGGGCAGCATGGCCTCGCTCTCCCACAGGCGGGCCAGCCCGTCGGGTCCGGCGCGCTCGATGACGCCTGCGACGAACGCCGAGCCGCGGTCGTACACGGCCTGGGTCAGCTCGAGGCCGAGCAGCCGCTCGACGAAGCGGTCGGCCTCACCGGTCTCGACCCGGCGGCGACGCAGGGCCTCGGTGAGCATCCCGTAGCTGCTGATGAGCTTGGTGCCCACCTCGTCCATGACGTGGTCGACCACGCCGACGACCACGGCGACCAGGGCTTCGAGGCGGGGGAGCAGCGCCCGCTGCTCGTCGGACTGGATGGCGCCCAGCAGGGCGCCGGGCTCGCCCAGGGCCTGCTGCAGGCTGGCCAGTGACTCGGGCCCGCCGGTGATGTCGAGGTCGCCCAGGTGCTCCTCGAGCGCCCGGGGATCGTTGCGGAACTTGGTGGTGTACTCGCCCAGCAGGGCCTCGAGGCGGGCCCGCACGTGGGGCACCCCGAGCACGGTGTGGTGCGCGATCTCGTGCAGGCAGATCCAGAGTCGCAGGTCGTCGGCCGGCAGGCTCCACTCGGAACCGAACGCGTCGAGGTTCGGCACGAGGATGAGCAGCTCGTCGGACGGCGTGCGCGGGATGGGCAGGTCGTACTGGCCGAACGACCGGCGCGCCATGTGCCCGACCATCGAGCCGGCGGTCATCGCCACCATCATCGGCTGCATGGCCTGGATCATCGGGCCGAGCATGGCGGCGAACTGGTCGTCCTCACCGAGGCCCGGTCCCAGGTCAGGGTCGTCGTCGGCGGTCTGGGCGAGGGCACCGCTCGACCCGAGCGACCCGGCCAGCTTCTCGAGCAGGGGCCGGTAGTCCTCGAGCGTGCGCTGCGTCCAGAGGCCGCGGTTGACCGGTGCGACCGTGAGCTCGCGGCCCGTGATCGTGGTCGACAGCCCGGTCACGTTGGCGACGTGCAGCTCGGCCACGCGGGCCAGCTGCTCGAGCTTGATGCGTTCGAGCGGGTCGACGTTGGCCTCGGCCGTGTTGTCGGTGGCGACGGCGAGCGCCAGGTTGCGGGCGGCGTCCCACGGGACACCGCCGCCGCCCTGACCGAACAACTTGGCCAGGTCACCGAACAGGGGGAACCCCTCGAAGGGGTTGGGCGAGCCGGGGTCACTCACGGATTTCACGCTAGCGCCGGACCTGGCCGCGCCCACCGCGCCCCGGTCGGTGCCGCGTTGGTGTTTAACCAGGTCGCCTCTGGCAAGGTAGAAGGCATGACGATGGTCGTGATCACCGGCGTCGAGACCCCCCTCGGGCGGCGCGTTGCGCGCCTCGCGGCGGCAGATCCCCAGGTCGAGGTCGTGGGCCTCGCTGCCGGGCCGGTGGTCGGCCTGCCGGACCCGGTCGAGGTGCGCCGGCTCGACCTGGCACGCGACGACGTCAAGCCCCACGTCGAGCACGCCGACGTGGTCATCCACCTGGCGACGTCGGTCCCCGCGTCGCCCACGGCGTCCACCGACGACGTCACCGCGGCCCGCCGGGTTCTCGACGCCGCAGGTGACGCTGGCGTCAGGCACGTGGTCGCCCTGTCGAGCGCGACGGTCTACGGGGCGTGGGCGAACAACCCGGTGCCCCTCACCGAGGACGCCACCCTCCGCCCCAACCCAGGGTTCGCCTTCGCGGCCGAGCGTGCGGAGATCGAGCGGCTGACCGCCGAGTGGCGCGAGGCCCACCCGGGCACCACGGCCACCGTGCTGCGCCCGGCGCGCGCCGCAGGGTCCGACCATCGCGACTGGCTGGTGCGGGCCCTCCGTCCGGGGCCGGCCGTGCCCGAGCACAGCGACGAGCCGCCCGTGCAGTTCGTCGACCTCGACGACGTGGCCGCTGCGGTCGAGCTGGCCGTCGACCGACGCCTCGACGGGGCGTACAACGTCGCGCCGCCGGGCTCGATCCCCGGCGACGAGGTGCGATCGCTCATCGGTGCCCCGCCCAAGGTGCCGTTACCCGAGCGCGTCGTGAACCGGGTGGTGCGGTGGGGGTTCCGTTGGGGCCTGGGTCCCACCCCGCCCGAGCTGGTGCCCTACACGCTGCACCCGTGGGTCGTGGCCGGCGACCGCCTGCGTGCCCAGGGGTGGACGCCGACGCTGTCCAACGAAGAGGCGTGCGTCGAGGCCCACGAGGTGGGGGCATGGGCCACGATGAGCCCTCGCCGCCGCCAGGAGATCGCGCTCGGCGTCGCCGCCGTCGGCTTCGTCGGCCTGGCCGTGGGCGTCGTGCTCGCCCTCCGCCGCTGGCTGCGCGACTGAGCAGGGGCGACGCGGGTCGGCAGCGAGCGGGTCGGAGCCGGCGGCGGGGTCGCCGCCGTCACGCTCGGGGCGTGGGGGCCTCGTCCAGGGTGAGCACGAGCGTGATCCGGCTGCCGTCGGCGCGGACGACTGTCAGGTCGACGCGGTCGCCGGGCGAGCGCGAGCGCAGAGCCACGAGCAGGTCGGGCATCCGAGCGATGGCCTGCCCGTCGAGCGCCACGATCACGTCGCCGGCCTCGACACCGCCGAGGGCCGCCGGGCTGTCCGGCTCGACCGACGCCACCCGGGTGCCGCCCCCCTCGGCGGACGGGGGCGCAGCTGAGGCGTCGGCGTCGCCCACGTCGGTGCCCTCGATGCCCAGCCGGCAGTGGTGCACGGCGCCGTCGGTGAGCAGGTCGTCCGCCACCTTGTGGGCGACCTCGACGGGCGCGACGTACCAGGCGTCGCCGTCCTCGACCGTGGTGACGATGCCCACCACGGCACCACGCTGGTTGACCACCGGCCCGCCGAGCGTGAGGTCGTCGGCCCCCGCGTCACCATCGACAGCGACGCCGTCGAGTGCCGTGCCCGACGGCCCGACGAAGCGGTAGGTCAGGCCGACGACCCCGGCGCGGCTGGAGGACCCCTCGGCGGCCTGTGCGTTCAGGACGAACGTCGTCTCGCCGACGGTCATGTCCGCGGCGCCGGCGAGCACGCTGGGGGTGTAGCCGCTGCCGGCCAGGTCGAGCACGGCCAGCCCGGTGGCGGGATCGGTGCCCACCAGCTGAGCGGTGACGTTCCGACCGTCGGACAGGCGCACCGTCGGTACGGCCGCGGCCGCGACGAGGGCGGCACTCGTGATCACGATGCCGTCGTCGCGCACCACGACCCCCGAGCCCGCCTCGGCCGGTGCCTCGACGCTCACGACGGCGGGCTCGACCCGCTGGCGCACCCCGTCGAGCATGTCGGTGTCGGCGGCGCCGAGTGCCGACGAGGTGGGGCTGAGGGCCACCCGCTCGGTCACGGGCCGCTCGACGACGCGCTCGCCGATCCCCAACGCCACCACGCCACCGCCGGCCAGCACCGCGCCGACGGCGCCCGCCACCACGAACGCGCCCCAGGGCCGCCGGCCCTCCGAGCCACGGTGCGTGGCGGACGACGTGTCGACGAGCGGGGGCGGGGAGGGCGCGCCGAGGGGGACGATCGGGTGGTCGCTCATCTCGGACGGATGGCGCCAGATCCGGTCGTCGGGGTGTGGCGGCGGACGGTACCCCGGGTTGTCCGCTTCGGCGTCGTCGTCGAAGGGCACGAGGCGGACACTAACGGCACTCCGCCGCCGAGGGGCAGCACCCACGCGCGGGGAGAGGTGGCCGGAGAATCTCCAGGTGGCGCCGACGGGCGCCGTCGCCTGCGTACCATGAGCGGCGATGAGCGCGCGACCCGGAGGGCGAAAGAGCGAGCGTGGAGCGATGAGCGAGCGACCCGGGCCGCTGGTCGCCCCCGAGGGAGACACCTGGCTCGGCCTCGCCGCGGCACCACTCCCCGTGGCAGAGGCCGTCTCGTGGGCCGTGCAACCCCACTGCGGCGGCCTCGTCCTGTTCTCCGGCACGGCGCGCGACCACGCCGAGGGCCGCCCCGGGGTGGAGCGCCTCGAGTACGAGGCCTATGACAGCCAGGTCGTTCCCCGGCTCCGCGACGTCGCCGACGAGGCCCGCGTCCGCTGGCCCGAGGTCGGCCGCATCGCGTTGCTCCACCGCACGGGCGTGCTCGAGGTGGGCGACAGTGCGGTTGTCGTCGTGGTCTCGGCCCCGCACCGGGCCGAGGCGTTCGCCGCCGCCCGCTTCTGCATCGACACGCTCAAGCGGTCGGTGCCCATCTGGAAGCGCGAGAGCTGGGCCGACGGCGAGAGCTGGGGCCTCGAAGCGCAACACATCGTCGACGCAGGAGCAGGATGACAACGTGGGCGCCATCGCGTTCCTCATGATCGCCGTGGTGATCTCGGTCGTCGGTTCGACGGCGCTGTATCTGCGCAACCGCACGCCGTCGTCGCTCGAGTCGGGCATCGACAACTTCCGCCGCGAGATGCAGGCCCTCGCGCCCCGTGACGAACCGGTGCCACAACGACGCTGGTGGAAGCGCTGATGGCACGCGACCTCGCCATCGACCTCGGTACCGCCAACACGCTCGTCTACGAGCGGGGGCGGGGCATCGTGCTCAATGAGCCCACCGTCATCGCGCTCAACACCCGCACCCGTGAGGTGCTGGCGATGGGCCACGACGCCTGGCAGATGATCGGCCGCACCCCCAGCGACATCGTGGCCGAGCGCCCGTTGCGACAAGGGGCCATCACCGACTTCGACGTCACCCAGCGCATGATCCGCCTGCTGCTGCACCGGGTGCGCGTCGGCAGGTTCAACCGGCCCCGGGTGGTCGTGTGCGTCCCATCGGCCATCACCGAGGTCGAGCGCCGGGCCGTGGCCGAGGCCGCCCGCCGGGCCGGGGCGACCGACGCCTTCCTGATCGACCAACCCATGGCGGCCGCCATCGGGTCTGGCCTGCCCATCCACGAACCCGTGGCCAACCTGGTCATCGACGTGGGCGGCGGTACCACGGAGACGGCCCTCATCTCGCTCGGCGGGGTCGTGGGGCTCGACGCCGTGCGGGTCGGCAGCTTCGACATCGACGCCGCCATCCAGGCCTACGTGCGGCGCGAGTACGGCATCGCCGTCGGCGAGCGCACCGCCGAGGAGATCAAGGTCGCCATCGGTTCGGCGTGGCCGGTGCGCGACGAGCTCAAAGCCGAGGTGCGGGGCCGCGACCTGGCGTCGGGCCTGCCGAAGACGGTCATCCTCACGCCGGGCGAGATCCGCGAGGCGATCGACGACGTGATCGTCGAGATCGTCGAGTCGGTCATCGCCTGCCTGGGCAGCGCTCCGCCCGAGCTGGCCCACGACCTCATCACCCAGGGCATGTACCTGGTGGGCGGCGGGGGCATGCTCGCCGGGCTCGACCAGCGCATCGCCCATGCCACCGAGATCGACGTCCACCTGGTCGAGAACGCCCTCGAGTCGGTCGTCCTGGGCGCCGGCCGCTGCATCGAGGATCCGGCCGCCCTGCGCGTGGCGTTCCAGGCCGGCCGCTAGCCCGGTCGCCTGCCGACGAGGGACGGCGAGCGCGCTTCGGGCTGGAGCCGACCGCCAGCGGTGCGACCATCCCGCTTCGCCGCTGCCCGACCTCACCTGGGATGAGGTCGGGCAACGGAGCGGGGACGTGGGTCAGGCCGTACTCAGGCCGTGTCGTCGCGGGCGCGAAGGCGCTTCGCCACCACCAGCCCGCCCGTGCCGGCGCCGACCAGCGCCACGGCCAGGGCCGCCAGGGGCAGGTTGTCGTTGCCCGTCCGCGGGAGCTGCCCGCTCGGGTCGCTGCCCCCGGCCGGGCTGGACGGCGTCTGCGAGTCGCCCGGGCGGCGGCGCGTCCCCGTTCGGCGTGATGGGCACCGTCGTCGTCGAGTCCGACGGGACGGTGGTGGTCACGCCGGGGACGATGGTCGTCGTGGTGGACGACCCCGGCGCGGTGGTCGGCGGCGTCGTGCGTGGACGATCCCGGGCGCGGTCGTCGAGGTCGTGGGCTCGCACCCTGAGACCCAGAACACCTTGTGCTTGGTGTCGGCCCCGATGGAGCCGTCAGCGTGGACCGTGAGGCGCACGTGCCAGCCCTGCTGCGGGTGAGGCACGATGCCCAGGAGCTCCTCGGTCAGGTCGTATTCCTCGCTGGCGTCGAGGTCGACGCCACCTCCGGCCGCGTCTTCGCCGATCGCGACCGTGTCGGTCAGCAGCTCGACGTCCCCGGTCGGCGGGACGGCGTCGAAGGTGACCTCGGCCTCGAGGTCCCCCTCGTCGAACCCGTAGAAGTCGATCTCGAACGTGCAGCCCACGTGAGGCTGGTTGCCGGGGTGGTCGTCGAACGCGACCCCGTCGACCTTGACCGTGCCGTTGTTGCCGGGCGGATCCTGCGCGGCCGCGCCCCCGGCGGTCGTCATGAGGAGGGCACCCCCGCAGCACACGGCCGCCGCCACCCGCACCAGCATCGTTCTCGCCAACGTGTTGCTCCTTCGTCGATCCGGTGCGTGACACCGGATGTGGGTGTGTCGCGCGTGGACGGCCCGGCCCGCTCTTGACGGACCCGGCGCCCCAGTCGCGTGCGCGTGGCCTGCCCTCGTCCCCTGACTCGGGTGGCTGTCCCGTTATCGCCGGAGACGGCCGAACGGGTACGCCAGCGCCACGATCCGGTCGGATCGGTCGCCCTGGCCGTGGATGGGTGGCGGCGCTCGGTCCACCACTACCGTCTGGCCCGTGTCAGCAGTCGAAACGGACCGGCCTGCCAACGACCTGATCGACCCCGCGCGGCGGGCGCTGGTCGATGAGCGACGCCAGCTCAACCTCGACGAGTTGGCGGCGCTTGCCGCGCTCCCCGACGAGGACGTGCCCGCGCTGGCCGCCGCCGCCCACGCCGTGCGGTTGGCCTGGTGCGGCGACACAGTCGAGGTCGAGGGCATCCTGTCGGCCAAAACCGGCGGCTGCCCCGAGGACTGCCACTTCTGCTCGCAGTCGTCCAAGTTCGACTCGCCGGTGAAGGCGGTGCCGCTGCTGTCGCACGACGAGGTGCTGGCCGCCGCCCGCGAGACCGCCGAGTTGGGGGCCAGCGAGTTCTGCCTGGTCTACGCCGTGCGCGGGCCCGACGAGCGGCTGATGGCCCACCTCGAGGACATCGTCCCGCTCGTCGAGCGCGAGACCGGGCTCAACGTGGCCATCAGCGCCGGCATCCTCGACGAGGCCCAGGCCGCCCGGCTCAAGGCCGTGGGCACCCACCGCTACAACCACAACCTCGAGACCGCGAAGTCCCACTTCGGCGAGATCGTCACCACGCACACCTGGGACGACCGGTTCGACACGTGCCGGCTCGTCCGTGAGCACGGCATGGAGCTGTGCTGCGGCGTCCTGCTCGGCATGGGCGAGACCGACGGGCAGCGCATCGAGCTGCTGGGCCAGCTGCCGCGACGTCGAGCCGGCCGAGGTGCCGGTCAACTTCCTCGACCCCCGCCCGGGCACCCCCCTTGCCGACCGGCCGCACATGGCGGCGCTCGAGGCCATCCGCTGGATCGCCCTGTTCCGCCTGGCCCTGCCCGACGTGATCCTGCGCTACGCCGGCGGCCGCGAGGTCACCCTCGGCGACCTACAGGAGATGGGCATGACATCGGGCATCAACGCCCTGATCACCGGCAACTACCTGACCACGCTTGGCCGGTCGCCGCAGCAGGACGTGGTCATGCTCAAGGGGCTGAAGATGCCCATCGGCACGCTGTCGAAGGTGATCTGAGGGGCCGTCGGCGCCATGGCCGGACCCGGCACGGACGGCACGGCCGCCGACGCGCACTGCACGGGCTGTGGCCGCCCGCGGGCCGAGTGCGCGGGCTGCAGGGGCGCATCCGACCCGTGGCACTACTGCCCCGACTGCGGCCGCTGGCTGGCCGTGCAGGTGACGACGACCCGCTGGACGTCGACCTGTCGCGGCTGCGGTGCCCAGCACCACGGCGCGCACCGGTAGATCCCGTGTAACCGGTCGTCCGGGGCCGGGTGTGTACTTCCTGGGTGGCCGAGACCGACGACTTCGCAGCGCTCGTGGAGCGTGAGTACGTGCCGCTCGTGCGCGTCGCGACCGTGATCGTCGGTGACGACGGGATCGCCCGCGAGGTCGTGCAGGAAGCGTGCACCCGGGCGTTGGTGAGGTGGCGGCGGGTGTCGCGGTACGAGCGCCCGGGCGCGTGGCTCCGACTGGTCACGGTCCGCCTGGCCCTGCGTGCGGCGTCACGGCGGCGACGAGACGGTGTCGGCCTGCCGCTGCCCGAGCCCGTCACTGTGGACCGAGAACCCGATGTGGACCTGGCGGCTGCGATCGCTGCTCTCCCGGAGACCGATCGGGCGGTCATCGTCCTGCACTACCTGTGCGGCCTCCCGATCGACGAGGTGGCTCGGATCGTGGAGCGGAGCCCGGGAGCAGTGAAGGTTCGGCTGCACCGCGTCCGAGCAACCCTGGCCGTGGGGCCCGTCGCCCAGCGATCCCAGATCCGAGGCGCTACCTCATCGGGATCACGCGGGCCGAGGTGGCGCGCGTCGACTGGGTGCGTGAGTCGGGCACGGTGAGCGTGGAGACGATCGCGCACGATGCGCTGCCCCAGCTGCGCTTCGTCCTGATCGCAGGACACCGAGCGCACCATGATCGATCGACGGCCCGATCGACTCGGTCACCCTTGCCTGCCTCGCCTACGACGCCGAGCGGCATGCTGCTCACCGATACCAAGCGGATCCACGCCGAGGAGGACGAGCTCGTCGCCGATCACCGGCTTCCGATGACGTGGCGGACTAGGGCACCTCGTCATCGATCGAAAAGAACGCTTCCATCACGTCCTGGTCGGCTTCCAGGATCTCGGCCCGTTTCTACGTACTCCGCCGGCGTGAACCCGGCCAGGCCGTCGACCAGGCGTTGCCATTCGACGTCGGTCAGGCCGGATGCCAGGACGCCGAAGGTCTCGCCGGTGCCGTCCGACACCACGGCGGCGAGGACGCCGTCGCCGAGTGCCGACCAGCGGACCTCCCTGTCGGCGGTCGCACCGGACGGGGAGGGCAGCGGCATGCCGATGTCGTCCACGAAGGTGACGGTGCGGCGCACTTCGGTGGTCGCGGGCGCGGTCGACGAAAGGTGCCGGGCGCACTCGCGGTCGACGGTCGGGTCGTCGCCCCGGCCGCGCTGGGGGATGCGCGAGAAGTCGGCCGGCAGTTGCAGGTCGTGGACGTCGCTCACGACCGTGGACCCGCTGCAGGGAAGCTCGAACGGGTTCGACGCCTCGGTGGTGTCCGTCGCCGGGATGTCGTCGACTGTCGTCGAGCGTGGGGCCGTCGCCATGACGACAACGGCGGCGACCGCGACCGTCGCCGCCGCGCCGACGAACACGACGCGACGCGCCGTGCGTCGGCTGCCGTGGCGTCCGGCTCGAGGGTCTCGCCCCCGGCTGCCAGGGGAGGCGCACCGGCGTGACGAGGACTCCCAGGTCAGGCGGTTCACCGACATCCGTGGCCTCGGCTACTCCGTGGACCGCCTCTCGAAGGCGGCTCTCCGCTTCCAGCGTCGTGGTCATGACATCTCCTCGCGCAGGCGTTCGAGTCCGCGGTGGATCGTCGACTTGATCGTCCCGACCCGGCATCCGAGCAGGTCGGCGATCTCGGCCAAGGGCAGGTCGCAGTAGTAGCGGAGCACGAGCGCGGCCCGTTGGCGCTCGCTGAGCCCGAGCAGGAGCGCCCAGGTCTCGTCGATCTCGGGCATCCCCGTCACGACGAGCGTCCCGTGAGCTTCCTCCGGCGGCGAGCCCCTCCGGGCGTAGGTGCGCACCCGGTTCACGACCGCAGTGCGGACGTAGGCATCGGGGTTGCGGACATCGGCCCACCGGCCCTGGACGGCGACGAACGCGTCCTGCGCCAGATCCTCGGCGACCGAGGAGGAGCCGGTCAGCAGCCGCGCCAGGCGCACGGCCGCTGGCCACAACCGCTCGTAAGCGTCCTCGAACGACTCAACGTCGACGTCCCCGTCGTTCGCCGCCACGTCCGAGGTGTCTTGAGACCCGACCTCCATCACCCCTCATGACATGGTTCGCCGCCGGAAGGTTCCGTTCAGAGGAAGAAATCCCGGGCGGAGTATGCGCCATGCGGCACGAGGCGCGGGATCGTCTGGTCGCTACGTCGCGACCGGTACGGCGCCCAAGATTCTCCGGGAGACAGAACGAACGGTCGTACAGATACCCGGAGTAGCCATCATCGCCCCCGTCTTGTCGCGGCGGGAGCCCCGTTTCACCGTCGTCGTCGACGAGGGGACCGAGGTCATACGGCTCCGGAGAATCTCGCGCGGGCGATGTCGAGACGCCGTCGCCGGCTCCGACTGACCGGGTGTCGCATCCACGCGGGATGCCACGTCACCGAGACAGGAGCTCCGATGACCAAGGTCACCGGACAGATGTCACTCTCGCTCGACGGGTTCTACGCCGGCCCCCGGCAGGCCGACATGCACGACTGGGTGCAGGGCACAGAGGCCGCCGGGTTCTTCCGCTCGCGGGTCCACGCCGGGAAGAACGTCGCGATCGCCGGGGGCGGCTCACTGCTCGCGCAGGGATGGCCGTCGGCTTGGACGGCTCGAGCTCAACATCGCCGGTGCAGCTCGGCGACGGCATGCGCCTGTTCGACCCGTCGGACACCTTCGGCCACGACGGCATCGAGCTCACGTCATGGGTCGTCGAGACGCCGGAGGTCACCCACATCCGCTACGCGGTCGACGGGCGAGCGCCACTGGCCGGCGACGAGCGGGTGGCGGCGAGCTTCCCGGAGGCGTCGTAGCGGCGTGGCCTCACGGCTCGCGGTCAGCGACCGATGTCCTCGGCGGCCTGGCGCACCTGCCAGTCGCGGTCGTCGAGGGCACGGGCGAGGGCCGCGTCCACGTCGGGCCCCTCGAACGGTGCCAGGGCCAACACCGCCCTCCGGCGCACCGCGGGTCGGTCCGACGTGGCCGCGAGCACCGCGGACATCCCGGCCGGGTCGCCGATCGCGCCCAGCGCGGCGACCGCTGCCTCGCGGCACAGCGGGTCGTCGTGGGCGGTGGCGACGGTCGCCAGCGTGGCCACTATCCCCGGCTCCGGCGGGGTGCGCTCGCCCGACGCCCACGCGGCCGCCTCGACCACGGCAGGATCGGCGTCGGCAAGCACGGGCGCGAGCGCCGGTGCCTCGTCGCCCGGCAGCTCTGCGCACAGCTCGGCGGCGCGCGCCCGCACGGTGGCCTGGGGGTCGGCCAGCCCGGCGAGCAGGTCGTCGCTCGTGAGCGCTCCCGCACGCGCCAGCGCGCCCAGCGCGGTGGCCCGGACCGCCGGCGCGGGATCGGCCACGAAGGCGCGGGCGGCGACGGCGTCGCCGCGATGCCCGGCCAGGGCCGCGTCGCGCCGGCGGGCCACCTCGTCGGCTAGCTTGCGCGTCACCGTCCTACCACCGGGGGAGACATGGGTTGACGGTCGACCAGTCCGAGCGTGGCAACCTGCGAAACGAACAGGCGGCCGCCACCAGGCAGCAGCTGCTCGTCGCCGCGGGCGAGGTCTTCGAGGCGCGGGGGTACCGCGCCACGACGGTCGGGGCCATCACCGATCGGGCCAACACGGCACACGGAACGTTCTACCTCTACTTCCGCAACAAGGAAGACGCCTTCTGTCAGGTGATCGAGACGGTGATCGTCGACGAGCTCGCGGTCAGCGCCGTGGTTCCCCTCGATCATGCCCGCCGCCCGGCCGTCGAGCAGGGCATCCGCAACTTCCTCGCCGTCTACAGCCAGCACGACGGTCTGTGGCGTGCACTGCTCGAGGGCATGTTGCAGTCGCCCCGAGTTCAGCAGTTGTGGCTCGACCTGCGCCGCCAGATCGTGCTGCGCCTGTCGGCCACGTTCGACGCGCAGCAGCGGGCCGGAACGGTGCGTCCGTTCGACCCCACCATGGTCGCGCATGCCCTGGCCGCGATGATCGAGTGGTCGGCGTTCACCCATCTGGTGCTCGGGGAGCCGCGGCCCGATGCGGCGCGCGATCCCGAGCACCTGGTCGCCACCCTCACCGACCTCTGGTACCGCTCGGTCTACGGCGCCGTCGACGAGGATGCTGACGAGCTCGACGACCCGACGGTCGACGGTCAGAAGTTGCCCAGGGCCTGAGCGCCGGCGATCGCCACGGCGGCCAGCACCGCGGCAGCCGTGATGCCCAGGACGACCACGAGGACGAACAGCCCGGCGGTGGCGCGCAGGCGGACGCGCCACGGCACGCGCAGCGGCACGACGACGCCGTCGCGCGGGCGGCGGGCGGTGACCGCGCGGGCGGGCGCGTTGCGCCTGGTACCGGCTCCGCCGGCAAGATCTCGACGGCCGTTGCCGTTCGCGCCGGTGCGCCGTCCGTAGGAGAGCGCGGACGCGCCGTTGCCGTTGCCGCTGGGTGCCTCGCCGACGCGTGGCGGCGCGGGGGCGGCCGCGTCGGCCGCCGGGCTGGACCACTCGGCGGTGGTCTCATCTGTGACCTCGGTGGTCGTGAGCTGGGCCGTCGCAACCCCGGCGGTGGCCGCGGCTGTCGTGACGGCACCGCCGGGCCTCGGCGCGGGCGGCACGACGCCCACCTGTGTGACGGCGTCGCCGGCCGGCGTGCGGTCGACGCCAGGAGCGACCAGGGTCTCCTCGCCCGCGAGCGGCTGGGGGTCGGGACGCAGGCGCCGTCCTGCGGCCGTGGCCGTGCCGGCCACGGAGCGAGCGTCGTTGGCGATGCCTCTGCGTGCACGGCGGCCGGCGGCCCCGGTCGCGCCGGCCACCCGGTGTCCGCCGGCGACGACCGCCGCGGACGCCCGCCGAAGCCCGCGCCGCGTCGCTTCCCACGTCGCGACCGCCGCAGCGGCGATCGCCAGGCCGGCCGTGCGCCCGTAGCGTGCGACCGCGGCCCCGGCGCGCCGCGAGAACCGAACCGTGGCGGCCCAGGCCTGTCGCGAGTGCTTGGCGGTGGTGACCCAGGCGGCGGCGGTCCATGTGGTGGTGGCGGTCCAGGCGCGGCGGGCGTGTGGGCCGATCGTGGCACGGGCGCGACCGCCATGGTGCGTGGCGGCGTCCCAGCCCGTTGCCGCTCCGGCGCTGGTGGCGGCCCACGCGCGCCGGCTCTGCCGGTCGGTCGCGCCAGCCGCCCGGCGGATGGTCGTCGTCGCGGTCTCGCCGGCGCGGCTCACGGCCGGCGCGGCTCGGCGCCGGAGCTTCCCGCGCCGCGGCGGTGGCTCGGTGCGCCACGGCTGCGGCTGCTCTCGCGACCAGACCCGCGCCTGCCGCAGTCCCCGCCGCCGGGGCCGAGTCCTGAGCGCCCTCGGCCGTGTGGTGCCCGGCGGACGAATCGCCGTCGGCGCCGGCGGTCGCCCCGGTGGGGAGTTCGGCTCCGCCCGTGGCAGTCTGTTCTTGCGCGTTGGAACGCACCTCGATCATCACGACCGACGCACACGCTCCCAAGATGACCACGCAGAGTAAGAAGGGGATCACGCCGTTACGGATGGTAACGCCCACCGATCCAGATGCCCACGGCGCACCCGTCAACTCGGGTGAACGCAGCGATGACGGCGAGACCACAGCGGCGGCGCAGCCGACCGAGCCTCCGCGCCCCGACCTGGAGGCACCCGAGGACGCCGATCCGCCCCAGGCCCCACCCGTTCCCCCGACGGCCGGCGACGAGCCTCCCCGGCGGCGACGCACGGGCCGGATCGTCCTCGCCGTCGCGGGGCTCCTCTTCGTCGCCTTCCTGGTGGGGGCGGCGTTCGTGCCCCTGCCCTACTACCTGTTCAAGCCGGGCTCGGTGCGCGACACACAGCCGCTCATCGCCGTCGAGGGCACCGAGGTGTTCCCGTCCGAGGGGTCGATCGGCTACACCACCGTCTCGCTGCGGCAGGCGACCCTGCTCGGGCTGGCGCAGGGCTGGCTCGACGACGACATCGACGTTTTCGGGCGCGACCGGGTGCTGCAGGGGCGCGACGTCGACGAGAACCGCCAGGTCAACCTGCAGATGATGAGCAACTCGAAGCAGGTGGCGACGCAGGTGGCGCTCGAGCGCCTCGGCTACGACGTCGAGGTGACCGTGGGCCAGCTCGTCACCGAGGTGTTCCCGGACATGCCGGCGGAGGGTGTCCTCGAGGCGGGCGACGTGATCACGGCCATCGACGGCGAGACGTTCGACGACGCGCAGGACCTCGCGCGCCTCCTGGGCGACGATGCCCCCGGCGACGAGATCACCGCGACGGTCCAGCCGCCCGGTGACGAGGCCGGCCGGGACGTCGAGCTCGCCCTGGCGGCGTCACCCGACGATCCCGACCGGGCGGTCATGGGGGTCGGGGTGACGGTCGTGGTGCTCGACTACGACTTCCCCATCGACGTCGAGATCGATACGGGAGACGTCGGGGGCCCGTCTGCCGGGCTGGCGTTCACGCTGGCGATCATCGACGACCTGACGCCCGGCGACCTGACCGGCGGCACCGATGTCGCGGTGACGGGCACGATCTCCGGCGACGGCACCGTCGGGCCGGTCGGTGGCACGGGGCAGAAGGCGGCGGCGGTTCGCGACGCGGGCATGACGTTGTTCCTCGTGCCCACCGACGACTACCAGGACGCCCTCGATCACGCCGGCGACGACCTCGAGGTCGTGGCCGTCGACACGCTCGACGAGGCTCTCGCCGCCCTCGGCGAGCGTGGTGGCAACGTCGACGATCTGCCGTCGCAGGACGAACTGGCGGACACGCCCGCGGCCTGACACCGGCGTCACCCAGAACGTCGACTCAGGTTCTCTCCGTGTCCTCGGCGCCGCCCGGAGCGGCGGGCCGACCGGAGACCCAGCGTTTACCGGGGCTTTTGGCCACGGAAAGCGGTGTCCGGATTGACCCTCGGCGCGGGCCGCCCGCGGGTCATACCATGCGGAACCATGTCGCCCGAGCCTCCTCTCGATGCGACGGGCATCGCCCGCCGGCAGTTCTCCACCTCCCGCAAGGGCTACGACCATGCCGAGGTCCGCGCCTACCTCCACGAGCTGTCCGACGTGGTCGGGCGGCTCCAACGGGGCGAGGCCCACGAGCACGACCGGGCGGAACGGGCCGAGAACCGGGCACAGCTGGCCGAGCAGCTCGACGAGCACCGCCTGGTCGAGCTGTTGGGCGAGGAGACGGCGCGGGTGCTCGAGGCCGCCCGCGAGGCGGCGGGAGACATCCGGTCCCACGCCGAGGAGTCGGCCGCCCGCATGGTGCGCGAGGCGCAGACCGAGGCGCGGGCCATCACCGAGCAGGCCGACACCGACGCCGCGGCACGGCGCCTCGAGATCCTGGCCGAGGCCGACGCGCTGCGCCGCGAGGCCGAGGACGAGGTGGAACGCCGCCGTAGCGAGGGCCAGGCCGTCGTCAACGAGATGCGCCGCGAGGCCGAGGACGAGCGTGAGCGCATGCTCGCCGAGGGCCAGCGCGCCCGCACCGACGCCGAGGCCGCCGCCGAGCAGATCCGCGCGTCGGCGCGCGACCAGGGGCGTCGCCTGGTGGGCGAGGCGCAGGCGGTGCGCGAGCGCATGCTGGGGGACCTGTCCCGTCGGCGACGCACGGCGCGGGAGCAGCTCGAGCGCCTGAACGGGGCACGCGAACGCCTGCTGGCGGCGTACGAGGTGGTCAAGCGCACGGTCGACGAAGCCACCAGCGAGCTGACCGTCGCGCTGCCCGAGGCCAAGGCGGCCAGCGAGATGGCGATGCGCCGGGTGAGCGACGAGCCCACCGAGACGATCGAGGTGATCGAGGCCGAGCTGTCCGTCGCCCGCATGGCCGGCCTGGTCGAGGACGTGGCGGACACGGCCGTGTCCGACGACGAGCTCGACGCCATGCTGCGCGAGCTGGCCGAGGAGGAGGCGGCGCAGGCCGCCGCAGCCGCCGCCGGCGCGCCGGTCACCGGAGAGACGGGCGTCCCGGATGCGGATCCCGCTGTGGACGCCGCTGTGGACGCCGAGGTGGGTGACGACGGCCCAGCTGCGGCCGCCACGGACGAGGCGCCCCCCGACGAGCGCGGCTCGCCCGAGGCCGCAGCGCCCCCCTCCGAGGGCGACGAGCGGGGCATCCGCCTGCCGCAGCCACGCTCGTCCGCCGCGCCGGCGACCGAGCCAGCTACGCAACCGGCCGTACCCGCCACCGCCCGCGTCGACGCCGACGATGGGACGGCCCCGCCCGCGACCCAGGACGAAGGCGAGTCGGGGCCGTACGTCGACGAGCTGTTCGCCCGCATCCGGGCCGAGCGCCGACCCGGCGACCGGCCGGGCGACCAGCCGGGCCCGGGGCCCGCCCGGTCAGCAGCCGACGAGCGCGGTGCTGTCGCGGTCGCCACGCGGCATGAGGTCGACGCCGACGCTCCCGATCGGTCGGCCGCGGGCACGACGCCCGAGGTCGCCGCCGCCGCAGACGCCGAGCGGGACGAGCAGGCTGACGAGCCCACCGATCCCGCTACCCGGTTGCTGCGCCAGCGCGACGAGCTGCTGGCCACCGCCGAGCGCGAGTTGGGCCGCAGGCTCAAGCGGGTGCTCGCCGACGAGCAGAACGAGGTGCTCGACCTCCTGCGCCGGGGCGGCACCGTCGACTTCACCGACGTGGTGCCCGCCGCGGACGAGCACGCCGACCGCTTCGCCATCGCCGCCACCCCCCACCTGGACGCGGCGGCGGCCCACGGTGCGAACCTGGCAGGCGAGGGGACGGCGCGGTCGTGCGACGAGCTCTCGGGTGCGCTCGGACGCACCCTGGTCGATCCGCTGCGAGCCCGCATGCAGCGCTCGTTCGACGACTGCGACGGCGACCTCGAGGAGGTGACCGAGCGGCTGCGGGCCCTGTACCGCGAGTGGAAGGGCCAGCACATCGGCGCGGCCGTCCGTCACTTCACGGCGTCCGCCTACGCCCGCGGCGCCTACGACGCCGCACCTGACGGCGCTGGGTTGCGCTGGCTCGTCGACCAGTCGTGCGACGCCTGCCCCGACTGCGACGACAACGCGCTCGCCGGCGAGGTCACCAAGGGCGAGGCGTTCCCCACGGGCGACGGGCTCGCCCCGGCCCACCCGGACTGCCGGTGCCTGGTCGTGGCGACCAGCACGCTCGACGCCGCGTGAGGCCGAGCGCAGGCGAGGCCGGGGCCACAGCGGCACGCTGCGCAGCAGCATGAGCGGCAGCACGTGAGGGCACGGTGCGTGGCCGCGCTCCTCCCCAGCGATCGCCCGCTTCGCACTGTGGCGGGCGCCCGCCCGGGTGGTGTCCTGCGCTGCTGACCGGTCGATAGGCTCGGCGGCCATGCGAGCCCCCGATGATCTGCCCCGCCGTCAACGGCGGGCGTCCCGCGGCAACCGGGGTCGCACGGTCCTGATCGTCGCCGTCGTCGCGGTCTTCGTGCTGCTGACGTCGCTGCGGGGGATCGCCCGCTTCTACACCGACTACCTCTGGTTCGACTCGCTCGACCAGAGCGGTGTGTGGCGGGGCGTGCTGGGTGCCAAGGTCGTCCTGGCCGTGCTGTTCATCGTCGCGTTCTTCGTGATGTGCTGGGTCAGCCTGCTCATCGCCGACCGCATCGCCCCGCCCTACCGGTTGTCGGGGCCCGAGGACGAGCTGCTCGAGCGCTACCACGAGCTGGTCGCCGAGCGCACGGGGTGGGTGCGTGGCATCGTCGCCGGCGTGCTCGCCCTGATCGCCGGGTCGGGCGTCTCGGCCGAGTGGAACTCGTGGATCCTGTTCACCAACGGCGGCGACTTCGGCGTGACCGACCAGCAGTTCGGGCAGGACGTCGGCTTCTACGTGTTCAAGCTGCCGTTCCTGTCGTTCGTGGTGGACTGGTTGTTCGCCTCGCTGCTCATCGTCCTCATCGTCACCACGGTCGCCCACTACCTCAACGGCGGCATCCGGGTGCAGCCGCCGTCGCCCCGGGTCAGCCCGCAGGTCAAGGCCCACCTGTCGGTGCTGCTGGCGGCGCTGGCGCTGGTCAAGGCGGCCGACTACTGGCTGCAGCGCTTCGAGCTGACCGGGTCGAGCCGGGGTGTCGTCGACGGCGCCACCTACACCGACGTCAACGCACAGCTCCCGGCGCTGAACCTGCTGGTGCTCATCTCGCTGGCGGCGGCCGTGCTGTTCGTGGCCAACATCTTCCGCCGGGGGTGGACCCTGCCGGCGCTGGCCGTGGGCCTGTGGGTGTTCGTGGCGGTGGTGGCGGGCGGCATCTACCCGCAGTACGTGCAGAGCTTCCAGGTGCGGCCCAACGAGTCGGCCAAGGAGCGCCCGTACATCGAGCGCAACATCGAGGCCACGCTCGACGCCCTCAACCTGCGTGAGGTGAGCGTGCAGCGGTTCACCCCGCTGACCGAGCCCGGCGACGTGAACCTGACCGGTGCCGAGCCCACCATCCGCAACATCCGCCTGTGGGACCCGGCGGCCAGCCTGTCGGGGCAGACGTTCGAGCAGCTCCAGCGGGTGCGCAACTACTACAGCATCAACGACATCGACGTCGACCGCTACGAGATCGACGGTGAGATGACCCAGGTCAACATCGGGGCCCGCACCATCAACACCGATGGCGTGCCGGGCGATTCGTGGGAGTCGGCCCACCTGGCCTACACGCACGGGTACGGCGTGGTGCTGGCGCCGTCCAACGCCTCGCAGGGCACCGAGCCCGAGTTCCTGGTGGGCGACGTTCCGCCTTTGATCGACCCCCGGCTCGAGCAGTCCGGCTTCGCCATGGATCAGCCAGGCATCTACTTCGGCGAGGACCTCGAGGGCTACGTCGTGGTGGGTACCAACCGCGACGAGATCGACTTCCAGGACGAGGACAGCACGCAGGAGACCACCTACGAGGGCGAGGACGGCGTCCCCGCCAACTCGCTGGTGCGGCGCATGGCGTTCGCCCTGCGGTTCGGCGACCTCAACCCGCTGATCTCCGACTTCATGACCGACGAGTCCAAGGTCATCTTCCAGCGTGACGTCGTCAGCCGCGTGCGCACGCTCGCCCCGTTCCTCGACGCCGACGCCGACCCCTACCCGGTGGTGGTCGACGGGCGGGTGACCTGGATGGTCGACCTGTACACGACGACATCGCGCTACCCGTACGCCCAGCAGGCCGACACCGACCAGCTCACGCCGGGCAGCGGGCTGAACCACGACCTCAACTACGTCCGCAACTCGGTCAAGGCCACAGTCGATGCGTACGACGGCACGGTCACGCTCTACGTCATCGACGAGGACGACCCCATCATCGCCGCCTACCAGGACGCGTTCCCCGACCTGTTCACCCCCGGCGACGACATGCCCGACGCGCTGCGCGAGCACGTGCGCTACCCCGAGGACCTGTTCCGCATCCAGACCGCCGCCTACGGTCGCTACCACCTCGATGATCCGGACGCCTTCTTCACCCAGGAGGACGCCTGGCGCGTCGCCCGCGACCCGGGCACGGCGGGGGCCGACCCGACCACGCAGGTCACCGACGAGGCGGGCCAGGCCACCGGCGAGCAGCGGGCCGCCCGCATCTCGCCCTACTACCAGCTCCTCCAGCTACCCGAGGGCGAGGGGGGCGGTGGTATCTCGCCCGAGGCCGAGATGGTCATGATGCGCCCGTTCGTCCCCTTCAGCGACGATGACCAGAGCCAGCTGCTCACCGCGTTCATGGCCGCCCGCATGGACGGCGACAACTACGGCGAGCTGATGGTCTACGAGATGTCGTCGCGCGACCTGCCCGACGGCCCGGGCATCGCCGCCGCCACCATCGGTGCCGACGAGACGGTGTCCGAGCTCGAGAACCTGCTCGGGCGGGGTGGGTCCGAGGTGCGCTACGGCAACATGCTCCTGGTCCCCATCAACGACGCACTGCTGTACGTGCAGCCGTTCTACGTGGTCGCCGAGGACCAGAGCCGCCAGCTTCCCCGCCTCGAGCGGGTCATTGTCGCCTTCCAGGACGAGGTTGTCATCGAGAACACGTTGGCCGAGGCGCTCACCGCCATGTTCGGCGAGACTGCGGTCACCCAGGAGCAGCCGGGCGACCAGCCCACCGAGCCGAGCGAGGGCGATGCCGGGGCCGGCGAACCGTCCGGTACTGCCCAGGAGCAGGCGGCTGCGCTGCTGGACGAGGCCAACACCCTCTTCGACGAGGCGGATGCGGCCCTCGCCGAAGGCGACCTCGGCACCTACCAGGACACGAACCAGGAGGCCCAGGCCCTGGTGGACGAGGCCATCGGCCTGCTTCAGGGCGACGAATCGGCGCCATCCGGCGGAGACGAGGCCACGACCACGTCCACCACCACCGCGCCCGCGTGAACGGCCCGCCGTACCCGGAGCTGTCGAATTGGCTCTCGTGGCCGTAGGCGGTATGTTGTTGTTCCCCAAACGGCGCGGGGTGGAGCAGTCTGGTAGCTCGTCGGGCTCATAACCCGAAGGTCGCGGGTTCAAATCCCGCCCCCGCCACCAAGTCATCCGCAGGTCAGGCCCGGTCCCAGCGACCGGGCCTCTTGCTGTGCGGGGTGCGTATGGGGTGGCACGCCAGACGGTGCACGCATCCTTCACCCCGATGACCTCGAAGACGTCCGCGTCAGACGCCGCGCTCAACGGGCACGCGTCCGGTTGCCGTCGCGAGCTCGAGCTGTCGGAAGTCTCGCTCGACCTGGTCGGCATACGCCGTGGCCCACGTCGTGATCGCCCTTTCGAACCTGTCGGACGTGCCAAGGTACGAATCGATGACAGCCGGGTGGGAGCTCTGGCTGTGGGCGCGGGCGAGGAGCGTGCCGCACAGCTCACCGTAGATCCCCAACTGCGACGCGCTCGAGCCCGTCGAGGTCGACCGAGCCTTTCATGTCGCGGAATTGGCGCCAGTAGTAGTCGACGGGCCCCACGTGCGGTGGATCCTCTGCAAAGCCGGCGGTCCAGCCGAGGAACGGGTCGGACTGGGCCTGCAGGATCCGTTGCCCGGTCACCACCCTCTGTCCTTCCCGGCCGGCGCCGACGAGCGACACGCCAGCAGGGACGGCTGGTGGGATCCGGCCATAGGTCTGGATCACCGACGGCTCCGCCTCCTTCACCTGCAGGAACAACGGTTCACCGGCCGGACCCTGGAACAGCGACACGTACGACCTCGTCCCGACGCTTCCGACCCCGACGACACGCAGCACATAGTCCGTGAGCCGGAACTGCGACACCAGCACGGCGACGTCAGCGCGCAATGTCGAGCGATACGCGGTCCACAGCTCGGAGAGCTCCGTGAGCTTGAGGTTCGCGACATGCGTCGTGATCGGTGGTTGCTCGACGATGACCGGCGAGCCCTTCACGCCCGTCGTCGTGATCCGCTCCAGCAGTCGATCGGACGTGCGCTTGGTGGCACGGCCGACTGTCCGGCGCAGGATCTTCCGGCCGGTCGCCGAGGCGAGCTGCTCGAGCCGGTCGGTCTCGACCAGGTAGAAGTACCGGTCCAGTGCCGAACGCCGGCTGAGCGACGCCATCGTGGCGCGATAGCTCGCGACGGTCCGCTGGGTTGCGTCGGCAGTGGGCTCCCGACTCCGACCCGCCGAACGGGCGGCCAGCACGACGCTTGTCGCGAGGCGCTTCACGTCCCACTCCCATGGCCCGACGCTGGCCTCGTCGAAGTCGTTGAGATCGAACAACACCCGCCGCTCGGGCGATGCGAACAGTCCGAAGTTGGACACGTGGGCGTCACCGCAGATCGCCACGTGATGCCCGGTCCTCGGGCCGGTGGCGAGATCGTGCGCCATCACCGCCGCGGTACCCCGGTAGTACGCGAGGGGCGACTGCAGCATCCTGCCGATCCGGACCGGAACGAGGTCGGCCAGTCGTGTCGCGTTCTGCGACTCGATGATCGCCACGGGGTCCCGATCCAGTGGTACGAACTCGGCCTGGCGACGCCGGCCGAGCACCTTGCGCAGGCCGCGCCCGAATTCCCGCGCCTCGGCGACCGACGCGAACGACGGGGCGGTAGCGACACCCACACCGCCGGTCTACACCAGGAGACGGGATCACCGCTTCTCCCCCCGAAGCATCGAACGATGGCTCGTCTAGGAGTACGGCTGGGAGTCCACCCTTGCTCTGGCCACCAGCACTTCTGTCGCCACCGGTGGCGACCGTCGAGTTGCCGCGCGAGCGAGCCGACGACGTGCCGCCGCTCGAGCAGGGGCCATCGCGCCGCCAGTGCCGACGGGCTACGGTGGGCGGGCGCGGGCTGACGCTCGGTCGGCTCGTCTTGCTCTCGAGGGGTTCGGGGCACATGACGGAGTCGCACGACCGGCGACGGTCGTTGGCCGAGCCGTACACGCCGGGATCGGGCGACGGCGACGAGCCGTGGGACGCCCAGCCGGACTCCGTGGCGGTCGCCCCGCCGACGGTGCCGGGACGCGACAAGCGCACGGCGCAGTTCCTCGCCGAGTGGCACAACGGCTCCTACAGCTGCTTCTCCTCCGGCCACAAGTTCTGCCGCGAGGTGTGCCCGGTCGTGCAGGTCACGCGCAACGAGTCGTGGTCGCCGACGGCGTTCCACGCCAACGTCGTGGCGATGGAGCGCGGCCACCTCGACGTCGCCGACGTGGCCGCCGACTACGTCAACTGCACGCAGTGCGGGGCGTGCGAGCTGCGCTGCCCGAACACGCTGTTCACCGGGGACTTCTACCGCTTCCGCACCCGCACCGTCGACGTCGTCAAGGCGACGCGCGCGCTCGCCGTCGACCAGGGCGTCCACCAGCCGGCCTGGCGGGGCTGGAATGCGTCGACCGCCGAGCGCACCCACGAGCCCGTCCTTGGCGACACGCCAGTCAGCCAGGAGCACGTCCGCGACTGGGCCGATGGCCTCGACCTGCCGATCGGCGGCGAGTCGATCCTGTTCGTCGACTGCGAGGCCGCTTTCTACCGCACCTCGGTGCCGCGGGCCGTGGCCCAGATCCTCCAGCGCGCCGGTTACGAGTTCGGGCTGATGGCAGAGCAGTGGTGCTGTGGCGGCCCGGCAGCCGAGATGGGCTACACGGACCAGGCCCGCCGCTTCGCCGAGCACAACCTCGCCGACTGGCGCGCCGCCGGCGTCCGCCGGGTCCTGGTGCTCGACCCCCACGACTACATCAGCTTCACCGAGGACTATCCGCGCTACTTCGGCGACGACTTCGACATCGAGGTCGTGCTCGTTGTCGAGCTGTTCGCCGAGATGCTGGGCGACGGCCGGCTGCGCCCCGACGTCCCGATCGAGCGCACCGTCACGTACCACGACCCGTGCCGGCTGAACAAGCGCAAGGGGATCTGGCGCGAGCCGCGCGAGATCCTGCGGGCCATCCCCGGGCTCACCTTTCACGACGTCGACCGGGTCACCCAGTGGTCGTACTGCTCGGGCGCCGGCGGCGGGCTGGCCATCGAGAAGCCGGAGCTCACCGCTGCGATCAGCGCTCAGCGCATCGAGCACGCCGCGACGCTCGACGTCGACGTGCTCGTCAGCGCCTGCCCGTGGTCCGAGCGCCCGCTGACCGCGGCGGGCGCCGAGGCGAGCATCGACGTCGTCGACCTCCACGAGTTGCTCGCCGAGTCGCTGGGGATCGACGTGGGCGGCGACACGGGGGCCGGGCGATGAGCGAGCGTCCCGAAGGGCGAGAGAGCGAGCGTGGCCCGAGCGGCCCGCTGCGAAGCAGCAAGAGCGGGAAGCAATGAGCCTCACCGCCGACGCCCTCGACCACCTCGTCAGCCGGCTGCAGGGCGTCCTGCGCGCCGACCAGGTGCTGACATCGAAGGCCGACCGATTCAACCGGGCGAGGACGCCCGCCCCGTTCCCGGTGCACCGGTGGTCCGAGCACGTCCCCGACGTCGTCGTGCTGCCCGAGTCGACGGACGACGTCGTCGCCGTCGTCCGCCTCGCCAACGAGCTGGACGTGCCGATCGTGCCCCGCGACGGCGGCACCGGACTTTCCGACGGCGCCGTTCCGCTGCGCCACGGGATCCTCGTCGACGTCAAGCGGATGAACCAGATCCACGAGATCGACCTCGACACCCGCACCTGCACCGTCGGCGTCGGCATCAACATGCTCAAGCTCAACGAGGTCCTCGGCCGGCACGGGCTGATCTACCCGGACGACCCGGCGTCGTACCCGTGCTCGCTCGTCGGGGGGCGGATCGGCACGAGCGGCTGGTCGCTGATCGGGTCGCGCTACGGGCACACCCGCGACCTCGTGCTCAGCTTCGACCATGTCCTGCCGACGGGCGAGGTGATGCACGTCGGCGACGGCATCGGCGGGAACATCACCCGCAGCTCGAGCGGCTACCAGCTCAAACACCTGTTCATGGGTCACCAGGGCACGCTCGGGATCGCCACCCGGGCGACGCTCAAGCTGTTCCCGAAGCCGGAGGCGGAGCTGTCGCCGTTCTTCGCCTTCAGTGACTACGACTCCGCCCACCGCTGCGTCGGCGCGCTCGCCCGCGCCGGGGTCGCCACGTTCGCCGGGGCGGTGCTGTTCGACGAGTGGAAGGTCGCCTATCTGCGCCGCGACGACGAGGCCTACATCCCCCAGCCGTCGGACGTGAAGGCGCTCGTGTGCACGGCGCTGTACGGGTGGGAGGACGAGGTGCGCGTCGGCGGCAAGCGCCTCCTGCGCATCGCCCGCGAGCACGGTGGCCGCTACCTCGGAGACGAGATCTCCGAGGGCGACTGGGCCGCGCGCCACGACCGCTACGCGACGCCGCTGCACGGTCGCACCCGCTCGGGTCAGGTCGTGCCGATGAGCTGGCACTGCGAGGACGCCTCGATCACCTACACCAACCTGCCCGCCGTCTCGCGGGAGTGGCACGCCATCGTCACCGAGCTGCGCCGGCGCACCGACGTCTTCGACGACTGGGGGATGTTCGCCTACACCAACGGGGCGACCGGCATCGACTACCTCACCGAGATCGACGTCGGGATCTGGGAGCAGCAGCTCGGCGACGAGGCCTGGCGGCTGTGGGTGCAGGCCAAGCGAGACCTCGCTGCGGTGACGCTGCGCTACCGCGGCTCGATCAGCGCCTGCCACGGGTCGTGCCGGGAGGGCGAGGTCGATCTGGTACCCGAGGAGCTCGGGCGCGGCTACGGCGTGATGCTCGACGTGAAGCGGGCGCTCGACCCGAACAACATCATGAACCCCGGCAAGTACGGCCTCGACCGGGCCTATGAGGGAGGTGGTCGATGATGGCCGGTCCGAACGGCTCGATCGGCTACCGCCGCGCCGAGCAGATGACGCCGCCGGCGGCGGCGCAGGCGAGCGACGTGGCGATCACCCGCTTCGAGGACGTCTACGAGGTCGATCCCCGTCTGATGGAGCGGTGGGTGCTCCAGCAGACGTTCCCCAACTGGGACACGTTGCGGATCATGCACAGCCGGCACGACCACCTGGCGTGGATGCATCGCCACTTCGCCGAGCGCGTCGTGTCGGGCGCCGAGCTCCTCGCCGAGCTCGACGCTGAACCCCCCATCAGAACCACCGAAGCACCCGATGCGATCCAGAGTGAGGGAGGATCACCGTGAAGTACAGCTGCGTCCTCTTGCCGGACTACCCGCTGGCGGAGTCTCTTGCGTCGATCAAACTGGCCGACGAGCTCGGCTTCTACGCCTGCTACGCCGCCGACGAGACGTGGCACAAGGACCTGTGGTTGCTGTTCGCCGCCGCCGCGATGCAGACCGAGAACATCCGCTTCGGCCCGAGCCTGTCGTCGGTCGTGCTGCGCGAGCCGACGTTGATCGCCCAGTCCATCGCCACGCTCGACGAGCTCTCGGGCGGGCGCGCCGAGGCGGTGATCTCCAGCGGCAACTTCGGGCTGCTCGCCCAGTACGGGATCGACTGGACGACGACCAGGCCGCTGTCGCGCACCAAGGAGGCGCACCACGTCATCCGCACGCTGCTCGACGACGGGGCGATCTCGTTCTCCGGCGAGTTCTTCACCTACGACGGACTGTTCACGTTCGCCCGGCCGGTGCAGGAGCGCGTGCCGGTGATGATCGGGGCGATGCGCGGGCCGAAGTCGTTCGAGGCGGCGGGTGAGCTGTCCGACGGCTGCCACCACGCGCTCAGCTACACGCGGGAGGCCTACGACTTCGCCGTCGAGCACATCCGCATCGGCGCCGAGCGGGCCGGCAAGAACGCCGACGCGCTCGACATCGGCGCGTGGGTGGTGTTCGCCACCGGCCCGGACGCGGCAAAGGCGAAGGACGCGGCGCGGGCGATGGTCGGCATCTACGCCTCGTCGATGCCCACCGAGCAGCTCGCGCGCAACGGCGTGGACGCTGCCGAGCTCAAGCCGATCATCGACGCCATCGCGGGCGGCGACCTGGCCAAGGGGGTCGAGCTGACGTCGCCGGAGCTGGCCGAGCGGCTGTCGGTGTCGGGCTCCCCGGCCGAGTGCGCAGCGAAGATCCGCAACGAGATCGCCCCGGCCGGCGTGAACCACATGATCCTGGCGATCACCGACCGCAGCCTCGTCAAGGCGTTCACCGGGATGGACATCGAAGGGGTGGCCGACGTCGACACCCAGCTCCGCCTGATCCACGACGAGGTCATCCCCGCCGTCTAGGGACTCGGCCGTCAGGCGGTGACGGCTGGTCGTGATCGAGCGGCCCGCCGACGCACTACCAGCGGGTCATCAGGGCGAGGCGATGCACGACGACATGGCCGGCTACTTCGAGGTCCGAGTTCAGGGTGGCGGTATGAACCATCGGCTGTTCTGCGTCTTGGAGCGCGACGCCGACGACCTGGGGGGGTTCGAGCATCGTGTGCATCGACGGTCTCTCGAAGCCGCCGCGCACAGCGGCACATCCGAGGGACTACCGGCGGGTCAAGCGCTACGGCGCCGAGTATCAGAAGCGGCGGACCGTGCTCGAGTAGTCGAAGCGCTCCGACGGGGGATAGGCAGGATCTCCAGGTCGAGAGCTCCGGCGAGCGCCACCAGGGTCGTCAGCGTGGGGTTCGGCTTCTCAGCGGAGAAGAGACGACGGATCGCCTCGGGCTTCACTCCAGCTCGCCGTGCGAGCTCTGCCTTGCTGAGATTCAGTTCCTCGCGACGGGCATCGAAGGCGCGGATCACCGAATCGATCTGCTCGATTCGCTCGCGGGTCTCCTCGTAGGCTTGGCGGTACTCAGGATCCTCGAGGCGACGAGCGAGGTAGCGCTCTGCGCCTGTCCGTGCCGCTGTCATGTCGTCACGGTACCCGTAACGTCCACGTTACGCACATTCATCCACGTTGGCGCCGTACACCACCTCCCTGACGAGCCTTGCGGCGTCGACCCGCATGTCGGGGAGGACGTGCTGGTAGATGGTCATTGTGAACGCGGGCTGCTGTGGCGGAGGCGTTCGCTGACGATCCTCACGGTTGACGGGCAGAACGAGCGGATCGGCGGGCTCTCAGGCGGTGAGTCGGTGGTCAGCCCGCGTAGTTGGCGTCCGCGACGATCGGCGCCGCCGGCTGGGCCTGGGATTGCGCCCCCGGAATGATCGACGACGCCGGTAGCGGATCAGTCCCAGGTGCATCGCCCCCGCTGGTGGGGTCGATCGATACGGGCGGGCCGGCTGGGGGCGACGCATCCGTCACCTCGAACGTGTGATTGGCGTAGTGGAACAGGATGGTGAGGTTCGGGGGGTCGAAGCTGACATTCGTGTAGCAGGTCGCCTCGGCGTCGTAGCTGCCGATCGGGTCGGTGTCCCTGATGACGTACGTCGCCGACCAGGAACCATCGCCATCCGTGCCCGCGGGAATCGAGAGGGTGCGGGTTTCGCTGCCGTCGGACTGGTACTCGACGTTGACTATCACGCCGACGGGTGTCGCTTCGTCGATGCAGTTCTCGCCCGATATCACGATTCTGGTGCCCGCCGACGCGCTGCCTGGGCTGATCGTGATCGGTTGGGGCTGGCCGGCGCCGGCGGGCAGCTCACCGGCCACGGCTGCGGAGAGGATGCCGAGCATCGCTATAGGGGCCATCGTCCTGTACTTCATCCGGTTCCTCTCCCTTGTCTCGCCGACAGGCGAGGCTGGTACGCACCGTGGCAGCCGAAAGCGGAAGTGCCTGATGCCCGTGGCGACCACGCGTTGGACGGCGCGGCCCACGACCTCGGATCTCCCCACGACGTCCACCCGCAAGGTCGGGCAGGACCGTACACCAGCCACCGACGCTGACACGCGGGATGCGTGTACAGGGCGATTCCACATCCCAGATGCGTCAGATCTCGGCGGGGGCGCTTGAGGCTGAGGCCACTGGGCCGTCTCGGGTTTCGCGCCGAGCGGTTAGTGGGTTCGCCTACCGGCCTCGTTAGGGAGAGCTGCGAGCCGGCATCGGGGAGGAGGCGACGACGGCGAACATCGTGAGAGCCATGGAGAAGCGGCCTCGTCGAGCGGCGTCGTGGATCGTGGCGACGAACCGGTCGGCGCCGGCGCAGTCGAGCTGACCGGCCTTGACGAGGTCGTCGGCCAGGCTCCGCATCGAGAAGCACCCGTCCGGGGCAGGCGCCTCGTCCGGATCCCAATGCGTCCAAACATGCCTGGCTGCAGTCTCGGCGACGTCGCCGAAGCCGACAGCGCGGACCAACCCGCCCAACCGGCTCCCCACGTGCGACGGCCGATCCCGCTCGGACCGTGTGGCTTCGCGAACGATGGCAGCCACCTCGCGGTCACCAACCTCGATTCCCAGCGTCGACCAGTCGGTGTCGATGAGCGCGATGCGACCGCCGGGCCGCAGCACTCGTGCCATCTCGCCGATGGCCGCCTCCGGATCGGCGAGCCACTGCAGGGTGCGCTCCGACCGCACGGCGTCGAACGATCCGTCCGGCTCGTCGAGGGCCAGGGCGTCGCCGATCGAGAAGCGCACCGGACAACGGGCAGCGCCAGCGCGCTCCCGAGCGACCACCAGCATGGCTGCGCTGGCATCGATGCCCACCACCTCGCCCGTCGCCCCGAGATCCGCGGCGAGGGCGAGGGCGGCATCGCCCAGCCCGCACCCCACGTCGAGGAGCCGCTCGCCCGCTCTGAGCCCGACCTGGTCCTGTTCCCACGCGCGCGCAACTTCGCGCGTCGCATCCCAACGCGAGGTCGCCTCCATGGTCGCAACCAGAAACGGCACGTTCCGATCGTCGTCCACTCGCTTGTAGCCAAGTCCGTGACCGTCCATCGACCGCACGCACGGATGGTACGACGTCGACGGCGGCGACCACGCAGAGGGCGCCGAGGTGGTCCTTGCCGCGTTCGACCATCTGGACGTAGTAGGTGCGGGCGAGCTGGGGGTCTTGGCGGCGGGCGTGGTCGGCGGCGCGGACCAGCGTGGTGCGCAGCAGCGACGAGCCGGCCTTGGACATGGCCTGGCCCTTGCGGTCGGTGTCGCCGGTCTCCGAGGCCTTGGGGGCCAGACCGGTGAAGGACCGGAACTGCTTGCCGCGCCGGAACCGGGCCGGCTCGCCCATGGTGGCGACCAGGGCGGGCGCGCCGACCTCGCCGAAGCCGGGCAGAGACCGGGCCAGGGCGCCGTGGTCGACCCAGTGGTAGACGTCCTCGCGTTCGCGGGCGTGACCGGCGAGCTCGGCCTGGGTGGCGCGCAGCAGCCGGACCTCGGTGGCGACCTCGGCGGCCAGGTCCGTGAACGCGACCGCGGGGTGGCCGGCGTAGAGGTCGATCGACGCCTCCGCGGCGGCAATCCACTCGCCGGCCCGCTCGGCGCCCTGGTGGTTGTGCGACGCCTTGGCGATCACCGCGCTCACCCGCTTCGCACCGGCTTTGACCAGGGCGTTGGGGTCGGCCCACCGCTCGAGCACCGCCAGGTCCGCGATACCGAGATCACCGCCCAAAGGCGTCATCGGCAACAGCTGGCGGACCAGGTCCTTGATCCGCACCTTGTGCTCCGCCGCGGCCTGGGTGAGCCGGTCACACGCCCGCACCCGCCGGTCCAACGCGGCCCGCTCCACCCCCGGCAGCTGCAGTGGCTGCAGGCCGGCCGGGTCGAACAGCGGCAGCCGGGCCAGCGTGTCGGCGTCGATCCCGTTGGTCTTGGTGTGCCGGGACAAGAACCGGCGCAGATCCGCCGCCTTGGCCGACGACACCCGGTGCACCACATGGCCCCGGCCGGCGAAGAACACCGCGATCGGCAACCACGCCGGGCCGGTCGGCTCCACCACCACCTCCAGGCGGGTCCCTGCCGGGGCCCCGACCAGGGCCGTGAGTCCATCTGTTCCGAAGTCGCGGGCTCAAATCCCGCCCTCGCCACCAAGTCATCCGCAGGTCAGGCCCGGTCCCAGCGACCGGGCCTCTTGCTGTCCGGGGAGGGCTCCCAACGGCGGGCGAGAAGGGGTGTGCGCTTCCGGGTTGTTGGCGGCGTCGCCCCGTGATCCCGTGGTGTTGCGCGCGTGGCGCTCCTCCCAAGCCGCTCGACGGTTCACCGCCAGCGTGCGTCTCCAACCGGGCGCCGGTAGGTTGGGGTGAGCGAAGGGGAGTAGCTCCGCGCTGGGTGATCGACACACTGGGTGATGAGCCCCGGTTCCCAGGCCTGCAGTGCAGGTGAGCGAGACCTTCGACCAGGCATCAGCAGATGCCCGGTCGAGGGCATTCCGCCTTCCTCCGGGCCGAACCCGGAGGAACCCGGTGGACGCATTCCTGATCAGTTTCGGCATCATTTTCGTGGCCGAGCTCGGCGACAAGAGCCAGCTGATGGCGATGACCTTCGCCGCCCGCTACCGAGCGATCACGATCCTGGTGGCAATCACGGCCGCTACCGCGCTGGTCCACCTGTTCAGCGTCCTGCTCGGCGCAGCCGTTGGCGTGGCCCTGCCCACCAAGGCCATCTCGGTCGTTGCAGGAGTGGCCTTCCTGGGGTTTGCCGCCTGGACACTCCGAGGTGACGAGCTCGGCGATGACGAGGCCGCCCGCGCTGCACGGAGCAGGAAGTCGGTCTTCTTCACTGTTGCGCTCGCGTTCTTCTTGGCGGAGCTCGGAGACAAGACAATGCTGGCAACGGTCACGCTGGCCACCGACAACGGCTTGGTCGGCACCTGGATCGGATCAACACTGGGAATGGTCGGCGCCGACGCCCTCGCGATCGTGGTCGGCCAACAGCTGGGCGCGAGGCTGCCCGAACGCACCATCAAGATCGGTGCGGCCGTCACCTTCGTGGTCTTCGGCCTCCTCCTGATTGCCGAGGGGGTGCGCTGAAGCCGTCGTACCCCCTCGAGATACCGTCCCTCTCCCGGCCGAGCCGACCCCGTGCACCGGCCGATCCCCACCCAGCCGTCCGGTGAACGTTGGCCCGCCGAGCATGGTCGCCGGCGGATGGAGATCGCCAAGCGCGAGGGGGGAGCGCTCGTTCCCGACGCCGAGTACCGGCGCATGCAGTAGAGGGACCCTCCCGCGCGGTCTGGCCCTGAGCACGGGGCCACCACCAATACCAGCGACGATGGGCGATCGCGGCCTGGCAGCGGGCGATCGAGGCGTATGAAATGCAGCCCATGACTCCACGCCGGTCATCCCGGGAACATGCAGCGCGGCTCAGCGTGGAGCCGCGTGAAAGAGAGTCCGTCAAGCCGCTCGAGCTCTTCTTCGACCTCGTCTTCGTGCTCGGGTTCACGCAGTGCACCGCACTGATGGCGGCCGAGCCGACGTGGTCGGGGATCGGCCGCGGGATGCTCGTGCTCGCGGTGATCTGGTGGGCGTGGGTGTGTTACGCGTGGCTGACGAGCCTCATCGAGCCCGAGGAAGGCTCGGTTCGCATCGTGATGCTGGCCGCGATGGCCGGTCTGCTCGTCGTCGCGCTCTGTGTCCCGCAGGCATTCGGCGACCGCGCGCTCGACCTTCGCCATCGCCTACGGCGTGGTGCGGCTGGGCCACATCGCCCTCTACCTGATCGCCAGCCGCGACGACACCGGCCTTCGCCGCTCGGTCCTCAGCTTCGCGATAACCACGACCATCGCGATCGGGCTGCTCGTCGGGGCGTCGTTCGTCGACGGTGGCGCGCAGGCAGCCCTCTGGGTGATGGCGGTCCTGCTCGATTGGGGTGGACCGGCGATCTTCGGCGTCGCGGGACTGGCGGCTGGTCCCGGCACACTTCGCCGAACGGCACAACCTCGTGATCATCATCGCTCTGGGCGAGTCGATCGTCGCGCTCGGCGCCGGCGCCGACGTCGACCTCACGACGCCCGTCGATCGTCGCGGCCGTGCTCGGGGTGGGGCTCGCATCGGCGCTGTGGTGGATCTACTTCGACGTCGTCGCCCTGGTGACCGAACGGCGTCTCGATGCAGGCGCCCGAGGGTCGCGAGCGCAACGCGCTGGCCCGCGACTCCTACTCGTACCTGCACTTCCCGATGGTGGCCGGGATCGTCCTCGGCGCCCTCGGGCTCGAGGAGACCCTGGCGCACGTCGACGAGCCGCTCGACGCCGTGCACGCGTTCGCGCTGCTCGGCGGGACGGCGATCTATCTCCTGGCCCACGTCGCGTTGCGGCTCCGCAACGCGCACACGATCAACGTCGAGCGCCTCGCGCTGGCCCTCGTGCTGTTCGCGCTGATCGCGGCGGCGGTGCACGTCGACGCGCTGCTCACCATCGGCGCGGTCAACGTGCTCCTGTGGGCGATGATCGCCTACGAGACGATCTTCGTGTACGACGAGCGGCGTTACCGCCTGCGCCATGGGCTCGAGATCGACATCCCAGGAAGCAGCTAGGAGGACACATGCACCGGCAGCGGCACGAACTGAGACGGTCCCGTCCACCGGCTCCCGATGCGCAGGCCGTCGACGCGACGGGCGGACGCGGGGAGCCTCTACTGCTGCTCCACGCGTCCGCCCGACCCGACCGCCCACCGCCACCTGAGCGCCCGAAGGGGGAGAGGCTTGTGGCTGAGACGCAAATCTCCCACGCGCCCGTGTCGCCGTCATCCGTACCGCAGCTACGTACGTGGGCGTCGTCGATACGTAGCATGGCCGGGAGGTCCACGAGGGAGGAGGCCGCTGGGTGCACCTTCGATGGCCATTCGTCGGGCGCGAGTCCGAGCTAGACCACGTCGCGGGGGCGCTGGCGAACCGCCAGGGCGTCGTGCTCGTGGGCGAGGCAGGCGTGGGCAAGTCCCGGCTCCTGGCCGAGGCGGTCGAGCGGACCGTCGCCGCCAACACCCGCGTCCTGAAGGTGCGGGCGACCCGGTCGTCGGGTGTCGTGCCCCTCGGCGCCTTCGCCCCGCTGCTGCCCGTCGACCACGCCGCCGCATCCCTGTCGGGGGCGCGGGAGGCCATCCTGGCGCGCGCTCCCGCCATCCTCGCCATCGACGACGCCCACGCACTCGACGACGCCTCGGCGGCTCTCGCCCACCAGCTCGTGACCCAGGACGGTGTGCGGGTGCTGGCGACCGTGCGGCGGGGCGAGGACGTCCCCGATGCCGTCGTCGGCCTGTGGAAGGACGGGCTCTGCGAGCGGCTCGACCTCGAGCCGCTCACGCGCGCCGCGCTCGATCAGCTGGTCATCGAGGCGCTGGGAGGGCCGGTCGACGGTCAGTTCCAGCACCTCATATGGAGCCGCACACTGGGCAACGTCCTGTTCGCACGCGAGCTCCTGGCCGCCGCAGTCGAGAGCGGAACCCTCGCGGCGCGAAGCGGCATCTGGACATTGACGGGCCCGTTCACCGCTCCACCTCGCCTGCGCGAGCTGATCGCCGGCCGGCTCCTGGGGGTGCGGCCCGACGAGCGGACCGCCCTCGAACTCCTCGCCCTCGGGGAACCTCTGCCCGTCGACCTCCTGCTGGAGATCGTCGGCGAACAGACGCTCGAGCGCCTCGAGGAACGCGGGCTCCTGGTCCTCGACGGGTCGGCGCGGGCGGATGCCCGGCTCAGCCACCCGCTGCTCGCCGACGTCCTGCTCGATGCGCTGGGACCGATCAGGAAACGCCGGCTGCTGCGCGATCTCGTCACTGCGGTGTCCGCCCGCCCGCTCCCGGTCGACGTCGGCGACCGCGTCGTCCGCTGGCGCATCGATGCGGGACTGGACGTGTCCGCCGGCGAGCTGCTGACCACGGCGCGGCGCTACGTCCTCGTGGACGCGCCGCTGGCGGAGTCGCTCACGCGCCGCGCGCTGGCGACCGAGGGTGGGAACGACACCGCCGCGATCATGACGCTGGCCGAGATCATGGCGGTCTCCGGCCGCCCGGATGAGGCTGCGTCCCTCCTGGGCAGCCTGCCGTCGGGCTCGTCCCGCGAGCACTGCCGCCGGGAGGTCGACCTGGCCCTCGTGCTCGCCTTCGGACTCAATCGATCGAGGGACGCCGCCGAGCGCCTGGAACGGCTCGTCGACAAGATCGACGACAGCGAATGGGGCTACGTCGCCTGCCAGATCCCGCTCATGTGGCTGCTCGCGGGCGAGATCCACCGGGCCCGCCGCGCCGCCGAGGACGTCCTCGCCGACGAGCGGTCGTCGGACACGGACCGGTTCAGCGCCGAGCTGGTGCTGATCCCGGCGCTGAACCTCCTCGGCAAACCGGTCAGCGCGCTGGACCGGGCGACGGCCGTGCTCCCTCGGCTGGCGGGCCACCCGGCGTTCAACGAGTACATGGTCGGTCAGTTGGAGACTGCGGTGCCGACCGGCCACCGCTACGCCGGTGACCTCGACCGTGCCGAGGACGTGGCGCTGCGGGTCTACGACCGGGTCACGCAGCAAGGGGCCGGGCTCCTGCGCGGCGTCTACGCGCTCCGGCTCGGGCAGATCGCCCTCTGGCGGGGCGCGCTGGTGCGCGCCGAGCAGTACTTCCTGGAGGCGGTCATGGCGCTCGACGGCGATGCCATGACCCGCGCCAGCGCCGTCGACCACGTCCGCTACACCCGGGCGCTGACGGTGCGATCGGACATGCCCAGCGCACTGCCCCCCAACGCTCTCTACGCCGTGGAGCACGGGTTCCTCTCGTCCGGCGTCGAGGCCGCGGCGGGTGACATCTCCTATGCCCGGGCACTCGCCCTCGGCGCGGCCCGGCGGGCGGTCAGCACGGGCCACCTCTCCTACGCGATCTTCGCCCTCTACGAGGCAGCCCGTCACGGCGCGGCGCCGGCGGCCGCCGAGCTGCTCGGCGAGGTGCCGGCCGCCGAGGGAGAGCTGCTGCCGGCCCTCGTCGCCGCCATCGAGGCGCTGGCCGAGCGCGACGGCGACCGGCTGGAGGCGGTCGGCCGCCGCCTGGAGGAGCTGGGCTGCTTCCTGCACGCCGCCGAGCTGACCGCCGCGGCGGCGACGGTGGCGGCCGCCCAGGGGCTGGCGACGGCGGCCGCTCGGCTGCGCACCCGCGCGCAGCAGCTTGTGGAGCGGTGCGACGGGGCCACGACCGAGCTACTCCGGAGCCCGGTCGGCGACGGGTTGACGACCCGTGAACGGGAGGTCGCCGGCTTCGCGGCGCGTGGTCTCACCGACGTCGAGATCGCCGCCCGGCTGTCGCTCTCCCCCCGCACCGTGGAGACCCACCTGTACCGCGTCTACGCCAAGCTGGGCGTGTCGGGCCGCCGCGAGTTGGCGCCGCTGTTCCCCGGGCCGACGGCCTAGCCGCCGCGGGCGCGCGTTCCTCGACGGCCAGGGCCCGTGCCGGCCGCTGCCAGGCGATGCGTGGGTTCTGTCGCTCTTGCAGATTCACGGCGCGGCGTGGTCGCCTGTCGTCATCGAACCGACGAGGCGAGGAACACATCACCATGCCCGACACCCCCGCCGACCAGGGACAACCGATCGACCGGTGCCTCGAGCGGTGGCACAGCTACCTCCGGGGAGATGATCCCGGTGGCCTCGACGACCTCCTCGACGACGGCGTCGTGTTCACGTCGCCCATCGTGTTCACCCCCCAGGTGGGCAAGGAGATCACGAAGCTCTACCTCACAGCGGCAGCCAGCAGCCTGGGCGGAAGCGAAGCGGCGGACACCGTCGCGGCCGATGGCACGAACGGCGGCACACCGACCGACGGCGATGAGTGGGACGGACGGTTCCGCTACGTCAGGACGCTCCGCGACGGCGACCACGCCGTCCTCGAGTTCGAGACGACTATCGGTGGCAAATTCGTGAACGGGGTCGACATGATCACCTGCAACGCCGACGGTCGCATCGTCGACTTCAAGGTCATGATCCGTCCCCTGCAGGCCGTAAATGCCGTCCACGAGCAGATGCGGGCGGCCGTCGAGTCACTGTCCTCGAGCGACACCTGAGGGTCAGCGCGACCCGGGGCCCGGATCGGTCGCCGTGTCGAGCTCCGCGAGGCGGCGCTCGAACAGGCGGCGCTCGGCGTCGTCGTGGACCAATGCCAGGGCGCGGCGGTAGGCGTCGCGGGCCTCTGCCGTGCGACCGAGGCGGTGCAGCATCTCGCCGCGTGCCGAATGCAGGTAGCGGTAGTCCTCCAGCGGTAGTCGGTCGACGAGGGCGAGGCCGGCCTCCGGGCCCTCCGCCTCGGCCACGGCGACGGCGCGGTTCAGCTCGACGACCGGCGAGTCGGTGAGGCGGGCGAGCTCGCCGTAGAGGGCGGCGATCTCGGGCCAATCGCGCGGCTCGTCGAGGTGGAGGGACGCGATCGCGGCCTGCACGACGTACGGGCCGTGGCCCAGCATCGCCAGGCCGCGGTCGAGCATCGCCCTGCCGTCCGCGATCTGCTCCGTGTCCCATAGCGAGCGGTCCTGGTCGGCGAGGAGCACCATGTCGCCATCCCGGAACCGTGCGGCGCGGCGGGCGTCGTGCAGCAGCATGATGGCCAGCAGGCCGTGCACCTCGGGCTCGTCGGGCATCAGCTCGGCGAGGGCACGTCCGAGCCGGATCGCCTCGGCCGCCAGGTCGACTCGGCCGCCGTAGCCCTCGTTGAAGATCAGGTACACGACGGCGAGCACGGCGACGAGCCGGTCGGGGAGCAGGTGGTCGGGCGGCACCCGGAACGGGATGCCGGCGGCCTTGATCTTGCGCTTCGCCCGCACCAGCCGCTGGGCCATGGTCGGCTCGGGCACCAGGAAGGCGCGGGCGATGTCGGTCGTGGTCAGGCCACCGAGGGTCCGCAGGGTGAGCGCGACCTGGGCGTCGGTGGCGAGTGCGGGGTGGCAGCAGGTGAAGATGAGCTCGAGCCGCTCGTCGGGGAAGGTCGTCGCGTTCACCTGGGCCTCCCCGGGATCGGACGTGTGCAGCAGCTCGGACTTGGCCACCCGCGTGCGGTCGCGGCGGATGCGGTCGATGGCCCGATTGCGGCCGGTGGTCACCAGCCAGGCACCCGGGCTGGACGGAACGCCGTCGCGTGGCCAACGTTCCGCGGCGATGGCGAACGCCTCCTCCGCGGCTTCCTCGGCGAGGTCGAAGTCGCCGAGGAAGCCGATCAGGGCTGCGAGGACGCGTCCCCAGTTGTCGCGGAAGACCCGGTCGAGGTCGGCTACCACTCCGCCACGGGGCGCACCTCGATGGCGCCGCCCATGCTCGTCGCAGGGATCCTCGCCGCCAGCTCGATCGCGGCGTCGAGGTCGTCGGCGTCGAAGAAGCACCAGCCGTCGAGCGCCTCCTTGGTCTCGACGAAGGGGCCGTCGGTGGTCAGCGTGCGGCCGTCCTGCACCCGCACGGTGGTGGCGGTCTCCGGCGGCTGCAGCTGGAGGCCGGGGGTGACACCGGGGGTCTCGTTGATCGCCTTGAAGCCGTCGGCGAGCGCCTTCTGCTCGTCGGGGGTGAGGTTGGCGTAGTCGCGGGCCTTGGGGCCCAGGTTGATCAGCAGCATGTACTTCATGGCTTCCTCCTTCTCGGAATGGACGCCTGGAGACGAACGGCGAGCGGAGAAATCGACACACTCGGGCGAGAAATCCTGGGGATCGCCGTACATTCGCCGGTCAGACCCCGCGAGATGGAGCGCGACATGTCACGACGCAAGGATGTCGTCGAAGGGTACTTCGACGGTTTTCGCCGCAGCGATCACGAGCTGATCCTGTCCTACCTGACCGACGACATCGCGTGGGATCTCCCCGGCTACAGGCATCTGACCGGCAAGGACGCGTTCGACGGCGAGATCGAGAACGCGGAGTCGGCCGGCAGCCCGACGTTGACTGTCGATCGACTCGTCGAAGAGGGCGACACCGTCGTGGCGATCGGCGACGGCGAGGGCACCCTGAAGAGCGGCGCGACGCACCGGTTCGCCTTCTGCGACGTCTTCACGTTCTCGGGTGACCAGATCCGCCGGGTCGAGTCGTACCTGGTCCCGCTTCCGTGACACTCGTTCCGCCACTGCCGCCGAGGGCGTCGCGGAGTGCGTCGAGCAGGCGGCGGGTGCGGGGGACCTGCCAGCGGTCGCCGGGCCGGTTCATCACGTAGCCGAACGCGACGCGCGCTTGCGGGTCGGCGAAGCCGAGCGAGCCGCCGTTGCCGAAGTGGCCGAACGATGCCGCGCTGATGCCAATGGGTCGATCGTCCTGGTGCAGCATCAGGCCGAGACCGAAGTGCGACTCGCGGTCGAGCACCAGGTCGACGCCCCGGCTGTGCGTGGAGGCCGCCTCCGCAACCAGGCTGGCGGGTACCGGCCGGATCGACCCCTCGGGGTCGACCGGCGTGCCGATCAGCGACGCGAAGAGCCGGGCGACCCCCCGGGCGCTGGCGTGCAGGTTCGTCGAGGGCACCTCGGCCTCGCGCCACCTGGCCGTGTTGACGGTGCCGATGCCGGACAGCCCCTGCGGGTTGAAGTAGGCGGCGCGCCGCATGCGGTCGAGGAGACCGGGGCCGGAGTGGGGACGGAACTGCTCGGGGACGTCCTGGATGAAGTCGACCTCGGCCACACGATGGTGCTCCGACGGGGGGAGCCCGATCCACAGGTCGGCACCGATCGGCCCCGCCACCGTGCGACGGACCGCGTCACCGACGGACTGGCCGGTGACCCGCCGGACGGGCTCGCCCACCAGGTGGCCCAGCGTGTTCACGTGATAGCCGTGGGCGGTGCCCGGTGGCCACCAGGGTTCGGTGGCGGCGAGCGCGGAGGCGGTGGCCTCGAAGTCGAACACCTCGTCGGGGGCGACAGGGCGCCGAATCCCGGGAACGCCGGCGCGGTGCGAGAGCGCGTCGCGCAGCGTGGTCGAGCCCTTGCCATGGGCGGCGTACTCGGGCCACACCGCGCTCAGGGGGGCGTCGAGGTCGAGGCCGCCATCGGCGACCACCGCGAGCGCGGTCGCCGAGGTCACGGCCTTGCCGAGCGAGTAGGCGTTCACGAGCGTGTCGGCGGTCCAGGACCGGCTGCGCGCAACGTCGCTCCACCCGCCCCACAGGTCGACCACGACCCGACCGTCCACGACGACACAGACCGAGCCGCCCAGCTCGCCGGGGTCGGTCGCGGCGCCACCCGGGACAGGTGGCCCCGCTGGGTCGAAGTTCGCGATGAATGCGCCACGCACCGCTTCGAACGACGGGTCGGCGTGGCCGTGGACATCCGCAGCGGGTCGGTCGACATCGGGGGACATCGGTGGAGAGCCTGCCAGGCCCCCGACCGCTCACCGAAACGCGGCCGGGCCCGCCCGCTGCTGTCGGGCATGATGTCGACCCCGACCCGGGCGAAGCCGATGCTGCTGACGATCACCACCACCAACGAGCCCGCGACAGACCTCGGCTACCTGCTGCACAAGCACCCGGACAACGTGCGAACGGTCACGTTCCCGTTCGGGGACGCCCACGTGTTCTTCCCCGAGGCGACCGAGCAGCAGTGCACAGCAGCGTTGCTGGTGGAAGTCGACCCGGTGGGCCTGGTGCGACGGAAGGGGCGCCACGGCCGCAGCGCGCCCGACGGGTTCTCGTTGGCCGGCTACGTGAACGACCGGCCGTACGCGGCGTCGTCGTTCCTCAGTGTGGTGCTGGGCAAGGTGTTCGGCACGGCGATGACCGGGCGCTGCGAGCGGCGCCCGGAGCGGGCGGCGACCGCGCTTTCCTACGAGGTCGAGATCCCCACGCTGCCGTGCGGCGGTGGCGAGCCCGTCCTCCGCTCGCTGTTCGAGCCCCTGGGCTACGAGGTGACGGCAGCGGCCGTACCGCTTGACGACCGGTTCCCCGAATGGGGCGACAGCCGCTACCTGTCGGTGCGACTGCGCGGGACAGTGCGCCTGGCGGACCTGCTCGGGCACCTGTACGTCCTGATGCCGGTGCTCGACGACGACAAGCACTACTGGGTGGGCGAGGACGAGGCGCAGAAGCTCCTGGACAAGGGCGGCGCCTGGCTGGCCGCCCACCCGGCGCGCGATCTGATCACCCGCCGCTACCTGAAGCATCGACGGTCGCTGGCAGCCGGGGTGCTGGCCCAGCTGGCCGAGGATGCGCCCGCCGAGCCCGGCGCGGCCGACGAGGCCGACGACCGCGAGGAAGCGGTCGTCGAGGAGCGCATCAGCCTGAACCAGCAGCGCCTCGATGCGGTCGTCGCCGCGTTGCGCGGCGCGAGCGCCGCCCGCGTGGTCGACCTCGGGTGCGGCGAGGGCCGACTCGTCCAGGCCCTGCTGCGCGATGCCGCGTTCTCGCAGGTGACCGGTGTCGACGTGTCAACCCGTGCGCTCGAACGGACTGCAGAACGCCTCGACGTCGAGCGCATGTCGGATCGTCAGCGCGAGCGGGTCGCGCTGGTGCAGGGTGGCCTGACCTACCGCGACCGTCGCTTCGCCGGCTTCGACGCCGCCACGCTGGTCGAGGTGATCGAGCACCTGGACGAGCCGCGCCTGGCCGCGCTCGAACAGGTCGTGTTCGCGCACGCCCGGCCGTCGACGGTCGTGGTCACCACCCCGAACCGCGAGCACAACGTCCGCTTCGACTCGCTGCCCGCCGGGCAGCTACGGCACCGCGACCATCGCTTCGAGTGGACGCGGGCGGAGTTCGGCTCGTGGGCCGAACGGGTCGCCGCCGCCCACGGCTACGGGGTGCGGTTGGCGCCGATCGGCACGGACGACCCGGACGTCGGCGCGCCCACCCAGATGGCGGTGTTCAGCCGATGACCGACAACCGTGCGCCGATCACGATCCCCGAGCTCTGCCTCGTGGTGCTGGTCGGCCCCTCGGGGGCCGGCAAGTCGACGTTCGCCGCCGAGCACTTCGCTCCGAGCGAGGTGCTGTCGTCGGACTTCTGCCGGCGGCTCGTGTCCGATGACGAGAACGACCAGACCGCCACCGGGCCGGCGTTCGAGGTGCTCGGGTTCATCGCCGGCAAGCGCCTCGCGGCCCGCCGGCTGACGGTCGTCGACGCCACCAGCGTGCAGCGGGAGGCGCGGGCCCCGCTGGTGGCGCTGGCCCGCGAGCACCACGTGCTGCCGGTGGCGATCGTGCTCGATGTGCCCGAGCGGGTCTGCGCCCAACGCAACGCGGCGCGACACGACCGGAACCTGCCCGACCACGCCGTGCGGCGCCAACATCAGCAGCTGCGACGTTCGCTGAAGGGCCTGCAGCGCGAGGGGTTCCGCCGGGTGTTCGTGCTGCATGGCGACGAGGAGGTCACGGCGGCGACGGTGGAGCGCGAGCGCCTGTGGACCGATCGGCGCGACGACCACGGCCCGTTCGACTTCATCGGCGACGTCCACGGCTGCGTCGACGAACTGGCCGCGCTGCTCGCCGGGCTGGGCTACCAGGTCGCGGACGACCGCTCGACGGCCGTCCACCCCGACGGGCGGCGGGCCTTCTTCGTGGGCGACCTGGTCGACCGTGGACCCGACAGCCCCGGCGTGTTGCGCCTGGTCATGGGCATGGTGCGTGACGGCACGGCGTCGTGTGTGCCCGGCAACCACGAGAACAAGCTCCAGCGCGCCCTGCAGGGCCGCAACGTGCAGGTCTCCCACGGCCTGGCCGAGACCCTGGCGCAGCTCGAGCACGAGCCCGACGAGTTCCGCACCCAGGTCGTCGACTTCATCGACGGCCTGATCAGCCACGCGGTCCTGGACGACGGCCGCTGTGTCGTGGCGCACGCGGGCCTACCCGAGCGCCTGCAGAACCGTTCGTCGGGCGCGGTCCGCAGCTTCGCGCTCTACGGCGACACCACCGGCGAGACCGACGAATACGGGCTGCCGGTGCGCTACCCGTGGGCCGACGACTACCGGGGCACAGCCACGGTCGTGTACGGCCACACGCCGGTGCTGCACGCCGAATGGGTCAACAACACCATCTGCATCGACACCGGCTGTGTCTTCGGCGGCCGGCTCACCGCGCTGCGCTACCCCGAGCGCGAGCTGGTGTCGGTCCCCGCGGCCCGCATCTACTACGAGCCCGTCCGACCTCTGGCGGCGGCCGCGACCACTGCCGGCGGCCCGACCACCGGCCGGCTCGCCACCGACGACCCCGAACGTCCCGCGGAGCTGCTCGACGCCACGGACGTGCTCGGCAAGCGCATCGTCGACACCCGACTCCAGCCGCGGATCACGATCGGCGCCGACAACGCGGCGGCCGCGCTCGAGGTCATGAGCCGCTTCGCCGTCGACCCCCGCTGGCTCCTCTACCTGCCGCCGACCATGGCGCCGACGGCGACGACCGACCGACCGGGACTGCTCGAGCACCCGGCCGAGGCCTTCGCCGCGTTCCGTCGCGACGGCGTGAGCCAGGTCCTGTGCGAGGAGAAGCACATGGGCTCGCGGGCGGTCGCCGTCGTGTGTCGCGACGCAGCTGTCGCCTCCCGCCGGTTCCGCATCGAGGACCCCGCGGGCGGTGCCGTCTACACGCGCACGGGCCGTGCGTTCTTCGCCGACGCGGGCTGGCAGCATGCCGTCCTCGACCGGCTGCGGGCGGCGATCGGGTCCGCCGGCCTGTGGGACGAGCTCGAGACCGACTGGATCGCGCTCGATACGGAGGTGATGCCGTGGAGCGCCAAGGCCACCGAGCTGCTCCGCACCCAATACGCCGCGGTCGGCGCCGCGGCGCGCACGATGACCGCCCGCGCCGTCGAGCTGCTGGACGAGGCGGCGGGTCGCGATGTCGATGTCGGCGCCATTGCCGACCGGGCGCGCGATCGCGTCGTCGCGGTGGACGGCTTCGTCGACGCCTACGGCCGCTATTGCTGGCCGACGGAATCCGTGGACGACCTACGTGTCGCGCCGTTCGCGGTGCTCGCCACCGACGGCGCGCTGCGGGCTGATCGCGACCACATCTGGCACATGGCCGTCGCCGAGCGCCTCGCAGCCGCCGCGCCGGGCTTCGTCGTGCCGACCGGTCACCATCTGGTCGACCTGGATGACCCGGTGAGCGAAGCCGAGGGCATCGCCTGGTGGGAGGCATTGGTCGACATCGGTGGCGAGGGGATGGTCGTCAAGCCACTCGACGCGATCGTCAGCGGGCCCCGCGGGCTCGTGCAGCCGGGCATCAAGTGTCGCGGGCCGGAGTACCTCCGCATCATCTACGGCCCCGAGTACCGCACCCCCGCCAACCTGGAGCGCCTGCGCGAGCGCGGGCTCGGCCGGAAGCGCTCGCTTGCCCAGCGCGAGTTCGCGCTGGGCATCGAGGCGCTCGAGCGATTCGTGGCCGGTGAGCCGCTGTACCGGGTGCACGAGTGCGTGTTCGCCGTGCTCGCCCTCGAGAGCGAGCCCGTCGACCCCCGTCTGTGAGAGGCCCCCAGCGGGCGGGCCCACCCGCTACTCTCCGGGTGGGCCGTGACTGGCGCTGAGGTGGGTGCAACCACCGGGGAGCGGCCCGCCGGCCTCCGACCGGCGACCAGCCGTGCGCCTGGGCTTCCGCATGACATCCGAGGAGGCCCCATGTCCGAGACATCCCGTCCGACCGACGCCTACCACGCGGCGCTCGACGTCATCGAGGCCGTCGAGCCGACCATCGCCGGCGCCATTCGCGGCGAGTTGGCCAACCAACGTAGCCAGCTCAAGCTGATCGCCAGCGAGAACTACGCATCCCCGGCGACGCTGCTGGCCATGGGCAACTGGTTGTCCGACAAGTACGCCGAAGGCACCGTCGGCCACCGCTTCTACGCCGGCTGTGAGTACGTCGACGTGGTCGAGGCCCGGGCCGCCGAGCTGGCCCGGCAGGTGTTCGGGGCGCCGCACGCCTACGTGCAACCCCACTCGGGCATAGACGCGAACCTGGTCGCCTTCTGGGCCATCCTCGCTCAGCGCGTCGAGCAGCCGGCGCTCGCGGAGGCCGGGGTCCGGCACGTCAACGATCTGGGCGCCGACCCCTGGGAGCAGCTTCGCCGGGCCTACGGCGCCCAACGGATGATCGGCATGTCGCTGGACGCCGGCGGCCATCTCACCCACGGGTTCCGACCCAACATCTCCGGCAAGATGTTCGACCAGCGGTCCTACGGCACCGACCCGGTCACGGGCCTCCTCGACTACGAGGAGGTGCGCCGGCTGGCCGACGAGTTCCGCCCGCTGGTGATCGTCGCCGGCTACTCGGCCTATCCCCGCCGGGTCGACTTCGCGGTGATGCGCGAGATCGCCGACTCGGTCGGCGCCACGCTCCTGGTCGACATGGCCCACTTCGCCGGCCTGGTCGCCGGCAAGGTGCTCACGGGCGACGAGGACCCGGTGCCGTTCGCCCAAATCACCACGACCACCACCCACAAGTCACTGCGCGGGCCCCGCGGCGGGATGGTGCTGTGCCAGCCGGAGCTGGCCGAGTTCGTCGACCGCGGTTGTCCGATGGTGCTCGGCGGGCCCATGGCCCACGTGATGGCGGCCAAGGCCGTCGCCCTGGCCGAGGCGGCCACGCCCGAGTTCGCCGACTACGCCCAACGCATCGTGGTCAACGCCCGCGCGCTGGCCGAGGGGTTGCTGCGGCGGGGCGCCACCCTCGTGACCGGCGGGACGGACAACCACCTCGTCCTGCTCGACGTGGGCACGTCCTACGGCCTCACCGGCCGCCAGGCCGAGTCGGCGCTGCTCGACGCGGGCGTCGTCACCAACCGCAACTCGATCCCGCGTGATCCCAACGGTGCCTGGTACACGTCGGGCGTGCGCCTGGGCACGCCCACGCTCACCACCCTGGGCATGGGGCCGGCCGAGCTCGACGAGGTGGCCGACCTCATCGACACCACCCTGCGGGCGACGACCCGGGCGTCGGCTCCGTCGGGCCCGTCGCAGGCGCGCTACACCATCGCCGACGGCGTGGCCTCCGCCACGCGCGCCCGCGCCGCCGACCTGCTGACCCGCTTCCCGCTGTACCCGACGATCGTCCTCTAGCGGGCCGGCGCCCGGCGCCTCGCCTTCTCGACGTAGGGCGGCGACCGAGTCTCTGGGCCGGTTTCGTCCAGCTTCGGAGCCGGCGGGCGTCCGGCCTCAGCCGGATGTGTCGGGCAGCTCGTAGTCGAAGGTGATGCGGTGGCCGTCGTCGTCGACCGTGAGGGTGGCAGTGCCCGCGATGCCGGTGAGGTCGCCGCTTCCGGAGCCCGTGACGATCACCCAGCCGGACGAGTTGCCGGCCTCAGTCGCGCCGTGCTGGGCGATGAAGCTGCCCGCGCGGCCGCCGAGCGAGCCGGCGAACCTCTCCTGCGCCGTGTAGGCGGCGGGGCCGGTGCTCGTCTCGGCCGTCAGCACCTCGGCGACGCTGCTGCCCTCGGCCTCGCCGCTGAACTGCTTGGTGACCCGGGCACGGGCGAGCTTGCCGCTGGGGCTCTCGTCCCACTCGCTCTGGTCCCATCCTGTGATCTCGAACGTGGCGTTCGCGCGCATCGCTCGCAGTCTGCCAGTCGGACCGGCGTCCGTCGACACGGGTTCGCCCGCGGGTCAATGGTTGAGCAGGGTCTTGACGATGTCCGTGACCTGACGACTCGTTGGCAGGTCGATGGCACCGACTCGGTGGATCAGGCCGCGGCGATTGACCGGGCGAATGAGCTCGCATTGGACGTAGCTGGTGTCGTCGCGACCGGTGTCGTGCGTCGCCTCGACCTCGACGTGGAGCGAGCGTCCGTGTCGGGTGGTTGTCAGCGGGGTGACGATGACGAAGCGAAGGGGAAGTCAGGGCCGAATATGTCCGGCGGCCCGATCACCAGCGCCGGGCGATGGTGCGCGGGTACTCCTGGATAGGGCTCGCCGAAGTCCACGAGCCAGAGATCGTCAACGGATGCCATCGGTGACGGAGGTGGATTCCTCCTCGGCCAGGTAGTCCGCCCAGCCCAGGCGGACGGGTCGTCGTGAAGCGTCGAGAGCTGTGCATCGTTCTGCGGCCCTGACGCTTGGTAGACATGCCGGCCATGCGCACAGTCGTCGTGACGGGGTCCGCCTCGGGGATGGGGGCGGCCACCAAGGTCCGGCTCGAGGCCGACGGCCAGCGGGTGATCGGCGTCGACCTCCGTGATGCCGACGTGGTCGCCGATCTCAGCACGCCCGAGGGACGGCAGGCCGCGATCGACGGAGTGGCCGAGCGGGTCGACGGCGCGATCGACGGGCTGGTGACATGGGCGGGGCTGTCGGGCCTGACGCACATTCCGGGCAGCCTGCTCGTGTCGGTCAACTACTTCGGCAGCGTCGCCCTGCTCGAGGGGCTGCGGCCGCTGTTGGCCAACGGCGACCGTCCCGCCGCCGTGGCCATCAGCTCGAACTCGACGACCTGCCAGCCAGGTGTCCCGATGGACCTGGTCGAGCTGTGCCTGTCGGGCGACGAGGCGGCGGCCCGCGAGGCCGCGGACGCCGCCACGTCGCTGATGAGCTATCCGGCGTCGAAGACGGCCATCGCCTGGTGGGCACGTCGCCAGGCCCCCACCGAGGCGTGGGCCGGGACGGGCATCACCCTCAACGTGGTGGCACCCGGCGCCATCGAGACGCCGATGCTCCAGGCCAGCCGTGACGACCCGACGATCGGCCAGTTCGTCGACGCGTTCCCCGTGCCCGTGGGGCGCAAGGGTACGGCCGACGAACTGGCCACCTTCGTGCGGTTCCTACTGGGGCCCGATGCCCGCTTCTTCTGCGGGTCCGTCGTGTTCGTCGACGGGGGCACGGACGCGCAGATGCGCTCCGACGACTTCCCGGCACCTATGGGCGCCGGGAAGTCGTGAGGCCCGCCGTTCAGCCGGCGGCGGCGGCCTCGAGGGCGGGGCGGACGACGTCGAGCGAGTAGGGGCCAAAGCCGCGAGACCGAGGAATAGTTGTGCGCGCAACGTGTTGTGTAGGGCAGTTCGCCAGTTCCCAGGAGCGCACATGCAGTTCGGTATCTTCACGGTCGGCGACGTCACCACCGACCCGACCACCGGTCGCACGCCCACCGAGCACGAGCGCATCAAGGCGATGGTCGCCATCGCCCAGAAGGCCGAGGAGGTCGGCCTCGACGTGTTCGCCACCGGCGAGCATCACAACCCGCCGTTCGTGCCGTCGTCGCCCACGACCATGCTCGGCTACATCGCGGCCCGCACGGAGCGGTTGATCCTGTCGACATCGACGACGCTGATCACCACCAACGACCCGGTGAAGATCGCCGAGGACTACGCGATGCTGCAGCACCTCGCCGACGGCCGGGTCGATCTGATGATGGGCCGTGGCAACACCGGGCCCGTCTACCCGTGGTTCGGCAAGGACATCCGCGACGGCATCGACCTCGCCCTCGAGAACTACGCCCTCCTGCGCCGCCTCTGGGACGAGGACGTCGTCGACTGGCAGGGCCGCTTCCGCACGCCGTTGCAGTCGTTCACCTCGACCCCGAGGCCGCTCGACGGGGTGCCGCCGTTCGTGTGGCACGGCTCGATCCGCAGCCCCGAGATCGCCGAGCAGGCCGCGTTCTACGGCGACGGCTTCTTCGCCAACCACATCTTCTGGCCGAAGGAGCACTTCGTCCGGCTGGTCAACCTGTACCGGGAGCGCTTCGAGCACCACGGCCACGGGCGAGCGGACCGGGCGTTCGTCGGCCTCGGCGGCCAGGTCTTCATGCGTCCGAGCAGCCAGGACGCCGTGCGCGAGTTCCGCCCCTACTTCGACAACGCGCCCGTCTACGGCCACGGGCCGTCGCTCGAGGAGTTCACGGAGGAGACGCCGCTCACGGTGGGCAGCCCGCAGGAGGTCATCGACAGGACCCTGACCTTCCGGGAGCACTTCGGCGACTACCAGCGGCAGCTGTTCCTGATGGATCACGCCGGCCTGCCGCTCGCCACCGTGCTCGAGCAACTCGAGCTGTTGGGCGGCGAGGTCGTCCCGGTGCTGCGCCGCGAGCTCGACGCCAAGCGCCCGGCGTACGTGCCTGACGGCCCGACCCACGCCGCGCGGGTGGCAGCGGCGTCCGAGGATCCGGTCGAGGTCGAAGACGAGGTCGACGACGGCGACTCGCTCGCCACGGCGGGAACGGCTCGCGCCTGAGCGGCCGTCGCGGCACGCCGCCATTGACCAGAGGAAATGAATAGTCGTTTAATAGAGGCCGTGGGTCGCATCAGCGGGGTGTCCGCCGCCGAGACGAGGGAACGGCTGTTGCTCGCCGCCGCGGCCGCGTTCCAGTCGCAGGGGTTCGAGGGGACCCGGGTGGCCGACATCTCTGCCGCGGCCGGCGTCAGCAACGGTGCGCTGTACAGCCACTTCGGCTCCAAGGCCGAGCTGCTGGCCGAGGCCCTCCGCGACCACGGCTCGAACGAGCTCGCGTCGTTGTTCCTCGACGACCCCGACCGCTCGGTCGTCGACCTGCTGGTCACTCTCGGGCAGGGCCTTCCCGAGCGCCCACCCGACCGAGGCGCGCTGGTGATCGAGGCGCTCGTCGCCGCCCGCCGCGACCGCGAGGTGGCGTCGATGATGGGCGGGCACCTGCGCGAGCGCGACGACTGGTTGACCGCTGTCATCCGTGATGGGCAGGCCGCAGGCGACATCGACCCCGACCTGTCCCCCGAGGCGGTGAGCCGCTACTGCCTCATGCTGCTGCTCGGATCGATCCTGCTGCCGGCCGCGGGCCTGCCGCCCGTGGACGGCGACGACTGGGCGGCGCTGATCGAGCAGTTGGGCGAGTCGCTCCGGCCCCGCGCCCGACCCGCCACGACTGACGGAGGAGCGCCGTGAAGGTGCACGTCGACCAGGAGATCTGCCAAGGGCACGGCCGCTGCTACAGCCTGGCGCCCGAGCTGTTCGAGCCCGATGACATCGGCAACGGCATCGAGCTCGGCGACGGCACCGTGCCGCCGAGCCTGGAGGACGCGGCACGCAAGGCGGTCCTGAACTGCCCGGAGCGGGCGATCACCATCGAGGAGGGCACGTCGTGAGCGAGCGCACCGACGACCGGTTCGCGGGTCTGGTCGGGGATCGGATCCCCGACGAGCCGCAGGGCATCGTCAACGAGATCGTCGAGGGCCCGGTGTCGGACTACGCCACCGACTTCGACCACCACGGCGAGGCATGGGTCGCCGACCCGTTCCCGATCATGGACGACCTGCGCGAGCGCTGCCCCGTCGCCCGCACCGACCGCTACGGCGGCGGCTGGCTGCCGACCCGCCACGAGGACGTCGCCGCCGTCGCGTACGACACCGAGCGCTTTTCGTCGCGCTCGATCGTCATGGGCAACAACCGACCACCGCACGAGATCGCGCCGGTCGGCGGCTCGCCGCCCATCTCGTCGGACCCGCCGTTCCACCACGGTGCCCGGCGCCTGCTGCTGCCGGCGTTCGCGCCGCAGGTCATCGCCAAGCTCGAACCGGGCACCCGGGCATACTGCGACGAGCTGCTCGACGCGCTGGAGGGGCGTGACCTGGTCGACGGGGCGACCGAGTTCGCCCAGCACATCCCCGTGCGCGTGATCGCCGACATGCTCGGGTTCCCGCGCGAGGACGCCGATCTGTTCCGGGGCTTCGTGCACGACGTGCTCGAGGGCATCAACGACCCGCTCGAGAAGCGCTTCGCCAAGATGCAGGGCCTGTTCGGCTACCTCAGCGCGCAGATCGACGACCACGTCGCCAATCCCCGTGACGACCTGACGACCTTCCTCATCGACGCCGAGATGGACGGGAAGAAGCTCGACCCGTTCCACATCGGCGGCACGATGGCGCTGCTGCTGATCGCCGGCATCGACACCACGTGGAGCGCCATCGGATCGTCGCTCTGGCACTTGGCCCGCACACCCGCCGACCGCGAGCGGCTGGTGGCCGAGCCCGACCTGGTGCCGACGGCGATGGAGGAGTTTCTGCGCGCGTACGCGCCGGTGACGATGGCCCGCCTGGTCAAGGACGACATGGACTGGAACGGCTGCCCGATGAAGGCCGACGACTGGATCCTGCTGTCGTTCCCAGCGGCCAACCGTGACCCCGAGCTGTTCGCGGACGCGGACAAGGTCGTGATCGACCGCGAGGTCAACCGGCACTCGGCCTTCGGCCTCGGCATCCACCGCTGCCTGGGCTCGCACCTGGCCCGCATGGAGGTGCGTCTGGCGCTCGAGACGTGGCTGGCGCGGTTCCCCGACTTTTCGCTGGCCGACCCAGAGGCCGTGACCTGGTCGCCGGGTCAGGTGCGTGGCCCCCGCCGCCTCCCGATCGCCATCGCGAGCTGACGTCGCGGGGCTGAAGGCCGACCGGGTCAGCCGGCGGCCTCGGCCAAAAGGGCGTCGAGCTTGGGCGCCCGCGCCGCGAGCGCGCGCCCGTGCCGCCGCATGTCCGACCAGGGGTCGCCGTTGTCGGCGACGCGGGCGGGCACCGTGGCGATGGTCCAGCCGTCGGGGCGGAGGGCCGGGTCGTCCAACTCGTCCCACGTGATGGGCGTGGCCACCGGGGCACCCGCCCGCGGTCGCACCGAGTAGGGCGCCACGACGGTCTGCGCCCAGCCGTTGCGGGCGATGTCGACGTACAGCCGATCGCCGCGAGCCGCCTTGCGGGACTCGACCGTCAGCTGGTCGGGATGGCGTGCGGCAAGCAGCCGGGCGACGCCGTAGGCGAACGCGGCCGCCGCCTCGGTGCCCGCCGTCCGGTCGAGGGGCACCACCACGTGGATGCCACGTGACCCCGTCACCTGGAGGTATGCCGGCAGGTCGAGCTCGTCGAGGACCTCGCGCGTCCACCGTGCCGCCTGGCAGACCTCGCCGAAGTCGTCGGTGGACGGGTCGAGGTCGACGATGAGCAGGTCGGGGTGCTCGAGGTCGTCGGCCCGGCTGGGCCAGCGGTGGAACGACACGGTGCTCAGATTGGTCAGCGCCAGCAGGGCGGCGGCGTCGTCGACCACCGGGTGGCGCACGGTGCCACCCTCCTTGCGCACCTCGACCGTGCGGATCCAGCCGGCCACGCCCCGGCCGCCCTCCTTCTGGTAGAAGCCGGGGGCGCCGATGCCCTCGGGGAACCGCTGCAGCATGAGCGGCCGGTCGGCCAGGTGCGGCACCAGCACATCGGCCACGGCGTGGTGGTACTCGGCCAGGTCGGCCTTGGTCAGCCCGTCGTCCGGGAACAGCACCCGCTCGGGGTGCGTGATCTTCACCGTGCGGCCGTTGAGCCGGTAGCTGGTCACGTCGGTGGCTCCCATGCGTCGAAGCGTACGGGCCGTGGCAGGCTCCGTCGGTCGGTCGCGGCCGTCCCGGTCGTCGCCGCGCCCGATTGCACGGGATGACGGCACGCGCGATCGCGGCTGACAGCTGGTGCGGGCCCCCGGCGTCACTCCGCCAGCGAGGGCGAGCCGGTCAACATCACCTCGAAGGGATAGACCCGCACGGTGAACACGCCGGCCACGACGGCGGGATCGGTCTCGGCGAACTCGCGGGCCTGCTCCGGTGACGCAGCCCGGTACACGATCGCCGCGAAGCAGGACTCGTCGGTCACGAGCGTGCGGCCGGCGAACAGCACGTTCCCGTCCTCGTGGGCGGTGACCAGGCGCTCCCAGTGCGCGCCCGCCGCGGCGGCCTCGGCGTCGGTGGGGCCCTCGGTGAGCATCGCCAGCCGGATCGGGTGGAGCGTGTACAGGTAGGTGTCCCCAGGTTCGGGACGGGTGTTACCCATGGCGTGCTGCTCCTCGACGTCCTGCGGCGGCGCGCCGTGATCAGTGACTCCCAACGGTACGTCTTGGAGGCCGATGGTCAAGGTCGGTCCGCTGGGCGAACTCGTCGCGGAAGCGACCGATCCCCTCGGCGACGGCCCGGAACGTGGCGCGGGCCAGCGGGGCGCCCAGATCGGAGCGTGGCCCGCCGAACGGCTCGGGCTCGCCGTCGGGCGGGCACATCACGCACACAGCGTCGCTGGCGGTGCCGGTGCCGTCGACACCGGTCGCCAGCAGGGCCTGCACCTTGGCCTCGGTGATCGTGGCCACGGTGTTGACGAGCGCGGCGTCGGTCAGGCGGCGAGCGAGGCGGCCGACGAGGTTGATGGTCCCGACGAGCGGTGCCTCCTCGTCGTCGGCCGCGGCCCAGGTGGGCTTGCCGAGGCCGACGGTCGTGTCGAGCCGTACCGCGCCCTCGGTCGCCGTCGTCCAGCGGTCGACCGTGGCCGCGGTCAGGAAGCCGACACCGGGCCCGCGCAGGCCCAGGTCGCCGGCGATCTCGCCCAGGTGGTCCTCGCCGTCGAGCCGGTCGTAGGAGAGCGGCACCTGCACATTGAGCACCCACGAACGCAGCCCGATGCCTCCGCCGAGTGGCGACGACGACACCGCGAGCTGCGGGGTGGGCAGCCGCCACACCAGCGCGGGGTGGCCACCGGCGGCGACCAGCTCGGGCGGGTCGAAGGCGGCAGGGGCGGGCACGGGGGCGGATGGTAACCGGGCTCTCGTCCGTCCCGGCCGGCTGGGTTCGTCCTGGCCGGGCCGCGGGGGTAGGTTCTGACCGCTCGCTGAGGCCAGCGAAGTCCGGATCCAACCGGCGCTGTCCCGCAACTGTGAGGCCCGACACGGGCCGAGCCAGGTCGCCTGGACCCAGCGTGGCACGAAGCAAGGCTCTCGAGGAGGGGCGTCGTGCCGGCAGGGAGACGCACTTCCTGTCGACGAAGACCCGATCTCGTCCGACAGGAGGAACCCATGAATCGCCGATCCACCCTGCCCACCGTCGTGCTCGCGCTCGGCGTCGTCCTCGTCCCCGGCCTCGCCGGGTGCGGCGACGACGGCGGAGACGAGTCGAGCGCCGGCGGCGACGCCGGCCAGTCCCCGGCGGCCGACGAGGCCGTCTACCCCGTTGTTGTCGAGACGGAGAACGGCACCGTCGAGATCGCCGAGCGGCCCGACCAGATCGTGTCGCTGTCGTCGACCGCGACCGAGATGCTGTTCGCCATCGATGCCGGTGACCAGGTGATCGCCGTCGACGACCAGTCGAACTATCCGGCGGACGCCCCGATCACCGACCTGTCGGGCCTCGAGCCCAACGTCGAGGCGATCGCCGGCTACGAGCCCGACCTCGTGGTGACGTCCGGCGACCCCGGCGACCTGGTGGCCGGGCTCGACACGCTCGGCATCCCCACCCTGGTCCAGCCGGCGGCGGTCACGCTCGATGACACGTACGAGCAGATCTCCCAGCTGGGCACGGCCACCGGCAACACCGACGAAGCCGACGACCTGGTCGCGCAGATGCAGGCCGACATCGACGACCTGGTCGCCGAGGTGCCGGAGCGGTCCGAGCCCGCGACCTACTACCACGAGCTCGACAGCACGCTCTTCACGGTCACGTCGGAGACGTTCATCGGCGAGCTGTACTCGCTGGTCGGGTACGAGAACATCGCCGACCCGGCTGACGACGGCAGCGCGGGCGGCTACCCGCAGCTCTCGTCCGAGTTCGTGGTGCAGGCCGACCCCGACGTGATCTTCCTGGCCGACACCAAGTGCTGCGGCCAGAACGCCACCACCCTGGCCGAGCGGCCGGGCTGGGCCGACCTCACCGCGGTGACCGAGGGCCGGGTCGTCGAGCTGGACGACGACGTCGCGTCGCGCTGGGGCCCGCGGGTCGTCGACCTGCTCGAGATCCTGGTGAGCACCAGCGCCGGCCTCGAGGCTCCGGCAGGAGGCTGACGCGTCGTGGGGCCACGGTCGCGAGCGAGGCGCAGCATCCTCGTGTCGACGGGTGTGCTCGCCGTGCTCGTGACCACGGCCCTCGGCGTCGCCGTCGGCCCCTCGTCGGTGCCCGGCGGCGGGGCGCTGCTCGAGGTGCTCGACCGGCTGCCGCTGGTCGACATCGACTCGGGGCTGTCCCGCCAGCAGGCCACGATCGTGTGGGAGCTGCGGCTGCCCCGGGTGGTGCTCGGGCTGCTGGTGGGCTCGATGCTCGCCACCGCGGGCGGCGCCTACCAGGGCGTGTTCCGCAACCCGCTCGCCGACCCGTACCTGCTCGGCGTCGCCGCCGGCGCGGGCCTCGGTGCCACGCTGATGATCGTCCGGGGCAGCGCGGCCTCGGGCACGGGGAGCGCGGTGCCCCTGGCCGCGTTCGGCGGGGCGCTGTTCGCCGTCCTGCTCACCTACTCCGTCGGCGCCTCCGGGGACCGCCGCCGCTCCCCGGCCTCGCTGCTGCTCGCCGGCGTGGCCGTCGCCAGCCTCTTCACCGCGGTGCAGACCTTCGTGCAGCAGCGCGAGGTCGCCACCATCCGCGAGGTGTACTCGTGGATACTCGGCCGTCTCTCCACGGCCGGGTGGGGTGAGGTCCGGCTGCTCGTCCCCTACGTGGCGGTCGCCTCGGTGCTCCTGCTGCTGTACGGGCGGACCCTCGACGTGATGAGCGTGGGCGACGACGAAGCCCGGGCGCTGGGCATGCGGGTCGACCGCGCCCGCCTGGCCATCGTGGTGGCGGCCTCGCTGGGCACCGCGGCGGCGGTGGCGGTCGGGGGACTGATCGGCTTCGTCGGGATCATCGTCCCGCACACCGTGCGGCTGTTCGGCGCCGTGTCGTACCGGGTGATCCTGCCCGCGTCGATGCTCTTCGGCGGCGCGTTCCTCGTGGGGGCCGACCTGCTGGCCCGCACGGTGATGGCACCCGCCGAGGTGCCGATCGGGGTGGTCACCGCCTTCTTCGGGGCGCCGTTCTTCATCGCCCTGCTGCGGGGCCGCCCCCAGGGGGTGCCGGCGTGATCGGGTGCGAGGCCGTCACGGTCGACATCGGCCGGACCCGGCTGCTCCACGGCGTCGACCTCGCCGTCGACCGGGGCGAATGGGTCAGCATCCTGGGCCCCAACGGCGCGGGCAAGAGCACGCTCGTGCGCGCGCTCGCCGGCCTGGTCCCCCATGGCGGCCGGGTCACCCTCCAGGGTGCGGACGCGGCGCGGCTGCGGCCCCGAGCCCGGTCGCGGCTGGTCGCGCTCGTCCCCCAGGCGCCGGTCGTGCCCCCGGGGATGCCGGTCGTCGACTACGTCCTGCTCGGTCGCACCCCGCACATCCCCGCCTTCGGCACCGAGCGGGCCGAGGACCACGCCGTCGTCGAACGGGTGCTCAAGCGCCTCGCCCTCGATTCGCTGGCCCCGCGGCGGCTGGACTCACTGTCCGGCGGCGAGCGCCAGCGGGCGGTGCTCGCCCGGTCGCTGGTGCAGGACACGCCGGTGCTGCTGCTCGACGAACCCACCACCGCGCTCGACATCGGCCACCAGCAGGACGTGCTCGACCTGGTCGACGACCTGCGCCACGAGCACGGCCTGACGGTTCTGTCGACGATGCACGACCTGACGCTGGCGAGCCAGTACGCAGACCGGCTCGTCCTGCTGGCCGGCGGCCGCGTGGTGGCGGAGGGTGTCGCCGAGGACGTGCTCAGCGAGGACCTGCTCCGCGAGCACTACGGCGTCAGCGTCCGCATCGTCCGCGACGAGTCGGGCATCGCCATCGTGCCCGTGCGGCCGGGGGCGAGGACCGGGTGGACGCGGCGATAGCGTCCGAACGTCGACCGACGAGGGGACCAACGGCATGGATCTGTCCGGCAAGGCCATCATCGTGACCGGGTCGTCGAGCGGCATCGGCGAGGCCACGGCCCGCCGGTTCGCGGAGGAGGGCGCGGGCATCGTCGTGAACTCGGCGTCCTCGGTCGAGGCGGGCGAGCGGGTGGCGGGCGAGCTGGCCGATGCCGTCTACGTGCAGGGCGACATCGGCGACCCGGCGACCGGGCCGGCGCTGGTCGCCGCGGCGCAGGAACGGTGGGGGCGGCTCGACGGCCTGGTCAACAACGCGGGGCGCACGGTGCCCGTGGCGCTGCCCGACCTCGAGGCCGTCACCCCGGAGCACTGGGACACGGTCCTGCGCACCAACGTCGTCGGCACGTTCCTCGTCAGCCAGGCGGCGTTGCCCGCGCTGCGCGAGGCCGACGACGGCTGGATCACCAACATCACCTCCATCGCCGGGGTCCGCCAGACCGGCAGCTCGCTGCCCTACGCCGTGTCCAAGGCGGCGCTCGACCACATGACCACGATCATGGCCAAGCACGCCGGCAACGAGGTGCGCATCAACGCGGTCGCCCCGGGCCTGGTCGCCACGCCGTGGACCGAGGACTGGGGCGCGCTGCACGAGGGCGTCGCCGCCATGGCGCCCCTGCACCGCGTCGCCACCCCCGAGGACATCGCCGAGGCCTGCGTGTCGTTCGCGGCGCTCACCTACGCGACCGGTCAGGTGCTCGTGGTCGACGGCGGTCTGGGCCTCGTGATCTGACCAGTCGGTCCGGATGGCTCGAACGTCAGAGCCGGACGACGGTCACGTCGCGTCCGAGGTGGTCGGCGATCCGGTGCACGTCGTCGGTATCGCTCGTGACCACCGCGACTCGTTCGGTCTCGGCGCCGAGGGTTGCCCCCACGTGTGCGTCGGGCACCGACACACCCAACGCACGGCGGATCACGGCGGCTCGGTCGGCGGCGGACAGCGTCGAGGCCGAGCGTCGCCACCCGGAGGCGATTGATCGCAGCCGACCGCGGTGCGCGTGCGGTCCCAGCCGGCTTCCACGCGGATCGTTGTCGGCACGACCACTCGCTGTGATCCCGCCCGCCGCCTGTTCCGGGCGGCGGTCACCTCGACCAGCGCGAGCGGCTCGCCGGTGCTTGGCGTGCCCGGGATCGAGGAGCGCCTGGACCGGTTCGTTGTCGCAGGACGACCGTCCTGGCGGCGTCACGGCGGCCGGAGCGGCGGCCGCGCTGGCGGCGTAGAGCAGCACGTCGTCGGGCACGAAGTCGTCCTGCCTCGACACCACGGCGCGCTCGCGGCAGCCGATCGAGGCGAGCTCGTCCGCCGAGATCCCGTGGCTCCAGCCGTACCCCGACCGGCTGCTCGACGAGATCGCGCCGTCCGGACCGAGCCCGACGCGGTCGTGGTCGCCCTCGAGACGGTCGAGCTCGCCTTCCTTGCCGCGATGCAGGCCCTGCCGCCCCAGCAGCGGGCGGAGCTGCTCGCCCGCGACGTGCTCGGCCTGTCGGCCAGCGAGACCGGTCGGCGATGCTCGACCACGTCCATCTCCGCGGCGAGCGCCGCTGCAGCGGGCCCGGGCGACGTTGCAGGAGCGCCTGCCGGCGCACAGGCTCGACTGGGCGACCACCGACCTGAGTGCGGAGGAGCGCTCGATCCTCGCCCGGTTCATCGACGCCCACGAGCGGCACGACGCCGCGGCCTCCGTGGCCATCGCGCGCCACGACATGCGCATCACGATGCCGCCGCACTCGATGGTCTTCGAGGGCATCGACGTGATCGCGCCGTTCCTCGAGCGGGCCTTCGGCGTGGACGAGGTCGGCGACTGGCGCCTCGTGCCCACCCGGGCCAACCGCATGCCGGCGGCGGCCAGCTACCTGCGACCGTGGGGCGAGTCAGAGTTCCGGGCGTTCAAGTTCGACCTGCTGCGGATCGAGGACGGCGCGATCGCCGAGATCACCACGTTCGGCTCCGCCCTGTTCCCGGTGTTCGGCCTGCCGCCGACGCTGCCGGACGATGGTGGCTCGTGATGCCGGATCGCGGCCGACGGCCGCATGGGGTGCCCTGACTGCCGAGGAACGTGTCGTCTCCCCGTCGCTCGTCGGGAGTGCCCGGACGTCCCCGCAGGTTTGTTTCACCTGATTCCGAAGTCGTAGATGACCTCGGCACCATCCGAGTAGAGGCTCTCGCTCGAGAGTGCGTGGTGCACGCCGATGGAGTCCTGCAGAGCCAGGAGCGCGGGACGGATTCGCTGCATAGGCACCCCGCTGCGGCGGATGGCTGTCAGGACCATCCCCTCGGCGAGCCCGATCAACGGAGGCGACGCGCTTCGACCTGCTGATGCTCAACCTGCAGCTCGCCCTCCTGCGAGCGGAGCCGAGCGACCCCCACTTTCGGAATCAGGTGAAACAGATCGCCAGCCTGCTGGAGGGGTACCCCAGCATCCCTGCCGTGGCCAAGGAGCTCGAGCTCACGCCGCAGTGGCTTGCCGACACGCGTTGGCTGGTGAATTCAGTGCAAATCAGAGCTCACCTGCGCGGGCCGACGGGCGGCAGGCGGGCGGGAAGTCCGAGGCGGCGGAACAGTTCGGGTTCGAGGAACGCCGTCACGTGCTCGATCTTGTCACCTCGCACCGTGAGGACGTCCACGGAATGGGCGGTCCACTCGGCGCCGACCAGCTGATAACAGCCGAAGGCGAGCTGACCGCCGGCCCGAGTGGGCACGAGCCGCCAGCTGGAGAGAAGCGGTGCCTCGTGGAGGAAGGTCGCGATGGCGTGCCGGCCCTCGTACCAGGCGGCGTAGGGGGGCATCGAGAACGTCGCGTCGTCGGCGAGCAGCGCCAGGATCGCCGATGCGTCACCCCGTTCCCAGGCCTCGACGTAGGCGGTGACGAGGGCCGCGATCCCCGGGTCGCCGAGGGAACGGAGGTTTGCCTGCTGGCTCCGCTCGGGCAGGCGTTCGCGGATCCTGACGCGGGCGCGCTGGAGGCTGCTCGTGACCGACGCTGCCGTGGTGTCGAGCAGGGCAGCGGCCTCCTTGGCGGAGAACCCGAGCACATCCCGCAGGAGGAGCACGGCGCGCTGGTTCGCCGGCAGGTGCTGGAACGCAGCGATGAAGGCGAGCTCGACGCTCTCGCGGCGCTCGATCGTCGCGGTCGGCGACGACGGGTCGGGGTCGTCATACGGGTACGGCTCCAGCCACGCGATGTCTGCGCCCCCGTCGGCGTTGGTCGCCAACGGCGCGCCGGGGTCGCTCAGGTCGACGGGGAGGTGTCGTCGACCGTTGCGTTCGATCAGGGCGAGACAGGCGTTCGTGGCGATCTTGTATAGCCACGTGCGCAGTGAGCTGCGCTGGGCGAACCCGGGGAGACCCTGCCAGGCCCGGAGCAGGGTGTTCTGGAGCGCGTCGTCGGCGTCGTGGACCGAGCCGAGCATCCGGTAGCAGTGGGCGAGCAGCTCCCGGCGGTACGGCCGGACGAGCCGATCGAAGGCCTGGCTGTCGCCACCACGCGCCGCGTCGAGCGCTCGGCCCTGTTGGGTGCGGTCGGCGAGGGAGCTCGTGGTCATCGTGGATTCTGACTGCAGGTGTCGCCGAAGGTCATCGCGCGAGCGCGCCGTCAGCCGGGACCGTCGTGTCCCCGGTGGAGCGGAGGGAGTCGGGGGAGTCGACCGAGCGGGCCGGTCGCGGGAGGGCCAGCGATGCCACGAAGCCGAGTGCGGCGAAGGCGGCGGAGACGGCCATGGCTACGCCGAACCCGTCGGCGAACTCGGCAGGCGACGCGTAACTGCCGACAGCCGCGAACAGAGCGACCGACGCGGCGACGCCGAACGCGCCTCCGAGCTCCTGGAGCATGTTGTTGGCGCCGGCGGCCTTGCCCACTTCCGCATCGGTGACGGCGCCGACGACCGCGGCCTGCGACACGGGCAGCGCCGCGGAGGTGCCGAAGCCGGCGACGACAAGCGGTGGGACCATGGTGGCGTACGACATGTCCGCGTCGGCGATCAGGGCGAGCCACGCGATGCCCGTCGCCTGGAGCAGCAGGCCGGCCGAGAGCACGGAGCGGTGCCCGATCCGGTCGGCGAGGAGCCCGGCGAGGGGCGCGGTGACGAACAGGGTGGCGGTCCAGGGCAGGAGCCTGAGCCCCGCGCCGAGGCTGTCCTCGCCCAAGGTGACCTGGATGAACTGCGCCATGAAGAACACCGAGCCGTAGAGCGATCCGGCCAGCAGGAACGCTGCGGTCGCGCCGACGGAGAACGACCTCGACGCGAAGAACCGGAGCGGGAGCATCGGGTGGTCGGTCCGCCGTTCCCAGGCGACGAACGCCGCCCCTGCGGCGATGCCTCCCCCGAGGGCGACGAGGATCTCGGGGCTCGTCCACCCGGTGTCGTTGCCTCGCACGAGGCCCCAGACGACCCCGAACGCCGCAGCGGACACGAGCAGCAGACCGGGGCCGTCCAGGGTGGTGTCCGTGCCGTGGCTCTCGTCGACGACGGCGATCACGAGCGGGATGGCGGCGATGGCGATCGGGACGTTGATCCAGAAGATCCACTCCCACGTGAGGTGCTGTGCCACGACACCGCCGATGACGGGCCCGGCGATGACGGCGAGGCCCGTGACGCCTTCGAGGATGCCGATGGCGGCGGCTCGGCGCTCGGCCGCGAACGCGGTGGTCACGATCGTGAGGCCGATCGGCAGGATCAGCGCGCCGCCGGCGCCCTGGAGGACCCGTGCGGCGATGAGCGTGCCGACACTGCCGGACAAGGCGGCCGCAGCGGACCCGATCGCGAATGTCGCGAGTCCGGTGATCAGCATGCGTCGGCGGCCGAACCGGTCACCGAGCGCCGCACCGGTCATGAGGAGCGTGGCAAAGCTCACGCCGTAGGCGGTGACCGTCCATTGCAGCGCGGCCGTGGACGTGTCGAGGTCCCTGCGGATCGTGTCGAGCGCCGTCGTCACCACCAACAGGTCGAGGGCGACCATGAACGACGCGACGGACGCGGCGACGAGCACCCATGCTCGCCGTCGGTCCGGGAGGGTGGGCGTCGGGCCGGTGGGACCGGGCTCGTCCAGGCGTGGGGTCGGATCTTTCGTCATGTCCGGGGTAGATCGGGTGGGGGCGGCGGATTGATCGCGCATCCCCGATCGACCGGGCCGGCGATCAATTCGCGGTCCCGGAGGGATCGAACTGTCGGGACCGACCAAGGGGGCACCCGACGATGAGCGCGGGCGATCTGACAGCAGTCGAGGAACTGTGCCGACTGCAGCTGGCCGCCCGAAGGCTCGGCTGCCGCATCCTCGTGCACGACGCCAGCGAGTCCTTGCGCGACCTGATCATGCTGGTCGGGCTCGCAGACGTGCTGCTGGCCGACGAGCCGCCGTCCGGGCGGCCGTCAGCCGAGCCCGGTAACCCGCAGGGTGATGTTGAGCCGGCCGTCGCGCAGGCCGGTAGCCGGATCACCGGTGCCGGGCCGGACCCGGGGCACGCCGTGGAACGCGAACCGCGACGGGCCACCGAACACGAATAGGTCGCCGCTCATCAGCTCGACGTCGGTGTACGGGCGACCCCGATCGGCGGTGTTGCCGAACCGGAAGGTGCAGGTGTCGCCGAGGCTCAGCGAGACGACGGGCGCGTCGGACCGCTCGTCCTTGTCCTGGTGCATCCCCATGCGGGCGTCGGCGTCGTAGTGATTGACCAGCGCGGTGTCCGGCTCGTAGCCGTCGCCGGCCTCGGTGCGCTGGTAGGCGGCGACCAACGCCCGCCGGCCCAGGTCGCCGAGCCACGCGGGGAACGGCGTGACGGGCGCCCCGTCCACGTCGACGGCCGTGCGCGTGTAGCGGTAGGGGCTCCAGTGCCACCCGAGGCACACGGTCTCGACCGACATCACGCCGCCCCCGGGCGTGCGGGTATGGCGCATCGGCGCCGGCGGCCGGGCCCATCGCCGGCAGGCCTCGACCAGGTCGCGCTGCTCGTCGAGCGTCAGCCAGTCGGGCACGTGGACGGCGCCGGGGGCGACCTCGGTGCGTTCGCGGGGGAGAAGCGTCGTCACGTCATCGCCAACGTACCGAGACCCGACCTGCGTGAGGTGACACCGAATGGATGAGTGAGCGCTCACTCAGTTAGGGTCTCCGGCGTGACCCACGGGGACGACCAACTCCACCAGGAGACAGACGAGCCGGCCGGCCGTGGCAGCCGCCGCGCCGCGGCCCTGCCACCCGACGAGCGGCGGGCCGCCATCGTCGCCGCCGCGCTGCCGCTGCTGCTGGCGCGCGGTCCCGCCGTCACCACCCGCCAGATCGCCGAGGCCGCCGGCATCGCCGAGGGCACGATCTTCCGGGTGTTCCCCGACAAGGACGCGGTCGTGCGCGCGGTCCTCGATGCGGCGTTCGACCCCGAGCCGACCGAGCGGGCGCTGGCCGCCATCGATCGCACGCGATCGTTCGAGGACCAGCTCACCGAGGCCGTGCTCATCATCCAACGGCGTGTCGTCGACATCTGGCGCCTCATCTCGACGCTGGGCGAGCGGCCCACCCCGCCGGCACGCCCGCCCGACTCTCCCGCACTGGCCGACCTGTTCGGCGCCCATCGAGACCGCGTCCGGGTCGTCCCCGCCGTCGCGGCTCGCCAGCTCCGCGCCCTCACCATGGCGGTGAGCCACCCGGCGCTCATCGCCGACGAGCCGCTGTCTCCCCCCGAGATCGTGTCGTTGCTGCTCGACGGCATCCGCGCCCGTCCCGTCCCCTCCGACCTCCCCGACCGCGCCGAGGCCGCCCCGTGCTGATCCGACTCCTCCGTTCCCACCTGCGCCCCTACCAGGGGTTGCTCGTCGCCGTCGTGGTCCTGCAGACCATCCAGGCCCTGGCCTCCCTGTACCTCCCCACACTCAACGCCGACATCATCGACAAGGGCGTCCTCACCGGCGACAACGACTACATCCGCTCGACGGGCGTGACCATGCTGGCCGCCACGCTGGTGCAGGTCGTGTTCTCGGTGGCGGCCGTGTACTGCAGCGCCCAGGTCGCGATGGGGTTCGGGCGCGATGTCCGCGGCGAACTGTTCCACCGCGTCACGGACTTCTCGGCCCGCGAGGTCAACCTGCTCGGAGCGCCGTCCCTCATCACCCGCACCACCAATGACGTGCAGCAGGTGCAGATGCTCGTGGTGCTGGGATGCACGATGGCGATCGCCGCGCCCATCACGGTCGTCGGCGGCATCGTCCTGGCTCTGCGGCAGGACGTCGGCCTGTCATGGCTGGTGCTCGTCAGCCTGCCCGCGCTCGGCATCTCGGTCGGGTTGATCGTGCGGAGGATGGTGCCCTTGTTCCGTTCGATGCAGGGCCGCATCGACGCCGCCAACCTGGTGCTGCGCGAGCAGATCACCGGCATGCGGGTGGTGCGGGCGTTCGTGCGCGAGCCGCACGAGGTGGCGCGATTCGCCGGCGTCAACGACCAGCTCACCGACACGTCGTTGCAGGCCGGCCGGCTGATGGCGCTGATGTTCCCCACGCTGCTTCTCATCATCAACGTGTCGAGCGTGGGGGTGCTCTGGTTCGGCGCCAACCGCATCGACAGCGGCGAACTGAGCCCAGGCTCGCTGGTCGCCTTCCTCAGCTACTTCACGCTGATGCTCATCGCCGTGATGATGGCGATGTTCGTGGCGCTCATGGCGCCCCGCGCCGCGGTGTGCGCCGAGCGGATCGTCGAGGTGCTCGACACCGAGCCGTCGGTGCGGGCCGCTCCGAACCCGATCACGCAGCTCGACGCCTCCGGGACGCTCGAGCTGCGCAACGTCGGGTTCCGCTACCCGGGCGCCGAGGCGCCGGTGCTCGACGGCATCTCGTTCACGTCGCTCGCCGGGCAGACCACCGCGGTGATCGGCTCGACCGGCGCGGGCAAGACCTCGCTCGTCAACCTCGTGGCGCGGCTGGTCGACGTCACGTCCGGCGCGGTCCTGATCGACGGCGTCGACATCCGCGAGCTCGACCCCGACGTGCTGTGGAACCGCATCGGCCTCGTGCCACAGAAGCCGTACCTGTTCTCGGGCACGGTGGCGTCGAACCTGCGCTACGGCAAGCCGGACGCCACCGACGACGAGCTGTGGGAGGCCCTCACCATCGCCGAGGGCGCCGACTTCGTGCGGGCCATGCCCGGCGGGCTCGAAGCGACGATCGCGCAGGGCGGCATCAACGTGTCGGGCGGTCAGCGGCAACGGCTGGCCATCGCGCGTGCGCTCGTCCGCAAGCCCGAGATCTACCTGTTCGACGACTCGTTCTCGGCGCTCGACCTGGCCACCGACGCCCGGCTGCGGGCGCGCCTCGGGCCGTGGGTCGAGGGCTCGACGGTCGTGATCGTGGCCCAGCGCGTGTCGACCATCGCCACCGCGGACCAGATCCTGGTCCTCGAGGACGGCGAGGCGGTGGGGCTCGGCACCCATGCCGACCTGCTCGCCACATGCCCGACGTACGCCGAGATCGTCGCATCGCAGGTCCGTGAAGGGGAGGCGGCATGAGCGAGCGTCCCGGATCGCCGCAGCCACGGGGCTCGAGCACCCCCTCGAACGGCGATGGCCAGGCGCCCAGGCCTCCCGCAGCCGGTGGCCCGAGCGCCGTCCGGCCGATGGGCCTGGGCGTCCCGATGGAGCGCTCGCGCGACTTCCGCGGCTCGTCGCGACGCCTGCTGGCGATGATGCGACCGGACCGGGCGCGTCTGGCCGCCGTGATCGTCCTCGCGATCGCCGGCGTGGCCCTGACCGTGGTCGGCCCGAAGATCCTGGGGCACGCCACCGACATCGTCATCGACGGCGTCACCAGCCCGTCGGGCATCGACTTCGGCGAGCTGCACCGGGTGCTCCTCGGCGCGTTGGCGCTGTTCGTGGCGTCGTCGGTGCTCACCTACCTCAGCGCGTGGCTGCTGGCCGCCACCGTGCAGCGGGTGATGCACCGCCTGCGCGCGGACGTCGAGTCCAAGCTGCACCGCCTGCCCCTGGGCTTCGTCGACAGCCAGCCCCGCGGCGACCTGCTCAGCCGGGTCACGAACGACATCGACAACATCGCGCAGAGCATGCAGCAGACGCTCAACCAGCTCCTGTCGCAGGCGCTGACGCTGGTGGGCGTGTTGGCGTTCATGATCTGGATCTCACCGCTCCTCGCGCTGGTGGCCGTGGTGTCGGTGCCGCTGTCGCTCGGGACCATGCGGCTGATCGCCCGCGAGTCCAAGTCCCGGTTCGTCGCGCAATGGCGGCACACGGGCACCCTCAACGCCCAGGTCGAGGAGGCGTTCACCGGGCACGTCGTGGTCAAGGCGTTCGGCCGGCAACGCGAGGTCGAGGAGCGGTTCCGCCAGACCAACGACGAGCTGTACGGGGCGAGCTTCGGCGCGCAGTTCGTCTCCGGCGTCATCCAGCCGGCGATGATGTTCCTCGGCAACGTCGGCTACGTCGCCATCGCCGTGATCGGCGGGCTGCAGGTCACCTCGGGCGCCATGACCGTCGGCGACGTGCAGGCGTTCCTGCAGTACATGCGCCAGTTCTCGATGCCGCTCACCCAGATGGCGGCCATGATCAACCTGCTGCAGTCCGGCATCGCATCCGCGGAGCGTGTCTTCGACCTGATCGACGCACCGGAACAGACACCCGACGAGGACGCGACGCCGGTTGCCGCCACGCCACGGGGACGCGTCGAGTTCGACAGCGTGTCGTTCTCGTACGACCCCGACAGGCCCCTGATCACCGACCTGTCGCTGGTGGCGGAGCCCGGCCAGACCGTGGCGATCGTCGGGCCCACCGGGGCCGGCAAGACCACGCTCGTGAACCTGATCATGCGGTTCTACGAGCTGGACGCCGGGCGCATCTGCGTCGACGGCCGCGACATCGCGACGATGCGGCGCCGCGACCTCCGGGCGGACATCGGCATGGTGCTGCAGGACACCTGGCTGTTCGGCGGCACGATCCACGACAACATCGCCTACGGCAACAGCGACGCGACCGACGAGCAGATCCTGGACGCCGCCCGCGCCACCTACGTCGACCGGTTCGTCCGCTCGCTGCCCGACGGCTACGACACGGTGGTCGACGACGAGGGCACGAGCCTGAGCGCGGGGGAGAAGCAGCTGCTGACCATCGCCCGGGCGTTCCTGGCCGACCCCGCGATCCTCATCCTCGACGAGGCGACGAGCTCGGTCGACACCCGCACCGAGGTCCTGATCCAGCGGGCGATGGCGGCCCTGCGCTCGCAGCGCACGAGCTTCGTGATCGCCCACCGGCTGTCGACGATCCGCGACGCCGACGTGATCCTGGTGATGGAGGACGGGCGCATCGTCGAGCAGGGCCACCACGACGACCTGCTCGCCCGGGGCGGCGCCTACGCCACGCTCTACAACGCCCAGTTCGCGGCGGCGGCGGTCGAGATCGCCTGAGCCCCAGACGGGATCGTCGCCTGAATCGGAGCACCCGGCGCTCCCTCGTCCGCTTGACTGATGGGGCACGTCGCCGACGACACCGGGAGCCCCATGTCCGACCGCACCACCGCCTTCCGGTCGCTCCGCTACGACGTGGCGGACCGCAAGGCGTACATCACGCTGGCCCGACCCGAGCGGCTCAACGCGATCGACCGGCACATGCCGGGCGAGATCCACGCGGCGGTGGACCGGGCCAACGACGACCCCGACGTCCACGTCATCGTCCTGCGGGGGGAGGGCCGCTCGTTCTGCGCCGGCTACGACCTCAAGGCGTTCGCCGAAGGCGGAGTCGGCACCCAGGGCACGGTGTGGGACCCGATCAAGGACTACCGGGCCATGAAGCGCAACACCGACGACTTCACCAGCCTGTTCCGCTCGCTCAAGCCCACGATCTGCCAGGTGCAGGGTCACGCAGTCGCCGGCGGCAGCGACATCGCGCTCTGCTGCGACCTCGTCGTCATGGCCGACGACGCCCGCATCGGCTACATGCCGGCGCGGGTGTGGGGCTGCCCGACGACGGCCATGTGGGTCTACCGGCTGGGGGCAGAGCGGGCGAAGCGCATGCTCCTCACCGGCGACACGATCGACGGCCGCCAGGCTGCCGAGTGGGGCCTGGTGCTCGAGTCGGTTCCCGCCGACGATCTCGACGGCGCGGGTCGACGCACTGGCGGATCGCATGGCGGGCGTGCCGATCAACCAGCTGGTGATGCAGAAGCTGATGGTCAACCAGGCCTACGACAACATGGGGCTGCACGGCACCCAGATCCTGGCGACGGTCTTCGACGGCATCACCCGTCACTCGCCGGAGGGCCGCTGGTTCCAGCAACTCGCAGCGGACGAGGGGTTCCACGCGGCGGTCGAGTGGCGGGACTCCGGGCGGTGGATACCCGAGGGAGGCGTGACGGGCGACGGTCGCTGACGGCGGTGATCGGCCGGGCGGCCCTCGAGGAGCGCAATGGGTGAGCAGACGGCCTACTGGATCCTCCACGTCGACCTCGACCAGTTCCTCGCCGCCGTGGAGGTGTTGCGGCACCCGGAGCTGGCCGGGCGCCCCGTCGTCGTGGGCGGCGACGGCGACCCGCGCCGGCCCCGGCAGGTGGTGGCGACGGCCTCGTACGAGGCGCGGGAGTTCGGCGTGACCTCGGGGATGCCCCTCGGGCTGGCCGCCCGCAAGTGCCCGGATGCGGTGTTCCTGCCGTCGGACCGCCCGGCCTACGAGGACGCGTCGGCCGAGGTGATGGCCACGCTCCGGTCGCTCGGCGCGGTGGTGGAGGTCTGGGGATGGGACGAGGCGTTCGTGGGGGTCACCACCGACGATCCGGAGCGGTTCGCCCAGCGGCTGAAGGACCGGGTGGTGGCCGAGACCGGGCTCACCTGCGCGGTGGGGATCGGCGAGACGAAGCTGCAGGCGAAGACGGCGACGGGGTTCGCCAAGCCGGGCGGGATCGCGCGCCTCACCCGGCGGACGTGGTTCGACACGATGGGGCACCGGCCCGTCACCGCGATCTGGGGCATCGGCGCCCGCACGGCGGCCAGGCTCGACGCGCTGGGCATCCGCACCGTGGTCGACCTCGCCCGGTCCGACCACGAGGGGCTGGCCGGCCACTTCGGACCGCGCATCGGGCCGCACCTGCGCGTGCTGGGGTTGGGGGGAGACGACGCGCCCGTCGTCGACGAGCCCTGGGTCGCCCGCAGTCGCAGCCGCGAGGTGACCTTCGAGGCCGACCTCACGTCCCGCGACGAGATGCACGAGCACGTCGCCCACCTGGCGTCGGAGGTGACCGGATCCGTCGTCGCCGAGGGGCGGCGGGTGACCCACGTGTCGGTCAAGCTGCGCACGGCGACGTTCTTCACGAGGACGAAGATCAGCAAGCTCGCTCAGCCGACCACCGACATCGCCGACGTGGCCGCGATCGCCGGCGTGGTGCTCGACCGCTTCGACCTCGACCGGCCGGTGCGCCTGCTGGGTGTGCGGGTCGTCCTGGAGATGCCGGAGAGCGCAGATGCCGGCTGAGAAATCGTTCGACGTCGACGTCGCCGTCGTCGGCGGAGGCATGGCCGGCGTGTCGGTCGCCGCCGCGTTGGCGCCGCACCTCGACGTCGTGCTGCTCGAAGCCGAGACCGAGCTGGCACACCACACGACCGGACGGTCGGCGGCGGCGTTCCTGGAGAGCTACGGCAGCCCGGAGAACCGGGCGCTCACCGCCGCCAGCCGTGCGCTGATCGACGAGATCGCCCACGCCGAGGGCACGCGCCTGCTCGCTCCCCGGCCCATGTTGTGGATCGCCCGCGCCGACCAGAGCGCACAGCTCGCCGAGCTGTGCGCTGAGGTGCCGACGCTCGAGCGCCTCGACGGGCCCGAAGCCGAGCGGTTCGCCCCGGTGCTTCGCCCCGGCCACGTCGCCGGCGCCGCGCTCGAGACGAGCGCCCAGGACATCGACGTGATGGCCCTCCACCAGCACTACGTGGGCAGCGCTCGCCGCCACGGCGTCGAGATCGCCCGGGGCGCCCGCGTGACCGGGGTTGTGCGTCGCGGGTCGTCGTGGAGCCTCACGACGCCCCGGCGGTCGTTCGCCGCCGCGGTGGTCGTCGACGCCGCGGGTGCGTGGGCCGACGTCGTGGCCCGCGTGCTCGGCGCGGCCCCGGTGGGCCTGGCACCGCTGCGGCGCACGGTCGCCATCGCCCGGACCCCCGGCGAGGTCGACCCTGCGACACCTCTCGTCGTGGACGTCGACGAGAGGTTCTACTTCAAGCCCGAGGGCCCGAACGTGCTGCTCTCACCGGCCGACGAGACCCCGAGCGAGCCGTGCGATGCCCGACCCGACGAGGTGGACGTCGCTCTCGCGCTCGACCGCGTCAACGCCGCCACGACCCTGGGCCTCCGGTCGGTCGTGTCGGCCTGGGCGGGCCTGCGCACGTTCGCACCCGACAGGAACACGGTCGTGGGCGCCGATCCTCAAGTCGAGGGCCTGGTGTGGTGCGCGGGTCAGGGCGGCTTCGGCATCCAGTCGGCCCCGGCCGTCGCCGCGGTCGTGGCCCACCTCGTGGTCGGTGCGCCACTGCCCAGCGGGCTCGCCGAGGTCGTGCCGGCGCTCTCACCCGGCCGCTTCGGCCACGGGCGGGCTCCCGTTCCTCCGGACAGCACCGGGTGACACGCCGATGGTGCGCTTGAACGCCCGGCTGAACGCAGCTTCCGACTCGTAGCCCAGGCGGCCGGCGAGCTGGGTCACGGCCACGCCGTCCTGCTGCAGCCAGTCGAGCGCCACGTGCATGCGCCAGCGGGTGACGTAGCGCATGACGGGCTCGCCGACCAGCTCTGTGAACCGGGCTGCGAACGCCGAGCGCGACATGGCGAGCTCACCGGCCAGCGTCGCCACCGTCCACGGCCGCTCGGGCTCGCGGTGGACGAGGGCGATCGCCCGACCGACATGCGGGTCCTGCAACGCGCCCAGCCACCCGGTCTGCCCCGCGGGGTCGTGGGCGATCCACGATCGGATCGCCTGGATCACCAGGATGTCGGACAGGCGGGTGATCACCGCTTCGCCGCCGGGCTGCAACACCTGGCCCTCGGCCGCGATCAGCCGGAGCGTGCTCTGCATCCAGTCGGTGTGGGGCGACGGCGATGCCGACGCCTCGACGACGAGGATCCGTGGCAGCAGGTCGACCAGGTTGCGCGCCGCGGGATGGCCGAACCGGACGGTCCCGCAGATCAGGCTGACAGGGGCGCCGCCGCCACCGTGGCGTAGGACGGCGTAACGGTCGCTGGCGTAGTCGTGGTGCAGCGTCTGGACCCCGAGGGCGGGGACGCCGGCCTCGCTGCGGATGTGGTGGCCCTCGCCGTGGGGCACGAGCGCGAAGTCGCCGGGCTCGAGCAGACGGGGCTCGGCGCCGTCGACCTCCAGTCGGCAGCGGCCGGCGTTCACGACGTGGAACCAGAGCGAGTTGCGCTCCGGTGGCAGCTCCAGCCCCCACGGCGCGGTCAGCTCCGACCGGCAGTAGAAGGTGCCGCTCATGCGCAGGAATTGCAGTGCTTCGCCCAGGGGGTCGGGCGACGCCCAGGGATCCTCGCCTCTCATGCCCCCAGTCTGGGCACCTGACGACCATTCGTCCACCGTCCTTGGACGAATGAGCATGAATCCCCGCGGTTCGAGCATTGAACCGCCTTCGTGCAGCACCGAGAGTGGACGTCGAGTACAACCACTCGACAGGAAGGACGACGAGATGATCACCGTGATGGGAGCGACAGGACAGACCGGAGGCGCCATCGCCCGGCGGCTGCTGGAGGCGGGCGAGGAGGTGCGGGCCATCGGCCGGTCCGAGGCCACGCTCGCGCCGCTGGCCGCCGCCGGTGCGCACACGGCCGCCGGCGACCCCGCGGACGCGGCGTTCCTCACCGAGGCGTTCCGCGGCGCGGACGCGGTCTACGCCCTGATCCCGATCAACCTGGCGTACGCCGACTACCAGGCGCGGCAGGCACGGCTGGGCGAGTCCATCGTCACGGCCGTCCGCGACGCCGGCGTTCCGTTCGTCGTCGCGCTCAGCAGCGTCGGGGCGGACGCACCGTCGGGAACCGGCATCATCGCCGGGTTGCACGACCAGGAGCAGCGGCTGCGCAGCTTGGAGGGCACCGACGTCCTCATCCTGCGTCCCGGGTCGTTCTTCGAGAACTTCTACGCGACGCTCGACACCATCCGTGCGGAGGGCATCGTCGCCGACTCCGTGGCACCCGACGTCCGCCTGCCGATGATCGCCACACGCGACATCGCCGATGCGGCATCCACCGCGCTCGTGGACCGATCGTGGCAGGGTGTCGTCGTGCGAGAGCTGCTCGGGCCGCGAGACCTGAGCTATGCCGAGGCCACGAGCATCCTGGGGGCACGCCTGGGCATGCCTGACCTCGCCTACGTGCAGGTTCCGTACGACGACATGGCAGGCATCCTCACGCAGGCGGGGCTCGCCGAGGACGCGGCGCGGCTGCAGGTCGAGATGACACAGGCGTTCAACGAGGGACGGGTGGTGTCCAGCGAGGGCCGAAGCGCCGACAACACGACGCCCACGCGCTTCGAGGACTTCGCCGTCGACCTGGCGGCGGCCTACCGGGCCGCGTGAGACACCGCACAGCCACGACAAGGAGCACACGATGACCGAAGACCTGATCACCGTCGCCTGCGTCATCGGTGCCGTCGGGAGCGGCCTGGTGGCCGGGGTCATGCTGGCGTTCTCGACCAGCGTGATGCCCGGCCTGGGCCGCCGGCCGGCCTCGCACGCCGTCGCCGCGATGCAGGCCATGAACTCCGCCATCCTCAACCCCGTGTTCGGGCTGGTGTTCGGCGGGACGACTCTGGTGTGTGCGGCGCTGGCCGTCACCGCCCCCCTCACCACCGACCAGGAGGGTGCGGGGTGGCGGGCACTGGGCGGGCTGCTCTACGTCGTCGGGACGTTCGGGGTGACGATGGTCGTCAACGTGCCGATGAACGAGGCGCTCGACGAGGTCGACCCTGACAGCGACGAGGCCGCCGAGCACTGGCAGCAGTACCTCCGCCGGTGGACGGCGTGGAACCACCTGCGCACGGTTCTTGCCACGGCTGCGGCCACGGTCCTGGTCGTGGCGTTCCACTTGTCGATCTGACCCGCGGACGGCGGTTGACCCGAATCCACGAAAGATCCCGAAAGGCTATGGCGTGGACGATTCCTGCCAGCTAATCTACGAACTGATGTTCGTGGCCGATGCCGCCGGGGAGTCCAGCGAGACGGTCCCGGTGCGCGCCCTGACCGCGGCGGTCGACGGGCTGGTGGCGGCCGATCCGGGGTCGCTCACCGATGTCGAGGTGGCCGAGCTGATGGTCGAGTTGCGGCGCCAGCAGGCCCGCCTGGCCGCGGCGGTGGTCGAGGCGACCGCGGTGTTCGACGCCCGGCAGGTCTACGCCGGCGACGGGTCGCGGTCCGCGGCCGACTGGATCTCGGCACGTACCCGCCAACCTCGTCGCGAGGTCCGGGCCGAGGTGCGCCTGGGGCGCCGCCTACGGGTCATGCCGCTCACCCGGGCCGCCCTACGGGCCGGTGACATCGGGGTGGCACACGCCCACAAGCTGGCGGGCCTCGCGGCCAACCCTCGCACCGCCGCTCATTTCCCGGAAGGCGAACCGTTGCTGGTCGCGAACGCCCGGTCGATGCGCTTCGACGACTTCGACCGCACCGCCGACCACTGGCGCGACGCCGCGGATCCCGATGGGCCCGAACGCCGCCGGGGCCGCGACCACGACCTACGCCGCGTCGACCTGCACACCGGCCTCGGCGGGGTCGGCCTGCTGAGCGGGCGTCTCACCGATCTGGCCAACGCCACCGTCGGCGGGGCACTGGAACGGATCGAACAGGAATTGTTCGCCGCCGACTGGGCCGCAGCCCGGGGCGAACACGGCGACAACGCCACCGCCGCCCACCTGGCCCGCACCCGCACCCAGCGCCAACACGACGCCCTCGTGGAGATGGCCCTGCGCGCCATGACCGCCCCCGCCGACGGCAAACGTCCCGCCCCGCTCCTCACGATCATGGTCGGCTACGAAACCTTCGCCGGGCGGGTCTGCCAACTCGCCCGGGGCACCGTCATCGCCCCCGGCACCGTCGCCGACCTGCTGGGCCGGGACGACACCCTCATCGAACGAGTCGTCTTCGACGGCCCCAACCGGGTCACCGACATCAGCTCGGCCCGCACCTTCCGCGGCACCCTGCGCCGGGTGCTCCAGGCCAAACACCCCCGCTGCACCCACGACACCTGCCACGTCCCCGCCCACCAATGCCAAGGCGACCACATCGTGGCCTGGTCCCACGGCGGCCTGACGACCCAGGACAACGGCCAACTCCAATGCGGCCACCACAACCGCTGGCGCCACCAACACCCCGACACAGACCCCACCGCACGCGGTGCCGAGTCAGCGGGAGAAGCGCCCGCCAGCCACGCGGGGTGGTACGTGGAGACGGCCGGCGAGCGGCTCCTGTCACGTCACCTGGGGTCGCGCCACGAACGATGGCGACCACGCCCCGACCTCACCACGGACCCGGGCTGGCGACCAATCACGTCCCCGTAGTGACTTGTCACGGCGCTGGCTGGCAGCCAGCGGTGCCGTCGGGGGCGGCGCCGGACCTCGCCGTGCGGGTAGACACGCGGGCTTGACCCACGAACCCGAGTGACCAGGGAGAAGGCGCGTGACCGAGTACGCGGACGTCCCGCCCGACATCATTGCCCGGCTGCGATCGGTGTGCCTCGGGCTGCCCGAGACCGTCGAGCAGCAGGCGTGGGCGGGCACGCGGTGGCGCATCCGCACGCGGACCATCGCTCACGTCCTGACCGTCGACTCCGCCGCCGGTCCGGTCACGACGATGACGTTCCGGTCGTCGGGCCCGGAGCTCGATGCCCTGACCCACGCCGGACATCCGTTCTACCGGCCCGGGTGGGGGTCCGACGTGGTCGGGATGATCATCGATGACGGCGTCGACTGGGACGAGGTCACGGAGCTGGTCACCGAGAGCTACTGCCTCCTCGCGCCGAAGAAGCTTGCCGCACTGGTCGACCGACCGACCGGACCGGCACGAGAGCGATGAGTTTCGTCGGGGCCGGACGTCTCTAGTGGCGTACAGTCGAGTTCAGGCGCGGTCCCGTCGCCCAACCCTCGATTCCGGCGCTCACGCCGCCGGCTGAAGCGGGGGCAAAGGGAACCTCGAGTTCTCGGGACGCCGGTCATGCATGCCCTTCCGGCGGGGCGCCGTGAGCGTGAGTCGCGGGGCGCCCGCCTGTCGAAGGAGCACCACATGACCAGGGACAAGTCGTTCAAGCGCCTCGTCCGAGCGCGCATGGACAAGACAGATGAGAGCTACACCGCCGCACGGGCGGTCCTGCTCGCAGCCGCGGAGCCGACGGCGGCTGAGCGGCCCGTGCTGGCGACGTCCGATTCGGAGATCCGCCGCCGCACCGGCCGTGGGTGGGAGGACTGGTTCGACCTGCTCGACGAGTGGCACGCCGACGAGATGGCGCACAGAGAGCTCGCGCGCCGGGTCGCCGACGAGCTCGGGATCGAGCCGCTGGTCTGGGAGGCGCAGGCGGTCACCGTGAGCTACGAGCGCGCCCGCGGGCTCCGCGTCGTCGGTCAGCGCGCCGACGGCTTCGCGATCACCGCGTCCAGGACCGTCGCCGTCCCGGTCGACCTGCTGTTCGACGCGTTCGTCGACGGATCACTGCGCGAGCGGTGGCTGCCCGACGGTCAGCTGTCGGAGCGCACGGCCACCAGGCCGAGATCGGTGCGATTCGACTGGGCGGACGGAGCGACGCGGGTCAGCGTCGTGGTCGAGGCGAAGGGCGCGGCGAAGAGCACGGTGACGGTCGAGCACGCCCGGCTCGCCGACGCCGCCGAGGCGAAGGACATGAAGGCGTACTGGCGACGCCACCTGACATCGCTCAAGGCGCAGCTCGAGGCCGGTGAGCCCGATGCCTGAGGTCAACGTCCTCGCCGTCCTCGTGGCGACGGTCGTCGCCTTCGTCCTGAGCTCGACCTACTACGTCGGACTGGGAGACCAGCTGGCCACCGTCAGCGAGGCGGCCCGCACGGGTGAACAACCGTCGCCGTGGGCGATCGCCGCAGAGCTGCTGCGCACCCTCGTCCTCGTCGCTGTCGTGGGGGGCCTGGCGTCGCAGACCGCGACCGACGACTGGACGGGAGGCGCGTGGCTCGGGCTCGCCCTGTGGGTCGGGTTCCCGCTCGTGCTGTGGACCGGCGCCGTGCTCCACGAGCGCACACCGTGGAAGCTCGCCGCCATCCACGCGGGCGATTGGCTGGTCAAGCTGCTGGTCGTCACCGTCATCGTCAGCGTCTGGCAGTAGGTCGACCGGCCACCGGCGCTCGCCGTCACGTCCTGGGCCGAGGATCAACCACCCGTGGCGTGATCGGCGAGCACCCGGTCGATGGTTCGCATCGCCATGGCAGCGAACGCAGGGTTCGTGTCGCGGTAGTACGGAACGATCAGGAGTGCCTGGTGCAGGGCGAGTCCTCGAGCGCGCAGCCAGGTCGCATCGTCGACGTCGAGGGCCTGGCGGAAACGGTCGCGTCCGTGCTCGCCGAAGACGCTCCAGGCGGCGATCACGTCGACGGCAGGGTCGCCGATGCCCAGGTTCCCGAAGTCGAGCACCGCGCTGAGCCGACCATGGTCGACCAGCAGGTTGGGCGGGAGCAGGTCGCCGTGCGTCCAGGTGGGGCGGCCGTCCCATGCCGGTGCCGCGACCGACCGCTCCCATGCTGCAGTCGTTGCGTCGGTCTCGATCACGCCGCGCAACGACTGGATGGCCGCCCGCGTCTGGCGTTCCCGCATCAGCAGCGGCCTGTCGCGCCCGGACCGGGGCGCGCCGGATGGGTCGACGCGCCGCAGCGCCGCGACGAAGCGGGCCAGATCGTCTGCCGCAGCCGTCTCCTCGGCGACGCGAGCGCCGGTGAAGGTCTCCCCAGGGAGCCATCGGTAGATCGCCCAGGGCAGCGGGAACCCCGGAGCGGGGCGGCCCGTCGCCCCGGGCTCGGGCACCGCGAGTGGGAGCTGCGGCGCGAGCGTGGGCAGCCACCGCAGCTCGTTCTCCAGGTCGCCGGCCCACCAGTCCACGCGTGGGAGTCGAACGCACATGTCGGCGCCCAGGCGATAGATCGCGTTCACGGTTCCCACCGACGGAGCCGGCGCCAACGGCAGATGGGCCCAGCGTGGGAACTGCGCGTCCACCAGCCGGCGAACGAGGTCGAGGTCGATGCCGACCTCGCCGTCGTGGAGCTTGCCCGTCATCATTCGCCCCTGCCCGGTCAGCCGCGCCGACGGCGCTCCGAGCAAGAGGCTGGAGGGGTCCCGTCACAGCTGTCCGCATGACGCGCTGCGATCGCGTCGATGTCTCGCTCGGTCGCCGGGCGGTTGTCCACGACAAGACAGATACACGCCGGACGGGGCCGGGCACCATCGCATTGCGGACCCGCCTGGGTCAGCGCTCCGTCGACAGGACCTACAGGCCCATGGGGTTCGGCGACGGGTACGGCCCAGGCTCGCGCCCGGCGGTCAGGCAGCGTCGTGGAACACGAGTCCGAGGGTGCGGCGCCGGCCGCTCCGGACGAGGCTGACGCCGTGGCGCATCGGCGCTGCCGACCACCCACGGGCCGACCGCACCGGGCGGTCGTTGGTGGTGAAGACCAGGCCCCGGCCCTGCCCGATGACGGTCGACGTGGCCCGCGACTGAGCGCGCGGGCGCTGCTCGACCGTCACGAACTCGCCGCCGACGTGGTCCTCGCCCGGCACGTCCAGGCCGACCACGACCTGGAGCGGGAACACCAGGTCGCCGTAGAGGTCGCGATGCAGGGCGTTCCAGTCGCCCGGGCCGTAGGTGAGCAGCAGCGGCGTCGACCGGGTCTGCCCGGCAGCGTGACAGCGGTCGAGCCAGTCCTCGAGGTCGTCCGGCCACGGCGCCGGCCTGCCCAGCCGCTCGGCCCAGTCGCGGGCGACGGGCAGCAGGTGCGGCCAGAACGCGGCCCGCAGCTCGCGCCACCGGGTCCGGAAGCGGATGGTCGAAGTAGCGGTACCGGCCCTCGCCGAAGCGATGTCGGGCCATGTCGACGGTCGACCGGAACAGGTCCGGGCGGTCGTCGAGCGCCGCGATCGCCCGGCACTCGGTCCGGCCGAGCACGCGCTCGGTGAGCGCGCACCCGACCGCGTCGAGCTCGTCGCTCACTGCCGGCCAGTCGAGCCCACCGACCCGCTCGGCGACGGCAGTCCGGTCCTGCGTGACCGTCACGCCGCTTCCAGTGCGAGCAGCGTCCGCTTGGCCTCGGTGCCGCCCAGGTAGTGGCCGATCACCCCGTCGCTGCGCACCACCCGGTGGCAGGGCACGACGATCGACAGCGGGTTGGTGGCGCAGGCCGACCCGACCGCACGTGCGGCCCGGGGGTTGCCGGTGTCCGCGGCCACGGCTGCGTACGTCGTCGTGGTGCCGTACGCGATGCCACGTAGCCGGTCCAGCACCGTGCGCCGGAAGCCGTGGGCCAGGCGCAGGTCGACGGGGACGTCGAAGGTGCGGCGTTCACCCGCGAAGTACTCGTCGAGCTGGCGGGCCGCGTCGTCGAGCCGGCCCGGCGCCCGGACGATCCGCGGGCTGACATCGTCAGCGAGGCGGGCGAGGACCGCATCGTGGCCTTCGCGCTCGAACGCGACCCGCAGGAGGCCTGCCGGTGTAGCCGCCACGAGCAGCGGCCCGAGGGGGCTGTCGACGCTGCGGTAGGTGACGTCGAGCAGGTTCCGGGCCTCGCCCTCGGCCGTGATGTCGCTGTGGAGGGGAGTGGCGGTGGTCATCATGTCGGTCCTCTCGTCTCGATCGGTCGGCGTCGACCGTCACGAAGCAAGCGTCGCCGGGCACCAGGATGTGAGATCGGAGTGGACACGTCCTGGCGACGGATCGAGACCGATGCCACGCCCCTAGGGTGACGGCATGGCCGAGCCGACGCGTTGGGTGACCGACACCAGCGAGGGGCATTCCGAGTGGTACGTCGAGCGCTTCCGCGGCATGGCCGCCGACGGCGCCGACCTGGCGGGAGAGGCGCGTCTCGTCGACGCCATGGTGCCGCGCGAGGCCCGGGTGCTCGACGCCGGCTGCGGCACGGGCCGGGTCGGTGCCGAGCTGCGGGCACGCGGGCACACGGTCGTCGGTGTCGACGCGGACCCCGCGCTCATCGACGCCGCCCGCCACGACCACCCGGGGCCTCACTGGCTGGTCGCAGACCTCGCCGAGCTCGACCTGTCGGCACAGGGCGAGGGCGAGCCGTTCGACGCCGCGGTGCTGGCCGGCAACGTCATGGTGTTCCTGGCGCCCCGCACCGAGGTCGACGTGCTGCGGCGGGTCGGGGCGCACGTGCAGCCCGACGGTTTCGTCATCGTGGGGTTCCACGTCGACCGCACCCTCGCCCTCGACGATTTCGACCGCTTCGTGAGCCAGGCGGGCCTGGTCGTCGAGCACCGCTTCGCCACCTGGGACCTGCGGGCCTGGCACGAGTCGGCCGACTTCGCCGTGACCGTGCTGCGCCACCCGCCGTCGACCGACCCCGACGCGTCCGCAGCGGCGCCGGGGCTGGGCGATGACGGCTGAGGAACCGGGCGCCGAGCCGGCCCCGTCCTCGGTCGACTGCCCGTGCGGCTCGGCGCTGCCGTACGAGGGGTGCTGCGGGCGGCTGCACGCTGGCCGCGCCCAGGCGACGACCGCCGAGCAGCTCATGAGGTCGCGCTTCGCTGCGTTCGCTCGCCAGGACGCGGCGTACCTGCTCGACACGTGGCACCCGTCGACTCGTCCCCGCCGGGTCCGCTTCGACCCGACCCGGCGCTGGGTCCGCCTCGAGGTCCTGGAGACCGAGGCGGGAGGCATGCTCGACAGCGAGGGGACGGTCAGCTTCATCGCCCATCACCAGCGGGGTGACAAGGTGGGCGAGCTGCACGAGGTGAGCCTGTTCGTCCGCGACGACGGTCGGTGGCGTTACCTCGGCCCGGTCGACGCGTCGCTGGACTGAGCAGTCAGTCGGGCAGCAGGGGCACCGAGATCCCCTGGTCGCGGCCGAGGAGCACGGCTCGGGTGAGGGCGTTCGAGCCGAAGCGGTCGCGCACGTCGTCGAGCGCGGCGTCGAGCGCACCTCCGCTGTGGCTGGCGAACGGCAGGGTGAGCTGAACGGCCGTGTCGTCCTGGAGGTTGCCGACCGAGATGCCGACGAGCGTGACCCCCTTGCGCTCGATCGTGGGCGTGGCCGCGCCCAGCAGGCCGCGCAGCGTGTCGAGGATCGTGTGGGTGTGCGCGGTCGCCCGGGCCAGGGTGTGCGAGCGCGTCGCCCGCGTGAAGTCGTCGAACCGCAACCGCAGCATGACGGTGCGGCCGACCCGCCCGGCCGACCGCATCCGCCGGGTGACGCGGTCGACCAGGCCGACGAGGACGGCGTCGAGATCGGCGGCGGACTTGGGCGATCGCCCGAGTGCGTGCTGCGAGCCGATCGAGCGCCGCCGTCGGCGTGCCTGCACCGGCCGCGGGTCGCGGTTGTGGGCCAACGCGTGCAGATGGCGCCCGGACGCGGGGCCGAGCATCGCCACCAGAGCGCTCTCGGGGAGGCCGGCGACCTCGCCCACGGAGCGGATGCCCCGGTCATGGAGCTTGGCGGCGGTCACCGGCCCGACGCCCCACAGCCGCCAGACGGGCAGCGGGTGCAGGAAGTCCATCTCGGCGTTCGGCGGAACGACGAGAAGACCGTCGGGCTTGGCGACGCCGCTGGCCACCTTGGCCAGGAACTTGGTGCGCGCGACGCCCACCGTGATCGGCAGGCCGACCCGCTCGAGCACGTCGTGGCGCAGACGCACCGCGATGTCGGCGGGAGTGCCCGACACACGCCGCAGCCCGCCCACGTCGAGGAACGCCTCGTCGATGGAGATGCCCTCGACCAGCGGCGTCGTGTTCTCGAACTCGCGGAACACCGCCGCGCTCGCCTCGGTGTAGGCGGACATGCGGGGCGCGACCACGATCGCCCGGGGGCACAGACGGCGGGCCTGCGCCCCACCCATCGCCGAGCGGACCCCGTAGGCCTTGGCCTCGTAGCTGGCGGCGAGCACGACCCCGCCGCCGACGATCACCGGACGACCGCGCAGCCGTGGGTCGTCGCGCTGCTCGACCGATGCGTAGAACGAGTCCAGGTCGGCATGCATGATCGTCGCCCCGCTGGCCACGAACGCATGTTCGCATGCAATCGGATGGGCTGGCAAGCACGGCGTGGCCCGAACCGGCCCGGCTGTACCCTCCGTACAGGTGCTGGTCTTCTCTCAGGAGGTGCGGTCGTGGATTCGACGTCGCCCGCTGCATCCGAGCACGACCTGTGGGCGGGCATGCCCGACAACGTCGTCATCCGCCAGCTCTACCTGGGGTGCCTCTCGCAGGCGTCCTACCTCGTGGGCGACGCCGTCACGGGACGGGCCGTCGCCGTCGACCCGGGCGCGACACCGACGAGATCCTGGCCGCCGCCCGCGACCACGGCCTGGCCATCGAGCTGATCGTCGAGACCCACTTCCACGCCGACTTCCTGTCCGGCCACCTCGAGCTGGCCGCCGCCACCGGCGCCGGCATCGCGCTCGGGTCCGTCGGCACCACCGAGTTCGCCTCGCGGGCGCTGGCCGACGGTGAGGTCATCGACCTGGGGGGAGTGGAGGTCGAGGTGCTGCACACGCCGGGGCACACGCCCGAGTCGGTGTCGCTCGCCGTGCGGCCGGCCGCGGGAGCCGATCCGGTGGCGGTGCTCACCGGGGACGCCCTGTTCATCGGGGACGTCGGCAGGCCCGACCTGCTGTCGTCGAGCGGCGTGACCGCCGCCGACCTCGGGGCCGACCTGTATCGGTCGGTCCACCGGCTGCTCGACCTGCCCGACGCGACGTTGGTGCTCCCCGCCCACGGTGCCGGGTCGGCCTGTGGCAAGGCACTGTCGACCGAGACCGTGTCGACGATCGGCGACCAGCGGCGCACCAACTACGCGCTCCAGCCCATGTCGAGTGACGAGTTCGTGGCGCTGGTCACCGAGGACCAACCCGAGGCGCCCGCCTACTTCGTCTACGACGCCGGGCTCAACCGGCGCGACCATCCCCTGCTCGACGAGCACGAGGACCTCGAGCTGCTCGACCTGGCCGCGGTCGACCGGGCGGTGGCGGAGGGCGCGGCTGTGCTCGACATACGGCCGATCGGCGCGTTCGCCCGCGGGCACCTCGCCGGGTCGCTCAACGTGGGCCTCGGCGGCCGGTTCGCCGAGCAGGCCGGGAGCGTCGTCGCCGCCGGGGCGCCGGTGGTGCTGATCGGCGAGCGCGCTGCGGCACGCGAGGCGCGGGTGCGGCTGGGGCGCATCGGGTTCGACGCCGTGGTCGGCGTGCTGCTGCCGGACATCCGTGCCGTCCTGGCCGGCCATCCCGATCGGGCGGCGCGCCTCTCGCGCCTCACGGTCGACGAGCTGACACGCCGGCGACGTGAGGTCGGCGACCGGCTGCAGCTCGTCGACGTCCGCAACCCGGGCGAGGTGGCCGCCGCGCCGGTGGCCGGTGCCCGACCGATCCCGCTCGCCCGGCTGCGGGAGCATCTCGACGATCTCGAGCCCGACCAGCCGGTGGTGCTGTTCTGCGCAGGTGGCACGCGCTCGGCCATAGCCAACAGCCTGCTGCGGGCGTCCGGCTTCGCGGACGTGTCCGACGTGCTGGGTGGCGCCGGGGCGATGGCCGACACCTGACGTCTGCCACCCGGGCGGGGTGAGGGCTTGACCTCAAGACAACTTGAGGTCGTACGGTCCCGACATCGCATCCACCGGGAAGGGACCCGCCGTGTCAGACACCCCGCTCAACATCGCCGTCATCGTGGGCAGCACGCGCGAGGGCCGGTTCGGCGACACGATCGCCCGCTGGTTCACCACCCAAGCTCGAGAGCGGGTCGACATGCGGGTCGACGTCGTCGACCTCGCGGCGGTCGACCTGCCGTCGGTGCTGTCGCACCACTCCAGCCCTGCCCTGCAGGCCTACGCCGAGCGGATCGACCGGGCTGATGCCTTCGTCGTGGTCACGCCGGAGTACAACCACGCCTACCCCGCCTCGCTCAAGCAGGCCATCGACCTGCTCAACGCCCCGTGGAAGCGCAAGCCGGTCGGGTTCGTGTCCTACGGCGGGCTGTCCGGCGGCCTACGGGCCGTCGAGCAGCTGCGGTTGGTGTTCGCCGAGCTGCACGCCACGACCGTGCGCGACACCGTGAGCTTCCACAACGCCTGGAGCCTGTTCGACCCGGCGGGCGAGCTGCTCGACCCGACCGGCGCCACGGTGGCGACGAAGACGATGCTCGACGAGCTCGCCTGGTGGGCGACAGCGTTGCGCACGGCCCGGCACGCCCCGCTGGTCGACGAGGTGTGGGAGGAGTGACCGGCCGAGTGTCGCTGTTTCGCGCCTGACTACGGTTTTGTACCCTTGCGCGGAATCCCTACCCGACGTGGTAACGCCAGGGAATAGTCGATGCAAGCACGCGCGAAACTTGGGAATCTGCTGCGCAATTACAGGGGCCGGCGCGGGGCCGACGTTCTCGAGGCTGCATATGTGTCCGAGCGGAATCACATTGTGATCGGTGGGTGTGGCCGATCGGGGACGACGCTGGTGCGGGTGATCCTGGATTCGCACCCGAACATCTGTTGTGGTCCGGAGTCGGGAGTGTTTCTGCCGGAGCCGCTCGACCTGGGTAGGTTGCAGGCGAAATTCCGGCCGGTCGTCGAACGACTGCGGGGCGCGTACGACGCGAGCCAGTCGCGGGCTCAGTTCATCGATCTATTTGCCGACATGTGCGTGGCGACCGCCGGAAAAAGCCGCTGGGCGGAAAAGACTCCACGTAACGTGCTGCACCTCGACTATCTGTTCGAGCGATTTCCCGAGGCACGGTTCGTGCACCTCTTGCGCGACGGGCGGGATGTGGTGTGCTCGCTGCGGACGCACCCGCGGCACCGGGTCAAGAACGGCCAACTCGTGCCATTGAACACGTGGAAGCCGATGGAGGTTTGCGCCCAAAGGTGGCGCGACAGTTTGCTCGCGGCAGAGCCATATTGGTCCGACGCACGATTCCACACCGTGAGGTACGAACAGCTCGTGAGCAACCCTCGCCAAGCGATCGGTGAGCTGCTCGCGTTTTTGGGTGAGCCGTGGGATGACGCAGTCCTCGCGCACAGCGAGGCCGAATCGACGTTTCGCGATGCGACGACATTTCCACAGAATCCCGAGGCGCTCAAGCCGATCGAAACGTCGGCACTGGGGCGGTGGCAGCGCGACATGACGGACGAGGACCGCTCGATCTTCAAGGCGATCGCCGGTGGTCTGCTCGTTGAGTACGGGTATGCACAGAATGGGAATTGGTAGATCGCCAGGTCGAAAAGCGTGTGGGTCGGGCTGTAGCGTGAATCGCGGCCGTTGCCAGGGGATGAACAGAGGGGAGCCATGCCGATACTCGATGCCAGCCACGACTTCGCCCACGACGTCGAGGGCGACTCGGCGTGGAGCGAGTCGTACTACTTCAACGCCTACGACCCGGCGGTCGACGCCGGGCTGTTCACCCGGATCGGGGTGCGCCCGAACGAGGGCACCATCGACGTCGGCCTGTCCGTGTGGCTCCCGGGCGACCGCATCGCCAACGTGCGGGGCGTGCGCGAGCAGAGGGTGATGACAGACGACGACCTCGACGTGGGCGGCGTCCGCTACGAGCGGCTGGATCCCATGCGGTCGTGGCGCCTCACCGCCGACGCCGAGGCCGAGGTGCTCGACCTGGGCGGCGACACCGCGCCGGGCTCGGGCCGGCCCGGGCGGCTGACGGTCGACCTGACGTTCACGTCGCTCATCCCGGCCATCGGCACCGACGGGCTCGGCCGCACCCGGCGCAGCGACGACACCGCGGCGTCCACCGCGTCGACGGTCGGTAAGGGCCACCTCGAGCAGTCGGGCACCTGGGCGGGCACCATCGGGCTGGACGGCGAGGTGTGGCGCCTCGACCCCGCCACCGCCCGGGGCAACCGTGACAAGTCGTGGGGGCCCCGCCGGTGGGGCGGTCCGCAGATGTGGCGCTGGTTCTCGATCAACATCCCGGGCGACGGCGCCCACGGCGCCGAGGCCACCGGCACCAACTTCGGCGGCATCCGCATCGGCACGCCGGCGGGCGACCTGCACCGGGGCTGGGTGTGGCGCGACGGCGAGGCCTCGTCCATCCGGGACTGGGACGTCACCACCGAGCTGGCCGACGACGGCGTGACCCACCGGGTCAGCCACGTGCGGGCCACCGACAAGCAGGGTCGGGTCCACGAGCTGCGGGGCGACATCCTGCGGGTGTACGGCCTGCCGCACCGCACCGGCGAGCGCACGACGGTCGTCAACGAGGGCCTGGCCAGGTGGACCTACGAGGGCCGCACGGGCTACGGCATCAGCGAGTACCTGCACCAGCTCGACGACGAGGGCCGCCCGCTGGTGCCGATCGAGTGAGCGCACCGGGCGTCCCACCTGTCGACGCTCGGGCAGAGCGCGAGGCCGCGTTGGCCGCACGGCTCGCGACGGTGCTCCGGGCGCGTGAGGTCACGGGGCTGCGGCGCCTCTCCGGTGGCGCGTCCCGCGAGACCTGGGCCCTCGACGCCGACGGCCGCCCGCTGATCCTGCAGAGGGAACGTCCGGGGGGCCTGCGCCACGCCGGCATGGCGGTCGAGGCCGCGCTCCTGCGGGCCGCGGCAGACCAGGGTGTGCCGGTGCCGGCGGTGGTGATCACCGACGCCGATCCGGTCGCGGACGCCACCGGCGACGCCAACGCTCTGGGCGCGGCGTGGATGGTGGTCGAGCGGGTGGCGGGCGAGACGATCCCCCGCAGGATCCTGCGCGACGACGAGTTCGCGGGCGCCCGCTCCCTGCTGGCCGCCCAGTGCGGCGACGCGCTCGCACGCATCCATCGCATCGCCCCGGCGTCGGTGCCCGGTCTGGCGGGCGGCGACCAGGTGGCCCAGCTCCGCGCGGCGCTCGACGCGGTGGGCGAACCTCATCCCGCGTTCGAGCTCGGCTTCCGGTGGCTCGAACGCGACCGGCCCGACCGGCCCGGCCCCGAGGCGGTCGTCCACGGCGACTTCCGCAACGGCAACCTGGTGGTGGGCCCGGACGGCCTGCGGGCGGTGCTCGACTGGGAGCTCGCGCATCTCGGCGACCCGCTCGAGGATCTCGGTTGGGTGTGCGTGCGGGCGTGGCGGTTCGGTGCCCGGCCGCGGGTCGGCGGTTTCGGCCTCGTCGACGAGCTGGTCGGCGCGTACGAGGCGACGTCCGGCACGACGGTCGACCGCGAGGCGCTGCACTGGTGGGAGGTCCTCGGCACGCTCAAGTGGGGGATCATCTGCGTGGTGCAGGCGTCGACCCACCTCACCGGCGTGGTCCGCTCGGTCGAGCTGGCGGCGATCGGTCGCCGGGTGTGCGAGGTCGAGCACGACCTGCTGATGCTGCTGCCGGGTGGCGGTGGCGACGATCCTGCCCGCGTCTCCGGCGGCGGGAACGTGCGCCCCACGTCCGCCTCCCCAGACCGGCTGTCGACCGACCCCCCGCGGTCGGGCGCGCCACACGACGCGCCGACCGCCGGCCAGCTCGTCGAGGCCGTGCGCGAGTTCCTCGAGGGCGATGTCATGGCCGCCACCGAGGGGCGCGTCCGGTTCCACGCGCGCGTGGCGGCACGGGCGCTCGCCATGGTCGAGCGAGAGTTGGCCAGCGGCGACACGGCGGCCCGCGAACATCAGGCCCGGTTGGCCTCTCTCGGCCTCAGGTCCGACGTGGAGCTGGCGGCCGCGATCCGCGCCGGCGACCTCGACGACCGCACCCCCGACGTCGTCACCACCGTCGCCGCGGCGGTGGCCGACAAGCTGGCCGTCGCCAACCCCACCTACGCCGGGCCCGACCCGGTGGCCTGACGTATCTGCGGTCCGCTCCGAGCCTCTGTGTTCGCAACGGCGAACGGAGGCGGAACGATGGGCGACGAGACGGCTGGGCCCGGCAGCGGGTGCGGGTGCGACTGCGCGTGCAACTGCGACGAAGGCGACGACGCGGTCTACGTGTTCGACGAGCAGGGGCAGGTGGTCGACGACCCGGTCGTCCCGGCGGTGCCGGCGACCCCGACACTCCCGGGGCTGCCTCTCCGGGCGAGGCACCCCGGCCTCCCGGACACCCGACCGTTCACCCGCCCGTGCGCCATCTCCACGCTCGACGGCTCGTGGCTGGTCGAGATCGCACCGTTGTTCGGCCTGCCCGGCGGCCCGTTCCACGCACGGACCTACGTGCGCGGGCCCATGCGCATCGAGGTGGGCGCGGCGTCGCTGCGGATCTCGGGCGACGTGTACTCCCACCGCATGGTCGTGGGGCACCAACCCCGGCTGGCGGCGCCTCTCGCTGCCGCGTCGACGCCGTGGTACCCACAGCTCCCACGATCCGAGTACGTGTGGTACTTCCGTAGCGCGGGCTGCACGTATGCGGGAGGCCAGCTGCAGTTCGCCTTCGAACGCCACCTGTGGGACCGCTCCGCGCGGACCTTCACCACCACCGACACCGGTCAGGCGACGCTCACATGCCGGCGGCCGATCGGGCTCAGCCCACGCATCGCCGGCGGCGGCCGGTGGCGGGTCCCAACAGATGACCGGCACCGCCACGATCGGCGGCCAGCGCTACACCTTGACGGCCACCAAGACGTCGTCCATGTACCGCGGCTGCTCGGTCGAGGTCGACGTGATGGCCGACCGCCAGTGGCCGGCGTCCGCCAGCCTGTGCAGCGGCGGCGCGGTGTCGTTGGCGTCGGTCTACGCGACCGCGGGCTGGGACATGCAGGTGACGGTCGACACCGAGGTCGTGCTCGAGGACCGGGACCTGTCCGTCCCGGAGCTGCAAGCGCTGATCGCCGGGCACCAATCCCCCGCGACCGCCCCGAACCGGTGGCGCTTGTGGCTGCTGATCGGCTCGCGCATGGGCGAGACGTTCGGCCTCATGTTCGACGACGACACCCGCCCACGCGAGGGCGCGGTGGGCTTCGCCGACGTGACGTTCGACGACGACAGCAGGCTCGCGCCGTTCGCCCACCACAAGCAGCTGCAGGCGGTGCCGTTGGCCTTCCTGCGCACGCTGGTGCATGAGGCCGGGCACGCGCTCAACCTGTTCCACCCCAAGAGCGACGTGCACGCGCCGGCGATCGGCACATCGATCATGAACCAGACGGGCGACGTCATGGGGTTCGCGACGACCGCCACCCCCTATCCCTGCAACGCCTCGCTCGCCTTCGACGACCACAACCGCACCTCGCTCATCCACGCACCCGACCCGCAGGTGCGGCCGGGCTGGCTGAACTTCGGGTGGGGGCACGGCAACCTGTCGTCCGGCATGCCCGAGCCGATCGACGCCGACGGCCTGGTGAACGTCGCCGAGGATGAGGGTCTGCGCCTCGACCTGGTGCTGCCCGACTCGGTGGTGGTCGGCGAGTACGTGATGGCCGAGGTCTCGATGACCAACATCGGCGACGGCCCGCGCCAGGTGACGACGCTGCTCAACCTGTCCGAGGGCGACCTGCGCCTGCGCCGCGAGGGGCCCGATGGGCGCGTCGACCAGCTGCGCGACGTGGTGCTGGCCTGCGGTCCCCGACCGCTCGTGACCCTGGCGCCCGGCGAGTCGGTGACCGGACGCGCCCAGATCTTCTTCACCAGCGTGGGCCACACGTTCGCCGCCCCGGGGTCGCACGTGCTCGAGGCCGAGCTCGAGGTGGGCGACGGCGTGACCGTCGTGCACAGCGACCCGGTGACCGTGCAGGTCCGCATGCCGGTCACCGAGACGGAGCAGGCGGTGGCCGGTGCCACGCTCGACCGCGGCGTCGGGCGGGCGCTCGCGCTCGGCGACTTCGTCACCGACGAGGCGGCGCAGGCGAAGCTGGCGACCGTCGCCGATGCCCACGCGGCCACCGACACCGGCGCCGCCTGCGCGCTGGTGCTGGCCAACAGCCTGGCCCGGCCGCTGGTCGGTCGGGGCGACGCGCCGGCGCGTGCTGCCCACCCTCAGGTGGCCAAGCGCTACCTGGACTTGGCGGTGCAGGGACGCTCGGCGCAGCGGGTGGCTGAGCTGGCGACCACGGTGGCCAGCGCCATCGACAAAGATGCACCCGTGATCGAACAGGCGATGACCCGGGTGCGACGGGCCCGCAAGGGCAAGGCAGACCTGGCGCGGGCGCAGGCCGTGGTCAACGACTTCGCCCAGGGCGGGACACCGCGCGGGTGAGCCTGCACTTCGAGCTCGTGGTGCCGGCCCGGGTGGCCCTGGACCAGCCGCTCGTGGTCGGCGCCCGCCTCCGCAACGACGGGGACGCCCCGGTGACCACCAGCGCCCGGCTCAACCTCCACGAGGGCGACCTGCTGGCCGCCGTCACCCGACCGGACGGTACCAGCGGCCAGGTGGTGTGGGCCTGGCCGATCGACAGCGCGTTGCGCGAGGTCGAGCTGGCACCGGGAGAGCTGCTCGAGGGCGGTGTGCTGCTGCACTGGGCGGTGGCGGGCCTGGTGATGCCGGTCGCGGGCAGGTACACGGTGGCGGCGTCGTTCACCGCGTCGCACGACGTGCTGGTCGAGGCCGAGCCCGTCGACGTCGTGCGCGCCGACGCGGTCGACGACGACGGACGGGCTGCCCAGGGTCTGGTGAGCCAGGAGGACGTCGCCCGCAGCCTGGCGTCGGCCTCGACGATCGGCGCCGCGTCCGACGCGCTCGACGAGCTGGCCCAGCGGGGCCCGCCGACCGCCCGGCTGCTGGCCGGGCTGGCGCGCTCCGACCCCGGCGAGGTCCGGGGAAGCGTCGCCGACGTGGTGTCGGCGGACGGCCCCGTCACCGCGGCGGCCGTGGTGACCGCGTCGGTGCCGCCAGGGCTCTTCCCCGACGACGAGCGGGTGGCGTGGGCCGGCGAGGCGCTGGCCGCGGCCCCAGGGCTCACGGCGACGGCGACCACCACGGCAGCCGCGACCGCACGGCCTGCCGACGCCCCGGCCGAGGTCGACCGGGCCCGCGCCCTGCTCGCGGGTCGACCGCACACCGCCCCGTAGCCCGCCTCGCCCGCCGCGGGCGTCCGGGTGGCGCTTCAGCGTCACAGGGCGTCGCTACGATCCTCCGGTTCGATCGGCTACCGGGGCTGAGGGCCACCCCGGCCGGCCCCAGCCCGAGGTGGGTGGCGATGACCCTGGCGGTGACGGTGGTGTGCCAAGACGGCGTGGTGGTGGCGGCCGACAGTCGCACCACGCTGGCCAACCACCGCATGCTGCGGGTCGGCAGCGACTTCACCCACAAGGTGTTCGAGTCGGGGCGGGTGGCGGTGGCCACCTACGGCGAGGCGTTCGTGGCCGACCGCAGCATCGCAAGCCACATGGGCGAGTTCGCGGTCGTCGAGGCCGGCAACTGCGACCACCCCGGCCCCACGGCCCGCAAGCTGGCCGACTTCTTCGGCGACCGCTACGACGCCCACGTGACCGAGGCCGGCGACGACGCGCCGCCTCCCGGTGTCGCCGCGCTCGGGTTCCTCGTCAGCGGCTACGACGATGCCGGCGTGGGCGAGGCGTGGGAGGTGACGCTGCCCGACCGCGCGGTCGAGCCCATCGCCACCACCGCCAACGGCGGGGGTGCCGCCTGGCGCGGCCAGTCCGACGTGGTCACCCGCATCGTGCGCGGGTCGGACCTCGAGCTGCTCGAGCGCCTGGCGGCGGCGCACAAGCTCGCCGACGAGCTGGCTGCGCTGTCGCACCTGCTCGAAGCGTGCAGCTACCGCATCCCTTTCGACTCCATGAACCTGCAGGACGGCATCGACTTCGCGGTGCTCTGCATCCGCACCACCATCGACGTGCAGCGCCTGACCCTGGGCCCGGTGGCCACCACGCCAGAGTTCTCGTGGCCGGGCGTGGGCGGCCCCATCGAGATTGCCACCGTGACGGCGACCCGGGGGTTCGGGTGGGTGCAACGCACCTCGGTGCAGGGCGAGCGCCCCGCGGGCATGGCCGAAGGCCAGGTCTGAGGGTGCGTCGTGCGGGGCTCAGACGCGGCGGTTGTCGCGGCCGGCCACGGCGACGGCGGGCTGCTCGTCGCGCGTGACGTAGGTGCAGCGCTTGCGATCGCTGGGCGTGACCCAGACGCGCCACAGGTCGTGGAGCTCGGGGCTGTCGTCGGTGCCTGCGGTGTCGGACCCCATCGCCGTCCTCCGGTGCGGCGGCCCGGTCGGGCCGCTCGTCGACGCCGTCATCGTACAGCGCGCGAGCCCCCGGCGAACGAGCGCACCCGGTGACGGACGCATCGACCCGGCTCGCACCGGGTACGGGTAGGCACATGAGGTTCAAGATGGGAATCGCGGTGGGGTTCGCTGCCGGCTATTGGTTCGGCACGACGACGGCTGATGAGCGCCGGGCCAAGCTCGACGAGGTGTGGGCGGGGGTGCGAGGCAACCCTCGCGTGCAGCACCTGACCGAGACGGTGACACGGGACGCGCGCCGCCTGGGCGACGCCCTCGAGCAACGAATCGTCGACACTGCCGACGGCGCGGTCGGCGCCGTCGCCGGCACTGTCGAGCCCACGCACGAGCAGTCCGGAAACGCCGGTGCGAACCAGTCGCGGGCCCGGAGCGCGTGATAGCGGGTACTCCGGCGCGTCTGCGTCCGCGAGCATCGGGGTATGGACGAGCGCCACGGCCCCGACGCCGCGGCCGCTGACGCGCCCGCGGTCGACACCCCCGACGGGGGGACGCATGCGTCCGAACCCGACGCGGCGGCCGGCCGTGTCGGCGCGCCCGAGTCGGCCGTGGATGCCGAGGGGTCGTCCGTCGACGGCGCAGGCGAGTACTCGCGCCGTGGCCCCATCTCCGGCCGGTTGGCCCGCACCCGGCGGGCGGCCCGGGCCCTGCTCGGCGGGTTCCGCCACCGGTGGCCGTGGCTGCGGGTCGCCCTGTTCGCACTCGTCGGGGCTGTGCTCGCCGTCGCCCTGTTCGGGCGGGTGCCCGCCAAGGTCGGCCCCTTCGAGACGACGCTGGCCGTCCGCCCGTCGCTGACAGGCCACACGGTCGTCCGCCTGGCCCCGCTGGGCACGATCCAGCTCGACACCCACGACTGGCCGGTGGTCCTCGACCTGCGGGTGGACGAGATCGGCGTGGCGGACGCCGAGCGCATAGCGGACGACCCGACGGCGATCGACCGCCTCGGCGACGATGCCGCCGACGAGGTGCGCTCGGCCCTCGTCGGCCTGGTCGTGCGATGCGCGATCGTGGCTCTGCTCGGAGGTGTCGCCGGTGCGCTGGCCGCCCGGCTGAGCTGGCGGGCGGTGGCGACGGGCGCGGGGATGGCCGGTCTGCTCGTGGCCACGCTCGGTCTCGGCGCCCTCGCGACGTTCCGGGCGGACGCCGTGTCCGAGCCCCGCTACACGGGCCTGCTCACCCGGGCGCCCACCGCGGTGGGCGACATCGAGGCCGTGCTCGACCGGTTCGGCGAGTACCGGGAGCAACTCAGCGATCTGGTCGACAACATGGCCACGCTCTACCTGGCGGGTTCGGAGCTGCCGACGTTCGAGCCCGACAGCAGCATGATCCGGGTGCTCCACGTGAGCGACATCCACCTCAATCCCCAGGCATTCGACATGATGCGGCGGCTGACCGACCAGTTCGGCATCGACGTCATCGCCGACACCGGCGACCTGACCGACTGGGGGACCGACCCCGAGACCCGGCTCGTCGACCGGATCGGCGACCTTGACGTGCCCTACGTGTACGTGCGCGGCAACCACGACTCGCGCCGCACCCAGCAGGCCGTCGCCGCCCAGCCCAACGCGGTCGTGCTCGACGGTGACGGGGCCGACGTGGCGGGCCTGCGCTTCTGGGGGATCGGTGACCCGCGGTACACGCCCGACAAGAGCGAGGAGAGCGGCCCGTCGGAGCAGGAGCGCGCCACCGCCTTCGCCCCCGAGGTGGCCGAGCGCCTGGCCGACGACGAGCCGCCTCCGGTCGACGTGGCGATGGTGCACGACGAGCGGATGGCCGGCGATCTGGGCGGGGAGGTTCCCCTCGTGCTCGCCGGGCACACCCACGAGGCCGAGGAGCGCCGCATCGAACCAGCGGACGCCGATGGGTCCGACGGGTCCGACGGTTCCGACAGCGGGTCCGTGACGAGCGACGACCCGTCGACGTCGGGTGATGCGGCGAGCGCGGAGGGCGAGACCCTGCTGCTCGTGGAGGGCTCCACGGGCGGGGCAGGGCTGCGCGGCCTACAGGGAGACGACCCCGAGCCGCTGGCCGCGTCGGTGCTGTACTTCGATCCGGACACGCGCCGCCTCGTGGCCTACGACCGCATCACCGTGGCCTGGCTGGGCGAGGCCGGCGCCACGATCGAGCGCCACATCGTCGCCCCCGATGCCTGACGGGGTCAGACCGCGTGTCGGTGGCGGGCGAGCCGGAGGGCGCGGGCCAACTCCTGCCCGGCCAGCACGACGAAGAACTCGAGGACGGCCAGGCCGGCGATGGTCGCCCCGCCCGCCGTGTCGTGGTGGAAGCTGAGGGCGAGGCCACCGACGACCGCGACGGCGCCCAGGGCGACGGCGGTGGCCATGATGAGCGGCACGCGCCGCACGAGCAGGCTGGCCGTGGCGGGCGGGCCGATGAGCAGGCCGAACACCAACAGCGTGCCGATGGCCTGGAACGACGCCACGATCGCCGTGGCCAGCAGCACCATCAGCGCGGCATGGGTGAGGCCGGGGCGCAGGCCGAGCGTGGACGCCTTGTCCTCGTTGAACGCCAGGGCCAGGAACGGCCGGTACAGCACCACCGACACCACGATCACCACGGCCGCGCCGACGGCCTGACCCCGCAGGTCACCGCTGCTCACACCCAGCACGTCACCGAAGAGCACCGACGTCGCGTCGGTCGCGAAGCTGTCGGAGCGCGAGATGATCACGACACCCAACGCCAGCATGCCGACGAACAGCAGCCCGATGCCGGTGTCCTCGCGCACCCGCGCCCGGCGGCTGACGAGCGTGACGGCGCCGCTCATCACGAGCGCGGCCACGAACGCGCCGACGATGGGGCTGAACCCCCACAGCACGGCCAGCGCCAGCCCGGGGATGACACCGTGCGCGAGCGCGTCACCGAGGAACGTGAGCCCCCGCAGCACCACCCACGTGCCGACCACGGCCGTCGCCGCGCTGGCGAGCAGGCCGGCCAGCAGCGCCCGCTGCATGAACTCGGGCTCGAACGCCTCGGTGAACCACTGAATCATCGGTCGTGAAGACTACGGGGCGAGTGCGTCGCTGATGCGGGTGGCGTTGGTGCGGACCATGCCGACGTAGGTGTCGGCCTCGGACCCCTCCTCGCCCAGCGACTCGCTGTACAGCTCGACCACCTCGATGTCGCCGACCTCGTCGGCCAGCGTGTCGGCCAGGTCCTCGGGCGACGAGGTGTCGGCGAAGATCGCGGGCACGCCCTCGGCCGTGATGGTGGCCGCCAGCTCGTCGATGGCGCCGGCGCTGGGGGCGGCCTGGGTGCTCGTGCCGGGGATGACGGCGCCGACCACCACGAACCCGTACCGGTCGGCGAAGTAGGAGAAGACGTCGTGGTTGGTGACCAGCTTGCGCCGGTCGTCCGGGACCGCGGCGACGATCGACTCCACCTCGCTGTCGAGCGTCCGCAGCTGAGCCACGTACGTGGCCGCGTGCTCGCGGAACTCGTCGGTGTCGAGCGCGGGCACCTCGTCGGCCAGCAGGTCGGCGAGCGCATCGGCCGCCTCGGCCATGCGGGCCGGATCGGTGAAGAAGTGCGGGTCGACGCCCTCGTGGCCGTGCTCGTCGGCCTCGGCTCCCTCGGCCTCGTCGGCCTCGTCGGCCCCCTCGACCTCGGCCTCGTCAGCGTGGTCGTCGCTCGCCTCGACGGCGTCGAGGGTCGAAACGTTGTCGATCGCCTCGAACACCACGACACCGTCGTCCTCGGCTCCATGGATCGCGTCCTCGAGGCCCGCCTCGAAGCCGGCGCCGTTGGCGACGACCACATCGGCCTCGCGCAGCGTGGCGGCCTCGCGCGCCGAGGGCTGGAACTCGTGCGGGTCCGCGCCGGCGGGCATGATGACCTCGACGGTCGCCAGGTCGCCCGCCAGGTTCTCGACCACATCGCCGAGGATGCCGGTCGTCACGACGATGGTGGGCGTGTCACCCGACGTGCCGCTGGCCGATCCCTCGTCGCCGCAGGCCGTGGCGAGGAGCGTTGCGGCGGCGGCCGTGGCGATGATGGGGTGGCGACGCATGGGTGACCTCGTAGCATTCTTGTCGGGAGCGAGAACCGCTCTTGATTTCGCTTGGCACACTAGAGAGAGCGATTCTCAGTCGCAACCCCGACGTCTCGAGTCTCCCGATGCCCGCACACGCCGCCTCCGCCACCGACCTCGCCCTCGCCTACGGCACCCACGTCGCCATCACGGGTGCCACCTTCGAGCTGCCCGCCGGCGCCACGGTGTCGCTCATCGGCCCCAACGGGTCCGGCAAGTCGACGTTGCTCCGGGCGTTCGCCGGGCTGGCCGAGCCTCGCTCGGGCCGGCTCGATGTGCCGGCCGGCGAGCGGCGGGGGGCGGTGGCGCTCGTGCTGCAGACCACGGCGGTCGACCGCACGCTGCCCGTCACCGTCCGCGAGACGGTCACGATGGCCCGCTACGCCACCCGCGGCCCGTTCGGGCGGCTGCGGGCCGGCGACCGGGCCGCGGTGGGCGGGGCGCTCGAGCGCATGGACGTCGCCGACCTGGCCGGGCGCCAGCTGCACGAGCTCTCCGGGGGCCAGCGCCAGCGGGTGCTGGTGGCCCAGGGGCTGGCGCAAGAGGCCGAGCTGCTGCTGCTCGACGAGCCCGTGACCGGGCTCGACGTTGTGTCGCGCGGGCTGATCCTCGATGCCGTGGAGGCCGAGCGCTCAGCGGGCCGCACCGTCGTCGTGTCGACCCACGACCTCGACGACGCCCGCCGGGCCGACCTGGTGATGCTGCTGGCCAACAGGGTCGTCGCCTTCGGGCCGCCCGACGAGGTGTTGACCGATGGCCCCCTGTGCGCGGCCTACGGGGGGCGCGTCCTGCGGGTGCCCGAGGGCGTCATCGTGATGGACGACCCCCATCACGACGACCACGTCACCCACGAGCACCACCGCGCCGGCACCTGAGGCATCGGGCCATCGCCGCGGCGTTCTCACTACTTCTCATTCCCGGTATGGTGAGCGTCGTGGCCACCAAGACGACCGACCTGCACGACCTGGCGTCCGTCCGGTTGCGCGCGCTCGACCAGCGGTACACGGGCGGCCGTCGCACGATCGTCGATCTGCTGGCCCGCGCCGACGCCCCGCTGTCGATCCCGCAGCTGCTCGATCGCGACCGGTCGCTGGCCCAGTCGTCGGCCTACCGCAACCTGGCCGTACTCGAGCGGGCGGGCGTGGTCCATCGCATCGTGACGTCCGATGAGTTCTCGCGCTACGAGCTGGCGGAGGACCTCACGGAGCACCACCACCACCTCATCTGCACGAGCTGTGGCGACGTCCGCGACTTCACGGTGTCGAGCGCGCTCGAGGGCGAGCTCGACCGTGCGCTCGATCGCATCGCCGGTAAGCACGGCTTCGCCGCCGACCACCACCGCCTCGACCTCGTGGGCACCTGCGCCACCTGCGCGTGAGCCGCGAGTTTTCGTCCGGGTCCAGTTGTAGACACGGTCCAAGGGGTAGAGACTGGGGTCGCCGCCGGGCTGCACGGCTGAAGATCGGCGACCGGCGGCGGCCGTCCCGCCCGGCCGCCGCCCGGTCGCCACCGAGGTCGGGCTCGGCGGTCTGCGGGTGGTCGGGCCCGGTGTGGGGTGCCGAGGACAGGGGGTGCCGGTGAAGCTGGCGCAGCCGCTGGCCGACGCCCTCGGCGTCGCACCGGTGGTGGTGCTCGAGGATGCCGGCCATGTCTGCAACCTCGAGCAGCCCGAGGCGTCGACCGGGCGATCACCGACTTCTTCGCCGCCCACCCGGCTGTTGGTGACGAATGAGCGTTGGTCCGGCTCTGCCGGAGCGCCGGTGACCGGCGCCCCGGCGGTGAGCAACGGCCGGGTGTGTTTGGGCACGGAGGCAGTGATGGTCGCCTTCGGCCTCTGAGGGGAGACGTGACGGGGCGCCTACGGGGCGACGAACTGCAGGTCGAGCTCGACCTTGACCTTCTCGCCCAGGGCCAGCTTGTCGACGCCGATGGGCATGTTGAAGTCGACGCCGAAGTCGCTGCGGTTGACCTGGGCCTCGGCGTAGAAGCCGGCGTGGGTGTTGCCCGTGGCCGGGAAGACCTCGGCCCCACTGAACTCGACCGGGAAGCTGACCGGCCGGGTGATCCCGTTGACGGTCAGGTCGCCGTCGAGCGTGTAGTCGCCACCGTCGGCCGTGATCTTCGTCGAGCGGAACTCGATGGTCGGGTTCTTGTCGGCAGTGAAGAAGTCGGTGCCGAGCAGGTGGGCGTCGCGGTCGGGGTTGCTGGTGTCGACCGATGCCATCTGGATGGTGGCGGCGATGCTCACGTCGTCGAGGCTCTCGCCCACCTTCAGCGTGGCGTCGAAGTCGTTGAAACGGCCTCGCACGTTGCTCAGGCCGAGGTGGCGGACCTTGAAGTGGATGCCGGAATGGGCGGTGTCGACCGTCCAGGTGCCGGTGGTGAGGGGCAGCGCCGTGGCGGTGGTGGAGTCGGACATGGGGTTCCTCCGGGAGGGTGAGTGCGGGAGGTGATTCCCGCGGTGATTGTTGCTGAAGATACAGTTACCGAGGTAACAATCACAACCCGAACATCCGTCGGTAGAATGCCGGCATGAGCACCGATCCGACGACGACCCCGCGTGGCCACACGCGCGGCGACGCCGGCGACGAGCTTTGCGAGCACGCCGAGCGGGCGATCGCGGAACGTTCGGCCGACGCCGAGCAGGATCCCCGCCGGCTCCTCATGGAGGACACCGCGGGCTTTGTCCGCGAGTTCCATCGCTGGGTCGACGCCCAGGCCCAGGACGGGCTCACGCTCCCCGGCCTGCGCCTGGTCGAGCGCCTGCACTGCCAGGGCCCGGCCATGATGCGCACCCTGGCCGACGAGCTGGGTCTGTCGCCCCGCAACATGACCGCACTGGTGGACGGCCTCGAGGGCGACGACCTCGTCGTCCGCCGTCCCCACCCGAGCGACCGCCGGGCGATCATGGTCGAGCTCACCGCGGAGGGCTGCGAGGCGGCCGACGCGGTCCTCAGCCCGCGCATCACGGCGATGGGGGCGCTGTTCGACGTCCTGTCCGCCGACGAACGCGAGCAGTTCTCCTCCCTGCTCACGAGGCTGCGCGCCGCGATGCGGGACGGGTCGTGCGGCTGACCCGAGGCGCCGCTCGATGCAGGTCTCGGCGCCGGCGGCTCTAACCTTGCTCGTCCGGTCGGCACAATCGCTGCCCGCCGCGCGCAACCAGGAGTCCACGTGACCGACATCGAGGTCTGGCCGGGTCGCCCGTATCCGCTGGGGGCGACCTACGACGGCACGGGCACCAACTTCTCACTCTTCTCCGAGGCCGCCGACGGCGTCGAGCTGTGCCTGTTCGACGCCGACGGGGCCGAGACCCGCGTCGCGATGACCGAGGTCGACGCCTTCTGCTGGCACGTCTACCTGCCCCGGGTCGGGGTGGCCCAGCGCTACGGGTTCCGTGTCCACGGCCCGTGGGATCCCGCCGCGGGGCAGCGCTGCAACCCCAACAAGCTGCTGCTCGACCCGTACGCCAAGGCCGTCGACGGCGGCGTCGACTGGCACAAGGCCTGCTTTCCCTACGATTTCGGCGACCCGGACAGCCGCAACGACGACGACAGCGCACCGCACGTGCCCAAGGGCGTCGTGGTCAGCCCCTTCTTCGACTGGGGCACCGACCGGTCGCCCGACGTGTCGTTGCACGACTCGGTCATCTACGAGGTGCACGTGAAGGGGTTCACAGCGACGCATCCCGGCATCCCGGAGGCGCTGCGGGGCACGTACGCCGGCCTCGCCCACCCGGTGGCCGTCGACTACCTGCGTACCCTCGGCGTCACCGCCGTCGAGCTGCAGCCCGTGCACCAGTTCGTGCACGACTTCGCACTGGTCGAGCGGGGCCTGCGCAACTACTGGGGCTACAACTCGATCGGGTTCTTCGCCCCGCACGACGAGTACTCGTCCGCGGGCGCGGACGGGTCGCAGGTCCCCGAGTTCAAGGCCATGGTGCGAGCGCTGCACGAGGCCGGCATCGAGGTGATCCTCGACGTCGTCTACAACCACACGGCCGAGGGCAACCACCTGGGGCCGATCCTCTCGTTCAAGGGCATCGACAACGAGGCCTACTACCGGCTCGTGCCCGACGACCGGGCGCACTACTACGACACGACCGGCACCGGGAACAGCCTCAACATGGCCCACCCGCATGCGCTGCAGCTGATCATGGACAGCCTGCGGTACTGGGTGACCGAGATGCACGTCGACGGGTTCCGCTTCGATCTGGCCGCCACGCTGGCCCGTCAGTTCCACGACGTCGACCGCCTGTCGTCGTTCTTCGACCTGGTGCAACAGGACCCGGTCATCAGCCAGGTCAAGCTCATCGCCGAGCCGTGGGACCTGGGCGAGGGCGGTTACCAGGTGGGCAACTTCCCACCCCAGTGGTCGGAGTGGAACGGCAAGTACCGCGACACGGTGCGAGACGTATGGCGGGGCCAGCCGTCGATCGTCGGCGAGCTGGCGTCGCGCCTGACCGGCAGCTCCGACCTGTACCAGGCCGACTCCCGGCGGCCCACCGCGAGCGTCAACTTCGTGACGGCCCACGACGGGTTCACCCTCGCCGATCTGGTGTCGTACGAGCACAAGCGCAACGAGGCCAACGGCGAGGGGAACAACGACGGCGAGAGCCACAACCGCTCGTGGAACTGTGGGGTCGAGGGCTCGACCGACGACCCGGCGATCCTGGCGCTGCGGGCCCGCCAACAGCGGAACCTGCTCACCACGCTGTTCCTGTCGCAGGGCGTGCCCATGCTGCTCTCGGGCGACGAGGTCGGCCGCTCGCAGGGCGGCAACAACAACGCGTACTGCCAGGACAACGAGATCTCGTGGTTCGACTGGGAGCACACGGACGACGACCTGCTGGCGTTCACGACCGAGCTCATCGCGCTGCGCCGCGAGCACCCGGTGTTCTGCCGGCGCCGGTGGTTCCAGGGCCGGCCGTTGCGCGGCACGGCCGACGTCGAGTGGCTCCGCCCCGACGGCACCGAGATGACCGAGGCCGACTGGAGCGAGCACCACGAGACGTGCGTGGGCATGTTCCTCAACGGCCAGGCGATCACGTCACCGGGGCAGCGGGGCGAGCGCATCGTCGACGACTCGTTCCTGCTGCTCATCAACGCCTCGCCCGAGCCGCGGAAGTGGACGGTCAGCGGGCCGTGGGGCGAGACGTGGCGCTGCGTGCTGGACACGGCCGACGGCCCTCCCGCCGAGACGGACGACGACGTCCGGGGCGAGCTGGTGGTGACCGAACGCTCGGTCATGCTGCTGCGCCGGGTGGACTGAACTTCCATCGGATCTGTCTAGACTGTCTAGATATGGAGGAGGGAGGCGGATGTCGATGAAATGGCAGTTGCAGGAAGCGAAGCAGCGGTTCAGCGAAGTCGTGCGTCAAGCGCGCGACGACGGACCCCAGGTCGTCACGCGCCATGGGCGAGATGTCGTCGTCGTGGTGGACGTCGACGACTTTGAACGGCTCACGGGCGGCGGGCAGGACTTCAAAGCGTTCTTGACGTCCGCGCCGGACCTCGACGCCCTGGACATCGAGCGATCCGCCGAGCCGGCACGACACGTCGATCTCGACCACTCGTGACCTCACCGTCGGTCCGACCGCCATGAGCTTCGTGCTCGATACCAACGTGGTGTCGGAGATGCGCAAGAAGCGGCCGCACCATCGGGTCCGCGAGTGGCTGCAGTCCGTGGACGGTGCCGACCTCTACCTGAGCGTTCTGGTCGTCGGCGAGATCGTGCAGGGCGTCGAACGGCTCCGTCGACGCGATCCCGCGCAGGCGATGATCTACGAACGATGGCTGTCCGAGCTCGGCAGCACGTTCGCTCACCGGATCCTCCCTGTCGACGTGTCGGTTGCCGACGAATGGGGACGCCTGAACGTCCCGGACCCGTTGCCGGCGGTCGACGGCCTCTTGGCGGCGACAGCCAAGGTGCGTGATTGGACACTGGTAACGCGCAACACAAGGGACGTCGAGCGCACCGGTGTCCGTCTACTCGACCCCTTCGCACCCCCAGAATGAAACCGGACAGTCCCGGCCGACCAGTCTTAGCCGGGGTCGCGGATCGTCGCGACGTAGTGCTGAACGAAGGTTCCGAGCGTCTTGTGCCAGTGATCTGACGCGTTTCGGATACCGGGCGGTGCGGTGGCCGCGTCGGCCAACCAGGCAGCGAGCGCCAAGATCCTGCGGGTGATCAAGGCGTCGAGTGCTGCGCCGGGAGGCGCTGTGCCGGCCCCGTCCTGGTAGCCCCCGAGAAGGCGCTCCCGGAAGCGTCGATAGTGGTCACGACGGCGCCCGGTCATGGCGTCGAAGAGAACGAAGTACAGGGAGTTGGCGAGCTCGAGCTCCACCGGACCGTAGCCGCAGTCGTCGAAATCGAAGATCCGCCACGTCGCGTTGGCGACCCGCAGGTTCGTCGAGCTGAAGTCACCGTGCAGCAGCTGCTGCGGTCGGCTCCCCTCGTCGCGCAGCCAGGCGGTCGGAACCCCGAGGTCGGCGGCAACCGTCTCGAGTTCGGTGGGCGGTGGGAACGCCGCGAGCCCGGGCAAACCGCACGGCCGTAGTTCGGCCATAGCCGCGTGCAGCTCGGCCAGAACGCGGCCCATCTGCCAGGCATCGTCTGGTTGGTCGACGTCCGGTGCCACGCCGTCCGCGAACTGGTAGGCGACTGCGTGGACTGCGTCGACCCCGTCGGCCGCGATCTGGCTGATGAGGTGTCCGTCGATGGGGACCGGAGTGCAGACCATGTCGCTGATCGCCCCGAGCCTCGACAGAACTTCGACGCGAACTGCCAGGTCATCGCGGTCAACGACGGCTGACTCGAGCAACTTCACCACGACGTGCCGACCGTCCACCTGTGCGGCGTACACGGCGAGGCTCTGCCGGCCGCCGACGATCCTCCGCGCATCTCGGAGACCCAGCGAGGACAGCGCCTGCTCCAACGCCACGACGTCCACAGTGGGCCGGCAGGTTATCCCGGCCGCTGGCCACCGCTCGTCCGTTCGGCCGCAGCGTCGAGACCGGCGCGCATGGCCCTAAGGGCTCAGTCCGCCGGCACGAGGTCGGGGTCGAGAGTGCCCGAGCGAGCCAGCCAGCGGCCGATCTCGGCCGAGACGTTGCGGCCCGTGGCGATCGCCGGGGCGTCGTGCGCGGCGCGGATCTTCTCGTTGACCCGCTCGATCGCCTTGCGGGTCGAGTCACGGGACCGGCCGAGCCGGTGGGCGGCCTCGTCGTGCGACCGGGGCTCGAGGGTGGCCGGCCGGGGCAGGCGGGCGAACCGGTCGTAGTAGGCGAGCAGCACCCGGCGCTCCAGCGCAGTGAACGACAGCGCGACGACGGTGTCGAGGCCCGCGGTCGGCTCGTCGGGCTCGTCGTCGTCATGGGCGAACGACCCGCGATCGCCGAGGACCGCTGCCGGGCCGAGGTGATCGGACGTGGCGCACACCACGTGGAAGCGGTGGTCGGGTCGCCCGATGGCGTAGCTCCAGCGGTGTCGTACCGGCACCCACGGTCGGCCAGGCTCGAGCGGCACCTCCTCGTAGCCCGGCTCGTAGACATGCAACAGCCCGGGCTTGTCGCTGACGTTCTGGCTGCTCCAGCGGGTGCCATCCCAGCGGATCTCCAGGTGGGCCTTCGACACCGTCCACCGGCCCTGGACGAGCTGGTTCCCGACCCGGATGTCGCTGGTGCGGCCTCGGCCGATGCGCACGACGTGGTCACGCTCGAAGCTGGCGGTCCAGGTCTCGTCGTGGATGCGGACCCTGATCGTCAAGGAGCGTGTCCGCCGTCGACAGGCCCGCTCGCAGTCGCGTCCAGGTCGGCCGGCTCGTGGCGGTGATGGATCACGACCACCGTGACGTTGTCGGTGGCGCCCCGGGCCAGGGCGGCGTCGACGAGACGGCGGGCGGCCTGAACGGCGGACGGGGCTCCGGACACGACCTCCATCATGGCGGTCTCGTCGAGGACCTCGATGCCATCCGACGCGAGCACCACGCCGTCGCCGGGGCGCAGCGTGACGGTGGCGGGGGAGGCGACCACCGTCCCTGCCGCGCCGACCGCCCGGGTGATCACGTGGCGGCCCGGGTGCCGCCGTGCCTCGTCACGAGATATCGCTCCGGCCCGCATGAGCTCAGCCGCCAGGTTGTCCTCCTCTGACACCCTGGTCAGCCGGCCGGAGGCCAGCACCCAGGCGGGGGAGTCACCGACGTTGGCCACGTCCCAGACGCTGCCGTCCGGTCCGACCCCCGTGGCGACGGCCAGCGTGATCGTCGCCGCCATGGTCGCCACGTCGGGGTCCGCCGCCTGGCGGGCCCGCACAGCCGCGTCGGCGTCGGCCACGACGTCACCGACGATGCCTGGGTCGACCGCGTCCCCGGCGGCCGTGAGCCGGGCAATGGCGGCCTCGACGGTCAGCCGGGCGGCGAGAGCACCACCGCGGTGCCCACCCGCTCCGTCACTGAGGACCGCCCACGTCGGCGAGACCGCGGCACGGTCCTGGTTGTCTGGCCGGGGGCCTGTCGCCGTGGCCCAACCCGCGTCGATCCACCGGCCCTCGATCGACGCACTGGCCGGGTCCGGCGGTCGGAGCAAGCTCATGGACGAGGAATAGCCCGCGACCTGCCGTTGCGAAAGGGCCACCACTGGCCCGTCAGGCCAGGCGGCCGGGCCGTGCCGGCGGCGACGCGATGTCCGGTGTCGCTCAGGCCAGGCCCAGCACCCGCGCGAAGGCGGACTCCTCGCGCGCCCTGGCGGCGGCGACCGCATCGGCGCGGCCCGCGAGCATCGTGGCCTTGATGGCCCGGAGCGCCGCCAGCGGCGCGGCAGCGATCGTGCCCGCCAACCCGAGCGCGTGGGCGAGCAGTTCGTCCGCCGGCACCACCCGCAGGGCGATGCCACAGGCCACGGCATCGTCGGCGGAGAGCCAGGGCGACGTGAACAGCACCTCGGCGGCGCGCTGCCAGCCCATACGCTCGGGGAACAGCACGCTGCTGGCGGCCTCGGGTGGTACCCCCATCTCGGCGAACGGGGTGCGGAAGCGTGCGCCCTCCGCCGCCAGCACCAGGTCGCAGTGGGGGAGCATCGTGAACCCGATGCCGACCGCCGCGCCGTTGACCGCGGCCACCAAGGGCTTGTCGAACGCCTGCAGGGCGTCGAGCAGGGCGGGGAAGCCGGAGTCGATCTGCTCGCCAGCAGCCAGGCGGGCCATCTCGTCGAGATCCTGGCCGGCGGAGAACGCCCGCCCCGCTCCGGTGATCACGACGACCTTGACCGCGTCGTCGGCTCGCGCCGCCTCGAGCGCTGCTGCGGCGGCCCGGTACAGGGGGGAGTCGAAGGCGTTGAGCGCCTGCGGCCGGTCGAGGGTGAGCAGCCGCACACCGTCGTGGCCGGCGACGTCCTCGGCCCGGACCAGGGGGTGGTCGTTGGTTCCTGACACCTCGTCAGATTGTCACGCGCGCCCGTCGGGCGCCCGATCAGCCCGATGCGCGCCGGCGCGATCGCCGTGCGGTGAGCTGGGGCTCAGCCGTCGTCGGAGGGGGCGACGGCCGACGCCAGCCGGGCGGCCTCTGCCGGAGCCGCGCCGGCCAGGCCCACGAGGTAGCAGGCGATGGGGGCCGCGGTGCGCTCGGAGGCGTGAGCGGCGGTGCCGGCCATGTCGAGCAGCACCTCGACGGTGGCGGCGTCGGGGGGCGTGACGCCCAGCCGGGAGGCGAAGTCGGCGATCCACTCGTCGCGGGTCATGCGCCAGTATCCCCGGGCGGATGCGCCACCGCCTCAGAACCACCAGACACGGCGATCGTCGTCGTGGCGTGAATACTGTTCCTCGTGACCTGGTTCCTGCTCGACATCCCGATGGGTCCCGGCTACCCGGCCACGCTGTGAGCGAGGCCGAGCCGGTCGAGGGCCCGTTCGTCTCGACCGGCGCGCTGCCGCCCGCGGCGCGGGTGCGCGCCGTGCTGGCCCAGGCGCACGAGCGCTATCGCACCGACGAAGGCGGCGAGGTGTCGCAGGTCTATCCGGCGCTCGGCACGGCCGACCCCGGCCTGTTCGGCCTGTGCGTCGTCGGCACCAACGGTTCGACCTACGCCGTCGGCGACGCCGCGGCCGAGTTCTCGATCATGAGCGTGGCCAAGCCGTTCGTGTTCGCCCTCGTGTGCGGAGCGCTCGGTCCCGCGGCGGTGCGCCGAGCCGTCGGCGTGAACGCCACGGGCCTGCCGTTCAGCTCACTCACCGCGATCGAGCGGACGAGCGATGGTCGCACCAACCCGATGGTCAACCCCGGTGCCATCGCCACCACCAGCCTCGCTCCCGGGTCGACGGCGGACGACAAGTGGTCCTTCATCCGCGAGGGGCTGTCGCGCTTCGCGGGTCGCGAGGTCGCGATCGACGACGACGTCTACGCGTCGGCGTCCGTCACGAACCACCGGAACCGGGCGATCTCCGGGCTACTCGAGGTGTACGGACGGCTGTCGGTCGACCCGGCGGAGGCGGCCGACCTGTACACGCGGCAGAGCGCGCTGCGCGTGACCGCCACCGACCTCGCCGTGATGGGGGCGACGCTGGCCGACGGCGGCGTGAACCCCGTCACCGGCGCACGCGTGGTCGACGAGGCGAGCTGCCGGTGCGCGCTCGTGGTGATGACCACCGCCGGCATGTACGAGACATCGGGTGACTGGCTGTACGACGTCGGGCTGCCGGGCAAGAGCGGCATCGGCGGGGGGATCGTCACGGTGTCGCCCGGCAAGGGCGGGCTGGGGGCGTTCGCCCCGCCGCTCGACGCCGCCGGGAACAGCGTCAGGGGGCAGCTCGCGTCCCGGTTCCTGTCACGCAGCCTGGGGCTGGACCTGTTCATGTCGGCGCCGGCCCGCTGACCTGCCCGCGGACCTGGCCGGAGGGTTGTGAGTTCACTGGTGCAACCGACCATGACTAGGGTGCCCCCGTGCGCTACGGACTCACGATCGACAACTCGCGACCCATCCCCGAGGTCATCGAGCAGGTGCAACGGATGGCCGACGCGGGCGTCGCCTCGGCGACCGTCTCGCAGATCTTCGGCTACGACGCCCTGACCCTGCTGGCCCTCGTCGGGCAGCAGGTGCCCGACATCGAGCTGGTCACCGGCGTGGTGCCCACCTACCCACGGCACCCGATCATGCTGGCGGCCCAGGCCCTGACCGTGCAGGCGGCCACCGGCGGGCGGCTCACGCTCGGCATCGGCCTGTCGCACCAGATCGTGATCGAGAACATGTTCGGCTACTCGTTCGACCGGCCGGCCCGGCACATGCGCGAGTACCTCACGGCGCTGGTGCCGCTCCTCAACGGCGAGCAGGTGGCCTACCACGGCGAGACCGTCACGGCGGCCACGATGGCGCCACTCGAGATCGACGCCCCGCCGCCGCCCGTGCTCGTGGCGGCGCTCGGCCCGACGATGCTCAAGCTCGCCGGCACCCTGGCCGACGGCACCAGCACCTGGATGACCGGACCGGCCACGGTCGCGTCGCACATCGCGCCCACCATCACGGCCGCCGCGGCCGGCGCCGGGCGTACCCCGCCCCGCATCGCCGTGGGGCTCCCCGTCTGCGTGACCGCCGACGCCGACGCCGCCCGCGAGCGGGCGGCCAGGACGTTCGCCATCTACGGCACGCTGCCGTCCTACCGGGCGATGCTCGATCGCGAGCAGGCCGACGGCCCCGGCGACGTCGCGATCGTCGGCGACGAGGAGGCCGTCGCCGCCCAGATCGCCACCGTCGCCGAGGCGGGTGCCACCGACTTCGTCGCGTCGATCTACGGCAGCGCGGACGAGCGGGAGCGCGGCTTCGCGCTCGTCGCCGACCTGGTCAAGGAGGCGTCGTGACCGCGGCGTTCGACCTGGCCACCGCGGTCGGCGCCGCGGGTCAGCCAGCCGGAGACGGCGCCCACACGGTCCACCCGATCACGGTCGACGCCGGCTGGACGATCGGCGGCAAGCCCAACGGCGGCTACCTGCTGGCGACGATGGCCCGCGCCGCGCGGGCGTCGGTCGCCGCCGTCGAGGGCCCCGACCACCCGCATCCGGTGACCGGCACCGCCCACTACCTGACGTCGCCCGATCCGGGCCCGGCGGAGGTCCACGTCGAGGTGCTGCGGCGGGGTCGGCGGATGAGCCAGGCCCGCGCCCGCCTGGTGCGCGACGGCGCGGCCTGCGTCGAGGCGACGTTCACCCTGGGTCGCCACGACGCCGCCGCCGAGCCGTGGTGGACCGACATCGCGGTGCCGGACCTGCCGCCGTTCGACGATTGCGCCCGCCTACCAGGGGTGGGCCCGGGCGGGTTCAGCCTGCCGATCATGGAGCAGGTCGACCTGCGGCTCGACCCGGCGGTGACGGGGTTCAGCCGGGGCGAGCCCGCAGGCCACGGTGAGCTGCGCGGCTGGTTGGCGTTCGTCGACGGCCGAGCGCCCGACCCCGTGTCGCTGCTGTTCGCGCTCGACGTGTTGCCGCCGGCGACGTTCGACCTGGCGTCGACAGGCTGGGTCCCGACGCTCGAGCTCACGACCTATGTCCGCGCCCTGCCAGCGCCCGGGCCCCTGCGGGTGCAACAGCGCGCCCGGCTGGTCGAAGCCGACCTGGTCGACGAGGTCTGCTACGTGTGGGACAGCCGGGGTCGCCTGGTGGCCCAGGCCACGCAGCTCGCAGGCATCCGGGTGGGCGACGTGCCCGCACCCCCGTCGGTCCACCCACCGTCGTGAAGCGCACCGCGTTCGCCGACTGGCCGTGCTCGCTCGCCCGCTCGGTGGACCTGCTGGGCGACTGGTGGACGCCGCTGGTGCTGCGCGAGGCGTTCTACGGCGTGCGGCGCTTCGACGACTTCCAGCGCAGCCTGGGCATCGGGCGGAACATCCTGACCCAACGGCTCAACCGTCTGGTCGACGAGGAGATGCTCACCCGTCGCCGCTACCAGGAACGCCCGCCCCGCCACGAGTACGTGCTCACCGAGAAGGGCCGCGACTTCTTCCCGGTCGTCGCCGCCATGGTCCGCTGGGGCGACCGCTGGCTCGCCGGCGAGGACGGCCCGCCCGTCGTGCTGCACCACACCACGTGCGACCACGACGTGCACGCCGAGGTCGTGTGCTCGCACTGCCGCGAGCCCCTCGAGCTGCGCTCCGTCCGGGGCCGGCCGGGCCTCGGCCACGCACGCGACGAGCGCGGCTGACGCATCGCGCGCGACGCCGGCTGGCTCTGAGCCCGCGGCTCAGCCGCCCCGCAGCTGGGCCTCGAAGTGCTCCTTCATGCTGGGGTAGTAGTCGTCGAAGTCGGGCATCGCCGTGCCGTCGCGGCTGGCGATCAGCCGGTCGAGGTAGTACTCCCACCCCGGCCCGACCTCGCCGGCCGGTGCGTCGGGCCCGAGGTGATGGACCAGCTCGATGGTCGTCACCCCGTCCTGCTCGCGCAGGTGCACCTCCAGGTTCCACGTCCCCTGCGGGTCGGCCACCGACAGGGCCAGGTGCCGGGGCGGGGTGCAGGCGGTGATGGTCACGTCGCTCGTCGGGTTCCCGTCCTCGGCGACGAGAGTCACCTGGATGGTCTTGCCGGGACCGGCATCGCCTGACCAGTGGCCGAACCACCGACCGACGCGGTCCGGTTGGGTGACGCTGTCCCACACGTCGTCGATCGGGGCACGGAACTCGCGGGTCAGCGCCAGGTCGTGGCCCTGTGTGGTGGGCGTCAGCCGCCCGGTGGGGATGGTGGTCATGCGGGCATCTGCCTTCGTCGCTTCACGTCGTGTGCGTGCGACCTCGGTGGCGAGCGCGTCGAGCCGCGGCTCCCACGGCCAGCGGAGGTAACCAGGTCGTTACCTATCGGTCAAGGGTTGACGGACGGGGATCGGTCCGTTAGAAACCATCTTGTTATGCAACCAGATGGTTATGGACTCCGAAAATGACGGCGACGACATGACGGCGACGACATGACGATGACGGCAGAGCGCCTCGACGCCACGTTCGCGGCCCTGGCCGACCCGACGCGGCGGGCGATCATCCGCCGGCTGGCGGCGGGGGAGGCCACGGTCACCGAGCTGGCGGTCCCGTTCGCCATGAGCCAGCCCGCGGTCTCCAAGCACCTCAAGGTGCTCGAGCGGGCCGGGCTCGTGTCGCGCCGCCGCGACGCCCAGAGGCGGCCGTGCCGGCTGGAGCCGCGCGCCCTCGAGGCCGCCACCGACTGGCTCGAGGGGTACCGCAGCTACTGGGACGAGAGCTACCGGCGCCTCGACTCCTTGCTCGACGAGCTGAAGGCCGAGGACACCGCTCACGCAGCAGACGACGATCGGAAGGACACCCGATGATGCTCACCAACGACCCCGGTTCCCTGGTGGTCACGACGCCCAGCGACAATGAGATCGTGCTGATCCGAGCGTTCGACGCACCCCGCGGACTGGTGTTCGACGCGTTGACCAGGCCTGAGCTGCTCGTGCGCTGGTACGGGAAGCGCGACTGGCCGCTCGTGGCCTGCGAGGTCGACCTGCGCGTCGGCGGCGCCTGGCGCTTCGTCTCGCGAGGGCCCGACGGCACCGAGATGGGGCAGTACGGCGAGTTCCGCGAGATCGAGCCGCCCGAGCGCATCGTGCGCACCGAGGCATTCGACGAGTGGGACGTCGGCGCAGCCGTGGTCACCACCGTCCTCGTCGAGCACGCGGGCCGGACCACGATGACCTCCACGGTGCTCTACCCGTCGCGGGAGGTCCGCGACGCCGTGGTCGAGTCCAACATGGAGAGCGGCGCCGGCGAGAGCTTCGACCGGCTCGACGATGTGCTGGCCCAGACCGTGATCGCGGATCGCTACCGCCGGGTCGCGGGGCAGTTCATGGAGCGGGTGCGGGCGGTGCCGGCCGGCGCGTGGGACAACCCCACGCCGTGCGAGGGCTGGGTGGCGCGCGACGTCGTCCGCCACCTGACCGAGTGGTTACCGGCGTTCTTCTTCGGCACCTGGGGCATCGAACGGCCGGATGGCCCGTCGGTCGACGACGACCCGGTCGGGGCATGGCAGGTCGTCGACGACGCGATCCGGGCGGCGCTCGACGACAGCGAGATCGCCGGCACGACGCACGACACGCCCATGGGCCCCTCGACGTTTGCGCAGACGATCGACACCATCTGCACCGGCGACATCCTGGTGCACACATGGGACCTGGCCCGGGCGACCGGCCTGGACGAGACCCTCGATGCCGTCGAGGTGCACCGGATGTTGCAGGGCATCGAGCCCATGGACGAGGCATTGCGCCAGAGCGGCCACTACGGCCCGCGGGTCGAGGTGTCAGCCGACGCGGACGAGCAGTCGCAGCTCATCGCCTTCATGGGCCGCCAGCCGTGAGGCTCGTGGCGGGCGTCCACCGAACTGACCGCCCCGTTGACTGTGGGCAGGGGCGGTACGCGTGAGCGACACGGATCGGGTGACGTGAAGCGCGTGGTGAACCCGGGTTCGTAGGCCCCGGTCGGCGGCGGGCGTCGTGCTGTCCCGCCTTGTAGCGACAATCACAACCGACAGGCGACCGTGTCGCTACCAAGTGGGACACATCGAGTGCGACGCAGGCTCAGCCGGGGGGCGTGGCGAAGACGCACCTCGCGTCCGGCCACTCGGCCAGGTCGACCTCGCAACCTTGACGGGCGGCGAAGAATGTTTATTCTTGGGCTGTGACCGACGTCTCAGCCTCGGGTGGCGCAGCGCACGGCGTCGACGCGGTCGTCGGCGCCGACGAACTACGCGAGCGCCTGCTGCGCGCAGCAGCAGCGGTGTTCGCCCGCCAGGGCTACGACGGCACCAAGATCATGGACATCGTGCGCGAGTCGGGGCTGTCGACCGGCGCGGTGTACGGACGGTTCCGGTCGAAGAACGAGCTGCTGCGCGAGGCCATCGTGACGCGGTCCACCAACGCCGCCCGGCTCGGTAGCGACGGCATCGACCGGGTGGCCGACCTCATCGCGGCCGGCGTCACCCACACCGACCGTCCGCTGACCGATGCCGAGGCCCTGCGCCTCGAGGCCTATGTCACCGCCCGGCGCGAGCCCGAGGTCGCCCAGGCCCTGGCCGACTCGCATGCCGCGTTCCGCGAGCGCATGGCGCCGCTGGCCGCCGAGGCCCAGCGCGACGGCACGGTCAGCGACGACATCGATCCCGACGCCGTGCTGTTCCTGGTGCGCATCCTGCACATGGGCCTGCTGCTGCACCGCGGCTCGGGCCTGCCCGGTCCCGATGAGAAGGCGTGGCAGTTGCTCGTCGAGCGCCTCGTGGGCAGCTTCGGCGCGCCACCGCCCGAACCCCGGGACACCCCGCCGACGTACGCACGACCAACCGAACCGGAGGACAAGCGATGACGGTGACCGAGCCGGCACCCGACCTGCCCAGCCAGGCCGAGGTCGACGAGTCGATCAAGGTCGTCCACGACCACGCCGACCGCATCTTCCTGTGGAACTACGACCGGTCCCGCGGCCAGCTCGTCACGCTCTACAACAAGGCGATGAGCTCGCAGTGGAACAGCGTCACCGAGCTCGACTGGGACACCGACGTCGACCCCGAAGGCCTGATCGACAAGAGCACGCCACTGATGCAGCTCACCGCGGCGGCGCGCGAGGTCGACGGCTCGCCCATCAGGAACTGGGGCGACAAGGAGCTGACGGCGCTGGGCGTCGAGAGCTTCAAGGCCCAGCTCAGCCAGTTCATGCACGGCGAGCAGGGCGCCATGATGACGGCCGCCAAGATCGTCGAGACGGTGCCGTGGATCGACGCCAAGTACTACGCGGCCACGCAGACCATGGACGAGGCCCGCCACACCGAGGTGTTCGCCAAGTACCTGCACACCAAGCTGGGCGAGGCGTACCCGATGAGCCCCTTCCTCGAGGAGCAGATCACCGCGCTGCTCGAGGACAGCCGCTGGGACATCGCCTACCTGGGCATGCAGATCGTCATCGAGAGCCTGGCGCTCGCCGCCTTCGGCACCATGCTGCGCAACACCGAGGAGCCCCTCCTCAAGAAGCTCCTGCGCTACGTCATGTCCGACGAGGCCCGCCACGTGGCGTTCGGCGTGCTGAGCCTGGCGGAGTACTACCAGGGGCTGTCGCAGGCCGAGCTCAAGGACCGCCAGGAGTTCCTCATCGAGAACACGCTGCGCAACAGGTCGCGGTCGACCACGCCCGAGATCTGGGAGCGCATGGGCGTGTCCGCCGACGCCGTGTACCCCGCCATCGCCGAGGCGGCCGGCAAGATCAAGGTCAACCCGTACGCCGGGTTCCAGCGGGGCTTCTTCGCCAAGCTCGTGCCCAACGTGCGCAAGCTCGGCCTGCTCGACGCCAACGACGGCTACCTGCGCAAGGCGTGGGACGAGGCCGGGCTGCTCGAGTTCGAGTTCGCCGACGACACCGGGTCCGACTACGCCAGCTACGACGCAGTCGAGCAGGACCGGGCCGCGGCGGCCGCCGCCTCGTGACCGCACGCACACTGCGCGGCGCGGCGGCCCTCGTCGGCGTCGCCGATGCCGCCTCGCCCACCGGCGAGCTCGACACCCACGGCCGCGCCCTCGAGGCCGCCATGATCCACGAGGCGCTCGCCGACGCCGGCCTCACCCTCGCGGACGTCGACGGCGTGGCGCACGCCCACTCGGCCGCCGGCCTGGCCGAGTACCTGGGCGTGCAGGCCACCTACCTCGACAGCACGATGGTCGGCGGGTCGAGCTTCGAGCTGCACGTCGAGCACGCCGCCGCGGCCATCGCCACGGGCCTGTGCGACGTGGTGGTGGGCGTCTACGCGTCGACCCCGCGCAGCGACCGCAAGCGCCCCGGTGCCGGACAGCGGGGCATGCCCCCGGGCCCGAACCCGGCGTTCGAGTGGGAGATCCCCTACGGCCTGCGCCTGCCCATCGGCGGCTACTCGCTCGCGGCCAGCCGGCACATGGCCCAGTACGGCACCACGTCCGAGCAGCTCGCCCAGATCGCGGTCGACACCCGGCGCTGGGCGGCGCTGAACCCCCGGGCCCGCTACCGCGACCTCATCACCGTCGACGACGTGCTGTCGTCGCCCATGGTGGTGTCGCCGCTGCACCTGCTCGACTGCTGCCTCGTCACCGACGGTGCGGGCGCATTCGTGCTGGTCTCGGCCGAACGTGCTCGCGACCTCGACCGGCCGCCGGTCTACGTGCTGGGCGCGGCCACCTGCGGCACCCACCAGATGATCAGCCAGATGCCCGACGTCACGGTCACGGGCGGGGCGGTGTCCGGCCCGGCGGCGTTCGAGATGGCCGGGATCAAGCACGACGACGTCGACCTGCTGATGGCGTACGACTCGTTCACGATCACGGCCCTGCTGCACCTCGAGGACCTGGGCTTCTGCGCCAAGGGCGAGGGCGGCGCGTTCGTCGAGGACGGCAAGCTCGGCCCGGGCGGCTCGCTGCCGACGAACACCAACGGCGGCGGCCTGTCGTACACCCACCCCGGCATGTACGGCATGTTCCTGCTGGTCGAGGCCGTGCGCCAGCTGCGCGGCGAGGCGGGCGACCGCCAGATCGACCGCCACCAGGTCGCCGTCGCCCATGGCTCGGGTGGCGTGCTGTCGACGATGGGCACGGTCGTGCTCGGCACCGAGGAGACCCTGTGACCACCACGCTCATCGAGCCGCCCGTCACCGAGGCGAGTGCCCCGTTCTGGGACGCCACCCGCGAGCAGCGCTTCGTGCTGCCGTGGAGCACGGCATCGGAGCGCCCGATGTGGTTCCCTCGCGACGTCGACCCTGCCGCGCCGGACGCACCGATCGAGTGGCGCGAGGCCAGCGGCGACGGAACGGTCTACGCCGCGAGCGTGCATCACAAGCCGGGACCGGGACGCGACCCCGCCGACGGCCCGTACGTGGTCGCGCTCGTCGATCTGGCCGAGGGCGTCCGCATGATGAGCAACGTGGTGGGCTGCCCGCCCGACGACGTCGTCGTCGGCATGGCGGTGCGCCTGGTGTGGGAGCCGCTGTCCGACGGCCGGTATCTGCCGCAGTTCACGCCGGCCTGAACCTGCCGCCGGCCCATGAGGGCACGTCCGTGGGGCGGACACCGAACGAGGGGAACACATGTCGATCGACGCCGACAACCGCGAGGACTACGACACGGCCGCCGCGCACGGGCATGGTGCTCGCGCACTGGGCACACGTGCAGCCCGACGACCCGGCGGTCGTGTCCGAGCGGGGAAGCCGCTCCTTCGCGGAGCTCAACGCCAACGCCAACCGGCTGGTGCGGGCGCTACGCGACCGGGGCGTGACCGAGGGCGACGCGGTCGCGCTCATGGTCTCGAACCGGCCCGAGTTCGCCGAGGTCGTCGCCGCCACCACCCGCAGCGGGCTGCGCGTCACCGCGATCAACTGGCACCTGACCGCCGACGAGGTCGCCTACATCGTCGGCGACTGCCAGGCCCGGGTGTTCGTGGCCGACGCCCGCTTCGCGGCGGTCGCCGCCGCGGCGGCCGAGCAGGCCCCGGGCGCCACGGTCCGGCTGGCGGTCGGCGGCGACATCGGCGGCTTCGAGAGCTACGCCGCCGCTATCGCTCCCCAGGACGGGGCCGACATCGACGACCCCACCCTCGGCAGTTCGATGCTCTACACGTCGGGCACCACGGGACGTCCCAAGGGGGTGCACCGCGCCGAGGCGCCGCCGACCTCCGGCATCGGCGCGCTGTTCGGGTACGCGCCCGGCGAGACGCTGCACCTGTGCACGGGGCCGCTCTACCACGCCGCCCCGCTGGCCTTCTCGCTGTCGATCCCGCTCAACGCGGGTGTGGGCGTGGTGCTCATGGACAAGTGGTCGCCGGAGGACACGCTGCGGCTGATCTCCGAGCACGGCATCACGCACTCGCACATGGTGCCGACGATGTTCCACCGGTTGCTCGGCCTGGCCGACGACGTCCGGGCCGCGGCCGACCTCTCCTCACTGCGCATGGTCCTGCACGGCGCCGCGCCGTGCCCGGTGTCGGTCAAGCAGGCGATCATCGACTGGTGGGGGCCGGTCCTGCTCGAGTACTACGCCGCCACCGAGGGCACGGGCACGTTCGTGACCAGCGCCGAGTGGCTCGCCCGGCCGGGCACGGTCGGCAAGCCCGCCACCTCCGACCACATCCGGGTCCTCGACGCCGTGTCCGACGAGCCGGTGCCGCCGGGCGAGGTCGGCACCGTGTACCTGCGGGCACCCGAGGTCGGCCGGTTCGACTACTTCAGCGACGAGGCCAAGACGTCCAGCAGCTACCGGGGCGACTACTACACGATGGGCGATGTCGGGTACCTCGACGAGGACGGCTACCTGTTCCTCACCGACCGCAGCGCCGACCTGATCATCTCGGGCGGGGTCAACGTGTACCCGGCCGAGGTCGAGGCCGAGCTGCTCGGCCACCCGGCCGTGGGCGACGCCGCCGTCATCGGCGTGCCCGACCCCGACTGGGGCGAGACCGTGGTCGCGGTCGTCGAGCTGCGGGAGGGGTTCGAGGCGTCCGACGAGCTGGCCGCGGCGCTCATCGGGCACTGCCGAGCCGGGCTGGCCAGCTTCAAGTGCCCCCGGAGGGTCGACTTCACCGACCGGCTGCCCCGCACCGACAGCGGCAAGCTCTACAAGCGGCGCCTGCGCGACGAGTACCGGGCCGCCGCGGAGGATTCACCGAGAAGTCGGTGACGCGGGGTTCTCCTCCGAAGTTTCCGCGAGTAAGTTTTTCTTGACCGCGGGCCAATGTGGGGGAGAGCAACCGTGACGACCGAATCGACCGAACCCGGTCCGGCCGAGCCGGCCGAGTCCGAGCCTCTGCAGTCGGAGCCACAGCCGGCGGCGCCATCCGCTGCGCCGGCGAGCGCGGTGGTGCCGGGGGCGCTGAAGGCGGCGGCCATCGCCTCGCTCGGCGCGGGGGCCATCCACGCCGCGGCCGCGGGTGCGCACAGCGAGCCGCGCTCGGCGGTCGTGGCCTTCTCGGTCACCGCCGCGCTCCAGATCGCATGGGGGGCGCTCGCCCTGGGCCGGTCAGGGCGCCTCATCAGCCTTGCGGGTGTGGCCATCAACGGCGGGGCGCTCGTCGGGTGGGTGCTGGCCAAGACGAGCGGCATCGGCTTCGTCGACGGGCTCGACGTCAAGGAGAGTCCGCAGTTCGCCGACAGCCTGGCCGCGGGCCTGGCCGCGGTGGCGATCGTGGGCGCGCTACTGGCCCTGGCGGACCGCATCTCGTGGGCCTCCCGCCCGCACCCCGCGCTCGTGGGCGTGGCTGCGGTGGCCACCCTCGTCCTCGTCGTCCCCGGCATGGTGAAGACCGGCAGCCACTCGCACGCCGGTAGTGGTCACGGCGACGAGGCCGCCGGCCACCCGCACGACGGGAGCGAGAGCAGCCGGCCACGACCACGCCGACATGGCGTCGGCCCAGCCCGCCAAGCCCTACGACGCCACGTTGCCGGTCGACCTGGGCGGGGTCGAGGGCGTCTCCGCCGAGGAGCAGGCCGAGGCCGAGGACCTGGTGACCGTCTCGCTCGAGAAGTTGCCCCAGTTCGCCGACCCGGCCCACGCCGAGGCGCTGGGCTACCGGTCGATCGGCGATGGCGGGACGGGCTTCGAGCACTTCATGAAGTGGGACCTCATCGAGGACGGCAAGGTCCTCGATCCGGATGCGCCCGAATCGCTCGTCTACGTGGTCGACCCGGTCACCGGCGAAAGGACGCTGGGTGCGGCGATGTACATGGCCAACCGCGGCGACACGCTCGACAGCGTGCCGTCGGTCGGTGGTGACCTGGTGCAGTGGCACATCCACGACGACCTCTGCTATGCCGGCGAGCCCGGGGCGTGGGTCGTCGCCGACATCGCGCCGCCGCCCGAGGAGTGCCGCGAGGGCACGGCCCGGCTGGGCGATCCGGTGCCGATGGTGCACGTCTGGATCATCCCCCACGAGTGCGGCCCGTTCGCGGCCCTCGAGGGCATCGGCGCCGGCCAGATCGCCACAGACGAGGAACGCCTCTGCGACCATGCACACGGAGCCCCGGCGTAGCCGGGGTGACCTGGGATCTCGAGCCCCGGCGTAGCCGGGGTGACCTGAGATCTCGAGCCCCGGCGTAGCCACACAGAGCCCTCGGCCGGTGCGCCGGGGGCTCTGTCGTTCCCGGCGAGGTCGCCGACGGTTTAGGGTGGCGCCTGCGGGTATGAGTTTGGGGACTCGATGAACCTTCAGCTTGCTTCTCGCGCGCCCGCCGGCGCCCATCCCGATCCTGAGCCCGAGGCCGCCGCACGGCGGGTCTCGCGGTCAGACGCCCTCGACCGACTGCGGGGCGTGGCCCTGCTGGCGATGCTGGTGCACCACCTCACGGGGTGGCTCACCGGCGACGCCCGTGCGGTGCTCCCCGGTTGGCGGACGTTCAGCCTCACCGATGCCGCGGCGGTCGCGTTCTTCGTGGCCGCCGGCGCGTCGATGGCGCTGTTCGTGGCCAGCAGGCGGCGTCGGGGCATGACCCGCCTGCGGGTGGGCGGCCAGGTGCTGCGGCGCTACGGCATGCTCGTGCCGATCGGGTTGGCGCTCGACTGGGTGCTCTGGCGTGACCCGCTCATGTTCGGGGTGCTCGAAGCGTTGGGCATCACCGTGGTGCTGGGTGCGGCCGTGGCCGCGATCGTGCCCCGCCGCCTCCTCCCCGCGGCAGCCGCCGTCGTCCTGGTCGCCGGCATCTGGACGGAGCGGGCCGCCGAGGGCGGCCACGCGTGGTTGGCCGACGAGGCACTCGGCGGCAAGTTCCCGATGGTGACGTACCTGGGCTTCGTGCTGGTGGGCGTCGCCGCGGTGCGCACCGGGTGGTACGCAAGCCGGCGCCGGGTGTTCGCGGGGGCGGCCGTGGCCGTGCTGGCCACCGTGGTCATGCTGGCCGACGGCATCGTGCCCGCCCGGTATCCCGGGGACGTGCCGTTCGTCGTGCCGGGCCTGGCGGGGACGATCATCGTGTACGCCCTCGGTCAGTACCACTGGCCGAGGGCGCTGCGTGGCGTCGACCAGGTGGTGCGTCGGGCCGCGGCCCACACGCTCGGCATCTTCCTCGGCCACTACCTGGTCTACGGCATCCTGCGGCACGAGGACCTGCTGGGCACGGTCGGCGGTGTCGTGGCGGTGCCGGCGGCGGTCGCGGTCACCACGCTGATCTGCCTGATGGCCCCCCGGGTGCCGCAGCTGCCGTGGTCGCTGCGCACCGGGCGCCGGCGCCGCGGTTCGGTCGGTCAGGACTGCTGGCGCTCGTAGGGTTCGACCAGCACCCGGACCGCCCGCTCGAGCTCGGCGATGACCGTGTCGAAGTCGATGCGGCCGTTGGCCCACGCGACCAGCGCCGAGTACCAGACGTGGCCCAGCACCGCCATGATGTCGGACTGCACCCGCGGGTCCAGGTCGACCAGGATGCCGGCGGCCATCGACTCGATCTGGCGCTGCACCTGGTCGGCGCTCTGCTGCACGCCCGGGTCGGCGGACGACAGCGCCCGCACCAGCGCAGCGCTGAGCTTGGGCTGGCGGGCCATCGCCCGGCAGGCCCGGCCGAGCACGTCGACCAGCTGGTCGGCCGCGGTGTCGCCGCGGGGCGGCGACTGGGCGACGCGGCCCTGCAGCTTGGCGGTCCACTCGGTCATCGCCGCGGCCAGCAGGTGGTCCTTGGACGAGAAGTAGCGGTAGATGGTGGCGAGCGAGACATTGGCACTGGCCGAGACGTCGCGCATCTGTACGGCGTCGTAGCCCCGCTCGGCCCCGAGCTCGAAGGCGGCGTCGATCACGCGCCGGCGTCGCTCGCGCTGGTCCGCAGTGGGCGAGGCCTCGTCGAGGTTGCTCGAGACGCTGGTCACGGCGGCGCAGTCTAGAACCGGTTCTCGGAAGCCCCGGGCCCGCTACGCCGGCGACGCCAGCCGCACCGGGAGGTGCTTGATGCCGCCGATGAAGTTCGACCGCAGCCGGTCGGGCTCGCCCAGCGATTCGAGCACCGGCACCCGCGCGGCCAGCTCCTCGAACAGCAGCCGGATCTCGAGCCGGGCGAGCTGGGCGCCGAGGCAGAAGTGCGGGCCGCCGCCCCCGAACGCGATGTGCGGGTTGGGGTCACGGGTGATGTCGAACCGGAACGGCTCGTCGAAGATCGACTCGTCGCGGTTGGCCGAGATGTACCAGAGGCTGATCTTCTCGCCCTCGCGGATGAGCTGCCCGCCGCAGCTCGATGTCGCGGGCGCAGTTGCGGCGGAAGAACATGACCGGCGACGCCCAGCGCAGGATCTCCTCGACCGCCCCGTTGATGTGGGCCGCCGGGTCGGACACCAGGAGCGCCCACTGGTCGGGGTGGTCGAGGAACGCGTTCATGCCGTGGGCGATGGCGTTGCGGGTGGTCTCGTTGCCCGCCACCGACAGCAGCATGAAGAAGAGGTTGAAGTCCATCTCGGACAGCGTGTCGCCGTCGACCTCGGCGTTGAGCAGCGTGGTCACGATGTCCTGCTGCGGGTCGGCCCGGCGCTTGTCCGCCAGCGCCTGGGCGTACATGAACATCTCGACCTGGGCTTCCATGACCTTGTCGTCGCTGACCCGGTACTCGGGATCGTCGGCGCCGATCATGCGGTTCGACCAGTCGAAGAGCTTGAAACGGTCCTCGCTCGGCACGCCCAGCAGCTCCGCGATCACCTCGAGGGGCAGCTCGGCCGCCACGTCGACCACGAAGTCGCAGTCGCCCTTGGCGATGGCCTCGTCGACGATGCGCGTCGTGAGGTCGCGGAGGTGCTCGGTGAGCGCCGCGATCATCCGCGGCGTGAACCCGCGGTTGACCAGCTTGCGGTAGCGGGTGTGGCCGGGCGGGTCCATGAACAGCATCATGTTGCCGGCCATCTCCTGGCCCTCGATGGGCGCGACCGGCCCCTCGAGGGTGACCACGCCGCCCCGCTCCTGGGCCGACGAGAACGATGCCGCGTCGCGGTTGGCGGTGACGATGTCGTCGTAGCGGGTGACGACCCAGAAGCCGTCGCCGCCGGGCTCGTCGTGGTGGAACACGGGGGCGTTGGCCCGCAGCCACGTGAACCACTCATGCGGGATGCCTTCGGTGAACCGGTCCCGGTCAAGCAGGTCGATCTCGGCGACGTCCACGGTGACTCCCTCGGTTGCGGTCTTCGTACGTTGCCCTCTCGCGAGGGCGCGTGCTGGTCAATGCCCCGTGAACTGGGGCGTTCGCTTCTCGACGAACGCCAGCGGCCCTTCCCGGGCGTCGTCGCTGGCGTAGACGGTCATGCCGATCTCCGAGTCGATGCGCATCGCCTCGCGCTCCGGCACGCCCTCGGTGGCTCGCAATGCCCTCAGCACGGCCTGGACCGCGACGGGGCCGTTGGCGGCGATGGCCGCCGCCACCTCGCGGGCCCGGTCGAGAGCGGTGCCGTCGGGCACGACCTCGCCGATGAGCCCGACGGCCTTGGCCTCGGGCGCCCGCAGGTGCCGGCCGGTGAGCAGCAGGTCGGCCGCCACCGTGTAGGGGATCTGGCGGCGCAGCCGCACCACCGACCCGCCGAGCGGGTAGATGCCCCACCGCACCTCGGACACGCCGAAGCGGGCGCTCTCACCGGCGATGCGGATGTCGGTGGCCTGCAGGATCTCGGTGCCTCCGGCGATGGCCGGTCCCTCCACCGCGGCGATGAGCGGCTTGTCGAGCAGGAAGCCCTTGAGCAGCGGCTTGATGACCCCGGCCGCGATGTCGGCCACGGAGATGTCGCCGGCGCCAGCGCCAGCGTCGACGTTGACGTCCGGCGAGCCCTCGGCCGCGGCGAAGGCGTCGCCCGGGGCGGCCTCGGACATGGCCTCGAGGTCGGCGCCGGCGCAGAACGCCCCGCCCGCCCCGGTCAGGATGACGGCCCGCACGTCGGGATCGGCGTTGGCCTCGTCCCAGGCCTGGGACATGCCCCGCATCATCTCGAGCGACAAGGCGTTCCGCCGCTCCGGCCGGTTCATGGTGACCACCATGACGTGACCTTCACGGTTCACGAGCAGGTGCCCGTCGTCCTCCCCCGACGCCATGCGGCGAAGTAGAACACATTCTCGTTTGGCCAACAACCGGCCGACGTCGGCGTCGTCGTGGGCCGTTCGGGGCGGACGATCATCTGGGCAGTCTGGCCGAGGCCTACCTCGACTCGCCGGAGTGACCGTCACCGCCGGGCGGCGGGTCGGCGTCCCGGGGTGCAGTGTCCGCCGCTGGTGTCGTGTCGGTGGCGGGCTCGTTGCCGGGGTCGTTGGCGGGGTCGGTGGGCTTGCGGCGGTCGAACCACCCGCCGATCTTGCGCATGACCCGCGCCACCGGATCGGGGAAGATGCCGGGCTCGCCCTCGACGATCGTGTGCAGCACGCCACGATGCTCCCACGCGGCCGTGCCATGATCGAGGCTCCTCATCCGGTCGACCAGGGGAGAACCGATGGAGAGCCTCGACCAGGCCCGCAAGCGCCTCGACGACGAGTTCGGCCAGGTGCGCCGCAGCCTCGGCAAGATCCACGACGCGCTCGACAAGGTCGAGGCCGCCGGGCCTGAGGACGACCTCCACGACCTGCTCGACGACCTCGAGTCCGTGGTCAAGGAGGCACGTGACGGCGGCGTGGTCGGTTCGGGGGCCAACGGGCACCGCCGGGCGCTCAAGGAGTACCTCTCCCTCAAGGACGGGTGAGGGATGGTCGGCCCGGGCGCGAGCCCTCGTATCACCCACCTCGACGACGTGCCCTGGCAGGAGGTGCGTCGACAACAGCACGGGCCCGAGTCGGACACCACCGCGTCCGTGTACGAGAAGTGGCTCGACGTCGCCGGCGGCTTCCTGTCGCTCTACGCCCGCTGGGACCCGGGGATGATGGTGCAGCCCCACGGGCACAACAGCGACCACGTCGTGTTCGTGCTGGAGGGGTCGATGACCTGCGGCGACGTCGAGTGCCGGCCCGGCACCCACATCGCCCTCGACCACGGCGACGACTTCGGGCCGTTCACCGCCGGGCCCGACGGCGTGGTGCTGTTCGAGGTGATGATGGGCGACCCCCGTTCCTTCCCCGCCCGCCAGGACGAGTGGCACGCGCTGCTCGCCGAATGCGACGTCACCCTGCTCCCCAACCCGCCGATCGACCTGCCCGGTGGGCTGACGGACACCCGCAACTGATCGGATCCGGTTCTGCGGTCGTACTCGGCCTCGCCCCCAGCCGACGCTGGGGGCGAACCCGCATGGCGTGCGGTCGCGCCGGCGGCCATGCTCGCCGGCATGCAACGGATGGTGCGCGTCGGTCTTCTGGTGACCCTGGCCTGTGCGGTCGTCGTCGGGTGCGGCTCGGGCGCTGACCCCGAGGCGATGTCGACGAGCGGCCAGGACGCGTCGACGGCGGCTCCCGTCGAGCCGGGCACGGAGTTCGTGGGCATCGAGGACGTCGTCGGTGCCACCGACACCGACCTGACGCTGGTGACCGACCCGCTGCCGCTGGAGGGTGCAACCGGCGACTGCGGGCCGACGACCGTGACGCCCCGCGTCGAGGAGCACCCCACCGAGGTGCTGGTCTACGTCGACTACGTCGGGCCGGCCCGCTCGCCCTTCGACGGGTGCGAGGTGGCGCCCCGCACGCTCACCGTGCCGGTCGCCGCCCCGGTGGGTGAACGGGTGGTGAGCGACGCCATGGGTGCCCGCTTCTGGGCGCAGGACGGCGCGTGGGTCGGGTGCGGGCACGTGGTCATGACCTGCATCACGACCCCGGCCTCGTGCGACAACCTCCGGGACTTCGTGGCCAACGCGGACATGCCCCGCCACTTCGGCATGGGCGACACACGTTGTGACGGCCGGTGGGCGGTCGTCGACGTCGACTACGGCGCCGGCGACTGCCCTGTCACGGGAGAGCCGCAGGACAACCCGTGTGCCGGCGTGCGGATCCGCCGGATGTACTGGCAGGTGGTCGACGAGGCGTGGGTGAACGTCGGCAGCGACCCGGGGCCGGGCTGCGGCGACATCGCCGCCGCAGCCCCCGAGTTCCCGGCGGCGCTGTGCGCAGACCTGCCCGCCATCCCGTCGGGCGGCTGACCGCGCATCATCCCGCTCCCGACGTGGCGCGAGAACGCGTTCTACATAGACTGGGGCCCGCAAGGACGCGCACCGGGCGACCGGTGGAGGAGGGGAACCGATGACCGCCGCGACCGACAGCGGGGGTACCGCCGTGCGAGACGCCGAGCGCTACACCATCATCTCGGCCGACTGCCACGCCGGCGGCAGCCACAAGCAGTACCGCGAGTACCTCGACCCCCAGTTCCACGACGACTTCGACGCCTGGCGGGGCAAGTACAAGAACCCCTTCCGCGACCTGGGCGACACGCGCCGCTACCGCAACTGGGACAACGAGATGCGCAACGGCCAGCAGGAGGCCGACGGCATCGTGGGCGAGGTCGTGTTCCCCAACACGGTGCCGCCGTTCTTCCCCAGCTTCGTGCTGTTCGCCCAGCCGCCCAAGCCCGACGAGTACGAGCATCGGCGGGCGGGCATCCACGCCCACAACCGCTGGCTGGTCGACTGGTGCGGCGAGTTCCCCGAGCGGCGGGCCGGCATCGGCCAGATCTTCGTCAACGACGTCGACGACGCCATCGAGGACGTGCGCTTCATCAAGGACCACAACCTGCGCGGCGGGCTGCTGCTGCCCAACGTCGCGCCCGACGTCAGCTGGGTGAAGCCCCTCTACGACCCGATCTACGACCCGCTGTGGGCGGTGATCGAGGACCTCGAGGTGCCGGTCAACGTGCACGGCGGCACCGGCGTGCCCGACTACGGGCCGTACCCCGTGTCGATGCTGCTCTACATCAACGAGGTGCCGTTCTACTCGCAGCGCCCGCTCGTGCAGTTCATCCTGTCCGGCATCTTCGAGCGCTTCCCGCGGCTCAAGTTCGTGATCACCGAGAGCGGGTGCGCCTGGGTGCCACCGCTGCTGGGCCGGCTCGACAAGGTGCTCGCCCGTATCCGCGACACGGGCTCGACCGGCGAGATCCGCTATGGCGCCGAGCACGTGCTCGACAAGTCGGCCACCGAGTACTTCGAGCAGAACGTGTGGATGGGTGTCAGCCAGCCGGGGCCCGCCGACGCCGCGGCCCGCTACCAGATCGGCCTCGACAAGTTCATGTGGGGCAGCGACTACCCCCACGACGAGGGCACGGCCCCGTTCACCCGCGAGCACCTGCGGGCGCTGTTCTCCGACACCGACCCCGCCGAGCTGCGCCGGCTGCTCGCCGGCAACGTGGCCGACCTGTACGGGTTCGACCTCGACGCCCTCGCCCCGCTCGCCGCCCAGGTCGGCCCGACGGTCGGCGAGATCGCCAGGCCGCTGACCGAGATGCCCGACGAGCCCAACGAGGCCCTGCTCAACTCGGTCGGGGAGTGGCTGTGAGCGACCAGTCCTACGGCAGTGCCGCCCAGCCCCAGCCCGCGGCCAGCGCGTCCACCGGGTCGGCCAACGGCGAGGCGCCGACCAACGCAGCGGGTGAACCGCTCGTCCTGGTCGACGAGCCGTCGCCCGGCGTGCGGCGCGTCACCCTCAACCGTCCCGAGAAGCGCAACGCCCTCAACAACCCGCTGCGCGGCGCGCTCATCGACGCGCTGCGGGCGGCCGACGGCGACGACGACGTGCGGGTCACGATCGTGCGGGGCGCCGGCACCTGCTTCTCGGCCGGATACGACCTGGGCGGGGGCAACGAGGGCACCGAGCTGCCGTTCTTCACCGCCGCGGGCGAGGGCCAGTGGCCCCGCCATGTCACCGAGGGGTGGATGTCGATCTGGGACCTGGCCAAGCCGGTCATCGCCCAGGTGCACGGCTACTGCCTGGCGGGCGGGTCCGAGCTGGCCACCGGCTGCGACCTGGTCTACGTCGCCGAGGACGCCAAGATCGGCTACCCGGCCGTGCGCTTCGGCGTGCCCGACATGCAGTTCCACGCGTGGTTCATGGGCATGCGGTCGGCCATGGAGATGATGCTGACGGGCGACTCGATCTCGGGCACCGAGGCCGCTCGGCTGGGCTGGGCCAACCACGCCTACCCGATCGCCGAGCTCGACGAGCACGTGGTCGCCGTGGCCGAGCGGGTGGCAAAGGTGCCGCCCGACATCGCCCAGCTCAACAAGCGCACTGTCCACCGCGCGATGGACGTGATGGGCCTGCGGGCCGCGATCCGCTCCGGCACCGAGCTGTGCTCGCTGGCCATCCACCAGCCCAGCTTCCAGGCGTTCATCACCGAGGCACAGGAGAAGGGGCTGACGGCGGCGCTGTCCGAGCGCGACGAGCCCTTCGGCGACTACCGCACCACGGAACCCCACTCCGGCTGAGCGTCGGGCCAGGTCGGTAGCGTCGCGGCCGCATGTCACGGCTGTTGATCGTCCACCACACGCCCTCGCCGGCCGTGCACTCGCTGTTCGAGGCCGTGCGCTCTGGCGCCACCGACCCGCAGATCGAGGGCGTCGACGTGGTCGCCCGGCCGGCGCTGGCGGCAACCGCCGTCGACGTGCTCGAGGCCGACGGCTACGTGCTGGGCACGCCCGCCAACCTCGGCTACATGTCCGGGGCGCTCAAGCACTTCTTCGACACGATCTACTACCCGTGCCTCGAGGCGACGGTGGGGCGCCCGTTCGGCGTGTTCGTGCACGGCAACGACGACACCGCGGGTGCCCTGCGCGGCATCGACAAGATCACCACCGGGCTGCGGTGGAGCCTCGCGCAGGCGCCGGTGTCGGTGGTGGGGGCGCCGTCGAAGGACGACCTCGACGCGTGCTGGGAGCTGGGCGCCGCGGTCGCCGCAGGCCTGATGGCGGGTTGACCGTCAGCGCCGGCGGATCACCATGATCAGCGGCGGGCGATCACGAGCGTCGTGCAGTCGACCGGCGGGCGGGGTGTGAACGCCCGGCGGGGGATGGGTCGACCGAGGGCCACGTCGTAGTCGCGGGCCCAGCGCCCCGCGCCGGGGGCGCGTCCGGCGGCCCACCGGTGGGCGGCGGCGCGCTGCACCACCAGGTCGGCGCGCACCAGGCGCGACCCGTGGCCCAGCAGGCGCTTGAGCACCTGGCTGGTCGCGGCGAAGGGCGGGTTGGCGACCACCCGGAACGGGCGGCGGGGCAGGCGCAGGTCGACCGCATCGGCCCTCACGACGACCACGTCGTCGTCGGCGAAGCGGTCGCGCAGGAGCGCGAGGCGCTGCGGGTGCAGCTCGACCGCGATCACCCGCGCGCCCGCCGCGACCAGGGGAGCGGTCACGGCCCCGGCGCCCGCCCCGATGTCGACGACCAGGTCGCCGGGCGAGATGCCGGCGTCAGCGACGATCCGGTCGGCCCACGTCGGCGCAAGACGGTGCCAGCCCCACCGGGCGTTCCCGGAGGCGGGCACGGAGCACCATCACGCACATCGCAGCCATGCGGCGACCGTAGGGCGACCTGCCCTGTCGGGGCGAGCGAGTTACCGGGAAACCACGGGCGACAGCTCGCCCGCGGGTCGGCATACTCGACGCATGGCCGACGACCGACCGAGCACCGACCAGCGCGATCCCGCCGACGTCGTGTCGGGCATGGTCGACCATGTGCTGAACCTGGTCGACACGTGGCCGGGCTGGGACGGCGTTCCCGGCCGGGTCGACGACCGCGTCTACACGCCCCACAAGGCGGTGCGGCGCGTGGCTGATCACATGGTCGACCACCTGGCCGAGGTCGACGCCCGCCTCGCCGGCGAGCCGACCATCCCCGACCGGTGGCACGCCTCGGCCGTCACCACCCCGGCCGACCTGGCGGCCTTCACCGGCGACGACCGCGACGAGGCGCACAGCCGGCTGGAGCGCCTGGCGCAGGTCTGGCGGGTGCGGCTGCGATCGCTCGACGACGAGCGGCTCGATCGCCGCGAGGGCGAGGCCTGGACCATTCGCGAGATCGCCTTCCACCTCGCGGAGTCGACGTACTACGCCGAAGCCGTGGGCGACCTGCGGCCCGCCTGACGCGGCCAGGGAGGCGCGCGCGCACGATCAGGGCCCCGCCGCCGAGGCCCCGATCACGCGTGCGGGATCGTCAGATCTGGCCGGATCCCAGGTCGACCACCACGCCGATGAGGGCGAGCACGGCCGGGTCGACGTCGACGTCGTCGTTGCCCCCGAGCCCGTTGACCTGGAGCCGGTCGATGGTCTCGCTGCCGGTCACGTTCGTCGCCGTCCGGAGCCCGGACACCTCGACCCGGGCACCGTTGGCGTTGACGTCGATGTAGTCGCCGCGGGGCGTGCCGTTGACCGTGACCGTGTCGGCCTGACCGTCACCGCCGCCCGCCGGGCCCGACAGGTCCACGTTGGCCCGCCGGAAGTCCGTGCCGGTCATGTCGTTGACGGTCATCGTGTCGGTGCCGCCGAGGGCTGTGAGGTCGAGCCGCTCGACGCCGTCCATGTCCATCCGGATGTTGGCCGCGTCACGCAGGAACACGGAGCGCCCCCCGTCGGGGGACAGGCTCATGATCTCGTTGACGCCGGCGCCGTTGAAGTCGAGCGTGTCGGTACCACTCTGCCCCTCGACGATGTCGCTGCCGTCGCCCGGGTCCCAGCGGAAGCTGTCGGTGCCCGACCCGAGGACGCCGGTGTCGTTGCCCTGGTTGCCGTCGACGGTGTCGTTGCCGCTTCTGCCGAGGAACAGCTCGTTGCCGCTGCCGCCGTTCAGCGCGTCGTTGCCGCTGCCGCCGTCGACGGTCAGCTGCTCGTCGGCGAACGCGCCGTTCGCCTGGTCGACGCGGAACGTGTCGTTGGCGCTGCGGGTGAACACGTCGATCCGGCTGAACGTGCTGCGGTCGAAGCTGTGGTCGGCCGATGCCGTCGTCGCCGAAGTCGACCTGCAGCGTGCCGGGGGCGCCCGGCGCGAGCCGCAGGGCCACGGCGTCGCTGGCGCTGCTCCCGGTCACCGTGAGCGTGTCCTTGGCGACCGACGCCGAGGTCGGTGGCGCCGCTCCGGCCGGATGCGCGCCGAGCGACGCGCCGACAGCCAATGCAGCCGCCGCTCCTGCGGCGATGCCGAACCGGGCCTTCCTAGCGGTGGGGTTGGTGCGCATGGTCTCCTCTTCCGTGTGCTCGGCCGACAGGGCGTCGGCACGTCGGGGAGGAGTACGAGCGGGTCGACCGCCCGGTTCGCGGCGGTCAGGCGCGGAACGTGGCGATCACGTCGGCGAACCTCGTGAGCGGTTCACTGGACGTCAGGTCGGGGAAGTTGACGATCACTGTCTGCACGCCGGCCTCGGCGAACCGGCGGTAGCGGCCGATGTGGTCGTCGACGGTCGGGCGCGTCGGCGGTCGACAGGATCGACACGGTGATGTCGGCCGGGTCGCGGCCCTCGGTGGCGCAGTGGCGGTGGAGCACCTCGACCTTGTGGCGCACGGTGTCCGGATCGCCGAACACGTTGCAGGCGTCGGCGTGGCGGGCGACCAGCCGCAACGTCTTCCGCTCGCCCGACCCGCCCACCAGGACGGCACCCGGTCCTGCAGAGGCCGCGGGTAGCAGACGGCCTCGGCCACCTCGATCGTGCGACCCGAGTACGCCGGCGCACCCTTGCCCCACATGAGCGGTAGCAGCTCGAGAGCGTCCTCGAGCATGGCGTAGCGCTCGGCCAGAGGCGGGAAGGTCCACCCGTAGGCGCGGTGCTCGCGCTCGAACCACGCGGCCCCGATGCCGCACATCGCCCGGCCGCCCGACAGCACGTCGAGGGTGGCGACGATCTTGGCCAGGTGGGCGATGTTGCGGTAGGTCACGCCCGTGACCAGCGTGCCGAGCCGCGCCGTCTCGGTACGGCCGGCCAGGAAGGCGAGCGTCGAGTAGCTGTCGAGCATGTCCTCCCAGTGCGGGCCCACGGGCGGGATCTGCAGGAAGTGGTCCATCACCCAGATGCTGGAGAACCCGGCGCCCTCGGCCGCGGTGGCGACCTCGGTCAGGCGGGCCCTGGTCTCGGCCGGGCCGCCGGGCCAGGTGAACCGGGGGATCTGCAGGCCGAAGTCGAGGGGCATCGGGGACTCCTTCTGGCGGGCCGCAGCGGCCGGGGCCGCGACCAGGTCGGGGGCGACGACCACGGGGCCGTCGGGCGGGTGGACCGCGACGAACCCGTCGTCGTGCAGGCCGTCACGGACCGCGGGCCACCCGGCGAGCATCGACGACAGCACCTTGGACGGGATCGGCCGCTCCCGAGCGCGGTTGCGGGCACGGCACACGGCCGGGTCCGCGTCGAACACGACCGCGACGCAGGGGACGCCGGCCTTGGCGGCCGCGGCCAGCCAGCGGCGCCGTCGTTTGGTGTCGGTGCCCAGCGTGTCGACGACGGTGGTGAGGCGACGCCGCAGACGGCGCTCGACGACCAGGTCGAGCAGGTCGAACGCATCCTTCGACGCCCGCTGGTCGTGCTCGCCGGTGCCGACCACGGCCCGGAGGCCGTCGGACGACACGACCTGGTCGGGCGGGAAGTGCTGGGCAGCCCACGTCGACTTGCCCGACGCGGGCGGCCCGACGAGCACGACAAGCGATCCTTCGGCCAGGCGGACGGTCACCGCCGCACAGCTTGCCTCACGCTCGCCAGCAGGCGATCACGGCACCGATTGCGTGCGTGGTGAGAACGCCTCGAGCGTGGCGGCGACGTCGCCCAGGGGGTAGAGGATCGGCGAGGTGCAGCCCGTGGCCACGTACTCTGCCACCTTGGCCTGGCACTCCTCGGCCGTGCCGGCGGCGCACAGCATCTGCACGACCTCGTCGGGGACGAGCTTGCTCGCAGCCACCACCTCGTCGTGGGTGGCGGGCCAGGTGAGCACCTTGCCGATGTCGTCGAGCAGCTCGGACGGCACACCCGACGCCGCCATGATGTGTGGCTGCTGGCCCAGGTACTGGGTGACCAGCAGGCGCGCGGCGTCCAGCGCCGCGTCTCGGTCGGCGTCGAGCGAGCACACGACGAGCTGGGGGCGGTCGACGTCGTCGAGCGTGCGGCCCGCCCGATCGGCGCCCTCGGCCAGGGCGGCGAGCGCTCGCTCGTTGTACGCGGGCGAGACGAGGTAGTTGAGCACCGCCCCGTCGGCGATCTCACCGGCCAGCGCCATCATCTTCATGCCGGTGGCCCCGATGTAGAGCGGCACCTGCTTGGCCCGCCGCTCCTGGTGGACGTAGTCGAGCTCGACGCCGTCGAGGTGCACGTGGTCGCCCTGGTAGGTGACCGGCCCGTCGCACCGCAGCAGCGCCCGCACGGACTCGACCACCTCGCGCATCGCCCGCAGCGGTCGGGCGCGGTCGACGCCCACCTTCGCGGCCAGCGGGTCCCACCAGGCGCCGAGCCCGGCGACCACCCGCCCGGGGGCCAGGTCGTCGAGCGTGGAGAACAGCGAGGCCAGGCGGGCGGGGTTACGGGTCCAGATGTCGATGACGCCCGGAGCCGACGGCGATGCGCTCGGTCGTCGCCGCGAACGCGGCCATCGGCACCGTCGCTTCGCGCACCAGCCGGCTGTCGGCCTGCCACACGGCGGCGAAGCCCAGCTCCTCGGCCCGTTGGACGAAGCCCATCGCCTCGCGGATGGGGTGCGCGTCCTGCACGTAGAGCGCCATCGGCACGCCGGCGAGCGGATTGTCGCTCCGAGGCGGGACACGCTCGCCCTCGGCGCCGGGCGACACCGGCTGCTCGCCGGGACCGCCGGTCACAGCTTCGACCACAGCGTGCGTGCCTCCTCCCAGGCCCGCGCCCGGATTCGTTCCGCGTCGACGCGGGTGCATACGCCCCTGTCGACCACGACCTCGCCGTCGATCACCACCCGCTCGGCCCGCACGCCCGGCGTGAACGCCAGGTACCACGGGTCGGCCCGGTCGGCCCTCCAGGTCACCTCGTCGCCGCGCACCTCGGGCACCAGGTCGGCGCCGGCCTGCAGCCACCGCCACGCGTCGTCGGGTGTGGCCGTCACGTCGTCGGCCCGCTGGGCCACGTAGGCCAGCGCGAACTCGTCGATCATGGCGGCGCCGATGCCGTCGCTGCCCAGCACCACCCCGTTGCCCGCCGCCGCCCACCGCGCCGGCCGGGCGTAGCCGACGCCGTTGTTCATGTTCGACCGGGGGTTGTGGGCGATGGTGCCGGCCAGCGGGGGGTCGACGTGCACGCAGTGCGCCAGCAGCCAGTCGTCCGTGGCGTGGGGGCGCAGGCGGTCGGCGGCAGCGGCGTCGACGGCGTCCTCGCCCACGTGGATGTGGACCCCCACGCCCAGGTCACGGGCCAGCCCCACGACCGCGTCGAGCGTCTCGTCGGACATGGTCAGGCAGGCGTGCGCCCCGACCAGTCCCCGCCCGCCGGCGCGGAGGAAGCGCTCGTTCTCGGCCAGGCCGGCCTTCGCGCCCGTGGGCCCGTGGCGGTCGGTGACCTCGTAGGCGCATACGACGCGCACACCCACCTCGGCGCAGGCGTCGGCGATCACGTCGAGGCTGCCGTCGATGGCGGAGGGCGACGCGTGGTGGTCGACGATGGCGGTGGTGCCGGCCTCCAGCGCCTCGACCGCGCCCAGCAGGGCGGACCAGCGCACCAGGTCGAGGTCGAGCGCGGCGTCGAGCCGCCACCAGATCTGGTCGAGGATCTCGGTGAAGTTCGTCGGCGTGGCCGGCGGCGCCGGCATACCCCGGGCGAGCGTCGAGTACAGGTGGTGATGCGCGCACACGAGCCCGGGCGTGGTCGCGCTCACGGCTCGGGAGCCCTCACGAGCCGTTGCGGCGCATCGGCAGCGTCGCCCGCCACTCGCCGTCGAGATCGTGGAGCGCGCCGGCGACCGCGCCGGCCGTGGGGACGAGCCCGATCTCGCCGACGCCCTTGATGCCGTAGGGCGCCCGGGGCTGGGGGCGCTCGACCAGGATGACGTCGATGGGCGGCACGTCCTTGGCCCGCAGGATGCCGAGCTGGCGCAGCGTGGTCGCCGTGGGGCGAGCGGACTCGTCGGTGGGGAAGTCCTCGGTCAGCGCGTAGCCCAGCCCCATGTGCACCGAACCGATGATCTGGCCTTCGCACAGCAGCGGGTTGACGGCCCTGCCCACGTCGTGGGCGGCGACGACCCGCTCGATCTCCCCGGACTCCCGGTCCATGACCACGAGCTGGGCCGCGTACCCGAACGTCGAGTGGATCGTCGGCCGGTCGACCGTGCCGAGGGCCTGGGTCCAGTCGACCCGGTACTCGCCCTCGTAGTCGACGCCGGGCCGGCAGCCGTCGTCGCACGCCGCCTTGCAGGCGGCGGCCACCGAGCCCGCGCCCATGAGCGTGCCCCGGCTGCCCGTCGTCTGGCCGGCACCCAACTCACGGGACGTGTCGACGAGCACCCGCACCTTGGCGGGGTCGACTCCCAGCTCCTGCACCGCCACCTGGAGCGCCACGGTGTGGACGCCCTGGCCCATCTCGGTCCAACAGTGGCGCACCTCGACGCCGCCGTCACCCGTCGCGTAGTCGTCGTCGAACCGCACGACAGCCTTGGCGACCTCCTTGAACCCGTTGCCGAGGCCCGAGTTCTTGAGCCCGAGACCCAGGCCGACGGCCTTGCCCTCGGCCACGGCCGCGTCCCACAGCGGCTTCACCGCGTCGAGGCAGTCGCGGGCGCCGAGGCAGCCGTCGTCCATGACCTGGCCGGGGCCCCACACCACCCCGGGGGCGACGACGTTCCGCGCGCGGATCTCCCACCGGTCGAGGTCGCAGGCGTCGGCCAGACGGTCGAGCAGGCCCTCGGTGGCGAACTGGGCCTGGTTGGCCCCGAACCCCCGGAACGCCCCGCACACCGGGTTGTTGGTGCGCACGGCGTAGGCGTCGACGTCGACGACCGGCCAGGCGTACGGACCGCTGGCGTGGCCGGCCGCCCGTTCGAGCACCTTCATGCCCACCGACGCGTAGGGCCCCGAGTCGCCGACGATGCGGGCCTTGAGCGCCGTGACCCGGCCCGCCGCGTCGCAGCCGGCCCACGCCTCGACGCGCACAGGGTGGCGCTTGGGGTGCACCCGCAGCGACTCCTCGCGGCTGAACACGCACTTGACCGGGCTGCCCAGCAGCCAGGCGGCGAGGGCGGTCTGGGCCTGGTTGGCGCAGTCCTCCTTGCCCCCGAACGCGCCGCCGTTGGCCACCAGGTGCACGAGCACCCGGCCCTCGTCGATGCCGAGCACATCGGCGATCTGGCGGCGGTCGTCCCACACACCCTGGCCGCCGGAGAACACCTCGAGCGTGCCGTCGTCGAGCGGCACCGCGAGCGTGGCCTCGGGCTCGAGGAAGGCGTGCTCGACGCGTTGGGTCTGGAAGACCGCGTGGACCGTGTGGGCGCTGGCGGCGAGGACGGCGTCGGCGTCGAGCCCGTCGACGTGGTCGCTGCGGGCATAGGTCGTGCGTGACAGCACGTTGGGCTCGGCCGGGTCGCCGACATCCCACACGGCCGGCTCGGTGGCGGCGAGCGCGGTGAGCGCGTCGGCGAACGGGGTCAAGGGTCGGTAGTCCACGGTGACCAGCTCGGCCGCCCGCCGGGCCGTGGCCCGGTCCGCGGCCACGACCAGCGCCAGCAGGTCGCCGGTGTACGACGTGCGCCCACCCACGGGGATGAACACAGGCCAGTCGCGGTGGATCAACCCGATGCGCAGCTCGCCGGGCACATCCGCGGCGGTGAGCACCCGTTCGACCCCGGGGACCGCCGCCGCGGCCGCGGTGTCGATGGCCACGACGTCGGCCCGGGCGTGCTCGGCCAGCACGGGGGCGGCGTGCAGCATCCCGGGTACTCGCATGTCGTCGACGTACGGCTTGTCGCCCAGCGCCAGCTCACCGGCCTGGTACTTGGCATTGCGGCTGCCGACGCCCCACGAGGGCCCGTCCCCGCCGGCCGCCGCCGGCCAGGGGACGGGCACCTCGTCGCCCGCCACCAGCAGGTCGACGGCGTCGAGGATGGGGTGGTACCCGGTGCACCTGCACAGGTGGCCGCCGAGGTGGCGGGCCGCCTTCTCTCGGGTCAGGGCCGGGCCGTCCTTGTCGATCAGGTACTTGGCGCGCATGACGATGCCCGGCGTGCAGAACCCGCACTGCAGCGCGCCGGTCGACGCGAAGGCCGCGGCATATCGCTCGCGCTCGTCGGCCGGCAGGCCCTCGAGCGTCGTCACGCCCTTGCCCTCGACCCGGTCGAGCGCCAGCGAGCAGCTCACCGTGGGCTTGCCGTCGACGAGCACCGCACAGCAGCCGCACTGGCCCGACGGCGAGCAGCCGTCCTTGGGGCTGGTGACGTCGAGCTCCTCCCGCAGGGCGGCGAGCAGGTGTGGGTGGTCGCCGACCTCGACGGGGGTGCCGTTGAGCGTGAATCGCGCCGTCACAGGACACACGATGGCACGAATCAACAAACTGTTGAAGTCTTTGTCGTGTCGGGTCGATGAACTGGTCCGCCGGAGGGGTAGAACGTCGTCCATGCCCACGTCCTCGACATCGCGGCTGCTGCTCAACCACGACACGTCGGCAGTGGGAGGCGATGCCCGCCCAGGACCGCGGGTCCAGGCCTTCCACCAGCGCCTGCCCGGCTACGCGCCCACCCCCTTGCGGGACGCACCGGAGCTGGCTGCCCGGTGCGGCGTCGGCCGGGTGCTCGTCAAGGACGAGTCCCACCGGATGGGCTTGCCGGCGTTCAAGATCCTGGGCGCGTCGTGGGCGACGTACCGGGCGCTGTGCGACCGCCTCGGCGGCGAGCCCGAGTGGACGACACCGGACGACCTGGCCACCGTGGTGGCAGACCGGCTCGGTCCGCTGCGCCTGGTGGCGGCCACCGACGGCAACCACGGGCGGGCCGTGGCCCGCATGGCGAAGATGCTGCGCCTGTCGGCCACGATCCTGGTGCCCGACGGCACCGCCGAGGCCCGCATCGACGGCATCGCGTCGGAGGGCGCCGAGGTGGTCGTGGCGCCCGGCACCTACGACGACGCCATCACCCTGTCGGCGGGCATGGCGGGCGACGACGACCTGGTCATCTCCGACACGTCGTGGCCCGGCTACGAGGACGTGCCGCGCTGGGTCATCGAGGGCTATTCGACGATCTTCGCCGAGATCGACGCGGCGCTCGCGTCGGCGGGCGGCGACGACGGCGTAGGCGTCGAGGTGAGCGACGAGGGCATCGACGTGCCCAACGCCACGCTGGTCGACGTAGCCGTCGTGCCGCTCGGGGTCGGCGCGCTGGGCGCGTCCGCGGGCGCCTGCCTGCGGGCCGGCCGCGAGCCCGACGACGGGCCTCTGCTCATCGGCGTCGAGCCGCAGACAGCGGCGTGCGTCGCCGCTGCGGTCGAGGCCGGCCACCTGGTCGAGGTGCCCGGACCGCACCGGTCGATCATGGCGGGGCTCAACTGCGGCCTGGCCTCGATGCTGGCGCTGCCGACGGTCGCGGCGTCGTTCGAGGCGTTCGTCGCCGTCGACGACGACCGCTGCCGTGAGGCCGTCCGTGCCCACGCCGACGCGGGCATGGACGTGGGCGAGACGGGCGCCGCCGCGCTCGCCGGCCTCATGGCCGTGGTCGGCGAGCACCGCGACGCGCTGCCGATCCCTTCGGAGGCGACCGTCCTGTTGCTGGCCACCGAGGGCGTCACCGACCCCGCCAACTTCGAGACGATCGTGGGCCGCCCGCCCCGCTGATGTCCCCGGAGCCTCAGGGCTCCTCGACCAGAGGCAGGTACTGGTCGGGCTGGCGGTGCCTGGCGAAGTCGAACAGGGTCGTCTTGTACGACACCGTGTCGTCGAGGTCGCACGCGGCGACCGCCAGCTCGTCGCCCAGGCCGGTGCACACGGCGATCACCGTTCCCGACGGGTGGATGATGCACGACCCACCGATGTGGTCGACGCCGGCCTCGGGCCCCGCCTTGGCGACACCCACCACGAACGTGCCGTTCTGGTAGGCGCCCGACTGCATGACCAGGTGGTTGTGGAAGTCGCCGAACCGGTCGTGCTCGGGCGCCGGCGGGTTGTGGAGCGGCGTGTTGTAGCCGATGCACACCAGCTCGACCCCCTGCAGCCCCAGCACGCGGTACGACTCGGGCCAGCGCCGATCGTTGCAGATGAGCATGCCCATGCGGCCGCCGAAGCCGTCGTACACCGGGAACCCCAGGTCGCCCCGCTCGAAGTAGCGCTTCTCCAGGTGCTGGAAGCGTCGCCAGGGCTCGTGGTCGCCGTGGCCGGGCAGGTGGATCTTGCGGTAGCGGCCGATCTCGGTGCCGTCCGCGCCGATCAGCACCGACGTGTTGAACCGGTGCCCGTCGGCCGTGAGCTCGGCGAACCCGAGGCAGAAGCCGACCCCGAGGCGGGCGGCCTCGTCCCACAGCGGCTTGGTGTCAGGACCCGGGACCTCGGTCTCGAACCACGCATCCAGTGCCGGGTCGCCGTCCTCGTACCACCAGCGCGGGAAGAACGTCGTCAGCGCCAGCTCCGGGAACACGACCAGGTCGGCGCCGCGATCGGCGGCGCCGCGCAGCAGCGCGAGCAGCCGCTCCACGACCTCGGCGCGGGTGTCGCCCCGCTCGATCGGGCCGAGCTGGGCGGCGGCGACGGTGACGATGCGACTCACGACGCCAGATCCACGAGGACGTCGGCCAGGACCTGGCAGCCGGAGGCCAGGTGCTCGGGCTCCGTGAACTCGGCCGGGTTGTGGCTGACCCCCGCCCGGCTGGGAACGAACACCATGCCGGTGGGGCACACCCGGGCCAGCATCTGGGCGTCGTGCCCGGCGCCCGACGGCAGGCGCATCACCGAGTGGCCCCGCGCCTCGGCGGTGCGCTCCACCAGGTCGATCACGGTCGGGTCGAACGCCACCGGCTCGAAGCGGGCGAGCCGCCGCCAGGTCGCATCGACGTTTTCGGCCGCGGCGACCTCGGCGACGTGCTCGCGCAAACGCCACTCGGATTCCTCCAGGAGGACGTCGTCCGTGTTGCGCAGGTCGACGGTCATGGTGGCCCGCGCCGCGACGACGTTGACGAGGTCCGGGTGCAGGTCGAGGCGGCCGACCGTGCCGACCTGGTGCCCGCCCAGGTCGGCGGCCAATCGGCGGATGTAGGTGGTGACCTCGGCCGCGACGTAGCCGGCATCCCGCCGCAGGCGCATGGGGGTGGTGCCGGCGTGGTTGGCCTGGCCGACGAGGGTCAGCTCCTGCCACGAGATGCCCTGCACCCCGGTCACCGCGCCGATGGCGATGCCCTCCTCCTCGAGGAGCGGGCCCTGCTCGATGTGCAGCTCGACATACGCATGCGGCGCGGGGCCGGGCACGGCGGCGTCGCCCGCCCAACCGATGCGCTCGAGCTCCTCGCCCAGCACGGCACCGTCGATGGCCACGATGTCGAGGGCGTCCTCGAGGGGCATGCCGCCGGCGTAGACCAGGCTGCCCAGCATGTCGGGGGCGAAGCGGCTGCCCTCCTCGTCGGTGAAGAAGGCGACGGCGAGCGGCCGGCGGGTGCGGAGGCCGGCGTCGTCGAGGGCCCGCACGACCTCCAGTCCCGCCAGCACGCCGAGCGTGCCGTCGTAGCGGCCGCCGGTGCGGACCGTGTCGATGTGGCTGCCGGTCATGACCGGGTCGAGGCTGTCGTCGGTGCCCGATCGGGTGGCGACGACGTTGCCGATGCGGTCGACCCGCAGGTCGAGGCCCAGCCCGCGCATCCACCCGACGACCAGCTCGCGGCCGCCGGCGTCGTCGTCGGTCAGCGCCAACCGGCAGTTGCCGCCGTCGCCGGTGTCGCCCACCTTGGCGAGGGCCTCGAGATCGGCGAGCAGACGGTCGCCCCGGATCGTGGCGGGGCTCGTCATCCGGGGTCCTTCGCCTGACGGGCGGCTCGCTGGAGGTGTTGTCTGCCGCTCCGCCGCCCTGACGGGCGGCTCCGCTGGAGGTGTTGTCTGCCGCTCCGCCGCCCTGACGGGCGGCTCCGCTGACCAGGGAAACACGATCCATTCGTCGGTCTCGCGCCACGCGTAGTCGGGGGCGACGACCGAGCGGGGCTTGCGGTAGAGGACGGCCGTCCGTGCTTCGGCGACGTGCTGGGCGAGCACCTCGCGCACGAGGCGCAGCGTGTGGCCGGTGTCGGCGACGTCGTCGGCCACGAGCACACGCAGACCCCGGACGTCGACCAGGTCGAGCGTCGGCGGCAGCACCACCGGCACGTCGAGTCGCTCGTCGACGCCGGTGTAGAACTCGACGTTCATCGACCCGCAGTTCTTGACGCCCAGGGCGTACGCCAGCGCGCCGGCCACCGTGAGCCCGCCGCGGGCGATGGCGATGACGACGTCGGGCTCGTAGCCGTCGTCGGACACGATCTGGGCCAGCTCGCGGGCGGCGGTGCCGAACCGCTCCCAGGTGAGCACCTCGCGGTCGGGCGCGGCCGCAGCCTCGTCCCACGCGTCGTCGACCCTCGGTTCAGCGAGCTCGTCCATCGCCTGTGACTCTGGCACGCCGCTACACGAGATCCCAGGGGCGCACCGGGACCCGGGTGACGTCGACGCCGGTGGCGGCGCGGATGGCGGCCACCACGGCCGCGGTCGACGAGATGGTGGGCGGCTCGCCCACGCCCTTGGCGCCGAAGGGGGCACCGGGCTCGGGCTCCTCGATGCAGGTGGCCAGCACGTCCGGAGCGTCGGCGACGGTGGGGATCAGGTAGTCCGTGAAGCTGGGGTTCCTGACCAGCCCGCCGTCGAGGACGATCTCCTCCATCACGGCCAAGCCCACGCCCTGGGCGATGCCGCCCTCGATCTGGCCCATCACCTGCGTGGGGTGCAGCACCCGCCCGACGTCCTGGCCGGTGGCGATCTGCACCACGCGCACGAGCCCCAGGTCGGGATCGACGTCGACGACGGCCCGGTGGGCGGCGAACACGTAGCTGACGTCGGCCTCGCCCTGCCCCCGGTCGTCGAGGGGCACGGTGGGCCGGTGGCGGTGCACCGCCGACACCTCGAAGGTGCGGTCACCCGCCGCCTCGGCGACGGTCATGTCGACCGCTCCGTCACCCGCGGCCCCGTCGAGCGACGTGATCCGCCCGTCGTCGCCGACGGCCAGTGCCTCGGGCGGGATGTCCAGCCGGCGGGCCAGGTCGGCCCGCACCTGGTCCGCCACCAGGTGGCACGCACGCAGCACGGCCCCGCCCGACATCCAGGTCTGGCGCGAGGCGGACGACGACCCGGCGGATCCCACCGTGGCGGTGGCCGGCGGTTCGATCACGACCGCGTCGCACCCCAGCGTGGTGCGGGTGATCTGCCCGGCGATGGTGACGAAGCCCTGGCCGACCTCGGCGACGGCGCAGGTCACGGTGGCCACGCCGCCGGCCAGGCGCACGCGTGCCTCGGACGTGTCGTCGAAGCCCTCGGAGTACAGGAGGTTCTTGAAGCCGACCGCGAACCCGACGCCCCGCCGCGTGCGGGCGGCGTCGTCGGTGCGCCCGGCACCGCCCGGACGTTCCAGCAGCCCGTCACCGGCAGGCGGGGGCAGTGGATGGGCGACCGCGGCGCGGATGCACTCGGCCACCGGCGCCGTGCCCGTGATGCGCTGACCGGTGGGCAGCACGTCACCGGGGCCGAGTGCGTTCCGCAGCCGCAGGTCGACCGGGTCGATCCCCAGCCGGGCGGCGAGCTTGTCCATCTGCGACTCGTGGCCGAAGCACACCTGCACGGCGCCGAACCCGCGCATGGCGCCGCAGGGCGGGTTGTTGGTGCGCACGACCACGGCATCGATGCGGGCGTTGGGCACCCGGTACGGGCCGCACGCGAAGCGGGCGGCGTTGGCGATGACGGCGGACGACGACGAGGCGTAGGCCCCGCCGTCCAATATCAGCTCGGCCTCGACCTTCACCAGGTCGCCCCGGGTGGTGGCGTGGTGGCGATAGCGCATCCGGGCCGGGTGGCGGTGCACATGGCCGAGGAACGACTCGTCGCGCAGGTAGCTCATCTTCACGGGATGGCCCGAGGCCAGCGCCAGCAGGCAGGCGTGCACCTGCATGCTGACGTCCTCGCGCCCGCCGAAGGCGCCGCCGACGCCGCCCAGGTGCAGGCGCACGTCGTCAGGGGTCAGGCCCAGGCACGCAGCGACCTGGTCGCGGTCCTCGTGCAGCCACTGTGTCGCGACCCACAGGTCGACGCCGCCCTCGCCATCGGGCACGGCCAGGCCCGACTCGGGCCCGAGGAACGCCTGGTCCTGCATGCCGACCTCGTACGTGCCCTCGACCACCACGTCGCCGGTGGCCGCATTGTCGCCGTGCTCGACGACGATGCGGCGGATCACGTTCCCCTCCGGGTGGATGGGCGCGGCGTCGGGCGCGGCCTCGGCGTCAACCAGTGGCGGCAGCACCTCGTAGGTGACGGCGATGGCGTCGAGCGCGCGGCGGGCGGTGGCGGGGTGATCGGCGGCCACGGCGGCGACGGGCTCGCCGACGAAGCGCACGACGTCGCGGGCGAACACCGGCTGGTCCGCCGAGATCAGGCCGTAGGTGGCCGACCCGGGCACGTCGTCCGCCGTGACGACGCAGGCCACGCCACTGATCGCCAGAGCGGGGCCGACGTCGATCGCCACGACGCGGGCGTGGGGGTGCGGCGATCGCAGGGTGCGCCCCCAGAGCATGCCGTCTGCCTGCAGGTCGGAGGAGAAGGCGAACCTGCCCTGCACCTTCGGCGTGCCGTCGGGGCGGATCGGGCTGTCGCCGACGCGTCCGCCGGCCGATCCGCCCCGAACGAACGGGGGTGCCTGGAGGTCGGTCATGCCGACGCTCCTGACGATCTGTGTGTTGTCATGATCGCCGCGCCGGTCCGCATGGTGACGACCTGCTCGACTGCGGCGAGGATGCGGCCGTAGCCGGTGCACCGGCACAGGTTGCCGGCGAGGGCTTCGCGCACCTCGAGCGGGCCGGGCTCGGGCACGCGGGCGAGCAGGTCGTGGATGGCGACCACGAACCCCGGGGTGCAGAACCCGCACTGTACGCCGCCGGCCTCGACCATGGCCTGCTGCACGTCGGTGAGCACATCGTCGGCCAGCGCCGCGTCACCGGGCTCGGCGCCCGCGGGGGTGAGCCCCTCCACCGTGGTGACCTCGCAGCCGACGGCAGCCTCGGCCAGCTCCAGGCAGGCGCACACGAGCACACCGTCGACGAGGACCGAGCACGACCCGCACTCGCCCTGCTCGCACGCGTTCTTGGCGCCCGGCAGGCCCAGACGATCACGTAGGACGTGCAGCAGGCTGTCGGTGCCGTGCGCGCCCTCGACCTGGCGGGCGACGCCGTTGACGACCAGCTCGTAGGCGGTGCGCTTGCTCACGCGACCACCGCGTCCGTCGACGGCGGCCGTCCCGCGGCCCAGGCGCGCTCGAGGGCCCGTCGGGCCATCACGCCGACGGCGTGACGCCGGTAGTCGGCCGTCGCCCGATGGTCGTCGATCGGGCGGCTGGCGGCGGCCATGCGTCGACCGAACACCTCGACCGTGGCCGCGCGAGGCGGTGCGCCGCTGTCCCAATCGAGCTCCGTCGCGACCCACGCTTCGGCCTCGGGATCTCGCATCGGCACCGGCCCGACGGACCCGAGCACGCACCGGACCCTCCGCTGCCCCCGGTCGACGACCAGCGCGCAGTTCGCCACGGCGATGACCATGGCGTTGCGCACCCCGATCTTCAGGAACTCGGCCGGTCCGCGCACGACGGGCACGCGCACCGACACGATGAGCTCGCCGGGTGCGAGCGCCGTCCGCTTGGGCCCGACAAGGAACTCGGCGACCGACAGCGTGCGCCGGCGGCCGACCGACGCCAGCTCGACGGTGGCGCCGTGCGCGACCAGCACCGGCAGCGTGTCGCCGGCGGGGGAGCCGGTGGCCAGGTTGCCGCCGATGGTCCCGGTGTTGCGGATCTGCGGGCTGCCCACGGTGCGGGCGGCCTGAGCGAGTGCCGGCAGCAGCGCCGACAGCTCGGGCCCGAGCAGCGTGGTGTAGGTGGTGGCGGCACCCAGGACCACCTCGTCGCCACCCCCGCCTGGGCCCGTCGTCCGCTCGACACGCCAGCCACGCAGCTCGTCGAGGCGGCGCAGCGAGACGACGTCGTCGGGCCGGCGCTGCCCGTAGTTGACCTCGACCATCAGGTCGGTGCCCCCCGCCAGGACAGTCGGCGCGGGATCGCCGGCGAGGGCGATCAGGGCTGCGTCGAGTCGGTCGGGAGCGAGGACGGTCACGGGTGCCGAGGTTCGTCGGCCTCAACGAACTGTTGAATTCTCGCATGTTACCGGTCGATGAACCCCAGGCCAGGGTGTGTCGACACCGGTGCCGTGTGGTTCGCTGGCGGCATGCTGCTGCGCGGTGGGACGGTCGTCGACATCGACGGCGAACGGGTGGCCGACGTGCTCGTCGGGTCGGACGGCCGCATTCGGGCGGTCGGCCCCGACCTGGTCGGCGACCCGTCGACCGCCGACCCGTCGACCGCGGGCGCCGCCGCGGCCGACGCCGCGGTCATCGATGTATCAGGGCTTTTCGTCGTGCCGGGCGGGGTCGACGCCCACACCCACATGCATCTGCCCGTGGGGGCCGTGAGGGTGTCCGACGACTTCGCCACCGGCACGGCCGCAGCCGCGGTCGGGGGCACCACGACGGTCATCGACTACGTGACGGCCTATCGGGGCGAGGACCCGCTCGACGCCCTGGCGACCTGGCGCCGCTGGGCCGAACCCGCCGCGGTCGACGTGGGGCTGCACATGACCTTCACCGAGGCCGTCCCCGAGGCGGTGGTGGCCGACTGCATCGAGCGGGGGGTCACGAGCTTCAAGCTCTACCTGGCCTACCCGCAGCTCCTGCAGGTCGACGACGAGGTGGTGTTCGACGTGCTCACGGCCTGTGCCAAGCACGGCGGGCTGGTGACCGTGCACTGCGAGAACGGCGGCGCCATCGAGGCGCTGCGTCGACAGGCCCTCGCGGAGGGGCGCACGTCGGTGGTCGAACACCGGGCGACCCGCCCGGCGGTTCTCGAGGCCGAGGCGGTCAACCGGGTGGGCCGGCTGGCCGAGGTGGCCGGCGCACCCGTCTACGTCGTCCATCTGTCGTCGGCGCCGGGCCTGGCCGAGGTGCGGGTCGCCCAGGAGCGGGGCGTTGCCCTGCACGCCGAAACATGCCCCCAGTACCTGCACCTCGACGCTGCCGTGCTGGAGCGGCCGGGCGGCGAGAACTTCGTGTGCACGCCTCCGTTGCGCGACCTGTGGCACCGGGAGGAGCTGTGGGAGGGGCTGGCCCGCGGCTGGGTCCAGACCGTGGCCACCGACCATTGCCCGTTCTGGACCGAGGACCGCCGCCGCGGCGTGGCCGACCGGCCCGAGGGCTTTGCGGACTTCACCGAGATCCCGGGCGGGCTGCCGGGGATCGAGACCCGGATGACGCTCGTGTGGCAGGGGGTGCGTGCCGGGCGCATCACCGTGGCCGACTGGGTGCGCCTGTGCGCCGAGGCCCCCGCCCGCACGTTCGGGCTCTTTCCCCGCAAGGGCTGCCTGCGCCCGGGATCGGACGCGGACATCGTCGTGTGGGACCCCGAGCGGGCCCAGTCGCTCGACGCGCGGGCCCTGCACATGCGGGTCGACCACTCGCCCTACGAGGGCCGGGTGGTGCGGGGCTGGCCGACGCTTGTGCTGTCTCGCGGTCGGGTCGTGGCCCGGGACGGCGAGTTCTGCGGCGAGCCCGCCTGGGGCCGGTACCTCGAGCGGGGCGCTCCCGACCTGGCGCCGGTGGGGTAGCGGCCGGCGCCGGCGCGCTCTGGCGCGTCAGGCGGCCGGCTCGAGGAGGAGGACCGGGATCGTGCGGTCGGTCTTCCGCTGATAGTTCGCGTAGTCGGGCCAGGCGTCGACGGCGCGCGCCCACCACTCGACCCGCTCGTCGCCGTCGAGCTCGCGGGCATGCATGTCCTGCACGGCCGGGCCGTCCTGCAGGACGACCTGCGGCTCGGCGACGATGTTGAAGTACCACTCGGGGTGATGGTCGTCTCCGCCCTTGGACGCCACGATCGCATAGCGGCCGTCGTACTCGACGCGCATGAGCGCGGCCTTGCGCACCTGGCCGGACTTCCGCCCCCGCATCGTGACGACCACAACCGGCTTGCCCTGCAGGGTCAGACCCTTGGTGCCGCCTGACGACTCGTAGCGCTCGACCTGCTGCGCCACCCAGTCCCACGAGCTCGGCACGTACTCCCCGTCGATCGGCATGGGTCGGAGTCTACGGACGGCGGCCCCGCGTTCGGCCCCGTCCCCCAGGCCCGACCCCAGCCTCCGCTGAGGGCGGCGCCGGATGGTGGCTCGGATCGTCGGAGGCGACGTTTGGGGCATGACCACCGTGTCTCTGACCCAGACGTTGCGTAGACCCACGGGCGTGGCTGCCGCGAACCTGGCCGCCAAGGCCGTTCTGCCCGCGCTCCTGGCCCACGCGTTCGCCGTGATCGCGCCGGCCTCGACCACCGTCCGTCCGGCGGAGGTCGACCGATGAACCACGTCCTCGCCGTCACCATGGCCGTCGCCCACGGACTGTTCATCCTGTTCCTGGTCAGCGGGGCCCTTCTCGCACGGCGCTGGCCGAGCTTGGTGCGCCCACACCTCGCGGCGGTGGCCGCCACCGCGGCCGTGTTCCTCGCCGGGGCGGACTGTCCGCTCACCACATGGGAGAACCACTTCCGGACCGCCGACGGACGCCCGGTCATCGAGGGCTTCGTCGAGCACTATGTCGTCCGCCCGTTCCACCCCGACGGGATGACCCTCGCGGTCCAGGCGCTGGTCCTGGCCGCCTGGGTGGTTCCCACCGTGGTCGGGTACCGCCGACTGCTGCGCCGGTCTGCCGTTCAGGTGCCCGTAGAGGGATGATATTTGCTGAGATAACACTCGTGACACGTACACTTGTTCGGATAGCATGACAACATGTCGATGACCGCCGAGCCCCTCGACGATGGTGTGCCGCCCGGCGGCGGCCACCTGTCGAGTGGCCACCTGTCGATGGTGCGGTCGCGCGACGACGAGGTGATGTCCCGGCTGGGCGAGCTGGCGGGGCACATCCACGCCGCCACCGCCGAGCTGGTGATGCTGCTGGGCGAGCTCGAGACGTCCGGCGGCTGGCAGGGAGTCGGGCTCCGGTCGATCGGCCACTGGCCGCGATCGAGCTGGGCATCGACGCCCGCACGGCCTCTGCCCAGGCCCGGGCCGGGCAACGGTTTGCCGCGGTGCCCGCCGTTGCGGCCGCCGCCGTCGGGGGTGAGCTGGGCTGGGCCAAGGTCCGCCTGCTCGCCGGCGTCGTCGAGCCCGAGAGCCAAGACCACTGGCTCGGCCTGGCCCGCGAGATGTCGGTCGGCCAGCTCCACCGGGTCGTGGCGGCATACCGGCGTGTCACCGACGACGACACGCCCGGCCCCTCGGCCGACGCTCGGCGACGCCGCGGCATCTGGCTGTTCGACGAGCCCGACGGCCTCGTGCGCGTCACCACGATGTCAGCGATCGCATCGGTCCCCGAGGCCGGGTCGATCACCCGGCCACCCCGGAGCACCACCGTGCCGTCGTCCTTCAACATGCTGTTGAAGTGAGGGACGCGATGTTTCCCCGGTGTTGCCGACCGGTGAGCGGACTGTGGCGGCGCGGCGCCGCGCCCGGATGCCTAGAGTTCCACGCCCTGCAGACGGGCCGCGGCGAGGCGATGGCGGGCGAGCATGTCGGACAGGGCGGTGACCCGGAGCTCGCCGTCCTCGACGAGCGGGTGTCCGGCGATGACCGTGTGGTGGGCCTGGGTGGGGCCGCAGCGCAGCAGCGCCTCGACCGGGTCGGTCAATGCGCCCGCGAACGCCAGGCCGTCGAGCTTCCACGCCACCAGGTCGGCGGCCGCTCCCGGGGCCAGCACGCCCAACTCGCCCTGGCGGCCGAGGCAGGCGGCCGAACCGCGCGTCGCCACCTCGAGCGCGTCCCGTGCGGTGAACGACGTGGGCCCGCCCCGCTGGCGACCGAGCAGCAGCGCGCCCCGCGCCTCGAGCCACAGCGACGCGCAGTCGGTGGAGGCCGAGCCGTCGCAGCCCAGACCGACGGGCACGCCCGCGGCCCGGTAGTCGGCCACCGGGGCGATGCCGCCCCCGCCGATCATCATGTTCGAGCTGGGGCAGTGGGCCACGCCCGTGCCCCACGCGCCCATGCGGGCGATCTCGGCCTCGCTCGGGTAGATGCAGTGGGCGACCCAGGCGCGGTCCGAGCCCCAACCACAGTCCTCGAAGTGCTCGATGGGCCGCCGGCCAAAGGTCTCGAGGCAGAAGGTGTCCTCGTCGGGGTCCTCGGCCAGGTGGGTGTGCAGGCGCACGTCGAGGCGCTCGGCCAGCTCGGCGGTGCGCCGCATCAGGCCGGGCGTCACCGAGAACGGCGAGCACGGCGCCAACGCCACCCGCACCATCGCCCCGGGCGTGGGGTCGTGGTGGCGGGCGACCGCCTCCTCGCTGGCAGCCAGGATGTTGTCGTCGTCCTGGACCACCGAGTCGGGCGGCAGGCCGCCGTCCTTCTGCGACAGCGACATCGACCCGCGGGTGGGGTGGAAGCGCATGCCCAGGTCGCGGGCCGCCTCGATCTCGGCCGACAGCAGGTCGCCACCATCGGCGGGGTGGACGTAGAGGTGGTCGGTCGAGGTGGTGCAGCCGCCCACCGCCAGCTCGGCCAGCCCGACCCAGGCCGAGACGTGGGCGGCCTCCTCGTCGAGCAGCGCCCAGCGGGGGTAGAGCGTGGTCAGCCAGTCGAACAGCGTGCGGCTGGTGGCCGGCAGATAGGCACGGGTGAGGTTCTGGTAGATGTGGTGGTGCGTGTTGACCAGGCCGGGGGTCACGAGGCAGCCGTCGGCCCGCAGCACCCGCAGAGCCGGGGGCGGGGTGTCGCCCGCCCCGCCGACCGCGGTGACGAAGCCGGCGTGGCACGCCACCCAGCCGCCGGCGAGCTCGCGCCGGTCGTCGTCCATGGTGACCACCAGGTCGGCCCCGGTGACGAGCAGGTCGACGGTCGCGGGGCCGGCGGCGGGATCCATGTCCGTCATGCTGCCAACCAGGCCGTGATGCCGCCCGCGATCTCGGCCCTCACCCTGTCGGGGGCGCCCGACGCACGGGCCGATGTGCGGGCGATGGCGGCCAGCTCGTCGTCCGACAGGCCCCAGGTCGAGCGGGCCACCTCGTACTCGGCCGCTACCTGCGAGCCGAAGAAGAGCTGGTCGTCGCTGCCCAGCGTGACCGGGACGCCGGCCTCGAGCATGCGGGGCAGCGGGTGGTCGGCCATGTCGTCGACGACCGACAGCTTCAGGTTCGAGGTCGGGCACACGTCGCAGGTGATGCCCTCGCCGGCCAGCCGTGCCAGCACGTCTGCGTCCTCGACGGATCGCACGCCGTGGGCCAGGCGGTGGGCGCCCAGCGCCAGCGCTCCCGTGACGCTCTCGACCCCCACGGTCTCGCCGGCGTGCGGGACGATCAGCAGGCCGGCCTCGGCGGCGATGGTGCAGGCACTGGCGAACGCGGCCGGGCCCGCGAGCTGCTCGTCGCCGGCGATGCCGAAGCCCACGACGCCTGCACCGGCGTGGATGGCCGCCCAGGTCGCCATCCGCTCCGCCAAGGGGACCGGCTCGGTGCGGACGTGCCCGACGATCACGCCGTACCCGATGCCGGTCTCGGCCACGGCCCGGTCGAAGCCGGACCGCATGACCGCCCACACATCGTCGAGCGAGCCGAGGGCGCGCTCGTAGAACTGCGGTGTCACCATCGGCTCGCACCACCGCACGCCCTGGGCGGCCTCGTCGACGAGCAGCTCGTAACAGATGCGCTCGAGGTCGGCGGCCAGGGCGATGGTCGACACAGCGACCTTGTAGCACTCGACGAACTCGGTGAGCGTCGAGAACGCCATCAGGTCGGTGAGGGCCACGCCGTCGCGCTGCGCCAGCTCGCGGATCGTCGCCGGGCGGGCGCTGCCCTCGAGGTGCAGGTGCAGGTGGGCCTTGGGCAACAGGGCCAGATCGCGCTTCGTCACCGGCCTCACCGGGCCGCGTTCTTCACGAAGTCGTCGAGGCCGTGGCCCGCCGGCAGGCGTTCGCCACCGAACCAGCCGCCGCGGATGTGACGGCGGATGCCGGCCTCGCTGTCGTCGGTGGCCCGTGCCGCGGCGTGCCACAGGTGGGCGTCGTGGAGCAGCAGGTCGCCGCGCTCGGCGTAGACCGCGATCTCGCCGGGCACCCTCTCGAACCCGGGCGGCATGGCGTCAGGCGACCCCAGGTGGCTGCCGGGCACGACCCGCAGGAAGCCGTTGGCGGGCGACGTGGCGTCGAGGTGGATAGTGAAGGCGAAGCTGGGCCACATGTCGAGGTGCGGCCCCGACTGCCAGTCGGAGTGCCAGCCGATGCGCGAGTAGTAGGTACCGTCGCCGGTGCGGGCGTCCTGGTAGACGACGCCGAAGCGCTCGTGGTCGAGCAACCACGGCTCGCTTCCGAGCAGGCGGCTGGCGAGGTTCGCCAGCACGGGGTGGCCGCTGGCCGCACCCGCCGCGGGGGACAGGTCGGTGATGTAGCAGACGTAGTGGGCGAACGGCGTGCCACCGACGTGCGCGTCGGGGTCGTCGAGGATGTCGGTGCCATGGCGGTCGGCCAGATCGCGGCGGGCCAGCCGTTGCTGGGCGTCGGCGCACTCGTGGTCGAGCGCGGCGAGCTGGTCCTCGCCGTACAGCCCCCGGACCAGGGCGAACCCGTGGGCCCGGTAGAAGGACTCGATGTCGTCGAGCGCGTCCGGCGGGTGGGCCGGGACGGCGGCGGGGAGCGGCATGGCAGCGGACGCTACCGGCGGTCAACAGACTGTTGAAGGCCGTTCACCGACCGTTGACAGAGGCGCAACGGCCGGGAAACCGGCGGGCCGGCGCGACCGGCGGTCAGCCGTCGCGGACGACCTGCAGCGACACCCGCGTCGGCGCCGGCCGCCGTGGCCGCGCGCAGGAGGCGGTCGACCGCGTCGAGCACGGCGTCGTCCTCACCGGAGACCGTGGTGCCGAACGGCCCGAAGTCGACGGTCAGGCCCGAGCGCTCGGCGGCCTCGACAGCGGCCTGCACGTGAGGTCCCGGCTCGCCCTCGACGAATGGCTCGATCGTGAACTCGACGACCAGCGACACGGCGCTCACCCCGCTTCGGCGTTGAGGTAGTTGTAGACGGTGAACCGGCTGACGCCCAGGGCGTCGGCCACCTCCTCGACGGCCTTGCGGAGCTGGAACGCACCGCGATCGTCGAGCAGGCGCACAGCGCGCTGCTTGTCCTCCCGCGACAGCTCGGCAAGTCGCGAGCCGAGCTGGGACTCGACCGCCGCGATCATGCGCTCGAGGGTGCCGTGGACGCCCGGGAGTCGCAGGCCGCCGACCACCGCCCCACCCCACTCCAGCGGCACGTCGCCGGACGTGACCCGGGAAGCGGGCACGAGCGTGGCGCCGAGCGCGTCGGCCACGGGCTCGAGCGCCACGAGGAGGGGATGTCGGGCCGGCACGGGGGGAAATCTAGCGGTGGGCGTTTCCGGCCTGTGAAGAGTCGGGCGCCAACATTGACAAACTGTTGAACCGACTCTTGGGTGTGGCGATGTCCACCCTCCTGCGCAACGGCATCGTCCTGCCCATGTCCGGCGCCCGCGAGGTGCTCGACGCCGGCTCGGTGCTCATCGACGGCGCGACCATCGTCGCGGTCGGTCCGGTCGAAGCGCTCGACGCGGACCCGCGCGCCGCCGACGCCGAGGTGGTCGACCTGACCGGCCACGCCGTCATCCCCGGCCTGCACAACTGCCACCTGCACTCTGGCCTGCTGCGGGGCACGGCCGAGTCGATGTCGCTGTGGGACTGGCTGCGGGCCTACGTCGACCCCGCCCACAAGGCGCTCACGCCCGAGATCGCCCGGGCGGCGTCGCTGCACTGCTACGCCGAGGGGCTGCTGGCGGGGACGACGTCGGTGATGGACATGTGGCGGTTCATGGAGGGCTCCGCGGCGGTGGCCGGCGAGCTGGGCATCCGGGCCACGCTGGTGCCGTACGTGGCCGACGAGGAGGGCTACGACTACTTCGAGTCGATCGCCTCGAACCGGGCGTTGCTCGAAGGGTTGGCCGACGCCGGCGGCGCGGCCAGCGCCGAGGGCCGGGTGCGGGGCTGGGTCGGCCTCGAGCACCTCATGTACTGCACCGCCGGGTGCTTCGCCGAGGCGGTGGCCCTGGCCGACGAGTTCGACACCGGCATCCACACCCACTCGTCCGAGTCGATCTGGGAGGTGCAGGAGTCGTTGGCCCGCTGGGGCGGGCGGCCCATCGAGGTGTTCCACCAGCGCGGCATCCTCGGGCCCCGCACGGTCGTGGCCCACTGCGTCTGGCTCGACGACCGCGAGATCGAGCTGCTCGCCCAGACCGGCACCGCCGTCGCCCACTGCCCCTGCTCGAACATGAAGCTCGCCTCGGGGCCGGCCCGCGTCGGCCACATGCGAGCGGCGGGGGTCACCGTCGGCCTGGGCAGCGACGGCGAGAAGGAGAACAACAACCTCGACCTGCTCGAGGAGATGAAGTTCGCCTCCCTGCTGCAGAAGGTGTCGACCCTCGACCCCACGGTCGGCGACCCGTGGGACATGCTGGCCATGGCCACGCTCGACGGCGCCCGGGCGCTGGGGCTGGGCGACGTCACCGGCTCGCTCGAGCCGGGCAAGCGGGCCGATCTCGTGACCGTGTCGCTGGCCGGCCTGCACACCACGCCCGTGCTGCACGGCGAGCACCTGAACGTGCCCGCCCACCTGGTGTTCTCGGCGTCGGGCCACGACGTGCGCGACGTGTGGGTCGACGGGCGGCGCCTGGTGGCGGCGGGCCGGCCGCTCACGTTCGACGTCGACGCCGTGCGGGCCGAGGCCCAGGCCGCCGCCGAGGAGCTGTTCGACAGGCGGGCCAAGGTGCTGGCGGACGCCGGGTCGGCGTGATCACTCGTCGCTGGTGCCACCGCCGTTACCCGGACGGCTGGTGAAGAATCCGGTCGCCCAGTCCTTCATGCCGGCGACGCCGCCGCCCCCGACGTCGCGCAGCAGGGCCACCAGCGCGTCCTGCGAGCGGGCGAACGCCGCGCTGTAGTGGTCGGTGGCGTCCTTGACGTCCTGGCGCATCGATGTGGTGCCGTCGTCGCCTCGCCGCGGGTAGCTGCCGCGCAGGATGCGGGTGTAGGCCCCGTCGTCGATCCACCGTTGCAGCTCGGCGGCCCGCACGACCATGAACGGGTGGCTGCGGGCCTCGAGCAGGAGCAGCTTGAGCACGCTGTCGCGCACGTCGGGCGACCCGAGGTACTCGTCGCCCTGGCCACGGAACGCGGTGATGTCCAGGTCGTCGAGGTGGCCGCCGCCGGCCAGCTTCATGTGGGTACGCAGCGCCGCGGCCGGATCCTGGGTGGCCAGCAGGCCGGCCCGGTCGCCCGACAGCTCGGCCTTGCGCTGCCACTCGTACAGCGCGGCGATGAGCGCCCGCAGCCCGAGCGCCCCGAACGGGATCCACGACCAGGCGCCGGTCATGTTGAGCAGGCGCATCAGCATGGTCGTGTAGAGCGCGTGGCCGGACAGCGCGTGCCCCAGCTCGTGCCCGAGCACGAACCGCAGCTCGTCCTCGTCGAGCAGGTCGACCATGCCGCTCGTGACCACGACGAACGGCCGGTCGAGCCCGATCGTCATGGCGTGGGGGCGGGGCTCGGCGTAGACGTACAGCTCGGGGAGCTCCCGGACGTCGAGGGTGCTCGCCGCCTGCATGTAGGCCTGGTAGACGTCGGGGAACTGGCGGTGGTCGACCCGCACCGCCGAGCCGAGGTAGACGAGCTTGAGCGCCCGCTCGTTCCACAGCGCGAACAGCTTCTTGATGACGAAATCGAAGCCCCGCAGCTGCCGCAGGGCGTTGAGCGCCCCCCGGTCCGCGGGGTGCTCCCACGCCCGGGAGCTGATGTCGGTGAGCGTCACGCGGGTGCGCACGAGTCGCCCCGTCTCCGAACCGCCGTCCCCAGTCACGCCCCTCAACCTACGCGGGCGTCGGTGACGGCGCCGGCCACGGCGTGATCGGCTTCAACAACTTGTTGAGGGCGTTCACAGTGCGTTGACGAAAGGGCAACGGGCGGGAAACCCCGCCCGGTCAGCGTGGCCCCGTTCGCTCGGAGAGGACGGCGCGGTGCGGTCCCAGCGGACGACGTGGAGGTCAGATGCCCGACAGCATGACTCGTAGGCGGTTCCTGCAGCGCGGCGGCCTGGCCGGCGCCGTGTTGCTGGGTGGTGGTGCCACCCTGCTCTCGGCCTGCGGCGATGACGACGACGAGAGCTCGACGAGCGGCGGGGGCTCCGGCGGCGGCGACTTCGGTGACCTCGGCATCCAGCTCTCCTGGATCAAGAACATCGAGTTCGCCGGCCTATACGTCGCCGACAACAAGGGGTACTTCACCGACGCCGGCTTCAGCTCGCTCAACATGATCCCCGGCCCGGGCGACGCCATCGCCCCGCTCGTAGCGGGCGACGTCCTCTACTCGTACGGCGGGTCCGAGACGGTGGCCAATGCAGTGCTCAACAACGACGCCCCGCTCAAGGTCATCGGCGCCAACTTCCAGAAGAACCCCTTCTGCATCCTCTACCTGAACGACGATCCCATCCCCGATCCCGAGGCGCTCAAGGGCAAGACGATCGGGGTGCAGCAGGCCAACGAGCAGATCTGGCAGGCGCTGCTGCGGGCCAACAACCTCGAGGAGGGCGACGGCCCCGACAAGGTCAAGAAGATCCCCGTCGACTTCGAGCCCACGCCACTGGAGAACGGCGAGGTGCAGGGATTCTTCAGCTTCATCACCAACGAGCCCAACATCCTGCGGGTCAAGGGCCTGGACGTCGGCACGCTCAACCTGTCCGACGTGGGCATCACGCTGTACCAGCAGATCTACACCGTGACCCAGGAGACGCTCGAGACGAAGCACGACGAGCTCGTCGCCGCGTTGCGGGCCGAGTCCAAGGGGTGGCAGCACGCCATGGCCGACAACCAGCTCGCCATCGACCTGACCCTCGAGGACTACGGCGCCGACCTCGACCTCAATGCCGAGTCGCAGCAGCTCGAGATCGAGTCGCAGGTCGAGCTCCAGCGTTCCGAGGCGACCGACACCAGCGGGCTGTTCTACATGGGCGAGTCGGACCTCGAGAACAACCTGCGGGTGCTGTCGGACCTGGGCCTGCCGGTCACCGAGGACCTCTACACCAACGAGATCCTCGACGAGGTCTACGCCGACGGCATCGAGCTCTACACCGCCTGACGCCATGCCCGCCATCAGCGATGGGGGGACCGAGCGGTCCCCCCATCCTGTCCCATCTCCTGACCCCCCGGAGCACGACATGGCAACTATCGTCGACGACCGCGACCAGCGTGGTGCCCCGAGCGACGACGACCGGGCGGCGACGCCTGACGGTCCCGACGGCAGCGGATTGCTCATCGAGGGGCTGCGCAAGGACTTCGTGTTGCGGCGGTCGAGCATCACGGCTGTCGAGCGGGTCGACTACGCCGCGGCCGAGGGGTCGTTCACCGCGCTGCTGGGCCCGTCGGGCTGCGGCAAGTCGACGGTGCTGCGCATCCTCGCGGACCTCGAGCAGCCCACCGCCGGTCGCGTGCTGGTGCACGGCGAGGCGCCGTCGGCCGCGCGCAAGGGTCACCGCCTCGGCATCGCGTTCCAGGACGCGGCGCTGCTGCCGTGGCGCTCGGTGACCAAGAACATCGAGCTGGCCCTCGAGGTCACCGGGTTCAAGGCCTCGCCGGGTGCGGTGGCCGACCTGATCTCGCTGGTGGGCCTCGAGGGCTTCGAGGGCGCCCGGCCCCAACAGCTCTCGGGCGGCATGCGCCAGCGCGTCGCCATTGCCCGTGCCCTGGTCACCGACCCGACGGTGCTGTTGCTCGACGAGCCGTTCGGTGCGCTCGACGAGATGACGCGGCGACGCATGAACCTGGAGCTCCAGCGCATCTGGATGGACCGGGTGACGACGACGCTGCTGGTCACGCACTCGATCGAGGAGGCCGTGCTCCTGGCCGACTCGGTGGTGGTCATGACGCCCCGCCCGTCGACGATTTGTGAGGTCGTCCCCATCGACCTGCCGCGGCCCCGCACGGTCGAGATGCAGCGCAGCCCCGAGTTCCACGCCCTCGTCGACCACATCGCCGACCTGCTGTTCGGCCGCGTGGGCGCCGACCTGTCCGACGGGCCGGAGGAGTGAGCCGATGGCCGGCCTGACGGCTGCCGCCCGTCTGCAGGGCGATCGGACGTGGGCGCCCTCGGCCGTCCTCGTCGCGGGGCTGCTGGTCCTGTGGGAGGTCGCGGCCCTCACGTTCCTGGCCGACGCCAAGGCGTTCCCGCCGCTCACCGACGTGGTGGGCGACGTCGCAGGCGACCTCGACGTCTACATGCGCAACGCCCAGGCCACGCTGCGAGCCGCCTGGGTGGGCTGGCTGTGGGGCAACGTCATCGCCACGCTGCTGGGGGCGCTGGCGGTGGCGGTGCCCCTGCTGGAGCGGCCCGTGTTGCACATGTCGGTCGCGGTCACGTCGCTGCCGATCATCGCCCTGGGCCCCATCTTCCAGGTGACGCTCGAGGGCGACGCACCCCGGTCGGCCCTGGCCGGTCTGGCCGTGTTCTTCACGACGCTGGTCGGCGCCATCGTGGGCCTGCGGGCGTGTGACCGGGCCAGCATCGACGTCATCACCGCGCTGGGGGGCGGCAAGCTCAGCGTCCTGCGCAAGGCACGGGTCCGAGCGGCCCTGCCCGACTACTTCGCCGCGCTCAAGATCTCGGCCCCGGCGGCGGTGCTCGGCGCGATCATCGGCGAGTTCATCGGCGGGTCCGACAACGGCCTGGGCGTGGCGCTGATCGCCGCCCGTGCCAACGCCGACTCGGCGCGCGTCTGGGGCATCGCCCTGGTGGCCACCGCCGTCGCCGGGCTGGGGTACGCGCTGATCGCCCTGGTCGGCCGGCTCCTCACCCCGTGGGCGCCGTCGACGCGGAGGAGCAGGGCGTGACCGCCGTCGTCGACAATTGGGGCCGGGTGGTGGCGGTGAGCGTGCTCCGTTCGCTCGGCACGTTCGTGCTGGTGGGCGCGCTGTTGATCGGGCTGTGGATCGGGTTCCTCGAGGTGTTCGACGTCAACGCCTACGTGGGGAAGACACCGTCGCAGGTGTGGGACTGGGCGACCGACCCGGTGGATGGCGCCGAGCGGCGGGCAGAGCTGTGGGACGCCACCCGCGAGACGCTGGTCGAGTCGGGGCTGGGCTTCCTGGCAGGCTTAGCGGCGGCGGTGGCCGTGGCCATCGCCTTTACGCTGTCCCGCCCATTCGAGCGAGCGGTCATGCCCATCGCGCTCGCGCTGCGCTCCGTGCCCATCGTGGCCATGGTCCCGCTGCTCGCCTACGTCTTCGGCCGCGAGCTGGTGGGCAGCCTGGTCATCGTGTCGATCATCGTGTGGTTCCCCGCGCTGGTGCTCGTGACGAACGGTCTGCGGTCGGTGCGGCCCGAGTCGCTCGACCTGCTGCGCGCGTACGACGCCGGGCCGGTCACCCAGCTGCTCAAGGTGCGGTTGCCGTCGGCCATGCCCAGCCTGCTGGCATCGGCCAAGGTGTGCGCGCCGCTCGCCATCCTCGGTTCGCTCCTCAACGGTTGGTTGTCCACGGGCACCGGGCTGGGTGCGCTGATGTCGCTGTCCACGATCACGGCCGAGTACGTGAAGCTGTGGGCGGCCGTCGTGGTGGTCACCGTCGTCTCGGTGCTGTTCGCCGCCGTGGTGTCGAGCCTGGAGCAGGTGGCCTACGCCCGCTGGGCGCCCGACCGGGCTCTTCGGTGAGCCCGACGTGACGCCCGTCGACGTGCGCGGGTACGTGCCGTGCGAGGATGTTCGCCGTGCGGCGCGTCGCGGTGATCGGGAGCGGCGGCGCCGGCAAGTCCACGTTGGCTCGGGCGCTGGGCGACCGGCTCGGCATCGAGGTGGTCCATCTCGACCGCCTGTTCTGGCGGCCGGGTTGGGAGCCGACGCCGCCGGACGAGTGGCGGGCTCTACAGGCCCAGCTCGTCGAGCCGGAGAGCTGGATCATCGACGGCAACTACGGCGGCACCCTCGACGTGCGCCTCGCCGCCGCAGACACGGTGGCGTTCCTCGACTTCCCTCGCCGGGTCACGTTGCCGAGCGTGTTACGGCGCTGGTGGCAGCACCGCGGACACGACCTGCAGGCCCCCGGCTGCCCCGAGCACTGGGACTGGACGTTCGTGCGCTGGGTCTGGAACTACCGGCGCGACAGCCGCCCCCGCGCGCTGTCGGCCATCGCCGACCATGCTGGCCACGCCCACGTCGTGGTGCTGGCCTCACGGGCCGCGGTGCGCCGGTTCCTCGACGGCGTGCGTGACTCACCCCTACCCACCGCAGGGGATGGGTAGCGTCGCCGCATGTCCGACCTGCGGGGACAGATCGAGGAGCTCTGGGACCGGCGCGACGAGCTCGATCCCGACGATGCGGATGCCGGCGCGCTGATCCACGAAGCGATCGGTTTGCTCGACTCGGGCGAGGCCCGGGTCGCGGAGGTCGTCGACGACGAGGTCGTGGTCCACCAGTGGCTGAAGCAGGCCATCCTGTTGCTGTTCCGCCAGGCGCGGGTGGTCACCCAGGAGCTGGGGCCGTACGAGTACACCGACGGCATCCCGCTGAAGTCGGGCTACGAAGCCGCCGGTGTGCGGGTCCTCCCCGGTGCGTCGGCGAGGTGGGGCTCGTTCCTCGACCGCGGCGTGATCCTGATGCCCAGCTACGTGAACATCGGCGCCCGCGTCGGCGCCCGGTCGATGGCGGACACCTGGTCGACCGTCGGTTCGTGCGCCCAGATCGGCAGGGACGTGCACCTGTCGGGCGGGGTCGGCATCGGCGGGGTGCTCGAGCCCCCGCAGGCGGCGCCCGTGATCGTCGAGGACGGCGCATTCATCGGCAGCCGGTCGATGGTGACGTCGGGAGCACGTGTGAGCGAGGGCGCCATGCTCGGCGCCGGCGTGATCCTCAACCCGTCGATCCCGGTCATCGACGGCGAAACGGGCGACGAGGTGGGCCGCGGCGTCGTGCCGCCGTGGTGCCTGGTCATCAACGCCACGCGCCCCAAGGACCTGCCGGGCGGCACGTTCGGCTTCCCGTGCGCGCTGATCATCAGGCGCTTCGCCGAGGGTGAGCGCCACGACCAGGCGGCGCTCAACGCCATCCTCCGTGAGCACGGCGTCGCCACCTGAGCCGGCTACGCGGGTCGCGGACCCCTTGAACCCGGGCCGTCGTCCGGCTCGATGCCGCCGAGCTGACCGAACTGGTCAACGACGTCCGCACCCCGGTCGGCTTCCTGACCGGCGGCGACCTCGACATGCCGAGCGGCCGGCTCGAGCACTTCCTCGACTGGTGGGTGGTGCTGCGCTCGCTGCTCGACTGCCGGCGTGCACACACGTCCGGTGCCGTCACGTTCCACGATCGGGACGGCGACCCGCTCGACCCCCGGCGCACGTTCCGCCCCGAGCGCCGGGTGCTCTACACCGACTTCAGCCTGCCCGGCGGCCGCCACGACGCGGCCGAGGCGGTGCTGCGTCGCATCCGCGAGGGCGCCCCGACGACCGTGTCGCAGAGGCCGGCCCCGCCAGCTGACCATCAGATCAGCTCGAGCTCCCGGCCCCGGAGCACGGCGCTGCGCCGACCGTCGACACCGAGCTTGCGGTAGACGGCCTTGAGGTGCGACTTCACGGTGTTGATCGACAGGCGGAGGCCTTCGGCGATCTCCGCGTTCGACATGAGCGTGGGCAGGTACTGCAGCACGGCCGTCTCGCGGTCGGTCAACACCTCCACCGGTGACCCCGGGTTGGCCGGGGTGCGTCGCATGTGGTCGAGCAGCTCGAGGACGATGCCGCGGTGCTGGGCCTCGACATCGGCACGGTCGATCAGGCCGGTGAGGTCGGCCGCCTGATCGAGGAGCGGGGCCCGGATGCCCGACCGTGTCACCAGTGCCAGCGCGGTGCGCATGTGCTCGAGCGCATCGCCGTCGCGTCCCGATCGCGTGGCCGCGACTGCGGCCAGGGCCTCGGTCTCGATCGCGGTGCGCGGGTGGCTCGGCGATCCGCCCGAGGTCGCAGGCCGGCGAAGGCAGGTGCGCGCAGCGTCGGGTGCACCCCGGGCCAGCTCCTGACGCGCCCGCGCGACGCGTTGTTCGTGCGCGCCGCCGACCGGGACGAGCCGGCGCTGCGGGTCGACGATCTCGAGCGCCCCGCAGGCGATGAGCGCCTGGCCGGCGAGCGGGTGTGCGGCCGTGCCCGAATCGAGCCACGCGGTGGCCGGGGCCGATCCGCCGAGCGCGGAGCTCAGCGACCGGTGCACGACCTTGAGCACGTGCGACCGCACGGGTGCGACGGCGTCGGCCTCGTCGAGGTGGGCGAGGGCGTTCCGTCGCTCGCCCCGCTGGGCGCAGCACAGCGCGTTCGCCAGGTGCGTGGCAAGCAGGGCGGTCGGGCGGACGTCGCGCGGGTCGCCGGCGTGCACCTCGGCCATGCGGCGTGCGGCGGCCGCCAGGTTGCCGTTCGCCGCGTGCACCACGGCGAGGAGCGCCGATGCCTCGACGCACGTCCACTCGTCGTCCCGCGCGTCTGCCAGCGAGGTCAGCGCCGTGACGGCTCGGTCGAAGCACCCTGCGTCGATCGCGAACTCTGCGGCGCGCAGCCGTGCGAACCGCCGCAACCCCGACGCATCCACGCCGTGTCCCGGCTCGGTGGCGGACCCGAGTGAGCTCGCCGCCGTCTGCGCCCTCTCGTCCGCACCGAACGCCCAGCCGTAGGTCACGTCGACGACCCGTCGGTGGGTCTCGCCGATCGCCACGTCGGCGACCGGCGGGATGGCGTCCGGCATCTCGTCGAGCCGGCCCTGATGCAGGTCGGCCCCATCGCGGTCGCCTCGCGAGCAGGCCGTCGCCGCGGCGACGAGCGCGAACGCCGGCGTGTCCGCCACGGCCCCGGCGGGGACACCGGCGACCAGGTCGGATGCGGGCTCGACGTCGTCGAGCACCGCGGCGAGCCAACGGTCCGCGGCGAGGTGCCCGGCGAGCGGCCAGTCGCCCGCCAGTCGGGCATGACGTTCCGCGTCAGCGACACGGCCCTGTGCGAGCAGCCACGACGCGGCCCGTCCGTGCAGCACGGGCACCAGGTCGGGCTCGCGCCGGCGTAGGCCGGCGCGCAGCAGGTCGGCGAACAGGGCGTGGTAGCGGTACGAGCCGTCGGCGTTGGCATCGGTGAGGAAGACGCCGCTTCGTTCCAGGTCGTCGAGGCGCTCCTGCGCGCCGTCGTCGTCGGCCAGCACGGCGGCGAGCTCCGGCGTCAGCCGCTCGACCACGCTGGTGCGGAGCAGGAAGTTCTGGGTGTCCGGGTCCTGCCGGTCGAGCACCTCCTCCAGCAGGTAGTCGGCGACAGCAGCCTCGGTCGTCGCCGTGCTGCGCACCAGTTCGTGGGGGTCACCGGCGTTCGCCAGGGCGCCAGCGGCCAGGCGCAGCCCTGCCGCCCACCCCTGGGTGCGTTGCCAGAGGGCCCGGACGTCGTCGTGGCGCAGGTTGATGCCATGGCCCGTGAGCAGGTCCGCCGTCTCGTCCTGGGTGAACTCGAGGTCGGCGTTGCGGATCTCGCCGAGGCGTCCGTCGAGCCGCAGACGGCCGAGGGCGACCGGCGGGTCGGCACGCGCGCACAGCACGATCGACAGTGCGGCCGGCGCCCGATCGAGAAGGAGGCGGAGGGCGCTCAGCGCCTCGCTCGACCGCAGCTCGTGGACGTCGTCGAGCACCAGCACCCAGCGACCGTCGCCGAGTGCCCTGAACGCGGTGTCGACGAGCGTGCTGTCCGAGCGCCGACGTCGCGCGGACGGCTCGGGCGTCGCCCCGACGGCAGCCAGCGAGCGCAGCACCGAGCGGGTCAGACGGCCTGGTTCGTCGTGACGGCTGTCGAGGGCGACCCAGGCCGCCGGCCGGTCGTCGGACCGCAGCCACGAGGCGACCAACGTGGTCTTCCCCGCGCCGGGCAACCCGGACACGAGGGTGAGCTGGCGCCTCTCCGGATCGTCGAGGCGGGCCTCGAGCCGAGCTCGCTTGACCAGGGCATGGGGGAGAGATGGCACGCCGGAATGCGATACGACGGGGGATGCGGTCGGAGGCACCGGGCCATCTCCTCGTTGGTGCGGTTCAGGCGCATGACGCTGACGTGAGCCCCAGCATGCCCCCTGCGCGCAGAGCGGGCCATCACCCACCCCGGGTGATATCGCGGGGTGGGTGTCGGCAGCGCTCAGCCAGGTTCAGTCGTCGAGGACCTCGTGCAGGCTGGCGGTCACCCTCACCACGTGTCCTCGGTCGGCGTGAAGTCGTCCCACTCCGAGCGGGCGCCGGAGCGGGTCCTCCTGCGCCGGCGTGACGGGGCCGCGTGCCGGCCCGGTGCCCCGTCATCCGTCCCGTCGGTGTCGTCGAGGCCGTCGTCGGGCGACTCGATGCCCGCGCCCCAGCCGTGGTCGTGACCGTGGACGTCGTCACCCGGGCCCAGCACCAGCGCCGCCAGGGCGGTGGTGATGGGCACCGACGCGACCAGCCCGATCGAGCCGACCAGCATGCGCACGATCTCCACGGAGATGAGCTCGCTGGTGATCAACCGGCCGGCGGGCTGGTTGCCCTGTGCGAAGAACAGCAGCAGCGGCAGCGACGCGCCGGCGTAAGCAAGCACGAGCGTGTTGACGGTCGAGGCGACGTGGTCGCGCCCGACCTTGGTGGCCTCCCCGTACAGCAGCCGGGGTGACAGCCCGGGGTTGGCGCGACGCAACGCGGCGACGATCGACACCTGGCTCACCGTGACGTCGTCGAGCACGCCGAGCGCGCCGACGACGACGCCGGCGATGAGCAGGCCTCGCAGGTCGAGCGCCTCCGCCGTGACCCGCAGCGTCTGGGCCTGGCTGTCGGCCAGGCCCGTGAGGTTGGTGGCCGCCGCCACGGCGAAGGCCAGCCCGCTGGTGATGGCCAGGCTGAGAAGGGTGCCCGCCAGCGCGACCGTCGTGCCCAGGTTGACGCCGTGGGCCAGGTAGAGGGCGATGAACCCGATGGCGACCGTGGCGGCCAGCGCGACGGGCACCGCCGGCTCGTCGCGGAGCAGCGCCGGCACGAGGAACGCTATGAGGACCGCGCCGCTGGCAGCCAGGCCCACCAGCGCCCGCACGCCCTGCCACCGCCCGAACGCCACGACCACCACGACGAACAGGCCGACCAGCCACAGCAGTGGCGTGCTGCGCTGGAAGTCGGCGAACGAGTAGCGGTACTGCGGGGGGCTCGTCGCGATGTCGAGCAGCACGACCTCGTCGCCGGCCGCCAGCTCGGGGACCTCGAACTGCGTCGCGCGCACCTCGAAGGCGATCGTGTCGCCCTCGTCCGGCCCCGACGTGAGCTCGGCCGTGACGACCTGGCACGGCCCGGGCACGTCGATCTCCGGGTCCTGACACGTGTCGGTGTCGATGCGGGTGACAGTGGCGTCGACGTAGGTGTTGGGCTGGTCGCCGAGGTCGGGCGCATCGCCCCGAGGCCAGAAGGCGATGGCCGCCAGCACGGCCAGCGCGCCGACGATGACGACGGCGATCGTGAGAACACGGGCCGCCCGGCGCGGGGCCGCGCTGTTGGGCATGTGCCGACCTCCGGGGCGACGACAGAGGGTCGCGTCGGACCCTACTGCCCCGCGGGGCGACCGTCGGGGAGGCGCTCAGGGACCGTGCAGGAGGGGATCGACCACCGGGCCAGCCATGGGCGTGACACTGATCACGCTCGGCGGTCACTCCCGTGGGGTGAGGACAGCAGCGCCGTCGCACCGTAGGCACTGCACCACAGATCGGACGACGGAGGGTTCCATGGACCTGCAACGCAAGGCGATCGCCGAGCTGCTCGGCACTCTGTGGCTGGTGCTCGGCGGGTGCGGCAGCGCCGTGCTGGCGAGCATCTTCTTCGCGCCCTTCGAGGGCGGCCTGGTCAGTACCGGCATCGGCTTCCTCGGCGTGTCGCTGGCCTTCGGTCTGACGGTCGTGACCGGCGCCTACGCGCTGGGCCACATCTCGGGTGGGCACTTCAACCCCGCGATCACCCTGGGCATCCTCGCCGCCCGCCGCATCGAGGTGCGCGAGGCCGCCGTGTACATCGTGTCCCAGCTGATCGGGGCCGTCATCGCCGCCGCGGTCATCGTGGTCATCGCCAACGGGGTCGACGGGTTCAGCGTGGGCACGGGGGTCGGCGAGAGCACGTTGGCCGCCAACGGCTTCGCCGACCACTCGCCCGGCGGGTACGACTGGGTGGCCGCCCTCGTCGCCGAGATCGTGCTGACGTTCTTCTTCCTGCTCGTGGTCCTGGGAGTCACGGGACGGGGGGCGCCCGCCGGGTTCGCGCCGCTGGCCATCGGCCTCGCGCTGACGCTGATCCACCTGATCAGCATCCCCGTCACCAACACCTCGGTGAACCCCGCACGCTCGACGGGACCGGCCCTGTTCGTGGGCGGCTGGGCGGTCGAGCAGCTCTGGATGTTCTGGGTGGCACCGATCGTGGGCGCGGTGCTCGCCGGGCTCGTGCACGCCCACGTGATCGAGGAGCGCCCGGAAACCGTCGAGGGCTACAGCTGACCCCCGAAGCCCGACTCAGGCGCGGGCCGTCACCCAGTCGGCCACCCGCGACTGCAGCACCCGCAGGCTGATCGTGGCCCCGCCGAGCACGGCGTCGTGGAAGCCGGCGATGTCGAACGCAGGGCCGAGGGCGGCGCGGGCGTCGGCCCGCAGGCGCAGGATCTCGCGCTGGCCGACCTTGTACGCGAGCGCCTGCCCCGGCATGCCGATGTAGCGGTCGACCTCGGTCACGATCTCGTCGTGGCTGACCGGTGCGTGGGCGATCATGAAGTCGATGGCCTGTTGGCGGGTCCAGCCCATGGCGTGCAGGCCGGTGTCGACCACGAGGCGGCAGGCCCGCCACGAGTCGCTGGCCAGCATGCCCAGCCGGTCGAGGTCGCTCTCGTACAGGCCCATCTCGTCGGCCAGCCGCTCGGTGTAGAGCGCCCACCCCTCGACGAACGCGGTGTGGCCCCACGACAGTCGCCGGAAGGCGGGCAGGTCGGTGCGCTCGGACGCGATGGCGAGCTGCAGGTGGTGGCCGGGGATGGCCTCGTGGAACGCGATCGACGCCGTCTCGGCGCGGCCCCGGCCCGTGGGGTCGTTGAGGTTGACGTGGTACTCGCCGGGACGGCTGCCGTCGGGTGCGGGCGGCGTGTAATAGGCCGCGGGCGCGTCTGCGGCGAGGTAGTCGGGGACCGGCGTGAGCACGCACGGGGCCTGGGGCAGGATGCCGAACCAGTCGCCCATCGCCGCCGTCGCCGCGTCGAGGCAGGCGGTGGCATGGGCGATGATCTCGTCGCCGTCGCGGTAGCGCAGGTCGGTCCCGTCGAGCAGGCGGCTGAAGATCGCGGGCAGATCCGCGGTGCCGAACTGCCGCTCGCCGATCTCGGCGTACTCGCCCGGCAGTGTCTCGGTGACCTCGGCCATGCCGATCGCGTGCAGCTCGTCGGGGGTGAGCGGCAGGCCCGTGTGCAGCTCGATGAGCGCCTGGTACATGTCAGGCCCGTCGTCGAGGTGGACGAGGCCGGGGCGGTCGTCCGGACGGGCGGTGGGCAGCAGCTCGTCGCGCAGCACGTCGCGGTAGCGCTCGAACGCGGGGCGGACGGCGTCTCTCACGGTGTCGGTCAGCTCGGCCCGCCACGCGTCGAGGCCGTCCCAGCCGTCGGGCCCGGACAGTTTGGCGAACGGGTCGGTGTCGAGAGGCGATGCCAGGTAGCCCTCGACCTGGTTGATCGACCGCTCGATGTTGATGCGGGCGGGCGTACGACCGGCGGCGAGGCCCTCGCGGAAGCGGTCGGCGGCCTGGGCCAGCATCGTGCCGTACCGCCGTGTGCGCTCGAGGGCCATCGTCGCGTGCTCGGGCTCGGGCGCGTTGAGCTGGCCGGCGGTGATCAGCAGGTCGGCGTGGATGCCCTCCATCTGGTCCGAGGCCAGCTCGGCCAGCCGCAGGTCGATGCTGCGCACGGCGTCGTCGAGCTCGTGCACCAGCAGGTCGCGGGTGACCCGGTCGGTCTCGTCGAGCTGGCCGTCGAGGGCGCCGGCCCGGTCGCGCAGCTGGGTCCACGTGGCCCGAAGCCGTCGCTCGGCCGGGGCCGACAGGTCGTCCACGCGGTCGTCGAAGCGGTGGTCGCCGAGGAACGTGGCGAACAGCGGGCTCGCCTCGAGCTTGGCGTCCCAGTAGTCGTCGGCGAGCGAGCGGAGGTCGTCGTGCGCGTCGTGGTTCGTCACAGACGAAGTATGTCGTCCGCACGCTGGTTGTCGGGGTCGAGCGCACGCCGCGGATGACGGCCGTCGACGTAGCCGAGGAACGGCGGGAAGACGTTGTACCCGAGCAGCTCCTGCAACCGTTCGGGCAGGTGGCGCACGACGTCGGGCGGCACGGCGACGAGCTGGGTCTCCTGAGGGCGCAGCCACGACACCACGTACTCGAGCAGCAGCCCGGGCCGCGGTCGGTCGGTCGTGTTGGCGCCCCCGCCGTGCCACAGCCCGCCGAGGTAAACGAGCACCGACCCGGCCGGCATGGTCACCGACACCGCCTCGCTCTCGTCGGGGCGCCGGTCCTCGGGCCACCGGTGGCTGCCGGGGACGAGGCGGGTCGACCCGTTGTCGGCCGTGAAGTCGCACAGCGCCCACATGCTGTTGACCACCACGGGGTCGTGCGGGCGGGAGAGCGGGTAGACGTCCTCGTCGCGGTGCAGGATCTGCGCCTTCTCGCCGGGGCCGATCTGCAGGGCCACCGGGGCGGAGAACTGGTAGTGCTCGCCGAGCGCGTGGTCGAGCGCCGCGAGCAGCAGCGGATGCACGGCCAGGTCGTCGAACGCACGTGTCTTGGCGTAGACGGCGTAGATCCGCTGGGTGTGGAAGCCCTCGAAGAAGTTGCGACCGGTCGGGGTCGCGGCGAACAGGTCGTCCAGCGCGGCGAGGCGGTCGTCGACATCGGCGGGCGTCAGCAGGCCCTCGATCAGCGCGTAGCCGTGCTCGCCCAACGAAGCGGTCACCTCGTCGACGGGTGCGTCGGGCCCGAGCCGGAGCAGCGTCATCACCGGAAACGGTAGCCCGGGACCCCGCGTGAGCCTCCGGGCTGTTCACCCACGACAGGCCGGGCGGACACGCGCGCGCAACAGGGCGGCTTACCCTTCTGTGCAGATGGTCCTCAGACACAGCGACCCGAGCGACATCAGCTCCGACCTGATGTCGCCGCTCAAGCCGCACGTCATCGTGCTGTTCGGCGCCACCGGCGACCTGGCCCGGCGCAAGCTGCTGCCCGGGCTGTTGCACCTGTCGCTGGCCGGGCTGGTGCCCGACTGCCGCATCGTCGGCACCTCGCTCGACGACCTCGACGACGAGGGGTTCCGCGACGTTCGCGCGCCGGGCGCTGCGACGAAGTTCTCGAACCGCGGACATCTCCGACGCGCAGTGGGCCGCGTTCGCGCGCAAGCTCGCGTTCGTCGCGCCAGGACGGTGGGCCCGAGGCGCTGGCGAGCGCGGTGGCCGAGGCCGAGGCCGAGCTCGGTGGCGAGTGCCGCCGGCTCCACTACCTGAGCGTCCCGCCGTCGGCCGCGCTCGACGTCGTGCGCGATGCTCGGCGAAGCGGGGCTGGTCGACCGGGCCCGCATCATCATGGAGAAGCCGTTCGGCACCGATCTCGACGAGCGCACAGGAGCTCAACGCCTCGCTGCACGAGACCTTCGCCGAGGCGCAGATCTTCCGGATCGACCACTTCCTCGGCAAGGAGGCCGCGCAGAACATCCTGGCCTTCCGCTTCGCCAACGGGCTCTTCGAGCCGATCTGGAACCGCGATGCACATCGACCACGTGCAGATCGACGTGCCCGAGACGCTGTCGATCGGCACGCGCATCGGGTTCTACGAGAAGACGGGCGCCTACCGCGACATGGTCGTGACCCACCTGTTCCAGGTGCTGGCGTTCATGGCGATGGAGCCGCCGACCGCGCTCGAGCCCGCGAGCGATCAGCGAGGAGAAGAACAAGGTCTTCCGATCGCTGCTGCCCGATCGAGCCCGGCAACGTCGTGCGGGGCCAGTACGAGCGGCTACCGCGACGAGCCGGGCGTCGCGTCCCACTCCGAGACCGAGACGTTCATCGCGCTGCGCTGCGAGATCGACAACTGGCGCTGGGCCGGCGTGCCGTTCTTCCTCCGCACCGGCAAGCGCATGGCCGAGGGCGCCCGCATCATCTCGATCGCGTTCCGCGAGCCGCCGAAGAGCATGTTCCCGCCCGGTTCGGGCGTCGGCGCCCACGGGCCCGACCACCTGACGTTCGACCTCGCCGACGCGTCGAAGCTGTCGCTGTCGTTCTACGGCAAGCGTCCGGGGCCCGGGCATGAAGCTCGACAAGCTGAGCCTGCAGTTCGCCCTGCACGAGACCGGGCGTGCGGACGACGTGCTCGAGGCCTACGAGCGCCTCATCTACGACGCGATGAGCGGCGACCACACGCTGTTCACCACGGCCGACGGCATCGAGCGGCTGTGGGAAGCGTCGACGCCGCTGCTCGACAACCCGCCGCCGGTGCGCTCCTACGCGCCGGGGTCGTGGGGACCGAACGCCATCCACCAGCTCATCGCGCCCAACGCCTGGCGGCTGCCGTTCGAACGGGGCTGGCGCACGACCTGACCCGTAGCCTCGACCGGCATGACCGCACGGTCCGCCCCCGACCCGAACGCCTCGCCCCTCCTGCGGCTGTGGCGCTATGCCCGCGGGCATCGGCGCACGGTGGTCGCCGCCGTCACCTTCAGCGTGCTCAACAAGCTCGCCGACGTCATGCCCGAGCTGCTCATCGGCGCGGCCGTCGACGTGGTGGTGCGGGCCAACGACTCGATCGTGGCCCAGGTGTTCGGCGTGGAGGACCGGTTCGACCAGCTGCTCGTGCTCGCAGCCATCAACGCTGTCGTGTGGGTCGTCGAGTCGATCACCGACTACACAGCTCAGCTCCTGTGGCGCAACCTGGCCCAGACCGTCGAGCACGAGGCGCGGATGGACGCCTACCGCCACGTCCAGCGCCTCGAGCTCGGGTGGTTCGAGGACCAGTCGACCGGCGGCCTCCTCTCGATCCTCAACGACGACGTCAACCAGCTCGAGCGGTTCCTCGACATCGGGGCCAACGAGCTGGTGCGGACCGTGGTCAACGTCGTGTTCGTCGGCATCGTGTTCTTCGCCGTCGAGCCAGTGCTGGGGGTCGTCGCGTTCGCGCCGATCCCGCTGATCGTGTGGGCCTCCATCCGCTATCAGCGCCGGCTCGAGCCCCGCTACACCGAGGTGCGCCAGGCCGCCGGCGACCTCGGCGCCCTGCTGGCCAACAACGTGTCGGGCATCGCCACGATTCGGTCGTTCACCGCCGAGGAGCGCGAGTCCGACCGGGTGGCCGACGCCAGCGGCGTGTACCGCGAGGCCAACCGGCGGGCGATCAAGCTGTCGTCGGCGTTCATACCGCTCATCCGCATGGCGATCCTGGTCGCGTTCACGCTCACCCTCATCATCGGTGGGCAGGCGGCCCTGAACGGCACGCTCGAGGTGGGCGTGTTCTCGGTGCTGGTGTACATGACCCAGCGCCTGCTGTGGCCGCTGACCCGCCTGGGCGAGACCTTCGACCTGTACCAACGGGCCATGGCGTCGACCCGCCGCATCCTCGACCTGCTGGCCGTCGACCCGACCATCGTCGACGGCCCCCACGCCCTGCCCCGGCCGCTGCGGGGTGAGGTGCGCTTCGACGGCGTGCGCTTCGCCTACGGCGCTGAGGGGAATGGCGCCGGCACGGTGCTCGACGGCTTCGACCTCGTGGTGCCCGCCGGCGAGACCCATGCCATCGTCGGGTCGACGGGCGCCGGCAAGTCGACCGTGGTCAAGCTGCTGCTGCGGCTGTACGACGCCACCAGCGGGCGGGTCAGCCTCGACGCGGTCGACGTCGAGCACGTGCCGCTCGTCGAGCTGCGCCGGGCCATCGGCTACGTGGGCCAGGACGTGTTCCTGTTCCAGGGCACGGTGCGCGAGAACCTGGCCTACGGCCGTCCCGACGCCACCGACGACGAGCTGGTGCGGGCCGCCCGGCTGGCCGAGGCGCACGAGTTCATCGGCGACCTGGCCCAGGGCTACGACACGATCGTGGGCGAGCGGGGCCAGAAGTTGTCGGGGGGTCAGCGCCAGCGGCTGTCGATCGCCCGGGCCATCCTCAAGGACCCGTCGGTGCTCGTGCTCGACGAGGCCACCTCCGCGGTCGACAACGAGACCGAGGCGGCGATCCAGCGCTCACTCGAGCTGGTGGGCCGCGACCGCACGGTCATCGTCATCGCCCACCGCTTGTCGACCGTGCGTCACGCCGACCGCATCCACGTTCTCGAGGAGGGCCGGGTCGTGGAGTCCGGGACCCACGACGAGCTGGTCACCGCGCGGGGTCTGTACGCCGCGCTGTGGCGCATCCAGACGGGCGAGGTCCACGCCCTGCCGGACGCCGACACCGCCTGACGCGGATCTGCTCCGACTACTCCGAGCCGGCCGGGAAGTCGCCGGCGTCGATGCGCACCGTGCGCAGCAGGGCCGTGACCTGGTCGAGGTCGTCGTCGCCCAGGGCCGCCATGCCGAACCCCGTGGCGCTGACGGCCTCGGTGGCCTTGTCGACGATCCGACGGCCGTCGTCGGTGATCTCGGCCAGCGTGGTGCGCCGGTCGGTGGGGTGGGGGGCGCGCTGCACCAGTCCCTGGCGCTCGAGCCGGTCGACGATGTTGGTGACGCTGGTGGGGTGCAGCATCAGCCGGTCGCCCATCTTGCCGAGCGGCAGGGCGCCCTGGCGGCTGAAGGCGAGCAGCACCAGGGCTTCGTAGCGGGCGAAGGTCAGGTCGAAGGGGCGGAGCGCCTCGTCGACGCGGGCGAGCACGATCTGATGGGCGCGCATGATCGAGGTGGTGGCCGCCATGGCCGCCGGAACCGCCCAGCCACGGGCCTCCCAGTTGCGTCGGGCCTCGGCGATCGCGTCGAAGTCCAGCGGTCGAGGGTTGGACACGGCCCGCATCATATGTCGGATGTCCAGTGGTCGGACCACCAGCGGTCGGATGCCAGTCATTCGGACGACTTACTCTCGGTAGACAGAAACTCGGAGATCCAACTAGTCTGCGGTCGTGGCTGGTCATGGGGTATCTAACGCGCGCACAGGCGTCGAGAAAGCGCCGTCCGTGGCCGCGCCCGCCATCCATCGGCCGGTGCATCCGGTGCGCCTCGTCACCGCCGCCAGCCTGTTCGACGGGCATGACGCCGCCATCAACGTCATGCGCCGCATCCTGCAGTCGCAGGGTGCCGAGGTCATCCACCTGGGGCACAACCGCTCGGTGGACGAGGTCGTGCGGGCGGCCGTGCAGGAGGACGTGCAGGGCGTCGCGGTCAGCTCCTACCAGGGCGGCCACCTCGAGTACTTCCGCTACCTGGTCGACAGGCTCCGGGCCGAGGGGCGGCCCGACATCAAGGTGTTCGGCGGCGGCGGGGGTGTCATCGTCGCCGACGAGGTCGCGGAGCTCCACGACTCCGGGGTCGCGCACATCTTCACGCCCGAAGACGGCCAGCGGCTCGGGCTCGCCGCCATGGTCAACACGATCATCCAGGCGTGCGACGTCGACCTGGCCCCCGAGGGCCCGGCGTCGGTCGACGACGTGCTCGGAGGCGACCAGCGGGCGCTGGCCCGGGCGATCACCGCCATCCAGGCCGGCACGCTGGGGCGCGACCCGCTCGGCGATCTGCGCTCCGCGGCCGCCCGTCGCGCCGTGCCGGTGCTGGGCATCACGGGCACCGGCGGGTCCGGCAAGTCGTCGCTCACCGACGAGCTGGTGCGCCGGCTCCGCCTCGACTTCGACGACAAGCTGCGCATCGCCGTCGTCGCCGTCGACCCCACCCGTCGCCGGGCCGGCGGCGCGCTGCTGGGCGACCGCATCCGCATGAACGCGGTCGACCACCCCAACGTGTTCGTGCGCTCGCTCGCCACCCGCGGCGCGGGCACCGAGGTGCCCGAGCACCTCGACGACGTCATCGCCGCCTGCCGGGCCGCCGGCCACGACATCGTGGTCGTCGAGACGCCCGGCATCGGCCAGGGCGACGCCGGCATCGTCGACCTGGTCGACGTGTCGCTGTACGTGATGACCCCCGAGTTCGGCGCAGCCAGCCAGCTCGAGAAGATCGACATGCTCGACTTCGCCGACGCCGTGGCCATCAACAAGTTCGAGCGCCGGGGTGCCGACGACGCCCTGCGCGACGTGCGCCGCCAGCTCCAGCGCAACCACGAGACGTTCGGTGTCCCCCTCGACGAGCTGCCGGTGTTCGGCACCATCGCCGCCCGGTTCAACGACGACGGGGTCACCGCCCTGTACCAGCACCTGCGCGACGCACTGGTCGAACGCGGCCTGCCCGGCGCCAGCGGGTCGTTGGCTCCCGTCGAGACGCGGGTGCCCACCGGGGTCACCACGATCGTGCCGCCCGACCGGGCCCGCTACCTGGCCGACGTGGCCGGCGCCGTGCGCGACCACCACGCGTTCACGGCCGCGCAGGTCGAGATCGCCCGCCGGCACCAGGCCCTGCGCACCACGAGCGATCTGCTGGCGGGCGGCTCGCCCACCGCGGTGGCCGAGGTCGAGGACCTGCTGGCCGCGGCCGACCGCGAGCTCGACCCGTCGGCCCACGCCCTGCTCGACGACTGGCCCGCGACAGTCGAGGCCTACTCCGGCGACGAGCACGTGGTGTGGGTGCGCGACCGTGAGGTGCGCACCGTGCTCACGTCCGAGTCGCTGTCGGGCACGCATGTCCCCAAGGTGGCGCTGCCCCGCTACGGCGACGACGGCGACCTGCTGCGGTTCCTGCGCGACGAGAACCTTCCCGGACGGTTCCCGTTCACCGGTGGGGTCTTCGCCTTCAAGCGCGAAGGCGAGGACCCCACGCGCATGTTCGCCGGCGAGGGCGACGCCACCCGCACCAACCGACGCTTCCACCTGCTGGCGGCGGGGCAGCCTGCCACCCGCCTGTCCACCGCGTTCGACTCGGTGACGCTCTACGGCTTCGACCCCGACGAGCGGCCCGACATCTACGGCAAGGTTGGTAACTCGGGCGTGTCGATCGCCACGCTCGACGACATGAAGGCGCTGTACGACGGGTTCGACCTGTGCGACCCCACCACGTCGGTGTCGATGACGATCAACGGTCCGGCGCCGTCGATCCTGGCGATGTTCTTCTGCACCGCGCTCGACCAGCGAGTGGCCGCGTTCTCTGCGGAGCACGGGCGCCCACCGTCCGTCGAGGAGCAGGCGGACATCCGGCGGTACGTGCTGCACACGGTGCGGGGCACGGTGCAGGCGGACATCCTCAAGGAGGACCAGGGCCAGAACACCTGCATCTTCTCCACCGAGTTCGCCCTGCGGATGATGGCCGACATCCAGGAGTGGTTCGTCGCCGAGCAGGTGCGGAACTTCTACTCGGTGTCGATCTCCGGCTACCACATCGCCGAGGCCGGCGCGAACCCCATCAGCCAGCTCGCCTTCACGCTGGCCAACGGCTTCACCTACGTCGAGGCGTACCTGGCCCGCGGCATGGCGGTCGACGACTTCGCCCCCAACCTGTCGTTCTTCTTCTCGAACGGCATGGACCCCGAGTACTCGGTGCTGGGGCGGGTGGCGCGGCGCATCTGGGCGGTGGCGATGCGCGACCGCTACGGCGCCAACGAACGGTCACAGAAGCTCAAGTACCACGTGCAGACCTCGGGACGGTCGCTGCACGCCCAGGAGATGGCGTTCAACGACATCCGCACCACGCTGCAGGCGCTCATCGCCGTGTACGACAACTGCAACAGCCTGCACACCAACGTGTTCGACGAGGCCGTGACCACCCCCACGGCCGAGTCGGTGCGTCGCGCGGTTGCGATCCAGCAGATCATCAACCACGAGTGGGGCCTGGCGGCCAACCACAACCCGAACCAGGGATCGTTCGTGATCGAGCAGCTCACCGACCTGGTGGAGGAGGCCGTGCTGGCCGAGTTCGACCGGCTGGCCGAGCGGGGCGGCGTGCTGGGCGCGATGGAGACCGGGTACCAGCGGGGCCGCATCCAGGACGAGTCGATGCTCTACGAGCAGCGCAAGCACGACGGGTCGCTGCCGATCGTGGGCGTCAACACGTTCCTCGCCCCCGACGCCGTGCCCGGCTCGGTGGAGGAGGGCGGGCGGCCGCTCGAGCTCGCCCGCTCGACCGACGACGAGAAGCAGCGCTGCCTCGCCAACCGGCGTTCGTTCCAGGCGCAGCACGCCGCCGAGCGCCCCGCCGCTCTCGAGCGGCTTGCGTCAGGCCGCGCTGTCGGGCGACAACCTGTTCGCCGTGCTCGTCGACGCCGTGCGGGTGTGCACCCTCGGCGAGATCACCGACGCCCTGTTCGAGGTGGGCGGCCGCTACCGCCGCAACGTCTGACGGGTCGGGTCCGGCTCCCCCCGGACCCGACCGGGCGGCCTGCCCGGGTTGCGATCGCCCGGGACCTCGTGGGACCGTGCTGGTTGTTCGCGTTGTGTCGGTACCCGGCGGCCGGGCCGTCGTGCCAGCCCGTGGGACGGTTCTGGTTGCTACGCAACCGATTCGGTCCCAGGGGCTGCTATTTCAGGACCGCTGGGCCAGGTAGCTGCGGGTCATCTCGACGACGTACTGCGGGCGTTCCACCACGTCCTCATAGGTGAACGCGACGACCTGCCACCCCTGCAGCCCCAAGCGCGCGGCGCGCTCGTCGTCGGATTGGCGTTGCGCGGCGCGTGGCGTGGCTGCCGTGCCCAGCCAGCTCGACGACCAGCCTCGCCTGGTCCCAGAAGAGGTCGACCCGGGCGACACCGCCCCCGTGCGTCCGGCGCTTCACCTCGACACGTGGCATCGGTAGGCCCGCAGAAGTCACGACGCGGATCGCTTCCTGCTCCAGCCAGGTCTCGCCCAGCGGTCGGCCCTCCGTGCGGTCGAGCAATGCCTCGATGGCGGCGAGCCCCGGTCGACCGACCTGTCCGTCGTGGCGAAGCTGGCCGATGCGCCACCAGAGCCGAGGCCGCCAGATGGTGCCGTCACGTTCAGCGCCGTCGAGCACCTCCTCGAGCCGATGTGGATCGAGCAGTGGGGCGATGTCGAGGAACGTTCGGGTCGCCGTCGTGCGGGGGATGAGGCGGTGCATCTCGACATCGGCGGGGCCGAGATCGAGGGTGCGATGCACCGTGCCAACGACCGCGCGGGGGCGGCGGGCGCGTGGCACCGTGACCTCGACGGCGCCGGGGTCGATGGTGTCGAACCGCCACAGTGCGGCCGCCGACATGTGCGACGCCACCCGCACCCTCGCCGGCGGCGATGACGGCGGCGCGCAACGTCTGCTGCCACGAGCAGGGGTGGGCAGCGTGCCGCCACACCCCGTTGCCCATCGTCACGAGCACTCCCGCGTCGACAAGGCGGCGACGTTGCTGGCGCGACACACCGAGGCCGTCGAGCTGCTGGTTGGTGAGGAGGCCGAGCGTCTTCGGGGCCAGTCCGGCGATGGCCCCGTCGATGTCCCGGGCCATGGGTGCGCACGTTACGGCGCGGGTATGACGCTCTCAGGGGCGTTCGAAGGCCAGGACGGCGTAGCTGGTGCGTCGTTCGCGGGGTCGGGTGGGGTCGGGCAGCGCCCGGAGGGCGGCGATGGCCGGTAGGACCACGGCGGCCCAGCGGTCGTCGGGTACGTCCCAGAGCGTCGACCACGAACGGGCTTCAGCGACAGGTCGAACCCGACGACGGGGTGCCCGGCCCCCTCCAACGGCAGCGCGACGGCGGCGGTGCCGACGCCGATCTCGACCACCGGGCCGGGACGGAGGTGCGCGGCGATGGCGCGTGCGATGTTGCCGCCCCGCTCGAGCCCGCCCCGGGTCTCGTCGTAGCTGTCCGCGATCCGGTCGAACGACACCGACGACGCCATGCGCTCGGACGCTAGAGGCAGCGCCCGTCCTGCGCGGCGCGCTGGTCGCGACGCAGGTGCGTGCAGGTGACTTCGGGCGGCGACGGCGGGTGACCCTCGGATCGCACCTGAACCAGGCTCTGACGCTCAGCCGGCCAGCAGGGCACTCATCGAGGTGCCCGTCAGATCGGCCACCTCGCGGGCCAGGTGGGGCTGGTCGGCGTAGCCGGACTCGTGGGCGACCCGCGCCAGGTCGTGACCGGTCCGGGCCTGGGCGAGCGCGGCCTGGAACCGCAGCACCCGGTGCAGCGTCTTGGGCCCGTAGCCGAACGCCGCCGTGCAGCGCCGGTGGAGCTGGCGCTCGGACAGGCCCATGGCCGCGGCGAGGCCACGGACGGGCGAGGGGTGGCACGAGTCGCGGAGCGAGCGGGCCACGTGGCGCATCGCCGGGTCCGGCGGGCCGGTGATGCGAGCCGCCACGGCCTCGGCGAGCGCGCGTTCGGGGTGCGCTGAGCCGGCGACGGCAGCGGCGACACTCTCGGCCAGGCCACGGCTCCACACGTCGGTGGCCTCGGGCCGGCTGTTCAGCAGCGCGTGGAGAGGAACTCCGAGCACGCCGGCCGCGGCTCCCGGGGCGAAGCGCACGGCCGCGATCGTGTCGCCGGGAGCGAGCGTCGAGGGGTGGGCGCGCGTGTCCGGTCCGGCGAGGACCAGGCGCGAGCGCCCCGATTCGGTCATCCACATCAGGTCGACGCAGCCGTCCGGCACGACGCGCGTCGTGGAGGCGGCGGCCGTGGCCGCGCGGGTCCACAGGCAGTCCAGATACGGGGCCAGATCGGGCGGGGGCGGCGCCTCACGGTAGGACTCGGCGGGCGGCTGAGCACCGGGCGTGGGTGAGGGGTGACGGAGCATGGTCGTGGAGTCGGGCCTCGCCTGTCAGGGTAAGGGTGTTCGATGTGGTGTGCGTACCTCGACGGTGCACGCCGGCGGGGCGCGTGGCCCACAGCATGAACGCATGTCATATCGCGGTCGCAGTCGCACGTTGTCTGTGCAGATGTGAGACGATCGGACCGAACCACCCGACGTATCGCCCAGGGGGTCGAGATGGGGGCCAGGTCGAAGAAGCCGAGGCGTCGAGCGGCCGACCGCCGCACGGCGGGCAATGGCCATGGCGTGTTCGACGGTGCCTCGGTGGCGTCGAGCGGTGTCGTCGCCCTGGGGGCGCGGCCCCTGACCATCGACGTGACGCCGCAGTCGGGGGCCACCCTCAACGGCGCGGCGGGCGCGGCGAAGAAGCGGGCCAAGAAGGCCGAGGCCAAGAAGGCTGAGGCCAAGAAGTCGGACCAGGCCGAGGGCACGCGGGCCGGGAAGAACAGCGAGGGCAAGCGCTCGAAGAAGGCGGACGCGAAGCGGGCCAGGAAGGCCGCGAAGCAGAAGCGGGCGAAGGGCGCCCGCGCTGACGACGCGACGACGTCGACCGGCAAGGCGTCCAGGAAGGAACGAGCTGCCGCTCGCAAGGCCTCCGTGCACGCGCCGACGCAGGGGTTCGACACCGACGAGCTGCGGCAGGACCTGTTGCTGGCCCGTGTGTCGCGTGCGATCGACGACCGCGAGATCGCGCTGCAGAAGCAGAGCCGGGTGTTCTTCCAGATCTCGGGCGCCGGGCACGAGGCGCTGCTGCTCGGCCTCGCGCACGAGCTGCGCCCGGGCTACGACTGGTTCTTCCCCTACTACCGAGACCTGGCGCTGATGCTGGGCCTCGGCATCTCCCCGGAGCAGGTGCTGCTCCAGGCCGTCGGGTCCGCTGACGATCCCGCGTCGGGCGGCCGGCAGATGCCCGCCCACTGGGGCGACCGCGGGCGCAACGTCGTCACCCAGTCGAGCCCGACCGGCAGCCAGTGCATCCCGGCGGTGGGCTGCGCCGAGGCCGGTCGCTACATCGTGCGCCGGCCCCAACTGGGCCTGCCCGCCCATGGCGACGAGGTCACCTACGTCAGCCTGGGCGAGGGCGCCACGTCCGAGGGCGAGTTCTGGGAGAGCCTCAACACCGCGTGCACCGAGCACCTCCCGGTCCTGTTCGTGGTGGCCGACAACGGTTATGCCATCTCGGTGCCCTCGTCCGAGCAGTCGCCGGCACCCATCAACGAACTCGTGCGTGGCTTCGCGGGGCTGCAGGTGCGGTCGATCGACGGCACCGACTACTTCGCGGTCCGCCGCACCGCCCGCAAGGTCGTGAGCCACGTGCGGGCCGGCGTCGGCCCGGCCCTGATCCACGCCAAGGTCACCCGGCCGTACTCGCACTCCGCCGCCGACACGCAGAGCAAGTACCGGCTGGCCCAGGAGATGGCGTGGGAAGAGGAGCACGACCCCATCGACCGCTTCGAGCAGGCGCTGATCGACGGCGGTGTGCTGACACCCGACGAGGCCGCCGACGTGCGGGCCGAGGCCCACCAGATCGTGGCCGACGCGGCGAAGCGGGCGCTGGCGGGGGCCCGGCCCGACCCGGGCTCCGTTCTCGACCACGTGGTGGCGCTGCCGGACATCCCCGACCCGGGCGAGGTGGCCACGGGGCCCGAGGGCGACGACGTCGTGGCCATGGGCGAGTCGATCCGCCGCGCCCTCCACGACGTGATGGAGGGCGACGAGCGCATCCGCGTGTTCGGCGAGGACGTGGCCGACGCCCGCGAGGCGATCATGGCCGACGTCGACGGCAAGGGTGGCGTCTTCGGCACCACCCACGGCCTGCAGCGCAGCTTCGGCCGGGCCCGCTGCTACAACACGCCGCTGGCCGAGGCCAACATCATCGGCCGAGCGGTGGGCCAGGGCATCCGCGGGTTGCGGCCGGCGCCGGAGATCCAGTTCTTCGACTACATCTGGCCGGCCATGCAGCAGATCCGCAGCGAGGCGGCCACGATCCGCTGGCGGTCGAACGGCGCGTTCACCTGCCCGACCGTCATGCGGGTGCCCATCGGCGGGTACCTGCAGGGCGGCTCGATCTGGCACAGCCAGTCGGGCGAGTCGATCTTCGCCCACATCCCCGGACTGCTCGTCGCCTTCCCGTCGCGCGCCAGCGATGCGGCCGGGCTGCTGCGGGCGGCGTTCCTGTGCGAGGACCCGGTGCTCTTCCTCGAGCACAAGCACCTGCTGCGCCAGCCCTACACGCGCGACCCGTACCCGGCGCCCGAGCACGTGATCCCGTTCGGCAAGGGGAGGTACGTGACCCGGGGCGACGACCTCACGATCGTGACCTGGGGCGCCACCGTCGAGCGGTCACGTCTCGCGGCCGAGCGGCTCGCCGAGACGGACGGCGCGTCGATCGAGATCATCGACCTGCGCACGCTGGTGCCGTGGGACCAGGAGATGGTGGCCGAGTCGGTGACCAAGACGTCGCGCCTGCTCGTCGTGCACGAGGACGTGGTGCGTGGCGGCTTCGGCGGCGAGATCGCCGCGTGGGCGGCCGAGCAGTCGTTCTGGCAGCTGGACGCCCCCATCGGCCGGGTGGGCGCCCAGGAGTGCCACGTGGCCTACGCCCCCGAGCTGGAGTCGGCCATCCTGCCCCAGCCCGACGACATCGCGACAGCCGCCCACCGCCTGCTCGCCGAGTAGCGCCGCAGGCGCCCGCGTCCGGCGTGCAGGTGCGGCGACGCCCCGCCGCCTGACGGGGCAGCGGGGCGTCGGCTAGAACGTCGTGGGTCGGGATCGCGCCGTGGGGAGGCCGATCACCCTTCCATGTAGGACGACATGTCGTCGTGTTCGACCAACCGGCCGAGCAACCCTGCCATGACGATCACCACAGCGATCGCCACCAGCCCGATCAACAGGATGCTGTTCATCGTGATTCGCCACCTTGTTCCTGGCCCGCCACGGGCGATGGAGACCCGGCGCTTTCGCCGTGCCACTCCACCCACCGGGGAGGGTGGAGCGAAGTGAACAGATCATTACCCAGGTCGCCCCGACGGGTGTGCGACTTTTCAATGACGATCCGCGTCATGTCGACCGCGGTGTGTGGTTGAGGTTCCGCAGCGTGCCGGTCCGTCGCCCGTCGCCCGCACACCTGGTGCTGGCGCTGTTGTTGGCCTGCCTCGCGCCCGTCGCCGTGGTCGCGGCCACGGGCCTGGGCGGCCCCACGGACGACAAGGGCGACACGCTCGAGACCGCGGACGGCGACGACGACGGCCGCGACCGGGCCGACGCGCGCTCGCCTGGTGCAGATCCGAGCGCGACCCGTGGCCCCACCACGACCGCACGGCCGTCGGCCACGATCGTCGACGACGGTCGCCGCATCGCCGCCGACGACGGCCGCTCCCAGGACAACGCCGCCCACCGCGGTGCCACCCACGACCGCGCCGCCGCCGGCCCCACCGCCACCGCCGCCGCCCGCCCCGGACCCGCCAGCGCCGTCCGCCGGCGACCAGGTCGTCGCCCTCGTGAACGCGGCCCGGGCCGACGCCGGCTGCGGCGCGTTGCGCGTCGACGCCCGCCTCAACGCCGCGGCGCAGGGCCACAGCGACGACATGGCGGACCAGGGCTACTTCTCGCACACCTCGCTCGACGGTCGCACGTTCGCCGATCGCGTGAGGGCGGCCGGCTATCCCAGCCCCGGCGGCGAGAACATCGCCCAGGGCCAGCGCAGCGCGCAGGCGGTGCACGACGCCTGGATGAGCTCCGAGGGCCACCGCGCCAACATCGTCAACTGCAGCTTCACGGCGATCGGGTTGGGGCTCAACAGCGGCGCGTGGACTGGACGCAGAACTTCGGTTTCTGACCCGCGGGTGATCCGCCGGCCCGGCGACCGTCAGGGCAGGGGGACCTGGCGGCGCTGCTCGTCGAGCACGAAGACCGTCTGGGTCGAGCGGACGTGGGTGGCACCGTGCAGGTGGTCGAGCACGACGTCGCGCAGGGCCTCGATGGACGCGACACGCACCAGGGCCACCATGTCGAAGCCGCCGCTCGTGAACGCCAGGTACTCGACGCCGGGCAGGTGCAGCAGCTCGTCACGGGCGGCGCGCCACTCGTTCTGCTCGACGTTGACGAGGATGAGGGCCGCCACGCCGTGCCCGACCTTCGCCGGGTCGACGGTGGCCGTGAACCCGGTGATCACGCCGTCGGCGCGCAGCCGGTCGAGCCGCGTGTACGCGGTCGCCCGGCTGACCCCGGCGCGCGAGGCCAGTTCGTTGACCGACAGGCGGCCGTCGTCGATGAGCGCCTCCACGATGCGGCGGTCGACGTCGTCCAGCGGACTGACCTCGGAGCCCGCGTCGGCCGGCTGTGACGTGCTGGGCAAAATGACGCTCCACGGTCGATCACTAATGAACGTGTCTTGAGGCTAAGCCATCCACGAACGATTCATCTGGAATGAGCCCAGAAGATTGAACACGTCTGCGCGGTGGACGACCATCGCGGCATGGTGCGCACCGATGTCGACAACCCGGCCGTCCTCGACCTGCCCGACGACCACCCGGGCGTCTCCGACCGCGCCTACCGCGCCCGGCGCGCCGCCATCGCCGAGGTCGGCCGCGCCCACCGGCGGGGCCAACCGATCGCGGATGTCGAGTACACGCCCGAGGAGGACGAGGTCTGGCGCATCGTGTCCCACGAGCTGGCCCGCAAGCACGAGCGGTACGCGTGCCGGGCCTACCGCGACGGCGCGGCGGCGGTGACGCTGCCGACCGAGCGGGTGCCCCAGCTGCGCGAGGTGGACGCCCGGGTGTACGGCCTGACCGGCTTCCACATCGAGCCGGTGCCCGGGCTGGTGCCCACCCGCGAGTTCTACGGGTCACTGGCGGACCGGGTGTTCCGGTCGACGCAGTACATCCGCCACCACTCGGTGCCCTTCTACACACCGGAGCCCGACATCGTCCACGAGATCATCGGGCACGCCAACATGCTGGGGAACCCCGTCTTCGCCGACCTCTACGAGCTGGCGGGGCAGGCGTCGCAGCGCGCACGGTCCGACGAGGCGCTGGACTTCTTCTCCAAGGTGTTCTGGTTCACGCTCGAGTTCGGCGTCGTGTGGGAGGACGGTGAGCTGCGCACCTACGGGGCGGGGCTGCTGTCGTCGTACGGCGAGATCGAGGCGTTCCGCGACGCCGAGGTGCGACCGTGGGACATCGCGCAGATGGGCACGCTCGACTACGACATCACCCACTACCAGCCGGTGCTGTTCGCCGCCGAGTCGTTCGGACGCATGGTCGACGACCTGGGCGCCTTCTTCGCCGGCTACGACGACGAGGACCACCGCCGACGGTTGGCGGCGGCGAGCGGCCGTTCCTAGGCGCCCCTCCGTCGGCTTGCGCCCGATGCCGGCGGCTCGCAAAGGTTCCTCCCATGGCCGACACCCCTGTCGCTCCCGGCGGATCGACCGTCGTCGACGACCTGCTCGTCAACAACAAGGAGTTCGTGGCCTCGTCGTTCGAGGCCGCCTCGTCGGGCTACGACATCTCGTCGCCGCGCCCCACCCGTCGCACCGTTGTCCTCACCTGCATGGACGCCCGGATCGACCTGTTCGCGGCCCTCGGGCTGCACCTCGGGGAGGTCCACCTCATCCGCAACGCCGGCGGCATCGTGACCGAGGACGTGCTGCGCTCGCTCACCCTGTCGCAGCTCAAGCTGGGCACCCGCGAGGTGCTCATCGCCCACCACACCGACTGCGGCCTGTCCGGGCTCGACGACGTCGTCGTCGCCGACGAGATCGAGGCGGCGTCGGGGTCGCGGCCGCCCTTCGCGTTCGGCGGGTTCACCGACCTCGACGAGTCGGTGCGCGAGTCGGTCGCCCGGGTGCGCTCGGCGGCCTACGTGCCCCACCGGGACGCGGTGCGGGGCTTCGTCTACGAGGTGGCGACGGGCAGGCTGCGCGAGGTGGTCTGAGGCGGGCCGTCGAGGGCCCGGGCCACGATCTGGCAGGGGTGGACGACCTCGACCCCCGCGGCGGCCAGGTACAGGGCGCACCCCGGGTTGGCCGAGGCCACCACCGGGGCGCCCGACCGGTCGATCGCTGCCACCTTGCGGGCTCGGATCGCTCCCGCCAGCTCGGGCTGGACGGCGGCGTAGGCGCCGCCGGCGCCGCAGCACAGGCCCTCGTCGTCGAGCTCGACCAGGGTGGCGAACGGCGCTAGGACCGCCCGCACCGCGGTGTGGGACCGCTGGACGTGACGCAGATGGCACGGGTCCTGGACCGCCACCGTGGGGCGGTCGGCCGCTGGCCGCGCCGCGGCGGCGGCGGTGAGCTGGTCGACCCTGTCGGCGAGCCACTCGTGCACGTCGAGCACCCGGCGGCTGAAGGCCTGGGCCTCGGATGTGCCGAGCAGGTGGCCGTAGTCCTTGAGCATCGCCCCGCAGCCGGCCGCGTCGACGAGGATCGGTGCGTCCCCGGGGAACGCCCGCATCGACCGGTGCGCCAGTGCCCGCGCGTCGGATGCGAGGCCGGCGTGCAGGGCCAGCGCGCCGCAACACGCACCGTCGCGCCCGGGCAGTGCCACCCCCGCCCCGGCCGCCTCGACCACCCGCTGGACGTCGGCGTGGACGTCGCGCATCCACGCGTCCATGACGCACCCGGTGTGCAGCCAGACGTCCGCCGTCGATCCGGTGGCCGACGGGCGCAGCGGGCGGTGGCGGATCGGCACCCGGGGGGGCAGGCCGAGGCGGCGCGACAGGCGGGCGGGCACGAGGCGCAGGCGTTGGGCGACGCCCAGCAGCGACGAGCCCGTCAGTACGAGTCGGTGCCAGCGCAGCGACCGCAGCGCCGTGCGTAGGGGCAGCCCCGGCCGGCGCAGCGGTCCGGACGACGGGGATCCTTCGGCCAGCGTGGCGCGCGTCGGTTCGATGAGGTGGCCGAACGGCACGCCGGACGGACATGCCGTCTCGCACCCCCGGCATTGCACGCACGTCTCCATGGAGCGGACGAACGAGTCGTCCGGCGTCAGGCCGTCCCACTGGACCTGGCGCATGGCGGCGACGCGGCCGCGCGGCGAGAGCGCCTCCTCGCCCGTCACCCGGTAGGTGGGGCAGTGGGGCAGGCACAGCCCGCACGACACGCACGTCGCCAGCTCGTCGTCGCTGATGCCGAGGTCCACCAGCCGTCACGTCCCGGTGTGCGACGGGTCGCGCCCCGGGGCGAGGCGACCGGTCGGGTCGAAGGCCGTCTTGATCCGTCGGTGGAGGGTGGCCACGGCCGGGTCCGCCGGGCGCGGCGGCTGCGGACCGTCGCAGTGGGCCACGCCGACCCCGACCTCCGCGACGAACCGGCGAGGCTGACTGGTGGTCGTCCCCGTGGCAGGTTGCCCTCCGGCGAGCTGAGCCAGCAGCGAGGGCCGCAGCGACCAGCGGTGGGGCGGCAGGTCCGGACCGCCGTCGGCCGCGGGGAGCCCCGCCAGCCGGGCCTGGGCGTCGACGTCGGCGGGGTGGCCGTCGAGCAGCACCCAGGTGGTCGTGCCGTCCCACAGCACCGCAGCGGGCCGGTGCAGTCGTTCCACGAGCGCGAACGGGTCGGCCTCGCCGGCGAGCCACCGTTCGGTCGCCGGCAGGGGACGGGTGCGCAGCACCACCTCGGCCAGCAGCCCCAGCGTGCCGAGGGACCCGACGAGCAGGCGGCACAGGTCGAACCCGGACACGTTCTTGACCGTGGGGCCGCCTGCTTTGACCACCGCGCCGTCGGCCGAGACGTAGCGCACCTCCAGGACCGTGTCGCGCACCGGCCCCCAGCCGAGCCGCCGTAGCCCGCTGTGGCCGACGGCGAGGACTCCGCCGACGGTGGCGCCCGGCCACGCCGGCAGCGCCACGGTCTGCCCGACCTCGGCGAGCGCGTCGTCGAGGTCGGCGACCGTCGCGCCGGCCCGCACCCGCACCGTCATGTCGGCCGCCTCGATCGCCACGACGCCCTTCGGCGCTCGCACCTCCCGGGCCCGGGCGCTCGGGTCGATACAGCCGCCGACGTCCCACTGCGACCGGCCTCCGACTGCCACCACCGGACCGGCCGGCGGCGGGCCCACGTCAGCGGCGAAGGCTGCAACGGCGTCCGTCACGACTGCTCCCTCCGAGTCGCCCAGCCAAGGCCGGCGCTGCCAGAGCATCGCGGCCACCGGGCGGGGGCGACCTCGGCGGCGGCGCTCACACCCACACCCCCTCGGGCACGGACTGGAGGTCGCCGCAGCGGCTGCCCGCGGGCAGCACCTTCGTGGGGTTGGCCACGCCGTCGGGGTCGAACGCGTCGCGCAGCCGGGCCTGGGCGTCGAGGTCGTCGGCCGTGAACAGCAGCGGCATGAGGTCGCGCTTCTCGAGCCCGATGCCGTGCTCGCCCGACAGCACGCCTCCCGGCCTCGATCGACACCCGCACGATCTCGTCGCCCGCTGCGTGCACCCGGTCCATCACCCCGGGCTCGCGGGCGTCGAACAGCAGCAGAGGGTGCAGGTTGCCGTCGCCGGCGTGGAAGACGTTCATCACGCCCAGGTCGTGGCGCTCGGCGATGGCGTACACCTCGTTCAGCACCTCGACGAGGCGGGTCCGGGGCACGACCGTGTCGTGCAGGTAGTAGTTGGGCGCGACCCGGGCGACCGCGCCGAACGCCGACTTGCGGCCCTTCCACAGCAGCGCCCGCTCGGCGTCGTCGGCGGCGACCCGCACCGCCCGGGCGCCGTGGGCACGGCCGATCGCGTCGATCCGCTCGACCGCATCGGCCACGCCGGCGGGCAGGCCGTCGACCTCGACGAGCAGCACGGCGGCCGCATCGGTGGGGTAGCCGGCGTGGGCGAACTCCTCGGCGGCCTGCGTGATGCGCTGGTCCATCATCTCGAGCGCGGCGGGCAGGAGGCCGGCAGCGATGACGCCGCTCACCGTCTCGGCGGCGGCGTCGACGGTGGGGAAGTCGAGCAGCAGGGTGGCGACGGCCGGCGGGTTCGGGGTGAGCCGCACCGCGATGCGGGTGGCGATGCCGAGGGTGCCCTCGCTGCCCACGAACACACCCCGCAGGTCGAGGCCGGCCGGCTCGGGGTCGAGGCCGCCCAGGAGCGTGACCGTGCCGTCCGGCAGCACCACCTCGAGCGCCAGCACGTGGGCGCTCGTCACCCCGTAGGCGAGGCAGTGCGGGCCGCCCGAGTTGTTGGCCACGTTGCCGCCGATCGTGCAGGCCTGCTGGCTGGACGGGTCGGGTGCGAAGTGCAGCCCGTGCGCTGCCAGCGCCCGGGTGAGGTCGAGGTTGATGACCCCCGGCTGCACCCAGGCGACCCGGTCGTCGGGGTCGACGGACAGGATGCGGTCCATCTTGGTGGTCACGATCACGACCGGCCCGCCGTCCGCCCCGGCCACCGGCACCGCGCCGCCGGCCAGCCCGGTGCCCGACCCGCGGGCGACGAACGGCCGGCCGTGGCGCGCGGCGATGCGCACGGCGGCGGCGACCTCCTCGGTGGTCAGCGGGAAGCAGGCAACGGCGGCGGCGCCGGACAGCACCGACGCGTCCCGCCCGTACAGGCCCAGCTCGACACCCCCGGTGCGCACCCGGTCGGGCGAGAGCGCAGCGGCCAGGTCGGCGGCCAACACGGTCGTCGTGTCGTCGTGCGCAGCGCCGGACATCTCGCTCACTCCCGCAGTCTGCCCCGTCCGGGCCCGAAACTCGTTCGGTGCGCTCGCCCGGCGCGCGGTAGCCAGATGTCGTGGACACGACCCTGACCTCACCTCGAGTGGTCGAGGTGACCGACGACGCCTCGCCCCTGTTCGACGGGCTCCTTGCGGTGTGGCGGGCGGTCGACGCCGAGGTCGACCCGGACGACCCGCCCATCCCCGCCCGGGAGCTGCGGGCCGACCTGTTCGCGCCACCGGCGCACAGTCGCAAGCGGGTGTGGCTGGCGACGCTCGACGGCGACCCGGCCGGCGCCGCGGTCGTCGACCAGGAGCTCGACGGGGTCAACGACGCGACGCTCGACCTCTCTGTGATCGTGCCCCCGGCGCGGCGGCGGCGCGGCGTCGGCCGTGCTCTCGCCCGGGTCGCCCTGCCCGCTGTCGCCGATGCCGGCGGCAACTCGGTGTTCGGCTGGACCCTGGTCCCAGCGGGCCGCGCGTTCTGCCAGGTGCTCGGCATGACCCACCGGCAGGACGAACGGTGCAGCCGGCTGCGGCTGGCCGACGTCGACGACGACCAGCAACGCCGATGGCGCGACGATGCGCCCGCCCGCGCCCAGGGCTACCAGCTGGTCGGGTGGGTCGGGGTGTGCCCCGACGACCGGGCCGAGGTGCTGGCCGCGGGGCTGGCGGCGATGGTCGACGCCCCGCTCGACGACCTCGACTGGGACCCGCAGGTGCTCAGCCCGGCCCAAGTACAGGAACGCGAGCGCAGCTGGGACGCCCAGGGCTACGACGTCGTCACGACCCTGGCGCTCGCCCCCGACGGCTCGGCCGCCGGGGTGAGCCAGATACTGGCGTCGCGGTGGCGGCCGCCGGTCGGCGCCCAGGCCGACACGGGTGTCGTGGCCGCCCACCGGGGCCACGCGCTCGGCCGGTGGCTCAAGTCCGAGAACCTGCGTCGCGCCCGCGAGCACCAGCCCGGCCTCGCGGTCGTGCAGACGTTCAACGCCGAGTCCAACCCCCACATGCTGGCCATCAACGTCGAGATGGGCTTCTGCGTCCACCACACCTTCAGCACCTACCAGGGATCCGTGCGCGACGCCCTGGCGGCGGTCGCCGACGAGTCGTCCCGGTGACTGGGGCTGTCGGTCAGACGCGGGTGCGGCGCAGCAGTCCCCACACGATGCCGAAGGCCAGCGGGACGACGAGGACCGCGACGACCACCACCCATGTCCAGATCTCGAGTGGTGACATGCCCGGGCGGTCGTAGGACGTCGGCTCGGCATCCCGCCAGTTGGTCGATCCCCCGCCCACGGCCACGGCGTCCCCGCCGGCGAGGCCCGCAGCGGCCGTCTCGTTCGCCGCTGCGGCTGTGGTGGCAGTCGTCCCGGACGGGTTCTCGGAACCGTCCGTTTCCTGGCCTCCGTCAGCGACGGAGTCCGCCGGCGGCGGGGGCGGCGGTGCGCCCCGCGGCAGCTGGAAGTTGGGATCGAACCGGGGATTGCCGCAGTTCGTTCGGGTGAGCGTCTCGGGCGGGGCTCCCCGCATGCGCCCGATCGAGTTGGCGATCTCCTGCGAGAGATGCGGAGGCAGCGGTGCGAACCCCTGGACGCCACGACCCATCTCGGCCTGACCGTCGCAGGCGATGTACCGCATCCACTCGGCGAGCAGGGCTTCCTTCCCAGGGCGGGTGTACCGGCCCTTGCAGTCGGGGCCCTGGCCCGCTTCGCACTGGGTCACCAGGTAGCTGTACGCCGAGATCGGGTAGGCGTCGGCCGGCGGGCTCACGTAGACGGGCGCGAGATCCTGGCTGATGTCACCCCGCAGCCCCGCACCCTCGAGCGCGGACGTGATGCTGGCTGCGCTCGGCTGCACCCAGTTGCCCGACTGGTTCTGCACGTAGGCGACGCCGACGTTGGCTTTGATGGCGTAGCTGGCCTCGACCGCGGTGATCGACCACTCGCCGTTGTTGCCGCTCAGCTCGGTGACCATGCTGTCCGAGCCGGATGCGGGCCGACCGTGGGGGACGAACCGGGGTGAGGTGTCGACCTGGATGATCCGCACCGTGGTCGAGAAACCGTTCCTGCCCGCCCACGCGTTGAACTCGGCTGGCACGGTGTTCTGCACGAAGTCGTAGAAGAGCGCGGTCGTGCCCGAGAAGCCGCTGCGGTAGACGACCCGGATGTCCTGGTTCGGGAGCTTCCTGTTGTCGTTGTCAGCTGTGATAGCCGGGTGGGACCAGTTGCTGATCTCGCCGATGAAGATGCGGGCGATGGTCTCCCGGGAGAGCTTCAACGTCCGCACATCGTTGCCGGCCTGGTCGTTCACGTTGTACGCGATGGCGATGGCACCCGCGACGGTGGGCGTGTACTGGGCGCCCCGCGCGGGTTCCACCCTGCCCCCCGCCGAGCCGAGCGACGTGAACTCGGCCTCGGTGGCCGCGTAGTCGTTGAGGCCCTGGTCGTAGCCGCCGAGCCCGGCCACCGAGTTCGTCGGGGTGTAGGAGACGTCCCACCCTCGGGCGCCCGCGTACGCCTTCCAGTCGTTGATCGCCTCGGCCGCGTAACTGGAGCCGCTGCCGACGATCGCTTCGAACGCCTGTGCCGGTCCGGCGGCTGTGTCGGGGATCGCCGCCTCGGCCTGCTGAGGCGGTGCTGGCATCGTCAGAGTGCCCGCGATGCAGGCCGCGGCAGCGGCGACGGCGGTGAGGGCGCGCCGCATGTCAGCCGAACCGTCCTTCGACGTACGACAGGGTCCGGGGGTCGTCCGGGGCCGAGAACATGGTCTGCGTATCGCCGTGCTCGACCACGCGCCCGGGCTCGTGCTCCGCCGCGAGGAAGAACGCGCAGCGGTCGGACACGCGGAGGGCCTGTTGCATGTTGTGGGTCACGATGACGACCGTGACGTCTGTCCGCAGCTCGGCGATCGTCTCCTCGATCCGCCGCGTCGACGTCGGGTCGAGGGCCGAGCACGGTTCGTCCATGAGCAGCACGTTGGGCTGCACCGCCAGGGCTCTGGCGATGCAGAGCCTCTGCTGCTGGCCGCCGGACAGGGCCCCGCCGGGGCGGCCCAGGCGGTCGCGCACCTCGCGCCACAGCCCCGCGCGCTGCAGCGACTGCTGCACGAGGTCGTCCTTGTTGGAGCACTTGATGCGACCCAGCTTGAGGCCGGCGAGCACGTTGTCGCGGATGCTCATGGCGGGAAACGGGTTGGGTTTCTGGAACACCATGCCGATGCGCATGCGCACCTGCTGTGCGCGGATGCCCTGCCGGTAGATGTCCTCGCCGTCGAGCAGGATCTCGCCGGCGAGCGCGGCATTGGGCACGAGCTCGTGCATGCGGTTGAGCAGTCGCAGGAAGGTGGACTTGCCGCAGCCGGATGGCCCGATCAGCGCGGTGACCTGGTTGGCAGGCATGTCGAGGTCGACGCCCTCCAACACCAGGTGGTCGCCGAACCAGGCGCACGCGTCTCGGCTCTCGAGCCGGGCGGCACCGGGCGGAGGTCCGCCCACCAGCCTCACTGGGTCCGGGCCGGGGGAGGGCTCCCCGTTCGGCGAGGTGGTGGCCTGCTCCGCGGTGAGGTCGAGCGCGGGCGCGCCGGCGGCCACGGCCTCTCGGGAGGCGTCGATCGTGGTCTCGATCGTGGCGTCGGTCATGCGGTCGGTCACGGGAGAGCCGGCTCCTTGGCGTCGACGGTGGGCGTGGTGAGCGAACGAGGCCGGCGGCGCCCACCCGCGGATCGATCTCGACCGACGATGCGGGCGACGGTGAACAGGACCAGGATCAGCACGAGCAGCACGAGAGCGCCGGCGAACCCGCGGTCGCGTGACGACTCGCTCGGCAGCCGGATGAAGCGGTAGACGAACAGCGGCAGGCTCTCCTGTGGCCGGTCGAAGGCGTTGCTGTTCATCAGGTCGTAGCCGAACGCCGTGAACAGCAGGGGCGCCGTCTCGCCCACGGCGCGGGCGATGCCCAGCACGACCGCCGTCGTGACCCCTGACCGGGCGGTGGGGAGGACGACCGACCACACCGTCCGGGCCCGCGAGGCGCCCATGGCGAGGCTCGCCTCGCGCAGGCCGTCGGGCACGAGCCGGAGCACGACCTCGACGGTCCGGGTGACCGTCGGGAGCATCACGAGGGCCAGCGCGAGGCTGGCCATGAAGCCGTTGTACCCGAAGATGTTGAACCCGAACGGACCGGAGCTGTCGGCGTAGGGGATGATCAGCACGGCGAAGATGAACAGGCCGGCGACGATCGACGGTAGGCCGCTCATGGCATCGACGAAGATGCGCACGGGCCGTCGCAGTCGGCTCCGGGTCTCGTTGAGGAACACCGCGGTCGCCAACGACAGTGGCACGGTGAGCACGAGTGCGAGCCCGACCTGCATGAGCGTGCCGACGATGGCGTGCAACCCGCCGCCCGCAGTGGCCGGCTGTGTCGGTGAGATGGCCCGCTGGTCATCGACGAAGAAGTTGGGACGCAGGCTCGGAAGGCCCTTCACCACGATGTAGCCGATCAGCCAGGCCAAGGGCGCGGCCAGCACGACGGCCCCGGATGCGATCGCCACGGTGGCGACGCGGTCGACCGCCACGACCCGTCCGAGGCGGTCGGCGGTCACGATGCCGAAGAGCACGAGGAACGCGAGGTAGGCCACGAGCATGAACCCGAACCACCCCACGCCCTCGGTGAGCCGGCTGAAGATCACCCACGTCAGAGCCAGTGCGCTCGCGGCGCACCCGGCCATCGTGGCGTAGTCGACCTTGGTCAGCTCGGTCGGCCGGCGGATCGTCCGGGTCTCGACCCTCGGGTGCGAGGGCGGGGTGTCGGCGGTCGCGCCCGGCTCGGAGACGGCGGCGTGCTCCCCGGGCGGCAGGGTCTCGGTCTGTGCGGCCATCAGAGATCGACCCCCGCTCCCGAGCGGCTGCGAGCGACGACGACCGACGCCAGCATGTTGGTCACCAGCGTCATCGCGAAGAGCACCAGCCCGGCGGCCATGAGCCCCGAGACGGTCAGGTCCTCGGCGGTGCCGGCGGAGACGGCGATGAAGCCCGACACAGTGGCGCCGCCGTTCTCGAGGATGTTGCCCGTCAGCTTGGGTGCCTGCGGCAGCAACAGCGTCACGGCGATGGTCTCGCCGAGCGCGCGTCCCAGCCCGAGCATCGAGCCGCCGATGATGCCGGCCCGCCCGTAGGGCAGCACCACCATGCGCACCATGCCCCAGCGGGTGCCGCCGAGGGCGAGCGCGGCCTCCTTCTCGCCGGGGGGCGTCTGCGAGAAGACCTCGCGCGACACCGAGGCGATGATCGGCAGCACCATCAGCGAGACCACCACCCCGGCGATCAGCATCGAGCCCGTGTACTCGGGGTCGTCGCCGCTCGTGCGGAACAGCGGGAACCAGCCGACGTGCCGTGCGAGCCACTCGGCCACCGGCGCGATCTGCGAGGCGAGGACGACGAAGCCCCACAGCCCGTACAGCAGGCTCGGAATGGCCGCGAGGAGGTCGACGAGGCTGGTGAGGGTGCCGCGCCACCGGCGCGACGAGTAGTCGGTGATGAAGAGCGCGGTGCAGGTGCCGAGCGGGATGGCGATGCTCACCGCCACGAGGGCGACGAGCACCGTGCCAGCGACCAGGCCGACCACGCCGATGCGTTGGGGATCGGTGTCGGTGCGCCACTCGACCGTGGTCAGGAAGCGCCACCCCATGAGGTCGAACGCCTCCTGGCTGCGGATCAGCAGGAACACACCGACCAGCGTGAGCAGTGCGAGGACCGACAGCCCTGACGCCGCGGTGACGACGCCGAAGGTCCGGTCTGCACGGGTCGGGATGTCGCTGACGACACGAGGTCGGGCGCGCAGGGTGGGCGATGTCATGACGACCGGATCAAACCAAGCGCCGGGCGAGGCGACAACGCACGCGATCTGAACGCAGGACCAACACCCCATACCGCTGGTTAACCCGCCGCCAACGACCGCGCACCGGCGGGTGTTGCACACCCGCCGGGAGAGAGGTGTTCAGGCCTCGTTCGACTGCGTGCGCCTGCGGCGTTCACCTCGTCGTGCGACAACTCGGTCGTGGCGATCGGCTTGGTCGTCGCACCAAGGCCCTGCTGGGGCGTACCAGAGGAGCAGGACAGGTCATGCAACTTTCCCTTTCCGGCCGCGCACGCCGTGTCGCCTTCGGCGGCACGGCACTGCTCGCACTGACCGGCCTCGTCGCCTGTGACTACGGACCCGACGGCGACAAGGACGTCGTCGCCTTCGCCGGGTCCGACACCACGCAGGACGTGGTCGGTGCGCTGATCGCTAGCTACAACGCAGACACCGCCTACAACGACAACCCCGACATCCCGGGTGACGAGCGCGACACCCTCGACAACATCCTGTCGGTCGAGTCCGGCGGGAACGTCGTCGCCCCCGACGAGGACTGCGTCGACCCCGCCCCTGCAGACGGCATCGACGGCATCCGGTACCGCACGCCGGGCGCGGCCATCGTCCCTCCCGGCGAGAGGCTGGCCCCGAACGGCTCGACCGCCGGTCGTGACGCCCTGAAGGCGTCGGTGCTCGCCGGCGACGGCTGCATCGACATCGCCCGCTCGTCGTCGGGCCCCCGTGCCGTCGGCACCGGTGCCGGCCAGGACCCGGCGTCCTTCGAGTACTACGCCTTCGGCCTCGACGCCGTCGGCTGGTCGTCGGCCAGCACGGCTGCTCCCACCAACCTGACGGTGGCCCAGTTGCGGGGCATCTACAACTGCACCTTCACCAACTGGAACCAGGTCGGCGGCGGCAACCAGGTCATCGAGCGGTACTACGCCCAGCCGGGCTCCGGTACGCGGGCGTTCTTCCAGAGCGACGTGTTGGGCTTCGATCCGTTCACCTTCAGCAGCCCCACTTGCCCGCTGCCCATCGACGCCCAGGAGAACCAGGGGCTGACGATCGCGGCCAACGGTGATCAGCAGTCGGGGATCATGCCGTATTCGGGGGGCAACTGGATCGCCATGGCCAACGGTGTCATCCCCGATCAGCGCGCCGGTCAGACGATCCGCAACCTCGACGGCAAGAACATCACGTTCAACACCGGGTCGGGATTCGTGCCGGCCACCCCGGCGGTCACCAATGATCCGGCCGCCCCCGTACAGGAGAGCAACGTGCGCCTCGTCGACTCGACGCCGGCCTACGTCGGTGTCCGGTTCGTGTTCAACGTGGCCGACAGCACGTCGGACAGCTACCAGAGCGCGCTCCGCTACGTCGGCTTCGACAACGTCGAGGAGGGGTCGACCTCGCCGCTGTGCAGCAACGGCAAGGCCAGCATCATCGCCCAGTTCGGCTTCGGCCCCCTCACCAACACGGTGGACCCGCTCCGCAACGCCGCGGGCTCGTTCTGCCGCCTCTACTGATACCGGCATCCGGTCAGCGTTGACCGCAGCGGCACGCGACCCCCGGCCATCGGCCGGGGGTCGCGGTCTGTTCATCCCTCGTTCCCCGCAGCACGGCGTGCGATTCACGTCCGTCTGCGACGATCGCCGCCGTTGGGCAGGAACGCGCCCTTCGCACGCCTGGAGCACGTACATGTCACGTCCTGAAGCTCGTCGCCACCGGCTCCGCGGGGTGCGCGCCGTGGCGATCGTCGCAGGCCTGCTCGCCGGGCCGCTCGCCTGGGTGGCGATGCCCGCCACCGACTCCGGCGCACAGACACCGGAGCCCCGGGTCGTCGTGGAGACCAGTGGCACGTCCGATGTGACCGACGGCCAACCCGTCGAGATCACCGTGCGTCCCGGCCGCACCGGCATCACGATGGTCGGTGCAGGGGAGGCCAAGGTCTGCCGCGACGGCGTGCCGTACACGGAGACGGTCGAGGGGGCGACGCTCATCGACTTCAGCTCGTTCCGGGGAGAGAAATGCGCCGAGGTGGGGGGAACGGCGATGTCCCCGGCGTCCGTCAACGGCGCCGACCTCCACCTGTTTCCCGACGGTTCCCTCCGCGGGTCGATCAACGTCGGCGTCGGCTCCACCACCTGGCGAGGACAGTCGGGCGACCAGACATTGGCGTGCGGTCCCGACCGGCCCTGCCGGCTCGTGATCATGTACCGCTACCGCGACGCCGGCGGACCGCAGCAGTTCGGCCTCGAGGCGTCGACGCTGCTCACCTATCTCGACCCCGAGGGTTCGGCCACCCCCGGGTGTGCCGGGGCCGAGGTCGGTTCCGTGCGATCGGTGGGGACGGAGCGCATGCGCGACGCCTGGGCGGTCTGGACGCGTGCCAGCTGCGAGGCGCGGGGTGCCGGCGCGCTTGCACCCACCCTCTCCGCGCTGTCCGACGAGCGCAGCGGCCTGGACGACTTCGCCGCCGGCGGCGCAGACCTGGTCTACAGCGCGACCGGCTACCCGTCACCGCTGGCAGAACCCTCGGTCGCGCGGAGCTACATCGCGACGCCCGTGGCGCTCAACGCCGTCGTGCTGGCGGTCGCCGGCGGACACGACACGCTCACTCCCGACCTATGGCCACGCACCCTTCCCCAGCCGTTCAGCGATGTGAAGCTCACCATCGGCGAGGTCGCCGCCCTCATCGGTCAGTCGCCGTTCGTCCTCAGCGGTGCATACCCGGAGGTGCAGGATGCGGTGATGGCTCGCAACCCCGAGCTGGCGATCCTCGGTGCGAACTACTGCTGCACCATGCCGAACACCCTGCCACTCATCCCCGGCACACCGGATTCCCGGACGCTCGAGGCGACGACGTTGCTCGACGCGCTCGCGCCCGATGCCTGGCGCAACCTGGCGGGAACGCCGCGGGGCGTGACCGCCGATTTCTCGGCCTCCGACCCCGGGTTCGACCCCGCCCACGCCGATCGCTACACGAACGGCTCGTCGCTGGAGAAGTCGGTGTTCGGCATCGGCCTTCGGACCCCGGTCGACCGCTACGGCGCCGTCTGGGCGTTGACCGACTACGCGTCGGCGGTGCAGCTGGGCATGACCCCGGTCGCGATCCAGTTCGAGGCCGGCGGCGAGTTCATCACGCCGACTCCGGAGACGATCGCCGCCGGAGCAGAGCGCCTGTCCCGTCAGCCTGATGGGACGCGCGCCCCCGACCCGACGAACCTGTCGGCTGGCGCGTACCCCCTCGCCATGGTCGAGTACGCGTTCGCACCCTCCGAGCCGCTGCCGGCCGAGCGGTGCGCCTCGCCCGCCCACCTGGTGTCGTGGCTGCGGTACGTCACGGGGGACGGCCAGCAGGTCATGCCCGAGGGCATGATGCCGCTGACCGCGAGCCTCGCCTCCGATGCCGCGGCGGCCGTCGACCAGATCGCCGCGATCCCCGCGCCCGAGTGTCCGACGACGGCCCCGACGACCCCGCCGACGACACCGCAAGCCGCCCCCACGCCGCTCGGTGGCGCCAACTGGCCCGACGCGGGCTCCGGTTCGTACTCGGGATCTCCAGCGGACGCCGGTGAGGACACCGAGCTGGCGTCGGCCGCGGCAGCCACATCCGACTCGCGCGACGCCGCAGCCGACATCGCGGAGCAGAGCGAGATAGAGATGCCGCCCTTCCTCGGGGTCAAGGCGTTCAGCGAGGTGGCGTCGCCGCTGGCGCTGCTGCTGGTGGTGCTGCTCACCTCCGGCGCGGCCTTGGCCACGTCCGGACGGCCGCTGCCCACCGCCGTCGCCCAGGCGCCCGGGCGGGTCGGACGCCGCCTCGGGCGGCTCCGGCCTCGCCGGCGTCGGGCTGCGTCGCTCTGATGGCCGCCGTCACGCCCGAGGCGTCTGCCGACACCGACCTGCACGAGCCCGTGGTCGGAGCTGGGTCACCCGGGGTCGACACGGACGCTACGGAGCTCGACGCACAACCGTTCGACGCCGGGGAGGCCCGGTCTCCCCGCGTCGTGACGGAGCCGGCACGGGAGCGCCGCCCGCCACGTCCGCCCCTGGCGTTCACCCCTCGGCGCGTGATCGTCGCCGCGGTCGTCTGGCTGCTCAGCACCGGCATCGCGGTCGTCCTGGTGCTCTACGGGGTCGGCCCGTTGCTCCAGAAGCGCGACCAGCGCCAGTTGCTGGCCGACTACCGCACCGAGATCCGCGAGGCCGCTGGCGCCGAGAACAGCTTCTCCGAGGTCGAGGTCGTGACCACCGCGCCGGCGACCGGGGATCCGGTAGCGATCCTCGACATCCCCGACCTCCAGCTCCAACAGGTGGTGGTCGAGGGAGTCAGCCCACAGCAGACGCGGCGTGGCCCGGGCCACGTGCCCGGCACCGCCGGGCCGGGCCAGCCGGGCAACAGCGCCATCGTCGCGCGCCACGCCGCGTTCGGCGGGTCCTTCGGCAACCTCGGCGACCTCGAGCGCGGCGACGAGGTGCTGGTGACCACGACGCAGGGGCCGTCGGTCTACGAGATCACCGAGGTACGGACCGTCTACGTGAGCACAGGGACGGGATCGACCGCCCCCTCGACGACGGTCGCTCCCACCACGCCGCCCGTCGACGGGGCCGCGGCGCCGGACCGCACGTCCACGACCGTGACGACGACCACGCCTGCTCCGCCGCTCGGCGACGACGACAGCGTCAGCACCGACGAGCTGTACGGGCCCAGCGAGGACGACCGGTTGACCCTCGTGAGCTCATCGTCGCGGCGCCCCTGGGCAACCGGCATCGCAACTGTCGCCGTGGCCACCATCGCGGACAGGCCGTTCGAGCCGACACCGCAGAACGGACGGTCCGTCGACCAGGACGGCCGAGGCTCGGACGACAGTGCGTGGGCGCCCATGGTGCTCGCCGGCCTCGCCTACGCACTGACGGCCGTGGCCGCGGTGCTGGTGTACCGCCGGGCGCGGGTGCGCTCGGCGTACCTGCTCACGGCGCCACCGCTCGTCGCCGCGACCTTCCTCGCCGCCGAGACGATCGCACGGCTCCTGCCCGCCTGGTCGTAACGCCAGACCCGTCGCACCGCTCCGCTACGCCGCAACGCTGCGGGCTCGACCTGCCGCCTGTACTGACACAGGGGGCGCCGTCACCTCAGCATTGGCCGGACAACGGCAAGCGACCCCCGGCCGTGGCCGGGGGTCGCTCCCGTTTTCGGACCTCGACCGGTCGAGGTGGTCGGCGTGTCAGGTGCCGATCTTGCCGCCGTCGGTCTTGCGGATGACGACCGTCGCCGCTCGGGGCCGGCCGGCCGGATCGAAGTCGGGCCAGTTGCTGACCGCCCTCGGGTTGGCGACCGTCGGTGCGCCCCACGCGGTCGTCGACTCGCCCGGGTGCTGGACGTTGACGAACATCGTCTTCTGGTCGGGGGTGGTGATCACGCCGGTGATCTCGCTGCCGCGGGGGCCGGTCAGGAACCGGCGGATCTCGCCGGTGTCGGGATCGGCGGCCAGCATCTGGTTGTTGCCGATGCGGTCGTACTTGCGGGACGCCAGGTTCTGCGAGCTGTTCGAGATGTCGGTCTGGATCCACAGGCGGCCGTCGGGGTCGATCCAGATGCCGTCGGGCGAGCCGAACAGCGGCTGGTCCTCGGGCACGAACTTCCCCTCGGGCTGGTAGCCCGGATCACCTGCGAACGCGAACACGTCCCAGGAGAACGACGTGGACGAGCGCGAGGACTCGTCGATGCGCAGGATGTGCCCGTAGATGTTCCCGGCCCGCGGGTTGGGGCCGTTCGGCCCGGTGGTGCCGTTGGTCAGCGTGACGAAGACGTCACCGGTCTCGGGGTGGACGGTCACCCACTCGGGCCGGTCCAACTTGGTGGCGCCGACGGCGTCGGCGGCCTGGCGCGTGCGCAGCAGCACGTCGGCCTGGTCGACCCAGCCGTTCGCGGCGGTCAGCGCACCCTGCCCCCACACCAGTGGGAGCCAGGTGCCCCGACCGTCGTCGGTGAACTGCGCCACGTGCAGGGTGCCGTGGTCGAGCGGGCTCTTGCCGCGGGCGCGCAGCCCTCGCCAGGACTCGCTGCCGACGAACTTGTAGAGGTAGTCGCCGTTCTCGTCGTCGCCGGAGTAGACGACGATGCGCCCGCCTCGCTCGATGACCGTGGCGCCCTCGTGCTTGACCCGCCCCAGCGCCGTGCGCTTCACGGGGGTGGACGCGGGGTCGAACGGGTCGATCTCGACCACCCAGCCGAACCGGTTGAGCTCGTTGCGGTTGACGGCGAGGTCGAAGCGGGGATCGGCCGTGTGCCAGCCGTAGCCGAAGCCGCCGGCGGACACGCCGTAGCGGGCCTCGGCCGGCGTGGGGGCCCAGCTGGGGTCGGCCGTGCCGAAGTAGCCGTTCCAGTTCTCCTCGCAGGCGAGGTACGTGCCCCAGGGTGTGAAGCCATGCGCGCAGTTGTTGAGGGTGCCCACGGGCGGGTTGTTGGCCTGGAGCTGGGGGTGCTCCGCCGAGACCGGGCCGGAGAACGCCATGGGCGTGGTGCCGGTGATGCGGCGGTTGTAGTCGGAGTCGACCTGGGTCCACCGGCCGTCGACGAGAGCGACCTCGATGACGGTGACGCCGTGGGCGGCGAGGCCCTTGGCGACCATGTCCGCGGTCATCGGCGTGGCGCCGCCAGGGTTGAGGAGGATCTGGTCGACGTACTCGTGGTTGACCACGAGCAGACCGCGCCGACTGGCGTTCCGGCCGCGACCGATCGGGAAGTAGTGCACGCCGTCATGGTGCATGCCGACCTGCACGGCCTGGTCGGCGGCGCTGTTGGTGGCATCGGCGCGCCAGGCCGGGCCGGACGACTGCAGCGGCGTGCCCCAGGGGATGAGCGTCTCCGCCGTGTAGCCCTCGGGCACGACGAACGTGTCGGCGGTGCTGGTCGGCACCTCGGTGAAGCCGAGGAGCCGGCGGCCGCCACCCCCGCCCTGGCTCGGGCTGCCGTGAGCGGTACCGCCGGGCAGCCCGGGGGCGCACCCGATGAACGTCACCGCAGCGGCGGCCAGGCCGCCGCCCAGCACGGCACGCCGGCTGACCGTGGCCGCGACCATGTCGCTCAGCCGCGGGTTGTCCGTCGGGTTGGACTCGCTCTCTGTGTCGTGCACGACCCTTGTCCTCCGTGGGTTCGTCGGGCCGCGCAAAAGCCGGCGGCCGTGTCGAGCGGAAGGTAGGAGCCGATGTCGTCGCGCAGGCGACGTGACACAGAACGGACGGTGAACAACGCCGGAACATCACTGCAAGCGATATTGACTCAATAACCACTGAACTATAGGTTGACATTGTGAACGACGACGTGAGACACCGCGCTGCCGTGCACGCCGCTCTGGGCGAGCCGGTGCGGCTGGGCTTCATCGACGAGCTCGCCCTGTCCGACCGGGCGCCGTCAGACCTGGCGACGCGGTTCGGGTTGCCGGGCAACCTGGTGGCGCACCATCTCGACGTGCTGGTGCGGGTCGGCCTGGTCGAGCGGGTCGTGTCGAGTGGCGATCGCAGGCGCCGCTATGTCCGCCTCCGGGGCGACCGCCTGCCTCTGCCCGCGGCGTTGGCTCCTCGGCGACGCGGGCGGGCCCTGTTCGTGTGCACCCACAACTCGGCACGATCGCAGCTCGCGGCTGCCCTGTGGCGGGCCCGCACGGGAGACCAGGCGTCCAGCGCCGGCACGCAGCCGGCGAACGAGGTGCACCCCGGCGCGGTGGCGGCGGCGGCCCGTGCCGGCCTCGACCTCAGCAACGCCCGCCCCCGCGCCCTCGCCGAGGACGACCTCTCGGCCGACGTGGTGGTCACCGTGTGCGACGTCGCTCACGAGGCGCTCGACAGTCTCGACCCGCATCCGGGCTGGCTCCACTGGTCGGTCCCCGATCCCGTGGTCGACGGCTCGGCCCAGGCGTTCGACGACACCCTCGCCCTTCTCGACCAGCGCGTCACGGCCGTCGCCGGGGCGACCGACACCACGGAGTGAGCCCATGACCGATTCCGATGCCGCACACGTCACTCTCACCACCGAACAGATCCTCCAGGTCAACACCACGCTCGACCGTCCCGCCGTCCTGTTCCTGTGCGTGCACAACGCCGGGCGTTCGCAGATGGCTGCCGGCTGGCTGCGCCGGCTGGCGGGCGATGCGGTCGACGTCTTCTCCGGTGGCTCCGACCCCGGTGCCGAGACGAACGCCGCCGCCGTGGCCGCGATGGCCGAGGCCGGCATCGACATCTCATCGGAGTACCCCAAGCCCTGGACCGACGAGATCGCCCGCGCCGCCGACGTCATCGTCACCATGGGGTGCGGCGACGCCTGCCCGATCTTCCCCGGCCTGCGCTACGAGGACTGGGAGCTGACCGACCCGGCGGGCCAGCCGCTCGAGGTGGTGCGCGACATCCGCGACGACATCGAGATGCGGGTCCGCGAGCTCATGGCCAGTCTGGACGTGCCCGCCCGGGCCTGACGCGCCCCGGCGCCCCTCACCGCGGGGAGCGCAGTGGGGGCGCCGGGACGACGGCGTGCCGGGGCGGGGCCCGGTGGGCCAGCTCAGGCGGCGACGGGATCGGCGCCAGCACCGGTAGCGGCGCGTTGACCGTGACCCACGGGAACCGGCTCGAGCGCCAGGTCGAGCACCTTGGCGACGTCGTCGACGGGGTGGAACGTCATCTCGTTCCGCACCGCCTCCGGCACGTCGTCGAGGTCGGCCTCGTTGCGCAGCGGGAGGATGACCTCGCGCAGCCCCGCCCGGTGGGCGGCCAGCACCTTCTGCTTGACCCCGCCGATGGGCAGCACCCGACCCGACAGCGTGACCTCACCGGTCATCGCCACCGTCGAGCGCACCTCCGTGCCGCGCAGCAGGCTCACCAGGGCCGTGGTCATGGTGATGCCGGCCGACGGGCCGTCCTTGGGGATGGCCCCGGCGGGGAAGTGCACGTGGAAGCGCTTGCCCTCGAGGTCGGCCCGGTCGATGCCGAGCTGGTCCGCCTTGGACCGCACGTACGACAGGGCGATCTGCGCCGACTCCTTCATGACGTCACCGAGCTGGCCGGTGACGGTCATGCCCGACTCGCCGGGCATCGAGGTGGCCTCGACGAACAGCACGTCGCCACCGACGCCGGTGACGGCCAGGCCGGTGGCCACGCCGGGCACCGACGTGCGGTCGGCCGCCTCGTCGTGGAAACGGCGCCGCTTGAGGTAGCGGCTCACGTCGTCGACGTCGATGCGGATGGGGGTCGGCTCGCCCTTGGCCACCGCGGTGGCGGCCTTGCGCAGCACCTTGCCGATCTCGCGCTCCAGGTTCCGGACGCCGGCCTCACGCGTGTAGCCCTCGACGATCTCGCCGAACGCCTCGTCGGTCACCTCGACCTCGCCCTCCCGCAGGCCGTTGCGGACCCGCTGGCGGTCGACCAGGTGGTCGCGGGCGATGGCGACCTTCTCGTCGTGCGTGTAGCCGTCGAGCCGGATGACCTCCATGCGGTCGAGCAGCGGCCCGGGGATGTTCTCGAGCATGTTCGCCGTGGCCAGGAACAGCACGTCGGACAGGTCGAGGTCGACCTCGAGGTAGTGGTCGCGGAACGTGTGGTTCTGCGCCGGGTCGAGCACCTCGAGCAGCGCCGAGGAGGGATCGCCCCGCCAGTCGGCGCCGATCTTGTCGACCTCGTCGAGCAGGATGACCGGGTTCATGGTGCCGGCCTCCTGCAGCGCCCGGACGATGCGGCCGGCCTGGGCGCCGACGTAGGTGCGCCGGTGGCCCCGGATCTCGGCCTCGTCACGGATGCCGCCGAGGGCGACGCGGGTGAACTTGCGGCCCAGCGCCCGGGCGACGGACGCGCCGAGCGACGTCTTGCCGACGCCCGGAGGGCCGGCCAGCGCCACGATGGCGCCGGGGCGGCGTCCGTTGTCGGTGACGGGCTCGATCTCGGCGATGACCGGGACGGTCTTCTCGTCGTCGTCGGTGCTCGCCTCGTCGGCTGTGTGGTCGCCGGCCGTCTCATCGGCGGCGGTGGCGTCGGCGTCGGCGCTCGCGTCGGACTTGGCGGCCTCGGCGGCGGCCGCGTCCTCCGCGGCGCGCTCGGCCAGCAGCTTGCGCACCGCGAGCATCTCGACGATGCGCTCCTTGACCTCGTCGAGACCGGTGTGGTCGGCGTCGAGCACCTCGCGGGCACGGGCGATGTCGAAGTCGTCGACGCTGCGCTCGCCCCACGGGATCTCGAACACGGTGTCGAGCCAGTTGCGGATCCACCCGTGCTCGACGTTCTGCTCGGGTGTGCGCTCGAACCGGTCGACCTCGCGCTCGATGGCCTTGCGGGTGGCCTCGGTCACGCCGCCGGCCTCGACCAGCTTGGTCAGCCGCTCGCGGTAGCCCTCGACCGAGTCGTCGTCGTCTTCGCCCAGCTCCTTGCGGATGGCGTCCATCTGCTGGCGGAGCAGGAACTCGCGCTGGCGGCCCTCGAGCCCCTCGGTGACGTCGTTGCGGATCTTCTCGGACAGCTCGTGCTCAGCCAGGGCGTCCTTGACCCAGGACAGCACCAGGGCCAGGCGGTCGGGCAGGTCGAGGGTCTCGAGCAGCTCGACCTTGCGCTCGACCGACAGGTCGGGCCACCAGCCCACCAGGTCGGCCAGCGACGACGGACCGTCGACGCCGCGCAGCACCTCGGCCAGGCGGCGGCCGCCGATGGCCTCGAACAGGGCGCGGAGCGCGGCCCGCAGCTCGGTGGCTTTGGCCTCGACATCGTCGGTGATCTCGCCGTCGTCGACCGGCGAGGCGTGCACCCACAGGCCACTCGTCTCACCTATGACACCCAGGCCGACCTCGGCGCGGGTGGTGGCGCGGATCACCAGCGCCGGCATGCCGCCGGGCAGGTTGCCGCGGTTCTCGATGCGGGCGATCGTGCCCACCCGGGCGTAGCGCCCGTCGGGGTGGCGGGGGACGAGCAGCAGGGTGTTGCCCGCCTTGGCGGCCGCATCGGCCGCCGCCTTGGCCTCGTCGGTCTCGAGGGCCAGAGTCACCACCATGCCCGGCAGCACCACGTCGTCGGTGAGCGGCAGGACTGGCAGTGTGAGTGTGTCCAGATCGGCCATCAGGCCCTCCTCGAACGGAAGTAGTTGAGTGGCGCAAACAACGTTAGGGAAGAAGTTCGCATTCCCAACCCCAACAAGATTGAGCGCACCACACTCAACCCCGGTTCGTTAGCGTTCCTTCCCGTGGTGCTGGCCCAGGATCCGACCGTCGTCGACGCGTGTGGCGAGAACGGCTCGTTCATCTGCGAGAAGGTGTTCGACTGGACGGGCAGCGAGGCCTGGGCCGACACGGCCGACACGCTGCTTTCCACCCCGGCCCAGATCCTGCTGATCCTGGCCGTGGCCTATGTCGCCAACCGGATCGTCCGTCGGGCCATCAGGCGCGTGACCCACAAGATCACCGATCCCGAGGCGCAGGACCGCCTGAGCAAGCTCAAGAGCCGCGCCCCGGCCGCCATCGTGAGCACGGGCCCGGTGTCACTGCGGGCTGCATCCCGTGCGAGGACGCTGGGGCTGGTCCTCCGCTCGATCGCCAGCGGCATCATCTGGACGATCGCCGTCACGATGATCCTGGGCGAGCTGGGCGTGAACCTGGGGCCGCTCATCGCCGGCGCGGGCATCGCCGGCGTCGCCATCGGCTTCGGGGCGCAGAGCCTGGTCAAGGACTTCCTGGCCGGCATCTTCATCCTGGTGGAAGACCAGTACGGCGTCGGCGACATCATCGACGCCGGCCCGGCGACCGGCACGGTCGAGGCCATCACACTGCGCACCACCCGGCTGCGGGACGTGCAGGGCACCGTCTGGCACATCCCGAACGGCACGATCGTGCGGGTCGGCAACATGTCCCAGCAGTGGTCGCGTGCGCTGCTCGACGTCGAGGTGGCCTACGGCACCGACGTCGACCGGGTCGCACCGGTCATCGAGCAGGTGGCCGACGGGCTGTGGCGTGACCCGGCGTGGAGCGAGAAGATCCTCGAGGTGCCCGAGGTGTGGGGCATCGAGCGCATCGAGGCCGAGGCCATCGCCATCAGGCTCGTGGTCAAAACCCGCCCGGCCGAGCAGTTCCCCGTCGTGCGCGAGCTGCGTCGGCGCCTCACCAACTCGTTCCTCGACCACGGCATCGCGATGCGGTCACCGCAGAGCGCGGCGTGGGTCCGCCGCGACGCCGGCTCGTCCCGGGAGGTCGCCGACGGTGACGGGGACGCCGGCACCGAGCCGACCGACGCCTGACCGACGCCGAGGTCAGGCGTCGGGGGCGAGCTCGACGGCGACGGCGAGCGACTCGCCCTCGGCCGTCGTCAGCGAGGCGATGCGCCCGGCCGAGCTCACGTCGTCGGCCGCGAGGGCCAGCAGGGCCAGGCGGTCCGCCGTGTCGGTGACGGTCGCCGAGGCCACGTCGGTGCGCATCGAGCGCTTGGCCTCGCTCTTGGCGCGGCGGACCTCGCCCAGCACAGCGGCGGCCACGGCCAGCACGGCCGGGTCGGGCTCGTCGCCCGGCGAGGCGGCGTCGTCGGCCCCGGCGGCCTGGCGCAGCGCGTCGGCCGACGGCCACGCCGACCGGTGGACCGAGCCCTCCTGCCACCACGACCACACCTCTTCGGTGACGAACGGCAGGAACGGGGCGAACAGGCCGAGCAGCGTGCGCAGGGCCAGGCCCAGCGCTGTGCGGGCCGAGGCGGCGGCGTCTTCACCCGCGGCGCCGTACGCCCGGTTCTTGACCAGCTCGAGGTAGTCGTCGCAGAACGACCAGAAGAAGCCCTCGGTGCGCTCGATCGCCCGGGCGTAGTCGAAACGGTCGAACGCGGCGGTGGCCTCGGCCACCAGGTCGGACAGCGCGGCCAGCATCGAGCGGTCGAGCGGCTCGGTGACCTCTCCGGCGGTCGTCGATTCGAGGCCCAGGGCGAACTTCGACGCGTTGAGCAGCTTGATGGCCAGCTTGCGCCCGATCTTCATCTGGCCGGGCTCGAGAGCCAGGTCCATGCCTGGCCGGCCCCCGGCCGCCCAGTAGCGGATCGCGTCGGGGCCGAACCTGGCGATCAGCTCGGTGGGGTCATCCGGGGCGTTGCCGGCCGACTTGGACAGCTTCTTGCGATCAGGGTCGAAGACGAAGCCGGAGATGGCGGCATTGGCCCACGGCAGCGTGTCGTGCTCGTAGTGGGACCGGACCACGGTGTAGAAGAGCCAGGTGCGGATGATCTCGTGGGCCTGCGGCCGCAGGTCCATCGGGAACGTGCGCTCGAACAGGTCAGGGTCATCGACCCATCCCGTCACGATCTGGGGGGTGAGAGACGACGTGGCCCACGTGTCCATGACGTCGGGGTCGGCCGCGAAGCCGCCTGGCTGGTTGCGCTGATCCTCGGTGTAGCCGAGCGGCACGTCGGTGGTCGGGTCGACCGGCAACAGGTCCTCGGATGCGAGCATCGGTGCCAGGTAGTCGATGTTCCCGGCGGCGTCGATGGGGTACCAGGCGGGAAACGGCACACCGAAGAAGCGTTGACGGGTGACGTTCCAGTCGCCTTGCAGGCCGTTGACCCAATTCTCGTAGCGAACCCGCATGAAATCGGGCCACCAGGCCAGCTCCTTGCCGCGGGCGAGCATCGCGTCCTTGTCGGGGTAGCGGATGAACCACTGGTTGGACGTCACGATCTCGAGGGGGCGGGTGCCGTTCTCCCAGAACTTGACCGGGTGGGTGATGGGGCGGGCGTCGCCATCCATGACCCCGGCCTCGACCAACAGCTCGACGATGCGGGCCTGCGCCTGCTTCACGGTCTTGCCGGCGAGCTCGTCGTACGCCTGCTGGGCAGCGGGAACGTCGTTCGACTCCCACCCGGGCTCACCCCAGGTCACAGGGCGGAGGCGACCGTCGCGCTGGACGATGGCCCGCAGCCCGAGGCCCAGTTCGCGCCACCAGGTGACGTCGGTCGTGTCGCCGAAGGTGCAGATCATGGCCGCGCCGGTGCCCTTGTCGGGGTCGGCCAGCTCGTGGGCGACGATGGGCACCGGAACCCGGAAGACCGGCGTGATGGCCGTCTTGCCGAAAAGCGGCTGGTACCGCTCGTCGTCCGGATGGGCGACGAGGGCGACGCACGCCGCCAGAAGCTCGGGTCGCGTCGTGTCGACCCACAGCGGCTCGCCGTCGGGGCCGTCGAAGCGCAGCTTGTGGTAGGCGCCGGCCAACTCGCGGTCTTGGAGCTCGGCTTGCGCGACGGCTGTGCGGAAGTCGACGTCCCACAGCGTCGGTGACTCGGACCGGTATGCGAGGTCGCGCCTCAGCAGCCGGAGGAACCCGCGCTGGCTGGCCCTGGTCGCCTCGGGCCCGATGCTGCGATACGTGTGGTGCCAGTCGACCGAGAGGCCGATCGCCGACCACAGGTCGAAGTAGCTCTGTTCGAGTTGCTCGACGACCTCGCCGCACAGCTCGACGAAGTTTGGCCGGCTGACGGGTATGGGCCTGTCCTTCTTGCCGACCTTCTCGGGCGGTCGGAAGTCCGGGTCGTAGGGCAGTGACGGGTCGCAACGCGTCCCGGTCAGCAGCTGGACACGGCGCTCGACGTTGAGCCCGTTGTCGTCCCACCCCATCGGGTAGAACACCTCCTTGCCCCGCATGCGCTGGTAGCGGGCCACGAAGTCGGTGTGGGTGTACGAGCACACGTGCCCCGGGTGGAGGGTCCCCGACACGGTGGGCGGGGGCGTGTCGATCGAGAAGACCTGGTCGCGGGTCTTGGTGCGGTCGAACCGGTAGGTGCCCTCGTCGGCCCAGCGCTGGCGCCACTTGGCCTCGAGGCCGTCGAGGCTGGGCTTCTCGGGAATGTTCCTCACGCCCGAAAGGCTACTGGTGGGCTGCAACTCGCCTGAAAGCCGTATGTCGCCGGGTCAGGCCGGCGTACCGCCGCTCGCGACACGTGACCGCTTGCACAGGGGCCGGCGGTTTCCTCGCGGCGGCCGTCGGGTAAGACTCTGGCCGACAGCGAACCGAGCCCTGTCAGCTCGTGCCGGAGGTCCCCATGGCCCGTCCCCCGCTGCCCGCCGACGACGATCCCGTATCCCTCGACTCGGCTGAGCATCGCCTGGCCTGGATCTTCGGCTCGTCGCGCAGCGGCAGCACGTGGCTGCTCCGCATGCTCGCGTCGCTCCGGGGCGTGTTGCCGATCGACGATCCGCACCTCGGGCACCACCTGGGTGTGTGGCGTCCGATCTCGCTCGCCTGGGCCACGGCCGAGCACCCGCCTGACCTCACCACGCTCGACCGGGTGAAGCACGACAAGGACAGCTACTTCTTTTGCGACCGCTACCGCGAGTCCTGGGAGCCGGCGCTGCGGCGGCTGATCGTCGACCGCTTCGATGCCCAGGTCGCCGACACGGCGCGGGTGGCCGACCCACTGGTGGTGGTGAAGGAGCCCGGGTCACACGTCGCAGACCTGTTGATCACGCTGTTCCCCGGTTCACGCTTCGTCTTCCTGCTGCGCGACGGGCGCGACGTCGTCGACTCGTGGCTCGCGGCCTACCGCTCCGGGTCGTGGGCCCTGGACGAGGGCGCCTTTCCGGTGACGGCCACCGGGCGCGAGTCGCTCGTCCGCTGGCAATCGGCGGTGTGGAGGTACCGCACCGAGGTCGTGCAGCGGGCCTTCCACCGCCACCCACCCGACCAGCGGGTGCTCGTGCGCTACGAGGATCTCGTGGACGACCCGGGTCACGAGCTGGCGCGCATCTGCGCCTACCTGCAGCTCGACGCCTCGGCCGCGACGCTGGCGGCGGTGGCCGACGAGCACGCGTTCGCGTCGGTGCCCGCCACCGCCAAGGGAGAGAGCCGGGAGATCCGGTCGGCGACGCCCGGTGGCTGGCGCGAGAACCTGACGCCGGCCGAGCACGACGTGATGCACGAGGTGATGGGGCCGAAGCTGGCCGAGCTCGGCTACCTCGAGCCCGACCCGATCGGCCTTGCCTGACCGGTGGGGCTTCAGTGGTCGTGGCCGGGCATGTCTTCCATGCCGCCGAGGTCGGGCTCGTCGCCCGGCTCGACGACGACGAACTGGCCCATCATCCCCTGGTCCTCGTGACGCAGCACGTGGCAGTGGAACATGTACGGCGTCGTCGGGTCGGCGTGGTCGTCGAAGCGGGCGATGATGCGGATCGTCGAGCCGGGTGGCACGTAGATCGTGTCCTGCCAGCCCTCGAGCTCGGGCGGGGGTGGCTCGCCGTCCACGTCGAGCACGGTGAAGTGGACCAGGTGCGGGTGGAAGCTGTGGGGGTTGCCGTCGCCGTTGGTGACCTCCCAGATCTCGGTGGTGTCGACGGTGACCACCTCGTCGACCCGGTCCATGTCCATCTTGTCGCCGTTGATGTTGCTGTCGCCGAGGCGGAACGAGCGGGTCGTCACGGCGTCGTCCGGGTTGGGGCGGTCGATGGTGGCCAGCTCGCCGGGCAGCTCGGGCGACGGCGCCAGCTCGTTGGCGGCCCGCAGCTCGACGATGTCGAACGTGTCGTCGCCGCCGGCGAAGCGCTCGAAGACGTCGACGTCGAGGTCGGGTGCGAAGCTGCGCAGCACCGCCTCCTCCCCGGGCTCCATGTCGACGACGATCTCGGCCCGCTCGCCGGGGGAGAGCTGCAGCCGGTCGGTCTCGTGCGGCTGTTCCAGCAAGCCCGCATCGCTCGCCACCTGCGAGAAGGTGCGGCCGTCGGGGAAGCCGAGGTTGTACACCCGGGCGTTCGAGGCGTTGAGCACCCGGAAGCGGACCCGCTCGGTGGTGACGTCGAGGTGCGGGACGGTGGTGCCGTTGACGACGATGGTGTCGCCGAGGAGGCCCACGGTGTTGAACAGCGGCTCGCCGCTGTCGAGGCTGCCGTCGCCGTCGAAGTTCTTGTCCTGGATGACGAGCGGGATGTCGTCGACGCCGTACGTGTCGGGCAGGTCTGGAGCCACCGCGGGGTCATCGACGAGGAACAAGCCGGCCGCGCCCCGGTAGACCTCCGCGGCCGTCTCGCCGTGCAGGTGCGGGTGGTACCAGAGCGAGGCGGCGGGCTGATCGATCGTCCATTCCGGCGACCAGGTGTCGCCGGGCTCGACCATCTGGTGGGGGCCGCCGTCCATGCGGGCGGGCAGGTGCATGCCGTGCCAGTGCAGGGTCGTCGCCTCGTCGACCCCGTTGGTGACGTTGACGCGCACCTTGTCGCCGCGATCGGCCCGGATGGTGGGCCCCAGGTAGGTGTCGTTCAGTCCCCAGGTCTCGCTGGGACCATCGTCGACCAGGTCGCTCTCGCCGGCCACGAAGCGCAGGTCGAACTCCTTGGTGCCGTCGGCCGCGACGGTGGGCTCGGCCAGCGGGGGGATGGCCAGCACGTTGGCGAAGTCGAGGTCGCCGACGTTCGATTTCACCGCGCGGCTGTACACCCACGCGCCCGCGCCGACCGCCAGGCCGACGACCACGACGAGGGCCGCGGCGCCGCCGGCGATCAGCCGTTTCCAGGGCAGTCGGGCCAGTCGTCCTCGCATGGTTCGACCGTACGGACGCGGCGGCGGACCGCCCATGGAGCGCCCTGGTGTCGTGAGGGTGGGGTTGTCCCCACCTCGGAGTCGTCGGCGTGTTCTCAGGGATCGAAATCAGGGATCTCCCGGAGGCTGCCTGTCACGGCTCGGGCGTACGGTCATCTCAAAGGGCGGCACCAGAGTTGGGAGTCTGGCCATGAGCACGCACGTCTACGGACTCACCCTCCACCTCCTGGCGGACGCCTCACGGGCGGCGCGGACCGTCGACCACGCCGTGACCCTGGTGGACGACGCCTCCCACGTGGTCGTCGTGATCGACCAGCGCGGCCGCGTGTCGGTCCGGCCCGAGGCGGGATCCCGGGTATGAGCACGGTGTGCACCGCCGAAGATCTCAGTTGCCCCCCGGTCCAACGCGGGGAGGCGTGGTGGGTGGACGCTCGCTGCCGCGAGGTCAGCGGCCACGTCGCCGCCATGTTCTTCAGCGAAAGGCCGCGCGACATCGCCCGCGCCAAGCGGATCTGCGCCGCCTGCCCGGTGATGACGCCGTGCCTCGAGGGCGCTCTCCGGCGGCGTGAGCCGTGGGGCGTCTGGGGCGGCCAGGTGTTCCTCCACGGGAGGATCCTCGCGACCAAGCGGGCCCGGGGCCGTCCCCGCAAGCTGCCCCGGCCCGAGGACCAGCTCCCCGAGATCCCGATCCCCGAGCGCCTCCGTAGCCTCGCGGTGGTGCACAGCACCTGAGCGCGGCGGTCGGGCCGGGGACCGAGAGTCCCGTTCAGTCTGGGCTGTCTTCCGGGGCGCCGAGGTCGCGCAGCCGCCTCAGCGCGTCGACGAAGCCCAGCCACCCCACGAACGTCTCCTCCGCACCCCAGTCTGTGCGGAGGCGTCCGCCGATCGGCTGGCGGTCGAGCTGCACATCGAGCCGGACGCTGAGCGTGCGCCCCTCGTGGCCGCGGGATCGGTCGTCCATGGGTCGACCGTAGGCCCGCAACCCCGATGGCAGCGTCGGGGAGGTCACTGATTTCGGTCGCTGAGCACCCTGTGCAGCTTCCCGCGGCCCGAGATGCCGAGCTTGCGGTACACGCTCCCGAGGTGGGTCTCGACCGTCTTCCGCGTCACGAACAGCGCCTGCGCGATCTCGGGGTTGCTCTGCCCGTCGGCTGCGAGCTCGGCGACCCGGAGCTCCGACGCGGTCAAGCGCTGCGCGCCGCGGCCCCAGGGATCGCTCGACCTGCCGCCTGCCGCCCGCAGTTCCGTGCGCGCCTGCTCAACCAGCGCTCGTGCACCGCAGCCCTCGGCGATCTGGAGCCCGGCCTGCAGTGCGTCCCGCGCCTCCCGACGCCGGTTGCCGCGCCGCAGGGCGGCACCCAGGTCGGTCAGCGCGCGCGCCTGCTCGAGCCGTGCCGGCGAGCGCTCGAGGAGCGCGACCGCTTCGCGAAGGCGGTCGACGCACGCGGTGCCGCCCTCGGCCAACGCGGTCGCGCGCAACGCCGTGCCGATCCCGCTGGCGGCTCCCCACCGCCGCGCCCGGTCGAGATCGTCGCGCGCCATGTCGCGCGCGCCGGCGCTGTCACCCAGCGCGGCGAGTGCGAACGATGCACACGAGCGCCAGCGGGAGGCGAGGGGGTTGGCGCCTCCCCACAGCACGTCGCGGCGGCCGAACTCCACCAGATCGTCGACGGCCTCCGCCGCCCGGCCCTGGGCGTGCCGGAGGATGCCACGGGCCTCGAGCAGCAGGAGGTTGGGGAGGCCCGGCGGGATCTCGTCGGCGAAGCCGCTGTCGGCGAGGGCCTGCTCAGCCGCGTCGACCTCTGACTCCTCGACGAGTGCCTGGATGAGGACCCCGAGGGACAACGCGGCGCCGAGCGGGATGTCATGCGCGAGGAGCAGCTCGAGCGACGTCCGCGCGTCGGCCTCCGCCTGCGTGACCGCGCCTTTGTGCAGGGAGGCGACACCCTGGTGAGCGAGCACGAACGCGATCGCCGGGATCGAGACCCGGGCACGGGCGTCGGCGAGCATCTGGCCCAGCAGCGCCTCCGTGAGATCCAGGGCGTCGGTGGCGGTGAGGCCGACCACCAGCACGTAGATCGGGGGCGGGACGTCCAGCTCCTGTTCCGCCAGGAGGCGACCGCCGGCGAGCGCGCGCTCGATGATGGCCGCGGCGTCGCTCGCGGACTCGCTGACCCTGGCGCGCTCGAAGGCCAGGCTCGCGAGCACCAGCCGTTCGCCCGGAGTCGCGCCGTGGAGGCCGGCGTAGCGCTCGAGGCGCCGCGCCGCAGGAGCGCGGGCCTCGCGGCTCGCCTCCTGGGCATGTGCCGCGAGGTCCGCCTCGATGAACAGCGCCAGCTCACGGTCGGCCGGCTCGACGATCGGGATCGCGGATTCCAGCGCCTGGACGGCGCGGTCCGACTGTCTCGACCAGGTCAGCGCGTTGCCGAGCAGACGGACCGCCCTCGTGAGCAGCTCGGGTTCCCCGAGGAGCTCGATCGCCGCCACGAGATGGTCGAGCGCCTCGGGCGCGGCCACGCGCAGCTCGGCAGCTCCGAGCTCGAGGAGCACCGTCCCCCTGGCCATCGGCGGAGGCGGCTCAGCGAGCGCTCGCCTCAGCCACGCAACCGTGGCCATGGGCGCTCCTCGCGCGAGCGCGTCCCCGGCCACGCGGCGCAGGAGGTCGACCCGCGCCGGGTCACCCGCCGGCTCCGCCGCGGCCGTCTGGGCGGCGATCCGCTCAGCCGACGCGCCGCTGGCGGCGAGGACGTCGGCGGCGCGTGCGTGCGCCTCCGCGCGCTCGCGGGACCCGATGTCCGCGTAGACGGCCTCCCGGACGATCGGGTGGGTGAACTCCAGCACGTCCCGGGCCGTCAGGATCTCGAGCTTGGCCAGCAGGTCGTGGGCCCGGGCCGCCTCGGCCTCGGTGATCTCGGCGAGACGTGCCGCCTCGGCCAGACTGGCGCCGTCACCCAGCACCGCCACGGCGCGCACCAGATCGCTGGTCGCCGCCGGGGAGTCGGACAGCCGCAGGAGGACCGCTTGGGCAACGGTGGCGGGGCCGATGCGGCGCACCCGGGCCGCCTCGTGAGCGTCGGGCACGACCTTCTGCTCGGCGGTCTCGCGGAGGAGCGACTCCAGGTAGAAGGGATTGCCGCCGGTTGCCTCCCAGCACGCCGTCGCGAAGTCGTCGGTGACATCGCCTCCGAGTCGGAGCCCGCACAGCGTCGCCGCGCCAGCGGTGCTCAACGGACGCGGGCGCAGGACCGTCGTCTCCGGCGCGGCCGCCAGCCGGGCCAGGCCTGCCTCGCCCGGCGCGCCGGTGCGGGCGGAGCAGAAGACGGCGAGGCGCAGGCCGTCCAGCCGAGGGGCCAGGTAACCGAGCAGGCGCAGGGTCTCCGCGTCGGACCACTGGAGGTCGTCGATGGCCAGGACCACAGGAGCGTCGTCCGTGAGGTTGCTGAGCAGCCAGTACAGGCCGTGCAGCATCGAGAACGTGGTGTCGGCGGCGGGCGCGAGCTGCGCGGGGACCGTCGGGGCGAACAGCGGTTGCGCGAGTGCGGCGGCGCCGGCGAACTGGCGGTCACGCTCCGGGCCCGGGGCCCCCGCGATGACGGGCTCGAGGAGCTGGCGCACGCACCCGTAGGCGAAGTCGCGCTCGAGCTCGCCGGCTCTCGCCCGCAAGCACGTGAACCCCATGTCGATCGCCGTCTCGGCGGCCGCCCGCAGCAGGCTCGTCTTGCCGATCCCCGCGGAGCCCTCGACCAGGACGACCCGGCCGTGACCTCGTTGCGCCTCGCTCAGCGCGTGGCTCAGCTCCGCCGACTCTCGCTCACGCTCCAGGAGCACCGGCACAGTCTCCCGCGCGCGCTGCCCCCGCGGGAACGCGGTTCTGTCCGGTCGGAGGGCGCAACTACCCTGGCCACCCATGCTGCAACTGTTCGACACCGCCAAGGGGGGAGTCGCCCCCGTCGAGCTCCGTGAGCCCGGCAAGGTGTCGATGTACGTCTGCGGCCCCACCGTCTACGGCCCGCCCCACGTGGGCCACGGCCGGTTCTCGTTGGTGTTCGACGTGCTGCGCCGCTACCTCGACTGGTCGGGGCTCGACGTGACCTACGTGTCGAACATCACCGACATCGACGACAAGATCATCCAGCGGGCCCAGGCCGAGGTCCGCGACTGGCGCCAGATCACCGAGCGGTGCGAGGCCGTCTGGTACCGGGCGATGGACGCGCTCAACGTCCGCCGCCCCGACCACGACCCCCACGCCACGGCCTACGTCGAGCAGATGGTCGAGCTCATCGGACGGCTGGTCGAGCGCGGCGCCGCGTACGAGACGTCCGACGGGGTGTACTTCTCGTCCGAGCGCGTCGACGACTACGGGCTCCTGGCCCGCCAGCCGCTCGACTCGCTCAAGGCCGGCGCCCGGGTCGAGGGCATCGACGAGAAGCGCTCGCCGGTCGACTTCGCCCTGTGGAAGAAGGCGAAGCCCGACGAGCCGCATTGGCCCTCGCCGTGGGGCGATGGCCGGCCCGGCTGGCACACCGAGTGCGTGGTCATGGCGCTCGACCTGCTGGGCGACGACTTCGACCTGCACGGCGGCGGCCAGGACCTGGCGTTTCCCCACCACGAGAACGAGCGGGCACAGGCCGTAGCCGACGGGCACCGCTTCGCCCGCACGTGGGTGCACAACGGGTTCGTCGAGGTCGAGGGCACGAAGATGTCCAAGTCGCTCGGCAACGTGTCGAACCTGGTCGACCTTGTCGAGCAGTACGACGCCCGCGCCTACCGGTTGCTGGTGCTGCGGTCGCACTACCGATCGCCCATCGACGTGACCGACGACAGCCTGCGCGACGCCGAGGCGGCACTCGATCGGCTCGACTCGTTCGCGCGGCGGGTGGCGTCGGTCGCCGGGCTTTCCGGTGCCGAGCCGGACGCCGGCGCGCTCGACCGGTTCCGCGCCGCCATGGACGACGACATGCAGACACCCGCCGCGACCGGCCTGCTGTTCGACCTGGTGCGCCGGGCGAACGTGGCGCTCGACGGTGGAGGCACCGGCGCTGCAGGGCCGCTCGCCGCCGCAGCGCTCGAGATCGCCGACGCCCTGGGTCTCGAACTACGGGCCGCCGCCGGGAGCGACGTGCCCGGCGACGTGCTCGGCTGGGCCCACGAGCGCGACGAGGCACGTGCAGCCAAGGACTGGACTCGTGCCGACAGGCTCCGCGACAAGATCACGGCCGCCGGCTACGTCATCGAGGACACCGCGGCCGGCACCGTCGTCCGCCCCGCCTGACGTCCCGGCTGTCATACGCGTCCTGCTCGTGCGCTCACGGCTCGGCGACCGGGCAAGCGGCCACGTCCTCGCCCGCGATGGCGCGACCGTCGTGCGCCCCCACTGGTACCCGCTCCGGCACCCGCTCCCGCTGGGTCGCCAGCACGGAGCCCAACAGGATGAGAGCGAAGCCCACCCCCGTCGCCACGGAGACGTGCTCGTCGAGCACGACCACGCCCAGCGCCACCGCGACGACGGGGTTGACGTAGGTGATGACGGTCGCCCGTGACGGGCCCACCTCGGCGATCAGCGCGAAGAACACCATGAACGCGATCGCGGTGCACACCACGGCGAGCCCGACCACGGACCACCACGTATCGGCGCCCGGCGCCTCGGCCGGCCACTGCGCCAGGCCGAACGGCGTGTACAGGATGGCCGAGATGGCCAGCGACGCGGCGACGACGCCGAGGCCGGGGAGATCCGCCAGGTGTCGCGCCAGGATCAGCGGCCCGAGGGCGTAGCAGATCGACACGAGCCCGACCGCAGCCACCGGCCCGGCACTCGACGAGCCGACGTCGAACCCCACCAGCGCCGCCACCCCGGCGAAACCGACGAGCAGCCCGAGCACTCGGCGGGACCCCATCGGCTCGTGGCCGGTGACCTTGACCATCACCGCCCCGACCAGCGGCACCGCCGCCACCAGCAGCCCGGTGAGGGAGCTCGACAGCTCCTGCTCCGCGTAGCCGAGCAGGACCCATGGTGCGCAGATCTCGATGAGCGTGTAGACGAGCAGCGGGCGCCAGTGAGGGACCAGCGGCTGCAGCAGGCCTCGGGCCGCGGCGAGCGGGGCGAGCAGCAACGTCGCGAGCGCGCAGCGAGCGAAGACCAACGAGGCAGGCGGCAGGTCCTCGACCGCGACCTTGATGAGCAGGTAGGGGATGCCCCAGATGACGCCCAACGCGATGAACAGCGTCCATCCACGTCGTGACATCACAGCTCCCGGCTCGCAGTCTCGGCTCCGTTGGCCGCGCATCTTGGCAGGTGACCGGGCGCCCGGTCACCTGCCTTTCGGGCCCCCACCGGGAGAGCCGAGCCTCGGCCGGCCCGGAGCAGAAATCGACAGGTGGCGTCGAACAGCGGATCGATGGCACAGCCGCTACGCTTTGGCTAGTCTTGTTACCGGCCGGTAACCGATCCGGTCGTGTCGCACTCCGACCATCCACCTCCCACCGACCGAGGGCCGACCCGATGAGCGAGTTCTCTCTCAACCTCAACGAGGACCAGCAGCAGATCCAGAAGTGGGTCCACGACTTCGCCGAGACCGTCGTGCGCCCCGCGGCGGAGGAGTGGGACGAGAGGGAGGAGTTCCCGTGGCCCATCGTCGAGGAGGCGGCCAAGATCGGGCTGTACTCCTTCGACTTCTTCGCCCAGGCCTCGCTGGGTGACCCGACGGGCCTCACCCTGCCGGTCGCGCTCGAGGAGCTGTTCTGGGGCGACGCCGGCATCGGCCTGTCGATCTTCGGCTCCGGCCTGGCCGCCGCGGGCATCGCCGGCAACGGGCACGCCCGAGCAGGTCATGGAGTGGGTGCCGCAGTGCTTCGGCACGGCCGACAAGATCCAGCTCGGCGCGTTCTGCGTGTCCGAGCCCGACGCCGGCTCCGACGTGTCAGCTCGCTCAAGACCAAGGCCGTCTACGACGAGGCCAGCGACGAGTGGGTGCTCAACGGCACCAAGGCGTGGATCACCAACGGCGGCATCGCCGACGTGCACGTGGTCGTGGCCACCGTCGACCCCAAGCTCAAGGGGCCGGGGCCAGGCCAGCTTCGTCGTCCCGCCGGGCACCAAGGGCCTGTCGCAGGGGCAGAAGTACAAGAAGCACGGCATCCGGGCGTCGCACACGTCCGAGGTCGTGCTCGACGACGTCCGCATCCCCGGCCGGCTGCTGCTCGGCGGCAAGGAGAAGCTCGACGAGAAGCTGGCCCGGGCCCGCGAGCACCAGAAGACCGGTGCGAAGCAGCCGGCCATGGCCACCTTCGAGGCCACCCGCCCCGCGGTCGGCGCCATGGCCATCGGCATCGCCCGCGCCGCCTACGAGTACTCGCTCGAGTACGCCAAGGAGCGCAAGGCGTTCGGCAAGGCGATCATCGAGAACCAGGCGATCGCCTTCATGCTCGCCGACATGGCCACCGAGATCGACGCCGCCCGCCTGCTCGTGCACCGGGCCGCGTGGCTGTCCCGCAACGGCGGCTACACGAACGCCGAGGGCTCGATGTCCAAGCTCAAGGCCGGCCGCGTCGCCGTGTGGGTCACCGAGCGGGCCATCCAGATCCTCGGCGGCTACGGCTACACCCGCGAGTACCCGGTCGAGCGCTTGCACCGCGACGCCAAGATCTACGACATCTTCGAGGGCACCGAGCAGATCCAGCAGCTCGTCATCGCCCGGGCGATCAGCGGCCTGCGCATCGAGTAGCCCGACCTGGGTCCCGTACACGCCGTCAACCCGTCCGCACCTCGCCCGCACGGGTGGAATGGTCGAGCCTCGGCCACCGTTGGGACGGCCATGCACGAGTACGGAGCTGACCCCGCCGCCGCGATTGTCGAGCGCTACTTCTCGCGGCTTCGCACCGTTCCGCCGGCTCAGATCGACGCGCAGGTGCTGGGTGACCTGCACCGGGCTCATCTGGAGAACATCGCGTTCGAGAACCTCGACATCCACCTCGGTCGCCCCATCGAGCTGGAGCCCGACGCGGTGTTGGCCAAGCTGCTCCGAGCCGGGCGGGGTGGGTTCTGCTACGAGCTCAACAGCGCCTTCGCGTGGCTGCTGCGGACGCGTGGCGTCGACGTCGACATGCTGCAGGCCCAGGTGTACGACCCCGACGGCACACTCGCCCCACCGTTCGACCACCTGGTGCTACGGGTCACGATCGACGGCGAACCGCACCTGGCGGACGTCGGTTTCGGTGACAACTTCGTCTGTCCCTTGCGGCTCGACCACGCGGGTCCGCAGGCTGATCCAGCGGGAGCCTTCGAGCTGCGGCCCGTCGAGGATGAGAGCGGGGCCGACGTCTGGGACCTGATCCGCGACGGGCGGCCCGCCTACCGGCTCGACGGGCGGGCTCGGTCGATCGACGCGTTCGTGCCGATGTCCACCTTCCAGCAGACATCGCCGGAGTCGCATTTCACCCAGGGCACCGTATGCACCCGGCTGACCGTGGCGGGCGGCCGTGTCACCATCGCCGACTCGAACCTGATCGTGACCTCTCCCGGCGGCACGCGCGACAAGCATCGGCTTGACCGGCCTGCACTCGAAGCGGCCTATGCCGAGCACTTCGGGTACCCGAGCAGAGTGGTGCCGCCCGCCGCCCCCGACGCGGATCTCCGGTCGTCGACCGTCGGGTGATCGTGCCGTGGTCCCGTTGGTCCCGATGCCACCTGCGGGTGATGCAGCCGAGCCGGCGACCTGCCGCATACTTGTGCGGTGCAGGTGGGGCGAGAGCGTGGGGCAGTCGATGGACACCGCTGACCCCGGTCGGGACCGAGCGGCCGACGGTGCGGCGGTCGTCGTGCCACCGCAGCCCGCACCCGTCGTTCCCTTGCACTCGCCGGACGCTCGTCGCCACCGGGGGCGGGACGACCTCGACGAGCTCATCGACGAGCTACTGCCCGACGTGGACGACGGACCCGGGTGGGCTGATGTCACCCTCATCATCGCCGGCGCCGCGCTGCTCGCGTGGGTGGCCGTCGGGTCCGGGCCCTCTGCGGCCCTGGTGGGTGGCCTCGTCGCGATCGGCCTCGGGTGTGTTCTTCCCGCCCGGTCCCTCTGGCGGGCTGCCGGACGCCACCGTGAGCGCCGTCGCCGGAGGGCCCTGCTCGCCTCAGGCATGCGCCTCGATGTAACGAGCGACGCGTCCGGTCGGCTGGTCGCGGCGTACGAGGCGCTGCTCGTCCGGTCGGCCCGCGTCGATCCGGACGTCGCCGGCGCGGCCATCGCCGCTGCCCACGGAGCCCTGGTGGAGGTCGCGTCGTTGCTCGCAGGTCGGGTCCCCGCGCCCGGCCGAGAGCGGGACTACGTCGAACAGCGAGCGAGCGCTGTGGAGCGCCTGGCGTCGGCACTCGGCGATCCGGCGGTGCCACCCGACTCGGCGGAGCCATACGCCGAGCCGTCGCCTGCGGCCGCGGTCGTGGAGGCGCGGGACGAGCTCGACAGCATGACCGGCACGAGCACGGTCACCCGGCTCGAGGAGCTGGCCGCCGAGGCACAGGCACGCGATGGCCGCCGCCTCTGAGCCCGGGTGCGGCACCCCCGCGCCCGGGGGGCAGCGCCGTGTCGCGCCGGCGGACGACGACGGCGATCGCTTTGCCGCTGTCCCTGCGCCGGCACCGCCAGAGCCTGATCTCGGGGTGGTGGGCCACGTGCTCGCCGTCCCGCTCATCCCGTTCGTCGCTGTCTGGGAGGCTGGCCGTGGGGTCGCTCGGGCGATCCGCGCCGGGGCACGTCGGACGGTGGCGTCGCTGCGTGCTGCGAGGCGCTGGCTGACGCGCCACGCGGCCCGGCTGGGACGCCTCGCAGCCCGACCGTTCCGCGCCGGCTACGCCGCGCTGTTGGCGGTGGCCCGAGCGGCCGTTGATGGCGGGCGTCGGGCCGCGGCGGGCGCATGGTCGGTCGCGGTCGGCCTGGCACACCTGATAGCGGTCCCGCTGGCGGCGGTTGTCCGGTCCGTGCGCTCCCTGGCGGCCGCCGGGCTGGCGATCGCCCGGCGGGTGCGGGTGGCGGCGAGGGCGTTGGCCCGCGCCGTGGCCGCTCCGGTGCGCTCACTCGCCCGCGCCGTCGTCGCGGTCGTCAAGCGCTGGGCGGTGGTCGTGCGCGGCGCAGCCAGAAGCGCGGCCGCGGCGGCTCGCGCTGCCGGCCGAGCAGGCATGGCCATTGCCCGCCGTGTCGGCCTGGCCCTACGAGCTGCAGCTCGGACGGTGGCCGTTCCGGGCCGGACGCTGATTCGCGTGGTCGGCGCAGTGCTGCGGGCGACGGGCCGGGCGGCCTCGTCCGTCGTGCGGGCGTTGACCCGATGGGTCGTCGCGGCCGGTGCGGCCGTGGGGGCAGCGGGTCGGCTGATGGTGTCGCCGGTACGAGCCGCCGCACGCGCTGTCGGGTCGGTCGTTCGGGCGGCGGCCGCGTTTCTCCTCGATATCGGCCGAGCGCTGGCCCGCGCGGCTCGGGGCATCGCCGACGCGGCATGGCGCCTGTGGACGCCCGTGGCCGGCGCGTTGGCGGCCCTGCGCCATCGGGCCTCGGCCGCGCTGGGCGCGTGGCCGCCGGCGCGGCCCTGGTGGTGGCGATGGTGGCGCGGCCCATCCTCGGGCTGATCGCCCACGTGAGATCCGCCGTCAGGGAAGCGGCACGGGCGCTCGAGGCCGTGGCGGACGGAGTCGTCGCTCTCGCCTGCTCGGCGTCACGTGCGGCGCTACGACCCGTGGCACGCGGCACAGCCGTCGTCCGCTCACGGTGGCGGGCGGCCGTCCATCGCATCGGCGTCGCCGGCGCGACACTCCGGGGCCGCCTGAAGGGTGCGTTCGCGGCCTGGCGGTCGAGATTCACCGTGCCGCTGTCTCGCTACCGGGAGGCGGTCGACCGGGTGCGCGGCAGCGTCCGCGGCTCCTTGCGCCAGGCACGGCTGGCACGCGTCGCCGCCGCTGAGGCTCCACTCGGCCCCCTGACCAGGGTCGCGCCACCTTTCGAGGGCCTGACGCACTGCGTGACAAGGGCTTCACAACGTGACAACTGACACGTCTTGCTGACGAGTGGGTGACGGCAACTCCGCTCTACACTGACTCACGTAAAGCTCACCGGGTGGGGGTGCCCATCCGGGGGCCAAGGTTTGACAGCTCAACAAGAACTGCGGATCGAGTACGAGTACTCCCCCCTCCACTCGTCGCTCTCTGCAGAATGACGGTGCCGTCTGCATCCCCCCTGCAGGCGGCGCTGTCGCGTCCGGGCACAGTTCGTCGCCTGGCCGCATGACCGATGCCGTCGTCGACCGGCGTCAGGGGGCGGTCGTACCGACGGGGAGCGCTGCCTCCAGGGTCGTGATGGCGGCGAGTGGATGAGGGGCCAGCACGCTCACCAGTGCGGCCGGGTGCGCCGATGCAGCGCGCGCCTCCAGGGGGAGCACGGCGGCGCGCACGCCGGACGGCGGGTCGACGCGCAGGGCGGCCGCCGCGGGACCGACGACCAGGGCTGTCGCCACGGCGCGGGCGTCGCCGGCGCCCGCGGGGCCGAGCGAGCCGGGCCAGAGGGGCCCGACCGGCAGGTCGTTGCGCACCAGAGGGGCTCCGTCGAGGTCGACCCGCAGGCGCTGGAGCAATGAGCCCGGCGCCTCGTCGTGGCGGCCCAGCACCACGATCTCGCGCCACACCACCTCGGAACCGGTGGCGAGCCGGAGATGCGTCGTCGCCCGGTGGTCGCAGCCCCGCACGACGATCGTCGGCTCGGGCAGCCAGTGCAGCACCGCCCTGGCGGCGACGTCGACGTCCACATCCAGAGACGACGGCGCGCCCGTCGGTCCGGGCATCACCAGCGAGGCCGCCACGCTCCGGACCACGAGCCGGCAGTCGGCGCCGACCGTGACCGACAGCCGCAGCGCATCACCGCCGACCGGCCCCGCCGCGCTGCCCACGAGGTGGACAAGGTCGTCGCCGGTGGCCCGCAACGTCAGCGGAGGCGCGGAGCGCAGCGTCGTGCACCGGGTGCGCGCACTCCCCGGCGGCCGGTCGGCGACGAGGATGGCCGAGGCGCGCACTAGGAGGGTCGCCGGGTCACGCCGCGACCCGGGCCGCCAGGCGTGACCGCACCCAGTCGGCCACCGGCGCCGCCAGCGGGTCGTCGCGCAGCGACACGAGGAACGTGGGCTTGTCGCCCCGCATGCGCCGGGCGTCGTCGCGCATGACGTCGAGGCTGGCGCCCACCAGCGGGGCGAGGTCGATCTTGTTGACGACGAGCAGGTCGGACGCGGTGATGCCCGGCCCGCCCTTGCGGGGCACCTTGTCGCCGCCGGCCACGTCGATCACGAAGATCTGCACGTCGATCAGTGCCCGGCTGAAGGTGGCGGTCAGGTTGTCGCCGCCGCTCTCGACCAGCACCACGTCGGGCCGGAACCGGGCCTCGAGCTGCTCGACCGCGTCGACGTTCTCGCTGATGTCGTCGCGGATCGCGGTGTGCGGGCAGCATCCCGTCTCGACGCCGACGATGCGCTCGGTCGGCAGCACCGCCATCCGCTCGAGGATCTTCGCGTCCTCGGTGGTGAACACGTCGTTGGTCACGACCACGACCGACAGCTCGTCGGCGAAGGCCCGGCACAGCGACGCCACGAGCTCGGTCTTGCCGCTGCCCACCGGCCCGCCGATGCCCACACGCAGCGGCGCGTCGGGGGCGGCGTGTCGATGGTGGTGGTGGGGATCGTCGGCGTGGAAGGCGCCCATGGTGGTTCCTCTCGGTCGGCCGGGGATGGCCGGGACGGATTGCTCGGTGGGGATGCGGTCAGGTGGCGAACATGCGGACGTCCCAGGCCCTGTGCTCGAGCGCGGCGATCTCGACCAGCGGCGAGCTGAGGGCGGGCAGGTCGGGGAGCCCGGCGAATCGCGAGCCGGCGCGGTCGTCGAGCGCAGCCCAGGCCGCGGCCACGGCCTCGGCGGCGACCTGGTCGGCGACGGGCCCGAGCTGGGCGGTGATGGCGGCGACGCCGAAGGGGTCGAGGCCCAGCAGCCGCACCGCGGCCTGGGCCGGGGTCGTGACGGCGTGGTGCAGGCTCAGGCCCGCGACAGCGCTCGCGTCGAGGCCTGCAGCCAGGCCGACCGCCCCGAGGGCCACGGCCTGGTGGGCGCCGTCGGGCAGCGCGTCCGGCACCAGTGCGAGCATGCCGTCGGGCCAGCACCGGCCGGCGACCCGCACGAGCTGGCGGCCGAGTTTGCGGGACGCCGCCCGGAGCGGCGGCGCGGCGATGCGGGCGTCGGCCTCGGCGTCGAGCGCCGCGAGCGCGAGCCGGACGTCGTCCTCGGCGGTGCACGGCGCCAGCGCCAGTGCGGTGGCGGCGGCCAGCGCCGCGTCCACCAGTCCGGTGGTCCGGAGGCGGCCCGCGAGGAACGCGGCGAGGGTCGGCTCGTCGACGATGCGCCCGTCGGCACACGCCGACTCGGCCCCGGCGGAGTGGGCGTGCCCCCCGGCCGGGAACCGCCCGTCGGCCAGCAGCATCGCTGCCAGCCCCGGCGATGGCACGGCCGTCCCCGGCATCGCTGCCAGCCCCGGGGACGGAATTGGTTGGCTAGCAACCATGTCCGTACCCAGGACCTGTCAGCGGTGCTGTTGTGGGCACTGATGGCGGCGCAGGCATCAGAACAGGAAGTAGCGCTGGGCCATCGGCAGCTCGGTGGCGGGATCGGCCTCGACCAGCTCACCGTCGATGGTGACCGCGAACGTGTCGGCGTCGACACACACGTCGGGGCAGGAGTCGTTGTTGGGCATGTCGGCCTTGCCGAGGCGGCGGGTGTCGGCCACCGGCACGACCTGCGACCGTAGGCCCAGCCGCTCGGCGAGCGTCGGCCCGGTCGCCGAACCGTCGGCCCCGTCTGCCAACGCCGCCGGGGCGACGAACGTCAGGCTCGTGGCGGCCGCCGCGGCCGGCGCCGCCCCGAACATGGGCCGGGGCAGCACGGGCTGGGGCGTGGGGATCGACGCGTTGGCGTCGCCCATCTGCGCCCAGGCGATGAACCCACCCTTGACCACCACGTGGGGCCGCACAGCGAAGAAGGCCGGGTCCCACAGCACCAGGTCGGCGAGCTTGCCCACCTCGACCGAGCCGACGTGCTCGGCCAGGCCGTGGGCGACGGCCGGGCAGATGGAGGTCTTGGCCACATAGCGCCGGGCCCGCACGTTGTCGGCGGCGCCGTCGCCGGGCAGCGCACCCCGGCGCCGCTTCATCACGTGCGCCGTCTGCCAGGTGCGGAGCACGACCTCGCCGATGCGACCCATGGCCTGCGAGTCGGACCCGATCATCGAGATGGCGCCCAGGTCGTGGAGGATGTCCTCGGCCGCGATCGTCGACGGGCGGATGCGGCTCTCGGCGAAGGCCAGGTCCTCCGGGATGGTCGGGTTGAGGTGGTGGCAGACCATGAGCATGTCGAGGTGCTCGTCCACCGTGTTGACCGTGTGGGGCCGGGTCGGGTTGGTCGACGAGGGCAGCACGTACGGCTCGCGGACCACGGTGATGATGTCGGGCGCGTGGCCACCGCCCGCACCCTCGGTGTGGTAGGTGTGGATCGTCCGCCCGGCGATCGCCGCCAGCGTCGATTGCACGTAGCCCGCCTCGTTGAGCGTGTCTGTGTGGATGGCGGCCTGCACGCCCGACTCGTCGCACACCCGCAGGCAGGCGTCGATGGCGGCGGGCGTGGTGCCCCAGTCCTCGTGGAGCTTGAAGCCCGAGGCGCCGGCGGCGAGCTGCTCGCGCAGCCCCTCCTCGGACACGGTGTTCCCTTTGCCCAGCAGGGCGACGTTGACGGGCACGCCGTCGAGGGCCTGCAGCATGCGAGCCAGGTTCCAGGCCCCGGGGGTGACCGTGGTCGCCTTCGTGCCCTCGGCGGGCCCGGTGCCGCCGCCGATGATCGTGGTGATGCCGGCGCCCAGCGCCTCGTCGAGCTGCTGGGGGGCGATGAGGTGGACGTGGCTGTCGACGGCCCCGGCCGTGAGGATCTTGCCGTTGCCCGCCAGGACCTCCGTCGACGGGCCGATCACCAGCGCCGGGTCGACGCCGTCCATCGTGTCGGGGTTGCCCGCCTTGCCGATGGCCACGATGCGGCCGTCTCGCACGCCGACGTCGGCCTTGACGATGCCCCAGTGGTCGAGGATGACCGCCCCGGTGATGACCAGGTCGGGCGTGCCCTCGGCCCGGGTGGCCGTGGCCTGGCCCATCGACTCGCGGATGACCTTGCCCCCGCCGAACACTGCTTCGTCCCCGTACGCGGCGCCGGCGGGATCCGGGCCGCCACCGGCGAGGTCGGCCTCGACCTCGATCAGCAGGTCGGTGTCGGCGAGCCGGATGCGGTCGCCGGTGGTGGGGCCGTACAGCCGGGCGTAGCGATCGCGTGCGATCTGCATCAGGCGTCGCCTTCGGGCGGGTCGAGAGGGCCGGCCACCTCGCCCCGCAGGCCGGCCACGACGCGCCGACCGCCGAGCGGCACGAGCTCGACGCGGCGTTCGATGCCGGGCTCGAACCGCACGGAGGTGCCCGCAGGGATGGCGAGGCGATGGCCGCGCGCCGCGGCACGGTCGAACGCCAGCGCCGGGTTGGCCTCGGCGAAGTGGTAGTGCGACCCGACCTGCACGGCCCGGTCGCCGGTGTTGGCCACGGTCAGCTCGACGATGACCGCCCCGGCGAACAGCGCGACGGGCTCGGCGCCGGGGATGACCTCTCCGGGGATGAGCGCCATGGGGTCAGGCGATCGGCTCGTGGATGGTCACGAGCTTGGTTCCATCCGGGAAGGTGGCCTCGACCTGCACCTCGGGGATCAGCTCGGGCACGCCCTCCATGACGTCGTCGCGACTCAGGACCCGCCGCCCGGCATCCATCAGGTCGGCCACCCGGCGGCCCTCGCGCGCGCCCTCGAGCACGAACGTGCTGAGCACGGCGACAGCCTCCGGGTGGTTGAGCTTCAGCCCCCGGGCCTGCCGGTCGCGGGCGACCATGCCCGCCAGCGTGACGAGCAGGCGCTCCTGCTCGTGCATGGTGAGGTTCATCGGTTGCCTGTCAGCCGTGACATCGGCGGGCAACCTACGAGCGTCCGCTTACCGTCCTGTCACGAGTTCATGTACGGGCTGTGGAGAGATGCTGACGCATTTCTGACGCCAGAGTCAGACGGTGAGCAGCTCCGGAACATCGCCACGTCAGCCGAGCAGTGTCGCCGGCGTGGGCGTCAGGGCTGGACGCCGCGCAGGCCGCGCCACGCCAGGTCGGCGAGCTGGTGGGCGAGGGTGGCGGGATCGGCGTCGCTGTTGGACTTGAGCCAGTGGATGCTGGCGCCCTCGATCATGCCGACGATGCCGTGGCCCAGCACGCTGCGCTGCCCCGGGCTGAGCCCCTCGATCTCGATGAGCCCTGCCACCAGGCCCGCCACGGCGGTCTCGGTCTGGTTGACCACCTCGGCGAAGTCCTCGTCGCGGGCCATGCTGCCGCCGTAGAACAACTGGAACGCGTCGCGGTGCTGGTTGACGTAGTCGAAGTAGGCGCCGAACCCCAGCTCGACCATCTCGCGGGGGCCCTCCGCGGCGGCCACCGCCTTGGTGATCGTCTCTTGCAGGTCGTGTCCGACATCGCTCAGCAGCTCGGCGAACAGCTCGCGCTTCGAGGTGAAGTGCTGATACAGCACCGGCTTGGTGACCCCGGCGGCGATCGCGATGTCGTTCATCGACGCATCGTGGAAGCCGCGTTCGGCGAACACCCGTCGCGCGACGTCGAGCAGTTGGCGGCGCCGGCGAGCGGCGGGCAGGCGGGTGGACACGCGGATGACGTCCTTCATCGGATAGCCCGGTGACGTCACCTCGTGTGACGCCGTTCATACGGGTTACCTCACGGTAACAGTCAGCCGACGCCGGTGCGTGAGATCCCGGGCGAGTCGCCGCGCTATCCGCCGAGCCCGCGCTCGCGGTCGTCGCGGTCGGCGGCCTTGACGGCGTAGCCGACGACGATCGCCGGGGCGAGCAGCACCGAGCCGACGCCCAGGGCCACCAGGATCGCGGTGACGAGCCCACCCGTCAGGCCGATCGCGAACCCGATCACGAACAGCACGACCGCCAGCCCGAACAGGCCGTAGCCGACCCGCTGCGCCAGCTCGGCGCCCCGTTCCATCTGGCGTCGGCGCACCAGGACCGGGTCGGTCGTGGCCGGTCGGTCGTCGTCGGGTGGGGTGGGGCTCACCGACGCATGGTGCCCGCTGGGTCGGCCCGCAGGCCAGACGGGGCGCATAGGGTCAGCGGACATGACGACCGACACGCCGGGTTCGGCGCCGGGCCCCGCACCGGGATCGGACGGCACGGTGCGGTACGGGGTCGCCGCCCACGTCGCCCGCGTGACGATCGACCGACCCGACCGCCGCAACGCGCTGACCTGGGCGATGGTGGCCGAGCTGCGCCAGGCGTTCGCCCGGGCGAAGGCCGACGACGACGTGCGGGTGTGCGTGCTCACCGGCGCCGGCGACCAGGCGTTCTGCGCCGGGGCCGACCTGGGCGGGATGGTGGGCGCGGGGGCGCTCGACCTGCACGACGGGCGGGGCGAGCTGGCCGACCTGTTCCGCGACCTGTACGGCCTGGGTAAGCCGGTCATCGCCCGGGTGCAGGGCTATGCGCTGGCCGGCGGGTTCGGGCTGGCGCTCGCGTGCGACCTGGTCGTCGCGGCCGACGATGCCGTGTTCGGCACGCCGGAGGTGGACGTCGGGCTGTGGCCCCACATGATCACCGTGCCGCTGATCCGCTCGATGCCGCCCAAGGTGGCGCTCGAGCTGATGCTGACCGGCCGCAGGGTCGACGCCGACGAGGCCCGCCGCATCGGCTTCGTCACGCGCGTCGTGCCCGCCGACCAGCTCGACGCCGCCGTCGACGAGCTCGCGTCGACGCTGGCCGCCAAGTCGCCGGCAGCCGTGCGGCTGGGCCGTGATTCGTTCTATGCCGTGTGGGACCAGCAGGTCGACACGTCGCTGCGGCTGCTGCACCCGATGTTGGCGGTGTCGGCGTCGACCGAGGACGCGGCTGAGGGCATCGCCGCGTTCCGCGAGAAGCGACCTCCCCGCTGGACCGGCCGCTGAGGGCAGCGCGCGCGGCTCAGCCGCCGTCGTCCTCGCCCAGGCCGGGCATGCCGGTCAGTCCGCAGTCGCCGATCGTCGAGAAGATCGCCGCCTGCTCCTCGGGCGTGAGCGACGAGATGTCGCCACCGCTCGCGCCGATCTCGGCCATGCGTTCGATGCCGATGCCGTCGAGCATCGCCTGGGCGACGCACTCGGCCTGTTCACGGTCGAACACGCCCGAGTTCTCGAGCTCGGTGGCCATCGCGTCGACCAGGACGTCGCTGCTGCCGCTGTCGTCGGTGTCGTCGTCGTTGTCGTCGTCGGTGTTGTCTTCGGTCGCTGGTGTCGTCCGAGGACGTGTCGTCGGTCGTGTCGCCTGACGACGTGTCCTCGGTGGTCTGCGACGTGCCGTCGGTCGAGGCTGTGTCGTCACCGTCGCCGCCCCCACCCAGCGCGACGACCAGGCCGACGATGAGGGCCACGGCCACGGCCGCCAGCCCGACGACGAGCGCCATCGACGGCCCGGCCTTGGGTGGGCGGCCCGACGGCGGCGTCTGGCCCGAGCCGTACATCGGGTCGTACCCGGGCTGCGGACCGAGCCCTCCGGGTTGCGGGCCCGGCTGGGGCGTGTACGCCTGGGTGGCATCGATCACGCTGGTCGGATCGGCCCCGATGCCCGCGGCCGCGTCGACGGGGTCGACAGCGGACACGCCGGCGTCGGCCACGTCGTCCGTCCAGTTGGCACCGTCCCAGTAGCGGTGCTCGTGCCGGCCCGTGGGGTCGGCGTGCCAACCGGCTCCGGGTGCGTTCATCGTGCGTCCTTGCTGTAGGGGCGGGGTCTCGCCCAGCGAGTCCATGCGCGGCAGTCGGATGCTAGAGGCCCACGACCCGAGAGAGGAGTCGAGGCCGGCTCGGAGGGCGGGTCAGGCCGGAGGTAGCGTGCGCGCCCGTGATCCACACCGAAGCACGCGGGCCCGTCGCCGTCGTGACGATCGACCGGCCCGATCGCCGCAACGCCGTCGACCACGAGGCCTTGGACGGCCTGCTCGCGGCGATCGATGGGTGTGGCGACGACGTCAGAGCCCTGGTGTTGGCGGGTGCCGGCGGGCACTTCTGTGCGGGCGCCGACCTGAGCGGGGTCGAGGACGAGTCGTTCACCACCGTGTTGCACACGCTGCTCGATCGGCTGCGGTCGGCGCCGTTCGTCACCGTGGCCGCGGCCGACGGCGCCGCATTGGGCGCGGGCACGCAGCTGGCCATCGCCTGCGACCTGCGGGTGGCGACCGCGCAGGCCAGCTTCGGCATCCCCGCCGGCCGGCTGGGGTTGGCGGTCGACACGTGGACGGTGGAGCGGCTGGCGCTGCTCGCCGGCCACGGACCGGCTCGGGCGATGCTGCTCGCGGCGGAGGTGGTCACGGGGGACGAGGCCCACCGGCTGGGGCTGGTGCAGCGGCTGGGATCGCTCGATGACGCCCTTGCGTGGGCCGACGACATCTCCGCGCTCGCGCCGCTGACGCTACGGGCGCACAAAGCCGCGCTCGAGGGCCGGCCGGACGCCCCGGCCGCGGTCGAGCGGGCGTGGGCCAGCGAGGACCTGCAGGAGGGCCTGGCGGCGTTCCGAGAGCGCCGCCGCCCCGTCTTCCACGCCCGCTGACCCCCCAGGCTCAGGAGCCCGTGGCCGGGGGCGGCGGCCATCGCGCACACGATCGCGCGCCGCCCCGGTCAACAGGCGAGGAGCAGGTTCAGCGGTTGGCGCCGGCGAGGGTGCCGGTCACCGAGTCGGTGGACGGGTCGATGACCATGCACAGCAGCTCGCGGTCGCCGCTGTCCCATGAGCCCTGGGTGGGCTCGAGCCAGGTCACGTCCAGCACCGAATCGTCGTAGGGCAGGCCCACGAACGTCTCGAACTGCACGATGCAGGCGTCGCCGACGATCGTCTGCATCTCCGTCTCGTCGGGCAGCGCGTCGGCGTCGATGATGTGGCTGTAGTAGATCTCCTGCGCGTGCGGCTGGTCGCACGGCACCACCGGAACCTCTTCCACCTCGGCGTCAGCAGTCTGATCGACCAGGCAGTCGCCGACCTGGAGGGTGAACACGTCGGCGTCCTCGGGCCCGGTGGCCTCGGTGGTCTCAGGCGTCGTGTCCGCGGTCGTGTCAGGGGTCGTGTCCTCGGTGGTGTCCGCGGTGGTCGTCGTCTGGTCGGTGGCCGTGTCGTCGTCGTCACCGCCGCCCAGCACCACGACGAGCCCGACGATCAGGATCACGGCCGCCGCCACCAGGCCCACGATCAGGCCCGTCGACGGGCCGGACTTGACCGGCTGCCCTGGCGGGACCTGGCCGCTGTTGCCGTAGACCGGGTCGAACCCGGGCTGCGGGCCGTAGCCCGGCGGCTGGCCGAACCCGGTCGGCTGCGCTCCGGGCTGGGGCCCGAACCCGGGCGGTTGCGCGCCAGGTGCAGTCGCGTACTGCTGGGTCGGGTCGACGGTGCCCGTCGCATCCTGGCCGAACGGCGCGGGACCACCGACCGGCGAGGCGATCGGATCGACGGCGGTGACGCCGTTGTCGGACACGTCGTCGGTCCAGCTGCCGCCATCCCAGTAGCGGTACTCGTGGCGGCCCGTGGGGTCGGGATTCCACCCGGGCGTCGGTGCGTTCATCTTCCGTCCTTGATCACAGGGGGTATGTCCCAGCAGCGGACCCAGCCTTCCGCCGGCGACGATGCTATGCGGCGCGGGCCGGAACCTGTCAGAAGTTGGCGGGGAGCAGTCGCGAGAAGTTCTCGAAGAAGAAGAACAGCAGCACCAGGAACACCGGCAGCCCCACGATGTAGGCCGGCCACTTGCGCCAGAGCTTGCCGAGGAGCCAGGCGGCGATCCAGATGAGGGCGCACGCCACGCCGAGCAGGACGGCAGGCCAGGCCGTGGCCCGCTCACCGCCCAGGCCGGCGTCGATCGTCTGTGATCCGGCGTTCTCGCCTTCGTCGGCGGGATCCTCGGCCGGCGTCGGCGGGGGCGCGGGCGCCGCGTCTCCCACGAGGGAGGCGACGACGATGATGCGCTGGCGGGCCGAGTACTTGGGGTGGCAGGCCGTGAGGGTGAGCCGGTCGTCGCCGAAGTCGTCGAGCACCTCGACCTGGTCGGGGCTCACGATGAGCTGCTCGCGGACCTCGTAGCGGAACGAGCCCTGCACGGTCGTGACCAGGATCTCGTCGCCGGGCTCGAGCTCGTCGATGCGGTTGAACGGGGCGCCGTAGGTCGTGCGGTGGCCGGCGATGGCGGCGTTGCCCGGCTGCCCCGGGAGCGGGGAGTCGGGGTAGTGGCCGGGGCCGCGTTTGAGGTCCGAGACCGTGACCCCTTCGACCACGATCTTGTCGACGTCGATCTCCGGGATGAGGATGCGGGCCATCGCGTCGCCCTCGACCGGCGGGGGCGGCGGCGGGCCCACCGGGGCGGTGGTGACGGTCGGGTCGTCGCCGCCCGGGAGGGTCGTCGCGGACGGGTCGTCGGTGCCGGCGGTGCCCTCGTCGGGCTCGCCGATGCGCTGCTCGAACTCGGTCTCGAGGGCGTTCTGCGCCTGGGCCTCACGGATGCCGGTACCCCAGAGCTGGTACGCCACGAACAGGAGGATCAGCACGCCCGCCGTGATGCAGGCGCGCCCGATGGCTCCGAGAACTGTGGCCAGACGCATCGGGCGAGAGAGTACAGACCGCCGCGGACACCGAGGTCCCACCCTCCACTCGCCCGGTGCATGGCCGATCGGCGACCGGCGCCGAGGGGTGGCCGCGTCTTGGAGGCCCACCCGGCCGGTCAGTAGCCTCGCGTCGTCTCCATGGAGCCGGTCGTCCACCTCCGCGACGCCGTTGCGCTGCTCGGACGATTCCCTGCGCTCGCCGGGATCACACTCGACGTGACGCGCGGTGAAATCGTCCTCCTACGCGGTCCGAACGGCGCAGGCAAGACGACGGTCTTGCGTGTGTGCGCGGGCCTCGTCCCGGTGGTGCGCGGGGAGGCGACGGTGCTGGGGCATGACCTGCGTCACGACGTCCGTCCCGTGCGTCGCCGCGTCGGGCTGCTCGGTCACGCCACGGGCCTGTTCGACGACCTCACCGTGGCCGACAACGTCACGTTCTGGGGTCGGGCGTACCGGGCGGGGCGCAGCGACATCGAGGCCGCGCTCGACCTGGTCGGCCTGTCCGCCCGCCTGCGCGACGTGCGGGTGTCCCGGCTGTCTGCTGGCCAGCGCCGCCGGACGTCCCTGGCCTGCCTGCTCGCCCGTCGGCCCGAGCTGTGGCTGCTCGACGAGCCCCACGCCGGCCTCGACAGCGACGCCCGCGACCTGCTCGACCGCCTGGCCCGCCAGGCCGTGGCCCAGGGCGCGACGGTCGTGATGTCGTCGCACGAGCTCGACCGGGCCGAGGCGCTCGCCGACCGGGTGGTCGAGCTGGACGGGGGCATGGCCGGCGGCCCCAACGACGCCGGTGGAGCGCTCGACGCCGGCCGGCACACCGACGCCGGGGCGGCTCCAGGCGTGCCCTCCGCGGCCGGCGAGGTGACCCATGTGGCGTGACGCCTCGCTCATCGCCGGGCGCGACCTGCGGGTCGAGGCCCGCAGCCGGGTGACGCTGCACCAGGTCGCACCGTTCGCCCTGCTGGTGCTCATCCTGTTCGCGTTCGCTCTCGACCCGGACGGCCCGATCCTCGAGCGGGCCACGCCGGGGCTCTACTGGATCACCGTGCTCTTCTCGGCGCTGCTGGCCATCGCCCGCAGCGCCGCGCTCGACGAGGCCGACGGGGTGCGCGACGCGCTGCGGCTCTCCGCGCTCGACCCCGCGGGCGTGTTCGCCGGCAAGACGCTGGCCGTCGCCGCCGAGCTGGCGGCGCTCGAGGTGCTCCTCGGCGTCGGCGTGGTCATCCTGTACGGCGCCGACCCGGCCGGTGTCGGGCTACTGATCGCTACCTGCGTCCTCGCCACCGTTGGCGTGGCATCGGCCGGTACGCTGTACGGCGCCCTGGTCAGCGGCCTGCGGGTCCGCGAGACGCTGCTCCCCCTGCTGCTCCTCCCGGTGCTGGCGCCGGTGCTCATCGGCGCCACGCGCGCCTTCGAGGCGGCGCTGGGAGGCACTCCTGCCGACGGCTGGCTGTGGTGCGGCCTGCTGGCCACGTTCGCTGTTCTTTACTCGGTCGCCGGGGCACTCGCCTACGGCACGCTCCTGGAGGGCTCGTGACCGCCACAACGTCCGCTGGTACGTCCAGCGGCCCAACCCCCGACAACCCGCCTGTGACGCCCGGCGCCGCCGGCGCTCCGGGGGCCGCCGCGGCACCCGCTCACACGGGTTCCCGCGCCACCCGCATCATCGGCGTGCTCGCACTGGTCGGCGTGGCGCTGCTCGTGCTCTACGGGCTCGTGATCAGCCCGGCCGACCGCGAGATGGGCGACGTGGTGCGCCTGATGTACGTGCACGTGCCGTCGGCGACCTACCTCTACGTGGGCTGCTTCTTCACCACCGTGGCGTCGGGCCTGTGGCTGTGGAAGCGCACTCCCGGCTGGGACGCCCTGGCCGAGGCCGGCGCCGAGGTGGCGCTCGTGTTCTCGTTCGTCACCCTGCTCACCGGCTCCCTGTGGGGGCGGCCCACCTGGGGCACGTTCTGGACGTGGGACGCCCGGCTTACCTCCACCGCGGTGCTCACCGCGCTGCTCGTCGGCTACCTGGCGCTGCGTCGGCTCGACCTCGACCCCGACTCGCGCTCGACGAGGGCGGCCGTGCTCGGGCTGCTGCTGGTGCCCAACGTCGTGATCGTCAACCGTTCGGTCGAGTGGTGGCGCTCGCTGCACCAGGACTCGACCCTGGCCCGGATCGACCCGACCATCGAGGGCGACATGCTCGTGGCCCTGATGGTCGGCTTCCTGGCCATGGGCCTGGTGTTCACCTGGCTGATGATCCACCGCTTCCGGGTGGCGTGGCTCGAGCAGCAGGCCGACCGGGTCGACCTCGACGCCGCCCTCGTCGCCCGACGGGCCGAGGCCTCCAACGAGAAGGTGACGTCCGCATGATGGCCATGACCCACACCGGCTACATCGCCGTCGGCTGGCTCGCCACCGCCGCGCTCGTCGGCGGCTACGCGGTCGCGGTGCTACGCCGGGGCCGCAAGCTGTCGCGCCAGGTGCCCACCGAGGAGCGCCGGTGGAGCTGACGCCCCGCGCGCTCGACGACGTCACCGACGAGGAGGGCGAGGCCCCGACCCGCCCGCCGCGCCCGCGACGCACCCGACGCCGCTGGCTTCCTCTCACCGTGCTGGCGGTGGTCGTGCTGGGCCTGGGTGCCCTGATCTACAAGGGCCTGTCCGACGCGACGCTGTACTTCCGCAACGCGGACGAGGCCGTCGCCCAGCGCGACGAGCTGGGCGACAAGCGCTTCCGCCTGCAGGGCACGGTGGTGGGCGAGCCGGTGACCGACGGCGACAGGCTCACCTTCGAGGTCGCGTTCAACGGCGTGGAGGTCGATGTCGCCCACACCGGCACCCCGCCCGACATGTTCCAGCCCGGCATCCCCGTCGTGCTCGAGGGCCACTGGCGTGAGGGCGCCGACGTGTTCGACAGCGACGACATGCTGGTCAAGCACGACGAGACCTACGAGGCCGAGGACGACTACGACAACCGCATCGACGACGCCGAACAGGGCGGCGGGGGTGCGCAAGGGTGAACGCCGCGCTGGGCACCGCCGGCATCGTCCTCGGCGTCGCTGCCTCCCTCGGCGGCATCGTGACGCTCACCGTCGCCCTGGTGCAGCGCAAGCGGCACCTGCTGCCGGTCGGCCGCTCGTACGTGCTGCTGGCGCTGCTCGGCGCCGTGCTGGCGTTCGTGGCGATGGAGCGGGCGTTGATCACGCGCGACTTCACCGTGCAGTACGTCGCCGACAACGGCAGCAGCAACACGCCCGCGCTGTACAACTTCGCCACGCTGTGGGCGGCCCTCGAGGGCTCGATCCTGCTGTGGGTGCTGGTGCTCACCGGGTACATGACCCTGGTCGTGCACAAGTTCCGGCGACGGCTCGACGACCCGCTGGTCGGCTGGGCGATGCTCACGATGCTGGTGGTCAGCGGGTTCTTCTTCCTGCTGCTGCTGTTCCCGGCCAACCCCTTCACGGCCTTCGACCCGCCGCCCGGGTTCGACGGGCCGGGGCCCAACCCGCTGCTGCAGAACCACCCGCTCATGGCGGTACACCCGCCGATCCTCTACCTCGGTTACGTCGGGTTCACCGTGCCCTTCGCCTTCGCGGTCGCCGCGCTGGTGACCGGCCGCGTGGGCGAGGGCTGGCTCATGGAGACCCGCAGGTGGACGCTGTTCGCCTGGGGCTTCCTCACCTTCGGCATCGTGCTCGGGGCCTGGTGGAGCTACGAGGTCCTCAACTGGGGTGGCTACTGGGGGTGGGACCCGGTCGAGAACGCGTCGCTGCTGCCGTGGCTCACCGGCACCGCGTTCCTGCACTCGGTCATGGTGCAGGAGCGCCGGGGCATGCTGCGCGTGTGGAACCTGTCGCTGGTGTGCGCGACGTTCAGCCTCACCATCCTCGGCACGTTCCTCACCCGGTCGGGCGTCATCGCCTCGGTGCACGCGTTCACCGAGGGGTCGATCGGCGCCTGGCTGCTCGGGTTCTTCGGCGTCACCGTCGCGGTCACCCTGGGCCTGATCGGGTGGCGGGCCGACCGCCTGCGCGCGCCCGGCCGGTTCGACTCGCCCGTGTCGCGCGAGGGGGCCTTCCTCGCCAACAACGTGCTGTTCGCCGGGTTCGCGTTCGTGGTGCTGCTGGGCACCGTGTTCCCGCTGCTGGTCGAGGCCGCCAACGACGACCAGCTGTCGGTGGGCAGCCCGTACTTCGACCGCATGACCATCCCCATCGGGCTGACGCTCCTGTTCCTCATGGCGGTCGCCCCCGTGCTGCCGTGGCGCAAGGCGTCGACCGAGGTGATGTCGCAGCGCCTGTTCTGGCCGGCGTGGGCCGGCGCCGGCGCGGTCGTGGTCGCCGTCCTGCTGGGCGCCCGCGGCCTGGCACCGCTGCTGGCCTTCGGCCTGGGTGGGTTCGCGGCCGGTGCGGCCGTCCGCCAGGTCGTGCTGGCCACGCGCCGCCAGGGCTGGCGCGGGTTCGTCGGCCGCACCAACGGCGGCATGATCGTGCACATCGGCGTGGTGCTCATCGCCGTGGCCATGGCCGCGTCGGGCAGCTACGACACCGAGCGCGAGCTCACGATGCAGGTCGGCGACACCGCGACTGTCGCCGGGCACGAAATCGAGTACCTGGGCGGCCGGACCGTCGAGCAGCCGAACAAGACGTCGGTGCGCGCCCGGGTCAGCGTCGACGGCGAGGTGCACGAGCCGGCCATCAACCGGTTCATCCCGTCCGGCCAGGCGATCGGCACCCCGTCGGTGGCCACGTCGCTGCGGCGCGACGTCTACCTCACGGTGCAGCAGGCGCCGGCCGACGACGCCGGGCAGACGGTGTCCATCCGCGTCATCGTGCAGCCCCTGGTCACCTGGCTGTGGATCGGCGGCATCGTCATGGCGCTGGGCACCGTGCTGGCCGCGTTCCCCGGCCGGCGTCGCAACCCGATCGACCCGGTGTCCGCCCCGCTGCCCGACGACGAGCACGCCGGCGCGCCGGCTCCGGCGCCGGCGCTGGTCGGCCCGGCAGGTGGCGCCGACGGCGGTGACGGAGACCGGGACAAGGGTGCCGGCGGCCGCGAGGGCGAGGGCACTGAGGACGCGCCCGAGCGCATCGAGGTGGGCACGTGACCGACACCGTCGACACGCCTGATACACCGGACACGCCCGAGGCCGTTGGCCCGGACGACGGCGTCGCGGGTCGCAGTCGGGTGGGCCTGGTCGTGTCGCTCGTCGTGGCGCTGCTCGCCGTGGCGTTCGTCGCCGTGCTCGCCACCCGCGAGCCGGCCACGGAGCGGCGGGCAGAGAGCCCGCTCATCGGCACGGTCGCACCCGCCCTGGTCGGCGAGACCCTCGACGGCGGCACGTTCGACATCGACGAGCACCGGGGCCGCTGGGTGGTCGTGAACTTCTTCGCTACCTGGTGCCAGCCCTGCGTCGAGGAGCATCCGGAGCTCATCGCGTTCGACGAGGCCCACAGCGTCGCCGGCGACGCCGCCGTCGTGAGCGTGGTCTACGACGACAAGCCCGAGGACGTGCGCGACTTCTTCGCGGAGCGAGGCGGCGAGTGGCCGGTCATCGCCGACGGCGGCCTGGCCCCGGTCGACTACGGCGTGGTCAAGGTGCCCGAGACCTACCTGGTCGCCCCGTGGGGCGAGGTCGTGCAGAAGTACATCGGGGGCGTCACGCGCGCCATGATCGACGACGACATCGCCGCCATCGAGGCCGAGGTCGAGCGCCAGGCACAGGACGCCGGATCGTGACGGCCACCGACGCACCGACGCCCGGTGACGGGCCGGCACCGGCCCCGCCTCCCGCCGCCCGGCGGTCCGGACCGGCCGAACGGCGTCGCCTTGCCGGCTGGTTCGCGCTCGTCGTCGTGCTCGTCGGCGCGCTGCTCGTCGGGGTCCTCGACGACGGCGGGCCCCGCTCGGCGGGCGACCGGGCCCGCAACCTGGGCGAGTCGATCGCGTGCCCCCAGTGTGACGGGCAGTCGGTCGCCGACTCCGATTCCGACGCCGCCACGGCGATCCGCGACCTGATCGACCTGCGCATCAGCGAGGGCGCGTCGGACGCGCAGATCCGCGACGAGCTGGCGACGGCCTACGGCGAGCGGGTGCTGCTCACGCCGGGACAGTCGGGCGTGTCCAGCCTGGTGTGGACCCTGCCGGTGGTGGCGGTGGTCGTCGCCTTCGCCGGCCTGGCATTCGCGTTCCGCCGGTGGCGGGGCGGCGCCACGGCCCAGGCCTCCGATGCAGACCGCGAGCTGGTCGAGCGCGCCCGTACCGGCGCCTCCGACGGAAATGGTGCCGCATGACCGCAACGGACGACAGCACGTCCGCCCGCGACGACGCCGCGACCGCCGCAACCGCCGCGACCGAGCCGGCGCCGACGGCGACGTCCCGCCGCCGTCTCGACCCCGACGCGCTGGCGGCGCTCGAGGACCAGCGGGACTTCCTGCTGCGATCGCTCGACGACCTGGAACGCGAACACGACTCCGGCGACGTCGACGACCACGACTACGAGACGCTCAAGGACGACTACACCGCCCGGGCGGCCCGCACGATCCGGGCGATCGAGTCGCACCACGCCCGTGCCGCGTCGTCCCGCCGGGGCAGGTCGTGGCCGCGGCTGGCCGCCACGGTGGCCGCGGTCGCCGCGTTCGCCGTGCTGGCCGGCGTGCTGGTCGCCCAGGCGTCGGGCCGGCGCGAGTCGGGCGACGCGTTGACCGGCGACATCCGCGAGTCGACGAGGGCCCAGCTGCTGGAGGCCGTCGACCTCGCCAGCCAGGAGCGTTACGACGAGGCGATCGAGATCTACGACGACGTGCTGGCCGAGCAGCCCGACAACGTCGAGGCGCTCACCTACAAGGGGTGGATCCAGTCCCTGTCGGGCGACAGCGCGGCCATCGAGACGCTCATCGACGCGGTGGAGACCGATCCCGACTACCCCGCCACGCACGCCTTCCTCGCCATCATCCTCACCCGGGCCGGGCGCTCGGACCTGGCGCTGCGCGAGCTCGACCGCCTCGACGCGCTCGATCCGCCGCCGGACATCACGCAGCTGGTGGCCGGCCTGCGCGACCGGCTCGAGAGCGAGGTGTCGGGAGACGCGGGCACGGCGACGACCCTGCCGTCGGCCGCCGCTCCCTGACCGGGCGGTGCGCTACCAGTCCGAGATGTCGGGCGGGGGGATGTAGCGGGCCTTGTTCCAGCGGTCGCCGTCCCAGGTGACCACCCAGGTCGACCCCTTCGGCCAGATGAGCGGGTCCTTGAACCGGGTCGTGGTCGCCTTGAGGACGCGGAGCATCGCGGGGATGACGTCGCCGTGGCTGCACAGCGCGGCGGCGTCGTGCTCCTTGCGCACCTCGTCGGCCAGGGCGAGGGCATCGACGCCCTCGGCGCCCTCGGCCAGCCGCACGTCGTCCTCGACCGGGAGGCCGAGGTGGTCCGCGAGCGGATCGAAGGTCTGCGTGCAGCGCCGGTAGGGGCTGCTCACCAGCCGGCTCACGCCCGCCGCCGCCAGCGCGTCGGCGATGACCGCGGCCTGGCGGCGGCCCTTCGTGGTGAGCGGGCGTGTCTCGTCAGGGCCGTCCCAGCTCGACCGGCTGCCGGCGTGGGTGTGGCGGACGACGTACAGCCTCATCTCCGCGGCACCCGCCGCTGGTCAGGGGGAGTGCGACGCAGCACCGCACGATGATGCCAGACATCGGCTCGATCGCTCACGCCGAGTGATGTTCGCGGCCGCCGGCGAGACCGCGGCGGGTCAGCCGTGTGCATGGGGCGAGGCGAGGGCCCGCAGGTCCGCGAGCACGCGAGGGAGGGCGTCGAGCAGGCCGTCGACGTCGGCGTCGGTGGTGGACCAGCCGACCGACAGGCGCAGGCTGTGGTGGGCGTCGACGCCCATCGCCTCCAGCACCGGCGACGGCTCGAGCGACTCGGACGAGCAGGCGCTGCCCGAGTGGGCGGCGATGCCGGCCCGGTCCAGCCCCAGCAGCACGGCCTGCGGCTCGATGCCCTCGACCCCCAGGCACACGATGTGGGGCAGCCGCTCGTCGGGGTCGCCGTACACCACCAGGCGGTCGAGCCCGGGCGTCGAGGCGAGCGCGGTGAGGATGCGCCCGGTCAGCCGCCGCTGCTCGCCTCCTTCGGCCTCGAGGACGGACCGGCCCGTGCCGTCGTCGGCGGCCAGTGCGGCGCACGCGGCGCCGAACCCGGCCAGTGCGGGCACGTTCTCCAGCCCGGCCCGTCGGGCGCGCTCCTGGTCGCCGCCCACCAGCAGCGGCGGAAGCCGCAGGCCCTGGCGCACGAGCAGCGCTCCCACCCCCGGCGGCCCGCCGAACTTGTGGGCGCTGACCGACATCAGGTCGGCACCGAGGGCACGGAAACCGACGGGCACGTGTCCGACCGCCTGGGCGGCGTCGACGTGCACGAGCACCCCCCGCTCCCGGCAGGCGGCCACGGCCTCGGCCACCGGCTGGACCGTGCCGACCTCGTGGTTGCCCCACTGGAGGTGCACCGAGCGCGGTGTCGTCGCGCAGCGCGGCCAGCAGGTCGGCGACGTCGACCCGGCCCTGACCGTCGACCCGCACGACCGTCACGTCGCCGTGGCGCGGCGCGGCCTGGCGCACGGCCGAGTGCTCGACCGCCGGCACCACCTGGTGGCCGCCGCGGCTGGCGGCGCCCCAGCAGGCGGCGGCGATGGCCTCGGTGGCGCCGCTGGTGAACACGACCTCGCGGGGACGGGCCCCGAGCAGGTCGGCGACCTGGTGGCGGGCCTGTTCGACCGTCACCCGGGTGGTGAGGCCCTCGGCGTGGATGCGGCCCGGGTCGCCGACGACGTCGAACGCGTCGACGAGCGCGGCCCGGGCCTCGGGCCGGAGCGGCGAGGTGGACGCGTGATCGAGGTACGACCGGCCGGTCACGCCAGGCACGGTAACGGCGACGTCTCGTCATCCGCCCCTCGGCCGCCATGTCCCGCCTTGTCCCGCCTTGTCCGCCACACCACCGTTGGCCGCCATACGTCACCGTGCGGCGTGTCGCTGGCAAGCGGGACCCATGTGCGGGACGACGGTGCACTCGACCGCCGGGCAGCCTGCTACGTGGCGACCGGCTCGCCCTGCACCGAGGTGATGCAGTGCTCGCCGCCGCCGGGCAGCGAGAGGGCGGTCTCGGTCATGAGGTCGTGCCCGTAGAGCGTTGCCAGCATGCCGCGCACCATGCCCCGGTCGACCGCGCAGATGACGGGGTGCTCGATCGCGGCGCCGCCGAACGGGCAGTGCTCGCTGACGATGCGCAGCTCCTCGCCGTGCCGCTCGGCATGCGCGGCGAACCCGTGGGCCGTGAGCGCATCGGCGACGGCGTGCAGCGCGGCCTGGAACGAGCGGTGCCGGTCGGAGCCCGGCGACATCGCTGCGGCCACTGCCCGTCCGTAGTCGATGCCCACGTCCTCGGCGAGGCGCTCGGCGCGGTCGTGGCCCAGCTCGGCCAGCGCCCGGCCCAGCAGCTCGACCAGGATGTCGTCGTGCCGCAGTGGCAGGTCGAGGGCGATCTCGGGCGCCACGACCTGGTATCGCTTCGACGGCCGGCCGGCGCCGCCGCCGATGGGGCGGGCCACCGTCACCTCGACGTACCCACCCGACACCAGCTTGTCGAGGTGGTGGCGGGCGACGTTGGGGTGGAGGGCGAACTTCTCGGCCACCGCGGCTGCCGTGGTGCCCTCGGCGTGCTCGTGGACGAAGAGGTAGATCTCGCGCCGGGTGGGGTCGCCGAACGCCGACGTGATCGCCGTCACTGCCGAGGCGAAATCGGTCGGGGAGAGGGGCGGCCGGTCCACGGCCGGTATTCTACCTATGGCCGTAGTGGTAATCCCCTGAAGCGCCAGCCGCACCGCCGCCAGCACGCACAGTCGCCAACCAGGAGCGTCATGCCCGTCTCCGAAGCCCAGGTCCTCGAGGCCCTCCGCCCCGTGCAGGATCCCGAGCTGCACCGCAGCATCGTCGACCTCGACATGGTGCGTCGCATCGAGATCGACGGGTCGCGCGTCGCCGTGACGGTGGCGCTCACCATCGCCGGGTGCCCGCTGCGAGCCGAGATCACCAGCCGGGTCAACGGGGCCGTCACAGCGCTCGACGGGGTCGACGCGTTGGACCTCGACTTCACCGTGATGACCGACGACGAGCGCGCCGCGCTGCGCACGAAGCTGCACGGCGACCCCGCGGCCACAGCCGGCAGCCAGCAGGCGCACGGCCACGCCGAGGGGCGCGAGATCCCGTTCGCCGACCCCGGCAGCAAGACCCGCGTCCTGCTCGTCGCCTCGGGCAAGGGCGGCGTGGGCAAGTCCTCGGTCACCACCAACCTGTCCGTGGCCCTGGCCCAGCGGGGTCGGGACGTGGCCGTGATCGACGCCGACGTGTGGGGCTTCTCGATCCCCCGCATGCTGGGCGTGCAGCACGCGCCGGTGGTCATCGACCAGATGCTCGTGCCGCCCGAGGCGCACGGCGTCCGCTGCATCTCCATGGGCTTCTTCGCCGCCGAGGACCAGCCGGTCATCTGGCGGGGGCCCATGCTGCACAAGGCGCTCGAGCAGTTCCTCACCGACGTCTTCTGGGACGACCCCGACTTCCTGGTCATCGACCTGCCGCCGGGCACGGGCGACATCTCGCTCAGCCTGTCGCAGTTCCTGCCCCGGGCCGAGGTCTACGTCGTGACGACGCCGCAGCCGGCCGCCCAGCGGGTGGCGCAGCGGGCGGCGTTCATGTCGCAGAAGGTCAACCTCGAGGTCAAGGGCATCATCGAGAACATGTCGTGGTTCACGGGCGACGACGGCAAGCGCTACGAGCTGTTCGGTGCCGGGGGCGGGGCCGACCTGGCGCAGCGGCTCGAGGTGCCGCTGCTCGGACGGGTGCCCCTCGTGCCCAAGCTGCGCGAGGGCGGCGACTCGGGTGCGCCCATCGTGGCGGTCGAGCCCGACGGCGAGGCGGCGCAGGTCTTCGCCCAGATCGCCGAGACGATCGACGTCGAGCTCGCGCCCAAGCGGATCTACCACTCCGAGCTCCGCATCGGCTGACCCGCGGCCTGCGGCGTCAGGCCGGCAGCTGCTCCTGGAGGAACTCGACGACGGCATCGTTGAACGCGTCGTTGCGGTCGCCGGCCACCATGTGGCCCGCGCCGCCCACGTCGACGTAGCGGGCGTGGGGGACGAGCGTGATCAGGTGGCGGGCGCCCTCCTCGGAGAGCACGTCGCTCTGCCGGCCCCGGATCAGCAGCGTCGGCAGGGTGAGCGCCCGGGCCGCGGCGTCGAGCCGGTCCTCGTTGCGCAGGCTGCGGGGCTCGTCGGTGTGGCCGCCCAGCAGGAAGCGCGGATCCCAGTGCCAGTACCAGCGGCCGTCGTCGCGCAACCGCACGTTCTTGCGCAGGCCCGACAGGTCGGCCGGCCGCGGGCGGTGCGGGTTGTAGGCGGCGACTGCGTCCGCCACCTCGTCCAGGCTGGCGAACCCGTCGAGGTTGCCGAGCATGAACTCGGCGATGCGGGCGATCCCCTCCTCCTCGAGCCGGGGCGCGACGTCGACGAGCACGAGGCCGCTGGCGATCGTCACTCCCGGCGGGGCCTCGGCGATGGCGACCAGCGAGCTGAGCCCGCCGAGCGACGCCCCGATCAGCACGGGCGGGCGCGACTGCACGGCGGCGACGGACCGGACGTCGGCGGCGAAGGCCTCCAGTCCGTAGCTCGCGTCCGGCGCCGCCCAGTCGCTGTCGCCGTGACCCCGCAGGTCGACGGTGGTGGCACGCCAACCCTTGTCGCCCAAGAGGCGAGCGGTGCCGCCCCAGGCGTGGCGTGTCTGCCCGCCGCCGTGGAAGAGCAGCACGGGTGGCCCGTCCTCCGGTCCGTAGGCGTCGGCCGCGAGGGCGAGCCCGTCGCCTGCGAGTCGGAGGGTGGGGTCCATCGGGACAGTCTGCCGGTCCGCCTCGGCATGGTGACATTTGTGTCATCCCACGTACGCCCTACCCTCGGGCGGTGTGAGGTGTCGATCGTGACGGCGGGTCCGGATGCCGCGACCGCGTGGGCCGACGAGCAGCGCAGCTTCTACGAGGGGTACGTGACGCGCCGGGTCGGGGCCGAACGTCGCCGGGTGAAGATCCTGTGGTGGACCGTCGTTCCCGGCGGTGGCCCCGACGCCATGGGGCTGGTCTCGCGCCTGTGGTCGGGGCGCCGCACGCGCCCGGCCGAGGGTCAGGTGTTCGTCGCGGTCTACGACGCAGCCGATCCCGTCGGCGCGCGTCCGTTCCTCGTCGTGCGGGCACGGCCCGACAGCTTCGCGGAGGCCCACGGCCGGGCGACCGCCACCGCCGTCGGCTGCGCCGAGCCAGGCGGCGCGCTGGTCATTGAGACACGCCGGGGGACTGTGGCGCCGGCCGAGGCGCCCGGGCTCCCCGGCGACCATGCCCCGGGGTGGTCGGAGGTCGACGCCCCGGCGTGAGGGCAGGCGCCGCCCGCTCAGCCGGTGGCGGCCACCGCGTCCTCGGGACGGGCGAAGCCGGGCACCGGCCGGGGGCGGCGGTGGGTGATGACCTCGTCGACGAGCCCGTACTCGACGGCCTCGTCGCCGCGCAGGATGTAGTCGCGGTCGATGTCGCGCTCGATGCGCTCGCGGGGCTGGCTTGTGCGGGTGGTGAGGATGTCGACCATCCGCTCGCGCATCGTCACCATCTCGCGGACTGCGATCTCCATGTCGGTCGACTGGCCCTGGGCGCCGCCGTGGGGCTGGTGGATGAGGATGCGGGCGTTGGGCAGCGCCGAGCGGTGCCCCTCCTCGCCGGCCGCGAGCAGCACCGCGGCGGCCGAGCACGCCTGTCCGACGCACACGGTGTGCACCGGCGGGCCCATGAACTCCATGGCGTCGTACACGGCGAACAGGGCGGTCATGTCTCCGCCGGGGGAGTTGATGTAGAGGTTGACCGGCCGATCCATGTCCTCGCCCTCGAGGTGCAGGAACTGGGCGATGATCAGGTTGGCGACGCTCTCGTCGAGCGCCGTGCCCAGGAACACGATGCGCTCGCGCAGCAGCCGGGAGTAGATGTCGTAGGCCCGTTCGCCCCGGTTGGTGGTCTCGATGACGGTGGGGATGAGCACTGTCCGGTCCTCCTTTTGGTGCAACCAGATGGTTGCGTGTCCGAGGGTAGGGGTGGACGGATCGAAGTGCAACTGTAGAGTTGCACGTATGCCCGACGAGCCCACCGCCACCGCGCCAGACGCCGGCGACCGCGCCGACGAGGCCGTGGCGACCCAGCCCGAGGCGGTCGCTCGACCTGCCGACCAGGTCACGCGCGTCGTCGAGGTCGACGCCGACGCCGACGCCGTGTGGCGGGCCGTCACCGACCCCGCCGAGCGGTCGCTCTGGCTCGACGATCCCGACGCCCGGGCCCGCACGGTCCGGGTCGACGAGAGCGCGCCCGGCCACCGCTTGGTGTGGACGTGGTGGCAGCCGGGCCAGGAGGGCGACGCGTCCACCGTGTCCGTCGTGCTGACCCCGGGCTCCGGTGGCGGCACCCGCGTCGTCGTCACCGAAACGGTGCCCGCGGTGTCGCCCCTCGGGGGCACGCTGCGCGGTGCGTCGGCCCAGCTCGCGCCGACGTCGACCGGGGTCGCTCGCCGGTCGCCCTCGTGGGTGCACTGCGCCCGCGACCGCTGGGACAGCCGTCTCCTCGGGCTCGAGCTGCTGTTCGTGGCCGCCCGTGCCGCCGTCGCCTGAACCGCAGGCGGCCGACAGCACGGCCGGCACCGCGGCCGGCACCGCGGCCGGAACCACGGCGTCCGCTCGTACGGCAGGGGCGCAGGGCGAGCCGCCGGACGCGGTCTTCACGGCGCTGGCCGACGCCACCCGGCGCGCCATCCTCCAGGCCGTGGCCGAGCAGGGGCCGGTCACCGCGACCCGCCTCGCCGACCGGTTGCCCGTCACCCGGCAGGCCGTCGCCAAGCACCTGGTGCTGCTCCGCGACGCCGGCCTCGTCTCCGCCGAGCGGGCAGGCCGCGAGACCCGCTTCACCGCCGTGACCGAGCCGCTCGACGACCTGGCGACATGGGCCGAGGCGGCCGGCCGCCGATGGGACGACCGCCTGGCCCGCCTGCGCCGCCGGTTCGACTGACCGGCGCGTACCCGTGTGATTCGACACCGCGACGCAGCGACCCGCACCGGGCGTAGCCTCGATCTCGTGGCCAGCGACACCGGCGGCGACGCCGCGCCCGACACGACGAGCGGCACACCCATCGGCCGGCGCATCGTGCTCGGCATGCTGGGGCTCGGCGCGGTCGGCATCGTCGTGGGCGACAGGGTGCAGGCCACCGTCGAGTCGGCACTGCGTCCGGTCACCCGGAACGACCCCACGGGCCTGACGTCGTTCGTCCCCACCGCCGGCCGGTTCCGCATCTACTCGGTCACGGCGCACATGCCCGAGCGCAGCGCCGCCGACTACCGCCTGACCGTCGACGGCCTCGTCGACCGGCCCCTCACCCTCACCCTCGACGACCTGTTGGCACGCCCGCAACAGGAGCTGACCCTCGACTTCCAGTGCGTGACCGGCTGGCGGGTCGCCGACGTGCGGTGGAAGGGCGTGCGCGTGGCCGACCTGCTCGACGAGGCCGGTGTCGGCGGCGGCGCCACCCATCTCCGCATCTGGAGCTTCGACGGCGCCTACACCGAGAGCCTCACCCTCGACCAGGCCCGCCGCGACGACGTGCTGGTCGCCCACGAGATGCTCGACGGCCCCGTCAGCCGCGAGCACGGCGGCCCGGTGCGGCTGTTCGTCGGCCCGATGTACGGCTACAAGTCGCTCAAGTGGCTCGAGCGCATCGAGGTCGTCGACGCGCTGCACGAGGGCTACTGGGAGGAGCGGGGCTACGACGTCGACGCGTGGGTGGGCCGGTCCAACGGCCGCGACGACGAGCCCACCTCCGCGTGACCGGTTGACGCCGTGATCGAACGTTTCACCCGACCGGAGCGGGCGCTGCACTGGGCCACCGCGGCGGCGGTGCTCGTGTGCGCCATCACCGGCCTGATCCTGTACGTGGGGCCGCTCACCGCCCTCGTCGGCCGCCGCACGCTGGTCAAGGACACCCACGTCGTCGCCGGGCTCGCCATGCCGGTGCCGCTCGTGCTGGCCTACGCCGGGCGCTGGCGGGCGAGCGTGCGGGCCGATGTCCGCCGCCTGGGCCGCTGGACACGGGCCGACCGCCGCTGGCTGTGGTCGCGGGGCCGCGACGCCACCGACGCCGTGGGCAAGTTCAACGCGGGGCAGAAGGCCAACGCGGCGTTCGTCGTCGGCATGATCCCGATCATGGTGGTGACCGGCTCGATCATGCGCTGGTACGAGCCGTTCGACATCACCTACCGCACGGGCGCCACGTTCGTGCACGACTGGACGGCGATCGCCACGTGGGTCGTCGTGACGGGTCACATCGCGTTCGCGCTGTCCGACCCCGGGTCCCTGCGGGGCATGCTCACCGGCCGCGTCGGCCGGACCTGGGCCGAGGACCGTCATCCCCTGTGGGCAGCCACCGACCCCGGCGGAGACGTGGCCGACGAGCTGGCCGATGTCGGTGAACCAGGCGACCGCCCCCTACGATGACCGCCGTCTCGAACATGGAGGAACACGTGGACGTCCGCATCGGGGTCAAGAACTCGCCGAAGGAGCTCGAGGTCGTGCTCGCCGACGACACCGACGGAGGCGCGGTGCGCGAGCACATCGACAGCGCCCTCTCCGACGGCGGCACGCTGTGGCTGACCGACCGACGCGGCCGCCAGTACGGCGTGCCGGTCGACAAGGTCGCGTACGTCGAGATCGGTTCCACCGACGCGTCTCGCCGCATCGGCTTCGGCGGCTGAGGGCCGCCGGCCGCTCCCGTCCCCGGCGCGGAGGCCCGCCCCAACGATGTCCCCCGACCTGCTCGACCGCCGGCTGATCTTCGTCACCGGCAAGGGCGGCGTCGGCAAGACCACGATCGCTGCGGCCCTGGGTCAGCTCGCGGCATCGCGCGGCAAGCGCACCCTCCTGTGCGAGGTCGATGCCAAGGGCAACCTGGCAGGGGCGTTCGAAACCGGCCCCACCGAGTTCCAGCGAGCGCGAGATCGCGCCCGGGCTGTGGGCGATGTCCATGGACACCGAGGCGTCGCTCAAGGAGTACCTCAGCCTGCAGCTCAAGCTGCCGCTGCTCGCGCGCATCGGCCCGCTGGCCCGCACGTTCGACTTCGTGGCCAACGCCGCCCCCGGGGTCAAGGAGATCCTGATCGTCGGCAAGCTCTGCTACGAGGTGCGGGAGCGGCACTACGACCTGGTGGTGGTCGACGCACCGGCGTCGGGCCACATCGTCGGCCAGCTCGCCGCCCCCCAGGCCATCAAGGACCTCGTGCAGGTGGGCATGGTGCGCGACCAGACCGGGTGGATGCTCGACATCCTCGCCGACCCCGGCCAGACCGGGGTGGTGATCGTGGCCACGCCCGAGGAGATGCCGGTCAACGAGACGCTCGAGCTGTCGGCCCGACTGCGGGACGAGACGTCGGTCGACCTGGCGGCCGTGGTGGTCAACCGGGTCCTCCCCGAGCTGTTCACCCGAGGCGAGGAGGAGGTCTTCCGCTCGCTGCGCACGCCCGACGCCACCGGCGCGCTGGCCGCCGCCGCCGACGGCCCGGTCGAGGCGCTGCTCGACGGCGCGGAGCTGGCCGTGAAGCTGCGCCGCACCCGGGCCGAGCACCTGGGCGACCTGCGGTCGGGCCTGCCCGCAGGCGTCGAGCTGCTGTACGTGCCCGAGCTGTTCCAGCGCACCCACGGCGTGCGCGCCACCGGCCAGATCGCCGAGTCGCTCGGCGCCGAGCTCGGGTACTGAGGGGCGCCAGCGTGGCCAAGCGTCGCAACCCCGGGCCCGAGACGTCGCTCGAGCCGCTGCTGGCGGCCAAGGAGATCGTGATCTTCTGCGGGTCCGGCGGGGTGGGCAAGACCACCACCGCCGCCACCGCGGCCGCCATGGCGGCCGCCCACCTCGGCGGCAAGGTGCTGGTGATCACCGTCGACCCCGCCCGGCGGCTCGCCAACGCCCTCGGGCTCGAGCAGTTCGGCAACGTCGAGACCCAGGTGCCGGCCGCCCTCTTCGCCGACGCCGGCGTCGAGCCCCGTGGCGAGCTGTGGGCGGCGATGCTCGACACCAAGCAGTCGTGGGACGAGCTGGTGCGCAGCCACGCCCCCGACGCCGCCACCCGCGACGCCATCCTGGCCAACCCGCTGTACGAGAACATCACCGGCCGCTTCGTGCAGAGCCACGACTACATCGCCATGGAGCGGCTGTACGAGATCCACGCGTCGGGCCGCTACGACCTGATCGTGGTCGACACGCCGCCCACCCGGAACGCCATCGACTTCCTCGAGGCACCCGAGCGCATGGCCGACTTCTTCTCGAGCCGCCTGCTGCGGTGGCTCACGGTGCCGGCGCGCAGTCCGCGTGTTCACCATGGCGTCCAAGCCGTTCTACACGGTGGCCGATCGCATCCTCGGGTCGCAGTTCCTGCAGGACATCGCCGAGTTCTTCCTCCTGTTCCAGACCATGCACGACGGGTTCGTCGAGCGGGCGCGGGCGGTGACCCGCACGCTGTCCGACAAGCGCACGACGTTCGTGGTCGTGTCGACCCTCGAGGCCTCGCCGGTCCGTGAGGCCGACTTCTTCATCGAGGCGCTGCGCGATCGGACGTTCCCCCTCGGCGCCGTGGTGCTCAACAAGGTGCTGCCGGGCTTGTTCCTCGACCGGGGGTCGACCGGCACCGCCGGGCGTCTGCGCTCCGACGCCCGTCCGCTCGCCGAGGCCGTCGCGGCGGCGGCCCCGGCGGTCGGCGACCCCGCACAGCTCGCCCGCGTCCTCACCGAGGTCGGCGAGAGCTTCCTCAACTTCCAGGTCGTGGCCAAGCGCGAGGCCGAGCAGCGCAGCGAGCTGTCCGCCCTCGCGTCGGTGGTGGCGACCATCCCCTATGCCGACCACGACATCACCGACCTGGCAGGCCTGCTCGAGCTGGGCGAGTCCCTGTGGCACTGATGGTCCGTCGCCAGGTTCTGTCGTCCTAGTGGTGCGTCGCCGAAATGGTCAGGGTGCCTCGCCGGCCAGGTTCGCCGCTGGCGGCGTCCTCGTCGTCGACGCAGCTACGGCTGCGCCTTCCTCCTGCGTCCTTGCCAGCGACGAACCTGACTCGCCGAGACCCCCCGCCATTCCGGCGACGCACCACTAGCTGCGACAATCGACGTCGATGGCCAGCCTCGCCGAGCTCGCTCGCTTCTTCACCCGCCTCGACAACGTCTCGGTCGCCCACCTGCAGCGGCTGGCGGCGGGCTGGGGGCTGCTCGCCGACTTCTGCTTCGCCGACCTCCTGCTGTTCGGGGTGGTGGGCGAGCCCCGCGACAACGGCGGCAACCGGTTCGTGGTGCTGGGGCAGGTGCGGCCGACCACCGCGCAGACCGTGTACCGGGCCGACTGGGTGGGCACGGTGCTCGAGGAGGAGGACCGTCCGCTTGTCGCCCGGGCCTACCGCCTGGGCGAGATCATCGAGGGCGAGATGACCATCTCACCGCTCAAGGAGCGGGTGCGGGTGCTGTGCATCCCGATCCGCTTCACGGGCCGGGTCATCGGCGTGCTCACCCGCGAGTCGGCACCGTCGTTCGGGCGCCAACCGGGCGAGCTCGAGCGCACCTACGTCGACGTGTTCAACCGCTTCGCCCGCATGATCGCGAGCGGCGACTTCCCCTTCGACGCCGAGGACGTGGAGACCGAGGAGGCGCCGCGCGTGGGCGACGGCGTGATCGTCATCGACGCGTCGGGCCGGGTCGAGTACTCGTCGCCCAACGCCGTCTCGACGTTGCACCGGCTCGGTGTCCACGCCAACGCCGAGGGCCTGCGGTTCTCGGAGCTCGGCCTCGAGGAATCGGTGGTGAGCACCGCGTTCGCCATGGGCCTGCCGGTCACCGAGGAGCTGCCGCGCGGCATCGACATCACCGTGCTCATGCGGGGCATCCCCCTGCTCGACCACGGCGTCGTCACCGGGGCCGTCGTGCTGCTCCGGGACATCTCGGAGCTGCGCCGCCGCGATCTGCTGCTGTTGTCCAAGGACGCGACGATCCGCGAGATCCACCACCGGGTGAAGAACAACCTGCAGACGATCTCGTCGCTGCTGCGCCTGCAGGGCCGCAGGTTGAGCACCAGCGAGGCCCGAACGGCCATCGAGGAGTCGGTGCGGCGCATCCGCTCGATCGCGCTCGTGCACGAGATCCTGTCGCGCGAGGCCGGCGACGACGTCCCGTTCGTGGCCATCGTCAAGCCGGTCGTGGGCATGGTCGCCGACAGCATGATCTCGCCCGAGCACCCCATCCGCTTCGATGTCGAGGGCGACGGCGGCATCCTGCCGGCCAGCGTGGCCACGCCGCTGGCGGTGGTGCTCAACGAGCTGCTGCAGAACGCGGTCGACCACGCCTATCCGGCCGACCTGGACCTGACCGGCGAACCGGGTCGGGTCGCAGTCGCCATCGAGCGCGACGGCACGTCCCTCGGGCTGCGAGTCACCGACGACGGCGTGGGCCTGGCCCCCGGGTTCGACCTCCATGGCGCCACCGGTCTCGGCCTGTCGATCGTGCGGACGTTGGTGACCAGCGACCTGTCCGGCGAGATCTCGATCCGCTCGGGCGACGGCGACGGCGACCGTCCCGGCACCGAGGTGGTGCTGCGGGTGCCGATCGAGTCCGAAGACGACGACGACCTCGCCGAGGCGAGGCCGAAATCGCGTTGAGAGCGTGTCGTGTATCGCCCCGTTCGACGGGGCATCCCAGCTTCCCAGCGTGTGCTTTGCCCGGCGCCGGAGTGACCCGGCACCGTCGTGTGGCCCCCGCAGCCGGGGGCCGTATGTCAGGCGGTGGCCTTGCGGTTCCGCGCCACCCACTGGCGACGCAGCGCTCGGCGCTCCTCTTCCGAGGTGCCACCCCAGATACCACTGTCCTGGTTGGTCACCAGGGCGTAGTCGAGGCAGGATTTCTGGACGTCGCACGCACGGCAGACGGCCTTGGCATTTTCGATCTGCTCGATTGCCGGACCAGTGGTGCCGACAGGGAAGAACAGATCGGGATCGGTATCGCGACAGGCGCTGTGTTCACGCCAATCATCGCGCTCGATGGACAGGGACAGACTGCGGCTCTGCGTCAGGGCCACGGGACCTCCACGGCGGATTTGGGTCACCGAGTTTTGTGACGAGTTTCACATGCCACCGCGGTCAGTGACGGATTGCGTGCGGCTGTGACGAAGCAAAGATACCGGCCATTCATGCGTTGGGCAAGGACTTTTTTCTCCGTCGAAAGGACGAGTTTTCGTGACACAGGTAATCGGTCATCGCGGCGCCCCCCAGGTCGAGCCCGAGAACACGGTCGCGTCGTTCCGTGCGGCGGTCGATCTCGGCGCCGACGGCATCGAGCTCGACGTCCGCCGCACCGCCGACGGGCGGCTCGCTGTTCACCACGACGCCGACCTGGCTGACGGCCGGACGATCGTGCGCACGCCGTGGGCCGAGATGCCCGGCCAGGTCCCGGACCTGACCGCGGCGCTCGACGCCTGCCGCGGCGTGGAGGTCGTGAACGTCGAGATCAAGAACTGGCCCGACGACGTCGACTTCGACGCGTCGCTGACCGTCGTCGACTCCGCCGTCGAGGTGCTGTTGGGTCGCCCCGCCGACGAGCGGGCGCGGCTGCTGGTGTCGTGCTTCCACCTGCCGTCGGTCGACCGGGTGCGTGAGCTGGCGCCCGAGCTGGCCACGGCGTGGCTGGTGATCGGTCCCGGCGCCGACGGCCGCATCGAGCCCGGCGTCGACCCCGTGGCGGCGATGGTCGCCGAGGTCGCCGGCCACGGGCACGGTGCCCTGCACCCGCACCACGCGTTCGTGAACGCCGAGCTGGTCGCCGCCGCCCACGCCGCCGGGGTCGCCGTCAACACGTGGACCTGCGACGACCCCGACCGCATCCGCTGGCTGGCCGAGGTGGGCGTCGACGCCATCGTCACCAACGTCCCCGACGTGGCGCTCACCGCCCTCGGTCGCCCGGCACGCAGGACGGGCACGGCGTCGCACCCGAGGTCATAGGTTCCGGCGGAACCGATGACCTCGCCTCGTCAGGGGAGGACGAGGTCGAGGACGTCGGGCTCGTGGCGGAACTCGAGCAGCTCGGCGTCGCCCAGGTGGTCGCCGTCGACCTGGTAGGGCACGGGACCGTAGGCCCGGACCGTCAACGCCGACACGTCCGTGCGGCGGTCGACCCACCGGCTGCGGCGCAGCAGCCGGCCACTGCCCAGCGCCGAGCCGATGACCGGGAGGAACCGCGCGAACGACATGGTCCGCACGGTGACGGCGGCGAGGCCGCGGTCGAGCGTGGCCTCGGGGGCGAGGTTCAGCGGGCGGTTGCCCAGATACGTGTACGGGTTGGTGTTGAGGACGATGGTCAGGTAGCCGTCGTCGACCACCGACCCGTCCGCCGCGCTCGCGTCGGGGAACTGCACGGCGAAGCGCGGACGGCTCCGGTCGAAGTGGCGGATCCACGTGTCGAACCCGGCGTACACGAACAGCGGGTGCCCGGCGTAGCGCTTCAGGCCCGACCGCCGCTCGACCTGCTCGACCACGGCGGCGTCGAACCCGACCCCCGTGTGGAACAGGAAGAAGCGGCCGTTGACCGAGCCCAGGCCGACCCGCCGGATCGACCGCCGGGCCAGCGCGTCGAGCAGCACCCCGGTCGCCTCGATGGGGTCGTTGGGGAGGCCGATGGTGCGGGCGAAGACGTTCGTCGATCCGCCGGGCAGGGGAGCGAGCGCGCACGCCGTGCCGGCCAGCCCGTTCGCGGCCTCGTTCAGCGTGCCGTCGCCACCGAGCACCACCACGACGTCGACGCCGGAGGCTGCCGCCCCGCGGGCGAGGCGGGTGGCGTGGCCCCGGCGGCTGGTCTCCGCCACGGTCACCTCGTGATCGGCTGACAGCGCCTTGCCGATGACGACCCGGCTGCGCGGCGTGACCGACGACGCCTTCGAGTTGACCAACAGCAGGACCTTCACAGCGGCGGCAACCTACTGCGGCCGCGCACCAACGATCGAGCCTCCGGTTTGGTTACCGCGCGGTCATTTGCGCTGAGGGCGATTTGGCTCGCCCGCCGGAGGACGGGCAGCATGGCCAACCATGAACGTGGTCGTATGCGTGAAGCAGATCCCGGACCCCGCTGAGCCCGGGAAGCTCGAGGCCGACAACACCCTCGATCGCAGCGGCAAGCTGATCCTCGACGAGTCCGACAGCTACGGCGTCGAGATGGCTCTGCAGCTTGTCGATGCGGCGGGCGGCGGCGAGGTCACCCTCGTGTCGATGGCCCCCAACAACGAGACCGGTGGTCTGCGTACGGCGCTGGCCATGGGCGCCGCCAAGGCGATCCTGGTCTCCGACGACGCCCTGTCGGGCGCCGGTGCGCTCGACACCGCCAAGGTGCTGGCCGCGGCCATCAAGCGGGCCGAGCCCGACCTGGTGCTCGCCGCCACCGAGTCGAGCGACGGCTACACCGGCACAGTGCCCGAGCAGGTCGCGGCGCTGCTGGGCCTGACCTCGGTCACCTTCGCCAAGCACGTCGAGATCTCGGGCGAGACGGTCAACGTCCAGCGCCAGACCGAGCTGGGCTACGACGAGGTCGAGGCCACGCTGCCCGCGCTCGTGTCGGTGACCGCCGGTGTGGTCGAGCCCCGCTACCCGAGCTTCAAGGGCATCATGGCCGCCAAGTCCAAGCCGGTCGACCAGCTCACGCTCGCCGACCTGGGCATCGACGCCGCGACCGTCGGCAACGCCGGCGCCGGCCAGGAGATCGTGGCAGTCGACGACGCCCCGGCCCGCGAGGCCGGCGAGATCGTCGAGGACGACGGCGAGGCCTTCACCAAGATCGTCGCCTACCTCGAGAACCTCAAGGTCATTTGACCTCGGCCCAACGACGGACGCACAGGAGAACACAGACATGGCTCTGAACCGCATCTGGGTCTACGCCGAGGCCGCCGAGGGCAAGGTCGCCCCGATCACCCTCGAGATCCTGACCAAGGCCCGCGAGCTCGCCGACACGGTCGAGGTCGTCTACGGCGACGGTGACGCCGACGCGATCGCCGGCGCCCTCGGCGCCCACGGCGCCACGAAGATCTACGCCACCGGCGACCTGCAGGGCAGCACGCCCGCGGTGCCGGTCTCGTCGGCCATCGCCAAGCTGATCGAGGGCGGCGACGCCCCCGACCTCATCCTCTTCGGCACCACCTACGAGGGCCGCGACGTCGCCGCCCGCCTCTCGGTGGCGCTCGACAAGCCGGTCATCACCAACAACGTCGACGTCGCCGTCGACGGCGACGCGGTTGTCGTGACCGAGCCGGTGTTCGGTGGCACGAAGCTGGTGCGCACCAAGTTCACGACCGCCGGCCCCAACATCGCCCTCATCCGACCCAAGTCGTTCGCGGCGGAGGAGTCGGGCGGCGGTGCCCCCGAGGTCGTCACCATCGAGGTGCCCGACTACGGCACCGCCAAGGTCAGGAACCGTCACGTCGAGGAGACCACGGGTCCCAAGCTCGACGAGGCCGCCGTGGTCGTGTCTGGCGGGCGTGGCCTGGGCGAGGCCGAGAAGTATCAGATCATCGAGGACCTGGCCAAGGCCCTCAAGGGTGCCCCGGGCGCCTCGCGGGCCATCGTCGACGCCGGCTGGGTGCCCTACAGCTACCAGGTGGGCCAGACCGGCAAGGTCGTCAAGCCGACCGTCTACATCGCCGCCGGCATCTCGGGTGCCACCCAGCACCTGGTGGGCATGAAGGGCGCCAAGAACATCATCGCCATCAACAAGGACGCCGAGGCGCCGATCTTCTCGGTCGCCGACCTCGGCATCGTGGGCGACGTGCACAAGGTGCTCCCCAAGCTCCTCGAGGCCCTGCAAGGCCGCTGAGCCCGGGGCCTGACCCGGTCGGGCCCGCCCACGATCGCGTACGACAGCTGGTGCCGGGCCGACGGGCCCGGCACCACCGCGTCCGTCCCGCGGCGGGTCAGGACGAGAAGGTGTCGCAGTCGTTGGGGTCGCCGGACTGGAACCCGCGGTTGAACCAGTCCTGGCGCTGGGCGGAGGAGCCGTGCGTCCACGACTCGGGGTTGACCTCCATGCCGGCCTGCGCCTGGATGCGGTCATCGCCCACGGCCTGGGCGGCGGCCAGGCCCTCCTCGATGTCGCCGTCCTCGAGGCCGACGTCGCCCTGGGGATCCTCCTCGCCCCGCACGTAGACCGAGTGGGCCCAGACGCCCGCGTAGCAGTCGGCCTGCAGCTCCAGGAGCATCGACCACTGGTTGGCCTCCTCCTGCGAGCCGGCGGCCTGCTCGCGCTCGCGCACGGCGGCGCTGGTGCCGAGCAGGTTCTGCACGTGGTGGCCGATCTCGTGGGCGACGACGTAGGCCTGGGCGAAGTCACCGGGCGCGCCGAACCGCGAGTGCAGCTCCTCGAAGAACACGAGGTCGAGGTACACCTGGCTGTCGGCCGGGCAGTAGAACGGGCCGACGGCCGACGTCGCCGCCCCGCACCCGGTCGACACCTGCCCGCTGAACGTGTTGACCGTGGCGTGGCTGTACTCGCGCCCGTCCTCGGCGAAGATGTCGGCCCACACGGCCTGGGTGTCCTCGGCGAGGAACTTGACGAACTGCTCGTCCTCCGTGGCGGGCGCGTCGGGGTCGGCGTCGAGCACCTCGCCGAACCCGCTCACGACGCCACCGCCATCGCCGCCGCCACCACCGCCGAGGAGCACGGTTGCGAGCAGGACGAGCAGGCCGATCACGCCGCCTCCCGCCACCACAGGCATGCCCATGCCCCCGCGGCCGCCCCGGCGCTGGTAGTGCTCGCTGTCCGTCCGTCGCCATCTCACCCCCATTGCGTACCCCGCCCACCCAGGGAGAACCAGCATCCCGTCGTCGCGGGTAGCGGGCGCAACCGGCCGATCGTTGGCGCTCTCCGCCCCACCGAACCCGTCTGAGTGGCATGATGACCGCGCAACGTGTGGAGCGCGGTCGCCCCTGGGTGCCAGCTGGGAAAAAGCACACGGATCGTCTTGACCGGTGGTCTGACGTGCGGCACGGTGCTGCGGCGTACTTCTCTCCGGGGAAGGGAGGTGAGGGGGCAACTTGACGGTCCAGCAGGCGCGCAGCACCGAGTGGAGCGTCCTCGTGGTCGGCGTCGTGGTCGCCGTCCTCACGCTCGGCACGTACGCGCTCCTCCTCGCGGGCGAGCAGCGCCTGCCGGGCCCGCTGGTCGTCTCGGGCCTCTGGCTCGCCATTGCCTTCTTCGGCTGCGAGCTGTTCGCGCTGCGGGTCGAGCGCACGCACGGCGAGTCGTATGGCTTCACGCTCGCCCTGCTCCCGCTCGCCGTCGGCCTCGTCTACGCGGAGCCGGCCGCCCTCGTCCTCGCCCGCGTGGTCGGCGCGGCGGCCGCCATCGCCGTCCGGCGGCAGCGGCGACCGGTGGAGGCGTTCTACGAGGTCGCCGTCCACGCGGCCCAGAACGTCGCGGCCATCGTCGTCTTCCGTGCGGTGCTCGACGACGCCGCGCCTATCGGCGTGCAGGGTGCGTTCGCCTTGCTGGCGGGCCTCGTCGCCTCGTACATGGTCGCGGCCGCCGCGCTCGCCACGGTCGTCGCCACGGTCACCCGCCGGTGGCCCGGGCGCCGCTCGGTGGCGGTCATCGCCCGCACGGGCGCGGTGGCGGCGCTGCTCAACGCCGGCATCGCCATCGGGCTCGCCAGCGCGCTCTGGGACCATCCCCACGTGCTGCTGCTCGGCACGGCGATCGTGCTGGCCTGCCTGGCGTGCAACCGCACCTACCGAGGTCTGGCCCACCGCTACAAGGGCCTGGAAACCCACTACGAGTTCGTGTCGTCGGTGGTGCGCTCCACCGACCTGACCGAGATCACCTCGTCGGTGCTGGCGTCGGCCCGCAAGCTGCTCCGAGCCAACGACGCCGTGCTGCTGCTGCGCTCCACCGGCGAGGACGAGCCCGCCCGCCGTCTGCGGCTGGGCGACATCGGCCCGGAACTGACCGAGGTCTCGTCCGCGCAGCACGCCATGGACGTGAGGGCCCTCATCCCCCGGGCCGAGCCCCGTCGTGTCGAGCTCGACGCCCAGACGCCCCGGTGGCTGCACGACATGACGGCGATCAGCGCGCTCGCCGCGCCGATCACGGGGTCCGACCGCTCGGTCGTGGGGGCGCTGGTCGTCACCCAGACCCAGCGCAAGGCCAGCGCGTCCTTCGGCGACGCCGACGCGACCCTGCTGGGCACGCTGGCCAGCCAGGCCTCGATCGCCATCGAGGCCGGCATGCTCTTCCACCAGCTCGAGCGCGACGCTGCGGACCGGGCGCACCAGGCGACGCATGACCCGTTGACCGGTCTGCCCAACCGGTCGTTGCTCACCGACATGCTCGGCGCCGCGCTGGACCACGCGTACACCACACGGACCCGCGTCGGCCTGATCGTCGTCGACCTCGACTCGTTCAGCCAGGTGGTCGACGCGTTCGGCCACAGCAGCTCCGACGGCCTGCTCATCCAGGCGCTGCAGCCGCATCCGGGGGCTGCTGCCCGAGTCGGCCACGCTCGCCCGCCTGAGCAGTGAGCAGTTCGCCATCGTCATGCCCGACGTCGAGGACACCCCCGCGGTGATCCGGGCCGCTCGCCTGCTGATCGCCGGGTTCGATCCGCCGTTCCAGACCGAGGGCGTGCTGCTGGCGCTCAGCGTGAACGTGGGCATCGCCGTGTACCCCGACCAGGCGATCGACGCGCCGTCGCTGGTGCAGCGGGCCCACATCGCCGCGGACACCGCCCGCCGCCATCGCAGCGGCTGGGAGCAGTACGACCCCTCGCACGACCCGGCGACCCCCCGGCGCCTGGCGCTGGCCGCCGACCTGCGGGAGGCGCTCGAGACCGACGGGCTCGACGTCTGCTTCCAGCCCAAGGTCGAGCTCGCCACGGGCATCGTCCGGGGGGCCGAGGCCCTGGTGCGGTGGAACCACCCGCGGCTGGGCCGGGTGCGACCCGACGAGTTCATCACCATCGCCGAGCACACGGGCGACATCCGCGCCCTCACGATGGTGGTCATGCGCAAGGCGCTCGCCGAGTGCGGCGCCTGGCGCGACATGGGCCTCGACCTGTCTGTCGCCGTGAACCTGTCGGCCGCGCAACCTGCTCGACCTGCACCTCGTCGACGACGTGGCCGCCGTCATCGACGAGGCGGGGGTCCCCGCGGCCTCACTCACGCTCGAGCTGACCGAGAGCATGGTCATGAGCGAGTCCCAGCGCTCGGTCGACGTGCTGGCCGGCCTGAACGACCTGGGTGTGCGGCTGTCCTGCGACGACTTCGGCACCGGCTACTCGTCGCTCGCCCACCTGCGTCGCCTGCCCATCGTCGAGATCAAGATCGACAAGTCGTTCATCGCCCGCATGACCGTCGACGAGAGCGACCGCGCCATCGCCCGTTCGGTGCTGGCGCTCGGCCGCGACCTCGGGCTGGTCACGGTGGCCGAGGGCGTCGAGTCGCGGGAGGGCTGGGATCTGCTCACGTCCCTCGGCTGCGACATGGCCCAGGGGTTCGTGGTGTGCCCGCCTCTCACCTCGCGGCAGTTCGGCGAGTGGCTCGACCGGCGCCAGCCGGAGGAGTTCGCCTACCTCGACGGCCACGGCCCCGACGCTGCCGACGAGCCGGCGGTGCGCCCGGCCGCCCCGACGGCGGACGACGACGAGCCGGATGTCACGGCGATCGTCGAAGCCGGCGGCGCGGGCACGCCCGCCGGCGACGGCAGCCCTGGGGCCGCCGGCGACACCGGCGGCAACGGTGACGGCGACGGCGACGCCGAGGTGGCTGCGAAGAGCGTTCCCGGCACCTGAGCGACGGCGCGGACGGGACGGGCCGTCAGTGCGGTGCGGTCACACCAGGGGCCAGGGGTAGCAGCGGCCCGTCGTGTCGATGGGGAAGGTGCCGGTGGCGACGACGTCGGCGGCGCGCTCGGCCAGGGCGGCACGCTCGTCACGGTCGAGCAGGTGGGCCAAGCTGTCGGGCCCGCCCTCGTCGGCGACCCGCTGCACGCCGGCGAGCAGGTCGTCGTCAATGGCCTCGGACGAGAAGTCCCAGATCACGGTGCGGAGCTTGGGCTCGACGTGGAAGGTGAGGCCGTTGTCGACCGCCCACACCCGGCCGTCGTCGCCGGCCAGGCAGTGGCCACCCTTGCGGTCGGCGCTGTTGACCAGGAGGTCGAAGCAGCCGATGGTGCGCAGCGCGGGGTGGCGGGCGCCGTCCTCGAGCAGGGTGAAGTAGTGGGCCTCGACGTCGAACGGCACGAAGCGCTGCAGCGACCCGACCCCGAACGGGAGCGCGGCGTCGTCCCGCAGCACGGTCTCGGGGACGATGTCCCAGCCCAGCCAGGACGACAGCTCGTAGGCGGCGACCTCGCGGCGGCCGAGCCCGGCCGGGAAGTCCCACAACGGCCGCTCGCCCCGCTGGGGCTTGTACACGGCGCGCAGGCACGCGTCGTCGTGGCGCAGCTCGACCAGCAGCGTGGCGTTCGAGCTCCACGGCATGCGCCCGAGCACCTCGACCTCGCCGGAGCGCAGGATGTCGAGCGCCGCGGAGCCGTCGAGGTCGGGCGTCAGTTCATCCGCGGGCATGTGTGCCCGTCGGGGTCGATGGGCAGGCCGCAGAAGCCGCAGTCCGGGCGACCCTGCGCCACGAGGTCGAGGGCGAACTGCCCGAACGCCGCAGCCTGGGGCAGCGTGAAGCAGAAGCGGGCGGTGGCCGGCTTGTCGTCCTCGCCCGCCAGCTCCTCGAGGACGACCACGATGCGTCCCTCGGGCTCGTCGTACTTCACGCCGATCGAGCCGACGTCCCAGGCGAAGGGGAGCGGGGTGACCGCGCCGTGGCCGCTCGCCGGCTCGACGTCGGGCGACAGGTCGTCGAGCAGGGCGAGCAGGTACTCGCCGAGCGCCGCCACCTGCTGCTTCTCGCAGCGCAGGTAGACGAGGCCGCCCTCGTCACCGCCCGCCAGGAAGAAGACGCGCTGGCCGGGCGGGCCGTCGGCACCCGGCCAGAAGACCTGGGCCCTCGGGAAGTCGTAGGACTCGCCCATGTTCACGAGGGCACCAGGGCGCCGGTGGCACCCGTGTCGTTGACGGTCAGCACGGTCGGGCCCTCGTCGCCGTAGGCGATGGCGGTGAGCGAGCACGGCGACACGACGACCCGCTGGAACAGGTCGAGGTGCGTGCCCATGGCGAGCGCCACCGCGGCCCGGATGGGATCGGCGTGCGAGACCGCCACGATGGTCTCGCCGGGGTGCGCGGCCCGTAGCCGGTCGAGGGTGCCGGTCATGCGGGCCTGCATGGCCACGAACGACTCGCCGCCCGGGAACGTGAAGCCGCTGGGGTAGCGCTGGATGGTCGCCCACTCCTTGCGCTTGCGGGCGGCCTTGAGCTCGAGGCCGGTCCAGTCGCCGACGTCGAGCTCGACCAGCCCGTCGTCGACGATGACCTCGTGGCCGAGCAGGCGGGCGATGGGGGCGGCCGTCTCGCGGGTGCGCTCGAGCGGCGACGCGTACACGGCCGTGACCGTGGGGCCCGTGGCGCCCTTGCCCCGGCCGCGGAGTGGGCCCGGCCGGTGGCCGTTGGCTGCCGGTGCTGTGCCGTCGTCGCCGACGCCCGCCATCGCCGCGATGCGGGCTGCGACCTGGTCGGCCTGCGTGCGGCCCACGTCGGAGAGGTGCAGGCCCGGGGCCCGTCCCGGGAGCTCCTGGCCCGTCGTGGTGGTGGTGCCGTGGCGCACCAGCAGGACGACGGTGGCCGGCGGGGGCTTGCGACGACTGCCAGGTCGGCGATCGGCCAGGCGGGCGGCGCCTGTGGTGGCCGTCGCCGGCTCGTCGCTGGAACGGTCTGCTCTGGGCATCGCCGGCCCAACCTATCGTCGGTGGCCATGGAATCTCTCGCCCGGCTCGAGGCCGAGGTCACCTCGTGCCGCGCCTGCCCCCGCCTGGTGGCGTGGCGCGAACAGGTGGCGATCGAGAAGCGGGCCGCGTTCCGGGACGACGACTACTGGGGGCGCCCCGTGCCGGGTTTCGGCGACCCGGCCGCCCGCGTCTGCATCGTCGGCCTGGCCCCGGCGGCGCACGGGGCCAACCGCACCGGGCGCATGTTCACCGGCGACCGCTCGGGAGACTTCCTGTACGCCGCGCTGTGGCGGACGGGCTTCGCCAGCCAGCCGACCTCGGTGGCGCGCGACGACGGCCTGGCGTTGTCGGGGGCGTGGATCACCGCGCCCGTGCGGTGCGCCCCACCCGCCAACAAGCCGACGCCGGCCGAGCGCGACCGCTGCCGACCCTTCCTCGAGCGCGAGCTCGCGCTGCTCGACGACCTGCGGGTGTTCGTGCCCCTGGGGCAGTTCGGCTACCAGGTGCTGTGCGGCGTGTTGGGCGTGGCGCCTCGGCCCCCCTTCGGTCACGGCGCCGAGGTGGCGCTGGCTGACGGCAGAGCCATCGTGTGCAGCTACCACGTGAGCCAGCAGAACACGTTCACAGGCAAGCTGACCGAGCCGATGTTCGATGCCGTGCTGCGGCGCGCCCGCCAGCTCGCGGGCCTGTAGCCTCCTGCCAGGCGCATCGTCTGGTGTTCGAGGTAGCGAACGGGCGGTGGATCTGGGGCGGGCGCGCCATGCGTCCGGGGACGGCTAGGTTCGTCCCCTGTTCTCCCTCCGGGTCGGCGGAACGGCACCGGGGCTACCACCAGGGCTGTGGGCACGGCACCGCGCCCGAGGAGCAGGAATGGCTTATTACCTCGGCATCGACCTCGGCACCACGTACACGGCGGCGGCGGCCGAACGTGAGGGCGTGGTCGAGGCGCTGACCCTGGGCAACCGCACGGCGTCGGTGCCGTCGGTGGTGTTCCTCCGCGACGACGGCGAGATCCTGGTGGGCGAGGCGGCGACCCGCCGGGCCACCAGCGATCCGGGCCGCGTCGCACGCGAGTTCAAGCGGCGGGTCGGCGACCCCACCCCCATCATCCTGGGGGGCACGCCGTACGCGGCCGAGATGCTCATGGCCCGCCTGCTGCGGTGGTCGGTCGACCGGGTGCAGGAGCAGCAGGGCGAGCCGCCTCGCGCCATCGCGCTCACCCACCCCGCCAACTGGGGGCCCTACAAGCTCGACCTGTTCACCCAGGCGGTCCGCCAGGTCGACCTCGACGCCGCGCTCATGCTGGCCGAGCCCGTGGCGGCTGCCACGTTCTACGCCTCGCAGCGCCGGCTCACGCCCGGTTCGGTCGTGGCGGTCTACGACCTCGGTGGCGGCACGTTCGACGCGGCGATGGTGCGGCGCAACGCCCACGGCTTCGAGACGATCGGCACGCCCGAGGGCATGGAGCGCCTGGGCGGCATCGACTTCGACGAGGCGGTGTTCGCCCACGTCCGCAACGCCGTGGGCGACGGTCTCGACCGGCTCGACCCCGAGGAGCCCGCGGCCCAGGCCGCGGTCGCCCGCCTGCGGCAGGAGTGCATCGACGCGAAGGAGGCGCTCTCGAGCGACACCGACGTGTCCATCCCCGTGCTGCTGCCGGGCCTGCAGACCGAGGTGCGCCTCACACGGTCCGAGTTCGAGGCGATGATCCGCCCGGCGATCTCCGAGACCATCGTGGCCCTGCGCCGGGCCATCCGCTCGGCTGACGTCAAGGCCGACGACATCAGCGCCGTGCTGCTGGTCGGTGGCTCGTCGCGCATCCCCCTCGTCGCCCAGATGGTGGGCGCGGAGCTCGGGCGACCCATCGCCATCGACGCCCACCCGAAGGACGCCATCGCCTTCGGCGCCGCCATCGCGGTCGCCGAGCGCCGGGGTGCGGCCACCCCCGAGTCGGTCAAGACCGTGCTGGCCGACACGCGGCCGCCGCCACCGAGCGTCTCGTCCGAGGTGGCACGGCCCGCCGCCCGCCCGGCGCCGCCGCGGCCGGCGGCTCCGGCCGCAGCTGCGGCCGGCTTGGCTGCGGCCGCGGGAGCACCCCACCGGCCGGCCCCGGGCCAGCGCCCGGGCCGTCCGGCTCCTCCCGGTGCGCCGGTCGCACCCCGGCCGGGCGGTCTCACACCTCCGGCCGGGACGGGTGCGCCGCTCACGGCCCGGGCCACGCCCGCGCCCCCCGGGGCCGGTGCCAGCCCCGCTCCACCGGGCGCACGCACCACGCCAACCCCGTCGGGTGCCCCGCCGGCGTCTCGCCCGGCGCCACCCGGTCAGGGTCCAGCCGACCGCGCCGCGCCCGTACCGGGCCAAGGCCCAGTCGACCGCCCTGCCCCCGTCCGGCGAACGGTTGACCAGCCTGCACCGGCACCTGGCCAGAGACCGCCCGGTCAGCACCCTGGCGCTCCCGCGGCCCCGTCCCGTCCGTCCGGCCCGTCGGTGCCGCCGCCCGGGGGCAACTCGGGTGAACGTCCCGTGCCACCGTCGGGGCGGGCGGCAGGTGCCGCGCCCGCCGGCGCCGCTTTCACCCCGGCAGGCCGGTCGACCGGTGGATACCGGTCACCTGACCAGCCGGCCCGCCACATGAGCCCTCAGGCGCCCACGACGGGCCCGACGCCCTACGGCGGCATGCCACGGGCCGGTGGCACGCCGCTCGGCGGCCACTCGTCGGGCAGCTACCCCGCGGCGCCGGGGCGGGCCACCAGCGCCGCGGACAACAAGCTGCTGTGGCTCGGCCTGGGCGTCGTGGCCCTGATCGCGATCATCGTCATCATCGTTGTGTCGATGAGCGGCGACGAGTCGGGCGGCGGCTCGGGTTCCGGCGGCGATGCGCCGGAGTACACCGAGGCCAACCAGCAGGCGTTCATGGACACGTGCACCCCCGGCCGTGGCGAGCCGCTGTGCACCTGTGCGTGGACCAAGATCGCCGAGACCATCCCGTTCGACCGCTTCGCCGAGATGGAGGCCACGTTGGTCGACGACCCCAACGCGGAGATCGAGGAGCTGTCGACGATCCGGGCCGAGTGCGAGGCTGCCGCCTGATCTCCCACCCGACCCTGTCCGTGCGTCGGGCTGTCGCGGCGGTGGCGGCCTCCGCCCTGGCTCTGGTCCTCGCCGCGTGTGGAGGCGGCAGCAGCAGCGACGGGTACGGGCCCGACGAGCGCGAGGACTTCGTCGAGGCGTGTGCGCCCGGCGCGAGCGAAGAGGCCTGTGGGTGCTTCTACGACCGGCTGGCCGACGAGGTGCCCCACGAGCGGTTCGAGCAGATCGACGACCAGATCCGCGACGACCCGCGGGCCATCCCCGACGACATCGCCGCGCTGGCCATCGAGTGCAGCGCCACCCAGCCCGACGAGGGTGGCTGACGTTCCGGCGACGCAACGTGCGGCAGGCGCGGCGGTCCGGCGACCGGATCTGCCGCAAGGTCGGCCGCAGGTACTGCCAACGGCCCGCGGCACCGGGGCCGCCGCGGTCAGGCCGGCTTCTTGCCGATGGCGACCGGCACGCGAGGGTCGTCGATCGCGAACTCCGGCCAGCGCTCACGGCTCTTGGCCGCGAGCTTGTTCATGAGGGCGATGGCACCGGGGTCCTCGTCGCCGGGGCGGGCGATGATCGAGCCGTCGTCGATCATGCGGCTGATGATCTCGCGGCCCAGGTCGGTGCGGACGATCGTGAGCGTCCAGTCGTTGTCCTTGCCGATGCCGCCGGTCGAGATGTCGGCGTGCTCGGCGGCGAAGTCGGGGCAATAGGTGCAGCCCTCGCGCGTCCAGGCGTGGCACTCCTTGAGCGGGATCTCGTGGTACCTGCCGTCGCGCATCCAGATCTGGAACACGCCCTTGATGTTCATCTTGATGATGTCGCCGATGGCCAGGTCGTACTTGGTCTCGAACAGCTCGCCGAACATCGAGTCGTCGAAGGTCTTCGAGCACAGCAGCCCGATGTTGAACAGGATCGGCTTGCTGATCTTGCCGACCTTGCGGGTCCACATGACGGGCGGCACCGACGACTGGCACGACATGCCCACCAGGGCCAGGCGCCTGTGGCCGGCCTCGACCGCCTCGGGCAGGGCCAGGGTGTTGGCCGAGTAGGTGTAGCGGCTGCCGGCCGAGTCGAGGACCTGCTCCTTGGTGGCGGCCACCCCGGGCTTGGCCTTCCACGACGTGCCGTCGCCCTCGAGGAACGACGTGAGGGCGGCGTCGATGTAGTCGTTCTCCATGGCCCAGATGAGCAGGGCCGAGACCAGCCCGCCGTCCTGGCCCATGCGGTGCACCATGTCGTCGCTGGCCCGGGTGAGCAGGATGTCCTGGTAGATGCCGGCGACCTCGTCGGGCTCGCGGGTGCGGGCGAAGAGGTGCTCGTCGGCCTGGGGCTCCCACGAGCGGAACCGGGGGCAGGCTCGGGTGCAGGTGGTGCAGCCCTTCTCGCCGTGCACGCAGTTGTCGAGGCCGAGCTCCTCCTCGAGGTGGAACGGCTTGTACTCCCCGGGCTCGTGCGTGTAGCCGATGACGTCGTGCGGGCATGAGATGACGCACCCGGCGCACCCGGTGCACAGACCCGACTGGATGACCTCGGAGTAGAGCTCCTTCCACTGCGCCGTCCAGCGTGCGGGCTTGGCGGCGGGGGGCGCGTTCTCGGTCACGGCCATGGTGCGCAAACTAGCGGCGCGTCCGCAGTTCGGTCGAAGTGTCCGCGACCCCGCGGCGGGCGACCGCGACGGGGGGCGACCGCATCACCTGGAGTAGCGCTGGGTAGCCTCGTGTCGCATGTCGACGCCCCGGCACATGCGTGCCGACCCTGGCACCGACCCGCGCCCCGGCTCGGGTCGCGCGCGGCGGCGCACCTGGCCGCAGCGGCTGGTGCTGACCGCGGGCAGCGTGTTTTCCGTTCTCTGCCTGCTCGGTGCGTCGGTCGTGGGCTACGGGCTGGTCAAGTGGAACGGCGTCGACCGGGTCGACGTCGACACCGACGTGGCGGCCGCCGGAGAGCCCGTCAACATCCTGCTGGTGGGCAGCGACAGCCGCGACGGTGAGGCGCCGGGCGAGGCGGCGGCGGTGTCCGGCAAGCGCACCGACACGATCATGGTCATGCGCCTCGACCCCCGGTCGGAGCATGTGTCCGTGCTGTCGTTCCCCCGTGACCTGTGGCTGCCGATCGCGGGGACGGACGAGTCGGCCCGCATCAATACGGCCTACAACGCCCCCGGCGAGCAACAGGTGCTCATCGACACGATCCGCAACGAGTTCGGCATCACGATCAACCACTGGATGGAGATCGACTTCCAGGGCTTCCGCGACCTCGTGGACGCCGTCGGCGGCGTGACCCTGTACTTCGACCGGGCGTTACGCGACCAGGCGTCGGGCCTGTACGTCGACCAGCTGGGATGCGTGACGCTCGACGGCGAGATGGCCCTCGCCTACGCCCGGTCGCGCAAGGCCGAGTACCACACCGACGACGGCTGGGAACGCGACCCGCAGTCCGACCTCAGCCGCATCAAGCGCCAGCAGAACCTGATGACCGAGGCACTGAAGGCGGCGCTCGACGAGGCCGACGGCAACCCCCTGCGCCTGCGCGAGCTGATCGACATCGGTGCCGCGAATGTGAGCATCGACGACCAGCTGGGCCTGGGCGACATCCGCGAGCTGGGCGACCGGTTCCAAGGCCTTGGCCCCGACCAGTTCCAGACCGCGTCGCTGCCCGTCCTGCCCCGGCCCGGCGACGAGGACGCCACCGTGGTCGTCGACGAGCGCGCCGCCGAGCCGATCCTCAACGTCTTCCGCGGCCTCGACCCGGGCGAGGTCAGCCCCGGCAACATCGAGGTCATGGTGCTCAACGGCACCGTCGCCGACCCGCCGGGCAGCGCGAGGCCCTCGCCGGCGACGTGAGCGCCGCGCTCGACGCGGTGGGGTTCGACGTCGGGGCGCCCGGCGACGCCGACGAGCTGCACGAGCACACGACCGTCCGCTACGCCCCCGGCGAGCTCACCTACGGCCAGCGTGTCGCCCGCCACATCACCGGCGGCGTCGTGCTCGAGGAGGACCCCTCGCTCGGCGGCGGGCAGGTCACCGTGGTGGCCGGGGTCGACTTCACGACAGTGCACGAGGACCCGACGCCGGTCGAGCTGCTGCCCCCCGCACCGGGCGCCCCGGTGACCACCGCGCCACCGACCACCGAAGCCAGCGGCGAGGCCCCGCCGACGACCCTGCCGACCGGCTCCACCACCACGACTCCGGCCCAGGTCGGCGCCGTGCCACCCGACGCGTGCTGACCGGCGACCTCACACCGCCACCGCCGCCCCGGTAGCGTGCTGCGGTCATGCCGCGCGACAGCTGGGACCCGAGCCGCGACGAGCGCTACCCGCCACGCCCGCCCAGCGGCGGCAACGGGCGACGTCCCGGACCCGACGACCGCTACGCCCGCGGCGCCCCGGCGCGCGGTGGCGCCGGGTGGGGGCCCGATCCCCGGGGCAGCGCCGCAGGACGGTCGGCCACCGGGCGGCGCGCCGCGCCGGGGCCGCCCGGACGATGCCCGCGACACCGCGTGGGATCGGCGCCGCGCCGGCGAGGTCGACCCCCGCACCGGTCGCCCTCGCGGTCCCCGGTCGGGCGTCCCCGGCGCGGGGCCGTCCGGCGACCCCCGCGGGGCCCGGTCCGGTGCCCCCGTCCCCGGGCGGCCCGGCGACCCCCGGCACGTGCGGGTGGGCGACCCGACGGGCGGTCCGCCACGCCGGCCTGACGGCCCACGTCATGCCCGTCCCGCAGGCGCAGACGACGACCCCGACGGTTCCAACCGTCGCCACCGCAAAAGATCCTGGCCTCAACGCCTGATCCTCGGGGCCGGGCTGGCGCTGGTGGTGTTCTGCATGCTCGGCGCGTCGGTCGCCGGCTATGCGCTGGTCAGGTACGGGAGCATCGACCGGGTCGGCAACATTCCGCTGGCGCAGGCCGCGGCCGGCGAGCCCGAGAACTACCTGATCGTCGGCGTCGACCCTCGTGAGGGTCACCAGACCAACAACACCGACACGATCATGGTCGTGCGGGTGGATCCCCAGTCCGACCGGTTGGCGCTCACCTCGTTCCCCCGCGACCTCATGGTCGAGATCGCCGACACGGGTGAGCGCGGGATGATCAACGCGGCCTACAACCGCGCGGGCGACGAAGGCCCCCGGGTGCTCACCGAGACGATCCAGCTCAACTTCGGCATCACGATCAACCACTACATCGAGGTCAACTTCGAGAGCTTCAAGCAGGTGGTCGACGCGGTCGGGGGCGTCCCGGTGTGGATCCCGTACGCCGTGCGCGACGACGGGTCCGGGCTCTACATCGAGGAGCGGGGCTGCCTCAACCTCGACGGCCAGACGGCCCTGGAGTTTGCGAGGGCGCGCAAGCTGAAGATCCAGGACGAGGACGGCGACTGGGTGCAGGACCCGCTGTCCGACCTCAATCGGGTCAACCGCCAGCAGATCTTCATCCGACGGGCCATGACCCGCGTGCTGGCCGACGTGAAGGCCAACCCCCTGCGCCTGCGTGAGCTGCTCGACATCGGTGTGGCGAACGTCCGCTTCGACGAGCAGCTCACGATCGGCGACATGCTCGACCTGGGCGAGCGGTTCCAGGGGTTCGACGCCGGCAAGCTCGAGACCTACGCGTTGCCGACCTTCGCGGACCCGCAGAACGCGGCCCGGCTCGTCCTCGACGACGGGGGCGCCGAGCCCATGCTCAACGTGTTCCGCGGGTTGGCGCCGGGGGAGATCTCGCCCGGCCTGGTCAACGTCACCGTGCTCAACGGCACGGTCGCTGACGAGGCTCAGCATCGCCAGAACCTGGCTGCCGACGTGAGCAGCGCGTTGCACCGGGTCGGCTTCGAGATGGGCGAACCCGCCAACACCGACACGTTCTACGCCCAGACCACCATCCAGTACGCACCCGGCCAGGCGGTGTACGCCCAGCGGGTCGCCCGCCACATCTCCAGCGCGACGGCCATCCCGACGGTCGAGAACCCCGACCTGGAGCCGGGCCACGTCACCGTGATCGCCGGGCTCGACTTCACCACCGTGCACGATCAGGCCACGCCCATCGAGGCGATGCCCGTGCCGGCGGGCGCCGAGGCGCCGACCGAGACGACGGTGGCGGAGACGACGACCACCACCGCGGCGCCCCCTCCCGTCACGACGACGACCACCAACCCCTATGTCATCGGTGAGCCGCCCGAGGGTGCCGACTGCTGACACGGTTGGGTTGCCGCCTCGGCGGTGGCAGGATGCGTGCGACGCACGAGCCGAGGAGTGATCCATGGACGACGCTGAGGTGATCAGCCGCATCGGCGCGCTGGTCGACGAGGAGCACACCCTCGAGCGCACCGTCGGCGCCACCGGGCCCGACGACGAGTCCGACGCCCGCCTGCGCGAGCTCGAGGTCGCCCTCGACCAGTGCTGGGACCTGCTCCGCCAGCGTCGTGCCCGTCGCGAGATGGGCGACGACCCCAACGAGGCCCAGGTCCGCCCGCCCGACGTGGTCGAGCGCTACCAGCAGTAGCCGCCGACGGAGCCGACGACCGGCCAGGTCAGGGGCGGCCGGCGTCGAGCAGACCGAGAACCTCGTCGTCGATCGGGGACCGAGCCACGTTTCGGGTCACCACGTGAAGAACTCGGTCAGGACCGGTGCGAGGACGTCGTCGGGCACCCCGTGCCACTCGCCGGCCAAGCTGCGGTGGGCGCCGTTGGGGATCCGCTCGGCCACCGTGGCGGCCATACCGGTGAGGTCGTCGCTGCTTCCTGCGCTGTCGAGGACGAGGGTCGGCGCGGTCACCGAGGCCAGGAGCTCGAACGACATCGCCTCGCTGACGATGCTGTCGTAGACGAGGGTGGGCGCGACCGCCTCCATCGCCGACCAGGGCGGGGTGTCGCGCATGTCGGCGAGGATCTCGTCGGGAACGCCGATGCTGGTCAGGAAGTACTCGACCGCGGCCCCGCGCTGGCCCGCCGCCACCAGCCCGGCGAGCTCGGCGGTGAAGGCGGCCTGTGCGGACCGATCGTCGTCGGTCTCGATCGGTGGCTCGAGCAGCGCCAGCCTGGGGATCGCGAGCCCGCTCGCGGCGGCGTGGAGGGCGACCAGCGCGCCGGAGGAGTAGCCGTACACGAACGCCGAGCCGCCGGCGGCGTCGATGAGTGCGGCGAGATCGTCGACCTCGCGCTCGACGGCGTAGGGAGGGGTGTCGGTGCTGCCCCCGCGCCCGCGGCGGTCGTAGTGGTAGACGGTGAAGTCGGCCGTGAGCAGACCGATCAGCCCGCCGAACGAGCTGAAGTCGCGGTAGTGCCCGGCGGCGTCCACCAGGATGAGGGCAGGTCCGGCGCCCGCCTGTTCGTAGGCGATCGTGGTCCCGTCCTCGGACGTCACCGTCCTGCCGGTCGTTGGCTGCGATGTCGTCACAGGTCTTCGCCTCCACAGTATGAACTGAACAGTACAGTACAGTAGGCCGCCGCTTCTGTACTATCCAGTACATTGCGGGAGCGCTGAGGAGAGCAGCCATGGCGAGAACTGCCGAGGAGACCGAGCCGGGGACGCACCTCGACCGTCGCTCCGCCCGGAAGCAGCGGGCGATCCTGGACGCGGCGCGCGGGGTGTTCCTGGCGAAGGGCTACCCCGGGGCCAGCATGGACGAGGTCGCCGCCCGGGCCGACGTGTCCAAGGTGACCGTCTACAAGCACTTCTCCGACAAGCACAGCCTGTTCACCGCCGTCGTGACGGGCGCCATCGATGAGGCCGAGGAGAGCGGGCGTTCGCTGGTCGACCACCTCGCCGACAGCGTGGACGTCGAGAAGGACCTCCGGGCGTTCGCCCGCGAGCACATCACCACCGTGACGCAGCCCCACCTCATCCAGATGCGGCGCATGATCATCGCCGAGGCCAACCGCTTTCCGGATCTGGCCCGGACCTGGCACCGCGTCGGTCCCGAACGTGGACACGCCTCCCTGGCGGCCCAGATCGAGAAGCTCGCACGAACGCGGCCTCCTGCAGGCGCCCGACCCGCTGCTCGCCGCGCAGCACCTGAACTACCTGATCCTGTCCGTGCCCGTGAACGAGGCCATGTTCACGGGGCGCGACAAGCCGTACAGCCGCCGGTACCTACAGCGCTACGCGGACGAGGCCGTTCGTGTCTTCATGGCCGCCTACGGCGTCGATGGCGCCTCGCCGGAGCGGTCGACCGGGGCTCGCTGACGGACGACTCGCGAGGCCCGGCCGGCACGAGCCTCCGATCCCGCGGCTCACCATCGCCACCGCGGGTCAGGGGAACGGCGGCGGCAGCGGCGAGTTGCCGCGTGAGGCCCGTTCGGCGGCCTCGAGCAACCCCTCGCGGAAGTCGGGGTGGGCGATCGCCGCGAGCGCCCTGCCCCGCTGGCGGACGGTCTTGCCTTGCAACGAGGCGACGCCGTACTCGGTGACGATGGTGTCGACCTGGTGCCGCGGGGTGGTGATGACCGTGCCCGCCTCGAACCACGGCAGGATGCGCGACCGCACCTCGCCGCCGACCACCGCGGTGGACGGCATGCACAGCACGGACAGCGCGTCGAGCGCCAGCGCGGGGCCGGACACGAAGTCCTCGTGGCCGCCGATGCCCGAGTACTGGCGACCGCCGATGGTGTCGGCGACCACCTGGCCGTGTATGTCGATGGCGATGGCCGCGTTGATCGTCACCATCGAGCGGTTGCCGCGGATGGTCGCCGGCGAGTTGACCACGTCGACCGGCAGGAAGGCGACGTCGTCGTTGCCGTCGAGCCAGCGGTACAGCTCCTCGGTGCCGCCGGCGAACGTGGTCACCGACACCCCGTCGTACTGGCCCTTGCGGTTGGTGACCTTGCCCGACCGGTGGAGGTGCATCAGCCCCGTCGTGAACATCTCGGTGTGGATGCCGTAGTCGCCGCCGTCGCCCTCGGCCAGCAGCGCCACCGCGGTGGATGGGATGGCACCGAGCCCGGTCTGCAGGGTGGCGCCGTCGGGGACGAGGTCGCGCAGGTGGCCGGCGATGGTGCGCTCGACCTCGCCGGGTGGGGAGTCGGGCAACGGCAGCGGCGCGCCGTCGCTGGGGACCAGCACGTCGATCTCGTCGACGTGGAGGGCGTGGCGGTGGTGGGGGAGCAGCCCTCGGGTGCGGGGGAAGGCATCGCTCACCTCGACCACCAGCAGCCGGTCGTCGTCCGCTCCGGCCCGGTGCAGCTCGTCGAACGTGTGGCCGGCGTGCAGCGACAGGCTGCACCAGCCCTCCGCGTCGGGCGGTGCGGCCGCGGTGGTCATCACCCGGGGCCGCGTCTCGCGCAGCATGGGCGCGAACCGGCGGTAGTCCGCCGGGGCGAACCCCAGGTTGGCCCCACCGGCCTTGAGCAGCCGCTCCAGCGGGCCGAAGAACATGCTGAGGTAGTGCACGTTGGGATGGGAGAACAGCTCGGTGAGCACGCCGAGGAACGCCCCGGTCACCCGCAGGTCCTGCCAGTCGTCGCGCCGTCCGAGGGCCTCGAGGAAGGCGGGCGGGTGGCCGGGGCCGAGCCCCAGGCCGAGGGTGTCGGTGGGGCGCAGCCGCTCGGCGGCAGCGTCGGGCGGCAGGGAGAGGGCCACGGCGCCGGTCTAGCCGATGGGCGCGCCGGCGATGTCGCTCAGGACGTGCGGCGCTCCCCGCGTGTCAGGACACGATCGCCGAGAGGTGGCGCGAACCGGTCGTCGTCGGTGTGCGTACCGGAGATGACAGGTGCACCCCACCGCGGAGAGTGCTCCACTATCACCTAGTGCAGCGGACAACCCAGGAGGCGGCCATGGATCTCATCACCAGCGACGATTCGCGCTACGACGAGGCGCGCACGGTGTTCAACGCCATGATCGACAGGCGACCGGCGGTGATCGCGCAGTGCGAGTCACCGGGAGACGTCGTCGAAGCGCTGGCGCTGGCCAGGCGTGAGGGATACGAGGTCGCGGTCCGTGCCGGTGGGCACTCCGTGGCGGGCATGTCGATGAACGACGGCGGCCTCGTCGTCGACGTCCGCCCCATGAAGCAGATCGGCATCGATCCCGACCTCCGCCAGGCGCGGGTGGGCGCGGGTGTGACCTGGGGCGAGTTCGACCGTGCGACCCAGGAGCACGGCCTGGCGACCACCGGCGGCCGCGTGTCGACCACCGGCGTGTCCGGGTTCACGCTGGGGGGCGGATCGGGATGGCTCGAGCGGAGCTACGGCCTGACCTGCGACAACCTGGTCTCCGTCGACCTCGTCACCGCCGACGGGCGCGAGGTCACGGCCAGCGAGGACGAGAACCCGGAGCTGTTCTGGGGCCTGCACGGCGGCGGCGGCAACTTCGGCGTGGCCACGTCGTTCGTGTTCCGGATGCACCCCGTCGGCCCGAACGTGACCGCCGGGCTGTTGATCTGGCCCGGCGAGGCCGCGGCCGAGGTGTCGCGCCGTCTACCGCGACCTCGCCCACTCCGGTCCGGACGAGCTCGGCTCGGGCCTCGATGCTCCTGACCGGGCCGCCCGAGGAGTTCATCCCCGCCCACCTGCAGGGCACGACCGTGGTCGCGGTCGCGGCACTGTGGGCCGGCGACGTCGACGAGGGGGCCGAGGCGGTGAAGCCGTTCCGGGACCTGTCGCCCGAGGTCGATCTCGTGGGGCCCATGCCGTACGCCGACTTCCAGTGCATGATCGACGACCCGCCGGGCCTGCACAACTACTGGTCGGCCGACTACCACGACGAGTTCCCCGACGCGGCCCTCGACGTCTTCGTGAAGTACGGCTTCGAGCGGCAGTCGCCGCACGCCCAGCAGATCCTGTTGCCGTGGGGTGGCGCGGTCGCCCGGGTCGACGAGGACGCCACGCCGATGACCAAGCGGGCGGTGCCGTGGCTCACCCACCCGTTCGCCCTGTGGGAGGACCCGGCCGACACCGACCGCAACATCGAGTGGGCCCGCGCCTTCCGGCGCGACATCGCCACGCTACGCCAGCGGCGGCGTCTACCTCAACTTCATCGGCGACGGAGGGCGAGGACCGGGTGCGCGCCGCGTACGGCGACGGAGAAGTACGCCGCGCCTGGCGGCCATCAAGGGCGAGTGGGACCCGACCAACGTCTTCACGGGCAACCAGAACATCAAGCCGTCCTGAGCGTGGGAGGTCGACGACATCGAGGCGACCCACGCCGATCTGGTGGCCAAGGGCGTCGAGTTCCCCACCGAGCCCAAGCTCGAGTCGTGGGGCAAGTGGTGGGCGACGTTCAAGGACTCCGAGGGCAACGAGTTCGGCATGGGCCAGGAGGCGTAGGCAGCGGCCACCCCGCCGACCCGCCGCCCGACCTCCACCGGCGGCTGCTCAGCCCCCGGCGAGGCGGGACTTGACCAACCCGGCGACGGTCCGGCCCTCGGCGCGGCCGGCCACGCGGGCGTTCACGGCCTTCATCGCCGGGCCCATCTGTGACGGTGAGTCGAACCCGCCCTCCGCCAGGACCTCGTCCACCAGGGCCCCCAGCTCGTCGTCGCTGAGCGGCGCGGGCAGGTAGCGGCCGAGCACGTCGCGCTCCGCCAGCTCGCGCTCGGCCCGCTCGGCCCGGCCGCCCTCGGTGAAGGCCGTCGCCGCCTCCTCGCGGCGCTTGGCCTCGCGCGAGATCACGGCCACGACCTCGTCGTCGGACAGCTCGCGGGCGGTCTCGCCCGCGACCGCCGCTTCCCTCACGGCGGAGATCGTCATCCGCAGGACGGAGACGACGAGCTCGTCGCGGTTCTTCATGGCGGTCGTCAGGTCGGCCTGGAGCTGCTCGGCGAGCATGTGTACGTCTCCTGTGTGTCGTGTCCCGACACTGTGGCGCACGCCGCCGGGCGGGGACAGGCGGATTGCGGCGGACGGCGTCGGGCGGGCTCGGGATAGGTTCGGCGCCGGATCACCGGATCGCCGCATGTGGTCCGCCCGTCGATCGACCGCAGGCCAGGAGCCGATGACCTACACGCAGATCGCCTACGACGTGGCCGACCACGTGGCCACCATCACGCTCGACCGCCCCGACCGGCTCAACGCGTTCACGGTCACGATGCAGCGCGAGCTGTGCGCGGCGGTCGACGAGGTCGACGCCGACCCCGACGTCCGGGCAGTGGTGGTGACCGGCCGGGGCCGGGGGTTCTGCGCCGGCGCCGACCTGGGCGGTGGCGACGCCACGTTCGACCACGACAGTGACCTGGCGGCCGCAGGGCGGCGTGGCGAAGGAGGCCGACGGCCGCCACCGCGACGAGGGCGGCCTGGTGGCCCTGCGGTTCTTCGAGTGCACCAAGCCGGTCATCGGTGCGATCAACGGGCCGGCCGTCGGCGTCGGCATCACGATGACGCTGCCGTTCGACGTGCGGCTGGCCTCGACCACGGCCAAGTTCGGGTTCGTGTTCGCCCGCCGGGGCCTGGTGCCCGAGGCCTGCTCGTCGTGGTTCCTGCCCCGGGTGGTGGGCATCAGCCGGGCGATGGAGTGGTGCGCCACCGGGCGGGTCTTCGGCCCCGACGAGGCGCTGGCCGGCGGGCTGGTGCGGTCGGTCCACGAGCCGGACGACGCTGCTGCCGGCCGCCTACGAGCTGGCCGGCGAGATCGCCACCACCACGTCCGCGGTGTCGGCGACCGTCACGCGGGCGCTGCTGTGGCGCATGCTGGGTGCACCGCACCCGATGGACGCCCACCGGGTCGACTCGGCGCTCATCGACGCCCTCGGCCGCGGCGCGGACGTGCGCGAGGGCGTCGCTCAGCTTCCTCGAGAAGCGGCCGCCGGAGTTCCCCAACCGGGTGCCCGCCGACGTCCCGCCGCCCTACCCGTGGTGGGACGACCCGACGTTCTAGCCGCACCCGGCCGGGACGTCGATGACACCGAGCACCTCGTCAGCCGCGCAGAACGCGGTAGCGCAGATGGGTGACACCCTCTGACTCGATGACCCTGGTCTGTTCCAGCGCGATCGGGTCCGGGCCGAGATGATCCAGGAGCCGCACCCCCGCCCCGAGGAGGAGCGGGACGACGCTGATCTGGATCTCGTCGAGCTTGCCGGCGCGGAGCAGTTGCTGGGCCACATCGGCCCCGCACGCCGACACCGTCAGGTCGCCGGCGGCTTCCTGCGCCAGTTCGAGGGCGTGTTCGACGCCGTCGGTCACGAACGAGACGCGCGGGCTCCACTCGCCGTGTGTCGGCGCCTGATGGGTGACGACGAAGATCGGCATGTCGATCGGATGTCCGTCCTTCCAGCCGTTGGCGATGTCGAACGTGCGGCGGCCGCTGATGCCGGCGCCGCAGCCGGTCATCCACTCGTCGACCACGACCTTGCTCGCGTCCGGCGGGGTGAGTCGCCGGTCGACGCGATTCGACTCCGGCCCGGCGCTCATCCAGGCGAACAGACGCTCTCCGCCCCGGCCGAGGGGTAGGTCGGGACCGTCGTCGGCCCCGGCGATGAAACCATCCAGCGACACGGTGAGATCCACGACGACATTGCCCATTTCCGACTCCCTCGGGGTGGTGGTCTGGCTGGCCTTGCCGTGTCCGACTGGTCGTCGGGTCGGAACTCATCGGGCGACACCGACACCGTCGGAGCTGCGCGACTGTCACCGACCTGGCGACGGTGCATCCACCTCCTCGCTCGACCCGGGTCTACGTCTGGGCGGCGAGCTGGATGAGGTTCCCGCACGTGTCGTCGAACACGGCCGTGGTGACGGGCCCCATCGTGAGCGGTTCCTGGGTGAAGCGGACGCCGAGCGCCCGGAGGCGCTCGTACTCGGCGCCGACGTCGTCCACGGCGAACGAGGTGAACGGGATGCCGTCGCTCACCAGGGCCTTCTTGAACGGCCCGGCGGCCGGGTGCTCGTCGGGCTCGAGCACCAGCTCGGTGCCGTCGGGGTCGTCGGGCGACACGACCGTGAGCCAGCGGTGCTCGCCGAGCGGGATCTCGGTCTTCTTCCGGAAGCCCAGCACCTCGGTGTAGAACCGCAGGGCCTTGTCCTGGTCGTCGACCAACACGCTGGCAAGGTTGATACGCGGCATGGTCCCCTCATCCTTCGATCGGCCATCGCTCGACGATGGCTCGCAGTGGTCCGGTGTTGACGTCGTGGAACTTGTAGCGGCCCTCTCGCCTCGTCGTGACGAGCCCGGCGGACTCGAGCACGTCGAGGTGTTGCGAGATGGCCTGGCGTGACGAGCTCGTGCCGTGCTTCATCATCAGCCGCGTGCAGATCTCGAACAGGGTCTGACCGTTACGGTCGGTCAGCTCGTCCAGGATCGCCCGTCGCGTCGGATCGGCAAGGGCTTTGAACACGTCGCCCACTGGTGCGGACGATAGGCAAGTCGTTACTTGCCTGTCAACGACGCTGTTCCTGCAGCCGACCCCGGCTGGCGCTACCGCCCGAGCGTGTGCCTCGGCGAGCACGTCGCCGAGGACGTCGAGCCCGGCGGGTAGCCGTGTCGCCGGCGTCAGCCCGAACCCGACGAGCAGCCCGTCGCGGGCCGGGGGCTCCACCGCGCAGACGCCGAACTCGCTGAGCGCCACGTCCCGGCGCCGGGCCAGGTCGCGCACCGTGGCTTCGGAGACCCCGTCGGGCAGCGTGGCGCTGAGGTGGAGGCCGGCGTGGTTGGCGGGACCGGCGACGAGCAGGTCGCGGCCCACGCTGTCGGCCACGAAGGCGGCGACGATGGCGTGGCGCTCGCGGTAGATCTTGCGGATCCGGCGGAGGTGCTGCTCGAGGAACCCGTCGGTGATGAAGCGGTGCAGGGCGTGCTGGGTGACGCTGGGCGGGCGCCCGTCCATGACGTCGCGCCAGCCCATGGCGGCGGCGACCAGCGGCTCCGGCCAGACGACGAACCCGAGGCGCAGCGCCGGCGACAGGGTCTTCGAGAAGGTGCCGATGTAGATGACCCGCCCGCTCTCGTCGAGGCGGTGGAGCGGCTCGAGCGGGCGGTCGGTGTGGCGGTACTCGGAGTCGTAGTCGTCCTCGATCACCACCGCGTTGTGCCGATCGGCGAACGCCAGCAGCGCCCGCCGTCGGGGGAGGGCCAGCGTGGCGCCGGTGGGGGACTGGTGCGACGGCGTGGTGTAGACGGCCTTGACCCGAGGGGGGATGGCGTCGACGACGATGCCGTCGTGGTCGACCGGGACCGGGACCACGCCGCATGCCGAGCGCCGTGAGGAGCCGGCGGACCGGCGGGTAGCCCGGGTCCTCGATCGCGACCTGGTCGCCCGGTCGCAACACCACCCGGGCCACGAGGTCGATCGCCTGCTGGGCACCGGCCGTCACGATGATCTGCTCGGCGGTCGTCTCGACGCCGCGGGAACGACCGACCCACCGGGCGAGCGAGCGGCGCAGCGCCGGCATGCCCGCCGGATCGCCGTACGTGCCGGGTGGCGTGTGCAGCGACGAGGCGACCGACTGCCGCCAGTGCCGCAGCGGGAACAACGTGGGGTCGGGCAGCCCGATGCGCAGGTCGAACCCGCCCGGAGGTGCCGGGTCGGTGACGGCCTCGCCGGGGTCGACCGTCGTCGCCGGCTGCAACGGCGACGGCCGCCGACGGGGCGTCGGCGTCGGTGGGTGTCGCGGTGCGGGCGACGAAGGTGCCGCCGCCGGCGCGGCCCTCGAGGTAGCCCTCGGCGACCAGGCGGCCGTACACGGTGGTCACCGTGTGCCGGGAGATGCCGAGCTGGTCGGCGATCTGGCGGGTCGGCGGCATGCGGTCGCCCTGCCCGACCCGTCCCGACACGACGGCGTCGCGGATCTGCTCGAACAGCGCCTTGGACACGCCGCGCTTGAGGGCAGGGTCGATGTAGAGCTCCACGGCACCTCCCTCGTTGGGTCATTTGGTCTGGAAAGTTGGCGTGCGTTTGGCACTTCAGCCAGGCCAAGCACGAGCGTACCGTCGAGAGTGACCCAAGGAGAACGCCATGAGCATCCGAAACCCCCGCCCCCGTCCCCGACCCAGCACCCGGTTCCGCTCGCTGTCCCGCTCCGGCTCTCGTACCGACTCCGGCACCGTCCGGTTGAGGAGGCCGCCGTTCCCGGGGCTGATCGGAGCCGCCGCCGCGGCTGATCTCTCGGCGATCGGCGCCTTCGTCGCCGACGCCGGGCCCGCCGCCAGCCACGCGCTGCTCGCCCACGTCGCCGACCGCGCCGTCGCCAGTGGGTACCGTTCCAGCGCCGTCGACGTCCTCGCCGACCCGACCGCTCCCGACGTGGTGCGCAACCGCGCCTACGGCGTCGTCAGCACCCACCTGGCCGCCGCCGGTGACGCCGAGGCCGCCACTCCTGGCCGGTCCGCCGCGGCGTGAGCCGGCGTGTGTCGGCGTCGACCTTGTATCGGCGTTGCTCGAGCGATGACTTCCACGCCTGGCGATGGTCAACTCTGGTGCAGCAGCTGACCAGCCGACCGCAGGAGGCGTGCCATGCCCCGGATCACCCCCAACCTCTGGTTCGACACCCAGGGCGAGGAGGCCGCCGAGTTCTACGTCTCGGTGTTCCCCAACTCGAAGATCACGAACGTCACCCACTACGGCGAGGCCGGCCCGCGGCCCGGCCGGCACGGTGCTGACCGTCGACTTCGTGCTCGACGGCCAGGAGTACACCGCGATCAACGGCGGCCCCGAGTTCACGTTCGACGAGGCGATCTCGCTGCTGGTCAACTGCGCCGACCAGGACGAGGTCGACTACTACTGGGAGAAGCTCTCCGAGGGTGGCGAGGAGAGTCAGTGCGGCTGGCTCAAGGACCGGTTCGGCCTGTCCTGGCAGGTCGTCCCGACCGGCTGGGAGGAGCTGTTCAACGACCCCGACCCGGCGCGCGCCGAGCGAGCGATGACAGGCCATGTTCGGCATGAAGAAGCTCGACCTGGCCGCACTCCAGGCCGCCGCCGACGGTCGAGTGGCGCGGTCGCGCTGAGTCGAGGTTCCAGCGGCGCCTCGACAGTCTTGGCCCCGACTGGGGCGGAGGACGCACGGTCGTGCAGCGGGTGTCAGGGCTTCTCTACGCGGATGGTGGGGTTGTCGGCAAGCAGCCGGGTCAGATCTGACGGATCGGTGGTGAAGACGATGGCCGTGCCCGCGTCGGCAGCGTGAGCAGCGACGATCGCATCGATGCCACCCGGAATTCGGCGCGCTCCAGAGCGCTGGGCACGAAAACGCAGCATCCCGGCGTGACGGGCGATCGCCTGGTCCGTGTCGACGGTGCCGATGCGCTTGAGCGTCTGGTTCGTCGGTGCATCCTCGGGTCGGCCGGTGATGACCTCGGCTAGGACGACGGTCGGCACCACGGGAACCCAGCCGTCGGCGACAAGCTCGCGGAGCACCCACCGGAACTCCTTGTTGGTGGTCGCCTCGTCGATCACCCCGGCGTCGAGCACGACGACGGGTCCGATCACCCCGCGACGCTCTCGCGCAACCGAGCGGCGCGCCGCGTGGCTCGAGCCTTGACGCCTTCGGGTGTCGGATCGGCCGCCTCCAGGTCGTCGAGGTGCTCGAGGAACGCCCGCCGCTGCTCGTCACGCTCGAGCTTCTCGTGCAGGGCCGTGTCCAGGTACGACGACAACCCCCGCGGGCCGGCGAGGCGCCGCGCCCGCTCGATCGCCCGCGCCTCGAGTGTGACCGAGACCTTCTGCGTCGTCATGGGTTTCAGAGTAGCGCCCGGGAACGCAATATCGCCTAGATATCGCCTGAGTCAGCCGTCGCCCGCTCCAAGACCGTCAGAGCAGGCCTGCGACCGCTGGTGCTGGCAGCGCCAAGTGTCTGGGGGCACGTGGATCGCGATTGCGGCGAACGCTCAACCCAGCGGCGAACCACGCCGGGAGCGCCGCTCCGACGACGATCACCGTGATGTCTGCCCTGGCTGTGACCATCGGGCATCTGGCCATCTTGGGGTCTTCCCCGCATGCCTCCCGCGGGGGTAGGGCAATGTGGTTGGTCGAGTATGGGGCTCGCTCGCCGGAAAGTCCGGCAGGGTCGAGAGGGATATCATCGCAGAGCCATGACGTCGCAGTGGGCGGCTGTCGGAGCGGAGGAGCAGGTAGCGCTGCGGCGCGTGGCAACACTGGTGGCCGAGGCTGCGCCACCCGCCGAGATCTTCTCCGCGGTCAGCAACGAGGTGGCGACGCTGTTCCGCACGGAGATGGTCGTCGTCGGCAAGTTCGACGGCGATCCCGCTGCACTCCTCGTGGTCGGCGTCGGAGATGGCACCGATGAGCCCGTCCGTCGGATCCCGATGGAAGCTCGACGACGCGTTGGCGTCGACGGCGGTGTACCGCACGGGGCTCCCTGCCCGATTTGATCACGACTCGACGATCGCTGACCCGGACGTCGCTGCCATCGTGGAGCGCTTTCGCCCCGTCGCAACGGTCGCTGTCCCGATCAAGGTGGAGGGCAGGCTCTGGGGCGCGATGATCGTCTCGACGCGAGACGCGCTGTTGCCAACGGACACCGAGGAGCGCCTGCAGAGGTTCACGGATCTGATCGCGACGGCGCTCGCGAACGCCGAGGCGCGCGCGGAAGTGGAGCGGCTCGCCGAGGAGCAAGCGGCGCTGCGCCGAGTGGCGGTACTCGTCGCGCAGCAACCGTCCCCGAGCGAGGTCTTCACGGCCGTCACTCAGGCGGTCGGGCTGCTCCTCGGTGCCGACCTTGCGGCATTGCACGTCTTCCCCGGCGACGGCACGGCGACGACGATCGCCGGCTGGAGCGGCGACGGCGGCCCGACCCTGCCGATCGGGACACGGTTTCCACTGGATCGGCGACAGCGTCGCCGCCCGCATCTTCGAGACCGGCGCTCCGCGCGAATGGACGGCTACGCCGAGGCGGAGGGTGAGGCAGCGGATCTCGCACGGAGCTTGCGCGTGCGCTCGACCGTCGGGGCGCCGATCCTCGTCGAGGGGAAGCTCTGGGGCGCGTTGATGGCCGCGACTCGCCGCGTCGAGCCATGGGCCGAGAACGCCGAGACCCGTATCGCCGCGTTCACCGAGCTGGTTGCGACGGCGATCGCGAACGCTGAGTCGCGCGAGGCGCTTGCCGAGCTCGCCGAGGAGCAGGCGGCGCTGCGGCGCGTGGCGACGCTGGTCGCGCGCGGAGCGCAACCCGACGAGGTCTTCTGGGCCGTGAGCGACGAGGTCGGTCGTCTCTTCGGTACCGAGCTCGCCGCCGTCGGCAGGTTCGAGCCCGACGGACGGGACGCTCGATCGTCGTGGGCGCCGGCCGGACGCACGAGCGGTGGGAACTTGCGGACTTCTTGGCCTCGGCCGAGGTATTTCGCACGGGCCGTTCCGCCCGAGCTGACGCCCCGCGCTGGGAGTCGGCCGAGGGCGAGACCGCCGAGCGCCTCCGGAGCCTCGGCATCGTCTCGACCGTCGCGAGCCCCATCGTCGTCGAGGGCGAGCTCTGGGGCGTCGATGCTCGTGGCGAGCACCGACGAGCTCCTTCCTCCGGACACCGAGGAACGTCTGGAGAAGTTCACCGAGACTCGTCGCAACCGCGATCGCCAACGCCGAGTCTCGAGAGGCGCGAGCGGTGCTCACCGAGGAGCAGGCGGCGCTGCGGCGCGTCGCGACGCTGGTGGCACAAGGGGCATCGCCTCAAGATCTCTTCGAGGCCGTCGCCGAGGAGGTCGGCCGCCTGTTACCCGTCGGAAGCGCCACGATGGGGCGCTTCGAACCGGACGACAGCGTTACCACGGTGGCCTCGTGGAGCACCACCGAGGCTGCCTTTCCTACCGGCAGGCGGTGGCCGACCGAGGGCACGAACGTCGCGTGGATGGTGCTCCAGACGGGCCGAGTCCGCTCGTCTCGACGACTTCTCGGCTGCCACCGACCCGATCGGCGTCACCGCGCGGGAGGCGGGCATCAAGTCGGCGGTTGGAAGCCCGATCGTCGTCGAAGGCCATCTCTGGGGCGTCATGACGGCTACCTCGACCGAAGGGCCGATGCCGCCGGGCACCGAGGCGCGCCTCGCTTCGTTCACGGAGCTCGTCGCGACGGCGATCGCGAACGCGGAAAGCTCGGCAGAGCTCGCCGCGTCGCGCAGACGGATCGTCGCCGCCTCGGACGATGCGCGCCGCCGGATCGAGCGGGACTTGCACGACGGTGTGCAGCAACAGCTCGTCTCACTGGGGCTGGAGCTGGGCGTCGATGAAAGCCGACCCGCCGACCGGAGACGCGCTCGAGGAGCAGCTGGCCAGCGTGACACGAGGACGTGGGCTCGGTCCTCGACGCTCTCGTGGAGATTGCGCGCGGGATCCATCCGGCGATCCTCTCGCACGGCGGGCTGGCAGCGGCGCTCAGGGCCCTGGCGCGCCGCTCGGCAGTGCCCGTCGAGCTCCACGCGCAGATCGAGGGCCCGCTTCCCGACGAGGTCGAGGTCGCTGCCTACTACGTCGCCGCGGAGGCGCTCACGAACGCCGCCAAACACGCGCGCGCCACTGTCGTGCACGATGGATGTGACGACGGACGACGGGACCCTGACGCTGATGATTCGAGACGACGGTGTCGGCGGGGCCGATCCGGGCGGAGGCTCAGGCCTCGTCGGTTTGCAAGACCGAGTCGAGGCGCTCGGCGGCACGATCAAGATCGACAGCTCGGCGGGAAGTGGCACGTGCGTCGTCGTCACACTCCCGATCGCGACGGAGCCAGACCAGGAGATCGAACACGTCCGCCGTCCGCCGCAAGAGCCGGGGCCGCCCACGAGTCCGGCCTGAGGAGCGAACCAAGGCCGGCGCCGACCGAGCGTCGCCGAACCGTTCAGAAATTGCCGACCGTGCGCGGCTGGTGGGGCCGAACGGGTCGCCACCACGCCCTCACCAGCGGCCGAGCTGTCATCTTGGCGCGGTCAGGGCGACGTCGCGGGCCGATGTGTCTCGCCGCTCTTGCATGACCCGGTGTCGCTGGCCACTGGTCACCAACGAGCCGGATCGGCGGCATCGCCCCTGAGGCTGACATGTGCTCTGACCTGCGGGTTGTCCTCGTGACCTTGCCGCCGTACGCCCGCCTCTGACGCCGCGCTGAGTCACGAGAGCTTGCGCTGGGTGACGCAGCGTCGGGTTGCCCGCACTTCACCTGTCTGCGACTCTGCCGTCGGGCGGCAGCTGGTTCTGGGGAGATCTGACATGCTCAGCAGAAGGCGCATGCCCGCGCGTGCTCTCGGTATTGCTGTGTTGCTCGCGATAACCGTCGCAGGTGGGGCCGGGTGCGTCGGTCCGTCGGCAGGCGGCGACGTGCGCAACACCTGTCCGTCCGACCTGTCGCAATGGGGGCCGCTCCGCGGCGCGCAGCCGGTGCGTAGTGAGGGTTCCTACCGGCAAGCCGACAACGGCCTCGTCAACCCGAGCTTCTACCTTCCGCAGCAGGTCGTCTCCGGGGGCGAGAACTGGCGGTTCGGGTTCGCCACCACAGTCGAGGCCGGGCCCGACACTGCCGAGGTCAGGGTCGAGGTCGACTGGTACTCCACCCCGACCGGCGACAACTCGGGCTTCCTCGGGCACGTCGACGGGCCGTGGATCCAGGTGCAGAGCGGAGCCACGACCCCGACGAGGGTGAGCAGCTCGTTCACCGCGCCGGCGAGGGCGGTCAGGGCAAACGTGCTCACCGACTTGCGCGCCGGCACGCCCGACAACACCTGGACCGGGCGGGACTGCGACTACCAGCGCGGCGGTCGCGGGCAGCAGCAGTCGACCACCACGACCGGCCCGACCACGACCCAGCCGTACCACCACCACCACGACGACCACGCCGCAACCGGTCCCCACGACGACCGTACCTGCCCCCTCCACCACGACAACGACAGCCCCGCCCCCACCGCCGCCAAGTGGCGGGGACACGGCCGCCGGCCGTCACGGCTGGGGCGCCCCGCTGCCGCAGTGGTCCGACGAGTTCGACTACGGCTCCGAGTCCAGCCCTGCGGTGCCCGACCAGGCCAAGTGGAACCTGGCCGGCGGCGGGGTGGGACAGTGCTGGGCGGGTCACGACGGCAACGGCAGGCGGTGCGACAAGAACACCCGGGTGGTGGGCGGCGTCCTGCGCCAGATCGGCGAGGCCGGCGGCGACTCCGGGTGGCTCGCCTCGCCCTTCGGTCAGCAGTACGGCCGGTGGGAGGCGCGCGTCCGGTCCCAGGCCACGAGCCCGGACAACGGGCGGCAATACCACCCGCTGCTGATCCTGTGGCCCCACTCCGACCAGTGGCCACAGGGCGGCGAGTACGACTACCTCGAGAACATGGCGCCGGGTGAGCAGTGCGCGGAGGCCTTCATCCACTACCCCCACGATGCGAGCGCTCCGGTGCAGCAGGAGTTCGCCCAACGGTGCGGCGTCGACCTGACGCAATGGCACAACATCGCCGTCGAGTGGACTCCCGACCACATCAAAGGCTTCGTCGACGGCGAGGAGTGGTTCAGCTTCTCGGGCGGAGCCAGCTCCGTCCGGCAGTGCATCCAATGTGCGCCCGGCATGCACCAGACCATCCAGCTGGACAACTTCTTCGGCAGCTCTATGCAGAGCGCGGTCTACGAGGTCGACTGGGCGAGGGTCTACGCCCCCTGACGGCGTCGGCGGCCCCGTGCTCGGGCCCGTGACGGCATTTCCGCATGATGCCCGGTGACCTGGGGGACCGACGTCGCCGCCCTCATCCCCGGCGGTCGTGCCGGCCGCGACTGTCAGCGGTTGCGGGCGAGCAGGGCGAGCAGCTTGAGGATCGAGATGTAGAGCCAGATGAGCGTGACCATCAGGCTGAAGCCGAGGTACCACTCCAGCTCCTTGGGTGCACCCGTCTGCACGCCGGCCTCGATGGTCCCGAAGTCGAGCACGAGGCTGAGCGCGGCCAGCACGATCGCGATGATCGTGACGGCGATGCCGACGCTGCGGAAGCTGTCGCTGTAGAGCCATCCCCAGTCGAAGATCGACAATACGAACACGAATGTGTACAGCAGGAACAGCCCGCCCATCCCCGCGATGACGGCGAACGCCAGCTTCTGCGTCGGCTTGACGATGCGGGTGATGTACAGGACCAGGGCCGCCACGAACACGCACACGGTCGAGAGGACCGCGGCGCCCACGATCCCATCGGTCTGGGCGTCGAACGAGGCCGAGATCGCGCCGAGGCAGAACCCCTCGCACAGGGCGTAGAGCAGGCCGAGCAGCGCCGCTCGCCTCGGCTGCACCGCGATGAAGATGCCGAGGAAGAGGGCGGCGAAGCTGGCCAGCCAGAACCCGCCGGGGATGGTCACCGTGGTGTTGGCGTACCCGGCCCCGAGATCGACCGGCGTCGGCTGGACCGCGGCGGCCCACCCCCAGGCGCCGCCCGCCACAAGCACGGCCAGCAGGATCAGCGACTTGATGCTGACGCCCGCCACCGTCATCGAGCGCGTCGCCGGCGCGCTGAGGTAGGTCTCGACGAACTTCTCGCTCAGTGCCGGATTCCCCGAACGGAGCCCCGTCGATTCGGTCGCGGTCTGTGCCATGCGCTCCCCAGCCGTCGGGTTGTCAGCCGGATCCTCGCACACCCGTGCCGGTGGTGGGGGCGACGATCAGCCGCCCGCCTTGTCCGACCAACCACCGCTGAGGGGCATCTGAACTCACCTACGGGCGTCCCGCTACAGGTGTACGAACCGCGCGGCGGGTCGCCGGTCCTGTCCCGACGGCTCCTGTCGCGTCTTCCTCCCCTTGGCCGCCCCACGAACAGCTGCCAGTCCTGGCCAACGGCGGTCAACCACGGCGAAAACGACCAAGGGCCGTGACCAGGGCGTTTGCCCGTCACGGCCCATCCACAGCAGCGCCCTCGGCAGGATTCGAACCTGCGCACACGGCTCCGGAGGCCGATGCTCTATCCCCTGAGCTACGAGGGCAGGGAGGGACAGGGTAGCGCTCCTGCCCCGTGCGGCCGAACCGGCATCAGGCGAGCAGCCGCGACAGTGGCAGTCTGACGGCCATGGCCGACGCGCAGGGGTTCGCTTACACGGTGCGCAAGAGCGGGGACGTCGTCGTGACCCACCACGGCGCCGAGGCGGCGGTGCTGCGGGGCCGGGCGGCCGAGCGGTTCCTGGCGACCGTCGATCGTGATCCCCAGAGCGTGATGGCCCGGGTCACCGGGAACTACCGGCGGGGGAACGAGCGCACGGCCGGTGACCATCCCCGGAACCGGCGGCGCTGAGCGCCGGCGGAACAGCGGTCGGCCGCCGGGAGCACCGAACTCGACGGCCGTCAGTCCGACGCACACAGGACGAGCGGCCGGCCGGAGCAGCGAACTGTCGTCCGTCGAGCCGCATGCACAGGGCTAAGGACGACAGAAGGGGCGAGCGACGCCGAACGCCACCCGAGCGCAACCGAGCAGCGCCACCGCAACCGGTTCGGGGGGCTGACCAGCGGGTCGGTACGATCGGGCAGCCCCTTCCGCCTGAACGAATGCCCTGGTGAACCCGACATGATCCGCGACGTCCTCGAAGCGTCCCTGCGCAGCGCCCTCGACTCGATCGGCGTCGAGCCGCCCGCCACCGTCACGCTCGAACGTCCCGCGCGCCGCGAGCACGGCGACTGGTCGTCCAACGTCGCGCTGGCCAGCGCCAAGGCCGCCGGGCGCAACCCCCGCGAGATCGCCGCCCAGCTGGCCGAGGCGCTCACCGCCGACCCGCCGGCCCACGTGGTCAAGGTCGAGGTCGCCGGGCCCGGGTTCGTCAACTTCCACCTGGCGCCCACCTGGCTGCACGACGTGCTGCGCGAGGTCGTCGACCAGGGCGAGGCCGACTACGCCCGGCTCGGGTTCGGCACCGGCGAGCGGGTGCAGGTCGAGTTCGTGTCGGCCAACCCCACCGGGCCGATCCACGTGGGCAACGGGTGGTTCGCCTCGTACGGCGACTCGCTGGCCCGCATCCTCACCCGGTGCGGCTACGACGTCAGCCGCGAGTACTACGTCAACGACACCGGCGGGCAGATCCGCCGCCTCGGCGAGTCGGTGCTGGCCCGGCGAGCCGGCGTGCCCATCCCCGAGGGCGGCTACCCCAGCGGGTTCGTCAAGGGCCTGGCCAGCGCCTACGACGGCGCCGACGACATCACCGAGGCCGGCCGCTGGGCCGCCGAGCACATCCTGGGCTTCATCCAGGGCCAGATGGCCTCGGTGAACATCCGCTACGACGAGTGGTTCAGCCAGGCCTCGATCGAGGAGAGCGATGCGCTGGCCGAGACCATGGCCGCCCTCCAGGACACCGGCCTCCTGTGGGAGGAGGACGGCGCGCTGTGGCTCAACACGGCCGCCCACGGCGACCCCCGCGAGAAGCGGGTGCTGCGCAAGTCGCCCGACCAGGGCGGCGACTACACGTACCTGGCCGGCGACATCGCCTACCACCGCAACAAGTTCCTGGTGCGCGGCTTCGACCGGGTCATCAACGTGTGGGGCGCCGACCACCAGGGCCAGGTGCCCAGCCTGCTGGCCGGCGTCGAGGCGCTCGGTGTCGAGAAGGGCCGGCTCGAGGTCCGCCTCGGGCAGATGGTGTCGCTGGCCAGCGGACGCATCGGCAAGCGGCTGGGCAACGCCGTCGACCTCGACGACGTGGTCGACGACATCGGCCCCGACGTCATGCGGCTGCTGTCGCTGGTGTCGTCGATCGACCAGTCGCCCACCATCGACCTCGACAAGGTGCGCTCCGAGTCGCGCGAGTCGCCCGTCTTCTACGTGCAGTACGCCTACGCCCGCATCCACTCCATCGGCAAGAAGGCCGACGAGCTGGGCGTCACCCGGGCCGACCTGGGCGCCGTCGACCTGGCGCCGCTCACCCACGAGCGCGAGACCGAGCTGCTGCGCACGCTGTCGCTGCTGCCCGAGGTGATCGAGCTGGCGTGCATCGAGCGGGCGCCCCACAAGGTCACGGCCTGGGTGCGCGAGCTGGCCGACCGGTTCCACGGCTTCTACCACGACTGCCGCGTCCTGGGTGAGGACGTCCCCGCCGAGACGACCCAGGCCCGCCTGTGGCTGGTCGAGGTGTCCCGGGTCGGCTTCGCCATCGGGCTCGACCTGCTGGGCGTCGCCGCCCCGGAGTCGATGTGACCCGACCCGTGCGCCCGCCCGCGGCCGGAAAACCTGCCGCGGGATGTGGTGCCAGGACGTCCGTTCCCGCGGCAGGAATTCGGGGCGACCATCTGGCCGCGAGCCGGGACCAGGGGACAACCGTTCCCGCGGCCGGAGACGGCGGGGACCCGACGGGCACGGCCGGATGATCCCCGACCCGTCCGAGCTCGACGCCAGCCGGGGCGGGGCCGGACCACTGCCCGACGACGCCCACCGCAGCCGGCCCGTCCCGCACCAGCTGCTGCCCGACTCGGCCACCGTCGGCGACGACGGCTGGCTCGCCGTCGGCGGGTGTTCGACCGCCGACCTGGTCGCCGAGTTCGGCACCCCGCTGTTCGTCTACGACGAGGACCACCTGCGCGCCCGCTGCCGCGAGGCCGTCGCCACGTTCGGCGACGGGGTCAGCTACGCCACCAAGGCGTTCCTCTGTCTGGCCATGGCCCGACTCGTGCACGAGGAGGGCATGCACCTCGACGTCGCCACCGGCGGCGAGCTGCACGTCGCGCTGGCCGCGGGCGTGCCCGCCGACCGGCTGGTCCTGCACGGCAACAACAAGAGCGACGCCGAGCTGGCCCGGGCCCGCGAGGTGGGTGTCGGCCGCACCGTCGTCGACAGCTTCGACGAGCTCGACCGGCTCGATCGGCTGCACGCCGCCGACGGGCGCGTGCCGCGGGTGCTGCTGCGGGCCACGCCGGGCGTCGAGGCCCACACGCACGAGTTCGTCCAGACCGGGCAGATCGACTCGAAGTTCGGGTTCGGCGTGGCCGCCGGCGACCTGGCCAAGGCCGTCGAGCGGGCGACGTCGGCCCCGTCGGTCGACCTGGTGGGCGTCCACCTGCACATCGGCAGCCAGGTCTTCGTGGGCGACTTCTTCCGCCAGGGCGTCGAGGTCGTCGCCCCGTGGGTGCGTGACCTCGACCTGCCCGAGCTGTCGATCGGCGGCGGCCTCGGCGTGCCCTACGTGGCGGGGGAGGAGGCGCCCACGCTCAGCCAGTGGGGGCGGGTCGTCATCGACGCCTGCCGGGCGGCGGGCATCCGCAGCCACGTCACCGCCGAACCCGGCCGTTCGATCGCCGCCCAGGCCGCGGTCACCCTCTACACGGCGGGCACGATCAAGGACATCCCCGGCGTGCGCACCTACGTCGCCGTCGACGGTGGCATGAGCGACAACCCGCGGCCGGTGCTCTACGGCAGCGGTTACGAGGTGTTCCTCCCCCGGGCGGTCGGCGCCCCGCGGCCCCGCACGGTCACCGTCGTCGGCAAGCACTGCGAGTCAGGCGACATGCTCGTGCGCGATGCCCGGGTCCCGGCCGACGTGGCGGTCGGCGACGTGCTCGCCACGCCGGTGACCGGCGCGTACGGCCACTCGATGGGGTCCAACTACAACAAGGTGCCCCGACCGGCGGTCGTGTTCGCTCGGGACGGCGATGCCCGCCTGGTGGTCCGGCGCGAGACGCTCGACGACCTGCTCCGCCTCGACGCCTGACGTCCGACGACGTCCTCGGTAGGGCGGAGGACGGGGAACGCAGGGTCAGCCCGAGCGGCGGGCCCGCACCCGGCGGGCGAGCGTGCGGGTGGCGCGGAAGCGCTGCCGGGCGATCGCGCCCGACAGGCCGGGACGCGACAGCGTGACCGTCGACAGGTGGCGCTCGCCGTTGGCCCACCGCCGCTTGTACTGGGCGTCGCCGCGGCAGAAGTCGAACACGTCGACCCCGTCGGCCAGCCCGTCCTCGAACACCTTGTGGTGCAGCAGCTGCCCGGGGCTGAAGGCGGCGTAGGCGGGGTCGAACGCGCCCTTGAACAGGAACACCCGGTTCTCGTGGATGAAGTCGAGCTCGACCGCCACCGGCGAGCCGTCGGCCTCGATCGACAGCAGCGTGACCATGCCCTCGGCGTCGAGGGCGCGGATGGCGTCGAGCAGGAACTCGCGCCGGTCGGGCTCGGCCAACAGGCCCTGCATGGGGGCGTCGATCTCGTCCCAGCGGCGGTCGTGGAGCGAGACGAGCCGGTCGAGGCCCTCCTCGAGCGTCTCGCCTGTGTGCTCGACGAACGCGACGTCCTCGTGCTGCTCGCCGAGGCGGCGCAGCCGCTGGCGGATCTTGTGCTTCTTGGCCTGCTTGGCCAGGTCGAACCCCTCGCGCACGTCGGTGAACAGGCAGGGCGCGTCGAGCTGGTCGACCACCGTCTCGACCGTGGCGGCGTGGCGCACCAGCTCGTCGCCGAGCAGCGAGGTGAACCGGGCGTCGCTGGCCAATCGCGACAGCACGACCACGGCGACCTCGCTGTGCAGCTGGGCGCCGAGGTGGTCGACGAGCATCGCCACCGCCTCGTCGGGGCGGCGGGAGAGCAGCATGCCGCCGTAGTCGCCCGAGTCGTGGTTGATGCGCTGGAGCGCGGTGGTGGCGAGCGGGCCGACGCCCACCCGCGAGCGGTACAAGGGCGCGATCCCCGCCACGCCCTGGGCGTCACGGACGACCACGATGTGCAGGCGGTGGCCGTCGCGGCCGGCGCCGAAGTGCCGCCACCACGCGTGCGCCCACGGCCAGGTGAGGAACACGTTGGGGTCGGGGTCGACCGAGGCGACGTCGGCCCAGTCGCCGCGGAGCGCGGCGAACCCCTCGTCGTCGTCGACGACGTCGAGTGTCAGGTCGGTCATGACGTGGAGGCGGCGGGCGAGGACGGCGCGGCGGCGGGCGTCATGGCGTACTCGAGGTCGCTGTCGGCGGACGTCACGAACCACCGGTCGGGGTCGGTCACGAGCGCGCACACGCCGGGGTCGTCGGAGCAGTTCACCATGAAGCGGATCGGCTCGTCCGAACCGTGGTCGCGGCGCACGAACCCGGCGGCGCGCAGGTACCGGTCGGCCGGCTCGTTGCGGGTCTTCACCGACATGGCGACCGCACCCTGCCCGCGGGCGGCGACGCCGGCGGCCACGAGCAGCGGGGCCACCCAGCGGGGCGGTGCCAGGTAGTCGACGACGACCGCCGTCGGGTCGGCCGCGGTGCCGCCACGGCGCAGCACGACGTAGCCCACGGCGCGGCCGCGCACGATCAGGTAGTGGCGCTGCACGGCGTCGCGGTCGGGCCGCTGGTCGATGCGCCACCGCACCGCGGCCAGGTCGCGCCGGGCGATCACGGGGTACTCGTCGGCGGCGGCCTGCCACACGGCGTCGACGCGCTCGTCGAACCGGTCGACGGCCTCGAGCCGGGCGCCCGCGGCCCGGAGTGCGGCCGTGGCGGCGCTGTCCACGGCCCGGAGCGCCGGGCCGGCCACCGGAGCCACCTGGGCCACCCGCTCGGGCACCGAGCCCAGGCCGGCGGCGCGCGCCAGGTCGAGCGGCCGGAGGTAGACGGGCACGATGCCCAGGTCGGTCCAGCCGCCGCGGGTGTAGGCCGCGTGCCCCTTGTCGGACAGGTTGAGCCCGGCCGAGATCGTCCGCGCGTCGAGTTGGGTGGACATCAGGGCCGGGCCGACCCCGCGTAGGCGCCAGGCCTCGTCGACCATCAGGTCGACGGCCCACGCCGCCCGGCGCTCGCTCGCGCCCACCCGCAGGTCGAACGGGATCTCGGCCTGCTGGCCCACGACGGCGCCGTCTCGCCGGCAGACCCACAGGTCCCGCGTGTCGTCGTCGGTGCGGCACGGGTTCTGGTCGAACAGCCAGGCCGCCCGCTCGGCGTCGACCTGACGGCTGCCCGCCTCGAACGTGCGGAGCTGGAACTCCAGCAGGTCGTCCGCATCGGCGGGGGTGTAGCGGGTGATGCCGACCTTGAAGCGGTCCGGGACCTTCACCCGCCGTCCCCGCCGTTCCCGCCGTCCCCGCCGTGTCCACCGTTTCCGCCACTCCCGCCGGATGCGGGCCGGGCACCGAGGTCGACGTGCTCGACGGGGATCGCGTCGCGCAGTCCCCGCTCGGCCGCCCGCCGCTTGGACACGATGTCGCGGTAGACGCGCTCGACCTGGTCGGCCTGCAGGCCCATCACCTCGGCGGCGTCGTACGGGCTGACGTCGTTGTGCCAGGCCCACAGCATCAGGTCCATCTCCGCGTACGGCAGCGCGAAGTAGAACTCCTCCTGGGTCTGCGGGAGGCTGTACGTGTCGGTGCTGGGCGTCTGGTTGCGGATGTCCTCGGGCAGCCCGAGGTGCTCGGCCAGCGCGTAGACCTGGGTCTTGTAGAGGTGGCTGATGGGCTTGATATCGGCCAGGCCGTCGCCTCCCCGGACGAAGAAGCCCAACTCGTACTCGAGCCGGTTGGGCGTGCCCAGGACCGCGTAGTTACGGGCGTCGGCGTGGGTGTACTCGATGAGCTTGCGCGTGCGCTGCTTCATGTTGGTGGCCGCGACCACGGTCAGGTACACGTCGGTGGGCATGCGCGCGATCTTCTGGTTGCCGTCGGGGTCGGCCACGGTCAGGTTGAAGTAGCTGACCCGATCGGTGTCGAGCAGGCCCTCGGCCAGGGTGATCTTCTGGCGCCAGCCCGGCCCGTAGTCGGGGAACACGCTGCGGATGGCCGTGTCACGCCGGTCGTAGCACCCCAGGGCGGCGAGCGCGGGGGCGATGTCCTCGACCACGGCGTCGACGCCGAGCGTGTCGCACAACCGCTGGCCCCGCTCCTGCGACGACGGGTCGGAGTCGGCCTCGGGCATGAGCAGGGCGACGACGCGCTCGGGCCCGATGGCGTGCACGGCCAGCGCCAGGCACACGGACGAGTCGATGCCGCCGCTCACGCCCACGACGACGCCGCGACGCCGGAGGTCGCGCGTCAGCGCACGGGTCATCGTGGAGCCGATGCGATCGACCGCCGTGGAGGCGTCGAGGGCGAGGACGTCACGGGTGAAGGTCGTGGAGGTCACCTAGCTGGCTCCCTGGGTGTGCACGGGGACCACGGTAGGCCCGTCAGCCCCGATGGGTTCGTCGGTCAGATCGACCAGGACATGAGGTCGTGGGCCGGCGTCGAAGCGCCTCCGGGCGTCGGCCGCACGCGCCCGGCCGTCGACCAGGTAGGCCTGACCGAGCACCTGCAGCGTCAGTGCGCCGACGAGCGCCATCTCCTCGCGCTCGCCCGGCAGCGCGCCGCCCCGGGCCCGGGCCCGGTCGCGCAGCAAACGCGCCGCCCGGGGGTCGAGCAGGCCGAGACGGTCGATCGATGCGTCGGACAGCAGGTCGGACACGTAGTCCGGCTCGCCGGGGCCGAACAGCGCCGTCGTCATCGGCGCCCGGTACGGCTGCTTGGGCCGGCGCCAGATCTCCGGCGGCAGGGTGCGCGACGCCAGCCGGCGCAGCGCCGCCTTGTCGTGCAGGCCGACGAGCTTGTGCTCGGGGGGCAGGCCCGAGCAGAAGTCGACGACGTCGGGATCGAGGAACGGGTAGCGGACCTCGACCCCGTGCGCCATCGCCACCCGGTCGCCCTGGTGGGACAGCAGGTACGACGACATGAACGTGGCGATCTCGACCCACTGGGCCCGGGCGAGCGCGTCCCACCGTGGCCACTCGGCCGGCATCTCGGCGAGCAGGCCGGGATCGCTGCCGGGGTCGGCTGCCGTTCCGACGGCCGCCCGCAGATCGGGGTGCAACATGCGGGTCGTCCACGCGGTGTTGTGCCAGCGGACGAGGTGGGCGTAGAAGGGCAGGTCGGTGGCGGTGAGCTCGCGGCCGAAGAAGCGGGCCCACATGTCGGTCGACCGGGCCCCGCCGGCCTGCACCTCGGGGTGCAGGCGCGAGAACAGCGCCGGGCGCATCGCCGAACCCGGGTCGCGGGCCCAGAACCGGCGCACCCGGTCCTCCTTGAAGATGCTGTAGCCCGCCAGCAGCTCGTCGGCGCCCTCGCCGGTGAGCACCACCTTCATGCCCGCGTCCCGCACCAGGCCCGACAGCAGGTACAGCGGCACCGGCGCGGTGCGCAGCAGCGGCGCCTCGACGTGCCACACGACATCGGCGAGCGCGCCCGCGATCTCGTCGGGGCCGCACACGATCTCGTGGTGATCGGTGCCGAGCAGGCTCGCCATGCGGCGCTGCTCGGGGGTTTCGTCGAACGCCGGGTCGCTGAAGCGCACCGCGAACGTCTCGAGCGGGCTGGCGTCGACCTGGCGCACGAGCGAGCCGATCACCGACGAGTCGAGCCCGCCACTCAGGTAGGCGCCCACCGGCACGTCGGCCCGCAGCCGGAGTCGCACGGCGTCGGCGAGCCGGTCGCCCAGCTCGTCGGCCGCGGCCTCGGCCGACAGCCCGGCGGTGCGGGGGTCCACCGCCATGTCGGCCTGCCACCAGCGCCGTTCGCTCACCGACAGGTCGCGGGCGTCGACGCGCAGCGCCGACCCGGGCCGCACGGCGTGCACGCCGGCGAACACGGTGGTGGGGGCGAGTGCCGACCAGCGGGTGAACACCTCGGACAGGCCGCCGGGGTCGAGGGCCGGGTCGACGAGCCCGCTGGCGAACAGCGCCTTGGCCTCGGACGCGAACACGACCTGCCGGCCCGCCCGCGCCCAGTGCAGCGGCAGGATGCCCAGCCGGTCGCGCACCAGCCACAGCTGGCCGGCGCGCCGGTCCCACAGCGCGAAGGCGAACTGGCCGTTGAGCATCGACCACGCCCGCTCGCCGTACTGCTCGTAGCAGTGGACGATCACCTCGGAGTCGCTCGACGTGGTGAACCGGTGACCCAGGGCGGACAGCTCGCGCCGCAGCTCGATGTGATTGAAGATCTCGCCGTTGAACGAGAGCCACACCGTGCGGTCCTCGCCCGTCATCGGCTGGAAGCCACCCTCGAGGTCGACGATGCTCAGCCGGCCGTGACCCAGGCCGACGCGCTCGTCGCGGAACAGGCCGTGGCCGTCGGGCCCTCGGTGGGCGATGGCGGCCAGCATCGACCGCAGGCGGTCGAGATCGACGGGCGCGTCACCGTCTCCTGCCAGGATCCCTGCGATGCCGCACATGCCGTCGCCGCCCGCTGCCGCTACCTGAGCGCGGCCTTGCGGATCTTGCCCGAGTCGGTCTTGGGCAGCTCGTCGCGGAGCTCGATCTCGCGGGGGACCATCGTGGCCTCGAGCCGCGCCCGGCAGTGACGGCGCACCTCGTCGGCCGTGAGACCGGCGCCGTCCCGCAGCGCGACGACGGCCTTGATGGCCATGCCGTCGATCTCGTCGGGCACGCCCACCACCGCGGCCTCGGCCACGCCGTCGAGCTCGTAGAGGACCTGCTCGATCTCGGTGGGGCTGACCTTCTCGCCCTTGCACTTGAACACGTCGTCGGTGCGGCCCACGAAGTAGAGGAACCCGTCGGCATCCGCGCGGAACAGGTCGCCCGTGTACAGCACCTTCTCGCCGGGGATGTCGCCGTCGCGCAGGCGCAGCGCGGTGGCCTCGGGCTTGCCCCAGTAGCCGCGCATGACGTGAGCGCCCCGCACGACCAGCTCGCCCACCTCGCCAGGCGCCGCCCGCCGACCCTGCTCGTCGACGACGTAGGCCTCGGTGTTGGGGATCGGCAGACCGACCGAGCCCGGCCGCTCGGCGGCGAGCGCGGGATCGAGACAGCACACCCGGGTGCACTCGGTGAGGCCGTACATCTCGACCACGCCGGCGTTGGGGAGGAGCTCGCCCAGCCGCTCGTGGTGGGCGGCCGGCAGCGCGGCGGCGGCGTTGGTGAGCATGCGCATCGACGACAGGTCGAGGTCGTCCAGAGGGGCCATCGACAGGATGGTGGCGAAGACCGTGGGCACGCCGGGGAGCACCGTGACCCGGTGGTCGGCGAAGCGCTGGAGCACTTCGTAGGGGTAGGCGAACGAGCGCTCGAGCACGACGGTGCAACCCACGTGAGCGCCGGTGATGACCTGGAACAGCCCATAGGTGAACGACTGCGACAGCACGCAGCCGATGACGTCGTCGGACCGCAGGCCGAGCGACCGGGCGATCGACCAGGCGTTGTGGTGGATGTTGCGGTGCGTGAGCATCACGCCCTTGGGGCCACCGGTCGACCCAGAGGTGTAGATGATGGCAGCGAGGTCGCTGTCGATGGTGCCCGGATCGCGGGGTGTGCCGCCGGCGGACATGACGTCGTCGAACGCCGTGCCCTCGCCATCGACCGCCGCCGGCACGCCGTCGACCCACACGCTGGTCGCCAGCTGCTGACCGTTCTGCCCGTCGCCGAGAGCAGCGCGCAGCACCCGGTGCAGTCGCCGGTGCGACACGAGGTGCCGGACACCGCAGTCGCCCAGGATGTAGCCGACCTTGTCGGGCTTGCTGGCGGGGTTGACCACCGTGACGACGGCGCCGGCCTTGAGCACGCCCCACAACGCCACGACCTGCTCGAACGAGTTGTCGAGCAGGATCGCCACCCGCTCCCCGCGGGAGACCCCCGCGTCCTGGAACCAGGCGGCGAGCGCGTCGCTGCACCGGTCGAGCTGGCCGAAGGTGTAGCGCTGGCCGTCGAAGACGAGCGCGACGTGGTCGGGTGTGGAGCGGGCCGCGCCGACGAGGTGGTCGTGCGCGAGCCCCGTCATGCGCGTGGCCTGTCCGCCCGGCCCCGCATCACGACGCGAGCTTGGTGTCGACGAACTTGGTGAGCCGCTCGATCGAGTCGAGGTTGTCGGCGACCAACTCGTCGTCGGCGATGGCGATGCCATAGGTCTCCTCGAGGAACGCGACGATCTCCATCACGCCCGTCGAGTCGACGACACCGCCGTCGATGAGGGAATCGCCGTCGTCGAAGCCGTCGTCGTCACCGAGGAGAAAGGTGTCGACCACGAATCCTCTGATTCGCGCTGTCACGTCAGGTGTACCTCCGCCTGCGCCCGCCATCCGTGCGTGTGCGCACGGACACGCACTACCGAAACTTGGTCCGCCTGCGGCGGGCTGCACGCCCTCCGCGGCCGGACAGTGTGGCAGGTCGATGGCTCGGTGCGCCATGCCACCCGACGCGTCGGACGTCGCCGGCGCGCGGCCGTGATCGACAGGCTCCGCACCTCGCCGACGTCGTGGGCCCGTCCGTTGCCGGATTCGCCTTTCGTGCCTGGTCAGCGGCGGCCGTAGCATGGCCGGTCGTGACCCCCGGACGCGTTCGCATCGGCCTGCTCGGCTGCGGCAACGTCGGCGCGGCGCTCGTCGAGCTCGTCGACAGCCGCAATGACGCCATCGCCGCCCGTACGGGGCTGCGGCTCGAGGTCACCCGGGTGGCCGTGCGCAGCCTGGCCAAGGAGCGCCCGGTCGAGCTGCCCGAGGGCGTGCTCACGCTCGACGCCGCGGGCGTGGTCGTCGACCCGGACGTCGACCTGGTGGTCGAGGTCATCGGCGGCATCGAGCCCGCCCGCGAGCTGGTGCTCGCCGCCCTCAAGGCCGGCAAGCCCGTGGTCACGGGCAACAAGGAGCTGCTGGCCAACGTCGGCGCCGACCTGTTCGCCGCCGCCGAGGAGGCCGGGGTCGACCTGCTGTTCGAGGCGGCGGTGGCCGGTGGCATCCCGTTCATCCGCCCGCTGCGCGAGTCGCTCGTGGGCGAGCGCATCGACCGCATCATGGGCATCGTCAACGGCACGACCAACTACATCCTCACCCGCATGACCGAGGAGGGCGTGTCCTACGCGGACGCGCTCAGCGAGGCGCAGAACCTGGGCTACGCCGAGGGCGACCCCACGGCGGATGTCGAGGGCCACGACGCCGCCGCCAAGGCGGCGATCATCGCCTCGATCGCCTTCGGCGTGCGTGTCGTGGCCGGCGACGTCTACGACGAGGGCATCTCGCGCATCACCCCGGCCGACATCGACTACGCCGCCAAGATGGGCTACGTCATCAAGCTGCTGGCCATCGCCGAGCAGCACGACGCGCCCGGCAGCGAGGGCCACGCCGGCGAGGTCGCCGTGCGGGTGCACCCCGCGATGGTGCCGGCCGACCACCCGCTGGCCTCGGTGCGCGACAGCTTCAACGCCGTGTTCGTCGAGGGTGCGGCCGTCGGCGACCTGATGTTCTACGGCCGCGGCGCGGGCGGGTCGCCCTCGGCCAGCGCCGTGCTGGGCGATGTCATCGACGCCGCCCTCAACCGCACCCGCGGCAGCCATGCCAGCGTCGGCGCCCTGGCCAAGGCCCGCATCCGGCCCATCGACGAGGTCGAGACCGCCTACTACCTCAACCTCGACGTGTTCGACCGCCCCGGGGTGCTCGCCGCGGTCGCCGGGGTGTTCGGCCAGCACGACGTGTCCATCCGCTCGATGGAGCAGGAGGGTCTGGGCGGCGAGGCCCGCCTGGTCTTCATCACCCACGTCGCCCGCGAGGCGGCCGTGCAGGCCACCATCCGCGACCTCCACCACCTCGACGCCGTCGACCGCATCACGTCGGTCCTGCGCGTCGTCGGCGAATAGGCACCGCATGAAGTACGTCTCCACCCGCGGCCATGCGCCCGTCCTCGACTTCGCGGACGTGCTGCTGGCCGGCCTGGCCAGCGACGGCGGGCTCTACGTGCCCGAGTCGTGGCCCGCCCTGCCGGCCGGCTGGGACGAGCCCCAGCCCTACGCCCAGCTCGCGGCCGAGGTGCTGTGGCCCTACGTCGACGGCTCGCCGCTCAGCCGCCCCGAGCTCGACGGCATGGTCGCCGAGGCCTACGCCACGTTCGACCACCCCGACGTGTGCCCCCTGGTCGAGATCGAGCCGGGCCTGTGCGTGGTCGAGCTGTTCCACGGGCCCACGCTGGCGTTCAAGGACGTCGCCCTGCAGCTCGTCGGCCGGCTGTTCGACCACGAGCTGTCCCGGCGGGGCGAGCGGGCCACGGTCGTGGTCGCCACCTCGGGCGACACGGGCTCGGCGGCGATCGCCGCCTGCGTGGGGCGCCCGACGCTCGACATCGTGGTGCTGCACCCGGCGGGCCGAGTGTCCGACGTGCAGCGCCGGCAGATGACCACCGTCGACGCCCCCAACGTGCACAACGTGGCCGTCGAGGGCACGTTCGACGACTGCCAGGACCTGGTCAAGGCGCTGTTCGCCGACGCCGCCCTGCGCGAGCGCATCGGCCTGTCGGCCATGAACTCGATCAACTGGGCCCGCGTCGCCGCACAGATCGTCTACTACGTCACCGCCGCGGCGGCCGCCGGGCCGTGCGACGTGGCGGTGCCCACGGGCAACTTCGGCAACATCTTCGCCGGGTGGATCGCCCGCCGGGGCGGTGCGCCCATCGAGCGGTTGATCATCGGCTCCAACAGCAACGACATCCTCACCCGCTGGGCGCAGACGGGCGACCTGGCCCAGCTCGGCGTCGTGCCCACGCTCAGCCCCAGCATGGACATCCAGGTGTCGTCCAACCACGAGCGCCTGCTGTTCGAGCTGCTGGGTCGCGACGGCGCGGCGACGGCCGAGCTCATGGGCCGCTTCCGGGGCGTCGGGTCGGTCGAGGCACCCCACGACCCCAGCTTCGTGGCCGCCAGCGTCGACGACCGGGCCACCCTCGGCGTGATCGCCGACCTGTACCGGCGCACGGGCTACCTCGCCGACCCGCACACCGCGGTCGGCATCGGGGCGGCCCGCGCCTGCCGCGCCGGTGGCGAGGGCGAGTCGGAGCTCCCGGTCGTGTGCCTGTCGACGGCGCACCCGGCCAAGTTCCCCGACGCCGTCGAGCAGGCGACCGGCATCCGCCCGGCGCTCCCGGAGCACATGGCCGACCTGTTCGACCGGCCCGAGCGCTACGAGGTGCTGCCCGCCGACGTCGACGCGGTGCGCGCCCACGTCGAGCGGTGCGTGGCGACGAGCTGACCAGCGGGACTGACGAGCTGTCCCAGGAGTCGATGGACTGCCTCGACGAGAACCTGACTGACGACCTGATCGAGAGGTTCCTGATCACGGGCTTCACGCAGGGCGACGCCGGATTCGAGGACAACCCCGAGCTCGAGGACGAGATGGACGAGGCCGTCGGCCCGTGCCTGGTCTAGCGGCGCTTCGCGTTTCGGCGGGGTGGGGGCCTCGACAATCCCGGCGGGACTGGGTGGTCCTGTCCCGCCTTGGAGCGACAACCGAGCCCGAGCTGGGAGCTGAGCGGAGGGGTGCTCTCGGGGCAAGGCGACAAACAGCGCGCCGATGCGTTGTCGCTCCAAAGCGGGACACAACATAGAGGTGCACCCCACCACCGAGCGTGGCTCGACCCCAACCCCGCTCAGACGCGAACCGCCGCTCTACCGGGGCCGCAAGCTCCTCGCCATGGCTGCCGAACGCCTCGACGACCAGGGCACCAAGAAGTTGCGGGGCCTGCTCGCCGCCGGTGACCCCGACGGCCAGGTCTACGAGGCATGGGCCGTCAAAGAGGGACTACGGGACCTCTACACCCTCTGGGGCCGCCCCCGTCGATCCCGGGGAAGTGGCTGGTGAGGGTGCAGCGTGTGGTGATGCCCGTGACGCGCGCCGAGTCCTGGACCGTCGTCGACGACGACTGGGTCCGGTCGAACCGGCCGAGCGCTATCTGGCGCATCTGGCCGGGATCGAGCGCTCACCGAACACGGTGCGCGCTGCTGGCCGAGACCGGCATGCGGATCGGCCAAGCGCTCGGCCTGCGTCATGAGGACTTCGTGAGCCGCGAGCGGCGGGTGATGATCGTGCCCCGTGTCGACAACGTCAACGGCGCCCGGGCCAAGTTCATCCGGCACGGGACGTCGTCGCTCCGGCGCGCCCCGTACCGGCGGTTTCGGATGGCGGCCCCGTACCGGTCACCTGCGAGACTGTCGCCGTGAAGTACGTGATCTGCGTCCCCGACGGCTGCGCCGACGAGCCGCTCGACGCGCTCGGTGGCCGCACGCCGCTCGAGGCCGCGTCGATGCCGACGCTGGCCCGCCTGGCCGCCCGCGGCGAGGTCGGTCGGGCCGCGGTGATCCCCCCGAAGATGGCGCCGGGGAGCGACGTGGGCAACATGTCGATCCTCGGGTACGACCCCAGCCGCTACCACACCGGTCGCGCCCCCATCGAGGCCGCCGCCCTCGGGCTCAAGCTCCGTCCCGACCAGGTGGCCTACCGCTGCAACCTGGTCGACGTGGGGGCCGACGGCACCATGGTCGACTTCGCCGGCGGGCATCCGTCGTCCGAGGACGCCGCCGCGGTGATCGAGGCGCTCGACGACGCCCTCGGCCGGGGTGCCGGTGGCGAGGTCGAGTTCCACCCCGGCGTCCAGTACCGGCACATCGTCGTGGCCCCCGAGAGCTGGGCGGACGCCGAATGCACGCCGCCCCACGACCTGACCGGCAAGCCCGCGATGCTGCCCCGCGGGGCCGCGGCGCCGAGGCTGATCGAGCTCATGGACGCCAGCCGTGCCATCGTCGGCCAGTCGAAGCTCGCGGCCAACCAGGTGTGGCTGTGGGGCCAGGGCCACCAGCCGCAGTTCCCCTCGTTCCGCGAGGCCACGGGCCGCACGGGCGCGCTGGTCACCGCCGTCGACCTCATCCGCGGCCTGGGTGTGCTCACGGGCATGGACATCGTCGAGGTGCCCGGCGCCACGGGCTGGTTCGACACCGACTACGAGGGCAAGCGCGACGCCGCGCTGCGCACGCTGTCCGACGGGGCCGACGTGTTCCTGCTCCACGTCGAGGCCACCGACGAGGCCGGCCACGCCGGCAACCTCGACGAGAAGGTCAAGGCGCTCGAGGCATGGGACGCCCGCATCCTCGACGGCCTGGTCGAGGGCCTGGACGCCCTGGGGCCGTGGCGCATGCTGCTGCTGCCCGATCACCCCACGCCGGTCGAGCTGCGCACCCACACCTCCGACTCGGTGCCCTACCTGCTGGTCGACAGCGAGATCGACGGGCCCGGCGGCGTGTACAGCGAGCCGGCCACCGCCACCAGCGAGGTCGTGCCGGGCCACGAAATGCTCGGGCGGCTGCTCGCGCGCTGACAGCAGGGGGTCGCGGGGCCTGACCTCGGCGGCGCCGCCTGCGCTGCGTTTCGACCGTGCCAGGGTCCGCGCTAGAGTGCAGGTGTTCTGCCGGGGGGTTCCGCTGCATCGGAGCGGATGACCGAGCGGCCCCCGAACTCCTTCGGAATGCGGAGTGGTTCCTCTCCCGAGCCGACCTTCTCCGTTGCACGCCCAGTGTCAGCCCCGTTTGGCGCACGCCGGCACGCGGTCGACCCACCCGGTCTCCCCCAGAAGTAGTGAGGTGACAGCCACCGATGAGCGTGGAGCCCAGCACCCTCGAACGGTCCGCTCTCGAGCGCAAAGACCGCGAGGAGCTCACGACCATCGCCCAAGCCCTCGGGGCCAAGCCCCCGTCGCGCGCCCGCAAGGCCGAGATCGTGCAGCTCATCCTCGAGCTGACCGGTGTCGAGACGGCGGGCGGCGAGTCGGGCGACAGCGAGGCTGCGGCGCCCCCGGCCGCTCCGGCACGTGGGCGCACCGCCAACGGCCGCACGAAGGAGGCCACCGTGGACGACGACGCCAAGTCCGGCTCATCCGCGACCGACAGCGCGGCGTCCGAGGCGGCAGCGACGGCCGACGTCACCGGCGCGCCCGACGCCACGCCCGACAGTTCCGCACCGACGGCCGAGGCACCTGACACGGCTGTCGCCGCGGACGGGGCCACCGGAGGCACGTCCCCCGGCGAGCCCCCGTCCGAGTGGGAGCTCGAGTTCGGTGGCACCACCGATGTCGTCGACAAGCCCGCGTCGGGCGGGACGCCCGACAACGGGTCGACGCGCACCGATCAGAAGTCCGGCAAGCAGTCCGAGGGCCGACAGGCCGGCGGCGGCCGGGGCGATGGGCGCCAGCGCGACGGCGCCACGGGTCAGGGCGATGCCGGCCAGAGCGGCGCCAAGCAGCAGAACGGCAAGCAGGGCGACACCAGGGAGGCCGACGCCAAGCAGGGCGGCGACGAGGGCCAGGGTGACGGCCAGGGCGACGGCGGCCAGGGCGGAGACAAGGGCGACAGCGTCGACCTCAACGAGCCCGGCAACCGGCGTCGTCGTCGCCGGGGGCGCCGCGGCAAGGACGAACAGACCCACGTCGAGGAGTTCGCCGGCGAGCCGGTCGAGGTCGAGGGCCTGCTCGACCTGCGCGATGAGGGCTACGGCTTCCTGCGGGTCAAGGGCTACCTGCCGTCCAAGGACGACATCTACGTGTCGGTCAAGCAGGCCCGTCAGTTCGGGCTGCGCAAGGGCGACCACATCACCGGCGCCAGCCGGCCGGCCATGCGCAACGAGAAGAACCCGGCCCTGCTGCGCATCGACAAGGTCAGCGGCGTCGATCCCGAGCAGGCCCGCACGCGTCGCCGGTTCGAGGACCTGACGCCCCTCTTCCCGGACGAGAAGCTGTCGCTCGAGACCGCCGACGACGCGTCCAACATGACGGCGCGTATCGTCGACCTCATCTCGCCGGTCGGCAAGGGCCAGCGTGGCCTCATCGTCTCGCCGCCCAAGGCGGGCAAGACGGCGATCGTCAAGCAGATCGCCCGCTCGGTCGAGGCCAACAACCCCGAGGTCAAGCTCATGGTGCTGCTCGTCGACGAGCGGCCCGAAGAGGTGACCGACATGCGGCGCTGGCTGCGCAACAGCACCAGCGAGGTCGTCGCCTCCACGTTCGACCGCCCCAGCGAGGAGCACACACAGGTCGCCGAGCTGACCATCGAGCGGGCCAAGCGCCTGGTCGAGGACGGCAAGGACGTCTGCATCATCCTCGACGGCATCACGCGCCTGGCCCGGGCCTACAACCTGGCGGCGCCGGCCACCGGCCGCATCATGTCCGGCGGCGTCGACTCCGGTGCGCTGTACCCGCCCAAGCGGTTCTTCGGTGCGGCGCGCAACATCGAAGAGGGCGGCTCGCTCACCATCCTGGCCACGGCGCTCATCGAGACCGGGTCGAAGATGGACGAGGTCATCTTCGAGGAGTTCAAGGGCACCGGCAACATGGAGCTGCGGCTCGACCGACGCCTCGCCGAGCGACGCATCTACCCGGCCATCGACGTCGGCGGCAGCTCCACCCGGCACGAGGAGCTGCTGTTCGCCCGCAACCAGCTCAACCTGGTGTGGGCACTGCGCCGGGTGCTGTCCGGCCTGTCATCCACTGACGGCGGGAATGCAGCGGCGCTCGAGTTGTTGATCGATCGGATGAAGACATTCCGCACCAACGACGAGTTCCTGGCCCAGGTGGCCAAGAACCGGTTGGCCGCAGGCTGACATCTTCCCGTAGACTGCAAAGTCTTTTCGTTCCACCAGGAGCCCGCTATGAAGGCTGGAATCCACCCCCAGTACGCAGAAGCCACGGTCGTGTGCTCGTGCGGCAACACGTTCAAGACCCGCTCCACCAGCTCTGACCTGCGGGTCGAGCTGTGCAGCGAGTGCCACCCCTTCTACACCGGCAAGCAGAAGCTGGTCGACACGGGTGGTCGCATCGACCGGTTCGAGCGCCGCTACGGCAAGCGCAAGCAGAAGTAGTGCACGCCCGGGCGGCACTGTCCGCCTACGACCTCGCCGGTCGCCACCTCCCCACCGGGAGCGCGGTGGCCGGCGTTCGTCGCGCCCGGGCTCGTGCCGGAGTGCCCGGCACGCCGCTGCCGCGTGAGCGGCCCGCCGCTCCCGTGACGTCATGGGCGGCCGTGGCCCCGGGCGAGGGCAGCCGACCGTGAGCTCGCAGCCGGCCGGGGCGGCCATCGACACCGAGCGCCGTGCCGCGCTCAACGGCGCCAAGCTCTCGGCGTTGGTCGCCGGCCGGTGGGGGCCCGCCGATCGCCGGCGGGGCGCCGTGGGGGCCACCGCAACGCTGCTCGCCGGCGGCACGGGCTGGCTGCTGCCCGACGGCGACGCCGCCCGCGCCCTGGGCCCGGCGCTGGTGTGGGCGGAGCGCCACCAGGTCACCGACCTGCACGTGCTGGTCGGGCCCGGTGCCGACGAGGCCGGCACCCTCGCCCGCCAGGCGGACTTCTTCGTCGACGGGCCCACGGTGTGGGCGGTCACGGGGACCGAGCTGACCGCGGCCGAGGCTGCGGCACCACCCGGTCGGGTCAACGCTCCGGCACCCACCGAGCTCGTGGACATGCTCATCGACGCCGGCCTCGAGGTCGTCGCCGAGGGCGGCCTGGTTCGGGGCGAGATCAACGGCCTCGAGGTGGCGCGCATCGTCCACGGGACGACCACGGCCGGCGTCCCCATCGACGAGCCTCAGCTCGAGGTGGGCGTCGGCAAGGCCGACCGCGAGCTCACGGCGATGGTCCACGGTGGCCTGCCCACCGTCGCCCAGCTCGCCCGGGTCGTCGAGATCGTCCGCGAGCACCGCCGGCCCGGCGCCCCCCGCCACCCGCTCAACCAACTCGTCCCCGACCGCTGGCTGCGGGCGGTGCTGTGCCGCGCCCCCGGCCTGGTGGGGCTCGCCTCGCTGCGGCCGGCCGAGGGGGCCCGCCCGCGACCCAACCTGTCCGAGCGCGACGCGGCCGTCGCCGTCGGCGAGGCGCCCGACGGCGCCCGGACGGTCGTGGCCTGCACCGTGGGCATCGCGCTCGACCTGGTACCCACCGCCGCCGACGCCCGGGCGGCGCTGGATGCCGCCGCGCCCGCGGACCCAGTCGACGTGCCGTCTCGCCTGGTGCTGGCCGTACCGGAGCGCGACGACCACCCCGGCATCGGTCGCCTGGCGGCACGTCTCCGCACCCCCGCCATGGTGGTGCCGATCCCCGGCGACTGGCGCGCCGCCGCCTGACCCGGTGCACCGGCCGCCGCCTGACCCGGTGGCGCCGGGCCACGGACGGGATCTCCGGCGCCGCCAGCAGTGCACGGGACGGGATCGTGCTGACGGTTCGTGAGGCAATAGCGGTCGCTCGATCGAGGGCGAGGCGATAAGGGTCGGGGCCGACCGCGATCGCCTCGGGAACGCGCAGCGACCGTCATCGCCTCGGAGAACCCCGGGCGGCCGACCGCCATCGCCTGGTGAAGCCCGGGGCGGCGGCGGGCGAGACGGTGGGCAACGGGCGTGACCGCAGTAGCCTCGCTCGTCGTGCTCGATCGCCTCGGTGAGCTGGACAGGGAGTTCCACGATGTCGAGGCGCGCCTGGGCGACCCCGCCCTGATCGCCGATCAGGCTCGCTACCAGCAGGTGGCCAGGCGCTACCGCGAGCTCGGGCCGATCGTCGAGCGCGCCCGCGAGCTCCGGACCCGCAGCGACGACCTCGAGACGGCCCGCGAGATGATGAGCGACGCCGCGAGCGACGAGCGCGAGATGCTGCGCGCCGAGGTCGACGAGGCCGAGGCGGCGATCGTTCGGCTCACCGACGAGCTGCGCCTGCTCCTACTCCCTCGCGACCCCAACGACCAGCGCAACGTCATCGTCGAGATCCGGGGCGCCGAGGGCGGGGAAGAAGCCAACCTGTTCGCCCGCGACCTGTTCGAGATGTACCGGGGCTTCGCCGCCCGGCAGGGCTGGTCGGTCGACGTGCTCGGCAGCGACCCGTCCGACCTGGGGGGTTACAACGAGGTCGTGTTCGCGCTCAAGGGTGACGGCGTGTGGGCTCGCATGCACCACGAGGCCGGGCCCCACCGGGTGCAGCGGGTGCCGGTGACCGAGAGCCAGGGGCGCATCCACACGTCGTCCGCCACGGTGACGGTGCTGCCCGAGGCCGAGGAGGTCGACGTCGCGCTCGACCCCAACGACCTGCGCATCGACGTGTACCGCTCGTCCGGGCCGGGTGGTCAGAGCGTCAACACGACCGACTCCGCCGTGCGGGTCACCCACCTGCCGACGGGCACCGTGGTGTCGATGCAGGACGAGAAGAGCCAGATCCAGAACCGGGCGAAGGCCCTGGCGGTGCTGCGCTCGCGCCTGCTCAAGGCGGAACAGGACCGACAGGCCGACGAGGCCTCCGCCGCCGCGCAAGGGGCAGGTCGGGGGCGGCGGCCGGTCGGAGAAGGTGCGCACGTACAACTTCAAGGAGAACCGGGTCACCGACCACCGCATCGGTCTCACCCTCTACAAGCTCGACAAGGTCCTGGCCGGCGAGCTCGACGACATCAGCGACGCCCTGGTCGCCGACGAGCAGGCCCGGCGCCTCGCCGAGGCGACGTGACCGCGGCCGACCGCCCGCCCGGCGGCGAGGACGTCGAGCACACGGCCGCGCCCTCGCCCGACCCGGCGCCGGCCGCGGTCCCGTGGCGGACGCTCCTGGCCGACGCCACGGCTCGGTTGCGCGAGGCCGAGGTCGACAACGCGGCTCAGGAGGCGCGGTGGATCGTCGAGCGGGCCACCGGGCTCACGGCGGGCGAGTTGGCGGTGAGCCTCGACCGGCCGGCGTCGGAGCGCGGAGCCACCCACCTCCAGGTCATGGTCGGCCGGCGTGCCGCCGGCGAGCCGCTGCAGTACGCCCTCGAGCGGTGGGGCTTCCGCACGCTCGACCTCTACGTCGACCGGCGGGTGCTGATCCCGCGGCCCGAGACCGAGGTGCTGGCCGAGATGGCGCTCGACGAGTGCCGCCGGCTCGGTGCCACGGTGGCGGTCGACCTGGGGACCGGGTCAGGCGCGCTGGCGCTCGCGATGGCGGTCGAGCGCCCGGGCCTCGAGGTGTGGGGCACGGACGTGTCCGCCGACGCCCTCGCCGTCGCCCGGGCCAACCTGTCGGGCCTCGGCCGGGCCGCCACGCGGGTTCGGCTCGTCGAGGGGCGGTGGTTCGCGGCGCTGCCCGCCGAGATGGCGGGCGGCATCGACGTCATCGTGACCAACCCGCCGTACGTGGCCGACGGCGAGATGGCCGACCTGCCCGACGACGTCCACGACTGGGAACCGCACCTGGCGCTGCGGGCCGGGCCCACCGGCCTCGAGGACATCGAGCACATCCTGGCCGAGGCGCCTCGCTGGCTCGCCCGACCGGGTGCTCTGCTCGTCGAGCTGGCCCCGCACCAGGCCCGGCCGGCACAGGTGCTCGCCCAGCGGGCGGGGTTCGCGTCGGCAACGGTGTGGCCCGACCTGACCGGCCGCGACCGCATCCTGCTCGCGCGGGCGTGAGGCAGGATCGACGCGTGGCCGCCCCGGGCGCCGAGCCGGTGATCGTCGACGCCGCGCCCACCGGGGGTGACGCCCCCGTCGCGGTCGTGGCCCGGGCGGCGGGCATCCTGCGCGCAGGTGGCGTGGTGGGGCTGCCGACCGACACCGTCTACGGCCTGGCCGCCCTCCCCGACGTCACGGGCGCGACCGCGGCGCTGTTCGCCCTCAAGGGCCGAGCAGCGGAGGTGCCGATCGCGGTGCTGTGCGCGTCGCCGGACCAGGCGCTCGGGCTGGCCGCCCCGGGCGCGGTGTCCGACGACACGGCACGCATCGCCGCCCGCCTGTGGCCCGGCCCGCTCACGCTGGTGCTGCCCCGCCGGCCCGGGTTGGGGTACGCGCTGGGCGAGCCTGAGACCACCATCGGCGTGCGCTGCCCCGACGATGGACTCGTGCGCGCTCTGGCCGACGAGGTGGGACCGCTCGCCACCACCAGCGCCAACCTGCACGGCGCGCCGACTCCCGTGACCGCGGCCGGCGTGGCCGCGCTGTTCGGGCCGGGTCTCGCCCTCGTCCTCGACGGCGGCCCGTGTTCCGAGCCGCCCTCCACCGTCGTCGACGCCACGGGCGACCGCTGGCGGGTGCTGCGGGCCGGGCCGATCGGGGTCGCAGAGATCGCGGCCGCCGCGTCCCCGTGACGCACCTCGGCGGCGGCGCCCTGCCGTTCACGCCCAGCGCCGGACCCGGCACCGTGGGCAGGTTCGTGCGCGCGGTGCCCCCGGTGTGCCTAACGTCACTGCACCATGGGTAGCAGGGGAGAGCTTCTCGCTCTTGTCGACGAGCGCGCCGGGCCCGCTGCGCACGCTGCAAGGGGCGCTCACGACCTGGACGCACCGGGCACGTGTCGCTCTCGTCCACGAGCGGGTGACCGGGCAGCCGGGCGACGGCACGGACGACCTCGCGCCCGTCGCCCCGTTGGCCACCCTGCCCGGCGCGTTCGGCTGGGGCGCCGATCACGACGAGGACGACGAGGACGACGAGGACGATGAGGACGACGATGAGCGTGACGACGACGAGGGCGACGGCGTCGGCCCCGTCGCGACGGTGGCCGGCGCCTGGCCGCTGCGACGAGCCGAGCCCGCCGACGACGCGCCCGAGACGCTGAGCTCGTGGTACGTGGCCGTCGCCCTGCCCGACCGGTGGCGGGTGGTCGGCCGAGGCCACCTCGCCGTCAGTGACGGCCGGCGGAGCTGGGCCGGCACCAGCACCCTCGTCACGGAGCGCGACTCCACCCGGGCGGCCATCCACGACGCCGGCGCCATCGGGGCCTGCCTGTACCCGGCGCCTCTCCTGAGCGGCCTCGAGCTGGCCGCGCCCCGGGAGGCCGAGGTCGCCGGCCGTCGGTGTTGGATCGTCGATGCCCATGCGGGCGCCGACACGACGGACGGCTCACCGGCGCCGCGCGCGGCGCAGCACCTCCTACGGCTGCACCGCGACCTGGTGGGGATCGACCACCGGATCTGGTTCGACGCCGCCACCGGGATCCTGCTGCGCCACGAGGGTTTCGTCGACGGCGACATGTGCTCGTCGACGCAGCTCACCGACCTCGTGTTCGACATGCCGCTCGCCGACGACGAGTTCCGGCCGCCGCCGGGCGCGGTCGTGCGATCCCGCCACGAGCTGCTGCGCGACCACCTGTCGGAGATGGGTGTCGACCCCGATACCGTCGACCTCGACGACCCCGCGCAGGTGCGCGAGGCCCTGCGTCAGGGTGGCTGACGCGCGCCGGTGGCTGCGGGCCGCCGTCGAGTCGTTACCATTGACGGACCACCGTGAGACGTTCCGCCGACCCCCCACCGAGTACCTCGAGTGGCACGCCAGCGCACGCGCTGCTGCGGTCGCGCCCGGTCGTCCAGCTTTTGAGGAGTGACCCGTGAGTGGGCTCTGGCCCCAATTGGCCCTCGTCGCCGTGCTCGTGATGCTGAACGCAGCGTTCGCCGGCACCGAGATGGCCCTGGTCTCGTTGCGTGAAGGTCAGCTGCAGCGACTCGAGCAGCGCTCGGCCACGGGCGCGCTCGTCGCCCGATTGGCTCGCGACCCGAACAACTTCCTGGCCACCATCCAGGTCGGCATCACGCTGGCGGGCTTCCTGGCCTCGGCGGCCGCGGCCGTGTCGCTGGCCGAGCCGCTCGAGGCCCCGCTCGACTTCCTCGGCGGTGCCGCCCGCCCGGTGTCGATCATCGTGGTCACGCTGCTGCTCGCCTACGTCACACTCGTGTTCGGCGAGCTGGCGCCCAAGCGGGTGGCCATGCAGCGGGCCGAGAGCTGGGCGTTGGTCGCGGCCCGCCCGCTCTCCATCATGTCGACCGTCACCCGGCCCATCGTGTGGCTGCTGTCGCACTCGACCGACCTGGCCGTGCGATTGATGGGCGGCGACCCGTCGCTGCAGCGGGAAGCGGTGACCGAGGCCGAGCTGCGCGAGCTGGTCGGCACCCAGACCACGTTCACGCCCAAGCAGCGCCTCATCATCGACGGCGCCTTCGAGATCTCGGAGCGCACCCTCGACGAGGTGCTCCGCCCCCGCCCCGACGTGCTGGTGCTCGACGCCGACTGGACGGCGCGGCGGGCGCTGCAGGAGCTGGCGGCCAGCGGGCATTCGCGGGCACCCGTCGCCCACGACGGCAACCTCGACGACGTCGTGGGGCTCGTGCACCTGCGCGACCTGCTCGACCAGGGCGACCGGCCCGTCACCGAGGTCGTCGGCGACCTCGTGGCGTTCCCCGAGACCGCGGGGGTGCTCGACGTGCTGCACGAGATGCAGTCCGCGCCGGGTGCAGCTCGCCCTCGTGGTCGACGAGCACGGCGCCGCCGCCGGCATCGTCACCGTCGAGGACCTGCTCGAGGAGCTGGTGGGTGAGATCTACGACGAGAGCGACCGCGACGTGGTCGGCGTGCGTCGTGAGCCCGACGGGTCGTTGGTGATGCCCGGCCGGTTCCCGGTGCACGACCTGGTGGACGTCGGGGTCGACGACGTCCCCGAGGGCCCCTACGCGACCGTGGCCGGCCTCGTGCTCGACCTGTTGGGCCGCGTGCCCCAGGCACCCGGCGACCTGGTGGTGGTCGCCGGCCGCACCATCGAGGTCCTGGCGATCGACGGCCGGGCCATCACCGAGGTGCGCATCAGCCCCCGGCGCGACGCCGCGGCCGAGACGTCGGCCGACGACGGCGACGCCGAGACGCCCCCGGTCCGCCCGTCCGCGTCCGACGACGGCCCGGGCGTGACCTCGCCCACCCGGTGACGGTGCGGGTCCCCGCTCCGCCGGGGGCTGGCCCGATCCTGCGCGCCGACGCCGCCGGCAGGGTGACCGATCGCGCACGACCTCTCGGGCTGCCAGTACCGTGACCCGGGTGTCCACGGAGAGCCGCAGCCTGACCCGTCACGGCAAGGACCGTAAGGCCGAGCTGCTCCACCACGCCGAACAGCTCTTCGCCGAGCGCGGCTACGAGGACACCCGCATGATCGACATCGCCGCCGCCGCCGGTGTCGCCAAGGGCCTCGTCTACTGGTACTTCGACAACAAGGACACCTTGTTCGACGAGATCGTGGTCGACATGGGCCGGCGGCTGCGGCGGGCCCAGGGCCACGCGATCGCCGGCATCGACGACCCGCTCGAGCGCCTGTACGTCGGCACGGCCGAGTCGGTGCGGTTCATCGCGGGCAACTACCGCCTCTACGGCATCATCTCCAGCCAGCTCCGCGGCGATCGGCGCCGGCGTGAGACCCGGTCCGAGTCGCAGCGCCTGCAGGCCGACGACGCGGCGGCGCTGCTCGCCGAAGGGCAGGAGCGGGGCGTCGTGCGGGCCGACGACGACCCGGCCACCCTGGCCCACATCAACGCCGGCGTCGTGTACTACTACGTGCTGCTGTTCGCCGAAGGGCAGACCGCGGATCCGCGCCGATCGTCCGACATCGAACGAGCCGCGCACGGGGCCGCCCGCTACGTGGTGCGGGCCGTCGGGGCGACCGAGGTGGCCATCGAGGCCGTGCTGAGCCGGCACGTGCCGGGGCGGGCGGGCGGCGTGTCACGCACGCCCCGCTCGACCGCTGCCAGCGCCTGACGCCGGGCTGCGCGCCCGTCGACGGCCACGGGCAACGCCTGTTGCCAAGATGACGGGGCGCGGGCGGTCGACGTGTGCCAGCATCCGACGGTCTGCGTTCGACCGGACGGTCGGCGACACGTGAGAAGAGGGAAAGACAGCAATGGCGCACACCTTCCTGTCCGACGACTGGTTCGAGGCCGTCGAGGGCCTGCGCGACGAGGCTCCCGAGCCCGCCGCGGCGATGAAGGACCTGACGCTCAACATCGTCGTGTCCGGCGGGCCCGACGGCGACCGCGAGATCCACATGGCCGGCGGCCAGTTCGAGCGCGGCCTCGTCGACGGCGCGCCCACCAAGCTGACGGTGCCCTACGCGGTCGCCAAGGCGATGTTCATCGACGGCAACCAGCAGGCGGGCATGCAGGCGTTCATGTCCGGCCAGATCAAGGTCGAGGGTGACATGACCAAGCTGATGGCCATGCAGGCCGGCGGTGCGCCCAGCGCCGAGCAGCAGGAGTTCCAGGCGAAGATCAAGGACCTCACCGAGTAGTAGCGACCGGGTAGGCGCCGGCCGGGGGCGACGCGCCCTCGGCCGGTGCGGCCCACGGCCGCCCGGGAGGGCTACAGCAGCAGGGTGCCCGACGGGTCGATCTTGACGGCACGGCCGATCTGCTCGGTGCCGGACCGCATCTCGGCCACGGTGGCGTCGTCGTCGCTGAACGCCCAGGCCCGCCGGCCGTCGTCGAGCAGGCACGAGGCCAGGACGCGCTCCGGCGCCGCGTCGCGACCGTGCACCACGACCCACGACTCGACCGTGGCGACGCCCACCGACTCGTCGACGGTCTCGCACACCTCGCGGCGGGGCAGGGCGTCGACCGCGTCCTGCACGTCGGCCCACCGGAACCCGCCGGCCGGCGGTTCGGTGGAGTACAGCCCGAGGGCGTGCTTGGTCACGTAGCCGCCGTTGGCCGTGACCAGGCCGAGCGAGCCCGGGTCGGCCCGCAGCACGTCGGCCATCGCCGCGATCGAGTGGGTCACGTAGTTGTTCCACGGCCCGCCCGCGAACGAGAGCCCGCCGGTGACGGTGAGCTGCCGGTCGAGGCCGAGGCCGATCTCGGCCGCACCGATCTGCACCGCGGACGGGAAGCACGAGTACAGGTCGACGTGGGCCACGTCGTCGACGCCGCGGTCCGCCAGCGAGAAGAGCTCGCGGGAGGCGAGCCGGATGGCGCCCGACGAGGACAGGTCGGGGCGGTGCGACACGGCGTAGGTGTCGTGCGCCTGCGTGCCCGCCTGCGGGAAGACCCAGCGGTCGCGGGGGACGCCCAGCGCCTGGGCCCGCTCGGCCGAGCACACGACGAGCCCGGCCGACTGCTCCACCGCGTTGTTGGCGTTCATGACCTTGGTGTACGGCCACGACACCCAGCGGTTGCGCTCCGAGGGTGTGCGGATCTGCTCGGCGGTCATGCCGTCGCGGATCCACGCGTCGGGGTTGTCGGCGGCCACCGCCGCGAACCCGGCCCACAGGTCGCTCACGTGCACGAGGTGGTCGTCGATCGACCGGCCCGCGGCGTGGCGCAGCGCCTGCTCGAACAGCGGGTACACGTGGGTCGGCATGTACACGTGGCGGGCGACCTCGGCCGGGTGGTTGAGCTCGACCTCGGGCGCGGTGAGGCGAGCCTCCGGCACCGAGTCGTCCTGCGTCGTCCACCCCAGGTCCTCGGGCGCCGTGTTCGACCGGGTGCGCCAGGCCTCGGCGCCGCAGATGAGCACCGTGTCGGCATCTCCGGCGGCGATGTCGAGGCAGGCCCGGCTGACCAGCGCCTGGGGCTCGTTGCCACCGATGGGGCTGAGCGCCTCGTCCCGAGGGGTCGCACCGATGCGCTCGGCGACCAGCCGCGCGGCGTTGCGGTAGCGGCGCGAGAACACCGACACCACCCGCACGGCGTCCGCGCCCGCGAGCAGATCGCCGGTGGCACCGCTGTCGGCCGCGGCCCGGCGGAGGGCCTCGGCCATCATGTCGACGGGCTCGACGGCGGGCTCGCCGCGGTCGACGCGGTTGCTCCATTGGCCGACGCCGACGAGGACAGGGGTGCGCGGATCGAGCGCCATCAACACTCCTACGGGATCATGTCCGAGAAAGAAAGACCGGACCGGCGACTGTAGGAATGCCGAGGTCGCCTCTACAATCCACGTCATCGACATCTTGTTGGTCTGCACCGCCAACCAGTGCCGATCCCCCATGGCAGAGGGCCTGCTCCGCAGGCTGTTGGCCCAGTCGGGCGTCGGTGCATCGGTCGGATCCGCCGGGCTGCTGCCCGGTGGTGTTCCCGCGACCCCCGACGCCGTCGCCACGATGGCCGCCCGCCGGGTCGACCTGCGCCACCACGTCAGCCGCACCATCGACGACGAGATGGCCCAGTCGACACCGCTCGTCATCGGCATGACGCGCCAACACGTCCGCGAGTCGTGCGCCAGCTACGGCGCGCCGATGGACCGCACGTTCACGCTCAAGGAGCTGGTGCGCCGGGGCGACGAGGTGGGTCCGCGGGACGAGGGCGAGTCGGTGTACGCGTGGCTGGCCCGGGTCGCCCAGGGGCGCCGCCCGGCCGACCTCATGGGCGACGACGCCGACGACGACATCGCCGACCCGGTCGGCCGGCCGCGGTCCGTGTACGAGGCCACGGCCGACGAGCTCGAGGGGCTGCTCCGACGGTTCGTGACCCTGCTGATGGGCGGGCCACCCCGCAGCGCCGCCTACGCTGACCCGTCTCGCGTGCGCCAGGGGGTCATCCGCCGGAGCGACCAGCAGTACGCGAGCGATCCCAGCACCGGCTACTCACGGAGATGACGTGCGCGTCGCCATCGGTTCCGACCACGCAGGGTTCGGCCTGAAGGCCCACCTGTCCGAGACCCTCCTCTCGCTCGGCCACCAGGTCGTCGACATGGGCACCGACAGCGAGGCATCGGTCGACTACCCGCCCATCTGCGCGGACGTGGGCCGGGCCGTGGCCAAGGACGAGGTCGACCGCGGCATCGTCCTCGGGGGCTCCGGGCAGGGCGAGCAGATCGCGGCCAACAAGGTGCGCGGTGTGCGGGCCGCGCTGTGCAACGATCTCTACACGGCACGCATGTCCCGCGAGCACAACGACGCCAACGTCCTCGCCATCGGCGCCCGCATCGTCGCGCCGCCGCTCGCCGACGAGATCCTGACGCTGTGGCTCACCACCGCGTTCGAGGGCGGCCGCCACGAGCGCCGCATCGCCGAGATCGCCCAGATCGAGCTCGAGTAAGTCCGGCGCTAGCCTCGCCCCGCACCCCCTCCACGCCCGAGACCGAGGACACGCCATGCCCTGGCCCGCGACCCCCGACGACGAGCTGTTCGGCCTGATCGACCGCGAGGTCGAGCGCCAGAACACCACGATCCAGCTCATCGCCAGCGAGAACTTCACCTCGCCGGCCGTCATGCGGGCCACGGGGTCGGTGCTCACCAACAAGTACAGCGAGGGCTACCCGGGCAAGCGCTACTACGGGGGCAACGAGGTGATCGACCAGGTCGAGAACCTGGCCCGCGACCGCGCCATGGCGCTGTTCGGCGCGGAGTACGCCAACGTGCAGCCGCACTCGGGGGCCAACGCCAACCTGGCCGTGTACTTCGCCATGCTCGAGCCGGGCGACACCGTGCTCGGGCTGCGGCTCGACCAGGGCGGCCACCTGACGCACGGCTCGCCGGTCAACGCCAGTGGCCAGCTCTACCGCTTCGTCTCCTACGGCGTGACGCCCAGCGACGAGCGCATCGACCTCGACCAGGTGCGCGATCTCGCACTCGAGCACCGGCCCAAGCTCATCGTCACCGGGGCGACGGCCTACCCGCGCATCATCGACGCGGCGCCGTTCCGCCAGATCGCGGACGAGGTGGGGGCGCTGTTCATGTTCGACGCCGCCCATGTGGCCGGGCTCATCGCCGGGGGCGTCCACCCCAACCCGGTGCCGCACGCCGACATCGTGACGTTCACCACCCACAAGACGCTGCGCGGCCCGCGTGGCGGTGCGATCCTCGCCCGGTCGGAGATCGGTGGAAAGATCGACAAGTCGGTGTTCCCCGGCATGCAGGGCGGCCCGCTCGACCACGTCATCGCCGCCAAGGCCGTGGCGTTCCGCGAGGCGGCCACCGCCGAGTTCGGCGACTACGCCCGCCAGATCGTGGCCAACGCCGCCGCGCTGGCCGAGGGGCTGGCGGCCCAGGGCCTGCGCCTGGTGTCGGGTGGCACCGACAACCACCTGATGCTGGTCGACCTGCGCAGCTTCGACGCCGACCTCTCGGGCAAGAAGGCGCGCCTCGCCCTCGACCGGGCAGGCATCAGCCTCAACGAGAACACCGTGCCCGACGACCCGCGCCCGCCGTACATCACGAGCGGCCTGCGCATCGGCACACCTGCCGTCACGACGCAGGGCATGCTCGAACCGGAGATGACCCAGGTGGCGGCACTGATCCACCGCGTGCTCGCCGGGCGCGACGACGCGGACGAGGTCGCCGCCGTGCGCGACGAGGTCGTGGCCCTCTGCTCGAAGTACGCGCCCTACCCGTCGTGAACCCCACCCGGGCGGCTGGGCGGTGATCGGCTACCTGGCCGTCATCGGGTCGGCCTTCCTCGTCAGCTTCGCGTCGATGCCGCTGCTGCGGTCGCTGTCGTTCCGCGTGGGGGCCGTCGTCCACCCCGACGCCCGGCGCGTCCACACCCGGCCGACGGCCATCCTCGGCGGCGCGGGCATCGTGGCGGGGGTGCTCGTCGGGTTCGGCGTCGGGTGGCTCACGGGAGAGTTCAAGCCCGTGTTCCGCACGATCGCGCCGCCGCTCGGCGTCGTGCTGGCGACGCTCACCATGTACACCGTCGGCCAGCTCGACGACCTGCGCGAGGTGTCGGCGCCGGCCAAGACCGCCGGGTCGGTGCTCGCCGGCAGCATCCTCGCCATCTCGGGCGTGGCCATCCTGTTCTTCCGGGTCCCGTTCGTGGGGCTCGTGGCGCTGCCGCCCGACCTGGTGCCGCTCATCACCGTGCTGTGGGTGGTGGGCATGGCCCAGGCCGTCAACCTCATTGACGGGCTCGACGGCCTGGCCGCGGGCGTGGTGGGCATCGGTGCCGGCGCGATCCTGCTGTTCGCCGAGCACCTCGACAACGCGGACTCGATCATCAGCGACGACAACGTCGGAGCGCTGATCGCCGCCTGCGTGGTCGGGGCGTGCCTCGGCTACCTGCCGTGGAACTTCCATCCCGCCAAGATCTTCATGGGCGACGCCGGGGCGTTGACTCTCGGCCTGCTCATGGCCGCGGCCACGATCGCCATCGGCGGCAACACCGACGCCGAGGTGCGGGGGCAGACGTTCTTCTTCTTCGCACCGCTGTTCCTGCCGCTCGTCATCCTGGGGGTGCCCATCGTCGACACGGTGTGGGCGCTGCTCCGTCGGGCCAAGGGGCGGTCGGGCCTGACCATGGCCGACAAGAACCACCTGCACCATCGGTTGATGCGCCTGGGGCACGGCCAGCGGCGCTCCGTCCTCATCCTGTGGACGTGGACGGCGCTGCTCTCGGCTGCCGTGCTCGTCCCGGTGTACACGAACAGCGGGGTGGGGTTCATCCCGCTGGCGGTCGCCGCCCTGGCGCTGCTGCTCTACACCCTGTTCGCGCCGGGCTGGCAGGCCCGTCGCAACGGCGGGAGCGGCCAGCCCGCCGGCGCTGAGGTCGCAGAGGTGCCGGTCGCAGAGGTCCCCGTGAAGGGCTATGCGGCCCCGACCACAGCCCCACCCCCGCTGCCCCCGCCGCCCCCTCCGTCACCCCGGCGGTACGCCCCACCTCCGCACCGCTGACCGGTCACACGCGTCGCCGCCGCGACGGTCGGGGGCGCTCCCGCCCCGGCCCCCGCAACTCTGGGGGCCCGAATGATTGCCCGGCAACCAGATCCGTCCCCGTAACTGCGGTCGACCGGCGCAACCCGCGCGGGACCGGCGGGTGCTATCGCCACGAGGGCTCAACTTGATAGCATGGCGGGCGTGAAGCAGGTCCTTCTCAGAGTTCCGAACGACCTTCACGCCCGTTTGGCCGCTCGCGCCGCCGACGCTGGGCAGTCGGTCAATGCTCTGGCGACGCAGATCCTCGATGCACACGTCGACGACAGCGCGGCCGCCGGTCGCGATCGCCTGCGCGCCCGCGCCCGCCAGCTCGGCATCCTGGCCTCGACCGCATCTCGGGAACCGATGACGCCCGAGCGGCGGCGTGGCGCCGCGCTGCGGGTCGGTCGTCCCGTGCTCGACGACCTCCTACGCGACGGCCGCTGATCCGGTGCTGATCTACGTCGACTCCTCCGTGCTCGGTCGCGCCTACCTGGCCGACGAGCCCGGCCATGCCGACGCGCGCGACCTGCTCGAGGGTGCGGACCGGTTGGTGACCGGCACGCTCACCCGCATCGAGGTGACCGGCCTGCTCGTGCGGGCGACCCGCGCCGGTCGCCTGGATGCGGGCCTGGACGAGGCGCTGGCGACACTTGCCGACGACCTGGGCGACGACGGGACGGTCACGGTCGTCCGGCCGAGCGATCAGGGGGCCATCGAGGAGGCGGCGTGTGCGATCACGACGGCTCACGGAATCCGGGCGCTCGACGCGCTCCACATCGCCGTGGCGCAAGCTGTGCTTCCGGAGCTCGCCGACCCCGGTGAGTCGACGGCGTTCGCCAGCCGCGACGGCGATCAGGCCGCAGCGGCCGAGGCGGTCGGCCTCGGCGTCGTGTGACCCGCGGGTTTTGTCGGGTGGGAACTCTGACTCGCGGGGTTGCTAACCTGCCGCGCCGTCGATCACGACCGTGGATTTGCCCCAGTGCAGATGCGGTCCTGTAGATTGCGAAACAGTTCACAAGCTCCGCGGTCCGGGTGATCAGACCGCATCCCAGACGGGGTAACCGGGTGTTCGATCTCGCAACGAGGCGAAAGATCAACAAGGGCTTCAGCGACGGCTTCACTCGAGCCGTCGAGATCGTGGTCACCCCCGTCCTGCTGGGCTTCCTCGGTGCGCTCATCGACGGTTGGCTGGGTACTCGCCCGGGCTTCACCATCGGTCTCGCCGCCTTCGGCGTCTGCGGCATCTTCGCCAAGCTCTGGCTCGGCTACGACCGCGAGATGAAGGTCGAGGAGGCCAAGGTCCCCGGCGGCCGTACCGATGCCCGCGTCGCCAACGCGGCCCCGGCGATCGTCGACATGGCTCTGGAGCCTGGCATCGGGGCCACTGCCCGGGGACGCGGACTGCAGGCGCAGGAGGGCGGAAGGTGAGCGAGGCCTTCACCAGCCGAGACCTCGGGCCCGCGCCCGAGCGCGAGATCGCGACCGACATGGTGCGCCGGGCGCTGCCCGCCGCACCGGTCATCGTGCTGCTGGCGCTGCTGCCCTGGGGCATCGACGGCGCGCTGTCCGCGGCGTTCGCCATCGTGGTCGTCCTCGTGAACTTCCTGCTCGCCGCCTGGGTTCTGGCGGCGTCATCCCGCATCAGCTACGGCCTGCTCATGGGCGCTGCCCTGTTCGGCTACCTGGTGCGCATCGCCCTGATCGGCCTGGCCGTCTGGGCGGTGAAGGACATGTCGTGGGTCGAGCCCCTGCCGCTCGGCCTGACCCTGATCGTGACCCATCTCGGGCTCCTGCTGTGGGAGCTCCGCTACGTGTCCGCTTCGCTCGCCTTCCCCGGGCTCAAGCCCGGTGCCACCAAGGAGTCAGCGTCCCGGTGATTCTCGGCCTGGATTTCCCGCCCCTCAGCCACATCGTCAACTGGCCCGAGTTCATCGGTGGCGACACCCTCGGCATCAACAAGGTCGTGCTGATCTACTTCTTCGCCGTCATCCTGACGATGGCGGTCTTCATCCTGGGCAACAAGCAGCAGCTGGTGCCGACGGGGGCGCAGAACTTCGCGGAGATGTCCGTCGAGTTCATCGACGAGCAGATCGCGCTGCCGACCATGGGCACCGACGGCCTGAAGTGGACGCCCTACTTCCTGTCGCTGTTCTTCTTCATCTTCTTCTGCAACATCTTCGAGATCATGCCGTTCATCCAGATGCCGGCGACGGCCCGCATCGCGCTGCCGATGTTCCTGGCGCTGCTCACCTACGTGCTGTACCACGGCTCGGGGTTCAGGGAGCACGGGCCGATCGGCTACCTCAAGCACGCCCTCGTGCCGCCGGGTGTGCCCGTCGCCCTGCTGCTGCTGGTGGTGCCCATCGAGTTCATCTCGAAGTTCCTGGTCCAGCCGTTCAGCCACACGGTCCGTCTCTTCGCCAACCTGCTCGCCGGCCACATCCTGCTGGTCACGTTCGCGGTGCTGTCGTCCGGCTTGTGGATCGCCCAGTGGAACGTCATCTTCCTGCCGCTGCCGGTGATCGCACTCATCTTCTTCACCGCCTTCGAGATACTTGTCTCGTTCCTGCAGGCCTACGTGTTCACGCTGCTGGCCGGCGTCTACATCGGCGCGGCGGTGTCGCATGAACACTGATCGCGCGAGCCGACTCGTCGTTTGCGGCGATGCTCGATCAGTGTTCACAGAGCACTGATCGCCCCGCGGTCAGCACCACCTAGCCCAGATCTCCCGTAAGTCCCCGACACAGTCACATCAGGAGAAGGAAAGCGACAATGCTTGCCAACCTGTCCATCCTGGCCCAGCAGGCCGCCGGCGAGGGCATCACGAACACGGGTCTCGCCGCCCTGACCTACGGCCTCGGCGCCATCGGCCCGGGCATCGGCATCGGTTACCTGGTCGGCCAGTCGGTCCAGGCCATGGCCCGCCAGCCCGAGGCTGCCGGCATGGTCCGCACGACCATGTTCCTGGGCATCGCGTTCGTCGAGGCCCTCGCCCTCATCGGCTTCGTCGTCTTCTTCCTCGGCCAGGGCTGAGCGAAGGGCCGGAAGGAACGATCCCCATGCGACGCAAGAGACTGCTGCTGCTGGCAGCGCTTGCCGCGGGCCTGGTGCTGGCGTTCGCCAACCCGGCGAGCGCCGAAGGCGCCCAGGAGGGCGAAGACCCGCTCCACGAGGTCGAGGCCGAGGCCGAGGCCAACGGCGCCAGCGAGTTCGATGTGCACTGCATCGAGATCATCGAGGGCGGCGGATCGGTCGACGACTGCCAGGAAGCGCCCAACCCGCTGCTCCCCGAGACCAACGAGATCATCTGGGGCGGACTCGGCTTCATCGTGGTCTTCTTCTTCATCGCCAAGTTCGGCCTGCCGCAGATGCGCCAGGCGATGAACAACCGCACCGAGAAGATCCGGGGCGACCTGCAGGCGGCCGAGGACCAGCGGTCCGAGGCCGACCAGGTGCTCTCCGAGTACCGGGCCCAGCTGAACGACGCCAAGTCCGAGGCAGGGCGCATCATCGAAGAGGCTCGCCAGGCCGCCGACCAGATCAAGCGCGACCAGGAGGCCCGCCTCCAGTCAGAGCTGGCCGAGCTGCGCACCCGGGCGATCGCCGACATCGACGAGGCCAAGAGCCGAGCCATGCAGGACCTCCGTGGCGAGGTCGCCCAGCTGGCCATCGGCGCTGCCGAGACCGTGGTGCAGCGCAACCTCGATCCGGCGACGCAGACCCAGCTCGTCGAGGACTACATCAACCAGGTGGCGGCGCAGCGCTCGTGAGGGCGCTCGTCACCCCCGCTCATCAGGCGCAACGCGCTCACTAGGACGATGTGATGGCAGACGACCGCACACTTGCATACGCCGAAGCGCTCTTCGGCGTCGCCCGCGCCGAGGGCACCGTCGGCGAGGTCGAGGACGAGCTGTTCCGCTTCTCGCAGACCCTGCAGGGGTCTGACGAGCTGCGCGACGCGCTCACCGACCCGAGCATCCCGGCGAGCCGGCGCCAGCAGATCGTCGAAGACCTGCTGGGCGGCCGGGCGTCGTCGACGACCGTGGCCCTCGTGTCGATGGTCGTCGGCACCGGCCGGGCCCGGGAGCTGCCGACCATCATCCGGCAGCTCGTCGAGATGAGCGCGGCCGAGGCCAACAAGGAGGTCGCCGAGGTGCGCTCGGCGGTCGCCCTGAACGACGACCAGCGCAAGCGGCTGGCCGAGGCCCTGGGCCAGGCCACCGGCAAGCAGGTCGAGGTCAAGGTCGTGGTCGACCCGTCGGTGCTGGGCGGCATCGTCGCCCAGGTCGGCGACACCGTCATCGACGGGTCGGTGCGCAGCCGGCTCGACCAGTTGAAGAACGCCTTCTAGGTAGACGAGACGACGAGGACACGACGATGGCAGAACTGACCATCAACACCGCCGACATCGCCTCGGCGCTCCGCAAGAATCTCGACGACTTCAAGCCCGGGGTGGAGACCGCACAGGTCGGCCGGGTCACCGAGGTCGGCGACGGCATCGCCACGGTGGGCGGGCTCCCCGACGCCGCGGTGAACGAACTGCTCGAGTTCGAGAGCGGCGACGTAGGCCTGGCGCTGAACCTGGACGAAGAGTCGATCGGTGCCGTGGTCCTGGGCGAGGCCGCAGCCGTCAAGGAGGGCCAGGCGGTCAAGGCGACCGGCCGCATCCTGTCGGTGCCGGTCGGCGACGGCCTTCTCGGCCGCGTGGTCGACGCCCTCGGCCAGCCGGTCGACGGCAAGGGCCCGCTGGTCGGGGTGCAGGACCGCCGCATGGAGATCCAGGCGCCGGGCATCATGGGCCGCCAGCCCGTGGGCGAGCCGCTGCAGACCGGCATCAAGGCCATCGACGCCATGACACCGGTGGGCCGGGGTCAGCGCGAGCTGATCATCGGCGACCGCAAGACCGGCAAGACCACGATCGCGATCGACACGATCATCAACCAGCGCGGCCTGGGCGTGAAGTGCATCTACGTGGCGATCGGCCAGAAGGAGTCGACGGTGGCCAACACCGTCGCCACCCTCGAAGAGTTCGGCGCCATGGAGTACACGGTGGTCGTGGTGGCCGGTGCGTCCGACCCCGCGCCCTTCAAGTACCTGGCGCCGTACGCCGGCTGCGCGATGGGCCAGCACTGGATGGAGACCGGCGAGCACGCCCTCGCCGTCTACGACGACCTCTCAAAGCAGGCCGAGGCCTACCGGCAGATCTCGCTGCTGCTGCGCCGCCCGCCGGGCCGCGAGGCCTATCCCGGCGACGTGTTCTACCTGCACAGCCGCCTGCTCGAGCGGGCCGCCAAGCTGTCCGACGCCAACGGCGCCGGCTCGCTGACGGCCCTGCCGGTCATCGAGACCAAGGCCGGCGACATCTCGGCCTACATCCCCACCAACGTGATCTCGATCACCGACGGCCAGATCTACCTGCAGGACGACCTGTTCAAGTCGGGTGTGCGTCCCGCCTTCGACACCGGCCAGTCGGTGTCCCGCGTGGGTGGTGCCGCCCAGATCAAGGCCATGAAGAAGGCGGTGGGCACGCTCAAGGGCGACCTGTCGCAGTTCCGTGAGCTCGAGTCGTTCGCCGCCTTCGGGTCCGAGCTCGACAAGGTGTCGCAGGCCCAGCTCGACCGCGGCTACCGCCTGGTCGAGCTGCTCAAGCAGCCGCTCAACAGCCCGCTGCCGGTCGAGGAGCAGGTGGTGTCGCTGTACGCGGCCACCAACGGCTACCTCGACCCGGTGCCGGTCGACGAGGTGCGCCGCTTCGAGACCGAGATGCTCGAGTGGTTCCGCAACCGTCACGGCCACTTCCTCGACGGCATCCGCTCGACAGGCGACATCGAGGACGTCGACGCCTTCGCCGCCGCCATCGCGGCCTTCGGCGAGCAGTTCTCTTGGGAGCAGGCCGCGGACGAGGCCGCCGCTCAGCAGGCCCCGCCGACCGACGCCGACGAGCCGGTCGACGCCCCCACCGACGGCCAGGAGTAGCCCATGCCCGGCGGCAAGGAACGTGCGCTGCGCCGGCAGATCAAGTCGGTCCAGTCCACGAAGAAGATCACCAAGGCGATGGAGCTCATCGCCGCCAGCCGCATCGTCAAGGCCCAGCAGCGGGTGGCCGCCGCTCGTCCCTACAGCGAGCGCATCACCGAGGTCATCCGCAACCTGGCAGCGGCCGGCGCCGGCGGGGGCTCGCCCCTGCTCACCGAGCGCGACGAGGTGCGCACGGTCGCCTACGTGGTCATCGCCGCCGACCGCGGCCTGTCGGGCGCCTACAACAGCTCGGTGATCCGGGCCGCGGAGCGCTCGATGCAGCGACAGCGGGCCGAGGGTCGCCAGACCCGGCTGATCACCGTGGGCAAGAAGGCGATGTCGTACTTCCGCTTCCGCGGCTGGGACATCGACCAGAGCTACCTCGGCGTGTCCGACACCCCCAGCTACGAGGACGCCCGCCTCATCGCCGACTACGTGACCACGCGGTTCGAGCGGGGCGAGTACGACCTGGTCGAGCTCGCGTACACGCAGTTCCTGTCGGCCACCTCGCAGAAGGTCGCCATCCGCCGGTTCGTGCCGCTCGACGCCTCGATGCTCGAGCAGGCGGGCGACGGTCCGCCGGCCGACTACGAGTTCGAGCCCGGCCCGCAGGAGATCCTCGACCGGCTGCTGCCCCGGTACGCCGAGGCCCGGCTCTACGCCGCGCTGCTCGAGGGCGCAGCGTCGTTCTTCGCCGCCCAGCAGCGGGCCATGAAGTCGGCCACCGACAACGCCGAAGACCTGCTGACCAAGTACAGCCGGGCCATGAACCGGGCCCGCCAGGACGCCATCACCACCGAGATCATGGAGATCGTCGGCGGTGCCGAGGCCATGCGGGCCGCCAAGGCCGACGGCAGCGACCTGCTCGTGGACCGCGCACTCATGTCGGCCGATGTCCTGGTCGACAACCTCAACCGCTCGCGCTCATAAGAGGAGCAACCGGAAATGACCGTCACCGACACCAGCACCGACACTGCGGCGGCCCTCAAGGACGGCCGCGTCGTCGCCATCGCCGGCCCGGTCGTCGACGTCGAGTTCCCGGCCGACGCCGTGCCCGCCATCAACACCGCGCTCGAGATGACCATCACGGTCGACGGCGAGGGAATCGCCGTGCGGGCCGAGGTGGCCCAGCAGATCGGCGACTCGCGGGTGCGGGCCATCTGCCTCAAGCCCACCGACGGCCTCAGGCGAGGCACCGCGGTGCGGAACCTCGGCACCGGCCTCACCATGCCCGTGGGCGAAGGCGTGCTCGGTCATGTGGTCAACGTGATCGGCGAGCCGCTCGACGTCCCCGAGCTCGACGCCAGCAAGATCGACGACCACTGGGACATCCACCGCCCCGCCCCCGACTTCGACACGCTCGAGCCCAAGAAGGAGGTGTTCGAGACCGGCATCAAGGTCATCGACCTCCTCACCCCGTACCTGCAGGGCGGCAAGATCGGCCTGTTCGGGGGTGCCGGCGTGGGCAAGACGGTGCTCATCCAGGAGATGATCCGACGCGTCGCCGAGCAGTTCGGCGGCGTGTCGGTGTTCGCCGGCGTGGGCGAGCGCACCCGTGAGGGCACCGACCTCTTCCTCGAGATGCAGGAGACGGGCGTCCTCGAGAAGGCGGCGCTCGTGTTCGGCCAGATGGACGAGCCGCCGGGCGTGCGCCTGCGGGTCGCCCTCTCGGCCCTGACGATCGCGGAGTACTTCCGCGACGTGAAGGGTCAGGACGTGCTGCTGTTCGTCGACAACATCTTCCGCTTCGTGCAGGCGGGGTCCGAGGTGTCGACGCTGCTCGGCCGCATGCCCTCGGCCGTGGGCTACCAGCCCACCCTGGCCGACGAGATGGGCGTGCTCCAGGAGCGCATCACCTCGACCCGGGGCCGGTCGATCACCTCCCTGCAGGCCGTGTACGTGCCCGCCGACGACTACACCGACCCGGCGCCGTTCACCACGTTCACCCACCTCGACGCCACCACCGAGCTGTCCCGCGACATCGCCGCGCTCGGCATCTACCCGGCGGTCGACCCGCTGGCCTCGACGTCGACCATCCTCCAGCCCGACGTGGTCGGCGAGCGGCACTACGCCGTCGCCCGCCGGGTGCAGGAGATCCTGCAGCGCTACAAGGAGCTGCAGGACATCATCGCCATCCTCGGCCTCGACGAGCTGTCCGAGGAAGACAAGGTCACCGTGTCGCGGGCACGCAAGATCCAGCGGTTCCTGTCGCAGCCCATGTTCGTGGCCCAGACCTTCACCGGCCTGGAGGGCATCTTCACGCCGGTCGACGAGACGGTGGCGTCGTTCGAGGCCCTGGTCAACGGCGAGCTCGACGACCTGCCCGAGCAGGCGTTCCTCAACGTCGGCGGCGCCGACGACGTGCGCCGCAAGGCCGACGAGCTGCGCCGGACGACGGGGGAGTAGGGCACCATGCCCCTCCAGGTCGAGCTGGTCTCACCCGAGCGCATCCTGTTCTCGGGCGAGGCGGACATGGTCATCGCCCGCACGGTGGGCGGGGGCGACATCGCGTTCCTGCCCGGGCACTCGCCGTTCGTGGGCGCCCTCGAGATCGCCACGGTCACCATCCGCTCCGGCGGCAACGACGAGCTGGTGGCCGTGCACGGCGGGTTCGTCGAGGTGTCCAACGACACCGTGACGATCCTGTCCGACGTGGCCGAGCTCGCCAGCCAGATCGACGTCGAGCGGGCGCGGGTGGCCAAGGACAAGGCCGAGGAGCGCATCCGCGGCAACCACGACGCCGAGGCCGAGGGCGCCGCCCGCCGGGCTCACGTACGCCTGTCCGCCACCGGCGGGCTGGCGGCCGCTGCCAGCCACTAGCTCGCGTTATTGTCGTTCCGCTACGTGGCGGGACGGCATGCGCGGAGTCCTCCCGGGGACGCTGGGGGCCAGGGTGTGGGATTTGCAGGTACCGAACCCGTCGCCCCGGCTGACGCCGAGGCAGGCACTCCCGCCGGCGACGCGTCGCGCTGGGCTGCCAGCACCGTGGTCCTGGGCACGCTGGTGCTGGTGGCCCTCGTGCTGTGGCGGACCGGGGGCGTGTTCGTCTACGTCCTCGACGATCCCGCCATCCACCTGACGGTCGCACGCAGGCTCGCGTTCGACGGCACGTGGGGTGTCGTCGCCGGCGAGTTCCAGTCGGCGTCGTCGTCCCCGCTGTGGACCGTCATCCTCGCCCCGACCCAGTGGGTGGCGCGCGGCACGGCGGGCGAGGTCGTCCCCCTGCTGTTGAACGTCGCCGCCGCCCTGTGGACGGTGCGGCTGCTCGCGCCCGACCTGTCGATCCTGCGGCCCTCGACGCGGCGCCCGCTCGACGTCGCCGCAGTCGTGGCGGTCGTCGTCGCGCTGCTCCACCTGCCCGGCATCGTCTTCATCGGCATGGAGCACACGCTCCACATGGCGCTGGTGCTGGCCGCCGTCCTCGCCGCCGAGCGGCGGTGGGTGCGTCCGGCAGACGCCCCGCAGCGGCGGTCGGGGCGATGGGCCCCCTTCGTCCTCGTCGGCCTCGCCCTCCTGGCGCGAGGCGAGACGGCGGGCGTCGTCGTGGCGATGTGCGCGGGGCTGGTGGTCGTCGGATCGTCAGGATGGGCCGACCCGCTCCACCCGCCCGCGCCGTGGCGCGAGCGGCGCGGCGCCATCGTCGGTCTCGGCCTGGTCTCGCTCGGCGCCGTCGGGGCGATCGCCGTCGTCAACCTCGCGTTCGGGCAGCACGCCCTGCCGAACTCGGTCGTGCTCAAGACGCTGACCGACCGTGGCGGCGGCCCAGGTGCGGACCGCACGATCGCCGCGGCGTTCGACCGACTGGTGTCCGACCCCTGGCTGACCGTGACGGTGATCCTCGCCGCCGCTGTGATCGTCGCAGCCCGGCGCGGGTTCGCCAGGCCGGCCCTGTTCCCGGCCGTCGTCGTCCTGGTGGCCGTTCCGGTCCATGTCATGTCGGGCTCGGTGTCCTACGACCTGCGCTACCAGACCTACCTCTACGGTCTCGGCACCCTGGTGCTCCTGCGCGCGGTGCCGAGCGTCCCGCTTCGATCGGTCCCCACCCGGTGGCGAGCGTACGCACCGGCCGCCCTCGTCCTGGTCGTGGCCGCGGCGGGGGTGTTCTCCGTGCGGAACACGGTCACGGTGCCCGAGCACGCGGAGGTCTTCGCCAACGACCGCTACCAGGCCGCCAGGTTCCTGGCGGACGCCTATCCCGACGAGGCCGTCGCGATCGGCGAGCTGGGCTACATCGGCCTCTACCACGACGGTCCGATCACCGACGTCTACGGCCTCGGTGATCACGAGGTCATGCAGGCCAGGCTCGATGGCCGGGCCGACGCGCGGTTCTGGGACGAGCTGCAACGCCGCCGTGGGTTCGGGGTGATGGTGGCGTACCCGTTCGCGCTGGGCGGCGAGGAGCCCGACGGTTGGTATCACGTCGCCGACTGGCACCGGTCGGACGCCTTCTACGGGACGATCGGCTTCTGGGCGACGGTGCCGGAGGAGGTCTCGCCGCTGTTGCAGGCGCTGCGGGACTACGAGCCCGAGCTGCCGGGCGACACGACGGTCGCGTACAACGAGCTCGCGGGGCTCGCGGCCCGCGCAGAGATGGACGCGGCGGCGGGCGGCTGACGCCGCGCACGGGGCGATGTGCGCCCCGTCACAGAGGTCGGTCAGACTCGGCGCATGCGCACGGGCTTGCGGTCCATCGCCGTCGTCGTGATCTCGGCTCTGGTCGCGGCAGCGTGCTCGGGTTCGACCGCCGGCGACGATGCGGTCGGGCCCGACGCCGGCAGCCAGGACGGCGCGTCCACCGGCTCGCTCGACCCGTTCGACGGCGACGACTTCTACGCCGTGCCCGACCCGTTGCCGTCTGGCGAACACGGCACGCTCATCCGCTACGAGGCGGTCGACGGCGCCGGGGTCGAGGGCGGCACGACCTGGCGGGTGATGTACCTGTCCGAGTCGCTCGAGGGCGAGCCGATCGCCGTCACGGGCACCGTCGTCGTGCCCGACGGCGAGGCGCCCGAGGGCGGCCGCGACCTGGTCACGGTCGCCCACGGCACGACGGGCATCGCCGACGAGTGCGCCCCGTCCCGGGAGGCGGGCAGCGGCGAGGACGCGCTCGCGGGGCTGGCCGTCGAGCAGGGCTACGTGCTTGCCACCAGCGACTACGAGGGCCTCGGCACGCCCGGCCGTCACCCGTACCTGGTGGGCGAGAGCGAGGGCAGGGGCGTGCTCGACGCGGCGTTGGCCGCACGTGAGCTCCCCGATGCGCAGGTGGGGGAACGGTTCGCGGTCGCCGGCTACTCGCAGGGCGGGCATGGGGCCCTGTGGGCCGGGCAGCTCGCCGAGGAGTGGGCGCCCGACCTCGAGCTCGTCGGCACGTTCGCCGGGGCGCCGGCCACCGAGCTGCCCGTCATCTTCGGCGCCGCCGGGTCGACGGGCATCGCCGGCTTCCTGTACATGATCATCGCCGGGTTCGCGGATGCCTATCCCGACGAGGCCGACCCCGCACTGCTGCTCACACCGGCCGGGATGGACGCCCTCGACGAGGTCGACACCGGCTGCGTCGGCGACGTGGTGGACCGCTTCGCCACCATGGACGGGGCCGAGCTCCTGAAGCCCGGCATCGGCTCGATCGAGCCGTGGGCAACGCTCGCCGAGGAGAACGACCCCGGCAACGAGGCCACCGATGCGCCGATCCTGATCATCCACAGCGCCGCCGACGACGTGGTGCCCGCGGTCCTGAGCGAGATGCTGTTCACCCGCATGTGCGGCCTGGGCCAGCAGGCGGAGCGCCGGGTCTACGACGACGGGCAGGGGCACGGCGAGGCGGCAGTGCCTGCCTACATCGACGCGTTCGCCTGGATCGCCGACCGCTTCGCCGACCAGCCCGCGGCATCGACCTGCCCGGAGGCCTGAGAGGCCGAGCCGACAGGCGAGGCCGTGGCCCGAGCGGCCCGGCGCGAAGCGCCAAGAGCGGGGTGCACAGCAGCCGCTCGCCGAGATTGCGAGAGCTGCCCGCGCACATTCTGAGGGTCGTATCGTTCGGGACCGTGCCTCGCCGTCGGCTGGGAGTCGCGCTCCTCGTTCCGCAGCCCGTCGCCACCGAGGTCGACGGGCTCCGCCGCGCCCTGGGCGACGGGGCGCTCGGGCGCATCGCCGCGCACCTCACCCTGGTGCCACCCGTGAACGTCGCCGAGGGAGCGCTGCCTGACGCGCTCGATGTGCTGCGCACGGCGGCGAAGGCGACCCGCCCGCTCGACCTGCGGTTGGGCCCGGCGGCCACGTTCGATCCCGTGACACCGGTGGTCTACCTGGCGGTCGGGGGCGACGTCGACGCGCTGCAGGCGCTACGGGACCGGGTGTTCCTGCCGCCGCTCGAACGGCCGCTGACCAACGCGTTCGTCCCCCACGTCACGGTGGCCGACGAGATGGACCCGACCCGCATCCCCGCTGCGGTCGAGGCACTCGCCGACTACGTGGCGGACGTGCGCATCGACGCCCTCCACCTGCTGGAGGAGGGACGGGGCCGCGTCTGGCGCCCGATCGCCGACGCGCCGTTCAGCCGCCGGTGGGTGCCCGGCTGAGCGGCTGGACCGCGGCCGCGGCGGGTACCGTCCGCCCATGGCCTCCGATCAGGCGAAGCACGAAGAGGTCGCCCAGGCGACCGTCGAGACCGAACGGGTGATGCGTCCCCAGGAGGTGCCGATCAACGTCTTCGAGGCGAGCGACGCGCTCGTCGTCGTGGCCCCGCTGCCCGCCGTGCAGCCCGAGGACGTGGCGATCGACCTGTGGCCCGGTCGCATGCGCATCTGTGCGTCCCTCCGCTCGGCCGCCCCGCGCGAGTACCTCGTCCACGAGTGGGACTACGGCGGCTACGAGCGCGAGCTCGACCTGCCGGACGGGTGGGGCGGCGGGGCCGAGGCCAGCCTCGCCAACGGCCAGCTCGCGGTCCGGGTCCTGCGCGGCACCGTCACGGAGCGGACGACGGTGCGCCTGCGCTGACCCTCGTCTCGGCTCGGCGCGGGCGGTGCTGCCACCCCGAACCTGCAACGGAACATGCGGCAGGACTGGTGGCAGGGCGGCCCTGGGTGCCGCATGGTCGGCCGCAGGCACGGCCGCTCCCGCCCTCCGTCGCTACGCTCGCCCGCCATGACCACTGCCACTCCGGCCTCCTCGGGCACCGTCGGCGCCGAACCCACCTGGTCGACTGCCCTCGTGACCGGCGCCTCCTCGGGCATCGGCCGCGAGATCGCCCGCCTGCTGGTCGCCGAGGGCACCCATGTCGTGGTGGTCGCCCGAGACCGAGCGCGGCTCGAGGCGCTGGCGACCGAGCTGACCGGCGCGCACCCGGGCGTGACCGTCGAGGTGCAGGTCGCCGACCTCGCCGACCCCGCCCAGCTGGCGTCGGTCGAGGGCCGGGTGGCCGATCCCGAGTGCCCGGTCGACCTGGTGGTGAACGCCGCGGGGTTCGGCACCTACGGGTCGCTGGTCGATGCCGACATCGACGAGGAGGACCGCGAGATCGCCGTGAACGTCACGGCGGTGGTGCGGCTCACGTACGCCGCCGCGTCGGCGATGACCGTGCGGGGGCGCGGCGCGGTCATGAACATCTCGTCGGTCGCCGGCCTGCAGGCCACGCCCGGCAACGCCACCTACGGCGCCAGCAAGGCGTTCGTCGCGAGCTTCGGCGAGGCGGTGTCGGGCGAGCTGGCGGGCACCGGTGTCACGCTCACGACCGTGGTGCCCGGCTTCACCCGCACCGAGTTCGCGGAGCGGGCGGGCATCGAGGGGCGCGAGATCCCCGCGCCGGCGTGGATGTCGGCCCCCGATGTGGCCGCTCAGGCGCTCGACGCCACGCGGGCGGGCAAGGCATGGTTCGTCCCGGGCGCCCTCAACAAGGTGCTCACGGCCGTGGCCGGCCCGGTGCCCCGGGGCCTCAAGCGTCGGCTCGCCGCCCGGGTCGCCAAGCGGATGTGACCGACCGGTCGGTCAGGCGAAGTCGATGGCCGAGAAGTCGGCCAGCTTCGAGAGCTGGTGCTGGGCGTTGATGAGGCGGACGGTGCCCGACTTGGACCGCATGACCAGGGACTGGGTCGACGCGCCGCGGCGCGAGAAGTGCACGCCCTTGAGCAGCTCGCCGTCGGTGATGCCCGTGGCGGCGAAGAAGCAGTTGTCGCCCCGCACCAGGTCGTCGGTGCCGAGCACCTGGGTGAGGTCGTAGCCGGCGTCGAGGGCGGCCTGGCGCTCGGCGTCGTCGCGGGGCCACAGGCGGCCCTGCAGCTCGCCGCCCATGCACTTGAGGGCGGCGGCCGTGATGACGCCCTCGGGCGTGCCGCCGATGCCGAGCAGGATGTCCGCTCCCGACTCGGTCCAGGCCGTCGAGATGGCGCCGGCGACGTCGCCGTCGGCGATGAGGCGGATGCGGGCGCCCGTCGACCGCACCTCGGTGATCAGGTCCTCGTGCCGGGGACGGTCGAGGATGACCGCGGTGATGTCGCGGGGGCTGGTGCCCTTGGCCTTGGCCAACGCCTCGATGTTGTCGGACGCGGACCGGGCGATGTCGACCACGCCCACGCCCTCGGGGCCGACGGCGATCTTCTCCATGTAGACCAACGGCCCCGGGTCGTACATCGTGCCCCGCTCGGACACGGCGATGACCGCGATGGCGTTGCCCCGGCCGAGCGCCGTGAGCGTGGTGCCGTCGATGGGGTCGACGGCGATGTCGGTGAGGGTGGGACTGCCGTCGCCGATCTGCTCGCCGTTGTAGAGCATGGGCGCCTCGTCCTTCTCGCCTTCGCCGATGACGACGATGCCGTCCATCGGGACGCTGTCGAGCACGATGCGCATGGCGTCGACGGCGGCGCCGTCCGCCCCGTTCTTGTCCCCGCGGCCCATCCACCGCGAGGCGGCCAGCGCAGCGGCTTCGGTGACGCGGACGAGCTCCATGGCCAGGTTGCGGTCAGGACGCTGCTTCTCGGTCATGCGGCGAAGATACTCGGCCTGATTAGATGGACCCCGTGGGCCAGCTCTCGGATCCGTATCAGCAGGGTGAGGACGACGAGCTGGGCATCACCATCTCGGGGCTTCCGGGCGAGCTGCACGACCCCGACGACCCACCGGTCGACGCCACCGACAGCCCGGTCGACGCGGCCGTCCCCGACGACGGCGCCGCTGCCGACGGCGAGGGGAACGGGGGCCGTGACGGCGGTGGCGAGGGCGACGGTGGCGAGGGCGTCGACTACGACCTGAGCGACTGGAGCGAGCTCGAGCGCCAGGCCATCACCGATCGACTGACCGAGGCCGGCATCCCGCACGGCTGGGAGGGCACCTCGCTCCAGGTCGCGGCGGTCGACGAGGCCGCGGTCGAGAACATCCTCGACATCGTCGAGGGCGAGGCCGACCAGCCGCTCGACGCCGATCGCGACCAGGTCGCCTACGACCTGTCCGAGTGGGACGACGACCAGGTCACCATGCTCGTCCACGAGATGCGAGAGGCCGGCATCGCGCATGCCTGGGACGCCGACGAGCTGTACGTCTACAGCAACGACGAGCAGGCGGTCGACGAGCTGTTCGACCGGGTCTCCCACCCCCACGAGCTGGCGGCCGAGGACGACGACGGCACGTCCGGCGGCGAGCTGCTCGGCGAGATCTTCGTCGCCGCCGACCGCCTGCAGCACGACGGCGAGGACCACGAGGGCACGCTGTCGCTCCTGCGGCTCGACCAGGCGATCGGCGATGCCGACCCGCCCTACGGCGTCGCCGCCCCCGAGTGGACGCATCTGTGCGAACGGGTCGTGGCGCTCAGCGACCTGCTGATGGCCGACACGATCGACCAGGACGCCGTCATGGCGTCGGCCCGCGATCTGCGCACGGTCCTGCGGCCCTACGTGTGAGCGACAGGCCGAGGGGCGCACGCCAGTAGGCTGCGCCCGTGATCCTGGCCGAGCTGGAGGTCTTCCACTCGCGGGCCATCGCGCCCACCCGTCGTGTCGCGGTCGGCGACCGCGACCTGCCGGTCACGCCGGCCCCGGGGTTCGGGGGGATCCTGCTTGGCGGCATCGTCGCCGGGTACATGCCGGTCCTCGACCCCGACCTGTTCGACGACCTCGACCGCCTGACCCGCCAGCTCGAGGCCGGCTATCGCATCACCCAGCCTCGCCTGCGGCACCGCCTGCAAACCGACAGGGTGGGCCTGCAGCGCAGCGTGCACCGCCTGCGCGGCAACGGCGAGGAGCTGGCCTTCGAGCTCGACGGCAAGGGTGCGCCCGCGCACCACATCCTGGCGGCGGTGTATGCGGCCGGCGAGCTTCCGATCGGGGCCCGCAACCGGGTGATGGAGGCGATCCGCAAGGCCATGCGGTGGACGGGCGCCATCGACGGCTCCCTCGTCGCCCACCTGTCAGGCCTGGCCCGGCACCACGAATGGTCCGCCGACGCCCACCGCGACCCGGTCGGGTGGGCGCTCACCGTTCTCGAGCTGGCCGCGGCGGCGCAGCGCCCCGGGCGACGCACGATCCAGCGCCAGTTCCGCGACCTCGTGCGTGCCGCTCACCCCGACCACGGCGGCGACCGTCTCGAAGCGGCGGGCCGGCTGGCCGAGCTGAGCGAAGCCCGCCGCATCCTGCTGGCCGGATGAGCCGACCCGACGCGGGCCGTCGTCCACCTGGGCGACGAGGTCACCCGCCCGAGCGCGGCACACGGCCGACCGCTGTCCACCCGATGACCTTCTCCACCCGATGACCTTCTCCACCCGATGACGAGGATGCCCACGCGATGACACGCTCCACGACACCTGCGGTCGGCGGGCTGCTCCTGTTCCCCGGCGCGGGTACCGGGCGCGAGCACCCGTCCCTCGTCGCCATAGAACAGGCCGTGACGCAGGACCCGGCGCGCGCCGGTCAGCCGCTGCCGGTCGTACGGGCGGACTTCCCCTACCGGCGCGAGGGCCGCAAAGCACCCGACCGGGCGCCGAAGCTCATCGCCTGTGTGCGCGACGAGGCCGGGGCGCTGGCCGAGTCCGCCGGGATCGAGCCCGGAGCTGTCGCCCTCGGCGGCCGCTCGATGGGCGGCCGCATGTGCTCGATGGCGGTGGCCGAAGGACTGCCCGCCGCCGCGCTGGTGCTGATCGCCTACCCACTGCACCCGCCGGGCAAGCCGGAGAAGCTGCGGGTCGACCACCTGCCGGCCATCGACGTGCCGTGCCTTGTCGTGTCCGGAACGCGCGATCCGTTCGGCACCCCCGACGAGCTCGAGGCCCACGCGGCGACCATCGCCGGGCCGGTCACCCACGTGTGGGTCGAGGGCGGCCGCCACGAGCTCAAGGGCGCGGACCAGCACGTGGCCGAGACCGTACGCGACTGGCTGAAATCCGTCTGAGGCGACGCCCTCCACGGGCGAGGATGGGCCCCTCATGTCCAGCATCGTCGTGTCGGAGCTCGAGTTCGCGCACCCGGGCGGGGAGCCCCTGTTCTTCGACGTCGGCTTCACCGTCGGCCCCGGCGAGCACGCCGCGGTGGTGGGCAGCAACGGCGCCGGCAAGAGCACGCTGCTGCGGGTGCTCGCCCGCGAGCTGCCCGCCGATGCCGGCACCTGGGCGCTGGGGGGCACCGCCCTGTACATGCCCCAGGACGTCGGCATGGCGGCGCCGGGGGCGAGCGTGCGCGAGATGCTCGTCGCCGCGTCGCCTCCCGACCTGCGTCGCGCCGGCTCCCGCCTGCTCGACGGTGAGCGCGCCGTGGCTGCGGGCGAGGACGACGCGGGCATGGCGCTGGCGTCGGCCATCGCCGACTGGGGCGACCTCGGCGGGTACGACCTGGAGCAGCGGTGGGACGCGGCCGCTCACCAGATCGTGCGGTCGAGCATCGGCGACCTGGGCGAGCGCCCGGCGTCGGCACTGTCGGGTGGCGAGCGCAAGCAGCTGGTGCTCGCCGTCCTGTTCGCGTCCGACGCCGACATCCTGCTGCTCGACGAGCCCGACAACTACCTCGACATCCCCGCCCGGGCGTGGCTGGAGCACGAGCTGAACGGGTGTCGCAAGACCGTGCTCATGGTCAGCCACGACCGCACGATGCTGGCCAACGTCACGTCCAAGATCGTGACCCTCGAGGGCTCGGGCTGCTGGGTGCACGGCGGCTCGTACGCCACCTATGCCGAGGCCCGCCAGCGCCGGCAGGAGACGCTGGGCGACGATCTCAAACGGTGGAACGACGAGGAACGGCGCCTGTTCCGCCACGTCAAGATCATGAAGCAGCGTGCCGCGGTCAACTTCAAGAACGCGTCCAAGGCCAACGCGGCCGAGACCCGCTGGAAGCGGTTCGTGGCGCTCGGCCCACCGCCACCCCCGGCCCCGGAGCAGCGCCTGACCGTCCGGCTGCGCGGGGCGGACTCGGCCCGGCGGGTGGTCCGCGTCACCGACCTGGCGATCGACAACCTCTTCGAGCCGTTCTCGGGTGACGTCTACTTCGGCGAGCGTCTCGGGCTGATCGGCTCGAACGGCACGGGGAAGACGCACCTGCTCGGGGCGTTGGCCGATCCCACCCGGGCCCACCAGGGCACCATCGTCTTCGGGCCCCGTACGTCTGTCGGTCGCTTCACCCAGGTCAGCGACCGTCCCGACTTCCAGGGGCGGACGCTGCTCGACATCGTGGTCGAACGCGTGGGAGAGGAGGAACGGTCGATGAAGGCGCTGGCCCGCTACGGCCTGGTGGTCGCCGCCCGACGCGAGTTCGAGTCGTTGTCCGGCGGTCAGAAGGCCCGCCTCGAGATCCTGTGCCTCGAGCTCGAGGGCCACAACGTGCTCCTGCTCGACGAGCCCACCGACAACCTGGACGTCGAGTCGGCCGAGGCGCTCGAAGCGGCGCTCGACCGGTTCGAGGGGACGGTGGTGGCCGTCTCGCACGATCGGGCGTTCCTCGGTCGGATGACGCGGTTCCTGCTGATCGCCGACGACGGCGCGGTGTTCGAGCTGCCCGACTACGAGGTGGCCATGACCGCGCTGACGCGCCCCGACGACATCTACGAGCTCCGGCTGGCCAAGCCCCTCTCGTGAGCGACGATGTCGTGCGCCTGCGACATCGCTATTCGACGATGTCGTGGTCCTGCGACATCGCTACTCGACGATGTCGATGGGCGTGCCGAGCGGCAGGCCGATCGTGTCGGCCAGGCGGGTGACGATGTCGCTGCCGACGGCGATCGAGCCGTAACGGACGTCGCCGCCCAGCCCCGTCGGGTCGCCGGTGCCGTGGAGGGCCACCACGCCGGAGCCGGTGGTGAACTTGCCGAGCTGGTTGTCCGAGCCCGACAGCCCGTAGGCGTAGGGGCCGTAGGGGCCGGCCGGGTCGGGCGGCTGCACGAGCTCGATGATGAACCGCTCGTCGCCGGCGTCCGGCGCGTCCGGCCCGATGCCCACGGGTGCGGTCAGCGCCACGATCTCGCCGGTGTAGAGGGTGAAGGTGTGGGCCGACAGCGAGACCTCGATGCGGAAGCGATGGCGACTGAGCGTCACGTCGTCGCGGGCGACCCACCCCGTGCGATCGCCCGGTCCCGAGGGCAGGCGCACCTCGACCCAGTCGCCCACCTGCTGGACGACCAGGCACACGATGGCGCCGCTCGTCTCGTCCGCCGCGGCCAACGTCACCAGCTCGTCCGCGCTCTCCTGGGCGGAAGTGCGGACCACCAGGGTGTCGTTTGCCGACTGGGCGACGTGGAACAGCTCGCCCGCGAGCGGATCGGCAGCGTCGTCGTCGTTGGCGCCGTCGTCGCCGGACGAGGTGGCGTCGTCCGGAAGGGACAGATCGGGCGTCTCGTCGCTCGAGCACGCCGCCCCCAGCAGCAGCAACGACACCACGACGACGGCGACCCCAGGCCGCGTGCGGGTCATGGGCGCCGATGCTAATCCGAGGCGACGGTCTCGAACCCGTCGGGACCAGGTTCGTCGTCCGCCCGCCGGCCGGCGGGCCGTCCGTCACGGGCCTGCGTTCCGTCGTCGGCGTCCGCGGCACGGTCCTCGGGGTTGAGGTCTTCGAGCTCGCGCCGGGCGGTCTCGGGGAAGAACGCCAGCACGACCACCGCCATCAGCAGGGGCGCCACCGCGAGGAGAGCGAGCGCGCCGCCGAACGACCCCACCGCGTCGTGCAGGCGGCCGGCGGCCACCAGCCCCAGCACGCTCCCGCCCATCGCCGTCATGCTGACGATGCCGTTGGCGCGCCCCCGCAGGGAGGTGGGGAAGAGCTCGGGCCCGTAGACCGTGATGGTCGGGACCAGCGCGGCGGCGAAGATCCCGCCCACGAGAGCAGAGGCCCACATCGCCACGCCGTCGACCGCGAACGACAGGGCGAGGAGCACGGTCCCGACGGTGATGCCCGTGGCGCCGACGACACGTCGACCCCGCGTGTCGGCGAGCCGGCCGCCGACGAAGATGCCGATGCCCGCCGGTGTCGATGTGACGAGCACGAACAGCGAGATCGCCGCGGCGGTCATGCCCCGGTCATCGCGGAGGAACTCGTTGCGGAACTGAGACTGCGGCGCCATGAACACATTGAGCAGGAACGACGAGCCGGCCACGAGCAGCAGCCGAGCGTAGTGACCGGTCAACGCGACCGTGCGGTGCGCCCGCTCGAAGCGCCGGCTCTCCGGGATCAGCCGGCCGAAGTGGGCGACGACCGGCACGAACACGAGGGGGAACAGGTACAGCAGGCGCCACGTGCGCAGGCCGATGTCGGCCACCGGCAACAGCCAGAGCGCCACCCCGGCCCCGAGGGCACCGGTCATCGCCAGGAGGCTCAGCGCGTAGGCCCGCGCTCCGGCCGGCATCTCCTCGGCGGCGATGATGGCCAGCACGATGGCGGCCGCGGCCCAGGCGCCCCGGTTGAGCGACTGCGTGAGCGTCAGTGCGACCAGGTTGGGGGCGAACGCCCCCAACACCGTCGAGGCGATGCAGCCCAGCAGCGACAGGCTGAGGATCAGCCGGCGACCCCGCCGGTCGGCCAGTATGCCCAGGCCGACGGCGAGCACGCCGCCGATCCGCACCGCCGCGAACGCATCGCCCTGGGCCGCGGTGCTGGCACCGAACTCGTCGGCGGCGAACGTCATGGTCTGGGTCAGGAGGGTGCCGTGGTAGCCGACGATCAGCGACAGCGTCGCCAACAGCCCGAGCACGGTCGCGCTCCGGGCGTCCGGTCGCTGGGGTGGGTACCACCAGGGCAGCTTGCCGGCGGCCGGGGGGTGCCGGAGCGCGGCGCGGAACGGCAGGTTCATCAGGAACGGCCATGTCCCGGGCGGCAGGCGGTAGTCGAACGCCTGGGTCACGGTCACGGCGCCGTTCCCGTCGTCGTGGCCGTCGTCCTGGCCGCCCGGGACGACGGTCACGGTGCGCTCGTAGCGGGCGAAGGGCCCGTGGTCGAGCACGAACCGCGTCCGGGCGAGCGCGTCGTCGCCGTCGCCTGCGTCTGAGGCGATGTCGCCCGCGTCCGCGGGTCGTTCGGCGACGATGTCGTGGCGGGGGGCGAGGAGGCGGTCGGCCTCGGCGGGATCGACGGTGCGCGTGACGGTGAGCTGGGGCACCCGGCCTACCGCGCCGCCGGGCCGTCCGAGCGCCGGTCGTGCGTGCCGGGACGGTCGTCGCCGTCGCCGTTGCGCCGCTGGACGTCGATGTTGTTGGCGCGGCGGTTCGCGACCACCAGCAGGACGCCGAAGATGGCGATGGGTACCAGCACCATGAGGATCTCGTCCCAGCCACCCTGGTGGGCGAGCAACACAGCGGTCACGGGGTTCAGGTTCCCAGATGCGTGCACCGACCGCTACTCGGCCGATGGGGCGGAGCGGACGCGCCGACGCACCAGGTGCCTACCCGCCGTGGCCGGGTCACTCGAGATCGGCCGCCAGCGCGGCGACCACCAGCGCGGCGGCGCCGGCCAGGCTGACGCCCACCACCCACAGCACGCGCGAACGCGGTGCGCGCCCCGGCTGCCGGACAGTCGCCCACCGCTACGGTGCGCGCCGCGACCAGGACACCCCAGACCGCCCCGCCGACTGCGGCGGCGAGTTGCCCGGCCCCGATGACACCGGGGGACAGGGGGCTGTAGTCGACTGTGCGCAGGGCCGTGCCGAACAGGTCCCAGCCACGGTCGAACGGATCGGAGACGAGCGCCAGCGCGAACTGACCATCGACGAGCAGGAGGGTGATCCCGTGGGCGAGGAACGCCCCCGCGGTGGCGGCCAGCCACGCGAGCGCCACCGCTCGCCCGATCCGCCGGCGGGCGCCCGCCGATGCCGCTCGTCGGCGCGCGACCGCGATCGTTCCCGCGACGACCAACCACGCCAGGCCGACGGCCGCCAGCAGGCAAGCGGTCCCCCGCCCGGTCCGCACCCAGCCGCTGCTCTCGCCGGCGATCTCGACCCAGGCCCGTGTGCCGCTGAACAGGTCGAACACGACGGCGCCGAGCCACACGGCGACGAGCGGGACCAGCCCACCAGCTGATCTGCCCGCGTCCGCTGCCGTGCCTGTGGGGTGGCCCGGATCGCCCCCCGTTTCGGTGCCCGTGCCGGCGTCGGCGCCCGGGCTGCCCGGGTCTCGCCCGAGGGCCGTCGCTCGCGCCCACGCCAGCGCCGACGACAAGGCGCCGAACCCCTCGCCGTGGCGGAGCCACCGGCGTCCCCACAGCGCCGCCCCCGCGACCGCCGCCGCGGTGTACGCGACGAGGAACCACCCGAGCGCCCGGGGCGAGCGGGCGTCGTGGTAGGCCAGCTCCCACCAGGCGAACGCGCCGAGGAACACGGCGGCTGTCCACGAAGGGCCGTGCCTGACGTCGCCCGTCGGGCGCGCTCGCGCCAGGGGCAGCGCCAGCGTGCCGAACGGGTCAAGCCACCGCATGACGTCGCCGGCCACGACGCACGCCAGCGGCAGGCCCACCCACCACACGGCCAGGACGGCGCTGGGTGACAGGTTGGCCGCCGACGTGTCCGGCCCCGCGAACGCCGCCACCACCACGGTCGCGAGCGCCACGACACCCACGACACGCCCCACCACGCGGACGCCCGTCCGCGAGCCGTCGGATCCGGGCTCAGGCGCCGAGTTCGGAACCGGCGCCGTCGGATGCGCCGCGGGCGCTGTCCCTACGGCGGTCGACGCGGCTACGGGGGCGGGTGGCGAGGTCGCGCCCGAGAGTTCGTGGGTGTCGCTGTCGGTGTGTGGGCCGCTTCGCTCGGCGCCTGCTGCGGCGACCAGCGCCCGGCCGCGCACGCTGACGGTCACCAGCAGCACGATCGCCGTCGCCCCGTACGCCAGCAGCCAGGGAGGTGCGTCGAGGGTGGCCGCCCCGGCGGCGTGGGCGAGCATCGCGGCGAGACTACGCGTCTGCCCGCCCGGGGTCGGAACACATGGCCGGCCTCAGGTGTTGCCTGGTGTGCGCTGGTTTGCGAGTCTTGCGCGCTGACACACGAGGAGACCAGGTGGTCGATACCGACAAGGTCCGCGAGGTCATCGAGGTGATCCGCCCCGCCATCCAGGCGGACGCGGGCGACATCTTCCTGCGCGGTGTCGACGCGGAGTCGGGTGTCGTCAGCGTCGAGCTGGTCGGCGCCTGCGTGTCGTGCCCGGCGTCGACGGTCACCCTCAAGGCCGGCATCGAGCGCATCCTCAAGGATCGTGTGCCCGGCGTCACCGAGGTCGTCGACGTGGGCGCGCCCACCGAGACCTCCGTCAGTCTCTGACGCACCGCGACGCACCACTAGCGTTCGCGGCGTGCCCCGCCCCGCGCCAGCCGAACTGATCGAGGCCACGGTTCGCGGCGACAGGTCGGCGCTCGCCCGCCTGTTGTCGATCATCGAACGCGGCGGCGACGAGGCCCGGGCGGTCGGCCGAGCCACCCACGGGATCGGGGGCGACGCGTACACGGTGGGCATCACGGGCGCCCCGGGGGCGGGCAAATCCACCCTCACGAGCGCTCTGGTCGATCTGGTGCGCGGGCGCGACGAACGCGTGGCGGTGCTGGCGATCGATCCGTCGTCGCCGTTCTCCGGCGGCGCAATCCTGGGCGACCGCGTGCGCATGGGTGCCCACGCCCTCGACGACGGCGTGTTCATCCGGTCGATGGCCACCCGTGGGCACCTCGGTGGTCTGGCCGTCGCCGCACCCGAGGCCGTGCGGGTGCTCGATGCGGCCGGTTACCCGTGGGTGCTGCTCGAGACGGTGGGCGTCGGGCAGGTCGAGGTCGAGGTCGTCGGCCAGGCCGACACGACGCTCGTCGTGGTCAACCCGGGCTGGGGCGACGCCGTGCAGGCCAACAAGGCCGGCCTGATGGAGATCGCGGACGTCTTCGTGGTCAACAAGGCCGACCGGCCGGGCGCGAAGGAGACCGCCCGTGACCTCGAGCGCATGCTTGATATGGCAGCTGTGCAGGGATGGCGCCCACCGGTGGTGTGTGCCACCGCCACCACCGGCGAGGGGGTGGACGACGTGTGGCAGGCCGTGGCCGACCACCGGGCCCACGTGGTCGCCAACGGTGAGCTCGACGACCGCCGGCGCCAGCGGGCGGCCGAAGAGGTCACGCGGCTCGTGGCCGCCACGCTGCTCGAACGGGCCCGCGCCGCGACGGCCAGCCCCCGGGCGCGCGAGCTGGCCGACAAGGTGGCGGCCGGCGACCTCGACCCGTGGACGGCTGCCGACGAGTTGCTCGACGGCGACTGATCCCGGCCGAGCCGGTGTCGGTCGGAACTGTGGCACGCACCGCCGACGCTCGTGCCGACGCCTGTGCCGGGACCTCCGGGTCGGGCCCCTTCCCTGCCGCTCCAATCGTTATCCGCGCACGTGGGGAGGGACGTGGTTGCTCGCGGCACTGGTGGCAATCGGGGCGACGGGGAGTCCACGGCCTATCGTCCGACCATGTCCGCAGAGACCCCGCTCGTGCACACCGAGCGCCGCTCCGACGGCGTCGCGGTGATCCGTCTCGACAACCCCAAGGTGAACGCCCTGTCGACCGCGCTGTTGGGGCAGCTCGAGGCGGCGGCCCGGGCGCTGACGGACGACCCGCCCGGCGCCGTGGTGATCACCGGCGGCGACCGCCTGTTCGCGGCGGGTGCCGACATCAGCGAGTTCGGCGGCCCGGACGAGGCCCGCCGCGTCGGCGCCAGCTTCGTGCGCACTCTCGACGCCGTGGCCGACATCCCGCGGTGCGTCATCGCCGCCATCTCGGGGTTCGCCCTGGGCGGCGGGTGCGAGCTGGCCCTGGCGTGCGACCTGCGCATCGCGTCCGAGCGGGCCAAGTTGGGCCAGCCCGAGATCCTGCTGGGCATCATCCCCGGCGGCGGCGGCACGCAGCGGCTGGCTCGGCTGGTGGGCCCGTCGCGCGCCAAGCACCTGATCCTGACCGGCCGCCAGGTCGCCGCGGACGAGGCGTTGCGCATCGGCCTGGTCGACGAGGTGGTCGCCCCGGATGACCTGCACGACCGCGCCTACGCCCTGGCTGCCGAGCTGGCTGCCGGTGCCGTGGTGGCCCAGGGCCTGGCCAAGCGGGCGATCGACGGCGGCCTGCAGGGCTCGCTGCCGGCCGGACTCGACCTGGAACAGGAGCTGTTCGCCGAGGTGTTCGCCACCGAGGACGCCCGCATCGGCGTCGCCTCGTTCCTCGAGCACGGCCCGGGAAAGGCGACCTTCACGGGCCGCTGAGCCGCACGGCCTGCCTCCTCGAACCCTGCCGCGGGATCCGGGGTTGCGACCCCCGATCTCGCGGCAGGTTTTTCGATGGGCTTCTACGCCCAGGCGGCCAGGCCGAGCTCGGCGGTGCTCACCAGGTCGGGGTGACGGGGGACGACCCGGACCGTGAGGCCGTAGCGGCCCGCGTGCTCGGTCGTGAGCGAGCCGACGTAGCGCGCGTGGTCGTCGTCGGCGGAGCCGTCGGGCGACATCGACACGATCGACCGTGAGGTCAGCTCGTCGCCCTGGCCGACGGGGCCGTGGATGAGCTGCACGTCGACGTCGTCGGCCGACAGCGAGCCCAGCGCCACGACGGCCTCGATCGTGCGGGATCCGCCCAGATCGGCGGCGGTCAGGTCGCCGTCGACCCGGTCGACGTGCACGCCGTGCCACGCGTCGTGCACCCGCGCCTTCCACTCGGCGAGCGCGCGGGCCCGGGCCAGCTCGTCGGCCGTCAGGGCGTCGGCCCGGGCGGCGGTGGGCTCGTACAGCTCCTCGACGTAGTCGGCCACCATGCGCGAGGCCGTCACCTGCGGGCCCAGCGACGCCAGCGACTTGCGCACCTTCTTGAGCCAGCGCCGGGGCACCGGGCCGCCGTAGCGCTCGTAGTACAGCGGGACGACCTGGCGCTCGAGCAGGTCGAACAGGGCGCCGGCCTCGAGTTGGTCGCGGCGGTCGTGGTCCTCGACGTCCTCGGCCGAGCTGATGGCCCAGCCGTTGTCGCCGTTGAACATCTCGTGCCACCACCCGTCGAGGATCGACAGGTTGAGACCGCCGTTGAGCGCGGACTTCATGCCGGAGGTGCCGCACGCCTCCTGCGGTCGCCGGGGGTTGTTCAACCACACGTCGGCGCCCTGGTAGAGCGCACGGGCGACGGAGATGTCGTAGTCGTCGACGAACACGAAGCGGTGGCGGATCTCCGGGTCGGACGAGAAGGCCACGATCTGGCGGATCATCTCCTTGCCCTGCTCGTCGGCCGGGTGGGCCTTGCCGGCGAACACGAGCTGCAGCGGCCGATCCGGCGACAGCAGCAGGGCCCGCAGCCGGTCGGGCTGCGACAGCAGCAGCGTCGCCCGCTTGTACGTGGCGAAGCGACGGGCGAACCCGATGGTGAGCACACGGGGGTCGAGCACCTCGTCGGTCCACGACACGTCGGAGCCGGTCAGACCCCTCGCTGCCGAGGCCTCCTTGAGGCGGCGGCGCACGAAGGTGACCATGCGCTCACGGGCCTGCTCGCGGGCGCGCCACAGCTCGTCGTCGGGGGCGTCGAAGATGCGGGCCCACAGGTCGCCGTCGGCCTCGTCCCAGTCGGGGAGCACGTAGCGCGACAGCACGTCGGCGATCTCGGGCGAGGTCCACGTGTGGGCGTGCACCCCGTTGGTGATCGATCCGATGGGGGTTTCGTCGGGCTCGAGGTCTGGCCACAGGTCGCCGAACATCTCGCGGCTGACCTCGCCGTGCAGCTGGGCCACGCCGTTGGACCGGCCGGCCAGCCGCAGACCCATGACGGCCATGTTGAACGGCTCGTCGCTGTCGTCGGTGGGCCGATGGCCGAGCGAGACCAGGTCGTCGATCTTGACGCCCACCTCGTCGGCCCACGAGCCGAAGTACTTGTCCATCAGCGGAAGCGGGAAGCGGTCGATGCCCGCAGGGACGGGGGTGTGCGTGGTGAAGATGCACCCCGCCGCGCACGGCCTCGATGGCCTCGGCGTAGGAGAGCCCCCGGTCGACCACGAGCTGGCGGATGCGCTCGAGGCCCAGGAACCCAGCGTGGCCCTCGTTGGTGTGGAACACCTGGGCGTCGACGCCGACGGCCTGCAGCGCCCGCACGCCACCGATGCCGAGCAGGATCTCCTGGCGCAACCGGTGCTCGGTGTCGCCGCCGTACAGCCGGTCGGTGACCTGGCGGATCTCGTCGGGGTTCTCGTCGACGTCCGCGTCGAGGAAGTACAGCGGCACCCGGCCCACGCACGCCTTCCACACCTGGGCGACCAGCGGCACGCCGGCGAGGTCGACCTCGATGCGGATGCCGTCACACGGGGTCAGCGCCATGACGTGGGGGTCGAGCAGCGGGTAGCGCTCCTGCTGCCAGCCGTCGGCGTCGAGGCTCTGGCGGAAGTAGCCGTGCCGGTACAGGAGGCCGACGCCCACCAGCGGAACGCCCAGGTCGCTCGACGACTTGAGATGGTCGCCGGCCAGGACGCCCAGGCCACCCGAGTACTGGGGCACAGCCTCGGCGATGCCGAACTCGGGCGAGAAGTAGGCGACCAGGTCGAGCGGGCTGTCGCCCTTGGCCTGGAACCAGCGCTCTCCGGCGAGGTAGCGCTGCAGCTCGCTATGCACCTCGCCGAGGAACCGCTTGAACCCGGCGTCGTTGGCCAGGGCCTCCAGTCGCTCGCGCGACACCAGGCCCAGCAGGCGGACGGGATCGTGCACGCTGGCGTCCCACAGGTCGGGGTCGACCCAGCGGAACAGGTCGCGGGTCTGGTCGTCCCACGACCAGCGCAGGTTGAAGGCCAGCTCTTCCAGGGCGGAGAGCTCGGCGGGCAGGGAGGGACGGACGGTGAAGCTGCGAAGGGCCTTCATCAGTCGCGCACGGTAGCGAGCGCGCGGGGTAGCCGTCGTATGCGCGACGCGATTGTCAGTGACGTTTACGTCGGTCCATGCCCGGTCGGGGCGGTCTCCCGCCGGTCGGCGATCCGGCCGACTCAGCCCACCGGGGCGATCTCCAGCCGATACGTGCCCCCGGTCGGCGTCGCGGTGAGGTAGGCACCGCCGTCGACAGGGGTCACCGTGGGCTCGGTCAGCCCGTCGACCTGGGCCACCGGGTCGTCGGTGCCCGGCACCCACACCACGAGCTCGGCATCGGCGGGGCCACCGGCCCCGGTGGTCCCGGCGACGACCAGCGCGCCCGTGGCCGGGTCGGACCGCAGCTCGGTCAGCTCGCCCGGCGCCGCCCGCGGGTACGCCCGGCCGACGATCCGGAGGAAGGGCACGTTGGGCCCGCCGTCGCGGTCGCCGGGGCAGTCGACGAAGTTGAGCTGCACGACACGATCGTCGGCGACGTTGCCGGGCGTGCCGACCGTGTGCGGCTCGCCGCAGTGCTGGCGCCACTGCCACACGGCGCCACCGGACAGGTCGGCGTCCTGGGCGGCGGCGAAGCGGCGCAGCACATCGAGCTTGTCGTCGCCGGTCTCGAAGATGCCGTACTCGCCGACCCACAGGGGCCATCCGCGGTCGCGCGCAGTGCCCGCGTCGACGTCGGCGGTCTGCTCGACGGTGAGGATGGCCGGCCCGATGGACTCGGCGTAGTTGTGCGGGGCGAACACGATGTCGCGGTCCGCGGTGAACCCCTCGTCCGGCATCGTGCCGGGCAGGGGGAACAGGACGATCGGCTCGAGGAACAGCAGGTGGGGGTAGCCACCGGCGTCCGCCTCGGCGCCGCGGATCGCCGTCACCAGGTCGCGGGCCAGCTCGGTGTACCGGGCCGAGGACTCGTCGGCCGGCAGGACCATGTTCGGCTCGTTCAGCAGGTCGTAGCCGGCGACCGCCGGCTGGTCGGCGAGCTCGCCGGCGACCCGCGCCACCGTGGCCACGAACGCGTCGCGGATGCCGTCGGTGTTCTCGTAGAAGTTGCGGAACGCCGCCTGCACCGCGGGCGCCCCCTCGCGGTAGCCGACCGGCCGGCAGGTGCTCTCGCCGTCGGTCAGGGTGGCCCACTCGGGCGCCCCGTCCCACCCGATCGCCGCCTCGGTCCCGGGCGGGCAGGTGGTGCCGTCGGGCGTGGCGACGAACTTGCCGTACGCGTCCTGGTGGAAGTCGACGACCGTGTAGATGCCGCGGGCCGCCGCCTCGTCGACGGCAGTGCGGATGCGGCCGACGTAGTCCTGGTCCAGCTCGCCCCGCTCGGGCTCGAGCGCCGACCACGACACGATCAGGCGGACGACCGAGAAGCCGTTGGCGGCCATCTGGTCCCAGTCGTCGGCGGTGGGGGGCTGGGTGGGCGACAGGTCGAGGTCGTCCTGGTGGTAGTCGCCCAGGGCGTTGAAGTTCGCGCCGCGCAGCAGGATGTCGCGGCCCTGGTCGTCGACGATCCGCGGGCGTCCGTCGCGGGCGACCGACAGCGGCCCCAGCGCCGCGATCGGGGCCGGAGGCTCCACGTCGGCCGCCGCGCCGTCGCCCCTGTCGTCGGCGTCGCCGCCCTTGTCTGCCGAGCAGGCGGCGACGGCCAACGTTCCGACCGCCGCCGCCACCCCGATCGTCCTCAGCCAGGCCCCCATGGGCAGGGGAGGCTACGCCCGTGCGGTCACTCGGTCGTTCCCGGGTCGCCCAGGGCCAGCTTGCCGGCGTACGACAGCGTGGCCTCTGGGGTGAACGGGTGGAACGTGCCGGCCCGCACGTCGCGGTAGGCACGCTCGAGCGGCGAGCGCCGGAAGTACGACTTACCGCCGAGGACGTCCATCGCCAGGTCGACCACCTCGATCGCCTCGGTGACGGCCTGGCGCTTGGCGATCATCGCCATCGACGTCGTCGCCGGGTCCGCGGTGTAGTCATCGCCCATCTCGTCCACTGCGCCGAGCAGCCCCCACCAGGCGCCGCGCAGCTTGGCGTCCATCAGCCCGACCTGGCGCTGCACCCGGGGCAGCTCGGTGAGGGACCGCGGCCCGCGGGCGCCACCCGTGGCACCGGCGACGGCCACGTCGCGGGCGCCTGCGGCGATGCCGAAGTACGTCGCTCCGCCCACGGGGGCGAAGTGCACCAGGGCCGCCAGGAGCGGTCCGCCGAACTCGCCGTACGGCCGGCGCCCCGCCACCTTGTCGGCCGGCACGACGACGTCGTCGAGCACCACGTCGTGACTGGCCGTGCCGCGCATGCCGAGCGTGTCCCACGTCTCCTCGATGTGCACGCCCTCGGCCGCCAGCGGTACGGAGAAGTGCAGCACCTCGGCGCCCTCGCCGGGCTCGCCGAGCACCGCGCACGTCGCCACCACGGTCGCCTCGGGCGACTGGCTGCAGAACATCTTGCGCCCGCTCACCCGAAGCGTGCCGTTGTCCTGCACCGCCGTGGTCGTGGGCCACAACCAGTCCGACCCGCCGCTGGTGGCGATCACGATGCGCTCCCCGGCCACCCGGCGCAGCACGGCCTCGGCGTCGGGGGCGCCGACGCGGTGACGGAAGACCTGGGTCAGCGTGATGTACTGGTGCATCGCCGACGCGAGTGCGGTGGCCCCGTCGTGGCGGGCCAGCTCGGCCTGGGCGTAGCAGACCTGGCGGATCGTGGCGCCGAGCCCTCCCAGCTCCTCGGGGACCGCCAGCCCCAGGTAGCCGGTCTCGCGCATCGCCGCGTAGGCCTCGCTCACGAACGTGGCGTCGTTGTCGTGGTCCGCGGCGTGTTCGGCCGCGATCGCGCCGATCTGTGCCGCCATGCCGACGAAGCGGGCGTCGTCGGGACGTACGGGGACGGGAAAGGTCCCCGTACCGGTCGTGGGGGGAATGTCGATCGTGGTCATCTGTCCGCTTTCGGTAGCTGCTACGACGACCGTAGATACGGCGTGGCGCCGCCGATAGTTCACGAACTGAACCGGGGAGCCGGCCCGCTCGACGCCGAGGTGGGACACTGTGCCCGTGCGGACGTATGCCCAGTACTGCCCCATCGTGCGGGCGATCGAGATGCTCGGTGAGCGGTGGACGCTGCTCATCGTGCGCGAGATGCTCACCGGTGCCCGCCGGTTCAACGAGCTGATCCGAGGCCTGCCCGGATTGTCGCGGGCGCTGTTGGCGCGGCGGCTGCGCCAGCTGCAGGCCGCCGGGCTGGTCGAACGTGCCGACGACGGTGGGTACGACCTGACGCCGGCGGGCCGCGACCTGGACTCACTTGTGTTCGGCCTGGCCGACTGGGGTGCCCGTCACGCCTTCGGCGACCCTCGCCCGGAGGAGCTCGACCCGGAGACGCTCATCTGGTGGTTCCACGGCCGCATCGACACGGCGGAGGTCCCCCGCCGGGCGGTCGTCCAGGTCGAGGTGACAGACCACCAGCGGATCTTCTGGCTGGTCATCGAGCCTGACGACGCATCGGTCTGCTACACCGACCCCGGCTTCGAGGTCGACGCGCTGCTGCGGTCGGACCTCGCCACGCTGTACCGGATGTGGGAGGGCGAGTTCGAGCTCCTGGACGGGGTCAAGGCGGGGACGATCGACCTGACGGGCCCCCGCTGGATCGTCGCCGGCCTCCCGCGTTGGCTGCTGCTCAGCCCGGTCGCCCCGATCGTCCGGGCGGCCAGGCCGGAGAACGCGCGTACCCTCTAGGCGTGCTCGGACGCATCACGATCGACGACGTCCGCCCCACCACCCCGTCGGGCGAGTTCCCCGCCAAGGCGGTGGTCGGCGAACACATCGCGGTGTCGGCTGACATCTTCCGCGACGGCCACGACCTGCTGGCCGCCAGGGTGCGCTGGCGCCGCGTCGGCAGGTCCAAGTGGCGGTCGGCGCCGCTGCGGTCGCTCCTCAACGACCGGTGGGAGGGGACGCTCGTCCCCGCCGAGGTGGGCCGGCACGAGATGGTGATCGAGGCCTGGCGCGACCGGTTCGCCACCTGGCGCCACGACGTCGAGATCAAGGCCGCCGTCGGCGACGACGTGGAGCTCGAGTTGGAGGAGGGCGCCCGCATCCTCGAGTCGCTCGCGCTCGAGGTCGGCGCCCGGGCGCGCAAGAGGGTGCTCGAGGCGGTCACCGGCCTACGGCGCGAGTCGTGCAGCCTGCAGGTCCGGCTCAACGCGGGGCTCGACGACCGGGTGGCCGACCTGGTCGCGGGGGTGCCCGATGCCGACGTGACCACGGTGACCAGGGGCCTGTGGGTCGACCGGCCCCTCGCCGCGTGCGGCGCCTGGTACGAGCTGTTCCCCCGTAGCGAGGACGGGTTCGCGGGTGCGACCAAACGGCTGGCCGCCGTGGCGGAGATGGGCTTCGACATCGTCTACCTGCCGCCCATCCACCCGATCGGCGTCACCGACCGCAAGGGCCCCGACAACACGCTGGACCCCGGCCCCGACCACCCGGGCAGCCCGTGGGCCATCGGCTCGGCCGCCGGCGGGCACACCGCCGTCGCCCCCGAGCTGGGCTCACTCGACGACTTCCGCCGGTTCTGCAGCGAGGCCGCCGACCTCGGCATGGAGGTCGCCCTCGACTACGCGCTGCAGTGCTCGCCCGACCACCCCTGGGTCACCGAACACCCCGAGTGGTTCTGGCGGCGGCCCGACGGCTCGATCCGCTTCGCGGAGAACCCGCCCAAGAAGTACCAGGACATCTACCCCATCAACTTCTGGCCCGAGCGCGACGCGGACCGGGCGGCGCTGTGGAAGGCGTGCCGCGACATCCTGCGCTATTGGATCGACCAGGGTGTGCGCATCTTCCGGGTCGACAACCCGCACACCAAGCCCATGGCGTTCTGGGCGTGGGTCATCGACCGCATCCGCCGCGACCACCCCGACGTGATCTTCCTGTCCGAGGCGTTCACCCGACCCAAGGTCATGGCCAAGCTGGCGGAGGTCGGGTTCAGCCAGAGCTACACGTACTTCACGTGGCGGACGGAGCCGTGGGAGTTGCGGGCCTACGTCGAGGAGCTCGCGTTCGGCCCGACGGCCGACTACATGCGGCCCAATTTCTGGCCCAACACGCCCGACATCCTGTCGGGCCCGCTGCGCAGCGGCCCGCCCGCCGCCTTCCTGGTGCGCTACGTGCTCGCGGCCACGCTGGTGCCCAGCTACGGCGTCTACAGCGGCTACGAGCTGTACGAGAACGAGCCGGCGAGCGACACCAACGAGGAGTACCTCCACTCCGAGAAGTACGAGGTGCGTCCGCGCGACTGGGCCCGGCCCGACTCGATGGCGCCGTTCATCGCCATCGTCAACGGGATCCGTCGGAGCCACCCGGCCTTCCGCTGGCTGCGCAACATCCGGTTCCATGCCACGTCGAACGAGCGGTTCCTCGTGTGGACCCGCGGCCACGCGCGTGACGGGGACCTGGTGCTGGTCGTGGTCAACCTCGATCCGCACGAGGCGCAGGAGACCGTGCTCGACCTCGACGTCGGAGCCGTCGGCCTGCCGTGGCAGGGGCCGTTCGACGCGCGCGACGAGCTGACGGGCGACACCTACACCTGGGACGGCAACCGGCCGTACGTGCGCCTCGACCCCACCCAGGGTCAGGTGGCGCACATCATCTCGTTCGGGACCTGACCGCCACGAACCCTCGAGCCCTGACGCACCACTAGCGTCGTCGCATCCGACGAGCGGGAGGGGCCCGGGTGACCGCACCGACAGCACCGCGGGCCAGCATCGGTCCGACCATCAGGGAGTCGACACCGGCGTTCGCGCCGGTGGCTCGGCCGTCGGCCGGCGCACCGAACGTGCTGGTCATCGTCCTCGACGACCTCGGGTTCGCCCAGCTCGGGTGTTACGGCAGCGACATCGCCACGCCCGCCATCGACGGCCTGGCCGTCGGGGGCCTGCGCTACCGGCGCTTCCACGTCACCGCCATGTGCTCGCCCACCCGGGCCTGCCTGCTCACCGGGCGCAACCAGCACCGGGTCGGCATGGGGTTCGTGGCCGACCTGCCCATCGGGTTCCCCGGCTACGACGGCCGCATCCCGCGCTCCGCGGCCGGCATGCCTCGGCTGCTGCGCGACGCCGGCTACAACACGTTCGCCGTGGGCAAGTGGCACCTGGCGCCCCGCTGGGAACAGAGCGCGTCGGGCCCGTTCGACCGCTGGCCGCTCGGCCTGGGCTTCGAGCGCTACTACGGCTTCCTCAACGGCGACACCAACCAGTGGACGCCCGACCTGGTGAGCGAGAACGGCTTCGTCGACCCGCCCGCCGGTCCCGACGACGGGTACCACCTGACCGAGGACCTGGCCGACCGGGCGATCCGCCTGATCCAGGACCAACAGCAGGCCACGCCGGGCAAGCCGTTCTTCACCTACCTGGCCACGGGCGCCGTCCACGCGCCGCACCAGGCGCCCCGCGAGTTCATCGACGCCTACCGCGGGCAGTTCGACGACGGCTGGGAGGCGTGGCGGTCACGGACCTTCGCCCGCCAGATCGCCACCGGGATCGTGCCCGAGGGGACCACGCTCACGGAACGCCCGTCGTGGGTGCCCGACTGGGCGGCACTGTCGCCCGACGAGCGCCGGCTCTACGCCCGGATGATGGAGGTCTTCGCCGGCTTCGTCACCCACACCGACGCGCAGATCGGGCGGGTGCTCGACCACCTGCGGGAGACGGGGCAGCTCGACAACACGCTCGTGATGCTCATCTCCGACAACGGCACCAGCGCCGAGGGCGGGCCCACCGGGTCGTTCAACGAGCACCGCTTCACCCACGACCGGGTCGACGACGTGGCCGACACCGTGGCCCGCATCGACGACCTGGGCGGGCACCGGGCCTACAACCACTACCCGTGGGGCTGGGCGTGGGCCGGCAACACGCCGCTGCGCCTGTGGAAGCGCTACGCCTGGCTGGGTGGCGTGCGCACACCGCTCGTCGTGCACTGGCCCGCGGGCATCGCGGCGGAGTCTGGGGGACAGGTGCGCGACCAGTTCGTCCACGCCGTCGACCTCCTGCCCACCGTGCTCGACGCGGCAGGCATCGAGCCGCCCGCGGTGGTGGACGGCATCGACCAGCTGTCAGTCGACGGCGCCAGCCTGCGGGCCACGTTCGACGACGCCGACGCGCCGAGCCCCCGGTCGACCCAGTACTTCGAGATCGTGGGCTCACGGTCGATCGTGCACGACGGCTGGAAGGCGACGACCGACCACATCGGCGCCCAGATCAGCGTCGAGCGCGACCAGGTCCCCGGCAGCCACGACTTCGCCGCCGACCGGTGGTCGCTGTTCAATCTCGACGACGACTTCGCCGAGGCCCACGACCTGGCCGACGAGCATCCCGAACGGGCGGCCGAGCTCGAGCGACTGTGGTGGCACGAGGCCGGCCGCAACCAGGTGCTGCCGCTCGACGACAGCCTGATCGGCCGGGCCGTGGCCATGGAGCGCCGCCCGTTCCCGGCCGCCGCCCGCACGGTGTACCGCCCGGGTGGCGGTGGCATCGCCGAGGACTTCCTACCCCCGCTCGGCGGCGGCTTCACCTTGACCGCCGCTGTCGACGTGCCCGACGGCCGTCCGGAGGGCGTCGTCTGCGCCCTGGGCGACTGGAGCAACGGGTGGGCCTGGTACCTGCTCGATGGCCGGCCGGCTGCCGCGTTCTGCCTGTTCGGCGAGCCGTACGGCGTGGTGGCGCCGGTGGCTCTGCACGCGGGCGCACACAGCCTCGAGCTCACCTACACCCGGGTGCCCACCGGGGGAGGCCCGGTCGTCCTGAGCATCGATGGTGCCGATGTCGCCGACGTGACCCTGCCGGAAGACCTGCCGTTCCGCTGGCAGATCGGCGGCTCCGGGCTGCTGATCGGGCGCGATGCCGGGTTCCCGGTGAGCGACGACTATCGCCCGCCGTTCCCGTTCACCGGCACGATCGAGTCGCTCACCGTCGAGTCCGCGGCGCTCGCCCCCCGCCCGCGCCGCCCCGCCGACGCCGTCGCGCAGGCTCGCCGGCGGGAGTAACCACCGGCGGGGTGGACGACGCGCGTACCATGCCCTCCATGCCCACGGACGATCGCGACGATCCGAGCGCGGACACGGCGATGTTCCGTGCCTACGTCGAGCACCCCACCGAGCCCGCCACCACCCCGGCCGCCAACCGCACCCTGGTCATCGGCCTGGCGGTAGCGATCGTCGTGCTGGTCCTTCTCGCCCTGGTCCTGCTGGCATAGCCACCCAACTGGCGTCCGGTCACATCCCGACACCGGAGCACCAGTACTCGCCGCGCACGATGCCGACGATGTCGGGCTCGTAGGCGTCGACGAACTGTTGGGCGTGCGCGGGGGTGTCGAACAGCACGGCGACGCTCGGGTTGCCCTCGGGCGGCAGGCCGAACTGCTCCTCGGCCCCCAGGACGCAGTCGGCGTACACCAGGAAGGTGGTCTCGTAGCCGAGATCCCCGGCGGCGGCGCGAGCCTGGTCGAGTACGTCGTGATCCCCGCCGTCGCGGATCGTCGCCAGGTAGACCGCAGACAACTCTCGTGTCTCGGTCGGATGGACGAGCTCGGGGGGCAGCGTCGTCTGGTGGTCTTCGGCGACGGTCGTATCCGTCGAGCTGGTCGCAGGCACCTCGGTCGTGCCCGTGGGCTCGGTCGGCGTGGTTGTCGGCCCATCCGTCGTCGAGGGCGCCGGCTCGGTCACGGGCGGGTCGTCGGTGACGACGCTGCGGTCGGGCTCGCGGCTGAGGATGGCCGCGGCGAGACCGATGCCTGTGAGGGTGACGGCCAGGCCGGCGGCGAGGCGACGCCGACGACCGGTGCGGGCCCGCGCCGCGGCGCGGCGTTCGACCATCGCGCGGTCGACGCCGGAGCCGTCGGCCGAGCCGGCGATCGTGGCCATCCTGTCGGCGATGGTCAGTTCGAACTCGTCGTACCCGCTCATCGCTCGATCACCTCGCGGAGGTCGGACAGTGCCCGGTGGAGGGTGGATTTCACGGTGCCCGGGCGCATCGCGAGCGCCGTGGCGATCTCGTCCTGGGTGAGCCCCTCGTAATACCGGAGGACCACGACGGCCCGCCGGCGAGGCGCGAGCTGGGCGAGCGCATCGAGCATCTCGTCTGCTCCGAGCTCGGACGGGTCCGGCGCTGCCGGGCGTCTGCGCTGCTCGAGATGCCGGCGGCGCAGGTGACCTCGGCACCCGTTGATGACGCACCGCTGGAGGTAGGCGCCCGGGTTGTCGATGCCCTTCCACCGTTGGAGCACCTTCGCGAAGGCGTCCTGGACCAACTCCTCGGCCTCTGCTCGGGAGCCGACCATCAGGAGCGCGAGCCGCACCATGTGCTGCCGCTCCCGCTCGAACAGGTCGTCGAACGTGGGCGATGCCCGTCGTCCGACCGCCTCAGTGGCCGCGTCCATCCAGGCATCCCCTCGTTTGACCGCTGCTCCGGGCAGCGCTGCATCCGCCATCACGCCCCGAACGAGGCTGGGGTCGGCCGGATCGTTCCCGGGACAGTCGTCGGTCACGCGATCGTCACGCGTCCCCCACGCCCAACAGCTGCGGCGGGTCAGTCGCTGTCGGAACCGACCGCGCCGACCTCGGCAGGCTGGCCGTCGTCCTCGCCGCGCCCGCGTCGGTTGCGCAGCCACCAGGCGCCCGCACCCGCGGCACCCAGGGCGACCACGGCGCCGCCCACCAGCGGCAGGGCGCGGCTGCCCCCGTCGTCGCCGGAGCTCGAGCCGGCAGCCGCACCGCCCGCCGCGTCGGCCAGCGTCGTCGAGGGCGACGTGCCGTCCGCGCCGTCGACCGTGCGGAACGGGCCGGTGACCTCCCAGGTCACGCCACCATTGCGGCTGTCGCCGGTGACGCCCCGGTCGCCGGCGATCTCGGTGAGCGTGCCCGGCGTGGGCCCCCGTTGGGAGCTGAAGTAGAGGCGGGTGCCGTCGGGGGAGAACACCGGCCCGGTGATCTCGCTGCCGTCGTGGGCAGGATCGGCGACCCGGGCGAACGGCACGACGTCACCGTCGGGGGTGATGAGGACGACCTCCATGTTGCCGCCGTCCTCGGCGACGAAGATGTCGCCCGACCCCGCGGCCACCGTGATGTTGTCGACGCCGCCGAGCGGATCGGTGGACGTCCCGTCCCACAGCTGGGTGTAGGTCTGGTCGGCGATGTCGATGGCGTGCACGCGGTTGTCGCCCTTGCTGGTGAACACGATCGTGCCGTCGTGGTACCAGATGCCCTCGTTGCCCGGGAACGTGGTCGCCCCGGGCACCTGCTCGCGGGTCGGCACCGTGGCCGCCGACGGGTCGGGCACCTCGACCCACGTGACAGCCCCCTGGTTGCTGACGCTGGCCGCGTCCAGGCGGCCGGCGGACAGGTCGGGGTAGGCGTCCGGCGTGAACCGGTAGAGCTTGCCGCCCGGGTTGTCCTCGGTGAGGTAGAGCACCTCGCCGTCGGGGTCGACGGCGACGGCCTCGTGCGACCAGCGGCCGAGCGCCGGACGGGCCTCGCCGGGGGTCTCGCCCGTCGGGTCGGTCTCAAAGACCTGGCCCTGGCCGTCGAATCGCTCCTCGCAGGACAGCCACGTGCCCCACGGGGTCGGCCCGCCGGCGCAGTTGGCGGTCGTGCCGTCGAGCACCCGGTACGCGTCGACGATCTCGCCGTCGGCGTCGAAGTGGACCGCGCTGGCCCCGCCCGCGCCGTCGGGTGCGAAGACCTCGCTGTTGCAGACGTAGAACCAGCCCCCGTCGCCGTCGTCGAAGGTGGCCGCCCCGTCGGGGAAGACGTGCCAGCGGTAATCGGTGTCGGCCACCAGCTCGCCGGCGACGGCCACACGTCGCGACGTGAAGCCCTCGGGCAGCAGCAGCCCGTTGGCGTCGGGCGTGGCGCCGTCGATCGAGCCGTACGGCCCCGCGGTCGGCTGTCGACCGGTCGAGGCGCCCGCCATCGAGGCGGTGGGCAGGCAGGCAGCCGCCCCGGCGGATGTGAGCGCGATGCGGAAGAACCCCCGGCGATCCATCCGCGCATCCTGACCGCTGTGTGACTCCGGCCACAAAGACGCCCTCAGACCGTGGTCCATGTCCTGGCGGCATGGATGGGTCGAATCGTCACCGGGTCGCCACGGTCGGTGGGCGCGGGGCCGGCCCGGCGCTCCCCGGACGTCCCGACGGGGGTGGCGTGTGTGAAAGCCTTTGGGCGATGCCCACGCCGATAGATCCGAGCGATGCCCGGTGGTACCAGCGAGCCGTCTTCTACGAGGTGGCGGTACGTGGTTTCTCCGACTCCGACGGCGACGGGTTCGGCGACTTCGTGGGGCTCACCCAGAAGCTCGACTACCTCGAATGGCTGGGCATCGACTGCCTCTGGCTGCTGCCGTTCTTCCAGTCGCCGCTGCGCGACGGCGGCTACGACATCAGCGAGTTCCTGACCGTGCTGCCCGAGTCGGGCAAGGTCGACGACGTCGCAGTGTTCCTGCAGGAGTCGCACCGGCGGGGCATCCGGGTCATCGCCGACATGGTGATGAACCACACGTCCGACGCCCACCCGTGGTTCCAGGAGTCGCGACAGGACAGCACCAACCCCAAGGCCGACTGGTACGTGTGGGGCGACGACCCCGAGCGCTGGGGTGAGGCCCGGGTCATCTTCGTCGACAGCGAGCCGTCCAACTGGTCGTGGGACCCGCAGCGTGAGCAGTTCTACTGGCACCGGTTCTTCCACCATCAGCCCGACCTGAACTACGACAACCCCGACGTGGCCGAGGCCATGCTCGACGTCGTGCGGTTCTGGCTGGGCCTGGGCCTCGACGGCTTCCGACTCGACGCGGTGCCATACCTGTTCGAGCGTGACGGCACCAACGGCGAGAACCTGCCCGAGACGCACGAGTACCTGCGCCGGGTGCGCAAGACGGTCGACGCCGAGTTCCCCGGTCGGGTGCTGCTGGCCGAGGCCAACCAGTGGCCGTCCGACGTCGTCGACTACTTCGGCGCCGGCGACGAGTGCCACATGTGCTTCCACTTCCCGCTCATGCCCCGCATGTTCATGGCGGTGCGCAAGGAGCAGCGGCACCCCATCACCGAGATCCTGGCCCAGACGCCCCAGATCCCCGACGGGGCCCAGTGGGGCATCTTCCTGCGCAACCACGACGAGCTGACGCTCGAGATGGTCACGGACGAAGAGCGCGACTACATGTACAGCGAGTACGCCACCGATCCCCGCATGAAGATCAACCTGGGCATCCGGCGCCGGCTGTTCCCGCTGCTCGACAACGACGAGGGCAAGGCCGAGCTGTTCCACGCCATGTTGTTCTCGATGCCGGGCAGCCCGGTCATGTACTACGGCGACGAGATCGGTATGGGCGACAACATCTACCTGGGCGACCGCGACGGCGTGCGCACGCCCATGCAGTGGAGCCCCGACCGCAACGCGGGGTTCTCGACCTCCGACTTCGCCCAGCTGTTCCTGCCGCCGCTGATGGATCCGGTGTACGGCTACCAGGCCGTCAACGTCGAGGCGCAGCGCCGCGACCCGTCGAGCTTCCTCCACTGGCTGCGGCGCATGCTCGACGTGCGCAAGCAGCACCCCGTGCTGGCCATCGGCGAGTTCGAGATGCTGCACGCGCAGAACCCGTCGGTGCTCGCCTACCTGCGCCGGGGCATCGGCGACGACGGCGAGGAAGACATCGTGCTGTGCGTCAACAACCTGTCGCGGTTCCCGCAGCCGTGCGAGCTCATGATGGAGCAGCTCGCCGGCATGGTGCCGATCGAGCTGATGGGCCGGGTGCCGTTCCCGCCCATCGGCGAGCTCCCGTACTTCGTCACGCTGGCCGGCCACGGCTTCTACTGGTTCGAGCTGGTCGAAGCGCCGCCCGACGAGGGGCCGGGCTGAGGTTGTAGAGCGTCAGCCCCTGTCAGCCTCGGGGGCAATGAGCTCGACCGTCGGGAAATAGGTGCGATAGCGCGCCGTGTCGCGCGTGAGCAGATGAAGGTCGGCAACTGCGGCGTGAGCGCCGATGAAGAAGTCCGGCAGCATCGATGCCTTCGTCCCCTTGTTTCGTCGGTAGTCGAGGAACGCCTTGCCGGCCAGGAATGCTGACTCCCACGGCAACGCCAGCCGCCGGTAGTCGGAAGGCGGGAGTGCGTCATCGAGGTCTTCGATCTGCGTGAACCGAACCGACACCTCGGCGTAGACGATGGGGTTGATGAAGAGCGGACCGATCTCGGCGGCAGCGGCGATGGCGTCGGAGGACCACGTGAGCCATGACTGGTCCTCGGTGAGCACGTCGAGCAGCACGTTGCTGTCGACGAGAGTTCCTGAAGCCACCGTCAACCGTGCCGCGTGAGCGCCATGATCTCGTCGGTGGTGAGCCCCACGTCGCCCCGGCCTCGAAGGCGCGCGACGAGCTGTCGACCACGGGTGGGCCCGCTGCTGACCTTGCGGACGACGATGGCGTCGTCGTCCCGCTGGAACTCGACCTCGGTGCCGGCACCGATGCCAAGGGCGTCCCGGAGGTGCTTCGGGATGGTGACTTGGCCCTTCTCTGTGACACGCATGTAGGAATCGTACCAGTCATACTCTTACCGTCGAGGTTCGACCTCGTACGGCCCGACCAAGGCCGGCCCATCCTGCGGACGGCGACCCGGGCGGGCCCGGTCGTGGCCTGGCCCTCAGCCCCGTTCGTACGTGCCGCGCAGGGTCGCCGTCGCCAGGGCGGGCGCATCCTCGACGGTGCCGGCGCCGTCCTCGGCGTCCGCGCCGGCGCTCAGGCCCGACGGCTCGGACAGCGCGTAGACCGTGAACTCGTAGGTGTGGTTGCCCTCGGGCGGGCACGGGCCCGCCCACCCGGGGTTGCCGAAGCCGTTGTCGGCCTCGACCGCCGCTGCCGGCAGGGCGCCCTCGTCGATGGCCGTCGTGTCCGCGGGGAGGCCGGCGACCCAGTGCACGAAGCCGCCGGCGTCGGGGTCGCGGACGACGACGGCGATCTCGGCCGTGTCGTCGGGGATGCCGTCGAAGGCGAGCGCAGGCGAGGTCTCGTCGCCGTCGCACGTGAACTGCTGCGGGATCGCCCCGTCGGCCTCGAACGACGCGCTCGACACGACGAGGCCGCCGGAGTCGGCCGGCGCGTCCTGCCCGGAGGCAGCGTCGTCGCCGTCGTCGTCGCCGCACCCGGCCACGCCGATGGCGAGGCACGCCGCGAGGATTGCTGTGCATGTCGTTTGCGCCCGCATCGCGGAAAGTGTGGCAGATGGCGCGCGCCGCCCCGGACCACCAGATGCCATGGGTGCCACGCAGAGAACGTTCGCAACGACGATCCGTGGTGCATGGGCAACCACCGTGAGGGGTACTCCCAGGTGGTGGGCGCTGGCCGCTTGTGCCTCGTGTCACGAGCATTCCGAGCGTGTCCGAACAGTGCTAGGCAGGTGACGTGCCACGCCTCGACGATCTGGCCGAGAAGCTGGCTCCGCTGCTGACCGGGTTCCTGCCCCGCCAGCGGTGGTTCGCAGGCCATGAGCCACCCCAGTCGGTGGCGGTGACCGCCGTCGACCTGCGTGAGGGCGACCCCGTCCTCGCCTGGTTGCTCGTCGACGCCACCGACGCCGGCGGTGAGCACGCCACCTACCAGGTCGTTCTCGGGGGCCGGCCCGCTCCGTGCGACCTCGAGTTCCTGCAGGGAAAGGAGCGCGTCACGGTCGGCGAGGTCGACGGTTGGCTCTACTACGACGCCCTGGTCGACCCCGAGCTCGCCCTCGCGGTGCTCGAGAGGGTCGCGCCCGACGAGTCGGCCGAGGTCGCACGCCCGCTCGTGGTCGAGCAGTCGAACACCTCGGTCGTCTACGACGAACGGCTCATCCTCAAGTTGTTCCGGCGCCTGCACCCCGAGCCCAACCCCGACGTCGAGATCACCGAGGTGCTGGGCGCCCGAGGCTTCCCCCACGTCGTGCCGCAGCTGGCCGAGATGCGCTACGAGGGCGCCGACCTGGCGGTCGTGCGCCAGTACCTGCTGGGTTCGACCGACGCCTGGCAGCTGGCGCACACGTCGCTGCGCGACCTGCTCGGCACCCGCATGCCGCCGGAGGAGGCGGGCGGCGACTTCGGCCCCGAGGCCTTCACGCTGGGCGAGGTGACCGGTCGGCTCCACCTGGCGATGGCCGATGCGTTCGGTGTCGGCCCGGCCGATCCGGCGGCCTGGCTGGCGAGCTTCCGCGCTCAGCTCGCGCGCGTGCCCCAGGGCACGACCGAGGTCGCGGGCGAGACCATGAAGGTGGCCGACCTGGTCGACGTGGCCGCGGTCGACACGGTGCTGGCCGACCTGGTCGCGGTCGATGACCCCGGTCCCGCCTTCCGCATCCACGGCGATCTGCACCTGGGGCAGTTCCTGCTGGCCGACGCCGGCTGGTTCGTCCTCGACTTCGAGGGCGAGCCCGTCCGCCCCGTGGCCGAGCGCCTGGTGGCCTCGTCGCCGTTGCGTGACGTCGCCGGCATGGTGCGCTCGTTCCACTACGCCGCCCGCACGGGGCTGGCCGAGCGCGGGCGCGACGTCGATCCGGAGCTGGTGGACCTGTCGGCCGCGTGGGAGGCCCGCGCGGTCGAGGCCTACCTGGCCGGCTACCGGCACGTCGAGGGCGTCGATGCGCTCTTGCCGGCATCCGAGGAGGATCTCGGCAAGATCCTGCGTGCGTTCGAGCTCGACAAGGCCGTCTACGAGGTGATCTACGAGTTGGCGCACCGGCCCGACTGGGTCGACATCCCTGCGTCCGCCGTGCGGCGCACGCTGTTGCTCGTCGCCTGATGAGCGCATCGCACGAGGTCGCCGAGCTCGAGGCAGGGCTGGCATCGCTGGTGGCCGGCACCTGCCGCGACCCGCACCGGGTGCTGGGCGTGCACCGCGAGCGCGGCCAGGTCGTGGTGCGGTCGTGGCGCCCCGGCGCGACGTCCGCCACCCTCGGGGGGCGCCCGATGCGTCGCGTCCACGACGCGGGCGTGTTCGAGGTGCTGGTCGACACCGAGCCCGAGCCCGGCTACGCGGTGACCTTCGAGTGGGACGGCGGCGGCGAGCACACCGCCGTCGACCCGTGGCCGTTCTGGCCCACGCTCGGCGAGCTCGATCTGCACCTCATCGGCGAGGGCCGCCATGACCGCCTCTGGACGGTGCTCGGCGCCCACGCCCGCGTCCATCAGGGCACCGACGGCACCGCGTTCGCGGTGTGGGCCCCTGGGGCCCGGGCGGTGCGGGTGGTCGGCGACTGGAACGGGTGGGACGGCCGCGTCCACCCGCTGCGCTCCATCGGGGCGTCGGGCGTGTGGGAGATCTTCGTCCCCGAGGCCCGGCCGGGGCATCGTTACAAGTTCGAGGTGGTCGGCGCCGACGGCGCCACGACGCTCCGGGCCGACCCGCTGGCCCGGGCGACCGAGGTGCCACCGGCCAACGCCAGCGTGATCTACCGCTCCGAGCACCAGTGGGGCGACGACGACTGGATGGCCCGGCGCGCGGCGGCGCGCCCCTGGGACGAGCGCATGGCCGTCTACGAGGTGCACCTCGGCTCGTGGATGCGCCATGCCGACGGGCGCAGCCTGAGCTACCGCGAGCTGGCCGAGAAGCTGGCCGACCACGTGGCCGACCTGGGCTTCACCCACGTCGAGTTGCTGCCGCCCACCGAGCACCCCTACGTGCCGTCGTGGGGCTACCAGGTCACCAGCTATTTCGCCCCGACGGCCCGCCACGGCGATCCCGACGGGTTCCGCGACATGGTCGACCACCTGCACCAGCGGGGCATCGGCGTGATCGTCGACTGGGTGCCCGCCCACTTCCCCCGCGACGCCTGGGCGCTGGGCCGCTTCGACGGCACCGCGCTGTACGAGCACGGCGATCCCCGCCAGGGGGAGCACCCCGACTGGGGGACGCTCGTGTTCAACGTCGGCCGCAACGAGGTGCGGAACTTCCTCATCGCCAGCGGCCGCTACTGGCTCGAGGAGATGCACGTCGACGGGCTGCGGGTCGATGCCGTCGCCTCGATGCTCTACCTCGACTACTCGCGCCGCGACGGCGAGTGGGTGCCCAACGAGCTGGGTGGGCGCGAGAACCTCGAGGCGATCGCCTTCCTGCAGGAGATGAACACGGTCGTGCACCGCGACATCCCGGGCGCGCTCACCATCGCCGAGGAGTCCACCGCCTGGGACGGCGTGTCGCGGCCCGTCGACGCCGGGGGCCTCGGCTTCAGCCAGAAGTGGAACATGGGCTGGATGCACGACACGCTCGAGTACTTCTCGACCGAGCCGGTGCACCGCCGCTGGCACCACGACCTGCTCACCTTCGGGCTGACCTACGCGTGGAGCGAGAACTTCGTGCTGCCGCTCAGCCACGACGAGGTGGTGCACCTCAAGGGCTCGCTGCTGGGCAAGATGCCGGGCGACCAGTGGCAGCGCTTCGCCAACCTGCGGGCGCTCTACGCATGGATGTGGTCGCATCCCGGCAAGCAGCTGCTCTTCATGGGCGCAGAGCTGGCCCAGGAGCGCGAGTGGAGCCACGACCGCGAGATCGACTGGTTCCTGCTCGCCGAGCCGCTGCACCGGGGGGTGCGCGACCTGCTGCGCGAGCTCAACCGGGTCGAGGCCGAGCGCCCGGGCCTCTGGGCCGCCGACAACACCCCGGCCGGGTTCTCGTGGCTCGACGCGGATGACCGTGAGAGCTCGGTGTACGCCTTCCTGCGGTCCGGCGCCGACGACCTCGTCGCCTGCGTCGCCAATCTGACCCCGGTGCCGCGCCACGGCTACCGCCTGGGCCTGCCCACCGGGGGTCGGTGGGTCGACGTGCTCAACACCGACGACGAGCGGTGGGGCGGCAGCGGCGTCGTCCAGCCCGACGTGGTCGCGGACGGCACGCCGTGGCAGGGCCAGCCCGACTCGGCGGTGCTCACGCTGCCCCCGCTGGCGGTCCGCTGGCTGGTGCCCGCGCGGGACTGACCGTCGCTCCCGAGGCGCTGAGCCGGCCGACGGAACCACCTGGTCATTGCGGGCGCAGCGGTGGTAGCAAGGCGCAGTCGTGATCGGTGACGTCCCCCCGCAGCCGCTCGACGACGACGAACGCAGCCTCCTGTCGCCGCAGTTCGCCGTCGTGATGATCGCGTCCTTCGCCTACTTCACCGCGATGGGCGCGACGTTGCCGACCGTGCCCCGCTTCGTCGAGGGCGAGCTGGGTGGGGGCGGCGCTGCCGTCGGCGTCGGCGTCGGCGCCTACGCCGTCTCGGCCGCGGTCCTACGTCCCTGGGTCGGCCGGGTCGGCGACACGCGTGGGCGGCGCGTCCTGGCGGTCGGCGGCTCCGTGGTGGTGGCCGTCGCGTTCCTCTCGTACAACCTGGTCACCGAGTTGTGGATGCTGGTGCTCGCACGGCTGCTCACGGGCGCGGGCGAGGCCGCCGGCTTCGTGGGCTTCGCCACCGCCGCGCAGGACCTGGCGCCCGACCACCGGCGCGGCGAGGCCGCGTCGTACTTCTCGGTCGCCCTCTACGGCGGGCTGGCCGTCGGTCCACCGATCGGCGAGGCGCTCGTCGACCAGGGGTTCGCCACGCTGTGGACCGTGCTCGCCGGGTGCGCCGGGGTGGCGGCGCTCGCCAGCCTGTGGATCCCGAAGGGCAAGACGGTGGCGGTCGCCGCCCACCGCACGTTCCTGCAGCGCGACGCCCTGTGGCCCGGGCTGATCCTGTTCCTCGGGCTCATCCCGTTCATCGCCTTCTCGGCGTTCGTGCCGCTCTACGCCGAGGGCCTCGGCCTCGACAGCGTCGGTGGCGTGCTCGGCCTGTACGCCGGCCTGGTGCTGGTCATCCGCATCGTGGGCGCCCGCCTGCCTGACCAGCTCGGGTGGCGCAAAGGCTCGGCCATGGCCCTGACCGCCGTCGCCCTGGGCATCTCGCTGGTCGCCGCGTGGGGTTCGGTGGCGTCGATCTGGCTGGCGGCCATCCCCCTCGGCCTCGGAATGTCGCTGATGTACCCGTCACTGTTCACCGCCGTGATGGCCGCTGCCCCCGAGGAGGAGCGCAGCCACGCCGTCGGCACGTTCTCCGTCTTCTTCGACCTGGCGCAGGGCCTGGGCGCGACGTTCGTCGGGGTCGTCGTCTCGTTGTCGAGCGGCAACGAGCGGGCGGGCTTCGCGGCCGCTGGGGCCCTGGCGTTCAGCGGCCTCGTCGTCCAGTGGATGCTGCGCGACCGCATCGGCGGCACCCGCTCGGGGCCCGCGGTGGCCGTCGCCGCCGGTGAGGGCCACCACGAGCTCGGCGGATAGCGTCGATCCATCGCCGACGTCGCCTTCGTCCTCCACGGCCACTTCTACCAGCCGCCCCGTGAGAACCCGTGGACAGAGGCGGTGCCGCGCCAGCCGGCGGCCGCACCGTTCCACGATTGGAACGAGCGCATCACGGCCGAGTGCTACCGACCCAACGGCTGGGCCCGCATCCTCGACGACCACGGGCGCATCGTGGACATCGTCGACAACTACGAGCGGCTGTCGTTCAACGTGGGCCCGACGCTGCTGTCGTGGCTCGACGGGCACGCACCCGAGACCTACGCCCGCATCGTCGACGCCGACCGGGCGGCCCGCCGGGCCATCGCCCAGGCGTACGGCCACGCCATCATGCCGCTGTGCAACGACCGTGACCTGCGCACGCAGGTCCGCTGGGGGCTGGCCGACTTCCGCCACCGGTTCGGGCGCGAGGCCGAGGGCATGTGGCTGCCCGAGACCGCCGTCGACGACCGGGTGCTGGCAGTGCTGGCCGAGGAGGGCGTGCGCTTCACGATCCTGGCCCCCGGGCAGATCGCGGCGGTCCGTCCCGGCGGCGACGGCGGCTGGCACGACGCCCACGCCGCCGACCTCCCGGGCACGCTGCGGTGGCGGCATCCCCACGACCCCGCCCTCGGCGTCGACCTCGTGGTGTACGACGGCCCGATCAGTCACGACGTGGCGTTCGGCGGGTTCCCGAGCCAGGTGGTCGTCGACCGCATCGTGGGGCGGCGGCACGGCGACCTGGTGTCGGTCGCCTGCGACGGCGAGACCTTCGGCCACCACCACACCTACGCCGACCGGGGCGTCGCCCACGCCCTGACCGTCGAGGCCGATCGGCGCGGGGTCGCGTTGCCCCGCCTGGCCGACTGGCTGGCCGAGCATCCGCCGGCGCACGAGGGCCGGGTGCGGCTGTCGGCCTGGTCCTGCGCTCACGGCGTGGCGCGGTGGCTCGAGGACTGTGGCTGCCACACCGGCGGCGAGCCCGGGTGGAACCAGGCGTGGCGGGGCCCGCTCCGGGCCGCGTTCGACCAGGTGCGCGACTTCGCCGTCGCCGTCTTCGAGCGCCGTGCGCCCGCCGTGCTGCGCGACCCGTGGGCGGCACGCGACGCGTACGTGGATCTGGTGCTGGGCGTCACGACGGTCGAGACGTTCGCGGCGCGGCACCTGCTCGACGACCGCGACCGCGAGGGCGGGGACGGGGACGGGGGCGAAGCGCTCGTCGAGGCGCTCACCCTGCTCGAGAGCCAGCGGCACGCGCTGTTGATGTACACGTCGTGCGGCTGGTTCTTCAACGACCTGGCCGGCATCGAGACGGTGCAGATCATGCGCTACGCCGCGTGCTGCATGGACATGCTCGTCAGCCTGGGCGAGCGCCCGCCGCTCGACGCGGTGCTCGACACGTTGGCCCGGGCGCAGAGCAACGACCCCGACGAGGGCGACGGGCGCCAGGTGTGGCGGCGCCATGTCGATCCCAGCCGCGTCGACCCGGCCCGCGTCGCGGCCCACCTGGCGATGACCGATCTGCTGGCCGCGGGCGCAGGCGCGGGCGCCGGTGCGGCGGCGACCGGTCGCCTCGACGGCTACGAGGTCGTCCGCGACCTGCACGACTCCGTCGACCGCGGTGGGGTGGCCGTGAGCGCGGGGCGAGTCGTCCTGACCCACCGGCGCACGCGGCGCACGACCCGCTGGGTCTACGGCGCGGTGCACCTGGGCGGCCTCGAGGTGTTCGGCGCGGTGCGCCCGGCGGCCGACCCCGACACCGGTCCTGCGGTCCGTGGCGACGGGGGCGGGGACCGTGACCGGGCGGACGTGTCGGCGCTCGTCGAGGCCACCCGCCGGGGCGACCGCGTCACCGCGCTGCTACGGAGGGTCGTCGATCGATTCGGCCCGCGCGAGTTCGGTCTCGAGAGCGCGCTGCCCGGCGCCGCCGAGGACCTGCTGTCGGCCACCGCGCGGGGCTTGGCCGACCGCTTCGTGGCCGCCTACGACCAGCTCCGCTCGGATCACCACGACACGCTCGCCGCCCTGGCGGTGGCCGGCACACCTCTGCCGGCCGAGCTGCGCGGCCCGGTCGCGCTGGCGCTGGCCCGGCGCCTCGAGGCCGCGGTCGCGGCCTGTGGCGGTGCGACCGACCCCGCCGCCTACCGGGTCGTGCGTGCGCTGGCGCGCGAGGCCCGCGAGGAGGGCGTGAACCTCGCCTCGCCCGTGGCGGCCGCCGAGCTGGAGCGGGCCGTGAGCCGCGCCGTCGACCATGCGGCGACGGCCCCGACCACGGCGACCGTCGAGGCCGCGCTCGGCATGGTGCGCCTGGTGCGCGAGCTGGCGCTCGACGTCAGCCTCGACGTGCCGCAGGAGCGCATCCACGACGCGCTCGGCCGCGGCCGCGACAGGCTGGACGACGGCGCCCGAGCGCTGCTGACCCCGCTGGCCCGTCGCCTAGGAGTGGCGCCCCGGCCCGTGCATCTGCGCGGTTGAGCCGAGGCCCAGCCTGATGCCGCGAGCGGCCCCGGCGTCGGTAGCCTAGATCTTCGTGGCAACCACCGATGTGCGGACGTGTTACAAGCACCCTGACCGGCGTGCCGGGGTGATCTGCCAGCGGTGCGACCGGCCCATCTGCCCGTCGTGCATGCACCAGGCGTCCGTGGGGTTCCACTGCCCTGACTGCACCAGAAGCGGCCGTCAGAAGGTCGTCACCGCCCGCTCGTTGGTGACCCGCCCGGTGGTCACGCTGGCCCTGGTGGCGATCAACCTGGCGATCTTCGCAGGCGACCTGCTGTCGCCGGTCGTCACCGTGCAATCCCTGCTCGACATCCCGTTCGCGGGCATGCACGAGGTGAGCGCCGCCGGGGCCCTGTACGGGCCGTCCGTCGCCGCAGGCGACTGGTGGCGACCGATCACCGGCGGGTTCCTCCACGTCAACCTCCTACACGTCGGCTTCAACATGTTCCTGCTGTGGCAGCTCGGCGGCCTGCTCGAGCCGGCAGTGAAGCGCTGGAGCTACTCGGCGCTGTACCTCATGTCGTTGCTCGGCGGCGCGTTCCTCGTCCTGGTGCTGAGCAACGACTCGGTGACGGTCGGCGCCTCGGGGGCCGTGTTCGGCTTGATGGGCGCCACGTTCGTGGCCATGCGGTCGCGGGGCATCAACCCGTTCCAAACGGGCATCGGCCCGCTGATCCTCATCAACCTCGTGCTCACGTTCGCCCTGCCGAACATCTCTGTCGGGGGGCACCTGGGCGGCCTGGCCGCCGGTGCCGCCGGCGGGTGGATCCTGTGGGAGTGGGCGCCGCGGCTCGGCCCCAAGTCGCCGCTGCCCGTCATCGCCTGCCTCGCGATCTCGGGCGTGCTGTTCGCGGGCTGCCTGGTGGTGGCGCAGCCGTTGGCGGCCTGACGGGTCAGGTCACCGACCCGTATCCGGGCTCGTCACCAGGGCGGCCAGGCGGCGCAGGTTGCCCCGCCACATGGCGCGGAGCACCGGGCTGGCCAGCGCGCTGCCCACGACGCCTCCCATCCACCAGGGGAACCGCAGCTGCTCGTCCCACACGAGGCGCGTGCGGCCCCGGCGCCGCCGCCGCAGCAGGAAGCGTCCGGTGCCCGTGACCAGGCCGGTGTGGCGCACGCCCATGGCGCGGCGTTCGCGCCATTCGGTGATCTCCATCACGTCGAGGGTGCGCAGCGGTCCCACCCTGGTCTCGCACTCGAAGGTCGTCCCGACGCCTTCGTGACGGTCGCCCGTGAAGCGGATGGCGACCGCGTCGGCCATCCACGTCACGTGATCGCCGATGTCGGCCAGGCGCGTCCACACAGCGCGGGGTGGAGCGTCGATGGTGGTCTGGACGCGGATGCGGGCCATGGCGCAGGGCCTCAGCCGGCCGCGTCCGCCCCGGCGGCGTCCGCCTCGGCTGCCTCGGCGTCCTCGGTTCCGACACCGAGGATGTCGAACAGCTCGGGCATCATCCACGTGGTGGCACTGACCGCCCCGTCCTCGGTGAGGTCGCGGCCCTCGGCGCGGTGCGCCGCCGCGAACTCGCCCCGGGGCAGGCGCTGCGCCCATGCCCCCAGGTCGACGACCGTGGTGTCCTCCCGCCCGGAGGCGACGTCGCGGATGATCTCGTTCAGCCGGTCGACGCGGGCCGGGTCGTTGTCGGCTACGGAGGTCCAGTCACCCTCGAGGTCACCACCCGGAGCGAGGCGCACGTGCGGAGATGTCGACCACACCACCGGCACGCCGGCGTCGCCGAGCGTGTCGGCGACGTCGCTCAGGCGCTGGTACAACCAGTCGTCGTACACCGGGTCGCCGAGGTGGAGCCATTGGCGGTCGATCTCTCGCTCTCCCAGGTCGCCAACGCCGGGCACGATCACCACGACGTCGGCGCCGGCCTCGTCGAGCAGGTGGGGCAGCCTCGGACCGAACCCCAGGCAGTCGGTGTCCTCACCCACCACCTCGCCGGCGAGGCGCACGGGCCCCGGGCCCGACAGGGGGCAGTTCGTGGCGACGTGGGTGTGCAGGCGGACCTGCTGTTCCGGGTTCTCGGTGTTCCAGGCCTGGACGCCGGGGGGCAGCGTGCCGGCGAGTGAGCCGCCGACCAGGGCCACGGAGGCGACCTCGTCGCCGGTGGGGACCACGACGTCGAGGTCACCGGCGCCGTTGCCGTCGTCGACCGACAGGTTCACGCCGGCCGGCGGCTGTTCGGGCAGGACGAGCGCGGCCGCCGCGACCAGGGCGGCGCTCACGCCGAGCGCCACCGCGAGCTGGGGTCGGGGCAGGTTCAGCCGGGTGCGGAACGGCCGCTCGACGGCGTAGGTCAGTGCGGCCGCCGCGCCCAGCGTCGCGCCGAGGCGGGCGAGGAACAGCAGGGGGCCGTCGACACCGATGCGATCCCCGTCGAGGAGCAGGAAGATCGGCCAGTGCAACAGGTAGGCGGTGTAGCTGAGCTTGCCGACGGTGCGCAGGGGCAGGCTGCCGAGGGCGGTGGTCGCGGGCCCGGGCATCGTCACCGAGAAGATGACCCAGGCGGTGAGGACGGCGTTGAGGGCGGTCACGCCGCCGAACAGGTTCGAGCTGTACAGGCCTGTCGAGTGCCACAGCCAGGCCAGCACCACCAGGGCCAGCGGCGCGCCGAAACGCACGGCGACGGCCCCGCCCTGGGTGTCGATCATGCGCCGTGCGCCCGGGCTGAGCACCACGTAGGCGAGCACGACGCCGACCAGCAACTCGCCGACGCGCGTGTGCGTCCCGAAGTAGGCCAGGCCGTCGTTGCCCGACGTGTCCGCGGTCATCGATGCGGCGACGAAGCTGGCGACGGCCGCGACGGCGAACACCACGCCCGCGGTGCGCCAACGCGTCCCGGTCACCTTCATGAGCCCGACGAAGGCCAGCGGGAGCACGACCGTGATCTGCGCGAGCACGGAGACCGACCACAGGTGCTGTACCGGTGACGGGTCGGTGAGGACGCTGGCGAACCCGTTGCCGTCGAGCACGTAGCGCCAGTTGAGGACCTGGCCGAGCGCGGCCAGGACATCGCCCCGGAACCCCGGCCCAGCGCCCACGCGCAGGGCGACCTGCAGGACCACGACGACCGCGACGGTGAACACCAGCGCCGGCACGATGCGGCGCGCCCGATGCTCCCAGAACCGGGACAGGGCCAGCCGACCGTTCTGCGCCCACTCGGCGAGGGCGAAGGTGGCGACGAGGAAGCCCGACAGCGTGAAGAAGCTGGAGATGCCGAGGAACCCGCCGCGGGCGACCTCGAAGCCCTGGTGGAAGGCAAGGATGGCGAGGAGCGCGACGGCCCGCAGGCCGTCGAACGCGCCCACGTACGGCAGCTCCGGCCGGGGACCGGGCTCGATCGACGGGGCACGTCCACGTCGGCGCCCACGGGCGCGGCCACGACCGTCGCCGCGGCCGTCCTCGTCGTCGTACTGGTCGTCGTAGGTGTCGCCGCCGTAGCGGTTGCGGTAGCGCTCGTCGCTCAGGTCGGGAGCAGACGGCGGCGGGCCCTGCCAGCCACGGTCGAGCACCTGTGTGCCCGGCCCCGACGGCGCGCCTGGCGGCCCGGGCTCGTACGACTGCGGGCCCGGATCGTGCCGGCCGCCGCGCCGCGGCGGCGGGACGCGCCCGGCGGTGCGGGCCGACGGCGGCGCGGCGGCGCGGGTCTGGGCCTGGGCGCGGGCCTCGGCCTGACGCTGGCGCCAGCCGGACAGCTCGCTCGGGTCGGAAAGGTCGTCGTCCCAGCGCACGTCGGCGCGGCCCTCGGTGGGCGCCTGCCATGAGCGCTGGTCGCGCGGGGGGCTGTCGGGGCGGGGACCGGAGCCCCGCGCGGCGGGAGGTTGTTCCTGGTACCACGCCGGCATGCCGGACGGCGGACGGGCACTCCCGCCGGCGTCGCCGGGCGCCGCGTCGCCGCGGTCGCCACCGCGCGGGCCGCCACCAGCGTCGTCGCCCGCTCGCCAGTCGCCCAGCTGCTGCCAGAGCCGGCCATCGCCGGACCGCGGACCGGCGCCGGGCGGGCGGTCGCCCTGCCCGGTGTCGGGACGATCGCCCCGTCGGGCGTCGGGACGGCCGCCTCGCCCATCATCACGACGGTCGCGGCCGGGCACCTCACCCCGCTCGTCACCGTGCGGGCCCTGCCAGTCATCGCGTCCGTCCCGTCGAGGGTCGCGGTCGTCGGGGTAGCGCCCCGCAGGGGGGCGGCCACCTCGCGCCCGCTCGCGCTCGGCCCGCTCACGTGCGGCCCGCTCGGCGGCGGCACGGTCGCCCTGCCGCCGGGACGGCGGTGGTTGCGAAGGGCTCAGCGTCGTTCCTCCACGATTGCGGCGGTGCCAGCGGGCGCGTCCCCGGGCGTCGCCCCACGGGTACCCCGGCTGGTCGGTCGGGCAAGACTATCCACGCCCACGCACGGACTGTCCATCGGGCACAGTCTGGCGATCACGCGCGGCGCGCACGTGGATCGTGCGCGTCACGGTCACCTCGACCGCGGCGCTCAGCGGGCGTCGGTGCGAGCCTGGGCCCGCCGGGTGGCGGCCCGCCGGCACAGCTTCGAGTACTTGTTGCGGACCCGTCGGACCCGACCGCGCACGTCGACCCAAACCGTGGGTGGGTCGTTCACAGCCGCCAGTAGCCTGACCGGTCGTGGCCCGCTTCTACGTGACGACCCCCATCTACTACGTCAACGACGCGCCCCACATCGGTCATGCCTACACGACGGTCGTGGCCGACGCGGTGGCCCGCTGGCACCGGCTGCTGGGCGACGACACGTTCTTCCTCACCGGCACCGACGAGCACGGGCTCAAGGTCCAGCGGGCGGCCGAAGCGAACGGGGTGTCCCCCCAGGAGTGGGCCGACCGCACGTCCGAGCGGTTCCGCGACGCGTGGAAGCTGCTCGACATCTCCAACGACGACTTCATCCGTACCAGCGAGCCCCGCCACCACCACGCGGTCCAAGCGATCCTGCAGCGGGTGTACGACAACGGGCACATCGAGCTGGGCACCTACGAGGGCCTCTACTGCGTGTCGTGCGAGGCCTACTACACCGTCGACGAGCTGATCGACGGCGAGTGCTGCCCGATCCACAACCGGCCGGTCGAGCACGTCAAGGAGGACAACTACTTCTTCCGGCTCTCCCGGTTCCAGCAGCCGCTGCTCGACTGGTACGCCGCCCACCCCGGGTTCGTGCGGCCGGAGACCAAGCGCAACGAGGCGCTCGGCTTCATCAGGGGCGGGCTCGCGGACTTCTCGATCAGCCGCAGCTCGATCAGCTGGGGCGTGCCCATCCCCTGGGATCCGGCGCACGTGACCTACGTGTGGTTCGACGCCCTGGTCAACTACCTCACCGCCGTGGGATATGCCGCCGACGACGAGCGGTTCGCCACCTGGTGGCCGGCCGCCCACCACGTCATCGGCAAGGACATCCTGCGGTTCCACTGCGTGTACTGGCCGGCCATGCTCTTGGCGGCCGGCATCGATCCGCCGGTCGACATCACGGTGCACGGGTTCCTCCTCGTCGGCGGCGAGAAGATGAGCAAGACCAGCTTCAACCAGATCGCCCCGGCCGACCTGGTCGACGAGTTCGGCGTCGACGGGTTCCGCTACCACTTCCTGCGCGACACGCCGGTGGGCCCCGACGGCGAGTTCAGCTACGAGCGCATGATCGAGCGCTACAACGGCGACCTGGCCAACAACTTCGGCAACCTGCTGTCGCGGGTGGCCACCGTCGTCGCCAAGAAGTGCGACGGCATCGGCCCGGCCCCCCGCGCCGACAGCCCGCTCGCGCCCGTCGCGGCCGAGGTCTACGAGGCCACCGCCCGCGGCTGGGCCGACACGGCACCCTCGGTCGCGCTCGACGCCACGTGGCGCCTCATCCGCGAGACGAACGGGTTCCTCGAGGACAACGAGCCCTGGAAGATGGACCCGGGCCCCGCCGTCGCGGCGGTGCTCGGCGACGCCCTCGAGGCCCTGCGCATCGTGTCGGTGCTGGCCAGCCCGGCGCTGCCCACCACGTGCGCCGAGGCGTGGCGTCGCATCGGCCTCGACGGCTCGCCCCTCGACCAGCGGCTTCCCGACGCCGCCACCTGGGGCCGGTACCCCGGCGGTCTGGCGGTCACCAAGGGCGCGCCGCTGTTCCCTCGCCTCGCAGGGTGACGGCGGCGCGCTAACGGCGGCCTAACGGCTGCCGCAGGCTCGGGTGACATCGGCCCGGACAGGTCCTACCGTTCCCCAGTGCGCCCCGAATCCCAGCGAGGGGCGCAGGTCAGGGGGCCACGGGCGGAACCGGCGGGCGGGACGCCGCCCGTGGCCTCGACCACACGACATCGGCGGATGTTGGTCATCCGGCGCAGGCGGAGCTCCCCTGACGCCTGCGCGCTCACCACCGGATGGTCAGCGCCGCCGGGTCGTGCGCGCGGGGCTCCCGGCGGCCGTGGCCACGGCCACCCCTTCGTCGGCCAGCAGGTGCTCGCCGGCACGGTGCACCGCGGCTGCGAGCCCGATCACCCGGCCGTCGCCGCCGAGGTCGGCGAGCCGGTCCGCCCCGAGTCGCTCGGCGAGGCGGGCCCGCACCGGTCCGAGGTCGTGGGCAAGGCCGAAGTCGACACGCACCCCCACCTCCTCGTCGACGAGATCGGTGGCGCCCAGCACGACGGCGGCCTCGTCGTCGGCCCCCCGGGCCACCAGCATCTCGGCGAGCATGCCGGCCGCGGCGACGGCGTCGGTGGGGTCGCCGCCGCTCAGCGCCCGCTCGGACGCCGCGGTCAGCAGGGCCACGGAGCGGTCGGGTGCGCTCTCCTGTCTCGCGACGGCGGCCAGGCCCACGAGCGCGGTGCCGACGATGCGGTGGTCGCCGACCTCGACAGCCCGGTCGTGAGCGGACCGGAACGCCTCGCCTGCCGCGGGGATGTCGCCCAGCGCCAGCGCGGCGTGGCCTGCGCCGACCGTGGCGCGCAACCAGGTCGCCACCCGCACGGAGCCCAGCACACGGCGGGCCTCCTCGAACGCGCGGCGCGCGCCCGACAGGTCGCCCACGGCTCGCCGGGCATATCCGATGAACGTGAGCGCGTGAGCGACGTCGCCCGCGGCGCCGATGATCCGGTGCTCGGCCGCCGCCTCCTCGAGGGTGGCGATGCCCGTCGCGATGTCGAGCCGGCGCAGCGCCAGCAGGCCGCGGAACTCGAGCGCCACTGCAGCCCAGTGCGCCTCGCCGAGGGCGGCCATGCCGCCGCGCGCGGCGTCGATCAGCGACTCGGCCCGGTCGAGGTCGGTGTTGCGCCACCCGAGGCCGATGGCCACCTGCACCTGAGCCGCGGCGGTGGCGAACGGGTCGCCGGCCAGTCGGGCGCGCTCGAGCGCCTGCTCCGCCAGGTCGAGCTTGGCCGCCATCAGCTCGAACGCGTACTGGCAGTGGACGACCGCCACCTCGAGGCGGGCGCGCGGGCCGGGGGGCAGGCGGTGGGCGTGGGGGAGCAGCTCGTCGCCCCAGACGAGCGCCTCGGGGCCGGCCGGCGAGTCGCCCCAGCAGGTGACCATGTTCTCGAACAGGACGGCGGCCCTGGCGATGTCACCGTCGTCGACCAGGCGGCGCAGCATCACCCGGAACGTGGGCAGATCGGCGACGAACCGCTCGATCACCTGGGCCTCGGAAGGGGAGTGCACCGTGTCGTCGAGGTCGGCGGCCACGGCCAGGCACCACGTCACCAGGCGCTCGCGGGCAGCGGCGGCGTCCTGGGCGTCGAGGCGGGCGGCCGCGTGCGCCCGCACCGGCTGGAGCAAGCGCATCCGCCGCCGGTCGGGACCGCTGTGCACCACGAGCGACGACTCGGCCAAATGGGCGGTGAGGGCACGGGCTGATGCCTCGTCGACGCCGGCGACCGCCGCCGCCCCAGCGGAGTCGAACCCGCCGGGGAACGTGCTGAGCAGGGCGTAGAACCGGGCGGCCTCGGGGTCGAGCCGGTCGACGGCGGCGTCGAGCGTGGCCCCCAGCCGCCGCCGGCCCGCGCCCACGGGCGGTTCGGCCTCGAGCAGGGTCGACGAGTCGACGGTCAGACGCCGGGCCAGGTCGGCCAGCGGCTCACTGCGGGCCGCGGCCGCGGCAACCTCGATAGCGAGCGGCAGCCCGTCGAGCGCCCGCACGATGGCGCCGGCGTGACGCCAGTCGTCGTCGCCTGTGACGGGGCACCCCTGCTCGTCGAGGCGCCGGGTGAGCAGCTCGGCCGCGGTCGACCGTCGGACGGCTGCGGGGTCGGCCCCGTCCGGTGGCACCGCCAGGGGCTCGAGCCCGACCACCGCCTCGCCCGCCACCCCGAGGGGCACCTGGCTGGTGGCGAGAACGCGAAGGCCGGGGCCGGCCTGCAGCAGGGCCAGCGTGGCCCGCGCCGCCTCGTCGCGGACGTGCTCGCAGCCGTCGAGCACCACGAGCACCTCGCGGCGCGCCAGCACGGCCACGGCCCGGGCCAGCGGATCGTCGTCGCCCTCACCGACGTCGCCGGGGAGCGGGGCGCCCACCGCGGCCGCCACGGCAGCACCCACGTCGGCAGGCCCGCCCGGGCCCAGGTCGACGACCACCACGCCGTCGGCGAACGTGTCGGCCGCAGCCACCCCCACGTCGACACCGAGCGTCGTCTTGCCCACGCCCCCGGGACCGACCACCGTGACCACCCGGGCCGCGGCGAGGCGCGCCACCACGGTCGCCCGATCGCTGTCGCGCCCGACGACCACGGTGAGCGGGCTGGGGGCACTGCCCGGCGCCGGCTGCCAGCGGGCAGCATCGAGCGAGGGATCCTGCAGGAGGATGGCGGTCTCGAGACGGCGCAGCTCGTGGCCGGGGTCGAGCCCGGTGCGCTCGACGAGCACGGACGCCGCACGCCGGTACGCCCGCAGGGCGTCGGTCTGGCGGCCCGCCCTGGTCAGGGCGATCATCAGCAGTGCCCACCGGCGTTCGCGCAGCGGGTCGTGGTCGATCAGCCGTCCGAGCAGGGCCAGCGCACGGTCGGTCTCGCCGGCGGCGACCAACGTGTCGGCCAGGGCGTCCTCGGCGTCGAGCCGCTGGTCGTCGAGGACGTCGGCCGAGGTGGCGAGCGCGGGGTCGCCGCGCAGGTCGGCGAGGGCGCCGCCGGTCCACAGCGCGAGGGCGTCGTCCAGGAGCGCGACGGCGGGGCGAGCCCTTCCCTCGGACCGCTCGGCGGCGGCCTCGGCGCACAGGGCCGCGAACCGGTGGGCGTCGATCGGCGAGCTCGCAGCTGTTCCGTCTGCCGTGCCGTCCGCCCGAAGGACGTAGCCGCCGGCCACCGTCTGGATCTGTACCGGGCTCGCAGCGCCCAGCGTGCGTCGCAGCTTCGACACGTGGCCCTGGAGCGCGGTGCGGGCCGTGGGTGGCGGCCCGTCCGGCCAGAGCCGCCCGGCCAGGTCGTCGGCCGCCCAGGCTCGCCCGGGGTGCAGCGCCAGCCACGCCAGCAGGTGCGCTGCGTGCCCTCGCAGCTCCGCCTCGGTGCCGTCGCCGGTGCGCACACGCACGGGCCCGAGCACCCGAATGACCAGCCCCTCCGCCATGCCGGCCCAGGGTAACGGTCCTTCGGGCTGGCGGGCGGGCGGTCGCTGAGGCACGCCCGACTCGGTCGCAGGTGGTCAGAAGCGCACAACCATCGTGACCGAGGTCCCGCCGACCCGGTTGTCGACGTCGCTGTCGTCGACGAGGCGGAAGCCGGCCCGCTCGTACAGGCGCCGTGCCGGATTGTCGGCCCGCACGCTCAGGCACACGCCCGGGAACCGGCCCCGTGCGGCCACCAGCAGCCCGTCGAGCATGACCGCGCCCACCCCCGAGGCCCGGCGTCCGGGCACGACGGCGATGGCCAGCTCGGGGGTCTCGTCGTCGACGTAGCCGTAGCCGGCCTGGTCGCCGGTCAGCAGCCGGACCCAGGCCGCGCCCAGCTCACCGGCCGACGCGGCGCCCGCAGTGGCGACGACGCCGAGGTCTGTGGGGCGCCCCCATCCCTCGACGTAGCGCGCGAGCTCGGGCACCGCTTGCAGGTCGGCGGCCGACTGCAGCCCGTCGTCGGCGCCGTGCGACGCCTCGAACAGCATCGACCAGAGGAACGGCTCGTCGGCCGTGGTGGCGGGGCGGAGGGCGACGTCCATCGCCGAGGTCTAGTGCCCTGACCACAAACGTTTGCGCCCGTCAGGCCGGCCAGGATCGCCGCTGGCGGCGTCCTCGTCCTCGACGCAGCTACGGCTGCGCCTTCGTCCTGCGTCCTTGCCATCGACGATCCTGACTCGGCCTGACGGACGAACGTTCATGGTCAGGGCACTAGCCACCGGCACCGGCGGGTGGGCACCGAGTTTCCGACGCAGACCGGCCGGTAGCCTGCGCGGTCGTGGCCCGCTGGACCGACGACCATTGTCACCTGGGCTGGGACGGCGACGGCCCGGCCGACCCCGCGATCGTCGACGCAATGGTCACCGACGCCCGAAACGCCGGCGTCGAGCGCCTGGTCACCGTCGGCACCGACGCCGCCCGCTCGGCCGACGCCGTGGCCGCCGCCGCCCGCCACCCCGGCGTGGTGTGGGCGACGGTCGGGCTCCACCCGCACGACGCGAAGAACGGCCTCGACGGGCTGGTCGCCCTGCTGGGCGAGCCGGGTGTGGTGGCCGTCGGCGAGTGCGGCCTCGACTACCACTACGACCACTCGCCCCGCGCGGTGCAGCGACAGGCGTTCGCCGACCAGATCGCCCTCGCCCACGAGCACGGCCTCGCGCTGGTCATCCACACCCGCGAGGCATGGGACGACACCTTCGCCGTCCTCGATGCCGAGGGGGTGCCCGAGCGCACCGTGTTTCACTGCTTCACCGGCGGTGCCGGCGAGGCGCGCGGCATGCCTCGACCGGGGCGGGCACCTGTCGTTCTCGGGCATCGTCACGTTCCGGTCGGCCGACGACGTGCGGGCAGCGGCGGCGCTGTGTCCCCTCGACCGCGCGCTGGTCGAGACCGACAGCCCCTACCTGGCGCCCGTGCCCCACCGCGGCCGTCCCAACCGACCCTCGCTCGTGCCGGTCGTCGGCGCGGCGCTGGCCGAGGCGATGGGCACGTCGGTCGACGCCGTGGCCGAGGCGACCTGGGCCAACGCGGACCGGGTCTACCGCCTGTCGGAGCCGTAGCCTCGTGCGGTGACCCTCAGCCCCCGCCAGGTGCGTGACCTGCTCGACGAGCACGGGTTGTCGCCCAGCCGGGCCCTTGGCCAGAACTTCGTCGCCGACCCCAACACCGTGCGCCGCATCGCCCGCCTGGCCGAGGTCGGTGAGGGCGACCAGGTGGTCGAGATCGGGCCGGGGCTCGGGTCGCTCACGTTGGCCCTCGCCGAGACCGGCGCCCAGGTCACCGCCGTCGAGCTCGACCGCCACCTGCTGCCCGCGCTGCGCAGCGTGGTCGAGCCGCACGGCGTGCGGGTCGTGCAGGGCGATGCCATGCGCCTCGACTGGGACGAGCTGTTGGGCTCGGCAGGAGCGCCCGGGAAGCCGTGGGCCCTCGTGGCCAACCTGCCCTACAACGTGGCGACGCCGCTGGTGCTCGACCTGCTGGCCGGCGTGCCGGCGATCACGCGGATGCTGGTGATGGTGCAGCGCGAGGTGGGGGAGCGGCTCGCCGCCCGCCCCGGCGACAAGGCGTACGGCATCCCCTCGGTCAAGGTCGCCTACCGGGCGGAGGCCGAGGTAGTGGGCCGCGTCCCTCCCACCGTGTTCATCCCGCCGCCGCGGGTCGACTCCGCCCTCGTGCGACTGCGGCGCCTGCCCGCGCCTCCGGTCGACGCGGACCCCGACCGCCTGTTCCGCCTGGTCGAGGCCGGTTTCGGCCAGCGGCGCAAGATGTTGCGGCGGTCGTTGGCCGGGCTGGTCGACGCCGAGGGTTTCGAGCAGGCCGAGGTACGCCCCGAGGCCCGTGCCGAGGAGCTGGACCTGGCCGCCTGGGCCCGACTGACCCAGGTCACGGGACAGCAGGCCGCGCCCGACGATGTGGCAGGGTGACGCCATGAGCACGCCGCAGGATCCGCACGGCCAGCCGCAGTACCCGCATCAGCCGCAGCAGGGGTCCGACTGACCGGCGTGCCGTGTGAGTCGCTGGCCGCTCCGGCCAAGCTCACCGTCTCGCTGCGCGTCACGGGAGTGCGCGACGACGGCTACCACCTGATCGACGCCGAGATGGTCAGCCTCGAACTGGCCGACGACCTGACGTTCTCCGACGGGACGGGCCTCACCGTCGTCGAGGGCCACGACCTGGGGTACGTCGACCCGGACGACAACCTCGTCGGCCGCGCCCTGCGCGCCGTCGGCCGCCGGGCGCACGTCGACCTGCGCAAGCGCATCCCCGCCGGCGGAGGGCTGGGCGGCGGCTCGTCCAACGCCGCCACGGTGATGCGCTGGGCGGGTCGCGACGACCTGGGCATCGCCGAGTCGCTGGGTGCGGACGTCCCCTTCTGCCTGCGTGGCGGTAGGGCCCGCGTCACGGGCATCGGCGAGGTGCTCGAGCCGCTGCCGTTCGAGGCCCGCACGATCACCCTGGCCATGCCGCCCTACGGCTGCTCGACGCCGGCGGTGTACGCGGCGTGGGACGACCTGGGCGGCCCCACGGCCGACGGCCCCAACGACCTCGAGCCGGCTGCGATCGTGGTCGAGCCCCGGCTGGCGGCGTTCCGCGACGCGTTCGGCGACGCCACCGGCCTCACACCGCGGCTCGCCGGGTCGGGCTCGACCTGGTTCGTCGAGGGTGAGCACCCGGGCGAGGGCCGCATCGTGACCCACACGATCCCGGCCTACTGGTAGCCCCGCGGGAGCGGCCCGCCGGTCCCGGCCCGGTCGGGTCGCGATCGCCCGGTTCCAGGGACCGACGTGGTTGGCGACCAACGGCGAGCAATCCGGTCCCACGAACTGCGACCGTCGGACGGCAGCGGCCACCCGATGACACACCGACGTGTTCGGACGCGCAACGAGCGCCCCGGCGAACGGGGCGCTCGAGTGGCGGTCTGGTTGGACGTGGCGCCGGGCCGGCTACTTGCCGGCGGCGCGGCGCTGCCAGCGAGTGCGCTTCAGCATCTTCTTGTGCTTCTTCTTGCGCATGCGCTTGCGGCGCTTCTTGATGAGAGAGCCCATGAGGCCCGCCACCCTAGTGGCGCCCCCGCAGGGCCTCCAACCTGGGCGCCGATGCTGGCGGCACAGTCGCGGCGGGTACCGTGGTGCCCGACCTTCGGGGGTAGTTCAACTGGTAGAACGCCAGCCTTTGGAGCTGGTTGTTGCAGGTTCGAGCCCTGCCCCCCGAGCGCTGGTAGACCGCAGGAGCTCGTCGACACGGCGTTTAAGCAGCGGCCCGAACCTTGCACCACGGGCGCGTTAGACATTCTCTTGAGCGCCGTCTTTTAAAGTCCCGGCCGTTGTCCCGCTCGCCGAGCGCTTCGAAGCCAAGGTCGACAGGTCCGGCGAGCATCATGTGTGGATCGGGGCCCGCCAGGCCGACGGGGTTGGTCTGATGCGGGTCGACGGCAAGCTGACCACCGCGCGCCGAGCGGCGTGGGAGTTGGAGCACGGCCCGCTCTCATCTGGCGCCAGAGTCGGCCGTGTCCGGATGACCCGGCGTGCGTACGGACGTCCCACCTGACGGTCAGCGGAATGCAGGATCGGGCGGTGCGCACGCGGAGTCCTCGCGGCGGTGGCTCCAAGCGGATGGTGCGGCCCGGGGTGTGGAGCTCACGGTCTCGGCGGGGCGGTACGCAGACGGCTCGGTGCGCCGTCTTCACCGGACGGTCCACGTCCGCGGTGACGTCGAGGCGTCGCAGGCGCTGGCGGAGTTCGTTGCGGAGGTGCGCTCGGTTGCGCGGGCCGAGAGCAAGATCGATCGCGATGTGACCGTCGACGAGGCCGTCGAGCGCTTCGTGATCGAGCACCTGCAGCGCGAACGGGGTCGCGAGCTCGGCACGCTGGAGGAGTACCGGGGTGTCCATTCGAGGTGGTTCTCATCCGAGATCGGCAGTCGCCGGCTGCGGGACGTCGACGAGGCGACGATCGACCGGTTGTTCGGCCGCATGCGCGAGGCGGGCCTGAGCGCGTCGCGGATGAACGCGGCGCGGAACCTCTACGCGCCGATGTTCCGCTGGGCCCGTCGCCGGGGGATCGTCGCCCGGAACCCGATGGCCGAGTTCCAGCTCCCGACGAGCCTGCATGTGGCGCGCGAGCACCTGCCGCCCGAGGCCCACCAGCTGAGTCGGTACCTGGCCACGGCGGTGGAACTTGCGCCCGAGATCGCGCCGGTCATGACGCTCGGCGCGGTCACCGGGATGCGGCGAGGCGAGCTGGTCTCGATCAGCCGTTCGGGCCTCGACGTGAAGCGTGGCCGGCTCCGGGTCGACACGGCGATCGCCGGCAAGCGGGTGAAGACGACGAAGACCCGCGTCGAGCGCGACGTCGCCCTGGACCCTGCCACGGTCGAGATGCTGGAGCGTCACTGCGAGCGCATGGACGAGCGAGCTGGGCTCTTCGGTGTCGAGGTAGCCGACGACGGGTTCGTCTTCAGTCTTGAGCCGGACTGCTCGCTGCCGATGCCGGCGGAGTACCTGACGCGGCAGGTCTCGGTGCTCAAGGAACATCTCGGCATCGCCAGGAAGAAGGCCGAGACCATCGAGCTCGAGGACGAGGCCCTGCGTTTGTTCCGACAGCCACCCGCTCCGCGGCCACCGGGTAAGCGCGGCCCCGCTCCCAAGGGCGGGATGTCGTTCCCCGACATCGGCCGGACCCTGGGACGGTCACGGCGCTGGGCGGAGCTAGCGGTGCAGTCGGCGATGCGCCGGGAGGAGGTTGCGGACCGTGGCGCGGTCGATGTCTTCGACGGGTCGATCGTCGCCTTGCGGAAGTTCACCTCGTCCGAGCTGCTCGACGCCGGCTTCAACATCAGCATGGTCGCCCAGCGCCAAGGCCACGGCCCCCAGGTGCTCGTCAAGCACTACGCCCGCGGCCGTCCTTCGGCCGACCGCAAGGCCGCGGAACACCTCGGCCAGGTCGTTCACGGCCAGGCCGACGGCGCGAGCGGCGCCGGCACGAAGGCCGAGCGGCCCGGATGAGGTGGGCGTTCAGCGACGAGAGCCGGCGTGGCGGCCGGCTCGTGATCGCAACCGCCGTGGTCGAGACACGCGACGTCAACGCCGTGCGCGGCGAGCTCCGCCAGTTCCTGCGGCCCAACCAGCGCCGGGTGCACATGGCGAAGGAGAGCCCGGCCCGTCGCCGCCAGTTCGCCGCCCTTGTCGGTGGCCTACCGATCGACTGCTGCGCCGTGGCGACCGTGCTGGGTGGCCGGTCGATGCCGAACGCTCGGGGGCCGGTCATGGCTGCGATGACGGCTGAGCTGATCACGATGCGGGTCGGGTCGTGGGTGATCGAGTCGGTCGAGCCGGTGCAGGACACGCGCGACCGGCGTGTCATCGCCGAGGCCGTCCGGCGGCTCGATCACCGGGACGAGTTCGTGTATGACCATCGGCCACCGCACACCGAGCCGCTCCTGTGGGGCGGCTGACGGCCTCGCGTGGCTGGCGCTTGAGCGCCACTCTGCAGACATCGACGTCATCGACGTGCCCTGAACGCGCAACACCCGGCTGCTCACCGTCCGGAGAGCTCACCGGGTGCACTTCCCGCCGCTACTGCAACGGGCATGTTCAGTATGGCCGTCCTCGCTCAGCCTGACAACGGATTCAGGCCGGCAGCGGCGAGAAGGAGCCGCGTCGGAAATCGTTGGGTTGATCTTGCACGTGGCTAGCTGATGGTCAGACGGGCCTCAACACCAGTACGCGCCCACCTGGTCCACGACGTGAGTGACGGGGTAGATCTCGGGGGCGCTGTCGTTGAGGATGCCGATGCGTCCTACGGGCGCGGAGGCGAGCAGGACCCAGCCGTCGCCGGGGCTGATGTGTTCGAGCCAGGTTCGTCCGTCGATCACCTCCATTCGCGGTTCCTCCTCGGGAGTTCGGTCACCCTGATCGTGAGCGCCCAACGTTGCGATCTGACAGGGCCGAACGTCCCGACCGTGGTGCCACACGCCTTTCGCGACGAGCGAGGAAACGAACCCTTCGCGCTCGGGCGCCGGGGAGCGACAACGAGCCGGCTGGCGCGCCGACCGAAGAGGGGCTGAGGTCCTTCAGCCCTGTCAGGCGCAGGGCACGGTGGCGTGATTACGCCGCGCTCGTCACGGTGGTCACCTCGCCCCGGTGACTTTGGGCCACAGGTTCACCTCCCCGGGGACGTAGGCCAGGCGACGGTGCAGCGTGACCGGGTCCTGCCACGGGTCCGCGCCCAGCCAGTCACGGTCCCGCCATCGTTGCGCAGCAATCCCAGCAGGATGCGGATCGTGGTGGTCTTGCCGGCGCCGTTCGGCCCCAGAAGCCATGCACCTCCCCGGATCGGACGGTGAGGTCGAGACCATCCAGGGCCCGGGACGTGCCGAAGTCCTTGACCAGACCGGATACCGAGATCCCTGCTGTCATGTTTGCCTTTGTCTTCACCTCTTGTTTCGGGCATTCCACCGCGGCTGGCTGCGGCACTCGAGTGCTCCCGCTCGCAGAGCCTGCGGTCGACCTCGTGCTTGTCGACGCGGAGCGCGACGTGATCGCCGGCTCCCGAGGAGCCGGCGATCGTCAACGTGGTCGGGTATGGCGGGGCCGAGCGCTGCTCGGCTGTCACGCCTTCGACCGGCGGACGTGGACCGCCCCGGCGACGACCAGGCCGGCCAGCACGGCGGCGCCGGCGAAGGCGACCCAGGCGGCGATGCCGGCGATCCGGCCGATCGTCGACCAGGCGTAGCTCGACAGCAGCAGGCCGCGGAGGGTCTCGCCCCGGAACAGGCTGTCCCGCTGGCCCCGCAGCTCGTCGGCGGTGGCCTGCAGGTCGGCGATCTCGGCCTCGCTGGCCCCCGATTCCCTGGCCTCCTCGACGGCGGCTGCGGCGCCTCGGTCGTCGATCTCGGCGTAGGTCTGGCCGTCGGCGATGCCCTCGAGGTGGCCGCCGATGTAGCTGGCGTAGGCCTCGGCCTCCGGGCCGGTGGTGACCTGCTCGTCCGCGTACTGGACGAGGTCTTCACGGCCCTCCTCGGTGAGGCTGGCCTCGTCGGGGAAGAAGACGTTCTGTGACGACAGCTCGTCGTGGACGTAGTCGTTGGCGAAGTTTGCGCCCCAGGTGAGCAGGCCGCCGGCCACGGCGAACACGATGGCGGCAATCAGGCCGAACCCGATGAGAACCTTGTCGATCGCTCGCCGTCGCAGGGGGATGACGTCGTCGGGCTGATGTTCGTGGCTGGTGACGGTGCGCTCGCTCGATTGAACACTCATCTCAGATCCTCTCGTTCTGCCGGCCCAGTCCGGTCACCTGCCACGGTACGAATCGGTCTGTTCGGCCCGTAGGGCCAGAAGTCCCGCCACAAGCCTCTCTTTCGTCCGCATCAGGTCCCCGCCTGGCCCCTGCCGCCGGCGTCGCGATCGACAACGCGCTCCCTTCCGTCACGTTGCCGTATGACGGGACCGGCCCCCCGTCCCCGAGCCGCGGGGGCATGGGCTCGACAACATGGGCGCCAGAGCCGCTCGCCGGAGACGAACCTTCACGATCAGTTCGGCGACCCACGCGGCACTGTCATCGAATGGCGTGCACCCGTGACGTAGCCGGATGGTCGCTACCGGGGTTCTCTGCCGTGGGCACGATGCGCCGGCCCGACACCACGTCGGTCGAGATGGCGACGACGATGGTCCGCGCCGGGTGCCCAGCGGGCGAGCGCCAAGCGTTGCGCTTCCGCCAGCCCGAGATCGGTGACCTCGTGGGCGACGCCAGTGACGACCACGCTCCAGGCGCTGCGAGTCGATCTCGTCGACCTCGAAGGCCACAACGGCAATGTCAATGGCCGCGTCGAGCTTGGTGCCGACCGGTCCGAAACAGGATGCAGTCTCGGTCGAGGCGGAAGTTGACCGGCAACACCGACGGCAGGGCCCCGGTGGTCACGCCGACACGCCCGAGCGTTGCCGTCGCCAGCAATCTCAGGCACTCCTCGCGGCCAAGCATCACGAGCCCGTTCCGGTCCACTTCCACGTCTGCCAACCTTCACCTTCTGGCCCTGCCAACAGGGCCGAAGGTCCTCGACCCACTCTGCCCGACCCCAGAGGATCTTGGTCCCTTCCCGGAGCTGCCCGGCGCACGTGACCCTGGGGGCGTGACGTGACCCAGATCGTTATGGGAGTCGCAGACACCTGAGGAGTCACGATGACGAACCTGATCGATGCCCGCACAGGACTCGAGATCATCGATCCCGACGAGTGCCGGCGCCTGCTCGCCACCGACGAGGTCGGCCGCCTGGCCCTCATCGACGGCGGTACTCCGGCGATCTTCCGGATCAACTAGGTGCTCGACGGCGACGCCGTCGTGTTCCGCACCGCGCCCGGAACCAAGCTGTCGTCGGGGCCTCGGGCTCCGGTGACGTTCGAGATCGACACGTTCGACCGCCAGGCTCGTGCCGGTGGAGCGTCATCGTCACCGGGCGACTGGAGGAGGTTACCCGGTTCGACGCCGAGACCCTCGAGCGAGTGAGCAGCCTGCCGATCGAGCCGTGGGCCGGGGGCGACAAGCCGCATTGGATGCGGCTGGTACCCACTCGGGTGAGCGGCCGGCGGATCCGTACGCGACGATAAGTGCGCCAGGGTCGACGGTCCCTCTCTGACGGGGCCTTGGTTCAGGTGTGTTGTAAGGCCCGATGGAATCGGGCCATGGCAGCGCTATCTCGAGCGGTTGATCGCGCGCAGGGCCGCGTTGGCGTCCCTGTACCCGGCCACCGGCACCGTGACGTAGTCCATGACAGCGATGAGCGGCGAGTCGCCGCTGGTGGACACGGCCTGGTCGAACAGCGTGGCTGCTGTCACCAACCCCACCGGACTACCACCCCGGTAGACGACCGCGACCGGCTCGCCTGTGGTGCGCAGGTGAGCGCATGCCTCGTGGACGCTGGTCGCGGTCGTGAGCCGTTCACAGCTGTGACGCTCGATGGCGGTGGGGTCACCGTCGATCTGATGCAGGGCCATGACGCACCTCCATGTCGCGTGCCGTGCTCGATTCTCGAGGCTTGGCGTGGTGACCGGTCCCGACGTGCTCTATTACGCCCATCACGCTCCTGCTCCGGTTCGCACGTCCAACGTGATCGTGGAGCGGACAAGGTGCGATCCGGCAGGGGCCAAGGTCCCGTATCCGGCGCCACACGACTCCTCGACGTCGGTCCGGCGGGACTCGCATCGGCGATCTCCGGCTTCGGCCCGTGGTCGCGATCGCTCCGAGTGCACGTGTCGGCCAGGCCGCTCGCATCATGCGGGCGCACGACATCTCGGCACTTGTCGTTGGTGAGCCGGGGGATCTGGTGTCGATCGTGACCGAGCGGGACCTGACCCAGGCACTGGCCGACGCCCGTCCGTCGGAGACCGAGGTGGGCGCGATCGCGTCGGCGAAGCCGCTGACCGTGTCGCCCGACGCCACCGTGATGGACGTGGCGACGCTGATGCTGCGAGAGGGTGTGCGCCACCTGGTGGTGACCCGCGGCGACCGGGCCGTTGGTGTGGTGTCGATGCGCGATGCGCTGGCCGCCCTCGTCAAGGCGGTCACAGCGGACACGGTGTTCGTGATGCTCGAGCAGATGCGCGTGGACGCGCCGGAGCTCTGGCTCGGCTGATCGGGCGTCACGCCGGGACGTGGACGGACACCTCGACGGGACCGTAGGTGCGTCCGGCTCCCCGCACGGCGTCGAGCACCCGCACCGCCAACGCCTGCTTCACGGCCGGGGCGACGGCGACGGGCAGGTCGAAATGCACGCCCAGCCGCGCCGTCTCCGGCTCGATGCTGCACGCCGTCAGGCCGGCGGGGATGCCGGCACCCACGAGGATCGGGGCGGCCAGGCGGAGGATCTCGCGGCGCAGGTCGCCGAGCGCCGCGTCGGTGGCGGCCTCGCAGGTGGCCACGACGTCGCCGTCGACGCGGGCCGCCAGCCAGGGCTCGAAGGGGTCGAGGGCGGCCGGACCGTCCTCGACGACGGGAACATCGGCGCGGATGGCGCAGGTCGCACCGTGCTCGCGCGCCGTCGGTCGGGGGAAAACACGGCGACGAACGAGCAGGGCGACATCGATATGGCGGGACAGCGGGCACCCCGCGGGGTCGATCACGCCCCGGCAGGGGAAGCCGTGGCTGTCGTCATGGTGGCAGCGGTGCACCTGGTGGCCCGCCGCCTCCAGGGCGCGCACGGCCGACGCCGCCGCGCCACGGTGACTTTCGATGATCAACACGTCGAGCGGTCTCGTCACGTCCCGATCATCGGGTGCGAGCGGGCGACCGGGGCAGGGGCGCCGGTCGGTGGAGACCGGGTCGAAGGTCACAACATCGCCTCACCCCGGTCGCTGTGCGCGGCTCGTAGGTTCCTGGCGCCGGTCACGCCGGTGCCCGAGCCGGGACCGGAGTCCGACCCGGGACTGCCCGCCGAGGTCCCGGACCGGTCGCGCCGAGCTGCGCCAGCGACCGCTCGATCCCGTCCGCGAAGACGTCGACGTCGGGGCATGCGAGGTCGTCGACGGTCAGCGTGATGGTGAGCGCGCCGTCGTACGACAGCACGGCGACACCGACCGTCAGGTTGGCGCCGAGCGGCACCACCGGGAACGCCTCGAGCATGCGGGCACCGGCCGCGAAGAGCGGCACGGGCGGTCCCGGCACGTTGGTGACCACGAGGTTCACGAGCCTCTGGTGCTCGACGGCCCGCGCCACTAGCCGGGCCGCACCGGCCGGCAGCACGTTGGCCGCATCGAGGATCCGCCCCATCGACTCGGCCTCGGGCCGCGACTTGAGCAGACCCATCGACCGGGACACGGCGGCCAGTCGGGCCTGCGGGTCACCGATGCCGACGGGGAGGGGCGCGTAGATGGCACCGACCCGGTTGCCGAGTGCGCCGTGCTCGTCGGCGCGGCGCAGCGACACCGGGACCAGCACCCTGAGCACGAGGCCCGGGGGCAGCTGCTCGCCCCGCTCGAGCAGCAGGCAGCGCAGGCCGCCTGCGACCGCGGTGAGTACGACGTCGTTGACCGACGCCCCGGCGTCGCGGCCGGCGGCCCGGACGTCGTCGAGCCGGGCGCGCACCCACGCGAGGCGGCGGGCGCCGGCGAGGGGTGCGTTGAGCGACGTGTGGGGCGCCAGCAGCCCTTGGCCGACCATGGCGCCGAGGCCGTCGGCCACCGTGCCGGCCGTCCGCATGACGTCGGAGGGATGGCGCGCCAGGCGGGCGACGGCGCGGGCCGCTCGCACCGGGTCGGTCAACCGGTCGCGCAGGCCTGCGGCGAGCAGCGAGGCCTGGTCGGGTGGCGCCTCGGGGTACCACGATCGCGCTGGCGGTGGTGCCGGCGCATCGGGAGCGAGGTCGAGGAGGAGGGTGGCGAGGTCGACGCCCGACACGCCGTCGACCAGGGAGTGGTGGACCCGTTCGACCAGACCGACGCGATCACCATCCAGACCGGTGACGAAGCGCAGGTCCCACAGCGGCCGGTCGCGGGGGAGCACCTCGCTCTGCAGGTCGCCGGCGACCCGGCACAGTGCCGCCTCGTCTCCGGGTGGCGGCAGGCGGAGCTCGCCGACGTGGCGGGCGATGTCGAAGTCGGGGTCGTCGACCCAGCGGGGCCGGTCGAGGTCGAAGGGCACGGGTGCAAGGCATCGCCGCAGCCGGGGCATCGGGTCGAGCCGAGCGCCGATGCGCTCGCGGAGCTCGGCGAGTCGCAGGTGGCCGCGACGGTCGAGCAGGGGCGCCGCCTCGAAGGTGGCGACCGCTCCGACGTGAATCGGAACGCCGGGCCGCTCGAACCACACGAAGCTCGCGTCCAGGGCCGTCAGGCGGTCGACGGTCACGCCGACCTCGCGGGGCGTGTCGGGGCGACCGCGTGCGACGGCCGGCCGAGGGCGGTCACCTCGGCGAGCGCAGCCTCCAGGCAGGATTCGAGGAGCTCGGGGTCGGCGACCGCCCGTCGGTCGCACGCCACGCCGATGTCGCAGGTGCCCGCGTGCGACACCAGGGTCACGCTGAGGGCCGCGCCTGTGGGCGGGGCGAAGGCCCAGAGGCGCTCGATGCGGGCGCCGCCGAGGTAGGCGAGGCGCTCGAGCCCGGGCACGTCGACCACGTCGACGTCGATCGACCGCAACATGCCGGCGAAGAGCCGCGTGACGATCGGTCGGGGCAACAGGTTGAGGCCGGCGGCGAGCAGGTCGGTGGAGCCGAGCGCGGGCTCGCCCCGCCAGGCCCGAACGATCGCGCCGGCGATCTTGACGTGTGCCCGGGGATCGGGGTCGTCGACGGGGAGAGTGAACCGGGCGGGCACGAAGCGGTTGCCGCCCATCCGGTCGCCCGGTCGCCGGATGCTGATCGGCATCGTCACCCGGACCGCCGGCACGGTCCGTCCCTGCGCCCGGTGATACGCCGCGAGCCCTCCCGCCACCGCCGCGAGCAGCACGTCGTTGACCGTGCCACCCGTGGTCCCCGCCGCCCGCCGCATGTCCGCCAGGGGCCGCTCGGTGACGGCGAGCCGCCGATCGAGGCTGCGCCCCGCCAACTCCGGCGATCCCCCGCCGGTCGCCGGGGCGAGCATCCGGGCTACGGAACGGCCGAGACGTGCGGAGCCGGTCAGCGCACGGGCTGGATGGGTGGCGGCCACCAGTGCGCGCCGGACCGTGTCGACCCGACCGGCAGCGAGCCGACGAGGATCGAGCGATCCCGGTGGCGGCGACGGCCGGGGCTCCGTTCCCGGGGCGTCGGGCGAGGGGGCGGGTCGGCGAGCGCGGTCGAAGAGGACGTCGGCGATCTCGATGCCGCCGATGCCGTCGGTGATGGCGTGGTGGAAGCGCAGCACCACTGCCGACCGCCCGCGGTCGAGCCCGTCGACGACGGTGAGGGTCCAGGGCGGTCGGGCCGGGTCGAACGCGGCCACGGCGTCGGGCTCGGCGACGTCGAGCACGGCATCGATGTCGCCGCCGGGCGCGCGGACGCGTCGGATGTGGTGAGCCAACGAGGGTTGGTCATCGTCCCGCCAACGTGGCCGGCCCACGCCCAGGGGCGGTGGCGCGATCCGCTGGTGCAGGCGCGGCAGGATGGCCGCGGCCCGTTCGATCGTCGCCTCCAACCCCTTCGGCGTCGGTGAGCGGTCGAGCAACCCGACCACCACGATGGGGGAGCGGAGCACCGGGTCCGACTCGATGCGCCACATCAGGCTGTCGGACGCCGACAACCGGCGGGGGAACGTGCGCTCGTCCACGACGACCTCCCACTCGGGGATGGTCCAACTGTGCACAGCGGCCGTGCCGGACGGGTAGGGACCAAGGTCCCCGTGATCGTCCCAGCCACGGGACTTCCGGCCCTAACGAGCGGTTCACGTCCGCCGTAAGGTCGATGTAGGTGACATGACGAGGAAGGAGTCCGCCATGGCGGCGCTGACGCGCATGAGAGCGCTGGCGGGCCGAACGGCACCGGAGACGGCCCCGCCGCTCGAGGCCGGGCGGACGCTCGTCGACCTGTTCTTCGACCGCGTGGCCCGCTGGTCGGAACGTCCGGCTCTGCGCCACATGGACGGCGGTGCCTGGCGGGTGATCACGTGGGGCCACTACGGCGAGGCGGTGCGTGAGGTGGCCGCCGGGCTGGTGGCTCTCGGCATCGAGGATGGCGACCGGGTGGGGATCCTCGCCGGCAACCAGCCCCGCTGGCACATGGCCGACGTGGGCATCATCGCGACAGGGGCTGTGTCGGTGCCTGCCTACCCGACAGGTACGGCCAGTCAGGTCGCCCACGTGCTCGGGCACTCCGACAGCCGGGCGTGCTTCGTCGGCGACCGCGACCAGCTCGCCAAGCTGCTCCTCGCCCGGCCGCGGCTCCCGGCGCTGGAACGGATCGTCATGCTCAGCGAGCCGCCCGACGGCCTCGACGACGACGTCCTGCTCACCTTCGACGACCTGCGATCGCTCGGGCGCCAACGGCTCCAGCAGCACCCGGCGACGGTCGAGGAGCGAACGCGGGAGCTGCGGCCGGGCGCGGTCGCGACGATCGTCTACACGAGCGGCACGACCGGTGCCCCGAAGGGGACGATGATCACGCACGAGAACGTGTCCGAGACCATCCGGGCGCTGACCCGTGTGGTCAGCGTGGGGCCCACCGATCGCTTCCTGTCGTTCCTGCCGCTGTCGCACGTGGCCGAGCGTTGCACGAGCCACATGGGCCAGATCATCTCGGGCGGCGAGACGTGGTTCGCCCGCAGTCTCGCCACCGTGGCCGAGGACCTGCGTGCCTGTCGGCCCACGATCTTCTTCGCGGTGCCGCGTGTGTGGGAGAAGTTCCAGCAGGCGGTGCAGGCCGAGCTGGCGCACGCCCCTCGACCCGTGCGGACACAGGCCGACCGCCTGCTCGAGCTCGGGCACGCGGTCATGGCCGCCCAGGAGGGGACGCATCACCCGCTGGCCTGGCGCGAACGGCTGACCTACGGAGTGCTCGACCGGACCCTGGGCGCCCGCATCCGCCGCCAGATGGGCCTCGACCGGGGCCGCATCTTCGTGTCCGCGGCCGCGCCCGTCGATCAGGATCTCCTGCGGTGGTTCAACGCCATCGGCATCCCGATCGCCGAGGTCTACGGTCAGACCGAGGACTGTGGGCCCACCACGATGAACCGTCCGGGCCGCATCCGCATCGGGACGGTCGGCGAACCGTTGCCGGGGGTCGAGGTGCGCATCGCCGCCGATGGCGAGGTCCTCGTGCGGGGGCCGAACGTGTGCGCCGGCTACTGGCACGACCCCGAGGCCACCGCGGCGCTGCTGGAGGGCGGGTGGATGCACTCGGGCGACCTCGGGATCCTCGAGGGCGGTTACCTGCGGATCGTCGGGCGCAAGAAGGACCTCATCGTCACTTCCAGCGGCAAGAACATCGCGCCGCAGGACATGGAGACGAGGCTGCGCTCCGAGCCCTTCATCTCCCAGGCCGTGGTGGTGGGCGACGGCCGCAAGTACCTGACCGCGCTGCTTACACTCGACAACGACGCGGTCGAAGCCGCCATCGGCGGCCACAACGGCCACGGGGCCACCGAGGTACTGGCGACCCATCCGCTGGTCGACCAGGAGATCAGCCGGGGTGTCGAACGGCTCAACGCCGAGCGGGCGCCGGCCGAGCGGATCAAGGCGTGGCGGATCCTGCCGCGCGAGCTCACCGTGGCCGGCGGCGAGCTCACGCCGACGCTGAAGGTCAAGCGTGCGACGGTGATCGAGAGCTTCGGCGGCCTCATCGAGGAGATGTACGCGACATGAGCGAGCGTCCGCAATGCAGCGAGCGTGGCCCGAGCGGCCCGGCCGAAGGCCAAGAGCGGGAAACATGACCGAACCGGTCGTGCGGGCGTTGACCGGCGGCTCGTTCACGTGGGAGGGGCGTCGCCTCGCCTACGAGACCCACGGCAGGGGCGACCGGCTGCTGGTCCTGCTCCACGGGTTGCTGATGGACGCGCGGCTCAACCGCGGCGTGGCGCGCGCCCTGGCGGCACGCGGGCAGCGGGTCGTGCTGCTCGACCTGCTGGGCCACGGCGAGAGCGACAAGCCGCAGCACGCGGCCGACTACCGCATCGACGTCTACGCCGAACAGGTCGTGACTCTGCTCGACCACCTGCGCGCCGAGCGGGCAGTGGTCGGCGGGACGTCGTTGGGCGCCAACGTGGCGATGCACCTCGCGGCCCGCCACCCCGAACGTGTGCAGGGGCTCGTGCTGGAGATGCCCGTCCTCGAGCGGGCGGTGCCGGCCGCGGCGCTCACCTTCGTGCCGGCGCTGCTGGCCGTGCACTACGCGCTCCCGCTGGCCCGAGCCGTCAGCTGGGCCGCGCGTCGGATCGGACGCACCGGCAACGACGTCCTCGACGGGCTGCTCGCGCCGCTCGCGTCGCCGCCGGCGGTCACCGCGGCCGTGCTCCACGGCGTCCTCGTCGGACCGACGGCGCCCACGATCGCCGAACGCCGGCGCATCGAGGCGCCGGCGCTCGTGCTCGGGCATCGGGCCGATCTCCTCCACCCCTTCAGCGACGCCGAGGCGCTGACGCGACAGCTGCCCGACGCCCGGCTGGTTCGGGCTCGCAGCCTCGTCGAGCTGCGCCGACGCCCGCACCGCCTGCTCGACGAGATCGAGCGCTTCCTGACCGATGTCTGGGACGACCGCACGGGCTCCGTCGCGGTCGCGGGCCGCTAGCCATGGCCGCGACACATGAGCCCCGAACGACCCCGGCAGTGCGCGTGCCACCCGCGCCACCGAGTTCGCTCGGTCCCGTGGCGCGGCTGACGGCGTCCGTGGGGGCGTGGGCCACCCATGGCGAGCCGCCCCGGGTGTTCACCACGCTGGGTCGCCATCCCCGACTGTTCCGGCGGTGGCTGCCGTTCTCCGCAGCGTTGCTACGCGGCGACCTGGCGCGTGCCGAGCGCGAGCTCGTCATCCTGCGCACCGCGTGGCGCTGCGGGTCCTGGTACGAGTGGGCCCAGCACGTCGCGCTTGCGCGTCGCGCCGGCCTCGAGGTCCACGACATCGAGCGCGTGGTCGAGGGGCCCGCCGCCCCAGGCTGGGGCCACCGCCAGCGGTTGCTCCTGGTGGCCGCCGACGAGCTGCACGACCGGCGGGTGATCACCGACCGCACCTGGCGCGCGCTGGCGGCCGAGCTCACCGAGCGCCAGCTCGTCGAGCTGTGCTTCCTGGTCAGGGCACTACGAGATGCTGGCGATGACGGTCAACAGCCTGGGGGTCGAACCCGAGCCCAGCACCCTGGCTGGCCTTGGCGGCGCCGCGGCGGAGGCGGCGGACCAGCTCGGCGAGAGGCTCCTGGCCGCGCGTGGTGAGCCTCGGACCTGACCCGGGCTCATCGGCGAGTCGTCATCGACGCACGAGCCCGGCGCCGGCGACCGGGCCCGCTCCCGCCGAGACGAGCAGCGTGGTCTTCCCCTCGTGTTCGCGCCGAGCGATGACCGGCTCGAGGGCCACGCCGAGGGCGGCGGTGTGGGCCCGCTGGCCGTTCGATGGGGCCACCAGCCTGCCGGGTGCGACGCCGAGGCCTGTGGCCAGCGCGTCGAGGAAGTCCGGTGTCAGGGGGTTGGCCACGACGAGATCGACGTCGCTCGCCGTCAGGCCGTGGTCGGCGAGCAGCTTGGCGGCGACCTCGGTCGCCCACGCTCCGGCGGCAACGCCGCGAAGCCGGGCGCCTCATCGATCGTCAGCCGGTTGCGGCCGCGCTCGAATGCCACGGTGGCCCGTAGCCCGTCGCGGCAATCGTCCCGACCGTCGCCCTCGCCGCCGGGGCGGTACGCGAACCGGAACCCCTGTATGCCCTCGTCCCCGGCGCGCCAGCCGCAGACGATGGCGGCACCGGTCGGTGCGAAGCGGAAGTCGCGCGCCAGGCGACGCCCGGGGTCGGCGTCGCTGGCGACGACCAGGGCGTGGCGGATGGTCCTGGCTCGCAGGAAGCCGTCCGCGACCTGAAGCCCGGTGAGCATCCCGCACGACCCGTTGGCCAGGTCGAACGAGAAGGTGCCGTGTCCGCCGCCGTGCGGGTCCTCGGGGTTGGCGCCGATGTCCTCCTGGATCAGAGCGGCCAGCGCCGGCTCACCCAGGTTGCGGTCGTGGTAGAGACCGGCGTTCAGCAGCAGGTCGATGTCGCCGGCCTGCAGCCCGGCGCGGTCGAGGGCGAGGGTGGCGGCCTCGTCGGCCAGTTTGTGGGCGCTCCGTGCCGCGCCAGCGGCCGCCAACGGCCACCCCGACCGACTCAATGATCGTTGCCACGGCAGGCCACCAGCCTTTCGTCGACGGTGAAGAACACGACGCCGATCTCGAGCCCGGACGCCAAGGCCACGAGCGCAACCCGGTCCCCGGCGTGGAGCCGACCGGCGTCGAGCTCCTCGACGAGCGCCACGACGTGGGTCGTCGACGCCGTGTTGCCGTAGCGGTCGACGGTGACGACCGCCGGGTTGCGCGGTGCGCCACCGAGCGACTCGGCGAGCAAGCTCATCCCCTTGCGAATCGCCCGAGCCGACGTCTGGTGCGGGATGACGTGATCGACGTCGTCGATGCGTAGGCCCGCGGCGTCCAGCGCCTCGCGCAGCAACAGCGGCGTGTCGGCGATGGCGACCTGGTGGATCGCCCGCGCCTTGGTGAACATCCGTGCGCCCGCCTCATGCCGCGCCGGGTACGCGAGGCACAGGCGACTGTGGTCGGCCACAGTGGTGAACCCGGTGAGGGCGATCCCCGACTCGCCAGCCTCCGCCCGTTCGATCAGCACGGCCCCGCCCGCGTCGCCCAGTGTGAGCGATGCCATCTCCCTGCTCATGAGCGAGCGCACGTGCTGGGCGGCGTTGGTGCCGAGCTGCGAGATGTACTCGCCGCTCACCACCAGCGCCCTCCTGACGGCGCCGCGCCGCACCCAGTTGTTGGCCACCAGCACACCGGTGAGCGTGCCGGCGCACGCGTTGGACACATCGAACGTCGTCGCGCCGGTGGCGCCGATGGCGCGGGCCACAGCCAGGCTGGTCGGCGGCTCGAGCCACTGCACCAGACCGCCGCGGTACTTGGTGATGCTGCAGCTGATGACCAGGTCGATCTCCTCGGTGCGCCGTCCGGAGCGGTCGAGGCAGTCGAGCGCGGCGCCGGTGGCGAGGCTCAGCGAGTCCTCGTCTCCGACCGAGACACGGCGCTCGTGGATGCCCGTCAGGCGCTCGAGGTCGATGCGGGTGCGGTGCCGGGTCGACCCCATGAGCTCGTCGGTGCTCAGATGCGTCGGGGGAAGCTTGCGTCCGACAGCGGCGATGCGCGCCACGAAGGGCGCGTCGCCGCCATCGGGTGACCGCTCCGTCAGCAGCCAGTGGCCCAGCGACGGGCCGACCGGGCCGGTCTCGGGCTCGGCGCTACTGGACCTGAGCCCACGGAGAAAGGATCGCGCCATATGTCCAGGGTCAATCACGCCCGACGACGTCGCCAGAGGCGTAAGTCCCATCAAGTAGTGGTGAACATCGATCCTCGGCATGGGACCTTCGCCTCTGTGGCGGCCACCCCTCGCCTCGTACGGTCACGTGGTGGCGAAGCTCCAGCAGATCGAGGTCGACGCACGGTCGCCCGACCAGGTTGACCAGCTGATCGGCCCGGCGCGGGCGGCGAGGTTCGACGCGACGGCCCAGGCAGCACGCGAGCTCCTCGGCGGCCGTGCGGTGATCAACGTCAACTCCACGGCGACGGGCGGCGGTGTGGCCGAGATGCTCCAGACGTTGCTGGCCTACGCCCGCGGCGTCGGTGTCGACGCCCGCTGGTTGGTGATCGAGGGCAATCACGCCTTCTTCGAGATCACCAAGCGCATCCACAACCACCTCTACGGAGACCCTGGCGACGGCGGCCCGCTGGCCGTCGGTGAGCGAGAGGTCTACGAGAAGACCTTGCGCGACAACGCCGAGGACCTGTTCACCGTCGTGCGCCCGGGCGACGTCGTCGTGCTCCACGACCCCCAGACGGCCGGGCTCGCCGCCCCAGCCCGGCGTGCTGGCGGCGTCGTGGTGTGGCGCTGTCACGTCGGCGTCGACACACCGACCGCCGAGGTGCAGAAGGCGTGGGAGTTCCTGCGTCCGTACCTCGACGACGTCGATGCTTACGTGTTCTCCCGACGGGCCTTCGCTCCGCCGTGGGTCGACGACGACCGGCTGCACGTGATCGCGCCGTCGATCGATCCCTTCTCCGCGAAGAACTACGAGATGCCACCCGGCGAGGCCGTCCGGGTACTGCGCTACGTCGGCCTGCTGGCGGGCGATGAGCACCCGCCGCCAGCGCCGTTCATCCGTCGCGACGGGTCGCGGGGCCGCGTCGACCGGCACGCCGACATCCTGCAGACCGGCCCCCCACCGCCGAGCGATATCCCGCTCGTGGTCCAGGCCTCGCGATGGGACCGCCTCAAGGACATGCCGGGCGTGATGTCCGGCTTCGCCGACTTCGTCGACGGCACCACCGATGCTCACCTGGTGCTCGCCGGGCCGTCCGTGTCAGGCGTCGCCGATGACCCGGAGAGTGGCCGCGTCCTCGACGATTGCCAAGGGGCATGGCGCCGCTTGCCACATGCACAACGCGCCCGGATCCACTTGGCGTGCACGCCGATGCGTGACCCGGGCGAAGCGGCGGTGATCGTGAACGCGCTTCAACGCCACGCCGCCGTGGTGGTGCAGAAGAGCCTGGCCGAGGGCTTCGGGCTCACGGTGGCCGAGGCCATGTGGAAGAGCCGGCCCATCGTCGCCAGCGCCCTCGGTGGCATCGCCGACCAGATCGTCGACGGCGAGCACGGCCTCCTCCTCGACGACCCCACAGATCTCTCGGCCTTCGGATCGGCGACATGTCGGCTGCTCGACGACCCGGGCCTGGCTGCGAAGCTCGGAGCCAACGCTCGGCGGCGAGCCGCCGAGGAGTTCCTCCCCGACCGTCATCTCGAGCAGTGGGCGGCGCTCATCAGTGGTGCCATCGCACCATGAGGTGCGCGGCAGATGGTCCGCGGCCGGGCGCGAACGAGATGACGTCATCCGCGTTTCAGGGATCGAAGCGTCCGGCGAAGCGGGTCACGGCGTCGGGGCGGGTCAGCTCGTAGACCGCGAAGCGCTGGCCGCCCTCGGCCCGGAAGGCGGCGCACGGTCCGTGCGGGATCTCGAGCTCGACCAGGTCGGCGACGGCCGCGGCGCGCAGGGCGGCGACCGCCGTGTCGTAGTCATCGACGCGGTAGACGAGGATCGGGGTGTCGCCCTCGAGATGGCCGGCCAGCAGGATCAGCGGGCCATGCTCGGCGACCCGGACGGCGGCCACGGTGGTGCCCAGGGCGCGGACCCGCCATTCGAGCCGGGCGTCGAGGTCCTCGACGTAGTGGCGGGTGGTGGTGTCGACGTCGGGGGCGGGGACGTAGACGAAGTCCAGCGAGCCGAGCACCTATGTACCCCCCTTCTGGCCTCTGGCCAGAGCGTCGGCGGCGGGCGGGGAGGTGCGCGTCGGTGCGTTCACCCGCCGGTGTCGAGCTCGGCGAGGCGCGGCACGATCTCGCTGCCGACCCGCTCGACATAGGCCACCGGGTCGCCGCCGGGCATCAGGATCACCTCGTCGATGGCGAGCTTGGCGTAGGCGTCCATCTCACCGAGGAACCCGTCGAGGTCGGCGAAGGGGTCGCGCACCGCCAGGATCGTCCGGTGGACGGTGTCTGGGTCGCGGCCCTCGGCCTCGCAGTGGCGGTCCAGCACCGTGAGCTTGTGGGCGATCTCGTCAGGGCTGGTGGCGAACAGGTTGCAGGCGTCCGCGTAGCGGGCGACCAGGCGCAGCGTCTTGCGTTCGCCGCTGCCCCCGATGAGGACCGACGGGCGGGGCTGGGACAGGGGGCGGGGCTCACAGATCGTCTCGGCCAACTGGTAGTGCCTGCCCTCGAACTCGCCGTCGTCGTCGCTCCACATCTGCAGGCAGATCTGCAGCGTCTCCTCGAGGCGTTCGAGCCGCTCCGCCACCGGCGGGTACGGCACGCCCAGGCCCCGGTGCTCGCGTTCGTACCAGGCGGCGCCGATGCCGAGCTGCACCCGGCCCCCTGACAGGACGTCGAGCGTCGTCACGATCTTGGCCAGCAGGCCGGGGTGGCGGTAGGTGACCCCGGTGACCAGCAGGCCGAGCGTCATCGTCTGGGTGTGGCCGGCCACGAATCCCAGCGAGGTGTAGCCCTCCAGCATCGGATCTGTGGCCGGGGCCATCGCGTCCATCTGGAACCAGTGGTCCATCAACGAGAACGAGGACACCCCTGCGTCCTCCGCGCTGCGGGCCGTGGCGACCAACGTCGGGCTGATCGAGTCGAACCCACCGGGCCAGGTGAAGCTCACGACATGGATGCCGACACGCATGTCCGTCTCTCCTTCGACCAGGTGCGAGCACCGTACCGCCGCTACAGACAGGTCTGTAGCGTCACTCGCTAGGACTGATCGCGACCGTTACGCAGCGTGCCGCGCAGTGCCTCGAGCCCGGTGTACCGTGGGCTCCAGCCCAGCTCCTGCTTCGCCTTCGTCGTGTCCATGATGGCGGGGTGGCTCAGCGCCTCTGCCCACGCCGTCGCTGGTGGAGTGAACGGCAGGGCCGTCAGGGCCGCCACGGCGCGGGCCGGCGCTCGGACGAGGCCGCCCGGCACCCCAACGGGGGCGAGCCCGAGCTCTCGCGCGACCTCGGTTGCCGAGAGCACGCCGTCGCCGGCGATGTTGTAGGCGCCGGGCGGGCCGGCGCCGACGATGCACAGCAGCAAGGCCTGACCGACGTCGTCCTCGTGGACGAACTGCATCGGCAAGCGCGGGACCGGCGCCGGCAGGGGTACGGGCAGTCTGCTCACGCGACCGGCGAGCCAGTCGACGAGCGGCGCGAGCGGTCCGGGCAGGTCCTTGCCGCCGACGGTGTGCGGGCCCAGCACGATGGAGGGGCGCAGGAGGTACAGGCTGAGCCCGGGATGGTCCGCGGCCTCCTCGCCCAGGAGGCGCTCGAGCTCGGCCTTCTCCTGCGCGTAGACGAGACGGGCTGCGGGCCTGACCGGCCAGTCCTCGGTCATGCCGACGGGGTTGTCGGCATGGAACCCGTAGGCGGCGACCGACGAGGCGTAGACGAAGCGCCTCGCTCCGGCCGCGGCTGCGGCGCGGACCGCGTTCAGCGTGCCGTCGACGTTGACCGCGTGTGTGGTCGCGTGCGAGGCCGTTCCCGTGATCAGGAACGCGAGGTGGACCACGACGTCGGCACCCCGGAACGCCTGCTCGAGGCTGGCGGGATCGCGGACGTCGCCCCGCCGGTACTCCATCTTGGTCCACCCGTGGTCTGCGGGCTCGAACGGGCGGCGGGCGATCCCGACCACGTGTGCGATCCGCGGGTCGGCCTGGAGCAATGGCACGAGGCCGAAGCCGAACGTACCGGTGGGGCCGGTCACGGCTACGACCAGGTCGGACTCCGGCACGGGCACGGGGCGACGGTAGCCTCCGGCGGGAACCACCCATGGCTGACGCCCGTCTCGATCCGTTCACCGGCCGCTGGGTGATCCTCGCGCCCGGTCGTGCCCAGCGGCCGGACACGATCGCCCACCACGTGCGCCGAGAAGACGACGCGATCGCTGGGGACCGCAGCGACTGCCCGTTCTGTCCCGGCAACGAGCACCTGACGCCTCCCGAGATCACCCGCACCGGGCCGGGGGCAGCCGGCACGCCCGGCTGGCGCACCCGCGTCTTCCCTAACCGGTATCCGATCGTGGACGGTCCGAGGACGACCCCCGACCCTGGCGACGATCGGCTGCGCGTGCGTGGCGCGGCCAGCGGCGCGCACGAGGTGCTGGTGCTCTCACCGGACCATCGGCGATCGCTGGCCGACCTCGGCAGCGACCAGGTGGTCGAGGTGATCACCGTGCTGCGCGACCGGGCCCGGTTCCATGCCACCACCGGGCGCACCTATACCCAGCTGCTCGTCAACCACGGCGTCGAGGGCGGTGCGTCCCTCAGCCATCCCCACGCACAGATCATCGCCGGCGACCTGGAGCCACCCGCGGTGCTCGACGAGGTGGCCAGGATCGCGACCACCGACGGCTGCCTCGTCTGCGCCGAGCTGGAGCGCCACCGCCACGACCCGGGGTTGGTGGTGGCCGCGACCGAGGCGGACGTGTGGTGCCCCTGGTGGTCGGGCACCGCGTTCGAGATGCTGGTGGCGTCACGACTCCACCGGCCCCGCTTCGAGGACGCCGACGAGGAGCTGTCGGCCCTGGGCGAGGTGTTGCGGGATGGCCTCGCCAGACTCGACCGCGCCCTCGGCGACCCGCCGTACAACCTCGCCATCCACTCCCGCCCCTCCTCCGTCGCGGCCGACTACCACTGGCACATCCACGTGTGGCCGAGGCTCCAGCGCGAAGCGGGCTTCGAACGGGGCTCGGGTCTTCTGGTCAACATCGTCGATCCGGCGCGGGCCGCGGCGTTGCTGCGGGAATCACGACAGCCTGGCGACCCGTCTCCGTGACGAGACGCATCTCAGGGCCGTTCTTCCTCGTCCTCGGTGGGCTCGGTGGTCCTGCCGGGCGCGGCGCGCTCGTCGGTCCAGTCGGTCCAGTCGGTCCCGGTGCTAGTCACGTAGTCGGACACGACGGTCCCGATGGTCGGGTAGAAGTCGCCCGGCTCGAACCGGGCGCCGAAGCCGTAGCGGGCCAGCCGGTCCTTCACCGGACCCTTCAGCTCGGCGAACACCAACCGGATGCCCCGCGCCGCGAGCTCGTCGTCGAGCCGTTCGACGACCTCAGCGGCGGTCGTGTCGATGTCGGTGATCGGCTCGGCGGCGATCGCCACCCACCGCACCGGCGACGGGGCGTCGTCGACCGAGCGCCGGACGAACTCGGCGAACAGCTCGGCGTTGGCGAAGAACAGGGGCGCGTCGAACCGCACGATCACGAGGCCCGGGATACGGCGCCCCTCCGGGTGGCGGGCCCGGTCGTGGTACCCCTTGCGCTGCTCGACCCGCACCAGCTCGGCCATGTAGGGCCGCCATGCCTTGGCCACGAACGCGAGGAGCGACAGGGCGACGGCGACGGCGATGCCGCGCAGCACGCCGAGTGTCGCTACGCCGGCGAAGGCGATCAGCGACAACACGAACTCCGGGGGGTTCATCCTCAGCAGTCGCACGGTCTCGGGCACGTCGGCGACCGACAGCACAGCGGCGATGACCACCGCCGCCAGGGCCGACGAGGGGAGGTGGCGGGTGAAGCCGGGCGCCGCCACCACGACCAGGGCGACGGCGGCGGCGCCCACCACGCCGGTGAGCTGTGTCCGCGCACCAGTTGCCTGGGCGACGGGGGTGCGCGACGAGCTCGCCGACACCGGGAAGCCGCCGGTCGCACCGCAGGCCAGGTTGGCCAGGCCGAGCGCCGCCATCTCGCGGTTGGGGTCGACCTCGTTGCGGGTACGGGCGCCGAACGCGCGTGACAGCACGCCGGTGTCGGCGAAGGCGACGACAGCGACGCCGAGGGCGGGGCCGATCAACGACGCGGCGTCGCTCCATGTGAGGGTGCCCAGAGCCGAGGAGGGAACACCGCGGGGCAGTGGCCCCACGGTCGGCACGTCGGTGAGGTCGAACACCCACACGGCGGCGCTGGCACCCACGACGGCGACCAGCAGGCCGGGCACCCGTGGCGCGGTGCGGCGAAGGATCAGGATCAGGGCGAGCGCGCCGATGCCGATGCCCGCGGCCGCGGGCTGGGCCTGCCCCTCCGCCATGCCGGCGACCAGGTCTCGCCCTTCGTCGACGAGCCCGTCGCCATCGACCGAGAACCCGAGCAGCACAGGGAGCTGCCCGCCGATCACCACGAGGGCAACGCCGTTCAGGTAGCCGACCCGGATCGGCTTGGACAGCAGGTCGGTGACGAAACCCAGCCGGAGCACGCTGCCGAGAACAAGGATCAGCCCGACCAGCAGCCCGAGGAGCCCGGCCAGCGCGACCCGCCGATCCGCGCCGATCGCACCGGCCGCCGCGAGCGGGACGATCGCCGCGGCGATGAGAGGCGCAAGCGACGAGTCGGGCCCCAGCACCAGCACGCGCGACGGACCGACCAGCGCGTACGCGACGAGCGCAGCGACGGTCGCGTAGAGGCCCGTCTCGGGCGGGAGTGCGGCAGCTGTCGCGTAGCCCATGCCCGCAGGGACGAGCAGCGCGGTCAGCATCAGCCCGGCGCCGACGTCGCGCCGGACATCACGCCGCCCGTACCCGTCAGGGACGCGCCGCCCCAGCCAACGGGTGAGCGCCCGACGCGCTTCGTCGGAACCGGCGCGATGCACGGGCAACACCCTGGCACGCAGGGCGCTCGCCACGGACGCCCGCACCCTGCCATCGCCGGCCTGGCCCGTCAGCAGTCAGGTCGGGCTCACGAAGGCTCAGCGGCGATCAGTCGGGTCGCCCCCGGCCCGCGGCGCCCGGATGCGAGCGGACGTTCTCCTGGTCACTCGTAGCGAAGTGCTTCGGCGGGGTAGACGCGTGAGGCCCGGATCGCCGGCAGCAGGGTGCTGGCCAGCGAGGCGAGGTAGACGACGGTGAAGATGGCGGCGAGGTTGAGCCAGGGGACGGTGAGCGCCACGTCCTGTTGCTCGCCCATGTAGGCAACCACGTTGTAGGCGGTGATCAGGCCGAGGCCGCAGCCGAGGGCGATGGCGGCGAGCGAGACGAACGATGCCTCGGCGAGGAACGCCAGACGCACCATGGCGGGCTGGAACCCGATGGCCCGCAGCACCCCGATCTGCTGGCGCCGCTCGACCACCGCGCGGGCGCTCACGACGCCCAGCGCCACGACGCCGACCACGAGACCGAGGCCGATGAACCCCTGGATGAGCCGATTGACGGTCCACGAGGCTGCGACCGCCTCGTCGAGGCGATCCTGCAGCGTCTGCGCCTCGAGGCCGTCGTCGAGGAACGCCGACTCGAGGGCGGTGGCCACGGTGCAGGGGTCAGCGCCGTCGGTCAGCCCGAACCAGAACGTCGTGGGCCGGGCGCGTTCGCCCAGCGGGGCGAGGGTGGCCTGCGACGTCGTGATCCCCGCCATCTCCCAGGGCACCGAGTCGTCGAGCACCCCGACCACCGTCAGGGTGAACTCGGTGCCGCTCGTGGGATCGCGGACCTCGACATCGACCGGCTCGAACACCTCGTCCTCGACGTAGAAGCCCTCGAGCTGGAAGTCGGGCATGACCCCGAACATGAACTGGTTGCGGCGCGGGACGACGAAGGGGTCGACCACGGCGAGACCGGGCCGCTCGGCCATCGCCTCCCAAACGTCGGCCGCCGACTCGTACCCCTCGCCGATGGCCGCCAGCCGATAGGCGGTCGTGGCGACGAACTCGTCATCGAGCCCGCGCACGGGGTAATCGGCGAACGTCGCGGTGCCCACCTGCCGCGCCTCGACCGGCACCATCGACTGGGCGCCCACCGTCTCGATGTCGGCCGGATCGAGACCGCCCGACGGCGCGGCATGGGCGACGGCGTCACGCATGTCGTCGATGGGCCTGAGCGGGGCGATCACCGCCCGGACGTCGAACCCACCGCTGAAGGACTCGAGATCGTCAAGGTTGTTGATGAACGAACCGGAAATCGTGGCACCGGTGACCAGCGTGAACACCACGAGGGTGAACATGGCGAGCGTCATCGACGTGCGGAGCCGGCTGCGCAGCGGGTAGGCGACCGCCATGCGGACGACCGGCGCGACGGAGCGGAGACGGCCGGCGACGCGGGTCACCAGGGCCAGCGCGACATCGGCGTTGTACATGATCGTCCATGTCGCTCCCAGCACGATCACGAGCCCGGCGACGATCCAGACCGAGAAGTCCCACGCCAGCTCGCCCACCAGGGCGTCGTAGACGCGGGCCGGGAGCAACCACCAAGCGACGAGCGCGACCCCGGCGATCGTGTGCGAGGCCCGGTCGCCGACGCCGAGGGCCCGCGCGATCGGGATCAGGCCCACGACCACGATCGACACGCCGAGCAGGAACGGCGTCGCCTGCCCTCCCGACGCGCCTGCCCAGGCGAGGAGCGCTCCCACGCCTACGGCCAAGGCACCGCGCCCCCAGCGCGATCGACGGGAGGTACGCGCCGCGGGTGAGGGAAGGTTCCGTATCGCCGTCACGACGTTGAGAACGCTCACCCGCCAGGCGGACACCGTGACCACCGCGAGGGTAAGGACGACCCCGAGCCCGTAGGCCACCACCAGGCTGGTCGGGCGAACGGCGTGCTCGATGGCGAACTCTTCGGTCGTGAACGACCCGGACACGACCTCGACCATCCCGTAGGCGACGCCGAGGCCGACCAGGGCGCCGACCGCCGCCGCCACCAGGTCGTAGAGGGCGCCCTCGAACACGAACGTCTGGACCAGGTGGCCGCGCTGGGTGCCGACGGCGCGGGCGATGCCCATCTCGGTGCGGCGCTCGGCGGCGAGCATCACGAAGATCAGGAAGATGAGCAGGATGCCGGCGGCGATGGCGAACGTGCCGAACGTCGAAAAGAGCGACATGAACGCGTTGCCCTGCTCGTCGGCTTGCTCGAGGCCGTCCTCCTTCACCGCGACGACCTCGAGGCCGGCGCCTTCGACCGCCGGCGCGAGCAGGTCGGTCACCTCGTCGGTACGGCTGGCGCCCGACAGCTCGCCGCCGGTGTTCGACACCAGCACGTGCGAGATCCGTCCCTCCTCACCCACGATCTGCTGGGCCAGGCCGAGGGGCGCCAGTAGCGCCGGACCGTCGGCTCCCGCGCCCCGGAACGAGACGATGTCGCGGACGTCGAGCTCGACCGGTGCACTGCCACCGAACCCAACGAGCCGGTCGCCGGCGCCCCGATGATCGCAGTGGCCAGCATCAGCCCGCCGACGATCAAGGCGCTGCGGGCGCGGCGGCGGGTCGCGTTGCGTGTCGCCATCCGCAGGAACACCCGGTTCCGCACCACGCACACGGCGATGACACCGAAGGCCACGACCATGACCGCCACCAGGGCCGTCGCGAAGGCCCCGACCGGCACGCCGAAGAGCCGTTCCACGGTCAGCTCCGATCTAGGGCCGGGATGTCGGCGACCAGGACCTCGTAGCGCCCCCGCCCGGGCGGCGCGGCGAACAGCGTCACGTAGCGAGCGAGCGTCTCCGCGTAGAAGCCGCTCAGCATGCCGGCGTCGGCCTGCTCCTCGGTGTCCCACAGCGAGATCAACGCCGCCTTGCCCTCAGGCGTGGCCAGCACGTACACGCCGCGATAGCCATCCTGGGACTGGAGCTCGGGGAGAACGTCGCGGTCGAACAGTGCGACCGCTCCCGGCACGGTGGCGCGCATCGTGTCGATCTCAAGCAACGTGACCCGCGCGTACATGGCGGTCCTCCAGTCGCTCCTCGTCGACGACCCGGCCGTCGAGCATGCGGACGATGCGATCGGCGCGGCGGCCCACCGCGATGTCGTGCGTGACGATCACGAAGGTGAGCCCCCGCTCCTGGTTGAGCCGGCGCATGAGGTCGACGATCTCCTGGGCCATCTCGGAGTCGAGGTCACCGGTTGGTTCGTCGGCCCACACGATGGCGGGGTCGTTCACGAGCGAGCGGGCGATGGTGACCCGCTGGCGTTCGCCACCCGAGAGCTCCTCGGGCACATGCGTGGCCCGATCGGCCAGGCCGACCATCGCCAGCGCGTCGAGCGCACGGCGCCGTGCCTCACCCGCCGCGACCCGCGACACGAGAAGCGGCAACTCGACGTTCTCAACCGCCGAGAGCACCGGCAGCAGGTTGTAGAACTGGAAGACGAACCCCATCCGACGCCCGCGGTAGGCGGTGCGCTCGCGATCCGACATCGACGACAGCGACACGCCCTCGATGCGCACCTCGCCGGCGTCGACGGTGTCGAGCCCCGATAGGCAGTTGAGCAGCGTCGTCTTGCCGCAGCCGCTCGGGCCCATGATCGCCACCACCTCGCCCGGCGCCACCGCGAGATCGACGCCCCCGAGCGCCCGTACCTGCACCGAGCCGGTGTCGTAGGTCTTCTCGACGCCGTCGGCGGAGACGATCGGGCCGGCCGTACGGGCGCCGTCACCGTGCGCCTCGATGTTGGCGGCGGCCGGTGCGTGCGTGCCGGATGAAACTGCCATGCCCTCAGCATCAGCCTGGGCTGCTCAGCCGTGATAGGGGCCAAGGTCCCGGACTTCTGTCACGTGGGGCGATCACGTGGTCCGGGTCAGCTCGCGGGCCTGCGACCTCCGGTGTCGAGCGGGACGACGAGGGCCGGGATCGCGATGTCGTGGATGACCCTGGCGGCGTGGCTGCCGAACAGCGAACGCATCGGCTGCGATCGGCGGTGCGACCCGATAACGAGCAGCGCTGCCGTGCGGTCGACGAGCCGGACGAGCCCGTCGCGCACGCCGACGGGGTCGTAGGCGACACGGGCGTCGATGGTGCATCCCGACCACATGGCGTTCGCCCAGGCGGCGAGGGCATCGAGGTAGCTCTCGGGGTCGGCCGGCCCGCGCGCCCGGTGGCGCGGCCGATCCTCGCGGTGCGACACGGGTGCCGTTGCAGCCACAATAGCGATGAGGAGCGGGGTGCGCAGTGTCGCCGCCCAGCTCACAGCGACCTCGACGAGTGCAAGGTCGGCGGCGGCACCGTCGACGGCCACGACGACGGGCGCGTCGCTGGCGCACGGTGGCCGTGCCTGGGGGCCGACGAGCATGACGGGGATGGTCGTGTGGTCGAGTACCGACGATGCGACCGAGCCGAGCAGCGTCGCGCTCCGGTCCCGGCCGTGCGTCGCAAGGCACGCCAGGCCGGGTCGCTCGTGGTCCGTAGCCGCGGCGATCGCAGCGCCGACGGTGTCGCCCTGCATCACGTCCCAACTCGGTGCGGCACAGCGTCGCGCCAGCTCGTCGACGTAGTGGATGGCGGACTCGCTGTCCCTCGAGCGGGACACGACCTCGACGAGGTGGATCGGGGCTCCGAGGCCCTGAGCCGCCCACGCCGCGACGGGCAGGGCGCGTTCCGCGAACGGCGAGCCGTCGACCGGCACGACGACGCGGCCAACATCGACCAGGCGCGCCTCGAAGGGGTCAGCTGGGTCAGGAGGTACGACGTGCAGCACAACCTTCTCCTGCATGCTCGTTGCCTTGGGATGATCATCCACGAACCCGGGCGGCGTCGCCCAGGGTCGAAAGTCCCGATGCCGCTGGTCGTGGTCTGATCCTCAACCGGTGGACCTGGGATCGCCCTGCGTGCTGATCGCGCCTGCCGCAGCGCGGGCGTAGGCCGGTGCCAGGAGGTCGCGGCGCGACACGATGCCGACGAGTCGACCGTCGGAGGCCACCACGGGCAGGCGCCGGTACGCGGCCTCGATCATGCGTCGGGCCGTGACGCGCAGCTCGTCGTCGGGCGACGCGGTCATGACGCCGGGCGACATCAGCTCTCGGGCGGTCGTGCCCGACACCCTGCGCACCCACGCCGGATCGCGATCTCGCAGGTCGGCGACGAGGCCCAGCGCCCGGCAGCGGTCGGGACCGTAGGCATCGCGGCTCACCAGGTCGGCCTCGGTGACGATGCCGACCAAGGTGCCGTCGGTGTCGGTGACGGGGAGGCCGCTGATGCCGCGGGCCAGCAACCGATGGACGACCTCGTCGTAGGTCGCGTCGGACCCGACGGTCACCACGTCGGTCGTCATCACGTCGCGTACGTGCACGACCTCGGTGAACCCAGGCACGGCTGCGTCGTGGACGGGGTCACCCCGGTGGTTGCCCTCCGCGGCGATCCTGTCATCGGTCCTGGCCTTCATGGCAATCCTCCTCGTGCCCATGCTGTGGCCTGCTGTCATTGAACGAGATCGACCGATCGGGTGCCCCGGGTCGAACGTCCTTTCCTGGCCGGCCCTGGTCCTGTTGTCGGGGCCCACGGGCAGGCAACGCGCCGGGTCCTTCGACCCTGGCGTGGCGCGCATCGGGCGGCGACGCTGGTGACATGGAAGGACAGCGCATCGTCGTCGGCGTCGACGGATCTGGCACGTCGCGAGAGGCCCTGCGCTGGGCCCTGAGCCTCGGCGAGATCGTCGGGGCCGAGGTGGTCGCGGTCCATGCGGTGGGTCTGTTGGAGGAGGTCCACGACCGGACCGCCCCTGCGGGCGCCTGGCGGGCCGACCTCCGTAACCTCGTCGAGAACACGTGGTGCGCCCCCATGGTGCGAGCGAGTTGTGCGCATCGCGTCGAGCTGCGCGATGGGCCCCCAGCCGAGGTGCTCCTCCGCGCAGCCGCCGACGAGCGGGCCGACCTGCTAGTGGTGGGGAGCCGTGGCGTCGGGGCCAACCCGGCCCTGGCGCTCGGCTCGACCAGCCTGCATCTGTTGCAGGCTGCCAGCGTGCCGGTGCTGGTCGTGCCCGACCTGAGGGAGGGGGCACCCCGCGCCGACGGGCTCCAGCTCCACCGGATGCTCGTCGGCGTCGATCGTTCCGAGCCCTCATTTGCCGCGCTCGAACTAGCGGCCGACCTGGCCCAGCTGCTCGGCGGGTCGCTCAGCGTCCTCGAGGTCATCGAGTACGTGCCACCCTTCCCGCTCGGGCCATCGACCGCAATCACGAGCGAGGGCGAGGAGCACGCGTCCGAGCGGGCGATGGCGCACCTTGAAGCCGCGGCGCAGGCCATCCGTCAGCGCGGGGTGGCCGTGCAGGTGATCGTGCGCTCCGGCGATCCGGCGCCCACATTGCTGGAGCTCGCCGACCACCTGGACGTGGATCTCGTCGTCGTCGGGACACGCGGCCGAGGTGGGCCGGCCGAGCTGTTGTTGGGCAGCGTGGCCCGCACGGTGGCCGACCACGTGCGCCGGCCGACGCTGGTGGTGCCCGCGGCCGCAGGGTCTGTGCACCTGCGCCGTACCGGCGGTTCATGGGCCACAGGTCCCGAGCCGCGCAGGGATGGTCCCGGTCTCTCACGAGGAGGACGCGCCACGTCGGGGTGAGGCTCGCCCAGGAAGGCTTCGTCCGGCGCAGGGTCGTCCGGCACTACCGGTCGGAGATGCCACGCATGCCGCGGTTGGCGGCACCGTCGAGCAGGACCAGCAGGAGGTCGGTGCCTATCCCGAGGCGGCGTCGCGCCGGGGTGACCGCGACGAACGCTTCGGCCCTGTCGGCGTCGGGTGGTGCGAGCACGGCCACGCCGACGAACTCGCCGCTGTCGATGAAGGCGCCCACGGCGAGGGCGATGTCGCCCGTCCAGCCGACGTCGCGCAGACGAGCCAGGAACGTCGATGCGACTGCGGCCGGGATGCGATCGACTCGGGCGCCGGCCAGCGTCAAGACCGGGAGGCGCAGGTCTTCCTGGCTAGGCGTGGGCGGGTGGAGTTCAGGCCGCTTGGCGGTCGGGTGAGCGGTCGGCATGGTCGTGGGGGGTGCCGGTGGCGTGGAGGCGGGCGTGGGTGATTGCGTCGTCGAGGTTGGCGAACACGTGGTGTTCTGTGGCGAGGCGGTCGAGGGCGCCGATGGCGCGTAGGGGGCGTTCGTGTTCGGGCGGGGGGCCTTTGAGCAGCACGGTGATGTGCCGGTGTTCGAGGTCTTCGACGATCTCGCCGAGGGCTTGGGCGCCGGTGGCATCGAGCATTTGGAGGTCGGGGAGGCGGAGGATGACGACCTTGACGTCTGCGACCTGGGCGAGGTCGGTGAGGAAGCGTTGGGCGGCGCCGAAGAACAGGGCGCCGTCGATGCGGTAGGCGACGATGTGGTCGCGCAGCAGGTCGCGTTCCTCGTCATTGTCGACCTCGACCTCGATGGGCGCCGGCGTGAGCGGGGTGGTGCGGGCGACGCTGCGCAGGGCGAGCACAGCGGCGATGGCGACGCCGATCTCGACGGCGACGACGAGGACCCCGGCGAGGATCCCACGACCACGACAGCGTCGGCGCCGTAGCGGGCGACGTGGGGCACCAGCACGACGGTCATGGCGCCGGTCGGGCCGGACACCTGGACGTTCGAACCACCGAAGATGCCGGCGACCAGACCGGCGACGATGGCGGTGGTCAGCCCGGCGGCGGCGCCCAACCCGGTGGTGATCCCGAACGCCAAGGACAGCGGCAACGCCACCACCCCGACGGTCACCCCGGCGACGAGGTCGCCGCGCCAGGACCGGGCCAGACCGGCGTAATCGGACCGGCGGGGAACCAGCCCGGCCACGCTGGCCCACACCGCGGTCCGGAACCACGGTGCCCGCGCCCCGGCCACCACAGTCGCGTCACGCTGCGATTGGTCGGTCATCGGGTGGGGTCTTGCGCGGTCAGCTCGGCGAGCAGGTCACGCGTCTCGGCCAGCGCGGCCATCAACAGCCGTTAGGCGACCCCCAGCAGCTCGGCCACGAGTGCGTCCTTGAGGGCGTAGACCACCGACGAACCCTCCTTGCGGGTCGTGACCAGACCGGCCCGGCGCAGCACCCCCAGCTGTTGCAGGTGCGACGACTCGATCCCTACCAGCGGCTGCAGGTCACCGACGGACCGTTCACCTTCGGCAAGCACCTATCGGCGCGCTCGGGATCGAGTTCACGCCGTCGACCACCGTGGCCGGCATGCTCCGGTGAGTGCGGAACGGCCGGGCGCTTGGCAGCCCCGCATCGGCATCCCACGAGGCAGCTGCAGGTCGCGGGCAGCGCTACTCCCGGATCGGGAAGGACCTTGGACCGTGATGCGACCGCGTCGGCCGCGATCCTCCGCAAGACAGACGTACCTTGTAGTTCGCGAACAGGAGGCAACCCAACCATGCTTGTCATCCGAACGGTGAGCGGCGTCGAAATACGTGTGCCGATCGATCAGCTCGACAGCATCACCGCGCTCGGGCTCCGAACGGCCCACACCGCCACACCCCTACCTGCATCGCGAAGGCGTCAACCGGTGCGCGGCGTGCTGGAAGGCCCGGACCCACCCCTCCCACACCGACACCGCTATACACGGCTGATCCACAGACGCCCGGCTGACAGGCGATCCATGGCCGTGGCCTCTGCCGCGGTTGTGGTCTCAGGGCGGCGCCGTGTCTGAGCGTGTTGCCCTCGTAGTGTGGGGAGGTGTCCGAGGTCGCTGGTCCCCGTAGCCTGCGTGAGCTTCTCAACGCCGTGCTCACGATCGGTTCGGATCTTGATTTGCCGGCGATGCTGCGGCGCATCGTGGAGGGGGCGACCGACCTGGTGGATGCCCGCTACGGCGCCCTGGGTGTTCTCGATGAGAGCCGCTCTCGTCTGGCCCAGTTCATCACCGTGGGCGTGGACGAGGAGACCCACCGTGCCATCGGGCACCTCCCGGAGGGCCACGGCATCCTTGGTGTGCTGATCGTTGACGCGGTGCCGCTCCGGCTCCCGGACCTGGGCAAGCACCCCGACAGTTACGGCTTCCCCCCGAACCATCCGCCGATGCGCTCGTTCCTCGGCGTCCCGATCCGGGTGCGCGACGAGGTGTTCGGCAACCTCTACCTGACCGATAAGACCACGGCCGAGGTGTTTACAGACGTCGACGAGGAGCTGGTCGTGGGCCTGGCCGCCGCGGCCGGTGTGGCGATCGAGAACGCCCGGTTGCACGCCCGCGTGCAGGAGCTGGCGCTGGTGGAGGACCGGGAGCGAATTGCCCGCGACCTGCACGACACAGTGATCCAGCGGCTGTTCGCCACCGGGCTGTCCCTGCAGGGCAGCACGCGGCTGATCAGGACCGAGCCTGATGCGGCGGTCGCTCGCATCGAGGCCGCGGTCGACGATCTCGACGTCACCGTCAAGTACATCCGGTCGGCCATCTTCGGCCTGGAGGCGTCCCGGGCCGCGGCAGAGGGCCTGCGTGACCGGGTGCTGGCGCTCACTCGGGACGCGACGAGTGCGCTGGGCTTTGAGCCCCGGGTTCTCTTCGATGGTCCGATCGATACAGCGGTGTCTGAGGCGGTGGGCGCCGAGATGTTGGCGACGCTGCGGGAGGCGCTGAGCAACGTGGCCCGCCACGCCGGGGCCAGCCGGGCGGAGGTCGAGGTCGTCGTGGGTGATTCGGTGGTGCTGCGGGTGGTGGACGACGGGATCGGTCCGCCCGACGAGGACGCGCCGCGAGGCCAGGGACTCAAGAACATGGCCGCCAGGGCGGCCCAGCGCGGTGGCCAGTTCGAGCTGCGTCCCGGCCCTCCCAGCGGCACGATCCTCGAATGGCGAGTGCCGTTGACTGGCTGATCACCGACCGGCTCGGTCATCCACGCAGTCCACGAGCAAGATCGCGCGAGAGCCCGCCTCGTGGTCGCGGCCCCATCCCGCAGGCGACCGGGAGCGCGGAGCGACAGGGGCCCTAGCGGGTGCTCGGGTCGGGGCTCGACTCGTCGGCCGGGACGACGAGCACCGGGTGGGGCGAGCGACGCAGCACCTCGAGGGTGACGCTGCCGAGCACCAGGCGGCGTAGCCCTGATCGGCCGTGGCTGGCCATGATGAGCATCGGCCCGGCCGGCTTGCTCGCGAAGCGCAGGATGCCGGTGGCCGGGTCGGCTTCGGGCACGGCCTCCCAGGTGGCGGCCACGCCGTGCTCGAGCAGCTCGCGGGTCAGGTCGTCGAGGAGTGTCGGATCGGGAGAGCCGCTGGCCGGCGGATCGATACCGGGATCGATGACGCGCACCAGCCACGGATCGCATCGGAGCTCGTGTGCCAGTCGGCCGTCACCGTCAGCAGCCGGTGTGCCTGACGAGGGTCATCTTCGACACAGGACACGATCTCGTCCAGGCGTGGCGGGGGATCGATCACCGTCCGCGGGCCGACGGCCATGACGGGCTGGCTGGTGTGCCGGAGTACCTGTTCGCCCACCGAGTGGAACGCGAGGTCGGCAGCGGCGCCGCGGGCGTGCGTGGCGATGCACAGCAGCGTGCGCGGTGACCCGGCCGCCGCCAGGATCCGCTCGACGACCTCGTCCTCCGTGCGTAGCTCGACTCCGTCCAGCTCGCAATCGAGCGACGGAGGGTGCCGCCGTGCCTCGTTGTCGTCGATGGCGCGATCGAGTCCTCGACTGGTCACGACCACGGCGTCGATCCGAGCCACGAGCTTGTGCGCCAGCGCTTGCGCTACAGGCAATGCCCTATCGGCCGGGCTGCTGAAGACGAGCGGTACGAGGATCCTGTCGAACATCATCGGCCGCAGCGTCTCAGCCGCGCCGGTCGGTGGCATAGGGGCGAAGATCCCGCCGCCGCCGGGCCGTAGGTCCCGCCCAAGCCATGGGTACCACCGAGGGTCAAACCGTTCGGCACAGCCGCCCCTCGGCATCGTGCTCGGCGCATCGCGTTGCTGGCCGTCGACCATCTCGTGCTCACAATCGGCTCGAGTGACACCCGTGCCGCGCTGTCGCCGTCTCGTTCGCTCTCGCGCTCGGCTGGCATCTCCGCCGGCCGTCATGGCGGGCGGCTCAGCTCATGACGCCGTGGGCTCGATATCGGGACGTTCGCCCCTTGTGATCGGCAGCCGTCGAGCGGACGGTGAAGGAGTCGATCGGTCTTTCTCGGCATGGCCGCCGCTGGCGTAGCGGTCGGACATGCGAAGGAGGTGTGACATGGGAACGCTGGATAGGGAGACCGGCGCAGAGGTCGGGACCGGAACCGCTGCCGTGTCCGAGCGGGAGCGAGCGCGCAAGCGGCTGGAGACCCGACGTGACTTCGGCTCACACGTCGTCGCCTACGTCGTCATCAACGCGTTCCTCGTCGGGGTTTGGGCGTTCACGGGTGCCGGGTACCTCTGGCCAGCGTGGGTGCTGGGCGTCTGGGGGGCGGGCCTGGTGCTCCATGCCTGGGACGCTTTCGTGCGCCGGCCTATCACCGCGGCAGACGTCGATGCCGAGTTGCGTCGCTATCGCCTCTGACAGCCTGGTGCACGCTCGGCGCTTCGCTCCGGCCTGCTGGCGCTGAGCGGAACCTCGCTCACTGCAGCCGCCGCCGGCAGGCTGGAAGGGCCCGATGGGACTTCTGACCCTTCCGGCGGCCCGGCGTTGATCCGTATGGTCGAGTCACACGACACCGTGGAGACACCGTTCACCGACATCCTCGTCCCGCTCGACGGGTCGCCAGCTGCTGAGCGCGCGCGCTCGCCGCTGCGCTCGAGCCTGTCCGACTCACCGGCGTGCCGCTGCGGGTGCTCAGCCGGGCGGTGCCCGGCGAGAAGGAGACGCTGACCGAGTACGTCGCCGGCGTCGCCGATCGCCATGCCGCGGTGACCGACATCGAGACCGAGATCGTGGTCCGGGAGAGCATCCCTGATGCCATCGCCGAGGGCCTGGCGCCGGGCACGCTCGTGTGCATGTCGTCGCACGGTCACGGGGGTCTGGCCCGGGCCGTGATGGGCAGCGTGGCCGGGACGCTGTTGCGCACCGTCGATCGGCCGGTGCTGGTCGTGGGGCCGCGCGTGGTCGAGGACTCCAGGTTCGCGGGTCGGTCGTCGCCTGCATCGACGGCTCCCACGAGTCGGAGCGGACGATCGAACCGGCCCGGCAGTGGGCGGCCGTGCTCGGCTTGCCGTTGTGGCTCATGGAGGTCGGCGACCCGGGAGTACCGGCCGACTGGGTCACGAACGGCGACGCCTTCGAGTCGGCGCATGTGGCCGGTCTGGCGGTGCGGATGGGCGGCGTCGAGGGGTGGGATGTGTTGCACGACAAGCACCCGGCCCACGCGCTGGTCGACATGGTGGCAACGGAGCCGGCCGCGCTGTTGGTGATGGCGACCCACGGTCGCACCGGGTGGGACCGCCTGCGGCTCGGCAGCGTCACCACCGCCACGGTGCACAACGCGACCGTGCCGGTGCTGGTCGTCTCCGCCGCCCCGGATCGTGCACCGCGCCGGGGCTGGCTGAGTGGCCCCGATGAGCGAGCCGACCGGCGGCGGGGGTGTCCCTGTCGCAACGCTCGTCACCCAGGCGGCGTCGGACGCGCTCGCCTGGCACCCGCTCGAGCCGTTCGAGGGTGTCGCCTACAAGCTGCTGTGGCGATCGGGCAGGTCGGTGGCTGGGCTCATGCGCATCGCGCCTGGCGGGTTGGTGTCCCTGCATTCGCACGTCCGGGCACACCACCACATGTGGGTGGTCGAGGGCACCGCCGAGATGCTCGGCGAGCACGTCGGCCGAAGGACCTACCTGCATATCCCAGCGGGCGTCGAGCACGGCATCCGCAACGTCGGTGAGGGTGGCTGCACGGTCTCGTACAGCTACCTCACGGACGAATCCACCCCTGGTCCGTAGGAACCGTCGGGTTCCCGCCCCTCGTCGCCTTCTCGACCAGGTCGATCAGAATGTGTTCGTCGAGGTCGACCAGCCCGGTGGCGTAGATGGTCCTCGGTGGCAACCGACAGTCCGGACGGTTTGGTCAGCTGGGCCAAGTAGCCGGCTGCCGAATCTGCCTCTACGGTCAAGCGGCGCCGGGCTCCGCCTGCGCCGGTGCTCGGCGTGCGGGCGTCACCAGTTACGGCACCGTCCTCGGCTGGGCGACCGACCCTGTCGGCCCGACCCTCACATGCGAGGCTTGCCGCTGCTCCGCGGCCAATCCCGTTGGATCTATCCGTCAGACGCCGAGCACTGCCGCGAACGTCTCGGCGATTACGCCGTAGCCGTCAGAGTTGGCGTGAATATCGGGGCCAAGCGGTGGACCCGTGCAGATCCAGATGAGGGTGCAGGCATGGACCACGTACCGACCCCCTTGATCCCGACGCTGTTCGGCACGCTCGCACTGAGCGGTGTCATCGTCGGGGCAACCGTCGGTCATCCCCTCGTTCTCCTGGCCTGCATCGCCGTCGGGTCGTCGCCGGATGGCTGGGACTGCTCGCCGCTCACCGGGCCCGCCCCCTCACCCAGCCCCGCGCGACGACCGCCCACGGGCGGAAGCTCCTCGCCGCCGGCGCCGGGCTGCTGGCCGCGCTGATCGCAACAACCACCGCCACCGGTGAGCTACCCGACGGTGGCTGGCTCATCGCCATGATCACCGGGCTCACGGCCGTCGTGCTCCTCGGGGCCGGCATCGTCCTTGGCATCGCCCACCTCGCCAGCCGACCCGATCGAGGCGCCCCCGCCTAGACCCCGCCGATTGCCGCCCACCGCGCGGTGTAGGTCGATGCCAGCGTCGTTGCTCACGCGCCTCGGGGCGGTGGGAGGGTGTTGCTAAATGGGCACCCTCTCGGTCGGTCGGGGGGACCGACGGTCTATGTCGGCTGGCCGGGCTGGACCGGGCCGATGCGGTAGGGCCGCATCATCTCGTTGTCCTCGTGCTCGACGATGTGGCAGTGCCACACGAACTGGCCGGGGTTGTTGAACTGGGCATGCGCACCCGGGTCACCTGGCCGGGGTAGGCGATGACGGTGTCCTTGAACCCGGTCTCCCAGGGCTCGGGCGGGGTGCGGCGCCGTCGAGCCTGGCACGACCTGACGACCTCATGCCCTCCTCGTCCACGACGATGTCCTGGCGGTTGACCACCTCGAAGGCCACCTCGTGGATGTGCATCGGGTGGGCGTCGGCGGTGGCGTTGTAGAACTCCCACACCTCGGTGGCACCGACCGCTGGGTTCTCGGTGACCGGGTCCATCCACAACTGCTTGGTCCAGACCCCGGGGGCGACGTTGCGGGTCGCCGGCCACGGTGCCGAGCAGGGCCTCGGCGGGGGCGTCCGTCGAAGAACGCCGACATCTCCTCGAGCAGGGCCAGCGGCCGGGTCACCGTCGCCGGCGGCAGCGGGCGTGATGGCCGGCAGCATGCAGGAACTGCGGCGGGGTCGACGGGTCGACGCCGACGGCGGGCACGACCCGGAACTGCATGATCTGGCCGGTCGTGGCCGGGTCGGCGACGTCGAAGTCGTCGTCCGGGCTCACCGCCGCCGAACGGCTCGTCGGGTCCGACGTTGCCGAGGACGTAGTTGCCCACCGGCACGTTGGTGAAGTCGACGATCAGGTCGGCGCGCTCGGCCAGGCCCATCAGGAGCCGGTTGCCGTTGGTGGCGGTGAGGTTCACCGGCGCCGGCGAGGAAGCCGCCCTCGTTGCCGATCGCCCACACCTCGACGCCGGGGATCTGGTTGAAGTCGAGGATCAGGAAGCGGGACTGGCAGCCGTTGAGGACCCGGAACCGGTAGCGGCGCTGCTCGACGGTCAGGAACGGCCAGGTGTTGCCGTTGACCATGATCATGTTGCCGAAGAACTCGGGGTTCCAGATCGGCGAGACGTCGGTCTTCGGGGATGTACGGGCCGGCGATCCCGTCGAAGAAGGCCCGGGTGTCGGGGTAGAACAGCGATCCGTCGGTGTTGAACGACCGGTCCTGGATCGCGATGGGGATCTCGCGGTAGGTCTTGTTGGGCGGGAACTTGTCGCCCTCCCGCGGCGCCGGCCCGGGAAGCGACGGCCGTGAGCTCCGGTGCGGCTGTCGAGCACGGCCTTGTCGCCGGCGGGGCCGCCACGGATGATGAAGAAGCCGGCCGGACCGGCGTACACGTTGAGCCGGGTCATGCCGAGGGCGTGGTCGTGGTACCAGTTGGTCGACGCCGCGGTCCAGGTTCGGGTACTGGAAGGTGGCGAACCCCGGTCCCCACGTCGCGCCGAAGCCCGCCGCCGCCTTGCCGGCGAAGAAGTCGTACCAGGTGCCCTCGGTGGCGTAGCCGGCCGGGATGTTGTCGGCGGCGGGCAGGTACCAGGCCTCGGCGTAGCCGTCGCTCTCGTCGCCGACGCCGACGGCGCCGTGCAGCGTGGGTGACGATCGGCACCGGGCCCGTGTACGGGCCGGGCGTCGACGCGAACGTCGGTCGCGTGTCACGCTCCGGCGACTGCCGCCGCGGCGGGTTGGCCCAGTGCAGCGTCGGGTCGACCGGCAGCAGATGCGGCAGGTAGTTGCCGTCGGCCGTCGACCAGCTCGTTGATCCACTTGACGCGCACCGGCCGGTTGTACTTCGCCTCGATCGTCAGCGACGGGGCGTTGTGGATCAGCAGACCCCTGCTTGCTCTGCGCCGCTGACCGCGCCGTAGCCCCACACGGTCGTGGCCGGCAATCCAGCAGGCAGGATCTGCTGGGCGAACTGCCTCATCGAGATCTCGTAGTAGTCGACCGGCTTGCCGCCCGGCTGGTGATCGTGCCCGCCCGCGGCATCACCGGCGGGATCAGCATCGGCGTCACGTACTTCGGCACGGTCGTTGGGTCGAGCGTGCCGCCTGGGATCTGCGCGGCCGCCGACCGGCATCTTGAATCGCTGGCCGCCGATCTGACCGATGAAGAACAACCCCGCGCCGGCGCCACCACCGATGCGCAGGAAATCCCGCCGGGACATCCCTGACCTGCTCATGAGCCCACCTCCGTCTGTCAACCACCCTGGCCCCAGACAGGGAATCATCACGGATCTTGAGCGTTCCTCGGCCGCCCGAGGTAGGGCCCAAGGTCCCGACTTCCGGTTCGATCGGGGACACGCATAGCGCGCGCATTGAATGTCGCCCAGCGAGCCACCGCAGTCCGCTCACAGTAGCGATGACCTTCGGCCCTAGCCGCCGCCCGACGACTGGCGGAGGATCGCCGTGATCGTTTCCGCTGGCTCGAAGGTCAAGACCATGATCCGGCTGATCAGACACTCCCTGCCGTCCCCTCCGCGGACCCCCCGGGCGGTCGAACGCCACACGAGGTTCCGTCACGATCTCGACGCCCTCGAGGCCGAGATGCGGACGATGGCCACCCTGGCCCGCACCGCGCTCGAGCGGTCCGTGGGGGCACTGCTCAGCTCCGACCTCGCGCTCTGCGAGAGCGTGATCGCCGAGGACGACGGCATCGACGCCGCCTACCAACAGATTGAACTGCACGCCGTCGACATCATGGGTCGTCAACAGCCGGTTGCGTCGGACCTCCGTCTCCTCGTGGCGCTGCTGCATGTGGCGCTGCACCTCGAGCGCATCGGCGACATGGCGGTCAACGTCGCCACCGCCACTCGATCGTCGATGGGGCTGCCTACCAACGGCGACGTGCTCCGCCGACTCCAGGAGATGGGCGACATGGCGATCTCGATGACCGATCTGGCCGTGGAAGCGTTCATCCGGCTCGACCAGGCTCGATGTGAGCAGCTCCCCCGGCTGGATGACCGCATCGACGAGGTCAACCGAGGGATGGTCGGCCGTGTGCTGGGCCTTGGCGACGATCCTCAGCGACTGGAGTGGGCGGTCCGGATGTTCCAGCTGTCGCGCTATCTCGAACGAGCAGCTGACCACGCGGTGGACATCGCGGAGCAGGCCTGGTTCCTGATGACCGGGGAGCTACGAGAGCTCGACTGACAAGGTCGCCCAAATCGCCACACGGGGCCGGGCGGTCGGGCCTTTCGACTCTGGCGGTCGGGGGCGGGGTCGCGGTCAACTCCCGCCATGGAGCCGGACGCGCTGCTGCCCCCCGACGTCGCCCGGCGCGCCGAGGCTGTCGGTGTGGCCAAGGTGGCGATGCCGGCCGAGAGTCTGGTCGTGCTCGCGGTGCTCGCGGGCGCGTTCATCTCGCTGGGGGCCATCTTCTCCACAGTCGTCACGGCCGGTGGCGGCATGGCGCCCGGGTTGGCACGGCTGCTCGGGGGTCTGGTGTTCTCGCTCGGACTCGTCCTGGTCGTGGTGGCCGGCGCGGAGCTGTTCACCGGCAACGCCCTGGTCGTGATCGCGACCGCGAGTCGCCGCGTGCGGGTGCGCGCCCTGCTGCGCAACTGGTTGATCGTCTACGTCGGGAACTTCGTCGGCGCGCTGCTGACGACGTTGGGAGTGGTGTGGTCCGGGATCTACGAGCGCGGTGACGGCGGAGTCGGAGTTCGGGCGCTCGACATCGCCGCGGCCAAGACCTCCCTGAGCGTGGTCGAGGGGGTGTTGCTCGGCGTGTTCGCCAACGCGCTGGTCTGCCTCGCCGTCTGGCTGTCGCTGTCGGCTCGGTCGGTGACCGACAAGATCCTCGCTGTGGTCTTCCCGATCAGCGCCTTCGTCGCGGCCGGCTTCGAGCACAGCATCGCCAACATGTACTTCATCCCCGCGGGCCTGTTCGTCAGGGCCTGGGCTCCGCACAGCTTCTGGGCGACCACGGGGACCAGTCCGGACGACTACGCCTCGGTCACGTGGCCGGACTTCTTCCTCGGCAACCTGATCCCGGTCACGATCGGCAACATCGTCGGTGGCGCCGTGCTCGTCGGCCTCGTCTACTGGTTCGTCTACCTCCGGGGCCGCGCACACGATGGCAGCATCATGGAGACGGCCTCGGTCTGGGACGACGCCGAGGATGACAGGGTCGCGGAACCTCGCCGGTGACTGCGATGGGGGATCGTGGCAACCGCAGGGACCCGGTCGAGTTCCACTCCGACAATCGGATGCCGCGACGAGAGGCCCGACCGGGCAAGCCCCGCAATCGTGGAGTTCCAGGACGACCTCAAGAAGTCGACGCCGACCAACCTGACCCGCAGGTTGCGACGGTGATCGAGCGTCTCGGCGACCTCACCGACGAGATGAACGCACGATGAGTGGGGCGGGCGCCGTGACCGACCGGACGGTGCGGGCACTCCCCGGCGTGGGCAGGAGCAGACGACACCAACAGATGGTCGATGTCCCGTCCTGGCTGGGACCTTCGCCTCTGTAGCCGCCGGATCCGGCTTCCTACTGTCGAGACGACAGCCCCCGACCGCCGACCCCCTCCCCGGAGGGCCGGCGGACCGGCGGGAGGAGGAGGTGACCATGGAACGGTTGTGGAGGCGCCTGTCGGCAGGCGTCACCCGCCACCCGGGCCGACTCCTCGTGGCGGCGGCCGCCGTCGTGGCCCTGCTGGCCGTGGGGCTACCGCGCCTCGAGTTCGTGACCGGTCAGGAGACGATGGTCGACCCCGGTTCCGACGTGTACCGCATCAACGAGCGCTACCAGGACACCTTCGGCGGAGAGCCGATGCTCATCCTCCTCACCGGCGACATCCGTGCCCTGACCACCGGTGCTGCCTTCGACGAGGTCAGCGCGCTCGAGCAGGACCTGCGCGCCACCGGGGAGTTCCCCGCCGTCGTGGGGCCCGCCACCGCCCTCGACTTCGCCGCCGGGCAGCTCGCCGTCGCACCCGACCTGATCGGCGCGGCGACCGAACGCGACGCAGAGGCCGCGGCCGGCGCGGCCCGGAGCGAGGCCGCCGCCGACGGTCGGTCGCCGGCCGAGCAGGATGCGGCTGCGACCACGGCGGCAACGGCGCTGCGAGCCGAGCGGGACGCCGATGTCGGCGTCGAGCTCACCCGGCTGACCGCGGCGGGCGAGCAGTCCCTCGACAACCCCGCCTTCGTCGACTTCCTCATCTTTGGTCCGGACGGCGAGATCCGTCCGGCCATGGGCGACAACTTCCTGGACGACGGGCACGCGTTGATGCTCGTCCGCCTCCCCGGCAACGCGTCGATCGACGATCAGGCCCGGGGCGCCGACTTGGTCGACGACATCGTCGGCCGCCACCCGATCGCGGGTGCCGAGGTGCTCGCCAGCGGGCCCCCGGTGCTGCTCGCCGAGATCAACGACTACCTCCGCGGCGGCATGGCGTCTCTGGGTGCGATCGCCGTCGGCGTGATGGCGCTCCTGCTGCTGCTGGTGTTCCGCGCCCGCTGGCGGCTGCTGCCCCTCGTCGTGGTGGTCGTCGGCGCCATCGGTGCCTTCGGCGCCGTCGGCTTGGCGGGCATCCCACTCACGCTCGTCACGATCTCGGGGCTGCCGATCCTCATCGGTCTCGGGGTCGACTTCGCCATCCAGATGCACAACCGCTACGAGGACGAGCGGGGCGAGGCCCACACGCCCGAGGCATCCGCCGACCGGACGGTGCGCCAGATGGGCCCACCGCTCAGCCTGGCCATGGTGGCCGCTGTCGTCGGCTTCCTGGCGCTGCTGCGGTCGCGGGTGCCGATGATCCAGGACTTCGGCCTGCTGCTGTCGGTCGGGGTCTCGGTCCTCGTCGTCATCGCGCTCACCGTCCCCATCGCGGTGCTGGTCCTCCGCGACCGCCGGCGTCCTCGTGCGCCAGTGGGGGCACATCGCGCGGTGGAGTCAGCTGTGCGGGCCGTGTCCTCGCTGCCGGCACGCGCCACCCCGCCCCTCCTGGTCATCGGCGCCGTGATCGTCGCTGCCGGGCTGGCCGTCGAGGGTGGCGTGGCCATCGAGACCGACCCGGAGCGTTGGGTCGACCAGGACGGCACAGCGGTCACCGACCTCGAGGACCTCCGGGACGGCACGGGGTTCTCGAGCGAGCTGACGATCCTGGTCGAGGCACCCGACGTGACCGCCCCGGAGGTGGCCGCCTGGGTCGAGCGGTTCGGCTCCGAGGCGGTCACCCGCCATCCCGCCCTCGTGCGCGCCACGAGCATGGCGGCGATCGCGTCCGGTGTGCACGGGACGGCACCCGGTGGCGACGACATCGCGTCCCTCCTGTCGGTGGCGCCCGACGACGTGGCGCGGTCCCTCGTCAGCGCCGACCGCACGCAGGCCAACCTGGTGTTCCCCATCGCCCCCGTGTCGCTGACCGAGCGCGAGCAGCTGCTCGACGAGCTGGCCACAGAACTGCGGGGCGACCTGGCCCCGCCTCCAGGCGTCACGGCGTCCGCATCCGGTCTCGCCGTCATCGGCGTCGAGCTGGTGAACGGCCTCGAGGCCGGGCGCAGAGCCCTGTCGCTGACGGCGCTGGCGCTGGTGCTGGCCTGGCTGGTGCTCGCCCAGCGGAGCGTGGTGCGGGCCGTGATCGTCCTCGTGCCGGTCACCATCGCCGTCGGCCTCTCGTCGCTGGCCGTCGCCGCACTCGGCATCGAGCTGACGCCGCTGACGACGGTCGCCGGCCCGCTCGTGATCGCGGTGGGCACCGAGTTCTCGGTGCTGGTCGTGGCGCGCTACGCCGAGGAGCGCCGCCGGGGCCGCGATCCGCGCCACTCGGTGTCCGTCGGGGTCCCGCGCATCGGCCGGGCGTTCGTCGCCTCGGGCCTCACCCTCGTCGGCGGGTTCAGTGTCCTCGCATTCTCGCCGATGCCGCTGTTGCGCGACTTCGGGATCGTCGTCGCGCTCGCCGTGCTCTTCGCGCTGGCCAGCACACTGGTCCTGCTGCCGCCCCTGCTGATCTGGGCCGACGAGCACCGGTGGTGGAGGAGCCCGGCGGGCGGCGGTGACGAACCGAAGGTGCCCGCCGGGGTCTCCGGTCGGCCGCCGACCGGCGTGCCCGTCGAGCGTGGTGGTCGAGCTCCGTAACCTCGAGGTCATCGCCCGGGCTGGGCAGCGCCGACGGTCAGGTCGTGGACGACGTCGACGACACCGGGGACACGCCAGGCGAGCCGGCACATCGCGGCGACATCGTCCATGCGCGGCACGCGACCCGTGAGCGTGACGATGCCGCCGTCGACCCCGGCGGAGACGGCATCACCGCCGACGCCCTGCTCGGACGACGCCAGTGCGGCAGCGACGTCCTCGGCGATCTCGGCATCGGATCGATGGAACGCACGGAGCAGGTCGCGGCGGGAGACGATCCCCACCATCCGCCTCGAGTCGTCGACCACCACGAGGTGCTTCAGCCGGTTCTCGACCATGCGGCGGGCGATGGCGCGCAACGGGTCGTCGACGAGCGCCGTCTCGACCGGCGCTGTCATGATCTCGCGCGCCGTGCGGCCCCGGCTGCGGGTGAGCTCGCGCGCCTCGCGGCGGGCAATCCCGGAGAACCCGTCGAGCATCCGCGTGCGGCGACCGCCGTAGGCCTGTTTGCTGATCAGGTCGGCCTCACTGATCAGCCCGATCAGCCCGTCCAGGTCGTCGATCACCGGAACAGCGCTGATCTCGTGGGCGAGCATCAGGTCGACGACCGCCGTGAAGGGAGTGTCTGGCGTGACGGCGACGACCTGCGTGGTCATCACGTCACCAACTCGCAGCGTGCGCATGCTGGCCTCCTTCGTGGAGCACCCCCATGGTGACCCGGGCGGGCCGTCAGCGGTACGGGCGTTCGGTGCCTAGCGGCAGGACCTTCGGCACTGGGCGAGCGCGACCTCGCCGACCGCCGGGGTCGCCAGGCAGGCTCGGGCACAGGGGTCATCCGAGGCTCACCGTGTATGGACACGCCGTCGGGGATGTGGTGCCACCGCCCGCGGCCCGGCGTGTGACGGTCAGCGAGGCCACCTCGATCGTCCGGCTGCGGTGCGGACGGTGTGCGAGCAGTTCGACTGCTCGGCCGAGTAGTGCCGGTGTGAGGCCATGATCGAGGAGCGTGATGTGCGGAGTCCACACGCTCGGGTGGGTGGTCCCGGCCGGATTCCCGCCGGCGTCGACGAGCGCGTTGTACGTGCGGTGCTGGAGCTCGTCGAGCGCCCGAGTCCGCACGACCATCACGTGCAGGGAAAGATCGGTGTTCGCGTCGCCGGTGAACATCCCGTAGCCGTGTGCGCGCACCGTCAACGGGTCAGCCTCCCGCGCGACGGGCGTCAGTGCCTGCGTGGCGGCGTCAGGAGCGAGTCCTGTGTACGACACGAGTGTGATGTGCGGCGGGCCCTTGGCTGCGCCGGCGACGTCGATACGACAGGGCGTCGGTGAGCTCGAGCGAGAGGCGTGTGACCAGCCGCTCGTGGTCGGGGTCGAGCAGGGCGATCACGTGGTCCATGTCCGGGTGCCGGCGGTGTGGGCCCCACCGAGCTCGGCGACCTCGGACGTCCCTGCGCACGGTTCACGCCTCCCGGGCCCGCTCCAGGAGAAATTGCCGCTCGGCGCGGGCGATGGACCGTCGGGCCAGGTCGGCGGCGTCGGGGTTCACCGAGATCGACGTGATGCCGTGGCGCACCAGGTACTCGGCGAACTCTGGCCGGTTGGAGGGTGCCTGGCCGCACAGCGACGACGTGATGCCGGCGGTCGCGGCTGGCCTCGATGATCCTGCGGATGGCGTCGAGGACCGCCTCGTCGGCCTCGTCGAACAGCTCGGCGCAGATCTCGGAGTCGCGGTCGACGCCGAGCATGAGCTGGGTGAGGTCGTTGCGATCCGATCGACACGCCGTCGATCCCCATCGCCGCGTACTCGGGGATGCCGGTAGACGACCGACGGCACCTCGGCCATCACCCACCGGTGCAGGCCGCGCTGGTGGCCGAGCGGGCTGCGCGTCGACGGCCTCGAGGCAGGCCTCGAGCTCCCAGCGGGTGCGCACGAACGGGATCATCAGGTGCAGGTTGGGGGTCTCGCTCGCGCACCCGGGCGATCACGTCGAGCTCGAGCGCGAACAGCTCCGGGTCGCGGATGTAGCGGTAGCAGCCCCGGTAGCCGATCATCGGGTTGTCCTCGACCGGCTCGAACTCGTCGCCGCCCGTCGAGGCCGCGGAACTCGTTGGTGCGGAAGTCGATCGTCGCGGTAGATGACAGGCCGGGGTGCGAACGCCTCGGTGATCCGCAGCACCGATGTCGTCATGCGGTCGACGAACTCGGCGCTGCCGCCCGGTGGCCAGCAGATGCTTGGGGTGCTCACCCGCCGAGGGCGTCGGTGATCATGAACTCGGCCCGCAGCAGCCCGACGCCGTCGACGGGCAGGGCCGCGACCTCCTCGGCGTGGTCGGCGATGGCGAGGTTCACGTAGAGCCGGGTCGCCGTGGTCTCCGCCGCCGGGGCTGCGGTCGGCGACGCCGCGACCGTGACCGCGGCGGCGCTGGTGGGCGTGCCGGCCACGTCGATGCGGCCCTCGCGCACCTCGCCAGCCGTACCGTCGACGGTCACGACCTCGCCGTCGCGCAGCACCGTCGTCGCGGTAGCGGGTGCCGACGACGGCGGGCAGGCCGAGCTCGCGTGCCGACGATCGCCGCGTGGCAGGTGATGCCGCCACCGTCGGTGACCAGCGCGGCGGCGCGCCGCATGGTGGGCACCCAGTCGGGCGTGGTCATCGCCGCCACCAGCACCTCGCCCTGGGCGAGCAGGTGGCCCTCGGTGGGCGAGCGGAGGATGCGCACCGGCCCGGCACCGACGCCCGGCGCGGCGGCCAGGCCGCTGACCAGCAGCGTGCCCACCGGTTCGAGGCCGCCGGCGGGCGTGCCGTCGCCCAGTGTCGTGATCGGCCGGGACTGCACGATCGAGATGTGGCGGTCGCCGATCGCCAACTCGACGTCCTGCGGGACGCCGTAGTGGCGCTCGATCTCGATCGCGAGCGTGCGCCAGCGCCATCGGCGCGTTGTCGTCGAGCACCCGCGTCGCCTGCTCGTCCTCGGGCACCGCAACGCGTCGGTCGTGGCCGTCGGGGCCGCGCACGACCTTCTCGGCCTTGGTCCCGATGTGCTGGTGCGAGGATGCGGGGCCCGTCCTTGGCGAGCACGTACGTGTCGGGCTCGACCTGGCCACTGACGACGACCTCGCCCAGCCCGAACGAGGCTTCGACGACGATGTGGTCGCGGTCTCCGGTGGCGGGATCGGCGGTGAACATCACGCCCGCGGTGTGGGCGTCGACCATGCGCTGGACGACCACGGCGATCGCCGGCTCGTCGGCGAGGGCCGCGCGTGGCGCGGTAGGCGACGACCCGGGGGCTCCAGAGCGAGGCCCAGCAGTCGACGATGCGGTCGGCGAGCTCGTGGTCGCCGCGCACGTTGGTGAAGGTCTCGTTCATGCCGGCGAACGAGGTCGACGCCGTGTCCTCGGCGGTCGCCGACGACCGCACCGCCACCCGGTCGGAGGCGCCGAGCTCACGGTACGCGTCGAGCACCGCTCGGCGCACGTCCTCGGGCAGACCCGCGGCGCGGACGAGCGACTGCAGCTCGCGGGCGGCCTGCTTCGAGCGCCGCCGGGTCGTCGATGTCGAGGCCGGCGACCCGCCCTCGGAGTGTGGCGCGCACGCCGCCCTCGTCCAGCGCATGGAGGTAGGCGTCCGCGGTGACGACGAAACCCGGCGGGACGGGGAACTCCGCCTGGGTCAGCTCGCCCAGGTTGGCGCCCTTGCCGCCGACGCGCTCGACATCCTCGCGGGTCACGTCGGTGAACCAGGCGACGAAGCGGTCGTCCTGCCCGGCGGGAGCACCCGACGTCTCGGCGACCACGGTCGGTTCATGCGTGCCTGTCGTCATGGCTCCAGCGTCCACCTCCGCCACGACGCGGGCCAAGGGACCTAAGTCCCAGGCCCGCACGCGAGTGTCACTCGCTGGCCGAACGCCGCGGGCGACCGGGCGAAGGCCCCGGTGCGCTGCGACCGGCGCCCATCCCGACGCGATCTTCCCGCGCTGCACCGTACCCGAGGGCGCGATCGAGACACTCCAGGCGCTCGCCGGCCGGGGCCTGCGCGTCCTCGCCGTCGTCGCCCGCGAGCTCGGCGGCGAGCCACCACCCCGGTCGGCCGATGCCGCCGAGCGCGGCCTGACGCTGCTGGGGCTCGTCGCGCTCGAGGACCCGCCGCGCCGCGGCGCTGCCGCCGCCATCGCCGCCTGCCGGCGAGCGGGGGTCCGCGTGGCGATGGTGACGGGCGACCACTCGGCGACCGCCCGGGCGATCGCTCGCGAGGTGGGGTTGCTCGACGGCGACGACGAGCTGGTCGTCGTCGGTCGCACCTTGCCTGCGGACGACGGCGTGCTGGGCGCGCTCCTCGACCGCGATGGCGCCGTGGTCGCCCGGGTCTCCCCGGAGGACAAGCTGCGGATCGCGCGGGCGCTGCGCCAACGGGGGCACGTCGTGGCGATGACCGGCGATGGCGTGAACGACGCGCCGGCCCTGAGCGAGGCGGCGATCGGCGTCGCGATGGGGCGCTCAGGCACTGACGTGGCGCGCGAGGCGGCCGACCTGGTGCTGCTCGACGACGACTTCGCCACGATCGTGGCCGCCATCGAGCAGGGACGGTCGACGTTCTCGAACATCCGGCGCTTCCTCACCTACCACCTCACCGACAACGTCGCCGAACTGACCCCGTTCGTCGTGTGGGCGCTGTCGGGTGGCCGATTCCCGCTCGCCATCGGCGTGCTGCAGATCCTGGCGCTCGACATCGGCACCGACATCCTTCCCGCGCTGGCGCTCGGCGCCGAACCCCCCGCCACAGATGTGCTCGACCGGTCGCCCATCCGCCACCACCTCCTCGACCGGCGGCTGTTCGCCCGCGCCTTCGGCGTGCTCGGTCCCGTGGAGGCCGCCGTCGAGATGGCCGCGTTCCTCGCCGTCTTCGTCGCCTCCGGCTGGCGGCCGGGCGACGCCTTCCCCCTCGGGGCGACGCTGCTCGCCGCCTCCGGCGCCGCGTTCACCGCAGTCGTGCTGGGCCAGGCGGCGAACGCCTTCGCCTGCCGGAGCACGGTGCGACCGGCGTGGCAGCTCGGATGGACGACCAATCGCCTACTGCTCGGCGCGGTGGTGGCCGAGCTCGGCATGCTCGCCGGGTTCCTCTACTTCCCACCGCTCGCCGACCTGCTCGACCAGGCCGGGCCACCGTTGGTCGGGTTCGGGGTGGCGATGGTGGCGATCCCCGCCGTCCTCGTCGCCGACGCGCTCCACAAGGCCGCTCGGCTGGCGCGTGACGGCTCGTCGGCTCACGGTGTGCAGCCGCCCTCGACCGGATCGCTGGCCACCGCTCGTTCCAGGCGCACGGTGGTGCGTTTGTAGGCCGGCGTGTTGGTGATCGTGTCACGGTGATCGCCGGTGAGGCAGTTCACCGCGGCCGCGGGGTCGTGGAACGTGGCGAACACGGTGCCAGGAGGGATGCGGTCGGTGAGCGCGGCCGGCAGCGTCGCGTCGCCGTAGCGGCTGTGCACGTGCACCGGGTCGCCGTCGGTCAGGCCCAGTCGCTGGGCGTCCGCCGGTGCGACCTCGAGGAGGTCCGTGGGGTGCAGCTGCCAGGTCGCAGACCGACCGGTCATCGTCCCCGCGTTGAACTGCGAGAGGGTGCGGCCGGTGACGAGCACGAAGGACATGTCAGCGCTCGGTTGCTCCGGCGGCGGCCGGTAGTCGACGGTGCGAAGGGTGGCCCGTGGCCCGAGCGCGCCGAACGTGTCGGCGTGGAGGATGGCGGTGCCCGGGTGGTCCTCGGTCGGGCACGGCCACTGCACGCCGCCGGGCGCGTCGAGCCTGGTGTAGGTGATGCCGGCGCCGGCACCCCACACCTGGCGGACCTCGTGCCAGATCTCCTCGGCGCTCCCGTAGCGGAAGAGGTGGCCTCGCCCGAGCGCGGCGGCGAGCGCGCACAGGATCTCCCCGTCGGATCTCGTCCCGGCCGGGGGATCGACGACGCGGCGCACGCGCTGGATCCGCCGCTCGCCGTTCATGAACGTGCCGTCCTTCTCGAACGACGCGGCCGCGGGCAGGAACACGTCGCCAGTTCGCTCGGCGGTTTCGTTGAGGAACAGGTCCTGCACGACGAGGAGGTCGAGGCGCTCCATGGCGCGGCGCGGTGGCGGTGGTGTTCGGGTTGGTCATCACGATGTCGTAGCCGACGACCACAGCGCCTTGCAGCTCGCCGGCGGCCGGCAGCGTCGATCATCTCCATGGCGTTCAGGCCGGCCGCGTCGGGAACCTCGGCGCCCCCAGACGGCATCGAACGCGCTCGCGGGCCATGGACCAGCGGCACGTAGCCGGGCAGCGTGCGCGGGCTCGCAGCCCATGTGGGCGGCGCCCTGCACGTTGTTCTGGCCCCGCAGCGGATTGACGCCGGCGCCGGGCTTGCCGATGTTGCCGGTGAGCAGGGCGAGGTTCACCAGGCACATGACGCCTTCGGTGCCCTGGATGTGCTCGGTGATGCCGAGGCCGTGGAACGGCAGGGTCGGGCTCCTCGTCGCGTAGAGGCGGGCCGCCTCGCGGATCTCGTCGGCTGGCACTCCGCAGATCGCCGGCAACCGCCTCGGGCGCGCAATCCTGCGGACGAAGCGGGCGAATTCGTCGACCCCGTCGACCCGCTCGCGCAGGAACTCGTCGTCGACCAGGTCGTCTTCGCACGATGACCGCGCGCCATCGCGTTGAGCAGCGACGACGTTCGTGCCCGGCCGCAACCTGCAGGTGCACGTCGGCGAAGTCGGCCAGCTCGATGCGCCGCGGGTCGATGACGATCAGGTGCGCGCCGCGCAACGCCGCCTGCTTGATGCGCGCGCCGATGACGGGATGGTTCTCGGTCGGATTGGCGCCGCAGACGAGGATCGTCGCGCGCCACGCTCGATGTCGTCGAAGGAGTTGGTCGCCGCGCCGGTGCCGAGCATCGTGCCTTCATCGCCGCGGCGGTCGGCGCGTGGCACACCCGGGCGCAGCAGTCGACGTTGTTGGTGCCGAGCACGACGCGGGCGAACTTCTGGGTGAGGTAGTTCTCCTCGTTGGTGGCGCGCGCCGAGCCGAGCACGCCCATGCGTCCGGGCCGCCGGCGTCGATCGCGCGCCTCGCGGAGCTGGTGCGGCCACGATGGCGATGGCCTCGTCCCACGTCACCTTCTGCCACATGCCGCTGCTCGCGGACCAGGCGGATCGGTGACGCGGTCGGGCGCAGCGACGAACTCGTAGCGCGTAGCGGCCCTTGACGCAGAGGTGGCCGCTGGTTGACGGGCGCGTCGTCGGCCGGGTGTGACCGCGACGATTCGTCCGTCGCGCGTGCCGACGTTCACCTCGCAGCCGATGCCGCAGTAGGGGCAGGTCGTCCGCGTCCAGTCGTCGGCAGCGCCGAGCGCCAGAGCAGCGCCGTGTCTTCGAGCGCGCCGCGTCGGGCAGGTGTCGACGCACGCACCGCAGCCGACGCAGCGAGCTCTCCGCGCAGGTTCGGCCCGATCGGGCACGATGCGCGATCTCCGCGCCGCGGTCCGAGACGCTGCCACACGAACTGGCCCTGCACCTCGTCGCAGATGCGCACGCAGCGCTAGCACTGGATGCAGCGGGCCATGTCGACGTGGATGAGGGGATGCGAGTCGTCGACGAGCGTGGGGTCGGCGTGGCGGGTGGCCTCGCCCGTGACGCCGTAGCGGGCGAGGAGCCGGTGGAACGGCTCGCCGGGGGATGCCGTCACGGCGCCGGTCGGGTAGTCGGTGGCCAGCATGTGCAGCAGCGTGCGCCTCAGTTCCTCGATCTCGGGAGTGCGCGTCCGGATGACCATGCCGTCGTCGACGGGGGTGGTGCACGCGGCGGCCGGCCGGTCGTGGCCGTCGATGGCGACGACGCAGAGCCGGCAGGCGCCGCTGGGGGCCAGGCGGGGGTCGGCGCACAGGTTGGGAATGTCGATCCCGGCGTCGAGGGCCGCGTCGAGGATCGTGCCGCCGTCGTCGGCCACGGCCTCGTGCCCGTCGATGGTCAGTCGAGCCACTGGTCGATCTCCTCGCCGTAGTGCGCCATCACGCTCTGGGCGAACGCCGCCAGCCCGCCCCCGTGCCCACACAGGCTCGTGGCGGCGAGCGCCGCCACGGTCGACCGCCACTCGTGCCTGGACGTCTCGGAAGGTTCGGCCTCGAGGGCCGGGCGGACGTGTGTCGTAGGCCCGCGGGCGAGGGCGGCGCCGAAGATCTCCTCGATCCGGGCCGTGCCCACCCGGCAGGGCGTGCACTTGCCGCACGACTCGTAGGCGCCGAAGCGGAAGACGTGGTGCACCAGCTCGGCGATCGAGGTGTGCTCGTCGATGGCGACCACGCCGCCGTGGCCGACCTCGCAGCCGAGCCGGCGCATGGCTTCGAAGTCGAGCGGGGTGTCGAGGAGGTGGGATGGCAGGATGCCGGCGAGCGGCCCGCCCACCAGCACGCCCCGCAGCTCGCCATCCGCGACGCCCCCGCCCAGCCGTTGGACGACGTCGCGCACAGGGGTGCCGAGCTCGACCTCGTAGAGGCCTGGGCGGCGGAACTGCGAGCTGAGCGACACGACCTTGGTGCCGGGGCTCCCGGCGGTGCCCAGAGCGGCGTAGGCCGGGGCGCCGTGGCGCACGATCCACGGGACGGCGGCCAAGGTCTCGACGTTGTTGACCGCGGTGGGGGCGCCGAACAGACCGTGCTGTGACGGATATGGCGGGCGGGCGCGCACCTCCGGCCGGCGGCCCTCCAGAGCGTTCAGCAGCGCGGTCTCCTCGCCACAAACGTAGCTGCCCTGGCCCTCGACCACGTCGACGTCGAACGGGGGACCGTCGCCGAGCAGCGAGGCGCCCAGAACCTCCGCGGCGCGGGCCTCGGCCACGGCACGCCGGATGGCGGCCAACGCGTGCGGGTACTCCTTGCGCACGTAGACGTAGCCGTGGCCTGCACCGGTCGCGAGGGCTGCGATGGCGAGACCCTCGAGCACCACGTGGGGGTCGTCTTCGAGGAGGACGCGGTCGATGTAGGCGCCCGGGTCGCCCTCGTCGGCGTTGCAGACGACGTACGTCGTGGCGGCACATTGGCCGAGGACGGCCCGCCACTTGCGCCCCGCCGGGAAGGCGGCACCGCCTCGACCGCGGAGCCCCGAGGCGTCGATCTCGTCGACGATCAGGGACCGGGCGAGCCCGAGCACTCGCTCCAGCGCCTCGTACCCGCCGGCCGCCCGGTAGGCAGCGAAGCTCGGCGCGCCGCCCGCGATGATCCGCCCCAACACGACGGCCTGCGACGCATCCACTTCCACGTGGGGCCGGCCGGTGCCCGCCGCCCTGGCGGGAGCGGCGAAGCAGCGGCCGAGGCAGTGCACCCGGGGCGACGACTCGATGGCCCGCGCCCAGGTCTCCGGATCACGGTGGCGGGCCAGGAAGCACGCCGTGCCCTGGCACGCCTGGTCGACGATCTCGACGTGCTCCAGGTGGAAGAACGGCGCAGAGACCACGGGCACTCCCTCAGCCCTGACGCACGGGCTGCACGAGGACCGGGACCGGGCAGCGGTGGATGATGCCGCGCCGCCTCGCTGCCGAGGGCCGCGCGTGCCAGCCCGGAGCGGGCATGAGACGTGGCCGCCACGATGGTCGCCGGGTGTCGATCGAGGTGCTCCCCGATGGAGATGTGCGGGTGGGACAATCCCCAGAGCACCTGCGTGTCGACCGCCAGACCGTCGAAGACCGGGCGCCGGGCGATGTCGTGGAGGTAGGCCTCGGGATCGCCGTCGGGCCCGTACCGGCGCGCCGACCGGGTCCGGTCGCGGGCGAGCCGGCTGCGCACGAGGACCGGGTCGGCCGCAGTGACGAGCGAGACGCGCAGACCCAGGCGCCGCGCCCACGCTGCGGCGAGCGGAAGCGCCTGCTCGGCTGTGAGGTCGCCGTCGAGGCAGACGTCGACGCGATCCTCCGGCAAGGCGCCGTCACCGGAGGCGACCACGCGCGCCCCGACGGCGACGAGCGGCGCCCCGCTCCGGGCGGCCACGGCCGAGAAGGTCGAACCGACGACGGCGGCGGTGCACGAGCGTCCGTGTGTCGCCATGCAGACGAGGCACGGATCGGTCGCCCGGGCCGCTGCCGCGATCGCGGCGGCGACGTCCTGGTCGTCGGACACGTGCGGCGTCGCCTGCGGCACCCGCTCCCGCACCTTGTCGACGTAGCCGTGGTACCACCATGCTTCGTCGCGCCCTACCCCGGCCGCCACGATGTGGAGGTCGGCGCCGAACCTCGCCGCCAGCGAGCAGGCGGGGCCGAGCGCCCGCTCGGCGAGCTCCGAGCCGTCGAGCGGCACGAGCACAGACGTGTAGTCGGCTCCGGTCGGCATCGCCGCCGGGGTGGCCCCCGCCGGCTCTCGTGTGCCTGTCATCGCAACCAGCGTCGCTCTCGCCGCCGGCCTGTTCCCAGGGCCGAAGGTCACGACTTTCAGCCCACCACGATCGTTGCGTCGATCGTCGATGGGACTTCCGACCCTTCCGGCGCCGCACGCGGGCCCGTAGGGTCGAGGCACGCGACGGAGGAGCCACTGTGACGACACCGTTCACCGACATCCTCGTCCCTCTCGACGGGTCGCCGGTGGCCGAGCGGGCCCTCGCCCCCGCGCTCGAGCTGGTCCGCCGGACTGGCGTGCCCATGCGGGTGCTCAGCCGGGCGCTGCCCGACGAGAAGGAGCTCCTGGCCGGGTACCTCGCCGGCATCGCCGATCGCCACGCAGCCGTGACGGACATCGAGACCCAGGTCGTCGACCGGGAGAGCATCCCTGACGCCATCATCGAGGGCCTCCAACCCGGCACGCTCGTGTGCATGTCGTCGCACGGCCGCGGGGGCCTCGCCCGCGCCGTGATGGGCAGTATCGCCGAGTTCCTGCTGCGCACCCTCGATCAGCCCGCTCTGGTCATCGGGCCACACGTAGCTGAGGACGCCGCCTTCGCCGGTCGGATCGTCGCCTGCATCGACGGTTCCCACGAGTCGGAGCGCACGATCGAGCCGGCCAACCAGTGGGCGGCCGCACTCGGCCTGCCGCTGTGGCTCGTGGAGGTCGGCGACCCGGGAGTACCTGCCGAGTGGGTCACGAACGGCGACACCTTTGAGTCGGCGCATGTGGCCGGTCTGGCGGTGCGGATGGGCGGCGTCGACGGGTGGGACGTTCTGCACGACAGGCAACCGGCCCACACGCTGGTGAACATGGCGGCATCGCGGTCGGAGCCCACGGCCCTGCTGGTGATGGCGACCCACGGCCGCACCGGCTGGGACCACCTGCGCCTCGGCAGCGTCACCACCGCCACGGTGCACCGCGCGACGGTTCCGGTGCTGGTCGTCCCCGCTGCTCCCGCAGGCGCGACCAACGCAACCGGCTGAGCGTCGTTCAGGGACCTTGGGCCCTGGTGAGCAGCACGTTCGGCCGCGGATCCTGGTTCGTGCACTCGGCGTGAAGCGGCACGGCGGCGTACCGGTGGCGGTGAGGAGGTCGTCGAGGGGTCGCCGCGATGAAGTCGGGGGCCAACGGCCCGGACCACGATGTCCTTCGGTCCTGGGCGTTCGGGACCTTGGCCCGTATTGCGGCTGCGGCTGGTTCGACAAGGTGCAGGTGAGACCCGAAGGGAGACGGTATGCGTCACGCGCCCCGCGATACGCGATCCCCCGGGAAGGCGGCCGCGGCGATGCCGCGCGACCAGGCCGTGCTGCGAGCCGGGCTTGTCGCAGGCACGGTGCTCCTTGTGGCGGGTGTGGTCCTGCACCTCGCCGACCAGCCTCTGGCGGGCGACACGGCGTGGGCGGCCATCGGTGCCGTCGGGGCGGTCTGGTCGGCGGTGCTGGTCGGGAGAGTGCTACGGCGGGGACGCATCGGGGTCGATGCCATCGCCGTGCTGGCGATCGTCGGTGCCCTGGCCGTCGGGGAGCTACTGGCCGCGGCGCTGATCACCCTGATGCTGGCCACCGGGCGACTCCTCGAGGCGCGAGCCGCGGCGCGGGCCCGAGCCGAGCTCACGGGTCTCGCGGCGCGGGCCCCGGTCGAGTCCCAGCGCTACGAGAATGGTTCTCTCGCCACGGTCCCGGTCGAGGTTGTTCGGCCCGGCGACCTGCTGATGGTGCGCCCTGGCGACGTCGTTCCCGTCGACGGCCACGTGGAGGCAGGGGTCGCGGTGCTGGACGAGTCCGCCCTCACGGGCGAGGCCGCACCGGTGGCGCGACCGGCCGGCGACGCCGTGCGGTCCGGCGTCGTGAACGCCGGCGGCCCGTTCGACCTGCGGGCGACCACCACGGCCGGTGAGTCCACCTATGCCGGCATCGTGAGGCTCGTCGAGCTGGCGTCGGCAGAGAGCGCCCCGTTCGTGCGTCTCGCCGACCGCTACGCCGCCTGGTTCGTACCGCTGTCGGTCGCGGCGGCCGCCGGGGCGTGGGCCGTGTCGGGCGACGCGGCTCGAGCGGTCGCCGTGCTGGTCGTGGCCACACCCTGCCCGCTCATCCTGGCGGCGCCGGTTGCGCTCGTGTCCGGTCTGTCACGCGCCGCCCGTCACGGGGTGATCATCAAGGGTGGCGGCGCTCTCGAGCGCTTGGCCGGCGTGCGGGTCCTGCTGCTCGACAAGACCGGCACCCTCACGAGCGGCCACCCGGCAGTGGTCGACGTGGTCGCGTCCGGCGGCTTCACGTCCGACGAGGTCCTGGCTCTGGCCGCATCGCTCGACCAGGTGTCTCCGCACGTGCTGGCCGCGCCGATCGTGTCGGTCGCCCGGCAGCGACAGCTGACCCTGGATCTGCCGGGTGGCGTGACCGAGGTCGCCGGGAAGGGCATCGGAGGTGTTGTCGGCGGGCGGAGGGTGGCCCTCGGCAAAGCCGGTTGGGTCGCGCCGGGACAGCGCCCTGCGTGGTACCGCGCGGTGCGGCGACGCGCCGAGCTCGAGGGCGACATCTCGGTCCTCGTCGCCGTCGACGGCACCCCTGCCGGGACCATCGTGCTGCGCGACCGCATCCGCTCCGACGCGACGCGCACGATCCGCATGTTGCGCCGCGCCGGCATCCGGCGGGTCGTGCTCGTCACCGGTGACCGCACGGAGGCCGCCGACACCGTCGGCGCGGTAGTCGGCGCTGACCTGGTGTTGGCCGAGCGCCTCCCCGAGGAGAAGGTCGCCGCGGTGCGGGCGGCGCGAGACCACGACCCTGTGGTCATGGTCGGCGACGGCATCAACGACGCCGCTGCCCTTGCAGTCGCCGATGTCGGAGTCGCGCTCGGTGCCAGGGGCGCGACCGTCGCGTCGGAGGCCGCCGACATCGTGCTCAGCATCGATCGCCTCGACCGGGTCGCCACCGCGATGGGCATCGCCCAGCGGTCCCGGCGCATCGCCCTGCAGAGCGTCACGGTCGGCATGGGTCTGTCCATCGCCGCCATGGGCGTGGCGGCCTGGGGGCTGCTCGTCCCCGCCGTCGGGGCCGTGCTGCAGGAGGGCATCGACCTGGCAGTCATCGCCAACGCCCTCAGGGCCACGCGGGAACGGCAACCCACCGTGCAATTGACGCAGGACGACGTGCGACGGTGGCGGCACTTCACCCGTGAGCACACGACCCTCCGGCCGATCGTGGACGAGCTGCGCGCTGTCGCCGACGACCTGGGCGACGCCGCGGGTCCCGCGGTCCACGACCGGTTGCACGAGCTGCGCCGGGCACTCGTCGAAAAGCTCGAACCCCACGAGCTCGCAGAGGGAACCGAGCTCTATCCCGTGTTCGATCGCTTGCTGGGCAGCCCGGAGGTCACGACGACCATGACCCGAGCGCACGTCGAGATCAGCCACTACATCCGCCGGTTCGGCCGGCTGCTCGACGACATCGGCGACGAAGAGCCCGACGCCGACGACGCCGTGCAACTCCGCCGCATCCTCTACGGGCTCCATGCCATCCTCGAGCTGCACTTCGCCCAGGAGGACGAGGGCTACTACTCGCTCCTCGACGACCCCGGCCTGGTCGACCACCAAGCCACCGCACGGTGACCACGGGGGCGCGGTGACCGCACGGAAGCACGAGCCGTCTCCGCCCGCTCGTTGCGCTCCACGCCCACGCAGGGGGCCGAGTCGTCGCTACGCCATGCGGTCAGGCGGGGCCTGCGCTCAGCGCCACAGATGGGCCCGTGCCGGGTCAGCCCCCCATCGGCGGCGAGGCTCTCGTTCCGGTGTCGGCTGCGGTCACGTAGGCGACGAAGCCGTCGACTGTGGCGATGAGCGGGTAGTCGCGCTCGGGGATCTCGATGCCCGTCTCGTCGTAGAGCGCGGTCACGACGTTGAGGAAGTCCATCGAGTCGAACTCGGCCGCCTCCTGCAACAGCGCCGCAGTGTCGATCTCGTCCAGGTCAACCTCGGGTGCGACGGCGTGGAGCAGGCGGGCGAGCAGCGTGCGGGTCTCGTCGGGGCTCATAGTTCCTCCGGTGTGTGCAGCAGGCGGTCGAGGGTGGCGAGGAAGCGGGCACCGACGATGCCGTCGGACGCGCGGTGGTCGGCGGCGAGCGTGGCGCGCACCGTGGGGCGCACGCCGAGCAGACCGTCGCTGGCCCACGGACGCTCGGCGATCCTGCCGAAGCCGACCAGCGCCACCTGCGGGGGGTAGACGACACCGTGCACCTCGTCAGCGCCCTGGTCGCCGAGGTTGGTCACGGTGATCGTGGGGTCGGCCATCTCCGAGCTGCGCAGACGGCCCGACCGGGCACGCGCCACGACCGAACGCAGCGCGCCCATGAGCTCGTTGATGCCGAGCGTGTCGGCGTCGTGGGTGGCGGGTGCCACCAGCCCGCCGCCGCGCAGCGACACCGCCACACCGAGGTGCACGGCGTCCGACGGACGGAGGCTCTCGTCCCAGAACCCGTTGAGGGACGGGACCGCCCGGGCGGCCAACGCCGTCGCCTTGAGCAGTAGGACAGCCGGGAGCAGACGCTCGGACGGCGACCGGTGCTCGTTGGTCTCGCGCAGCCACGCGAGGGGATGCCGGGGATGTGCGCGTACCAGCCCTCGAGGCTGTGCGAGTGCTGAGCGGCGAGCTGGCGGCCGGCGCCGGTCGTCATGCGGATCACGAGCGGCACGTTGAACTGGCCGCCCGACATGTGCAGCAGCGTGGCCGCGTTGTTGACGATCTGGTCGAGGGCCAGCAGGCTGAAGTTGACCGTCATGATCTCGACGATCGGGCCGCAGCGCCGCCGAGCGCGGCGCCGATGCCCGCGCCGACGAACGCCGACTCCGACAGCGGCGTGTCGCGGATGCGCTCGGGGCCGAACTCCTCGAGCAGGCCCAGGCTGACGGCGAAGCAGCCGCCGTAGCGGCCGACGTCCTCGCCCATGAGGAACACCCGCTCGTCGCGGCTGAGCGCCTCGCGGAGCGCCTCGCGCGTCGCCTCGCGGTAGGTGGTCGTCGTCATGGCGCGGACCTCGCCGGTGGACGAACCGGGTGAGGTCCTCGACCGGCTCCAGCGGTCCCGGCCTCGGCGGCGGCGACGGCGCCGTCGATCTCGGCGGCGACGTCGTTCTCGATGCTGGCCAGGTCGTCGTCGGCGAGCACACCGGTCGGCGCGTGAGCGCGGGCGGCGAGCAGCGCGATCGGGTCGCGCTGCCGCCACGTCGCCGACCTCCTCCTTGGATCGCGGTAGCGCTCGGGGTCGTACATCGAGTGCGCCCGGAACCGGTAGGTGCGCAGCTCGAGGAAGCACGGGACCGCTCGCCGGCGCGGACGCTCGAGCGCGGCTCGGCGGGCCGCGTCCTCGACGGCGAGCACGTCCATGCCGTCGACGGGCCACGCCGGCATGCCGTAGCCGGCCGCCCGCAGCGCGAGGTCGGTCTCCGCCTCGCTGCGGTCGAGCGCCGTGCCCATCGCGTAGAGGTTGTTCTCGCAGCAGAACAGCACCGGCAGGCGCCAGAGCGCGGCGAGGTTCATCGTCTCGTGGAACTCGCCCTCGGCGACGGCGCCCGTCGCCGAAGAAGCAGGCGGTGACGCAGCGCCGGTGCTGCAGCCGGTCGGCGAGCGCGAGGCCCGACGGCGAGCGGCAGCCCGCCGCCGACGATGGCGTTGCCGCCGTAGAAGCGGCGCGCCGGCGTCGAAGAGGTGCATCGAGCCGCCGCGCCCCCGGCTGCAGCCCTCGACCTTGCCGAACATCTCGGCCATCGACGGCGCTCATCGGCACCCCGCGGGCCAGGGCGTGGCCGTGCTCGCGGTAGGTGGCGACCGACGGCGTCGTCCGGCGTCAGCGCCTCGCATGACGCCCGACGGCGACGGCCTCCTCGCCGATGTAGAGGTGCAGGAAGCCGCGGATCTTCGCCGCGCTGTACAGCTCGACGCAGCGCTCCTCGAACCGCCGGATGCGCAGCATCTCCGTGAGCAGCTGCGAGCCGGTCCGTCGGCGCTCGGCTCGCGGCGCGGTGCGGCGCGTCATCGGCGTCACCTCCAGCGTCGACAGGTCGCCCTCGGGCAGCCCGAGCTCGCGGGCCTTGAGCAGCCGGCGCATGATCTTGCCGCTGCGTGGTCTTGCGGGAGGTGCTGGTCGAACGCGATCTCCTTGGGCGCGACCGCGGCGCCGAGCCGCGCGCCGGGCGAACCCGATCAGCTCGAGGCGCAGGTCGTCGGTCGGCTCGTGACCCGGGCCGAGCGTCACGAACGCCTTGACCACCTCGCCCGCCACCGGGTCGGGCATCGCCGATCACGCCCGCCTCGACCACCGCCGGGTGCTCCATGAGCACGCTCTCGACCTCGAACGGCCCGATCAGGTGGCCGGCCGACTTGATGACGTCGTCGGCGCGCCCGACGAACCAGAAGCTAGCCGTCCTCGTCCCGGCGGGCGACGTCGCCGGTGAGGTACCAGCCGCCGGCGAAGCACGCCTGCGTAGCGCTTCGTCGTCGTGCAGGTAGCCGCGGAACATCGACGGCCAGCCGGGGCGCAGCGCGAGCTCGCCGTCGACGCCCGGCTGCTCGATGACCTCGACCGCACCGTCAGTGACGGCGGCCCGACCGTCCTTGCCCCGCGCCAGGATGGCGGCCTCGACGCCCGGCAGCGGGCGGCCCATCGAGCCAGGCCGGATGTCGCAGGCGGCCAGGTTGGCGATCATGATGCCGCCGGTCTCGGTCTGCCACCAGTTGTCGTGGATGGGGCAGCCCCAGGGTCTCCTGCGCCCCAGACGCACGGCCTCGGGGTTGAGCGGCTCGCCGACGCTGGCGACGAAGCGCAGGTGCGACAGGTCGTGACGCCCGGGCGGTCTCGGCCCCGGCTCGCATGAGCATCCGCAGGGCGGTCGGGCGCGGTGTACCAGACGGTGACCCGCTGCTCGGCCAGGATGCGGTACCAGCGGTCGGCGTCGAAGTCGCCCTCGTCGACGAGGCACGTCACACCGTGGGTGAGCGGGGCGATGATGCCGTACGACGTGCCGGTCACCCAGCCGGGGTCGGCGGTGCACCAGAAGACGTCGTCGGGGTGGAGGTCGAGCGCGGACGTCGCCGTGGCGTGGTGGGCGACGACGGCCTCGTGCACGTGGACGGCGCCCTTCGGCGTGCCGGTGGTGCCGCTGGTGAAGTGCAGCAGCGCCATGTCCTCGGGATCGGTGGGCGGGATCGTGAACGCGTCCGAGGCGTCGGCCATCAGGTGCTGGTAGAGGATCGCGCCGTCGAGGTCGCCATCGCCTCCGGCGTCGCCCACGAGGACGACGTGTTCGAGGCGCGGCAACAGGTCGCGGATGGCCGCCACCTTCCGCCGGTACAGGGCGGGCGTGGTGACGAGCATGCGCCCGTCACCGAGGTCGAGCCGTTGGCGCACCGGCTCGGGCCCGAACGCCGAGAACAGGGGGCAGACGACGCTGCGGTTCTTGAGCGTGCCCAGCACCGCCACGTGGAGCTCGGGGACGCGCCCGAGCAGGGTGAAGACACGATCGCCCTCGCCGATGCCGAGGTGTCTCGAGCACGTTGGCGAAGCGATTGGTCGCCGCGGCGAGCTCGCCGTAGGTGGCCTGGTCGACGTGGCCGTCGCGCCGCAACCAGCGCACGGCCACGCGGTCGCGACGGCTGCCCGCGGCGTGACGGTCGACCGCCTCGTGGGCGATGTTGAGGCCTCGCCCCCCGGGCAGGCCGTCGATGCCGCGGCCGGCGTCCTCCCAGGTGAAGGTGGCGCGGGCAGCCTCGTAGTCGACCAGGTTGGGCATCACGCCGCCGGGCCAGGCCTGCTTGTGGATCGACGCCCACCTCGCGGACGCCGTCATGGCCCGTCACCCGTGATGCCACGGCGGCCCCCGTTCCCGGTTGCAGGATCTCCGGATCGCGACGCGCTCGAACTCGCCGAACGCCTCCCAGGCCCGGGGCGCGTACACGCTGGCCGTGCCGCCATCCATGAGCAGCGCCACACCCAGCAGCTCGGCCACCTCGCCAGGCGTGGCCCCGGCCCGGGCGGCGGCCTTGGCGTGGTACGCGATACATCCATCGCAGCACTTGACCACCGACATGGCCAACGCCGCCGCCTCCTTCAGCCCGGCAGGTACCTCCCCATCGGCCAGCGCGGCGTCGTGGAGGCCGATGAAGGCCGCCCACGTGCCGGGCATGGCGTGGCGCAGCGATCTCGTCGGCTCTCGGAGCTCCCGCAGCGTGTCGCCGTGCCGTGCCATCGTCGTCCTCCGTGGTCGTTCGGCGCCCGCACCACACGGGTACCGACCTGCTCTCAGTGTGGGCAGACGGCTCCGGCGCCAATAGGGCCGAAGGTCCCCTGGGGCGAATGGCATGCAACGCGCGTGGGCGACTTGGCAGGGCCCCGCAGGCCCCGTCGTGTTGGTAGCTACGGGTTGACCTCTGTCTCGGGCACGATGCGCCGGCCCGACACGATGTCGGTCGAGATGGCGACGACGCGATGGTCGTCGCCGGGTGCCCAGCGGGCGAGGGCCAACCGTTGCGCTTCCGCCACCCCGACATCGGTGAGCTCGCGGGCGACGCCGGTGATGACCACGCTCCAGCCGCGGCGGGCCCTGGCGTCGATCTCGTCGACCTCGAAGGCCACCACGGCATTGTCAGTGGCGGCGTCGAGCTTGGTACCGACACCGGTCCGAAACAGGATGCGGTCTCGGTCGAGGCGGAAGTTGACCGGCAGCACCGACGGCAGGGCGCCGGTGGTCACGCCGACGCGCCCGAGCGTCGCAGTCGCCAGCAGTCTGAGGCACTCGTCTCGGCCCAGTACCTCAAGCCCGTTACGGTCCAGTTCCACGTCGGTCAGACTCCGCTCTTGGGGCCTCCGGCGACAGGGCCAAAGGTCCACACATGTGGGTCATCGAGGGCACGGCCGAGATGTTGGCCGACCGGGCCGGGCACCCTCACAGGTGGACGTGTGCAGGCTCGCCCTCTCTCGCCTCGATCTGCTCTTCCACGTCGTCGCCCAGGTGCCGGGCGAGGTCGGTCAGCGCTCGGGCCATCGCCAGTTCCTCGCCGACCTGGGGACGCTCGGGGTCGCCGGGGTTGCGGCGGGCCCGACCCCAGCCCCCACGGACCTGGCCGTCCCTCTCGAGCAGCGCCTTGGCCTCGGTGTGGTTCGGGTGTTCGTGCACCTCGATCTCCACCGTGAAGACCCTGGGTGTCTCGCTCATGGCGCGCTCCTAGGAGTCCTGATCGTGCTCGTAGCGCACGGTCGTGGCGTCGCTTCCCGGGAAGTAGAGGCCCTCGTGGCCATCGTCGGACCACCGAACCAGGTAGGGCGGGTCGCCGTCGGTGCCGTGGACCTCGAGCACGAGAGCGTCACGGTCGGGTTCGCCCACGTGGTGGCCCTTGACCACGATCCTGTCTCCCACCGCAGCCTTCACGGCTCACCTCCTCGGTCCGTTGTCGTCATTCGTCAACCTGAGTGTGAACCCCCGGGCTCGTCGGCGTAAGGGTCGAAGGTCCCCGGCCGGCCGACCTCCGGGGAGCGGGTCGTCGCTGCACCGCGTGACCTTCGCCCCTGGTCGCCGGGGCGCGCGGGATGGAGGATGGGCGCGTGAAGGACACGATCCCCGTCACCGGCACGACGGCGGAGAGCGGGGCCACGGGCAACCGACGCAGGGTGCCGCTGCCCGGGGGTGGTGAGGTGGAGATACGGCCGGTGTCGGCCGGTGACGTCGACGGCCTGGCCACGCTGTACGAGGGCCTGTCCGACGATGATCGCTACCGGCGCTTCTTCTCGTGCTTCGACCCCGGCCGCCCGTTCTTCGAGCGGGCCGCCGCGGTCGCATCGAGGGGCGGGTACGGGCTGGTCGCGGTCGAGATCGCGGGGGCTCCGGACGGTTCTGCCCCCGGGGACGGTCGTTCTGGCGACCCTCCTCGCGGCGGCGGCGGCGGCGGCGGCGTCGGGCCGGGCGCGAGCGGCGACGGCTGCATCGTCGGCGAGGCGAGCTACGAGCTCCTCCCGAACGGCGACGGCGAGCTGGCCATGGCGGTGGCCGGCGACCGGCGCGGGTGGCTGGGACCGTACCTGCTCGACGCGCTGATCGAGGTGGCCGCCGCGCGCGGCGTGCCCAACCTCGAGGCCGACGTGCTGGTGACCAACAGGCGTATGCTCACGCTGCTGCGGTCGCGCGGCTATGCCACCCTGCCCACCGACGACTGGGTGACGGTGCGGCTGATCGTCGGCACGGCCGGACGAACGCCGGTGTGGCCCGAAGACGAGGACGCGCCGGCCCATCACAAAGGTCCCCGGGTGCTGGTCGAGGCACCGGGCGGTCGGTGGCACGCCGGGCGCGAGGCCGTGGACGCCGATCTGCAGGTCATCACCTGCTCGGGCCCGCGCGGCCCGCGGTCGCACTGCCCGGTGCTGGCGGGCCGGCCCTGCCCGCTCGCGGCCGAGGCCGATGTCGTCGTCGTCTCGCACCCGCTCGACGACGAGCGGTGGCGCGCCCTCGTCGACGCCCACGGCGAGGTGCATCCGGGCGTACCCGTGTGCGTCGAACCGCGCCCGACCCACACGCCGGCCAGGGGAGAAGCCCGTCCGCCCGTGTCCACGGGCGATGCGGTGGTGATCGACGTCGACGACCCCCGCCTGGTCGTGTCGATCGTCGACCGGCACGTGGCCGCTCACCTGCGGCATCGACAGCGGGGAACGGGACCTTCGGCCCTGGAGGCGACGGACCTGCGGGACGACGCTGGCACTGAAGCGATCCCTATGAGGAGGTATTCGATGCATGCTGTCGAGGCCGCACGCAGAAGCCCTGTCACCATCGCCCCGGACCAGACCATCACCGAGGCGGCCGACCTGATGGACCGGTCGGCGGTCGGCGCTCTCGTGGTCACCGAGCCCGACGGTCGACCCGTCGGCATCGTCACCGACCGCGATCTGGTCGTCCGGGCGATCGCTCGGCGCGCGAGCGCCGACGCCCGCGTCGACTCGGTCATGTCGACCGATCTGGTGACCCTGCCCCCCGACGCCGACCTGCGTGACGCGCTCAAGGTGTTCGAGGAGCACCCCATGCGCCGGCTCCCGCTCGTCGACGGCGAGCGTCTGGCCGGGATTCTGACGATGGACGACCTGGTGGTCGATCTCACGGCCGACTTGACGCGGCTGACACGGCCGGTCGTCGGCCAGGTGCTCTTCGGTCACCGCGAGCCGGTCACCCCGGCGACCACCGCCTGATCTCGGCTGGCCGACACCCGCGCCCTGACCTCCCCGGCAGCCGGTTCGGGGCGGGGCGGTCAGGCGCCGTGGTCGTTGTGGCGCTCGTGCCGCTCGGCCAGGCGGGCGGCGTAGGCCGCGGCTTCGGTGCGCCGACTCATGCCCATCTTGGCGAGCAGGTTCGACACATAGTTCTTGACCGTCTTCTCGGCCAGGTACAGGCGCTCGCCGATCTGACGGTTGGTCAGGCCCTCGGCGATGAGGTTCAGGATCTTGCGCTCCTGGTCGGTGAGACCCGGGAGGTCGTCGTCGGGTCGATGGCGGATGCGCTCGAGCACGCGGGTGGTGACGGCAGGGTCGAGCAGCGAATCGCCCCGACTGACCCGGCGGATGCCGTCGACCAGGTCGGTGCCCCGCACCTGCTTGAGCAGGTAGCCCGACGCCCCCGCCATGATCGCCGCGTAGACGGCCTCGTCGTCGGCGAACGACGTGAGCATCACACACCTGATCTCGGGATGGCGCGACCGGATGTCTCGGCACACCTCGACGCCGTCGCCGTCGGGCAGGCGCACGTCGAGCACCGCCACCTCGGGCCGTGTGGCGGGGATGCGGCCGAGCGCCTCCTCCGCGGTACCGGCCTCGCCCACCACCTCCATGTCGTCCTCGGCCTCGAGCAGCTCGCGCACCCCCCGGCGGACCACCTCGTGATCGTCGAGCAGGAACACGCGCGCCATGGGCCCAGTATCGCCCGGCGCCGGGCGGCCTGTGGTCAGGTCGTGGGCGTACCCACCGCGTCGAGGGCCTCGGCCACGCTGACGCTCGGCGGCTCGCCGGTCGGGATGGTCGTCGCCGTGGGCCACGGGTCGGCGGTCGCCGCCATGGCCGCGGCGATGGCAGGCGTTGCGTCGGAGGGGTCGCGGCCGGCGGCGGCCCGCGACCGGATGCGCTCGGCTGCCACCTCGGTGGCGACCTGGCAGCGCAGCTCGACCATGTCGGCGTGGGTGCGGGCGGCGACCGCCCTGGCGAGGTCCCGCCAGCGTTCCTCGCCCCAGGAGGCGTCGAGGATCACGGTCTCGCCCATCGCGAGCGCGACCTCGGCGCGGGCCAGCAGCGCGCCGTACGTGTCGGCCGTGGCGGTCGGGGTGTAGATCCCCTCGCCGAAGGCGTCGGGGGAGGGGTGGTGGGTCGGGAGGCCGGCCAGCTCCTTGCGCACCTCGTCTGACCGCAGGACGATGGCGCCGAGGGCGTCGCCGACCGCCCGGGCGACCGTCGACTTCCCCGTGCCTGGCAGGCCGCCGACGACGACAAGCCGGACTCGCCCGGCCTCGAGGTGCCCCCGGGCGATGTCCAGCAGCCGTCGCGCCTCGGCGACGGACGGCTCGTGGCCCTGGCCGGCCCTGATCGCCGCCACCTTGGCCCGTACCTGGGCGCGGTAGGCGATGTGGTGGTGCTCGAGCGACGCGGGCCAGGTGTCGTCGGCGTGGGTGCGGTAGGCACGCAGGAATCGCTCGCCCAGCTCGGGGTGGCCGAGTCGTTCGAGGTCCATGGCCAGGAACGCCACATCGGCCAGCGTGTCGCCATAGCGGAGCTGATCGTCGAACTCGATGCAGTCGAGCACGCGAGGTCCGTCGTCGAGGCAGAACACGTCGTCGGCGAGCAGGTCGCCGTGTCCGTCGCAGGCCCGCCACTCGGCGATGCGCCGCTCGAACAGCGGGTGCCGCCCCTCGAGGTAGCGCACGGCCAGGGCATGCACCCGGTCGACGGTGGCCCGGTCGACCACCTGGCCGGACGCGGCGAGCGCGGCGGTGTTGTCGCTCCACCGGCCAGCCAGCGCGCCGGGCGAGGCGGCGGCGTCGGCCGCCACGCTGCGTTCGGCCCGGGCATGGAACGCGGCGACCAGATGCGCCAGCTCCCACAGGTGGTCGTGGACCGGCTCGCCCCGGGTCACCAGCGTCGACAGCCGGCGGTCGGCGGGCATGCGCCGCATCACAACGAGGTGGTCGCACACCTCGCCGTCAGGGTCGTGGACGTCGGCCACCCCCAGATAGACGTCGGGCGCGAGCCGCCGGTTGAGCTCGACCTCGCGGTGGCACACGGCCTGGCGCACCGACCGCGACCGGAAGTCGAGGAACCCCAGGTCGACGGGCTTCTTCAGCTTGTAGGCCCGGTCGCCGACGAAGAACACCACGGCCGAGTGGGTCTCGGCCAGGTCCGCCCCTGTCGGCACGCTCACCGGTCGGCGGCGATGCGCCGGCCGCTCACCCGCGACGGCACCAGGCGCATCCAGTGAGGCTTGTCGCCACCCGCCCACGGCTCGACAGGCAGCGCGCGCACCCGGTCGAGGGTGGCGGCGTCGAACCGGGTCGCCTCTTCGAGGCGGCCGGTCACGATGACGCTCCAGCCGGTGCGCGTCGCCCGGTCGAACGCGTCGATCTCGAACGTCACCGGCCCCCGGGGCCCCGCCGCGAGCTTGGTACCCGGGGCGGTACGGAACACCACCGCGTCACCGTCGAGCACGTAGTTGACCGGGAAGATCAGGGGGGTGCCGCCGTCGACGACGGCCAACCGGCCCACCTCGTCGGTGGCCAGCAGCTGTCGGCACTCGTCGGGGTCGATGATCTCGAGTCCGGTGCGGGCGTCGATGATCCTCTTCATTGGGTTCCTCCCACGCCGCGGGTGGGCCGGGGTACGGCGTCAGGCATCGTCGTCGATCACCGGCTCGGGCGGCATGACGACCACGGGGCAGGGGGCGTGCCGGGCGACGTGCTCGGACACCGAACCGAGCAGCAGCCGTTGGAAGCCGCCGAGACCCCGGCGGCCGACGACGACGAGGTCGGCGCTCTTGGCCGCGTCGAGCACGCTGGAGGCAGGGCCGCCCGGGGACACGGTGCGTTCGACCGTGACCTGCGATGCCCCGGCGTCGGCGACGGCCTCGTCGACGACCTCGTCGAGCACTTCTCGCGCTGCGGCTTCGAGGGCATTGGTGTCGTAAGGGAAGCCGACGCCGACCGGGCCGTAGATCAGCGGGACGTCCCAGGCGTGCACGGCCTCGACGGTCGCGCCCCGAAGCACGCCCTCGGTCACCGCCCAGCGCGCCGCGGCGCGCGACGAGTCCGACCCGTCCACGCCGACCACGATGCGCTCGGCGGTCGGCCCCGCCGCGTCCGCGGTGCCTTCAGGCGCACCGTCGGTCGATCTGATGATGGCGATGGGGCCCGGGGCGTGGTGCAGGCACTGCTGGCTCACAGACCCCAGCAGCAGCCCGCGGAACCCGCCCAGGCCGCGGGCCCCCACCACCAGCAGGTCCGCGCCCTGTGCCGCCGCCAGCAGCCCCGGCGCGGGGACATCGCAGACGGCCCGCCGGGTCACCGACGCGGCGGCCTCGGCGCCCACGGCGGCCTCGATGGCGGCCAGCAACGCGGCGTCCGCGCTGGTGTCGTCGTACTCAGGGTCGAACCGCTTGCTGCCGTCGGCGTGGCGTTGGTTGAACAGGTCCCAGACCAGCACGGCGGTCAGGCCGGCGCCCCGCACATGCGCCTCGCGCGTCGCCCAGCGAAGCGCCACCGCGCTGTGCTCCGAACCGTCCACGCCGACCACGATCGTCGCCATGGCCCTAGGCTCGCGTGCCCCGGGCCGCCGCGGAAGGGACCAAAGGCCCGAGCAGTTCAGGCTGTCCGGTCCTGCCCCGGTGGCAGTGGCGCCGTCACGCTGCGGGTGAGCCATCCGCGGCGGCCCGGGTTCTTGGTGCCTGGTCCACTACCGGGGAAAGCAGGGACCGTGGCCCCTGGTGGCCGGCCACCGAGAGTGACTCGATGAAGCTTGACCGAGCACGGCATGGAGGCCAGCCCCGTTCTCCGCCTGCGGGATCTGCGGGTCCGTCCGGTCGTGTCCGTGGGGCCCGACGTGCCGCTCGATCGGGCGGCCCGGGTGATGCGGGCGCACGAGAACTCGGCCCTGGTGGTGGGGGAGCAGAGCAACCTCATCTAGGTCACCCTCGACATGCCCCGGCGGTAGTTGGTGTGACCGTGCTCAGTGATGGCCGCCGGCCGATGGTCGCTCCCGACGGGACGGCGTTTGTGATCCGTCCCGTGGCCAGCCATGAGGCGGTCGCCTGACATGTACCGGCGCCTGCCGGCGGCGGAGCGGCTCAGCCACGTGGATGTGTGCGACGGGCATGACCGCGGGTTCGCAGCCCGGGTGGCCTCTGTCGCCGACCGACGCGGGCAAGGGATCGTCGCCGAGCTCGGTGCGCCGGTCGCCGGACGCCGAGGACGGCCGGTGGGCCGACGACAGGTCCAGGCTGTGGACGGGGAGGCCGCCCGCGGGTGTGCCGTCAGCCGGATGGCCGGTGTCGTGGGGAGCGTGCTCGGCGAGGCGCACTACGAACTGCTGGCGGGCGGCGACGGCGCGCTGACCCTCGTCGTCGTGCGCGAGTGGCGCGACTGGTTGGGGCCCCGCCTGTTCGACGCGGTGCGCGACGACGCGGCAGCCAGTGGGGTCGCGAACCTCCAGGCCGGCCAGCACAGCGATGACTGGTTGGGTGGCGTGCTGAGCGCCTGCGGTCATGTCGTCGCCCCACTGATGACTGGCTGAGCACGCGCGTCGTGGTGAGCAGAAGTGGCGACACGCCGGTGTGGGCCGCGGCGCCGCGCCCCCGGGTGATCGTCGAGGCACCGGGCGGCCGCTGGCTCGCCGCCGCGATACGCGCCGCGGGCATGACCGTCCGCGTGTGCGCGGGGCCGGGCGCCCCGGGCACCCGATGCTCCATGGCACGGGGCACGCCATGCCCGCTGGTGACGGACGCCGACGTGGTCGTCGTGTCCTACCCGGCCGACCGGCCGGACTGGGACGAGCTCATGGCGACCCACCGGCGGTTGCACCCGGATGCGCCCGTGGTCGTCGACGGACGCGCCGGGCAGTCGGTGGCCGCCGGGATCGTGGCCCTGGAGGTCCACGACCCCACCGCCGTTGTCCACCACATCAGCGACCTCGTCTGGTCACGATCACCTGGTAGGGCCGATTGATCTACAGAATAGGGCCGATCGCCTACGGCGGCTCGCGCGTCCTGAGTGAACAGCATGGGCTGGTCGCCTTCCGAAGTCCGCACGGCCTGTTCGGTCCGGTGGACAAGAGGAGCCACGCCGAAGATCAACGAGGCTGCCGCGGAGTTCCTGGCCAACAACCGCGTCGCGGTCACGAGAGTCTCCTGCGCCACGGTCGCCGTGAGGCCGTGTGCCTCGAAGAAGTCGATCCCGCCGCCCGGCCACCGATCCTGCGCCGATACCTGGCATGCGTACCCGGGGCCCGGACCCACATACCGGTCGATCTCCATGCCGCCGTCGAGGAGCTCGAGCAGATCGCGCCACCGTTGCCTGTCGTTCGCGTCACGACCGAACAGCCCGCACACGAGCCCTCAAGCCGCGGCACCCGGCCCGCGTCGACGGGTCCAGTGGCGCCGTGGTCCGGGACGTTCGGCCCTGCCGCACCCCCGCGAGTGCGCCCACGCTCGAGGTGACCACTCCGGCGAGGAGGTATGCCATGAGCGTCATCGACGGGACGACGCAGCACGGCGAGAGCCGCCGGCTGACGGCTACGACGAGGTGCACCATGGCCCTGCCGCAGATGGACAGTGACCCCACAGCCGTTGATCGCCTGCCAAGCACCTCACTCACGGCGGCAACCTGCATCCGCGAGGCTCGAGCACGCCTGGGCGCGACCGGCGAGTCAGCAGCAGTCGTCACCCGGGGTGGTCGTCCGGTGGGCGTGGTGACCGCCGCTGTGCTCGCCAGCGCAACGACGTCGAGCCAAGGCGATGCCCCGCTCATCACGGTGATGGACTACGTCGCGGTGCCGGTCAGGCCCCACGCCTACGCGCGCGAGACCCGTGCAGGCATTTACCCGCGCTGCCTGGGACTGGCTCGGCGAGCGCTAGATCCGCCGGCCGCTGCAGGAGTCGCTGCGATCTCGGCGCCGGACCGTCACGTCCCGGACGGGAAGCCCACGGGGCACCCCGCTGACGCGCTGACTGGGGGCGATGTCGGCACTCCGATCGCCGGGCCATCTCGGTCGTCGGTGCATGGGGCCGACCGGGCCCGCGCAACCCGATGGCGATGCCGGCCCGGCGCCGCGAGACTGCACACCTGGAGGCCATCTACCGGTTCCATCCGCTGTTCGCCGACGCCGGCTTCGAGCATTGGTTCGGCGGCGTCGACGGCGACCACGGCACCGCCACCATCGAGGGCAGTGACGTCCACGTGATCGGCGGGGGCGCCGTGCTGGTCGGGATGGGCGAGCGGACCACGCCCCAAGCCGCCGAGGCCCTCGCCGGCCGGCTGTTCGCCGCCGGCGCGGCGTCGTCCGTCATCGCGGTGGCGCTGCCGGCCCGCCGCGCGTTCATGCACCTCGACACGGTGATGACGATGGTGCGCCCCGACACGATCGTCGCCTACCCCGGCGTGCTCGACGACCTGCGGACCTGGACGCTCGCGGCCGGGTGGCGGCCCGGGCGAGCTGGTGGTCACCGCCGAGCCCGACCTGTTCACGCCGTTCGACGTCCGCCCTGGGCATCGATGACCTGTGCGTCCTGACGACCGGAGGCGACGGCTGGGAGGCCGAGCGCGAGCAGTGGGACGACGGCAACAACGTCCTGGCCGTCGCGCCCGGCGTCGTGGTCGCCTACGAGCGCAACGTCGACACCAACACCAAGCTGCGCAAGGCTGGCATCGAGGTCATCACCATCGCCGGCAGCGAGCTGGGCCGCGGCCGCGGCGGCCCTCGCTGCATGAGCTGCCCGCTCGAGCGCGATGCCATCTGACCGAGGAGCACCACGATGAAGGATCTCCTGCGCATCGCCGACCTGTCGCCCGACGACCTGAGGCACCTGCTCGCATCGCGGCGGCGTCGTGCGCCACGACCCCCATCACCACGCCACGCTGCTGCGGGGCGACACCGTCGTCACTCTACTTCGCCAAGCCGTCGACCCGCACCCGGCTCTCGTTCGGGTCCGCCGTCACGCCACCTCGGCGGCGTCCCCGAGGTCGTCGGATCGTCAACGAGCTCCAGCTCGGGCGGGGCGAGACCATCGAGGACACCGCCCGCGTCGTCAGCCGCTACGCCCGCGCCTTCGTCATCCGCACGTTCGCCGACGACGACGTCGCCGGCTTCGCCGCGGCGGCCACGATCCCGGTGATCAACGCCCTCACCGACGGCCACCACCCCTGCCAGGCGCTGGCCGACCTCGCTGACCCTGCAGCAGCCACTTCGGGCACCTCGCAGGGCTGCGCGCTCGCCTACCTCGGCGACGGCAACAACGTGGCCCACAGCCTGCTCGAGGCCTGCGCGCTCGCCGGCGTCGAGATCACGGTGGCCAGCCCGCCCGGCTACGAGCCCGACCCCGACGTCGTGGCGACGGCCGCAGCGTCTGGCTATGGGGATCCGGGTCGGAGGTCGCGGTCGACCCACGACCCCCGACTCGCCGTCAGCCGGGGCCGACGCCGTCTACACCGACGTCTGGGTGTCGATGGGTGACAGCGACGACGAGCAGGCGGCCCGCACCGAGGCACTGCAGCCGTACCGGGTCGACGCCGCGGTCATGGCTGACGCATCCGCGACGCCGTGTTCATGCACTGCCTGCCGGCCCACCGGGGCGACGAGTCGGCGGACCACGGTGTCACGGTGATCTGCGCGGGGCGCGGCGGCATCCCGGTGACGGCCACCGCCGCGGGGGACCTGCGGGGCGTCGAGGCCGTCATCGACAAGGACCTGGCCGCAGCGCGGCTCGCGGTCGAGCTCGACGCCGACGCCCTGCTGCTGCTCACCGACGTCGATGCCGTGTACGCCGACTGGGGCACCGACGCGGCGCGGCCCCTCCACGAGACCACAGTGGACGAGCTGCGCGCCCGACCGCTGCCGGCCGGCTCGATGGCCCCCAAGGTCGAGGCCATCTGCTCCTTCGTCGAGCACGGCGGCTGGCTCGGCGCCATCGGATCGTTGTCGGACGCCGCCGCAGTGCTTCGCGGTGAGGCCGGCACGCGCGTCTGGGGGGCCGGCGGTCAGGCTGCCGTCACCGCGGCGGCCGCCCAACCACAGAGGCTCGAGCTGCACTGGCGCCGCAACGACGGCAGGTCCGAGCCGCAGGCAACCGGCGCCGGCTCATGACCGGGCCGAGCCCGGTTGCGGGTCGCCCGGAGGATGTCCTCGAGCTGATCGACGACGGCGACGATCTGATCGTGCCGCTGGCCAACGGCGAGCCCGTGTCGGTGCTCGATGCCATCGAGGCCGACGCGGAGCGCTTCCGGGGCGTGCGTGTCCATCAGATGCATGCCCTGCACGACCGCCCCTACCTGCATGGCAAGGTGCGCGACCACCTGCTGCACGTCTCGTACTTCCTGTCGCCTGTCACTCGCCCCGCGTTCCACGAGCGCGGGTGCGAGCTCGTGCCCAACCACTTCAGCGAGGTTCCCCGCCTGCTGCGCGAGACGACGAAGTGCTCGATGGTGCTCGCCGCCGCGGCCCCGATGGACCGGCACGGCTATTTCTCGTTGGGCACCAACTGCGACTACGTGGCGCCGTTCATCGGCCGGGTGCCGTTTTTCCTGGAGGTCAACGACCGGATGCCGCGGACCTTCGGGCGCAACCAGGTCCACGTCAGCCAGGTGGCGGGGTGGACCGAGGTCGACCGGCCTCTCGTCGAGGTGCCGCGACCGGTGCCGTCGAGCGTGGACGAGCGCATCGCCGCCCACGTGGTCGAGCGCGTCCCGGATGGCGCCACGATCCAGGCCGGGATCGGGTCGATCCCCAACGCCCTGCTCGCCGGTCTGCACGACCACCGCGACCTGGGCGTGCACACCGAGCTGCTGTCGGACGCGCTCGATCCGTCTCGTCGAGAGCGGCGTGGTGACCGGCACGCGCAAGCGGGTCGTGCCCGGCAAGGTCGTCACCACGTTCGCGCTCGGCACCCAGGAGCTCTACAACTTCCTGCACGAGAACCCGGCCGTCGAGTTCCTGCCGGTCGACTACGTGAATGACCCCCGGGTGATCGCGAGCGAGGACTGCTTCGTGTCGATCAACGCGACGACCGAGGTCGACCTGGTCGGCCAGTGCGCGTCCGAGACTGTGGGCGGCCGCTACTGGTCCTCCAGCGGGGGACAGGCCGACTTCGCCCGCGGTGCCATGTACTCGCCGCACGGCAGGGCCTTCGTGGTCCTGCCCTCGACGGCGTCCGGCGGCGAGGTTTCGCGCATCACCGCCACGCTGACGCCGGGGTCGATGGTGACCACCAGCAAGAACACCGTCGACCACGTCGTCACCGAGTACGGCGTGGCCGACATGCGTGGCCGCTCGCTCTCCCAGCGCGCCGCCTCCCTCATCCGCGTGGCCCACCCCCGCTTTCGCGACGAACTCACCGCACAGGCCCGCCGACTCGGCTACCTGTAGTCGTCGACCTCCCGGAATGGTGTCCGTCAGGTGCTGGCGAGCTTACGGCCAGCGCGAGGAGGGTGGCGATTACCCGTCCCGCGCCGTCGCCGCCGTGCATCGACGGCGGTGCCCATAGCGATTCCGACGGAGGCGGCGGCCAGGGCGGGGCGGGGCGTCATTGTCGCCTGCCACTCCACGCTGAATGCCCCGGCAGTCGCTAGCCAGCGCCCGAGCGTTGCATCCGTTGCCATCGTCGAGTCGTGAGAGGACCAAAGACCCTACGAGCCTCCCCAACGACACCCGACAATGGCCTCGTAGATACCCGTGGGGAGATTGACGCGTGATGTGGCACAACGATGGTTGGGGCGGCTGGTGGTTGGTCATGCCGCTGATCACGCTGGCGTTCTGGAGTGCCGTGACCTGGGTCGTCGTGACCCTTCTCCGGAACCGACCCGGTCCCACCCCGCTCGGAGGCGCGCACCCGGCCAGCCCCGAAGAGATCCTGGCCCAGCGCTACGCCCGCGGGGAGATCGACGACGACGAGTACCACCGCCGGCTCGACACCCTCGGAGGTGGCCGACGCCCAGGAGACCAACCCTGAGCGAGACAACTGACACCACCCCCGAACCGCCGGCCGGCGCTCAGCTTCGTACGGGGACTTCGCGTCTTCGCACATCGACACCGATCACGTGCTTTGGACCGCGGATCTCGCTCAGGACATTGTCACCGCCGTCGCCAACGATCTCGCCCGCCGCGCCAAGACGTCCGCACAACGCAAGCCGCGACGATGACACCCCGTGGGGTCCAACGACGCTGTCGGCGGACCTGAGACGGTCAGGTGCTTCCGCAGGAGCCAAACTCCAACGGACGGTATGAATGAATCGCCCGGAGCTCGTGCCTGCCCGATGGCCGCTCGGCGCAGATGCGGGCGAGCGTGGCCCTGCTGGTGCGGCCCGGCGGCAAGGGGGCGGCGATTGGGGTTGACCGGCGGGGCCGGTTGGCGTTGCCGGTGTGGCTGCGCCGGGCGTGTGGCCGGGGGGCGGTGATGGTCGTCACCCGGCTGGGTGAGCAGCCAGTGGTGCTGGTGGCACCGCCGCCGGTACGGCGATCGACCACCCGCCGTGAGAAACACATTGCGGTGTCGTGACTCTGGCGCGATTCTGCCACGGGGTGTGACGCCTCTCCGTGTCACATCAGGCGAGAGGGAGGGCGATATGTACCTGTTCACGCGCTCTGGACGCTTTGCTCCCGGTGCGAGCCGTGAGGTGGTCTCCTACGTCGGGGAGGTGACCGAGAAGGCGCGTCAGGAGACCGGGATGGACATCCACGCCTGGTCGTCGACGTTGTCAGCCGACCTCGGCACGGTCGTGTGGGCAACCTTCGCCGACGACCTTGAGCACCTCGAGCAGGCCAACGACAAGCTGACGATGTCCGACAGCTTCATCGACCTGGCCGACCGGGGCGCCGGGTTGTTCACCGGACCGCTCTCCGACACGGTGGCGCAGGTCGTGGCGGGCGAAGTCGATCCGTCCACCCCCGTGCCGAACTACGTGTTCGTCGGCCCGGGCGGTAGCCGCCAACGGGCAGCTGCGCGCCGCACTGGCCGGCGGCGTGGAGGTCGCCGAGGCATCGACCCGGATCACCGGCGTCCCGACGCTGTTCCTCGTCGGCTCCACCGGTGCCTACGGCGGTTGCGCATGGAGCAGTGGCTTCGCCGACATCGGCCAGCTTGAGCAGGCCGAGGCCGCCCTGATGGCCGACGACAGTTGGATCGAGCTCATCGACCGCGTCGGACCGGCGTACGCCCAGGGCGCGTCGCAGGCGATCTACCGGCTCGCCAGCTAGCAACGCGGCGCGCCACCATCGCCGGAACTTCGCGGCGGCCGATCCGCCGCGCTAGTACCGGCCGCGGGAACCGCTACTGCACCCACGCGGCGGCGTGGGTGCAGTAGCGAGGGGTCCGCGTTGCCGACGCGCGTTGGTGCCCGACTGACCACCTCGAGCGTCTGGCCTGGCCATGGTGGTGGTGGTGGTGGTGGAGACGATGGGATTCGGTACCCGGACTGCTCAACGCACGCGCGGCCCGGTCTGCGCCGCGAGGCATTGCCGTTGACTCCGCCAGCGGAGCCGTCTGCTGGCAGGTGCTCATCCAGGTGCCAAGGTCAGGCCGTACAGCTGGACTGGACACCACCACCACCCGGACATGTCGCGGAACACGACCGCAGGTCAGCGCACTGCAACGCGCCTGCTGTACAGGCTCGAGCCCTACGCCCGGAGCGCTGGTCGGTGTATGTCGTTGGATGGCGGTGATTCGCTGGTCAGCCGATCAATGGTGGTGAGTCATGGTCGATTTGGGGCTCGGCCTCGACGCACCTCGAGGTTGCGGTCCCCGCTCGTCTTCGGTGGTTCGGTGTCGTGCGCGGCCGGCCCGGTGCGGCCTGGCTTCGTGTGGCGCCAGATGCGGCGGCCGGTGACGACTTCGGGGATGATGCGGATCCAGTGGGCCTTGTCCCCGAGCGCCCAGTAGTGCAGGGGCAGGTCTGCCGCTCGGCGTAGGTCGTCGGGGTTGCGGAGCTCAACCGCGCGTCCCTTGACGAGCACGCTCCAGCCGGTGGCGTCGTCGGGGTCGATGCCGTCGATCTGGTAGCAGACGGCGGGGCTGCGGATCAGACCGCGTAGCTTGCTTCCGGGATCGGTGCGGAACACGATCGTCTTGCGATCGACTACGTGGTTGACGGGGTAGATCTCGGGGGCGCTGTCGTTGAGGACGCCGATGCGTCCTACCGGTGTCGTCGCGAGCAGCGCCCAGCACTCGGTGGGGTTGATGTGTTCCAGCCAGGTTCGTCCATCGATCACGCTCATGGCGTCTCCTCCTGGGCGATGTCGTCAACCGTGATCGTGAGCGCCCCGGTGGCGATCGGGCAGGGGCGAACGTCCCGACCGTGGTGCCACAGGGCCCTTCGACCACGGTTGGACCTGGCCGGCGATGGGACGGGTGCTGTAGATCCGCGACGGATCGGGGCCGGCGGCGGCCCGTGGTGGAGGCCGTTGTGCTCGGTGGGCCGGAGGGCGGCGCGATGGCGCCTCGGCGGGTGGGGTGCCGACCGGCTGGCCAACTGAGGACCATCGGCCCTGGCTGGTTGCGGGGCGCGGTGGCGCGATGGGGCTATGAGGAAGCCTTCAGAGACCCATGTGGTGCCCCGGGTCGGCGATCTCCGGCTTCGGCCCGTGGTCGCGATCGCTCCGAGTGCACGTGTCGGCCAGGCCGCTCGCATCATGCGGGCGCACGACATCTCGGCACTTGTCGTTGGTGAGCCGGGGGATCTGGTGTCGATCGTGACCGAGCGGGACCTGACCCAGGCACTGGCCGACGCCCGTCCGTCGGAGACCGAGGTGGGCGCGATCGCGTCGGCGAAGCCGCTGACCGTGTCGCCCGACGCCACCGTGATGGACGTGGCGACGCTGATGCTGCGAGAGGGTGTGCGCCACCTGGTGGTGACCCGCGGCGACCGGGCCGTTGGTGTGGTGTCGATGCGCGATGCGCTGGCCGCCCTCGTCAAGGCGGTCACAGCGGACACGGTGTTCGTGATGCTCGAGCAGATGCGCGTGGACGCGCCGGAGCTCTGGCTCGGCTGATCGGGCGTCACGCCGGGACGTGGACGGACACCTCGACGGGACCGTAGGTGCGTCCGGCTCCCCGCACGGCGTCGAGCACCCGCACCGCCAACGCCTGCTTCACGGCCGGGGCGACGGCGACGGGCAGGTCGAAATGCACGCCCAGCCGCGCCGTCTCCGGCTCGATGCTGCACGCCGTCAGGCCGGCGGGGATGCCGGCACCCACGAGGATCGGGGCGGCCAGGCGGAGGATCTCGCGGCGCAGGTCGCCGAGCGCCGCGTCGGTGGCGGCCTCGCAGGTGGCCACGACGTCGCCGTCGACGCGGGCCGCCAGCCAGGGCTCGAAGGGGTCGAGGGCGGCCGGACCGTCCTCGACGACGGGAACATCGGCGCGGATGGCGCAGGTCGCACCGTGCTCGCGCGCCGTCGGTCGGGGGAAAACACGGCGACGAACGAGCAGGGCGACATCGATATGGCGGGACAGCGGGCACCCCGCGGGGTCGATCACGCCCCGGCAGGGGAAGCCGTGGCTGTCGTCATGGTGGCAGCGGTGCACCTGGTGGCCCGCCGCCTCCAGGGCGCGCACGGCCGACGCCGCCGCGCCACGGTGACTTTCGATGATCAACACGTCGAGCGGTCTCGTCACGTCCCGATCATCGGGTGCGAGCGGGCGACCGGGGCAGGGGCGCCGGTCGGTGGAGACCGGGTCGAAGGTCACAACATCGCCTCACCCCGGTCGCGCGCCTCGTGGCGCCGGTCACGCCTACGGCCGAGTTGGGACCCGAGTCCGATCAGCGACTGCGGTCGCTCGAGTACATCCCGTTCGGCCCGCTCGGGCCCGGCGTCCGCATCGGCATAGCGATCCTCTCCTCCAACGGCCAGCTCCGCTTCGGCATCACCGGCGGCTACGACACGGCCCCCGACATCGGCGTCCTGGCCGACGGCATCGACGCCGCGGTGGCGACGCTGCTCCGCCTCGCCGTCGCGGCCGCGGCCGAGACGGCGACCGATCTGACCGACACAGCCGGGCTGTCCCCCAGCTGACGTCAGGGAGCGGCCCGGATCGTCGCCTCCACCGTCACGGTTGCTCCTTGGGGCGCGAGCGGGACGAGGTTGCTTCGATCCGTTGACCGTCGACGAGGTGGGACACGCGGGCAGCTCAGCACACGACACCGTGCCTCGAGGTCGGGACCTTCGCCCCTTGTGACCAGCAGCCGTCGGGCGGACGGTGAAGGAGTCGGATTGGTCTAATCGGCACGGCCGCCGCTGGCGTAGCGGTCGGACATGCGAAGGAGGTGCGCCATGGCAACGCTGGACAGCGAGACCGGCGCGGAGGTCGGGACCGGAACCGCCGCCGCCTCCGACCGGGAGCGAGCGCGCAAGCGGCTGCAGGCCCGACGTGACTTCGGCTCACACGTCGTCGCCTTCGTCGTCATCAACGCGTTCCTCGTCGGGATCTGGGCGTTCACGGGTGCCGGGTATTTCTGGCCGGCGTGGGTGCTGGGCGTCTGGGGGGCGGGCCTGGTGCTCCATGCCTGGGACGCCTTTGTGCACCGGCCGATCACCGAGGCGGACGTCGACGCCGAGTTGCGCCGCCATCAACGCTGACGGCTTGGCGCCCGCTCACGCTACGAGCCGAGCGTCTTTGCCGGCAGGTCGACGGTGGGTGACGGTTCGACCGCGACGCTCAGGTCCCCGTGCCCGCGCCGCATCAGGCGCATGACCGGCCCAACGGACCCGTACACAATGCCGGCGGACCGGTGGCGTGCCCGGATGAGCTGGTACGCGTAACGCCCCTCGTCGCCGACGAGCAGCCGGGCCGTCGCCGCGTAGGCGGGCCCGGTCGGTGCGCCTCGGGCCGTGCAAGCGGCCACCGTGACCCGAGGTTGGTTGCGGATGCGCTTGACCTTTCCGGATCCCTCATCGGTCCAGGCGTAGAGGCGGCCGCTGTCGACGGCGCACCACACGGGGGTCGCAACCGGGGTGCCGTCGTTTTCGGAACGTTGTGATGCGCACGTACTTGGCATCGCCCAGCTCCTCGAAGCCGGACGTGGTCTCGACGTCGGACACTGCGTCCTCCCCCTGGCCGTCCCCGCCTCCCCCTGGCCGTCCCCGCGTGCCGAGCGTATCGCCGATCGTTGCTGCGGATCCGAAGCTGACCATGGTCGATGGGACTTCTGACCCTTCCGGCGGCCCGGCGTTGATCCGTATGGTCGAGTCACACGACACCGTGGAGACACCGTGGAGACACCGTTCACCGACATCCTCGTCCCGCTCGACGGGTCGCCAGCTGCTGAGCGCGCGCGCTCGCCGCTGCGCTCGAGCCTGTCCGACTCACCGGCGTGCCGCTGCGGGTGCTCAGCCGGGCGGTGCCCGGCGAGAAGGAGACGCTGACCGAGTACGTCGCCGGCGTCGCCGATCGCCATGCCGCGGTGACCGACATCGAGACCGAGATCGTGGTCCGGGAGAGCATCCCTGATGCCATCGCCGAGGGCCTGGCGCCGGGCACGCTCGTGTGCATGTCGTCGCACGGTCACGGGGGTCTGGCCCGGGCCGTGATGGGCAGCGTGGCCGGGACGCTGTTGCGCACCGTCGATCGGCCGGTGCTGGTCGTGGGGCCGCGCGTGGTCGAGGACGCCAGGTTCGCGGGTCGGGTCGTCGCCTGCATCGACGGCTCCCACGAGTCGGAGCGGACGATCGAACCGGCCCGGCAGTGGGCGGCCGTGCTCGGCTTGCCGTTGTGGCTCATGGAGGTCGGCGACCCGGGAGTACCGGCCGACTGGGTCACGAACGGCGACGCCTTCGAGTCGGCGCATGTGGCCGGTCTGGCGGTGCGGATGGGCGGCGTCGAGGGGTGGGATGTGTTGCACGACAAGCACCCGGCGCACACGCTGGTAGACATGGTGGCAACGGAGCCGGCCGCGCTGTTGGTGATGGCGACCCACGGTCGCACCGGGTGGGACCGCCTGCGGCTCGGCAGCGTCACCACCGCCACGGTGCACAACGCGACCGTGCCGGTGCTGGTCGTCTCCGCCGCCCCGGATCGTGCACGCGCCGGGGCTGGCTGACCATACGCCTCTGACGACGGAGGCGGAGTGAACCTGTCGGGCGCTTCAATGGGTGGGTGTCCAGACTCGATCGCCTCGACCTGTCCCTGCGGCTGTCGCGGGAAGAGGAGGAGGCTCGTCTGTCTGCCGCCCAGCGGCGCCTCCTCCACCTGCGTTTGGCGCTGGCCGGGCTGGTCGGCGACGGAACGATCGGACCGCCGGTGTGTGTGGTGTTCGAAGGGTGGGATGCCTCGGGCAAGGGCGGTGCGATCAAACGACTCGTCGGTCGGCTCGACCCCCGTCACGTGCGCGTGGCGCAGTTCGCCGCCCCGACGCACGACGAGAAGCGGCACCACTTCCTGGCCCGCTTCTACGCCCAGCTTCCGGGCTGGGGAGGCATGGCGGTGTTCGATCGATCGTGGTATGGCCGCGTGCTCGTCGAGCGAGTCGACGGCTTCGCCACCGAGGAACAGTGGCGGCGCGGGTACGACGAGATCGTGAACTTCGAACGCTCGCTGGCCCTCGAAGGCACGGTGCTGGTCAAGCTGTGGCTGCACATCTCGGCCAAGGAGCAGATGCGTCGCTTCGAGAGCCGTCGTGACGATTCCCTCAAGAGCTGGAAGCTCACCGCCGACGACTGGCACAACCGCGACAAGCGGCCGGAGTACGAGGCCGCCATCGCCGAGATGCTGAAGCGGACCGACCACCCGCTCGGCCCCTGGGACCTGATCGAAGCCGAGAACAAGCGCTACGCCAGGGTCAAGGTGATCCACACCGTCATCGCTCGCATCGAGGAGGGCATGCGCCGCCACGGCATCGAACCTCCGCCGTCGAGGGGCGCCGACTTCGACCCTCAGACCTGACCGCCGCATGGTCCACGACTGCGCCCCCCAAAGGGACGTTCGGCCCTAACGCAACCGGGTCTCAGCGTCGAGGCTGGCATCAGGAGAGAGTGACCACCTCGACCACGCGGAGGTGCGACATGCACACCACGCACACCGAGGACCGGGTCCTCGCTCGTGCAGCCGCTGTGCCGCCGGTGGCTCGCCCTCCGGGTCCGCCTCGCCGTCTGCCCGTGCCGTCCGGCGGGACTGGGACGACTTGGCCGCGCCGACCAGCGATCCCCGGCCGTTCGACCCGGGCGTCCTCGACGGGCTCCCGGCACCGGTCGTCCGCTGGGCTCGCCACGCGATCGCGCCGGGCACGCCCTTGAGGCGCTCGGTGCTGCTCGCGATGCACGGCGAGATCCGCGCCGGGCGGTGGCAGCTGTTCTCGGCCGTGCAGGTCCTGGCCTCGCCCCGCGGGTTCGTGTGGGCGGCGACCGCCGGCCGCCGGCCGCTGCGGATCCGGGGGTTCGACCGCTACAGCCGGTCCACGGGTGAGATGCGCTGGCGCCTCGGTGGAGCGGTTCCGGTGATGTCCGCGGCGGGCGACGACATCACCCGCAGCGCGGCCGGTCGCCTGGCCAGCGAGCTGGTGCTCGTCCCGCCGTCGCGCTCGACCCCGCCTTGTCGTGGCATGCCATCGACGAGCACCACGCCACGGCCGATGTCCGCGTCGGTGGCGCCATGTTCGTCCACCACGTGACGATCGAGGTGAACGAACATGGCGCGGCGCGCTCGGTGTGGCTATCCCGGTGGGGCAACCCCGACGGCGACGCGTTCGTCGAGCACCCGTTCGGCGTGGATCTCGGCAACGAGGCAATGTTCGACGGATGCACGATCCCGACGACACTGCGGGCCGGGTGGGCGTTCGGCACCGACGCCTGGCCCGACGGGATGTTCTTCCGGGCCACGATCGACAGCGCCCGGTACCGGTGACGAACAGGAGGTGAACCGACATGCTTGTCATCCGCACGGTGAACGGCGAGATACGCGTGCCGATCGACCAGATCGTCAGCATCACCGACGTCGAACCGGGTTCGGGCTCGGAACGGTCGACACCTCCGCACCCCTACCTGCACCGCGAAGGCGTGAACCGGTGCATGGCGTGCTGGAAGCCCCGGACGCACCCGTCCCACACCGTCACCGCCGTGCACGGCTGAGACAAGAGGGACGGTTCGTGGACAAACCACCGGTCGACGAACAACCGTCCGTGGCGACGCCTCCGGACGCGGCGACGGTCGCGCGCATGTGGACCATCGGGACCGGGAAGCCGTCGTGGCCGTCGCCAGCGGCGAGATCGTCGGTGTCGCCCGGTTCTCCCGGCTAGCTGTACCCGGTCAGGACGTTGGTGACGGGTTGACGTAAGCGAAGACCTCCGGTGCTGTGGGGATTGCCGTCTCCACAAGCCACGGAGGTCCTCGTGTCTCACCGTAACGCTCGTCTCACGCCGCATGGGAGGCGACTGCTGGTGCAGCGGGTCCGAGAACAAGGGATGCCGGTCGCGCATGTCGCCGGGCGATGGGGATCTCCCGTCAATGCGCGCATCGTTGGGTGGCCCGCTTCGATGCTGAGGGCGTGGCTGGTCTCGTCGACCGGTCCTCGCGCCCGCAGCGGACACCGAACCGCACGATGGTCGAGGTCGAGGCCCGGGTGTTGGCTGCCCGGGTCGAGCATCGCCGGGGCCAGGACTGGCTCGGTCCCGAGCTCGGCATCCCGGCCCGGACCGTGAGCAGGATCCTGCGCCGCCACGATGTCGCCGCGCCTGGCTGTGTGTGACCCGATGACCGGCGAGATCATCCGGGCCTCCAAGTCCACCGCGGTTCGCTACGAACGGGCCCGGCCCGGCGAGCTGGTCCACATGGACCTCAAGAAGATCGGGCCGATCCCGGACGGTGGTGGCTGGCGAGCACACGGCCGCCAGATGGGCACCACCAACACGACGGAACACCCGGGTCGGGTTCGACTTCGTCCACTCCGTGGTCGATGATCGCAGCCGCTACGCCTACTCCGAGATCCTCGATGACGACAAGGCCAGCACCGCAGCCGGGTTCTTCGCGCGGGCCATCGATCACTTCTAGAGCGCGGGGCGGATGCTGAGGTGGCCTTCGTGGTCGCCGACAGCTGGCAGGGCTGCGGGCTGGGCACGCTCCTCTTCGAGCACCTGGCACGGCGGGCCCGCCAGGTCGGCATCGCCCGGTTCGTCGCGGAGACGTTGACGCACAACCATCCAATGCTGGCCGTGTTCCATCGCGCCGGCCTGCCTGTGACCCAGCGCTTCGGCCGAGGTGTTCACCGACGTCGACGAGGTGCTGGCGGTGGGCCTGGCCGCCGCGGCCGGCGTGGCGATCGAGAACCCCCGGTTTGCCATCGCCCAGATCTGATTGGCGGAAGGTTCCTGCCGCGTGCCGCCGACGTCGCCGGCGGGCGACGTCCGCGACCGCGGCACGCCTAGCGCGGTCGACGATGCCACCGCTCACCGCGCCACGTGACGAACCCCAACGAATCGTCGGCAGGTGCTTACGCAGGAGCCAATCTCGGGCTGAATGCACGAATTAGACGGCACTCGGTGGACGGCAGAGCCGAGAACACGCAGGTCAGCGCACTGGACGACACGGTTTGGACGGCCCGGATCAGCCTTTGGAGCTGGTTGTTGCAGGTTCGAGCCCTGCCCCCGAGCGCAGCTGACCTGGTCGATCAGGGCATGACGAGTGTTCGGGACGGACTCTCGATGCCCAGGTCGGGTGCTTTAGATACTTCCTCAAACTCCAGGCGTGCCAGCTCGTCGTCCGCTTCGAAGCGAAGGTCGACCGTTTGCGGGGGCATCATCTCGGCTCGACGCGCGGCAGGCTGATGGCGTCGCGTAGCCGCGAGTCAACGGCAAGCTGGCGACCGCGCGTTAGGTCGCGTGGGAGCTGGCTCACCCGCCCGCTCCCGCTGGGCGCGGTCGTAGGCGGTTGCCCCGACGATCTGGCCTGTGTCCGGATCTCGTACCTGCGCGTCGCAGGCGGGGACGAGCGTGCCAGGCGCCGGCGGGCGCCGAAGGGCGCCGGGTCGAAGACGATGGTCCGCCCGGACGTGGGGAAGCTGCAGTCCCGGAACACCATTCTTGTGAGCGAGTCCCGGGTCAGCTTCATGCGTCCTCCTGGGATCTGCTCGTACCGGGTAGGCCGCAGGGTCCCGCAAGGTCGAGATCGTGCTTGGCCAGCCGATTGGCGGATTCGCTCGTTCATTGAGTCCGCCCAAGACCGTTGGCGATCGGTCAACGGGCCACCTTGTCGCGCTCGTCCGTGCCAGCGCCGTCTTCAGAAAGGGGGTGCTGATCGAGACCACCGGACCGAAAATCAGGTCGCCGCGGGATCAACGAACTCCGCCTGACCCAGGCATCTTGAAGCGCGGTCGACGCGCGGCCCCGAGCCGATTGAGCCGGTCGACCCCCCGCTGAGCCACCCGACTTCCCGGCCGAGCCTCGCGACGTGTGTGTCCGCCAAGCTGCGCTGTGGCGTCGTTTGGACGACACAAGGCAGCGGCCGACGGCTTACGGTTCTTGTCAGTGTCACTCTGGTCGTCGTCCGGGGGCTTGGCTCCTACGGTGCGTGCCTTTCGTGGCCAGCATGCCTTCTGCCGGCCCCCGGGACGTGTGGAACCGGCCGGCGTGGCTTGATAGGAGCGTGGCATCGCCCCCACTGAGGTGTGCCCACCGACCGGTCCCGTGTCATCCCTGGAGTGAAAGGTGACGAGACCATGGTGTACTTGGGGATCGACGCGCACAAGCGCACCCACACGGTCGTGGCCGTCGACGACGCTGGCCGCAAGCTCGGCAGCAAGACCACGACGGCGACGACCAGCGCCGATCATCTCGAGCTGGTGCGCTGGGCGGACCGGTTCGGCGACGGAGCGGACGCTGGGCGGTGGAGGACTGCCGGCACCTGTCGCGCCGGCTGAAGCGCGATCTGTTGGCGGCCGGGGAGCGGATCGTGCGGGTGCCGCCGAAGATGATGGCCCACGCCCGCGACGCGGCCCGCACCTACGGCAAGTCCGACCCGATCGACGCGTCTGGCGGTCGCCCGGGCGGCGCTGCGCGAACCCGGACCTGCCCGGCGCCCGCCTCGACGGCCCCGCCCGGGAGCTGCGGCTGCTGGTCGATCACCGCGAGGACCTGGTCGGGAACGGACCCGGCAGCATCAACCGGCTGCGCTGGCATCTCCACGAACTCGACCCGACCTGGGACCCGCCGCCCCGGTCGTTGAACCGCTACAAGACACCTCGACGGCATCGTCGCCCGGCTCGCCGGCGTCGACGGGCTGGTCGCTCGCCTCGCGCTCGAGACATCGTCGAGCGACGTGCGCCGGCTGACCGTGCGGATCAACGACCTCGAGCGCGAGATCACCGCGCTGGTCGTCGACGCTCGCCCCGACGTTGCTGGCACTCGTCGGGTCGGCGTGCTGACCGCCGCCAAGATCGTCGGCCGAGACCGCCGACGTCACGCCGGTTCCGCTCCAAGGACGCCTACGCCCGCCACAACGGCACCGCCCCGTTGCCGGTGTGGTCAGGCAACCGCGAACGTCACCGACTCTCCCGCACCGGCAACCGCCAACTCAACGCGCCATCCACCGCATCGCCATCACCCAGAGGCGCTGTCACCCCGACGCCCGCGCCTACCTCGACCGACGCCGGGCCAACGGCAACACCCGCACCGAAGCGCTCCGAGCGCTCAAGCGCCGCCTCTCCGACGTCGTCTACCGGGCACTGCTCGCAGACACCCAACCACTCACAGCACCCAGCGGCCTCGGCGTCCCTCGCGACGCAGAGGCCGCTTGACATAGGAGCAAAGCATGGCGCAACTCGGCTCGGCAGAGCGAGCGCGGCTTCCCGACAAAGCCTTCGCCTATGTTGATGCCAACGGTCGCCGGCGGCTACCGATCCATGACGCCGGCCATGTCCGCAACGCGCTCGCTCGCTTCAACCAGGTCGCGTTCGAGGACGACGCTGCCCGCGACCGTGCGCGCACGCGGCTCCTCATCGCGGCCAAGAGGTTCAAGATCGTGCCCGTTGGGTTCATCACCAACCAGCTGCAGTCAGAGCGCGACCGCGGGGGCCGGGCCGACGATCCGATCGGTTTGCCGTCGGGCTTCGTGACGATGCTGCTCACCGACATCGAGGGATCGACGGCGCTGGTCCACCGCCTTGGCGACCACTACGGCGACCTGCTCGAGCGGGTCAGGACCCTGTTGCGTGACACCGCGCTCGGGTTTGACGGCCACGTCGTCGAGACGCGCGCCGACGAGTTCTTCGCCGTGTTCGAGCAACCGGCGGCTGCGCTGACCATGGCCGTGACCGTGCAGCGCGAGCTTCGCACGAGGGCGTCGGTCGGTGACGAGGATGTTCGTGTCAGGGTCGGAATCCACAGCGGCTACCCGACACTGGCGAAGGCGAACTACATCGGCATGGCCGTGCACACGGCGGCACGGATCTGCGGCGCATCGCACGGAGGGCAGATCGTGGTGTCCGGCGACTTTCGTACCGCGATCGGGGTCCCCCCGCCGAACGGCGTGCGCTTACGAAAGCTCGGCACGTACGCCCTGCGCGGCCTACCGGACGACGTCGAGCTCTACCAGGTCGCGGCGAAAGGCCTCCTCACCCGCTTCCCGCCGCTCAGGACTTCGCTCTAGGACCAAGCTAAGCGGACAGTATTGAGGTCAGTTCAGGGCTAGCCCGGGCCGATGGAGGGATCAGCCCGGTCGATGACCGTGGTGCGCGACCGACGACAGGCCGTTGATGAGGTAGCGCTAGTCGTCTGGGTAGAGCACGGCGGCGTCGATGTCGTCGCCGGCGAAGGCACGGATCGCCTCTACGTCGATAGACACGCGCGTCTCGACGCTATGGCCCAGCCAACGTGCGGTCTCGAGCGGCACGCCACCTCGCAGCCACGTCGTGGCGTACGCGTGGCGGCCGTCGTAGACGCGCATGCCGCACTCCCACCACCGTGACCATGCGCGCCGTATCCTCGACCGCCGGGACGAGGGTGCGGATCGGATGGAAGGAGCATCAAAGACTCGTCCAGGCCCAGGGCGTCGACCTCGCCGATCCGGTCCGGGTGCTCGACCAGGGCCTCGCCGTAGGCGATGACGGTGTCGTTGATGGTGTGCCAGTCACAGCCGAGCTCGCGGGCCAGATCCGCGACCGGGCGGCCACGGCGGCCGACCTGTTCAGTGACCCACCGGCCGGCCCGGTCGGTCATCACCAGCCGGGCCGCCCCGTCGCGGGCACCGCCTCGGTGACCGACCCGACCGCACAGCCCGGTGCGGGGGCAGGACCGTCGGCGCTTGTGCCACACCAGGCGGGCCGGCCGCCCGAACGCCGGCAGGTCGACGAGCTCGACGGCCCTGCGGTCCTTGACCCACACCGGTCCGTCACAGCCCGGGCACCGCGGTCGGGGGCGGGTCTCGACATGGACGCGTACCGGACCATCGGGTTCGTCCACGCTGCACCGCTCGCGCGCCGAGATCGGCTCACGGCCAGTAGACAGGACCACTGCCTCCACCTATCCAGCACGACAGGTCGCCGATGGCCCCATCGGGTGGTGCAGACACGTAGACGGAGAACGACCAGTGGCGGCTGGTGGTGACCAGGACGTGCGGGCCAGGTGTGGAGTACACGGTGGACGCCGTGTCGACGAAGCCGTCGCTCCATTGCACGCGTCCTGTGGCGAGGATCGTCCCGTCCGCCTGCAGCCCACAGTTCGACGAGGAGCCATCAGCTCGGGCGCGGGGATCGGCTGTCGCCGGCGGCGGCTCCGGCGCCGGTGGGGGCGGCGGTGGCGGGCTCGTGGAAGGAGACGGGCTTGGCGCCGGTAGGTCTGATGATGGGGTTCCCGCCGGCGACGCCGAAGCTGGAGAATTCACCAGTTCGGTCGTGGTCGTCGAGGGCGCCGCGACGGAGGTAGACGTGGTCGTCGGACGAGCGGTGGTGGTGGACGACGACTGCGGGGCGACTCCTCGGTGCTCCTCTGCCTGCGACAAGTCGTCGACCGGGTCGTCGGCGCTGCCTGATAGTGCCGCGGCGGTCACCGAGATCGTCAGCACGGCAGCGACTGCCGCGGCCCCGATCGCCGTGAGTCGGACTCGCCGAGAGCTGTCCATCGATGTCTCGTCTGCTGGATCACCAAGCGGGGCATGATTCCCCGGCTCGTCGCCAATGTCATCGTCCCCAGCCACTTGCCCCCCGCAGGACATCCACGGTCCCTGAACGCGCCCTCACCGCCTTGAGGCGTTCGGGCAACATAGCCCGTCCACTCGCCTCGCTCCGAGGTGACGGGCTGGCCGATGCGCCAGGACGCAGTGGTGACCCCGGAAGGGGGTATGGCGGCTGCCGCCCGGTGCTTACGCAGGAGTGAATCTCGGCAGGATCGCCCGAGTTGGACGCCACTGCATGAACGGCTCTGCCGAAAACACGCAGGTCAGCGAACTGGCCGACACGTGTTGGAGAACCGGGCCCGGCTTTGGAGCTGGTTGTTGCAGGTTCGAGCCCTGCCCCCCGAGCGCAGTTCAGCGAGTCGATCAGTGCTTTCGGGCGTCGGGAGGCGAGCTCGACCGTGGCGTGGGCGCGGTGGAACTCGTCGACCGCGACGGTGGGCAGCTCGACATTGGTGATGAACGCGTGGTGCCGCCAGTCGGGCCACAGCCGTCGCTGCGCAGCTTCAGTGAGCCGGGTGCGGCGCACCACCAGGCGCACGCTCGCGTCGACGCTTGCCGGCACCGGTCACGTAGGTGGTCTCTGCGACCTGTGCCTCGCCGCCGTCGGGGTAGGTGATCGGCGTCCACGCGTGCTCGTCGATCGCCTCGATGCGGCCCTGATCTGCTTGTTGACCCGCACCGTGATCGACACCGCACCCCGAGCCGGGTCAGGGTGTCGATGAGCACGTAGCTCCAGAACCCGGCGTCCGCCCGCACGGTCAGCGCTCCGCTGGCACCGGCCCGGCGCACCCGAGCGATCAGTTCCTCGGCGAAGCGTTTGGCGCCCTGCTGGGAGGATCCCTTGCGCAGCCGGGCGTGTAGCGCCTCACCGGTGCCGGCCCGGGTCGCCACCAGCGGGTGGTAGCCGAAGGTCGTGCGTGTAGCCGTAGGCGGCCCCGTGCTTGGCCTTGCCGTGCACCTCGCAGATCGTCGAGTCGACGTCGATCACCAGCGCGCCTCGCCGGGACCGGCGCCCAGCGACCACGCCCGGCCGATCGTCTCGGCGATCGCCCGTCGAGCTGGCGGATGTGCCCGAAGGTGAAGCTGCGCAGGAACGTGCCCAGCGTGGAGGGCGCCATCACCCGGAACGGCAACACCGCCTGGGTCGCTCCGGCCCGCAGCGTGTCGGCGTGATCGATGTGGCTGGCGCCGGTCAGGATCGCCGCCACCAGCGTGAGTACCTTGCGACCGGGCCGGGACCCACCGACCCGGCCCACCAGCCGCACCGTCTCGTTGACCAACTGCTCCAGCCCCAAGCGCAGCATCAGCGTGGCCGGCAACATGAACCCCGCGTCAGCGATCAACGTCTCGTCGTCGAAGGTCGCCTCGACCCGGTCGATCGCTAAGGAACGTCCCCCCGGACCCGCGGAGGCCAACAGCCAGCCGAGGAACCCGCTGGGCGGTGCGTCGGGGGGCGACGTCGGCGTGGAGGGCGTTGCCGGCGAGCAGCAGCTTTGCCCCGTCTCCATGGAACTGTTCATCGCCCAGCCGGCGTACTGGCAGCAGCAGGAAGCGCAGCAGCGGAAGTACGTTGCGAGGGCCGATCCGGGCCAGGGCCCGGGCGCCGGGCGCGACCGGAGGGAAGGGGGCCATGAAGGTACGCAGGATGGCCGTGCCCTCGCGCTGCCACCGCTCGTGCAGACGTAGCCAGGCGTCTCCGTCGCCGGGCGTGATGTCGTCGAGCCCGGCGGCCGTGGCCTCGGGAGCGCGGTGGATCACCGCCGCAGGCCCGCCGATCCGCGGATGGGCGACGACGGCCGGCGCCTGCGCCCAGGCCAGCCCGTGGGCCTCGAGGCCGAGACGGGCCAGCGGGGCGGGCGGCAGGGCCAGCGGGTAGAAGGCGCTGAAGACGTCGTTGTGCAACCCCGGGGCGGTGAGCTCGGCGGTGCGGACGGCCCCGCCCGGCCGGTCCTGGGCTTCGAGCACCAGCACGTCCCAACCGGCGTCGGCCAGCACGTTGGCGGCGACGAGCCCGTTCGGGCCCACGCCGATCACCACGGCGTCGGCGACGTCTGCGATCACGCTGCCACCTTGGTGCGTCGTCGGGCTGCTGTCACCCGTCGGCGGAACCCCGCCCGGCGTCGGGCGCCATGGCTGGTCGCCGCGGTGACTGCTCCCCGCCGCCCGCCGGGCCGCCGCGGGCCATCGACCGCGCCCGCCCACCGGCGACGTCTCCCAGTCGGGCCAGCACCCGACCGTTGCGCCAGCGGGCCAGGGCGATCGCCGGTGGCAACCACGACAGGGCCAGCACACCCGAGATGGGGGTCTCCGTCATCTCGGCGCGGGTGCGGGCATCGCCGTCGGCCGTCATCCGGAAGACGACCTCGGCGCTGCCGAGCGGCCGCATGTGCACGAGCAGCCGCAGCCAGCGGGGCAGGTCCTCGTCGACGACCTCGGAGAAGTCGCGCACCGTGACCGGCCCGAATCCCAACGTGTGGTGGAACCGCGACCCCGGTTCGGGCCACCGGGGATCGAACCAGCGGATGCGCCGGCTGCCGACCACGACGCCGTCATAGGCGCGCGGGTCGGCGAGCACGAGTGCCACGGCGTCGAGCGGCGCGTCCAGCGTGCGCGAGACGGTGGCGCCCTCGCGCTCCATCAAAGGCCCGCCATCGTGCGGACGACCCGGTCGCGGACGCTCGTCGGCACCAGCCGGGCGGCCGCTGCGAACGGCGCGGCGGCCGTCGGCGTGCGGTACCGGTAGCGCGGGTGCGCGGCGTGCAGCGCTCGGCCGACGACCTCGGCCACCTGTGCCGGGTCGGCGGCACGCTCGCGCACCTCGTCGAGCGCGGCGATGCCCCGGTCGTAGGTCGCGGGACGCACCGAGCGGTCGCGGCGGTCGGCGAGCTCGGCTCGCGACTTGTCCCACAGTGGCGTGTCGGTCGCGCCCGGCTCGACGAGGACCACGTCGATCGCGTCGTCGATCACCTCCACCCGCAGGGCGTCGCACACAGAGCTCAGCGCCCGCTTGGTGGCGCTGTACCAACCCTGCAACGGCAGGCCGGCCTCGCCCAGCGGTGACGACACGACGACGATGCGGCCGCCGCCCCGCCGGCGCATGCCCGGCAGCACGAGCTGCACCAGACGCGCCGGCGCCACGAGCATCACGTCGAGCTGGTGGCGGGCCTCGTCAGCGGTGACGTCCTCGATCAGCCCCGAGTTGGTGAACCCGGCGGATGAGACGACCGCCCACGGCTCGACCCGCTTCACGAGGTCGGTGGCCGCGGCATCGTCGGTGACGTCGAGGATGGCGGCGTCGACCGAGGCCGCCACCCCGGCCTCGGCGGCCGCCGCCTGTACGTCGCCGAGCTGATCGGCGCGGTGCACGGCGGCGACGGCGTGAAAGCCCAGGCGAGCGGCCTCGACGGCGGTGGCCAGCCCGATGCCGGCGCCGGCACCGGTGACAAGCATGGTGCGTCGCACGGGTCAGGTCCGCCGGTCCTCGGTGGGCAGGCGGTCGGGCCGGTCCTCGTGCGAGCGCTCGGGGAACCGGCGCTCGGCCTCGTCGACGTCGCCGCCGGTCTCCTCGAGCAGCTCGTCGACCTCCTCTTCGTCCTCGGAGACCTGCTGCCCGAGCCAGTCGTTGACCGTGCTGTTGGGCGGCTCGACAACCTCGTCCTCGTCGTTGCGGGGTGCCGGGGCCATGGACGCTCCTCAGGTGTTCTCGCGGGCGGCGGAGATGTCGGCGAGGGCGCTGTCGGAGTCGCGCTCGATGGCGAGGTCGCCGATCGAGATGACGCCCGCCAGCCGGCCGCCCTCGATCACCGGGATGCGGCGCACGGCGTGCTCGCGCATGAGGTCGACCACGTTCTCGACCCGGTCGTCGGGGGCGACGGTCACGACCTGGCCACCGAGCACGTCGGACAGCGGGGTGTCGGGGCCGCGGCCGTCGGCGACGGCGCGGACGGTGATGTCGCGGTCGGTGACGATGCCGCGCACCTCGTCATCGGCCACGACGACGACGTCGCCGGTGTCGCGGTCCCGCATCAGATGGGCCGCCGACCGGATCTCGGCGTCGGTGGGCAGGTGATCGGATCGCGGGACATGAGGTCGCCGACGGTCTGGGGCATGGGTCCTCCTCGGAGACGGGCGGTCTCCACCACGCCTACCCGTCCCGCCTCGTGGGAAACGTCGGCGACCGCCGGGGCCGACGGCCAGGTCGAGCTCGTCCAGCGTCGCGACGACTGACGGCACCCACCTGTCCTCCCGAACATCGAAAGGTTCACGCCGGTCCTTCAGGTGAGCGAGATCGTGTCGTGATCGTGGTTCAGTGCCGTCCGCCCATGGCGTCGAGCGTCTCCGCGGCGCCCGACCGGTCGCCGCCGGCCGAGCCCCGGGACCCGCCGTGCTCGGGGGTCCGTGCGGGGCGGTAGAGCAGCGGCAGCACGAACCACACGACCACGAACGCGCCCGCCAGCACGGCGGCCACCGTGCGCGGCGCGGCGCCCGGGTAGACCAGGTCCGTGATCACGTAGGTCACGGCGCTGACGGCGAAGGCGAGCAGCGCCAGCCCGACGGTCGCGAGGACGTTGGCGACCCGCAGCAGGTGCTCCTTGACCGCGGCGCGGAACCGCAGGCGGTGGTGCGCCGCCGGGGCGATGAGGCACAACATGGCGGCCGCTGTCGCCAGCACCGCGGCGAAGTAGACCCGCCGGTCGCTGGCGTCGAGGGACGTGAAGCGCTGCGAGAACGGGATCGTCAGCAGGAAGGCGAACATCACCTGGACGCCGGGTAGCGCGACCCGCAGCTCGTTGAGCAGCTCGATCAGCTCGCGGTTGGCCCGCTCGTCGCTGTCCTCGTGTGTGTCGGACCCGGTCTCCGGCGTCATCGCCCCTCCCGTCGGGTGAAACCACTGGTGACACGACGGGTACCCGCAGGCGGCGGGCTCGAATCGTGCGGCTCCGCCCGCAGCTCGCGGCACGGAGCCGATCAGGCGGCCGCAGGATCGTCTGCATGGGCCACCGCTCCGAACGGGCTGCTCCGGCGGTCCCACCGACAGTGGTGAATGGCCGGGGAAACCCTGGGTAGCGATGCGGCATGAGCGACGACGCGCCGTACTCCGAGGTCCGCCACGAGCCCGGCCGAGGTACAGACCAGCGTCGACGACGCCCTGAGCGCGGCGCCCACCGAGGTGCAGGACCTCGTGTCGTCGCAGCTCCAGAGCGTGGTGGAGAGCGAACCGTCGGGCCTCCGGCTCGGCGTCGTCGTCGGCCTCGTCCTAACGCTGTGGTCGGCCTCCAGTGGCATGAAGCACCTGATGTCGCGGCGACCGCCGGGGTCGCCCGGCTCTCCTCCACCCGCGCCGCCTACCCCGGGGTCGGCGGTGGCACCCGCCGACCGCCGCACGTTTCCCCCGGCCGCTCGCGGGTAGGCGGCTCCTACGACACTCGCAGAGGAGGAAGCCCGTGCGAGCATTGACATGGCAGGGGTTCGAAGACGTCCGCGTCGAGGACGTGCCCGACCCTACGATCCAGGAGCCGACGGACGCGGTCGTCGAGATCACGTCGACCGCCATCTGCGGCTCGGACCTGCACCTCTACCGGCCGCTGGCCCCGTTCATGGAGCCCGGCGACATCCTCGGCCACGAGCCGATGGGCCGCGTGGTGGGCGTCGGCGACGACGTCCACCACATCGCGGCGGGCGACCGGGTCGTGATCCCGTTCAACATCTCGTGCGGCTCGTGCTACATGTGCGACCGGGCGCTGTTCGCCCAGTGCGAGACCACCCAGGTGCGCGAGCACGGCAAGGGCGCCTCGCTGTTCGGCTACACCAAGCTCTACGGCCATGTGCCGGGCGCCCAGGCCGAGCTGCTGCGGGTGCCGCAGGCGCACTTCGGGCCGGTCAAGGTGCCCGACGGCCCGCCCGACGAGCGGTTCCTCTTCCTGTCCGACGTCCTGCCGACCGCGTGGCAGGCCGTCGTCTACGCCGACGTGCGCGGCGACGGGACGCTCGCCGTCATCGGGCTGGGGCCGATCGGCCAGATGGCCTGCCGCATCGCCCGCCAGCACGGCATCGAGCGCGTCTACGGCGTCGACCTGGTGCCGGAGCGCCTGGCCATGGCCCAGCGGCACGGCGTCGAGGTCGTCGACCTGAACGACACCGACGACGTGGCCGCGGCGCTGCGGGCGCTCACCGGCGGGCGCGGCCCCGACGGCGTGATCGACGCCGTCGGGATGGAGGCGCACGGCGCCCCGCTGGTGAGCGCCGTGCAGCGCGCCACCGGGTTCCTGCCGAAGGCGGTCAGCGAACCGCTGTCGAGGAAGGCGGGCATCGACCGGCTCACCGCGCTGCGGACGGCGATCGACGCCGTGCGCCGCGGCGGAACCCTGTCGATCTCGGGTGTGTACGGCGGGGTGCTCGACCCGTTGCCCATGCTCGACCTGTTCGACAAGGGCGTGCAGATCCGCATGGGTCAGGCCCACGTGAAGCGGTGGGTGCCCGAGATCCTGCCGCTGCTCGAGAAGGACGAGGACGTGCTCGGCTTGGGCGACTTCGTGACCCACACCGTCCCGCTGGCCGAGGCGCCCGCCGCCTACGCGATGTTCCAGGCCAAGAAGGACGGGGCGATCAAGGTCGTCCTCCAGCCCTGAGGGACGTCCGACCGGGTGGCCGGCAGCATCCATCGGACGTGTGACGATCGTGGTGGCGTCGAGGTGCTTGACGCCCACCCAGGACGCGCCGACGACAGGCCCACGGCCCCTGACAGGCGAATCGCTTCGGTCAGGCGCGGACGGCGACGTCGACGCCGGCGCCGCGCCGGTAGCTGAGGTGGCCGCCGAGGTATCCGCCGAACGACAGGGCACCTGCCCCGACGAGCGACAGGGCGACGCCGCGGCCGCGGTGCCCGCGCCGGCGCGCCCACCAGGACCCTCCGTAGACCAGGGTGCCGACGGCGTTGCCCAGGGCATGGGCGGCGGCGACCCGGGCGGTGCGCTCGTCGCGCAAGGCGGTCAGCTCGGCGAGCCCGGCGAGCGCCGTCGGTAGCGCGGACAGGAGGCCGAGACCCACCAGGGCGTCCGCCGCGGGGCGCACACGCTCGTCGGGGACGAGATCGAGCACGACGGCACTGGCCCAGAACCCGATCGGCAGGTCGGTGAGCATCGGGTGCACGGGATGGCCGAGCCATCGGCCCCGGGCGGCGTCACGCACGGGCCCGGCGGGGACGACCGACCCGGCGACCCGCCGCAGCGCGCCGGCGACCCACGAGAGTGCCTGCAAGCCTTCGATCCGCCCGGCGGTCCTGTTGGCTGCGTCCGCCACCCGGTCCTCGACCGGGGCCCGACGTGGTGCGGTGGTGGTGGTCATGGGTTGGGACTGCCCGTCTTGGGCCCCGCCAACCCGATCAGGGGAGAGAACGATCACCCGTGCTGTGAGGGTCTCCCAGGTCAGCGGCCGGCCAGCCGCGCACGTGCCGTCCACGACCGCCGGCAGTGCCGCCACGCCCCGGCCGTAGTCGGCTGCCGCACGACCACCTGGCGTCGTCGTTTCGCTCCGCGATCCCGGGATAGGCGTCAGTACCATCCGCCATGCGGGGACGACCCCGCGTCCGCAAGGAGCCGGGTTCACGGGACCTCGCGAGCGTCACATCATCGGACGGTTCGACCACCGACCCGCCGAGATCCGGCGGGCGCGTGTGCTGGTGGGCACCGCCCTCCGGTCCTGGGGGCTCGGCGCACAGTCCCCCGTGCTCGAGCTGGCCGTCAGCGAGATCGTCACCAACGCCATGGTCCACGGCAAAGGCGAGATCGAGGTGCACCTCACGGCCAGCGGGCCGGAGGTGCGGCTCGAGGTGGTCGACGAGGGCACGGACTCCGCCACCCCCGTCCGGCGCGAGCCGGCCCCGGGTGTCATCGGAGGCTGGGGGCTGAACGTGCTCGATCAGCTGTCCGACGACTGGGGCGTCGATGCCGGGCCCACCCGGACGCGGGTGTGGATGGTGCGACGGGCGACGGGGACCGGAGGGGATCACGTCGCCGACATCCGCGACGGCTGAGCGCCGGAGCGGCCGGAGCGCTCCTCGCGGGAGCCGAGCCGATTCTTTCTGAAGCGGTTCTGTATAGAGCCGGTGCGCCCGGGTAGGAGCCCTTACCACCCGTGACCAGGCCCGAGGAGCGGCTTCGTGATCCCACCCCGAGGTCCCCACGACGAGCTCGACCCCCGATTCGACGAGTGGCACAGGATCGGCGAACGCCGGGTGCGCAACGCCCTCGTCGAGGACCACATGTGGTTGGCGTCGTTCTGCGCCAGTCGCTTCTCGCACCGAGGCGAAGCGCGCGACGACCTGGCTCAAGTGGCCCTGTTCGGGCTGGTCAACGCCGTCGAGGAGGATGTGTTCTACCCGTGGCCCCGCGGCTTGTCCGCCGAGATCGCCGAGGTGGTCGACGAGGGCGTCGAGGAACACCACGTGGTCAAGGTGCTGCTTGACGAGATCGCCGAGCTCGACCCCCGGACCGACGAGTGGACGGCCAAGCTGGCGGTCGTGATCGAGAACGTCGAGCACCACGCCGGGGAGGAGGAGACCGAGATGGTCCCCCAGGTCCCCTCGACCGCGGACGGCAACGCTCTCGACGACGTGGCGGCCGATCTCGAGGCCAAGAAGGCCGAGCTCGGGGCGCCCGTGCTCGCCGACAGGGTCGAGACGTCGACCCAGGGCTGAAGAAGCTGGCCGCGGACCAGGAAATCCCCGGCTGCTCGTCGATGGACCACGACGAGCTGGCTGCGGCGGTCAGCCCTGCCTGAACGCCGGTCCCCCGCACGGTCAGAGGTTCCGTGAGACGAACGGGCGCAAACGCTGGATCGCTTGGGCCAGCAGGCGTGACACCTGCATCTGGCTGCATCCCAGCCGCTCGGCGATGCGGCTCTGCGTCTCTTCCTCGAAGTAGTACCAGCTGAGGATGCGGACGTCGTCGTCGCCGAGCTGGGCCAGACCGCGACGCAGCGCAATCCGGTTCTCGGCGCCGACCAGCCTGGCGTCGAGGTGACCGAGGGAGGGCTCGGGCTCGCCGCCGTCGACGTCTGTAGAGTCGATCGAGGTCATCGACCGGGCGTGCCGGGCGCGCTCCGCGGCCTCGAGGTGGCGCAACGGCACGCTCATGAGGTCGGCCACCTCGGCGAGGGTGGGGGCGCGGCCGAGGTCCTGGCTGAGCAGGTCGAACGCGTCCTGCTGCGGCTTGGCCAGCTCGTGGACCTGGCGTGGCACCCGCAGGGCCCAGCCGGTGTCGCGGAAGTGGCGGCGCAGCGTTCCCTGGATCATGGGGGTGGCGTAGGCGAGGAAAGGGGTGCCCCGGCCGGGGTCGAACCGCTGAAGGGAGAGCATGAGGGCTTCGTGCGACACCTGCACGAGGTCGTCCATCGGCTCCCCGCGCCGGTACTGCCGCCGGGCCGTGGCGGTGGCGAAGCCGCTGTATCGCCGCACCAGCGTGTCCAGCACCCCGGGGTCGCGCCGGTCGGCATACGCGACGTGGAGGGTCCAGTCCCCGAGGTCCACCGAGGGGCAGGCGGCGAACGGGAGGACCCAGGTGCGGGGAACCGTCTGGCGGGGTGCTGTCAGCGCGGCGCGAGCCACGTCGCGGGCGGCGCGCAGGCGCGCCAGCGGGCTGCGGACGCGCCGGCGACCGACGTGGGTCCGCGCACCTCTGAGGGCCATGGGGCAGGGCTTCCCGCCGTGAGGCGAGCCACACCCGGTTTGTCCTCGTCCGGATGACTTCTCCACGACACGGGACTCTCGTCCGCATGGGTTGGGTACTCGGGACGTGACCCGATAGAGGAGATGAGACGCGAGCGGCCGATGCCCAAGCCTGACCCTTCCTCCCCGGCGACCTATCGGTCGCAGCACGACGACGACCATCACCACGAGCCGGCGGTTGCAGCCGAGTTGGTGAGTGCCGCCGCAGACCTCGAGGCTCTGACAGACGCCTACGAGGCATCGGCCCGGGCGCTCCAGACGACGGAGGCCATGGCCGACGCCCTGCTCGATGACCCGATGTGGTGCGCATTGGTGCTCGATCATGAGCTCCGGGTCCGGGCCATCAGCCGGGGTATGGCCGACAGGCTCGGCGTCGACCGCACGGCGGTTGGGCAGCCCGCCGACCGGCTCGTCCCGACAACGTGGCATCTGGAGCGGCACCTGGTGCCCAGCATTCCCAAGGACGGCTGGCGACAGTTACCGCTCGAGAACGGGACGGGTAGCTTGCACGCCCGTCGAGCATCGGGCGCCGACCGCGACACCATCTACGTCCTCCGGTACCTGCCCGCTCGCTGACGTGTCGCTGCGGCCTAGCGGCGGGCCGTCAACGCCGACGTTGCCGCGACCACGTGCGTCCCAGAGTGACCAGGTGGAACTGCTCCCACACTCCGCCCGCGGCGGTCGGTCGGTCGCCGTGGTCGTGGGAGGGGGAACATGGACGTCACAGCTCCGGTGCCCGCTCGTGCCGGCCACCAGCAGCCCCGGGTCCACCGTCGTCGCTCCCGGCGGGGTGGGCCGCAACATCGCCGAGAACCTGGCCCGGTGGCGCAGGCGCTGCGCGACGACAGCACGGTCGTCGCGCTGGAGAGCACGATCATCAGCCACGGCGGGCCGTACCAGCAGAACTCCGCCATGGCGCTGGAGGTCGAGGGCATCGTTCGCGAGTGCGGTGCCCGCCACCATCGCGGTGCTCGACGGCCAGCCCCGGGTCGGGCTCGGTGCCGACGACCTGGAGCTGCTCGCCCCGATGCGGGCCGACTCCTCCGCGGAGGTGGCTGCCGTGATGGCCGCGAAGTGGTCGCTCGGGCTGTCCGGTGGGCTGATCGTCGCGAACCCGATCCCGGCGTCGGACGAGATCGTGGGTGACCCATGTGTACGTGGCCACCAGACCGTCGGCCTTGACGGGCTGGTGGCCATCGGCAGGTGCTTACGTAGGTGTCAATCTCGGGCGTAATGCTCGAACTAGACCGCACTCGGTGGACGGTCGAGCCGAGAAGACGCAGGTCAGCGCACTGCACGACACCCCGTGGACGGGCCAGCCTGGCCTTTGGAGAGCGCCCGCGGATCTCTAGTGGTGGGAGGGCCAGCGGCGCCGCGGGGGGTGACGCCCTCGCCTCCCTCCTCTGGCGGGAGGCAGTGAGGCGAGGACGCTGCGACCTGCATGCCCGGTGTGACGGCCGCCCGAACGCGCGAGCGTCCCCGTATCCGCGGTCGCCTTCGGACGGTCTCGCAATGCCACTCACCGAGTTGATGCTGCTCGCCGCGATCAGGCGGTTGACGATGATCGCGGCGGCGAGAACACGAACGTGGTAGGTGGGACACCGACGTCGCGCACCGGACATGTCGTCGAGTGCCGACCGGAGGAGCATCGCCGCCGGACCGTCACGCCAGGGGTGTGCCCACCGCGAGCCCCACCGATCGAGGCCGACGTGCGCGATCGGCGCCGGGTCCGTGGCGAGCGGGTAGAACAGTCGTGACGCCGGGCGGTCGTCGGTGACCTCGACTCCGGCGCGCTCCGCGGCGGATCGCACAGCCTCAGCGGAGCCACGATCCGCGACATTCAGGGCTGCAGCACAACCTTGATCGCCCCGTCCTGGTTGGCCTGGAACCTGGCGTAGGCGGCGGGTGCATCATCGAGGGGAGAGTGTGGGTGACGACCTCGCGGATGGCGAGGACGTCCCCGTCTTCTCGAGTGCTCGAGGAGGGCGATGACCTGGCGTAGATGTCGACGCGGTACCCGGCGGCATGGTGCGGCTTGTCGCTGAGGCCGCGGCCCACAAGGTCGGGCAGGACCACCCGAGGAAACTGGCGATCGGGACGAGGACGCCGACCCGGGAGGTCATGCGGCCGGACAGCCGCCTAGGTGTACCCGGACGCGCAGCGTCCCCGGGCCTGGGTGAGAGGAGCCGGGGACGCTGGCCGTCGCTGGGGACGTGTTCACGGCCTACCCACGAGCCCAACCCCGCAGACGCGCAGGGTGGTCGAGTTTCACGCAACGTCGACCGCGGCTCCGCTTCGTCGGAGGTGGCCAACCGCCCACGGTGATCCCGCCCAGGTCGCGCTGCAACCCGTGCCAAGGGGTGTGTCCAACCCGGCTGGCACGACTTCGGCTGGGGTCGTGCTCGATGTGGAGCCGCCCGACGAGTCTGTCTGGGGACCGCTCATGGCCGCTGCAGGCGTACGAGTGGCGCTCGAAGGTCCCTCATCGGTGCGGGGCCTCATCGCCCCGCCAGCGTGCGAGCCACCGACAGCGTCCGACCTTTTATGGGCGAGTGGGCCTCCGCTCTCGTGGGTACACAAGCAGCAGTGGGTACCAGGGGCGTGGCCCACAAGGAGACAACAGTGAAGCCACCACGTTGGGTGGGATCAGCCTGTACTGGAGCGCACCAGCTGCGGCGCGTTGGACATTCGAGCGACGGGCGTCCACCGCGAGGGCCACACGTACGGCCGCCATCTTGCGAGAGCGACCGGGGCGGCGTTCCCGTGTACGAGCCCGTCACGTCGTTGTAGACGAGCAGGTCCCAGCGCCCGCTTGCCGGTGACCAACGCAGTGACATGGTTCTGTGAGCACTGCTCGAGCTGGTCAACGCTCAGGAGGCGAGGCGTCGAGCGCCCCTCGGTCACGCCGGCGACGCCGCCGCTTCCGCATCAGCCAAAGGACCATCACCATGGCGACACCCACGGCGACAGGCGCCGGGCGCTTCTTCACCTGATCCGCAACATCGTCCGCTCGGAGCTTTGCCTGGCCGCTCACGTCACGGGCTCGCTGCTTGACTTCGTGAGCCTTGGCTGAGGCCTGTGCCTTGACGTCGGTCTTCTCCGAGAGCGCTACGACGGTCTCACCGAGGTCGTCCCGGGTGCGTTCGATCTCGCTCTGGATCGCTTCCTTGTCCGAGGCCTCGGGAGGCTCGCCCCCCGGGTACGTCTGGGTGGCCCGGATCACTGGTGCTCATCGGTCGGCCCTCTCCTCGAGGTGCTGGACAGACTGCTACCCGCCTCGACCTGCGGGAACCGGTCAGTGAGAGATCGACCGCCGCAGTGACGGCGTTTAGCCACCCCACGCAGGGGTAGCGGAGGGAGGTACGGCCCCTTTTCGAGTCCGGGAGGGAGCATGCCGAAGTACCACCCGATCGCATGGCTCAGGGGTCAAGCGGTGACCGGTGTCAGGGACATGCCGGGCAACGCCGCATGGCTGGCTAGAAGGGTGCGACAGTCGTCGGGCACCACCCTTCACCGCGCATCCGACAAGGTGACCGGCGCCCGGAAGGCCGTCGGCCAGTCCGTGAGTGCGGCTGGGCGCGGGGTAGTCGCCGCGGTTCCGTTCGTCGGGCGAAGCGACGAATCGCTCGAGGTGCGACGGGGCGGCGCGTCGGTTGCCGGGGACGAGGCGCAGGACGCCGAGGAGCGAGCGGAGCGGTTGGCACAGGAGGCATGCGATCGCGCCGAGGAGTCTGCCGCGGCGGCCCGCCGAGTCCTGGCTGAGGCGAGGGACCTCGCGGATCAGGCATTGCACGCCGCGATCGAGGCGGCGACAGCTCTTGCCGGCCGCGAGTCGGAGCATTCTGCCGATGAGGCCAGCAACAGACGAGCTGGTTCCGAAGCCACGGGCGGATCGGCCCGGACCGATCCGGCCACGTCAGTGACGTTGAACGGCCAGTCGAAGGCCGAGCTCCTCCGCCGGGCCGCCGAACTCGAGATCGAGGGTCGCACCACGATGTCGAAGGCCGAGCTCGTTCGTGCGATCAAGACCGGGTTGGCGTCGTCTGACTGAGACAAAGGATGGTGGGCAGTGGGCGTTGGCTGGCCGTACGATCGCCAAGGCGATCGCGGTCCACCGGCACCTACGTTTCGTCGGTCGACGGGCCCACAGTGTTGGCGGCGTACGCATCGCGTTGCCCCAATGGTGGCTCGTGCCCAACGGTGGCGTCGGCTGAAGTTCGAGGCCGAACTGCGTCACGAAGTCGAGATCGAGAAGTTCACTCTCGCTGAGCTCGAAGAGAGCAGAGTCTCGATCGCCTTCGCCGTTGGCACCGGGGCCTGACCCCCTCGAGATCGCTTCGGTGCCCCGTCGCTCGCGACGGCGGAACGACGCGTGGTCGAGTGCACTGGCAGTCTCGAGTCGTACGCCGACCATGTCTACGAAGCCCTCGGGCAGTAGCGGAACGCCCAGAGACGCGATCCCGACGGCAGGTGGTCGACGCCGGAGCTCAGACGACCGCGCGCTGCGCCGCCTCGCCGAGTCGGAGGCGGACCGTCGCACCGAGCTCTGGCGCCTCGAGCGCCGCTGCGGCGCGGGGCAAAACCTCATCCTCGATTTGGCTGCGCACCCGCTCCTGGTCGGCGCCCGCTGCCACGGTCGCGCGGATGTCGAGCGCGAGGTCGACAGGATCGCCGACCAACCGAACGCGGGCCGAACTCACGTCCGGGGACGCCTCCAGGTCACGCCGGACGGCGTCGCTCACCGCGGCTGCCGACAGGTTAGTGATCCCATCCTCGCGGTCACCTATCGGCAGGCGATCGAGCGACGGGGTCGGAAGCAGCTGGACCCGCAGCCAACGCCAGGCCAGCCAGGCGATGAGGAGCGCGACGACTGCGACCACCAGCCAGAACCAGCCGGCATTCTCGTGAACGAATCGTCGAAGGTCGCCCCATAGCAGCGGCTCGTCGCTGGCACGTTCGCCGAACGCGCCCTCTCCGCGCAGTAGGCCGTAGAGGCCGGCCGCGGCGAGGAGTATCGCCACGAACGTCAACCCGATGCGGTTGAGCGCGTCGAGCCGCGTCATGCTGCCCTCGTCGGTCGGACGTGTACATCGACGGACGGAGGCCGCACCAGGCCCAGCTCGGCGAGCTCCTCGACGGCCGCCTCGTCGAGGCGCCGCTCGATCGGCGCCGTGTCCCGCGCCACCGCATCGGCTCGCACCCGGACGCTACGTCGGCGGGCCCGAACGCTCACCGAACCCACGCCCCCGACCTTGGCCAGCCTGGCCTCGAGCCAGTGCTCGAGGCCCCGCCGGTCCAAGTCGACCTGCACCGAGTCGGCCCGGGGCCGCACCGGCAGGGCCGACGGGCGGCGGCGGGCGAACTGGAGCGCCAGGAGCAGGACCGCCGCCACGAGCAGACCGACGCACACGGCCCGCACCGTGGGATCTGACCACGGCGTCTCAAGTCCCTCGCGGTACCACGTGTCCCACGGGAGCACCCACGGCTCCTCACGACCCGCCGCCTGGAGGGCGATCTCGATCGCGACGAGCACACCGCCGACGAGCAGCACCAAGGCGACGAGGCCGGCGACGATCCGGTCGACGATCCGGATCCGGGACATCACTGCACCCGCCTGGACCGGGACGGCGCGGGCAGGACGTCCACGACGATGTCCACCTCGGTGACCTCGTACTCGGTGAGCTCCTGCACCCTCGTCTTCACATGGCGGCGCACCTCGTCCGTGACCTGGCGGACCGGACGTGGCCAGCTCACCGCCAAGGTCACCTCCACCGCTGTCTGCCGTGACGCCACGTCAGCCCGGGCGCCCGTCTCACGGTCGGGTCGGAGGGTGTCGATCAGCCCGCGCAGGCCGCCGGTCGACACGACCTCCACGCCCTCGACCTCTCGCGCCGCCTGTTGGGCGACGGCCGCCAGGACCGAGGGTGCGATCGTCGTCTCTCCTCGACCGGTGAAGAGCTTGCCGCCGGCCTCACCCGCCTCCTGCTCGACGGTCATCGACGGCGGGGTGCTCACGGTCTCGTCCGCCGTCGGTTCCGGTCGATGAGCTCGCCCACGTCGAGCTCGCCCTCGAACACCTTCATCACGACGAAGCCGATGGCGCCGAAGAGGGCGACGACCAGCATGTCGGAGAAGTCACCGATGATGAGAGCCAGGCCGAGCAACAGCCCGGTGAACAGCCCTACGACGGTCGGTTGCATGTGTGCTCCTCTCGGTCCGGGGTCACGCCACCCGTGTCGGTCCTCGGGTGAACCGGCGGCGCATCCACCGGCGTGCCAGACCCCCCACGCTGAGGCGGGACACGACGACTGCAGCCTGCGGCCGCTCGGTGGCACGGCCCAGCTGTACGTACGCTGCGGCTGCGACCACGAAGGCCGCCGCGTCCCCACCCCGATCCGGGTGCGTGGCCCTCGCGACCCGCCGCCACGCGGCGCGGATCTCGTCCGACGAGGCCCCGTGCGCCACACCGAGCACGGCGTGGGGATTCACGCCGTCACCGCCGTCTCAGACGGCGCCTCCGCGGCGTCGACTTTGGGATCGAGCTCGAGATCGTCCACGAACACGTCAATCGCCTGCGCCACAACGACGGTGGCGACTGCCTGTCGCACCGCCTCCGCCAGGTCGGGTAGCACCGTCCCGGGTCGGGCCACGAGGTGGATCTCGACGACACCGTCGCCCATGCGGACCCCGTGCACGCGCCGTCCTGGGAGGTAAGTGGCGATCTCGACGCGCGACCCCGTCGCCAACCGCGCCACTCCGGGGCAGGACGCCACGGCGTCGGCGATCAATTCGGCCGGGTCGGCGACGTCCTCGGCTGCGCTCACTGCACCCGCTCGGGCTCCGGCTGGCGATCGTCCTCGGGCACATGGACGTCATCGACGTACACGTTGACCTCGGTGACCTCGAGACCCGTCATCCGCTCGACGTTGCTCGACACGTTGTTGCGGATGGACTGGGACACGTCGACGATGGGGACGCCAAAGTCGAGCACGACGTCGAGATCCACGGCAGCCTGGCGCTCGCCCACTTCGACGTTGACACCCTGGCTCGCCGTCGAGGTGGCGGTCGTGCCGGGAAGGCGCTCTCGGATCGCTCCCAGCGTGCGAGCGCCGCCGCTACCCATGTTGTGCACCCCGGGGATCTCGCGACACGCGATGCCCGCGATCTTCGCCACCACCGAATCGGCGATTGACGTTCGTCCTCGCTCGCTCTCCAGCGGGCTCGGTGTGCGGGCCCGTTCGGTGCGGGCCCGTTCGGTGCTGGCCCGTTCGGTGCGGGCCGTCTCGACGTCGGTCATCGGGGTTCCTCCCGGTGCTAGTTCCGGCCCGACCTGCGAGCGGCACCGGAGAGCTTGTCCTTCGTGGTCGTCGCCGCATCCTTGATCTTGTTCTTCGCGTCGCCCGCTGTCTTCTTGGCCCGAGCCTTGACGCGGTCGTTCTGGCCCTTTCGCGTGAGGTCGGCCTTGTTCGTGAGGCTGCCGGCTGCTTCCTTGATCCGGCCCTTCGCTTCCTGTGCACGGTGATCGGTCATCACAGCTCCTCTCGATCTGTCTTCGTCGGGGCAGCTACCCGCCTGATCGTCCGGGAAACCACGACGCGTCGCCGATGTCACCCACATGCAGAAGAGCGGTGTCAGCTCGTCTGCCCGGGCGACGTCGAGCGGGTGCTCGACGACCTCGATCGGCCCGCGGACTTGGTCGAGCTCGAGGACTTCTTTGCACCCGCCGAGGATTTGCGAGCGCCCGCTGACTTGGTCGAGCTCGAGGACTTCTTTGCACCTGCCGAGGATTTGCGAGCGCCCGAGGACTTGGTCGAGCTCGAGGACTTCTTTGCACTTGCCGAGGATTTGCGAGCGCCCGCTGACTTGGTCGAGCCCGACGACTTGCGGGCGGGCGAGCCAGTCGACGTGCCGGACGCCCGAGTGCCGGCGGAGACAGTCGCCTTGGCGGCGCCGCGAGCGGTCTCCGCGGCATTGCCGGTGACCTTTCCTGCCTTGGCGGGCGCGTCGGCGACCCCGCTCCCCAGACGACCGAGCTGATCGGTGACATCCCCCACGACGCCAGTCACCCGGCGCGTCAGGCCGTGGAGCTTTCCGGCCAGGCTGCGCTGCCACGCGCCGACGCCGGCCGCCACAGCCGTCGCCACGCCCGCGCCGGCCGCAGTGGTCCTTCCTACCGTCGACCAGTCGGTGCGCCGCTTCCCCACGGCGACGCCGAGAACGGTTCGCTGCTTGGTGAAGCGGCGAGGCATGCGAGTCATGTGTCCTCCCAATTCCTGGCGCGGTCGACCCGCGCCATGGCAGGGAATGACTTCCCGCTGAGTGGCGGTTCTATTCCCATTTCTGGGGGCGCCTGAACGCTGAGTGTGGGGATAGCCACGAATTGCGCGCGTTTACCGCGGAATGTGGTGGGAACCACTTCCCATGGAGGGTGCGCTTGCGGGTCCGGACGATGCCGTTTCGCAGAGCGCCGAACGAGAGGAGATCTCGCAATGGCAAGGATGCCGAAGGCGTTCACGAAACGCTCGACGCTGCTGGGTCTACCCATCGGCAGACGTCGTACCGACTGGGCGAAGCTCGGGCGGGCCAGCATGGTGGGCCTCAGTGCGATCTCCGCCGTCGCCGACCTGGCCGACGGTGTGCGCTCCGCCCGAGACGGTCGGGAACCCGGGACGCAGCCTGACGACCGCGACGACGTCCGCGCCGGCTCCGAGAGCTGACCCGCCTCACCACATCGCAAGACCGGTCGCACGCGGCCCGAGACGGCGCCCCCGTGCGCCCAGACCAAGGAGAACGTCATGAAAGCACTTCCCACCAAGCAATCCACCGTCCTCGGCGTCCCCGTCGGTCGTCGGCGCACAGATTGGGCGCGCGTCGGCAGGCTCGGCGCCGTCGGTGTCGGTGCCCTGTCGACGGCCGCCGGCGGCGTCGGTGCCAAGCGGGCCGGCGGCCGGCTCAAGAGCAAGGTGACGGACCAGGTCGAGCAGGGTCGGGAGACCGTGCAGAAGGTCGGCGATGCCGCCGAACGTGCCAGCTCGATCGGCAAGTCCATCGGCGGTCCGATCTCGAAGGTCGGCTCTGCCGTCGGCTCGCTCACGGGCTCCTCGGGCGACGAAGGGAGCGGTGGTGACGACGGCGGGCAGGAGAACCTGAAGAAGCTGCGCCTGATCATCAAGGAGGGCATCGACGTCGGGGTGCCCCTGAAGACCGCCTACAACCAGTGGACCCAGTTCGCCGACCTGCCCCAGTTCATGAAGGGCCCGCAGTCGGTCGACCAGGAGGAGGACGACGAGACCCGGTGGGTCGTGAAGATCGGCCCGTCTCGCCGGCGCTGGACCGCCAAGATCCTCGAGCAGACCCCCGACGAGCGCATCGCCTGGGAGAGCACCGAGGGCACCGAGAACCATGGCACGGTGACGTTCCACCGGCTGGACCGCAACCTCACGCGGGTGCACGTGGAGATGGAGTACTTCCCCAACGGCTTCGTGGAGAAGGTCGGCAACATCTTCCTGATGGCCCGGAAGCGGGTCCGCAAGGACCTGCGGCTGTACCGGCACTTCCTCGAGTTGAACGGCGAGGAGACCGGCGAGTGGCGTGGCGAGATCTCGGCCGAGGGCGACGGGTCCGAGGGCGAGGCCCAGCCGTCGGACGAGCAGGCCGAGGGAAACGGTCAGGCGGCCTCGGCCGAAGCCGGCGAGGAAGACGATGAGCAGGCCGGTGCCGAGGGCGACCGGCGACCGACGAAGTCCGCCTGAGGAGGAGACGACTTGCCATGGCTGCCACCAGTTCCGTCGTCAGGCGCACCCCATCCTCGAGCTCGCTCTACGACGTCCTCGACCTGATCCTCGACAAGGGCCTGGTCATCGATGCGTACGTGCGGGTTTCCCTGGTGGGTATCGAGATCCTGACCATCGACCTCCGCATCGTGATAGCGAGCGTCGACACGTACCTTCGCTTCGCGGAGGCCGTCGACCGCCTCGTGCTCGAGGACAAGAGCAAGTCCCTGCCCGAGTTCGCCGAGAGCATGACGCGTGGCGTCGCGCGGGAAGACCGGCGGCGCGATCGAGGGCGCGAAGGAATCGGTCGGCGAGACGGTCGACCGCGTCAAGGAGAAGGTCAAGGGCGCCGTCGGTCGCGACGACGACGAAGCGGAGGAGCGGGATCGCGATGACCAGTCCTGAGCGCCCCGCCTCCGAGGCCGCGACGTACGTGTACGGCATCACGCCTGCGGACGCTGCGGCACCCGAGGTCCCCGGCATCGGCGACCGCGACGCCGCCGTCCGGATCGTGCGGTCGGGCGAGCTCGGCGCCCTGACGAGCGACGTGGCCCGTCCCGAGGTCGAGTCGGCTCGAGCCCTGCGGCACCACGCCCGGGTGCTGGACGCCGCCATCGCGGCCGGGCCGGTCGTGCCGCTCCGGTTCGGCACGATGGTCGAAGACGTTCCGGCGGTCGTCTCCGAGGTGCTGGAACCTCACCGAGAGCGCTTCGTCGAGCTGCTCGAGCGCCTCGGCCAGCACGTCGAGCTGGCGGTGAAGGTGAGCTACGACCAGGACGCTGTCCTCCGCCAGCTCGTGGCCTCGGACCCCGCCATCGCGGCGCGGCACCGAGCGCGTCGCCGGCATCGACCCGGACGCGGCGTACTACGAGCGGATCCAGCTCGGCGAGCAGGTCGCGGCGGCGTTGGAGCAGCGGCGCGACCGGGACGCGCAGGAGATCTACGAGGCCCTCTGCGCCGTGGCCGACGACGTCAGCGCCGGTCAACCGCTGAACCCTCAGATGGTGGTCAACGGCACCTTCCTGGTGCGCCGCACGGCCATGGACGCGTTCCACGACGCGATCGGAGCATCCGCCGAGGCCCGTCCCGAGCTGAAGGTGCGCTTCATCGGCCCCCTCCCTCCCTACTCGTTCAGCGACATCGAGCTCGTGGGTTGATCGCCGTGGGACTGTTTCTCTCGTTGCTCACCCTGCCCGTCAGTGGACCGGTGGGGGGCGTCCTCTGGGTCGCAGAGCAGGTGCGCGCCGCGGCTGAGCGGGACTACCACGACGAGGAGGCCATCCGGCTGGGCCTCGCCGAGCTCGAGCAGCGCCTCGAGGCGGGCGTGCTCACCGAGGACGAGTACGAGGCCGCCTCCGACGACCTGTTCGAGCGCTTGCTGGAGGCCCGTGACTTCTGGGCGCAGCAGAACGCCGAGCCCCTGGAGGAGGTCCCCGATGCATGACGACCTCGAGGACGAGACCGGGCTCGACTCGATGACCAAGGCCGAGCTGAAGGCCGAGGCGCGGGCCCGTGGGTTGTCGAGCACGGGCACCAAGGCCGCGCTGCTCGAGCGGGTCGAGGAGCATGACCGCGACGCCGGGGGCAGGGATGGCGACGGCGAGGAGGCCGCTCCGGCGGCGGACGATCGCGCCGCCGCCGAGATGCCGAGCGAGAACGGCTCGCGGAACGACGGCCAGCCCGAGCCGTCGGCGGAGGATGGCGACGTCGAGCCGGAGCCCGAGGCGGACGATCGCGGAGCGCCGGAGGATCGCGGTGGGCCGGAGCCTGCGCCGGAGCAGACCGAGCCCGAGAGGCCGAGGCGGAGCCGTCGAGGGCGGAGGCTCCCCAGGACAGCGAGCCGCGGGCCGCGGAAGATGGCAAGGGCGAGACCGACGCGCCGGAGTCCCACGAGCAGGCGTCCACCACCGACGCGGCCGGCGCCGCACAGGCGGGCACGCCCCGAAAGAGCGCGCCCAGGGAGGACCGGGACGACGGGGCGCGGGTCGGCATCGCCGACGCGGCATCCGCCGCCGCTCGGGCGCTCACCGAGCTGACCGGGCGGACGGTCGACGCCGTGTCCGGCGTGCGGAAGACCGACGACGGCTACCAGGTGACCATCGAGGTGCTCGAGCTCTCCCGGGTGCCGTCCACGACGGACGTCCTCGCCACCTACGAGGTCGGCGTCGCCTTGGACGGCAGCATCACCGACTACTCCCGAGCCCACCGCTACTACCGCAACCAGACCACCAGGGACTGACCATGGCAACGCCGAGCCCGTACAGCCGGACCGCAATCGCACCAACCCCCCAGAGTGCCAACCTCGCCGACGTGCTCGAGCGCGTGCTCGACAAGGGACTGGTGGTGGCCGGTGACATCCGGATCAACCTGCTCGACATCGAGCTGCTCACCATCAAGCTCCGCCTCCTCGTTGCCTCGGCCGACAAGGCCGCCGAGATGGGGATCACGTGGTGGCGCGACGATCCGTTCCTGACGGGCGGCGAGCGGCAGGACGGCGATCTCGAGGCTCGATTGGCCCGCATCGAAGCCCGTCTGGGCGAGCTGCCCGCGGCGGAGGACAGCGGTGCCCCTGCGACCCGCGGGAAGCGGGCGCGGGAGGAGGGAAGGTGAGGCGCGATGCAGGACGAGGAGTACTTCCGTCGGCTGAACGCGGCCCTGCGCAGCAGCGACGATCCCGGCGTCGGGCCGATCGTGGCCCGAGCCCGAGAGGTCGCCGTCACGGAGGCGACGGCCATCCTCGAAACTCTCATCACCCGGTCGATCCTCGAGCGGGCTGTGGACCACCTCTCGGTCCTCGAATCCGACGCGACGGGCGCGCCAGGCCCCGAATCCGGTGAGGCGCCTGAATGGGTCTGGTACGCCTACGGGATCCAGCGCGCCGACGCCAATGCACCGGCGACGGTGGCCGGAGTCCTGGGCGCGACGGTCGACTGCGTCGAGGTCGAAGGGCTCCGCGGTCTCGTCTCGAGGGTCCGGGCCGCCCACTTCGGGCAGCCGGAGCTCATCGATCACCTCGACGATCTCGAGTGGGTCGGGACGAACGCGCACGCGCACGAGGCCGTTCTCGGCGCGGCGCTCGCCGTGGGTCCCGTGCTTCCCCTCCGCTTCGGGACCGTGTTCAGCGATCGCGAGGCCGTCGTGGACGTGGTGCGGCGACACGCCGGCGAGCTCCACGCGGAGATGGACAGGATGACCGGTCACCGCGAGTGGGGCGCCAAGGTGCTGGTCGACCTCGATGCCTGCGATCGCTGGATCACGGAGCACACTCCGGGCCTCGGCGACGCAGCGAAAGAGCAGGGCACGCCGGAGGGCCGCGCCTACCTCGCACGCCGGCAGGCCCAGCGGGGAACCCGCAACGAGCGCCACCGCCTGCTCCTCGAGATCTCCAGCGAGATCCACGCTCGCCTGTCCGACCTCGCCGTCGACTCCAGCACAGACCCCCCGCAGGAGCGACAGCTGTCCGGCCACGAGGGAGAGATGATCCTGAACGGTGCCTACCTGGTCGACGACAGCATGATCGAGCGATTCCAGAGGGCGGCCGCCGAGCTGACCGAACGTCACGCGGACGCGGGGGTGGTGGTGCAGGTCACCGGTCCGTGGCCCCCCCATCACTTCATCTCCCTGCCCCCGCTCGGCGACCTCGGGGACACGGCGTGACCGACCACCTAGGGGAGGACGTGGCGCTGGTGGAGGTGATCGATCGCGTGATCGACAAGGGCGTGGTGCTCACAGGCGACGTCGTCTTGTCGGTGGCTGACGTCGACCTCGTCCACCTCGGGATCCAGCTGTTCATCTGCTCCGAGGACACAGCCCGGGCGCTCGGGCGGGGTGGGCCGTGATCACCGCCTACGCCGTGGCGGCGGGGCTACGTCGCCTCCCGGCCGTCACTGGCATCGACGGTGCACCGGTCCAGATCATCCGCCACCGCTCGGTCGCGGCGATCGTGAGCCGACACGGGTCGCCACTCACCCGGTCGCGGGGCGCCGTGCTCGCCCACGCCGGCGTGTGCGAGGACCTGATGACGAAGGCGGACGCCGTCCTCCCCGTGCGCTTCGGCGAGGCGTTCGACGACGAGTCGGCGCTCCGAGCGTCGTTGGAGGACCGCCACGACAGGCTCGTTCGCGGCCTTGAGCACGTGCGCGGTCGGGTAGAGGTCGGCGTCCGCGTGCGGTGGGACGAGCCCGGGGCGACGTCCACGACGCTGCCCACAGGGAACGGCGCCGGCGATGGCCGGGCGTACCTCATGAAGCGCGTCGCGGAGCAGCGTCGACGGAGTGTCGTGGAGCGGCAGGCCGAAGCCGTCGCCGTCCGTGTCCACGCAGCCCTCGGCGATCACGCCGCCGACAGCCGACTGCAGCTCCTGCCCACCGACCGGCTCCTGATGTCGGCCGTCTACCTGGTCGCCCGCGATCACGTGGACCGGATGGAGGCGCAGGTGCGTGTAGTCGCACAGGAGCACGTCGACGTCGACATCCTGTGCACCGGGCCCTGGCCTCCGTACAGCTTCGCCGACGGGGAGGAGACCCATGCCCGCTGATCGCCAGCCCAGGACCATGGCCGACAAGATCCTGGCCGGGCCCACCGCGCTCGATGCCATCAGCGGAGAGCTCCATCGCTTGGGCAACCGGCTGGACCGCCGGGTCGAGGCCGACCCTGAGAACGTCGAACGAGGCCTGGCTCAGCTCGTGCTCACACTCGTCGAGCTGCTCCGGCAGCTCATGGAGCGCCAAGCCGTGCGGCGGGTGGAGGGCGGCTCGCTCACCGACGACGAGATCGAGCGCCTCGGGCTGACGTTCATGCGGCTGGAGGAGCGGATGGGCCAACTGAAGGGAGCGTTCGGGCTCGAGGACGAGGATCTCAACCTCGACCTCGGGCCCCTCGGCAGGCTGCTGTAGGCCGCACCACGTCGGTCATCACCTCGACCGGCGGGAGCGAGTGCGGTTCGCGGTGTCGCTCCGGTCGCTGTTGTCTCCGCTGTCCTCGCTCGCATCCTCGGCCCCGGCCTCGACTGACGTGTCGTCGGCCGTGTCGCCCAACATCGCGAAAGGACCGCGAGCCATGTCGAACGCACGGTCGGCGTACCCACGAACGACGTCCGACTCCGCCACCCCGCGCACGCTCGCCGCGATCTGCTCGAAGCGGTCGCGCCCGGCCCGCGTGCCGACGACGTACCCGATTCCGAAGATGACCACCGATCTGAGCCGCATCTCATCCTCCGTCTCGCGTCCGGCCAGGGCCACACCCCGGCCTCGAGCGCGACACTTCCCCTGCCCCCCGGACGCAAACCGCGGAGCGCGCGAGCCGACGACCTAGAATCCGCGTGGCGTCCCACTCGCGGTGTCGTCGAGGTGACAGCGTGGCGGCGTGCCCCCGTCAGGAGGCCTCGTGAGCGGCCCAGCCAAGGACCACCTCACGATCGAGGCGGTCGACGGCTTCCGCGTCCGGCCCGACGGGATCCAGATGATCCTGAAGCTCGACGGCGAGCCTGTTGACCTGCTGGGGGCTGTGATCCAGAGAGGGAGCTGGCCGCCCGGCTCACCGGGGCTCACGGACATGCAGGTCGTTCGCGAGCACCTCGTGGTGACGACCGAGCTTGACACCGACGCTCCCGCCCGAGCGGTGACGTGGTTGTGGGCAGGCAGCGATCCGGCGTTCGAGTCGATGCAGGTGCACGCCCAGAGCCTCCGCAGCGCGGAGCGTGCCGCGCTCGGCAAGGCCCAGCAGGTCTTGGGCGCGCTGGGGTGACCCGGGCATAGCCCTGCGTCGGTGCCGCAAGCTGCACGCTGAGAGCAGGTGCGGTATCGAGCGCCCGCGCCGCGGGGTAGGACTCGGGCATGACGTTAATCCTCTGGATCATCGCCGTGATCCTGGTGATCGCCGGCATCGTGCAGCTGTTCCAGCGGCAACTGATCCTCGGCATCGTTCTCATCGTGCTCGGGTTCCTCGTCGGCCCCGGTGGCGTGTCCATCTTCTCCACCGCCGGCCTGGCGATCGGGGGACTCTGGCCGGTGCGCCTCACGGACTTGCGACGGCGCCTCGGTCACGGACACTCCGGTCTCGGGACATCCCTGCACGGCTAAACACCGAGCCCGTCGACTCGAGATCCGCTTGGTCCCCGGGGGCGAGACCGGGGGACCATGGCGAGCATTCGCTTGCTCGGGATATGGGTTGCCCCTTGGGTCGAGAGCTTAAAACACCATTTCGCGCAGCTGTTCTCCACTCGCTGCGCGTGGAGCGCGCGACACCGTCGTGACTCGCACCACCCGTTGGCTTCGTCAGGCGGCCCGGAGTTGCTTGCGGATGTGCCGGGCGCGCTTCTTAGTCCGCTTCTTCAGGGTGGGGCGCCGGCGACGGCCGGTGGCTTTCGCCAGCGACTCGCGTCCGCGCCCGAGCGCCCGCGACGGTGCAGCGGTCGTCCGCCGCTGCAGCTCCTTGACTGGGTGGACGACCGCACGCGGGAGGACCTGGGTAAACGGGGAACCGGTGGGTAGCAGAGGGGCATGAGCGACGACGCCCCGTACTCCGAGGTTCGCCACGAGCCCCGCAACCGGGGTCGCGAGGCTGGGCGGCCCGGCCAGGTCCCGCTGCGGGGCTGGAAGGACGTGGCGATCCGGCTCAAGCGCCAGTTGCAGGAGGACGACGTGCCCTTGCTCGCTGCCGGGGTGGCGTTCTTCGCCCTTCTGGCGCTCGTGCCCTCGTTGGTGGCGCTCGTGTCGATCTACGGGCTGGTCGCCGACCCGGCAGATGTGCAGTCCAGCGTCGACGACGCGCTGCAGGCGGCGCCGACCGAGGTCCAGGAGCTCGTGTCGTCGCAGCTCGAGAGCGTCGTGAGCAGCGAGCCGTCGGGCCTGCGGCTCGGGGTCATCGTGGGCCTCGCCCTGGCCCTGTGGTCGGCCTCGAGCGGCATGAAGCACCTGATGGGCGCCGTCACGCTCGCGTACGACGAGACCGAGGACCGGAAGTTCCTCCGGCTCCGGGGCCTAGCGCTTGCCATGACCCTCGGCGGCGTCGTCGTCTTGGCGCTCGCCGTCGCCGGCATGGTGGCACCCAACGCCCTCGACGACTCGGGGGCGGCGGGGACGGTGCGCCTGGTCCTGCACGTGGTCCGCTGGCCGGTGCTGGGCCTCGTGGCCATGGTGACGCTGTCGCTGCTCTACCGCTGGGGGCCCGATCGCAACGCGCCCCGCTTCCGCTGGACCTCGCCCGGCGCGGTGCTGGCCACGCTCGTCTGGGTGGCCGCGTCGATCGGGTTCTCGATCTACACCGCCAACTTCGGCAGCTTCAACGAGACCTACGGCGCCCTGGGAGCCATCGTGGTCGTGATGCTGTGGCTCTACATCACGGCCTACGTGATCATCTTGGGCGCCGAGCTGAACTGCGAGCTCGAACGACAGACCGTCGTCGACACGACCAGCGGGCCGACTCGGCCACTGGGGGAGCGGCGGGCGCACGCGGCGGACACCCTGGGCCGCTCGACGGCGTGATCCACGGCTGGCCCGGACCAGGCTGCGCGCCGCGCCGGGAGGCGGATGACAGCGGCGCGACCGGCGTCGTTTCCGCCCGACCCCGGGTGTGGGCGCCCGGCGTCATGTCACTGCCGGTCATCAGGCGGACGCGCCTCCGGTGTTCTCTCGCGGCGATAGAGGAGGGGGACGATGGCGCCGGCCAGCAGCCCCGCCACAATGCCAGCCAGGAGCCCGGGTAGATCACATCGGTGATGACGAAGGTGACCCCGGTGACGGCGAACACCAGGAGCACCAGCCCGACGATCATGAACACGTTGGCGACGTTGAGCAGATGCTCCTTGACGCTGGCGCGAAACCGGATCCGACGGACGGTCTGCGGCTCCGGTGAGATCAGCTACCCGCTACCGGTCTCTGTGAGTCGCGCAACCCCATCCCTCACTGCCGTGCCGGAATGGTAGGCAGGATCGGCCTACCCCGTCAGTCCCTCGTGACGACGACGAGGTCAACGACCATCGACCCCTCAGGCCGGCGGTGCACGGGCGGCCACCAGCTGGCCACCCCGCGGGCGTGGCATGGACGACCAGGCAGCAGTGCGCCGCCGTGGCCCATGACACGGTGCAATCCTTCGCGGTCCGGGCGGCCGCCGAACACGAACGGTCGCCGGTCGCCGGATCGGTCACCGACGGACGGGTATCCGGTGTGAACTCCATCGCGACCGCGTACCCGACGATCGGCTACGCCAGTGACTTAGATGGGCCCGTGAAGGCGGACCAGGGTGTCAGTAGTTGGTCCGGCCGCGGCCGAAGATCGAGACCCCGCCCGGTCCGACCAGCAGGCCCGCGGCGATGAGGATTGCTCCGAAGATCCATTGACCCTGGATCAGCTGGATGATCCCGACCACCACAAGCACGGCGGCGATGATCCACAAGATGGTTGTCGTCATGTCTACCGGCTACCCGCGATTCGCCATCCCAATCATCCAGCCGTCGCGCCAGGCCAGGGCGTCGTTTGCCGGGCTGACGGTGTCGGTAGCCACGCGCGGTCTGCGCTTTCGGAAGGCGGCATGTCGGAGCATCACCCTGTCGTCCGGTTGAAGGACCCGCTGTGACCGGCGTGAGGGGTCTGCCGATCAACATCGCGTGGATCGCCGGCCGGGCGCGTCGCACACCAGCGGACCTGGTCGGTGATGCGGCGGGGCCATGGTGCTGGACCACCAGGCTCACCTTGACCAGTGCAGTACTGCGAGGGATTGGCAGACGGCTTGGGTAGCGGGGCTGTCGTCGAGGAGACGCCCGTGCCGTTCCCCCTTCGGTGTGGGCACCGGTGAGGCGCTCAACGAGCACACCTGGGCGACCGGTGGCCGCCCGCTGCCCTGCGGATCGACAAGCTGGTCGAGGCCGTCCACGTCATCCGCAAGCTCTGGACCGGCAAGGGCGTCACCCACCGGGGCGAGCATTTCACCGTCGAGAACGCACGCGTCTTCACGATGCCCGACGGGGCGATCCCCGTGCTGCGTCTACTCTCCGGTGCCTTGAGTGTCCCAGTACACCCGGACGCCGTGATGGGTCGACTCGCCCCAAGGTGCCGGTCGGCGACGGCCCCGGCGGAAGTGTCGGGCTCCCGCAACGAGCACGGCGTCACGAGCTGGCCGTGTCCGGTCAGTCTCCTGCTGGGCCGCTGGGTGGATCCTGCTTGCGCCCCACAAGCCACGAACGCGCATAGGTCCTCCGAGGTGGACGTCCGCGTCGATGCCGAACGCTGATGCGCCTTGCCATCGTGAGATACAAGTCGGGCAACGCTGAGGCGTTGCCGCTGTTGTTGAGCCTGCGAGCGCGCCGCCGGCAGGTGCTTATCCAGGTGACAAAGTCCAGCGGCACACCAGGACTGGACACCACCAGCCGGACAGATCTCCGAACGACACCGAGGTCAGCGCACTGCCCCGGATGGGCGGCTCGGGTCAGCCTTTGGAGTTGGTTGTTGCAGGTTCGAGCCCTGCCCCCGAGCGTAAGTAGAGCAGCTAGGCGGCTCGAACGGCAGTCTAGTTGTGGGTGTCTGGTGCGAGGCCGAGAGCACCAGACGCTGGAGGGGTGTCGCGGCGTGGCCGCGACACCCCCCGGTGCTCTGTCCCGTGTTCAGCCGGACGTCACTGCCAGGTCGGGCGGCCGACGATCTCGATGGGCAGGAACATCGAGAACGCGTCCGACCCGTAGGTGATCTGACCGCTGGCCGCGCCGCCGCTGTTGCCGTTGCGGAAGAGCCAGCGTTCGAAGCCGCCCTCGTCATCGCTCGGCGGAATGTTGCGCAGGAGCCCCGGCGTGTCCGTGCCGTTGCCGTCCCAGTCCCCGGTGACCGGCAGCTCGAGGTACGACGGGCTGCCGAAGGTGAACGAGACCTGGGCGTTGCCGCCCCCGGCGCTGTTGCGCAGCAGCCACGTGTCGCGGCGTACAACGCCGACGGTGTCGTCGCCGTCGCCGTCCCAGTCGCCCACCACCGGACGGTCGCGCCCGCGGCTGTAGGTGAGAGTGGTCTCGGGCGGGCCCGCCGAGTTGCTGTTGCGAAGGTGCCAGCGGGTGGGGCCGTCGATCTCGAAGTCATAGATCATGAGCCCCACCGTGTCGATGCCGTCGCCGTTCCAGTCGCCGACCACGGGGATCGTGCCCAGCTGGTCCACCGCCACGAAGCGCACGTCACCGAACACGAACGGCGTGATCGTGGCCGGGCCACCGGCGTTCGCGTTGTTGAGGTGCCACGTGTAGGTGAACTGTCCCGGGGGTCCCTCGATCATGCGCACGATGCCGACCGTGTCGTCCCCGTCGCCGTCCCAGTCGCCCATGATGGGGATGTCACCGGACGTTCCGTAGCGGAACGTGATGTTGGCCGCCCCGGTGGTCATGCTGTTGCGCAGGTACCAGGTTCCGTTGTGGAAGATGGCGGGCTTGGAGCCCGCAGCCGGCTGCGCACCGGTGCCTTCGGGCGCGAGGAGCAGGCCGGTGGCGGCCAGAGCCACCACCATCACCGCCCGCACGACCCTGGATCCTCGTCGGACACCCATGTGTTCCTCCTTCGTCGACCCAGCACGTACGAGCCTCGCGCCGTGCCATAAGCGACGTGATACGGATCCGTGGTCGTGATGGCCTCGTAGTGCTCGTAGGCGACGGTGTACGCGAGGTCGCCGCTGACACCGGCGGCGCCGAGTTCCAGGTCGTACGCATTGCAAGTCCCTGGACCAGCGAAGCGAAAAGGCCCTGTGCCCTGTTTCGCCACGTCCCGCCCCGGCTAGCTACCCGGCACGCGCACACCCCAATGGAGGTTCGCATGGCATTCGATCCGCTCGCGCAGAAGGGCGTCCCGGTGGAGGATCAGTTGCGGAACTGGTCGGAGCTGAACGCCACCCCCTTCGACAAGCACACGGTCGACCCATACACCCGGACACGGGTGATCCTCATGAACGGGATCGAGGTCGAATCGATCCTGTTCTCGCACCAGTTCGCTCGGCACACCGACAACCCGGAGCTGAAGCGTGCATTGGCGATGAGCCGGCGGATCGACGCCCAACAGCAGAAGGCGGTCAACGGGTTGAACCCTGGCGACCAGACCCCTCTTGAGACGACGCTCGGCTACGAGCAGGTCGCCGTGGACCTGACGGCCTGGCTCTCCCGCCACGAGCCCGACCCAATGCTGCGCCAAGCGCTCGACTTCGCACTCCTCGAGGACTTCGACCACCTCTACCGCTACGCCAACCTGTACGACCTGCTCTACGGCGGTCGGGCAGACGAGATCACCCAGCACCTGACCGAGATCACCCCGGGGCGACCGACCATCCTCGAGCACCGCCACCCCCACGACGACGTCCGCGGCCATTTCGAGACTCACGCCGTCGACCCGCTGTCGCGAATGCACGTGATGACGATCATCGCCGGCGAGCAGCAGACGATGAACTTCTACATGAACCACGGCACCGACTGGATCGAACCGATCGCCCGCGGGTTGTACGCCGAGATCGCATTGATCGAGGAACAGCACGTCACGCACTACGAGTCGCTGCTCGACCCGCTCGACTCGTGGATCGCCAACTGGGTGTTCCACGAATACAACGAGGTCTACCTCTACTGGTCAATGCTGCAGCACGAGAGCGACCGGCGCATCAAGGCGATCTGGGAGCTCAACTGCAACATGGAGATCGGTCAGCTCCAGGTGGCTTGTGACTTCATGCGCCGCCTCGAGGGACGCGAGCCGGCCGAGCTGTTGCCGCCCTCGCTGCCGGCCACACCGGTCACCTTCGAGCCCAACAAGGACTACGTCCGCCAGATCCTGGCCAGCCAGGTCGACCTGCGCACCGACGGGCTCGACTACGTCGACATTCACGACCTGCCCGACGATCACCGGTACTTCGCGGTGCAGGCCACCGTCAACGAGGGCGGGGCACCGTCGGAAGAGGTGATCGACGACACCCGGGCGCAGCGCGGGCGCGAGTACCGCGACGAGACCGACGGCCATCATCCGGTTCCCGACCTCCGCCCCGAGCACACGAGCTGACAAGGAGGCTCATGACGATGCCGATCCTCACACCGACCGCCGCCACCGGGGCACGTTCGGCCCCCCAGCCGATGACCTACGTCGACCCTGCCCGCGCGATGCTGCCGAACGAGGCGAGGGCGTTCCTCGAGGGCACGGAGTTGAACGGCCCGTTCGTGGCCGATCTCCTGAGCGACATGCTCGCCCACGAGCGTTGCGGGACCCAGCTCTACCGTTCGGTGGCCGGGCGCACGCACAACCCGGTGCTCAAGCAGGGCTACGAGCAGTTCGGCACCGAGACCGTCGAGCATGTCGAGGCCCTCGAAGGGCTCATCGGTGAACTGGGCGGCGACGCCGGCTATGTCAGCCCGGCTGCCCGCGCCACCGAGAAGGCAGGCACCGGCCTGTTGGAGTCGACGTTCCTGCTCGCCGGGTCGGTAGACCCGATGACGCTGGAGCTCGTGATGCTCGACGCCGTCCTGCTGGCCGAGGCCAAGGACCATGCCAACTGGTCCTGTCTGGCGGGCCTGGCCGAGGACCTCCCGGCCGGCGACACCCGCACCGCGCTCCAGGCCGCCGTCGAGGAGATCGAGGTGCAAGAGGACGAGCACCTGCGCTGGGCGCAGGACATGCGCTGCCGCATGATCTCGCTCCAGGCCACCAGCGGGCCTGTGACCTCGCTGTCGATGAAGGCCGAGGAGATGGCGGCCCGCGTCAAGAGCCTGTTCGACTGAGCGCGGCACCATGCTGCGCCGCGACATGGCCACGGCCGCCGGGGCGTCCAGGTCGATGAGGTGCCGGACCCCTCATCCCAGGAGCCGACCCACGCCACGTCGACCGCCAACGGGCAGCTGCGCGCCGCACCAGACCGCAACTTTTGGTGGGGGAGTGGGTCTACGCCGTCGGGGGTACGAGCACCACTGGACACCACGTGTGGCCGAAAAGGAGCGTGAAACGTGAAGCCACTTCGCTTGGTCGCCGGGGGACTGGTCTGGCTCATCGCAGGGTTGCTGGCAACCGTCGGAGTTCTGCTGTCCGTGACCATCGTCCTGCTGCCCCTGGGCATCCCGATTCTGATGCTCGCACGCCGCCTGTTCTCGTTGTCTGCACGACTTGTGCTCCCCCGAGCCGTCTCTCATCCGGTGCGGGAGATGCGGGAACGGGTCCGCGAGAAGGGCACGAGGGTCCTCGACAGAGGTCGCAAGGCATTGCCGAAGTCTCGGTCGGCCCGCCGTTCCAAGGTTCGAAAGCGGATGAAGAAGAGTATTCGGCGTGCCCGCCGGCGACTCAGGTCGATGTAACCAGGTCATACGACAGCCCCGACATGGCGAAAGCTGGCCGCCGCCAGGGAATGCGCGCCGCGACGACCAGCGCTTCTGTTTGCAATGGCCGGACGGGGGGAGAGAAGAGCTATGACTGCAACCGTCTTGTGGATCATCGCCGCCGTTCTCGTCGTGGTCGGGATCATCCAGCTGATCCAGGGCCAGTGGATCTTCGGAGGGGTCCTGATCGCAGCGGGGCTTCTCGTCGGACCCGGTGGGGTCTCCGTGTTCGGGCACGGGCGCACGAGCTACTGACATCCGCGAACGGCCATCACACGCGACGTGCGTGGAGCGAGCGCCGGTACGCCGTCGACAGGAAACTCACATACGTACGCCGGCCGGCGAACTCGACCGAACCGGCGACCACAGCCCGTTCGTTGTCCTCGACGTCATCGACGACGAACGACGATGACCATCAAGCTGTGCGGCGCCGTGGCTCCCGCGCTGCTCGACCACGCCGAGTCCCTGCTCGATCGGAGACCGCTCGGGCGCCTGCCTTGACCGCTGGGGGGCGTGAACGCCACCCAGCGGACCTGGGCCGAGTTGGCCAGGTCGGGTTCGAGGGCCGGCCGGTCCTGGTTGTAGCCGTCGATGCATGGGCCCTCGCCCAACGCGAACTGCAGTTCCTCGATCAACGTGCTCACCTCGTCGGTCGTCGCCATTGACCCCCGCGGGACGTCGCCGGAGATGAGCATCAACCCTGCATCGGTCGCCCCGGTGACCGCCGCGCACACCTGACCCAGACGCGCTGCGTCAAGGTCGGTTGCCCTCGACGGGTACAACCGCTCCAAGATGCGGGCCCGCCGGTCCGCCGTCACCTCCTCACCCCTCCCTGCGAGCAGTCTCCCGCCCGATCCAGGCGCCTCAACCTCGGCCCGGCGCCGAGTGTGCGCGGCCCCCTCACCGACGGGAACGTTCGGGATCGTTCTGCGGGGTGGCTCGCGATCTCGACCGCGCTCCCTCGGCCGCCCGATCAGTCGGGGGCACTTCAACCCAGGTTTCCAGCGCGGTCGTGGCACCGCCGTCCGGCGGCGTGGCGTCCGGCGTGTCGGTCTCGATCAGGTGCGCGAGATCGCACAGTTCAGTCGCCGGTGTCGCCCGGCCGGCGGATGACCAGCAAAGCCGCGTCATCGCCACACCCCCGCGTGGGGACGAGAGCCGCGATCGCCGTCCGGCAGCAGGTGTCGGCGTGCCCGAGCACCAGCGCAGCGCGCAGTCGCTCGAGGCCACAGTCGATCGGTTCGCCGCGACGTTCGACCAGCCCGTCCGTGAAGAACGCCAGCATCGACCCGACGGGCAGCTCAATGGCCGTCGTCTGCCGGCGCGGTACGGCGACCACGCCGATCGGGGGATCGACGGCTGCATCAATCATCGTCGCGGGTGAGCCCGGTGCGGCGAAGAACGGCAGGAGGTGGCCCGCGGAGGAGATCTCGATGGTCGTGAGCGTCGGATCGATCACGGCGTACAGAACTGTGGTCATCTGACCCGTCTCGAAGTGCCGCACCTTGTGGTCCAGCCGGTCGAGCACGGACGCGGGATCGGAAAACTCGAGGGCGTACGCGCGCAGGGCGCTGCGCACCCGGCCCATGACGACCGCCGCGGCCAGGCCGCGGCCGACGACATCGCCGATCACCACACCCACCCGGTTATCGGGCAGCTGGAACACGTCATACCAGTCGCCGCCCACGCCATGCTCGTGATCGGGCAGGTAGCGAGCTGCGAGCTCGAGTCCCGGGATCACCGGCAGCCGCGTCGGGATCAAGCTGTGCTGCAGCGCACGCGCCGCCGCGCGTTCGACGTTCGAGCGGCGGGCTTCCGCTGCTAGCGCGACTCGCACGGCCACCATCTGCAGAAGCTCGATGTCCGCAAAGCCGAACGATCGCTGCGACAGCGATCCGACATGGATCACGCCGATCACCCGGCCCTCGGTGACCAGGGGCGCACCCAACAGACTGCGGATCCCGGTCTCCCGCAAAATGGGGTTGTACACATCTGCCGTGTCGATATCGTCGATGACCACGGGCGCAACCTCGGCGGCGATCCGGCCCGCGAAACCCGCTCCGATGGGCACGCGCACCCCTTGGCGGACCTCCTCTTCGATCCCGCTCGCCGCAGTCGCCACCAGGTCGCCAGCCGCAGGGTCGATCAGCAGCACCGCCGCGGTGTCGACGTCCAGGATCTCACGGACCCGCACGAGAAGCTCGTCCAGGAGGTCCTCCACGTCGAGGTGGATCAGGGCGACATCCGTGATGGACTCAATGCCTCGGAGCCGTTGGGCAACCGACCTACCTGCACGGTTCTCCCCGGATGGCACTCCCGCAGATTACGCGCTGGCGGCGGTCTCGGCGGTGAGCCTCCAGCCCGCCCCGACGACCACGGCGCCGTTGGCCCTTTTGGGACCGGGACGTCCCAGCGATCCGTCTGACGGCCGCGGGCCAACCGCCAGCCCCGGTGCCAGGGTCGGGTGATGCTGCGGCGGGCATCCCTGATGAGCGCGTTCCACAGGTGGCGGCTACCGCCTGAAGCGGCCGCGCCCGAGGGATGCCAGAATCGGCCGCGCGGGCTGCCCGGCCGACCGACGCCGCTCGACCTCGTTCGGTCGCGCAGCGCGGCCGGTCTGCGCGGCGCTGCGGATGAGGTCGTCTTAGATGACCTCCACGGGGTCCCATCGCGCACCGGCGGACGCCGAGACATGTCTCGGCGTCCGCCCGTAGAGGTTGGGGGGTGCGCCCTCAGAGCTTGTGGCTGACGTCGCCGTCCGCCTCGATGCGCTCCTTGCGCAGCTCCTCGGTGACCTGTCGGACCTCGGTCACGGTCTCGGTGTCGAGCCGGACCCGCTCCTTGGGGACGGCCTGCTTGCTGATGACCGGCTCCTCCTCGTGGAGGATGACCTCGTGCTCCTCGTCGGAGATGTCGGGTCCCGACATGGCCTTGCCGACGTTGGCGTCGGTGATGGGTTCACGCTCCACGCGGACCTTCTCCTTGGTGACGGGTACGGTGCGCGTCTCCTCCTCGGTCACCACGTACTTGCGCAGTCGGACCCGTCCGACCTCGCGGCTCTCCTTGCCGACCTGCAGCTCCTCCTCGGAGCGGGTCATGGCGTCGTCCGTGGTGGACCCGCTCGTGTCGCGCCCTTTGGTCCCGGTCCTGCCGGTGCGTGTCTTCCGGCCGGTCTCGGGCAGGCCGCTGGAGGACCGGTCCTCGCTGTAGTCCATGCCGTAGTGGCCGTAGAGCCGGGCCTCCTCCTGCTGGGTCAGTTGGCCGTCGGGGGTGGCGTTGGGTGCGTCGTTCACCTGGTCGGTGGTGAAGGGGCACCTTTAGGTCGTCCCCGTCCTGCCTGGCACCGGCGAGGGACACGAAGCTGATGTTCGAGCGACCGGTCTTCACGGCGATCCACTCTGGCTGGCCGGTGGCCTCGTCGGTGTAGAGGTCGGCGATCTTGCCGATCTTGTCGCCGCTGTCATCGACCAGGGTGTGGCCGACCCAGCCGGCCGGTTCGTTCTGCTTCACGGTCATGTCCGTTCCTCCGTCATATGTTGGTGGGGGTGGCCACGACGGGACTGTCGATGGCCGGGCGCTGTCGTTGGTGACCTCGTCGTCGGTGATGTCCACGCCGGGGTCGTGCCGCGCGGCACGACCCCGCCGTGCTCGGCGGCGGGCTGGGCTTCGGTCCTCACGGTCGGTATGCGCGCGCGGTGGGTGTCACCACCTGGGTCACCGGCGCCTCCGAGGTCACGGGCAGGCTCGCCCACTGGGACAGGGCCGGCTGGCCCGATCACCACCGGCCCGTTCCCGAGCCGATCGCCTACCGCCGCCTGGTCCACCACCGGCGCGACATCGCCGAGGAGGTCGCGGAGCGTGTTCTGGACGAGGAGGTCGGCGCCGAGGAGTCCGAGATCATCCGGGACGCAGCAGAACAGGTCGCTGCGGTCGCTCTCGCCGGTGCCCGCACCGGCCGTGCGTCCATCCTCGAGGACGGCATCGGTGAGCTCGTCTCCGTCTTGGGCACGCGTCCGGAACCCCCTGTGCGCCGTCGCCGCCCGGCTACCGGGCGCCGCGCATGCGATCGTCGATCGGTATCGCGGCTCGCCCTGACGGCCTCACGAGCGGTCAAGCGGTGCGTGCAGCCCTCGGCACCGGCGGCCCGGGAGGCAGATCCCCTCGGTTGAACACCGGCGGGATCTTGCAGCGGCCCCTCGCGATCCTCGGCCGACGAAACGGGGTAGGAGCGTTCCATGGCCGTCATCCTCGTCACCGGCGCCACCGGCTACATCGGGGGCCGCCTCGTCCCCGGGCTGCTCGAGGCCGGCCACCGGGTCCGTTGCCTCGTGCGCAACCCGGGCAAGCTCACTGACGCGGCGTGGAGCGACCGGGTCGAGGTCGTCGAGGGCTACATCACCGACCCCGAGGCCCTCGACCCGGCCATGGCGGGCGTCGAGGTCGCGTACTACCTGGTGCACTCGATGGGCGGTTCGCGGGCGTTCGACGAGACCGACCGCCGAGCGGCCGCATCGTTCCGGGATGCTGCGACCCGTGCCGGTGTCGGGCACATCGTCTACCTGGGGGGACTCGGCCGCGACGACGACCCGAAGCTGTCCCGTCACCTGCGCAGCCGTCACGAGGTCGGCCGGGTCCTCGCCGACGGACCGGTCCCGGTCACCGAGCTACGGGCGGCGCTCATCATCGGATCGGGGTCGGCAAGCTTCGAGATGCTGCGGTACCTCGTGGAGGTCCTCCCGGCGATGGTCACCCCCCGTTGGGTCGACAACCGCTGCCAGCCCATCTCGGTGCGGGACGTGCTGCGCTGGCTCGTTGGTCGCGCCTCGAGCACCGCCGCCCGCGGCGAGGTGATCGAGGTCGGCGGGCCCGACGTGTTGACATACCGGGAGATGATGGCGACGTACGCCGAGGTCGCGGGCCTGCCCCGCCGGGTGGTCGTCGCCGTCCCGGTGCTGACCCCCGAGCTGTCATCGCGGTGGGTGGGCCTGGTCACCCCCCTGCCCTCCAGGCTCGCCCGGCCGCTCGTCGAGAGCCTCATCAACGAGGTCATCGTCGTCCGGCCACCACCGAAGGCCCTCGCCGGTCCGCCGCCCCTGACGTTCCGCGAGTCCGTGACGGTCGCGCTCGACCGGTCGGCCGAGTCGCAGGTCGTCACCCGCTGGTCCGACGCCGCCCTCCCGGGCCAGTCGCCCGCGCAGCCGCTCCCCACCGACCCGGACTGGGCGGGGGGCAGCCTCCTCGTCGACGAGAAGGCGACCACCAGCAGCGCGAGAGCCGATGCGTTGTACGCCACGGTCACGGGCATCGGCGGTGACCGCGGGTGGTACGTCGCTCCGCTGCTGTGGGGCATCAGGGGCTGGGCCGACAAGGTGCTCGGTGGCGTCGGCATGCGACGAGGCCGTCGCCACCCGGACCAGCTCTGGGTGGGCGACGCCCTCGACTTCTGGCGGGTGGAGGCCGTCGAACCGCCTCGCCTCGTTCGGCTCCGGGCCGAGATGCGCCTCCCGGGCGACGCCTGGCTCGAATGGCACATCGAGCCCCTCGACGAGGGCAGCCGGCTCAGCCAGCGCGCGATCTTCTCGCCACGAGGGCTCACCGGCCGCGCCTACTGGTATGCGCTCCTGCCGTTCCACGCGCTGATCTTCGGTCGCCTGGCCGGCCGCCTCGCCGCCGCGGCGCAGGCGCGGCAGGTGCCGTGACCCACCGGCAGCCGGCCCCACCCGAGCGTCAGGGCGACCCGTTGGCGCGCTTCGTCCCCGCCTTCGCGGTGCGGGCCGGACCGAGAAGTGGTCGGACCGTCGCAAGTGATCGAAGGCGATCTGGCGCGCGGCGTCCTTCACCGGCTGCCAGTCGGCGTCCTTCGCGCCGCGCTCGGCGTCGTCGACCTGCTGCCGGTCGACGGTGAAGGGAACCCGCAGCTCGACGATCGCCTGGGACCGGCGGGCGTGGGACGACGCCGTCGGCGTGAAGGGTCGAGCTCCTCCAGGTGGCCGGTGCCGACCGCCGACTGCTCGATGCCTCCAGGCCCTGTGACATCGACGATGCGACGGCCGGCCACGTGCACCTTGAGCGTGCGTCGCGCCTCGTCCTCGAGATCAGCCCACGCCGCCGCGGAGATCGGTGCGAGTTCCCGATGCAAGGTTGTTCATCTGAGGTCGCGCTCTTTGAGATCACCGATTCCCAGGGACCCCGGGATCGGGCGTCCGGACTCGGGTGGTGCGTCGTCGGGCGTGCCGTCTGCGATCGGGGTGGCCACCGCAAGGGCGGGGGGATCGGGGAGGTCGTCGAGGAGGTCGGCGCTAGGGACGAAGAACAAGCTGCCGGTAACGGCCGTGGAGAAGTCCAGGATGCGGTCGTGGCTCGCCCGCGGATCGCCGAGGAACATCCGCTCCAGCATCCGCTCGGTGACCGTCGGGGTGCGGGAGTAGCCGATGAAGTACGTGCCGAACTCGCCGCGTCCCACGGTGCCGAAGGGCATGTTGTCACGCAGGATCTTGCGCTCGGTCCCGTCGGGATCGACGATCGTGTTCAATGCGACGTGGGAGTCGGCCGGCTTGACGGCCTCGTCGAGCTCGATGTCGTCCAGCTTCGTCCGGCCGATCACCATCTCCTGGGCCTCGACCGGTAGGGCGTTCCACGCCTGCAGATCGTGCAGGTACTTCTGCACGATCACGAAGCTCCCGCCCGCGAACCCGGCGTCCTCGGGGCCGATCAGGACGGCGTCGCTCGCCTCGGGCCCGACCGGGTTCTCGGTCCCGTCGACGAACCCCAGTAGGTCGCGCAGGTCGAAGTACGTGAACCCGTGCACCTCGTCGCGGACCGTCACCACGTCGCGGACCCGCTCCATGATTTCGGCCGCCAGCGCGAAGCACAGATCTGGTCGCTGGGCGCGGATGTGGAACAGCAGGTCGCCCGGTGTGGCCACCGCACGGTGGACGGGTCCGGACAGCTCGCGGAACGGGTGCAGCTCGGCGGGGCGAGGCCCGGTGAACAGCCGGTCCCAAGCCTGTGAACCGATCCCTGCGACGCAGCTCAACGTGCCGTCTGGCACCCGGAACCCGATGGCTCTCTGCAGGCCCGCCAGATCGGACAGGAGATCCCGCACCCGCGATTCCCCACCGGCGTCGATCGTCACCACGAGGAACACGGCCGCCCTCGTCAGCGGGCTGAGCACCGACTGCGGGATCGCGTCCTCACCGGATCCGTCCATCGCCGTCCACTTCCGTCCGGGCTGCGCATCGCGGCCACAGGGACGGCTGCGACGACGCCATTTGGGCACGCTGATCGAACGTACGGTAACAACCCAAGCGTCATCGCGAGGAGCTCGCGCAGCACGTCATGCACCTGGGCTTCCTCCGGGTGGTCCGAGCAACCACCATTCGGCCCCGTCCTGGCGATACTCGTGGCGAGTTCGGGCGCCGACCGCGCTGCATCACCGGTCACCGGGCCCTCCCGAGCGGCGGCGGCGCGACCATGGCCGATGGCGTGGCTTGGGCTGTCAGGCCGCCCGGGCGCGGAGCTGTGAGGGGGTCTTGCCGAGGACCTGGCTGGTGAGGCGGTGGAGCGCTGCGCTGTCACTGAGCCCGACCCGGGCTGCGATGTCGGCGATGGAGTGGTCGGTGGACCCGAGCAGGTCGACGGCCACGCGGAGCCGAACTCGCCGGACGACTTGGAGGGGGGAGTACCCGGTCGTGGCGTGCACGCGGCGGTGCAGCGTCCGCGGGCTCATCCGTGCCGCGTCGGCCAGCGCCTCGAGTGAGGTGGGGTTCGGAGGTCAGCGAGAGCGCTGGTTGGGCACGTCGGCATCGCTACAATCTGTGAGCTTCGACGGAGGAGGGCCCAATGCGCGCCGTCATCGTCAGAGATTATGGAGGCACCCCAGTCGTGGCCGAGGTGCCCACGCCGCTACCGGGACCGGGACAGGTCCTGATCAAGATGCGGGCCGCCGGTATGAACCCCGGGGATCGCACGCTCGCCAGCGGCGACTGGAAGCCGGCGCCCGCGACATTCCCGATGGTGCTCGGCGCCGATTGCGAGGGCGTCGTCGAGAGCGTCGGCGATGGGACGAGAAAGTTCTCTCGAGGCGACGAACTCTTCGGCCAGCTGCTGATCGCCCCGATCGGGTCCGCGGGAACGTACGCCGAGTATGTCGCCGTCACCGAGGATGCGCCGCTTGCCCGAGTGCCGAAGGGCCTCGATCCCGTCCTCGCGGCGGCGCTCCCGACGGCCGGCGGCGCCGGACTCGCGCTGGTGGAGTTGCTCGAGCCGCTCAGCGGCAAGACCGTGCTGATCGTCGGTGCGGGCGGTGGTATTGGCTCCTTCGCCACGCAGTTCGCGGCGAACGCTGGCGCGCGCGTCATCGCTAACGTGCGCGCGGCCGCTGCAGAGCGCATGCGCGCTTACGGCGCTACCGAAACCATCGATCACACCGCGGTCTCGCTGCTGGACGCGGTACGACAAGCGCACCCCGACGGGATCGATGCCCTGATCGACCTGGTCAGCGACGCGGAAGGCTTTGCTGCGCTTGCCTCGCTCGTGCGCCCAGGCGGCACCGCCGTCACGCCTAAATACGTCGCCGATCCAGAAACACTCGCGGCGGCCGGAGTCACCGCGATCAACTTCGTGCTGCACGATTCGAGCGAGCTCCTCGCCCGGTTGGCTGACGCCCTCGTTGCCGGACGCATTGTTCCGCCGCCGATCACCCGTATCGGGCTGGAGGAAGTGCCTGCTGCCTTGAGCCAGGCGCAGACTGGCCACGCTGATGGCAAGACCGTCATCACGTTGTGAGCCGTTGTCTGGACACCCAGCGTTTCGCGCGGCGAGCAACCTGTCTGAACCGGGAAGCACCCAGCTTTGAGAGGTGAAGGCGATGACAGTCACAGCCGCGCCCTCGACGATCAGTGCCACGCGCGAGAGCTTGACGATGCCCGTGGGAGAGTTTCTGCTGCGGCGCATTCGCGAGGCTGGCGTCGGGCATGCGTTTGGCGTGCCTGGCGACTACAACCTCGAGCTGTTACAGCAGCTCGAGGACACCGGCGCGCTGGAGTGGATAGGGACGTGTAACGAGTTGAACGCGTCCTACGCGGCGGATGGCTACGCGCGGCTGAACGGCCTGGCCGCGCTGATCGTGACGAACGCCGTCGGCGCGCTGAGCGCGATCAACGGGGTCGCCGGCTCCTACAGCGAGCACGTCCCGGTGATCTGCGTGTGCGGCTCAATACCGTTCAGATCCATGGAGCGTGGTCTGGGGATGCACCACACGATGGCCGATGGGACCTGGGGCCGCTTCCTCGGCGCGTTCGCACAGGTGACCGCCGCGCAGGCCAGGCTGACCCCGGACAACGCGGTCACCGAGATCGACAGGCTGATCCTCACCGCCTGGCGGGACAAGCTCCCGGTGTACATGGAGCTACCTTCCGACATCGCCTACCTCGACATCGAGGTTCCGCCAGACCCGCTGGTGCTCGCACAACCGCCCAGCGACCCGGAACGACTGCGGTCGTGCACCGCCGCAATCGCGGGTCACCTGTCCGACGCCGAGTCACCTGCGATCCTGGTGGATCTGGACGCGGACCGGTTCGGCGCCGCAGGTGAGGTCATGGGGCTGGCCGAGAAGATGCAGCTGCCGGTCGCGGTGGTCACGCCAGCAAAGGCAGTGATCGACGAGACGTTCCCTCATTACGTCGGGATCTACAACGGCAAGGCGAGCCAGCCGCAGGTACGTGAGGCCATCGAGACCAGCGACTGCCTGCTCTCCATCGGCTACAGACCGATCGACCTGACCTCGGGCAGCTTCACCGATTCGCTGCCCGCCGGCACGATTCACGCCCGCGGGCGCTCAGTGGACATCGGCGATGACAACTACCAGGCGGTGACGCTCCAGGAGGTCCTGCGCGGCGTCATCGACGCGGTCCCGCAGGTCACCAACCGCGCGACGCGCCAGCCTGCGGCAGCCGCGGCGGCCGGCGCTCCAGCCGACAGCTCCGCAAAGCTGACTCAGGCTGCGTACTGGGAAGCCATCCAGGGCTACGTCCGGTCAGGGGACGTTCTCATCGCCGAAGATGGCACGTCATACGGTGCCTTCGGCCTGCATCTCCCGCCGAACTGCACCTTCGTCTCGCAGGCCATCTGGGGCTCGATCGGCTACACAGTCGGATCCCTGCTCGGCACGCTGATCGCAGCACCAGAGCGCCGCCACCTGCTGTTCGTGGGCGACGGCTCGTTCCAACTGACGGCGCAGGAGCTGTCGACCATGCTGCGGCACGACTGCAAGCCGGTGATCCTTCTGATCAACAACGGTGGATACACCGTCGAACGCTGTTACCTCGGCAAGACCGCGCGCTACAACGACGTAGCCACCTGGGCCTACGCCGATCTGCCGAAGGTGTTCCGTCCGGACACCACGGCGCGATCGTTCGTCGTCAAGACCGTGGCGGACCTGGACAAGGCCCTCAGCGCGCCCAACGACAGCCTGATCTTCATCGAATTGATCATGGATCGCTTCGATGCCCCGGCCGGGGTCATCAGCGGAGGCAACAGCGGGGCCGACCTCGACTACGGGCCTCGCGGCCCGCAACACCGCGACAACATGCTCATCCGGCCACCCACGTGATGTGATGAGCTAACGCGGTCCCGGTCGGGTTAGTACCGCTGGGAAACCACCGGGCCCTCGGATCGTGCGGTCGCTGATACCGAGCTGCTCGAGGAGATCCGCCAGATCCATACCGATGGCCGTGGCACCTACGGAGCACCCAGCACCGGTTGGGTAGAGCAGGGTTGAATTCCACGCCGACGAATGGGACGATCGCCTGCAATTGACGCGGTCCCCCACGTCGAGCAGCTCAGCCGCTACTCCGATGCGCTCGGTTCGGACGTGACCCGCATCCGCATCGACGCCGGTGTACACGACCTGGTGTTGTCGGCACCCGCCGGTGTGCGCGAGCGCGTGCTGGCCGAGCTCTTCCGCTGGTGCGGCGCATCTTTCCCAGCACGCGCGGACGACCGGGAGGAGATCTAGATGGCGGACATGGAAAAGCGGATCGCGCGCTTCATCGAGCCGTTTCGCGTGAATCCCGGTTCGAGCGTGAAGCTGGCGAAGGACTTCGATCCCACTTTCAAGGCGGGGGTCAAGAACAAGAGAGACGGAGTGGAGCTGTTGAAGGACGGCATCGAGCTGCTGTCGGAGTACCAGGCGCGGCTCGCGGCGCAGGACACGTACGGCGTCCTTGTGGTGCTCCAGGCACTCGACGCCGCAGGCAAGGACGGGACGATCCGGCACGTGATGAGCGGCGTCAACCCCCAGGGCGTGCGGGTCGAGAGCTTCAAGGTCCCGTCCGCGCGCGAGCTCGAGCAGGACTTCCTACGCCGCTACCAGGAACGGCTGCCGTCGCGGGGCGAGATCACCATCTTCAACCGGTCCCACTACGAGGAAGTGCTGGTCGTGCGTGTGCATCCCGAGAACCTCGTGCGCCAGAAGCTCCCGGCCGAGACGCGCGAGCACCACATCTGGAGACGCAGGTACGAAGCGATCAACGACTGGGAGCGGCATCTCTCGCGCAACGGCTTTCGGATCGTGAAGATATTCCTCAACCTCTCGAAGGAGGAGCAGCGCGTCCGCTTCCTGAGGCGCATCGACCTCCCCGAGCACCACTGGAAGTTCTCGTCCCACGATGTGGAGGAGCGCCGGTCCTGGGACGCCTACCAGGAGGCGTTCTCGGAGATGTTGAGTCACACCAGCACCGAGTGGGCGCCCTGGAATGTGATCCCGGCCGACCGCAAATGGTTTGCGCGCATCGGGGCCGGCGCCGTGATCGCCAACGCGCTGATCGACATCGACCCGCAGTACCCGACGCTCGGCGACGATGCCGTGCGCGACCTCCAGGCGGCAAAGGCCCAGCTCGAATCGGAGGCACCCGAGGGGGCGGCTCCCGATCCGTTCGCAGAGCAGGAGACCCACGCACCGGTCGGGACAGCCGCCAAGACGGAGGGCTGAGCGATGGCCGCCAAGTTCGTGGCCGCCATCGACCACGGCACCACGAGCACGCGCTGCATTCTCTTCGATGAGCTCGGCGCGCCGAGCGCGATCGCGCAACGCGGGCAGACCATGCACTACCCGAGGCCCGGTTGGGTCGAGCTCGACATGGAAGAGGTCTGGAACCGAACCCAGGAGTGCATCCACGAGACGCTCCGCTCGGCGGGCGCCGCGCCCGCGGACGTCGCCGGGATCGGGATCACCAACGAGCGCGAGTCGGTCGTCCTTTGGGATCGACGGACGGGACGCCCGGTCGCGCGTTCGATCGTCTGGCAGGACACGCGGACGGCCGCCGCCGCCGACGCGCTGGCCGCCGACGGAGGCATCCAGCGCCTCCAGGATCGCACCGGCCTGCCGATCTCGACGTACTCCTCCGCCCTGAAGCTCGGATGGCTGCTCGACCAGGACCGGGCCAGGCGGGAGGCGGCCGACCGGGGAGACCTACTGTTCGGCACACCGGACACCTGGCTTCTCTGGAACCTCACAGGCGGTCCGGACGGCGGGGTGCACGCAACGGATCCGACGAACGCAAGCCGCACCCTCCTGATGAACCTTCACACCCTCGAATGGGATCAGGAGCTGCTCGACCTCCTGAGGATCCCGCAGGCGCTCCTTCCCGAGATCCGCTCTTCGAGCGAGGTGTACGGCAGCGCGGTGGGCGACTTGTCCGGCGTGCCCGTCGCGGGCGTGCTCGGCGACCAGTCGGCCTCGCTGTTCGGTCACACGTGCTTCGACCACGGTGACATGAAGAACACGTACGGCACGGGAGCCTTCCTGCTCTTCACACTCGGAACGAAGCCGGTGATGTCCGAGCACGGCCTGATCACGACGGTCGCATGGAAGCTCGGTGACGAGGATGCGGTGTATGCGCTCGAGGGCTCGGTCGCAATGGCCGGCTCGCTCGTCCAGTGGCTGCGCGACAACCTCGGGATCATCGACGACGCAGCTGAGGTCGAGACGCTGGCACGCTCGGTCCAGGGCTCGGAAGGGGTGGTCTTCGTTCCCGCGTTCTCGGGCTTGTTCGCACCGTACTGGCGCGACGACGCCCGCGGGGTGATCGTTGGCCTGACGCGTTTCGCCAACAAAGGACACATCGCGCGCGCCGCGTTGGAGGCAACGGCCTACCAGACGTTGGATCTCGCGGAAGCGATGCTCGCTGACACGGGCCTCGAGCAGCTCGGGGAGCTGCGGGCCGACGGGGGCATGACGAAGAACGAGCTGCTGATGCAGTTCCAAGCCGACGTTCTCGGCTCCCCCGTGGCCGCCCCTGCCGTGGCCGAGATCACCGCCACCGGCGCCGCCTACGCCGCGGGCCTTGCGACCGGATTCTGGTCGGGCCTCGACGAGCTGCGCGCGAATTACACGATCACGCGCCGCTGGCAGCCCGAGATGGACTCGGACGAGCGTGCGCAGGGGTGTCGCGGCGTGGCGTCGCGGCGTCGATCGGACGCTGGGTTTGACCGAGGCCGATCGCGACTGAGTGATTGGCGGACGGCAGAGCCAAGAACACGGAGGTCAGCGCACTGGACGCCACGGTTGGACGACCGGGATCGGCCTTTGGAGCCACACCTAGATCTGGGAACGAAGCATCCACAGTTGCTTTTCGAGCACTCGGGTGACGTCGATCAGGACGTCCTGAGACGTGAGGTCGATCCCGCCGAGCCGCTCCATCCACTCTCGCAGGCGCTCGTCGGCGGCGGCGACGCGGGCCACGAGCAGGCGGATCGCCGCAGGGACCTGAATCGCCCCCGACTCGACGGGCTCGACCGCGCTCTGCTCGACGACCGCCGGCGCCTGTCCGTCCGGTGAGTATCCGATTGCGACGGCGCGTTCGGCGACCACGTCCGCCAGCTTGCGCCAATCGTCGACGAGCTCGTCGAGATGCAGGTGAAGCGAGCGGAACCCGTGTCCGGTGACGTTCCAGTGCAAGTGCTTGCCGGTCAACGAGAGCGCGATCAGCTCGATGAGCGTCCGCTGAAGCAGATCGCCCGTCTCGGCCCTTGCATGAGCACTGAGCAGGGGAAGAGGTGCTTCGATGTCCGGAACTGACATTCGCGAGATCACTGTTCTTCCTGCTCCCTGATTGCCGTCGTATTCCGAAGATCACGGTCGCCGCGCCCCTCGCGTGATCGGCTCACGTGCCTGCGGCGCACGATGTTCCTGCGTCCCGGCGGCGCTCCGGGGGGAGCGCCGCCGAGAGGCGTCGTGTCAGTAGGCGCCGCCCCCTTGGATGAACGTGCGATCCACGTCCATGACGAGCACGCCCTGCTCGGCGTCGCCGATCTGGGCGTTGACCTGGCCGGTGCCGCCGATCACCACGTTGCCGTCGTCGCGCGTTATGACGATGTTCTCGCCGACGGCGCGGTTGTCGTCGTCGTCGTAGCCATCAGCGCCGATGACGATCGCATCCGATCCGGACGCGAGCGTGGTGCCTTCGTCGGTGTGCACGGCGGTCGCGTTTCCGGCGTTGGCATGCTCGACCCACGACTCGTACGGGAAGTCGAAGCCGTCGCCCCCGCTGCCATCGTCGCTGCCCCCAACGTAGGGAGGTGGGACGACTGCGGCGGTGGCAGCGCCGGGGCTCGGTGCCGGCGACGTGGGAGGCGTGCCCCGTGTCGGCTGTGACCCGATGGGCGGGGCAGTACCGGGAGGTGCGTCACCGTTCGGCTCCTCCGCCTCCGCGAATTCATCGACGTCCTCGTCGTCGTCGGGATTCTCAACATCGTCATCGGGGTCGGTGGGGGGCGGATCCGTTTCGCTGCTGGAGGCAAGGTCGACGAGAGCCGCCGCCATCGTTTGCCAGGGCGCCTCATCCGCCGACTCGCTCCCGCGAATGACGGAGTCGGTGGCGTCGATCACGTTCAAGCCGCTCGCGTCGATGTCTCCGGTGTTCGCGTTGATCAGCCCGTTGCGGTCTCTGAAGAAGTTCGAGTCGTCCGTCGTCACCAGGATGTTCCGGCCGGCGACGTCGGTCCGATACGACTCCCACTCCGAGAACGCGACCCCGCGGGACGTGGCGCCCGGCAGGGGGTTCCAGAGGTTCGCGGCGAACAGCGGTGGACTGACGAGAGGGGGCAGCGGTTTCGGCGGCCCCCACGCGCCGATGCCGGTGGCCGGGGCGAAGCTCGGCCATGCCCCGACGCCGGTGACCGGGGGGAACGCTCGGCATGGCCATCTGTGGCATGGCCATCTGTGGCTGCGCCGTGACGGGAAGCGCGACGGGCGCGGCAGCGGTGCGCGCCGCCGTCGGTGCCGCCCCGCCGGCGCTGTTGGCGGCCGTGGCCGGAGCGACCGTGGTTGCGGGACCAGCCGTCGTGCTCGCAGGTGACCCGGCGACGTCCGGTCCGATGACAGCGGCATCGATGCGAACGTTGCTGCTGGGGGTGGTGGCCGTGCCGCTATGGCCGTCGGGTGTCGAGACGATCCGGACCGTGCTGTTGGGGGTGATCGCCTCGCCGCGATGGTCGTCGGGCGTCGAGGTGATCCGGACCGTGCTGTTGACCGTCGAGGCGGCACCCGCGAGCGCCAGCTCAGGCGGGGGTGGCGCGGCGCTCACGGCCGCGGGCGCCGCCGCGTCGGGCACGCCGACGCTCTCGGCGGCCTCGGGGGCCGCCACGCCCACGGCCGGAGACCCGCTGTCCGCTGAGGGCGCCGGCAACCCGATGCTCGCCGTGACCAGGTCCGCGGCGCCGAACATCCAGCCGACGACGCAACCGACGGCCGCCAGGAAGGCGGCGATCAGCCATTTGGGGATGTAGATGGAGCTGTCCATGGGCAGTCCTCGTCTCGTCTCATGGCATGGTCAGAGGTATCTCGTGGCGTCTCCTGGCATGGTCGGAGGAATCTCGTGGCGTCTCATGGCATGGTCGAGGGTTGTGACGTCGGATCGTGAGCAGGGGACGCATCGGGGGGCGGGATCCCGGCCGGCTGCCCGGCCGGCGGCGGCACCGAGTTCCCGGTCGTGATCTCCGAACCAGTGACGTCCATCACCACGGCGCCACTGGTGTCGCTGTCGCCGACCTGGGCGTTTACGTTGCCGACCCCCCCGACCGTGACGTTCCCGTCATCGGAGGTCGTGACGTTGCGATCGCCGTGCACCTGCATGCTGGTGTCGACGACGCCGGGGCCGCCGATGGCCAGCGAGTCGGCTCCGGTCGCGGTGGCGGTGCCGTTCGGACCGGCAACCGACGCCGACGCCGCACCCGGCGCCGGGGCCGCCCCGACGGCTGCCGGCGACGACCCGACGCTCGCCTGGTCGACCGGCGCGGGATCAGGTGGTGCGCCCGAATTGCCCGAACGGACCAGCGAGCCCGTCGCGTCGACGACGTTCAATGCGCTCGTGTCGGTGTCCCCGGTGTTCCCGTTGAGGTGCCCGGCGCGGTGATAGAAGAGATTCGAGTCGATCGTTGGTCAACAGGTTGTCGTTGCCCACCACCGTGATCGTCTTGTCCTGGTAGCCCGCGATCGCGACCGCGCGGGTACCCGGCGCGCCACCGGCAGGAGCGCTCGACGTCGCAGAGGTCGACACGCTGCCCTGGGTGCCGGTGGGCGACCCTGGCGGCGGTTCAGAAGACCCGCCGGTCCATCCGGAGAGGCCGGAGGTGCCCGAGGTGACCGCAGAGCCGTCGACATCGAGCGCGATGACGCCGCTTGCGCCCGCGTCACCGGTGTTCGCCGTGAGGACGGTGTTGTCGCCCACCGAGACGATCGCTCCGTTGTTCGCGATCACGATGTGATTGCCGTTGGCGAGGATGGAGAACCCCTCGAGCCCAACAGGGCCGTGGAGCTCGACCGGCCCCGAAGCCGTCGGCGTGCCGGGCGCGTCGCCCGCGTCGTGCGTCACCCCGGACACCCGCGGCTGGTTCGTCATGATGGAGAGGGTCGGAGCAGCAATCGCGGACGCGACATCGCCCGACCTGCGCATCTGCGTCGGCGCGGACGCCCACGCGACCGAGCGCGGGGAGGAAGCGGACGTGACCGAACGCCGGGAGGATGACACGAGCATGTGTCGGGGCCTGGCCACCTGCATCGGAACGCGTACCGCGTGCCCGTTGGCGGCCGTGCGCACCGCGCCGACCGCCGGCGCAGCCGCGCTGACTGGCGGCTCGGACACGACGATCGTGACGTAGACGGGCTGAGCCGCCGACTGACCAGGCGAAGCCTCTGGCGCCGGAGAGGCGGAGTCGGCCGTTCCGACCTCCGTTGTGCGCGAGTCGTCGGCCATCGCGGCGCGCAGCAATCCTCCGATGAGGAAGGCCGCGAGAACGCCGACTCCCGCGAGCAACCATTTCGGTACGGGCACGGCACAGTCCTCCCCTCACTCGGCGGACGTCCGACGATCTGGCATCTCGACCGCGGTCAAGCTTTCCGTCCGGCAGCGTGATCTCGCATCACGTGATTTCCGTGATTTGCGGGCGCGCCCGGTGGGACGACGCCGCGGGTCCGCGATCCTCAGGACCTGCGCGACGCGGGAGCGAGGAGGCCGGCAGCGCGCGCTCGTTCGACGGCTTCCCCGCGACGGTGCGTGCCGAGCTTCGTGTAGAGATGGCTGATGTGCGTATTGACGGTGTTGACCGACAGGTAGAGCTCGGCCGCGATCTCGGGCTGGGTGAGGTTGGTTGGCAGGTAGCGCAGCACGCGGAGCTCGCTCTTGGTCAGTGGCTCGCGCAGGCGTTCGGGCTCGCGCCGCTCTGACGGCTTGGCTCCGGCCAGCAGGTCGAGGATCCCTGCGGCGAAGGCGGCGTGTGCCGTCTGCCCACGGTGGCGCTGGAGCTGGCCCGGTGCAGGGTGAAGTAGGAACGGGTAGAGGATGCTGTCGCGTTCGGCGAGGTCGAGTGCGCGCTCGAGGGCCCGCGCGGCGGCACCCGCGTCGCCGAGCGCGTCGTGTGCGATCGCCTCGAGCAGGAAGGCCTCCACCATCCAGCCGGCGAACGGCGCCGAGCCGTCCAGCACGGGCGCAAGTGCGACCGTCGCCGCGTGCGGATCGTGGCGAGCCAGCCTCAGCATGGCCACGGGGATGACCATCGGCTCGCGCTCGTCCTCGTCGAGCTCGGCGAGGACTGCTGCGGCGCCGTCGAGGTTTCCCATCTTCACGAGCGTCTGCAGCGTGTGGGAGCGCATCACCGTTGGGGCATCTGGGGCGACTCGGGCGCTCAATCGCTCGGCCTTCCGAAATGAGACCAGCGCTTCCTCGTAGCGGCCGCTCGCCAGCTCGAGCAGCCCGCGAGAGTCGTGCAGCGCGAGGTTCGCAACCGGCTCGGCCTCGACGTGAAGTGCACGCTCCGCCCGCCCGAGCCACCGGTCGGCCTCCTCGAGCCGCCCTCGGGCCAGCATCGCACCGCCGAGCATCGTGTACGCGACACCGACGGCCGGGTCCTCGGCCCAGCCATGGCGCTCGGCCAGCTCCACCGCCTGGAGGCCACGCTGCACCGCCAGCTCGTACGAGCGGTAGATCAAGAGGAGCGTGCCGTGCGCAAGGCCGGTCATCTCGAGGTACGGGCGCTCGATCCGGTGGGCGAGATCGATGCCTTCGTCCACGTGCCGTTCCGCATCGTCGAGTCGACTGCTGACGAGCTCGGCGATGCCAAGGTTGATCAGCGCCCACGCGTGGAGATCGTCGCCGACCTCGAGCTGCAGGGCTTCCGCGGCCTTGTCTGGTGAGAGCAGCCGTTCCGCTTCCTCTTCGACGGCGGCCTGATCGCCCTGTTGGCGGGCGAGCGAGAGCCGCACGACGGCGAGGAAGACCTCGAAGCGTGTGCGGCGGTCAGCCGGCAATGAGGCAGCGCGGCGTGTCGCCAGTGTGAGACGTCGCTCGACCTCGTGCGGCGAACCATGGACGAGTGCGTCGGCAGCCGTCAGCGCCGTGAGCTCGGCGTCGGCAGCGACCGCGCTCGTCGGGAAGGCCGTGAGGAGCCCGTGCGCAGTGGCGCTCTGCCCGTCGAGGACCAGGCCGACCCAGTGTTCGAAGAGCAAACCGCCGGCCAGGCTCCACCGCTCCGCCGCCTGCGCGTGGCGGACCGCCTCCACGACGTACCCGTGCTCCGCGTACCACTCCGCAGCGACAGCGTGAAGTGCCATGACGTCATCCGGCGCGGTCCGGCGTAACGCCAGCTGCAGCAGGTCTGCGAACAGGTTGTGGTAGCGAAACCACGTACGCCGCGCATCGAGCGAGACGACGAAGGCGTTGGCCTCCTCGAGCTCCTGCAGGATCCGCTCCGCGCCCGAGCCTTCCGTCAACGCGTCGGCGAGCGGCCCGCTGATGCGTTCGAGCACCGATGTGCGCAGGAGCAGCCGCTTCACCTCCTCCGGTTGGCGGTCGAGAACCTCCGCGAGCAGGTAGTCGGCAACAGTGCGGTCGCTGCCGGAGAACTCCGCGGCGAGCGACTCCGGGTCGGGGTGACCGGCGAGCGACAGCGCCGCCAGCCTCAGACCCGCCGCCCACCCCTCGGTGCGCTCGTGGAGCAGCGCCGGCGCCTTGTCCGACAGCTCCACACCGGCCGCCTCCAGCAGCGCGAACGTCTCGTCGAGCGTGAAGCGGAGATCGGCGGCGCGGATCTCGGTCAGCTCGGCTTCCAGGCGCAATCGGTGCAGGCCCAACCCGAGGTCGTGGCGGCTCGAGACCACGAAGCGGAGCTCCGCCGGTGCGCGCATCACGAGCAGCTCGAGTTGGCTCAACGCTTCCGGCGAGTGCAGCTCGTGCAGGTCGTCGATCACGAGCCACACACGGTCATCGAGCGATGCCAGGTCCTCCAGCAGCCGCTCGACGATGGCTTCCCCGTCGAGAGAGGGCGCCGCGGTGAGTCCCCGCACGGGGGTCGCAGTGCCGCCGTGGAGCGCGTCGACCACCGAGATCCAGAACCGCTGCGGGTCGCGCTCCTTGTGGCGCACCGAGACCCACGCCGCCGCGTCCGCGAGTCCGGCGTCGCCGATCCAGGAGCGGACCAGAACCGTCTTCCCGCTCCCCGCTGGCGCCGATATGGCAACGACCCGGCCGGCCCGCTGGAGACGCTCGAACAGCGCGCGGCGGAAGACGATCCCTTCCGTAACCGGAGGGGGCCTGGAAGCGTCTGCGGCCCCGCTTGGTGCCACGCCGCAGTTTCCCACCGAGGAAGAGCCGTGGCTACCTCGGAACAGCGGGTGCTGGACTGATCGTCAAGGCTCGTCGTCACCGCCGTCGTCACCGCTCTCGCCGCGGCGATCCTCACCGCCGTCCTCGGCCGCTTCGTCGAGGGTGGCGAGTGCCGCCGCGAGCTGGTCGGCCTCCGCGTCCGTGAGTGCCGCGTCGCGGTGGATCAGCGTGTAGGAGTCGGGGGGCATCGATCCGTCGGCGATCACCTCCGCGGCGTCGTCTACCTCTCCCGCCTCGTGGTCCCAGGTCGAGAAGTTGAGCGCCTCACGGCCCCGCTCGACGTCGCGGCGCACCAACCACGACATGGGCGCCACGTACGAGTAGGCGGGCCAGTCGGTCTCGTTGCTGTGACAGGCGTAGCACGCCGACCGGGCGATGCGCTCGCTCTCCGCGTCGGGCCACGGGGCGTCGCGGGTCACCGGGGGGTTGGGATGGCTCCACCCGAACGGCACGAGCTGGATGGCGAGGAACAAGGCGCCGGCACCGATCAGGGTCCAGCGGACGGCGCGCCAGGCGCGCGAGCGATCCATCCGGCCGAGGCTACGGGCCGGCGTCGGGTAGCGGGCGTCTAGCGGTTGGCCGGGACGAGCGCGGGTGCCGCGGCCAGCGAGGCGAGGCGCTCGGCGGTCGGCCACCGGACGCTGGTGGCCCACCCGGCCTTCTCGAAGAGCCGGATGATCCCGGCTGAGGGGTCGATCTGGCCACGCTGGACCCCGTGCCGGGCCGAAGAGGGATAGGCGTGATGGAGGTTGTGCCAGGACTCGCCGAACGACACGATGGCAAGCGCTCGCACGTTGCGGCTCTGGTCGTCGGTGACGAATGGTCGCGCCCCGACCATGTGGCAGATGGAGTTCACGCTCCAGGTCACGTGGTGGAGCAGCGCCATCCGGATGATCCCGGCCCACACGAAGGCCGTCAGGCCGCCGACGAGTGAACCGGACCACAGCCAGCCGATGCCGAACGGCAGTGTGAGCGAGGCCGCAGCCCAGACGGGGAACAGGGTGCTGACGGCGGAGAGGTCGCGGTCACGCACGATGTCGGCCGCGTACCGCTCGGGTGTGGAGGGGTCGCTCGTGAACATCCAGCCGACGTGCGCGTGCAGGAACCCGCGCACGGGCCCGAGCACGCCATCGCGCGTCGTGTGCGGCGAGTGCGGGTCGCCGGCCCTGTCGCTGTGGACGTGGTGGCGCCGGTGGTTGGCCACCCAGCTCACGACCGAACCTTCGATGGCCATCGAGCCGGCGATCGCGAGCGCGATCTTCAACGGTCGCTTCGGCGTGAAACCGCGGTGGGTGAACAGGCGGTGGAAGCCGACGGTGATGCCCAGACCGGTGATCGCGTAGAGGATCGCCGCGAGAACGACGTCACGCAGGTGGATGGCGTGGCCCCACAGCAGCGGGACGGCGACGGCCACCGCGGCGACGGGCGACACGATGAGCAGCGCTGTGATGACGCGGCCCCCGGTGTCCGCCCCGGCACGCGCTGTCGGTCGCTGGCTCTCGGGCATGCGGGTCCTCTTCCTGCTCGCTCGGAAGGGGCCGTGCGAACTCCGGAGAGCCTGGCCAGGGGCAACCAAGTCGTGCCCCGGCGACGATATCGCCGTGGTCGGCGGAAACCGGCCCTGAAAGGCACGGTCTGCGGTCGTTGCGCGCGTTCCGTGGCGGGACTCGGACGACGCGCCGTGTTCAGCGGGCCTGGCTGGACGTGCGGGGCTCGTCCGCGGCTTCGCGGATGGCGCCCGCGAAGGCTCCGGCCTGCTGCACCGCCTCGGCGGCCTCGGGGAGAAACGACCAGAAGATCTGGAAGTCGTGGGTGTCGACCGGGTACAGCTCGAGCCGCGCGTCGACGCCCTGGTGGCGGGCGTGCTCGGCGAGGATGTGGGCATCCTCGACGATGACGTCGCCGGTGCCGCCCTGGATGAGCATCGGGGGCAGCCCGGTGAGGTCGGCGCCGAGAGGGTCGACGATGGGGTCGTCGGCCGGATGCCCGTCCAGGTACGACTCGGCGAAGCCGCGGAGCTGCTCGACGCTCACACCCGGCTGGCTGCTGCTCGGCATCTCGATGTCGTCGTCGAAGGTGAGCCGCAACCCGGGGCAGAGCATGACGATGCCGCCCGGCAGCGGCAGACCCTGCTGCTTGAGGGTGAGCACCAGTGACAGCACCAAGCCGGCGCCCGCCGAATCACCCACGAGGGTCAGCTGCGCCGGCGCGGTGCCACTGCCGAGCACCCACTGGTAGGCGCGCAGCGCGTCCTCGAGGGCGGCGGGGAACGGGTGCTCGGGGGCGAGCCGGTACTCCGGCACCAGGGCGGTGGCGTCGGCCGCGATCGCCAGCGCGCCCGCCAGGTGGCGGTATCCGAAGGCCGAACCCATCACGTAGCCGCCACCATGCAGGACGAGCAGTGTGACGTCCTGGCCCTCGCGTGGCGCGACCACCAGGGACGGCACCCCGCCGGCATTGACGTGGCGCACCGCGACCTCGGGCACGGGGAATTGGGCGTGCAGGTCCTCACACGCGTTCCGCAACGTCTGCAGGTCTGGCCCGGCGGTCGTGAGGTCGACGATCGGTTCCCAGATGCGGGCGAGGCGGCCGTCCAGCTCGCCGCCGACCGACCGCGTCGCTGCGATGGCGTCGTCGACCTCGTGCAGCAACTTGTGCGAACGCTCGAGCAGCGCCTCGCCGGCGATGGTCAGCTCGACCCGGTGGGTCGAGCGCCGCAGAAGGTCGCAGCCGATCAGCTGCTCCAAGGCGCGGATCTGGCGGCTCAACGCCGGCTGGGAGACGTACAGACGGGTGGCAGCCCGACTGAAGTTGAGCTCCTCGGCAACGGCGACGAACGCCCGCAGGTGGCGCAGCTCCATGCCGTCGGGGGCCGGGGTCATGGGCAGCACCTTGCCCATCGGTCGGGCGTCGTCCATGGGGACCATTGTGACTCGCCTGCGGGTCGGATGGTCATGCGATACGCGCACTGCGGTCATGTGCACTCGGCCTTTCCCTCGACCGGGGGATCGGGGAGATGGTGGGGCCATGACCTCCTCGCTGCCGGGTGCACGGCCCGCCGTTGCCGGTCCCCGGGTGGCCGACCTGCAGTTGCGGGGCCGCGCCGGGCCGCTGCGGACGCGCGTTCATTGGCCGCCCGCGGCCGGAGGGCCGGTCCCCCCGCCGCTGCTCGTGTTGCTGCCCGCCGCCGGCGCTGCCGACGTGTGGGCCACGGTCTCCGCGCTGGCCGGCGTCGTCGTGCTGGCGGTGACCGACACGCGCCTGCCCCGGTTGGCCGACGCGGCGGCCCTGGTCGAGGCGACGACCGCCACGCAATGGGCCGCGGACCATGCCGCCGAGTTGAGCGCCGACCCCCGGCGGCTGATCGTCGGCGGTGAGGGACAGGGCGCCTGGCTGGCCGCGGCCGTGGCGCTCCAGGCACGCGACGACGGCTGGCCGGCGCTGACCCGCCAGCTCCTGGTGGTGCCGACGGCGCCGGGCCGACGGGCGGGCGCGAGCGCGGCCCGGCTGGTCTCACCGCGCCGCGCGCCGTCGCTGGCCGGTGTCGCCCCGGCAATCGTGCTCACGGTCGGCGACGGCCCGCACGAGGTCGACGTGCGCCGCTACGTCTCACGGCTCCGGGGCGCGGGGGTCGGCGTCGACGACCTCCGCCACCACGGTCCGGCCGCGGATATTGCCCCCTGCCTGGCGTCGACGCTGCGCCGGGCCCTCGGTGGCGCGGGCGAGCGGCCGGCGTGACGACCATCGTGAGCAGGACGACGACCGTCGGTCCCCGCGCCCCGGCCGCCCGCGGCGGCGTCGCCAGGCGGGACACGGGCGACCTGGGCCGCCGCCTCGAGCATCACCGCGGCGAGCTGACGGCATTCTGCTCCGTTCGGCTGCGGTCGCGGTCGGAGGCGGAGGACGCGGTGCAGGAGACGTTCATCCGGGCGTGGCGCAGCTACGACCGCTTCCGGGGCCAGTCGTCCCTGCGCACGTGGCTCTACTGCATCGCCGCGAACGTGTGCGTCGACGTGCTCCGGTCGCCGCAGCGACGGGCCCTCCCGATGGACCTCGGCACGGCGCGGGCGTTCGATCCGGCCGTCGGTTCGCCACTGCCGTCGGCCCCGTGGGTCGCGCCGTTCCGCGAGGCCGGAGCACCATCCCCACCTGGCCACACAGGCGACCCCGCCCAGGCCGTCGGGTCGCGCGACGCCGTCCGGCTGGCCTTCGTCGCTCTCCTGCACCTCCCGCCCCGCCAACGGGCGGTCCTGGTGCTGTGCGAGGTGCTGAGGTGGCAGGCGATCGAGGTGGCCGACCTGCTGGGCACCACGGTCGCTTCGGTCACCAGCGCACTTCAGCGGGCGCGATCGACGTTGTCGAGCGTGGGGGCGGCCGGTCGGGTCGCAGCCGTCCGGGCTCAGGAGATCCCGGACGACCTGCTGGCCCGCTTCGTCGACGCCTTCGACCACTGCGACGTCGACTCGCTCGTCTCGTTGCTGCGGAGCGGAGTCGCCGATGGCCCGGCTCCCACTCGACGCACCCCTAGGTGTCCTGCAGGGCGATGAGCGCCTCGCCGTCGAGCCGCCAGGGTTCCCAGGTCGTGTTGTGGCGGGCGCCCAACCTCCGGTAGAAGGCCTTGGCGGGCTCGTTCCAGTCGAGAACTGCCCAATCCATACGGGCGTAGCCCTGCGCCCGGGCCTCGGCGGCCAGGGCCCGGACCAGGCCATGGGCGACGCCGCTGCCCCGCACGCCGGGGTCGACGTACAGGTCCTCGAGGTAGATCCCGTGCCGGCCGGTCCAGGTGGAGAAGTTGAGGAACCACACCGCGATCCCGACGACGTGCTCGTCCTGCTCAGCGACGTGGGCGAACACCCGGGGCGCCTCGGCGAAGAGATGCGCACGCAGCTCCTCCACCGTCGTGTGCACGGCGTCGGGCTCGCGCTCGTAGTCGGCCAGTGCCTGGATCAGGCGCAGGATGTCGGACTCATCGCCGGGGCGGGCCGGTCGGATCGTGGCGCTCATGCGTGCGACCTCCTGGTCGCCACCGAGCATCCCCGATCGGGCCGACCGTATGCGACCACGCCACCGCCGGGGCACCGCCCGCACCCTCATCGACGCCTCTGCCCCGTCATCGTGGCGCGCCCGAATGCATGCGTCGTGGTCGCGCGGGTGTGGGATCGACGCGCCGGCAGGATCAGCGCTATGCGGGGACGACAGCGCGACTGGCGAAGACGATCACGTTGTCGAGGTAGTGCGCCGTCGAGCGGTCGAAGGCGCCACCACACGTGACGAGACGCAGCTCCGAACCGGGGGTGGCACCGTAGACCGCGTCGGTCGGGAAGGAATCCTTGGCGTGCTGTTCCGTCCGTACAACGGTGAAGTCCACGCGCGACTGGTCAGCGCGCACGACCGCGATCACGTCCCCGGGGCGGAGCTGCTGCAACCCGTAGAACACCGCGGGTCCCGTCAGGGAGTCGAGGTGGCCGGCGATCACAGCCGGCCCCTTCTCACCTGGCTCGGGTCCCTCCGTGAACCATCCGGTCTCGCTCACGTCCGCCGGGGCTTCGAGAGCGCCGGAGGCATCCAGCCCCAAGGGGATGACCGGGGCGTCGACGCCGAGGCGCGGGATCTGGATGCGGCTCGGGTCCGCTGCCTGCTCGTCGACGACCGGCGCGGGCGGTGGTGCGGGCGGTGGTGCGGGCTTCGGCGGTGAGGTCGTCGGCGGGACAGGGGGTGTGGTCGCACGCGGAATGGGTGTCGGCGCCGTGGTGGACACGACGGCGTGTGCCTGCTCGGGGGCGTCAGGTCGGGGCGATGGCACGACCCCTCCTGCAGTGCCTCCGTACAAACCGAGTACGAGCGTGGAGGCCGCCGCCAGTCGTCGGGACCAGCGGCGGCTCTCCGGACGGGCACTTATCATCGTCAGCCCTGCGAACCACCCAACCGCGAGCGCGTCGTCCGCCGGACGGCCAAGGCGCCGAGGCCGAGAGCGGCGACCGCGGCCGAGACAGCGATCATGCCGCTGCGACCGTCGGACTGGTCACCGTCGGCCGTGGGGGTGAACGAGTCGGCCGCGCCACCGAACCCGGTGGAGACGCCGCCTTGGGCGCTGCCGGTGTCAGTGCCGCCGCCGCCACCGCCGCCACCGGCGACCGTGGTGCCGGTCCCGTCGTCGCCGTCGTCGCCGGCGGGAGTGGCCATGCCACCCAGCCCGGTGGAGACGCCGCCTTGGGCGCTGCCGGTGTCACTGCTGCCGCCGCCGGCCCCGCCGCCGCCGCCACCACCGACGACCGTCGTGTCGGTCCCGTCGGTCCCGTCGTCGCCGGCGGGGGTGGCCGTGCCACCCAGCCCGGTGGAGACGCCGCCTTGGGCGCTGCTGGTGTCACCGCCGCCCGCGCCGCCGCCACCGCCGCCACCGACGACCGTGGTGTCGGTTCCGTCGTCGTCGCCGGCGGACGCAGGAGCGATCAATCCGCTGGTGGTTGGCGCCCATGCGAGGGCGACCGTCGCGCCGGCAACGGCGACCAAGGTCGCCAGTGCAATGGCCAACAGTCGCTGCATTGTGCTTGGCATCGTGCACTGTCCTTTCGCGAGAGGGATGACAACTCGGCGAGAGGTTACGGCGCGATGTCGCAAGTTCCCAGTGTTTGATTTCGACGCAAACCCGGGCGGCTTTGCCGGTGCCCACCGGCGCGATAGGGCCGCTGGGGCTCGGGCTGCCAGCGACCCAGGTGTTCGTCGGGCGCGACCCCTCCCCGCGATGCGCTCGTGCGCGACATCAGAATGACTCGGGCCGCGTGTCGTGCTGCGCGGGTTGTTCATCGAGCTCGGGCGTCCGACGCCTTGCTGGGCCGTGACGGTGGGCCGGGCCGCGGCGCACCCGTGGGTCAGGCGGCGTCCGCTTGGGCTGAGTCGGAGTCTCTTCTGGCAGTGGTTGGGCGTCAGATGGCGTGTCGAGGACACTCGACAACAGATGACGGGTCGTGATGTGGAGCTTGGTGAACACCTTGTGCAGGTGGTATTCGACCGTTCGTCGGCTGATGAAGAGCCGCGCCGCGATCTCGGGGTTGGAGAGCCCGCCGGCGGCCAGCTCGGCGATCTGCCTCTCCTGCCGCGGTCAGACGATCGAGCGCCACCGTGTCCCGAGGACGTACGCGTTCACCGGACGCGATCAGGTCGCGATAGGCGCGCTCGGCGAACGCTTCTGCACCAGAAGCGGTGAACACAGCCCGCGCCGTGCGCAACTGTTCGCGAGCTTCGACCGGCCGACGTTGGCGCCCGAGCCATTCACCGTAGAGGAGGCGGGCGCGGGCACGTTGGAGGGTGGACTGGGTGAGGCCGAGCCGCTCGATGGCCTCGTCATACGAGGCCTCGGCCTGCGTCGCCGTCCGACACCAACGCCCGCGAACGGGCGGCCATGCCAAGCGCGAGGTCGCTGCCGCTGAGCCGGGCCTGATCGGTCAGCAGGTCGAGCGCCCGTGCCGCCTGATCGTCGCGGCCGCAGCGCGTGGCTGCCTCGACCAGCTCGGGGAGGGCCCAGCTTCCGAACCCGAGCTCGTCGTTGTCGGTCGCCCGCTCGGCGGCCCGCAGCGCGGGCAGCGGGTCGAGACGGCTGTTGTGGAGCACCGCCAACGCGAGCTCGCTGCAGGCGACGGTCAATGCCTCGCCGCGAGACGTCGCCTCGGCAGTACAGGCCTCGACCAGCTCTGTGGCGCGCTCCTGATCACCACGCCATGCAGCGAGCAGGAGCGCCGCACATCTCACCGGCGCGCCCCCTGTTTTGGCGGTGATGGCGTCGGCTTCGTCGATCAGGTCGGCGGCGGCGCTGAAATTGCCAGCGTCCACATACATCGCAGCCAGGTTGTCGAGAAAGAGAGGCAGGACCGTGAGGTCGCCGGAGTCGCGGACGAGGTTGATGTGCTGGGACGTGAGGGCACGGGACGTCTCGTCATCCCACACCGCTAACGCCGTATGACCGGCCAGCCACAGCCAGCGGATGTCCGGCTCGCGGACGAAGGCCGCCAACGCCGGCCGGACAGCTCCGTACCCGACCGCTCGGCCTTCGGTGTGCAGCGCGGTCAAACCCCCGAGGAGGAGGTCGACGGCGCGTGAGGATCGGGGGGCGGGGGGAGCATCACGGGCCGCGATCGCGATCCTCTCCGGGGCACCGTCACCCCCGAAGCGGCCGCTGAAGACCGCCGCCTCGAGCGCTTCGAGGTACGTCTCGCGGGCAAGGCCGGCGTCGTGGCGAGACAGCCGAGTCGCTGCGGCGAGTAGCTGCAGTGGGGTATCACCGCCGTGCCGGATGTGGAAGTCGATCTGCGCGCGGACGTGCTCGAGCTCGGCCCGGGAGAACTCGTCCAGGGGCCCCGTGTCGGCGACCGCCGCCAGGTCGAGGGCGGCCTGGTGGGCGCCCGCTCGATGCTTCGCGCGCGCCGCGGTCAGTGCGCGACGGGCACGGCGAGCGGCCTTGGGCGTCAGCGCGGCGGCTTGCGCAAGCAACGCCGCCTGCGCCGCGAGCCCGCCACGCGTGCGGGCGTGCTCGGCGCGACGTTCGAGCTCTCGGGCAACGCGCTCGTCGGGCCCGGACGTGCTGTGGGCACGGTGCCACGCACGCCGATCGGGGTCCGCCCGGGAGTTGGTCGCCTTCGCCAGTGCCCGGTGAACGAGTCGGCGGTCGCTGCCCGACGCCGCCCGGTACACCGCGCCGCGAACGAGCGGATGAGGGAACGTGACACGCCCATCGAAGCGGATGATGCCTTTGGCCTCGGCCGGGGCGGCGTGGTGAGCGCGGATGCCGAGATGGGCGGCGGCGCGCCACAACAGCGCCGGGTCGCCGACCGGCTCGGCGGCGGCGAGGAGGAGAAGGAGCCGGGTCTGCGCCGGCAGCGTCGCGGATCGTTGACGGATGCTCTCTCCGATGGGGCTGGACGGCCTCGTAGGGCTCCCGACCTCGAAACCGCCTCCCAGGTCGCCGGGAGCGACGCCCCGAGACAGCTCCAGGACGGCGAGTGGATTGCCCCGCGCCTCGGCGACGATCCGGTCGCGTACTGCAGCGTCGAATCCTCCGGGAACCGCCGACGCGAGCAGCTCCCCGGCGGCGTCGTCGGAGAGGCCGGCGACCACGAGCTCCGGTAGCCCGTCGAGCGGATCGTCGCGTGGCCGTACACGCTCGCCGAACAGCAAGGCGACCGAGTCGGTTGCCAGCCGACGCCCGACGAAGGCGAGTGTCTGCGCCGATGGCCGGTCAAGCCATTGGGCGTCGTCGACGACCCACAGGAGCGGTTGGTCCGAGCCCAGATAGGAGACCAGGGTCAGAGCGGCGAGGCCGACCAGGTAGCGATCGGGTGGGTCGCCCGTGCGCAGGCCGAGGGCCGTGGCGATGGCAGCGGCCTGAGGTCCGGAAAGGCCTGCGATGCGGTCCTCGATCCCCCGGCAGAGCTGGTGAAGCGCCGCGAACGGCAGCCCCATCTCGGACTCAGCTGCCCGGGCGCGTCCCACGAGATACCCCGAGGATGCGTCGACCGCGTAGTCGAGGAGCGCGGTCTTGCCGATGCCTGCCTCGCCCCGGACCACGAGCGCGGCGCTGTGGCCAGCGCGCGCCTCCCGGAGGACGCGTCGGAGGGTCTCGCACTCGGTTGTCCGGCCATGCAGGGGCGCCACGCGGACCTCCGGTGAGGAGATCCTACGCCGCTGTGTCGCGACGGCCGCCCGAGCCCCGATGAGCGCCCGCCGGCGCAGGGAGGCCCGCGTGGGGATCGAGTCGGGTCGTGAAAGCCGATCCCTGGGCATCGAGCGCGGTCGTGGAAGCCGATCCCTGGGATCGGGCGCACGTCGCCTTGACCGGCGTCTCCGGTGTTTCCGGTGTTTCCGGTCAGGCGTGACAGTCACCGACCAGCACGATCGAATCGTCGTAGGCGATGACGATGTGCTCACCGATGGCCGTCGCCGCGGTCTCCGGCGAGAGGTAGAGGCTGAAGGTCCGCGCGTCGTCGGACGCTCTTGTTCGACGAGGGCCGCGACGCGCTCGATCCCGGCCACGCCGATCGTGCTCATCTGCGCCCAGATCGTGCCCGGCGCGAGCGCCGCGAGCATGGCCCTGGTCCCCGGCGATGGAGATCACGGCATCGGAGTCGGGCACCATCGTGATGACGACCGCGGCTCGCCGCACCGTCTCGGCCACGGTCTCGGCGACTTCCGCACCGAGCTTGGCACGGTCTCGGGTCGCGTCCGGCTCGCGGTTCCAGACGATCGTCGGGATGCCGGCCCGCAATGCGCTGGTTGCCATCCCGTGACCCATCGCTCCGATCCCCACGACCGCAACTGGCTCCTGTGCTCGTGTCATCGGGTCTCCTCCTGAGATGAGGTTCTCTTCTCGTTACCGGTACCGCGCCGTGCCGCCCTTGGCAGAGGCACGTTGACGACCGCTGCCGAGGTCAATCAGCGCGCCATCTGCCCTGGGAGGAACGCGTGATCAGTACGCACCGCCACCTTGAATGAAGGTACGGTCGACATCCATGATGACTGCGCCCTGCTCGCTGTCGCCGATCTGGGCGTTCACGTCGCCAGTGCCACCGATCACGACGTTTCCGTCGTCGCGCGTGATGGTGATGTTCTCACCGACGGCACGGTTGTCGTCGTCGTCGTAGCCGTCTGCCCCGATGACGAGGGCTTCGGCACCGGACGCGAGCGACGTGCCTTCGTCGGTGTGCACCGCGGTAGCGGCGTTCCCGTTGGCCTGCCGGGTCCACTCGGCATACGGGAAGTCCCATTCCTCAGGCGAGCTGGTGTCGCTGCCACAGTCGTCACCGTCGGGGTCACACGGTGAGGAGGTGACGACTGCCGCGGTCGCGGCCGGGGCCGGACCCGGCGACGTGGCCTGTGTGCCCTGGGTGGCCTGGGTCGCGACGGGCGCCGCCGGGACGCCGTTCGCTCCGGGAGCGGGCGCGTCACCATTGACTTCGCCGTCCTCGTCGGAGCTCGGGGTCGTTTCGTGCCGTCGGCATCGCGAACGGCGGCGCGGGGTTGGCTCCGGGGTCCGGGGCGTTTGCGTCACCATCGTCTTCGTCGTCGGGGTCGTCGTCGGGGTCGGAGCCCAAGCCGCCGCCCGGGGCGTCAGAGGCGAGGTCGACGAGGGCGGCGGCGACGGTTTGGTACGGCGCCTCGTCCGCCGACTCGCTCCCGCGGATCACCGAATCAGTGGCGTCGGTCACGTTCAGTCCGCTCGCGTCGGTGTCTCCCGTGTTCCCGTTGATCTTCCCGTTGCGGTCTCTGAAGAAGTTCGAGTCGTCTGTCGTCACCAGGATGTTCCGGCCGGCAACGTCGGTTCGGTAGGTCTCCCACTCCGAGAAGGCGATCCCACGAGACTTGGAGCCCGGCAATGGCTTGAAGAGCTGCTCACCGAAGAACGGAGGGCTGACAAGAGGGAACGGTTGCATTGTGGGCGGGGGTGGGGTGGACCACGGCGTGGGCGCGGGTGGGGCGTACGACGGGTACCACGGCGTCGGCGCGGGTGGGGCGTACGACGCGTACCACGGTGTCGGCGTGGGTGGGGTGTACCACGGTGTCGGCGCGGGTGGGGCGTACGAGGCGTACCACGGTGTCGGCGTGGGTGGGGTGTACCACGGTGTCGGCGCGGGTGGGGCGTACGAGGCGTACGACGGTGTCGGCGTGGGTGGGGTGTACCACGGTGTCGGCGCAGGCGCCGCGTACGAGGCGTACGACGGTGTCGGCGCAGGCACCGCGTACGACGGCGCGAGGGCAGGTGTGGACGGTGGGCGTGGGAGCGAAGGGGCGCTGGGTGCGGTGGCGATCGAGAGGGTCGACCTCGGCGTTTCCGCCTGACCCCTGCTGTTCACGCCACCCGAACCGTCGGGAGCGGTCGCAATCGTCAGTGCGCTCTGGGGGGTTGCGGCGTAACCCGTGCTCGCCACCCCACCGGAGTTCGAGCCGCTGGGTTCCACCGTGATCGAGACGGTGCTCCCCGGCGTCTCGGCGTAACCCGTGCTCTGCGCCACGCCGGTCGGCGCGGCGGTGGGGGCGGTGGGGGGTGAGGCGGCCGCGACAGGCGCCACGCCCGTCGGTTCGCTGGCCGACACGGCCTCGGAAGCAGCGGCGCTGGAAACCTCGCCAGTGAGGTCCGCGTAGCCCCCAACCTATGGCCAACCCGACGGCGACGACGAACAAGCCGACGATCGCGGACCTGGGTATGTACATCAGAATCTCCTCATCTCGTATGCGAGTGTTCAGCGGGTGTCATGGCGAAACATCAGGGTCGTTCCCGTCCAACGGGTCCCCTACCTGCGCCCCGGCCTGTTGGTATGCGGGCAGGAACGACGAACCCGCGGCGATGTTCGAGTCGGTCACCCCCATGACCACGGCACCGCTGGTGTCGCTGTCGCCGATCTGGGAGTTCACATCGCCGATGCCACCGATGGCGACGTTGCCGTCGTCGTAGGTGGCGACGTTGCGGTCGCCGTGAACCCTGACCCCGTTGTCGTCGATGCCATCGCCGCCGATGACCAGCGAATCGGCACCGGTTGCGGTCGAGATGCCGTTGATGTCGGCCACCGACACCGACGAACCCCCCGCCTGGGGTCGGGCGAGCGCCCCGGTCGCCGCTGAGACCCCTGGCGCAGCCGGGTTGAACGGTGGCGGGTCTGGCGATTCGTCGGAGTTGCCCGAATCGCCCGAGCGGACCTCCGAGCGCGTGCTGTCCACGACGTTCAGGCCGCTCGTGTCGGTATCGCCGGTGTTCCCGTTGAGCGTGCCGATGCGGTTCATGAACAGGTTCGAGTCGTCATAGGTCACCAGGTTGTCGCTGCCGGTGACATCGATCGCGTGGTTCTCCCAGCCGGCCACCCCGACGGCACGACCGGCTGAGGCGTTCCCCGGATCACCCAGCGGCCACGCATCGACAGCGACGGCGAGCTCGTCGCCCGCGGGCGGCAGCAATCGTGCATCCGGTCGCTGCGGGTCGACTCGAGCGCCCGGGGTGCCGACCGGAACGGGCGTCCAACCACCGGGCCCGCCGGCCGATCCGGTGGTGGTCGCCGTGTGACTCGAATCGCCGGAGGTGAGGGCGGAGTCGTAGACGTCCATGGCGATCACCCCGCTCGCGCCCGCATCGCCGGTGTTCCCCTTGACGAGGGTGTTGTCGCCGACGGAGACGATGGCTCCGTCGCTCGCGATGACGATGTGATCGCCGTTCGCGATGATCGACATGCCTTGCACCTGCGCGGGCGCCTGGATATCGGTCGATGTCGAGGTCGGAGCCTCCGCATTGGAGGTGCGCAGCTCGCGTTCCCATGCAGATGGGTGATTGGCGACCTGTTGCGGTACGGGCGCGCTGGGCACCCACGACCGTGTCGCCGTGTTGCCTGTGTCGCGCCGCACGTAGGACGGCTGTTCCATCAAGCGGGTCGCCCCGTTGATCGCGCGGATGGAGGCGCTGGACAGCCTGCCGTTCTGGTCGATGACGCGGGTGCCCCCGCCGTTCGCTGGGCCGTAGGCGCTGGACTGGCCCCTGACCTGCCCATTCGCGCCGTTGGCCGAGCCGATCATGTAAGTGACCCGGCCCGACGCGCCGTTGGCGCCGTTCGAACTGCCGACAGCAGGCGCGCCCCCCATCGCTGTGGGCTGTCCGTACGGGCCCATCATGCCCGGGGGCATCATGATCGTCAGGTTGATGGGCTGCGGAGGGGTGGAGCCGCCCTCGTCAGTCGTGGGCACCGGCCGGTCCGACCGGATCGCGTCGGCCGAGGTGGCGTCGGGGCCCCCGAACGCGTCCGTACCAATCCAGCCGACGCACACGGCGCCCAGCACGAGGAGTCCGTAGAGGAGCCATTTTGGAACGTAGAGCGGAACGTGCACGCCGAACCTCCGGTCAGGGGCGCCTGGGAAGAGACTCGAGGGTTCCAGCGGCGGTCGCATCCGTGTCGACCCTGGGGCCAGTCACCAGTCGCGCCCGGTCGACCGCCCAGCGGATCACCCCGGGCGGTCACTAGGGAGTCACCAGTGGCGCCCCCACCGACGACTGTGGACACCACAGTCCCGGGCCGCTGACCTGCGGAAATGCTGGTGTGCTCGGCCGCAGGTCGTCAGGATGGCCAGGAGGTGCTGAGCAACGGTGCTGGCCTGCCTGGCCGCTCGGAGTTGTCGGCGTGAGCGGGTGATCGGGCGCGCCGTGACCGTCCGTGGCGGAGGTGGAGGCGGGTCCGTGTCGGATGTCCCGCCTAGCGCCTGGATGGCGTCACGATCCGAGTGGCCCTCGAGCGCATGCAGACCAGCACGTTGGCCGCCACATCGGCGGGCACCGACGGCCGGCCCCGCCGGGTCGGGAACGGATCCGCGAACAGCTCATCTGGGAACAGACGCTGGCGGTGCTCGGCCAGGTACGCGTGCACCCAATCCTCCCCCCAGCAGATGGCCGCACAATGCCGCCGCGTCCAACAGCTCACGATCCGGCCGGGACGAACCCTGCCCCCACGCGTTCTGCAACACCCCGAGACGCCGCGAATCGGGCGGAGCCCCGATCGCCCAGCAGTCTCCGAGGAGGTCCACGGACCGACCGGTCCGCCGATACCCCCACACGACATCGACAACATCGGCGTGCTGCTCGACACTCGACCCCGCAAGACCCCTCGGTGTAGTCGGACGTGATGTCTGATGTTCTACATCCGGAGTCATTCCCGGTACCGAAGCTCGGCTGGTCGTACAAATTCACATCGATGGTGCCGTGCACAACCCAATGCTCTGCGCTACGACCAGTTGCGCGACATGGCATCCGAGACACGAGTCGCCACGCTGGAGTGCGCAGGCAACAGTCGGGTCTTCATGGTCCCGCAGGTTGCGGGAGCATCCGGCCCCGGGCGTACCGAGTCCTTGCTCCGAACCAGGTCTATACGGTTTCCGGCGCTGCGTGGGCAGCCGACACCGAGGTCACGGAGTTCGCAGTGAGTACGGATGGCGGTCAGACCTGGACCGAGGCCGAATTCATCGACCCTGTTCACGAGTATGCGTGGCGACGCTGGACATGTGACTGGCGGACACCGGGTAAGCCGGGTCGCGTGGGCGGTCGACGGAACGAGTGACTGGGGAACCCGACGCGGGGGTCGCGGATGCGATGCCTGCGCCCGCAGGGCAAAGCTGCAGTTCAGGGTTCAGTCGCCGCCCCATCGATCGGATCAGCCCGTGAGCGTGATGACCGACTGCGAGGCTCAGGACGACGGCTCGCCGCGGAGGCGGAACGGCACCGTGCCACGGGACACGATCGCCGCCTCGCGGCGACGTTCCATGCTGGCGGGTGTGCGGAGCCATCGGCTCGACGTGCCGTACGAGCCCGAGCTCGACACGGAAGGTCACCTTGAGCGAACCGCGCTCGCCGTGTTGGAGCGCGCCGGGGCCGATCTCGTCGACACACCGTTCAGCCTCGTCCTCGCCGACGAGCGGGCACGCGTGATCGAGCGTGTCGACGGCACCCCGGAATTGGCGGCGGAGCTCGACCGCCTCCACCTCGCTCCCGGGTTCCGCTGGAGCGAGCCGAGCGTCGGTACGAACGCGCTGGGAACTGCGCTACAGCAGGACGGGCCTGTGGTGGTGCGGGGACGCGAGCACTACGCGGACGCCTTGGCCGACCTGGCCTGTGCGGCGACCCCCATCACCGACCCGGGCTCCGGCCGGCGGGTCGGTGTCGTCGCGCTGGTCTGTCGAGACGACGCCGCCAGCACGCTCATGCAGTCCTATGTTCGACGCACTGGCCGGGAGATCGAGAACGGGCTGGTGGACGATGCTTCGGCCGCGGAGCGCGCGCTGCTGGCACACTTCGTGCGTGCCCGGCGGCACGCTCGCGGCGCGATCGTGTCTGTCAGCGAGCACACCATGATCACGAACGCTGCGGCGGCCCGGCTCGTCGACGACGTCGACCACGCGACGTTGTGGGACTGGGCGCGACGAGCGATCACACGCGACGAGACCGCAGGCGGCGAGCTCGCGCTGTCGACGGGTATCAGCGTTGTTGTGCGCTGTGAGCCGGTCGAATCTGCCAGCGAGACAGTGGGGGCGGTGGTGCGTCTGGAGGCGCCTCCGCCGAGGGCGGCCTCGAAGCGTCGCCGAGCGAACGGGAAGCGAGCCAGCCGGCCGACCTTCGGGTGGGCCAGTCTCAGCCCGTCCCAACTCGGTATCGCCGAGCTCGTCGCCAGCGGGCTGACGAACCGGGAAGTAGCCGCGCGCCTGTACCTGTCGCCGCACACCGTCGACTTCCACCTCCGGGAGATCTTCTCGAAGCTGGGCATCGGTTCGCGGGTCAAGCTGGCCCGCCTCGTCAGCGAGCATCGTGCTGATCAGGCGGCGCCACGATTCGTCAGCCGGGTCGGTCAACACACGCTACGGCGGTAGCGATCCCGCACGTCGGAGACGGTCATGAGCTGGTCGGGATCCTGCTGGTCATCTATCGGGCGCCTCGCCCACCCAGTCAGCGGCACGCTCACGAGCCCGCACCGTGGCGGCGCGGGCTCGCGAGGCTCGACTATTGGTTAGCTCCGGGTGGGCGCGCTATCCAGTGGCCCTCAACGGTCATTCACCGCCGCCGAACCTTCTCCTGACCTGTTTCTGAGTGGCGGTGACCTTGGTGAGATCGTTGGTGAGCGCGGTGCGCGCGGCGGCGGTGAGCTGGAACTTGCTGAGCGCCGAGGTGTACGCCCTCACCTCCTGGGCGTAGAGGCCCAGGGTGTCGGACATCGTGTCGTCGTAGGCCCCCCCTGCGCCCGTCCGCAGGAAGCTTGACGACCGCGGTCAGCATGGTGGTGCGCTTGGCGAAGGTGGTCGACAGCGTGGACTGCAGCGCGTTGACGACACCACCACGTGTCAACCCGTTGAAGGGCGGGAGGAGGCCCATCGCGACCTGGTGCTCGAGGTTGAGGACAGCGACGACCGCCGCCGGACGCAGCGGGGTCATTCCGGCCTGATGCGCCAACGACACCTGCTGGCGAAGGGTGCTCAGCGCCGTGAGCGCCTGCGCGTACTTACCTTGTTGGAGGCTCGTCTGGGCCGTGGCCAGGGCGGTCTTTGCGTTTTTGATCGGGGTGCCCACAGGAATGGGCGCCCCGGCAGCCGCCACGCTTGCGGCTTCCTTGGCCGTGAGGGAACGGTCCGCGGTTCGGCCGGCATCAGTTGCCCCCGCAGGCGCGGCGGCGCTGAGACCGATGGCAAGGCTCAACAGAGCAACGGCTGCACCGCGGCCGGGTCGCGTGTGCGCGAACCCTCGTGTCACTTTGCGGAGAGGACCGAACATGGTGTGCTCCTTGAAGCTGGAGGGTGGGGGTAGGTCGGGCCCGAGTCGCGTGCGAGTCACTGGTCCCGGGCCGGGCGCGGGTCCTACTCGGGCCAGGCGTTGGCTTGGATGACCTCGACGAAGTCGGTGCGAGTGAAGCCGGGAACGAAGTGGGCGAGCACGTCAGCGTTGACGGTGCCGAAGGTCGTGTCGGGTCGGTCGCGAAACCCGATGGTGAAAGCCTCGAGGATCTGCCGCTTGAAGTCGGGGCGGGGATGGGCGGCGGTGACGGCCTGGATCGCAGCAGGGTCGAGGTCGTCGTAACCGATGCCGAGCACGTCGGTTTCGACACCGGCGGTGACGAGAGCGACCTCCGGTTCCATGAACTCGGGGATGCCCGGGGTCGTGTGCAATGCGATCGCCGTCCACACTCTGCGCACGGCATCGGCGTCGATCCCATGAGCCGTGAGGAAGCGGCGGGCCTCGTCGGCGCTGTCGACCTCGAAGCGCTGACTGGTGGTTCTGTATGTGTCGGTCAGTCCGAGGTCGTGGAACATCGCACCGACATAGAGCAGTTCGGGATCCGGCGACAGCTTGCGGTGCTGGCCCTGCAACATGCCGAAGAGGTACACGCGGCGCGAGTGGTCGAACAGCAGCGACGATTCCACCTCCCGGACCAGATCGGTTGCCTCGACCGCGAGGGTGCTGTCGGGTACCGCAATGCCAGCGATTGATTCGGTCATCGATCTCCTCCTCGTTTCCGTGAGGATGCCGCTGCTGAAAGGGTGCTCAATCGGGCGCGGTCCCGCGCCGTAGGACCCGGTCATAGAGCGTGGCGGCGAGGACACCGCCGATCAGGGGGGCGACGAGGTAGATCCACCAATCGGTGAACTTCCCGGCCGGGATCATCGGCCCGATGGCCCGGGCCGGGTTCACCCCGGCTCCGCTGACGGGTCCGCTGATGAAGATGGCGGCGCTCAGGGCCCACCCGATGGCGATGGCGGCGATGCCCCGCGGAACGCGGTCGTCGGTCGCGACCGACATGATGACGAGCACCAGCAGGAAGGTCACCACCGCCTCAGCGACGAACGCGCGCCAGTAGGTGACACCGGAGGCGGGGTAGGTGGCCCCGAGGTTGGCGACCGAACGGGCGCGCTCTCCGAACATGACCCACGCGACCAGCGCGGCGCCGATGGCGCCGGCGAACTGGGCGCCGACATAGGCAGGGACGTAGGTCCAGGGGAACCGGCGATTGACGGCCAGCCCGATCGTCACGGCCGGGTTGAGGTGCGCACCGGACACGTGACCGAGGCTGGCCACCACGATGGCGAGGCCGATGCCACCGGCGAGCGGCACCGCCAGCGATCCGTAGGGCTCGCCGGCGACCGGCCGGGCCAAGGCGGCAGCGATGACAGTGCTCACGATGGTGAGCACGAGGATGAACGTCCCGATCGCTTCGGCCACGGCAACGGTGGCCATGTTGGCTGCGAGGGGATGGCCGTGGAGCCCCGTGGATCTGTCGTCAGCGGACGGGGTCGACCAGGGGGAGCCTCGGGCGATGTCAGCGGTGGTCATGGCGTGCTCCGATCCAAACGGCTACCGGCAGACCTCGACGGTCGGGCTGCCGTCGGAGACCGACGCGACAGGACAGCGTGGTCCGGTGTCCCGCCCGACAGGCTCGCGCTGCAAGCATCACCTCACCAACAAGCCCATCGCATCCGGGTGTCCCCAGTCCAGGCCCCTAGCTCGGCGCCGACCGTCCCCGGCCCGACCGGGCGGCGACCCACGTTCGTCCCGTCTCGGTCACCGAGCCAGGACGAGCATTCAGGGCCTCGCCGGGACCTCGATCGCCTCGAGATCGACGTCGGGTGGCTGGTCGGTGGCGGGGCGCGCGGGGGCGCTGTCGGCGTCGGGCATGTTCTGCTGCGGTGCCGGCACCGGCGTCGTCTTGTAGTCGCCCTCCGGCAGACGGTTGGCGGCGAGCAGCGCGGCCAGGTCGAGCGCACCGGCTGACCAGTCCCCGTCGCTGCCCGCGCTCTCGCAGGGCGCCAGGGCCTCGAGCCCCTCCGGCGCGCTCGACGTGAACCGGTTGTCTGCGAAGCAGTTGCGCAGACCGGAGCCGTCGGTCCCGAACGTCGCCACCGCCAGGTCGGCGATGGCCGAGTCGGCGACCACGTTGCCGACCACGCGGTTGCCGAGTGCGTCCCATACCAGCGAGTCGGGGATGTCGGCGGGATCAGGCGGCGGGTCCTGCCGTGCCTCGCGGCACGGGCGCTCGTCGTCGGGCGGGGGGATGTCGTCGTTGGGGTCGTCCTCGAGGCGGGAGAGGAGACCGATCCCGATGTGCTCGTGGTCGAAGACCAGGTTGCGTTCGATCACGTTGTGGGTGCCGCCGTACACCAGGATGCCGGTGCCCATGTTGCGGAGAGCGCTGCGGGTGGCGGGCGTGTCCGGCTGGTTGTTGGAATGGACCTGGTTGCCGACGATGGTGGTGTCGCGCTGGGGATAGCACAGCTCGTAGCTGCCGGAGTTGGGCATGATGCCGACACGGTTGTGGCGGAACGTCGAGTTGACGATGTACAGCTCGCCGCCTGCGTTGGTGCCCGTGTAGCCGAGACCGTTGTGCTCCGCCAGCACATCGTCGACCACGGTGTTGCAGGGGAAGCATTGACCGACATAGAAGCCCCCCTCGGGGCTGCCCGATGCATAGGAATGCTCGATCAGTCCGTCGGTGGCGTCGAAGACGTAGATGCCGTACGCGCCGACGCGGTAGGTGGTGAGGTACGAGGCGCGGTAGCCCTCGACGCCCGTCCAGAAGAACCCGTTGCTCGTGTAGTTCCGGGCGGTCATGTTCTCGACGGCCACCCCGTCGGCGCCGACGACGCGGATGCCGTTGTCCAACTCGAAGCCTCCATCGAGGATGACCTCGTTGCGGTCGGTGCCTCGGATGGTCACCTCGGCCGTCGCGACATCGACCGACTCGTCGTAGACCCCGGGCTCCACGAGGACGAGGTCGCCCGGGTCGGCGGCGTCGACGGCGGCCTGGATCGTGGCATGGTCGCCGGGCACGTGACGGGTCGTGCCCGAGCTCTCGACCTCGCCCGTGCCCGACGTGCCGCCGCTGTCGTCATCGCCACAGCCCGAGACCGCCAGCACACCGGCTAACAGGAGCAGCCTGAGGGCCACCGTCGCGGCACGCGTCATTCCCGCGGAGGCTAGTGCCCCGTCAGACAGCGTTTGCGCCCGTCAGGCCGGCCATGGATGCGATCCCTCCGCGAGGGCCGCATGCCCACGCCGGTGAGCGGCTCGCTGCGCATTGAAGCCACCCGGTAGACGGACGTGCCGCTGGCCGGGGGGTCTGCGTGGTGGCTGTCCCGGAAGACACGCAGAGTGACGTGTGCGATCGTCCGGGGAAGTCGGCGGATTGGCGCTTCCTCGGAAGGGACGACCGATGGACCAATGTCTGTTCCCGGAGCTCGACTCCCCGGCCGACGACAGCGCCTGTCGCCTGGATGGCCCGATCGGCCTCGTTGACGAGCACGAGCAACTCGCCCGTCTCTTCCGGGCCGTCGGGGGCGGAGAGGGTCGGGCCCTGGTGATCCGGGGGGAGTGCGGCCTGGGTAAGACCACTCTGGTGGATCATGCAGTCGGGTCGGTCTCAGGGTTCGGGGCGGCTCGGGTCGCGGGCCTGGAGTCGGAGAGGGATCTGCCGTTCGCCGGGTTGCATCGCCTGTGCGCGCCGATGCAGGACCGGGTTGACACGCTTCCAGAGCCCCAGCGTGACGCGTTGGCCGCCGTGTTCGGCGTGCGTCCGGGCGGCTCGGTGGATCTGTTGATGGTGGGGTTGGGGGTCCTCGGCCTGTTCGCCGATGCGAGCGCGGACGAGCCGTTCGTGTGCGCGGTCGACGATGCCGACTGGCTCGACGGCCCGTCGCGGCGGGTGCTCGCGTTCGCGGCGCGTCGACTGGCGGCGGAGCGGGTCGCGCTGGTGTTCACCGTCAGGGAGCGGACCGACGACTTCGCGGGGTTGCCCGAGTTGGTCCTTCGCCCTCTCACGGACGTCGACGCCCGCGCACTGCTCGCCTCGGTCGTTCCCGGACCACTCGACGATCAGGTCCGTGACCGCATCGTGGCCGAGTCGAGGGGGAATCGGCGCGAGCTGCTCGCACTGCGAGGCGCGACATCGGAGCTCGCAGGTGGGTTCGGTCTGCCCCCGGTGCCGACTCCGGTCGATTCGACCACCGGTGGATTGCGCGAGCAGGTCGCGGCAGTTCCGGCGGACACGCGCCGGCTGCTCCTCGTCGCCGCGTCGGAGCCGCAGGGTGATCCGGCGTTGTTGTGGCGGGCCGCGGCGGCGCTCGACCTCGATCCAGCCAGCGCGGACGAGGCGACCTCGCGCGGGCTGATCGAACTGGGATCTCGCGTCACCTTCGGCAATCCGCGCCTGCGCGCGGTCGTGTACCACGACGCACCCTTCAACGAGCGTCGGCGGGTCCATCAGGTGCTCGCCGACGCGACCGAGGAGGAGGCTGATCCGGATCGACGAGCATGGCACCAGGCGTTCGCCACACTCGCGCCCGACGAGTCGGTCGCCAGCGGCCTCGAGCGTTCGGCCAGCCGGGTCGGCCAACGCGGGGGCGTGGCGGCCGCAGCCGCCTTCCTGGAGCGTTCCGCGTTGCTCACCCCGGATCCGTCGCTGCGTGCCCGGCGCGCCCTCGCGGCCGCTCGGGCGAACTTGGACGCCGGCTTGCTGACCGCCGCATCCGAGCTTGCGAGCATGGCGAGCACGGGACCACTCGACGAGCTCGGGCGAGCCCGGCTCGACCTGCTCACCGCCCAGATCGCGGTGGCACGAGGCCCGAGCGGCGACGCGCCCCGGTTGGTGCTCGAGGCCGCGCGGGCACTTGAACAGCTGGACGCCCGGCTCGGGCGCGACGGCTATCTCGAGGCGCTGGGAGCGGCCCTCGTCGCACGCAGCCCCGGCCTCGCTCAGCGGATCGCAGACGCGGTCACGGCGGCGCGAGCTGCGCCCGCGGCGGGGTCGCCGCGCGTGGCTGACGACCTGCTCGACGGCTTCGCGGGCTGGTTCGCAGGTAGCCGAGCGGCGGCGGCTCCGACGCTGCGTCGAGCGGTGGAGGCGTCATCTGGCGAGGACGATCCCCGGTTGCTCGGGCTCGCGTCCCTCGCCGCGGTGGAGTTGTGGGACGACGAGGCGACCTTCGCACTCGCGTCTCGCCGAGTCCGGCTCGCCCGGCAGACCGGTGCGTTGACCGACCTGAGGCTCGCGCTGGACGAGCTCGGGGGCCTGCACGTGCACGCCGGTGACTTCGGGGCCGCAGCCCGTCTCCTCGACGAGGCACGCACGATCGCGACCGCGCACGCGCCCAAGGCTTCCACGCCCCTGGTGCTCGCGGCGTGGCGGGGTGACGAGGCCCGGATGGCCGAGAACCTGGAGCCGAACCGGGCGGACATGTCGGCCGGGGCCGGCGGACGGCCGCCCGCGCGCACCGAATCCGCGGCTGCCGCCGTGCTCCTCAACAGCCTGGGCCGCTACGACGACGCGCTCACTGCCGCCTGGCATGCGTGCGAGGACGACGTGCTGATCTCGTCCGTGGTCCTGCCGGAGCTCGTCGAGGCCGCCGCCCGCGCGGGCGAGCACGACATCGCCGCCGCGGCCGTCGAGCGCCTCGCCGAGCGAACCCAGATCGCGGGCACCGAGTGGGCGCTGGGGATCGAAGCGCGGTCGCGGGCGATCCTCAGCGACGGCGATGCGGCGGAGAAGCATTACCGCGAGGCGATCGAACGTCTGGGTCGTTGCCGAGCAACCCCCGACCGGGCCCGGGCCCACCTTCTCTACGGCGAGTGGCTCCGCCGTGAGCGCCGGCGCCTCGACGCACGAGCCGAGCTCCGCGTCGCCCACGAGATCTTCTCGGCCATGGGGGCCGACGCCTTCGCCGCCCGCGCCCACCACGAGCTGCTCGCCACCGGTGAGCGCGCACGCAGGCGGACCGCCGACACGGCCGACGATCTGACACCTCGGGAGTCCCAGGTCGCCCAGCTCGCCCGCGCCGGCGACTCGAACCCGCAGATCGGCGCGCAACTGTTCATCAGCGCCCGCACGGTCGAGTACCACCTGCGCAAGGTGTTCTCGAAGCTCGGCATCGACTCCCGTCAACAGTTGGTCTATGCGCTCGATTGAGCGGATACGTCGACGTGGACGACGACCAAGGACTTGGTCAGTCCGAACAGGCGCTCCCGGTGCAGATGCGCGCCCGGAAACAAGCGGCGCACGGCGCTGGGCGTGAGCAGACGGAGTTGCCGGACGCGGGCGTCGACCGAGTCCGGGGAAGGTCGAGCGACGAGTCCCCACAGGGTGAAGTTCCGGGCGATCCGGCCCTGGATCCGTCGCGGGAGGTAGTGGATCAGCGGCGTCATGTAGTGCGGTTCGAGCGGGAAGTTCCGGTTGGGGGTCTGGACGAAGTAGCTGCGACCGACTCGTGCGATCTCACGAGCGAACGTCTCCTGATCGTGTGGGCCTCCGACGTGCTCGATCACCGAGTTGGAGAACACGACGTCAAAGCTCTCGTCCCGAAAAGGCAATCGGCGACCGTCCCCCGCGACGTCCCCGCTCGTCAGGTTGAGGACCGTCACCTTGGGCGCGGGCTCGCACCACTGCCAGTTCATCGGACCCCCACCGACATCGAGCACGCTCGTCTCCGACGTCAACGGCAAGAGCCGTGCGAACAGCTGCATCCGCCGGCGCCGAAAGCGCGGGAGCACGACTCGGTACACGCGCTGCATCGCATCGTCGGCGGCAGGGATCTGGTCGTTGTAGGGGTCGGCCGCCGTGGCCATCGCGCAAGGACACCACATCGGAGCGGGCGTCGGACAGATCACGGCTCGGCGCACGCCACCGTGCCGGCCACGTGTGGCCGCCGCGCGCGGCCCTGACCAGCATCGACGGCGTCCCGCCCGGACGACGACGGTTGATCACTCGGAGTGGCGTCAGTACCGTCGGTGCGGGCCACCAGGAGTGACGTTCGTGCGTAACCCCCCGACGCGACGGCGGAGCGAGCATCGCTGCTACGGGCGTATGCGTCGGCCGGTCGGCGAGGGCGGCGACCGGGGGCCCGCGCCATGACTCGAGCAGAATGGCGGCGGCGAGGCCTGGACGCGTCCGGAGTCCTGCGGCTGGTGGCCGCCGAGCATCGCTGGCTGGTCGTCGCGCTCATCTTGAGCTCGCTCGTGTCCGGGTTGCTCGAGTCCGCCATCCTCATTCTCGTGGCCCAGGTGGCCGGCACGATGGTGGAGGGTGGCACTCACGTGGTGGCGGACGTGGGGTCGATCCACGTACGTGCCACGGTCGGGGTGGTACTGGCGGTCGCGGGTGCGTGCGCGGTGGTCCGGGTCGTCTTGCAGGTGGCGGTGGCGTATCTACCGGCGCGCATCGCCGCCGACGTCCAGGAGCGGCTCCGGAGCGGGCTGTTCGACGGGTTCAACAGCGCCGCGTGGACCGTGCAGGCCGAGGACCGCGACGGACACCTGCAGGAGCTGTTGACGAGCCAGACCGTGCACGCGACGCAGGGGCTCATGCAGGCGGGGGTGCTCGTCACGTCGGCACTGGGATTCCTGGCGCTCCTCGTGTCGGCGATGTTCCTGAGCGTTCCGGTCGCGCTCGCGGTGGTCGGTGCCGCGTGGCTGTTGTCGCTGGTGCTGCGTCCGTTGAGTCGGCTCGGGCGCCGGCACGCCAGCGAACTGTCCGCTGCCTCCTTGGCCGTTGCCGGTGGTGTCAGCGAAGCTGTCGGGCTCGCCGAGGAGTCCCACGTCTTCGGCGTCTCGAAAGCCCAAGAGGAGCGCGTCAACGCCCTTGTGGCGGTGGATCGATCGACATTCCTCAAGACGAAGTTCGTGGCTCGACTGGTCAACTACCTGTACCAGGGCCTCGCCCTGGTGGTGATCGTCGGGGGACTGGCCGGCTTGCACTGGTCAGGGACCGGGCGCATCGCTGTCCTGGGCGCTGTCGTGCTGATGCTCGTGCGGAGCGCCACCTACGGGCAGCAGGCCTACGCGTCCTACCTCATCGTGCTGCAGGCGGCTCCGTTCATCGACCGGCTGCTTGCAGCCGAGGCGCGCTATCGAGCCGCGGCGCTGCCGGTCGGTGGTCAACGGCTCGACAAGGTGCGTCGCATCGGGTGTGACCGAGTGCGCTACGCGTACGCTCGTGGGACGGACGCGCTCGTCGACGTGTCGTTCGAGATCGGCGCCGGTGAATCGATCGGCATCGTGGGACCGTCAGGCGCAGGAAAGTCGACGCTGGTCCAGATCCTGTTGCGCCTGCGCGAGCCCACCGCCGGGGTGTACCTGGTGAACGGCCAGCCCGCGTCGGAGACGTCCCGCGACGATTGGCGCCGTCTGGTGGCATGCGTGCCCCAGGACCCGAGACTCGTGCACGGGACGGTGCGCGACAACCTCCGCTTCTTCCGTGACATCGATGATCGGGCGATCGAGCAGGCGGCCAGGCTGGCGCAGATCCACGACGACATCCTCGCGTGGCCGGCCGGCTACGACACCGTGGTCGGTCAGCGAGCGGACGCCGTCTCGGGCGGGCAACGCCAGCGCATCTGCCTGGCGCGTGCGCTGGCGGGTGAACCGCACGTACTGGTGCTGGACGAGCCCACCAGCGCGCTCGACCTGCGCTCGGAATCGCTCATCCAGGAATCGCTCGCGGCCCTACGGGGGCGGCTCACCCTGTTCGTGGTCAGCCATCGCCTGTCGATGCTGGCGGTGTGCGATCGGGTGATGGTCCTGGGAAACGGCCGCATCGAGGCATTCGAGGCCACTGCACATCTCGAACGAAGCAACGCCTTCTATCAGGGCGCGGTGGCGCTCACGGCACGGGGTGGCGGCTGATGCGAACCCGGTCACGGCCGGTTCGTGGGGCGCGGAGCACAGCGCCGACCCGGTTCCCGGACTTCTTCGTCGTCGGCCACCCGAAGTCGGGCACGACCGCCCTGTACGACATGTTGCGGCAGCACCCGCAGATCTTCATGTCCCCGATCAAGGAACCACGGTTCTTCGCCGCGAACAACGACCTCCGCTTCCCGGGGGCGCGCCCGATGACGGAGGCCGAGTACTTGGGACTGTTCGCTGCTGCGATCCCTGAGCAGCGCCTCGGCGAAGCGAGCCCCCAGTATCTGGCCTCGCGCACGGCGGCGGGTCAGATCGCGCATGTCAACCACGCCGCACAGATCATCGCGATCCTGCGAGAACCGGCGAGCTTCGTCCACTCGCTGCACCTCCACTACGTGCGGCGAGGCCTCGATCGCCCCGCGGATCTGCGTGAGGCGCTGGCATCCGGGCCGAGCCATGAGCTGTGGCTGCACTATGCGCAGCGCGTGCGGTACGTCGAGCAACTCGAGCGGTATCGGGCGGTGTTCCCCCCAGAGCAGCTGCAGGTGCTCATCTACGACGACTACCGGCGAGCCAACGTCGAGACACTGCGGCTCGTCTTCGAGTTCCTCGGCGTGGACGAGCAGGTCGAGGTCGCACCGCGGGAGTTCAGGGCGGCGGTCGGCGTGCGTTCACACATCGCTGCCGCCGCCTGGCAGAACCTGATGTTGGGACGGTCCCCCGCGGTCGGCCCCCTTCGGCGCGCTGTCAGGATCGCCACCCCCCAGGTCGCGCGGGACCTCGTGAGGGCCTCGTACAGACGGGTCAACCTCACAGCGCCCCCACCGGTGGACGAGGAGGTGCTCGCCGAGCTGCGCACGCGGTTCGCGCCGGAGGTGAGGAAGGCGAGCGACTATCTGGGGCGAGACCTCTGCGCGCTGTGGGGCTACCCGGAGAGTGGGAGCTGATGCGGACCGCGACCCGGCATGCTGGAGGTGAGTTCGTTCCAGCCGGCTCCCGGTTTCCCGATTTCTTCCTCATCGGCCACCCCAAGTGCGGCACCACGGCCCTGTACGAGATGCTGCGCCAGCACCCGCAGGTCTTCATGTCGCCTGTCAAGGAGCCATTCTTCTTCGGCGCCCGCGACAATCTGTTGCCCGGGGGGCGACGGATGACGTTGGCGACGTACCTGGCGTTGTTCGCCGGCGCGGGACGCGACCAACGGCTGGGTGAAGCATCCACCGAGTATTTGCGCTCGAGCACGGCGGCTGACGAGATCTCTGCAGCCAATCCTGCGGCGCGCGTCATCGCGATCCTGCGCGAACCGGTGAGTTTCGTCCGCTCGTGTCACCTGCACCAGATCGGGAGAGGTCGGGAGCGTGTCGCGGATCTCCGTGAGGCGCTGGCGTCGGAGCCGGGTCGTCCGCCGTGGCTTCGCTACACCGAGCGGGTGCGGTATGTCGAGCAGCTCGAGCGTTACAGGGCGGTGTTCCCGGCGGAGCAGGTTCTGGTGCTCATCTACGACGACTACCGACGTGCCAACGGCGAGACCTTGCGGCGTGTCTTCGGCTTCCTCGGCGTGGACGAGGGGGTCGAGGTGACCTCCCGGGAGCGCAACGCGGCAGCAGATGTCCGCTCCCGGGTCGCTGCGACAGCGTGGCGGCGGCTCGAGTTCGGACGGGGCCCTGACCCCGGCGCCGTCAGGCGCGGTGTCAAGGCGGCCACCCCCCGTGCCGTTCGACACCTCGTGCGGTCTCTGTACACGCGTGCCAACCTCACGGCGCCCCCACCGGTCGACGAGGACCTGATGGCTGAGCTGCGCCTGCGGTTCGCGCCGGAGGTGAGGAAGGCGAGCGACTACCTGGGGCGAGACCTCTGTGCGCTGTGGGGCTACCCGGATGCGTGACAGTGCCGCCGCACGCGTCACCGCAGTCATCCCGACTCAACTGGCACGACCGCTGCTTCTCGACCGTGCGCTGGCGTCGGTGCGTGCTCAACGTGGCGTCGACCTCGACGTCCTCGTCGTCGTCAATCGGGCTGCCCCCGGTGCCCCCGTTCCGAACCTCGGCGACGATGTGACAGTTGTCGAGCTCCCCGAGGCCACAGGTGCGTCGGCGGCCCGCAACGCGGGAGCAGAGCTGGCGGGCACGCCCTGGGTGGCCTTTCTCGACGACGATGACACCTGGGCCACCGACAAGATCTTCCGGCAGCTGGCTGTGGCAGAACGCGTGGGGCCACCGGTCATCGTCGGCACCCGGTTCGAGGTGATCCTGGACGGTCGGTCCATCGGCGTCCGCCGCGCACGCACGCCCCGGCCAGGGCAGGATCTCAGCGAGTGGCTGCTGTGCGCGCAGTGGCCGGTCAACAGCGGGAGCCTTGGCCTGGGATCCTCGCTTCTCACCGACGTCGGGCTCGTTCGGCGCTGTGGATTCCCCGACCTCCCTCGGTTCCAGGACTATGACTGGTTCTTGCGCGCCGTGCGGCGTCATGACGCACGCTTCGTTCAACTCGCTGATCCGCTCACCCGCTACCACCGCGGAACGGACCGCCAGCACTTGTCGGCCGGCTCCTGCCGGGACGTCGAGCGCTGGGTCGAGCACAACACCGACCTGCTCACTCCACGGAGCGCCGCGGCGGCTCTGCTTCTGACCGCTGTCCGCCAGCCGGACGGGCGCCGACAGTTCGCACACATGGTCCGGTCTGCCTTCCGTTTGGGGAAGCCGCATCCGCTGGATCTTGCTGCTGCCATCGCCGTTGCCGCACCCGGATCCCGGCGGCTGCGGCGCCGAGTCGGCCGGACAACCCGTCACACGTCGGGCTCGACATATGCCTGACCACAGGCGGTCGGCGTCACGGGTGATAGCCGGCGCCCGCCATCGTTCCGCCGAATCGTTCGACGATACGTGCCGAGACGTCGGCCGGGAGCTGGTCGCGCCACGCGGTGACTCCGCCGCGACCGACGAAGTCGAGATCATCCCGCACCTTGGGTAGGGCGGTGTCGTGCTCATTTCGCCGCATGGCGGCGAGGTCGTTCGCTGCGATGACCTGCTCCAGGCCGACACGGGGCGCGGCGCCGAGGAACCGGAGGATCTGTGCGAGAAACGTCGTGGGCTCGCGTCGCAGGTCCTCGTAGCGCACCACCAGCAATGAACCTGACGTTCGCGCGGGATGCGAATACCAGCGCAGGACGTGCCGATCCCACGCGCCCCATGGGTTGGCAGCTCCGGACACGAAGTCATCCACGAAGTCTGTGAGGTTCCCTCTGAAGTACCCGGACATGAGCTGCCAGCGGTACTCCGAGAGGACGACGCTGCGCGGATCGCGCACGAGATACACCACCCGACGTGGACCCAGGTCCAGTGTCTCGTGGGACCTGATCAGGCGGCCACCGTCCCCGAGGATGCCGGGCGTGCGTGGGTGTGCGCCCACGTAGGGAACCACCCCGTTGAGATTGCTGAACGTCGCCGGGACACCTGTGAGAGCGTGGCGCAGCATGAACACCGTCCATGTCGACCCCGAGCGGGGGTAGGAAACGACAAAGGCGTCGTTCGGCCGCAGACCGCGGCGTCGCAGCACGACGATCGGACGTCGCAGGCGCTTGCTGCGGAATCGGGCTCGGCGTGCCAGTACTGCCAGATCCGTCACGCGCCGTGACGTCATCGTAAGTCGGGTCCTTCTGGGACGCTCCGCTGCTGGTCTGCCTCGTGAACCGTACCCTGGCACGGCGCGTGGCAAGGAGATCAGGCTGCGCACCGTCGTAGCAGCCTGTCCATCAGGCCGAAGCGATGTTCCCCTATCCTCGCGTCGCGTGAACCGCACAGCTGTGCGCCTCAGACACGTGGCGCGTCGGTTCAACTCGGCGCTGCAAGGGGTGACCGGCTGGCGGCTCGTGCGGGCGGGCGCGCCTGCCGATATCGATACGAAGAGCCGCGAGATCATCACAGCCGTACGCCCGTACACGATGACCGACGCCGAGAAGCTCTATGCGCTCATCTCGAGCGTGCGCTACATCGATGCCCGCGCCGTGCCGGGTGCCATCGTGGAGTGTGGTGTCTGGCGCGGAGGCAGCATGCTTGCCGCGGCGCTGACGCTTCGGTCGCTCGGTGTCCGCGACCGGGACGTCTACATGTTCGACACGTTCACGGGCATGCCACCTCCGTCGGACGCGGACAGGTATGTGACGGGCGGCTCGGCCCGCGACCATCTCGCGACGAGCACCGAGGACTCCACCGTGTGGGCGAAAGCATCGCTCGATGAGGTCGAAAGGAACCTGTCGACCAGCGGGTATCCCCCCGATCGTCTGCACTTCGTCGAAGGTCGGGTCGAGGAGACGCTGCCCGGCCGCGCACCCGGAGACATCGCGCTGCTGCGGCTCGACACGGACTGGTACGAGTCGACCCGCCATGAGTTGCGCCACCTCTATCCGCGTCTCGTCTCCGGTGGCGTGCTCATCCTGGACGACTACGGCGAATGGGAGGGCTCTCGCCGGGCCACGGACGAGTTCCTCGCGGAGCACGGGGCCGAACTGCTGCTCGTGCGTGTGTCCGGAGCGCGGGTGGCGGTGAAGCCGTGAGCGAGCTCGTGCTGTCGTGGCAGCGGGACGCGCCAGGGACTTGCGCCGCGCAGCGCGATCTCCTTGCCACGTGGCGTGGTGAGGGTACGGTTGACGCCAGCCCGCCAGCGGCCACAAGGACCGGACTGCATGGACGAGCGGACCCTCCAGGACTACATAGCCGTGCTGCGACGGCGCCGCCGGGTCGTGGCGTTGGCGGTGGTCGCCGCCGTTGCCGTGGCCGCAGGACTGTCGCTGCTCACCACGCCGACCTATCGCGCGAGCGCGGACCTCCTGCTGCAGCGGACCGCCAACGAGGAGATCGTGATCGACGAGCTGGGCCAGGCCCGGTCGGGGACGGATGCCGAACGCGAGCTGAACAACGAGATCCAACTCATCGAGTCGCAGCCCATCCGCGAAGCCGTCGAAGACCGCTACGACGGGCCTCTCGACGTCGACGCTGTCACCGCGTCGGCCTCGGAGTCGAACAGCAACAGCGTCGTCACCGTCAACCTGGTGTCCACGGAGCCGGCCGCCGCCGCCGAACTCGTGAACCTCTATGTCGACACGTACATCACCGCTCGGCGTGAGCGCCGGCTCGACGAGCTGCTCTCGGCGAGCGAGGAGATCCAGTCGCGTCTCGCCGAACTGCGCGGCGCAGATCGCGGAGGTGGGCCAGCCGCTCGACGAGATCAACGCGCGCGTCGTCGCGGCCCCGGCAGGCAGCCCTGAGCGGACCGAGCTCGAGGACCAGCGTCAGGCGGTCGTCGCCCAGGTCCTGCCGCAGCTCGCGCCGCTGCAGAGCCGCGAGACCTCGTTCCGCAGTCAGCTCGCGCAACTCGAGCTCAGCCAGGACCTCACGCAGCTCGGCGGCGCCGAGGTGCTTGCCGCTGCCGAGGAGCCGAGCTCGCCGGTGTCACCCAACACCGTCGCCAATCTGGTGGTCGGCGGCCTGATCGGGTTGCTCGGGGGGATCGCCCTCGCATTTGCCGTCGACCACCTGGATGACTCGGTGCGGTCGAAGGAGGCGGTCGAGAAGATCACCGGGCTCCCCACGCTCGGGGTGATCCCCAAAGCCGTCGACGCGTCGTCGTCGATCGACCTGATCGGGATCGAGGACCCGTCGTCCGCGGCGTCCGAGGCCTACCGCCTGCTGCGGACATCGGTGAGATTCCTGGGCCTCGACACCCCCCTGCGGACGCTGCTCGTCACGAGTGCCGCGGCCTCCGAGGGCAAGACGGTCACTGCCGCCAACCTCGCGATCGCGCTCGCGCAGGGCGGCGACCGGGTGCTACTCGTCGGCGCCGACCTCCGCCGTCCCCGTGTGCACGAGCTGTTCGGTGCTCCCCAGAGCCCGGGCCTCACCTCCGCCCTGCTCGGCGAGGCAACGCCGGAGTCGACGGTCTATGCGATCGACGAAGTTCCCGGCCTCCACGTCATGCCGCCCGGGCCGACTCCGCCCACCCCCGCCGAGCTGCTCGACTCGCCCCGGACCAGGGAGCTGTTCACGTCGTTGGCCGGCCGCTACGACAGGGTGATCATCGACTCGCCCCCGGTGCTGCCGGTGACCGACGCCCAGGTGCTCTCGCGCTCCGCGGGCGCAGTGCTCCTCGTGGTCGCCCACGGCGAGACCTCGAAGCGGGGGCTCGCCCGGGCGCTGGAGCTGCTCGGCCAGGTGGACGCCCCGCTGGTCGGCACGGTCCTCAACCTCGTGCCCCTCAAGGAGGGCTACGCCGGACAGACGTACCGCTACGACACCTACACGAGCCGCAGCGAACGACGCCGGCAGCGGCAGGACACCGGCCGGTCGGCCTCAGTTGCTGCGCACATCGCCGGCAATGGTGCGCGTGGCGGGTCGGCCCAGGGCATCACGCACGATGACGTGGCCGACCCGTCCTGAACCGAGGGTTGCGCGCCAGGGTGAGTCACGCCTCGATGGGCAATCGACAGCTGCGGTCCTCCGCCTGCTCGGCATCGCCCTCGTCCTCTACCTCGCGTTCGGGAAGGGGTTTGCCTACGCGGGTGTACCTCCCGTGTTCGTCGGTGAGCTGCTCCTCGTCGTCGTCGTGCTCGCCGCGCTCAGTTCTGACACGGCGCTTCCCCAGAACCTCGCCGCCGTCATCGCCGCCGTGCTCGTCGGCCTCGCCTTGGTCCAGCTGGCCGTCGACCGCCTCGTCACGAACGACCCGTGGCTCGAATCGCTGCGCGGGGTCGCGCCCATCTACTACTCGGGGTTCGCCTTCGCTGTCTATGCGCTGCTCAGACGGCGTGAAGCTGAGGTGGGGCCCACTCGCGTACTGCGCCTGATCGAGGGCGCGCTCGCTCGGGCCGCGCCCGTCGTCGTGGTCATCATCTCGCTGCTCGTCCTGCGCTCCTTGCGAGTTTCGCCGGCCACGCCAGCGTGGCCGATCTCGGGTGGCCCGCTGCTGCCGACGAAGGCAACCGACATCTCGGTCGCCCTCGTGATCGTGCTGCCGGCGTTGCTGGTTCGGTCGCCGGCACCCACAGCGCTCCGTCATCGACGGTGGTTGCTCGTCCTCTGGATCATGGTCGCCGTCGTGGTCACGTTCCGCAGCCGGGGCGCTCTGGGCGGCCTCGCCGCCGGCTACGCGCTGGCGTCGCCGAACCTCACGCGGATGCTGCGCGGGCTGGCCGCGGTCACGGTCCTGCTGGTCGTGCTGTACACCAGCGGCCTCTCCGTGACCATGGGCAAGCAGCGTGAGCTGAGCTTCCGTAGCGGCGTCGACTCGGTCGCAAGTCTGCTGGGCGCGGACGAGGGCCTCAACTCACGCCTGACCGCCACGAGGAACTGGCGCATCGATTGGTGGAGCGACATCTGGACGGACGTCGGCAGCCGCCAGATGCTGCTCCACGGGTACGGGTGGGGCGACAACCTGGCCATCCGCTACGGCGTCGTCCCGCCCGGTGAGGACCGGGACCCTCGGGTGCTCCGGGCCCCGCACAGCATCTTCTTCTCGCTGGCAGGACGTGCAGGCGTGGTGACCGCGGTCGGGTTCGTGCTGGTCCCGGTCCTGACGATCGCTCGAAGCTTCACCCGTCGACGACGCGTCGGTCGTTCGCTCGCCGTCGAGGGGGCGCGTGCGGGGGTGGCAGCTGCCCTCGTCGTCGCGTCCAGCGATGTCTACCTCGAGAGCCCCCAAGGCAGCATCGTCTTCTGGAGCCTGATCGGGTTTCTCTGGTGGGTTGCGGCCCGGCACGACGAGTCGGACTGGGAGTCTGTGCCGGTGGAGGAGGCCGCTCAACCGCGGTCGGTCGCGACCACGTCCTCGTTGACCACGTCCTCGTAGAGCTCCACCAGTCTCCTTTTGTACACGTCCGCCGTGTACAGGGACTCGAACACGTCCCGACAACGCGACGACAGGCAGGCATCGCCCTGCAGGCGGCCGGCCGCTGCCGCGACGTCGTCGACCTCGTCGATGACCGCTCCAGTGCCATGCTGGACGATCCGCTCGGCCAGGTCGGTGCGTCGGCGAGCGATCACGGGCAGGCCGCTCGCGAGCGCCTCGACATAGGTCAACGGCGCCACCTCGGGCCACGCCCCGGGGATGACGAGCGCCGAGCTCCGGGTCATCAACTCGAGCGCCTCTCCCCGCGGCACGGGGCCACGGATCTGGACGTTGCGGCCAACCGCCGCCTGACGTATGTCCGCCAGCAGTGGCCCATCGCCTGCGACGGTGAGCACGGTGTCTCCCGTCCAGGCGGCCACGAGCTCGAGCACACCCTTGTCCGGCATCAGCCTGCTCACGCAGAGGCAGCCCTCCCGTGGACCCGTGTACGGACGTCTGCCGGTCCGTTGCGGATCGAGGCGCTCCGGGAGAAAGTTGACCCATTCGACCAACCGGTCGTGCGGGATGCTCGCCGACTCGAGCAGTCGGCACTGCCGCGCGGACAGGCAGAGGATGCGCGCGGCACGGGCCAACACCGGGTCGGTGGCAGGGCCCCCGCGCTGGGCGATCGCCAGGGGGAGGGTCGCCGCGACCGAGCTGCGATAGCAGCGATGCCGCACGCCCGACCAGGGGCGCCCGTCCGGGCAGTCGGTGCACAGACCACCATCACGAAAGAGGTTTGCCGCGGCGCAGACGAAGCGAAAGTTGTGCAGCGTGACGACGAGCGGCGCCGCGATGGTGCGGGTCCACGCTCGGCCGAAGTTGGGGAACAGGTTGTGGACGTGGACGACATCGGGCTCGAACTCGGAGATCGCCGCGACCGGCGACCGGCCGTGCCCCGTCGCGACCCGGACCGCTGAGCGAAGGCGGTACAGCCGATCGTGCTCGTGGTCGTCCGTGCGGGCGGCGAAGAGGCGAGCCTGGACCCCGGCCTCGAGGAGCAGCTCGAGCTCCGCCTCGACCACCGCGTTCTCGCCGCTCGGCTGCGCCGAGCTGTAGAAGCTGTGCACGATCGCGACGCGTGGCGTCATTGCCGCCTTCCGGGCTCGAGACCACCGAGCGCAGCTCACCCTACGGCCGGCCACGCAACGTGGCTACGGCTTCCCCATTCGCGCGTAGCGTCGTACGATCCCCTCGCGATGGATGGCGCTCGCGTCGACGTTCTGGGTGTCGGTGTCGATCCTCTGACGGTCGACGGCGCCGTGGACATCATCGGCGCGTGGATCGAGCGGGGAGAGCACAACTACGTCTGCGTCACAAGTGTCCACGGGGTGATCGAGAGCCAGGACGACCCCGCGCTGCAGCGCATCCACAACGAGGCGGGCATGGTCACGACCGACGGCATGCCGCTGGTCTGGCTGAGCCGGCGCCGGTTGCGCTCCAGCCGGCCGTCGGTGTCCGTCGAGCGGGTCTACGGGCCGGACCTGATGCTCGCCACATTTGCCCGGTCCGAGACGACGGGCTGGAGGCACTTCCTCCTCGGTTCGACGCCCGCGACGCTCGACCGCCTCTCAACCCGATTGGCCGACCGGTTCCCGCGCGCGCAAGTCGTCGGATCGCTGAGCCCTCCGCCGCCGACAGCGTATGCCGCGGACGACGACGAGCCCGCGGCGCTGATCGCCGCAACGCGACCAGACATCGTGTGGGTGGGGCTCAGCACTCCCAAACAGGAGCGGTGGATGGCGGCGAACGTCGGTCGGGTCACCGCTCCCGTGCTGGTCGGGGTGGGCGCTGCGTTCGACTTCCATGCGGGGGTCAAGCGCCAGGCGCCGCCCTGGATCCGACGCTCCGGACTCGAATGGGCGTTCCGGCTGGCGTCGGAGCCCCGTCGACTGGGCGTGCGCTACGTGCGCAACAACCCGCGATTCCTCTGGCTGCTCCTCCGTGAGGCCGTGGCCGAGCGCGTAGCCTCCTCCCACCGAGAGCGCCGAGCAGTGTGACCGGTCGACGGCCAGATCGCCGGCCTGCAGAACGTGTGCACCGAGCAAGGGACAGTTCGCCACTGCGGATGAGGTGGCAGGACAGCCGGCGTGCTCTGGCCCGCTCACCGTTCGCCCGGGTGGCCGCCCTGCCCTCCCGACTGGTGACGGTGGTTCGACACGACGTCGCGGTCATCGGGGCGTCGGCTCGCTGGCTGGTCGTGTCTCGGGAGCACACCAACTTCACCTACGACCTGACCCCGGTGAATCGCGAGCACCTCGCATGGTTCGTGAGCACGGTGTGCGGAGTGCCGGTCGGTCGAGTCAGGGGATACTTCGCGGAATTGGACGCGGACGATCAGCTCCGGACGCATGTCGAGCGTGAGTCGGCCCGCTCAGCGCGGCAGGCGCTCGCCGACCGCGCAGCTCGCTACGGACGGCGCATGGGTTGGTACGCCATGGTGCGTGCTCGTGGCCCCGCACTCGTCGTCGAGACCGGCGTCGACAAGGGGCTGGGGACGTGTGTCATGGCGTCCGCGCTCCTCCGCAACGCGGAGGAAGGCCGTCCTGGACGGCTTCTGTCCATCGACGTGAACCCGGACGCCGGTTACCTCGCCGCCGGCCCGCCGTGGTCACTCGTGGTCGACCTCGTCACCGCCGACTCTCTGCACGCGCTGACGCAGATCGACGAGCCCGTCGACCTCTTCCTCCACGACAGCGACCACGCCGCCGGGCACGAGGCGGCAGAGCTCGAAGCGATCGAGACGCACATGTCGCCTGCGGGACTGCTGTTGAGCGACAACGCCTCGGTCACGAACGTCCTCGCCCAGCACGCTGAAGCCACAGGTCGTCGCTTCCTCGCATTCCGTGAGACACCGGCCGACCATTGGTTCCCCGGCGAGGGCATCGGCGCTGCGTGGTGAGCCGGCGCCGCCTCGCCGGGCGCCACCTACGACCGTCCCCTCGGTTCGTCTGGCGCTCACTCAGGAGACACTTGGCAGACGCTCCGTGACCTGGAACCATAACGGCGCCACTGCCGGTAGCCCCGCAACCACCTAAGGAGCACGCCATCCCAATGGCCTCGTGCGTCGTTGCCGGGGCTGGGGGTTTCATTGGGGGACACCTCGTCGCGGATCTGGTGACGCAGGGTGTCGACGTGCGGGCGGTCGACCACAAGCCGGTCGACCGCTGGTACCAGCGGTCGCCGGGCGCGGAGAACCTCACGCTCGACCTGCGCGACGCCGACGGCTGCCGCCGGGCCGTCGACGGTGCCGATCGGGTGTTCAACCTCGCCGCCGACATGGGTGGCATCGGGTTCATCGAGGGGCACAAGGCCAGGTGCATGCTCAGCGTGCTCATCAACACCCACCTGTTGCTCGCCGCTCGCGACGCCGGTGTCGAGCGGTACTTCTACGCCTCGTCGGCCTGCGTCTACGCGGCCGGCAAGCAGGATCGGCCGGACGTCGCCGGGCTCGCCGAGGACGATGCGTACCCGGCCATGCCCGAGGACGGTTACGGCTGGGAGAAGCTGTTCTCCGAACGGATGTGCCGGCACTTCCGCGAGGACTTCGGCCTCGCCACCCGCATCGGGCGCTATCACAACGTCTACGGGCCGCACGGGGCGTACGACGGTGGTCGGGAGAAGGCGCCGGCGGCCATCTGCCGCAAGGTGGCGACCGCGCTGCTGCTCGGCGAGGACACGATCGAGATCTGGGGTGACGGTCGCCAGACGCGCAGCTTCACGTTCATCGACGACTGCGTGACAGGCACCCAGCTTGTCGCCGCCAGCGAGGTCGCCGAACCGCTCAACCTGGGCAGCAGCGAGATGGTCACCATCGACCAGCTCGTCGATCTGGTCGAACAGGCGGCGGGCACTCGCCTGCGCCGTCGCTACCTGCCCGGTGCCCCACAGGGTGTGCGGGGGCGCAGCAGCGACAACACCCGCATCCTCGGCAGGTTGGGCTGGGAGCCGTCGACGCCGTTGGCCGAGGGCATCGCCGCGACGTACCGGTGGATCTACGACGACCTGGCTCGTGACGGCGCCAGGCCCGCCTGGCTGGCGCACCGCGCGGCCGTCGGCGTGGGCCCGCCCGTGTGGGAGCCCGGACCGGTATGACCGAGGCGGTCCGCGCGACGGCGGCCGTGGCGACGCGCCGGCCGGACGCAGGTCGGTCGGCGGGCGTCCCCCGCTGGCGGCGTGGTCTCCCGCTCGTCGCGGCCGCGGGCGACCTGGTGGCCGTCGCACTCGCGGTCCTGGTCGCTCTTCGCCTGCGCTTCGCCGGACCGGTCCCCGATCTCCGCATCGGCGACGACCGCTTCGTCGGCTACAACGTCGCCGGCGCGCTCGTGGCCGCCGGGTGGCTGGTGGTCGTGGCGCTCCATGGGGGCTACAGCCCTGTCGTGGTGGGCACAGGGCCTCCGGAGATGCGCAGGGTCCTCCGGGCGGGTCTCGGCCTGTTCGCCGTGCTGGCCGCCGCCCACCTGCTGCTCGCGACCGATATGTCCGCGCGCCTCGTGGTGCTCGTGGTCACGCTCACGGTGGTGTTCACGCTGGCCTCCCGCCTCGTCGTCGAGCGCGTGGTCAGCCATGCCCGGGCCCACCACCGGTGGGTGCGGCGGGCTCTCCTCCTCGGGCCAGAGAGCGACACACGGGCGCTCGCCGACCGCCTGAGCCACGCACCGGCCCTCGGGGTCGAGGTCGTCGGCGTGTGCCTCACCGACGACGAACAGGCCGGTAACGGCAACGGTGACGGCAACGGTGACGGCGACGGGACCTCGACCGGCGAAGTCGCACGGCTCCGCCACGAACGCGCCGCCGTGATCGGCATGGTGACCGCGACCGGGGCCGACGTGCTCGCTGTGACCGGCGAGATGTCCGGCGATCGCGTCCGGGCCCTCGCCTGGGAGCTGGAGCCCGCCGGCATCGACCTGCTGGTCGCGCCCGCCGCCGTCGACCTGACCACGCCGCGCCTCGCCGTTGAGCCGGTGGCCGGGATCCCGCTCCTGCGGGTCGAGCCGTGCCGGCTCACGACCTGGCGCCTGGCCGCCAAGAACGCCTTCGACCGACTCGGCGCCGGCGTGCTGCTGGTGGTGATGGCGCCCCTCCTGGTCGCGTGCGCCGTGGCGGTCCGGGTCACGAGCCATGGACCGGTGCTGTACGCCCAGGTCCGAGCCGGGCAGCACGGCACGTCGTTCGTCTTCCTGAAGTTCCGGACGATGGTCGCAGGAGCCCGAGAGCAGGAAGCCGATCTGGCCGACCGCAACGAGAGCGACGGCCTGTTGTTCAAGATCCGCGACGACCCGCGGGTCACCCCCGTCGGCAGGGTGCTGCGGCGCACGTCACTGGACGAGCTGCCCCAGCTCTGGAACGTGCTGCGTGGCGACATGTCGCTCGTCGGCCCCCGGCCGCTGCCCGTGTCCCCCTCGGCCTTCGTCGGCAACGCCCGCCGCCGTCTGCGGGTCAAGCCCGGACTGACGGGGTTGTGGCAGGTCAGCGGCCGAGCGGAGCTGAGCTGGGACGAGACCGTCCGCATCGACACGCACTACGTCGACAACTGGTCGCTCGGGATGGACCTGCTGATCCTGTTGCGGACACCCCTGGCAGTCATGAAGGGCACAGGTGCGTACTGACATGGCCTGGGGAACCGCGCCGTGACCGGCTCGGTGGAGCCGGGGGGAGTCGCCGGTCGGTGGACCGGGCTCGACTCAGCGACGGCGGGTGGCGGGGCGTCCGGCGCGACGGCTCCCGATGGAGAGGCCGATCCGGCTGCGGGTGATCCGGCCATGGCTGAGCCACCGGCCGGCGCCGGCACGCTGTCGCTTCGCCGCGCCGCGGAACGGCCCACACCGGAGCCCACGGTCGCCACGCCGCGGCGCCGCAGCCGGCGCTTCCGGGAACGGTGGGCCGTCTGGGTGGTCGTGGTGGCGGCCGCCGCGGCCGGTGCCGCGGTCGAGGTCGCGCCGTCGGGCACCACCGCGGCCGATCGGTTGATGGCCGCAGGCTTCGTCGCGGTGGGGGCGGCCGCGGGCTCGGCCGCCCGGCGCTGGACGTGGTTCGTCGTGGCCGGCGGGGCGCTCGCGCTTGCCGACGGACGGCTGGCCGCGGCCTGTGCGGCGGTCGCCCTCGCGCTGGCGTTGGTGTCGACCTCGCCGACCCGCCCGTCACCGGTCGTGGGCGCCGCCGCGGCGGGCCTGGCGGCGCTCGCGCTGCTGCGGGCCACCGAGCTCGGCTTCCACGGGTCGTCGGCGCTGGCGGCCGCCGTGTTGGTGGCGCCGGTCTGGGTCTCCGGTTATCACCACGCCGGGCGGCGCACCCGTCGGCGAGCTCGAGTGGCGCTCGTCGCCCTCGGTTCGGCCATCGTGGTGGCCGGACTGGCCTACGGGGTGGCGGCGATGTCCGCCCGATCCGATGTCGAGCGGGGGGTCGACCGGCTACGGCAGGGCCTCGAGGCGGGCCGGGCGGGCGACGACCAGGCGGCGGCCACGCACCTCGACGCGGCCGCCGACGCCTTCGCCGGAGCACACGACCGGCTCGGCGGGTGGCTGGCGGCACCGGTCCGGGTGCTGCCCGTCGTCGGGCACAACGCCCGGGCGACCGACGCGATAGCAGCCGAAGCCGCCGCCGTGTCACGGCAGGGCGCCGACGCCGCGGCGGACGCCGACGTCGACGCCCTCACCGTCGAGGGCGGTCGCCTGGACCTGGCACAGGTGCGGGCGCTCGAGCGCCCGCTCGACGATGTCGCGTCTGCCGTCGCCGGCGCGACTGACCGGCTCGCCTCGGTGGAGGCGGCGTGGCTCGTCCCGCCGGTGGCCGACCGGTTGGCTGTCGTCGAGGACGAGCTGACCGCCGCCGAGCCCGACGTCGAGCTGGCGGCCGACGCCACGCGCGTCGTGCCCGCCATGTTCGGTGGCGAGGGCACCACTCGTTGGTTCGTCGCGTTCGTGACGCCGGTAGAGGCCCGGGGTCGAACGGGCTTCATGGGCAACTTCGCGGAGCTGACCGCCACGGACGGGCGGGTCGAGATGACGCGGTTCGGCCGGGCCGGTGAGCTCGAGGCGGGCGGCACCCCGGGCCCCGAGCGCACGCTGTCCGGCCCCGACGACTACCTCGCCCGGTGGGGCCGGTTCGACCCGGCCGGCACGTGGCGCAACGTGACGATGTCGCCCGACTTCCCCAGCATCGGCCACGTCGTCACCGAGCTCTACCCACAGTCGGGCGGCCAACCGGTCGACGGTGTCATCGCGGTCGACCCGGTGGGCCTCGCTGCACTGCTGACGTTCACGGGGCCGATCTCCGTGCCGAACACCGACACGCCGCTGACGGCCGACAACGCCGCCGGCTTCCTGCTGCGCGAGCAGTATCTCACCGGCGGCAACACGGCACGGACCGACGCGCTCGAGTCCCTGGCGCGGCAGGCGTTCGAGCGTCTCACCACGGGCGACCTGCCGGGGCCGCGGACCGTGGCCGACACGCTCGGCGACGCCGTCGCCAAGGGTCAACTCCACGTCTACGCCTCGGATCCCGAGCAGCAGGCGCTGTTCCGCGAGATCGGTGTGGACGGCGCATTGCCGGGCGTCGGGACAGGCGACTACCTCGGCGTCGTGAACAACAACGCCGTCGGGAACAAGGTCGACCTCTACCTCACGCGTCAGGTCGATTATGCGGCGACGTGGGATCCGGGCACGGGTGACATCGACGCCACGGCCACCGTGACCCTGACCAACGACGCGCCCTCGGCAGGCCTGCCCGACTACGTGATCGGCAACTCGATCGAGGGCCCCCGCGCCCCACCCCGGGGAACCAACCGCACCTACCTCTCGATCTACAGCCCCTGGGATGTGGCGGATTCCCGCCTCGACGGCAAACCGGTGACCGTCGAGCGCCAGCGGGAAGGCGACCGCTACGCCTACTCGCTGCTCGTCGACGTGCCGCCGGACGGTGGGGCGCGCACGGTCGAACTGACCCTGCGCGGGCGGCTCTCGACGAGCGACGGCTATCGGCTCGTGCTCGGCACCCAGCCGCTCGTGGTCAGGGACCAGTTCTCGCTCACCGTGGACGTGGCCACCGACCGTGCCGTCGTCGCGAGCGCACCCCTCGAGGTCGAGGGACGGACCGCGACGGTGTCCGAGCCTCTGGTCGCCGAGACGACCACCTACCGCATCGAGGCCGAGCCGTGATTGCCCCGAACAGGTGTCGGTCACGTCGCGTCCCCTACTTGCACTCAGCGTGGTGACTGTGCAGACTGTCGGGTGGGTTGATCGCCCGGACCTCTGACTCGTGACGAGGAGAGGAAGTCATGGTGAAACGCTTGCTCCTGGTTGCTGGGCTGACCGTCGGGCTCGTCCTGGCCACCAGTTCCGCTGGGGCCCAGCAGTACCCGCCCGGCGGCTTCTTCCTCACGCTGAGCGACACCACGGTGGTGCCGGGCCAGACCATCACGGCGACCGGGGCCCTCACACCGGGTGCGACCAGTGTCAGCTTCGCGTTCTTCTCCGACGAGGAGGATGTCGGCAGCAACACACCCGATGCGGCCGGCAACTTCACCCACTCGCTGACCATCCCCAGCAACGCCACGGTCGGCAGTCACACGATCACCGCGACCGACAGCACCGGGGCCGAGGTGAGTGCCAACGTCAACGTCGTCGGGGCGGGTGCCGGGGCGGCCGGTGCGGGTACCGGTGCTGCCGGTGTCGGTACCGGTGTCGGTACCGGTGCTGCCGGTGTCGGTGCCGGGGCGACCGGCGGTCTGGCCGCCACAGGCAATGACTCGTCGCTGCCATTGCTCCGGGTCGGGGCCGTGCTCCTTGCCCTTGGCGGGCTGCTCGTGTTCCTGACAAGGCGGCGCCAGGAGTCGGCTGTCTCGGCCTGATTCACCGTGCCCGATCGGTGACCGCGTCCATCCCCGGTCCGGGCGACGAAGCGGCCGACCGACCCCTCGCCGAGGCCTCCGGGACACCTCGCTGAGAGGGGGAGAGCGATGGCTCAGACTCAGGAGCCGGTTGCGGTGGTCGGCATCGGCGCGATGGGCCACGGGATGGCGACCAGTGCGTTGCGCGCCGGTATCCCGACGATCGTCTGGAACCGCGAGTCCGAGGCGACCCAGGACCTCGCCGGGCTCGGCGCGGAGGTCGCGGAGACCGCCGCCGACGCCGCACGGCGAGCCGCGACGGTGATAACGATGGTGAGCGACGCCGATGCGGTGATGTCGATCGCCCGGGACCAGGGCATGGTCGCTGCTCTCGCGCCGGGCGCGATCTGGGCGCAGATGAGCACGATCGGCGTGGCAGGGATCGAGCGTGTCGCGGCCCTTGTGGAGGCCGAGCGTCCTGACATCACGCTCCTCGACGCGCCGGTGTCGGGCAGCAAGGACCCGGCTGAACAGGGCCAGCTGACGATCTTCGCGTCAGGGCCCGACGCGGCCCGCTCGCGCGTCGCTCCTCTTTTCGACGCCCTCGGCCAGCGCACGATCTGGGTCGGCGCGGCCGGCACCGGATCGCGACTGAAGGTTGTGAACAACACCTGGCTCGCGTTCGCGGCGGAAGCCGTTGCCGCGTCGGTGGCCCTGGCCCGTCGGCTGGGGCTCGAGACCGACACGGTGCTCGACGCCCTCGGCGGCAGCCCGCTCGTGTCCCCCTGGCAGGCCGCCAAGCTGCAACGGATCGCCGACGGCGACTTCTCCGCTCAGTTCGCGTTGTCGCTCGCGGTCAAGGACGTGGGCCTTGCCGTGCAGGCGGCCGGTGACGACCGCTTCGCCGCCCTCGCGTGCCTGGCCGACGAGTGGCAACAGGCCGTCGATCAGGGCCTCGGCGACCAGGACCTGACCGTCGTGACGCGCGCGCTCGAACAGCAGCAGGGAGACGCGCCGTAGCTGCGTTGGCATTGAAGCCACCTGGTACGTCGGACGCTGCGGTGGCTGGGGGATCGAGATGGTGGCTGCCCTCGAAGACGCGCCGCGCGCCCTGCGCGATCGTGCGAATGGGCCTGCGGTTGGCGTCGCGCCGGAAAGGACGACCGATGAAGCCGAGTCTTCCCACACCGCAGCTGTCGCCGGTGGCCGTCACGACGAGGAGCTTCGTCGCCCGATGACGGTCGCAGCCAAGGCCGCGTCGGACCGACCGCGATCGGCCGGGTCAGGCCCCCTCGGGCGTCTCGGACTCGTCGTCACGCTCGGGGCGGCGCTCGTCGTCGTCCTCGACTTCAGCATCGTCAACGTCGCGCTGCCGTCGCTGAGTGTCGAGATGGGCGTGTCGACCATGACGGCCGAATGGGTGGTCACGGCGTACGCGTTGACCTTCGGCGGGCTGCTCGTCGCTGGCGGACGGGCGAGCGACCTCTTCGGCAAGCCCCGGTTGCTGGTCGCGGGCCTGGTGCTCTTCGCGGTCGCGTCCGCGGCCGGCGGCGTCGCGGTGGACTTCCCACTGCTCGTCGCGGCGCGGGCGGTGCAGGGCATGGCCGCCGCCCTGGTCGCGCCGGCAGCCCTGTCGATCCTCACGACGAGCTATCCCGAGGGCCCGGCCCGCGAGCGCGTCATCGGCTACTTCGGCATGACTGCATCGGTGGGTTTCGTCGTGGGTCTCGTCGCCGGGGGTGCCCTCGTCGACACAGTCGGCTGGAGGGGTGTGTTCTTCGTGAACGTTCCGCTGTGCCTCGCCTTGGCGGCGCTCGGACCCAAGGTGTTGCCCAAGGGGACGAAGGCCGCGGGCGACCGCCATCTCGACCTTCCCGGCACTCTGCTGGTGACGGCCGCGATGGCCGCGCTGGTGTACGCGCCGACGGTCGGCACGAACCGCGGGTGGGGATCGGCTCCGTTCGTCGGATGTTTGCTGGTGAGCGTCGTCTTGATCGTCGCGTTCCTGCACGTCGAGCGGCGCAGCCGGCAGCCGGTCATGCCGCTGTCGATCTTTCGTCATCACACCCTCGTCGTGGGCGACACGATCATGGTCCTGGTCGGGGCGTGGATGGCTGGCGAGGTGCTGGTGCTGAGCCTGTACGCCCAGCAGGTGCTCGGGTACTCGCCGCTCGTGTCCGGGCTCATCGCCATACCGCAGGGCATCGGAGGGCTCCTGCGCGGCCTGGTCGCTGCCCGGCTGCTCGAGCGGATCGGGCTCAGATGGTTCATCGCCGGGAACTGGCTGCTCGCAGCGGCGAGCATCGCGGTGCTCTTCCGCTTCTCGGTGACGAGCCACTATCCCGTGCTCGGCATCGTGTTGCTCGTCCTCGGGTTCGGAGCGACGAACGTCGTCTTCGGGGGCACGGTCGCAGGCAGCACGGGCGTCCCGAACGAGAAGCAAGGCGTTGCGGGCGCGCTCGTCACCGCTGCCCGTCAGATCGGCGCAGCCATCGGTGTTGCCGTCGTGCTCTCCGTCGTCGCGCTCGACGGGCGCACTCCCGCCTCGAGCGGCGCCAGCGCCGACGGCTATCGCTTGGCCCTGCTGTGTTGGGCGGGCGTGGCCGTTGCGGCTGCCGCCTTGAGCCTCGCTCTTCCCGCCGGGGCGGGCACGGACCGCAAGCCTGCGCCGGCGCTGTCTCGCCGGGTGTCCTCGCCCGTTCGAAGCATGGCCTAGTGGGGTGGCTCGCAGCACAACGCTGGTAACGGCCGGCCAGCGTCGCGGCGTGAGGCGTGCAGGTTGCGGCGCGGAGTTGTAGGTAGCCGGAAAGACCGTGGTTGGGCTGACCGGTGCTCGGGATGCCTGCTACCGGTGAAGACGTCGCCGACCACCGGCGCGAGCATCCACATATCGGCATGAGGACGTGGAGGTGAGCGCCATGAGCTCGAGGACGACTGGTCAGCTGGGTGCGTTGGTGGGCAGGACCGTCGGTCTGAGGCTGTATGACGGAACACGGCTAGAGGGCTGCTGTCTCGTCTCGGTCCCCGGCGGTCGACGTGTGCGCACGGCGTGGATCGTTCACAGCGGTGACGACCTGTTCGTGCCACTCGACACCATCGATGCCGTGTGGGAGCTCTCACCGACTGCGGCGACGTGACCCACGACTGGACGGGGCGAGCTCCGCCCGACGGCCTCAGGTTGACGATCCGGGTCGTGGTGGCGCATCCGGACCTGCGGCTGTCGCGGCTCGGTCGAACCAAGCCCCCGCCACGACGATGACGGCGACCAGCCCGGCAAGGGGAAGGGCGGGGGCGACGCGGGGCGCCTCGGTCACGAGCGCACCGCCGGCGCCAGCCCCGACGATCAGTGCCACCAGGATCGGAAGGCTGCGCCGGATCGTGGTCGACGATCGCCCGGCCTGGGCCACGTCACCGACCAGGTCGGTCAGGGTGCCCGTCAAGTAGGTGGTTGACAGCCCCGGTACCCGCAGCTCGCGGATGGCTGCGCTCTGAACACCCATGGCCAGCGACGCCACGACGAGCAGAGATCCCTGAGATGTCCCCGCGGGCCTGCCACCGGCGAGCTCCCAGCCGCTGGCGAAGAGCACCATGGTTACCAGCTCGAGGCCGAGGGCCACGGTCACCTGGCGCGGCCAGACCGCTGACGCCACGCCCGCAGACCGCCGCGTGAGCAGGCTGCCGGCGCCAGCGCCTGCGATGTACCCGATCAGGGCGAGGCTCGCTCGGACGGCCATACCGCCGTTCCGATCGCCGGCGCCGAGGCCGAGCAGCACCATGTTTCCTGTCATGACGCTCGTGAACGCGCCCAGACCGAGGAAACCGATCGCGTCCATCGCGCCCGTCACGAACGCCAACGCGGCCATCAGGAGATCGCGGCGTCGCTGCATACCCGGACCTCCGGCCTGCCGCGAGGGAGCGGCCGAGGCGCTGACCGCGTCCTCGTCGGACGGCGCCCACGTGGACCTCACTGCTACGCAGGGTACTCAGCCGCGCAGGGAGGACTACGCGTGCGCGGGAGGTTGCGCACGCGCTCCTCCGTGATCCTGGGTGCAGCGCAACATGCGCCCCCTCAGCAATGCTCAGGAGCCCCATGCCCGTCGACGTCAACTCAGCCGTGCCCGCTGGGGCGACGGATGCAGCCGACTCTCGCCGGTGGCTGGTTCTGGCTGTCCTGGGGATTGCTCAGATGATGGTGGTGCTCGATTCAACGATCGTGAACATCGCGTTGCCGACCGCACAGCGTGCTCTGGGCTTCTCGAACAGCGACCGTCAGTGGGTCGTCACGGCGTATGCGCTGGCATTCGGCGGCCTGCTGCTTCTGGGTGGGCGGTTGTCCGACCTGTTCGGGCGCAAGCGCATGTTCCTCGTCGGCCTTGTCGGCTTCGCCGGCGCGTCCGCGGTCGGCGGCGCGGCGACCACCTTCGGGATGCTGGTCGCGGCTCGTGCGGTGCAAGGCGCGTTCGGCGCCCTGCTGGCACCGGCGGTGTTGGCGTTGCTGACCACGACGTTCACCGATCCGGCCGAGCGGGGCCGGGCGTATGGCATATTCGGCGCGATCCTCGGCGCGGGCGGCGCCATCGGTCTGCTGCTCGGAGGCGTGCTCACCACCTACGCATCGTGGCGCTGGACACTCTTCGTCAACCTCGTCTTCGCCGCGATCGCCTTCATCGGTGGCGCCGCGGTGTTGCAGCAATCGCGCTCCGAGCACCGTCCTCATATCGACCTGCCCGGGGTGGTCACCGTGTCGTCCGGGCTGTTCGCGCTCGTGTACGGGTTCGCGCACGCAGACACCTCCGGCTGGCAGGACCCGGTCACCCTCGGATCTCTCGTCGGCGGAGTCGCCCTCCTCACCGCCTTCGTCGCCATCGAAGCCCATGTCGCCCACCCGCTGCTCCCGCTGCGGGTTGTCGTCGATCGCAATCGCGGCGGCTCGTATCTGGCGATCTTCATCGTCACCGCCAGCCTGTTCGGCGTGTTCCTCTTCCTCACCTACTACTTGCAGATCATGCTCGGCTACTCCGCCGTCCGCACCGGCATAGCGTTTGTACCGATGGTGGCCGCACTCTCCCTGACCTCGGTGCTCGCGAGCAGCAAGCTGCTCCCGCGCCTCGGACCGAGACCCCTCGTGCCCCCGGGGCTGGTCGTCGCTGCGGTCGGCATGATCATCTTCACGCGGCTCGGCGCGCACTCCGGTTACCTCACCCACATCCTTCCGGGGTTGCTCGTCCTCGGCGTGGGGCTCGGTTTCGCAGTTTCGCCGTCGGTGAACACGGCCTCCGCGGAGGTCAAGCCCGACGATGCCGGCGTCGCCTCGGCCATGGTGAGCACGTCGCAGCAGATCGGTGGTTCCATCGGCACCAGCCTGCTCAACACGCTCGCGGCCAGCGCCGTCACCAGCTTCGTGGCGAGCCACCCACCCAGCCCGACGCTCGCGGCACAAGCGGCGCTGCACAGCTACACGATCGTGTTCTGGTGGGCGGCCGGCCTCCTCGCCATCGGTGCTGCCGCAACTCTCCTGCTGCTCCGCTCGGGCGCCCCCCGTGCCGCTGCGCACGCAGCACGTGCGACACCCGCTGCACTCGCGCGGCCGGCTCTCACACACTGACCAGACGGCGCCGACGAGCGTCAGCGGGCGCGGTCGCCGTTGGTGCCGTTGGGCTTGAGGACGACCTTGGTCCAGCCGTCGTCACGGGCGTCGAAGTGCTGGTAGGCGTTGGGAGCCTCCTCGAGGGGGAGCTCGTGGGACACGAGGAACGACGGCTCGGCCTTGCCCTCGTGGATCAGCTGGCAGAGCTCGCGGTTGTAGCGCTTCACGGGTGCCTGGCCGGTCCCGACGTGTTGGCCCTTGAACCACAGCAGCCCCCAGTCCAACGGAACCTTGCCGTGCTGCGAGAGCTCGTCGTGCCCACCGGGATCCTCGGGCGGGAACACCCCGACGACGCCGAGACCTCCCCCGTACCGCACCGAATGGATCAGGGTGTTCATGGTCAGAGCCGAGTCCTCGTGGCCCTGCGGATCGTGGGCCTGGTAGCCGACGCACTCGCAACCGGTATCGGCGCCGACCCCGTCGGTCGCGTCCATGATCTGGTCGACGGGCGACACCTGCGAGTCGTCGATCGGGATGGCGCCGATCGACTCGGCGAGACGGAGCCGGTCCGGGTGCCGGTCGACCAGGAACACCTGGCCCGCGCCCTTCAGCACCGCCGAGTAGGCAGCCAGGAGTCCCACGGGCCCGGCGCCGACGACGACGGTCGAATCGCCGGGCTTGACCCCGGCCAGCTCGGTGGCGTGGTGCCCGGTCGGCCAGATGTCGGCCAGCATGACGTAGTCGCTCTCCTTCTCCCGGGCATCCTCGGGCAGGACGAGCGCGTTGAAGTCGGCGTGGGGAACCCGGAGGTACTCGGCCTGGCCTCCCTGGTAGGGGCCCATGTCGGCAAAGCCGTACGCGGCGCCGGCGACGCCTTCCGCCGGGTTCATCGTGAGGCAGTAGCTGGTGAGCCCACGCTCGCAGTTCTGGCAGTAGCCACAGGCGACGTTGAAGGGCAGCGTGACCATGTCGCCCACCTGCACCTTCTCGACGCCGTCCCCGACCGCGACCACCTCGCCCTGGTTCTCGTGTCCCATCACCCGGCCCGACTCGAAGTCGGTCCGGCCCTCGTACATGTGCAGGTCCGACCCGCAGATGTTGGTGGCGGTGATCCTCACCAACGCGTCTGTCGGTCGCTCGATCACCGGGTCGGCCACGTCGGTCACGCTGACCTCGCGCGGTCCGTTGTAGACCAATGCCTTCATGGTGCGCTCCTTTGCGTCGTGTCGGAGTGCATCGATGGCCCGGCGACGACGGAGACGGACACGAACGGCATCGTGGCTGGTCCGGGGCCCCGGTCCTGATGCTCCGGCGTCACAGGATCACCCCAAGAGCTCCGCGCTCGCATCAGGGTGTCCCTAGTCGAGGTCCCCAGCCGTGACACGAGGAAGGAAGCTGCTGGCCATCCCCGACGATGGTGGAAGGCGAGCGAACGGCCGCGGCGTTGCTATGGACTCGGTCGCCGGACTGAAGCTAGCCGGACCATCAGTCGTGCGGGTGGCTGGGGCGTCAGGTGGTAGCTGCCCGTGAAGACGCGCAGCCCGGTCGGCGCGAGGGTGAACAGGTCGTTGTGTATGTCGCCTTGGAGCGACGAAGAGGCAGTATCCGCAGCACAAGAGGAGAGGTCCAATGGGCATTCATGTGTATGGACTCACCGTCGGGATGCTCGCGGACGCCTCGCGCGCTGCCCGTACCGTCGAGCGGGCCGTTTCACTCACCGACGACCTGACGCATCTGGTCGTTCTCGTCGACCAGCGCGGCCACATCGTCCTGCGACCCGAGAATTCGACGGACTCTGTGATCTAGTGCGGACTCGGAGTCCCGGCTTGCAGCCCACGGGACCAGATGATCCGGGGGTCAGGCCTGCTCGAGTAGCTCCGAGAGGGCGGTCGTCGACAGATCCGTCTTCGACAGGAACCCGATAGCAGGACTGGCGGTGATGAGGTCGCTGAAATCCGTCTCCGCGTGGGTCGAGACGAGCACGACCGGGATGTGGGCGTTGTGAGTCGCGAGCTGCCTGACCAGGTCGAACCCGCTCTCCTCTCCGAGGAAGACGTCGACGAGGATGGCGTCCGGATGGTGCCGCTGAGCGAGCTGGAGCGCTTCCGCGCTCGTGGTCGCGACATCGACGACGATGGCGCCTCCCCTTTCGAGCAGGCTTCGGGCAGCCTCGAGGAACTGCGTGTTGTCGTCGACGATCAGGAGGCGCGGGCCCGCGCGCGTTGATCCCGGAGTCACGCCTCGGAGGATGGCACGGAACGTCGGTCTGCGCATTGAAGCCACCCGGTAGGCCGGGTGTGGTGGTGGCCGGGGGAGGGGCGGGGAGACGGGGTGGGTGGCCGCCCCGGGCGACTCGATTCTGCGGGTCGGCGAAGAGATTATCCCGAGGCTCCGCACCACAGCGAGCGTCCACACAACATCACCGGGTGTCGATGACGGATAATCGTGGCGTGGCAACAGACCCGGCCGAGAACGCAGCGCGCATCGTGCTGGCGGACGACGATGTCCTTCTGCGTGAGGGTCTCGCGACCCTGCTCGAAGCGAGCGGCTTCCAGGTCGTCGGTCAGGCCAGCGACGCGTCCGAACTCATGTCGCTCGTGCGGGAGCTCCATCCGGAGCTCGTCATCGTCGATGTCCGGATGCCGCCGGGACACTCCACCGAAGGGCTCGACGCCGCTCGCATCATCCGGCAGGAGTTCCCGGCCGTGGCGATCCTCGTCCTCTCCGCCTACGCCGAGGTCGCGGACGCGATGGACCTGCTTGCCAGCGGCCAGGGGGTGGGTTACCTGCTCAAGAGCAGGGTCACCGAGGTGGCCGAGTTCGTCGAGACCGTCGATCGGATCGCCAGGGGCGGTTCTGTGGTCGATCCCGGCGTCGTCCAGGAGCTCGTCGCCGCCCGCCGCCGCAACGACCCGCTGGAGGCGCTGACACCACGAGAAAGAGAGGTCCTGGCGCTGATGGCCGAGGGGTACTCGAACGCCGGCATCGGCCGTCACCTCTCGGTCACGGAGGGCACAGTCGAGAAGCACGTGAACAGCATCCTCATGAAGCTCCAGCTCCCCGAGACGCGAGACGACCATCGCCGCGTCCTCGCGGTCGTCGCCTTCCTCGAAGCTCGCTAGTGCCTCGCCCCGCGGCCGATGCGCTCACTCGGCGGGTGCCTGCTTGTCGCGCTGTGCCGTCGCCGACGCGACGAGCGCTCGGCGATCTGGCTCACCCTTGGCGGTGTGCGGCAGCTGATCGAGCAACAGGATCCGGTCCGGCAACTCGGCGGTGCTCAGCCGGCCGGCCGCGTAGTCCCGCAGGTCGGATTCGGTGAGCTGTGAACCGCGCTTGCGGGTGACAGCCGCCTCGACTCGTTCCCCGTAGGTCGCGTCAGGTACGCCGAACGCTGAGGCGTCCAGCACCTCCGGGTGGCTGAGCAGGGCCGCCTCGACGGCACTCGGCGCGATCTTCTCGCCGCCACGGTTGATGAGCTCCTTGATTCGTCCCGTGAGGTAGAGGTAGCCGTCCGCGTCGACACGACCCAGGTCGCCGGTCGCGAACCAGCCGTTCACGAACTCGTCCTGGTTGGCCTGGTCGTCGTTGAGGTAGCCCGGCGTGAGAGCGTCGCCTCGTACGAGGACCTCGCCTTCGTCACCGGCGGCGGCTTCGTTGCCGTCGGTCTTCTGGATGCGGAGCTCGACCGAGGTCGGCACTCCCACTGATACAGGAGTGCGTAGGTCGCTGTCGCGCACCGGGGTCGACGCGGCCTGGTGGGCGGTCTCGGTCATGCCGTACGCGGAGACGATCGGCGCATGGAACGTCGTCTCGATCGAGGACGCGACCGAATCGGCGAGTGGACCGCTGCAACTACGGATGAAGCGCAGGCGCACCTTGTCGGGGCCCGGGTACTCCTGTGGCGCCCTGCCGAGGAGGATCTGGTGGATCGTCGGAACCGCCGTGTACCACGTGGCGTTGGCGCCGATCATCTCGTCCCAGAACCGGTGCGCGCTGAACCGACCCGCCTCGGGAAGCGTGGCGACGCCTCCGGTGGCGAGCGTGGCCAGGAGACCGGCCACGAGCCCATGGCCGTGGAACAACGGCATGATCAACACCGTCGCGTCGTCGGCCGTGAGCTCCAGCGACCCGATGATGCCGTTCACCGAAGCCCCGACGTTGGTCGCGGTCCACGGAACGGCCTTGGAGCGCCCGGTGGTCCCGGAGGTGAACATGATCAGCGCACACTCGGGTGGGAGCGGCTTCGACTCGGTCGCCGGCGACTGAGTGGATGCCACTGGACGACTGCTGCTCGTGTCGATCGAGGCGTCGAGCCCCTGGTGCCCGGGCCGGACGGTCAACTCGAGGACGGGTGCGCTCGTGCTCGACGATGGCGCCGTCGGTGATCCTCCACCGGGCACGATGAGCGCTCGAGCGTTGACATCGTGCAGTCGGGTGTCGATCTCGTTCGAGGCGAGATGAGGATCGAGCGGCGCGGCGATGGCACCGACGGAGGCGATCCCGAAGAGGCCGAGCACGAACTCGAGGGAGTTCGTCGCCGCGAGGCCGACAGGGACTCCGGGCGCGATCCCGGCAGCGCGCAATTGGGTGCCGACATGGGCCGCACCATCACCCAGCTGACGGTAGGACAGGGAGATGTCGCCGCTCGCCGTCCGGACCGCGGTTCGGTCCGGGTCGGTGGCCGAGCCTTGCTCGAGGAGCCGGACGAGCCCGTTCGGCGCGGCTGTGGCGCGACGCCCGTGAGTCGGCTCGTTCACGCTGCCGACCCCTTGCCGGCCGCGAACTCGGCGCGGATCGCGTCGCCCTGCTCGTCGAGCTGCGGGGGACGGGATCTCGGTCCCCAGCGAGTTGTACGCGCCGTACTTCATCGGGCTGCCCGGAACGTGGTAGCCACCGAGCTGCTTGACCATGCCTCGGGCCTTGATCTGGGGGAGGTCTCGGGTGTCGGCGACGTTCATGACGATGCCCACGGGCACGCCGGCCTTCTCGAGGCGTTCACGCCACTCGGCGGCTGTGTCGGTCTTGAGCACCGCCTCCATCTCGTCCTTCAGCGGCTTCCAGTTGTCGCTCCTCTTCTCGTTGGTGTCGAAGCGGTCGTCGGTCGCCAGATCTGGCTTGCCGAGCGTCTCGCACAGGACGCCGAAGAGCTGGTCGTTGCCGACGGTGATGGCCACCGGCTGGTCCTGGCAGTCGAACGTGTCGAAGGGGTACATGAACGGGTGGCGGTTGCCGATGCGGTGCGGTCGCTCCCGGAGGCCGAGCGCATCCATCAGGCCGTGCTCGAGCAGCGCGAAGGTCGAGTCGAGCATGGCGACGTCGACGGTGGTGCCCTGGCCGGTCCGCTCCCGGGCGGCGAGCGCGGTCATGACCCCGCAGTAGCCGTAGACGCCGGCCGCGATGTCGGAGATGGAGGTGCCGACACGCGTCGGGGGACCGTCGGGCCAGCCGGTCGAGTCCATGATGCCGGCCAGGGCCTGGATGATCGTGTCGTAGGCCGCCTGCTGGTGCATCGGTCCGTACTGCCCGAAGCCGGAGATCGAACAGACGATCAAGCGAGGATGCTCCTTGACGAGATCGTCGGGGGCGAGACCGAGCTTCGCCATGACCCCGGGCCGGAAGTTCTCGACGACGATGTCGGCCTTGGCGATCATCCGCTTGACCAGGGCGAGGCCGTCGGGGTCCTTCAGGTCGACGGCCACGCTCTCCTTGCCGAGGTTGGCGAAGCGGTAGTACTCGCTCGTGCCGTCGGGCAGGAACGGGCCCATCTTGCGGGTGTCGTCACCCACCTCCGGCCGCTCGATCTTGATGACCCGAGCGCCGGCGTCGGCGAGCATGCGGGCGCATGTCGGACCGGACAGGACCCTGCAGAAGTCGATGACGGTGATGCCCTCGAGCGGGTAGGGCTTGTTCGGATCGAGGTGTCCGGACGGATCGGTGGCGGCCATCAGGAAGCTCCTCCCGGTTTGGGATCCGGCGTGGGGGTCGTGCTCGCGGGGTTGAGGTTCTGGAGGTGGCCACTCTCGGTGCCCACGGTGGGGTCGATGACGCAGTTGATCAGGGCGGGCAACCCGGCCTTGATCGCGTCGCGCAGCGCTGCGTCGAGCTGGTCGGGATTGGTGACGTGGTAGCCGGTGCCGCCGAAGGCCTCGATGAGCTTGTCGTAGCGCGCGTCGTGCATCAGCACGGTCGGCGCCGGGTCGGACGACGTGGTGTTCACCCCGTCTCCCTTGTAGACGCCGCCGTTGTTGAACACCACGACCACGACCGGGAGCCCGTAGCGGCAGATGGTCTCGAGCTCCATGCCGCTGAACCCGAACGCGCTGTCACCCTCCACGGCGACGACGGGCTGTCCGGTCTCGACCGCCGCGGCGATCGCGTAGCCCATCCCGATGCCCATCACCCCCCACGTTCCCGCGTCGAGGCGGTGACGCGGCTTGTGCATGTCGATGACGTCGCGCGTGAGGTCGAGCGTGTTCGCGCCCTCGTTCACGAGGTAGGCGTCGGGATGGTCGGCGAGCACGTCCCGCACCGCCCGCAGGGCGCCGTAGAAGCCCATCGGCTCGTGCGCCGCGGCGAGGTGCCCGCTCATCTTCTCGACGTTTGCCGCCTTCTTCGCCGCGAGCTCGTCGGTCCAGCCCGAGGGACCCGCGATCGGATGCGCGCCGAGCCGCTCGAGGAGGGCGGACATGACCGACGCGATGTCGCCGAGGACAGGAGCGGCGATCGGCCGGTTGCTGTCGAACTCGGTGGCGGAGACGTCGACGTGGATGAACTGTGCCTCGGCGTTCCAGTGGGGGGCCTCGCCGTGGCTCAGGAGCCAGTTGAGCCGGGCACCGACGAGCATGACGACGTCGGCTTTCGAGAGCGCGAGCGATCGAGCGGCCGACGACGGAGTTGGGATGGTCGTCCGGAAGCAGTCCCTTGGCCATCGACATCGGCAGGTACGGGATGCCCGTCTGCTCGATGAAGGTGCGGACCTGCTCGTCGGCCTGGGCGTACGCGGCCCCCTTGCCGAGCACGATGAGTGGGCGCTTCGCCGCGGCGAGCAGGTCGAGCGCCCGCACGAGCGCCCGCTCGTCGGGTAGCTGCGCCGGCGCGGGATCGACGAGCGAGAAGATCGACGCCGCTCCCTCCGCCCGATCCATCGTGGCGTTGAGCACGGCGGCCGGGAGATCGAGGTAGACGCCACCCGGCCGGCCCGAGACGGCCGTTCGGATCGCCCGGGCCACAGCGAGGCCGATGTCCTCGGGCCGATCGACCCGGTACGCCGCCTTCGCGAGCGGCTTGGCCGCGTTCAACTGGTCGAGCTCCTCGTAGTCCCCGCGCTGCAGGTCGATGATCGGGCGCTCGCTCGAGCCGCTGATCTGGATCATCGGGAAGCAGTTCACCGTGGCTGCCGCGAGCGAGACCAAGCCGTTGAGGAACCCCGGGGCCGACACGGTCAGGCAGATGCCGGGGCGCCGGGTGAGAAAGCCGGCGATGGCGGCTGCGTTGCCTGCCGAGGCTTCGTGGCGGAACCCGATGTAGCGGATGCCCCGCGCCTGCGCTTGGCGGGCGAGGTCGGTGACCGGGATGCCGACGACACCGTAGATGGTCTCGACCCCGTTGGTCTCGAGCGCGTCCACCACCAGAGCGAGGCCGTTTGTCAGCGGCGACGAATCAGCAGCGCTCACGGGCAGGGAACCCTCGACTTCCTCGAGGAACGCGCATGTCGCCCGACAGGCCACCGACGTCGGCAGGGTCGGGGGACGTAGCTCCACTGACAGGGAGCGTGACGGCAACCACGGTCCCTTTGCCCGGAGGGCTGTCTATCCGCAGCACGCCATTCAGCGCGGCGGCGCGGTCGCGGAGCCCGAGCAGCCCGGAGCTCCCGTTGAAGCTCGCGCCGCCGATGCCGTCGTCGCGGACCTCGAGCCGCAGATTGCCGCCGTCGACGACGGCGACAACGTGCGCGCTGGTGGCGCGGGCGTGCTTGACGGCGTTGGTCAGTGCCTCCGCGACGATGAAGTAGCCGGTCGCCTCCAGAGCTACCGGGAACCGCTCGCCGGTGACGTCGACAGACACCGGCAGGCGGACTCGCGAGAGGAGGGCATCGATCCCGGCGCGCAGCCCGCCGTGGCTGAGCGCGACCGGCAGGATGCCGTGCACAAGCTCGCGAAGCTCGGCGTTCGCGGCCTCGGCATGCGCGAGCGCCTCGTCCACGAGCTCGACCACGGGCCCCGTCGCGTCGCCGAGCATCTGCCGCGCCAGCTGGAGCGTCATCACGGTGGTGACGAGACGCTGCTGCGCGCCGTCGTGCAGGTCGCGTTGGAGACGACGTCGGGCCTCGTCGCCGGCGGCCACCACGCGGGCGCGGGAGGCCGTGAGCTCCGCCCGGCTCTCGGCATTCGCGATCACGGTGCCGACCAGCTCGGTGAAGCTGCCCATGCGCTCCTCGGAGTCCGCCGGCAGGAGGTCACGCCGGGTCGACACGACGATCGCTCCCCACAGACCACCCTCGACGATGATCGGGCTGGCGACCGCCGAGCGGTTCCCCACCCAGCGCAGATAGCCGGCGATCGGCCCCGTCGCCGTGCTGTAGTCCTTCTCGTCCACGCGAGCAGATCGACCGGTGCGAAGGACCGCCGTGATGGCCAGGAAGTCATCGAGCTCCACGCGCATGTCGGCCCCGAGCTCGTGGACCCACGGTCCCCGCCCGGCGACGACCGTGGCGGTCCGGTCGGGCTCGAAGCGGACCACGGCGGCGTCGTCGGCGCCGAGGAGCGGGCCGATCTCGTCGGCGACCGCCATGAGGATCTCTGCCGGAGGCACACCACGGGCGACGGCCGTCGCCAGGCGTCGGAGCGCAGCTTGTTCGTTGGAGAGCACACGCAGCTCGTCCTCGGGACGGCGGCGTGGCACGCGGTGGCCGCCGAGCTCACGCACGATGTAGGCCTCCCCGCGCCCGACCGGCTCCGCGACCGCGTGCCCTCCCAACGGGAGCACCAGCTCGCCTCCGCCGGCCGGTACCTCGAGCCGCGCGCCGTGCAACCACCCTCGGGAATCGTCGGTGACCACCCGCCCGCTCGGAGCCACGAGGGCGCGGCGTTGGACGCCCCCCATTGTTCGCCCCTGAAAACGTGCCCGAAGCCGCTCGTCGCGCTCTCGCAGGCGGCCGCGGAGGTGGGCTTCGACGCATCGCGCCGCGGTCGCGGCGACCGCGAGGCTGCGTGGGTGCACCGTCCTCAGCAGTCCGGTCAGGTCGATCACACCGAGCAGCTCGCCGGTGTCCGGATCGTGGACGGGGGCTGCCGAGCAGGTCCAGTCCTGGACGACCTCGCTGAAGTGCTCGGTCGCGAAGATCTGGACGGCGTGATCCGCAGCCAGGGCGGTCCCGACAGCGTTCGTCCCCGCACCTTCCTCGCTCCACAGCGCGCCCTCGGTGAAGTTCATCGTGTCTGCTGCCTGGGAGCGAACCCCGGCGTTGCCCGCGAGCTGAAGCAACACGCCGTTTGCGTCGCTCACGACGATCAGGTGCTCTGACTCGGCGGCGATGCTTGTCAGACAGCCACTGATCAGGGGCGCCGCCTCTCGCAGCGGATGGACGTCCCAACGAGCGAGCGCCTCGTAGCGATCGGCGGCCACGGGAGCCAACCGGCTCCCTGAGGGGTCGACTCCCGCGTCGAGCGACCGGCGCCATGAGTCGGCGACCGGTGCACGCACCCGACTCACCTGGTCCCCACTGACGAACTGCTCCCATTCCCGCCGCATTGCGCGGGCATGGCGGGCGGGCGGTGTGGCCGCGTCGATGGCCAACCATGGATTCCGGGGCATCTGCTTCCCCCGATCAGCTCAGCGGTCTTGGGCGCTTCGGCCGAGCTTCGCTTGCAGTCTTAGTAAGCGGCGGGGCGCGGAACCCAAGTGCTACAGCCAGATCCTCACGGTGAATCCCCGGGGCGAGTGGAAGTACTCGACCCTCCAGGTCAGCTGGCGAGCGATCCAGAGGCCGGAACCTGTTCCCTCCCGAGGCGCGAGGTAGCCGGCCACGGGATCGTCGAAGCCACTGCCGCGGTCGACGACCTCGCAGACGAAACGTCCGTGGGCGCTCCCGACGCGAACATCCTCGATGCCGCCGCCGTGCCGCACCGCGTTGGCGGCGATCTCGGTGCCCGCGACGAGCATGTCGACGGCCTTGGCCTCCGGCACCTTTTCGGCCTCCAGCTCGCGCGCCAGCACCTCGCGGAAGAGCTCGAGGCCGTTGCCGGCGGAGCGTGAGCGGAGCTCTGGGAGCGGTTCCGGCTCGCGGGTCAGGGTGCGCACCAGCTGCCTCGGATCTTCGAAGTGGTCGCTCTCGACCCATCGGTCGGTGAGCATCTCGCGATGGGTGCTCCACACATCCTCCACGACCGGATCCGGCAGCCCGTTTGCGTTGTAGGTGCAGACAACCCAGACGGGCAGATGGGAGTACGCCAGGTTCGTGATCGCCTCGTAGGCCGCCCACTCCTCCCAATCACCGGGCGTCGGGTCGAACTGAAACTCGGCCAGGGCACGGACCGAAGGAGCCCGTCGTAGCTGACCGAGAAACGTTCCGTAGTAGGCCGCCACGGCGCGCGCAGGACGCGTGTACGTCGAGCTGACATCCACGAAAGCCACCCGGTCTGCGTCAGGCCCGAGCGCATCGCGCATCATGGCGATCCGGTCCCGGGTTTGGGCGAAGATGCAACCGTCGCCCACCTCGAGCCCATCCTTCAGGAACGCGACCGAGCGTGCGACGTACTCGTCGTCGCCCTCGTAGACGAAGGCGCCGTGACGCAGCGTAGCGTTCTCAGAAGTCATGGCTCCGGGAGGTAGTAAGCGCCGATCTCCTGGATTCAAGTGACCTCGGCGATGACAGTCGGCGGCTGCGCAGCCGCCTCGCGGAGCTTCCCCAGCGCCTCCTTCTCGATCTGTCGGATGCGCTCGGCTGTGAGCCCCAGATCAGACCCGATCTCCTTCAACGTCTGCTTGGGCTGGCCGAGTCCGTAGTGGCCCTGCAACACCGTGCGCTCGCGCTCCTCGAGCCTGTCCGTGAGATGCCGCACCTCCTGGATCACCATCGAGTCGAGCACGCGCTCGTACTCCTTCTCCGCACCCGGGTCGGCGACCATGTCCCCGAACGTGGCCGTGGTGCCCTCGTCAGCTCCCAGCGGCTGCTCGAAGCTACGCGGCCTCCGGTCGATCGCCAGCAAGCTGTCGAGTTGCGGTCGGGTGAGGCCCGTCGCGGCAGCCAGCTCCGCCTCCGTCGGTTCGGCGCCGGAGGCCTCCAAGAGATCGCGGCGGGCGGCCTTGACCTGGGCGAGGCCGCGGACGGCGTGGTCGGAGAGGGCCATCGGGCGTGTCACCTCCGCGACCAGCTCCTGCATGGCCTTGCGCACCCAGAAGGACGCGTAGCCCCAGAACGGCGTCTGCATGCGCGGGTCGTATCGCTTGGCGGCGTACAGCAACCCCGCGATCCCCTCCTGCATCAACTCGGTGCGCTGCACCCGGCCGCCGGCGCCGAGGAAGCGACGGGCGACGCCCCCGATCGCCGGCAGGAACGCTTCCACGAGCTGCCGGCACGCCACCGTGTCCCCGCGCTCGGTCGCCACGACCAACTCGCGCTCCCGCTCCGCAGACAGTCGCGAGCCGCGCTCGCGAGCCGCCCACGAATCCGCGCGTCCGGTAAGAGGTGGACTTCCGCGTTGCGCCAAGCTGGGCCCCCTGGGGGCGCCGGGGAAAGCAAAATCCTTGCATCGAGTCCGTCTCCCGACAAGCCCCTCGAGTAGAACTAGTGCCCTGGCCACTAGCCTCGTTTCGTGACCACCAGCGTGCGCGGTCATCCGGTCCCTCTGGGCGCCGAGATCGCGCTGGCCTTCCTTGCGGGCGCCGGGGCATTTGCGCTGCTGGCCGTGGTCCTCTCCGGTATCGAGTCCGATGCCGTGGTCGTCCTCGTAGCCGTTCCGTTCGTGGTCGCCGTCGTGGCGGTGGCTCTGCGCCTAGGCGTCGCATACGCCGTCCCGATCGCGATGGCGGGCATGCTCGCCTTCGACTGGTACTACCTGCCTCCGACTCATCCGCTGGAGTTCCCGGACACCGCGAACGCGGTGGACCTGCTCGTCTACCTCTCCGTTGCCGTCCTGATCGGCGAGCTGGCGGCCCACGCGGCCCGCCGCAGCGCGGTCTCGGAGGAAGCCCGCGGCGCCATCGCCGGCGAGCAGGCAGCCCTCCGCAGGGTGGCGACGCGGGTCGCACAGGGCACGCCTGCGCGCGAGCTGCTCTCGGCGGTGGCGGAGGAGGCGGGCATGCTGCTCGCTGTCGACGGGACCCGAATCGACCGCTACCAGGACGAAGACGAGATCGTGCACACGGCCCAATGGACGAAGCCCGGATACGATCCTCCGTCCCCTGACCGCGCTGGGCTAGAGGGCACGAGCGTGTCCGCCGAGGTGCTCCGCACCGGACGCGTTGGCCGCATCGACAACTGCGAGGACATCGACGCCGGGTTGGCCCACGGGCCGGCCGTGAAGTCCGTCGTGGGAGCGCCGATCGTCGTCGAGGGCCGCCGCTGGGGCGTGATAGTCGCCTGGTCCACTACTGGACCACTCCCGGGCGACGCTGAAGCGCGTCTGATGGACTTCAGCGAGCTCGTGGCCGCGGCGATCGCGAACACGGAAACGCGAGCCGAGGTGCACCGGCTCGCCGACGAGCAGGCGGCGCTACGCCGCGTGGCGACCCTGGTGGCGCAAGATGTGCCCCCGAGCGAGCTCTTCGCTGCCGTCGCCGAGGAGGTCGGCACGCTTCTCGACGCGGACCTCTCGGGGATGATCCGCTTCGAGGCCGACGACACGGTGACTCCAGTGGCGACCTGGGCGGCACTGGGCGAGCACCCAGACGTCCCGGACCGCTGGCCGACCGAGGAAGGCGACGCGGCGTCGATGATCGCCACGACGGGCGCGCCCGCTCGGATAGACAACTGGAGCGACGTTCCCGGGCCGCTCGCTGTTTTTGCCCGGGACGAGCTCGGGATCAAGTCCTCGGTCGGCAGCCCGATCTTCGTCGAGGGGCGCCTCTGGGGTGCCCTGGCCGTCCACTCGAGGCAAGCGGGGCCGCTGCCGGCGAACACCGAGTCCCGCCTCCGGCACTTCACCGAGCTCGTCGGCACAGCGGTGGCGAACGCTCAGACCCGCGGGGAGGTGCAGCGCCTCGCCGACGAGCAGGCTGCGCTGCGGCGCGTGGCGACGCTCATCGCGCGCCAGTCGGCGCCGGCCGAGGTCTTCGCGGCAGTCGCCGAGGAGGTGGGACGACTCCTGCCCGTACAGGACACGGCAATGTTCCGCTACGAGGAGGACGGGACCGCGAAGGTCGTCGCGAGCTGGGGTCAGCGTGGCGAGAAGCTCGAGGTCGGCTCGCGGATGACGCTCGGAGGTGAGAACGTCACCACGCTCGTCCATCGCACCCGTCGGTCCGGTCGCATCGACAACTACTCCGAGGCCACTGGCGCCATCGGCCAGCGCGTGCGCAAGCTGGGCACCTTTTCGGCAGTCGGGTGTCCGATCGTGGTCAACGGACGCCTATGGGGCGTCATGGTCGCCGCGCAGGATGTGGCGGACCCATTGCCAGCCGCGACCGAGTCGCGTGTCGCGCAGTTCACCGAGCTGATCGCCACCGGGATCTCGAGCGTCCAGGCGCGGTCGGACCTGGCCGCCTCACGGGCACGAATCGTCGCCGCGACCGACGAGACGCGCCGTCGCTTCGAGCGCGACCTGCACGACGGGGTCCAGCAGCGGCTCGTATCACTGGGGCTCGAGCTCCGGAATGCCGAGGCGGAAACTCGGCCCGACGACGAGCTGCATGAGCGGTTGGCTCGGATAGGCGACGGCCTGACCGGCGTGCTCGACGATCTCCGCGAGCTCTCGCGAGGCATCCACCCCGCCGTGCTCTCGACGGGCGGCCTCGGTCCCGCGCTCAAGGCTCTCGCCCGTCGCTCGGCGGTCCCGGTCAGGCTCCAGGTGGGCGTCGACCAGCGGTTCGATGAACAGGTGGAGGTGACGGCCTACTACGTCGTCTCCGAAGCCCTCGCCAATGTGGCCAAGCACGCCGGCGCCTCGGAGACGGAGGTCCACGTCGAGGCCCACAACGGCATCCTCGACCTCAGGGTTCAGGACGACGGTATCGGCGGGGCCGATCCCGCCCGCGGCTCGGGCCTCGTAGGGCTGGCGGACCGGGTCGAGGCGATGGGCGGAGCGATCGCGATCGAGAGCCCCAGTGGAGCGGGGACAGCGGTTCACGTGGAGCTCCCTGTGAAGCCGGCCAACCCGGCGTCCCACTAGCCCTGCTCACCAACGTTTGCGTCCGTCAGGCCGGCCAGACCTGACGGACGAACGTTCATGGTCAGGCACTAGCCCTGCTTGGCGCGCACGCCTGACTCGATCCGGTCGCCGAGGTCCTTGTCGACGTTCCTGAAGTACTCAAAGGCGCGCAGCAGCACCGGCTCGGTGACGCCGTCGAGCAGGTGCCCGACGATGTTGTCGACCAGGCGGTCGCGGGCGGCGTCGTCCATGACGTCGCGGACCAGCGTGCCGGCCTGGCCCCAGTCGTCGTCCTCGGCGTGCAGCGTGTAGGCGGCGCGCTGGAGGTCACCGTCGGCCTGCCAGCCGGCGGGTTCGCCGAAGCGCGCCGTGTCGGCCTGCGGGCCGCCCTTCGAGTTCGGCGCGTAGACCGGGTCACCCGGGTTGTGGTGGCGCATGTGCCCGTCCTTCACATAGCTGTGCAGGGGCGCGGCGCGCGGCGCGTTGACCGGGAGCTCGTTGTAGTTGGAGCCGATGCGAGCCCGGTGGGCGTCGGGGTAGCTGAACATCCGGCCCAACAGCATCTTGTCCGGGCTCGGGCCGATGCCGGGCACGAGGTTGCTGACCTCGAACGCGGCCTGCTCGATCTCGGTGTGGTAGTTGGACGGGTTGCGATCCAACGTCATCTTGCCGACGTCGATGAGCGGGTAGTCCTTCTGCGAGATGACCTTGGTGAGATCGAAGGGATTGAACCGGTACGACTTCGCGGCCTCGAACGGCATGATCTGCACCTTGAGCGACCAGGTCGGATGGTCGCCGCGCTCGATCGCCTCCCACAGGTCGCGCCGGTGGTAGTCGCCGTCGGTCCCGGCCAAGGTGTCGGCCTCGGCCTGGGGGATGAACTCGATGCCCTGGTCGGTCTTGAAGTGGTAGCGGACCCAGAACCGCTCACCTGAAGCGTTGACCCACATGAAGGTGTGACTGGAGTAGCCGTTCATGTTCCGCCACGACCGCGGGATCCCGCGATCGCCCATCAGCCAGGTCACCTGGTGCGCCGACTCGGGCGACAACGTCCAGAAGTCCCACTGCATGTCGTGATCCCGCATGTCGTTGTCGGCGCGGCGCTTCTGCGATCGGATGAAGTCCTGGAACTTCATCGGGTCGCGCATGAAGAACACCGGCGTGTTGTTGCCGACCATGTCGTAGTTGCCCTGCGCCGTGTAGAACTTGAGCGCGAAGCCACGAGGATCCCGCCAGGTGTCGGGGCTGCCACGCTCGCCGGCCACCGTCGAGAACCGGGCCAGCATCTCGGTGGACCGGCCCGGCTGGAACAGGTCGGCCTTGGTGTAGGCGCTCACGTCGTGAGTCACCTCGAACCGGCCGAAGGCACCGGCGCCCTTCGCGTGCGGCTGCCGTTCGGCGACCCGTTCCCGGTTCCACAGGGCCATCTTTTCGATCAGATAGGCGTCCTGCAGCAGGATCGGCCCGTCAGCGCCGACGGTCAGCGAGTGATCGTCACTCTCGACGGGGATTCCCGCCGTGTTGGTGGTGAAGTTCTCGGCCACGGCTGCTCCAATCTGGTGGGGGAGGCGCCCTCGCAGTCACGGGCGTTGCGACGCGAGTGCGGTGTAGCTAGTACAGCGTCCTGCGACGTTCGAGGGAAGACCTCACGTGGTCGCGTGTAGTCGTCGGGTCGCTCATGTGGAGATCAGTGTCTTGTCGATCTCGCCGAGGAAGGCGTCGAGATCGGCGGGACTGCGGGAGGTGACGAGCTGGTAGCCGTTGGCGTCGTTGTTGACGACCGGCTCGTTGACCCAGTTCCCGCCTGCGTTGCGGACGTCGGTCTGCAGGGACGGATACGACGTGAGCGTCTTGCCCTCGACGGCGCCGGCCTCGATGAGGGCCCACGGGCCGTGGCAGATGGAGGCGACCGGACGTGTCGACGAGATGAAGGTCTGCAGGATCTTGATGGCGTCGTCGTTCCGTCGCAGCGCGTCGGCGTTCAGGGTGCCGCCCGGGACCAGGACGAGGTCATACCGGTCGGGGTCGACCTCGGCAAGGGTCATCGTCGGCTGCACCGTCGCGCCCGGATCCTTGTCGCCGATCAAGGTCCGGATCGAGTCGTTCGAGACTGCGGCGATGTCGACGTCGGCGCCGCTGCGGCGGAGGTGCTCGACCGGCACGAGCAGTTCGTCCTGCTCGACGCCGTAGTTCGTCACGAGCGCGACCACACTGTGTCCACTGAGGTTGGTGTCAGCCATGGGTGCTGCTCCTCTCGTCTGGTTCCTCTGATGTCACCGGGGTCGATGCGGGTTCACTCGGTGCTGACCGACTCGAGGGCGATGACCGCGATGCCGGTCTCGGGGTCGACGACGCCTTGTCCATCACGAGGGGGAAGGTGCGCAGACCGTTCTCCTCGTACAGCGTGGTGCTCGTCATCGGTCACCACCTCGGGCGTATGTTCGCGCTTCTTCCCCGGGTGCACACCCCCTACCTATGGTGCAGCCGTCCGGCCTGCAGCGACCTCACGCGACCGCGTGGTCCGGACGCATTGCCGGCCGACGGGCGACCACGCACTCCTTGGCGGGCTGCGCGGGGCTGCGCTGGGCAGCGCTGTGTCACGATGTGTCCGAGGAGCGCATGCCTGAGATCGAACGTAAGTTCCGCGTCCACGACGTTCCCGATCCCCTGGGCCAAGGCGTCCGCCTGCGGCAGGCCTACCTGGCCGTGGATGGACCCATCGAAGTCCGAGTGCGCGACCGCGGCGGCACACTCGTGCTCGGCGTGAAGGGCGGCCGGGGCCTCGAGCGCACCGAGGTCGAGGTCGAGATAGACGGGGCGAGCTTCGACGCGCTGTGGAGCCTGGCCAGGGCTCGCCGCATCGACAAGACCCGCTTCCGGATACCGACGGGCGGTCACACGGCCGAGCTCGACGTCTACAGCGGCGTGATGGAGGGGCTGATGGTCGTGGAGGTGGAGTTTGCCACCCGTGAGGAGGCCGAGGCGTTCGACCCACCCTCGTGGTTCGGCGATGAGCTGACCGGCAATCCGCGCTGGTCCAACGCGGCGCTCGCGACCGACGGACCGCCCGAGTAGGCAACGTGGTTGCTCCGGTGCGAACGGGGCGAGGTCGACGCCGGGCGTGAGCCGAGGTTCCGCTTGACCTTCATGTCGACTCGAAGGTTTACGGTCTCGCCATGGACACGGCCTACAAGATCGCGGACGTCGCGCAACGCAGCGGGTTCAGCGCGGCGACGCTGCGGTACTACGAGGAGGTCGGCCTCCTTGCACCGTCGGGGCGCACCGAAGCCGGCTACCGGCTCTACGACGATTCCTCGCTGGAACGGCTCCGGTTCATCGCCCGGGCCAAGCAGCTCGGCTGCAGCCTGGACGAGATACGGGATCTCGCGACCGTGTGGGACGGCGGCGAATGCGGCCCGGTGCAGGCTCGCCTCCGCGCCAGCGTGGACGCCAAGGTCGCCGAGACCCACGACCGCATCGCGGAGCTGACGACGTTCGCGGCGGACCTCCAGCGCGCCACGGTCACGCTCGCGTCACACCGGCCCGACGGGCCGTGCGACGACGCGTGCGGCTGCGTCACGAGCACCGACACCGCGAGCGGCGCCGGTGTGGTGACCCCCGTGCCGCTGATCGACAAGGCAGGCGCCGGCGACCGGGCGACGGACTCCCCAGCGATCGCGTGCACGCTCGCCGCGGGCGAGATGACCGCCCGGCTCGACGAGTGGAAGGCGCTCCTCGACGACGAGCGCGCCATGCTCCGGCGCGTCAGGGACCGCATCCCGCTCGACGACGGCATCCGCCTCGAGTTCGGCCCCGGCACCGACGTCTCCGAGATCGCCCGTCTGGCGATCGCCGAGCACGGGTGCTGCCGGTTCTTCAGCTTCGCCATCGTCATCGACAGCCGGGGGACCGCGCTCGAGGTCCATGCCCCTCCCGAGGCCTCGGACGTCGTCGACGCCCTGTTCGGTGCGGAGCGATGAGCACCCCCGACTCTCCCCGCGTGCCTGTGTGCCCGGTCGGGTCCTCGCGATCGGCGTGCCGACGCAGCTGCCCGGTCGTCACACGGTCCGACTGCGGGGCACGTCCCCTCGTCGGCTCGCCGTCGCGCCCCAGTGGCCGACATCGAGCGCGACGGCCAAGGCGATCCACCACCAGTCGGAGCCGGTGACGCCCACGCCCGGGACCCACAGGAGCGCGTAGATCAGGGTGGTGAACGGCAGGAAGATGATGCCGAGCAGTGGCCAGAGGAACGAGGTGAAGATGGCGTCCATCCGCTCCGGCCTCGCCACCCAGAAGATGACGAGCGCGAATCGGGGAAACATCCCGGCGAAGACCGCAAGCAAGCAACCCATGCCATCACGTTGACCCGGAACCGGCCCGGGGGCATCGCCCGGACGGGGTGAGACCCCGGCCGGCACGTCGGGCAGCGTCGCATCCCCGCGGGACACCTGAGCAACCTCGGAGCAACCCGTCGTTGCCTACCGTGAGTGGGCAGCGGCTGCGGACGGCCGTGGCGAGGCGAGGTGGTGGGCGGGATCGGCACGTCGCGGCCCGCCGCGTGGTCGGGCCCGGCCCGTCGCCAGTGGTGCGCGATCTCGTCGACGCGCCCGCCGCGCGCCTCCAGCGCTCCGGCCAACCTGCCGTGCAGGGCAGCCCGTCGGGTCGGGCCGTGGCGTTCCCCGACGGTGCGCTGCATGATCCCGTGGACGAAGGCGTAGCGACCCACGGAGTCGACGGCGGGTGTGGCCAAGGTTCGGGTGGGGACGTTGCCGCGGTTTGCCTCAGACTCGGCCAACCAAATGGGTCGGAGTGCTACGGGTAGCGGACCTCGGCGACGCGGGCCCAGCCCGGCCATCGGCGCTCGATGAGCGCGTCGACGCTGTAGCGGCTCGGTCCGAGCTGCGCCGAGATGGCCAGCAACGACAAGAACACCACCGCGTAGATGAGCGAGGTCCCCACATCGGTGGACCTCGCGGTGTATGGCCCACCGAACCCTTCGGCGGTCGACCAGATCAGCAGGCTGAACACCGCCCCGCCGATGTAGGTGACCTTGCGGGCGAACCCCAAGATGAGTGCGACCGCGATGAGCGTCTCGGTGACCGCGACCAGATAGGCCCACCGCTGCGGAGACGACATTTGCAGGTCGATCCAGAAGTCGAACCAGCCCTCGAGCCACCCCGGCTGGCCTTTGGCGCCTTCTTCGAGGAAGTCGAGAAAGTCGCGGCGAAACGAGGGCCGCCACTTCAATGCCGCGTCGACCAGCCAGATAACCCCGAACGTCACTCGGACCGCGCTCTTCGGCCACTGCGGACCCATCGAGTCACCGTACTGCTAGCGCACGGCACCATCGAGCGGCGACACCCGCCTCGAGAAGCTGCTGGGCCAACAGCTTGCCCAGTCCCTCAGCTGACTCGACCACCCGGGTCCGTTGCGTGCCCAGCGGTTCAGCCCAGGCCAACAGCCGCTGGATCTGACACCGGTCAGCAACCGGCCGCACCCGGGCGAGCGGCTGCTCGTCACGGCCGATCGCCACCGCTGTGTGGGTCGACCTGTGCGGGCGGGTCGACGCACCGTCATGGAAGTCCTCCACGTGGACGCGTGTGACCGTCACGACGGGCACTCCTGATGAAGGTGCTGCTCGCCTCTTTCGAGCCACGCCGTGACCGAACCGTGGCCGGCTGACGCCTCGTTCGGAAGCCAACCCGACACGCGAGCAGCAGGCAGTTCGAGAGCTAGCCGACCAAGAACCGAGGACGCTACGAGCACGCTCAACGCCCGCCCAGATCCTCCATCAGGCAGATCTGTGGGCCGCACGGGTGCCGGACCCCGCATCGGGCCGCCCGTGGGCCGAGGAGTGCTAGCAGCGCCTGCGGCTCTACTGCTGGTTCTGTGTCTAGGTCAACCGACCGGCAGGTATGGCGCGTTGATCCTTGCCAGGCGATTCACGGCACGGGTGCGCCGAGCTCGACAACGACGACGCCGACTGCTGCAGCGAGCAACATCGTGAACACGGGGCTCCGACGGAGAACAACCAGAAGCAGGAGCGCGCCGCCGAGGACTGCGAACTGCCAGCGCTCCTCCAACGCCTGCGCAAGTGGAAACGCTACGCCGATGATCGCCCCGATCGCCGCCGGACCAGCACCGTCGAGAAATGCGCGCACGGCGATGTTTCGTCGAAGCGCGTGGAAGTGACGAGCGCCCAGGAGAACGAAGAGAAACGACGGTGAGAACGCGACGACTGTGGCAAGCAGACCGCCCCCGAGTCCTGATGCTGCGTAGCCGACGTAGGCGACGGTCAGCGTGATGGGGCCGGGGGACATTTGGCCGAGCGCGACCGCGTCCAGGAACTGGCTGTCGGTCATCCAGTTGTAGTTGTAAACGGCGTCATGGTGCATCAGCGGAATGATGACGAACCCTCCGCCGTATCCGAGTGCTCCGACCTTCAACGCAACCCAGGCGAGCGCGAGTACACCGCCGCTGGTCGCGGCCGCGGCTGCGATGATGAGGAACGGGCTTGCGTGCACACCGAGCTGGTCGGTCGTCCCGAACCGAGCGATCCCCATCTCGATCGCGCCGCAGGCCAGAAGGACGACTACCAGCCACGGCCCGACCGTCGCCGCTGCGATGCCGCCCGCGAGCGCATAGATCAACCATCTGACGTGCGAGCGAGCGCGAGCCCAGCTGGCCGGTATGAGACTGGTGCCCGCGCGAACGGCGACCGCCGCGACGGCGGCTCCGGTACCTGCGACCGCGGCGAGCACCCACGTCGGCGGTGAACCCTCGAGGAGTACAGCCGCAAGACCCAAAATGAGAGCCAATCCCGGAACGATGAAGGCGACGCCGCCGACGACGGCACCCACTGGCCCGGCGACATTCCAGGCGCACAGGACCGCGAGTTGCATCGACGCCGGGCCGGGCAAGAGGTTGCAGGTCGCGAGCCCGTCCTCGAACTCGGTCGCTTCAATCCACCGCTTTCGATCGACACATAGGTCGCGAAGAAGCGCAATATGCGTCGGTGATCCACCAAAGCTGATACTGCCGATGCGGCCCCACTGGAGCAGCACCTCGCCCAGCCCAACCCGCGCCCGGGCCGCCGACGAATCAGCCGCCGCCATCAGGTAGGAGCGCGCTTCGAGGCAGCACACACACACCACAGATTGCCCTGATGGAGGGTGGGGTGCACGGCGCGACGGGTTCGTAGCGTCGCGGACCTGACGGGCGTGTCTCCTGAATGCCCTGCCACGACAGTCGTTGGTGTTCGAACGAAGCGACCGTTGGTCAGGTCCTGCCACCGGCGTGGCTCGAGAGAGGAACGCCCGCTCGGCCGCCGTCGTCGCGTTACGCAACGCGACATTGACCGCGCGCGCTCAAGCGCCGCATCAGCGACGTCGTCTACCGCCAGCTCCTCGCCGACACTCGCGACTGACACCGTGTCGGCGAGCACGACCGTGGTCGGCGATCGACGCCGGCATCGAGGTGGGTGCGGGAGGACAACGCGGGGACGACTCTCGCATCCAGTGTGACCGGCCTCGCACCCCGCAACAGCCGGCTCTTCGGATGAGTCGCTCCCGGACCCGACACGACCCTAGGACCCGCCCGGGCTCGACCACCCGAGCCTGCCTCCACGCGCCCGAACGGCTACCGGCACCCTCCCCTTGACACAAGAGGATTCGATCTGGCGCTCGCCTGCTCAGGCCAGACGCACCGTGCTGGGCTCACTCGGGCCTGGCGAAGTCGGGACGCAGAGACCGTGCGACACTCGTAGCGAGGTCACGCAGCGAAGCGAGCACACTCCCACGAGGGGCCACGGGAAGAGCGCGAGAAGAAGGCCGACGAGATCCGCTGACCCCGCGGCCCACCAGGGCAGTCGCCGAGAAGGCCGGGCACGCTCCGGAACCATCGATCTCGTCGAGCAGCCCGGCCGCGACGGCGTGGTCGAGCACGGAGATGGTGTCGTCGTCGTCCCGGCCCAGGGCGGCCGCGACGGCGCCCAGCTCGAACTCGACGCCGGCCACGGCACCGACGCGAACCGCGTCGCGTACCGGTGCCGGCAACCGCTCGATCCTCGCCAGTAGGACGTCACGGATCGACGGCGGCACCGCGGTGCCGTCGAAGGCGCCGTGCCGGGCGAGCTCGGTCAGCAGGAACGGGTTGCCGGCCGTGACGGCGTGCATCCGTTCAGCGTCACCCACGGCCGTCACGGCCGTGCCGCGAGGTCCTGGCCCGGATCGAGCCCGAGCTCGTCGACCAGGATCGCCGCCGCACGTCGTTGCGCGGCCAGGGCCTCGGCCTGGCGGCCGCTGCGGTAGAGGGCGGTCACGAACTGGATCTGCAGCCGTTCGCGCAGCGGGTGGGCCGCCGCGAGGGCACCGAGCGTCGGAACGACCTCGCAACGTCGGCACCGACCGTCGGACGGGGTCGTCGGCCCACAGGTCGTCGGCCAACCGCTCCGATGGCACGACCGACCCTCTGCTCAACGCCAGGCGAGCCAGCGGGGCGCGACGACGGAACCCTGCGACGACGACGTCCTCGCCGTCGACAGCCACTGCCAGCGGTCCGAGGACCGCCACTGTCGCGGCCCCCGGGGAGGCCGCCTCTATTGCCCGCACGTTGCGCACCGTACAGGTCCACGGACGCCGACAGTGGTGATGTCGCGGCGACCTAGGTGTGCTGGCGATCGGCCCAGATGGGCGGGGCGAAGCCCTTGACCAGCCACGAGATGCCGAAGGCGACGACCCCCACCGACTCCAGCCAGAAGAGCGAGTGCCACGAGCTGGGCGGATCCACGATGTTGGACACCACTACCAGCGCGATCGTGGCGACGATGACGGCGCCGCACACCCGGTAGATCTGGTTCCGGCGCGCCTTCTCCGGCGTCACGACGACCCCGCTAGCGGTCTGGGTGAACAGGAAGAGCGAGAAGTAGGCGAGCAGGACGAACAGCGCGCAGGCGCAGACCAGGTGCAGGGTCGCCATGACCTTCTCGCTGCCGGACGCCGTCGGCGAGTCGCTGGTGGTGGGGAAGAGAGCGACACCCAGCGTGACGATGCTCGCGAGCGTGCTCAGGATGTTGTCGAGCCTGAACTTCGGCAGCGGTCGGTAGTTGTAGGACAGGAGGAAGACGGCCAGCGCGCAGAGCGCGCCGACGAAGACACCGCCCATCGGCGTGTAGTAATAGGCACTGATCGAGCCCCTCAGCTCGATCCCGTTGAAGAACATGTTGCCGATCGCCAGCACGAACGGCAGCAGGAACGCGATGATCCCGACGACCTGCTGGAGGTGGGTGTAGGCGGTCGCCAGCTCGCTCTGGCCCGCCAGCGTCTGCGCCTGCCGGAGAGCCTCGGCCTTCTCCTCGGGATCGGCGGTGCGTTCGGCGGCCAGGAACTCCTCCGCGCTCTTCTCCGCCAGGCGCCTGGCTTCCGTCTCCTGATCCGCGGGTGCCGCGTCGTCGGTCTCGATCATCCGTCTGCCTCCTCGTCCCGTATCGAGAGCGCCGAGGGGGCGGACAGATACGACAAGTCGCGTGGTCGTCGTTTGCAGGCCGACGACGCAGCGCCGCGCATCGGCCCTGACGCCACGGTCCTGGCGCCGAGCCGGCCGTCCCTATCCGGCTGTCGAGAACGTGCCCTCGTGGATCGTCTGGTTGTTGTTGTCCGCGACCGTCAGCACCTCGAACTTGTAGTCGGTGCCGGGCTCGAGGAACTCGGGGGGGACGACCACGCTCGTGTCGGAGGGGGGAAGGTCGACGCTGAAGACACGCAACGGGTCCTCCAACTCGACGATGACCTGGTAGCCCGCGATGTTGATGCCTGCTGGCTCGGTCACGGGTTCCCACTCGATGATCGTGTGGTTCGGGTCGGTCACCGCGCCTTCCGCGGGTGAGAGCACCTTGGCCTTGGCTGGGATCTCATGTGAGAGCGTGGCCGCGCCGACCAGCCTCTGTCCCTCCACGGTCGTGCCCTCGAACCGATACCTGCCCTCGGGGAACATCGCCAGGAGCTCGTCGAGCGGCAGATCAGCGAGCGACGGCTCGGCGCTCTCGAAGAACAGCTCGGTGACACCGATGTCGCCGACGCTGCCGTCGGCGTCGATCTCGAGGAGCGGCTCGCGATCAGGATCCAGGATCGTGACGTGGTCCCATCCCTCACCGTCGAGGAGAGCCTGGATGCCCGCGTCCTGCGCGCTCGCGTTCAACTCGAACAGGATCTTCGCCTTGGAGAACGGTATGCGGGCCCGCTGCTCCTGGTCCGCCGACGCGACCGACGCGACCGACGGCACCGCCGCCAATGTGAGCACGCCCGCAAGCACGCCGATCGCCGTCCTCTTCCGCAGGTGAGGTCGAATCTTCATCTCGCTGCCCCCTTGTCAGATGACACGAGTATCCGAAAGGCACCCTGACGTCCCCTGAACAGCTCGCGTCAGAGCACCCGCCGGCCACCGGTCCGATGAGCGGCGTCGCAGCGCGGTCAGCGCAGCGATGTGCCTCGTGTGGTCACGCCTGCTGGCGCGCCGGCGAGGCCCAGGCGGCGCAGCTTGTGCCACCGAAGGCGGGTGCCGGCGAACGCGGCCGCGACCGACTGGATGACGACCAGGTACATGAGCTGGCGATAGACGACCTGCTGCAGCGGGACCGCCCACAGCGGGCGCAACGACTCACCGTCGAGCCGGAACGCGAACGCCGCCAGCACCAGCTGCGCGGCCGAGAAGCCGAGCCACGCGACCACCACCGCCCGCGCCTGTGAGGTGAGCAGGCCGTAGAGAGCCGCCACGTCCACTATCGGACCCAGCAGCGCCACGACGACTTGGAACACGAGCGCGTACGGCAGGCCGATCAGCCCGATGCTGCGGCCCTCGACCACCGCCCGTCGGTGCTTCCACACGGCCTGCAGGGTGCCGTAGCACCAGCGGTAGCGCTGCCGCCACAGGTCGCCGATGGTCGAGGGCGCCTCCGTCCAGGCGATCGCGTCGTCCTGATAGACGACGCGCCAGCCGGCCCGCTGGAGGGCGATCGTGAGGTCGGTGTCCTCCGCGATCGTGTCGTCGCTGACCCCGCGCACCTCGCGCAGGGCGTCGGCGCGGAAGGCCCCGACCGCGCCGGGCACGGTGGCGATGGCGCCGACGGTGGCCAGCAGGCGGCGGTCGAGGTTGAAGCCCATCACGTACTCGATGTGCTGCCACCGACCCAGCAACGAGCGGCGGTTCCCCACCTTGGCGTTGCCGCTCGACGCGCCCACCCGGGGGTCGGAGAACGGTGCCACCAGCTCCGCGATCGTGTCGGGCTGGAACATCGTGTCGCCGTCGACCATGACCACGACGTCGGTTCCGGCCACCGCCAGGCCGGCGTTGAGGGCGGCGGGCTTGCCCTGGTTGATCTGCCTGACCAGGTACACCCGCCGCAGCCCGAGGCGGGCCACGATCTCGGCGGTGCCGTCGGTGGACCCGTCGTCGACGACGATGACGGACAGCCCGTGGGGCCAGTCGGATGCCACGAGGGATCGGAGCGCGGCCTCGATCCCGGCGGCCTCGTTGTAGGCGGGCACGATGACGGTCACCGGACCGGTCCACCGAGGGGCAGGACGCCGCCGCCGGTCGTGGCGCACCGCCAACGCCACGGCGATGACCGCCCGGGCGGTCATGAGCAGGGCGAGCGGGACGAACAGCAGCTCGACCACCGCGGTCACGACGTCGGCGGACCGCAGGGCGGTCGTCACGACGTGGGCGTTGAGTCGGGCCCAGGGACCGACGGGAGCGTTGACCGTGGCGGGGTCCAGCCCTGCGGCCTCCGACACCGTGGCGGGTCGGAGCCCCTCGGCCGCCACCCGCGTGAGCAGCGCGTCCAGGCGGACGGGCGCGTTGCGGTCGAGCGGGATCACGGCCACCTCGCCGCCGGCTGCGGCCTCGGGGGCGCGTCCGACCACCAGGGCATAGCCCTGTCGGCCTGCGGCGCGGGCCGCGTCGACCGCCGGGCGATCGACGGACTCGACGGTGGCGCTCGAGGGCAGGAGCAGCAGCGGTGTCGTGACGCCCTCGCGCGCCGCGAGCGCCGCCTGGGCGCTCGACAGCTCCACGCGCACCCGCCACGCCGGCAACCCGGCCAGGTCGCGGCCCGAGAACCCGGTGACGCCGACCTCGCCGCCCTCCGCCCGCACATCGGCGACCGCGCCGGGATGGTCGAGGAGCGCCCGGCCCGACACGAACCACGTCGCTGTGGCCCCGTGACGGGACAGAACCGCGGCCGCCTCAGGCCACACGTCCTCGGATCCGGTGCCGACGAGGGCGACGCCGACGATGCCCGGCGCGCCAGGCGACGACCGGACGGAGTCGTCGCGGATTTCGAGCGCCGGGCCGAGGTCGGAGGAGCCAGCGAGCGCCGGTGTTCCGACCGCCCGACCTGGAGACGCCGACCCCATGAGGCCGTGCAGTGCCAGCGAGGCGAGCACACCGGCCAGGAGGGCGACCAGCAGCACCCAGCGCGTCACGGGGCGCGCCGCCGCCCGCTGGCGGTCGGACCGCCGGGTCACGGCTTGCCGGGCGGCTCTGTCGGCGGGCCCGCCGTGGGATGCGTGCGGTCGGGCACGGTCGAGCTGGGCGTCGGCACGGTGGTCGTGGCGCCCTGCCCCGGGGGTGCGGAGGTCGTCGTGGTCGGCGGCGCCGTCGTGGTGGTCGACCCCGGCTGCTCGATCGGACCGCCGGCGTCGAGGCCGGCGGAGGGCGTGTCACCGGGGGCCGAAGCCGGATCGGGCGACGCACCTGCCGGCGGCAAGGCGGCCTCTCGGGCGTCGGGACCGACGACGCCGGGGCCGTCGTCACCCGTCGGACGGGACAGCTGGGCGACGCCAGGCGGTGCGAGCCTGCCGACCACGGGTGCGCCGGCGAACGTCAGGCCCACCACCGTGACGTAGGCGAGCACGAGCGCGCCGAGGCCGATGCCGAGCAGCCGCCCGGCCCGTCGTCGCCGCCCGGAATCGTCGACGAAGACGGGCGTAGGGGCGGGGACGGGAGGCCGCTCGGGCGCTGGCCTGTCGAGCCGGCGGGTGGCCTGCCGGGTCCAGGGGGTCGGGTGGCGCGTACGGGAGAGGTGTGCGGGTCCGCGCGTGGCGACGTTGCGGGGCGGCATCAGGGCGCGGGAGTGTCGGCGGTGGTGCCGGCGCCGTCCGGCTGCCCCGGGGTGGTGGCTGGGTTGTCCTGCTCGGGCGCCGTCCACTCGCGCGGCTGCCAGCGGCACGGGCGAGGGTGGGGTCGGGACGGTCGACGGCGGTGACGGGACGGTCGACCCAGGGGCGGGCGGCGGCGACCCAGGGTCGGCCGGGTTGCCGGGCTCGCCCTGCGGGACGGACACGGGGGGTGTGCCCGGGTCGGCCGGCGGTTCGGGCGTGCCCTCCGGGCCCGGGGTCTCCGGCGGTCGCTGCGAGGCCCCCGGCGCCTCTCGCGAGATCTCCGATCCGTCCACGCCCGGCTCGCCGTCGCTCTCGCCGGTGGCGTCGTCCGAGACCCGGTCGCCGTGGTCGCCCGCATCGCTCGGACTGGCATCTGGGGCAATCTGGCCGCCGCCGCCGCCGCCGCCGCCGCCGCCGCCGTCCGGCTGCCGCTGGTCGTCGGGGTCGGTGAACTCGACCGGCGTGACCACCTCGATCGCGTCGCGCACGACCCGCCCGGCGCCTCCGGGCAACACGCCGGCGGCGCCGGCGCCGATGACCCCGGCCGCGGCAGTCGTCGCCGCCAGGCTGACCTTGGCCACGAGCCCCAGGCCGGCGACCTTGGCGAGGGCGGCCCGCTGGTTCCGCCGCTGGTCGAGCGTGGTCGCCCCGGCCGCCGTTGCCATCGCGGCCGATCCGGTCTCGAGCAGGTTCGCCAGCTCCGGAGACGGCCGCGGCGCAGGCCCGTCCCCGACCGCCCGGACGCCCGCGGCGAACGCGGCGAGCCGTCCGAGGCCGGCGGGAACGTCGTCGCCGCCGAGGATCGCCTCGATCGCGAGGTCGTCGAGCAGAGGGATCGTGGGCATCTCTGGTACGTGATCGCCGGTCCCGCTCACAGCGGTACGCCCTCGCGTTCGATCAGGCGCGAGATGGCGAGCAGCCCGCGCCGCTGCAGCGCCTTGACCGAGCCGGGCGTCCTGCCGAGCGTGGCAGCGACCTCGTCGACGGTGAGCCGTCCCAACAGCCGCATGAGCAGGACGTCTCGCTGATCGGGGGACAGCCGCTCACAGAGTGCTCGCACCCGAGCGGTCCCGAGCGCCTGCTCGACGGTGCGTTCGACGTCGTCCGGCGCCGGCCTGTCCGGCACCACGTCCAGCGGGGCGCCCGGCGGCCGGCGGAGCGTCCTGCGGCGTTCGTCGAGCAGGCGGCGGTGGGCGATCGTGAACACCCAGGACCGGAACCCGGGCTCGTCGCCGGCGAACGATCCGATGTTGCGCAGGACCGCGACGAACACCTCGCTCGTGAGGTCCTCGGGCTCGGCAGCACCCTGCAGTCGCAGGTACCCCTCGACGACCGGCGACAGCGCGGTGAAGATCTGCTCGAACGCGCGGGGAGAGCCCGTGCGCGCCGCGGCGAGCACGGTGTCGAACTGCCCGTCGAAGCGGTCGCGGTGCGCCATGGCTCACGCGCCGCGATCGTGCACCCCCAGCGCGCCGACGACCGTCCTGCCCCGCCCGCTCGGTGCCGTGTCACGGCGAACGACCGTTCTAGTGCGTCGTGCGCCGGTCCGCCAGACCATCGGCCGGTCCCCTGCTCAGGGCCGCCGGGTGACGTGACTACGGAGAGCGCGCACCCCTCTCCCGGCGGTCCCCGACGAGGTGCCGAACACCTGCAACGACTGACACACGAGCGCGAGTCCCAGCGGTCCGGCCGCGGCCCGGCCCGCCGATCGGCGTGGCCGGGGTCGGCCATAGCATGACGATGTGGTGCGCCTGATCCTCGTCGCTGCGCTGGTGGTTGCCGCCTCGTGGGCCCTGCTGGTCGTGCTGGCCGCTCGCCTACCGCCGGGGGTGCTCAAGGAGCTCGCCGGTTTCCTGCCCGCATGCCTCACGACAGTGCGGCGGCTGAGGGGCGACCCCCGGGTGCCGCGGTCGGCCAAGCTGGCCGTCGCGTTCGCCGGGCTGTGGGTGCTGTCGCCCATCGACCTGATCCCGGAGTTCCTGCCTGTCATCGGCCCGCTCGACGACGTGGTCGTCGTGGCGCTGTGCCTGCGGTTCGCGGCCCGCCGGGTCCCGCGGGACGTGCTCACCGGGGCGTGGCCCGGCGACCCGGCGACCATCGAGCGGCTCCTCGGCAGGCGACGCCGATCCCGAAAGCTGTCCTAGCCAGGCAACCGCCAATCCGGGTCCTGAGAGTGCGGTCTTCTGCGGTACGCTGCGCTACAGCCACAGGAGGTCGGCTTTCTTGACTGCATCGACGTCCTATCGCCTGAGCAATGAGCTCAAGCGCCGCCTTGCCGAGCGAGCTGCAGCAGAAGGCATCAGCGAGTCAGCCCTCGTGTCGCGCACGCTCGACGAAGGGCTGCGCATCTCCGAGCACCCGGGCATTGTGTATCGCGACGGCCCGAGCGGGCGTCGGGCCGCGCTGGCGGGTGGGCCGGATGTCTGGGAGGTCGTGGTGGCCGTGCGGCATGCACCGGGCCGCGACGACGCCCGGGTCGCGGAGGCGGCACGGCAGACGGGGTTGTCCGAGACGTTGATCCGGCTGGCGGTCAACTTCGCGGCCGCGTTTCCCGACGAGGTCGAAGAGCGCATCGCCGCGAACGAGGCAGCGGCAGAGAGGGCACGGGAACTGGCCGCGCAGCGGTCGCGACTCATGGCGTCGTGAGGTTCCTGATCGACGAGATGTTCGGACCCGACGTAGCCGCCCGACTCAACGATGGTGGCCACGACGCCGTGCATGTCGCCCAGGCCGGGCTGACCGGAGCAGCCGACCGTGAGGTGGTCGCGTTCGCCGCTGTGGATGACAGGGTCGTCGTGACCGAGAACGCCGTCGACTTCCTGCCATTGCTCGACGAACGCACGGCGGTGGGAGATCGTGTGCCGCCTGTCGTCATCGCACTCAAGCGATCGCTGCCGCGACCGTCCGGAGCGATGAACAACGCACTCGTCGACAAGCTCGACGCATGGGCGACGGCCCATCCCGAGCCGTATCGCCACGCGCACTGGCTGGGCTGAGCCCATCGGGCTCAAGAGTCCACGACCTGGGCTGACGCCCGGTTCGGCTGGTGTGCGAGCATGCGGTGTGCAGCTGGAGGAGCCGCGGGCGCGCGTCGGCGACGACGTGGCCCGCGCCGACGACGTCCGCGCGTCGGGTGGCGACGGTGAGGGCGCGTCGTCGCGCCTGCCCGTCCTGCTGTGGGCGCTCGTCGCCACGCTGGTGGCCTCGCCCACGCTGCTCGGCGACGTCTTCACGTCGGCGGCCCTCGAGAACTGGGCCACCGTCTTCCTGTCGCTCACGCTGCAGGCCCTGCCGTTCCTCGTGCTCGGCGTGATCGTCAGCGCCGTGATCTCGGCGTTCGTGCCGGCCGAGTGGCTGGCCCGGGCCCTTCCCCGCCGCCCGGCCTTGGCCGTGCCGGTGGCCGGGCTGGCGGGTGCGGTGTTGCCCGGGTGCGAGTGCAGTTCGGTGCCGGTCGCCGGTCGTCTGGTGGACAAGGGCGCGCCTCCGGCGGCGGCGCTGGCGTTCCTGCTGGCGGCGCCGGCGATCAACCCCGTCGTGATGGTGTCGACCGCGGTCGCCTTCCCCGGCCGCCCCGAGGTCGTGGTGGCGCGTTTCGTCGCTTCGCTGGTGACGGCCGTGGCCGTGGGCACCGTCTGGTCGCGCTTCGCATCGGCGGCGTGGCTAGAGCGGCGGCTCGCCGATCACTCCGGCCACTCGCACGGGCGCACGTTCGTTGACACCGCGGTGGCCGACATGCTCCAGGCCGGCGGGTTCCTGGTCATGGGAGCCGCGCTGGTGGCGACCATGCACACGGTGATCCCGCGCTCGGCGTTCGACGCGTTCGCAGGTGGGGGGCTCGTGTCGATCCTGGTACTGGCGGCCCTGGCCGTGGTCCTGTCGATCTGCTCGGAGGCCGACGCGTTCGTCGCCGCCGGCCTCACGCAGTTCTCGATGACGTCTCGGCTGGTGTTCCTCGTCGTCGGCCCCATGGTCGACCTGAAGCTGATCGCCCTGCACGTGGGCACGTTCGGCGGGCGCTTCGCCGTGCGCTTCGACCCCCTCGTGCTCAGCATGGCCGTCGTGGTCGGGTCGGCAGTGGGCACCGTGCTCCTGTGAGCGGTCCCGGCGGTCCGGCCAGGCTGCGACGCTCGGACGCGGCCGCGCTTCTCGCGGGCGTGGCGGGGCTGACGTTGTGGCTGAGCCTGACGGACGGCATCTACCGCTACCTGCGACCGACGATGCGTCCGTGGCTGGTGGCATCGGGTGTGTTCCTGGCCGGCCTGGCGCTGGCCACCGCTCGGGGCGCATGGCGCGAGCGGCGGGCGGCCGGCCTCTCGGGGGCCCCGCGCCTCAGCGTGGTCGGCTGGTTCCTCGTGCTACCGCTCGTGATCGCCGTGTCGACCGACCCGGGGGCGCTCGGCGCGTTCGCCGTCCGTCAGCAGGTGAGCAACTACATGCCGGACACCGACTTCGACCTCGGCGCCTACCTCCGGTCCCACACATCGGGTGGCCAGGCCCCGACCCTGCAGGTCCACCAGTTCCTGGCGGCGGCCGACGGCAGCGACGCCGATCGGGAGCTCCTGGCCGACACCCCCGTGCGCCTGACCGGGTTCGTCGTCCACGACGACACGGCGGATGCTGGTGGGCAGCGGGGCCGGTTCACGCTCGCCCGCCTGATGATCGGCTGCTGTGCCGGCGACGCGACCGGCCTGCTGGTGACGGTCGCCGGCCATGACGGCGAGCCGTTGGCCGAAGATTCGTGGGTGGAGGTGACCGGCGCGTTCGACGAGCGGCTCACCGCCGAGCAGCCGCAGGACGCGATCGCCCGAGCGGTGCCGGTGCTGGTGATGACGTCGGTGCGCCCCGTCGACGAGCCCCGCGAGCCCTACGAGTACCCCGGCTGACCGGGGCCCTCCGTCGCGCTCGGACCGATGTCCCCGCGCCACTCGACCATCAGGAGCGTTGCGTCGTCCTGCAGCTCGTGAGCGGCGTGGCTGAGCACGGCGTCGCCGAGTCTGCGCACGGTCTCCGCGCAGTCGAGGCCGTCGAGCCCGGCCCGCTGGAGCAGGTCGATCAGTCGAGGCAGGCCGAACGGCGCACCCGCACGACGCCCTCCCTCGATGACGCCGTCGCTGTAGAACAGCAGCCGGTCCCGCGGCTGGAGCGAGACCTCGCTCACCTCGCAGTCGGCGGTCGCGACGTGGCTGAGCCCGATCGGGACGCGGGGCGGGGCGGGCAGCTCGCCCACCACCTGTCCGTCCCGCACGAGGAGCGGCAGCGGGTGGCCGGCGTTGACCCACCGGACTCGGCCGGTGGCGGTGTCGAGCCGAGCGAGCTGTGCCGTGGCGAAGCTCAGTCGCGGCAGGGACGATCGGACGGCCTGGTCGGCCGCCTCCAGCGCGTCCGCCAGCTCGATGTGGTGGCGACGGCTGTGCCGGAGGCTGGCCATCACCAGGGACGCGGCCTGGGTCGCGGTCAGGTCGTGGCCGACCGCGTCGAAGATCGTGAGGTCGAGCACATCGCCGTTGAGCGAGTAGTCGAACGCGTCGCCACCCGGGTCGTAGGCCGGTTCGACGATGCCGGCGACCTCGACCGCCGATGTGCTGGTGGTCAGGGGTGGAAGAAGGTGCCACTGCATCTCGCCCGTGAGGGACATGGGGCCGCGGCGCCGCGTCAGGACGTAGGCGTCGGTGTGCCGGCTCCTGGTGAGGACCAGCTCGGCGAGCAGCGAGGCGATGTCGTCGGTCGTCCGCCGGCTCTCGTCGTCGAGCGAGAGGAAGGTCAGCCCGAGGACGCCGATCCGCTCCGAGCTGTTCGTCACCGGGACCCACCGGCGGACCCCGTCCTCGACGTCGCCTTCGACCGGTGTCCCGGACATGAACGCACGCCCGGCCATCGTCGCGTCGATGCGCAGCACGTCGTCCTCGCTCAGCCGGTGCCCGGACGCGATCCATCTGCGCAACGGGACCAACAGCGTCCGCGAGTAGTCCACGAGGTAGACCTCGGCATCGGCCGCCCCGGCCGCTTCCGCGGCCCGGGCAGCGGCATCGCCCAACCGGTCGGGCGCCAAGGCGCGCGAGTCGGCGAGCAGCGCCACGAGCGTCTCCCGCGCTCGGCGGTCGCCCCCTTCGCCGGCTCGGCCCGACCCTTCCTCGTCCATCACAGATGGTCACCTTCGAGCGCGCCAAGCGCTCGTCGTCGATCCACGGACCGTGCGAGCCTAGTGGGGTGGCTCGCAGCCACCCCACTAGGTGACGACCTGCCGATCGACCCGCGCTACGCCCGAACGCGGTCCGCCCCCACGTGCGAGATCGATCTCAGGGCCCGGTCGGTCGAGGGGTGTACACGACGAGGCGTCACCGTTCTTGACGATGTCGACGCAGTCCGTGCTGTCGAAGGTTTCCCCGGCGCTCAGACCGCGGTCGTGGCGGTGCCTACGACGCCACGCCGAGGGGTCACGCGTTGGGAGGTCGACCCCACGCGTCGGGCGGACGGGGCTGGCCAGGTGGTGCGCCGGTTGCGGGCTCGGTGCCGTACACACTGGCCCCGCCCTGCGGGGCCTGAGCGCCGTAGGCGCCAGCGGCGCGCTGCCGGGCTTCGGCGTCGGCCGCCGCCTGCTCCCGCAGCGCCCGGTTGTGCTGCTCGACGAGGCGGTGCCCGAGCCAGTGGAGCACGCTGTCGATGAGCATGGCGACCACGATGTAGACGATCGCCGCGAACAGCAGGGACAGGTCCAGCACCGACGCATCGCTGACCTGGTGTTCCGGGAAGATGCCGCGGAACGGTCCCATCGATCGCGAGGCACTGCGGTACACCCACTCGGTGAACCCGGCGTCGGGGTTGGCGCCCAACAGGCGGAGGAGGAACGCGAGCGTCAGGATGACCGCGTTGATCAACACGATGGCGTAGAGCACCCACACCACCGCGCGGCCGATCCGGAGGAAGATCTCGGCGGGGGAGCGCGGCGGTGGCGACGACGGTGGTGGCGACGGTCGGCCGGGATCACCCATGCTCATGACCGCGATCGTCGACCAGTCGCACCGCCGTGGCGTCACCCGCGGGGGGTGATCCCGGTCGGCGTACGCTCGGGCGGGTGCGAGAGCGCGACACCTCCGTGACAGTGCCCGACGGGTCCGCCGCGGCGGACACCGACCGGGTGCCGGCGACCGCGGGCTGACCCGAGGCTCGGCGCGTGCGTGCGGTCGTGGTCGAGAGGTTCGGAGAGCTGCCGGCGGTGCACGACGTGCCCGACCCCCGCCCCGCTCGCCACGGGGTGGTGGTGCGGGTCGAGGCCACCGGGCTGTGCCGCAGCGACTGGCACGGGTGGCAGGGCCACGACACCGACATCACTCTGCCCCACGTCCCCGGGCACGAGCTGGCCGGCACGATCGTCGAGGTCGGCAGCGACGTGCATCGGTGGGTGCCCGGCCAGCGGGTCACCGTGCCGTTCGTGTGCGCGTGCGGCACCTGTGAGGTGTGCCGCGGCGGCGACGCTCAGGTGTGCCCGAACCAGACCCAGCCCGGGTTCACGGGTTGGGGATCGTTCGCCGAGCTGGTCGCGCTCGATCACGCCGACGTCAACCTCGTCGCGCTGTCCGACGCTCTCGGTGTCGTCGAGGCGGCGGCCCTCGGCTGTCGGGTGGCGACGGCGTACCGGGCCGTGGTCGCACGCGGTCGCATCCGAGCGGACGAGTGGCTGTCGGTGCACGGGTGCGGGGGTGTCGGGCTGTCGGCGGTGATGGTCGGCGTGGCGCTCGGTGCCCGGGTCGTCGCCGTCGACGTGAGCCCGGATGCGCTTGACGCGGCCGCCGCGCTGGGGGCGGAGGTGGCCATCGACGCGTCGACGGTCGGTGACGTGCCGTCGGCCGTCGCCGACGTCACCGAGGGTGGTGCGCACGTGGCGGTCGACGCGTTGGGCTCCCCGCAGACCTGCGTCGACGCGGTCATGTCGCTGCGCCGCCGGGGCCGGCAGGTGCAGGTCGGCCTGCTGCCTGCGGCGACCGGCCACCCGGCCGTACCCATGGAGCGCGTCATCGCCTACGAGCTCGACCTGCTGGGCAGCCACGGCATGGCCGCAGCCGACTACCCTGGGCTGCTCGACCTGGTCGTGTCCGGCCGTCTGCCGGTGGGCGCCCTCGTGCACCGGCGCGTCGGCCTGGACGAGGTACCGGACGCGTTGGCGGCTCTCGGCGCCGGGACCTTGGGCCCGGGCATCACGATCGCCGTGCCGTAGAGGGCGCCCCCCGGTCAGGGGCCGGGAGGATCCGGTCGGCGCCGTCCGGGATGCTCGGCCGCTCACGTCCCCACGACGCGGGTGCCCACGATGGCCGTGCCGGGGGCGGCGCGACCGCCCGGGCCGGGGCGGGGCGTCACGCTGTCGGTCGTGAACGCCTCGCCGCACGCGGGGCACGTGACCACGGGGTCGACGACGTGGCCGCACCGGTGGCGAAAGCGGATCGGTGGGCCGGCCTCCGGCCCGACCCAGCGGTCGCCCCAGGCGGTGAGCGCCATCAGGATCGGCATCAGGTCCCGCCCCGACTCGGTGAGCGCGTAGTCGTGGCGCGGCGGGTTGCGCTGGTACTCGTGCCGCTCGACGACGCCTGCGGCGACGAGGTGGTCGAGGCGGCGGGCGAGCAGGTTGCGTGAGATGCCGAGGTCGGAGGCGATCTCGTCGAAGCGGGCGAGGCCCAGGTACAGGTCGCGCAGCACCAGCGGGGTCCACGGGTCGCCGACGACGTCGAGCGCCCGCGCCATCGAGCAGTGCATGTCGCCGAAGTCCGATCGGGCCATGCCGTCATCCTAGTGGGTTGACATTATGAACTCACTACTCCTACGGTGGTCGACATGTACCGCATGTTCGTCGCCGCCAAAGCCCGGGCCACGTGGCGCCGCATCGCCGCCGGCGAGGTCGAGGCCGCAGCGGGCCTGGCCGACCCCGACATGACCTTCCGCTTCGTCGGCGACACCGCCCTGGGCGCCGACCTCCGCGGCAAGGAGGCGTTCCTCGCCTGGTTCCGCGCCGCGACCGAGCGGCTGCCCGGGCTGACGTTCGCCGTCGACGACGTGCTGGTCGGTGGGTGGCCGTGGCGCACCCGGGTGGCCGTCCGCCTGGCGATATCGGCGCCGCTGCCCGACGGCACGACCTACCGCAACGAGGGGGTGCAGTGGCTGGGCCTGAGGTGGGGCCGCATGGTCGACGACTGGGTCCTCGAGGACACGGTGGCCCTGCAGCGCGCCCTCGACCAGTTCGCCACGGCCGCCTGAAAGCCGGCCGCGTGGCGGCCCGAGCGCGGGGAAACCGGCACGACGCCGGCCACTAGCGTTGCCGCCTGGTGCAGATCGTCTACATCGACGGCGAGACCCGTCGCGAGCTCGATGTGAGGGTGAACAACCCGTCGGCCACGGTCGACGACCTCGCGCGCGCGCTCGACCCGACGGGGGCCGACCGGGCGCTGCTGATCAGCGACCGCGTGGCCGACCCGGACTTCGACCTCACCGAGGCCGGCCTGCACGAGGGCGCCGAGGTGCGCTTCGGCGCGCATCTGGCCGGACCCCGGGGACCGATGACGCTGCCCGGCCCACCGGCCGGCGAGCCCGCTCGCCTCGAGCTGGTGGTGGTCAACGGGCTCGACGCCGGGCGCAGGTTCCCGCTCCTGGCCGGCACGATGGTCGTGGGGCGGGCGGCCGGCTGCGAGATCGTGCTCCGCGACGGCACGTTGTCGCGCCGCCATGCTGCACTCACCGTCTCGGCCGTCGGCGACATCACCATCGACGACCTCGAGTCGCACAACGGCACCTGGGTCGGCGGCGAGCCGGTCGTCGGTCCCGCGGCGCTGGCCGAACGCGAGCCGCTGCGACTCGGCGCCCTCGAGCTGGAGGTGCGCCGGGTCGACGACCACGACCGGCCTCTGGCCTTCGACCCGCTGCGTCACACCACCGCGGCGGGCACCATCCCGTTCAACCGGCCGCCCCGCCCCGCGCCGCCTCCGCCTCCTGCCGAGGTGAAGCCGCCGGCTGCGCCCGACACGGGCAAATCCAAGGTCCCGCTCTCGCTCATCGGCATCCTCACGCCGCTGCTGTTCGCGGGCGTGATGTACCTGGCGCTGGGGAACTGGCAGTTCCTCATGTTCGCCGGCCTGACGCCGCTCATGGCCATCGCCAACGCCATCGACGGCAAGCGGAGGGGCAAGCGCTCCGACCGCAGCGAGAACGAGCGGTTCGCCCGCGAGATGGGAGAGCTCAGGGACACGCTCGCCGTGCTGGCCGACGACGAGCGCCGGCGCCGCGAGGCCGCGAGCCCCGACCCCGCCGAGATCCTGCGCCGGGTCACCCTGCCCAGCGTGACGCTGTGGGAGCGCCGCCCCGCGCACCACGACTTCCTGCGGTTGCGGGCCGGCGTGGGCAGCGCACCGTGGCAGCCCCCGGTGATCGCCCCGTCCAAGCTCACCGAGACGCCCGACGAGCTGGCCCACCTGCTCGCCGGGGCCACCACGCTGGCCGGCAGCCCGGTGCCCGTCGACCTGTCGGGCGGGGGTGTGGTCGGCATCGTCGGCGACCGCACGGCCGCGCTGGCGCTGGCCCGGTCTCTCCTGTGCCAGGCGGCCGCGCTGCATGGCCCCGCCGACCTGCCCGTGATGGTGCTCGCCCACCCCGACGCCGCCCGCACGTGGGACTGGGTCAAGTGGCTGCCCCACACCCGCGACGCCAGCGGGGCGGGCCGCATGCTGTCCGCCGACGCCGACCTGTCGACCCGGCTCGTCGAGTCCCGGCTCCGGGCGGCAGGCCCCCGCGACCGCTACGACCGGCCTCCCCCTGGGGGTGCCCGCGCGGTCGGCCCCACCCTGGTCGTCGTGGTCGACGACGAGTCGCTGACCGAGGGTCGCCGGGCGCCCACCCGCACGTTGTTGCGCGGTGAGGGCGGGCTGGTGGCCGGCATCGTCATCGCCTCGACGGTCGACCGGCTCCCCGCGGTGTGCACGACGGTCGTGGAGATGACCGACCCGGACGGCGGCGCCGACCTGACCCTGCCGCAGGCGGGCCAGCGCATCGAGGGCTTCCTCCCGGCGGGCATGGCCGACGACGTGGCCCGCGACTGCGCCCGCGCCCTCGCCCGGTTCGAGGACCCCGAGCTCGATCTGGTCGGGGCCGGCCTGCCGGCGTCGATCCGACTGCTGCCCCTGCTCGAGATGGAGGAGTGCACCCCCGACGCCGTGCTGGCGCGGTGGAAGGCGGCGGGCGTCGACCCTCGACCGGCCACGCCGGTGGGCGTGTCCGAGGCCGGCGTGTTCACGGTCGACTTCGTGGCCGACGGCCCCCACGCGCTCGTCGGGGGCACCACCGGCTCCGGCAAGTCCGAGCTGCTGCGGTCGATGGTCGCGGGCCTGGCGGCCAGCGTCGACCCCGACCACCTCACGTTCGTGCTCGTCGACTTCAAGGGCGGCAGCGCGTTCGACGAGTGCGCCAAGCTGCCCCACACCGTCGGCATGGTCACCGACCTCGACGAGCACCTGGCCGAGCGGGCGCTGCGCTGCCTCGAGGCCGAGCTCAAGCACCGCGAGCGCACCCTGCGCGACGTCGGCGCCACCGACCTGCCCGACTACCTGCGCAAGGGCCTGCCCGAGCCCATGCCCCGGCTGCTCGTCATCATCGACGAGTTCGCCACCCTCAAGGCCGAGCTACCCCAGTTCATCGACGCTCTGGTGGGCGTGGCCCAACGGGGCCGCAGCCTGGGCGTCCACATGCTGCTCGCCACCCAGCGTCCCCAGGGCGCCATCAGCGACAACATCCGGGCCAACACCAACATGCGCATCGCGCTGCGCGTGCAGGAGACGAACGACTCCAAGGACGTCATCGACGTGCCCGACGCCGCCGCCATCCCCCGCACGGCCCCTGGGCGGGCGTACGTGCGCCTGGGACCGGGCGAGGTCGTGGCCATCCAGTCGGCGCTGTCGACTGGCGCCCGCAGCGAGTCGACGATGGCCCACATCGACGTCGCTCCCTTCGTGTACGGGCCCGAGCCCCGGCTCCCGGCGCCGGCGCCGCCGTCCTTCGACGGCGCCGGCCCGGTCGGTGCCGGGTTCGGGCCGGTCGACGCGGATCCCGAGACCGACCTGTCGCTGCTGGTCGAGGTCATCGGCGCGGCGTTCGCCCGGACCGGTCGGCCCCACCCCCGCCGCCCGTGGCCCGAGCCGTTGGCCGGCGACATCGATCTCGACGCGCTCGTCGACGAGGCGCTCGCCCGCGAGGCCGGGCGGGGCGCCGGCGCCGCCACCGGCACCGTGCCGCTGGCCATGGCCGACGACCCCGAGGCGCAGACGCAGTACCCGATGGGGTGGACTCCCGCCGACGGCAACCTGATCGTGTACGGCCTGGGCGGCAGCGGCACGACCACGGCCCTGACCAGCGTGGCGCTCAGCATCGCCCGGCTGCGCGCGCCCGATGACGTGCACGTCTACGCCCTCGACTTCGGGGCCGGCGAGCTGTCCGCCCTCGAGACGCTGCCCCACGTCGGCGGCGTGCTGCTGGCGAGCGAGCGCGAGCGGCAGACGCGGCTCATCCGCCACCTCCGCAGCGAGCTCGATCGCCGGCGGGCCATGGGGGCGGCGGCGGTCCGGGACGAGCCCGTCGTCGTGACCCTCGTGGACGGGTGGAGCGCCTTCGCCGCCGAGTACAACGACCTGGCCGGCAACGCGGTGTGGGAGGCCTTCATCCGGGTGCTGGCCGACGGTCCCGAGGTGGGGCTGTGCACCGTCATCGCCGCGGACCGGGCCATGGCGGTGCCCAGCGCCATCGCCTCGCTCGTCCGTCAGCGCCTGGCCCTGCGGCTGGCCGACAAGAACGACTACAGCAACTTCGGCGTCCGCAGCGCCGCGGTGCCCGAGATGGTGCCCGGGCGGGCGCTGGTGGCGGGCACGGGGCAGGTCGTCCAGATCGCACGGCCGGCCGACGGTGCCGCCGCCGCGGCGGTGCGCGTCGCTGCCCTGCACCCGGCGCCGTCCCGCCCGCCGCTGCGGGTCGAGCCGCTGGCCACCGAGCTGCCGCTCCCACAGGTGGGTGCGGTGGCCCAGCTCGACGCCCGGCCCTGGCACATCCCGGTCGGCATCGCGGAGCGCACGCGGTCGGCGGCGGGGCTCGTCGCCTACCAGGGCGAGCACGGGCTCGTCGCCGGTCCGGCCCGGTCGGGGAAGAGCACGACCCTGCTCACCATCGCCGCCGCGTGCCGGGCCGCCAGGACCGACCTGACTGTCGTGGCGGTCGCGGGGCCGCGCTCGCCGCTTCACGGCGACGCGCTGATCGACCAGGTCGTCGCCCCGGCGGCCATCGGCGAGCGTCTCGGTGCGCTGGTCGACGGCACCGACGGCCCGGTGCTCGTGCTGGTCGACGACGCCGAGTCCCTCGACGACGTCGGCGGCGTGCTCGACCGGCTGTCGACGTCCGAGCGCGCGGACCTGCTGTTCGTCGCCGCGGGCCGCAACGACGGCATCCGGTCGGGCTACTCGCACTGGACCCGCCCGCTGCGGCGGTCGAAGCTCGGCGTGCTGTTGCGGCCCGACATCGACCTGGACGGCGACATCCTCGGCGCCCAGCTCCCCCGCAGGGCGCCGGTCGCCATGGTCCCTGGCCGGGGGTACGTGGCCTGTAGCGGCGAGGTCGATCTGGTCCAGGTCGCGCTGCCGCGCTGACGGCCCGATGGCCTCCGGGAAAACAGTGTCAGGGCGACCGCTATCCGCGAGGCGGCGTCGCTAGTGTCGTGCCGCGGGCGCCTCGAAGGGGACGGACCGGCCTGGGGCCGGCCATGCCAGGACTTCCTCCAACAACTACGTCTACAGATCCTCAAAGGAGAGCTTTCATGGGCCAAGGTGTGGTCAAGTCGACGCCGGATGCCATCACGGCGATCGACAACATGAAGAAGACCATCAGCGGCGGGCTGCTGGAGAACATCAACACGTTCGTCAGCTACGGCGACAGCCTCAACGCCGAGAACTTCGCCGGCAGCAAGGCCGACCAGTTCTACGGCGAGTGGCCCGAGACCAAGACGGCGCTGCAGACCGCGGTCGAGCGGCTCACGATGATGAGCGACGACATCATGACGGTCAACACCAACATCCAGACCGCGGGCGGCAACGGCTGATCTGCGCGTTTCGGGGTCCGCCGACTACCGACCGGACACGAGGTCGAGACGACGGCGCAGGTCGGCTCCGGCTTGCGCCGTCGTCGCCGGCGGACGAGACGGACGGGCCCGCCCCTGTCGGTGCCACGCTCGGCGGGCCGCGCGGGTAGAAACCTCGGATGACCAGCGTCGGCGACTACGACCTCGAGCACCAGATCGGCGCCGGCGCGTCGGGCACGGTGTGGAAGGCCCATCGCCGGGGGCCGGTCACCCGCGTCGTGGCGCTGAAGCGCCTGCGCGCCGGTAGCAGCAGTGTCGACCTGGCCCGCATCCGCCGCGAGGCGACGGTGCTGACCGAGCTCGACCACCCCCACGTCGTACGCGTGCTCGAGGTGATCCACGACGGCGACGGCGTGGCGCTGGCCATGCAGTACGCGCCCGGCGGCTCGCTCGACGACCTGCTGGCCGAGCGCCGGCGGCTGACCCCCGGCCAGGCCGTGGCCGTGGCCGCCCCCATCGCCGACGCACTGGCCTCGGCCCACCGGCGCGGGATCCTGCACGGCGACGTGAAGCCGGCCAACGTGCTGTTCACCTCCGACGGCGAGCCCCTCCTCACCGACTTCGGCGTGGCTCGCACACTGGGGCACGTCACCAGCGACCAGATCAGCGGCACGGCCGAGTACCTGGCCCCCGAGCTGCTGGACGGGGCCCAGCCCGACCCCCGCGCCGACATCTATTCGCTGGGCATCGTCTGCTACCAGGCGCTCACCGGGCAGCCGCCCTACACCGGCCCTGTCCCGCTCGCGGTCGCCCGGGCGGCCGACGCGGGCGACCACCCGCGGCTCGACCGCATGCCCGACGTGCCCGATGCGCTGGCCCGCGTGGTCGAGCAGGCGATGCACCGGCGGCCCGAACGCCGCTTCGCCACGGCCGACGAGCTTGCCCGGGCGCTGCGGACGACCGTGCCCGCCGGCGAGGTCCGGGTGCCGGGCCCGGCGGCCGCGCCGCGCCGCGACGCCGACGACACGAGCACCGGGCTCACCCGCACGTTCGGTCCCCGGCCACCCCGCGCTGAGCCCACCGAGGCGCGACCACGTCGTCGGGTGCCCCTCGTCGCGGTGGCGGGCCTGCTCGCCGCCGGCGGCATCTACCTGGTGCGCGGGCCGCTGGCGTCCGACGACGACGGCGAGCGCGATGCCGCGGTCGGCTGCCCGGTGGTCGAGCCGCCGCTCGCCGCGCCGGGCGGCCAGGTGGTCCAGGGCGACGTCGCCGGCGACGGGTGCACGGTCACCGGCGTGTTCGAGAGCGGCAGCCTGCCCGACGGACGCCCCGGCATGGTGTTGACGATCCCGCTCGACGGGGTCCCCAAGCAGATCGGCATGGGCGCTCCGGGCGATCAGGTCCTCCTGGGCGACTGGAACTGCGACGGTGTCGACACGCCCGGGCTCTACCGGGCCGGCGAGGGTGAGGTGCAGTACTTCGACGTCTGGCCGACCGTGGAGCAGCGGTCGTACCGGCCCGACTCGACCGAACAGGTCACCTCTGGCGGGGTGGCGACCCTGGTCCGGGGCGCGGGCGCCGATGGCGACTGCGACCGCGTCGACGTGGTCGCACCGTCGGCCGGCGCCGCCCAGCCAGGGGCCTCGGGTGGCCAGGACCCCGTGGCGGCCGAGGCCATGGCGGTGCACACGCCGTCGCGTAACGCCGGGACTCCCGCGTAGGCCATCATTGTGGCTGCTGGTGGCATCAGGATCGTGGGACGTGCGGGCGCGGCACGACCGGGACGGATCCGACGGCTGGGTACCAGCGCGACGAGCCAACGACAGGTGAGGCACCGATGAGTGTCCTGATGAGCCACAGCAGACCCAACCGCGCCGCCGACGTGGGCCGGGGCGTCGCCGCCCTGGTGGGTGCCGTCGTGCTCGTCGTGGGCGTGCCCGTCGCCCTCGTGGCCTGGGTGGGCTCGCCGCTGCCGGCCGCGGTGCCCAGCCTCTCGGAGATCACCTCCGCGCTGCGCGACACGTACATCCCCGACGAGTTCCTGGTGAAGCTGCTGGCTCTCGTGTGCTGGCTGGCGTGGATCGAGCTGGTCGCCTCGCTGCTGGTCGAGGCCGTCGCCTACGCACGCGGCCGCAAGGCGGGGGCGGTGCCGCTGGCCGGCGGGCTGCAGCGGGGTGCCGCCCGCCTGGTCGCCACCGTCGCGCTGCTGGGCGCGGTGCTGGCCACCAAGGGCATGCCCGAGTCCGCGGCCCGCGGCGGCCAGGCACTCGCCCCGGTCACTCAGCCGGCCATGGCCCTCGTCGTCGACGAGGGCGAGGTCGATCACGCAACCGACGCCGCCGGGCGGTCCGACGCTGGCGCCCCGGCCACGGCCCCGACGTACGAGGTGCAGCGGCGCGACACGCTGTGGGACATCGCCGAGCGCCACCTCGGCGACCCCCTCCGCTGGCAGGAGATCTTCCACCTCAACCAGGGCTGCCCGCAGGCCGACGGCGGCTGCCTGACCGACCCGGACCTGATCGACGCCGGGTGGCAGCTCTCGCTACCGGCCGACGCGGTCGGCGTCGTGGTGGCCCCGGCCGCCACGACCGCCGCGGAGCCCGCGAAGCGCTCTCCCGCACCTGCGGCCGTCAGCCACTCACCCCTCGTCGACGGCGGGATGGTGCTCATCGACGACGGTACGGGCGGGGGGACAGGGGCCGACGTGCTCCTCGTGGACGAGTCGATGCCCGACGGCGACACGACCGGGTTCGACGGCGCCAGGTTCGACGGCGCCGGGTTCGACGGGATGGTGCTCATCGACGACGGTGCCGGGAGCGACGAGCCCCCGATCCTCGCGGGCCCACCCGCCAGCAGCAGCGACGAGCTCGCGTCGCCTCCCGAGCGGTCGCTCGGCCCGCTCGCCCGCCCGGTCCCCCACGACTAGCAGGAGTCTTCCCGATGGCGTCCACGACTCTTCCCCCGCGCAGCCAGCCGCCCGGCGACAGGCTGGCCCCCTCCCTGGTGCCCGGCGGTGGGCGCCGCCGACGCTGGTCGCTCGCGCTCGTCGCGGTGCTGATCACCCTGGGCTCGGCGCTGGCCTTCGTCGTCCTGTGGATGAACGCCGGCGGCCGCCAGCCGGTTCTCGCGCTGCGCAACGACGTGGTCGCCGGCCAGGTCATCCAGGCCGACGACCTGACCGTCGTGCGGGTGTCCACCGACGGGGGGATCACCCCCATCTCGTCGTCGGCGCGCGACGACGTCATCGGTCAGCCCGCGGCCACCAACCTCCTGGCGGGCACGCTGCTCGTCCCCGACGCGGTCGGAACGGCCGACGGGCTCGAGTCCGGCAAGGCCGTCATCGCCATCCCGGTGCCGACGGCCGAGATCCCATCCGACGACCTCGAGACCGGCGATCGCGTGCTGCTCTACCGCACCGTCAAGTCCACCCAGGGGGCCACGGCGACCGCCGACCCGATCGGCGAGGGACGGGTGTTCTCTGTGCAGGACGACGACGACACCGCGTCCGACATCCGCGTGTCGGTGACCGTCGACGAGAGCCTGGCCCCCGAAATCGCCAACGCCGTCCGCGAAAACCAGATCTACCTGGCCAAGACCGCGGTGGACTGACGCCGTGGCCTACATCGCCTTCGCCTCCGCCAAGGGGTCGCCCGGCGTCACGACGGCCGTGGCTGCGTTGGCGGCCACCTGGCCGGCCGAGCGCGACCTGGTCGTCGTCGAGATCGACCCCGCGGGCGGCGACCTGGTCGTGCGTTTCGACCTGGCGACCGAACCGGGGCTCGTCACCCTGGCCGCCGCCGGACGGCGGGAGCTCGCTCCGGACACGCTGCTGTCGCACACCCAGGCACTGCCGGCGGCGGTGACCGAGGGCGCGCCGTCCCGCCGCGTGCTGGTGGCGCCGGTCTCGCCCGACCAGGCGAGCGCATCGCTCGCGGCGCTGCGGGGTGGGCTGGTCCGGGCGCTCGACGCCATCGACGCCGACGTGCTCGTCGACTGCGGGCGGCTCGACCCGGCCTCGGCGGCCTACGAGGTGGCGATCGGCGCTGAGCTGCTGATCATGGTGGCCCGTCCGGTCGTGGCGGAGGTCCACCACCTGTCCGCACGCCTCGCCTCGGTCAAGGCCAAGACCCTGTCGCTCCTCATGGTCGGCGACCGGCCCTACTCGGTGGCCGAGGTGGCCGAGACCGTGGGGGCGAGCGCGCTCGGCACGTTGCCGGCAGACGCCCGCGCCGCGTCCGTGCTGACCGACGGCCATCCCAACGCGGCGCGCGTGCTGCGCCGGTCGCGGCTGCTGCGCGACGCCAGCTCGGTGGCCGCCGGGCTCGCCGAGTGGTTGGGCCCCGGCGTTCCTGCCGGCCCGGCGACGGCGCCGTCCCCGGTGGCGGGCCCGCCGACCGCCGCGCCGCCCACGGCGACCCCTCCGCACGGGGCACCGCCGCCGCCGGCATCGCCGCCGACGTCGCTGCCGGCCTCGTCTCTGCCGGCGGCGGGTCCGCCTGCGGCAGCACGAGCACCGCACGCGCGCCCGGGGTCAGGGCCGCCGGCCCCACCCGCGCCGAGGGCGCCGGCCTCGCCCGTGCCCCAGTACCCGCCCCCGGCGCCGGCCTCCCCGCGGCCGGCGCCGCCGTACGCGCCCGACGTCGCCACCGTGCCGCCCGGGCCCCTGGCGCCGCCCCGGTCCAATGGCCGTGAGCAGGGTCGTGACGACACGGTTCCCAAGCACTTCCGGCGCAGCGGCTCCGAGGAGCCCCGCCGATGAACGTGCAGACCAAGGCGCTGGTCCGCGAGTTCCGCCGCCAGGTCGCCGACGAGCTCACCGAGCGGCTCCGCGCCGACGAGGTGGCCGAGCGGCCGCGCCTCTCGCCGGCCGACCAGCGGCAGTTCGGCCGCCGGCTCATCAACCAGCGGCTCGAGCGCTACGCGAAGGAGCAGCTCGAGGAGGGGCGCGAGCCGCTGTCCTTCGAGGACGAGAACGCGCTCGCCCAGGCCATCCACGACGCCCTGTTCGGCCTGGGCGCGCTGCAGCGCCTGCTCGACGACGAGTCGATCGAGAACATCGACGCCAACGGCAGCGCCGATGTGTGGATCACCCGGTCCGACGGCAGCAAGGAGCGCGCGCCGGCCATCGCCGACAGCGACGAGGAGCTCATCGACACGCTGCGGATGACCGCGGCCCGGGTCGGCCTCACCGAGCGTCGGTTCGACAACGGCTCGCCGTCGCTGAACCTGCAGCTCCCCGACGGCAGCCGCCTGTTCGCCGTCATGGCGGTCACCGCCAAGCCCTCGGTCGCGATCCGCCGCCACCGGTTCCCCAAGGTGTTCCTCGACGATCTCGTGGGCCTGGGGTCCATCGACGTGGCGCTGCGCGAGTTCCTGGGTGCGGCCGTACGGGCACGCAAGAACTTCATCGTCTGCGGCGGTGTCGACGCCGGCAAGACCACCCTCATGCGGGCCATGCTCAACGAGGTCGGCCCCACCGAGCGCATCGTCACCATCGAGGACAACCTCGAGATCGGCCTCGACCGGTACCCCGACCTGCACCCCGACGTGGTCGCGCTCGAGGCCCGCGAGGAGAACGTCGAGGGCGAGGGCGCGGTCGACATGGCCACGCTGGTCAAGTGGGGCCTGCGCATGAACCCCGACCGGGTGATCGTGGGCGAGGTGCGCGGCCACGAGGTCATCCCCATGCTCAACGCCATGAGCCAGGGCAACGACGGCTCGATGTGCACCATCCACGCGAACTCGTCGGTGTCGGCCTTCTCGAAGCTGGCGATGTACGCGGTCCAGGCGCCCGAGCGGCTCAACCTCGAGGCCACCAACCTGATGGTGGCCAACGCCATCAACTTCGTGGTGCACATCGGCACCGCCGCCGTGGGGGGCGAGGGCGGCATGCGCCGCTACGTGTCGTCGGTGCGCGAGATCGTGGGCGCCGAGGGCCCGCTCGTCATGTCCAACGAGATCTTCATGCCCGGCTACGACAAACGAGCCGTGCCGAGCGCGCCGTTGCGCGACAGCACCCAGGCCGACCTGGCCGCCGTGGGGTTCGACTCGTCGGTGCTCCTCCGCCCCGACGGCTGGTGGCGCTGAGCCCGGAAGATCGGCGGCCGGTCTCGGGGCCCGACAGGTGCGTGTGCCCGGTCAGCGGTGCTCGAGGCTGTCGATGACCTCGTCCATGCGCTGACCCGCGGCCGTGCGGTCACCGGCGATCGCGTCGCCCACCTGGTCCGAGTTGATCCAGGCCGTGTAGGCCCGCTGCTCCGGCGCGCTCATCTCGCCGTAGGGCTTGATGGGCCGACGTTCGCCGCTGGTGCCGTCGACGAAGAAGTCGGTGTCGGTGCCGCCCGCCTGGCCGCCGAGCGCCTGTGTGGTGGCCTCGGTGACCTGGGTCGACGTCCAGGTGCCGGTGACGCCGTACTCGTAGGCGGCGGTCGTGCTGGTCAACTCGGCGCGGATGCCGGTGCGCACGTTCTCGATGGTGGCGTAGTCGGTGTTCACGTCCAGGCCGTCGGCGCCGGGCACACCGAAGTTGTTCAGGTGGTAGAGCCCGACGGTCGCCGCCCGGACGACCCCTCCGACCGGTGTCAGCCCCGCCACGTCCTTCAACAGGTTGGTGCCCTTGACGAAGCTGTCACGCGACGCGATGCGCTGCTCGGTGATCTCGACGGCCGCGTTCTCGTCGGCCTCCGTGATCAGGCCCATGAGCCCGCCGATCGCCCGGGACTCGCCGCCGAAGCCGTCGCCGGTGTCGGCGGCCAGCCGGTCGTACACGTACTCGAGGCCGCCGAGGTAGACGGAGTTGGCCGCCGTGTCGTCCTCCATCAGCGCCTGGAGGAAGTCGTGGGCGTTGTACAGCGGTTGCAGGGCGTTCCCGTCGTCCTGACCGGCGGTCGTCGGCAGCACCTCGTAGGTGCGGGCGGCGAGCAGGTCCATGTGGGTGCGCGCCCCCTCGCCCAGCACGGGCACCAGCGCGTCGACGTGCACGCTGTCCTGGTCGCCCACGGTGTCGACGGCGAGCTCGAAGAGGCGGTCGGACCGGTCGTCCCAGTGCTGCAGGCCGTTGTCGAGCACCGTGCCCAGAGCGCCGCCCAGCCGGGGGTCCGTCGTGCGCGGGTCGTAGCGCAACAGCATCTCGAGGTTGGTCGCGGTGCGGCCGGGGTAGCCGAATGTGTCGTCGCCCGGGCTCTTCTGGTGGAGCCAGTGCAACGAGGCATCGTCGTTGGCGCCCAGCGCGCCGAGGATGTTCAGCTCGGCGGTCGAGTCCTCGTAGCCCCACGGGACGCCGTTCATGTACGCGCTCGGCGTCGCGTCGTGAGCGAGCAGGTAGTCGAGCTGGCGGTCGGCGACCCTGACGAGCACGTCGGTGGGCAGGTTCGCGTCCTTGACCAGCAGGCTGTAGTGGAAGTTGTTCGGCTGGTCGAACTCGTCCGGCTGCCAGAACGACGTGAACTCGTCGACCCAGGCCTCGTCGAGCCGGTCCTCGTCGGCCAGGTTCTCGTTGTCGAGGTCGTGTCGGTCGATCTGGCGGGTGGCCGCACGGGTGTCCATGGCAGTGCCGAGAAGGGTGGCGAACGGCAGCAGCTGCTGCTGCCCCCAACCGGGGTTCTCGGCGTGCTCACCGCCGGGCCACGCCGCCTCGACGAGGAAAGGGACGCGGGCCATGCCGTCGACACCCATCGTCTCGAGGAACGTGACAGCGAAGGCGGGGTCGTACTGGCCGCGGGCTGCCCGGAGGGACATGGCGGCCAACTCGTCCGCGGCGATCTCGCGGTCGTCCAGGGCGGTGCGCAGGTCCGTCGCCAGGCGGGTGGCCTCGGCGATGGCGATGTCGCGGTCGGCGTAGCCGACGTGGCCGAGCTGGAGCAGCGACCCGTCATCGAGGCTGAGCACCATCGTGTCGGTGCGGTCGGCGTCCAGCGGGTGGTCCATGAGGTGCTGGTTGGCCTGGAAGAAGGCATTGGCCACGTCACCGGCGAACTCGTCGAGGTGGAGCCAGTCGCCGACCAGATCGGCCAGCGTGGCATCGGCGTCGCCGAGGGCGGGCAGGTGGGGCGAGCTGCTCGCGCGCAGCGCATCGAGCGCGGTGCCCACCGAGGTCGAGGCGGCCTTCAGCGTGGCGACGAGCTCGAGCCCTTCGCTCGAGTAGCTGCTCAGCTTGAACGGGTTGGCGCTGCTCGTCCCCATCACGACACCGGCTGGGTCTGCGTGGCGTTGGCGTTGTTGCTGCGCTGCTGGTCGTTGGCGGCGTCGGCGCCCGAGACGATCCAGAACGCCATCCGGGTGAGCGTCTCCTTGAGGCCGGACGCCGTCGTGGTGAGCCGCGTGTGGGTGCTGTCGAACTCGGTGCGGAACGTGCCGGTCCAGTCGACGATCGTCGGCGTCATCGTCGCCCGCGCCTCGAGTTGCGAGCCGAGCGTCGCCGACACTGCGTTCAACGCGCCGACGGCGGCGGTGGCCGATCCCCATGGGAAGTCGACCGCGACGGCCCCGTCCACGGGCTCGACCTTCGTCGGCATCTCGGCAGCCATCGATCTCGTCTCCCGGTTCCGTCGCCGTGCCTCGCCCCGCCGCGGCCGAGGCTAAGAAACGCCGGCGAGCGCACGGTGGTCGCGGCGGCACTCTTGGTCGAGCCTTCGGCTGCTGTTCACCTGTCCGGCACCGGCAGGCGCGGGCACCCCGGCATCGCCATCAGCCATCCGGTCCGGCAGATGGTGCGACGCACGCGCGTGCGGCTCGACAGCTACGGTCCCCGGCTCGTGGAGTCGGTGCCCGCGTTCCTCGACGAGTTGGCTGCGCGCCTGGTGCCCACGTGCGATCGGGCGGTCGTGCAGGGGGTCTTCGCCCGGGCGTCGGCGGGCTACTCCGGCCCACGCGGTCGCGACGGCCTGCGGGTCACCGCGATCACGCCGTCGGGCGTGCCGTTCGAGGCGAGCGTCACCGGGGGAGCGGGCCGGTCGTCCGCGGCTCTCCGGTACGTCACGGAGACGGCGACCGCGATGCCGTTCTTCGGGCCACGCCTGGCGGCACAGCGGGCCGCACTCGACGACCTGGTGGGCTGGCTGCCCCCACCGGCGCGGAACGCGGCCGGCGGGCTGCGGGACGCGATCGACGTCGTGTTCCCCGACCCGGCGGCCGTGCCCGCCCGCACCCGCTTCGCCACGACGTTCGGCATCGTGCACCGGGACGACGTGCCCGACGGCCTCGCAGGCCTCAAGCTCTACCTCAACGTGAGGGCTGGGGAACCGGCCGTGACCAGGGCCGACGACCCCGTGTCACGCCTGGTCCGCCGCTGGCCTGCCGTGGCCGGCGTGCAGGACCTGGTCGGCGACCTGGCGTTCCTCGTGCCGCACTTCGCCACCGTCGAGGTGGATGCCGCCGGCCGGCTGGGCCACAAGCTCTACCTGCGCACGCGCCGGGCCAACGGTGCGGCCCTGGCCGTGGTGGCCCGCCGCTTCGGCGCCGACCTCGGCCCGGTGGCCGACGAGCTGCGCCGGGCAGGTGTCGCCGACGACGTGTGGCGCCGCCGGCTCTTCGTGTGCTGTGCCACCGCACCGGGCGCCGGTGGTGGCACCGACGGGCCCGAGCTGTCGGTGCACCTGTCGGGCAAGGCCCTCGGCCTCGACCCCGCAGGCGTGGCGCAGCTGGCCCGGGGCCTGGTCGAGCAGCACGGCGACACCGACGCGCTCGACGCCCTGGAGGCCGCGATCGCGCGGTCCGACCCCGGCGGCTGGGCCACGACCGTGATCGGCCTGGGGCTGGCGGACGGGGGCGGTGTGGGGAAGGTCAACGTCTACGCCGCGCCCATCGAGCCGACCCGACGCGCTCAGCCGTCCTCGAACTCGGGGTGGATGGGGTCGCGCGTGACGGCGTAGTCGGGTGCGTCGGGCACCGGCGGGTTGTCCGGCGGGGCGCCGTAGTCGTCCTCGCCGACCACCAGTTCGGCGCCGTCCTCCACCCAGCTGTCGTTGTCCTTCTCGTGCTGGACGTAGCGGGCGTGGTTGATGCGGTCCTGCTCGCCACGTGCGGCCGACCACTCCGACGCGAACGTGTTGGCGAGCATGACGAGGGCGCTGCGGACGGTCTCGGCGTCGGTGCCTTCGGCGGTCATCTTGGTGTCGAAGGTCGACCGGTGGCCGCCCTCCCACCCGTCGATCGCGAGACCGCCCTCGGTCGCCCGGGAGTCGTGCTTGGTGTTGACCACGCCCGACAGCGTGTACAGGTCGCGCGCCGCCTGGAGCGCCGTGTCGTACGCGAAGTTCACGTTGCCGCTGCTGGCCGAGTAGCCACCCATGGGTCGGCGAGTCTAGGAGCCGTCCGTCGCCGGGTGCGGTCGCGCCCCGGGCGCGGGGCATGTCGGCCCGACGCCCGTCGTGGGTGGCGCTGTGGTTTCATCGGGCGCTTATGGGGACTGCGTCGGCCAAGCCGGGGAAGCTGCAGGCGTTCGTGGAGGCGGCGGTCGAGATCCGGGGCGAACTCGAGACCCGCATCACCGCGCTGCGCGCGTCGTACGACAGATTTCAGTCGTCGGGGTCGTCGTATGTCGGCAACTACGACCTCATGGAGGTCGAGCTACCGGGCCTCGTCACGAGCTACGTGAACGACGAGACCTTCGTGTCGATCGTGCGCCAGGCGTTCCTGGACGCCGACGCGACCCTCGACGGCGACGGCCGGGCGGTGGTGGACGCGGCCGCCTTCTCGGCGGCGTTCGACGCGGCGGCGACCGCGGCGGGGTTCGATCCGGCCGCGCTGGTGGCCGACCGTCCGGCGGTCACGGTCGACGTGCCCATCGCGGCCGGCACGCCGCAGACGTCGGGGTTCGTGGCCGACCCGGTGTGCACGGCGACGGGCCACTTCCTCGAGGTCGAGGACGACTTCACCTGGCCCGACCGGCTCGACCTGCTGCGGTGGCGGCGCACGTACTCGTCGCGCTTCGTCGCCGCCGGGCCGTTCGGCCGGGGATGGGCCTCGTGGGCGTCGGTCGCCCTGGTCGCCGACGCCGACGGCTCCGTCGGCTACCAGGGCCCCGACGGGCAGATGGCGGTGTTCGTCCCGTCCCTCGCCGTGGACGAGCCCGGCGGCTACGGGCGGGTGCCGGGGGTGCAGGCCACCCTCGCCCGCACGCCGGCGGCTGACGGCGGCGACGACGGAGACGACGGCGCGGGCGCGGGTCGTGGCTGGGAACTGGCCTGGGACCGCGCATCGGCCCATGCCGGCGAGGTCTGGGCCTTCGACGCGGCGGGCCTCCTGCGGACGGTCACCGCGCCGGCGTCAGGCGCAGTCACGTTCGGGTACACCGGCGGGTTGCTCACCTCGGTGGCGCACGACGGCGGCCGTCGCCTCGCGCTCGACTGGGACGGCCCGCGGGTCACCGCGGTGCGTTCGTCGTGTGGACGGATCGCCCGCTACACCTACGACGGCGACGGCGACCTGGTGCGGTCCGAGCGGGTGCTCGGCGCCCGCCGCTACGAGACCGACGACGCCGGCCGGGTGGTCGAGGTGTGGGACGCCGACGGCGTGCGGCTGTGCCGGAACACCTACGACGACGAGGGCCGGGTGCTGGCCCAGGTGTCGCCCTTCGGGCGCGAGACCGTGTTCGCGTACCACCCCGGCAACCGGACGGTGGTGTCCGATACCGACGACGGGCCGGTCAGCATCTTCGAGCACGACCAGGCGGGCCGGCTGGTGGGCCTCGTCGATCATCAGGGCAACCACATGCGCCGCACCTTCGACCTCGAAGGTCGCTGCGTCGAGGCCACGGGGCTGGACGGAGCGCAGACGCGGCAGGCGTTCGCGGCCGATGGTCGGTCGGCGTCGCGCACGGGGCCCGATGGCGTGGCCGAGCGGTGGGACTACGACGAGCACGACCGGGTCACCGCTCACCAGGTCGACGGCGGCCCCCGGCTGGAGTTCGTCTACGACCACGACAGCGCGTTCCCGTCGCGGTTGACCGGGCCCGACGGGTGGGAGATGCGGGTCGAGATCGCCGACGGGCTGTTGCGGTCCCTGACGGACGCGGACGGTGTCACGGTCACGTTCGATCACGACGCCGACGGCAACGTCACCGCGACGAGCAACGCCCTGGGGGCCAGCACCCGCACGGTCCCCCACGTGAGCGGCCTGGCCCGGCGGGTCACGATGCCCGACGGGGCGGTGTACGAGGTCGACCGCGACGACGCCGGGCGCATGGTGGCGCTGCGTTCGCCTCTGGGCGACGAGTGGACCATCGAGTGGACGGCGGCGGGTCGGCTCACGGGCATGGTCGACCCGGCGGACGGACACACGTCGTTCGAGCACGGCACGAACGGCGCCATGGAGCGCGTCATCGACGCCCTGGGCGGCGAGCTGGAGCTGTCGCACGATCATCTCGAGCGCCTGGTGGGCCTGTCGGCGCCCGGCGGGGCCAAGTGGCAGTTCAACTACAGCGCCGTGGGCATGCTGTCGCTGGTGCACGACCCGGCCGGCGGCACGTGGGGCTACGACTACGACCCCGAGGGCCGCATGGTCGCGGCCACCGACCCGTTGGGCCACCAGGTGCGCCAGCGGTACGACGCGGCGGGGCGGCTGGCCGAGGTCGTCGACCAGTCGGGCAACGCCACCCGCTACACCCGTGATGCGCTGGGCCGGGTCGTGTCCGAGGACCGGCCCGAGGGCGCCACCACGGCCTACGAGTGGGACGTGTGGGGCCGGCCCACCGGGGTGCGATTCCCCGACGGCGACTCGCTGAGCTACACGTACACGCCCGCCGGTCGGGTGCGATCGGTCACCACCGCCGAGGGGCGTGGCTGGACCAGCGCCTACGACCAGGCCGGACGGCTGGCCTCGGTCACCGACGCCGACGCCGCCGTCACCCGCTTCGCCTGGGACGCGTGCGACCGCCTCGTGGCGACCACCTCGCCGGCCGGTCGCATCGACCGGCTGGTGTACGACCTCGGCGGCCGCGTGGTCGAGACGACCCGGGCCGGGCGTACGTGGCGGACGGGCTACGACCACGCCGGACGGGTCACGTCGACCACCGATCCCCTGGGCGCCACCACCCGCCACCGCTACGACCTGCGCGGCAAGCTGGTGGCGAGCACCGACCCGCTGGGCAACACCGTGCGCATCCGCTACGACGAGCGGGGCAACGCCAGCGGCGTGCTCGACCCGTTCGGCGGCATGACCACCACCACCTACGACGCCATGCGCCGTCCCGTGGCGGTGACCGACCAGCTGGGTCGCACCACCCGCATCCATCGCGACGCCGTGGGCCGGATCGTCCGGCGCGAGGTCCCGACGGGCGACATCGTCGAGTGGCGGCGTGACGCCCGCGGCCTGGCCACCGATGTGCGGGTCAACGACCGCGACGTGGTGGTGTTCGACCGCGACCGGGCCGGTCGCCCGGCGTTGATCCACGAGCCCGGCCGCAACCGCACCTTCACCCTGTCGTGGACGCGGGGAGGCCGGCTCGCGTCGCTCGACGTCGACGGCGCGACGATGCGGTGGGGCCGCGACCGCGACGGCCTCGTGACGTCCCGCGACGACCCGGCCGGGCGCCGCACGTCCTATGCGCACGACCCGGCGGGGCGGCTCTCGGCCGTGACGTCCGACCGGTGGGGGCGGGTCGAGCTCGACCGCGACCTGGACGGTCGCCTGGTCGCCCTGCGGGCCGACGGTGTGACGCGGGCGTGGGACCGCGACGCCGCGGGACTCGTCGCGACCTACCGCGAGGACGGGCCCGGCGGCGGGCGCGAGACCACCCTCGTACGCGACGATGCCGGTCGGGTCACCGAGGTGCGCACCCGGGCGGGCGCCTCCCGCTACAGCTACGACCTCGCCGGCCAGCTCGTCGGCGCCCTGACACCGGCCGGAGCATGGACGTGGTCGTACGACGAGGCCGGCCGGCTCGTCGCGGAGACGGGCCCCGACGGTGCCACCACCTACGCGTACGACGAGGCCCACCAGCTCGTGTCGGTGTCGGGCCCGGCCGGCGCGACGGGGTTCACCTACGACGCCGCCGGCCGCCGCACCGAGCAGTCGGGCCCCTCGGGCACCCGCCGGTTCTCCTGGGACGGGCTGGGTCGGCTGAGCGGTGTCGACGACGACGACGGCAGCGCGCGAGAGGTCGACGTCGACGCATTGGGTCGGCTCGCCTCGTACGACGGCACGACGTTCACGTGGGACTCCGTCGGTGCCGTTCCCGACCTGGTCGCCATCGGCGACCGCGAGGTGGTCGGCGCGGGCGGCCAGCCCGTCGGGCTGGCCCGTCCGGACGGCACGGTCGACTGGCTCGGCCGTGACTGGCAGGGCTCGGTCGGCGACGCGGTGGCCCGCGACCCGTGGGGCGCGCCCGCCGGTGTGGGCCAAGCCGACGCCGGTGGCAGCGCGCCCGGGGTCGGGCATCGGGTTCCTGGGCGAGCTGGACCTGGGCGGCCTGACGTGGCTGCGGAACCGCCTGTACGACCCGACGACCCGGGCGTTCGTGGCCCCCGACCCGCTGCCCGGCATCCCGGGCACGACGGTGGCGACCAACCCCTACCACTACGCGAACAACGACCCGGTCGGCATGGTCGACCCGCTGGGCCTGCAGCCGCTCTCGATCGACCAGTACAACCAGATCCGCGACCAAGAGACGGGCATGCAGTGGGGCAACATCGCCATGGGTGCCCTGATGGTCGGGTCGTTCTTCATCCCGGGTGGGCCGATCATCGCCACCCTGGTGGGCGTCGGCATGGGGATGGCGCCGGGCATCATCCAGGGCGTCACCACCGGCAACTGGGATGCGGGGGCGATCATCATGGGCGGCCTGGTGGGCGGCATCGCCGGCCGGGTGGGGTTCGCGTTCGGCGGGACGACCAGCACCTTGGGCGGGGCGATGCTGCGGGGCGGCGCCGGGGGTGCCACGACGGGGGTGCTCGCCGAGGGCTACGACCTGTTGCCCCTGCCGGGGAGCGACGGACAGTTCGACCTGGAGAGCGCGGCGTTGGAGACCGTCATCGGTGCCAGCACCGGCGGCATGGGCCGCAGGGGGAGCGACCTCCTCGATAGCGGGCCGCCCACCCCGCTCGCGCTACCCGCCGGCACCGCTCCACCGCCGCGCAACACGTTCCCCCCCACCGCCGACGAGTTCACGGCGCAGCTCGGAGTCGAGCCGTCGTACGTGGGGACGACGCCGGACGGGACGCCGAGGACGCGCTGGATACCAAACGACTACACGCGCATCACGATGGAAAGCCATCCGGAGGGCCTGTCCCCTGGCGATCGCCGGCTTCAACCCTCGGCACCATGGCGAGCACTACCACGTCCAGATCCGTCCCACCCCGACCACCGGCTGGAACAACTCGGCCGTCGACAAGTTGCACCCGCCCGGCTACACACCGGGGTCTGGCACCGGGTTCCTACCAGGGGAGGCGTTCCCGTGACGGAGACGGGGTGGGACAACGTTCTCGTCACGGGTGACGCGCACGTGGCGAGCTACACGCGCACGTTCGACGATCTCGTCGTGCGCCTGGTCCTCTGGGATGAGTCGGTCCGGGAGCTGCGGTTCGGCGGGGTCGGCGTCCTCCACGACGTCGGAACCTGGGAGTGTGACGCCATCGTCCGCTACCCACAGCTCGACGAGGCCGACGGTGACCGGCGGGGGTACGCAGTGATCGACACCGAGGCCAACCCGACGCTCACCTTCTCGGCCACCGACGTCGTGAGCTGAGGTCCGACGCGAATCGTCTCGAGCATCGCGAAGAGCCGTGCGTCACCACCTGACCGAGCGCGCCGGCCCCGCAACAGGCGATGGACGCTGCGTGAATCCCGTGAGGGCGCGTCCCGCCGTGGGTATCCCAGCCAGTAGGTTCTGCGTGCACGAGCTGAGCCGGCGGGCGCTGGAGGCCGGTGCTGGGTGTCCGGAAACACAAGGGAGAACCGCGGCATGAGAACGCGAATCCGCGCGCTCGCAGGGGCCGTGGCGATCATGCTGGTCCTCGGCCTCGCGGCCTGCGGTGGTGACGACGACGAGACAGAGTCCTCGGACACGACGGTGACCGAGGAGTCCGACGCCGGGGGCGGTGACACGACGACCACCGTGGCTCCCACGCCGGACGATCTGGCGATCGCGGCGTACAACCGGGCATGGGAGGCGATGTTCGCCGCGTCGAACCCGCCGAACCCGATGCACCCGAGCATCAGCGAGTCCTTGACCGGCGTCGCCGCCCAATCGATCGCGGGCGTCGTCATCGAACAGCAGAACGCTGGTCAGCACACCGTCGGATCGATGCAAACGCACCCGGAGGTGGTCTCGTCCACTGCCGATGAGGTGCTGCTGCGCGACTGCACGGTCGAGGACTCGACGACCTATGACACCGCGACCAACGCGGTCGTTGAAGAGGGGTCGGGGATCCCCCGCAGCCGTGAGGCGGAAGTTGTCAACCAGGAAGGCACGTGGCGGGTCTCCGTCATCAGAACGCTGGAGGATGCATGCACCCCGTGACCAGGTTGGTTGCACTCATCGCGATCATCGGCCCCACCATGGTGGTGCTCGGCGCGAGCCCAGCGAGCGCCGACATCGGAGACAACGTCAACCCACCCACCAACGACGAGTACAGCCACGCGGCACAGTTCTTGGCCGCATCCGGGGGCGGTAGCGGATCGTCGGGGCCAGCCAGCTGCACTGTTGACCAGCAGGGAGACCCCGCGGTGATGGCGATGCCGGCGCACCTCGAGTGGAACTCGTACGCCTCCGGCGACGGCACGTACAGCGTGTGGCTGAACTGCGTGGTGGACGGGCACAACGTACCAACGGGGAACGAGAACACCGCCTTCCCGCCCGGGAGTCTGTGGCAGGTGAACTGGTACCAGATGGGCGTTGTCCCGCAGGACCCACAAGAGCTGGCTGCGGACGCCCTGTCACGACTTCGTCCGGCGGATGCCGGCATACACACCGACCCCGGAGCCGGCAGGCCCAGCATGGTCGGAATACCGACATGGCTATGGCTCGACGCGGCGGCGTACGGACCGCAGGAGATGTGGGATACCGACGGGCCCGACGTGGGTGGTCAGCCGTTGATCGCCGTGCGCGTCTGGGCGAATCCCAAACCCGACGCCCCCGTGGTGTGGGATACCGGTGACGGCTCGGTCAGCTGTCCCGACGCGGGAACTCCCGATGGCTCGTGCACATACGAGTACAACCGGTCGTCGGTGGGGCAGGAGGTTGATCCTGAGTCAGGTGATCCGGCGTACACCGTGACCGCGAGCTACACGTATGTCGGGGGATACGACGTCTACGTGATGGGCGAGCTGATCGACAGTGGCACACTCGGTGACATCCAGCTCTCGTCCTCGACTGTCTTGGCGGTCAACGAGGCGCAGGCGATCAACACCGGGTCGGGTGGGTAGGCCGGGCCGATGACGCTGATCGCCGGGGTCCTGGGGGCTCTGTTCGCGCTGGGCGTGGTGATGTTCGCCGTCGCCATGCGTCCGGTCGCGCCAAGCGAGGTGCCCCAGCGACCGCGGCCCGCGATCAACGCCCGCACCCGGTTCGAGAACCTGGTGCTGCGACTGGCGCTGGGCGTCAGCTGCGCGGTCGTCGTCGGGGTGATCACCCGGTGGCCCATGGCGACCCTGCTGCTCGGGCTCGCCGGGTTCCTGGCCCCCAGCCTGCTCGGGGGCGAGGCTCAGCGGAAGGCTCAGCTCGACCGGGTCGAGGCCGTGGCCTCGTGGGCCGAGATGCTGCGCGACACGATGGCCGGCTCCGGCGGTCTTGAGCAGTCGATCATCGCCACTGCCGGCGTGTCGCCGCAGGCGATCCGCTCCGAGGTGGTTCGGCTCGCGGCCCGGCTCGAGCGTGAACGGCTGGCACCCGCTCTGCGCGAGTTCGCCGACGATCTGGACGACCCGTCGGGCGATCTGGTTGTGGCAGCACTGATCCTGGCCGCCGACAAGAGCCCGAAGCGCCTCGGCGACCTCCTCGGCCGGCTGGCCCACTCGGCACGTAACGAGGTCAACATGCGTCTGCGCGTCGACGCCAGCCGGGCCCGTACCCGCACGTCGGTCAAGGTGATCGTCGTGGTGACGGTGCTCTTCACCCTGTTCCTGATGATCTTCAACGGCGAGTACCTCGAGCCTTACGACTCTGCCTTGGGACAACTCGTGCTCGGGTTCATCGGGCTCTGCTTCGGAGGCTCCTTCTATTGGTTGTCCCGCTCGTTCCGATTCGAGCCTGAGGAGCGCTTCCTGCGGGTGGACGGGGCGGCATCGTGATCGCCGCCGTGCTTCTCGGCGCCCTGGCGGGTCTCGGTGCCGTGGTGTCGTGGCGCCTCCTGTTTCCGGCCCCGCCGCCCCTGCAGGCGGCGGTCGACCGGCTGCACCGGCGCAACCAATTGGTCGGCATTGCCAACCGCGACCAGGCAGACCAGGGGATCAACGACCTGCTCGGGCGCACAGTCGGTGCCTCCCTCGAGAGGTCCCTGCGCAGCCTCGGCATGAAGATGGAGTCGCTCGAGGCCGACCTCCGCCTGACGGGGCGCTCGATCGAGGCTCACATGGCGCAGAAGGTGCTGCTCGCTCTGTTCGGCGTGTCCCTACCCATCCTTGTGGGCGTCATCTGGTCTGTCGCGGGCATCGGGCTCACGTTGTCGATCCCCGCGGGCGGCGGCGTCCTGCTCGGGCTCTTCTTCTTCTTCGCTCCCGACATCGCCCTCCGCAGCGAGGCCGCCAACCGCCGCAAGGAGTTCAAGAGTGCCCTCGGCTCGTTCCTCGATCTGGTCGTGATATCGCTGGCTGGGGGCGCTGGCGTCGAGAGCGCGCTCCGCGATGCCACCGGCGTCGGGCGGGGCTGGGCCTTCGTACAGCTCCACAACGCCCTCGAGGTGACAACGCTCACCGGGGAGACACCGTGGGCCGCCCTTGCCCGGCTGGGCCACGAGGTGGGCGTTCCCGAGCTGGTCGAGCTGTCGTCAAGCGTCTCGCTCGCCGGCACCGAGGGCGCCCGCGTGCGGGAATCGCTCGCGGTCAAGGCCGCATCGCTGCGCGAGCACGCGCTGGCCGAAGCGCTGGCCGAGGCGGAGTCGACAACGGAGAAGATGGCGATCCCCGTGGTGCTGCTCTTCGTCGGGTTTCTCGTCCTCGTCGGTTTCCCGGCCATGGACCTGATCCTCACCGGGCTGTGACGGCCCCCGATCAATCACATAAGGAGACTCAGATGCTCGGACCGATCGCCGTGATCCTGTCGATGTTGTGGGGCCGCCTCCAGGACGCCCGCCACGACGAGCGTGGGATGACCACGGAGACAATGATCATCACGGCCATCCTCGCGGTGGCGGCCGCGACGGCCGTTGCGGTCATCGCTACCGCAGTCAGTGACAAGGGGACCGACATCGGCAACGAGATCGACGGGGCACTCGCCCTTCTCTGATGGCCGCTCGCCGCCTTCGAGGCGACGAAGGCGCGACGACCGAACTGGTCATCGTCGCGCCCGCGTTCCTGTTCATGATCCTCCTGATCGTGCAACTCGGCCTCTACTTCCACGCCATCAGCATCGCCAGCGCCGCTGCGCAAGAGGGTGCCCGCGACGCCAGCCTGCAGCCGGCCTCACTCGAGGCCGGCGAGACAGCGGCGCGTGAACTTCTCGATGCCCTCGCGCCCGAGCTGCTGGCGGGCGCCGACGTCGAGGGTCAGTTCGTGGACGGCGGCGAGAGCGTGCGCATGACGGTCACCGGCGACGTGTCGCAGGTGGTGACCATCCCGGGCGCCGACCTCAGCATCTCGGTGAGCGAGACCGCCGAAACCCCGGTCGAGAGGTTTCGGCCCGCGGGCGACGTACCGACCGACAGCACGCCGTGACTCGGTCTCCTCGCTCGCACCCCCGCCTGCTCGCGGGTGACGTCGGGGCCGCGACCACCGAGCTGGTCCTGGTCATGCCCGTCCTCATCGCATTTCTCAGTCTCGTGGTGGCCGCGGGGCGCCTCACCGATGCCAGGAGCGACGTCGTGTCGGCCGCCAGCGATGCCGCCCGGGCGGCATCGCTGCAGGACAGCGCCGGCGCCGCCGCCACCCAGGCGCAGAACATCGCCGAGGACAGCCTGGCCGGTGAGGGGATCGAGTGCGTCGGTGGCATCAATGTCGACCTCGCCTACGAAGGCGGTAGCGGCGGCGGCCTGGAGCGCGGTGCGACGGTGCACGCAACGGTGAGCTGCGACGTCGAGACCGGTGATCTCGCCCTGCTGAACCTCCCCGGGGTGATCACGGTGGTGGAGCACGCGTGGGAGCCCATCGACGGAAACCGGAGCCTGTGATGTCAGCGCCCCGATCAGGGGGGACGCGGGGTGCTCGCCCCGGGGGCGATCACGACGGCGGGGTCGAGCGTGACCAGGGCATGGTCACCGCCTTCGTGGTGGTGTTCGCCGTGGCGCTCGTGTTCGTCGCCGGGCTCGTCACCGACGGCGGGCGCATGCTGGCTGAGCACCGTCGCGTCGGCAATCTTGCTGACTCCGCGGCTCGCGCCGGAGCCCAGGCCATCTCGGAGGAGCGGGTCCGGATCGGCGACGAGGTCGTGCTGGACGCCGGCGCAGCGCAGGACGCCGCCTGCGCCTTCCTCGCCAACACCGGCTATCCCTGCTCCGGTGGTTCGACCGCATCGGCGACCGGCAACAGCGTGACCGTCAGGGTGACGGGTTCCATCGACCTGCTGCTCCTGCCGGGCGGGTCGAAGACCGTGTCCGGTCAGGGCACGGCGTGCGTAGCGGTCGGCATCACCGACGCCGACTGCTGATCCTCCGGCGGGTCGCTATCGGGCCGAACTACAGCTCGACCGGGCGCCGCGGGCCTCGCACATCGGTCAGACTCTGCGGCCGTGGCCCCCGACCTCGCTGACGATCTCGCCCTCGCGCTCCGACTGGCCGACGCCGCCGACGAGATCAGCGCCGCCGCCTTCACCGGCGCAGCGGTGGTGCACGAGCTCAAGGCCGACGGCAGCCCGGTGTCCGTCACCGATGTGGCGGTCGAGCGCCGCATCAGCGAGATCGTGGCCTCCGAACGCCCCGCCGACGGCGTCCTGGGCGAGGAGGTGGGCGAGTCGGGGCCCCGTGGTCGACGGTGGATCGTCGACGGCATCGACGGCACGGTGCTGTTCGTCGCCGGTCTGCCGGGCTGGGCCACCCAGATCGCCCTGGAGGTCGACGGCGAGTCCGTGATCGGCGTGACCACCAGCGGTGGTGACGGCCGGCGCTGGTGGGCCGCCCGAGGCGCCGGCGCCTGGCACGCGGTGGGTGGGGCGGCCGCGGTGCGGGTGACGGTGAGCGATCGCGACGACCTGGTCGACGGCCACTACAGCCTGATCCCCCCGCTCGACGCGCTGGAGCCGCGGCGGCGCCTCCTGCTCGACGGGCTGGGCTCTGCCGCGACGTACGTCCCGCCCGCCGAACACGGCGCGCTCTTCGTGGCCGACGGCCGGGTCGATGCCTGCGTGCAGCTGGGGGGCGGGCCGTGGGACTTCGCCGCACTGTCGGTCGTGGTCGAGGAGGCGGGCGGCCGGTTCAGCGACCTCCGCGGCCACCACGACATCTACGGCGGCGGCCCGGCTGTGTTCTCGAACGGCCGCGTCCACGACGCCGTCCTCGCCGCGCTCGTCGGCTGACCCCGGCGTCCGCGGTCACCGCTACGGTGACGGGGTGCCCAACGTCGTCCTCTCGCACAACGGTGTGAGTGCCCGCCGTCTCCCCCTGTACGGCGAGGATCGCCGGCGCGGCGACCTGCCCGGATCGTGACCTCGGGCGCCCACGCGCCCGCACGCCGTCCGATCCGAGCAACCAGGAGGAGCACCATGCCGCCCACCACGCCCGTCCCCGACCCCGTGGCGAGGTTCCTCGCCGCCACCCCCAAAGTCGAGCTGCACCTGCACCTCGTCGGCTCCGCGTCGCCCGACACGCTGGCCCGCCTCGCCGAGCGGCGCCCGGAGTCGGGCGTGCCGGCGGACCCCGCCGAGTTGGCCACCTACTTCGAGTTCCGCGACTTCCCCCACTTCATCGAGGTCTACGGCACGGCCAACGACCTGGTGCGCACGCCCGCTGACATCGCCGACCTGGTCCGCGGCGCGGCCCGCGACCTCGCGGCCCACAACGTCCGCTACTGCGAGCTGACCGTCACCCCGCACATGCACGCGCTGTCCGGGCTGCCCCACGGCGGCGTGGTGGAGGGGCTGGCCGACGGTCGGCGGTACGCCGCCGAGCTGGGCGTCGAGCTGGCGTGGATCTACGACATCCCCGGCCAGCACGGCCAGGAGGCGGCGCGGGAGACGTTGCGGGTCGCGCTCGACGAGGCGCCCGACGGCCTCGTCGGGTTCGGCCTGGCCGGCGCCGAGGCCGGCGTCGACCGCACCGAGTTCGGGTGGGCCTTCGACCGGGCGCGGGCCGCCGGGCTGGCGTCGTTGCCGCACGCGGGCGAGGGCGATGGTCCGGCCAGCGTGCGCGCCGCGCTCGACCGTCTGGGCGCCGACCGCATCGGACACGGGGTGCGGGCCATCGAGGACCCGGGCCTGGTCCAACGGCTGGCCACCACCGGCACGCCGCTCGAGGTGTGCCCCTCGTCGAACGTGTGCACCCGGGTCTACCCGACCCTGGGCGAGCACCCGATCGCCCGCCTGCGCGACGCGGGCGTGGTGGTCACCGTCAACACCGACGACCCTCACATGTTCGGCACCGACCTCGACGAGGAGTACCGCCGCCTCGCCGCCACGTTCGGCTGGGGCGTGGCCGATCTCGCCGGGCTGGTGCGCGCCGGCATCGACGCGTCATTGCTGGACGACGCTGCGAAGCGCCGGCTCGCGGGTGAGGTCGACGTCGCGGCCGCCGCGGCCAGGTGAACAGGCGATGACGCACGGTCCGCCCGCTCGGGCGCTACAACGGTGTCATGAGCGAGCGTCCCGGAGGGCTTGAGAGCGAGCGTCCCGCTGCGGAGCAGCAAGAGCGGGGAGCAATGAGCGAGCGTCCGCTGTCGGCCATCGTCCTTGCAGCCGGGCAGGGCACGCGCATGCGCTCGTCCCGGCCCAAGCCCCTGCACATGCTGTGCGGGCGTCCGCTCGTTCGGTACGTGCTCGAGGCAGTGGCCGGCTGCGACACCGACCGGGCCGTGGTCGTGGTCGGGTTCGGGGCCGACCTCGTCATCAAGACCCTCCAGGACGACCCGGGGCCCACCCCGCTCGAGTTCGTCGAGCAACGGGTGCAGAACGGCACCGGTGACGCCGTGGCCGTCGGCCTCACCGGCCTGCCCGATGACGACCTGGACGCGGCGGACGCCGACGACGGCGACGTCATCGTCCTGCCCGGCGACACCCCGCTGATCCGGCCCGAGACGCTGGCGACCCTCGTGCGCGAGCACCGGCTGTCGGGTGCGGCATGCACGCTGCTCACCGCACGCATGCACGATCCCACGGGGTACGGGCGGGTCGTGCGCGACAAGGACGGTCGGGTGCGCCGCATCGTCGAGCAGCACGACGCCGACGACGACCGAGCTGGCCATCGACGAGATCAACACCAGCATCTACGTCTTCCGCCGCGGGCTGCTGGCCCCGGCGCTGCGCCGCCTCACCCCCGACAACGCCCAGGGCGAGCTGTACGTCACCGACGTCGTGGAGGTGCTGGCCGAGGCCGGCCACCCGGTCGTGTCACTCGTGGCCGACGACGCCGGCGAGACCCAGGGCGTCAACGACCGCGCCCAGCTGGCAATCGCCGAGGCCGAGCTGCGCCGCCGCACCAACGAGCACTGGATGCGCGAGGGCGTCGGCATCGTCGACCCCGACGCCACCTACGTCGACACCACCGTGGCGCTGGCGCCCGACGTCGTGCTGTTCCCCGGGACGGTGCTGCAGGGTGCGACGGTGGTGGGGGCCGGCACCGAGATCGGGCCCGCCACCCGCCTGTCCGACACCCGGGTGGGGGAGCGGGCCAAGGTGAACGAGACCGTGGCCACCCTCGCCGAGATCGGCGACGACGCCGTGGTGGGGCCGTTCGCCGTGCTCGAACCGGGGGCGCGCGTCGGTTCGGGAGTTCGAACAGGCCCGTTCTACACTGGTGCCACCGGATAGGCGCACGCCGACCGGTAGCCGGGAGAGGGTCGATATGGAGCTCGTCACCAAGAAGAAGCTGCACATCGTGTCCGGTCGGGCCAACCTCCCCCTGGCCGAGGAGATCGCCGAGGCGCTCGACGTGTCGCTGGGCGAGGCCAACTGCGAGAACTTCGCCAACGGCGAGATCCACTGTCGGTTCGGCGAGTCGGTGCGCGGCATGGACGTGTTCATCATCCAGAGCCACGGCGCCAGCGGCGACATGTCGATCAACGACGCCATCTTCGAGCACCTGCAGATGGTCGATGCGGCCAGGCGCGCATCGGCCAAGCGCATCACGGCCGTCATGCCCTTCTACGGCTACGGCCGCCAGGACCGCAAGGCCGAGGGCCGCGAGCCCATCTCGGCCAAGCTGGTGGCCAACATGTTCGCCGTCGCCGGGGCCTCGCGCCTGGTGTCGGTCGACCTGCATAGCGGCCAGATCCAGGGCTTCTTCGACGCGCCGTTCGACCACCTCACGGCTATGCCGGTGCTGGTCGACTACCTGCAGCGCAACATGGGCGACGACCTGGTGGTCGTGTCGCCCGACGCCGGCCGGGTCAAGGTGGCCGAGCGGTACGCCAACGTGCTGCACGCCGACCTGGCGATCGTGCACAAGCGGCGGGTCAAGGGCGCCAGGAACGCGGTCGAGGCCAAAGAGGTCGTCGGCAACGTCGCCGGGCGCACCTGCGTGCTCATCGACGACATGATCGACACCGGCGGCACGCTCGTCGCTGCGGCCGAGCAGCTCATCGAGCAGGGGGCCAGCCAGGTGTGCGCCGCCGCCACGCACGGCGTCCTGTCGGGGCCGGCCATCGACCGGCTGAAGAACTCGGTGATCGCCAAGGTCGTGGTCACCAACACCCTGCCGTTGCCGCCCGAGAAGCAGATCGACAAGATCGAGGTGCTGTCGGTCGCCAAGGTCATCGCCGACACGATCGACGCCATCTTCGAGGACACGTCGGTGTCCGAGATCTTCGACGGCGCCAACCAGAGCTGACGGCGCGGGCCTCACCGGCCGTCCAGCGCTTTTCGGGATCGCCGCGCCCGGCCGCTAGCCTCTAACGGCTTTCATCGACAACCGAAGCGCTCCGGCGCGACGTCAGAAGTAGGGAGATTCCGATGGCTGACGACATCATCCTCACGGCCGAGACCGGCCGTACCACCGGTTCGTCTGCGTCCCGCCGCCTGCGGGGCACCGGCAAGGTTCCCGCGGTGCTCTACGGCCGCGGGGCCGAGCCGCAGCCGATCACCGTCGACTGGCGCGAGCTGCGTACGGCGCTGACCACCGACAAGGGCCTGAACGCCCTGCTCACGCTCAAGGTCGGGTCGAAGAAGACCACGGCGATCGTCAAGGAGATGCAGCGTCACCCGGTGCGGCGTGACGTGCTCCACGTCGACTTCCTGTCGGTCGACGTCGACGTCGCCATCACCACCGACGTGCCGATCGTGCTCGAGGGCGAGGCCACCCTGGTCCTCCGCGAGCAGGGCGTGGTCGACCAGGTGCTCAACGCGCTGGTCATCCAGGCCAAGCCCGACGCCATCCCCGGCCATCTGTCGGTCGACGTCACCGAGCTCGAGATCGGCCACACCATCACCGTGGCCGACCTGGTGCTGCCGGAGGGCGTCGCCACCGAGGTCGACCCCGAAGAGACCGTCGTCACCGCCAAGCTCACCAGCCTGGCCCTCGCCGAAGAGGAAGAAGGCGAAGAGGGCGAGGGCGAAGAGGGCGAAGAGGGTGCGGAGGCCGAGGGCGAAGGCGGCGAGTCCGCCGGCGGCGACGCCGACGGCGAGTAGCCGGCACCCCTCACGGTGGCACTGTTCGGGCGGGGTGGCGCGGCGGCCGACCGTCGCGGCACCCCCGCCGACATGCTCGTCGTCGGGCTCGGGAACCCCGGGGCCGAGTACGAGGGCTCCCGCCACAACGTGGGCGCCGAGGTCGTCGACCTGCTGGCGCAGCGGCACGGAGGCGCGCTCAAGCGGTCGAAGGAGCGGGCGCTCGTCGCCGAGGTCCGCATCGGCGACAAGCGCGTCACCCTGGCGTTCCCTCAGACGTTCATGAACCTGTCGGGCGAGTCGGTGGCGCTGCTGGTCAAGCGGCACGGCATCACAGACCCCGAGCAGATCGTCGTGGTGCAGGACGAGCTCGACCTGCCGCTCGCCCGGGTCAAGGTCAAGCGGGGCGGCGGGCTGGCCGGGCACAACGGCCTGCGGTCGCTCAAGGCCCACCTGCACACCGACGCCTTCCTGCGGGTGCGCATCGGCGTCGGCAAACCGGTGACCAAGGAGCACGGCGTCGACCACGTGCTCAAGCGCGTGTCGAAGCGCGAGAGGGTCGAGCTCGACATCGCGGTGCAGGAAGCGGCCGACGCGGTCGAGCTGATCCTGTCCGACGGCATCGAGGCGGCGATGAACCAGGTCAACACCCGGGACTAACGGGTTGCCAGGGGGGCGAAGCGCCTCTCGTCGCGGGCGGCCGCCCGTTGCTCGACGACCCACCACTGGCGGACGATGATCGCCGCGACCACCAGCGTGAACACCTCGCCGGTGCCCCAGAACAGGCCGGCCGCGGTGCGCTGGTCGGACATGAGCGGGTAGGCGTCGGGCGCCACGGGCGACCCCGACGACAGCAGCGCCAGTCCGACGACGGCGTGGAACGGCACGGCGACCAGCAACGCCAGCAGTCGGGCGCCGAACGGCGGCCGCCCGGGGAGCGGGTCGATGCCCACGAGGACGGCGAGGAACAGCACCCCCGACACCACCACGTGGGCGTGCACGAACAGGTGGACGGCGTCGTTCCGCACCGACAGCTCGAGCAGCGGGGTCAGGTAGATCGCGACGAGCCCACCGCCGAACAGCCCCCACGCCACCACCGGATGGGTGAGCACGTGAGCGGGGCGGCTGCGCAGCGCCGCTCGCAGCGACCGGCGGGTCGCCGTGGACGCCGCCTGCAGGGCCAACGTGAGCGGCGCCGACAGCACGAGCAGCAGGGGCACGACCAGGCCGAGCAGCACATGCTGGACCATGTGCACCCACAAGCGGGTGTCCTCGTGGTGGGCGATGCCCGACTGGGTGGCCACGATCGCCACGACCAGCGCGCCGACGAGGGCGGTGGTGCGGGCGGGAGACCACCGTCGGCCGCGTGCGGCCAGCCGGCGCACGCCCTCGGCGTACAGCGCGCCGGTGAGCCCGATGAGCAGCAGCGCGGCGGGATCGGGCTGCCACCCGAGGAGCAGGTCGCCTGCGGTCGGGTCGGCCACTGACGGCCACGGTACCCGGCGGGCCTGCCGATCCCGGCACTGTCGGTCCCGGCTCTGCTACAACGGCAGGCGTGTCGGTGACTGCTCAGCCGACCCCGCCGCCCCCGTCCCCCCAGGCGCACACGTCACAGGTGCCGTCGACGCTGGGGGTCGGCGTGGTCGTGTGGTTGGCCTCGGAGCTGATGTTCTTCGCGGGCCTGTTCGCCGCGCACTTCACCCTGCGGTCGATCAACGACCCGTGGCCGCCCGACGATGTGGAGCTCGCCACCGCCCGGACCGCGGTCGCGACGGTCGTGCTGGTGGCGTCGAGCGGGGCGATGCACATGGCCGTGGTGGCGGCGGGACGGGACGACCGGCGGGGCGCGATCCGTTGGCTCGGGGTCACCGCGTTGATGGGCGCGGTCTTCCTGGCCAACCTCGCGCTCGAGTACGCCGAAGCGTCCTTCCAGATCGACGACCACGCCTACGGGTCGATCTTCTACCTGATGACCGGGTTCCACGGCCTGCACGTCGTGGGCGGGCTCGTCTTCATGGGGGCGATCGCTGTGGCGATCGCCGGTCGGTCGCGGGCGCCGGCGCACGAGACCGTCGAGGTCTGCGGGTACTACTGGCACTTCGTCGACGTCGTCTGGGTGGCGATGTTCACGACGATCTACCTGCTCCGGTGAGCCGTCAGCGATGACCCGCCGCCCCCGCCTCCACCGTCTGCTCGTGGCTGCGCCGCTAGTGGCGACGGTGGTGGCGACGGTGGTGCTCACCCCGCTGGTCATGCGGCCGGCGTCGGGCCAGGGCGGCGACGACGATCTGCTCGCCCGGGGGCGCGAGCTGTACGAGACGGGGTGCTCGAGCTGCCACGGGCCCGACGGACGTGGCGTCGTCGCACCCGACGGCAGCGCGCGGGGCCCGTCGCTCGAGAGCGCCGGCGAGGCCGCCGCCTATTACTACCTGTCGACGGGCCGCATGCCGCTGGCCAACAGCGAGGAGCAGCCCCAGCGCAAGGAGCCCGCCTACCACGAGGACGAGATCGCGGCGCTGGTGGCGTACGTCGGGACGCTGGGAGACGGCCCCGCCATTCCTGAGATCGACACGGCCGGAGCCGACCTTGCGGCCGGCGGTGAGGCGTACCGGGAGATCTGCCAGGCCTGCCACAGCGCCTCGGGCAGCGGGGGCGCGCTCAGCTACGGGCGGGCGGCGCCGGAGCTGGCCGAAGCCACGCCCACCCAGGTGGGGGCGGCGGTGCGGGTAGGCCCGGGGCAGATGCCGGTGTTCGGCCCCGACACGATCTCCGACGAGGAGCTGAACGACCTGGCCGCCTATGTCGAGTACCTGCGCTCACCCGAGGACCCCGGCGGCCTGCCGATCGGGCGGACCGGGCCCATCCCCGAGGGGTTCGTCGCCTGGCTGATCGGGATTCCGGCCCTCCTGGCCCTCGTGGCGTGGATCGGCACCCGCATGCCCATCCGCCGGAGGGGCCCGTGACCGACGACGATCCACGCGAGGGGACACCCGACGTGGCGGGCGAGGACGTGGTCACCCGGCGCGGCGAGCGCGTCGAGATGCGGGCCGCTGCCTGCTTCGTGGTGTCGCTCGTGGCCGCCGTCGCCCTGGCCGTGGTCTACTGGGAGGGCGGGCAGCCCCAGGCCGAAGGCATCCTCCTGGCGCTGTCGCTCGGTGGCATCGGGGTGGGCATCGTGCTGTGGGCAAAGCACTTCATGCCCAGCGACGAGGTCGCGGAGGAGCGCCACGCCATGACGTCCGCCGAGGAGGACGTCGCCGCCTTCACCTCCGACTTCCAGGCCGGCCAGTCGACGCTGCGCAGCCGACGCATCCTCGTGGCGACGGCCGGCGGGGCGTGCGCGGCGCTGGGCGTGGCCTTCCTGTTCCCCATCCGGTCGCTGGGTCCGAGGCCGGGGCGGGGCCTCAAGCAGACGGCGTTCAGGGGCGGTGGCGTACGGGTGGTGGAGGAGGACGGGTCGCCGGTCCGCCCCGCCGACCTCGCGCCCGACAGCTTCATCACGGTCTTCCCCGAGGGGCACACCGACGCGGCCGACTCGCCGACCCTGCTCATCCACTACCGCGCCGACCAGGGGTTCACCCCCCGCCCCGGCCGCGAGGACTGGACGGTCGAGAACATCGTCGCCTACTCGAAGATCTGCACCCACGCCGGCTGCCCGGTGGGGCTGTACCAGCCCGTGTCGGGGCTGCTGCTGTGCCCCTGCCACCAGTCGACCTTCGAGGTGATGGAGGGGGCACGGCCGGTATTCGGGCCCGCGGCCCGGTCGCTGCCCCAGCTGCCATTGGACCTCGACGACGACGGGTACATCATCGCCGCCGGCGACTTCTCCGGCCCGACCGGGCCGGGGTTCTGGGACCGGGGCCGGTGAGCGCCCGATGAGCCCCAAGGGCCCCCGCCCCGAGCGTCTGCTGACGCACCGCGTCGCGCGCTGGATCGACGACCGGCTCGGAGCCGCCAAGATCGCCCGTAGCGCCCTGAACAAGGTGTTCCCCGACCACTGGTCGTTCATGATCGGCGAGCTGGGCCTCTACTGCTTCATCGTCCTGGTGCTGACGGGCGTCTACCTGACGTTCTTCTTCGACCCCAGCACGCGGGAGGTCGTCTACAACGGCAGCTATGAGCCGCTGCGCGGCGTGCAGATGACCGAGGCCTACCGGTCGGGGCTCGAGCTCAGCTTCGACGTACGGGCCGGGCTCGTGATGCGCCAGATCCACCACTGGGCCGCACTGCTGTTCCTGGCCTCGATCGCGGTGCACCTGGCCCGGGTGTTCTTCACCGGCGCCTTCCGCCGCCCCCGCGAGCTCAACTGGATCATCGGCTGCACGCTGCTCATCCTCGCCATGCTCAACGGGCTGTTCGGCTACTCGCTGCTCGACGACCAGCTCTCGGGCACGGGGTTGCGCATCGTGTACTCGATCGTGCTGTCGATCCCGCTCATCGGCACGTGGGTGGCGTCGCTGCTGTTCGGGGGCGAGTTCCCGGGGCCCGACATCATCCAGCGGCTCTACGTCATCCACATCCTGCTGGTCCCGGCGGTCATCGTCGTCCTGCTCACCGCCCATCTGGGCATCCTCGTCCGCCAGAAGCACACCCAGTTCTCGGGGCCCGGGCGCCGCGAGGACAACGTGGTCGGCGAGCGCGTGTGGCCGACGTACGCCGCCAAGGCGATCGGGCTGTTCTTCCTCACGTCGGCCGTGCTGTCCTTCCTCGGCGGCGTGTTCCAGATCAACCCGATCTGGATCTACGGCCCGTTCGACCCCGCGCACGTGTCGGCTGCCAGCCAGCCCGACTGGTACACGGGGTGGCTCGACGGCGCCCTGCGAATCATGCCGGGGTGGGAGACTCGCTTCGCCGGGTTCGAGATACCCAACCCGTTCTTCCCGGGGATCCTGCTGGCGGGCGTGACGTTCGCCCTGCTGTACGCGTGGCCGTTCCTCGAGGCCCGGGTGACGGGCGACTACGCCGAGCACAACCTGCTCGACCGCCCCCGGCAGCGGCCCGTGCGCACGTCGCTGGGAGCGGCGACGATCAGCTTCTACACGGTGTGCTTCCTCGGCGGGGCCGCCGACGTGCTGGCCGCCACCTTCGGCCTGTCGGTGAACGCCATCCTGTGGACCTTCCGGTTCCTGGTGCTGCTGCTGCCCCCGGTCGTCGGGTGGATGGTGTACCGGCTGTGCAAGGAGCTGTCCGCCCGCGACGGTGTCGCCACGGCCTCGCATGTCGCGGTGCGCGACATCCCGCGACGCCTGCGCCACGGGCCCCGGCACGACACGCCCGAGGCGCCCGGGACGGCCGCCGGCCGCTGAGGATGCTGGCGGGCCGCGGCCCAGCCCATGGCGACAGACCGTCATCAACCTGTCGCACTTCGTGGCGATCTGGGGGAGAATCCCCCCATGAGGGTCTCCCCGTCCCTCGTCGTGGTGGGCGCCGCGCTGTCGGTGGGCTCATTGGCGTGCGGCAGCTCGGGCTACCAGTACGTCGAGAACGACGAGCTGGGCGTGTACGCCCGGCTCCCCGACGACTGGACCATCTACGACGAGGCGGACCTGTTCCCCGAGGCCTCCGAGCGGGAGCTGGAGCAACGGCAGGCCCAGGTCTGGCTGCGGACATTCGACTCCGCCGACGAGCCGAGCGTCGAGACCTCGCGCTCGATCAGCGCTGATCACCCGACCGGCGTGTTCGCCGTGCGGGCCCTGACGCCGCAACAGCGTGAGAACCTCGACCTCGGCGCCCTCCGAGGCGGCGGAGATCCCACGCACGATCCCGTGGCCGCCGACGCCGCCGACGACCAGGGGAGCATCACGGTCCTGAGCGACGAGCCGGTCGAGTTCGACGGCGGGTACAGCGGCGTCCACACCGTGTTCGTGATCGAACGGGACGGCACCGCGGTGATCACCGACCAGACCGCCGTGCGCAACGCGGAGTCCACCGCCATCGCGATGTTCCAGGTGGGCTGCACCGAGGCCTGCTACTTCGAGACCTACAAGGACGAGATCGCCGACCTCGTCGACTCGTGGACCGTTCAGGAGGTGCGGCAATGACCCCACCGATCCCACCGCAGCCCCCGGCCGGTCAACCGCCGGTCGAGGTTCTGCCGCCGGCGGACGCCGAGCAGGCGGGACTGCCCGCCCCCGGGCAGATGGGCGCCGGCTCAGGCCCCGACCTCCCCACCCGCAAGCGCCTGCCACTGTGGGACCGGGTCAAGTTCCTGTTGCTTTTCCTGCTGCTGTTCTGGTTCTTCGTCTGGTCCGAGTACTCCGACCCCAACCCGTTCAACACCGTCGGCGACGCCATCGACGACACGGTGCGCAGCAAGCGGCCGTTGTTCGTGCTCGCCGGCGTCGAGGTGGTGCGCCAACTCCACTACCTGTTGGCGGAGCGGTCGCCGCGCTACTACCGCTTCTGGGCCGAGTCGGTGTTCGGGCGGTTCGAGCGCCGCGTGGGTCGCCTGAACGACTGGACCCGCTACCGGCTGGCCCGCGCGACCAAGGTCGTGATGCTGTTGGTCGTGCTCAGCCTGGTGCTGGGCGCGATCTACGACGTGACCCCGGCCACCGCACTGATCGAGCTGCCCTCCCGCGTGTGGGAGTGGTTGCCGATGATCTTCCAGCTGCTGTTCGCCATGGTCTTCCTGATCAGCCAGTTCGCGGCTCTGTTCTGGTTCCTGTCGCGGGGCGGCGTCGACACCTATATGCCCGACGAGGTCAAGACGCGCTTCACCGACGTGTGGGGCCAGGACCCGGTGGTCGACCGGGTCAAGGAGAACATGGTCTTCCTCGAGCGCCCCGAGGACATCGAGGACAAGGGAGGTTACGTCCCCGGCGGCATCCTCCTGTGGGGTCCCCCGGGCACAGGCAAGACGTTGATGGCCGAGGCGGTGGCCGGCGAGACGGGCAAGCCGTTCGTGTTCGTCGACCCCGGCGCCTTCCAGGCGATGTTCATGGGTGTCGGCATCCTCAAGGTGAAGGGCCTGTTCCGCAAGTTGCGGCGGCTCGCTCTGCGCTACGGCGGGGTGATCGTCTTCTTCGACGAGGCCGACTCGCTCGGCAACCGGGGTGCGATCACCCCCGGACCCTTCGGCGGGCAGGCGGGGACGACACCTCCACCGCGCGCCGCGGCGCCCGGTGTGTGGGGCGACGACGCCAGCGAGCACCTGCGCTGGCTGTCGCCGCAGGCGCAGGCCGCGGTGCTCACCTCGTCGCTCGTTCGCTCGACAGGCGTCGACGAGCCGCCCCGGCGCGTCGACCGCATCATCATGGGCGGCATGGGCGGGGGCGGCGGGATGGGCACCCTGCAGGCGCTTCTGTCGGAGATGTCGGGCCTCAAGAAGCCGCGCGGGTTCCTCAACCGCTTCGGTCGCCGGTTGCTCGGCATGCAGCCCAAGCCGCCTCCCAAGTACCGCATCCTCGTGATGATGGCGACCAACATGCCGCAGGCGCTGGACGAGGCGCTGCTTCGCCCGGGCCGTCTCGACCGCATGTACAAGGTCGGCTACCCCTCCAAGGAGGGCCGGATGCGCACCTACGACGGCTACCTCGCCAAGGTGCGGCATGTGCTCACGCCCGACCAGGTCGAGAAGCTGGCCACCATCACGCCCTACGCCACAGGGGCGAGTATCAAGGACCTGGTCAACGAGGCGCTGATCAACGCCATCCGCGAGGGGCGGGAGGTCATCGGCTGGACCGACGTGATCAAGGCCAAGCACCTGAAGGAGCTCGGCCCGCCCGAGGACGTCGAGTACATCGAGCGCGAGCGCCACGCCATCGCCGTCCACGAGGCCTGCCACGCCGTCGCCGCCTACCGGACCCGCAAGCACATGGCCATCGACCTGGCCACGATCGAGAAGGGCGGCACCTACCTGGGCATGGTGTCGAGCATCCCGCCCGAGGACCAGTTCACCCAGTGGCGCAGCGAGTACGAGGCCGACATCGTCGTGGCGCTCGCCTCGCTGGCCGGCGAGCGCCAGTTCTTCGAGGGCGACAACTCGTCGGGCGTGTCCGGCGACCTCGAGTCGGCCACCATGGTGGCCACGCTGATGGAGGGCTATTGGGGCATGGGCCGCACCGTCGCCTCCCACGGCGTGACGCACAAGGTCGGCATCGGGGGCGGGGGCAAGCCGGGCGGCAAGGAGGACGACCAGCGCGAGATGCTCAAGGGCAGCCTCGGCGAGCGCATCGAGACCCACCTGGCTGAACTGCTCGTCCGGGCCGAGGCACTGCTGGGTGACAACAGGGCCGAGGTGCTACGGGTGGCCCACGCCCTCGAGACCCACAAGACCATCGCCGGCGAGGACGTGATCGCCGTCATAGAGGGGACGGAGGGCCCGCTGATCGACGGCCGGGCGTACTGCGACGACACGTTCGCCATGGAGATGGATGCGTTCCACGCCGCAGTCATGACTGCCCACGAGCACCACGACTCGGTGGGCGTGCCGTTGCCGAGCACCAACGGCCGCACCCCGCACGGCAGCGCCAGCGCACTGGACGGCGTCTCCGTCGCCGACGTGGGACCCGACGTCGACGCCGAGGCCGACCCGCCGGGGCAGTGAGACGTTGACGACTTCTCTACAGACGACCGCGACTTCTTGACAGCGGTCCATCGGACCTACCGCGGATACTCGAACTCGTCGTTCGTGAGCGCCACGGGCGGGAGGCGAGGAGGAACGCGCCAACGGTGACAAGCTCGGCGGAGCCTGATCGGCTGGAGGAGTTCTCCCTCCTGTTCACTCCAGCCGATGAGCAGTTGACGTCTCTGGCGGCAGATCTCGATGCGAGTATGGAGACGTTCTCGGCTGGCGCCGGCGCCTTCCTCCCTGTGGGCTTCGCAACGAGCTGGGGAGGGACGCTGGTCCGCGGTCTCCGAGACGAGTCCCGGCACCTCGCCGGCTGGGTGGCGTCGGTGGGTCTTGCGTTCCGCGAGGCCGACCGGCTGGACGTGCCGGCCGACCGGCTCGACGTCTTCATCGCCGATCGGGTCGGCGAGCCGACGATGTGGGAGGCCGAGCAGGAGCGCCGAGGCATCGAGGACGCCAACGCGCTGCGACGCCAGCTCCAGGCACTCGGCATCAACACCGGCGACTTCGATCCCTCGCAGCTGCAGAACCTGGAGCTCTCGCCCGACGATCCCCGCTACATGCAGCTGTTCGACCTGATGAAGCGGCTGGGCGGGAACATGTGGAGCGAGGACTACGCCAGCGGCCTGTACGACCAGCTCGACGCCGACGGCATCCGCGCCACCCTGGGGGTGATCGAGACGTTCGCCGCCCACCAGGTCTGGCGACCCACCGACCGCCACGGCCGTCCCATGGGCGCCATGGTCGATCTGGGGAGCATCAAGGATCAGCTGCTCCTGCGTTTCGCCCTCGGGTTCGCCCGCGCGTCCGGCTCGGTGGATCTGAGCGAGGAACGCCAGGAGCTGCTGAACCCGGGGAGCGACGTCAACGGCGACCCTCGCTGGAAGCAGCACCAGTTGTCGCTGCTGCTCAGCGCCCCCGGCCACGAGTACGACCCAGGGTTCCTCGCCGGGGCCGCAGATGTGATCCTGGTCTCCAACCGCGGCACCAACTGGATCAACACCGACTGGGGAACGTCCGGCTCGCCGTACGACACCGACTACCCGCCGCTGTACATAGGCCCCGACCTGTGGGGCGGCGACATCGAGTTGGGCGTGCCGCAGGCGCTGGCGCTTCGGGCGCTGGCGGGCAACGACGAGGCGGCCTGGCAGTTCGCCACCATGGGTTCCGACAACCTCGAGGCGATCCTCCGGCCTGACACCGCTCCGGTGGAGCGGTTGAGATCCTCGTTCACCTACACCGGCTACGAGTACGAGGACGTCGAGCGGCTGGAAGGGCTCATGGCGCAGTACGGAGCAGACGTCACCAACAGCGCCTTCGTCGACGTGCCCCTGGCGGATCCCTCGAGGTACCCCCAGGCGCTCGACAACTTCGCCGACGTGGTGCGCATCGTCGGCGACGGCGACATCCCCGACGTCACGAAGCGCACGGTCGCCAACGCATCCGGGCTCTACCTCGGGGACATCGGCGACGCGGTGGTCCGTCAGAGCCAGACCTCCTACGCCGACGACGGGGCCCGCGCCGCCGAGGACTTCAACCGGCCCGACCTGGTCGACTTCTTCGCGGAGGTGGCCACCGACGACGAGGCCGCTGCCCAGGTGGGGGAGAGCGTCACCTATTGGGCCGAGCAGCGGACGGCCAGCTTCCTCGCCCACCCGGAGATGGGAGAGTCGCAGGTCAACGAGCTGTATCGACCGGTCTCGCTGGTCATGGGCTCGGTTGAGGATGGCTTCGAGGCGGCCGACGCGGACGCCCGGCAGGCGCACGCGGCGTTCGCGAAGGGCGCGCGCCACGTCACGGCGTTCGGGGCCGGCGCGCTGTCCGCGGCCGCGGCCGCACCGCTCGGTCCCGGAGGCGTCTTCGTCGCCTGGGGCGTCGGCGGTGCCGCGGGCTCGCTCGTCACCGAACAGCTGAACATCCTGGCGATGTCCGCCCCCGGCGTCGGCATCGACGGCAACGACGTCGAGGTCGCGATGGTCGAGCAGCTCCGAGAGGATCTGGCCATCACCGTTGCTGCGGAGCGCGGCTGGGACACCCCGAAGCCCGGGGAGCACGGCGCGACGCTGGCCCGGGCCTTCCCCCACATGGACGTGGTGGGTCGGTTGGACGAGAGCATGTCGGACAGCGAGCGCGACTACGACGACGACGACCACTGGAGTGCTCGCTGACCGTGCCGCTGCCGGCGCCGAGGCCTCGGCCCGGGGCGATCACGACGCCGGCGCGACCCTCTCGTTGAGCCGGCATTGCTCGTCGTTCGCGTTGGCGACCGCCTCATAGACCTGCAGCATCGCCATGCCGGCTCCCTCTGCCGCGGCCTGGAACCTGAGGTCCAGCAGGTTCGACGCCCGATCGAACTCGTCGCGGAAGTAGCCGGTCCAGTTGACGATGACCGCGTCCGCGGGAGCGATCCGGGCCTCCGCCTGCTCTCCCAGCGTGCGACCCATCGCCGAAAGCGCATCGAGCGCATCGCCCGCGGCGACGAAGTCGAACGTCACCCGAGCCGCGCCCTCGACAGGCCGCACGATCTCGATGTCCTGCATGGCGTGACCGTATCCCACCCCCTTCGGGAGGCGATGGCGGGTGTCCGGCGTGGCCGACCGCCCCGGGACGGGTCAGACGTCGATCATGCGGTGGCCCGACGGGTCGGCATCGCGGCCGACGTGCAGCCGCACCCGACCGCCGTGGGCGGCGATGGTGCGGGCCAGCACGTCCGCCCCCAGCTCGAACTCCACGTTGGTCATGGCGCCCGGCGGCACCGTGACCCGGCGGAACGCCCGCAGGGTGCGCAGCGGCCGGGGCTCGGATCCGAGGGCCTCGTCCAGGTAGATCTGCACGACCTCGTCGCCTGTGCGGGTGCCGGTGTTGACCACGGGGACCGTGAGGCGCACCGTTCCGTCCCACGAGCGCGTGGCCACGAGGCGGCCGTGCTCGAACGTCGTGTACGACAGGCCGAACCCGAAGGGGAAGGCCGGAGACCGCCCTGTCGCCTCCATCAGCCGGTAGCCGTGCAACGGGCCGTAGCGCACGGTGCGGGCCTCGGGCTCGAACGACGGGAGCTGCTCGGCGCCACGCGCCCAGGTCGACGGCAGGCGCCCGCCGGGGTTCACCTCGCCGAACAGGATCCGGGCGAGCGCATGTCCGCCCTCCATCCCCGGGTACCAGGCCATGACGACCGCGCCGACCTGCTCGCGCCACGACTCGGTGACGATGGCACTGCCGCCGACGAGCACGACGACCGTGCGGGGGTTGGCCGCGGCGACCGTGCGGATGAGGGACTCGTCCTCGGCGCGGAGGGTGAGCGAGCGCCGATCGCCGCCCTGGCGGGGCACGTTCTCGCCCTCGTCGCGGTGCGTGTAGCCGACGACGACCACGGCGACGTCGGCGGCGGTGGCCGCGAGCCGGGCCGCGTCGAGGTCGTTGCCGGGGTGGTGGGCGACGTTGATCACCCAGCGCTCGCCGGCCGCCCGCAACCCGTCGAGCATCGTCACGACCGACGGCGCGCGCACCTGGCTCGACCCGTGGTCGCCGGTCACGGGCAGCGCGGCCAGGCGGCCGAGGACGGCCAGCGACTGCACCCGGTCGGGATCGAGCGGCAGCACCGGCTCGCGGGCGCCGGGCGCGGCGCCCGCGTACGGCTGGTGGCCGTCATCGGGCTCCACGGCCCGGACCGACTCGTTGCGCAGCAGAACCATCGCCCGCTCGGCCACCTCGCGGGCCAGCGCGCGGTGCGCGTCGCCGGCCACCCGGGCGGGGGCGTAGCGGCCGGTGGTGGTGCCGTCCGCCTGCGCCACCGCGGCGGCCCGGGCGGCGAACCGGACCTGCTGGCGCAGCAGGCGCAGCGCGGCGTCGTCGACGCGCTCGCGGCTGACCTTGCCCAGTCGCACCAGCCGGCCCAGCGAGCGGAACCGCCAGCGGAACGGCATCTCCAGGTCCTGACCGGCGGCGACGGCACGCCCCGAGCGCACGCCGAGCAGGAAGTCGCTCATCACGAACCCGTCGAAGCCCCACTCGCCCTTGAGGACATCGGTGATCAGGTGGTGGTGATGCCCGCAGCGCTCGCCGTTGACCCGGTTGTAGGAGGTCATGACCGCGGCCGCGCCCTCGTCGACGCAGCGGCGGAACTGGGGCAGGTAGAGGTCCCGCAGGTCGTCCTCGTCGATGACGACGTCGACCTTGAACCGGGCGTCCTCCATCGAGTTGCAGGCGTAGTGCTTGACGCACGCCATGACGTGTCGCTGCGTTCCCCGCACGAGGGCGGCGCCCATCTCGCCCAGCAGGTGGGGGTCCTCGCCGAACGTCTCCTGCGCCCGGCCCCACGCGGGGTGGCGCAGCACGTTGACGCACACGCCGGCGAAGAGGTTGGCGCCGAGGGCGCGGCACTCGACGCCGATCACGTCGCCCACCCGCTCCTCGAGGTCGGGGTCGAACGTCGCGCCGCGGGCCATGGGGACCGGGAACGCGGTGGCGTGGCCCATGACCACGCCGCGGCGGACCGTCGCTGAAGCGGATGCCGGGGACGCCCAGGCGGGGAAGCTCGCCGGCAACGTACGCCGTCTCGTTGTAGCGGCGGGCCATCTCGGTCACGCCGCGCACGAGGGGCGCGTCGCCGGACAGCAGGTGGAGGCGCTCGTGTCCGGTCATCTGCTCGAGCAGGTCGCGGGCTCGCGACTCGACGGCATCGTCGTCGAGGCGGGCGTCAGCAGCATCGTCCGTGGTGGGTCGAGCGGGCCCGGGCACCTCCGGGTCGCCCGATGCCGGCCCGGAGTCGACGAGCCGGCCCCACACCTCCGGTGGCTCGCCGGGCGGCGCAGACTCGGCCAGGGCCCCCGCGAGCACGGGATCGGCGAGCCGCGCCGCGAAGTCGTCGTCGGCCTGTGCGGTCGTGTCCCCAGGTGCCACGACAGCGAGGGTAGGCGGTCGGGCCGCTCTGCACTCCGGCCGGGGCGGCCCCCGGCCCGCCGGCGACCCGCCCGGGCTGATCCGTGCTCGGATGTTCAGCCGTCGGGGACGGTGGGACTCTCGTCGTCCAGGTGCCCCCGCCACTGGACCGTCCCCGTGGCCACACGGTCGCCGCCGTCGTCGACCACGTCCACGGCGACGGAGAAGCGGAAGGCGCCCTGGTCGTCGGCCCGGTCGACCAGCACCCCCTCGCACGGGACGCTGGCCGTCGCCGTGACACGCCCGGCCGCGGGACCACGGAACTGGATCCCCGTCGCGGTCGCCACCAGGTGCACCCGTCGACCCGAGGACGCGGCGGCCACGTCGGCGGCCCGCCGGGCGACCGCGTCGACCAACGCGAGCACCGCGCCGGTCGGAACCGCCGTGTCGTCGGCGTGCTCCCCGCGGGGGCTCTCCTGGTGGTGCCCGTCGCGGTCGAGCCACGGGGCGGAGGTCAGGACGGCCGTCGCCCCGCAGGTGCAGTGCGAGTCGTCGAACTCGTCCACCTGCACACCCACGTGGGCGGCGAAGCGGTCGCCCACCTCGGCCGAGGGGCCCGGTCGGCTCGTTCGGGCAGTGTCATCGACCCGAGGGCCGGCGGTAGAGGTGGAGCCCATCGGCGCGGCGTTCCTTCGTGACGGGTCGCACGCCCGGTTGCGTGCACCGTCACAGTGCCGGGGGTCGCTTGCCCGTCGCTGAGACGGCGCTTGCACCTGGCGGCGGGCTCCTTTCAGCGCGCGTATCCCAGCTCAGAGGGGTGCAGTCAGCTCGCGAGACGGCGAGCGGTGGCGAGCTGCGCCTGCGCCGACTCGAGCGCCGTCGAGTCGTCCGCCCGCGACGCGCACTCGACGGCCTGCTCTGCACAGCGGACGGCGTCGCCGCAGTCGCCGTGATCGGCGCTGATCTGGCTGAGCAGCCACCAGCACTCCGCCGCGCCGCCGTGGTAGCCGACGCGACTGAACAGTCCCGCGGCCTCGTGGACACGTTCGACGCCGAGCTCGCGATCGCCGAAGGCGGCCTGGGCCGTTCCCCAGGCAGCGAGGGCATAGCCACCTATCACGGGCGAGAACCCCTCCCGGCTGGCGGCCATGGCGGCCTCGCCCAACTCGGTGGCAGCGGCACCGTCGCCGGCCTCGAGCGCGACGAAGCCCATGCTGGCGGACGCCAACGCCACCAACGCGGGCACCGCGGCCTCGACGGCCAGGTCGCGCAGCTCGCCCCAGGCGGCGACTGCGTCGTCCGGGCGGTCGTCGCCCACGGCCACCTCGCCCAGCCGGGTGAGCGCGGCCATGAGCGTCATGTGGTTGCCGGTCTCCCGGCACGTGTCGCACGCGCGGGTCAGCAACCGGCCGGCCTCGACGCCGTCGCCGAGCATGGCGGCGACGACGCCGTGCTGGTAATCGACGGCGGACAGGCCGTGAACGTCACCGGCCGCGGCGAACCAGCGACGTGCCTGGTCGAGCCACCTCGCGGCCTCGTCGGCCTCGGACGAGAAAACGTGCTGTGACGCCCGCAGGAAGCTGTGCCAGCCGAGCCTTGTCGGATCGCCGATGCGCTGTTCGATCGGCAGCGCAGCATCGGACAGCGCGTACGCCTCCTGCGTGCGACCCGCCGTCACCCCGGCCAGGCCGGCCAGCGCCTGGGCGCGGGCCACGAGCGGGGCAGGGGCCTGGTCTCCGGCCCGGCCGAGGGTGGTGGTGAGGACGCTCCACGCCAGGCCCGACTGCATGGTGGTGAACCAGTGCCAGCCCAGGTTGCCCGACATGTCGAGCGCCAGCACCGGATCGTGGGTGAGCGCCCAGCCGATGGCCTGCTGCAGGTTGGCCGCCTCGACCTGGATCGCCCGCACCTGCACGACATGGCCCGCCTCGGGCCGGGTGATGACGGCGCGGGTGGTCAGGTCGTGGGCCCAGGCGGCGTGGCGCCGCGCGACGGCATCGCGGTCGTCGCGCTCGGCCAGCCGGTCAGCCGCGTAGTCGGCCAGCGTCTGCAGCATCGAGAACCGCGCCCCGGCGGGGGTCTGGTCGAGAGCGACAAGAGACTTGTCGACGAGGCGACCGAGCACGGCTTCGACCGCGCCCGGGTCGACATCGCTGTCGGCGCACACGGCGCGGGCGGCGGCCGGCGTCGCCCCGCCAGTGAAGACCGCGAGACGCTCGAAGACGCGTTGCTCGTCGTCGTCGAGCAGGTCATAGCTCCAGTCGACGACCGCACGGAGCGTGCGCTGCCGTGGTTGGGCGGTGCGTGGGCCCTCGACGAGCAGGTCGAACCGCTGATCGAGCCGGCCGAGCATCTCGTCGATGTCGAGGTGGCGGGCGCGCGCCGCGGCCAGCTCGACGGCCAGCGGCAGCCCGTCGAGCCGCCGGCAGATCTCGGCCACCGCGTCGCGCCAGCCGTCGGGGTTCGAGCCGTCGGCATCGAGGGGCCGCACCCCGCCCGCGCTCATGCGCTCGAGGAACAGCTCGACCGCCTGGTCGAGCGGCAGGGGCGGCACGACGAACAGGAACTCGCCGGGCACGCCGAGGGTCTCGCGGCTGGTCGCGAGCATCCGCATGTCGGGACTGTGCGCGAGCAGCGTCTCGGCCAGCACGGCGACCTCCTCGACGACCTGCTCGCAGTTGTCGACGACGAGCACGATCCGCCGGTCGGCGAGCGCCGTCGCGACCTCGTCGACCGAGCGAGGCACAGGCGAGCCGGCCAGCCCGGCCTCGTCGAGCCCCAGCGTGCGGACGACGGCGGTGAGGACCCCGGTGGCGTCGCGCACCGAGGCCAGATCGACGAGCCACACACCGTCCGGCGCGGTGGGCACCAGCGCGTGGGCGACCTCGATCGACAGCCGCGTCTTGCCGACGCCACCCGGGCCGACGAGGGTCACGAGCCGGTGGCTGTCGACCAGGTCGAGGATGTCGGCCAGGTCGTGCTCGCGCCCCAGGCACGCGGTGAGGGGCCGGGGGACGTTGCCTCGCGCTCGCGCGGCCCTGGGCCCTGTCTGCCGGCTGCTCGCGCAGGCTCCGCGCGGTCGTGGCCGCGGCGCCGGCGTCGCCCCGCTGCGTTGCCCCGATCGTGGCGGCCCCATCCCGTGTGATGACGACGGCGGGCGCGTCGAGCGCGGGGTCCTGGGCCAGGACGGCCGCTTCGAGCCGGCGCAGATCGGGCCCCGGCTCGATGCCCAGCTCGTCGACCAACCGCCCGCGTGCGTCCTGGAAGGCCCGCAGCGCATCGGCCTGGCGCCCGCACCGGTACAGGGCCAGGACGAGCTGGCCCCAGAGCCGCTCGCGCAACGGGTGCTCGTGCGTGAGCCGCTCGAGCTCGCCGACAACCGTCGCGTGACGGCCGGTGGCGAGCTCGGCGTCGATGCGGTCTGCGACGGCGGCGAGCTGCGACTCGGCGAACCTGGCCCGCTCGGCCCGCGCCCACCCGTCGGCCGGCAGGCCTGCCAGGGGCTCGCCGCGCACGAGGTCGAGTGCGTCGCGCAGGTCGATCGCCGCAGCGCCGGGGTCGTCGGCCAGGCGCTGACGGGCGTGTCCCACCATGGTCTCGAAGCGCTCGAGGTCGGTGCCCGGGCCGTCGGCGGCGACCAGCGCGTACCCGGCGTCGGTCGTCTCGATCAACGGGCCGTCGCCCGCGGCCGCCAGGCTGCGGCGCAGGCGCGACACCAGCACCTGAAGCGAGTTCGCCGGCTGCCGGGGCGGATGGTCGCCGTAGAGGATCTCGACCAACCGGTCGGGCGACACGACCTTGCCGCGCTCGACCGCCAGCGCGGCCAACAGAAGCTGGAGCTTCTGGCCCGGCACGGCAACCACCGAGCCGTTGTCGCCCGCGACCTCGACGGGCCCGAGCAGACGGACCTCCATGACGGGTCACGCTATCGGCGCGGTCTGCCCGTGCCGCAGGGCATATCCACGGAGCGCAGCCTGGCGACGACCATCCGAGAGTCGACCGGACGTGCGGCGAGATCGGCGGTCAGGCCGCCGGATCTGCCGCACGTTCGGCCGCATGTTTGCGTCGCGGCCGCGCCCGGCCCGGATGTCGAACGCTCAGCCCGCCGGCGCCGGTTGCGGGCCGCGCAGCAGTCGGCCGGGTCGCGCCCCGGTCGCCTGGTCGCCTTCCCGCACCACGACACCACGCTTCACCGTCGCGGCATAGCCCCGCGCCCGCTGGACGAGCCGACGCCCGCCGGCCGGCAGGTCGTAGATCATCTCGGGGGCGTCGATCGCGAGCGCGTCGAAGTCGATGACGTTCACGTCGGCCAGATAGCCGGGAGCGAGCAGCCCCCGATCGTCGAAGCCGTACAGCGCGGCCGTGCTCCGGGTCTGCATGTGCACCGCCTGCTCCAGTGCGAGCCGGTCGCCTCGCTGCCGGTCGCGCACCCAGTGGCTGAGCATGTACGTCGGCAGCGAGGCGTCGCACAGCAGCCCGCAGTGCGCGCCGCCGTCGCCCAGGCCGAGCACGGTCCCGGGGTGGACGAGCATGTCGTGCAGGGCGTCGAAGTCGCCGTGGGCGTAGCCGAGGATGGGGATGTACAGCAGGCCGCGCCCGTCGTCGGCCATCATCAGGTCGTAGGTGACCTCCTGCGGCGTGCGTCCCTCGCGGGCGGCCATGGCCTGGACGCTCGCATCCGGCGCCGGCTCGTACTCGGGCGGGTCGCCCAGAGGGAACAGCTTGTGGAACGCCGAGGCGACGAAGGCAGCCATGCCCGCCAGGTCGGGCTTCTCCTCGACCATCGCCTGCCGCACCTCGGGGTCGCGCAGGCGGGCCTGCCGCTCGGCGCGTGGCAGCCCGGCGAGCGCCTGCCAGGTCTGGTGGAACATGAACGGGTGCGCGGAGGAGTCCCAGCCGAACAGCACCGATGCCGGACGCCCCGCCACCTGGGGGACGATGCGCGCGCCCTCGCCGCCGGCCTCGTCCGCCAGCTCGATCAGGCGGCGCCACAGCTCGGGTCGCAGGTCGTCCTGCAGGCAGTTGAACGTGACCGGCCGGCCGGTCTCCCGGGCGATCGTGCGCATCCACGCGAACTCGGCGTCGGGGTCGAACATGTCGCTGGCCAGCTCGAACACACCGGCACCGGCCTCGCCGAGCGCCATGCCGATGCCGATCAGCTCGTCCGCGCTGGCCGTGGTACCCGCGGCCAGCTCGCCGTCCTTGGCCCGGTGCAGCAGCGTGCGGGTGGTCGAGAAGCCGACGGCGCCGGCCTCGATCGCCTCGCGCACGACCTTGGCCATCGCCTCGATCTCGTCGGGCGTGGCCTCGGCGTTCTGCCCGCCGCGGTCGCCCATGACGTAGGCGCGCACCGCCCCGTGGGGCACGAGCGCGCTGATGTCCATGACCCGGGCCATGCGGCCGAGCTCGTCGAGGTACTGAGGAAACGTCTCCCAGTTCCACGACATGCCCTCGACCAGGGCGGTGCCCGGGATGTCTTCGACGCCCTCCATGAGCTGGATCAGCCAGTCCCGCTTCGACGGGTCGGCCGGGGCGAAGCCGACGCCGCAGTTGCCCATCACGATAGTGGTGACGCCGTGCCAGCTCGACGGGCTGATCTCGGGGTCCCACGTGGCTTGGCCGTCGTAGTGGGTGTGGATGTCGACGAACCCGGGCGTGACCAGCTTGCCCTCGGCGTCGATCTCGCGGCGGCCCGTGGCGTCGACCGTGCCGACGGCCGTGATGTGCTCGCCGTCGATGGCGACGTCGGTGGTGCCGGGCGGCTGGGCAGGTGCTCCCGACCCGTCGACCACCGTGCCGTTGCGGATGACCAGGTCGTGCATCGCCGTCCCCCTCGTCGTGCGGCTGACACTCACGTCACCGCCAGCCAACACCACCTTGACCGCGGGGTCAAGCGTGGTCGTCAGTGGGCCGTACAGCCATCGTGCCGGCCCGGGGGACGGCCCGGAGCGGGGGGATCCGCCGAAAGTGTCATACCCCGTTCGTAGGGTTTGGGCATGGATCTCTGGTCCCCGCCCCACGATGCGCCCCACCTGCTCGAGTGGTGGCGGCCGCTCATGCTCGTCAGCCGGCGCGCCCGGGTCGACCGCTTCCCCTGGCCCGTGCACCTCGACGAGTTCCGCTTGGCCGGGCGGGTCAAGCGGCAGGGCCGGCCCGACATCTGGATCTACGACCACCACGAGAACGGTGGCTCGGTGTGCGTCGATGCGACCGGCCAGACGTACAAGTTCATCGCCACGCCCCGGGGCAAGGGGGTCGGGCAGTTCCGGCCGTGCGAGCTGCGCACCGCGCTGTGGCGGGCGCGGCTGCCCGACGTGGTCGAGCCGGTGTCCTACGACCGCGATCGGCCGAGCGGGTGGCACGACTGGGCGGCGGGTGCCGACGATCTCGGAAACGGCCCCGGCGATGTCGACGCCGACGCCGAGATCGAGGCCGAGGTCGAGGCGGACGATGACGTGCGCGTCGTGCGCCGCGGCCACCTCACCCTCGTCGCGGGTTAGCTCGTCGCCACGCGCGTGTCGAACGCGGCCAGCGGGTGATCCAGACGCCGGCTCGGACCGGGCCGATCACGTAGACCAGTCCCCGTTGAGCTCGGAACAGGCGCCCGACGACGGGGCCGGCGCCGATGCGACGTGCGCTTCGGCTCCGACTCCCGTCGAGTGGGTGTCAGGCGCCCAGGTGGTCGGCGGGGATCTGCCCCATCTTGCCGGCCTGGAAGTCCTCGAACGCCTGGGCCAGCTCGTCCCGGGTGTTCATGACGAACGGTCCGTACTGGGCCACGGGCTCACCGATCGGCCTTCCGCCGAGCAGCAGGACCTCGAGGTTGGGCGTGTTGCTGTCCTGCGACGCATCGGCCGTCAGCGTCAGATGGCCGCCGTCGCCGAACACCGCGAGCTGCCCGGTGCGCACCGGCCGGCCGGCCGAGCCGACGGTGCCCCTGCCGGCAAGCACGTAGACCAGGGCGTTGTAGTCAGGAGACCACGGCACGGTGAGCTTGGCGCCGGGCGCGACGGTGGCGTGCACGTAGGTGATCGGCGTGTGGGTCACGCCCGGGCCGTCGTAGCCGTCGATCGATCCGGCGATCAGCCGCAGCACGGCCCCGCCGTCGGGCGAGCGCAGCAGCTTCACCTCGCCGCCGCGGATGTCCTGGTAACGGGGGTCGACGAACTTGTCGGCGGCCGGCAGGTTCACCCACAGCTGCACGCCGTGGAACAGGCCGCCGCTCGCCACCAGGTCGTCCGGCGGGCGCTCGATGTGCAGCAGGCCCGAGCCGGCGGTCATCCACTGGGTGTCGCCGTCGGTGATCAGACCACCGCCGCCGGTCGAGTCGTGGTGCTGGAACGTGCCGTCGATCATGTAGGTGACGGTCTCGAAGCCCCGGTGGGGGTGCCACGGCGTGCCCTTGGGCTCGCCGGGGGCGTACTCGACCTCGCCCATCTGGTCCATGTGGATGAACGGGTCGAGCAGGTGCTGGGCCACCCCGGCGAAGGCGCGCCGCACGGGGAAACCCTCACCCTCGAAGCCCGAGGGTGCAGTGGTCACGGACAGGACGGGTCGTTCGGTCGAGATCTCGATGTCGGGCTCGGCGACGACCGGCAGCGTGAGGGGATCGGCAACGGTGATGGCGGGCATCTGGCGTACCTCCTGGGGTCTGCCGTGTGAAACAGATTGTACGCGCAACTATTCCTGGATTGCTGCCGCGGGATCAGGGGCGTCCACCCCAGATTCCGCGGCAGGAAAACGAAGGTCAATCTCGGCGGCGGGTCTGGCGCACGAACCCGCCGATGCCCAGCGCCATCAGCGCCACCCCGGGCACGATCACCCACAGCCCCAGCACGAGCCCGTTGGCGACCGTGGCCCCGCCGAGCCCGATCGCGAAGGGCCATGCGCTGGCATGAGGCAGGTAGTGCTCACCCACCTCGGCGACGCCGGTGCCCGGCAGGCCGCGCCCGGCCGCGGCCGTGGCGTCGTCCGCGGCCTCCGAGGCCTCGATCGCCGGCCCGGCGGGGCCGCGCTGCTGCAGCCATAGGTAGGTGCCGATCCACAGCGAGAGCACCCCCGCCAGCAGCAGCATGACCACGCCGCTCTCCTCGTAGGCGGTCGACCAGTAGATAAGGCCGATCACGGCCACGAACACGCCGATGGACAGGAACACGCGCCACGGCACCTTGCGGTCGTCGACCGGCGGGCGCGCCTCGTGGCCGCCTGGTCCCTCGGTGCCCGGCACGGCGGGCCCCGTCACGGCAGTCCCCCTCGGTCGACCCCGCCGGCGTTGTGGGCCACGGTCGCGTGGTCCGGGTGGTGCAGGTCCCAGACCGGGCGCTCCGAGCGGATGGGCGGCAACGGGCCGACGAAGTTCTCGGCCGGTGGGGGAGAGGTGGTCGCCCACTCGAGGGTGTGGCCGCCCCAGGGGTCGCCGCCGGCGTCGGCGCCGAGGCGCCCGCGCAGCGTCTGCACGGCGTTCCACAGGAACGGGAGCGTCGACGCCCCCAGCAGGAAGGCGCCGATCGTCGAGATCTGGTTGAGCCCCGTGAACCCGTCGCTGTCGAAGTAGTCGGCCACACGCCGGGGCATGCCCTCGAGTCCGAGAACGTGCTGGACGAAGAACGTGAGGTGGAAGCCGACGAGCGTCATCCAGAAGTGCACCTTGCCCCAGCGCTCGTCGAGCACGCGCCCGGTCACCTTCGGCCACCAGTAGTAGATGCCCGCATACAGGGCGAACACCGACCCGCCGAAGAGCACGTAGTGCATGTGGGCCACGACGAAGTAGCTGTCGGTGACATGGAAGTCGATGGGCGCGGCCGCGAGCATCACGCCCGTCAGGCCGCCCAGCAGGAAGGTGAACAGGAACCCCAGCGCGAACAGCATCGGCGTCGGGAAGACCAGCGAACCGCCCCACATGGTCCCGATCCAGTTGAAGAACTTCACCCCGGTGGGCACGGCGATGAGCATCGAGAAACCGGTGAAGAACGGCAGCAGCACCGCGCCGGTGGCGAACATGTGATGCGCCCACACGCCGACCGACAGCGCGGCGATGGCCATCGTGGCGAAGACCAGCCCGGCGTACCCGAACACGGGTCGGCGCGAGAACACGGGGAGGACCTCGGTGACCACCCCGAAGTACGGCAGCACCAGGATGTAGACCTCCGGGTGGCCGAAGAACCAGAACAGGTGCTGCCACAGGATGGGCGAGCCCACCACGCCGTTCTGCGCCGTGGCGTCGTAGATGTGGGCGTCGAACTGGCGGTCGGCGAACAGCATGACGCCGGCACTGGTGATCATCGGGAAGGCGATGAGCACGAGCACGCTCGTGACCAGCATGTTCCAGGTGAAGATCGGCAGGCGGAACATGCGCATGCCCGGGGCCCGCATGGCGACCACCGTGGCCACGATGTTCACGGCGGTGAGCACGCCTGACAGGCCGGTGAGCACGATCGCCATGATCCACAGGTCGCCACCGATGCCGGGCGATCGCACGATCGACGACAGAGGCGTGTAGCCGGTCCACCCGAAGTCGGCGGCGCCGTCGGCGGTGAGGAACCCCGTCAGCATCGTGATGCCGCCGAACACGTAGAACCAGTACGACAGCGCGTTGAGCCGGGGGAACGCCATGTCCCGGGCGCCCACCTGCAACGGCACGATGTAGTTGGCCAACCCGAACGCGAACGGGCCCAGGAACAGGAACAACATGATGCTCCCGTGCATGGTGAACATCTCGTTGAACCGGCCCTGCGAGACGACCTGCGTGCCCGGCTCGGCGAGCTCGGTGCGGATGACCACCGCGAGCGCCCCGCCGACGAGGTAGAAGGCGTACGCGGTGACCATGTACGAGATGCCGATGCGCTTGTGATCGGTGGTGGTGAGGAACGCCAGCAGCCCGCGGGCACGCACGTGGTCGGGCTCCGGCGGCTCCTCGGCCGCGACGGGCCGGTCCTCGACGGTGGTCATCCGCCCCCTCCCGCGGTCTCCCCGTCGGCACCGGCCTGCTGGTCGTCGAGCCACGTCTCGTACTCGTCCTGGCTGACGACGCGCACCGTGTAGTTCATCCGCCAGTGGTCGAGCCCGCAGAACTCGGCGCAGCGACCCACGTACTCGCCGGTCTCGGTGGGGGTGACCGAGATCTCGTTGTGCACGCCGGGGATGAGATCGCGCTTCGACAGGAAATCGGGCACCCAGAACGAGTGGTCCACGTCCGCGCTGACCAGCCGCAGCTGCACGGGCCGGTCCACGGGCACGACCATCTCCGGCCCCTCGCCGGGCTCGCCGGTGATCGTGACGTCCTCGTCGGTGTAGACGAACTGCCAGGACCACTGGAACCCGACGACGTCGATGTGGGCCGCGGGGTCGGGCTCGAGGTCGGTCACGTCGTTCTCGGTCGCCACGCTGAAGCCGAACAGCACCGCCACGACCACGATCGGCGCCACCGTGTACACGATCTCGACCGGGAGGTTGTAGGGCTTCTGGCTGGGGATGTCGTCGGAGCGACGCCGGTAGCGCAGGATCACGAAGATCAGCAGGCCCCACACCAGGGCGCCGACCCCCATGGCGACGATGAAGAACCCCTGCCACAGCGTGAAGATGCTCTCGCCCTGGGTCGACTTGGGGTCGGGCGCACCGAACCCGGGCAGGTCGCACCCACTGGCGGCGGCGGAGGCGGCCACGACGGCGACGAGGCGCCACGCTCCGGGGGGACGGCGCACCCGAGCGACCGTAGTCCACCGGCTCCGGTGCGTGGTCGGATTCCCGGCGCTCCCGTGCGGTCGCGTGCGGTGTGCTGCCCGAGGTACCTAGTCGCCCTCTGGGGATGCCTACGTATGTCGCCGGAGCCGAAGATACGGAGGACGTCCGATGTGCCGGGGGTCCTCAGGGGCGCACTCTGGAGTCATGTTCACCGACTACAACACCGTCAAGGTCCTCGTCGACGATCACCAGCGTGACCTCCGGCGCTCGGCCGGCCCCCGGGCCGAATCACGGCCCGGCCGGCGGCGCGGCGGCTGGCATTGGCGTCGACACTGACCGACGCCACCCCGTCTCGCCCGCCGTACGCTCGTGGCGTGCTCGTGGGCCGAACAGGATTGTCACCCGTGATGGTCGGGCGGACCGCCGAGCTCGACCGCCTGGCCGGCCTCGTCGGCGCCCGCTCGCCGTCGGTCGCCCTGGTGGCCGGCGAGGCGGGCATCGGCAAGACGCGGCTCGTCCAGGAGCTGGTCCGTCGTGCGCCCACCGAGACGCTGGTCCTCGCCGGTCAGGCCGACCCCGGCACCGTCGGGCGGCCGATGGAGCTGTTCCTCGACGCGGTCGACACCGCCGTGGCCAAGAGCCCCCCGGGCGATGGACCGCCCGGGATCGCCGACGAGCTGATCGCCACCGTCCGCGCGGCCGACAGGCCTGCCGACGAGCGGGTGCGGGCGGGCGTCGACATCGTGCGGCGGCTGGGTGCGGAGGCGGCGATCCTGCTGGTGTTCGAGGACCTCCACTGGGCCGACTCCGAGAGCATCACCGTCTTCGAGAGGCTCGCCGAGCCCGATCCCGGGAGACCCGACGGCCACGGGGCGACCGGCCTGGTGTTGGTGGGCACGTATCGCCCTGACGGCCTGTCGCGGCGGCATCCCGCGGCCGAGGCCCTGCCCCGCCTCGAGCGCCGTCACACCGTCACCCACATCCACCTTGACCGGCTCAGCCCGTTGGACGTCAGCACCTTCCTCACCGCGGTCTACGACGAGGAGCCGTCGTTCCGTACGGTCGACGCATTGCACAGCCGCACCGGCGGGAACCCCTTCTTCCTGGAGGAGCTCGTGGCCGCGTCCGGAGAGATGCCCGGACAGGACCTCGACGCGCCTCTGCCGTGGACGGTGTCCGAGCTGGTCCGGTCCGAGCTCGACGACCTCGACCCCGCGGTGCGCGAGATGGTGAGCGCCGCCGCCGTGCTCGGCCGCCGCGTCTCCTTCGACGTGCTGGCGGCGGTGACCGGCGCCTCCGAGGCCGACCTCATCGCCCGGCTGCGCACGGCCGTCGACCGCGGCCTGCTGGCCGAAGGCGACCCGGACGTGTTCGGCTTCCACCACGAGCTGGCGCGCGAGGCGGTCGAGAGCGGCCTGCTCGGACGTGAGCGCCGTCGGCTCCACGAGGCGGCGCTGGCCGCGCTGCGGGCCGCCGACAGCCGCGACCACGTGGCGCTGACCCACCACGCGCGCGGTGCGGGCCGGTTCGACGACATGGTGTCGGAGGCCCGACTGGGGGCCCACGACTCGTTGGCGCTGGGTTCGTCGTACCAGGCGCTGCAGCTGGCCGAGACCGGCCTGGCCGAGGCGCCCGACGACCTCGACCTGCTGGCGCTGGCCGCCCGCGCGGCCTGGCTGGCGGGTCTGCTCGACGATGCGCAGGTGCACGCAGAGCGCTGGCTGGGTCTCGCTCGCGAGGGCGACGACGTCAGCGCCGAGGCCGAGGCGCTGGCGCTGCGCGCCCGCGTGGCCTATGAGCGGGGCGACTACGCCACGATCGTCGCCCGCACCGACGACCTCATCTGCGTCATCGACCGGCTGCCCACCGACGAGCAGCGGGCGCGGGCCATGGCCGCGGTGGCGCAGTCGTACATGCTGCGCGAGCAGGCCGACGACACCTACGCGTGGGCCGACAAGGCGCTGGCGCTGGCCACGGATCGTGACCTCACCCCGGTGCGGCTGTCGGCCATGGCCGAGAAGGGGTCGATGCTGTTGATGGACCCGGCCCGGTCGGACGAGGCCCGTGACCTCCTCGAAACCGTCGCGTCCGAGGCCGAGCGGGTCGGCGAGCCCCTGCTGGCGGCCCGCTCGCTGAACAACCTCGTGTGGCACGCCCGCCGGTGGAGCGACGCCGACCAGGTGCGCGCCCTGATCGAGCGCATGCGGGTGCAGGCCGAGGCGGCCGGCTTCGACGCGCTGGCGGGGGCAGACGTCGCGGCGTCGTTGGCCCAGCTGGCGGCGGTCGAGGGTGACCTCGATGTCGCCATCGCTCACCTCGACGCCGCCCGGGGCGCGGGCGAGGGTCGGCGGGGGTGGACCAAGTCGTGGTGGTTGGCGGTGTTCCGGGCCGGGCTCGCCCTCGAGGCCGGCGACCTCGACGACGCCGCCCGGTTCACCGAGCTGGCCAAGCCGGCGACCTCGCGCACCGCGGTGTCGGTGATCGGTCTCGACCTGAACCTGGCCTGCCGCCACGGTGACCTGTCCCGGGCACGCGCCCTGCTCCCGGCCCTGGTGGCGGCCACCGACGCCGAGGGCTACGCCTCGCCCTCGCAGGTGCACGACGTGCTGGCCGCCGCCCTGTCGGCCGGCATGACCGTCGACGAGGTGCGCCCACTGGTCGACCGGGTGGGCCACTACGTCGGCCATCGGATCGCAGCGGGACAGCCCGTGGCGTCAGATGCTCGATGCCCAGCTCGCCGAGGCGGACGACGACACCGACGGCGCCATCGCCCACTACGAGGCGGCGGCGCGCACCCTGGGTGCCGCGCCGGAGATCCTGGCCGGACACAGGGGGACCGCCCACGTCGGCGCCGCCGTCAACCTGGTGCGCGCCGGCCGGCTCGACGATGCCCGGGAGCACGCCGCCGAGGCCGCCCGGCACCTCGCCCGGTGGCGGGGCTGGCGGGTCGACCAGCTCCGGGCGGTCGAGCGGCGGCTCGGCATGGGCCCCGAGGCCGCGGCCGCCGACGGGCCGACGGCGCTCACGCCGCGCGAGCGCGAGGTGGTGGCGCTGCTGGCGGAGGGACTCACCAACTCCCAGCTCGCCGAGCGCCTCTACATCTCGCCCCGCACCGCGGCCGTGCACGTGTCGAACGTGCTGGCCAAGTTGGGCATGGCTTCCCGCACCGAGGTGGCGGCGTGGGCGATCCGCAACGGGATGGCCGGGAGCTGATCCCGCCGCCCGCGGCGCATCCAGGGCCGATGCTTGCGCCGCCCGGCGGGGCGGGCGCGCCAGCCCCGGAGGCGACCATCCCCGCCACGGGTGGGCGGGCGGGGGCCCGGCGCCACGGCGTCACTCCTCATCAGCCCGCTTGTGTCCCACCTTCCAGCGACACCGCGGATCGTGCCGGGTTGCTCGGCTGCGTGGTTGTCGCTCGGAAGCGGGACACAGGGACGCCCGGCATCGGGTGACTGAACCCCAATCCGCCCGATGAGATCGGGGTGCGAGGATCGTCGAACCCACCAGGCGAGCCGCCGGCCGTCACCGACGACAACGACGAGACGAGGAGCTGTCCAAGGGGTCGGCAAGCGCTCGAGGCACGTCAAGCTGAGGACTGCGGCCGACATCGACGAGGCCGCCGTGCGCGACTACATCGGTCAGGCGGTGCGCATCGACCAGGGATGAGCAGGGCGCGTTTCAGTCGAGCTCTACAGGCGTGTGCCGGGCCAGTTCGGCGAGCGCGGCGGCCGCGGCCTCGCGGTGCTCCTTCTGCCACGGGGGCCCGACGCTGCGCCCGAGCGCCGCGACTGCCTCGGCCACCTGTCCGAGGTCGAGGCCGAGCGCGGCGGCCGCGGCGGCGTCGGCCTCACCGCGGGCATGGACCACGACGGCCAAGCCGTGGTGCTCCGCGGCCGCGGCCAGCACATCGCGGTAGAGCTGGCCCTCGGCCGCGTGCATGGCGGCGTGCGACGACAGCACCTCTGCGACCGAGTCGGGCGGCGTGCCCCGGCCGGCCCGGACCGTCAGCGCGACGGCGTGATGCGCGGGCCCCACGCCCGCGACGACCGTCGCCAGCGCGTCACGGGCGCCCGACCGCGCCGCCTCGCTGACCTGCGCGACCAACGACTCGGCCTCGTCGACATCGAGCCCCTCGGCGGCGTGGTAGGGCTGGCGGGGAACGTCAGGATCGACGAGCTCGCACCGCCGCCGGTCGACCACGACCGGCCGGCGGTCGTCGACGCCCAGGGTCACGAAGTTGGCCCATCCACTGTGGTCGGCCACACCGACGACGGCCGGACCGGGCTCCGCATCCACGTGAGGAGCATGCGACGGCCGACCCGGTGTGTCGAGAGGGGCCCGCCGGGGCCGCCCTCAGATCGCCTTGCCGGGGTTGACACCTCTCGCACGGTCTCCGAGCGCGGCGAGGCTCACGCCCAGCATGCCCAGGACCAGGGCGAGCTCGGCGTACCACCACAGGCCGATCGCATGGTGGCCCGACACGGGACAGGCGACGACGAACGTCGCGAGCAGCAGCCCGGACACCACGCCGGCGACGGCGGCCCCCCGGTGCCGGATGCCGGCGGCGACCGATGTGGCCAGCAGAGAGAAGAGCGCTGCGAGTCCCGCCAGCTCGATGACGAGCGACACGGGTGCGTCCGGGTCGGTGGGCGCCGGTTCGAGGGCGAGCGCCGCCATGACGACCAGCGGCCATCCCACGCCGAGCACGACGGACCACGTCGTCGACAGAGGCTGGTCGAGCGACGCGCGGGGCCGACGGGCCGGTCGCGGCGTCGACGGCGCGGGGACCGGATCCGCAGCCCGCTCGCCAGGGATGCGGGGTGTCCGGTCGACGACCTCTGCGGCCAGCTGAGTCCGTTGTCCGTCCATGGCGATCCTCCTCGGATCGGCGCCGGTGGCTGTCGCCGTCACTGTCGCCTCGTCGAGGCAGCCGTGCGGTTGCCCACATGATCGCGCCTCGCCCGCCGCCGTGCGGGCGTGGCTCACGCCCAGCTCCCTCACGCCGGTCGGGAGAGCGGCCCCGGGCGGCCTGAGCAGCGGCGCTACCGGCGGCGCGTCGCCTCCGTCGGTGACGCGCCGCAGGACAGAACGGCGTCGACGATCTGCATCCTGACCGCGGGGGCGTCGACGTCGACCGCGACCCGGGCGTTCGGTGGGCCCTCGACCTCGACCAGTGACCCCTCAGCCGCACCGCCCGGGGTCTGGCAGCGAAGCCGGCGCGCCTCCCAGCGGAACAGGTCGGGCTCGAGCGCAGCGAGGACGGTGACGGGGTCGTGCAGCAGCGCGGCGTCCTGCCGGCCGACGGTGGGGGCGCGAGCGACGAGGTCTGCGCAGAACCGGGCCGCGACGCCGCCTGCCCGCCACGGGGCGACATCGTCGACGGTGAACGTCACCCGCCGCGTGACGTCGATGGGCACGATCGAGACGTCCGCGGCAGACTCGAGCACGAGGTCGACGGCTCCGGGGTCGGCGTCAGAGTTGAACTCCGGCGCGGCCGCGGGCGTCGCCCCGGCGGGTGCGGGCAGCCTTCCTCCCATCCACACGACCCGCTCGAGCGTCTGGCCGGCGCGCCGGGCGAGCGCCACATCGGTGAGCGGCCCGGTGGCGACCACGTTGCCCTGGACCATCGGCACGCCGTCGGCGGGCGAGCCCCGCACCGGCGGCAGTCGATCGCTGAGCCCCGCCAGGCCGTCGACCCCGTGGCGGTCGCCCGGGCGATGGATGACCGCCCCGCCGGTCGTGACCGCGCTGCCGATGCCGACCGCTACGTCGAGATCGAACAGCTGCGCCAGCCCGGCGGCGTTGCGCCACGCGATCGCCGCGCTCACGTTGCCGGCGCCCGCCACGATCGCATCCACCCGGCAGTCCGACCGGCCCGCAGCCACGGCCAGGCCGACGGCATCGTCGATGCCCGGATCACAGGTCAGCACCCACGGTCCAGGCGTCACGGCTGGCATGGTCGCGCGTCAGAGCACGAGGACGATCTTGCCGAGGGTGTGGCGCCGCTCGACCTCGCGATAGGCCTCCCGTACCTCGCTGAGCGGGTACGTGCCGGCGATCGGCACCTCGAGTCGGCCCGCGTCGACCAGCCCGGCCAGCTCGGCCAGCACCTCTGCACGCGCGCCGACCGCGTTGCCGTCCGTCTTGACGCCGTAGCGTTCGGCCGCGGGCCAGTCGATGATCGTGTCGATGCGATCGGGAGCGACGCCGAGCCCGATGGCCAGGTCGACGTAGCCGCCGCCGAACGTGTCGATGAACGCGTCCACCCGGCCGTCGGCAGCGGCCTGTATCCGGTCCCCGACGCCATCGCCGTGGGCCACGGGCACGACGCCGTGGTCGTGCAACCAATCGTGGTGCGACTCGCTGGCCAACCCGATGACGGTTGCACCGGCGAGCCCGGCCAGCTGCACGGCGATCGTGCCGACCCCGCCGGCAGCCCCCGACACGACCACGGTGTCGCCCGGCTCGGGGGCGACCGCGTTGACCGCAGAGTGGGCTGTCGTCCCGACGACGAAGAGCGCACCGGCGACCTCCCACGGCACGCCGGGTGGCCGGGGGGTCAGGTGCGCGGCATCCACGGCGACGAGCTCGGCCTGGCTCGCCCGATCGTGCGTGAAGCCGATCACCTCGTCGCCGACGCTGAACCCGGTGACACCGTCACCGATCTCGTCGATCACCCCGGCCAGGTCACTGCCCTGCCCGGACGGGAACGTGGCCGGCCAGCGGTCGTGCATCAGCCCGGCGCGGATGGAGGCCTCGCCGGGGTTGACGCCCGCGGCCCTCACACGCACGACCACCTGCCCCGGGGCAGCGTCCGGACGAGGTACCTCGACCACCTGCAGCACGTCGACGTCGCCGTAGCGGTCGAACCGGACGGCCTTGGGCATGGTGACCTCCTGGAGCGTGGACGCCCGCCCACTGGATCTGCCAACAGAGCCTGCGCTGGCGGCATTCCCCGCTCCGGAGCGCGAGAGTGGGCGCATGCAGCCTCTCGCCGTGCATCACGTGTCCGTCAACGTCGGCGACCTCGATCGAGCGATCGCCTTCTACGTCGAGCTGCACGAGGCCGTCAACGAGCGGCGGGCGCGGTCCTCATAGCGGGGGGACCGCACCTCGAGGTCTCGCTCGCTGTCAGCGAAGCCTCCAGGGTGGGACCATCGTGGCGGTGACGGGACATGTCGACGTCCGTGCGTACGCCGAGCTCAACGACTTCGTTGCGGCGGACGACCGGGGGACGACGATGCGGCGACCGTTCCGGCCCCACCAGACCGTCAAGGACGTGATCGAGGCGGCCGGCATCCCGCACACGGAGGTCGATCTCATCGTCGTCGGAGGCGAGGCCGTGAGCTTCTCCTATCGTCCGGCTGTCGGCGTGCGGATCGCCGTGTACCCCGTGTTCGAGCGCCTGGACATCTCGCCGGTCGCCCGCTTGCGGCCGGCGCCGCTGCGTCAGCCTCGGTTCGTCGTGGACGTCCACCTCGGCCGCCTGGCGCGCCTGCTGTGGTTGGTCGGGCTCGACGCCCGCTGGGAGAACGACCTGGATGACGAGGCGCTGGCGTCCGTCGGCCAGGCCGAGCACCGGATCGTGCTCACCCGTGACCGGGGTCTGCTCAAGCGTCGGCAGGTGACCCGTGGACTGTTCGTGCGGTCCGAACGGCCCGTCGAGCAGGTGGTGGACGTGCTCCGCCGGCTCGACCTCGGAGGCCGCCTTGCGCCGTTCACCCGCTGCATGCGCTGCGGCGGGGAGCTGGCCGCCGTGAGCAAGGCCGAGGTGCTCGACCGCCTCGAGCCGCTCACCCGTCAGCACCACGACGAGTTCCGCCGCTGCACCGCCTGTCGTCAGATCTACTGGCGCGGCACCCACCACGACCAGCTCACGAACGTCGTCACGAGGATCCGCGACGCCCTCTGACCGTCCCCGGCGCGCGGCTGGCGACGGCCCGATCAGTGCCGGAGATGAGCGACGATCAGGCCGATCACGACGAGGTGCGCGACCACGGCCGTGGCCACCGCGGGCGACGTCGGAAAGGCGACCAGGGCGGAGGTGACCAGCGCGGCGCGCGCCCACACGACGAGGAGGAGGAGGCCACCGAACCCGAACGGCGGCGGTGGCATCGGCGGCAGGGCGTCGCGCGGCACGGGCGCCGTGAGGTCGCCCAGCAGCGACGACATGTCCTCGGGCGGGTGGTCGCGCAAGAGGTCTCGGCGGCGCCGGTACACCGTGATGCCGCTTCGCGCGCACAGCGCCGCGACGCGGCGATTGCGTGTGACGACCGCGGTGATCTTCGCTGACTCGGCCCGGAAGCCACGGTCGCCCATGAGGATGAGCCCAGACGCCTCGATGACGCCGAACACACGGGCGCTGACCATGTCGGTGTCGGTCGGGGAGTACCACCCGTAGATGCCGCAACTGCAGCCGGCGTGCGGCGCGCGGTGGTCGCCGTCGATCGCCGAGAACGGGCCCGGTGCCGCCGTGTCGTGAGGCTCGCAGCGGGCGGTCAGCGTCGGGGACCACACGACACTGCGGCGGGTGACCGAGCTCAAGGGCAACGTGCTGTCGGGACGGTGGGCGCGCGGGCCCACCACCCGCCACGTGCGATAGCCCCGCAGCGATCCCGGCACCAGCGCCCGCCCGGCGTCGCCGCTGCCACACGCGTCGGAGATCTGTCCCATCACGGGTCGGGCACAGGCTCCCGGGGCTGCGGCTCGGGGGCGACCGGTGGGGATTCGACCGGAGCGGGCTCCGTCGGAGCGGGTTCCGCCGGCATCGGCTCGAAGATGATCTCCCGCCGAATCGGGCCGATGTGCCCCGCGCGCGTCGGCGTGCCTCGCTCGGGCGACGCCGACGCCTCGGGCCGTGTCCCGTTCGGTCGTTTCGACCAGATGATGGGGCGGAGGAACCTCGCCATCGCATCACCTCCAGGAAGGTGTCACATCGAGCGTGCCCCGCTCAGCGTCCGTCTGCAAGGGGCTGCTGGCGCGAGTCGATGGGGGACCGCTCAGGCTGGGTCGATGACACCGAACGACAGCTGGCCCAGGTCCGTCACGACGGCGTCGGCACGCGCCAGGACGTCCGGGGCGGGCGGGTAGGCGGGGCGCGGCACGGCGATGGTGCGCATCCCGGCAGCCAACGCCGCCAGCAGCCCGTTGGTCGAGTCCTCGATCGCCGCGCAGTGCGGCGGGCGAACATCGAGGCGGCGGGCGACCTCGAGGTACACGTCCGGTGACGGCTTGCCCCGTGGGACCTCCTCGGAGGAGACGGTGGTGGCGAACGAACCGGCGATGAGCGCACGCGCGAGCACGATGTCGATCAACGGACGGTTCGCCGACGAGGCCAGGCCCAAGCGCCACCGACTGGCCAGGCGCTGCACGGCGTCGACCGCACCGGGCAGGAGCGGGACCTTCTCCTCGTAGCGCGCCGCCATGGCGTCGACGACACCCTGGATGATGTCCTGCTCCGGCAGCGGCACGCGTAGCTCGGCGCGCATGAACCGAGCCCACTCGCCCGAGCTCATGCCCATCATCGACCGGTGGGCGCCGGCGTCCCACCGGCCACCGTGGGCGAGGGCGAACTGCCGGCGGACGTCCTCCCAGACCGGCTCGGAGTCGATCAGCACCCCGTCGAGGTCGAAGATCACCGCGTCGATCGACATGTCGAACCCCTCCGGGTCACCCGCGCCCGACCGGTGTCACGGGTGCGCCGTTCGGTCGGGACGAGCGCACCGGCAGTATCCCAGCCATGCGGTCAGGCGCGCCGCGAACCTGCGAGTCGACGGCGGCGCGCACGGTGTCTCGGGATCCACATAGGCCCGTTCAGGTCTCGATCAGGGTTCCGCGGCTCTCTGTTGCCTTCCGCGTAATCACATGCCCTTTCTTCGAGGCGTGGGCGGCGTGATACGGTGCGTGGCGTCTTGGGCACGCGTGTATGCCGAAAGAGGCTGACGTTACGTTCGGGCTGAGCGGCGGCGAACGCCAAGCCGTCGTCATCTTCGACCCCTGAGCGGTCGGCGCCGTGGCGAGCACGGCCGTCGACCGAGATCTGGCGGAGCGCCGCCACTCCATCTGGCCGACTCCACATGGAGGCGCGACATGACCGACCAGCTACCCGTGCCCGAACGCGAGGCGTCGACCGCCGTCTCGCACATCGACGGCGCCATCCACCTCATCGAAAGCGCGATCGGCACCCGCGCCGCACGCGCGGCCGACCTGACGTCCTGGTCCGGGCTCAAGCGCCTCGCCTGGGACGAGCAGTGGGCGTACTCCCAGGGCGACCTCGCTGTCGCCGTCGACGACCTGCAGGGCGTGCGTGCCGAGGTGACGCACCGCCTCGAGGAGATCCGCGGCCACAACGTCGACGTCCGCCGGGCAGAGATGGCCGGCGAGCTCGTGGCGCCCTGGGCACTTCCCGCCGGAACGGGGAGCGCCCGGTCGTGACGGTCTCGAGCGCCGATCCCGCCGAGCTGCGGGTGTACGCAGGCCGGTCCGCAGGGCTGCTGGCCGACGCCGCCGAGGCGGCTCCGGCGGTGGCGAGCGCTGTCGCCGCGCTGCAGGTGGCACTGCCCGACGCCTTCAAGCTCTCGACAGCCGCCGACCTGACCCTGCCGGCTCTGGGACGGGCCCGACTGGTCGATGCCCAGGTGTCGGTCACCGCCGACGTCTTCGAACAGGCAGGCCGCGGCGATGGCGGTGTGGTCACGGTCGACGATGCCGCCCTTCCGCCCTCGGCCCCGATCTACGACGGGGCCACGCTCGACGCGCTGACCGCCCGCCTGACCGACGAGCTGAGCACCCTCACGGAGCGGCTGGCGTCAGGTCGCGCCGACGGGACCACCCTGGCCGAGCTGGTCGGGCTGCTCCACATGGCCCGCGTCCTCAGCGATCGGGGCGAGCTCGACGGCCGCGGGACCGAGGTCGCCGACGGGCTGATCGAGCACATGGGCGCCGGCGATGTCGGCGTCATGCTCGACGTGCTCGAGGCGGCAGCGCTCGAACGAGACGGGCTGGCCGTGGCCATGGGTGCGTTCGAGGACCTGGCGGTGGTCGTCAGCCGCGGCCTCGAGGCTCAGCCGACCCGCGCTCAGCGCTGGGTCGACATCCTCACCGAGGGGCACGACTGGTTCGACGGCCCGCCCGAAGGCCTGGTCGCGCTCGCGGCGCTGGGCGCGCCGACCACGAGGACGTTCGGTCTGGCGGTGTGGGACGAGGTCAACCAGCCGAGGCCGGGCCCTCACGCGGCGGTGACGCCCCGGGACGCGCGGCGGGGCGGGCTGCTCGACAGGATCTTCGACACGACGCACGCGCCGCAGGTCGTCGTGCGGGCGGCGATCGACCGGCCGGCGCTCGCCAACGGCATCGTCCTCAGGGCCGACATCGACGAGTTCGAGGAGCTGTTCGGTCGGCCCTGGTACGACGTCCCCCGGCCCCGGGCCATGGCGGGCGACATCGACGCGCTGCTGGCCTCGTCCGTCGACCGCAGCCTGCCGCTCAACGACCGCCTGTCCGCCGCCTCGTACGCGATGACCATGGTCAACGAGGCCGGCGACCTCTCCGGCACCTATCGAGACGAGACGCTGACCAGCCTCGGCACGATGACCAGGCCGCTCCTCGCCAACCTCGGACCGAACGTCGACACGATCGTGTTCGACCGGCCGGCCGGAGGTGACGCGACCGAGTCGGCCGGCCCGCTCTGGCACGCCGCGGCCCGGCTCGGCAACACCGATCCCGGCGCGGCGGGCCTGCGCAGGGGGCTCAACGGCGCGCTCGACGACCTCGTCGCCAGCGGCCTGCGTGACCCGGCACCCGAGCCCGTCCGATTCGAGACGCTCGGCCGCATCGGACGGCTCCGGGCCGAGGCCGTCGCCGTGGTCGCCGGCGGGCGACTCGACGCCATCGAGGCCCACATCGAGGCGGGTGGTCCGACGCGCGTCCTCGACACGGCGATCCTCGACGCGCTCGACGCGACACCGGCCGAGCCGGTGACCGTGCTGGTCGAGACCGATCCAGCGCCACCGCGGCGACTACGACATCGAGGTCATCGAGGGAGGCAGCATCCTCGGGCCCCAGTCGGAGGCGGCGATGACGTACAGGCTGGTACTGGCCAACCTGGCGGCGCGTCCCGATCTGGCCACGCCGGAGCTGATGCAGGGGCTCGCGCAGGCGGGGATCGAGGGCCTTGCCGACGACGACCGTCGCAGCGCGGCGATCGGCATCTACGACTTCGTCGAAGGCGACCAGGTCGACGAGGCCGCCTATCCCGGCCTGTCCGTCCTCCAGGACGTGCTGGACCGGCAGTACGACGAGATCAACCTCGGTGCGGCGGAGGTCACCGACCGTGCGGTCGACTGAACGAGACGCAGGGGGAGCGATGCAGGCACATCATGCGCGGCCGGCTGTCCTGGTCCGACGACATCGGCGGATGTGGATCGCTGCCGTGGGGTCGGCCCTCGTGCTCGTGCTCGTGCTCGTGCTCGTGCCCGCGTGCTCCGAGACCGACACCGCGACCTGCTCCGGAGACTGGTTGGACGGCACCACCGAACTGGTCGCACAGGAGGAGATACGGGCGGTTGGCAGCATCGTGGCGGTCGGGCACGAAGAGCTGGAGGCGATCGCGGAAGCGGTTGATCGGTACCACGACGCGATGCCCGCTCCGGAGGACGACCCCCGTCCGTGCCACGACACGTTCGAGGCCGAGATGACCTACGCACTGGTGATGATCGAGCTCGCGGCACAACCAGAGCTGGCCTCACCCGAGTTGCTCGCCGCACTGCATCAGGCTGGTGAGGACGATGGCATGCCCGGCGTGTTCGGGGTCGTCGCCGGGACGATCGACGATGGCGTCGGAGGGCTGGTCGTGTATCCCGGCCTCGACCCGCTGCAGGACCTCGTGCTCACTCGGGGCGAGATCGTCGGCCGCGAGCGGGACCTCCGCGAGCGGCTCGAGGCCGGCGACGGCGCGTTGCCGCAGGCCGGTGCGGCCCCGGTCAGGCGAAGCGGTAGCGCGTCTGGCTGAACGATTCGCCCCTGCCGAACGCCAGGACCTTGGTGGGAGCCACGGCGAACACCCAGGCGGCGCCGCGCTCGTCGAACTCGGCGCCTGCGACGTCGGACGCCCGCTCGCGGAAACCGCCGTCGGCCACCTCGAACCGCCAGCCGAGCTTCGACGCCCACATCGCGGCCAGGCGCTCGAGCAGGGCCTCGTCGGTCACGCGGGCAGCGTCGCCCTCGACCATCACATCGAGCCCGGACAGGAACCGATCGCTGCCGGTGGTGAGGACGCAGTGCGGGTTGCCCTCGATGTTCTTGAACTTCTGCTCGCCGGGGCCGGTGCAGAAGTGGAGTGCGCCGTCCAGCCACATCGCCGGGAGCGGTGTGACGTGTGGCCGCCCGTCGCCGCGCACCGTCGAGAGCCAGAAGATCTCGGCCCGGTCGATCGCACCCAACACCTCCGACCATGGCACGGGAGCGGCCCCGTCGCTGCTGAAGCGGTCGTCGAGCTCCGCGGTCGGATCGGTGGTGGTCATGGCCGTCTCCTGCAGGTGGTCCGGATGTCGAGGATGCACGTGACGACTCTCCTGAGGCGCTGAACTCATCGCGCCGACTCGCGGGGCGGGCGCGCTGGGTGTCCTACCCAGCCGGTAGCGTTGAGCTGCTTATGACACCCGCCCCTGCAGCCTCAGAGGCGCGCACTGGCGCGCCCCTGGCCGACCTTCCCGCCCTGCTGCGCGACGAGCCCGCGCTCGCGCAGGTGCTGGGCCGCAGCTCGGCCACCATCGCCGTGCCCGAGGCCGCCCGGGCGCTGGTCACGGCCGGGTTGACCGGGCTCACCCAGCGCCGGCCGGTCGTGCTGGCCGTGCCCACCTCCACCGAGGCCGAGCGCCTGGCCCACGACCTCGCCGCCTATCTGGGAGACGAGCGGGTCGAGCTGTTCCCCGCCTGGGAGACACTGCCGTTCGAGCGGGTCAGCCCCGGCGTCGAGACGATGGGCCGCCGGTTGCGGGTGCTGTGGCGCCTACGGGATCACGATCGGGCGCCCGAGGTGGTCGTCGCCTCCGTGCGCGCGCTGGTGCAGCGGTTGGGGCCGCACGTCGAGGACATCGAGCCCATCCGCGTCCGGCCGGGCCAGCAGGTCGACCGGGACGATCTGGTGTCAGACCTGGTCGCCGCGGGCTACCGCCGCGAGGAGATGGTCGAGCACCGAGGCGAGCTGGCCGTGAGGGGCTCCATCGTGGACGTCTTCCCGTCCACCGCCGACCGGCCCGTACGCATCGACCTGTGGGGCGACGAGGTCGACCGGCTCACCGAGTTCTCGGTGTCCGACCAGCGCTCCACCGACGACCTGGCCGAGACGCTGCTGTTCCCGTGCCGCGAGCTGCTGCCCACCCCCGAGGTCCGCGCCCGCGCCGAGCGCCTGGTCGGGCTCGAACCGTGGGGCCGCGAGCAGTGGGAGCGCCTGGCGCAGGGCCTGGTGTTCGACGGCATGGAGTCGTGGCTGCCGTGGCTCACCAAGGACGAGCACGCGCTGCTCGACGTGGTGGGCGACGACGCCCAGGTGCTGCTGTGCGAGCCGCGCCGCATGCGCGACCGCGCCGCGGACCTGCTGGCCGAGGAGGCCGACCTGGCCTCGACCCTCGCGGTCACGTGGGGGGCCACCGAGGAGCGGTCCGCGGAGCACGGGTTCCCCCGTCTGCACCTGACCTTCGACCGCCTGCTCGCGCACACCAGGGCGTCGGCGTGGCACGTGGTCAGCGTCCCCGACAGCCCGGACACACCCCAGGTGCAGGGCTCGGGGTGGGACCCGGTCGTCGGCGACGGCACCGGGCTGCTGTCGCGCCTCGTCAGCCTGCGGCAGGACGGCTTCCGAGTCGTCGTGGGCGCCGACGGCGAGGGCTCGGCCGCCCGGCTGCGCGAGCTCCTCGCGTCCGAGGGCATCGACGCCGACATCGTGGTCGCCCCGCTCGAGCGGGGGGCCGTCCTGCGCAGCGTCAAGCTGGCGCTGCTGGCCGAGTCCGACCTCACCGGCCGCCGCCGCGCCCACCGCCGGGCGCGGCCCCGTCGCCGCGACGCCGAGGGCTTCTTCGACGACCTCAAGAAGGGCGACTACGTCGTCCACCACCAGCACGGCGTCGCCCGCTACGGCGGCATGGTCAAGCGGGCCATCGGCGGAGTCGACCGCGACTACCTGCTGCTCGAGTACAAGGGCGACGACAAGCTCTACGTCCCGTCCGACCAGATCGACGCCGTGCGTCACTACACGGGTGGTGACAGCCCCAGCCTCAGCCGGCTGGGCGGGGACGGCTGGCAGCGCACCAAGGCCAAGGTGCGGGCCGCGGTGGCCGAGATCGCCCAGGAGCTGGTGGTCCTCTACCAGAAGCGCCTGCAGGAGGGCGGGACGGCGTTCGCGCCCGACACGCCCTGGCAGAAGGAGTTCGAGGACGGCTTCCCCTATCAGGAGACGCCCGACCAGCTCACGGCGATCGCCGACGTCAAGGCCGACATGGAGGAGCCCACGCCGATGGACCGCCTGGTGTGCGGCGACGTGGGCTTCGGCAAGACCGAGGTGGCCATCCGGGCGGCGTTCAAGGCGGTGCAGGACGGCAAGCAGGTGGCGGTGCTCGTGCCCACCACGCTGCTGGCCCAGCAGCACTTCCAGACGTTCAGCGAGCGGTTCGCCGCCTACCCCGTGCGCGTCGAGGTGCTGTCGCGCTTCCTCACTCCGGGCCAGGCTCGCAAGGTCGGCAAGGCGGTCGAGGCGCGGCGAGGTCGACATCGTCATCGGCACCCACCGGCTGCTGTCGGGCGACATCACGTTCAAGGACCTGGGGCTGCTGGTGGTCGACGAGGAGCAGCGCTTCGGCGTCAGCCACAAGGAGCAGATCAAGCAGTTCAAGACGGGCGTCGACGTGCTCACGCTCACCGCCACGCCCATCCCCCGCACGCTCGAGATGAGCCTGACGGGCATCCGCGACCTGACGCTGCTCAACACCCCGCCCGCCGAGCGCCAGCCCATCCTCACCTACGTGGGCGAGCAGGACGACCGGGCGATCGCCGAAGCCATCCGCCGCGAGCTGCTGCGCGAGGGCCAGGTCTTCTACGTCCACAACCGGGTGCAGGACATCGACCACGTCACCGCCCACCTGCGCGACCTCGTGCCCGAGGCCCGCATCGCCATCGCCCACGGGCAGATGGACGAGGGGTCGCTCGAGAAGGTGGTGCTCGACTTCTGGCAGGGCGAGTACGACGTGCTCGTCTGCACCACCATCATCGAGTCGGGCATCGACATGCCCACGGTCAACACGCTGGTGGTCGACAGGGCCGACCTGCTGGGCCTGGGCCAGCTGCACCAGATCCGTGGCCGGGTCGGCCGGTCGGGGCAGCGGGCCTACGCCTACCTGTTCCACCCCCGCGACCGCACGCTCACCGAAGAGGCCTACGAGCGGCTCAAGACCATCGGCGAGGCCACCGAGCTCGGCTCCGGGTTCAAGATCGCCATGCGCGACCTCGAGATCCGCGGCGCCGGCAACCTCCTGGGCACCGGCCAGTCGGGCCACGTGGCCGCCGTCGGCTACGACCTGTACTGCCAGATGGTCAGCGAGGTCGTGGCCGAGCTCAAGGGTGAAGAGGTACGCGAGCCGGCCGAGATCAAGCTCGACCTGCCGCTCGACGCCAACCTCCCCAAGACCTACGTCGAGAAGGAGGAGCTGCGGCTCGAGGCCTACCGCCGCCTCGCCGCCGTCACCACCGTGGCCGAGGTCGACGACATCCGCGCCGAGTGGGAGGACCGCTACGGCCCGGTGCCGGACGAGGCCGCCGCGCTGCTCGAGGTGGGCCGCCTGCGGGCCGAGGCCGCTCGTCTCGACATCCGCGAGCTCAACGTGGTCAAGGTCACCAGCATCGGCGCCGCGGTGTGGACCGCGCGCATGAGCCCGGTGAAGCTCAAGGTGTCCGAAGAGGTCCGCCTCAAGCGCCTCATGCCCCGGGGCCTGTACAAGGCCGAGCTCGGCCAGCTCGTCATCCCGGTCAAGGGTGGCCGCACCGTCGCCACCGAGCTGGTCGACCTGCTGTCGTCGCTGTTCCCGGCGAAGGAAGCGGCCTAGTCCGTCCGACTTCCTGGGGACGGGATTGGTTGGCGGGCAACCACCTCGGTCCCCAGGACCTCGGCGTCACGGCGCCACGTCGCCCCGGTTCGTGGCGCGGGCGGCGAGTCCCTACGATCTGGGCCGTGCTCAACCGACGCCTCGCCTCGCTGCTCGCCGCCGTCACGGCCGCCGGCCTCGCCGCCACCGGATGCGCCGTGCAGGCGGCGGCCGTCCAGGTCGGCGACGCCACGGTGTCCCGCAGGGACTTCGAGGATCAGCTCGACTTCGTCTACGAGAACGACGACTTCCGCAGCCTCCTCTTCGGGGAGGTCGGTCGCGAGGAACTGCGCGCCGAGGGCGATCCCCGCGGCAGCTTCACGCAGCCCTTCGTCGGGGCGATGGCCGGCGTGCAGGTGCAGTTCATGCTGGTGGAGCAGGTTCTCGACGACGAGGGCATCGAGCTGACCGACGCCGACCGCGAGGCCGTCACCTCGGAGATCGACCCCGTCGTGCCGGGTGGGGTCGATGGGCTGCCCGACTCGATGCGCGACGACTTCGTCGACGGCCTGGCCGGGATCAACACACTTGCCACCGAGCTCGGCGAGGAGGAGTTCAACGCGGTGATGCTGGCGGCGTTCGACGAGGCCGGCACCAACGACGACATCACGATCAACTCGCGTTACGGCAGCTGGGATCCGGACACCGACACGGTCACGCCGCCTGGCGGGCCGGCCCCCGCACCGGGCGCCGCCGATCCGTCGGCGGACCTGACGCCCGGGTGATGACCGCGGCCGGCCGTCGGCCCACAGGGGTGTCGCCGTGACCGCTCCCGCATCGCCCGCACGGATGCCCTCGCCCGACTGCCGTCCCACGGTCGTGGTGTGCGGGCTCGGCCCCGCCGGCCCCGACGAGATCACCGCCGGCACGATCGCCGTCATCGACCGCATCGCCCACCGCTACGTGCGCACCACCCGGCACCCCTCAGTGCCGGTGGTGGGCGAGGCCGTCAGCTTCGACACCCTCTACGAGCACGCGGACAGCATCGACGACGTGTACTCCGGGATCGTCGAGGCGCTGGTGGCGGCAGCGAACGACCACGGCGAGGTGCTGTACGCCGTACCGGGCTCGCCGGTGGTCGCCGAGCACACGGTCGAGCTGCTGGTGGCGGACGACCGGGTGGAGGTCGAGCTGGTGCCGGCACTGTCGTTCGTCGACCTGGCGTGGGTGCGGCTGGGCATCGACCCGGTCGAGCGGGGTGTCCGCCTGGTCGACGGGCACCGGTTCACCGTCGAGGCGGCGGGGGAGCGCGGCCCGCTGCTCGTCGGCCAGTGCGACGACGTCGACGTGCTGTCCGAGATCAAGCTGGCCATCGGCGACGTGCTCGACGCGCACCGCAACCGCGCCGACGCCGACGGCGCGGCGGGCCCGGACGAGACGACGGTCGTCGTGCTCCAGCGCCTGGGGCTCGCCGACGAGTCGATCGTCGAGGTGCCGTGGCACGAGCTCGACCGGACGATCGAGCCCGACCACCTCACGTCGGTCTACGTCCCGGCGCTGGCGGCGCCCCTCGCCGGCGAGGTGGCGGCGTTCGCCGAGGTGGTGCGGCGGCTGCGGGCCGACTGCCCGTGGGACCGCGAGCAGACGCACCAGAGCCTGCGCCGCCACCTGCTCGAGGAGGCGTACGAGGTGCTCGAGGCCATCGACCACCTCGACGTCGAGGCCGGGGAGGGGTTCGACGACCTCGAGGAGGAGCTGGGCGACCTGCTGTTCCAGGTCGTGTTCCACTCGGCGCTCGCCACCGAGGAGGGGCGCTTCACCCTCGCCGACGTGGCTCGGGGCATCAGCACCAAGCTGATCGGCCGCCACCCGCACGTGTTCGCCGGGGTCGAGGTCAGCGGTGCGGACGAGGTGGCGGCGCGCTGGGAGCAGCTCAAGAAGGCCGAGAAGGGCCGGGCCAGCGTGATGGACGGCATCCCCGAGGCGCTACCCGCGCTGCTCTACGCGTCGAAGGTGCAGAAGAAGGCAGCCTCGCAGGGCGTCGACTGGCGCTCGCTGATCAGCGACGACGCCGCGCTGAGCGACGCCGGCCGCCGGCTGCTCGAGGCGGTCGACGCCGTCCGCGTCACCGGCGACGATGCCGAGACCGAGCTGCGCATCGCCGCTGGAGCACGTGCGCGACCGCTATCGCGCCCAGGAGCCCGCCGGTTCTGTCGTCCCGCGGTCCGTCGATTCCGACTGAGAGGCGACGGAACCGGCGGGTTGACCCGGTCTGGTGCGCTCAACGGTCGCAACAACGCGCAGCGCAACAAATCGGGCTGATGAACCCGGTCCGAGCCGAACCCGCAAGTAACGTGAACCACACTCGCAACAGGAGCAACACCAGCGATGTCGAGCATCGAACACGTCGTCGGCCGTGAGGTCATCGATTCCCGGGGCAACCCGACGGTCGAGGTCGAGGTCTTCCTCGCCTCGGGCGCCGACGGGCGCGCAATCGTGCCCTCCGGCGCGTCCACGGGGCAGTTCGAGGCCGTGGAAATGCGCGACGGGGGCGACCGCTTCGGCGGCAAGGGCGTGCAGCGCGCGGTCGACCACGTGAACGGCGAGATCCGCGAGGCGCTCCTGGGCTTCGACGCCACCGAGCAGCGCGAGGTCGACACGCAGATGCTCGCCCTCGACGGCACCGACAACAAGGGTCGCCTGGGCGCCAACGCCATCCTCGGCGTGTCGCTGGCGGTGGCCAAGGCCGCGGCCGACGAGTTGGCCCTGCCCCTGTACCGCTACGTCGGCGGCACCAACGCCCACGTGCTGCCCGTGCCCATGCTCAACGTGCTCAACGGTGGCGCCCACGCCGACAACAACGTCGATTTCCAAGAGTTCATGGTCATGCCTGTCGGCGCGGCCAGCTTCCGCGAGGCGCTGCGCTGGGGTGTCGAGACGTACCACGTCCTCAAGGGCGTGCTGCACGACCGCGGCCTGGCGACCGCCATCGGCGACGAGGGCGGCTTCGCGCCCGACCTGGGCTCCAACGAAGAGGCCCTGCAGCTGCTGGTCGAGGCCATCGAGAAGGCCGGGCTCACCCCGGGCGACGACGTGGCCCTGGCGCTCGACGTCGCCTCCACCGAGTTCTTCGCGGACGGCCGGTACACGCTGGCCGGCGAGGGCCGCGAGCTGAGCCCGTCCGAGATGGTGGGTCTGCTCGCCGAGCTCAGCGGGAAGTACCCCATCGTGTCGATCGAGGACGGCTGCGGCGAGGAGGACTGGGACGGCTGGGCCGACCTCAGCAAGAGCCTCGGTGACCGCGTCCAGCTGGTCGGCGACGATCTGTTCGTCACCAACGTCGAGCGACTCCAGCGCGGCATCGATGCCGGCGTGGCCAACAGCATCCTGGTCAAGGTCAACCAGATCGGGTCGCTGACCGAGACCCTCGACACCGTGGGCCTGGCGGCGCGCTCGGCCTACACCAGCGTGATGTCGCACCGGTCCGGCGAGACCGAGGACACGACCATCGCGGACCTGGCGGTCGCCACCAACTGCGGCCAGATCAAGACCGGTGCTCCGGCGCGCAGCGATCGCGTCGCCAAGTACAACCAGCTCCTCCGCATCGAGGACGACCTGGGCGAGCAGGCCGCGTTCCGCGGCCGCGCCGCCCTGGCCCGCGGTGGAGGCGGGGTGACATGAGCGAGCGTCCCGAAGGGCGAAAGAGCGAGTGTGGCCCAAGCGGCCCGCTGCGCAGCAGCAGGAGCGGGATGCAATGACAGAGCGCCGGGGGCGGGACGGCGAGAAGAACCCGGACGACGGCGTGGCCCAGGCGGTGGGCCCCCGGTCGATCCGGAAGCGAGAAGGACGGCGGAGCCCGGTCGGCGACCCCCCGGTCGATCCGGGTGACGACGCGCCCACGCCCCGGGTCCACGGCGCCTGGACGACGCCCGCGGTGGTCGTGCGCCGTCCTGACGGCTCGATCGTGTCCGGCGACGACCGCGCGACGCCGCCCCCCGCCGACGGCCCTGGCGCGGCGCGTGCCGCCGGCCCGGCGGGCGGGCGGAGGCCTCGCGTGCGTCCCCGCCGCATCCCCGGGGCGCCCGGGGCGGTCCTGGTCACTCCGACGCTGACTGCCTCCGACGGGCGCGACGCCCGCCGGAGGCGGCGCAACGCCGCCACGCCGGCGACGGTCACCCCGCTGCCGCCGCGTCGTGTGCCCGCGTCGACGACCGCCGAGGACGAGCCCGCCCGGCCGTCGCTGCGCCCTGTCCGCGGCGGGCGCCGGGGGGCCGCGGGCGCGAGCAGCGGCGCCGGCGACACCGCGGCACGCCGCGGCGTGTCGGCCGGTCGGGGGCCCCGTGGGCCCTCACCCGCCCGGCCGGGGGAGCGGAGCCCGCAGCGGGTGCTCCGGGCCCTGTCCGGCCTCAGCCTCGAGCGCCTCCTGCCTGCGGACGACGAGGCCCGCCAGCGACGCTCCGCCCAGTTGAGGCGCATCGGCTCGCGGCTCGCCGCCGTCGCGTTCGCCGGGCTGCTCGTCTACGGCGTCTTCCCGGTGCGCACCTGGATCAACCAGCGCGAGGCGCTGGACCGCGCACGTGAACGGCAGGAGGTCTTCGAGCGCGAGAACCCGCTTCTCGAGGACGAGGTCCGGGACCTGCAGACCGACGAGCGCGTCGAGGAGGAGGCCCGCGAGCTGAACCTGGTGCTGCCGGGCGAGGAGTCGTACGGCATATTCTCGGCGCCCGAGGCGCCGGCGTCGTCCTCGTCGACGACCACCACCCGCCCCAGCGGTTGACCGCCCGGCCCGCCGATCAGGCGGGCTGGGGCACGCGCTCGCCGACCGGGCTCGCCTCGCCGGCATCGGCCTCGGCGCGGCGGCGGGCGAGACGCCGACCTGCCTTGCCGATACGGTCGATGCGCTTGACGAGCGAGTCACGGGCCCGCTCGGCCTCGTCGCTGAGGCCGGTGAGGTCCTCGAGACCCCAGTGGCGGAGCACGACAGGCACGAGGATCTGCGCGTGGTGGATGCCGAAGTCGTAGATGCCGGCCTTGGCGATGGCCCGGGCGTGGGTCTCGAAGTCGATGATGCCCGTGCCCGGCATCTCGAACTCGCGCACCTGGCGCTCGATCGCGATGACCATGCCCGACGGGTCGAGGGCCAGCGCCGCGGTCGACAGGTCGCGGTAGAAGAGATAGTGGCGGTTCTCGTCGGAGGCCACCCGCTTCATGACCTCGTAGCCCACCGGGTCGTCGACCATCTTGCCGGTGTTGTGGTGGGCGATGCGTGTGGCCAGCTCCTGCAGGCTGACGTACACCAGCCCGTCCTGGGGCGTGGTGGGCTCGGGCACCTGCCCGCAGCTGACCTGCGCCATGCGTGCCCGCTCGAGTGCCACGGGGTCGAGCGCCCGGGTGACGGTCAGGTAGTCGCGGATGACGATCGAATGGCGGCCCTCTTCGGCCGTCCACCGTCGGCTCCACTCGCCCCACGCCGACTCGCGGCCGAACATGGCCTCGATCGTGCGGAAGTAATAGGGGAGGTTGTCCTCGGTCAGCAGGTTGACGAACAGGCTGGACCGCACCTCGTCGGACAAGGGCGTGTCGTCGGGCGACCATTCGTATCCCGGATCGAAGTCGCGGCCCCGGCTGTACGGGACGAGCTCGTGCGGGAACCATTCCTTGGTCTGCGCCAAATGGCGGTCGAGGAGCTGGGCCACAGTGGGCTCGAGCTCGACGATCAGGGCGGCGGCGTCCATCGTGTCGGCGGGCACGGGGGCAGCCTACCTACCAGTAGGTAGGCGGGCGAGTCGGGTGACACATGTCTCTCCCCGCGACAGGCCGCTGTCGGGGTGACGCCGTGGCGCGAGACTGTGCCACATGGTCGACAGGGCCGAGCATCGCATCGGCGACACCGAGCGCCAGCAGGCGATCGACCTGCTACGAGCGCACACGGGGGCGGGGCGCCTCACCCTCGACGAGTTCTCCGACCTCGCCGGCGAGGTCTACGCGGCGCAGACCTACGGCGAGCTCGATGCCGTCGGCCGCAAGCTGCCCCCCGGGCTGCGGACTCACGACGGGGAGTCGCCGCCATCCGACGCCCCGTCACCTGTGGCACGCTCGGGTGCAGCCGAGCACCCGCCTGTGGACGGCGCCGGCGCGCCCGGCCGCCGACGATTCCTGGCGATCATGTGCGGGGCGCACCCCCGCGGCCGGTGGCACCCGCCCGCCCGGATGCACGTGGTCGCGTTCTGGGGTGGCGCCCACATCGACCTGCGCGACGCGGTGATGCCGGGTCCGGTGGTCGACATCCGCGCGTGGGCGGTGATGGGCGGCGTCACGGTCACGGTGCCCGAGGGCACGCGGGTCGAGCTCGACGGTCTGGTGCTGATGGGCGGCCGGTCCGACGTCACCCGCGGCGCCGACGTGGCGCCGAACGGCCCGATCGTGCGGGTGCACGCCCGGGGGCTGTGGGGCGGGGTCACGGTGCGGAACCCGAGCCGGCGCCGCCGTACGCGCGAGGCCGCGGCGGCGGGCGCGGCCGCCGCCGGTGAGCAGACGCCGCACGAGGTCCACGATCGCCCGACGAGCCTGCTCGAGCTGCCCCAGCGCATCCTCGACGATCTGGACGCGGTGCTCCACGACGCGGCGCGCCCGATGGTTCCGGCACACCATCGACAGCGACCCGGGCATCCCTGGTCCTCGGGCTCGCCGCGGCCTCCGACGGCCCCACCGTCGCCGGGGCCTGCACCGTCGCCGCCCTCTCCACCGTCGCCCGGGTCGCCATCCTCGCGGGCGGCCGGCTCGACCGACCGTCCGAGCGGCACGCTCACGATGATGGTCACCGACATCGTCCACTCCACGCGGCTGGCCGAGACCCTCGGCGACCGCCGGTGGATCGGCGTGCTGGGCGAGCACAACGCGCTCGTGCGCGAGCAGGTGGCGCGGCACGGCGGCACCGAGGTCAAGGCCCAGGGCGACGGCTTCCTCATCGTCTTCCCCAGCGCCCGTCGGGCCATCCTGGCCGCGGTCGAGGTGCAGCGGGCCCTCGTCCGCTACCGCGACGATCACGCTGACACACCGGTCACGCTGCGCATCGGCCTGCACACGGGCGAGATCGTCGACGTCGACGGCGACGTCCTCGGCCAGAACGTCATCGTGGCCGTGCGCATCGCCGACGAGGCCGCGCCGGGCGAGATCGTGGTGTCGGGGCTGACGCGCGACCTCACCGTGTCGGGCGGCGACCTGAGCTTCGGCCCGGGCGACGAGGTCGAGCTCAAGGGCCTGTCGCAGCGCTGGAGGGTGCACCGGGTGTCGTGGTCGCCCACCGCCCCGGCGGCAGAGGCGACACCGTCGCCCTCGCCGTCGCCGTGACTGCCGTGGACGACCTCGCCGAGGTCGAGCGGCTGCTCGGTCGCCGTCCGCAGGGCGCATTCACGGTGGTGGTCAGGCACGCCGACGGCTCGCCCCTCGTCATCCGCAACGCGCCGCTGCTCGACGACGGCACGCCCATGCCCACCCTGTACTGGCTGGTGGGCGAGCCGGAGCGCACGTGGGTGTCGCGGCTGGAGAGCGAGGGCGGCGTCGACCGGGCCGAGGCCGAGGCCGACGCCGACGCGCTGGCGGCCGCTCACGCCCGCTACGCCGCTGAACGCGACGCCGCGCTTCCCGCCGGGCACCCCGGGCCTCGGCCGTTCGGCGGGGTCGCCGGCACTCGGCGGGGCGTCAAGTGCCTGCACGCCCACTACGCATGGTTTCTGGCCGGCGGCGACGACCCGGTCGGTCGCTGGGTCCACGAACGGCTCCGGCCGCCCGCCCCGGTAACTTCCGAACCATGACGGCCATCGCGTCACTCGACCTCGGCACCAACTCGACGCGCGTGCTCGTCGCCCACCCGGCCGACGGCAAGCTCGACATCGTCGACCGGCGCAACACGATCACGCGACTCGGCCAGGGTGTCGGCGCCACCGGGCGCCTGGCCGACGAAGCCGTCGAGCGCACGCTCGACTGCCTGCGGAGCTACCGCGAGATCCTCGACCGCCACGGCGTCGAGCGGGTGCGCGCCGCAGCCACGTCCGCGGCCCGCGACGCCGCCAACCGCGACGAGTTCTTCGACGCGGTCGAGGAGGTGGTCGGCGCCCGGCCCGAGCTACTCAGCGGCGACGATGAGGGCCGCATGTCGTTCCTGGGAGCGACCGGCGACCTCGACGCGGCGCTCGGGCCGTTCCTCATCGTCGACATCGGGGGTGGGTCGACCGAGTTCATCGTGGGCACCGACCACGTCGAGGGGGTCATCTCGGTCGACGTCGGCTGTGTGCGCCTCACCGAGAAGTTCCTGGCGCACGACCCGCCGCTGCCCGAAGAGCTGACGGCCTGCATCAGCCTGGCCGACGCCTACCTCGACGACGTCGCGCGGGAGGTCCCGGGGGTGGCCGAGGCCCGCACGCTGGTCGGCCTGGCGGGCACGATCACCACGGTCGCCGCGGTCGAGATCGGCCTGGCCACCTACGACCGGGACCGCATCCACCACTTCCGCCTCACGCGCGCGGCGGCCGAGGACGTGTTCCGCACGCTGGCCACCGAGTCACGCGCCGACCGCATCCACAACCCGGGGCTGGAGGAGGCACGGGCCGACGTGATCGTGGGTGGGTGCTGCGTGCTCGTCGCGCTGTTCCGCCGCTTCGGCTTCGACGAGATGATCGTGTCCGAGGCCGACATCCTGGACGGCCTCGCACTCAGCCTCATCGCGCCCGTGACCGAGTAGTCCGCGCCTCGACGCCGTGGCTACCGTCGGGGCCGCATGCCGCTGACTGATCGGGTCCTGATGGGGCCGGGGCCCTGCAACCCGTACCCCGAGGCTGTCGAGGCTCTGGCGCGTCCCATGCTTGGCCATCTCGACCCCGAGTTCGTCGGCATCCTCGACGAGACGTGCGACCGCCTGCGCACCGTCTTCCGCACCGCCAACCCGATGACGTTGCCCGTCTCGGGCACGGGTTCGGCGGGCATGGAGGCGGCCTTCGTCAACCTGGTGCAGCCGGGCGACCCGGTCGTCATCGGGGTCAACGGCGTGTTCGGGGCCCGCATGTGCGACGTCGCCGCCCGGTGCGGGGCCGAGGTGGTCGCCGTCGACGCGCCGTGGGGCCGGCCGGTCGATCCCGACCAGTTGCTCGCCGCCCACCCGTCGCCGCGCATCATCGCCGTGGTGCACGCCGAGACCTCTACCGGGGTACGTTCCGACATCGCCCCGCTGGGCGCGGGCAAGGGCGACGCGCTGCTGCTGGTCGACTGCGTCACGAGCGTCGGGGGCATCGAGCTGGACGTCGACGGATGGGGCGTGGACGTCGCCTACGCCGGCACGCAGAAGTGCCTGGGCGTGGCGCCCGGCCTGGCGCCCCTCACGGTCAGCGAGCGGGCCCGCGAGCGCCTCGTCGAGCGCTGCCCCAGCTGGTACCTCGACCTGCGCATGATCGGCCGCTACACAGGGCCGGCCACCGGCGCCCGCACGTACCACCACACGGCGCCGGTCTCGATGATCATGTCGCTGCACGCGGGCCTGGGCGCCATCCTCGACGAGGGCCTGGACCATGCGATCGAGCGCCACGCCGACTGCGGCCACCGGCTGCAACAGGGCCTGGTCGACCTGGGCTTCGACCTGTTCGCCGCCGAGGGTCACCGCCTGCCCGAGCTGACCACGGTGTGGGTGCCCGAGGGCGTCGACGACGCCAAGGTGCGGGCCACGCTGCTCGACCGGTACGGCATCGAGGTCGGTGGCGGTCTGGGCGAGTTCGCCGGCCGGATGTGGCGCGTCGGCTGCATGGGCCACACCGCCCGGGCCCGCAACGTGACGCTGCTCCTCGGCGCTCTCGCCGAGGTGATGGACGCCGGATGACGTCGCTCACCGGCCGGCGCGTGACGCTCCGATCTCTGATCCCGACGGACTTCTCGGCCTGGCAGGAGGTGCGGCGCCGCAACGACGCGTGGCTGACCCCATGGGAGCCGGCGCGCAACCCCAACCTGCCCGACGTGGTCGAGTCGGGCGAGGCGTTCGCCATGCGCTGCAGCGCCCGCGAGCGCGAGCGGCAGCTCGGCACGGGGTTCGGGTTCGGCATCTTCGTGCGCGAGCCGGGGCGCGGCCGCCGCCGGGCACGAGAGCAGTTCGTCGGCGAGATCAACCTGTCGTCGGTGCAGCGGGGCCCGTTCCAGTCGGCGTACGTCGGCTACTGGATCGACCAGGCCCAGGCGGGCCACGGCTACATGCCCGAGGCCGTCGTGATCCTGGCCCGCTTCGCGTTCGAGCAGGTCCACCTGCACCGCATCCAGGTCTCGATCATCCCCCGCAACAACCGCAGCCGGCGGGTGGTCGAGAAGCTCAAGCTCCGCGACGAGGGCATCGCCCAGCGCTACCTCGAGATCAACGGCGCGTGGGAGGACCACATCCGCTACGCCCTCACGGTCGAGGAGTGGCAGGACCGTCGCGAGGAGCTGACGCGCGAGTGGCTCGAGTGAGGACCTTCGTGCGGCGCCTGGCCGCGCTTCCACGCCGTGCGCAGCTGGCGCTGGTGCTCGCCTTGGTGCTGACGGTCGTGCCCGTGCTGCTCGTGGTCGTGTCCGCCGGTAGCGACGACACGTCCGACGTCACCGGCGACGATCTGTCGATGACGTCGACCACGCTCAACACCGGGGGCATCGAGGTGGCGGCGCCCGACGGCTGGCTGACGATCCCGATCCCCGACCTGGGGTTCGGCATCGCGGTCCCGCCGGGCTGGGAGGCGGTGGTCCTGTCGTCCGACGGCCTGGCCGCGTTGGCCGACGCATCGCCGGTCGTGCCCGGGTTCGCCGACGACACGCACACGGCGGCGGCGCGCCGCTCCGTGCTGTACGCGGCCGGGGTCGACGGTGCCGGGGCCGTCAGCGACCTCGAGGTGCGGGCGGCGCCCGAGACCGGCGTCACCGACGTGGAGACGCTGGCGGCGTACGCCCGGGACGTCGCGGCCGAGGCAGGACGGACCGATCCGCAGGTCGAGGTCGTCGACGGCGCGGAGCGGCCGACCGTGCGCATGCGGTTCCAGGTGGGGGCCGAGGACGAGGTGGCCGAGGCGACCGAGACGATGGTCCTGGGCGACGATGGCGTCGTGTGGTCGGTGATCGTGACGTCCGACGACGCCGGCACCCACGATGACCTGGCCGCGGGCATCACCGACACGCTGACGTTCGCGGGCTGATCGGCCACCGCCACCGTCCCGAGTCGGGCACTCGGCGTGCTCAAACTGTCAAACACGTCACAAAGAGTGGTTTTCGGCCGGTCTCCGCTTACAGTTTCGTGACGGTCCTCCCGCTGGGGGGAGGAGCCGCTCCGATCCATGTCTGGGGACAGCAGCATGCCTTCGAGCGTCAACCGGGCGCGCGCGGCCTTCCTTGTCGTCGCCGCCCTCCTTGTCGTCGGTCCGTCGCCGGTGCAGATCGCGACCGGCCTGGTCAGCGGCGACGGGCCTGATCCGGCAGCGGCCTCCGTGGCCGTCGCACCGGAGATCGACCCGCGCACCGCCCAGAGCGACGAGGTCGTGACCTCGCTCCGGAAGCTGGACGAGGCCGTGCGCGAGCGCGCCGACGAGGCGTCCGCCGCCAAGGAGGCGCAGACCGCGGCTGCGGCCGACCTCGAGGCCGCCGTCACCGAGCGCACCGAGGCCGAAGAGCGCGTCGACGCCGTCGCCGACAGCCCCGCTGCCGAGACCGTCGACCCCCCGTCCCCGACGTTCCCCTTGCTGCAGGGCGGGCCGTTGACGAAGGGCTCGACTGCAGCCGCGTCCGGTCTCGACGAGGCCCACCACGAGCTCGACGTCGCGACGCAACGCGAGCACGAGGCCACCGCGGCGGCCGACGAGCTGGCCGCGGCCGCCGAGGAGGCCTCCGCCGCGCTCGAGGACGTCGAGGCCGTGGAGGCGGAGTTCGTGGCGTCGGTCGAGGACCGGGTGGAGGCCAACCTGGCCGACGCCGAAGCCGTCGAGCCGACCGATCCCACTGCGGCCGACACCATGCGCGCCGACGAGGAGAAGATCGCCGGCTCGATCGACGAGATCACCGAGGCCCGCGTGGGACTGGACGCCGCGGCGGACGACGGTGCGCCGGCGGAGGCCGACGCCGAGGCCGCACCGAAGCCGGCTGCGGCCCCAAAGCCTGCGGCCCCGAAGCCCGCCCCCGCGCCCGCCCCCGCGCCGAGCCCTCCGCCGCTGCCCGACCCGACCGGGTCCGCCTCGGGAGTCCTCGCCGGTGTCTGGTGTTCGGACCTCGTGCACCAGATCGTCGTGGACGGGTCGATCGGCGGCAACGTGCAGGCGCTGGTCAACGACGCCTACGCCGGGGGCATCGGCCTCTGCGCCAAGAGCGGGTTCCGCACCTATGCCGAGCAGGTCGAGCTGCGCAGAGCCCATTGCGGCGGCTCAGACTACGCGATCTTCCAGGCGCCGCCGTCGACATGCTCCCCGCCCACGGCGCGGCCAGGCACGTCGAACCACGAGGACGGCATGGCCATCGACTTCTCCTGCGCCGACGGCCAGCCGATGACCCATGCGAGCCCCTGCTACCAGTGGCTGGCGGCCCATGCGGCCGCGTACGGCCTGTACAACCTGCCCAGCGAGCCGTGGCACTGGTCGGTGACCGGCCGCTGACGCGGCGGTCCCCCGTGGCGACCCGCCCGGTCAGCCCTTCGAGGAGATGCGGCGCTGGAGCGCGGCCAGCTTCTCCTGGAACGCCGGCTGGTTGATCGACCACACCTGGGGATCGAGCTCGCGCTCGACCGCGTCGCCGTGGTCGTCGAGGGCCCGTACGTCGAGCATCGTCTGCCGGACCCGTTCGACCAGGTCGCGGGGTGCTGCCGCCGCCACCGCGGCCATGTCCCGTGCGGTGGTCTGCAGCTCGTCGTCAGGAACACAGGACCACGCCAGCCCCGCCTCCGCCGCCTGACGGCCGTCGAGGATGCGGCCGAACAGCACCATCGCGGCCGCGGCCTGCGGCCCGATGCGCCGCTGCAGCATCCACGTGTGCCCGCCCCCGGGGTGCAGCCCGAGCTGCAGGAAGCGGGTGTCGAAGCGCGCCGACTCGCCGGCCACGATGACGTCGCACACGAGCGCCAGGTTGACGCCGGCGCCCACCGCTGCGCCGTTCACGGCGGCGATGCTGGGCAGCGGCGAGCGGCCGATGCGGAGGAACCCCTCGTAGATGCGGAGCAGGCCCTCGCGCTGGCTGTCGCCCAGATGGGACAGGTCGGCGCCGGCGCAGAACGCCGGGGCGGTGCCGGTCACCACGATCGCGCCCACAGTGGGATCGGCCTCGACGGCGGACAACGCGGAGGTGATCTCGTCGACCATCGGAAGGGTGAGCGCGTTGCGCCGGTCGGGGGCGTCGAGTGTCACCACGGCGACGCCGTCGGCGATATCGGTCAGTACCTCAGCCATGGGAGGAGTCTGGCACCCGGCGGCACGGGCGACGCCAGCCCATCCACCACCGCCACGTTCGGCGTTGTTAGACCCGTCCTCGTGAGGCATTCATTGCGGCGAAGTGGCGGTACGCACGCGGTCTCATTACATTCCTGTGTCGGCCTCGCCCGCTGGGGGGCCGAGACCGTCTGCCGAACACCGTCTGGGGACCGCACGTGAAGACGAGCCGCCGTCGCTCGCGAGCCGCACGCCTCATCGCCGTCGCCATGGTGGCCACCACTCCGGTGCTGGCCCCCGCCATCAGCGAGGCCGGTCCCGGCCAGGAGGGGCCGACCACGCAACGTGACGAGGTGGGCTCGACGACGCCCAGTTCCGACGACGACGTGCTCCGGGCGAGCAGTGCTGACGTCGTGACCTCGCTCGACGCGCTGAGCGCCGAGGTGCAGGCCCAGGTCGTCGCCGTCGTCGCTGCCCGCGACGCCGAGGCGGCCGCCGCCGAGGAGCTCGCCGCGGCCGACGCGGCCGTCGCCGAGACCGAGGCGCGCATCGACGACCTGACGGCGCGGAGCGACGAGGTCGTGATCGAGTCGTTCATCAACCCGCCGTCCGAGGACGCCATCGAGACCCTGAGCGCCGCCACGCTGTCGGATGCGACGGTCCGGCAGTCGATCCTGACCAGCCAGAGCAACGCCAACGCCGACGTGCTCACCGAGCTCCAGGCCGCCCAGGACGATCTGGCAACGGTCAAGGCGGCACAGGACGAGGCGGCCGCCGACGCGGCAGACCGGGCGGCCGAGGCCGAGGCCGCCCTCGCCGACCTGGTGTCCAGCCAGTCGAACGAGACGCTGTTCGTCCTGGCTGTGCAGGACCGGCTGGCGGAGCGCCTGGCAGAGGCCGACGCCCTGGCCGCCGTGGACCCGGCGGCGGCCGACGCGCTGACGGGCGCGCGAAGCCGAGATCGCCGGGAGGCTCGGCGAGATCGTGGCCGCCCGCGATCAGCGGGCCGCCGAGGCCGCCCTGCAGCAGGCCATGGCCGACGCTGCCGCCCAAGCCGCCGCCGACGCGGCGTCGCGCCCGTCGGGTCCGTCGTCCGGCGGCGGCGCATCGCTGGGCCCCGCCACGGGCAGCCTGTCGACCGTGTCGTGCCCCGGCGGCGGGTCGATCACTGTCGACAGCTCGCTCGCGGGCAGCCTGCAGTCGATGCTCGACGCCGCAGCCGCCGACGGCAACAACATGTGCGGCGGCGGCTACCGCGACCCCGCACAGCAGATCGCGCTGCGCCAGGCCAACTGCGGCACCTCGGACTACGACATCTACGAGGCACCGTCGTCGGCGTGCTCACCGCCCACGGCCCAGCCCGGCACGTCGAACCACGAGCAGGGCCTGGCCATCGACTTCACCTGCAACGGCGGCGGCACGCTCAGCCGCTCGAGCCCCTGCTTCAGCTGGTTGCAGAGCAACGCGTCCGGCTACGGCCTCTACAACCTGCCGAGCGAGCCGTGGCACTGGAGCAACGACGGCACCTGATCCGCGTGCGGTGTCAACCTGGGCGCGCCCCGGCGCGTTGACAGAGGTACATGGACGACACCCCGAGCGAGAGGCCGACATTCGAGGAGCGGTTCACCGACCTCGCCACGCTCAGCTACAAGGTGGGCTACCGCCTCGTCGGTGACCGCACCGAGGCCGAGGATCTGGCCCAGGAGGCCCTGGCCCGGGCGATCGTCGACCCCTGCTGAGCGCGGCCGCGTTGTCACTGGCTGTGACCTGGTGATCCGCGCGCTCAGCGCGAGCTCCCATCCGCGCCGGAGGCGACCGCCAGGCGTATCGTCCGTCGCTGTGGGAGGGGGCGGTGAGTTCGTGGGCGCGGCGGTGGGTCCGCGGTCCTGTACCTGTGACAGGCACCGCGCGATTCGTTACATTCGTCGTCACCGCCGCTGGGCGACCGGGCTACCGACCGGTGTCCGCCCACAGCCGGATGCCGTCTCGCTGGTCTGGGGAACACGCCGCCGATGCTCGTCTGTCGCCGCTCGCTGATCGCTGCCGTCGCACTGGCCGCGCTGACGGTCATGTCGGTCGTGGTGACCGAGCCCAGCGCGGCGCAGGAGGACCCCTCCGCCGAGCGCGACCAGATGGGCGAGCAGGCGCTCGTGTCCATCGAGGTCGACGTGCTGCGCGCCGACAACGTCGAGGTGAACGACACGCTCGCCAACGTCCGCGAGAACGTCGAGACCCAGAAGGCGATGCTGGCCGACGCACAGACGGCGGTCTCGACCGCGCAGGTCAACCTGGCGACGGCCGATGCGGCCGTGGCCGACACGCAGGCCCGCCTCGACGCCGTGAACGTCGAGGCCGACCTGGTCGTGATCGACGCGTTCGTCAACCCACCCGTCGAGTCCGCGCTCGACTCGCTCACCGCCGACTCCCTCATGGACGCCACGGTCAAGCAGTCGATCCTCCATCGTCAGGCCGACACCGACGCCACCAAGCTCGGCGAGTTCCAGGAGCTGCAGGCCCAGCTCGAGACAGAGAAGGCAGGGCGCGAGACGCGGCCGCCGCCGCGGCGGCCGCCGAGGCCGAGGCCGAGGCCGCCCTGGCCGACGTCGAGGCTGCCGTCGGCCAGCAGGCCGCCTTCGCCGCCGAGGTGCAGCGGCGCCTCGACCAGCGCTTGTCCGAGGCGGACGCACTGCAGAACACCGATCCCGAGCTGGCCGCGCAGATTCGGGCCCGCGAGGCCGAGCTGGCCGCCGCGCTGCACGAGCTCGACGAGGAGGTCCAGGCCGAGCGGGCCCGGGCCCGGGCGGCCGAGCTGGCCGAGCAGGCCGACGCCAACAAGGGCATCACCGGCATCAAGCCGGTCGCCGGCGGTGTCACCGACGTGGCGTGCCCCGTGGGCGGTGTGGTCCAGGTGGCGGGCGACATCTCGGCCTCGATCGAGCGGCTGCTCGCCGACGCCTACGAGGCCGGTGTCGGGCTCTGCGGCTACGGGTACCGCGACCCGGCCGATCAGATCGCCGTGCGTCGGGCCAACTGCGGCTCGTCGAACTACGCCATCTACCAGGCGCCGTCGTCCTACTGCTCGCCGCCCACGGCCCGGCCGGGCACCTCGATGCACGAGCAGGCCCTGGCCATCGATTTCACGTCCGGCGGCGGAGGCACCATCGGATCCGGCAGCGCCGCCTACAGCTGGTTGAAGTCGCACGCCGCCAACTACGGCCTCTACAACCTGCCGGGCGAGCCGTGGCATTGGTCGGTCGACGGCAACTGACTCCACGTCAGACCGGCTGTCGATAGGAATGTCGCCGGGCAGGATCATGCCCGCGCAGGCCGCGCGCGGCCACCTCGTCCTTCTGGCGTCTGCCGACGACGCGCCACCCCGTCTACCTGCGGTTTGACGGCGAATTGTTGCGCGGTGGTGACATCGGCGAGTCGATTCGTTACATTCCCGGGCACTTTGTCCACGTATAGGGCGTGACCTGTCGATCGTGCGGTCACCCACCCTGGAGTTAGAGGAACGCCTTGGCACCCATTCGTCACCGCCGGATCGTGGTCACACGGCTGATGGTCGTCGTCGGAGTCGCGTGCGCCCTCCTGATCCCCGAGGCCAGCAGCGCCCAGGAGCCGAACCCGGCAGAGACAGAGCGCCAGCTCGGCGAGGTGCGCTCGCAGCGGGGCGAGGCCGACCTGCAGGTCGACGCGCTGGTCGCCCAGGACGCCGAAGTGCAGGAGGCCATCGCGACCCTCGAGACGAATGTCGCGACGCAGCAGGCCGAGCTCGACGAGGCCGAGCGGGCGCTGGAGGCGGCCGAAGCCGAGGTCGCGACCGCGACCGCCAACGTCGCCGCCGAGCAGGCACGCATCGACGAGTTGAACGAGGCCACGGACGCTCTCGTGGTCGAGGCGTTCGTCAATCCGCCGTCCGACAACGCCCTCGACTCGTTCAAAGCCGACTCGCTGTCCGACACCACGGTCAAGCAGGCACTGGTCGAGATCCAGTCCGATTCGGACGCCGATGTGCTCGATCAGCTCGAACAGGCTCACGAGGACCTCGAGGTCGAGCAGGCCAACAAGGAAGAGCTCGCGTCGGCCGCCGAGGAGCAGCGCGCCACGACCGAAACCGAGTTGGGCGAGGTCGAGAACGCCCTTGCTCAGCAGGAATCGTTCGCTGCGGACGTCGAGGAACGTCTCAATGCCAAGCTCGCGGAGGCTGAATCGCTCCGGGTGTTCGACGAGGCGCTGGCGGACCAACTCGTCCGCGAACAGGCCGAGGTCGCCGCCCGTCTCCGGGCCGCGCAGGAAGCCGCAGCCGCCCAGGCCGCCGCCGAGGCCGCAGCGGCCGCGGCCGCGGCACGGGCCGCGTCCACTCCCGCCCCCAGCGGTGGTGGAAGCGGCAGTGGTGGTGGCGGTGGTGGCGGTGGTGGCGGTGGTGGAAGCGGCGGTGGTGGCGGCGGTGGATCCGTGCCGTCGGTCATCCAACCGGCGCCAGGCGGCCTGGCCACGGTCACCTGCCCGCACGGCGGGTCGATCAAGGTGGCCGGCACCATCGCCGGCAACGTCCAGGCGCTGCTGGATGCCGCTGCCGCCCAGGGCGTGTCGCTCTGCGCCAGCAGCGGGTGGCGCAGCCCCGAGAAGCAGATCGAGCTGCGCCGGGCCCATTGCGGCACGTCGTACTACGAGATCTACCTGATGCCCTCGTCGCAGTGCAACCCGCCCACCGCGCGGCCGGGGTCGTCCATGCACGAGCGCGGCCTGGCGATCGACTTCAGCTGCAACGGCGGTGGCGCCATCCGCCGGGGCAACTCGTGCTGGAACTTCCTGGTCGCCCATGCCAACTCGTACGGGCTCTACAACCTGCCCAGCGAGCCCTGGCACTGGTCGACGACGGGCCGGTAGCCCTCGCCCGGCGGCCGACCCCGATGTCGGCCGGGCTGACGGCTCAGCTTCGAGGCTCGCGGACGATGGCGGGCGAGTGGCGGAAGAACTGCTCGACGTCGCGCTCGTAGCGGTAGGCCTGCGGCTCGCCGACGGTGCCCCGCAGGCGAGCGGCCTCGGCGAACGCCCGCACCGCGCCGGCCGAGGTGCAGCAGTACTCGAACCCCGCCCGGACGAGGCGGCGGTTGTCGATGCCCCGGCCGTAGGTCAGGAGGTCGACGAGCTCCGGTGGCATGTCGATGCCGAGGCGGGTGAGCACGGCGCCCACCAGGCTGCGGCCGATCGGCGGCAGCGGCGCCAGGCGCTTGTCGCACATGGCCACGACCTCGCTCCACGGCAGCAGCCCGTCACCGGCGACGTTGAACGTGCCGTCGAGGTCGTGCTCGAGGACGAACATGATGGCCCTGACGACGTCGACCTCGTGCACGAACTGGAGGCGAGGGTCGAACCCGAAGATGCTGGGCACCAGCGGGAGGTCGAGCGCCCGGGTGATGGGCGTGACGATGTCCTCGCCCAAGACGTTCGAGAAGCGCAGCAGGCTGACCGACACGTCGGGGTTGTCGACCGCGTAGTCGCGCACGTAGCCCTCGACCTCGAGCAGCGAGCGCTCGACTCGGTGCTTGGGCAGAGCGGAGCGGCGGCTGTCCTCGGTGAACCAGACGGGGTCGGAGTACGTCGAGCCGTACACGAGCGTCGACGACTTGACCACCACGTTGCGCACCCGGCTCTCGGGCTGGCTGGCGGCCGCGAACAGGTTCATGGTGCCGATGACGTTGATCTCGTGCATCTGGCGGCCCGACACCTGCGACGAGTCGACCACCAGGAACGTGTGGACGATCGTGTCGACCTGCGTGGCGCGCACGATGCGGGACAGGATCGAGTAGCTCTCGTCGGTGCGCACGTACTCGGTGCGGTCGAGCTGGACGGTGGGCTCGCGGGTGTCCAGGCCGATGATCACGTCGACGGTCGGATCCTGCTCGAGCGCCTGGGCCACCCGACCGCCCCAGAACGACGCCAGCCCGGTGACGAGGACGCGCTTGCCCATCACCCGGACCAGACGCTGCGGCGGTGGCGGAGCATGTCGTACAGCTCCTCCTGGATCGCCTGGCGGATGCTCTCGGACGTGTCCATGATGCGACTGCGCGAGTAGCGAGGCTGGTCCGGCAGCACGTCGAGTTGGACGGGATCGAGCACCCTGATGCGCATCTTGGCGGGGAACGGGACGAGGGCCCCCAGGGGGCCGAGGAACATGTTGGCCGTGATCGGGACATACGGCACACCCAGTGCCTTGGCCAGCGTCGGGACCTTGGCCACGATCGGCATGGTCTCCTCACTGCCGACCACGGCCAGCGGGATGATGGGCACGCCCGCCCGCATGGCGATCTGCACGAAGCCGCCCCGACCGAAGCGGCGGAGCTTGTAGCGCTCGGAGTAGTGCTTGCCCGGGCCCTTCGACCCTTCGGGGAACACCATGACGAGCTGCTGCTGCTCGCGCAGCAGTCGGTAGGCGTTGTCGGGGTGGGCCTGCACGCCGCCGAGGCGCGACCACGCCAGGTTGACCAGCGGCACCTTCTTGAAGATGTCGTCGGCGAGGCCGTAGACGGGCCGGTCGAGCTCGCGCTCGATGCCGTGCATGATCGACGGTGCGTCGGCGGGGATGGCACCGGCGTGGTTGGCGACCATCAGGGCGCCGCCTTCGCGGGGGATCTTGTCGAAGCCCTCCCACTCGACCCGGAACCACTTGTCGTAGATGGGGTCGTAGACGCGGGCGAGGAGGTCGCGCAGGTGCTGCGAGCGCCCCCACTCGTCGACGTCGGACAGTCGTTCGGCGTCGAGGACACCGGGGCGCACCGTCGCGTCCGGGGCGAGCGGCTCGTCGCGGCCGTGGTCGCGCTCGCCACGGCGGCGGTCGTCGTCCGCGGCGTCACCGTCGTCGTCGGCGGGCACCGCGACGAGCGTGGGTCGCGGTCGTCGGTTTCCCCGGGAGCCCTCGGCCGCCATGAGCCGCATGCTACGCCTGCCAGGTCGTCGCCGACGCGGGAACCTCGGATCGAGCGGCCTGGGCGCCTTGACTGTCACAGGGCGCGGGGATGATGGGTGGCGATGGAGCCGACGTCCCTGCGCTTTGCCCGTCTCGCCCGTTCGTTGGCCGAGGCCGCCCGTGCCCAGGGCCTGCGCGCGCCCACGTTTCGCAGCCCGCCACGTATCCCCGACGTGACGCGCTCGATCGTGCGGCGCGGCCCGGCGGTCACGGTGGCGGTCGCCCTGCGCGACCGCCCCTGGCCGGCAGTCGTGGCCGACATGGTCGAGGGGGTGGTGGCGACCAACCGGCTCACGGGCGTCCGGGCCGACCATGTGCGGGCCGGCCTGTGGCAGGTGGCGACCGAGGTCGCCGAGCTGGCGGCGTAGTCCCGTCGGCCGCGGCCGGTGGGTACCCTGCGGTCGATGAGGTCGACACGCGTGCTCGTCGAGCGGGTGACCGCCGGCGTGGTCGGCGGGGCCCACGACGGCGCCGAGGCCGACTTCGACGCCGACGCGATCACCTACGCCGACGTCTTCGTGGTCGTGCGCGAGGGCGAGACCGGCCCGGGCCCGAACGACTGGGAGGTCACGCTGCAGACCAGCGGCGACCGCCATTTACCCCCGGGTGAGCACGACCTGCGCATCGAGGCCATGGACGGCTCGGTGCTGTCGGGCCGGGCGCTCCTGCGGTTCAGCGACGGCACACGCCACCTGTTCCGCGGCGACGGTCGGCTCACGGGCTACGTCGACGCGCCGTAGCCTGCAGGTCCCACCCGCCCGGGTGGCGGAACTGGCAGACGCGGAGGGCTTAAACCTCTCTGGCCGCAAGGCCGTGCGGGTTCGAACCCCGCCCCGGGCACTGGTCTAGCGCCGGGGGCCTTGGCCCCGCGGGGTGCCGACCGACGAGCTGCTCACATCCGGCGTGTGAGCACCGGGTCGAAGGTCGCCTCGCCCCCGTCCATGTCGATGACGGGAGAGTCGCGCGACTCCGGACACGGCGTCGGCGCCCAGGAACTCGCTCGCCCGGTCGAACACTTGGGTGATCACGGGCGCGTGCCCGGTTGCGGTGCCCATGAAGTGGATGTGCGTGGGCCGCCAGTTGTGGCGGCCGGTGGCCCGCAGCAGTGTCGCCCAGGCGGGGCGGTGATGGTCGCCACCCGGCTGGGGTGAGCAGCCAATGGTGCTGGTGGCACCGCCGCCGGTACGGCGATCGACCACCCGTCGTGAGAAACACATTGCGGTTTCGTGACTCTGGCGCGACTCTGCCACGGGGTGTGACGCCTCCCCGCGTCACATCAGGCGAAAGGGAGGGCGACATGTACCTGTTCACGCGCTCTGGACGCTTTGCTCCCGGTGCGAGCCGCGAGGTGGTCTCCTACGTCGGGGAGGTGACCGAGAAGGCGCGTCAAGAGACAGGGATGGACATCCACGCCTGGTCGTCGACGTTGTCAGCCGACCTCGGCACGGTCGTGTGGGCAACCTTCGCCGACGACCTTGAGCACCTCGAGCAGGCCAACGACAAGCTGACGATGTCCGACAGCTTCATCGACCTGGCCGACCGGGGCGCCGGGTTGTTCACCGGACCGCTCTCCGACACGGTGGCGCAGGTCGTGGCGGGCGAAGTCGATCCGTCCACCCCCGTGCCGAACTATGTGATGTCGGCCCGGGCGGTAGCCGCCAACGGGCAGCTGCGCGCCGCACTGGCCGGCGGCGTGGAGATCGCCGAGGCATCGACCCGGATCACCGGCGTCCCGACACTGTTCCTCGTCGGCTCCACCGGCGCCTACGGCGGTTGCGCATGGAGCAGTGGCTTCGCCGACATCGGCCAGCTCGAGCACGCCGAGGCCGCCCTGATGGCCGACGACAGTTGGATCGAGCTCATCGACCGCGTCGGACCGGCCTACGCCCAGGGCGCCTCGCAGACGATCTACCGGCTCGCCAGCTAGCAACGCGGCGCGCCACCATCGCCGGAACTTCGCGGCGGCCGATCCGCCGCGCTAGGCACCGGCCGCGAGAACCGCTACTGCACCGACGGTGACGACCTCGGGGACGATGCGGATCCAGTGGGCCTTGTCCCCGAGCGCCCAGTAGCGCAGGGGCAGGTGGCCGACTGACCACCGCGGTGTGCGGAGCGAGGCATTGCCGTTGACTCCGCCAGCGGAGTCGCCTGTGACACCAACGGCTCGGGCTTAAACCTCTCTGGCCGCAAGGCCGTGCGGGTTCGAACCCCGCCCCGGGCACGTACGCTGACTGGCCTTTGGTGCTCAGGCATCGCTTCGCAGGCCGCAGTCGGTGGAGCGCCTGCGCCTCATGATCGTGGCCTGGCGCGGTGAACGCTCGACGCCGAGGGTACGTCGCCGGGGTCTTCGGTCGGGCGTGATGAGGCCGAATCGGCCGGTCCGGCGGTCGGCTGGCGTTACAGGTGCGCGCTCGTCTCGTGCGGCGGCCCACCCGGTGAACATGTCGGCGAACTCGGTGGGGTTGTACATGTTCTCCTTGTAGGACCAGCGGCCGTCGCCGGCGTAGACGGTGCGTCCCCAGTCGTGCGCCTGGTGGGTGCTGCCGTCGCCCGGGTCGCTCATGATGTTGGCCGTGGCGGACACCACCCAGCCCCGCTCAGGGTCGACCAGCTGCCACAACACGTCGAACCGCTCGAGCTGGTCGTAGTTCTCGTAGGCCATCGTCTGCACCATCCAATCGACGATCGCCTCGCGTCCCTGCACGATGCCGACGGCGTGGTCGACGTAGACGGCGTCCTCGGTGAAGAGCTCGCCGAACGGTCGCCAGTCACCCGCGGCCCGGCAGCCGGCGACGACGTCGTAGTACCGGGCGAACTCGCGGCGAAGCTCGTCGGTCGGCGCGGTCCGCTCGGGCACGGGGGGCTGTGGTCGCTCGGCCACGGGTGTGTGGTCGGGAGCTGCCACGCTGGCGTCCTTGGCGTGCTGCCACCCCTGCGCCATGGCCGCAAAGTCCGCCACGTTGTAGATGTTCTCCTCGCCCGTCCAGAGGCCCTCGCCGCCGTAGAGCAGCCGGGCCCACACCAGGGCCCGATGCCGCGACCCGTCACCCGGGTCGGAGAGCTGGTTGAAGCAGGCGAACACGACAGCCGACCGGTCGACGTCGACGGCCGACCAGGTGACGGGGAAGTCGACCATCTCGTTCTGCGGGAAGTCGACGAGTCCCCCCTTCATCCATGCTCGGATGGCCTCGCGTCCTTCGTAGGTGCCGAGTATGCGCTCGACGTAGCGCGCATCCTGGTGGAACAGCTCGGCCCACGGGTCGAGGTCGCCCTCGATGACGGACTTGCACGCCGTCTCGACGTAGTGATCGAAGGCCGATTCCAGCTCGGCGCGCGACACGTTGGTGCCGGTCATGAGGCTTCTCCCCCTGGGTCGCCTGTTCGCCCATCGCGAGGCCAACGGTGAACATCTCGCAGATTTCTAACACACCGTCAGAAACAGCCCGTGAGCGCGCGGCCCTCGTCCTCCGACACGAGGAGCACCCCAATGGCCTGCGGTGCACAGGACCGAACGGACGAACGGCAGGCTCCTCCCGCGGTGCCCGCCGCCTGTTTGCCGTCGACGCACCATCATGACGACTGAAAGTCCGCACGGGCCTTCGCGCGCTGGCTCGATGCCAGGGACCGGCCACCGCTGCCGACCACGAGGGCTCGATCCTCTGGCGCTATTCGTAGGGGTTCGCCGAGCGGGCGGCGGTCGGCGAGCTGCTCGACGGACTGGGCTCGTTCGACGGGTCCGGTGCCGAGGCGCGCCTGCTCGCCGAGCGGGGCGAGGCCGCCGGTGCGCTCGCGGCCTATCGGCAGGCCACCGACCTGATGCACGACCAGCTCCTGCCCGCCGCCGAGCGGCTGAGCACGGCCAACGTGGGGCGCTCGAGCAGTCCTACGACGATGCCCGCGCGGGGCGTCCCGGCGGCTGGTGTCGGTCGCTGCCTCAGGCGCGGCGCTGATCACGGCGCTGGCGGCACTGCAGCTGTTCCTGTACCGCCGCACGCACCGGGTGCTCAACCCCGCACTGGCGCTGGCGACCGTGGCCGCCGTGGCACTGGCCGCCGGTCTGGTCGTCGTCCTGCGCGGCGGCACCGAGGACCTGCGTGCCGCCAACCGCGACGCCTTCGCGTCGGTGCTCGCCCTGTCGACCGCCCGATCGGTCGCCTACGACGCCAACGCCGACGAGAGCCGCTTCCTGATCGACCCGGACCGGGCGACCGACGACGAGACCGCCTTCCTGACCCGAACGACGGAGCTCGTCGACCTCCCCGGCGCCCGGCTCGACACGTTCGACGACGACTTCGCCGCCGCGCTCGACCGCGTCCGGCGCAGCGAGGCTGACGAGGACGTCGCCTTCGACGGGTACTTCGGGGCCGCCCTCCGCAACATCACGTTCGACGGGGAACGAGAGGCGGCGCTGGCCGCCCTCGACGCGTACGCCGTCTACCAGCGCGCCGACAGGCGCATCCGCGCGCTCGAGGGTGCTGGCGATCACGCCGAGGCGGTGCGGTTCTGCGTCTCGTCGCGTTCCGCGACCTCAACCAGGGCTACTTCGAGCGTTTCGTCACCCGCGGCGAGGAGCGGTTGGAGGGGTGGGGGGTGTGGGCACTCGGCGGCGCCACCACGGTGGCTGTGCTCGGGGTGATCGGCTTGCGTCGCCGCCTCGCCGAGTATGCCCCCTGAGCAGCCTATGACGGCGAAGTCAAGGGATTGAGAGCGGGTGAGGCGACTTGACGAAGGTCTTTGCTCGTATACGCGTGGCCGCGAGGGTGGACTCAACCTCGGGCAACGCGTCAAGCAGGACGAAGCCATGCTGGGTCGCGACGCGCACTCGGGGAAAGCGCTGTCCTGAGCACACCGGGACGCGAGCCCTGACCCAGCCCCCTCGAGACAGGTTGGTGGTGATGCGGTCAGGGCCTCAGCGTGGGCGGGACGAGGCGACAGGGGGCGGTGGGCGGCCAGGGCGGCTCGGGCGGCGTTCGTGCCGCAGGCGCCGTGGACGTCGCCCCCGGGTGCGCCGACGCCGAAGCCAGGTACGGGCGACGTACCGGGGTCTCGGCCAGCGCGAGGCCCGGCAGCGGGCGGAACACCGGCTGCTCGTGCAGCTGGTTGGGCCCGCCGGCGTTGTCGCCTCGACGAGGTCGGCGTCGCGGCGCTCGAGCTCGGTTGGGGAGAGCACGTGGCGGGCGATCATGCGGTCGCGGAAGCCGGGGAAGTGCTGCTCGACCTGGTCCTCGACAACATTTGCTCTGACCCGCTCCGGACCCGACGTGGTCTTGGGTCTCATCAGGGTCCGGCACAGCTTCAGCGACAGCGCCGCCAACACCTACGGACGGCCATGACACATCTTGTACTTCGTTGCCGAGCCACATGGGCAGGGAGCGTTGCGGGGCGTCGACGGCCAGGGTTCGTCCTCCGGGGCCGGCGGGGCCGGCGGGGGGCTGAACGCCTTGCCGGTCAATTCCTCGAGCAGACCCTGGAGGAACGCCACCCGAGCCGCTAGCTCTCGGCGGGTCACCCGCCACGAGCTGAAGATGTCCCGCGCCCCACCGCCAGAGATCTCCTCGTACTGCTCAAGGACGGACGCAGCGAAACCTCCCCTCAAGACCGCGACGTTGCGACCCGTCCATTGGTCGTAGGGCCGCGAATCGTACAACGATGGTTGCGTTTCAAGGCTGGACGCCTCGGCCCGGATGTCGTCCAGGAGATCTTTCCCGGACGCGATCTGTGCCCGCAATGCTTCGATGGCCTCGTCGTGACTCCAGCGTGATCCCTGCATAAGTTTGCCCACGAATGCCGATCGTAGTTGGGCCGGTGCGGTGCGTGTCGATCGACACATCGACGTCGGCCTCATCGCAAGCCAGGTCGCGAGCGACCCCCGGAGACCGATGCGGGCGCCCGGCTGCCGGGGCGCGACGTGATCGTGTTCGTCGCGTTCGCGGTGGTGCTGGTCACGCTGGTGGGTCAGGGGCTCACCCTGCCCGCGCTCAGGCGGCTGGGCGTGGTGGCCGACGGTCGCGAGGAGGAGCACGAGCAACTCGTGGCCCGTCTGGAGGCGAGCAAGGCGGCGCTATCCGAGCTCGAGGCGATGGCCGGCGAGGGGTGGGCGGGCGACGAGACGCTCGTCCGCGCCCGCAGCACTACGAACAGCGCAAACGACGGTTCGCGGCTTGGGCCGGGAAGATCGAGGACGACGGCTACGAGGACGAGTCGCAGGTCCGGCAGCGGTTCCTCCGATGTTGGCCTGCGCTCCGGACGACCTGCGGCGCGGCATCCGTACACTCGCCACCGTGACCTGTTCCACGTGCGGCGCCGAGGTGCCGGACGGCGCGCGGTTCTGCCCTGCGTGCGGTGCCGACGTGCAGGTTCGCGGCGACGAACGGCGCGTGGTCACGGTCGTGTTCGCCGACCTCGTGGGGTTCACCGCGATCTCGGAGCACCGCGACCCCGAGCAGGTCAGGCGCCTGGTCGACCGGAGCTTCGAGCGGCTGGTCGCCGACATCGTCGCCTTCGGCGGACGGGTCGACAAGATCGTGGGCGACGCCGTCCTGGCCCTGTTCGGCGCCCCCATCGCCCACGAGGACGATGCGGAGCGGGCGGTGCGGGCCGCGCTGCAGATGCACGGAACGCTGGCCGCGTGCGAGGCAGACCTGGGCGTCGCCGTGCGCCTCCGCGTCGGCGTGAACACGGGCGAGGTCCTGGTGGGTGCGCTGCGTGCCGGCGGCGACTACACCGCGATGGGTGACGTCGTGAACACGGCGCAGCGGCTACAGGTGGCGGCCGAGCCCGGCCAGGTGCTGGTGGGCCAAACCACGTACCTCGCGACGCGCCGCGTCGTCACCTACCGGTCGGTGGGCGAGGTCACTGCCAAGGGCCGGGACGCGGCGGGTGCCGGCCTGGGTGGCCGAGGGGGCCCGGCTGCCGCCCGGCTACCGGCCCGACCGTCACCGCGCGGCGCTGGTCGGCCGCGACGACGAGGTCGCGCTGCTCTCCCACACGCTCGACCTGGCCGTCGCCCGTCGTCGTGCGGCGCTGCTGCTCCTCGTCGGGGACGCCGGTGTCGGCAAGTCCCGCGTGGTGGAGGAGGTCGCCGACGTCGCACGTGGCTGCCACGGCGCCCTCGTCCTGCAGGGCCGCTGCGTGCCGTACGGCGAGGCCAACGTGTGGTGGCCGCTCGCCGAGGCGGTGCGTGCCGCCTGCGATGTCGACCTGGGCGACAGCCGACACGACGCCACCGGCAAGGTGCGCGCCACGGTGGCGGCGGCCCTGGAGGATGCCGGTCACGTCGACACGTCGTCGCCGGAGTCGCCGGAGTCGCCGGAGTCGCCGGGCCGCGAGGGCGAGGTCGATCGCGTGGTCCACGGACTGCTGCACCTGCTCGGGTTCGAGGTCCTGGGGGACGTCGACGCGGCACGGGCGCGCGACGAGGCGACCCGCGCCCTGCTGGCGTTCGCCGCCGCGGTGGCCTCCCGCCGGCCGCTGGCGATCGTCCTCTCCGACCTGCACTGGGCCGACGCTGCGGTGCTCGGTGTGATCTGTGCGCTGCTCGAGCGCAACGCCAGGCTGCCCTTCGTCGTGCTCGCCACGGCGCGGCCCACCCTGGCCGACCGGTGGTCCCCGCCGGAGGGAGGGCACCACTCGGCGGTGGTGCACCTCGATCCCCTCGAACGGGACGCGGCAGCGCTGATGCTGCAGGGCCTGGCCGGTGCCCGGGCGGAGGCGATCGACGAGCGCGTCGCCGCCGACCTGCTCGACCGGGCCGGCGGAAACCCCTTCTTCCTCGAGGAGCTCGTCTCGTGGTTGGACGAGCCGCGTGCGGCCGACCTGCCTGACACGTTGCGGGGGCTGGTCGCGGCGAGGATCGACGGTCTGACCCGGTCGGAGCGGCGCGTGCTGGAGGACGCAGCGGTGCTGGGGTCGCGGGGCCGCGTCGAGTGGCTGGCGACCATGCACCGCAAGGGCCATGGCGGCGACGATCCGGTGGCCGGCGCGCTGGTCGGGCTGCACGCCAAGGACCTTCTCGACGTCGACGGCGACCGGTGGGAGTTCCGCTCCGAGGTCGTCCGCGAGGTCACCTACGGCACGATGACCAAGGATCGGCGGGCGAAGGTGCACGCGGGCATCGCCAGGTGGCTGGAGCTCGATGGTCAACCTCGGGACGCCGTGATCGACAGTGTCGCCCACCACTACGCACGGGCTGCGGCGCTCGCCGCCGAGGTGGGCGGGTCGGCGGGAGTGCCCCGTGACGTGGTGCGCGCGCGCCGTCACTTGGCTGCGGCGCGCCGGGGACCGGGCAGCGAAGGTCGACACGCCGCAGCGGGCGGTGTCGCTGCTCTCCGAGGCGCTGGCACTGCTCGACGTCGTCGAGCCGAACCCGGAGATGGACGACGCCGGCAGCGCCGTGAACGGCGAGGAGCGCATCGCGCTGCTGCTGGCACGGTCCGAGGCCTACGGCGAGCTGCGCGACCATGTGCGGTCGCGGGACGATGCCGCTGCGGGCCGGGCGGTGGCCGAGGCCGCCGGCGACGAGCGTGCCGTGGTGCGGGCGACCGTCGCGCTCGCCGACGCCGCCGTGCGTGGCGGCAGGTCCGACGAGGCCGAGCCGTTGCTCGACGAGGCCCTCGCCCGCGCGGCGGCGGACGGCGACGACGAGGGCAGAGCGATGGCCCTGCGCGTCCGCGGGTTCGCCGCGCTGTTGAACAACGATCCCGAGGCGGCGGTGGCGTCCCTCGAGCCGGCCCTCGAGCTCTACGGCACGTCCGGCGATCGACGGGGGCGCGCCTGGGTTCTGCAGAACCTGTCCTGGGCCCACTTCATCGGCGGGCGCATCGACGATGCCGAGGCGCTCCTCCACGATTCAGCGGCCCTCTTCTCCGAGCTCGGCGATCGCGGCGGGCTGGGGTGGGCACTCGGCCTGCTGGCGTTCACCCGGTTCCACTCGGGCTACCCGGAAGAGGCCGAGACGATGGCCGAGCAGGTCTTCAGCGGCGCCGAGGAGGTGGGTGACCGGTGGGCGGTGGGCATGGGGCTGGTCCTCACCGCGAGCACGCGGCTGTGGACCGGGCGCGCCGAATCAGCGGTCGAGCGAGCGCGCGAGGCGCTCGACACGTTCGAGGCGCTCGACGACGACTACGGGCGGATCCAGGCACGCGTGCCGCTGGGGCGTGCCCTGGTGACGTCGGGGCACGTCGACGAGGGGTTCGGTGTGCTCGAGCAGGCAGGTGCCTCTCTCCTCCCCAGCCGCTCGCCAGGTTTCGTCGCGTTCTCCGCTACCGGTCTGCTCAGCGCTGCGGTCCAGGTCGGCGACCGCGAGCGGGCTGCGGCCGCCCTGGCCGTGCTTCCCGCGGGCGAGCTCTCGTCGGACGACCTCGCGACGGCCGGCGGCGGCGAGCACCTCGTCTCCCGGGCGCTACTCGATGTGCAGCGAGGGTGCCCCGACGCGGCGCTCGACCTGCTCAGCGACGTGCGCAGGGTGGCCGGCGAGCGGGGCGAGGTCGGATACACGGGCGCCGTGACGTCCCTGGCGCTCGCGGCCGCCGGTCGGGTGGACGACGCGCTGGCGGCGGCGAGCGTGGTCGAGGCCGACGAGCGGTCGAGCTACCTCGACCGACTGTGGGCGGGGCTGGTCGCAGCCACGATCGCCGCTCGTCGCGGCGACCGGGCGGCGGTCGGAGCCGCCTTCCCCGCGCTGGTCGAGCGGGCGGACGCGACCGACGACCGGGTCGCGCAGGCGTTGGTCCCGCTCGGTTGGGCGTTGGCCCTCGAGGCCGTCGGCGACACCAGGGCGGCGTCCCAGCGCGCGTCGTCGTCGTCCCGGTTCCGCGACCTCGGGCTCGACCCGGGCGGCTGGACCGTGGCGCTCGGCCAGGCGGTGGGGCTGGCACCGGCGGAGCCGAACCTCGAACGTGTCGAGCAGGGAGGGTGACATGGACGCGGAACCCACCGAGGAGGAGCAGCTCAGCGAGCGGTTGTCGGATGATCCGGAGGTGCCGGAGGCCGACGCTCTCGAGCAGGCGCGGTCGGTCGAGGTCGAGCCAGAGCCTGCCCGGCCGTCGTCCGATCCGGAGGTCCCCGAGGCGGACGCCTGGGAGCAGGCCCAGGAGGTCCCCTTCGACGACCCCACCTGAGCCGCCCGGCATCGCATCGGCCCCACGACGGCCGGCCCGGGGCGCGACCACCGCGGAGTGACCGACCACGTCGACGAGCGGGTCCCTGCCGAGCTCGCCTGGTGGTCGTCGACGGCGAGCCCGTCGAGTTCGACTACCGGCTGGTCGCCGGCCGACCGGCCGGCCGGGTGCCCCGTGTTCGAGGTCGCGGGCATCGTCATCAACGCCGCCAGCCTCGCACCCGGAAGGACCCCATGACCCTGCCCCGCAACGCCGTCGTCGTGCTGCTCGACAGCCTGAACCGTCACATGCTCGGGTGCCTACGGCGCCGCCGAGTTCGACACGCCCAACCTCGATCGCTTCGCGCGCGCGGTCGCTGCGCTTCGACCGCCACTACACCGGCTCGCTGCCGTGCATGCCGGCGCGCCACGACATCCTGTGCGGCGCGCTCGACTTCCTGTGGCGGCCGTGGGGCTCGATCGAGCTCTGGGAGGACTCGATCACCCACCACCTCCGGTCGGCCGGGGTCACCACGATGCTGGTCTCGGACCACCCGCACCTGTTCGAGATCGGCGGCGAGAACTACCACACCGACTTCGGCGCCTGGGACTACGAGCGCGGCCACGAGAGCGACCCGTGGCGCACCCGCGCCCGACCCGTCGTGGATCGGCGCGCCCGCCCTGCCGGCCCGCGGGGCTGGATCCACCACCACTACGACGACTCGCGCACCTGGTTCCGCGACGAAGCGGACTTCCCCGGCGCCGCGCACCATGCGGCGGCCGCCGCGCTGGCTGCTCGACAGGAGGCGCCGGCCGCACGACCGGTTCTTGCTGTTCGTCGACGAGTTCGACCCGCACGAGCCGTTCGACACGCCCGAGCCGTGGACGTCGCGCTACGACCCGGACTGGGACGGGCCCAACCTCATCTGGCCGCCGTACGCCGTCGACGCGGTCGCCAACGGGGTGCTCGACGCCCGCACCGCGGCGCACATCCGGGCCAACTACGGCGCCAAGCTAGCGATGATCGACCACTGGTTCGGCACGCATGCTCGACGCGCTCGACCGCCAGGACCTGTGGGCCGACACCGCGGTCGTCCTGTGCACCGACCACGGCCACTACCTCGGCGAGAAGGACATCTGGGGCAAGCCCGGCGTGCCGATCTACGAGCCGCTCGGCCACATCCCGCTGCTCATCGCCTGGCCCGGGCGCCCAGCGGGCGTCGTCGACGCGCTCACCACCAGCGTCGACCTCTTCGCCACGCTGTGCGACGTCTTCGACGTGACGCCGGGCCACCGCACCCACGGGTCGTCGCTCGTCCCGCTGCTCACCGGCGAGGCGACGGCGGTCCGCGACTGGGCGCTGACCGGCGTCTGGGGCCGCGAGGTCCACGTGATCGACGGCCACCGCAAGTACGCCCGGTCACGCCGGTCGCGGGCAACCAGCCGCTGTCGATGTGGTCGAACCGCTGGTCGACGATGCCCGTCCACGCGTTCCCCGAGCTGCGCCTGCCCCGCCCCGACCGCCGAGCGCGGCTCGACGTTCATGCCCGGCTCGGACGTGCCGGTGATCCGCCAGCCGTTCGCCGTCGGCGACACCGCTGCCGTTCTGGGCGGCGCGGGCGGATCGACGGGGAGCACCTGCTCTACGACCTCGACGACGATCCCGACGAGGCCAGGAACCTGGCCGGCACCGCGCGTCGAGGCCGAGCTCGAAGAGATGCTGCGCCACGCCCTCGGCGAGGTCGAGGCGCCCCGCGACCAGTACGAGAGGCTCGGCCTGTGATGTGCGTCCAGAGCATCCGCTTCGAGCAGGTGTACGTGCCGGACGTCCCGTGCCTACCGAGCCGCACCGCGCTCGCGATCGGCATGTTCGGCACCCGCTGGCACCGGCATGGGACGCCGCCGGTGCGTACCCTCACGGCCGGGCCACGAAGCCGAACGATCCGAGGTAGCAGTGAGCGACACGAGATCACCCGTGACCGGCGACTACGACCTGCTCATCCGCGGCGGTCTGGTCGTCGACGGCTCGGGCGGAGACCCCGTGCGCGCCGATGTCGCGGTCACCGACGGGCGCATCACCGCCGTGGTCGAGCCTGGTGAGGTCGACGGGGCGCCCGAGGTCGTCGACGCGGACGGCATGCTCGTCACCCCGGGCTTCGTGGACATCCACACGCACTACGACGGGCAGGTCACGTGGGACACGAGCCTCGCCCCGTCCTCGTGGCACGGCGTGACCACGGTGGTCATGGGCAACTGCGGCGTGGGGTTCGCGCCGGTCCGCGCCACCGACCACGCCACCCTCATCGAGCTCATGGAGGGTGTCGAGGACATCCCGGGCTCAGCGCTGCACGAGGGTGTCCCGTTCGACTGGGAGACCTTCCCCGAGTACCTGGCGGCCGTCGAGCGGCTGGACCACGACATCGACGTCGCCGCCCAGGTGCCGCACGGCGCCCTGCGGCTCTATGTCATGGGCGAGCGGGGCGCTCGGCGCGAGCCCGCGACGGCGGACGAGATCGCCGAGATGGGCCGCCTCGTCGCCGAGGCCGTGCGGGCCGGTGCCCTGGGCTTCACCACCTCGCGCACGCTCAACCACCGCACCAGCAGGGGCGACGCGACGCCGACGTTGACCGCGGCCGAGGACGAGCTGGTGGGCATTGCCGAGGCCATGGGAGAGACGGGCGCCGGTGTGATGGAGCTCATCTCCGACTTCCCCGACGGCCTGGCCGAGTTCCAGCGCCTGCGCCACATGGTCGAGCGGTCCGGTCGGCCGCTCACGATCTCGCTCGCCCAGCAGGGCAGCAGCGACGCCTACCGGGGCATGCTCGCGCTGCTCAGCGCAATGGCCGGCGCAGGCCTGCCCATGAAGGCCCAGGTGGCGGCCAGGCCGATCGGCGCGCTGTTCGGGCTGCAGGCGACCTTCAGCCCGTTCGCCCAGAACCCGGCGTACCAACAGGTCGCCGACCTGCCGTTCGACGAGCGCCTCGCCGCGCTGGTCGACCCGACGGTCCGCGAACGCATCCTTGCCGCCGAGAGCCCGGACGACAGCAACAGGTTCGACGACCTGTACCTGCTCGGCGACCCGCCCGACTACGAGCAGCCGCCGGCGCGGTCGATCGGTGGCCGGGCCAGGAGCGAGGGCCGCCCGCCGGCCGAGCTCGCCTACGAGGCGATGGTCGCCGACGGAGGCACCGGCTTCCTCTACTTCCCCTTCGCCAACTACGTCGACGGCAACTTCGAGGCCATCCGCGAGATGCTCCTCCACCCCCAGACCCTCATCGGGCTGGGCGACGGCGGTGCGCACGTGGGCACGATCTGCGACGGCACCAACGTGACGACCATGCTCACCCACTGGGTCCGTGACCGCACCCGCGGCGAGCGGCTGGACCTCCCGTGGGTGATCCACGCCCTCACCCGGCGCAACGCCGAGGCGGTGGGCTTGATGGACCGTGGCGTGGTCGCACCGGGCTACAAGGCCGACCTGAACGTGATCGACCTCGACCACCTCACGCTGCACGCGCCGGAGATGCGCTTCGACCTGCCGGCTGGGGGCAAGCGGCTGCTGCAGCGTGCCGACGGCTATGTCGCCACGATCGTGTCGGGGCGCGTCATCGCCCGGGACGGCACGCCGACCGGCGCTCTTCCCGGCCGGCTCGTCCGCGGGTCGCAGGCGCCGCCGCCCGACCCGTCAGGTCGGTGACCGCCGGGTCTCCTCGAGGACGCTGGTGCCGCTGCCCGTCCGGCTGTCCCACGTCCACGTCTCGTGGAGACGCAGACGTCCATCCGCGAGTTGTTCGATACGACTCGTGCAATGACCGGTCGCCGTGTCGCCGTCGGCGGTCACATGGGCGTAGCGGAAGTCCAGGCTGTCCTGGCGGCGCGTGCCGACGAGGAACCCCAGTCGCACGGCTCCACCTCCGTAACGCGCCCACACGGTGCCGTCAGCTTCCTCGCGGTAGGCGAAGGACGTGTCGCCGCCGACGTCCCCGGCGTGCGTAGGGGACACGTCCCGGAACGTCCGGCCGTCGAGACTGGGAGGCGACATCTGTCGATGATCGTCTACGTCACCGACCACGGCCGAAACCAGCGGTGACGTGACCTCGCCCCCTGGACCACGAACGCGGCCGCTCCGGGCTCGAACTGATGCGGGGATCGGGGGCCGGACGCGGCAGCATTGTCGGCCGTGACTCTCCAACAGGTCCGCCCGGCGCGCACGCTGGCACAGTCGGGCAAGCTCCAGAACGTCGTCTACGAGATCCGGGGCCCGGCCAATGCGCACGCCGCCCGACTCGAGGCGGAGGGCCACCGCATCCTCAAGCTCAACGTGGGCAACCCGGGGGCGTTCGGCTTCGAGGCACCCGACGCCATCCTGCGCGACATGATCGCCGCGCTGCCGAGCGCCCAGGGCTACTCCGACTCGCGGGGCATCCTCCCGGCCCGTCGCGCCGTCGTGGCCCGGTACGAGGACGTGTCCGGGTTCCCGCCGCTCGACGTCGACGACGTCTACCTGGGCAACGGGGTGTCCGAGCTGATCATCATGACCATGCAGGCGTTGCTCGACAATGGCGACGAGGTGCTGCTGCCGGCACCCGACTACCCGCTGTGGACCGCGGCGGTCAGCCTCGCCGGCGGCACCCCGGTCCACTACCTCGGCGACGAGACCGACGGCTGGAACCCCGACCTCGCCGACATCGAGGCGAAGATCACCGACCGCACCAAGGCGCTGGTCGTGATCAACCCCAACAACCCCACGGGCGCGGTGTACTCGCGCGACGTTCTGCAGGGGATGGTCGAGCTGGCGCGGCGCCACGGGCTGCTGCTCCTCGCCGACGAGATCTACGACCGGGTGCTGTACGACGACGCCGAGCACCTCTCCCTCGCCACGCTGGCGCCCGACCTGCTGTGCCTCACCTACAACGGCCTGTCCAAGACCTACCGGGTGGCCGGCTACCGGGCAGGCTGGGTGGCGGTCACGGGCCCGAAGGCGCACGCCGAGGGGTTCCTCGAGGGCATCCATCTCCTCGCTTCGTCGCGGCTCTGCCCCAACGTGCCCGCTCAGCACGCGATCCAGGTGGCGCTGACGGGCCACCAGAGCATCCAGGACCTGGTCCTTCCCGGCGGCCGGCTGCTCGAGCAGCGCGACCTGGCGGTGCAGATGCTCAACGAGATCCCCGGCGTCAGCTGCGTCGAGCCCAAGGGGGCGCTCTACGTGTTCCCCCGCCTCGACCCCGAGGTGCACGAGATCCGCGACGACGCCAGGCTCGTGCTCGACCTGCTACTGCAGGAGAAGATCCTGGTGGTGCAGGGCACGGGCTTCAACTGGCCCCAGCCCGACCACCTGCGGATCGTGACCCTGCCCTCGGCCCGCGACCTGGCCGCCGCGATCGATCGCCTCGGCAACTTCCTGGCGAGCTACCGCCAGTAGCCGGGGCCAGCGCCCCGGCGGGGACCCGCCACGGAACATGCGACGGAACCTGCGGCACGCGCGGTCGCTGAGCGACCGGTGACGCCGCAAGTTCCGGCGCAGGAACTCGTCGTTCCGACGTGGCCCGGGATCAGTCGCCGGCGGTGACCGGTGCCGGCTCCCGCTCCTCCTCGGGCACCGGCTCCGGGTGCCCCTCGACGTCGATGTTGGGCAGGATGCGGTCGAGCCAGCGCGGTAGCCACCAGTTGCGGTCGCCGAGCAGCTCCATCGTGGCCGGCACGAGCAGCATGCGGACGATGGTGGCGTCCAGCAGGATCGCCGCCGCCAGCCCGGTGCCCATGAGCTTGACCACGCGGTCGTTCTCGAGGATGAAGCTGCCGAACACGACCACCATGATCAGCGCCGCCGCGGTGATGACCTTGGCCGTGGCGGCCAGGCCGTCGGCCACCGAGGTGCGGCTGTCGCCCGTGCGGTGCCACTCCTCGCGCACCCGGGACAGCAGGAACACCTCGTAGTCCATGCTGAGCCCGAACACGATGGCGAAGAGCATCATCGGCGCCCAGGGCTCGATGGGCGCCGGCTCGACACCGGTGAGGTCGCTGAGCCAACCCCACTGGAACAGGGCGACCACGATGCCGTACGCCGCGCCGATCGACAGCAGGTTCATGATCACGGCCTTGAGCGGCACGAGCAGCGACCGGAACACGACCATCAGCAGCAGGAACGACAGGCCGAGGACGGCACCGAAGAAGTAGGGGTACCGCGACGTCAGGTAGTCGGAGAAGTCGAGGCTGGTCGCGACCGATCCGGTGACGTTGACCTGGGTGCCGATCTCGCCCTCGACGGGCGGCAGCACGTCGGTCCGCAGGCGGTCGACCAGCTCGGTGGTCTCGTGGTCCTGCGGGGTCGTGGTCGGGATGACGTTCCAGATGGCGGCCTCGCCGTCCTCGCTGGGCTGCGGCGGCGACACCTGGGCCACGCCGTCGTCGGCGGCCACGGCGGCGGTCACGGCCTCGAGGTCGGACGGGGAGAGACCGTCGGGTATTTCGGCGGCCAGCAGCAGCGGGCCGTTGTAACCCGGGCCGAAGCCCGCGACCAGCAGGTCGTAGGCCTGCTTGGTCGTGGTGTCGTCGGCGTAGTTGCTCTCGTCGGAGAACCCGAGGCGCAGGCTCAGCACGGGGATGGCGAGCAGGAGCAGCGCGGCCGCCCCGATGAGCGCGGAGGTCCACGGCCGGTGCTGGATGACGCGGCTCCACCGGTACGCCAGGGTCTCGCGCCGGGGCTTGGGCGGCCGGACGAGCACCTCGCGCTTCAGCGGCCGCGGCCCAGATGCTGGCGATGAGCACGATGGCGGCGAGCGGCACGCCCACGAGCAGCGGCGAGAACTTGAGCCCGACACCCACGAGCGCGACGGCCACGAAGCCGGCGGCGATGAGGCCACGCCAGCGCGTGAGCTCGATCCGGTTGCCGGCGAAGCCGACGAGCGCGGGCAGCAGCGTCAGCGACGCGGCCACGGTGACCGCCACCACCGACGCGGCGCCGATCGCCAGGCCGGTCACGAAGGTGACGCCCATGAGGAGCATGCCCAGCAGCGAGATGACGACCGTCGTACCGGCGAACAGCACCGACCGACCCGCGGTGTCGAGGGCGATGCCGATGGACTCGCGCACCGTGTGACCGGCGTGGAGCTGCTCGCGGTAGCGGGTGACGATCAGCAGCGCGTAGTCGATGCCGACACCGAGGCCGATCATGATGCCGAGGAACGTGGCGAAGTCGGGGATCGTGAAGACGTTGCTGAGCAGCGTGATGGCGGCGCTGCCGATGCCGATGCCGAACAGGGCGACGCCGATGGGCAGGCCCATGGCCAGCACCGAGCCGAACGCCACGATCAGGATGACGATGGCGAAGCCGACGCCCAGCGCCTCGGACGAGGGCTCCTCGAACTCGGCGAAGATGAACCCGCCCAGCTCGACGCGCACGTCCTCGATGTCGTCGACCTGGTTGAGGATGTCGTTGCGGATCTCCTCGGCCCGGGGGAACTCGATGTCCTCGGGGAACTCGACGTTGGCGTAGGCGATCTCCCCGGTGCGGTCGCCCTGGCTGGAGATGAACCGCTCGCCGTCCTCGCCATACGGGCTCTCGACCCGCACGACGTCGGGGATCTCGGCGACGAAGGCGAACAGATCCTCCATCTGGGCCCGGACCTGGGGATCTTCGACCCCCTGGGGGGCCTCGAACACGATGGTGCCGGTGACGCCGGTCCCCTCGCCGCCGAAGTGGTCGTCGAGGATGTCGAAGCCCGTCCGTGATTCGGAATCGGGCAGGTTGAACTCGTCGCGGAACGCGTCACCGACGCCGGTTGCGATGCCGTTGCCCAGGACGAGCACGGCGATCCAGACACCGACGACGAGCCAGCGACGATCGTGGCACCAGGTGCCGAGTCGCGAGAACACGGGCGGTTCCTCCTGTAGGAGATGTCTCTCGGTTCAAGGGGTAGACCGTGCGGCGGCGCGCAACTCATCGGCCATGGCCGATGGCGCACACCATCACCGTTGACCCTCACGACGAGCGACGCAAGCGGAAATCGGCACCGAGGGTCGATCCCGACCCGTAGCCTGCGCGGATCGGAGGACCGTCGGCCCACCGGCGGACGGTCGCGGACAGGAGGAGCACCGCGTGGACTGGAAGCTCGAACTGGTGGCCGTCCCCGTCACCGACGTGGACCGGGCCAAGGCGTTCTACACCGACAAGGCCGGCTTCAACGCCGACCACGACCACACGGTCAGCGACGAGATCCGCTTCGTCCAGCTGACGCCGCCCGGCTCGGCCTGCTCGATCGCGATCGGCAAGGGGGTCTCGCACGCCGAACCCGGCTCGGTGCAGGGGTTGCAGATGGTCGTCGCCGACATCGAGGCCGCCCGCGCCGAGCTGGTGGAGCGGGGTGTCGAGGTGGGCGACGTCCAGGACTTCCCGTGGGGGCGGTTCGTGTTCTTCAGTGACCCCGACGGCAACGGTTGGGCGGTGCAGCAGATCGTGGTGCCCTGACGCGACCGGAGATGTCGAGAACCCGCGACCGGCTCCGACGTCACTGACGAGCGGCGCCCACTCCGGGTGCCGCCGACCGGAGGAGTGATCACGTGAAGTACATGCTGCTGATCTACGGCAACGAGGAGCTGTGGGAGTCGTTCTCCGAGGACGACTTCGCCAAGGTGATCCGCGAGACGGACGCGCTCCAGCAGGAGCTGCGTGAGTCCGGCGAGTTCGTCGGCGCCTACGGCGTTGCCGACCAGGCGCAGGCCAAGACCGTCCGGCTGCAGGACGGCGTGCCTGCCGTGACCGATGGCCCGTACATCGAGGCCAAGGAGTACCTGGGCAGCTTCGACATCATCGACTGCGACAGCCTCGAGCGGGCGCTCGAGATCGCTGCCCGGGTGCCGTTCGCCCGCATCGGGTCGGTGGAGGTGCGGCCGCTCATGCACGAGGCCGCGCCGGAGGACGTCGGCTGACAGTGCCAGTCCTCGTAACGGACGGTCGCTGTGCTTCCCGGTTTTGCTGCTTCGCAGCGGGCCGCTCGGGCCACGGCTGCGCCTGGCGGCGCAGCCTCCGGGTGTGAACGCCGGCACCCGCGCCGAGGACCTGATGCGCCAGCTGGCGCCCCAGGTCCTCGGCGCCCTGGTGCGTCGCTACGGCCACTTCGCCGCCTGCGAGGACGCGGTGCAGGAGGCTCTGCTGGCCGCTGCGGTCCAGTGGCCCCGGGACGGGCAGCCCGCCAACCCGAAGGCGTGGCTGATCACGGTCGCCTCACGGCGCCTGACCGACGACCTGCGCAGCGAGCAGGCGCGGCGGCGCCGCGAGGACACGACGGTCGCGTTGTCGCCGACCGAGCGATCCGCCGCCCCCGCCGCCGGCGACGAGCACGTGGGGTCGTCCGACCGCGACGACACTCTCACGCTGCTGTTCCTGTGCTGTCATCCCGCGCTGTCACCGCCCTCGCAGCTCGCGCTCACGCTGCGCGCCGTCGGCGGGTTGACGACCGCCGAGATCGCCCACGCGTTCCTCGTCCCCGAGGCGACGATGGCGCAACGCATCAGTCGCGCCAAGCAGCGCATCAAGGCGGCGGGCGCGTCCTTCGCCATGCCGCCCGAGGATGAGCGGGCCGTTCGGCTGCGGGTCGTCCTGCACGTGCTCTACCTGGTGTTCAACGAGGGCTACGTGACGACATCTGGTCCCGACCTGCAACGCGGCGACCTGACCGGCGAGGCGATCCGTCTGACACGGGCGGTGCACCACCTGCTGCCCGGCGACGGCGAGGTGGCGGGGTTGCTGGCCCTCATGTTGCTGACCGACGCCCGCCGCCCGGCCCGCACGGGGCCCGACGGCGCGCTCGTGCCGCTGGCCGACCAGGACCGGCGCCAGTGGGACCACTCGGCCGTGCAGGAGGGGGTCGCGCTGATCACTCACACCCTGGCCACCACCGCGCAGCTGGGGCCGTACCAGCTGCAGGCGGCGATCGCGGCCGTGCACGACGAGGCGGCCCGGGCCGACGAGACCGACTGGGCGCAGATCGTGGCGCTGTACGACCTGCTCGAGCGCGTGGCACCCAACCCGATGGTGACGCTCAACCGTGCTGTCGCGGTCGCCATGGTGGATGGTCCGCAGGCGGGGCTCGACCTGCTGGCCACACTCGACGCCGATGGCCGGATGGCCGGCCACCACCGGTTGGCCGCGGTGCGTGCCCACCTGCACGAGATGGCCGGCGACGATGCGGCCGCGCTGGCCGGCTACCGGGCTGCGGCCCGCGGCACGACCAGCCTGCCCGAGCAGCGCTACCTCGCCGCCCGCGCCGCCAGCCTGGCAGGCGGCGACGAGAGGCAGCTCCACGGCTCTTGACAAATAAAGTTGTCAGGGGCATCCTGGCGATCGTGCACGACGTCGAGGTGATCGAAGACCCAGCCGCCGCGGCGTCGGCGCTCGACCCGATGCGGTCCCGGCTGTTGGCCGAGCTCGTGGAGCCCGGCTCGGCCGCCGCCCTGGCGGCCCGGGTCGGCATCCCCCGTCAGAAGGTCAACTACCACCTGCGTGCACTCGAGGCCCACGGACTGGTCGAGCTGGCCGAGGAGCGCAAGCGCGGTGGCATCACCGAGAGGGTGCTCCGGGCCACCGCGGCCACCTACGTGATCTCGCCTGCCGCCCTCGCGGAGGCCGCCGTGGACCCGGACCATGCCGCAGATCGCTTCTCGGCCGGCTACCTCATCACGCTCGCCGGTCGCATCGTTCGCGAGGTCGGCGGGCTCGCCCGCCGGGCCGACGCCGCCGGGAAGCGGCTCCCGACGATGACCATCGACACCGAGATCCGCTTCCGCTCGGCCGAGGACCGCGCCGCGTTCGCTGACGACCTGACCGCCGCGGTGCTCGACCTCGCGTCGCGCTACCACCACGACGACGGGCGGCCGCACCGCCTCATCGTCGCCGCCCACCCCAAACCCAAGGAGAGTCCAGCATGACCACCCCCGCTGTCCCGCACCGGTTCGACTTCTCGGTCGAGGTACGCGCCACGCCTGAGCAGGTGTGGCACGCCATCGCCAGCGCCGACGGGATCAACTCGTGGTTCATGCCCACCGACCTGGACGAGCGCCCGGGCGGGGCGATCGTCGCCCACATGGGCGACACCGACTCGGAGGGCACGGTCACCGGCTGGGACCCGCCCCGCCGCTTCGCGTACGAGGAACCCGAGTGGGCCGGGCTGGCGGGCCACGACAGCGCGGCGGTCACGCCGCTGGCCACCGAGTTCCTCGTCGAGGCGCAGTCCGGCGGCACGTGCGTCGTCCGGGTCGTCTCCAGCGCGTTCGGCACGGGCGCCGCCTGGGAGAGCGAGTTCTTCGAGGAGATGGGGACCTACTGGGAGCCGTTCTTCGACCTCCTCCGCCTCTACCTCGACCGGTTCCCCGGTCAGAGGGCCACCACGGTGGCCGTCGACGCGGACGTGCCAGGTCGGCGCGAGGACCTGACGCGGGCGGTGGCCGGGACCCTCGGTGTCAGCGATGTCGGGCACGGCTTCCACGCCCTCGGCATGACCGGGAGCGTGGTGCGGGTCAGTGACGTCTTCCTGGTGGTGAGCGTCACCGACCCGGTCCCGGGCTACGTGAGCTTCGTGTGCTTCGACAAGGGCGACGGCGTGGGGTCGGCGGTCATGTCCGGCTGGCTGTTCGGCGAGGACGCCGCCGGGTTCGTCGAGCGCGAGACGCCGGCGTGGCAGGACTGGCTGCGCGTGTTGCAGGTGCCCCAGTCCTCGGACGCGCCGGCCGCCGGCCGATGACTTCGGCGACCGGCGGAGGTCAGACGACATGACGAACCGGCAGACGACGAGCCGACGAGGAGACGACATGGTGGACACCGACAGCGCCCTGGCGATCGAGACCACGGGTCTCGTCAAGGTCTTCGGCGAGACCCGAGCGGTCGACGGCGTCGACCTCGCCGTGCGGGCCGGGACGGTCTACGGCGTGCTGGGGCCGAACGGCGCCGGCAAGACCACGACCATCCGCATGCTGGCCACGCTGCTGCAGCCCGATGCGGGGTCGGCGCGGGTGCTCGGCCACGACGTGGTGGCCGAGGCCGACGCGGTGCGCAGCCGGGTGAGCCTGACGGGCCAGTTCGCTTCGGTCGACGAGGAGTTGTCCGGGCGCGAGAACCTGGTGCTGCTCGGCCGTCTGCTGGGCTTCGCCCGGCGGCCAGCCGAGGAGCGGGCCACCGAGCTGCTCGACGCCTTCGGGCTGACCGACGCGGCCGACCGCATCGTGACCGGCTACTCGGGCGGCATGCGCCGGCGCCTCGACATCGCCGCCAGCATCGTCGTCACCCCCGACCTGCTGTTCCTCGACGAACCCACGACCGGCCTCGACCCCCGCAGCCGCAACCAGGTGTGGGAGATCATCCGGGTGCTGGTGGCGGCGGGCACGACGGTGCTGCTAACGACGCAGTACCTCGACGAGGCCGACCAGCTGGCCGACCGCATCGCCATCATCGACCGCGGCCGGATCATCGCCGAGGGCACCCCCGGCGAGCTCAAGGCCTCGGTCGGCTCTGGGTCGCTCCACGTGCGGTTGCACGATCCGGAACGTCGCCCGCAGGCCGAACAGGTGCTGGCCGACGTCCTCGGCGTGCCGATCGGCCTCGAGTCCGATCCGGCGGCGCTGACGGCCCGCGGCGCCGACCCGGAGCGCATCGCGGGCGCGCTCGTCGAGCTGTCGCACGCCGGCATCGCCGTCAACGAGTTCGCCCTCGGCCAGCCGAGCCTGGACGAGGTGTTCCTGGCCCTCACGGGGCACACCGCCGAAGACGACACCATCACCGAGGAGGACGCGGCGTGAGCACGACCGCCATCACAACGGCCACGACCACCAGCGCCGACGCCGAGCCGGCGCTCGCCGAGGCGACCCTGCGGGCAGCGCTGTCCACCCGGTCGCGCCCGCCTCGCGCGACGGCGCTGGCCGCCTCGCTCACCTTCGGGTGGCGGGCGATGCTCAAGATCAAGCATGTGCCGTTGCAGCTCTTCGACGTGACGGCGTTCCCGATCATGTTCGTGGTGCTCTACACGTACCTGTTCGGCGGGGCGCTGGCCGGCTCGCCGAGCGAGTACCTGCAGGAGCTGCTGCCCGCCATCCTCGTCATGACCGTGTCGTGGATCACGATGTACACAGGCACGGCCCTGAACACCGACATCTCGAAGGGCGTGTTCGACCGCTTCCGGTCGCTGCCGATCTGGCGGCCGGCGGTGCTCGTCGGCATGCTGCTGGCCGACGCCGTCCGCTATTCCATCGCGGCGTTCGTGGTGATCACCGTGGGCGTGGTGCTGGGCTTCCGGCCTGACGGGGGCCCGCTGGGTGTGCTGGCCGCCGTGGCCATGCTGTTGGTGTTCGCGTTCAGCCTGTCGTGGGTGTGGACGGCGCTTGGCCTGCGGCTGAAGACGCCCGAGTCGGTGATGCAGATCAGCATGACCGTGCTGTTCCCGCTCACCTTCGCCAGCAACGTGTTCGTCGAGACCGACACCATGCCCGGATGGGTGCAGTCGTTCGTCGCCAACAACCCGATCACCCACCTGGCGACGGCCTCACGCGAGCTCATGCACGGCGCCGTCGACTCCGGGGCGATCCTCTGGGTCCTGGCGTGGAGCGCGGTGCTCGTGGCGATCTTCGCCCCGTTGACCATGCGCCTCTACCGCACGGAGCGGTAGCAGTCCGGCGCCGGCGCCGGCGTCTCGTCGTCGGGAGCGGCGACCGGCGACCGTCGTCCGTCGTCCGTCGTGTCCCGCCTTGTAGCGACAACTGGCGCCTGGCCGGCACAGCCGGACGGCGTGTCGCCATGAGGCGGGACACGCGGTGTCCCGAGGCAGCGGCCGGCGGGCCCGGCGGTCGACGAGGTCGACCATGCGCTCCTGTCGGAGTCCGACCCGCCGACTAATGGTCTACATTAGGCGGACGTTGCGCAAGGCGAGCCCATCCGAGGAGGCACCATGGCCGGGTCGAGTGGCGACACCTCGCGGGCTCGCGCCGTGGCCGGCTCACGCACGCGGGAGGCGCTCCTCGAGAGTGGGGCGATCCTGTTCGCCCGCCAGGGCGTGGCCGGGGTGACGGCGCGCCATCTGCACGAGGCCGTCGGCGCGCGCAACGAGTCGGCTCTTCACTATCACTTCGGCGGCAAGGACGGCCTGGTCGCGGAGATCCTCCGGCTGCACCTCGCCGCCATCGAGGTGCGTCGGGCACCGCTGGTCGTCGCGATCGCGGCCGAGGACCGCGCCGGCGATCTGCGCGCCCTCGTCCACGCCCTGGTGGCCCCGATGGCCGAAGACCTGGCGACCGAGGTGGGGCGGGCTCACTTGCGACTGGTGGCGCAGGTCAGCCACCCCTCGCTGGCCTACGAGCGCCCGTTCCGCGTGGTCGAGGCCCCGTCCGGCGTGGCCGTGGCCCGTTGGCTGGGGGCGGCGCTGGCCGGGCTGCCGGATGCCGTCCGCCGCGAGCGGCACGCCGCCCTCCGAGGCCAGCTGATCAGCCTGTTCGGCCTGCGGGCCCAATTGCTGGACGAGCAGCCCGGTACCGTCCTCTCGACGAACGCGCTGTTCGTCAACGACCTGATCGACGTCCTGGTGGCCGGCCTGGCCGTCGAACCGTCCGCCGAGACGCTCGCGGTGGTGCCGACCACCGGGGACGACCTGCGAGCTAATGGTTGACATTATCTGAGGGGTTCCCGTACAACCGGTGGGGGCAACCGGCCACCGAGGCATCCGGGGGGAACGCGATGAACCGCATGACGGTCGATGCTGCGGCCGACGCCTACGTCTGGGGGTTCCCGCTCGTGGCGATCCACCGGACGCGGGCCGTGCACCCGGCTCGCGTCGGCGAGTCATTGGTGGCCCGCGACCGGCTCTCGACCGCAGCCGATCGCTCGGTCGTCGCCCCCAACAACGACACGCTCTACGCGTCTGGGTGGTTCGACCTGTGCGCAGGTGACGTGACGCTCGACGTCGGGGCGATGGATGAACCCGACCGCTACTGGTCGGTGATGCTCCTCGACGCCTACACGAACGTGAGCTACGTATGCCGGCGCCTGCACGGCAACGCGGGCGCGAGCGTCCGGATCACCTACGACCCGGTCGGTCGGCCCGAGCCCGCCGAGGCGCGTGCGGTCGTGCCGATCGCGACCCCGACCGTGTGGGTGCTCGCCCGTGTCCTGGTCGACGGTCCCGACGACGTCGACCGGGCGCGCGCGGCGCAGGCTCGCATAGGGGCCCGCCAGGCGCCTGCGCGGCAACCGAGGCGCGACCGGGCGCCGAGGCCCGACCGGCCCGGGACGGGGTGGTTCGACGAGCTGCGCGCCGCCCTGGCGGTCGACCCACCCGCACCGTGGCACCCCGGCCCGCCGGCCGGTCTCCGGCACCTGCTGGACGACCCGCCGGACCCGCCGGTGCTGGCGGCCGGTGCGCAGCAGGGCGAGGCCCGCGTCGCCGCCCACGGCCGGGGCATCGACCGCGCGGGCAACGGCTGGGGCACCCGGTCGCGCGGCGCGGCCTTCGGCGACGACGTCACCTACCGCGCCGCCTTCGCCAAGTTCAGCTTGGCCGGGCACCTGCCCGCCGAGAACCGGTCGTACAGCCGGGTGATCGATGGGCGGCGTCCTGCCGTCCTGCGCTTTCCGGCCGGTGCCGAGCCGCCGGTCGACGGGTTCTGGTCACTCAGCCTGTACGGGCGCGACATGTTCTTCGTCGACAACGAGATCGGCCGCTACAGCATCGGCGACCGCACGCCGGGCCTGCACCGGGCGCCGGACGGCTCGCTCGCCATCACCGTCGGCCACGACCGTCCAGCCGAGCCAGCCAACTGGCTGCCCGCGCCGGCGGGACCCTGCGTCCTCGTGCTGCGCGCCTACGAGGGGCGCTCGCCCGTCACCGGCGCCACCTGGTTCCCGCCCGACCTGGTCACGGTCGGCGGATGAGGGGCCGCGCCCGCGTGGGCCGACCCGTGGCGGTCGCAGCGCTGGTCGCTCTGATCGCGACCTCGGCCTGCACGGGCAGCTCCGGGGACGGCGACCGTGCGAGCGACGACCAGCCGACCGAGTCAGTCACCCAACCCGGCGATGGGCGCGACGCGATGACCGATGTCGACCGTGCGGCCGAGGCGTACGTCGCGGGGTACCCGCTCGTGGTCTCGATGCGGACCATGCAGCGGCTCGGTGGACTGCTGGGCGTCAACAGCCTGTTCTGGCAGCCGTCGCTGGCGGGACCGGACAACCGCATCGTCGTGGCACCCAACCGCGACACGCTGTACTCGATCGCCGTGCTCGACCTGCGGTCGGGGCCGATGGCGCTGACGCTGCCCGAGGTCACCGACCGCTACTACACCTACCAGTTCCTGGACACGTGGACGGAGTCGTTCGCCTACGTCGGCACCCGCGAGACCGAGGGGCGGGCCGGCACGTGGGTCGTGGCGCCCCCGGGCTGGGACGGCGACGTGCCCGCCGGCGCCGAGGTCCTGCAGTCGAGCACGCCGCTGGTCTTCCTGCTGGGTCGGTTCCTCGTCGACGACGCGGCCGACATCGCCAACGTCTCCGCCATCAGCGAGCAGGTCGCCCTCCAGCCCCTGAGCGCGTTGACCGGCGACGAGGCCCCGCCACCTCCGCCGCCGCTGGGACAGCCGGTTGGCACCCCACAGGCCATCCCCACCGATGCCACCTTCTTCGACGAGCTCGGCGACGCCCTCGCCGTCAACCCCCCGCCGACGCCGGCCCAGCGCGACCTGTTCGCCGATGTCGAGGCGCTGGGCGTGGGACCGGGGGACCATCCGACCGAAGATGCGGTGCCCGAGCAGCGGCAGGCCCTCGACGACGGTGCGGCGCGAGGGGACGCCCGCATCGGCGAGGAGGTGGCGAGCCGGGCCGAGGTCGTCAACGGCTGGGGGGCCAATCGGGACATCGGGCGCTACGGCGACGACACGCTGCTGCGGGCGTTCGTGGCCCGCATCGGCTGGGGTGCCAACGTGCCCGAAGAGGCCGTGTACCCCGTCGCCCGGGTCGACGCCGCCGGTGCCCCGCTCGACGGAGGGTCGACCTACCGCATCAGGTTCCCCGCGGGCGAGCTGCCCCCGGTCGACGCCTTCTGGTCGCTGTCCGTGTACGGCGCCGACATGTTCTTCGTCGAGCACCCGAGCGGCCGGTATGCGGTCGGCGACCGCACGCCGGGTCTCACCTACGGCCGCGACGGCTCGCTCGAGCTGGTCCTGTCGGTCGCCGAGCCTGTTCCTCCGCCCGGCGGCGGGCCGGTGAACTGGCTCCCGGTCCCCGACGGTCCGTTCGTCCTGATGCTGCGGCTGTACCTGCCCCGGGCCGAGGTGCTGACCGGCGACTACGAGTACCCGCCGATCGAGCGCCTCGTGGGGTGATCTCCCCCGGGAGCCCCGAGGCGTGCGCCACGTCAGCCGGGGATGGCCGACGGGTCGGCGTCGGCGAGCAGGGCATCGCGGTCGTCCTCGAGCACGAAGCCGGACTCGATCGCGGCGTCCGCCGCCTCGGCGTAGGCGTCGCTGTAGTCGTCCGGGGACGGGTACAGCTCGCCCAGGCGGTCGGCGGTGAGGGGGGTCGTCGACCCCATCAGCAGGCACGCGACCGACCCGCCCTCGCTGGCCTCGCCGGACAGCGTGGCGACGGGCACGTCGACCTGCGGCGTGCGGATGCCACCGAGCGCGTTGCCGTCGTCGTCTCGCACGTACGCCGGTGCGGCACCCGTGTCGTCGACCTCGAGCCGAGGCGCCTCGGGCGGTGCCTCACCCGTGCGCACCCAGGTGTCCAGGCTGCGCAGCGCCGCCCTGACGACGAACTGGTGCGGGCCCACGTTGATGGGCGTCGCGCAGCCGATCATGTCGGCGATCGGGCCGAGCAGGAACGCATCCGCGTGGGCCGTGCCCGCCACCTCCCACAGCCGGAACAGCTCGCTGTCGGGCTGGCGCGCCGGGTAGTAGCCGAGGAGGCCGAGCACGTCGGTCTCGGTCTCGAGCACGATGATCGGCGCGCCGAGGTCCGTGCGGATCTGCGTGGGCTCGCCGCCGACGGTGCCGGCGACGTCGATGCCCTCGTCCGGCTCGCCGAGCGGTGCCGCGGCGCCGCCCCGGCTGTGGACGAGGAAGCCGTCGAAGGCGAGCGTGAGGGGCTGGACGCCGTTGACATAGGTGGTGAGCGCGAACGCCGACTGCGACTCGCCCACGGCCAGCACGCGCTCGGGCTCGAGCCCGCCCAGCGCATCGATGGCGCCGGGCTCGCGCAGCGCTCGCCCGACCTGGGTGTAGATGTCGTACGAGAAGGCGTCACCGGGGTGGTGCAGGTCGCCGTACCGCTCGGGGTCGCTCGCCCGCAGCCCCGTGCCGGCCAGGCCCTCGGCGGCCGCGATCGTGACCGCGACCGGGCCGCCCTCGATGCCGATGCGCTGGGCGGAGACGCCCACCCAGGCGTAGCCCCCGCGCAGCAGCTCGTCGGCGGTGTAGCTGTAGTCGGGGTTGGCGTCGAGGCCGCCGCTGACGTTGAGCCACTCGACGACGACCGTGCCGTTGAAGTCTGCCGCGTCGCCGGGGCGGCGCACGACGATGCGAGTGCGGTAGTCGGCCGTGGCGTCGTCGACCAGCTCGAAGGAGCCGTCCGCGGGCAGGTCACCTTCCGCTCGGTACGAGGTGGCGGTGCCCGCCGCCGCGTACTCCTCCTCGACCCAGCCGGCCTCCGCCAGGTCGGGCCCGGCGGAAGCTGCGGCCAGGCTGATGCCGTTCCCGCCGGTCAGCGGGCCGGACAGCTCAGCAGCGGGACCGTCCGGGCGGTCGACCTGCGTCGTGGGGCTGTCGGTCTCGCCGGCGGCGCCGTCGTCGCCGTCGGCGTCCGACCCGGACGAGCAGGCCCCCAGCGCCACCATCGACAGGGCCAGGAGCGTTGAGATCGTGCGACGCCGCGACATGTGTGCTGTCCCCTCCCCAGGTCGAGGCCGCGTGGCCCCGACCGGGGAAGCATCGCGTAGCGCGACTGCGCATACTCAACCGAACGTCACGAACGACGTCTCGGTCAGGGTGGCCAGGTCGCTCGTGGCCAGGCCGGCGGCGGAGAGGGTCCACAGGCGGTCACCGATGACCAGCGACCGGGTGATCGGCGGTGTGTAGGTGAAGTCGGTCGGCGAGGGCTCGCCCGGGGCGACCGACGTGTCGCCGGCGCCGGGCTCGATGGGCAGCGGCCCGGGCAGCGGAACCGGCACGCCGATGTCGCCGCCCTCGACCGGCGGGTGGCTCACGCGGCCGCGCTCCGTGATGGTGCCCCCTGCCGGATCGACGCTGAACCCGACGAGGCCCTCGAACGGCTCGCTGTCGTACGCGCTCACCGGCACGGCCACCAGGCCGTCCTCGGCCCACCACAGGAACGCCCGGTGGTCCCACTCCGCGGCGGAGCTCGACTGCGGAAGCGTCGTCTGGGCCAGGCGGGTGGGGGCGGCGGGGTCGCTCACGTCGAACAGCGCGACCTGCGTGCCGACGGTGCGGCCCTCCTCCGTGGCGTCCTGGCCGATGCCGACCAGCCGGCCGTCGCCCACGGGGTGCAGGTACGCCGAGTAGCCGAGGATCTCGAGCTCGCCGGTGACCCGCGGTGCCGCCGGGTCGGACAGATCGATCGTGTACAGCGGGTCGGTCTGCTCGAAGGTGACCACGTAGCCGACGTCGCCCAGGAACCGCACCGAGTGGATGGTCTCGCCGCGACCCAGCCCCGACACCAGCCCGACCGGGGTGAGCGCGCCGTCGCCGGGTGCCAACACGACGACCTGACTCTCGGATTCGCCCTCGCCCTCGATCCACGGCGCCCCGGTGGTGGTGGCCACCCGCAGGTTGCCGTCGTGCTCGTCCATGGCGAACTGGTTGAGCAGCTCGCCCTCGACGTGGCCCGACATGTCGTAGGTGGCCTGGGCGGGGTCGGTGATGTCGAACCGGTGGATGTCGGTGCCGTGGTCCTGGGCGGCGGCGTCGACTCCGGTCTCGGGGAGGGCCTGCCAGTCCACCCACTCGGGCGCGGCCACGTAGAGGTGGTCGGGCGAGGCGTACACCGTCTGGCCACCGGCCAGCACGCCGGTTCCATTGGCCGAGCCGAGGCCGTCGGACAGACCGTCCGACACGTCGATGCTCACGACGGCGACCATGCCGAAGCCGGAGAACGTGTTGGGGGCATGGGCGTCCTCGCACCCCATCAGGGCGCCCTCGTCGGCGGCCTCCCCGTCGGCGCCGAGCCGGTGCCAGGTGGGCAGGAAGTCCTCGGGGGCCGCGTCCTCGACCACCTGCCGGTTGTGCTGCTCGGCCGCGTCCTGGGCCTCCTCGGTCGGCGAGGCCGGCGTGACGAAGGGCAGGCGCTGCTGCGGGTCGGCATGCAGGACCAGGCGGGCGACGTCGCCGGTCATGCGGGCCGACACGTACGTGCCGTCGAGGACGAACGTGTCGCCGACGGTGAGCGTGTCACCGGCGATGTCGACCTGGGCGACGCGGGTGCCCGCCAGCTCGGGGGCGAACGGCCGGGTGGGGGAGTCGTCGACCGCGGGCTCGATCGGGCCGCCGTACCCGCCGTTGGAGAACACGAGCACCCGGTCGCCGGCCATCAGCATCTCGGCGTCGACCATGCCCTCGGGCAGGTCCACCGAGGCGACGACGGTGGCGTCGGCGGCCGAGGCGAGGTGAAGCTTCCCGTCGGCCACCGCGAGGATGCGCTCGCCGTCCGTCTTGACGACGTCGGGCTCGTCGACGCCCTCCACCTGCACGTTCGTGTCGGAGAACCCGGTCTCGGACGTCGTCTGCTCTCGCGCCGACGACGCGTCGGCACCGGCCGTCGGCGCCGCGCCGGCGGCCCCGGCCTCGGCGTCGTCGAGCGACTCGACGCGCATGTCGCCCTCGATGCCGATCACGCCGCCGGGGAAGCCGTAGGCGCCCACGCGGGGCGCCAACTCGTCGGCCACCCAGCTCCGCAGGCCGTCGCACGACTCGACGGGTTGCAGGCTGCTGGCCAGCAGCAGGTCCGGCGAGACCACCGCCGGATCGGCGGGCCCCGCAGGGTCGTCGCCCCCGGAGCACGCCGAGGCGAGGAGTGCGGTGGCCGCCAACGCGGCGATGGTTCGGATCGGGCGCATGCCGTACCCCTGTCTGCGCATGTGAGCTGCCATCGCCGGGTTGGACGACCGGCGGGCCTGGTCCGGTTCCGCGATCGGCGATGAGTTTTCAGGCGCGGTGAGTCGGCCCGGTCCGCCACCCCCGACTTCGCCTCGTGACCCACGGAGGTCCGGGCCTCTATACGGGCCCGGACCTCCGCCGTATCGTCGACGCGATGACGGCGACGGCCTCGGATCGCCCGAGCAGCCGGGGCCCGGACCCCGGCCCGTGGGCCGAAGAGGCCGCGGCCGTGGCGGCCCGCTTGGGCGTCGATCCCGGGCGGGGCCTGTCCGGCGCCGAGGCGGCGGCGCGGCTCGCCGAGCACGGTCCCAACCAGCTCGACGCGGCCGAGGAGGTGCCGGCCTGGCGCAAGCTGCTCGAGCAGTTCCGCGACCCGCTCGTGTACCTGCTCATCGTGGCGGTGATCGTGTCGCTCGTCGCCTGGTTGATCGAGGGCGCCGACGGGGTGCCGTTCGAGGTCATCGTCATCGTGGCCGTGCTGGTGGCCAACGCCGTGCTCGGCTACGCCCAGGAAGCACGCGCCGAGCAGGCGGTCGCCGCGCTGGCGCGCATGGCCGCCGCTCAGGCCGGCGTCTTGCGCGACGGGCGCATCGAGCGGGTGCCCACCACCGAGGTGGTGCCCGGCGACGTGCTGGTGCTCGCCGAGGGCGACGCTGTCGCCGCCGACGCCCGGCTGGTCGAGGCCTCTGTGCTCAAGGTGGCCGAGGCGTCGTTGACCGGCGAGAGCGAGCCGGTGCTCAAGGACGTCACCACCCTGCCCGGCCATGTCGGCCTGGGTGACCGCTTCGACATGGCGTTCAGCGGCACGGCCGTGGCCAGCGGTCGGGGACGGGCCGTCGTGACCGCCACCGGAATGGACACCGAGATGGGGCACGTGGCCGGGCTGCTCGGCCGCACCCAGGAGGAGCGCACGCCGCTCCAGCGCGAGATCGACCTGATCGGCCGGACGCTCGGCATCGCGGTCGTGGTCATCGCGATCGTCGTCGTGGGCGCCATCCTGCTCACGTCGGACATCACCACCGCGTCCGACCTGGTCGAGGTGCTCCTCGTCGGCGTGTCGCTGGCCGTGGCCGCGGTGCCGGAGGGCCTGCCGGCGATCCTGTCGGTGGTGCTGGCCCTGGGCGTCCAGCGCATGGCCCGGCGGCGGGCGATCGTCAAGAAGCTGTCGTCGGTCGAGACGCTCGGCTCGGCCTCGGTGATCTGCACCGACAAGACGGGGACGCTGACCCGCAACGAGATGACGGTCACCACCGTGGTCACGGGCTCGGGCGAGGTCGACCTCACCGGCACCGGCTACCGCCCCGAGGGCGAGGCCCGGGTCGACGGGCACGCCCTCGACGTCGACGGCGCCGACGCCGTGCTGATGGACGAGGTGCGCTTCGTGCTGGGGGGCGGCAGCCTGGCCAACGACGCGGTCCTGCGGGAGGACGACGGCGAGTGGTCGGTGCAGGGCGACCCCACCGAGGGTGCGTTCCTGGTGGCCGAGGCCAAGCTGGGCATCGCCGAGGTGCGGCGGTCGCGCTTCACGCGGGTGGGGGAGGTGCCGTTCACGGCGGAGCGCCGGCTCATGACGACGCTCGAGACCGACGTCGAGCGCGACGGGCGCATCGACGTGGTCACCAAGGGCGCGCCGGATGCGCTGCTCGCCCGGTGCACCCACGAACGCGTCGCCGGCGAGGTCCGCCCGCTCACGGACGATCGGCGTCGTGCCATCACCGCTGGCGTCGACGGCCTGGCCGACCGGGCGCTGCGCACCCTGGCCGTCGCCTACAGGCCGCTGCCCGACAGCGAGCCTCCACGACCGGCCACGTCCGCTGCGGCCGGCACCTCCGACGGGCCCGGGGCGCTCGAAGCGTTGGAGCACGAGCTGGTGTACCTGGGCATGGTCGGCATCATCGACCCGCCGCGGCCCGAGGCGCGGGTGGCGATCGCCGAGGCCCACCGCGCCGGCGTGCGCATCGTGATGATCACCGGCGACCACCCGCGCACGGCGGCGCGCATCGCAGCCGACCTCGGCATCGCGCCGGAGGGGTCACCCACGCACAGGGGCGCCGACCTCGAGGACCTGGACGACGTCGGACTGCTGGCGGTGGTGCGCGACACCTCGGTGTTCGCCCGTGTCGCCCCGGAGCACAAGCTGCGCATCGTCGATGCCCTCCAGGCGGACGGAAACATCGTGGCGATGACAGGCGACGGCGTGAACGACTCGCCCGCGCTGCGGGCCGCCGACATCGGCGTGGCCATGGGTGTGACCGGCACCGACGTGAGCAAGGAAGCGGCCGACATGATCCTGGCCGACGACGACTTCGCCACGATCGTGACTGCCGTGCGCGAAGGCCGGGGGATCTTCGCCAACATCCGGTCGTTCCTCCGCTACCTGCTCTCGTCGAACGCCGGTGAGGTCCTCACCATGTTCCTGGGCGTGGTCGGCGCGGGGTTGATCGGCCTCGACCACGGCGCGGGCGTGCACGTCCCGCTGCTGGCGACGCAGATCCTGTGGATCAACCTGCTCACCGACACGGGCCCGGCGTTGGCGATGGGCGTCGACCCACCACCCGCCGACGTGATGGACCGCCCGCCGCGGCGCCTGAGCGACCGGGTCATCGACGGAGAGATGCAGGCCGGCATCGCGGTGGTGGGGCTGACGATGGCGCTGGCCACGCTGGTCGGCATCGACATGTACCTGCCGGGCGGGCTGATCGAGGGCTCGAGCAGCGTCACCGAGGCGCGCACCGTGGCGTTCACCACCCTCGTGCTCGCGCAGCTCTTCAACTGCTTCAACGCCCGCAGCGACCGGGCCAGCTTCGTCGACCACCTGTTCACCAACCGGCTGCTGTGGGCGGCCATCGGTGTGTCGCTGCTGTTGCAGGTCGCCGTGGTGCACGTCCCGCTGCTGAACGACGCGTTCGACACCGAGCCGCTGTCGCTCGCCCAGTGGGGCGTGTGCGCGGCTCTCGCGAGCACCGTGCTGGTGGCGGGCGAGCTGTTCAAGCTGATCCTCCGGATGCGGGCCCGGCCCGTCGGCGAGCGCTCGGCTCCCCGGTGAGCGCTACCGGATCGTCCCCACCCCGGGGACGAGCGGCAGATCCAACGCGGTGACCCAGCCGCGCGGCAGGCCGTTGACGGCGGGCACGGCGTTCAGCGCCCGCAGCCCGGTGGCCAGGCAGCCGGCCGTGGCGGCGTCGCGTCCGCTGCCGTCGGTGAACCGGAACGCCGTCTCCTGGGTGATCGACGGCGACCCCTCGATCTCGACCCGGTACACGTCGTCCTGCGCTCCGCGGGGCCACTCCGGCGCGGCGTCAGGGCCGATGCGGTTGACGTGCTGGAGCTGGATGCGGGTCTCGCCGTCGTAGACGCCGTTGATCGTGAAGTTGATCGCCGCCACCTCGCCCGGGTCGATCACGCCCTTGGCCGTGGTGATGGCGGTGTCGGTGACCCACTTGTCCCAGGTGGTGGTGATCTTGTCGAGCTCGATGCCGACCGCGTGCGCCATCATCGGCACGGTGGCGCCCCACGCCATCACGAGGATGTCGGGGTGCTCGAGCATGGCGCGGAACTCGGGCGGGCGGCCGATGCCCATCTCGTTCTCGTAGTCGCCCTCGTAGTTGATGTAGTCGAGGATCTCGAGCGCCCGCACCACCCGCACCTCGCCGCACAGCCCCATCAGGGTCATGGGGAACAGGTCGTTGGCGAAGCCCGGGTCGATGCCGGTGGTGAAGCACGACGCGTCGCCGTCCTCGCAGGCTTCGGTGATCGGCTCGATCCACTGTGGCGGGTTCTGCGCCATGGCCGGCCACACCCACGGGGTCATGGCCGTGGAGCACACGTCGATGCCGGCCCGCAGGAACGCACCGATGACCCGGATGTTGTCGTCCGGGTAGGCGGCCGTGGGGCCGAAGTGGACGAGCGCGTCAGGTCGCAGGGCGATCAGCGCCTCGACGTCGTCGGTGGCGGTGACACCGATCGGGCCGAGCCCGCAGATCTCGCCGGCGTCGCGCCCCACCTTGTCGGGGTTGCTCACGCCGACGCCGACCAGGTCGAACGCCGGGTGCGGCACGATCTCGGCGATGACCAGCTTCCCGACGAAGCCGGTGCCCCAGACGACGACTCGCTTGGTCATTCCCTTGGCCATCAGCGCATCATCTCGCCGGAGTTGACCATCAGGTGCTGCCCGGTGACTGCCTTGGCCAGGTCGGACGCGAAGAAGGTCACGACATCGGCCACCTCGCCGTCCTCGGTCATGCGGCGCAGCGGGAACTTGCCGACCATGCCCTGCAGCACCTCGTCCTCGGAGATGCCCTTGTGCTGGGCCTTGCCGCTGACCAGCATCTGCACCGGCGGGCCCCACATCCACGAGGGCACGACCATGTTGCAGCGGATGTTGTCGGCCCCCAGCTCGTCGGCCAGGTAGTACATGGCGCTCAGCAGGGCGCTCTTCGACGCCGCGTAGCCCGCCTGCGGCATCGAGGGCTTGAACATCGACTGCGATCCGATCAGCACGACCGAGCCGCCGCCGCTGGTCTTCATGGCCTCGGCCACCGGTCGCAGGATCGTGAGCGCACCGATGACGTTGGTCTCGAACGCGGTCCGCCAGTCGGCGAAGTCGGTCTGGTGGAGCCCGCCGAACACCATCTCGTACGCCGCGACCTGGACGAGGGCGTCGACCGAGCCGAACCGTTCGGTCGCCAGGTCCACGAGCGCGGCGCAGGCGTCGGGGTCGGTGATGTCGGTGGAGCGGGCCGCGATGCACTCGCCGCCCGGGTCGAGCTCTCTGGCGGTGTCCTCGAGCGTGGACTGGGTGCGGGCGGCCACGACGACGTTGGCCCCCTCTCGCAGCGCGGCGGCGGTGCACTCGCGGCCCAAGCCGCTGCCGACGCCGGTGATGATGACGGTCTTCCCCTGGAGCAGCACGTGCCCTGTCTAGCCCAGAAGTAGAACGCGTTCTACCCGCAGCGAACCCGCCCTTCGTTGTCATAGGGCGTCTGTACGCTCGTGACAGCTATGGCGACCGTCGAGACGCTGTCCCTCTTCACCGCCGACCCCTCGCCGGTCGGCCTGCCCGACGACGGGTTCCACCCGGCGGTCGCCACGTGGTTCGCCCGCCGCTTTCCCGACGGCCCGACGCCGGCCCAGTCCCAGGGCTGGGCGCACATCGCCGCAGGTCTCGACACGCTCATCGCCGCACCCACCGGCTCCGGCAAGACGTTGGCCGGGTTCCTGGTGGGCATCGACCGGCTCTACCGGGCGCACGCCCGAGGCGTCGACGTCGCCGGCCGGGCCCAGGTCGCCTACGTGTCGCCGCTCAAGGCGCTGGCGGTCGACATCGCCGAGAACCTCGAGCGTCCCCTCCGCGAGATCGCCGAGGTCGCGGTCGAGCTGGGCTACGATGCCCCCGACCTGCGGGTCGGTGTGCGCACCGGCGACACCACCGCCTCCGAGCGAGCGTCGATGGTGCGCCGGCCGCCCAACTTCGTCATCACCACGCCCGAGTCGCTCTACCTGCTGGTCACAGCCCGTCGCAGCCGCGACATGCTGCGCACCGTCGACACGGTCGTCGTCGACGAGATCCACGCCGTGGCCCGCGACAAGCGGGGCTCGCACCTCACCCTCACGCTCGAGCGGCTCGAGCACGCCTGTGCCGCCCGGCCCCAACGCATCGGGCTGTCGGCGACCCAGCGACCCATCTCGCTCGTCGCCGAGATGCTGTGCGGCACCGGCGCTCCCGCGCCCTGCGCGATCGTCGACACGGGTCACCGGCGGGCGCTCGACCTGGCGCTCGAGCTGCCCCAGGGCGAGCTCGAGGCGGTGGCGTCGGCCGAGCACATGGGCGATGTGATCGACCGCATCGCCGCCATGGTGGGCGAGCACCGCACGACCATCGTGTTCGTCAACACCCGCCGGCTCGCGGAGCGCCTGGCGCACCAGCTGGGCGAGCAGCTCGGCGACGATGTCGTGGCCGCCCACCACGGGTCGCTGTCCAAGGACCGGCGCTACAAGGTCGAGTCGCGCCTGCGGGCCGGCGACCTGCGGGCGTTGGTGGCCACCGCGTCGCTCGAGCTGGGCATCGACATCGGCCCGGTCGAGCTGGTGTGCCAGGTCGGCTCGCCGCGTAGCATCGCCACGTTCCTGCAGCGGGTCGGCCGGGCCAACCACAGCCTCCGCGGCGTGCCCAAGGGGCGGCTCTTCCCGCTCACCCGCGACGAGCTGGTCGAGACCGCGGCCCTGCTGGCCGCGGTGGGCAAGGGCGAGCTCGACGCTCTCCTCCCGCCCGTGGCACCGCTCGACATCCTCGCCCAGCAGATCGTGGCCGAGGTCGCCGCCACCACGAACCCTCCACCTCGACCTGAGGTCGACGTGGAGGTCGAGGGTTCGGACGGCGTCGCCCGCCGCGCCGACAACCCCGCTGACCTGGGCGGATGGCGCCTCGACGACCTCTACGCCCTCGTGCGCCGGGCCCAGCCGTACCGCGACCTGCCGCGCGAGACCTTCGACGAGGTCGTCGAGATGGTGAGCCACGGCATCACCACCGGGCGGGGGAGGCGGGCTGCGTACCTCCACCTCGACGGAGTCAACGGCGAGGTGCGGGCCCGCCCATCGGCGCGGCTGTCGTCGCTCACGTCGGGCGGTGCCATCCCGGAGATCGGCGACTTCCGGGTGGTGCTCGAACCCGACGACCTGTTCGTGGGCACCGTCAACGAGGACTGGGCCATCGAGTCGATGGCGGGCGACATCTTCCTGCTCGGCACCCACGCCTGGCAGATCCGCCAGGTGGCCAGCGGTGTCGTGCGCGTGGTCGACGCCGAGGGCAAGCCGCCCACCATCCCGTTCTGGACGGGCGAGGCCCCGGCCCGCACGGCCGAGCTGTCGCGCGAGGTGTCCACATTGAGGGCCACGCTCGACGGCTTCCTCGCGGTCGACGATGCCGACGGTGCCCGGGCGTGGCTGCACACGGCGGCGCCGCTCGACGACGCCGCGGTCGACCAGATCGTCGACTACGTGGCCGCGGGCCGCGCCGTGCTGGGCGTGGTGCCCACCCACGACGACCTTGTCTTCGAGCGGTTCTTCGACGAGGCCGACGGCATGCACCTGGTCGTGCACTCGCCCTACGGCGGGCGGGTCAACCGGGCGCTCGGGCTCGCCCTGCGCAAGCGGTTCTGCGTGTCGTTCGACTTCGAGCTGCAGGCCGCAGCCAACGACGACGCCGTGGTGTTGTCGCTGGGCCCGCACCACAGCTTCCCGCTGGCCGACGTGCCCCGCTTCCTCAACTCGCGCACGGTGCGCGAGGTGCTGCAGCAGGCGGTGCTCTCGCCGCCCTCGCCGATGTTCCAGAGCCGGTGGCGGTGGAACCTCAACCGGTCGCTCGTCGTCCTGCGGTGGAAGGGCGGTCGCCGCAACCCGCCGCCCATCCAACGCATGGAGTCCGACGACATGATGGTGGCGCTGTTCCCCCAGGTTGCGGCCTGCCAGGAGAACGTCGCCGGGCCCATCGAGATCCCCGACCACCCGATCGTGCGCCAGACCATGCACGACACCATGACCGAGGGCCTCGACATCGACGGCCTGACCGAGCTGCTCGACGGCATCGAGACGGGCCGCGTGCAGGTGCACTTCCGCGACACCACCGAGGCCTCGGCGTTCAGCCACGAGATCCTGACCGCCAAGCCCTACGCCTTCCTCGACGATGCCGAGACCCAGGACCGCCGCACCAACGCCGTGCCGCTACGGCGGGGCCTGCCGGTCGAACTCGGCTCCATCGGCAGGCTCGACCCCGAGGCCATCGCCCGGGTGCGCGACGAGGTGGCCCCGGCGCCCCGCACGGCCGACGAGCTGCACGACCTGCTGGGTGGGCTGGTCGTCACCCCGGCGCGCGACGAGTGGCGCCCGCTGTTCGACGAGCTGGCGGCGCGGGGGCGGGTGCAGTCCCACATCGGCCGGTCCAGCCGGCCCCTCGGCGAGCTGTGGTGGCCCACCGAGCTGGCGGAGCAGGCCGCCGTCCTCGTCCACGGAGCACCCGACGACGTCCACCCCCGCGAGCAGGTGGCCGCCTCGGTCCTGCGGGGCCACCTCGACCTGTCCGGGCCGCTCACCGCGGCCGCGCTGGCCGACACGTGCGGCCTGTCACCGTCGCTGGTCACCGTCGGGCTGGCCGTGCTCGAGAACGACGGCTTCGTGCTGCAGGGCTCCTTCACACGGCCCGACGCCGCCGGCCCCGACGAGATCGAGTGGTGCGCCCGGCGTCTTCTCGCCCGCATGCACTCGTACTCGCGCAAGACCCGCCGCAAGGCGGTCGAGCCGGTCACCGCCCAGGACTTCATGCGGTTCCTGCTGCGGTGGCAGCACGTCGCCCCCGGCACGCAGGTGCGGGGCCACCATGGCGTGCGCCAGGTCGTCGAGCAGCTCCAGGGCTACGAGGCCGGCGCCGCCACGTGGGAGCCGGAGATCCTGACCCGCCGCGTCGACGGCTACCGGGCCGGCATGCTCGACCGGTTGTGCCACGACGGCGAGGTCACGTGGCTGCGACTGTCCGCCGCCCAGCCCACGAGCGACCGGCGGTCGAGCCCGTCCAAGGCGACGCCGGTCACCATCGCGTTCCGCGACGACCTCACCTGGCTGCTGCAGGCCGCCCGGCTCGCCGCCGAGCCCACCTCGCCCGAAGTCGGGGCCACGGCAGAGGTGGTCGAGGCGCTGCGCGCCAAGGGGGCCCGCTTCCTGTCGGAGCTGGCGACCGACACGGGTCGCCTGCCGACGGACATCGAAGAGGCCCTGTGGGACGGTGTCGCCCGCGGCCTGCTCACCGCCGACGGGTTCGCCGCCATCCGGTCGCTGGTCGACGGCCGCCGACGAGCCCCCTCGCCCACGCGATCGGTCAGCCGCCGCCGGCGGGGTGCGCGCGGCCCCACCACCGCCGCCGGTCGCTGGTCGCTCATCGGCGCCGTCGAGCCGGTCGACGACCGCGAGGGCCTGGCCGAGGTCGTGGCCGACCAGCTGCTGCAGCGGTGGGGCGTCGTGTTCCGTGACCTGGCGGTGCACGAGGGCCTGCCCGTCCCGTGGCGCGACCTGCAATGGGCGCTACGTCGCTTCGAGGACCGCGGCCTGGTGCGGGGCGGCCGCTTCGTGGCCGGGTTCAGCGGCGAGCAGTACGCGCTGCCCGCCGCCATGGACGGCCTCAAGGCCATCCGCAAGCGGCCCCGCACCGGCGAGCGTGTCGCCGTCAACGCGTGCGATCCGCTCAACCTCACCGGCGTGATCATCCGCGGTCCCCGCACCCCGGCGGTGCGCACCAACACGGTCACCTACCTCGACGGAGCCCCCTCATGACCACCCAGGCCGACAAGGCCGATCGGTTCCTCGCCCTCCACCACGGCGACGGTCCGCTGCTCATGCCCAATGCGTGGGACCGGGGGTCGGCGGTGCTGCTGGCGTCGCTGGGCTTCCCGGCGCTGGCCACCACCAGCAGCGGGTTCGCCGCCACGTTGGGCCGGCTCGACGGGAGGGTCACGCGTGACGAGGCCCTCGCCCACGCGGCCGAGTTGGCCGACGCCACCGACGTGCCCGTGTCGGCCGACCTCGAGAACGGCTTCGCCCACGACCCCGGAGGCGTGGCCGAGACGATCGCCGGTGCCGTCGACGCCGGCCTGGCCGGCTGCTCGGTCGAGGACTACGCCGGCCACTCCGACGACCGCATCTACGACATCGGCCACGCGGCAGAACGCGTGGCGGCGGCCGTCGAGGTCGCGCATGCCGGCCCGGTGCACCTCGTCGTCACGGCCCGCGCCGAGAACCACATTCACGACCACGACGATCTCGACGACACGATCGCCCGCCTGCAGGCCTACCAGGAGGCCGGTGCTGACGTGCTCTTCGCCCCGGGGGTGGTCGCACCCGACGACGTCCGCCGCCTCGTGTCGTCGGTCGATCGTCCGGTGAACGTGCTGGTCCTGGCCGGTGCTCCGTCGGTGGCCGAGCTGGCCGACGTGGGAGTGCGGCGCATCTCCGTCGGCGGCGGGTTCGCCTTCGCCGCGCTCGGTGCTGCCGTCGAGGCCGCCCGCGAGCTGCTCGACGACGGCACCTATGGCTACCGCGACCGCGCCACGGTCGGCGTGGCGGCGGCGCGTCGGGCATTCGGCCCCTGACGCAGCGGTCTGACCAGTATGGTGGTCACATGGTCAAACAGATGACCGCCACCGAGGTCAAGGCGAAGATCCTCGCGCTCCTCGACGACGTAGCCGACGGCGACGAGATCGAGATCACCAAGCACGGTCGGACGGTGGCCCGCCTCGTGCCCGCGAGCGGCGCCCATGCCCTGAGGGGAAAGACGAGCGGGGTCGCCATGAGCGCCGCCGATGACGAGGATCTCTTCACGACCGGCGTCTCGTGGGACCTGTCGTGACGACCGTTCTGCTCGACACGCACGTCGTCCATTGGTGGTCGGCGGAACCCGATCGCTTGAGCCGCGCCGCCTCCTCTGCACTGGAGGAGGCCGACGAGCTGGCCGTGGCTGGCATCACATGGTTCGAGCTCGCCTGGCTCGCGGCCAACGAGCGCATCACCCTCACGGTGCCGGCGCGGTCGTGGCTGGACGCGCTGGCCGCCGAGGTGCGCACGGTCGGCACGACGCCCGCCATAGCCGAGACGGCGGTGGCGCTGCCGTCGTCGTTCCCGGGCGACCCCGCCGACCGCCTCATCTTCGCGACCGCCGTCGAACACGGATGGTCCCTGGTGACCAAGGATCGCCGGTTGCGCGGTCACCGCCACCCGCGCCCGATCGCCGTCTGGTGACAGCGCGACCGACTCGCCGTCAGCCGGCGTCCACCGCCAGCGCCCGCCGCACCAGGTCGACCACCGGCGCCCGCAGGTTGCGCAGCGCCTGCACGTCCTGCGCGACCAGCGGTTCGGTGACCATGGCGCCCACGGCCGCGACCAGGACCTCGCACGCGAAGCGCCCGTGGTCGCTCGTGGCACCCAGCAGGGCCGAGAGCGTGTCGACGATGCGCCCCTGCAGCGCGCTGCGACGCTGGATGGCCTCGGGCCCGGCGGCGTAGACCTCGACGAGGAACAGGCGGGCGTAGGCGGGGTTCGAGGCGAGCGCCTCGAGGTAGGCCGTGAACACCTGGTCGAACAGGTAGAGCCGTGTGGCCTGGTCTCGCCCGTCGTCGCGGGCCAGCGCCCCGCGGTCGAGGTGGATGTCGGCCTCGATCGTGGCGAGCACGATCTCGCCGGCCGTGTCGAAGGCGGTCATGAAGCAGTCGGCCTTGGACGAGAACTGCTGGTAGAAGGTCTCGCGCGACACGCCAGCCCGCTTGATCACGTCCGCGACCGACGTGCCGACGTAGCCCTTGTCCATCATGGCGTCGGCCATGGCGACCAGCATCCGCAGCCGTTGCGACGACTCGACCTCGTCGCGGCTGAGGCCGTGCCGACCGCGTGGCAGGCGCTGGACCTGCGACTCAGGCACGGGTGGCGACGCGCGGCCGGTCGGGTTGGATGCGCAGGACGGTGATCGGGGCCCACGCCTCGTCGCCGATGTCGTGGTCGCGTTGGAGCATGTCCACGGGCTCATCGATGGTTGCGTGCGGCGGCAGGGTCCATGCGGCTCCACACGGCCAGCACGACGACGGCGCCGACGATCGAGCCGATGAGGCCGCTCGGGCGCAGGGCCAACCCGTCGCCGGCGAGCAGGCTGGCGATCAGCCCGCCGACGAACGACCCGACCAGGCCGGCGACCAGGGTGCGGGCGTTGAGCTGCGTCCCCTGCCCGAGCAGTACCTGGGCGATCCAGCCGGCGACGAACCCGAAGACGAGGAGACCGAGGATGAGCATCCCGGAAGCCTGGCACAGGCGCGCCCCGAACGGATGATTACCCAAGCTAAACGATTGGTAGCCTGGTCCCGTGACCGTCGACGATGCGATGCCGATCGATGTGGGCACGATGTCCGCCCATCTGCGCATCAGCGCGACGCGCCTGGCCCGGCTGCTGCGTCGGCAGGGCGACACCGGTCTGTCGCCCAGCCAGCTCTCGGCCCTCACCTCCATCGATCTTCACGGGCCCATGACCCTCGGCGCGCTCGCGGAGCACGAGCGGGTGGCACCGCCCAGCGTCACCAAGGTCGTCGCCAAGCTCGAGGAACGCCTCCTCGTCACGCGCCGGGCCGACCTCGCCGACCGCCGGGTGCATCGCGTGTCGACCACGGCCGCAGGCGAGGCCCTGCTCGAAGAGGTGCGCCAGCGCAAGGACGTCTGGCTCGCCGCCCGGCTCGCCGACCTCGACGACGACCAGCGGGCGCGCCTCGCCGCGGCGCTCGACGTCATCGACGAGCTGACCGGGCAGGACCCATGGTGAGGTCGGTTGTGGTGACGCCGTGGTGAGGTCGGTGCGCGCCGCCGCGCGAGACGTTCGCGTCGCTGGAGCACCGCAACTTCCGCCTCTTCTTCACCGGGCAGCTGATCTCGCAGGTCGGCAACTGGCTCACGCTGGTGGCCCAGACGCTGCTGGTGCTCGACCTGACCGACAGCGGGGTGGCGCTCGGGGTGCTGGCCGCGGCCCAGTTCGGCCCGATCCTGCTGCTCGGTCCGTGGGCCGGCCTTATCGCCGACCGGTCCGACAAGCGCAAGCTGCTGCTGATCGTCCAGGCCCTGGCCATGGTCCAGTCGTTCCTGCTGGCCGCGCTCGCGTTCAGCGGCGACCCGCCCCTCGGTGCGCTCTACGCCGTGGCCGTGTTGGGCGGCGTGTGCATGGCGTTCGACAATCCGGCGCGGCGCAGCTTCGTGGTCGAGATGGTCCCGCCGGACGGCATCAACAACGCCGTCAGCCTGAACAGCGCCCTCATGACGTCGTCCCGGGTGGTGGGGCCCGCGCTGGCCGGCCTGCTCGTGTCGACCGTCGGCTACGGCTGGGCGTTCCTCGGAGACGGCCTCTCGTACCTCGCGGTGCTGGCGGGGCTGTGGATGATGCGCACCTCCGAGCTGCGGCGGGCGCCCGTGACGCCCAAGGCCAGGGGGCAGGTGCGGGCGGGCCTGCGCTACGTGCGCAGCGTGCCGGAGCTGTTCGTGCCGATGGCGATGATGGCCGTCGTCGGCACGCTGTCATACAACTTCCAGACCGTCTTCCCGCTGTTCGTCACCCGCGACCTCGACGGCAGCGACGCGACGTTCACCGTCCTGTTCTCGGTGGTGAGCATCGGGTCGTTGGTGGGCGCGCTGGTCACCGCCCGCCGCGTCGACACGGGGGTGCGCCGGGTGAGCCTGGCCGCGCTCGCGTACGGCGCCACGATGGCGGTCATGGCCGTGGCACCCAACGTTGCGGCGGCCGTGGTGCTGGGGGTCGTGCTGGGCCTGGCGTCGATCACGTTCATCGTGGCGTCGACCGCCATCGTGCAGATCAAGGCCGCCCCCGAGATGCGGGGCCGCGTCCTCGCCCTCCAGGCGATGCTGTTCCTCGGCAGCACTCCCGTCGGTGGGCCCATCGTGGGGTGGGTGGCCGACCAGTTCGGGGCCCGCTACAGCATCGGGCTGGGCGCCGTCGCCGCGTTCGGCGCGGGGCTGTGGGGCCTCTCGGCCGTGCGCGGCGCGGCGCCGGAGCCGGTCGCCGGATCGGTCGACGTCGCGCCGTCCGAGCCGATGGTCGCCTGACCCCCGTCGGGGTCTGATAGGCAGACGGGCGTGGACAAGGTGGTCGCCGCACTCGCGGCGCAGCAGGACGACCTGTCGGGCCTGGTGTCGTCCCTCGACGAGGCGGGATGGCAGACGCCCTCGCGGTGTGACGGCTGGACCCTCGCGGACGTGGTGCTGCACCTCGCCCAGACCAACGAGATGGCGATCGGAAGCGTGCAGGGTCGGTTCGCCGAGGCGGTCGACGCACTCACCGCCGGCGCAGGACCTGCATCGTCGATCGACGAGGGGGCCGGGCTGATGGTGGCGGCCGAGCGCGGGCAACCGGGCGGCGCGGTGCGTGATCGCTGGCAGGCCAGCGCCAACACGCTGCGCCACGAGCTGAGCGAGTGCGACCCGGCCCGGCGGGTCACCTGGGTGGCCGGCGACCTGTCCGCCCGCACGCTGGCCACCACGCGGCTGGCCGAGACGTGGATCCACACCGGCGACGTGGCGGTCCCTCTCGGCCACGAGGCCGCGGCTGACGACCGCCTGTGGCACATCGCCCGCCTGGCCTGGCGCACGTTGCCGTACGCCTTCGCCCAGGCCGGGCGCGAGATGGCCGGCCCGGTGGCCTTCGAGCTCGCGGCACCGAACGGCGACACCTGGCACTTCGCCGCCGACGGGTCGGCCGCGGTCACGACGGTCGCGGGGCCGGCCGTCGACCTGTGCAACGTGGCGGGGCAGCGGGCCCACGCCGCGGAGACCGGGCTCCGGGGCGACGGGCCGGATGGCGCCGCCGTGCTCGACCTGGTCCGTACGTTCGCCTGACCACCCGCCACGGGTGAGGCTCGACGGCCCTGGCGGGGTCACGCTGGTGCCGTTCGTGATCACTCGCGAGCGGAGGGCGACCGGTCGATGACACAAGACTCCGAGCGACATGACAACGGCGGCGAGGCCGAGCGCGACGCCTCGCTTGCCGACGGCGGTCCGCCCGAGGCGGGTCCGCCCGACGCGGGCGAGACGCCCGACGACGGTCCGCCCGACGCGGGCGAGACGCCGACGACGGTCCGCCCGACGCGGGCGAGACGGCCGCCGAGCGCGCCGAGATCGAACGTCTACGCGCCGAGGTGGCCGAGCTGCGGGCGTCCGAGGCCGCCCAGGCCGGTGGGGACGGCGGGGGTGGCTCGCGGCGCGGCGCCTTGGCCGGGCGATCGGCCCGTTGGGGCGTGTCCCTACTACTCGTCGTGCTGGTGTCGGTGCTGGCCATCGTCGCCGTCGTCGCCCGCTACGTCCGCAGCGAGCTGCTCGACACCGACCGCTACGTCGAGACCGTGTCGCCGCTCGCCGAGAATCCCGACGTGCAGGACGCCATTGCCACCCAGGTCACCAACGAGATCTTCACGCGCCTCGACGTCGAGCAGGTGGCCGAGGACGCGCTGGCGCGGCTCACCGAGCTGGGCGCGCCCGAGGTCGTCACCGGTCTGGCCGTCCCGCTCGCCGACCAGGTCGAGTCGTTCACCCGGCAAGAGGTCGACAAGGCCGTGGCCTCCGACGAGTTCGCCACCCTGTGGGACGAGGCCAACCGCCGGGCGCACACCCAGGTCGTCGCGGTGCTCACCGGTGAGACGGGCGACGTGGTCTCTGTCGACGAAGGCACGCTCAGCGTCGACGTCGGTGTCATCGTCGCCCGGGTCAAGCAGCGGTTGATCGACCGCGGCTTCGGCCTGGCCAGCAACATCCCCGAGGTGTCCTCGACGTTCACGCTGGTGGAGACCCAGAACCTGGAGAAGGCCCAGCGGGCCGTGCGGCTGCTCGACCGGCTCGCCACCGCGCTGCCGTTCGTGATCATCGCCCTGGCGGCCGTCGCCGTCCTGGTGGCGCCCAACCGCCGGCGTGGCCTGGTCGCGGTCGCCGTCGGCCTCGCATTGGCGATGATCCTGCTCGCCGCGGCCCTCGCACTCGTACGGGCCTGGTACCTCGACAACGCCTCCGGGGAGGTGCTGTCCCCCGATGCGGCGGTGGGGGTCGCCCGCACGCTCCTCGCCCCGCTGCGCACGGCCATGCGGGCGGTGCTCGTGCTCGGCCTGGTCGTCGCGGTGGCCGGTTTCCTGGCCGGACCGTCGGGCGTCGCCCGCGGCACGCGATCACTGGCGGGCCGGGTGCGGGCGAGCGCCCGGGGTCGGGTCGAGGGCGAGCGCGAGCCCACCCCTGTCGAGGCCTGGACAGGCGCGCACAAGATGCCCCTGCGACTCGCCATCGTGGGGCTCGGCGTGCTCGTGCTCGCCTTCTGGACCTACCCGAGCGGCGCCGCCGTGCTGGCGATCGTGCTGGCGGTGCTGGCCGGCCTGGCCCTGATCGAGCTGATCGGCTGGACCCGGGCGCCGGCGTCGCCGTCCGACACCCGCCCCGGGCTGACCCCGTCCGCCGGGCTGACCCCGCCCCTACTGAGGCGGCGGCCAGCTTGTAGTGGGCGTACTCCTCGACGCGGGCCATGAACTCGGGGCTGCGTCGGAAGCGGAGGCCCAGCTCCTCGTGATCCACACCCTCCTCGCGCCAGCGGAGCACGCGCCGCTCGAGCGGGCGCAGCGGGTGGTCGCTGGTGGGCGGCGTGCGCGGGAGGTCGACATCGGCGAGGGTGCGCACCTGCGCAACCCAGCGCTCGCTTCGGCCGAACCGGCTGCCGATCTCGGCGTCGTCGAGGCCGGCGTCGGCCCAGCGCAGCACCCGGCGTTCGACAGGCCGCAGCCCCTCCGTGCTCGCCATCGTGACCTCCTGGTCGGCTGCGACCAACCTACCGTCGCCACCGCGCGAGGGCGCTCGACGGGGTGCCCCGAGCGGGACGAGCGCTGCGCCGGAGCGAACTAGTGCCCCGTCAGACAACGTTTGCGCCCTTCCACGCCGGCCAGGCCCGCCGCTCGCTGCGTCCTCGTCGTCACCGCAGCTACGGCTGCGCCTTCCTCCTGCGTCCTTGCGAGCGACGACCCTGACTCGCCGTGGAAGGGCGAACGTTGCCTGACGGGGCACTAGCGTCCGGCGGCCACGTCCACACGACTCTCACACCAAGACCACACGGCGAACGGAGGACCCCATGGCTGACCAGGATGGCGGCGCGGCGGCGGCCGGCACGATCGCGCTCGGCGCCGATCTCATCGTCAACCGGCTGGGCTTCGGGGCCATGCGCATCACCGGCGACGGCGTGTGGGGCCCACCTCCCGACCGGCGCAGCGCGGTGCAGGTGCTGCGCCGCGCCGTCGAGCTGGGGGTCGAGCTCATCGACACCGCAGACTCCTACGGCCCCGACGTGAGCGAGGAGCTGATCGCCGAGGCGCTCCACCCGTACCCGGAGGGGCTGGTCGTCGCCACCAAGGGCGGCTACCTGCGGGACGGGCCGGGCCAGTGGCGGCCCGACGGTCGGCCCGACCACCTGCGCGCCGCGTGCGAGGGCAGCCTGCGGCGGCTCCGGCTCGAGCAGATCCCGCTGTACCAGCTCCACGTGCCCGACCCTGCCGTCCCGTTCGCCGAGTCCGTGGGTGCGCTGGTCGAGCTGCGCGACGAGGGCAAGATCGCCCGCGTCGGCCTGTCCAACGTCGACGTCGACCAGGTGCGGTCGGCCCGCGAGCTCACGCCGGTGGCGTCCGTGCAGAACCGGTACAACACGGGCGATCGCGCGTCCGACTCCGTGGTCGACCTGGCCGGCGAGCTGGGCTTCGCGTTCATCCCCTGGGCGCCGGTCGGCGGCGGACGTGCAGGTCAGGGGCGCGCCCTCGACACGGTGGCGGGGCGCCACGGGGTGACACCGGTCCAGGTCGCCATCGCCTGGCAGCTCGCCCGGTCGCCTCGCATGCTGCCGATCCCGGGGACGGGCTCGATCGCCCACCTCGAGCAGAACATGGCGGCCGCCGCGGTCCAGCTGACCGACCAGGACCTGGCCGATCTGGCGACGCCGCCGCGGGCGTCGCGTGCACCACGCCACCTCGCCGGCAGGGTGCGCCGCCGGCTGTCGCGCTGATCGTTCGCGCCTGGGCCCGGTGCCCGTCCGCTCGGTCGTCGATCCGGTGACCAGCCGTGGTGCGCCTTGTGCTCCGTCACGGACGGCGCGACAACCGAGAGGGGGAGTCGGCACAAGGAGGACGGGCATGAAGTACCTCACGTCGTGGACACCCCGAGAGAGTGCGACACCGGGCGAAGCCGAGGTCGCGAGCAGGCGGGCGCTCGAGCTCCTCGCCAAGTGGGCACCGCCGGAGGGCGTGACCATGCACCAGTTCCTGACGCGGCTCGACACGGGCGGCGGCTACGCGGTGGTGGAGAGTGACGACCCCCTGCTGGTGGCCGAGGCGCCGGCCAAGTTCGCACCATGGTTCGAGTTCACGGTCATCCCGGTCGTCGACATGATGGACGCGGTGTCGATGGCCCAAGAGGCGATCGCTTTCCGCGACTCGGTCGGCTAGGCCCAGCGCAGGCATCCACCCGACGGACCTGCCACGACCTGAGCCCGTTTGCGACGACATGTGTGGCAAACGCGCTCGGGACGACGCCCTACAGCCACGGGTGTGACGCTTGACACGGGTCGGGCGTGCCCGTAGCTATAGGGGAGCGCGGGGAGATCGATGGGGAGGGGTCGCTGCATGGCGACTGCTGCGAGTTCGGTGAGTGCAGACCAGCGCGACGCGTTGGACACCGCGGGGTATGTGCTCCTGCGGGACTTCGCGGCGCCCGAGGTGTGCGCGGCGATGCTGGCGCGGGCAGGCGAGATCGGCCGGCGGTCGACCCACCTCGCACGGGGCGCGCTCGTTCCGCCGGAGGCCGGGCTCCAACCGCACCGCGACGCGGTGTTCGCCGACTTCGCCCACGACCCGGCCGTGCTCGACCTGGTCGGCGACGTACTGGGGACGGCGATCGAGGTGTGCCTCAGCCAGTTCGTCGTCAAGGACCCGGGGGCCTACGGCCACCCGTGGCACCAGGACGCGTACGACTTCCCGGTCGAGCCCGACCACCAGGTCGGCGTGTGTCTGGCGGTCACCGAGGCGACGCTCGACAACGGGTGCCTGTGGGCGCTGCCGGGCTCGCACACCGAGCCCGTGCACGAGCACCTTCCCGATCGCCGCCGCGACAGCCGGTACGGCTACGTCGAGATCGTCGACCACGACATGGCTGCCGCAGTGCCGGTGTTGATGGAACCGGGCGACCTGCTGCTGTTCGACAGCCACCTGATGCACCGCTCGACCGACAACCACTCGAACGGCATCCGCGCGGCGATGGTGTACCACTACCGGCCCGCCGCCACGACCGGGTAGACCCTTGCGTGTCGTGGGCGCACGTCCTGCTGTCGCTCGCCACCCTGCCACCGATCGAGGAGTGACCAGGATCCTCAGTCGAACGGGTGCATGGTCGGCGACTCACGATGGTCGCCCAGCTCGTCGGCGGGGTACGAGCCAGACCACTCGTCGTCGTGGGACCAGTCCGGCTGCTTGGTGCGGCGCCCCTCGTCGAGGGTGACCTCACCGCCGCCCAACCCGATGATCTCGGCGATCAGGACCGGGGTCACGGCGTCGGCGTCGCCCGTGGCCCGGCGGACGATCTCGTCGTCCCACCCGGCCAGGATCGGGCCGATCACGGCCTGCTGCTGGCTCGCGAGGTTGCAGCGGGCGCCATCGGCCACCGTGGCCAGCGCGGCCGTCACGATGTCGACGTCGTGGTGGCCGCCGTTGCCGGCACAGAGCCGGTCGAGCGCGTCGGCGATCGTCAGGCCATCGGCCTTGCACGGCGTGCACTGGCCGCACGATTCGACGGCCAGGAAGCGGGCGACGCCGGCGGCCACCGCCGTCATGTCGGTGTCCTCGCCCACGACGATCAGGCTGGCCGTGCCGAGCCCGCTGCCGACGGCCGCCATGTCCTCGTAGGTGAGGGGCGTGTCCAGCAGCGCAGCCGGCAGCGGCGCGGCGGAGACGCTGTTGAGCACCGCCTTGATCGTGCGCCCGTCCGCGGGCCCACCGGCGATCGCCTCGATGGCGGCCCGCGCGGTCGTGCCCAGCTCGACCTCTCCGACGCCCGGGCGGCGGACGTCACCGGTGACCGTGCACACGATCGTGCCCGGCGACTGCTCGGTGCCCAGGCTGCGGAACCAGTCCGCCCCCTCGGCGACGATGCGCACGACGTTGGCCAGGGTCTCGACGTTGTCGACCAGCGCCGGCGGGGCCACCGTCTCGGGGCCGGGCCCGGCCATCTCGACGTGCGCGGCCAGGCCGCTGCCGCTGTCGACGTCGTCGTCGTGCTCGACGACCTCCACCACGCCGCGGCGGTAGGGCGGGGCGATGCGGGGGAGGGGAGCGCGCCCGTCTATGACCTCGAGCATGGCGGTCTCTTCGCCGAACAGGTACTCGTGGGGCCCGCTCACCACCGTGACCTCGAGGTCGCCCACCATGTCGGCGGCGCGCATCTCGTCGATGGCTCGGACGACGCGCTCGTGCTCGACGGGCTCGCGGTCCTTGAGCGCCACGACGACCTCGGCTCCGCCGACAGCGATGGCTGCGACCAGCGCGCCCTCGATCACCGAGTACGGGTCGGCCCGCAGGATGGTGCGGTCCTTGTAGGTGCCCGGCTCGCCTTCGGCGGCGTTGACCACCACGGTGGTCGGTAGGTCGGGCGAGCGGTTGGCGGCGATGGTGCGCCACTTGGTGCCGGTCGGGAACCCGGCGCCGCCCCGGCCTCGGAGGCCGGAGGCCTCGACCTCGGCGATGAGTGCCTCGGGCTCGACCTTGCGGGCGGCGGCGACCGCGCGGCCGCCCCCGGACGCGAGGTACGCGTCGAGCGAGTCGACAGGGGCGGGCGGCAGGATGCGGCTGACCAGGGGCATCGGCCGGCTCACTCGTTGTGCTCGCCGAGCGATCCGCCGGCCTCGGAGAGGCCCTCTTCCTCGAGCTCGCCCTCGATGGCCTCGCGCCGGGTGACCGGGTCCGGGTTCTCGGCGCCGACCTCCTCGTAGATCTCCTCGGCACGTTCCCGGTCGGCACCTTCCTCGTCAGGGGTGCCGTCGGGGCGGCGGTTCGTCTCGGACATGGCTTCCTCCCGGGAGGGGCGGGCTCTCCCGTGTGTACCCCGGGATCCCACGGCGGGAAACCCCTGCCGCGGTCTCGTCGCCGCGGTGCACCGATACCGTGCGGTCGGCGATGTCCGATCCGAGCCTCCCGCCGCCGCCCGCGTCCGACGAGATGCCGGCTGACCCGCTCGAGGCCGACCTGGCGGCCGAGTTCGACCGGTCGATCCCGCGTCGGCGTTGGCCCGTCGTGGTGGTCGGCCTGGCCGTCGTCGCCGCACTGGTCGCGTCGATGGTCCTGGTGCGCGGCGCCTCGTCGGGCGACGACCCGGGGGGCACGGGTACCGGCGACGAGCCTGCGCCGCCCACGACCGCGGCCGAGCCGGCCACAGAGGCCGAGGTCGAGGCAGCGGTGGCCGAGATCAGCGAGTTCGTCGCGCAGGAGAGAGGGCTCGAGTTCGCCGCGCCGGTCACCGTCGAGCTGGCCGGCGAGGGCGAGTTCCAGGACCGGCTGCTCGCCGACTTCGACGAGGACGCCGACGACCTGCGCCACACGGAGGTGTTCCTCGAGGGCCTCGGCCTCGTCGAGCCCGACGTCGACCTGGTCGAGGCCATGCGCTCGCTGCTGGGCGGCGGCGTCGTCGGGTTCTACGACCCGGAGACCGCCGAGCTGGTCGTCCGGGGTGCGGCCCTGACGCCGTACGTGAGGACCACGATCGCCCACGAGCTGGTCCACGCCCTCGACGACCAGCACCACGACCTCGACCGGCCGGAGTACGACGACGCCGACGACGAGATCGCATTCGGCTTCAGCGCGCTGGCCGAGGGCAACGCCCGCCGCGTCGAGAACGCGTACCTCGAGTCGCTCCCGGCCGCCGAGCAGGAGCAGGCCACCGAGGAGGAGCTGGCGCTCGGCGGCGACATCGACCTCGGGTCGATCCCGTTGGTCCTGGTCGACCTCATCGGCGCGCCGTACACCCTGGGCGAACCGCTGGTGGACCGGTTGGTGGCCGACGGAGGCGAGGGGGCCCTGGTCGCCGCCTTCGCCGACCCTCCCCGCACCACTGAGCAGGTGCTCGATCCCGCCCGCTACGTGGCTCGCGAGCCGGCCGTCGACGTCCCCCATCCGCAGGTCGCGGGCGAGGTCGTCGACGAGGGGTACATCGGTCAGCTCATGGTGCTGCTCGTGCTGGCCGACCAGATCGGCATCGACGACGCCCGCGACGCGGCCACCGGCTGGGGCGGCGACTGGGGCGTGGCCTGGCGTGACGGCGAGCGCTCGTGCGTCACCGCCTCCCTGGTGGGCGACGACGTGGCCGAGACCGAGGAGCTGCGCCAGGGGTTCGAGCGGTGGGCCGCGGCCCACGAGGGTGCACGCGTCCAGCCGACCGGGGGCGGCGGGCCGTTCACGCTGGAAGCCTGCTCCGGCTGACGTTCACGACGCGTCAGGAGGCGCGGGCGATCACCTCGTCGCCGAAGCGGGCGAGGTTCTCGCGCAGGGCGGCCGGGTCGTAGGCCAGCGGCGGGATCACGAGGCGGCTGACGCCCATCTCGGCCAGCCTCCCGATCTCGTCGATCGCCGCCTCGCCGCCGCCGATGACCGTGGCGCCGGTCCACGTGATCTCGACGGCATCGGGATCGCGTCCGGCTTCCTCGGCGGCCTTGCGCAGCTCGTCGATCAGCGCCGGCAGGTCGCCCTTGGCCGGGAAGAACCCGTCGCCCAACCGGCCGGCCCGCCGGGCGGCGGCGAGGGAGTGCCCGCCGATGATCACCGGCACGGACCCGTCGACGGGGTGGGGACGGCTGATCGCCTCGGTGAACGCCACGGTCTCGCCGGCGAAGGTCGGCAGGTCCTGGGACCAGAGGGCCCGCAGCGCCTCGATGTACTCCTCCGTGCGCCGGACGCGGTCGGCGAACGGCACGCCGAGGAACGTGAACTCCTCCTCGAGCCAGCCGATCCCCACCCCGAGCAGTACGCGGCCGCCCGACAGCAGATCGAGGGTGGCCACCTCCTTGGCGAGGACCACCGGGTTGCGCTGCGGGAGGATCAGGATGCCCGTGCCCAGCTTGAGCGTCGTGGTGCGGGCCGCGACCCAGGTGAGCCAGATCAGCGGGTCGGGGATGTCGACGTGCGTGCCGCCCGGCATCTTGCCGTCGCGGGAGTAGGGGTAGGTGGACGCGTACTCGTTGGGTACGACGACGTGCTCGACGGTCCACAGCGACTCGAACCCGGACGTTTCGGCGGCCTCGGCGATGGCGGCGGCCCCCTCGGGCTTGGCGAACGGACCGGTGTTGGCGAAGGCGATGCCGAACTTCATGGCCGGAAAGCTAGTCGCAACCCTTGACCGTGGGTCAGTACGTAGCCTGTCCGGGCAGCCCTGCACTATGGGTGACGGTGTTGACTGCGGCGCCACATGTGGTGGTTCGTGTTGACGGTCGGCACTTACGGCGTAAGATCCCGAAAGCTTGCACGGCACGGCGCCGTCGCAGGCGACTAGGGGGGACCGTGAGGCGCTTAGCCGTGGTTTTTGCCGTCCTGTTGGGGCTGGCAGGGTGCGATCTGGGGGGCATGACGCTCGATCCGCCAGAGGGCACCATCGTCGACACCGAGACCGTGGTGGTGACCGGTGAGCTGCCGCCCGAGGCCGAGCCCGGGGGCACGGTCGTGGTGAACGACGTGACCGGCACCTTCACCGGCAGCCACACCTGGACCGCCGAGATCCCGACGAGCCCTGTCGGCTACGTCACCCTGGTCAAGGCCGTCTACACCGAGCCCGACGGCGATCGCTACGTCCAGAACTCGGCCATGATCAACGGCGACAAGGTCGACGACGGCGAGTTCTCGCCCGAGGGCGTCGGCATGCGCTTCACCAACACCGGCCTCGCCGGGCTCGGCCCGGTCATCAACGACCTGGCCGGTGGATCGTTCGACATCAGCGGCATGATCCTCGCCCAGGATCCGTTGATCCCGCCCACCGACGCGGGCAGCGGCGTCAGCATCACCGGCAAGGCCTACGAGGCCGGTAGCTCCAGCGTGACCATCGACGCCACCAGCACCGACGGGGGCGTCACGACCGCGATCGCGGTGAACGACCTGTACATCGGCCTCGACCTGCAACTCAGCGGCCTCATCAGCGGAGCCTGCAAGCTCGAGCTCGAGGTGCCCACGACGACCATCGACGCCACGTTCGACTTCTCGCCCGACACGGCCGACCCCAGCAAGGTCGACGTCAACCTGGTCGGCTCCCCGGTCGTGGCCACGCAGGACGTGTCCTACGAGTTCATCTCGGGCGTGTGCGATCCCAGCACGCCGCTGCTCGGCAGCATCATCAACAGCCAGGCGGGCGGTGCCATCGAGGGCACCGTCACGGACGGCTTCGCCAGCCAGCTGGGCGATCCCGACGGCGCCGGCCCGGCCGACTCGACCATCGCCGAGGCCATCGAGACCGCGCTGGCGCAGATCTCGATCGCGGGCTCGGTCGGTGACGCCGTCAAGGCCAACCTGAGCGCGCCGTTCACCCAGATCGACGAGAGCGGCGACGCCATCGACTTCCGGGCGAACGCCGACTTCTTCTCGACGTTCGGCACGGGCGCCGAGCGACTGCGTGCAGCCGCCCCACGCCCCGGACTTCACGTCGAGCTACGACATCCCCAGCGCCTACCCGACGCTCGGGGGCACCACGCCCGCGGGCGACCCGTACGGCCTCGGGCTCGTGATCTCGTCATCGGCGTTCAATCAGCTGCTCTCGGTCATGACCGAGTGCGGCCTGCTCAACCAGGACCTGATCGAGATCCCGCTCGGTGGCGCGACGCTGCCGGTGAACTCGTCGGTCCTCGCCGGTCTGGTGCCCGAGTTCGGGACGAAGCTGCCGGCGAACACGCCGATGCTCATCCGCATCGACCCGCAGGCGGCGCCGTTCCTGACCGACGCCGACGCCGGGCCTGGCGGCGAGACCGCCGAGCTGATGCTGGCCGACCTGCACGTCGACTTCATCCAGCCCGTGGCGGCCACCGGGACCGCGCCGGCCACCGAGATCACGTGGCTGTCGCTCGCCGTGGACGCTCCGCTCGGGTTCGAGCTGGCGTACGACGAGGTCGCCGGCGTGCTCGCGCCGACGATCACCCCGCCGGCCGCCTCTGCGGTCACGACTCGGGTGCAGACCAACGGGGTCGGCACCAACGAGGACAACGTCGAGACGGTGTTCTCGAACCTGTTCCCGACCTTCGTGGGCGGGCTCAGCTCGTCGTTCTCGGCGTTCCCGCTGCCCGGGTTCCTCGGGCTCGACCTCGAGGTGGTCGAGGTGGCTCGGGACGGTGGGTCGTACGTGCTGTACGCCAACCTCAACCCGGCGCCGCAGACCCGTCTCGAGAACGTGACCGTGACCGACCTGAGCACGGCGGACTACGCCACGGACTCGTTCCTCTTCGACTCGCGTGAGTGGCGGCACCGCCTGCGTCAGCAGATCTCGTCGACCGAGGTGAAGGTCAACCTCGACGGCATGATCGGTGCCGACGCCTGCTGCACCGTCGACGACGAGAGGGCCAACGCGCACGCCGGCTACCGGGTGGCGCTCGACGTGGTGCCCGCCGGCGGCCAGACGTGGCAGCTCGACATGTCGCAGCTCATCAAGGGCGCCCACACCGCCAACAGCGAGGGTGTGGGCGGAGGCTACGGGGCCCAGAGCAACATCAGCACGGTCACCGGCCGCTACCAGGTCGACGGCGGTGCGTGGCAGACGTTCAGCTTCGACGTCGGCAGCGACGGCAACCCCAACGAGACCACGCCGTGGCAGGGCGGCTGGTGTGGCTGCGCCTTCCACGAACCGTTCATCGGAAGTGGCGCCACGAGCATCCAGGGCACCACCGCCCAGTCGGTCGTGGTCGAGTTCGGCTTCGACGTGACCGCCTTCTCGGACTCGAACTGGGCCTTCCCGGCCGAGGCGGGCAACGAGAGCGCCATCCGCTTCGGAGCCAACGACTCGCTGACCAACAACTTCTCGGTGGGCGACTACCCCGGTCCCGGCAACCGCAGCATCGCGGACGACGGTCACTTCGGCACCATCACGCTGACGACGGTCGGGTAACCGACCTCGGCGAGTAGTGCGTTACGCGGCGCCCGGCGTCCGTCCGGCGGGGGAGACCCTCCCGGCGGACGCCGGTCCCGAGTCGTGCGTTTACAGGGTCGGCGCGCGGCTAGTGCCGGGTGGCCCCGATGACGTGGGCCGAGCAGCCGAGCATCGACGGTCTCGGTGAACCGGACGGCCCGTAGGAGCGGCTCGGGGAGGCCATCGCTCGAGGTGGTCGATCAGCCAGGCGAATCACGTGAGTCGGAATCATCGAAGCCCGGTCGGTCAGTTCGCCGCGGAGCTCGTCTGGCTGGTGGAAGTAGCAGTCTCTGACGTGGAGCGCGGCGGCGGCCACAGGTTTCGTCCGCCCGCAGCCCATCACCGGTCACGGGTCGTCGATGGAGGTGTAGCCCCAGCCGGGGTCGTGTTGGAGGCGGTCGCGGATGTTGGCGCGGAGGAGATCGAGGTGGGCCTGCGTCTGTTCGGCGGTGCGGCTGCCTGGCCCGTGACGCCTGGGCGAGCGGGGTGGTGGTCGTTCGCGGTCGCGGTTGTGCGGTCCGCACATGGTCTGGCCGTTGTCGGGGGTGGTCGGGCCGCCGTCGCTGTAGCGCCAGACGTGGTCGATCTGGCACTGATTCGCCGGGACATGGCAGCCGGGTCCGGTGCAGTGGCGGTGGGCGAGCTCGACGGCGCGGCGGGCGGCGCCGACGAAGCTGCGGGCCCGGCCGAGATCGGTGACGCGGGAGGGGCCGTCGAACACGACCCGTTCGATCATGGCCTGGTCGAGCATGGACGCGACAGTGGCGGGGGCGATGAGGGTGCCGTCGGCGAGTTCGCAGATCTGGTTGAACGCGCCGTAACCGGTGAGCACGGAGATCAGGGGTTCGGGGCGTTTGCCGTCGGCGGGGGCGGTGGCGGAGCGCGTGGCCATCTCGACCAAGGCGTCGTGCAGGCGTTGGCGGGGGGTGCGGGCCAGGTCCGCCGGGGTGGCGGCGTCGCCGAGGCGTCCGCGGGCGTCGGCCCAGTCGGCGGCGAACAGTTCGGCCTCGATGCGCTCCAGGGCCGAACGCACCGCGGTCTTGGCGACAGGTGTGAGCTCGCCGGTGAGGAGCCCGGTGCCGCGGAGCCCGTCGTGAAGGGACACGTAACGGTGGTCGCGGTCGCGCTTGTCGGGATCGGGATCGTCGTCGCGGGCCAGGCGCGTCCAGTAGGCGCACGCCTTGGTGAAGTCGGCCCAGCGCATGGATCGGGCCTGACCGATCAGGAACTCTTCGTCCTCGGCGAACTTGGCCGCGGTCAACGGGCCGTTCAGCGCGGCGAGCCGGTGGGCGTGGGCGGCCGTGATGTCGCCCGCTGCGAGCGCGGCACGGGTGGCAGGCATCGACCGGAGCCGGCGGGCCAGGCGCACATCGCCGCGGGCGTCGTCGAGCCGGGTGTTGTCCGACGAGGCGAGCCAGGTCGCGGTGGACCGGTAGCCGTCCTCGGCCCAGGGCCGGGCGGTCTCGACCCGGTCGGTCAACGAGGCTTCGAGGGCGGCGAGTCGGGCCTTTACCCGGCGCAGCTCCACGAGCAGATCGGCGGCGTCGTGGCCGTCGAGCGCGGTGGGGTCGAGCGCGGCCAGGTCGTCTACCGCGCAGTCCACCGGCTGCATCTCGACCCGCTCGACGACCCCGAACACAAGTTCGTACGATAGTCGCCCACACCCTGTCCCACAAGGGCATTCGCGGTGAATCGACCCCACGCTGGAGATGAAGAAACGGCCGCGGGACTCGGCCTGAACAGCGTCGGATCCTGCGGCCAGAAATCGGGCGGAAAACAACGTCAGACTGCCTCGGGCACTTCGCTGTCGGTGGCCGTCGAGATCTGCCCGCTGACGGCCATCAACTTCCTAATCACGGCCACTACGCAGGGTGCTCAGCGCGGGAGAACTTCCACGCCGAGGTCGGCCACCCAGCCGGCGGAGGGAACACCTCCCGAGGGCGTGGTTCGGTGCGGTCGGTGCTCGTGGCAGAACGAGCGCCGAGCGGGCAATATGTATTGGTACGGACGTCGGTACTGGTTGTCCGATCCGGCCAACGATGGAGGACACGACGACGGTGCTCCGCAACCCGGATCATGTAACCATCGCGGTGGCGAACGCTGCGACCGCGATCGAGTTCTTCGAGCTGCTTGGCTTCCGGAAGCAACACGTCGCGACGATCGATCGTGGTCTCCCTGCGCAATACATGGGCATGCCGGACATGAAGGCTGAGCACATCACACTCGCACTCGAAGGATCCGAGCCTCGCTTCGAGATCCAGTTGCTCGAGTTCGATCCGAGGCCGCCGGATGATCCGGGTGAGCACCCGACGAATCGGCGGCGACGGGGCTACAACCACCTTGCGTTCCGCGTCGACGACATCGAGGAGGTCACCACCCACCTGGTAGCGAACGGGGTGAAGATGCTCAGCGATGAGATGGACTACATCAAGCGGCGGCTCCGACTCTTCGAAGGTCCCGAGGGGATCACCCTCGAGCTGGTGCAGTGGGTCGACTCATACACCGACCAGGGGTGAAGTCCGCCATCTGCTGCTGGTAGCGCAGATCTGCCGATCCGCGATGGGTTGAGACCCCCACCCATGACACACTCCGTCTGTGATTCCGACGGCGATAGTCGCTGGTCTCCTTCTCGGCGTGTGGATGAAGTGGTGGGCCGTCCCGATCGTCGCTCTCGGCTGGGCGGTCGTCATCGCCTTCGGCGACCCAACGAGTGCTCTCGCGGGTGGGTTGTTGGGCGCGGTGAACGGCGCCGTTGGAGTGGTACTCGCGCTCGGGGTGCGAAGGATCCTCGAGGTCTCGATGCAGCCAAGAGGCGACCAGCCGAGCCATCGGAACTAGCGACCTCTCCGGACAACGGGACGCCGCGCCAGATCTGCCGATCTCGCGCGCCTCGCTGAAGTGCGAGTCGAGCAGAACGTGCGTCCCCGAACGCCTGCGTGACGCGCCTCCGCGGGCGTCTTCTCAGTGCCGGTGGATCGCTCCGGCGAGAGTGTAGGGCTGCTCCCTACAGCACGCTGCGTAACGAGACGGCCATGAGCGGGCAGCTTCTGTTGGCCGGCATTGGGCAGGTCCTGCTGGCCGCCCACACTTCACTCGGTTCGGCTTCCCAGCGGTGCACCGTAGGGTTTCAGCCGGTGTCGATCGGGGCGTCGTTCGATCGTCATGGAGGTGACGGTCGACCGACGGCCGCCGATCCATGACGGAAGGCAACACCATGCGCTACGCCCTGCTCCTCAACCACGACGAACCGGCACCCGGCGACATCCCCGAGGACGTGCTCGCGTCGTTCCAGGCGGCGTTCGACGCCTATGCGAAGTCGCTGGACGCCGCCGGGGTGCTCCGCGCCGCCGACATCCTGGCCCCCAGCGCCCTGAGCACGACGGTGACGCTGCGCGAGGGGGCGCTCAAGGTCGAGGACGGGCCCTTCGCGGAGGCGAAGGAGATGCTCGGCGGCGTGTTCGTCATCGACGTGCCCGACCTCGACGCCGCGATCGCCTGGGCCGAGAAGTGCCCGGCAGCCCAGTACGGCGTCGTCGAGGTCCGACCCACGGCGACCGCGTTCGTCGCCGGCGAGTGGCGGTCCTGAGCGAGTCCACGAAGGTGCGGGCGGCCGGCGTCGCCCGCACCTCCTATGGCCGGCTCGTCGCGCTTCTCGCCGCGCGCGCCGGCGACATCGCCGCGGCCGAGGACGCCCTGGCAGATGCGTTCGAGCAGGCGCTCACGCACTGGCCCGACGCCGGCGTGCCCGACAACCCCGAGGCATGGCTGCTCACGGTGGCTCGCAACCGCCTGCGGGACCGCCTCCGCTCGTCGTCACACCGGACGTCCACGTCCCTCGACGAGTCAGCTGACCTCGTCGCCGCGTTCGACGAGGTCGACGTCGACGCGATCCCGGACAAGCGGCTGGCGCTCCTCTTCGTGTGCGCCCACCCGGCGATCGACAGGACGGTCCGCACGCCGCTCATGTTGCAGACGGTCCTCGGCTACCGGTCGGAGCAGATCGCCGCCGCGTTCGCGATCCCGGCGCCGACCATGGCCCAGCGCCTGGTGCGCGCCAAGCGACGGATCCGGGACGCGGGGATCCCATTCGTGGTGCCCGACCGGGCGCTGGCCCCCGACCGGATGCCGGAGGTGCTCGAGGCCGTCTACGGCGCCTACGCCATCGACTGGCAGGGCACCGCCGGCGCCACTGAGCGGGGCACGCTCGCCCTCGAGGCCCGACACCTCGCCGAGACGCTGGCGGAGCTGGCGCCCGCCGAGCCAGAGGCGCTCGGGCTCGCCGCGCTGATCTGCCTGTCGCTGGCGCGGGCGCCCGCCCGGCTCGACGCGGCCGGTGCAGTGGTGCCGCTGCACGAGCAGGACATGTCGCGTTGGAACCATGCCCTCGTCGAGCGGGGCGAGCGCTACCTGGTGCGAGCGCACGGGCTCGGACGCATCGGGCGGTTCCAGCTCGAGGCTGCGATCCAGTCGGTGCATTGCGACCGTCGCACCGCCGGCGTCACCGACTGGGGCGTCCTGCACAAGCTCCACCGCGCGCTGGCTGACACCGCCCCGACGCTCGGCGCCAGCGTCTCCCTCGCGGTCGTCACGGGCGAGACCGACGGACCGGCCGCAGGGTTGGCCATCCTCAACGAGCTCACCGGCCCACACGCCGACCGTTTCCAACCGGCCTGGGCCGCCCGGGCCCACCTTCGCGCCAGGGCCGGCGACAACGCCGGCGCCGCCGCGGCTTTCGACAAGGCCATCTCGCTCACCACCGACCCCGCGACCAGGGCCTATCTACGACGGCAGGCCGACGCGCTCCACCCCAGCACGAAGCCGTGGGTCCGCTAAGGGCGGGCTGCCGGGGTCAGGCGCCAGGTGTCGCCGTCGGTGGCGACGCGGCCTCCGCCGGGCCCACCCATGAGCGAGGCGATGAGGACACCGTCACGGTCGGCGAGCTCGGCCAGCAGCCGGCGGCGACTGTCGGTGGCCTCGCTCGGGTCCTGGTCGAGCGCGATCGTCGGGTCGGCCACCTGCAGGGGAGAGATCACGAGGTGGCCGGGGACGAGCGCCTCGGCGCCCTGACTGCGCAGCCGCACCGCCAGGTGGCCGGGCCTGTGTCCGGGAGCGTCCTCGATCGTCACGCCCGGCGCGAGCTCGGCGGGCGGATCGACGGGATCGATCGCGCCGGCCCGACGCAGCGGCTCGAGCCTCGAGTCGCTGGCCGACAGGGCCAGCTCGGTGGACGAGAAGCGGTACCGGGCGCGGGGAAACGTGGGGACCATGCCGGGGCCGCCCGGCACCGGACGCGTGTTGAGCCCGACACCGTCGACGTGGGTGTTGACGACGACATCGACGTCCTCGGGGCGAAGGCCCGCGCTCGCGAGCGTCGAGAGGATCGTCTCGGCTCGCTGGGACTGTGCGCCCACGTCGTCGGGGTCGCGGTCGAACACGAGCCAGGGATCGATCACCACGATGCGCCCGCCGGCGCGGACGACGAGCGCGCTCGAGGCGATGAGCACCGCGCCCGACGCGTCGGTGAAGCCACCGTCGACCACCCAGCCGGGCGACGGTCGTTCGGCAGGCGCGCCGACCTCGAACTCGACGACCCGAGTGACCCCGATGTCGCCGATCACGAAGTCGGACGTCAGGTGCGCCGGCACGCCCTCATCATTGCCCGGCGCCCAACCGCCAGACGGCAGATTTCACGTGCGGATGTCGACCGGGCGGCTGACCTCGGCGAAGAAGTCGTTGCCCTTGTCGTCGACCACGACGAAGGCCGGGAAGTCCTCGACCTCGATGCGCCAGACGGCCTCCATGCCCAGCTCGGGGTACTCGAGCACCTCGACCTTGCGGATGCAGTCCTGGGCCAACCGGGCGGCGGGGCCGCCGATCGAGCCCAGGTAGAAGCCCCCGTGGTTCTTGCAGGCGTCGGTGACACGGCGGCTGCGGTTGCCCTTGGCCAGCATGACCATGCTGCCGCCGGCGGCCTGGAACTCGTCGACGTAGGCGTCCATGCGTCCCGCCGTCGTCGGCCCGAACGAACCCGACGCCATGCCCGCAGGGGTCTTGGCCGGACCCGCGTAGTAGACGCAGTGGTCGCGCAGGTACTGGGGCATGCCGTCGCCCGCGTCGAGCCGCTCCTTGATCTTGGCGTGGGCGATGTCGCGAGCCACGACCATGGGGCCCGACAGCGACAGGCGCGTCTTCACCGGGTAGCGGCCCAGCTCGGCGCGGATCTCGTCCATGGGGCGGGACAGGTCGATGTGCACCACGTCGGTGCCCAGGGAGGCATCGTCGACCTCGGGCAGGAAGCGGGCCGGGTCGTGCTCGAGCTGCTCGAGGTACACGCCGTCGTGGGTGATCTTGGCCAGCGCCTGGCGGTCGGCCGAGCACGACACCGCGATGGCGACCGGGCACGAGGCGCCGTGACGGGGCAGGCGGATGACCCGCACGTCGTGACAGAAGTACTTGCCGCCGAACTGGGCGCCGATGCCGAACTGCTGCACCTGCGCCAGCACCTCGGCCTCGAGCTCGACGTCGCGGAACCCGTGGCCGAGCTCGCTGCCGGCGGTGGGCAGCGAGTCGAGGTAGCGGGTCGAGGCCAGCTTGGCCGTCTCGACCGCCATCTCGGCCGATGTGCCGCCGATGACAATGGCCAGGTGGTACGGCGGGCAGGCGGCGGTGCCCAGGGCGCGCAGCTTCTCGTCGAGGAAGCGGGCCAGGCTCTGCGGGTTGAGCAGCGCCTTTGTCTCCTGGAACAGGTAGCTCTTGTTGGCCGAGCCGCCGCCCTTGGCCATGAACATCAGCTTGTAGGCGTCGCCGTCGACCGCGGAGACCTTGATCTCCGCCGGCAGGTTCGAGTTGGTGTTGACCTCCTCCCACATGGTGAGCGGCGCCATCTGGCTGTAGCGCAGGTTGTCGCGCTCGTAGGTGTCGAACACGCCGCGGGCGATGGCCTGCTCGTCGCCGCCGCCCGTGAAGACGAACTGGCCCTTCTTCCCCTTGACGATGGCGGTGCCGGTGTCCTGGCACATGGGCAGCACACCACCCGCCGAGATGCACGCGTTCTTCAGCAGGTCGAGGGCCACGAAGCGGTCGTTGGCCGAGGCGTCGGAGTCCTCGAGGATGGTGCGGAGTTGGGCCAGGTGGCCGGGTCGCAGGTAGTGGGCGATCTCGTGCATCGCCAGCGCGGTCAGCCGGGTGAGCGCCTCGGGGTCGACCGTGAGGAACCGGTGGCCGCCGGCCGTGAAGCTGCCGACGCCGTCGGAGGAGACGAGTCTGTACGTCGTCTCGTCGGGGCCGAGGGGGAGCAACTCGGTGAACGCGAACTCGGTCATCGTCGGGGAAACGTAGGCGGGGCGTGGCGTTCCGGTCACGTTCAGGCCCCGTCTGGGTACCGTCGCGTACGTGACAGCCGACCTCAGTGACGACGAGTTCCGCATCGAACGCGACACGATGGGCGAGGTCCGGGTACCCGCGTCGGCCCGCTGGGCGGCACAGACCCAGCGGGCGGTCGAGAACTTCCCGGTCTCGGGAGTCCGGCTCGAACGCTCGCTCATCGCCGCGCTGGCGCGCATCAAGGGCGCCGCCGCGCTGGCCAACGCGGAGCTGGGGGTCGTCGACCCCGACGTGGCGTCCGCCATCGCCGCGGCCGCCGCCGAGGTGGCGGCGGGCGAGCACGACGACCACTTCCCGCTCGACGTGTTCCAGACCGGTTCCGGCACCAGCTCGAACATGAACGCCAACGAGGTGATCGCCCACCTGGCGAGCGAGCGGCTCGGCCGGGCCGTCCACCCCAACGACGAGGTCAACGCGTCGCAGTCGTCCAACGACGTGTTCCCCTCGGCGATCCACGTGCGCGGCGGCCGAGCAGGTGTCGGGCGCGCTGCTGCCGGCGTTGGAGTACCTCGACGCCGCCCTGCGGGCCAAGGCGCAGGAGCTCGCGGGCGTGGTGAAGTCGGGCCGCACCCACCTGATGGACGCCACGCCGGTCACGCTGGGCCAGGAGTTCGGTGGCTATGCCGCCCAGGTCGACGGAGCTGCCGACGCGATCCGTTCGGCCATGTCGGCGGTCGGCGAGCTGCCGCTCGGCGGCACGGCCGTGGGGACGGGTCTCAACTGCCCGCCGGGGTTCGCCTCTGCCGCGATCAACCGGCTCGCCCGCGACCTGGAGCTGCCGCTCACGGAGGCACCGAACCACTTCGCCGCCAACGGCTCGCGCGACGGGCTCGTCGACGCTGTCCGGGTCATTGCGCACCCTGGCCGTGGCGCTGGTCAAGATCGGCAACGACATCCGCTGGATGGCCAGCGGCCCCCGCACGGGCCTGGCCGAGATACGCCTGCCCGACCTGCAGCCCGGGTCGTCGATCATGCCGGGCAAGGTCAACCCGGTGCTGGTCGAGGCGATGACCCAGGTGTCGGCCCAGGTCATCGGCAACGACGCCACCGTGGCGTTCGCCGGCTCGCAGGGCAACTTCGAGCTCAACGTGTACCTGCCGGTCATCGCCCGGAACCTGCTCGAGTCGATCCGCCTGCTGGCCAACGTCACCCGGCTGTTCGCCGACGGTTGCGTCGCCGGCATCGAGGCCGACGTCGACCGGTGCCGCGCCTACGCGGAGTCGAGCCCGTCGCTCGGAACCTCGCTCACCCCGTACATCGGCTACGAAGCGGCGGCCGAGATCGTGAAGGAGAGCGTGAAGACCGGCCGCAGCGTGCGCGACATCGTGCTCGAGCGGGGTCTGCTCACCGAGGCCGAGCTCGACCGGGCGCTCGACGTCCTCGGCATGACCCAGGGCGGCGTCCGCAAGTAGCGGTCGCCGGCGGCGGTCAGGCGCCGAGGGCGGGGGAGCCCGGGTAGGGCTGCGGGTCGCCCGGGGCGGGCATGTTGGGCCGCGACCAGCTCATGGCCTTGCCCAGCTCGGAGGCGACGTGCTTCCACTCGGGCGGGTCCCACCCCTCGGCCAGCGCCGCGACCGAGCGGTCCTGGCGCAGGTGGACGAACGCCGGCAGCTCGTTGAGGCCCAGGGCCTTGACCAGGTCGCGGTCCGGGTCGGCGAACGTGAGGATCTTCTGCGCCCACGGCCCGAGGAACTCGCGGGCGTCGTCGGCATCGGCCGTGACCACGAAGGCGATGCGGCAGTCGGCGCCCCGGAAGTTGTCGAGGATGCGCCCCGCCGTCTCGAGCAGCCACGCGCTCTCGTACGTGTACGGGTCGAGGATGACCGCCGCCAGGTGGAAGGTGGTCAGCCAGCCGTCGAGCGTGCGCGCCTCGCCGTCGAGCGGCGCGAGCTGCAGGTCACCAGGGGGGTCGGTAGCCACGGCGGAGAAAGTAGTGGATGGCGTTCGCGCGGAGCAGATCACGCGCGGTCGACAGAACACGGGGGCGCTGGCGGGGTGACTAGGTTCCCCTCTCATGATCGACGACACCGGATTCAGGATCTTCTTCCTGTTGCACATCCTCACCGTGATCGTGGCGTTCGCGCCGGCCGTCCTCGCGGTGCTGCCGGGCGGGCGCGATGGCTTGGTCGGGGTGCTCGACAAGGCCGGTCGCCAGGTCTACGCGCCGGCGCTGATCCTCGCGGGCCTGTTCGGCATCATGTGCATCGTCACGAGCGACGAGCTCTTCGAGTTCAGCGACACCTGGATCTCGCTGGCGTTCGTCGTGTGGATCGCCATGAACGGCGTCTTCCACGGCCTCGTGCTGGCCGGCCAGAAGCAGGGCGACGAGTCCAAGGTCAACAGCGGCCAGCAGATCATGACCGTGCTGTTGCTGGCGATGCTGTACCTGATGGTCTGGAAGCCGGGCTGGCCGTGATCCGGAGCTGATCGCTCGGGACGCCCGGCCGATAGCGTCGGGTGGGTGCACCCGATCGAGCGGCTGCGTGCCGTGGCCCGGGCCCGCGAGGTCGACCAGGCGCTGCTCGCACGCGAGGCCGCGGCGGTGCTCGGGACGTTCGCCGGTGACCTGCCCGGGCTGGTCACCTCGTGCCGGCGGCTCATCGACCGGCACCCCACCGCCGGTGCGCTGTGGTGGGCGTGCGCCCGGTTGCTGGCCGCCGGCGACGTGCGGGCCGAGGCCCGCGCCATCGGCGACGACCTGGCCGACGAGCCGGCGACCACCGCGCTGAGCCTCGACCTGCCCGACGGTGCGGTCGTCGCCATCGTCCCCGATGTGGCCGGCGGGTCGGAGCTGGCCTTCGAGCTGAACGGCTGGCGCGACGACATCGTGGTCGCCCATGACCCGGGTGCGCTGCACACCGACCGCGACGAGCCCCGCGTCCTGCTCGTCGAGGCGGGGGCTGCGGGTCCCGACCGGTTCGTCGGCCCGGTGGGCACGGCCGACGAGATCGCCGCCGCGCGCGAGGCGGGCGTGCCGGTGTGGCTGGTGGTCGACGTGGGCCGGCGCCTGCCGCCGGCGCTGTTCGACGCGCTGGTGGCGCGCTCGTCCCGAGCCCGGCCGGACGCGCGCCTGGACGCGGTGGAGGTCGTGGCGGTGAGCGAGGCCGAACGGGTCATCGAGCCCCGCCGCGTCGACTGCCCGGTCCCGCCGGAGCTGCTGCGTTCACCCGGCGGCTGGTGATCCGCCGCCGGGGTAGCGTCGGCCGGCATGGGGGACGACGTGCTCGGTACGCCGGACGACGCGATGGATGTCCAGGTCTACGGCCTGTCGGCGGTCGTGTACGCCGAGCGTGACGGGAAGATCCTGCTGCTGTCGTACCGGTGCGGGCGACCGGCGGCGACGTCGTCGTCAGCCACGAGCACGAGGGCGGCCGATGGGTTGATCCGGTGGCACTGCGCGCCGGGCTGACCGACCAGGTGATCGACGCGCTTGCGGCGGGGAGCGAGCGCGTCGGCGCCCTCGTCCGCCACATCCGCACCGACCTCGACCGCTACCTCGCACGGATCGGCCGCGGGTCACCGCGTCGCTTGGGTAGCGTCGGCGGGCATGGGTGAGATCGTCGAGTTCCCGAGCAACGGTGGCGCGGCCGAGGGGTACCTCGCGATGCCCGAGGGCGGCGCCGGCATCCCCCTGGTGGTGATCCAGGAGTGGTGGGGGCTCGTGCCCCACATCACCGACGTGTGCGACCGGTTCGCCGCCGAGGGTTTCGTCGCCCTGGCGCCCGATCTCTACCACGGCGAGACCACGACCGAACCCGACGAGGCCGGCAAGCTCATGATGGCCCTCAACATCGACGAGGCGGCACGCGACATGGGCGGTGCGGTCGACAAGGTGGCAGAGGTGGCGGGCAGCGACCGCGTCGGCGTCACCGGCTTCTGCATGGGCGGCGGGCTGGCGTTGGTGCTGGCGGCCCAGCGGCCCGACAAGGTCAAGGCCGTCGTGCCCTGGTACGGACTCATCCCGTGGCCGAACGCCGAGCCCGACTGGTCGCAGCTCGACGCCAAGGTGCTGGGCCACTACGCCGGGCAACGACGACTTCTTCAGCCCCGACAAGGTCGCCGAGCTGCAGCGAACGCTCGACAGCCTGGGCAAGGACGCCCACCTCCATGTCGTCCCCGGCGCGCGACCACGCGTTCTTCAACGACACCCGGCCCGAGGTGCACGACCCCGCCGCATCGCGTGCCTGCTTCGCCGAGACGGTCGAGTTCCTCCGCGCCGAGCTCGGTTGAGCCCGGCTGAGCGACCACGGGCATGAGCGACGTCGTCGAGCGGTACATCGAGCTGGGTCTGCGGCTCGGGCGGCACGTCGACGGATTCGTCGACGCCTACTACGGCCCGGCCGACATCGCGGCCCGGGTCGAGGCCGAGCCGGTGCGCCCGCCCGCCGAGCTCGCGGCCGACGCCGGCCGGCTGGTGGCCGACCTCGACGCAGGCGACGGGGCGGAGGATCTCGACGCGGCCCGCCGACGCTGGCTCCGGGCCCAGGCGCTGGGCCTGCGCACCAGTGCCCGCAAGCTGGCGGGCGACAGCATCGCCTACCTCGACGAGGTCGAGCAGTGCTACGGCGCCCGTCCGGCCCTGGTGCCCGACGACGAGTTCGCCGCCGCCCACCGGCAGCTCGACGCGGTGCTCCCGGGTGAGGGCGCCTTGCGCGACCGGTACATCGCCTGGCGCGAGGCCCACGCGGTGCCGACCGACAAGCTCGAGCCTGCGATCCGCTCGCTGGCCGACGACCTCCGGGAGCGCACGCAGAGCCTGTTCGGTCTGCCCGAGGGCGAGCACGTCGAGTGGATCTTCGAGACCGACAAGCCGTGGTCCGGCTTCAACTACTACGAGGGCGGGTTGCGCAGCCGGGTCGCGATCAACGTCGACCTGCCGGTGCTGTCGCTGTCGCTGGGCCATCTCGTGGCCCACGAGGCCTACCCCGGCCACCACACCGAGCACACCCGCAAGGAGGTCGGTCTCGTCCGCCAGCGCCGCTGGCAGGAGGAGACGATCTTCCTGGTCGGCACTCCCCAGTGCCCGCTCGCCGAGGGCCTGGCCGACCTGGGCGTCGAGGTCACGTTCGGCCGCCGGCCCGAACCGATCGTCGCCGAGCACCTGGCCCCGCTGGGCGTCCGCTACGACGCCGACGTCGCCGCGGCGGTGGCCGAGGCCGGCGAGGCGCTCGTCGTGGGTGCGGTCCAACGCGGCGATCCACCTGCACGACCACGGCGCACCGGTCGACGACGTGGTCGCCTACCTGGAGCGGTGGGCGCTGCTGCCCCGCAACCGGGCCACCAAGGCCGTGTCCGTTCCTGACCGACGAGACCTGGCGGGCCTACATCCACTGCTACATCGAGGGCCTGCGGCTGTGCCGCGGCTGGGTGGACGGCGACCCGACCAGGTTCGAGCACCTGATCACCGAGCAGGTGCTTCCCGCTGACCTGACCGGCAGGCCGTTGACCAGCACTTGAGGGCTGGTCGACCGGGCCCGGCGCCCGACCGTGCCGGCCTCGACGGATCACCCCAGCGCCGCAGCCTGGGCAGCGCCTCGTTGGGCCGGGCGCAGGTAGCTACCCCCTCCGGTCTGTGCCCTTTGTTCCGTCGCCGCGCTGGATTTCCTCGCTGGGGTCAGGGCGCGGATCCGGCGTGGGGCGCGACGCCGGCCGGGAAGGCTTCGAGTCGCTGACAGGCGGCAGCGTATGGCGAGCATGAACGCTGCCGGTGGATCGACGGGGCCGCCGTTGCCAAACCGCTCGCCAGGCAACGTCCAGGTGAACAATGGGCGTACCCCTGGACGCAGGTACGGCGATTACGGGGAGTGCCGTCCGCGAGGTGTCGGTGTCGTCCGGCACGATCGCCGTCGCGACCTGGAGTCGTTCGCGGGCGACGAACCCAACGCATTGCACTACTGGTGCGCTGGGCTGCGGCGGAGGGGGCACATGCGGCGGGTGTGGCGCAAGATCAGGGCGTGGGCTGACGGCATCCTCGAGGAGAGGCGTCGGCACGTAGAGGAGCACGGCGAGGACCCGACAGTATGGGGATGAGGGAGTGCCCGATCCATCCACGCAGCAACTAGCGGGTTGGCGGTGCGTTCACGGGTCGTCAGCGCGCCGGGTTCAGCTCCTCAGTATCCTGCTCTTCCCCCGGTGGGCACTGTGTCTACGGCGTTCTACTCACCGAGCACGTGCTTCCCGCCGACCTCACTGCGGCGGCGTACGATCGGTACGTGCGTCAGCGGAGGCGTAGCCCCGGCGCCGTGGAGCCCCGATGTCGTGCGGAGCGCCAACTCGTCCCGCCAGGCGACCCGAAGGCTGAGCCTGGGGAGGTCGACGATGGCGGCGACACGGTCACGCCAGCGTCGCTCGATCGCATCGACGGTCTTCGACAGCGATCCATCGCGCCCGGACAGGGAGGGAGTCGCAACCGAGACCTTGGCCCGTCCCACGACGAGCCGGTCGCTCTCCTCGCGGGAGACCAAGTAGTCGATGCGGAGCCCGAGATCCACCGCCCCCAGCGTTGTCTCCAGCGCCCAACGGGCCGCCGGGAGCAGCAGAGGCACCGGTGATGGATGAGGGATTCGCCAGGTGAGCCAGAGCGTGCTCCGCCCCGCATCGTCCGAGGGGTCGTGCGTCGGCGGGGGGAAGTCGTTCACCGCGAGCCGATCGTCGTCAAGCTCGATGCCTCGATCGGGCGGAGCACCGTAGAGCGACACGAGCACCTGTTGCGCGGGTCGAGGATCGAACGCGACGACGTCGGCCCCGGCAACCGCGGGCGATGCAACCGTGAGGACATTGACCACGGCGAGATCAGCGAAGCTCGACATGAAGAGCCCGTGGATCGGTCGCGTCGGAGCTTTGCGGCGGATCCAGTTCACCATCAACGCCGTCATCCCCGGCCGAGCGGGGCCGACCAGGGTGATCGCTCGCTGACGCGCGGTCGGGCTCAACGGGCTGGCCGCGGCTGATGTGGCCCCGAAGAGCTGGTGCCAGTAGTCGGCTATCCGACCGTCGCCGTAGTCGTCGGGAACCCAGACGCCGATCCCCACCTCAGGGTCAGCGCACCGTCGTACGAGGCTCTCGCCGAACGCAAACCGCTCGTCGACGTTGTCGAGACCTGATACGCCGAATCGCAGGAAGGGACCGGCAGGCGCGCGCAGTCCCGGCCCAGGTGGCGCTGACGGACCGTTGACGAACCACAGCGGTCGACGCTTCTCACCGGCCAGGCCGGCAGCGATAGCGACGGCCGGCCCGACGTCGAAAGCGCCCGGTGGCCAGTTCTGCTCCGTCCCGGGTTCCAATTCGAGCAGGAACTCGTCGTGGTCGAGCCCGCCGTAGACCGACCGGCCCTGCGGGTTGGCGATGATTCGGCCGAGCGGTGCGGTATGCGGGACCAGGCCGAGGCGGGGACCGAAGTCGGCGATCGTGACTACCGACGTGGGCTGGTCGTCGCCGATTCGCTTGGGCCGGCGGCGGGCAAGCATCACGAACGCCCGCCCCAGTGCCGACGTCACGCTGCATTCGATCGCGGAGTCCGAGGCGGTCGGGAAGAACGCAGCGGCGCCGACGAGCATGTGCTCGACGTCATCGACGCTGGGCAAGTGGGCGACCACCGCCTCGACTTCGCGCGACGAGTCGGCGAGCTCGGACAGCGCTACGCCGACGACGCCATGGGCCGGTAGGTTGCGCCACCGACTGGTCACGGCCGGCAGATGGGCTCCGATGGATGCCGTCATCAGGGGCGCTCGGTGAGGTCGAAGTGGGCGTCGACTTTGCCCACGGAGCCGCGCAAGAACTCGTCGACACCCTTGGGGTGTCGGTGACATTGCTGGTGCCGGTTCCATGCGACGAACACCCAGCCGGCACAGACGAGCGACATGGCGAACACCGCTCGACCGGTCGCGACCGCCCAGTCCAGCTGGTGTGACGACGTGCGGCCCGACGCGGTCGCGGCGAGGACGCCGGCCCAGCCGAACAGGAGACCGGACGTGGCGTACACCTGCATGCGGCCGGCGAAGCGGAGACGGCCAGGCAAGCTCGTGCGCGCCGGAAAGTTGATCAGGGTGAGGGTGAACCCAGGCACCAGCAGCAGGACGGCCACGACGGGCTCGACCTTGCCGCCGAGCACGTCGTCCGACCTCGCTTGCGCACCGTCGAATGCGAGGATCCACCCGGGCTGCTCGAAGAGAAGGCAGCCCAGGACAGCGATCAGGCCGCTGATGACGACGGAGACGATCACCCGCCTCCCGCCGTAGGACGGGCGCTCGTCCGACAGGGCGACGAGCAGCTCCAGCACAGACGGGTCCGAAGCGGAACTGTCCTTGTAGTGGTGCCTGCTCACCCTCACGCGGGCGACGTCACCGCTGATCACTCCCGTGCTGAGCAGGCTCAAGGGGGCCGCGGGCGGGACCGCCTGATCGCCGGCCGCATCAAGGTCGTCAGGCTCAAGGAAGTCCTCGAGCTCGCCGCTGAGGGCGACGTCCGCTCTGCCGACCGTGCCGTTGGCGCGGGCGACCAGCAGCTGCGTGCGGCTGCGCAGATCGGCGAGAGCAGCGCCCTCCTTCCGTAGCTCATCGGCGCGATCCGAGAGCTCGCTCTCCGTCTCGGAGTTCAAGTCCTTCCACTGCTGGGTCAGACCAGTGGCGATCGCCCGTCGCTGCTCGACGATGTCGACCAGGCCCCCGAGGCCCCGATAGGCGATCGAGCCCGCGAACCTCGCGAGGCTGTCGAGGACGGAGCGAACGCCCGCATTCGACCCCCGAGCATCCTCGATACTGGAGAGCAGCACGGACGCCTGGCTCACCGAATCACGCGCGGCCGTCTCTCTGGGCGGATCGAACGCCACGCGTGTCAGCATGCTGACCAGGACCTCTGGGGCGCCAGCGGTGTCGGGAGGCCCGGCGACCTGAAGTCTGTACTGGGTCGTGCGCTTGGGCACGGCCACACGGACGAACGCAGTGAAGTTCTGGTTTCGCGGATTCAGGGTGCGAGCTAGCCCGGCGGTCGAACGAGGATCTGACGGGGTTCGCTCGGCGCTGGTGTCGGGCAGGCGGACGTCGAGCGTCTGGTAGCCCACGCCATGGCCGAGCCCCGCCACGACCACGTACCGCGTGTGGACCATCTGGATCATGTCCATCAACGCTGGCGTGTTCGAGAGCACCTGATGGAGCCCCCGGGCGGCGGCTGCCATCGACCGTCGACTGGCTTCCGGGATCGTCGAGTCGTCGGCGACCCGGTCTGCCGCCGTCAGCAGAGGGGCCGCTTGTTCGTCCTGGCCACGGACCAGCTCGCGATATCGCTCCTCGCGGTGAAGGTGCTCGGCGCCCGCGACGAGTGCATGCAGACTTCGGAGATGGCGCTGTACATCATCCACCGAGCCTCGTCGTCGTTGCGCAACACCTCGTGAGCGGTGTCGGCCGCCTCCGAGTCAGCGATGTAGGTCAGCTCCTCGGCGAACACGTGGAGGATCGCCCAGATGAGCATCTGCCGGACCATCCGTTGAGGGGGGCGGGGGATCTCGACGCCGGCGCTGTCATAGATCCTCACCGGAGTCGACACGGGCCGCGGCAGAGTGAGCAGCGGCAGCCAGAGGGGACCGCCCCCGCTGTTGGTCAACGAGCGATCCGCCATCATCATTTCGGCCGTCGACCGAGCGACCTTGCGTCGGGACGGGCTCAGCCGATCGCCGGCGATGTCGACCTCGAACCGCCGCGACAGGTCGACCGTGCTCGTGAAGGTGATCGTCTCGGTCGCCCTGTCGATGTGGTCCGGGCGAAGGATCAGGTCGAACAGGGCGAGCCCCGCCAACGATTCGTGCGGCTCCGTCGCGATGCGACGTCGCGGCCGGGATCGGAGCACATCGCCCGCCAAGCGCCGATGTAGATCGCGGTACTGACCCGTGCCGTTGGTGCCGCCCACCGGAACCCCCTCCACCGAGTGACTGCGGATAGTAGTGGTGTGGTTACTCAACCTGGGTGATCCCGGCGTTGGGCCGGGGGCCGCGGTGGTTCGTAGGGTGTGCACATGCGTTCCCCGAAGGACTTCTTCCGGCCCCTGGCCGTCGGCGCTCCCGACCCTGTGCGGGAGATCCCGTTCCCGCCGTCGCGGATGATCCACTTCTTCCCGGCGTCCAACCAGAAGATGGTGGGCAAGGCCGCGGACATGGCGACCAAGGTCGACATCCTGCTGGCCAACCTCGAGGACGGCGTGCCGGCCACCGACAAGGAGGCGGCCCGCGCCGGACTGCTGGACGTGGGACGGGCATGGGACCGTCGGCGGGCGCGGGACTGCTGGACGTGGGCCGGGCATGGGACCCGTCGGCCGGCGCCCAGCTGTGGACGCGGGTGAACAGCCTGGACTCGCCGTGGGGGCTCGACGACCTGACCGCCGCGGTCACCGAGATCGGCGACCGCCTCGACGTCATCATGATCCCCAAGGTCGAGGGCGCCGAGGACATCCACTACGTCGACCGTCTGGTCGCCCAGCTCGAGGCCAAGGCCGGGCTCGACCGGCCGCTGCTGCTTCACGCCATCCTCGAGACGGCCCGCGGCGTCGCCAACGTCGAGGAGATCTGCGCCGCCAGCCCGCGCATGCAGGGCCTGTCGCTGGGCCCGGCCGACCTGGCCGCCAGCCGCCGGATGAAGACCACCCGAGTCGGCGGCGGGCATCCCGGCTACCTGGTGCGCCAGGATCCGCCCGACGGCGACATCGAGGCCGACCGGCGCATCTACCAGCAGGACCTGTGGCACTACACGATCGCCCGCATGGTCGACGCGTGTGCGGCCAACGGCATCCTGCCGTTCTACGGCCCGTTCGGCGACATCAAGGATGTCGTGGCCTGCGAGGACCAGTTCCGCAATGCCTTCCTGCTCGGCTGCGTCGGCGCCTGGAGCGTGCACCCGGTCCAGATCGACATCGCCCGCCGCGTGTTCTCGCCGTCGCCGGCCGACGTGGCGCACGCCCGCCGGGTCATCGAGGCGATGGGCGACGGCACGGGCGCCGTCATGCTCGACGGCAGGATGGAGGACGACGCCTCGGTCAAGCAGTGCCGGGTCATGGTCGAGCTGGCCGACGCCCTGGCCGCCAAGGACCCCGAGCTGGCCAGAGGCCTACGCGGGGGAGATCCACGATGTCCGATGACCTTCGCCCCCGTCGCTCGGTCCTCTACATGCCGGGCGCCAACGAGCGGGCGCTCACCAAGGCCGAGACGCTGCCGGCCGACGCGTTGATCCTCGACCTCGAGGACGCCGTGGCCCCCGACGCGAAGGCCGACGCCCGCGAGCGCGTGTGCGAGGCCGCGGCCTCCGACCGCTACGGCGCCCGCGAGGTGACGATCCGGGTCAACGGCATCGGCACGCCGTGGCACGACGACGACCTGCGCGCCGCAGCCGCTGCGGGACCCGCCGCCGTGGTGGTGCCCAAGGTCGACTCGGCCGACGCGGTGCACGCCATCGAGAAGGCGCTCGAGGCCGGCGGCGCACCCGACCGCACGGCCATCTGGGCGATGATCGAGACACCCATCGCCATGCTGCACGCCGAGGAGGTCAGTCGGGCCTCGGACCGCCTGACCGTGCTGGTCATGGGCACCAACGACCTGGCCAAGGAGCTGCAGGCCGAGCACGTGCCCGGCCGTCAGCCCCTGCTCACGGGGCTCGGGCTCTCGCTGCTGGCGGCGCGCGCCACCGGCAAGGTGATCCTCGACGGCGTCTACAACGACATCAAGGACGCCGACGGCTTCGAGGCCGAGTGCGTTCAGGGGCGGCAGATGGGCTTCGACGGGAAGACGCTCATCCATCCCAGCCAGCTCGAGCCGTGCAACCGTGTCTTCGCACCCACGGCTGACGAGGTCGACCGGGCTCGGCGCATCATCGAGGCCTTCGAGGAGGCCGAGGCGGAGGGCCGCGGCGTCGTCACGGTCGACGGCCGGATGATCGAGAACCTGCACGTGGACCAGGCCCGGCGCACGCTGGCCCTGTCCTCGGCGATCGAGGTCCTCCAGGCCAGTTGATTGCCTCGCGCAGGGTGGTGCTCGACACTGTAGGTAGTGGATGCACCACCCCAGGCTCCTGACAGCGGGCCAGCAGGCCAGGTCATGGCCTCGGCGCGTGGGTGGCACGGCGCCCAGCTGGCGGTGCTCGCGTTCATCGGCCTGTGCGGGGTGCTGTCCGACCCCGACCCGGAGGTTCCCCGGTCGGTGCAGGTGACCGCTGGTGTGCTGGCCCTGGTGGCCTTGACTCTTGCCTGCGTGGCCACGTTCGTCGTCGCCCGGGTGGCCTGGCCGCTTTCCGCCGGCTCCGGGGCGGCGCTGGACGCGGTCGACGCCGGTCGGCGACTGCGGGTGGGCGTCGGCGTGACCTTCCTCGCGGTCGCGGCGATGGCGCTGGCGGCGTCGGCGGGCTGGTGGCCGGTCCACGATGCGGGCACCGGCGGGGCGGGAACCGGCGACGGAGCGACCGTCGAGGTGACGGTCCAGAACGGTGACACCGCCTGCGGCACCCTGGTCGACGCGCCGGCGGGCACGGTCCGGCTCGCCACGGCCGAAGGGACGGTCGAGGTTGCGAGCGACCGCCTGGTGGCGGTCACCCCGGTCGACGGCTGCTAGTGCCCTGACGACGAACGTTCATGGTCAGAGGCGGTGTATCAGCCGGCGGTGACGTCCCACAGCGTGGGCTGACCGTCGCCGGCCATCGCCTCCCAGCGCCTCTGCGCGGTGGGCACCGTGGTGTCGTGGGTGACGATCCAGAAGCGGCCGGAGCGGATGCCGTCGACCACCATGCCGGCCACGTCGGCCGGGTCGAGGCCCCCGTCGACCAGGCCCCTCACGAAGTCGCCGAGCCCGGGACCGTCTCCGCCGCCGCTCACGTCGTCGGCGGCCACGGCTCCGCCCAGGCCCGGCATCTCGCCCACGCCATCCGGCCGGTTGCGCTCGGACTCGGCGATCTGCGTCCGCACCCACTCGGGGCACAGCACCGAGACGCCCACGCCGGTCGCACCGGTGAGCTGCAGGTCGAAGTACAACGACTCCGACAGCGCCACCACGCCGTGCTTGGTGGCGTAGTACGGGGCCATGGCCGGGCCCGTCAGGATGCCTGCCGCCGAGGCCGTGTTGACCACGTGGCCCTCGCCCTGCTCGATCATGCGGGGGACGAAGGCCCGGACCCCGTGTGCGACGCTCAGCAGGTTGACATCGACGATCCAGCGCCAGCGGTCGGCGGGGATCGTCCACGCCAGTCCGCCCACGCCCACCCCGGCGTTGTTGCACACCAGGTGCGCGGTGCCGAAGCGCTCGAACGTGGCGGCGGCCAGGGCGTCGATCGCCTGCTCGTCCCGGACGTCGGTCGGGACGGCCAGCACGCTGTCGGCACCGAACTCGTCCGCCAGCGCGGCGGCGGCCCGGTCGAGCGGCTCGCGCTCGACGTCGGCCAGCACCACCCGCATGCCCTCGCGGGCGAACCGGTCGGCGAGCGCGAGGCCGATGCCCGACGCCGCCCCGGTGACCACCGCGACCTTGCCCTGGAATTCGTCCATCCGGGAGACGCTAGGCGGCACAAAGTCCGGTGACACAACCGTCAGGCACCCCGGTAGCTACGCCGCGCGTCATCGAGCTCGGCCCGGCGCGTGACGAGAACGCGTTCTAGTGTCGCGGCATGGGACAGTTCACGAGGGACGAGATCGACGAGGCGTTCACCGCCTACCAGCAGGCGGCGGCGACCGCCGGGGCCACCGGTGACTGGAGCGCGTGGGCCGACATCTTCACTGAGGACGCCAGCTACCTCGAGCATCACTACGGGCGGTTCGAGGGGCGCGAAGCGATCCGGGCCTGGATCACCGAGACCATGGGCACGTTCCCGGGCAACCTCATGCCCGAGTTCCCCATCGACTGGTACGTCATCGACGAGGACAAGGGCTGGGTCGTCTGCCAGGTCGAGAACCGCATGAAGGACCCGGGTGACGGCAGCATCCACCAGGGCGCGAACATCACGATCCTGCACTACGCCGGCGGCGGGAAGTGGTCGTACGAGGAAGACGTCTACAACCCGATGCACTTCGCCACGATGGTGAAGGGCTGGAAGGCGCGGGTCGACGAGCTGGCGGCCGCCGAGGGCTGACCGGACCGTGCGGCGGATCCGGCGGCAGGGCAGCCAGATCCGCCGCACGTTCGGTCACAAGGACTCGTCGTTGCGGGGTCAGGGGTGCTGCGGGTCAGAAGCCCAGGAGCTCGAAGCTCACCGCCAGGCGCCCGCCGAACCGCTCGGCTGTCGCCTCGGCGCCCTGGCGCAGGAACGCCTCGGGGTCGGGGTCGCCCAGGCCCGCCAGGTAGGCGGCGTGGCGGCGCAGCGACTCGACGCCCAGGTCGAACGTGTCGGTCACGTCGACCGCGTGCGTCGCCTCGGGTGACGCGATCACTGCCAGGTGCCGCACGCCGGACCACGGCTCGAGCCCCGCGTCACTCAGGTCGGTGAACACCCAGCGGTTGGCGGCGTCGCGCACCGCGTCGATCGTCGCCTGGCCCACGGCCCGGTGGTCGGCCATGTTCAGGAACCTGCCGCCGTACGTCTCCCGGTGATTGATCGCCACCACCAGGTCGGGACGGTGCCGGCGGATGGCGGCGGCCAGGTCGCGCCGTAACCCGAGGCCGTACTCGACCATGCCGTCGCGGTGGTCGAGGAACTCGACGTCGTCCACCCCCACGACCGACGCGCTGTCGATCTGCTCGGCCGTGCGCACCTGGGCGGCCTCGGCCGGCTCCATCGTGTCGATGCCGGCCTCACCCCTGGTCACGAGCAGGTAGGCGACGTGCTTGCCCGCGCGCGTCCAGGCGGCAACGGCTGCAGCGCCGCCGTACTCGAGGTCGTCGGGATGGGCGCTGACGGCCAGCGCCCGCTGCCAGTCGTCGGGAAAATCTCCGAGCAGGGGCATGGTCGTGGGCGGCACTGTCCCTCCCGAGGCAATCGGTCCGGAACGGAACCTATTGCCTCGGGCCCCGCTGCGCGGGTGGCGGGGGTCAGCGGGGCTTGGCCTGCTCCACCAGGCGGCGGGCGATGACCTTGAGGCACAGGGTCTCGTCCGCGCCCTCGAAGATCGACAGCACCCGGGCGTCGACGAAGTAGCGGCTGACCGCGTACTCCTCGGCGTAGCCGTAGCCGCCGTGGATCTGCATGGCTTCGCGGGTGACCCACTCGGCGGCCTTGCAGACATACGCCTTCACCATGGCCGCCTCCATGGAGCCCTCGCCCTTGGCCATCATGCGGGCCACGGCGTAGCTGAACTGGCGGGCCGCCTGGATGGTGACAGCGATGCGGGCGAGCTTCGCCTTCGTGAGCTGGTACTCGGCGATGGGCTGGCCGAACACAGAGCGGTCGAGCGCGTACTGGCGGGCGTCCTCGTAGGCCGCCTGCATGACACCGATGGCCCGGGCCGCGGTCTGCAGCCGGCCGTTCTCGAAGCCGGCCATCTGCAGGTAGAAGCCCTTGCCCAGCCCGTCTTCGAGGCCGACCAGGTTGGCGTCGGTGACGAACCAGTTGTCGAGGGCGATCTCGTAGGAGTGCATGCCCCGGTAGCCGATCGTGTCGATGGGGCGGCCCTCCATCTTCCCGCCGCCCGGAGCGCCGCCGTCGGCCCCCGCCTCCTGGGTGAACTCGAAACCGTGTCCCTCGGCCAGCGGCTTGGGCACCACGAACATCGACAGGCCGCGGTGGGCCTTGGCCCGGTCGGGATCTGTGCGTGCCAGCAGCATGAGCACGGTGGCCCGGGCGCCGAACGTGCACCAGGTCTTGACGCCGTTGATGAGCCAGCCGCCGTCGGTCTTCGTGGCGGTGACCTTGATGCCGGCGACGTCGGACCCGAAGTCGGGCTCGGTGACCGCCACGGCGGCCATCTCCTCGGCGGTGGCGAGCTTGGGCAGCCACTGCTGCTTCTGCTCCTCGGTGCCGCCCTTGACCAGAGCCCGGGTCAGGATCTCGGGCCGGGTGATGAGCGACCCGCCCACGCCCAGCGAGCCTCGCGACAGCTCCTCGGTCGCCACGACCATGCCCATGTAGTCGCTCTCGCCACCGGCGGCGAAGCCCCCGTACTCCTCGGGGACCGACAGGCCGAAGGCGCCGATCTCGGCCAGGCCCCCGATGATGTCCTCGGGGATGTCGGCGTTGTGCCGGTGGATGTGCTCGGCGACGGGGCGGATCTTGTCGTCGGCGAACCGGCGGAAGGCGTCCTGCACCATCTCGAAGTCGTCGTCGAGGTGGCGGGGGCCGGCACCCTCGATCGAGGCGAGGAACGCCGGGTCGCGGTAGGCGGCGACGACGGCGCGAGCCCCGTCGAGGGCCGTGGGCTCGACGCCCCACGCGGCCTCGCGTCCGTAGAGCTTGGCGGCCACGTCGGCCACGGCCTCGGCGGCGAAGGCGACGGTGATCCTGGCTTCCTCGTCGCCCTTCGCGCCGTAGTCGAGCAGGGTGCGGGCGGTCTCGACGGCCGCGGCCGCGTGGGCCAGGTCGTAGGCGACGACCTGGTCGGCGTCCACGGAGCCCGTGGCGGCCACGTGCGCCAGGCCCCGCTGGACGACGTCACGGGCGAGGTCGACGGCGGCGGCGGCGGCACTCAGGTCCGGAGCAGTGAGATCGGGCGCGCTCATGGCGCCAGAAACTAGACCGCACCGGGCAGATCGCCCAGATTTCTGACGTTGCGTCAGGTGGTGCTCAGTCGGTGACGGGTTCGCCGCTTCCTGTCGCCGGACCGGACTCCATCAGGTCGCGGAACACGTCCGACATGTCGACCGACTCGGCAGGCACCTCGACCTCGATCGACTCGTCGCCGTAGTCGAAGAAGTCCATCGTCATGCCGAACGAGAACTCGTCGGGTGCGTCGTCGTCGCCCACAGGGATGACGTCCGAGAGCATCGCGGCCATGTCCATCTCGATGCTCACGCGACGCACGAACCCGCTGTCGTCGAACCACACCTCCACGGGAACCTCGGAATCGAGGAACTCGTCCATCACTCGCTCGAGCTGATCCACCTCGTTCGCCGGTACGGTCTCGCTGAGCTGCTCGCGGTACTGGTCGAGATCGGCACCCCCGCTCTCGATCATCGCCGCGAACGTGATCGTCGCGGCCAGCCCCTCGACCGGCACCCCCCGCACGTCGCCGTCGCCGAGCTCTCGCAGGTCGGCGGCGCCGGAGATCATGTCGAGGAACGCGCCCGGATCGGCGGCCTGGACGCCCGCGGTGCCAGCGACGTCGTTGATCGACACATCCTCGAGGTCGATGCGACCCCACTCGCCGCCGAGCTCGGCCAGGTCCCCGAGCGGCCCCAGGTCCGACCGCCGGGCACCGTTGGCGAGCATCACATCGGCCAGCGTCTCGTACATCGGTGCCCGCATGTACATGGTCTCGCCGTCGAACACCGTGTCGATGGTGAGATCGCCCGCGAGCAACTCGGCCGGCGGCGACTCGCCCGGGCCTGCGACATCCGCCATGTCCTCGAAGACCGGCGCCAGGTCCATCGTCATCGACGAGCGGTCGCCGTCGACCTCGCCCGTCATCACCGTCCCGTCGACGAGGAGGTCGTCCCGGCCGAGGGTCATGGACATCGTCATGTCCATCTCGATGCGGTACGTCGAGCCGTGCGAGCGCTCGACTGCGCCCGCCACGAACTCCGGCGTCGCCTCGAACGAGGCGGCCACGACCGAGAGGTCGCGCCCGCTGGACTGAGCACACGCGGCCGACCCGGCGACCAGCAAGCTGGCAACGGCGCCCGCGCACCGCCACCGGACTGGTCGCCCGGCACCCGTCGTCGAACGCATCGTCGCCTCCCGCCGGTGGTGCACGGGAACGATACCGGTCCGCCCGCTCGAGGTGACGGCGGCTACCCCTCGGCGACGGCCGCGAACGCGTCGGTGATGTCGACCGCGTCGGCGGGCACCTCGAAGTCGACCTCGCTGCCGTAGTCGAACATGTCCATCACGTAGCTGAAGTGCATGCCGCCCATGCCCGTGCCGGCCACGTCGCCGGCGTCCGCGCCCATGGCCTCGGCGATGTCGTCGAATCCCCAGCCGTAGGACATGCGGCGCAGGTAGCCCTCGTCGTCGACCCACACCTCGACGGGCGTCGTGATGTCGTAGAGGGTGTCGACTGCCGACGAGTCGCCGAAGCTGCTGATGTCGGCGAACGCGTCGGGGTCCTGGCCTGATGCCTCGAGCAGGTCGCCCAGGGTGACGTCGGCCGCCACGCCGTGCACGGATGTGCCCCGGACCTCGTCCGTCCCCAGGTCCTCGACGCCCTCGGTGGCGCCGATCATGTCGACGACCACCTGCGGGTCGACACCCTGTCCGCCCATGGCGGCGGCGAGGTCGGACGGCAGTTGGTCGCCCAGAGCGGCCATGTCGACGTGCCCCCAGCCGTCGCCGAGGTCGGCCAGCCCGGCGATGGGACCGGGCGCGTCGCCCCCGGCCATCGCGGCGATGTCGGCGAACATCGGTGCCCGGATGTACATCGACTCCGGATCGCCGGCCATCTCCATCGTCGTGTCGAGCTCGTCCAGGACTCCACTCGCGGCGGAACCGGCATCGCCGAACGCTCCGGCCATCTCGTCCATCATCGACCCGAAGTCGAGGACGTAGTGGTACTCGTCGCCGTTGACCTCGCCCGACATGAGCGGCGGGACGGTGTCGTCCGCCTCCTCGCTGAGCGCGAAGAACATCTCGACGCGGTAGCCCTCGGCCGTCGTCTGCTCGGCGGCCTGCTGCAGGTACACCGCTGTGGCCTCGAACCCGTCGATGGTCTGCACGTCGGTCGCGCCGCCGCTCGAGTCGGACTCGTCTGCGCAGGCGGAGCCGGCGACGAGCGCGGGCAGGACGAGGGCGGAGGCGAGCGCGCGGCGGGCGGGCCGCCGTCGCGTCGCGACGACAACATCGCGGGTCATGGGGTTCTCCCAGCAGTTCGTGGAACCAATCGGGCAACAGCATGCACCGACGCGCCCGCGCGGCGCTGTCGGGGATGATCCCGCACGTGCCCGCCGCGGTCTGGCCACGCAGCCGAGCCGCTCCGTAGCGTGTCGGCCATGGCAACGATCGACCGCCCGTTCGGCCGCCACCTCGAGGACTTCGAGGTGGGCGACGTGTACCGCCACTGGCCGGGCAAGACCATCACCGAGTACGACGACCACCTGTTCTGCATGATCACGATGAACCACCACCCGCTGCACACCAACGTGTGGTTCGCCGAGAACGAGACCGTGCAGAAGCAGAACGTGGTCGTGGGCAACCTCGTCTACTCGCTGGTGCTCGGCATGTCGGTGCCCGACGTGAGCGGCGCAGCAGTGGCCAACCTCGAGATCGAGACCCTCAGGCACCCCAAGCCCACCTTTCACGGCGACACCATCTACGCGGTCACCAAGGTTCTCGAGAAGAAGGAGACGTCCGACGGCAAGCGGGGCATCGTCACCGTCGAGAGCAAGGGCATCAACCAGCGTGAGGAAGAGGTCTGCTACTTCACGCGCCGCGTGATGGTGTGGAAGCGTGAGTTCGCCCCGACCCGCCGATACCCCTACGGCGACCAGGTCTTCGCCGACGAGTAGGACGGGTCGCGGACGCCTGGCGGGACTTGTCTGCAACTTGTATGGTTCGAGCCGGACGAGGAGGCTCGGATGGCAGAGCGGATCAGGGACGCAGCCCAGGGGTTCGACCAGAACGCCGCGGCGTACGAGGCGGCCCGCCCCTCGTACCCGGCCGAGGCGATCGCGCACATCGTCGGCCACGGGCAGATCGGCCCCGGCCGGCGGGTGCTCGACCTGGCCGCCGGCACCGGCAAGCTGACACGCCTGCTGGTGCAGACCGGAGCCGACGTGACCGCGGTCGAACCCGTCGCCGCCATGCGCGAGCAACTGCGAGCGCGGCTGCCCGACATCGACGTGCGAGATGGAACGGCCGAGGGTCTGCCCCTCGGCGACCGGTCGATCGACGTGATCACGGCAGCCCAGGCGTTCCACTGGTTCGACCCGCCGGTCGCGCTCGCCGAGATGCACCGGGTGCTGACACGCAAGGGCCACCTGTTCCTGGTGTGGAACGTCCGGGACCGCGGCCACGACTGGGTCCGGCAGTTCGGCGACCTGCTCGTCGACGACCCCGACGCCGAGCGGCCCTATGACAGCTACTACGACGTCGACTACCCGGCGGTGATCGCCGAGGCGGGCGGATTCACCCCGGTCGAGCTGTGGACCCACGCCTGGGAACAGCCGTGCGATCCCGACCTGCTGGTGGCCCGCGCCGAGTCGGTGAGCGTGGTCGGCTCGCTGCCCCCCACGGACAAGCAGCGGGTGCTCGACCGGGTGCGGCGGCTGGCGGAGAGCCATCCCGACCTGGCCGGCCGCGATCGGTTCCCGTTCCCCTACACAACTCGCGTGTACCGCTGCCGCCGACGGTGACACGCTGCAGCGCGTGAACGATCCTCGTGTGGCGCCAGCCGCGCGCCGGTTCGGCGATGTCGCCAGCGGCTACGACCGGGCGCGGCCCGACTACCCCGCCGCCATCCTCGACCAGCTCGTGGCCACGACCGGCCTCGGGCCGGGCGTGACGGTGCTCGACCTGGCCGCCGGTACCGGCAAGCTGACCCGCCAACTCGCCGCCCTCGGTGCAGAGGTCACGGCGGTCGAGCCCTCGGCTGGCATGCGCGACCAGCTCGAGGTGGCGGTGCCCGGCGTGCAGGTGGTCGACGGCACGGCCGAGTCGATCCCGCAGGCCAGCTCGTCGATCGACGTGGTGACGGTCGCCCAGGCGTTCCACTGGTTCGAGACGCGGCCCGCGCTCGACGAGCTCGCCCGGGTGCTTCGGCCCGGCGGCTGGCTCGCGCTCGTGTGGAACGAGCCGCCGTCGGGCGGGTGGGCGGCCGAGCACTGGGACCTGCGCCGTCGGCTCACCGGCTTCACAGGCGACTACCCGGGTCGCGGCTGGGAGGCGGTGCTCGACGGCGACGATCGGTTCGGTCCCCGCGCGGTGAGCACCGTCGTGAGCACGATCGTCACCTCCGTCGAGCGTGAGATGGACGAGAGCGTCTCGCGCAGCTTCGTCCACACGCTCGACGACGCGCACCAGCGGCAGGTCCTCGACGAGCTGGCTGCGTTCCTCGCCGGGCATCCCGACGTGGCGGGCCGCACCGAGCTGACCTACGAGCGACCGTGCACCCTGCACCTGTGCCCGCGTCTGGGGTAGGTGGACGGCAGGTCGCGCTCCTCGCCTGGGGAGACGCCGCGCTGCGGTACCTGCCGTGGCGGGCGACCCGTGACCCGTGGGCCGTGCTCGTCTCCGAGGTGATGGCGCAGCAGACCGGTGTCGACCGCGTAGTCGGGTACTACCACGCGTTTCTCGACCGGTACCCGACACCGCGGGCGTGCGCCGCTGCGCCCGCCGGCGACGTCGTGCGACTGTGGGCCGGTCTCGGCTACAACCGGCGGGCGGTCAACCTGCACCGCTGTGCCGGCGCGGTGGTCGAGCGTCACGGCGGGGCACTGCCGGACGACCTCGGCGAGTTGCTGGCGCTGCCGGGCATCGGGCCGTACACGGCCCGTGCGGTGCTCGCCTTCGCGTTCGAGCGCGAGGTCGGGGTCGTCGACACGAACGTGGGCCGGGTGCTTGCCCGATGGGAGGGGCGACCGCTCCGCCCGGCCGAGGCGCAGGCGCTGGCCGACCGGCTGGTACCAGCGGAGGGCGGACGGTCGTGGGCCTGGAACCAGGCGGTGATGGAGCTGGGCGGCACGGTCTGCCGGCGCCGTCGCCCTCGGTGCGCCGCGTGCCCCGTGCGGCCCTGGTGCTCGTGGGCGGCCGCCGGGCTGGTGGCTCCCGATCCGGCGGACGGATCGGCGGGGGTGAGCGCCGGACAGCCCCGGTTCGAGGGCTCCGACCGCCAGGGCCGCGGCCGGCTCGTCGAGGCGCTGTGCCGCGGCCCGGTCGCCGTCGCCGACGTGTCCGTCGTGATGGGCTGGCCCGGCGACCCGTCCCGCGCCGACCGCGTGGCCGTGGGCCTGCTCGACGACGGCCTCGCCGTGCGCGACGGCGACCACCTCCGCCTGCCCTGAGCCCGCCGTTCTGGGGGCCCGGCTGCCCACCGCCGGAGTCGCAGGGTCCCGTAGCCTTGCGCCGATGGGACGGCTGCGCACGATGCTCCACAAGCTGACCGGGCCGCGGCGCCCGACCGAGCGCACCGGACCCCAGATCGCCTACGCCCCCGAGCGCGACGGCGATCCCGACCCCGGCGAGGTCGTGTGGGCCTGGGTGCCGTACGAGGACGACCCGAGCCGGGGCAAGGACCGGCCCGTGCTGGTCATCGGCTACGCCGAAGGCGACGGAGGCGACGGGCGCGTTGCTGGCCGTGCCGCTCAGCAGCAAGGACCACCAGGACAAGCGCGACGCCGACGAGTGGGTCGAGGTCGGCGTGGGCGGTTGGGACCGTGAGCAGCGGGTGAGCTTCGCCAACGCCGACCGCGTGTTGCGCTACGCCCCCGGCGACGTGCGCCGCGAGGGCGCGGCACTGTCCCGGGGCCGGTTCGACGCGGTGGTGGCCAAGGTCCGCCAGCTCGGCGGCCTGCGCTGACGCCGCGGCCGGCCGCCCGGCCGGCGGGTCAGGACTCCGCGAGGAAGTCGAGGACCAGGCGGTTGACGGCCTCGGGCCGTTCGACGTGCAGGAAGTGGCCGGCGCCGTCGACGATCTCGACCCGTGAGCCCGCGTGGGTCAACACCGATATTGCCTCCCCCGCGAGGTCGGCGCCCATGCAGCCGTCGGTGCGGCCGTGCAGGTACAGCGTGGGCAGCGGGGGAGCGCCGTTGGAGGCGGTCTGCAGCGCCACGACCTCGGGGCTGTCGGAGAGCCCGACGCCGCCGAGCGTCGCCCGGTAGTAGCCGATGGCCGCCGCCAGGTTGGCCGGGTCACGCAGCGCATCCTTGACGTCGGGCAGGTCTGCGGAGGCGTCGTAGCCCGGCGACCAGTCGGCCCACAGCCGGTCGATGAACACGAGGTCGTCCATCGGCACCGCCATGTCGGCCAGCGGGTGCTGGAAGAAGAACATGTACCAGGACTTCTGCAGCTGGTCGTACGAGAAGAAGGCGTTGGCGACGGTCGCCGGCGGGGGGACGGCCATGGTCACCAAGCGCCGCCACGGCGTCGACGGCTCGTGCACCGCCGAGTAGGCGGCGAGCGCACCCCAGTCGTGGCCGATCAGCACCGCGTCCTCGCCGCCGCCCAGCGCGGCGTGCAGGGCGCAGGCGTCGAGCCCCAGCACGGCGGACTGGTAGTGGCCGTCGTCGGGTACGGTCGTCGGTGCATACCCTCGCAGCCACGGGGCCACGGCCCTGTAGCCGTCGGCCGCCAGAGAGGGAAGTAGATGCCGCCACGTCCACGCCGAGTCGGGAAATCCGTGCAGGCACAGGGCGAGCGGCGCATCCTCGGCGCCCGCGGCGAGGTAGGCGAACGTCAGGCCGTTGGCCTCGACTGTGCCCTGGGTGATCGTCACCTCAGAGATCTCGGTCATGGCCGGCGACGGTAACCCACGTGCAGGCACGCTCCGGTGCCCGACACAGGCGGTGATTGTGGTCACACCCTGCGCTCACGGTGTTCACGGTTGGATAACGTCGCCCGAGCGCTCGTGGCGCACAGAGGGGAATCCTTGCTGAACGTCTCCTTCTTCGGTGTCCGGGGCTCGACCCCATGTCCCTGCGACGAGAACCGCCGCTACGGCGGCAACACGTCGTGCGTGCAGCTCGACGCGCCGGGCCACGACCCGATCGTGCTCGACCTCGGCACCGGGCTCCGTCAGCTCGGGCAGCACCTGCCGACCGACGGGTCGTTCCGGGGTTCGGCGCTTGTCACCCACATGCACTGGGACCACGTGCAGGGGCTGCCGTTCTTCGCCCCGATCCTCGCGCCGGGCGCGCAGCTCGACGTATACGGCCCGCCGCAGGAGGCCGGGTCGCTGGCCGAGGCCTTCCACCAGTTCGTGCGCCCGCCGTTCTTCCCGGTCACGGTCGAAGAGCTCTACGGGCAGATCACGTTCCACGACGCGGCCGACTGCGACATCGAGATCGACGGCGCCAAGGTGCGGGTGCGGCCAGTGCCCCACGTGGGTGCCAACAACGGCTACCGGGTCGAGGTCGGCGGCGCCACCATCGCCTACGTCGCCGACCATCAGATGCCCCACGACGGCAGCCACACGGTCACCGACGCGGTGCTCGAGCTGTGCGACGGGGCCGACCTGGTCATCCACGACGCCCAGTACACGAACGACGAGTTCGCCCAGAAGTACTACTGGGGCCATTGCACCGTCGACTACGCGGTCTTCGTGGCCAACGAGGCCGGCGCCAAGCGCCTCGCCCTCTTCCACCACGACCCGGCCCACGACGACGCCGCCGTCGACGCGCTGCTCGCCCACGCCCGCACGACCGCCGAGTCGACCGGGCTCACCGAGGTCATCGCGGCGTACGAGGGCCTCACCGTCTCCTTCGCCTGAGGCCGAGCCGTCAGGCGAGGCCCGGGCCCGAGCGGCCCCTGCGTCGCGATGCGAGCGGGAAGCATGTCCCGAACGGCCCGCTGCGAAGCAGCAAGAGCGGAAGGCACGTCGCACCCCCGTCGGAATATCTGACGGCGCGTCACCTGTCGCTAGGGTGCCGGGTGTGAGCGCCGAACCGTCCGCGTCTCCCGCGATCGACAGCGCCCGGTACCGCCAGGTGCTGGGGCACTTCCCGACCGGGGTCACCGTCATCACCGCGTCCGGCGAGAGCGGGCCGGCGGGCATGAGCGTCGGCTCGTTCGCCTCCGTGTCGCTCGACCCGCCGCTCGTCGCGTTCTTCGCCGGCAAGTCGTCCACCAGCTACCCGGCCATCGAGGCCGCCGGCCACTACTGCGTCAACATCCTGGCGGACGACCAGGAGGAGCATGCTCGGGTGTTCGCCGGCAAGAGCGACGACAAGTTCGCGGGCATCGGCTGGCGTCCCTCGGTCGCCACCGGGGCGCCGGTGCTCAACGACGTCCTGGCCTGGATCGACTGCCGCATCGACGGGGTTCACGAGGCGGGCGACCACTGGATCGTCATGGGCCGCGTGCTCGACCTCGAGATCGGGCACGAGGGCGGGCCGCTCGTGTTCTTCCGTGGCGGCTTCGGCCGGTACACCTCCTGACGAGGGCGGGACCGTGCCCATCTACGCACTCGGGGAAATCGAGCCGGCGATCGATCCCACCGCCTACGTGCACCCCGACGCGGTGCTGATCGGCAACGTGCACATCGGTCCCGAGGCCTCGGTGTGGCCGGGCGCGGTGCTGCGGGGCGACGGTGCCCCCATCACGATCGGTGCCCGCACGTCCATCCAGGACGGGTCGGTGCTGCACGTCACGCCCATCCACGCCACCACGGTGGGGGTTGAATGCGTGGTCGGCCACCTCGTGCACCTCGAGGGCTGCACGATCGAGGACGGGTGCCTGGTCGGGTCGGGCGCGGTCGTGCTCCACGACGCGATCGTGCGCACGGAGGCGCTGGTCGGTGCGGGCGCAGTGGTGTCGAGCGGGGTCGAGGTCCCGTCGCGGGCGATGGCGCTGGGCATCCCGGCCAAGATCCGCCCCGACGCCGTCGACCCCGACACGATGATCCGCCTCGGCATGCTCAGCTACGTCGAACGGGGCGCCTCCTACCGCAAGCACCTGCGCAGGGTGGACTGACCCCAAATGCGGAGGTGGGCGCTCGACCCGCCGTGGCAGGGTGACGCATGGAGCTGCGGCGGGTGTGCGTGTTCTGCGGGTCGAGCTTCGGAGCGCGGCCCGACTACGTCGATGCCGCCCGGGCCCTGGGCGCCGAGCTGGCCGGCCGGGGGATCGGCCTGGTGTACGGCGGCGCCCACGTCGGGCTGATGGGCGCGCTCGCCGACGCGTGCCGCCTGGCGGGAGGAGACGTGACGGGGGTGATCCCCGCCTCGCTGGTCGAGGCCGAGGTCGCGCACACCGGGCTCGACGACCTGCGGATCGTGGGGACCATGCACGAGCGCAAGGCGCTGATGGCGGACCTGGCCGACGGGTTCGTGGCGCTGCCCGGTGGCTTCGGCACGATCGAGGAGTTCTGCGAAGTGCTCACCTGGAGCCAGCTCGGGTTGCACCCCACACCCAAGCCATGCGGGCTGCTCGACGTCGCCGGGTTCTACGCGCCGTTGGTCGGCCTGTTCGACACGGCCGCCGACCAGGGCTTCATCCGGCCCGAGCACCGCGGGCTCGTGCTGGTTGCGTCCGACCCCGGCGCCATGGTGGACACGCTCGCGGCCTGGACCGCGCCTCCTCCGACCCGAAAGTGGGTTGACTAGACCGGATGAGGTTCCGCCAGGTCACCGGTCGTCCCGTGGGTGCGCGCACCCTGAGCCTGGTGGCGGCGGGCGCGGTGCTCATCGGCGTGGGTGCGGCCGCGATGATCAGCGGCGACATCGGCGTCACCCCCTGGGACGTGCTCACCACCGCGGTGTCCGATCGGGTCGACGTGTCGGTCGGCGTGGCGGGCGCGGCGTTGAGCGTGGCCGTCTACGTCCTGTGCGCACCGTTCGGGCGGCTGCCGGGCTGGGGCAACGCCGTGCTGCTGGTGGGGGTGAGCGGCGCGATCGACGCCGGCCTGGCCGTCATGGGCGAGCCCGAGGCGATGGGCGGCCGTCTGCTGCTCTACGTCGTGGGCGTGCCGGTCGTGTGCCTGGGGGTGGCGCTGATCGTGCGGGCGGACATCGGCGTCGGGCCGCTCGAGATGGTGATGCTGGTCGCCACCGACCGCTCGGTCCCGCTGGTGCGGGCGCGGGTGGCGATCGAGGTCACGACGTTGTCGGTCGGGTGGATCCTGGGCGGCGCGCTCGGGCTGGGGACCGCCGGCTTCGCGCTGGCCGCGGGCCCGCTGATCGCCGGCTCGCTGCGACTGCTAGGTGCCCGAGGCCAGGAACTCGAGCCCGGCGACGGGCAGGTTGCGCAGCACGGTGAACGCGCCGGCGATGACGATGCCGGCGACCAGCAGCCACCGCGGCGGACGCAACGTCGGTGAGGCGCGGCCGATGAGCGGCAGCAGCCAGGTCGCGAACAGCACCGCGTAGATCGCGAGCCACAACGGCAGCAGCAGGTTGTGGTCGAGGGCGGCGACGACGTCGCCGCGCAGCAGGTCGTGGGTGCCGCGCAGGCCGCCGCACGCCGGGCAGTCGATGCCCAACAGGACCCGACTGGGGCACAACGGATAGGCGCCGCCCTCCGACGGATCGACCAGGCCGACATAGGCCGTGACGCCGACCACGGCGGCCAGGCCCGCACCTCGCCCCCACAGCTGTCGACGCCCGGTCACCGGCCCGGACGCGGGTGCCGCCGGCGGGTGGGCCTGCGGCGGCGGGGGAGGGGCGGCGATGGCGGGGTCCATCGGGGCCCAAGGTAGCGTCGCCCCGCATGGACGTGGGATCTGTCGGCATCTGGACCGGTCAGCTCGACCTGCAGCCCGCCGCCCGGGCCCGTGAGGTCGCCGCCGAGCTCGACCAGCTGGGCTACGGCGCGTTGTGGGTGCCCGAGGCCGTGGGACGTGAGGCGATCTCGCACGCCGCGGTGTTGCTCGATGCCACCGAACGTCTGGTGGTCGCCACCGGCGTGGCCAACATCTACAACCGCACGCCCGCCGCTGCCGCCTACGGGCAGCGCCTGCTGGCCGACGACTCGGGCGGCCGGTTCCTGCTGGGCCTCGGCGTCAGTCACGGCCCCATGGTCGAGGGCCTGCTCGGTCAGAGCTGGGACAAGCCGTTCACCCGCATGGTCGGGTACCTCGACGCGCTCGACGACGCCTTCACCGTGTCGCCGGCACCGGCCGAGGACCCGCCACGCGTGCTCGCCGCCCTGGGGCCCAGGATGCTCGACCTGGCGGCCAGCCGGGCGTGGGGCGCGCTCACCTACTTCGTACCGGTCGAGCACACGTCCGTGGCCCGCGAGCACCTCGGCGACGGGCCCATGCTGATGGTCGAGCAGGCGGCTGTGCTGTCGACCGACGCGGGGGTGGCCCGCGCCGCAGCTCGTAAGCACATGCAGATGTACCTCACCCTGCCGAACTACGTGAACAACCTGCGCCGCCTGGGCTGGGACGACGACGCCTTCGCCGACGGCGGCAGCGACGCCCTGGTCGACGCGCTCGTGGCCTGGGGAAATGGCGAGGCCATCGCCGCCCGCGTGGCCGAGCACCGGGCGGCCGGCGCCGACCACGTGTGCGTGCAGGTGCTCGACGAGGACGCCGCCGCACTGCCGCTCGAGCAGTGGCGCAAGCTCGCCCCGGCGCTCGTGCCCGGCCGGAAGGCCAAGAAGCCGCGCGCGGCCGGCGCCAAGGCGAAGGGCTCGGCGAAGAAGCGCGCGGCGAGTCGCAGCCGGTCCTGACGCGCAGCGATACCGCTTCGGGCCAGAGAACGGAAGGAAACCGGCTGTCCGGTCGCCGCGGCGACCCGGTAAACTTGACCCGCGGGTCAAGTCTTCGCGGCCCGATGACGGATACGTAGCCGAGGGGAGCGCATGTCGCAGAGCAGCACCGGTGGACGCAAGGGCTGGGGCCTGATCGTCCGTGAGGCCAAGCGTCGCCGGCGGGGCATCGCGATCGGCGTCGTCGTCGGCCTCCTGTGGACCGCGGCCAAGGTCAGCACGGGCGTCATCATCCAGCGGGCCATCGACCAGGGCATCGAGGGCGACGACATGACTGCGTTGCGCAACTGGGCCATCACGCTCGGCTGTGTCGCCGTCGCCTCGGCGCTGTTCACCGGCGTGCGGCGGTACATGGCGTTCCGCGAGGCCCGGGCCGTCGAGGCCAACCTGCGCGACCGCCTCTTCGCCCACATGCAGCGCCTCCACTTCGCCTACCACGACGAGGTGCAGACCGGTCAGCTCATGAGCCGGGCCAACACCGACCTGCAGCAGATCCAGGCGTTCGTCGTGATGATCCCGCTCACCATCAGCAACGGCATGACCGTGCTGGCGGTGACCGTCATCCTCGCCACCATCGATCCCGTGCTCACGCTGCTCGCACTCGGCTCGCTGCCGTTCATGAACGTGCTCGCCACCCGGTTCTCGCGCCGCCTCCATCCCCACGTCATGGGCATCCAGCGCGAGTCGGCCGAGCTGGCGGCCGTGGTCGAGGAGTCGGTGGCCGGCGTGCGGGTCGTCAAGGGCCTGGGCGCCGAGCGGGTGCAGGCCGACCGTCTCTCCGCCGAGGCCGACGACGTGTACCGCGAGTCGATGGCGGCAGCGATGACCCGGGCCCGGTTCCTGCCCGGCCTCGAGCTGCTGCCCAACATCGGGCTCATCGCCGTGCTGGGCTACGGCGGCCACCAGGTCCTGAACGGCAACCTCACGCTCGGCTCGCTGGTCGCCTTCAACGTCTACATCGCCATGCTCGTGTGGCCGCTGCGCATGCTCGGCATGATCGTCGCCCAGTCGCAGCGGGCGACAGCGTCGGCCGACCGGGTGGACGAGGTGCTCACGACCGAGCCCGAGGTGGCGGACGCCTCCCATCCCTGCCCGTTGCCCGAGGGCGGCGGCGAGGTGCGGTTCACGGGCGTGCGCTTCAGCTACGGCCGGCCCGACCCGGTGCTCGACGGGTTCGACCTCACGGTGGCCCCGGGCGAGTCGGTGGCCCTGGTCGGCCAGACGGGATCGGGCAAGACGACCGTGGCCCGGCTGATGCCCCGGTTCTACGACGTCGAGGCCGGCGCGATCACCATCGACGGCGTCGACGTGCGCGACCTGCGACTCCGCGAGCTGCGCCGGTCGATCGGCATCGTGTTCGAGGACACGTTCCTGTTCAGCGACTCGATCGCCGCCAACATCGCGTTCGCGGATCCGGGTGCCTCGGCCGACGCCATCGAGCGGGCGGCCCGGCTGGCGGGAGCGCACGAGTTCGTGAGCGCCCTGCCCGAGGGCTACGCCACCCGCATCGGCGAGCGGGGGTACTCGCTGTCGGGCGGCCAGCGGCAGCGCATCGCCATCGCCCGGGCCATCCTGGCCGACCCGCGGGTCCTGATCCTCGACGATGCCACCTCGGCCGTCGACCCCACCAAGGAGCACGAGATCCGCGACGCGCTCACCGAGGTCATGACCGGGCGCACCACCATCGTCATCGCCCACCGCCCGGCCACCATCGCGCTGGCCGACCGCGTGGTGCTCATCGACGACGGCCGGGTCGTGGCCGAGGGCACGCACCAGTCGCTGCTCGGCACCAGCGCCCGCTACCGCCAGGTGCTGGCCTCGGCCGCGCTGCGCGAGGCCGAGGTCGTGCCCTCGGGCAACGGTGCGGGCGACGGTGAGGCGGGCGGCATCGGCGCGGGAGCGGCCGCGTCGGAGGACGCCGTACCCGACGACGACCGCATCCCACAGGGAGGTCGGCGCTGATGTGGATGGGCGCGGGCGTCAGTGAGGACGACAAGCTGGACGTCGCCGGGGCGACGCAGGTGCTGCGCCGGTCGGCGCAGCTGCTGCGCCCCCACCGCCGGCGCGTCGCCGGGGCGATGGCCATGGTGGTGCTGTGGACCGCCACGGTGCTGGCCGGTCCGTACCTGGTGCGCATCGGCATCGACCAGGGCATCAAGGAACGTGACACCGCCACCCTGAACCTGGTGGTCGCCGGCTACGTGGTCGTGGCCGTGCTGGCCTACCTCACCAACCGCCGGCAGATCGCGCTCATCAGCCGGGTGGGCGAGGACTTCCTGCGCGAGTTGCGCAACAAGGTGTTCGACCACCTGCAGCGGCTGTCGATGCCGTTCTACGACCGGTCCAAGGCCGGCGTGCTCGTGTCGCGCATGACCTCCGACGTCGACTCGCTGGCCGAGCTCATCCAGATGGGCCTGGCCATGTTCGTCTCGAACGCGCTGCTGCTGGTCGTGTCGATGATCGTCCTGGCGTCCGTGTCGTGGCAGCTGCTGCTGATCTGCCTGGTGGCGCTGCCGCCGGTGATCTTCGCCAGCATCAAGTTCCAGCGCGACTCGAACGACGCCTACCTCGAGGTGCGCGACAACATCGGCAACACCCTGTCGCACCTGCAGGAGGGCATCGCCGGCGTGCGCGTCGTGCAGGCCTTCGCCCGCGAGGACGTCGAGGTCGACCGCTTCGAGCAGGGCAACCGCGAGCTGTACGACAGCCACATGCGGTCGGTGGCCATCTCTGCCTGGTACCTGCCGGTCATCGAGTTGGCGGGCTGGGGCACCACCGCACTGGCCCTGGGCGTCGGCGGTTGGTGGGTCCACGAGGACATGCTCACCATCGGCACGGTGGCGTTCTTCGTGCTCACCCTGTCCAACCTGTTCGAGCCGGTGCAGCAGCTCAGCCAGCTTTTCAACATGGTGCAGTCGGCGGGTGCCGGCCTGCAGAAGCTGTACGAGCTGCTCGACACGCCCGTCGACATCGACGAGCGACCCGGCGCGGTCGACCTGCCCGAGGCGGGTGACATCGAGGTCGACGATGTGTCGTTCGCCTACGGCGACGGGCCCCGCGTCCTGCGCGACGTCACGCTGAGCATTCCGGCCGGGTCGCGCCTCGCCCTCGTCGGCCCCACTGGTGCGGGCAAGTCGACGCTGGCCAAGCTGGCCGCCCGGCTCTACGACCCCACCGAAGGCCACGTCCGCTTCGGCGGCGTCGACCTGCGCGACGCCACGCTGTCGTCGCTGCGGGGCCGCATCGTGGTGATCCCCCAGGAGGGGTTCCTGTTCAACGGCTCCATCCGCGACAACGTGCGGCTCGCCCGCGCCGACGCGACCGACGCCGAGGTGGACGACGCGCTGCGCGCCGTAGGGGCCTACGACCGGTTCGCCGGCCTGGCCGAGGGGCTCGACACGGCGGTGCGCGAGCGGGGCAGCCGCTTGTCCGCGGGCGAGAAGCAGCTCGTGTCGCTGGCCCGCGCCGCGCTGGCCGACCCCGCCGTCCTGGTGCTGGACGAGGCCACGTCGAGCCTCGACCCCGGCACCGAGGCACTGGTCGAGGGCGCTGTCGACCGGCTGCTCGAGGGCCGCACGGTCGTGGTGATCGCCCACCGGCTGTCGACGTCGGAACGGGCCGACATGGTGGGTGTCGTCGACGGCGGCGAGCTCGTCGAGCTGGGCCCGCACGCCGACCTGGTGGCCCGGGGCGGTGCCTACGCCCGCTTGTACGAGACCTGGGTGGCGGGCACGGGCGTGACCTCGCCGGGTTGAGCCGTCGACGCTCGGCCCGATGAGTTGGGGACGCGCACCGGTCCCCCGGATGCGGGCTGGCACGGGCACGCGGGGGAAGCCGAGCAGCGGTGACCGCCGCGGCCCCGTCCACCGGCCGCGTTCGGTGGCGGTCACGACCGTCACGGTGATGCGAGGGGGCCGCCGGGTTGCACACCCGTGACGATCCGGGCGGGATGGCTCAACTGCAGCAGCACCGGGGTACTGGCGGATCGACCTGCCCAGGTCGAGAGCTTGGGGAAAGGAACCCACACACATGCTGCTTGCAGTGGAAGTCATGGACCCGACGCTGAAGATGATCTTCTACGCGCTCGCGGTCGTCCTGTTCGTCCTGGCCGCGGTCGGCTATCAGCGCGGCAAGGTCTCGTTCATGGCCGCCGGCCTGGCAGCCTTCGCGTTCCCGTTCTTCTGGGACGCGCTCGCGGCAAGCTGAATGCCGCCGGCTCACCCGGCTGAATCATGCGGAGGCAGGGTCAGCCGGGCGAGCCACCGTCGGTCGCCTGCACCAGGGGGAAGTGGCAGGCGACGACGTGCTCGGCACCGTCGTGACCGTCGGCCACGACGCGGCGGAGCTGGGGCTCTTCGGCGGCGCACCGCTCCTCGGCCCGCGGGCAGCGGGTGCGGAAGCGGCAGCCGCTCGGCGGGTCGAGGGGTGACGGCAGGTCGCCGGACAGCGAGTCCTCCGACAGCGGGATGTCGGGGTCGGGCTCGGGGACGGCGTCGAGCAGTGCCGCGGTGTAGGGGTGGGCGGGCGCCGCGTACAGCGCGTCGGCGGGGCCCACCTCGCACAGCTTGCCCAGGTACATGACGGCCACGCGATCGCTGATGTTCTTGACCACGGCCAGGTCGTGGGCGATGAACAGCATCGTCAGCTCGTGGCTCGCCTTGAGGTCTTCGAGCAGGTTGAGGATCTGGGCCTGCACCGATACATCGAGCGCGGACACGGGCTCGTCGCAGATCAGCACGTCGGGGTCGAGCGCCAGGGCACGGGCGATGCAGATGCGTTGGCACTGGCCACCGCTGAACTCGTGCGGACGGCGTCTGCCGGCCACCTCGGGGTCGATGCCGACGTCGCGCAGGATCGCCGCCACGCGCTCGTCGGCCCCGGCGCTGCGGCCCCAGATCGACAGGCCCTCGGCCACGATGTCGACGACCCGGCGCCGCGGGTTGAGCGACGAGATCGGGTCCTGGAAGATCATCTGCATCTCGGGCCGGAGCCGGCGGAGCTCCTCGTCGGCGAGGCCACCGAGCTCGCGTCCACCGAAGGTGACCCGCCCGGCCGTCGGGCGGGGGGAGTGCATGATCGCCCGGGCGGTCGTCGACTTGCCGCACCCCGACTCGCCCACCAGGCCCAGCGTCTCGCCCCGGGCGACGTCGAACGACACGTCCGACACGGCGCGCACGCGGGCGCCGCGCCCGACGGGGAACTCGACCACCAGGTTCTCGACCGCCAGCACGATGTCGTCGCGCTGGCGCAGGGCTGCAGTGCCGCTACCGGCCATCAGATCGTCACCTCGGCGGTTCGGGCCAGGTCGCGCACGTCCTCGGAGTCTGCGTCGACGGGCAGGCCCGTCGCCGTCACGCCTGCGGCTCGGTTGCTGGCGAGGGCCTCGTCGCCCTCGGGGGTGCCCACGGGGAAGAAGCAGGCGTGCTCGTGCCCGTCGCCCGCGTCGACCAGGGTGGGCGTCTCCTCCATGCAGCGCGGCTGGGCTGCCCGGCAGCGGGCGGCGAACGGGCAGCCCACCGGCAGGTCGACCAGGTCGGGCGGTCGTCCGGGGATCACGCTCAGGCGGGTGTGGCCTTCGTCGGACAGGCGGGGGATGCACTGCAGCAGGCCGTCGGTGTAGTGGTGGCGCCGCTCGTGGAACAGGGCCCGAGTCGGCCCCCGCTCGACGACCCGGCCGGCGTACATGACCGCGATGCGGTCGGTGCGGCCGGCCACCACGCCCAGGTCGTGGGTGATGATGACCATGCCCATCGCCCGCTCGCGGGTCTGGTGGCCGAGCAGGTCCAGGATCTGCTTCTGGATCGTCACGTCGAGGGCGGTGGTGGGTTCGTCGGCCACGAGCAACCGGGGTCCGCACGCCAGCGCGATGGCGATGGTGACCCGCTGGCGCATGCCGCCCGAGAGCTGGTGCGGGTACACCGTGATGCGCTGCTCCGGCTCCGGGATGCCGACCGACCGCAGCAGGGCGACGGCCGTCTTGCGGGCCTCGGACCGGCCCATGTCGAGATGGAAGCGCAGCGACTCGGTGATCTGGTCGCCGACCCGCATGGTGCCGTTGAGGGCGGTCATCGGGTCCTGGAACACCATGCCGGCCTGCACGCCCCACACGTCGCGCATGGCCTTGGCACTGAGACCCACCAGCTCGCGACCCTGCAGCCGGACGCTGCCCGTCGTCGTCGCCCTGCGGCTGGTCACCAGCCCGAGCACCGAACGGGCGAGCACCGTCTTGCCCGAGCCGGACTCGCCGACGACGCCCAGCGTCTCGCTGCGCTCGAGGCGGAAGGACACGCCGTCGACGGCGACGAGCGTGCCCCGTGGGGTGTCGAAGCTGGTGCGGAGGTCGTCGACCTCGAGCAGCGGGGGAGCGGGGGTGCCATCGTCGGTGGTCACAGGCCGGAGTCCTTCACGTCGAGGCTGCGGCGCAGCGTGTCGCCCACGAAGTTGAGCGACAGCACGGTCAGGAACATGGCCGCCGAGGGCACGAGCGCGACGTGCGGTGCGGCCGAGAGGTGCGTCTTGCTGGTTGCGATCATGTCCCCCCACGTGGGTTGGGGCGCGGGCACGCTCAGGCCGAGCACGGCGAGCGAGCCTTCGAGCACGATGACGATGCCCATGGCCACCAGCCCGAAGGCGGCCACCGACAGCACGACGTTGGGAACGATCTCGCGGAACAGGATGCGAGAGCGCCGTGCCCCCATCGTGTGGGCGGCGTGGACGAACTCGCGCTGCGCCACGGCCAGCGTGTTGGCCCGCGCCACCCGGGTGTAGATCGGAATGGAGAGCACGCCGATGAGCACCGAGATCACGGTCAGGCTGCGGCCCACGTACGCGAGCACCACCAGCAACAGCACCAGCGCCGGGAACGCAAGCATGATGTCGACGCCGGCCATGACCACGCTCTCGAAGCGGCCCCGCAGGTAGCCGACCGCGGTCCCCAACGTGCCGCCCACCACCATGCCGATGCCCACGGCCGTGAGGCTCACCGTCACCGACACCCGGGCACCGTGCACGAGGCGCGAGAGCTGGTCGCGGCCCAGGCCGTCGGCGCCGAGCGGGTGCTCGGCGCTGGGCCCGTCGAGCTTGGACGAGATGTCCGGGATGTACGGATCGGTGAGCGGCAGCCACTCGGCCCCGACCGCGCACACGAAGACCACCGCCAGCCAGCCGACGGCCAGCCAGAAGGCGACGCCGCGACGGCGCCCCCGTCGCCCACGGGCGCGCCGCCCGGTCTCGCCGGCGGCGCCGGCGGCGGCCAGGTCGACGTCGATGTCGGGCAGGTCGTCGACGCCGAGGCCGACCACCTTCTCCTCTGCGTCGTCAAGCGGTTGCAGCGCGGCCATGGCGGATCCTCGGATCGAGCAGCGTGTACAGCAGGTCGACGACGAAGTTGACGATCACGACCGACGCGGCGATCACCAGGGCGATGCCCTGGACCATCAACAGGTCGCGCTGCGAGATCGAGTCCACGAGCAGCCGGCCGATGCCCGGCACCGCGAACAGGGTCTCGACGATGACGGCCCCGCCGATGATCGTGCCGATCTGCAGCCCGACCACGGTCATCAGCGAGAACGAGCTGGGCCGCAGCGCGTGGCGGAACAGGATGCGCTGAGTCGGCAGGCCCTTGGCCCGCGCCATCGTGATCGAGTCCTGCTGGAGCGTGGTGATCATGTCCGAGCGGAGCAGCCGGGTGTAGACGGCCAGCTCGCCCATCGCCAGCGACAGCGCCGGCAGGAACGCGGTGCGCAGGTTGGCGACTGGATCGTCGGTCAGCCGCACCCAACCGGTCGCCGGCAACCACTGCAGCGTCTCGGCGAACAGCAAGATGAGCAGGATCGCCATCATGAAGGCGGGCACGGCGAGCACGCCGAAGGTCGTGCCGGTGATGACGCGGTCGGCCACGCCCCCCGCCCGGAACGCCGAGAACGTCCCGAGCGGGATGGCGACGGCCAGGGCGATGACCAGCGACAGCAGCCCGATCTCGATCGTGACCGGCAGGCGCTCCGTGATGGCCTCGCTGACCTCCTGGTTGGTGCGGTACGAGCGGCCGAGGTCGCCCGTGGCCACATCGCCCACCCAGCTGGCGTAGCGGGTGAGGACGGGGTCGTCGAGGCCCAGCTCCTCGCGCACCTCGGCGACGTTCTCCTCGGTGGCGGCGTCGGGCCCCAGGATCTGCACGGCCGGGTCGCCCGGCAGCAGGCTGGTGAGTTGGAACGTCAGGAACGACACCACCAGCAACGTGACGATCAGCGCCGGGACCCGGCGCGCCACCAGAGACATCGCCGGGCTACTCCGTCGTCCAGACGAAGGCCCACATGACGGTGGCGCCCGGGACGCCGTTGCCTTCGGTGCCGTCGGGGAACACCCAGCCGTCCAGGTTCTTGACCGCGTCGTCCGCTCCGATGAGAGCGAGCGTCGACCCCGAGTAGGTGACCGGGAAGTTCTCGTTGACGATCGTCGAGATCTCCTCGACCAGGCTCTTGCGCTCGTCGATGTCGTTGGACTCGCGCAGCGCGACCAGCGCGTCGTCGATGGCCGGGTCGCTGAACCGGGTGAAGTTCGTGGGGCTGCCCTCGGTCCACGCGTTGGACAGCGGTGAGTACGGGTCGCGGTCGACGCCGATCCGGAAGCACTTGGCCTGGAAGTCGCCGGACAGCGCCTCGTCCACGTGCGTGGCCTGCTCGACCTGACGCAGCTCGACCTCGGCGCCGATGGCGGTCCAGAAGGCCTGGTAGAGCTGGGACAGCTCGTTGAGGCTGGGGTCGGGCGGGCAGTCGTAGCGGAAGCTGATCGGCTCGCCGGCGGGCTTGCCGTCGGACCGCTCGGGGTCGTCGACGTACTCCTGCAGGCTGGCCGCCGCCTCCTCGAGGTCGTCGTCCTGCCACGCCTCGGCGACGGCCTCGGAGTAGTAGGCGTCGTCCTCCCCGAACATCTGGCTGGACTGCGGCACGATGCCGGCGCCGCCGAGCACCTCGATCAGGTCGTCCTGGCTGATGGACAGGGCCAGCGCCCGCCGCACCCGCACGTCGTCCAGCGGTGGCGTCGAGGTGTTGAAGATGTTGACGCCCGAGCTGTTGCCGATCTGCTCGTAGCTGTCGACGCCCTCGAGCTCGCGCACCTTGGTGATTGCGCTCTGCCGCAGGCTCTGGAGGACGTCGATGTCGCCCGAGGTCAGGCTCGAGATGCGGGTGTCCTCGTCGGGAATGGGCCGGAACGTGATCTCGTCGAGGTAGGGCAGGCCCTCCTGCCAGTAGTCGGGGTTCTTCGTGACGACGAGGCGGCTGTCGCGCTCCCACGAGTCGAGCACGAAGGGCCCGGTGCCCACGGGCTGCGAGCCGGCGTCCTCGCCGGCCGCGGCGGCCGCGGTGGGGGAGAAGGGGTAGCCGGCGGCGAGCGTGAGCGTGTCGGGGAACGCCGAGTTCGGGCCGATCAGCCTGTACGTGACGGTCAGCTCGTCGACGACGACCAACTCGGCCACATCGGACAGCTCGCCGGCCAGGTTCGAGCCGGGCGCCGTCAGGTACTCGTCGAAGTTCGTCTTGAGCGCCTGGGCGTCGAGCGGGGTGCCGTCGTGGAAGGTCACGCCGGGTCGCAGCGTGAGCGTCCACTCGCTGAGGTCGGCGTTGGGCTCCATCGACTCGGCCAGGTAGGGCCGCACGACACCGTCGACGTCGCGCCGCATCAGCGGGTCGTAGATCGCGAGCGCCACAGCGACGCCCGAGTTGGCGAAGTTGGCGGTGCCGGGGAGCCAACCGTTGGTCTCGGCCTCGAGCCCGACCGTGATCGAGCCGCCGGTGACCGGGTCACCCTGTTCGGAGATGTCGCTCTCGGCGCCCGTGGCCTCGCCGGAGCCGGCCTCGTCGTCGTCGCCCCCGCCGCAGCCGGCGGCGATGAGCCCCAGTGCAACGAGCGCCCACAGCAGCCGCGTGCGCGGACGCGGCCGTCGGATCGGGTCAAGCCCCACCGCAGTTCCCCCTCCATGTCACGCCGGCCCGGCGGTTCCGGGCCTGCGTCCCCGTTAGCGAAGCGCTAAGAGTTGGAGGGGAACCTAATGCGCGTGTGTGAAATCGTGCAAGAGGTGGTCTATCAGTTCGTAACAGTGTCGGGTTTCAACCCACGCATGAGCAGGTCGATCATCGCTGCGACCTGGTCGTCGAGCGCGTCGACCTCGACGTCGAGCTCCTCCGCGAGGCGGTCACGCAGGACCATGTAGCCGTAGATCATCGAGGCGAACGCGGCGTGGACGCCGTCGCCGTCGACGTCCGGCGGCAGCACGCCCTCGTCGACGTCCCGTCGGATGCGCTCGCGCGTGCCCTCGGGGTTGGGGACCATCCGCACGCCCTTGTCGCCGTCGAGGATGAGCAGCGCCGCGAGCACCGCCGCCTCGCGGTGGTTGAGCATCGTGCGGAAGAACCGCTCGTAGCGCGACGGCGCGGGCAGGCCCAGGCCGGGAGCGAAGTCGCTCATCCGCTCGCTCACGTCCGACCGCAGGGCAGCCCTCAGCAGGTCGCGCCGCGAGCCGAAGTAGTGATAGACGAGGCCGCGGTTGACCCCGGCCTCGTCGGCGACCTGGCGCAGGTTGAGGCCGGCGAGCACGCCGTTGCGTTCGAGCAGCAACAGGGCGGCCTTCTGCAGCGCCGACTCGGTGGCGACGCGGTTGGGCTGCCGGGTGCGAGGCGGTTGCGTCATCTGGTCATAGTGACACGGTGGCTGCGACGATACGCAGCCACACCACTACGGAGAGCAATGACGCCCGACACCCCCGGGCGATCGCTGAACCGGTGGTGGAGTGCGACCGGGGCATTGCTACTATCGCCGTAGGAGAAATTCGTCCGCGGTTCGTCCGGAGGGACACGCATGGCAGTCGCCGATCTCGACCTGGGGCGCTACAAGCTCGGCTGGTCAGACGAAGAGGACTACGTCTTCAAGCCCAAGAAGGGCCTGAGCGAGGACATCGTCCGCGAGATGTCGTGGATGAAGGGCGAGCCCGACTGGATGCTGAAGAACCGGCTCAAGTCGCTCGACCACTTCCGAAAGCGCCCCATGCCCACGTGGGGCGGCGACATGTCCGAGATCTTCATCGACGACATCTACTACTACGTCAAGCCCACGTCCGGGCAGGTCGACGAGTGGGACGAGCTGCCCGAGTCGATCAAGAACACCTACGAGAAGCTGGGCATCCCCGAGGCCGAGCGCAAGTACCTCGCCGGGGTCACCGCCCAGTACGAGAGCGAAGTCGTCTTCCACCGCAACCGCGAAGACCTCGAACGCCAGGGCGTCATCTTCTGCGACATGGATACCGCGCTGCGCGAGTATCCCGAGCTGGTCAAGCAGTACTTCGGCACGATCATCCCGCGCAACGACAACAAGTTCGCCGCGCTCAACACTTCGGTGTGGTCGGGCGGGTCGTTCATCTACGTGCCGCCGGGCGTCGAGGTCGAGATGCCGCTGCAGGCCTACTTCCGCATCAACGCGGAGAACATGGGCCAGTTCGAGCGCACGCTGATCATCGCCGACGAGGGCTCCAAGGTGCATTACATCGAGGGCTGCTCCGCCCCCGTGTACACCACCGACTCGCTGCACTCGGCCGTGGTCGAGATCGTGGTCAAGCCCAGCGCCCGGGTCACGTACACGACCATCCAGAACTGGTCGAACAACGTGTTCAACCTGGTCACGAAGCGGGCCCGGGTCGAGGCCGAGGGCCACATGGAGTGGATCGACGGCAACATCGGCTCGCGCCTCACCATGAAGTACCCCGCGGTCTACATGGTCGGCCCCAAGGCGTCAGGCGAGGTGCTGTCGGTCGCCTACGCCGGCCCCGGCCAGCACCAGGACGCCGGCGCCAAGATGGTGCACGCCGCCCCGGAGACCACCTCGAAGATCGTCTCCAAGTCGATCTCCAAGGACGGCGGCCGCACGTCGTACCGCGGCCTGGTCCGTGTCGAGGACGACGCCTACGGCTGCAAGAGCCACGTGCAGTGCGACGCGCTCATCCTCGACGAGGACTCGGTCAGCGACACCTTCCCCTACATGGAGGTGGGCGCCCGCGACGCCGACATCGGCCACGAGGCCACGGTGTCCAAGGTCGCCGACGAACAGCTCTTCTACCTGATGAGCCGTGGGCTGTCCGAGGAGCAGGCGATGAGCATGGTGGTGAACGGCTTCATCGAGCCGGTCACCCGCACCCTGCCCATGGAGTACGCGGTCGAGTGGAGCCGCCTGATCGAGCTGCAGATGGAGGGCTCGGTCGGCTGAGACGTCGCGGACGGTCCGGCCCGGCCGGCCCGTCCGGTAACCGCCGTCAGTCGCGGCTGACGTCGGGTTAGCATCGCCCGCTCGTGCGCGGCCGTTCGCCAGTTCTGCTCGTCGCGGCGCTGGCGCCGGCCTCGCTCCTCGCGGTCGATCCGTGGGGCTGGTACCCGTTCGGGCCGATCAAGTGGCTGGCGGTGTCGGTGCTCGTGACCGCCGGGTCCCTCGTGGTGCTCGCCCGCCGGCCGTCGCGGTTCGCGGTGGGGCCGACGGTCGTCGCGCTGTCGCTGGTCGCATGGCTCGCCGTGGCTGCCGTGGTCGGGGCGGACCCCGTCTACGCCTGGGTCGGCACCCCGGAGCGCCATCTCGGCATCGTGACCTGGGCACTGGCGGTGCTCGCGCTGGTCGTGGGGCAGTCGCTGGACGGCGACAGCGATCGCCGTGTGGTCGCCGGCGGCCTGGTCGTGGCCGGGCTGGGCGTCGGGGCGATCGCCGTCGCCGAGGCGCTCGGATGGGAGCCGGACGCGCTCGACACCGGAACCCGGTTGAGCGGGACCCTCGGCTCGCCCGCCTACCTCGGTGCGGCGGCGGCGCTGCTGCTGCCCGCGCTCGTCGGGGTCACCGCGGACGAGACCTGGGCGCGGCGCTCACGGGTGGCTGCGGCGGCCGGAGCGGCCGGCCTGGCCGTCGCCCTGGTCGGCTCCGGCGCCCGGGCCGCGTGGGTGGGCCTGGCCGTCGCGGGCATCGTGGCCGCGTGGGTGCACCGCACCCGGCTCGGTCGGCGGCCTCGCATCGTCCTGCTGGCCGTCGCAGTGGCCGGGGTCGCGACGGCCGCCCTCGTGACCGTCGGTCCCGTCGGCGACCGGGTGGCGAGCACGTTCGATGCCGGCGAGCCCGGCGGCGGGGGACGCGTGGACGAGTGGCGTGTCGCAGGCCGCGTCATCGCCGACCATCCGTTCGTGGGTGTGGGGCCCGAGGGCTACCGCGTCGCGTTCGCCGAGGGCGCCGACGCCGCCTACGAGCAGGAGCACGGCCGCGTTCCGCTGCCGGACCGCGCCCACAGCACCCCGCTGGACGTGGCGCTCGCCGGAGGGTTGCCGGTGCTGGCGGCGTGGCTGGCCCTGGTGGTGCTGGTCGGGCGTGCAGCGTTCGTCGCGTTGAGAGGCGATCGCCTCTGGCTGGCCGGGATCGCCGCCGGGCTCGTGGCGCACACCGTGGGTGGGCTGTTCCTGTTCCCCGTCGTCGAGCTGGAGCCGATGGTGTGGCTGCTCGCCGGGCTGGTGCTCGGCGCGGCACCGACGACGGCGCGGGTGGTCGGACCACGGATCGTCGAGCGGCCGACGCCGCGGCCTGGCCTGGCGGTCGTGGGGCTCGCAGCCGTGGTCGCGCTCGTGGCCGGCGCCGCCGATGTCGCCGCCGACCGGCACGCCCGGCGGGCCGCTGACGCGCTCGCCGCGAGGCGACGGCGCCACGGCGGCAGACGAGGCGAGCGCGGCGACGCGGCTGCGGCCGGACGAGGTGCGCCTCCGTCTGCTCGAGGCCCGGGCCCGGGTGGCCGACGATCAGGGGATCGTGGCCGGGCTCGCGGCGGTCGACGACGCGCTGGCGATCTCGCCTGGTGATCCGATCGCCCGGCGGGAGTGGGCCCGCCTGTTGGTGGCCCGCGCCGAGGCCACCCGGGCGCCGGACCACATCGCACGCGCCCGCGCCGAGACCGACCGGTTGCTCGCCGACGACCCCGTCAGCTCGACGCTGTGGGCGCTGGCGTCGGTCGCCGCGGCGCTGGACGGTGACGAGGCCGCCGCCGACGAGGCGCTACGACGCGCGGAGGAGCTGCGTCCGGAGGCCCGAGATGGAACCTGACGACGGCGCCCAGCGTGTACCGGGCATGGATCTCACGCTTCCGGCGCTGTCGCTCGACGTCGGCGCCCCACCACCACGGGCTGCGGCGTCCCGTCAGCGTCCCGGCGGCCGGCCACGCTCCGGTCTCACGGACGCCGACCGGCTCGCGGGCTCGACCGCACCCGACGTCACGGAGGTCGGGGAGCTGGACGTCGCCGACGTCCGGAGCTTCGACGACTTCTACCGGTCGACTCGCACGTCGGTCGGCCGGGCGCTCGCCCTCGCCGTCGGTGACGTCGACCTGGCGAGCGACGCCACCGACGAGGCGATGGCCCGTGCCTACGAGCGCTGGTCGATCGGTCTCGCGTCTCGACCGCCCCGAGGCATGGGTCTACCGGGTCGCCCTCAACTGGTCGGTGTCGGTGCTGCGCCGCCACCGCCGCTCACTGCACCGGCTCTACGAGCCGTCGTCCGTCGACGGCCCCCAGGTGGGAGACCCCGCGGTGCATGACGCCCTGGGGACGCTCGACATCAAGCACCGCAGCGTCGTCGTCTGCCGCCACCTGCTCGGATGGTCGGTCGCCGAGACCGCCACCGCCCTCGGCGTGCGCCAGGGCACCGTCAAGAGCCGCCTGCACCGAGCCCACCGCATCCTCCAGAGCCGGCTGGGCCACCTGCGCGAGACCGAGGAGCAGCCGTGACCGACGACCGCATCCACCAGTACCTCACCGACCGGGCCTCCACCATCGAGCTACGGCCCGCAGACCCCGCGGCCATCACGCAGCGGGTCGCCCGCCGGCGGCGGGTCCGCCGGAGCCTGGCCGTCGCGACCGTCGCGGTGGTCCTCGGCGCGTCCGCCGTGCTCATCACCAGTCCCGGCGACGAGCCCGACGACGTCGTGTCCCACGCCTCGTCCGTGACGGCCTCGCCGCTCGACTGGTCGCTCGTCGAGCCGAGCACCGGCCTGGGCTCCAACCGGTCGTCGGCCCTCACCGACGACGGCGCGCTCTACAGCCTGTCGACCGCACCCGGCGTCCCCGAGTCGGACGCCGACTGGCTCGGCCACCCGGCCACGTTGTACCGCTCGGTCGACGGAGCCGAGTGGACGCCGGTGGAGCTGCCTGGTGACTTCTGGGCGTCGTCTCTGGCCGGGGCGGGCAACCGCCTCTACGCGGTCGGCACCGCCCCTGCGGGCGGGGGATCTGCCTACCGGGTCGCCAGCTCCGACGACGGGGGAGCGACCTGGTCGACCGTCGAGGTGCCCGCCGCCCTCACCGAGCTGCAGGAGCGCTACCCCGACGAGATCGAGGCGTCGCCACCGTCGATCGCCGTGCACGACGGGACCGTCGTGGTGAGCGCCTCGGTCGCCGGGATGCTCGACGTCGAGGCACGCCTCCCCGACGGGGTTGCGCTGCCCAATGCCGGGTGGGAGACGACCGAGGACGGCGTCACCTTCCTGAGCGACGAGTGCATGGTCGCCGAGGTCGAGCGCGACGCCACCGCTGCGCCGGAGTTGCCGGCCGACCCGGCATGCTTCTCTCCCACCACCGTGACGCTCGCCGACCCCGCGAGCTCTGATCCCGGCAACTCTGATCCCGGGGACTCGGAGGAGCAGCAGTCGTACACATGGGCGGATCTCGGTGTCGACGACGAGCTGCGTGACCTGATCGTGAACGGCCGTGACTTCCTGTTCGTGTCCCGCGACGGGGGCGAGTTCGCCCCTGCTGACCTGGGCGACGTCGCGTCGACGGGTGGACAGGTCGTGGCCGCCGACGACGGCTTCACGTTGTTCCTGCGCAACGGCACCGGCGCCTACGGCACCACGACGGTGCTCAAGTCGGCCGACGGGACGGCGTGGGAGCCCGCCGGCGAGCTGTCGGGCTACCTCTCGAGCGCCGGCACCGTCGGCGGGCGGCCCGCCGCGGCCACGTCCGGGCAGGAGGGGACGGCGGTCAACCTCGCCCAGGCCGACGGGTCGTGGTTGGCGATCGACCCGCTCACCGCCCTCGACGGGCAACCGCAGCAGGCGTCCACGGGACAGGTCGCCTTCGGCCCCCTCGGATGGGCGGCGACCGTGTGGGAGGACGCAGCCGACGGCGCCGATGGTGCCGCTGGCTCGACCGCCGTCGTGCACTCGGTCGACGGGACGTCGTTGTCGGTCGTGCCGCTGGATGACGTGCTCGACGTGCCGCCGTACGCCACGCTCGACGTGTCGGTCACCGCCGACGCCGTGATCGTGCGGGTCACGAACCCCGACGGCGATCTGACCACCATCTCGCCGCAGAGTGTCGTGGTCGGTACTCCCCGCGACTGACATCCCCCCTGGTCGCCCGCTCGGGCACCCCTCGCACGTCACGGCGGCGTGCAGGGGTGCCCGGGGCGATGACTGACGCTGTCAGTGCCGCCGTACACTTTCTGACGTGCCGATGCGCCAGGATTGCAAGCATTTCGAGTCCCGTACCTACCGCAACGGGGAGACCGTGCGGAAGTGCGACCTCGACCTCGCGCCCGAGGCCCCGTGGCGGTGCCCGGCCGACTGTCCCAAGTACCAGCGGCGCATGGCCGACGTCAACTGGGCCCACGGCACGCTGGTGACCCCGAAGACGCCCGACGAGCCGCTCGACGCGCTCGACCGGGGCGACAACTCGGTGGCCCGGCTGCTCGACGAGGCCGAGGAGATCGTCAACGCGGCGGGCCCGATCGTCATGGCCGACGTCCACGCCGAGCGCGCCCGCGGCGAGACGCCACGCTGGCGGCGCTGGATGCGCCGCAAGTAGCGGCCTCGGCCGCACGCCGTCCCGGCTGCCCGTCCGCTGTCCGAGGCCCCGGAGCTGTCGGCAGAACGGCGCGGTTACGGTCGTTCTCAGCCGACACCGTGGCTCCTGCCAGGTCTCATGGTTCGGCGACGAGGAGGAGCGCGTGATGCTCGGGTCTGTCCACCTGGTCGACGGCGGCGTGCGTTCGACGATCAGGTCGCTGCGACGCACACCCTCACCCGCCGACACCCCGGGCCTGCGTCATGCCCGTACCGTCATCGCCGCCCCGCTCGGCGGTGGGCCGCCGGTGCCCCAGCTGGGGCGGGTCGGTCTGGTCGCCTTCTGGGACGACGAGGTCGGGCTCGACCGCTTCCTCGAGACGCACCCGCTCGCCGATGCGTTCGCCGCCGGCTGGAGCGTGCGACTGGACCCGGTGCGCGCCGTGTCCGTCGCCAGCCGTCACTTCCCGGGCATACCCGACGATCTGCCCACGCGGCACGGTGACGACGATGACGGACCCACGGCCGTGCTCACCATCGGCCAGTTGCGGGTCGCCCGCGCCGTTCCGTTCTTTCGTGCCAGCCACCGCGCCGAGGCCCAGGTCGCGGATGCGCCCGGCAGTGTGTGGGCCACCGGGCTCGCCAACGTCACCCAGCGAGTCGTGTCGTCGTTCTCTCTGTGGGAGACAGCCGAGCAGATGCGGGCGTACGCCACGTCGACCTCCGGCCACTCGGACGCCATCCGCCAGGAGCACCGTCGTTCGTTCCACCACGCCGGCTCGTTCGTCCGGTTCCGGCCGTTCACGGCCCGCGGCACGCTGCGGGGTCGGAACCCCCTCCCCGACGACGTGACCGCCCTCATCAACGCGGACCGATGAGCAGCACCCCGACCACCGCCGGGGCCTTGGGATCGCTCCAGGTGCACCGGTAGGCTGACTGTCCCTGGCCGCGGCGCCGCACGATGCGGGCGCGCTGCGAAAGGACTGGACGCCTGAGTACCTTCACTCCCGATCTGTCTGCCGCGCTCGATGGCCCCTCGTGGTTGCGGGCGCGCCGTGCCGCGGCTGCCGATGCGTTCGCCGGCGCCGAGTTGCCGTCGACCGACGAGGAGATCTGGCGCTACAGCCGCATCGACGAGCTCGACCTCGACGGGTTCGGGCCTGCCGGCGCCACTGGTGGCGGCGCGCTGCCGTCGGAAACCCAGGCGCTCGTCGACGTCGTCGCCGACCCGGCGGCGGTCGTCGTCGTCCGCAACGGGCGGGTCGTGTCGGTCGATGTGGCCGACGGCCTGGCCGCCAAGGGCGTCCGGGTGGGCGCCACGGATGACGATCACGGGGAGGTCATCGGTGCCGCCATCGGCGACGCCCCCGACGCGTTCGTCCAGCTGCACGACGCGTTCGTCGTCGAGCCGGTCGTGGTCGACGTCCCGGCGGGGGTCAGCCTGCCCGGTCCGGTCGTGGTCGTGCACGTCACCGACGGAGACGGTGCGGCCGCCTTCCCGCACCTCGTCGTGCGGGCCGGCGCCGACAGCGAGGTATCGGTTCTCGAGATCCAGGCGTCGGGCGACGAGCGGTCGCTGGTCGTCCCCGTCACCGAGATCCTGGTCGGCCGGGCCGCTCGCGTCGGCCACGTCACCGTGCAGCAGCTCGGGCTGGCCACCTGGCAGCTCGGCCTGCAGGTGTCGCTCGTCGAGGCCGAGTCCACGCTGCGCACGACCAGCATCGCGTTCGGTGGCGACTACGCCCGCCTCCGCACCGACTGCCGCATGGTCGGCCGAGGCGCCACCGGCGAGCTCGACGCCGTCTTCTTCGGCGAGGGCGGCCAGACGCTCGACTTCCGCACGTTCCAGGACCACATCGCCCCGGACTGCACGTCGAACCTTCTCTTCAAGGGCGCCGTCGGTGGGCACTCGCGGTCGGTGTACACCGGCATGATCCGGGTGGGGAAGCAGGCCCGTGGCACCAACGCCTTCCAGACCAACCGCAACGTCAAGCTGTCGGACGGCGCGTGGGCCGAATCGGTGCCCAACCTGGTCATCGAGAACAACGACGTGCGCTGCAGCCACGCCTCGGCGGTGGGCCCGGTCGACGAGGAGCAGCGCTTCTACCTCGAGAGCCGGGGCGTGCCCAGCGACGAGGCCGAGCGCCTGATCGTCACCGGGTTCTTCGACGAGGTGCTGACGCGGCTGCCCGTGGCGGGTGTCGCCCCGCTGCTGCGGGGCACGGTCGCCGCCAAGTTCGAGCGGAAGGACGCCTGATGGCCAAGGTGACCCTCTGCCCGCTCGACGAGATGGCGTCGGGGTCGACCCGACGGTTCGACGTGGGCACCCACCACATCGCCGTCGTGCGCATCGACGACGCCGTCTACGCCATCGGCGACACCTGCTCTCACCAGAACATCTCGCTCTCCGAGGGCGAGGTCGACGCCGACGACCGCACGATCGAGTGCTGGAAGCACGGCAGCACGTTCTCGCTCGAGACCGGCGACGCGCTCATCCTGCCGGCGACCCGGCCCGTGCCCGTCTACGACGTGCGCGTCGACGACGGCCAGATCGTGGTGGTGCTCGAAGATGACTGACCTGACGACGACCGACCAGACGGTCACCGGCAACGGGCAGCACGTGCTCGAGATCGCCGGCCTGCGGGCCGGTGTGGCGGGCAAGGAGATCCTGCGCGGCATCGACCTGACCGTGCGCTCGGGCGAGGTGCACGCAGTCATGGGGCCCAACGGCTCCGGCAAGTCGACCCTCGCCCACGTGTTGATGGGCCGTCCGGGCTACGAGGTCCTGGGAGGATCGGTCACGCTCGACGGGGTCGACATGCTTGCCCTCGCACCGTGGCAGCGCGCGCGGGCGGGCCTGTTCCTCGCCCTGCAGTACCCGACCGAGGTCCCCGGCGTGTCGCTGTACGACCTGCTGCAGACGTCGGCCCGCGCCGCGGGCCGTCCAGCCGACGGCATCGAGGCCGAGATCGCGGCCGAAGCCGAGCGTCTTTCTCTCGACCCCCGGCTCATCGACCGTCCCCTCAACGTCGACCTCTCGGGCGGCGAGAAGAAGAAGAACGAGACGTTGCAGCTCGGCGTGCTCCGGCCCGCCATCGCCCTGCTCGACGAGCTCGACTCGGGCCTCGACGTCGACGCGCTCCGGTCGTGCGCTCGGCGCATCGAGGCCGAGACCCAGCCCCTCGAGGCCGGTGGACGCGGCCTGGGCGTCCTCGCCATCACGCACTACAGCCGGCTGCTGCACGAGTTGCGGGCCGATCACGTGCACGTGCTCGCCAAGGGCGCCATCGTGCGCTCCGGCGGGCCGGAGCTGGCCCTCGAGCTCGAGGACAGCGGCTACGCGGGGATGCTTGGCGCCGAGCTGGCGGGCGAGGACGCGGGCACCCCCGTGAGCGTGCGCCCCGCGATCGACGACCCGTTCGGTGGCCCGGGATCGGCCGGTGGCGCAGGCGACCCCTTCGCCGACCCGTTGGCCTAGAGCCGTGTCAGGCCCGAGTGCACGACGTCAGGGCCAGGCGCGCCAATCGGTGATGTCGACAGCGACGACCGGGCCCGGCGGGGGCTGCCGGCGGTACTGCTCGTACTTGTCGGCCAGGAGCGCCAGCGCCCGGTCGCGTTCGGGACCGTGGTCGATCACGCGGCCCGTACCGTCCACGCGTACCCACCACAGGGTGGTCCAGTCCTCGTCGTAGTGGTCGACGAGCAGCGAGGCGTGTCCGTTGGCGCGCAGGTTGGCCAGACGGCGCAGCGAAGACGTCGACTTCGGCTTGGCGTCGACGGCCGAGTACAGCCTGTCGTCCACGAGCACGAAGCAGCAGGGCACCAGGTGCGGGCGGCCGGACTCGGTCACGGTGCCCAGACGGGCGATCCGGCTGTCGGCCACCCGCGCGCGCATCGTCGCCACGTCCACGGTGCCGAGCGTAGGCGGCGCCTCCGACCGGTCGGAGCGTCGGTCAGAGGGTCCGCAGCCCCAGGGTCGACGTGACCCAGGCGGCTTCGGCACGGAGGCCGGCGACCCACTCGCGGTCGGACGGCCGGCCGCGCGCGTCGAGGACGTCGGCCAACGCGTGCTGGGTGAGCGCGACCCACGGCCGGGCCCGCCACGCACTGTGGACCCGGAGCGCCGACAGCAGGTGGCGTTCGGCATCTGCCCACTCGCCCGTCGCGGCCGCCAGCCGACCGAGGTGGAACGAGGCGGCGCCGACGAAGGTGCGGTAGCCGAGCCCACAGACCTGGTCCGCGTCGGGGGCCAGCATCCGGTGGACCTCGGCGACGGCGGCGAGGTCGCCGCTGTCACAGGCGGCGATGGCCGCCAGGCCCAGGGCGTGCAGGCGCGAGGGGCCCTCGGGCACCGGGACCCGGGGGAGGTCGTCGCCTGACCCCGCAGTGGACAGCCAGTCGAGGATCGCACCGTGCCGGCCCTCGAGGCCGTCGGCGTCCGGGACGTCGGCGCCCGCCTCCGCGGCCGACGCCACGGCGACGGCGAGCGCCTCGCGCGCCTCGTCGAGACGACCCTCGGTCGTGAGGTGGGCCACCGCGTGCTCGGCCAGCATCGCCGCGCCGAACCGGTCGCCGTGGGCGGCCGTGATCGCCGACAACGTCGCCAGAGCAGCAGTCGTCGCGGGCTCGTCCCCCAGGTTGGCTGCCGCCATGGCCTGCTCGTGGGCGGCCAGGACCCGGAACCGAGGATGGTCCGCCGCGTGGGCCAGCAGGGCGAGCTCTCCGGCCAGCTGCGCTCGCTCGTCGACATCCCCCGCGTCCACGAGCGACGTGATGCGGGCATGGAGCACCTCGAGCGCAGCGGCGGTGTCGTCGCCGGCCGTTCCGCTGCGCCGTGCCGGGTCGGCGCCACCCGCGAGCCGGACCTGACGCACGAGCAGGCGGGCGTGGCGCACACGGCCGTCAGGGTCGTCGTCGCCGTCAGGGGCGCCACCGTCGAGCGCCGCGTTGACCAGGTCGCGGGCGGCCCTGCGCACCCCGCGCAGCTCGTCGGCCGCGTCGGACAGGGCCAGCGCGGCCCGCCCGAGCACGTCGGGGCGGTCGTGCCGGCGTGCGAGCTCCGCACCCTCGGCCACCATCTGGGCCCCGGACTCGTCGTCCGCCGCGAGCAGGGCGATGCCGAGCTCGGTGGTCACCTCGGCCAGCAGCGCACCCCGGCCCGGCGGGACGTGGGCGAGCGCCTGCCGGCACAACCGCGCCGCCTCGGCGGGTGCGCTGCGCTGGGTGGCCTGGGCCGACGCCCGCCGCGCCCAGCGCACGGCCTGCTCGTCGCCCGTGGGATCGGCGCCCGCCGAGCTGTGGTGGGCGAGCACGGCAGCATGCGTGTCGAGGTCGTGCGCCCGGAGGTGCTCGATCGCCACGACGGTCCGTCGGTGCAGCGAGCGACGGCGCGCCCCGCTGAGGTGCGCCACCAGGGTGCGCCGGACGATGTCGTGGGGGAACCGATACCGGTCCTCGCGCTCCTCGATGACGAGGCCGGACGCCAGCGCGGCGTCGGCCGCGTCGAGCAGAGCGTCGTCGTCGAGGCTCGCGGCGGCACCGGCGATGTCGAGGTCGAAGCGGGCGCCGACCACGGCTCCCGCCCGAAGCAGGTCGACGGTGGCCGTGTCGAGGCGCCCCATGCGGGTGCTCACCAGGTCCTGCACGCCCTGCGGGATCTCCCGCCCGCCGACCGGTGCCACCCCGCCTCCCGCGCGGGCGAGCTCGGTCAGGAGGAACGGGTTCCCGGCCGTCTCCGCCACGAGGCGCCGGGCCGCGACGCCGTGGTCGCCGGGGCCCTGGAGGTGGGCCAGCAGCTCGCGGACCTCACCCTCGCCCAGGCCACGCAGCGGCAGGCGCCGCACCCAGCCGTCGCGGTCGAGCGAGTGCACGACGTCAGCCAGCGCATGGCCCGGGCCCAGGTCGTGGTCGCGCGTGATCGCCACCATCAGCACCGGCGCGTCGCCGCCGCGCCGGAGCATGTGTCGCACGAGCAGCAGGGTGTCGTCGTCGGCCCACTGGAGGTCGTCGAGCACGAGCAGGACCGGCCGCTCCTTGGCGACCGTCGCCACCAGGTCGGTGACCGCGGCGAAGAGCTGGGCGCGGTCGGGCCCCGACTGCCGCCGCAGCCCGTCGAGCGACGGCAGGATGGCGGCCAACTCGGCCATCGCCTGGTCGCCGAGCATCGGCAGATCGTCGGGTGGCATCGCGGCCACGAGGCCGTCGAGCGCCTCGACGAGGGGCTGGTACGGGACGATCGCCTCCTGGTCGCACCGCCCGAACAGCACCAGCCCGCCGTCCTGGTGCACGCGGCGGGCGGCCTCGGTCGTCAGGCGGGTCTTGCCGATGCCCGCCTCACCGGTCACGACCACGACGTGCCGGGCGCCGCCGGCGGCCTGGTCCCACGCCGCGGCCAGGGTCGCCAGCTCGGCCTCACGGCCGACGAACGGGGCGGGCGACAGGCCCGCGCCCGGCGCCCCGGTGCCGGCCAGGTCGTCGGTCGCCCGTGCGCGCGGGGCCCTCGGAGGAGACGGGGGACCGAGCAGGTCGAGGTAGGCCGTCTCGGTCTCGGGCGACGGATCGATCCCCAGCTCGTCGGCCAGCACCCGCCGTAGCCGCTGGTAGACGCGCAGCGCCTCGGCCCGGTTGCCCGCGCCGTCGAGCGCGGCCATGAGCGTGCGATGGGCGCTCTCGCGGCAGAGGGGCGTGCTGCACTGCCTCGCTCGCGGCCGCCACGGATCTGGCCCCGTCACCGAGGGCCGCGGCCGCGTTGCTCGCCACCTCGAGAGCGCCGACCAGCATGTCGGCGAGGCGGGCGCGGACGTCGTCGGCCCAGCGTCCGGGATGACCGACGAGGAACGGCGAACGCACCCGGTCGGCCGCCCCGGTGGCCAGCCGGAGGGCCGTGGTCGGGTCGCCCGACAGGGCGCCCCGGGCGGCGTCGAGGACCCGGCCGGCCTCGACCACGTCGACGACGACCGCCACCTCGTCCGGCAGCATGAGCTGGTACCCGGAATCACCGGACACGATGGTCTCGCCTGCCCCGCCGACGACCGCCGAGACCAGCGTGCGCACGCGGCTGACATGGGTGCGCAGCGCGGAGGCCCAGGTCTTGGGCATGGCCTCGGGCCAGACGATGCCGGCGAGCACATCGCGGGGGACGCCCGTGCGGCCCTCGAGGACGAGCGCCGCCAGGACCACCCGCGGCGGCCCGGTGAGCACGTGCCTGTCGATCTGGTCGCCGCGGGCGATCGCCACGTCACCGGCGAGCGTGATCTCCAGTCGCACCGATCTCCCTCGTGTGTCTCCGCTCGATCACCGCCGACCTGCCGCAGTCTCCCACCTGCACGAACTCCCTGGCGACCGGCCGTCAGCCATTGTCGTTTGCGCCCGTTTGCGCGGCGTTTGCGGGCGACGTCGCATGATGCTGCCAACGGAAGCAACCGGTTGGCTCACCCACATGCGGCGGCGGATCACGTGGCGGGACGGGTGGGGCGCACCGGTTGCACCCCAGCAGTGGGCCGGCCTGCGGCGGGGCCGGCCCACTTGCGCGGGCCGAGGCGACAGCGACAGGCGCGAGTGGCACGGTAGGCGAGGTACGCGCACACGACGACAGGGGCTGGGTGCCATGCGAACGACAGACGAGCAGGTGACACCCCCCTCCCCGACGCTGTCCCGGCCCCATCACGAGCTGCGCGAGCGCTACGACGTGGTCGTCGTCGGCTCCGGGTACGGCGGCGCGATCGCGGCCGCGCGCTTCGCGCGCGGGCCGGTCGGTGTGCGTGCTCGAACGGGGCCGCGAGATCCATGCCGGCGACTTCCCGACGACGGCGTTCGGCGCGGTCGGTCAGCTGCAGATGCACCGCGGGTCACGCCGGATCGGCAGGTCGACCGGCCTGTTCGACCTCCGTGCCGGCGACGACCTGAGCGTCATCGTGGGGTGCGGCCTGGGCGGCACGTCGCTGATCAACGCCGGTGTGGCCCTGCGCCCACCGGCCTGGGTCTACGACGACGAGCGGTGGCCCACCGCTCTGCGAGGCGCCGATCGTGGCCCCGCCGAGCTCGACCCGTACTTCGCCGACGCCGAACGGATGCTCGGTTCGACGCCGTATCCCGAGGACTGGCGCGAGCCGACGAAGCTGACCGCGCTGCGCCGTGCCGCAGCGGGCGTCGCCGACGCCACCGGGGTCGGTGCCACGGCGCAGCGACCGCCGATCAACGTGACCTTCGCCGACGGGCCCAACGCGGCCGGCGTCGAGCAGCGGGCCTGCAAACTGTGCGGCGACTGCGTGACCGGGTGCAACCACCGGGCCAAGAACACAGTCGTCGAGAACTACCTGCCCGACGCGGTCGCGCACGGCGCCGAGGTCTTCTGCCAGTCCGTCGTGCGCACCGTCGAGCAGGCCGCCGGCACGACCGGCGAGGGGTGGGTCGTGAGCTTCGACGTCGCCTCCGACGGTCGCGCCAGGTTCGACGCTCCGTCCTCCTTCGTGTTCGCCGAGGTCGTGGTGCTGGCCGCCGGCACCCTCGGCTCGACCGAGATCCTCCTCCGGTCGCGAACCGGTGGCCTGGCCGTCTCCCCCCGGCTGGGCGACCGGTTCACGGGCAACGGCGACGTGCTCGCCTTCGCCCACGGCGTCGACGGGGCCCCGCCTCCGGTGCGGGGCATCGGCGCGGGGCGCCGCCCCGTCACCGTCGACAACGAGGTCGGTCCCTGCATCACCGGCATGATCGACCTGACGGGTAGCCCGACACCCGGCAAGGGCGTGCTCGTCGAGGAGGGCGCGATACCCGGCGCCCTCCGGCCGTTCATGCCTGCGGCGTTCGCCGTGGCGGCCGACATCGACGACGGTGGCAGCCCGCTGGCGTTCTCGCGGCGCCTGTACCGGCGTGTCCGGGCCACCGCCGGCGCCGCGCTCGACCCCTCCGGCGGGCCCGCGGATCGGTCCCTCACCTACCTGGTCATGAGCGACGACGCGGGCGACGGGCGCCTGTGCCTCGACGGCCGCGGCATGCGGGTCGACTGGCCGGCGGTCGGCGACCTGCCGATCTTCGACCACAACGCCGACATCCTCCGCGCCGCCACCGCCGCCATCGACGGTGAGTACATCGCCAACCCGCTGTGGTCGCCCATGCTGCGCGAGTCGCTGCTCACCGTGCACCCGCTCGGGGGCTGTGCCATGGCCGACGACGGCGCTCGCGGGGTGGTCGACCACCGCGGCCGGGTCTTCACGGGTGAGGGCGACGACGTCCACGACGGCCTGCTCGTCGCCGACGGGGCCATCGTGCCCCGCCCGCTCGCCGTCAACCCCCTGCTCACCATCTCGGCCCTGAGCGAGCGCGCCGTCGCCCTGGCGGCCGCCGAGCGCGGTTGGACGATCGCGACCGGCCCCACCCCACGGCTGGTGGAGTCGCCGGGCGGCCGCCGACCCGGCATCCGCTTCACCGAGCGCATGGCCGGATGGGCAGGAGTGTCGGCCGACGGTGACCCGGTGACGGCCGCGGCCCGGGGCGAGACCGACGGCAGCCGCATCGAGTTCGTGCTCACGATCGACATCGACGACCTGCCGGCGATGATCGAGGACGCCGCCACGCCGGGCCGCGTCAGCGGCACCGTCGTCGCCCCGGTGCTGTCTCCCCGGCGCCTACGGGTGGTCGACGGGTCGTTCCGGCTCGCGCAGGTGGACCACACCCACGTCGACACCTCGCACATGCTCTACTCGTTGGGGCTGGTGGCCGACGACGGTCGCGGTTTCACGTTCGAGGGCCACAAGGTGCTCCACGACCGTTTCGGCCTCGACGTGTGGAGCGATACCACCACGCTCTACGTCACCATCCGCGACGACGCGGGCGAGCCGGTCGCCGCGGGGGTCATGCGCATCGCGCCGGGCGATTTCGCACGCCAGCTCAGCACCATGCGGGTCACGGGCGTGGACGGCCGCGTCGAACGCCTCCGCTGGCTCGGCCGCTTCAGCACGCGGTTCGTCCGCTCGGTGAACCAGGTGTACGGCAACCTCGAGGATGTCGCCGACTTCCCCGATCGGCCCACATCGCCGACCCCCCTGACCGGCGCCGGACGTCGTCGGCTGCGGCTCCCCGCACCCGAGCCACGGTGGTGTGACGGCGCCGGTCGCTGGCACGAGGGCGACACGGTCGGCGACGACGCATGGCTCCGCCTCGTCCGCTACGAGGGCGGTCGCCGCGGGCCCGTGCTGCTCGCCGCCGGGTTCGGCATGTCGGCCACGTCGTTCCTCGTCGACACCGTCGAGACGAACCTTGCGGAGCACCTGGTCGAACGGGGCTACGACGTCTGGCTCTTCGACTACCGGGCGAGCATCGACCTGCCGTCGTCGCGCACGGCGTTCACCCTCGACGACATCGCCACCCGGGACTGGCCGGCAGCGGTCGCCGAGGTGCGGCGGGTCACCGGGGCCGGCAGCGTGCAGGCCCTGGGCCACTGCGTGGGATCGGTGTCGCTGATGATGGCGCTGGCGGCGGGGCTGGCCGACGTGCGCTCGGCCGTGTGCATGCAGTTCACGCTGCACCCGGCCACGTCATACCTCAACCAGGTCAAGGCGGCGGCCCGGGTCGACAAGCTGATGGGCCGCATAGGGCTCGACAAGGTCTCGCCGCTGGCGGGGGTCACGGTGCCCAACACGGCGCTCGACCTGATGCTGCGCACCGTGCCCATGCCGCGCGCCGAGCGGTGCGGCAAGGCGCTGTGCCGCTGGATCAACGCCATCTACGGCTGCACGCACACGCACGAGCAGCTCAATGACGCCACCCACGACGCCCTCGGCGAGATGTTCGGCGTGGGCAACCTGGCCGCCCTGAGCCACATGGGAACGATCATGCAGCGGCGCCTGGCCGTCGACCACGACGGCCACGAGGCCTACACCCGGAACCCCGAGCGCCTGCGGCTACCGATTCTGCTCGTCCAGGGGGAGAAGAACCACATCTTCCGGCCGCCCGGCAGCATGCGCACGCTCCGCTGGCTCCAGTCGTTCAACGAGGCGTCGTTGTACGAGCGCGTGGTGCTCCCCGGCTACGCGCACCTCGACGCCCTCGTGGGTCGCAACGCGTCGGTCGACGTGTTCCCGCTGCTGAGCGACCACCTCGACCGGTTCAACCGGTAGGCGGCCTGCTCAGAGGACCAGTTTCGGGTGGGCCGAGGGCAGCGCCCCGACCCCGAGGTCGGCGGCCAACCGCGAGGCCTCGTCGTGCAGTGCCGCCGCCCGCGCCGCGTCGTCGCGCCCGTCGCGTTCGGCCAGCACGTTGGCGAGCCACGCCGCCGACAGCGCCACCCAGGGCCGGGCGCCGATCACCCGGTGACGGTCGAGGGCCGACTCGAGGTGGTCGACGGCGTCGTCGCCGCGCCCGAGCACGGTCTCGAGGGCGCCGAGGTGGTGGTCGACCGCGCCCAGGTAGGCGGCGTAGCCGAGCACGCAGTTGCGCGAGCTGTAGGGCGCGAGCGCGTCGTGGGCGGCCCGGGACCAGCGCTGATCGCCCACGGTCGAGGCCGAGACCGCCAGGCCGATGACGGCGAACAGCCAGAGGTAGCCGGCGTCGGCGGCGGACAGCTCGTCGACACGCCGATCGGCGAGAAGAGCCAGGGCGGCGTCCGGATCGCCGGACCCGGCCTCGATCCAGCTCTGGAGCGACCACCAGGTCAAGGACTGCGGGCTGAGCTCGCGGCCCGCCTCGACCACCGAGCGGGCGTCGCCGACGCGGCCGCGCAGCCAGCGGACGACGAACGTCTGCGCGAAGTGGATGGTGTTCACCTGCGAGTGGCCGGCCACCTCGAGCCTGACCCGCAGCTGGTCGGCCTGCGCCTCGGCCTCGTCGAAGCGCCCTTCGAGCGCCGTCCACATCGTCTGCCACATCGTGGCCAGGCGCAGGTGGTCGGGGTGGCGGACGGTGCCGGCCAGCTGGGTGAAGGTGGCGGCCAGATCGCGGGCGGCCTCGTTCGCCCCCACGACGAACAGCGGGTGGATACGGGCGCGGGCGCCCTGGAGCACCAGGTCGGAGTCGCCGGTCTGCCGGCCGATGCGCATGACCTCGGTGCCGATGTCGAGGTGCTCGTCGACGTCGTCGGGGCCGTCCAGCGCCAGGACCCGCGACACGAGCACCGACGCCAGGACCACCGGGGCGTCGAGCCGGCGCGCCATCGCCTCGGCGTCGTCGGCGATGACCTTGCGCTCCGCGTGAGGGGCGTCGGCGTGCAGCACGTGCGCCAGCCGGGCCAGCGTGAGCGCCCGGGCACGGCTGTCGGTGGGCGCCAGCCGGAGCAGCGCCTCGTCGAGCAGTCGCCGCGCGGTCGGGTTGGGCGGGGGCGCCGCGGGGAGGCGGCCGCCGAAGCCGAGCGCCGCACGGGTGAACAGGTCGGTGCGGTCGAGGTCGCGCGCCAGCTCGGCGGCCTCGAGGTGGCGACGGTCGCGGGCGATGAACTCGCCGGCCCTGTCGTGCGCCTCGGCCAGGTCGAGCCGCAGCTCGCAGGCGAGCTCGCGGGCGCGGTCGCGTGGGTCGAGCACGTCGCCGAGCCGGTCGTGGACATCGACGACCCGCGCCAGGAACCCGACAGCACCCTCGAACGCGGTCTCGCGGCGCGCCTGGTCGGCGGCCGCACGCCCCCAGCGGATCGCCAGCTCGGCCGTGGTGGTGTCGGCGGCGTGTAGGTAGTGGTGGGCGATCTCGGCGGGCGAGGTGGCGCCGGCGGGGCCGCTGGCCAGCGCGTCGGCGATGCGCCGGTGCAGGTCGGCCGCCCGGTCGGGGGCGACGTCGTCCTGCAGGGCTCGCCGGACGACGGCGTGGGCGAACGCAAGGTGGTGGCCGTCGTCCGCATCGCGCACCACGCCGGCCCGCACCGCGTCGTCGAGCCGGTGGCGCAGGTCGAGCACCCGCCCGTCGAGCGTCGCCGCCAGTACGTCGAGCGAGAACTCCTCGCCCACGAACGAGGCGGCCGCCAAGGTGTCGTTGGTCTCGGCGGAGAGGCGGGCGAGACGCCAGCGCACCACGTCGTGGACGCGTTCGGGCAGCCGCTGGCGGGCCTGTACCAGAGCACCGGCCGGGTCGTTGGGGTCGAGCCCACGCAGGATCTCGTGCACGAACAGCGGGTTGCCCGCGGTCTCGTCGGTCAGCCACGCGGCCGCCGCGGTCTCGTCCAGGCCGCCCACCGACCGGCCGAGCGCCTGGGTGATCAGCTTGGTCACGTCGGCTGCCTGCAGGCCGGGAACGTCGATGCGGTCGACGTCGGTGCTGCCCTCGAACGAGCCCAGGGTGTGGAGCGGGCCCATGCCCTCGACCTCGCCGTCGCGCAGCGTGACGACCGTCAGGACAGGACCGTCCGGCGGGTGGTCGAGCAGGTGCCGGAGCAGGAGCAGCGACGAGCGCTCGGCCCACTGGAGGTCGTCGAGCACGACGAGAAGGGGGCGCCGGCGGGCGATGGCTCCGAGCCAGTCGCGCACGGCGTCGAACAGGCGCAGGCGCTCGGCATCGGGGTCGTCGGCCAGGGGCGGGCGAACGCCGCCGATGCGGGCACCGATGTCGGGAAGGAGCCGCGCCAGCTCGTCGGCGTGCGGGGCGACGTCCTGCCGCAACAGTCGTCGCGGGCAGGCGGCCGCGTAAGTGCCGAGCGCCTCACGGATGGCCTGGTAGGGGGCGTGGCCCTCCTCGTCCCAGCGACCGTAGAGCACCGTTCCGGCGCCAGCGTGGACACGCAGCGCCAGCTCGGCCGCCACGGTCGTCTTGCCGATGCCGGGGTCGCCCGACAGCACGACGAGGCCGTGGTCGCCGTCGAGGGCGCCGGTCCAGGCGCCCTCGAGCCGGGAGAGCGGGCCGTGGCGCCCGACGACCAGCCGGGCCGCGGCCCGGTGCGCCCACCCGAGGTTCGACGCGCCCGCGTCGTCGTCCGTCCCGGCGGGCCCGGCGACGGCAAGGCGCAGCTCGTACGCGCGCTCGTCGCTCTGGGGAGCGAGGGCGACGACGCCGACGTCGACCAGGTCGACGCCGGGCGGGAGCGCGTGGCTGATCATGACCGCCGTGGACGCGGTGAGGAGCACGCGGGCGTCGCGGTCGTACGCGGCGAGGGCATCGACCCGGTCGCGGGCCGGGCCGTCGTGGCGCGTCGCCGTCGCGGTGATCTCGCCGGTGGACAGCGTCAGCCGCAGCGCCGGGCCGCCTCCGGCGAGCGCCCGGGCGAGCCGGACCGCCGTGACCGCGGCGTCACCGGCCAGGTGGAACGCGGTCACGAAGGTGGCCCGGCCGAGGTCGGGCTCGGCGATCACCTCGGCCTGCCCGATCGTGCCCTCGGACTCGAGGAGCAGTGCGCGCGTCTGCTCGGCGATGCCCGCGTCGGCATCGACGCGCAGGACCGTGAGCACCGAGGACACGACCTGCGACTCTACGACCACGCAGCGGAGGTCACGCACTCATCACATGATCGAGGGCACCATCGCCTCGATGAGTGCGGGCCCGGGCTCCGCGATGGCGCGGGCGAGCTGGTCGTTCAGCTCCTCGGCCGTGGTGGCCCGCGTGGCGGGAACGCCGAGCCCCTGGGACAGCGCCACGAAGTCGATGTCGGGGTGCGAGAGGTCGAGCATGGCTCTTGGCCTTCGGGCCCGGCCGCCTCGACGCCGACCCGGTCGAGCTCCAGGTTGAGGATGGCGTAGGAGCGGTTGTTGTAGATGATCGTCATGACGTCGAGCCCCTCGCGGGCCTGCGTCCACAGCGACTGCAGCGTGTACAGGGCGCTGCCGTCGGCCTCGAGGCTGACCACCTGGCGGTCGGGACAGGCGACCGCCGCGCCGGTGGCCACGGGCATGCCCTGGCCGATGGCGCCGCCGGTGAGGCACAGCCAGTCGTGGCGAGGCGCGCCCGCGGTGAGCCCGGGGGCGAACAGGCCGGACGTGTTGCCCTCGTCGGACACGATCGCGCCCTCGGGCAGCAGCGCGCCGACCGCCTGGGCGACGGCCATCGGCGTGAGGTCGCCGGTCGGCCGGTCGGGCCGCTCGGCCGGCTGGAGGGTCGCGCCGTCGGCGGGCGCGTCGACCGCGTCGGCGACGGCCGCGAGCGCCGACGCCCCGTCGCCGCCGCCGTCGGCGAGCACGTGCACCTCGCAGCCGTCGGGCACGAGGTAGCTGGCCTTGCCGGGGTAGGCGAAGAAGCGACCGGGGCCTTGCGCGTCGACCAGCACCAGGTGGCGCAGGCCCTCGAGCTGCGGCGCTGGCGAACTCGGCCAGGTACGCCAGCCGGTCGATCGGCGGGCAGGCCGGCACCGCGCTCGAGCCGGGTCGGGAACGTCTCGGCCAGGAGGCGGGCGCCGGTGGCGTTGGCGACGCGGCTGGCCGCCACCAGGCCCGCCTCGCGCAGCGCGCCGCCACCGAGCAGCAGCGCCGCACGGCTCGCCCGAGCGCAGGGCCTTGGCCACGGCGTCGACCACGTCGGCGTCGACGGGCGACGACGGCCGCGCCGGGATGGGCTCGGCCACCAGGCCCCCGGCCGACCAGCTCACGTCCGCCGGCAGGATCAGCGTCGCCACCTGGCCGGGCGGACCGGAGGCCGCGGCCACCGCCTCGGCGGCGTCGCGCGCCGATGTCGGCCGGCTTCTGCGACCAGCGGATCCACGGCGACACGTTGCGGGCGACCGTCTCGATGTCGGACTCGAGCGGCGCGTCGTACTGCTTGTGGTAGGTGGCGTGGTCGCCGACGATGTTGACGACCGGCACGCGCGCCTTGCGGGCGTTGTGCAGGTTGGCCAGGCCGTTGCCGAGGCCCGGGCCCGAGGTGCAGCAGCGTCGCGGCCGGACGGTCGGCCATGCGGCCGTAGCCGTCGGCCGCGCCGGTGGCGACCCCCTCGAACAGGGCGAGCACGCCCCGCATCTCGGGCACCGTCGTCGAGCGCGGCGACGAAGTGCATCTCGGAGGTGCCGGGGTTGATGAAGCAGATGTCGACGCCGCCGTCGACCAGGGTGCGGATCAGCGCCTGAGCGCCGTTGGTCTCGGTCGTGTCGGTCATCGCACCTCGGTTGCGGAGTGGGGCCGAGCAGGATCGTGCCGGGGTTGAGGATGCCGTTGGGGTCGAACGCCGCCTTGATGCGCCGCATGAGGTCGATCTTGGCCGGGTCCTCGAGCTCGAGGAAGTACGACGCCTTCTCCGTGCCGATGCCGTGCTCGCCGGAGATCGCGCCGCCGAGCGCCATGCCGGCCTCGAACAGCGCGTGCAGGACTGCGGCTGCGCACCTCGGCGTCCGGCTGGAACACGGCCAGGTGCACGTTGCCGTCACCGGCGTGGCCGCACCCGGCGATCCAGGCGCCGTGCTCGGTGGCGATCTCGCCGACCCGGGCCATGAAGGCGGGGATCGGCGGCCCGGGGCACGACGACGTCGACGATGTCGTCGGCGCCGTTGGCCTTGGCCACCCAGAACGCCTTCTCCCGGGCGTCGATCAGCCCGGCCGCCGCGCCCGGGGGCAGCACGTACACGTCGATCGCGCCCAGCTCGGCAAGCTGCTCGGCCACCGCCTGGACGTCCTCGTCGAGCCGGTCTGCGTGGGTGCTCTCGAGCACCGACGACCAGGTAGGCGAGCGCGGTCTCCTTCACCTCCTCGGGGATGCCGAGGTCGAGGCCGACATAGGCCGTGGCCGCCGCCATCGTGAGCATGTCGATGTACTCGAGGATGAGCGGCCCGACGCCGCTGCGCACGATCTCGGGCACCGCGGCGGTGACGTCCTCGAGCGAGGAGAACGGGGCGAGCACGGTGGCCTGGTGCGGGGCCCGGGGGTACAGCTTGAGGTCGCCTCGGTGACGAGGGCGAGCGTGCCCTCCGACCCGATGATGAGCTGGGTCAGGTCGTAGCCCGTCGACACCTTGACGACCTTGCCGCCGCGCGGATCACCTCGCCCGACGGCAGCACGGCCTCGAGCCCCGAGCACGTGGTGGCGGGTGACGCCGTACTTGACCGCCCGCATGCCGCCGGCGTTGGTGCTGACGTTGCCGCCCAGGCTGGCGCTGTACTCGCCCGGGAAGACGGGGTAGACGAGCCCGAGTGGGGCGAGCGCCTCGTCGAGCTGGTCGAGCTGCACGCCCGGTTCGACCACGGCGACGAAGTTCTCGGTGTCGATCTCGACGATCGCGGCCATGCGCTCGAACGACACGACGATGCCGTCGGGCTGCGGGATGCACGCACCCGACAGCCCCGTGCCGGCGCCCCGCGCCGTGACCGGCACGCCGTGCTCGTCGGCGGCGCGCAGCACGGCCGCGACCTCGTCGGTGGTGGCGGGCACTACGACGGCGAGCGGCCGGCGGGGCGTGGCGGCGAGCGCCTCGTCGTGGGTGTAGTCGTCCTTGATCGCCTCGCCGGCCAGCACGTGGTCGGCGCCGACGAGAGCGCTGAACCGGTCGACCAACTCGGCGGCGTCACTGATCATCTCGCCCCTTCCCGGACTGCTCTCGGCGACGGGCCGACCATAGCGGCGCCGGTCGGCCCGGCGGACCACGGCGGCGACGGTGCTGGGGTGCACCCGCTCGTCAGTTGGCGACGGAGACGGCCGAGACACCGCCGGGGTTGCGCGTGGCCGTCTGTCACCGGCGTGGCGGGTCGTATGCCTTCGGGAGGCGGAAGCCGTGCTCGGCGATGACCTGGCGCAGGAGGTCCGGCCGGTCGGTGATGATGCCGTCCACACCGACGTCGATGAGCGACTCCATCGTGGCCCGGTCGTTGACCGTCCACGGGACGACCTCCATGTGCGCCCGATGGGCCGAGCGCACCAGCTCGGGCGTCGTGAAGGGCACGTAGCCCGGGTCGCCCACCGTGCCGCCCTGAGGGTCGCCGTGCACGGGCGACACCGCGTCCGCACCGAACGAGGCGGCCGCGGCCACGAACCGCTGTTGGAGCGATCCCGTGAAGTCGTCGATGTCGATCCCGCCGAGCCACGGCGAGGCCCCGGGCTGTCCGGCCTGGAGGAACTGCTGGCCGTTGGTCAGCGCGACGATCGGTAGCCGCCGCTCGACCTCGCTCATCCGCATGAGCGCACCCCAGTCGAAGCTCTGGATCGTGACCTGGTCGAGCAGCCGTGCCGCACGGACCTCCTGGGCCACGACCTGCACGAACTGCTCCCGTGGCGCCGTCTGCTCCGGCGCCCCGGCCTCGACCTTGGTCTCGACGTTCAGCGTCACCCGATGGGCGCGGTAGGCGTTGACCAGGTCGAACACCTCGGACAGCAGGGGCATCCGTGCGCCCGGCGACAGCTCCTGGTCGGGGTATTGCGGCAGCCGGAGCGACCCGCAGTCGATCGTGCGCACCTGGGCCAGGGTCAGGTCCTTGATGTAGGTCCGCCCCGGGACGTAGGGGAACTCGGGGTCGCCGGGGAAGGCCGGCGCCGTGTCGACGCACTTGGCGGGGGAGGGGTCACGATCGTGGGTCACGACCGCGTAGCCGTCCTCGGTGATCTGGACGTCCAGCTCGAGGGTGGTCACGCCGAGCTCGAGGGCGTTGGTGAACGCCGGCAGCGTGTTCTCGACGACCAGCCCCAGCCCGCCCCGGTGTGCCTGGACGTTGAAGTCGTGACCATGTCGGGGCCCGTCGTGGCCCCCGCCGCCACCGTCGCTCGGGTGATCGTGCCTGGCGTCCGAGGCCGTGGCCGGGGCCGCAGCCACAGCGAGCGCGACCGCGGCGAGCACCGCGCCGGCAGCCGACGTGCATGTCCGGTTGATCCGCATGGGGGCGAGCATCGCCACGCCAGATCACGGCGACGTGGCACACACGTGGCCCGGCGGCGACCCTTCCGTGAACTCCACGGTGGGCAGGAGCGCAAGAATGGGCGCATGACGCGCCTGTCCCACGACGAGACCGAGAGCCGGCTGGCCGACATCCCCGGGTGGGGGATCGCCAACGGCGCCCTGCACCGCGAGCTCGAGTTCCACAACTTCGTCGAGGCGTTCGGCTTCATGACGATGGTGGCGCTCGAGGCCGAGAAGCTGAACCACCATCCCGACTGGTCCAACGCCTGGAACCGGGTCGTGATCGACATCTCGAGTCACGCCGACGGCGGCATCACCGACCAGTGCTTCACCCTGGCCGCGGCCGTCAACAAGGCGCTGGGCGAGTAGCCCGCCGGGTCAGGCGACGGTTTCGTCGAGGCCCTGGAGCAGCGTGTTCCAGGAGAGCGTGGCGCACTTGATGCGCACCGGGAACTTGACCACGCCCCGCAGCGCCTCGAGGTCGCCGAGTTTGGCCCCGGGCTCGGCCGCCAACACCTCGTCGTCGGTGAGCTCGGCACCGTCGCCGTCGACGCCGTCGCCGTCGAGCACCTGCTCGTGGATCGACATCATGCCCTTGAACGCCCGCGACAGCGCCCGCACCTCGTCGAGGGTCCTGCCCTTGACCGCGGACGACATCATCGACGCGGACGACTGGCTGATCGAGCAGCCCTGACCCCCGATGCGGATGTCCTGCACCACGTCGCCGTCGACGTCGAGGTACAGCACGATCTCGTCGCCGCACAGCGGGTTGAACCCCTCGACCCGCGTGGCCGGGGGCGCGCTCAGCTCGCCACGGTTCCGCGGGTTGCGGTAGTGGTCGAGGATGATCTCGCGGTAGAGGTCTTCGAGGCCGGGCATGCGGTTCGCGATCCTATCGGCGCTGATCAGAAGCTGAAGAAGTCGGACGCGGCGGCGATGGCGTCGCCCAGGGCGTCGACGTCGGCCTCGTCGTTGTAGACGTACAGCGAGGCCCGGGCGGTGGCGGCCACGCCCAGCTCGCGCATGAGCGGCTTGGCGCAGTGGTGGCCGGCCCGCACGCACACCCCGCGCTCGTCGAACACCTGGGTGAGGTCGTGCGGGTGCAGGTCGCGGTACGTGAACGACAGCACCCCGCCGCGCTCGGCCGGCTCGGACGGCCCGTGGACGGACAGGTCGTCGCCGAAGCGCTCGGTCAGCGAGCGCAGCGCGTAGGCGGTGAGCGCGACCTCGTGGGTGCGCACGGCCTCCATGCCCAGGCCGCTCAGGTAGTCGACGGCCGCGCCCAGCCCGACGGCCTCGGCGATGGGCGGGGTGCCGGCCTCGAACTTCCAGGGCAGCTCGTTGGGCGTGAAGCCCTCCTTCGTGACGTTGAGGATCATCTCGCCGCCGGTCAGGAACGGGGGAGTGGCGTCGAGGATGGCCTCGGTGCCCCACAGCACGCCGATGCCGGTCGGGCCGCACATCTTGTGGCCCGTGAAGGCGGCGAAGTCGGCGCCCCAGGCGGCGACGTCGGTGGTCATGTGGGGCACGTACTGGCTGGCGTCGACCACGGCGATGGCGCCGGCGTCGTGCGCGGCGGCGACCAGGCGCTCGACCGGGGTGAGCGTGCCGAGCACGTTGGACATGGCCGCGAACGACACCACCTTGGCGCCGTCGACCAGCCGGTCGAGGTCGGTGAGGTCGAGGTGGCCGTCGGCGCCCACGGGGATCCACCGCAGCTCGATGCCGATCTCGTCGACGAGCTGGTGCCAGGGGACGATGTTGGCGTGGTGCTCGAGCTCGGTGATGACGACAGGATCGCCGGCCCGCAGGTAGGCCCGTCCCCACGCCTTGGCCACCAGGTTGAGCGCCTCGGTGGCGTTCTTGGCGAACACGATCTCGCGGTCGGAACGGGCGCCGACGAACCGGGCGACCTTGGCCCGGGCGCCCTCGAGCGCGGCGGTGGCCTCTTCGGCGATGAGATAGGTGCCGCGGTGGACGTTGGCGTTGGAGCGCTCGTAGTAGGTCTCGATGGCGTCGAGCACGGCACGCGGCTTCTGCGACGTGTTGGCCGAGTCGAGGTACACCAACCGCTTGCCGCGCACCTCGCGGTCGAGGATCGGGAAGTCCTTCTTGATGCGCCCGACATCGAGCGTGTCGAGCGCACCGGGGGTGGTCTGGGTCACGACGCTGTCACCTCTGGTGCAGTCCGCCAGCTTTCGTAGCCCTCGCGCTCGAGCCGCTCGGCCAGCTCGGGGCCACCGCTGTCGACGACGCGCCCGTCGATCAGGATGTGCACCCGGTCAGGTTGCAGGTAGTTGAGAAGTCGCTGGTAGTGGGTGATGGCGAGGACGCCCAGCTCGGGGCGGTCCTTGCGCACCTCATCGACACCGTTGGCCACGACCTTGAGTGCGTCGATGTCGAGCCCCGAATCGGTCTCGTCGAGCACGGCGATCTCGGGCTCGAGGATGGCCATCTGCAGGATCTCGTTGCGCTTCTTCTCGCCGCCGGAGAAGCCTTCGTTGAGGTAACGGTCGGCGAACGACGGGTCCATGTCGAGGCGCTGCATCCACTCCATGATCGCCAGCCGCAGCTCGAGCACCGACAGGTCGATGCCCTTGCGGGCGGACAGTGCCTGGCGCAGGAAGTTGATGACCGAGACACCGGGGATGACCTGGGGATACTGGAAGGCCAGGAAGACCCCCGCCTTGCCCCGGACGTCGGTGTCCCACGCCGAGATGTCGTCGCCCCGGAACAGGATGCGCCCCTGGGTGACCTCGTACTCGGGGTTGCCGAGCAGGGTGTTGGCCAGGGTGGACTTGCCGGAGCCGTTCGGCCCCATCAGGGCGTGCACCTCGCCCGCCCCCACCGTGAGGTCGACGCCCCGCAGGATCTCGGCCCCGGGAGCGCCGTCGGCGCCCACCACGCGGACGTGCAGGTCCTCGATCTGGAAGAGGGGGATGGCCGACATGGGGGTCAGTGTATTCGCACTACGCGGATAGGAGAAATGTGCCTTGCCTGATTTGAGGGTGGGATTAAGGTCACTCGCGATGGGCATCCGGGTCCCAACTCCGGGCACCCTCGTCACACTCGTCGAGGGCGGATCGTTCTGCGTGTCCGACGCCTCCGGCGACATCCTCGACCAGGTGGCGGGCGGCCCCTCAGGCCTCTTCGTCGGCGAGCGCCGCCTGCTCTCGCGCCTGGTCCTGATCGTCAACGGGCACCGTCTCGAGCCTGTCGACCACCACGTCGACGACCCCGCGGCCGCGACGTTCGTCGGACGGGCGCTCAGCCCCGACCCCGGGCGGGTCCACGCCACGGGGCCGGTCGTCGTGCGCCGGCGGACCCTCGGCGCCGGGCTGCGCGACCACATCGACGTGCGCAACGTCGGCGACGAGCCCACCTACGTCGAGATCGAGATCGATCTCGCGTCCGACCTGGCGCCGCTCGTCGCCGTGCGCGCGACCGCGACCGCGTGGCAGACCCGGTCGAGCCCGCCGGTGCGGGCCCCGACGAAGTCGTGCTGGTGCGGGGCCGCGGCCCGTCCCGGGTCGGGTGCCGGGTCACGGGCACCCAGGGCGTCACGGCACGCGGGGGAACGCTGCGCTGGGAGGCGATCGTCCCGGCGCCGGGCACGCGTGCGTTCACGCTGGCCGTCGCCCCCATCGTCGAGGGAGCCGAGCTGGTTCCCGGCCCGCTCCTCGCGCCCGACGCCGGCCGCAGCGAGTCCGCCCGCCAGCTCGTCCGCTGGCACCAGGCGGTGCCCCGCATCGCCAGCGACCACCAGCCGCTCGTCGCCGCGGTGCGCCGCAGCGCCCGCGACCTCGGGTCGCTGCGGGTGCTCGACCCCGACTTCCCGGGGCGGGCTGTGGTGGCGGCCGCCGTGCCGTGGCACCTGGCCCTGCACGGCCGTGACGCCCTGCTCACCGCGTGGATGAGCCTGATCGTCGACCCGGAGCTGGCCCTCGGCACGCTCGAGACGTTGGCCCGTTTCCAGGGCACGGACGTCGACGAGCGCACCGAGGAGCAGCCCGGTCGCGTCCCGCACCGGCTGCGCTTCGGCCCGGCCGGGTTCGGCGCGGACGCCGCCGGCACCACCCGCGCGGTGAGCTACGGGTCGGTCGACTCGACCCCCCTGTTCGTGATGCTGCTCGGAGAGCTGCGGCGGTGGGGGTTGGCGCACGAGGTGGTCGACCGCCTGCTGCCCCACGCCGACCGGGCGCTCGCGTGGATCACCGAGTTCGGCGACCTCGACGGCGACGGCTACGTCGAATACCAACGGGCCACCGACCGGGGCGAGCGTCACCAGGCGTGGAAGGACTCCCCAGCCCCGTCGCGTTCCCCGACGGCGGCGAGGCGCACGGCCCGCTCGCACTCGCCGAGGTGCAGGCCTACGTGTACGCGGCGTTCCGGGCCCGCGCGCACTTTGCCGCCGAGGCGGGCGACGACGACGTTTCCGACTCGTGGAGCCGACGGGCGTCCACGCTGCGCGAGGCCTTCAACCGCGACTTCTGGGTGGACGGTGCCGGGTGGCTGGCTCTGGCGCTCGACGGTGACAACCGGCCGGTGCCGGCGCTGGCGTCCAACATCGGGCACTGCCTGTGGAGCGGCATCGTCGACGAGGACAAGGTGGCCGTCCTGGTCAAGCACCTGCTGGCCGATGACCTGTTCTCGGGTTGGGGCGTGCGCACGCTCGGCTCCTCGATGGCCGCGTACGACCCGCTGGGCGCCCACACCGGCGCCGTGTGGCCGCACGACAACGCCCTGTGCGTCGCCGGCCTGGTGCGCTATGGCTTCGTCGACGAGGCCCACCGGCTGATGCTCGCCCAACTCGACGCGGCGGACCTCGACGGGGGCCGCCTGTCCGTGCTGTGCGGCTTCGACCGCGAGGACGTCACGGCGCCCGTGCGGTTCCCCGACGCATGCGAGACCAGGGCCTGGTCGGCGGCCGCGCCGCTGCTCCACCTCCGGTCGTTGCTGCGGCTCGACCCCCACGTCCCCCAGGGCAAGCTGTGGTTGTCGCCGGTGCTGCCGGACGCCATCCGGTCACTCCGGGTCGAGCGCATCCCGCTCATGGGGGGCACGGTCACCGTGTCGGTCGAGGGTGACCGGGTCGAGGTCGACGACCTGCCCGGCGGCCTCGAGGTGCTCGCCGAGCCCCGCCGCCCGCTCGCCGCCGGGACCTGATCGCGCGCCGTCGCCGGCGACGGCAACTCCCGCAGGGGTGGCGAGTCCGAGCACGTTGCAGCCTCTACTGCCGATCGGCAGATGTGCGCGGCGACCCACGCGACGTGCGAGGGTCGCCGCGGGTCCCGGCCCGCGTGGTCATGTCGGCGACGCGCCACTAGTGTCGCCCCCTGCACGCGGGCGGGTCTGGGGCGCGGTGCGGTGGTTCGAGTCTGGCCGGCCGCGCCCACGCCCGCCGCCACGAGATGTCACGCCAGGAGGCCACCTTGTCGCAGATGCCCCCGCAGCCACCGGCCGACGGCGCCGGTTGGGGCCCGCCCGGTCCCGGGCCCGCGCCCGGCCCGGCTCCCGGTTGGGCTGCCGTTCCCAGCCCCGGCGCCCCGCCCTCCGGTCCGGGCGCCCCGCCGCCCGGTCCCGGCGCCCCGCCGCCCGGTCCCGGTTTCCCACCACAGCCGAGTTACCCGTCCCAGCCGAGCTACCAGCCACAGCCGGGCCCCACCGCTTCGCCCGGGTACGGCCCGCAACCGGGCTACGGTCCACAGCCCGGGTTCGGTCCCCAGCCCGGCTACGGCATGCCGGGCGGGTCGCCGCCCGCCAAGAAGCGCAGCCCCGTGCTGCCGATCGTGATCGTGCTGGTGCTCGCCGCCGCCGGTGTCGGGGCGTTCTTGCTGCTTTCCGGTGACGACGAGGCCGGCGGCCCCGAGGGGATCGCCCGCCGGTACTTCGAGGCCGTCATCGACGGCGACTGCAACGCCGTGGTCGAGACGATCGTCCTCGGCGACCAGTCGCGGGAGGAGGCGCTCGGCCAGTGCCAGGCGTTCGTGGGCGGCACCGAGGAGGTGCTGCCGGAGGTCGCCGACGCCATGCCGACCGAGCTCGTGTCGGCCACCGTCGCGTCGGAGACCGACACCGAGGCCACGATCGACATGGAGTACCGCACCGCCGCTGGCGCGACGGACACCGCCCAGATCACCGTCATCCACGTCGACGGGAGCTGGCTGGTCGACATCAACCGTTCGTTCGACGGCGGCGGCTCGACGGCCGACCCGACCGACGACGGCGCGCCGCCGGCCGACGACGGTGCCGGCGACCCGGGGTCGGGCGGCTCCGGCAGTGCTGGCGGAGGTACGGGGGCGCCCACCGACAGCGTCGAGGCGCAGGCCAACCCCGAGCTGACGGCCCTCGCCGAGAGCTGTGGTAGCGGCGACATGTCGGCCTGCGACCAGCTGTACTACGACTCCGAGTGGGAGGGTGAGCTCGAGGCCTACGCCATGACGTGCGGCGGGCTGTCCACCACCGAGGTCCGCGGCAACTGCGAGACGACCTATGGCTGACCGTTCGAGCTGACCGTTTCGCGAGCGCCCCCCGACACCCCGGGTCGGGGGGCGCTTGACGTTCACGGGCCGATCGCCGCTATTCTCCACTAAGTCACTCGGAATAGTGGGTAACAGAGCCCGTGGAGCACGGCCGGGCAACCCATCGAGGGACGGTCCGATCGGGAGGTGGATGTGCGTCGGTTGCTGGTGTTCGCCCTGGCCGGGCTGGTCGGTCAGCTCGTCGACGGCGCGCTGGGCATGGCCTTCGGCGTCACGACCAGCACCGTCCTGCTCTCGAACGGGTTCTCGCCGGCGGTGGCGTCGGCCAGCGTGCACCTCGCCGAGGTCGGCACCACGCTCACGTCAGGCATCTCGCACTGGCGCTTCGGCAATGTGTCGTGGCCGCTCGTCCGCCGCATCGGCATCCCCGGCGCGGTCGGCGCCTTCGCCGGCGCCACCGTGCTCACGTCGCTCACGGGCGACTGGCTCAAGCCGGCGGTCGCGGTCGTGCTGCTCGGGCTGGGCGCCCTGGTCATCGTCCGGTCGGTGCGGGGCGACCTGCGCGGCGAGCGGCACGATCCCGGCCACCTGCGCCGGCGGATGCTGGCCCCGCTCGGGCTCAGCGCCGGCTTCCTCGACGCCGTCGGTGGCGGCGGGTGGGGCCCGGTCGCCACGCCCACGCTGCTCGCCGCCGGGCGGGTCGAGCCCCGGCTGGTCATCGGGTCGGTGTCCGCCGCCGAGCTGCTGGTCACCGTGGCCGCCAGCCTGGGGTTCCTGTTCGGCCTGGGGGGCGAGGGCATCGAGGCGCCGCTCGTGGTGGCCCTGCTCGCCGGCGGTGCGGTCGCCGCGCCGTTCGCCGCCTGGCTGGTGCGCCACGCCGACGCATCGGTGCTGGGGGTCGTCGTCGGCACGCTGCTGCTCGTGACCAACACCCACACGCTGCTCCTCGAGCTCGGGACCCCGGGCCCGGTCCGCCTGCCGGTCCTGCTGGCCATCGCCGGTGCCGGTGGCGCCATGGCCGCCCATGTCCGCCGCGTCCACCGCGCGGCCTCGGTCGCCGGCTCCCCGCCGACCGCGCCGCCCGCGCCGACGGCCCCGTCGGACGAGGCACTCCCTGCCGCCCCCGTCGTCGAGAGGCACTAGCGGTCGCTGGCTGCTTCGCGAGGCGACAGTCGTCGGCCCCCCACCGCTACCACCTCGAGAACCCCGGTACGACCGCTATCGCCTCGGGATCTCCCCTCGCGATCTCCCGTCAGGATCTCGGCGTGGGTCACTCGGAATCCCTGAGGTCTTCCTTCCACGCACGGAAGCGGGTGTGGGTCGCGCCGCTGGGGCCGACGCCGGAGCCGTCACCCGTCGGGAACAGCCGGAACGTGTACATCACCGCCAGGTCGTCCGCACGGGCGACCCAGTAGCGGGCGTCGGCCCCGGCCGCCGGGCCGGCGCGCCACAGCAGCCACGGCCCGATGCGCCGCTTGTAGTCGGCGACCGGTGTGCCTGGCAGGTCGTCGCCGAGTCGCCGCAGCGCCTCGGGCGCCTCGATCCACGCCGAGGCCGGGATGTTGCGATCGCGCACCGGGGTGGGCGGCAGGTCGACGGTGTGGAGCGGGGTCTCGTCGTAGGGGCGTTGGTCGTAGCGCAGCGGGTCGCCCATCACCAGCCCCGGTCGATCCAGTCCTGCAGGTGGGGACGCTCGGTGCCGATGGTGGTGGGGGCGCCGTGGCCGGGGAGCACCCGGACGTCGGCGGGCAGGGTGAACAGCTTGGACTCGACCGCCTCGATGATCGTGGGGAAGTCGCCGCCCCGGAACGTCGTGTTGCCGACGCCGCCGGGGAAGAGCGTGTCGCCGCTGAAGAGCACGGGCGAGCCCTCGACCAGGAAGCACATCGACCCCGGTGTGTGCCCCGGGGTGTGGATGGTGCGCAGGCGCAGGCGGCCGACCTGGACGACCGAGTCGTCCTCGAGGATCTGGTCGTAGGACGGCAGCATGTCGGCGTCCTGCGCCGTGACGTGCACCTCGTAGCCCGCGTCACGCAGCTCGGGGACGGCCTGGATGTGGTCCCAGTGGCCATGCGTCTCCAGCACCGAGGCCACGCCCAACAACCGGCACAGGTCGAGCAGGCGGTCGTGCTCGTTGGCGGCGTCGAGCAGAACGGCCTCGCCGGTCTCCGTGCACCGCAGGACGTAGACGTTGTTGTCCATGGGACCGACGACGACCTTGTGGATCTCGAAGCGGTCGTCGGTGTGGAAGAGCGTGCCCATGAGGGGAGTCTGCCGCGTCAGCCCGCTGCAGGTGCTGTTCCGGAACCGACATCAGAGCAGGCCCCGCCCCTGCTCGCCCCAGACACTGGAAGGTGGAACCCGAAGCCGAGGAAACAGGTCCCTCGACCCCGAGCTCCACCTGTCCAGCGGGGAGGTCGTCACGTCCGCCGCTCGGCGATCGACGTCCCCGGGAGAGATCGCCCGCCTCACCTCACCGGCATGTGCCGGGTATCGGGGACGAACTCGTCGCTCGTCGGTTCCGGCTCGCCGGTGTCGGCGTAGGTCTCCGCTGCGTTGTCCAGCTGGGACTGCCGCTCGGCGATCTCGGCCGCCTGGTTGTTGAGGTGCACGTCGCTGCCCGTCACGCTGTCCTGCCGCTCGGCGATCTCGGCCGCCTGGTTGTTGAGGTGCACGTCGCTGCCCGCCGCGTCGGCGGCTGCCGTGGTGCTCTCGTACGCCTCCGCCTCGGCCGTCCGGCGTGCGCTGTCAGCGGTCCGACCGCGCATCACGGTCGCGATCTCGGCTGCCTGGTTCTCCAGGTGCACGTCACTGCCCCTGGCCAGGGCCGCCGGGCTGACGGTCCGGGTCGACTCGCTCGCGTCCTCGTCACCGCACGCCGCCAGGCCGACCGAGCCGACGAGCGCCAGCGGCGCCAACCAACTCAACGTCTTGATCCTGTAGTCAGCCATCGTTCTGCCTCCCTCATCGGATGTCCGTCATCCGATGAGGTGACGATGCGCCGACGCGGCTCGGGTGACCGTCGCGGACGACACACAACGGCCGTGACGTCGGTCAGCGACCCGCGTCACACGGCGGCATACCGCTCGAGGCCGATGAGGTCGAGGACCACGACGTGCCGGCGACCGGTGGACACCAGCCCGAGCTCGCGCAGGGTGGCGAGCGCCCGGGCCACGGACTCGCGGGACGCGCCGACCAACCCGGCCAGCTCGTCCTGGGTCAACGCGTCCTTCAGCACCACCCCGGTGCCCGACGGCCGACCGTCGGCCGTCGCCATCTCGGCCAGCAGGCGGGCGACCCGACGCGTGGTGTCGTAGGCACCGACGTCGACGAGCCGCTGGTCGGAAGAGTGGAGGCGGGCGGCGACCATGCGCAGCAGCTCGATAGCGATGGCCGGGCGTTCGGCGACGATCGAGCGGAACTCGGCGGCGCGCATCACCCGGCAGACCACGGGGTCGAGGGCGACGACCGTTGCCACCCGCGGTGTCGTGTCGTCGATCGCCGCCAGCTCGCCGAGCAGGTCGCCCGCCCCCCGCAGGCTGATGACGGTCTCGGAGCCGGTGGGCGACGGGGCGATCACCTTGACGCGTCCCTGCGTGACCAGCACGACGGAGCTGCCAGGCTCGCCCGCGCGGAAGATCGTCTCGCCGGCCCGGTAGTGCCTCGGATGCCCTGCGTCCAGCAGCGCCCCTCGGTCGCCCAGGTCCAGGCGGTCGAGGAACGCGTCCGGCGCAGGCGTAGCGCCCGCCACGGGGTCGAGTGTGCCAGACATCCCGGCTCGCGGGTTCGATCTCGACCCTCCCCGGCCACACGTCGGGGGGTCGATACTCACGCTGGGCGCCGGTACGGACGTCGGAGACCAAAGACTCGCGCTGACCATGAACCGACGGTCGACGTGGCGAACACAGCTGTTTCTCGGGTCACGCAATGTGGCGCGCATGTAACCGACAGCGACGTGACATATTTCACGTCATCTTGGGTCTTGTCCATCAGGGTCTTTCATGGCGAAACTGCACTCGCTCACGCCCACCGCAGTGAGCCCCCGTTGGGGCAACTGGCCGACCGCCACGGCCGCCGTTGCTTCCAGAGGCGAGCCGGTTCCGGTCTTGGGGAGAAGCCCGGGACCGGCCGCCCCGGGGTTACGCGTGAGTGCATGACTCCTGGTGGCCCGGGCCCTGGTGGCCCAGTGCCTCCGGGGCCTGTTCGGCGGTGGGGAGCGGCGGACGTCGCCGACGTCAGGGCGCGAGAGCCGAACGCACGTCGAATCCCAGCCCGGCGGCGGCCGGGATCTGGTGGCGGTCGTAGGTGAGGTACGTCGTGGGGCGCGGCAGCCGGTCGGCGGCGGCCAGGTGGACCGCGTCGACGGTTCGCAGCCCGTACGTCGCCCCCAGCTCGACCGCGTGGGCCAGGCAGCGGTCGTCCACGGGGATCACCACGAACGCGTCCCAGTCGTCCCGCAGACGGCCCCACATCCGCGCGTGCTGGCTGGGGGTGAGCGCCAGCCGGTGCAGGGCGAGCAGCGTCTCGGACCGGCACAGCGCCGAGGCGCACCAGGTGTCGTCGCCGGCCATCGCGGAGAGGACGAGATCGCGATCCGGGCCCTGCACGTAGCGGCGGACGAGGGCGGAGGTGTCGACGAACAGGGTCACGGCTGGCGGTTCGTCGGGGTCATTGCCCGCGCAGCTCGTCGAGCACGCTGTCGGGGCGGATGTCGACCGGGGCGTCCTCGGCCTCGGGCGGTGCGGGGCGATCGCGGCGACCGGGCGGATGGGCGAGACCGGCGGCGATCAGGTCGTCGATCGTCGGCGCGGCGGGCGCATCGAGCGGCCCGAGCTGGGCCGCCGGCACGCCGTCGACCGTGACGACGATGCGCTCGCCCGCTGTCGCTCGGCGCACGACCGCGGCCACGTTGTTGCGTAGCTCGCGGATGCCGATGCGTTCCATCGGGCGAGCACCGTAGCACGTGTGTACACATGCCGGCTGGCGGCACGGTGCCTGCAGGCCTACCGTCGTGCGCACATCGCGACCAGGTATCCAGGAGGGACACCACCGTGAACTTCGCCTTCTCCGAAGAGCAGGAAGAGCTGCGGCGCATCACCCGCCAGTTCCTCGAGTCGAAGTCGCCCGAGACCGAGGTCCGGCGGCTCATGGAGACCACCGACGGCTACGACCCCGCCGTGTGGTCGCAGATGGCCAACGAGCTGGGCCTGCAGTCGCTCACCATCCCCGAGGAGTACGGCGGCCAGGGCTTCACCTACGTCGAGCTCACCGTCGTGCTCGAGGAGATGGGCCGGGCACTGCTCGCCGCCCCCTTCTACTCGACGGTCGTGCTGGCCACGAACGCCATCCTCCACTCGGGCGACGAGGCCGCGAAGAAGGAGCTGCTCCCCGGCATCGCATCGGGCGAGACCATCGCCACGCTGGCCTTCACCGAGCCCAACGGCAAGTGGGACCTGTCGGGCATCGAGGCCACGGCCACCCGGGACGGCGACGCCTGGAAGATCGACGGCACCAAGATGTTCGTCCTCGACGGGCACGTGGCCAACCTGATCGTCGTGGCTGCCCGCACCGGCGACGGCATCTCGCTGTTCAAGGTCGACGGCGACGCCGAGGGCCTCACCCGCACCGCGCTGGCCACCATGGACCAGACCCGCAAGCAGGCCAAGCTCGAGTTCTCGAGCGTGCCGGCCACCCTCATCGGCGAGCAGGGCGCGGGCGGCGACGTGCTGGGTCGCGTGCTCGACCTGGCCGTGGTGGCGCTGGCCGCCGAGCAGGTCGGCGGCGCCCAGAAGGTGCTCGACATGTCGGTCGAGTACGCCAAGGACCGCGTGCAGTTCGGCCGGCCCATCGGCTCGTTCCAGGCCATCAAGCACAAGTGCGCCGACATGCTGCTCGAGGTCGAGTCGGCCAAGTCGGCCGCCTACTACGCCGCCTGGTGCGCCGCCGAGCTCAACGACGAGCTGCCCGAGGTGGCGTGCCTCGCCAAGGCGTACTGCTCCGAGGCCTACTTCCACTCCGCCGCCGAGAACATCCAGATCCACGGCGGCATCGGCTTCACGTGGGAGCACCCCGCCCACCTGTACTTCAAGCGGGCCAAGTCGTCCGAGCTGCTGTTCGGCGACCCCACCTACCACCGCGAGCTGCTCGCCCAGCGCCTGGGCATCTGAGCCGCGCCCTGCGGGGCCACACACAGACGCGACGACGGGGGTGCCGATACGGCACCCCCGTCGCCTTCTCCCCCCGGGATCAGCCGGCCGGCGGCAGGTCGCCGCGGAGGACGACGACCCCGTCGGCTGTGGTGCCTCCCGCGATCGGCTGGCGGGTCACCGTGACGGCGTCGTAGTCGGCGGGGTCGACGCCCAGCCACAGCTCGATCTCGTCGTCGTCGCCTCGCAGGTGGAAGGTCCCGGCCGACACCTTGCCGGCGTCGCCGACGAGCCACGCCTCGTAGAACGTGCCGTCGGGCGCAGGCTCGAGGCCCTGCACGTCGAGCGCCACCGACACCCCGCCCGGCTCGTCGCGCAGCTGGGCGGTCGCCGATGCTGCGGGTGCCGCCTCGGTGCCGGCCAGCGCCACCTCGGCCTGGACGGGTGGCGCATCGTCGCTCGCGAGCCGGAGCCCGCCCGCCACGCCGAGGCTGACCGCGACGACCGCCGCGGCGGCCAGCATCACGCGTTGGCGTCGCGGCCGGTGGCGTCTCGCGCCGCGGCTGGTCCGTGCCGCGTGGCGCGGCGGAGCACCACCGCGGTCGCCGGGGGAGCTGTCGAAGTGTGTGGCCGCCTCGATGACGCGCTCTCGCAGGCCGAACGGGACGTCGACCCACAGCGCGGGGTCGCCGAGCAGCCGCACGACGGTGGCGGGGAGGCGGGAGGCGCCGGGGTCGTCGGTGCTCACGACATCAGGTACGGCGGGTGGGCGGGCGTCGGTTCGAACGGCATGGTCGCTCCAGTCAGGCCTGATCGTCGGTGGGAGCGAGCGCGGCGCGGCAGTCTGCGGTACGCGCTGTGCGAACGCGACTTGACCGTCCCCAGCGGGACCCCCATGCGCGCCGCGATCTCGGGCTGCGTCAGCTGCTCGAGGTGCGCGAGGCGCACGACCTCGCGCTCCGCCGGGGGCAGGCGGTCGAGCGCCCGGCGGAGGTCCCAGGCGTCCGAGGCGTCCTCGATCGCGGGCGGCGCGATCGACGGCAGGTCGCCGGGCGCCACCTCGTCGAGCGCGCGCCCCTCGTGGCGCTTCTCGCGGCGCCACGCGTCGATCGCCGTGCGCCGCACGATGGCGTAGAGCCACGGGCCCAGTGGCCGGGCAGGGTCGTAGCGACCCGACGCGCGCCAGGCCTGCACGAACGCCTGCTGGACCGCCTCCTCGGCGAGCCGTCGGTCGGCGAGCAGCCGCGACGCCACGGCCATCATCGGCCCCGCGAACTCGTCGAACACGGCTCCGAGGGCCCGCTCGTCCTGCTCGGCGAACCTCTGTGCGAGATCCGCCGATCGTCTGTTCGTGGCCATGTGGGCCCGCCCGTCAGCCATGGTCAGCTCGCCGTCGCCCGCGCGGCGGCCCTGGTCCTGTCGACCGCCCGCTGCGCGGTGGCCGAGAACGCGGTCAGGTCGGTGCTGTGGTCCAGGTGGCTCGCGAGGCACCGGTCGAGCGCTGAGGCGGCCACCGCCGCGGTCCGGACGGCGCGGTCGTCCCTGCCGCCCACCACGCCCGCCGCTGCGCCGATCACCACCAGCCCGTCGGGAGCGGGGGTCGTCCGCCCGGCGCCGGACCCGGTGGCGTCGACCACGAGGTCGACGTCGATCGTGACGGTCGGCCTGTCGACGTCGACCCGCCGCGAGCGGACCACCACGCCGGCGACACGCCCCGACTCGACGGCCAGCGCGACCGCCTCCAGGCCCGCCCGCACGACGACCTGGGGGGCGTCGAGCACCCGTCGCAGGGCATGTCGGTGACGACTCCTCGGGGAGGACGTACCCAGGACCACGCGGTCGGGGATGTCGCCGCGCTCGATCAGGGTGACCCGCTCGAGGTGGCGGCTGAGCGCCTGGGCGGCGGCGAGGCCGTCGAGGCCGGCGCCGATCACGACGGCGTGGAGGGGATGGGGGTGGGGGTCCAGGGACACGGCGGGACGGCGACGGCGACGGCGGGCGATGAGGGACAGCCGGGCGGTCACGCGGCGCGGGCTGGTGCGGTCGTGGTGTGCAGGGGGAGCGGTGGGGTGGCTGACGGCGGTGTGTGGCGCCGGGCCAGCACCCGTGCTGCGAGGGCCGGACGCAGCAACGAGGTGGGCTCGGCCAGCAGGGCGACCACGTCGAAGAAGGCCTCGCCGACCACGGGGTCGACCGCGGCCGCGGCCACCACCCGGTCGAGGTAGCGGCGCATCAACCGGTCGCCCGCCGATGTCGAACCACCCTCCGTCCCGGGCCAACGCTGGGGCGTGCCCGACCGGGCAGACGGCTGGGACGGGAGCATGTCACGCTCGACGACGGTGACGCGGCCGGCGTGACGGCTCAGCGCGTGGGCGGCGGCGAGGCCGCCCATGCCGGCGCCGATCACGACGACGTGGGTCGAACGGCCGACGGGCGCGGTCGTGCGGGGCATGAGCGGGCCTCCGGGAGATGGAGCGGTGCGACGTCGCCCAGCGTCCGCCCGCGGCCGGCCCGCCGCATCGGGAGGATGACCTACGCGGTGCTTAGTTCCGGTCTGCTCGCGCGTCTTCCCTGGTCAGGCGCCTGGCGAGTCGTCGAGCAGGCCGGAGCGGTGGGCGATGGCGGCGGCCTCGCCACGCGTGGCGGCGCCCAGCTTGGCCAGCAGCCGGGACACGTGGACGCTGGCGGTCTTCTGGCTGATGAACAGCAGCTCGCCGATCTGGCGGTTCGTGCGCCCCTCCGCGACGAGCGCCAGCACCTCGCGTTCGCGCGGCGTGAGGGCCGCAGCACCGGGGTCACCCGACGGCGCACGGGATGGCCCCGGCTCGGCGGTGCCCATCCCTGTGAGGGGGACGCGGGCCCGTCGGGCGATGCGGTCGAGCGCGTCGGTGAGAGGGCGGGCCCCGAGACGGTTCGCGGTGTCCCACGCGGCGCGCAACTCCCTCTCCGCCTCGTCCTCGCGCCCCGTCGCCAGCGCCGCCTCGGCGAGCCGGAACCGCGCGTACGCCGCGGCGTAGGGGAACCCGATGGCGTCCCACGTCGTGACCGCCTCGCGCCACCGGTCAGGGTCGGGGCTGCCCGTCAGTCGCGTCAGCTCCGCCCGGCCCGTGCGGAGGGCGGCCGTCGCCTCCGACGACGGCGGGGCGTGACGCGGCACGGTCGTGGCCGCCAACGCCTCGAGCTGCTCGACGAGCCACAGCGCCACCGCGTCGCCGCCGTTGCCGGGCCCGGCCGTGCGGCCACCGGCTCGCCGGGCCGCCTCGGCGCGATCGGCCTCGGCGCGCACGCCGACCGCGGCGATGCGCGCCGCCAGCTCCGGGTCACCCGTGTGGGCGAGCAGCTCGAGGCCGATGGCGACCTCGCGGCGGGCGTCGTCGTAGCGGCCCTGCCAGACCGCCAGCTCGGCCAGCGATCGGTGGAGCAGGCCGTTCAGCCGGCCGTCGCCCACCTGATGGCACCATGCCCGCGCTGTCTCGAGCTCGTCGCGGGCACGGTCGTGCTCGCCCCGGTCCACGGCCAGCCCTCCCGACACCAGCGTGCGGGCCACGGCGGTCAGGCCCCCGGCGTCGGCGGCCTGGCGCGCGTCGCCCAGCAGCGTGTCCGCCTCGTCCCAGCGGCCGAGCTGGTGCAGCGCCGCGGCGCCGATGCTGCCCATCAGCGTCGGCGCGGCGCCGGCGGAGGGCTCGACGGGCGCCACCCCGAACGCCAGGATCAACTCGACCAGGTCGTCGCCCCGACCCGCCTCGACGAGCGTGCGCCACAGGTGGACGTAGGCCCCGGCGATCTCGGCGAGGTCACCGAGCCCGACGGCGATCTGCCCGGCCTCGTGGAGGGCGGCGACCGCCGCGTCGGTCTTGCCCTCGGTGGCGAGCACGAGGCCCATGACGTGCTGTGCCTGGCCCTCGTCGGCCACGTCGTCGACGGCGCGGGCGAGCGCCATCGCCTCCTCGACGCGGGCGCGGGCCTCGCGGTTGCGGCCGACCCGCACGAGAGCATGGGCGTGGGCCTGCACGACGCGGGCGCGAGCCGCGCTGCGCGGCCGAGTGGGGACCAGCTCGACGGCCAGCTCGTACGCGGCGAGGGCGTCGTCGGCCCGGCCGGTCCGGTACAGGTACCAGCCCCGCCGCTCGTGGAGCAGGCCCCCGCGGACTGGGTCGCCAGCCACCTGCGGGGTGGCGAGCGCCTCGTCGACCAGGGTCAGTGCGCGCACCATGGCGCCGCACCGGCTGGCGGCATCGGCGGCTCCGGCGAGCAGGTCGCCGCGGTCGCAGCCGGCCGCCGCTTCCGGGTCGGCCGCCCGGTCCCACAGCCGCACGCTCCACTCGAGGTAGCGGTGGGCCTCGGGCACGGCGAACGCGACCTCGGCCGCCCGGCCGGCTCGCACCGCCGCCCCGAGCGCGGCGTCGAACTCGCCGGCAGCCGCCCAGTGGTGGGCGAGCCGGGCCCAGCCCTGGTCGCCCCAGGGGCGAGGGTCGTCGACCTGGCGGCGGCCGAGTGCGATGGCGTACCCGCGGTGCAGCCGGTGGAGCTCGCCCGGGAGCAGCTCGTCGAGGACGGCCTCGTGGAGGAGGGCGTGCCGGAACCGGTAGCTGCCCCGGCGCTGGTCGGCCACCAGGAGGTCGTGGTCGACGCAGGTGCGCAGCGAGTCGTCGAGGGACGGTGGCGGGACCGTGCCCGGGGGCGCGTCCGGACGAGTGGTGTCGGCGCCGGGAGCGAGGACCTCGGCGAGCAGGTCGTGCTCGACCTCGCGCCCGCCGGCGGCGCACGCCCGCAGGACCTCGGCGGCCGCGGTCGGCATGCGCTCGACGCGGCTGATCACGGCGTCGCGCAGGTGCGGCGGCATGGGGGCCGCGGGGTCGTCCGCCAGCACGGCGGCCAGCTCCTCGACGAAGAGGGGGTTGCCGTCCGACCGTTCGACCACGCTGGCCGTCACCTCGGCCGCGGGCGGAGTCGGGAGCAGGGCCCCGAGCAGCTCGGCCACCTCGCCCGCGCCCAGGCGGTGCAGCTGCAGGTGGCGGGCGCCCCGGCGGGTCAGCTCGGCCGTGAGGGGACGCAACGGGTGCCGGGGCGGCACGTCCTCGCTGCGGTAGGTGCCGACCGTGAGGACGGGCAGCGCCCGCGTGTTGCTGGCGAGGAGCGACACCAGGTCGAGGGTCGACCGGTCGGCCCAGTGCAGATCCTCGACCACGAACACGAGCGGACGGCTGTCGACCAGCCGCTCGATCACCGTGAGGAGCAGCTCGAACAGGCGGGCCTGACCGAGCTGGCCCGCGCCCGCCGCGCCAGCCGCAGTCGTGTCGTCGAGGCGCCCGACCAGCGACAGCAGCGGGGCGAGGGTGGCGGCGCCTTCCTCCGGTGTCAGCTCCCGGTCGAGCGTGCGCAGGATGTCGAGCACCGGCGCGTAGGGCAGGCCGCCCTCCTCGAGGTCGAGGCACTGGCCGACCAGCACGCGGGCGCCCTCGCGTCGCGCGTGGACCGCCGTCTCGCGGACCAGGCGGGACTTGCCCACGCCCGCCTCGCCGCCCACGAGGGCGGTCGTGCCGTTGCCGGCGGCGGCGCGCGTGTACGCGTCGAGCAGATCGTCCAGTTCGCCCTCGCGCCCGACGAACGCGGCCGTCGAGATGTGTCCGCGCACCCGTCGATCATCGCGCCGATGCCCAGCCACCCGTCCCCCGTTGCCGACCAGGCCTCCACGTGGCGCCGGCCGGGCGCCGGCCGGGCGGCTGCGGGCGGCTGCGGGCGGGTCGACACCGGGGCGTTAGCGTTGCCCCGTGGTCTGGTTGTTCGCCGTCGTCGCCGCCCTGCTCGTGTTCGCCATCGCCGCCGCCACGGTGGGCACCGAGGCGTTCCGGCTCGGCCACCAGCCACCGCCCACGATCTTCGACCTCGACGAGGCCGTCGCCCACGTGGCCGACGCTCTGCCGTTCGAGGCCCAGGGCCGTCTGACCTATGACGAGGTGCGCGAGCTGATCACGGCCGAGCTCGACCATCTGCAGGACTCGGGCGTACTGGCCGGGCCGGGCCGCGACATCGCGCTACCCGAGGGCGACACGCCCGACGTGGTGCTGGCCGACGACGACGCCGTGGCGGTGGTGCTGGGCCGGGCCGAGCAGGCCGGCCTGGACGTGACCGACGAGGACGTCTACCAGGTCATCGCCGCGCTGCACGGCTACCTCGCCGACATCGGCGCCGTCGGCCCGCCGGCGTCGGCCTGACCGCCGTCCGGCCGGTCATCGTCCACCTGATCGCCGTCGCGGGTGTTTCCCAGCCAGCTCTCGTAGAGCGACGCGTAGGTGCCGCCCGCAGCCACGAGGTCGGCGTGGGCGCCGCGCTCCACGATGCGGCCGTCGGCGAACACCAGCACCACGTCGGCCGTCTCGGCGGTCGACAGGCGGTGCGCGATCGACACCATCGTCCGTCCCTCGGACAGCCGGTCCAGGGCCTGGGCGAGCGCCCGCTCGGTCTCGGCGTCGACAGCGCTCGTCGCCTCGTCGAGCACCAGCAGGCCGGGATCGCCGAGCTGGGCTCGGGCCAGGGCCACGAGCTGCCGCTCGCCCACGGACAGGTGCCCGCCCCGTTCGCCCACCCGGGTGTCCAGGCCGAGCGGCAGGTCGTCGAGCCACCAGCTGAGGCCCAGGGCGTCGAATGCGGCCCGCACGTCCGCGTCGCCGTCAGGGCCCGCCCCGGTGGTCCCGTCGGCGGTCTGCGGAGCCTCGTCGCCGTTGGCACGCGGCCGCCCGATGCGGACGTTGTCGGCGATGGTGGCGTCGAAGAGGAAGCCGTCCTGGGGGACCAGCCGGACGGCCCGCCGCCGGGACTCGGGCGCCACCGTGCGCAGGTCGACCCCGCCCAGGCGGATGGCGCCGTCGCTCGGGTCGGCGAGCCGGCACAGGAGCTTGGCGAAGGTGGTCTTGCCCGAGCCCGTCTCGCCGACGATGGCGACGGACCGGCCCGCGGGCAGGAGCACGTCCACGTCACGCAGCACCGGCGCCCCGTCGCGGTAGGCGAAGCTCAGGCCCTCGACCGCCACGTCGAGCGGGCCCCCTGGCAGGTTGCGCCCGTCGACAGGCTCGGGCACGTCGAGCGGCGTGGCCAGTACGCCGAGCACCTTCCGCCAGCCGGCGATGGCGATCTGGGTCTGGTCGAGGATCTCGGACAGCTCGGCGATCGGCGTGAGCAGCAGGCTGATCAGGAAGGTGAAGGCCACGACCTCGCCCACCTCGAGCCCCCAACCGGGCCCCCACGTCACACCGGCCGCGATGACCCCGGCCAGCGCCAACGAGCCGAAGATGTCGCCGAGCGGGAACATCGCCGCGAAGTAGCGAGCGGCGGCCAGGTACGCCCGGTACTGCCGGTCGATGGCCGAGCGCAGCCGCGAGCGCGAGCGCTCCTCGAGGCCGTACGCCTGGATGAGGGCAGCGCCCGTGATCGTCTCGGACACCTCGGACAGCGACTCGCCGACGGCCGTGCGCACCCGGTCCTGGGCGGCGAGCTGGCGGCGCTGCAGCATCGGCATCAGCACGACGAGGGGCAGGAACGCGACGAGCGCGAGCAGGGCGAGGCGCCAGTCGTAGATCGCCATCACCGTGAAGGTGGCGGCGATCAGCACGCTGTCGACGATCCAGGCCACGGCGCCCCACTCCATGAACTGGGCCAGGGTCTCGATGTCGCTGGTGACGCGGGCGACGAGTGCGCCGCGCCGTTGCTCGCTGTGCTCGGCCATCGACAGCCGGTGGATGTGGTCGAACGCGCGCACCCGCAGCGCCAGCAGGCTGGCCTCGGCGGCGTTCACCAGCCGGAGGTAGGTGGCTCGCCCCACCAGGTACAGGGCCATGACCACGAGCGCGGTCGCCGCACACGCCGGGTAGACGAACGCGGGGCGGAAACCGTCGTCGCCCAGCACCCCGCGGTCGAGGATCTGCTGGATGAGGATCGGCACCGCCAGCTTGCCGGCGGCGGTCACCGCCGCCATGACCAGGGTCAGCGCGATGCCCTGGCGCAGCTCCGGGGTGACGGCCAGGCCGCGCCGCAGCACCTCGACCGCGCCCGCCTCGAGCACGTGCACCTCGTCGGGCGAGGCGGTCGGACGGGCGCGCTCGCCGTCGAGCGCGCCCACCGAGGTCGACTCGGCCATCGCCTCGACCGCGGCGTCGTGCGGGTCGCCCGGGTCGTCGCGCGGGTCGTCGGTCCCGACCGGGGCCGTCACGGCTGCTCCTCCTGGTAGGCGCGGGCCAGGGTGGCGTAGGCGGGCACGGTCGCCAGCAGCTCGTCGTGGGTGCCGGTCGCGGCGATGCGGCCCCCGTCGAGGAACAGCACACGGTCGGCCAGCGCGATCGTCGACACCCGGTGGGCGACGATCAGCGTCGTGGCCTGCAACGACGTGCGCAGGCCGTCGAGGATCTGCTGCTCGATCGTGGGGTCGACGGCCGAGGTCGCGTCGTCGAGCATCAGCAGGCCGGGACGGCGGAGCAGCGCCCGGGCCAGGGCCAGGCGTTGCCGCTGCCCGCCCGAGAGCGTGACCCCTCGCTCACCGAGCTGCTGGTCGAGACCGTGGGGCAGGTGGCCCACGAACCGGTCGGCCCGGGACCGCGCGAGGGCCCAGCGCACCTCGTCGTCGGACACGGGCTCGCCGAAGGTCAGGTTCTCGCGCACGCTCGCCGCGAACAGGAACGTCTCCTGGAAGGCGAGCGCGACGTGCGCCCGGACCGAGGCCGCCTGCGCGTGCTGCAGGTCGACGCCGCCGAGGCGCACGGCGCCGGCGTCGGGCCCGTGGAGGTGGGCGAGCAGGTGGCACAGGCTCGACTTGCCCGAGCCGGTTGCCCCCACCAGGGCGACGACCTCACCGGGGGCAAGAGCCAGGTCGACGCCGTCGAGCACCGCGTCGCCGCCGTACCCGAACCGCAGCCCTTCGACCTCCACCGCCAGCGGGCCGGGGGGGAGCGGCGTCGCGGCGTCGGGCGGTGGGTGCGGGCGGGACGGCGTGGCCAGCACGGACTCGATGCGGTCGGCGGCGACGACCGCGCGGGGCAGCTCCTCGAGGAGGAAGCCGACGACCCGCATCGGGAAGCTGAGGATGCCGAAGAGGGCCATGGCCTGCACCAGCTCGCCCGTCGAGATCGTGCCGGTCGAGATGCGCCACGAGCCGACGGCCAGCAGGGCGATCGTCCCGAGGCTGGGCAGGGCGTCGAGCCCCGGTTCGAACGTGGCCCGCAGCCGGCCGACCCCCAGCCGGGCGGTGCGCAGACCGTCTGCCGCCCGCTCGAGCCGGGCCACCTCGCGTGACTCGAGCCCCAACGTCTTCACGACGAGCGCACCCTCGAACGACTCGTGCGCCACGGTGGACACCTCGCCGAGCCGGGCCTGCGTGCTGGCGGCCGGCGCCTCGACCCGGCGGCTGTAGACCTGGTTGAGCACGGCCAGCGACGGGAACAGGGCGAGGCCGACCCCCATGAGCAGGGGATCGATCAGGGCCAGGCTCACGATCGACAGCCCGATCAGCACGACCACGCCCACCGAGAACGGCAGCGGCTGGAGCACCGTGATGGCCCGTTCGGCGTCGGCATCCGCGTGTGCGAGCAGGCGGCCGGTGGGGTGCGTGCCGAAGTAGCTGAGCGGCACCCGCAGGTAGGTGTCGGTGATGCGCCGGAACCACGTGCGCTGCATGCCGCGGACGGCCTTCATGCCGAAGTAGCGCCGTGCCACGACCCCGATGGACCGCAGCGCGGCGACGCCGACGATGGCCGCGGCGCCGACGGCGACCGTCGTGCCGCTCACCCCGTCCTGGAACCCGGGGATCACGACCTCGTCGGTCACCCGCCCGAGCACCCACGACCCGGCGACCGCCATGGTGCCGAACAGCATCGCCCCCACGATCGACACCGCGAACGGGCGCGGGTGCGAGCGGACGCTGAACCACAGCAGGCGCAGCCCCCGCCGGAACAGCGACTGGGTGGTCCCCTGCGGGGACTGCGAGGCGGCAGTCAGCTCGGCGACAGACATGACCCAGCGAGTCTGCCGGGACCGGGGCCGGTTCCCGCAAGCGGACGCGGCCGTCTCAACTGGGCGTTACACGTTTAGGCCGTGCGACATGACCGGTGTACCGTCCGGCGCATGGAGCGGCCGATCCGGTTCGAGCACAACAGGTACGTGGGCGACAAGCGCACGCAGGTGGTCTACGACCTCGACACCACCGATGAGACAGTCGAGGCGGCCGTTGACGCGCTGATGGCCGCCGAGACGTTCATCTGCTTCGGGCCCGACACGCTGCCCGAGGCCCGCAACCGCGGTTACCGCCTGGCCCGCTCGTCGCGCCGGGCGCGGCAGGCCGCCGGCGTCGACGACGCCGACGCGGCCTGATCCCCGGCTCGGGGCGCAGCAGCGGTGGACGAGCGCATCAGCTCCGGCGGGCTGAAGCTCGCCGCACACCTGGCTCGTCCGCCCGGGCGCCCGAGCGGCCCGCTTCCCGCCGTCGTCCTCTGCCACGGCTACCCGTCGACCGGCACGGCGGTCACCGCGCCCGAGACGATGCCCGAGCTCGCCGACCGCATCGCCACCGAGATGGGGTGGGCGGCACTGGCGTTCGCCTACCGCGGCTGCGGCGAGTCCGAGGGCCAGTTCTCGCTGGCCGGGTGGCTCGACGACATCGCCCACGCGGTCGCCTTCGTCGACGGGACGGTGCGCCCGCTCGGCACCTGGCTCGCCGGCTTCGGCACCGGGGGCTCGCTCGCCGTGTGCGCCGCGGCGGCCGACCCCCGCATCCAGGGTGTCGCCGCACTGGGGGCACCCGGCGACTTCGACGACTGGGCGTCGCACCCGCGGCGACTGCTCGAGCACGGGCGCGAGGTGGGCGTGATCACCGACCCGGCCTTCCCGCCCTCGCTCGACGCCTGGTCACGCGAGCTGCGGGCGATCCGGGCGGTCGCCTGCGTCGGCGACTACGCGCCCCGGCCGTTGCTGGTCGTGCACGGCAGCGAGGACGACGTGGTGCCGTCGTTCGACGCCCGCGTGCTGGCCGACGCGCACGGATCCGCCGAGATGCGGTTCATCAACGGCGCCGGCCACGCCCTGCGCCACGACCCGCGCACGGTCGCGGTCCTGCTCGGCTGGCTCGATCGCCAACGCCACGCCCTCCACCGCTGACCCGACGCGGCCCTCGGCCGGCTGGCGAAATGTCGTGACGGCTCGGTGGCATGTGCGTGAAAGTGCGCCCCGATCTGTTGCCGCACTGTGAGCCCAGAAGTACCGTCCGCGTTGGCTTTCCAGTCAGTTCCCTCTCTCGCCTGGAGGAGACATGGACGTCGGAAGCTTCATCGCAGCACTCGCCCTCGGATTCGTGGCCGGAGCGATCGGCCGGGCGCTCATCCCCAACGATGCGTTCGAGAACATGGTCGGTTGGCGGTCGTGGGCCGCGTCCACCGTGCTCGGGTTGATCGGCGCGGTGATCGGCTACTGGATCTTCGTCGGGCTCTTCAACATCGGCGACGAGGACAAGTTCGACTGGGGCGGGATCATCGGCGCCATCATCGGGGCGATCATCGTCGTCGCTGTGGCGTCGGCGGTGCTCCGCCGCACGACGCACCGCTCGCACCTGACCTGACGGTGGGACCCGGGGCCCGCCGCCCGGACCACGGCGGCCCCCATCGGGTCCCTACCGGAGCCGGCTGCGCACACCGTCGGAGAGCGCCATCGCGCCCACCCCGACGACCGAACCGTCAGTGGTGCTAGTTGTACTCGGCCGTCAGGTCGGTGACAGGCGGATGATGGGCGGCAGGCCTCCGAGGGCGCTGTGGCGTCGGCGAGTGTTGTAGCTGTCGAGCCATGGGGCAAGGGCCTGGGTGCGGTCGTCGTTGCTTGTGAAGACGTGCCGGTAGGCCCACTCGGTCTGCAGGGTCCGGTTGAATCTCTCCACCTTCCCGTTCTGCCAGGGACAGTGCGGGCGGATCAGCTTGTGTGCGATCCGGTGTCGTGTGAGGAGTTCGGCGAGCGACCTGGAGTGGGTGTAGCTCCAGTGGTTGTCGATGCCCGGATGACGTCGCCGGTGAGCGGGTCGCAGTCGACCAGGCGGGGCATCTGGTGGCGGCGCAGGATCCGGCTGACGGTCCGCGGCGGGACACCGAGCTCGGGTCCGAGCCAGTCCTGACCACGGCGATGCTCGACACGCGCTGCGAGCACCTGGGCCTCGACATCGGCACAGGTACGGGTCGGCATTCGATGGGGTCGTGAGGACCGGTCGAACAGGCCGGCGTCGCCCAAGGTAAATCAAGCAGCCGGCGCCCATGCACGGTCAGCCGGGCGTTACGGTGAGACACGAAGACCTCCGGTGTGTGTGAAGACGGCAATCTCCACAGTGCGCCGGAGGTCTTCTCGCTTCACCGACCAGCCGTCACCAACGTCACGGCCGAATACAGCTAGGGCCGTCCCGGACACCCTGACTGGCTCCGAGACGGCCCTGTGTGGCCGTGCGCGGCCGGCCACGCTGGTCGGCGTGCAACAGTGACGGCCAGGGTTGGATTCGCGGCAATACGAACGTTCGTTCGTTTAGTTGGCTTTCAGGGGAGCAGAGGGCATCCGGTCGATGGATCGGATCAGCCGGGACGCCAAGCAGGTCGGGTTCGTCGCAGAGACGTGACCGCCGGTACTGGTTGGCTTGGCTACAGGACGGGACACCCGACAGCGTGACGGTGGGCGAGTCCGCTACGGCCACGAGGCGATGCGCGCTGTCGTCGATGTGTGAGCCGCGAGCGCCCCAACGCGGTGGATAGGACGGATGTCACACCCGCCGAGTTCGTGGTGACGGGCGCGTGGCTGATGGTCGCGTGGGCAGGGCCAGGCGGCGAGACGGCCACGGGTGCCGACTCACCGCCGCGGCCTCGCCGTCGACGACCACGACAGCCCCCGTGCCATCGACGACCGCCGAGCGATCGCGACCCGGCCCTCATGGCAACCGCCCAGCCAGGCCGCCTGGTGCGAGTTGGCGCCCTCATGGACGGTGACGAAGGTCCGGTGGGGGCTCACCGCTGACCAGGCGGAGGTGGACGCGCTGCGCAACATGCTTCGTACCTGCTGACCTCCGCCCACGCCGTCGGGGCGCTCGCCGTTCGCGATGCCGGGATCGAGCCAGCGCTCCCGACTCACCACCCGTCGGATAGGGGACACAACCGCAGGTCAGTCCACCTTCTGCTTGCCTGCCGCCTTCTTCATCTTCTTCCAGGCGCGGACCCGTTGGAGCGACTCGGCGGAGTCGATGTCGGCCACAGACCGGGGCTCGCCGTCGGAGAACGGGGCGGTGGCGTCCTCCCACCCGGCAGGCCGGACGCCGAAGCGCTTGGCAAGCATGGCGGTGAAGATCTTGGACTTCTCGCCGCCGAAGCCCGGCAGGGCCTTGACCCGCTTCACCAGCGCGTGGCCGTCGTCGACCCCGGCCCACACCGCCGCCGCGTCGCCACCGTGGTGGTCGACGAGGTACTGGCACATGGCCTGCGTGCGCTTGCCCATCGAACCGGGGAAACGGTGCAGCGCCGGTGGGCCCTTGAAGATGGCCTCGAACTTGTCGGGGTCGACCGCGGCGATCTCGGCGGCGTCGAGCCGGCCCCCCATGCGCTCACGCAGCTTGAGCGGGCCGGCGAACGCCCACTCCATGGGGATCTGCTGGTCGAGCAGCATGCCGATCATCAGTGCGAGCGGATCGTCGGTCAGCAGCTGGTCGGCCTCAGGGTCTCCGGTGACGGGGACGACGGCAGTCATGCTTTGCTCCTATGTCAAGCGGCCTCTGCGTCGCGAGGGACGCCGAGGCCGCTGGGTGCTGTGAGTGGTTGGGTGTCTGCGAGCAGTGCCCGGTAGACGACGTCGGACAGGCGGCGCTTGAGCGCTCGGAGCGCTTCGGTGCGGGTGTCGCCGTTGGCCCGGCGCCGGTCGAGGTAGGCGCGGGCGTCGTCGTGACAGCGCATCTGGGTGATCGCCATGCGGTGGATGGCAGCGTTGAGCTGGCGGTTGCCCGTGCGGGAGAGTCGGTGACGTTCGCGGTTGCCAGACCACACCGGCAACGGGGCGGTGCCGTTGTGTCGGGCGAACGCGTCCTTGGACCGGAACCGGCGGACGTCCGCGGTCTCGGCCACGATCTTGGCCGCGGTGAGCGCGCCCAGTCCCACGAGAGCCAACAGCGTGGGGGCCAGCTCGACGATCAGCGCGGTGATGTCGCGCTCGAGCGCCCGTTCACGCATGGTCAGCCGGCGCACGTCCTCGACGATGTCCGCCGCGATGCGGGCCACGGGCCCGTCCGTGGCGGCCACGCGCGCGGCGATGCCGTCGAGGGTCCTGTAGCGGTCCAGCGACCGGGCCGGGGGGTCCCAGGTGGGGTCGAGCTCATGGAGGTGCCAGCGCAGCCTGTTGATGCACCGGGTCCGCTCCGCGACCAGGTCTTCTCGGTGGTCCACCAGCAGGCGCAGCTCCCGGGCGGGGCCGTCGAGTCGGGCGCCGGGCAGGTCCGGGTGCCGCAGCGCGGCATGCGCCACCGCCAGAGCGTCGATCGGGTCGGACTTGCCGTAGGTGCGGGCGGCGTCGCGGGCGTGAGCCATCAACTTCGGCGGCACTCGCACGATCCGCTCCCCGGCAGCCAACAGATCGGCTTCGAGACGTCGGGACAGGTGCCGGCAGTCCTCCACCGCCCAGGTCCGCTCCTCGCCGAACCGCTCGGCCCAGCGCAACATCGCGAGATGATCGGCGCTGGTTGTCGCCGTCGTGGTCTTGCAGCCGAGCTGACGTCCAACCTCGTCGACGGCCACGACCGTGTGGGTGCGCTTGTGCGCGTCGATCCCCAGAGTCACCATGATCCAGTCACCTTTCACGTCCAGTGGAAGAGACGGGACCGGTCGGTGGGCACACCTCAGTGGGGGCGATGCCACGCTCCTATCAAGCCACGCCGGCCGGTTCCGCGCGCCCGGGGGCCGGCAGAAAGCATGCTGCCCACGAAAGGCACGCACCGTAGGAGCCAAGCCCCCGGACGACGACCAGAGTGACACTGATGCGCACCGTACCGCCCCTGTCCGCCACGCCCGCCCAGCCCGCCCAGCGGTCCAGCCCCCCGTCCCCATTGCCTCGCCACCCACGTGACGCACGGCCGGAAACTCGCTTGCGCAACCATCCGGGCCGGTGGTGATGTGCTCGGTGACGCCGCCGGTGGGGTGGCGTCCCGACGACCGGACGGAAGGTGGTGACCGATGCCCGTGGCCACGGAGACCTCGGCGTCGCGCCCGCGGCAGCCGTCCGCCCCTCGTCTGACCTGCTGACGGGATCCTCCCGTGATCCGTTCGGCGTGACGAGCCGGCCCTGAGACGGCGCGTGCGGGCGACCCGACGCGGTCCCTGTCGCCACTGTCTTCCGGAGGTCATCCCTTGTCGCGCGATCAGCGCAACCGCTCCCGGCGGCGTTCGCCGGGTTCCTTCCGGTGCCGCAACTGCCGGCTCGACGTCCCCACGGACGCGCCCGGCACCGCGCACCGCAACCACTGCCCCAACTGCCTGTGGAGCCGCCACGTCGACGAGACGCCCGGCGACCGCGCCGCGCTCGCGCTGTGCGGGTCGTCGATGGAGCCGATCGCCATCACGGTGCGCGGCGACGGCGAGTGGGTGCTCGTCCACCGCTGCGTCGGGTGCGACGTCGTGCACCTGAACCGCACCGCGGGCGACGACAACCCGCTGGTCCTGGTGCGCATCGCGGTCGGTCCGCTCGCCCGGCCCCCGTTCCCGTTGGAGCGCCTGGGCGTCTTGTGACGGGCGGGGGTGGGCGGCGGGGTCAGAGGTCGAAGGCGCGGGGGTCGGTGCGGTCGGGGTCGATGTCGTAGTGGGCGATGGCCTCGGCCACGGTCTCGGCCTTGACCTCGCCCTGCTGCGCGAGGCCCCACAGGGTGGCGACGACAACCTGGCGCATGTCGACCTCGAAGAACTCGCGCAGCCGCTCACGGGTGTCGGACCGGCCGAACCCGTCGGTGCCCAGGGGCACGAACGGGCAGGGGCACCCACCGGGCGATCTGGTCGGGCACCGACTTCATGAAGTCGGTCACCGCCACCACCGCGCTGGCAGCGCCGTCACCACCGAGCAGCTCCGTGACCAATGGGGTGCGGGGCGCCTCGGTGGGGTGCAGGCGGTTCCACCGCTCGGTCGACAGCGCCTGCTCCCGCAGCCGCTTGTAGCTGGTGGCCGACCACAGCTCCGCGCCGACGTCCCACCGCTCGGCCAGCTCGGCCTGGGCGGCGCGGGCCGCGCCCTGCGCCGTGCCCGAGAACAGGATGCTGGCCCGATGCGACGGGCCCTCGGGCGCGTCGGCCCACTGGTAGAGACCCTGGATGATGCCGTCGGCCGCCCCCTCGGGCAGCGGCGGCATCAGGTAGTTCTCGTTGTAGAGGGTCAGGTAGTAGACGACGTCTCGCTCGTCGACCAGCATCTCGCGGATGCCGTGGCGCACGATCGTCGCCATCTCGTAGGCGAACGCCGGGTCCTAGGCCTCGACGGTCGGCACGGTCGACGCCAGCACCAGGCTGTGGCCGTCCTGGTGCTGCAGGCCCTCGCCCAGCAGGGTGGTGCGACCGGCCGTGGCGCCGAGCAGGAAGCCCCGGGCCCTCGAGTCGGCCGCCGACCAGATCAGGTCGCCCACCCGCTGGAAGCCGAACATCGAGTAGAAGGTGAAGAACGGCAGCATCGGGATGCCCCGGTGTGCGTACGAGGTGGCGGCGGCGATGAACGACGCCATCGACCCGGCCTCGGTGATGCCCTCCTCGAGCATCTGCCCGTCCTTGCTCTCGCTGTAGGACAGCAGCAGCTGGGCATCGACAGGCGTCGTACGCCTGGCCCTGCGAGGCGTAGATCTTGAACTCCTTGAACAGGGCGTCCATGCCGAAGGTGCGGGCCTCGTCGGGGATGATCGGCACCACCCGCTGGCCGACGTTGGGGTCGCGGTGCAGGTTCCGCAGCAGGCGGGTGAAGGCCATCGTGGTCGACACCTCCTGCTTGCCTGACCCCGCCAGCACCTCGTCGAACGGCTTGTCCTCGGGCATGGCGAGCGGCTTGCGATTGCGTACGACCCGCTGGGGCAGCGGCCCGTCGAGCGCCTTGCGCCGGTCGAGCATGTACTGCTGCTCGACCGATCCCTCGACGAACTGGATGTAGGGGGGCTCGCGGTCGTCGGCCAGGTCGGCCTCGGCGATGACGTCCTGCAGGTGCAGCCGCTCGCGGAGGACCCGCAGCTGATCCATCGTCATCTTCTTGATCTGGTGCGTCGCGTTGCGGCCCTCGACGTCGGGGCCGAGCGTCCAGCCCTTGATCGTCTTGGCCAGGATGACCGTGGGGGCGCCGCTCTGGGCGGTGGCCGCCTGGTAGGCCGCGTACAGCTTGCGGTAGTCGTGGCCGCCACGGGGCAGGGTGCGGATGTCGTCGTCGGACAGGTGCTCGACCATCTTGCGCAGGCGGGGGTCGGGGCCGAAGAAGCTCTCGCGGGTGAAGGCGCCCGACTCGACCGCGTAGCTCTGGAACTCGCCGTCGACGGTGGTGTTCATCTTGTTGAGCAGCACGCCGTCGCGGTCCTTGGCCAGCAGCTCGTCCCACTTCGAGCCCCACACGACCTTGATCACGTTCCAGCCCGCGCCCCGGAACACGGCCTCGAGCTCCTGGATGATCTTGCCGTTGCCCCGCACCGGGCCGTCGAGGCGCTGCAGGTTGCAGTTGATGACCCAGATCAGGTTGTCGAGCTGGTCGCGGGCGGCGAGCGTGAGCGCGCCGAGGGTCTCGGGCTCGTCGACCTCGCCGTCGCCGATGAAGCACCACACCTTGGTGCCGCTGGTGTTGTCGATGCGGCGGTTGTGCAGGTAGCGCAGGTAGCGGGCGTGGTAGATCGAGTTGAGCGGGCCCAGCCCCATCGAGACCGTCGGGTACTCCCAGAACTCGGGCATGAGCCGGGGATGCGGGTAGCTCGAGAGGCCGCCGCCCACCTCCTGGCGGAACTGGTCGAGGTCGGCCTCGGTCATGCGCCCCTCGAGGAAGGCGCGGGCGTAGATGCCGGGCGCGGCGTGGCCCTGGATGTACACGGCGTCGCCGGCCATGCCGTCGGCCTTGCCCCGGAAGAAGTGGTTGAACCCGACGTCGTAGAGGGCGGCCGACGAGGCGAAGGTCGACAGGTGCCCGCCGATGCCGTCGGCTTTCTTGTTGGCCTTGATGACCATCACCGCCGCGTTCCAGCGGATGTAGGCACGGATGCGGCGCTCGAGCTCCTCGTCGCCCGGGAACCACGGTTCTTCCTCGGGCGGGATGGTGTTGACGTACGGGGTCGACACCGTGGCCGGGTGGCCGACCTGCAGCTCGCGGGCACGCTCGAGCAGCTTCGACATCAGGAAGCGCGCGCGGGCGACGCCGTGCGCGTCGACGACGGCGTCGAGCGACTGGAGCCACTCGTCGGTCTCCGTCGGGTCGGTGTCGGGAAGCTGATGCACGAACCCGTCGATGATCATGCGCCCATGCTGGCACCGCCGAGGCGGAAACGGAACGTTCTGCCTGACAGTTGAACCGTTCAGTGCTTGTGCGGAGGGATCCGGGGCGTCGGCGTCGGGTGCAGCGGCGCGTAGGGTGGCCGACCGTGCCAGCCGCCCGGTCCTCGTCAGCCTCGTCACCCTCGTCCGCCGCGATCGTGTTCACCGACGGCGCTTGCCTGGGCAACCCCGGGCCGGGCGGGTGGGCGTGGGCCGAGCCCGGCGGCGCGTTCGCCAGCGGGGCCGAGGCCCGCAGCACGAACCAGCGCATGGAGATCACGGCGGCGTTCGAGGCGGTCAAGGCCCACCCCGGCCCGGTCGAGGTCGTGAGCGACTCGACGTACGTCGTCAACTGCTTCCGCGACCGCTGGTGGGAAGGGTGGATCAAGCGGGGCTGGAAGAACACCGCCCGCAAGCCCGTCGCCAACCGCGATCTGTGGGAGCCGTTCGTCGAGCTGGTCGGCAGCCGGGGCGACGTCTCGTTCCGCTGGGTCAAGGGCCACTCGGGCGACAGGATGAACGACCTCGTCGACTCGCTGGCCGTCGAGGCCGCCCAGACCCAGAAGGGGCGCTCCGGCGGCATGCCGTGACCCCGGCGTGAGCGGGGCGCCCGCGCGATCGGCGGGGCGGTAGGTTCCCGCCCGTGCAGGTCGGGGTCGACACCGGAGGGACGTTCACCGACCTCGTGGCCGCCGACGGCCGCGTGGCCAAGGTGCTGTCCACGCCCGACGACCCGGCGCTGGCCATCCGTGAGGCGGTCGACGCGGACGCGGCCGAACGGCGCGGGGCGGCCCGGCCGGAGCTGCTCGCCCACGGCACGACGGTCGCCACCAATGCCTTGCTCGAACGCCGGGGTGCCACGGTCGCACTGGTGACCACCGAGGGCCTGCGGGACGTGATCGAGATCGCCCGCCAGGACCGCCCGTCGCTCTACGACCAGCTGGCATCGCGACCCGAGCCTCTGGTGGCGCGGGCGTTGCGCTACGAGGTCGCGGGGCGCCTCGCCGCCGACGGCACGGAGCTCGTGCCCGTCGACCCCGCCGGCGTGCCCGTCATCGACGCCGATGCCGACGTGGTGGCCGTCTGCCTGCTGCACGCCGACATCGAGCCGGGCCACGAGGTGGCGGTGGCGGAGGTGCTGCGCGGGCGCGGCCACGACGTGACGTGCTCCCACGAGGTCTCGCCCGAGATGCGCGAGGTCGAGCGCACGATCACGACGGTCATCAACGCCGCGTTGCGTCCCCGATGCCGGGCGTACCTCCGCGCCCTCGACGCCGTCGCCGACGAGGTGCTGGTCATGACGTCGTCCGGCGGTCTGCTCCCGGCAGGCGAGGCGGCCGAGCTGCCCGCCGCGCTGCTGCTGTCGGGCCCTGCGGGCGGCGTGCGGGCCGGTGCTGCCGCGGCGGCCGCCAACGGGTTCGCCGACGCGATCACGTTCGACATGGGCGGTACGTCGACCGATGTCTGCCTGATCCTCGACGGCGCGCCCGCGCCCGCCGCCCAGCGCGAGGTCGGGGGGTTCACCGTGCGGTTCCCGTCGCTGGACGTGCACACCATCGGCGCTGGCGGAGGCTCGATCGCCCGCCTCGACCCCGGCGGGGCGCTGGTGGTGGGGCCCCACAGCGCCGGCGCCGACCCCGGCCCGGCGTGCTACGGGCGGGGCGGGGTCGAGCCCACGGTGACCGATGCGAACCTGATCGCCGGCCGCATCCCGGTCGACGCGGCGTTCGGCGGGCTGGCGCTCGACCGGGCGGCTGCCGCCACGGCGCTCGAACGGGCACGCGTCACCGCGGACGGCGTGGTGGCCGTGGTCGACGCCAACATGGAGCGGGCGCTGCGGGCCGTCTCGGTCGAGCGCGGCGTCGACCCACGTGGGCTCGCGCTCGTGGCGTTCGGCGGCGCCGGGCCGCTGCACGCGTGCTCGCTGGCCGACGCGCTGGGCATGGAGGCGGTCGTCGTGCCGGCCCGTGCGGGGGTGCTGTCGGCCCTCGGCCTGCTGACCGCCCCGCGCCGGCGAGACCTGGTGCGGTCCTGGCCCCGGCCCGACGACCACGCCGGGCTGGACGATGCCCTCGTTGCGCTCGCCGCCGAGGTGCGGAAGCTGGTGGGTGGCCCTCGGCCTGCTGCGGGCGGCCGCGGCACGATCGTCTCGACCGCGCTCGACTGCCGCTACCGGGGGCAGAGCCACGAGCTGACCGTCGCCACGGTGGCCGAGTTCCACGACGAGCACCGCCGGCGCAACGGCTACGCCCGACCCGACGATCCGGTGGAGGTGGTGGCGATCAGGGCGACGGCCACCCGCCCGCCCGCGGTGGCTGACGACGACCTGCCGGCGCCGGACCGCCCCGTGGGCGAGCGCATAATCGGTCCGGCGGTGATCGCCGAGCCCGACTGCACGATCTGGGTGCCCGAGGGTTGGGCCGCCCGGCCCGGGAAGGCCGGTGCGCTGGTGCTGCGACGGGGGTCGGCGTCGTGACGGGCGCCGCTCAGCCGGCGAGGGACACGGCCCCGAGGCACAGCGAGGTCATGGTGAACATCGCGCCGACCAGGCCGAGCATGAGCGTGCGGGTCTGCTCCCGCAACGACCGGTCGAGCTGGCCCTCGAGCTGGGCGAAGCGCGTGTCGATGCGAGCGAACCGCCCGTCGACGTTCTCGAAGCGTGCCTCGACGATGGCGAACTTGGCGTCGGTGCGCGCCTCGGCGTGGGCGAACCGTGCGTCGAGGCCCGCCGCAAGATCGTCGAGCCGGGCCTCGAGCCTGGTGAACCGGGCGTCCCACCGTGTGTCGAGGCGCGCTTCGAGCTGGTGCAGGTCGTCCTTGGTGGCCACGTCGGCCCAACCGACGGGTGGCAGCAGGGTCATGAGGGTGTCCGCGGTGGCTGTGCCGAGCAGTTGTTCGACCGCACGGTACAGCTCGTGGCGGGCGCGTTCGTCGATCACGGGAGGTCTCCTCGCGTCGGCCCGTGGCGCCGGTGGGGCGCGCCAGGGCACGTTGGGGAGAGGACGACGGGTGGCCGCACCCGGGGCGCCCGCCCTCGACGGCGCGGGCACCACCCTAGGGACGGGGTGTGACAACGACGGGGGGCCCGGGTGACCCTCGACCCCGCAGCGCTCCAGGTGCTCATCTCCCGGCTCACCGGGGTGGCGGAGGAGATGGGAGCCGTGCTGCGCCGGGCGGCGTTCAGCCCGAACATCAAGGAGCGTGCGGACTGCTCCGCGGCCCTCTTCACGGCGTCCGGTGAGATGCTCGTGCAGGCCGAGCACATCCCCGTGCACCTGGGGTCGATGCCGGCGAGCGTACGGGCGGCCATCGACGCCTTCGGCGACGCCCTCGGCCCCGGGGACCAGGTGGTCGTGAACGATCCGTTCGCGGGTGGCACCCACCTCAACGACATCACCCTCGTGACCCCCTGCGTCGTCGATGGCCTGCTGGTCGGGTGGGCGGCCAACCGGGCCCATCACGCCGACGTCGGCGGCGCCGCCCCCGGATCGATCCCGGCCGACGCCACCGACATCCACCAGGAGGGGCTGCGCATCCCGCCGACGCTGCTCGACGCCGGGCTGCGTCGCCTGCTGCTGGCCAACTCGCGCACGCCACAGGAGCGGGTGGGCGACCTCGCCGCCCAGGAGGGGGCCAACGTGGTCGGCGCGCAGCGGCTGGCCGAGCTGGCGGGTGCCCCGTTCGCCGAGGTCGTCGACTACGGCGAGCGGCGCATGCGGGCCGCCCTCGCCAACCTGCCGGACGGGACGTGGCGCTGTCGTGACGTCCTCGACTCGACCGGCGCCGCGCCCGACCAGCAGCGGCCGGCCGTGGTGGCGGTCGCCGTCACGGTCGCGGGGGACGAGATCACGGTCGACTTCACCGGCACCGACCCGCAGTCGAGGGGCAACGTCAACGCCGTCGAGGCCGTCACGGTGTCGGCCGTGTCGTATGCGCTGCGCTCGGCGGTCGACCCCACCATCCCGGCCAACGGTGGGGCCATGCGCCCGGTGCGGGTCGTGGCGCCGTCGGGCTCGCTGGTCGCGGCGAGGCCGCCGGCGGCGGTGGGCGCGGGCAACGTCGAGGTGAGCCAGCGGGTGGCCGACGTGTGCCTCGCCGCGCTGGCCGAGCCGTGCGCCGCCCGCGTGCCCGCCGCGGGCCAGGGCACGATGAACAACCTGCTCGTCGGCGGCGACGGCTGGGTCTACTACGAGACGGTGGCCGGCGGACAGGGCGGCCGGCCGGGTGCGCCGGGCATGAGCGGTGTGCACACCGGGATGACCAACACGAAGAACACCCCGATCGAGGCGCTGGAGCGCACCTTCCCCCTACGGGTGCTGCGCTACCGCCTGCGCCGGGGCAGCGGCGGGGCCGGCGCACAGCCGGGAGGAGACGGGATCGAGCGCGACCTGCAGGTGCTCGAGGAGGTGACCGTCTCGCTCATCACCGAGCGCCGCGTGTCACGGCCACCGGGCCTGTGGGGCGGCGCCCCCGGGGCACCGGGGGAGAACTGGCTGCTCCCGGCGGGCGACGAGGCGGCGGCCGAACGGCTGCCCGACAAGTGCACGGTCCGGCTGCGGGCCGGTGACGTCGTCCGCATGTCGACCCCCGGCGGCGGAGGGTGGGGCCCGCCCCGGGCGCTCGCCGTAGACCCTGGAACTACCGGCGCAGGCCCGGATGCTGGCGGGCGATGATCGGCAGGAGCAGCGTGCGGGGTGCGAAGCGGCCGCCGAGTGCGCCGATGTGGTTGGCGGCCCCGGGGATGACGACGGCCCTGCCGCGGTCGAGCCCGGCGAGGCCGGCCTCGGCCACATCCTCGGCGGACACCCACATGAACCGGGGGAGAGCCGCCTCGGCCTCGTCGTCGCCGAAGCCGGCGCTCTCGGCGAACTCGGTGTCGACCGGCCCGGGGCACAGCACGGTGACCGACACGCCGGTCCCCTTCAGCTCGGTGCGCACGGCCTGGCTGTAGGAGAGCACGAACGCCTTGCTGGCGGCGTAGCCGGCCTGGCCCGGCATCGGCTGGAAGGCAGCGGTGGACGCGATGTTCAGCACCGCTCCGGTGCCCCGCTCGACCATGCCGGGCAGGAACAGGCTGCACAGATGGGCGAGCGCCACGACATCGGTGTGCAGCATGGTCAGCTCGGCGGCTGTGTCGTTGGTGTGGACGGGGCCGACCGTGCTGACGCCCGCGGCGTTCACGAGGATGTCGGCCGCCAGGCCCTGCTCGACGACGTGGGCGGCGATCTGTTCACGTGCCGCCTGGTCTGTCAGGTCCGCAGCCACGACCTCGACCCGCACGGCGTGGGCCGCGCTGAGCTCGTCGGCCAGGGCGCGCAGCCGCTCCTCGCGGCGGGCGACCAGCGCGAGCCCGTGCCCCCGCTGTGCGAGCTGGCGGGCGATCTCGCGGCCGATGCCCGACGACGCCCCGGTGACGACGGCGATGCGGTCGGCCGCGGGTGTGGGCAGTGCCATGCGGCGCAGCGTAGGCCACACGTCGATCGCCACGGAGGGGCTCCGGGACGTGGGACCGACGGACTGCGCCATGCCCCCGGGGCTGCGGCGCCGCCGGGGCTGCGGCGTCAGACCGCGATGAGCACCGCAGCCACCCCGGCCACCCCGAGGCCGGCGCGCTGGAGCGGCGAGAGGTGCTCGCCGAGCACGTAGCGGGCGAGCAGCACGGTGCCCGCGGGGTAGAGGGCCGTCAGCACGGACACGACCGACAACAGCCCGTGGTCGAGGGCGAGCAGGTAGAACACGTTGGCGCTGGCGTCGAGCAGGCCGCAGCCCACGGCGGCCGCCGCGGCGCCGCGGGGGAGTGCGGCCGACGTGACCCCCACCGCGCCCAGCCCGGCGAACAGCGACACCGACGCGACACGGGCACCGACGAGCGGCCAGATCCCGACACCGTCGCCGGCACGGTCGATGGCCACGAAGAACAGCCCGAACGCCAGCCCGGCGGCGACGGCGAGCGCCAGCGCCTGCCAGCGCAGCGGGCTGGCGGCGACGTGGGGTGCCTCGCGGGAGATGAGGACGACGGCGCCGAGCGCCAGGGCGATCCCCGCGAAGGCGGCGGCTGACGGCCGCTCGCCGGTCGCCAGGCCCACGACGACCGGCACCGCGGCCGAGAGCAGGGCGGCGATGGGGGCGACCACGCTCATCGTGCCCACGGCGAGACCCCGGTAGAAGAGGGTCACCCCGACGCCGCCGAGCAGGCCGGCGCCGGCCCCGATGGCGAGCGCCTGCGCCGTGACGTCGCCGCCCACCAGTGGGGCGAGCATGACGAGCATGCTCAGCCCCACGATGTGCGACCAGAGCACGACGGCGGTGGGCGGCACGCGTCGGGCGGCGACGCCGCCGAGGAAGTCGCCGACGCCGTAGGCGACGGCGGCGCTGAGGGCGAGGAGTGCGGCCATGGGAGGGCTCCGAGGGGATGCGTCGTGGCGCCGGAACGGCTCGCAGGTCGGATCACCACAACGACCGGCTCGTGCACTGTAGTGCACCGGTCAGCCTGTTGATCCAGCCGGTCGGTACGATGCACCGCATGCCGACACCCGAGGCCGTCGCCGCCGCCGTGGCCCGCAACACCCGCCGGCTCCGCACGGTCCGGGGGTGGAGCCTCGACCAGCTCGCCGCCCGCAGCGGCGTGAGCAAGGGCATGCTCGTCCACCTCGAGCAGGCCCGCACCAACCCGAGCCTGGGCACCCTGTGCAAGGTGGCCGAGACCCTGGGCGTCTCACTCGCCGGGCTGGTCGAGCAGCACGAGGCGCCCGCCGTGCGCATCGTCCAACCCACCGAGGTGGTGCGGCTGTGGGAGAGCGGGTCCGGCAGCGCCGGCGACCTGCTGGTGGGCTCGGACGAGCGCGACCACATGGAGCTGTGGCACTGGTCGATCGCCTCGGGTGACAGCCACGGGTCGGAGGCCCACGCCGACGGCACCCGCGAGATGGTCCACGTGGTGGCCGGTGCCCTCACGCTCGATGTCGACGGCACCGCCCACACGGTTCCGGCCGGTGGCGCCGCCCTGTTCCACGCCGACCGCCCGCACGCCTACCGCAACGACGGTCGCAAGGCGGTCAGCCTGGTGATGGTGGTGCTCCAGCCCGACGCCGACCTCGACGAGTGGACGGCGGCCGGCGACGCGGGACGCTGACCCGCCGCCGACGCTAGGGCGCGCGATCGCGGAGGTCGTGGTACGCGGCCCGCAATGCATGTCGGTCGCTCCCGGTGCCGGGCTCGTTCACCACGTCAGGGTCGGGTCGCCAGGCGGTGGCGACCTCCGACGGATGGGCGCCGGCCAAGGTGGCGGCCGCCTGCACGGCGGCACCTCTCGCCACCATCTCGGCGTTGCCGTGCGCCTCGACGGGCCGGCCGCTGAGATCGGCGAGCACCTGCCGGACGGCGCGCGACCTGGCGCCACCTCCGGTCAGAAGGAGCCGGCCATCCACGGCGATGCCCTGCGCTGTCAGCGCGTCGAGCCCGTCGAGCAGCCCGTGGATGATGCCCTCGACGGCGGCGCGGGCCAGGTCGGCCCGATCATGAGACGTCCGCAGCCCGGCCAGAGTGCCCGTGGCATCCGGGCGGTTCGGCGTCCGCTCGCCGTCGAGGTACGGGAGCAAGGTCAGCCCGTGCGCGCCCGCCGGCGCGCCCAGCGCCAGCTCGTCGAGTCGCTCGTGGTCGATCCCGAGCAGCGCGGCGACCGTGTCGAGCACCTTGGCCGCATTCAAGGTGCACACGAGCGGCAGGAATCGACCGGTCGCGTCCGCGAAGCCTGCGACCGTCCCCGTGGGGTCGGCGACGGGGGTGTCGCTCACGGCGTAGACGGTTCCCGACGTGCCAACCGATATGGCCACGTCGCCGGGGGCGAGTCCGAGCCCGAGGGCGGCCGCCATGTTGTCGCCAGTGCCCGGCCCGACGATCGCCGGACCGAAGAGGTCGCGGGCCTCGCCCACCAGCGGCCCGACCGGTTCGGCCGGCGCCCAGACCTCGGGGAGGCAGCGTGCCCAGTCGCGTTCGTCGTCGATGAGCGCGAGCAGGTCGGGCCGCCACTCGCCGGTGGCCGGGGACCAGTAGCCCGTGCCCGAGGCGTCTCCCCGATCTGTGACGGCCAAGCCGGTGCACCGGAGGTTGAGCCAATCGTGGGGCAGGACAACCCGGGCCAGGCGGGTCCATGCCTCGGGCTCGCAGCGTCGCAGCCACGCCAGTTTCGTGACGGTATAGGACGCGAGCGGGACCAGACCGACCGCCTGACTCCACGCCTCGGCCCCGAGCCGTTCGACGAGGGCAACGGCATCGGGGGCGGACTCCGTGTCGTTCCACAGCTTCGCTGGCCGTACGACCGACCCGTCCGCATCGAGTACCACCATCCCGTGCTGCTGACCGCCGATGGCCAGTGCCGCGATCGGCGGCCGACCGAGCTCGACCCCGGCACGGCAGAGGGCATCCCACCAGGCCGCCGGGTGCTGTTCGCTGCACGGCGGGAACACGGGAGGATGAGGTGCGCTCGCCGACGCCTCGAGCCGCCCGCTGGCCGCATCTCGGAGCTCGAGCTTGGTCGACTGCGTCGAGCTGTCGACCCCGACGACGAGCGCCACTGCCCGGAACGCCGCCGGCCGCGCTAGCGGACGCCGAGCAGCAGCTCGGTCACGAGCTGATCGAGCCGCTCGTGGCCATAGCCCTGGCTGCCGAGCGCCTGTTGGTCGTAGCCCGCCACCTCGGCTCGCATCGCCGCGATGCCCTCGGGGGTGGGCCCGCCGGGCAGCGAGGGCTCCGCCAGCCGGTCGGCCTGGGCGGCTCGGAGCGCATCTTGGATCTCGGCGTCGGCGGCGAAGCTGCGGGCCTTGTCGCGCAGGATGAGGTAGGTGCGCATGCAGCCCAGGGCGAAGTCCCACACGCCGTCGGCGTCTTCGGTGCGGTAGGCGTGGGCGTCGAAGTGCCGCATGCCGTCCCACCCGGACTCCTCCAGCAGCTTGACCAGGTAGAAGGCGTCGCGGATCCCCTCGCTGCCGAAACGGAAATCTTGGTCGAACTTGCCGATGCGCTGGGCGTTGAGGTCGATGTGGAAGAGCTTGCCGTGCCAGAGGCACTGAGCGATGGCGTGGTGGAACGACAGGCCCGACATGGTCTCGTGCGCGAACTCGGGGTTGACGCCGACCATGTCGGGCCACTCGAGCTCACCGATGAACGCCAGCGTGTGCCCGACGGTGGGAAGGAACAGGTCGCCCCGCGGTTCGTTGGGCTTGGGCTCGAGCGCGAAGCGCATCCCGTGGCCGCGGTCGCGGACGTGGGCGCAACAGATGTTGACGGCCTCGGCGTAGCGGTCGAGCGCAGCGCGCACGTCCTTGGCGGCGTCGGCCTCCACGCCCTCGCGTCCGCCCCACATCACAAAGGTGGTTGCCCCGAGTTCGGCGCCGAGTTCGATGGCGTCGAGGGTCTTGGCGATCGCGACACGGCGGACTGCGGGGTCGTTCGCCGTGAACGCGCCCTCCTTGAAGACAGGTCGGGAGAAGAGGTTGGTGGTGGCCATGGGTACCCGCATGCCCGTGTCGTCGAGGGCGCGCCGGAACCGCTTGACGATCTCTTCCCGCTCGGCGGCCGACGACCCCGGTGGCACGAGGTCGTCGTCGTGGAAGTTCACCCCGTACGCCCCGAGGTCGGCAAGGCGATGGACGGCCTCCACGGGATCGAGAGGCGGTCGTACCTCGTGGCCGAACGGGTCGCGGCCACGATTGCCGACGGTCCACAGGCCGAACGTGAAACGATCGTCGGGGATGGGCGTGTAGCTGACCGGCATGACCGACACCTCCTCCACGCCGCCTGGCGCGCCAAGATAGCGGCGGTGCCCGATCGGCGTCGACGGAGGGTGCGCGTGACGGAGGCGAGTGAGATGCGAGAGCGGCCTCCCGGGGACGGCGTGCCGCGCCTCGAAGCCCATGGCATCACCAAGCGCTTCGGGCCGCTTACCGTGCTGCGTGACGTGAGCCTGCGGATCGGTCGCGGCGAGGTGGTCGCCCTCGTCGGCGAGAACGGCGCAGGCAAGTCGTCGCTCGTGGCGTGCCTTGCCCGCATCCTCGAGGCCGAGGAGGGCGAGGTTCGCCTCGACGGCGCGTCGCTGCCCTCGACCCCCGACCAGGTTCGCCAGGCCGGGGTCGAGGTCCTGTGGCAGGACCACGGGCTGTGCGACGACCTCGATGTGGTCGCCAACGTCTTTCTGGGCCGCGAGCCGGGGCGCTGGTTGATCGCCGAGAGCGACATGCGCGAAGGCGCGGTGTCGGTGCTGCGGCGGGTCGGTGCCGAGACGCTGCCGCTCGACCGGCCGGTACGCGGGCTGTCGCGCGGTCAGCGCCAACTCGTGGCGCTCGGTCGGGCGCTCATGAGCGCACCTCGGCTGCTGCTGCTCGACGAGCCCACGGCGTCGCTCGGTGTGGCCGAGACGTTGCGGGTCCACGGGGTCATCCGACAGAGCCGCGACTCGGGGGCGGGCATCCTGCTGGTGACCCACGACCTCGATCAGGTCTTCGCGTTGGCCGACCGGGTGGTCGTGCTCCGTGACGGCCGCATCGTGGCCGACGTCTCGCCCCTCGAGGTGCATCGCGACGACATCGTGGCGCTCATGTCCGGCATCGAGATGGACTCGATGGCCCGCCGCCAGCTTCAGCGGCTCCGGAGCCTGGTCGATCAGCTCTCCGACGTCGAGCCGGCCGCGTCGTTGCCGTTGATCGTCTCCGCCATGGCCGCCGCGCTCGACCAGGAGATGCTTTGTGTGCACCTGCTCGAGTCCCCGGACGGTGGCCCCGCCGTGCTGCGACGCACGGCAGCGGTCGGACTGCCCGAGCCCCTGCTCGCGGTGAACGATCGGCTTCCGTTGGGGGTGATGGGCGGATGTGCCGGGCTGGCCGCAGCGGAGGCCGAGGCCGTCGTCGTGGAGGACCTGTCCACCCACCGAGGACCCGACCGGTACCGCCGCGCCGCCGCGGCGTCGGCGATTCGCAGTGAGTGGGCCGCGCCGATCGTGGGGAGCCACGGCGTGCTCGGCACCGTGTCCGGCTTCGCCACGTGGGTCGGCCGACCCGAGCCGGCGCAGCTCGAGCTGGCTCGGCTCTACCTGGGCTACGTGGCGTCGGCCATCGAGCGCGAGCGCCTGCTGTCCGAGGTCTCCCACCGCAATCGCATCCTCGAGTCGTTGCGCGGGATGCTCGAGACGCTGGCCGGGCCCGACCGGGTCGTGGGCGGGCTGGGTGCGTCGCTGTTGGCGCTGAGCCGGGCGCTGGGGGCGGCTGCGGTCGGGGTTCTGATCGAGCAGGACGGCGTGCTGGAGCCGCGGGTCATGCACGACGACGACGCTGCCGAGCCCAGGGCGATGGAGGCCCGGTGGCGAACTGCAGCCCAGAGCATCCTCGCGGCTGGCAACAACGGAGGTGCCCGGTTCGTCGAACCAGACCTCGCCGCGGTCGCGCTCCGGCATCCGGAGGGGCGGGCGGTGCTCGTGGCCCACCTTCCGGCGTGCGACACGCCGACGGAGGACACCCTCGAGCTGCTCGACGACGCCACTCGATCGCTGGCCCTGGCCATGGAGGGCGAGGCGCTCGAGCACACACGTCGCGAGGCCGCCGCGCTGCGCCGTTCGCAGGCCATCCAGCGTGAGCTCCTGTCGTCGCTCAGCCACGAGCTCCGCACCCCGCTCACCGCCATCCAGGGCTTCGCGTCGACCCTTCTCCAGCCCGACCTCACGTGGGACGCGGCGTCGACCGACCGGTTCCTCCGGTCGATCGCCGCCGAGGGCGCGCGGCTGGAGCGACTCGTGGGCGACCTGCTCGACTCGACCGCCATCGAGTCGGGCGTCCTGGGGCTGCAGCGTCACTGGTGCGACCTTGCGCTCGTCGTCGAGGCTGCCGTGCGCCTTGTCGCCGGCGGGTCGACGATCCGCGTCCACGCCGCCGACGATCTCGAGCCGGTGTGGGGTGACCACGACAGGTTGGAGCAGGTACTCGTCAACCTGCTCGAGAACGCCGCCGCGCACGGGGCGTCCGCCGACGGCATCGACGTCACACTGCGCCGCGGCACCGCGAGTGGCAGCGTCGAGGTCGAGGTGACCGACCACGGCCCCGGCGTCTCACCCGCGCTTGCCGCACGGATGTTCGAACCGCGGGTGCGGGGCACCGCTGACGGTGCGGGAGCTGGCCTCGGGCTGTCGATCGCGAAGGGGATCGTCGAGGCGCACGGCGGCACCTTGGCGGCCGCGGCAGCCGTCCGTGGCGCCTCCTTCGTCGTCGCGCTGCCGTGCGAGCCCCCGACCGAGGCGTCGGACGCACACCACGACGCGTCATGGAACCTGGTCGACCCCATCAAGGAGCCTGATGTCGTCTGACCACACGACCGTCCTGCTCATCGAGGACGACCAGAACATCGTCGACCTCGTCCGTTCCAACCTGATCGCGCGGGCCCACGATGTGGTGGTCTCGAAGGACGGCAGCGACGCGGTCGCGATGCTCGAGGCCAGCGAGCCCGACGCCGTCCTGCTCGACCTGATGCTCCCGGGAACCGACGGCTTCGAGCTGTGTCGCGAGCTGCGTGAACGGTCCTCGGTCGGGATCATCGTGCTGTCGGCCCGGCGGGCGGAGACCGACAAGGTGCGAGCCCTCAACCTGGGGGCCGACGACTACATGACCAAGCCGTTCGGCATCGAGGAGCTGCTCGCCCGCATCAACGCCACGCTGAGGCGGAGCCGACCGGCGCCGCTGGAGCTGCCCACTCCGGCCGTGATGACGGCGGGCGACGTCGAGATCGACCTGGCCGCCCGGAAGGTCACCAAGGGCGGAGACCTCGTTCACCTCACCCCCACCGAGTTCGCCCTGCTGCGCGAGTTCGTCTCGAACCCCGGCGTCTTGCTGACGCACGCCACCCTGCTGCGCAGGGTCTGGGGACGCGGCTACGAGACGCAGACCGAGTACACCCGGGTCTACATGGCGCGGCTGCGCGCCAAGCTCGAGGATCCCGAGGGTCCCTCGCTGTTCATCACCGAGCCGCGCTCCGGCTATCGGTTCACGTCACCTTGAAGGGACCGATATCCGGTCCTTCGCGTTTCTTTCACGTCGGCGGTGCAACGTTCGCGTTCTGTTAGCGGTCGCCGTCGTAGCGTCCGGGGCGCGACAGCCTTAGGGGGAAACATGTCCAGAAGCAAGCGCGTGTGGCAGGTGCTGGCCACAATGCTCGTGGTCAGCCTGATCGCCGCAGGCTGCGGCGACGACGATGACGACGGGGGGGCGGCCTCCAGCGGCGACGGCGAGGGCAGCATCTGGGTGCTCCTGCCCGACACCGCGTCGTCGGACCGGTGGGAGCAGGAGGATGCGCCGTTCTTCACCGCGGCGTTCGAGGCCGCCGGGCTCTCGGAGGGCGACGATTTCACGATCGTCAACGCCGAGGGCGACGCCGCGACACAGCAGTCGCAGGCCGAGCAGGCCATCGCCGACGGCGCCAGCGTGATCGTGCTCACGAGCCTCGACACCGGCTCCGGAGCCACGATCATCGACCAGGCGAAGGATGCCGACGTCGAGGTTGTCGAGTACGACCGGTTCAACACCGGCGGCTCCGGTGGTGCGGCCTATGTCAGCTTCGACAACGTGGCGGTGGGCGCGGCCATGGCCGAGGCCGTCGAGCCGGCCGTGGACGCTCTCGGTGTCTCGCCCGCCAACGTCGTGATGCTCAACGGCGGCGAGGAGGACAACAACTCGTTCCTGTTCAAGCAGGGCTACGAGGAGACGGTGACCGAGCGCGTCGATGCTGGGGACTGGGCGCTGGTCGCCGACCAGTTCGTTCCGGGTTGGGACAACGCCGAGGCCCAAACCCTGATGGAGCAGATCCTGGTCGACGCCAACAACGAGGTCGACGCCGTGTTCGCGGCCAACGACGGCCTGGCCAACTCGGTCATCAACGCACTCGAGGCGGCCGGTGTCGGGCCGATTCCGCTGAGTGGTCAGGACGCCACGGCGGCCGGCATCCAGAACGTGCTGCTCGGCAAGCAGACGGTGAGCGTGTACAAGCCGACCCAGGACGAGGTCGGCGTCGCGGCTGCGATGGCGCTGGCGCTGCGGGCCGGTGAGGACCCGCAGGCGGCCGCCGAGTCGTACGAGTCGGAGCTCCCGTCGGGAGGCTCGTCCGTGGAGGTCGTCGGCATCGAGGCCGAGACCGGCGAGCCCGCCGACTCGGCGGACGGTGAGGGTGTCGTGCCCTACGTCGCCCTGGTGCCCATCGGCGTGACCGTCGACAACGTGGCCGACACGGTGATCGCCGACGATTTCCGGACCGTGGACGAGCTCTGCACCGGCGACGTCGCGAGCACCGAGTTCTGCCAGCAGAACTCGTGACTGAACCGCTCCTCGCATGCGAGGGGCTCTCGAAGGCGTTCGGCGCGGTACAGGCTCTGTACCGCGTCGACTTCGAGGTGCGCCGCGGTGAGGTGATGGCCCTCGTCGGCGACAACGGGGCGGGCAAGTCGACGCTGGTCAAGGGCGTCGCGGGGATCTACCCCTTCGACGAGGGGCAGCTCCGCTTCGAGGGCGCACCGGTCGACATCCACAGCCCGAGGGACGCCGCCGGCCTCGGCATCGAGGTCGTCTACCAGGATCTGGCGCTGGCCGACAACCTCGACGTCACGGCCAACATGTTCCTCGGGCGGGAGCCGACCCGCCGGTTCGTGCTCGACGAGTCGACCATGGAGCACGCCGCCCAGGAGACGCTGGAGAGCCTGTCGGTGACCACGCTCGGGTCGGTGCGCCAGACGGTGGCCGGCCTGTCGGGTGGGCAGCGGCAGGCCGTCGCCGTCGCCAAGTCGGTGATGTGGAACTCCAAGCTGCTCATCCTCGACGAGCCCACCGCGGCGCTCGGCGTGGCCCAGACCCGCCAGGTGCTCGATCTCGTGCGCCGCCTGGCCGAGCGCGACCTCGGGGTGGTCATCATCTCCCACAACCTCCACGACGTGTTCGAGGTCGCGGACCGGATCACGGTCCTGCGCCTCGGGCAGCGCGTCGCGGTGCTCGACCGAGCCGCGACCACCCAGCAGGAGGTCGTGCACGCGATCACAGCCGGCACGCTCGACGAGGTGCCGGGGATGGCGGGCCTCGGAGCGACCGAGCCATGACGACCGATCCCCGTACCGAGTCGGCCGCCGACACCGAGCCGGTGGTCACGCCGGAGGAGGCGCTGCCGCCCGCCATACCGGCCGCGTTCGAGAAGCCGCCCGAGACGCTCGGCGACTATGCGCGCCGGTGGTGGGAGGGTGTCCGAGGTGGCGAGCTCGGGTCGCTGCCGATCGTGGTCGGCCTGGTCATCATCGCCATCGTGTTCGGCACGCTCGACGACACCTTCTTCACCGAGCGCAACTTCACCAACCTGCTCCTGCAGATGGCGCCGTACGCCACGATCGCCATCGGGGTGGTGTTCGTGCTGCTGATCGGCGAGATCGACCTGTCGGTGGCCTACGTCAGCGCGGTCGGGGGTGTCACGATGACGCTCCTGCTGCGGCCGGACGCCTCCGACTGGCCCTGGTGGCTGGCGATCGTCTTCGGGCTGGGCGTGACCACCGCCATCGGCCTGGTCCAGGCGTTGGTGATCACCAAGGCGGGCGTGCCGTCGTTCGTGGTCACGCTGGCCGGGCTGCTCATCTGGTCGGGCGTCGTGCTGGTGCTCACGACGGAGTACTCGACATCGGGCACCGTTCGCATCCAGGACGAGACCGTCGTCGGCATCGCCAACAACTTCCTCAGCGACGCCGGGGGCTGGCTGGTCGGGGCGGTCGTGGTGGCCGGGTACGCGCTGTCACAGCTGCTGACGGCGCGCTCGCGCCGGGCCCGCGGCCTCGACGCCAAGCCGGGTGTCGGTCATCGTTCTTCAGGTCGCTCGGTCTCGCGCTCGTCACGTTTGCCGCCGTCTGGTACGCCAACCGCGACCGCGGCGTCCCGCAGGTGACGCTGCTCGTGCTGGTGCTGTTCGTGTTCTGGTCGTTCGTCGCGTCGCGCACCCGGTTCGGCCGGCACGTCTACGCGGTCGGCGGCAACGCCGAGGCCGCCCGCCGGGCCGGCATCAACGTCGACCGGGTGCGCATCACGGTGTTCATGATCGCCGGGTTCATGGCGGGTCTGGGCGGGATCATCTTCGCCTCCCGCCTGCGGTCGGTGGCCACCAACACCGGCGGGGGCACGTTGCTGCTGAACGTCATCGCGGCCGCGGTCATCGGCGGCACCAGCCTGTTCGGCGGACGGGGTCGCGTCGTGTCGGCGCTGCTCGGCGCGTTGGTGATCATCGCCATCGACAACGGCATGGGCCTGCTCAACCTGGCCACCGGCACCAAGTCCGTGATCACCGGCCTGGTGCTGCTCGCCGCGGTGCTCGTCGACGCCCTGTCGAAGCGCCGCCGGGCGGCCCGCGGTGTCGTGTGAAAGCGCTCCGGTACACGGGCGCCCTGCTCGCCCTCGCCCTCGGCCTGGTCGCGGGCGCGTGCACCTCGGGGTCGTCAGACGGAGCGAGTGACGGGACGAGCGACGACGGGGCCCGGCCGCCCGTGACCGCCGAGGCGCGCACCGGGCCCTCGCGCATCGAGTTCGTCGACGTCGCCGGCGACGTCGGGCTCGACTTCCGGCACGGCGCGTTCCGGTGGGAGGTGACGGCTGACCCGGCGGCGATGCAGGGCGCGGGGGTCTGCTGGCTCGACTACGACGGCGACGGCTGGCTCGACCTCTACGCGGTCAACTCGTACGCCGAAGCCGAGGTCGGCCGGTGGGAAGACGCGGGCGGGCCGCCCCGCAGCGCCCTGTTCCACAACGTCGAGGGCGAGTTCGTCGACGTCAGCGCGGGCTCCGGTGCCGATCTCGACGTCCGCGGCAACGGCTGCGTGGCGGCGGACTTCGACCTCGACGGCCACACCGACCTGTACGTGACGGGCGCCGAGTCCGGCGCGCTGCTGTGGAACGAGGGCGACGGCACGTTCACCGAGGGGGCCGAGGAGGCCGGGAGCTCCGGCCGTCGGCTGGTACGCGGGCGCGGCGGTCGGCGACGTCGACGGCGACGGCTGGCCCGATCTGTTCCTCGCCGGCTACGCGAACGTGGACAGCCCCGTCGCCGGGGCGACGCAGGGGTTCCCCAACACGTACACCGGGGTGCGCGACCTGCTCTACCTCAACGACGGGCGGGCCGAGGGCGGGCGTGTGACGTTCCGCGAGGTCGGCATGGAGGCGGGTCTCGAGGTGGCCAGCTTCGAGTACGGCCTCGGCGCCCTGTTCTCCGATCTCGACGGCGACGGCGACCTCGACCTGTACGTCGCCAACGACACCAAGCCCAACCGCCTGTACGACAACGTGCCGTGGCCGGGCGGGGCCGAGGCCGACCCCGCCGGGCTCGGGTTCCGCTTCGAGGAGCTCGCGGCCAGGGCCGGCGTCGCCGACCCCAACGCCGGCATGGGCGTCGCCGGGGCCGACTACGACGGCGACGGCCGGGCGGACCTGTTCGTCACCAACGCCCGCGGCCAGGTCCACGGCGTGTTCCACGGCGAGGACTCGGACGTCGATCGACCCGTCCTTCGTCGGACGTTCGGCGCGAGCTGGGCCCCGACCTGGGCGCGGCCACGGGCTGGGGGGTGTCGTGGGGCGACCTCGATCTCGACACCGACCTCGACCTCGTCGTCGCCAACGGCGACATCCCCGTGACCGATCTCGCGGGCGACGCCGAACCGCTCCAGGCGTTCGGCAACCTCACCGCCCAGGGCGACCGGGCACGATTCGACGACGTCGGCGCGGCGGCCGGGTTGGCCGACGTCGGTCCCCTGCTCGCTCGGGGCAGCGCGGCCGCCGACTTCGACAACGACGGCGACCTCGACGTCGCCGTCGGCACGATCGGCGGCCCGCTGGTCCTGCTCGAGAACCGGGCCGCCACGGGCAACTGGCTCGAGGTCGAGCTCGACGGCTTCTTCCCCGGGGCCGACGATCACCGCGTCGCTGCCCGACGGCGGCAGCTCGCACGCGAGGTGCAGGCCGGGAGCAGCTATCTGTCGTCCGAGGATCCTCGCGCCCACTTCGGGCTGGGCGACGCGACCGCGGTGCGCGAGCTCGTGGTCACCTGGCCCGACGGCGAGGAGACGATCCTCGAGGACGTCGCGGCCAACCAGCTCGTGGTGGTGGAGCCACCGGGATGACCGTCGGTGACGCTGGCCGCGCACGCTCTGCGTGGTCTGCTGACCGTTGCGGTGCTTGGCGTTGCCGGCGTGCACGTCGGGTTCGTCGAGTCGTCGGACGCCTACATGGTCGACGGCTGCGAGCGCGCCGACCTCGGCGGGCGGTCGGTGGCCCGGGTGTGGGACGAGGCGCTGCTCGACGCCATCCGGCGCGACGTCCCGGCCCCCACCGTGCACGCCCGGAACCTCTTCCACACCTCGGCCGCCATGTGGGACGCCTGGGCCGCCTACGACCCCGACGCCGACGGCTACTTCGTCGACGAGAAGCACGAGGCCGACGACGTCGACGCGGCCCGCGAGGCGGCGATCAGCTACGCCGCCTACCGCATCCTCCTCCACCGCTACTCGCTCGCGGCCGGGCTCCAGGCGACCTTCGACGAGCTGGTCGCGACGATGGAGTCGCTCTGCTACCGGATCGACTTCACCAGCACCGAGGGCGACTCGCCGGCGGCGCTCGGCAACCGCATCGCCGCGACGGTGATCGACGCACGGCCGCGACGACGGCTCGCTCGAGGAGCGCGCGCTACATCGACACCGACTACCGGCCGGTGAACGCGCCGCTGGTCGTGGCCGAGCCGCGGCGCGCAGATGCGCGATCCGAACCGCTGGCAGCCCCTCGCGCTGGCGCAGCTCGTGGCGCAGAACGGGCTGCCGATCCCGGGCAACGTCCAGCGCTTCGTCGGGCCGCACTGGGGCCACGTGGCGGCGTTCGCGCTGCCCGGTCTCGGCCGAGGGACTGCCGATCGACCCCGGACCGCCGCCGCTGCTCGGCGACGATCCGGCGAGCGCGGACGCCTTCAAGCAGGCCGCGGTCGACGTGCTCCGCGACAGCAGCTACCTCGACCCGGGCGACGGCGTGACGATCGACATCGGCCCGGGCTCGCTCGGCGACAACCCGCTCGGCACCAACGACGGCGACGGGTACGACGTCAACCCGTCGACGGGTGAGCCCGTACGCGCCCAACCAGGTGCTGCGCGGCGACTTCGCCCGCGTCCTGGCCGAGTTCTGGGCCGACGGACCGGAGTCGGAGACGCCGCCCGGCCACTGGAACACCATCGCCAACGACGTGTCCGACACGCCCGGCCTCGAGCTGCGCATCGGCGGCGACGGCGCCGAGGTCGACCGGCTCGAGTGGGACGTCAAGCTGTACTTCGCGCTCAACGGGGCGGTGCACGACGCCGCGGTGGCGGCGTGGGGGGTGAAGGGCTACTACGACTCGGTCCGGCCGATCTCGATGATCCGCTACATGGGCGGGAACGGCCAGTCGAGCGATCCGGCCGGGCCGTCCTACGACCCCGACGGGCTCCCGCTCGTCGCCCGGGCTGGTCGAGGTGGTCACCCCGGCCTCGAGCGCGCCCGGGCAGCGGCACGAGCACCTGGCCGATCACGTCGGCGAGGTCGCCGTGCAGGGCGTGGCAGGGCAACCCCGACGACCCCGCGCAGGCCAGCGGCGTCGGGTGGATCCGCGCCGTCGACTGGGTGCCGTACCAGCGGGCGACGTTCGTGACCCCGGCCTTCGCCGGCTACGTGTCCGGGCACAGCACGTTCAGCCGGGCCGCGGCCGAGGTGATGACGGCGTTCACCGGCGAGCCCGTACTTCCCCGGCGGCATCGTCGCAATGGACGGTCGCCGGCCGGCGACCTCGTCACCGAGGCCGGCCCGAGCCGCGACGTCACGCTCCAGTCGGCCACGTACTTCGACGCCGCCGACCAGGCCGGGATCTCGCGGATCTTCGGCGGCATCCACATCCGGGCCGACGACTTCGCAGGCCGCCGGATCGGGTCGGTGTGCGGCCAGGACGCCTGGGCGCTGGCGCAGCGCTACTTCGCCGGCAGCGCGCCCGCCTGAGGGGCGGCTTTCCGCCGGCACGGCCCGACCGAGCTGTCGATCCCATCCACCTTCGTCAGTACGGCTCGTCGAGGATTGGGGGTGTCACCGCTGCACGCGGGTCATGTAGGCCTCGACGCCGTCGAGGATGCGCTGGAGGCCGAACTCGAAGTCATCGACCTCGTCGTCCTCGTCGTCGAGGAGCCCCTCCACGAGGACGGCGTGCACCGCGGGGAAGCGGTCCTCGGTCACGAGCTGCCCGAGCACCTGCTGGTACTCGCGGGCGACCTGCTCGTCCGTCGACCCACTGCGCTCGAGGCCGCGCTGGAGGTCGCGCATCAGCTGTGCCCAACTGCGGCTGTAGGCGCTGACGAGCAGCACCACCGAGAGCCGCTCGGGGCGGGGGAGCGAGGAGTCGGCCAGGACGGCCAACGCCCGTTCGAGCCAGCCGATCTGACGGGGCATCGCGGGTGGGCCCGAGATCGGGATGTCGAGCACCCAGAGGTGGGCGCGGTACGCGGCGGCGACATCGCGGGCCCACGCGGCCAGCCCGTCGCGCCAGCCCTCGCCGGGGGCATCTCCGCCCGGTGGGGCTCCCGGCGGCGGATCACCGAGCGCGGCGTCCTGCACGAGGGCGAGCAGGTCGTCCTTGGAGGGCACGTGGCGGTAGAGCGACATCGGCGTGTACCCGAGGTGCTCGGCGACCCTGCTCATCGACACTGCGGCCAGGCCGTCGGCGTCGGCGATCTCGATGGCGGCACGGACGATGGCCTCGGCGGACAGGCCTGCCCGGGGCCCGCGGGTGGCGGGCTCGGCGCGGCCCCAGGCGATGGCGAGGGTGCGGGGGATCGGGTCGCGATCGGGCTGGTCGGTCACGGCACTGACGCTCCTTCCGCACGTGAGGATTGCCACGCACTCTAGAACTGTATATAACGTACACATCGATGTGTACGACATACACAGTTTGCGAGCGAGCAGAAGGAGGACGGACATGACGGCTGACCGGACATCCGGCGATGCGATCCGCGTCACCGGGGTGCGCAAGACCTACGGCGACAAGGTGGTGCTCGACGGCATCGACCTCGCTGTCGCCGACGGCACGGTCTACGCCCTGCTGGGCCCCAACGGCGCGGGCAAGACCACGCTCATACGCATCCTCGCGACGTTGACCGCGCCGGACGGCGGCACGGCCTCAGTGGCCGGGCACGACGTCATGGGCGACCCGCGGGCGGTGCGCCGCTCGATCAGCCTGACCGGCCAGTACGCCGCCGTGGACGCGCTGCTCACCGGGGCGGAGAACCTGCGGATGATGGCCCGGCTCGCCGGGTTCGACGTCGACCGCGCCGCGGCCCGGGCCGACGAGCTGCTGGCCACGTTCGATCTCGTGGACGCCCGCGACCAGCGGGCCGCCACCTACTCGGGTGGCATGCGCCGCCGGCTCGACCTGGCCGCCAGCCTGGTCGCCGACCCGGCGGTGCTGTTCCTCGACGAGCCGACCACGGGGCTCGACACGCGCAGCCGCCAGGCGCTGTGGACCCTCATCGACGGCCTGCGGGCCCGGGGCACCACCATCCTGCTGACGACGCAGTACCTCGAGGAGGCCGACCACCTGGCCGACCGCGTCGGGGTGATGAGCGGTGGCCGCATCGTGGCCGAGGGCTCGGCCCCCGAGCTCAAGGCGCGCATCGGCGTCGAGGTGGTCGAGCTGGCCTTCGCCGACGACGCCACGCTCGCCGTCGCCGGCGCCGTGCTGGCCGCGAGCGACCTGGACGCGGCGGCGCGGGTGGTCCGCGTGCCCACCGACGGCAGCGGCGCCCACCTGCGGCGCATCCTCGACGATCTGTCGGTCCATGGAGTCGAGGTCGCGCACGTGGGCGTGCGCCGGCCGAGCCTCGACGACGTCTTCCTCACCCTCACCGGAGCCCACGACCACGGGCCCGCCCGACGACCGGAGGTCACCACGTCGTGACGACATCCACATTGGCCACCAGCCACCCCCCGACATCCCGCCCACCGCGTCCCGCGTCGGCTCTGGCCGTCGAGCTCACCTTCATCGGGCGCAGCCTGCGCCACACCGCCCGCAACGTCGACGCGCTGATCACGTCGCTCGTCCTGCCGGTGATGATCATGCTGCTGTTCGTCTACGTCTTCGGCACGGCGATCGACACGGGCGCCGACTACGTGGACTTCGTGGTGCCCGGCATCATCCTGTTGTGCGCCGGCCTCGGGGCCAGCAGCACCGCGGTCGGCGTGTGCCAGGACAAGGTCGACGGTGTCGTCGACCGGTTCCGCACACTGCCGATCCACAGCTCCGCGGTGCTGACCGGGCACGTGGTGGCCAGCCTGGTGCGAAACCTGGCGTCGACCGCGATCGTGTTCGTCGTCGCTGTGCTCGTGGGCTTCCGTCCCAACGCCGGGGTCATCGAGTGGTCGGCCGTGGTGGGGCTGGTCGTTCTGTTCGTCCTGGCCCTGACCTGGCTGGCGACCGCGGTCGGGCTGGTGGCCCGCAGCGTCGAGACCGCCAACGCCTTCGCGTTCTTCGTGATGTTCGTTCCCTACCTGAGCAGTGCTTTCGTGCCCACCGGCGAGATGAGCGGTGGGCTGCGCTGGTTCGCAGAGCACCAGCCGGTGACACCCATCGTCGACACACTGCGGGGGTTGCTGACCGGTACCCCGATCGGGGCCGACGGGTGGTGGGCGGTCGGCTGGTGCCTGACACTGCTGGTGCCGTCGTTCGCATGGGCGTCGTGGCTGTTCCGCCGGCACGGCCGCGGGTGACCAGGCCGACAGGTACGGCGGGTTCGCAGGCTTGACCGGCGAGTCAATACAGTCCGTGGCCATGGACCTCAACGGGATTTCTGCCATCGTGACCGGCGGCGCGTCCGGCCTGGGCGCCGCTACCGCAACGGCCCTCGCCGGACGCGGCGCCAAGGTCGTCATCGCCGACCTCGACCGCCAGCAGGACAAGGGCGAGGCGCTGGCCAAGGAGCTCGGCGGTGTCTTCGCACCCACCGACGTCACCGACACGGACCAGATCATCGCCGCGGTCGAAGCCGCCAAGGAGCTCGGCCCCCTGCGGGCGCTCGTCACCGCCGCCGGCGTCGGCTGGGCCACCCGCACCATCGGCCGCGACGGCCAGTACGAGTCGGCGCACGACCTGGGCGTGTTCAACACGGTCATCAAGATCAACCTGGTCGGCACGTTCGACTGCATGCGCATCGCCGCCACCGCGATGTCGCAGACCGAGCCCCTGGCCGACGGCGAGCGCGGCGCCATCGTGAGCGTCGCCTCGGTCGCCGCCTTCGACGGCCAGATCGGCCAGGCCAGCTACTCCGCCTCCAAGGGCGGCGTGGTCGGCATGACCCTGCCGGTCGCCCGTGACCTGTCCGCGGTCGGCGTCCGCGTCAACTGCATCGCCCCCGGCCTCATCGACACGCCGATCTACGGCGAGGGCGAGGCCAGCGAGCAGTTCAAGGAGAAGCTCAAGCGGGACGTGCTGTTCCCCAAGCGCCTCGGCACCGCGGACGAGTTCGCCGGCATGGCCGTCGAGCTGCTCGGCAACAGCTACATGAACGCCGAGGTGATCCGCGTGGACGGCGGCGTCCGCATGCAGCCCAAGTGACCTGACCTCGGACCGGGGCCCATCGGGCCCCAGGTCCGTGAACCAGGTCACCGTCTATGCTGCCGTCGAGTGTCTGGGATGGGGGTAGCCGAGACCCGCGCCACGCTCCGTGCGTCGGCCGCGGCGGCGACCACCCCGCCGCCGCGCCCGTCGCGCCCGGGCCGCGACGGCGGCAACGTCCCGCCGACGGTCACCTACGTCGCCGCCGACATCGGGGCCATCACCGTGTCGCTGGGCATCGCGCACCTGCTGCGCTTCGGCGTCTCCGCGGCGCTGCTGCCGGGGCCGAACATCCCGTACGTCCTGGTCGCGCTCCTCGCGGTGCCGGTGTGGCTCGGGGTCCTCGCCCTGGCCGGCTGTTACGACCGCCGCATCCTCGGCGTCGGGTCCGACGAGTACCGCCGGGTCCTCAACGGCGGGGTCCACTTCCTCGCGGTGGTGGCGCTCGCGCACTTCCTGGGGCGGCTCGTCATCGCCCGGGGCTACGTCGGCGTGCTCATCCCCGTGGCCCTCGTCCTCACGCTGCTGGTGCGGTTCGGCCTGCGGGTGTGGCTCCACCGCCAGCGGCGCAGCGGCCGCTACGTGCACCGCCTGCTGCTGGTCGGCACGCCGACGGCGGTGGTCGAGGTCGGGCAGCACCTCGTGCGATCCGAGTGGTCCGGGTTCCTGCTGGTGGGGCTGTGCGTCGACGTCGACTCGCCGTCGCTGCAGATCGGGGCGCGCTCCGTGCCCGTCGTGGGCCGACGGACCGATCTCGCCGGCGCCATCGAGGAGTGTCGGGCCGACTCGGTCGCCATCACCACCGAGTCGAAGCCGGGTGAGCTGCGGGCGTTGGCCGGCGATCTGGCCGACACCCACGTCGACCTGCTCGTCGCTCCCGCCATCGCCGACGTCGCCGGCCCACGCACGGTGGTGCGGGACGTGGCCGGCCTCGAGCTGCTGCACGTCGAGGAGCCGACGTTCACCGGACCGCAGCGCGTCGCGAAGGAGCTGTTCGACCGGGTGGGTGCGGCGGTGGCGCTGCTGGTGCTGGCACCCGTCTTCGCGTTCGTCGCGCTGGCGGTCAAGGTCGACAGCCCGGGCCCGGTGTTCTTCCGGCAGACGCGCGTCGGCCGCGACGGCCGGCGGTTCAGCATGGTCAAGTTCCGCACGATGGTCGCGGGGGCCGACCGGCTGCGGGCCGATCTCGAGCACCGCAACGAGGCCGACGGGCTGCTGTTCAAGCTCCGCACCGACCCGCGGGTGACGCGGACCGGCCGCCTGCTGCGGCGCTACTCGGTCGACGAGCTGCCCCAGATCCTGAACGTGCTGCGCGGCGAGATGTCGATGGTGGGCCCACGGCCGCCGCTGCCCGGCGAGGTCGACCTGTACGAGGGGCACGTCAACCGGCGGCTGTTGGTGAAGCCCGGCATCACGGGGCTGTGGCAGGTCAGCGGACGATCGGATCTGCCGTGGGACGAGGCCGTGCGGCTCGACCTCTACTACGTCGACCACTGGTCGCCCACGATGGACATCACGATCATGGCCAAGACGTTCTCGGCGGTGCTCCGGGGCGCGGGCGCCTACTGACCCGCAGTGGGCAAGGGCCGGCATCCCGGGCGCAGGACCACCACGGAGGGCGCGGGCGCGATGGGTCGCCGCTCCCGGCCATCGCCTAGATTGATCGCTTCCATGTCTGTCGCCGTTCGCCGACGCACCCTCTTCGCGACGCGTCGCTCGCGCACCATCAGCTTCGGCGTCGCGGTCACCGCTGCGGCGGTCGCCGCGGCGTTGCTGACCGAGGCAGCCCCCACCGGGCTGAGCTCGGCCGATGCCTTCTGGAGCGCGGCGCTCGTGGCCGTCCTGGCCACGTTCGGCGCGACCGCGCGACGGTGGACCTGGTTCCTGCCCGCCGGCGTGGCGGCGGTCATCGCCGGCGACTCCCTCGCCGTCGTGATGGCCGCGGTGGCGATCGTGATCGCGTTCGTGTCGGTGCTACGCGACACGCGCAGCCGGGCGCGGGGCGCCGTGGTCTCCGCACTGGGTGGCATCGCACTGCTGCGCGCCGACCCGATCGGCTTCCACGGGCTCACCGCGCTGCTGACCGCCGCCGCGATCCTGCCTGCGATCGTGTCGGGCTACAGCCACGCCGGTCGCCGCGTCCGTCTCCGGGCGCGGCGGGTCGCCACGGTCGCCGGCGTCACGATCGGGCTGATGGCGGCGGGTGCCGCCCTCGGCCTCCTGTCGGTGTACAGCGACCTGTTCGACGGCATCCGCGCCGTCGACGCGGGCATGGCAGCCGCGCGCGACGCCGACGACGAGCTGGCGGCCGAGCAGCTCGACATCGCCGCGCGCTCGTTGACGGCGGCCGACAGCACGCTGTCGAGCTGGTTCGTGGCCCCCGCCAAGTCGCTGCCGCTCATCGGGCCCAACCTCGACGCCGTCGGCTCGCTGGCCGCGGAGGCGGGCAAGGTGGCCGAGGTGTCGTCGCTCGCCGCGGGCTCGGCGGACGTCGACGCCCTGCGCTTCCTCGACGGGCGCCTCGACCCGCAGGCGGTCGCCGACATGCGCGAGCCGCTCGAGCAGGTCAACGGCGCACTGCAGAGCCTGAGCGACCAGGTCGAGCAGGCCCGCTCGCCGTGGCTGCTGGCGATGGTGTCGACCCGCATCGACGAGCTCGGGGGCGAGATCGACGACGCGATCCCCGATGCCGAGACCGCCATCAACTCGGTCACGACCGCGCCCCAGCTGCTCGGCGCGGACGGCCCGCAACGCTACCTGGTCCTGTTCACGACGCCGGTCGAGGCACGAGGCCGGATCGGGTTCCCCGGCAACTACGCGGAGCTGGTCATCGACAACGGTCAGCTGTCGATGCCGGTCTTCGGGCGCGTGGCCGAGCTCGAACAGGGCGGGCTCGGATCGGCGCGCACGCTCAGCGGGCCGCCGGAGATGGTGGCCCGCTACGGGCGGTTCGACATCGCCACCACGTGGCGCAACCTCACGATGACACCTGACTTCCCGTCGTTCGCGCTGGCGGCAGCGGAGCTGTACCCGAACTCGGGCGGTCAGCCGATCGACGGCGTGCTCAGCCTCGACCCGGCCGGGTTGGCCGCGATCATGCGCTACACGGGCCCGATCGAGGTCGCCGGCCTGCCCGAGCCGCTCACGGCCGACACCACCGAGGCGTTCCTGCTCCACGACCAGTACGTGCAGTTCGAGCACGACAACGAGGAACGTCTCCAGGTGCTCGACGAGATCGCCGAGACCACGTTCGAGCGGCTGCTGACGGTCGACCTGCCCGGGCCCCGAGCGGTGAGCGAGCAGCTCGACCCCGTCGTCGACGGGGGGCACATCCAGTTCGCCACCCTCGACCACAGCACCTACCTACCTCTCGTGCGCGCGGGCGTGACGGGCGCTCTCTTTCCGCCTGCGGAGGGGGGCGACACCGTCACGCTCACCACCACCAACGCCGGCGGCAACAAGATCGACCTGTTCCTCAAGCGGCGCGAGCACTACGACGTCCACTGGGACCCCGAGACCGGTCAGGTGAAGACCACCCTGCGGGTGACGCTCGAGAACACCGCGCCCGCCGAGGGCTGGCCCGACTACGTGATCGGGAACGCCGTGGGGCTCCCGAAGGGCACCAACCGGTCGTTCGTCTCGATCTACAGCCCGTTCGAGCTCGAGGCATCCCGCGTCGGGGGCCAGCCCGCCGCGTTGCAGTCCGAGCTCGAGCTGGGGCGCAACGTGTACTCGACCTTCGTCGACATCCCGCCGGGGGGCACGGTCGACATCGAGCTCGACCTCACCGGCACCATCGAGGGCCGGCGCTACCAGCTCGACCTCCCGGTCCAGCCGTTCGCCACGGCCGACGAGATCACCGTCGCCGTCGAGGTCGCCGGCGGAGCGCCCATCGCCAGTCGCGGACGCGACGATCGAGGGCCACGTGGCCCGGTGGACGTCCACTCTCGACCAGCCCAGGACCATGTCGGTCACGGCACCGCGCGGCTGACCGACAACTGACCGCGCGCCCACGTTTGGCGCGGCTGCTGACCGCCCGTCAACGAGGCGCGATGTGATAGACCGCTGCGGCACTCGCGCGTCGAGCTGCCGGGAGCGCCGAACGGGGACGGCGCACAGGGGGAGAGCATGAGCAAGCGTGTCTTCGTCGTCGCGTCCGTGCTGGCGGTCGCGCTCGTGTGGGCCGCAGGGCCGGCATACGGGCAGACGTATCCGCCGCCCGTGCGGTCGATCACCGTCGACGACGCCACGCCGGCGCCGGGCCAGGCCATCACGGTGACGCTGCGGACCTGCCGGCCGCGGACGGTCGCGCTGATCGGCATCGGCCTGTCCCTCGTGGCCACGCCCACCGTCGGGGCCGACGGTGTCGCCCGCGCAACGGTCACCGTTCCGTCGCGCCTGCGACCGGGGCGCCACACGGTGTCCGGTGCGTGCCTCGCGCCCGACCTCAAGCCGCTGTTCCTCACGACCGCCATCACGATCTCCGGCGCGCACGGTGGTGCCGGCGCGGCCCCGCCCTCCGCCGGTGGCGGCTCCGGCTCGGGCGCTGCCGGTTCGGGCGCGTCGCTGAACAGCCTCGGCGGCCTCGGCGTCCCGGCCGACGCGCCGATCCTCTTCGAGCAGTCGGCCGCAGCGAACGGGGTGACCGACGGCACCGCCGGGCGCGGCAGCGCGACGGCCTCCCGCTCGGGCGCCGACGCACCCGCGGACAGCGACCCCGGCACGCTGTCGACCCTCGCCCGGGTGGCGCTCGGCATCGTCGCCCTGGGCGGCGTGCCCGTGGCCCTGGCGGTCAGCCGCCGTCCACGCAGGGTCGTGCGGCAGGGCTTCGCCTGATCAGGCGCGGTTGTCCGCCCGCCGGCCGACCCACGTGGGGTGGTCGGCGAGCGCCAACAGCTCCTCGTCACCCGCCGAGTCGCCGTAGGCCCACAGCTCGAAGGCTGTGTCCGGGCCCAGCCGTTGCGCCGCCCAGGCCTGCAGGCGCGCCACCTTCTCGGGCCCCCTCGTGTTGAGCGCGCCCACGACGCCGCCGGTGAGGCGCCCGTCTGTGCCGCTCTCGAGCTCGACGGCCAGAGCGGCGTCGAGGCCCAGCTTCTCGGCCAACGGGCGCAGATAGGCCCCGAGCGAGGCCGACACGATGACGATGGCGTGCCCCTCGCCCTGGTGCCACCGCACCCGGTCGAGCATCTCGGGGCGGAGCAGGTCGACGAGCGTGGGCACGTAGGCCCGCCCCCGCTCGTCGAGCTCGTCCGCGGGCATGCCCCGGAACAGGTGGCCGATGGTCGCAACCTTGAGGGCGTCGCGCTCGCGGACGCGCAGCGCGGCCCGGGCCGCAGCGCCGATCACCAGGTGTGTCCCGCGCACCTGTCGCAGGAACGGCACCAGGGTGTCGCGCCGGGCGAGGGTGCCGTCGAAGTCGAACGCGGCCACGCCCGGACGCGCCGACTTTGCTCGGTCGGCACCGGTCACGAACCCGCTCCCAGGGTCGCCTCGAGCGCCTCGCTCACCCGGGGGTGGCGGAAGGGGAAACCGGCCTCGAGCAACGCGGCCGGCCGAACACGCTGGCTGACGAACAACAGGGAGTCGGCCATCTCGCGCCCGAGGACCAGCCGGGGCGCGAACGCCGGGACGGGGATCGCGCTCGGTCGGTGCAGCGCGCGGCCGATGGCCGAGGACATGTCCGCGTTGGTGACCGGCTCAGGGGCGGTGAGGTTCACCGGCCCGGAGATGTCGTCGTGGTCGAGGACGAAGCGGATCGCGTCGACCTCGTCGTCGAGGGTGATCCAGCTCATCCACTGGCGCCCCGATCCCAGGCGGCCGCCCACGAACAGGCGGAACGGCAGTGTCATGCGCGGGAGGATGCCGCCGCCGCGCGCCAGCACCGGCGCGGTGCGGAGGAACACGGTACGGATGCCGGCATCGATGGCCGGCTGCGCGGCGGCCTCCCACGCCTGCACCACCCCGGCGACGAAGTCGTCGCCCGCCGGGCTCTGCTCGGTGACGACCTCGTCGCCGGGGTTGCCGTAGTACCCCACGGCCGAGCCCGACACGAACACGGCCGGCGGCGTCGCCATGCCGGCGAGCGTGCGGGCGATCAGGTCGGTGCCCCGCGTGCGGCTCTCGAGGATCTCGCGCTTGCGGCCGGGGTTCCAGCGCTTGTCCCCGATGCCCGCACCGGCGAGGTGGACCACGGCGTCGACGCCCGCGAGGCCGTCCGCGTCGATCGTGCCGGCCGCCGGGTCCCAGCGGACGGCACCCGGATCGTCGGAGCCACGGCGCACGACCGGGCGCACAGCGTGGCCCGCGGCGCGCAGCGATCGGGCGAGGGCGGTGCCGATCAGCCCACTCGCCCCGGTGATGGCTACCTGCATCGTCGCCTCCCCCTGCTCGCTCGCCGCGGGGTTCGGTACGGTACGCGCTCTGGGGGACGTCGCCCAGAGACAGCGGAGGACCGTGTGGTGCCTGGTGTGATCAAGGAGTTCAAGGACTTCATCTCCCGCGGGAACGTGGTCGACCTGGCCGTCGCCGTCGTCATCGGCGCCGCGTTCACGGCCATCGTCACCGCGGTGGTCGAGGGCCTGATCACGCCGCTGATCGGCATGATCGCCGGCGAGGACTTCCGCGAGATGACGTTCACCGTGAACGGCAGCATCTTCAGCTACGGCATCGTGATCAACGCCATCGTCTACCTCCTGTGCGTGTCCGCCGTCGTCTTCTTCTTCGTGATCAAGCCGCTCAACAGGCTGAAGGAGCGCCGCCGGCACGGCGAGGAGGCCGAGCCCGAAGCGCTGTCCGACGAGGCGGCGCTGCTGGTCGAGATCCGCGACCTGCTGCAGGCGCAGACCGGAGCGGTTCGTTCGGCGCCGGGCACCGAGGTGGCCGACGTGCCGGCGCCGCCGTCGACCCCGCCCAGCGACCCCCCGTCGACGTCCGGCTGGTGACGGCCCGCCGGTGGGTCAGTCGCTCATCTGCTCGCTGAGGTACAGCTGCTCGCCCAACGCGGTCACCAGGTCGAGCTGCGTCTCGAGCCAGTCGACGTGGTCCTCCTCTGACGTGAGCATGTCGGCGAGGAGCTCGCGGGTGCCGTTGTCGCCCAGCTCGACGCACTGGGCAATGCCCCGGTTGAACCGCTCGACGGCTTCGCGCTCGACCTCGAGGTCGAGCCGGAGCTGCTCGATCGGGTCCTCGCCCAGGCGCACGGAGCCGAGGCGCTGCAGGTTGGGCATGCCCTCGAGGTAGAGGATGCGCTCGATGAGGGAATCGGCGTGCTTCATCTCGTCGATCGACTCGTGGTACGAGTGGTCGGCGAGACGCTCGTAGCCCCAGTTCTTCTGCATCCGCGAATGGCCGAAGTACTGGTTCACGGCCGTGAGCTCGGCGGTGAGCACCTCGTTGAGCAGCTCGATGATCTCGGGGCGCCCTTGCATCGCTGACCTCCGGCTCGCGGGTTCCGGCCGAAGGTCAATGGCCCCGGGGGGAGGCTCAGGCCGCCGGCTCTACCTGCTCCGGCGCCAGCAGCCTGGCGAGGAGCACCCCGATCGTAGGCCGACACGACCCGCAGCGGGTTCCGGCGCCACACCGGTCGCCGACATCGTCGACGGTGCACGCTCCGCAGTCGATCGCGTCGCGGACGCGGCGGTCGCTGACGACCTCGCAGTGGCAGACGATCATGCGGTCGCCTTCTCAGCGCGCACGGTAGCGAGCCTGCTACCAGGCGATTCCTGCGCCTGCCCATCGTCAACAACGTCCCCGGCCATGCGGGGGTAAGCATGCCTTACGCACCCGGGGGTCTGTCAAGGCCCGCGTCAGCCCGCGTCCCGGCCGGCGTCGGGTTCCGAGGGTGGGTCGGGGGTGCTGTAGCGTCGCCGCTCATGCATGTGGTCATCGTGGGCTGCGGCCGCGTGGGGTCTGGGCTCGCCCGCATCATCGAGGGCCAGGGCCACTCCGTCGCCGTCGTCGACAAGGATCCGACGGCGTTCCGCCGGCTCCACGAGGGGTTCGGTGGTCTGCAGGTGGTGGGCGTGGGGTTCGACCGCGACCGCCTCGAGGCCGCCGGCATCCGTGAAGCCGTCGCCGTGGCGGCGGTCACCAACGGTGACAACTCCAACATCCTCACCGCCCGGGTGGCCCGTGAGACGTTCGGCATCGACAAGGTCGTCGCCCGCATCTACGACCCGCGCCGAGCCGTGATCTACGAGCGGCTGGGCATCCCTACCATCGCCACGGTGCAGTGGACGATCGACCGTGTGCTGCGCAAGCTGCTGCCCGACGCCTCCGAGAACGACTGGGTCGATCCCAGCGCGAAGGTCGTGGTGGTGGAACGACCGGTGGCGGCCAACTGGGCCGGTCGCCCGCTCACCGACATCGAGATCCCGGGCACGGCCCGGGCTGTGGCGGTCAGCCGCATGGGCGTCGCCCAGGTGGCGACCCCCGACCTGGTCACCCAGGACGGTGACGTGGTCTTCCTGGCGGTCTCGGTCGGCCATCTCGACGAGGTGGACCGGCATCTGGCGGAGGGCATCCGATGAAGGTCGTCATCGCGGGCGGCGGGGCCGTCGGCACGTTCATCGCCGGCGAGCTGCAGGCGGCGGGCCACGAGGTCCACATCATCGAGCAGGACGGCGACCGCGTCGCGCGCATGCTCGCGGTCGGCGAGCCACAGGGTGCCGAGTGGCACATCGCCGATGCATGCGAGGTCACCAGCCTGCGCACGATCGGCCTGGCCGATGCCGACGTCGTCGCCGCGGTCACGGGGGACGACGAGGACAACCTGGTCACGAGCCTGCTGGCCAAGCAGGAGTTCGCCGTGCCGCGCGTCGTCGCCCGGGTGAACAACCCCAAGAACGAGTGGATGTTCAACGAGAACTGGGGGGTCGACGTCGCCGTGTCGACCCCGCACCTGCTCACCGCCCTCGTCGAGGAGGCGGTGAGCGTCGGTTCGCTGGTGCGCCTGCTGTCCTTCGAAGGCGGCCGGGCGAGCCTCATCGAGGTCACGCTGGCGGGCGACAGCCCTGCGGTCGACCGCGAGGTCGTCGACCTGGACTTCCCCCGCGACTCCACGGTGGTGGCCGTGCTGCGCAACGACCGGGTGATCGTCCCCCGGGGCGACACGCTGCTGCAGGCGGGGGACGAGGTGCTGGTGCTGGTCACCGACGACAGCATCGACGAGGTGCGCGGCATTCTCACCGGGTCCTGACACACAGGGTCCTGACACCCGGCGCTGTCGGAAGCGGTCCCTCGACCCGCCCGACGCGCCGTCAGCCGGCGCGACGGTGGAGCCGCCCACCCAGATAGAGGCCGTCCGCCTGAGTGGACGTCGCCGGCGTGAACACCGCCAGCTCGCGCTGGCCGCTCGCGGGGTCGGGTCCGATCACGACGACCCGGCCCTCCCGGTCGGGGCCGCCGAGCGGGGCCATCGCCAGCGTGGTCTGGCCCACGCCCAGCGCCTGGAGCACGCCGGACGGCTCGGTGGCGAGGAGCAGGCGTCCGTCGGCGGCCGTCACCACGACGCGCTGGTGCAGCCGGTCGTAGGTGCCCTCGAGCGCGGCGAGGTCGGACGGCGTGGTCGAGCCGCCGTCACCGGCCTCGGTCGCCTCGACCAGGTGGTCGATCGGGTCGGCGGGCACGTCGAGCAGGTCGCCCGCGAGCCGTCCGAGCACGGCTTGGGCGAAGGCGGCCCCGACAGGGCTGTTGGTCAGCACACAGACCGCGAAGTCGCGCTCGGGGATGACCCGCAGGGCGGCCCGCTGGCCGAACGTGTCGGCATCCTGGCTCAGGCAGACGAGGTCGCCCCATGAACGCACGGTCCACCCGAGCGCCTGTGCCTCGTCCGGGAGGGGGCTCTCGGCGTGCGGCCGCTGCATCGCCTCGATCCCGGCGGGGGCCAGCAGGTCGGCACCGTCGGGCGCCTGGCCGGCGCGCAGGTGCATGCCGGCGAAGCGCAGCAGCTCGCCGGCCGGTGCCATGACGCCGCCCATCGGTCCGTTCGAGCGGGTCAGCACCCACCGCGGCTGGCGCGTGGGCTCGCGACCGATGGTCTGCACGTGGCCGACGGCCACGTTGTGGAGCAGGGCGTGCTGGGGCAGGGTGAGGGTGGCCCGGCACCCGAGCGGGCGGGTCAGCCGGCGGCGCAGCACCCGGTCGAAGTGCTCGCCTGTCGCCACCTCGAGCAGGCGCCCGACCACGCCGTAGCCGGTGTTGCAGAAGCTGTACGCCTCGTCGGTGGGGTGGATCTGCCCGAGCCCGGCGAGCGTGGCGACATAGCGGGCGAGGGCGTCCGAGTTCCACCCGGTGTCGATCAGGTGGTCCCCCTCGAGCCCGCTGGTGTGGGTGAGCAGGTGGCGGGGCGTGATCTCGATGGTGGCGCCCGGGTCGGCGACCGTGAACTCCTGCAGCTGGGCACGCACGGGCTCGTCGAGCGAGACGACCCCGGCGCTCACCGCCTGCATGAGCAGCGTGGCCGTGTAGATCTTGGTGATCGAGCCGAGCTGGAAGAGGGTCGACGGACCGACGGGCGTGCCGGTGGCGACGTTGGCCACCCCCCACGTCGCCACCTCGGTCTCGCCGCCGAGCAGCAGCCCGCACGCCGCTCCCGGCACCCGGTGCTCGGCCGCCAGCTCGGCGAGCAACCCGTCGAGGCGGGGCCGGTAGGCGGTGAGGGCGGTCATGCGCCCGCGCACGGTAGTCCGGCGTCGAGCCCCGGGGGTTCCCCGGTATCCTCTGCAACGGCCTATGAGCACGCGACGCCTGATCTTCACCGCCCTCCTGTGCGGTCTCGCCATCCTTCTGGCATCGGGGCTGCAGATGGTGCTGGTCGCACGCGGCCGCTAGTGCTCGCGGCCTAATCCTGCGAGGTTCGCGGGCCGGTAGAGTCGCATCGGTAACGGCCCCCACGTCACTCCTTGGAGGTGGTCCCCACGGCCGATCACTTCGATGTCGTCGTCATCGGCGGCGGCCCCGGTGGTTATGCAGCGGCGCTCTACGGCGCCAGCGCCGGGCTCAACATCGCGCTCATCGAGAAGCGCTGGATCGGCGGCACCTGCCTCAACGTCGGGTGCATCCCGGCCAAGGAGCTGCTCGAGACCGCCCACGTCTACCGCACCATCACCGAGGCGGCGTCGTTCGGCATCAACGCCGGCGAGCCCCAGCTCGACTGGTCGGTCACCCAGCAGCGAAAGCAGGCGGTCGTCGACGAGCTCGTCGGCGGCGTCGGCCAGCTGCTCAAGGGCCGCAAGGTCACGATCTACGACGGCTACGGGCGCCTGCACGCGGGCCGCACGGTCTCGGTCGACCCCACCGACGGGTCCGACCGGTTCGAGGTCACGGGCGACGCGGTCGTCATCGCCGCCGGGTCGGAGACCCGCACCATCCCGGGGTTCGACGTCGACGGCACCATCGTCATGACGTCCGACGAGGTGCTGTCGATGCCGCAGGTGCCCGGCACCGCGGTGGTGATCGGCGGCGGCGCCATCGGCTGTGAGTTCGCATCGATGATGTCCGACCTGGGTAGCCAGGTCACCGTGCTCGAGGCGCTGCCCAAGATCCTGCCCGGCTGCGACAAGGACGTGACGACGGTCGTCGAGCGCTCCTTCAAGAAGCGGGGCATCGAGGTGCGCACAGGCGTCACGGTCACGGGCCACGATCCGAGCGACGGCGGCACCGTCGTCAACGTCGAGGGCTCCGACCCCATCAAGACCGACGTCGTCGTCGTGTCCGTCGGGCGCAAGCCGGCCACTGCCGACCTCGGGCTCGACGGCACCCAGGTGCAGATCGACGAGCGGGGCTTCGTCGTGGTCGACGAGCTGTGCCGCACCGGCGAGGACGGCGTGTGGTCGGTCGGCGACTGCATCAACACCCCGCAGCTCGCCCACGTGGGCTTCGCCGAGGCCATGGTCGCCATCGACGGCATCCTCGGCGAGGACGCCCAGCCCATCGACTACGGCAAGGTGCCGTGGGGCATCTACTGCCGGCCCGAGGTGGCCTTCGCCGGCCACTCCGAGCAGTCGGCCAAGGAGGCCGGGCTCGACGTCGTGGCCTCGAAGCACCGCTACAGCGCCAACAGCCGGGCCAAGATCATCGGCGACCAGGAAGGCCTGGTGAAGGTCATCGCCGAGAAGACGCCCGACGGCAAGGCCGGCACCATCGTCGGTGTCCACATGGTGGGCCCCTGGGTCACCGAGCAGCTGGGTCAGGGGTACCTGGCCGTCAACTGGGAGGCCACGGTCGATGAGGTCGCCGCGTTCATCCAGCCGCACCCCACGCTGTCGGAGCTGTTCGGCGACACGGTTCAGGACCTGACCGGCCGCCGGCTGCACTGATGCCCACCCGCTCTACCACCCACTCCACAGGGGCGCAGCGTTGCGCCCCGACCGACACGGAGGCCCAGGCCTGATGGCCGACATCCAGATGCCCCAGCTCGGCGAGACCGTCACCGAGGGCACGATCACCAAGTGGTTCAAGCAGGTCGGCGACCAGGTCGCCGAGGACGAGCCCCTCTTCGAGGTCTCGACCGACAAGGTCGACTCCGAGGTGCCGTCGCCGGTCAGCGGGACGCTCTCCGAGATCCTGGTGGAGGAGGGCGACACCGTCGACGTCGGTGTCGTGCTGGCCCGCGTGGGCGACGCCGCCGCCGGCGGAGGCGACGCCGCGCCGGCCGAGGCCGAGCCCGCACCCGCACCCGCGGAGGAGGCCCCCGCCCCTGCCGAGCAGGCGGAACCCGAGGCCGCTCCCGCCGAGCCGGCGCCGGCGCCCGCGGCCGAGCCCGCACCGGTTCCTGCTCCAGAGGCGCCGGCTCAGCCCGCCGCCGTGGGCGCGCCCGGGTCGAACGGCGGGCGGCTGCTGTCGCCGGTCGTCCGGCGGCTCATCAGCGAGAACAACCTCGACCCGGCCGCCATCAGCGGCACCGGCCCCGGTGGGCGCATCACCCGCAACGACGTCCTGGCCGTGCTCGACCAGGGCGGTGCCGCGGCAGCTGCCCCTGCCGCACCCACCGCGCCCGCTCCCGCCCAGGCGCCGGCTCCAGCTCAGGTGGCCCGCGCCGCCCAGGCGGCGCCCGCCGCCGCTCCTGCTCCGCAACCCGTCGCCCAGGCAGGCGAGCGCGACACCGCCATCCCGCACACCAACATCCGCCGTCGCACGGCCGAGCACATGATCCGCTCGAAGTCGACGTCCGCCCACGTCTACGCGTCGATCGAGGTCGACTTCGAAGGCGTCGAGCGGGTGCGCAGCGCCGAGCGCGCCGCGTTCAAGGCGGCCGAGGGCTTCAGCCTGACGTACCTGCCGTTCATCAGCCGGGCCGTCGTCGACGCCATCCGCGAGTACCCCGAGGTCAACGCCAGCTTCGGCGAGAACGAGCTGGTGGTGCACAACTACGTCAACCTCGGCATCGCCGTCGACCTCGACTTCAAGGGCCTGATGGTGCCGGTCATCCACGACGCCGACGGCAAGCGGTTGCGGGCGCTGGCCCGCGAGACGAGCGACCTGGCCCGCCGGGCGCGGTCCAAGCAGCTCGGGCCCGACGACATCGCCGGTGGCACGTTCACCATCACCAACCCGGGCCCGTTCGGCACCACCCTCACGTTGCCGGTCATCAACCAGCCGCAGGTGGCGATCATCTCCACCGACGGGGTCAAGCGTCGGCCGGTCGTCGTCGACCTGCCCGACGGCAGCGAGGGCATCGCCATCCACTCGGTCGGCAACATCACCCTCACGTGGGACCACCGGGCGTTCGACGGCGCCTACGCGGCATCGTTCCTCCGCGAGATCAAGGAGATCCTCGAGTCCCGCGACTGGTCCGCCGAGCTGGCATGACGCTGCTCCCGGGCATCCGGACACCGGTGCCATGACCCTCCGGGTGCGCTGGCTGGGTCGGGTGCCCTACCGCGAGGCGTGGGCGCTGCAGCGGTCGCTGCACGCGACCTCGCCCGACGACCACCTTCTGCTGCTCGAGCACCCGCACGTCTACACGCTGGGCGTGCGCACCGACATGCGCCACGTCCTGGTGCCGCCGGCCGAGGTGGGCGCCGACCTGGTGCGCACCGACCGGGGCGGCGACGTCACCTATCACGGTCCCGGGCAGCTCGTCGGGTACCCGATCGTCTCGTTGCCGGCCAAGCGCGGCAACGGTCGCCACGGCATGGCCGACACGGTCGCCTACGTGCGTTCGGTCGAGCAGCTGCTCATCGACGCGCTGGCCGACGTCGGGCTACCCAACGCGGGCCGCCTGCGCGAGTACCCGGGGGTGTGGATCGACCCGGAGAGCGACGACCCCCGCAAGATCGCCGCCATCGGCGTGCGGCTCACGCGGGGCCGGTCGATGCACGGCTTCGCCCTCAACGTGGCGCCGGACATGCGCTACTGGGGCCACATCGTGCCGTGCGGCATCCCCGACAAGCGGGTGACCTCGTTGGCCGACGAAGGCCTCGACGTCACCATGCAACAGGTCACCGACGTGGTGGCCGCACGCGCCGCGGCGCTGTGGGGCCATGGTGGTGTCGACCGCCGCGATGTCGTGTGGCGCCACCGGCCCGACGACCTGTCGGCGTTCAGCCGGGGCGACGGTCCGGGGCAGACGATCTCGGCCAGCGGTCGGACCGTGGGCGAGCGGGCGGCGCCCGCCGTCCCCGCAGCATCCGGCCCGTCGCGGGGTCGTGCTCCGACACCGGACGCACACCGAGCGATGGGTCCTGCGCCCGCACTCGACGGTCCGCCCGAGGCGGCCGACGACGGCGTGCCGGTGCGGCTCAAGGGGCGCCTCGCCCAGGCCGGGGTCACCGAGGCGCTGCAGATCTCCGAGCGCAAGCCCGAGTGGCTCCGATCGTCGTTCCGCACCGACCCGAGCTACCTGCGGCTCAAGCACACGATGCGCGACCTCGGCCTGGTCACGGTGTGCGAAGAGGCCGGCTGCCCCAACATCTTCGAGTGCTGGTCCGACGGCACCGCCACGTTCATGATCAACGGCGAGCGGTGCACTCGGGCGTGTGGGTTCTGCCTGGTGGACACCCGCCACCCGCAGCCGCTCGACGCCGGTGAGCCCGCCCGCGTCGCCGAGGCGGTCGACCGCATGGGGCTCGGCTTCGCGGTCATCACCGCCGTCGCCCGCGACGACCTGGCCGACGGGGGAGCCTCGGGGTTCGCCGACGCGATCGGGGCGATCCGGCAGCGCGCGCCCGAGGTGCAGGTGGAGGTGCTGATCCCCGACTGCAAGGGCGACGAGGCGTCGCTGGCCACGATCTTCGACGCCCGTCCCGACGTCTTGAACCACAACATGGAGACGGTGCCCCGCCTGCAGCGCGCCGTCCGGCCGTCGGCCGGGTACGCCCGCAGCCTGGCCGTGCTGGCCCGTGCGAAGGAGGCGGGGCTGGTCACCAAGTCGGGGCTGATCGTGGGCATGGGCGAGACCGACGACGAGGTGCTCTCCACGCTCGCCGACCTGCGGGCCATCGGGATCGACATCGTGACCATCGGCCAGTACCTCCGGCCCACGACGCACCACCTGCCCGTCGCCCGCTGGGTCGAGCCCGACGTGTTCGCGTCGTACAAGGCTGCGGGCGAGGCGATGGGCATCCCCCACGTCGAGTCCAGCCCCCTCACGCGGTCGAGCTACCACGCCCGCCAGGCCGCCGGCTCCACGGCCCCGGCCCCGCAGCCGCAGGCGGCGTCGGCCGGAGCCTGATGGGCAAAGTCCTCGACGCGCTCGACGCCAGCCTGACCGGCATCATCTGCCGGCAGCCGGTGTTCTTCGTGGCCACGGCCCCCGGTGGAGACGGCGGTCACGTCAACGTCTCGCCCAAGGGCGGCGCGGGCTCGTTCGCCGTGGTGGATCCGACGACTGTCGCGTACCTCGACCTGACGGGGAGCGGCGTCGAGACGATCGCGCACCTCCGGGACAACGGCCGCATCACGGTGATGTTCTGCACGTTCGAGGGCGGCCCGCTGATCGTGCGGCTCTACGGGCGGGGACAGGCGGTGCTGCCCGACGACGACCGGTTCGCCGACCTGCGCGGACGGTTCCCGGCGGACGTGCCCGGGGTGCGGTCGGTCATCCTGGTCGACGTCGACCGGGTCGCCACCTCGTGCGGCTACGGCGTGCCCCGCATGACCTACGAGGCCGACCGCACGATGCTGCGCGAGTGGGCCGAGCGCAAGGGCCCGGAGGGCATCGTCGCCTACCGGGCCGAGAAGAACGCCGCGAGCATCGACGGCCTGCCGGGCATCGCCGTCCGGTAGCGATCCCACCGGCCGGCTGGGCGCCGGGGCCTGGTCCGTAGACTCGGCGGATGCTCGCCGAACGTACCGCCCGTGTCCGGTCTCGCATGGCCGAGGTGGGGGTCGACGCGCTGCTGCTGTCGGTCGGTCCCGACCTGCCCTACCTCACCGGGTACACGGCCATGCCGCTGGAGCGGCTCACCATGCTGGTCCTGCCCCGCGAGGGTGACGCCACGCTCGTGGTGCCGGGGCTCGAGGCGCCGCGGGTGGTCGAACGCCCCGACGTCTTCTCGATCCAGCCGTGGGGCGAGACCGACGACCCGGTCCGGATCGTGGCCGACCTGGTCGGCCCGGCCGCGAGCGTGGCCGTCGGCGACCACACCTGGGCCCGGTTCGTGCTCGACCTCCAGGCGGCGCTGCCCGCTGCCGGGTTCACCAAGGCGAGCCTGGTCACCGGGCCCCTGCGGGCGGTCAAGGACGCGGCAGAGGTCGAGGCCCTGCGCCGGGCTGCGGTCGCGGTCGACCGCATCGCCGCGGATCTGCAGACCGGCGAGATCCCGCTCGTCGGCCGCACCGAGGCCGACGTGTCCGCCGACCTGGGGCGGCGCATCGTCGACGAGGGCCACCACCGCGTGAACTTCGCGATCGTCGCCGCCGGGGCCAACGCCGCCAGCCCCCACCACGAGGCCGGCGAGCGGGTCATCGCCCGCGGCGACGTGGTGCTGTGCGACTTCGGCGGCACGATGCTCGACGACGAGGGCGTGGGCTACTGCAGCGACATCACGCGGTGCGTGCACGTGGGCGAGCCGCCGGCCGAGGTGGCCGAGGCCTACGCCGTGCTGCACGACGCGCAGCGGGCCGCGGCGGCCGCGGCCACGGTGGGCACGCCGTGCGAGCAGGTCGACGCCACCGCACGGCGGGTCATCGCCGATGCCGGCTACGGCGACCGGTTCATCCACCGCACCGGCCACGGCATCGGCGTCGAGGAGCACGAGGACCCCTACATCGTCCACGGCAACGGCACGCCGCTGGTCGCCGGGCACGCCTTCTCGATCGAGCCGGGCATCTACGTGCCCGGCCGGTTCGGCCTGCGGCTCGAGGACATCGTCGTCGCGGCCGACGGCGGCCTCGACGCGCTGAACCGCGCCGACCACGACCTCGCGGTCGTCGACGCCTGACGGCACCCTGCCGCAACATCCGCCGCACGTTCGGCCGCACGTTCTCCGCGAGTTGTCCGACCGGCTCGATTGCCGCCGGACCGTGGTCCGGCCCTACCCTCGCACGCCGTGATCCGCCTCGACGCCGCCACCGTGCTCCTCCAGTGGGCCGTCGGCGGCCTGCTGTTCCTGTGGGTCACCACCCGGGGCCGCGAGGTGGGCATCGGCTACGGCTGGCTGGTGCGCGGGACCTACATCCTCATGGCCGCCGGCGCCTTCGCCCTGGGCCTGTGGCTCGACCCGGTGCCGGTGCGCGAGGCCTCGTCGCTGGCGGTGGTGGTCGGCGCCAGCGCGGCCCTCGCGGTGTCTGTCGTCCGGCGCAAGGCCGGCGTGGCCGGCGAGCGGGCGAGGGTCGAGAAGCGCTCGGCCCGCGTGGCGGCGATGACCGGCATCGACCGCCGGCCCGACGGGCCCGACGCCGAGGCGGCCGAGTTCCCGCCCCAGCTCGACCTGATCGCGCCGATCGTGGGCATCCCGGGCCTGATCGCCGCAGGGATCGCCGCGGGCGAACCCGCGCTGTTGTCGGTGGCCCGGGTGCTGGTCGGCGCCGCGTTCCTGGGGTCGATCTCGGACGGCATGCTGCTCGGGCACTGGTACCTGGTGCAGCCCGGTCTGGCCCGCAAGCCGTTGCTCGAGATGGTGCGGTGGACCGGCATCATCTGGCCGTTCGAGATCGCCGTCCTGCTGTGGCCGGTGGGCATGGTGTCGGTGCTGAACGGCTCCATCGACGACGGCTACGGGGGCACGTTCGGCTGGTTCTGGGTGGCGTGTGCCGTCACGACGATCGCCCTCGTCGTCGTCACACGGGCCGCCCTCCGGGAGCGCTACTACTCCGCGGTGATGGCGGCGACCGGTCTGCTCTACCTGGCCATCCTCACCGCGTTCGGCACGGACCTCGTGGCCCGGGCCGTCCTGGCCAGCTGACCCCGGGATCACTCGCGGCCTGCGGGCGGGCCGCCGCCAGACTCGTCCCCGTCGTCCCCGTCGTCCGCTTCCGAGGGTGCCACCGCATCGGGGGCGGCCGGCGGGCGCACGAAGGCCTCGTTCGTGCCGCTCGCCCGGGCTGCGGCCTGCTCAGCGTCCCATCGCGCCATCAGGTCGTCGTCGTCCATCGGCGCGAGCAGGTCGTCGAGCTCACGGCCGTCGAGCACGGGTGCGATGCCGGCTGGACCGGCCAGCGCCGCGGTGTCCAGGTCGCGGTGCGATCCGCCGACCTTGATGAGCAATGCGACACCGAGGGCGATCAAGCCGGCCGGCAGGAGGAGACGCGCCTCGTCGGTCAGCGATCCGCCGCTGAGGACGACGATCCCGGCCACGATGGCGAGCGCGCCGAGGACGAACGACACGGGATCGAACGGGTGCCTAGCCACGGGCCACCTCCACGCTGCCGAAGCCCACCGACAGGTCGAGCTCGAGCCGGGGGGCGCCGAGGCCGCCGTCGAGCGTGAACGAGTCGTCGACGCCGACCCCGGTCTCGTTGGCATCGGCCCCGCCGTCCGACACGACCTCGCCGATCCGGACCGCGGCGTCGACGACGACGGTGGTGCCATCGGGCACGAGGACGTTCAGCTGGCCGGCGCCGACGGACGCCTCCACCCGCGTCGGTTCATCCGGCGAGAGGGGTGCCTCGGTCAGGTCGACGGTCAGCTCGCCCGCGAACAGCTCGTGGTGCAGGTCGAGCTCTCGCACGGTGTCGACGACGACGGTGCGCTCGCCGGCGCCGGCGTCGAGCGGGACGTCGAACGCCTCGCCCACCACGAGCAGCGCCACGAGGATGCCACCGATGGGGACGAGGGCGTACGCCCGGCCGCGCCACGCCGTCAGGAGCAGGCCCGCGCCGACGGCGAGCAGTCCGAGCGCGAGCCCGTCGCTCCACGAGGTCTCGGCGATGCCCAGGCTGTGAAGCATCCAGACGATGCCTGCGCCGACGAACAGGAGGGCGACGACAGCTGCGCCGACGCGGCTCCGCCGGAGGCGGGCCGCCGCCGAGGGAGCGGCGGGGCTGCCGGACCACCAGGGCGAGGCCGGAGGAGGGAACTCGCCAGATGGTCCGGCGCCCTCGCGCGACTTGAGGGGTTCGGTCGTGTCTGCCATCGGGTGTTCGAGCGTCGAGGCGTCGGCCGGCACATCGCCCGACGAGTCCGTCGGCGATGTCCCCGGTGCCGGCGGCGTCGGGGGCGTCGGCCGGGCCGGCATCGTCTCTTCGTCCTCGCGTCCCTGCACGATCAGCCACACGCCCACACCGACGAGGGCCACCGCCGCGGGGAACGGTTTGAGCCACCATGCGTCGTCGACGAGGGTGGTCACCGCGACGATGGCCCCGACGACGATCACCCAGTGCGGCACCTGCCCGAGGTGCACCGGCTGCGACCGGATCCGGGGCTGGTCGGGTCGACGTTTGGGCAAGGCAACCGACGCCACCAGGTATCCGATCAGCGCCAGGGGAGTGATCAGCGTCAGCACCACCACGGCGGTCCGCAGGACGGTCACGTCGACGCCCAGGCGGTCGGCAAGCCCGCCGCACACGCCGGCGATCTTGCGGTCGTCGGGCTCGCGCACGATGTGGTGCCACCCGCCGGGCGATGTGTGGGACGGGCGAGGGGGCGCCGGAGGCGGTTGACTCATGCCGTCATCATCCGGGCGAGGGCGCCAACACGACAATCAGGGATGTCCCCGAGGCGTCCCCGGATGCGCGGTGACCCTTGACGGCGTCATCATGTCGGTGGAGCCGATGGCTACGACCTCCCGATACCGCTTCGCCGGCCTGCCCCCGGGCCTGGTGCGACGCCCCGACGAGCACGTCGTGGCCGGTGTCTGCGCGGGCGTGGCCCGGTGGCTGGGCATCGACCCGATCGTGGTCCGCCTGGCGGCGGTGATCCTGGCCCTGGCCAACGGCGTCGGCCTGGTCGCCTACCTCGTGGCGTGGGTCGTCCTGCCGGAGGGCGGCCCGGAGGTCGATGCCGGCCACGATCGTGACCGGCCGGTGGACAGCCGGGCGCGCCCGGCTCACGACGAGGCTGCGTCTCGGGATGGCTCGGCGCCGCCGGGCCAGGAAACGGGCCGGCGCAGTGCGGAGCTGGCGCTGGCGGTCGGGTGCATCACGGTCGGCATGCTCGTGCTCGTCAGGTGGACCGCGCCGTTCTTCCCCGACTTCATCGTCTGGCCGGCGGCGATCGCGGCCGTCGGCATCGGCCTCGTCCTCGTCCGTGCCGGTGACGGCGACAGCGCCCGGTGGCGTGAGGTCGCCAGCCGGCTGCCCGGCAACCCCGTCGAGGCCCTGCGGGGTGGGTGGTGGCTGTGGCTGCGCATCATCATCGGCGCCCACCTGGCGGTGCTCGGCATCGCCTCGTTCCTCGCCACCAACGACGCGTTCTCGGCCGTGGGTCAGGTAGGGATCGCGGTGCTGGCCACCGCCCTCGGCGTGGCGCTCGTGTTCGGCCCGTGGATCGTCCGGCTGGTCCGCCAGCTCGGCGACGAGCGGCGCGACCGCATCCGCAGCGAGGAGCGGGCCGACATGGCCGCCCACCTGCACGACTCGGTGCTGCAGACGCTGGCCCTGATCCAGCGCCATGCGGATGCGCCGCAGGACGCCCGCAGCCTGGCCCGCCGTCAGGAGCGTGAGCTGCGCGCGTGGCTCTACGACGACCGGCGCCGGGCCGAGGCCGACGGCGCACCCCTCACGCTGGCGACGGCGCTCGACGCCATGACCGACGAGGTCGAGGCCGACCATCGCGGGGTCGAGGTCGACGTGGTGCTCGTGGGCGACTGCCCGCTCGATCCCGGCATCGCCGCCCTGGTCAAGGCCGTGCGGGAGGCGGTCGTCAACGCGGCGACACACAGCGGTGAGACGGAGGTGTCGGTGTTCGCCGAGGTGGAGGGCAACCGGGTCGAGGCGTTCGTCCGCGACCGCGGCCGGGGGTTCGATCCCCGGGCGGTCAACGGAGACCGGCAGGGCATCGCGCAGTCGATCGTCCGTCGCATGGCCCGACATGGCGGCCGCGCCCAGGTGCACAGCGCGCCGGGGGAGGGCACCGAGGTGTCCTTCGAGATCGCCTGCCACCGTGAGGAGGCCCGGTGACCGGAACCCGAGCCGGCACCACGGACGGCGGCGTCCGGCCGGGCGGCGTCACGCGGGTGTTCCTCGTCGACGACCACCGCCTGTTCCTGTCCGGCGTGCGGGCCGAGCTGGCTGACCGCACGGATGTCGACGTCGAGATCGTCGGCGAGGCGGTCGACGTCGAGTCGGCGGTCGAGGGCATCCGGCGCACCGCGCCCGACGTGGTGCTGCTCGACGTGCATCTGCCCGGCGGCGGGGGCCGAGCCGTCATCGAGTCGGTCCGCGCGGGGCATCCCGAGGTCGTGTTCCTCGCCCTGTCGGTGAGCGACGCGGCCGAGGACGTCATCGCCGTCATCCGCGCCGGGGCCCGTGGCTACGTCACGAAGACGATCTCGTCGGACGACCTGGCCGCCGCCATCGTGCGGGTGCGCGAGGGCGACGCCGTGTTCTCCCCGCGGCTGGCCGGGTTCGTGCTCGACGCGTTCGCCGGCGACCTGCCGTCGGGCGCCGCGGTCGACCCTGAGCTGGACCAGATCACGCCCCGGGAACGCGAGGTGCTGCGCCTGCTGGCCCGCGGCTACACGTACAAGGAGATCGCCCGGCGGCTCGAGGTCTCGATCAAGACCGTCGAGACCCACGTGTCGTCGGTGTTGCGCAAGCTCCAGCTCTCGAGCCGCCACGAGCTCACCCGCTGGGCGACCGACCGCCGCCTGGTCTGACCGTCCCGGGTCGGGCCCTCGCCGCCGAGCGGCGGGATCAGTCCGCGATGCGCAGCGCCGCCGCGGGGCGGATGCGGGCGGCCTGGGCGGCGGGGACCACCGCCGCGGCCATTGCGGCGACAGCCGGCACCACGACCAGGGCGACCAGCTCGAGCCACGGGGCCCGGAACGGGATCGGGTCGTCGAAGGCGTCGCTGCTCATCATCTGCTGGGCCGTGACCAGTCCGAGAGCCAGGCCGATCACGATGCCCTGCACCGCCACGAACGCCGCTTCGAGGAGGAACGCCCGGCGCACCACACGGGAGGAGAACCCCATGGCGCGCAGCATGCCGACCTGCCGGCGCCGCTCGCGCACCGCCCGCACCATCACGACGCCCAGGCCGGCGATGCCGATGACCAGGCCCAGGGCGAGGTAGCCCTGCATGAGCCGCATGAACCCCTGGCCCTCGCGCATCTCGTCGTCGATCGCGCCGCGGAACGTCTGGGCGTCGGCCCCGTTCGCCACGTGGTCGGCGTTGATGCGGCCGGCGACCGCCTCGGCGTCGACGCCCCGGTCGACCGCTACGTAGTGGCGGCTCTCGGTGGCCCGAGCGCCGAGTACGCCGGCCACCGTGTCCCGGCTGGCGAGCACCCCGTTGCCCATCCAGTCCTGATTGGTGAGCCCGGCGATCACCAGCTCACGGTGCTCGCCGGTGGCGGGGTCGGTGACGGCGACGGTGTCGCCCACGTCGACGGTGGCGTCGCCGGGCGGCCCGTCGCCCTGGAGCAGGTCCTCGGCGGCGATGGCCAGGTCGGCCTCTGTGCCGACCGCCTCGAACGCGGCGCGGTCGTCGGCGAACCTGTCGTCGCGCTCGATCAGGTCGGGCACGCCCCGGTCGAGCATCGACGGCTCGAACCCTGTCACCACCCAGGTCGTGCCCTCCGGCTTGTGGGGCAGCGAGACCTCGGCCAGGCCCGTGAGCAGCGGCGACACCTGGGTCACGCCGTCGGTGGCGGCGATGGCCTCGGCGCCGAGTGGGCCCGTGGACGACGAGTCGACCCACATGTCCCAGCCGCCGCTGGCATCGGCGGTGAGCTGCGGGGCGCGGGCCGAGTCCGACTCGTTGATCGCCGACATCAGCGTGAGGGTGAAGACGACCAGCGAGAACATCGCGAGGAGGATGCCGGTACGGCCTCGGCGCGCCAGGGGGTACGCGAGCGCCAGGCGGGCCGACAGCCCGCCCCGCTCGGCCAGCTGGTCGGCGACCCAGGCCCACACCCTGTCGGCCTGCGAGGCGAGCGCCACACCGGCGGCCACGAGGACCAGGCCCTGGACGAGGAACATCTCGAAGCCGACGTCCTCGAACGCGGCGGGCGCGGCGGAGGTGGCCACCACGGCCCACACGCCGGACAGCACCGCGGCGACGCTCACGACCAACCGCCGCGGCAGCACCCGGGCGACGAGGGGCACGGCCGAGAACAGTGCGAGGGCGGGCCCGGCCAGCACCAGCGGCGCCTCGTCGCCGGCCAGCCCGGCCTGGAACATGACCGTCCCGGCGAGCACGCCGACCGACGCCGCGACGGCCTTGCGCACGGACAGCCGGCGCACGGCCGGCTCCGGCAGGTCGCGGATCGCCCGGATGACGTTGAGCCGGGCGATGCGGATGCTGGTGCCCCACACGGTGAGCAGCGAGATCGCCAGCCCGATCAGGCCACCGGTGAGCAGGCTGGCGGGCTCGGCGGCGAACACGAAGGTCATGCCGTCCTCGTCCGCGAGGATGCTGCGGGTCACGACCAGGATCGCCTGCCCGACCCCGATGCCGAGCACCGTGCCGAGCACGGCCGCCGCCAGCGAGTACAGGCCGCCCTCGAGCCCGAACAGGCGGATCAGGTGGCTGCGCTTCAGGCCCACGGCGCGGATCATGCCCAACTCCGACTTGCGCTCTTCGGCCAGCATCACGAACAGGTTGACCAGCAGCAGCACGCCCACCAGCGCGCTGAACGTGCCCAGGCTCGAGAACAGCGAGCGCAGCGACGTGCCGGCCTCCTCGGCGTCGTCGAGCAGGTCCTGCTTCACGGTCACGACCTCGACGCCGTCCAGTCCGGCCAGCCGCTCCTCGAGCGCGCCGGCCACGGTGTCGGTGCGGTCGGCTCCGTCGAACACGCCGCCGGTGTTCGACACGAGCACGGTTGCCAGCGGCGGTTCGCCGACGGTGGCGCCGATGGCGAGGCCCTGCAGCGTTCCGGGTGCCACGTACACATCCGCCGCGCCGGCCAGGCCGACCCGTGGCGCGACCGTGCGCACCTCGAGGGTGAGCCGGCGCCCGTACGCGTGCACGTCGATGGCATCGCCCGCGGCCAGGCCGAGGTCGTCGGCGAACAGCTCGTTGATGACCGCCTCGCCCTCCGCCGGGGTGGCGCCGGCGTCGGCCAGGCCCGTGGCGGCCGGATCGTCGCCGAAGGCACGGGCGCGGTCGAAGTCGACCTCGGCGACCGTGGCGTCGGGCTCGGCCTGCGGCTCCGCCGTCGCGGAGTCGCCGGGGGCGACCACCGCGGCGGAGGCGCCGACCGAGGTGAGCACGCCGTCGCTGTCGGGCAGGCTGCCGGGGTCGACCGCCGCCACCACGCCGTCGAGGGCGGCGACGTCCTGCACGACGACCTGCTCGTCCACGGGGCCCAGCTCGGTGCGGCCGAAGTCGCGGATGGTGGCGTCGAACGTGTCTCCCACCACGAACGCCGAGGTGATGATGGCCGTGCCGAGGGCGGCGCCGGCCACGACCAGGAGCGCCTCGGTGGGCCGACGGACGACGTTGCGCAGCGCCAACCGGCGGAACCCGCGCCCGCGCACCAGGTCCCAGGCCATGAGGCCGACGATCACCGCGAACAGGCCGAGCAGGGGGAGCAGCACGATCATCGGTCGACCCCGGTGCCCGCAGCGGTGAGGGAGGGCGTGGCGGTGGCCGGGGACGTGGCCGCGGTGGTCCCGCCCGGCCCACCGGCGTCGCCCAGCCCCCCGGCGCCGCGCGGGTCGCCGTCGTAGACGACGCGGCCGTCGCGCACCTGCACCAGGCGGGTGCCTGCGGCGCCGATGCCGCGGTCGTGCGTCACGAGCACGAGCGTCTGGCCGGCGCGGTGAGCCTCGTGCAGCAGCTCGAGCACGGCCGCCGCGGTCTGGCTGTCGAGGTTGCCCGTCGGCTCGTCGGCCCACACGATCGCCGGCTCGCCGACGAGCGCCCGGGCGATCGCCACCCGCTGCTGCTCGCCGCCGGACAGCTCGGTGGGCCGGTGACGGCCGCGGTCGCCGAGCCCCACCCGGCCGAGCATGGCGTCGGCCCGGCGGCGGGCGTCGCGGGGTCGCACGCCGGTGACGAGCAGGGGTAGCTCGACGTTCTCGCGCGCCGACAGCACGGGCACGAGGTTGAACGCCTGGAACACGAAGCCCATCCGGGCCGCCCGGTGAGCGGTGCGCTCGCCGTCCCGCAGGCGGTGGATGTCGACGCCGTCGATCTGCACGGTGCCCGAGTCGATGTCGTCGAGCCCGGACAGGCAGTTGAGCGCGGTGGTCTTGCCGTTGCCCGACGGGCCCATGACCGTGACGAGCTCACCTCGGGCGATGTCGAGGTCGATGCCGCGGAGCGCGTGGACGTCCTGGGCGGCCGTCCGGTACGTCTTCGTGACGGCGCGCGCGGACAGGATCGTGGTCATGTCGGATTCCGCCTCTCGGTGCGAGGGCAGGGGGAGTCCCTGCACGACGGACCGTACGGACGGGTCCCGTCCCGGCCTATCGGGGATGCCCCTGAGGCACCCTGAGAAACCCTGATCGGCGGCGAGGGCAACGCTCCTAGGGTGTCCCCGTGACGACGACGCCTGCCGATGCCCCGACCACCGAGCAGATCGGGCTGTTCGCCTACCAGGTGGCCAGCCAGATGTCGGGGGCGGTCACCGCCGCGATGATCCACCTGGGCGACCGGCTGGGCCTGTACCGGGCGCTCGACACCGCCGGTCGGCCGCTGACGACGAGCGAGCTGGCGGACGCCTCGGGCCTGGTCGAGCGCTGGGTCCGCGAGTGGGCCTACAACCAGGCGGCCGCCGGCCTGCTGGTCAGCGACACCGCAGACCCTGGTGGGGGCGAGCGGTTCTCCCTGGCGCCCGAGGCCGTGCCGGTCCTGGTCGACGAGGGCCACGAGGCATGCCTGCTCGGCATGTTCCATCAGCTCCCGCAGGACATGGAGCAGCTGACCGTGCTGCCCGAGAGCTTCCGCACGGGCCTCGGCCACGACTACGACAGCCACGGACCGGAGGCGGCCGTCGGGGTCGAACGCGGCTTCGAGCCCTGGATGCGCAACCACCTGCTGGCCGACGTGATGCCCGCGCTGGACGGCGTGGTCGACCGGCTGCGGGCGGGCACCGCGGCGGCCGACGTCGGCTGTGGCACGGGCAGCGCGGTGCTGCGGTTGGCGCAGGCGTTCCCGGCCGGCCGTTTCGCGGGCTACGACATCTCCCGACACGCGCTCGACCGGGCCAGGGCGCGGCTGGCCGAGAGCGGGCTCGGCAACGCCGAGTTCCACGACCCCCGCGACGAACCGCTTGCCGAGCGACGGCTCACTCGGTTTCGTCACCACGTTCGACTGCCTGCACGACATGACCGACCCGGACGGCGCCGCGCGGGCGATCCGTGCCGCGCTGGGCGACGACGGCACCTGGCTCGTGGCCGACATCAGGGCGTACGACACCTTCGCGGAGAACGTCGAGCGCAACCCGTTGGCCGCGCTGATGTACGGCACGAGTGTGTTGTCGTGCATGGCCTCCGCGCTGTCCGAGCCGGGCGGCGCCGGCCTCGGCACGCTGGGCATGTCGGCCGAGCGGGCCGAGGCCATGGCCCGCGGCGCCGGGTTCACCCGCTTCCGCCTGCTCGACATCGACCATCCTGTCAACGCCTTCTACGAGATCCGCCCCTGAGCGGCGATAGGGGAACTCGGTTCCGGGCCTATCTATGACCCGATCATGTCGCTATCCTGTTGACCGTGCAGACAACTCGCCGAAAGACGTCCTTCGAGGTCGACTTCGAGAAGATCCGCCGTGCCAAGGAGTTGCTCGGCACGACAACGATCACGGCGACCGTCGATGCCGCGCTCGACGAGGTGATCGCGTTGGAACGCCGCCGCCAGCTCGTCGACCTGCTGTTCAACGACGACGTCCTCGACCTCGGTGATGCCGAGGTGATGTCGGGTGCCTGGCGCTGACCCCGGCCGTGGCCGAGTACCTCGCCGACAAGAGCGCCCTGACGCGCCGTGAGACGAGACCGGAGGTGCAGTCCGTCGTCGAGCCGCTCCTCCTCGCGGGCAGGATCGCCACGTGCAGCATCATCGACCTCGAGTTGCTGTACAGCGCACGGGATCCGGGCGACTACAGGCGTCTGGCGTCGGCACTCCAGGGGATGCCTCGGGTGCCGCTCTCGGAGCAGGTCATGGAGCGGGCGCTCGAGGTCCAGGGCGAGCTCGCGGCCGCATCGCAGCATCGCAGCGTGCCGTTGCCCGATCTCATGGTCGCCGCGTGCGCCGAGCAGCACGGGCTCACGGTCCTGCACTACGACATCGACTACGAGCGGATCGCGATGCTGACTGGGCAGCCCACTCGGTGGGTGGTTCCGCGCGGCACCGTCTCCTGACCGACCAGCCTCGGGACCCCCGCCTCGTCAGCCGCTCAGGTCGGCCCGTTCGCAGCGGCGGGGGGCGTTGACGGGGTTGCACCGCGCCGCAGTGTCGCCCGGCAGGTCGACCACGTAGCCGGTCCCGAACCGGTCGTCGGGCCAGATGTAGTCGGTGGACACGTAGTGGCCGCCGCTCGCAAGCGCCGCGTCGCGCTGGGTCGTGTCGCCGGTGCGGGCCTGCACGGTGTCGCCGTCGGCTCGGGTGCGCACGATGTAGCCGGCCTCGACCAGAGTGCGGATGCGGTCGGCGTCACCGATGGGGTCGTTGACCACCATCATCGCCGCGTCGGGGTCGGACTCGGGCACGTCGACGAACACCGACCGGTCGGCCAGCTCGGGCACCTGGGTGCGGTAGGCGTCGCGCTTGGCGCCCTTGTCGTCCAGCACGAACATGACCTGGCCTCGCGCCTGGTCGAGCGTGGGCCAGCGCCCGGCCTGCACGGCTTCGGCGAGGGTGTCGAAGCGGCCCCGCACCTCGTCGGGCGTGAGGACGCGCTCCGGGGCGAACACCGAGCCGATCTCGGCCTCGAGGGTGCCGAAGTCGGCGGCGGTCCACGGCAGCGGGACGACGAAGCCGAGGCCCGGGTCGGGGATCGTGCCGTCCTTGGCCTCGATCTGGATGGTGATCGGCAGGTGGTCGGGATGGGCGTCGGACCAGTCGCGCACCTGCGTGAGGCAGTCGACCAAGGTGGGGCAGCTCGACCGGTAGTCGACCTCCTGAACGTGGAAGACCTTGAGCCCGGGCTCGCTCATCGCCGGATCGACCGGCTCGAGGCCCAGGGTCGGCACGAGCACGGGTTGGGCGTACCGCCCGCCGGCCGGATCGTCGACGAACACGTCGAGCTCGACCTGGCGCACGCCGGCGTCGAGCTCGTCGGCCATTGGCCGGTGCGTGTATTCGAAACCGTTGGCCTGCTCGCCGAGGAAGCCCTTCAGCGCGCTGAGGAGCGTCGGCTCGGGCTCGACGTGGTAGCTGTTGTGCGACGCCAGCACCTGGATCTCGTTCAGGCGCACCGGCGGTCCGCCACCGTCCGGACCCCCCGGGCCGGGCGTCCGGCATGCCGCCCCGGTCGTGACCAGGGCGGCGAGTGCGGCGAACGAGGCGAACTGGCGGCGTCGGCGGCTCATCGGAGCGCAGCATGCCAGGTCGGCGCGCGGCGCGCACGAGTCGTCCCTGTCATCAGATCGGCTGTTGACAGGATTCCAACCGGCGACTTAGCTTCCGGCTGGGTGTGACGCGGGTCACGAACTGACCCATAGGTCAACGGCAGCACGAGCGAGGGGGCACCGTGGCTACGACAGCGACACGGGGACAGTGGATCAGGCGCGCAGCCGCGGTGCTGGCGCTGGCGATGATCGCCGCCGCGTGCGGCGGGGGGGACGACGACAGCGGCGGCGGCGGTGGCGGCGGCACCACAGACGAGGACGCCGGCACGCCCACGCCCGGAGGTCAGGTCGTCTACGGCCTCGAGGCCGAGACGCTCGACGGCTGGTGCCTGCCCGAGGCCCAGCTCGCCATCGGCGGCATCATGGTCGCCCAGTCGATCTACGACACGCTGACCCGCCCCAACGCCGAGGGCGAGATGGAGCCCTGGCTGGCCGAATCGGTCGAGCCCAACGAGGACTCGACCGTGTGGACCATCACGCTCCGCGAGGGCGTGAAGTTCCACGACGGCAGCGACCTCACCGCCGAGGTGGTCAAGAACAACATCGACGCCTACCGAGGCGTGTACCCGACCCGCACGGCACTGCTCACGGTGTTCGTGTTCGAGCCCATCGAGAGCGTCGAGGTCGTCGATCCGCTCACCGTGCAGGTCAACCTCAAGCAGCCGTGGGTGTCGTTCGACGCGACGCTGCACGGCAGCGGCCGCTACGGCATGATCGCCCAGGCGCAGCTCGACGACACGTCGACCTGCGCGGAGAACCTGATCGGCACCGGCCCCTTCACGTTCGTCGACTGGGTGCCGAACCAGAAGTTCACCGCCGAGAAGAACCCCGACTACTGGGCCACCGACGCGGCGGGCAACCAGCTCCCGTACCTCGACAGCATCGAGTTCCGGCCCATCGTCGAGGTGGCGCAGCGCCGGAACGCACTCGAGTCGGGCGAGATCAACGCCATGCACACCAGCGACGCCGACGTGGTCAGCGAGCTGCGCGGCCTGGCCGAGTCGGGCGAGGTCAACGCCTACGAGTCGGACGAGTTCGGCGAGGTCAGCTACATCATGCTGAACGAGGCGAAGCCGCCGTTCGACAACATCAAGGCCCGTCGGGCGCTGGCCTACGCGGCCGACTTCGACGAGGTCAACGCCATCCTGAACGACGGCATCGTGACCCAGGCCACCGGCCCGTTCGCCCCCGGCAACATCGGCAACCTCGACGACACCGGCTTCCCCACCTTCGACCTCGACGAGGCCACGCGGCTCGTCGAGGAGTACGAGGCCGAGACCGGTGACGAGCTGTCGTTCACCTACACCACCACCAACGTCCAGGCGACGATCGACCAGGCCCAGCTGCTCAAGGAGCAGGCCGAGGCGGCGGGCATGAGCGTCGAGATCATCACGGTCGACCAGTCGACCCTGATCGACGGCGCCATCGAGGGCGACTTCGAGGCGCAGGGCTGGCGCAACCACCCGGGAGGCGACCCCGACCTGCAGTACAACTGGTGGAAGACGGGCTCGCCCGTGAACTTCGGCAAGTTCGAGGACCCGGAGATCGATCGCCTGCTCGACGAGGGACGCACCACACTCGAGGGCCGCGACCAGATCTACGAGGACCTCAACCGGCGGTTCGCCGAACAGGTGCACAACATCTGGAACTGGTACACGCCGTGGACCATCGCCATGGCGCCCGACGTGCACGGGGTGCCGGGCGAGGGCCCCACGTCCGCCGAGGGCTTCCCCGGCCTCGCCGCCGGGCACCCGGTCACGTACATGTGGGTCGAGCAGTAGGCCGGGGGACGACGCCGTGCAGATGATCCTGCGGCGGCTCGCCCACCTGCTGGTCGTGCTGTTCTTCGTCACCCTGTTCGTGGCGTTGATGACCAGCCTGCTCCCTGGCGACCCGGTCGATGCGATCGCCGGGTTCGCCAGCGAGGAGCAGAAGGACGCGCTGCGAGAGGACCTCGGGCTCGACGACCCGTTGCCGGTCCAGTACGGGCGCTGGATAAGTGGCTTCGTGACGGGCGACCTGGGCAACTACTTCAGCATCTCGGGCGAGCGGCCCGTCATGGACCGGGTGAGCGAGTCGCTGCCGGTGTCGCTCCAGCTCATGCTGTACGCGCAGGTGCTGGCGCTGGTGATCGCCATCCCTGCGGGGGTGATCACCGCCTACCGGGCGGGGTCGCGCGCCGACCGGGCGGCCAACGCCACGGCGTTCGGCATGCTCGCCATACCGAACTTCGCCCTCGCACTCGTGCTCGCCTACTACGTGGGTGTCGAGCTGGGGTGGCTGCCCGTGCAGGGGTACGTGAAGCCCAGCGAGGACCTGCTCGAGCACGTGCGGCGCATGATCCTGCCGACCGTGGCGCTCGCCGTGGGGCAGATCGCCGTCTACATGCGCCTGCTGCGAAGCGACATGATCGCCACGCTGCAGGACGACTTCATCACGATGGCGAAGTCCAAGGGCCTGTCGCCGCGACGGGTGCTGTGGCGCCATGCGCTGCGTCCGTCGAGCCTGACGCTGCTGACGGTGGCGGGGCTGAACGTGGGGACGCTCATCGGCGGGGCGGTGCTGGTCGAGGTGCTGTTCTCGCTGCCGGGCATCGGCACCCTGCTGTACGAGGCCATCAGTGCCCGCCAGTACATCGCCCTGCAGAGCCTGGTGGCCATCATCGCCGTGGGCTACGTGTTGGCGAACTTCCTGGTGGATGTGCTCTACGCCGTCCTGGACCCGAGGATCCGGCATGCCCGAACATGACCTCGACCTGAGCGCCGCCGGCGGGGTGGCCGACCCGACCGCCACCACCATCAACCCGGTGTCGACCCTCGAGCCGGTCGACGTGGTGTCCGCAACCGGCACCGGAGTTCCACGCGGCCGGGCCCGCCGAGCCCGGTTGGGGGTGTTCGGCATGCTGGCCATGGGGTGGTTGGTCTTGGTGACCGCCGCGGCACTGTTGGCACCGGTCCTGCCGCTCGACGACCCCAACGAGAGCGTCACCTCGATCGTCGGCCAGGGCCCTGGCACCGACGGCCACCTGCTGGGCGGCGACGCCCTGGGCCGCGACCTGCTCAGCCGCATCGTGTGGGGCGGGCGGGCCTCCCTGCTGCTCGGTGCGGGCTCGGTGCTGTTCGGACTCGTGATCGGCGGCCTGCTCGGCCTGGTCGCCGGCTACTTCCGGGGCCGGTCCGACACGATCCTCTCCGGCGCGTTCGACGTCCTGCTGTCCTTCCCCCAGCTCATCCTGGCGCTCACCCTCGTGACGGTGTTCGCCAGTCAGGAGGGGGTCAGCGAGACGCGGCGCATGGTGGTGTTGATCCTTGCCCTCGGGATCGTGTCGATCCCGGTGCTGGCGCGCATCACGCGGGCCAACACGCTCGCCTGGTCACAGCGCGAGTTCGTGCTGGCGGCGCGGGCGTTGGGGGCGCGGAACCGCCAGATCATGTTCGGCGAGGTGCTGCCCAACGTGTTGCCCGCCATGTTCTCCATCGCCCTGCTGGGCGTCGCCGTGGTGGTCGTCGCCGAAGGTGGGCTGAGCCTGTTGGGGGTGGGTGTGAAGCTGCCGACGCCGTCGTGGGGCAACATCCTGGCGGAGGGGCGGGACGACCTGCGCGACGCGCCGCACATCGTGATGGTGCCGACGGTCGTGATCTTCCTCACCGTGTTGGCGCTCAACTACCTGGGCGACGTCGTGCGTGCCCGGTTCGACGTGCGGGAGAGCGCACTGTGACCCGGGGTCGCCGCCACGTGCACACGAGCCCGGAGGACTTCCACGCCACCGGCCGGGGGTTGCTCGACGTCGCCGACCTGCGCACCCGGTTCCGGACGCCGCGGGGGGTGGTGACCGCGGTCGACGGGGTGTCGTTCACGCTCGACCGGGGGCGCACGCTCGGCCTCGTGGGCGAGTCGGGCTGCGGCAAGTCGGTGCTGTCGCGCTCGATCATGGGTCTGCTGCCCGGGACCGCCGAGCGGTCGGGCGAGATCACCTTCGCCGGCGAGCGGCTCGACGGGCTGGGCGACAACGCCCTGCGGTCCTACTGGGGCACGCAGATGGCGATGGTCTTCCAGGACCCGATGACCTCGCTCAACCCGGTCATGCGGATCGGCAAGCAGATCACCGAGTCGCTCGAGGTCCACACCGACCTGGACCGCAACGCCGCCCGCGACACGGCCGTCCAACTGCTGCGGTCGGTACACATCCCCGAGCCGGAGCGGCGCCTCAGGCAGTACCCTCACGAGCTGTCGGGCGGCATGCGCCAGCGTGTCGTCATCGCCATCGCGCTGGCGTGCGGGCCGCAGCTGCTGTTCGCCGACGAGCCCACCACGGCGCTGGACGTCACGGTGCAGGCCCAGATCCTCGACCTGCTGGCCGAGCAGCAGCGCGAGCGCGACATGGCCGTCGTGCTCGTCAGCCACGACCTGGGCGTCGTCGCCGGCCGCACCCACGACATCGCGGTGATGTACGCCGGGCAGATCGTCGAGCAGGCGCCGACGGCGACGCTGTTCTCCGAAGTGCGCATGCCCTACACCGAGGCCCTCATGCGGTCGGTGCCCCGGCTCGAGAACCCCAGCCACACGCGGCTCTCGGTCATCGGTGGGCGACCGCCCGACCTGATCGCTCCGCCGCCCGGCTGCAGGTTCGCGCCCCGGTGCCCGTACGCCCAGACCCGGTGCCACGAGGAGCTTCCGCCGCTGATCGAGGCCGACACGCCCGGGCACTGGTACCGGTGCTGGTATCCCGTGGGCACCGACGCCGGGCGCGAGGCGCTCGAACGCAACCTCGCCGCCCACGTGCCCCAGGCCGAGGCCGCCGTGACCGGGGAGATCAGCCCGGAGCTGGACACCGACCTGGTCGCCGCGGTGCCCGCCGCGGCGGGCACCGACGCGATGACCGATGCGCTGACCGATGCCGCGAGCACCGAGGTGGGGGACTGATGGCAGGCACCGGGACCGCACACCTGCGGCCGAGCGACGAGACGCTGTTGCGGGTCGAGCACCTGGTCGTCGACTTCCCCGCCGCAGGTGGGCAGAAGGTGTCGGCGGTGGCCGACGTCAGCTTCGACGTCGCCGAGGGCGAGACCCTCGGCGTGGTGGGGGAGAGCGGCTGCGGCAAGTCGACCGCGGCGCGGGCCGTGATGCAGCTGCCGGCGCCGACAGCGGGCACCGTGCTGTTCGAGGGCCGCGACCTGACGGCCGAGCACGGCGAGAGCCTGCGCGCCCTCCGGCCCCGCCTCCAGATCGTGTTCCAGGACCCGATCAGCTCACTCAACCCGCGCCGCCGGGTGGCCGACATCGTCGGCGCCCCGCTCAAGATCTGGAAGCAGGGCACCGAGGCCGAGCGCCGGGCCCGGGTCGACGATGCGCTCGAGACCGTGGGCCTCGACCCGGCCGTGGCCCGCGACAAGCGCCCGCACGAGTTCTCCGGCGGCCAGTGCCAGCGCATCTGCATCGCCAGAGCGCTGGTCCTGGAACCCAGGCTCGTGATCTGCGACGAGCCGGTCTCCGCGCTCGACGTGTCCGTGCAGGCCCAGATCCTGAACCTGCTCGAGGACCTCAAGGAGCGCTACGGCCTCACCCTGGTGTTCATCACGCACGACCTGGCCGTGGTCAAGAACGTGAGCGACCGGGTCGCGGTCATGTACCTCGGCAAGATCTGCGAGATCGCCGACCCCGACCGGCTCTACGCCGCCCCCGCGCACCCGTACTCGTCGGCCCTGTTGTCTGCCATCCCGGTGCCCGACCCGGCGGTGGTCGCCACCTCCAGCGGCCTGGTCCCCGGCGACCTGCCCTCACCGGTGGCGCCGCCCAGCGGCTGTCGGTTCCGCACCCGCTGCCCGCGGGCCGAGGAGCGGTGCGCGCTCGAGGAGCCCCAGATCCGTCCGGTGGCCGACGGCCAGTACGTGGCCTGCCACTTCCCACTGGTGGGTGATACCGCACCCCCGGCTGACGCGGTGACGGTCGAGGCCTCCGCCTAACAGGCTGCCCATGGACGCCGCCCCCTCGACAGAGCCGGAGATCCGCCGCTCGCGCCTTGAACCGGCGGCGCGCCGGGCCCAGATCGTCGAGGCGGCAGCCCAGGTCTTCCGTGGGCGTGACCCGGCCGGCGTCCGCTTCGACGAGGTGGCGCATGCGGCGGGGGTGTCCCGCTCGCTCGTGTACGCCTACTTCGGCGACCGCGGCGAGCTCATCGCTGCGGTGCACCTCCACACCCTGAGCGGCCTCGACGTCGAGCTGTCGGGGTTGCTGGTCGACGTCCCGGTCGACGAGGCCCGGCTCGGCTCGATCGTCCACCACTTCCTCGAACTGGCGGACCACAACGCCGACTCGTGGCGGCTGTTCGCGGCGGCGGGCGAGTTGCAGCACCCGGCGGTGCAGGAGGCCCGGCAGGCCCGGTGCCAGCGCATCGCCGACACGTGGGGCGGGGGGCCTGCCGAGCGCCTGCTGGCCCGGGGGCTCGTCGGGTTGCTCGAAGCGGCGGCCACCGAGTGGCTCGAGCACCGTGCGTGCAGCCTCGACGACGCAGCGACGCTGCTGACCAGCGCACTGTGGCACGGCGTCGGGCACCTGCCCCGCCCTGCCACCGATTGACCTGTGCAAGCCGGCTTCCCGCGGGGAATACTTCCGACATGCCTCGAGCCATGTGGAGCGGCGCCATCAGCTTCGGGCTGGTCAACATCCCGATCAAGCTGTTCACCGCGGTGTCGCGCAAGAGCGTGCACTTCAACCAGATCGACACGCGCTCCGGCGCCCGCGTCCAGTACCGCAAGGTGTCGGCCGCCGACGGCGACGAAGTGCCCAGCGAGGCGATCGCCAAGGGCTACCAGCTCAGCTCGGGCGAGTACGTGCTGGTGGGCGATGACGAGCTGGCCGCCCTCGACCCCACGGCCACCCGCAGCATCGACATCGAGCAGTTCGTCGACCTCGACGAGATCGACCCCGTGTACTACGACTCCGCCTACTACGTGGCTCCCGACAAGGCGGCCCGCAAACCCTACGCGCTGCTCACCCGCGCGATGGAGGAGCAGAACAAGGTGGCGATCGCCCGCTTCGTGATGCGCTCCAAGCAGTACCTGGCGGCCCTGCGACCCAAGGACGGGGTGCTCGTGATGTCGACGATGGTCTACGCCGACGAGCTCAACAACCCCGTTGAGCTCGTCGACGGTGACATCGGCGACGCCGACGTGAGCGATCGCGAGCTCAAGATGGCCACCCAGCTCGTGGAGTCGCTCACCGAGCCGTTCGAGCCCGAGAAGTTCGAGGACACCTACCGCAACGAGGTGCTCGACCTGATCGAGCGCAAGGCCGCAGGCGAGGACATCGTGGCCGCGCCGGCGCCGGTGGCGGAGGACAAGGTCGTCGACCTCATGGCCGCGCTCGAGGCCAGCGTGCGCGACGCCAAGGCGGCGCGGGGCCGACACCCCACCGCAGCGGCGGCGTCCGACGAGGGCGAGGGCGAGGACGACAGCGGCACGGGCACCCGCAAGGCCCGCACCGCGAAGAAGGCGACGAAGGCCACCAAGGCCACGAAGGCCACCAAGACCTCGAAGGCGGCGCCCAAGCGCAAGTCGGCCTGACCCGGTGGGGCAGAACACGACGGTCGAGGTCGAGGGCCGGCGGCTGACGCTCTCGAACCTGGACAAGGTGCTCTACCCAGATGCGGGCACGTCCAAGGCCGAGGTCATCGACTACTACGCCCGCATCGCCGCCACGATGGTGCCCCACCTCGCCGAGCGCGGGGTCACCCTCCGCCGCTTCCCCGACGGGGTCGAGGGGAACTCGTTCTTCGAGAAGCGCTGCCCCGGCCACCGCCCCGACTGGCTGGGCACGCTGCTCGGCCCGGGCGACCGCAACGGCCACATCCAGTACTGCTGCCTCGACTCGGCGCCGGCGCTGGTGTGGGCGGCCAACATGGCGGCGCTCGAGATCCACGCCCCGATGGCCCGGTCCGACATCGACACGCCCACCATGTGCGTGTTCGACCTCGACCCCGGCGACGGCACGACGATCGTCGAGTGCGCGGACGTGGGCCTCGACATCCGCCATGTGCTCGACGGCTTCGGGCTGGTCGGGTTCCCGAAGACGTCGGGGTCGAAGGGCATGCAGGTCTACGTGCCGCTCAACACCCCGCACACGCACGAGCAGGCATCGGCCTTCGCGCTGGCGGTGGCACAGCTGCTCGAGCGGGCGCACCCCGACCATGTGGTCTCGAACATGAAGCGCAGCCTGCGCAAGGGCAAGGTGCTGGTGGACTGGAGCCAGAACAGCCGGCACAAGACGACCATCGCCGTCTACTCGCTGCGGGCCCGGCCCCGGCCGACGGTGTCGACGCCGGTGACGTGGGACGAGGTCGAGGCGGCCACCGACGGCGAGCCGCTCTCGTTCGAGGCCAGCGACGTGCTGACCCGGATCGACGACATGGGCGACCTGTTCGCGGACACGTTGACCCTGGAGCAGCAGCTCCCTGGCGCTGGCTGAGCTCTCCGCCCGCGCTTGACCCCCGCTTGCGCTTGACCCCGGATCACGGTCCGGTCCCTAGCCTGGGCGGGGTGGGCACCACCTACACGATCGGGCGGCTCGCGGACGCGGCGGGGGTGCACGTCGAGACCGTGCGGTACTACGAGCGCCGCGGGCTGCTGGCGCCGCCGCCCCGGTCGGCGTCGGGCTACCGGCTCTACTCCGAAGGCGACCTGCGCCTGCTCGAGGGCGAGGACCGACAGCGTCTCGGGGTGCTCGTCGGCGATCCGGGCCAGCACCGGGGCGAGTGCGTGGCACGGCGGGCACCACTCGGCCCAGAAGTCCACGAGGACGGGTACGGCCGAGCTGAGGACCAGCTCGTCGAACGTGGCGGCTGTGACCTCGCGGACAGCGTCGGAGGCGTGGACGGGCGTGGTCGTCATGCGTGCGACCGTACGGCCCGTACCCCGGTCCGGGGTCAAGCGTCGGTGCGCCGGGCCGCGTCAGTTCCAGGTGAAGGTGTCGCTCGTCAGGCGCTCGGCCAGCGGTGGTCTGTACCGCGCGGGTGGGCTATCGCGGTCAGGTGACCCGCCGGGTGGATCGGGTGGCGGGTCGAGGCCCGGTGGGGCGATGGGTTGGCCCCACCGGTCGGTGAACCGGAGGGTGCCGGTTTCGGGGTTGCCGTCGATGCTGAACTCGTCGTGGTGGAGTGCCCGGTGGTGGAACGGGCACAACAGCACGAGGTTGGCGGGGACGGTCAACCCGCCGTTCTCCCAGAAGACGAGGTGATGGGCGTGCAACCACAGACGTTGGGTGCAGAGGGGGTGGGTGCAGCCTTGGTCGCGGCGGGCGAGGTAGCGGCGCATGGCCCGGTTGGGGGTGCGTTGGGTGGGGTGGATGCCGATGAGTTGGCCGAGCCGGTAGGTCATGACCTGCACGGTGGCGTCGCAGGCGAGGTAGCGGGCGACGGGGTCGGGGACGACGGGGCCGTTTTCGAGTTGGGCGGGGCCGAGGGTGCCGTCGGGGTCGACGTCGTAGTGCAGCACCACGGTGTTGCGTTCCCCGCGCTGGCCGGTGCGGGCGAGGGTGGGGTCCAACGCGTCGGCCGCTTCGGAGGCCATGCGGACCAGCCCGTCGGCCCACGACACCGACCGGGCGCCCTCGTCGGTGGGGGTGTCGGGGTCGGTGTCGGTGTCGGCGGGGAGGTTGTTGCGGTCGCGGAACTCGGCGTCGCGGGCGGCGCCGAGGCCGAGGCGTATGAGGGCGCCTTCGTCGGCGGGGAGGCAGAACGTGCCGTGGAGCCAGCCGTCGCGGGCGTCGCGTAGGCGCAGCATGCGTTCGGGGTCGGGTCGCAGCTCGCCGCCGTCGGGTTGTTCGGGCAGCGAGCGTAGGAGCCGGTCGAGTTGGGCGATCAACAGGGACGGTGCCAGCGCCGCGATCTCGGTGTCGCGGGCGGCGGGGACACGGCGGGCGATGCGGACCATGGCGTCTTCGCCCAACCGACCGGCAGTGAACAGGGCCCAGCAGGCGGGCAGGTCGCCGGCGCGGCGGGCGATGCGGACCAGGCCCTCGGCCCGGGAGCGGGACACCCCGGCCTTCCAGGTGACCCAATGCTCGGGCGACTGGATGCCGGGGCCCATCCAGCCGTCGGTGCCCAGTAGGTCGACCAGCGCCGCCACCAGCCGGGCGATCGCCACGTTGACCGTGCCCATCACCGCCACGGCCTCGCCCTCCGCCGCCCGCCAGGCCGCCGCCTGCGGCGACAGGCCAGGCCCGGGCGCGCCGTCAACCGCTGGGGACGGGGCAGGCGGAGCGACCACGGACATGCCCGAACAGTAACGACGAGGTATGACACCTTACGGAGGTCGACCAGATGGCACGCCGTCCCGGGACATGCGGCACGCGTGGCAGATGGCACGTCGTTCCCGGGAAATGCGAACAGGTGGTCGTACGGCAACGGACAATCGCTGGGCGACCCGTCATCTCCCGTGCGGCTGTCGGCATCGATCAGGGGACACCGGCCCATCCCGACGCGGACCATGCCCGAGGTCGTCGTCCGGGTCGGTGTCGACCTCGATCCGGTCGACGTGACAGACGCGGACGACGCCCGATGGTTGCGCGCCTGCTTGTGGCCGGATCAGCCGGAGCGGCTCGCGAGGCTCGAAGGGGTCGGAGTCGCTCCGGCGACGCCGACACTTGGCGATCGCCGCGCCTCCGGCCACAGCATCGTCGGCGTAGCGGTCTTCGCCCAGTCGGCGGTGCGTGCCGAGGCGATAGGCCGCTGCTGAGGGCAGGGACGCTGGATGGCGTGGCTGGCCGACTCCTAGGCCTCGTCGCCAGTCAGGCCCGCGGCCAGCAGGTCGATGGCGCGGGTGACGTGGTCGGCCAGGTCGTCGCCGGGGGTCTCGAGCCAGGTGTCGGTGGCGACCCGGCGGGCGGCGAGCACGATGGCGGCGATGAGCCGGGGGCGCAGGTCGGTGGCGGGCACGTCCAGCCGGGCGGCGGCCCACACGGTGAGCTCGCGCTCGATGACGTCGAGCAGGCCGTTGTAGCCGCTGCGCAGCGCGGGCTCGGAAGCCACGAGGGTGAGAACACGGCGCAGCCGGACCGCGTCGACCATCTCGTCGGCCAGCAGGGCCTTGCCGATCTCGCGCAGCGAGACGAGCAGGGGCTCGTCGGTGGGGCGTGAGGCGAGCATCGTGCTGAAGGCCAGCTGCACGTCATCGGCCCGCTCGAACACCGCCTCGTCCTTGCTGGCGAAGTAGCGGAAGAACGTCCGCGGCGACACGTCCGCAACCGCGGCGATGTCGTCGACGGTCGTGTGGTCGAAGCCGCGGGACTCGAACAGGTCGAGGGCGACCTCGGCGATGGCCTGGCGGGTGCGTTCCTTCTTGCGTTCTCGCAGGCCGGTGGTGGGTGTGGACATGGCGGTCCTCGGCGGGCGGATGAGTGTGGCTCATTGTGACATACGGCACTGACTGACATATGGCAGTGACTGCCACATGTTCTAGCCTAGAGCCTATGTCCCGGGCACTGCATCGCCTCGGCCGGTTCGCGGTTCGCCGCCGCTGGCTGGTCCTCATCGCGTGGCTCGCCGCCGCTGCCGTGCTGTGGGCCGGTGCCGGCGCCTCTGGCAGCGGCTACTCGGACGACTTCCGCATCCCCGACGTCGAGTCGCAGCAGGCGCTCGACGTGCTGACCGAGCGGTTCCCGGAGGCGTCGGGTGGCAGCGCCCAGGTGGTGCTGCACACAGACGACGGCACCCTCTCGTCCCCGGGCCACCGGCAGGCGATCGCCGACCTCGTCGACCGGTTGGACGAGATGCCCCACGTCTCGACCGTGCTCGACCCGCAGTCGGTCGGCCTGATGTCCGAGGACGGGCGCACGACCCTCGTCCGCGTGCAGTACGAGGGCGACACACGCGAGCTCGGGGCCGACGCCTACGAACAGCTCGAGGCGGCGGTCGAGCCCACCCGCGACGCCGGCCTGCAGGTCGAGCTGGGCGGCGAGCTGCCCCAGGCCGCCGAGAAGCCGGAGACCGGGGCGGCCGAGATGCTCGGCGTCCTCGGCGCGATCGTGATCCTGCTGGTGGCGTTCGGCTCGGTCATCGCCATGGGCCTGCCCATCGGCATCGCCGCCGTCGGCCTGGGGTGCAGCACGGCGCTGATCCTGCTGGCGGGGCTCGTGTTCGACATCCCGGCCGAATCGGGCACGCTGGCCACGATGATCGGCATGGGCGTCGGCATCGACTACGCCCTGTTCATCGTCACCCGCTACCGCTCGGAGCTGCGTGCAGGCCTGACGGTGGCAGACGCCGCCGGGCGGGCCATCGCCACGGCGGGCCAGGCGGTCGTGTTCGCCGGCGGCACGGTCGTCATCGCCATCTGCGGCCTGGCGCTCGCCGGCATCCCCGCGGTCACGGCGATGGGCTTCTCCTCGGCGCTCGTCGTGGCGGTGATGGTCCTCGCGTCGATCACGCTTCTGCCCGCCCTGCTGGGCTTCGCGGGCCTGCGCCTGCTGCGCGCCAGCCTGCCCTGGACGCGACGCCGCGAGGCGGACGACGAGGAGTGGCACGATCGCCTCACCCGCCTCGGTGGGTCGTCCGACCTGCGGCCCGACCAGTGGCAACGCTGGGGCGACCACGTGACCAGCCACCCGTGGCCATGGTTGATCGGCGCCATGCTGGTGCTGCTGCTCGTCGCCGCGCCGCTCCTGTCGATGCGGCTGGGCCAGACCGATGCCGGCACCAACCCGATGTCGACCACCACCCGCCGGGCGTACGACCTCACCGCCGATGCGTTCGGCCAGGGGTTCAACGGGCCGCTGCTGTTGTCCGTCGAGCTCACCGGCGACAAGTCGGCCGATGCCGCCGCCCTCGATGCCCTCGGCCGGGGCCTCGCCGCGGATCCCGCCGTCGCCGTCGTGGCCCCCGCCGAGGTCAACGCCGCCGGCGACGCCGCGATCGTCACCGTCGTCCCGACCGCGGCGCCCCAGGACGCCGAGACCACCGAGCTCGTGCACCGCCTGCGCGACGACGTGGTGCCCGCCGCGCTCGACGGCACCGGCAGCCAGGCGTACGTGGGCGGGCTCACCGCGGTGTTCATCGACCTGTCCGACAAGGTGGCGAGCCGCCTCCCCGTGTTCATCGCCGCGGTGGTCGGGCTGAGCTTCCTGCTGCTGATGGCCGTGTTCCGCTCCGTGCTGGTGCCGCTCAAGGCCGCGCTCATGAACCTGTTGTCGATCGGCGCCGCCTACGGGGTCGTCGTGGCGGTGTTCCAGTGGGGCTGGGGCAAGAGCCTGATCGGCCTGGAGGAGACGGTCCCGATCGTCTCGTTCGTGCCGATGTTCATGTTCGCCGTCCTGTTCGGGTTGTCGATGGACTACGAGGTCTTCCTGCTGTCCCGCATCCGCGAGGAGCACCTCGACGGACGCGACAACCGCCGGGCGGTCGTCAACGGCATCTCCTCGACCGCGCGGGTCATCACGTCGGCCGCGCTGATCATGATCTGCGTGTTCAGCGGCTTCGTGCTCGGCCCGCAGCCCATCGTGAAGATGTTCGGCGTAGGGCTGGCCACCGCCGTGCTGGTCGACGCCACGATCGTGCGGGTGATCCTGGTGCCCGCGACCATGCGGCTCATGGGCGAGGCCAACTGGTGGCTGCCCCGCTGGCTCGACCGGCTGTTGCCCAACCTCGACATCGAGGGGACGGGCGGGTTGCCGGCGCCGGAGCTGCGGCTGCCACCCGTCGAGGACGCCACCGCCGACCGGACGCTCGTCGGCGTCTCCTGATCAATCGGGCTTGCGCGGCATCGGGATCGTCCGGTCCGTGCTCTCGGGCATCGTGGTGGTGGCGTCGGCCTCGGCGGCCTCGTCCTGCTGGGGCAGGCCGACAGCCTCGGTGCCGTCGGGATCGGATGGGTGCGGGTCGCCCGATGCGGTGGTCATCTCGTGGGTGGCACCGGGGCCGCTCGGCGCCGGCGGCTGGGACGAGGCCGAGGCCTCAGGCGCGGTCGATGCCGCAGGTGCGGGCGTCGGTGCTGCGGGCGATGGCGGTGCCCCGGGGGCGACCGGTGGCGTGGACGTGACCGGTGCGGGTGCGTGTGCCGGCGCCGGCGGGACGACACCGCCGGGCGGGAAGGCCGTCGGACCGGGGCGGACGGCGGCATCGGCGCTGCCGGCCTGGGTCGGTGCCCACCAGGGTGGCGGCGGCTCGGCGATGCGGTGTTGCGGCGGGGCCGTCGCCCACGGCGCTGCGCCGGCCGGCACCGGCCGGTCCGCCCGGTCTGGCTGCGTGAACAGTGCGACGGCGAGGCCGACCAACCACCCGGTCCACAGACCGAACGCGGCGCCGGCGTTGACCGCCTGCACCAGACCGTCGACGTAGGTGTTGCCGAAGGTCTGGCCGTCGAACACGACGGCCACCAGGTAGACGTACTCGATCGCGCCGGCCGCCCCGGCCGCCACGACCAGGGCTCCCCACCCGCCGAGGAACGCCGCGCCGCGCGCCCGTGCGGTGCCCGCCAGGGCACACAGGAGCGCCACCACCACGATGGCCACGCCGAGGCGCAGCACCACCCCGGCGACGACGTCGCCGGGTGCGTTCCCGACGTCCCAGTTGGCGAACCCGGTGACGGTGAGACCGAGCGCCTGGCTGTCGGCCTCGCGGGCCGCATCGACCACCCCCGAGTTTCCGAGTGCCGCGACCAGCAGCGTCGTGGTCGTTGCTCCGGCGAGGGCCGTACGCATGGTCATGCGTAGGTTCTATACCCGATCTCACGGTCAGGGGGCCGAACATCACTCTGAGCGAACCACGGGCAGTGGTCGGATCGTCGTGTCGGGCGCCCCCGACTCCCGCGCCCAGCGGGCGAACAGCACGCCGATCACCGGCCAGATGAGCGGCACGCTGCCCAGCTTCATCAGCACGCCCGCGAGCTGCTGATCGGACGCAGCGTCGAACCCGCCGACCCGCGGTGCCAGCTCGTAGACGCCGTACAGCGGGTGGTCGGCGAACGTGAGGAACCCACCCGGGATCATCGGCACGACCCCCGCGCCGAGGAACAGGAGCAGTGCCCGCGCGGGATAGCTGGGCCGCATCTCGTCGAGTGCCCCACAGATGGGCAGCCACAGGATGACGCCGGACAGCAGCCACAGCCCGTCGAGCGCGAACGAGCCCGCCTGGCTCGCCCGTAGCGCGTCCACGGAGACCGGTGCGTGGGTGCCGATGAGGACCACGTTGAAGATCACCGCGGCGGCGACCGGGCGGCAGGCGGCCCGCATCAGCTCTGTGGTGTGGGTGCGGGCAAGGGCGCGGCGCAGCATCGGCTCGCTGAGGCCGACGACCAGCAGGGGCGCGGCCACCTGGGTGTAGAGCAGGTACTGCACCATGTGGGCGCTCGCCAGGTAGCCCGAGCCCAGGGTGCCGAGCGGCCAGTCGCTGGCGATCCACAGCACCAGCCAGCCGGCGACGAAGGCCAGCGGACGGCGCGGGTCGTCGCCCGCCCGCTCATCGGGGGACAGGCGCCTGCGGGCGGCGACGTACCAGCCGAGCAGCGCGGCCATGGCGAGCCAGACGCCCGGGTAGGCGCGGGGCGCCCAGTCCCACGGGAGCTTGGATGCCGAGCACCACCAGGTCACCGCTCGCCCGCCCGCTCGGCGACCTGGTCCCAGTCGAGGATGTCGACCGGCACCTCGATCGTGCCCGCCTCGGCGAAGGTGAGGCGGAGCGTGATCTGCTCGCCGGGCGCCAGCGGCCGCGCGAGCTGCTCCAGCATCACGTGGGTGCCGCCCGGTGCCAGCTCCGTGGTGCCGAGAGGGATCTCGAGGTCGATCGCCGTGCCGGCCTCGGTCTCGCCGTCGCGGGGCATGGCGACGCCCGGCCCCATGAGGGACACGCGACCGGCGACGTCGCTCTCGGCGGCGACCAGGCGGTCGTCGCGTCCCGCGTTGTCGATCGACAGGTAGACGGCGCTGATCCGGTCGTCGGCCGCCGCCCAGCCGCCGTCGACGGTCACCGGCGCCGGGTCCTCGGCGCCGCGGTCCCACACGTCGAGCAGGCGCGGGAGGTCGGCCTCCCAGTCCTGCCGGCGCACGCCGAAGGGGTACTGGAGGTGGGACTGGTCGTCGGGTGTATAGGCGATGATCTGGGCAGCGTGGCCCACCTCGTAATCGCCGTCGGGCGTGGCGGTCGCACCGGAAGCGGCGACGATCGACCGGGCGATGCCGGCAGCATCCTCGGCCGCGGCGATCTGCTCGGGCGTGCCGGTCAGGCCCACGAAGTCGGTGCCGAAGTTGTCGAGCCACGACCGGAGCTGCTGGGGCGTGTCGCGCACCGGGTCGGTGGTGACGAACACGACCACCGGCTCGGGCATGCCAGGCTGCTCCAGAGCGGCCGACAGGGTCGCCATGTGGATGGGGCACACGTCGGGGCACGACGTGTAGCCGAAGAACAGCAGCGTGAGCCGCCCCTCGGTCTCCGCCTGGAAGTCGTAGGGCCGCCCGGCGGTGTCGGTGAGGGTGAAGTCGGGGCGTTGCAGGGGCTGGGGCAGGTAGGCGCCGTGCCACCCCTCGTCGATCGCGGGCGTCACGGTGGCGCCGCCGCCACCCGAGTCACGCTGGCTCGCGACGACCGCGCCCGCCCCCAGGACGAGCGTGGTCGCCGCGATCAACGCCGCCACCCGACCGATGCGTGGACCGGCGGGCGCGGGCTGCCCGGCCGGCGGATCGTCGGCGGCCGACGTCGTCTGGTCGGCGGGGTCGTGGTCGTCGGTCACGACGCTGCCTCCGCTGAGGTCGGTGGCGATCGCCGTCAGCTGATCCGGCGTCAGCTCCCCGGACGCACGGGTGACGACGTTGCCGTCGGCATCGACCGCGACGAAGAACGGGAACGCCGTCAGCCCGGCGGCGGCGGCCGCGGTGTTCTCGCCGTCCACCAGCACCGGGGCCGTCCACCCCTCACCGGCGAGCCACTCGCCGGGCGGGTAGTTGGGACGACGGGGGTCAGCGGCGGTCGACACCGTGACGAGGTCGACACCGTCCGGCAGCCCGCCGCCGTCGACCCAGTCCTGCACGACCGGCACCTCGGCCTGGCAATGCGGGCACCAGTGGGCGACGAACATGATCATCGTCGGCCGGCCGGTGGCCGGGATGGTGACGGGCGAGCCGTCCAGGCCCGTGCCCGAGAGGGTGGGCATCGCGGTGCCGACGGCCGGGTCGTCCCCGCTGTCGGGCAGCGGTGTCAGCGGGTTGCCCTCGACCGTGGCGGGCGTGTCGCTGGGCACTTCGGCGCTCGCGGTCGAGCCGGCCGAGTCGGTCGTGCCGCCGTCGTCGCCCGAGCCGGCGACGAGGGCCACGCCGAACGCGAGGAGAACGACGGCGACCAACCCGGCGACGACGACGAGCGGGCGTCGCGAGGACGGAGGGGTGGACGGGGGACGGGGACGGGGACGGGGACGGATGGGGGTGTGTGAGCTCACGATGAGGACTCCTGGGGAAGGACGAGCAGCAGCGCGATCAGGGCGAAGCCCGACAGCGCCATCGCGGGGATGGTGAGGTAGCCGAACCGCTCGACCCAGATGGTCGAGCAGGGGTTGGTGACGTCGCACGAGCCGGACTCGAGCGAGGGGAAGCGCTCGAGCACGACGTGATAGATCGACACAGCGCCGCCGACGAGAGCCAGGGGCAGCGCGTACCAGCGCACGTGTCGATCACGGCGCCAGGCGGCGATCGGCAGGATCAGGGCCAGCGGGTACATGCCGATGCGCTGGAACCAGCACAGGCGGCAGGGCGGGAAGTCGGCGACCTCGGAGAAGTAGAGGCTGCCGAGGGTGGCGACGACCGCCACCGCGGCCGCGACGGCGAGCGCGGCGGGACCGACCGCGGCGATCACGGCGCGGGGCCAGCGCGCCGCGGGTGCTAGGGCGCGGGTCGTCAGGGTGACGACGAGGCCCACCGCTCCCAACTGCGCCGCGAGTGCGAGCAGCGCGAGGAAGAGGCTCACTTGGTCTGTGGACACGGATCTCCGGTCTCGTGGGCGCGCGCGACGACGGATCGCCGGGCGCGGCGGTCAGCGATGAGCGGCGCGTCGGGGGCCGACGTGCCGCGCGGATCAGATGACCGGGGAGAGCGGGGGGCCCCGTCGCGACAGCGACGAGACCGGTACGACCGCCGGCACGGCGGCCGGCGAGAGGTGGCGCCACCGTGGTGCGACGGGCCGACGCAGGACCGTCCGTCGCCGACGTCGGACCGCAGCGACCGCCGCGCCGGCCTCGTGCGAGGACCGCAGGATCAGCGCCAGCACCCCCGCCACCGCGAGCTGGGCGAGCAGGCCCAGTACGACAGCCGGCTGGGCGAGGGTCTGCGCCGGAGAGAGGCCGGCGGCCATGTGCTCAGCGAGCTCGACGGCGAGGAACAGCGAGACCTGCGCACCGGCCAGCGTCGACCACCGCACCGGCGGCAGCTCGTCGCGGAAGCCGGCGAGCAGGCTGCGGGCGAGGGCCGCGAACGCGAACGGCGCGCCGATGAGCAGGAGGGCGCTCAGGTAGCCGTGTCCCCCCACGGCGACAGGCGTGGAGCCCAGCGCCGAGGCGCCCTGGTACCCCAGCTCGTGGCCGGCGACGAAACCACCGGGGACGAGGAGCAGGGACCACCAGCGCAGGGCGCGCATCACGTCATCCAGGTTAGGGGAGCGCCCCGACAACGCCCCAGTCACGCCGCGGTCACGTAGGCGACGACCATCGCCGTCAGCCGACAGACGGCGATCTGGGGGCCCTCGCGGCGAGCAGAACATGCGCCGAGCGGGCAATCGGTCGCGCTTGCGAAAGTCAGCATGGACAGCATCGCCGCTCCGAGGCGTGCGACATCAAGCCGGCGATCTGGGATACGACCGCGGGGCGAAACGGTTGGCGACCGGATGGGCGGCTCATATGTACGTATGTATGATCCCCCTTCCATGACTGACACACCAGGCACCCGGGACAAATTGATACGAGCGACACGGGAGGCCATCCGGGACGTCGGCATGCCAGCGACCACGGCCCGCGAGATCGTCGGGCGGGCATCGGCCAACCTGGCATCGATCCCGTACCACTTCGGCACGAAGGACGCTTTAGTGGCCGAGGCCCTGGTCGCCGAGGCCCACGAGCTGGTCGCTCCGGTGCTGACACTGCTGGCCAGCGACAGGCCGGCGGCCGAGCGAGCGACCGAGGCGGTGGCCATGCTCAACGACCTGTTCGAGGCCAGCCGGCCCCAGGTCCCCGTCTACCTCGCGGCCCTGGCGGCCGCGCCGCACACGCCCGGCGTGCGCAGCGGGCTCGGCACGCTATGGGCCGAGCTCCGCGCCCGCCTGGCCGACGACATCGCACGCCAGGTCGACGAGGGCCGGCTCCCGCAGTGGGTGTCGCCGTCCGCCATGGCTGCGGCCATCCTCAGCCTGGTGAACGGGGTCATCGTCGCCTCGGCGATCGACCCCGACGGCCCCGACCACCGTGAGGTGGCTGCCCAGTTCCTCGCCCTGCTCCTGGCCGCCGGAGTGCCCGGACCGGGCGGCGGCTCGGGGGCCGGGACCGTGCGGGTCGCAGGCCCCAGCTCCCCCGACGGGAGCGCGGAGCGATGATTATCATGATCCTCATGCTGCTGGGCGTCGCCGCGATGACCGGCGGCGCGGCGCAGATGATCCGGACCACCGCCAACCGGCGGCGCCCGTGGTCCGATCGAACGACCAGGCATCTGGCCTGGGCGGCCTTCGCGTGGACGGTCCTCGCCGGGGTCGTTCTGCTGTTCGCGCCCACCATGTCGTCCACCGTGTCGGTGTCCTCGGGCGACCAGATGTCGCCGGCCGGTTCGCCCCCCGAGGTCATGACCACCACGTCGACGGGGACGCTGCTCGAGCACGAGGGGGCCGGCGTCATCGCCGTGCTGCTCGTTCCCGTCGCCGTCGCCCTCGTCGGTGCACTCGGGAACGGCCCGGCCGCCCGGCGGCGACGCATCACCGCCGGGTGGGTGCTGGCGGGCTTCTGCGTGCTCGGCGCCGCGTCCCTGGGGATCTTCTTTCTGCCGGCCACGGTCGCCCTCCTCACCGCCGGGCTCAAGACTCGGCGCCGCACCGCCGGGCCAGGCCCGAGGAGAGGGGCCACGCGGTTCCGTCCCCTGAACCCGGAAAGCTGACCACCTCGCCCAGGCCATGTTGGGTTGCCGCTGGACCTGGGCGTCCTCAAAAATGCCGGTCCAGGGCGCTTGCGATAGTGAGCAGCGCAACGGTGGAGCGCGACGCTTGACGCGCCAGATCTGCCGATCTCGCGCGCCCTAGTTCGGCGTCGGGGATCGGACGAGCAGCAGTATCAACTGGCTAAGAATCATGTGCTCGGGGTTCCGGGCAATCGACGACGAGCAGATGGAGATCTGACCCGAGGGCATCGAGGGCCCCAACTTCACACGACAGGCGCAGTGCCGCGCCCATGTCTGCCGCTCGCGTTCGACGGCGTGCGCCGACCCGCGAGGCTCAGCGGTCACAACGCCGCGTCAGGGTTTGGTACCTGGGCCGATCTCATACACAGGGTATGAGGGACGCCCTCGACAACCGAAGTGCACCACGCAGATACAGCGGCAGCTGGCCCCTGAGTGACCTCGGGTATATGACGCAATGTTCGACATTCCCGGTGTTTTTCCTTGTAGGAGGGGGTGCCAGGGGCTAGTCTACGAACGCATGTTCGTGGTGCTGGAGGCGGGGGTGGACGAGGCGTTGGGGCTTGATCCCGACACGCTCGGCGATGTCGAGCTCACCGCCGCGCTCGACGCCATCCGCCGGGCCGAGGCCCGTCTGGCCGCGGCCCGGGCCCGGCTGGTCGCCGCCGCGGATGCCCGCCGTACCTTTGCCGCCTCCGGGCACCTCAACGCGGCGTCGTGGCTGGCGGACCGCAACCACAGCCCGATGGGCGACGCGCACGCCGATGTCCGTCTGGCCCGCCGGCTGCCCGGCATGCCTGTCACCCGGGCCGCGTTCGAGGCGGGCGACATCACAGCCCGCCACGCCCATGTCCTGGCCGGTCTGGCCGCGCCGGCGACCGCGGGTGCGTTCGCGGAGGCGGAGGAATTCCTGGTGGGGCAGGCCCGCACCATGCGCTGGGCCGATTTCACCCGGGCCATGGCCTACTGGCGCCGCGAAGCTCGCCCTGACGAGCCCGACAAGAAAGCTCGCTCCGACTGGGAACATCGTGGGTTCGGGCTGCATGACGGCCTGCGCGGCACCGGCCTGGTCGAGGGCGAGCTGACCGCGGTGGCCAAGGCCACCCTTGCGGGCGCCCTCGGCCCCATCGAGGACGAAATGTTCGCCGCCGATTGGGCCGCCGCCAAGGCTGTCCACGGGGAGGCGACCACCACCGGGCATCTGGCCCGCACGCCGCGCCAGCGCCGCCACGACGCCCTCGTCGAGCTCGCCGTCCGCGGCGCCACCGCGCCCGCCGACGGCCGGCGCCCCGCCCCGATCGTCAGCGTGGTGTTGGGCTACGCGGCGTTCAAGGACATCTGCGAACTCGCCGACGGCACCCTGTTGGCCCCCGGCGAAGCCGCCGCCGTGCTGGCCGATGACGCCCTGCTCGAACGGATCATCTTCAACGGGCCCTCCCGGGTCATCGACGTCGGTGAAGCCCGATCGTTCCGGGGTGCGGTCCGCCGGGCCATCGAGATCCGCGACCGCCACTGCACCGGCGCCGGCTGCCATGTTCCCGGCCACCGCTGCCAAGGCGATCACCGCTGGCGACACAGCGACGGCGGCCCCACCATCCAAGCCAACGGTGAGCTGCGCTGCGGCCCCCACAACCGCCAACGCGAGAAACCCCTCCCCCAACCCATCCCGCCCAAACACCCGCCACTCGAGCTGACCTTCGAGGAACGCGCCGCCCACCTCGAAGCCCTCCGCGCCAAGACGAGCGACCACATCCGCCACAACCCCCGCTACGGCTACGTCCCCATCAACGACCCCTGACCGCTGGGCGGGAGGTCTGGTTGCGGCATCATCGGTCCGTCACGCGGCTCTGAGTGGTGGGGACTCCCAGGCGTCGATGACGTTGGGCCGGGGGACGAAGACGTCGATGCCGCTGGCATAGATCCACACGGTCGGGGTGCGGCCCCGGCCGGCGGACACCAGCGTCACGTCGTCGAGGCGCGATCCGTCCGCGAGGGAGAGGCTCACCTCGTGGCCCTCGAGGGCACGCAGGCCGGGGCCGAACGTCGTGGCGTCGGACGGGCTGGTCGTTGCGTTCCTGGTGTCGTGCTGCATGTCGATCCTCCGCTCGTGTGCTCTGCCCTCTATGACCGTGGGCCGCGCCGAGACTCATCGACGGCAGGATGCGCCATGTCGCCTGACCGCAGCCTGTCTGTTGGTCATGTCGGGTCTGTGCCGGCCGTGTGGTCGACGATGTGATCTATTCGACACGTCGCACGGCCCCGGATGCAGCGGCGAGCGAGCGGGTCAGGTCGCGAGATCGGCGGGCTGGCCGGACTCGGACCCCTGCGCCAGCCAGTCGAGGGCGACCGCGGCGGTCCACGACTGGGCGGACGAGCCGAGCGGCTCGCCGGTCAGCGGTTGCGCGTACTCGCTGCACCCGCTCTCCCGCAGTTGGGCGATGGCGGCTCGACGCAGCGCATCGGCCCGGTCGTGGCACCCGTCGCGGTCGAGCGCCCACCACAGCAGCCACGTGATCACCGGCCACGTCGGGCCGCGCCAGTACGAGCAGGGATCGAACGCCGGGTCGTCCACGGCCGTCGTCGGTGGGACGGCCCAGCGCAGGCCGTCGGCACCGGCGTATGAGGGCCCGGCGAGGCGGGTGGCCAGTGCGGCGCGGCGGTCGGCGTCGCAGCCGGCCACCAGCGGGGCGAACCCGGCGATGGTGTCGGCGGTGACCCACTGGTCGGCCACCAGGTCGCGGTCGAGACAGGCGCAGCGGGCAGGGTCCCAGCAGGCGTCGAGGCCGCGGCGACTCAGCTCGGCGTCGGCGCGGTGCCCGTCTGCCGCCCCGGCGTGCCCGGCGATGGTCGCCAGGTCGGCGAGCGTGTCGTCGGCCGCGGCGAGGATGGCGGTGAACAACACGTCCGCCATGCGGAACGGGTGACGTCGATGCGACGCGACGGGTCGTAACCCACGTCGACGAGCTCACGGACCAGCGTGTGGTAGCGGCGGTACTCGTCGTCGGACGGGCGCTCGGACGCGTCGCCGACGTGCACGAGGTCGGGGCGGACGCCGGCCGTCTGCTCATTGATGGCGACGGCGGCCAGGGCGTCGTCCCACCGTGGCGAGTTGTCGAGCCCGCTCTCCCACGGGTGGAACACCGTGACGAGCCCTGTGCCCTCGGGGTCGCGGGCGGTGTGGAGCCACCGGTGCCAGGCCGCCAGCCGGGGGTACAGGTCGACGATCGCCCGGTCGACGGTCGCCACCGTGTCGTCGTGGCGGCGGGCTGCGATCGAGCGGATGCGCGCCAAGGCGATGGCGTGCACCGGTGGCTGGCAGATGCCGCTCGTGGCCACCCGGGGTGGGCACAGACCCGCTGTCCCCCAGGTGGTGTGGCGGGGCTCGTAGGCGCCCAGCGCCACCGAGCTGTCGAACACGATCTGGGGGACCATGCCGGTGGACCACTGTCCGCGGAACAGCGAGCGCAGCTCGGTCACGGCCCGGTCGGGTGCGAAGTGGGCCCACCCGATGGCGACAAAGGCGGCGTCCCAGCTCCACTGGTGCGGGTACAGCCGGGGAGACGGGCGGGTCCAGGTGCCCCGGTCGTTGGTCCGCAGGACGCCGATCGCCTCGGCCGCCAGCTCGTCCACCGCCGAATCGTACAGTCGTCAGGCCACGCGGTCGGTCCGGCGCTGGCCGTCCCACCAGCGCAAGCGGCCGGCGGCGTGCGGGTCCTTGTACGCCTCCACCGGCGCAGGTTACGGCACGACCGCGTGGTGCACGGTCAGCCCAGCCACGCGCCGTCCCGCATCACGACCCGACCCTCGAGCTCGTTCTCCTCGCGCCAGGATCGGATGCGCGTCGGCGTGACGACCAGCCACGTGTTGGCCGCGTTGGGCCGCGGGTCCCAGCCGGCGTGAGTCGTGTAGGCGTGGCCCACGGCCGGGTCGATCCCGCCGGCGGGGAGGAACGCGACCTCGCCGTCGATCAACACCACATCCCGCAGGCCGTCGAGGGCCAGGCGGACCGGGCCCCCTCGGCGCAGGTTGCGGGCAGTCACGCTCCGCTCGGACGTGGCCATGACGATGCGTTCGTCGTGCCACAGGAACGAGAGAGGGATCAGGTAGGGGTCGCCATCGGCCGACGCGGTGGCCACCCACAGGTCGATGTCGGTGGTCAGTCGGCCGAGGAGGTCGCGCACCCGCTCGGCGGTCGAGCGGGGTGGGTCGACGGCGGGCACGGCAGGGCCCGGATCAGCGGGCGACGAAGTACTTGGCCTGCGGGTGGTGGCAGATGAGCGCCGAGGTGGTCTGCTCGGGCTGGTACTGGAAGCCGGTGTCCTCGTTGCACTCGAGGCCGATGCGCTCGCCCTCGAGCAGGTCGAGCACCGTCATGTTGTCCTCGAGGTCGGGGCAGGCCGGGTAGCCCCACGAGTAGCGCCCGCCCCGGTACTGCTGGCGGAACAGGCCGGCCAGCGAGGGGCCGTCCTCGTGGGCGAAGCCCCACTCTTCCCGCATCCGCCGGTGCCAGTACTCGGCCAGCGCCTCGGCCATCTCGACGCCCACGCCGTGGAGCAGGAGGTACTCCTGGTAGCGGTCGTCGGCGAACAGCTTGGCCGTGCGCTCCGAGATCGCCGGGCCCATGGTCACGATGGAGAACGCCGCGTAGTCGACGACGTCACCGTCGGCGGGCCGGTAGAAGTCCGCGATGCAGTAGAACGGCGCCTTGGTCTGTCGGGGGTAGCTGAACCGGGCCCGCTCGGCCGAGCGCGTCTCGTCGGTCCAGATCACCAGGTCGTTGCCGTCGCCGTTGGCGGGGAAGTAGCCGTAGACGAGCTGGGGGATGAGCAGGCCGTCGGCCTTGGCCTTGGCCAGCTCGTCGCGCAGCGTCGGACGGATGCGGGTCTTGAACTCGTCGTCGTTCTCGGTCGTCCCGTCGGCGTTGGCCTGGGGCCGGAACTGCCACTGGTTACGGAACAGCGCGGTCTCGTTGATATAGCCGGCGATCTCGTCGATGGGCAGTCCCTTGACGACCCGCGAGCCCAGGAACGGCGGGACGAACACGTCGTTGTCGGTGACCACGTCGGGCGAGCGGGCCGGCAGGTCGGGCGGCGGCCCGTCGCCCTTCTCGGCCAGCCCGAGCGAGGCACGGGACGGCACCCGCGACTCGGACGGCACCCGGCCCCAGTCGGGGTCGTCGGCCTCGGCGCCCCGCTTGATGGCGCCCAGCTTGTCCATGACGTGCAGGCCCTCGAAGGCGTCCTTGCCGTAGAACAGCCGGCCGTCGTAGAGGTCGCGCAGGTCGCGCTCGACGTAGCTGCGGGTCAGCGCCGCGCCGCCGAGCAGCACCGGGATGTCGGCCAGCTCGCGGGTGTTCAGCTCCTCGAGGTTGTCGCGCATGATCAGCGTCGACTTCACGAGCAGGCCGGACATGCCGATGGCGTCGGCCTTGACCTCCTGCGCCTTCTCGATCATGTCGGCGATGCCGATCTTGATGCCGAGGTTGTGCACCTCGTAGCCGTTGTTGGTGAGGATGATGTCGACCAGGTTCTTGCCGATGTCGTGCACGTCGCCCTTGACGGTGGCGAGCACGATGCGGCCCTTGCCCGAGTCGCCCTCGACCTTTTCCATGTGCGGCTCGAGGTGGGCGACCGACGCCTTCATCGTCTGGGCCGACTGCAGCACGAACGGCAGCTGCATCTGGCCCGAGCCGAACAGCTCGCCGACGACCTTCATGCCGGCCAGCAGGATGTCGTTGATGATGCTCAGCGGGGCGATGCCCTGCGCCATCGCCTCGTCGAGATCGGCGGTCAGGCCCTCGCGGTCGCCGTCGATGATGCGGGCCTTGAGGCGCTTGTCGACGGGCCAGCCGCTGTGGTCTTCCTTCTCCTGCTTGGCCACCGTGACATCGGCGAACACGTCGAGCAGCTTGGCGAGGGGGTCGTACCCCGCGGCCTCGTCGCGGCGGTCGTAGATGAGGTCGAGGCAGACCTCGACCTGCTCTTCCGGGATCTTGTTGAGCGGCATGATCCGCGCCGCATGCACGATCGCCGAGTCGAGTCCGGCTTGCACGCACTCGTGCAGGAAGACCGAGTTGAGCACGTGGCGGGCGGCCGGGTTGAGGCCGAAGCTGACGTTCGACAGGCCCAGCACCGTGTGCACGCCCGGCAGCTCGGCCTTGATGCGCCGGATCGCCTCGATGGTGTTCATGGCGTCGTGCCGCAGGTCGTCGTCGCCCGTCGACAGCGGGAACGTCAGGGCGTCGAAGATGAGGTCGCCGGGGTCGAGCCCGTAGCGCTGGGTGGCCAGGTCGTGGATGCGGTGGGCGACGCGCATCTTCCATTCGACGTCGCGGGCCTGGCCCTCTTCGTCGATGAGCAGCACGATGACCGCTGCGCCGTACTCGCGGGCCAGCGAGCACACGCGGTCGAAGCGGCTGCCGGGGGCCTCGCCGTCCTCCAGGTTGGCCGAGTTGAGGATGGCCTTGCCGCCCAGGCGCTGCAGGCCGGCCTCGATGACCGGGGGCTCGGTCGAGTCGAGCACCAGCGGCACGGTGACCTGGGTGGCGTAGCGCGAGACGAGCTCGTCCATGTCCTGCGTGCCGTCGCGGCCGACGTAGTCGACGCAGACGTCGAGCACGTGGGCGCCCTCGCGCTCCTGGTCGCGGGCCATCTTCACGCAGGCGTCCCAGTCGCCGGAGAGCATGGTCTCGCGGAACTTCCTCGACCCGTTGGCGTTGGTGCGCTCGCCGATGATGAGGAAGCTGGCGTCCTGGTGGAACGGCACCGCGTTGAACATCGAGGCGGCGCCGGGCTCCGGCCGGGGGTCGCGGCGTGCGGGCGTCAGGTCCTTGGCGACCGCCGCGAGCTGGCGCAGGTGCTCGGGCGTCGAGCCGCAGCAGCCGCCCACGACCTGCACGCCCAGCTCGGTGACGAACCGGGTCTGGTACTCGACGAACTCGGCCGGCTGGAGGTCGTAGTGCATCTTGCCGTCGACGACCGACGGCAGGCCCATGTTGGGCAGGCACGAGAGAGGCATCGTGGCGTTGGCCGACAGGTGCCGCAGGTGCTCGTGCATCTCGGACGGGCCGGTGGCGCAGTTGAGGCCGAAGATGTCGGGCTTGAGCGCCGCCAGCGAGGCGAGCGCGGCGCCGATCTCGGAGCCGAGCAGCATGGTGCCCGTCTGCTCCATCGTGACCTGCAGTTGGATCGGCACGGTGGTGCCCAGCGCGGCCATGGCCCGCCGGGCGCCGATGACCGCCGCCTTGGCGGCCAGCAGGTCGAAGTGCGTCTCGGTGATGAGCAGGTCGACCCCGCCCTCGATGAGGGCGCGAGCCATGACCTCGTAGGCGTCGCGCAGCTCGACGAAGCCGATCTGTCCCAGCGACGGCGACTTGGTGCCCGGGCCCATCGACCCGGCGACGAACCCGCCGTAACCGTCGGCCACCTCGCGGGCGACCCGCGCCGAGGCCAGGCTGATCTCGTGTGCCCGCTCGGGGATGTCGTACTCGCCGAGGGGCACGGCGAAGGCACCGAAGCTGTTGGTCTCGACCACGTCGGACCCCGCGCGGAAGAAGGACTCGTGCAGCTCCGCGATGACGTCGGGCCGAGTGACCGACAGGATGTCGGTGCAGCCCTCGAGCTCCGGCCCGCCGAAATCATCGGCGGTGAGACCGAGCTCCTGGAGGTTGGTGCCGGTCGCGCCGTCGTAGACGACGACGCGCTCGTTGACGAGGTCGAGGAAGCGGCTCATAGGTGAACCGCCAATCTACCGACCCGGGGCAACCGGAGCCGATTGCATTGCCGGTGGCGTCAGGGCGCCACCGGCGTTTCGATCGTCACGATGCCGTTGTCGCCTGCCGTGTCGGGCACGTCGCTGCTGACGACGCCGACCATGCGGAGGGTCGAGGTCTCCGTCGTCGTGACCTCGACAGTGATCGTCGCCTCGGCACCGGCCCCCGGCTCCAGCCTGCCGAACCCACACACCACCAGCGGCGCCCCCCCGTCGGGGCTGTCGCAGTTGCCCTGGGGCGACGTGGCGGTGGCGAGTCGGACACCCTCGGGCAGCAGCACGGCCAGACGCGCCGACGGAGCGTCGTCCGGGCCGTCGTTGGTCACCGTGGCCTGATAGGTGAGGCGATCGCCCAGCCCGACGGTGTCAGCGCTCGCCTCGACGCCCAGATGCAGGTCGGCATGGTCGTGGTAACGGGCGAGGTAGATGTCGCGCTCGCCATTGGCATCCGGCGGGCCGAGATCGTCGGCCTCGCTGAGGAAGGCCACCAAGGACCCGTTGCTCGACACCTTCGGGAGGTTGGAGAGACCGTTCCCACCGTCGGTCCGATCAGCGTTGGCGGATACCAAGGTCGTGCGTCCGGCGTCCAGATCGCGGATGTAGACATCGCCGTCGCTACCTGCGTCCGCAGGGCCGAGATTCGACGCAAGGCCGCCGAAGATGATCGTGTCGTCGTCGATGAACCGCGGTGAGCCCGAGAAGCTGTTTCCGCTGTCCGTGCCCTCGGCGTTGACCGACACGAGGGTCGTCTCGCCGGTCGCCAGCTCTCGCGCGTAGACGTCCCAAAGACCGTTCGTGTCGGTGACGCCGAACGAGTGGGCCGTTGTCATGAACGCGATCATCGAGCCGCTGGGGCTGACCGTTGCTCCACCCAAGCCGCCACCAGCCGCCTGGCCGTTGGCATCGGTCGAAAGCAGGGTCACCTCGCCTGTGACCAGGTCACGGCGATAGATGTCTGTCGAGCCGTTACCGTCGGTCGGGCCGAGGTCACCGGCCGTCGACGCGAACACGATCGCCTGACCGTCCGGGGTGTACGTGGGCGAGCTCGACTGGCCGCCTGCAGTGTCGGTCGCCCCGGCATTGGCCGAGATCAGGCTGATCCCGCCGGTGGCGAGGTCATACCTGAAGACGTCGGTCAGTCCGTTCGTGTCGACCGGCCCGAGATCGCCCACCTCGCTCGTGAGCAGCAACGACGTGCCGTCGGCGTTGAAACCCGCATACTCCGAACCCAGGTCGGTGCAGCCGGTGCCGCCGCCGTGTCGGGTCACCCGGGTGTCGACACCCGTCGCGAGGTCATGGACGTAGATCTCGTTGCCATTCGAGAAGTCCATGTCCCAGTACTGCCGCGAGTAGACAAGCTTCGATCCGTCCGGGCTGAAGGCCGGCCCACCAGAGTGTGCGGCCCCGCAGTTCGAGGGCCCGGGCGTCACGAGGTGGATCTGACCCGATGCCAGATCCGCGATGTACAGGTCGCTCTCCCAATCCTGATCGATCGGATCGAGGTCCGTGGCCGAGCTCGTGAAGGCGAGCCTGGTGCCGTCCGGACTGAACACCGCGCCGACGGCGCCGCTGTCGCCGCTGTCCGTAGCATTTGCGTTCCTCGTCACGAGCGTGGTCGTGCCGGTCGTAAGGTCGCGGAGGTAGATGTCCGGGCTCTCGTTGGTGTCGGTGGGACCGAGGTTCGACGCACTGGTCTCGAACGCGATCTTGGTCCCATCTGGGCTGATCTCGAACGACCCGGCGGGGGCGTTGCCGGCGCCATCGCCGGTGGCGTCGACGGTGACGAGCTCAGTGTTCCACCCAGCCGGAGGGGGTTCGCAGCCCGTTAGCGCCGTTGCGCAAAGTAGTGAGCCGGCCGCGAGAGCCACGACATGTGATCGCACCCTGTCCCCCCAGATGGTCCGCCACGTCCTCGCCGCTCGTTGACGTGTGCTGCGGAGGCTACTCGCCGTTGCGCCGAGGCCAGCATGCGCAGGTCGGCGCGCAGTCGCCGAAGTGGTGCTGCACGGCGCCCGTGTTGCTCTGCCCCGCGGACCGGTTGATCTCGCGCAGCGAGACGCCGTCGATGCCCTGCGCGGCGAAGAGCCGTTCGGCGGCGCGGATGATCTCGTTCACGCGTGTCGTTCTGGACGCTCATGGTCATGCCCGCTCGCCGAGACGAGTGCTTGTCGCACCCGGCCATGCGTGCCGAGACTATGACAGCCCACGGTGCAATGCTCACCGTGTCGAGCGACGCCGGTGAATGCGGCCCGTGCGGGCGGGGTAGCGGAGCGCCATGGCACTGCGGATCGGGACATCCGGATGGCAGTACAAGGACTGGCACGGCGTGCTGTACCCGGACGGCCTGCCCCAGCGGGCCTGGCTCGGGCGGTACGCCGACGAGTTCGCCACGGTCGAGGTGAACAACGCCTTCTACCGCCTGCCGGAGCGTTCGGTCTTCGAGCGGTGGCGCGAGCAGACACCGGACGGCTTCGTCCTCGCCGTGAAGGTCAGCCGCTACCTCACCCACGTGAAGCGGCTGGTCGACCCGGCGGAACCGGTGGCCCGCCTGGTCGACCGGGCAGTGGGGCTGGGGCCTCGGCTGGGCCCGTACCTGCTGCAGCTCCCGCCGACCCTGTCGTCGTCGCCCGAGCGGCTGGACGCCTGCCTCGCCGCGTTCCCCGCTGCTGCCCGAGTCGCCGTCGAGCCGAGGCACGAGTCGTGGTGGAGCGACGAGGTCTGCGCCGTCCTCGCGCGCCACCGGGCCGCGCTGTGCTGGGCCGACCGGGGCGGGCGCCCTGTCACGCCGCGGTGGCGCACCGCCGACTGGGGATACCTGCGCCTGCACGAGGGCACGGCGGCGCCCCGCCCGTCCTACGGACCCTCGGCGCTCGGGACGTGGCTGGATCGCATCGACGAGGCGTGGCCCGGCGCTCGTCGGGCGGACGTGTACGTCTACTTCAACAACGACCGCGGCGGCGCGGCCGTCCGCAACGCCAGCAGGATGGTGGGCATGGCCGACCGGCGGGGCTTCGACGTCGCGACCTAGCCCGGGTCGCGGAACCCTCGACATCACCCTGAAGTCGAGGTCGAGGGTAGGTGCTGACCTGGTCTTCCATCGGCTGTCAGCGGTGGGAGGTAGGGTCGCCGGCGTGACGCGGCTGTACACCGGCAAGGGCGACGACGGCACGACGGGCCTGCTGTTCGGCGGTCGGGTCGCCAAGGACTCGCCTCATCCGCGCGCCGTCGGCGCTGTCGACGAGGCGCAGGCGGTCATGGGCGTGGCCCGGTCGCTGAGCGATCGCGACGGCGAGCTCGACCGCCAGCTCACCCAGGCGTGCCGCGACCTGTGGGTGCTCATGGGTGAGCTGGCGACGCTGCCCGAGAACCGCGGCAAGCTCGCCGACGGCCAGACCCGCGTGTCGGCCGAGATGGTGCAGGCGATCGCGGCGATGGTCGACGATCTGGGCGAGCGCTTCGAGGCGCCGTCCGCCTTCGTGGTCCCCGGCCAGACGCCTCTCGCCGCGCAGCTCGACCTGGCCCGCACGGTCGTGCGCCGGGCCGAGCGCGAGGCGGTCGCCGCCACGGTCGAGGGCTCGCAGGTGTTGCCCTACCTCAACCGCCTCTCGTCGCTTCTGTGGGTGCAGGCCCGCTGGGTCGAGGGCGAGCACCTGCTCAGCCGCGACGTCGGCCCGGAGGGGTAGCGGTCGCACCGTCTGTCCGTGCTCGTCTCACCTGTTTCCGAATTGCCCGGTGTCGGGTGAACGGATCTCGGCGGGATCGGGCGGTTCACGCGACCGGCAGCCGCCCGTTGGCCTGGAGGATGGTGAGCGACCGGATCGTCGCGTAGCCCCGCCAGTCGAGCGCGGCGGCGGGGGAGTAGGCCACGAAGTCGACGTCCCAGCCGCCGTCGGCGCGCTGCCCTGCGGCGAGCCGGTCGAGGTCCGCCGCCACGACATCCGGCGCCAGGCGGCGGCGCGCGGGCCGATCGGGGAAGGGGGCGAAGTCGAGCGGACGGATCGCCTCGTCCTCCACACCGCCCTCGACGGGCAGCACGCCCGAGGGTGGGATGACGGCAGTGAGCCGCTCGATCAGCGGCGCGGCAGCCGGTTCGTCGTCGGCTACGGCGTCGAGGAAGCCCAGGGCGTACAGCAACTCGAGGGTCGACTCGGGTGTGTCCCGTCCGGCGAGCGTGCCGAGGCAGTAGCCCGTGACGCGGGCGAGCCAGGGATGCTCGGCCACGGCCGGGTCGTGGCGGGCGACCCGGTGGGCGATGGCGGCGACGGCCGTCGTGATGTGCAACGACGACGTGTCGGGGTCGGCCTGGGCCCAGAAGGGGGCGGTGGCGGTGGCATCGGCGATCGGCAGGGCGAACGGCAGGCCGCCGTCGGGGAGCGACGCCGCGTCGAGCCAGTCGCACAGCTCGGCGGCGCGAGGGCTCGTCGCGGGTGCGACGTCCTCGAACACCTCGAACGCGTGCATCCCTCCGACCGGTTGGCTCTCGGGCGCGCGGAGGTCGGGCTCGAGGGCGCCGTACCCGCCGTCCGGGTTGCGGTAGGCGTCGAGGGCGGCCAGCGCGCCGCCGGGCTCGGCGCCCTCGAAGCGGACGCCGAACCGGCGCCGGTCGAGCAGACGGGCGTGGGATGTCATGAACGCGGCGGCGGCGTCGAGGTCGATGGACATGACCTCATGGTGAACCCTGTGGCGACGCGGGTCTTGGACGATTCGGACACCCTCACGGCCGGCCGGCGACAGGGCACGAACCGGTAGGGTCCGGCGCCATGGACCTGCGACTTGCCGGCCGGACCGCGGCGGTGGCCGGCGCCTCGTCGGGGCTGGGCTTCGCGTCGGCGCAGGCCCTGGCGGCCGAGGGCGTGCGGGTCGCCATCTGCGGGCGCGACCGCGAGCGCATCGACGCAGCGGCCGCCCGCATCGACGGCGCCGTGCCGCTGGTCGCCGACGTGTCCACCGTCGCCGGCGCCACCGGGTTCGTCGAGGCCGCAGTCGAGGCCCTGGGGCGGGTCGACATCCTCGTGCCCAACGCGGGCGGGCCTCCGCCGGGCACGTTCGCGTCGACGCCGCTCGACGCCTACGCCCCGGCGCTCGAGCTGAACCTGCTGTCGACCGTCGCCATGTGCGAGGCGGCGGTGCCCGCCATGTGCGACCGGGGGTGGGGCCGGGTGGTGGCCATCACCTCGGTGTCGGTGCGCCAGCCGATTCCCACGCTGATCCTGTCCAACACCGCCCGAGCCGGCGTCACCGCCTTCCTGAAGACCCTGGCGCTCGAGGTCGCCGGCCGCGGGGTGACGGTCAACTCGCTACAGCCCGGCCTGCACGCCACCGATCGGCTGCGGTCGCTCCACGGCGGCGACACCGCGGCCGCGGCCGAGCGTGTGCCCGCCGGCATCGTGGGCGACGCCGACGACTTCGGCGCGGTCGTCGCCTTCCTGTGCTCGGAGCACGCCCGCTTCGTCGTCGGCGCCGCGCTGCCCGTCGACGGAGGCGCCTACCGCGGCCTGCAATAGTCGGGCCGACCGGCGGATCGGCCGCCGGAGCACAGCCGACGGAGGCACCAGACCGATGACGTTCCGCCACGTGGTGATGTTCCGCTTCCACGACGACGCCACCGACGATCAGCGGGCGGCGCTCGCCACCGGGTTGGACGGCATGCCCACGGCGACCGGGGCGATCGGCGAGCACGACTACGTGCATGGCCCCGACCTCGGCCTCAACCCGGCGAGCTGGGATTACGTGATCGTCGCCGACTTCGCCTCGGCCGACGACTTCGTCGCCTACCGCGACCATCCCGACCACCAGGCCCTCATCCGCGACCTGGTCACGCCCATCACGGCCGAACGGGCCTCCGTCCAGTACGAGGTGCCGGGCTGAGCCCCAGGGTGGAAGCACGCCCTCGCCGCCACCCGTAGTGTTCACGGCATGTCCATCGCCATCGAGCTCACACGCGCTCTCGCAGCCGACACCACGGGCGACTCGGAGGGAGGCATCTCCGTCGACGCGGTCGGCGTCGGCGTGTTCGCCGACCGGCTGGAGGCGGGGGAGTTGCCCGACGGCCTCGACCGCGGGTTCCTCGAGGCGCAGGGGTTCAAGGCCACGCCGGGCGAGTCGTGCGTGGTGCCGGGCGGGAACGGCCAGGTGATCGTGGCCCTCGGGCTCGGCGCGGCCGAGGATGTCAGCGTCCCGACCTACCGCAAGGCGGCCGCAGCCCTGGCGCGGGCGGCCCACCGGCAGACCCACCTGGCGATCGACGTGCTCGACTCGGTGCCCGAGGCCCTCGACCGGCCGGCGGTCGCCCAGGCGCTCGCCGAGGGTGTGCTGCTCGGCGCCTACCGCTACACGGCGCTCAAGTCCGACCCCGACCCCAGCCACATCGAGTCGCTCACCGTGGTCGGCAAGGGCGGCAAGCGGGTGCTGGCCTCGCTCGACCGGGGACGGACCGTGGGCGAGGCCGTGCGGGTGGCACGCGACCTGGTGAACCAACCGGGCGGCACGCTCACGCCCACGGCGTTCGCCGACCGGGCCCAGGAGCTGGCCGAGCTGAAGGGGTTCGACATCGAGGTGCTCGATCGCGCCGCGATCGAGGACGAGAAGCTCGGCGGACTGCTGGGCGTCAACCGCGGCTCGACCGAGGAGCCCCGCTTCGTGAAGCTGGCGTGGGAGCCCGGGGGCAAGCCCCGCGGCACCGTGGCCCTGGTGGGCAAGGGCATCACGTTCGACTCGGGCGGCCTGTCGCTCAAGCCGAGCGACTCGATGATCGGCATGAAGGGCGACATGGCGGGCGCCGCCGCGGTGCTGGCCACGTTCTCGGCGCTCGACGCCGTGCAGCCGCCGGTGCGGGTGGTCGGCTACCTGCCGCTCACCGACAACATGCCCAGCGGCGACGCCACCCGCGTCGGCGACGTGCTGCGCATCCGCAACGGCACGACCGTCGAGGTGCTCAACACCGACGCCGAGGGCCGGCTGGTGCTCGCCGACGCCCTGGCGCTCGCGACGGAGGACGAGCCCGACGCCATCGTCGACCTGGCGACGCTCACCGGCGCCTGCATGGTGGCGCTGGGGATGAAGATCGCGGGCCTCATGGGCAACCACGACGGCTTCCTCGACCAGGTGCGGGCCGCCGCCGACGCCGAGGGCGAGCCCGTGTGGCCGCTGCCGCTGCCCAAGGCGATGCGCAAGCAGCTCGACTCCGAGGTGGCCGACATCAAGAACATCAGCGGGGACCGGTGGGGCGGCGCCTCGGTGGCCGGCGTGTTCCTGCAGGACTTCGTCGGCGACGGCATCCCGTGGGCGCACCTCGACATCGCCGGCCCCGCCGACGCAGCCGAGGACGACGGCGAGACCCGCAAGGGCGGCACCGGCTTCGGCGTCCGCACCCTGCTGCACCTGCTGTCGGCTTACCGCACGCCGGCCAGGTCGGCGACTGCGGCTACCTGACCCGACCTCGTCGTCAGTAGCCGGCGTCGCGGCGGCGGAGGCCGACGAAGCCCACGGCGAGCAGCGCGGCGGCGACCGCCACCAGCGCCAGCGTCGACCCGAGCGAGAAGCCCTCGACCGGCATCTGCGGCACGTGCTGGAAGGGCGACACATCCATCATCCAGCCGGGCAGTCCGAACAGCTGGCCGAAGAGCCCGATCACCAGGAACAGCCCGAGCGCGCCCCACGCGGCCGCGACCATGCGCGGCACCAGGCCGAACACCGCGAATGTCAGGCCGGCGACCACCCACAGCGGGGGGACGAAGGCCGCTGAAGCCCCCACCAGCCGACCGATCTGGCCGGCATCGTCGGCGGCCAACGCATAGGTGACGCCCATCCCCAGCCCGGCGAGCACCATGATCAGTGCCGATCCGGCGAACGCGACCGTGAGGTGCGACGCCCCCCAGCGGCCGCGCGAGACGGCGGTGGCCAACAGCACCTCGGCCCGTCCGCCGGTCTCCTCGCTGCGCAGGCGCAGCACCGACGACACGGCGAACCCGCCCGTGATCAGGGCCATGATCAGCAACGACGAGTTGAAGAACGAGTCGGTCAGGCTGCCGGCGGCCTGGGCGATGATGTCCTCGATCGCCTGGTTGTCGCCGACGAGATCGCCGATGTCCTGGCCCACCGAGCCGTACGAGACCCCGGTGAGCAGCAGTGCGGCGGCCCAGGCGACAACGGTGCCGCGCTGCAGCCTGGTCGCCAGGCCCAGGGGCCGGCACAGCGCCGCCGACGCCGTGGCCGGGCCGGGCCGCTGCGGCACCAGCCCGCCGCCGAGGTCGCGGATCCCCAGCAGGCCGTACGCCACGCCGACGAGCGCGAGCGTCGCCGCGGCGAGCAGCAACAGCGTCCACGGGCGTTCGCCGGCGAACGGCCTGGACGCCATCGCCCAGCCCATCGGCGACAGCCACGACAGCGTGCCGTCACCGATGTCGCCGATGGCGCGCAGCACGTAGGCCCCGCCGAGCACCGCGCCCGCGGTGCCGAGGGCGGTGCGGTTGTGCTCGGTGATCTGGGCGGTCACGGCCGTCACGCCGGCGAACAGCAGGCCGAACCCGCCCATCGCCGCGCCGTAGACGACCGAGCCCTCGGTGGCGAGGTCCTGGCTCATCAGCGACAGCGCGATGAGCGCACCCAGTACCGCGAACACGGCGGTGGCGACGACGAGCACGGCGGTGACCGGGGCGTTGCGGCCGAGCACGGTGGCCCGTAGCAGCTCGGTGCGGCCGTTCTCCTCGTCGGCCCGGGTGTGGCGGCCGACGAGGAACATGCCCATCAGAGCGACCGTGGCGTAGCCGAACGCGCCCAGGTTGAACACGACCTGACCGCCGATCGTGTCGAGGCCGTAGTCGGGGCCCTGGAGCGCGAGGAGCGCGGCGTTGTCGGCTGCGGTCTGGGCCGCCGTGTCGAGGTCGGCCTGGGTGGGATAGAGGTCCTTGACGCTCACGGCCGTCGTCAGCACGAGGAACGCGATGCCGAGGATCCACACCGGCAGGCGCACGCGGTCGCGTCGGAGGATGAAGCGCACCATCGTCCACGTGCCGGTGAGCGCGCCGCCCTGCCCGGCGTCGCCGCGCCTGGAGGTCCGGGTGGGCGCCGGGAGGGGCGCCGACGGACCGGCCGCCTCCGCGCTGGTCATCTTGCCGGGCTGTCGTCGAGGTCGGTGCTTTCGAGCAGGGCCAGCTCGTCGCCGTAGTGGCGGAGGAACAGCTCCTCGAGCGTGGGTGGCTGGCTCGTCAGCGTGCGCACGCCGAAGGCGCTCAGGTGTTTGAGCGCGCCGTCGAGCTGGGCGGTGTCGACGTCGAACTTCGCACGTTGCCCGTCGACCACCGGATTGTGGATCCCGGGCAGGTCGTCCAGGCCGGTGACCGGCCGGTCGGTCTCCACCGAGATCGCGGTGCGGGTGAGGTGGCGCAGCTCGGACAGCGTGCCCCGCTCGACGGTGCGGCCGGCACGGATGATGGTCACCCTGTCGCACAGGGCTTCGACCTGGGCGAGGATGTGGCTCGACAGCAGCACCGTGCGCCCGTCGTCGGTGATCTCGCGGATGGTGTCCTGGAAGATCGCCTCCATGAGCGGGTCGAGACCGGAGGTGGGCTCGTCGAGGATGAGCAGCTCGGCGTCCGACGCCAGCGCTGCGACCAGGGCCACCTTCTGCCGGTTGCCCTTGGAGTAGGTCCGACCCTTCTTGGTGGGGTCGAGCTCGAAGCGCTCGAGGAGCTTGTCGCGCCGCGCGCGGTCGAGGCCGCCACGCAGCTCGCCCAGCAGGTCGATGACCTCGCCGCCCGACAGATTGGGCCACAGCGTGACGTCGCCGGGCACGTAGGCGAGCCGGCGGTGCAGGGAGACGGCGTCGTGCCAGGGATCGCCACCGAGCAGCGTGGTCTCGCCCGAGTCGCCGCGGAGCAGGCCCAACAGCACCCGGATCGTCGTGGACTTGCCGGCGCCGTTCGGCCCCAGGAACCCGTGGACCTCGCCCGTGACGACCTCGAGGTCGAGCTCGTCGAGGGCTCGGACGTGTCCGAACGTCTTGACCAGTCCGGAGACGGAGATGGCGGTGGTCATGCCGGCGACACTACGGCGGGCTCGCCGCACGCGAGCTGGCGGCCCGGCTGCAGGTCAGCCCCGGCCCCGATCTCCGGCGCTGGCGGGCCGAACCGCACGAGGCCTGACGGCCACAGGGGGTCACGCCAGGCCGTCGGCCTCGGCGATGAAGTCGTCGAGCACCCCGTCGCCCACGCGCACCGGCCCCTGCGGTCTCGTCTCGCCGGGGATGGTCTCGATGGCCGATGCCCGGGCCACCAGATCGTCCGCCGTCGTCTGGGACGCGGTCGCCCCCGCCGTGTCGCCGGCCGCTGCGGCGGCGAGGCCGTCGAGTGTGGCGACGAGGGCTTGGCCCCAGAGCGCGGTGGCGTCGAGCCACGGGGCGCAGTCGGCTACGAAGCCCGCGTCCGTGACGTTGGTGCGGATGAGGGCGGGCGCGGCGGCGAGGCGCTCTGCGTACGGGCGGAGCGCGTCGACCGCGCCCTGGCGGTCGCCGCCCGACCACGCCGACCGGAACGAGTCGAGCTGGGTGGCCAGGGCGGGGGCCTGGGGCTGCGACACGATGCCCGAGCTGGCCGACGTGGGCGCCAGGTTCTCCAGGTCGAAGAAGGCGAGGAGCGCGTCGACCGTCTGCTCGTCGCCTCCCGCCAGGTGGGCGGCCGCCGCGCGGTGGGCGCGGGCGGGGTCGTAGGCGGCGTCGTTCCAGGTGAAGTCGGCGCCCCCGACGAGCTGCACCTTGCTCGCCGCCGCCTGGTTCATCGGGTTGAGCACGATGCCGGTGGTCTGTTCCGACAGGCCGGGCTCGCGGCGGGCGTAGGGGGCCAGGATGAGCCGCCCCTCCGTCGGCGGGAAGTCGTTGACCGGGGTGTTGTCCCACACGAACAGCGGCCGCCCGAACGTCCCGGCCGCCGCCAGGGCCTGGGCGACGGTGATCTCGTCGGGCACGACGTACACGCCGGTCCACATCACCTCGACCTGCGGATCGAGCTGGTCGCGGAGCACGGTGCGGTACGGCCCATCGCTCGTCCCCTGGTACTCGGTGGGCACCATCTGCAGGGGCTCGGCGCCCTCGTGTGTGGCGATGAACCCGGTCTGCACGGCGTTGAGCAGCTGGGCCTGCGCGCGGGCCGCCGCCTCCGTCGACGGCGCGCCATAGGCCGCGGCATCGCCGTCGCAGTTCCAGCGCGTGTGGTCGATGTCGTCCAGGGCGATCGAGAACGAGCGCACACCGAGGGCGTGGACCGCCTCGAGCTTGGCCGTCAGGGCGGTGAGATCGGCGGGGTCGCTGTAACAGATCGACACGCCGGGGGAGACGGCGAAGGTGAACCGCACGTGGTTGGCCGTCGCCGCGTCGACCAGGGTGCTCAGGGCCTCGACGCGGTCGGCGGGGTAGGGGTCGCGCCACTGGTCCCGGTGGTAGGGGTCGTCCTTGGGCGCGTAGATGTAGGTGTTGAGCTTGAAGAGGCCGTAGAAGGCGAGCTGATCGAGCCGCTCCTCGGTGGTCCACGGGCTGCCGTAGAACCCCTCGATCGTGCCGCGGTGCCGCATCGCCGGATGGTCGACGATGGCGACGCCCGCGACGTTCCCGTCGGCCGTGAGCTGGCGCAAGGTCTGGGCGGCGTAGAACGTGCCGGCGGGGTCGGCGCCCGCCAGGACGACGTCGCCCGTGCCGTCGGACCGTCCGTAGGCGGCGAGCGCGTACCCCTCGGCCGGCAGCTCGGCGGGGACCGTGACACCGACCTCGCCGAGCTGGGCCACGACCTCGGGGTCGCCGGCCGAGCCGAGCCGGACGGTGAGCCCATCGGTCCGGTCGGTGTCGTGGTCGTCGGTGGAGACGGCGACTACCTCGGCGGCACCGGCGCCCTCGACCACCTCGCTGACGACCGCGACGGCCGCAGGGTCGGTGTCCTCGTCGGTGACGATCGTGACCGACGGCGGCACCGGGACGTCGGGGCCCAGCCACCGGGCCTCGCGCGGGGTCGGGGTGACGACGGGCAGGGGCTCGGTGCGCTCGGACAGCTCGACGCTCGCGGACGTCGTCGTGGTGGAGCCGGCGTCGGACGGGTCGTCGCCCTGCGGCTCGGCGTCGTCGCCCCCCGAGCACGCCCCGGCGATCAGGACCGCGGCCACGATGGCGGCGGCGACCACCCGCCCGCTCGGGCGGCGACGGGCCGGGTGGGGTCGGGGGTAGGGCGAGGTCATGGGTTCCGGGTGGGGCAGGCCGAGGACATGGGTTCCGGGTTCGGAACCTATGGCCTCGGGCCCCGTCGGGTGGAACCCATGACCTCGACGATCTCGGGGCGGCAGGTCGGCCCGACGGGCTAGGCGGCGGTGTCGTCGGGTTGGGCGGCGTGGCGGTCGAGGGCCCACGCGGTGGCGTCACTGGCGAGCGCGGGATGGAACCGCCAGCGGTGGAGCTGGCGTTCGGTGCCCGCTGCGTCCTCGCCCAGCTCGACCAGGGAGAGGGCCAGCTGCCGGGCGCGGTCGCGCATGTCGTCGGCGATCGCGGCCGGTGGTTTGTCGACCCAGCGGGCGTGGTCGTCGCGCAGGGTGTCGGGCAGGCGGGCGATCTGCCGGCGGGTGAGCGGGGGTAGCTTGCGGCGCACCTGCAGGGTGGTGGGCCCGAAGAAGCGCGTGGCCCCGAACTGGCAGCACCGCGCGAGCGTGCGGGGGAAGACGCCACTGGCGCCCGGCCGCCGCCCGAGCCCGAGCGCGGTGGCGCACTCGTCGAGGTCGAGCTCGTAGCCGTCGGGCGAGGTGTCGAGGCGATCGACCAGGTAGCGGAGCAACCAGGTCGCGCTGGGGCCCAGGATGCCGAGCCAGAAGCGCTCGACGTAGACGGCGCGGGGGTCGTAGCCGACCTGGTCGATGACGGGGTCGCCCCAGGGGGCGACGAGGAGGGTGGGGGTGTCGGGCGGGATGTCGCGCGCGTGCATTCGGTCTCCAGCGGGAACGACGGTGTCAAAGAGCGGGGAAGTCGTTCGTGTGTTTTCAATGTCTCTCACAGCGGCGGTAGGGTGTCAAGCGTGAGCGACGAGATCAGCGACCCGGTGTCGGACGCACACGTGTCGGACGCACACGTGGAGGACGCGCAGATCGCCGAGGTGCGCGGCTGGGTCGACGAGTCGCAGCGGGTCGTCGTGCTCACCGGCGCCGGCATCAGCACCGACAGCGGCATCCCCGACTTCCGGGGACCGAAGGGCGTGTGGACCCGCAACCCCGAGGCCGAGAAGCGGGCCACGTTGCAGAACTACATGGCCGATCCCTCCATCCGGCGCAAGGCGTGGCTCGACCGCCTCGACCATCCCGCCTGGGCGGCCGAGCCCAACGTCGGGCACCGGGCTCTCGTGACCCTCGAGCGGCGGGGCAAGCTCGACACGCTGATCACCCAGAACATCGACGGGCTCCACCAGGCGGCCGGGTCCGACCCCGAGCGGGTCGTCGAGGTGCACGGCACGATGCGCGAGGTCGTGTGCATGTCGTGCGACGAGCGGGCGCCCATGCAGCGGGCGCTCGACCGCGTGCGGGCGGGAGAGACCGATCCGCCCTGCCGCAGCTGTGGCGGCATCCTCAAATCGGCCACCATCAGCTTCGGGCAGAACCTCGTGCCGGGCGACATCGAGCGCGCCGGCGCCGCGGCCCGCCGGGCCGACCTGCTCCTCGCCGTCGGGTCGACGCTCGCCGTGTACCCGGTGGCCGACGTCGTGCCCGTCGCCCGGCTCTCGGGGGCGCGGATCGTCATCGTCAACGGCAGCGAGACGGCGATGGACCACCTCGCGGACGCCGTGCTGCGTGGTCCGATCGGCCAGCTGCTCCCTCGCATCGTGGGCGCCTGACCGGCTCCTGATTACCGCCCGGTCACAACGGTCGCCCCTGGTCGGGGCGACTATTTGTGTCTCTGGTCACGCAATGTGAGTACCCTCTCGGGCGATGGCTGCGCTGCTGGAGGCTGCGAGGCGCCGCAATCCGTTACCCACCGGCACTGCCGCGGTCGGGGCCGGATTGATCGTCGCCGGGATCTCGGCATACGGCTTCCTTTTCGTTGCCAACAAGGCGCTCAGCAACACCGAGTACTCGCCGCTGGGGGCCCTGTGGAGCCTGGTGTTCCTGGCCGGCCCCGGCTTGTTCCTGCCGCTGGAGCAGGAGATCAGCCGGGCGCTCGCCGCGCGGCGGGCGCGCAACCAGGGCGGCCTGCCCGTGGTGCGCCGCGCCGCGACCATCGGGGTCGGGCTCGGGCTCGGCGTGCTGGTGCTGCTCATCGCGTCGGCGCGCTGGACGACCGAGCACCTCTTCGACGAGCAGGTCCTGCTGCTCGTGGGCCTGACGCTCGGCCTCGCCGGCGCGCTGGCCGGCCACCTGACCCGCGGCTGCCTCTCCGGCACAGGCCAGTTCAAGGGCTACGGCGCATACCTCGGCGCCGATGGCTTCATCCGGGTGCTGGGAGCCGTGGTGTGCATGGTGGTCGGCGTCAACACGGCTGGGCCGTTCGGTGTGGCCCTCGGCCTCGCCGGGCTGCTCGCCGTGCCCGTGGCGCTGACGGTGCAACGCCCCGTGCTCGACGAGGGGCCAGAGGCCGCGTTCCGTGAGGTGAGCAGCGCGCTCGGCTACCTGCTCATCGCCTCGGTGTTCGCTTTCGCTCTCATGAACATCGGCCCGGTCCTCGTCAAGTTGATGGCCGACGACTCCCAGGCCGAAGCCGCCGGTCGCTTCGTCAACGGCGTGGTCATCGCCCGCATCCCGCTGTTCCTGTTCCAGGCGGTGCAGGCGTCGCTCCTGCCGAAGCTGTCGGCGCTGGCCAACTCGGGCCACCTCGGCGACTTCCGTACGGGCCTGCGGCGGCTGCTGGTCGCCGTCGCCGGGCTGGCCGCGCTCGGCACGGTCGTCGGCCTGGTCCTCGGCCCCTTCGTCGTCGAGACGATGTTCCCCGGGTCCGACCTGAGTGCGCGCACCATGGGCCTCCTCGCGGCCGGCGCAGGGCTGTACATGCTCGCCATGGCGTGCGCCCAGGCGGTCATCGCGCTCGGCGGTCATCGTGACCAGGCGCTCGGGTGGGGTCTGGGCTTCTGCGCCCTGATGCTGACCGTGTGGCTGGGCGCCGACGACGTGTTCCTGCGGGTCGAGGTCGGGCTGCTGGTCGGCAGCGCGGTGTCGTTCGTCGCGATGGCCGTGATGCTCGCACGGCGGCTGGCCGTGTCGGGCCCGCTGCAGGTCGACTCCGGCGACCTCATCGAGGCGATGCACGAGATCGCGGTCGAGCCCTGAGACGGCGCGAACCTCTGCACTCCTGAGCGCCGCTGCATGACTACAGGGCTCTCACGTGTGGGTCGTCAGCCCCGCCGCCGACTGGCGGTGGAGTGGCCGGTGCCCGGAGGCACGACCCACCTGACCACTTGACCCGTGATCTCCGCTATGTGGTCGAAGTCGCGGTCGTAGTGGACGATCGCCGCCTCGTGCTCCTCCGCGATCGCCGCGATCAGGAGGTCGCGGATCCCGCACGACCGGTGCTTCGCCCGGTTTGCCAGCGCGACCATCACCTCGAGAGCGCGCGCTTCGGACTGTGCCGACGCCCCGAGGACCGTCAGCTCCGCGAGCTGGGCTCGCGCCGCCTCGACGTTGCGGGCGGGGACCGGGGTGCCGAACATGACCTCGCCGGCGACGATGGCGCAGGTGGCAAGCCGGGAGTCCGAGGCCAACTCGCCGAGGGCTTCCTCGGCCGCGGGGTTGCCCTTCTGGGCGAGCTCCCACACGCTGGTGTCGACAAGTACGAGCCCGTCATCTGATGAGCTCGGCTCGTCGGTGGGGGCGACCACTATGTGGCCCGACGTGCGCGTTGGCGCGGCGTGGTCTGCCATGCCTTGTCCATGACGCCTCGGTCCCCCAGGTCGGTGGCCAAGGCCAGGATCGCTCGTACCGCCGATCCCTGGGCGGGCGAGCGCGCCACCTGACGTAGGGCCTCGTTCACCGTGTCACGCTTGGTCTTGGTGCCGAGGCGCTCGGCCGCTGCGTCGAGTGCCTGCTCATCGAGGTCGATCATGGTGCGAGCCATGGTGCCTTCCTCCGTCCTGAGGTGCGGATGGAGCACCTGAGACACATCGTATGCCTACAGTCCTGCGCTGTGCACCATTGTGTTCGCAGCCTGGAGCACCCTCGGGAACACGTGGCCTGGTCTGATTGTTGATCGGGTCGCTAGGCTTTTCAGTCGCACGAACACTGCGCGCACCGCAGGACCAGCCAGAGAGGGTGCCCGATGCCGAGCTTCCGTGAGCTGCTCGCCGCCACGAAGTCCGAGATCCGCGAGGTCGACACGGCCACGGCCGACGAGCTGCGGCGCCGGCCCGGCGCCGTCGTCCTCGACGTGCGCGAGCCCGACGAGTACGAGCAGGGCGCCATCCCCGGTGCGGTGCACATCCCCCGGGGCACGCTCGAGGGCTCGGTCGAGAGCCGGCTCACCGACCACGACGCGCCCGTCATCATCCACTGCGCCAGCGGCGTCCGCTCGGCCTTCGCCGCCAAGACGCTCACCGACCTGGGCTACACCGACGTCGTCTCGGTTGTCGGCGGCTTCAACAAGTGGAAGGACGAGGGCCGCGACTGGGCCACGCCCCGCAGCCTCACGGCCGAGCAGCGCAACCGCTACCAGCGCCACCTGCTCCTGCCCGAGGTCGACGTCGAGGGCCAGCTCAAGCTGCTCGACGCACGCGTCCTGCTGCTGGGCGCCGGCGGCCTCGGCTCGCCCGCGGCGCTGTATCTGGCCGCCGCCGGCGTGGGCACCATCGGCATCGTCGACATGGACGTCGTCGACGACTCGAACCTGCAACGGCAGATCCTGCACAACGTCGACCGCATCGGCGACCGCAAGGTCGACTCTGCCAAGAAGACGCTGACGGCGCTCAACCCCGACGTCAACGTGGTCACCCACGACGTGCGCCTGGGGGCCGACAACGTGGTCGACATCCTGTCGGGCTACGACATGGTGGTCGACGGCGCCGACAACTTCCCGGTGCGCTATCTGCTCAACGACGCCGCGCTCAAGGTCGGGATCCCCGTGGTGCACGGGTCGATCTTCCGGTTCGAGGGCCAGGTCACGGTCTTCAAGCCCCACGATGGGCCCTGCTACCGCTGCTTCCTGCCCGAGCCGCCGCCGCCCGAGCTGGCGCCCTCGTGTGCCGAGGCCGGCGTGCTGGGCGTGCTGCCCGGCATCGTGGGGTCGATCCAGGCGGTCGAGGCGATCAAGCTGATCCTGGGCATCGGCGACAGCCTGTCGGGCCGCCTGCTGGCCTACGACTCGCTCGAGCAGTCGTTCCGCACCTACAAGATGCTGCGCGACCCGCAGTGCCCGGCGTGCTCCATCGATCCCGACCAGATCGTCATCGCCGAGTACGACGAGCTCTGCGCCCCCCACCCGATCGCCCCGCCGGCCGCCGGCTGAGCCGTCGGAGCTCGCACGCCGGGCGAGGTGTGATCGTCGCGCCTACGCTTCGTCCCGCGGAGGGGCCGGACCGGATGGTCACGGGCCGTGGGAGGGCGAGATGGTGGGTGCTCGGAAGGCTGGCTCGGGCGTGCGGCTGCTGGCCATCGTCGGCGCGCTGGTGGTCGCGATCGGCTGCCTCGCCGTGACCCCCGGGGCCGATGCGACGGCCGGCGCCCGCACGGCCCAGGCCCCGCCGCCGGTCACGTACGACCCGCCCCCGGTCCCTCCCGCCGTCCCGCCCGGGCTCGACGACGGCTCCGACGCTGTCTCGTCCGATCGGACCACGGCCGCCGCCGCCCCCCAGCCGGCCACGCGGGCCTTCGGGCGCCAGCCGTACGCCGACACGGTGGCGGCGGCGGCGAGCGTCGCCTCGTCGTACCGGACGAGCGGGTGCGCCATCTCCGACGCGACGCTCGCTGGCGTGCTGCTGTCGATCACGTTCACCGAGGCCGGTCCGCTCGCCAGCACGTCGTCCGCGCCGTCGCCCATGACCCTCAGCCGGTGGGACACCCAACCGATCCTGTACGCCTTCGCCAACCCGTCGACGCCCTACCAACGGGCGTTCTGGCACCCGGGCGTGGGTCTCTGGCAGTTCGACCACCCGTGGCAGAACACGGCGACCGAACGCATCGACACCCGGACCTCGGCCGCACTCGCCGCCGAGGTCGTCGCCAGTCGTTGGTGCGGCTCGAGCGCCACCAACGACCTCGGGCGGTTCGTGTACGCCGTGCGACCGTGGCACGGCTGCGACGAGGGCGCGACCGACGGCGTTCGCTGTCTCGAGATCTACACCCATCACTTCCGGGCGAACGGGCCGAGCCTCGCCGACGACACGCTCGTGGGGTTCACGCTGCAGGATGGTGTGACCCGCCTGGGGGGTGCGGTCCCGACGTTCTGCCAGCTCACGGGCGAGACGACCGCGCGCCCGTGCCTGTTCGTCAACCCGGCGGCGGCCCAGGGCAACCGGGCGTGGGCCGCCACGACGGGCATGCCGACGCCGCTCGCCGCGCCGTTCTACGTGGTGCGCGTCGGCTCGCAGGAGTGGCGCTACTGGCTGCGGGTCGACACGGGCTACGACCGCGACATCGTCGCCAAGGCCACGGTGGGCACCAACCCCCGCAGCACGTTGGTGTGGCAGTCCGGCGCCGGCCTGTGCGACGTGGGCACGGGCAAAGGCTCGGCCTGCCCGTGCGGCGGACGGTGCTTCTACCTGTCGAACGCGTTCGGGGGCGTCGCCGACGTGGTGTTCCGCGATCCGACGCCCGCAGACCAGATCTTCTACGGCGACTGGGACGCCGACGGCGACGACTCCCTGGGGTTCCGCCGTGGCAACCGGTACACCCTCAAGTTCGCGCTCGGTGCCACCGCCGCCGACCGCACGTTCGCGTTCGGCACGGCGTCGGATGTCGTGTTGATGGGCGACTGGGATGGCGACGGGGTCGACACGCCCGCCGTGCGGCGTGGCCACCTGTATTACGTGAAGAACTCGTTCAGCGGGGGTGCGGCCGACGTGACGTTCGCGTACGGGCGGCCGGACGACATCGTGCTGGTCGGCGACTGGAACGGCGACGGCCGCGACTCGCTGGCCGTACGCCGCGGCAGCACCTACTACCTCAGGAACGCCCTCGGTGGTGGTGCCGCCGACGTGACTGTGACCTACGGCAGAGCCGGCGACGTGGTGCTGGTCGGCGACTGGAACGCCGACGGCCGCGACTCGCTGGCCGTGCGCCGCGGCAGCACGTACTACCTGAAGAACTCGTTCAGTGGTGGTACGGCCGACGTGACGTTCGCCTACGGGCGCGCGAACGACATCACGTTCGTCGGGGACTGGAACGGCGATGGCCGTGACACGCTCGGCGTCCGGCGCTGACGACGACCCTCACCGGCGCAGCCTGATGCCCACCTCGGTTAGCGGGACTACTTGTCCGGCTCTAGGCGAAACAGCGCCGTTCGATGGCCTCCAGGAGAACGCCCGCGAATCCGTCGGACAAGACGTCACGCCCCGGGCTGCGACCCGAGAGCTGGCTGATCCGCTGCGGGACCCTCGCGCCTCCAGTCGTGACCGCTCCGCTGGCCGTTGATCACGGTCATCCGGCGGCGCGTAGCAGCGAACCCAGCCGACCCGAGCACGAGAGCTGTCAGCAGCATCACCCCTCGATCGACAGTTGCCGCTAGCAGGCCGGTGTCGAGGTCGGTACCCAGGCCGACGGCGGCGGCCGTGACGAACGCTTCCCGGACACCCAAGCCGCCCGGCGTGAACGCGATTGCGCCTGCTATGCCCGCCGCAGGTGCAATCACGAGGAAGTATGCGTAGCTGTGATCGACGTCGAGCAGGCCAAATGCGATCTGGAACCGCCACGCGACGAGCGCGTACTTGGCGACGTCGATCAGGAGGACCACGCCGGCCACAGCGTGCTGTCCACGGATCGACTCCCAACCGACGCGAAACTGAGTCCAGGCGCGGCCGGGTGCGCCCTGGAGCCGAGGTAGCTCCGGCAAGGTCAGAAGGAGCAGGGCGAGCGATCCAATTGCGAGTAGGACGACGGCCGCCACGAGGAACGGTGACACGCTCCCGCCTGTCGCGGTCAGCGCCGCCAGTCCGACCAGTGCCACCACCGCACTGCTGGCGAACGTGATGGCGAGGTTGGCGCCGTAGTTGCTGCCCGAACGCCCGTAGTCGAAGCCGTGGACGACCTTGAGATAGCGAAAACGGTAGAGCGAACCTGCCTGCCCGGGCAGCAGGTTGCCGAACTGGGTCGCGAGGAACAGCGTCCAGGTCTCGCGCAACCCGATCGCCAGGCCCTGGGCGCGATAGAGAACCCAGAACTCGGCGGAGTTCAGGAAGTGGCCGACGACGACAAGCAGGCCGATGATGGCCAGCACCGATCGGGGACCGTCGAGCAGACCAGCGAGGTCATCACGACGCCGGTACACAACGAGTGCCACCATCGCCACGAACGCCAGGGTGATGGCCAGGCTCGCGACCCGCTTCACGCCACCAATGCCAGCGATCGACGCCGTGTCCTCTGATGCGTCGCGGGGCATGGAGTCAGTCGGTCGCGAGCGACGTGAACGCCGCGTACGAGCAGAGCAGCCCGATCAGCTGACAGGCGTGATGGCCCAACGACACGCGCTCGCGGTAGAGGTCCTCGGCGCGCTTGGGATGAAGCACTTCCTCGATGAACTCCCGATTGACTGCGAAGGGAAGCAGATCGAGCAGGCCGAACACACGCTCGCGAAGCGGGCCGGCGTACCAGTCGTCGATCGGCGAATCGACCGGTGACTGCTTCGGCAGGTCGATGACCCAGTCGGGCAGCAGCCGATGCCGGCGTACGGTTTCGATGAGCAACGCCTTTCCGGGGTCGCCGGCACGCGTGCCGTTGGGCCGCAGGTACGCCGTCGGCAGAGCAGTGACGAACGAACGTAGGGCAGGGTGCAGGAATGGCGACAAGTGCACCAGCCCGGTCGCGGCGACTGCACCGTCAGCCTTCGTGCGACTCTGCCCGGTCATGCTCATGCCGTGGAAGGCAAGCCGTACACGGTCCAGTTCGCGTACGTCGTCGGCGAGACGCAGCCGTGTGTCCGCCGGCGCCTCGACCTGCACTGGTGGCGTGTCGTCCCGCAGCCGAGCGAGCGCCCGCTCATCGAGGTAGCACGTCGGCAGGTGGCCGCGTGCGGGTTTGGGCAGCAAGAGGCTTCGCAGCGTGCTCCGACCCATCCGGGCGACATGCCCCAGGTAGCGATCGGCGGCTGCCGTGCCGAGCGCGCCGAGTGCCGCTCGAGCTACAGGCTGCGGCGTCCGCGCGAGGCTCTCGATGATCCGGGCCCGGGTGTTCACCATCGGGTAGCCGAGGAACACGGCGTCGCACCCGTCGCCGGTGAACACGTGGGTGAACCCCTGCTCCCGTATCACCTGACTGGCCAACAAGGTGTGCACCTGATAGTGCGGCTGGGGGCCAGGTTGTGGGAACACGTCAGCGAACTTGCTGATCGCATCCATCACGCTGTCAGGGGTGATCTTCACCCACGTGTGCGCGGCGCCGATCTGGCGGGAGATCTCCTCGGCGCCACGTTGTTCGTAGCGGGAGTCACCGAACCCGAACGTGAAGGTGTGCACCTCGTGGCCAAGCCGGCGTAAGGCGGCCGCGACCAGGGCGGAGTCGAAGCCGCCGAGCAGCACGGCGTGGCGGTCGTCGGGGCGCGCCTGCTGCTCGACGGCGGCGCTGAACCGGCTGTAGAGCTCGTCGACAGCGCGATCGACCGTCGGAGGAACGTCGGCGGTGGGTGGGACTGGCGGCGGCGCGACCGCCTCGATGGACTCTTCGCCGAGGCGACGCCGTGTACCCGGGTCGAGCACGCTGATGTCCCCGAAGGGTGTACGCCTGTCGGGGAGGAACCCGAAGCCGAGGAGGAAGTCCTCGAAGCCACGGTCGACATGTAGATCACCACCGCGCGCTCGGGCGAGGACGCCCAGATGCGACGACACCATCGATCCGCCCTCAGGAAAGTCGGTGCGGAAGAGCCTGTGATTGCCCCTCCCACCTGCCACGACGACCCTTGCGTCATCTCCCGCCACCGCGACGAGGTCTTCATCGCAGCCATCGAGCAGATCGGTAGCGCTACCAATGTCAGACAACGAGCCGGCGATCGCGTGGACGCCCGAACCGTAGGCTGCTGCACCGCAGCCGGGATCGAACCTGCGTGCGACCGTGGCGCCACCATCTGAGGCGCACGCCACCCACCCATCCCCGGAGGGTGATGACCACTCCTGAAGCGGTTCGGCTCCGATGTGAGCAACCGCACGCCGACACAACTCCTTGCGCCGCTGACTGATCCCCAACCCGCCGATGATGATGTTCACCGCGCGTCACGGTAGTACGGCGACCCACCCGCCCCCGAGCTCTTGCCACTGGGCAAAGGCCGTTCGAGCCGACGCTATGACACCATGAGGCGCCTGCTCTCGAGAAGCCCCACCGTCAGGTCTGACGACTGGCTCGAGAGCTCCTGCAGGCGGACACTCGCTTCCTCGAGCTGTGCGCGCACCTCGTCCGCATGCTGGACGAGCGCGTGGGCCCGCTCGGCGAGGCGTTCGGGCTCCAGGTCCGTGACCCACGTCGCCCAGGGCCCGATCCCGGCTGCTTCCGCGACGCCCATGGCCTTGTGCTCGTAGGGAATCACAAGAACGGGTGTGGCCGACGAGATGGCGAACACGGCTGGGTGGTAGCGCCCCGCGATCACGAAATCGGCGGTTGCGATCAACGACCGTTGCGCCACGCTGTCGAGTGTGTCGGACGCAACCCGCGTGCGCGCGGCGGCGGCAACCTGGCCGGCCAGTTCCGCGAGATAGGGGGCATCACGGTGAGCCCGACCGTGGAGCTGAGGTAGGAATACCACGGACGTGGGTTGGCTCTCGCACATCCGATCGATGGCCGCGACCAGCGATCGATCGTGAGGCTCCCGCTGGTCCTGGCCGGGGTCCCGGGCGGCTACGACCAGCAGACGTTCGTGTGCGTTTGCGTAGGTGCGACGATCCGCAGGTGCGACGAGGTCCTGCAGCGCAGCGTCGGTCGTCACGGTCGCCTCCATACCGGTGAGTCGGCTGAGAAGGTCCGCCGATCGCTGTTCCCGCAATGAGATCGAGTCGAACCACCTGAAGCCGCGCCGCCGTACCACGTTGAGCAACCGGTGCTCGAACGGACCGCACGACGGCGCGTACAACGCGAGCGGACGCTGAGCGCTGCGCGCCATCCAGACGTACAACCAGTGCACCATCTCGTGATCGGCATACAGGTCGCCGAAGTACGGGCCACCAGGCGCCGAGACGACGAGATCGGCTACCCCGATCGCCCTGATGATCTCGCGGCCCTTCTTCCCGGCAACGCGAGGAAGCCTGCACCTGACGGCATGGAGTGCCGCGAACGCGACCAGGCGTACGTACTCGACGACGGGCAGCCGCATGCTGAGGTAGGTCACGGGGTAGTCGAGCTCTACCTCACTGTCGGCGTCGGCGAACTGGTGGACGATGGTGAACGCGGGGGCTTTGACGCGGTCGCCGATGCCGCGGACCATGGCCCGCATGGCGGCCTCGTCGCCACGGTTGTCACCGTGTTGATTCACGACCACGACGTGGGTCGCGTCGTCGCGTGCCCTGGAACTCATCTTGATCCTGCCTCCACGAGGTCAACGGCATCGCACTGAGCCACGGAGCGGGCACGGAGACCAGCCAAGGCGGCTGCTCCCGCCACCGCGACGGCGAGCGCGGTGGCGACGAGGGTTGCCATGGTCAGTGCCACGGGCAGGGAACTCCACGCCAACACGGCGCGTAGCTGTCCGCCGTAACCCCTACCGTCGTCTGCCCAGTACCCACCAGTGAGCATGGACCAACCCAAGAACACGTGCAGCCCCACCCCGCCTGCAGCGATAGCGCACGCGACGGGTACAGCATGCGCAGCGAACCTCTTTCCGAGGATTGCCGAGACACCAACGGTGACCAACGCGGCCAGTGGAACGAGCAATGCGTAGAGGTAGCGCCCCTGGAGCCCGGGAAACGTTCCGTCGCGGAGGTGCGCGGTCCAATTTGTCCGGAACATCAACCCGACCTGGCCAACGATGAGCAGCGCGAGCAAGCTCGTCGACATCCGGAACCGCCGTCCTCGTAGTATCGCCAGCACGCAGAGTGCGACAGCCGCAACGGTGAGCAGCGTGATCATCCACGGGGCGAGGGTGATACCGGTGCGCCTGGCCGGCTGGCCCCAGAAGCTGGAGGCCACCCGCGCCACCCAGACACGGCCGAAATCGACGACCGACGCGTCGTACCCTGGTGACGGTGTGCGGGTAAAGCCGTTGGGCTGCGCATCCGCGAATCGCACGACGTTGGCGATGAGCCAACTGAACCCGATCGCTGCCCCAACCCCGACGACCGCGAGGTGGCGCAGACCGGTCGCCGAAGGCCGCCAGCCGTTCGACCGAACCACCGCGATCGCCACGACGAGCACAGCCCACACGGCGGCTGTCGCCGCCGTCGTCTTCGATAGCGGGGCGCCCGCACACCCGACAGCGGTGACGACAGCCCACCGCATGCCCCCCCGGTTCAGGTAGGCGAGCGCACCGACGACCGCGACGCTCGCGAACAACATGGCGAGGCCGTCGTTGTTGACCACCGCACCGATGAACGTCGACATCGGTACCAGCAACGTGACGGACGCGGCCACCGCGGTGAATCTCCGGGAGAGGCCGAGCGCCAGGGCGGCTTCGGCCGCGAGCAGCGGGAGGGACACGACGGTGAGCAACGTCAGGAGTCGGTAGAGGTAGACCTCCCGGTCCCAGCTCCAGGCATCCCCGGGAAGCAGGCTCGTCAGCGACGACGCCGCGGCCATGCCCGCGTAGAACAACGGCGGGTGCTGCGACATCTGGTTACCCCACGTGCGGGACTCCGGTCCCTCGCCCAACTCGTCGAAGCCCACGCGGTCGGGGCGCGGGACGGCGTCGCTCGTGTGCTGCGGCGGGCGCGGCATGCCGCCGGGCGACACCAGCCGTTCTGATGTCACCACGGCCGGCGACCACGGTGTGTGCTCGGTCGGGTCGGCGTACCCGGGGTGCGACTGGTACCACTTGATCATGTCGACGTGCTGTGCCTCGTCCGGGCCCCGATACGTCGGCACGAGGAGGATGAAGCACAGCCCGAACAGCGCCTTGAGCGCGAGTACCCACCACACGACCGGGTGATAGCGAACCCACAACCGTCGCAATCGGCTAATCATTGGCTCCCTGTGACGATGCCCGGCTATTCGGACTCGGCAGCGACGGACTCGCACAGCGATCGGTCGGTGGACCGTGATGTCTAGGCGGCGCAAACGTGAGTCACAAGTCCTGTCCCCGGGTCCAGCGCCGGCACTGCCGATGCACGACAGCGTACCGGCGACGTCGATTCCGGGAGGGGAGCTCTCCGGGCTAACGTCGACTGGACCACCGTGTGGCCGCGATGTCCGTCACCGATGCCTCCGACAGATCCAGCTGGCGACCTTGCTCCCACCCACCACTCCTGACAAGCCGCTGGCGTCCATCCGCCGAGCAGTGCGGTCTGTGCCGCCGGTTGTGTGGCTCGTCACCGGCCTGCATGTGGCGGTGATGGCGACCTACAGCCTGCTCTACCTGCCGTACACCAATCCCGACGAAGCGCAGCACCACGACATGGTGATGGCATGGCGCGACGGCGACGGGCTTGCTGGTCCCGGGGAGCGGTGGATGGCCTCCGGCGTCGGGAACGGCGCGGTTCAATCGCTGACCGTGTTCTTCGACCCGCCCTTCACCGATGACGCGGTGGTCCCCCGGGGCGAGCGGCCGACGTTCGGCGAGCTGGGCGGCTTTGAGCGTTTCCCGGGCCATGACACGACCCGGCGCATCTCGGTCGGCGACCCGTTTCCCAATCAGATGACCCAGCACCCACCGCTGTTCTACGCCCTGATGGCCGGTCTCCTGGTCGTCGTGCCTGGTGACAGCGGCTGGGCCTGGGACCAGGTGGTCGGGTTCCTTCGGCTCGCCAACGTGGCGATGCTGGCACCGCTCCCTCTGCTCGCGTGGGCCACGGCGCGCCCTCTGTCCCGTTCGCGTGCCGTTCCCGCCGTGGCGGCGGTCGTGCCACTCCTGATTCCCGGGATCTCCCGGCTCGGCGGGACGATCAACAACGACAATCTGCTCATCCTGCTCACCGGCATCGTCACGGCCCTCGCGGTGCGTGTGTGTCTCGGCAACCTGGGCGTGCGGTTCGCCGCGGTGGTGGGCGCGGTAACGGGCCTGGCGCTGTTGACCAAGGGATTCGCCCTCGTCCTCCCGCCCGTCCTCGTTCTTGCCTACCTGACGGGCTGGCGCCGGGGGCGCGGGAGGTTCCCGTGGCAGGCGATGCTGGCCGCACAAGGAGTGGCGTTCGCGGTCGGCGGGTGGTGGTGGGTACGCAACCTGGTTCGTCACGGGCTCGTCCAACCGGGCGGCTTCGGGGCGGACGCGCGGGCTCGCATGCGACCGCCAGTGGTTCTCGACTCCGTCGAACGCAACCCGCTCGAGTTCATCGATGGGTTCGTAGCGGAGATGTCACGGCGGATCGTCGCGTGGCTCGGACTCGTCGAACCACCGTTCTTCCCGTTCCCGCTCGCGCTGTTCATCATGGCGGTCATCGCCGTCGGCGTGGTCCTCGCCTTCGTTGCTCGGCGGTCTGTGACGCCACTGGGCGTGGCAGCGGTGGCGATCCTGCCGGCACCCCTCGCCCTGGGCATCGTGGCGCGTGGTTCCTACAACAGCTGGTGGAAGTACCAGCAGTTCAACGGCGTCCAAGGCCGCTACCTCTACCTGGGGATCGTGGGAGTCGCGGTGGTGGCCGCTGCCGGCTGGTCGGCCGCGGTCCGCGCAAGCGCGAGAACCTGGCTCCCGGTCGGGCTGCTCTTGCTCGCCGGCATCACGCAGGTCGTCGCAGCGACGATCGTTCTCGATACCTATTGGTCGCCCCCTGGGTCAGGTGGCCTGGGCATGTTCGAACTCAACGACTCGCTGGCGACAATCGCCCGGTGGTCGCCATGGCCGATCGGCCTGACCGCGATCCCGGTTTTGGCTGTGGTCGTCTTCGCCCCCGCCACCGTCGTCGCCGGTGTTCGTTTCGCTGCCGGCGGTGACGAACCCGATGATCCCCAGAAGGATGGATCGGCCACGGGGTCCGCGCCTGGCATACCGCCTCGACCCGAGGCCCACGCTGACGTGCCGACCCGGTCGGGGATGGCGTACGTGTGCTTCATCGTCGACGCGTTCACCCGCCGCATCGTCGGCTGGCGGGTCGCGGCGCACATGCGCACCGAGATGGTCCTCGACGCCCTCGAGATGGCCAGAACGGCCCGCGGCGGCCGCCGGCTGGTCGGGCTCGTCGCCCACTCCGACGCCGGGTCGCAGTTCACGTCGGTGCGGTTCACCGAACGGCTCGACGAGATCGGCGCCCGACCCTCGATCGGCACCGTCGCCGACAGCTACGACAACGCCCTGGCCGAGACCACCAACGGGCTCTACAAGACCGAGTGCGTCTACGGGCCCGACACCGACGGCTGGGACGACGTCGACGAGCTCGAGCTCGCCACCCTCTCGTGGGTGCACTGGTTCAACGAGCACCGGCTCCACAGCCACTGCGACGACGTGCCACCAGCAGAGTTCGAAGCAGCGTTCTACGCTGCCCAACAGCCCGACCCCGCCGGGGTTGGAAACCAATAGCCCGAGCCTCCATCAGACCCAGGGCGGTTCAGGCACTCGGCGTCGTGAAGAGTGGGCCTGGAGTTGCTTTCACGTCGACCGAAACGGGGCACCTCCACGTCCGACCCGCGAGGCCGGCATCGCCCGGTGGTCCCAAGCGGAGGCCAACGCCCGCGCTCCTCAGAGGTGCAGGCCGCACTCGGTCTTGTCGATCCCGTCCCAGCGGCCGGCGCGTGGGTCCTCACCAGGGACGACCGGTCGCGTGCACGGCATGCACCCGATCGACAGGTAACCACGCTTGATCAATGGGTTGATGGGGACGTCGTGCTGGTCGATGTACCGGCTCACGTCGTCGTTGGTCCAGGCTGCAATGGGGTTCACCTTGACCAGACCTCGCCCATCCCGCCCGACGATGGGGGCAGAGCGACGGAACGGTGTGTCGACCCGTCGCAGCCCACTCATCCATGCCTGCTTTCCCGACAGAGCCCGTTCGAGCTCGCTCACCCGGAGCGCCGCACAACAGCCCTCGGGGTCTGTTCGCCACGGCTCCTCGTCCTGTGGCACGGGGGTCATGATCCGCAGGTTCAGGCCGTATCGGCGGCGTACGGTCGTGAGCGTCTCCATCGTCTCGGGGAAGTGGTACCCAGTGTCGATGAACATGACCTCGATGGCGGGGTCCACCTTCACGGCGAGGTCGATGAGCACGGCATCTGTCATCGACGCGGCGAGCAGAAGGTGCGGTGAGAAGCTGCCAACGGCCCATTCGATGACTTCGGATGGCGGCCGACTCTCGAACTCCGCATTGAGACGGGCCAGGGCGGAATCGCTGAATTCGTCCACGCTGCACATGTCGAGCCGGGATGTTACCCACGCACACTCGCGTGGTGGTTCATGGGTCCGGGAATGGCCGGAGCGTCGATCGATGTGCTCCGGCGGACACGGCCTCGCCTACGGGCGCCCGACCGACATCACGTTCAACGGCGACTGGAACACCTGACGGCCTGGACACCTCGGCATCCGCCGCTGGCGCTACTGCGGGTGACGTCGCCAGAGGCTGATCGTGTCCCTGTCCGAGGTGCCGGTCGACCAGCGCGCGACCAACGTCGCGTCGCCGATCGCCCCGACGCGTATGAAGATCGATGCCGCCCCTGAGCTGGAGGCGTTGCGCAGGTACGTGGCGGTGCCGCGGCGCACGCCGGGGGTGTCGGAGCCGTTCGCGTCCCAGTCGCCCACGACCGCACGGTCGCCCGACCTCCCGAACGTGAAGGTGGTGGTCGCGGAGCCCGACGCGTTGCGGTTCGTGAGCAACCAGGTGTTGCCACGAACGACGCCGACGGTGTCGACGCCGTCGTCGTTCCAGTCGCCGACGACCAGCTGGTCGGTCGAGCGGCCGTAGCCGTACACGATGTTGGCGGGCCCCGCAGTCCACGAGTTGCGCAACATGAACACGTTGCCACGGCGCACGCCGGGCGTCTCCGTGCCGTTGCCGTCCCAGTCGCCGCAGATGCCGCGGTCGCTGGCCACGCCGTACTGCCGGTGCCCGGTGACTCGTGTGTCGGCCCCTTCGGGCGACAGCCAGAAGACCGCACCCTCGCGGAACGTCGGCTCGTCGTCGCCGTCGCCGGTGGTGTCGCAGGCCATGATCGCCGTCGTCCTCGTCGTCGCCCAGGCGAGGTGGTCGTTCGCGGCGCCGCCCCGCAAGCTGTCGAACCGGAACAGACGGGGCACGGCCGGCGCCCGGCTCGCGTTCAGCAGGCTCGCGTACGGGTTGATCTCGACCAGGGCGGGGTTCCTGATCTCGAAGTGCAGGTGGGGTGGCGTGGTCTCGGCGTTGCCGGAGTCGCCTGAGTAGCCGATGATCTGGCCGGCGTAGACCTTGGCGCCCATCGTGATCCCGGGGCTGAACCGCCAGCGAGCCGGGTTGGCGCCGTCGTCGGTGCCGGGGTTGTCGTTGTTGACGTGCAGGTAGAGGTAGCGCCACCCCTGCGCGTCGGTGATGCCCACGCCGTTCCCCGCCGTGCCGCTGGCATTCGTGCTCAGCCAGGTGACGTGGCCGTCGGCCGCAGCGAAGAGGTGGGTCCGCCTCGGTGCGAAGATGTCGATGCCTTCGTGACGTCGGGAGCAGCCGTCACGACAGGCGCCGAACGTGTCGACGAAGCGCGAGTTGCTGCGTATCGGGAACCGGATCGGGCGCACCACAGCGGCGAGCGGCGTGATCTCGCCGTCGTCACGCGGCCGGTCGGGGTCGATGTCACCCTCCGGGTCCGGGGGAGGGGGCGTCACCGTCACCTCGCCCGATTCGCCCGGGGGCGGCTCGGCCGCCGCGCCGGAACTGGCGCCGGCGGGCGATGCGAGGGTGACGAGCGCCGACAACACGATCACGAGGCTCACGGCTCGAGCACAGGGGTGTCGCACCTGGTCGACCTCCTGTCGAATGCATGACGCGGCGGGGAGACCACGGTCCGTCATCCGAACGTCACGATACTGTCACATCCGCGGACCGTGCGCGCGGACCGTGGGTCGCAGCGTTCGATCCGCACCGGCGACAGGGGGGTGTCGATCCCGTGACGAGCATTGTTGGCAGTGGCTACCGCGTGGGATAGTCCGCTCTGAGTTCGGGGCACTGGGCCCCACGGCGGAGAAGTGAGGGGACAGATGATCTGGGAGAGAATCGGTGGGCTGGTGGCTATTGCCGCGCTCGCCGCGAGCGTGGGCACCGCCGATGCGGCCGCCGCGCAGGAGCCATCGGCCGAGCCGGATCGCGTCGACGGTGTCGACATCGACGCGGTGCGCGATCGGCTCGAGCCGTTGACACAGTTCGAGGCGCCGGCCGCGACGTCGCGGTCGGCCGAGTCGACCGAGGGAGCCGCCGCGGCGGCCGCGTTCCTGCCACCGGGGCTCTGCTACGGGCCGCAGTACGGCGACGCGAACGAGCCAGGCGATGTGCTGCTCGACGCGACGTCGTACGCCCTGGGCTACGACTGCCCGAGCTCGACCTGGGTGCTCGGTGTCGACACTGCGGACGGCTACAGCGACGCAGAATTGGGCTGGGTCGATATCTTCATCGACACCGACGGCAGCATGTCGACCGGATGCGTCGGCGGCGATTTCGTGGCCGTGCTCCTGCACCAGGGTGGGTTCGTCGGTGGGATGTTCCGCACACCCAGCTGCGACGACACCTCGTGGCGCGACGTGACGAACGCCAACCTGCAGTTCCTGCGGCCGGCGGCCAACCAGATCGGCCTCGCGTTCAGCGGTGCGCCCATCGCGACGGCGCGCACGCTGCGCTGGCAGGCGTCGATCAGACACATCACCAGCGACCCGATCGACTACATGCCCGACGGCCTGGGCAACGTCCGGTCGTCACCGGGCAACCCGTGTGGGGGGCGGTGCTTCTTCCTCACCAACGGCACGACCGGCGGTGCGGCCGAGGTGGTGTTCAGGGACCCTCAGCCGGCGACCCACTTCCTGATCGGCGACTGGGACGCTGACGGGGGCGACTCGTTCGGGTTCCGGCTCAGGAACACCTACGCGTTGAAGAACGCACTGGCGCCCACGGCTCCGGATGTGTCGTTCTCGTATGGCCAGGTGACCGACACGGTCTATGTGGGTGACTGGAACGGCGACGGCGTCGACACGCTGGCGGTTCGCCGCGGCAACCTCTACTACCTGAAGAACACCTTCGGTGGTGGAGCGGCCGATGTCGTCCAGGCCTACGGCCGCCCGAACGACGTCGTCCTGGTGGGTGACTGGGACGGCGACGGCGACGACACGCTCGCCGTTCGTCGGGGGAGCACCTACTACATCAAGAACTCGTTCGGCAGCGGTCCTGCCGACTTGGTGGTCGCCTACGGCCGCGCGGGTGACAGGGTGCTGGTGGGTGACTGGGACGGCGACGGCGACGACACGCTCGGCGTCCGCCGGGGCAGCACCTACTACCTGAAGAACGCGATCGCGGGTGGTGTCGCCGACTCGACGTTCTCCTACGGGAAGGCGACCGACGTCACCTTCGTCGGCGATTGGAACGCCGACAACAGGGACAGCCTGGGCGTCCGCCGGTAGCGGATGACGATCTGGGAGGGCGCTCGAGGCTCCGGCTTCGGGCGCCCTCCTTCGCGTCCGGGACGCATGACGCCATGGGGGCGGCGCCGTGGCCGGCCCCGGCCTCAGCGCGAACGCCGGCGCTCGAGCACCGCCCTGATCTGCGTGACACCGGCCAGCCCGGCCTCGGTGACCAGCCCCAGCAGCCGGTGGGCGACCGACGCGGCGAGCAGCGTGCCCGTCACCACGTCGGGCAGCGCAGCCAGGAGCACGGCCTCGCGGACGCCGAGACCCGACGGGATGAACAGCACCAGGTAGCCCGCCGCCCAGCCGGCGCACAGCGCCGCCCCCGCCACGAGCGGGTCGACATCCGTGAGGTCGCCGATCAGCACCGTGAACGCCCCGGCGAAGGCGATGACGTTGCCGAGCGAGAACCCGAAGCTCGTGAGGATCGCCCGCTGCGGCGGCAGGTCGGCGGGGTCGGGAACCCGGGGAACGAACCGGCGCACCAGGCGCAGGGCGGCGGCCATGATCGACCGGTGCAGGAGGCCGATGGACAGGATGCCGCACGCGGCGAGCGCCCGGCCCCACCCGGGAAGCTCGCTGTCGAACACGAGCAGCGATCCGATCGAGGCGCCGGCGACAACGGTGTTCAGCGAGAAGACCGGCAGGCGCAGAGCCGCCGAGGACGCGCCGCTGTGCGGGCTGGCCAGCGCTACCTGGCTGGCCACCTGCACGAAGCCGCCGGCCGGCAGGTACTTGGTCAGTTGCGACGCGTACAGCCCGGCGGCCAGAGCTCGGCGGTCAGCCGACGGAGGGAACAGCGCCACCCATGCCCGGGCGCCGAACATCAGGGCCACGACCTGCAGGACGAGAGCGGTGAGGAGCGCGCCGACGCTGGGGAGCGCCTGCGCCCCCGCCTCGCGAGCCGTCGTGACCGCGGCGATCGCCAGTCCCGCCAGGCCGGCGAGCCCGATGAATGCCTTCCATCGCGGCCGCCGACGCTTCTCGGGTTCGGCCGGCGCGAGGTCGCCGACGTCGGTCTCGGTCACGCAGGTGCGGTCACGGCCGCGGATCCTCGCCCGGGCGACGGGCGAGACCGATCAGGCCCGGGCCACGGTCGGGGAAGCGACGCTGCACGACGCGGAACGGCGCTGTCACAGCCCAGATGGCGCTGCCCGCCCAGTCCGGTGGCTGCAGGTGGCGACCGCTTCCGGCGGTGCGTGACTCGACGTCGCTCGGGGCTGCCCGGGAGGCAAGCCGGCGACGGGCGATGGTGTTGCGGCCGGCCTCGAGGACCACGCCGAGCGGGTAGCCGTAGTGGTCGACAGCGACCGTCTCGAGGCCGGCGGCCTCGAACAGCGTCGCCAGCGTGTCGGGCGTGTGCCGCCGGAAGTGCCCGGCGAGCTCGTCAGCCGGCCCGAACCGCTCGGGGTCCGCGGGCACCGACACCAGCACGTGGCCGCCCGGGCTGACGTGCTCGACCCAGGTCGCGAGGACGCCGGCGTCGTCGTCGATGTGCTCGAGCACCTCGAACGCGCACACCAGGTCGAACGTCTCGTCCGCCTCCAGCTCGCTGATGTCGGCGACGAGTCGCGCGTTGTCGGGGAGGCGCGCCTGCGAGGTCGCGCGCGATGTGGGGTCCGGTTCGACGCCGACGTATCGGGCGCGGCGTGCGAGCCGGGCGCCGACGGCCCCCTGCCCGGCCCCCAGCTCGAGGACGCTGCCGGGATCGATCTCGCCGACCCGCTCCCGCACGACGTGCCACCGGAGCGCCGCGTTGGGGGGCAGGGGCGGCAGGCTCGCGCGGGTGGGGGAGGCGCCCCCTGCGGACGACCCGAGGCGGGCGGTCAGACCGGCGACGACCGCGGCCGGGGTGAACCGACTCTCGGCGGTGTCGCGTGCCGTGGTGCGGCCGGCGTCGACCTCGGACGGGTTCTTGCTCAGGTTCATGATGACCTCGCTCAGAGCGGCGGAGTCGCCTGGTGGGACGAAGATGGCGGCCCCGTCGAGCGCCTCGCGCTGGGTGGTGGTGTCGGACGTGACGATCACGCACCCGGCGGCGGCGCCCTGGAAGACCTTGTTGGGGACGACACGTTGGGCCTTGAGCCCCGTGTCGAAGATGCCGAGACAGACGTCGTGTGACGCCACCAGCTCCGGGAGCTCGGCGGCGTCGACCCAGTCGAGCCAGCGCACCGGTGCGTTGCCCGCGGCGGCCTCGCAGCGGGAGCGGTCCTGACCGGTGCCCACCATCGTCCACGAGACAGGCTGGCCGTCGAGCTTGGCGATCGCCTCGCCGATCACGGTCGCGCCCTGCAGCGGGGTGTACAGGCCGAAGAAGATGACCGACAGTCGGTCGCCACGGGCGCCACGGTCGCCCGACGGCCGGGCGGCGTCGAACCAGCGCTGCGGGGCGCCGACCGGCACGACCACGGATTTGGCCCGATGGGCGGGCGGCAGCTGTGCCCGCTGCTGCTCGGTGTCGACGACGACGGTGTCGGCCCGTCCGGTGGACGCACGGTCGGCCCATCCCAACACGCGGGTGACCACCGACGACCCGTCGAGCTTGCGGTCGGTGATCGTGTCGGCCAGCGACACCATGTGGTCGACGACGAGGTGGCTGCGCCGCCAGCGCAGGCGGGCCAGGTGGACGTCGAGGTGGCCCAGGTAGCCCACGACGACGACATCGGGCCGGCGGACCCTCCGGGAGCGCACCAGCAGCCGGACCCACGCGACGGCGAGCCGGACGGCCACGAGTGGCGCCCGCCATGGTTGCAGCACGAGCTGGACACGGGCCGCGGTGTCGAGGTCGAGCGGCACGTTGACGATGTCGACCTGGTGACCGTGGGCGATCAGGCCCTCGCGCAACACCTGTACCCGCGGGTGTCGGCTCTCGTCGTAGGTGCCGAAGAAGACGACGCGCAGCGGTTCGGGCACGGCGGGGAATGGTACCGGCTGGGTGGGCTCGGACATGGAGGCGACCTGGCTCAGCCCCGCACTCGGCGAGCACGTAGCCGGCCCGCGACGAGCACGCCCGCCAGCGCGAGCGCGGTGAGGACCGAGATGGCGGCGCCCGCGCGCTGGCCCCGGGGCCGGTAGCGGATCTCGACCGTGTGGGTGCCCTCGGGGACCGCCACCGCGACCCCGGCGTGGTCGGCAGCGACGAGGTCGGCAGACCGACCGTCGATCGTCGCGACCCAGTCGGTCTGCAGGGCGTCGGCCACCACGAGGAAGCCGTCACCGTCGGACTCGACCCGGACCGAGATCGCCGTCGGCGCGTCCAGCAGGACCTCGACGTCGCCCGCGGCTCCCGACCCCTCCGCGCCGGGCTCGCTGAGCACGACCGTGTCGTCGGGGACCAGCCCTCTGCTCAGCTGACGGAGCCGCTCGTCCGGATCTTCGATGACCGTGGCCTCGCCGGCCCAGCGGATGCGGGGAAGGGCGCGTGTGCGCTCGTAGATGCGCAGGTCGTCCGCATACGCCAGCCGCAGCCCGTCGTCGGCGGGCCGTGTGAGGTCGACGGCGACCTCGCCCCGGTCGTCCGTGGCCAGCGACAGCGCCCGCCCGTCGTTGGCGGCCATCTCGAGGGTCACGGTGATGTCGCCCTCACCTGCCAGGTCGTCGGCCGGGAGGGCGACAGCGACCTCGCCCTCGGCGACGGTGCGCGGGAGCTGCACCCTGGCGGTGGCGGACCCGTTGGTGGCCTCGGCCCGGGCGTCGAGGGTGGCTGCGTTCGGCAGGTCGACGGAGCCACACGTGCGGACGCGCACCCCGCGCAGCCCGTTCGCCGCCGGCACCGCGATCGAGACCGGCTGGTCGAGCGTCACGGGCCGGTCACAGGACGCCGCCGCCAGGTGATCGTCCTCGACCGTACCGAGCGGTACGTGTGCGGCACCCGCCGCGAACCAGCGGACACCCATCCGGTCGAGCATCGGTGACGTGACGACCTCTTCGGCGTCACTGAGCTGGGACAGGGTCGGCGATCCGCCGAAGACGTTGGGGTCGGCCGTCTTGAGGGCCTGCTTCCACGTCTCGGCGGTGAACGCGTGCCCGGTCGCGGAACGGATCCCGAACAACGTGGTCGCGCTGGCGAACAGGTTCAGTCCCTGGGGTGCCACCCGGTCGTCGCCCACGTTCTCCGCCAGGAACGTGATGCCGGGGGTCTCGGGGAAGAGCAGGTCCTCGTCCTCGTTGGGCAACAGCGGCAGCGCCAGCGCCAGCGACTCGACGACGAGCAGCCCGACGATTCCCACCGTCGCCGCCTGGCGCAGACGCGGACCGCCGGCGCGCACGACCACGAACAGCACGATCGCGAGGATCCCGACCGCGACGGGTAGCCGGAGTGCCTCGAGGAACTCGTCGGACCGGCCGAGCCCGGACGCGAGGTTGCGGGCGCGTCGCCCCGCCATCACCGCGACGCCGAGTGCGGCCACGAGGACGAACACCGCTGTCGCTCGGGCGCGCCAGCCGGTGGGCCAGCCGCGCTCGGCCAGCGACTGGAGGCCGAGCCCGGCGAGCACGGCCACCGCGAACCCCATGATCGAGGTCGTCCTACCGATGAAGCTGGTGGAGAACACCGGGAGGCGCTGCAGCGTGTCGAGTGCCACCCCGCCGCCGTAGGTCGCCAGGCCGAGCACGAGGGCCACGAGCCCGAGCGCGAGTCGGGTGCCGGGTGGCGTCGACCGCGGACGGGGCAGGCAGAGAGCAAAGATGGCGAGCAGCGCGGTCGTCATGCCCACGAAGGAGATGACCTCGACCTGGCTGCGAGGGCCGAAGTAGCCGCCCACGTCGGTCGAGAGCCCGAGCGCCTTGGGCGCCACGGTGGTCACGAGCGGGCCCAACCCGATGTTGCTGCCGCTCTGCTGCTCGCGGGACTCGAGGTCGAGGTCGCCGAGGCGCGCGTCGCGAACGGGATCATCACGACGGCGACGAGGAGCGCGCCGACCACCAGGCTGGTGCCGGCGCCACCCCCGACGACGACCCGTCGACGCAGCGGCTGGTCGGCGTCGAACAACAGTCGCAGGGCCACGTAGCCGACCAGGGCGTACAGGGCGTAGCCCACCACGGCCGGGAAGTTGCCGAGCAGCATCATGGCGACGACGACGGCGATCGGGACAGCCCGCGTCGCCGAGGGCCCCTGCAGGTACCGCTCCGTCGCCCAGAACAGCGGGGCGATCAGCGCGGCGATCTCCGGCTGTGGCCAGTTGGTCCACATGACCAGGAAGGCCGAGCCGGCGAACGCGGCGCCCGCGAAGACAGCAGGCACCCGGCCGAGCCCGATGCGGCGGCCGAACAGGAAGGTGAACCCGATGGCCACGGCCATCTGGACGAGCTTGATCGCGGCGGGAGCGAACCAGCCAGGGAGCACGATGAAGAGCAGGCCGAACGGGTCGAGCGAGCCGGACGCCGATTCGGAGGCGGCCGGCGCCCCGCCGCTGATGAACGGGTTCCAGCCGAAGACGTTGCCGTCGCGCGCCGCGTCGGCCACCGCGACCCGCGTCGGGTAGGAGGCGTCGACGGTGTCGGTGACCGGACCGTGGTCCCCGGTGTTCAGCTCACCGGGCTCGTCGTACGCGCGCCAGGGATAGCCCAGCGTCGACATGTCGGTGGCGAGCAGGGACCCCCTGCCGAACAGCGGCGGGCCGATCGTTCCGACCACGAGCAGGGCGACAGCCACCACCGCCGCGAGGAACGCAACGTGGCGTAGGGGATGGGGTGCGGCCGCTTCGGGCGCGTCAGCGAGTTCGGTCATCGTGTACGGGTCGTGGCGGACCCCGGGGTGGGTGGCGAACTCCCGGTCGCACTGCCCGCACCGGTCAGCTGTCCCCAGCCGTGGCGAGCCGCCGCCGGAACGGACTGTACTATCCGACCGGCTCGGGGCCAGCACGCAGGTGGCGTCATCCCCCGGGCGCGCCCCATGATGGTGGCCTCGCATCGTGGGGCCTCGCACCTCACCCTTCGGACTCCGATGAAGCTGATCATCCAGATCCCCTGCCTCAACGAAGAGGCCCAGCTACCCGCCACCCTGGCCGACCTCCCGCGCAAGGTCACAGGATTCGACGAGGTCGAGTGGCTGGTCATCGACGACGGCTCGACCGACCGCACGGTCGAGGTGGCCCGCGACTGCGGGGTCGACCACATCGTCAAGCTGACCAACAACAAGGGCCTGGCGTCCGCGTTCCAGGCGGGCATGGACGCCGCGCTCAAGCTCGGCGCCGACGTCATCGTCAACACCGACGCCGACAACCAGTACTCGGCAGCCGACATCCCCGCCCTGGTCGCACCCATCGTCTCCGGCGAGGCCGACATGGTCATCGGCGACCGTGGCGTCATGTCGATCGAGCACTTCTCGCCCGCCAAGAAGCGCCTGCAGCGCTTCGGCAGCTGGGTCGTGCGCCAGGCGTCCGACACCGACGTGCCCGACGCGACATCGGGCTTCCGGGCCTACAACCGCGAGGCCGCCCTCGGGCTCACCGTCGTCTCGAAGTTCACCTACACGCTCGAGTCGCTCATCCAGGCGGGCAAGAGCCTGGTGGCGGTCGCCGACGTGCCGATCGCCACCAACGACAAGACCCGCGAGTCGCGGCTGTTCAAGTCCATGTCGTCGTACATCCGGCGCAACATGATGGCGATCTTCCGGATCTACACCGGCTACGAGCCGCTGCAGGTGTTCTCGTGGCTGGCCGGCCTGGTGTTCGTCGGTGCGTTGGCCGCGTGGAGCCCCTTCCTGTGGGACTGGATCGTCAACGGCCGGCGGGCCGGTCACCTGCAGTCGATCGTCCTGGGCGGCGTGCTCCTGGTCGCGGCCATCCAGATCTTCGCCATCGGCGTGCTGGCCGACCTGATCTCGGCCCACCGCATCGTCTCGCAGCGCACCCTCGAGCGTGTGCGCCGCATCGAGCTCGAGCTCGGCGTGCCGCCGTCCCACTACCAGCGGGGACGCCCCGAGGGTCCGCGGGTCGCGAGCGTGGATCGAACGGACGAGGCGCCACCGGAAACCGTCGCGCCAGCGTCAGGTCAGCGCCCGAGACGGCGCTTGACCGAGCCGCCCCACCGACGGACACGCGCTCGCAGCGACGGCGCCGGAGGCGACAGGGCGGTCAGCTCCCGCTGGACACGCTGGATCTGTCGGCGGTGCTCGGCCCACGTGCGGTGTGCGTAGTGGAACTGCTGGACGAGCGCATCGGTCGGCAGGTCGGCCGCCGACCGCCGCATCACGTAGCCGAACTCGAAGCCGAGTGGCCCCTCGTCGTCGGTGAGGATGCCGTCCACGAACTGCCAGCGATGGCCGAGGACCCCGATGGCGTGGTCGATCACCGGCTGGAAGTCGTCCTCCGACCAGCAGTGCACGTGGATGGACCGGTCGCGGTGCCGGTCGAAGAGACGCTTCCGCTCGACGGGCCCGGCGTCGACCACCAACTCCTGGTAGCTCTCGTCGGTGAACCTGAGGAACTCGGATATGTGCTCGTCGTCGACGTACCGCACCCCCGCCTCGTGCTCCCCGACAGGTGGTCGAGCCGGGTCACCGGCCTGTCACGGTCGAACGTGCGGCGCATGTCCGGGAGTAGCACCATGGCGATGCCGTCCACCCGCAACACCCGGTGGATCTCGTCCAGCAGGCCGATCGGGTCGGCCACGTGCTCGAGCACGTGGCTGGCGATCACGAAGTCGAGTGACTGCGACCGCAGCATCGACAGCCGATCGGTGTTGAGGTCGCACACGATGTCCGGCCGGGTGAAGCCCTCGTCGACCTCGGCGAAGAGCGCGCGGTTCTCGTCGGGGCCGCCAGCGGTCCAGGTACCACACGGTCGCCCCGGGCGAGCTGAGCGGGAAAGGCTGCGACCCGGGGCCGAGCTCGACACCCCGGCCGGCGATGTGGCGCCCGATGAGGCGTCGGATCGCCAGCGCGTCGGCGTCGATCCCGCGGATCACGCAGGTCGAGGGTAGGCCATGCGCCCCGAAACGGCGCGCGATGTGGTTGCCTGGCCTCGTGACACGGGCACGCTCTAGCGTTGTCGGTCTGCCCGAGCGACCCCCACACCCATGCTGCTGATCGAGAAACTGACCGAGATCACCTCGCGCCGCGAGCTGTTCACCAACCTGACCCTGCGCGAGCTGCGATCGAAGTACAAGCGCTCGGTGCTCGGGTGGGCGTGGTCGCTGCTCAACCCGCTGACCAGCCTGCTGATCTACGGGTTCGTCTTCGGCCTGCTGTTCGGCGTCGACGCGCCACGTGGGCGATCCGTCGGGCATCGACAGCTTCGCCATGTTCCTCATGTGCGGGCTGTTGCCGTACACGTTCCTCTCCAACGGGCTGAACGGTGGCATGTCGTCGCTCATCGGCAACGGCAACCTGGTCAAGAAGGTGTACTTCCCCCGCGAGATCCTGGTCGGCGTCCATCACGGCGTCGTGGGTCGTGTCGTTCCTCATCGAGCTGACCGTGCTGGCCGTGGCGCTGGTGTTCTTCGGCAACGTCATCGTGCTGTGGGTGCCGGTGGTGCTGGCTGCTGGTCGTCATCGAGGTCGTGTTCGTGCTGGGGCTGGCGCTCATGCTGTCGACCGCGGCGGTGTACTTCCGCGACCTGCAGCACCTGCTGGGCATCGTCCTGCAGGTGTGGTTCTACTCGGCGCCCATCGTGTACCCGATGACGCTCGTGCAGGAGCAGTTCGGGCACGACCGGGTGGAAGATCACCCTGTACAACCTCAACCCCCTCGTACGCTTCGTCGAGGCCTTCCGTGACGTGATGTACGACATGCGCTTCCCCCCGCTCGACCACCTCGCCTACCTGGTGGTGGTGTCGTTCGCCTCGCTGCTCGCCGGCCTGGCTGTGTTCAACCGCCTCGAGGGCAAGGTCGCGGAGGAGCTGTGAGCGACGCCGTCGTCAGAGCAGATGGAGTCTGGAAGCGCTTCCGCCTCTACCACGAGCGCAACCAGAGCCTGAAGGCCACGGTGATGCGCAAGGGCCGGGCGCAAGTACGAGGACTTCTGGGCGCTCAAGGACGTGTCGTTCGAGGTGCCCGCTCGGTCACGACGTTCGGCCTCGTCGGGCACAACGGGTCGGGCAAGTCGACGATGCTCAAGACGCTGGCCAAGATCCTCCGGGCCGACAAGGGCAGCGTCGCCGTCGACGGCAAGATGTCGGCGCTGCTCGAGCTGGGCGCCGGGTTCCACCCCGAGCTGTCGGGCCGCGAGAACGTCTACCTCAACGGCGCGATCCTGGGCCTGACCAAGCGCCAGCTCGACGACAGGTTCGACGACATCGTCGGCTTCGCCGGTCTCGAGCGGTTCATCGACTCACCGGTGAAGAACTACTCGTCGGGCATGTACGTGCGGCTCGGCTTCTCGGTCGCCATCAACGTCGATCCCGACGTGCTGCTCATCGACGAGGTGCTGGCGGTCGGCGACGAGGAGTTCCAGCGCAAGTGCCTCGAGCGGGTCGCCGACCTGCGCGAGCGCGGCAAGACGATCGTCGTCGTCACCCACTCGCTGATGACCGTGCGCAGTCTGTGCGACGACGCCGTGTGGCTCGAGAACGGCGTGATCCGCGGTCTCGGCAGACGCCGGCGACGTCGCCGACGCCTACCTCGGCGAGGTGCAGGTCGACATCGACAGACCGACGAGACCGCCGACCCGGCGTCCAAGGGAGCCAGCTCCGCATCACGGAGTCGAGCATGCTCGATTCGCCGGCCGCTCGGTCAGCAGCGTGAGCGACCGGCGACGCTGTCACATTCGACTCGCACTACGAGGCGGCAACCCGTGTCGCAATCGCCAGTGTTCAGCTTCTGGCCCTCTCGACGCCGGAAGGCGTCCTGTCACCGGGCCGAACACCAAGGAGTCCGGAGTCGACATCGCCAAGGTCGAGGGCGAGGGCCACGTCGACCTGCAGGTCGACCCCCTGCTGCTGCTGCTCGGCAACTACGACATCTCGGCGGCAGTGCACCGACGACGTCGGTCATCGCACAGCTACGACCAGCGGCACCAAGGCGTTGCGCTTCGACGTCAAGCCGGGTGCGCCGCACGAGACGTTCGGCGGCATCATCTCGCTCGGTGGACGCTGGTCGGTCGACTGACGTCCGACCAGCGCGACCGTCAGACGAGCACCTGGCCGTCGCCGTGGTAGATCGGCGGCACCATGTGCAGCGAGCTGGGGTGGAAGTTGGGGTTGTCGTACGGGTCCTGCATCGTGGCGTAGCGCCACCGGGCCTTGAACAGCGCCAGCTCCCAGTCGGACACGTCGGGCGACCGGCTCGACGACTCGAAGTGGTAAAGCACGGTGTCGGGGTCGTACACCACGCGCTGGCCGATCGCCTGCACCTTGAGGCAGTAGTCGACGTCGTTGAAGCTGAGCGGGAAGCTCGAGCGACAGCCCGCCGACCTCGTCGAACGTGTCGCGGGGTGTCATCAGGCAGGCGCCGGTGACCGCCGAGTAGTTGTTGGCCACCCGGACCACGTTGGCGTAGCCGCTGTGGTCGCCCGAGAACCCGCGGAACAGGTGTCCGGGCGAGGCGCACCGCATCATCACCCCGACGTGCTGGAGCCGACCGTCGCCGTAGATCAGCTTCGCCGCCGACGGCGCCGATGCCGGGGAAGTCGGCGTACATGACCATGCGCTCGAGCCAATCGGGGGTGATGACCTCCATGTCGTCGTTGAGCATGAGCACGAGGTCGCCGTCGCTGGCCAGCGTGCCCATGTTGATCTTGTCGGAGAAGTTGAAGTCGTGGGCGTACGGCACGATGCGCAGCCGGCTGCGCCGTGACCTCACGCAGCGACGTCAGGACGTCCGGCGGGGTCGACGAGTCGGCCACCACGACGATCTCGAAGTTGGGGTACGTCGACGTCTCGACGATGCTGCGCACGCAGTGCACGACCAGCGGGACGACCTCGCCGCGCACCTGGCGGGCGCCGCCGTTCGTCGGGATGACGATGCTGACGGACGGATGCTCGGTGAGCCGAGGCCGCAGGTGGTAGACGCCGCTGTGCTCGAGGTCGCGCTCGACGATGGCGGGGAACCCGATGCGCTCGCAGTGTGCCTGGAGGGCACGCGGTGCCCGCCTCGTATGCGTACGGCTTCGCCTCCTCTCCGCCGGCGGCGGTGGACGTGGCGAGCAGGCGCCAGTGGTAGAGCACGTGGGGCACGTGGAGGACCTTGCGGGCCCGCTCGGTGACGCGCAGCACCAGGTCCCAGTCCTGCGAGCCCTCGAAGTCGGCCCGAAAGCCGCCGACCTCGTCGACCAGCGAGCGGCGCAGGACGCTGAGGTGGCACGTGTACATCTGTGTGCGCAGGCGCTCGGGCGACCAGTCGGGCTTGTAGAAGGGGCCCGACCGGCGGCCGCGCTCGTCGATCTTGTCCTCGTCCGTGTAGACGTAGTCGGCCTCGGGCTCGGCCTGCAGCGCCTCGTCGACCAGGCGCAGCGCGTCGGGATGCAGCTCGTCGTCGTGGTCGAGCAGGGCGATGAACTCGCCCGTGGCGGCGGCGATGCCGTCGTTCGACGCCGGCGACGATGCCACCGTTCTCGGCGCGGCGGACGACCGTGATGCGGCGGATCGGCCGCGGCCGCCTCGTCGAGGATGCGCGAGGACGTGCGACGACGGCGAGCTGGTCGTCGACGAGCAGGAGCTCCCAGTCGGCGAACGTCTGGTCGGTGACCGAGCGGAGGTCGACCGAGCACCTCGGCCGGAGTGTCGTAGACCGGGGTGACGACCGAGAAGCGGGGAGCCATCAGCCCTTACGTCCGCGGAGCTTGCGGAGGGGAAGCCCGGCGGCCTGGGTGAGGCGCCACGAGTTCGATTCGAGCACCTCGTTGAGGCGCTGCTCGAGGTTGTCGTAGCGGGCGAGGAGGGTGCCGAGCTCCTCGACCCGACCCGAGCGCCGAGGCCAGCTCGGCCTCCTTGCCCACGACGAGGTCGCGTAGCCGCAGCACCTCTTTCCGAAGCTGCTCGCGTCGTCCTCGTCGACGTGACGCGGTCCGCCTCTTCCCGTGGACACCTCTTCGAGGCGGGACTGGAGCTGCAGGAGCTGCGTGCGGCGTCTCCTGCACCTCGAGGCGGAGTCGCCACCATGACCGGTCGTAGGCTCGGACGACCTCGGGCGATCGGCGTCGGCTGTGCCGGTACAGCGACGCCCACGGCGAGAGGTAGGACGGCGTCGTGTCGGAAGTCGCGGCATAGTCGTGGTTGGCGAGCAGGGCGACCACTGTTCGGGGGGTTGCATGTTGAGGTGGGTGGGCTCGTCGTAGTCGTCCGGTGACGTCGACAGCAGCAGGCGATCGGTGGCGCCGCACAGGTTGTCGAGGGCAACCGCGGCCGTCGGCGGGGGCGATGTGCTCGACGACCTCGACGCAGGTGATCAGGTCGTAGCGCTCGTCGAGCGGCTCGGTCAGCGACCCGACGCGGCAGTACGGCTCGCGCCGACTCGGGGGCACCTCGGATGGCGTACTCGGACAGGTCGAATGCCGTAGGCCTCGACTCCCCGGTCGCGCAGCGGCCGACCAGGAAGCCCTTGGCGCAACCGGCGTCGAGCACCGGGTGGGACGCAGCTCGCGGACGATGTGGTCGGCCACCTTGCCGAAGAAGTTGCATCCAGTGCTCGTTCCGCTCGTACGGCATGTACGATCGTAGTACACGGTGTAGAGCTTTCCGGCACCCGTGGTGGGCGAGGTCGTGCCGATTCGGATTCGGACACGGCCGGATCGCTACGGGCGGATCGGCATCGCCGTGACGTTGATTTCCGGCACGGGGGCGGGTCAGTCGGTCGATGCCCGACCCGGAGTCCAGCGCCGACCTGCGAGTCAATCCGTCGACACCCTCCGGGCCACCACCGGTCTGCCGCTGGTGCGGCTGGTCGTCCTGAACTGGAACGGCGCCGACCACCTCGAGCGGTGCCTCGATGCGCTGGTCGGCCTCGACTGGCCGGCCGACCGACTCGATCTCGTCGTCATCGACAACGCGTCGACCGACGGCAGCGACGCGCTGGTCGACCGCTATCCCCGGGTGCGCCTGATGCGCAACGATCACAACGGCGGGTTCGTGGCCAACAACCTGGCGCTGCGCGACCTCGGCGAGGCCGACTACGTGGGTCTCGTCAACGCCGACTCGTTCGTGGAGCCGGGCTGGCTCCGCGCCCTGGTCGCCGGCATCGAGGCCGACGACGGGCTGGGCGCCGTGTCGGCGCGCATGCTGTTCGCGGACCGCTTCGCCGAGGTCACGCTCACGTCGCCCACCTTCAGCCCCAGCGGCCCCGACCCTCGCGACCTGGGCGTCATGGTCAGCGGCCTGCGGGTCGACGGCGTCGACCGGTGGCGGGACGCCCAGGTGGCGGACGGCGCCTGGGGCATCGAGCACCTGCCCGACGGCACGACGTTCCAGTGGACGAGCGACCGGGCCACGGTCCGAGTCCCCGTCGGCGACGGGGCGCGACCGCCCGTCCATGTGGAGCTGGCGCTGGCCGCCGAGGCGCCCAAGTCGGTGACCGTGCGGTCCGGGGACGCCGAGAGGATGCTGGACGTGGGCCGCGACCGGGCCTGGTACGAGGTGCCGGTCGCCGGCGAGCCGATCGACGTCGTCAACAACGTCGGCTCGGTGATCATCGAGGGTGGGTACGGCGCCGACCGCGGCTTCCTGGAGCCCGACGACGGCCAGTACGACACACCGGCCGAGGTGTTCGCCTGGTGCGGGGGCAGCGTGCTGATGCGTCCCGGGTACCTGGCCGACGTCGGACTGTTCGACGAGCGCTTCTTCCTGTACTACGAGGACACCGACCTCTCGTGGCGCGGTCGCAGCCGGGGGTGGCGCTACCGCTACGTGCCGGGCGCCCGCGTGCGGCACGTGCACGCGGCCTCGACGGGGGAGGGGTCGCCCGTCTTCCAGCACTATGTCGAACGCAACCGGCTGCTCATGCTGGTCAAGAACGCGCCGGCGCGCCTGGCCGCCGGGGCCGTCTGGCGCTACCTGCTGACCACGCTGTCCTACACCCGGCGCGACATCGTGGCGCCGCTGCTCGGGCTGCGCCGGCCGAAGCCGACGATCGTCGCCCGGCGCGTCCGGTCGTTCGTCGACTTCCTGCGGCTGCTGCCGGCGACGCTGGGGGAGCGGCGACGCATCCGTCGTGCCGCCACCGTCGGTGACGACGAGCTGCTGGCCTGGGCGGTCCGGCGGTGAAGGTCGCCGTGTACGACCGCTACTGGTCGACCGGGGGCGGAGGCGAGAAGTTCGCCGCGGGGGTGGCGGCCGCACTGGCTCCCGAGCACGACGTGCGCCTGCTCGCCCACGAGGACGTCGACCTGGCCTGGCTGGGTGAGCGGCTGGACCTCGACCTGAGCAGGGTGGCCGTCGACGTGCTCGACGACGACCTGGGCGTCGCCCGGGCGTCGGCGGCGTACGACCTGTTCGTCAATGCCTCGTACCTGAGCTGGGACGCCAACCGGGCGCGGCGGGGGATGTTCATCGTGCACTTCCCCGGGCCCCGCCCCGACGGCGCCGAGCAGGCCCGCCGGTGGCTCGCCGGCCGGGCCCGCGGCGTGCTGTCCCCCGAGGGTGTGGCCGTCGAGCTGGGGGAGCGGTTCTACACCCCCGAGTCGACACGCATGCACGGCATCCGGTGGACGGGCGGCGACGCCGAGCTGGTGGTGTCGTCGACCGCCGGGGGCCGCGTGCCGGTGACCGTCCTGTTGGGCCGCTACCTGCCGCCCGCCGTGGCGCCGCTCGAGGTCGTGGCCGAGGTCGACGGCGCGGTCGTCGGCCGAGCCGTCGTGGACGCGCCCACCTCGCGCCGCGACCGCAGGCGCAGCGTCGCGCTGCGGTTCGAGGTCGAGGTGCCGCCCGGCGAGTCGGTGCGGGTCGACCTGCGCTGCCCGTCGTGGGTGCCGGCCGAGCTGGGCATCGGGTCCGACCGGCGACCGCTCGGCGTGCCGGTCATCGGCGTGCACGCGGGTGGGGGCTGGCGCGGCGGGGTCGTGCGCACCGTCCCGGTGCTGGCCGGCCAGACCGGGCGGCCGGCCCACCTCGACAGCTATGACCGCCTGGTCGCCAACTCGCGCTACACGCAGCGCTGGATCGAGCGGCTGTGGCACCGGCCCAGTGGCCTGCTCTACCCGCCGGTCGGCCTGGTGCCACGGCAGGAGAAGGCGCCGATCGTGCTGTCGGTCGGGCGGTTCTTCCTGCCCGGCACGGGCCACAACAAGAAGCAGCTCGAGATGGTCACGGCCTTCCGGCGCCTCGTCGAGCGCGGCGGCGCGGACGGCTGGGAGTACCACCTGGTCGGCGGGTGTGCCCCGGAGCACCAGGCCTACCTCGACCAGATCCGGGAGGCGGCCGCCGGGTTGCCGGTGGTCATCCACCCGGACGCCTCCGGTGGGGAGCTGCGGGACCTGTACGCGCGGGCGTCGATCTTCTGGCACGCCGCGGGACTGGGCGAGGACCCCGAGCGCCATCCCGACCGCTTCGAGCACTTCGGCATCACCACGGTCGAGGCCATGTCGGCGGGCGCCGTGCCGGTGGTGATCGACGCCGCCGGGCAGATCGAGATCGTCGACCACGGTGCCACGGGGTACCGGTTCGCCGCGCTCGACGACCTGGTGGCCCACACCGAACGACTGATCGCCGATCCCGCCTGGCGCGCCACGCTGTCGGCCGCCGCCGAACGCCGGGCCCGCGACTTCGGATGGGACGCGTTCGTCGCCCGCGTGCGCGACGAGGTCGCCCTGCTGCGCGGCTGAGCCCACGACCGTCCGGGTGCGCTGCGGTACGGAGGGAACCGCGGCGGCACTACCCTCGCACGCGTGCTCGGCGGAGCCCGCTCAGGCGATGAGGCGATCAGTCGACGCGGTCGCCGTCGAACGCGCTCTCCCGTCTGGTTGCTGGTCGCGCCCGCCCTGTTCTGCTTCGGCGTGAGCTCGTACCTGGCCCTTCGCCAGCCCCTCTTCGTCGGTGGCGACGAGCGCGCCCACCTCCTCTACACCGCCTCGATCATCGACGGGCGGCTTCCGGAGTTCGACAACGACTTCGGTTCCGACGAACGGGTCCCGATCGTCCGGCGGTCGCTGGAGGGAAGACCGGACGCGGGAGAAGATCTGGGTGTCTGGGTCGCGTACCACCCGCCGCTGGGGTACGTCGTCGCGGCACCTGTCGTCTGGGTCGCAGGCGAGGTCGGCCCCGACACCTGGCCGGCGTTGGCGATGCGCCTGGTCAACGCGGCGGCGACCGCCACGGGAGTCGTGCTTGCCGGCTTGTTCGCCGCCGAGGTGTTCCCGGCACGCCGCACGATCGGGTTCGCCGCGGCCTGCCTCACCGCCGTCGTGCCGAACCTCGTGGCCACCGGTGCTGCCGGCATGAACGACGGTGTCGCCTTCGCGCTGTCCGGTGCCAGCCTGTACGTCGCCGCCCGGCTCCTCCGGCGCGGGCCCACCGCCGCGCACGCTGACCGCGGCCTGTGTCGTGGCCTCGGCCGACCTGCTCACGCGGGTGTCGCTGGCGCCCATGGCGGCGATGCTCGCCGGCGCTGCCTTCGTGTCTGTGTGGCGACATCACCGCACGTCCGGAAGGGCCGGGTGGGCCGTTGGCGCCGGGCTGCTTGTCGGTGTGAGCGCGACCGTTGCGTCGGGGTGGTTCTACTGGCGGAACCTCCAGCTCTACGGCAGGGTCACCGCGCCCGACGCCCCCGCCGAGTTCGCTCGTGAGAGCCCGGGCTCGTTCATCGAGGTCCTCACGGGAACCACGTTCCATCAGGGGATCTGGTCCAAGCTCTATGCGTCGGTGAACGGGCCCCTCACCTACGTCCATGCGCCCCGGCTGCTGGCCGCTCTGGGCGTCGTGCTGGTGCTGGGCTTCGCGCTCGCCGCGGTGCGTGGTCGATCGCGCGTCCGCTCGGCAGCGCCGGACGGGCGTGGCGACGCTGTGGTTCCCGACGGCACGCGCCTTGGCATCGGGGTGGCCGGCTGGATCCTCGTGGGCTGTTCCTGCGCGGCGATCGTCGTGGGGTCGGCCCAGTTCTACAGCCAGGGCGGCGCGCCGTATCCGCGGTACCTGTTCCCTGTCGTTCCGGTGGTGTCTGCGCTGCTCGCCCGGGCCATCAGCGAGCTCCCCTGCCCGCGGCTCGTGCTGGCGGGAGTCGTCGGAGTGCTGGCGGCGGTCCTACTCACCCAGGTCGCCCGCGTGCCGTCGGTCATCGACACGATGCCTCTCGTCCGCCCCGTTCGATCGGTCGGCCGTGGGGCCCGCGGCATGGCGTGTCCCGCTGGCCCTCGCACTGGTGGCGGCGGTGGTGACCGTGTGGGTCGGCTGGCGGCTCGGCAGGGGCGAGCCGAGTGGCTCGGGCGATCCTGGGCCCGGTCGGGGCCCCCGGCTCACCTCGGTGGCCGGGGATCGGTCGGAGAGCTCCGAGTCCCCGCTCGCCGGCGTCGTCTCCCCGTCGCAACGGTGAGGTCACGCGGCATTCAGACGGACCCATGGCCCCCGCGGCGGGTGCCATGATCGCACCGTGTCATCCTCCACCAGCGGCCTCGCCGCCACGGCTCGCCGGGTCACCCGGGCCGCCCGCGCGCCGATGGCGTCGACCCGCACACTCGCCGGCCGCCTGGCGCGGTTGCCCGTCTCCTCGCGGCAGGCGCTCGCCCTCGAGCGTGAGAACGCCCATCTGCGGTCGGTGTCGGGGATGTGGGTGCCGCCCGGGCACTTCTACTCGCCGTTCCCCGATCTGGCCGACTACGGCCGCCGGGTCGGCGGGCTGCTCGACCCCGGCCGCGAGCTCGTGGGCATCGACCTGCAGGTCGCCGAGCAGCTCGCGCTGGCCGGCGCCCTCGCCGACCTGCTGGGGCCCGACGCTCTCGACGGCGGCATCGACCTCGCCGAGCACGAGGAGCGCGGGGGCAAGCGCCGCTACTGGCTCGACAACCCGGCGTACGGCTACGGCGACGGGGTGGTGCTGCACGGCATGCTGCGCCACCTGCGGCCGAAGCGCATCGTCGAGGTGGGCTCGGGCTACTCGTCCGCGCTGATCCTCGACACGGTCGACGGGTGGTTGCCCGACACGTCGGTCACGTTCGTCGAGCCGTTCCCGGCCCTGGTCGAGAGCCTGCTGCGGGCCGACGACGAGCATCGGGTGAGCATCCACCGGCAGCAGGTGCAGGATGTCGACCTCGCGGTGTTCGAGGCGCTCGAGGCGGGCGATGTCCTGTTCATCGACTCCACCCACGTGGCCAAGGCCGGCTCCGACGTGAACCACCTGTTCTTCGAGGTGCTGCCCCGCCTGCGCACCGGCGTGTGGATACACATGCACGACATCTTCTTCCCCTTCGAGTACCCCGAGGCGTGGGTGCGCGAGGGTCGTGCGTGGCACGAGTCCTATGTGCTGAGGGCATTCCTGTCCTACAACACGGCCTTCGCCATCCGGTGGTTCCAGACCTTCCTGTGGGCCCGCCACCGCGACGCCTTCGACGGCCTGCCGTGGGTGGAGAAGAACCCCGGGGGCAACATCTGGCTCGAGCGGGTGGGCTGATCGGCCTCCGCGGCCCGCGCCCCGGCCGCGCGGGCCGCCACCGCCTCTATCGGGCGAGGGCGATCGAGCACTTCGTCCTGGACGAGCGTGACGAGCGCGTGCAGGTCGACCTCGGCTAGGGCGTCTCCTGTGAATCGCGGGCGCGTCGAGCCTGACGGGTGGAGGGATGCGAGTACGCCTTGTCCGCGATCACTCGCCGAGCAGGGCGACGGCGCCTGGCACGTCCTCACCGCCGTGGCCGCCGGGTCGTGGCTCGCCGCCTGGCCGCCGTAGCGTGGCCGGCGTGGACGCATTCTCCACCGACCGGCACGACCCCGTCGTCGCCGCGGCCCGGGCGGGCGACGAGGCGGCGTTCACCCGGCTCGTCGAGCGCCACCGCCGCGAGCTGCGCGTCCACTGCTACCGCATGGTCGGCTCCGTCGACGAGGCCGAGGACCTGGTCCAGGAGACGTTCCTGCGGGCGTGGCGGCACATCGGTGGCTTCGAGGGCCGGTCCACGCTGCGGGCCTGGCTCTACCGCATCGCCACCAACGCCTGCCTGGACGCCCTCGACGGGCGGGCCCGGCGGGTGCTGCCGCAGGACCTCGAGCCGGCGACCACCGGGACCGGGGCCGGCTCCGTCGAGATGATCGCCCGGACCGACGTCCCCTGGCTGCAGCCGCTCCCCGACCGCCTGTGGGAGCCCGCTGCCGACCGGGACGACGAGCCGGACGCCGTCGCCGTCACCCGCGAGACGATCGAGCTGGCGTTCATCGCCGCCCTCCAGCACCTGCCGCCCCGCCGGCGGGCGGTCCTCGTATTGCGGGACGTGCTCGGCTGGCCGGCCCGGCAGACCGCCGAGCACCTGGGCCTCACCGAGGCCGCGGTGACCAGTGCCCTGCACCGGGCCCGGTCCACGCTGCGGCAGCGGCTGCCCGAGCGCCGGGCGGACTGGGCGCCGGCGACCGAGCCGACCGCCGAGGAGCGGGCCGTGGTCCGCCGGTACATGGCGGCGGTCGAGCGGGCCGACCTGGCCGCCGTCGCCGACCTGCTCGCCGAGGACGTCCGGGCCGCCATGCCGCCGTGGACGCTGTGGCTCGCCGGCCGGCCGGCCGTGATGGCGATGCTGACCGAGAGCTGGGACCCCCGGTCCCCCGACCACGTCGGGCGCTTCCGGCTGCTGGCCACCGGGGCCAACGGCCAGCCGGCCGTGGCGGCCTACCTGCGTGCGCCGGGCGACGGGGCACCCGTCCACCGGGCGTTCGCCATCGGGGTCCTGCGGATCGAGGACGGGCGCATTGCCGACATGGTCGCTTTCCACGAGCCGGCGCTGTTCCCGGCGTTCGGGCTGCCGGACACGGTGCCAGCCGACGGGGGGTGAACACTTTCCCGTCTCACCGCCGTCTCAACACGGGTCACAACCACTGACCCGGAGGCATCATGGCCAAGCTCATCTACACGGCGATCACGTCCCTCGACGGCTACATCGAGGACGAGAAGGGCAGCTTCGACTGGGCCGCGCCCGACGCCGAGGTGCACACGTTCCTCAACGACCTGGAGCGACCCATCGGCACCCACCTCTACGGCCGGCGGATGTACGAGACGATGGCCGTCTGGCAGACGGTCGGCGACGAGCCCGGGGTGCATGCCGCCGAGGCGGACTATGCGGAGGTGTGGCGGGCCCTCGACAAGGTCGTGTACTCCCGCACGCTCGACGCCGTGTCGACGCCCCGCACCCGGCTCGAGCGCGAGTTCGACCCCGAGGCCGTCCGCCGGATGAAGGAGGCCGCCGACGGCGACATCAGCGTCAGCGGCCCCGGCCTGGCGCAGCACGCGTTCCGGGCCGGGCTGGTGGACGAGGTCCACCTGTTCGTGTTCCCGGTCGTCGTGGGCGGCGGCAAGCCGGGGCTGCCCCGGGACGTCCGGATCGACCTCGAGCTGCTCAACGAGCGGCGGTTCGGCAACGGCGTGGTCCACATGCACCACCGCACGCTGTGAGCGCGGGCAGGGCCCCTCGTCGCACGTCGACGGGGCCCGCCGGCGTGACCGTCGGGGCGCGGTCAGTCGGGAACGCGGCAGTCCCAGGTCAGGTACTGGTAGCCCGGCTCGATGCCGATGCGTGCGGCCTGGGCACGGTCGGCGACGACGACCAGGTCATCCGCGATGTCGTCGGACCGGGCGCCGGCCAGGATGCCGGGCACGTCGAACTCGCCGGCCCAGGTGGGCCACGGGTTGTCCCCCGAGGCCACCGCATCGGCGAGCTCCTGGGTGCACAGCAGGTCGGTCGCGAACCCCTCCGCTCGCAGGCGTGCCGTCAGGTCGAAGCCGAACCGCCAGAACACCGGCGTGTGGTCGCCGTGGAACTCGGGCTCGGTGGGAGGCGCCGTGCGGCCCTGGAGCACGGGCACCTGCAGCAGCAGGTGCCCGCCAGGGGCGACGACGCGCCGCAGCTCGGCGAGCGCCTTGTCCGTGTCGGGCACGTGCTCGAGCACGTGCGCGCACAGCAGCACGTCGATGCAGGAGTCGGGCAGGTCGATGGCCTGCAGGTCGAGGCGCAGGTTGCCCGCGTGCGCCCGCAGGTCGTAGTCGCTGGTGCGGTAGAAGAACCACGTGCCCATGGCGGCCCGGTAGCCCTCGCCCATGCGCGGGCTGCACTCGATGACGCGCAGTGCCGGGCCCAGGTCGACCCGCCGGGCCAGGCACCAGTGCAGGAACCGGTCACGCCCGTTGCTGCCGCAGCGGGGGCACAGGGCCAGCTCGACGTGGGCCGAGCCGTCGAAGGCCGGTCCCTGCCACCGGCACACGTTGCACACCACGCCCGAGCCTTCGGACAGCGGCAGCCACGGCGGCACGTCGACGTCGGGGCCGGCGGGTGCCGCAGGACCTCCTGCAGGGTCGGGGCCCAGCACACGGCGCGCGAGACGCCCGGTCCGGCGGTAGGCGCGGAACGCCATGCCGCGGGCCATCGCCTTGACGTCGTCTGTGCGGGGCCGGATGGGCGTGCGCTGGTCGGGGGTCGGCATCGTGGTCAGTCCTCGTCGTCGTCTCGTCGTCTCGTCGGCCAGCCCGTGGGCGGCCAGCAACTCGTGTGCGGCGGTGGTGGGGGAGAGGCGGCCGCCCCGCACCTCCGCCTCGACGTCGGCCAGCCGCTTGGCCACCCGCTCGTCACGACGGAAGTCGTCGAGAAGCCGATCGCGCATCTCGGCCCACATCCAGGCGACCGACTGGGCCGACCGCAGCTCGTCGAGCCCGCCGCCGGTGCGCAGGTGCGCCTCGAACAGCTCGACCTGGGCCCACACCTCGTCGACACCCGCACCCTCGAGGGCGGACGTGGCCAGCACGGGCACCGTCCACCCGGGATGCTTGGGACGCAGCAGGTGCACGGCGTGGCGGTAGTCGGCGACAGCCCGCCGGGCGGCGGGCAGCAGGTCGCCGTCGGCCTTGTTGACCACGATCAGGTCGGCGAGCTCCATGATCCCCCGCTTGATTCCCTGCAGCTCGTCGCCGCCGCCCGGTGCCGCCACCAGGACGAAGCAGTCGACCATGTCCGCGACGACGGTCTCCGACTGGCCGACGCCCACGGTCTCGATGAGCACGACGTCGAACCCGGCGGCTTCGCAGAGGAACGCCGCCTCGCGGGTGCGGCGTGCGACGCCGCCGAGGGTGCCGCCCGACGGCGACGGGCGGATGAAGGCCGCCGGGTCGCGGGCCAGGCGCTCCATGCGGGTCTTGTCGCCCATGATCGACCCGCCGCTCCGCCGGCTCGAGGGGTCGACCGCCAGCACCGCAACGCGGCGACCGGCCCCGGTGAGGTGCGAGCCCAGCTCGTCGATGAACGTCGACTTGCCGGCGCCCGGCGTGCCGCTGATGCCGACGCGCACCGCGCCACCGGTGGCCGGGAGCACGGTGTCGAGCAGGGCGGCGGCCTGAGCCCGCCGGTCTGCCCGGGTGGACTCGATGAGGGTGATGGCACGGGCCAGAGCCCGGCGGTCTCCCGCAGCCACGCGGTCGGCCAGGTCGGCCGTGTCCGGGCTCACGCCGATCGACGGGTCGGGCCAGTTGCGGTCCCCGGCGTGCTCATGGCCGTGAGTCTAAGAGGCCCGGCGGACCCGCCGGCCACCGTCAGGCCGCGGGAGCGTCGGGCACGTCGGCGACGGCCGCCGACGTGCGCCGGTGCCACGGCCCTGTCAGCACGGCGCCGGTCACGTCGACCACGAGGAACGCCAGACGGCTGCCGATCGCGATCGTGGCGCCGATGCCGGCCGGGAGGCCCGACGCGGCCACGAACACGGCCTCGCGCACACCGGCGCCGGCCGGGACGGGCACCGCCACGAAGCCCGCGGTCCACGACAGCGTGGTCGCGACCCCGATCCGCAGCACCGGCGGGTCCGGCAGCAGCGCACGGGCCGTGCACCAGGTCGCGGCCCAGATCAGCAGCCACGCCGGCACGTAGCTGACGACCAGGCGGATCGTGTCGCGCCATGGGGGCACGACGATGTCCGTGCCCCGTCCGGTGAACCGGACCAGGCGGCCGCGCGCCCAGGTGAGCACCCGCGGGTGCAGGGCAGCGAGGCCCAGGGGCAGCAGGACCAGCAGCGCGAGCGCCGCAGGCGACTCGGACTGCTTGGCCAGATCGAGCGGCACCAGCACTGACGCCACGCCCAGCGCGGCGAGGTACAGCGCCACCAGCGACAACCCGACGCTGGGGTACGCCCGCCCGCGGGGCACTCCGCCCCGACGGGCCAGCTCGCCCCGCCCGAGCACCGGCCACACGCCACCCGGGACGTACTTGCCGATCTCGCCCGCGTAGTACCAGGCCACAGTTCGGCGAAGCCCCGGTCGCGGACCGGAGAGGCCCATGGCCAGGCGCCAGCAGCAGGCGATCCACGTCATGCCCGCGCCCGCCAGGACGACGGCGGCCGCGATCCAGCCGAGAGACGCGTTGGCGACCTGGTCGCGCACCTCGGACCACTGCGACGCCATGCGGTCGGCGACGAAGGCGATACAGGTGAGCCCGATCACCGCGCCGACGAGCGCGGTGACGGCGACGGCGCGCCGCCGCGCCGGGCGACCAGGCCCGGCGATGCGCTCGGCCCTGTCCTCGGTGGGCGGCGGGGCGGCGGACCCCGACGTCGACGGGGCCGTCGACGAGGCCGTCGACGTCGACGAGCTCGAGGAGGACGTGTCGCTGGGCAAGACGGCCATTGTGGCCGACAGCGCGCCCTGCGGACGGTGTCGCCTCGGTGTCGTTCGCGAACAGGCTCGGTCCGGCGAGTGAACAGTTTCGGTCCGGTTGGCGAACGCCTGGATAGCACGCCTGTCCCCGCGGTGGGGCCGTGTTAGGTCAGGGGTGCCTGGGCGACGGATCGACCGCGTGGCCCGGGCATCGCTGGCGGGCGCCAGCCCCTGTTCCCCTGTGACAGCTCCGGAGCAGCCAACGGTGACCACGGTCATCCCTACCGGCAACACCTACGACAAGTACGCGTCGCGCAACCCCATCGAGCGCCGTCTCATGGCCGGCTTCTTCGCCGCGCTCGACGGGTCGCTGCCCGACCGTCCGCCCGAGACGGTGCTCGAGGTGGGTGTCGGCGAGGGCGAGGTGAGCGCGCGGCTGCGCGCTCAGTACGCGGACGCGACGATCGTCGGTGCCGACCTGCCCGATCCAGCCCGCCCCGCCGACTGGCGCGACCGCGGCATCGTCGGGCTCTTCGCCGACATCGCGCACCTGCCGTTCCCGTCGCGGTCCTTCGACCTGATCATGGCGATCGAGGTGCTCGAGCACGTGCCCGATCCCGCCGCGGCCGTGTGCGAGCTGGCCCGGCTCAGCCGCGGTCATCTCGTGCTGTCGGTGCCCCGCGAGCCCGTGTGGCGCATGGCCAACATGGCGCGCGGCAAGTACCTCGCCGCCCTCGGCAACACGCCCGGGCACATCCAGCACTGGTCGCGGCGCCGGTTCGCCGGCCTCGTGGGCTCGCAGTTCGACATCGTCACGGTGCGGACGCCGTTCCCGTGGACGATGATCGGCGCCCGCACCCGATGACCCGCCCGATGACCGCCACCGTCGCCTCACCTGACGACGTCGCGCCGGCGCCGCAGGGCCCGGCGTCCCCGCGTCCGCTGCGGGCCCGGACGTGCGTGCTGCTCGTGCTGGCCGCCGTCGTCGTCGGCCTCGCGCTGCGGGTGGCCATCGGCCTGACCGACGACGCCCCGGCCACCGACGAGACGGCCTACCTGCGCTCCGGGGTCTCGCTGGTCGAGGGGCACGGCTTCGGCCGCGAGGGCCATGCCGAGCTGCACTTCCCGCCGTTCGTGCCGTTCCTGCTGGGGCTCACAGCCCGCGTGGTCGACGACCCTCACACAGCCACGGTCATCGTGACCTGTCTGGCCAGCACGGCGCTCATCGTCCCGCTCGCGTTGCTCGGGCGCCGCGTCGCCGGCGCCACTGCCGGTGTGGCCACGGCATGGATCGCCGCGCTGGCGCCCGGCCTGTCGACCAGCCTGGTCAACCGGGGCGCGGGGTCCGAGGGCGTGTACCTGCTGCTGGTCGTGAGCGCCGTGTGGCTGGTCGTGTCGGCCGCCGACCACCGGGGGTGGGCCCGCGGCGCGCGCCTGGGCGCCGCCGGCCTGTGCGTCGGCCTGTGCTATCTGACTCGCCCGGAGGGCCTGTTCGTCGCCGTCCCCCTCGGGCTGGCTGTGCTCGCCCTGGGCCGCCGTGGTGCCGGCAGTACGCGTCGGCGAGTGCTGTCGACCGCCGGCCTGGCGGCGGCGTTCGCGGTGCCGATCGTGGCGTGCATCGTGCCCTACGCCGCCTACCTGCACCGGCACACAGGCTCGTGGCAGCTCAGCGCCAAGACGCAGGACGCCTCGATCGAGGCCTGGCACGCGGTCGCCCGCGCCGACCGCCAGACCCGCGACAGCGTGCTCTACGAGTTGGACGAGACGGGGTTGGCCTTCGCTGCCGACCGCACGTCGCTCCCGCAGCTCGCCCGCGACGACCCGTCCGGGTACCTGGGCATCCTCGGGACCAACGTGCTGTCGCTGGGCGAGGTCGTCGCCGACCCCGAGACGGGCCGCGTGTTGTCGTGGCTGCTGCTACCGCTGCCTGTGTGGATGCTGGCGGCCTACGGCGCCTGGCGGCACCGACGGACCCGGACCATGCTCGTCGTCCTCGCGGTGGGGGCGCTGCCCGTGGTCACGGCACTCGCGTTCTTCGTGCAGGCCCGCTACCTCATGCTGACGGTCGCGCTCGGCGACCGTGCCGGCGGGCGCGGGCCTGGTGGCGTTGCCTGCACGATGGCGTCGACCGGCGGCCGCCGCCGCGGTGGCGTTGCTGGTGCTGTCGACTGTGCAGGGGTTCCGTGGGCCTGGCGGGTGGTGGCATCCGAGCGACCACAGCGACCAGCGAGCCGCAGGCGAGTGGATCGCCGCCCACAGCGACCCGGACGACAGGGTGATGAGCCGCAGCATGGTCGTCGAGTACTACGCCGACCGGCCGACGATGGCGATCCCGTACGCATCGCTCGACGAGATCCTCGCCTACGGCCGTCACTACGGCGCCCAGTACATCGTGGTCGACTGGTACACGGTCCGGCGCCTCCGGCCCCAGCTCGCGCCGCTGCGCGCCGAGGACGAGGTGCCCGGCCTGCGCCTCGTCCACGAGGTCCGCCGCGAGGGCCGCACCACGCGGGTGTTCGCCTTCGACCCGGCGCCCACCGTGTCGGACGCGATCGGCTCGTCGCTCGGCTTCGTCGGCGACGGCTGACTGGCGCGCGCTCCCTACGCCGCGGTGGACGGGGCCCGCAGCAGGTCGAGCACCTTGCGGGCTGCGGTCGGGATGTTGGTGCCGGGGCCGAAGATGGCGGCCACGCCGGCCGCGTGGAGGGCGTCGTAGTCCTGCGGCGGGATCACCCCGCCGCACACGACGACCACGTCCTCGGCCCCTGCCGCCTTCAGCTCCGCGACGAGCTGGGGGACCAACGTGAGGTGCCCGGCCGCCTGGCTGGACACGCCGACCACGTGCACGTCGTTGTCGACCGCGTCGCGGGCGGCCTCGGCCGGCGTCTGGAACAGCGGACCGATGTCGACGTCGAAGCCCAGGTCGGCGAACGCGGTGGCGATGACCTTGGCGCCGCGGTCGTGGCCGTCCTGGCCCATCTTCACGACCAGCATGCGGGGGCGGCGGCCCTCGGCCTCGGCGAAGGCCTCGACGTCGGCCTGCACGGCCTCGAACGCGTCGTCGCCCTCGTAGGCCGCCCCGTACACGCCGGTGATCGAGCGGATCTCGGCCTTGTGCCGGTCGAACACCTTCTCCATGGCGTCGCTCATCTCGCCGACGGTGGCCCGTGCCCGGGCGGCGTCGACGCACAGGGCCAGCAGGTTCTCCTTGCCCGCGGCGCCCTCGGTCAGGCGACGCAGGGCGTCCTGGCAGGCCTGCTCGTCGCGTGACGCCCGCACCCGCTCGAGGCGGGCGATCTGCTGGCGGCGCACGTCGGTGTTGTCGATCGCCAGCACGTCGACGTGCTCGGGGTTGGTGGGCTGGTACTTGTTGACGCCGACGATCACCTCGTCACCGCGGTCGACGCGTGCCTGGCGGCGGGCGGCCGACTCCTCGATGCGCAGCTTGGGCATACCCGACGCCACGGCCTTGGTCATGCCGCCCAGCTCTTCGACCTCTTCGATGAGGGACCAGGCCTCGTCGGCCAACGTGTTGGTGAGGGACTCGACGTAGTAGCTGCCCGCCAGCGGGTCGACGACCTTGGGGATGCCGGTCTCCTCGGCCAGGATCAGCTGGGTGTTGCGGGCGATGCGGGCCGAGAAGTCGGTCGGCAGGCCCAGCGCCTCGTCGAAGCTGTTGGTGTGCAGGCTCTGCGTGCCGCCCAGCACGGCGGCCATGGCCTCGACCGCGGTGCGCACCACGTTGTTGTAGGGGTCCTGCTCGGTGAGCGACACGCCGCTGGTCTGGCAGTGGGTCCGCAGCATGGCCGAGCGGGGGTCCTGCGGCGAGAACTGAGAGATGACCCGGTGCCACAGCAGGCGGGCGGCCCGCAGCTTGGCCACCTCCATGAAGAAGTTCATGCCGATCGCGAAGAAGAACGACAGCCGCCCGGCGAACTTGTCGATGTCGAGGCCCCGGTCGAGGGCGTAGCGCACGTACTCGAGGCCGTCGGCGATGGTGAAGGCCAGCTCCTGGACGGCCGTCGCCCCCGCCTCCTGCATGTGGTAGCCGGAGATCGAGATCGAGTTGAACCGGGGCATGTTGTGCGCCGTGTACTCGATGATGTCGGCCACGATCCGCATGCTGGGCTCGGGCGGGTAGATGTAGGTGTTGCGGACCATGAACTCTTTGAGGATGTCGTTCTGGATGGTGCCGCTGAGCTGCGCCTGGTCGACGCCCTGCTCCTCGCCGGCCACGATGAACGCGGCCAGGGTCGGCAGCACCGCCCCGTTCATGGTCATCGAGACCGACATCTTCTCGAGCGGGATCTGGTCGAAGAGGATCTTCATGTCCTCGACCGAGTCGATCGCCACCCCGGCCTTGCCCACGTCGCCCTCGACCCGGGGGTGGTCGCTGTCGTAGCCCCGGTGCGTGGCCAGGTCGAACGCCACGGACAGGCCCATCTGCCCGGCCGCCAGGTTGCGCCGGTAGAAGGCGTTCGACTCCTCGGCCGTCGAGAACCCGGCGTACTGGCGGATGGTCCACGGCCGGTTGGCGTACATGGTCGCCCGCACGCCGCGGGTGAACGGGGCGAAGCCCGGCAGCGAGTCGAGCCCGTCGACTCCCGTCAGGTCGTCGGCCGTGTAGAGCGGCTTGACGTCGATGCCCTCGGGCGTGTGCCACACCAGGTCGTCGGGATCGGCGCCGCGGAGGTCCTTGGCCGCCGAGTCCCGCCAATCATCGAGGTCGGGCTTGTCTCCGGGGCGCTCGCTCACGCTCGGCAGCCTAGGGACTCGGGTGAGCGGCCCGGAAGTCTCGAGAGGCCCCGGGTCCACCCCCGAGGCTATGACTATGGGCCATGGTGGGCGACGTGGCGACGACAACCGACGCGGATGCGCGTGGCGACGAGGCACCGTCGTCGAAGGTCGGCAGGTGGAACGGGGTGGGCCTCGACACGGCCGTGCTGTTCGGGCTCGCCGGCCTGGCGATCACGCAGCCGATGCTCGACCTGTTCGGCAACAACCCGACCTTCTTCGTCGCTGGCAACTACGGGCGCCGCAACACGGTGACGTTCGCCCTCGTCGTGGCGATCCTGCCGGCCGTGGCCGTGTTCGCCGCCACCGCGCCGTTCCGGCTGGTGGACCGGCGGTCGGCGGCGCTCGCCCATGGGGTCGGTGTGGGGCTGCTGGCGGCGCTGTTCGGCCTGGTCCTGTGGCGCACGATCGGCATCGACGCTGCAGTGCCCGTGCTCGCACTCGCGGCGGTGCTCGGGGCCGTGGTGGCCGTCGCCGAGGGGCGCTCCCCGACCGTGCGGCGGTTCCTGGCCTACCTGGCGCTGGGCAACCTCGCGTTCCTCGTGCTGTTCCTGTTCGCCAGCCCCACCACCGAGCTGCTCCGGGGCACCGCCTATGCCGATGCGGGCGCCGTGCGCGTGCCCGCCCTCGAGGGACCGGTCACTGTGGTCGTGCTCGACGAGTTCCCCCTGGCCGCCCTGCTGCGCCCCGACGGGACGATCAACGAGGTCCGCTACCCGAACCTCGCCATGCTCGCGGCGGAGACGACCTGGTTCCGGAACGCGTCGGCCGAGATCCCGTCGACCTACGTGTCGGTGCCGGAGATCCTGTCGGGCGTCCGGTCGGACGAGGGCGACCTGCCGATCCTCCGCGACCACCCCCGCAACCTGTTCACGTTGTTCGGACAGCGCTACCCGATCAACAACTACGAGGTGGTCACCGACATGTGTCCGCCCGACTCGTGCGGCCGGCCGCCGGGGCAGCCGCTGAGCCAGGCCCTGTCCGACGCCGGTGTCGTCTACCGCCATCGCGTGCTCCCGGAGTCGATGCGCGAGGACCTGCCCGCCGTCGACCAGGGCTGGGGGGATTTCGGCGGCGACGTGGGCGCCGCGCCGTCGCCCAGCGACGCGCCCATCCCGACGACCCCGTCCGGTGAGCCCGACCCGATGGCCCGCATGGACGAGGTCCCGGCGGCCGACGGCGGGCAGCTCGGGCAGTTCGCGGCGCTGCGGCGCCAGACGCAGCTCATCACCGCCGATCCCTCGATCAACCTGGTCCACGTGCTGGTGCCCCACCACCCCTACGTGCTGACGCCATGGGGCGTGACCAGCGGCAACAGGTGGGTGCCCGACACGATGCCCCCGCCGGACGACCCGAGGCACGAGCGCGCGTTCGCCGAGCTGTACGGCATGCAGGCCATGCAGGTCGCCGCGATCGACCAGAGGGTGGGGGAGATCGTCGCCCACCTCGAGCAGACGGGCGCGTGGGACACGGGGACGTTCGTCCTCCTCTCCGACCACGGCATCGACATCACCGCGCCGAACTTCGACCGTGTCGTCAGCGCCGCGGATCGGAACGAGGACGGCATCCTCCGCATCCCGATGTTCATCAAGGCGCCGGGCCAGACCGCCGGCGAGGTGCGCGACGAGCCGGCGACGACGCTCGACGTGTTGCCGTCGCTCATCGACATCCTCGACATCGAGGCGGACTGGGACATGGACGGCCACTCGCTCTTCGACGGCAGCGAGCCCGGCTACGACCGTGCGCTGTCGGGCGACAGCTTCGAGGACGGGCTCGACTACGTCGCCCGCCAGCAAGCCCACCTGCCCGAGGGCGACGGTTGGACGAGCGTGCTGGCGATCGGCGAGCAGGGTGACCTGGTCGGCACGCGCGTCACCGACCACGACGTCGGCACGCCCAGCGAGCTGGCCTGGAACGGCGACGTCGTCGCCGAAGCGCTCGCCGATCCGGCCGCCGCGGGTGGCGTCGCACCGGTGCAGGTGCGCGGCCACGTGTCGCGCACCGAGGACGAGCCGCCCGACCTCGTCGTCGCGCTCGACGGCACCATCTCCGCGACGATCGGCGGGTACACCAGGATCGACGAGGGGTGGGCGTTCACCGGCCTGCTCGGGCCCGAGATCGAGGGCGGTGCCGACGAGGTCGTCGCCTATGAGGTCGAACGAGCGGGCGGCAGGGTCACGCTGCATCCGCTGGTCACCTAACATCCAGCGATCGTGCGACGTTCGGGAGGAGCCGCTGGGGTGAACGAGCCGAAGGCCTGCCTGTCCGTCGTCATCCCCTGCTACAACGAGGCCGCCACGGTCGAGACCGTGGTCGAGCAGGTGCTGGCGACGCCCTACACAGCAGAGGTCGTCGTCGTCGATGACGGATCGACCGACGGCACCCGCGAGATCCTCGCCCGCATGTCGCACCCCGCGGTGCGCGTGCTGCTCCAGCCGCACAACCAGGGCAAGGGCGCCGCCCTCCGCCGCGGGTTCGCCGAGGCGACGGCCGAGTACGTGGTCGTGCAGGACGCCGACCTCGAGTACGACCCGGCCGAGTACGGCGCGCTGGTGCAACCGCTGGTCGACGACCTCGCCGATGTCGTCTACGGCTCGCGCTTCATCTCCAGCCAGCCGCACCGGGTGCTCTACTACTGGCACTCGGTCGGCAACCGGTTCCTCACCACGTTGTCGAACATGTTCACCAACCTGAACCTCACCGACATGGAGACCTGCTACAAGGTGTTCCGCCGCGAGGTCATCCAGTCGGTGGTCGTCGAGGAGGACCGGTTCGGCTTCGAGCCCGAGGTCACCGCCAAGGTGGCCCGCGCCGGCTGGCGGGTCTACGAGCTCGGCATCAGCTACAACGGCCGCACCTACGCCGAGGGCAAGAAGATCGGGTGGCGCGACGGGTGCCGGGCCGTGTGGTGCATCCTCAAGTTCTCGGCCACCGGCGAACGCCTGCGAGGTCTGGCGGGACGCCTGCCCGCCGCCCCGTCGGTGACGTCGCCCGGGCCCGCTCCCGCCGCGGCCACCGGTGGCGACGCGCCGACGCACAACGGTGCCCACAACGGCGACACCGACCGCAGCGCCGTCTGACCGCGGCCGGCCTGTGTCCGGTACGCCGTTGTTCGAGCTCGTCGGCGTCTCGCTGGCGATCGACGACGTCACGATCCTCGACGACGTCAGCCTGGTCGTGCCCGACACGGGCATCACCGTTCTGCTGGGGCCGTCCGGCGCCGGGAAGTCGATGCTGCTGCGCCTGCTCAACCGCCTCGAGGTGCCGACGGCCGGCGAGGTGCGCTTCCGTGGCGATCCGGTGGCGGCGATCGACCCGCTCGCCCTGCGCCGCCGGGTCGGCATGGTGTTCCAGCGGCCGGCGCCGTTCCCGGGCACCGTGCGCGACAACCTGCTCGTGGCCGATCCCGCGGCCGACGCCGACCAGCTCGCGGCCGCGTTGCGCGACGCTCGCCTCGACGCCGCCTATCTCGACCGGTCGGCCGACGAGCTGTCCGGCGGCGAGGCGCAGCGCATGTGCCTCGCCCGCACGCTGGTGACCCGCCCCGAGGCCCTGCTCATGGACGAGCCCACGTCCGCGCTCGATCCCGAGGCCCGGCGCGGCCTCGAGCGGACGGCGCACCGCCTGGCCGAGGGCGGCCGCACGCTCGTGTGGGTCACCCACGATCTCGACCAGGCCGGTCGGCTGGCGGACGATGTGCTCGTGCTCATCGGCGGGCGGGTGGCCAGCGAGGACGAGCGGGCCCGGTTCCTCGCCGACGACTGGACCACCGACGAAGATCGAACCGACGAACAACACGAGGAGGAGGGGGAGGACCGTGGATGACGCCGCCATCGGCTGGGGTGGTCTCGCGCTCTCGCTCATCCTCGTTGCCGTCGCCATCGGCCTGTCGATCTGGCAGGGCCTCCGCCTCGAGCGCGACATGCTCTGGGCCACCGGCCGGTCTCTCGTGCAGCTCCTGGCCGTCGGCTACCTGCTGGTGTTCATCGTCGACGACGACACGCCCGTGGCCTGGGCGTGGGCCTGGGTGGTCGTCATGCTCGGCGTGGCCGCCCTCACGGTCCGCCGGCGGGCGCCCGAGGTGCCCGGCATCACACGCATCACGCTCGTGGCCACGTCCGGCTCTGCGTTCCTCAGCCTGTTCGTCGTGTTCGGCCTGGGGATCTACCCGATCGTGGGCCGGGCGGTCGTGCCCATCGCCGGGATGATGATCGGCAACTCCATCGGCAGCATCGTCGTGGCGTCGCGGCGCATCCTCGGCGAGCTGGCCGACCGCCGGGCCGAGGTCGAGGCCCGCCTCGCCCTCGGCCAGCCGTGGCAGCAGGCGTCCAAGCCCTTCGTCCGCTCGGCGCTGCGGACGGCGCTGACGTCGCAGATCGAGAGCACCAAGGCGGTCGGCCTGGTGTTCCTGCCGGGAGCGATGACGGGCCTGATCCTGGCGGGCGTCGACCCTGTCGACGCCGTGCTCGTGCAGGCGGCGATCATGTACCTCATCCTCGGGTGCGTGGCCACGAACGTCGTGATCATCGGCCTGGGCCTGACCCGCCAGTTGTTCACCCCCGACCACCGCCTCGTGCGACTGGCCCGCACCGGCGGTTGACGATCGTCGGCCCGGACGTTCACCCGACGTTCCCGGCCTGACCACCGGGCCTGACCAGGTGCAAGGTGAGGCCGGAGGGCGGCTCACGTAGCCTTGGGACATGCCCCTACGCTTCGTGATCATCGGTGGTGGCCCGGCGGGCAACACCGCCGCCACCACCGCCGCCCGCCTGGGGGCCGAGGTCACGATGATCGAGCGCGACATCGTGGGGGGTGCCGCCCACCTGCTGGACTGCATCCCGTCCAAGGCGATGATCGCCACGGCGGGCGCCATGGGCGCGGTCGACGCCAGCGCCGGCATGGGCCTGACGGTGTCGGACGCCAAGCTCGACATCGAAGGCCTCCGCAACCGCATCAAGCTCATCGAGGTCCGGCTCGAGCACAACGTCGTCGATCTGCTGCACAGCCAGGGCGTGCGCATGATCCATGGCACCGCCCGCCTCGAGGGCCCAAACGAGATCGTGGTCGACACCCCCGAGGGCGTGCGCGAGATCGAGGCCGACGCCATCCTGTTGTCGACGGGCAGCCGTCCCCGCATCCCCGAGTGGGCGGCGGTCGACGGCGAGCGCATCCTCACGACCCGCGACGCCTATCCGCCCAACGAGATGCCCGAGCACCTGGTGGTCATCGGGTCGGGCGTCACGGGCGTCGAGTTCGTCCACATGTTCTCGTCGCTGGGCAGCGAGGTGACGCTCATCGTCAGCCGGCAACAGGTGCTGCCGCAGAAGGACCCCGAGGTGGCCGCCGCCCTCGAGTCCGAGCTGCTGCGCCGGGGCGTGCAGCTGTTCAAGGGCGCGCGGGCCGAGGGCATCGACCGCACCGAGCTGGGCGTGGCCGTGCGCTGCTCCGACGGTCGCGTGGCGCTGGGCAGCCACGCGCTGCTGGCCATCGGCTCGATCCCCAACAGCGACGCGCTGGGGCTCGAGGCGGCCGGTGTCGACGTCGACAGGTCCGGCTACGTGCCCATCAACCACCACTGCGTCACGAACGTCGAGCACATCTACGCGGCCGGTGACCTGTCGGGGAAGCTGCCCTTGTCGTCGGTGGCGTCGATGCAGGGCCGCAAGATCGCCGAGCACGTGATGGGCCTGCACACCCGCGTGCACCGCCACCTCGACTACGACAAGGCGGCGTCGGCCATCTTCACCGAGCCCGAGATCGCGGACGTGGGACTCGCCGAGGCCGACGCCTTCGCCGAAGGTCGCAAGCTGCGGGTCACGAAGGTGCCGTTCTCGGCGTCGGCCAAGGCGCTCATCAACAACCAGACCACGGGCTTCGTCAAGATCCTGTCCGACCCCGCCACCGGCGTGGTGCTCGGCGGGTCGATCGTGGGCCACTCGGCGGCCGAGCTGATCTCGGTGCTCGCCGTCGCGGTCACGAACGGCCTGCGGGTCACCGACATCGTCGAGAGCCTGCTCGTGCACCCGTCGCTGGCCGAGGCACTGGCCGACGCCGCCGAGTGAGCGTCGGGCGTCAGGTGATGCCCTGGGCGGCGCAGTCGGTCGCGGTCTGGTCGAACGCAGCTCCCAGCGCCGGGTCGGCGTCCAGAGCCGCGTCGCCCTCGACGAAGGAAAGCATGAGGATCCTGGTGAGCGTCGCGTCGTCGATTCCGTCGATCACGCACCCCGCCAGCTCGGGCGTCAGTCCCTCGGCCACCATCGTGTCCTCGAAGTAGGCGCGCAGGTCCTTGCACCCGTCGACGCCCTCCATGAGGGCTGCCGACTGCTCGTCGTCGAGCTCGATGCCGTAGTCCGCCAGCGCGGCGTCGGGGTTGTCCTGGATCTTGTCGAACACCTCGTTGTCCTCGAGGCTGTCGACGCCCACGGTGTCGACCAACGCCTCGGCCACGCACTCGGCCTCGGACTCGGTGAACCCCGGCGCCGTGGCGCTCAGCGCCACGACGTAGTCGGCGCGGTCGTGCCCGTCGTCGCTGCTGCATCCGGCCACGCCGGCCGCCGCCACCACGAGGACGCCGAACAGTCGGGTCGTCCGTTCCATGGTCGTACCTCCCGCCGCCCTCTCCGCCGAGGGCTGTGCGCCGGCAACCGTAGACCCCACCCGTCAGCGAGACGACGCGGCCCGGGGCGGCCCGCTACTCGATGACGACGACGACGTCGCCGGAGCCGACGGACTGGCCGGCCTCGACCTTGACCTCTTTCACGGTGCCCGACTTGTCCGCGGCGATGTTGTTCTCCATCTTCATCGCCTCGAGCACGCACACGGCCTGACCCACCTCGACCGTGTCGCCCGACGGCGACGAGCACCTTGACGATCGTGCCCTGCATCGGCACGGCCACGTTGCCGCTGCCGGCAGCGGCGGCCGCCGCACCGGCCGCGCGGCGGGGGCGCGGCGACGCCTTGCCGGCGCCTCCCGGAGCGGCGACGGCCCCGACCTGCGACTCGGGCACCCACACGGTCACGCCGAAGCGGCGGCCGTTGACCTCGACGTCGACGTCACGGCGCACCTTGGCCTCGGGCGCCTCGCCCTCGGCGCCGTCGACGGCCGTCGGGGCGGGGGCAGCCGCGGTGGCCGACAGGTCGAGCCGGTCCTCGACCCACTTCGTCGAGTGCTCGCCGGCGACGAAGTCGGGGTGGCGCGAGGATGGCCAGGTCGGCGGGGATGGTGGTGGCGATCGCCCGCGATCTCGAACTCGCTCGAGCGCCCGGATGCATGCGGGCGATGGCGACGTCGCGGTCGGCGCCCCAGCACGATGAGCTTGCCGACCAGGTTGTCGTAGTACTGGCTGACACCTCGTCGCCGGCCTCGTAGCCGCCGTCCCAGCGCACGCCGAAGCCCTGCGGCACCCGCAGCGTGGCGATGGGCCCGGGCGACGGCAGGAACCTGCCGCCCGCCGGGTCCTCGGCGTTGACCCGCACCTCGATGGCGTGGCCCCGGCGCTCGATGTCGTCCTGCGTGAACGAGAGCGGCTCGCCCGCGGCGACCCGGATCTGCTCGGCCACCAGGTCGAGGCCGGTCACCAGCTCGGTGACGGGGTGCTCGACCTGCAGGCGGGTGTTCATCTCGAGGAAGTAGAACTCGCCGTCCTGGAAGAGGAACTCGACGGTGCCGGCGTTGACGTAGCCGCAGGCCTTGGCGACCTTGACGGCCGCCTCGCCCATGGCCTGCCGGACCTCGTCGGGGAACAGCGGGGCGGGGCTCTCCTCGATGAGCTTCTGGTGGCGGCGCTGGGCCGAGCAGTCGCGCTCGCCGACCCACACGGCGTTGCCGTGGGTGTCGGCGAACACCTGCATCTCGACGTGGCGGGGCCAGGTGAGGTAGCGCTCGACGTAGCACTCGCCGCGACCGAAGCCCTTGAGCGCCTCGGACTGGGCCGACTCGAGCGCCTCCGCGGCCTCGGCCGCCGAGCGCACGACCCGCATGCCCCGGCCGCCGCCGCCGTACGCGGCCTTGATGGCGACCGGCCAGCCGTGCTCCTCGCCGAAGGCGACGACCTCGTCGCCGGACGGTGAGGAACTCGGTGGTGCCGGGCACGCCCTGCGACGCCGGCCTCCTGGGCGGCGATGCGGCGACGAGATCTTGTCGCCCATGACCTCGATGGCCTCGGGCGGCGGGCCGATGAACGTGACGCCCCGGGCGGTGATGGCCCGGGCGAAGTCGGTGTTCTCGGAGAAGAACCCGTAGCCGGGGTGCACGCCGTCGGCGCCCGAGCGCTCGATGACGTCGAGGATCGCCTCGGTGTTGAGGTAGCTCTCGGCGGCCGTCTGGCCCGCCCAGCGCGTAGGCCTCGTCGGCCAGCCGCACGTGCAGCGCGTCGCGGTCGAGGTCGGAGTACACGGCGACGGTGGTGATGCCGAGCTCGCGGCAGGCGCGGATGACCCGGACGGCGATCTCGCCCCGGTTGGCGATCAGGATCTTGGAGAACACGCGCATATGTTTACGGCGTCGAGTGGCCGTGCGGCGACGCGTGCGCAGATGCCAGCGGCTCGGCGGCCTCGGGGCATCCGGTTCGCCGACATCCGGTGGGTCGCCGAGACCGGCTCGACGAACGCCGATGTCGCTGGCCCTCGCCCGCGACGGGGCGCCCGAGGGCATCGTCGTCGTCGCCGACCACCAGACCGCCGGGCGCGGGCCGACTGGCCCGCACCTGGGAGGCGCCGCCCGGCGGCTCGCTGCTGCTGTCGGTCCTGCTGCGCCCGCCGGCCCGGGTCGCCGGCGCGGTGACGATGGCGGCCGCGGTGGCGATGGCCGAGGCCGTCGAGAGCGTCGCCGGCGTCACGCCCGGGCTCAAGTGGCCCAACGACCTGGTCGTCGGCACCGACGACGGCGACCGCAAGCTGGCCGGGATCCTGGCCGAGGCGGACTGGCCGGCCGGCAGCACCATCTCGGGCGGCTACCGGGCCCCGGGACCGCACGACCGGGCCGTGGTCGTGGTCGGCATCGGCCTCAACGTGACCTGGCCCCGGGCGCCGCCGATCACGGCGACGACCTGGCCGAGATCGCCGGCCTCGCCAACCACGTCAACTGGCTCGGCCCGCCGGTCGACCGGGTCGACCTGCTCGTCGCGTTCCTGCACCGGCTCGACGTCCGCTACCGCGAGCTCGTGCAGTCGGGCGCATCCGGCCTGCTCGACGCCTGGCGTCGCCGGTCGGCCACGCTCGGCCGCCGCGTTCGGGTCGACCTCGGCGCCGACGACGTCGAGGGCACCGCCGTCGACGTCACCGGCGACGGGCACCTCGTGGTCGAGACGCTCGAGGGCGACCGTCGCACGATCGCCGTCGGCGACGTGGTCCACCTGCGCCCCGCCTGACCGCCGGACCGCGCCCTGGTCGCCGGCGGCGTGCTCGATCGCCTGCACCCCGGCGTGTACCGGGTCCCGGCCGCGCTCAGGGGTCGATGTCGCGGGCCTGCAGGTCGAGGACCGCGGCCATGGCCCGTTGGGCGAACGGCCCGTCGACGCCGGGCAGTGCACGCCCGTCGAGCATGCGCATGGGCTGGACGTCGCGCGTGGTCGACGTGAGGAAGCACCTCGTCGACCGCGGCGAGGGCGTCCATGGGCACGTCGTCCTCGTCGGCGTCCGGCAGAGCTCGAGCACCAGCTCACGGGTCACGCCCGCCAGGCACCCGGACGAGCAGCGGCGGCGTGACGCAGCGCGCCGTCGAGGACCGACGAACACGTTGGTGCCCGTGCCCTCGCACAGGTCGCCCGCGCGTGTTGGCGAGGATCGCCTCGGCCGCGCCGACGCTCGTGCGCCTCGTCGAGGGCGACGACGTTCTCGGCGTAGGACGTCGTCTTCACGCCCGCCAGCGCCGCCCGCTCGTTGCGGGGCCACGGCACGGTCACCACGTTCGGTCGTCCGCGGGCCAGGGCGTGAGCGGGCCTGCGGCGACGACGAGCGTCGGTTCGCCCCGGCCGCGGCCGGACCCCAGGGGCGCGACCCCGCCGGTCACCGTGATGCGCAGCCGGCCGACGTCGAGCGCGGCCGCCTCGACCACCTCGTCGACGACCCGCCGCAGCGAGCCCTCGGTCAGCGGGACGTCGAGGCCCAGGCCCTGCGCGGACCGGCGCAGCCGTCGCAGGTGGCGGCGCAGGGCGAAGGGACGCCCGCCCAGCACCTTCAGCGTCTCGAACACGCCGTCGCCCACGGTCAGCCCGTGGTCGAAGACCGAGACCACCGCCTCGTCGGGGTCGACCGACCGTCCGTCGAGCCACACGGCGCTCGCGCTCGCTGTCATGGCGGCATCGACTCGACCGCGGGTCGCCGTCGACTCGACCGGATCGCCGCCGGCGCCGCTCGCCACGGCCAGCAGGCGGCGGGCCTTGAGCTCGGTCTCGTCCCACTCGCCGGCGGGGTCGAGTCCCAGGTGATGCCGCCGCCGGTGCCGAAGTGCAGGCGGCCGTCCTCGAACCAGAAGGTGCGGATGGCGACGTTGAGCTCGCCGCTGCCGGCGGTCGGCGTCGACCCAGCCGACGGCGCCGCAGTAGACGCCACGCGGCGCCGGCTCGAGCCGGCCGATGTGGTCGAGCGCCGCCAGCTTCGGCGCGCCGGTGACCGAGCCGGGCGGGAACGTGGCGTCGATCAGCGTCGGCCCAGCCCGCCCCCGGACGCAGCCGTCCGGTCACCGTGCGACACGAGGTGCACGAGGCCGGGGTGGTGCTCGACGGCGCAGCAGCGGCGGGCACCTCGACCGAGCCCCACTCGCACACCCGTCCGAGGTCGTTGCGCACGAGGTCGACGATCATCACGTTCTCGGCGCGGTCCTTGGGCAGGAAGCTCGCCGGCGTCGGCGGCCGTGCCCTTGATCGGCGAGGACGCCACCACGGTCGCCGTCGCGCCGCAGGAACCGCTCGGGCGACGCCGACGCGACGTGCACGCCGGCCGCCGGGAGGCGCACGACCGCGGAGTACGGCGCCGGGTTGCCCTCGGCCGAGCGCGGCGCCGAGCGCGGCGACGTCGGCGTCGGCGGGCAGCGGCGCCGACAGCCGGCGGGTGAGGTTCACCTGGTACACGTCGCCGGCGGCGATGGCGTCGCGGATGGCGTCGACGCCCGTCGCAGAAGGCGCCGCGGTCGAGGCGAGGTCGTCCACGCGTCCGGGTCGGGCCCGTGCCACGGCGGCCCGGCCAGGGACGGGCGGGCCGGACGTCGGCGAAGCGGGCGCAGACCGGCTCGCCGTCGAAGGGGAGCACGACCGCCCAGAAGCCGCGGCTCGTCGAGCGCGGCGAGGTCGGAGGTGACGTCGACCAGCCCGGTGAGCAGACGACCGCCGACGACGGCGAGCGGGGGCGGGACGACGGTCACGCGGCGAGGATAGGAGCCGTACGATCGCAGGCGTGCACGTCGAGCTCACCGAGGAGCAGGAGGCGTTCCGCAAGGTCGTGCGCGACTTCGCCGAGGGCGAGATCGCGCCGCACGCCGAGGCGCTGGGACCGCGACCACACGTTCCCCGTCGACACGGTGCTGGCGATGGGCGAGCTCGGCCTGTTCGGCCTGCCCTTCCCCGAGGAGTACGGCGGCGGCGGCGCCGACCTCACCACGCTGTGCGTCGCCATCGAGGAGCTCGGCCGGGTCGACCAGTCGATGGCGATCACGCTCGAGGCCGGGCGTCGGCCTCGGGCGCCAACCCGATCTACCGGTTCGGCACCGAGGAGCAGCGCCAGACGTGGCTGCCCGACCTGTGCGCCGGCCGGGCGCTCGGCGGCTTCGGGCTGACCGAGCCCGACGCCGGCAGCGACGCCGGCGGCACCCGCACCACGGCCGTGCTCGACGAGGACGCGAGACGAGTGGGTGATCGACGGCGAGAAGGCGTTCATCACCAACTCCGGCACGCCGATCATGACGTCGCTCGTCACGGTGACCGCCCGCACCGGTGGCGACGGCGCGGGCACGCCGGAGATCAGCACGATCATCGTGCCGGCCGGCACCCCGGGGCTCGACCGTGCAGCCGCCGTACCGGAAGATGGGCTGGCACGCGTCCGACACCCACGGCCTCACGCTTCAGCGACTGCCGGGTGCCCGCGGCGAACCTGCTCGGGGAACGGGGCCGCGGCTTCGCCCACTTCCTCGCACATCCTCGACGACGGGCGCATCGCCATCGCCGCCCTGGCCGTCGGCGTCATCCAGGCGCTGCCTCGAGCAGTCGGTGGCCTACGCCAAGGAGCGCCACGCCTTCGGGCGGCCGATCGGCGGCCAACCAGGCCGTCGCGTTCAAGTGCGCCGACCTGGCGGTCATGGCCGAGAACGCCGCGCCTGCTCACCTACCAGGCGGCGTGGCTGCGCGACACCGGCCGGCCGTTCAAGCAGCCAGGCGGCCATGGCCAAGCTGTACGCCACCGAGGTCGGCGGTCACCGCGACCCGCGAGGCCACCCAGATCTTCGGCGGCTACGGCTTCATGGACGAGACCCCGGTGGCCCGGCAGTACCGCGACGCCAAGATCCTCGAGATCGGCGAGGGCACGAGCGAGATCCAGCGCCTGGTCATCGCCCGTGACTTGGGTTTGCCCATCACCTGACCTGTAAGACTGTCCCGTCCCGCAATTCCAGGAGATCGCATGAAGCAGTTCGTCACGGGTGGGGCCGGGTTCATCGGCTCGAACTATGTCCGCTGGGTGCTCGCCAACACCGACGACGAGGTCACCGTCTACGACGCCCTCACCTACGCGGGCAACCTGTCGACGCTCAAGGACGTCGACGACGACCCCCGCTTCAGCTTCGCCAAGGGCAACATCTGCGACCCCGGCACGTTGGAGGACACGATGGCGGGTCACGACGCCGTCGTGCACTTCGCCGCGGAGAGCCACGTCGACCGGTCCATCGCCGGCCCCGACGACTTCGTCAACACCAACTGCTTCGGCACCAACGTGGTCATGGACACGGCGCGGCGGCTCGAGATCCCCCGGGTCATCCACATCGGCACCGACGAGGTGTACGGCTCGGTCGAGCAGGGCTCGTCGCTCGAGACCGACCCGCTCGAGCCCCGGTCGCCGTACTCGGCGTCCAAGGCGGGCTCCGACCTCATCGCCCTGTCGTACTTCTCGACCTACGGCCTACCGGTCACCGTGACGCGCTGCACCAACAACTTCGGGCCCTATCAGTTCCCCGAGAAGGCGCTGCCGCTGTTCACGACCAACCTCATCGACGGCGGCAACATCCCGCTCTACGGCGACGGGCTCAACGAGCGCGACTGGCTCTACGTCGACGACCACTGCGCCGGCGTGGCGCTCGTGCTGGCCAAGGGTGCGCCGGGCGAGATCTACAACCTCGGCGCCGGCAACGAGACCCCCAACCGGGTCCTGGTCGACAAGCTGCTGGCCACGTTCGGCGTGGGCGAGGAGCGGGTCGACTACGTGACCGACCGCCTGGGGCACGACCGCCGCTACTCGGTCAACATCGACAAGGTCACCGAGCTCGGGTGGCGCAAGCAGCGCACCCTCGACGAGGCCCTCGCCGAGACCGTGGCCTGGTACCGGGCCAACGAGTGGTGGTGGCGCCCGCTCAAGGAGCGGGCAGGGCTCGTCTGAGCGCCGGCCGGCACGCATGAAGGTCCTGATCACCGGCGCGGGCGGCCAGCTCGGCCGCGACCTGCACAGCCACTGCGAGGCAGAGGGTGACGAGGTGGTGGCGGGCACCCACGCCACGCTCGACGTGGGCGACCGCGACGCCGTCTACCAGGCCGTCACCACCGTGCAACCCGACGTCGTCCTGCACGTCGGGGCGTACACGGCCGTCGACGCCTGCGAGAGCGACCCCGACACCGCCTACCGGGTCAACGCCCTGGGCACCCGATGGGTCGCCGACGCCAGCCGCCAGGTGGGCGCGCACGTCTGCTACGTGTCGACCGACTACGTGTTCGACGGCACGAAGGACACGCCCTACGTCGAGTGGGACCGCCCCAATCCACAGTCCGTGTACGGCCGGTCGAAGTGGGGCGGCGAGCACGAGCTCGCCGCCCACGCTGCCGGCGACTGCAGCGTCGTGCGCACGTCCTGGGTGTGCGGCGAGCACGGCGCCAACATGGTCAAGACCGTGCTCAAGCTGGCCGACCAGCCCGAGCTGGCCTTCGTCGACGACCAGCGGGGCCACCCCAGCTTCACCGCGGACCTGGCCGTCGGCATCCGCCGGCTGGTGGCCGCACGGGTGCCGGGGCTGTTCCACATGACCAACCAGGGCGCCGTGAGCTGGTACGAGTTCGTGCAGGCCATCCTGTCGTCCGCCGGTCACGACCCGGCCAAGGTGCGGCCGATCAAGACGGCCGACCTCGATCCGCCCCGGCCTGCGCCCCGGCCGGCCAACTCGGTGCTCGACAACGCCGCCCTGCGCCTCGCCGGCTTCCCCCTGCTACCGCACTACCGCGAGAGCCTCGACCGCCTGGTCGCCCGCCTGACGACGCCATAGTTGCGGCGGAACCTGCGGCAGAGCTGGCGGTCCGGCCACCGCCGGCGCCGCACGTTGCGGGGATGCCGCAGGAACAGTCCGGTCGCGAGCCGGAGAGCCTCAGCCCAGCAGGTCGAGGCGGCGGGCCAGGTCGCTGACCATGCGCCGGTCGGGGTCGAGCTGGTCGCGCACCTCGCGCCACTCGGCGAGGCGCGGGTACATGGTCGGCACCAGCTCGGGGCGCATGCGGCTCTCCTTGGCGAGGTAGAGACGTCCGCCCACGCCGGCCACGCGCTCGTCGAGACGGTCGAGGAGCGGCGCGAGCTCGGGATCGTCGGTGGGGACGTCGAGGGCCAACGTCCAGCCCGGACCCGGGAACGACAGCGGGCCGGGGTCGGCCTCGCCGAAGTACTTGAGCACGGCCAGGAAGCTGGGTGCCCGATGGTCGGCGAGCGCCTCGATGATCTCGCGCACGACGTCCTCGGCGCCGAAGGGCACCAGGCACTGCCACTGCAGGAAGCCCCGGGGCCCGTACATGCGGTTCCACCCGTCGATCATGTCGAGTGGGTAGAAGAACTTGCCGATCGACTGCAGCTCGTCGCGGCGCTGCCGGGGCGCCTTGCGGTACCACATCTCGTTGAACGCAGCGATCGACAGGCGGTTGAGCAGGGCGTTGGACATTGCGGGCGGCGCAGGCACGGCGCCCATGGGCGAGTAGGCGAGAGGGTCGTGCCGCCGGCGTGCGGGCACCTCGTCGACCGTGGCGAAGTCGCCCTGCGAGAGCACCGCCCGGCCCAGCGAACGGCCGCGGGCCAGGAAGTCGACCCACGCGACCGAGTAACGGTGCTCGCGGCCGCCATCGACCAGCAGCGCCAGCAGCGTGTCGAGGTCGGGCACCCGGTCGCTGTCGACCTTGAGCAGGCTGGTCTCGATGGGGTGCAGGTCGATCGTGGCCTCGACGACCGTGCCGGTCAGGCCCATGCCCCCGCACGTCGCCCAGAACTCGCGGGGCGTCTCGCGCGGGGTGAGCCTGCGTCGGGTGCCGTCGGGGAGCGCCAGCACCATGCTGTGGACGTGGGCGCCGAACGTGCCGGTGGCGTGGTGGTCCTTGCCGTGGACGTCGGCGGCGATGGCTCCGCCGATCGTCACGTTGCGTGTGCCCGGCGTGACCGGGACGAACCAGCCCCGGGGGACGATCTCGCGCAGCAGGGTGTCGATGGAGGTGCCCGCCAGCACCCGGGCGGTGCCGGCCGTGTGGTCGAGCTCGATCAGCCCCGACACGGCGGTCGAGGTCACCACCGTGCCGCCGGCGTTCATCGCCGCGTCGCCGTACGAGCTGCCGAGGCCGCGGGCGATCGCGCCGCGGGGCCCGGCGGTCTTCACCGCCATGGCCAGCTCGTCGGGGCTGGTCGGGCGCACGACGTGCGACGCCGAGCGGGGGTTGCGGCCCCAGCCCGTGACGATCTCGCGGCGATCGTCGTCGGGCTCTCGGCGACGTCCACTCATGCCGTGTAGACCCCCATGGCGAAGACGATCGCCCAGGCGACGCCGATGAGCTGCAGGGCGCGGTCGCCGAGCACGATCTCCTCCGGGGCCGAGCCCCGACCCTGGTCGAGCACCAGCGCGTAGCGCAGGACCGCCATCACGAACGGCAGGATCGACAGCTGGTACCAGGGAATGGTCGCCGAGGCGGCCACGGTGTCGGCCTTCTCGAACGCCCACAGGCAGTACGCCACCAGCACCGCGCCCGAGGTGACCGAGCGCAGGTACGCGGTGTAGCTGGGGCTGTAGGCGCCGAGGACGGAGCGGAAGTCGCTCGCCCCGTCGCCCATCTCCTTCGCCTCGGCCGCCCGCTTGCCGGAGATCATGAACAGGGCGCCGAAGCTGGTGACGATGAAGAACCAGTCGGAGATCGGCACCTCGGTCGCAGCCGCACCGGCGACGGCCCGCAGGACGAAGCCGGCCGCCACGGCGACCAGGTCGACCACTGCGACGTGCTTGAGCACCGACGAATAGGCCGTGGTCAGCGCCACATAGCCGCCGACGGTGAAGGCCAGGTTGGTGTTGACCGTGAGTGCGAGGCCCAGCGACGCGGCCAGGAGGACGACGCTGCCCACGTAGGCGACGGGCACCGGCACGACACCGGATGCCACCGGCCGGCGGGCCTTCTTCGGGTGGAGCCGGTCGGCCTCGACGTCGCGGGCGTCGTTGAGGTAGTAGGTGCCGGCCGCCGCGAGGCAGAAGCTGACGAACGCCACCGCGGCGTCGATCGCCCACTCCCGGTTGTCGAGCACCCCGGCCGCGGCAGGCGCGGCGAACACCAGCACGTTCTTGGCCCACTGCTTGGGCCGGGCCAGCTTGAGCAGCCCCATCGGGAGCGACATCCGCTTGGGCGGCCCACCGGCCTGCCGGGAGGGGCCGTCGCCCGGCGCGCCCGGCACGTCGGCAGAGGCGTCGCCCGAGGGCGGCACACCGGCTGGGGACGCTGACGACGCGGACACGGTGCTCATCGTCGCGCCGGCCTCACATCCGGGCGGACAGCTTGCGCCACAGCGGGCGGGGCAGGTGACGGAACGCGGCCATGACGTACCGGAACGTACCCGGCACCCAGACGGTGTGCCTACCCGACGCCAGGCCGTCGGCCACCGCGTCTGCGACCGCCTCGGGCGTGGTCGACAGGGGCGGTGCCTCCTTGCCTTCGGTCATGGACGAGTGGACGAAGCCGGGGCGCACGACCATCACGTTCACGCCGGTGCCGTCAAGCGAGTCGCCGAGGCCCTGGCAGAAGCCGTCGAGGCCGGCCTTCGACGACCCGTACACGAAGTTGGACTGGCGCACGCGCTCGCCGGCGACCGAGCTGAGCACGATGATCGTGCCGTGGCCCTGCTCCTCGAGACGTTGGCTCACGTGGAGGAGCGTCGATACGGGCCCCGAGTAGTTGGCCGTCGCCACCTCGGCCGCGGCGGCGGGGTCGTCCTCGAGGTGGGACTGGTCGCCGAGCACACCTGCGGCCAGCAGCACGCAGTCGATGTCTCCGGACGACCCGTTGCGGGGGAGGGCGTCCCACGCGGCCTTGACCGCGTCGGCGTGGCCGCCGATGTCGGTGGCGTCCCAGGACGTGATAGCGACCTCGGCACCGGCCGCCCGCAGGCGCTCGGCCACGGGCTCCATCGCCTCGGATCGCCGGCCGGCCAGGACGACGCGGCGGCAGCCGCCCGACGCCAGGCGCTCGGCGATCGCGGCGCCGATGTCGGACGAGCCGCCGAGGACCAGCAACGATTGGATGGCACCGAGGGCATTGCGCACAGGCGAACCTCTCTGACAGGACGTCCAGCGGGCGAGGCGGCCCCCACGACCCGCCTGACATCGTTCGCAGCCAGGGCCGCGACGGAACAGGTCGAGGCTAGCCCACATCCCGCGACCGGTCCCCGTCCGGCGATGGCGCCACAGGGCACCATGGCTACTAGCGTGACCGGTCCGAACGGGTGGTCTGATCGACACGACCGCCACGCGAGATGGCAGCGGTCGACAGGGAGGTCGCAGGAATGGCGCAGATCGCGGTGATCGGGGCGGGCTACGTCGGTCTGACGACCGCGGCCTGCTTCTCGTCCCTCGGCCACGACGTGGTCTGCGCGGACATCGACGAGGCGCGGGTCGCCCAGCTCAACCGGGGCGAGATCCCGATCGTCGAGGCCGGGCTCGACGCCCTCGTCCGCGAAGGCATGGACGGTGGACGGCTGACCTTCGTCGTGGGCGCAGACGCAGCGGCGCGCACGGCCGAGTTCGCCTACCTGTGCGTGCCCACGCCACAGGGTGACGACGGGTCCGCCGACCTGTCCTACATCGAGGTGGCGGCGCGACAGATCGGCCCCGTCCTCCCGTCCGAGGCCGTGGTGGTGAACAAGTCGACCGTGCCGGTCGGGTCGACCCGTGCCGTCGAGCGGGTGCTGGGCCGCGACGACGTCGTGGTCGTGTCGAACCCCGAGTTCCTGCGCGAGGGCTCCGCGGTGCACGACTTCCTCAACCCCGACCGCATCGTCATCGGCAGCGACGACCAGTCGGCCGCCGTGCGGGTGGCGTCGCTCTACATCGGCGTCACCGCGCCGATCATCGTCACCGACCCGGCGTCGGCCGAGACGATCAAGTACGCGTCCAACGCCTTCCTGGCCACCAAGATCAGCTTCGTGAACGCCATCGCCGCGGTGTGCGAGGCGGTCGGCGCCGACGTCAAGGACGTCGTGCTCGGCATGGGCTACGACAAGCGCATCGGCCACGAGTTCCTCAAGCCAGGGCCGGGGTGGGGTGGTTCCTGCTTCCCCAAGGACTCCCGTGCCCTCGTGCACATCGCCGACACGGCGGGGTACTCGTTCGACCTGCTGCGCGGCGTGATCACCGTCAACGACGACCAGTTCAACCGGGTGGCCACCAAGGTCGCGCGAGCTCGTGGGCGGCTCGCTCGCCGGCGTCAAGGTGGGGGTGTGGGGTCTCACGTTCAAGGCCCGCACCGACGACACCCGCGACTCGCCTGCGCTGCGCATCGTCTCCCTGCTCGCCGAGGAGGGGGCCGAGGTCCGCGCCTACGACCCGGCGGTCAAGGCACCGGTCGGCGGCGTCGACCCTGCGGCCGACCCGTACTCGGTGTGCGACGAGGCCGACGTGCTGGTGGTGCTCACCGAGTGGGACGAGTTCCGTTGGCTCGACTTCGACAAGGTGGCGGGGCTCATGAGCCAGCCGCGCATCGTCGACGCCCGCAACCTGCTCGACAAGCCGGCGCTCGAGCGCCGAGGGTTCGCGTACACCGGCATCGGCCGCTGATGGCCAGGGTCGTCGTCACCGGTGGTGCCGGGTTCCTGGGCTCGCACCTGTGCGAGGCCCTGCTGGCGCGGGGAGACCAGGTGGTGGCGATCGACAACCTGGTCACCGGCGACGTCGCCAACATCGAGCACCTGTTCGCCCGCCCGGGGTTCACGTTCGTCGACCACGATGTCAGCGCGTTCATCTGGGTGCCGGGCGCGGTCGACATGGTGCTGCACTTCGCCAGCCCCGCGTCGCCGGTCGACTACCTCGAGATGCCGATCCAGACGCTCAAGGTCGGCAGCCTGGGCACGCACAACAGCCTGGGCCTGGCCAAGGCCAAGCGCGCCCGCTTCCTGCTGGCGTCGACCAGCGAGGTGTACGGCGACCCGAAGGTGCATCCCCAGCCCGAGACGTACTGGGGCCACGTCAATCCGGTCGGCCCCCGCGGCGTCTACGACGAGGCCAAGCGGTTCGCCGAGGCGATGACGATGGCGTACCACCGCTACCACGGCCTCGACGTGCGCCTGCTCCGGATCTTCAATACTTTCGGCCCGCGCATGAGGGCCCGGGACGGGCGCGTCGTCTCCAACTTCCTCGTGCAGGCCGTGCAGGGCAAGCCGCTGACGTTGTACGGCGACGGGTCGCAGAGCCGGTCGTTCTGCTATGTCGACGACGAGGTGCGTGGCATCCTCGCGCTCCTCGACGGGGACGTGGTCGGGCCGGTCAACATCGGCAACCCCAACGAGTTCACCGTGCGCGAGCTGGCCGACCTCGTCCTCGAGGTGACGGGCTCGTCGTCCGAGATCGTCTACGAGCCGCTGCCGGTTGACGATCCCACGCAGCGCCAGCCCGACATCACCCTGGCCCGCACCGCCCTGGGCTGGGAGCCGCAGGTCCAGCTGCGCGAGGGGCTCGAGCGCACCGCCGCCTGGTTCCGCCAGTCGCTGGGCTGAGTCGCGGGCTGGCTCAGGCGAGCTCCCGGGGCGGCACGGCACACCAGCCGCGGCGCGTCTGCCAATGTCCGCCGGCCCGGATGTGGTCGACGACGGCGCGCTCGAGCGTCGTTCGGCGGGGCAGTTCGTCAGGCGGCGTTCCGGCGCGGCGGAAGACGAACTCGACGATCGACGCGTCGTCGGTGAACGACCAGTCGTCGTCGAGCTGGAACCGCTGCTGGAAGCGGAGGATGTTCGAGTCGTCCGGAAGGTAGACCCGGAGCTGCGGGTCGAGCAGCCACGACGTGCATACGCCGTACGTGCTGTCGTCGGCGGGGAAGTGGCGCCCGAAGAAGGCGCGGGCCTCGCGGAAGGACCGGTCGACGGCGGCGGGCGCAAGCGGGCCGGTCGGGGGGATGTGCAGGTCGACGACGGGGTCGCCGAGGGCGAACGGGGCTCCGGGCGTCGACCACGTGGCCCGCGCCCGTTGGTACTGGAGACGCCCAACGTGGAACAGCTGGCCTCGCACGACGAGCTCCAGCCAGCCCGGGGCGTGCAGCCCTGCCGAGCCGTGCATCTCGCGATGGATCGCCACGTTGCGGCCGACGTTGCCGAGCGTGGCCCAGGTCACCCCCGGAACGATGCCGACGCGCTCGTGCAGCCGCAGGACGTCGGGCACCGCCGCGAGGTACAGGTGAACGTGGAACCACTCCCACCCCGGTCCCAGCGACGCCGGGATCGGCGGCCACGCGCCCCACGGGCCTGGGCCGCCCGGTGCCGCGTCGACGGCGTTCGCCTCGTCGGAGCCCGCGAGCCCCGCCGTGAGCCGGTGATGGGCGCGCTCGAGCACCCACCACCGATCGGGGTCAGCGGTGGGCGACGGGAGGGTGGCGACGATGGCCGGGATCTCGTCTCCCGGGACACCGATCTGGGCCAGGACCGCGGCCGCGCTCTCGGCTGGGGGCAGGACGAGGGCTGACGGCGCCGGCCGCAGCTCGGCCAGCTCGTCGAGCCACGGGCCCAGCTCGCGGGCCGCCGCCAGGGACGCGGGGATCGGGCTCAGTGGTCGCGGGCGACGGCCTCGTCGCGGTGGGCCAGGTACCAGTCGACCGTGCGGCGCAGGCCCTCGGCGAACGGGACCTGGGCCTTGAACCCGAAGCTGCTGGCCGCCCGGCTGGGATCGACCCGGCGGCGGGGCTGGCCGTCGGGCTTGGACGTGTCCCAGCGGATCTCGCCCCGGAACCCCGTGGCCTCGGCGATGAGCCCCACCAGGTCGCGGATGGGCAGCTCCTCGTCGGTGCCGAGGTTGACCGGGTCGGCGCCGTCGTAGTGCTCGGCCGCGAGGACCAGGCCGTCGGCGGCGTCGTCGACGTAGAGGAACTCGCGTGACGCCGCACCCGTGCCCCACACCTCGATGTGGTCGGCGTCGCTCTCGACGGCGTCGACGCACTTCTTGATGAGCGCCGGGATGACGTGGCTGACACCCGGGTGGAACTTGTCGCCGGGGCCGTACAGGTTGGTCGGCATCAGGTAGATGACGTCCTGGCCGTACTGGGCCCGGTTGGCCTGGGCCTGCACCAGTTGCGCCAGCTTGGCGATGCCGTACGGGGCGTTCGTCTCCTCCGGGTAGCCCTGCCACAGCGAGTCCTCGCTGAAGGGCACCGGCGTGTGCTTGGGGTACGAGCAGATCGTGCCCGTGACCACGGTCTTCGGGGTGCCCGACAAGCGGGCCTGCTCGATGACGTAGGTGCCCATGAGCAGGTTGTCGAGGTAGAGGTCGGCCGGGTTGGCCATGTTCGCGCCGATGCCGCCCACGCGGGCCGCCAGGTGGATGACCAGGTCGGGCGACGTGTCGACGAACAGGCGGGCGACGTCATCGGGGCGGCGGAGGTCGTAGTCGGCAGAGCCAGGAGTGATCAGCCGTTCGACTCCGCGCTGGCGCAGCCGGGCGCACACGGACTTGCCGAGGAACCCTCGGCCGCCGGTGACGACCACGGTGCGATCGGACCAGTGCTCGGACATGAGCGCTCATCGTACCGGCCGACCCCCACGCGCTGGGGGTGCGTCGCGGCACACCCCGAGTGGCCGGGTGTCGCCGGTCCTGCGCAGCGTGCGAGGATGCCCGGCCATGCGAGCCGCGGTCGTGATCGAGCAATCCTGGCACCGTGTGCCGGGCGGCACGGCCACCGCGGTGCTCGAGCAGGTCTCGGCGGTGGCGGCGACGGGCAAGGTCGACCAGATCGGCGTCGCCGCCCGCCATGCCGGGCCGCCCCCGGAGTCGTTTCGGCCATCCATCCCCGTGCGTCACCTGCCGCTGCCCCGCCTGGCCCTCTACCAGGCCTGGCACCGGCTGCGCTGGCCGGGCGTCGAACGGGCCACCGGGCCCGTCGACCTCGTGCACGCCACCGGCTACGCGATCCCGCCGCGTACCGTCCCGCTGGTGGTGACGATGCACGACGTGGCCTGGCGGCGTGATCCGTCGATGTTCACCCGCAACGGCGTCCGCTTCTTCGAGGCCGGGCTGCGGTGCGTGATCGACGACGCCGACCTGGTGCTGTGCCCGTCGCAGGCGACGATCGACGACTGCGCCGCGGCGGGCATCGGCCGCGACCGCCTGCGCCACGTGCCCTGGGGCATGACGATGGTGGATGTCACCGACGACGAGATGGCCACGGTGCGCGAGCGCTACGACGTGCCGGGTCGCTACGTGCTGGCGGTCGGCACGCTCGAGCCGCGCAAGAACCTGGCTCGCCTGATCGACGCCTTCGAGCGGCTGCCGCACGAGGACGTGACCCTCGTGGTGGTGGGCCCCGACGGGTGGGGCGACTCGCCGCTCGCCGCCGCAGCGGCCCGACTGGGCAACCGGCTCCGGTTGACCGGCTTCGTCCCCCGTTCGCAGCTCGGCCCTCTCTACGGTGGTGCCTCGGTGGTGTGCTACCCGAGCCTGTGGGAGGGGTACGGCCTGCCGGTCGCCGAGGCGATGGGCGCCGGCGCACCCGTCGTGACGTCGGCCGGCACCGCCACCGAGGAGCTGGTGGCGGGCGGTGCGGGCCTGGCGGTCGACCCGCTCGACGTCGACGCCATCGCCGCCGCGGTGGCGTCGGTGCTCGATGACGACGAGCTCGCCGAGCGGCTGCGCACCGCCGGTCGGGCGCGCGCCGCGGTCACCACGTGGCAGGGCACGGCTGCGGCGACGGTCGCCGCATACCAGGAGGTGCTGGGGCGATGAAGGTCGGTTGCAACCTGCTGTGGCTGGTGCCCGGCATGGTCGGGGGGACCGAGACCGCGACCGTGGCGCTGCTGCGCCAGATCGCCGGCGAGCCGCCCGACGACATCGAGCTGTCGTTGTACGCACTCGATGCCTTCGGCCAGGCCTACCCCGACGTGGTGCGGGCGTTCCCGACCCAGCTCGTGCCGTTGACGGGGCGGCTCCGGCCCCTGCGGGTCGCGGCCGAGAACTCGTGGCTCGCGCGCCAGACGAGCGACGGCGTCGACCTCGTCCACCACATGGGTGGGGTGCTCCCGATGGTGCGCGGAACCGACGGGGTGGTCACCATCCACGACCTCCAGCCGTTCGACATGCCGGAGAACTTCCAGCCGGCCAAGCGGGCGTACCTGCGGCGGTCGATCCCGCGGTCGGTGCGCCGGGCGGCCGGGGTGATCGCGCCCACCGAGTTCGTGCGTCAGGGCCTCGTCGATCGGTTCGGGATCTCGCCCGACAGGGTGTCCCTCGCCGCCTGGGGCGTCGACCCGCCGAGCAGCGTGGTGAGCGTCGCCCAGGTCCAGGCCCGGTACGGGCTGCCGCGCCGGTGGTTCGCCTTTCCCTCGTTCACCTGGAACCACAAGAACCACGGCCTGCTGCTGCGGGCGTTCACCTCGGTCGCGGCCCGAGAGCACGACGTCATGCTCGTGCTGACCGGAGGGGAGGGCCCGGCGGAGCAGGCGGTGCTCGACCAGATCGCGCGCCTGGGCCTGCGCGGGCGTGTCCGGCGCACCGGGCTCATCCCCCGGCGGGACGTGCTGGCGATCGTCCGCGGTGCCGTGGCGTTGACGTTCCCGTCCCGCTACGAGGGCTTCGGGCTGCCGGTGCTCGAGGCCATGAGCCTGGGCACACCGGTGCTCGCGGGCGACGCGGCGCGCTGCCGGAGGTGGTGGGCGATGCCGCGCAGCTGGTGGACATCGACGATGTCGACGCCTGGATCGAGGCGATGAGCCGGATGCTCGACGACGGCGAGGAGCGACAACGTCTCGTGGATGCGGGCCACGTCCACGTGGCCGGGTTCACGTGGCAGCGCACCGCCACCGAGACGCTCGACGCCTACCGCGCCGCCGCGCCCGTCGACGGCGCCCCCGACGATGGAGTCGTCACGTGAAGCTGCTCGTCCTCTGCCCCCACTACGCCCCCGACACGGCGCCGACCGGCGAGGTGATGACCAGCATCGGCACCGAGCTCATCGCTCGCGGCCACGAGCTGCACATCGTGACCTCGCTGCCCTGGTACCAGCACCACAGCATCGAGCCGGGCTGGGAGGGCCGGGTCGTCCGCCACGAGGACACCGCGTGGGGCCGCATCACCCGCGTGCACCCCTTCCCGACCGACAAGCGCAACATCCCGGCACGTGCCGCCGCGTTCGCCGGCTTCACCGTCCTGTCGACGGCGATGGGCGTGCGCGGCCGCTCGGGGGAGCGTCCCGATGCCGTGCTCGCCATGTCGCCGCCGCTCACGCTGGGCGGCGCCGGCTGGCTGGCGGCTCGTCGCTGGCGGGTGCCGTTCGTGTTCAACATCCAGGACGTGTTCCCCGACGTCGCCGTCGAGCTCGGCGCCATCAACAACCCGCAGGTGATCAAGCTGGCGTCGTGGCTCGAGCGCTGGAGCTACCGCCGGTCCGACGCCGTGACCGTGCTGTCCGACGACCTGCGCGACAACCTCGTGGCCAAGATCCGCGGCACGGTGCCCGACGCCCACGACCGCATCCGGGTCATCCCCAACTTCGTCGACACGACTCGCATCGCGCCCGCCGACCCCGAGTCCGGCACCTATCGGGCCGAGTACGGCCTCGTCGGCAAGAGGGTCGTCATGTACGCCGGGAACGTGGGGTTCTCGCAGTCGCTCGACCTGGTGCTCGCCGCCGCCCGGTCGCTCGGCGAGCGGGCCGAGATGGCCGACGTGGTGTTCGTGATCAACGGGGGAGGCTCGGCCCGCCCGCAGCTCGAGGAGCAGGCGGCCGGGCTCGACAACGTGCGGTTCGTCGACTTCCAGCCCAAGGAGCGGCTGCCCGAGGTGCTGGCCGCCGCCGACATCCACGTCGTGCCCCTGCGCCGGGGGCTGGCCCGCTCGAGCGTGCCGTCGAAGACGTACTCGATCCTCGCCGCCGGCCGGCCGGTGGTCGCCAGCGTCGACGAGGGCACCGAGGTGGCGCGGGTGGTCGAGAAGGCGGGCGCGGGTCTGGCCGTGCCGCCCGACGACCCCGATGCGTTCACCGCCGCCCTGGCCACGCTGCTCGACGACCCCGCTCGCGCCCGGGCCATGGGGCGTTCGGGCCGCGCCTTCGTCGAGGCGTGGGCGTCGCCCGCGGCGATCGCCGAACGGTACGAGGCCCTGTTCGACGAGCTGCGTTCGCGTCAGCGATGAGCTGGCGGATACCCTCGTTCCCTTATGGGTAAGGCCTCCTCCTCCAAAAAGGTCGCGCGCGCCGCGCGTGCCGGTGGCCGTTCGTCGGGCAACAAGCAGCGCAACCTGCTCTTCCCTGGTGTGATCGGCCTCATCGTCCTGCTCGGCACCGGTCTCATCGCCTTCGCGGCCAACGACCGCAAGTCCGAGGCCAACATCGCGCCCGTGGTCAACCAGGACCACTGGCACGCCGCGTTCGGCGTCGACATCTGCGGCGAGTTCCAGCCCCACGTGCCCACGTTCGAGAGCCCGATCGGCATCCACACCCACGACGACGGCGTCATCCACATCCACCCGTTCTCCTCGGGCGGCGCAGGCGAGAACGCCACCCTCGGCGCCTACCTCGAGGGGGCCGGCATCGAGCTGACCGACGATTCGCTCACGATCGGCGACCAGACGTGGACCGAGGGCGAGGAGACGTGCGGCGACGAGGACGCCGAGCTGGTCGTCGCCCAGTGGAAGGACGTCCAGAACACCGACGAGAAGCCGGCGCTGATCCGCCGGGACTTCAACGACATCCGCTTCCGTGAGGACGGCGAGGGCTACACGATCGCCTTCGTGCCCGAGGGCACCACCGACATCCCCAAGCCCGAGTCGGCGGCGCAGCTGGCCGAGCTGGGCGCGGCCGACGCGGCCAATGCCACGTCCACCTCCGCGCCCGCGGCCGAGACGACCACGACAGCCGGCGATCCCACGGCCACGACGGCTCCCGCCGACGCGACCACCACGACGCTGCCGGAGGGGTGACGTGCGCGCGGTCGTGCTGGTCGGGGGGTTCGGCACGCGCCTGCGGCCGCTCACCTGCGCCCGCCCGAAGCAGATGCTGCCCATCGTCAACCGGCCGATGATCGAGCACGTGGTCGGCCACCTGGCCGCCCACGGCGTCGACGACGTCGTGCTGTCGCTGGGCTTCCTGCCCGACGCCTTCTGCGACGCCTACCCCGACGGCCGCTGCGCCGGCGCCCGCCTGCACTACGCCGTCGAGCCCGAGCCGCTCGACACCGCGGGCGCCATCCGCTTCGCCGCGCTCGACGCGGGCATCGGCGAGCGGTTCCTGGTGCTGAACGGCGACGTGCTCACCGACCTCGACGTCACCCGGTTCGTCGAGTTCCACGAGCGCACGGGCGCCGAGGCCACGATCGCGCTCCACAAGGTGGACGATCCGTCCCGCTACGGGGTCGTGCCCACCGACGGCGACGGTCGGGTGACCTCCTTCGTCGAGAAGCCCCCGCCGGGAGAAGCCCCCACCGACCTCATCAACGCCGGCACCTACGTGTTCGAGCCGTCGGTGCTCGACCGCATCGAGGGTGGCCGCCGGGTGTCGGTCGAGCGCGAGGTGTTCCCGATGCTGGTGACCGACCGCAGCCTCTACGCGCTCGACGACGAGGCCTACTGGATCGACACGGGCACCCCGCAGGAGTACGTCCAGGCCCAGCTCGACCTCACCGAGGGCCTGCGCGGCGACCCGGTCGACGGCGTCGAGCGCACAGCCGAGATCGACGCGGACGCCACCGTCCGCCGGTCGGTCATCGGCGCCGGTGCCACGGTCGGCGCCGGCGCCCGGGTCGAGGGTGCCGTGCTGCTCGCCGGGGCCCGTGTCGGCGCCGGTGCCGTGGTCGAGGATTCGGTCGTCGGCTACGACGCACAGGTCGGCGAGGGCGCCCGGTTGGTGGGGTGCAGCGTGGTGGGCGACGGCGAGGTGGTCGCGCCCGCGTCGACGCTCGACGGCGTCAGGCAGCCCGCCGACTGCCCATGAAGCTCCTGGTCACGGGCGGCGCCGGCTTCATCGGGTCGGCCCTGGTCGACCGGCTTCTCGCCGAGGGCCACGAGGTCGAGGTGCTCGACGACCTCAGCACCGGCTCGCTCGCCAACCTGGCCGAGGCCCGGGCCGACCGCACCAACCGGTTGACGTTCCACCAGATCGACGTGCGCGACCCGCATGTGGTCGACCTGATCGCCCGGCGGGCGCCAGAGGTGGTCTTCCACCTGGCCGCCCAGGTCGACGTGCGGCTCTCGGTGGCCCGTCCGACGTTCGACGCCGAGGTCAACGTGCTCGGCACGATCAACGTGCTCGAGGGGGCCCGACTGGCCGGCACCCGCAAGGTCGTGGCTGCGTCGAGCGGGGGCACGATCTACGGCGAGGTGGCGCCCCGCCACCTGCCGGTCAAGGAGTCGCAGGCCCTGGCGCCGGCGTCGCCGTACGGCGTCTCGAAGCGGGTGGCGCTCGAGTACCTGCGGCTCTACCGGCAGCTGCACGCCCTCGAGTTCACGGCGTTGGCCCTGGCCAACGTCTACGGCCCCCGCCAGGACCCGAAGGGCGAGGCGGGCGTGGTCGCCATCTTCGCCTCACGCCTGATCACGGGCGAGCCGTGCACGGTGTACGGCGACGGCGAGCAGACGAGGGACTACGTGTACGTCGACGACTGCGTCGACGCGTTCGTGCGGGCCGCCGACCGCGGCGACGGCCTGTTGATCAACGTGGGCACGGGGGTCGAGACGTCGGTCAACGACCTGTACGCCGCCATGGCGGCGGCGACGGGGGTCGACCGGCCCGCGGACCTGGCGGCCGGCCGCCCCGGTGAGCTGCAACGCTCGGCCCTCGACCCGACCCGTGCGGCGATCCAGCTGGGCTGGGCCCCGTGGACGTCGCTCGCCGACGGGACGGCCCGCGTCCTCGACTGGTTCGGCGACGACGAGGCCTGAACCCGCTACCGAAACAGGTCTTCTGCGGGTGGGCGCACCACGTCGGCGCGGACGTCGCCGCGGCCCAGCCACGACGGGTCCACCCCCCGCACGATCGCGGCGCAGATGCCGCTCGCCTTGCCCATCACCAGCTCGGCGGCGCTCGACAGCTCGTCGACGACGCACACCTCGGTGACCGCCAGCTCGCGGCCCACCGCATCGGCCGTGCCCCGCAGGTCGACCACCGCCTTGATGCCCGCACAGCCGATGGCGACGTCGGTCAGCCCGCGGCGCCACACGCGCCCGAACGTGTCGCTGATGATGACGGCCACGGACACGCCCAGGCGCCCCCGCAGGCCGTCACGCAGGCGGCGCGCCGACCGGTCGGGATCCTCGGGCAGCAGGGCCGCCCAGCCGTCCTCGACGTTGGAGAGGTCGACGCCGGCGTTGGCGCACACGAACCCGTGACGGGTCTCGCTGATGACGAGCTCGCCCCGGCGGCGCAGGATGCGCACCGACTCGCCCTCGACGATGCGCGCCTTGCTGTCGGGGTCGTTGGGGTCGATGGGCACGAGCTGGGCCTCGGCCTTGGACACGACCTTCTGCGTCACGACCAACACGTCGCCGTCGGCCAGGTCGGGCGCGGCCTGGGCCAGCAGTCGCGAGAGGTCGTCGCCGGGGCGCACCTCGCCGACTCCCTCGACGGGCAAGATCTCGAGTCCGCGAGCCACCACCGATCCCTTTCGTCACCGGCCGAGCGCCACCTCGCACAGTGCGGAGGCGGCGTCCGGGTCACGCATGATCGTGTCGGTCACGACGCAGCGCAAACCCGCTGCTCGGACGGCATCTGCGTGCTCGGCGTCGGCGGTGTCGACGACCAGCGTGCCCGCGAACGGGGCGTAGAGGCGAGCGACACCCACCACCGAGTCGTCGTGGCCGAGCTCGCGGAGCAGGCGGTCGGCGGGCCCTTTGAGGGCCTTACCACCGACGATCGGTGAGATGGCGACCACCGAGTCGCGCCGGGCGGCGACCGCATCACGCACGCCGGGCACGGCGAGCACCGGCCCGATCGAGACGATCGGGTTGGACGGCGCCACCACCACGGTGTCGGCGCCGGTCAGTGCCTCGAGGACGCCGGGCGCGGGGGCGGCGGCCTCGGCGCCGGCGAAGCGCACCGACGTCACCGGCACCGCGTGCTGGCGGGCCACGAAGTAGTCCTGGAACGCGACCTCCTCGCCGGAGCGGTCGTCGGCGCCGGAGTCCACGGCAAGCGTGAGCATCGTGCGCACCGGGTCGTCGGTGACCGGCACGACCGCCAGCTCGAGCCCCCAGGCCCGGGCGATCTCGGCCGTGACCGTCGACAGCGCCGCGCCCTCGCTGGCCCGCTGCGTGCGGTAGAGGTGGGTGCCGAGGTCGCGATCGCCCAGGCCGAACCAGGTGGCGCCGCCGTAGCGCTCGAGCGACGCCATCGCCTGCCAGCTCTCGTCGCGCAGCCCCCAGCCCCGCTCGGGGTCGATGGCGCCCGCGACGGTGTACACGACGGTGTCGAGGTCGGGGCTGATCGCCAGGCCGTGGAGCACCATGTCGTCGGCGACGTTGACGATCGCCGTGACGTCAGCGGGCGGGACGGCCCGCACCATGCCGGTGAGCAGCCGGGCGGCGCCGACACCGCCGCACAGGACGGCGACGCTCACGGCCGGGAGGACGCTCGGTCAGTGCTCCCGGCCTTCGGCGGGCCGCTCGGGCCACGCTCGCTGCATTGCGGACGCTCGCTCAGGCAATGCCCTTGAGCTTCCCCTCGAGCAGGGCCACGTCCGCGTCGACCATGAGGTTCACCAGGCTCTCGAAGCTGGTCTTCGGCTCCCAGCCGAGCACGGTGCGGGCCTTGGTTGAGTCGCCGACCAGCAGGTCGACCTCGGCCGGACGGAAGAACTTCTCGTCGACGATGACGTATTTCTCCCAGTCGAGTCCCACGCGGTCGAAGGCCAGCTGGCAGAACTCGCGCACCGAGTGCGTCTCGCCCGTCGCCACCACGTAGTCGTCGGGGTCGTCCTGCTGGAGCATCAGCCACATGGCCTCGACGTAATCGCCGGCGTACCCCCAGTCGCGCTTCGAGTCGAGGTTGCCGAGCCGCAGCTCGTCGGCCAGCCCGAGCTTGATCTTGGCCACCGCGTTGGTGATCTTGCGGGTCACGAACTCGAGACCACGGCGCGGGCCCTCGTGGTTGAAGAGGATGCCGCTGGTGGCGTGCAGGTCGTAGGACTCGCGGTAGTTGATCGTGATCCAGTGGCCGTAGACCTTGGCCACGCCGTAGGGGGACCGCGGGTAGAACGGCGTGGTCTCCTGTTGGGGCACCTCGACCACCTTGCCGAACATCTCGCTCGAGGACGCCTGGTAGAAGCGGATCTCGGGGTTGATGATGCGGATGGCGTCGAGCATGCGGGTGACCCCGATGGCGGTGAACTCGCCCGTGAGGACGGGCTGCTGCCACGAGGTGGGCACGAAGGACTGCGCGGCCAGGTTGTAGACCTCGACGGGCTCGTGCTCCTGGAGGATCGACAGGATCGACACCTGGTCGAGCAGGTCGCCGTGCACGAAGGTGATGCGGTCCTGGAAGTGCCCGATGCGCTCCCAGTTGACCGTGCTGGTGCGCCGCACCATGCCCAGCACCTCGTAGCCCTTGTCGAGCAGAAGCTCGGCCAGGTGGGAGCCGTCCTGCCCGGTGATGCCGGTCACGAGCGCTCTCTTGGTCACGATCTGGTCTCCTCCCGCAGGTGCGCCAGGCTTTCAGGAGCCAAGGCGTGCCCGCCAATCTGTCAGGACGTCGGACAACGTTCGCTCGAGGGGGATCGTCGGCTCCCAGCCTGTGGCCCGGCGCAGCTCGCCGTTGTCGCCCACCAGGACGGGGATGTCGACGGGCCGTTGCAGTGCGGGGTCGGACACGAGGCGCATGGGGTGGGCGGCCATGCCCAGCAACGCCTCGGCGATCTGGCGGACCGACACGGCGCTGCCCCGGCACACGTTGTAGACCGCGCCGGGCTCGCCGGAGTCGATCAGCAGCCGGTAGGCGCGCGACGACGTCGCGGACGTCCGTGACGTCACGCAGCGGCGTCATGTTGCCGATGGGCACCTCGTCGCCGCCGTCGCGCTCGTTACGGGCGATGCGCGCGGCCAGCGACGGTGCCAGGAACCGGTCGCTCTGACCGGGCCCCAGGTGGTTGAACGCGCGGACCCGCACGACGGGCAGGCGATGCCCGAGCCAGGCCTGCTGGGCCAGGGCGTCGGCCGCGACCTTGGATGCCGCGTACGGCGACACGGGTCGCAGGGGCTGCTGCTCGTCGAGCGGCAGCTCGTCCTCGGTGACACGGCCGTAGACGTCGGCGCTGGTGACGGCCAGCACGCGCTCGGCTCGGGCCTCGCGGCTGGCCTCGAGCACGTTGAGCGTGCCGAGCGCGTTGGCGAGGAAGGTCTCGCGCGGTGTCGCCCAGCTGCCGCCCACGTCGGCCGCGCCGGCCAGGTGGTAGACGGCCTCGGGCTTGGCGGCGACGACCGCGTCGGTCAGCGCGTCGGCATCGGCGATGTCGATGCCGTCGACGGTGCGTTCGAGCTGGACGACGTCGTCGCCCTGCTCCTCGAGATGCCGGACCAGGTGAGCACCGACGAACCCCCCCGCTCCGGTGACCAGCGCTCTCACGGGCGGTCATCGTAGGTGGTCGAGGGGTCCTCTCGTGAACCGGCTCACGTTCGGGCGCCCGCGACGCAGGACAGCAGTCCCGCGAAGCGCTCGACCGAGACATCCCAGTCGTAACCGGCGGCGACCCGTCGCGCCCGGTCGACGAGCGCGGCGCGATGGCCCTCGTCGACGACCACTCGGTGCAGCGCCGCGGCGAGGCCCTCGACGTCGCCGACCGCGACGAGGTCGGCGCCGTCGCGGCACACCTCGGGCAGCGATCCCGCCCGGGTGGTCACCACCGGCACGCCGGCGCTCATCGCCTCGATCGGGGGCAGGCCGAAGCCCTCGTAGATCGACGGGAACGCGTACACGGCGGCACCGGCCAGCAGCGCCGCCCTCGCCGTCTCGTCGACCCAGCCCAGACGGACCACACGGTCGCGGTGCGGCGAGGCGTCGACGGCGGCGGTGAGCGCGTCGGCGCCCCATCCGTCGGGGCCCGCCACCACGAGCCGCAGCTGACGGTCGTCGTCGGCCAGCAGGTCGAACGCCCGGACCAGCGACGGAAGGTCCTTGCGGGGCTCGACGGTCCCCAGGGCGAGGACGTACCGGTCGCCGCCGGCGAGAGCGCGACCGGCGGCCGGGTCGCCCGTGGACGCCGCACGGACGCCGTGGTGGATGGCGACGACGCGGTGGGGATCGGCGTCGAAGTGCTCGACGATCTCGGCGCGGACGAACTCGGACCCCGTGTGGATCCATGCGCCGCGGCCCAGGGCCCGGCGGATGAGCTGGGGGTACGACAGCGTGAACTCGTTGGCCAGCTCGGGGTGGTGCATCGGCGTCAGATCGTGAACGGTCACGAGCTCGGCGGCCCGGGTGGGGGGGACCACGAAGTTGGGCCCCCACACGACGTCGTGCCGGCCGATCCAGTGGTCGATCAGCGGATGGTCGGTGCGCCGCCAGAGCTCGTGGAGCGGGCGGGCCGCCATCGGGCGGTCGATGACGGCGACCTCCGGCGGCGCCACCTCGCGCAGCCGCCCCCGGCCGCGCCACGTGACCGCGTAGCCGGTGATCGCCAGGTCGGGGCGCCGGGCGAGCCGTCCGACCATCTCGCGGACCATCACGCCCACGCCCGTGAGGGGGGTCAGTTGCGAGGTGAGGTCGACGGCCACGCGCAGCACGGTCGGGCAACCTACTGCCACCTCCGCGGCGGTACATTGCCGGGATGTCCAGTCCCGCTGCCGGTCCGATCCGTCTTCGCCGTCGGGCAGTCGCCTCGCTGCTGCCACTCGCGCTGATCGCACTCGCCTCCTGCGGCGACGACGGGGACACCGAGACCATCCCGGCGTCGGGCGAGCGCGAGACCACCACCACCGAGGCGACGACGACCACGACGGCGGCGTCGTCGACCGCCGTGGGTGACTGGACGATCGACTCGCTCACCACCGCAGGCACGGCCACCGAGGCGCCGGAGGGCGCCACGCTCAGCCTGACCGAGGGGCGGGTGAACGTGGCCACCGGGTGCAACACGGGCATGGCGGACGCCGAGATCGGCGACGGGACCGTCACGCTGGGGCCGCTGGGCACGACGATGATGGCGTGCGAGCCCGAGCTGATGACCTGGGAGACGAGCCTGGTCGCGTTCCTCGAGGGCGAGCTGACCTACGAGGTCACGGACGACGCTCTCACGCTGACCCGCGACGATTCGGTGCTCACGCTCAGCGCGTCGTGACCGTGCGCTCGAGCTGCTCGGCCACCTGACGGACGGTGGACGAGACCGTGCGCTCGAGCCCGACGGCGCTGCACCTGTAGGTGCTGGAAGCCCAGGATGCCGAGCCCGACCGCCGTGTAGACGGTGTTCTCGACGGCGGTGGTGAGGTCGTCGACGGTGATGCCGGACATGCGCTCGCGACCCTATCGGGCGGGCCGGGGGTCCGCGGCTGCGGCGGAGCCCTCGGGTACCGTCCGCGCGTCGTGGAGCCCGTAGAGCAGCCGCCTGCACCGCACCCCGTGGTCGCCGTCCTCGTCACGCATGACGCGCCCGACGATCGGTTCGACCAGGTACTCCGCGCGCTCGACGCGCAGGACTACCCGAACCTCGACGTCCTCGTCGTCGACACCGGCACCGTCGATCCCACGGAACGCGTTCACGCCGTTCTGCCGGCGGCACGGGTCCACCGGGTCGACGGTGACCCGGGGTTCGGGGCCGCGGCCAACACCGTGCTCGACCGGGTCTCGGGCGCCGAGTTCTACGTGTTCTGCCACGACGACGCCGCGCCCGATCCCGGCGCGGTCTCCGCCTTGGTCGCCGCCGCCGATCGTTGGGACGCCGACATCGTCGGGCCGAAGCTCGTCGAGTGGGACCGCCCGCGCCGCTTCGCCCAGTTCGGGCTGACCGTCGACAAGGCGGGGGTGGCGCTGCCGTTCGTCGAGCGTGGCGAGCTCGACCAGGGCCAGCACGACGGGTTGCGCGACGTGTTCGCCGTGCCCGGAGCGTTCACCCTGGTGCGGGCGGCCCGCTTCGCCGAGGTGGGTGGGTTCGACGAGGCGATCACGTTCCTGGGCGACGACCTCAGCCTGGCGTGGCGGGCCAGGGTCGCCGGCGCGCGCGTGCTCGTGACCTCTGCAGCACGGGTGCGCCACGTCGAGGCGTTCGCTGACCGGCCCCGGGGCGCAGACGCCAGCCGCCTGGCCGCCCGTCACCGGCTGCGGGTGCTGCTCACCAGCTACCGGGCGGCGAGCCTGGTCCGCATCGTGCCCCAGGCCCTGGTGCTGGCGATCGTCGAGGCGATCGGGGCCGTCGTCACCGGACGCCCGGGACAGGCCCGAGCCGTCCTGGGCGTGTGGCCGTGGAACCTGCGGCGGTCGGGGTCGTTGCTGGCGGCGCGGCGCGAGGTGGCGCGGTTCCGCACGGTCGACGACCGCGACGTGCGCCGCTACCAGGTGCGCGGGCTGGTCGGACCGCGTCTGACGCTCCTCCGGGTCGGGGGCGACGGGCGCACCGGCGGCAGCAGCCGGCACGGCTCCGGGTCGCGCCGTGTCGCCGCCGTGCCCGTGCGCGGCCACATGGACGTCGATCCTGCCGCGTGGTCGCCGGCGACCGCCGTGGTGGCGGCCGCCGTGACGGCGGTGGTGCTCTTCGGCAGCCGTCACCTCCTCACCCAGTTCGTTCCCGCCGTGGGTGAGATGGTCCCCGCCGGCGGCAGCCCGAGCGAGATGCTCGGCGCCTGGGCCGGCGGGTGGCGTCCGGTGGGCCTCGGCGCCGAGGGCGCCACGCCCGCGCTCGCGGGCGCGTTCGGGCTGATCGGCACGCTCCTGGCCGGCCAGATCGCCCTGGCGCGCACCGTCCTCGTCGTCGGGCTCCTGCCGCTGGGCGTCGTCGGTGCCCACCGGCTGGCGGCGCCAACCGGGTCGAAGCGGGCCCAGATCGCCGCGGCTGTCGCCTATGCCGCCGTGCCGCTTCCGTACGACTCGCTCGCCGCCGGCCGGTGGTCCGCGCTCGCCGTGTACGCCGCCGCCCCCTGGATGCTCGGCCGCCTGGCCCGGGCCTCCGGGGCGATGCCGTTCGGCCCCGCCAGCGATCCGCTCGATCGCCAGATCCTGCCCGGCGGCGCTGCGGACGACCTCGTCGTCCGCCATCGCCTCTGGAAGCACGTCCTGGTCACCGGCGCCGTGACCGCCCTGGCCGGCCTCCTCGTGCCCCAGGCGCCGGCCCTGTTGGTGCTGATGGGCGCCGGGCTCGTCGCCGGCTCGCTGTGCGCCGGCGAGGTGCGCGGCGTGGGTCGGCTCGCGGTGGCCGCCGTCGGCGGCGCGCTCGTCGCCGCATTGCTGCTGGTGCCGACAACGCTCGACGTCGTCGGGACACCAGGGGGCATCGAGGCGTGGCTCGGCGCCGACCGGGTACCGGAGGGGCTCTCGACCCTCGACCTGTTGGCCTTCCGCACCGGCCCGATGGCGCTGGTCGGCGTGGCGTTCGCCCTGCTGGCCGCGGCGGCGGTGCCGCTGCTCGTCGGGCGTCGGTGGCGCCTCGCGTGGGCGGTCCGCGGGTGGACCGTCGCCGTGCTGGCCTGGGCTGTGGTGTGGGCGCACCAGCAGGGGTGGGTGACGATGCGCCTGCCCGACGCGGGCGTGCTGCTCGCCCCCGCGGCGGCGGGCCTGGCCCTGGCGGTGGCGCTCGGGGTGGCCGCCGTCGATCACGACGTGCGGGGCCGGTCCTGGCGCTTCGGCGTCCGGCGGCTCGTCGTCGGCGTGGGCGTCCTCGCCCTGGCGGCGTCGCTGGCATCGGTCGTCGTCGCCTCGATGGACGGCTGGTGGGACATGCCCCGCGACGACTTCGCCGGGGTGCTCGGCTTCGTCGAGGAGGACGTCTCCGACGCACCGTCACGGGTGCTGTGGGTCGGTGACACCGAGTTGCTGCCCGGCGCCGACGGCTGGGAGCTCGACGAGCGGCTGTCGTACACCGCCTCGACGGGGCACGCGCTGCCAGGGGTCGCCGACCTGTGGCCGGCGACGGCGGACGGACGGTCCGCCCGACTCGGCGAGGCCCTCGACCTCGCGCTCGCACGCGACACGACCCGGCTCGGCCGGGTGCTGGCGCCCATGGGGGTGCAGTACGTGGCCGTGCCGCAGCGGCTCGCCCCCTCCGACGAGACCCGGCGCACCGCGCCGGGCGACCGGGCAGCGGACGACCTGATCGCCGTGCTGGCCGAGCAGCTCGACCTGCAGCAGGTGAGCGTCGACCGGGGCGTGGTGCTGTATCGCAACACGGCGTTCGGGGCCGATGTGCTCGCCGGCGACGGCGAGGCCGCCGCCGAGCTGCCCGACCGGACACCGTCCGGCGTGCGTGGCCTGGCCGTCCTCCAGGCGGTGTTGTGGCTGGTGGCTCTGGCCGTGGCGTTGCGCATGCGGTTCGGTGCCGGCGAGCCGCCGCCGGCGCGCCGGTCGGGGAGCGACGACGCCCCGGAGGCCGCCGCCGCACGCGCGGTTGTCGACGACGCGGGGGCGCCGCCGTCGACCGAGGCAGCTGACGACCCGTCTGCGGCCCCGACACCCGACGACCCGCCACCCGACGACCCGGCGAGCGACGACCCGACCGCACCCGACCGCGGGCCCGACCGGGTGCCCGTGGGGCCGGCAGCGCGCGGATGAGCGACACCGAGACCTCGCCCGCCCACGTCCACGGACGCAGCAGCCCGCGTGTCCGCGGTGGCAGGGACGCGCAAAGCATGCGCAGGCGGCTGCCCGTCGTGGTGGTGCTCACCGCCGCGCTCGTCGGGGCCGTGGTCGTCGACGGTGACCGCGGCGGCGCCGGTGCCGACACGGGGCGCGACGCGGCTGTCGGGGCCGACGGCCGACCGGCGGCGCTCATGCCGGCGTCGGCGCCGGGTCGGGCCGGGTCCGCCACCTGGTACTGCGCCGCCGGCACCGCCGACGAGGGCGGGATGGCCGATCACACGGTGACGATGTTCAACCCGTCCGACGCCGATCGCGAGGCCACCGTCACGGTGTTCGCGGGCGACCTGGCGGGGGCGACGACCACCGCGTCTCCGGAACCGGTCGTCGAGCAGGTCGAGCTCCGCGCCGGTCGGCGGATCGAGCTGCGGCTGGGCGACCTGGTCGCGTCGCCGCTGGCCGCGGCGCTCGTCGAGGTCGACGGGGGCGGCGTCGCCGTCGAGCACCGGGTGGCCGGCGAGAACGGGGCCGACACCGCGCCCTGCTCGACGTTCGCGGCACCGACCTGGCACTTCGCGTGGGGGGCCACGACCCGCGACGCCCGCAGCATCGTCGTGCTCTTCAACCCCTTCCCCAGCAGCGCGACCGTCGACGCCGTGTTCACGACCGAGGACGGGCGCCGCGAGCCGGTGCGGTTCCAGGGCTTCCCGGTGCCGGCGGGCAGCGTGGTCGGCGTCGATCTGGGCGACGACGTGACCCGCAGCGAGCACGTGTCGGCGACGTTCGAGGCGCGCAGTGGCCGCGTGGTGGTCGAGCAGCTGCAGGACTACGACGGCTCGCTCGGCGTCCGGGGCCTGTCGCTCACGCTGGGCGCTCCGGCCGCGGGGGAGACGTGGGTCTTCGCCGACGGTGAGGCCTCCGCACCCGGCCCGACGACCCCCGCACCGGGGACGGACGACGAGGAGCCCGACGACGAGGAGCCCGCCGACGAGGACACTGCTGACGAGGCCAGCGCTGACGAGGACCTCATCACGACCGAGCGGGTGGTGGTCTACAACCCCGGCGACGCACGGGCCGAGGTGGATGTCAGCGTGGTCCCGAGCACCGACGAGCCGGCACCCGCGCCGCAGCCGTTCCGCCTGAGCGTCGGCCCCGGTCGCTACGAGGTGGTCGACTACGGCGACCAGGACCGCGTCGAGGCCGGCGTCCCCCACGCCACCGTGGTGCGCTCGACCAACGGCCAGCCCGTCGTGGCCCAGCGGGTGACGGCCGACATGGGGCCCGCTCCGGACGATCCAGGGGATCAACCCGGCGAGATCACCGCCGCGACCGGGTCGCGGCTCGCCGCGCCGCGGTGGGCGTTCGCGTCAGCCGCGGGGGAGGACGCGGATCCCGACGAGCCCGCAGACACCGTGGCCTTCGTGGTGTTCAACCCCGACCCCGACGACGCCGCGAGCGTGCGCCTCGACCTCGTGTCCGACACCGTCGAGCTCCTCGCGCCGTTCACCGTCCCGCCCGGCGGGAGCGTGACGATCGACCTGGACGCCCGCGAGTCGGCGGCCACCGAGGCCGCCGTGATCGACGCCGACCGGCCGGTCGTGGCCGAGCGGGTCGTGCGCCTCGGCGACGGCGGCCGGCTGGCACTGGGCCCGGGCGTCCCCGAGGCCGACGAGGCGGTCACGCTCGATCGCCTGGCCGAGGAGGGACTGATCGGCGGCACGCTGTCCCGGTGATTCACGGCCGCCCCGGGTGTTGGTCGGCGGCGCCGCGGAGCGCGACGATCACGGGGTGGAACGGCTGTTGCTCGTGCTGGTGCTCGTCGCGGTGGCGATCGCGGTGGCGGTCGCGGTCGAGCGGCGCCGTCGCCCCGCGGCCCCTACCAACGTCGGGCACACCCTGCCCGGGCAGCTCGACCGCGGCGACTTCACCCAACCTGGCGCGCCGTGGCTGGTCGCCGTCTTCACCTCGTCCACGTGCTCGACCTGTGCGGGCGTGTGGGACAAGGCTCGGCTCATGGCCAGTGACGAGGTGGCGGTGCAGCAGGTCGAGGTGACGGCTGCGCGCGAGCTCCACGACCGCTACCGCATCACCGCCGTGCCGGCCGTGGTGGTCGCCGACGCGTCCGGCGTGGTGCGGGCGACGTTCCTGGGCCCGACCACCGCGACCGACCTGTGGGCGACGGTGGCCGAGCTCCGCGAACCGGGCACCCTGCCGACAGAGGGCTGCGATCACGGCACCTGACGCCCGGGGCCGTGCCGGGCGCCCGGTCAGGTGGGCGGGGCGGGAGGCGGCGGCTGCGGAGGGCGTGTGCCCGCCAGCTCGCCGCCGGGTGTGGTGACCGGCGCGTCGGGGCCCTGATCGGGGCCGATGTCGATACCGCGGTCGGTGGTGTCGCCGCCGTTGCCGGACATGCTGTCGCTGGGCTCGACGCCACCGCCCGCCAGGTTGATCAGGCGGGTGACCTCGGAGCCGTCGATGGTCTCGTGCTCGAGCAGCGCCCGGGCCACCAGATCGAGGCCGTTGCGGTGCTCGCGCAGGGTGTCCCGGCAGCGGTCCTCCTGGTCGCGGAGGATGCGCTCGACCTCTTCGTCGATGACGCGGGCCGTCTCGTCGGAGTAGTTGCGGGTGTGGATCAGGTCCTCGCCCAGGAACACTTCGCCGCTCGAGCCCCAGGCCATCGGGCCGACCCGCGACGACATGCCCCACTCGGACACCATCTTGCGGGCCAGCTCGGTGGAGCCGACCAGGTCGTTGTTGGCGCCGGTGGAGATGACACCGAACACCAGCTCCTCGGCGCACCGGCCGCCCATGCGCACGACCAGGCTCTCCTCGATGTAGTCCTGCCGGTAGATGTGCTTCTCGTCGACGGGGAGCTGCTGCGTGACGCCCAGCGCCATGCCGATGGGCAGGATGGTCACCTTGTGCACCGGGTCGGCGTTGGGCAGGACGGCGGCGCACACGGCGTGGCCGGCCTCGTGGTAGGCGATGACCTCTTTCTCGCGGCCGGACAGCGCCATCGACTCGCGCCGCGCACCCATGAGCACCCGGTCGCGCGCCTGTTCGAAGTCGGTGGCCCGGATCTCTTCCTGACCGGCCCGGACGGCGAACAGGGCCGCCTCGTTGACCAGGTTGGACAGATCGGCGCCGCTCATGCCGGGGGTGCCTCGGGCCACCACGTCGAGGTCGACGTCGGCGGCCAGGCGCTTGCTCTTGCTGTGGACGGTGAGGATGGCCCGGCGCTCCTCCAGCTCGGGCAGCGGCACGACCACCTGGCGGTCGAAGCGACCCGGACGTAGCAGGGCGGGGTCGAGGATGTCGGGCCGGTTGGTGGCCGCCATCATCACGATGCCCTCGGTGGCCTCGAAGCCGTCCATCTCCGACAGCATCTGGTTGAGCGTCTGCTCGCGCTCGTCGTGCCCGCCACCGAGGCCGGCGCCACGCTTGCGGCCGATCGAGTCGATCTCGTCGACGAAGATGATGGCTCGGCCCAGCTTGCGGGCGTTCTGGAACAGGTCGCGGACGCGGCTGGCGCCCACGCCGACGAACATCTCCATGAAGTCGGAGCCGGTCACGGACAGGAAGGGCACGCCGGCCTCGCCCGCGACCGCCCGGGCGATGAGCGTCTTGCCGGTGCCCGGAGGGCCGACCAGCAGCACGCCCTTGGGGATGCGGGCACCGATCTCGGCGAACCGCTCGGGGTGCTTCAGGAAGTCGACCACCTCGGTGATCTCCTGCTTGACCCCGTCGTAGCCGGCGACGTCGGCGAACGTCGTGCCGGGCCGCTCGGTCGAATAGGTCTTGGCCTTCGAGCGCCCGATCGACATGATCCCGCCCATCTGGCTCTGCGCCCGGCGCTGCAGCAACCAGAAGATGCCGATGATGAGCGCAACGGGGATGAGCAGCGGCAGCAGGACGGCGAAGATGGACGGCTGCGGGTTGGAGAACTCGACCTCGACGTCGTGCTCGCGGAACAGCGCGAGGTCGTCCTCCGGTGGCTCGTTGGGACCGTTCGACGAGAACTCGGTGCCGTCGGTGAGCTTGCCGGTGATCGACCCGCCGTCGTTGGACCAGGTGATGGACTCGACCTGGTCTTCGGCCACCTTGCCCCGCAGGTCGGAATACGCGATCTCGGTGCGGTCGTCGCTCGAGAACAGCGTCGGGAGCAGGAACAGCGACACGAGCGCGCCGGCGAGCACCCAGATGGCCCAGCGGGGCATCTGCTGCTCTCGTCGCCCCGGGCCCGAGCCCCGCGACGAACGCCCCGGCGACGGGGGCGGCGGCGGGGGAGGGGGTGACTGCTGGCTCATGTGTCACAGGATACGGGTGGATCGCCGGTGAATGGCCATCGCTCGGCACCCGCTTGGTCCACGCTCCGTAGTGACGACCCCGCTAGCTTGTGCCGCCATGACCCGCGCCTGCGCCCGCCCCGGCTGCGGCGAGACCGCCAGGGCGACGTTCGTGTACGACTACCAGGAGCGCACCACCTGGCTGGATGCGCTGGCGGACGAGCGGCACCCGATGGCCTACGACCTGTGCGGCGCCCACGCCGACGCCCTCACGGTGCCCCGGGGCTGGCGGCTGGTCGACCGGCGCGACCCCTCGTCGCTCGAGGACGCACTCGCTTCCTGACCCCCGCCTTCTGGCCGAGCGGCCGCCGCCGCGTACCCTGATGCGGTGTCTGAGCCCGACCAGATCGTCAACGCGCCCGCCGACGCGTCCCCCGTGCGTTGGGGCCTGGGCGATGCGGCCATCGGCTGGCTGCTCGCCCAGGTGGGCGGCCTCCTGGCGTTCTCCCTGGTCGTCGTCCTGAGCGGTATCGACGCCGACAACACCGACGACCTGTCGCTGGGCTGGATCGCCGTCGGCCAGATCGGGTTGTGGGCCGGGCTCCTGGGCGTGCCGGTGTTCGCCGCCAGGGTCAAGGGCAACGGCCTCGTGCGCGACTTCGGCCTGCGCGTGCAGCGCTGGGACTGGGCGGCCGGCTTCGGCGTGGGCCTCGCCACCCAGCTGATCGTCATCCCGTTGCTCTACTGGCCGATCTTCACGATCTTCGACGTGACCACCGACCAGCTCGAGGAGCCGGCCCGTGGCCTGACAGACCGTGCGACCGATCCACTCGGCGTCACGCTGCTGGTGTTGATCGTCGGCATCGGCGCACCGATCATCGAGGAGATCTTCTACCGGGGGCTGGTCCAGCGCGCGATCGCGAACAAGTGGGGTACGTGGCCCGGCATCCTGGGCTCGGCGGCGCTGTTCGGCCTGTCCCACTTCCAGCTCCTGCAGCTGCCGGCGCTGGTGCTGCTCGGCGCCGTCCTCGGGTACATCACGTACCGGACGGGTCGCCTCGGCCCCGCCATCTTCGCCCACATCGCGTTCAACATGGTCACAGTGATCGTCCTGGTGGCGAGTTGACCGTGCGACCGGACGCGTCCGGCGACCCGGGTGAGCACCCGGGCGACCAGGCCGGGCCCGAGGCCGACGTCACCACCGCACCGGACGCCGGCGCCGACGGCGGCGACGGCGGCGACGTGGCCGGCGACTGGTCGTGGGACCGTCCGGACGACGGCGACGACAGTGCCTACCTGGCCGGCGACGACGACCTGACCGACGACGACCTGGACGACGCCCGACGCGACGAGCAGCGGCGCACCGTCCGCACGATCGTCGACGTGCTGGTCGTGGCGGCGTGCGTGGTCTTCACGCTGTGGCACCTCCAGCCCGACCTGCTGCTCAGCGACACCACGCCCGCGGGGGGCGACATGGGCGCCCACGTGTGGGGCCCGGCGTACCTGCGCGACCAGCTGCTGCCCAACGGCCAGGTCGCCGGCTGGACGGGCGACTGGTACGCCGGCTTCCCCGCGTACCAGTTCTACATGGTCGTCCCGTCGCTGATGATCGTGGTGCTCAACGCCGGTGTCCAGGGCTGGGCGGCGCTCCTGCCGGCCGGCGTGGGGCTGGCGTGCGCCGCGGTCGCTGTGGCCCGGTGGCACGAGCCGCGGGTGCGGTGGTTGGCCATCGTGGGCGCCGTGGCCGGGTTCGCGCTGGTCGGGCTCCCCTACGGGGTCGCCTTCAAGCTCGTGTCGGTCAGTGGTGTCGCCACGCTGCCGGTCGCCGCCTACGCGTTCGGCCGGCTGTCGGGCCTGCGGTTCCCGACACCCGCGGTGCTGGCGGTGGCCACACTGCCGTTCCTCTTCTACCGGGGCTACACGATCTACGGCGGCAACGTGCCGTCGACGCTCGCCGGCGAGTTCGCGTTCTCGATCTCGCTCAGCCTGGCGGTGCTCTACCTGGGCGTGGTGTTCAAGGGGCTCGAGACGGGCCGCTACCGGGCCCTCGCCGCGGTGCTGCTGGCGCTCACCGGGCTGTGCCACATCATCCCCGCCTTCTGGGCGTTGGGCGCCACGGCCGTGATCGTGCTGGTGCGCTTCCGCCGGTCGGCGGCGCCGTGGGTCCCGGGCCTGCCGCTGGTCGGCGCGGGCGCCGTCGCGGCGCTGGCAGGCCGCGGCCTTGGTGCGCCCGAGTCGGTCGCCGGCCTGGCCGTGCTCGCCGTCGGCGGCCTGGCGCTGGCCGCCGGCCTGTGGCTGCTGTCGGACAGCGTGCGCTGGCTGGCACCCACGCTGGTGGTGGGCGGGCTGTTGTCGATGTGGTGGGTGGGGCCCTTCTACCTGCGGTCCGACTACCTGAACGACATGGGCTGGGAGAAGCTCCCCTACGACGACCCCGACCTGTCGCGCATCGACGAGTGGCGCCAGCACCTCATGCCGTTCGCGACGCCCGACGTCGACCTGCGCTGGGTGTTCGGGCTGGCCGTCTTCGGCGGCGCGCTCAGCGTCGCCCTGCGGTTGCGTGTGGGCGTCTTCCTGCTGGTCACGACCGTGGCCGTCGGCATCGCCTTCGTGCTCGTTCCCGAGGGGCGTCTGTGGAACGGCCGCCTGCTGCCCTTCTACTACCTCACGACGATGCTGCTGGCGGCGGTGGCGGTGAGCGAGACGATCAGCCTGATCATGTCCCTGGTACGGGACGGTCGCCGACAGCCGATCGGCGCCGGGGTGCCGGTCGCGCTCGCCTCGCTGGCGCTCATCGTCGTGGTGGTGGGCGTGCCCCTGGGGCAGCTGCCGTTCACCGAACGCATCGAGAACGGGTACTCGTGGCCCCGGTTCTCACCGGTGCAGCGTCGGGAGCAGCCGGCCAGCTTCGTCACGTCGTGGGCCCGGTGGAACTACAGCGGGTACGAGCGCAAGGACGCGTACGCCGAGTACTACGACGTGGTCCGAACGATGGACGACGTCGGCCAGCAGCGGGGATGTGGCCGCGCCTTCTGGGAGTACGAGAAGGAGCTCGACCGCTACGGCACGCCCATGGCGCTGATGCTGCTGCCGTACTGGACCGACGGCTGCATCGGCTCGATGGAGGGCCTGTACTTCGAGGCGTCGTCCACCACGCCGTTCCACTTCCTCACCCAGGTGGAGCTGTCGACCTCGCCCAGCGCGGCGCAGCGCGACCTGCCCTACGGGCAGTTCGACATCACCAAGGGTGTGCAGCACCTGCAGATGATGGGCGTCAAGTACTACATGGCCACGTCCGACAACGCCATCGCCCAGGCCCGGAGCAACCCCGACCTCATCGAGGTGGCGGCGTCGGGGCCGTGGGTCGTGTTCGAGGTGGCGGGCAGCGAGATCGTCTCGGCTCTCGACCACCAGCCCGCGGTCGTCGAGGGCATCGACAACAGCCTGGTCGAGTGGGTCGAGGAGCCGCTCGACGAGTCGGGCCGGTTCGGTGGCCCGGCGATCAGATGGTTCAACGACCCCGAGCAGTGGTCGGTGCCGCTGGCCAAGAGCGGCCCGGACGACTGGCAGCGCGTGGAAGTGGGCGAGACGCCCGAGGCCGTGCCGCTCGACCCCGTCGAGATCAGCGGGATCGACCCCGGCGAGCAGAGCTTGTCGTTCGACGTCGACCAGGTCGGCGTGCCCGTGCTGGTCAAGATGTCGTACTTCCCCAACTGGCGGGTGACCGGGGCGGACGGGCCCTACAGGGTTGCCCCGAACTTCATGGTCGTGGTGCCCAACGACACCCACGTCGAGCTGTCGTACGGCCGCACCGGGGTGGAGTACCTCTCGTACGCGCTGACGCTGCTCGGCGTGGTCGGGTTGGTCCTGCTGATACGTCGCCCGGTGCTGCGGTTCTCGGGCGCGGCCCGCGGCGGCGGCGACGCCTGGGGCGAGGATCCGTATCCGGTCGACGAGGGCTATGCCGACGACGCCTACGTGGCGAGCGCCGACATGGGTGGCGCGAGGGACGGCACAGGGGACGGTCACGATGACGGCGCGGGACGGCGCAGGCGACGGTCACGATGACGGCGCGGGGACGGCGCAGGCGACGGTCACGATGACGGCGCGGGGGACGACGTGGAGGCCCCGGGCTGAGCGGCCGCCTGCGCCGGCTGGCGGTCCTGGCTCTGGTGCCGACCCTGGTCGACATCGGGCTGCTGGTCCTGTTCCGCCAGCGGTTCGGCTGGATCCTGGTGGTCGCCGACCTGGCCGCCATCGCCGTCGCCAGCGGCGTCTCGTACGCGCTGCACCGGGCGGTGACGTTCCGGAGCGACCCGTACGTGCGGTGGGTCGAGATCCCGCCTGCGTTCGTGGGTGTCGCGGCGCTGGCCGCCGCCGTCGACGTCGTGGTGCTGCGGGCGGTGTTCGCGGGCACGGGCTTCTCGTCGACGACGGCGCTGGTCGAGGCCAAGCTCGTGGCGCTGGTGGCCGCCGGCCTCGTCAGGCTCGTCGGCTACCGGTGGGCGTTGCTCGGTGAGCTGACGTGGGCGCGCCGGGTGCGCTGGGCGCGCCCCCCGGCGCCGGGGGACTGCCGGCTCAGTGTGGTCGTGCCCGCCTACGACGAGGCCGACCGCATCGGCGAGACCGTCCGACGGCTGGCCGATGGGTTGGAGGCGGTGGCCGCCGACGGCGGCCTCGAGATCGTGGTCGTCGACGACGGCTCGACCGACGGGACCGCCGACGCGGCCCTGGCCGCGGGTGCCGGTCAGGTGGTCGTCCAGCCCCGCAACCGGGGCAAGGGTGCGGCGGTGCGCGCCGGGGTCCTCGCGGCCCGGGGACGAGCCGTGGCGTTCACCGACGCGGACCTGGCCTACGGTCCCGACCAGGTGCAGCGGGTGCTGGCCGCGGTCGAGGACGGCTGGGACGTGGCGATCGGCGACCGCCGCCACCCCGACACCCGTACGCTCGTGGCCGCGTCGCGCCTGCGGGCGTGGGGCAGCCGGGCGATCAACTGGCTGGGCTACGCCGTGCTGCTGGGCAGCTACCGCGATACGCAGAGCGGGCTCAAGGCGTTCCGGTCGGACGTGGCTCGGTTCGTCTTCTGCCGCACCAGGGTCGACGGCTTCGCCTTCGACATCGAGGTGCTCCACCTGGTCGAGCGCCACCAGTTCTCGCTGGTCGAGGTGCCCGTCGAGGTCACGAACTCGTCGCGTTCGACGGTGCGCGCCGCCCGCGATGCCGCGGGCCTGGTCGTCGACCTGTTCCGCATCCGGCACTGGTCCGCCGAGGGTGCCTACGAGGCCGCCGACGACCTGCCGCCGCTCGTCGAGGAGGGTGTCGAGGGCGTGGTGGGGTGACCGCCGGAGCGCCGGCGCGGGCGGGCGGCCTGCCGCCACCGACAGGTCACCCGTGGTTCAAGGCGCCGTCGTCGCCCGCGACTAAGTTGGACGACCCATGGCGGATCTCGACTCACTCGATGCGATCTTCAAGGCCTACGACGTGCGAGGCGTCGTGCCCGACGAGATCGACGCGACGTTGTGCCGGCGCATCGGGGCCGCCTTCGCCAGGTTCGCGGCCGACACCGGCGGGGCCGACCGGGTGCTCGTCGCCCGTGACATGCGCTCCAGCGGCGTCGAGCTCGCGGCCGCCTTCGCCGAGGGGGTGCAGCGGCAGGGGCTCGACGTGGTCGACCTCGGGCTGGCGTCGACGGATCTCCTGTACTTCGCGTCGGGTCGGCTCGATGCTCCCGGCGCCATGTTCACCGCGTCGCACAACCCCGCCCAGTACAACGGCATCAAGATGTGCCTGGCCGGGGCCAAGCCCATCGGCGAGGACACGGGTCTGGGCGAGATCAAGCGCCTGGCCCGCGCCGGCGTCGACACACCGCCGACCACGCCTGGTCGCATCGAGTCGATCGACCTGCTCGCCGAGTTCGCCGAGCACGTGCGCAGCTTCGTCGACGTCTCGGCGCTGGTCCCGCTGAAGGTGGTCGCCGACACCGCCAACGGCATGGGCGGCCTGGTGGTGCCACGGGTGTTCGAGACGCTGCCCGTCGAGCTCGAGGTCCTGTACGGCGAGCTCGACGGCACGTTCCCCAACCATCCCGCCGACCCCATCCAGCCCGAGAACCTGCGCGACCTGCAGGCCCGGGTGCGCGAGACCGGCGCCGACGTGGGGCTGGCCTTCGACGGCGACGCCGACCGGGTGTTCCTCGTCGACGACCAGGGCCGGCCGTTGTCCGGGTCGACCACGACGGCCATCGTGGCCACCGGCATCCTGGAGCGCGAGCCGGGCTCGACCATCCTGTACAACCTGATCTGCTCCAAGGCGGTGCCCGAGGTCATCACCGAGCACGGGGGCGTCCCCGTGCGCACTCGGGTGGGCCATTCGTTCATCAAGGGCGTCATGGCCGAGACGAGCGCGGCGTTCGGCGGCGAGCACTCGGCCCACTACTACTTCCGCGACAACTTCCGGGCCGACTCGGGCAGCATCGCCGCCCTGGTCGTTCTCGAGCAGATCAGCAAGGCGGGCGTGCCGCTGTCGACGCTGCGCAAGCCGTTCGACCGTTACGCCGCCTCCGGCGAGATCAACACCACGGTCGACGACGCGGCCGCGGTCATCGAGCGGGTGGCGGCCGTCTACGCCGACGCCACGCAGGACCGGGTCGACGGGCTGACCGTCGACCTGGGTGACTGGTGGTTCAACCTCCGGCCGTCCAACACCGAGCCGCTGCTGCGGCTGAACCTCGAGGCCCCCACCCGCGCGGCGTGCGACGCGCATGTCGCCGAGGTGCGGGCCCTCCTCACCGACAAGGCTTGACCATGGCACTCGATCCCCACCTCCTCGAGATCCTCGCCTGCCCGGAGGACAAGGGCCCGCTGCTCTACTTCGCCGACGAGGACACCCTCTACAACCCGCGGCTCAAGCGCCGGTACCCGATCCGGGAGGACATCCCGATCATGCTCATCGACGAGGCCGAGACGGTCGACGACACCGAGCACGACCGCCTGCTCGCCAAGGCCGAGACGCAGGGCATCACCCCCACCTTCGAGGCCTGAGACATGAGCGAGCGTCCGCAACTCAGCGAGCGTGGCCCTGGCGGCCCGGCCGAAGGCCAAGAGCGGGAAACATGACGAGCGTGGGGGACGACGTGCTCGACAGCCTCGGCATGTTCGGGGCGACCGCCCGGTTCCCGGAGCAGGTGGCCCAGGCCGCCACGGTGGCCGCCGGTGTCGAGGGCCTGCCGCCCGCCGACGAGGTCGACAACGTCCTCGTGCTCGGGATGGGGGGCAGTGGCATCGCCGGCGACGTCCTGGCCGCGGTCGGCGGGCCGTTCGTGCCGGTACCGATCGTCGTGGCCAAGGGCTACGCCCCGCCGTCGTTCGTCGGTCCGGGCACACTGTGCTTCGCGGTGTCGTTCTCGGGCGACACCGAGGAGACGCTCGAGGCGGCGCAGGCGGCTGCGGCCGCCGGGGCGCGCATGGTCGTCGTGTCCAGCGGCGGCGAGCTGGGTGCGCTGGCGCCCAGTTGGCAGGCGCCCCACGTGCCGCTGCCCGCGGACATCCCCATGCCCCGGGCCGGGCTCGGTGCGCTGGCGGTGCCGCTCATCCTGCTGCTCGAGAAGGTCGGCCTGTTCCCGGGAGCCACCGGCTGGGTCGATGCCGCGGTGGCGCAGCTCGCGGCGCGGCGTGATGCACTCACCGCCGGCGATGCGGCGCAGCGCATCGCCCGCACGATCGACCGCACGATCCCGCTCATCTTCGGTGCCGGCCCGCTCGGCGCCGTGGCCGCCGGGAGGTGGAAGGCGCAGGTCAACGAGAACGCGAAGGCGCCCGCCTTCACCGCCACCTTCCCCGAGCTCTGCCACAACGAGATCGTCGGCTGGGGTCAGAACGGCGACATGACCCGTCAGGTGTTCACCCTCGTCGAGCTGCGCCACGACGAGGAGCACCCCCAGGAGCTGCGCCGCTTCGAGCTGGTGCGAGACCTCATGGCCGAGGTGGTGCACGAGGTCGTCGAGGTGCGGGCCCAGGGCGAGGGCCCGCTGGCCCAGCTGCTCGACCTCACGCTCACGGGCGACTTCGTGTCGCTGCACATGGCGGCGCAGGAGGGCATCGACCCGGGCCCGATCCCGGTCCTCGAGGACCTCAAGCGCGCCCTCGCCGGCCCCTGACACCGTCTGCGCGCGCCGGACGCGCCAGGTGGTGGCGACGGGACCGCCACCGCCGCCACCACCACTGTCGCCTCGGTCGGAGTGGCCCGCCCGGTGGACCGGCCCACCGGTATACGGCCCATCCGCTCCACTCCGACCGGTCGGTGCCTCCCGCCCGGCACCGACGGCGCCCGCGTCAGCCCCCCACGATCGCCTCGTCGGGTGCTGAGCGAAGGAAGGTGATCAGCTGGTCGACGTCGCGGAACGGCATCGACGTGCCGGAGGCGACGTGCTCGACGACGCCGCGAAGATCGTCGTCGTCGCTCGACGGGTCACCCTCGACGCTGTCTGATCGCCAGGCCCGCACCACGAACGTCTCCACGCCGCCAGTCTGACGGCTGGCCTTCGAGCGGCCTTCGGCTCAGCTTCGACCACGACCCGGGCTGTTGGGGAACGCGGCCGCCTCGACCCCGAGGTCGCCCATCCGCACGCAATAGGCCTGGTAGGCGCGCCGAGCCTCGCCCTGCTGGCCCGCGGCGAGCTGGGCGCCCACGAGGCCGAGGTGGGCGTGCTCGTCGTAGGGATCGTGCTCGAGCACCCGCAGGTAGCAGCGCACGGCGGTGGCCGTGTCGCCGTCGGACGCGCTGTCGTCGCCCAGCGTGCGTGCCACCCACGTGTAGGTGGCGCGGGACCGCTCGCGCACCGAGACCGTCCAGTCCTCGTAGGGATCCTCGGGGAAGGCGTCGCCGACGTACGCCACCTCGGCGGCGGCGAGGGCGTCGGTCGCGGCGGGGGACGGGCCCGCCTTGCGTTCGGCCGCCGCCCGCGCCGCCAGGTCGCCGAAGCGGAGGATGTCGACGTCGACGTGGTCGACGTCGAGCCAGATCGTGTCGGCGTCGGCGGCCAGGTACCAGCCGGCGGGGTGGGCCTTGCCGGGGTCGAGGACGGCACGCGCCGTGCTCAGGACCACCGACAGCCGGCTCGCCGTCTGCCCCGGCTCGTCGTCCGGCCACATCGCCTCGAGCAGGACGCTGCGGTGTACCGGCCGTCCTTCGCGGGCGATGAGGATCTTCACGAGGTCGCGGGCCTTCCGTGACTTCCACTCGCCGACGGGCACGGGCACCCCGTCGCGCACCACGGCGAACCCGCCGAGGCAGTGGATCGTCAGGTGCAGGGTCGGCGGTGCGGCCGATGCCAGGCGGGCGGCCTCGACCGCCAGGCGCCGCGCCCCGAGCGGGCGGAGGTGGCGCTCGGCACGCCGGGCGAACGTGGCGGCGTCGGGCCCACCCAGGCGAGCCAGCGCCAGGAGCGTGCGGCCCTGGCCGAGAGGGTTGCGCAGCTCGTCCCACAGGGTGAGCGCCTCGTGCAGTGCAGCGGCGGCATCGTCGACGGGCCCCGCGGCAGCGCGCAGCTCGGTCGCGTCGGCCAGCGCGGCCCGGTCGCGGCGGTCCCGGGCGACGCCCGCTGCCCGCTGTCCGATGGCGGCGGCCTCGGCGCGATCGCCCGCCGCGAGCGCCGTCCACGCCTGGGCGAGCAGCGCCTCGACGGCGCCGAGCCCGGTGCCCGCGGCGACGGCTTCGTCGGCCATGGCCCGGGCGGTCGTCGGATCGTCCGTGGCGACCAGCCGGGCGAGCCCCGCCAGCGCGGGCACGAGGCCCTGCAGGTCGCCGGACGTGCGCGACACCTCGATCGCCTCGGTGAAGGCGGCGTGGGCGAGCGAGGTGTGTCCCCGGGCCGCGTGGATGTGCCCGGCCTCGCTCAGCGAATAGGCGACCAGCAGCGATCCCATGCGCTGGAAGCCGGCCTGGGCGGACGCCAGATCGTCGAGTGCCCGCTCGAACTGGCCCAGGGCACGGCGGGACTCGCCCCGATTGCCGAGCGCGATCGCCCGGAACGCGGCGTAGCCACCCAGGTCCGCGAGCCCGATGGCGAGATCGAGCTCGGCGATCGCCTCGTCGTAGAAGCCCTCCTCGTTGAAGCGTGAGCCGCGGTTGAGGCGGATGCGCACGACCTGCAGCACGTCGCCGGCCCGTTCGGCGTGATCGAGTGCCGCGGAGGTAGTGCGTGTCGTTGGCCAGGCGGTCGCCGTCGTCGGCCGCGACGAGCGCGCGCACGGTGTGGGCGGCTGCCAGCGCACGGTCGTCCTCGCTGCGCTTGGCCCGCGCCATCGCCTCGCCGGCCAGGGCGCGGCACCGGTCGGCGTCGCCCTGCAGCCAGTGCGCGGTCGCCGTCCACGAGAGCAGCAGCGCCTCGTCGGCCAGGTCGCCTTCCCCGGCGTCGAGGTCGCCGCGGGCGTAGATGCCGATCGCCGAGTCGAGGTCGCCGCGCAGGTGGTGGATCAGGCCGAGCCGCCAGGCCAGGCCCGGCGCCATGCTGTCGGCGTCGCCGGCGGCCCGTTGGTAGCACGCGACGGCGCCGTCCCAGTCGCCGAGGAGTTGGCGTGCGTCCCCCTCGACCCGGTGGAGGCCGGCCGGGCGCTCGGCGAGCGGCACCCGGGCGATGGCGGCGAGCACCGTGCTGCCCTCGCCTGCCTGGAGGAGCAGCGGCGCCCAGCGTGCGACGAGGCGCCGGGTGCGGTCGTCGTCACCGACCGCCAGCGCGCAGCGCAGAGCGGGGGCCGGAAGGCCGTTGTCCTCGAGCCACCGGCCGGCGGCGCCGAGGGTCTCCCCCCGGCGCGCGCGGGTCGACGGTGCGTCGGCCAGGATCTCTCGGACCAGCGCGTTGACGCGCAGCCACGACCGGCCTCGACCCGGGGCGTCGACCACGATGCCCCGCCGGACCAGGCCGGCGAGCGCGGCTGCGTCGTCGGGTGGGCCCAGGGCGACGGCCAGCTCGGGCGTGAACCGGTCGAGCACGGTCAGGCGGGTGAGCAGCGCCCGCGTGGCCTCGGGCTCGGCACCGATCACCTCGTCGGCGAGGTAGTCGTGCAGCACGCCTCCCGGCCGGCGTAGCCGGTCGAGGGTCGCCCGGTGGTGCGCGGCAGCCTCGTGGGCGAGGGCCTCGCTGGTGAGCCGCACCGCCGCCGGCCACCCGGCGGTGATCTCGTGGAGGTCGGCGGCCAGGTCGTCGAGGGCGGCGTCGTCGAGGTCGGCGGCGGCCGAGCCGCCGCGCGCGGCGTGGACGGTCGCCCGCACGACCGCGGCCGTCTCGTCGGGCGTGAACGCCAGCTCACCGGCCGACAGGTCGACCACCTGGCCCTGGCCCCGCAGGCGGGCGAGGGGGAAGGGCGGGTCCTGCCGCGACGACAGCACCACGTGCAGACCCTCGGGGGCCTGCCGGCACAGGCCCGCGACGAACGCCGCCGTCTCGATGGCGTCGTGGAGCGACTCGACGTCGTCGAGCACCAGCACCAGCGGCCGCGCCTGGTTGCCGGCGACCGCCTCACAGATGCGCCCGGCGTAGGCCTGTGCCCGAGCGGGCTCGTCGGTGCCGGCGTCGGGTCCCCGGGGCCCGGAGACCGCGGCCACCAGGTCGGCCGGCAGGCCCGGGACACAGAGGCGCAGCGCGTCGGTGACGGCCCGCACGGCCACCGGGAGGCTCCGGTCACCTGGCGTCAGGCTGTGCCACGCCGACATCGCCAACGGGGTGGTGGCCGCCCACCGGCTGAGGAGCGTGGACTTACCGAAGCCCGGACCGGCGACGACGCAGGTGAGACGGCGGCTCAACGCGTCGTCAAGGCGCGCCTCGAGGCGGGCGCGGGCGATGGTCGATGGCTGCCGCGGGCTGGGTCCTGACACCGGACCTCCCGTCTGCTCGTCCCCGGTCGGCGGTCGCCGCCGACGATACGTCGCTGATGACCTCACACGTAAGCGATTGGGGCCGTTGGTCGTGGCAGCATGGACCGGCTGACGCGCCCGTCGGCGAAGGGGGGACGACATGAGCATGAGCGCAACCCGGACGGCATTCCGCACCTGTCCGCTGTGCGAGGCCGGTTGCGGCCTCGAGATCGGCCTCGCGGGCACCGACGGCGACGAGACGGTGACCCGCATCCGCGGCGACCGCGACGACGTCTTCAGCCACGGCTTCATCTGCCCCAAGGGGTCGACGCTCCGCCAGCTCCACGACGACCCCGACTGGCTGCGCCGGCCGATGGTCAAGCGCGCGGGACGGTTCGTCGAGGTGACCTGGGACGAGGCGTTCGCCGAGATCGAGGCGCGCCTGGCGCCGTTGGTCGACCAGCACGGGCGTGACGCGGTCGCCATCTACGTCGGCAACCCCAACGCCCACGCCCTGTCGGGCCTGCTGTACCTCCGACCACTGATCCGGGCGCTGGGTACCACCAACGTGTTCTCCGCCAGCACGGTCGACCAGCGGCCGAAGGAGGTGGCGTCGGGCCTCATGTTCGGCGGCGCTCTCACCGTCCCCGTGCCCGACATCGACCGCACCGACTTCCTGCTCATGCTGGGCGCCAACCCCTACGCGTCCAACGGCAGCCTGGCCACCGCGCCCGACTGGCCCGGCCGTATCGAGGCGCTGATCGCCCGTGGCGGCACGCTCGTCGTGGTCGACCCGCGGCGCTCGCGCACGGCCGAGGAGGCCACCCAGCACGTGGCGATCCGCCCCGGGGCCGACCCGTTCCTGCTGATGGCGCTGGTCAACGTGCTCGCCGCCGACGGGCTGGTCGACACGGGCGCGGCGGGGGAGTACCTCGCCGGGGTCGACGAGGTGCTCGCGCTGGCCCAGCCGTTCACCCCTGAGGCCGTCGCCGCCGTCACCGGGGTCGAGCCGGCCGTCATCCACCGGCTCGCCCACGACCTGGCGGCTGCGCCGACCGCGTGCGTGTACGGGCGCATCGGCACCACGACCGCCCTCTACGGCACGCTCACATCGTGGCTGGTCGACGTGCTCAACGCCCTGACCGGCAACCTCGACCGCCCGGGCGGGGCCATGTTCCCCAAGGCGGCCGCCGGCGCCGCCAACACGCGGGGCACGCCGCGCTTCGGGCGTGGCCTGACCGTGCACCGGCGCCACAGCCGGGTGCGCGGCGTGGGCGAGACCCTTGGCGAGCTGCCCGTCTCGTGCCTGGCGGAAGAGATCGACACGCCCGGCGACGGGCAGGTGCGGGCGCTGGTCACCGTGGCCGGCAACCCGGTGCTGTCGACCCCCAACTCAGCACGGCTGGACGCGGCGCTCGCCACGCTGGACTTGTACGTGGCCGTCGACCCGTACATCAACGAGACGACCCGCCACGCCGACGTCATCCTCCCGCCTCCCACCGCCCTGCAGAAGGGGCACTACGACCTGGCGCTGCTGCAGCTCGCCCTGCACAACGTCGCCAACTACAGCCCGCCGGTGCTGCCGCTCGACGAGGGCCAGCTCGACGAGTGGAAGATCCTGGCCCGGCTCGCGCTGATCGCGCAGGGCATGGGGGCGGGCGCCGACCCGGCGATCGTCGACGACCTGATGGTGCAGACGCTGGTCACCGCGGCCGTCGGTGACGAGACGGGGCTCATCGCCGGCCGCGAGCCCGACGAGATCATCGCCCTGCTGGGGGAGCGCACCGGGCCGGAGCGCCTCGTCGACCTCATGGTGCGCACGGGGCCCTACGGCGACGGGTTCGGCGCCGACCCGGACGGCCTGACGCTCGACGTGCTGTTGGCCAACCCCCACGGCGTCGACCTGGGCGCTCTCGAGCCCCGGCTGCCCGACGTGCTGCGCACCCCGTCGGGCATGGTCGAGCTCACGCCCGAGCCGATCGCGGTCGACGTCGCCCGCCTGCGGGCGGCCCTCGATGCGCCCAGCGACGGCATGGTGCTGATCGGTCGGCGCGACCTGCGCTCGAACAACTCGTGGATGCACAACGTCGAGGTGCTGGTCAAGGGCAAGCCGCGGTGCACGCTGCACGTGCACCCCGACGACGCCGGGCGCCTCGGGCTGGCCGACGGCGCCGACGCCACGGTGTCGTCGCGCACCGGCCGGGTGGCGATCCCGGTCGAGGTCACCGACGCGATCCGGCCCGGTGTGGTCAGCATCCCGCACGGGTGGGGTCACGACCTCGCGGGTGTCGAGCTGGCGGTCGCCCGTCGCCACGCCGGGGTCAACAGCAACCTGCTGGCCGACGACGAGCTGATCGACCCGATCTCCGGCAACGCGGTCCTCAACGGCATCCCGGTCGAGGTCGCTCCGGCCTGACGCCCCGCCTCGCCCGGCCTCCCCGACCCTGCCCGAGCTCGTCGGTCACGCCGGCGAGGTGGGCCGGGGCGCCTTGCGGCACGAGGTGACGAAGCCCTCCGCCACCGTCGCCGCCAGCTCGAGGTAGGCGTCCCGCGTCGGGCGGCGCAGCTCCGCGAGCGCGGTGTGGGCGCCCGCGCCCAGCGCCGGGTCCCAGGGGATGCGCACCGTCGACGCGCACCGGGCCGCGAAGTGGGCCTCCATCCGGTCGAGCTCGACGGCGCCGCGCGCGTGCACGGCGTTGATGACCGCGACGGAGCTGCACACGAGGTCGCTCCGCCCGTGCTCGTCGAGCCAGTCGAGCGTCATGGCGGCGACCCGACCACCGTCGAGCGCCGGGGGCATGACCACGACGAGCTGGTCGGCCTCGGTGAGGATTCCCTGGATCCCGGCATCGAGGATGCCCGTGCCCGTGTCGATGAGGATCAGGTTGTAGTGGCGGTCGAGCAGGTCGATGGTCTGGTGGTAGTCACGCTCGCCGAGGGCCTGGGTGATGCGTGGGTCGTCGTCGGAGGCGACCACCTCGAGCCGGGTGTCCGGCGACTGCGACGTGAACGCCCGCACGTCCGAGTAGCGGTCGAGGTCTCGACGCTCCGCCAGCATGCTCGTGACGGTCTCGTTGCTCTCGCGGTGGATCCGGTAGGCGAGGCTGCCCGCGTCGGGGTTGGCGTCGAGGGCGACGACCCGATCGCCGCGGTGGACCGAGAACGTGTGGCCGAGCATCAGCGTGGTGGTCGTCTTGCCGGCGCCGCCCTTGCGCGACAGGACCACGATCCGCCGTGCCCCCCGGACGCGCGTGCGCACCCGCTCGAGCACCTCGATCTGGCGCCGCTCGGCCGCGCCCGGCCCCGGGTTGACGGTGCCGCGGGTCGACGCGTAGACGGCCCGCCGCCACCCCCGGGTCGGCGGGCGCGAGCGCGGCCGTAGCATCGTGTCCTCGGTGAAGTCGTCGGCGGTGCGGGTGCGCACGGCGGCGACCGGCTGGTTCTCCGTCTCCGGTTCCGTGGTCGTCGGGACGGCCCGGTGGACGGCCGGTCGCGAGGAGACGCCCGTCGACGCGTGGGGGCGGGGCCGGGGCTGCGAACCGTTGACCCGCTCGGTGGCTGGGTTGTCGTCGAGCTTCTGTGGATCGTTCACGGTGGCCTCCGAGCGTCTGGTGGCGCGGGTGTAGAGACGGCCCCCCGCCCGCAGCGCGGCCGGGACGATGCGACGTGCGATGTCGATAAGGAGCAGTGCCATGCCGAGCACGGGTAGGGCGATCAGCACGAGCGACAGAACGGCGAGGGCGGCCGTGGGCCACTCCCCGAAGTCGACGGCGAGGTTGAGCAGCTCCCACTGCAGCTTCTCCGCGGCCCACACGTCGCGGAGAACCTCGGGAGCCTTGGCCAGCAGCACGCCCAGCAGCCCCAGCAGCAGGGGGACCACCGTCAGGACCCAGACGGTGACGATGATGCGGGTGCTCCGCCGCAACTGGTCGACCCGGGGGTCCGGGGCGCGCCCCGGTAGCAGGCTGGCGAGCACCGGCCGGACACGGGCGAAGAGGTCGGGCACGCCCACCATGTCCGCCAGCACGAAGTAGCCGTCCAAGCGGACGATCGGGAGGAGCTGCTGGCCCATCTCGACGTGCACCAGCACGATCACCAGCACGAGCGGCAGCCAGCCTGTGGCGCGGAAGGCGACGGCGAGCGCGACGAGCGACAGGGCGTTGAAGTACACCCCGCCGAGGTCGGTGCGCACGCGGCCCGCCCGGTCGAGGCGGTACGAGTCGGTGACGTCCGTGTAGAAGGCGGGGTACACGAGGTAGAGGCCGGCCCCGATCGCTCCCGGCCGCCCGCCGCCGTAGGTGCAGGCGGCGGCGTGCCCCAGCTCGTGGACGAACGCGGCGGCGACGACGATGCCCAGGACGGCCAGGATGATCGGCGGGTCGAGAAGCGTGACCTGCAGGGCCTCCATCATGCTGGCGGTCCGCAACAGCCACAGGTCGGCGACCACGAGGGCCGGCGATGGCGAGCGGCACGAGCACCGGCAGGAACAGCGGGGCCAGCACGCGGCCGAGCACGGGCACCACCCGCGCCGGCACCAGCGTGCGCCGCAGCCGCAGACCCAGGACCTGTGACGGCGGCCCGAGGACGTGCGCCTGCGGCACCGGCGCGACGAGCCCCAGCGGGCGCAGCTTGGCGTCGACGAGGAAGTCGAGCCCCTCCGGCGTGAGCCGCCGGCGGTACTGGCCGCTCACCCGCTCCGCGATCTCCGCGGACGAGCTGCGGCCGTCGATGTTGGCGGCGACGAGGTAGAGCAGCCGGGAGACGTGCAGGATCTGTCCGGACCGGCGCTGGATCAGGTACTTCGGCTCGCGATAGCCCGAGCCCTGGTACCGGCCCACGAGCTCCACGTCGTCGGCCAGCCGGGGCAGGACGCCCGGCCCGGCGCCGGCCGCGGCCCCCGTCGCGGATGCAGCCGCGCCGGCGTCGGGGCGCGAGGAAGGGCGGGACCCGACCGGGGCCCCGCTCGCCTCCTCAGTTCTGGCCAACGGCAATGAACTGCTGCGCGAACGCCAGCGCGCCGGAGCCGTGGCCACCGACGTTGATGGCGATCGCGAGGTTGATCGCCGTGATGTTCGTGATGTTCACGAGCGCAAGGGTCTCGCGGCTGGGAAGCAGCTCCCCGCCGGTGGACTCGAGCTCCGTCACGGTGAGCACGTCTACCTCGTGCATGTCCCACCCCTTTCCGCGGTGGTGTCACACCCTGGGGGTGGCTCAACCCTGAAGCACGAAGATGGCCTGGCCCGCGAAAGCGTTTGCGGACGAGCCGAAGCTTCCGGCGTTGATCGCCAGCGCCAGGTTGGTCGCGGTCACGTTGGCGACGTTGACCAGTGCCAGTGTCTCGCGAGAGGGGAGCAGCTCGATCTCCTCGCTGACGAGGTCGCTCATGGCAAGTGCGTACGTCATGTGTGTTCACCTCCTCTCCGACCCGTCGCCGACCGCACCGCCGAGGGAGTCCGCCCACCCGCTGCCGGTCAGCCCGTTCGGATCTGCGAACACACGCAAACCACGCCACGTCACCTTCCCGTTACGTCACCGTCACCGGCGCGTCGCGCCACCGTCTCACGCAGCGTGAGTGACGGATGAGGTCTTGACAACGGTGCGTGGCGGACCTATCAAACACTACGGAGGGTGCGTATGCGGTACGACCACATTGCACTCCCCGTACGGGTGGGAACGACCTCGACAGCGGCGGAGAGAGTTCAGGTCAGGCTTCTCGGTGGCTTCCGGGTCGACACACCGGGCGGGTCGCTCGACGTGCCCGTGTCGGCCCAGCGCCTGGTCGCCTTCCTGGCGCTGCAGGAACGGCCTGTGCATCGCCGGCGGATCTCCGGCACGCTCTGGCCGGACGTCGACGACGAACGTTCGGGGGCAAGCCTGAGATCGACGCTGTGGCGCGCGCAGCGCTGCAGCGAGCTGATCGTGGCCAGCCGCGATTCGCTCCGGTTGGCTCCGGAGGTCGACGTCGACGCTCGCCGGCTGGTGCGGTATGCCGACGTGATCGTCAAGGAGGGCGACGCGCCCGGGGTCCCGGCCGACATCCGTTTCGACCGCGATCTGCTCCCCGGCTGGTACGAGGACTGGGTGGTCGAGGAGCGCGAGCGGCTCCGGCAGATCATCCTGCGCGTGCTCGGCCGCCTCGTGCCCGTCCTGATCGCCGAGGGGCGGGCCGGTGAGGCCGTCGAGGTCGGCCAACAGGCCGTCCGCCTCGAACCGCTGTCCGAGGCGTCGCACCAGGCGCTGATCGCCGCCTACCTCGCAGCGGGCGACCGCGCCCGTGCGGTCCGCCAGTTCCAGGAGCACGCGGGGTTGCTGCGCTCAGAGCTCGGGCTGGCCCCGTCGGACACGACGCTCCGCCTGGTCCAGCATCTGCTGCCGCAATCCGGATAGCTCGCGACCTCGACGCGGACCCGGTCGTGACGCCCGGTTGACGGTGCGGTGACGCGGGAGCGGTGGCGTTCCGTGATGGCGAGCGGTCACGAGCGGGTGATGGTGATCCGGGTGTGGAAGGAGCCAGGGCGTGAGCCGTCGTTCCGCGCCCGGGTCGTGTCGCTGGGCCCACCGGGCGAGCCGGTCGAGCACGTCGGCGTCACGACCTCGATCGACGTCGTCGAGCACTGGTTGCGATCGTGGCTCGACGGCACGATGCGGCCTCCGGGGCCGCCCGCCGGAGACGGCTGACCGGCCGTCAGCGCACGTCCACGACCCGGCCGGCGTCGAGGACGATCACGCGGTCGGCGCGGTCGAGCACGTCGGGGCGGTGGCTCACGAGCAGCGCGGTGGCGAAGCCCCCGCGGGCCACCCGGTCCCACAGTCGGGCCTCGGTGTCGACATCGAGAGCGCTCGACAGGTCGTCGACCACCAGCAGCTCCGGGCGGCGCACCAACGCACGCGCGCCGCGCCCGCCCGCTGGATCTGGCCGCCGGAGAGCCGCAACCCGCGCGGCCCGATCAGATGTGGCGGCGCCGGCGGGCATGGTGGCGAGGTCCTCGTCGAGGCAGGTGAGCCAGAGCGCGTGGTCGAGCCCGTCCGGCGGGATGCCCAGCAGCACCGTGTCGGCCAGCGGCTCGCTGAACAGACGCGGCACCTGGGGGAGGTAGGCCGCCCGCGGCGGCACCATGATCGTCGCCGGGTCGGTGACGGGCGTGCCGTTCCACCTCACCGTGCCGCCGTCGGCGCCGACGAGCCCCAGTAGGGCGCGCAGCAGCGTGGTCTTGCCGGCGCCGACCGGTCCCGTCACGACGACCAGCTCGCCCCGGCGGATCACCAGGTCGACGCCGTCGATGCCGCGACCGGAGCCCGGATGACGGACGGTCAGGCCCTCGGCCCGCAGCTCGGCGAGGTCGCCCGGCTCGTGGAGCGTGTCGGCGCGTTCGCCGCGTTCGGCGCGTTGCGCGCCGATGGTCGTGAGCGGCGGCGGCCCGTGGCGCAGGTAGGTCCGCGTCTTGGCGACCACCGCGCGGCGGTCGGGCTCCGGCAGCAGCTCGGCGAGCCGGTCGATCGACACGTCGGCCTGGCGCTGCAGCACGAGGTAGCGGCCGATCCACTTGGGCAGCTCGGCGATCACCATGGCGTACGCCGCGAACAGCCCGAGGTCGCCGACCGACAGGTCGCCGCCCTGGAAGGCCGAGGCGACCACCACCAGCGCCACGCCCGCGGCGACCTCGCCGGTGCCGTAGCCGAGCGAGCGAACGACCTCGGAGCCGACCTGGTCACGCCGGCCGACCCGGGCGCGCTGGGTGTTGAGCTGGGCGAACCGCCGCCGCACCGCCTGCTCGGCCCCGCCCGACTGCACGGCCAGCACCCCACCGAACGTGTCACCGATGAAGCCGGTGACGCGGGCCGTCGCCTCGCGGGCCTCGCGCCGCCACACACGCAACCGCGGGCCCAGCCAGGACGTGCCGGCCATGGCCACCGCGACCGGCACGGCGATGGCGATCGCCGCGGACGGTTCGATCGACACCAGCACGACCAGCGCCACGAGCGACGCCACGAGAGCGCCTGACAGGTCAAGCCACACGTCCAGCACCATCGCGACGTCCTGGACGTCGTCGCGGAAGCGGCTCACCGCTTCGCCGGGCGCACCCGGCAGCCGACCCGCGGCCGGGCCGGGGTCCTCGACCAGCGAACGGAGCAGGTTGACGCGGGGCACGGTCTGCCAGCCGACCCAGCAGCCGTGCCACTGCACGGCGATGCCGACCAGCCACGTCCACCGCACGGCCTCGATGCCGACGACCGCGGCCAGCAGGGCCCCCACGCCGGCGGTGGTGCCGTCGGCGACCCGGTCGAGGACGACCTTGACCAGCAGCCCCGTCACCAGCGGCACCGAGAAGAAGAGCACCCACCCGACCCAGGTCGTCAGGTAGGCGACCGGCTCGTTGCGGGCCAGTCGCCACGCGACGCGGGTCATCGACTGGCGCCCGTGGGCGGGCGCGGCTCGCCCTGTGCTGGCGGGGACGTCGGTGGTGGTGATCACGCGGACACCTCCTCGGGAACGTCCGGCTCGTCCGGCCGGTCGCCGAGCCGGGCTACCGCCCGGTCGACGTGATCGCCGAGGTGGGCCGCCCGTCGCAGGCGGGCGTAGCGGCTGTGCGGGTCACGGGCGAGGGCACGCCGGGGCCCGTGCTCGACGACCCGCCCGGCGTCGAGCACCGCGATCTCGTCGACACGGTCGAGCGTGTCGAGCCGGTGGGCGATGATCAGCGCCGTGCGGCCGTCCAGCAGGGCGTCGGTCGCAGCGGTGATGCGCCGCTCGGTGACCGGGTCGAGCCGGCTCGACGCCTCGTCGAGCACCACGACCGCAGGGTCGGCGAGGAACGCCCGCGCGAACGCCACCAGCTGTCCCTCGCCTGCGGACAGGCCCTGACCACCGTCGAGCAGGGTGTCGAGCCCGTCGGGCAGCGCCGCCAGCCAGTCACCGAGGCCGACCTCGTCGACCACCGAGCGCAGATGGTCGTCGGTGGCCGTGCGGGTGCCGAACAGGGTCAGGTTGTCGCGCACCGAAGCCCGGAACAGCTCGACGTCCTGGGTGACGACGGCGACGCGGCCGCGCAGCGCGTCGATGGTGAGGTCGCGCACGTCGACCCCGCCGAGGCGCACGGTGCCGCCGCCGGGGGCGACGTCCCAGGTGCGGGCGAGCACCCGGCCGATCGTCGTCTTGCCGCTGCCCGTCCGGCCGACGACGCCCAGGTGGGTGCCGGGGGCGAGGTGCAGGTCGACGTCGTGCAGGGCGGGTGGGGCCTCGGCGTCGTCGGGGTCGTAGGCGAACGTGACGTGGTCGAGCTCGACTGCCAGCGCGCCCGCGGGGAGGTCGCCGCCGTCTCGGGGACCGTCGGCGATCGTCGGATCGGTGGCCAGCAGCGTGGAGGCGCGCCGGGCGCCGGCCATGGCCTTCTGGAACTCCTTGAGCTGCTCGGCGATCTGCTCCAGCGGCTTCCGCAGCATGTCGGCGTAGCGGTACAGCGTGAGCACGGCCCCCACGGTGATGACCCCGCGCTGCTGGAGCATGATGCCCGTGATCAGCGTGCCGGCCGTGCCGATGGCGAACACGATCGCCGCCGCCGCGTAGGCGCCGTCGCCCCGCAGCGATGCCCGGCGGGCGGCTTGCCACGACCGGGCGCTGTGGCCGTGCAGGCGGTGGACCGCGTAGGGGCCAGCGCCGTTGGCGCGCAGGTCCTCGAGGCCGCCGAGGCGCTCCTCGAGGTCGCCGTAGAGCTGGGCGTTCACCTCGCGCTCCGCCTCCCGGGCGCTGACCGCCGCCATGCGCAGCCGCACCATGACCGCGGCGCCGGCCACCGCGGTGACGGCCAGCACCAGACCGGTCCACGGGTCGATGACCGTGGCCACGACCAGCATCCCCAGGATGAGCGCCACGTTGCCGGCGATCTGCACCGCCATGCCGGCGAAGAAGATCGCCATGGCCTCGACGTCGCCGTCGATGCGCTCGATCAGCTGCCCCGGGCTGTGGCGGCCGTGCCAGGCCTGCTCCAGCCGCAACGCGTGCGCGGCCAGGCGCTCGCGCAGCCGGTTGCCTGCGCGCCACGAGACGCGGGCCGACCACCACACGACCACCAGGTCGAGTGCGGCGCTGCCGAGGGCGGCAGCGACGTACGCGAGGGCCAGGGTGGTCAGCGCAGAAGTGGGCTCGCCGGCGAGCGCGTCGTCGGCGAAGCGGCCGAGCAGCAGGGGCAGCACCAGGCGCAGCGCCATGGCGGCGCCGAGGATCGCCAGGATGCCGGCCATCGGCCGGGCCTCGGGCCGGAGCGTGGCGGCGAGCAAGCGCGTCGCCCGCCCGTCGGAGTGGGGGACTGGACGGGACACGGGCTGTCGACACTACGGCCGGTCAGGTGCGACCCCCGAGCGAGTTTCCGGCCCCGCCCGCTTCTACCCGACAGCTGTCACCTCACGATGTGGCACCGCTCGGCTCGTCCGGCCACGCCAGGATCTCGAGGCGGGGCCACAACGCCGCCCAGCGGGCGGACTTGGTCTCGTACACCTCGCGGGGCGCGGTCACCGGGTTGGGACGGACGACGAACGCGAACAGGTCGTCGAACCCCGACGGCGCGTACACCTCATGCCCGTCGCCCGACGTGCGCACCGCCACCTTGCAGGCGTGGGCGGCGTAGCGATCGACGGCCTCCGCGCTGCACCGCAGCGGCGGGCACGGGACGCCGAAGTGGTCCTCGTACCAGAGGTGCACCCGCGCCTGGTTCCGCACCTCCACGTCGATGCCCAGGTCGCCGAACGCGTGCGCGCAGCGGCGGATCACGAGGTCCTCGGCGTCCCACGACAGGTCCGAGCCGTCGTGGTAGATGAGGTCGTAGTCGCTGATGCCGTGCTCGGGGTCGCGCCCGTCGAGCACGTTCCAGACGGTCTGGAACAGGCATCCGGCCGCCAGGTACCAGTCGGGCAGGTCGAGCACGGTGGCCCGCTGCAGCACGTCGCGGACATGCGGGTTCTGCAGCACCGCGGCCAGGAAGTCGCCCTCACCAGGTCGGGTGGTCACACCGCCAGCATGGTCCGCCGGCGGCGGTCGGGGCGGACATGTTCGCCGCGGTCCGTCGGGCGCCGCTACGCTCGACGGACCTCGGGCTGACATGGGTGGTGCTGCTGCACCCAGCCCGATGACGCATCACCCGTGCGGGCCCTGCCCCCACGGCACAACCGCTGACGTCATCAGGGAGTACCCATGACCACCCTCACCGACGGCGACTTCAAGGTCGCCGACCTGTCCCTCGCCGACTGGGGCCGCAAGGAGATCCGCCTCGCCGAGGTCGAGATGCCCGGCCTCATGGCTCTGCGCGCCGAGTTCGCCGATGCCCAGCCGCTCGTCGGCGCCCGCATCATGGGCTCGCTGCACATGACCATCCAGACGGCCGTCCTCATCGAGACCCTCACGGTGCTCGGCGCCGACGTGCGTTGGGTGTCGTGCAACATCTTCTCGACCCAGGACCAGGCCGCCGCCGCCGTGGTCGTGGGCCCCAACGGCACCGTCGAGGCCCCCACCGGCACGCCCGTCTACGCCTGGAAGGGCGAGACCCTCGAGGAGTACTGGTGGTGCACCGACCAGGCGCTGCGGTGGCCTGACGGTGGCGGTCCCAACATGATCCTCGACGACGGTGGCGACGCCACGCTGCTCGTGCACAAGGGTGCCGAGTACGAGAAGGCCGGCGCCATCCCCGAGGCCACCGAGGACGATCCCGACGAGTGGCACGTCATCATCGACCTGCTCAAGCGCACGATCGCCGAGAGGTCCGGCCGCTGGACCGAGACGGCGGCCGCCATCAAGGGCGTCACCGAGGAGACCACCACCGGCGTCCACCGGCTGTACCAGATGTTCGAGGCCGGCCAGCTGCTGTTCCCGGCGATCAACGTCAACGACTCGGTCACCAAGTCGAAGTTCGACAACCTCTACGGCTGCCGTCACAGCCTGGTCGACGGCCTCAACCGGGCCACCGACGTCATGCTCGGCGGCAAGGTGGCGGTCATCTGCGGCTACGGCGACGTCGGCAAGGGCTGCGCCCAGTCGCTGCGGGGCCAGGGCGCCCGGATCGTCGTCACCGAGGTCGACCCCATCTGCGCGCTGCAGGCGGCGATGGAGGGCTTCCAGGTGGCCACGCTCGAGTCGGTCATCGACACGGCCGACATCTTCGTCACCACCACCGGCAACAAGGGCATCATCTCGGCCGAGCACATGGCCCGCATGAAGCACAACGCCATCGTCGGCAACATCGGCCACTTCGACAACGAGATCGACATCGCCGGTCTCGACCGCATGAGCGACGTGCAGAAGGTCGAGATCAAGCCGCAGGTGCACGAGTTCGTGTTCCCCGACGGGCACTCGATCATCATGCTGTCCGAGGGCCGGCTCCTGAACCTGGGCAACGCAACGGGCCACCCCAGCTTCGTGATGTCGATGAGCTTCACCAACCAGGTGCTCGCCCAGCTCGAGCTGTTCGGCAAGGGCGACAACTACCCGCTCGGCGTTCACGTGCTGCCCAAGCAGCTCGACGAGAAGGTCGCCCGGCTGCACCTCGACTCTCTGGGCGTCAAGCTCACCAAGCTGACGACCGAGCAGGCCGACTACATCGGCGTGCCGGTCGAGGGCCCCTACAAGGCCGACCACTACCGGTACTGATCCCGGCAGGCGTCTCGACGGTGGCGTGGGCCCGAGTGGCCCGCGCCACCGGCGCGTCCGGTGGCGGCCGGCGTCGTCCGCGCCACGGCCGCCGCGCGCGTCGGCCACCATGGTGGCCGTGAACTCCCTCACCGTGGCGCTCGACGGGCTCGCCGAGGTCGTCGTGCGCAATCGCTTCTGGATGACGTGGAACCTGATCCTCGCCGCCATCCCGGCCGTGGTCGCCCCGCTCGTGTTCCGGCAGCGTGGCCCGCGCACGGCCGGGTGGTGGGCGGGCGCCGGGCTCGTGCTCCTGTTCCTGCCGAACGCCCCCTACGTCGTGACCGACCTCGTGCACCTGCGGGGGGACGTGATCCACGCTGACAGCGACCTGGCCGTGGTCACGGGGGTCCTGCCCGTCTACGGCGCCTTCATCGCCGCCGGGTTCGTGGCGTACGCCATCGTGCTCGGCGAGGCCGGGCGCTACCTGACAGCGGTGGGCCTGGTCCGGTGGCGCGCCCCCGGAGAGATGGCCGTCCACGCCGTGTGCGCCGTCGGCGTCGTGCTCGGGCGAGTGGCGCGGCTCAACAGCTGGGAGCCGGTCACCCAGCCCCACGGCACGTTCGAGCGCATCGTGCTCACGTTGTCGTGGCGGTGGGCCCCGGTGGCGGTGGTGGCGACCTTCGTGACGATCTGGGCCGGCCACGCGCTGACCCGCGTGATCGCCCGCTCCACGGGCGCCACGCTGGGGGCATGGGTGCCCGCCGTGCGGTCAGCCCTCGAAGGCCGGCCTGACCCCGGCGCCGTCTGACGGCACCACGGCCGTGCCGGCGTCGTCGGCGCCCGGCCGCGGCCGCACCGTGAGGCGGGGGAGGAAGAACTGCACGTTGGGCCCGATCGTGATGGCGAACGCGAGCGTGCCCACGCCCACCGATCCGCCGAGGAGCCAGCCGACGGCCAGCGCGGCGACCTCGATGCCGGTGCGGACCAGACGGATCGAGCCGACGCCGCGGGCGGCGAGCCCGGTCATCAAGCCGTCGCGTGGGCCGGGGCCCAGCCCTGCGCCGATGTACAGGCCTGACCCGGGGCCCCACAACAGGACGCCGATCGCCAGGTAGGCGACGCGCGCGGCCAGCGAGTCGGGGGTGTCGAGGACCAGCAGCGCGACGTCGATCGTCGTGCCGATGAGCAGCACGTTCAGCACGGTGCCCAGCCCCGGCCGCTCGCGCAGCGGCAGCCATGCGAGCAGCACGATTGCGCCGACGATGATGCTCACCGTGCCGATGGGGATGCCGGTGCGGTCGGAGATGCCCTGGTCGAGGACCGACCACGGGGCGAGGCCCAGGTCTGCCGCCACCATGAAGGCGATGCCGAGCCCGCAGAGCACCAGGCCGGCGACGAGGCGCGGCACGCGCTCACGGGGCTCGGTAACGGGGCGGAGGAGCTGCACGGGAGAGCACGGTACGGGTCCTCCGGGTCGTGGCCACGGTCCATTTCCGCGAGATTTGGCCTGGTCGTCGGCCTGGCGTGGTCGAACCGAGGCTTCGGTGTCACACCCCGTCCCTATCGTTCGGACATGCTGCTGAACGCGCTCCTGCCCGTGCGCTGTCCGGGCTGTGCAGCGGTGGGGTCGTCGCCGTGCGATCGCTGCGCGGCCCGCCTTGCGGCCGCTCCCACGGGTCCGGTGCCGCGGGGTCTCGACGAGTGCTGGGCACTCCTGGCCTACGAAGACCTCGGGCGGCTGCTCGTCACCAACCTCAAGTACCGACGCGACCGCGCCGCCCTCGGGTGGCTGGCCACCGGCATGGCGGGGCTGCTCGCTCCGCCCCCGGGCACGGTCGTGACCTGGGCGCCCACCACAGCGGCCCGCCGGCGCCAGCGTGGGTTCGACCAGGCCGAGCTGCTGGCCCGCGCCGTGGCGCGCCACTGGTCCGTGCCCTGCCGGCCGTTGCTCCGGCGTCGGGCCGGGCCGCCACAGACCGGGCGGTCGCTCGCCGATCGGCGAGCGGGTCCGCTGATGCTGGCGCGGGCGGGCTCCCGTGCGGTGGCGGGGGCGCCCGTCGTCATCGTCGACGATGTGGTCACCACGGGGTCGACACTGGGGGCCGCGGCCCGGGCGCTCCAGGCCGTCGACGTGGGATGGACGGCCGGGCTCGCCGCCGCTCGCACCCCGTGGCACGAGGCGGCACCCCCCTGCGTGCTGGCATTGCCACAGAAGGTCGAACATTTCACTCAAGTTCCGGCCGTTACCGGCCGATGACGTGCGGTGATGCGGGTTTCACGCACCCACGCCAGCCGGGCGTTCGACGCCATGCGGGGTAGGCGCCGGCGCGCGCACGCCCGCCGTCGGTCGGTGCGGCCCGTGAACGGCCTCACCTCCGGGGCGACGCCTCTGACCATCGACCTGGCGTTGCGCACCATCGACGAGCTGCCGCCGGTGCGCATCCACGTGGTCCAGGCTGCCGCTGCCCGGCTCGCCGCGGGCGAGCGGCCGACGTCCGACGCCATCGCCGAGATGGCGATCCGTCGGGCCACGTGCGACCTGCTCGGCTGAACGTTTGACGTCACGTCACGTCACGACGTGCATCGCTGTGCGCTTCAGCCGCCCCGGACTTACCGTGGGGCGAGACCGAACCTAGGCCAGCCCTAGGCTCGGCGTGGCCCATGCGCCCTAATCGTCGCTCGCGACGCTCCATCCGGTCTTGAAGCCATCGATCCACGTCTTCGTGTGGTTCTGGCGCTGTCCTGTGGCATCGAGATAGGCCTCCACTGACCCGTACACCTCGCCCGATGCCGCGTGAGCGCCTTTCCCCTCGGCGTAGCCCGTCGCCCACTCAGCTGCGCTCTTCCGGGACGAGCGGCGGGTGAACGCTCTGGCGGTAAGGCCGGCGGTGTCGGGAGCCGCCACCGGAACTGCCAACCTGGTCGTGGGGGTCATGATCTTCCGTCCTCTCTGCCGGCTCCGCACCCGCCATTGCGTGCCTACACCGGACGTTCCACTACGGATCGTGCGTGTCCTGAGTCCCTCCACTGGAATCACTTGTCCTTACGACTCTGTCAGTTGTCAGGAGATATAGTCAATTGACTTTCTCGTGGCGGTAGTTGACCCGGATTCGTCACAGTCGCGGGGGGTTTGCTGGACAGGCGTCAAGAATCCGGGCAGCTGCAGGCAGTGACCATGGCGGTTGCCTGAGGGATGTGGGGAAGCGGGGCCAACAGACAATCTCCGCCATCCGTCCCACCGGCGACAGCCGGGGCGTATAGTCCGCGCCGGCCGTCACTTGGCGTGCCGATGCGGCGGAACGAAGGCCGCATCTCGCCATCCGCCACATCCACGAGATGGAGGACGGTTGTCCCGTCGTCACCCCGATCCCGCCGTCGAAAGCATCCGTGCCGCGCTGAAGAGCCTGCGGAGCCGCAACGGGCTCACGGTGGAACGACTTCGGGTCACGGAGCTCGGCCTCGACTCCCTGCTCGACCTGGATTTGGTCCGTGAGCTCGAACGGACGCGCCAGATGTCGCCACCGGAGGCAATCGTGGCCGCTGTCCGGGGCGCGGCCGCGCAACTGGACGTGGCCGACATGCTCATCGTCGACGCGGCACTGGCGCTGGGCCTGGTAGCGGAGTCGCACCCCGACCGGGTGAACGAGAGCGAGATGTACGCAGCCGAGCTGGGCGAGCGGCGCCGATTCCTGGTGTCGTACTGGGGTCTGCTCCACGACATCGTCGGTGCCAGCACGACGGCACCAGCGCCCACAATTCGCTCGCTGCGAGCGGGCGGCGAGACCCAGGCGTTCGAGCTCTTGGCCGAGCGCATCCTGATGTCGTCGCCCCTCGACGCCACCCCCGAGAGGGAAACGGCGCTGGCGGCCGTGGAATCGGGGGCAGCAAGGGGCCGCGCGTCGCGTGTGCTCGTGGTCGGTGCCGCCGTCACGGACCACGTTTTTGTCGTCGAGCACCTCCCCGAACCCGGGACCTCGATCCAGGCGACCTCGTACGACGCCCGCCCGGGCGGGAAGGCCCTCAACCAGGCCGTCGCGGCCGCGCGCCTCGGGATGGAGGTCCACCTTCTCGCCGCGCTGGGCGACGACGCCGCGGGCACGAAGCTCCTCGAGTATCTCGACGCCGAGGGCGTGCACCTGGACCTGGTGCGGGTCGTGCCGGGGAAGACACCCACCGTCGCGGTTCACATCACGCCGGACGGTCAATCGGCAATGATTGGTTGGGGGAGCGAGGCACAGCTCACCAGGAACGATCTCTCGAGCCGGGCCGTCGAGAACGCGCTCGCACAGTCCGACACGGCGCTCATGACGTTCGAGGTGCCCAGCGACATCATTGAAGTCGCCCTCGACACGGCTGCACGATTGCCGAATGGCCCCACAGTCGTCCTGACCGCGTCACCGCCCTACGACGGCACGAGGTTCACGCATGGCAGCCTGCGCCATGTCGACTACCTCATCGGCACCCAGTGGGAGCTGAGCTCCCTCGTGCCCGGATCCGGCGCCGACACCCCTGCCGACGTGTTGTCAACGCAGCTCCTCATGCTGGGAGCCGGAACGGTGTGCATCGCCGAACACTTCGGCTGCACCATCAGATCGAACACGTTGGCGCTCGACGTCGTTCCCCAGGTCCCGGCGGGTTTTGCCGAGGCGACGCGAGCACGCGACGCGTTTGCGTCGGCGCTCGCATTGCGCCTCCACGAGTCAGGCACCGAGCTGACGGCCTCGGACGCGACGTGGGTGACAGGCGCGATGGCCGCATCCCAGGCCTTGGGTGGCGCGGCCATGCCCTCACGGGAAGACATCGATCGGATAGTCCAAGTTGGCTTCATTCCACGCAGGAGACAGCAGTGACCGCTAGCAGGTTCATCGAGGAACATGCGCTCATGATTGACCAAGGCGACGTTCGAGTCGTCGTTCAACAGCCCAGGTACGTCAAGGGTCAACGATTCCCGGCGTGCGCCTTCGTTTTCGGCGATGTGAGCGACGGATGCCTGGTCCGCGTGCACTCACGGTGCCTGTATGGCGATGTCTTCGGATCTCGGGATTGTGACTGTGGCGCTCAGCTCCAGTCGGCCATGGACATGATGAAGGAACAGGGCTCGGGTGTACTCGTCTACCTCGACCAGGAGGGTCGTGGCTCGGGGTTGTTCGCCAAGGCACGTGCCTACCGCATGCGCGAAGAGTCGGGCATGGATTCCTTTCGTAGTTACGAGCACTACGGGTTGCCGCCTGACTCCCGGTCTTACGATGCTGCCGCCGATCTCTTGAAGAGCCTCCGACTCGAGAGTGTCACGTTATTGACCAACAATTGGGAGAAGGTCGCCGGACTGCAGCACAACGGCATCAAGGTCGACCATCGGTCCCTCGTCGTGCCCGTGAGCCGCCGCGCGGTGGCCTACATGGAGTCGAAGCGGGCGCGCGGGCACGCGATCGACAAGATCGAGGAGCTCGACCCCTCGGCCGAGGAGCCTGACCGTCGCGCAGCCAGCGCCCGGAGCTCTCGCTCCGCGAGGGCGCGGCGGCGACGGGAGAGGGTACGAGCTATCGCCGGCATCCGTCGCTGGCGGGACGACGCCAGCTAGCCGGGGCCTAGGCTCGCTCGCTCACGAGCGGCAGGGTGAGCACCACCCGAGCACCCCCGAGATCGGAGCGCTCGACCTGCAGGTGGCCGCCGGCCGCCTCCGCGGCCTGGCGCGCGATGTCGAGGCCCAGGCCCGTCGACCCGGCCCGGGTCGCGCCCCGGCTGACCGCCGCTTCGGGGTGGTCGATGCCGGGCCCGGCGTCGTCGACCACCAGCCGAGCCGTGCCGTCCTCGGCGTGGACGGCGACGGCGTACGCGCTGCCCTCAGGAGTGTGGGCGAAGATGTTGCCGACCAGGGCGTCGATCACCGCTGCGGCCTCGGCGGACGAGAGGCGCACCGGGCAGGAGTCGCCAGCACCCGGCCCGTCCACCTCGACCGTCCACCGGCGGCCGTCGTCCTCGGCCAGCGCACTCCAGAACTCGACCCGCTCTCGGGCGACCGCCGCCAGGTCACTGGTGGCCGCCACGAGGCCGGCGTGGAGCGGCCGTCGGGCGCTGCGGATCAGCTCGGAGATGGCGCCTTCGAGGCGCTCGACATCGGCCACGAGACCCGGGTCGGCGGCTGCCTCGGCGTCGAGCCGCAGGGCCGTGAGCGGCGTGCGCAGGCGGTGGGACAGGTCGGCGACCCGCTCGCGCTCGGCGGCCCGCAGCTCATCGATGCGGTCGGCCAGCAGGTTCAGGGCCCGGGCGGCGTCGGCCAGTTCGGGCGTCGGGCCCGGGTCGGCGCGAGCGTCGCCGTGCCCGGAGGCCAGAGCCCGGGCGGTGCCGGACAGCTCGGTCGCGTCGCGGGTGACCGAGCGGGCGAGCCGGTCGGCAATCACCACCGCTGCCGCCACCAGGACGACCGCGACCCCGGCCAGGGCCAACCAGGCTGTCTGCACCCCTTCGTCGAGCATCCGGTCGGGGACCCTGGCCCGTACGACCGAGGTGCTGTCGTCTCCGATGACCACCGGCGTGTAGAGCTCGAGGAACCCGTCGCGCTCTTGGCTGAAGGCTCGTCCCTGATCGCGGGCGAGCGCCAGCGCGGCCTCGTCGGTGGGAGCGGTGTCGCCGACGGCCGACCCGTCGGGGAGCCACACGGTGATGCGGCCGTTCGCGCCGGTGCCGGTGTTGTCGATCGCGGTCGTCACCATCTCTGAGGTGACAGTCGGCAGGGCGAGGGTGGGGGCCAGTGACGCCACGTCTCGCTCGGCGGTGGCGATGGCGCGGTCGCGGGCCACGGAGCGCACGAGCGCCCCGAGCGGGACGGCGAAGGCGACCACGACCAGGGTCGTGGTGGCCAGCACCACGAGGACGATGCGGCGGCGCACGACGGATCAACCGTCGCCGTCGGGCGCCGTGAGCTTGACGCCCACGCCGCGCACGGTGTGCAGGTAGGCGGGCGCGGTCCCGGTCTCACCCAACTTGCGCCGCAGCCATGACAGGTGGACGTCGACCGTCTTGTCGGCGCCCCCGTACGGCTGCCGCCACACCTCGGCCAACAGCTCGCGCCGGCTCACGACGTCGGGGCTGCGGCGGACGAGGTGGGCCAGCAGGTCGAACTCGAGCCGACTGAGGTCGAGCCGTCGCCCGCCCATCGTCGCCTCCCGCCGTCCCGGGGCGACCACCAGCCCGCCGACGACCAGCTCGTCGCCAGCCCCCGCCCCCACCTGATCGGCCCGTCGGAGCACCGCACGGATGCGCGCCTCGAGCTGGGCGGCGGCGTAAGGCTTGACGATGTAGTCGTCCGCGCCCCCGTCGAGGAGGCGCACGATCTCGGCCTCGTCGTCGCGGGCCGTGGCCACGATGACCGGCACGGCGGACACACCGCGGAGCATCCGCAGCACGTCGGCGCCGTCGATGTCGGGAAGGCCCAGGTCGAGCACGACGACATCGGGCTGCCAGTCGAGCGCTGCGGTCAGCGCCGCCGCGCCCGAGGCCTCGGTGCGCACCATGTGACCGGCCCCCACGAGCGCATGCGCGACCGACTCGCGGATGCGCATGTCGTCCTCGATCACAAGTACGGAGGCCACGCCACAACGGTAGGTCCCCGCCCGACGCCGGACGGGACTCCGGAGCGCGGGTTATCCGAGGCTTAGCGTCGGCTTTGTGTCGAGCTAGGCGGCGGACGCGATCATGGCGCCATGCGGCGGCTCCTCACCCTCGGCGTCGCCTGGCTCGTCGCGGCGGTCGTCGCTACGACGGTCGCCTGGCAGGGCGTCGGCCTGGTGGGCGACCAGGTCACCGACGACCGACCCCCGACGCTCTCGGCGGACGACGTCGAGGAGGCCGTGGCCGGGTCCGGCGACGGCGGCACGACTCCGCCGACCACCCGCTCGGAGCCGTCCTCCACGGTCCCTCCGACGACGTCGTCCACCGCCCCGTCGACCGCGATCACCACGGTCCCGGACCCGGCGCCCGTCACGCGGTCGTATGACCTGACCGGAGGGTCTGCCGCACTGCGGTTCAGCCCGAGCGGCGTCCGCGTCGTCTTCGCCCGGCCCAAGCCGGGCTACCGGGTGCGCTCCGAGCCCAGCGACGACGGCGGTTGGCGCATCGATTTCGACGGCGACGCCGGCCGCAGCCGCGTCGAGGGCTGGTGGGACGGCGGCCCGCAGGAGCGTGTCGACGACGACGGCGAGTCCGGCAGCGGGAGCGGCGACGACGGCGGGGGCAGCGGGAGCGACTGAGGTCATTTAGCCGACGCTTAGGCGTCCGGCGATGCCCGTTTAGACGTAGCTCCCCGAAGGTGGGACCCACACGGAAACGTCTGAAAGGACTCCCCACCATGAATCTCCCTCGCATCCCCACCCGCTTCGGCATCGCCGCCGGACTCGTCGGTGGCACCGTGGGCCTGGCGCTCGTGACCGGGCTCGGGCCGGCACCGGCACTGTCGAACATCGCGTCGAGCCAGCAGCAGGACGACGACTCGACGACCAGCAGCACGAGCACCACGTCGACGACCGTCGGCACCGCGACGCCGGGCGCGTCGACCACCCGTTCGGTCGACGCCGGCGGTGCGGGCACCGTCACCGTGTCCGCCGCGGGCGGTCAGCTCAGCCTGGTCAGCGCCACCCCCACCCCCGGGTGGGCCGTCGAGGTCGAACAGTCGGCCGGCAGGGAGGTCGAGGTCGACTTCCGCCGCGGCACCCAGCGGGTCCAGGTCAACGTCGAATTCGAGGACGGCGCGATCCGTGAGCGGGTGCGCTTCCGTGACGACGCCACCGGGACCGACATCCGCACCGAGAACGGCGTCGTGGTCCGGGCGGAGGGCCCGGGCTTCACCGACGACAGCGGCCATGACGCCACCGACGACCGCAGCGGGTCGAGCGGGTCGGACGACAGCGGCCATGACGCCACCGACGACAGCAGTGGGTCGAGCGGGTCGGACGACAGCGGCCGCGACGCCACCGACGACCGCAGCGGGTCGAGCGGGTCGGACGACAGCAGTGGCTCCGGTGGCGGTGGCGCCGACGATCCGGCGGGCGACGACCACGGAGGAAACTCCGGCAGCGACGGCTGACGGTCCGACCGCCCACCGCGCCAGGCCTGCTCGGCACCGCCCGCCGAGCAGGCCCGGCCGCGTCACACGACATGACGAGCGCGGAGTTCGTCACCCTCCCTCCGGCACGCTCCGCGTCGTACGCTTCCCCCTGAGTCGCCGCATCAGCCGCGTCACAGGAGTGGTCGAGCATGAGCGCCTACCTGGTCGTCGCCCACCGCACCCTCGTCGAGGACCACCTCCTCGACCACGCCCGGTCGTTGGTCGAAGCCGCCGGCGGACCCGTGCGGTTCCACCTGGTCGTGCCCGCCACCCACCCCCGCGACCACGCGTGGTCCGACGGCCAGGTCGAAGGAGCGGCCCGTCGGCGGCTCGACGAGGGGCTCGCCGCGTTCGCGGCCGTCGGCGCCGAGGTCACCGGCGAGGTCGGCGACGCCAACCCCGTCTATGCCGTCGCCACCGCCCTGCGCACGTCCGAGGACACCGACTGGGACGGCATCATCGTGTCGACGCTGCCGCCGGGCGTCTCGCGCTGGCTCGGTCTCGACGCCGTCAGCCGCATCACGCGCGACTTCGACCTGCCGGTGACCCACCTGGTGGCCGCGTCGGCCGCGGCAGAGGCCGAGGCCTGACGCGCCCTGCCACCCTGGTCAGCCGGTGGGTGCCGGGCTGGCCACCGGGAGGATCTGATCGACCAACGCCGGGATGTCCACGACGGCGACGGGGGGCCGGTGGAACAGGCGGGCCAGGACGATCGGGGCCACGAGCGCGTCGGCCAGGACGGTGGTGTCGGTGTGCGGGGGCAGCTCGCCGAGGCCGACCGCCTGGTCGAGGATCGAGCGCAGCGGCTCGGCACTCTCGTCGGCCATGCGGTGGGCCAGCTCGGCCATGTCGTCGCTGCGCTCCGCGGCGTCGATGAGCGCGGGCATGAGGCAGGCCAGTCGCTGCGGCTCGTCGACCGCGCACGCCAGGTCGGCGAGGACCGCCACCGCCCGGCCCCGTACCGGGCCGGGCGGCGGCATCTCGTTCTTCCCGCTGGCGTGCACCTGGGTGAAGGCGTCGGAGACGAGCTCGGCCTTGCTGCTGTAGTGGCGGTAGATCGTGCTCTTGGCCACACCCGATCGGGCCGCGACGGCCTCGATGGTCAGCTGGCCGTAGCCGACCTCACGCAGCAGCTCGGCGGTCGCTTCGAGGACGCACATGCGGGATCGTTCGATCCGGGGGTCGACCTCGTCGCGTGGTGCCACACCGATCATTGTGCCCGTCTCCTGGCCCCCACGCTCACGGCGCCGACGGCACGGGGTCGAGGACCGGCTCGCCGGCCTCCGCGTCGTAGGCGGGCTCGTCGGCCCCCGCGTCGGCGGGGTCGCCGCGTCCCGGGCGCAGGGCGGTCCACACCAGCGCCGCCGCGATCAGGGCGACCGCGACCGACACCGTGTTGGTCAGCCGGAACGCGTCCACGAACGCCGACTGTGCCTGGACGATCAGGGCATCGCCGCCGGGCAGGCCCTGGGCCACGCCCCAGGCCGCGCCGATCGACTCGTTGGCGGTCTCCGCCGCGCCCGCAGGGACCTCGGTGCCCGACAGGTCGATGTTGGACCGGTAGGCGGAGCCCACGAGTGTGCCGAACACGGCGATGCCCAGGGCGCCGCCGAACTCGCGGGTCGTGTCGTTGACCGCCGAGCCCACACCTGCCTTGTCGAGGGGGACGGCCGACATGAGCATCCCGGTGGCAGGGGCGGCCGTGGCGGCGAGCCCCGCTCCCAGCAGGACGAAGCCCGCCGCGACGACCAGGTACGGGGTGTGGACCCCGATGCGGGTGAACAGGGCCAGGCCCGTCGCCATCAGCGCGAACCCGCCGGTGATGACCTGCGCCGAGCCGAAGCGCTCGCTGAGCGCCGCGCTGCGCGGTGCGACCACGATCATCGCCCCGGCGAGAGGCAGTCCGGCCAGCCCTGCGGTGAGCGGCGAGTAGCCCAGCACGTACTGCATGTAGAGCGTCGACAGGAAGTAGAAGCCGAACAGAGCGAAGAACGTGAGCGTGATGGCGGCGCTGGCCACGCTGAAGCGACGGTCGCGGAACAGGTACAGCGGCAGCATCGGGTGCTCGGCGCGGGCCTCCCAGGCCACGAACCCGGCCACGAGGACGACCGCCGCTCCGAACGCGCCGAGCACGAGGCCGTCGGTCCAGCCACGCTCGGCTCCCTCGATGATCCCGTAGAGGAGCGACACCATGCCGACGAGGGCGAGGACCGAGCCGACCGGGTCGAGCGGCGTCACGTGGCTGTCGCGCGACTTGGGCGAGAACCGGGCGACGGCCACCGCGGCCACCGCCACGAGGGGCAGGTTGACCAGGATCGCCGATCCCCACCAGAACTCCTCGAGCAGCGCGCCGGCGACGACGGGGCCGAGGGCGGCCCCGGCACCGGCGAAGCCCGCCCAGGTGGCGATCGCCCGGGTCCGCTCCTCGGGCGGGAAGACGGCCGTGATCAGCGACAGCGTGGCGGGCATCACGAACGCCGAGCCGACGCCCATGATCCCGCGCCCGACGATGACCTGACCGGGCGAGGTGCCCAGGCCGGCGACGATCAGGCCGACGCCGAAGATGCCGAGCCCTCCGAGCAGGGCGCCCTTGCGGCCGAACCGGTCGCCCAGGGCACCGGCCGACAACAGCAGGCCGGCGAACACCAGGGCGTAGGAGTCGATGATCCAGTGGAGCTGGGTGGCGGTGGCGTCCAGGTCCTGTTGGAGGCGGGGAGCCGCCACGTTGAGCGACGAGACCGACATGACGACGAGGACGAGGGACAGGCACATGACCCCGAGGAGGAGCCAGCGGCGATGGTGGACGTCGGGGTCTTCGAACAGCTGGGGGGATGCTTGATCGACACTCATTCTGCGAAACGTATCCGTAGCACAGTAGAACGCCAACGTTTCGAAACTGGTTTTGTCGCCCGTTCACCCGACTGATCCGGCGCCCCGAATCGGGCACTGCGCGGGCCACCGGTACACTCGACGGACGCATGTCACTGCTTGACCGCTTCCTCCGCGCCGGTGAGGGCAAGAAGGTCCGGGCACTCCAGTCGCTGGTGCCCGACATCGGCGACCTCGAACCCGAGATTCAGGCCCTGTCCGACGACGCGCTCCAGGCCAAGACGGGCGAGTTCCGCCAGCGCCTCGACAACGGCGAGTCGCTCGACGACCTGCTGATCGAGGCGTTCGCCGTCGTGCGCGAGGCCGGCATCCGCGTGCTCGGCCAGCGCCATTACGACGTCCAGCTCATGGGCGGCGCCGCGCTCCACTTCGGCTGGGTGGCCGAGATGAAGACCGGCGAGGGCAAGACCCTCGTGTCGACCCTGCCCGCCTACCTCAACGGCCTGTCGGGCAAGGGCATGCACCTGGTCACGGTCAACGACTACCTGGCCACCCGTGACCGCGAGTGGATGGGCCGCCTCCACACGTGGATGGGCCTGACCACCGGCCTGATCGTGCCGGGGAACTCCGATCCTGATTTCAAGCGGTCGCAGTACGCGGCCGACATCACCTACGGCACCAACAACGAGTTCGGCTTCGACTACCTGCGCGACAACATGGCGCCCAGCCGGGCCCGCCAGGTGAAGCGGGGCCACGCGTACGCGATCGTCGACGAGGTCGACTCGATCCTCATCGACGAGGCCCGCACGCCGCTCATCATCTCCGGCAAGGTCGCCGACGCTGCGCAGCTCTACTACAAGTTCTCCTCCATCGTCCGCAGCCTGAGGCGCGACGAGGACTACGAGGTCGACGAAGAGAAGCGCACGGTCGCCCCCACCGACGATGGCATCGAGAAGGTCGAGCGCCAGCTCGACATCGAGAACCTGTACGACGGCGTGGCGCAGAACCTGGTCCACCAGCTCCAGGCGGCTCTCAAGGCCAAGGAGCTGTTCAAGCGCGACAAGGACTACGTGGTGTCGTCGGGTGAGGTGAAGATCGTCGACGAGTTCACGGGCCGCATCCTCGAGGGCCGGCGCTGGTCCGAGGGCCTGCACCAGGCGGTCGAAGCCAAAGAGGGCGTCAAGATCAAGGAAGAGAACCAGACGCTGGCCACGGTCACGCTGCAGAACTACTTCCGCATGTACGACAAGCTCGCCGGCATGACCGGCACGGCGCAGAGCGACGCCGCCGAGCTGGCCGGCACCTACGACCTGCAGGTGGTGCCCATCCCCACCAACAGGCCGATGGTCCGGCTCGACGAGGCCGACCTCATCTACAAGGGCGAGGACGGCAAGTTCGAGTCCGTCGTCGAGGACATCGCCGAGCGCTACGAGACCGGCCAGCCGGTGCTCGTGGGCACCATCTCGGTCGAGAAGTCCGAGAAGCTGTCGCGCCTGCTCGACAAGCGGGGCATCCGCCACGAGGTGCTCAACGCCAAAGTGGGCCAGCACTTCCGTGAGGGCGAGATCATCGCCCAGGCCGGGCGGCTCAAGGCCGTCACCGTGGCCACCAACATGGCCGGCCGCGGCGTCGACATCATCCTCGGCGGCAACGCCGAGGGCATGGCCAAGAGCGACGCCCGGGCCGAGGGCCTCGACCCCGACGCCGACGAGGCCCACGACCGGGTGGCCGAGCTGACGGCCAAGCACGAGGCCGGCACCAAGGCCGAGGGGGACAAGGTGCGCGAGCTGGGCGGGCTCTACGTGCTCGGCACCGAGCGCCACGACTCGCGGCGCATCGACAACCAGCTGCGTGGCCGGTCCGGCCGCCAGGGCGACCCCGGCGAGAGCCGCTTCTACCTCAGCCTCGAAGACGACCTGATGCGCCTGTTCGCCACGGGTGCGGTCAACTGGGTCATGGGCAAGACGCTGCCCGACGATGTGCCGCTGGAGGCCAAGATGGTGTCCAAGGCGATCGAGCGGGCCCAGACGACGGTCGAGCAGCGCAACGGCGAGATCCGCAAGAACGTCCTCAAGTACGACGAGGTCATGAACAAGCAGCGCAAGGTCATCTACGCGCTGCGCGACCAGGTGCTCGACAAGGTCGATCTACGCGAGCGCATCGTCGACGAGGCCCTGCCCGACGCGATCAACACGCTCGTCGAGACCCACTGCGTCAGCGAGTACTCCGAAGAGTGGGACGTCGACGGCCTGCTGACCGAGGCGCGCACGTTCTGGCCGTCCGAGCTCTCCAACGAGCAGCTCGGCCAGGCCACGTCCACCAACGAGCTGTACGAGCTGCTCATGGACGAGGCGCTCGGCTACTACGAGAACCGCGAGACCGACCTGACGCCCGAGATCATGCGCCAGGTCGAGCGCCAGGTGATGCTGCGGGTCATCGACCAGCGGTGGCGTTCGCACCTCTACGAGATGGACTACCTGCGCGAGGGCATCAACCTGCGGGCCATGGGCCAGAAGGACCCGCTGGTCGAATGGCAGCGCGAGGGGTTCGACATGTTCGGCCAGATGATGCACGGCATCTGGCAGGACTTCATCCGCTACGTGATGCACGTCGACGTCAAGGTCAACCGCCCCGCGCCCGTCGACGCCGCCCCCGCCGCCACGCCGGTCGACGCGGCGACGCCCACCGATGCAGCGACGCCCGCCGACGCAGCGACGCCCGCCGACGCCCCGGCGGCCCTGGCCGACGGTGACGGCGACGACGCCGCCCTCCGCGACCTGCAGTACTCCTCGCCCGATGACCCGTCCTCCTCCGGCGGTGCCGCCGGGCTGGCCGCGGCGGCACGCGCCCAGGCGGCAGCCACCGGCGAGCCGGCACCCGACGGCGGCGGCTCGGCCACCGCCACGGCCACCCAGACCAACACACCGGTCGTGAAGTCCGACTGGGACAAGACGCCGCGCAACGCGCCCTGCCCCTGCGGCTCCGGCAAGAAGTACAAGCTCTGTCACGGCAAGCAGTAGGGGCGCCTCCCCATGCGTGACCTCACCGACGACCTCAAGGCGCTCCACGCCCGGCTGACCGAGGCGGAGGGCTACCTCAAGGTCGACGAGCTGCGGTCCAGGCGGCCTCAGCTCGAGGCCGAGGCGTCCCGACCCGACCTGTGGGACGACGCCGACCGGGCCAAGCGTGTCACCGGCGAGCTGTCCGCCGTCATCGACGACATCGAGCAGTACGAGCAGCTCGCGGCCCGGGTCGACGACGCCGAGACCCTGCACGAGCTGGCGCGCGACGAGGGCGACGACGACTCGCTGGCCGAGGTCGAGCAGTCGCTCGCCGGCATCGATGCCGACCTGCGGCGCATCGAGCTGCGGTCGATGTTCTCGGGCGAGCACGACGAGCGCGACGCACTCGTGTCGGTCCAGGCGGGTGAGGGTGGCGTCGACGCACAGGACTGGGCCGAGATGCTGCTGCGCATGTACACCCGATGGGCGGAGAGGCGGGGCTTCGACGTCGAGGTCGAGGAGTTCACCGAGGGCTCCGAGGCGGGCCTGTCGTCGGCCACGTTCATCGTCAAGGGTCGCTACGCGTACGGCTACCTGCAGGCCGAGCGCGGCGTGCACCGCCTGGTGCGCATCAGCCCGTTCAACGCCCAGGGCAAGCGCCAGACAGCCTTCGCCGCGCTGGACGTGGTGCCCATGCTCAACGAGGGCGATGTCTCGGTCGAGGTCGACGAGAAGGACATCAAGATGGACGTCTTCCGGGCGTCCGGGGCCGGCGGCCAGCACATCAACAAGACGTCGTCGGCCGTGCGGCTGACGCACCTGCCGACAGGCATCGTCGTGTCGTGCCAGGTCGAGCGCAGCCAGTTCCAGAACCGCGACCGGGCCATGGTCATGCTCAAGGCCCGGCTGGCCGACCGCGAGCGGCAGCGCCGCCAGGACGAGCTCGACGAGATCCGCGGCGACCAGCAGCGCGTCGGCTTCGGCAGCCAGATCCGCAGCTACGTGCTGCAGCCGTACCAGATGGTGAAAGACCTGCGGTCGGAGCACGAGACCGGCAACGTCTCCGCGGTGCTCGACGGCGACCTCGACCCGTTCATGGAGGCCTACCTCCAATGGCGTCGCGCCGGTGCCGACACGGCGTGACCATCCGTCAGGCTGGGCTGGTGGACGAGTACCTTTGGTCCGCGATGTTCGAGTTACCACGCGGTATCTGTAACCTCATCGCAACAGCTGGGGACGCTCACACTCGACGTTCCCTCGCGCACTTTGGGCGAGGAAGATGATCACGTTCGAACAGGTCAGCAAGATCTACAAGGGCAACGTCGAGGCACTGCACAGTGCTTCGGCCACTATCGAGAAGGGCGAGTTCGTCTTCCTCGTGGGGCCCTCCGGGTCGGGCAAGTCGACGATGCTGCGGCTCATCAACCGCGAGGAGACGGCCGACAAGGGCCGCATCTTCGTGGCGGGCAAGGACATCGCCCGGCTGTCGTCGTGGCGGGTCCCGTACCTGCGCCGCAACATCGGCTGCATCTTCCAGGACTACAAGCTGCTCGCGACCAAGACGGTCTACGACAACGTCGCGTTCGCCCTCGAGGTCATCGGCCGTCCCCGCCACGTGGTCAAGGCGCAGGTCCCGGCCATCCTCGAGCTGGTGGGCCTCGACTCCAAGAGCGACAACCTGCCCGAGGAGCTGTCGGGTGGCGAGCAGCAGCGCGTGTCGATCGCCCGGGCGTTCGTCAACCGGCCGCTGATCCTGCTGGCCGACGAGCCCACCGGCAACCTCGACCCGGCCACGTCGGTGGGCATCATGCGCCTGCTCGACCGCATCAACCGCACCGGCACCACCGTGGTCATGGCTACCCACGACCGCTCCATCGTCGACACCATGCAGCGACGTGTCATCGAGCTCGAGACGGGTGAGATCGTCCGCGACCAGGCCCGAGGGGTGTACCAGTGAAGTTCGACTACATCGCCCGTGAGACCGCCAACAACCTGCGCCGCAACATCACCCTCACCATCGCCGCGATCATGACGGTGGCCGTGTCGCTGGCCCTGTTCGGCTCGACGCTGCTGGTGCGTCAGGGCGTCGACAACGTGTCCGCCCGCTGGCAGGACGGCATCGAGGTCATCGCCTTCCTGAAGAAGGACATCACCCCCGAGCAGCGCGAGGCCATCGAGGCGTTCCTCCAGGAGAACCCCGAGGTCGGCAGTTTCGAGTACGTCGACCGCGAGCAGAGCCACGCCGAGGCCCTGCGCCTGTTCGAGCGCAACTCGGCCATGTTGGCCAAGCTCGAGGCCAGCCCCGATCTCGTGCCCGACTCGTACCGGCTCACCCCCGAGTCGAGCGACATCAACCTCATGTCGAGCCTGGGCGAGCAGCTCGCGGCCGAGCCCGGTGTGCAGACGGTCACCGACGTGACCGACAGCATCAAGACGGTGACCGGCGTGTCCGGGGCGGCCCAGAGGGGCATGCTCGTGATCGGTGTCCTCCTGCTGGCGGCGGCCCTGCTGCTCATCCTCAACACCATCCGCATGGCCATGTTCGCCCGGCGACGGGAGATCGAGGTCATGAAGCTGGTGGGTGCCACCAACTGGTTCATCCGGGTGCCGTTCATGCTCGAGGGCATCGTGCACGGCATCGTCGGCGCGTTCTTCGCGCTCGGCGCCGTGTTCGCACTCGACCGCTTCATGCAGAGCGCGGCCGAGAACGAGGACTACCAGGCGATCATGCAGGGCTTCGTCGCCTCGTCGGGCGAGCTCACGACCACGGCGGTCGTGGTGATGGCACTGGGCATCGTCATCGGCGCCGCCGGCTCGGGCTGGGCCCTCAGCCGCTTCCTGAAGGTCTGACCCGGCCGGGTCAGCTCGTCAGGGCCACCGGCAGCGAGTCCAGGCCGCGCAGCACGATGCGGCCGTTCCACGCGGGCTGGTCGGTGGCGACCTCCATGCCGGGGAAGCGGCGCACGAGCGCGGGCACGGCCTCGGCGCCCTCGAGCCGCGCCAGCGCCGAGCCCAGGCAATGGTGGATGCCGCTGCCGAACGACAGGTGCGAGCCGGCACCCTCGCGCCCCAGGTCGAGGTCGGCGGCGGTCGGGCCCCACTTGCCCTCGTCCCGGTTCGACGACCCGAGCAGCGTGAGCACGGCCTCGCCGGCGCCGATGGTCTCGCCGCCGACCTCGATCTCGGTGGTGGTGATGCGCCGCGACACCTGCACCGGGCTGTCGTAGCGCAGCAGCTCGTCGACCGCGTTGGCGTCCAGGGCCGGATCGGCGACGAGGCGCTCGAGCTGGTCGCGGTGGCGCAGCAGGGCCAGCGTGCCGTTGCCGATGAGGTTGACGGTGGTCTCGTGGCCGGCCAGGTAGAGCAGCACGACCTGGTCGCGCAGTTCGGCCGGCGTCAGGCGGTCGCCGTCCTCTTCGGCGGCGATCATGCCGCTCAGCAGGTCGTCGGCCGGGTTCTGCCGCTTCCACTCGATGGCCGCGTCGATGTGGGCGAACATCTGCTCGGCCGCGGCGACCATGCGCCGGAGCGTGGGCTCGTCGCTGAACGGCTCGATCGAGTTGGTCATCTCGTGCGACCACGCCCGGAGCTGGTCGCGGTCGCCGTCGGGCATGCCCAGCAGCTCGCTGATGACGATGAACGGCAGGGGGAATGCGAACCGGGCGATCAGGTCCACCGGCTCGCCGTCGCGGGCGGCGCTCTCCATGTCATCGAGAAGTCCGGCGACGAGGTCCTGCACCCGTTCGCGCAGGCGCTCGACCCGCCGGATGGTGAACACGCTCGACACCAGGCGGCGCAGGCGGGTGTGGTCGGGAGGGTCGAGGCTCAGGATCGACCGCGTGCGGTCCTGCAGGTTGTCGGCCAGGTCGTCCGGCAACGGGGGCATGACGAGGTTGGTGATGTTGCGGTCGTCGACGCTCGTGCCGGCGAGCCGCAGGAGTGCGAAGCAGTCGTCGTAGTGCGAGAGCACCCGCAGTCCGATCGGGTTGTAGTGGACCCGGCCGGCGGCGCGTATCGAGGCGTACTGGCTGTACGGGTCGGCGGCGAAGCCGGGCTCGAACGGGTTGTACAGCGCCTCGCCGGGGTCGGGGGCGGCGGTCACGTTCGCGTCAGCATCCACACCCCCCAGGTTTTCGCACGGGTCATGCAAAAGCAAGGGGGGTCTGGGACCGACGTGACAGGCTGCTTGCCGACCATGTCCGCTGCGTCGTCGCCGAGCCCCCGCCCGAGCGCCTCCGGCACCACGAGCGGTGGCCCGGCCCCGACCGCGCGGCCGCCGACGCTCGACCTGGCACTGCTCGGCCTCGCGGTCGTCGCGGTGTCCACCTCGGCTCCGTTGATCCGGGTCGCCGACGCGCCGTCCCTGGCGGTGGCGTTCTGGCGCAACGCCCTCGCGCTCCCGGTCCTCGGCGCGGTCGTGCTGCTCAACCCCCGGGCGCGACGCGAGATGCGAGGTCTCGACGCCCGCGAGCGACGGCTGTCCGCAATCGCCGGGCTGTTCCTGGCCGCCCACTTCGCGACCTGGATCCCCAGCCTCTCGTTCACGTCGGTGGCGTCGTCGGTGGCGCTGGTCGCCACCCAGCCGGTGTGGGCGGCGCTGATCGCCCGCTGGCGGGGCGAGCACGTGCCCCGCCTGGCCTGGTGGGGCATCGGTACGGCCATGGCCGGCACGGTCGTGCTGACCGGGGTCGACCTGTCGATCGCGCCGCGGGCGCTGTTCGGCGACCTGCTGGCCCTGGTCGGTGGGGCATTGGCTGCGGCCTACGTCACGGTCGGGGCCGAGGTGCGCCGCACGGTGTCGACCACGGTCTACGCCACCTCGTGCTATGCGGTGGCGGCCGTCGCGCTGCTCGTCGTGTGCGGCGTGGGACGACAACCCCTGGCCGGGTACGACGCGGCGACCTGGCTGGTGCTCGTAGCCATCGTCGTCGGCCCCCAGCTGCTGGGGCACACACTCGTCAACCGCGTGCTCCGCACGACGAGCCCCATGCTTGTCTCGGTCGCGATCCTGTTCGAGATCGTGGGCTCGGCGCTGCTGGCCTGGGCGGCGTTCGACGAGGTCCCACCCGTCTCGGCCCTCCCGGCGGGCGTCCTCATCGCCGCCGGCGTCGTGCTGGTGGTGCGTGCCAACCCCACAGAACCGGCGGTGGCGGGGTCGCCGGCGCTCGAGTGAGCCTCCGCGTGGGGACGGCGGCCGCCGGTCTTCGTCTGGTGCGGACCGTCCCTGGGCGGTCACACCCCGCGCACTACGGTCACCGATCGTGCGCGTGGTGTGGATCGTGGCCATCATCCTGTTCGTCGTCGCCATGGGGGCATGGGGCACGACGTGCACGGGTCAGCGCCCGCGGCCGACGGGCGAGACCATCCCGGCGGGCGATGTGGCGACGACGCCCACACAGCCGACCGGGTCGACCATCCCCGGCTGAGCCGGGTGGCGCGCGTGCTCCGGGCCGCCGTCCCCACCTCACCCTGAGGGTCCCTCAGGACGGGGAGGCTCGGAGATCTCGCCATCGCCACGACGATCCGGCGACGAGAAGCTCCGGATCGCCGGTCCAGAGCTCGGCCTTCGCCGCGATCGCCGTGGCGGCGGCGAACGCGTCCGCGTAGGCGAGGGGATGCTCGGCCTTGATGCGCGCGGCCTCGACCACCCGGTTGGCATCCGGCAGCTCGGCATCCAGCACGTCACGCAGGTCCCGTACCGTGTCGGATGCCTGCTGGTCGTCATGCAGGCGGCGGATGACGTAGAAGACCTCGCCCAGGTTGATCCAGCTCATCCGCGGTCGTTGGGACGCGAGCAGGTCGCTCACCTGCTCGGCGGCCGGTGCGGCGTCCTCGAGGTAGCGCAGCACGGCCCACGAGTCGAGGACGACGGTCACGCGGTGGCTTCGCGCGTGCGATCGGCCGTGCGCTCGCGCTCGAGCTCGGTGGTGAGCCGGCTCGAGCGGAAGCGACCCCGCAACGGACGACGCCGGTGGGCCGGCTGCACCGCAACGTGATCACCGTCGAGCCAGAAGCTGACCTCGTCGCCCGGCTCGATGCCGAGCTCATCTCGCAGATCCTTGGGAATGACGACCTGGCCCTTCGCGCCCACGCGGTGAGTCATACCGGAGAGTATAACTAGGGGGAGCCCACGAAAACGACCGCTGGCCTGGGCGGAAGCCCAGGCCAGTCGATCAGAGTGATGAGTGGAGCTGGGGGGAATCGAACCCCCGTCCGTCAAGCGGTTGCAGACCGCGCTACGACCATTCCCGAGATCTACGGCTCTACGGCTGCCGCACCGCCGGGTCGGTGGGCCCCGCTAGGGGGCCGCCGCCAGGTCTTTCCCTGGGGTCAGCGGTCTTTCACGCCGTCAGCAGTCTTTTCCGCTGTCAGTCACCGCTTCTGTTGCCAGGCTGCGGTGACCAGGCCCCGCGTGCCATCGCTGGTCGCTATCGCTCTCGTTCACCTGGTTTGAATCAGGCGGCGAATGCGTACTGCTCGTTTTCGGCAGTTGTGTTGGTGCCCCGATTAAGGAGTCTGAGCAACTCCGGTCGCACGATTCGACTTCCGGTCTCAACGTCGAAACCGATCAGCCCCTTGTCAAGTAGCGCTCCGAGTGTACCGGGCGGCCGTGACTACGCAGGCTGGCCCGGCCCCTACGATGCTCGATCGATGAAGGTATCTGCGGACGGCCCCATCGGGCGAGCGGTGATGAAGATGGCGGCGAGCCCCGGCTTCGCGAAGGTGGCACCGTCGGTGGTGCCCAGGCTCGACCGCCTGGTGCACCGCCTGACGGGCGGGCGCACGACCATGAGCGCCGGCATGGTGCCCACCGTGATCCTCACCACCACGGGGTCGCGATCCGGCGAGCCACGCACGGTTCCGCTCGCGTGCATGCCCGACGACGGCGCCCTCTACGTGGTGGGCAGCAACTTCGGGCGCGAGCACCATCCGGCCTGGAGCACAAACCTCGTCAAAGCACCGCACGCACGAGCCTCGTTCGAGGGCGAGGACTACGACGTCGTCGCCCACCTCCTGTCGGCGCACGACAAGGCCGAGATCTGGCCGAGGCTCATCGACGCTTGGCCCGCCTACGACAACTACGTCGAGCGCAGCGGGCGAGACCTGCGGGTGTTCCGCCTCGACCGGGCTGCAGGCGACGTCCCGTCCGGCGCGCCGTCCGGTCCGGCCTGATTCGCCCCGCACCCGTCGCGCGCGGCAACGCTGCCTGGTCATGGTCGACGCCCGGTCGTGGGGTGAGCGCGATGCCGCGGTGGTGTGGCACGGGTTCACGCAGATGGCGAGCTACCTCGACAACGAGCCCCTCATCATCGAGGCGGGCGACGGGCGCGAGTTGATCGACGTCGAGGGTCGTCGCTACCTCGACGCGATCTCGTCCCTGTGGGTCACCACGCTCGGCCACCGGGTACCCGAGCTCGACCGGGCCCTGCGCGACCAGCTCGACCTCGTCGCCCACTCGACGCTGCTCGGCAACGGCAACCGCACGGTGATCGAGCTGGCCGAGGCGCTGGCTGCGGTCGTGCCGGTCGACGGGCCGCACTTCCTGTTCGCGTCCGACGGTGCCGCCGCGGTCGAGCAGGCGCTGAAGGTCGCCTTCCAGTACTGGGCAAACCTGGGCGTCGCAGGCCGCACCGGGTACCTCGCCCTCGGGCACGCGTACCACGGCGATACGGTCGGCTCGCTGTCGCTGGGCGCCGGGGGGTTCGGCACCGACCTGTTCGATCCCCTGCGGTTCGGAGCGCTCGCTGGCGCCGGGGGCAGCGCGGTGGTCCGCGCGCCCGGCTACGACGATCCCCGTGCTCTCGAGATCGCGGCCGGGTTGGTCGACGAGCACGGACCGCACCTCGCCGCGGTGGTCGTGGAGCCGCTGGTGCAGGGTGCGGCGGGCATGCTCATCGCCGATCCCGGTGCGTACGGCCCGCTGGCCGATGCCTGCCGCCGCCACGACGTGCTGGTGATCTGCGACGAGGTGGCCACCGGCTTCGGCCGCACCGGCACCCTGTTCGCCAGCGAGCAGTGCGGGTTGCGTCCCGACCTGATGACGATCGGCAAGGGCCTGACCGGCGGCTACCTGCCGATGTCGGCCACGGTCGCGAGCGACCGGGTCTACCGGGCGTTCCTCGGCCCTGACCTGTCGGAGCGCACCTTCTACCACGGGCACTCCTACAGCGGGAACGCTCTGGCCGCGGCGGTGGCGCTCCGCCACCTGCGGTTGTACGACGAGTGGGACGTGCTCGCCAACGTGCGGGCGCGGGCCGCCACGCTGGCGCGGCTGGTGGGGGAGCGGATCACGCCGCTCGCCGCGGTGGCCGACGTGCGCCTGTGCGGCGTCATGGGCGGCGTCGAGCTGGCCCCGCCCGCGGACGGCCTGCGGTGGGGTCGCCAGGTGTGCGCTGCCGCCGTGCGCCGCGGCGTCCTGCTGCGCCCGCTCGGTGACGTCGTCGTGCTGATGCCCCCGCTGACCGTCACCGACGACGAGGTCGAACGCATCGTCGACACCCTGGCGGCGGCGATCACCGAGGTCACCGAGGTCACCGAGGTCGCCGCGTCGTGACCGACGGCTGGGACGGGCGGGTCGACGGCGAGCTGGCCGGCATCCGTGCCGCGGGACGATGGCGGGTCACCCGCGAGCTGACGACCACCGGCCCGGTGACCGGAGAGCTCGACGGTCGCACGGTCGTCACCTTCGCGTCGAACGACTACCTGGGCCTGACCCACCACCCCGCCGTCGTCGCCGGCGGCCACGCCGCGCTCGACCGCTGGGGGGCGGGCTCCGGTGCGTCGCGGCTGGTCGTCGGGTCCCGTCCGTTGCACGCCGAGCTCGAGGCCGAGCTGGCGGCGTGGAAGGGCACCGAGGCGGCTCTGCTCTTCCCGACGGGGTTCGCCGCGAACCTGGGCCTCCTGGCGACGTTCGGCGGGGCCGACGTGACGATCCTGTCGGACGAGCTCAACCACGCGTCGATCGTCGACGGAGCCCGTCTGGCCCGCGCCGCCGTGCGCGTCTACGCCCACGGCGACCTCGACCACCTGGCCAAGGTGCTGGTCGAGGTCGATGCCCAGGCTCGGGGGCCGGTCCTGGTGGTGACCGACAGCGCGTTCTCGATGGACGGCGATGTCGCCGACGTCGACGGGCTGATCGAGGTGTGCGCCGGGCACGACGCCCTCGTGGTGCTCGATGAGGCCCACGCCGTGATGGGACCCGACGTCGATGCCAGGCAGGCGGCCGACCGGGGCGTCACGGTGCTGCGCATGGGCACGCTGTCGAAGGCCCTCGGGTCGCTGGGCGGGTTCGTGGCCGGCCCGCGCCGCTACGTCGACCTGCTGCTCAACCGGGCGCGACCGTTCATCTTCACCACGGCCCCGACCCCGGCCGACATCGGTGCGGCGCTGGCGGCCGTCCGCGTCGTGCGCTCAGACGAGGGCCACGAGCTCGTCACCCGACTGCGCCGCCACGTCGACCGGCTGCGCCCTGGGCACCCGACGCCGATCGTGCCTGTCGTGCTCGGCGACGAGGCGGCCGCGATGGCGGCGGCGGCCGATCTGTTCGACCGCGGCCTGCTGGTCCCCGCGATCAGGCCCCCGACCGTCCCGGTCGGCACGTCGCGGCTGCGCGTCGCGCTGTCGGCCGTCCACACCGACGCGCAGGTCGACCGGCTCGTCGCCGCGCTGGCCGACCTACCGGACCCGGCAGTCGAGCCGTCGTCGTCACCGGAGCGGCCCGGTGACGAACCGTCCTGAGCGGCTCGTCCTGGTCGTCGGCACGAGCACCGAGGTCGGAAAGACCTGGGTGGCATGCCGCCTGGCCCGCGCCCTGCGCCGTCGCGGGCTGATCGTCGCCGCCCGCAAGCCCGCCCAGTCGTACGAACCGACCGACGACCTCAGCGACACCGACGCCGCGCTGCTCGCCCACGCCACGGGCGACCATCCGGCGGTCGTCTGCCCCCAACACCGGTGGTATCCCGCGGCGATGGCGCCGCCGATGGCGGCGGAGGCGCTCGGCCGCCGGCCGTTCACGGTCGCCGACCTGGTGAGCGAGCTGGCCTGGCCGCCGGCCGTCGGCGTGGGCCTCGTCGAGGCGGCGGGCGGCGTGCGCTCGCCGATCGCCGCCGACGGCGACTCGGTGACGCTCACCGCGGCTCTGCGTCCGGACAGGGTCGTGCTGGTGGCCGACGCGGGGCTGGGCACCATCAACGGGGTGCGCCTGTCGGCCGCCGCGTTCGCCGGGGCGGGCTCGCCGGCACCGGTCACGGTCGTGCTCAACCGTTTCGACGCCTCCGACGACCTCCACCTCCGCAACCACGAGTGGCTCACCGCACGTGACGGCCACCATGTGGTGACCGATCCGGGCGACCTCGTCGCGCCGATCGTGGGCTGGCCGTCGTAGCCCTGGTGGCGCCGGGCCCTCAGCCGGCCGTGGCCGTGACGAGCCAGGCGCGGCCGGGCAGCTCGATCCCGTCCGGCCCGGCGACATCCTCGAGCGTCGTGTGCAGTGCCGCGATCGCCCGGTCGACCAGCCCAGGGGGCTTGCCCTCGAACATCGCACGGGCGATCGACTGGTTGCGCATGTACCCGACGGCGTCGTCGACGTCGGAGCCGAGCCACATCGGGTGGGCCACCTCGCCGATCGCCACGTCCGTGAACCCGCCCGACGCGAGCACCGAGCGCACGCGGTCGGGCTCGGCCAGCGAGAACGGTCCGGGCGCGTCCGGCCCGCCGAGGTCGGGGAAGCCGACGTGCTCGGCGATGGCGCTGCCCGGGATCATCATCCAGTCGTTGACGAGCAGTGACTGCCAGCAGACGAAGGCGAGCCGTCCGCCGCCGACCGTCCCGCGGCGGATGTTGGCGAAGGCCGCGCCGGGATCGTCGAAGAACATGACGCCGAAGCGGCTGACCGCCACGTCGATGCTGTCGGGTGCGAAGGCCCTGACCTGGGCGTCCGCCTGCTCGAAGGTGGCGTTGCCCGGCCTGAACCCGGCTGTCTCGGCCCGTGCGCGCTCGATCATCGGCTGGCCGATGTCGACGCCGAGCGCCTCGCCTGCGGACGCCTGGCGCGCCGCGGCGCGGGTGAGCGCGCCGGTGCCACAACCGACGTCGAGGACGCGGTCGGTCGGGGCGATCGCGGCGGCGCCGAGGACCGCCTCGCCGTAGGCGGCGAGCGCCCGGTCATGGCGTTCGGCGTTGTTGACCCAGTGCTCGCCGGCCACGCCGTTCCAATTGTCGGACATGGCGGCGTTGGGCGCGGCAGGGTCGGTCGGCTGAGGCATGCCCGCATCATGCCACACATGTACCCCTAGGGGGGAGGGGTATCCACCAACCCGCCGCGAGATCGGGTGCTCGGGCGCCGGATCCCGCGGCCGAAAACCGGGGCCGGCGGTCAGTCGCCCCGGCCGGCGCGGGCGATGGCCCTGGCGGCCTCGCGCGAGGCGTCGCGCTCGGCCAGCACCTGGCGCTTGTCGTAGGTCTTGCGGCCCCGGGCCAGCGCCAGCTCGACCTTGACCCGGCCGTCCTTGAAGTACAGCGAGAGCGGGATCAACGACAGGTGCTGCTCGTCGACGATGGCCCGCAGCCGGTCGAGCTCGGACCGGTGGAGCAGCAGCTTGCGCCGCCGCTCCGGCTCGTGGCCCGAGTGGTCCTGCGCGTGCGAGTAGACCCCGATGTGCATCGAGACCAGCCACGCCTCGCCACCCTCGATGCGCGCGAACGCGTCGCCGATCTGCGCGTGGGCGTCGCGCAGCGACTTCACCTCACTGCCGCGCAGGACGAGCCCTGCCTCGACGGTCTCGAGGATCTCGTAGTTGCGCCGCGCCTTGCGGTTCGCGGCGATGATCTTGGTGCCGGAGTAGCCGTCGGCGCGGGTCTTGGAACGAGCCATAGGTGGGATGAGCAGGGTACCGCCGACGGTGGCGGACACGGCCCGGGCATTGCCGGGCGGCCCCTGCCGGCACGGCCGCGTGGCGCCGGGGAGGGGTGCTACTCGTGGTGCGTCGCACCACTAGCCTCGTCGCTCGTGCTGTCGCTGACGGAGGACGTGTGGCATCAGATGGTCGGCCAGGCCTACGACGGCCTGCCCGACGAGGGGTGCGGCCTGTTCGCCGGCGACCCCGCCAGCGGCCTGGCCAACGTGTTCTACCCGTGCCGCAACGCCGCCGAGTCGAGCCGCGTCTACACGGTCGACCCCCGCGACCACCTGCGGGCCGACCGCGACGCCGAGGGTCGCGGGCTCGAGATCATCGGCGTGATGCACAGCCACACGCACACCGAGGCCTACCCGTCGCCCACCGACGTCGCCCAGGCCCCGGACCCGTCCTGGCACTACGTGATCGTGTCGCTCAAGCGCGAGTCCGCGGTGCTGCGCTCGTACCTCATCGTCGACGGCGAGATCTCGGAGGAGGCGGTGGGTCTCGACGGTCGGTAGCATTGCTGAGCGAACCAGTCGGATTTAGCAGCCCCCCGGGAACCCCATCCATGGCCGTCTTCTCCTCGATCCTCGACCTCATCGGCAACACCCCGATGGTCGACATCAGCAGCCTCAGCCCCAATCCCGATGTCCGCATCCTGGCCAAGCTCGAGGGGCAGAACCCGGCGGGCTCGATCAAGGACCGCATCGCCTGGAACATGGTGCAGGAGGCCGAGGCCGACGGCACCCTCACCCCGGGGCGCACGATCATCGAGCCGTCGTCGGGCAACACCGGCATCGCGCTGTCGATGATCGCCCGCACCCGTGGGTACCCCATCAAGATCGTCATGCCCGAGAACGTGTCGATCGAGCGGCGCCAGGCGCTCGAGGTGTGGGGCGCCGAGATCATCGTGACCCCGGGCGCCGAGGGCTCCAACGGCGCCGTGCGCCACGCCCGGGCGCTGGCTGACGAGCACCCCGAGTGGGCCTTCCTCTACCAGTACGCCAATGAGGCCAACCCGCGGGCGCACTTCGACGGCACCGGCCCCGAGATCTGGCGCGACTGCCCCGAGATCACCCACTTCGTCGCCGGGCTCGGCACCACCGGCACCCTCATGGGGGTCGGGCGGTACCTCAAGGAGCAGAACCCCGACGTCAAGATCGTCGCCATCGAGCCGCCGCTGGGCGAGCGGGTCGAGGGGCTGCGGAACCTCGACGACGGCTACATCCCGCCCGTGTACGACAAGTGGGGCGGGCAGGACCTGCTCGACCGCAAGCGCATCGTGCGGCCGCGCGAGTCGATCGAGTGGACCCGACGGCTCGTCGATGTCGGCATCTTCTCGGGCATCTCGGGTGGCGCCGCCCTCGCCGGCGCGGCGAAGGTGGCCGGCGAGATCACCTCGGGCACCATCGTCGTGATCCTGGCCGACGGCGGGTGGAAGTACCTGTCCACGGGCGCGTGGACGGGCGACATCGACGAGGTCACCGCCCTCGCCGAGCGGATCATCGTCTTCTAGGTACCGGCGTCTCACGTCGGGAGGGAGAGGCCAGCCGTGAAGGTGCGCATCGGAGTGGGCCTCGGCACGCAGACGCTGGCGGGCGACGCCGAGCGCTTCCCCGGGTTCGTCGACGCGCTCGAACTGCGCGGGTTCGACTCGCTGTGGCTCAGCGAGCGGCTCACCGGGCCGGCCCCCGACCCGCTCATCGCCCTCGCCGTGGCCGCCGGGCGCACCCGCAAGCTCAAGCTCGGCACGAGCGTCCTGGTGGTGCCGGGCCGCAACCCCGTGGTGCTCGCCAAGCAGCTGGCGAGCCTCGACCAGTTGTCGGGCGGTCGCCTGTTGCCGGGCGTCGGCCTGGGTGCGCCCGTGCCGGCCGAGCATCGCGCGTTCGGCGTCGACCGGCGGGCGCGGGCGAGCCTGTTCGACGAAGCGGTGGTGCTGATGCGCCGCCTGTGGACCGAGGACGACGTCCACCACGACGGCGTGCACTTCCACGTCGAGGGCGTCACGCTGCGGCCGCGCCCGCGCCAGCAGCCGATCGACGTGTGGTTGGGCGGCACCGCGCCGTCGGAGCTCCGGCGCACCGGCCGGTACGGCGACGGCTGGCTGCCGTCGTTCACCGTGCCCGACGAGGTCGAGGCCGGGTGGGCCACCATCACCGAGGTGGCCGCCGAGCACGACCGGGCGATCGACCCCGAGCACCTGGGTGTGCTCGTGATCTATACGCGGGGGGAGCTGCCGGAGGCAATCGCCCGTGTCGTCGCCTCCCGCCGGCCCGAGCTCGACCCACGGGACGTCGTGCCCTCCGGCATCGACGGCGTGCGCCGCCAGCTCGAGCGGTTCATCGCGGTGGGTGCGTCGAAGTTCGTGGTCGTCCCGTTGGAGGATCCCGCCGACTGGGATGTGGAGCTGTCCGAGCTCGCCGAGACGCTGCTGCCGCTCGAGACCTGACCGATGCCACCGACAGCGCCCAGTCCTCTTCAGTGCCGATCACGCCAAGAGGCCGAGCGGACCCACCAACCTCGACAGGACCGTGGCGCGGGACGAATGTTTGTGCATAGAGTCTGCAAGAACATCGCAGGGGGCACCGTGACCACAGACGCCAACACGACCGGCAGCACCGACGGCACCACCGACCAGGTGGTGTTCGCCGCACCCGAGCTTCTGGCCTCGCACCGCTACGCCGAGCCCCTCGTCGTCGGCGGCGTGCGGTGCCACGGTGGCTTCGACGACGACGGCGCCTACATGTCGCCCCGCACGGCCAACCGCGTGCCGGCAATCGCCGCGTGGCAGGCCAAGCACCGGCGCGACTTCGGCACCGAGCCGCTCGACCTGCCGCTCCACACGTGGCCCGAGCACTACCCGAACGTGGCGCAGGCGCGGTTCCTCATCGCCAGCGGGGTCCCCGAGCCGGTCATCGCCACGCTGACCCGCGTCGGCACGGTCGAGGGTTTCGGCGGCCTGATCCGTCACTCACCCATCCCGGACATGCGCCGTGTCGTCGACGAGGACACCAGCGGGACCGCGCTGGCCCACCTCGGGAGCGGGTTGTTCGAGGCGCACGCCCGCGACGAGGCCGGCCACGAGGACGAGGGCGGGCACGAGCACATGTGGTTCGCGGCGCGCGACGTGGCGTTCGAGAACCCGGTCACCGAGGACGCCCGGGCGCTCATGCTCGAGCGCATGGGCATCGTCCCGCCCGGCGGCGGAGCGATCGACCCGGCCGCGCTCGCGCGCGGCGGCGCTCGCCAACCGCCAGTGGCCCGCCGACGTCGACTTCGACCTCGAGGTGCTCATCACACGCATGGTGCGGCTGCTGCTGATCGAGATCTCCGCGTTCCACACCTTCGCGTGGGCCGAGGAGCTGCTCGCCGACCCCGACCTCGTGGCCGGTGACGGAGAGGCGGCGCGCCTCGTGTCCTACATCCGGGCCGACGAGACTCCTCACGTCGACTACCTGCGCACGGCGCTCTCCGAGTTGCGCGACCGCACCGTCGTCGGCGACGGCGGCACCCGCCACGCGGGGGCCGAGCTCGTCGGGGGTCTCTGGGAGAGCTCGCTCGCCCAGTCGGTCGGCCCCAACCGCCGCCAGATACTCGACACCATGTGGACCGAGGTCCGCCACGCCGTGGGTGATCGGCCGGGCGCTGCCGACCTCCTCGCCCGCTTCGACGAGCTGGGTTCGGTCCACCGTCGGGACGACGGCACCTGGGTCGAGGCCGCCGTCGCCGCCTGACGCCACGTCGCTGCGTAACCTGCCCCAGGTGGACGACGCGCCCGACGCACCTGGCGACCTCGCCGTGACGGTGCTCGGGTGCTCGGGGTCCTACGCCGGCCCCGGCGAAGCTTGCAGCGGCTACCTCGTCCGGTCACCCGGGGCCACGATCGTGGTCGACCTGGGATCGGGCACCCTCGCCAACCTCCAACGCCACGTGGCCGTGGCCGACGTCGACGCCCTGGTGCTCACCCACGAGCACCCGGACCACTGGCTCGACCTGCCAGTGCTCCGCAACGCGATGCGCTACCTCCTCGACCTGGCGGACCTGCCCGTATACGGCACCGCCGGCACCATGGTGCTGGCCCGAACGCTCATCCGGGAGCTGACGCCGACCCTGGTGTGGCAGACGATCGACGGCGACTCGGTCGTCGAGGTCGGCGACCTGTCCCTGCGGTTCAGCACCACCGACCACCCCGTCGAGACGCTCGCCGTGCGGATCGACCGGGACGAGCGGTCGCTGCTGTACAGCGCGGACACCGGCCCGGCCTGGGATGCTCAGCCCATCGGCGAGGCCGTCGGCACCTTTCTCTGCGAGGCCTCGTTCGCGCCCTCGGACGAAGATCGCCACCAGCACCTCTCCGCCCGGCAGGCCGCCGGTTTCGCCCGCTCGATCCGCGCCGGCAGGCTCGTGCTGACCCATGTGCCGCCGGGCGTGGACGCCGCCGAGCAGCGCCGCCTCGCCGCGGACGTGTACGACGGCCCGATCGACCTGGCCACCACGGGCGCGACGTTCGCCGCCTGAGCCCGGCTGCGTCGGTCGGTTGTCGGGCGGTCTCCGGCCGCGGGGCGTGGCGGAGCATGGCCGGCGTGCGGGCGGGCCGGCGGCCTGGATTACCGTGCGTGGCGATGAGACCCGACGGACGAGCACCCGACGAGCTGCGCCCCATCGCGTTCGAGCGCGACTTCACCGAGATGGCCGCGGGGTCGTGCCTGGTCAGCTTCGGGCAGACGCGAGTGCTGTGCACTGCGTCGATCGACGAGGACGTGCCCCGTTGGATGCGCGGCCGCGGCACCGGCTGGGTCACCGCCGAGTACTCGATGCTGCCCGGCTCGTCGCCCGAGCGGGTGCGACGGGAGGTCAAGGACGGCAAGCCGTCCGGGCGCAGCCAGGAGATCCAGCGGCTCATCGGTCGCGCGTTGCGCACGGTGTGCGACATGGGTCGGCTGGGGGAGCGGCAGGTCATCGTCGACTGCGACGTCCTCCAGGCAGACGGCGGCACCCGCACGGCCTCGATCTGCGGTGGCTACGTGGCTCTGCACGACGCGCTGGCACGCCTGGTCCAGCAGCGCGTCATCGCCAACCACCCGCTCACCGCGTTCTGCGCTGCGATCTCGGTCGGCGTGGTCGACGGGGTGCCGGTGCTCGACCTGCCGTATGTCGAGGACTCGGCGGCCGACGTCGACATGAACGTCGTCATGACGTCAGAAGGCCGGTTCGTCGAGGTGCAGGGCACCGCCGAACGCCAGGCGTTCACCCGCGGCGAGCTCGACGCGATGCTGGGTCTGGGCGAGAAGGGGATCGCCGAGATCATCGACCTCCAACGGCGGATCGTGGCGGAGCCGCCGCCGTTCCGCCGGGTGTCGAAGCAGGCGTGACCAGGGTCCTGCTGGCCACCGGCAACGCCCACAAGGTCGGCGAGATCCAGGCGATCCTGGGCGAGGCGTGGCAGGTCGAGGCCCGCGATCCCGACGTCGAGGAGACCGGGGCGACGTTCGAGCAGAACGCGCTCATCAAGGCGCGGGCGCTCGCCCACCAGACGGGTGAGCTGGCGATCGCCGATGACTCGGGCATCGAGATCGACGCCCTGGGCGGCGCACCGGGCGTGCACTCCGCCCGCTGGACCGACGAGGGCGACTGGATCCCTCGCGTCCTGCGCGAGCTCGCCGGGATCGGGTCCGGCGGTCGCGGGTGCCGCTACGTGTGCGCGGCCGCCGCCGTCTGGCCCGCCGGATCGGGGCGCGACGAAGTCGTCGTGCGGGGCACGGTCGAGGGCGTCGTGCCGGACGGCCCGCGGGGGAGCGGTGGGTTCGGCTACGACCCGATCATGGTCCCGGTCGAGGGCGACGGCCGCACGTTCGCGGAGATGGCCGAGGCCGACAAGCACGCCCTCAGCCACCGGGGCCGCGCGTTCCGCGCCCTGGCACCCCACCTGACGTGACCTGAGCTCCCGAGAAACCTGCCGCGGAACCTGGCGTCAGAGCGCCAGATCCCGCGGCAGGATTTTCGGGGAGCCCAATCTGTCACAGGGTGCTGGCACCATCTCAAGTCATGTCCGCGCTTTCTGTGATCAATGGGCTGTCAGAGCGGCAGCATGGTCTGGCGCTCGTCGACTCGGCGCTGGTCGCTGGCGTGACTCGGGCGGAGATGCGGCATCTCGTCCGAAAGCAGCGCATCGACCGTGTGACCCCCCGGGTCCTGCGCTCACCAGGTGCGCCCAGGACCGAGCTCCAGACCGTGCTGGCGGCGGTGTTGGATTCCGCCCCGGGTGCCTTCGCGTGCGGTCGGACCGCGGCCGCTCTGTGGGAGGTCTCGGGGTACCGCCTGTTCCCGGTGCACGTCGTTCGGGCGCGCGGCGTCAGTGGCCGGCGGTCGTCGTTGGGCGTGCTCCACGAGGTGAAGAGGTTGTTGCCGTACCACGTGACCGTGCTCAAGGACATCCCTGTCGTCCGCCCTGAACGCATGGTTCTCGATCTGTGTGCGAGCGAGCACCCGCTTCGCGCGGCTCGGGCACTGGACGATGCCTGGCGGCGGCGCCTGCTGTCGGGCCCGTCCTTGCGGGCGATGCTGGCGGAGACGTCGGTCCAGGGAAGGCCGGGACTGGGTGCGCTCCGGTCATTGCTCGACGAGCGGGGCGACGACTACGTGCCGCCGGCGAGCAACCTCGAAGCGTCGGTTCGCGTCGATCGTCTCCGGTGCCGGGCTCCCGGAGATGCGGCGCCAGGTCGACAGTGGCGGTGCTCGTTGGGTGGGCCGCGTCGACTTCCGCGCCTCGGGCGCGCCGTTGATCGTCGAGATTCAGAGCGAGACGTTCCACACCGCCCTCACCGACAAGGTCGACGACGCTCGCCGGATGGCGGCACTACGCGACGCCGGTTTCGCGGTCGTCGAGGTGACCGAGTCCCAGGTATGGCATCGTCCCGCCGAGGTCGAGCGGATGGTGCCGCGCTAGGCATGGGCCCGCCTGGGCGCCTGAGGCGCTTGCAGAAAACCTGCCGCGGGATCGGGGGCCCCGACAGCGGTTCTCGCGGCGACCGGACTTTCGGGGAGGGAGGCCGGCAGTCAGGCCGGCGTCGACGCCAGATGTTGGCGGAGGACGTACTGGAGGATGCCGCCGTGCTCGTAGTACGCCGCCTCGGTGGGCGTGTCGATGCGGACGAGGACGGGGAGGGACGTGACCGCGCCGCCGGGCCCGGACACCTCGACGTCGAGGCGAGCGCCGAGGAGCGACGCGGGGTCGACTCCGGCGATGCCCCGCACCGCGAACGTCGCCGCGGCGACCCGGTCGGCGTCGATCTCGAGCGACTCGAGCGTGGCGCCGTCCGCGAGCTGCAGCGGCATTACACCCATGCCGATCAGGTTCGACCGGTGGATGCGCTCGAAGCTCTCGGCGACGACGGCCCGCACGCCGAGCAGCGCCGTGCCCTTGGCCGCCCAGTCGCGCGACGAGCCGGAGCCGTACTCCTTGCCGGCCAGAACGACCAGTGGCACGCCCTCGGCGTGGTAGCGCTCGGCTGCCTCGAAGATCGACATCTGCTCGCCCGAGGGCTGGTGCACCGTCACGCCGCCCTCGGTGCCAGGCGCCAGCCGGTTGCGGATGCGCACGTTGGCGAACGTGCCGCGGATCATCACCTCGTGGTTGCCGCGGCGTGATCCGTACGAGTTGAAGTCGGCCGGCTGGACGCCGTGGTCGATGAGCCACCGCCCGGCCGGACTGTCGGGGCGGATCGCGCCCGCGGGGGAGATGTGGTCGGTGGTGACGCTGTCGGCCAGCAGGGCGAGCGCCCGGGCGCCCTCGATGTCGGTGAGCGGCGTGGGCTCGGTGGGCATGCCGTCGAAGTAGGGCGGCCGGCGCACGTAGGTCGAGGTGTCCGACCACTCGTACGCCCCGCCCGCCGCTACCGGCAGGCTCCGCCACAGGTCGTCGCCGTCGAACACCTCGCCGTAGGCGGTCCGGAACATCTCGGACGCCAACGAGCTCTCGACGACATCGTTGACCTCGGTCGACGTGGGCCACAGGTCACGCAGGTAGACGGGCGCGCCGTCGCCGTCGGTGCCCAGCGGGTCGGTCGTCAGGTCGATGTCCATGGTGCCGGCGAGCGCGTAGGCGACGACCAGCGGGGGCGACGCCAGGTAGTTCATGCGCACGTCGGGGTTGATGCGGCCCTCGAAGTTGCGGTTGCCCGACAGCACCGACACGAGCGCCAGGCCGTGCTCGTCGGCGGCGTCGGCGATGGGCGGCGGCAAGGGGCCCGAGTTGCCGATGCACGTGGTGCACCCGAACCCGACGACGTCGAAGCCCAGCTTCGCGAGGTCGGGCAGCAGGCCGGCCCGGTCGAGGTAGTCGACGACCACCTTCGATCCCGGGGCCAGCGAGGTCTTGACCCAGGGCCGGCGGCTGAGCCCCCGTTCGACGGCCTTGCGGGCCACCAGTCCGGCCGCCACCATCACCTGCGGGTTCGATGTGTTGGTGCAGCTGGTGATGGCGGCGATCGCGACGTGCCCGTGGTCGAGCTCGACGTCGACCTCGGTGTCGAGCCCCGACGTGGCGTCGAGCCGCACAGGCACCCGCTGGTGGGGCCGACCCAGCACCTCGTCGCCGGCGTCGGGGGCGGCCTCGTTGACCGGCGGCGCGGTCGCTGGGCGGCCGTCCAGGATGGCGGAGGGGGGGTCGCTGGCGGGGAACGACTGCGCGTCGGCGTCGTCGTAGGTGGTGCCGATCGCCACCGGGGTGCCCGGTCGGCCCGCGGCGGCACGCTCGGGCAGCGAGTCGAGCAGCGCGACCGAGAAGCGCTGCTGGGCCTCGCGCAGCGGCACCCGGTCCTGCGGGCGGGCCGGCCCGGCGATGGACGGCTCGACGGTCGACAGGTCGAGGTCGAGCGTCTCCGTGAACGTGGGCTCGGCCGCGGGGTCGTGCCACAGGCCCTGCTCCTTGGCGTACGCCTCGACCAGCGCCACCTGCCCGGCGGCGCGGCCCGTGAACCGCAGGTAGCGCAGGGTCTCGTCGTCGACCGGGAAGATCGTGATGGTCGAGCCGTACTCGGGCGACATGTTGCCGATGGTCGCCCGGTTCTCGAGCGGCACGTTGGCCACGCCCGGGCCGTAGAACTCGACGAAGCGGCCGACGACCCCGTGGGCTCGGAGCATGTTGGTGACGGTGAGCACGAGGTCGGTGGCGGTGGTGCCCTCGGGCAGCTCGCCGGACAGCTTGAAGCCCACCACCTCGGGGATGAGCATCGAGATGGGCTGGCCCAGCAGCGCGGCCTCGGCCTCGATGCCGCCCACGCCCCAGCCGACGACCCCCAGCCCGTTGACCATGGGCGTGTGTGAATCGGTGCCGACGAGCGTGTCGGGGAACGCCACGCCGTCGCGGGTGGCGACGACGGTGGCGAGGTACTCGAGGTTGACCTGGTGGCAGATGCCCGTGGCCGGAGGCACCACAGAGAACTGGCCGAACGCCTGCTGGCCCCAACGCAGGAACTGGTAGCGCTCGAGGTTGCGTTCGTACTCGAGCTCGGCGTTGCGGGCGAGCGCCTCGGGCCGGCCGAACACGTCGACCTGCACCGAGTGGTCGATCACCAGGTCGGCGGGGATGAGCGGGTCGAGCCGCGCGGGGTCGGCGCCGTGCTCGGCGACGGCGTGGCGCATGGCGGCGAGGTCGACCACCGCCGGCACGCCCGTGAAGTCCTGCATGAGCACCCGCGCCGGCAGGAAGGAGATCTCCCGCGCCGCGTCGCCGGCTCCGCCCGTCCAGCGGGCGAGCGCCGTGACGTCGTCGTCGGTGACCCGGACGCCGTCGTTGTGGCGCAACAGGTTCTCGAGGAGGACCTTCATCGAGTACGGCAGGCGGGCGACGTCGAACTCGGCGTCCAGCGCGCTCAGGCGGTGGATCTCGTATCGTTCGCCGCCGGCTTCGAGCGTGTGGCGGGCGTCGATCGCTGCCATGTGGTGACCTCCCGGGAGACGGCCCTCCGCACCGTAGCGACTGAACGACGGCTTCGGCCGAGGTCCCCGTCAGGTGGCGCGGCTCGTCGGGTCACGGTCGCGCAGGCGCATCGAGCGCGGCCACGAGCCCGGCCGCCGTGGCCGCCTCGACGCGCCATCCGATGGGCCGTTCGTTCTGGATGCGGCCGTGGAACCGGTCGACCACCGCGGGGAACGGCGACCGCCCGAAGAAGTGCCGGCCCGGCTTGTCCATGTCGATGAGGCACGCCCCCGCGACGCCGGCGGCCACGGCGCGCCGGGCCGGCGACGGCGCGGCCGCGAGCACGACGGCACACACACCCAGGCCGACCGCGCCGTCCACTCTCGCCACCTTGACGAACTCGTCCCAGCTCACGTCGTCGCCCCAGTGCAGGACCATGTCCATCGCCAGGTGCGACGCCAGACCGGCGACGAACGCCGCGGCCGGGCGCCGGACGACCAGGCCGACCGCAGCCCCGGCAAGTGCGTGGTTGGTGATGAACACGGGCGGCGAGCGTAGGCGACCGCCGGATCGCCCGGTGCTCCGGGGCGCTCGCTCAGGGCTCACGCGCCCGGCTGGGGGCGACCCGCGGCGGTTCGTTGGGCTGCTTCGGGTAGACGGGCGGCCAGGGTGCGTCCATCAACCCGTCGGCCATGTCCCGCTCGGACATGGCGAGCAGCGGCTCGATCGACTGCGGGGCGTCGGCGATCGCGCGCCACGGATCGCCCTCGCGCTCGACCAGCGTCGGCACCGACGAGATGGTCAGCGCGTCGGGGTCCACGTCGGCCAGGGCCTCCCACGACACGGGCGTCGACACCTGCCCGCCCACGCGCGCGCGTGCCGACCAGGCCCCGAACACCGTCTTGTGCGGGGCGTTCTGGTTGTAGTCGACGAAGATGCGCGTGCCCCGCTCCTCCTTCCACCAGGCCGCGGTCATGATGTCGGGCCGGCGGCGCTCGAGCTCGCGCGCCACGGCCACGGCGGCGGCCCGCACCTGGTACGGGTTCCACCGGGGCTCGAGGCGGGCGTACACGTGCACGCCCCGGCTGGCCGTGGTCTTCGGGTACGAGGCGATGCCGACCTCGTCGAGCAGCGTGCGCAGCTCGCGTGCAGCGACGACGGCATCGGCGAAACCCGTGCCGGGCTGCGGGTCGAGGTCGATGCGCAGCTCGTCGACGTGGTCCTCGTCGCCGGTGTCGGCCCGGTACGGCCACACGTGGAAGCCGAGGCAGCCCAGGTTGACGGCCCACAGGAGATGGGCGACGTCGGCGGCGACGAGCGCGCGGGACGTCGTGCCGTTGACCGTGCTGACCGTCGCGGTCTCGAGCCAGTCGGGGGCGTTGTCGGGCACGCGCTTCTGGAAGAACGACTGGCCGCCGGCGCCCTCGGGGAAGCGCTGCATCAGCGTGGGCCTGCCGACCATCGCCCGCATGATCGGCTGCTCGACGGCCAGGTAGTAGCGGACCAGGTCGAGCTTGGTCTCGCCTCGCTGCGGGAAGAACACCTTGTGCGGGCTGGTGATCCGCACCTCTCGCCCCGCGGCTTCGACGACCTCGACATCTCGTGACGCAGCCATGCCCCGCGCACGGTAGCCCCGCCGCAGGCGGGCGGGTCACCAGCCGCGCAGGTCGACCCGCCACTCGTCGACGACGGTGGTGTCCGGGTCCAGCGGCTCGGTGCCGGGCGCATCGACCGCGTCGACGACCACCATGCGCTCGTGCTGGGCGACGGTGGGATCGACATGCGCGGGCAGCAGGGTGACCCGGTCGCCCACGACCACGGGGTGGGCGCCGTCGGTGCCGAACGTGACGTGCTCGTCGGACACGAACCAGCACGCCCCGCCGACCACCGTGGGATCGCCGTGGTCCATGCCCAGCGCCTTGAGCCCGGCGTCGGCCACGGCCCAACCCGCCGGGTTGACCGAGATGGCGGTCGTCCACACGTACAGGGCATGCCGGAACGCAGGGGCGTGGGGGAGGTACTCGGTGTCCATCAGGCAGTACGACCCGGCCTGGATCTCCGTGGCCCACGGGTTGCAGTCGTAGGTGCCCGTCCCGCCGGCAGACACCACGTCGCCCCCGGTGGCCTCGCGGGCGATGAGGAGCTGCGCCATCGCGGCCTCGACCAGGTCGACCTTCCGCTCCCGCGGCTCGCGCATGAGATGCCCCTCGTAGCCCATCACGCCCCGTACCGAGAGCCCGCTCGCCCGGGCGAGATCGGCCAGGCGACCGGCGTCGGCCGGGTCGCAGCCGCACCGGGGCAGCCCCACGTTGACGTCGATGAGCACCTCGCGCACGCCGCCGGCCGCTGCCGCCGCCACCGTGGCGTCGGAGTCGACAGCGACGGTGACGCGAGCGGTGCCGGCGGCGACGAGCGCGCCGAGCCGGGTGCAGTCGAGCACCTCGTTGGCCAGGAGCAGGTCGTGGCCCAATCGGGCGGCCGCCATGCCCTCGACCTCGCGGACCGTGGCGCAGCAGAACGAGCCGTGGCCCGCGGCGGCCAGCCGGCGCGCCAGCGCCGTCGACTTGAACGCCTTCACGTGCGGTCGCAGCCTCGGGCCGGGGTGCACCGCCGCCATCGTGGCCACGTTGTGGTCGAAAGCCGCCCGGTCGACGACCAGGGCGGGGGTGCGAACATCCGCAAGCCTCACGACAGGAGACGCTACCGGCGCTCGCACACCGGGAAATGACCACGTACAGTGAGCCGACGTGGTCGATCGGTGGGATCGTCGTCGATGCGAGCACCGGATGTCGGGTGACGTACCGGGAGGTGACGCTTCGCCATAATGTCGGTGTCGTGCCTTGCGTTCCTGCGGTCCGTCCGCTGGGCTGTGCACAACCGAGCACCGGGTGGGAGCACGACTGACGGGGGCGCGGCGCACAAGTGCCGCTGACCGGCCCGATGGGGCCGCGGAGGGACGAGCGAGTGGACGCAGGCAACAACCCGTCGGCAGGACGCAAGCGGTCGCTCCGGTGGCCTGCGGCCCTGGTCACCGGGGCACTCGTCATGGGTGGGCTCGCCACGACGGCGTCCGCCCAGGCGCCGTCTGCCGAGCGCGAGCCGACACCGGTCGAACCGCCGGTCGACAACGTCTTCCCCGTGCCGCTGCCCTACGAGGTGACCTTCTCCGACAGCTGGAAGGCCTGTCGCGACGGGTGCAGCCGCCAGCACAAGGGCAACGACCTGATGGCCGACGAGGGCACCCCGGCCGTCGCGGTCGAAGCGGGTGTCATCGCCAAGGTCGACAACACCGACGACGGCAACGGCGGCCTCACGCTGTGGCTCCTCGGTGACTCCGGCGTCGCGTACTACTACGCCCACAACGCCGAGAACCTGGTGGCCGAGGGCCAGCGCGTCACCCGGAGCCAGATGATCGCCCGCGTCGGCCACACGGGCAACGCCCGCACCACGCCGCCCCACATCCACTTCCAGGTGAACCTGTGCGGCGAGCTCTCGAGCGCCGAGCCGTGCACGGTTGATCCGTACCGCTACCTGCAGGGCTGGGCGCAGGGGCAGGTCGACGGCGGGGCCGACGGGGTCGGCTGGTACCAGGCGTCGACCGGCGCCTTCGGCCAGCGCACCGAGGCCGGGTCGCCGCTGCCGTCGTTCGCGTTCGGCACCGTCGGGGCCACCGGCGTCTTGCCGGTGTCCGGAGACTGGGACGGCGACGGCCGTGACTCCGTCGGCCTCTACCAGCGTGCCGACGCCACGTTCCACCTGCGCGACGACGACGGCACCCCGCTGGCGCCGCTGCCGTTCGGCGAGCCGGGGCGCACCGACGTGTGGCCGCTGGCGGGCGACTTCGACGGCGACGGACGCGACACGGTCGGGCTCTACCGGCAGGCAGAGGCGGCCTTCGTCGTGCTCGTCGACCTGGGCGTCGAGTCGGCGCCCGTCACGGTGGGCACACCAGGCTTGACCGACGCGCTGCCTGTCGTCGGCGACTGGGACGGCGACGGTCGCGACTCGATCGGCGTCTACCGGCAGTCCGACGCCTCGGTGAGCCTGATCGACGACGACGGCACCGCCCTCGAGCCCACGACGATCGGCGCTCCCGTCGCCCCTGGTCGACTCGACACGTTCCCGGTCGGAGGCGACTGGGACGGCGACGGCCGCGACAGCGTCGGTGTGCTGCGCCGTGGCGCGGGCGAGTTCGACCTGCCGGTGCCCAACCCGCTCGACCCCGCAGCCGTCCGGACCGTCGCCGTCGACGGTGGCGCCGACGTGGTGCCCGTGGCCGGCGACTGGAACGGCCGCGATCTCGTCACCCTCGACGAGCTGCGCCAGATCTACGGCACGATCCCCGACGAGCCCAAGGTCGTCGAGGGCCTGCCGGCGCTCAACGCCGCCATGCTGCGGGCAGGCATCAGCACGCCCGGCCGCAAGGCGGCGTTCCTGGCCACCATCCGCAGCGAGAGCGGGTTCCGCTACGACGCGGTCGAGGGCGGCAGCGACCGCCGCTACCGAGGCCGCGGGTTCATCCAGCTGACCGGCGACTTCAACTACCGGGCGGCGGGCGAGTTCCTGGACCTCGACCTGCTGGGCGATCCCGACCTGGCCATCAACCCCCTGGCGAGCCCCGCGATCGCCGCCTGGTACTGGACGGTGGCCCGCGACATCAACCTGGCCGCCGACGAGCTGGACATGGCGGCCGTCAACATCGCCATCGGCTTCGCACCCAGCCTGCGCCGCGACATGATGCGCTGCGGCGACTTCATGGCCGCCCTGCGCTACTACAGCGGCGGCACGGTGCCCGAGGGCGTCAACTGCGAGCGCAACGCGGGAGCGCGGCTGCTCGCGCTGGCGTCGTTCCTGCCGTTCGGGATGGGCGCGGCCAGCGGCGGGGCGCCGTCGGGTGCGGTGTCGCTGCCGCCCTCGTCGATCCCGGACGGCTGGGTGCCGCCGACGCCTCCCACGACCGCCCCGGCTGATCCGGCCTCGCTGCCGCCGGGCGGCCCCGACCCCGCCGCACCGACCCGGCCGCCGACCTCGTCGACGACGGTCCCGTTGCCCCCGACGCGGCCACCGACGAGCACGCCGACGACCGGGACACCCACGACCGTTACGCCCACGACAGCGACGCCGACGACGGGCACACCGACGAGCGGGACACCCACCACGACGACGCCGAGCACGACGCCGCCCGGGTCGACGACGACCGTGGCCCCCGGGACGACGTCTCCCCCCACGTCCGTCGACCCCGACGGCTCCACCACGACAACGCTCTTCGACGGCCAGTACGACGGAGGCTGAGTGACGGAGCGTCAGCCGGGGACCCTCTGGTGTCGCGGTGAGTGCCGGCGGTGGGATTCGAACCCACACTTGCCGCGACCTGAAACGCGGTGCCTCTGCCGTTGGGCTACGCCGGCTCGTGACCGGGCCACAGGATACGTAGGTTCGCGCCGCGCCGACGACGCGTCAGTGCGAGTCCCGGTAGGCGGCGACTGCCCGTCTCGCCGTCGGGCGTGGATCACCCCCATGGGTGATCCACCAGCTGACAGCGCGGCGCCGACGGGTCACCCGGCGAGGGTGGCGACCCCCCGTGCTGCCGGCGGTGACGATCCGCACGACGCGGTCCTCGGATCCGCGCCCGTCGACGTGAGGAGCGCACGTGGGAGAAGTCATCGGCGAGATCCTGCCGACCGCGGTCGGTGTCGCCCTGAGCCCGGTGCCGATCATCGCCGTGATCCTGATGCTGGTCACGCCTCGGGCACGGGTCAACGGTCCATTGTTCGTCGTCGGCTGGCTACTGGGGTTGGCTGTGGTGGGCGCGATCGTGATGACCGTCGCCGGGCCGGCCGACTCGGCCGACGGCGGCGCCCCGCCGACCTGGGCGAACATCCTGCAGCTGGTGCTCGGCGTCCTGTTACTGCTGGTCGCGCTGCGGCAGTTCCGAGGGCGGCCCCATGGCGAGGAGGAGCCGCCGGTGCCGAGGTGGATGGGCGCCATCGAGGGTTTCGGGCCGGGCAAGGCCGTCGCCGCCGGCTCGCTGCTGTCCGCGCTCAATCCGAAGAACCTGCTGCTGGCGGTGAGCGCCGCCGCCACGATCAGCCAGGCCGGCCTGCCGGGCGGCGACCAGGCGGTCGCGTATGCGGTGTTCGCGCTCGTCGGCACCGTCGGCGTGGCGGCCCCCGTCGTCATCTATTTCGCCATGGGCGACCGGGCCGGCGGCATCCTCGACCGGCTCCAGGGCTGGATGGCGCACAACAACGCCGTGATCATGTCGGTGCTGTGCCTCGCCATCGGCGCCAAGCTCATCGGTCAGGCGATCAGTGGGTTCGCGGTCTGACCGTGCAGGACGGCCCCACGCCGATCCCGAGCCCGACGGCTGACAGGAGCGTTCAGGGACGCACGATGCAGCGGAAGCCCAGATGCGACGTCGACGTGTCGATCGCCTGGGCCATGCGCGCGGCCGGGCGGTAACGGCGGCAGTAGTTGGGGGCGCACAGGTGCGACCCGCCCTTCATCACCTTGCGGGCGATCGCTCCGGGCTGCGCCGGATCGACGCTGCCCTCGCGGGTGCCTCCCCGCGGCGCGTCCACGCTGCAGCAGGCGTGCTCGGCCGGGCGGGACGACCCGTCCGCGTACCAGTCGGACGTCCATTCCCACACATTGCCGGTGACCTGGAACAGTCCGTAACCGTTGGGCGGGAACGACTTGGCGGGCGCCGTGTACTCCCACCCGTCGGCCAGCGTGTTGTCGCGGGGGAAGTCGCCCTGCCAGACGTTGGCCATGTGCCGTCCACCTGGGGTGAGCTCGTCGCCCCAGGCATACTCGACGCCGTCGAGTCCGCCACGGGCGGCCCGCTCCCACTCCGCCTCGGTGGGCAGGTCCTTGCCGGCCCACGCCGCGTACGCCTCGACGTCGCTCCAGGCCACGTGCACGACGGGATGGTCGCCCATGCCCTTGATCGAGCTCTGCGGTCCGCGGGGGTGGCGCCAGTCGGCGCCCGGCACCCAGGCCCACCACTCGTACGCGTTGCGCAGGTCGACCGGGTGGCCGGGGCGGCGGAACACCGACGAGGCGGCGACCAGCAGGTCGGGGAGCGCGCCCGGGTAGTCGGCGGCGTCGGGCACCTGCTCGGCGAGCGTGACGTGGCCCGTGGTCTTGACGAAGCGGGTGAACCCGTCGTTGGTGACGGTGCCCCGGTCGATCCAGAACCCGCCAACGCCGACCCGGTGGGCCGGCGCCTCCTCGGGGTAGTGGTCGTCGGACCCCATGACGAACGTGCCCCCCGGCACCCAGACCATCCCGTCGGCGGGCGGGTCACCGGGCGGTGGATCGGCGCTGGTGGTCGCGCCCGTGGTGGCCGGCTCTGTGTCCGGCGTTGCGTCCGTGTCCGTGTCCGTGGTCTCGCTCACGATGAGCCCAGATTGCCAGCCGGGTGGGCCGCGCGTCGTCACCCACCAGGGGTGAGCGCCCGCGCGCTGGCTCGAAGGCACGGCCTCGTCTGAGGCCGCACCACGCCGCGCGGAGGCGATCAGGTGTTCGTGGCGCGGGGAATCCGAGCGGAGCGGTCGCGATCGTTGTGACCGAAGCGCGGCGCGACGCCGCTACCCTCTGCGCCCGTGAGCTTGATCATCCCGACCGCGCAGAACGCCTCCGTCGTCAGCCCCACGCACGAGATCTTCAACCGGCTCCTCCGTGAGCGCATCATCTTCCTCGGTAGCGAGGTCGACGACGATCTCGCCAACGTCATCTGTGCGCAGCTGCTGCACCTGGCCGGCGACGACTCGGACCAGGACGTGTGGCTGTACATCAACAGCCCCGGCGGGTCGGTGACCGCCGGCATGGCGATCTACGACACGATGCACTTCATCGAGCCCGACGTCGCCACCGTGTGCATGGGCCTCGGGGCGTCGATGGGCCAGTTCCTGCTGTGCGCCGGCGCCAAGGGCAAGCGCTACGCCCTGCCCCATGCCCGCATCATGATGCACCAGCCCTCAGGCGGGTTCCGGGGCCAAGCGGCCGACATCGCCATCCAGGCCGAGCAGCTCCTGTACGTCAAGCAGCTCATGGCCGAGCGCATCGCCTTCCACACGGGCCAGACCGTCGACCAGATCTCGGAGGACTCCGAGCGCGACCGCTGGTTCACGGCCGAGCAGGCCAAGGACTACGGCATCATCGACAACGTGATCGTCAAGCGCGGAGAGATGATTTAGCCCGCAGATCACGGGGCGGTGGCGAGACTCCGCAACTCGGTCACGGCGTGCTCGAGGCCGAGCGGGTCGCGGTAGAGCGCCGACCCGGCGACCAGGACGTTCGCACCTGCCCGCGCCGCGCCTTGCACGGTCGCCGGGCTGATGCCGCCGTCGACTTCGAGGTCGCAGTCATGGTCACCATCGGTGATCATGCGCCTGATCTGCGCGATCTTGGGCTCCATCGTGGCGAGGTAGTCCTGCCCGCCGAAGCCGGGGTTCACGGTCATGACGAGCACGATCGAACAGAGGTCGAGCACGTTGGCGACTGCCTCGGCGGGCGTGGCCGGGTTGAGCGCCACGCCGGCCTTGGCGCCGAGCTCGCGCACCCGGCCCAGCGACCGGTGCAGATGGCGGGTCGATTCGGCGTGCACGAGCAGCAGCCCGCACCCGGCGTCGACGTAGCGAGGCATGAGGGCGTCGGGCTGATCGACCATCAGATGAGCCTCGAACGGGACCGTGGCGTGCGGCCGGCACGCGGCGATCACGTCGGGCCCGAACGTCAGGTTCGGCACGAAGCGACCGTCCATGACGTCCCACTGGATGCGGTCGACGCCGGCCTTCTCGAGCGCCGCCACCTCATCCCCCAGCCGGGAGAAGTCGGCCGGGAGCACCGACGGGGCGATCTCGATGGGGCGCGGGGACGCGGGTGGGGTGCGGGGGGTGTCCACGTGGCCATCCTAGGGTGAGGTCGTGACCAGCCCCGTTGCCGACGTTCGCATCACCGCAGTGGCCGTCGGGGGCGACGGCGTCGCCCGCGAACCGTCGGGCCGGGTGGTGTTCGTCGATGGTGCACTGCCGGGCGAGCTCGTGTCGGTCGAGGTCGTCGACGAGCGGCGTGACCACGCGCGTGCGGTGGTGGTCGACGTCGTCGAGCCGGCCCCCGGCCGGGTGGCGCCCCCGTGCCCGTTCGTGGCCGCAGGGTGTGGCGGATGCGGATGGCAACACGTCGAGCTGGCGACGCAGCGGTCGCTGAAGGTCGACATGGTCACCGAGGCGCTGCGCCGGCTCGGGGGCGTCGCCGATCCCGTCGTCGCCGACGGCCGTCCGCTCGCCAGCACGGGCTATCGCACCACGCTGCGGGGCGTCGCCGACCACGACGGGCGCGTCGCCCTCCGTCGGCATCACAGCCACGACCTGGTGGCTGTGCCCGGGTGTCTCGTGGCCCACCCGCTGGTCGTGGAGGTGCTCGCCGACGGTCGGTTCCCGCCCGGAGCCGAGGTGACCGTGCGCGTCGGCGCCCGGACGGGAGAGCGTCTCGTCGTGGTGGATGCCCCGGGCGGCCGCGAGCTCGATGACGACGATATCGATCACGGCGAGGTCCATCACGACGACCTCGATGCCGGCGAGGTCGCCGTGCCCGCCGGCGTGCGGGTGGTGACCGGTGCCGAGCTGGCCGCCGGGAAGCGGGCCTGGCTGCACGAGGAGGTGGCCGGCGTGCGCTTGCGCGTGTCGGCCCGGTCGTTCTTCCAGGCAGGTCCCGAGGGCGCGGAGGCGCTGGTCCAGGTGGTCGGTGCGGCGGCGGGCGAGCTGGGCGCGGGCACCCGCTTCGCGGACCTCTACGGCGGCGTCGGCCTCTTCGCCACGACGGTTGGCCGCCGGGCCCGGGTCGAGCTGGTCGAGGCAGCGGCGTCGTCGGCGGCGGATGCCCGGATCAACCTCCGCGGGCTCGACGGCCGGGCCGTGCGCAGCGACGTGGCCCGCTGGCATCCTCGGCGCATGGACGTCGTCGTGGCCGACCCGCCGCGTGTGGGTCTCGGGCGCGGCGGCGTGCGGGCGGTGGCAGCTACCAAGGCCCGGCTACTGGTGCTGGTGAGCTGCGACGCCGGAGCGTTGGGACGTGACGCCCGGTTGCTCCGCAGCGCCGGGTACGAGCTCGCCTCGTCGACGTTGGTCGACGTGTTCCCGCACACGCCACACGTCGAGGTGGTGTCGCGCTTCGAGCGCCGCCAGGGCCGGTGACCGCCGCTCAGCCGGTCGCCGCTCAGCCGGTCGTCAGGCTCTGGATGTGCCCCTGTACCCGGTCGAGGGTGCCGTCCTCGATGCAGCCCTGCAACCGCTTGCGGCCGTTCGTGCCGATCGCCGGCTCGATCGAGACCGTGAAGCCGCCCTCGGCGGCGACCGTCGGTCCCGACGTGTCACCGGAGACGGTCGCGGCGCACACGGCCCACAGCGCCTGCGCGGCCTCCATGTCCGTGCCGCTGTAGTCGCGGGTGCCGACGTCGAAGTTGACGAAGGTCGCGGTGCCGTCGACCACCGGGTCGGGCCGGTTCTGGGTCAGGTCGGCCAGACTGCCGACACCCACGATCCCGGCCACGGCGAGCACGAGCGCACCGACGGCCTTCACTGCTGCCTCCAGACCGGCCCGCGCAGCAGGTCGAGCGGGGCGCGCTCGGCGGTGGCGAACCCGTTGGCCGGCAACGTCAGCCCGTCGAGCTGCGACGCCAGGCCGCGCTCGGCGGCCGGGGCCAACGTTGCCCGGGCCACGCGCTCGACGATCCACGCGATGCCGGACAGCAGCACGCCCGCGCCCATGAGCACCGGGACGAACACGTTCATCTGCTCCGGGCGGGACAGCCAGGCGAAGTTGGCCCGAGCCGGCGGGGCGCTCGACCGGATGCGCTCGAGGCGGACGGTCTGCGCCGACGTCGTCTGCGGCGTCTCCTGGGCGTCGAGCCGCTCGCTGATGACCTTGAGCCGCTGGGCGAGCAGCGACCCCATGACCGCCACCTCGGCGGCCACGAAGATCGCCGCCGACATGAGCGCCCGGTTCCACTCCCACCGGTACAGATACACGAAGGTGTAGGTGCCCGACGCCGCCAGTGTGGCGCCGCCGAGCAGTGCGCGGATCATGCGGGCGTTCATCGTCGGGCTCCGATCGGGATGATGGTGCCGCCGGCGGTGCCGGGCGAGGCATCGTCGTCGTCTGTCAGGTCGACGACCGCTCGGGGCGGCAGGGACACGACCGTGGTGTCGTCGGCTGCGTCGTCCGACATGTCGGCCGGCTGGTCGTCCTGGCCGTCGGGCCGGTCTCCGGCGCCGTCGACCACGGTCACCGTGCCGATGGTGCCGTCGACCTCGACCACCTGACCGTCGCGGTAGCGCTCGGTCGCCCCGACATGACCGACCACGGTCGGCACGCCGTGCTCGCGGGCGAGGATGGCAAGGTGGCTGAGCGGGCTGCCCGTCTCGGCCACGAGCCCCGACAGCCGGGGGATGACCGTGGCCAGCCGCGGGTCGAGGTGCGTGACCACGAGCACGGCGCCCAGGGGCGGGTCGTCGCCCACGTGCACCGGCCCCGACCCGGCGCCGCCGCCGGCACCGACCCCACCCGGCCCGGCGGTCGGGGGAGCGACCGCCACCGGGGTGTTGTCGGGGGTGAGGCGGAACTGGGCCGGCAGCGCCCGCGGGGCGGTGGTCGCCGGGTCAGGGCGCGTGTGCAGGTCGGCGGGGACCGTGCGCGTCGTGGCGGCCGCCCGCAGCTCGTCGACGCCCAGGCGGCGCACCGCCCGCTGGTCGGGCAGCACGCCGACGCACACGAGCCGGTGCCCGAGCTGCCAGGCGGCGCGGGCGGTGAGCTCCTGGACCCAGCGGGCCCGCAGTCGCAGCGCCTCGCGCACGACCGCCTCGTCGGACGTGGGCTGGCTCACGGGCGGCACGGTCGCCGCGCCGGAGCGGAGGTCGATCGTGGCCGGGGGAGCGGCCGCGAACGTCGGGTCACCGCCGATGCGAGGTGGCGCGAGCGCCAGGACCACGGGGTTGGTCTCGACGAGCTCGTCGATGTCGACGCCCTCCGCACGGGCCTCGGCCAGCGCCGACAGCGCCAGCGAGGCGGCGGAGGCGCCCTCGCCGGTGTCGGGCACCAACATCCCGGCCAGCGCCTCGTAGCCGTGGAGCGCACGAAGCGCGGTGCGCCCGTTGTCGAGCACCGCCAGCAGCGCGGCGTTCGACAGGTCGTCGATCCGCGGGACGGCGGCCAGGTCGCGGTCGACCTGCTCCACGACGTCGCGCGCCAGACCGGGAAGCGCCCGGCCCAGGCGTCCGGTCCGCCATGCTGCGCCCAACCGACGGGCGGGCGGGCGGGGATCGAGCCGCCGAAGCAGCCGGTGGCGCACCGGGGCGACCCCGAGGTGGGCGAGGTCGGCGACGGCCCACCCGTCGATCTCACGGACGACGGCCGATCGGCGCAGCGCCCGGGCCGAGGCGGTGCCGGTGAGCAGCAGCGCCTGTTCGAGGCCCTCGCCCAGCGGGGCGAGCCACAGGTCGGACTCGAGCCGGCTGAGCGGCTCGGGGAACGTCTCCGCCAACGGGCCGGCGCCGAGGACGTTGCCGCGTGCCCGACCGGTCGGCGTGGTGATGGGACGGCTCTGCAGCAGCCAGACGGTCCCGTCGTGGTCGACGGCCCACTCGATGTCCTGGGGACCGCCGAAGGCGTCGCTCGCCCGCGCGGCGAGCCGGGCCAGCGCCCGCAAGGCGACGCGGGGGAGGGGGATCTCGTCGCCGCCCCGGTTCTCGAGCACCCGGCCGCGCGGCGAGAGCACGGCCGTCCACCCGTCGTCGAGGCCGCTCACCAGGCTGTCGGGGCCACCTTCGACGGCGGACACCAGCAGCCGGTCGGTGCGGCCGGACACCGGATCGGCACCGAACAGCACCCCACCCCAGCGCGGCTCGAGCTGCGGCTGGACCAACACCGCCATGCGGGCATCGGGCACGTCGGCGAGACGGCCGGAGTCGAGCACCCGGTCGACGGCGTCGACGAAGCTCGTCCAGTCGGTGACGTCGAGCACCGACGTGAACACACCGGCCATGGACGATGTGCCGCCGTCCTCGTTGGTCGACGACGAGCGGACCACGAGCGGCCGCTCACCCTCGTTGCCGAGCGTGCGCCAGGCGGCACGCGCCGGGCCGGGACGGTCGAGGCGCGAGGGGTGTGACCAGCCGCGATGGTCCCAGTCGGTCGTGAGGACGGCGCCCGGAAGCACCGGCAGGCCGGCACGATGTGCCCGTGCGAGGTTGGCGGCCTTGGCGCCGACGAGCGATCCGTCCGTCGCACCGGCATCGGTGAGATCGACCAGGTCAGGGCGTCGGAGAGTAGGGGGATACGTCTCCATGGCGCCACGATGGCGGGGGTCGCTTGCACGCTGGTTGCCGCCCGCTTGCAGCCAACTGGTACCGGCCCAGCAGCGGTTGTGCGGGCCCGCGGACCCGGTGTCGGCGGGCCCTCTCGCCGCGCTCGCCGAACGGCCGCCGGCCGGCGATGCCGTCGCTCTGTGGCGGCACCACTCGGCCGTGGCCGTCCGGGCGTTCCTCGAGGACCTCGGATCGAGCTGGTAACGGTCAGTTGTACGTGCTGTCGAACTCCTCGGTGTTGGCCGTCAACGCCCAGATGACCAGCACGTTGATGCCGAGCACGGCCAGCGCCCACAACGGGTAGGCGAAGATCATGAACACGGACAGCGACGCCCCGATGAAGGCCCACACCAGGCCGAGCATCTGCCCGACCGGGCTGCGGCTGTAGATCAGCCAGGCCGTCACGAGCTGGACGACGCCGAGGATCAGCCAGAACCACCCCCAGGCCGTGATGTTGATGTCGAAGAGCACCTGACCGATCGCCTCGGTCTGATCGTCCTCGGCGATCGCGGCGATGCCGCTCAGGATGTTGTAGAAGCCCACGATGCCGGCGAGCAGCGCTGCGAACGTGACCCACCCACTTCGGACCTGTGTCGTTGCCATGGCAGACGGACCTCCCTGACACGTCGCGCACGGACGGCGCAACACCACACGGATCGTCGGGCCTGCCGCACGTTGCGGGATCACCCGCGCGGGGTGAGCCTGGTCAGGGGATCGGGGCGGCCGAGCATGCCAGGGCCACCACCCGGTCGAAGCCGGGGCCGCCGTCGGCCAGGAGACCGCTGCCGGTCGTGGCGGCGCCCACGAGCGCCTCCGCGTCGACGACGGGGCGCCCGGAGGACAGGGCGTCGCGGTCGAGCACCACCACTGTGACGTCGTCCGCGGTCACCTCGACGCCCTCGACCCAGGGCGCAAGCTGGTTGTGGACGGCGGCGGCGGCCGTCGCGAGGTCGGCTGCGCCGGGCACGCCACCGTCCACCGCGAGGCGGGCGACGTCCGGGGCGTCGGCGGGGTTGGCGGCCGTGTAGGTGGCCCGCCAGGTCAGATCCTGTCGATCGGAGAGGCAGCCCGACGCCGCATGGAGCTCGGCGGCGACCAGATCGTCGCGGACCCGGTCGATGTTGTCCCGTAGGCGGGCGGGGGCCCAGGCCAGGCCGTCGGCCCCGGCCATCCGCCCCGCGTCGGCACGGGGGACGACCGCGATCACGAGCGCCGCGACCAGCACGGTCGTCGCGGCCAGCGCCACGACCACCGGCCGCCCGACATGGCCGGCCGCCCGCCGTATGAGGGCGGCACGGCGCTGATGGGCCTCACCGACCCCGGCGACGAGTGTGAAGCACACGATGGCGGCGGCCGTGCGAGGCCCGTGCGCCCACACGCCGAGCCGGCCCGCGACGAACGCTCCGTCGGTGCCCTGGTCGACGATCCACCATGCCGCACAGGCGAGGCCCGGCAGCACCACGGCCAGGAGAGCGGTGCGGGCGGCGATCACAGGGAACCAGACCGCCGACCGGGGACGCAGCCACGACAACACCCGCCGGGTCGCCCGCCGCAGGAGGCCGCGCCGGGCACCGTGGTGGGCGAGCGACCGGGCCGTCGCCCCGGCCACCACCGCGACCGCCACGACGAACAGCCACACCCACGGCGAGACGAACGCCCCCGTCGCCACGGCCAGCGCCAGCAGGTCGAGCAGGTAGTGGTCGATCGTCCGCGACGACTCGACGCTCGCGACCACCGTCGCAGCCTGGGTGGCCGGTGCAGCCGGCGTCGCGGGATCCGGCGGCGGAGGCGGCGTCGACGGAGGCGCTGCGGGTGGCGGCGGCGGAGCGCTCGGGCCAGGCGCCGCCATCTCGTCGACGAGATCGTCGAGCGGCGGGGCGACCGCTGTGTCGTCCCGGGTCGGTGGGCGTCCGCGAAGGATCGCGTCCGGGCGGAGCGGGGCCCCGTCCTCCGCCGGCCCGCGGACGGGCGTGTCGTCGGCCGGTCGTGGGTCGTCGAGGCCGGGGTCGAGGTTGAGTGCGGCGAAGGCCCGGACGGCAGCAGATTCGCGCTCACTGAGCCCGTCGTCCGGCTCGATGTCGATGCCCAGGCGCGCCACCCGATCGAACGCCCTGGTCAGGCGCTCGTCGTTGTGGTCGGCCGTCAGGCTCGACTCGACATCCTCCGCAGAGCTCATGGACTTCCCCCCAGACCGCCCACGGCACGGCTCAACGCGTGGTGCGGAGATTGTGCACGACCTTGCCCCTCGGCGCCGGATCAACCGTCGCGATCGAGGGACGCGTGCGGCTAACCCTGCGCGGCCCCCCGTCCGTGGTCGGCCGGCACGGCCGGGATGTGTAGTTCGGACGGCTCGGGCTCCGGGGGCGACGGATGGTCGGGCGTCGCCGGCCTGTCATCGGCCGGACCGTGCCCCGGTGAGGCTGGCCCAGGCGTCGACACGACGCGCCAAGACTCGCGCTCCGGGGTCTGGTCGTCGGGCGTCGGATCGACCGTCGCCGGCACGGGGTGCGGGTCAGACGACGTCGGGGCGGGGTCGATCGGTGCGGGGCCGATCGGTGCGGGGTCGATCGGTGCGGGGTCGATCGGTGCGGGGTCGACGGGTGCGGGGTCGACGGGTGCGGGGTCGATCGGTGCGGGGTCGACGGGTGCGGGGTCGACGGGCGCGGGGTCGATCGGTGCGGGGTCGACGGCGGTGTCAGACGACGTCGGCGCGGGGTCAACCGGTGCCGGGTCGGCGGGCTCGGCGGGCGCGGGCTCGGCGGGCACCGGCTCGGCGGGCACCGGCTCGGCGGGCACCGGCTCGGGAGTGGTCGCCGCGGCCACCGGCTCGACATGTGCCTGCTCCACGGGCGCTGGCTCGACAGGCGGCACGAGTCCCGGTGCCTCGGTCGCTGCCACGGCGACCGCCGCCCCCTCCGGCGGCGCTACCGGGGCGTCCTCATATGCCTGGACCGGAGGGTGCGTGCAGTCGACCGGGTCATGCCGGCAGGCCGTCGATTCGGGCGAATCCTCGGGGCTGGCCTCCACGGTCGCCACCACCGCGGGAGCGAGGCGCTCCTCGATCATCGGGAACACGTGGTCGTTGAGCGCAGGCACCATCATCGTGGCCGCCACCGTGGCGACGATGCCGGTCGTCGCCGCCGCAGCGACGCCCACCATGCCGGCGGTCGTGGCGGCGGCGGCCGCCTTCATGGCCACCACGCGACCCACGGCGCGCACGCCGGGCCGGCGGGGGAGGCTGACGATCGTGGCGCCGAGGGTGGCCCGGCGCATCGTGTCGACGAGCACCGGTTCGTCGACGAGCTCGTCCGGCTCGGCCGGGCCGCGCGCCCGGCGGATGAGGGAGCACACCTCGGTGTACCAGCGTGGCGCGTCGGGGTCCCGCAGGTCGCCGTCCCAGACGCGGTCGGCGAGGCGGGCGTCGAACTGGGTCAGGTCGACCCACAGCTCGTCGTGGCGCGGGGTCATGCGGTCATCACCCCGTCGCTGAAGTGGACCGCCAGACGTCGCAGCGCCCGGTGGCAGAGGACGCGGACGGTGCCCGGCGGGCGCTCCATGATGGCGGCGACCTCAGCCACCGACAGGCCGCCGACCACGCGGAGGAGCACGGCCTCGGCCTGCTCCGGGGTCAGCTCGGCGATCAGCTCGTCGATCGCCCCCTGGGCGCCGAGGCGCTCGAGCACGGCGCTGGCGGGGTCGCCCCCCGATCCCATGCCGATGGCGATGTCGAGCCGTTCGGTCGCCATGAGGTCGGTGCGTTGGCGGACGGCCCGGCGGCGATGGTCGATCAGGCGACGGCGGGCGATCGTGAACAGCCAGCCCCGGAACGCCGCCTCGTCGCCACGGAACTGGGCCAGGCCGCGAGCGGCGCCGATCCACACCTCGCTGGCCAGGTCGTCGGCCATCTCGGGCGCCTGGGCCCGCAGGTAGCGCAGCAGGCCCGGCTGGTAGGCGCGGAACAACTGGGTGAGCGCCCAATGCTCACCTCGTCCCGCCGCTTCCACGACGTCCGGTAGCTCGGCATCGCGAATCATTTGACCGCCGGGCACTGTAGTCACACTCAGTGGCGTCTGTCGCCTCTCCGTGAGTGGACGGTTTGTGAGGTGCGCCTCGCCCGAAAAACGGACGAACCGCCGGCGCTGAGCCGGCGGTTCGACAACGTTGCCTGCGAGCAGGCGAGTGGTCAGACCACCCGGACGTTTTGAGCCTCGTCGCCCTTCCGGCCCGGTCCGATGTCGAACTCGACCGTCTGGCCTTCGTTGAGGGTCTTGTAGCCCTCACCCTGAATGTTCGAGAAGTGCACGAACACGTCGTCGCCGTCTTCACGCGAGATGAAGCCGAAGCCCTTTTCCGCGTTGAAGAACTTCACAGTTCCTGTAGCCAATTGTCTCTCTCTTCAGTATCCGAGCCGATCCGCGCGACCAACTCGGGGAACAATGTACCGGAATCGCGCACCGCTACTTGTAGCGGTACGTGATCCGTCCGCGGCTGAGGTCGTAGGCAGAGACCTCGACCTGCACCCTGTCCCCGGGCAGGATGCGGATGCGGTTCTTGCGCATCTTGCCGCTCAGATGACCCAACACCATGTGGCCATTGTCGAGGCAGATGCGGAAGTGGCCCCCCTTGAGGGCCTCTTCCGTGCGTCCTTCAAGGATGAAAGCGTCGTCTTTTGTCTTCGCCAAGCGGTCGGTCCTCGCTCCTAGGCAACTGGCCCATGCTACGTAACCGCAGGCGGGATGCCACGCATTCCCCGTCCGGGGCCGCCACGGGCGGGTTAGCGCATCACACCCGGGGGCTGCGGGCGGTGCTCGGGGAACACGGCCGCCATGGCGTCGGCGCCGACGCCCAGCCGGGCGGTCACGACCTCGGCGAGCACGTCGCGGTAGTCGTTCCAGCCGGGGACATCGCCCTGGTCGAGCACGTCGGGGGCCAGCCCCTGCCATGTGCCGTGGATCGTGCCGCCGGCCAGCCCGCCGCCGAGCAGCAGCACCGCAGCGCCGTGCCCGTGGTCGGTGCCGGCGTTGGCGTTCTGTTCGACCCGGCGGCCGAACTCGGTCATGACCACCACGTTGACCTGGTCGATGCGGTCGCCGATGTCGGTCACGAACGCCCCCAGCGCGTCACCGAGCGAGGCGAGCGACCTGGTCATGTCGCCGCCGTCGACCGACCCCAAGTTGGTGTGCATGTCCCAGCCGCCGACGTCGACGCACGCCACCCGCAGCCCGACGTCGGCCTTGAGCAGCCGCGCCACCTCGGCCAGGTGCCCGCCGAACTCGCCCTCGGGATAGGTGGCTGCCGGCTCGTGGCCGACCGCGGACATGACCGCGGCCGTGCCCAGGCCGTCGAGCGTGGTCGCCACGTCCACGGCCATCGGGTGGTCGAGGCCCGTGTAGAGGGTGGTCAGCGCCTCCACGGTGCGGGCGTGGAGGTCTTCTGGGCCCGCGTGCAGCGCGAACTCGTCGACGGTCCGCAGCGACATGGACGGCTGGTCGCCGGCGAGGGCTCGGGTCGCGTTCGTGCCCACGGTCAACGCCCGGAACGTCGTGCCCGGGCCGATGGCATCGAGCACCCGGTCGAGCCAGCCCTCCACCGCCCCGGCCGACGATCCGCCCCGCTCGAGGCAGTCCTGCGCCTGGAAGTGGCTGCGTGACACGTCGGGGGTCGACACCGCCGGCACGGCCGTGAACAAGCCGCGGTTCCACAGGTCGTGGAGGGGCACGAGCGCGGGGTGCAGGCCGAACCGCCGGTCGAGCGGCAGCAGGGTGGCATCGGGCACGGCGATGCCGGGCCGGGCGGCAGCCAGGTGCGGGTCGCCCGCGGGGACAAGTGCCGACAGTCCGTCCATGCCGCCGCGGAGGAACACCACCACCAGCGCGCCCCCGCCCCCTGCACACCGAACGAGGCGCGGGCGGTCGCGAGCTGCGAGCCGAGCGCGGCGGCGCTCGCCGCCCCGGCGCCGGCGAGGAACCGGCGCCGCGTGAACCCTCTGCTCCACACGTGGTGTCGTTCACGGCGGTCGGCGTCGACGCGCGCGGCGCTCGCCCGCAACGCGCCCTCGGCGGGGTTGGGGCCGAGGCGGCGGACGTCCGGGCATTCGGGGTGCAGGGACCGTGGGGTGGGGTCGTCGGTCACGGGTGGCACCTCATCGAAGCGAGAAGTACGGCGAGTCGAGCACGAGGGCGATCGCCCCGAGCGCGTCGTTGTTGGCGACGTAGGGCTCGGTGGGGGCGGCCGGGTCGCCGCCGAGGAAGGCCACGAGCGCGTCGTGGTGGGCGGGCTGGAACGCCTGGAAGCAGAGGCGCCGGCAGAGGCTGTCGACGTACTCGCCCACGGTCGACGACGGCAGGCCCGACACGAGCCCCACCGGGTCGGGCCGGCTGAGCCCGTCCTCCCAGTCGCCGACCAACATCCGGTGGCTGTTCCAGACGTCCACGATGCCCCCTGCTGACCGCCAGGCCGCGTGGACGTCGGGGTGACCGTTCGGGGCCGGCCAGGCAAGGGGGCGGTGGCCGGCCTGGAGGGCCGCGTGATGCAGTGCGCCGGCGCTGCGGGGGATGTCGCCCTGGGGCACCACGCCCAGGATGCGGGCGCTGGCCGTGATGTTCTCGAGCGGTCGACGGGTCTTCTGGCCCACCGCCGCCCAGAACTCACCTGATCTGAACAGCGTCTGGAGCACCGGGACGACCGCGGTGCCGTTGTCGAGGTAGGCGGCGGCGAGCCGATCGACGAGCTCGGGGGGCGGAACGTCGGACACGAACCGCACGGCCAGCTTGCGGGCGATCGTCTGGGCGGTGGCGGGATGGGCGGCCAGGTGCCGCAGGTAGGCGTCACCCACATCGAGCCCGCCCGCGGCCGTGGCGTTGTCGTGGCGGAAGTCGAGCACGGCCACGGGGCCCACCCAGTGCTTGTCGGCCTCGTAGCGGAACGTGCCCTCGGCGGGTGAGCCTCGCTCCTCCACGACGGTGCGTCCCGTCAGGATGTAGGCGCTGTTGCGCACATCCTCCTCGGTGTAGCCCGAGGCCACGCCCACCGTGTGCAGCTCGAGCAGCTCGCGGCCCAGGTTCTCGTTGACCGAGTCCTTGGACGACTGCGAGGCAGTGAGATAGCGCAGGATTGCCGGGTGGCGCCCGGCGGCGACGAGCATGTCCGAGAACGTGCCCAGCGCGTGGTGGCGTATGACGCCGGTCTGGTACGCGGCGGTGACGTCCCAGCTGCCGGGGCCGGGCGTCGGCGCGTTGAGGTGGTTGGCCCAGAAGTTGACCATGACCTCGTAGAGCTGGCGGTTCGACCAGGCCTGGCGGGCGACGGTGGCGACGCTGTACTCGTGCATCGCGTCCCAACCACCGGGTTCGACCGAGGCATGGATGGCGGCCGGGTCGGCGCTGGCAAGCGGAAAGGCTGCCCAGACCTCGTCGGCGGCGGGGTCGGAGATCGACATCGGCTCGAGCTGCGCGGCGAGCCACGCGTCGATGCCGGCGGCGTGCACCTCGTCGACCAGGGCCGGGGTCGGCCCGAACGTTGCCCGCCGCAGCAGGTGGATGACGGGGTCGGACGTGTCGAGGATGGTGGGGACGGTGACGGCGGCGGCCGCGGCGGCCTCGCCCGCCGTGGGGAAGAACACGGTGGGCGGTGCCACCTGCGTGGCCGAGATCTGCTCGGCCGGACTCATCGAGCTGGCGTAGCTCTCGTCGCGGTTGGCGAACCCGCCCGCGTCGGACGGGTTGGCGACCGCCCGCCGGCCGTCCAGCGGCGGCGGCGAGTCCCCGGTGCCGGGCAGCCCTCGGGCGGCCACGAGGGCCACGGCGCCCACACCGGTGCCGGCCAGCCCGGCGAGGACCGCCCGGCGCGGCAGGCGCGCACGACCGTCGGCCTCGTCGGCTGCGCTCTGGTCGGTCATGAACGGCCCCCCAGCCCTGCACCACCGCGCCCAGACGGATCATAGGCTGGGGTGCACGCCAGGTGCCGGGTTCGGCCGGGGCCTAGCGCGGCAGGTACTTCGCCTTGCGCAGGATGGCGGTGAAGCGGCGGGCGTAGCCGCCGGGATCGCCCGTCGGGTCCTGCAGCTTCGCGGCCAGCCCGGAGCGGACGGCGACGGTGCGCGACTCGGTGTACTTGAGCAGGCCCTCACGCCCGTGGCGGCGGCCCATGCCCGACGCCTTCATGCCGCCCATCGGCGCGTCGAGGCTCGCCCAGGCCGACGAGTAGCCGTCGTTGACGTTGACGGTGCCGGCCAGGATGCGCCCGGCGATGGCCCGCCCGCGGGCGGTGTCGCCGCAGTAGACGCTGGCGTTGAGCCCGTACTCGGTGTCGTTCACCTGGGCCACCGCCTCGTCGTCGGAGGCCACGGGGTACACGGCGACGACCGGGCCGAACGTCTCGTCGCGGTACAGCTCCATGTCGGGCGTGACGTCGGCGAGGACGGTGGGCTCGTAGAACAGGGGGCCGATGTCCGGCCGGTGCTTGCCGCCGGCCACCAGCCGGGCACCCTTGGCCAGCGCGTCGTCGACGTGGGCGCGGACCTTGTCGAGCTGGTCCTGCGACGCGAGTGCGCCCACCTCGGGCCCGTACTCCTGCTCGGCGCCCAGCTTCAGCGCGGCGGCCCGGGCCGCGAACCCCGCGGTGAAGGCCTCGGCCAGCGGCGCCTCGACGTAGATGCGCTCGATCGAGATGCAGAGCTGGCCCGTGTTGGCGAACGAGCCGACGACCGCGCCCTCGACCGCGCGCCCGAGGTCGACGTCGCCGGTGACCACCATCGCGTTCTTGCCGCCGAGCTCGGCGGACATGCCGATGAGGCGCTCGCCGGCCTGGCGGGCGACGGTGCGGCCGGTGGCGGTCGACCCGGTGAACATCATGTAGTCGGCGTTCTCGATGATGGCCGTGCCCACCGAGCGACCGGGGCCGGTGACGACCTGCACCAGGCCCTCGGGCAGCCCGGCCTCCTCCAGCAGCTCGAAGGCGCGCAGAGCGGTGAACGGCGTCTGCGAGTCGGGCTTGATGACGATGCCGTTGCCGGCGACCAGCGCGGCGAGCGCGTCGGACACGGCCAGCACCAGCGGGTAGTTCCAGGGCGAGATGACGCCGATGACGCCCTTGGGGATGTGGTGCTCGCGGGTGGAGACCAGGCCGGGCAGCGCGCTGAGCCGGCGGTGGGGCTTGAGCGCCCGGGGTGCCAGGCGGGCGTAGTACCGGGCCGTGACGGCCTGGTCCATGATCTCCTCGAACGCCCAGACGCGGGCCTTGCCGTTCTCGGCCTGGATCAGGTCCATCAGCTCGTCCTGCCGGTCGAGCACCAGGTCGTGGTAGCGCAGCAGGACGGCGGCAGCGCTCGCGCACCGGCAGGGCCGCCCAACGCTGCTGCACCTCGCGTGAGCGGGTGACGGCCGCGACCACATCGTCGGCCGTGCCGATGGGCACCTCGCCGATGACATCGCCGGTGAGCGGCGACGTGACCTGGGCCCGCTCGCGGCCCTCGGTCGGCACGGCCACGCGGGCGGCCAGGCGGTCGGTCTCGGCGCGGCCCGGGCGCAGGGCGGTCGCGGTGCTGGTAGAGGTGTCGGTGGTGGTCATCGTGGCCTCCGGCGGCGGCGCAGGTGGGCGGTCGTGGCCACCGTATCCCGACCGTCCTCTGGTCCCGACTGGGCCGGCCGGCGGTCGGTAGCGTGACGGCGGATGGCCCGGACCCTGGACGCTGGCGTGCGGCGGCTGCGAGGCCGCGGCGTGGTCCGCGACCCAGGCGAGGAGCATCGCGCCGCCACGCCCCTCGAGCTGTTCTTCGACCTCACCTTCGTCGTCGCGGTGTCCCGGGCCTCGGCGGCGTTGCACCACGAACTCGCGGCCGACCACGTGGTGGACGGGGTCACCGGATTCGTCGGCGTCTTCTTCGCCGTGTGGTGGGCGTGGATGACCTACACGTGGTTCGCGTCGGCGCACGACTCGGACGACGTGGCCCACCGGCTGCTGACGCTGGTGCAGATGGCCGGTGTCCTGGTGCTGGCGTCCGGTGTCACCGACGCGGTCGAGCGCGACGAGTGGCTGGTCGTGACGATCGGCTACGCGGTGATGCGGCTGGGTCTCGCCGCCAGCTGGTTGCGGGTGGCCCGCGACGAACCCACGGTCCGCACCCACGCGCTGCGCTACGGGGCGGGCGTGTCCGTGATGCAGCTGCTGTGGTTCCTGCGGCTCGCGCTCCCCGACGACCTGTCGGCGGTCGGCTTCGTGGTGCTCGTCGTGGGCGAACTGGTCGTGCCCCTGTGGGCGGAACGCGCAGCCGGCGAACCGCTGTACCACCCGGAGCACATCGAGGAGCGCTATGGCCTGTTCACCATCATCGTGCTGGGCGAATCGGTGTTGTCGGCCAGTGTCGGCTTCCAGACGGCACTCGACGAGGGTGGTCTGACCGCCGACCTCCTGGCGGTCGGCGTCGGTGGGCTCGTGCTGGCGTTCGCGGCGTGGTGGATCTACTTCGACCACCCCGGCCACCTGACGCCGAGCCCGCAACAGGCCTTCCGCTGGGGTTACGCCCACGTGGTGGTGTTCGCGGCGCTGGCGGCTCTGGGTGCCGGCCTCCACCTGGCCACCGAGGCCGTCACCGGGCACGGCGACACCCGAGTCGCCGCTCTCGCCGTCGCGGTGCCTGTCGCCGCCTACCTGCTGGGACTGGTGCTGGTGATGACGATGACCGGCACCCGGCTGACCAGCCAGCGGATCTACCCGAAGCTGGCCGGCGCCGTGGTCGTGCTGATCGTCGGCGCCACCGCCTCGGTGGCGGTGACCGTGGCCGGATGTGCCCTGGTCATGATGGTCCTGGCCGCCTCGATGGCGCTGTCAACGGTTGAGGGACGCGAGCCGGTCACCGTGCGCAGCCAGGGCGGCGCGCAGCTCCGGGGGCGCGACCACCTCGACCCCGGGTAGCGCCGCCAGCTGCGTGACGGCAACGTCGAGCGACTCGAGCGGAAGGTCGACCTCGGTCCACCCGTCGGCCGCGACCCGGCCGGCCGCCAGCGCGGCGCGGGTGGTCTGGCCAGGGATGGCGCGTGTGACGTGCCGGGTGGCATCGGGGCTCAGCCGTAGGTGGGTCTCCAACGGACGGATGGATGCGTCGAACGCCGCGGCCGACTCGCCCCACCATGCCGCGAGGTCGAACGTCTCGGGCCGCCAGGATGGACGGGGCACGACCGTCGCCTGGCGGACGCGCGACACGCGGTAGGTCCGCGGCTCCTGCCGGTGGGCGGCGACCAGGTACCAGGTGCCCGCCTTGAGGACGAGCCCCAGCGGGTCGAGCAGGCGGTGCACCGTGCGCCCGCGGCTGTCGTAGGCGATCTCGAGCTGGCGACCGTCCCACACGGCTTCGGCCACGGTGGCCAGGGCGTCGCGGGCCTCATCGCGGTGGAACCACCCCGGTGCGTCGAGCAGGAACCGGGTCGTGACACGCTCGACGTCGCGCGCGGGCCCGGGCAGTGACGAGCGCAGCTTCGATCGGGCCGCCGTGAGAACAGCACCGAGGCCCAGGTCGGCGGCGCCGGCCGTCCCGACGGTGAGGGCCACGGTCTCCGCCGCGGTGAAGCCGTCGATGGGCGATCGCCACCCGTCGACGAGCCGGATGCCGCCGTGCGGGCCGGTCTCGGTCCACAGGGGCACGCCCGCCTGTTGCAGGGTCGCCACGTCGCGGTAGATCGTCCGCTCCGACACCTCGAGCTCGACGGCCAGCGTGGCGGCCGTGGCCGGGCCTGTGCGCTGCAGGCGGAGCAGCATGGCCAGGAGCCGGGCGGATCGCATGGTCGGAGGGTACGCGATGTCCCTGACACGATCTGTCAGGGAGGGGCGCGACGGTGTGCCCATGACTGCTACCGAGCCACGACCACTCACCGGCAAGGTCGCCCTCGTCGCCGGCGCCACGCGCGGCGCAGGACGCGGGATCGCCGTCGCCCTCGGCGCCGAGGGCGCCACCGTGTACGGCACCGGCCGCACCACCCGCACGCAGCGCTCCGAGTACGACCGGCCCGAGACCATCGAGGAGACGGCCGAGATGGTCGACGCCGCGGGTGGTCAGGGCGTCGCGGTGCAGGTGGACCATCTCGACCACGATCAGGTGCAGGCGTTGGTGGCCCGCATCGACGCCGATCACGGCCGTCTCGACGTGCTGGTCAACGACGTGTGGGGTGGCGAGCGGCTCGTGGACTGGAACACCCCGGTGTGGGAGCACGACCTCGACAACGGCCTCCACCTGCTACGGCTGGCCATCGACACCCATCTGATCACCAGCCACTACGCGCTGCCCCTGCTGACCCGCCGTCCCGGCGGCCTGGTCGTAGAGGTCACCGACGGCACCTACGACTACAACGCCACCCGCTATCGCCTGTCCACGTTCTACGACCTGGCCAAGTGGTCGGTGCTGCGGCTGGCCTTCTCGCAGGGGACCGAGCTCGAGCCGCTGGGGGCGACGGCGGTCGTGATCACGCCGGGGTGGATGCGGTCGGAGATGATGCTCGACGCGTACCGCGTGACCGAGGAGACCTGGCGCGACGTGATGGAGCGGCCCCCCGGCGAGCACGTGGACCCCGGCCACTTCTGCATCTCGGAGACGCCGACCTACACCGGCCGGGCCGTCGCGGCCCTGGCGGCCGACCCTGACGTCGCCCGGTGGAACACGCAGTCGCTGTCGAGCGGGCAGCTGGCCCGCGAGTACGGCTTCACCGACATCGACGGCAGCCAGCCCGACGCCTGGCGCTACCTGGTCGAGGTCCAGGACGCCGGCAAGCCGCCCGACTGCACCGGCTACCGCTGACCGCTCGGTGCGTCGTCGGCCCCGGCGCGGGGCGACCGGACGGCGACCGCCAGCACCACGCATCCCAGCGCGGCGACGGCCGTGGCCACCAGGCCCGCAGGGCCGGCGACGGCACCGACGATGACGGTCGCCCCACTCGTCACGAGCGCCACCGCGACCGCCACTCCAACGCGCCGCAGCTCTGGTTCGGGATCGCGTGGCACGACCATGCCGAGCCGACCAGCGGCGCCCAGCAGCTCGCCGGTGGCGACCGTGCCGACGACCACGACAACGACGGGGGTGATCGTGCCGTCCGTGCCGGGCAGCAGGCCCCAGGCCATGGCCACGCCGGCGCCGACCTGGGCGGCCAGCATCCGTGGGTCGCCCAGGGCCCAGACGGCCGCGACCACGTGCGCGAACGCGGCGATGTTCGTCCACGGCTCGCCACCCAGCAGGGCACCGGCCACGCTGGTGGCCACCGCGCACGCCACGGCGGCCGCGGCCAGGCCGCGGCGGGACGGGGGCCAGACCGACAGGGGCACAGGCCGGTCAGTGGTGCCGGCGGGCGGGATCATCGTGCCGCCCCCGCCGTCGGCGTCCCGCTGCGCCGGGCGACTGCCCGGCGCAAGGCAGAGATCGCCGCGGCGACGCCGTCGCCCGCCACCAGTGCGGTGGGCACGCCCGCTCGTTCGAGCCTGTGCCGCTCGACGTCGACCTCGGCGCGCCACAGGCGCTGCGCCGCGGCGTCGACGATGTCGACCGGCGGCGGCACCAGGTCGCTCGTGTCGACGACCAGCGCGGCCGTGGTGTGCCCGGCGTGCGCGTGGTGCACGAGCTGGCGGATGACGGTCGGCGACCTCAGGCTGGTCACGCCCACGACCAGCGCCTCGGCCGGCACGACGACGCGGGCGCGCGGCCGGGTGACGCGGCGGTCCTCGGCGGCGCCGCCGACCGCGAGCAGCTCGTCGAGGAGCAGCCAGCGGGCCCGGCGACCGGCGGTCGGCGGCAGCCAGGCCGTCGTGCGCCCGTCGGCGACCAGCCCGACGCGGTCCTGCGCCCGCAGGTGCACCTCGGCCACGGCCCACGCGGCGCGGGCGGCGCGGGCCAGCGCCTCGGCCGCTGAGGCGCTGCCGTCGATCGAGGCGTCGAGCAGGAGCACCACCGTGCCGGTGCGCTCTGGGTGGCGGACGATGACCCACGGCTCTCCCGTACGGGCGGAGGCCGACCACGACAGGTCGCGCAAGCGGTCGCCGGGTACGTACGGGCGGAGCTCGGCGAGGTCAGTGCCCGGCCCGCGCACGCGTGCCAGGTGGGCGCCCGCCACGGCGCGTGGCTCGGGCGGCTGGAGCAGGGCGTCGAGGTGGAGCGGGCGTGGCAACACCCGCACGGTGGGCCCGGGTGCGACCGCCGATTCCCACACGACGAGGCCCCCCGGCCGGCGGGCGCGGACGTGGACCGTGCCCAGCTCGTGGCGACCCCACGTCTCGGCGCGCAGCCGGAACGCGAGGGCGACCGGACCGGTCATGGCGGGCAGGGACCATCCGAGTGCGGGCGCCGGCTCGACCACGGACACACCGGGGAGCCGGTCGATGATCACGTCGAGCTCGGCCTCGCCGTCCCAGTCGACCGTGACGGAGCCCGTGATCTCGTCGCCCTCGAGCGCCCGCGACGCCGTCACGGCGACCGAGGCCCGCACCCGCGGCGGCCGGCGGTCGGCGAGCCCGATCAGGGCGAGGGCCGCGAACGGCGCGCCGACGGCGGCCAGCTCGGCCCGGCCCGCCACGATCGCCGCCACGAGCGAGGCGCAGCCGGCGACCAGGTAGGCAACGAGGCGAGGATCGGCCCGGCCCGCAGGTGCGCTCACGACACGCTGGGTGCCGGCACCCGGTCGAGCACACGGCGGACCAGCTCCGACGCGGGGGTGCCCCGCGCCCAGGTCTCGTCGGTGACGACGACCCGGTGGGCGAGCGCGGGAACGGCCACGGTGCGCACGTCGTCGGGGCCCACGTAGTCGCGGCCGCCCAGGAGTGCCCAGGCCCGGGCCAGCTTCACCAGTGCAAGCGACCCCCGAGGGCTGGCTCCGACCGACAGGTTGCCGTCGGCCCGCGTGGCGGTGACCAGGGCGACGACGTAGTCGAGCAGGCGGGGGTCGACGAACACGCGCTCGAGCGCGTGCTGTACCTCGATGAACCGGGCGGCGTCGCACGCCGGGCGGAGCTCGACGTCGTCGGTGCCCCGGGCGAGGCGGGCGCTCAGGAGCCCCACCTCGTCCCGCATCGTCGGGTAGCCCATCGACGTGCGCACCGCGAACCGGTCGAGCTGGGCCTCTGGCAGCGGATAGGTGCCCTCGGACTCGATCGGGTTCTGCGTGGCGATCACCAGGAAGGGCCGGGGCAGGGGGCGGGCGATCCCGTCGACGGTCACCTGCCGCTCCTGCATGGCCTCGAGCAGCGCCGCCTGGGTCTTGGCCGGCGCCCGGTTGATCTCGTCGGCCAGCAGCAGGCCGGTGAAGACCGGGCCGGGCCGGAACTCGGGTCGCTGCGTGGCGAGGTCGAGCACGAGCGACCCGGTGATGTCGGACGGCAGCAGGTCCGGGGTGAACTGCACGCGGGCGAAGTCGAGCCCGGCGGCGGTGGCGAGCGACCGGGCGGTGAGCGTCTTGGCGACACCCGGCAGGTCGTCGAGCAGCACGTGCCCGTCGGCGAGCAGCCCGGCGAGCACGAGCGAGATGGCGTCGCGCTTGCCCACCACGGCGCGTTCGACCTCGTCGAGGATGGCGTGGGCGACGCGGCTGGCCTCGCCGACCCCGAGGGCCCCGTCGGGCGCAGGTGGCTGCGCGGGTGCGGGAGCGTCGACGAGCGGGTCGTCGACGGTGGCGACAGGTGCGTCGAGGGGCGGTGGCGGGGGAGGGGGCGGCTGTCGCGAGTCGTGGGGTGCAGTGGGCAGGTCGGACATGCTCATGGAGCTCCTGGTGACGACGGCGGCCGGTCGAGCTCGTCGAGTACGGCGTGGACGGTGGTGGCGATCTCCTCGGCCGAGGCCTCCCGGCGCGGAGGTGGTGTCCGGCCGGCGGGTCGCCGCATCGCACGGTCGGCGGTGATAGCGGTGAGTGCCTGGGGCGAGAGTCGGGCGCGCACGGCGGCGGCGTGGTCCGGATCCGCCACGTCGAGTCCCTCGCGGGCGAGCGCAGTGGTGACAACGGTCGTCAGCCTGCGTGCGGCGAGCGCGGAGAGCGGGGCGAGGTCGGCGCGCACGATCCCGTATCCGATGTCGCCGCGGACGCGACCGAGGCTCGCCGGCTGGTCACGGTGGAAGCGCCGGGAAGGGGCGGTCGACTCGAACGGCGAGGGGGGCCTGGTGTGATCCGCGGGCGCGGCGTCGATGCCGTGGAGGCCGACGATGGTCGCCGCCACGAGCGCGACGATCGCCACGGTGGCGACGAGCACGCGCGCCACACTCACCGCGTGCTGGGGCCAGACGATCATCGCCGCCCCGGCCACGACGACGGCGCCGGCAGCGATCGACAGGGCCGAGGCGCCAGGGGTGACGCTCATGGCGTCACCGTCCGTGCCCGTTCCTGCGCCTGCCGCCTCGGCTGGGCGTCCCGCAGGTCGGCCAGCGCCTGCCGGAGCGCGGCGCTGGCGTCGTCGCGGTGGGCGGTGGTGACGGGGTGCTGGCTGAACCGGGCGAGGACGAACAGCTCGGCCAGGCGGTGGAGCGGCTCGGATCGCACGCCCAACGGGGTGAGGACGCGGTCGAGGTGCTCGTGGGGCGCTTCCTGCGTCCGGCGCCCTGCCCCGGCATCGGCCAGTGCGGCCAGCAACCGGGCGTACGCGTCGCTGATGGCGTCGCGGGGCGAGCGGTCGGCAGTGACGGCGTCGAGCGAGGCCTCGAGGCCCGCCTCCGCCGCGGCCACGTCGATCCGACCGGCGGCACCCACGGGCGCGGGCGGTTCCGAGCGCCACCACCGGGTCGTCGCCGCGACGCCCAGCAGCCGCACCACGGCATAGACGAGGAGCGCGACCACACCTAGCACGACCAGGTAGCTCAGGATCACCAGCAACCCGTCGGGCGGGAAGTCACCGCTTTCGGTCGGCACGGTCGTCGTGGTGGTGGACCGCTCGACGGTGGTCGTGGTCGTCGGCTCGACGGTCGTCGTGGTGGGCGAGGTCACGGACTCGGAGATGACCGCGTCCGAGAAGCCGAACGTCAGCGCGGTCACGCCCGCCATCAGCACGCCTGCCGTGAAGAGCACCCAGCCCAGGATGCGACCGGGCACACGCGCCGGCCCGCCCGACCGAGTGGCCAGAGCGACCAGGCCGACCGCCACCAGCACGCCACCCCCGACCCGCACGCCGATCGTCGCTGCGTCGCTCAGCTCGGCACCCGGGAGCAGCAGCCCTGCGCCGGTGGCCGCCACGCCGACGGCCGACGCGGCCGCCAGGGCCGGCAGTGCGACCGAGGCCGCGGTGGCCCCGGCGCTGTGGGTGTCCGAGGTGGAGGAGGGGCGATCCGGGGCCACAGCGCGATCATGTTGGCAGACCGCGATGACCGGGGTGACCGCGGGTCAGGCTTCGGTGACGGGCGGGTCGGGCGGTGCGTGGATCCGTTCCGCCGGCCGCGGGGGCGGAAGCGGCCGGTGGCACACGGCATCCGGTGCCCTGGAACCGGCTCACGGGTCGGCCTGTTCCGACGACCTACCGTTGTCGCCGTGACCGGTGACGATTCCTCCCTGGCCGTGCCGGCCCCGACCGCTCCGCCGGCCAGGGCGTCCGACGCCCCGGCCTGGTTCCGTCGCGCTCTCGCGGTGCCGTACACCGACGAGCACGTCGTGATCGACGGCGCGGCCGTCCACTACCTGGCGTGGGGCGAGCCCGGCCGCCGCGGGCTGGTGTTCGTGCACGGCGGCGGCGCCCACGCGCACTGGTGGACCCATGTCGCGGCGACGTTCGCCGACGACTTCCGGGTCGTCGCGCTGGACCTGTCGGGCCACGGTGACAGCGAGCATCGTGACCAGTACTCGCTCGAACAGTGGACCGACGAGGTGGTGGGCGTGGCCGACGCCGCGGGCGTCGGCGGTTCGCCGGTCATCGTCGGGCACAGCATGGGTGGCTTCGTCACCATCGCCACCGCGGCCCGGCACGCCGACCGGCTGGCCGGGGCGATCGTGTGCGACTCGCCGGTGGCCGCACCCGACGCCGAGGTGAACGCGGCAAACGTGGGCAGCGCCTTCGGGGTGCCGCGCACGTACCCCACCCTCGACGCCGCGCTGGCACGCTTCCGCACGGTGCCGCCCCAGGAGCACTACCTGGCCTACGTGATCGATCACGTCGCCCGCCACTCGGCCCGCCGGGTCGAGGGCGGCTGGCAGTGGAAGTTCGACCGCCGGATCTTCGCCCAGTTCGCCGAGGCCGGGAGCATCCGGGCCAGCGCGTTGCCCTACCTGCCCCAGGTCCGGTGCCGTCTGGCGCTGCTGCGATCCGAGAACGGGCTGGTCACCGAGGACATCGGCGCGGAGATGTACGAGGCGTTGGGCCGGGTGGCGCCCGTCATCGAGGTGCCCGAAGCGGGCCACCACGCCATGCTCGACCAGCCCCTGCTGCTGCTCACGGCACTGCGCACGCTGGTCGCCGACTGGGACCACTCCGAACCGCACCGGCGTCGCGACCGCTGAGGTCCGCTGGCATGCTGCCGGGGTGGACGAACGCTACGAGCCCCGGTTGATCGACGTCGCCAAGGACGAGGGCGTCACGATCACCTACCACGACGGCCACGTCGCCCGCTTCGACCTGGAGCGCCTGCGCAAGGGATGTCCGTGCGCGATGTGCCGGGGCCTACGCGACCAGGGCGAGCAGGCCTGGCCCCGCCCGGGCAGCCCCACCCCGCTGCGCATCGAGGACGCCCACCGCCACGGCGCCTGGGGCATCGTCCTCGTGTGGAACGACCGCCACGACACGGGCATCTTCCCCTTCAAGTCGCTTCGCGAGTGGGACGAGGGCGGCGACGCCTTCGCCCCGGACTCGGGCCTGGGCGGCTCGTCCCGCTGACCTGGTCGGGCCGGGCCGGAGCTAGGAGGCGGTCGAAACGGCGAACAGCGCCGGCTCGCCCTCCTCGAGCGACGCCAACGATCCGGCGCGAATCTCAGCCGAGAACCGCGGCGGCGATCCTTCGCACACGTTCGGGGTCGGCGATCGCGTCGATCTCGACGATCTTGCCCTCGCTGACGGTGAAGCCCATCACCGAGAACGGCCGTCCACGGACACTGACGACCACGCCGGCTGCGCCGTTCACGAGCGCGGGCTGCAGGTGGGCAGCCGGCATCGCGAACATGATCGCCTGCCTGGCAACGGCCGCTGCGCCATCGATCACCATGGACGCGGCGGGGCGGCGGGCGCCGAAGTCGGCTCGTAGCACGACGTCGGGGTCGAGCAGAGCCACGAGGGCCTCGAAGTCGCCCCCGCGTGCGGCCAGGAAGAACGCGTCGACCACGTCTCGTTGACGAGCGAGATCGGGGTCGGGAGCCGGTACCTCGGCGCCCTTGACACGTCGTCGTGCCCTGCTGGCGAGCTGTCTCGCTGCCGTAGGGGTTCGACCGACCATGGGCGCGATCTCCTCGAAGGGAAGGTCGAACATGTCGTGGAGCACGAACGCGAGCCGCTCTGCCGGGGCCATGGTGTCGAGCACGACGAGGAGGGCGAGGCCGACCGAGTCGGCCAGCAACGCCTCCTCATCGGGTTGCAGCGCTCCCGCAGGGCTGATGACGGGATCGGGGACGTGCATGCCGAGGGGTTCCTCGCGTCGGGTGTTGCGCGACCGCAGCATGTTCAGGCACACGCGGGCAACGATGGTGGTCAACCATCCGCCGAGGTTCTCGACCTCGCTCGTCCCCGCCCGACTGAGGCGCACCCAGGTGTCCTGGACGGCGTCGTCGGCCTCGGTGAGCGAGCCGAGCATCCGGTAGGCCACCGCCCGCAGATGGCCCCGGTGCTCCTCGAAGCGATCGGCGAGCCACTCATCCTCGTCCATCGGTCACATCTTCCCGTTGCCAGGTGTCATACGAGTGACCCCCCACAGGCAACTGATGTGACAAGGAAGACACACCATGAACCCTCGAACCAGCTCACCCATCCTGGTCACCGGCGGCACCGGCACCCTGGGACGGCTCGTCGTCCCGCGGCTGCGGGACGCGGGGTGCAACGTCCGGGTGCTCAGCCGGCGCAGCCGTGAAGGCGGCGAGGAGGAGGGTGTCGAGCTCGTGACCGGTGACCTGTCCACGGGCGACGGGATCGACGCCGCGTGGATGGGACCGAGATCATCCTGCATCTCGCGGGCACCTCCAAGGGCGACGAGGACAAGGCCCGGCACCTGGTGCGGGCGGCGTCGCGGGCCGGGGCGCGGCACCTGGTGTACATCTCGGTCGTCGGGGCCGACAGGATCCCGATCGCCAGCGGCATCGACCGCGCCATGTTCGGCTACTTCGGGTCCAAGTTCGCCGCCGAGCGGGTCGTGGCCGACTCCGGCCTGCCGTGGACGACGCTGCGCGCCACCCAGTTCCACGACCTGACGCTGAAGTCGGTGCGGGCGATGGCCAAGCTGCCCGTGATACCGGTCCCGGCCGGGTTCCGGTTCCAGCCGGTCGACACCGGGGAGGTGGCGGCCCGGCTCGTGGAGCTCGCGCTCGGCGCGCCGGCCGGCCTGGTGCCCGACATGGCCGGGCCGCGGGTGTACGGGATGGCCGAGCTGGTCCGCGGGTACCTCCGGGCCCGCGGCAAGCACCGTCCGATCGTGCCCGTCCGGCTCCCGGGCAAGGCCGCCCGCGCCTTCCGGGACGGCGTGAACCTGGCCCCGGACCGGGCGGTGGGCCTGCGGACCTGGGACGACTTCCTGGCCGCGCAGTTCGGTTCGCCGAGCGAGACGGGAGCCGGCCCGACAGAGGCGAGGGGAGCACACCGGTGACGACGCCGACGTTCTCGGACCTTCTGCGCAGCGAGTGTCGAAAATCAGGGGTGTCGTGCGTCTTGGAGTCGGTCGCGGCAACGAGCTGCTGACAGCAACCCCATCCAAGGAGCAGCGATGTCCGAAATCGATGTCACCGAGGCCCGACCCGATAGCGAGCGATCCCGGGAGGGTCGCTGGTCCGGGAGGCTGCTCACCGGGCTGTGCGTGTTCATGGCGATCGAGTTCGTCGTCGGCGGTGCCGCCAAGTTCTTCCCCGGCGACACCATGTTCGGCCCGTCGTACACGGACAAGTTCGTCGACTGGGGCTATCCGTCCTGGTTCCGATTCGTGGTCGGAGCCGGGGAGGTCTTTGCTGCCGCTCTGCTACTGAGCCCGCGACGACGGTTCCTCGGGGCTGCGATTCTCGTCGTCATCCTGACGGGCGCCGTCGTGACCCACATCGCCAACCTGGATCCGTTGAGCGAGAGCGTGTCCGCACCGATCCACCTTGTCCTGGCCGCGGTCGTGGCGTGGGCGTCGCGTCCGGCGGATTGGAAGGGCGGAGACGGGGCCTGGCGGGATCGCAGGCGTTCGCCTACACGTCGATCCTCGCCGTGAGCAGTGGATGCCGGCGTGGTCTGTGATGCGGCTCATGCCGTCGGGCGGGTAGCCGGCGTCGGTCAGGTCGTCGAACAGGAGCCGGGGGGAAGCATCACGGTTGGTGTAGGAGCTGACGATCAGCCGACCGCCACTCCTCACGAACCGGCGGGCGACCACGGCTGCCGTCCCCCGGCAACACGCATCCGTGCAGCTGCGCGTGGGCGTTGGGTGGTTCAGCTGGCGAGACGTAGTGGTGGCTGGCCGGGTGGGCCGGTGCCGGGTGGGCTGGTGGTGCGGACTCGGCCGCGGGGGTCGGTGACCTCGAGGACGCCCGTGGGTGAGAGGCGGGCGTGCCAGTCGGGCCGGTGGAGGAGGTCGTGGTGCCTGGAACACAACAGGACCAGATTGGCGAGCTTGGTCGCGCCGCCTTTGGTCCACGGGACGACATGGTGGGCTTCGCACCAGTGGCCGGGCCGGTCACAGCCTGGCCAGCGGCAGTGGTGGTCGCGGAGCAGGGTGACGTTCCACAGCGGTGGGGGGATGGCGCGGGTGGCACGCCCGTAGTCGAGGATGGCGGATTTGCCGGTGACGAGGACGCGGTAGAGAAGGCTGTCGCACAACAGGCGGCCGGCGGTGATGTTGTCTAGGGGGACGCCGGTGATGGTGCGAGCGCCGCCGAGGTCGATGGTGCCGTCGGGGGCGAGTGGGTAGACGAGATTGACGTGGGGCCGGTGGCGGCTACCGCTGGGCTGGACGTCCTGGTGGTCGAGAAAGAAGCGGCAGATGTCGGCGAGGGCGTCGGCGCGCCGGCTGCCGGCGGAGCGGGCGGGTTCGCCCTCGATCTCGGGGGACTGGGCGACGCGGAGCGCGGTGGCCAGCAACTCGCCGGTCTCGGTGTCCAAGGACCCCTTCACTGCCGTCTGGCCGTCGGGGAGCCGAGTGGCATGCAGGGTCTGGGGGCGCTCCGGGGCGGGCGGCGAGTCATCGGCATAAGACCGCCACCGCCGCATCGCGACGGCCACATCGGCGGCGCTGAGCGGGTACAGGTCGGGCAGCACCGCGGCTCATGGGCGGCGAACAGGTCGACCAGATCGCGGGTGAGGTTGGCGCAGATGGCCTCGACCCGGCCGGTGGACAGGCGCCCGTCGGCCCACGCTGCGGCGGTGAGCGGCAGGCGGGCCACCAGCCGGGCTATCCGGGCGCAGACGCAAGGGCCGGGACCATCGCCCACCAGCGTACACCTGCTCGTATAGAAAACCATGGAAAATGCCGGATGATCAGTTATAACTACTGTCCGAGTACATGAACCATTGTTCAACGGTCAGATGCTGTGAAAGAAGGCGAGCCCGAGTCTGAGGGTCACGGCCGCGTGGCCCAACAGTTGGACGGCGAACGCATTTCGGCCATCGGGGGAAACTGCCACGAGCACGATCCGAATCCCGTGTTGATCTACGGGAACACCGACGCGACGCCAGCGGCGAGAAGCAGGACGGCGCCCGCCGCGAGCGGGTACCTGGCGAACCGTCGGGGCACGACCTGGCTGGGCATCCGCCGGTCCAGGTCGTCGCTCGCGCCGGCGAGGATGAGCAACCCGCTGAGGAGCAGGATCATGCCGGCGCCGAAGGCCACCGCGACCATGGTGACTTCATACTTCCCCCGGGCCCGGGTGACGACCCGACGGTCAAGGTCGTCGAGATGGAGCCCGACGAGTGATCCTCCACGAGCCGAGCATGGAGAACTGGGGCGTGCGGGGTGGCGTACCGGCTACCAGATGCGGACGCGGGCGTCCTCGGCCAACCACATGCCGTCGCCCTCGGCGACGTCGAACGCGTCGTGGAACTCATCGAGGTTGCGCACGACGTTGGCCCGGAACTCGGGCGGCGAGTGGGGGTCGATGGCGAGGCGGCGGATCTGCTCGGCCTCACGGGTGGCCATGCGCCAGACCTGACCCCAGCCGAGGAAGACCCGCTGGCTGCCGGTGAGCCCGTCGACGACCGGGGCCTCGTCGCCCTGCAGGCTGAGCAGGTACGCCTTGTGGGCGATCGTGATGCCGCCCAGGTCGCCGATGTTCTCGCCGACTGTCAGCGCGCCGTTGACGTGGTGGCCGTCGAGGCCCTCGGGCGTGAAGCCGTCGTACTGGGCGATCAGCGCCTTGGTCAGCACGTCGAACCCGGCCCGGTCGTCCTCGGTCCACCAGTCGGTCAGGTTGCCGTCGCCGTCGTAGCGGCTGCCCTGGTCGTCGAACCCGTGGCCGATCTCGTGGCCGATCACAGCTCCGATGCCGCCGAAGTTGACCGCGTCGTCGGCCTCGGGGTCGAAGAACGGCCAGCGGAGGATCGCCGCCGGGAAGACGATCTCGTTCATGCCCGGGTTGTAGTAGGCGTTCACGGTCTGGGGCGTCATGTGCCACTCGCCGCGGTCGATGGGCTTGCCCAGCTTGTCGAGGTTGCGGTCGACCTCGAACGCGGCGGCCCGGCGCACGCTTCCCAACAGGTCGTCGCGCTCGACCACGAGCGCCGTGTAGTCGCGCCACGTGTCGGGGTAGCCGACCTTGGGCGTGAAGCGGTCGAGCTTGTCGAGCGCTCGCTGGCGTGTCTCCGGCGACATCCACTCGAGCGAGGTGATGTCGACCCGGTAGGCCTCGACCAGCCAGCCGACCAGCCGGTCCATATGGGCCTTGTGCTCGGGCGGGAAGTGCCGGGCGACGTACAGGCGGCCGAGCGCCTCGCCCAGCCCGCCCTCGACCACGTCGACGCCGCGCTTCCACCGCTCGCGCAGCTCGGGGATGCCCGACAGCAGCGTGCCGTAGAACGCGAAGTTGGCGTCGACGAAGCGGCTCGACAGGAACGCCGCGGACGCCCGCACATGGTGGAACGTCAGCCAGACGCGCCAGTCGGCCAGTGACACCTCGCCCAACAGGCGGGCGACTGTCTCGACGGCGTCGGGCTGGCGGACGACCACCTCGTCGAACGCGCCCGGGGGCGCTCCGAGCCCCTCCAGCCACACCGACCAGTCCAGCCCCGGTGCCAGGGCGGCGAGCGCCGACAGGGTGTGCTTGTTGTAGGTCTTGAGGGCGTCGCGGCTGTCGACCGTCGTCCAGTGGCCCTTGGCCAGCGCGGTCTCGAGCGCCATGATGCGCGCCGCGGCGTCGGTGGGCTCGGGCTCGTCGACCAGCGTGAGCATGGTGGCGACGTGCTCGACGTAGGCGGCGCGGACCTCGGCGTACGCGTCCTCGCGGTAGTAGGCCTCGTCGGGCAGGCCCAGGCCGGCCTGCACCAGGTTCACGATGTAGCGGGTGGCGTCCTCGCCGTCGTTGTCGACGAACCACTCGACCAGGCCCGGGGTGCCGTGACGCTGCAGCCGGCCGAGCAGGGCGATCAGCTCGCCCGTCGATGTCACGCCGCGGATGGCGGCGAGGTCGTCGGCCAGCGGCTCGGCGTCGCGACGCTCGGCCTCGTCGACGTCCATGAACGCGGCCCAGAGGTCGCCCACCTTGCGCTCGTCGCTGCCGGGAGGGGCGTCGCCTGCGGCCGCCTCCTCGGCGATGGCGCGCACGTCGAGCTCGGCCTGGTCGCGCAGCATGTGGAAGGCCCCGTGCGCGGCCCGGTCCGCCGGGATCTCGGCCGCCGCCAACCATCGGCTGTTGACGTGGCGGAACAGGTCGTCCTGGGGACGCACGTCGTCGGACAGCTCGTCGATGGCGATGCCGCTCGTGGTGCTGGGGGCCATGCGTGCTCCTTGCTCGGCGCGGAGTCGTCAGCCTACGGGCCGCGCCGGCGGGGTTGACTCTCCCGCCGGGGGAGGGTGGACGGTGCCCTCATGGCATCCATCCACCGAGACATCATCATCGAGGCCGACCCGAGCGACGTGTGGTCGGCGCTGCGGGACGTCCACGCGGTGCACGAGCGTCTGGTGCCCGGCGTGCTGGTCGACGGCTACCGCGACGGCGACCACCGGGTTGTCACGTTCGCCGACGGCGCCGTGGTGCGCGAGCTCATCGTCGACATCGACGACGACCGGCGGCGCGTGGCCTACGCGGTCGTGGAGTCCCCGATGGACGCGGTCCACCACCACGCATCGATGCAGGTCCTGGCCGCCGACGAGAGCGAGGACCACGGTCACACCGGCAGCCGCCTGATCTGGATCACCGACGTGGTGCCTGACGAGCTGGCCTGGCCGATCGCCGACCTGATGGACCAGGGCGCCGAGGCCATGCAGCGCACGCTCGGCGGGCGCGGGCGCGAGCGCGAGGATCAGCCCGTGGGGCCGAACCGCTCGACCCGGACGCGTTCGACAGGGACGCCGGCCTCGACGACGAGGTGGCTGGCGGCGTCCGCGAACCGGGCGGAGCCGCACACGTAGGCCGTCGCGTCGGGGACGACCAGCGGCGCCACATCGCCGACGTTCAACCGGCCCGGTGGACGTGCGGCGTCGGGCGGCGCTCCCCGGGTGTAGGCGACGGTCACCTCGGGCCCCGGCATCTCGCGGGGGTAGTACAGGTCGTCGGGTGTGCGCACGGAGACGAGGAGGCGCACGAGGTCGGAGCGCCCGGTGCGGCGGGCGAGCCGGAGCATCGCCATGAGGGGCACGACACCCGATCCGCCGCCGACGAGCAGCGCCGGGGTCTCGCCGCCCCACACGAACCACCCACCGATCGGGCCCCGCACCTCGAGCTCGTCGCCTACCTCGACGCCGTCGTGCAGGAACCCCGAGACCTCGCCGTCGTCGAGCCGCTCGACGGTGAGCTCGATCTCGCCGGACCCGTCGGGGGCCGAGGCGACGGAGTACGACCGCTGCGCTATGTACCCGTCGGGTGCGGTCAGCCGCACGACGTAGTGCTGCCCGGCGCGGTGAGGTGCGGGCGAGGTGAGCGCCAGGCGCAGCGTCTTCGCCCGCGGCGTCTCGTCCCATAGGCCGACGACCGTCGCCGCCTGCCACGATCCCACGGCTCAACGCCCCCCGCTCTTGGCGGCGGGCCGCTCGGGCCACGCTCGTTCTCTCGCCCTTCGGGACACTCGCTCAGTGCTCCCCGCTCTTGCCGCCGTTGGCGGCGGGCCGCTCGGGCCACGCTCGTTCTCTCGCCCTTCGGGACACTCGCTCAGTCCCCCTGGTAGCGCTGCTCGAGCCAGGGGTCGCCACGGTCGTGGTAGCCGTTCTGCTCCCAGAACCCGGGCTCGTCGTGGTCCATGAGGCGCAGGCCCGACACCCACTTGGCGCTCTTCCAGAAGTACAGGTGGGGCACGACAAGCCGTGCGGGGCCGCCGTGGTCACGCGGCAGGGGTGCGCCGTCGACCTGCCACGCCACCCAGGCCTTGCCGCCGCTGACGTCGGCGAGCGGCAGGTTGGTGGTGTACCCCGTGTGGGCCATGGCCATCACGTGTGAGGCGATCGGCAGCGGCCGCGCCGCGGCGAGCAGCGTGTCCACCGAGACACCCGTGAAGGTCATGCCCAACTTCGACCACGTGGTCACGCAGTGGATGTCGCCCTCGTAGCTGGATGGGGTAAGCGCGTGGATCTCGTCCCAGGTCCAGGTCACCGGCTGTTCGACCAGTCCCTCGACCGTGAACGTCCACGTCTCCGTGGCGAAGTCGGGCGTCACCTCGGCGTTGAGCACCGGCCAGTCGGCTCGGGCGTCGTACTGGCCGGGTGGCAGCCGGGGATCGCGCTCGGCCCGGGCCCGCCCCATGAATCCTCGGGTGAACTTCGCCATCCTGCAGTCTGGCCCTCGGCGGCCGTGTTGCGGCGCGGGAGGCGCTCAGTTCGACGTGGCCGCCGGCGTGGCGGCGCGCAGCATGCCGTCGAGGAGGGTGGCGACCGACTCCATGGTGGTGAACAGGGAGCCGCCGGCCACGGCCGGGTCGAGCCCGGTCAGCAGCTCGATGCCGAGGAACAGCGCGGCGACGCCGGACGTCAGGTCGTCGCGTGGCAGCAGCTCACCGAACGGCGTGTCCGCCATCAGCCGGTCGATCGTGTCGCCCACGAGAGCCGTCCACGGACGCAGTGAGTCGGCGATGCCGCGGGCCAGCTCCTCGGAGCCGACGGCGCCCGCCAGCATCTGCGTCAGCGCCGCCACGGTGCCCGCCTGGAACTCCTCGTCGTGGAGGCGACGGGCGACGGCCACCAGGTCGGACAGCGACGAGACCTCGGCGAGCGCGGGGGCGTACAGCTCTGAACGCCGCTCGCTCTCGCTGCGGGCCACCGTGACGAGCAGACCCTCGACGGAGCCGAAATGGTAGAAGATCAGCGCCTGGTTGAAGTCGCCGTGGCGGGCGATGGCGCGGGCGCTGATGCCGGCGATGCCCTCGGCGCGCAGAGCCTGGAGGGCCGCGTCGACGATGCGGGCCCGGGTCTGCTCGGCGCCGGGCTTGGCCCGGCCGGCACGTGCTGGCCGGGCCTCGTCGTCGCGTGTCGTGGGGGTCGGGTGCACGTGCTCAGCCGAGTGCAGTCAGCGGCACCTGGAGGTACCGCGGGTCCATCAGGGTCTCGAGCGCCCAGGTCGCATAGGTGCGGGGGAACTGGCCCAGGCCTTCCCCCACCGTGGTCTGGTTGAGGTGGGCGACCGCCCTGCGGGCCTCGTCGGCGTAGCGGTCGGCGGCGGTCAGCGCCTCGGCGATCGTGCCCGACTGGCGCACGATCTCGATGGCGCGCGCGACGTCGGTGTCGCCCTCGCCGCCACGGCCGTCGCCCTCGCCCACGAGCGCCCGGCGGAGGTCGTCGCCCACCGGCCCACGCAGAGCCGAGAGGACCGGGAGCGTGTACACGCCGCTCGCGATGTCGTTGCCCGTGGGCTTGCCGAGCCGGCCCTCGTCGCCGATCAGGTCGAGGACGTCGTCGAGCACCTGGAACCCCATGCCGAAGGCGTCGCCGAAGCGGGCCAGCGCATGCCTGTTCTCCTCGCCGAGGCCCGCGCACTGCGCCCCGAGCAGGCACGCACATTCGAACAGGGCGGCCGTCTTGCCGCGGACGGACGCCAGATGGGCCTCGACGGTGCGGGCGGGGTCGAACGTGTCGCGCATCTCGAGCACCTGGCCCTCGCACAGGTCGCCGAGGGCGCCGGCGATGAGCGAGGCGGCCTCCTGGCTGACCCGGGCCGCCAGCTCGGCGGCCCGGGCGAGGATGTAGTCGCCCGCCAGCACGGCGTGGTTGACGCCCTCGACGGCGTTGATGGTGGGCCGGCCGCGTCGTGTCGCCGCGTCGTCGAGGATGTCGTCGTGCACCAGTGAGCCCACCTGGACCAGCTCGACGGCGGCGGCGGCGTCGACCACCCGCTCGTCGAACACGTCGCCCGTGGCGGCGGCGACGATGGTGAAGAGCGGGCGCAGCCGCTTGCCGCCGGACACCGCCACCCGCACCGAGGCCGGGCCGAGCAGCGCATCGTCCTGCCCGAGCGTGGTGGTGATGCGGTCGTCGACCGCGGCCAACCGATCGGGCAGGTCGGAGATGCCGAAGAGGTGGGCGAGGCTCTCGGCCGTCAGCTCCAGCGGCGGCGGTGCCCCCCGGTGGGGAAGGGTCGTCACGCGATCGGACAGGGCGTGGTCCATCGGGTCTCTCCTCCAGGGGCTCCGGGGGTTGAGCACCTGCTGTGAGCGAACGCTTTGAGCGTATGCTCAACTCTCCTCGCCGCTCAAGGGCCCGTCCGGTGACGCTCGGCACGTCGCCTGCCGCACACCGGTCGTGGCGCGCGGCTGTTCCCCTTGCGCCACGCAGAGCGGTGGCGCGACAACTGTGAAGGGCATCCGGCGGCCGGGGCGGTCGGATGGCGAGTGACGGGGAAGAGTAACGGGGACGAGGGGGAGACGACCATGGCAGACACCGACGACGGCTCGCGCCTGCTCAAGGGCGCCACCGTGCTGATCTCGCTGGTCGGCATGATGTTCGGGTTCGTCAGCCCGTCAGACGCGACGTACGACTGAGTAGGGATTCCGACAACGGTCGGAGGGCGCGCACTACCGCGCCCCCGGCATCAGTTGCCGTTGGTGCTCCAATGCCAGGACTCGCTCGGCAGGTTGTAGAGCCCGTACTCGCTCGCGTGCGATGACAGCCAGGTCCAGCACGACGTCCCGCGGCTGACCGTGCCGCCACCGTCGCAGGTGAAGTCGATGGCCAGACCCTGCTCGTGCATCGAGGAGCCCGGCCGGGCGGTGGGCGGGCTGCACTGCGAGGACGGCATCTCGTAGATGGCGTAGTCGGACGTGCCGCAGTGCGCCATGCGGAGCTCGATCTGTTGCTGAGGATCGCGGTAGCCGCCCCCGCACAGCGTGACGCCCGCGGCGTACGACGCATCGAGGAGCGCCTGGACCTGGCTGCCGATCGAGCCGGCCACGGTGATCGATCCGCCGCCGGGGCAGGTGACCGTGACCAGCCCTCCGGGGGCCGGCTGGACCGTCGACGCGGAGGTGACGGGCTGCGCGGTGGCGGCCCGGAGGCTGGCGGCCAGCTCGGCCTGCTCGGCGACGAGCTGCAGCGACAGCGCGGCGTCGGACGCCTTGAGCGACTCGGCCTCGGCGAGCTTGGCGTTGAGGCGGGCCTCGACCTCGGTGGCGAAGGCCTCCTGCTGAGCGAGCGACGCCTCGAGAGCGGACATGGCGTCGTCGGCCTCGGTCTTCTTCTCGGCGGCCGTTGCCGCCAGCGCCTCCTGCGCGGCCTGCTGGATCTCCAGCTCGTCCTGCGCGACGCCGAGCTGCTCGATGGCGGTGGCGTCCGCGTCGGTCTGGATCTCGACGATCGCGTTCTTGACCGTGGCGTCGGCCAGCGTCTCGGCCTGGAAGATGTCGAGGGCGTGGTTGATCGGCGGGTCGACGAAGGCGTCGATGAGCATCTGGTCGGCCGCGGCGTCGAGCTCGACGATCTCGGTCTCGAGGCGGTCGATCTCGGCGACCGACGCGGCCACGTCGGCCTCCGCCACGCCGAGGGCGTCGTCGGCTGCGGTCACCACGACCTGTTGGCCCGTGACGTGGGTCTGGATGGTGGCGAGGGCGGCCTGGATCTCGGCGTCCTCTGCCGCGAGCACGTCGAGCTCGGCGGCCACGGCCGCACCCTGGTCACGTACGTCGTCGAGCTGCTCCTCGGTCGACGGTTCCTGCGCGGCACTGGCGGTGGGGGACAGGGTTGCCGCGGCGAGGGCGGCGGCGATCATCCCTCTCACCAGCGCGGTCCGACGACCGATCGATCCCACGATGCTCCCCAGCTCGTCCCTGAACGGTGGCGGGCGGGCCACCGTGCTCCCGGCCGGTGTGGCCGGGACGTGTGCCGCCGAATGTAACGAACGGGCCGGTGCTTGTCACCGAAGCGCAACACAGGATCGGTCATCGCCCCAGGTCACAGCGCTGGAACTTTTTCAGCACTCGGGCAGGCTGACCGCCAGGCCGCCGAGGGCGGTCTCCTTGTACTTGGTGTGCATGTCCGCTCCCGTCGCCCGCATGGTCTCGAGGACGGCGTCGAACGACACGAGGTGGGTCCCGTCGCCCCGCAGCGCCATGCGGGCCGCGGCGATGGCCTTGACGGCGCCGATGGCGTTGCGCTCGATGCACGGCACCTGGACCAGACCGGCGACGGGGTCGCAGGTGAGTCCCAGGTTGTGCTCCATGGCGATCTCGGCCGCATTCTCGACCTGGCACGCCGTGCCCCCCAGCACCTCGGCCAGCCCGGCAGCCGCCATGGCGCAGGCCGAGCCGACCTCGCCCTGGCAGCCGACGTCCGCCCCCGAGATCGACGCCCGGCTCTTGCACAGGGCACCGACGAGCCCGGCGGTGAGGAGAAAGCGGACGACCCCGTCGTCGTCGGCTCCGGGAACGAACCTGCGGTAGTAGCGCAGGACGGCGGGCACGATGCCGGCCGCGCCGTTGGTCGGCGCGGTCACGACCCGGCCGCCGCCGGCGTTCTCCTCGTTGACGGCGAGCGCCCACAGGCTGACCCAGTCCAACGCCTCGACGCCGTGACCGGGGCCGGGGCCGGGTCGGGTGCCGGCGTCGCCTGTCCCGGCCAGGGCGGCGTAGGTGCCGGGTGCCCGGCGGGGCACACCCAGTCCGCCCGGGAGGACACCGGGGTGCGCGCAGCCCCGGTCGATGCAGGCCTCCATCGCGGCCCAGATCGCGAGCAGACCTGATCGCACCTCGGGCTCGGCCCGGAGCGTGCTCTCGTTGGCCAGCGCGACCGCGCTCGTCGGCAGGCCGCTGGCCTCGCACCAGGCCAACAGCTCGGCGCCGCTGGCGTGCGGGTAGGGCGGCTGACCCACCGGGGTGGACACGCCCTCGTCGAGCGAAGCACCGTCGGCGTCGACCACGAAGCCGCCTCCGACCGAGTAGTAGGTCGCCTCGTGGATCGGGGCGCCCTCGCGGTCGGCGGCTGTGAGGCGTAGGCCGTTCGGGTGGAGCGGCAGCGACGTGTCGGCCCGGAAGCGCACCTGCTCGGCGGGGTCGAGGGCGATCTCCGCGCGGCCGAGCAGCCGCATCCGGTGCGTGCGGTGGACGGCGGCGACGCGGTCGGCGACCTCGTCGGGATCGATGCCGTCGGGCGCTGCTCCCTCGAGGCCCAGGAGCACGGCGCGATCGGTGGCGTGCCCGATGCCGGTCGCCCCCAGCGAGCCGCACAGCTCGACCGTCACGGAGGTGACGGTGCCGAGCAGGCCCCGCTCGTCGAGCGCCAGGGCGAAATGCCGGGCGGCCCGCATCGGCCCGACGGTGTGCGAGCTGGACGGCCCGATGCCGACCTGGAAGAGGTCGAAGACGCTGATCATGGTGCTCCTGGAGGCCAGGCGCCACGGCGCGGCGCACGGGGGACCTCCCCGCTCTGTCCCAGGGCCTGAGAGATTCGCCACGCAGGTGGCTTGCCCCGTCGGCGGGGTGGCGACATGGCCTCCACCCACTTTCCAGAGTTGCCTACCCGGACGGTGATGGGCCTGAGAGTTTGCGGGGAGCGCTTGCTCCTACGGCGCCGCGGCCGCCAGGTTGCGCTGGCAGACGTGGCTCTCCCGCCCGGGATCGACGGCTTCGGTTGTGGCGCCGGAACCTAGGGTCACGGACCGTCGCGTGTCAACGGCGCGGAGCGGCAGGTCGGCCGCTGCGCCGCCGACGGCCGCGCCGCCGGAGGGTCCGCCCGGCCCTCCGACGGCGTCGCCGATGCCCACGCCCACGCTGCGTCTCCGGGTCCAGCGTGGCCGCCCGACAGGACGGTACGGCGCCGTACACCCGGCGCGTATCCGTACCACCTACGTATTCCTCGCGGCCCGCCACCCGTCGGCTGGTTAGCATCCGGTTCGTGGTCGGCCCATGGCCGCTGGTGGGGCGGGACGACGAGATCGCGGACCTCCTGCGACTGCTGGGCTCCGGGGACGGGCCGAGTGGCGTCGCGGTGTTCGGCGACGCCGGCGTGGGGAAGACGCGCCTCGTGGCCGAGGTGGTCGAGGCACGGCACGACGAGGGGGTCGTCGTCGAGTGGGTGCGGGCGACGGAGGCGGCGCGGCACATCCCGCTCGGCTCGTTCGCCCACCTGCTGGCGCCCGGCGGCGACGTCCACCACCGGGACGACCTGCTGCACCTGGCGCTCGCCCGGCTGCACGACCGAGCGGGCGCCGCCGGCTTCCTGCTGGCCGTCGACGACGCCCACCTCCTCGACGAGGTGTCGGTGGCGCTGCTGCACCTCGCGGTGACGCGGTCGCCGGTCCAGGTGCTCGTGAGCGTCCGGACGGGCGAGACGCTGCCACCCGGGCTCGTCGGGCTGTGGAAGGACGAGCTGTTGGCGCGCCGCGACGTCGGTCCGCTGTCCCGCCAGGCCACCGAGCAGCTGGTCCTCGCCGTCGTCGGCACCGATGTGCCGGCCTCGCTGCTCGACCGCATCTGGGAGCTGAGCCGGGGCAACCCACTGTTCGTCCGCGAGCTCGTCACCGCGGCCGTCGAGCGCCAGGCCGGGGGAGGCGGCGGCCGGATCCGCCTGCCCGAGGGCCCGCGGGAGCGCCTACGTGAGCTCGTCGAGGAGCGGCTGCGGCTGCTCGAGCCCCGGTCGTGTGCCGTGCTGGAGATCGTGGCCGTGGGTGAGCAGGTGCCGCTGGACGCCGTGGAGCGCCTCGCAGACCCTGCCGATGTCGACGCGCTCGAACGCCGCGGTCTCGTCGAGGTCGTCGACTCGGCCCCGGTCGCCCACGTGCAGGTGGCGCACCCGTTGTACGGCGAGATCCTGGCCGCCGGCCTGCCGCACCTCCGCCGACGGGCCCTGCTGCGCGAGCTCGTCCGTGCGGTCGAGGGCATCGACCGCTTCGACCGGTTGCGGCTGGCGACCTGGCGACTCGAGTCGGGGGTGCCGGGCGACCCCGACCTGCTGCTGCCCCTCGCCCGGGAGGCCCTGGCGCGGCTCGACCACCGGCTCGCGGAGCGCCTGGCGCTCGCCGCCGGTGGCACGAGCCGGGCAGACGCCGGGCTGGTCATCGCCGAGGCCCGCTCCGGTCAAGGCCGCATCGCCGACGCCGCGGCGGTGCTGGCAGATCTGCGGCCTGCCGAGCCCGAGCTGGTCGCCCGGGTGGCGATCGCGCGGGCGAGCGACCTCTTCTTGCACCTCGATCGGTCGGGCGAGGCGTACGACGTGCTGCGGGCGGCCGACCACGATCTGTCCGGCCATCCTGTCTGGCAAGCCGAGTGCCGGTCCGTGCTGGCCCAGATGCTGATGTTCTCGATGAGGCTCCCCGAGGCCGGACAGGTCGCCGACGAGCTGCTCGCCGGTCCCGACACCCCGGGCAGCGCCCGGGTCCGGGCGGTGAGCGTGGCGGTCACCGCGCGCGGGGCCGAGGGGAATCTCGACGACGCCCTGTCGCTGATCGACGAGGACGCACACGCCGCGGCCCGCCGGTACCGCCGCGAGGTGCCCTACGGCGACATCCAGCTGCGCATGGCCCGCTTCCAGGCCCTCTACTGGGCCGGTCGGTTCCACGAGCTCGACGCGTATACCGACGACAACCTCGGGCTCGATCTCGACCACCCGCCGCCGTCGCTGCGGGGCATCCTCGCCGGTTTCCGGGGTGGTGCGCTGCTCGCCCGTGGTCGGGCGAGCGCGGCCCTGGCGGAGCTGCAGCGGTCGTCCCACACCTTGGCCGAGTCCGACTGGTTCGGGCAACGGCCGTTGGCCGAGGCGATGCGGGCGCGAGCGGCCGTGTTCGCCGGCGACCTGCACACCGCGGACGACGCCATCCGCCAGGCCGACCTCGCGTTCGCGGCAGACCCGACACGGGCCGCCCGGACGCTCCCGCACATCGAACTGTCGCGCGCCTGGCTGGGGGCCGCGGGGGCGACGGGGCCGGCGCAGCGCAGGGCTGTCTCGCGTTGGCGACGGCGATGGAGCACGCCGCGAAGCCACTGGCCGTCGAGCTGGCGCACGCGGCTGTCCGGCTCGGCAGGTCGGCGGATGCGGTCGAGGCACTGGAACGCCTCGCTGCGGTCGTCGACGGCCCGTACGTCGGGGTCGCGTTGCGCCACGCGGTGGGCGCTGGCGGGCGCCGACGCCGGTCGACTCGCCGCCGTGGCCGGCGAGCTCGAGGCGATCGGGGCCGACCTCGTGGCGGCCGAGGCCCACCGTGCCGCCGAGAATGCGTACCGGCGGGCGGGCCGCGGGGCCTCGGCGGCGGCGGCGGCGCGCCGGGTCGGCGACCTGTTCGAACTGTGCGGCCGACCGTCGTCGCCGGCGCTCGAGCCGACGTTGCCGGTCGGGGAGGAGCTCACCGGCCGGGAACGTGAGGTTGCTGTGCTCGCGGCGCGTGGCCGCACGAGTCCGGAGATCGCCGCCGCCCTGTACCTGTCCGTCCGCACGGTCGACACCCACCTGCACCGGGTGTACCGGAAGCTGGTGATCGACGGTCGTCACCAGCTCGCGGACGCTCTCGGCGTGCCCCCCGGGCCCTGACCGATCACGGTACGTAGCTGCTACTGACGCCGTTCGGGCACGGCGTGCGTACGGTGCCACCGTGAGCGACCGTGACGATAGCGGGCACCGCGAGGTCGGGGCCGGAGCCCCCGCCGACCCCGACCCTGCCGCGGAGGGGCCCGCCGCCGAGGCCGACGGCGGTCCCGTGCCCGGTGACGTCGTGCAGGCCGTGGCCGCGTTGGTCGAGGACCTGGTCGACGACGCCGCCACCGAGGACGCCGGCGACGCCTGACGGTCACACCCTGCTCCCAGGGGCAATAGGGTTCCCCGGGAACTCGTCTGGGAGGTAGTCCATGGCCATGCCCAAGGGGCAAGCCGCACGCGCAGGATCGGGGCGCGCTGCCAGCGCTGCCGCCGGCTCTGGCGTCGAGAGCAGCGAGGTCCTGCTCCCCGAGCTCGTCGCCCACCTGCGACAGCACCGCGCCCAGCTGCGCGAAGAGTGGGCGCGCCGCATCACCGAGGCCGGCCTGTTGACCGCCATGACGTCGGACGAGGTGTTCGACGAGGCGACCAGCGTCTACGACGCGTACGTCGGGGTGCTCGAGACCGGCAGCGTCGAGGCGCTCGAGGACTACGCCCGCAGCCTGTCCGAGCGCATCATCCCCCGCGGCGTCGAGACCGACGAGGTGATCGGCATCGTGCTGCTGCTGCGCGACGTCCTCGCGCGGTCGCTGTTCGAGAAGTACCAGTCCGACTTCGAGATGCTCAACCGCGTGCTCGACGCCTACGAGCCGGCGGCCAACCGCATCGCCAACACGGTGAGCGTGAGCTTCGTGCAGGAGCGTGAGCGGGTCATCCGCCAGCAGCAGGAGGCGATCCGCGAGCTGTCGACGCCGGTGCTGCAGGTGCGCGAGCGCCTCGTCATCCTGCCCATCATCGGCGCTCTCGACAGCCAGCGGGCGCGCCAGCTCACCGAGCAGCTGCTGCGCTCCATCCGCACGAACCGGGCCAAGGTCGTCGTCATCGACATCACGGGCGTGCCCGAGATCGACTCGACGGTGGCCAACCACCTCGTCCAGACGGTCGACGCCTCCCGCCTGATGGGCGCGAGCGTGATCATCACGGGCCTGTCGGCCGACATCGCGTTGACGCTGGTGACCATCGGCGTCGACCTGTCGAAGATGAACGCCGTCGGCGACCTGCAGGGAGGCATCGAGGTCGCCGAACGCCTGCTGGGCTACGAGGTCACCCGGTCGCAGCCCTCGCCCGCGTCGGTGGAGCTGCGCTGATCGTCGATGGCTGTCCCCATCCTCAAGCAGGGCGACTACCTCATCGCCACGATCCAATCGGCCATGACCGACAGCGAGGCGGTGTACCTGCGCGACGACCTCATGCGCCAGATCGGGGTCTACCGCTCGCGGGGCATCATCGTCGACATCACGTCGCTCGACGTGATGGATTCGTTCGCCGCCCGGTCGCTGCGCACGATCGCCCACATGACGCTGCTGCGAGGAGCCGACACGGTCGTGGTCGGCATGCAGCCCGAGGTCGCGTTCGCGATGGTGCAGCTGGGGCTGGGCTTCGAGGACGTGCACACCGCCCTCGACCTCGAGGAGGGCCTGGCCTTCCTCGACCTCCGAATGGGCACGTGACGATGCTCCTGGGCCGAATCCGGATCGTGATCTCGACCGACGGCGACATCGTCGTGGCGCGCCAGTCAGGTCGTGAGCTCGCCCTGCAGCTCGGCTGCACGGCCACCGACGCAACGCTCATCGCGACCGCCATCTCCGAGGTCGCGCGCAACATCGTCACCCACGCCGGCGGGGGCGAGGTCGTGATCACCACGGTCGACGGCGACGACCGCGCCGGGATCGAGGTGACGGCCACCGACGAGGGCCCCGGCATCGCCGACATCGACCGCGCCATGCGGGACGGGTTCTCGACCGGACGCGGCCTCGGGCTGGGACTGCCCGGCGCGCGCCGGCTCATGGACGAGTTCGAGATCACCTCCGAGGTCGGGTGCGGCACCACGGTCGTCATGCGGAAGTGGCGCAGCCGGTGACCGCTCCCGGCCCACCCGACCGTTCCGGCGCGTGCGTCGAGTGGTCCGCGGCCGGGCGGCCGTTGCCGGGCGAGGGCGTGTCGGGCGACGCGGCCGTCGAGGTCGACCTCGACGGCGGGGGGGCCATGCTGGCCGTCGTGGACGGGCTCGGCCACGGTACCGAGGCCGCCGCCGCGGCCGATCGGGCGCGCGAGGTGGTCGAGGCCTCGGCGGGCGAACCGATCGACGCGATGCTGCACCTCACCCACGACGCGCTCGCTCGCACCCGGGGCGTGGCGATGACGGTCGCCTCCATCAGCTGCTCGGGCGAGATGCGGTGGGTCGGCGTCGGCAACGTCGAGGCCCACGTGCTCCGCCGCGACGGGCACCGGTCCCGCCGAGTCGCCAGCGCCGTGCTGTACGGGGGTGTGCTCGGCTACCGGCTCCCGGTCGTGCGGGTGTCGACCTTGCTCCTCGAACCAGGAGACCTGCTGCTCATGGCGACCGACGGCATCGCGCCCAGCTTCACCGAGGACCTGGCGCTCGCCGACCCGGTCGAGCGGGTGGCGGCGACGGTGCTCGAGCGGTGGGCGCGCCCCACCGACGACGCGCTCGTCGCGGCGGCCCGCTTCCGGGCGACGGCACCGTGACCTCCGTGCGCGACGACCTCGCCGCCGAGTACAGCAGGGCCCTCGTCGCCTACGTGCGGGCGCCCGACGAGTCAGGGCGCGCCTGCGCGTACGAGCTGGGGCACCGTGCGGTCGAGGCGCGGATCGGGTTGCTCGAGGTGGTGGCGATCCACCGCAGGGCCATCGACGACTTCGTGACCGACGCAGCCACCCGCGACCAGGTCGTGGCGTCGATCGAGTTCCTGACCGAGAGCCTGTCGACGTTCGAGATGGCCCAGAGCGGCTACCGCGAGGCGCAGGAGCGCGCCGCGGTCGCCCACGACATCGCCCTGACGCTGCAGCGCAGCCTCCTGCCGGCCGATCTGCTCGTTCCGGAGGGGCTCGAGCTCGCGGTGCGCTACCTGCCCGCCGGTCCCAACGTCGAGGTCGGCGGCGACTGGTACGACGTCGTGTCCCTCGACGGACCGCGGGTGGGGCTGGTCGTCGGCGACGTCATGGGGCACGGCATCCAGCAGGCCGCCACGATGGGTCAGATGCGACTGGGCCTGCGCGCCTACCTCATCGAGGAGCATCCGATCGACGACGTCGTGCACCGCACGGACGCCCTGTTGCAGAGCCTGGGCGGCCTGCACACGGCGACGCTGGTCCTGGGCGTGATCGACCTCGCCGGGACCACGCTGAGCCTGGCCAACGCCGGTCACCCGCCGCCCGTCCTGGTCGGCCCGACGGGTGCGGCCGAGTTCATCGTCGGCGGCCACGGGCGGCTCCTCGGGCTGTCTCAGACCGCCGACCGGCCCGTCCACGGGCCCGTCGCCATCGCCCCGGGTTCGTGCATGCTGATGTACACGGACGGCCTGCTCGAGCGCTGCGAGCGGGCGGGCGAGGACGCCTTCGAGCTGTTGCGCGCCACGGTCGAGGGGTTCAAGGGCCTGCCCGACGAGCTCTGTGATCGTGTGACCGACACGATGGTCGACGACGAACCGGGCGACGACATCTGCCTCCTGGCGGCGAAGGTGGTCGGGTGACGACCGGTCAGCCGTCGGCGACCGAGAGCTGGTTGCTGACGTCGACCACGCCGGGGACGTCCCAGGCGTCCTCGCCGGCCACCCGCCTGATGACGTGGGTCTCGACTTCGCCCACCAGCACGACCACGCGGTCGGTGACCTCGACCCTGATCTGGGCGTCCTGCGTGTAGAGGTTCTCGTTCAAGCGGTGGACGAGCGCCGACTTCATCTCCCGGTCGGTCGGCACGTCGGCGTTGGGCACGTCGTGCCAGCCGTAGGTCGTTCGTTCGGTGGTCGTGATCCAGGCCATCGGTCCAGCTCTCCATGAGTCGCTCGGAGTCGTGCCTGGGCTACCCGCAGCTCGCGCGGACAAACGGGGAAATCGGCCGTCGGCCGTTCAGCTGCCGACCATGTGGCGACGGAGCTTCCGCACGGCGGCGCGCAGGAGCCGGGACACCTGCATCTGGCTGCAGCCCATCACCTCGGCGATCTGTGCCTGGGTGCGTTCGGCGACGAAGTACATCTGCAGCAGGTCGCGGTCGTCGTCCGACAGCAGGTCGAGGGACTGCACGAGCGCGGCGCGGTTCTCGATGGCCACGAAGGCCCGGTCGACGCGACCGATCACCTGATCGGTCTGCAGGCCGCTCGGCACGTCGGGGGCGTCGAGCGAGGTTGTCGCACGTGCGTCCGCGGCCGTCATCGCCTCGAGCACGTCGCGCTCGTCGACGCCGATGAAGTCTGCGATCTCGCCCGGTGACGGGGGACGGCCGAGGTCGTGGGTGAGCAGCTCGGTCGCGTCGCGGGTCGGGCTGGCGAGATCGTGCACCCGGCGGGGGACCCGGATCGCCCACCCGGCGTCGCGGTAGTGGCGCCGCAGCGAGCCCACGATCGTCGGCTTGGCGAACGCGAGGAAGGGCGTGCTGCGCTCGGGGTCGAACCGTTGGAGGGCGAGCACGAGCGCCTCGTAGGCGACCTGCGTGAGGTCGTCGAGCGGCTCGCCACGCCGGTACTGCCGTCGAGCCTGCGCCTCGGCGTGCGGGCGGTAGCGCTCCACGAGCACGCCCAGCGTTTCGTCGTCCCGGTCGCGGGCGTACCGCACGTGCAGGGTCCACTCGTCGGGGTCGACCGCTGGGCGCCGCGCTCGGCCGGCGTACCAGTCGCGGGTCACCTGGTCGGCGGGGACGGTCAGCCGCGACCGCGCCCGGTCGACGGACTCGTCCAGCGCGCCGAGGGCACGACGGCTGCGGCGCACCTCCCGGCTGAGCGACGACGCTGGCACCTCCCCTACGTTCCCGCCTCCGGGCGCAGCCACACATCGGGGGCGGATCGCTGTTCGGCGAGAGGGGTAGGGCTTGCCGCGTCCACCCCGCCGTACCATGCGAAGCGACACCATGATGACCAGCCGATCCGATGACCGGGCCGAGACCACGGCCGACGAGACCGCTCAGCTCCTGGCCGAGATGCGCGCCCAGGTGGAGTCGGCCACCCGCCTGCTCGACGGGCTGACCGCCGAGCTGACGGAGCGCCGAGCATCCGTCGACCACCTCGAGACGCTGGTCGATGCGCTGTTGGGCGTGGCCACCACGCCGATCGTCGTGATCGACGACGGGCGCCGCATCACGGGCCTGAGCCGGGCCGCCGCCGCGACCCTCGACGGAGCCTCGATCGGCAAGCCGCTGTCGTCGGTGGTCTCGACCGAGGTGGTCGACGAGCTCGAGCGCGGCGCTCGACGGCGGTCGGCCCGGTGAGTTCGAGCTGCCCGCGTCCGGGACAGGCGCACGCGGGCTGGCACTTCCCGGAGGAGGCGCCGTGGTGCTGCTGTCGGGCTCATGACTGCTCCCGACCCGGGAGGGGTGTACGACGAGCCGCCCGCGGGTAGCAACGAAGCGACGTCGGAAAGTAGGACCATGGACCACGTCGGCGGCCGCATCGAATTGTCAGTGCCTCCGGAGAGCCGGTACATGCGTCTGGCCCGCCTGATGGCGAGCGGCGTGGCGTCCAGCTGTGGCCTGCCGCTCGAGGAGGTCGAGGACTTCCGCGTCGCCGTCGACGAGCTGTGCGCCACCCTGATCGAGATGGGTGACGGTGACCCGGTCCACCTGGTGTTCGACCTGGCAGCGGACGCCGTGGTGGTGCGGGCCACGACCAGGGCGAGCGCGCAGGGCGCCATCGACGAGGAGCGCTTGGCCCTGAGCCGGCAGATCCTCGACGTGGTCACGGACGGCCACGAGCTGAGCTCGACCGACGGCGTCGTCGAGTTCAGCGCGCGCAAGGTCGTCCGGGGTAGTGGCGTGGGCTGATATCCCCGTCCGCCCCGATCTCGCGATCAGATCACCGGGACGCCCAGGACCTCGCGGAGGCCCGTCATGTCCAGCAGGCGGTCGAGCGGTTCCGACACGTGTGTGAGGCTCAGGGACGCACCCTGCTCCTCTGCATCACCGCGAGCCAGCAGCAGCGCACGTAGCCCCGCCGAATCGGCGAACGTCAGGCCCCGGGCGTCGATGCCGATCGTCGTGGGAGACCGGTCGAGCACTCGGGTGATCTCCTCCGTCAACACGCTGGCGGAGTGCATGTCGAGCTCGCCGGACAGGTGGACGGCCGCGGCATCTCCGTCCCACCGGGTGGCGACGGTGATCGGCTCGTTCGGCTCGGTCATGGACCCCTCCCCGGGCGGTTGTGTCGGGCGGTGACCTGCCCGGGCCGATCACGACCCGGGTCCGCGCCCGCACATCGTGCCACGGCCGGGACGGCCCCACCATCGGCGTTGGGTATCGGCAGGTTCACACCGCCCGCTGGTCAGGACGCACAGGTTCCTGCGGGATCGGACAGCGAGTCGCGCATCGTGGCCAGGCTCGCCCGCAGCAACCGCGACACCTGGACCTGGCTGACCCCGACCAGCTCTGCGATGTGCGACTGCGTGAGGCCGCGCCGGTAGCGGAGGTCGACGATGCGGCGCTCGCCGCGGGCAACTCGGCGAGCAGGCTGTCGACGGTTGCGGTGGCCTCGACCGCGTCGAGCCCACGGTCGAGCTCACCCAGCGTCGCGACGTCGTCGTGCTCGTCGTCCTCGTTCGCTGTGGCCAGCGGAGTCTTGCGGTAGCAACGGGCGGCCTCGAGCGCCTCGAGCACATCCTCGACGGGGACTCCCGACTGGGAGGCGATTTCGGCGACGGTGGGTGACCGGCCGAGCGTGTGGCCGAGGTCGTCGACCGCGACCTTGACGGTGTGCTGCAGGTCCTTGGCCCGGCGAGGGACGTGCACAGCCCACGTCGTGTCGCGGAAGTGGCGCCGTAGCTCGCCGGTCATCGTGGGCACGGCGAACGTCGCGAACGTGGAGCCGAAGTCGGGGTCGAAGCGCTCGACGGCCTTGAGCACGCCGAGCATCGCGACCTGCACGAGATCGTCGAGCGGCTCACCCTTGTTGGCGAAGCGTTTGGCGCAGTGCAGCGCGAGCCAGCGGTGCTCCTCGATGAGGGCGTTGCGCAGGTCACGATCACCCGTGGCGCGGTACTGGCGGAACCGCTGGGTCTCGGCCTCGCGGTCGCGCTCCCGGCCGGCACCGTCCGCTCTCCCTACCGATCGGGCGGTGCGACCGGGTACGGGTGTACGAGTCGTGGTCATGGACACGGGTGCCTCCGAGTGGACAGCGTGGAACTGCGGGCCGTCAGCTACCCGCCTGCCGGGGAGCTACACGAGAAATCGCTCGATCCCTCAGAAAGCCCCGCTGCGGTGGAGCCGGCGGGGACGACCCACCCATGTCCATCAGGGTTCCCGCCCGGGCGCCACACGAGTCCCCTCGTTCGATCTGGCGGGTTTGGCTCCGCTGGGTGCGGGAAGCGCCCTGTCGCGCCGGAGCCTGCGTGTGAAGGGAGCGGAGCCGACGAGACGTCTCGTGGTCGAACGATTCGAGCGCGAAACAGCGGAGATCCGCCGGGCGCGTCGCTTGGTGCGGACCAGTCTGCTGGCGTGGGGTCTGGGCGCCCACACGGACGCGTTCGAGCTGGCCGCCAGCGAGCTCGTGACCAATGCGCTCGTCCACGGCGACGGCGAGATCGAGGTTCGACTGGTCGCAGAGGGCGATGAGGTCCGCCTCGAGGTCGGCGACGAAGGCCCCCGCACGGAACCCCCGCGGCCGACGAGACCCTCCGGACCGTCGTTGGGAGGGTGGGGCCTCCGTCTCGTCGAGGAGATCTCCAACAGCTGGGGAGCGAGCGCGAGCTCGGCGCAGACCCGGGTGTGGATGGTGAGGCGGACGCCCTCCAAGGGCGATCCGGGAGAGGGCGCGGGGTTTGTCGGTCCGCGTCCGGGGTAGCCCACCGACGCGGGACACGAGGAGGACCAATGCGGCTGCTACATCGCCATGACGAAGACATCCACAGGCCCGATCCGGATCGCGACGACGCTGTCGTCACCGGTCACGAGCGGGATCGCGGGTCCGTCGACGACAACCCGCAACACCAGTTGGAGCGGGAGGAGACCGTCGACACCCGCACGACCCGGTGGGACATCGGGTCCATGCTCGCTACCGCGGCGGGCGTCGCCCTGATCGTGATCGGGGCCGTGGCGCTGACCCGCACCGGGATCAACTCGACCTGGTATCAGCCGGTCGAACAGGTCCTGGGCATGGACCACACACCGTTGCTCGGCGCCGTCGAGGTGGGCGTGGGCGCGTTGCTCGTGCTGGCCGGCCTGGCAGGGGCACGCATGCTCGCCGCCCTCGTGGCCGTGGTGGCCGGCACCGCCGCGACGGTCGCGGCGATCGAGCCCGAGGTGGCGGACCGTGAGCTCGCCATCGAGCAGGTCTGGGCGATCGCCCTCGCGGTCGCCGCGTTCGCGGCTCGCGGCCGTGCTGATCGTGACCCGGGAGCGCCGCCACGACCGGCGCACGGAACGACGGTCGGTCCGTACCGCCTGACGCGAAGGGCGTCGAACGCGGTCTCGGCCCCGGGGGCGTGGGGCCGGGGACTGCCTGCCGCCGGTGGGACTCCCACGGGAGTCCCACCGACTGGCGTTCCCGGAAGCCGGAACCGGACTACTGATCGGCGCGGCGAGCGGGTAAGGGACCGATGCAAGACGTCGGTGGAGGGAGTGCCGTGGACGAGGACAAGGTGTGGAACGGCGTAGCGAGCAGCGCAGCGGTGGGCGCGGTCGTGCTCACGAAGCCCCTCGTGGAGCGGGCCTGGCGCCTGATCGTCGGATCCGAGCCGCCCGGCAATCCGGCCGACCAGGATGTCGCGTGGCGGGACGCGATCCTGTGGGCGCTGGTGACCGGCGCGCTTGTGGGCCTCATCCGCCTGATCGCCCAGCGGACCGCCGCCGGTGCCTGGTTGAAGGTGCGGGGCAGCTACCCCAAGGCGCTGGGATCGACCCGCCCCTAGACCGCGGCCGCCACCCGCGGACGCAGGCTGACGGCCCGCAGCTCAGCGTCGGGTGCTGCCGCTCGTCACTCAGGCCGACCGTTCGATGAGCACGGCTCGGGCCGGATGGTTCTGGGAGGCAAGCAGCTCGAGCGCCGCGCGCTCACGCCCGCGCCGTCGCCGCCGCCGCATCAGCCAGAGGCCCATCACCAGGGCGACACCCACGGCGACGGGGGTCGGGCGCTGCTTCACCTTCTCGGCAACTTCGTCCGCCCGCACCTTCGCCTCGCCGCCGACGTCGCGGGCCCGTTGCTTGAGCTCGTCGGCCTTGGCTGATGCTTGTGCCTTGACATCGGCCTTCGCCGAGAGCGCTGCGGCCGTCTCGCCGAGGTCCTCTCGGGTGCGTTGGATCTCGTTCTGGATCGCTTCCTTGTCCGAGCCCTCAGGAGACTCGGGCGCCGGTGGGACCGGGTGCGAGGGATCTCTGCTGCTCATCGTTCGGTCCTCTCCTTGATGTGGTCGACATCGTCATGGACGCTCGCCGCGGCTTGCTCGGGCACGGCTGGCAGCGCCTCGGCTGCCTCGTTCTTTCCGATGAGCGCGAGCGCTCCTCCGACCGCGATCAGGGCGATCCCGGCGACGAGAGCAGCGAGCCACGGCTCCAGCGCAGTGGCCAGGCCCAGGACGGCCGCAGCGACCAGAGCCGCGCCGCCGTAGAAGGCGATCACGCCCCCCGCGCCGAGCAGTCCGACACCCGCGCCGACCTTTCGGCCCTTGTCCTTCAGTTCGAGCTGAGCAAGCCTGATCTCCTGCCGGACCAGCTCCGCGGTCTGTCGAGACGCCCGCTGAACCAGCTCACCGACCGACTCCTCGCTGTGCTCGGTTCGCTCGTGCCTTGGTCGTGGAATGTCGGTCACGGCGCACTGCTACCCGCCGGAATCGGGGCTAACCGGACAGAGTTCTGTCGACCGACTCGGTTGAAACGTTGCCGACCACGGGTTCGTGGGGTGTTCGGTTCGCCACGCTGGCGGCAGACTTCGTCTGGTCCCCGTCGCGAGGAGGTGCCCATGTCTGGTCCGACGGTCGCCGAGCAGTTCGTGGAGGTGCTGGGCCAGCTGGGGGTGGAGCGGATCTACGGCCTGGTGGGCGACAGCCTGAACCCGGTGGTCGACGCCGTGCGTCGTACCCCGGGGATCGACTGGGTGCACGTCCGGAACGAGGAGGCCGGGGCGTTCGCGGCTGGCGCGGAGGCGCAGGTCACGGGCCGCCTGGCGGTGTGCGCGGGTAGCTGTGGCCCGGGCAACACGCATCTGGTGCAGGGGTTGTACGACGCGCACCGCAACGGTGGGCCGGTCCTGGCGCTGGCGTCGCACATCTCGACGAGCCAGATCGGCACCGGGTTCTTCCAGGAGACACATCCCGAACGGCTGTTCGCGGAGTGCAGCCACTTCTGCGAGCTGGTGAGCCAGCCGGCGCAGATGCCGCGGCTCCTGCGGATCGCGGCGCAGACCGCCGAGGGCCGCGGTGGGGTGTCGGTGCTGGTGCTGCCCGGCGATGTGGCGCACGAGCCCGCGGCGAACCCGACCGGCCACAGCGTGCTGTCGGCGGGGAGGCCACGCGTGCAACCCCCGGCCGACCAGGTGCGGGCGCTCGCCGACGCGCTCAACCGGGCCCGCACCGTCACGCTGTTCTGCGGGGCGGGGGTGCGCGACGCCCGGGACGAGGTGCTCGAGCTGGCGGGGCGGCTGCTGACGCCGGTGGGCCACGCTCTCGGTGGCAAGGAGTGGATCCAGCACGCCAACCCCTACGACGTGGGCATGAGCGGCCTGCTGGGGTACGGGGCGTGCTACGACGCCAGCCATGAGGCCGACCTGCTGGTGCTGCTGGGCACCGACTTTCCCTACGACCAGTTCCTGCCCCAGGCCCGCACCGCCCAGGTGGACCACGACCCGGCCAGGCTGGGCCGGCGCACGGTGCTGGACGTGGCGGTCGTCGGCGACGTCGGCGAGACGTTGCGGGCTGTGATGCCCCTGGTCGAGCCGCGCACCGACCGCTCGTTCCTCGACCGGATGCTGCGGCTGCACAGCGAGCGGCTCGAGCAGGTGGTGGACGCCTACACGTCGCGGGTCGAGGACCACGTGCCGATCCACCCGGAGTACGTGGCGGCCCAGCTCGACGACGTCGCCGCGGACGACGCGGTGTTCACGGTCGACACCGGGATGTGCAACGTCTGGGCCGCCCGCTACATCACCCCGAACGGTCGGCGTCGCGTCCTGGGGTCGTGGCGGCACGGGTCGATGGCCAACGCCCTGCCGCACGCGATCGGCGTCCAGCTCGCCCAACCCGGCCGACAGGTCGTGTCGATGTCGGGCGACGGTGGGCTGGCGATGCTGCTCGGCGAGCTGCTCACCGTGAAGCTCCACGATCTGCCGATCAAGATCGTCGTGTTCAACAACAGCTCCCTCGGCATGGTGAAGCTCGAGATGCTGGTCGACGGCCTGCCGAGCTACGAGACCGACCACGCGCCCGTCGACTTCGCCGCGCTCGCCCGCGCCGGCGGCCTGGACGCGTTGCGCGTCGACAAGCCCCGGGACGTGCGCGACGGCCTGGCTGACGCCTTCGCCCGCCCCGGCCCCGTGCTCGTCGACGTGATCACCGACCCCAACGCCCTGTCGATCCCTCCCGCCATCACCGGTGCGCAGGTCAAGGGCTTCGCCATGGCGGCGTCCAAGACCGTCCTGTCCGGCGGTGTCGGCAAGATGATCGATCTGGCCCGGGCCAACCTCCGCAACATCCCACGGCCCTGACCTCACCGGTGCTCCACCGGGCGTCGGTCCGTCGAGCTCGCGCCGCCCCGGGGGGAGAGCGGCGGCACGAGCCCGACGGCCGGTGTGCACGGACCGGCGCGCATCACCCCTCGATGATGCGCCCCACCTTCGCCCGAAACCTCCCGCGGACGTGTGGTCTTCTCCGCCACCGGACCGGTGGCAGCGCGCCCTTCGCCCGACCGACCGGCGGAGAGGCGTGGGCGGCTTCGAGGCCACCGACTTGGGACCGGCGAACCAGTTCCCGCCAGCGCTTCACCAGTTCCCGTTCACACCTCGAGCCACATGTGTGCAGCGGCGCCACGAACCTGCGTTCGCGTCGCGTGCGCTGATGGTGGTCACTGGCAACGGCCAGGTGATCCCCAGGTCGGGATCGTTGTAGCGCACGGCGATGTCTTCCGCGGGGTCGTGCTCCCTGTCGATGCGGTAGCACACGTCCGCCTCAGCGGTGAGTGCCTGGAATCCGTGAAGCATTCCGGGCGGGATGTAGAGATGACAGAACGCCTCGTCGTCGAGCCGGAACGCCTCGTGGCACCCGAAAGTGGGCGACGCCGGTCGGGCGTCGACGACCACGTCGTGCACGGCGCCGCGTGCGCAGCGCACAAGCTTCGCCTCACCGTGACCGGCGCGCCCGTGCAGCCCCCTCAGCACGCCCCGCGACGATCGCGACTGCGAGTCCTGGATGAACGCCCGCCCGTCCACACCATGCGAGGCCGCCACGTCGACGTCGAACGTGCGGGTGAAGAGGCCGCGGTCGTCGTGGTGAGGCGTCGGGACGAACAGCAGCACCCCGTCGAGGGTGGTGGTCCGCACATCCATGCGTCCGCGCCCGGCTACCGACGGACGGCCGGGTCAGCCGAACTGGGATCGACTCCGCGTCGCGCGGCCACGTTCTCGACGTAGAGCAGGTCGCCCCGATCCTCGGTGCCGTCGTGGAACATGTCGACGACCCGCGCCGGCATCGGAGCGAAGTCCGACGCCCGCACGAAGTCTCGGATGGAAGAGCCCGAACACTGCACGTCGACGTCCGGCGCGGCCAGCCCGGCCTCGATGTCGCCGATGTGCACCGTGCGGAAGTCGATCGAGAACCGCGTGCGGCCCGAGTGGTTGGGCACGCTCGAGTGGAGGTGCTGACCCGAGAACTCGATCAGCCCGCCGACGGGCGGCACCAGGACGAGCGGGTTGCTGAGGTCGAGCTCGACCGTCGGGCCGGGCAGTGGCCGGGCGTCGGTGCCCACGTTCGACGCCGCCGCGGCCCGGTGCTTCGTGTTCCACTCGTAGTAGTTGTAGGTGTTCGACGTGTTGGGCACGACGCGGTCGAAGTGGTCCTGGTGGAACGCCATCGCGTTGCCCGCCTGAATCGGGTAGACGGGCATCCAGAAGTTGAGCTGGCTGAGCGGAGCCGAGTACCACGTGTCACGGTGCGGGTGCCACGCGTAGGCGATTCCCGACGTGAGGTAGCCGCCGCTCGTGGACGTACGCAGCCGGGGCACGTCGACGTACGTCTGGTCGAGGTCACACCCCCGCTGCTGCAGGATGGCTCGCAGTAGCTCCTTCGAGCGCGGGTGGTGGATGAAGTGGGGCTTCAGCCTCGACAGGATGTCGATGTAGCCGTCGACTGGCAGGCGGTCCTGCGCTCGCTCCGGGTCGAGGTCGCCGAAGGCTTCCTCGACGAGGTCTCGGGCAAATCGGCAGAGCTCGAGGGTCGTCTCGTCGGGAGCCGTCAGGAAGAGGTCGCCCCGGTAGAGCTTCGCCCGCCTTTGGTCGTCGGTCTGCGTCAGGTCGTTGTGTATCGCCGTCACGCCATCATCCCGCCCTCCGCCTGCGCTGCCACGTTAGGTGGCAGCATGGCGCTAGCCCACCACATGTGGTGGCTACCATGCCTGACGCGGTGACAGGGCACAACCCGGAGCCGCAAGCTGGGCAGAGGCCGCGACCGGAACAAGGACGGCGCCATTGGCAGCAGGTACGGGCCCGGTCCTCGTGACGGGCGCGGGTGGCTTCATCGGCCGTGCACTGGTGCGGCGGCTCGCCCGCGCCGGGTACAGCACCGTATGCACCGCTCGCAGCCCCGTGGATCACCTGGCGGATGCCGCGTCGTGGGTGGGGGGCGACCTCGTCGACGCCGCGTTCGTCGACCGCCTCGTGGGCCAGGTCCGGCCCAGCGTCGTCTTCCACCTCGCCAGCCGGGTCACCGGCTCGCGCTCCCTCGATGTCGTGCGCACGACCCTGGCCGACAATCTGACGGCAAGCGTCAACGTCCTGCGTGCCGTGACCGACGTCGGATGCGATCGGGTCGTCCTCATCGGGTCGGGTGACGAGCCCCGGGGCGACGAAGCCCCTGCCTCGCCGTACGCAGCGGCCAAGTGGGCGGTCGGCGGCTACGCACGCATGTTCCACGCCCTCTACGGGACACCGGTCGCAATCGCGCGGCCGTTCATGGTGTATGGGCCCGACCAGCCCGACACCTCCAAGGTCGTTCCCCATGTCGCCACGTCGTTGCTGCGCGGCGAGGCCCCTCTGCTGTCCAGCGGCCGACGTCGGTGCGACTGGATCTACATCGATGATGTCGTGGAGGCGCTGCTCGCGGTTGCGACCGTCCCCGCGTGCGTCGGCCGGGTGCTGGACGTCGGTACGGGCCGCCTCCACACCGTCCAGCACGTGGTCGAGACGGTGAGCGCCCTGGTGGGTGGCGAGGTGGAGCCGGTGTTCGGCGGCATGGCCGATCGTCCCCATGAGACCGAGGCCAAGGCCGACGTTGCCGAGACGACTCGGGTGTGCGGGTGGGCGCCGTCGACCACGCTGCAGGACGGTCTGGAACGAACGGTCGCCTGGTACGCGCATCGGAGAACCCCCTAGTGGCGACGCACGACTAGAACACCTCCAGCGAGGGGAGCGGCACGACCAGCCGGCCGCCCCAATCGTGCACGTAGGCCAGCTGCGTCGCGATCTCCTCCCGCAGGTTCCACGGCAGGATCAGCACGTAGTCGGGCCGGGCCTCCGCGATCATCTCCACCGGGTGGATGGGGATGTGCGTGCCCGGCAGGAACTTGCCGTGCTTGAACGGGTTGCGGTCGACCGTGAACTCGAGCAGATCGGAACGAACGCCCGCGTGGTTGAGCAGCGTGTTGCCCTTGCCCGGGGCCCCGTAGCCTGCGACCCGCGCCCCCTCCCGCGACCGGGCGAGCAGGAACTCGACCAGATCGTTGCGCACCGCGGTCACCTCACCGGCGAAGCCGGCGTGGCCCTCCAGGGTGTGGAGTCCGGCGGCGCGCTCGGCGGCCAGCACCCGGTCGACCGCCGGGCTGGCGGCATCGGCCGACTCGGTCGGCGCCGACCATGTGCGCAGCGACCCCCCGTGCGTCGCCAGTTCCTCGACGTCGACCACCGTCAGCCCCGCCGCCGCGAGCACCCGCTGGGTGGTCAGCAACGACAGGTACGAGTAGTGCTCGTGATAGATCGTGTCGTATTCGCGGCCCTCGATCAGCCGCAGCAGGTGGGGGATCTCGATCGTCACCCGCCCGTGGTCGGCGACCAGCGCGCGCAAGCCCTTGGCGAAGTCGACGATGTCGGGCACGTGGGCGAACACGTTGTTGGCGACCACCAGGTCGGCGGGGCCGTGCGTGTCGGCGAGCTTGCGTCCCGTCTCCACGCCGAGGAACAGCACCTCGGTCGGCACACCCTTCGCCACCGCCGCCTCGGCCACGTTCCCGGCCGGCTCGACGCCGAGCGCGCGGATGCCCCGCGCCATGACGTGCTGCAGCAGGTACCCGTCGTTGCTGGCGACCTCGACGACGAACGAGTCGTCGGTCAGCCCCCGGCGGTCGACCGCCTGGGCCACGAACCGCTCGGCGTGCGCCACCCACGAGTCGCTGTAGGACGAGAAGTATGCGTAGTGGCTGAACACGTCCTCGGCCGCGATGTAGGCGGGAAGCTGCACCAGCAGGCACGAGGAGCACACCCGCACGTGCAGGGGGTAGAAGGTCTCGCCCTGGTCGAGCTGGTCGGCGGCGAGGTAGCTCTCGCATGGCGGCGACATGCCGAGGTCGACGAACGTGTGCGTCAGCTCCCTGCGGCAGAGCCGGCAAAGGGGCGTGCCGTGCCCCGTCACGGCCGGCTCCCCGATCCGGCGGTCTCCACCGGCCCCGCACGCATCCGTAGATCGTCGTCGAGCCGGCCGCCGTCCAGCAGCTCGCGCACCCGGGCCAATCGCACGTGTCGGGGCCCCTCGAAGTCGACGGCGCTCAGGCCGAAGGTCCGCATGTCGCGGGCGAGCTCGTCGATGCCGGCGGCCACCGTCCAGTGGGGCTCGAACGCAGGTAGCAGCTCGTGGGCCCGGGTGAAGTCGACGCGGTAGTCCCGCTTGTCAGGGCCGGCGCCCGACGCGAACGTCACCGGCGCGTCGAGTGCCTGGGCCACTTGGGTCGCGATGTCCCGGATCTGCACCACGTCCTCGTCGCGGCCGATGTTGAACGCCCGATCGTGGACGCTCTCGCGAGGCGCCTCGAGCGCGGCGAGGAAGGCCCGGGCGATGTCCTCGGCGTGCACCAGAGGTCGCCACGGGCTGCCGTCGCTCTGCAGCCGGACCTCACCGCGGGTGAACGCCGTGCCCGTGAGGTTGTTGACAACGATGTCGGCCCGCAGGCGCGGCGACGAGCCGTACGCGGTGGCGTTGCGCAGGTAGGTCGGGCTGAAGGTGTCGTCGGCCAGGCCGGACAGCCCTTCCTCGGCCATCACCTTGCTGACGCCGTAGGGGGTGACGGGGTGGAGCTCGGCCTCCTCGGTCAGCCGCCCGGCGCCGCCCGCGCCGTAGAGCGAGCACGACGAGGCGAACAGGTAGCGCCCGACGCCGGCGGCCTTCGCGACGTGCCCGAGGTGGACGGCGCCGTGCGCGTTGACCGAGTACGTGGCCTCGGGGTTGAGATGGCCGACGGGGTCGTTCGAGATGGCGGCCAGGTTCACCACGGCGTCGAAGCCGTCCAGGTCGCCGGGGCGTGCGTCGCGGATGTCGCCGGTCCGTTGCTCGTAGCCGTCGGGCACCGGCCCGAAGTCGCACCCGTCGTACCAGCCGGCGTCGAGGCCGACCACCTCGTGCCCTGCCCGCTGGAGGAACGGGACCATCACGGCGCCGAGGTACCCCCGGTCGCCGGCCGCCAATACCCGCATGTGCTCTCTCCCTGTCCGAGAGGCCCGGAACGCCCGCCCGAGCACTGTGTGTGAACAACGTAGCCGGATGTGTGACTCGGCGTCGTCGGCCCCGGCTCAGGTCAGGCCCGCAGCGCGGCGCTCGTGCGTCCGCTACGGTCTGCCGCCCGGTGGATCCCCAGCCCCATCACTGCCGCTCATGCCGTGGCACGGACGGCGAGATCGTGCTCGATCTCGGCGACCAACCTGCCGCCGATCACTTCCCCGGCGCGGACGAGCCCGGGCCCGATCCGGCCTACCCCCTGCAGATGTGGCTCTGCGCGTCCTGCGGTCTGGCCCAGCTCCTGGTCGACCCGACGGCACCGGAGGAGCCCCGCGGTGCCGAGCCGGCCGCGCTCGTCGAACAGGCCGCCGCTGCCGTCGAGCGGGTGGCGACTGCCGGATGGCTTCCCCCCGGGGCCCGCGTGGCGGAGTACGGCAGTCCCCACGGCGGCTCGTGGCTGGCACTGCTGGCAGAGCGGGGGGTGGCGCCCGCGGACGACGGCGGGCCCGTCGACGTCGTGCTCGACTGCTTCGGGCTCATGCACAGCCCCGACCAGGCGACGGCTCTGGCCGAGCGGGCGGCGCGGGTCGCTCCCGGCGGTGTGTTGCTGCTGCAGTACCACTCGCTGGCCACGATCATGCGGCTCGGCCAATGGAACTCGCTGCGGCACGGCCACTACGCCTACTACTCGACCACCGCCCTGCGTCGCATGCTGGCGGCAGTGGGGTTCGTCGCCCGCCGGGCATGGCATTTCGACCTCTACGGCGGGACGGTCCTGCTCGCCGTCACACGCGGCGACCCCGCGACCGCGGCCGGCGGAGCTGCCGTCGCCGACGCCAGTGTCGACGAGCTTCTGGCCGAGGAGGCTGCCCTGGGCGTCGAGGATCCGGACAAGGTCCGCGCCCTGCAACAGAGCGCCGTGTCCCAGGCCGAGGCGCTGCACCGGTGGTTGGTCCAGCAGAAGGCCGCGGGGTCCACGGTCTTCGGCTATGGCGCCGCATCGCGGGCGGTCGCCCTGCTGTGCCGCGCTCGGATCGACCGCAGCCTGCTGCCCGCGGTGGCTGACGCATCGCCCGCGAAGCAGGGCCGCCGCATGCCCGCGACCGACGTCGCTGTCGTTGCGCCGGACGAGCTGGTCGCCGCGCGCCCCGATGCCGTCGTGCTGTTCCTGCCCGACCTGTTGGGGGAGCTGCGGGCGGCCGTCCCGGAGGTCGAGGCGACGGGGGGTCGGTGGGTCGACGTGGAAGCACTCGGGCGGGTGCCGAGCGCCGAGGGCTGACTCCCGTGGGGCCACGGCACGGGACGATGGCCCCGGCGCGCCCGCCGCTCGCGCTTCAGCGATCTTTCAGCTTCCTTCAGCGGAGCTTCAGCCCGCTCGGACAGCCTGCGACATCTCGTCCGGGACCCTGTCGTCATCGGTCCGCTCGGGCCGGCTCACCACTGCGATGGGTGTCGTCGCCCTCGTGGGCGCAGCCGTCGGCGCTGTGGTGTGGGAACCGTGGCACGGGCCGATCGTCGTGTCCCTGTCGCCCAGCCACGGCATCGTCACGGGCGACCTCGTTGCGGTGCCGCTCGTCCTGCTCGCCATCGTCGTCGGTCGCCGCCGGTCACCGCCGCGGCGCCCGGCTCAGGGCTCGACACACCGGGCATCACCCGGACGCTGGGTCGGTCCGGCCTCGGCCATCGTGCTCGGCGTCCTGCTCCTCGTGGTGGGCATCGTCGATCTCACCGGGCGTAGCCCGCTGGTGCCAGCGGGCGGTGGCACCTTCGACGGCACGGTGCGGTCCGTCGCCGGGCGGTCGCCGAGCCCGGTCGAGGCCTGGTCGTATGTCGCGCTGACCTACGACGGCGCGACGCTGCAGCTGTTCGTGGACGGCACCGAGGTGTCCTCCCACGCGACGACCGGGGCCATCCGGGGCCCCGGCGACACGCCCCTGTGGATCGGCGGCAACCACCCCTACGGGGAGTACTTCGAAGGGTCGATCGACGAGGCACGCGTGTACGACCGTGCCCTCGGCGAGGCCGAGATCCGAGCCGACATGGCGACCCCCCTCGGGGCTGTGGGCCCGTCCCGGGAACGGGCGGACATTCGAGCGAGGTCGTCGATCGTCCCGACCGCCTCCGTCGGCCTGGTCGCCGCGTACTCGTTCGATGCAGGGTCCGGCACGTCGCTCGCGGATGACTCGGGTAATGGCAATGTGGGGACGATCTCGGGCGCCGTGTGGACGGCCCGGGGCCGGTACGGGAGCGGCCTGAGCTTCGATGGCGCGGACGACCTCGTCAGGGTCTCCGCATCTCCCTCGCTGGACCTCGACTCCGGTCTGACGCTCTCGGCATGGGTTCGACCCTCGGACTCGCAGAGTGGCTGGCGCACGATCCTGCAGCGGGAGGTCGATGTCTACTTCTTGACTGCGAGCAGCGATCTCGAAGGTCTTGTCGGTCCCGGTGACGACGTCCTCGCCGGATCGGTGGTCGTCGCCGCCGCCTGGTTCGGCGTGATGACGGTCGGACGCCGCAGGCGGTGGACCGGTGAGCGACGGCGATCCCGGTGGATCGCCGTCGGGATGGTGCTGGTCGGTTCGGTGGTGGACGTGGTCCTCGTCCCGTCCACCAGCCTGTTCGGCCCGATCGCACTGGCGGTGTGGCTCGCCACCGAGGCGAGGAACCGGACGCAGGCGGTGAGCGGGTGGCTCGTGGCTTTCGCTCTGGCGGCGGTGACCGTCGCGTCGCTCGCAGGCATCCCTCGCGTCGGGACGTTGATGCAGCCTGACGACGGAGGCGTCGCCCGGTCGGCCGCTGTCGGGCTGGCGCTGCTGGTCACGGGACTTGCCCAGCTGCGGTCCGGAGGGCGACCGTCGACGGAGCGACCGGACTGAGCGACGAGCCGTCGGCGGCCCGCGATTCAGGCGGTGCTCAGCCGCACTTCAGCCTGGCTTCAAGGTCCCTCTCCAGACTTTCCGGTCAAGGAGCGGGTCGAGGTCTACTCGACGGTTCCCGGTCGAGCCGCGACGGTGCGGCCCACCGGGCAGGAGATCGGTTGCATGGGCGGCACCAGGCGGAGAGTTCGGGCGACGCCGACTGAGCGAAGGCGGTGAAGGCGTGAAGGTCGTGCTCTTCTGCGGCGGTCTCGGGATGCGCATGCGCGAGTTCTCGGAGACGATCCCCAAGCCCATGGTCCCCATCGGCTACCGGCCGATCCTGTGGCACGTCATGCGCTACTACGCCCACTTCGGGCACAAGGACTTCATCCTCTGTCTCGGCCACCGCGGCGACTCGATCAAGGACTACTTCCTCAACTACAAGGAGTGGCTCTCGAACGACTTCGTGCTGTCCGGCGGCGGCGCCGACGTCGAGCTCCTGTCGAGTGACATCGACGACTGGCGCATCACGTTCGTCGACACCGGCACCCGGTCCAACATCGGTGAGCGGCTGCGCGCCGTCCGGCCGCACCTCGAGGGCGAGGAGGTCTTCCTCGCCAACTACAGCGACGGCCTCAGCGACGTTTCGCTCGACCGGGTCGTCGACCTCTTCCACGAGAGCGGGAGCATCGCCTCGTTCGTGTCCGCGACACCGAGCCACAGCTTCCACGTGGTGGCCGCCTCCGACGACGGTGTGGTCAAGGCGATCGAGGACATCACCCGGGCGGGCGTGTGGATCAACGCCGGGTTCTTCGTGATGAGCACCCGGATCTTCGACTTCCTGGGTGCCGGTGAGGAGCTCGTCTGTGAGCCGTTCGAGCGGCTCATCGACATCTCGGCTCTCACGACATACCGGCACGACGGCTTCTTCGTGCCCATGGACACGTTCAAGGACCGGCAGCTGCTCGAGGACCTCTACACCCAGGGACACCCGCCCTGGGAGGTCTGGAGCGGGGAGGCCTCGTGATGCTTCCCGTCACGTTGACCGAGCCCAGCGAGGACGCACTCGAGATCCTGTGCCTCGGCGCTCACTGCGACGACATCGAGATCGGGTGCGGCGGCACCGTCCTCCGCCTCGTCGAGCAGTTCCCGGCGGCGCGGTTCCGCTGGGTCGTGCTCAGCTCCGACGACGAACGGGCCGCCGAGGCGCACCGCGCCGCCGAGCACTTCCTGTCGGGGGCCGGCAAGCAGGACATACGGATCGAGCGCTTCCGGGAGAGCTACTTCCCCTGGGCCGGAGCCGAGATCAAGGACTACTTCGAGGGGCTCCGGGCCGACATGACACCCGACATGATCCTCACGCACCACCGTCACGACCGGCACCAGGACCATCGCCTGGTCGCCGAGCTCACGTGGAACACATGGCGCGACCACCTGATCCTCGAGTACGAGATCCCGAAGTACGACGGGGACCTGGGGTCGCCGAACCTCTTCGTCGCGATCGACGAGGAGACCGCTCGACGCAAGGTCGACGGCATCCTCGACCACTTCCCAAGCCAGCGGCACCGGTCGTGGTTCGATGCCGACACGTTTCGGGCGGTGCTACGGCTGCGCGGTCTGGAGGCCAACGCCCGCAGCCGGTTCGCCGAGGGCTTCTACGTTTCGAAGGTGGTGCTGTAGCGATGGGATCACCGGCCACGTCGCGGCCGACCGCGGACCGCGCGGGATCGGTCGGAGCGAGTGCGGGCGCGGCCGTGCACATCAGGGCGTTCGTGCCCGATGAGACGCTCGACCTCCGCGTCGGCGAGCTGGTCGAGGTGCGCACCGAGGAGGAGATCCTGGCGACCCTCGACGAGAAGGGTGAGCTCGACTCGCTCCCGTTCATGCCCGAGATGCTGCGCTGGTGCGGCGAGCAGCTCACCGTCCACAAGGTCGCCAACAAGCTGTGCGACACGATCAGCGGCACGGGCATGCGCAGGATGCGCAACGCCGTGCACCTGGCAGGCGTGCGATGCGACGGGGAGGCGCACGGCGGTTGCCAGACAGCCTGTCTCGTCTACTGGAAGGAGGCCTGGCTCAAGCGAGCGAACGCGAGCTCCGGCAGGGAGCGCCCGCGGCCGTTGGCTCCAGGACCTGCCCGCCCGACTGTCACGGACCTGCACGCTCTGACCAGGAGGCTGCCGGCTCCGGACGGTGAGGAGCGGTTCTCGTGCCAGGCCACGGAGCTGCTCAGGGCGGCTCCCGAGCTCCTGCCGCTGCGTGACCTCGGTCAGCACGTGGACGACATCCGCTCCGGCAACGTGGGCGTCCTGGCGGTGCTCCGCGCCGTCCTCGTCGGCGTCTTCAACCGGATCCAGGCCGTCAGCACCCGGGTCCTTCCGCGACCGCTGCGGTTCCGCGATGGCCAGCGGTGGGGGTTCGTCACCGGGTCCCTCACGAAGACGCCCACCGGACACAGCGACCTGCAACCGGGTGAGCTCGTCCGGATCAAGTCGAAGGCGGAGATCATGAAGACCCTCACCAAGGATCTCTGCAACCGTGGCCTGGGCTTCGAAGAGGAGATGGCGAGGCACTGCGGCCGGGAGGCGCGGGTGCTCCGTCGCGTCGAGAGGTGCATCGACGAGGACACCGGGCGGCTCCTGCAGATGAAGAACCCGTGCATCGTGCTCGAGGAGACGGTGTGCCAGGGGGCGTACAGCGCCAACTGCCCGCGCTCGATCTTCGCGTTCTGGAGGGAGATCTGGCTCGAGAGGGTTGCAGAGCCCGGAGCGCCCACCCGAGGGACCGGCTAGCTGTGCTCGCCGTGGCGCTGCCCCCGAACGGCACACAGCCCGCCTGAGCGGCGCGAGAGGTGTGTTCCGTGCCCGCTGACGAGAAGCTCGTGACGATAGGACTGCCGGTCCGCAACGGCGAGCGCTACCTGAGCGACGCGGTGCGGTCGGTGCTGGCCCAGTCGTATGGCCGGCTCGAGTTGGTGATCTCCGACAACGCGTCGGACGACGCCACCGAGGAGATCTGCCGCCAGTTCGCGCGGGCCGACGCCCGCGTCCGCTACTGCCGGCAGCCACAGAACATCGGCCTGGTCGACAACTTCAACGCCGTCCTGCACATGGCCCGTGGCGCCTGTTTCACGTGGTTGGGGGACGACGACTGGCTGACGCCCACGTACGTGTCGCGGTGCGTGGACGCGCTCCACGACGACAAGGCGTTGATCCTCGTCACCACCCAGCAGGCCCACATCGGCCCGAATGGGGTTGTCGAGACGGCGACCTTCGACGCCACGCGGCTGCGATCCGCTCGGCCGGTCGAGCGGTTCACGGAGATGCTGCGCCTGTTGAACGAGAGCCACCTGCTGCTCGACCCGCTCTACGGGATGATGCGGCGGGCTCCGGTCGCCCGGCTGCCCCGGCCGATCCTGCTGTTCGAGGATCAGATCTTCGCCGCCAGGTTGGCGCTGGCCGGGCCGTTCGGGCACGTGGGCGACGTCCTCTCCTACCGTCGCGTCGAGCCGTTCCCGCGGCTGTCGGCGACGGCGGCCAAGCTCGGCCTACCCCGCTGGCACGCCCACGTGGCGACGGCGCTGCAGTGCCGGGAGCTGCTGACGGCGGTCAGTGAGGTCGACCTCGGCCCCCGAGAGCGTCGGCAGGCGCGCGCAGCCATCGCGGGAATGTTCCTGCGCCGCCAGCGCGTGACGGCGGTGCACCGCAGCCGCAAGCTCTCTCGTCTGGTGCCGCGCGCCGTCGATGACGACCCGGCCCGCTGCGGCCCGGCTGTCGTTTCAGTACCTCCTCAGGATTCTTAAGTCGCCCTTCAATCCGGGCAATGACACTGGGTCTTTCGGAGGACGAACCAGGGCGTGGTGTGTGGCTTCTCCATCGAATCACGATGCGCCGACGGTTGGGCGCGACATCGGCTCGTTCCCGACCGTCGACGATGTCGGGACGCTCGGTTCGAACGACCAGGCCTCGCCGGACGGGCACGTCGCGGACCAGGCCGTCTCCGGAGATCCGTCCGGCACCCTTCGCCAGCAGGTCGCGGGTGGGGTTCGCTGGGGCCTGATCGCCTCGATCGCCACGCAGGTCGGTCGCCTGGCCTTCGTCGTGGCGCTCATGCGCATGCTCGGACCACAGAACTTCGGAATCGTGGGCCAAGCGTCGGTCTACATCGCGATCACCTACATCTTCCTCCACCTCGGAACGGCCGCCAACATCATCCAGCGACCCCAGCTCGAGAAGGCGGACGTCGGAAGTGCCTGGTGGATCAACGTCGCGCTCGGATCAGCGCTCGCCGGGTTGACGGTGGTCGCCGCGCCTGCCCTGGCCGGCTTCTTTCGAACCGAAGAGCTCACAGCGGTGCTGCGGGTGCTGTCGATCTGCTTCGTCCTGAAGGCGATGGCGGTCGTGCCGACGGCTCTGCTCTACCGGAACATGCGGTTCCGCAGCATCGGGACGGCCGAGATAGTGAGCACCTTCCTGGGTGGCGCATGTGCCGTCGTGGCCGCGGCGAACGGTCTCGGCTATTGGGCGTTGGTGGTCCAGACATTGGCCATGGACACGGTCTACCTCATCGCACTTGTACGGATCTCCGGGCGACCGGAGCTGACGTGGTCCGCGAGCGCCGCGCGAGGGCTGTGGGCCTTCAGCTCTCGTGTCATGGGAGCCGAGCTCGTCAAGTACATGTCGGAGAACACCGACAAGTTCCTCATAGCCCGGGTCCTGGGTGCGACACAGCTCGGCTTCTATTCCCTCGCATACCGGGTCCTGCAGCTACCGCTGCTCATGATGGAGCAGGCCGGTCGTGTGATCCTCCCGACGTTCTCGCGGCTTCAGGATGACCGCGAACGCCTCGCGCAGATGTTTCTGAGCGCTAGCCAAAGCGTGGCGTTGGTCGTGTGCCCGGCGATGACGCTCACGATTCTCAGCGCACCTGTCGCCGTGCCTGCCGTCCTGGGCGAGGCGTGGACGCCCGCAGTGGTGCCGCTTCAGATCCTGGCTGCCATGACCACCCAGTATCTGATCCTCTCCGTCACTCCCGCCGTCGTTCTGGCGGTTGGACGCGCCGATTGGGAGTTTCGCTGGTCGATGGTCACCATGGTCTTCGCAGTCGTCTCGTTCGGCGTGGGTGTCAACTGGGGCATCACGGGTGTCGCTACGGCGTACCTGGTCATGGGGCTGGCGTTGACCCCCCTCCGGTTGTGGGTCATCGGACGCATCATTCCCATCTCGGCGCGGGGCTATCTCCGGGTGCTGGCACCGGCTTTCGTCAGCTCTGCGGCTCTCTGCGGCGTGTGGTTGCTCGTGGCGGCTGCGCTGGAGGGCATCACCAGCGGCCTACCGCTGCTCGTCTGGGCGTCGGCGGCCGGCATGGCCGCGTACGTGGTGGCCGCCACGGTCCTGTGGCCTCGAGACCTTCGCTATCAATTCGACTTCGCTCGCCAGGTCGTGAGCAGGGGCGCGACGTGACCGGTCGCCCGGCACCGGTCCCTGAGCAGCAGCAGGAGCCTACGGCTCCCGCGAGTTCGGTTTCGAGGAGCGGACCCTCGGGGGTGTCGATGGACGTGCTTTCCCTGCTACGGCTAGTCGGTCGTCACTGGCGGGTGACCGCTCCGGCCTTGCTGCTCACCCTCCTCGGGCTCGTGGCTGCGCTCCAGCTCTCGTCGCCGACCTACCAGGCGACGGGATCGATCGTGCTCCTGAGCCCACCCGAGGCCCCAGACGTCAACGCCGCTCCCGGGTCGGCACCGATGCCCGAGGTCGGCCAGAACCCGTTCGCGCGCTACGGCGACCTCTCCGTCGTGGCTGACATCCTCGCGCGGGTCATGGACGGCGACTCGATGCGTGCCGATATCGAGGCGACGGGCATCACCGGCTATGAGGTTCTCGCCAACAGCGTCTCGCGCGGTCCCGTGATCGAAGTCGCGGGGGAGGAGCCGACCCCCGACGCGGCCATCCGATCAGCCGAGTCCGTGCTCCGGGAGGTCGACGCGACCCTGATCGAGCTCCAGCAGGCCGAGGGAGCCGACCCCGACTACTTCATCAGCACCGCCCCTCTCGAACCCGCGTCGACGGCCACGGCCATATACGGGAGCACCGTACGAGCGGCGATCGCGGCGCTGGCGGTCGGCCTGCTCTGCACGCTCGCGCTCGCGGTGCTCGCCGAAGCCGTGGTCCAGCGGCGGACGGCGCGGCCGATCACGACCCCGGGGCCGCCCGCGCCCGGCGGCGTGACCCCGAACGGTGACCGGGCCGCCGCGCACGGGTCACGCGCCGGGGCGTGGCGGATCGCGCCAAGGAGCTCCCGGATCTGCGGTTGGCGCGGCGAGGGCCCTCGGAGCGGAACCCAGCGCCGCGGGACACGGCGCAGCCGAACCGCTCCAGTGACTCGCGAGCCGGCAGTCGGCGCACTCCTCCGGCGACCGACCGGAGCCCGTGACGGTCGCGACCGACCATCGTTCCGGTACCGGGCGGAGTCTGGGGACCGGGTCACGTGGTCGCCGTGACCGCGGCGCTCCGGTCAGGATCATCCAGACGTACGCACTCCTCCTCGTCCTGATCCCACCGACCCACATCATCGGCCCTCTCGGTGCCGTGGGTACGCCGGCCACGGTGACCGGCCTGGCCGCCCTCACGCTCTGGGGCGTGGCGGTGGTCCTGCCGGGCCGCAGCTACCTGTGCCGCACCGTGGTGGCCGTGCGGATGGTGATCGGTCTGCTCGTCGGCACGATCCTCCTGGGCTACATGATCCTGCACCTGCGGCACGTGCCGGGGGGCGAGCTGTTGGGCTCTGATCGGATGCTCGTCCAGGTCCTGTCCTGGGCTGGCGTCGCCCTGCTGGCGGCAGAGGGTATTCGTGATCGAGACGAGCTCTACCGCGTGCTGCGGACGTTGATCGCGGCGGTCGCGGTGATGGCGGTCGTCGGGTTTCTCCAGTTCCGCTCGGGGATCGATCTCGCCGACCTTGTGAACCGGATACCCGTGCTCCACCAGAACGCCGAGCTCGTCTCGATCCAGGACCGCGAGGGATTTCGCCGTCCGGCCGGCACGGCCACCCATCCGATCGAGTTCGGGACCGTCATCGCCATGACGCTGCCGTTGGCGCTGCACCTGGCGCGCTTCGACGTGGCCCGCTCACGTGCCCGCCGCTGGCTGCCGGTGGTGGCGATCACCGTTGGGGTCCCGGTCGCGGTGTCACGCTCCGCGGTCCTGGCCGCCGTGGTCGCCGGCATCGTGATCTTCACCGGCTTGGAGCCGAGGCTCCGGCCGCGCGCACTGGGTGCGGCGGCGGCCTTCGTGGTGGCCATCTATGCGACGACACCCGGGCTCCTCGGCACCCTGCGCAACCTGTTCGTCCACGCCGGGTCGGACACGAGCATCACCTACCGCACCAACGACTACGAGGTCGTGGGCGAGTACATACGACAGTCGCCACTGCTCGGACGCGGTCCGGGGACGTTCCTCGCAGACAGCTACATCATCCTCGACAACCAGTACCTCCTGTCGGCCATCGAGATCGGGCTCGTCGGGCTGGCGACCGTGATCGGCTTCCTCCTCGCGACTGCGTTCCTCGGACGGGGAGCTCGTCATCGAAGCACGGATCGCGCCATACGCGACCTCGGGCAGGCCATGGCGGCCACGAGCCTGGCGAGCGCCGTGGCGGCGTTCACGTTCGACGCCTTCTCGTTCCTGATGTACGCCGGGCTCGTCCCGCTGTGCCTCGGCGTGGCCGGGGCCCTCTGGCAGATGCAGCGGACTGCAGCGCCCCGAGTCGACGGCGGCGACCCGGTCCCGCGCGGGGCACCGAACGGAACCGACGAGGACCTCCAGCGGCTGACGACCAGAGACGCCGAACCGCTGGCGATCGACGCGCGCTCGTCGAGCGACCCGTCGGGGTGTGGCCCCGGTGAACCTGCCGAGGACCGCCGGTATTCCCGCCGCGTTGTCGGTGCGATCGGCGCCGGCCTCGGTGTCGTTCTCCTAGGTGTTGCGGTCGCCGTCGGACGGGGCGGCGGAGACCGTCCGGACACTCTTGCTGCGCAGATGGTCACCACCACGACCGTCACGCCAGCGAGCGCATCGACGACAACCTCGATCGAGACCGCGACCGCGACCGCGGCCGTGGCTCGGCGGCGAGGCGCGCCGGCCGCCACTCCGGCGCCGGCCGGCATCACGGCGACCACCCACGCGGCGACGAACGGGTCCACCGCGGCGAACCGCCTGGGCTCCAGCACCACGCGATCGTCGTCGTCGCCATACGCGGCACCACCGACGGCAGCGCCGTCCCCGACGACCACGGCTGACCCCGTGCCACCACCCACGACGACGGTGGCACCGCCGACGACGGTGCCGCCGACGACGGTGCCGCCGACGACGGTGCCGCCAATGACGGTGCCGCCGACGACGGTGGCGCCCACGACGACTGTGCAATCGACGACGACACGTCCCGGAAGCGGCGCGGGTGACGACCATGATGTGCGCCTGATCCGATGAACGTCACACGCCGTGCCGCGACCGGCCTTCTGGCACTCGCCATGGGTGTCGCTGCCAGCGCAGCCGGCTGCGCGACCGGCGAGCCCGCACCCGGTGTGACGCTGCGGGGCCTCGACGGGGGCGACTACCCGGCCGGGCTGCCGAACGACCCGGCGTTCTTCCCGATCGGCGTGTGGCTCGGGGCCGTCCACGACCGGGGGGACGTCGACGCCGACCGGGCGGCGGGGTTGAACGTCTACGTGGGGATCACCGCCGACTCGAACCTCGACCTCGTCGAGGCGAGCGGGATGCATCTGTTCGCTCAGGTGAGCGAGCTCGCCGGCTCGACGAGCTCGGCGGTCGACGGGTGGCTGGTCGCCGACGAGGCCGACATGATGTACGGCCCCGGCTGGGACGAGTGGGACGGGACCGAGGGTTGGAACACGTGCATCCCGCCCCAGGATCAGGGCGGCGAGTGTGGCTACACGGTCATGCAGGAGTCGGCCGGTGGGACCCCGAACGGCGAGCTCCGCTACGCGAACTACGGGATGGGTGTCGCGATCACCAACACCGACGAGGAGGCCGCCTCCTTCGTCAACGCCGAGTGGCAGGACGTCGTCTCCGCCGACGTCTACTACTTCACCCACCCCGAGATCGCCGCCGCCGACCGCAAGGGCGCCAGCTACGGCTCGCTGATCGACCGGGTCCGTGACCTTGATGCCATGGACGGTGCCCGCCAGCCTGTGTGGGGGTTCGTCGAGGTCGGCCACCCGTTCACCGAGGACTGGGCACCGACGATCACCGCACCCGAGATGCGGTCGGCGGTGTGGCACTCGATCATCGCCGGGGCGCGGGGGATCGTCTACTTCAACCACAACTTCGGCGGGGACTGCGGCTCGGACCACGTGCTCCGGGACCGGTGCGACCCGGCGATGACCCCCGCGGTCGCCACCGTCAACGATCAGATCACCGAGCTGGCTCCCGTGCTCAACAGTCCGTACGCGGACGGGTTCGTGAGCGTCGAAGAGGGTCAGGCGGCGGTGATGGCCAAGCGCGGTCCCGACGGTGCCTGGTACGTGTTCGCGGGCGCGGACACGGCGGGAGCAGCGGGCGGGGACGTGACCCTGCGCGTCGCCACCGGGTCCACCGTCGACGTGCTCTTCGAGGGTCGGAGCCTGACCGTGCGAGACGGCCGGTTCGTGGATGCCTTCGCCGACGGCAACGCCGTCCACATCTACCGGGTGACGTGATCGCCGGACGCCGTCCGGTCCTACGGCGGGGGATCGGCCAGCTTCGACTCGCTGAACCTGGCCACCGCGCCGCCGGTGTGGTCGAAGTACTCCACGACCACGGTGTGCTGGCCCTGCGGACAACGGGACGTCGACGGTGTACGTGGTCGGCGCTTGATAGAACCATCCGTCGATGACCTGCGTGCCGTCCACCAGCACCCGGATCCCGTCGTCACCGGTCACGCTGAACCGGTAGGTACCGGCCGCGTAGGTCTTCGTCCTGGTCCAGCGCGCCGAGAAGCGGTCGGCGGGCACGTCGGAGCCGGGTGCACCGTCGCCCCAGTCGAAGTCGATCGCGTCGTCGGTGCGGGTGAGCACCGCGCTGCCGGTCAGCGCGCTGTTGTCGAAGTACTCGGCAGCGAACGGCTCAGCCGGCGGGGGCGGCGGCGGAGACGGCTCCGACGTCCTCTCGTAGGCGAACTTCGCGACCGCGTCCCCGCTCGCCTCGAAGTACTCGAGCACGATCTGGTGCGTGCCCTGGGTCAACTGCGCGGGTGACGGTGTAGGTGGTCGCGCCCTGCGGGATCCACTTGTCCAGCACCTTCTGCCCGTCCACGTACAGCCGGACGCCGTCGTCGCCGGTCACGGTGAACTTGTACGACCCGTCCTCGGCCACGCGTCACGGACTTGGTCCACCGGGCCGAGAAGTTGTCCGCGGGCACGCCGTCACCGGGTGTGCCACCGCCCCAGTCGAAGTCGATGGCGTCGTCCAGACGGCGTCAGCACCGGGGCGCCCGCCAGGTTGCGGTTGGCGAAGTACTCGGCGGCGTACCCCCCGTCGGCGGGCACGACGTCTCCGATCCGGTCGTAGGAGAACTCCGCCCGCGCGCCGCCGCCCGCCTCGAAGTACTCGACGCGCAGCTCGTGTGGGCCACCTGTCACGACCTTGTCGACGCTGTACTCGGCGTTGCCCGAAGGTCCACCCGTCGACCACCGGCACGTTGTCGACGTACGCGCGGATCCCGTCGTCGCGGGCACCGCTGAACCGGTAGAGGCCCGCCGAGAGCGCCACCGTCTTCGTCCAGCGCGCGACGAACCGGTCCGCCGTGATCCCGGTTCCCGGCGAGCCGTCGCCCCAGTCGAAGTCGAGCGTGTCGTCGTCGCGCTCGAGGTCGGCCGGGCCGGTCGGGATGGTGGGCGGCCCGGTGGCGTCCGGCGTGTTCCAGTACTCCGCCCGATACGCGGTCTCAGCGGGTGGATCACCGACTGCGGGTGTAGGCCAACCGGGCGACCGCCCCGCCGCCGTTCTCGTAGTACTCCATCACGATGCTTGTGCGGACCGCCGTCCAGCGGCAGCGTGGTGCGGTAGGTGGTCGGCGCCTGGTCGATCCACTTGTCGATCACCCGCACGCCGTCGACGTACAGCCGCACGCCGTCGTCGGCGGTGACGGCGAACTCGTAGTCGCCGGGGGCGAGGCTCAGAGTGCGTGTCCACCGGGCGACGAACCGGTTGGCCGACGATGTTCCCGCCCGGCGAGCCCTCGCCCCAGTCGTGGTCGATCGTGTCCTCGTCGCGGGCGAGGTCGGGACTGGTGCCCGGGATCGCGTTGACGCCGGGCGGCAGCGTTCCAGTACTGCGCACGGTAGGCGTCGGTCGGCTGGTCGGGCGCGCTGTCCCAGCTGAGTGACGCCAGTGCGCCGCCCGCCGTACTCGACGTACTCCATCTTGATCGTGTGCTTGCCCTCGCCGAGGTCGACGGTGTGGCTGAACTCGGTGTTCGCCGGCCCCTGCCATTGATCGATCACCCGCTTCCCGTCGATGTAGAGCCGGACACCGTCGTCGGCGACGGCGGTGAACTTGTACCGGCCGGCGCCGAAGTGCTGGGTCTTGGTCCAGCGCACCGAGAAGCCGTCGGCGGGCAGGGCCGGGTCGGGCGAGCCTTCTCCCCACACGAAGTTGATGTTCGGGTCCTGCCTGGTCAGCACCGGGGTTCCGGAGAACGTCGTGTTGTCGTAGTAGTGCGCGGTGAACGGCTGCGACGGCTGGTACGTCGCGGTGTAGGTGGTGTCGTTCTCCGGCGTCGTGATCACGTGGCGGATGCTCTTGCCGTCCGACCAGCCGGCGAACTGGAGCACCGTGCCGTCCTGCGCGACGGCGGTGTTCGGCGCGGACAGCTCACGCTGGAAGCCCTCGACGCCCGTGAACGTGCGCGGCGTGCTGACCGGCACACCGTCGACGAGCAGGCCCAGGCCGGCGGGTGAGGTGGCCAGGCTGAGCTCCGACTTCCGTGGGAAGACGTTGACGATCTTGCTGGTGGACAGGCCGTTGCCGTCGGTCGCGGTCACCTTGATCTCGTAGGAGGTGTCCGCCGACGCCTCGCCGGTCCTCGGGATGGTGAACGATCCGGCTCGTCCGGTCAGCGGCCCGACGAACGGGTGGAAGTGGGTGCCGTGGTGCAGCCTGACCTCGGTCTTGATGTCGCCGTCGTCGAGGTCGAAGCCGGCCGCGTCGCGAGCGAACGCGTTGTAGGTGATCGTGTCGCCCGCCCGGTACGAGCTGACCTTCGGTGGGCGTGGAGACGGTCAGCTCGGGCGCCAGCCCGACCTGGATCACGATCGGCTGCGCCGCGGTCTGGTCCCCGCCCGCCGACACGGTCAGGCGCGCCGTGTAGACGCCCTTCTCGGGGTACGTCTTCGTCGGGTTCTCGTCGGTGCTGGTCGTCCCGTCGCCGAACGTCCAGTGGTAGCTCAGCGGGTCGCCGTCCGGATCGCTGGCTGCCGGCGCTGGAGAAGTGCACCGTGAGCGGCTCGACGCCCTTCGTGACGTCCGCCGAAGCGTTGGCCACCGGCACGTGCGAACGTGGTGTTGTAGCTGACCCGATACAGCGCACCGGGGTAGTAGGTGATGTAGTACAGCGAGCCGTCCGGAGCGACCTTCAGGTCGACCACGCTGCCGGCCTGGTCGTCGAAGTCGTGGACGGCGGTGACGTTGCCGTCGGCGTCGAGGTCCGCGTGCTTGATGAAGCCCTTGGCGTAGTCGCCGAAGAAGAGGTCGCCCTGGTACTCGGACGGGAACATCTCGCCCCGGTACACCGGGCCGCCGGTGACCGCCGCGCTCTCCCCGGCATGCGGGTAGGCGTGGATCGGGTCGATGTAGCCGGTGCAGCCGGACGTGCACATGCCTTCGTGCAGGGGCCAGCCGTAGTTGGCGCCCTTGACGATGTGGTTGACCTCCTCCCAGCTGAAGTCGCCGACGTCGCCGCCGTAGAGCTGCGCCGGTGGCGCTGTCGAACTGGAAGCGCCAGGGGTTGCGGAATCCGTACGCCCAGATCGCTCCCAGCTTGCCGGGTTGACCGGCGAACGGGTTGTCGGCCGGGATCGAGCCGTCCTTGTTGATCCGCAGGATCTTCCCGTGCGGATTGCTCAGGTCCTGGGCGAGCGGCCCGTTGCCGTTGTCGCCGACCGCGAAGTACAGCTTGCCGTCCGGTCCGAACCGGATGCTCCCGCCGACGTGCAGCAGCTGGGACGGCGACGACGTCCTGAACAGCTCGAACGGACCGTCCGTGCCGACGTCGTCGGCCGCGCTGAACCGGACCAGGTGGTTCAGCAGGTCGTGCCCGGTGTAATAGAAGTAGACGTAGTGGTTGGACACGCCGAAGTCGGGGTCGAACGCGATGCCGATCAGGCCGCGGTCGCCGGTGTCCTCCGACGGCAGGTCGGCGAACGGGGTCGGCAGCAGCTGCCCGTTCTTCACGATCTTGATCTTCCCGCTGCGCTCGAGGATGAAGATCCGGCCGTCCGGCGCGATCTCGAAACCCGACGGGCCGTTCAGGCCGTCGCCGATCACCAGCGAGGTCTGGAAGTCGGCTGGCGGCGCGGCGGCTGCCGGAGGGGCGGACCACACCGCCATCGGCAGCAACACGAGGATCGTGAGGAGGCCCGCCAGCCACCTCCTCCTGGGACTGGACGCACGATTCCCGCGTCGCCGGCCACGATCGAGAGAAGCATCGCTGAAGTCGTGCATCGCCACCTCTCTCGCAGACATCGTTCGACCGACCGGCATGGGTGTGCGGGTCGCGGCGCTCTAGCGCGGTACCAGCCGGTCGGAGCATCCGAGCTCCCGAGGACGGACCCTGGGGTTCACGAGCCCGCGGGTCGCGGCACGGGCGGCCCGGTTCCCGAGCAGGCCGCGCGTGAGCTCGCTCCACAGCATCGCTAGGTAGAAGGCCGCGCTCGGCAACCGGCCGTGGCGGCGCCGGAAGTAGCGGAGGCGATTGAGCACGAGCATGCTCCTGAGCCGTGGCGACGTCATACCGTCGCCACCGGTGTGGGTCATGACCGCCGCCGGCTCGTACAAGACGCGGAACCCGGCACGGCGCGCCCGTTCCGCGAAGTCGGTCTCCTCGGAGTAGAGGAAGAACGACTCGTCCCATGGACCCGTGGCGTCGACACACTCTCGGGTCATGAGCATCGCCGCTCCGGTCGCCCAGTCGACGTCGCGCCGCTCGAGGTACAGGTGGTCATCGCTGATGGCTTCCGAGAGACGCGGGAACCGTCCGGCGAGTCGCCCACCCATCACCGCGGCGCCGAGCGCGCGAGCGACCGTCGGCTCACGCCGGAGCGATTGGTAGAGGTCCCCACCCGGCATGCGGAGCTGGGGAACCACGATCCCGACGCCCGGCTCCCGGCTGGCGGCCAGGAGCGTCGGGATGCTCCCGGTGCCGAGCTCCAGGTCGGGGTTCAGCACGAGGACGGCGGGGGCCTCGCGGGTCCGGTCGAGCCCGACGTTGATCGCCGCCGCGTAGCCGCGGTTGTCGGGCTGGACGAGGACCTCGACGCCGCGATGGCCGCGCAGTCGGGCAACGGTGTCGTCCGCCGAGTTGTTGTCGACGACGACCAGCCGGGCCTGAAGTCCCCCGACTGCGGCGTCGAGGGACGCCAGCAGCTGCTCGATGTGAGCGGCGCTGTTGAAGGTCACGACGATGAGCGCGATGTCGACCATGAGACGCCGGCCCTACAGCGGAAGCCCCACGGAGCTACCTTCGGCACGCTCGGGCACAGGGGGGGAACCGACCGACGCCGGGGCGGTCGGCGCCGGTCGGCGCAGGGTCCAGAGGACCCTGCGACTGATGGCTTGAACCGTGTCGACCATGACGGTGAGATCGACTCCCAACGACCAGTTGTCGACGTAGAACAGATCAAGCCGGCGGTATTCCTCGAAGGATGCCTTGTGGTTGGCCTCGACCTGCCACAGACCGGTGACACCCGGCCGGACGAGGTTTCGCCGCTGGAGCTCGGGGTCGAACTCGGCGGTCTCGGCCGGGAGGGCAGGCCGGGGTCCCACCATGCTCATGCGGCCGCTGAGGACGTTGATCAGCTGGGGGAGCTCGTCGATGGCCGCCGACCTGAGGAGGCCGCCGATCGGCGTGACCCGGGGATCGTTCGACACTTTGAACAGCGGGCCGTGACGCTCGTTGTGGCCCCGGAGATCAGCGAGCCGGGACTCGGCGTCTACCTCCATGGTCCGGAACTTCACGAGGGTGAACGGCTGGCCGCCCCGACCGATGCGCACCTGCCTGAAGAACACCGGTCCGCCGTCGTGGGCCTTGATCAGGACGGCAGTCACGGCGAAGACCGGCGCCGTCACCAGCAGGAGCAGCGAGGCCAGGACGAGATCGAGGGCCCGCTTGGCCATCGCCTGCACGGTCGAACGGCGTGGAGGGGTCACCAGGACCATCGGCTCGTGAGCGAGCGCCAACGTCTGCAGGCGTGCGCGGGAGACTCCCGTCAACCCGGGCGAGAGGTGAACGGGGACGCCCGCCAGCGACAACCGATGGACCAGCCGGTTCACCGTGTCCCTGGGCAGCTCGTCGACGCCAAGGAGGACCCCGGTGGCACCGGTGCGGTGCACGGCGTCTCCGGTGTGGTCGAGGCCGCCCATCCACGGGGGACCATCGCGACCCTCGCCCACGAGCGCGGCCCGTTCGCCGACGACGGCGGTGGCACGCAATCCGGCCTCGGGGTTCAGCTCGAGGAAGTCGACCAGCCTGTTCGCCTCGCCGGCGGTGCCGGCGACGACGACCGGGGTGCGGAACTCACCGCGTTCGCGCCGGCCGATGAGCCACACGTCGAAGGCGCACCGGCAGACCACGGTGGTCCCCAGCGCGGCGGCCACCGCGCCGAGCGCCACTCGCGGAGACGCGTCTCCGACGATGCCCTGCCAGACGATGACGACCACCGCGGCCAGGCCTGTGCTGTGCACCAGGCGGCCGAGCGCTGGCGACCGGATCCCGTTGATCGGGGGCCGATACAGACCCGCGGTGGTGAAGCAGGCGAGGCTGGCGACGACTCCGACCACGATCATGCCGAGGCCGGTGGTCTGATCGGGAAGCGGCCTGTCCGTGACCGCCTTGCCGATCACGCAGCCCGCCGACCAGCCGACAAGCAGCGCGGCGGTGTCGACGGCCATGAGTCGTAGACCGAGGTCGGGCCCCCGGGGCGCCGCCCGGAGGTTCAGGGCAGGTCGTTCGTCGTACTCCGGCACTGCGGGCCCACGCGACACCGCGACGGATGGGCCGGGCTGCTGTCGTCCCTTGGGGTGCCGAGGTCCACCTCGCTCGTGCAGCGAAAGCCCCACGTTGAGTCTCCTGATCGCCCGTCCGCCCTCCAGAGGAGGCTGATCACAGTGTCCGAACCGGGCTTGAAGAGGTGCTGAAGGAGTACTGAGGGCTCTCTGAATCAGGCTCAGGCGGAGTGCTCAAGCGACCACGACGTGCGAGTGGTGCCGGCGTGACCGGTACGCCGGATCGCCTCGCCTCTCGCGCTGGTCCACGAGGTCGTCGTCGGACTCGGTCCGCACAGGGCGCAGCGCGTAGCCCGCGCCGCGCACGGTGTGGATGATCCTGGGCCCGGCTGCCTCGAGCTTCCGCCGCAGTGCCGAGACGTGCACTTCGACCAGGTTGAGGTTGTAGTGGTCGAACCCCCACACGATCGTCAGCAACTGGTTCTTCGACAGCACGAGCCCGCAGTTGCGGCAGAACGCCACGATCAGGGCGAACTCGATCGCCGTCAGATCGACGACCTTTCCCCGCCGCTCGACCGTGTGCGCCCCCTCGTCGACGAGGAGGTCACCCAGCGCGACCGTCCCCGGGGTGTGCCCGTTCCGGCGGAGCAGCACATTGACCCTGCAGATCAGCTCGGACAAGGGGAAAGGCTTGGCCAGAACGTCGTCGGCGCCGGCCCGGAGCCCGATCAGCCGGTCTTCCAGATGCGGTGACGAGCTGAGCACTACCAACGGGACGTTGGTGATCATCCGGATCCGGTCGACAACCGGTCTCTCGCCGACACCCTCGCCCTCGGCGTCGATCACCACCAGTTGCGGCTGGACCTGCGGCAGGAGCTTCTCCGCCGCCCGCCAGGACGCCGCCTGTTCGACTGCGAGCTCGTCACTGCGCAGCACATGTGCAACCGCATCGGAGAGAAACTCGTCGTTGCCCACGACGAGTACCCGCGCGACATCAACCATTTGCCCGCCCACCTTTCTCACTGCGAGACGCCTGTCCGCGTCCACACACCGTCCGCCGCTTGCCCGCATGCGCGCTCACTGCGACGAAATGACCACGCAATGCGAAGCTTACCTGTCGCGGGGCTGGTTTACAGCGTAAACTCATTGGTCGGTTCGATGACGGAGCGTGCTGGGGCCGGCAGACAACCGCCGACCCTCCAGGCCGGCCGTCGCTCTCAGTCGTCGAACACCCGGGCGTGAGCGGCTCGCCGGACGCTGATCGGCGTGTTCGACTTGGCGCTGATCATGTACGCCACGTCGTGCGGTCCCGCTGACGAGAGCAGCGCCGCGGCGCCGTCGGTCGTGAGCGGATCGGTGTCCCAGTACGACAGACAGAGCGACTCGTCGCTCGACGTGACGTTCTCGGCTCGCTCGACCTCGTCGGCGTAGACGCCGTAGAGCGTCCACTCCGAGATCTGCAACTCCTTGCCGAGCGCGTCCAGCCACCGACGACCGGTCACGTCCTCGACCCGCCGGAGCATCCTTCCGGCGACGTCGCGATCCCAGCAGTTCAAGGAGCTCACGTAGTCAGGCAACGGTGGGGCGGGGGCGGGCGGAAGGCCGAGCAGTTCACGAGCGACGGCGTGCCAGCGCAGGTGACGAGGAAGCGACTCTCCGACGCCGTCGTCCTCGCGGTACAACCGCACCCGCTCACCCGGAGCGAAGGTGTCGACGGTCACCGGACGGACGAAGACCAGGTCGGAGTCGGCGATCACGATCACACGCTCGGGCACCTGTTCGGTCAGCGCGAGCTTGACGAGTTGCTGGACGATCCAACCCCGCAGGGGCGGTAGCGGCCGACGGAGGTTGAGCCATAGCCGGCCGATGGGAAGGGCCCTCACCGAGCGGGGCAACACGTCGCCCACCCCGACGACGAGGCATCGTGGGCCCTCGAATCGCCGAAACAGCGCGACGTCGGACTCGTTCACGACAGCCACGTGGCGAACGTCGGACGGGAAGCAGCGCAGCACCGACTGATGAAGATCGCTGAAGAGCTCGAGGTCGGGCGCGTAGGTGGGCGTCACGACGACCATCCGCCGCTGGGCCCCCATCGGCGAGGCGTCGGCGGTGAGCGGGGACGAAGACCGCAGCCGATCCACCGGCGGACGATAGCGCGGGGGATCTCGCCGCCCCGGGCACGGCCTTCAGGCTGCCTCAGCTGAGCCTCAGGTGGACTTCAACGTCGTCGCACAGCATCACCGTCGCCGAGTGCCTCCCCGCGCCCGGCTCTCGAACGGAGGTGGCGACATGCCAAGACTGGGCCTGCAGGGCACCGCCCGGTCAGCTGTGCTCGACGACGCGGCTCCCGTGCATCGTCCGGCCGAGCCCGCCGAGAGCCCGCCGCGCACCGTGGGGTCGGTCGTCATCCCGGCGCACGACGAGGCGAACGTGATCGGTCGCGGCCTCGACCGCCTGTTCGGCACGCTCGGCGCCGCGGTCGAGGTCGTCGTCGTGTGCAACGGGTGCACCGACGACACCGCCGGCGTGGCCCGCGGCACCGGCCATCCCCTCACCGTCATCGAGGTCGGTGAGCCCTCGAAGGCCCGGGCGCTGCGGACCGGCGACGAGGTGGCCACCGCTTTGCCCCGGGTCTACCTCGATGCCGACGTTCTCGTGAGCGGAAGCGCGATCGAGGCCCTGTTCCAGCACCTCGGCCGACCCGGTGCGTTGGCGGCGAGGCCACCGGTCGTCTTCGACACCTCGTCGAGCTCGTGGATCGTGCGCCGGTTCTACCGCGCGAGGTCCGAGATCCCCGCCGTGATGGGCTCGCTGTGGGGCGCGGGGATGTACGCCCTCTCGGCCGAAGGGCGCAGCCGGTTCGACCGGTTCCCGCTGGTGGTGGCCGACGACCTCTTCGTCGACCGGCTGTTCCGGGCCGACGAGATCGAGGTGGTCGACACCGATCCGGTGGTGGTGGTCGCGTCGGGCACGACCGTCGGGTTGCTCGCTTCCTTCCAACGGACCTTCCGCGGCAATCGTGCACTGAGGGACCCTGCGCCTGCCGGGGGCCGTCCTGGGACCAGGGGCACGGTGCGGGACCTGCTCCGGCTGTCGTGCCGCGGCCGCGGCGAGTTCGTCGACGCCTTGGTGTACGCCGCGGTGGTCGTCGCCGCCCGGGCTCTCGCCTGGCGGCACCCCGCGTCGTCGGACCACTGGGAACGGGACGGCACGCGGCGATGAGCACCGCCACCACCGCCACCACCGCCACCACCACCACCCCCGACGCCGTCGCGGCTCCGGACGCCGTCACGGCTCCGGACGCGCCCGTGGTGCGCGTCCGCACCCGCCGCCTGCTGGGGCTCGACTTCGTCGACGACGTGAGCGTCGACGCGACGGTCGAGAGGCTGCTGGCTCCGCAGGCGGGCGAGAGCGGCGAGCCGGTCGTGTTCACCCCCAACGTCGACACCATCGTGCGGCTGGGCGAGCTCGAGCCGAGCGGGATCGCCGACCGCCTGCGCAACGCCCGCTACATCCTTCCCGACGGGCAGCCCATCGTCTGGCTGAGCCGCCTGCTCGACCGCCCGCTGCGCTCGCGGCTGGCTGGCAGCGACCTGATCCCCCCGCTGTGGCGTCGCATCGTGTCCGACGGTCGTCGCGCCATGATCGTGGCGTCCTCGGACGACGTGGCCGCCGCGCTGCGGGCGGAGCTGCCGTCGCTGGCCGTCTACGTCCCGCCGGTGTTCGACGAGGCCGACGAGGTCGCCATGGCAGACGTGAGTCCGCGCCGCGTGCGCGGTGATCGACCTGGCGGAGCCGGAGTTCGTGTTCCTCGGCATCTCGTACCCCAAGCAGCAGATCCTCGCGTTCGCCATGATCGATCACCTCCGCAGGCAGGGTCGGCCCCTGCCGATGTTCCTGCTCATCGGCGGGAGCTTCAACATGTACCTGGGCCACGCGCGCCGGGCCCCGGTCTGGGTCCAGCGGATGGGGGCCGAGTGGTTCTTCCGCTTCGCCCAGGAGCCGCGCCGGCTGTTCCGCCGGTACTTCGTCGAGGACCTGCGGTTCGTGTCGATCGCAGCGCACGAGCTCCAGGCCACGCGGTCCCACCGGTTCCGGCCTGTCACGTGACATCGCCTGCCCGGTTGGCAGGGCCCTGCGATCGGCAGGGCCGGGTGACCGTGGATGCGGTGGCCGATCTCGTCGAGTAGCGGTTGGTGCGCCCGGGCGAGCGCCACCGGTCGAGGCGGGCTCGTCACCCGGGCGCTGGACGAGGAAGCTGAGCGCGATGCGAGTCCGTGGCGATGGTCGGCCGAGGGCGCCGTGCCTAGGCGCCCGGCGCTCGCATGCGCAACCCGGACTCCGGCACTGCCCGCTACGAAGTCGACCTGTGCCAAACGCACCTCGATGAGCTGACCGGAGCAGGTAGGCGACTGCGACCACGCCGCCGAGCCGGTGGAGCCGGCTCTGCCGCGAAGGCCGCCCGTAAGACGGCCCCGGCAACGACCCGTCGCCGGGGCCGCGGTGCCCCGGACACCGCGGGGGTGCGCGAATGGGCGCGTGCGCATGGTTATACGGTCAGTGATCGCGGTCGCATCCCCGGTCCGATCCTGGAAGCCTTCACCGCCAGCAAGCAGACACCTCGAACCCCGAACCCCGAACGGTAGGACGAGGCAGGGAAATGATCTGCTCTTGTGGGTCGCCATCGTCCTTCCTCCCTCGATCTCGGATGTCCGCCATCCGACGACGCGCCGATGCGCCGATGCGACGCGCGCGACCGCCACAGACGACACAGAGCGGCTGTGTCGTCCGTCAGCGACCCAGGTCACACGGGGATGCACTCCGGGAGATGCCGGGAGACATGGCAAATCAAGGGGATGTTGACGATCAGGCGCCGATGGCGTGGTCGGCGAGCACCCGGTCGATGGTGCGTATCGCCATGGCGACGAACGCCGGGTTGGTGTCCCGGTAGTAGGGGACGATGAGGAGCGCCTGGTGCAGGGCGAGGCGAGGCCTCGACCGCGCAGCCATGTCGCATCGTCGACCTCGAGGGCGCGCCGGAAGTCGTCGCGCCCGTCCTCGCCGAACACGCTCCAGGCCGCGATCACGTCGACGGCAGGGTCGCCGATGCCCACGTTCCCGAAGTCGATGACCGCACTGAGTCGGCTGTCTTCGATCAGCAGGTTGGTGGGGAGGAGATTGCCGTGCGTCCATGCGGGTCGTTCGTCCCAGGCCGGTGCTCGACGCGACGTCTCCCATGCTGCAGTCGCCGCGTCCGTGTCGATGGTGCCTCGCAGCGACCGGATGGCAGCCCGGGTCTCGCCTTCCCGCATCAGCAGCGGCCTGTCGAGCCCGGACCGGGGCGCGCCCGACGGGTCGATCCGCCGCAGCGCCGCAACGAAGCGCGCCAGATCAGCGGCCGCGTCGACGTCGATGTTGATGTCGACCTCGCCATCGTGCATCTTCCTGGTCGTCACTCGCGCGAGTCCCTGTCCCTGTCCCAGGCGCCGGACCTACGGCCCACGACAAAGACAGATACACCCCGAGCGGACCGTCGACCATCGCCTTGCGGCCCGTCTACGGCTGACTTCGTCGTTCGCGCTGTCGGTACCCGTAGGCCGCCTGGAGGACGGCCTCGTCGCTGGCGAACCCCGTGCCGACCGCGCCGCCGACGGTTGCGATCGTCGCCAACAGCCAGGCGAGCGCCAGGTAGTCGGCCGCTCCGGCTGGGCGCCCCAGGACCGACCCGAGGACGCTGCGTGGCAGGAGCAGGACCTCGGCGAGCAGACCGGCGACGAAAAGCCCTGCATACAGGCAGAGCACGCCGATCGCGACGGTGATCAACGTCGTCGCGTTGTAGAGCTGTGCGAGCTCACGTTCCTCGGGACTCGACGCGCGCTCCCACATCCCGTGATCGAGGAGAAGCCAGGCCACCATGGTGGCCACGGCGAGGACGGCGGCAACGGCGAGTCGCGACGAATCGAGGGCGGCTGCCATCTTCCACGTGGTCTCGGTGACGAGGACGACCGCCCCGGCAGCGAACGCGGCGGCGAAGGCGCTCGACAGATGGGGGACGAGGAGCCACGGACGGTTGGCCCGCACCATGCCGGCGAGCAGCCGCGCTCGGCTGTGACGCCCGCCGCCGACGAATCTCACGTCGATGTCGCCGTCGACGGACGCTGTTCTCACGAACGGTGACAGCTCCGCGGGTCGCTTCGTGTCGGGGGCGACGCGAGCCTCGGACGGGAGGTTCGCGACCGCGTCCGCGACCAGCTCGCCGACGAGGCGGACGACGGCGTGCCGCGCCCGGCGTCGCAGGCGCAGGGCACCGAGTGCCGGCAGCGAGGTGATGGCGACGCGGGCGCGGCGGTTGATGTCCGCCACGATCGGTCGCATCCCGCTCCGTCGCGGCTGGTCGGTGATGCAGACGACGACGTCGAGCTGGTGCCGTCGGGCCACGACATCGACGACGTCCTCCAGAGCGAGCTCACCCTGTTCGTCAGCCGTGAAGCGGTGTTCGATGGCCTCGACCCGCCACTCCCACTGGTCGGATACCTCCCGGCGCAGCTCCTCGGTCAGATCGGTGGCGATCTCGCGGGCGAGCCGGTAGGGCAGGCCCGGATCGCCGACGAGCCCCACGACGAGCGTCGGTTTTGCCGCCGGGTGCTCGTCGGTCACGCTGCATGCCCCTTCCCGGACGTTGCTCCGCTCGTCCGATGGCCGGCATCACGTGATCGCGTGGATCCGGCCCGCGCAGTCGTTCGTGCCTTCGCGTGCTAGCGCCCGCACGATGCGTGACCGCAAGTTCACCCCATTTGACCTGGGGGAAAGCCGCTAATGTCGGGAAGCGGCCGGGCCCGCCGTTGGCCCTTGGCCTGGAGGAGGGGGATAGCCGATCTGGTCACGGCGATGCCAGAGTTGCCCGCTGGACCTCGGCGGGCAGTGGGATCGCGATCCAGCCACTGAACCGATTGGCACACCGCCATGTCCGAGATGAACCCTGGCGCCGGGTTCGATGCATCGCCGACAAGACAGCAGTCGTCGTTGCGTGCCCTGCTGGAGCTGTCGACGGTCATGACTCCCGTCCGGGACGAGGCGGAGATCCTGCGTCAGACCACGGCCGAGGTCCCCTCCGTCTGCGATTGCCGCACTGCGTCCATCCTTCTCGACGGGGCCTGGCGACCCGAGCCGCCGGAGGTGCCCGACCTCATGAGGCTGGAGGCGCAGCTCGCCGCGCCCGGCCTCGCCGGGGGGCCGGTCGTGCTGCCGGGCGTGGCCTGGGCCTGGGCGTACCCCCTGGCCGGCCTCGTCGGCGCCATGGGTCTCCTGGTGGTCACGGCAGATGCCGAGCCGGAGGACTCTCAGCAGTCCCTGCTGGGCCTGCTCGCCCAGCAGGCCGCGAGCGCTCTGGCCAACGCTCGTCTGCACCGGCAGGAACAGGCCACGGCCGCACGGGAGAGATCGATCGCGGAGGACCAGCGCACGACCAACCTGGCGCTGGAGCGGTCGATACACGCCGCCGAGACCGCCCGCGAGGCGCTCCAGCGCCAGCTGGACATCCATGACCGCCTCGCACGGATAGCGGTGGCCGGTGAAGGCCTCGACGGGATCGCCCAGGCCGTCCACCAGCTCACCGGGCTCGCCGTGGCCATCGAGGACCCCTTCGGCACCCTCATGGCCTGGGCCGGCCCGGACAGGCCTGACCCATATCCAAAGGCCCCGCCGCACGAGCGCGAGGAGCTCATCCAGGCGGTCCTGGGTCACCACGGCCGGGCGCTGCAGCGCCGCGATCGAGTCGTTGCGGTCGCTCAGTCCCGGGACGACGTGCTGGGTGTCATCGCGGTCATCGACCCCGGCGAGACCTGGGCCGAGAAGCACCGGGGGACGTTGGAGCACGGTGCGACGGTGCTGGCTCTCGAGCTGGCGCACATGCGGCGCGTCGCCGACGTCGAGGTGCGCCTCGGGCGTGACCTGGTCGAGGAGCTGTTCGCCGGCGGCGACCTCGACGGCGACCTCGACGGCATCCTCGAGCGCTTCCGGGCGGTCGGCTACGACCTCGACCGCCGCCATCGCGTCGTCGTCCTCGCGGTCACGTGTCAGCGCAGCGACGGCGACACGTCGTTCCAGGCCGTGCGGCGTGCCGCACGCGACACGAGCGTGGGCTCGTTGCTCGTCGCCCGAGACGGCCGCATCGCCGTGCTCGCCGATGCCGACGCCGACTGGGAGGCGTTCCGGACAGCCGTTGTCGCCGAGCTCGGCCCCGGTGGAGGCTGTCGAGCCGGTGTCGGGGGCCTGTGCTCGGCACCGGCCGACTTCGCCACCTCCCACCACGAGGCGCTCCTGGCGCTGAACGTGCAAGCGAGCCTCGGTGGGCCCGAGCAGGTGAGCCGCATCGATGACCTCGGCGTCTACAGCCTGCTCTCCGAGTCCGCCGACCTGGGGTCGGTCGAGCGGTTCGTGCAGCGATGGCTCGGCGCGCTGCGCGAGTACGACAGCACCAAGGGCGCCGACCTGGTCAGGACATTGACCAGCTATCTGGAGTGCGGCGGCAGCTACGACAGCACCGCCAGCATGCTCTCGATCCACCGCAGCAGTGTCCGCTACCGCCTGGGGCGGATACGGCACATCTCCGGCCACGACCTCGCCGATGCCGACACCAGGTTCAACGTGCAGCTCGCCACCCGTGCCTGGTCCACGGTCCTGGCGATGAGAAACGTGACAGGCGACGACATGTCGTCCCCGTAGGTCGAGGTCGCGTACGAAATTCGTCACCGCAGGTGACAGCGGCGCCCCGGGCGGGTCTGGGAGGGTTGTGGCGCTGGCCCCACCAACCTGGGCGGAGGAGGCATGCGCGGTGTCGCTTCGCATCGGAGGAATGCCGTCCGCCCCGGTGAAGCCGGACGAAGTGTCCCTTAGCGGGGCGGCCGCGCCCGAGAGTGCCGGTGAGGTCGTGGACTCGCGGGCGGTGTGTGAGGCCAATGTCACCCGGTGCCTGGACGGCCTGTCGGGACCGGCGCGCCACCTGGTCGAGATCGGGGCCGTGTTCGGCGCGTCGTTCACGGGGACCGATGTGGCCGAGGTGCAGGGGCAGCCGGTCGGCGGCCTGTTGGCGGCCGTGCAGGAAGCGGTCGACGCAGGCGTCCTCGTCCTGGGGCCCAATGCGCTCGGGTTCCGCCATGACGTGATCCGCCGGGTTGCCTACGAGGCGTTGCCGTCGGCACTGCGGTTGGCGCTCCACCGGCAGATCGGCGAGCTGCTCGTCCAGCGCCGGGACTGGGCGGAGGCCGCCAACCACCTGATGCAGGGCGTGGCCGCAGGCGACCGGGTCGCGGCCGCCGGCCTCGATCAGGTCGCGCGCGAGGTCCGCACGACCACGCCGGAGTGGGCGAGTGAGCTCGCATTGCGCGCGCTCGAGCTCACCGACGTCGACGATGTCGACCGCTTCGCCCGGGCGGCGACGGCGGTCAAGAACCTGGTCACCGCCGGACGGTTGGGGGAGGCCAGCTACCTGGCGCGCCGCGCCCTGGGATCGCACGGCGTGCCGCCCCCGGCTGCGGCAGGCCTGCGGCTCACGCTCGCCCAATTGTCGCTCTTCTCCGGCCGACCACAGGCGGCTGTCGAGGCGATCCAGTCCTTCGCGTCGGACCCGGTGGTCCCCGGATCGTTGCATGCCCCGGCCGAGCTGTGCCTGCTGTGGGCCAGGCTGGCGCTCGACGACCGAGCAGGCGCGGGCGCGCAGGTGGAGGCGATCCTGTCCGGCGGCGCCGGTCGCGACGAGATCCTTCCGGCGGCGCTGGCTGCGCTCGGTGCGATCACGTGGCGCGACGGCCTCGTGGCCGACAGCCTCGCACTGGCTCGCGCCGCGGTGCTGCGGGGCGACCGGCAGGCGCCGGGCATCGGTGGTCCCTTCGGACGGCTCTGCCTGGCGTCGATGCTGACCGCACTCGGCGACCTGGAGGAAGCGAGGCATCTCATCGAGGCCACGCGCGACGAGATCACGGCAGGCGGAGAGACGCTGTGGTCTGCCGCACCCGCGGTCGCAACGGCGCAGGTGGACCTGGCAGCCGGGAGGGTCGACGACGCGTCGGCGTCCGCACATGCAGCCATCGATCTGGCCACGGAGCTGGGTACGTCCTGCTTCCTGTCCCCCGCGCGGACCGTGTTGGCCGAGCTGGCCATGATGCGCGGCGAGATGTCCGAGGCGGCGGCACACCTCGAGCTCGGCCGCCTGGACATGGACTGGCCACCGTGGAGCGCAAGCGGCCAGCGGCTGGCAGAGGCCCGGTTGGTCGAGGCCGAGCGTGGTCCCGACGCAGTGCTGGCGCAGGCAGCCGGCCTCTACGACGACGTGGCCGTGGACGCCCGCCCCCTGCTCGACGATCCGCCAGGGGCGGCCTGGCTCGTGCGGACCGCGCTGGCGGCGGGTGACAGGGATCGGGCCGAGCGCGTGCTTGCGCAGGCCGAGCATCTCGCGGCGATCAACGCCTCGTTCCCCGCCGTCGTGGCCGCGACTCGACACGCACGCGGGCTGGTCGACGCCGATCCTGGGTTGGTGCAGCAGGCAGGCGCGGACCATCGCAACGTCGAGGCCAAGGCCTCTGCCTGGGAGGATGCCGGCGTGATCCTGCTCGGCACCGACGACCGTGCGGCGGCGAGGGACCTGCTCGAACGAGCAGTCGCCGCCTACCAGGAGCTCGGCGCCGAGCGTGACGCAGCGCGGGTGCGGCAGCGCCTACGGACGATCGGAGTGCGATTGCCGCACGGGCGGCGGGCCGATCGCCCGGTGTCGGGTTGGGGGAGCCTCACCGACACCGAGCGGCGAGGTCGCGGAGTTGGTGGCCGAGGGGCTCACGAACGCTCAGGTCGCGGAGCGGATGTACCGGTCGCACCACACCGTGGACTTCTACCTTCGCCACATCTTCCGCAAGCTGGGGATCAGTTCCCGTGTCGCCCTGGCGCGTCTGCAGTTCGAACGCGACCGCAGCACCGCCGCCGCCAAGGACTACGCGTCCGGCTGATGCCCCGTGTCGCGGGCTGAACGGTCCTCCCCGGCGCGGCGGGGGGGACCGTACGATCGACGGAATGGCCGAGGGCGACGGATGACCGATCCGTTGGCCGGGCTGCCGGACGACGCCCGGGCGAGGCTGGTGGCTGCGCCCGCCACTACGAGCACGGCGAGCTGCGGTATGCCGGCAAGGTCGGCACCGGCTTCGACACCGCCACGCTCGTCTCGCTACGCCAGGTGCTCGACGGGCTCGACCAGGCCGCCCCGCCGTTCAGCGATCAAGGCCGCGAGCGGGGCGCCCACTGGGTGCGGCCCGAACTGGTGGCCCAGGTCGGGTTCACCGAGTGGACCACCGACGGCAGCTCCGCCACCCCCGGTTCCTCGGGCTCCGGCGCGACAAGTCCGCCGCCGACGTGGTACCGCGAGCGACCGTCGTGACCAGCTAGCTCTCGGACTGGAGCACCAGCTCGACGTCGGCCTCGACCTTGATCCCCTTGCCGACGAGGAAGCCACCGGTCTCGAGGGCCCGGTTCCACGTCATGTCGAACTCGTCGCGGTTGATCTCCGTCGTCGCCAGGAAGCCCGCTCGGAGGTTCTGCCACGGGTCGACGGCGGCGCCCTCGAACTCGACGTCCATCGTCACCGGTTTGGTCACCCCACGGACCGTGAGGTCGCCGCTCACCTCCCAGCGGTCGCCGGCCGTTGGTCGCACCGCCGTGCTGAGGTACGTGATCGTAGGGAAGCGGTCGACGTCGAGGAAGTCGGGCGATCGGAGATGACGGTCGCGTTCCTCGTCGTCGGTGTCGATGCTGGCCGCTTGGATGGTGACCTCGACCAGAGACCTCTCGGGTACGTCGGCGATGTCCGCAAAGCCGGAGAACTCGCGGAACCGGCCACGGACCTTCGAGATCATCATGTGGCCCGCGACGAGCCCGATCGACGAGTGCGCCGGGTCGATGTCCCATCGGCCGGGCGGCGGCACCTCCCGGCCATCGACGATCCGGGTGTGAGCGGTCTTGGTGCCCATGTCTGCCTCCTGCGGCGGTGGGCTCCACGCGGAGCGTCGCGCCCACCGCTGCTGCGCTGCATCCCACGATCACGTGATCGTCCGGTGACGCCGACATGAGGGACGTCGACGACCATCCCGGCCCGCCGCCGGGAGCCTCGACCCTGCCGCCAGCGAGGTCGACGAAGCCGGCGGCGACGCGGACACGGTCGCGGAGCATCGGTCGGCACGCCGTCGGGCGGAGGCGGCCCAGTGACGATCTCGCCACGATCGAGGACGCCCATGGCTTCAGCATCGGGACCAGCGGGGCGCCCAGCGCCGTCCACAACCCGCGGACGCCGCGGGCTGTCCTCCTCGGACAGTGCCGCCGGCGAGTACTGCGACAGCCACACGCTCACCGCCACGACCACAGCGGTGAAGCCGCCCACGGCAACGACGGTGACAACCGTCCTCGCCGCCGACGACAGACCGCGAGCGCACTGGTGACGGTGGCCGTCACGACACCGCTGGCCTCGCGGCCAGGGCCGGGCTGTCGGAACCCATGAGCACGCCTCCGTTCGGGGTCGTGGTCAGGATCCCCGACGTCGTGCGGCGACGGCACAGCGCCGATCCCGTGGAAAGAGGAGACCGGCGACATGCGCCTGGCCAGCCGGACCAAAGCCACACACGATCACGGGGTGCGACGTCCCGCGGGTCCGGGGAACACTCGTCAGGGCGTCTCGCAGCCGACTGCGCTCGTCTTCGTTCGGCCGCTCCAGGAGCTCAAGGAAGAGGTGGAGACATGGGCGACGCTGGATACCCCGCCTTCACGGCGACCGTGGATAAGACGAACCATGTCCTCAAGGAGATCGAGGCGGCCTACGGATGGCCGAAGGAGCGGCG
>CAVTKS010000007.1:0-980354 GCA_963735375.1 uncultured Acidimicrobiales bacterium
ATGGGCACCGCGTCGGTGATCACGGAGTTGAACGCCGGCAGGTTGCCCTTCCCCAGGCCGGCGCCGACCCGGGCGACGACGAGCTGCCACGCCGACTACGCCGCGCCGGTGAGCATCGAGAAGAGGCCGTGGAGGACCGAGGTGATCGAGATGACGGTCAGGCGGCGACCAATCGGCCGCCATCGCTGCCGGTGCCGCCGCCACCAGGATCAGCACGCCGCCAAGGGCGCCGAGTGTCGCAACGGTCGCGTCCGAGAGGTGCAGGGTGTCCTGGATGTCGGGAGCCACCACGGCGAAGGCCGTGATCCCGAAGTCGTCGACGAAGTTGAGCGCAGTCAGGGCGCCGAGCAGGCCCGACCCGCGGTGTGGAACACGGTGGGCATGACCGGTACCTGCTGTGTGCGTTCATCGTTCATGCGGCCATCGGCTTCGAACATTCCAGACAGCGATCGTTCGGACCCAACGTTCGACCTGGTCAGCGACGATGGCCGCGCCGTGGCTGTTCAGATGGATGGTGTCGAGTCATGACGTAGAGGCCTTCGCGGATCGAGATCTCGTCCCAGCTGCGCTTGCGGAGCTTGTTGTGGAGGAGCGCAGGATGCGCCGCCCCAGGGTGCGCTCGTCGAAGGGCACCGGCGCGACTAGCGGGTCCGATCGCAAGGCCTCCGCCATCGCCTCGTGCACCGGGAGGTAGGCAACGTCGAGCTCCTCGGCGATCCCCCTCGACACCAGGTTGAACAAGCGCACCGCATCGTTGGCGCGGTCATCGAGGTCTTCGCCCATCACGGGGATCGAGCAGAGCGCCGACACGGCGTGCGTGTCGTTCTGCAGCGTCTCCACGATCTGGCGCACGAGCTCCACGTACCAGTCGGAGGGTCAGTCGGCTGGGGCAGCTTCCTGACCCTGCTTGCATGATCCAGGTCGGGCTCCCACGGCGCAGATATGCCTGCAGGTCGTTGGTGCCCACCATGGTCACGACGGCGTCAGGCTGGGCAGCCACCACCCGTGCCACTCGCTGGAGCAGGTTGAAGGCCGTATCTCCGCTGACGCCTGCGTTCTGGAAGCGATGCCCGTCAGCACCCATGCGGTCCGCGAGCTCCTCGACGTAGCTGGCGCTCATGGAGCCCTCGGTGATGCTGTCGCCGAAGAGGACCACGAGCTGCTCGCTCCGCTGCGCTCGTTGTTCGGCCAAGGTCAGGTCACCGGCTCGCAGGTCGGCTGCCGGGCGACCAGCTCGCTCAGGGCGATGGCGCGGGCGTCGGTGCCCAGGTAGGCCGGCGATGACCTCGGGCCGTTGCGGACGACGTCGGGGGCACGCCTTCGGCGATCAGCGGCCGGCGCGAGTAGCAGTACACGCGGTCGCTGATGCACATGATCGAGCGGCATGTCGTGCTCGATGACGACGATCGTGGCCGACAGCTTGCGCCTGGACGCTCCTTGATGAGCGGGCCGAAGGCCTCGGAGTCTCCCTCTGGGCGAGCCCGGCCGTCGGCTCGTCGAGGCAGAGCAGGCGGCGCTCAGCGCTAGCAGACAGCACATCTCGACGATGCGGCGGGTGCCGGTCGAGAGGTCGGAGGTGTAGCGTGTGGCGTAGCGACCGAGGCCGAGGAAGTCGATGAGCTCGTCGGCGTCGGTGACCGGTCCGCCGCTCCGGCGGCTCGCGGTGGGAGGGAACGCGAGCAGTCGAGGGGAGAGCTCGGAGTGCTGCGGGCCTCGAGGCGACGCGGACGGTCTCGCGGACGGTGAGCTCGGGGAAGAGGCGTGCGTCCTGGAAACTCGGCCGATCCTTGAGCGGCCGCACGCCGATGGGGGCTGAGAGCAGCCGTGACGCCAGGCCACCCAGGCGGATTGCGCCGGACGCGGCGCAGAACCCGCCGATGACGTTCATGAGCGTCGACTTCCCGGCGCCGTTGGTGCCGATCACACCGACGATCTCGCCTTCCTGCACCTCGATCGAGGCCCCGTCCACGGCCCGGATGCCACCGAAGCGGACAACGACGTCGGTGGCCCGCAGGGCAGGAACCCCCTCTGGCAGCGGCTCGCGGGCCTCGGCAGTGCGGGCAGGCACCGCGTGGTGCTCCTTCGCCGGCGCCGGACCGAGGCGACCCTCCATCCACGCGACGATCCCCGCCCGGGCGGCGTAGCCGATCTGGACCAGGCCTCCGGGGAAGTCGAGGGGCAGGACGAGGCCGATGCTCGAGGTCAGGAGGGGGACGACGTCGTTGTCGGGGAAGACGGCCGGCAACCCGATGACCCAGGCCGCCCAGCACGGTGCCCGACACCGACCCCAGGCCGCCGATGACCACGATGGCCACCAACGTGAGCGAGTCCGTGACCGTGAAGACCCGGTCGCTCGGGACGCTCTGCAGGTTGGCGGCGAGCAGCGACCCGCCGACCGCCGCCAGCCCGCCGGCCAGGGCGAAAGGCGCGGAGCTTCGTCCGGCTGTTCGAGACCGTGTACGCAGCCGCCGTGTCTGGGTTGTCACGGACGGCGATCGTCGCCCGACCGATGCCGGTCGACCGCCAGGGCGCGACACCAGGATGATGGCCACGACGAGGACGAAGAGCGTCACGTAGTACGCAGACCGCTGCGAGGTCATGTCGATCCCGAAGATGTCGGTCCGCCGGAGCAGGAGCCAAGGCGGTGAAGTCGCCGTGCAGGATCGGCCGTTGGTAGAGGTACTGCTCCGCGGGCGAGCCCGAACCCAAAGGTGACCACGGCCAGGTAGAGGCCGCGCACCCGCAGCCGCGCCGACCCCGATGAGCACGGGCGACGCCACGGTGATCGGGGCCGACAAGCAGAGCGACGGACCGAACCGCAACGGCTCGATCCCCGCGTTGCGGGAGACCAGGGTCTCCCGCCAGCCGATGTCGACGTTGATGCCCCTCGGTGAAGGAGCGCGGTAAAGCGGGCCCCGATCCCGGCGAAGGCCATCTGACCAAGGGAGAGCTGGCCCGCCCAACCGGTGAGCACGGTGAGCGAGAGGGCACGGGATTGGCAAATCCGAGGATCGATGCGTAGAGCAGGTGGCGGGACGGAGCGGTGACGATCAGCGGAAGCACGGCGGCCCCGATGATGAGCAGGACAAGGGCGATGCGGTCGATCTGGCGGAGCCACCAGACCTTGCGGAGGCGTTGCGGGATCGGTGGGGCCTTGGCGTGCGAAGGCGAAGTCTGGGACTCGCCTCCCGCCTGCCGGCTCTGCCAGTAGACGGCGATCGCAACGGCGAGGAACACGAGGAAGTCGATGAGCCCGGGCTGGTCGAGGTAGTTGAAGTTGATGAGGGCCTGGACGACCCCGATGACGATGCCGGCGAAGAAGGCCCACAGGAACAACGCCATGCCGGCGAGCACCGCCGCGGCGAGAGCCCGGGTCAGGGTGCTGGGTCCGAGGTTGTCGAGTGTCTGCGCTGAACCGGCTGCGCGGCCAGCAGCGACAGCGACAACGTGGCCAGCCCACGGCGATGGCCCGCGCGCCAGGATAACACCGCCTTCGGGCTGATGCCGGCGAGGCGGGCGAGGTCGGGGTTGTCGGCCGAGGCCTTGACCTTTGCCGATGGCCGTCCGGTTGAGGAGCCACCCAGGCCGACGGCGAGGAGGGGGACCACGATGAGGATGGTGAGCGACGGCCCGGTGATCCGGATGTCCACGATATCCCGGACTGCGCCGATGGGGAGGGGGAACCGGGCCCCACGGTCATCGATCGCGGGGACGAACGCCAGGATGGCGAGCGAGAGCTGAGCGATGCCGATCGTGGCCACGAGGACGATCACCCAGCAGGCGCGGTGAAGAGCCGGCGGATGACCAACAGCTCGATGACCGCCCCGTACGACCCCGAGGACAAGTCCGACGGCGGCGGCGATCCAGAACGGGACGCCGTACTGGGCGACGAGGAGAGCGAAGATCCCGGCGCCGATGAAGCCGAGGCTGGTCACGGCGAAGTTGATGACGCGGCTCGAGCGGTAGACGAGCACGATCCCCATCGCGACGAGTGGCGATGATCATGCCGGCCGACGACACCCTCGAAGAGCAGGTTCCGACGGGTGAAGAGGGTGGTGGCGAGCATCTCAGCCGCCCTCGGTCCCGAAGAACACGGCTCGGGCGAGGTCTTCGCGTTCGAGCAGGTCTGGGCCGGCTCCCTCGAAGCGCACCTCGCCCTTCTCGAGGAAGACCGCGCGGTCGGCGACGGCGCAGCGCGCACGTTGAGCGACTGCTCGACGATGATCATCGTCTGGCCTGCGGCCTTCAGGCCGCTCGACCACCTCGAGCAGGCGCTGGACGACGATCGGTGGCGAGCCCGAGCGAGAGCTCGTCGATGAGCAGGACCTCGGGCTCGTGGATCAGGACCGGCTGCCAGCGCGAACATCTGCTGCTCGCCGCCGGAGAGACTGCCCGCGGCTGGCCGCGACGTTCCGGCCAGCTCCGGGAAGAGCTCGAACACGGCGCGATGCGCGCTTCCGATCCGCTCGATGTCGTTCGCGGTGAGGCGGCCGCTGCCACCGCCAGGTTCTGCGCGGACGTGAGGCTCGGGAAGACGCCCCTGCCGCCGGGGAGCTGCATGATGCCCGAGTTGCGGGCACGCTTTTCGGGTGCGACGTAGGTGAGGTCGCGCCGTTGAGGCGCACGACGCCGCGGGCCGGCGACCGAGGCCGGCTGATGACCCGGAGCACGGTCGACTTGCCGGCGCCGTTCGTGCCGAGCAGCGCGAGATCTCGCCCTTGCGCACCTCGAAGTTGACATCGAACAGCACCTGCACCTGGCCGTAGGTGAAGTCGACGTCGGTGACCTGCAGACGCGGGACGGCGACGGGCCCTCGGCTCTGGCGCTTGTGGAACTCCTCCTGCTCCTCGTGGAGCTCGCTCGACGACCAGCGAGAGGTCGTTTTGATGAACGAAGCGCGCCCGTTCATCAGCAACACGCCGCCGATGATGCAGTCGGGACAGCCAGGATGATGCACGGCGCCCGCGACGCTGATCGCGTCGGTGAGGAACGCCGGCGAGGAGCGCACCGCCGGAACCCGCCGACGAAGAAGATGTACATCGTCGCCAGCGCCGCGCCCTTCCGCGAGCCGGTACGGGCGACTGCCTGCAGCACCGGGCCCGACCATCGTGAGCGGTAGGCTGTCAGACCGCGCGCGGGATGTCGAACGAGGACGAAGAGCGTCTCGCTGGCGGTCGGAAAAGCGAACGGAGTCGGGAACAGCGCCGAGGGGATGATCAGCACGCCGACGAGCGCGGAGGGCCTTGGCCGGGTCTGGCGGTAGGCGCGATCGAAATAGCCGGCGGAGAACGGCGGAGCAGCGGCAGCGCGATGATGCCACTCAGGCTGAGGACGACACCCCGCTCGCAGGACGCTGTCGAGGTGGAGCGCGCTCGTCGAGGTAGAGCGACGCCAGGATCGAACCCTGGCTGAACAGTCCGAAGCCGAGGCGGCAGAACGCGACGAGCACGCGTGCGGATGGTGCGGATCCGCTTGAACCGCTCGAACGCCGCCTCCATCGAGATCGGTGCCGGGTGCTCGTCGTCGATCACTCTCGCCGAGGACGTCGTCCTTCTCGAACTGGCCCGCGGGGTGGCTCGCGGCATGAAGAACGCGGCGACGCACGCACGATCGAGACGGGCACCCCGAGCACGAACCACGCCCAGCGCCAGCCCTCGGGACCGCCGGCGTAGCGTGGCGATGCGCACCGACCAGCACCGGGCTGGCGAGGCCGAGCCCGCAGGCCGACTGCCCACGTTGTTGGCGCTGATCCGGCCACGGACCCCGATGGGGTAGTTGTCGGCGACAAGCGACGGATGGACGGAGTGTTGTTGGCCTTGGCGATCCCGGTCCCGAACCGGGTCCAGAAAGAGCATGAAGGCGTTGACCGCCAGCCCGGACAGGAACACGAAGAACGCGAAGAGGACGGCTCGGCACCGACGATCGGCGGTCGGCGATCGCGGTCGGCGAGCCAGCCCATCGGCACCGCCCCGAGCACGATGAACGCGCGCGATGCCGCGCTGACGAAGACGATCGCGCCGTCGCTGACTCCGAAGCTGTCCCGGATGTCCGGCGCCAGCACACCGAGCGCGGCCCCCTCGAGGTTCGTCGACCCCGTTGAGCAGGAGCAACATGACGAACATGAACGACCCGCCGACGCCCAGGCCCTGCTTCAGGGTCATCTGCTGGGCGCCGACGCCGGGGAGCAGGTCGTCGGCGAACAGAACCTCCTCGTCCTCATGGGCCGCCTGCCGTTCGGCCTCCGCGGTGAGGACGGCCTCAGCCAGGTACGGGCTTCGGTCGCGCCCTCCGTGTCGCTCACGCGACCCTGCCGTAGCCCGAGGGTCCTGCCTGTCGTGTCATCCTGTGCTCCCCCCGGACCACCGCGCGAAGTCGTGTGCTGACGGTGACCGCCACGTCAGCTCTCCCGCAGGACGAAGTCGACCACGTCCGGATCCCAGTCGTGCAGATAGGCGGTGGGATCCCCGTCGGCCGACGGGGGCGGTCCGTAGGTCATCGGGTCCGGCTGGATTGGCAGATCCACCTCGAGCCCATCTGCAGCGGCGGCGAACGAGCCGTAGTTCAGGTCCTGGCCCGCGGCGTCGAGTAGGGCTTCGAGGAGGCCCATGATCTGGCAGGCAGTGAAGCCCGAGACGTAGAGGTCGTCGCCGTCGTTCGCCATCGTGGCCGGGTCCGGGAGCTCACCCCCTTTGGCCTCGATCCGCTCCTTGCAAGCTTGCATGCTGTCCATGGCGTACAGGTTCTCGGCCCCCCCGTAGACGCCCCCTGCGACCGCACCGTCGAGCACCGAGAGGTCGCTGCCGCCGGCGGTGACGTACGACAGGCCCGTGGCCGGGTCGGTGAGCAGGAGCCGGGGCCGGTAGTCGCTGTCCTGGTTGCCGAGCGCCCAGCTGAGCCCGGAGGTCCCGAGCGTCAGGACTGAGTCCACCCCCGAGGACTTGAAGCGCTGTCCGATGACCCCTACGGCGGCTTGCGTGGCAACGGTGTCGTCGATCGGCGCGTCGAGGATGGCCGACTCGGTGACCTCGACGCCGAGCTCCTCGAGGAGTGGGAGCACGATGTCATCCATCTGGGCCTTGTCGCCCTGTTGGCCGTAGACGCCGAGGCGGCCGTCGAGCTCGCCGGCCTCGGCCATGGCCCGGATGATCCCGGCCTGCAAGTCGGAGCCGCTCCCCAGCGAGAACCAGGGTGCCTTCGCCCGTGCGAGCCGTTGCGGGGTCTGCACGCCGCCGATGACCGCAGTCTCTTGGGTCTCCAGGGGGCACAGCACGGTGTCCTCCTGGAAGAACCCGATGGCGACGAACACATCCTCGTCCTCGGTCAGCTGCTGGCACGCCGCGTCCGGCGCATCGGTTCCGATCGGGTTGATCGCGGCGAAGACGGGCTCGAGGGTCCTGCCGTGGATGCCCCCCTTGGCGTTGATGTCGTCGAACAGGGCCTGGTAGGCCGCCTTGTAGTCCCCCTGGTCGAGGTTGATGATGTCACGGATGGGCGCGAGGTCCACGTAGGCCACCCCAACCTTGATCGAGTCGTCGGTCACCCCCGGCGACGGACCGGTGGGGACCGCTGCGGTGGTGGCCGTGGTCGTCGCGGTGCTCGACGTGTCGTCGTCGGAGCCGCTGGTGCAGCCGGCGGCGAGGAGCACTCCGGCCATGGCCAGGGCGAGGAACGGGTGTCGAGTGTCGCGCGGTGTCTCGTGCACCTCGCTCGCCTCCGCTGCTTCCTCCACATGCTGTTGCCAGAGCAGCGGGCAGCAGCGACAGCCCAGTTCGCCGCAGCCATGTCGTGTGCATCAATCCCCCCGGATTATCTAGTGAGTACTTACACCTTTACCGTAACTGATCCGCGCGCTCGGTGCGAGCCGGTGCTCAAAAATGTTGGTCAGCACCCGCGCCGACCGCTGGAAGATGTCAGAAATCCGCGGGTTTAATGAAGTGGGTGCCCACTAGACTAGCCTCGTGATGTCAGCAACTTCGATGACCGTGGACGAGACCAACGCCGAGCCCGTGCGCATCGCGCTCGTCGGGTATGGATTCGGAGGTCGGTTCTTCCACGCACCGCTCCTTGCAACGGCACAGGGATGTGACTTCGTGGGCATCGTGACGTCGTCTGCCGAGCGCAGAGCTCGGGTGACCGACGATCACCCTGGCGTCGAGGTCTTCTCGGACCTCGAGGAACTGGCCCATCACCCTGAACAATGGCGTCGAGGTGCCAGCACTCGGTCTCGGCTTGTTCAGCAGTTCGCGCGAGGAGACCGCAGGCGCCGTCGAGGCCGCCATAGCCAGCGGCTACCAGCTGGTCGACACCGCTGCCATCTACGGCAACGAGCGACAGGTCGGTGAGGGCATCGCCCGCAGTGGCATCCATCGGTCCGACGTCTTCGTCACCACCAAGGTCTGGATGACCGACTACGGCTACGACCAGACGCTGCGTGCGTTCGACACAAGCCTTGGTGAGCTCGGGCTCGACGAGCTCGACCTGTACCTCGTGCACTGGCCCGTTCCGGTCGACTTCGAGCCGACCATCGCCTCAAACCAGGCGGCCGCGAAGCTCCTCGCCGACGGTCGGGTCCGCGCCATCGGCGTGTCGAACTTCAACCCCTCCCACCTCGATCGCCTGCTCGAGCGCACTGACGTCATGCCGGCCGTGAACCCAGATCGAGGTCCATCCGTTCTTCACCCAGCAACCCGCGCGCGAGGTGAACGACCGCCTCGGCATCGTGACCCAGGCGTGGTCGCCGATCGGCGGGGTGTACCACCGGTTCCCGGATGCCGCCGTCGGCCCGGTGAAGCATCCACTCCAGCACCCTGTCGTCATCGACCTCGCGATGGCCCACGCTAAGACACCGGCACAGATCGTCCTCCGCTGGCACATCGACCGCGGCCGCGCCGCGATTCCCAAGTCAGCTCACCCCGACCGCATCACCGAGAACATCGACATCTTCGACTTCTCGCTCGGCAACGACGAACTCGCAGCGATCGACCACCTCGACACCGGTGTGCGGGCCGGCGCCGACCCAGAGGTCACCAGCGCCGCTACGTTGCACGTCCGCACCGAGACCCAATGAAGTCTCCGGGATGCTGGCGGTGAAATTGGACCGAGCGCCCGACCTGCGAGCCCTCTCCTCGCGACTGCACGAGATCACGGACGTCGAGTTCACGATCAGCGGGTGCCGGCGTGTAACCACCGGGCACGCCAACGCGACCTGGTTCGTGAACGCCGAGCCGGAACGCCTCGTCATCAAGGTCCAGGTCGAGCCGTCGTGCGTCTATGACCGCGATCCGGCCTTGGAACCGGCTGCTCTGGAGGCGCTCGCCGCGACAGGCTTGCCGGTACCTCGCTTGATCGCCCGTGACACCGAAGGCAAGGTGTTCGGCGCTCCGTGGTTCGCCATGGCACTCGTCGACGGGCGCGGCATGCCCGACGACCCCATCACCGGCTACGCCGGCGGCGGCTGGTTCGCCGACGTCCCACCCCAGCGGCGGGGCGAGATCTGGACCGAGTTCGTCGACCGGCTCGCAGACTTGCACTGCCTGCCCGCCGACTCGTTTGCGGCCATCGGGCGTGGCGGCAGCCACTCCGCGATGCTCGACTACTGGGCGGCCGCTGCGGATGACGTCGCTGGTCCCGAGGCGCTGCCAACGCAGACGCGGGCGCTCGAATGGCTGCGCGCCGCTGCCCCCGCGGATGCCGATCTCGACCCGCGACCGTGCATGGGTGACGCTCGGATGGCGAACCTCCTCGAGCGCGACGGGCAGGTCGTTGCTCTCGTGGATTGGGAGGTCGCGCACGTCGGGAACCCCAGGAACGACATCGCCTACCACCTCTTCCACGACCACAGGTACGCGGAGGCGACGGGGCAGCGCCTCGAAGGCTTGCCATGGCAAGACGAGACGTGGAGCCGTTGGGAGGAACGGACCGGACTGGCCGCCGGTGACCGGCGCTACTGGAACGTCAAGGCAGGCACCTGGTTCGCCATCATTGCCACTCGCATGCGGGGTCTGGTGAACCGCATCGATGCTGTGGAGCTCGAGCGCCTCAACCCTGTGATCCCCGATCTGAGACGCTTGCTCGACGACGTGTCCGCATGACGACGATCACACCGATCCTGGACGAGCTGGGCTTCTACGCCGTTGGCGGTCAGCCGAGGTCATCCCGGCAGATCATCCAGGAGGTGATCGACGGTGAGGCGCTCGGTCTCGGCACCGCGTTCATCTCCGAGCGCTACAACCGCAAGGAGGCGGTCACCCTCTCCGGGGCCGCCGGCGCGGTCACCGAGCGCATCACGATCGAGACCGGGGCGACGAACCACAACACCCGCCACCCCATCGTGACCGCTGGCTACGCCCTGACGATGCAGAGCCTGACGAACGGCCGGTTCGTGCTCGGCCTCGGTCGCGGCATCGCCAAGATGCAGGACGCGTTCGGCATGCCCCGGATCACCACCGCCCAGCTCGAGGACTTCGCGGGCCTCATGCGGCGCCTGTTTCGCGGCGAGACGATCGTCGGCCACGATGGTCCCGCCGGTTCGTGGCCCGTTCTCTCGCTCGATCCAACCCTGGACGAGCACCTCCCGATGAGCATCGTCGCCTTCGGCCCGAACACGCTCGACCTCGCCGGGCGCTGCTTCGACGAGGTCGTCCTCCACACGTTCTTCACCGACGAGACGACCGCTCGATGCGTGCAGCGAGTCAAGCAAGCTGCCGAGCAGGCTGGTCGCGACCCGAGCTCGGTGAAGGTGTGGTCGTGCTTCGCGACCGTCGGTGACTGGATCCCCGAGGACCTGCGACTGCTCAAGCTCGTCGGCCGCCTCGGGAGCTATCTGGAGGGCTACGGCGAGCTGCTCGTCCGGACCAACGGGTGGGACCTTGCGGTGCTCGAGCGCTTCCGTGCCGACCCTGTCGTGCAGAGCATCCGCGGCATCGACAGCACTGCCACCAATGACCAGCTCGAGCACATCGCGACGCTCATCCCGGTCGAGTGGCTCGCGCCGGCGGCCGTCGGCGAGCCGAGGCAGTGCGTGGCGGCGATCCGCAAGCAGCTCGAACTCGGCTGCGATGCCGTGATCATGCACGGTGCGACGCCCGCTGAGCTCCGGCCCATCGTCGAGGAGTACCGCTCCGGTCGGCCGCGGTGATGCCATCGACATGCGGCGAGGAACCGACAGGGGTGCCTGTGAGACCTGGTTCGAAGTCGTACCCGACGGCCGCGAGGTCCTTGCCATCACGGCGCTGTGCATGGCGATGGCGGCCATGTCGATCGATCTCCTCCTCCCCGCGTTCCCGGAGATGCGCGAGGCGTTCGGGCTCGCCCCGGGCGCCACCGAGATCTCCAGGGTGCTCACGGGGTTCTTCGTCGGCCTGGGCGTCGGCTCGCTCGTCTTCGGGCCGCTCTCGGACCGCTTCGGCCGCAAGCCGATCCTCCACGCGGGCATCGCCGTCTACATCGTCGGCGCGCTGGGATCGACACGTGTCGGGTCGCTCAACGCGTTCGCGTTGTGCAGGTTCGTGTGGGGCCTGGGTGCCGCGTGCCCACGGTCGCTCGCGCTCTCCATCCTCCGCGACGTCTTCGAGGGAGACCGCATGGCGCGTGCCATGTCGAACGTCATGGCGACGTTCCTGGTCGTGCCGATCGTGGCCCCGAGCTTCGGGTCAGTCCTTCTCCTCGTCGACTGGCACCTGACGATCTGGGTTGCTGTCGCTGTTGCCGTCGTGCTCACAGTATGGGTGGCCACGCGGTTGCCCGAGACGCTTCCGGTCGAGGAGCGCCTGTCTCTCGCACCCAGCGCCCTATGGAGCGCCGCCGGCGCGGTCGTGCGCAACCGGCAGACGATGGCGTTCACCGCGTCGTCGACGTTCCTCATCGGCATCATCACCGCGTACGTCGATAGCACCCAGCTGATCATCGACGAGGTCTTCGGCCAGGCCGACCTCTTCCCCGTCCTCTTCGGCGTGAGTGTCACCACCGGCGGTCACCCGCCCCTGTGGATGTACCTCGCGACGACCGCCGTGATGCTCCCGGCTGTCGCGTCCCTCGGGCCGAACACCAACACCGCCGCGACGACGCCCCTCGGTGACGTGGCGGGCATGGCCGCCGCCATCATCACCACCATCTCGACCGCTGGCGGCGCGCTGCTCGGCAGCATCATCGACAGCGCCTACGATGGCTCCGTCCGACCGTTCACCATCGGGGCGCTCGCCTTCGCCGCCGCGGCGTGCGCAGCGGTGTGGCTCGCCGGCCCGCCGCAGGCCCACGTCCCCGACGAGCTCATCGCCAAGGGCGAGGGCATCGCCGTCATCGACTGACCCATTCGGCAGGCTCCCCGCTGTCGACAGACTCGACATCTTCTGCACCGCAGCTCGAGCACTCCGGCCGAACCTTCCGATCACTTCCGACGCCGAACTACAGGCTTTCCTCTCAAGAGACCGACGGCAGCACCTCTTCGGCGAGCAAAGCAAGGTGATCGAGATCGTGGATGTCGACCAGGTACAGGTACACGCGCGTGACACCGAGCTCGGCGCAGCGCCGCAGCTGCTCGATCACCTCGTCGGGCCTGCCGCCGACGTACGGGGTACTCGATGTGTCGACCTGCCGCCCGATGGCCTCCGCGCGCCGGGCGACCTCCTCGTCGTTGCGGCCGCAGCACACGACGGTCAGCAGCGAGAACGTCATGGTCTCTGATCGCGTCCGCGCTCCTCGCAGGCGCGAAGGACGTTGTCCCGTTGCGCCCCGCAGGCCTCGACTGAAGTCATCGGGATGTTGAACTCGTCTGCGTAGGTCGCCGCCAGCCGTGGGGTCCGCCTCGCACCCGAACCACCCACGATGATCGGCGGGTGCGGCCTCTGCGCCGGCTTCGGCAGCGCCGGCGAGTCCGTCACGGCATAGTGCGCGCCCTCGAACGAGAACCGGTCGCCCTCCTTCGTCTCCCACAGGCCGGACACGATGGCGAGCTGCTCCTCGAGCATCTCCATCCGCGTTCCCGTGGGCGGGAAGGGGATCGCGTAGGCGGTGTGCTCGGGTTCGAACCAGCCGGCGCCGAGCCCGAGCTCGACGCGACCACCGCTCATCATGTCGACCTGGGCGACGCTGATCGCCAGCGGCCGGGCAGGCGGAACGTCACCGGCGACACGAGCGTGCCGAGCCGGATGCGGGACGTCTCGCGCGCGATCCCGGCAAGGGTGATCCAGGCATCGGTCGAGCCTGGCAGACCTGGTGAGTCGTCGAACCTCGTGTAGTGGTCCGACCGGAAGAAGGCGTCGAAACCATGGGCTTCGGTTGCCTTGGCCACGGCGAGCAGGCCGTCATAGGACGCGCCCAGGTTCGGTTCGGTGAAGATGCGTAGGTCCACGGCCCACATCGTAGTTTGCCTAGTAAGCACTCGCTTGCTGATCTCCTGGCGCCGGGCCATACTTCTCCGGTTGAACAGATCAGGGCTCGGCGTGCGTCGCAGCCCGCAACCCAGGGGAAGGTGCCAGATGGTGGAGCAGCGCAGGTTGATCACCACCGACAGCCACACGGTCGCACCGCTGACGTTGGCGGATGAGCTACCTGAGCGCCTGCGGGGCAAGGTCCCCCACCTCGAGGAGCGCAGCGACGGTACGTATCTGGTTCGCCCCCTGCCGGGGATCGCGGACAAGGACGGCAACGTGGACCGCGGCGACGCGATGACGAAGAACCTCCTGGCGGGGATCAAGGTCGATCCCGACGACGACGCGATGATGTCTCGGGTCCTGCATGGTGACGTCGCGCAGGAGGCGAACCCTGGCTTCACCGTCGAGCAACGGCTCGTCGAGATGGAGCGCGACGGCGTCGTCGGCGAGGTGCTGATCGGAGGTCCGTGGGGCGCGCTCTGCGACCCGGAGGTCGGCCTGCCTTGGGCTCAGATCATGAACGATTGGTTGGCCGACACGTATCGAGATCACCTCGATCAGTTCGCACCGAGCATCCACCTTCCGCTGTACGACGCCCGCGTCGCCGCGAAGGAGCTCGAGCGAGCGGCGGGCATGGGGCTCCGACCCGGCCTGTTGCCCGACTTCTACCCCAACCGTCCGTACTCCTCGCAGCAGTGGGAGCCGCTCTGGGAGGCGGCAGCAGGTCTCGGCGTGCCGCTGGTGTTCCATCTGAGCGGCATGCGGGTCGCCCGTCCCAACAAGTCCCAGGGCGCGATGGGGATGGCCGCGTCAGGCACGCCCAAGGTCCTCACGTTCGGCTCGAGCGACATGATCACCGGCCTGGCGGTCATCTCCGCGGGGGTCGTGGAGACCGTTGGCTGGTTGGTGAACAGCGGTGTGCTCGAGCGTCATCCGGACCTACAGGTCGTGATGACCGAGTCCGGTGCGGGGTGGCTGGGCTGGCTGATGGACTTCATGGACTTCTACCACCAGCAGCGGTGGACCGGACCGGACGGCGCCATGCGGCTGGCCGGCTTCGTCGACAAGCGGCCGAAGATCGCCGAGCTGCCGAGCCACTACGTGCGTCGGCAGGTCAAGTGCACCTTCATGCACGACGCCGCGGCGATCCGCCTCCGGGACTTCACCGGGCTCGACTGCCTCATGTGGGGCAACGACTACCCGCACATCGAGGGGACGTTCCCCTACTCGCAGAAGGCCGTAGACGAGCAGTTCGCCGGCGTGCCCGAGGCCGAGGTCATGCAGATCGTGCACGACAACGCGGCCAGGCTCTACGGGCTTGACAACCACGCGGCCTGATCGAACGGGCCTCCATCGAAGCCTCCGAGACGGCCAGACGTGCCGGCTCCATCTGTTCGACGTCGCGACCTGTACGGCCGCGGTCATCAATGTGAACAGCTGGAGCCCCGACTCGACGCGATTCGCCTTCGTTTCGTATCCCCGTCGGTAGGGGCCGCTGGTGCTCGCCGTCTTTGGAGGTGTGCTGCTTCCCGTGCTGCTCGTCGCCGGCGTCGGTGGCGCTGTGGCCAAGCGGGTGGGGATGCCCATCGCCCCCCTGGCCGCGCTTACGTTCGACGTCTTCTCCCCGGCTCTCGTGTTCGAGGCGCTCCGGGAGGCCGAGACGAGCAGTGCGACAGCGGTCCAGGTCACCGTGGTCATCGTCGCGGGCTTCGTCGTCGTGGCCGCAGCAAGCATGGCGTGGTCGCGGCATCGCCATCATGATCGGCCAACCCTCGCTGCCGGCGCCCTGTGCGCCGCCGTCGGCAACATGGGCAACATGGGGCTCCCGATCGCATCCCTAGCGTTCGGACGGCCAGGTCTGGACATCGCCGTGGTGGCGTTCGTCGCCTCGTCGGTGCTGACGTACTCCGGCGCGGTCATGCTCGCTTCGTATGCGTCAGGCTCGGCTCGTGACGCATTGCGCGCGCCCGTGCGCGTGCCGGCCCTCTGGGCAGCGCTCGGCGCGCTAGCGGTTCGCATCGGAGGAGTGCCGGTCCCGGACGCGGTGGCCGCCACCACCAGGACGCTCGCGGGCGCCGCCGTCCCAGTGATGTTGGTGGTCCTCGGTCTGCAGGTACGCCAACACGCTCCAGCGATCCGCAACCTCCGCGCTGCCGTCGTCCCACTCGGGCTCCGGCTCGGCGCGTCTCCTGCGATCGCCGCCGCTTTGGCGACCACTGTCGGCCTCGACGGCGTCGCCCGGAACACCATGATCGTGCTCGGTGGCATGCCCACAGCCGTCAACACGACCATCCTTGCCACGCAGTACCGCGCCCACCCTGCATTCGTGACGCAGGTCGTGGTGGCGTCGACGCTCGTCAGCGTCGTCTCCATCACGGTCCTCGTCACACTCCTTCACTGAACGAGGTCGTCATCGTGCTGAACAGGAAGATCGGTTGGATTGGGACAGGGATCATGGGCTCCGCAATGTGCGGACATCTCATCGACGCTGGCTACGAGGTCGTCGTCTCGAACCGGACCCCTGAGCGGGCGCGCCGACTGATCGAACGAGGGGCGACCTGGGCGGATACTCCCGCTGAGCTCGCGGCGGCAAGCCAAGTCGTGTTCAGCATCGTCTCCAGGCCCGAAGATGTGCGACAGGTCGTTCTCGGGCCCCAGGGGATCTTCGTGGGCGCCGAAAAGGGAACGATCCTCGTCGAGATGACCACAAGCGAGCCCTCGCTCGCGGAGGAGCTCGCTTACGTAGGCGGCGACCGGGGGATCCACGTCCTCGATGCGCCGGTGACAGGAGGTGACATCGGCGCGAGAGATGGCACCTTGTCGATCATGGTGGGCGGCCCGGCCGAGGTGCTCGACGAGGTCCGTCCGCTGCTCGAGCTGCTCGGCACCATGATCGTGCACCAAGGCGGCCACGGTGCTGGGCAGCGCACCAAGATGGCCAACCAGATGCTCATCGGGGGTCAGATGGTCGCCATCTGCGAGGCGCTGCTCTTCGCCGTGCACGCCGGCCTCGATCCCACGACTGTGCTGACATCGGTGAGCGCCGGCAGCGGCGCGGAGCGCGCTGTTGGAGAACCTCGCACCCCGCATCATCCGAGGAGACGTTGCCGCGGGGTTCTTGGTCGATCACTTTGTGAAGGACCTTGGCATCGCCCTCGCGGAGTCGACGCGCATGCAGCTGTCCCCGCCCGGGCTCGCCCTCGCCCACCAGCTGTACGTGGCAGTCCAAGCGCAGGGACGCGGTCGGAACGGCACGCAAGCCCTCATCCACGCGCTTGCATCGCTGTCAGGGGACGTGTGGCCGCCCGAGTCGTAGCCGACGATCACAAGGGTTGTTTGTGAGGTGGGTGGTCACTACACTGAACGGCCAGTGATCGGCCTGTGCACCGAGGCCGGACCGTGACGATGCATCGGAGGCAGTGGACATGCCCGTAGTCGACGTCGACAGCCACTTCGAGCCACAGTTCGCCGACGACAAGGATCACCCGCTCGCCGAGCTGTCGGACAAGCTCCCCGGCCGAGCAGAGATCGCCATCGAAGGGCTCGCCGGCGATCTCTGGAACCAGACTGACGCCGAGACGCGGGCGGAGCTCGACGCGCGGATCCCGATGCTGCGCCTCTTGCGTGGCGAGGTGGACGGCGAGTTCGCGCAACAGATGATGGCTACGGCGGCCAACCGCCCACCTGCTGCGGACGATGCCGACGCCCGGGTCGCGTGGATGGATGCCGTCGGCATCGACTACGCGCTCGTCAATCCCGGCGGTGGCTACGCGGGACCCGTGGCGCTGACCAAGCGGTGGCTGCCTGACCCTGCCGACTATCAGCGCGGCGTCCGGCTGTGCAACGACTACCTCGCCGACTGGACGGCCGGACACGCCGATCGCCTGGCCCCGGCGACGCTCATCGACGTCGATGACATCGACTGGTCGGTCGGCGAGTTGGAACGCATGCGGGGCGCGGCAGCCGTAGCGTGTTCTTGCCCGCCACCCCCTACGGTGGTCGTTCACCCGCCCACCCGGAGAACGACCGCCTGTGGGGGACCATGGCGTCACTCGGGATGATCGGCGTCCTCCACATCGGTTCGACACCGGCCAACTTCGCCGGCGGCTGGGCCGACGCGGGATGGCTCCTGCCGGGCGGCGGAGGCGCCGGCGGCTACGCCCGCTTCGCCAACTCGGCCCGCACCGAAGCGGCACAGAAGTTCATCAACGCCATGGTCTTCGGCGGCGCGTTCGAACGGGTCCCCACGGCAACGATCCTCCTGTCCGAGCTGTGGGCGGGATGGCTCCCGTGGTTCGTGGACCGGTTCGAGATGCTCGCCGACAGCGGCGGCGCGCTCGGCCCGATGGAGCTGTCGATGAGCCCCCAGGCCTATGTGCGTCGCAACATCAAGGCTTCCCCACTGCCCGGGATGCAGGACGACGGCATGACCATCATCCACTCGATCCCCGAGATGCTCGTGTTCTCCTCCGACTTCCCCCACACCGAAGGCAACGCCGATCCGATCCGGGTCTACGGAGCCGCGCTCGACGAGCTCCCGGACGCCGAGCGCACGGCGTTCCTCAGCGGAACGATGCTTGCCGTCTTCGAGCGGACCGGCGATCCGCTCGTGCTCGCCTCATCGTCGTAGCCCGATCAGTTGGTCGGCCGGCCATCCGGTCACAGGTCGATCTCGCACGTGACCCTGTCGGGGTCTGCGACCGAGCGAGCGACGACGATGCGATGCCTGCCCGCGGCCGCACGCCAGGCGTGGGCCTGAGGATCGCGGGTGGCGAGACGATCGAGCGGGATGCGCAGATCGAAGCTGGCCGCGCCACCCGCCGGGATCTCGACACGGGCGAAGCCGACGAGTCGAGCCGGTACGTTGGGATCAGGCAGATGGGCGTAGATCTGCACGACGTCGGCGCCGTCGCGGTCGCCCGTGTTGGCCACGGTGCCACCAACAACGATCTCCTCGTCGCTGACGTTGACCTCGACATGATCAAGCTCGAAGGTGGTGTAGGCGAGGCCGAACCCGAACGGGAACGTCGGGGTGCGCTGCGTGCGAGAGAGATGCCACCATCCGTGCCAGCGGTCGTAGCGGAACGACGTCGCGTCGGGGTCAAAGGGCGGTAGGTCGGCTTCGTCAGCGGGGATGCTGAAGGGCAGCCGGGCCGACGGGTTGACGACGCCGAAGACCACGTCGGTCAGGCCGGGGCCCGCCTGCGAGCCGCCGTACCAAGCCTGCACGACCGCGGGAACCGCATCGACCCACTCGCTCATCAAGACGGCGCTGCCCGATTGGACGGCGACGATCGTGCGGGGATTGGCGGCAGCAACGGCACGAACGAGCGCGACGTCCTCGGCCCGCAACCGCAGCCAGGTGCGGTCACCGACGCCGTACTTGGGACGTGCTGATACGTGCGCTGGCATGGTGGTCGGTGGGAGGTCAGCGAGCATCGCCTCGAACCGCTGGAGCACCTCGGGTTCATCGCAGGGTGGGAAGAGCTGCGCCAACGACGCGCCGCCGTCGCCGATCTGCTCGCCCTCGTCGAGGTACGTGTAGCCGACCACGACGATCGCAGCGTCCGCCGCCGCGGCGACCGCCGCTGCGCGCCGCGCGTCGGCACCGTCGTCGTACGTGACGGTGCCGGCCGCTGACAGTTCGCCTCAAGTTCCTGGACGCGATCGCCGGCCAGCCCGTCGAGGGCGTCGCAGTAGCCGTCGAGCCAACCACCCCTCGCCGCCAGGAACGAGCCCGAGCCCACGCGTGGTGGAGCCTGGCCTGGCACCTCGCCGAACGCAACGTGACCCAGCTCGTGATCGAGGCCCGCGAGGAGGACCTGAACCGCCGCGACCAGAGCACCCTGTCCGCCATCCAGCGAGCCGGCATCGGCACCGCCATCGCCTATCGGTTCGCATACTCCAGCGAGCGGCCACTGCTGTGGGCAGCCGACGCGCTCGCTGGCGCCCTCAGCGCCCAACTCGGCGACGGCACCACTCGCTACACCGACCGCCTCCCCGCCTGCCTGACCGAGATCCACCACATCGCCGGATGACGCGCACAGGCCCGGGCTCCCGTCATTCCGGCGGGGGGTCCCGGGCCTCACTTCCGGATGCGGAACGCCTCCGGCACCCACAGGATACCTGCCCCGCATCGACGTGCCCAGCACGATCGCCGCGGTCGGCAGCACCGAGGGCAAGGCCGACAGGCCAGGACTGACCGAGAAGTCGAGATAGACCGGCCGCTATAGGTAGGCGTGGAGGATCGTCGCACGCGAGACGCTGAGCCAACACAACCGGGCGACGGACAGGCCGGCGACGATCGCACCCACCTGATGGCCGTCGTCAGGGTCACGGGCGAGCCCCCGCAGCTCACCCCCGCAGCGGCGTCGGCGCTGTTGCGCATCGTGCTCAAGGCCACCGCTCACCGGACACCGTCACAAGACGGCGCGCGCCGGGCCGGGTGAGCTCGCGCCTACCCTCTGCGGCCATGGCGCGCTTCGCCTTCTACGGCCGAGTCAGCACCGAGGACCAGCAGGACCCCGAGTCGTCCAAGGCGTGGCAGCTCGCCCGCTCCCGCCAGCTCATCGAGCCGGCCAGCGGCGAGATCGTCGCCGAGTTCTTCGACATCGGCGACAGTCGGTCGATCCCCTGGAAGCGTCGCCCCGAGGCGACCCGCCTGCTCGAGTCGTTCCGCGATCCTCGACCGGGGGTTCGACGCCGTGGTGATCGGCGAGCCTCAGCGTGCGTTCTACGGCAACCAGTTCGGGCTGACGTTCCCCGTGTTCACGCACTACGGCGTCGCGCTGTGGGTGCCCGAGGTCGGCGGCGCCATCGACCCGGGCAGCGAAGCACACGACATGGTGATGTCGCTCTTCGGCGGCATGAGCAAGGGCGAGCGCATGCGCATCAAGACACCGCGTCCGCGCGGCCATGGCCGCCCAGGCTGCAGGCGAGGGCCGCTACCTCGGTGGGCGGCCGCCCTACGGCTACCGTCTCGCCGACGCCGGACCCCACCCCAATCCCAGCAAGGCCGCCGACGGCAAGCGCCTTCGCCGCCTCGAGCCCGATCCCGTGACCGCGCCTGTGGTCCAGCGGATCTTCGACCGAGTTCATCGACGGCATCGGCCTGCACCTCATCGCCACCAGCCTGAACCACGACGGAATCCTCTCCCCCTCGGGACACGACCCGGCCCGCAACCGCCACCGCGCTACCGGCCGAGGACGCTGGGCGAAGTCCGCGGTGCGGGCCATCCTCATGAACCCGCGCTACACCGGCCGCCAGGTGTGGAACCGGCAACGACGAGACGAGGTGCTCATCGAGCGTCGACGACGTCGCCCTCGGCCACGAGACCAAGATGCGATGGAACCCCGACTCCGACTGGGTGTGGTCCGCCGAGACCGGTCCATGAGCCCCTCGTGTCCGTCGACGAGTTCGAGGCCGCCCAGACGATGTTCACCGTCAAGAAGCAGGCCACCAGCCGCACCCCCATCGACGGCCGCCTCTACCAGCTCTCCGGCCTGCTGCACTGCTCGCTCTGCACCCGTCGGATGCAGGGCCAGTGGAACCACAACCGGGCCTACTACCGGTGCAAGTTCCCCGAGGACTACCCGATCGAGGACCCCGAACATCCCCGCAGCGTCTACGTCCGCGAGGACGCCATTACCCGGGGCCTCGACTGCTGGCTCGCCGCGCTGTTCGACGACGACCACCTCGATCGACACGTGTGAGCTGCTGGCGGGGGCCTCCGAACCCGACGACGCCACCGAACAGCGCGTCGCCCGACTACGGAGCCAGATCACCGACTGCGACCGACGCCTCGACGGCTACCGCTCGGTCGTCGACAACGGCGGCGATGTCTCCGTCGTCGCCAAGTGGATCGGCGAGACCCAACGCGAACGGAAGACACTCCTCGCCCAGCTCAACTCACCGCTGCACAGCGAGGAGCTCACGGCGGACCAGGTCAGAGCACTCGTCGAAGCCCTGCGGGACATCGTCGGCGACGCTGGCGGAGGCCGACCCTGCCGACAAGACGGAGCTGTACAGGGCACTCGGGGTCAGCCTGTCGTACAACCCAGACGGGCTGGTCACCGTCGAGGCTCGACCCGCGTGGGGTAAACGTACGTGTCGGAGGGGGGACTTGAACCCCCACGTCCTAGTAGGACACTAGGCCCTCAACCTAGCGCGTCTGCCAATTCCGCCACTCCGACGTGGCTGCCCAGCGGGGCCGGGCAAGGGGAGACACTCTAGCGCGACGGCTCAGCCCGCCCAATCGGGCGACGACGTGCGCTGACCGAGGTCACTGCCGGCGACGACGACGGCGCAGGAAGATGCTGAGCAGCCACAACGCGCTGAGCCCGGCCACGACGGGCAGCGCGCGCTTGGCGACCGGGGCACCGGCGGCGTCGAGCAGATCGACCGGCTCGACCTCGGGCGAGTCCACCACCCTGACGGTGGGACCCGACGTGCCGTCGACACGCTGGGCACCCGGTCGCGCCGCGCTCGACGACGGCGCGGCATCGGCCCGCGATGCCGCGGCCTCCGCCGCGAGGTCGACCTCATGAGCCGCCGCCGCGCCCTCGGAGGCGATGTCGCGCGGTCCGTGGCCGCCCGGCGCCTCCGACGTACCGGCGCCGCTCTCCGCCGGCCCGGTCGTCGACGAGCCGGTAGCCGATGACCCGGCACCCGACGAGCCGCCGTTGTCGACCAACAGCTTGTGCTCGAGGCAGTCGACGAACTGGCCGAGCAGCTTGGACGACACGTCCGCCATCACGCCACGACCGAACTGCGCGACCCGACCGGTGACGGTGAGGTCGGTCACCACCGACACCGCGGTGCCGTCGCCGTCGGGCGTGAGCTGGGCCGTGATGGTCGCGTTGGCGTTGCCCTGGCCCCGGGTCTCACGGCCCTCGGCCCGCAGCACGACCTTGTGCCCGGCCTCGTCCCGCTCGACGAACCGGGCCGCGCCCTTGTACTGGGCGGTGATGGGGCCCACCTTGACCTTGACCACGCCGCGGTACTCGTCGCCCTCGACCTCCTGCAGTTGCGCGCCGGGCATGCACGGGGCGATCAGCTCGACGTCGGTCAGCACCTCCCACGCCCGCTCGACGGGGACCCCGACCCTGAAGTCGTTGGTGAGCTCCATACGTGCCTCCGGCGTCAGCTCCACTCGGCGAGATCGTCCACCGTGTCGATGTCGGCGGACCGCCCCGGACACGGTACCTCCACCACGAGGTCAGGCCGCCGGCGCATCACGACCCTGGCGCCCTCGTCGCCGGCGGTCGGCAACAGGGGCCATGCCATCGACGACAGGCGCACGGGGTTCCCCCGCTCGCCCTCGTACGTCGCGACCGCGACGGGCGACGTGGTCGCGCGTGCCACCCGCCGCCAGGCCTCGGTCTGCACGAGCGGCTGGTCACCGAGGCCGATGACGACGGCTGCGTGGCCGTCTCGCCGCGCTCGGGTGATCCCCGCGTGCATCGACGTGGCGATGCCCTCGCGCCACCGGTCGTTGCGCACGAAGCGCACGGCGTCGGCGGCCAGGGTGGGCACGGGCAGGTCGGTCGCGCCCCGCACCACGTAGGTGGCGTCGAGACCGGCTGCCGCCGCTGTCTCGATCGACCACTCGACCACGGTGCGCCCGAGGTACGGGGCCAGCAGCTTGTGGCCCGTGCCCCCGGACGCCGTGAACCGGGACCCGCCGCCCGCGGCCAGGACGATCGCTGCCGTGGTCATGGGTGCGCCACGACTAGCGGTGGATCGGTCCGTCGGTGTCTCGCAACGGGCGGGCGTCGGTACGTCCCGTGCGGTGGGCGATGATCTCGGCGCAGATCGACACGGCCGTCTCCTCCGGTGTGCGGGCACCGACGTCGAGGCCGATCGGGGCGCGTACGCGGGCGAGGCCGCCAGGGTCGACTCCTGCATCGACCAGGCGGGCGACACGGTCGGCATGCGTGCGCCGGCTGCCCATCGCCCCGACGTAGCCGACGTCGGTGGCCAGTGCGGCGACCAGGGCGGGGACGTCGAACTTGGCGTCGTGGGTGAGCACGCACACGGCGTCCCGTGGCGTCAGCGACGAGCCCTCCCGGCCGAGCAGCCGATCGGGCCAGTCGACCACCACCTCGTCGGCCTGCGGAAAGCGGGCCCGCGTGGCGAAGACCTCGCGGGCGTCGCACACCGTGACCCTGTAGCCGAGCACCTTGGCCACCTTGACGAGCGCGGCCGTGAAATCGACGGCCCCGAACACCAGCATGCGGGGCGGCGGGGCGAAGCTCTCGATGAACACGGCCACGACCGCCTCGCGCGCCTCGCCGTGCTCGCCATAGTGGCGCACCGCCGTCGTGCCCGCCGCCAGCTCGCCCAGGGCATCCCGCGCCACCACCCGGTCGAGGTCGGCATCGCCGAGCGAGCCGAGCCACCCGAGCGACCCGTCCACCGCCCGGTCGGGGCGCACGAGCAGCTTGGACCCCGCGCCCGGCCCCGCGATGACGGTGGCGAGCGCGACCGGCTCCTCGCGCCGCACCGCGGCCGCCAGGGTGTCGTAGACGGTCCCGGTCACCAGTCGAGGGGCTCCAGGTAAAGGTGGATCGTGCCACCGCACGTCAGCCCGACCGCGAAGGCGTCGTCGTCGCTGTAGCCGAAGGTGACGACCTTGCGCGCGCCGGTGCGCAGGATCTCGAGCGCCTCGGTGACCACGGCTCCCTCGACGCAGCCTCCCGACACCGAGCCCACCACCTCACCACGCTCGTTGACGGCCATCGCCGCGCCCGGGGACCGTGGGCCTGACCCATCCAGGTCGACGACGCGGGCGATCGCCACCGCCACCCCCTCGGCGCGCCAGCGGTCGAGGTCGTCCAACAGATCTCTCATGTTCTCCGCTCCTGGCCTTCGGCCGGGCCGCTCGGGCCACGGTCGCTCTCACGCCCCTCGGGACGCTCCCTCATGCTCCCCGCTCCTGGCCTTCGGCCGGGCCGCTCGGGCCACGGTCGCTCTCACGCCCTTCGGGACGCTCCCTCATGCTCCCCGCTCCTGGCCTTCGGCCGGGCCGCTCGGGCCACGGTCGCTCTCACGCCCTTCGGGACGCTCCCTCATGTCTGTCTCACCTTCCGACCACGTCGGCCAGCGCCTCCAGCGAGGCGATCGAATGGCCCTCGACGAACTCGTCGACGTGCGGCAGGGCGGCCGCCATACCGCCGGCCAGTGGTGCATAGCCGGGCGACGCCTTGAGCGGGTTGACCCACACGACGCGGTGCGCGACCCGGCGCAGCCGGGCCAGCTCGTCGCCCAGGACGGCCGGGTCGCCCCGGTCCCACCCGTCGGACAGGATCACGACCACTGCGCCCCGAGCGAGGCCGCGCACGCCCCAACGGTCGTTGAACCGGCGCATGCCGTCGCCCAGCCGGGTGCCACCGGACCAGTCGACGACCGCGTGGGCGGCCTGACGCAGGGCCTGGTCGGGGTCGTGGGTCGCCAGCTCGCGGGTGATGCGCGTGACCCGGGTGCCGAGGGCGAACACCTCGACCTGGCCGCGCCTGCGGGCGGCGACCGCGGCGTGCGCGAAGCGCGTGAGCGCCCGGGCGTAGGGCTCCATCGACCCGCTGACATCGACGAGGACCACCAGCCGGCGGGGCCGCTCCCCCGCCTCCTCGCGGGCTGGGCGCAGCACCTCGCCTCCGGTGCGCAGCGAGCGCCGGACAGTGCGACGCAGGTCCAGGCTGCCGCGCCCGGCCGGGGCCGGGCGGCGCCGCCGGCTGGGCCGACGAGCGGCGCGCACCCGGAGGTCGGTCATCAAGCGGTGGGCCTGGGCCAGCTCGTCGGGGGTGCAGGTCGCCAGGTCGCGGTGGCGCAGCACCTCCGTGGCGCTCCACCGCACCGCCTGGATGTCCGTCGGTGGCCGCTCGGCACCCGGCTCGTCGTCGGGCGGCGCGGCGGGGTCGTCGTCGGCGTCGAGCTGGATCTCGACCTGCCGGGGCGCGGCCACCACCTCGGCCATGCGCAGCCCGCCGAACACGTGGCCGAAGACCTGGTCGTAGGCGGCGATGTCCTCGGGGCGGTGCACCAGCGTGGCCCGGCCCGACCAGTACATCCCGGTGGCCGACGAGCCGACCGCCGTGAGCGCCCGGGCGTAGGCCACCGTCGCCCCGGTCGGCACCGCGACCCCGGCGCGCCGCAACGCCAGCACGACGTCGATCACGATCTCGTCGAGCGCCGCCGCGTCAGGCACTGCGCGCCACCGCCTCGCGCACGAGCGCGTCGATGCCGTGCTCGCGCACCCGCTGGGCGTCCTCGCGGTACTTGACCACCGACCCGAGGGTGGCATCGGCCGAGCGTTCGTCGAGACCGCCGCGGCTGAGCAGCGACAGCGCCCGCGCCCAGTCGATGGCCTCGGCGATGCCCGGGGGCTTGTAGAGCCCGAGGGTGCGGATCTCGCCGACGGCGACGGCCACCTGCCGCGCCAGCTCGCCGTCGACCTCGGGCGCCCGCAGCCGCACGATGGCGACCTCGCGCTCGACGTCCGGCTGGTCCACCCAGTGGTACAGGCAGCGCCGTTTCAGCGCGTCGTGCACGTCGCGGGTGCGGTTCGACGTCAGCACCGTCACCGGCGGGACGGTCGCCCGTACGGTGCCCAGCTCGGGGATCGTCACCGCCCAATCGGACAGGAGCTCGAGCAGGAACGCCTCGAACTCGTCGTCGGCCCGGTCGATCTCGTCGATCAGCAGCACCGGGGGTGGGCGGCCCTCGGGGGTGTACAGGGCCTGCAGCAGCGGCCGGCGCACCAGGAAGCGCTCGTCGTACAGCTCGTCCTCGAGCGCGTCGACGCCGGCCGCCTCGGCCCGGCCTACAGCCTCGGCGGCGCGGAGGTGGAGCAGCTGGCGGGCGTGATCCCACTCGAACAGCGCCTGGGCGGCGTCGATGCCCTCGTAGCACTGCAGGCGCACGAGCCGCCCGCCAGTCCAGGCGGCCAACGCCTTGGCCACCTCGGTCTTGCCCACCCCGGCGTCGCCCTCGAGGAACAACGGTCGCTCCAGCCGCAGGGCGAGGAACACCGCCGTCGCCAGCCCCTCGTCGGCCAGGTAGTCGTGGGCGGCCAAGCCCGCGACCACGGCATCGACGTGGTCGACGCCCGCAGCGACAGAGGAGGCCTCGTCGGACATGGGCACAAGACTACGAGGCCGGGCTCGGACACCGGCATGACGCCGCGTTCAGGCGCCCGCCGTCTCCAACGCGCGCCGCACCAGGACCTGGGCCAGATGGCGGCGGTACTCCGGCGAGCCGTTGAGGTCGTCGGGGGGCTCGGTGCCCTCGTCGGCCCGGGCGGCCGCCTCGGCGGCAGCCGAACCGGAGCGCAGAGCATCCTCGACCCCGGCCGCCCGCAGGGGCTGCGAGCCCATGTTGACCAGCCCCACGCCCGGACCCTCCGACCCGTTCGACAGCACCGCGGACACCCCGACGATCGCCCAGTCCTGGGCGCGGCGGTTGAACTTCTCGAACGCCCAGCCCACCCCCGGCAGGGCCGGGACGCGGATCTCGGTGAGCACCTCGTCGGCCGCGAGCGCGGTCTCGAGGAACCCCGTGAAGAAGTCGTCCGCCGCGATCTCGCGCTCGCCGCCGGCGCCGCGGGCTACCAGCGTCGCCCGTAGCGCCAGCAACGCGGCCGGCAGGTCGGACGCCGGGTCGCCGTGGGCGACCGACCCACCGATCGTGCCCCGGTGTCGGACCTGGGCATCGCCGATCTGCCCGGCGACGTGGGCCAGGAGCGGCACCTGCTCGCGCAGGACGTCGGAGGTCTCGAGGTCGCGGTGCCGGGTGAGCGCACCGATGCGCACCGTGCCCGACCCGTCCGTCACGTAGGACAGGTCGCCGATGCGGCCGATGTCGACGAGCACCGACGGCGCGGCCAGCCGCAGCTTCATGAGCGGCAGCAGCGAATGCCCGCCGGCGATCAGCTTGGCCTCGTCGCCATGCTCGTTGAGGAGGCCAACGGCCTCGTCGACCGACGAAGCCCTCTGGTAGTCGAACGGTGCCGGGATCACGACGCCCCCTCCCCTGTCGGCGACGACGCACTTCGTGCGTCTCTGATGGCCGCCCACACCCGTTCGGGGTGAGCCGGCATCAGCATGTCGGTGATGCCGAACGGCGCCAGCGCGTCGATCACGGCGTTCATGACCGTCGGTGTCGAGCCGATTGTGCCGGCCTCGCCGATGCCCTTGACCCCGAGCAGGTTGGTGGGGCTGGGCGTCACCGTGTGGTCGAGCTTGAACGTGGGCACCTCGGCCGCGCTGGGCACGCAGTAGTCGATCAGGCTGGGGTTGCGCAGGTTGCCGTCGTCGTCGTAGACGGCCTCCTCCCACAGCGCCTGGGCGACGCCCTGGACGATGCCGCCGTGGAGCTGGCCCTCGACGATCATCGGGTTGACCTGCGGCCCGCAGTCGTCGACGGCTGCGTAGTCACGCAGCTCGACGTGGCCGGTGTCCTCGTCGATCTCGACGACGGCCACGTGCGTGCCGAAGGGGAAGACGAAGTTGGGCGGGTCGTAGGTCACCTGCGCCGCCAGGTTGGGCTCGACCCCGTCGGGCAGGTCGTGGGCGCTGAACGCCTCGAACGCCACCGCCTGCAGCGTCATCGACCTCGTCGGGGTGCCGCGCACCCGCAGCTCGCCGTCGGCGAGCTCGAGGTCGTCCTCCGCACATTCGAGCTGGTGGGCCGCGATGGTCTTGGCCTTGGTGATGACCTGATCGGTGGCCATCGCCACCGCCACCCCGCCGACGGGCAGCGAGCGACTGCCGTAGGTGTCCATGCCCATGGGGCTGATGGCGGTGTCGGAGTGCAGCACCTCGATGTCGTCGGGGTCGACACCCAGCCGGTCGGCCACGATCTGCGACCAGGACGTCTCGTGGCCCTGGCCATGTGGTGTGGTGCCGCTGACCACCTGGACCTTGCCGGTGGGGAGCACCCGTACGGTCGCGGCCTCCCATCCGCCGGCGGCGTACTTCAGCGAGGCGAGCACGCGGCTGGGGGCCAGCCCGCACATCTCGACGTAGGTGGCCACGCCGATGCCCAGGTGCTTCGTGTCGCCGGCGTCGCGCCGCCGCTGCTGCTCGGCCCGCAGGTCGTCGTAGCCCACCAGCTCGAGCGCGCGATCGAGGGTCGGCTCGTAGTTGCCGGAGTCGTAGGTCAACCCGGCGATCGAGGCGTACGGGAACTTGTCGGGTGCGATGTAGTTGCGCCGGCGGATCTCGACCCCGTCGACGCCGACGGCGCTGGCCAGCGCATCCATGGCCCGCTCGACGGCGTAGGTCGCCTCGGGGCGGCCGGCGCCGCGGTACGCGTCGGTGGGCGTGAGCGTGGTGAACACGCCCGTGCACTCGAAGTGGTAGGCGGGCACGTCGTACACGCCGTGGTAGAGGAAGGCCCCGAGGAGCGGGATGCCGGGCGTGACGAGCTGCAGGTACGCGCCCATGTCGGCCGTCAGGTTGGCCCGCACGGCCGTGACCTTGCCGTCGGCGTCCGCGGCCAGCTCCATGTGCTGGATCTGCCCCCGGCCCTGGATGGTGGCCACGGCGTTCTCGGTGCGTCCCTCGGTCCACCGGGTGGGCACCCCCAGCCGGCGGGCGAGGGCCACGCCGATCAGCTCCTCGGCGTAGACGTTCAGCTTCGACCCGAAGCCGCCGCCCACGGCCGGCGCGATGACCCGCACCTTCTGCTCGGGCACCCCGCACGTCGCCGCGATCATCACCTTGAGGATGTGCGGGATCTGCGTGGCCGAGTAGACGGTCAGCTCGCCGCCGTAGACGGCGGGCACCACGGCGACGCCGCGTGGCTCCATCGCCACCGGGATGAGCCGCTGCTGGATGTACGTCTCGTCCACCGTGTGGGCAGCCTCGGCGAACGCCCGGTCGACGGCCTCGGTGTCGGGCGACAACGTCCATGTGTAGCTGCGGTTGGTGCCGAGCCCCTCGTGGATGACCACACGGTCGCTCGCCGCATCCTCGAGGTCGACCACGGCCTCGAGGGGGTCGTAGTCGACCACCACCGCGTCGACCGCGTCGGCGGCCTGATAGCGGCTGTCGGCCACCACCACGGCCACGATGTCGCCCACGAAGCAGGCCTTGTCGCGGGCGACCGGCCAGTGGTCCGGCGCCTTCATGTCGTCGGTGACCGGCCAGGCGCACGGCATGGCGGCGGCCCACGCATCGTGGAGGTCCTCGCCCGTGATGACGTGGCGCACGCCGGGCATGGCGGCGGCCGCGCTCGTGTCGATGTTGCCGATGCGGGCGTGGGCGAACGGGCTGCGCACCATGCCCATCCACAGCGCGCCGGGGATCTGCAGGTCATCGACGAAGCGCCCCTCGCCGGTGAGCAGGCGGGCATCCTCCTTGCGCAGTAGGCGCTGGCCGAACGCGCCGCTACCGGCGTCCGTGCGGGGAGCCTCGGTCGCGGTCATCGTTCCCCGCTCCTGCTGCTCCGCAGCGGGCCGCTCGGGCCACGCTCGCTCTCTCGCCCTTCGGGACGCTCGCTCATGCCGGCACCTCCTCGCCGGCGGCGGCCAGCACGGCACGCACGATGTTGTGGTAGCCGGTGCAGCGGCAGAGGTTGCCCTCGAGGCCCAGGCGCACGTCCTGCTCGCTGGGATGCGGGTTCTCCTCGAGCAGGGACACGGCGGCCATGACCATGCCGGGCGTGCAGAAGCCGCATTGCAGACCGTGCTGCTCGTGGAACGCCTGCTGCATCGGGTGCAGGGCACTGCTCGCGGCGACGCCGTCTCCGTCACCGTGGCCCGATGCCGTGGCCGCCAGCCCCTCGATCGTCGTGACGGCTCGGCCGTCGGCCTGCACCGCCAGCATCGTGCACGACTTCACGGACTCGCCGTCGAGCAGGACCGTGCAGGCACCGCACGACGAGGTGTCGCACCCCACGTTCGTGCCGGTCAGACCGAGGTCGTCGCGCAGGTGGTGGACCAGGAGCCGTCGAGGTTCGACGACGCTCGACCGTTCCTCGCCATTGACGGACAGGGTGATCTCCACGAGCCCTCCCTGGAACGCGCCCGGAGCGCACGACGCCGGGCACCTATGTGACGGGCGCCACACTATCGCCGGGTGCCGGTGCCGTGGCCGGTGTTTCGCGGCTGATGTCGGCGGCATCCCGGATCGCCCGCCAGACCCGCTCGGGCGTGCATGGCATGTCGATGTGCCGCACCCCCAGGTGGGCGACCGCGTCGCACACCGCGTTGTGCACCGCGGGCGTCGAGCCGATGGTGCCCGACTCGCCGATGCCCTTCGCGCCGAGCGGGTTGACCCAGGTCGGCGTCTCGCTGTCGACGAGCTCGAACGACGGCAGCTCGGCGGCCGACACGACCGCATAGTCGGCGAAGTTGGTGGTCAGCGGGTTGCCCTCGGCGTCGAACACCACCTGCTCGTACAGCGCCTGGGCCACGCCCTGGGCGATGCCGCCGTGGCGTTGGCCATCGGCCAGCAGCGGGTTGAGCACGCGCCCGGCGTCGTCGCACGCCACCAGGCGCACCAGGCGGGCATCGCCGGTCTCCGTGTCGACCTCGACGACGGCCACGTGAGCGCCGAACGGATAGGTCGGCTGCGTGGTCGTGAAGTCGTGCTCGGCGCTGAACGCCGGTCCGGCGCCGTCGTCGACGGCGGCCACCACGTCGCCCCAGGTCCGACCGACCGCCGGCGTGCCCACCACATGGAACCGTCCGGCAGCCACGTCGAGGACCACGTCGTCCGGCGCAGCCTCGAGCAGCTCGGCAGCCGCCCGCCGCGCCTGGTCGACGACCTCGACGACAGCCTGCCGTACGGCGGACCCGCCGAGCTGCAGTGAGCGCGAACCGAAGGTGCCGGTGCCCCGCGCCACCTGGTCGGTGTCTCCGTGGATCACCCGCACCGCGTCGAGCGGGACGCCCATCTCGTCGGCGACGAGCATCGCGAACGCGGTGGCGAGGCCCTGGCCGTGCGGCGACGTACCCGTGGCGACGACCACCTCGACCCCGCCCGCGCCGGAGTCGCCCCCGCCAGCGGCGCCGTCGCCGCGGACGACCGGCTGCACGTCGACTCTCGCGAACTCGGACCCCGCCCGCGGACCGCTCGTCACCTCGACATAGGTCGACACGCCGATGCCGAGCACCCGTCGGTCGCCGGCCTCGCGTCGCCGCCGCTGCTGGGCCCGCAGGTCCTCGTAGCCGGCGGCCGCCAGCACGCGTTCGAGCGCCGCCGGGAAGTCGCCGCAGTCGTAGGTCGCGCCCGTGGGGGTGACGTGCGGCCCGTCGAAGCGCGGCACCAGGTTGCGCCGCCGCACCTCCGCGGGATCGAGGCCAGCCTCGGCGGCGAACAGGTCGACCGCCCGCTCGAGGGCCGCCGTCGCCTCCGGCCGGCCCGCACCCCGGTACGAGCCGACGGGGGTGGTGGGGGTGACCACGACCCGGGCCGAGGACGTGACCGTCGGGATGGCGTAGGTGCCCGCCGCCATCGAGCGCGTGAGCCGGGGCAGGAAGGCCCCCATCGACGGGTAGGCGCCGGCGTCCTGCACGATGCCCAGGTGGTAGGCCTCGATGGTGCCGTCGGACCGGCCCCCGATGGTGACGTCGTGCACCTGGGCACGGCCGTGCACCATGCCGACCATGTTGTCGGTGCGCGTCTCGACCCAGCGCACGGGGCGGCCGCACCGCCGCGCCAGCCAACCGAGCAGCACGTCCTCCGGGTGGCCGCCGATCTTGGCGCCGAAGCCGCCGCCCACGTCAGGCGCGATCACCTGCACGTCGGACCGGTCGAGGCCGTAGGCAGCGGCGAGGGCCCACTGCAGGCCGTGGGCGTTCTGCGTCGAGCACCACACGACCAGCCGCCCGTCGACCCACGCGGCCGCCGAGGAACGCACCTCCAGCGGACAGGCGGCGAGCCGCTGGTTGACGACGCGCTGCCGGACCACGATCTCGCACCCGTCGGGCCCGCCGGGCGCCGCTGCGCCCGCGGCGTCGCCGAAGGCGCCGACCAGGTTGGTGCCCACATCCGGGAACAGGACAGCCCCGTCCGACAGGGCGACGACCGGGTCGACCGCCACCGGCAGGGGCTCGTAGTCGACCGCGACCAGCTCGGCCGCGTCGGCGCCCTGGTCGGATCGCTCGGTCAACACGACCGCGACCGGCTCGCCCACGAACCGCACGCGGTCGACGGCCAGGTACGGCCGGGCCATCGCCTCGTTCGTGACGCCGGGGATGGCCGGCAGGTCGATCTCGGCGCCCGTCACCACGTCGACCACGCCGGGCTGCGATCGGGCGTCGGCGACGTGGACCGCCGTGATCCGCGCGTGCGCGATGGTCGACCGCACGTAGGTGGCATGGACGGCGCCCTCGAGTCGGACGTCGTGCAGGTCGGCCGTGTAGGTGCCCCCGGCGGTCAGCAGCCGCGGGTCCTCGACGCGCACCACGCGCGTACCGAGGATGCTCACCGTGCGGTCAGCCGAGCATGAGCGACAGCGCCACCACGGAGAACGCCCAGACGAGGGCCACCACCACGGTGATGCGGTCGAGGTTGCGCTCCATGACGGTGGACCCCATGGCGCTGGCCCCCATGCCGCCACCGAACATGTCGGACAGGCCGCCGCCCTTGCCGCTGTGCAGCAGCACGAGGACGATCATGATGAGCGACGCGGCGACGTTGAGCGCGGCGGTGATGGCGGTGAGCACGGGGGCGGGGTCTCCTCGGACGGCGGAGCGGCCAGGATAGTGCGCGGGCGGCGCGCTACACGACCGCGTGCGTCTGTGCGAAGTGGCAGGCCACGGGGTGGTCGATGTCGCTCGACGGACGGATCTCGAGGAGCGGCTCCTGCTCGACGCAGGCCGACGTGTCCACGCCGGCGACGTCGAGCTCGAGCTTGCGCCAGCACCGGGTGCGGAAACGGCACCCGGACGGCGGGTTGGCCGGGCTGGGCACGTCTCCGGTGAGAAGTATGCGCGCGCGGGTCTTCTCGCGACGGGGGTCGGGCAGCGGGATCGCGGACAGCAGCGCCTGGGTGTAGGGGTGGCCCGGCTTCTCGTAGATCGCCTTGCGGTCGCCCTTCTCGACGATCTTGCCCAGGTACATCACCGCGACCCGGTCGGAGATGTGGCGCACCACGGACAGGTCGTGGGCGATGAAGACGTAGGCCAGGCCCAGCTCGTCCTGCAGCCGCTGGAGCAGGTTGACGACGCCGGCCTGGATCGACACGTCGAGGGCCGACACCGGCTCGTCGAGCACGATCATCTCCGGCTCGAGGGCCAGGGCCCGGGCGATGCCGATCCTCTGGCGCTGGCCGCCGGAGAACTCGTGCGGGAATCGGTTGGTGTGCTCCGGGGCCAGACCGACGGTCTGGAGCAGCTCGGCCACGCGAGCCTGGATCTGTTCCTTGGACCAGCCGAAGTGCACCTTGAGCGGTTCGGTCAGCGTGGCGCCGATGGTCATGCGGGGGTTGAGCGACGCGTAGGGGTCCTGGAAGACGATCTGGAACCGCCGACGCATCTCGGAGAGATCCTTGCCCTTCATGCGACTGATCTCCCGGCCGTCGAAGACGACCGAGCCTGCAGTGGGCCGGATCAGGTTGAGCAGCAGGCGCCCGGTGGTCGACTTGCCGCATCCCGACTCGCCCACCAGGCCGAGGGTCTCGCCCTTGGCGACCTCGAGATCCACCCCGGCGACCGCCGAGACCTGCCCCACCGTGCGGCTGAACAAGCCGCCGCGGATAGGGAAGTCCTTCACCAGGTCGCGAGCGACCAGCAGCGGCTGGCCCGCGTCCTCGACACCCTCGGTCTCGAGCGCGGCGTCGATGCTCATCACCTCGCCTCCTGCTCGCGCTCGTCGTCGGGCGGTGGCTCGGGCCACACGTCGGCGCGGTTGTCGAGCGCGTCTTCGGTGACGCCTGGGTGGGCGACACCCTCCTCGACGATCGTGTCGTGGACCTCGACACGGCCCTCGTCCTCGGTCTCGGGGCCGAGCACGGCGTCGAACAGCTCCTCGTCGGCCACCACGTCGACCTGCTCGCGCAGCGACTCGATGGTGACATCGGCCAGCTCTTCGCTGTAGTGGCAGGCCGCCGTATGGGCGTCGCCGGCCACCAGGCGCAGGGCGGGTACCTCGCCGTCGCACAGGCCGGGCAGGCGGGCGAAGCGGCACCGCGGGTGGAACGCGCACCCCGTGGGCTTGCGGATGAGCGACGGCGGCGAACCGGTGATGGGGACGAGCGGCTCGTCACCGACGTCGTCGAGGCGGGGCAGGCTGGCCAGCAGCCCCAGCGTGTAGGGGTGCCGGGTCTCGTAGAAGACCTCGTCCGTCGTACCCAGCTCGACCTGCCGGCCCGCGTACATGACCATCACCCGGTTGGCCAGGCCCGCGACCACACCCAGGTCGTGGGTGATCAGCATGATGGCCGAGTCGATCTCGTCCTTGATCTCGAGGAGCACCTCGAGCACCTGGGCCTGCACCGTCACATCGAGCGCCGTGGTGGGCTCGTCGGCGATCAGCAGATCGGGGTTGCACGTGATCGCCATGGCGATCATGGCCCGCTGGCGCATGCCACCCGAGAACTCGTGGGGGTACATGTCGGCCCGCTTGCGCGACTCGGGGATCCCGACGAGGTCGAGCATCTCGACCGACTTCTCGAAGGCCTGCTTCTTGTTGATGCCCTCGTGGATGCGGGCCATCTCCGAGATCTGACGGCCGACCGTGTGGACCGGGTTGAGCGCCGTCAGCGGGTCCTGGAAGATCATGGCGATCTCGTTGCCCCGTATCTTGCGGAGCTCGTCCTCCGGCAGCGTGAGCAGGTCGCGCCCCTTCCAGAGGATCTCGCCTCCGGTGATGTCGAGCGTGGGCTGGAGGCCCAGGATCGCCATGGCGGTCACCGACTTGCCGGAGCCTGACTCGCCCACGATCGAGAACACCTCGCCGCGGCTCACGTCGAACGAGACGCCGTCGACCGCCTGCACCCGGCCGTCGTCGGTGTCGAAGCCCGCGCGCAGGTCGCGGATCGAGAGCAGCACGTCCTTGCCGGCGGTCGCCGCTCCCCCGAGGGGTGTCGTCACTACATCGGTCATCGGTTACTTCAGCTTCGGGTCGAGGGCGTCGCGCAGGCCGTCGCCCACGAACACGAACGCCAGCACGGTCAGGAAGATGGCTGCACCCGGGAAGAACAGCAGGTGGGGTGCACTGGTCAACGCCCCCTTGCCCTGGGCGACCATGAGCCCCCAGGCAGGAGTCGGGTTCTGTGGCCCGACGTTGAGGAACGACAGCGCCGCCTCCGCCAGGATGACGCTGCCGACGGCGATCGTGCCGTAGACGATGATCGGCTGGAGCGCGTTGGGGAGGATGTGGCGGAACATGATGCGCGACTTCTTGAACCCGAGCGCCGTCGCCGCCTCGACGTACTCGAGTCGCTTCAGCGACAGGAAGCTCGATCTGACGATGCGGGCCATCGCCAGCCAGCCCGTCAGGCCGAGCACGAGGATGATCGCGTTCTCGGTGCGGCCGAGCACCGAGGCGATGGCCACGGCGAGCACGATGTAGGGGATGGCGAGGAACACGTCGATCAGCCGGGTGATCAGCGTGTCGGACAGACCGCCGAAGAACCCGGCGATCGCGCCGAACAGCAACCCGATGACCAGCGAGATGGCGGTCGCCAGGAACCCGATGCGCAGTGAGACGCGCGCCCCGTACACGACTCGGCTGAACACGTCGCGACCGATGTCGTCGGTGCCGAATATGTGGTCCAGCGAGGGGGGTTGGCGGAACTCGGACGTGCGCTCGGTGATGCTGTAAGGCGCAATCAGTGGTGCGAAGATCGCCACGAGCACGAGCAGGATCAGGAACACGAGCCCGACCATCGCCAACCGGTTGCGGCGGTAGCGCTTCCACACGTCGGCGCGCAGTGGGCGGGCCTCGCCCAGGTCGTCGGCGCCTGGCGCCTCGGGGACGCCGGTGACAGTGACAGGAGCACCCGGTTCGGCGATCGTCATGATTGGTCTCCCTTCCCCAGGCGGATGCGCGGATCGAACCAGGCGTACGAAACGTCGACCAGCAGGTTGATCACCGCGAAGGCGATGACGACCACGAGCGTGAGCCCGAGGATCACCGGCAGGTCACGTTGCGCGACGGAGCTGGCGATCTGCGACCCCAGGCCCGGCCACGAGAACGTGGTCTCGGTGAGGACGGCCGCGCCGATGACGGTGCCGAAGTCGATGCCGATGAGGGTCACGACGGGCAACATCGCATTGCGCAGGCCGTGCTTGAAGACCACGTTCCGCTCGGTCAGACCCTTCGCCCGTGCCGTGCGCATGTAGTCGGCGCGCAGCACCTCGAGCATCGAACCGCGCATCATGCGGGCGGCCAACGCCGTGGAGACCGAGGCGAGCGTGACGGCAGGCAGGATCAGGTAGCGCCACTGCTCGCCGGTCGGGATGAAGAAGAAGGTCCAGGTATCGGGCCCGAGCCCCGAGGTGCGCAGGCTCGCCCATTCGGGCCAGCCCAGCTTGTTGGGTTGGACGGCGAACAACCACTGGAGCACAAAGCCCAGCACGAACACGGGGATTGCCGAAGCCGCCGCCGTCAGGATGGTGGTGACGCGATCACCGATCGAGTAGCGGCGTATGGCCGACAGGAGGCCGACCGAGATGCCGACGATGATCTCGATGATGATCGCCCAGATGCCCAGGCGGATGCTGTTGACGGCCTTCTCGCCGAGGATGTCGTTGACGCTGCGGCGGTTGAGGAACGACTCGCCCAGATCCCACTGGATCGTGCGCTGCCAGTAGTCGACGAACTGGGTCGGCAGCGGATCGTCGAGCCCGTACCGCTCGTTGACGCGCTCGATCACACCGGGGTCGATGGCGCGGTCGGCGCCGCCCGCGATGAGGCGCGCCGGGTCGCCCGGCAGGGCGAAGAACAGGAAGAACAGGAACGACAGTGCCAGGAACACCGTCGGGATGATGAGCAGGAAACGGCGGATGATGTAGCTGGTCATCGTTACCCTCGAGGGAAGGGCAGCCGGGGGCGCTCACGCGCCCCCGGCCACCACCTTGCAGGACCCTGTGATCAGGGACCTTGTCAGCTCTTGACGAACACCTTCTCCCAGATGATGAGCCCGAAGTTGGTCTGGGTGAAATCACCCAGCTTGTCCTCGTTGAAGACGTAGTCACCGCGGTACCAGACCACGGGGATGACCGCCACGTCGTCGAGCAGCATCGTCTCGGCCTGCTGGAACAGGTCAGCCTGCTCCGCGGGGTCGACCGTCGCCTTGGCCTCGTCGACAAGCTCGTCGAACTCGGGGTTCGAGTAGTACGAGTAGTTGTTCCCGCCGATGGCGTCGGTGTGGAACAGGTCGTACATGAAGTTGTCGTACGTCGGGTAGTCGGCGAACCAACCGGCCCGGCAGATGGTGCAGGCACCGTCGGCGAGCTGCGTGAAGTAGGTCTCGGTGTCGATGCCCTCTTCGACCGCCTCGATGCCGATCGCGCTGAGGTTGTCGATCATGATCGCCACGACGTTCTCATGGCCGGCACCCAGGTTGTACTGGATCCGCAGCGGCTCGGTGAGCTCGTTGCCCTCGGCCACCCACGCGTCGAAGTTCTCCTGGGCGGCCTCGACGTCGTACCCGCAGTCGGCGCACAGGTCGGCCGCCCAACCCGGGATGCCCTCGGGCGTCACGCCGTTGGAGACCGTGCGGCTGTCCTCGTAGACGGCCGCATTGATCTCGTCGCGGTTGAGCGACTGCGAGATGGCCTTGCGGAGCAGCAGGTTCTCATCGCCGCCCAGCACCGGGTCTTCCATGTTGATGTCGAAGTGGTACGAACCGAGGATCGACACGTCGAGCGTGTTGGCGTAGGCACTGGTGGCCTCGTTGACACGCCCGGGCGGGATCTGAGCCGTATCGCCCTCGCCGGCCTCGAACGAGTTGTACGAGGTGTCGGGGTCGGCCGACACCCGGAACGTGAGGGTGTCCACGTAGGGCTGCTCGGGAAGAGCGAAGGCCTCGTCGTACTTGGTGCCGTCCCATTCGGGGTTGGGCACGAGCACGATCTCGGTGTCGGTGCGGGCCGTGTCCAGCATGAACGGGCCGTTGCCGACCATCAGGCCGTTCTCCCACTCGTTCTGATCGGCCAGATCGTCGACGTCGGACGGCATCGGCATGAACAGCTGGAAGCCGGCGACGGCCGGGAAGTTCGAGTACGGCGCGCTGAGCGTGACCGTGAGGGTCATCGCGTCGTCGTCGACCTCGACACCGGCAAGCGTGTCGGCCGTGCCGTCGAGCTTCTCGGCACCGCCCTCGATGAAGTTCATCAGGTACGAGTAGTCGCCCGCGAAGTCGGGGTCGCTGGCACGTTCCCACGCCCGCGAGAACGAGCTCGGGAGCACCTGTTCACCGCTCGAGAAGAAGAGCTCGTCGCGGATGGTGAACGTCCACTCGGTGGCGTCTTCGTTGGACTCGAACGACTCGGCAACCTGCGGCACGATCTCCGGGTTGTCGGGATCGCTGGCATCGATGTCGGTCAACCCGTCGTAGAGCGAGTTGACCACCTGGTAGGCATCGAGCGTCGAGTTGAGTGCCGGATCGATGTGTTCGGGCGGGTCGCCCACGAAGGTGCCGAGGTCTACGACCTCGCCGCCCTGGGTCGGCTCTTCGCCGCTTGCCCCTGTGTCACCGCTGTCGCCGCTCTCGTCGTCATCGCCGCCACAGGCGGCAGCCACGAGAGAGAGTCCCAGGATGAGAGCAAGGAGCTTTACGCCCCTGCGCTGTCGTCTCACTTGGAGGACCTCCTGCTGATGGTCATGGGACCGCGAGGAGAGACGTACGGGGCAACTGGTCGACCCGGCACGCGGGCCGGTGTACCGGCCCCCGCACCGAGGAACGAGCCACGGCTGTCGTCACGGCGACTCTCCCTGCGGGTGTTCGCATGCGGGGACGCTTTGACGCGCTCCCAGTGAACGGCCGGAACTTAGCAGGAACGTCTCGCCCGATGCCGTTCTGGTGTTGCCGATGGCCAGAACATCGCCTGTCTCCTGGGCATTCACAGCAGCTCACAACCAGATCGTCACGCAACCTGTACGTTGTCAGGGCGCCCCGACCCGGCGGTCGTCCACCCGCTCCGTGATAGCACGCTGTGTCGCGGGTCACCCCATCGAGGCGGAGAATGCCCGCCCGTGAGCGACGGGTCAGGCGCGGTCGCGGTAGCGCACGATGCCGGCGAACGACTCGGACTCGAGGCTGGCCCCGCCGACCAGGGCACCGTCGACGTCCGGGCACGCCATCAGCTCCGCCGCGTTGGTCGGCTTGACCGAACCGCCGTACTGGATGCGCACGGCGGCGGCCGTGTCGGCCCCCTTCAGCTCGGCGACCGTGGCGCGGATCGTGCCGCACACCGCCTGGGCGTCGTCGGGCGTGGCCGTGCGGCCCGTGCCGATGGCCCAGATCGGCTCGTACGCGATGACCAGCCCAGCCGCCTGCTCGGTGGACAGACCGGCCAGCCCGGCGGTGACCTGACCGGTCACCTTGGCCTCGGTGGTGCCGGCCTCGCGCTCGTCGAGCGTCTCGCCGACGCAGAGGATGGGCGTCATCCCCCACGTGTAGATGGCGTGCACCTTGAGGTTGACCGTCTCGTCGGTCTCGCCGAACAGCTCGCGCCGCTCGGAGTGCCCGGCGATGACGTAGGCCACGTCGAGCTTCGCCAGCATCGCCGGTGACACCTCGCCGGTGAAGGCACCGCTGTCCTCCCAGTGACAGTTCTGGGCACCGATCGCGATCGGGACCGGGTCCTTCTCGGCCAGGAAGTAGGTCTGGACGGTGCGGATGTCGGTGAACGGCGGGTGGATCGACACGTCGACCACGTCGAAGTCCTCGGCCGTCAGCTCGTAGGTCAGCTTCTGGACGAGCGCCGTCGCCTCGAAGTGGTTGAGGTTCATCTTCCAGTTGCCGCTGATCAGCGGCTTGCGCACGATGTCGATCATCGTCGTCCCTTCGTCGGTCCCACCCCGAGGCAATAGCGGTCGCTTCTCAACTCTCGAGGCGATGGCGGTCGGGGGCCGACGGCTATCGCCTCGGGAACCGCCGACCGACCGCTATCGCCTCGCCATGAACTCCTCCACCGAACGGCGGGATCAGCCCTTCCACTCGCCGCGGAGAGCCGCCAGGCCTGGCAGGTCGCCCTGCTCGAGCAGCTCGAGTGAGGCTCCGCCGCCCGTCGACACATGGTCGACCTCGTCGTCGAGGCCGAACTGGGCGAGCGCTGCCGCGCTGTCGCCGCCGCCGACCACGGTGAACGCCTTGGTGTCGGCCACCGCCTGGGCCACGGCGCGGGTGCCCGACTCGAAGCGCGGGTCCTCGAACACGCCCATCGGGCCGTTCCAGAACACCGTGCGGGCCTCGGCGATGCGGTCGCCGAAGTCGGCGGCGGAGCCGGGCCCGATGTCGACGCCCATCCAGCCGTCGGGGACGGTGGTGCCGACCTGGCGGACGTCGCCTCCCGCCGCCGGGTCCATCAGCCTGCCGCCGGGCCCGAGCGCGGTGATGTCGGACGGCAGCACCAGCCGGTCGGCGTGCTGGTCGAGCAAGGTCCGGCACGTGTCGACCATGTCGCGCTCGCACAGGCTGGCCCCGACCCCGTTGCCCCTCGCCGCCAGGAACGTGAAGCACATGCCGCCCCCGATCAGCAGCTCGTCGGCCACGTTGAGCAACGCCTCGATGACCTTGAGCTTGTCGCTGACCTTCGAGCCGCCGAGGATGGCCACGAACGGCCGCTTCGGGTCGGTGCGCAGGCCGCCAAGCACGTCGACCTCCTTGGCCAGCAGGCGGCCCGCCGCCGAAGGCAGGAACTGGGGCGGGCCGACGATCGAGGCGTGCGCCCTGTGCGACGCCCCGAATGCGTCGTTGACATACGCGTCGAACCCGTCGACCAGCCGGGACACGAACGCGGGGTCGTTGCGCTCTTCCCCCGGGTCGAAGCGCAGGTTCTCGAGCAGCTCGACCCCGGGCGCCAGCTCCGCCAGCCGTGCCCGCACGGGCTCGACCGAGTACTTGGGGTCGACCGTGCCCTTGGGCCGCCCCAGGTGGGTGCAGGCCACGACCTGCGCGCCCTGCGCCTGCAGCCACTCGATCGTGGGCAGCGCGGCGCGAATGCGCAGGTCGTCGACGATCTCGCCGTCGCGGATCGGGACGTTGAAGTCGGCGCGCAGGAGGACACGCTTGCCGGCCAGGGGCGGCAGGTCCTCCAGCACCGGAACGCTGTGGGTCACGCGCCCCTACTTCTGGTTGGCGGCGCCGACGATCTCGACGAGATCGACCAGGCGGTTCGAGTAGCCCCACTCGTTGTCGTACCAGCCGAACACCTTGACCAGGTTGCCGATCGACTGCGTGAGCTTGCTGTCGTAGGTGCACGAGGCCGGCGAGCCGACGATGTCGGTCGACACGAGCGGCTCTTCGGAGTACTCGACCACCTTGGCCAGCGGCCCCGACTCGGCGGCGGCCTTGAAGGCCTCGTTGACCTCGTCGACGGTGACCTCGCGGCCCAGCACGCCGGTGACGTCGGTGAGAGAGCCGTCGGGCACCGGCACGCGGATGGACTGGCCGTCGAGCTTGCCCTGCATCGATTCGAGCACCAGGCCCGTCGCCCGGGCGGCGCCCGTGCTGGACGGGATCAGGTTGATGGCCGCGGCGCGCGCCCGGCGCAGGTCGCTGTGGGGACCGTCCACCAGGCTCTGGTCGCCCGTGTACGCGTGGATAGTGGTCATCAGGCCCTTCTCCACGCCGAACGCGTCGTCGAGGATCTTGATCATCGGCACGAAGCAGTTGGTCGTGCACGAGGCGTTCGACACCACCTTGTGGCTGTCGCCGTCGAACGTGTCGTCGTTGACACCCACGACGAAAGTGGCGTCGGCGCCGGAAGACGGGGCCGAGACGACCACGAACGGCGCCCCGCCCTCGAGGTGCAACGCGGCCTTGTCGCGGCTGGTGAAGATGCCCGTCGACTCGATGACCACGTCGACACCGAGGTCGCCCCAGGGCAGCTCCTTGGGGTCACGTACGGCCAGCACCTGCAGCGTGTCGCCGTCGACCTTGATGCCCTCGGCCGTCGCCTCGATGTCGTAGTCGAGCCGGCCCAGCACCGAGTCGTACTTGAGGAGGTGGGCCATCGTGTCGACCGAACCGAGGTCGTTGACCGCGACGAACTCGATGTCGGCGCCCGCCTTCTTTGCCGCCCGGAAGAAGTTGCGGCCGATGCGGCCGAAGCCGTTGATCCCCACACGGATGGTCATGTCGAGTGGACCTCTCTGTCGTCGACGTGGATGCCTGCCCCCGACCCTAGTGGGAGCGGGACGGATGCCACCCAGGGCCGCCCGAGCGGCGCTGAAGCCCCCGCACCTACCCGACCAGGCCTGCCAGCGCCGCGCCCAGCAGCGCCGGATCGTGGGCCAACCCGTTGGGCCGCACCAGGTCGGCCTCGACGACCTCGACACCCACGTAGCCTCGGGGCAGAGCACCCCGCTGGGCCAGCACGACATCGGGCTCGATCTCATGCCGACGCAACGCATCGACGTGGGCGGCCACGTCGTAGCCGCGGGTCTCGCCCAGTTCGGCGCGGACGTTGCACACGTAGACCCGGCGCCCCGCCGTCCGCTTGAGCGCGTCGCGCACCCCGTCGACCACCGCAGCGGCCAGCACCGATGTGAACAGCGAGCCGGGCCCGAGGACCACCTGGTCGGCCTCGAGCAGCGCGTCGATCGCGTCGTCGGGCACGTGGGCGTCCGACGGCCGCACCACGACCTGCTGGATGCCGACCGTGCGGGCGATCGCCACCTGGCCGGTGACGTCTCCGCCGTCCCGCAACTCGGCGTGCAGCACCACGGGGTCGACGGTGGCGGGCAACACCCGGCCGGACACGGGGTCGACCCCGGCCAGCCGGCTCAGCTCGTCGACCGCCGTCACGAAGTCGCCGGTCACGGCATGCAACCCGGCGAGGACCAGGTTGCCGAGCGCGTGCCCCTCGACATCGCCACCGGTGAAGCGGTACTCGAGCGCCCCGGCGAACGGGCGGCCGGACCCCGCGGCCATCGCCTCCACGCACCGGCGCAGGTCGCCAGGGGCGGGCATGTCGATGGCGCTGCGCAGCCGCCCGGTCGACCCGCCGTCGTCGGCCGTCGCCACGATCGCGGTCGTGCGCCCGGCGTAGCGCCGCACAGCCCGGATGGTGGCCGCCAGACCGTGGCCGCCTCCGACGGCGACGACGTGTGGTTGTGCGCCGGCGCTCCCCCGGCTCACTTGTCGACGTCCCGGTGCAGCACGCCCACGCGCTGCCCGTCGGCCCGGAGGCGCCTGGCCATCTCCTCGGCGATGGCCACCGATCGGTGGCGGCCACCCGTGCATCCCAACGCGATCGTGAGGTACGCCTTGCCCTCGGCCACGTACGCCGGCAGCAGCTGTTCGAGCAGGGTCTCGAGGTTGTCGAGGAACTGCCCGGCCGCCGGCTGCCCCAGCACGAAGTCCCGCACCGGCACGTCCAGGCCGGTCAACGGGCGCAGCTCGTCGACCCAGTGGGGGTTGGGCAGGAACCGGCAGTCGAACACCAGGTCCGCGTCGAGCGGCAGGCCGTTCTTGTAGCCGAACGACAGGAGCGTGGTCTGCATCGTCGGCTCGGACTCGTCGCCGCCGAACAGCGTGTGCATGCGCCGCCGTAGCTCGTGCACGTTCAGCTCGCTCGTGTCGACGACCACGTCGGCCTCGGCCTTGACCGGCTCGAGCAGGAGGCGCTCGCGCTCGATGGCCGGGCCCAGGTGGCCGGACCCGGCCGCGGCGTCGCCCTCGTCGCCCGACAGCGGGTGGCGACGACGCGAGCTCTCGTACCGACGGACCAGCGTGTCGGTCGACGCCTCGAGGAACAGCACTCGTACCCGGGCTCCCGTCGACCGCAGCCACGCGAGCGTGGGCAGGATCTCGTCCTGGTAATGGCCGGTGCCCATGACCAGCGCCACGCGCCCCACCTGTGAGCCGGGCGTCTGCGCCAGCTCGACCACCTTGGGGACCAGCTCGGGCGGCAGGTTGTCGATGACGAACCACCCGAGGTCCTCGAGGTCATCGGCCGCGAGGCTGCGCCCCGCACCCGACAACCCCGTGATCACGACGAACTCACCCATACGACGTCAAGGCTACGGCCCCGCCGATGGACGGCACTCGGGACGCTCGCTCAGTGCTTTCCGCTCTTGTCGCCTTCGGCGTCGGGCCGCTCGGGCCACGCTCGCTCTCTCGCCCTTCGGGACGCTCGCTCAGTGCTTTCCGCTCTTGTCGCCTTCGGCGACGGGCCGCTCGGGCCACGCTCGCTCTCTCGCCCTTCGGGACGCTCGCTCAGTGCTTCTCGGCCCGCAGGAGCAGCAGGCGCGGGATCGTCGCTGCGTCCTCGTACTGCGGGGCGAGCGCCAGGAAGCGGGCCGGGGGTGCCGGCTCGAGCATGCGGGTGACGTACAGGCCGCGCTCGGCCAGCGAGTTCACGTAACGGCTCAGCGGGCGGTGGAAGAAGGGCAGGCGCACGCCGGCGTCGACCTCCTCGACCGACACGCCCTCGCTGAGGTACGGGCCGACCCGCCAGTACTGCTCCGGCGGGTCGAGCACCTGGTCGTCGATCCAGCCGCTGCCGGGCGTCTGGAACAGCGGGTGATTGACGAACATCACGAACCGGCCTCCGGGACGCAGGACGCCGCGACACCTCGTCGAGGGCGCCGTCGAGGTCAGCGAGGTGCTCGAGGACCAGGCAGCTCACCACGGCGTCGAACCATCCCCCGACCAGCGGCAGCTCGGTGGCCGAGGCCCGGGCGTACGCCACGCCTCCGCCCCGCCGACCGGCCTCGAGGATCTGCGCGGCGGAGGCGTCGACCCCCACCACGTGGCGGGCGCCGCCCGAGGCTGCCAGCCGGGCGACCTGTCCCTCGCCGCACCCCAGGTCGAGGACGCGGGCCGCGCCGGCCAGGTGGCGGGCGGCCAGCGGCAGGATCTGCTCGGCGTACTCGACGTCGGCGCCGCGGGTGAACTCGTCCTGCCACCAGCCCGCGTGGCGCTCCCACACGGCGGCGGTGTCGAGCGCCTCGTCCTCGCTCACGTCTTCCGCTCTCGGCCTGCGGCCGGGCCGCTCGGGCCACGCTCGCTCTGCTCGCTCACGTCGGGACGCTCGCTCACGCCGTCCCCCTTCCCACCCGGTCGCCGTGGATCTTGCCGTAGACGGCGAGCGCCACGTCGTCGGGCAGCCAGGACAGCGCCCGCAGGTCCTCGAGCGACGCCTGCTTCACCGCCGCGACCCCGCCCAGCTCCTTGGTCAGGCGCTTCTTGCGGGTCGGTCCCAGGCCCCTGATGTCGTCGAGCACCGACTTGGTCATGCGCTTCCCTCGGAGCTGGCGGTGGTACGAGATCGCGAAGCGGTGGGCCTCGTCACGGATGCGTTGGAGCATGTACAGCCCTTCGGACCCCCGCGCCACCCGCACCGGGTCGGACATGCCGGGGACGTAGACCTCCTCGAACCGCTTGGCCAGCGAGGCCACCGGGATCTCCTCGTCGAGGCCCAGGTCCTCGAGCACGCGCAACGCCACGTTGAGCTGCCCCTTGCCGCCGTCGACCAGCAGGAGCTGGGGAGGGTACGAGAACTTGCCCGACCGCTCGCCCACCGGCAGGGCGCGCTCGTCGATGTAGGCGGTCAGGCGCCGGGTCAGCACCTCCTCCATGGCCGCGAAGTCGTCGTTGCCCGCCACCGTGCGCACCTTGAACCGCCGGTAGTCGGACTTCTTGGGCAGGCCGTCCTCCATGACCACCATGGACCCCACGTAGTCGGTGCCCTGGATGTGGCTCATGTCGTAGCACTCGATCCGCAGGGGGGCCTCGGGCAGCCCGAGGGCGTCCTGCAGCTCGTTGAGCGCCTTCGCCCGGGCGTTGTGGTCGCTCGCCCGGCGCAACCGGTGGCGGGTGAACTCCTCGGACGCGTTCCGGGTGACCGTGGCCTGCAGCTCGCGCTTGGCGCCCCGCTGGGGCACCCGCACGTCGACCCGCGAGCCGCGCAGCAGCGTGAGCCAGTCGGCATAGAGCTCGGGGTCGTCGGGCTCGGTGGGCACCAGCACCGCCTTGGGCACGCCGAGCGGTGGGTCGTCGTACAGGCCCTCGAGCACGTCGCCCACCAGCTCGCCGGGCGCCAGGTCCTCGACCTTGTCGACCACGAACCCCTTGCGGCCGACCACCCGGCCCTTGCGGACGAAGAAGACCTGGACGGCCGCCTCGAGGTCGTCCTCGGCCATGCCGACGACGTCGAGGTCCTCGTTGCGCTCGGCCACCATCTGCTGGCGCTCGATGGCCTTGCGCACGCTGGTCAGCCGATCGCGCAGCCGGGCCGCCCGCTCGTACTCCAGCGTCGACGCGGCCTCGCGCATCTGCTCCTCGAGCCGGTGCACCACCGTGTCGGTGTCGCCGTCGAGGAAGTCGATCAGGTCGGCGACCAGGCGGTCGTAGGTCTCGCGGTCCACCTCGCCCACGCACGGGCCGGAGCACTTCTCGATGTGGAACAGCAGGCAGGGCCGGCCGAGCCGCTCGTGGCGCCCGAACTTGTTGTCGCTGCACGTGCGCAGTGGGAACGTGCGCAGCAGCAGGTCGAGCGTCTCGCGGATGGCGTAGGCGTGGCCGTACGGACCGAAGTAGCGCACACCTTTGCGCTTGCGGCCCCGCATGACCGTCGGACGGGGCCACTCGTCACCGACCGTGACCGCCAGGAACGGGTAGCTCTTGTCGTCGCGCAGCCGGATGTTGAACCGCGGCTTGTGCTGCTTGATGAGGCTGTACTCGAGCATGAGCGCCTCGACCTCGTTGCGGACCTGGATCCACTCGACGGTCTCGGCGGTGGCCACCATGCTCGCCGTGCGGGGCGGCAGGTTGCGGGGGGCCTGGAAGTAGTTCGAGAGCCGCTGGCGGAGCGAGCGCGCCTTGCCGACGTAGATGACGCGGCCCTCGCGGTCCTTGAACTGGTAGGAGCCGGGGGCGTCGGGGATCGTGCCGGCCGGCGGTCGTTGCACCACCCTGCTGAGGGTAGAGGGTGCCGCCTGCTGTCAGATCTGCTCGTCCGGTTCCGGTTGTCAGATCTGCGCATGGAGTTCGTAAACTGCCGTTCAAGCCGGCCCGGCATTCCGGCTGCATATCGGTTCCGGGGACGACAACCCCGTGGGAGAGGCGACCGGGCTGTCCCCACCGTCCACAAACCGGAGCCACCTCGACGGAGGTACCACCCCATGCTTCGGCTCCAGACCCCGCTCGACGAGCGGTACACCGCAGCGTCCTCAGACGACCTGGCCCCGCGCATCGCGGCGGCGAAGGCCGCGCTGGGCGACCGTTTGTTCATCCTCGGCCACCACTACCAGCGCGACGAGATCATCCGCTGGGCTGACGCCCGTGGCGACTCGTACCGCCTCTCGGTGCTGGCGCAGGAACGGCCAGAGGCCGAGCACATCGTGTTCTGTGGCGTGCACTTCATGGCCGAGTCGGCCGACATCCTGACCGGCGACCACCAGACGGTGGTCCTGCCCGACCTCAACGCCGGCTGCTCGATGGCCGACATGGCCGACATCGACGAGGTCGAGGAGGCCTGGGAGAGCCTGGCCGGCGTGACCGACATCGACCGGGTCGTGCCGATCACGTACATGAACAGCTCGGCAGCCATCAAGGCGTTCGTCGGCCGCCACGGCGGCGCGGTGTGCACCTCCACCAACGCCCGCGCCGTCCTCGACTGGGCGCTCGGCGATGGCCCGGGCTCGTCGGGTGGGCAGGGCGACCAGGTGCTGTTCTTCCCCGACCAGCACCTGGGCCGCAACACCGGCATCGCCATGGGCTACGGGCTCGACGACATGCGCGTCTGGGATCCCCGCAAGGACCTGGGCGGCCTCACCGAGCGTGACTGCAAGGAGTCGACCTTCCTGCTGTGGCGCGGGCATTGCTCGATCCACCAGCGGTTCCGCCCCGAGCAGATCGCCGCGTTCCGGACCGAGCATCCCGACGGCATCGTGATCGTCCACCCCGAGGTGCCCCACGAGACCGTGCAGGTCGCCGACCAGGTCGGCTCGACCGACTACATCATCCGCGCCGTGGCCGATGCGCCCACCGGATCGACCATCGCGGTCGGCACCGAGGTCCACCTGGTCAACCGGTTGGCCCAGGAGAACCCCGACAAGGCCGTGGTGTCGCTCGACCCGCTGATCTGCCCGTGCTCCACCATGAACCGCATCGACGAGCCCCACCTGGCCTGGGTGTTGGACGAGCTGATCGAGGGCCGCGTCGTCAACCCCATCAGGGTCGACGACGCCACCGCCGAGTGGGCGCGGGTCGCGCTCCAGCGCATGCTCGACATCACCTGACCGGCGAGTCACTCGCGCTGGCCGCGTCGCTCCGGCTCGCGACCCTGCGGTTGGGTCGGGCGCGGGCCCAGATGCACCGGCGTGACCGGGCGCTCGACGTCGTCGTCGCCGAGCGAGAGCTCCTTGCCCTCGTGCCAGATGGTCAGCGGCGGGCCGGCGAACCGGTGGTAGCTCACCGTCGTGCCGTCCGTCTCGACCCGCACGCCACTGCCCCGGTACTGCACCCGGAAGCTCAGCCGCCCGATGCCGCTGGGCAGGCGCGGCGCGAAGCACAGCCGCCCGTCGCGCGCCCGCATGCCGCCGAACCCCGCGACCAGCGCCGTCCAGGCGCCGGCGAGCGAGGCCATGTGGAGGCCGTCGCGGGTGTTGTGGTTGCGGTCCTCGAGGTCCATCAAGGCGGCCTCGGCCAGGTAGTCGTACGCCAGCTCGAGATGCCCCAGCTCGGCCGCGACGACCGCCTGCGTTGCCGCGGACAGGGACGAGTCACGCACGGTCAGCGCCTCGTAGTACTGGAAGTTGCGCTCCTTCTCGTCGGGCGTGAACGCGTCGCCGCGCAGGTGCAGCGCCAGCACCAGGTCGGGCTGCTTGACCACCTGCTTGCGGTACAGGTCGAAGTACGGGAAGGACAGCAGCAGCGGGTACTGGTCCGGGCGGGTGCCGGCGAAGTCCCACACGGCGTGCTCGGTGAAGCCCTCGCTCTGGGGGTGCACCCCCAGCTCGTCGTCGTACGGGATGACCATCGCGTCGGCTGCGTCCCGCCACGACGCCATCTCCTCGGTGTCGACACCCAGGCCCTCGGCCAGATCAGGGTGGCGGGCGGCGACCTCTGCCGCTTCCCGCAGGTTCTGCTGGGCCATGAGGTTCGTGTAGACGTTGTTGTCGGCGATGGCGCTGTACTCGTCAGGGCCGGTCACGCCGTCGATGCGGTACCGTCCCTTGCGGTCGTGGTGACCCACGCTGCGCCACAGCCGTGCGGTCGAGACCAGCAGGTCGAGACCGACGTCGCGCTCGAAGTCCTCGTCCTGGGTCGCGTCCAGGTAGCGGACGACTGCGTCGGCGATGTCGGCGTTGATGTGGAACGCAGCGGTGCCCGCGGGCCAGTAGCCCGACGACTCGCGGCCCCGGATCGTGCGCCAGGGGAAGGCGGCCCCGTCGAGGCCCAGCTCGTGCGCCCGCTCCTGGGCGACAGGCATCGTCAACTTGCGCCAGGTCAGGGCCGCCGCCGCCGCGTCGGGCTTGGTGTAGGTCAGCACGGGGAGGACGAACGTCTCTGTGTCCCAGAAGGTGTGGCCGTCGTACCCGGGGCCGGTGAGCCCTTTGCCCGGGATCGGCCGCTGCTCGGCCCGCGCGCCGGCCTGCAGGATGTGGAACAGGCCGAACCGCACGGCCTGCTGTACCTCGGCGTCGCCCTCGAGCTCGACGTCGGCGCCCGCCCAGAAGTCGTCGAGGTAGGCACGTTGCTCCGCCAGCAGCCCGTGCCACCCGGTCAACCGCGCCGCGGCCAGGGCGGCGACGACCTGGTCGTGCAGCGCCGGCCGGGTGCGCTGGCTCGACCATCCGTAGGCCAGGAACTTGACGATCCGCAGCCGCTCCCCCGGCCCGAGCCGGGTGGCGATCGTGAACCGGCAGGTGTCCGGCGAGCTGTCGATGTCGAGCTCGGTGTTCGACGGCCCCTCGACGACGTGTCGCATCCCCGAGGCGACCCGCAGCCCGCTCTGGCGCGTTCGATGCACCATCAGTGCCTCTGTGCCCGACGCGCTGTGCTCCTCGATCTCGAGGGGGCTCTCGAGCGCAGCCGCCGTGCGGGGGTCGGGGCCAAGGTCCGGCAGCGCCTCGTTGGCCACCAGCTCCGACTGGACCACGACGCGCAGTGACCGGTCGATCGGCTCGACCTCGAAGCAGATCGCCGCCACCGCCCGCTGTGTGAGCGACACCAGCCGCGTCGAGTTGACCCGGATGCCGTCGCCCGCCGGCGAGTGCCACTCGACCTGGCGCTCGAGAGTGCCCGCTCGTAGGTCGAGGCGGCGTGTGTGCGAGTCGAGCGTGCCGTAGCGGACGTCGAACGGCTCGTCGTCGACCAGCAGGCGGAACAGCTTGCCGTTGGTGACGTTGATGACCGTCTGACCCGACTCGGGATAGCCGTAGCCCTTCTCGCCGTGCGGCAGCGGCCGCGACTCGTAGACCGAATTGAGGTACGTGCCCGGCACGCCGTGGGGGTCGCCCTCGTCGAGGTTGCCCCGCAGACCGATGTGGCCGTTGGACAGGGCGAACACCGACTCGGTGCTTGCCAGCTCATCGAGGTGCAGCACCTCCTCGGTGACGAACCACGGCTCGACGGCGAAGTTCCGGTGCTCGCTCATCGCTCTCCGCTCATGCTGCTCCGCAGCGGGCCGCTCGGGCCACGCTCGCTCTCACGCCCTCCGGGACGCTCGCTCATCGCTCTCCGCTCTCCGGCCCCGGGGCGTCGAGGAGCTCGCTCAGGTCCTCGACCACGATGTCGGCGCCGTGCGCTCGCAGCCCGGCGGCCTGGCCCACCCTGTCGACGCCCACCACCAGCCCGAAGCCACCCGCCCTCCCGGCCTCGACACCGGCCAGCGCGTCCTCGAACACCGCGGCGGCACCTGCGTGCAACCCCAACGCAGCGGCGCCGGCGAGGAACGTGTCGGGCGCCGGCTTGCCCGCCAGGCCCTGCTCGGCGGCGACCAGACCGTCGATGCGCACCTCGAACAGGTCGGCGATGCCGGCGGAATCGAGGACCTGTGCCGTGTTGGCGCTCGACGACACGACCGCCGTGTGCAGTCCCGCAGCCCGCACGGCACGCACGTACCGCACCGAGCCGTCGAACACCTCGACCCGATCGTCGTCGAGCAGCCGGAGCACCAGCTCGTTCTTGGCGTTGCTCAGGCCGTGGACCGTCGGCGCCCGCGCCGGGTCGTCGGGTGTGCCCTCCGGCAGCTCGATGCCGCGCGCACGGAGGAACGAGCGTGTCCCGTCGAGGCGCGGCCGCCCGTCGACAAAGCGGTCGTAATCGGCAGGGGTGAAGGGCCGCAGGTCCTCGCCGGCGTGCGGGGCCCGAGCGCCGAGGAAGTTGTCGAACATCTCCGCCCAGGCGCGGGCGTGGACGCTGGCGGTGCGCGTGAGCACGCCGTCGAGGTCGAAGAGGCAGCCGGTCACTCCGGGGGGAAGTCCGAGCACATGCTCTGGTTACCCGATCCGGCCGCGGATGTGAACCGATCAGGCGTTGCCGAAGAATCCCAGGGCGAACGGATCGTGGCTGCCGCCGGTGTGAATCACCCGAATCACGTACGTGCCCGTGGCCGGCAGCGGCTCGTCGGGGAGGTACCACTCGAGGCCGTTGACGACGCCGGGCTCGCCGCCCTGCCACGTCCCCTCGCTGCTGCCGTCGGGGGCGAACACCTCGATGGCCGTCTCGATGCCGTCGTCGGCCAGCGAGAGCACCTGGATCTCCTGGTCGGAGCGGAGGTGCACCGCGAAGTCGAGGTAGCCGCCCTCTTCGAGATCGACGACGAGGGTCCCGAACTGGGGCGCTTCCTCCCCCGTCATGATGTCGGCGGGTACCGAGTTCGGCTCGGACCCGGGGATGGTGGTGGGCGGCGACGACTCGGCGGGGATCGTGACCGGCGGCAGGTCTGCGCCCGCGGACGATCCGCCCCCCGGGTCGCCCCCCTCCGTGGTCGTTGGTGCGACGGTGCCCTGGTTGGACGGTACGGTCGTCGTCAGAGGTGTCGCGGAGCCCAGCGCGCTGCCGGCCGCATCGCCACCGCCGCCGCCTCCGTTGCCATCGCCGTCACCGCCGACGACCATGACGATCGCCACGAGAGCGAGCACGACCACGACACCGATGGCCGCGAGCAGGGCGACCCGGTTGCCGCCGGCCGATGCCTGCTGCTGAACGACGTGCTGAGCAGGCGGCTCGTCAGGGGGCGCCGCACCCCATCCGTCCCCGTCCCGGGGAGATATGTGGCGCATTCCGGTTTGTCTCCTCCAGCGGGGCGACGCGGCGTCGGGACGCTAGCGCCGAGCACGCTCGTATCCGTCGCGGCGCCTGACCACGCGAAACTCCAACCCGTGTCCGATCACCCCAGCAGCCACGCCGACGATCTGCTCACCGCCGATGCGGTCATCGACCGCCTGGGCCTGCGCCCCCATCCGGAGGGCGGTTGGTACGGCGAGACCTGGCGTCACGACGACGGCGAGGGCGGCCGCGGGGCGGGCACCGCCATCTACTACCTGCTGGCGGCCGGGCAGCGGTCGCACTGGCACCGGGTCGACGCCACCGAGATCTGGCACTTCTATGCCGGCGACCCGCTGCGGCTGAGCATCCACGACGGGGACGGGCCGACGTCCGACGTCGCCCTGGGCGCCGACCTGCTCGCGGGCCAGGTGCCCCAGGCGATCGTCCCCGAGGGCGCATGGCAGGCTGCCGAGCCCACGGGCGCGTGGACCCTCGTGGGCTGCACGGTCTCACCCGGGTTCACGTTCGCGGGGTTCGAACTAGCTCCGCTGGACTGGTCGCCCCCGGCCTGACGGGTCTCCGCGGCGAGAAGGTCGCTGTGACTGCGGACGGGGCGAGCCAGGCCGACCTGGTCAGCTGGCCGCGGCGGCGCGACCGCCTGCCAGCAGCGGCGCCAGGAACTTGCCCGTCCAGCTCGCCGGCTCGGCCGCGATGTCCTCGGGCGTGCCCGTGGCCACCACGGTGCCGCCGCCGCTGCCGCCCTCGGGGCCCAGGTCGATGATGTGGTCGGCCGTCTTGATGACGTCGAGGTTGTGCTCGATGACCAGCACCGAGTTGCCCTGGTCGACCAGGCGCGAGAGCACGGTGAGCAGCTTGCGGATGTCCTCGAAGTGCAGGCCCGTGGTGGGCTCGTCGAGGATGTAGATCGTGTGGCCGGTCGAGCGCTTGGCCAGCTCGCTGGACAGCTTGACCCGCTGCGCCTCACCGCCCGACAGGGTGGTGGCGGGCTGCCCCAGTCGCACGTAGCCCAGGCCCACGTCGACCAGCGTCTGCATGTGGCGGGCGATCGGCGGCTGGTTGGCGAAGAATTCGAGCGCCTCCTCGCAGCTGAGCGCCAGCACGTCGGCGATGTTCTTGTCCTTGAACGTGATGTCGAGCGTGTCGCGGTTGTAGCGGGCGCCCTTGCAGACCTCGCACGGCACGTACACGTCGGGCAGGAAGTGCATCTCGATCTTGATCGTGCCGTCGCCGGCGCACGCCTCGCACCGGCCGCCGCTGACGTTGAAGCTGAACCGCCCCGGCAGGTAGCCGCGCACCTTGGCCTCGTGGGTCTGGGCGAACAGCTTGCGGATGTGGTCGAACACGCCCGTGTACGTGGCCGGGTTGGACCGCGGGGTGCGCCCGATGGGCGACTGGTCGATGTCGATGACCTTGTCGAGCTGGTCGATGCCGTCGACGCCCGTGTGCAGGCCGGGCGGGGTCTTCGACCGGTACACCTTCTGCATGAGCGACCGGTAGAGGATGTCGTTGACCAGCGTCGACTTGCCCGACCCCGACACCCCGGTGACCGCCACGAAGTTGCCGAGCGGGAAGGCCACGTCGATGTTCTTGAGGTTGTTCTGTCGGGCTCCCCGGACCTTGAGCCACCGGTCGCCGGGGGGTCGCCGCTTCTCGGGAACCGGGATGGACCGCTTGCCCGACAGGTACTGCCCCGTCATCGACTTGCGGTTGCGCAGCAGCCCCTTGACCGTGCCCGTGTGGACGATCTCTCCGCCGTGCTCGCCCGCGCCGGGCCCGATGTCGACGACGTGGTCGGCCACCATGATCGTGTCCTCGTCGTGCTCGACGACCAGCACGGTGTTGCCCAGCTCGCGCAGGCGGATGAGCGTGTCGATGAGCCGGCGGTTGTCGCGCTGGTGCAGGCCGATGGACGGCTCGTCGAGCACGTACAGCACGCCCACCAGGCCCGACCCGATCTGTGAGGCCAACCGGATGCGCTGCGCCTCGCCGCCGGCGAGCGTGCCCGCCGAGCGCGACAGCGTCAGGTAGTCGAGCCCGACGTCGAGCAGGAAGCCCATGCGGGCGTTGATCTCCTTGACCACCCGCTCGGCGATCATGCGGTCGCGCTCGGACAGCTCGAGTGCGGACAGCGCCTTGGCGGACTCGCCGATCGACATGTTGCCGATGTCGGCGATCGTGTGGCCGTCGATCGTCACGGCCAGTGACAGAGGCTTGAGCCGAGCGCCGCCGCACGCCGGGCACGGCACCTCGCGCATGTACCCCTCCACCTGCTCGCGGGCGCTGTCGCTCTCGGCCTCGGCGTGGCGCCGCTGCAGGTAGGGGATCACGCCCTCGTAGTTGGCGTGATAGGTGCGCTCGCGGCCGTAGCGGTTCTTGAACTTGACCCACACCTTGCCGACGCCCTTGCCGTACAGCAGGGCGTTGCGCTGCTTGGCGGTGAAGCGACGAGTACGGCGCGTCCATGTCGACGCCCAGCTCGTCGGCCACGGCCACGATGAGCCGCTGGAAGTACCGCTGGTGACCGCCCGCCCACGGGGCGATGGCGCCGTCGTCGAGGCTGAGCTCGGGGTCGGGGACGATCAGCTCGGGGTCGACCTCGTAGCGGGTGCCCAGACCGTCGCACGTCTCGCAGGCGCCGTAGGGCGAGTTGAACGAGAAGTTGCGGGGGGCCAGCTCGTCGAAGCTGCCATGGCCGTTGGGGCACGCCAGGTGCTGGCTGAAGGTGAGGGTCTCGGGACCTGAGTCCGCGTCGGAGTCGTCGCTGGTGGCGTGATCGCCCTCTCCCCCGCCCGGCACACGGTCGGCGCCGTCGCCGTTGCGGGGGACGATCTGCACCTCGGCCACGCCGTCGGCCAGCTTGAGCGCCGTCTCGAGCGAGTCGGTGAGCCGGCGCTCGATGCCGTCGCGCCGCACCAGGCGGTCGACGATGACCTCGATGGTGTGCTGCTCGTAGCGGGCCAGCTCGACCTTGTCGGACGTCTCGTGCAGCTCGCCGTCGACCCGCGCCCGGGTGAAGCCCTGCGCGGCCAGGTCGGCCAGCAGCGTCTCGTAGGTGCCCTTGCGACCCCGCACCACGGGCGCCAGCACCTGGAACCGGGTGCCGTCGGGCAGCTCCATGATGCGGTCGACGATCTGCTGCGGGGTCTGCCGGGTGACCTCGGCCCCGCACTCGGGACAGTGGGCGACGCCGATGCGGGCGAACAGCAGCCGCAGGTAGTCGTAGACCTCGGTGATGGTGCCGACCGTCGAGCGCGGGTTGCGCGAGGCGCTCTTCTGGTCGATCGAGATGGCCGGCGACAGCCCCTCGATGAAGTCGACATCGGGCTTGTCCATCTGGCCGAGGAACTGGCGGGCGTAGGCGGACAGCGACTCGACATAGCGACGCTGGCCCTCGGCGTAGATCGTGTCGAACGCCAGCGACGACTTGCCCGAGCCGGACAGCCCGGTGAAGACGATGAGTTTCTCGCGCGGCAGCTCGAGGCTGACGTTGCGGAGGTTGTGCTCGCGGGCACCTCGGATCACCAGCGAATCAGCCACGAAGCTAGAGGCTATCGGGCGCGCGCAACCCAGGAACGCATGTTCGCCATCACCGCAGGACCAGCAGGTCCATCCCCAGGTTCCACGGGCGCTCGCCAGCGGCCCGGGCACGCTCGACTGCCGCGATGCCCTTGGCCCACGCCTCGTCGTCGAGCCCGATCAGGGCGGTGTCGCTGCGCCGCATCACCGGGAGGAGCGCCAGCATCTCGTCGTAGCTGTCGAACGTCGGTTCGCTCACGCGCTCGATGGCGACGACGTTGAACCCAGACTCCTCGAACGCGGTGATCACCCGGCCGAGACGCGGCCACGATTCGGCAACCCGCATCGCACCGGGGAAGAGGTGGAACAGCTCGATCTCGTCCTGGCGCCCGGGATAGCCGCCCCGGACGAGCACGGTGCCCCCCGGCTCGACGACCCGGCGGATCTCTCGCGCCGCACGCCCGAGGTCGGGGAACTGATGGACGACGGTCGACAGCCAGGCGGCACCCACGGTCTCGTCCTCGAGCGGGAGCGCCTCGACGGAGCCTTCCACGTAGGACACGAGGGGGTGCGGGTGCGCGACCTCCGCTCGGGCACGCATGCCGCGTGATGGCTCGACGGCGTGCACGCGCACGCCGAACGATTCGGCGAACGCTCGAGACCAGATGCCCGTGCCAGCGCCGATGTCGACCATGGCCGGCGGTGGGGAGTCGGGAAGGTAGGTGGTGGCCCGCTCGCACCAGACGGCCTGTGACTCGGGTAGCCGATCGCGCACCGCGTCGAAGTTCTCGGCGATAGCGATCTCGTCGTAGCGAACGCTGCTCACGTCTTCTCATCTCCCCGGCTCGGACGCCGTCGCTCCGCCGACCGCGCTCTCTGCGACCCCATCCGATGCTCTGACCGGAGAGGGGCGACACGACGCTGAGGGTCAACGTGAGGACATCTCACGGCCAACTGGAGTTCACCCATCATGCCCGATGTGAGGCGGCCACGACGGAGAGCGCGTCAGACGCCCGCCTCGCGGCGCTCGCGCTTGAGCTCGTTGACCTCGTCTCGCAGGCGGGCGGCGTACTCGAAGCGCAGGTCGGCGGCCGCCTCGTGCATCTCTTCCTCCAGCGTCTGGATGAGGCGCCCCAGCTCGGTGGGCGGCAGGTCGGCCAGCTCGTCGCGCAGCCTGGCCGCCGCACCGGGACGGCCCCGGCGACGGCCGTCGCCGGGGGTGGGGGCGGTCTCGGCCGGGCGCAGGTGGGCGAGGATGTCGTTGACCGCCTTGCGGATGGTCTGGGGCTCGATGCCGTGCTCGGCGTTGTAGGCGATCTGCAGTTGGCGGCGCCGCTGGGTCTCGCCGATGGCCCGGGTCATCGAGTCGGTGATCGTGTCGGCGTACATGATGACCTGGCCGTCGACGTTGCGAGCCGCCCGGCCGGTGGTCTGGATGAGCGACGTCTCGCTGCGGAGGAAGCCCTCCTTGTCCGCGTCGAGGATGGCGACCAGCGACACCTCGGGCAGGTCGAGGCCCTCGCGCAGCAGGTTGATGCCCACCAGCACGTCGAACTCGCCCAGACGCAGGTCGCGCAGGATCTCGATGCGTTCGATCGTGTCGATGTTGGAGTGCAGGTAGCGCACCCGCAGGCCCTGCTCGAGCAGGTAGTCGGTCAGGTCCTCGGCCATCTTCTTGGTGAGGGTGGTGACCAGGACGCGCTGGTCGAAGTCGAGGCGCTTGCGGACCTCGGCCAGCAGGTCGTCGATCTGGCCCTTGGTGGGCTTGACGATGACCTCGGGGTCGACCAGGCCCGTGGGTCGGACGATCTGCTCGACGATGTTGGAGGACATCTCGAGTTCGTACGGCGACGGCGTGGCCGACAGGAACACCACCTGGTTGATGCGCTCGATCACCTCTTCGAACCGCAACGGCCGGTTGTCGGCGGCGGACGGCAGCCGGAACCCGTGTTCGATGAGCTGCTCCTTGCGGCTGCGGTCGCCCTCGTACTGGCCGTGGAGCTGGGGCACGGCGACATGGCTCTCGTCGATGACGAGCAGGTAGTCGTCGGGGAAGAAGTCGAGCAGCGTGTTGGGCGCATCGCCCCGAGCGCGACCGTCGATGGGCGCCGAGTAGTTCTCGATGCCGTTGCAGAAGCCGACCTCCTGCATCATCTCGAGGTCGTACTGGGTGCGCATGCGGAGCCGCTGCGCCTCGAGCAGCTTGCCCTCCTTCTCGAAGTACGCCAGCCGCTCGGCCAGCTCGGTCTCGATGCGCCCGATCGCCTTCTGCATGCGCTCGTCGCCGGCCACGTAGTGGGTGGCCGGGTAGATCTCGAGCTCGTCGAGCACCCGCAGCTGCTCGCCCGTGAGCGGGTCGACGACGGTGATGCGCTCGATCTCGTCGCCGAACAGCTCGATGCGCACGGCCGTCTCGTCATAGGCCGGATGCAGCTCGATGGTGTCGCCCCGCACACGGAACGTGCCCCGGGTGAGGTTCATGTCGTTGCGGTCGTAGCGCATGTCGACCAGCTTGCGCAGCACCGCCCGCTGGTCGATCTCCTCGCCGCGTTGCAGGTAGAGCAGGTTCTGGCGGTACTCCTCGGGCGAGCCCAGCCCGTAGATGCACGACACCGACGCCACCACGATGACGTCTCGCCGGGTGAGCAGCGCGGCCGTGGCCGAGTGACGCAGGCGGTCGATCTCGTCGTTGACCGACGAGTCCTTCTCTATGTAGGTGTCGGACGAGGCGATGTAGGCCTCGGGCTGGTAGTAGTCGTAGTAGCTGACGAAGTACTCGACCCGGTTCTCGGGGAAGAACTCGCGGAACTCGTTGGCCAGCTGGGCGGCCAGTGACTTGTTGGGTGCGATGACCAGCGTGGGTTTCTGCACCTGCTCGATGGTCCAGGCGATGGTGGCGCTCTTGCCCGATCCGGTGATGCCCAGCAGCGTCTGGTAGCGCTCGCCGTTGGCGATGCCCTGGCTGAGCGCGGCGATGGCGCCCGGCTGGTCGCCCGCGGGATCGAACTCGGACACCATCTTGAAGGGGACGTTCGTCGGCGCCATCGCGAAACGACTATACGGGCGAGGTGTGACACTCAGACCGGCGCCGCGTCAGGCGACGTCGGCGGTGGCTCGTGTCGCCTCGAGGTGGTAGCGGTGGTAGGTGCCGCCCTGCCCCGCGCCCCGGCCGAAGTAGTGCCACTCGGGGAAGTTGAAGTCGGCGGTGACCGAGCGGGGCAGCAACAGCACGGCATGCAGGAAGTCGTCCAGTGTCTCCACGGCGTAGATGTTGACGTCGTGGCCCCACTGGTCGAACCGGTCGAGCAGCTCCGCGCGATCGGTGGCGTCCCAGGCGATCGAGAACCGGTCGACGCCCCACGACGCAACCTCGTCGAGCATCGCCCGCGCCCGTTCGGGCGCCGCCAGCACGAGCGGGGTGATCAGGTCGACGGGGCACTGCACGGTCGCGTCCGGCCAGGCGTGACGGAGACGGCGCAGGCCGCGCTCGCCGAGCACATCGATCCGACCGTTGAACCACAGATCATCGCCGACCAGGCCGACCCGCTCGACGACGGTCAGGAGGTCCTCGACCACTTGGTGCTCCTTGATGTCGAGCTTGACGCCCTTGCCGGCAGCGGCGGCCACCGCCAGCATCTCCTCGGCGCGGAGCGGTTCCTGGTCGCCATCGGCGGACGCGGTGTCAATCGGGTCGTGACTCAAGACGAGCCGGCCCTGCGAGTCCCGCCGCACGTCGCACTCGCCCCAGCGCACCGGCGAAGCGAGGAAATGGCGCAAGTTGGCGCGGTCGTTCACCCCGTGCCACACCAGCTCCAGGTGCCCGGGCAGGTCGCGCTCTCCGATGAGCGCCCGCAGGTCGTACCTGTTGCCCGCGGGCGTGTCCGGCGGCGGTGAGCGGCGCGACTCGTAGAGCGTGCGGGCATGAAGGAACAGGATCTCGCCGCTGTCGTCGGCCGCGGCCATGGCCCGGATGACATCGGGCTCGTTGTCGAACACCGCCACCGGCCGGTAGCCGGCGGCCGCGAACGCCCGGAGCCCGGCGATCTTCGAGGCCGCGACGTCCGCCCCCCAACCGCCAGGGTTCATGTGCACCAACTCGGGCGCGAACCGCACGCGGTGGCCGTGGCCGAGCGCGACGAGCGACGCAAGCGTGTCGGCGCGGAGCATCTCCGGCCGTCCGGTGTTGAGTGCCACCGAGGTTGACGGCTGGATCTGAAACCAGCGGATCACCGCCATCACGTCGGGGTAGGCGGCGTGAGCCGCCCGCACGGTGTCGGGTCGCCACCGCCGCTCGACGTACCAGTCGAGCACCCGGGTGCGCACCGCGGCGGGCAGGCCGCGTCGCCCGAGAAGCGCGGCGACGTCGTTCTCGTGCACGTCGACCTCGTCGGTACGCAGGTCGCGGAAGTGGTCGGTGCCGTGCTCGCGATCGAAGGTGAGCAGCATGTGGCGGACCATGTGCCGCATGTCGAGGATCGTGCCGTCGATGTCGAAGACGACGAGCAGGTGGTCGTGCGGGTGAGCGACCCGCATCGCGGCGTAGTGGCGAGCCAGGCTGCGCATCCAATCGGACATCCGACGCGGACGGTACCGAGCGCCGGTGAACAAACGGTGAGGCCCCGGTGTCCGGCCGAGGACCGGAGACCGAACGAATCCGTCGCCCTCGCACAGTCGGCTCAGCTGTCGTGGACCGTCCGGACGCCGAGCAGCGCGCCGAACCCGACCAAGCCGAGCCCGGCGACGGCGTCGGCCGTCTGCACCGCTCGGTCGCCCAGGCGGCGACCGGCGAGCGTCACGCCCAGGGTGAGGACCGTGAACCAGCCGATGCTCCCGGCCCCGATGCCGACGAGCAGGGCCACCGCGTCGCCCCACCCCCCGACGACCGAGGCCGTCGACGCCGCCGCGAACGCCGTCGCCCACGAGGCGATGGTCAACGGGTTCGACGCCGTGGCCGCCAGCGCGGTGCGCCATGCACGGGCGGGGGTCACCACCTCGGCGGGGACCTCGAGCCCGATGCGCACCCGGTGTGCCGCCCACAACGTGCGACATCCCATGATCACCAGCACGCCGGCGCCGAGCACCCCCATGCCGATGCGGACGGGCGTGAATCCGATCAACGAGGCGGCGCCCAGCATCCCGAGCGCGCCGTAGACGGTGTCGACCGCCGCCGCGCCGGCCCCGACGGCGAGGCCGGGCGCGAACCCGTACCGCAGCGTGGTGCGGATGCAGAGCAACGACACCGGGCCCACCTGAGCGGCCACGAGGGCGCCGAGGCCGAGGCCGGTCAGGAGGGCAGCGAGCATCACGACACTCAAGCACGGTCATCACGGCCGATACGCACCGATTTCGTGCGCGTCAGGCGCGGCGCAGGCCCTGGAGCCAGTCCCAGACCGCGTCGACCTGGGGGCGCAGGTCGTCCGCGGTGCCGCTGTTGTCGATCACCCGGTCTGCCCGTTCGAGCCGCTCCCCGCGGGTGGCCTGGCGGGCCATGCGGGCCCGCACGTCCGCCTCGCGCATGCCGCGGTGCTCGACCAGGCGGCGCACCGCGACCTCCGGATCGACGTCGACCACCAGCAGCCCGGCGACCGGGTACGCGTTCTTGGACTCGACCATGAGCGGGACGTCCAGCACGACCACCTCGTCTGTCTGACCGAGCTCCTCCATCCGACGCACGATCTCGGCGCCGACCGCCGGATGGACGATGGCGTTGAGATCGGCGAGCGCCTCGTGGTCGCTGAACACCAGGTCGGCAACCGCTGCTCGATCGAGTGCGCCGTCGGCGGCCACGATGCCCTGCCCGAACCGCTCGACCATGGCGTCGAACACCGGCGTGCCCGGCCGCTGGACGTCACGCACGATGGCGTCCGCGTCGACGACGACGGCGCCCTTGGCGGCGAGCAGGGCCGACACGGTGGACTTGCCCGACCCGATGCCCCCGGTGAGACCGATGACCAGCACGGCGCCGGACGTTAGCGGAGAGGCCGGAACGCGCAGGAGCGGGGGCCGTGGCCCCCGCTCCTGGCGTGTCGAACGGTCGACCGTGAGGTCGCGCTACTCGCCGTCGCCCTCGGCCGCGGGGGCCTCGTCGGCCGCGGGGGCCTCGTCGGCAGCGGTCTCGTCAGCAGGCTCGTCTGCCGCAGCCTCTGCGGCAGGGGCCGCCCCCTCGGGCGGGGCCGGAGGTGCACCCTCGGGAGCCACACCACCCTCGGCGTAGTACTCGGCCCAGGCCTCGTCGGCCTCGGGCGAGTGCTCGACGGTGGGGCCGATGTAGTTGCCCTGGTCGTCGTAGGCGTGCTCGCCGAAGTGCTCCTGGTACTCGGCGGCCACGATGCCACCCTCGGCGGCCTGCTTGATCGACAGGCTGATGCGCCGGCGCTGCAGGTCGAGGTCGATGATCTTGACCCACAGCTCCTCGCCGGGGGTGACCACCTGCTCGGGCAGGTCGACGTGGTGGGCCGACATCTCGGAGATGTGCACCAGACCCTCGATGCCGTCGCCCACCTGGACGAACGCACCGAACGGCACCAGCTTGGTGACCCGGCCGTAGACCAGCTCGCCCACGCGGTGGCTGGTGGCGAACTCCTGCCACGGATCCTGCTGGGTGGCCTTGAGCGACAGGCTGATGCGCTCGCGGGACAGGTCGACGTCGAGCACCTGCACCTCGACCTCGTCGCCCACGGCCACGACCGAACCGGGGTGGTCGACGTGCTTCCACGACAGCTCGGACACGTGGATGAGCCCGTCCATGCCACCCAGGTCGACGAAGGCACCGAAGTTGACGACGCTGGACACGACGCCCTTGCGGGTCTCGCCCGGCTTGAGGTTGGCCAGGAAGTCCTCGCGCTGCTCGCGCTGGGTCTCCTCCAGCCACGCCCGGCGGGAGAGCACGACGTTGTTGCGGTTCTTGTCGAGCTCGATGATCTTGGCCTCGAGCGACTTGCCCACGTAGGGCTGCAGGTCGCGTACGCGGCGCAGTTCGACCAGCGAGGCCGGCAGGAAGCCGCGCAGCCCGATGTCGAGGATGAGGCCGCCCTTGACGACCTCGATGACCGGGCCGGACACGACGCCGTCTTCTTCCTTGACGCGCTCGATGTCGCCCCAGGCCCGCTCGTACTGGGCCCGCTTCTTGGACAGGACGAGCCGGCCGTCCTTGTCTTCCTTGGTGAGGACCAGCGCCTCGATCTCGTCGCCCATCGACACGACCTCGTTGGGGTCGACGTCGTTGCGGATCGACAGCTCGCGGCTGGGGATCACACCCTCGGACTTGTAGCCGATGTCGAGGAGGACCTCGTCTCGGTCGACCCGCACCACCGTGCCGGTCACGATCGCGCCGTCCTCGACAGAGACGAGGGTGGCGTCGATGGCGTCGGCAAAGCTGACACCGAGATCGTCGTCGACGATCTGGCGGGGGGTGTAGCCGCTCTCGGGCGCCTGGGCGTCGTCGCTCGAACTGTCGGTCGAGGCGGCGGGATCAGGGTCGGGAGCGGTCGAGTCGGTTGTCTGGACGTCGGACACGAACGGGTCGGCTTTCTTCGGGGGCAGGATCTCGGGGTGCTGGCTCCCGCACGGAGCGGGATACCAGCCTCAGGGCGCGCCGGTAAGGCGCGGAGTGGCAGGTTAGCAGCCCCTCGCTGGGGACCGCTACGGCCCGTGGCACCCGGTTGACATGGTCAGGGACGCTCGGCCACCAGCAGGAACTCCGGCGACTCGATGGTCGGGACCTGGCGAACGTAGGCGCCGGGCGTGACGGACCACAGCGCCCGCACGACCAGGCCCGCCCGTACCGCGAGCAGGCGCAACTCACGAGGCGTGAAGCACGTGGTCCACAGATCGGCCGGCACGGCCGTCCCGGACTCGTCGCGCACCTCGGTCAGCTCGTGGTTGACCCCGGCGTCCGCGTCGAACGTGTCCACGTCCTCGAGCCACCGCACCTGGAAGTAGGCCGAGAAGGCCGACACCGCGGCGCGGCCCCCCGGGCGCAGCGCCCGGGCGATGCCGGCGAGGACGTCGGCGTCGCCGTCGAGCGGCGCACCGGGGCCACCGGCGAGCCCGAACGCGCCCTGGCACAGCGAGATCGCCGCGTCGAACTCGGCGTCGAACTCGAGGGCCCGTGCGTCGGCCCGCACGAACATGGCGCCGGCGGGCGCGTCGCGGGTGGCGAGGTCGACGAACCGCTGGCTGATGTCGACGCCCACGACGTCGATGCCCCGCGCCGCGAGGGCGTGAGCATGCCGACCGGGACCGCACCCCACGTCGAGCACCCGCATGCCCGGCTCCAGCCCGAGCTCGTCGACCAGGAACCCCACCTCCTGGGACGTGCCCTTGGTGAACGAGTAGCGCAGGTAGGCGTCGCCCAGGTGATCGGCGACCGGTTCGAACCAGTGGTCGTGGCCCGGCATCACCCTGGTCGCGGGCGCAGCATCATCTCGGCGGCCTCGTCGCCGGCGGCGTCGGGGTCCTCGAGCTGGCCCAGGACCTGGGCCCGGTAGAGCAGCAGCGCCGGCCCGATGTCGGCCCGGGCGTCGAGGTCGGGGTCGTCCTCCCCCACCACCTGGGCGACGAGCTCGCGCAGGCGCAGGCGCATGATCGCGAACACGTGCTCGCTGTAGGCCTCGGCGACGGCGGGCTCGGAGCGGACGACGGCGAGGAAGTTCTGGCACCGCCTGTCGTCGCAGGGCTCCGTGAGCGACCGTGCATACGAGCGCATGCCGGCGGTCAGGTCGGCGACAGGGTCACCGGTGTCGGGCAGGCCGGCGAGCGGGTCGATGCGCCGGACCGCGTCGGCGAACAGCGCAGGCTTGGTGGGCCACCGGCGGTAGATCGTGGCGAGGCCGACCCTGGCGCGATCGGCGACGTGCTGCATGTGCAGCGCCTCGTAGCCCACCTCGTCCAGCAGCTCGGCGGCTGCGCTCAGGATGGCCTCGGTGCTCTCGGCGTTGCGCGGCCTCCCCCGGGTCGGCCGGGCGGCGGCGGACGTGACCGATTTCACAGCGTCGGGGGTTCCGAGAATCTTGCTTTTCATAAATCACCATCGAATAGTGAAGCGGTGCTTACCGTATCTGAGAGCTCCCCCCGATGCCACCACTGAGCCCGGGTCGGCGTACTGCCACCCTGGCCGCCATGTGCCTGGCCGTCGCCATGATCGTCGCCGGCGTCGCCAGCCTGAACAACGCCCTCCCCCACATCGCCGAGGATCTCCACGTCAGCCACACCGGCCAGCAGTGGATCATCGACGCCTACGCCGTCGCGCTCGCGGCGCTGCTGCTCCCGTTCGGGGCGCTCGGCGACCGTTTCGGCCGCAGGCTCTTCTTGCTCGCCGGTGTCGGCATCTTCGCCGCCTCCAGTGCTGTCGCGGCCACTGCCACCAGCGGCGGGGCGCTCATCGGGGCGCGGGCCGCCATGGGTGTGGGCGCGGCGTTCGCCATGCCCGGCACGCTGTCGACCATCACCAGCGTCTTCCCGGCGGAGTCGCGGGCCAAGGCGGTGGGCATCTGGGCGAGGCCGTCGGCCTCGACCCTGTGGGCTCGCTGCTGTCGATAGTCGGCATCGGCGCCGTCGTGCTCGGCATCATCGAGGGTCCCGAGCGTGGCTGGACCGATCCGGTCACCCTCACCGGCATCGTCGGCGGCGCCCTCGTGCTCGCCGCGTTCGTGCGGGTCGAACTGAGGAGCAAGGCGCCGCTGCTCGATCCCCGCCTCTTCCGCATCCGGGGGTTCGCCACTGGTTCGGCGTCGTTGTTCCTGCAGTTCTTCGCCATGTTCGGCTCTTTTCTCGTTCATGGTCGGCATGCGGTGGGCGGTCGTGCTCGGATCGGCCCTGCTGCTCGTGGGCGCCGCGTACGTATGGCTACGCGGGCCGTCCGTCGCCGTCGCCGAGGACGAGGACGTCCTCGACCTGACCGACGGCGCCACCGACGGCCTCGACGTTGCCTTGGCCCCCGCGCCTGCAGAAGCCGGCTGAATCCGGCAGGCTGACCGGCATGGACGTCGCCATCGCCGGTGGACACGGACAGGTCGCCCTGCGCCTGGAACGCCTCTTGTCGGGCGCAGGGCACCGGTCCCGGGCCATCATCCGCAACCCCGACCACGCCGCCGACGTCGACGCGGCCGGCGCGGTACCGGTCGTCCTCGATCTCGAAGCGGTCTCGGGGGTGGCCGACCTCGCCGACGCGGTGCGCGGCGCAGACGCTGTCGTGTTCGCGGCCGGCGCCGGCCCCGGCAGCGGGGCGGACCGCAAGCGGACCGTCGACTTCGGCGCTGCCGTCAAGCTGATCGCCGCCGCACAGGCCGCGGGCGTCGACCGCTACGTGCTGGTGTCGACGCTGGGCGCCGACCGCCCCGACGCCGGGGGCGAGGCCATGCGGCCCTACTTCGAGGCCAAGGGCGAGGCGGAGGACGCGCTGCGAGCGACGGACCTGGCGTGGACGATCGTGCGTCCGGGCTCGCTCACGAACGACCTCGGCACCGGTCGTGTGACGGTCGCCGAACGGTTGGGCGAGCGGGGGTCGATCCCGCGCGACGACGTGGCCGCCGTCCTGCTGACCGTTCTCGGTGCCCCCGGCACGATCGGCCGCACCCTCGAGGTGATCTCCGGCGACACGCCGATCGCCGACGCCCTCGCCGCGCCGGCGTGAGCCCGACGGTGGTGCGGTTCAGCCCTTGGCGTCGGCCCAGGTGGCGCCGAACGACAGGTTGACCTCGAGGGGCACGCTCAGCTCGACCGCACCCGACATGGCGTCGACGACCAGCTTGGTTGCCGCGTCGTGCTCGGCCGGCGGCACGTCGAGCAGCACCTCGTCGTGGACCTGCAGGATGAGCACGCTGTCCATCGCCCCGCTCCTCCAGCGCCGTCTCGATGCGCACCAGCGCCACCTTGAAGATGTCGGCGGCCAGGCCCTGGATGCCGGCGTTCATCGCCTGGCGCTCACCGGCCTGGCGTATGCGGTAATTCGGCGACGACAGCTCGGGGATCTGCCGGCGGCGCCCGAACAGGGTCTCGGTGTAGCCGCGCTGACGGGCCTCGGCCACCGTGCGGTCCATGTAGTCGCGCACGGCCGGGAAGGCCTCGAAGTACGCGGCCAGGATGATCGCCGCTTCCTCGGTCTCGATGTTGAGGCGCTGGCCCAGGCCGTAGGCCTCCATGCCGTAGGCCAGGCCGTAGCTGACCATCTTGGCCTTGGAGCGCTGCTCGATCGTCACGTCCTCGGGCCCGACGGAGAAGATCCGCGACGCCGTCTCCGTGTGGATGTCGCGCCCCGCGGTGAAGCTCTCGATCAGGCCGGGGTCCTGCGCCAGGTGGGCGATGCAGCGGAGCTCGATCTGGTTGTAGTCGGCCACGAGCAGCTCGCAGCCGGGCGCGGGCACGAACGCCCGCCGGAACTCGCGGCCCATCTCACTGCGCACCGGGATGTTGTGCAGGTTCGGCTGGTCGGACGACAGGCGGCCGGTGCGGGCCACCGTCTGGTTGAACGTGGCGTGGATGCGGCCGTCGGGCGCGACCTCGGCCAGCAGGCCGTCGCCGTAGGTCGACCGCAGCTTCTCGACCTCGCGGTAGGCCAGCAGGTGGTCGATGATCGGGTGCTGGCCGGCCAGCTTCTCGAGGGAGGAGGCGTCGGTGGAGTACCCCGTCTTCGTCTTCTTCTGCGGGGTGAGGCCCAGCTTGTCGAACAGGATCTCGCGCAGCTGCGGGGTCGAGTTGACGTTGAACTCGCCGATGCCGGCGTCGTCCCAGATGGCCTGCCGCAGTGTCTCGACCTCGGACGTCAGCCGGTCGCGCAGCCCCCGCAGCTCGCCGGCGTCGACACCCACGCCGGCGTGCTCCATGCGGGCGAGCACCCGCACCAGAGGAACCTCGATGTCGTCGTAGAGGCCGCGCAGCGACTGGACGTCGAGCGCCTGGGTGAGCGGCTCGACGAGGCGATCGACAGCCAGCGCGTAGCGCGCCGTGCGCAGCGCGGGGCTGACACCCGAGCCCTCGAGGTCGAGCTGGCCCTCCGCGGCGGCGCCCTCGACCGGCAGCTCGGCCCCGGCGTAGCGGCGCAGCACCTCGTCGAGGAGGTAGCGCGACTCCGCGGGGTCGAGCAGGTAGGCCGCGATCGCCGTGTCGAGCCCGAGGTAGCGGACGTCGACGCCCAGGTCGAGCAGGGAGCGCATGAGCGCCTTGGCCTGGTGGGCGGCCACGGGCCGTCCTCCGTCAGCCGGCAGCGCCACCAGCGCGGTGAGCGCGTCGCGGACCGCCGCGTCGGCCAGCACGTCGGCCGGCACCCAGGCGACCTCTCCCGCGGCGGGGTCGGTCAGGAAGGCGAGGCCCTCGAGCGGCGTGCGCCCCTCGCTGCCCGTCCACGCCGCCGCGACCGCCAGCGGCGCGCCGGCGCCCGCGGTCCGGGCGGCATCGAGGGCCGCCACCGCGTCGGCGGGCGCGTCGAGCGACGTCACCTCGGCCTCGAGCACCTCGACCGGCTGGCCGCCCAGGCCCAGGTCCTCGCCCACCGCCTCGGTCAACCGCTCGGCCAGGCTGTGGAACTCGAGGAAGTCGAACAGCCGCCGCACCTCGTCGACGTCGGCCGGCCGCCGGTCGAGCTCGTCGACCGTCGCCCCCACAGGCGCGTCGCAGATCAGCTGCATGAGCTCGGCGTTCTGACGGACGCTCGCCTCGTGCTCGGCCAGGTTGGCCCGCAGCTTTGGCGTCTGCTCGTCGAGGTGCTCGAAGATGCGGTCGAGCCCGCCGTACTTGTTGATGAGCTTGGCGGCCGTCTTCTCGCCCACGCCCGGCACGCCGGGCAGGTTGTCGGACGGGTCGCCGCGCAGGGCCGCGTACTGGAGGTAGAGGTTGGGCGCGACGCCGGTGCGCTCCTCGATGCCGGCCTCGTCGTAGAGGACGTAGTCGGATACGCCGCGCCGGTTGTAGAGCACCTTGACGTGCGGGTCCTCGACCAGCTGGTACACGTCGCGGTCGCCGGTGACGACGATGACGTCCAGCCCGGCGTCGCGGCCCTGGGTGGCCAGCGTGGCGATGATGTCGTCGGCCTCGTAGCCCGGCAGGTCCAGCACGGTGATGCCGAGGGTCTCGACGACCTCGCGCACCAGGCCCATCTGCTGGCGAAGGATGTCGGGTGCGGCCTCGCGGTTGGCCTTGTACGTGTCGAGGCGCTCGTGGCGGAACGTCGGCTCGGGCCGGTCGAACGCCACGGCCATGCGCCGGTGGCCGTGGTCGCGCATCAGGTTGATGAGCATCGACGTGAACCCGAACACCGCGTTGGTGACCTGGCCCGATGCAGTGGCCAGGTCGGTAGGCAGAGCGAAGAACGCGCGGTAGGTGAGCGAGTTCCCGTCGATGAGGAGGAGCGGATCGCCGGCCACGGGGACGAGCAGCTACGCGTCCGGCTTGATGTCGCCGTCGATGATGCGATGGCTGATGTCGCGCATCGTCACCCGCTCGGACATGGCCCGACGCTGGATGAAGCTGAACGCGGCGTTCTCGTTCAGGCCGAACTCGTCCATGAGCTTGCCCTTGGCCCGGTCGACGATCTTACGGGTCTCCAGCTGCTCCTCGAGGCTGGCCGTCTGGTCGTGCAGCGCCCGGATCTCCTTGAAACGCCCGAGGGCGACCTCGACCGCGGGCACCAGCTCGCTGCGCTCGAACGGCTTGACCAGGTAGGCGAGCGCGCCGGCGTCGCGAGCCTGCTCGATGAGGTCGCGCTGGCTGAACGCCGTGAGGATGAGCACGGCGGCCCGGCGCTCGCCCGCGATCTCGCGGGCGGCGGCCAGCCCGTCGAGGCCCGGCATCTTGATGTCGAGGATCGCGAGGTCGGGCTCGAGCTCGCGCACGAGCTTGACCGCCTCGTCGCCACGGCCGGTCTCGCCGACGACCTCGTAGCCCTCTTCCTCGAGGGTCTCCTTGAGGTCGAGGCGGATGATGGCCTCGTCCTCGGCGATGACGACGCGTGTAGCCAAGGGCGTTCCTTTCGATTGGCTCTGCACTTCTAGCGCGACTTCGACTCGGCCACGAACCGGTCGAGCAGCTCGTCCTGGTCGCGCTCCAACTTTGCGATCTCGGCCTCGACCTTGGCGCGGTGCTTGCGCATCGCTTCGGCGTGCCGGTCGGCCTGGCGGTGGTCGTGGTCGGCCACCGGCGTCTCGGACACCAGGGCGCGGAGGCGCGCGTCGTCCGCGGCATCGGCGAGGTGGGTGAGTTGCTCAGCACTGACCGCGAGCTCGCCACGCAACTGCCGGAGCCGTTCGCCGACCTGGCTGAGGCGCCGCTCGACCGACGACTTGGACATGGGTCGAGTTTAGGTGGCGCGACGCCTCCGGCCTGCCGTCATGGGAGACGTGAGCCACGCCGTCGGCAACGGCGGGGCCGCACACCACCGTCCACGCGCAGCGCGCACGGACGGAGACGCACGGAGCCATCCGCGTACGGGTACCGTGCGCGGCGATGGCCACCGACCCCTGGGGCATCGACGACGGATACTTCGACGTGGACGGCACCTGGCACGCCACATCGTCCGAGACGCGGTCCGCTCTGCGGGCCGCCATGAGCGGTGACGGCGACGGCGACGAGCCACCGCCTCCCGAGCGGCCACTGTGGGTGGCGCGGGCGGGGGCGGCGGAACCGCTGCTCGGCCCGTGCGAGCTCCGGCTGGAGGACGGCGAGACCCGACGGGCCGAGGGCGCGCTGCCGGCCGACATGCCGATCGGCTACCACGAGCTGCATCCGCTCGACGGCGGACCGGTGACCCGGCTGATCGCCACCCCCGGCCGGTGCCACCTGCCCGACGACCTGCGGGCGTGGCTCCTGTCCGTGCAGCTGCCCGGCTGCCGGTCTGCGGAGAGCTGGGGAATCGGCGACCTGGCCGACCTGCGGGCGATCAGCACATGGGCGGCGGGCCGGGGCGCCGGGATGGTGGCGGTCAACCCCCTGCACGCACCCCTGCCGGTCGATCGTGTCGAGCCCAGCCCGTACCACCCGTCGAGCCGGCGGTGGTCGAACCCGCTGGCCCTGCGCATCGAGGAGCTACCCGGCGCAGCCGGCGACCCCAGTATCGGCGAGCTGGGCGCCCGGGCGCGTCGACTCAACCGGGCGCCCCTGGTTGATCGTGACCAGGTCTGGGACCTGAAGCGCCGCGCGCTCGACCTGCTGTGGGAGCGCACCGGGTCGGACCTGCGCTTCGAGCGCTGGCGCGAGGCGATGGGCGACGAGCTCGAGACGTACGCCCGCTTCTGCACGCTCGCCGAGCACCACGGCCGCGGGTGGCACGACTGGCCGCCCGAGCATCGCCACCCCGAGCTGCCCGGTGTGGCGTCCTTCGCCGCCGGCCGGGCCGATCGCGTGGCCTTCTGGGCCTGGGTCCAGTTCGTGGTCGACGAGCAGCTGCGGCGAGCCGAGGAGCCGCTGCCGTTGCTGACCGACCTGGCGATCGGCGTCGACCCCGACGGCGCCGACGCCTGGGCCATGCAGGGGTTGCTGGCGCACGGCGTGCGGGTCGGGGCGCCGCCCGACGAGTTCAACCGCGCCGGGCAGGACTGGGGGCTCCCGCCCTTCGTCCCCCACACGCTCCGCGCCACCGGCTACACCGCGCCGGCGTCGTTGTGGCGGGCGGCGATGGGCCACGGCGGCGGTCTGCGCATCGACCATGCGATGGGCCTCTTCCGCCTGTTCTGGATCCCCCCGGGCGGCGGGCCCGCGGACGGCGCCTACGTCCGCTACCGGGGTGACGAGATGCTCGCCGTGCTCGCCATCGAGAGCGCCCGTGCTGGTGCGGTCGTCGTGGGCGAGGACCTGGGAACCGTCGAGCCCGAGGTGCGCACCGCGCTCGCGGACGCCGGCGTGCTGTCGTACCGGCTCGTGTGGTTCGAGGACGAGCCGCCCGAGCGCTACCCCGCCCAGGCCCTGGCGGCGGTCACGACGCACGACCTGCCCACGATCGCGGGCGTGTGGTCGGGCGAGGACGCCGCCGACCAGCGCGCGGCCGGCGTCGAACCGGACGAGGCCGCCCTCGAACGCCTGAAGGGCAAGCTGATGGGGGTGACCGACCTGGGCCCGGAGGCGCCGGTCGAGGACGTGATCGTGGCGGCACACGCCCGGCTGGCCCGGGCACCGAGCGCCCTCGTCGCCGCCACCATGGAGGACGCGCTCGCCCTGCGCCAGCGCCCCAACCTGCCGGGCACCACCCACGAGCGCCCCAACTGGTCGATGACGTTGCCCCTGCCCCTGGCCGAGGTCTTCACCGATCCCCTGGTGTCACGCGTCATCGGCGCCATGCACCGCTGATGCTCAGGATCCCGTCGTGGACCAGTGCCACGGCTCGCTGGGCAGGTTGTACAGCCCGAAGCGGGCGGCGTTGGCCTCCAGCCAACGGAAGCACCGCCCCGAGCGCGAGCGGACCAGAGCCCTGTCGCAGCTGAAGTCGACCGCCAGGCCACGTTCGTGCATCGAGCTGCCCGGGCGGGCCGTCGGCGGCGAGCAGCTCGCCGCCGGCATCTCGTAGACGGCGTAGTCGCTGGTGCCGCAATGGGCTCGCCGCAGTTCGATCTGGCGGGCGTGGTCCCGGTAGCCGCCGCCGGTGAGCCGGACACCGTCGGCCTGGGCGGCTGCCAGCATCCCCTCGAGCTGATGGGCGATCGCGGTGCTGACCGTGATGCCCCGCACGGTCACCAGGTCGAGATCGGACGACACGCCCGGCGGGAGCGCGACCGGGCCGCTCGACGGGGGCGCGATCTCGGCGGCCTCGTCGGGATCGGGCGCGAGGTCGGCCGGCTCCTGGACCCCTACGACGTGACCCCGGTCGTTGATGCCGAGCGGGAGGGACCACGGTGCATCCGCGACGGCGACCGGCGTGAAGGGCCCGTCGGCCCCTCCTGCCAGCAGGAAGCCGCTCGCTCCCGCCGTCGCGGTCTCCTCGGTCGAGTATCCGACGATCTGACCCGCATCGTTGATGCCCAGCGGGACGGTCGTCGCGGCGCCGGGCGCGGCGAGGGTCGTGACGCGGCCGTCGCTCAGCAGGACCCCCCGCAGCGCTCCCGCGCGATCGCGGCTCAGGCCCACCACGTCACCTCGATCGTTGATGTCGACGGGCGTGACTGCCGCAGTCGTCGGGCCCTCGAGCGGGCTGAACCGGCCGTCGCGCCACACGAACCCGTGCGTCCTCCCGCGTTCGTCGACGTAGTAGCCGACCACGTCGCCGCGGTCGTTGATGCCCGTCGGCAACGTGCCGGTCGCGTCCGGATGGTCGATCCTGGTGACCGTGTCGCCGTTCCGCAGGTAGCCGCGGACCCGGGCGCTGTCGTCGACGAACGGCGTGTCCTCGCTGTAGCGGCCCACGACCTGGCCACGATCGTTGATCTTGACGGCCTCGGTTCCCCGGGCGCCGGCCACGTCGAAGGTGGTGATCGTGCCCGTCTCGTCTCTGACGAATCCGGACTCACCGTCCGGCCGGACATATGCGCCGGTGAGGGCCCCACGGTCGTTGATGCCGCTCGGGACGATCCCCACGGCGGCACCTCGGGCCTCGACCGTCGTGTAGCGATCGGCGCTGAACAGGAACCCGACGGTGTGGCTGTCGAGCACGTCTTCCGCCGACGCGCCGGCCGGCGCCCAGGCGGCCGTGGTGACGAGAGCGACGGCCGCAGCGGCCAGAGCGGCAACGACACGGTGGACGCCGGCGCGCGTCGTGCTGATCCAGGACACGTCAGGACTCCTCGATCGGGCGGCTGTCTCGACTCCACGCGCATTCGGAGCCGCCGGCCCAACCGGATCGAGGTCGTCAGGTGTCGTTCTCGCCGTGGACGAACGTCCGCAGGAGGTCGCGCACCTCGTCGTCGCTCACCTGGGTGAAGTCGCCGTACCACGGCCCGACCGCTCGGAAGCCGGGCGGGGTGAGCACGCATTCGAGGCGGTCGGCCACCCTGGCGACGGCGGCTGCCGCCTCGACCGACGCCACCGGCACCGCGGCGACGAGCGACCGGGGCGACTGGCGGCGCACCACGTCGACGGCCACGCGCATCGTCGCGCCGGTCGCCATGCCGTCGTCGACGATGACGACCGCGCGCCCCTGGATCGTCTCGGCCTCGCGCCCACCGCGGAACTGGCCGGCGCGTCGGGCGAGCACCGCCACGTGGCGGCGGGCGAGCTCGGCGACCTCCTGTCCGGACAGTCCGACCGCGGCGATCACCGACGGGTTGAGCGCGACGTGACCATCGTCGGCCACGGCGGCGAGCGCGAGCTCCTCGTGGCCGGGCACCCCGACCTTGCCCACGACGAGCACGTCGAGCCGGCCTCCGAGAGCAGTGGCCACCTCGGCCGCCACCGGCACCCCGCCCCGCGGCAACCCCAGGACGACGATGTCGTCGCCACCGCCGTCCTTCAGGTCGCCGAGTAGCTCGGCCACCTGCCGCCCGGCATCACGACGATCGGCGAAGCCAGGGGCCATGACCCCATTGTGTTCCCGAGACGCCGACGAGCAAGCCCCGTGGGGAGAGCGACCGGCTCGACGACCTCTGGGGGCCGAGGTGGTTGTCAGGGCAACCAGATCCGTCCCCGCGAGGCCGAGTGGTGCGCTCCAGCGTCGACGGCGTGCCCGGAGCGGGATTCGAACCCGCACGCCCTTTCAGGCAGACGCGTTTGAGGCGTCCATGTCTGCCAGTTCCATCATCCGGGCAGGAGAGACAGCCTACCCTGCACTCATGCGCCGCCTGATCTTCGTTGTGGCCGCCCTGGCGACCCTCGGCGTCGCCCTGTACCGGAACCGGTCGATCGACCGGTGGGAGCTGGAGTTGGGCATCGGCAGGCACGCAGGCAACCGGCGGTGACAGCCGGCGGCTCAGGCCAGCAGCGCGCCCTCGTGCTGCAGCAGCCACACCTTGGTGTCGAGGCCGCCGCCGTAGCCGCCCAACGCGCCGCCCGTGCGCAGCACCCGGTGGCAGGGCACCACGATCGGGATCGGGTTGGTGGCCATGGCCGTGCCGACGGCCCGGCTGGCCTTGGGCTTGCCGGTGCGTTCGGCCAGGTCCTTGTAGCTGACGGTCTCGCCGTACGGCACCCGGCTGAGCTCCTCGAGCACCGCCCGGCGGTAGCCGTGTGACAGGCGGCGGTCGAGGGCGACGTCGAAGTGGCGGCGCCGTCCGGCGAAGTACTCGTCGAGCTGCCGGCGCAGGTCGTCGAGCCGGGCAGGCAGGCGCACGACCCGGGGCGACACCTGGGCGGCGAGCTCGGTGAGCAGGTCGTCCTCGCGGCCGAAGCCCACGCGCACCAGGCCCGTGGGCGTGGCCGCCAGCGTCAGCGGCCCGATGGGCGTGTCCTCGACCACCCAGGCCACGTCGACCAGGTCGTCGGCGTCGGCTCGTGCCAGCGCGGTCGAGACCAGCGCGTCGAGCTGGGCGCGACCCGGGTCGGGCGCACGCCCGTTGGCCGACGCGCCCGCGTCGGTGCGGGTGTCGGCACGGGCCTGGCGCAGGCGGGCGACGATGTCGTCGGTTCGCTCGCGGTGCTCGCTCATCGGGTCACCTCCTGGGGCAGTTCCTGACGCAGCCGCTGGAGCCCGGCCCGCACGTTCTGGCGGGCCGCGTCCTCGCTGCAGCCGATGACGGCGGCCACCTCGGCGTACGGGCGGTCGAGCAGGTAGCGCTGGACCACAGCTGTGCGCTGCTTGGGTGGCAGCGCCCGGACCGAGGCCCACAACTCGACGTCGACCAGGGCCTCGGGATCGATCACCGGCACCTCGGGCGGTTCGGCGACAGGCAGCGCATGGCGCTTGGTGCGGCGCGCGTGGTCGATGATCTTGTGGTGGGCGATCGTGAACAGCCAGCCCCGCAGGTTGTCCGCGTGGGTGAGGCCGGGGTAGGCGCGCAACGCGGAGATGACCGTCTCCTGGAAGCAGTCGGCCCCGTCGTGGGGGCCGACCGACGCCACCAGGAAACGGTGCAGGTCGGCGGCGTGCTCGTCGAGCAGCGTCTGGAAGGGCGGGAGCGTCACCGACAACTCAACGCCCCGCGCTCAACGGCTGTGAGATCTCACGAGCCGAGGGCGGCGAGCAGCTTTTTCGGCGTGTCCTTGGGGCTGATCTTGGGCCACGCCTCGGCCAGGTTGCCGTCCTCGTCGACCAGGAAGGCCGAACGGATGATGCCCATGTACTTGCGGCCGTACATCGACTTCTCGCCCCATGCGCCGTACGACTCGGCCACCGTGTGATCCTCGTCGGCCAACAGGGGGAAGCCCAGGCCGTACTTGTCGTCGAACTTCTTCTGCTTGGCCGGCTTGTCGGGGCTGATGCCCAGCACCGCCGTGTCGCCGATGTCGCCCAGGATGTCGCGCAGCCCGCACGACTGGGTGGTGCAGCCCGGGGTGTCGGCCTTGGGGTAAAAGTAGATCAAGTGCCACACCTTGTTGGCCTTCAGCGACTCCGACAACGAAAACTCGTTCCCGTCCTGATCGAGCAGCGTGAAATCGGGAGCCTTGTCACCGGGCTTGAGCATGTTGCGACGATACCGGTCCGCCGCTCTCTCTGGCTTCGCGACGCGCCGGCCTGAGGATCTATCGGCGGTGAGGGTCGGTGGTGTGGCGGCGGCGGCGCAGCAGGTCGATCTCGGCCGCGTTGGTGGTGAGGGTCATGGCCCGCTCGAAGGCGGCGGCTGCGTCGTCGTGGCGGCCGAGCCGGTCGAGAGCGTCGCCTCGGGCGGCGTGCAGGAGGTAGTAGCCGTCGAGCGCGTCGGCGAGGACGTCGAGGGCCGCGAGCGCGGCGGCCGGCCCGTCCCGCTCGCCCACGGCGATGGCCCGGTTGAGGGCGGCGACGGGGGTCGGCGCCAGCGCCAGGAGGTGGTCGTAGAGGGCGACGATCCGGCCCCAATCGGTGTCTGCCGAGGTCTCGGCGACGCTGTGGACGGCGGCGATGGCGGCCTGGATCTGGTAGCGGCCCGGGTCGTCGCGGCGGAGGCAGGCCCGGACGATGGTCTGGCCCTCGGCGATCAGCTCCCGGTCCCAGCGGGACCGGTCCTGGTCGGCGAGGCGGACGAGGGCGCCGTTGCTGTCGGTGCGGGCGGGCCGGCGGGCCTCGGTGAGCAACAGGAGGGCGAGCAGGCCCCACGCCTCGGCCTCGTCGGGCATGAGGTCGACCAGGAGGCGGGCGAGGCGGATGGCCTCGGCGCACAGCTCCGCCCGCGCGAGGTCCTCGCCGGTGGTGGCGACGTAGCCCTCGTTGAAGACGAGGTAGACGACGGCGAGCACCGGCCTGAGCCGGTCGGGCAGCTCGGCGTCGGTCGGGACGCGGTAGGGGATGTTGGCGGCTTTGATCTTCTTCTTGGCCCGGACCAGCCGCTGGGCCATGGTGGGCTCGGGCACGAGGAAGGCCCGGGCGATCTCGGGCGTCTGCAGTCCGGCGACGAGCCTCAGCGTCAGGGCGACCTGGGCCGCCGGGGCCAGGGATGGGTGGCAGCAGGTGAAGATCAGGCGGAGTTGGTCGTCGGCCACCGGCCCCACCTCCTCGGGCTCGTCGGCGGATGTGTGGAGGCGCACCGCCTCGGTCTGGCGGTCGGGGCGGGTCGACTCCCGGCGGAAGCGGTCGATCGCCCGGTTGCGGGCGGTCGTGATGATCCAGCCCGCGGGGCTCGGCGGGAGTCCGGCCGTCGGCCACCGCTGGAGGGCGACGAGGAACGCCTCCTGGACCGCCTCCTCGGCGATGTCGATGTCGCCGAGGAGGCGGACGAGGCTGGCGACGGCACGGCCGGACTCCTGCCGGAAGACGCGCTCGATCTCGCTGGTGCTCGACACCAGCGACTCGCGCTACTCGGGCGCTTCCTCTTGGAGGGGGCGCACCTCGACGGGACCGTGACAGGCGGCCGACGCCGCCTCGGCCAGCTTGAGCGCGGCGTCAAGGTCGGGTGCCTTGAGGATCCAGAAGCCGCCGATCTGCTCCTTGGCCTCGGCGAACGGGCCATCGGTGGTCAGGACGTCACCGCCCTTGCTGGCGTCGACCACCGTCGCCGTGGCGGGCGGGTGCAGGCCAGCACCGAACACCAAGATGCCCTCGGCCGCGATCTTGGCGTTGAAGGTGTCGACGTCCTCGAAGATCTGCTGCATCTCCTCGGCCGAGGGCGGCTCCTCACCCTCGACGTGCCACACGGAAAGCATGTACTGGTTCATCGGTGTCTCTCCTATTGCTGTGGCGACCCAACCCGTGCCGAGTCGTCTCTCACCCTCTTACACGAACGAGATCGCCCGCGATCGACACACCACGCGAAGGAATCTCGGTCCCAGAACGCTCCGGGCCGCTCTCCCGGCGTCGAAGTCGGCCGGCGAGACCGTGTTCTCGTCCTGGTCGGACAGCTCGAAGGTGGGTGCCGGGCCACCTGCAGAAACCATGGCCGGACGCTAGCGGGCGTTGATCATGCCGTCGGCGGCCATGCCGAAGTAGTCGAGCATCCGCGATTCGATGGCCGGGTGGATGTCGCGCTCGACGACCAGGCTGTCGAGCGCCGCGCACATGTGGCGCAACCACGCGTCGCGCTCGGCCTCGCCGATCACGAACGGGGCGTGGCGCATGCGCAGCCGCGGGTGGCCCCGCTCGTCGGAGTACGTGGTGGGACCGCCCCAGTACTGCCCGAGGAAGAGCGCCAGGTGGCGCCTCGCATCGGTCAGGTCGTCGCCGCGGTACAGGGGACGCAACAGCGGGTCGGTGGCGACGCCCTGGTAGAAGCGGTCGACCAGCTCGTCGAAGAACGGCTGGCCGCCGACGGCGTCGAACAGGTTGACCACCGGCAGCGCCTCGCCGCCCTGCTGAGCGGGCTGGCCACCGACGGGGATGAGGTTCGTGCGGCGCGGGGTCGACGACGGCGGCTCGCCACGCGTGGGGTCGGTCATGCCACACCCTCGTCGGCACCGTCTCCGGCCGGGGCGCCGTCACGCCGGAACCCGTGGCCGAAGAAGCCGCCCTCGGGCCGGGCGTGGGCGTGGAAGTGGTCGGGGATGTTGCGCATGTTGCCGTCGACGTAGTGACCGTCGAACACCTGGTCAGCCGCGGCGGCGAGGCGGCCCATCATGTGCTCGCGGTCGGCCGTCGGCACGTCGGTGCCGTGCCAGCGCCACACCACCATGGGGGTGGCGCAGATCTCGCAGTCGGCGACCCAGCACACGTCGTCCTCGTGGTACCAGGGCGTGATGCGCTCGGCGGCACAGAGCAGGCAGCTGTCGTCTCGGTCGCCGGTGGCCACGTCGATCGAGCGTACCGGCCGCATCGCCCGGTCCCGACCGGGCTCGGTACATGTCCCGGTCCCGACCGGTCTGGGTACCGTCGGCGTCCATGGCGCCCCGTTCGGCTGGATCCGGCTACGTGACCGTTCCCGACTCGGGCGAGGGCCCGGGCGTGCTCGTCCTCCATTCCTGGTGGGGCCTGACCCCGTTCTTCAAGGGGGTGTGCGACCGCCTCGCCGGGGCCGGCTTCGTCGCGCTGGCCCCCGACCTCTTCGCCGGGCGGACGGCAGACGACCCGGCGGAGGCCGAGGCCCTGCTGGCCGACAGCGACATGGACGCCATGGCCCACCTCGTGCGTTCGAGCCTGTTCACACTGCGGGGCATGCCGGCGACGCCCGACGCGCCGGTCGGCACGCTCGGCTTCTCCATGGGCGCCTCGTGGGCCTTGTGGCTCGCCGGTCGCATCCCCGACCTGGTGGGAGCCACAGTCGTCTTCTACGGCACGCAGACGATCGACATGACGCCGGCCACCTCGGCGTTCCTCGGGCACTTCGCCGAGACCGATCCCTACGTCGACGACGACGAGCGCACCTTGCTCGAAGCCGACCTGCACGTGCTCGACAAGGACGTCGCCTTCCACCACTACCCAGGGACCGGGCACTGGTTCTTCGAGGCCGATCGCCCCACCTACGACGACGCCGCCGCGACCCTCGCCTGGGCCCGCACCGTCGACTTCCTGCGCGACCGCCTCGCCGGCGGTGCTCAGCCCGCCGGCACGTAGCGGGCGGTCAGCGTCGGGCCGGTGACGGGCACGACGATCTCGTGGCTGCGGGCGCCCCCGTCGGACCACGATGCGAACGCGAACGTGCCCAGGCGGTTGGCGACCGTCGCCGGCGCCGACACGGTGACGGTGCTCCCCACGGGCACGGCACGGGTGAACGGGGCGATGGCGCTGTCGCCCGCCAGCGTGAGCACGGCGTACGGCGTGTCGGCCACGAGGGTGACGTCGACCGTGCGGTAGTCGACCTGTCGTGTGGTCGTGACCGTCTCTCCGCCCCACGTGGCCGAGAGGTGCAGCTCGACGATGGCGGGGTACTCGTGGTCGGGCATCGCGAACGAGCCGGACGCGGCACCGTCGAGAGCGAACACACCAGCATGCCGGTGGCACTGGTCGACGACCGGGCAGTGCAGCAGGTCGGCCGTCCACGACAGGGCCGACGGTGGCAGCGGGCCGACGCCGGGCACCGTGGCGCCACCCGAGAAGGCGACGGCCGCGCCGACGGCCGCGGCCGCGCCGTCGGTCGGCGTGGCGATGCGGGGCGCGGGCGGCTCCGTCCCCACCCGGATCATCGTCTCGGCCGTGTCGGTCGCACCCGCGGCGTCGGTCACCTCCAGGCGGACCGTCCGTGCGCCTGATGTGTCGTAGGTGGCCGTCGCGGTGCTGGCGCTGCCGTCGTCGAGGTCGCCGTCGCCGTCGAGGTCCCAGGCGTAGCTGAGGACGTCACCGGGATCGTTGTCCGACGACGCGCCGGCGTCGAACGTCACCGTCAACGGCGGATCGCCCGAGGTCGGGGTGGCACTGAACGCGGCCTGCGGCGGCTCGTTGGTGGCCGAGTAGCCGATCCGATGGATCGCCCCGCCGTAGAGGTCGACGTACCAGATCTCGCCCCCCGGACCGGCCTCGAGCTCGACCGGCGTGTCCGCGCCCTGGTGGAAGACCGTGACCTGGCCGGGATCGGGTAACCCGTCGGCCCCGGCCCGCATCACGTAGATGCAGCGGCGGGCGGCATCGGCGAAGAACAGCGCGCCGCCGTACTCGCCGGGATAGGGCGTGTCGGCCGGGGCGAACTCGATGCCCGAGAGCGAGGACCCAGGGTCGGCGTCACACCGCTCGTCGCCGATCGCCTGGCCGTGCCGGTAGCGGAAGACGGGGGCGACGGTGCCGCCGTCCCGGTAGAGGTCCTCGCAGATGTCGAGGTCGAGCTGGTCGTAGGCGCCCGTGCGGCCGCCGCCCTCCATGCACGGCCACCCGAAGTTGTCGACCTGGTCGTCGTCGCCGATCGTGCGGTTGATCTCCTCCCACGTGTCCCAACCGACGTCGCCGACCCAGAGCTCGCTCGTGCCCGGCCGCACGGTGAAGCGGAACGGGTTGCGCATCCCGTCGGCCACGATGCGCCGCTCGTTGGGGTCGGCTGCGTCGGCCAGCGGGTTCGACGGCAGCGCCGCCCCGGTGGCCGGGTCGATGCGGATGATCGTCCCGTCGAGGCCGACCGGGTCGCCGTCGGTGCGCCGGTCCTGCGACCGGAGCGCACCGCCCTCCCGCACGGGATCGCGGCATGGGTTCACCGGGGTCCCCCGCTGGCCGTGATCGGCGAACGTGAAGCTCGCGCCGTCCCCGGCGCCGGCGTACAGGGCACCGTCGGCCCCGAACACGAGCGTGCCGATCGTGTGGCTCGGGTACTGCTGGCACCAGTCCTCGACCAGCACGTGCTCCTGGGCGGTGCCGCCGGTGATCAGGCGCAGGCGCGACACCCGGGCGCCGACCACGCACCCATCCGAGTTCTCGCCCGGCGGGGTCGGGCACACGTCGTTGTCGACGCCGGGTCGGCCCCAGCGGGGCGCCGTGTCCCCGGGGGCGGCGTCGTAGGTGTACGACACGTAGATGTTGGGGTCGGCCGGGAAGTCCGGAGACAGCGCCAGCCCGAGCAGGCCGCGGTCCCAGCTGTTGTAGACGTTCGTGCGGAGGTCCGCCACCACTGTCGGCGTGCGGTCGCCGACGTGGTCGTAGACCTTGATCACCCCGCGCTTCTCGGCGACGAAGATGCGGCCGTCGGGCGAGAACTCGACGGAGGTCGGCCGGTTGAGGCCGTCGACCACGACGTAGTCGTGGAACCCCGCCGGCAGGTCGCACCCCGACAGCCCGAGCAGGGAGACGCAGAGCGTCACCACGGCGGCCACGGTCGTCCTCCGCGCCTCGGTCCGTGGGTGCGTGAACGACATGCCCCCGCCTCTTTCCGCCTCGGGCCCGCCGTCCCGTACAGCGGACGTTAACCCAGCGGCTACCCAGCGAGGTGGAGTGTCACACGACGACGTCGGCCACGACGGCCCCCGGCATGTCGGGCGGCACCGTCTCCCCCGCCACGTCGCCCCGGTCCGGTCACTCGAGCATGCAGTCAGCCATCGCGTCGTCGATGGCGTCAGCCGCCTCGGGCGACGGCTCGGCGGTCTCGTTCGCCTGCATGATCGTGTCGAGCGGCACCCGGCGGACGAAGCAGTCGCCGAAGGCGAACGCCGCGTCGTGGTCGAGTCCACCGTCCTGCGCGGCCATCACCATGAGCTGCGAGCGGGTCGCCGGTAGCCCCAACGCGTCCATCGATCGCCCGGACGACGGGGCCGGCGCGTCGCCGTCGTCCGCGGCGGCACACGACTCGAACGACACCCCGTCGTCGGTCGCATCGACGCTCGCCGCGCCTGCCGGTCCGGCGTCGGCCCACGCCTGCAGGGCGTCGGCGATCTCGCCCGTGTCCGCGACCGAGTCGCCCACGAGATCGACCCGCACACAGGTGCGGTCGTCGTCGCGGTACGCGGCGGACATGTCGCCGCCCCACCCGTCGGCGGCGGTGAGCGCGACCAGCGGGTCGATGCGCTCGGCGAGCATGACGAACAGCGTGGTGGCGCCGAGGGTGTCGGTCTCGCCGATCCGGTCGGCCCCGTCGGGCACGTCGGGGTCGTCGACCTCGATCGGCGCGTCGTCGGCGAAGTAGGACCGGGGGTCGAAGAGGTGCTCGCCGCTGCGCGGTGGATCGGCGAAGGCATCGTCGACGGCGCCGTTGCCGCCGTCCTCGGCGATCAGGTCGACCACCGGCTGGCCCAGCACGTACGGCGCGGCGAACAGCGCCTGAAGGGCGGACGGCACCTCGCTCAGCCCGGCCTCGGCCTCGTCGGCCTCGGCCATGTAGCCGTCCCAATAGGCGTCCTGCTCGTCCCTGCTCAGCGAGTCGACGTAGGCGAGCTCGATGCGCACCGCATCGCCCTCGACGAGCGCGTCGAAGGCCTCGAAGGCGCCCGCCGACTCGTCCGGCGGCGGCTGCTCGAGGTCGAACGCCTGATCCTGGGCCACGTGCACGAGCTCGTGGACGAGCGTGACCTCGAGGCCGATCGTCATCTCGGTGCCCCGCACGGTCACCGTCTCGGTGGAAGGGTCGTAGAACGCCAGCGTGCCCGTGTCGGCCATCTCGTTGGACGTGTCCATGAGATCGAGTTCGGGAGGCACGAGGCCCAGTGCCTCGAGCACAGTGCCCGACTCGTCCATCGCTTCACGGTCCTCGTCGGTGAGCATGCCCTCGTCGATGCGGGCGCTGTCCGAGTACTCGTCCTCGGTGAGGAACTCGACCGTGACCGGATGCTCGAACGACAGCCCTCGCTCCTGTTCGACGAACGCCACGAGATCGACGACCCGCTCGTCCCACTCATCGGGATGGGCGATGCCGTCGTCGCCCTTCAGGACCACGGCCGCGGCCAGGAGCACACCGACGACAGCTACGCCGCACACGGCGATGACCGGCCACGGGCCGCGACGCCCATGGCCGGTGGAGCCGCCCGCCGGCGGAGGCGGGAACGGGGCCGGGAACCCCGCCGGGCGCGGCGAGAAGGGCGGTGGTGGAAGAGGAGGCGGCGGAGGCGGTGGTGGTGGTGGTGGTGCCGGCAGGCCCGTCCCGTCGTTACCGATCGTCACCCCACGCTCCCCGGATCGGGCGGCGAGGCGGCGTCGAGACCGGACCGCAGCTCGGCCACGAACGCGCCGGCGGCTTCGGGGCCGCCACCGTCGAGGAGGCGGCGGACGAGTGCCGAGCCGACGATCACACCGTCGGCGACGGTCGCGACCTCGGCGGCCTGGGTCGCATCGGACACGCCGACGCCCACCAGCACCGGCTTGTCGGTCAAGGCCTTGAGGCGGCGGGCGATGTCGAGCGCACTGCGGGCCAGCTCGGCGCGTTCGCCGGTGACCCCCAGCAGCCCGATGCCGTAGACCCAGCCCCGCGACCGGGCGCAGATGCGCGCGAGCCGCTCGTCGGACCCGGTGGGCGCGGCCAGCAGCACGGTCGCGACGCCGGCTGCGTCGGCGGCATCGGCCCACGGCCCGACCTCCTCGAGCGGCAGGTCGGGCACGATCGCACCGGCGACCCCCGACACGGCCAGCGACTGGGCGAACCGCTCGTGGCCGTAGCGGTGGACCGTGTTGTAGTAGGTCATCACCACCAGCGGCACGCCGCCCGTGTCGAGGTCGGCCATGGCCCCCACGATCGCCTGGGGGGTCGCCCCGTCGGCGAGGGCCCGTTCCGACGCCTCCTGGATGGTGGGGCCGTCCATGACCGGGTCGGAGAACGGGATGCCGACCTCGATGGCGTCGGCGCCCGCTGCGGCGCAGGCTTCGACGGTGCGCTCCCAGCCGGGGAACCCACCGGTGACGTAGGGCACGAGGAGTTTGCGCCCGGCGGCGCGCGCGGCCCGTAGCCGAGCTTCGAGCGGGCCGATGTCGGTGGTGCTGACGGTCGGTGTCGTGCTCATGCGCCACCGGTCCCCGACATGTCGGCGCCGAGGAGCTGCGCCACCTGCTCGACGTCCTTGTCGCCGCGCCCGGACAGGTTGACCAGCACGACCTTGCCCGCCAGCCGGGCCCGGTCGCGGCTGACCAGCGCCAGGGCGTGGGCTGACTCGAGCGCGGGGATGATGCCCTCGGTGCGGGCCAGCAGCTCGAACGCGTCGAGCACCTCGGCGTCGGTCACCCGCTCGTAGCGGGCGCGGCCGATCGCGGCCAGGTGGGCGTGCTCGGGACCGACGCCCGGGTAGTCGAGCCCCGCCGACACGGACTCGGCCTCGAGCACCTGGCCCTCCTCGTCCTGGAGCAGGTACGACTTCGAGCCGTGGACCACCCCCGGGATGCCGTGGCCCACCGCCGCGCCGCCCGCCGGCTCGGCGCCCAGCAGCTCGACGTCGGGCAGGTCGGCGAACCCGGAGAAGATGCCGATGGCGTTGGACCCGCCGCCCACACAGGCGACGACGACGTCGGGGTCGGCGCCGGTGAGTGCCCGGCACTGCTCGCGGGCCTCGTCGCCGATGACACGGTGCAGCTCGCGCACCATGAACGGGTACGGGTGCGGGCCCATCGCCGAGCCCAGGCAGTAGTGGGTCTCCTCGACAGTGGCGACCCAGTCGCGCAGTGCCTCGTTGACCGCGTCCTTGAGCGTGCGGCTGCCCGACGACGCCGGCCGCACCTCGGCGCCGAGCAGCCGCATGCGGAACACGTTGAGCGCCTGGCGGGCCATGTCGACCTCGCCCATGTACACCGTGCAGTCGAGGCCCAGCAGCGCCGCGGCAGTGGCCGAGGCGACCCCGTGTTGCCCGGCGCCTGTCTCGGCCACGATGCGGGCCTTGCCCATGCGCTTGGCCAGCAGGACCTGGCCCAGCACGTTGTTGATCTTGTGCGAGCCGGTGTGGTTGAGGTCCTCCCGCTTGAGCAGCACCCGGCAGCCCAGCTCGGAGGACAGGTTGGCGCACTCGGTCAGCAGCGACGGCCGACCGGCGTAGTCGCGCAGCAGGCGGTCGAGCTCGGCGCGGAACGACGGGTCGGCCCACGCGTCACGGAACGCGACCTCGAGCTCCTGGCAGGCGGGGACCAGGGTCTCGGGCACGAACAGGCCGCCGAACTCGCCGAAGCGGCCGGAGGGGCCGGGGTCGCCCATCACGGGTGCGGTCGTGGTGTCGCTCATGTGCGGGTCCAGAGGGGGTCGCGGGCAGATCGGGCGGCGGTCGTCACGGGCGCTCGTCGACCATCCAGTCGAAGGGCCGCACGTCGCGGTCGCCCTGCTCCGGTGACGCCGGCGGCTCGGCGCCCTTGGCGGCCTCGACGAAGGCGCGGATCTTGCGGGCGTCCTTGCGGCCCGGTGCCGACTCGACGCCCGTCGACACGTCGACCCCCCACGGCCGCACGACCCGCACGGCATCGGCGACGTTCTCGGGCGTCAGCCCGCCGGCCAGGATGATGCGACGGTTGGAGGGGGCGCCCTCGGCCAGCGACCAGTCGAAGACCTCGCCGGAGCCGGGCGTGGCCGAGTCGACGAGGAAGGCGTCGGCCGCGTACTCGTCGGCCTGGTCGAGCTGGGGGTCGCCGGCCGCGAACGCCTTGATGATCAGCGACACGCGCTGGCGGATCCAGTGGCTGTCGGCCGACGACTCGCGGCCGTGCAGCTGCACCGCCCGCAGCCGGGCGCGGTGGGCGATGTCGACGACCCGCTGCCGCGTCTCGTCGCGGAACACCCCCACGGTCACGATCTCGGCGGGCAGGCGCTTGACGATGTCCGCGGCCTTCTGCGGCGCGATCTGGCGCGGGGAGGGCGCGAAGACGAACCCGACGGCGTCGGCGCCCATCGCCACCGCCAGCAGGGCATCTTCCTCGTTCGTGATCCCGCACACCTTGACGAACACCGCGGGCAGGCTATCGACCGGGGGCAGCCGGCCCGAAGCCGGATACATGCCAACCCGGCGACGATCCGCGCCGGGGCCGGCCCGGCAGGTCGGCGCAGGTTATCCGACGCATGCACAACCACATGCACAGGTCTAGGTCGGCCCAGCCCCGCGTAACGCCGCCACCGCGGCTTCCGGGTCGCCCGAGGTAACCAACAGCTCGCCGACCAGCACCGCGTCGAAGCCCGCCCCGATCAGGGCCGCCGCGTCTGCGGCGCCCCGGATGCCCGACTCGGCCACCCGCACGGCCGTGTCGGGGATGGCTCGCCCGACACGGGCCGCCCGCTCGTTGTCGACCTCGAACGTCACCAGGTCGCGCTGGTTGACCCCGATGAGGTGGGCACCGACGGCGATCGCCCGGTCGAGCTCGGCCTCGTCGTGGATCTCGACGAGCGCGTCGAGGCCGATGTCGAGTGCCAGCGTGTGCAGCTCGGCCAGCTCGTCGTCGTCGAGCGCGGCGGCGATGAGCAGCACGGCGTCGGCACCCATGATGCGGGTGTCGCACACGTCAGCCGGCGAGACCGTGAAGTCCTTGCGCAGCACCGGCAGCCTTGTCGCCGCCCGCGCCGCCCGAAGGTCGTCGGGCGAGCCGCCGAAGAACTCGACGTCGGTCAGCACCGACAGGCACGTCGCTCCGCCACGCTCGTACGCGGCGGCCAGCTCGGCGGGGTCCAGGTCCGCGGCAAGGTCGCCCTTGGACGGCGACCGGCGCTTGACCTCGGCGATCACCCCCACGCCCTCGACCGCGCGGCAGCGTGGCGGCGAAGCCCCGCGGCATCGACTGCGCACGAGCCTCGGCGACGAGCGGGGCCATCGAGCGATCGTCGGCCCGAGCTCGAGCCCGGTGGGCGGCGAGGATGCGGTCGAGGTAGGTGGCCATCGGGGGACGCCCTCGGGACGTCAGCCGCCCTTGCGGTGCACGATCTCGAGCTGCCGCATGTCGGCCGGGCCGTCGAGGAGCCCCCCGAGTGACCCCATGACCTCCGCCATCGTGGTGCTCCCGGCGTGCGCCTCGAAGCCCGCCTGGTCGGCGTACAGCTCGTAGAACCAGATGGCGTTCGGCTCGGTGGTGTCGGTGTGCAGCAGGTACTGCAGCGTGCCCGGCTCGTCCTCGGTGGCGGCGACGAGCTTGCCCAGTGTGGCCAGGGCCTCGTCCAGCTTCCCCTCGGCGGCGGTCAACTTCACGACGTATGCGATCTGCGACATCGCGGCGACCCTAGCGCCAGTGCCGTGTCGCCGGTCAGCCCGGGTCCCGCCGGCTCATCGCCCGGAGCGGTGCGAGGACGAAGAGCCCGAGCGCCAGCACCATCATCCCGCCGGACAGTGCGAGCAGGCTGGGGGCGCTGAACACGAAGGCCCCGAAGAACACGCCGACAGCCCCCACCAAGGTCGCGGGCGGCAGGAGGGCCCACCAGCCCTCCAGCGGTCGGGTCGGCCGCAGCGGGCGCCCATCGGCGAGGTCGGCCCACTCCTCGGCCGTGCGATACACGTCGGCGTCCACGTCCCACGCGCCGTCGGTGCCACCCGAGGCGAACGGCGACGTCGGCGCGGCGCCGTGGCTCGGTGCCGGGCGTCGGGCGAGCTCGCGGTCGTACGTGGCACGGCGCACGGGGTCGCCCAGGACGTGCCAGGCGGCGTTGAGGTCGGACATGCGCTGGGCGTCACCCCCGGCGTCCGGGTGGTGATCACGTGCGGCCTGCCGGTAGGCGGCGCGCACCTCGTCGGTCGTCGCCCGGGTCGTGACCCCGAGCACGGCGTAGTGCGAACGCTCCCCCATCCCCGGCGCCCGTCAGCCCTGGATCGGCAGGTCGACGACGGTGGCCGACCGCCGCCCGTCACCGTCCAGCACCTCTGCGGCTGCCGGCGGCGCGACGCCACGGCCCACGATCGCCAGCGCGACCGCCGCTCCGTCGCCGGCCGCTGGTGCCGCCGACGTCACCCGACCGACCTCGGCGCCGTCGACCACGACCGCAGCGCCGGGCTCGACGGCCGCCGGACCGTCGAGCACGAGGCCCCGGAGGTGGCGGGGCACGTGGCCGCCCCGGCTGTCGATGCGGGCGACCAGCTCCTGGCCTGTGAAGCACCCCTTCGTGAAGTTGACCGACGCATCGATGACACGCTGGCCGACCTCGGCGGGGATGGTCGCCTCGGTCAGCTCGGACCCCATCGCCGGGACGCCACACCGGATGCGGAGCGCGGCGTACGCCGCTGCGCTCGCGGGGGCGACCGAGGGCGGTGCCTCGACCGACGAGCCGAGCAGGTCGGCACCGTCGACGCCCGGCCAGCCCGCGGGGACCCGCAGCTCGGCAGTCGCATCGGAGGCGGCCGCCGCGGCGCCCGGCCCGCGCAAGGCGACAACCTGCCAGTCGAGCGGGTCCACGTCGGCCTTGGTGCGCAGCAGGAACCGGCGCAGCCGGGCGAGCACGGCCTCGCCGTGGCCGCCGTCGACGTCGAGCACCACCTCGTCGTCGCCGGTGCGGCTCAGGCGCAGCCAGGCGTCCACCTTGCCGGCGGGCTGCAGGAGGAACGACGAGGCCGACGCTCCCACCGCGAGCCCGGCGACATCCTGGCTGAGCTGACCCTGCAGGTAGGCCACGGCGTCGGGGCCCGCCACCCGCACGACATCGCGGGGGATCCGGACGGCTCCCAGAGTGGTGCGCAGGTCGACGACCTCGGCAGCTGTGGACTGTGCTGGTCGGACGTCGCTCCGCTCGGTCATGGCGCCAAGTGTGGCAGGCCGGTCCGGGGAAGCCTCCCGCCTCGGGCCGTTCCCGTCGGGAAGGATGGGCCCATGGACCCGCGCCCCGTGCTCCTCGCCGACCCTCCCGTCGCCGACCTCGCCGACCACGAGGCGCGGGGCGGCCTGGCCGGGTTGCGGCGGGCGTACGAGCTGGGCCCCGGCGCCACGATCCAGGAGGTCATCCTGTCGGGGCTGCGCGGTCGGGGCGGGGGTGGGTTCCCGACCGGCCGCAAGTGGCAATCCATACGGGACGCTGTCGACAACGACACCGAGGACGACGGCGCCGACCGGGCGTTCGTCGTGTGCAACGGCGCCGAGGGCGAGCCGGCCACCTTCAAGGACCGCGCCATCATCCGGGCCAACCCGTACGCCGTCGTCGAGGGCGTCGCCATCGCTGCGTTGGCGGTCGGCGCCGAGCGAGCGTTCATCGGTGTCAAGGAGCGCTTCGGCCGCGAGGCCGAGCGGTTGGCCGCTGCCGTGGACGAGTTCGCGTCGGCCGGGCTGCTGTCCGGCTCGCCTGTCCAGGTGGTGCTCGGTCCAGACCACTACCTGTACGGCGAGGAGACGGGCCTGCTCCAGGTCATCGAAGGCGAGGCGCCGCTCCCCCGCAACGTGCCGCCCTACATCCACGGCCTGTTCGCCACCGTGCCGACCAGCGGGTGGACTGCCTCACCGGGCGCTGTGGCCACCGAGTTCGCCGCCTCCAACCCCACCGTCGTCAACAACGTCGAGACGCTGGCGACGGTGACCCAGGTGCTGGCCCGAGGGCCCGAGTGGCACCGCTCGCTCGGCACCGAGCGTTCGCCGGGCCTGGTGGTCGCGACCGTGGTGGGTGACGTCGTCCGGCCGGGGGTGGGCGAGGTCGAGCTGGGGACGCCGCTGCGCGACGTCATCGAGCAGGTGGGCGGGGGGCTGCCCCCCGGCCGCACGGTCAAGGCCGTGCTGTCGGGTGCTGCCAACCCGGTGGTCACCGGTGACCAGCTCGACGTGCCCTGCAGCTACGAGGGCTTCGAGGCGATCGGATCCGGCATGGGTGCCGCCGGGTTCCTGGTCCTCGACGACACGACCTCGATGGTGGAGGTGGCCCAGGTGCTGTCGCGGTTCCTATTCGTCGAGTCTTGCGGCCAGTGCCCCGCCTGCAAGCTGGGGTGCGGTGCGGTGACCGAGGGGCTGGACCGGCTCGCCGACGGCGCCGCGGTGCCCGAGGACGTCGAGACGATCGCCTATCGCCTGCGCACGGTCACCGACGGCAACCGGTGCTACCTGCCCGTGCAGGAGCAGCGGGTCGTCGGCAGCATCATCTCCGCCTTCGCCGACGAGGTGAACCTCGCGCTCGACGGCGACCCGGTGCCCGCCCGCGGCCTCGTGCTGCCCAAGCTCGTCGATCTCGCTGACGGCGTCGCCACGTACGACGAGCGCCAGGCCCTCAAGCAGCCCGACTGGACCTACGTCGACCTTCCGGGCTGACGGCGGGCGGCGGTCATGCGACGGGCCGCGGGGACGGCCGCCAGAAGGGCGCGGGCCTTGTTGCGGCATTCGAGGTCCTCGTGTTCGGGCACCGAGTCGGCCACGATGCCGGCACCCGCCTGCACCGAGGCCCGGCCCTCGTCGTCGACGACCATCGTGCGGATGGCGATGGCCGTGTCGATGTTGCCGGAGAAGTCGAGGTAGCCCACCACCCCCGCGTACGGGCCCCGCTTGGTGGGCTCGAGGTCGTCGATGATCTGCATGGCCCGCACCTTGGGCGCACCCGAGACCGTGCCCGCCGGCAGCGTGGCCCGCAGCACGTCGATGGCGGTGCGGCCCGGGGCGAGGTCGCCGGCCACCTGCGAGGTCAGGTGCATGACGTGGCTGTAGCGCTCGAGCGTGAGGTACTCCTCGACCTGCTCGGTGCCGAACTGCACCACCCGGCCCACGTCGTTGCGAGCGAGGTCGACGAGCATGACGTGCTCGGCGATCTCCTTGGGGTGCTCGCGCAGCTCGCCGGCCAGCCGGGCGTCCTCCTCGTCGGTGGCACCCCGGCGCCGGGTGCCGGCGATGGGCCGCGACACCACCCGGCCGTCGGTGACGCGCACCATCGGCTCGGGCGAGGCGCCCACCAGCGTGAGGCCCGGTTGGCGCACGAAGTACATGTACGGGCTGGGGTTGACCTGGCGCAGCACCCGGTACAGGTCGAACGGCTCGGCATCGAGGTCGAAGTCGAACCGCTGGGCGAGCACCACCTGGAAGATGTCGCCGGCCAGGATGTGCTCGCGGGCCACCTCGACGGCCCGGGCGTACATGTCGCTCCCCATTGTCGAGTGGACCTCGGGCAGCGCCTCGTCGGCCTCGGGCGGCTCTACCAGCATCTCGTCGAGGGGCTTGGCACCGTCGGCGGCGAGCTCGTCGAGGCGGGCGACGGCCGACCGGTAGAGCGCGTCGAGGTCGTCGGCGGACGCGCCGGACGGCGCGACCACGTTCTCGATGAGCACGACACGCTGGCGCCAGTGGTCGTACGCGGCGAGCTGGCCGATGACCGAGACGACGGCGTCGGCGTGGCCCTGGTCGTCCTTGGGGACGTCGGGCAGGTGCTCGACCTCGCGCACGACGTCGTAGCCCAGGTAGCCGAGCACACCACCGTGCAGGGGCGGCAGGTCGGGCAGCGACGGGGCATGCCACTCGACCAGCAGGGCCTCGAGCGCGGCCAGGATGCCCCGGTCGCGGGGCACCGACTCGGGCACGGCGCCGGTGATCTCGACATCGAGGCCGCGCGCGGTGAGGGTGGCCAGCGGATTGCGGCCGACGAAGCTCCAGCGGCTCCAGCGGGCCTCGCCGTGCTCGACCGACTCGAGCAGGAAGCCGGTGCCGTCGCCCACCAGCCGGGTGAAGGCGGCGACGGGCGTGGTGAGGTCGGCCAGCAACTCGCGCCACACCGGGATGACCGTGTGGGTGCGCGCCAGCGACCGGAACTCGTCGAGCGAGGGACTGATCACGGTGCCGCGCCGGGTCAGGAGCCGTCCGGGCCGAACGCCCGGAAGAAGCACGAGCGGTTGCCCGTGTGGCAGGCGCCGCCGCCCTGTTGGTCGACGACGAACAGCAGCGTGTCGCCGTCGCAGTCGTAGTGGCCGGACCGCACGTACTGGACCTCGCCTGACGTGTCGCCCTTGCGCCACACCTCTTGCCGGCTGCGGCTCCAGAACACCGTGCGACCCTCGTCGAGGGTGAGGCGCAGGGTCTCGGCGTTCATCCACGCCATCATCAGCACCTGCCCGGAGGCCTCGTCCTGCACGATCGCCGGCACCAGGCCGTCGGCGTTGTAGGTGACCTGCGCGAGCTGATCGTCGTTGGCGGAGATGGGGGTCGGGGTCGTGGCCGGCACCCCGCCATGGTACGGCGGTGCCGTCGGCGTCCGGAATCCGATTCGCCAGGCGATAGCGTCTCGGCGCCGTGGACCCCGCCTCGATCCTGCGCTACCTCGCCGACCTGGCGGTGACCACCAGCCCTACCAGCAACCCCCTGCTGCCCGAGGGCGGTACCCCCGAGATGCTCGACCTGACCCGCACGGGCGAGCGGCCGGAGTGGCTGGGCACTTCCCATGTCATGCAGTTGCTGGCACCAGCGCCCCAGAACGGCTCGGTGGGCGGGGGCATGGCGCCGCGCACCGACACGGTGCGCCACCTCGCGGCGCTCGACGCCCTGCAGCCCACCGAGCAACTTCTGCGCCTCGGCTGGGTCCTCATCACCGGGACCATCACGGTGGACGATCGCACGATCGCCTGCTGCTTCCCGCTCGTGTCACAACCCGTGCGGCTGGCGCCGTACGGGTCCCGGCGCAACGTCACCATCGTCTCGCTCGGCGCGGCGGGAGCTGACACCGCTCGTCAGCCACAGCGGTACCGCGGTGCGCCTCGAGTCCGGCGCCCAGTTCGGTGGGGGTGCTCTCGACGAGTCCGGGGGCGTTGGCGAGCCCAGCGCCGAGCTGATCGCCCGGCTGCCCAAGCTCCAGTCGTGGATCCGGGAGGTGGTCCGGGCGTGCGGCCTTCCGCCCGTGCGGGCGGTCCTGCCGCCGTCCGAGGATCCGCTGCGCCACCGCACGGGCGAGGGGCTCGTGGCCGTCGTCGGCGCGGTCCTGTACCTCGCCCGCGACGTGTTCCGCCCCAGCGTCGAGGGGTCGCTGCGGTCCTGGGCGACGCGGTCGGGCACGGCGGCGACCGCGTTCGCCCACCTCTACAGCCCGACATCGGACCCGGCCGACCCGGCGAGCGATCCCGTCTGTTCGCCCCTGCGCCTGACCTCCGCCCAGACCGAGGCGGTGGTCCGGGCCCGCACCCAGCCGGTCACCGTGATCTCCGGCCCACCCGGCAGCGGCAAGAGCCACACGGTGGCCGCCATCGCCAGCGACGCCGTCGCCCACGGAGGGTCGGTGCTCATCGCCACCCGGTCGAGCACGCGGCGGCGGTGGTCGCCGGACTGCTCGCCCGGCAGGTCGGTCCAGACCCCGTGCGGTTCGGCGGCGCCCAGAACGACGACATCGTCCGCCAGTCGACCGCGGCGGGCACCGGCAGGCGCGCGAGGTGGAGGCCGCCCGCCGCAGCCTGGCCGACGCCCGCGCCCACCAGCACCTCGGAGAGCAGGCCATCGAGCGTGCGCTCGACCTCGAGGGGAGCGTCGCCCGCGCCGCGTCGTGGGACGGCCTGGTGGGCGAGCTGTCGGCCTGGGCCCCCGGAGCGTTCGAGCCGGCGAGCGACCTGGCGGCCCTGCGGGCTCTCGGTGAGCGCTGCGATGTGCCGTCGGACGCGTCCTGGTGGCGCCGCTGGCGGGCGGCGCGGGCCGAACGCCGCTACCGGGAGGTGCTCGATGCCGCGGCCTCCCTCACGCTCGCCGACCTGCGCACGGCCCTGCGGTGCGCGACCGACCGGCGCGGCGCGGCGGACCTGGCCGCGCGGGGCGGCACGGTGCTGGCGCCGATCTGGGCGCAGATGCTGCGCGCCGACGATGCCGTGCGCGCGGCCGCGGGTCGGGTCGCCGAGGTCGAAGGCTCCCGCGAGGACCGGCGCCGCAAGGGACGGGGTGCCGCCAACGACCTGGCGACGGCGTTGCGGGCCGGCCGACGCCAGCGACGCCGCCTGCTCCGTGAGCTCGATGGTGCCGGCATCGTGCGGGCATTGCCGCTGTGGGTCGGCACGCTGCGCGACGTGGAGGACCTGCTGCCCGAGTCGCCGGGCCTCTTCGACCTTGTGGTCCTCGACGAGGCCAGTCAGATCGACCAGGTGGCCGCGGCCGGGGTTCTGCTGCGGGCTCGGCGGGCTGTCGTCGTCGGCGATCCGCGCCAGCTCCGCCACGTGTCGTTCGTGTCCGACGACCTGGTGAGCCGCACGCTGGCGAACCACGGGCTGGCGGCGCTGGCCGCCCGGCTCGACGTTCGGCGGGCCAGCGTGCTGGACGTCGCCGCCGGCACGGGGCCCACGACCTGGCTCGACGAGCACTATCGCTCTGTTCCGCACCTGATCGACTTCTCGGCCCGTCGCTTCTACGAGGGGCGGCTCTTCGTCGCCACGCGCCACCCGGCCAACGAGGCGGCCGACGTCATCGAGGTCGTGCGCGCCCCGGACGTCGACGCGGAGCTCGACCTGGCGCTGGCCGAGGTGGCACGCCAGGCCGACGACGGTCGCACCGACATCGCCGTGGTGTCGCCGTTTCGTGAGGTGGTCGATGCCGCCCAGGCCGCCCTGCTCGGCCGCTACGACCTCGACGACGTCGAGCGGCTGCGCCTGCGGGTGGGGACCGTGCACGGGTTCCAGGGAGCGGAGGCCGACCACGTCGTCCTGGTCCTGGGCCTGTCACCGGACGACGCGGCCGGACGCCGCCGTTTCGTCGAGGACCCGCACCTGTTCAACGTGATGGTCACCCGCGCCCGGCGGTCGCTCGTCGTGGTCACGGCGCTGCCGCCACACGACACCAGCCCGACCTCAGGGCTGATCGACCAGTACCTCGCGCACGCCGATCGACCGCCGGCGCCCCCGATCAACGGTGCCGCGACGACACCGTGGACCTCGGCTCTGGCACGCGAGCTGGCCTCGGCAGGCGTCACAGTCCGCACGTCGTACCCGGTCGGGCGGTGGACCGTCGACCTGTGCGTCGGCGGCGAGGATGCGGCCGCGGTCGACACGGGCGTCCACCCGCGGGGCGCCGGCGCGCACATCGCCCGTCACCGCACGCTCGCCGCTGCGGGCTGGCGGCAGGTCGACGGCTACCCGACGCTCTGGAACGACGACGCCACGCGGGCCGCGATCGAGCTGGCCTCGACGGTCAGCCAACCGGCGGGCAGCGGCTACAAGTAGAGGCCGGTCGACGCCTCGCCCAGGCGGCTGGCCGCCACGGCGTGCACGTCGCGCTCTCGCAGGATGATGTAGTCGTCGCCCCGGACCTCGACCTCGTAGCGGTCCTCGGGGTTGAACAGCACGTGGTCACCCATCTGCATGGCACGGACGTTGGGGCCGACCGCGACGACCTCGGCCCAGGCCAGCCGCTTCGAGATCTGCGCGGTGGCCGGGATGAGGATGCCCCCCGACGAGGTGCGCTCGCCCTCGCCGACATCGATGCGCACGAGCACCCGGTCGTTGAGCATCTTGATGGCCAGCTTGTCGCCGGCACTGCGACCGTTGTCGACGGCGATCGTTGCAGGCTCGGGCACGTTCACGACGCTACCGTCCCCCCTCCGTGACGCACGACTTCGCCGAAGAGATCTCGCTGCTCACCGCAGACGGGCACAGCCTGGTGGGCGACATCAGCGTCCCGACCGGTGCGCGGGCGGGCGCGGTGGTGTGCCACCCGCACCCTGCTCATGGCGGCGACCGGCACAACGTCGTGGTCGATGCCCTGTTCCGCGCGCTGTCGACGGCCGGCCTGGCGACCTTGCGCTTCGACTTCCGCCGCGCCATCCGGAGGGCGACGGGAGAGGGCGTGGCCGAACGGGCCGACGTGGTGGCCGCCCTCCACCGGCTGGCCATCGATGTCGACGACGACGTGCCGCTCTTCCTGGTCGGGTACTCGTTCGGCGCGGACGTCGCGCTGTCGGTCGGTGACGATCGCCACGCCGGCTGGGCGACCGTCGCGCCACCCTTCCGGTTCTCGGGACCGGCGCGGCCGGGGCCTGCGGACACGCGGCCCGTCCTGGTGATGGCGCCGGAGCACGATCAGTTCGCGCCGCCCTACTGGGTCGACAAGGCGACGCGGGCCTGGCCCGACGTGACGGTCGAGGCGGTGCCGATGGCCGACCACTTCCTCGCCGGGGCGACCGCTCAGGTCGCCCAGGCCGTCACGAACTGGCTGATCGACCGTGCGACCGGCCCGGAGGTCAGATCGGGCGGACGATGACGCCGGCTCGCTCGAGCTCGGACTTGGCCTCGGCCACCGTGTGCTCGCCGAAGTGGAAGATCGATGCGGCGAGCACGGCGTCGGCGCCCCCCTCGACCACGCCGTCGACCAAGTGGTCGAGCGTGCCGACGCCGCCGCTGGCGATGACGGGCACGCCCACGGCGTCGGTGATGGCACGCGTGAGCTCGAGATCGAACCCGGCCTTGGTGCCGTCACGGTCCATCGACGTCAGCAGGATCTCGCCCGCACCCAGCTCCTCGGCTCTCTGCGCCCACTCGACGGCGTCAGTGCCGGTGGGCGTGCGCCCACCGTGCGTGTACACCTCGAACCCGCCCCCGTCGCGCCGGCGGGCGTCGATGGCGACGACGACGCACTGGGCGCCGAACTCCGCCGCCAGCTCGCCGACCAGCTCGGGCCGGTCGACGGCCGCCGTGTTGACCGACACCTTCTCGGCGCCGGCCATCAACAGCCGACGGGCGTCGTCGACGGAGCGGACACCGCCGCCGACGGTGAAGGGGATGAACACCTCGGCCGCGGCGCGTCGGGCCACGTCGACCATGGTGTCGCGGGCGTCGGACGACGCCGTGATGTCGAGGAACACCAGCTCGTCCGCGCCCTCGGCGTCGTAGCGGGCGGCGAGCTCGACCGGGTCGCCGGCGTCGCGCAGCCCCACGAAGTTCACGCCCTTGACGACGCGACCCGCGTCGACATCGAGGCACGGGATCACCCGGACGCTACGCATCGGCCGTCGCCTCGACCGCGTCGGACAACCGGACGTGGCCCTCGTAGAGGGCCGTGCCGACGATGACGCCGGCCAGGCGCCGGCCGTCGACGTCGAGCGCGGCAAGTGCCTGCACGTCGGCGAGCGATCCGACGCCGCCGGACGCGACGACATCCAGGCTGGTCGCCGCCAAGACGTCGGACAGCTGGTCGAGCGCCGGGCCCGCGAGCGTGCCGTCGCGGCCGATCTCGGTGACGACCAAGGCCGCGACCCCGGCGTCGTCGAACCGCCGGGCGACCTCGACCAGGTCCTGGCCCGAGCCCTCGACCCAGCCCCGGACAGCCACGTCACGCCCGCGGGCGTCGAGCCCGACCGCGACCCGGCCCGGATAGCGGGCCGCCAGGCGACGCACCCAGTCGGGGTCGTCGAGCGCGGCGGTACCCACCACCACCCGCCGGAGCCCCTGCGACAGGAGCGCGTCGGCGGCCTCGTCGTCGCGCACGCCGCCCCCGGTCTGCACCGGCACGTCGACCGCGGCGGCGATGGCCGCCACGACCGCGCGGTTGCGGGGGTCGCCGGTGCGCGCGGCATCGAGGTCGACCACGTGCACCCACGGCGCGCCGTCGGCGGCGAACGCCCGGGCCTGGGCCACCGGGTCGTCGCCGTACACGGTCTCTCGGCCGTAGTCGCCCTGGTAGAGCCGGACGCAACGCCCGGCCCGCAGATCGATGGCGGGGTACATCTCGAACGCCACGGTCACGCCGCCTCGGCCGCGGCAGCCGCTCGGGTCACGAAGTTCTGCAGGATGTGCAGGCCGTTGACACCGGACTTCTCGGGGTGGAACTGGGTGGCCCACAGCCCGTCGCGCTCGACCGCGGCGACGACCGGGCCGCCGTAGTCACACGTGGCGACGACATGGTCGTCGCTCTCGGCGGCGAAGGAGTGCACGAAGTAGACCCAGGTGGGGTCGGGAAGCCCGCCGAGAAGACCGCTCTCGGCACAGCGCACGAGCATGTTCCACTGCATCTGCGGCCGCTTCACCCCGTCGGGCAGGCGCCGCACCATGCCCGGAAGCACACCGAGCCCGGGAACGGTCGGCGTCTCCTCCGACCCCTCGTACAGCATCTGCATGCCCACGCACACCCCGAGGAACGGCCGGTCCGACGCGGCGCACTCGATGGCCAGCTCGTCGAGCCCGCTGTCCTCGAGTGCCTGCATGCACCGGCCGAAGTTGCCGACGCCGGGCAGCACGACGCCCGCTGCATCGCGGATGAGGGCCGGGTCGGCGGTCAGCTGGGCATCGCCGCCCACGCGCTGGAGCGCCTTCTGGGCGGAGTGCAGGTTGCCGATGCCGTAGTCGAGGACGGCGATGAGAGCCATGAGAGGCCGATCCTACGGTTGGGGCGCGTCGGGCCCCGAACCGGATTCGGCATCGCCTGCGATCGCGTTCCACCGGACGAGAGTACGGGTGTCGCGCTCCCACCCCAGCACCGACAAGGCCGCGGTGTCGAGCACGAGGTGGCGCCCGAACGCGGGCCTCTCGCCGACCCATCGGGCCGCGAGCACACGGAGGAAGTGCCCGTGGGAGATCACGAGCACCCGCTCGGTCGCCTCGTCGAGCACCCGCTCGATCACGCGGTGCCGCCCGCGCCGCCACCTGATCGGCCGTCTCGCCGCCCGGCGACTCGTGGGTCCACACCGTCCAGTCGGCGACCTTCTCGCGGATCTGTTCCGTGGTCAGGCCCTCGACGTCGCCGTAGTCCCATTCGGCCAGCGCGGGGTCTCGCCGGGCGTCGGGGAAGCCGAGCAGTTCAGCCGTGTCGGTCGCCCGTCGCAGGGGGCTGGTCAGCACCAGGTCGAACGAGATGCCGGCCAGCGGCGCGATCAGCCGTCTCGACTCGTCGACGCCCGCCGGCGTGAGCAGCAGGTCGGTGTGGCTGGTGTGCCGCCCGTCGCGGCTCCAGTCGGTCTCGCCGTGCCGGCAGAGCCACAGCTCCGGTCGGGCCATAGGGCGCTCCTCTCGTCGGCCAAGTATGCGCATCGGGTGATCTTGAGACCACTGTCCGGCATGCTTAGCCGATGCTCCTGGTCGGAACCGCGGACGGACTGCTCGATCTCGCGCTCGACGGCGCCGAGGAACGGCGCACCCTCGACGGTGCCGACGTGGCCTCCGTGTCGGGCGACTGGGCGATCGCCGACGGCTGGGTGATGGCGCTCGACACGGGCACACCGATCGAGCTGCCCGACGGGCTGGCGCCGCGCTGCATCGTCGCCCGGGAGGGAGGGCGGGCGCTGGTGGGCACCAGCGAGGCCCACCTCGTCGAGGTCGGGGGCCCCGACGGTCCCGCCCGCGACCCGCTCTTCGACGCGGTGCCCACCCGCAGCCGCTGGTCGACACCGTGGGGCAGTCCCCCGGACACCCGCACCGTTGCGCTCGGGCCCGACGGCACCCCCTTCGCCGGTGTGCACGTCGGCGGGGTGTGGCGCCGCGAATCGGTCGACTGGATCGAGGTCGTGCCCGCCGAGGCCGACGACCACCAGGTCGTCTGCGCCGACGAGCGCGTCGCGGTCGCCGCCGGCATCGGCGTGGGGCAGAGCGACGATCGCGGCGAGACCTGGCACTGGAGCGACGACGGCTTGCACGGCCGCTACTCCCGGGCTGTCGCCGTCGCGGAGGGCTGGCTGCTCGCGTCGGCGTCGACCGGACCCGCCACCACCGAGGCCGCGGTCTACCGCCGTCCCCTGGCCGACCCGCAGGCCCCGTTCGCCCGGTGCGCCGACGGCATCCCGACCTCGTTCCCGCACAACATCGACACGTTCGAGCTGGCCGCCGCCGGTCCCTTGGTCGCGGTGGGGACCCCCGCCGGTGAGCTGTACCTGTCCGAGGACAGCGGTGCTACCTGGCGCACGATCCGCACGGCCCTCCCGGGGGTCCGCTGCGTCGCCTTCGCGGCCTGACCTGTCATGAGGTGAATCTGTGGTTCGCACCCGTCCGACTCCGACGAGGGCGCGGGTCGTAGCTGATCCTGCGCCCTGACGACGTCGAGGAACCGGGCGGCAGGCGCGAGCCGCTCCCACATGTCTGGACCCAGCTCCGTTTCGGTGAAAACTGAACGAACGGTCGTATATCTGTCGCCCATCTCGATCACCCGTAGGTCGACCGGTGGCTTGTCAGCCCTCCCACCCACCGGCGACGTGCGCGGGCGGCCGGGCGTGACCACATCAGCGCGGGGGCCCGTCCTGGCCGAACGAGCGTGCGGTCGGCCCACCCATCTCATGCGAGGCAGTTCCCCGCTCGCGGCTAGAGCGTGCCCTTGGTGGACGGGACCGAGGCGCCCTCGACTCGGACCGCGTCGCGCAGGCAGCGGGACACGCCCTTGAACGTGGCCTCGACGATGTGATGGGTGTTGCGCCCGGCGCGCAAGGTCACATGCAACGTGATGCCGGCCTGCATGGCGAACGACTGCCAGAAGTGCTCGGCCATCTCGGGGTTGAACGGCGGGTCCCCCAAGGGGAGCACGTCGCCGAACGGGACGTCGTAGGCCACGAACGGCCGGCCCGACAGGTCGAGCGCCACTTCGACCAACGCCTCGTCGAGCGGGAACGCCCCACTGGCGAACCGGCGGATGCCGGCCTTGTCGCCCAGCGCCTCGCGGAAGCACTCGCCGACCACGATGGCGACGTCCTCGACCGTGTGGTGGCCGTCGACGTGCAGGTCGCCCTGCGCCTCGACGGTGAGGTCGAAGCCGCCGTGGCGACCGAGCTGGTCGAGCATGTGGTCGAAGAACGGCAGTCCGGTGGCGGCGTGCACCTTGCCCTCGGGGCCGTCGAGGTCGACGGCCACCGCGACCGAGGTCTCCTTCGTGATGCGCTGGCGGGAGGCGGAACGGGTCACTGGTGCACCCTCCGGGCGCACCGGTGACCCGATCGCCACTTCGTGGCGAAGGGCGGACTGTGCATATGGACCTCGCTTCGCTCGGTCATGAGAGCACCTCGCGGAGGGCGCCGAGGAAGGCGTCGTCCTCGTCGGGTGTGCCGATCGTGACACGGAGGCAGCCCTCGAGGCGAGGCCACGAGGCGCAATTGCGGACCAGGACCGACCGGTCGACCAGGTCCTTCCACACCTGGTCGCCCGCCTGTTCCTGCGGCCTGAACAACACGAAGTTGGCGCCGGACGGCCACACGTCGACGGGCATGTCGGCGAGCTCGGCCATCACGCGGCCCCGCTCCTCGACGATGTGCGCCACCCGCTCGTGCATCTCGTCGGCGAACTCGAGCGCGATGGTGCCCGCGACCTGCTTGAGCGCGTCGAGGTGGTACGGCAGCACGACCTTGTCGAGCTCGGCCACCAGCCACGCGGGACCGATCAGGTACCCGAGGCGGGCCGCCGCCATCGACCACGTCTTCGAGAACGTGCGGGTGACGACCAGGGGCCGCTCGCCGTCGACCAGGTCGAGCGCGGACCACGGGGCGAACTGGCCGTAGGCCTCGTCGACCACGACCAGCCCCGGCGCCTCGTCCGCCACCGCACGTACCAGGCTCTCTGGCTCGACCATGCCCGTCGGGTTGTTGGGCGAGCACAGGAAGGTGATGGCCGGCGACGCATGAGCCAGCACGCGGCGCACCTCGTCGAGGTCGAGGGAGAAGTCGTCCGCCCTCTCGCCGACGGCGACGGCCGTGCCGGTGATGCGCGCGATGTGGCTGTGCAGCGCGTAGGTGGGCTCGAACACCGCAGCAGTGCGCCCCGGCCCGCCGTAGGTGAGGCACAGCGTCTGCAGCACCTCGTTCGACCCGTTGGCCGCGAACACCTGCTCGGGGGCGACGCCGTGCAGCTCCGCGACGGCGGTGCGTAGCGCCCCGTACGACCGGTCCGGGTAGCGGTGCCAGTCGATCGACGAGAGCGCGGTGGCCAACCGCTCGCCGAACGCGGGGGGCGGCGGGCCGGGCGCCTCGTTGGTGTTGAGCCGCACCGCGACGTCGAGCTGGGGCGAGTGGTAGCCCTCCATGAGGGCGACGTCGTCGCGGGGGGCGAGCGTCACGCCGGATCCTGCCGCAGGCGGATCGACTCGGCGTGGGCGGGCAGGCCCTCGTATTCGGCGAGCGCGATGACGTGGGGCGCCACCTGGGCCAGTCCCTTGTCGTCGACCGACACGACGTGCACGTGCTTGCGGAAGTCGTCGACACGCAGGGCACCCGAGAACCGCGCCGACCCGTAGGTGGGCAGCACGTGATTGGGGCCGGCGAGGTAGTCGCCGATCGACGCGGGCGCGAGCGGGCCGCAGAACACTGCGCCGGCGTGGCGCACCAGCGGCAAGAGGGCCTCGGCGTCGTCGACAAGCAGCTCGAGGTGCTCGGGGGCGATGGCGTTGGCCACTGCGAGCGCCTGGGTGGGATCGTCGCACACCACCGCGTACCCGCCCTCGCCCAGCGTGGCCTCGAGGTGCTCGCGGCGTGGTGAGGCGGGCACCATCCGGGCGACGGCCGCGGTCACGGCGTCTGCGACAGCCGGGTCCCATGTGATCAGCCAGGCCAGACCGTCGGGGCCGTGCTCGGCCTGCAGGATGACGTCGATGGCGGCGAGCTCGGGAGGCGTCGACTCGTCCGCCACCACCACGACCTCGGACGGCCCCGCGAACGACGACGGCACGCCCACGAGCCCCAGGCCCGCGACCTCCCGCTTGGCCTGGGCGACACGGGCGGATCCCGGGCCGACGATGACGTCGACCGGACGGATCGACTCGGTGCCGTAGGCCAACGCACCGATGGCCGCCGGACCGCCGATGCGGTACACCTCGTCGGCGCCGGCGAGCGCGGCCGCGGCCAGGATGCCCGCGGGGACGTTGCCGTCGGGCCGCGCCGGGCTGACCAGCACCACCTCGGGCACGCCCGCGACCTTGGCGGGCACCAGCGTCATGAGGGCGGTCGACACCAGGGGCGCCAGCGCGTTGGGCACGTAGCACCCCACCCGATCGACCGGCCGCACCAGCTCGCGGATCTCGATGGCGCCGTTGTGGTGCACGACCTCGTCGCCCCGTTGGGCGCCGTGGTAGGCGGCGATGTTGTCGTGCGCCACCTCGAGCGCCTCGCGCAGGTCGGCGGGGATCTGGTCGAGTGCGGCGGCCACCTCGGCAGGCGGCACGCGCAAATCGTCGAGCTTCACGCCGTCGAAACGCTCGGCAAACGTGCGCACCGCCCGGTCACCGTGCGCGCGCACCTCTGCCAGCAGGGCACGAACCTCGTCGATGGGCGGTTCGGTCTGGGCCGCGGGGCGCGGCAGCCGGCGACGCAGGTCGTCGGCACCGGTCCCTCGCAGGTCGAGTCGGCGGAGCACGACACGGAACGCTACCGGCGTCGGATAGAACCCTCGGCATGGAAAGCGATCGGGCCGAGCTGTCGGCGCTGGCAACCACCCTCGACGACCTCACGGCTCGTATCACGGCCGCGGCCGACCGCTACCAGGGGTCACCCCGCGGCGACGTTGCGGACGGGCTGTATGAGGTCGAACGCTCGCTGCTCGGTGCGTCCCGCATGCTCGCGAGGGTGCTGCGCACGATGCGCTGAGTGCCCTCGGTCACGACCTGTGCGTAGATACGACGACGGCGCCCCGAAGGGCGCCGTCGCGGCGACGTCAGGCGGCGGATCCCGACGTCGCGTGGAACCAGGTGGCGGGAACCTGGTCGGCAACCACGTTATCGCCTGGCGCACACCCGAGGTTGCGCGCTGAGCAAAGAAATTTCGTCGCGGTTCGTTCAGATGCCGTTGACGAGGGCGTCGCCAAGACGTCGTCAGACCTTGAAGGCCGACGGGCAGATGTCGGCGAGCACGCAGACGTCACATCGCGGCTTGCGCGCCTTGCAGACCGCGCGCCCGTGGAGGATCAGCCGGAGGCTGAGCGCGCCCCGTTCGTCGACTCGGACCATCGGGTTGAGCTCGAGCTCGATCTTCACCGGGTCGGTCTGCGTGGTCAGGCCGAGGCGGGCCGAGAGCCGCTGCACGTGGGTGTCGACCGGCAGGCCCGGCTCGCCCATGGCCACGCTGCGCACGACGTTGGCGGTCTTGCGGCCGACCCCGGGGATCGTGACCAGGTCCGACATCCGGTGGGGCACCTCGCCACCGAAACGATCGACCAGCGCCGCGGCCATGCCCATGATGCTCTTGGTCTTGTTGCGGAAGAACCCGGTGGTGCGGACCAGATCCTCGACGTCTGCCGGATCGGCGGCCGCGAGATCCTGCGGCGTCGGATACCTGGCGAACAGGGCGGGCGTCACCATGTTGACCCGCTCGTCGGTGGTCTGCGCCGACAGGATCGTGGCCGTCAACAGCTCGTAGGGGTTGGTGTGACGGAGCGCGCAGAGCTCGGTGGCCGTGCCGGGGTACTCGACCGCCAAACGGTCGGCGACGACACGGGCCCGTCCCTTGGGGCTACGGGGGCGACCGGTGGCCATCCGGCGGACAGTACACAGCGGGTGCTACACCAGGCGCCATGCGGCACGGCGCACCGCACCGGGTGGCGGCGGTCGTCGGCATGCTGGCGCTCGTGGTGTTGCCGGGGGCCGAGGCACGAACGGGGGCCCGGGCGCTCGCCACCGCGTCCCTTCCAGCCGCCCCCGCCGCAGCGCCCGATCCTGCGACCACGCCAACGACGACAACGCCGCAGCCCCGGTCGTTCTCCCTCGTGGCCACCGGCGACGTGCTGCTGCACGAACCGTTGTGGGACCAGGCCCGCGCGGACGCCGCGTCCGCAGGCGGCACCGGCCTCGACTTCAGTCCACTGCTGGCCGGGGTGAAACCGCTGGTGGCGGAGGCTGACCTGGCCATCTGCCACCTCGAGACGCCCGTCGCCGCACCCGATGGGGCGGCCAGCGGATACCCGGCGTTCTCGGTGCCGCCCGACATCGTGCCGGCGCTGGCCGACGTGGGCTTCGACGCGTGCACAACGGCGTCGAACCACACGTTCGACCAGGGCGCGGACGGCGTCGACCGCACGCTCGCCGCGCTCGACGCCGGCGGCGTCAGCCACGCCGGTTCGGCGCGCGATCCCGCGGAGGCGGCGACCACGACCATGGTGCCGGTGAACGGTGCGCGCGTCGCGTTGCTGTCGTACACGTTCGGGTTCAACGGCATCCCCGCGCCCGACGGGGAGGCGTGGCGCTCGAACCTGATCGACGCGGACCGCGTCCTGGCCGACGCGGCCCGCGCCCGAGCCGGGGGGGCCGACGTCGTGGTCGTGGCGCTGCACTGGGGCGACGAGTACCGGTCCGAGCCCTCGGCCCAGCAGCGGACGCTGGGGCCGGACCTCGTGCGGTCGCCCGACGTCGACCTGGTGCTCGGCCACCATGCCCATGTCGTCCAGCCGGTCGAGCACGTCGACGGCGAGTGGGTCGTCTACGGCCTCGGCAACTTCGTCGCCCACCACGAGACCCCGCTCCCGGCCAACGAGGAGGGCATGCTCGTGCGGTTCACGTTCACCGAGGGCGCGGCGGGCTGGCGGGTGACGCAGGCGGAGTACGCAGCGCTGCTGGTCTCGAGATCCGGGCCGGTCCGTCTCGTCGATGTGGGGGCGACCCTCGCCGCAGGCACGGCCGACCCGGCGCTCGAGGCCCGGCTGCTGGAGGCCCGGGACCGCACCGACGCCGCCGCCGGCGCGCTCGGCGCGCCCTCCTATGGGCTGGTTCCGATCGGCGGTCCGTAACCTGCCCGCCGTGACCCGGTTCGACATCACGCGCCAGCTCTCCCCCGACGACGTCGTCGCAGTCGGGGCCCTGATCCGGTCGGCCGAAGCCGCCGTCGGCCAGGAGCTCATCACCGAGCACCGGTTCCACGACGCCGCGTTCGGCGGGGGCAGCGACTTCGCGGGGCTGGTGGCGTGGGACGGTGACCGCCGTCCGCTCGCCTACTCCCAGGTCATACGCGGCGACCGTCGCTGGGAGCTGGAGCTGGTCTACGACCACGACCCTGGCCGGGTCGAGGATGGGCTGGCGGCAGCCGCCGAGGTGCTCGATGCAGCCATCGCCGTCGTGCGCAGCGAGGGCGGCGGCCACGTCCACCTGTGGATCACGCGGCCCACAGACGAGCACGACCGGCTGGCGGCGGGGGCCGGGCTCGCCCCGGGGCGGGACCTGTGGCAGCTACGGCGGTACCTGCCCGTCGACGAGGCCTGGAGCCTCGACACCCGCCCGTTCGTCGCCGGCCGGGATGAGCAGGCGTGGCTCGAGGTGAACAACCGTGCGTTCGACTGGCACCCCGAGCAGGGCGGGTGGACCGTCGATGACGTGCGCAGCCGCGAGGCCGAGCCCTGGTTCGACCCCGCGGGGTTCCTGCTGCACGAGGAGGACGGCCGGCTCGCCGGGTTCTGCTGGACCAAGGTGCACCCTGACCACGACCCGCCGCTCGGGGAGATCTACGTGATCGCCGTCGATCCCGCGTTCGGTGGGCGCGGCCTGGGGCGGGCGCTCGTCCTCGCCGGGCTCGACCACCTGCACGGGCGCGGCCTCGACGTCGGGATGCTCTACGTCGACGCCGACAACACCCCGGCCACCCGCCTCTACCTCGGCATGGGGTTCGAGCTCGACCACGTCGACCGGGCGTATACCGGCGACGTGCCCGGCGGGTGATCAGCCGGTGCCGACGCCGAGCGCGCTGCCGATGGCGAACGTGATGGCGGCAGGCACCACCGTGAACAGCACCTGCCGCGCCACGGCGCGTGTCACGGGCCGGCCGGTCGAGCGGCCGACGAGCACCCCCACGACCACCGCCGCCACGACGCCCAACAGAAGCGACGCCACCTTGGCGGCACTGCCCGACCCGACGAACCACGGGGCCAGCGGCACGATCGCGCCCAACGAGAACGACACGAACGACGACACCGACGCGCCGACGGGCGAGCCGAGCTGGTTCGGGTCGATGCCCAGCTCCTCGCGCGCGTGGATCTCGAGAGCGGTCTCCGGATCACGCATCATGACCTCGGCCACCTCGCGCGCCTCGTCGGGGTCGAGGCCGCGCTGCTCGTAGATGTCGGCCAGCTCGGCCGTCTCGTGCTCGGGGCGGCGGCGGTGCTCGCGGGCCTCGATCGCCAGTTCGCGCTCGAGCAGCTCGGCCTGCACCCGCATCGAGTTGTACTCGCCGGCCGCCATCGAGATGGCGCCCGAGACGAGTCCCGCCAGCCCCGCCAGACGCACGACGGCCGGCGCCGGGTCGGCGCCGGCCACGCCGAGGATCAGCCCCATGTTGCTGACGAGACCGTCGCTGACCCCGAACACCGCCGCCCGTGCGCTGCCGCCCTGGATGTCTCTGTGGTGGTGCTCGGGATGCACGGACGGCACGTGGGGGATCACGACCCGACGGTACCCATCGCACGTCGCCACCGGCTGTCTCCCGCTCATGCAGCTTCGCTCCGGGCCTCGTCTGGCGACTCAGCCTCTAGCCTTGCGAGTCGTGCCCACCCGCTACGACCTCGACCGCGACGCGCTCGCCGATCTGCTGGCCGGTGAGCCGCGCTACCGCGTCGACCAGGTGTGGGACGGCCTCTACGGTCAGCTCGCCGATCCGTCCGAGCTGACGACGCTGCCCAAGGCGCTGCGGGCCCGGCTCGACGACGAGCTGCCGGCCGCGCTCAATCCGGTGGCCGAGTCCACCAACCGGCAGGGCGACACCGTCAAGTGGCTCTTCGGCCTCGAGGGCGGCGCCCGGGTCGAGACGGTGCTGATGCACTACCGCGACCGCACGACGGTGTGCGTGTCGAGTCAGGCGGGATGCGCCATGGGGTGCGGGTTCTGTGCCACCGGCCAGGCCGGCTTCCAACGGCAGATGACCACGGGCGAGATCGTCGAGCAGGTCGTGCTGGCCGCTCGGCGGGCGCGCGACGACGGTCGTCGTCTCGGCAACGTCGTGTTCATGGGCATGGGCGAGCCGCTCGCCAACTACGACCGGGTGTGGCCCGCCGTCGAACGGCTGCACGCCGACGTCGGCCTGTCGGCCCGGCACCTCACGATGTCGACCGTGGGCCTGGTGCCGGGCATCCGCCGCATCGCGACGGAGGACCTGCCGGTCAACCTCGCCGTGTCGCTCCACGCTGCCAACGACGCCCTGCGCGACGAGCTGGTCCCCATCAACAAGCGCTACCCGCTGTCCGTGCTCATGGGCGCCTGCGCGGACTACCTGCGGGCCAAGGGGCGGCGCCTGTCGTTCGAGTGGGCGCTGATCGACGGCACCAACGACCGGCTCAGCGACGCCCGCGAGCTGGCCGAGCTGGCCCGCACGCTGCCTCTGCCCGCCCACGTCAACCTCATCCCCCTCAACCCGACGCCCGGTTACGCCACGCGGGGCACGCCGCGCGACGGCGTCGAGCGGTTCCGCCAACGGCTGGGCGACCTGGGGGTCAACGCGACCGTCCGCCGCAACCGGGGCACCGACATCGACGCGGCCTGCGGGCAGTTGGCGGCACGCGTCGAGCAACGAGAGCAGGTCACCGTACGAGCACGGTGACGCTGTCGTCGGTGCGCACGGCGTCGACCAGATCCTCGCCGTGCCGCACCCGGGCGCCCGGCCACACCACGCTCCGCTCGACCCGGCCCTCGATTTCCGCGCCCTCACCGATCACCGAGGCGCCGCCGCTGGCGGTGAGGTTGGCGGCCAGGTAGCGCGACGGGGTGCCGCAGTCGAGGCACGGACCGTCCCAGCGCACCACGTCGACGCGATCGTCGGCGTGCAGCGCCCGCCACGAGGCCTCCCACAGCCCGGACGGCACCGCCTCGAGGCGGACGATCTCCGACCAGGGCATGTAGGCCCCGGCCACCCTGCTGGTCGGCCGCTCGGGCGGCCACAGGCGGTCGTCGCCGGCCACCAGCAAGCGCACCCGCTCCCGATCCCACTCGTCGGTGGTGTCACCCAGATCACCCGGCGCCCAGGTATCGCTGTTGAGCACGAGCACCCCGCGCCCCCCGATCCACGGTCGCAGGTGTGCGAGCGCGCCCGCGGTCCCGAGGGCCTCGGCCTCCTCGACGGACACGTGCACCGGCCCGAGCCCGCGGTCGGCGCCCGCGGTCAGGTGCTCCTCGATCGCCTCGCGCCCGTGGTGGACGTTGACGGCGACGGCCCCGGTGGCCGTGCGTGCCCGGGCCAGCGCGAGGTCGAGGAGCGGCGCCCCGCCGACCGGGCACAGCGGCTTGGGCCGCGCAAGGGTCAGCGGGCGCAGCCGCCGCCCCTCGCCCGCCGCCAGCACCACCGCGCACACGTCGGTTGGGAGCCGCTCCGTGACCTGGGGCATCATCGCCGGCATGACGACCATCGTGCAGGGAATCCGGGGCCTCCGCGACATCGTGGGCCAGCACCTGGGCTACAGCGACTACGTCGAGGTCACCCAGGAGCAGGTCAACCTGTTCGCCGAGGCGACCGGAGACCACCAGTGGATCCACGTCGACGTCGAGCGGGCCAAGAAGGAGAGCCCGTTCGGTGGCCCCATCGCCCACGGGTACCTGACCCTGTCGATGGGCCCCCGCCTCGTGCCCCAGGTGGTACGGGTGGACGGCATCAAGATGGCCGTGAACTACGGGTGCGACAAGGTGCGCTTCCCGTCGCCGGTGCCGGTCGGGTCGAAGCTGCGGGTGGGCGTCGAGCTCGTCGACGTCTCCGACGTGAGCGGCGGCGTGCAGGTGACCATGCGCTTCACGTTCGAGTGCGAGGGCGCACCGAAGCCGTCGTGCGTCGCCGACAACCTGTTCCGTTACTACGAGTGATCGCGCCGGTGGGCGTCGGCTCGGCCTCTAGGCGCTGAGGCGGGAGCGCACTGCCGGCCAGCCCGGCAGCGCCCGCACGGGCGCCAGGTCGGGCTCGCCGTCCAGCAGGCCGGGGGCGCGGAAGCCGGCGTCGACGGCCACCTCGACCCAGCGCAGGGCCTCGTCGGGCGACCCCGCCCGTGCCCACGAGCAGGCGATCTCGAAGGCGGTCTGGGCGGGGCTCTGCGCCCCCGCCGCGAACACCTGCTCACCCACCTCCGCGGCGGCAGAGAAGCGCTCGGCGTAGTGCAGGTGGGTCTGCAGCCCGCCGGCGGCCTCGATGCCCTCGCGTCCGCCGGCCACCAACCGGGCGGCCACCGGTACGGCCCTGCCCGAGTCGGCGAGCAGCGTCGCCGGGACCAGGTTCGGCGGGCCGGCGGGCTCGGTCCGGTACGCCGCCTCGAACAGGTCGTCCGCCATCTCGACCGGGCCCGTGAGCAAGGCGATGCTGGCGCGCAGGAACGGGTTGCCGCCGTCGCCCGCCTGGCGCATGACAGACGCCGCCCGGCCGCCGTCGCCGGACCGCAATGCGTTCCACGCCCGTGTCTCGGCCTCGGCGGTGGGCAGGCGGGGCGTCAGGTCAGGCATGGCATCGGTGGGCCGCACGACCTGCAGGTCGGGTGTGCCCCGGCGGCGCGAGCGCTTGGCCCGGCGGCCTTGGCGCCCCTTGGCCGCGGTCTCGGGCGCATCGACGTCGAACGTGCCGGTGCTCCGGCCCTCGCGCAGGTCGCGGAAGTTGATGTAGGCGAAGAAGCCGAAGTAGAGCAGCGCGAACAACCCGAGGTGCGTCTCGCGGAACGCGACGAACCCCGCGACGATCGCGGCGCCGATCGACAACTTGCACGCCGTCTCGAAGCCGAACAGCGTCTCCGCGACGTGCCCACCGTCGAGCGGACGGATGGGCAGCAGGTTGAAGGCCGCCCACCAGATGCTGACCCACATCAGGTAGTAGACGATCGGCACCCAGCTGAGCGCCTGACCGTCCCAGCTCCAGCTGTCCAGCACCACGTTGTTCCACAACAGCCACAGCGGGAGGCCCAGGAGCAGCAGCTGGGCTAAGGCGCCCGACACGCTGACGAGCACCGACTTCGGCTTGGACAGCACCCGGCGCCCACCGCCGGTCGGCACCGTGAAGCCGCCGAACCCGTGCAGCACGATGGCCGACCGTTGGCCGAGCGCACGGTAGGTGAGGGCGTGCCCCAGCTCGTGGACCAGCACCGACACGAACACGATGCCGACCCAGGCGAACACCACCCACAAGGGGCTGAGGTCGAGGCCGAAGAGCGCGGCGATGACGATGAAGAACGGCTCCACACGGATGGGGATGCCGAAGATGCGGAAGTGCGCCCTGGCCACGGAGGCAGCGTAGGCGAGCGCGCGACGGTTGACGTGATCCTCGCGGCGGTGCGCCGCGGAGTTTCGGGCCCCGACCACCTCGCCCGTACGATGCCGTCGATGGCCAGGTTCTCGATGCCCGACTCGCTGCCCGAGGGCGACGAGAAGGTGACCGCCGTGAGGGGCATGTTCGACGCCATCGCCCCCCGCTACGACCTGGTCAACCGCATCATGACCTTCCGGCTCGACGTCCGCTGGCGGCGGCTGGCGGTCGGCTCGCTGGCCCTGCGCCGCGACTCGCGGGTGCTCGACCTGGCCTGCGGGACAGGTGACCTGTGCCGCGAGCTCGAGGCGGCAGGCCTGGCGCCGGTGGGCGTCGACCTGTCCTACGGCATGCTCGCCGCCGCCCGCACCGATGCCCCGCTGCTCCAGGGCGACGCCCTGCGGCTGCCGGTCCGGCCCGGCGCGGTCGACGGGATCACCTGCGGGTTCGCCCTGCGCAACCTGGTCGAGCTGGCGCCGTTCTTCGCCGAGCTGTCCCGCGTGCTGCGGCCCGGTGGGCGCATCGCGCTGCTCGAGGTCGCCACGCCGCCGAACCCGGTCATGCGCTGGGGACACAGCGTCTACTTCGGCAAGGTCGTGCCGCTCATCGGTGGGTTGATCTCGGACGCCTCGGCCTACCGCTACCTGCCCCGTTCGGTCGCCTACCTGCCCGATCCCGACGACATGCGGTCGATGATCGCCGGGGCCGGGTTCACCGACGTCGAGCGGCGCCTCCTGTCCGGCGGGGTGGCGCAGATGCTCACGGCCACCCGGCGATCATGACGCTCGTCGCCCGCACCCGGCGGCTCGACGCCGACGTCGACCTGCTGGCGTTCGCCGGCGACGACGGGTTCGTCTTCGACAAGGCGCGGTCGGGCCTCGCCGGCCGGGGCTGTGCCCTGGTGGTCGACTGGCCCGCCGGTGACGCCCCGGCCGCCGCCCGGTCCGCCGCTGCCGCCCTGGGCGCGATCGAGGTCGACGACGAGGTCCGCGCCCCGGGTACGGGGGCGGTGGCCTTCGGTGCGCTGCCGTTCGTGCCTGGTGGCGCCGCCCGGCTCGTCGTGCCACAGGTGGTGGTCGGTCGCGCGGACGACGGCACGCGGTGGATCACCGTCGTGGCCGACGACGCCCCGGGCGCCGGGGCCGGGCCGCCGACCGACCTCGTCGGGCCCCGGTCGCCCGGCCCGCAACCACAGCGCTACACGGTCACCTCGACCCACGCCCCCGAGTGGTGGTGCGACCTCGTGGGCCGGGCCACGAAGACGATGGCCGGCGGTGCGTTCGAGAAGGTGGTGCTCGCACGCCAGGTCGACGTCACGACCGACCACCCGCTCGACCGCTTCGCCGTGCTCGACCGGCTGCGCACGGCCTACCCGGGCTGCCACATCGTGGGCATCGGCGGCTTCGTGGCCGCCAGCCCGGAGCTCCTGGTCTCGGTGGCCGGTGATGTCGTCCGATCGCACCCGATGGCCGGCACCGCACCGCGCGGCGGTGACCCCGCGACCGACCAGCGCCTCGCCGCCTCGCTGCTGGCCTCGTCGGTGTACCGCCACGAGCACCAGGTCACGATCGACATGGTCCACGACACGCTCCTCGGCTGGTGCTCGTACGTCGACTACGAGGCCGAGCCCTCGGTCGTCGCGGTGGCCAACGTGCAGCACCTGGCCACGCGCGTCGAGGGCCGGCTGTCGCACCCGTCGCCCTCGGTGCTCGAGCTGGTGGCGGCGTTGCACCCCACGCCTGCGGTGGCGGGTCGCCCACGCGACCTGGCCGTCGACTGGATCGCCGCCAACGAAGGCATCGACCGCAGCCGCTACGCAGGCACGGCCGGTTGGGTCGACGGTGCCGGCAACGGGTCGTGGGCCGTCTCGGTCCGGTGCGCCGAGATCGACGGCGCCACCGCCCGCGTGTGGGCCGGCAACGGCATCGTGGCCGACAGCGACCCGGCGACCGAGCTGGCGGAGACCCGCAGCAAGTTCCAGGCCATGCTGTCGGCGCTGGTCCGCCCCTAGAGCCGGCGTCGCCGTCAGCCCTCGCCGAGTGCGGTGTCGACGGCGGCGACCGCCGCCTCGTCGAGGCGGCGGTGAGCCTCGACGTTGGCCGTCCGGTCGGTCGTCACGACGAGCACCCGGACGCCGCCCTTGGCCACGGCATCCCTCATGGCCTCGGCGACGTCCTGCTCAGGCTCGACGCGGCGCGCGTCGACGGCGTACGCCGACGCCAGGGCGACCAGGTCCAGGCCGTGCGGTGTCCCGAACAGGGTCTCGAACCGCTCCCCCGCCAGCGTCCGTGCCTGTGGCAGGAACGAGAAGATGCCGCCGCCATCGTTGTCGACGACCACGCAGACGAGGTCGATGTCCCGCGTCGCCGCGCCCAGGAGGCCGTTGCTGTCGTGCAGCAGAGCCACGTCACCGATGAGCAGAGCGGTGGGCGCCGCCGACCCGGCCGCCACCCCGATCGCGGTCGACACGACGCCGTCGATCCCGTTGGCACCCCGGTTGGCCAGCACCCGCACGCCCGGCCGGGGTGAGGCGTACCGTTCGACGTCCCGGATGGGCATCGACGACGACACGACGAGCGACGACCCGTGGGGCAACGCCTCCACGACGTCACGGGCGATCCCCGGCTCGTTGGGCGCGTCGAGGCCGGCGAGCGTGGCGCGGACCGCGGCCGTCGCGGCCCCCGAGGCGGCGCGCCACCGGTCGAGCCAACCGTCGGCTGTCGGCCCCCCCGTCGATGTCGCCGCCGACTGGAGCCCAGCGAGCACCGTTGCCACCTCGCCGTCGACCACGATCGCCGCTGTCGCCGCCGGGTCCGACCACCCCTGGACGCCGGCTACGAGCTCCGCGGCGCCCGCCGCGGCCAGCCATTCGTTCACCACCCGCGACGCACCAGGCGCCCCGAGGCGCACGATCACCTCGGGCCGCAGCTCCTCGGCGGCGCGCGGCGACCGCAGGACGGCGTCGAGGTGGGCGACGAGCGTTTGCTCGGGCAGCCACGCAGGCGAGCGGGGCTCGGCCAGCACCGGCCACCCCAGCGCCCGGGCGGTCGCGTGCACGGCTGGCCCTCTCATGTCGGCGGCGCCGGCGACGATTACCCCGCGCCGCCCGACCATGTCGGCGATGAGCTCGGCGAGCCGCGGCGCGACGGCCGACGGGCCGGCGGCCCGGACGACCGCGGCCCACGGTCCGTCTTCCCGCGCAGGGGGCAGCGGCCCGGCCGTTCCGACCAGCGGTTCGCGGAACGGCAGATTGAGGTGCACCGGACCCGGCCGTCCGCCCACGGTGGTGGCGTAGGCGCGGGCCGCGAAGCCCCGCCAGCGATCGGCCCCCGCCGGGGCGGGCACTCCCGGGTCGCCGTACCACCGTGCGGAGCGGCCGAACAGGTGCACCTGGTCGATGGCCTGGGGCGCGCCGACGTCCCGCAGCTCGGGGGGCCGGTCGGCGGTGCACAGCAGCAGCGGGACCGCCGCGAGGTCCGCCTCGACGACGGCCGGGTGCAGCTCCGCGGCGGCTGTTCCGCTCGTGGTGAGCACGAGCGCCGGGCGTCCGGTCGCCAACCCGACGCCGAGCGCCAGGAACCCGCCCGAGCGCTCGTCGTGGTGCACGTGCACCCGCACGCCGCGGTGGTCGGCGAGAGCGAGGGCGAGCGGTGTCGAGCGCGACCCGGGACACACCACGGCGTCCGTGAGCCCGTCGCGGGCCCACTCGTCGACCAGCGTGGCGGCGAAGGTCGCCTGGACGTCGGCAGGCGCAGGGACAGGGGCAGGCGGAGTCGACATGTCAGCGACAAGAATCCCTCGCCGTGGTGCTCCACAGCGAACGCGACGGCTCAGGCCCCCGGATCGTGCTGCTGCACGGCTTCGGACAGACCGGACGGTGTTGGGGGCCGCTCGCCCCCGCCCTGGCCCGCGACCACGAGGTGGTCCGGCTCGACGCCCCGGGCCACGGCGGCTCGACCGCCGTCGCGGCGGACCTGCCCACGACCGGCCGGCTGATGGCCGAGGCCGGCGGGCCGGCGATCTACCTCGGGTACTCGATGGGCGCGCGCATGGCACTGCACGTAGCGACCGAGGCGCCGGAGGCGATGCGTGCGCTCGTGCTGGTCGGGGGGACGCCCGGCATCGAGGACGACGCGGAGAGGGCTGAGCGCCGGGTCGCCGACCGCGCCCTGGCGCAGCGGATCCGCGATGACGGCGTCGACGCGTTCGTCGACCGGTGGCTGGCGATGCCGATGTTCGCCGGACTGCCGCCCGATGGTCGCTTCGAGGACGAGCGGCGCAGCAACACGACCGAAGGCCTGGCCACGAGCCTCGAGATGGCCGGCACTGGGTCGCAGCGCCCGTTGTGGGACGCGCTGGCGACGATCGAGGCGCCCGTCCTGGTGATGGCGGGAGCGGACGACGACCGCTACGCCGCCATCGCCGATCGCATGGCCGCCGCCATCGGCGCCAACGCGCGAGCCGCGCGCGTCGAGGGCGCCGGCCACAGCGCCCACCTCGAGCAGCCCGTACGCTTCGTCGACGTCGTGGTGGAATGGCTGGCTGATGCCACGTCCGACTGAGGGGGTCACATGACGGAGTTGTCCCGTCGCGCGTTCATCTGCCGTTCGTCGGTCGCCGCCGGCGGCATCGCGCTCGCCGGTGTCGCCGCCGGCTGCTCCGGCTCCGGCGGCGACCCCGAACCCGCCGCCGGCACCACGGAGAGCGACGAGTCCGAGGCGTTCGATCCCGCCGACTGGGCGTCGGTGCGCGCCCAGTTCCCGCTGTCCACCGACGTCGCGCAGTTCGCCGCCTTCGTGCTCGCCTCCCACCCTCGCCCGGTCGCCGGGGCGATCGAGCGTCACCGGGCCGGCCTCGACGAGGACACCCACGGCTACCTGCCCGCCACCGAGGAGGACGCCGAGGTCGCCGTGCGAGCTGCCGCCGCCGACTACCTGGGGGCCGCGCCCGCCGAGGTGGCGCTCACCGACAGCACGACGATGGGGCTCGGTCTGCTCTACGCCGGGCTGCAGGTGCGCCCGGACCAGGATGTCCTCACCACCGAGCACGACTTCTTCTCGACCCACCAGTCGTGGGCGCTGCGGTCGGCGCGGGACGGCGTGGGGGTGCGCCGGGTCCGGCTGTACGACGACCCGGCCGCTGCCGAGGCCGGCGACGTCGTCGACCGTCTGATGGCCGAGGTGACCCCGGCGACGCGGGTCGTCGCCGTCACGTGGGTGCACTCGAGCACCGGGGTGAAGCTGCCGGTCCGCGCCATCGCTGACGCCCTCGCCGACGCCAACGCCGGCCGAGCGCCTGACGACCGCGCCCTGCTGTGCGTCGACGGCGTGCACGGCCTGGGCGTCGAGGACGCCACGGTCACCGACCTGGGCTGTGACTTCCTGGTGTCCGGCACCCACAAGTGGCTGTTCGGCCCGCGGGGCACCGGGATCGTGTGGGGCGCGTCCGACGCCTGGCCGGCGGTCGCCGCGTCGATCCCGGCGTTCGAGCCGCAGAGCTTCGGCGAGTGGCTCAACGACCTGCCGGGGGCGCCGATGGACGGCGTGCGGTTCACCCCCGGCGGCTACCACACCTTCGAGCACCGCTGGGCGCTGGCCGAGGCGTTCGGGATCCACCTCGACATCGGCAAGGACCGCGTGGCCGCGCGCACCTACGAGCAGGCGACGCAGCTCAAGCAGGGGCTGGCCGAGACGCCCGGCGTCACGCTCGTGACCCCGCTGAGCCAGGACATGTCGTCGGGCATCGTGTGCTTCGACGTGGCCGACACGCCGGCGCTCGACGTGGTGGGTCGCCTGGCGTCGGAGGGCATCGCCGCCAGCGTGACGCCCTACCGCGAGGAGTACGTGCGCATCGGCCCCAGCATCGTCACCACGCCCGACGAGGTCGACGCGCTGCTCGCCGCGCTGCGGGAGTGAGGGTCAGCCCGAGATCCACAATCCGCCCGCCAGCAGCACGCCGAACGCGAGCTGCACCTGTCCCGTCGCTCCCAACACGGGGATGAGCGCCGGCCCGCTCGCCCCACTCAGCACCTCGATCACGGGCTTGCGGGCCAGCGGCACCGCCGCCAGCGCCGCGGCCGCGGCCGGGCGCTCGCCCAGCCCCGCCACCACCGGCACCATGACCACCGCGCCGACGAGCAGGCCGACGTAGAGCCAGCGGGTGCGCATGTCGCCCAGACGAACTGCCAGGGTGCGCTTCCCGGACACCGTGTCGCCGGGGATGTCACGCAGGTTGTTCACGACGAGCAACGCCGTCGCCAGCAGACCGACCGGCACGCTGGCGGCCAGGGCGAGCCACGACAGCGACTCCTCCTGCACGTAGGCCGACCCCGCGGTCGCGACCACGCCGAAGAACACGAACACGAACAGCTCACCCAGGCCCAGGTAGCCGTAGGGGTGCGAACCGCCGGTGTAGAACCAGCCGGCGGCGATGGCCGCGGCGCCCACGACGATCAGCTCGGGCCCGACCGCGACGGCGAGGGCCAGCCCCGCGACGCCGGCCACGAGGAACGACAGCAGCGCAGCCTTCTTGACCGCACCAGGCGACTTGAGCCCCGACCCCACGAGGCGCACGGGCCCGACCCGCCGCTCGTCGCTGTCGGTGCCCCGCACGCCGTCGCTGTAGTCGTTGGCGTAGTTGGTACCGACCTGCAGGGCAAGGGCCACGACGCCGGCGGCGACGGCTCGCCAGGCGACCATGTCGGTGCGACCCACCGCGCTCGCGGTTCCGACCAGCACCGGGACGACCGCGGCGGGCAAGGTCCGGGGGCGCGCCCCAGCGAGCCAGGCCCGCCAGCCCTGGGGGCCGGACGCGCGCGCTTCGTCGACGGGGGGCTCGGCCACGCCGGGCAGGTTGGCACGCGCCGCACCCCGTGCGCCCATCGGCTCGCCCCGGGCGAAGGGCGGCTGCTGCGCATGGGGAGCCGCTTCTCCGTGACGGACGTGCTGCTCTTCAGCGACGGCGGGGCCGACCCGATCGCCCAGGCCACGGTCACCAACGCCCCGATCTGACCGGGGCGGCCGGGCCATCTCGGCTAGGCATGGGCCGTGCACATCGACCAGATCTGGCGCTATCCGGTGAAGTCCATGGTCGGCGGGCGCGTCGACTCTGCGGACCTCGATGCCCAGGGCATCGTCGGCGACCGCACCTGGGCCGTCCGTGACCAGGTGCGCGGCGGCATCCGCGGCGCCAAGGTGCTCGGCGGGCTCATGCGGCTGTCCGCCCGCTACGTCGACGGGCCGGGCGGCCCCGTCGAGATCGGGCTGCCCGACGGCACGACGGTGACGACCGACGCCCCGGACGCGAGCAAGGTCGTCTCGGCCGCCATCGACCACGAGGTCACGCTCGAGCCGCTCCACCCGCCGGAGGACCTGGAGCACTACCGACGCGGCGAGCCGTACCACGACGACGTCATGGACGAGCTGCGCTCGATGTTCGGGCGCACCGAGGACGAGCCGCTGCCCGACCTCTCGGTGTTCCCGCCGACGATCTTCGAGAACGAGTCGCCCCCCGGCACCTACCACGACGCGTTCCCGCTCTTGCTCGTGACGACGTCGGCGCTGCGCTCGCTGCAGGAGGCGCTGCCCGACAGCGCCGTCGACATCCGCCGCTTCCGGCCCAGCATCGTGGTCGACACCGGCGATACCGCGGGGCACCCCGAGTTCGACTGGCTGGGCCGCCAGGTGCGGGTGGGCGACGCATTGCTCGACATCCCCACCGCGTGCCCCCGCTGCGTGATGGTGACCCGCGAGATCGATGGCGACACGCCCCAGGACCGCACGATCCTCCGCCACATCGTCAAGGACCTGGGCCAGAACGTGGGCGTGTACGCCACGGTCACCACACCCGGCACGGTCCGCGCCGGCGACGAGGTCACGCTGGTCGACTGAGGCTGGGCGCTGACTGCCGCTGGCGCTGACGCGGCCCGGTCCGCGGCAATCGGCCGGGACAGGGCCGGTCAGTGGCGCTCGATCGGCCGCCAGCCCTGGACCGCGGTGAGGTCGGGGCGCCGTCTCAATCGCTGTCGGCGCGACATCAGGTGACCTGCCAGGAGTCGCTCGCCCGCAGTTTCCAAGTGCCACCCGGGTGGGCCGGCGTCGCCTTCGCGACGGTCACGCGGTCGCGATGCCTGTCCGACCCCGGGTTCGCCCGGCGGCGCGGTGTCGCGTGCGGTGGGGTCTTTGTCGGGGTGTTGGTGGCGCCAGCGGTTGTGGTGGCCGCATTGGAGTTGGCCGTTGTCCTGGGTCGTCAGGCCGCCGTGGGTCCAGGCCACGATGTGGTCGCCTTGGCATTGGTGGGCGGGGACGTGGCAGGTGTCGTGGGTGCAGCGGGGGTGTTTGGCCTGGAGCACCCGGCGCAGGGTGCCGCGGAAGGTGCGGGCCGAGCTGATGTCGGTGACCCGGTTGGGGCCGTCGAACACGACTCGTTCGATGAGGGTGTCGTCCTGGCCCAGCAGGTCGGCGACGGTGCCGGGGGCGATGACGGTGCCCCGGGCGAGTTGGCAGACCCGCCCGGCGAAGGTTTCGTAGCCGACCATGATCGTGAGGAGCGGGGCGGGACGTTTGCCGTCGGCGGGGGCGGTCATGGCGCGCAGGGCCATCTCCACGAGGGCGTCGTGTTGGCGTTGGGTGCGGGTGCGGGCCAGGTGGGCGGCGGTGGCGTTGTCGCCGTGTTCGGCCCGGGCTGCGGCCCAGTCGGCGGCGAACAGTTCCTGTTCGATCCGTTCGAGCGCCCCGCCGACGGTGGCGTTGGCCAGATCGGTGAGACGCCCGCTCAGCAGGCCGACCCCGCCGAGGCCGGTGTGCAGGTCGACGCGGCGTAGGTCGTGGTCGCGGCCCCGGCGGCGTTCGGGCCCATCGGGATCCGCGGCGTCGCGCCAGTGGTCGGCGGTGCGGTCGAAGTCGTCGAAGCGCATGGACCGGGCGTTCGCGACCAGCAACGGTTCGCCTTCCGGGAAATGAGCGGCGGTGCGAGGGTTGGCCGCGAGGCCCGCCAGCTTGTGGGCGTGTGCCACCCCGATGTCACCGGCCCGTAGGGCGGCCCGGGTGAGCGGCATGACCTGCAGGCGGCGCCCCAGGCGGACCTCGGCCCGGACCTCGCGACGAGGTTGGCGGGTACGTGCCGAGATCCAGTCGGCCGCGGACCGCGACCCGTCGCCGGCGTAGACCTGCCGGGCGTCGAACACCGCGGTCGCCTCGACCACCGCCGCGGCCAGGCGGGCCTGCTGGCGCCGCAACTCGACCATCAGCCCGGCCACCTCGTCGTCGGTGAGCGACCCCGGATCGGCCGCCACCAGCCCGTCGACCGCCGCGGTCAGGGCGCGCACCGGGACCGTCTCGCTGGACTCCCCGACGGCATCGGCCACGAACATCAGTTCGTAGCTTAGCTGGCAGGAATCGTCCACGCCATAGCCTTTCGCTAGTTCTCAGGGTTTCTTCGTGCCCATTGCCAGCCTGGCGGGTGCTCAGGACCGCCATCCAGTCGCAACGCGCACGCGCCCCGATCGCGTCCGGTCTCGTAGCCCGCGTCGATGCGGGCGTTGCCGCTTCTCGATGAGCTCACCTGGCGGTCATGGAGGACAACGCCGCCGCCCTGGCGCTGTACGTGCGCTCCGGGTTCCACCACCCCACTCGTGGATCGGTAGGCGACCACCTTGCCAGCGCCGGTTGCGACCGGATCACGCTCTACGGCGACGGGGATCGCAGCCCCGTGACGGATCGATCGCCCGAGCTCATCGCGGCCGCCCAGGTCACGTAGGCGGCCGGACACCCGGTTAGCGTCGCCGTGGTGCGACGGTTGATCGTGGTCGAGGCGCGGGGCACCGAGGCGTTCGTCGAGCGTCTGCGGCGGGCCTGGGACGACGGCGACGCCGTGCTGCCGGTCGACCCCCGCCTCCCCGGCCCGGCCCGCGAGCGGGTCCTCGCCGCGGCCCGACCGGACGAGCCGACCGAAGACGGTGATGCCCTGGTCGTCGCCACCAGCGGGACGACGGGCGACCCCAAGGCGGCGGTCCTCACCCACGACGCCGTCGCCGCCTCGGCCCGGGCCACCAGCGCGCGCCTCGGCGTCGACCCGCGCGACAGACCGATGGCTGGCGTGCCTGCCGCTCGCCCACGTCGGCGGGTTGGCGGTCGTCACCCGCGCCCTGGCGACCGGCACGCCGCTCACGGTGCACGACGGGTTCGACGCCCGTGCGGTCGAGGGCGCAGCCGCCGACGGGTGCACCCTCGTCTCACTCGTGCCCACCGCGCTGCGCCGGGTCGACGCCGGCCGGTTCCGCACCGTGGTGCTCGGCGGGTCGGCCATGCCTCCGGACCTGCCGCCCAACGCCGCGACGACCTACGGCATGACCGAGACCGGCAGCGGGGTCGTGTATGACGGCCTCCCGCTGGACGGGGTCGAGGTGCAGATCGTCGAGGGCGAGGTGCAGCTGCGGGCGCCGATGCTGCTGCGGGCCTACCGCGACGGCAGCGACCCCAGGACCGCCGACGGTTGGTATCCCACGGGCGACGCCGGCGACTGGGACGACACGACGCGACGGCTGCGGGTGGTCGGGCGCATCGGCGACGTGATCGTCACCGGCGGCGAAAAGGTGTGGCCCGCGGCCGTCGAGCGGGTGCTCGGCGCCGAGCCCGGCGTCGCCGAGGTCGCCGTCGTCGGCCGACCGGATCCCGAGTGGGGACAGCGGGTGGTCGCGCTCGTGGTCCCGGCGGACCCGGCCGACCCCCCGTCGCTCGGGGCCCTGCGGGACGCGGTCAAGGCCGAGCTCGCCGCCTACGCCGCGCCCGCGAGCTGCGCCTCGTCGAGTCGCTGCCGCGCACGTCGTCGGGGAAGGTCGCCCGCTCCCGCCTGGGCCACCCCGCCGTCTGACCCACCCATCGCCGCCGGGACCCACCCATCGCCGGCGGGACCGGCGCGGCGCGATACAACCGTGCGCGTGCTCGTGGCCCCATCCCGCGCCGCCGGCGTGCGTGCGGCCCTGCTCGCGGTCGCGGTGGCGCTCGCCTTCGCCGACGCGTCGATCGTCGTGCTCGCGCTGCCGCCGATCTACGGCGAGTTCGACACGACCGTCGTCGGCGTCTCGTGGGTGATCACGAGCTACGCGCTGGTGGTCGCGGTCGTCGGGCTCGTGCTCGCGTTGGCTCGCCGACGAATGGTGGTGCCCGCGGTCCCGACCCTGCGGGCAGGGCTGGCCACCTTCGCGCTGTCCTCGGTGGTGTGCGGGGTGGCACCGTCGATGGGCTGGCTCGTCGCCGCCCGCTGCGTGCAGGCCGTGGGCGCGACCTTGCTGCTCAGCGGCGCGTTGGGTGTCCTCGAGGCGGCACGGGGTTCGCGCGCCGGACGGCAGATCTGGAGCCTCGCCGCCACGGCGGGCCTCGCCGTCGGTCCGGCGCTGGGAGGTGTGCTCACCGAGGCCTTCGACTGGCGGGCCATCTTCCTCGCCCAGGCCCCTGTCGCCCTGGCGGCGCTGCTCGTCGGCGCGGACCGGACATCAGCGAGCGAGCCGGAGCCGGCAGCCGGCCGCGACGCACAGCCGCCGACCGTGGCCGCCTGGCTGGCCGACCTCGCCCTGGTGCTGACGTCAGCCGCCCTCGTGGGCGCACTGTTCCTGGGCGTGCTGCTCGTGATCGAGGTCTGGCGCTACTCCCCTGTCGCCGGTGCGGCGGTGGTGAGCGCCCTGCCCGTCGGCGTGTTCGCCGTCCGGCCGGTGACGCACGTGGCCCCGGCGACCGCACGGGCCGCCGTGGGGTGCGTCGGCCTGGCGGCCGGGCTCGCGGCACTCGCCTTCCTGCCCGCGCCGAGCTCGTGGTGGGCGGCGGCCGCCCTCGCCGTGTGCGGCGTCGGCTTCGGCCTCGTCGACCCGGTCGTCGGCGGCGTCGCCGAGACGGCAGGCCCCGACGCTGTACGCGCCGGCGCCCGCACGGTCGCCGCCCGTCACGCCGGCCTGGTGCTGGGCCTCGTCGTGATCGCGCCGGTGCTGGCCGCCGACCTCGACACCGGTGCCGAGCGGGCGGTCATCGCCGGTGCCGACACGATGCTCGACGCCCGACTGCCGGTGCGCGACAAGGTCGGCGTCGCCCAGGCCGTCGCCGACCTGGTCGACCGCACCCCGCGGGGCAAGATGCCCGACGTGTCCGAGGCGTTCGCCGACGCCGAGGTCGAGGGCGCCGAGGCCGACCGGGCGGCGGCCGATCTCGTGGCCCGCCTCGAGGACGTCCTGACCAGGTCGTTCCGCCGGGTGTTCCTCATCGCCGCGGCGATGGCCCTGGTGGCTCTCGTCCCGGCGGTCGCCGCCAGCCGCGTCCTGCGGCGCCGTACGGGCGACGTCCCCGCCCGGGTTCAGGCCACCGGGCCGCCCGCGTGGATCGGGGCGGCCGCGCTCGGGGCTGTCGTCGCGCTGGCGGCCGGGTTGCTGATCGCCGAGGGCCGGGCGGGTGCGCGCGCCATGGGCGAGGTCGTCGAGGCCGACCCCTGCACCGCCACCGCCGACCCGTACTCCGGCGACGGGCTGGACCCGACCCTGCAACGCATCGCCCTCGGCGCGCTCAACGGCGCCGCCTGCGATCTCGGCGTATCGCGCGAGCGGCTGGTGCTGTCGCTGGCCGACGTGCCCGGCATCGGAAGCGTGCCGCTCGACCGCGACGACATCGAGTCGGCGCTGGAGGCGGGGCTCCTCCGCTCGATCGACGACGCCGACGACCGCGGCAGCATGCCGGGATGGGTCGCCGCCGTCCTGCGATTCGCGGCCCGCAACGCGCCGATCGGCTGGATCGTCGACGGGCTCGACCTTCCCGATCGCCTGCCCGGATGACCCCGAGCGAGGCGTTCAGCCCAGCGCCCCGCCCAGCAACGCCCCGCCGTCGACCACGATCGTCTGACCCGTGATCCACGAGCCCAGGTCGCTTGTCAGGAACAGCGCGGCGTTGGCGATGTCGGACGGTTCGCCCAGGCGGCGCAGGGGCATGCGGGCCGCGATGGCCTCCTCCGCCGGCTCCCACAGCGCGCGGGCCATGTCGGTCTTGACGAGGCCGGGGGCGATGGCGTTGACCCGCACCTGAGGCGCCAGGTCGGCGGCGAGCGTGCGGGTCAGGTGGATGAGCGCGGCCTTGGTCACGTTGTAGTGCCCGATGTGGGTCTCGACCGACAGCCCGCCGATGGAGGCGATGTTCACGATCGAGCCGCCGTGGGTGGCCATCGACGCCCGCCACACCTCCTGCGCCCACACGACCGGCCCCCGGTAGTTGACCTGCCATGTCTTGTCGAAGCGCGGCAGGTCGATGTCGATCGTCCGCCCCATGTACGGGTTGGTGGCCGCGTTGTTCACCAGGATGTCGACTCGGCCGAACCGCTCGACGGTGGCGGCGACGCAGGCGGCTATCTGGTCGGGCTCGCCGGCGTTGGCGGCGAACGCCGCGGCCTCGCCCCCGGCGGCGCCGATGTCGGCGACTGCGGCGTCCAGCGCGTCCTGCTTGCGCGACGACAGCATCACCGCCGCCCCCGCCCCGGCGAACGCCTCGGCGATCGCCCTGCCGATGCCGCGACTGGCTCCCGTCACCAGCGCGACCTTCCCCTCCAGGCTGATCTGCATGGCGCGGCAACCTAACGGCCGCCGCCCGACCGGGCGAACCGGTCGGGCGGCGGCCGCGTGATCACGGAGTCCGCACGCGACGCACCGCTCAGAGGCCGATCCCCTGGAACGGCCCGGTGATCGCGAAGGTGATGCCCGGGCTCTGGATGTTCACGAACAGCCAGTCGCCGTGGCGAGGCTCGAACGTGGCACCACACCACTCGGACCCGGAGAAGTCGCCGAACAGCCCCCGCTCGCCGTTGAGGACGACGTTGTTCTCGGCGAGACGGAAGATGCTGCCGTCCTCGGTCAGACCGTGCAGGTACTCGCGGCCGCTGCCGTCCTCGCACAGCACCAGGCCACCCCGCGGGCTCACGCAGATGTTGTCGGGCGAGTCGAGCACGTCCGGCCCGGGGCTGTGGAACGTCAGCTTCAGCGTGTTGCTGCGAGGCGAGTACGCGAACACCTGACCTCGCTCCGGACCGCCGGACGTGGACACGAAGTAGATCGTGCGGTCGTGGTACCAGATGCCCTCGAGCCGCTCGAACTGCGCCCCGCCGCGGGCGATGCCCTGGGAGACGGTCGACGGTTCCCCGGGGCCGGGATCGGGCTGGTCGATGTCGACCCAGGTGAGGCTGCCGTAGTCGCGCGGGGCGGTGTCGGCGTACGTGACCGCCGACGTGGCGCCGATGGCGGCCATCTGGAGGCTGCCACCGGCGGCCAGGTCACCCGGCCTGTCGGGCACGAACCGGTAGAGGCCCGACGGGGTCGCGTCCTCGGTGAGGTAGACGATGCCGGTGCGAGGGTCGACGGCGACCGCCTCGTGCGAGAACCGCCCCAGCGCCGGCAGCGGACGCCCGGACGCGGTGCCATCGGACGGCACCTCGAACACGTAGCCGTGGCGCACGTCGCCGTTGACCACCGTCGTCTCCTCGCAGGAGAGCCAGGTGTCCCACGGCGTGGGCCCGCCGGCGCAGTTGCGGATGGTGCCGGACAGGCTGGCGTAGGACCGGGTGAAGGCCCCGTCCCGCCGGTCGAACTCGAGGTTGGTCGTGCCGCCGTTGGCCATCGGGTCGTAGGTCATGCCGGACGCGTAGGCGCCGCTCAGGCTGCCCTGCTCATGGTTGCGCACCAGGCGCACCCGGTGACCCTTCCGGAAGGCGGCCATGCCGTCGTGCGCCCCGGGGGTGGCGATGCCGTCGTCCATCGCATCGCCTGTCCACCCGTAGGTGGTGTACTCGAAGCCCGGCGGCAGCTTGATCAGCTCGAGGCCGGTGGCCTGATCGCGCACGGGGACGAGGCCCAGGTCGACGGGCGGGCGCGGCCGCCGGCTCCGGCCGCCGTCGGTCGGCGCCGCGCCGGCCACCGACGCGGCCAGGGCGTCGAAGCCGATGCCACCAGCGCCGACGACCACCGCCCCCGCGGTGGCCGCACCGGCCGCCGACAGGAACGAACGCCGTCCCATCTGGCCATTGGTCATGTTGGTCACTACCCGACCTCCGTCGTCGATGATCTGCGCCGCGGACCGTACGACGGCCGGGTGGCGGATCGCTGGACGTGGTCTGACCCCGTCCCGACGTCGGAGCGAAGCCTGGGTGACGCGGCGGACAGCGCCGATGGCGGAGATCAGCTCTGGCGGGGGCGCAGCACCATCTGGGGTCTGGGTGACCTTGGCGAACGACCTGCGGGGTCAGGAGGCGCGCACCTCTGCCCGTAGTTTGGGCGGCATGAACCGCCTCGCCGACGAGACGAGCCCGTACCTACGCCAGCACGCCGACAACCCCGTCGACTGGTACGCCTGGGGCGACGAGGCGTTCGGTGCCGCCCGGGGCAACGACCGGCCGATCCTGTTGTCGGTCGGCTACTCGGCGTGCCACTGGTGCCACGTCATGGCGCACGAGTCGTTCGAGGACCCCGAGATCGCCACGCTGATGAACGACCTGTTCGTCAACGTCAAGGTCGACCGGGAGGAACGCCCCGACGTCGACGAGATCTACATGGAGGCCGTCCAGGCCATGACCGGCCAGGGCGGCTGGCCGATGACCGTGTTCCTCACGCCCGACGGCCGGCCCTTCTTCGGCGGCACCTACTTCCCGAGCGTCCGCCGCGGCGGCATGATCTCGTTCCCCGAGCTGTGCCAGCGCATCGACGAGCTGTGGCGCACCCGGCGCGACGACGTCGACGCCCAGGCCGGTCAGCTCGCCGGCGCCTTGGGGCGGACGGCACTGGTCGACCCGGGCGACCACGTGCCGGGGGCCGACGCCCTGACGGCCGCCCTCAGCGACCTCGGCGAGCAGCACGACGCCACCTACGGCGGCTTCGGCGGCGCCCCCAAGTTCCCCCAGGCCATGAGCCTCGACCTGTTGGTGCGCTCGCTGTCCCGCGGGGCCGGCGACGGCGACACCGTCGGCGATGCGCGCACGATCGTCGAGACGTCGCTCGACGCCATGGCGTCGGGGGGCATCTACGACCACCTCGGTGGCGGGTTCGCCCGTTACTCGGTCGATCAGGCGTGGCTGGTGCCCCACTTCGAGAAGATGCTCTACGACCAGGCGCTGCTGGCCCGCGTGTACCTGCACGCCTGGCAAGCCACCGGCCTCGACCGCTTCCGGCAGGTGCTCGACGAGACGGTGGGCTACGTGCTGCGCGACCTGCGCCACCCCGACGGCGGCTTCTACTCGGCCGAGGACGCCGACAGCGAGGGCGAGGAGGGGCTGTTCTACGTGTGGACCGCCGACCAGGTCACCGCTGCCCTCGGCGGCGACGGCGACCTGGCGGACGAGGCGATGGCGTTCTACGGCGTCTCGCCCGGCGGCAACTTCGAGGGCCGCACGATCCTCAACCGCCTGGCCCACCGGGGCGAGCTCGACCGCCCGGCCCGCATCGAGGACGCCCGCCGGCGCCTGTTCGGCGCCCGTGAGCAGCGGGTGCGTCCCGGCCTCGATGACAAGGTGCTCACCGAGTGGAACGGCCTCATGCTGGCGGCGCTGGCCGAAGCCGCCGCCGCGACCGGCCGCGCCGACTGGCTGGAGGCCGCCGTCGCGACCGGCGAGTTCCTGCTGCGCGAGCTTCGGCGTGACGACGGCCGGTGGCTGCGCTCGTGGCAGGCGGACGGGGGCGCACGACACCTCGCGTTCGCAGCCGACCACGGCGCCGTCGTCGACGCCTTCGTGCGTCTGGCCGAGGCCACCGGCGACGCCCGCTGGATCGACGAGGCCCGCACCACCGCCGATGCCCTGCTCGACCTGTTCTGGGATGCCGAGCGGGGTGGCGTGTTCACCACGGGATCCGACGCCGAGCGTCTGATCACCCGCAACAAGGACCTCATGGACAACGCCACGCCCAGCGCCAACAGCCTGGCCGCGGTGGCGCTGCTGCGGTTGGCGGCGCTGACCGGCGAGGCCCGCTACCGCAACCACGCCGACCAGATCCTGCGCCTGGCCGGCCCGCTGGCAACGCGCCATCCCGGTGCGTTCGGCTACCTGCTCACCGCCGTCGACCTGGCCGCCAACGGCATCGACGAGGTGGTGGTCACCGGCGACCGCCCCGACCTGGTGCGGGTGGCACAGCGCATGTACCTGCCGGGCGCGGTGCTGGCCTGGGGCGACCGCTACGACTCGCCGCTGTGGGAGGGCCGGGCGGACGGCTCGGCTTATGTGTGCCGCAACTACGCGTGCCAGCTTCCCGCCACCGACGAGGCCACCCTGGCCGCGCAGCTCGCCGCCACCGGCTGACGACCGGACCGGCCCACCGTCGTCCGCTACCCGTCGGTGACCGGGCCGTCGTCAGACCTTGATGACGGTCTTGCCCGTGTTGGCACCCGTGAACAGCGCGTTGAGCGCGTCGACGGCCGACTCGAGGCCCTCGTACACCTGGGTGCGATAGTGCAGCTTGCCCTCCGCCAGCCATCCGCCGAGCGTGCCCGCCACCTCGGGGAAGCGGTCCCAGTAGTCGAGCGACAGGAAGCCCTCCATGCGCGCCCGGCGGTTGATCAGCTGGAAGTAGTTGGCCGGCCCCGGTGGGCGCCCGTGCTCGTTGTAGATGGCGATCGCCCCGCACAGCACCACGCGGGCGTGCATGGCCAGCCGGTCGAGCACGGCGTCGAGGATGGGGCCGCCCACGTTGTCGAAATAGACGTCGATGCGGTCGGGGCACAGCTCCTTGAGTCGGGCGTGCACGTCCTCGGTGCGGTGGTTGATCGCGCCGTCGAGCCCCAGGTCGTCGGTGAGCCAGCGGGCCTTGTCGTCGCTGCCGCAGATGCCGACGACGCGACAACCCGTGATCTTGGCGATCTGGGCGGCGAGCGACCCCGTGGCGCCGGCGGCTGCCGACACGACGACCGTCTCGCCCTCCTTGGCGGCGGCGATGTCGACGACGCCGACATAGGCCGTCAGCCCGGTCGCCCCGTAGACCGACAGCATGGCGGGTGCGTCGACCTCGGCCCCCAGGTGGGTGGCCAGCGGGTCGTCACGGACCACGCCGAACCGCTGCCAGCCCGGCAGCCCGTACACCAGGTCACCGAGGGGGAACGTCTCGCACCGGGTGGCGACCACACGACCGATGCCACTGGCCCGCACGGTCTCGCCGATCTCGACGGCCGGCAGGTAGCCCTCGGCCTTGGACAGCCATGTCCGCACGGTGGCGTCGATGCCGAGCCACTCGACCTCGAGGAGCGCCTCGCCGTCGGCCAGCTCGGGCAGGGCGACGCCATCCTCGATGGCGACGTCGTCGCTGCTCAGCAGCCCCTCGGGCCGGCGGAGTAGCACCACCCGTCGGTTCGCGGTCGTGTCGAGGTCGATGGAGGTCTGCAGGTCCACCGCCGCACGCTAACTGACAGGGCGTCAGATGTGCCCGGCGTCACCTTGCGACCAGCCGCCCCGGTGGATGACCGACGACAGAGGTGGACGTGGTCGCGTGGCCGACCGGCCCGGCTCGTCCGGCGCCGGCCACCCCAGCGCCACCGCCCCGAGCGCCCGCCACCCCGACGGGACGCCGAGCGCCGCCAACGCCGCGCCCTCGTGCTCGAACAGGCCGTAGAACAGCGCGCCCAGCCCGGCGTCGACGGCGGCGAGCAGCAGGCCGTGGACCGCCATCCCCCCGTCGACCCACCAGTACGGCACCGGCCAGGCCTCGAGCCCGGCACCCAGGCCGCTGGCCCGCTTGTCCGGCTCGGCGTAGCGCTCGGCGTACGCCTCGGGGGCCACGATGGGGACGATCACCACGGGCGCGTCGATCAACCGCTGCCACCGGAACCCTGCCCGTCGGTCGGCCGGCAGCGTGACGTCCCAGAGCCGAGCCGTCTCGGCACCCTCGAGGACCACGAACGACCACGGCTGGGTGTTGCCCGCCGAGGGGGCACGACGGGCCAGATCGACGAGCCCGTCGACCACCTCGCGCGTCACCGGACGCCCGTCGAAGGCGCGCACCATGCGCCGGGAACGGATCACGTCGCTCAGCTCCATCGCGACCTCGCCCGCCGGCGGCGGGAACTCACGCGAGCTTGCGCAGGTCCTCTTCCATCGCCCAACCGAAGGCCACCAGGCTGTCGCCCTTGTGCGGGTGCAACCCCTCGAACCGCTCGGCGACCTCGGCGTCGATCTGGTCGAGGTGCAGCGACTCGTGGTCGAACACCGGCGCCGGGCCGCTGCCGTCGCCCTTGGCCGCGAAGGCGCGCTGGTCGTAGGCGCGGGTCTCGATGCCGTAGCGCTTGGCCAGGCGGCCGCCCCACGCCCGTTCCTCGCCCGAGGCACGGTGGCCGGCGCGGGGAACGATGTCGTTGAGGGTACGGAACGCGTCGAACCCACCGGGCTGGCTGAACCGGGCCGAGACCAGCACATCCTCGTCGGGGAAGGCCAGCACGGCGCGGCGCATGAGGTCCTGGATCAGCCCGCGCAGCACGGTGTCGCGCTTGGACGTACGGCGTACCGAGGCGAGCCCCACGAGCACGCACGGTGTGCCACCGATGCGCTCGAGCGTGCAGAACGCGAAGCCCTTGAGCTTGGCCTCGTCGCGTGCCTGGGCGACCAGCACCCACGCTTCGGCCTGCTTGGACAAGGTGCCGACCTCGTGGCCATGCGGACCTTCGGCGCACAGATCGGCCATCTCGACGAGCTCTGCGTCGCTCAGCGCCGTGCAGTCCTTGGTGTCTACAGCGATCGACATCTCCTGCAAAGCCCCCGTTCTGCGACGGTCAACGAGCCACTAGTCCAGTCAAATGACACGCCGCGTGCAACTCCGGTAGCCGAACACGCGCACGCCGCGCGCACCTCAGGTGACGATCGCGCCTGCTCCCAGCACCACACGGAGCTGCCCGAGGAGCCCGTTCGACGTGTCGACGTTCCACTGTTCGGGCAGGCGAACGACCTGACGCTCGCCCAGATGGAGGATGACCGGGGCGCCACCGGGATGGTCTGCGAGGATCTGTTTGAGGTGGGCGACGGTTGCCTGCGACAACAGTTGCGGCGGCACCCGTAACCGCAGCGGCTCGGCATCGCTGTCGCCGACCTCGACGACGTCGATGCCCTGCGCGATGAGCTTGGGGGCGTCGTCGCGCTTGTCGACCCGGGCCTTGACCACCACGACCGCGTCGTCGGCCAGCTTGTGGCCCTGCTCGGTCATCGTGCGGGGGAAGACCATGACCTCGACCGTGGACCGCAGATCCTCGAGCGTGAAGACGGCCATGAGGTCGCCCTTGCGCGTCCACTTGCGCTGTAGGCCGGTGATGACACCGCCCACCGTCTTCATCGCCCCGTCGTCGAACGAGTCGAGCTCGTCGATCGTCGTCTCGCACCGGCGGGAGAGCGCGGCCTCGGCGCCGAGCAGCGGATGGTCACTGACGTAGAGCCCGAGCATCTCCTTCTCGAACGCCAGCCGGTCGCGCTTGTCGAACTCGAGATCGGGGATGGCCGTGCGCTCGAAGTCGTCGCCGGGACCGTCGTCGCCGTCGCCGCCGAACAGGGTCATGATGCCCATGTCGCGCTCGCGCCGGCGGGCGACAGTGTGATCGACGATCTGCTCGAACACCGTGAGCAGGCCCTTGCGACGGTGGCCCACATCGTCGAAAGCGCCCGCTTTGATCAGCGACTCGACCGTGCGCTTGTTGAGCACCTGCGTGTCGACCCGCTGGCAGAAATCGAAGAAGTCGGTGAACGGACCATTGGCCTCGCGCTCGGCGACGATATGTCCCACCAGGCCCTCGCCCACGTTGCGCACGGCGGAGAGGCCGAAGACGATCGATCGGGGCTGGTCCGCTCCCCGGTCGTCGTCGACGAGCACGGGCGTGAAATCGGACGCCGAACGGTTGACGTTGGGAACCTCGACCGTGATGCCCATCGCCCGGCACTCAGCCAGGTAGACCGCCGCTTTGTCGAGGTTGGCCTTGACGCTGGTGAGGAGGGCGGACAGGTACTCGGCCGGGTAGTTCGCCTTGAGAAACGCTGTCTGGTAGGAGACGTAGCCGTAGCCGAACGAATGGGATTTGTTGAAGGCATAATCGGCAAATGGCTCGATGATGTCGAACCACTGCTTTCCCAGGTCGCCACCGTAACCATTGGCCTCGCACCCGGCGGTGAACTTCTCGCGCTCCTTGGCGATCAGTGCCCTGTCTTTCTTCCCACAGGCCTTCCGCAGGTTGTCTGCCTCCGCCAGTGAATAGCCCGCGAACCGCTGGGCGATCCGCATGACACCTTCTTGGTAGATCATCAGGCCCCAGGTGTCGCCCAATATCTCCTCGGCGTCGGGATGCAGGTATTCGACCGGCTTGCGGCCGTTCTTGCGGTCGGCGTAGTCGTTGTGCATGTTTGCCGCCATTGGCCCCGGGCGGTACAGGGCCACCAGGGCGGCCACGTCCTCGAATGAGGTCGGGGCCAACGACCGGATGAGCGCACGCATGGGCCCACCCTCGAGCTGGAACACGCCGATCGTGTCGCCCCGCTTGAGCAGCTCGTACGTGGCGGCGTCGTCGAGCGGGACCCGGTCGATGTCGAGCTCGACGCCACGGGTCTCGCGGATGATGCCGATGGCGTCACTGATGACGTCGAGGTTGCGCAGCCCCAGGAAGTCCATCTTGAGGAGGCCCAGCTCCTCGACGCCGTGCATCTCGTACTGGGTGACGACCGGCGCTTCCTCGATGGGCTTGCCGTTCTCGGGCTTGCGCTGGATGGGCAGGTACTCGGTCAGCGGGTCCTTGGTGATGACCACCGCTGCGGCGTGGATGCCGTCCTGCCGGCGCAGCCCCTCGAGCCCCTTGGCCACGTCGATGACCTGGCGGGTGTCGGGGTCGGCCTCGTACATCTCGCGCAGCTCGCCGGCCATCTTGTAGCCGTCTTCGTACTTGGGATGCTGCTCGAGGCAGGCGTACAGCGGTGTGTCGCGCCCCATCACCAGCGGCGGCATGGCCTTGGCCACCTTGTCACCGACGATGTACGGGTGGCCCAGCACCCGGGCGGCGTCGCGCACCGCGGCCCGGGCCTTGATGGTGGAGAACGTGACGATCTGCGCGACGTGGTCGCGGCCGTAGCGCTCGGCCGCGTAGCGGATCATCTCGTCGCGGTAGCGGGAGTCGAAGTCCATGTCGATGTCGGGCATCGACACGCGTGACGGGTTGAGGAACCGCTCGAACAGCAGGTCGTACTTGATGGGGTCGAGATCGGTGATCCGCAGCGTGTAGGCCACCGCGCAGCCTGCGGCGCTGCCGCGGCCTGGCCCCACCCGGATGCCGGCCCGGCGGGCGTGATCGATGAGGTCCCACGTGATGAGGAAGTACGAGCTGAAGCCCATGTCGTCGATGACCTTGAGCTCGTACGCCAGCCGCTCGACGACCGCGTCGGGCAACTGGTCGCCCCAGCGCGTGCGGGCGCCCTCGAACGTGAGGTGCCGCAGGTAGTCGCCGTCGGTGTCGAAGCCGTCGGGCAGCGGGAAGTCGGGCAGCTGCGGGTTGCCGAAGTCGATCTCGACGTCGGCCCGCTCGGCGATCCACAGCGTGTTGTCGCACGCCTCGGGCACCTCGTCGAACAGCGTGCGCATCTCGAGCGCGGACTTGAGGTAGTGCTCGTCGCCGTGGAACTTGAAGCGGTCGGGGTCGCTCATCAGCGACCCGGTCTGCACGCACAGCAGGGCGTCCTGGGCCACTGCGTCCTCGCGGTGCACGTAGTGGCTGTCGTTGGTGGCCATGAGCGGCGCACCGATGCGGCGGGCCAGGTCGAGCAGCTGCGGGTTGGTCTTGTGCTGCTCGGGGATGCCGTGGTCCTGCAGCTCGACGAACAGGTTGTCCTTGCCGAAGATGTCCTGCAGGCGGGCGGCCTTCGCCGTGGCCCCCTCGACGTCGCCCTGCATGAGCGACTGCAGCACGTGCCCGCCGAGGCAGCCGGTGGTGGCGATGAGCCCCTCGCTGTGGTCGGACAGCGTCTCCCAGTCGACCCGGGGCTTGTAGTAGTAGCCCTCCATGAACGCCCGGCTGGCGAGCTGGATCAGGTTCTTGTAGCCGGTGTTGTCCTCGGCCAGCAGGGTGAGGTGGTAGTAGAGCTTCTTGCCGCCGTCGGCGTCGCCGCCCGAGTCGTCGACCCGGCCGCGACGGGCGGGGCGCTCGTGGCGCGAGTCGTGGGCCATGTAGGCCTCGGTGCCCAGGATGGGCTTGATGCCCTGCTTACGGCACTCCTTGTAGAAGTCGAGGATGCCGTACATGTTCCCGTGATCGGTGATGCCGATCGCGGGCTGCCCGTCGGCCACCGCGGCACCGACCACCTCGCCGATGCGGGCCGCGCCGTCGAGCATCGAGTACTCGGTGTGCACGTGGAGGTGGGTGAAGCTTCCTCGACCCGTCACCCCGGTCGACTCCCTCCGTCTCGCGCCAACGTTGACCGCTCACCCCGACCGTCTGTCCACAGGTTGCTGTGGACAAATGACAGCGATGTGATTCAGCGAGGGTAGCGCGTTTTCCGGGGCCGCCGTCGACGCGTCGAGGTTCAGTAGTTGTACGGCATCGACGACGGGGCGGCCTCGTCGGGCCCGATGAGCGCCTCCCAGATCTGCCCCATCGCAGGATCGTCGTCCGGTGCCGTGAGCGACGCGCTCTCGAGGTCGCGCAACCGCAGGCCACGGCTGGACAGGTAGCCACCGATGCCCAGGCGCAGGCGGCGCTCGAGCACCTGGGCGCCGGACCGGTCGGTGTCCGGGAGGATCACCGCGAACCAGTGCTGGGCCTGGTCGGGGACGTGCACGAGATGGTCGACCACCCCGCCGGCGACGAACTGGTAGCCGAGCTCGCGCAGCAGCGTCACCTGGCGTCGGTAGGGCAACTGGGCCAACGGACCGTCGGGCACCTGCACCAGGACCATCGAGAAGGGCCGGCCCGAGCGCCGGCTGCGCGTCCGCTCGGACGTGAGGCGGTCACGGAGGAACTTCGCGGTCCACAACCCCGTCTCGGGGTCGACGGCCGGCAACGGCGGATGTGACGCCGCCGACCCACCTCGCGCGCCCCACCCCGCCTCGGCAGGGGGTGACCACTGATCCTGCTGCTGGTGGTGCTGGGCGGCCGGATCGTCCCACGCGGGCTCGGTCTGGCCCGTCGACTGCCAGGCCTGCTCGGCGGCGCCCCAAGGGTCGCCCGCGCCGCTGGCGGGAGGTGCGTCCCAGGGCGCGGCGGTCGCGGGTGCCGCAGGCGGCCAGCCGCCGGCGTCGGGAGTGGCAGCGGGTGCCTGAGGCCAGGTGCCGCCCGTCGGCGCGGCGTCGCCCCACGGATCGGACGGGACGGCGGGCTGGGCGCCGGACGGCGCCCCCCAGCCGGCATCTGCGGGTGCCGGGCCGCCCCAGCCGTTTCCGCCGGGCGCCTGGTCCGCCCACGGGTCGGCCTGCGGCTGGTGTCCCCACGGGTCGGCCTGGGCGGCGCCCGGGGCCCCGTGGTCGTCGACGCCGGCTCCCCGCCCCTGCGGTTCGTAGGGCCAGTGCGAAGGTGCGCGATTGCCGTCGAGCTCGCGGGGACGGTCGTCCTCGGGCGGCACGCCGTGCTGCTCGCGCCACGACTGCTGGACCGCGGCCCACGAGTCGTCGGCCAGGGGGCGGGCCTCGTCGCCGACCTGCCAGGGCGGACCCGGAGCCTGCCCGTGCCCGCCGCCGTCGCCCTGCCAGCCACGGTCATCCTGCCAGCCGGCACCGCCGGACTGGCCGGCCTGGTCCCATCCGCTGGTGTCGTGCCCCCCGGTCTCGTACCCCCCGTTGGTGTCGCGGGACGGTCGCGAGCCCTGCGGGTCCTGCCAGGGGTCGCCCGGCGGCTCGGGCGGCCACGCGGCCGACATCGTGGTCGTGGGCGGGGGTGCGCCGTAGCCGGCCTGGTCGCCCGCGTACGGGTAGCCACCCGCCTGCGAGCCGACGCCCGCGAGGGCGGGCACCCGCTGGTCGGCGGTCGCCCACGGCTCGTCCCAGGCCGGCTCGACCGGCCGCTGCACCGTCGTGACATCGGGTCGAGCACCCGCCGGGCGGCGCCGGGCGGCGGCGGACGCGTCCGATCGACCGGACGGCGCGCGCACGGGAGCACCGACGCCGGCGTCGCCCCCGGGCAGGAGCGCCTGGGTGAGCGCGCCGACGTGCCCGGCGACGAGGTACACGCCGGCGCGTGTGAGCGTGAGGACGCCGGCGTTGGCGACGCCTGCGGACGAGAGGTCGCCGCGGCGCAACGCCACGTACACGAGCGTGGCCACCGCCGCACCCGTGTACCCGGCCGTCCGGCCGCCGAGGAACCCGGCGGCGAACACCGGCACGAACAGCATCGTCGCCACCACCTCGCCGCTCGCGACCCCCGCGACGACGAGCGCCGCCGCCACGACGACGACGACGAGCGACGCGCCGCCCAGAAGTGCGCCGCGTGCGTTCCCGGCGCTCAGGCCGGTGAGCCTGTCGGTCAAGGCCTGCCCCATCGGCGAAAGACTAGGGGGCCGCCTGCCAGGCTGTCGCCCTACTCACCGCCAGCGAGTGGCCGACCGCGCTGCGCGCACAGCACGCGCGCAGCGGGCGAGCCGCTCTCAGAGGTAGGTGCCCGGCCGGGACTCGGTGTCGACGCCCGGCTGGGGCGCGCCGGGAGGCAGGCGCCGACGCATGTCGTCGAGCTGCTGGCGGGCCGCCATCTGCTGGGCGAACAACGTGGCCTGGATGCCGTGGAACAGCCCCTCGAGCCACCCCACCAGCTGGGCCTTCGCGATGCGCAGCTCGGACTCGCTCGGAGCCGTCGTGCCCCCGAACGGAATGGCGAGACGGCCGAGCTCGTCGCGCAGGTCGGGGGACAGCGCGGACGAGAGCTCGGTCACCGACGTCTCGTAGATCTCACGGAGGCGGTCGCGGCTGGGCTCGTCGAGGTCGGAGTCCGACTGCCGCACCTCCTCGAGCAACAGCTTGATCATGGAACCGATGCGCATGACCTTGGCCGGCTGCTCGACGGCCTCGGAGGGCTGGTCGGACTGGTCGGGCTGCTCGCCGACGCTGACCACCTCGGGGTGCTCGACCTGCGGCGCCTGTGAGGAGGGATCCACGGGAGTGCCGCCACTCCCCTGCTGGCCAGCGGTCGTCTGGGACTGATCGGGGAACGACATAGGTAGCCATCCTGCCACGCCCTCCGCCCAATGCGACCCGCGCTGGGCGTGGGGGTCGCCCACTCAGCGAGAGGCGGCGAGTAGCGGGACGAACATCTCGGCCGAGGTCAGTGCCCCGTGCCGGCCGACGAGTTCGTACGGCCCGGTGTCCTGGGGGTCGTGGAAGGCGACGTCACGGCGCGCCACCAGCGCCACGTCGCCCAGGCGCGACGCGGCCGCCTCGGTCACCACCGGGCCGAACCACCCGTCGGTGACCATCTGGTCACGCGTGAGCACCCAGGCGTCGTCGCCGTGGTGCGAGCGTGCCGCGTCGTACAGCGCACCGGCCCGCCCGGCGCGTGCGTGCAGCCAGCGGAAGCGGCCCTCACCAGACTGCATCGCGCACAGGCCGAGCACCTCGCCTGCCAGCGGGACGACGTTGCCGCCCACCTCGACCTGCCCGTGGTCAGCCGTGACGAGCAGCGCCGCGCCGCGTGGCAGCACGGCCACCAGGCGGTCGATCGTGTGGTCGATCCACGACAGCTCGGCGTCGTAGTGCTCGCCGAGGCCGTACTCGTGCGCCACCTTGTCGAGACCGTCGTAGTACGCGTAGACGAACGGCTCGGACGACCGCAGCAGGCGGTCGACCTCGGTGACCATGGTGGCCAGCGTGCGGTAGCCCCAATAGCGGGCGGGATCGAGATGCGCGCCCGTGAAGCCCGAGCGCCGGTACTCGGCCCGGGTCACGACCGGCGGTCGCTCCCCCATGAACGGCGGCGTCGGCTGCAACTTCGACGGCGGGATGCTCTGGCGGGCGTCACCGGCGGACGTCGACCAGCGCAGCACGTTGAGCACCTCGCCGTGCACGGCCATGCGGTAGCCGACGACACCGTGCTCGCCGGGTGGCAGGCCCGTCGTGATCGACGTGAGCGCCGTGGACGTCGTCGAGGGCGCCACGGTCGTGATCGGGCTGCCGGCCATCGTCGCGATCGTGGGGACGAGCGACAGGCGGGCCTGCAACTGCTCCCAGCCGAGACCGTCGACCACGAACAGCACGACCTGGGACGCGTCGGCGACGACCGCCGGCAGCCAGGCGGGGGCCTCGTCCGGCGGGCCCAGCAGTGCCGGCACGATGTTGGTGATGCAGGGCCCGTCGTAATCGGGAAGTACGAGTTCGTCCACGCCTGTGCTTTCTCCTTCGGGCCACCGTAACCCGCAGGTGTCACGACGAAACCCCACCCTCCGAGGTTCGCTTCCGCTCACGTCGTACAGTTGTCACCCGTGAAGGTGTCGACCCGAGGTGACTACGCCAGCCGCGCCCTGCTCTCGCTGTCGCTGCACGCTGACGAGTCGGGACCGACATCGGTGCGCGACATCGCCGAGCGCACCGGCCTCCCGCAGCCGTATCTCGAGCAGATCCTGTTGGCCCTCAAGGGCGCCGGCCTGGTGCGCTCCAAGCGGGGTGTGGGCGGGGGCTACGTGCTGGCCCGCGAGCCTGCGGGCATCACGCTGGGCGACATCGTCAGCGCCGTCGACGGGCCCATCGCCGTGGGCGACTTCGGCGAGCCCCACCAGAACGGCGCCTGCGACCACGAGGGCCAGTGCGTCCTGCTGTCGATCTGGGCCATGGTCAGCCACCACATGCGCCGCCACCTCGACGAGCTCACGCTGGCCGACATCGCCCTGATGGCCCGGGGCGAGCGCGAGTGGCCGCTGGTCGACACGGCCGACGCGATCGACTGACGTCAGCGACGGGCGTCGGCGACGGGCGTCGGCGAGCGGCGTCAGCGCAACGACGCGAGCACCGCGGCCAGGTCCTCGGGCAGCGGCGAGGTGAACGACAGCGGTTCGTCCGTCACGGGGTGGTCGAGGCGCAGCTGCTCGGCGTGCAGGAACGGCCGCGCCATCGGCAGCGACTGCCGTTCGCCGCCGTAGCGGCTGTCGCCGACCACCCGGTGGCCGATCGACCCCAGGTGCACGCGGATCTGGTGGGTGCGGCCCGTCTCGAGCTTGCAGACCAGCTCGGTGACCTCGACGGGCTCGTGGTAGGTGCGCACGACCTCGTAGCGGGTGCGTGCCGGCTTGCCGGTGACCGTGACCGCCATGCGGGTGCGGTCGCGGGACGACCGCCCGACGGGGGCGTCGACCATCCCGGTGGGCGAACCGGGTGTGCCCCACACGAGCGTGTGGTACTGCCGCTCGACCTCGCGCGCCGCGAGCATCGCCACGAGCGTCTCGTACGCCTCGTCGGTGCGGGCGACGAGCATCAGCCCCGAGGTGCCCTTGTCGAGCCGGTGGACGATGCCGGGCCGATCGGGCTGTCCCACGGCGCGGATCTCCGGGTACCGGGCCAGCAGGCCGCTCACCAGCGTGCCGGAGGTCTGGCCCGCCCCCGGATGGACCACGAGCCCGGCGGGCTTGTCGACCACCAGCAGGTGCTCGTCCTCGTGGACGACGGCGACCGCGATCGCCGGATCGGCCGCGAGCTCCTCGGTCGGTGCGCGCTCGGGTACCTCGACCTCGAGCGAGTCGCCCTCGGCGACCCGGTGCGAGCGCGAGGTGACCGCCCGCCCACCGACCAGCACGGCACCGTCGTCGACCAGACCCGCGGCCTCGGCCCGGCTGCACCCGGTGACCAGTGCGACGACCCGGTCGAGCCGCTGGCCGTCGAGCGCCCGCGGCACGACCTCGCGCATCAGCTGCGACCCGACGACTCGGCCGGCTCGACCTCGCGCCACTGGACGAGGAAGAGCAGGATGGCACCGACCACGATCGCCGAGTCGGCCACGTTGAACACCGGCCACCACTGCAGGTCGATGAAGTCGACCACGCCACCACCGAGGAAGCCGTCGCCGGCACGGAACGCCCGGTCGATCAGGTTGCCGAACGCGCCGCCGAGCACCAGGCCCAGCGCGACGGCCATGGATGGCCGGGTGGCGTGGCGACCGGTGCGGAGCAGGACGGCCACGACCACCAGGGCCAGCAACGAGATGAGCGGTCCGCGGCCGTCGGCCAGGCTGAACGCCGAGCCGTAGTTCATCGTCAGCCGCAGGCGCAGCGAGCCGACCAGGTCGACGACGTCGCCGTCGCCGAGCGCCTCGACGGCCCACGCCTTGGACAGCTGGTCGACGGCGAGGACGACCGCGGCGACGCCGAGCAGGAGAGGCCAGCGCGCCCGGCCCTCGGCCCGGTCGTCGGTCGCCTCGCCCAGCCGCTCGTGCTCGCGGTCGTCGTGTGTGGTCATGGCCCCGTCCGTCGGGCCGCTCGAGGCGCCGAGCGATGAGCCGGCACCCTGGGTCAACGGAGGCCCAGGCCCCCGCTCTTGCACTTCACGCACAGCGCAGCGTACGGCAGCGCCTTGAGCCGCTCCTTGGGGATGGCGGTGCCGCACTTCTCGCACTCGCCATAGGTGCCGGCGTGGATCTTGTCGATCGCCGTGTCGATCTGCTCGACGGCGGCGCGGCGCCTGGGCGGAGAGGGCCAGGTCGCGCTCGCGCTCGACGGCCAGCGTGTCGCCCTCACCCGACTCCTCGTCGAACTGGACGTCGCCCGGTTCGCGGTCTTCGGTGAGCGAGTCGGCCTCGGCCTGCAGCGACTCGGCCTGGCGCAGGTAGTTGGCGCGCTCGGTCTCGAGCTCGGCCAGCTGGCCCTCGAGGAACTTGTCGAGCACGACCTTCTTCTTCGCTCCTGCCTTGCGGGCGGGAGCCGCCTTCTTGTCGGCGGTCTTCACGGGAGCGTCCTTGGTGGCTCTGGGCATGAGATCTCGCCGTCCTCGGGGGAAAGGGTGCCGGATGGTATGTCGACCGGTGCGACCGGTCAAGGAATCCGTGCAGGTTAAGGCTTCGAACGCGTGTTTCCACCGCGCACCGGCCGCAGGTCGGTCATCCATCGTCTGACCTGGTGGTTTTCCGCTGCGGGGACGGTGGGCGGCATGCCGTAGCCTTGAGCCATGCCGTTCGGCCCCGTCGACCCCGATCTCGACCTGCCCGCCCTCGAAGAGCGCGCCCTCGCTCGCTGGCGCGAGCGCGAGGTCATCGAGGAGACCGCCCGGCTGCGCAAGGGCGACGAGCCGTGGATCTTCTACGAGGGCCCACCGACGGCCAACGGCCGCCCCGGCCTGCACCACGTCTGGGCACGGGCGTTCAAGGACCTCTTCCCCCGCTTCCAGACCATGCGGGGCCGCGACGTGCCCCGCAAGGGCGGCTGGGACTGCCACGGCCTGCCCGTCGAGCTCGAGGTGGAAAAGGAGCTCGGCCTCCACAACAAGCATGAGATCGAGGCCTACGGCATCGAGGCGTTCAACGAGCGCTGCCGCGACTCGGTGCGCCGCTACGTCGAGGACTGGTCGTCGCTGACCAGCCGCTCCGGCGTGTGGATCGACACGGCCGACGCCTACTGGACCATGAGCAACGACTACGTCGAGTCGGTCTGGTGGCTGATCCGGCAGCTGTGGGACAAGGGCCTGCTCTACGAGGGCCACCGGGTCACGCCCTACTGCGGCCGCTGCGGCACGGCGCTCAGCTCGCACGAGGTGGCGCAGGGGTACCGCGACGTGGTCGACCCGTCCATCTACGTGCGCTTCCCGCTCACGGGCGGGCCCGACGCGGGCGTCCCCGACGCGGACCTCCTGGTGTGGACCACCACGCCCTGGACCCTCATCTCCAACGTCGCCGCCGCCGTCGGTCCCACCTTCACCTACGTGCGGGTGGCGAGCCCCGACGGCGGGCGCGACCTCGTCCTCGGCGAGCACGCCGCCGCCCGCCTCTACCCCGATGCCCCCGTGCTCGACCGGTGGACCGGGGCCGACATCGCCGCGGCCGGCTGGCGCTACCAGCGGCCCTTCGAGTTCCTCGAGCCGATCGCCGGCAAGGACGGCTGGCGCGTCGTGGCGGCCGACTACGTCACCGACGACGACGGCTCGGGCATCGTCCACATCGCGCCCGCCTTCGGCGAGGACGACGCCCAGGTGGGCCGCGCCGAGAACCTCCCGGTGCTCAACCCCGTCGACGCCGACGCCACCTTCGACCACCGGGTGCCGCCGTGGAACGGTCGGTTCGTCAAGGACGCCGACCCCGAGATCATCGCCGACCTGCGCGAGCGCGGCCTGCTCGTGGCGGAGCGGCCGTACCAACACAGCTACCCCCACTGCTGGCGCTGCGGCACCCCTCTCATCTACTGGGCGAAGACGTCGTGGTTCGTGCGCACCGAGGAGAAGCGGGGCGATCTCATCGCCCAGAACGAGACCATCGGCTGGTACCCCGAGCACATCAAGCACGGCCGCTTCGGCCGCTGGCTCGAGGGCAACATCGACTGGGCGCTGTCGCGCGACCGCTACTGGGGCTCTCCGTTGCCGATCTGGCGCTGCCAGGGTTGCGGCGGCGACACCTGCGTCGGGTCTGTGGCCGAGCTGTCCGACCTGGCGGGCCGCGACCTGTCCGCCCTCGACCTGCACCGGCCGTTCGTCGACGACGTCACGTGGACGTGCCGCGCCGATGGTTGCGAGGGCACCGTCCGGCGGCTGCCCCCCGTGCTCGACGCGTGGTTCGACTCGGGGTCGATGCCGTCCGCGCAGGCCCACCACCCCTTCGCCGACGACGACCGCTTCGAGACGTCGTTCCCCGCCGACTTCATCTGCGAGGCCATCGACCAGACGCGGGGCTGGTTCTACTCGCTGCTCGCCGTGAACACGCTGGTCTTCGGCTCGACGCCGTACCGGAACGTCGTGTGCCTGGGGCACATCGTCGACGAGGACGGCCAGAAGATGTCCAAGTCCAAGGGCAACGTCATCGAGCCCTGGCAGCTGTTCTCCACGGTCGGCGCCGACGCGCTGCGGTGGTACTTCTTCTCGTCGGGTCAACCCTGGGGCCAGCGGCGGGTGTCCGAGGAGGGCATCCGCGAGTCGACGCGCCAGACGCTGCTCACCCTGTGGAACGTGTTCAGCTTCTTCGTCACCTACGCCGACCTCGACGGCTGGCGGCCCGGCGACGGGGCAGACGGGGCAGACGGGGCGCCCGACGACCCCACCCACGTGCTCGACCGCTGGGTGCTCGGCGAGCTCGACGCCACCGTCACCGAGGTCACAGAGGCCCTCGACGGCTTCGACGCCCTGCGGGGAGCCACCCGGCTCGCCCGCTTCGTCGACGACCTCTCCAACTGGTACGTCCGCCGCAGCCGGCCGCGCTTCTGGAAGTCAAGCGACCCGCAGGCGCACGCCACGCTCCACCACGCCCTCACGGTGACCGCCCAGCTGCTCGCCCCATTCTGCCCGTTCATGGCCGATGAGCTGTACGTGGCGCTCACCGACGAGCAATCGGTGCACCTGTCCGATTGGCCCGTCCCGTCGGGCGCCCACGACCCGACGCTGTCGGGTCAGATGGACGCCGCCCGGCGGCTCGTCGCCCTCGGCCGCGCCGCCCGCACCGACGCCAAGGTCAAGGTGCGCCAGCCCCTGCCCCGGGCGCTCGTGCTGCACCCCGGCATCGCGCTGGCCGACGACGTGATCGACGAGATCGCCACCGAGCTCAACGTCAAGGCGGTCGACGACGTCGACACCCTCTCCGGGCTCATGTCGTGGACGGTGGTGCCCAACTTCCGCTCGTTGGGTCCCCGCCTCGGCCCCCGGGTCAACGAGGTCAAGGCCGCGCTGGCCGACGCCGACGGCTCGGCCTTGCAGCACCAGCTCGAGACCGACGGCTACATCGAGGTCGCCGGTGAGCGCCTCACCGTCGACGACGTCGAGGTGCGCGCCGCCCGCCACGAAGCCTTCGGACTGGCCGAGGAGGGCGGCTGGGCCGTCGCCCTCGACCTCGAGCTGGACGACGCCCTACGGCGCGAGGGCCTGGCCCGCGAGATCGTGCGCAGCCTCAACGACCTCCGCAAGGAGATCGGCCTCGCCGTCTCCGACCGCATCGCCGTGACCGTCGACGCCGACGGGGCCGTCGCCGACGCCGTCGTCGGCCACCACGACTACGTGACGGCCGAGGTGCTCGCAGTCGAGCTCTCGGTCGGGGCGGTCGCCACGGCGGACGCGCACCAGCTCGCCATCGACGGCCACCCGGTGCGGGTCGCCGTCGTGCGTCGCTGACGATGTAGCGGCTCGCCGCAGCTCAGCGGCGGCGGCCGAAGCGGTTGCCGTCGGCGTCGGCGTCGCCCTGCTCGAAGACAGCCTTGCCCCACTCGCTCGGTCGGCTGTTGGGGTCGGCCGCGACCGCGGGCGCACCGTTGGTGCCCGACTGCGGTGCCGGTGGCGGGCCCAGCGGCTCGTCGCCGGGCGGACGCAGCTCGGACGGCAGCCACGGGCCACGAGCGTCGCCGCTGAGGGCAAACGGCACCGGCTGCGTGGGCGGGCCCAGATCGACCGCCGGCGGCGGGCCTTCCTGCAGGGCGGCGAGCTGCGCGCCCGGACCGAACGGCGACCCGACCTCGGCCGGGGCACGCCCGTTGGCACCGTTCTGATCGCGATCGCCGTCGCTGTCGAACGCATCCGCGGGCGGGAGCGGCGCCGGGCGCTCGACGTCGGCCAGCTTGACGGGCGGCAGCGGCTTGAGAGCGGACGGGTCGTCGAGCAGGCGCTGCATCTCGGAGATGCCCGAGCGCAGCTGGTTGCGCTGCTCGTCGATGCGCCGGCTCAGCAGGTCGAGGTCGCCCTTGAGCTTGTCGCGGTTCGAGATCAGCGTCTCGACCTCCTGCTGCGCGGACACGCGGGCCGAGTCGGCACCGCGGCGGGCGTCCGCCTCGGCCTCGGCGCGGGTGCGTGCGGCCTCTTCGCGCGCTTCGCTGAGCACGCGGTTGGCCTCCTCCTTCGCCTCCTTCACCGTGGCGTCGGCGGTGCGTTGGGCAAGCACCAGCGTGCGCCGCAGCGTCTCGTCGGTCTCGGACACCTCGGGCGGCGCGGCGGCCGCCGGGCGGCGCCGAGCCTCGTCGAGCTCGTGCTGCAACTCGCCGAGGCGGGCGTCGGCCGCGTCGGCCCGAGCCTGGGCTTCGCGCGCCCGCTCGTTGAGGTGACCCACGCTCGCGGCGATGCGCTCGATGAAGTCGTCGACGTCGCGCGTGTTGTAGCCACCCCGCCGTGCCTCGCGGAACTCGACGGCGTGGAGCGTCTGCGGAGTCAGTTCCATGGCCGAGAGAGTAACGAAAACTCCACACCCGCAGGGGGACGGCTCGGGAACGCCCTGGTCAGCAGACCACGCGCGTCAGGATGATCAGGCCAATTATGACGACGATGGGCGAGAGGTCGAGGCCCATCCCTCCCATGCGCACCGGCGGGAGCATGTTCCGCACGGGGCCGAGGACCGGCTCGGTCACCCTGTCGAGCGCCTCGACGATCTGCGCGTAGGCCGTGCCCGGGGTGGGCGGCGATGCTTGGGTGACCCAGCTCATGATGATGCGGGCGAAGATCACCAACAGGTAGATGTTGATCAGCAGGCAGAGGATGCTTGCCATGGGTGGCGTGGCTCCCGGCGGTGGAGGGGTGCGATCAGGCTTCGTAGCCCCGCTCGCGGAGACGGCGCCGCTCCTCGGGCGAGACCTCGACGTCGCTGGGAGTCAGAAGATAGACCTGGTTGGCCACCCGTTCCATCTGGCCGCCGAGGCCGTAGCAGAGGCCACTGGCGAAGTCGATGATGCGGCGGGCCAGATCGCGCTCGACGCCCTGCAGGTTGAGGATGACGGGCACGTTTATCTTGAACTTGTCGGCCACGTCCTGCGCGTCGTTGAACGAGGTGGGCCCGACGACGAACGGCTTGGAGCCCGCGGCCGCGGGCAGGGGCCGCACCACGGCGCCGCGACCGGACGCGGGTCGCTCGGCCGACGACGAGCGACGCGACGACCCACGCGCGGCCTCGAGGTGGCCGTCGGCGCCGACACGATCCGACGCCCGCGAGGTGCGCCCGCTCTCGTGCCCGTTGGCACGGCCCACGTCGTGGCCGTTCAGCTCGTCGTCGCCGGCGGACGGGGGCAGGGTGCGCACGGAGCCCGACGGCTCGGGATCGTGCTGGGCATCACCGCCGGTGCGACGCACCACAGGCCGTGGGGCCACGGCGCGCTGGTGCTCACCGGTCACATCGAAGTCGTCGTATTCGTCGTCGGGGCCGAGCCCCAGGTAGAGCATCGCCTTGCGCCACATCGATGCCATGTGTCCTCCACCGGCCGGAAGTGAACTCTAGTGTCGCGCCCCGTCTCCATGCGGACAGCGGACCGAACAGCGCGCTGCCGACGCGCACGAGGGTGGCGCCCTCTGACAGCGCCACCTCGAGATCGCCGGACATACCCATGGAGAGCTCGGACAGCCCCAGCCGGTCGCGCAGCTCGCGCGCCGTGTGAAACGCCGGACGGGCGGCCTCCTCGGGAGGCCCGGCCGGCGCGATCGTCATGAGCCCCTGGACATCGAGACCGAGGTCGACGAGACCGTCGACCAGCCCGGCGGCCATCGCCGGGGGGCACCCACCCTTGGCCTCCTCGCCCGAGGTGTTCACCTGCACCAGCACCGCAGCACCGGGCGCCCAGCGGGCGATCTCGGCCCCCAGCGACAACCGGTCGACGCTGTGCCACAGCGAGACGAACGGCGCCGCCTTGCGCACCTTGTTGCGCTGCAGCCGACCGATGGCGTGCCAACGGGGCGCGACGGGCGCCGCCTCGTCCGCCCGCTGGTCGGCATCGCGCTCGATCTCACCCGCCTTGGCCACCAGTTCCTGCACGTAGCTCTCGCCCAGGTCGACCAGCCCGGCCGCGAGCGCGGCCCGTACGACGTCGGCGCCGAAGCCCTTGGTGACCGCCACGAGGCGGACACCCGCCGGGTCGACGGCCGCGCCGGCGATGCGCGCGCGGACCGCGGCGATGCGATCGGTGAGCGTGGGGTCGCGCGCCACGACGGGACTCACGCCGCCTCGCCCGGGGCGCACGGCTGCGGGCGTGTCGCCACCCCTACTTGAGGAACGAGGGGACGTCGAACTCGTCGTCGCCGTCGAGGTCGAGATCGTCGGCGGACGGACCACGCGTCAGCGCCTCGAGCTCGTCGTCGACCCGGCCGCTCGACCCGTTGCTACCCCGCGCCAGGGAGTGGCCGGCCGAGGTGTCGCGCTCGTCCCACCGATCGAAACCGGCGGCGATGACCGTGACCCGGACCTCGTCGCCCATCTCGTCGTCGATGATCGACCCGAAGATGATGTTGGCGTCGGGGTGGGCGACGCCGTGGATGACCTCGGCCGCCTCGTTGACCTCGAACAGGCCGAGGTCGCTGCCACCCGCGATCGTGAGCAGGATGCCACGGGCACCCTCGATCGAGGCCTCGAGCAGCGGGCTCGAGATGGCGTTGCGAGCGGCGGACAGCGCCCGGCCCTCGCCCGAGCCGTAGCCGATGCCCATGAGGGCGGACCCCGCGTTGCTCATGATCATCTTCACGTCGGCGAAGTCGGTGTTGATGAGGCCCGGCGTGGTGATGAGGTCGGTGATGCCCTGGACGCCCTGGAGAAGGACCTCGTCGGCCATCTTGAACGCGTTGACCATCGACGTCTTCTCGTTGGACACGGTGAGCAACCGGTCGTTCGGGATGACGATGAGGGTGTCGACCTTCTCCTTCAGGCGCTGGATGCCCTGCTCGGCCTGGACCGCCCGGCGGCGCCCCTCGAACGAGAACGGCCGCGTGACCACGCCGATGGTGAGGGCACCCAGGCTCTTGGCCACCTCGGCGACCACCGGCGCGCCACCGGTGCCGGTGCCGCCGCCCTTGCCCGCAGTGATGAACACCATGTCGGCGCCCTTCAGGATCTCCTCGATCTCGTCGCGGTGCTCTTCCGCGGCCTGACGACCGACCTCGGGGTCGCTCCCGGCGCCGAGGCCGCGCGTCAGCTCGCGGCCGATGTCGAGCTTGGCGTCGGCGTCGCTCATCAACAGCGCCTGGGCGTCGGTGTTGACGGCGATGAACTCGACGCCCTTGAGCCCGGCATCGATCATGCGGTTGACCGCGTTGACGCCGCCACCACCGATACCGACCACTTTGATCACGGCCAAATAGTTCTGCGGATTGCCGGCCATGGGTCGTGCCACCTCGTGTTCAGGGGTTAACCGGGGAGAATGGGCGCCGCCCGGACCGCCAGTGACCCGGACGAATCGCCTGAACCTACCAAGGCCGACAGCCCCCTCGACATCAACTCAATCTCAAGTTAAGGTCGATACTTTTCCTCAACCTCTGGTAGTTCTCGCAGCCTACGAACACCTCTGGTTGCGGGTCAAGGCCGGACTTCCGGGAACCCGCACGTCCAGCAGCTCGAGACAGGTCGTGTCGACGGCGCTGAGCACGGTCTTCGCGGCGGTGACCTTGTCGTCGAGATCCTCGGTCGAACCGAAGCGGACGGCACCTCCCTGGACCAGCTCGGCATCGAGGTCGGTCGACACCGACGTCACCACACCCGGCATGCGCTCGGCGACGACAGCAGCGATCGCCAGTGCATCCCGTGCGTCGTCGTCCAGCCGCGCGCCCTCGGTGACCCGGCCGTCGATGCCCGTGAGCACGAGCGGGCCGGCCGGGTCGGTCGGGGCGTCGGTCGACCGCGGGTCGATGCTGACGACCCAACCGTCGGCGTCGATCGCCGCCGCGTGGTCGTCGGTCACCTGGACGACGGCGACCGCCACCCGCTCTGTGACCTGGACCCTCACCGTCGACGGCCACGATCGCTCGACCCGGGCGGCCTCGACCCAGGGCAGCGCCTCGACACGGTCGGCCACGGCCCCCGGATCGACGGAGACGAGCGGCTCGCCGTCGTCGATGGCGGCCGCCCGGCGGACCTCCTCAGCGGTCGTGTGCTCGACGCCGGTGACGGTGACCCGGTCGACGTCGAGCAGGGGTGTACGGGTCGCGACCGCCGCCCCGACCACCACGGCGGCCCCCGCGAGCACCATCGTCACGCGCCTCAGCCGCCGGCGGCCGGCGTCGCGGCGCACGCCGATGCGACGCGACCGCATGCGCGGATCGACCGCGAGCGCGGTGGTCTTCGTGCCCTGGACGGAGCCGCTCGGACCGCGATCCCCGGCGCCGCCGGGCTTGCCGCCACCTGGGCCGGAGGGGGCCTCGGGTCCGCCAGGGTCCGTGGGCCCATCGTCGTCGGTCACCTCCGACCGACCCTCAACTCTCGACCTCAGGTAGAGGTGCAGGCTCAGTGAAGCCCACCAGCCGGGTCTCGGCGTGCAGGTCCGTGCCGGTGTGTTCGCGGACCCGGCGCCGCACCTCCGCCATCAGCGCGAGCACGTCGTCGGCCGACCCGTCGGCGTCGGCCTGGAAGAAGTTGGCGTGCTTGGTCGACACGGACGCGGTGCCCACCCGCAGGCCCTTGCACCCGGACACGTCGATGAGGCGCCCCGCGGACTCGCCGGGCGGGTTGGTGAACACCGACCCTGCGTTCTGTCCCCCCGGCTGATTGGCACGCCGCCACGTCACGATCTCGGAGAGGGTGCGCTCCCCCGCCGCCGGGTCACCGACGGCCAACCCCAGCGTGGCGTCGACGACCACCTGTGACGGCCCCACGGCCGACCGCCGGTACCCGAGAGCCAACCCCGCGGCGGGCACACGCTCGTCGGCCCCCGTCGCCAGGTCGATGATCCGGGCGTCGACCAACGACGCAGCCATGTCCGACCCGTGGCCACCGGCGTTCATGCGCACGGCCCCGCCGATCGAGCCGGGGACGCCCACGGCCCACTCGAAACCCGTGAGCCCGGCGCGCACCGACCGGCGGGCCACCACCGGCAGCAGCGCGGCCGCGCCGGCGCGCACCACCACCCCGTCGACGTCCACCGTGGCGAACGCGTCGCCCAACAGCACCGCCACCCCGCGGAACCCCGTGTCGGCCACGAGCATGTTCGAGCCCTTGCCCACCACCAGCGTGGGCACCCCCGTCGCAGCCACGGCATCGGCGGTGGCGAGCAGGTCGGCCACCGACCTGGCGTCGACGAACAGCGACGCCGTGCCACCGACGCGATACGTCGTGAGCGGCCCCAGTGGCACGTCGTGCCGGGCCAGCGCCCCGAGCAGCTCGGCGGCCCGGCGGAGCCCCGGTTCGTCGGCGGTCACCGCCGCTCCTCGAGCATGGCGATGATGCGCGGCGCGAGGGCGGTCAGGTCACCCGCCCCGAGCGTCAGGCACAGATCGCCCGGGCGCAGGACGCCCCGCAGCCACAACAGGACGTCGTCGAGGCCGGGCAGCCACGCCACGCTGTCCCACGGGTGGGCGTCGAGCACGGCGTCGACGACCAGCTTGCCCGACACGCCGGGGCGCGGCGCCTCACCGGCGGCGTAGACGTCGGTGATCGCCAGCAGGTCGGCGTCGGTGAAGCCGTCGGCGAAGTCCCGCCACACGGCCTCGGTGCGGCTGTAGCGGTGGGGCTGGAAGACGGCGACGACCCGCGACCACGGCCCGCTTGCGCCCGCCGCCAGGGCCGCCCGCACCTCGGTCGGCAGGTGGGCGTAGTCGTCGACGACGGTCACGCCCCCGGCCTCGCCGCGGCGTTCGAAGCGGCGGGCGACGCCCTGGAACCCTCGCAGAGCCTGTGCACCCTCGGCGAGGGGCACGCCGTGCAGGTGGGCGACCGCGAGCGCGCCGGCGGCGTTGGTCGCGTTGTGCACACCCGGCGCGTACGGCACCTCCACGTCGACCAGGTCGTCGGCGTGGTGCAACTCGAAGCGGACCCCTGTCCCCTCGGTCACCGGGGTGACGACCCGGTAGTCGGCCCCCGGGTCGAGGCCGTAGGTGACGGCCCGGCCGGCACTGGCGGCGAGGCCGCGCGAGCCGATGTCGTCGGCGCACAGCACGGCGGGGCCGGACAACGCGCCCACGAACCGGACGAACGCGTCGCGCAGGGGCGCCTCCCCGCCCCAGTTCTCGAGGTGGTCGGGCTCGACGTTCGTCACGACGGCCGACGCAGCGCCCAGGGCGAGGAACGTGCCGTCGCTCTCGTCGGCCTCGACCACGAGCGGGCCGTCACCACCCCAGGCCGCGCTGCGGCCCAGTTGCGGGATCGCCGCGCCGACCACCCAGCCGGGGTCGCGGCCGGCGCCGGCCAGCACGGTGGTGAGGAGAGCCGAGGTGGTGGTCTTGCCGTGGGTGCCGGCCACCGCGACGGTCGATCGCTGGGCGCACAGGGCGGCGAGCGCGCCGGCCCGGTGGATGACGGGCACGGCCCGCCGGCGTGCGGCGACGACGTCGGCGTCGTCGTCGGGGGTCGCCGTCGACACGACCACGGCCTCGACGTCGGCGGCCAGTGGCACACGCTCATCACCGGTCGTCACCTCGACGCCCAGAGCCGCCAGCATGGCGAGGAACGGCGTCGACGACGCCGGATCGTGCCCGCTGACACGGTGGCCGCTCTCGGCCAGCAGCGTGGCCACGGCACTCATGCCCGCACCGCCCACGTTGGCGACGTGGACGCGGCGCGGGTGCGACAGGTCGAGCGTGCCGGTCAGGCGCTCGGCAGCGGGCAGGTCGGAGCGGTCAGTCACGGGCGTACCTCTCGACCAGCGCGGCGATCTCGGCGGCGGCCGCGGGCCGGGATGCGGCCCGGGCCGACTGGGCCATCCCCCCCAGCCGGCGGGGGTCGGCGAGCAGCGTGTCGACCTCGACGGCCAGGCGCTTGCCGTCGAGCTCGGCGTCGGGGACGACCACCGCGGCGCCGGCCCGCTCGAGATGGCGGGCGTTGGCGGTCTGGTGGTCGGCGGTGACGAACGGCGAGGGCACCAGCACCGACGGGAGGCCCGCGGCCAGCAGCTCGAAGCTGGTGCTCGCCCCCGACCGGCACACGACCAGGTCGGCGGCCGCCAGCGACGTCGGCATGTCGTCGTCGTACTCGACCGCCTGGTAGCGCAGCGGCGCTCCCGGGGGCAGCGGCGAGCCGGGAGCCGTGAGCTCGTCCCAGTCGCGCGACCCGATGACATGGCGCACGTGCAGGTCGCCGCGCCGGGCCCACAGGCGCACGGCGTCGATCGCCGCGCGGTTGATGCGCAGCGCGCCCAGCGACCCGCCGAAGACCAGGACGACGCGCCGGCCGGGCTCGACCCCGAGCCGGGCGCGAGCGCCTCCGGCGTCGTGGGCCCGGTCGATCGCCAGCACCTCGGGCCGGACGGGGTTGCCGGTCACGACGGCCCGGGGCAGCGGCGTGTCGGGGAACGAGACCGCGCACGCCTTGGCGAAGCGGCTCACCAACCGGTTGGCCGCGCCCGGCGCGGCGTTTTGCTCGGCCACGACGATCGGGACGCGCCGGACGGCGGCGGCCAGCGCGCACGGCACGCTGGCGTACCCGCCGACCGACACCACGACCCGGGGGCGCCGGTTGCCCACCAGCCGCCACGCCCGCCAGAAGGCCACCACCAGCGCGGCCAGAGACTTCACGTTCTGCCAGCTCACCTTGCGCTGGATCCCACGCCCCGGCAGCAGGGTCAGCTCGAACCCCGCAGCGGGAACGAGCCGCGCCTCGATGCCGCGCTCGCTGCCCACGAGCTCGACCGACGACTGCTTGTGGCCGCGGTCGACCAGCGCCTTGGCGATGGCGATGGCGGGCTGCACGTGGCCGGCCGTGCCGCCGCCGGCGATCAGGGCGAAGCAGCGACGGCTGTGACGAGCCCCCGACGACCGTCGGCTCATCGGTCGCGCCCGGGGCGCGCGGGGGAAGCGAGCGCACCGTGGCCTGCCGGGCGACCGAGAGCAGCAGTCCGGCGCCGGCCATGCCGAACACGAGGGAGGAACCGCCGGCGCTGACGAAGGGCAGCGGCACGCCGGTGATGGGAAGGATGCCGATCACAGATCCGATGTTGACGAACGCCTGCATGCAGAACCAAGCCGTGACCCCGGTGGCGATGAGCAGACCGAAGCGGTCGGGCGCGTGGAGGGCGATGCGGATGCCGATGATGCCGAGCAGCACGAACAGGCCGACCACGACGGTGGCACCGACCAACCCCAGCTCCTCGCCGATGATGGCGAAGATGAAGTCGGAGTGGGCGTAGGGGAGGTAGCCCCACTTGGCCCGGCTGGCGCCCAGGCCCGAGCCGGCGATGCCCCCCGACGCCAGGCCGACCAGCGACTGGATGTTCTGGTAGCCCTTGTCCATCGGGTCGGCCCACGGGTCGAGGAAGGTGAGCACCCGGGCCCGCCGGTACGGGGCGGCCAGCGCCAGGCTGGTCGCCGCGGCGAGGCCGAAGGTCGACCATCCGGCCAGCGGTCCTGTCGGCGCTCCGGCGACGAAGCACAGCGCGAGCGCGATGGCGGCGATGACGATCGTCGTGCCCAGGTTGGGCTGGAGCATGACCAGCGTTGCGATCGTCGCGAGCACCACGATCACGGGACGCAGCGTCGCCCGGGTGTTGTGCATGTAGGCGGCCCGGCGCGACAACAGGTCGGCCACCCAGATGAGCACCGCCAGCTTGGCGACCTCCGACGGCTGGAACGTCAGCGACCCGACCCCGATCCACCGGGTGGCGCCGTTGGCGCCCACGCCTATGCCGGGCACCAGCACCAGGCCCAGCAGCACGAGCGCCACGAGCAGGAACGGCCCCGAGTACCGGCGCCACCGGTGGTAGTCGATGCGGGCCACGACGACGAGCGCCACCACGCCGCCGGCGGCCCAGGCGGCCTGCCGCAGCACGAAGTACCAGGACGAGCCGTAGTCGTCGCGGCGCCACGACCGCGGACGCCGACATGACCATGACCAGCCCGAGCAGGTTGAACACCGCGATCAGGAACGCCAGGGCCACGTACAGGCCCGACCGGGCGGCCGGCGCCGGGGGCGTGCGCGCCGTGGGGTGCCGCCGCCGCGCCACGGGCGCGCCTCCCCGCCCGCCCGAACCGCGCCCACGACGCTCGGTCGTGGTGCTCATGTCACGCCGCCGCCAGGTGCATGCCGGAGTGCGGACGCGGGACCGGGCGCATCGTCACAGCCTCGCCCACCGGCGCACCGCGTTGGGGGAGGGTGACGACGGCCACGGGATCAGTCCAGGACACCGGCCGAGATCGAGTCGGCGTAGAACAACCCCAATGCCACGGCCATCGACATGATGGCCAGGATCCAGAACCGGATGATCACGGTGGTCTCGGGCCAGCCGCCCAGCTCGAAGTGGTGATGGACCGGCGCCATGCGGAACACCCGGCGGCCGAACAACCGGAAGCTGCCCACCTGCACGATCACCGACAGGGTCTCGAAGACGAACAGGGCGCCGACGATCGGCAGCAGCAGCTGGACGTTGAGTGTCAGCGCGAGGGTGGCCAGGCCCGCGCCGATGGCGAGCGACCCTGTGTCGCCCATGAAGATCTGCGCCGGTGGTGCGTTCCACCACAGGAAGCCGGTGATGCCGCCCACCATCGCCGCGGCGATGACGGCCAGGTCGAGCGCGTGGTTGATCTCGTAGACGCTCTCGTGGCGGAAGGCCCAGAACGCCACCACCGTCATGGTGATGAACGCGTAGATCGAGGATCCGGCGGCGAGTCCGTCGAGGCCGTCGGTGAGGTTGACGGCGTTGGTCGTCCCGGCGATGAGCAGGACCGCGAACACGACCCAGCCGACGTCGGTGAGCTGCCAGCCGGGCTCGTCCCAGCGGGTGAAGCTGACCGTCGTCTCGACGTCGGTCCACGCCACGCAGGCGACGGCGAAGCCCAACGCGACCAGCAGCAGGCCGCCCATCTTGGCCCGCTTGGACAGGCCCAGGTTGCGCTCGTTGCTGACCTTGACCCAGTCGTCGAACGCGCCGACGACCGCCGCGCCGGCAATCGCCAGCATGACCAGGACCCCGCTGCGCGTGAACACGAGGCCGCCGTGCACGTGGGCAGCGGCATAGCCGGCGACGGCCGCCACCACGATGGCGACCCCGCCCATGGTGGGCGTGCCGGCCTTGGTCACGTGGCCGTCAGGCACGTCCTCGTGGATCGGCTGACCGACGCCGTGGGCCCTGAGCCAGTCGATCAGGTAGCGGGTGCCGAGCAACGAGGCCGCAAGGCTGATGGCACCGGCGATGAGGAGGGGGACCACTTAGAGGTTGCCTTTCGTGGAGTCGGCCGCACCGCGCGTGTCTGGTGTCCGCCAGGTGGTCGAGCGCCTCTCTCGCCACCACGCGGTCGTCGAAGGGTAGGGCACGGTCACCGACCACCTGTGTGGTCTCGTGTCCCTTGCCCGCGACGACCACGACGCCTCCCGGACGGGCCGCGTCGACGGCGAGGCCGATGGCGCGCCGGCGGTCGGGCTCGACCCGCACGGGCGCGCCGGCGGGCATGCCGGCGCGCACCTCGGCGGCGATCGCCAGTGGATCCTCGGAGCGCGGGTTGTCGGAGGTCAGCACCACCTGGTCCGCCAGGCGGGCCGCCACCGCGCCCATGAGGGGGCGCTTCGCCCGGTCGCGGTCGCCACCGCAGCCGAACACGACCGCCAGCTCGCCGTCCCCGGTGACCAGCTCGCGAGCGGCTCGCAGCGCCTGGTCGAGGGCGTCCGGCTTGTGCGAGTAGTCGACGATCACGGTGAACGGCTGGCCGGCGTCGACCGCCTCGAACCGGCCCGGCACGGGTGCGGCGTCCGCCAACCCGCGGGCGATGGCCTCGGTCGCGACGCCCAGGACCGCGGCCGCCGTCGCGGCGCCGACGGCGTTGCGGACGTTGAAGCGGCCGGCCAGGGCCAGCTCGACCCGCTGGCCACGCCACGTGAACGAGGCGCCGCCCGGGGACAGCCGCAGGTCGTCGGCATCGTCGAGGCGGTACGGATGGGCCTCGACGTCGGCGCGCCCCTCGACGTCGGCCAGCAGGCGTCGACCCCACTCGTCGTCGGCGCAGATCACCGCCCGGTCGGTGAAGGTAGGGCTGAACAGCCGGGCCTTGGCGGCGAAGTAGGCGTCCATGGTGCCGTGGAAGTCGAGGTGGTCCTGCGAGAGGTTGGTGAAGACGCCGACGGCGAAGCGGGTGGCGTCGACGCGGCCCAGCTCGAGGCCGTGCGACGACACCTCCATCGCCACCGCGGCGTCGCCGCGCCGGAGGTGCTCGGCCAGCATCGCCTGCAGCTCGGGGGCCTCGGGGGTGGTGCGGGCTCCCGAGAGCGTGCCGATGATGCCGCAGGGTCGGCCGTCGGCGGCGAGGATCGACGACAGCAGATGGGTCATGGTGGTCTTGCCGGCCGTGCCGGTGACGCCGATCACCGTGAGGTCACGCGACGGGTGGTGCCAGAACGCGGCCGCGACAGGACCGAGCGCCGCCCGGACGTCGTCGACGACGAGCTGGGGCACGTCGAGCGGCAGCACATGGTCGACGACCAGGGCCGCCGCGCCCTGCGCGACGGCGGCGGCCGCCAGGTCGTGCCCGTCCACGCGTGCGCCGCGCACGCAGCAGAACAGCGCGCCGTCGGCGACGGCGCGCGTGTCGTGCACCACCGCGTCGAGCTCGGGATCGCGGTCGGGACCGGCGATGTGGACCCGGACCCCCTCGACGGCGGCAGCGAGTTGGCGGAACCGCACCCCTAGCCCCCGGGCGACCCGGGGGGTGGGCCGGCACCGTGCCGCGGCGGCGCGACGGGCACGGTCGTGGCCGGCGGGACCGTCGTGGATGGCGGGACCGTCGTGGACGGCGGGACCGTCGTCGGGGCTGACGCCGGTGCGGCGCGCACGCGGCCGTCGGCGGTGGAGATGGCCAGGGGGGCGTGCTCGGCGGGGGCCGACGGAGCGACGCCCATCGTGCGCGCCGCATAGCGGCCGATGTCGGCGAAAGCGGGCGCCGCCACCAGGGCGGCGTACGGCGACGACCTGGTGGGCTCGTCGATGACGACGATGATCGACAGCTTCGGGTCGTCGGCGGGCAGGAAGCCGGCGAAGCTGGAGATGTAGTGGTAGTTGCCGGCGGCGTCCTCGTAGCCGCCTCCCGCCTGGGGCTTGCGGGCCGTCCCGGTCTTGCCGGCGGCGTCGTAGCCCTCGATGGCGGCGGCTTCGCCGGTACCGTTCTCGATCACCTGGGCCAGCATGGCACGCATCTGTGCGGCGGTCGTCGGCGACACGACGCGCCGCGAGTCCTCGGGGGCGACCGGGTGGCGCTCGCCCTCGCTGTCGCGGGTGGCCGCCACCAGCGACGGGGGCACGTAGACACCGTCGTTGGCGATGACGTTGTAGGCGAGGAGCATCTGCATGGCCGTGACCGAGATGCCCTGGCCGAGCGGGATCGACCCGATCGACGTGCCCGACCAGTCGTCGGGGGCGAGCATCTGGCCGTTCTCCTCGTGCGGCAGGCCGAGGCCCGTGTCGCGGCCGAACCCGAACCTGCGCAGGTACTCGTCGAGCCGTTCCATCCCCAGCTGCTGGGCGAGCTTGATGGTGCCGACGTTCGACGACTTGGCCAGGATCTCGGTCACGGTCAGGTTGCCCGGGTGGCTGTCGGTGTAGGTGTGGTCGGCCACCAGCAGCGACGGGGGCACGTTGATGACCTGGTCGGGCGTGACCAGGCCCTCCTCGAGCGCGGCGGCGAGGGTGATGAGCTTGTTGACCGACCCGGGCTCATAGTTGGCGGTCACCGCCAGGTTGTTGCCCGTGTTGTGGACGATCCCCGCGGCAGTGTCGGTCTCCTGGTTGGCCAGGGCCAGGATCTCGCCGGTCTCGGGGTCGGACACGATGGCGATGCCCGCTCCGCTGCCGGTAGCGGCGATCTGGCGCTGCAGGATGTTCTCGACCTCGTACTGCAGGTTGCGGTCGATCGTGAGGATGAGGTCGTCGCCGGGCCGGGCCGGGTCGACCTGGTGGCGCCCGGCGGGGATGGTGCGCCCGGACGGGTCCCGCTCGACCACGAGGTGGCCGGGCTCGCCCGACAGCTGGTCCTCGTAGCTCTGCTCGATGCCCGACACGCCCTCGTTGTCCGGGTCCACACCACCGATGAGCGCCTGGGCGAGGTCGGCCGACGGGTTGAACCGGGCCTGCTCCTCGAACTGCAGCACACCGGGGATGTCGAGCCGCTTGACCGCGTCGGCGACCTGGTCGTCGACCTGGCGCTTCAGGTAGACGAACCTGACATCCTCGGTGAGCATCCCGCGGAGCTCCGCCTCGTCGAGGCCCAGCACCGGGGCCAGGCGGCGGGCGGCCCGGGCCGGGTCGGTGACGATGCTGGGATCGGCGGCGATGCTGGTCTGCGGGATGGAGATGGCCAGGTCGTTGCCGTTGCGGTCGTAGATCGCGCCGCGCCCCCGCCAGCTCGATCGGCTCGATGCGCTGGTCGACGCCGTAGGCCACATAGCGGTCGGCGCCCAGGACCTGCACGTACGCGAGCCGCACGACGATGACCAGGAACATGATCGTGAGCCCGACGAGAAGGGCCAGCGAGCGCGCACGCGGGCTGCCGGCCCGCCCGAACCGGGAGCGCACCCGGCCACGCCCACCGCCGGACCCGGCTCGCGAGCGCCCTGCAGTCCGCCGGGGCACCGAACGGTCGCGGCGGCTGGAGGGCCCGGCTCCCGCCGTGCGGCGCTCGGTCGAGGGCGTCGTGGACCGGCGGGCGGTCGATGGCTTCGAGGGTCTCGACGACGGCTTCGTCGTCGAGGACCGGCCCGACGACGTCCGGGTGCGTGACGCGCCGGTCGTGGCGCGTGACGCGCCGCCCGAGCGGGTGCGAGCGGAGGCGCCGGCGCGGGTCGTGATCCGGGTCGCCGACCGGGTGCTGGTCGAGCGCGTGCCGGACCGGCTCGAAGCGCCGGTCCGACCGCTACGGCTGCCTGTGGTCGAGCGACCGGACCCGCGCCCGCTGGTCATGGGGTTGTGGCCTCGAGGTATGGCTTGACGCGGGCGGCGCTGGTGTCGGGCGAGTCGTCCGTGACCTCGGTGCTGTCGTCGCTCGGCGGCGCCGGCTCCTCGGGGGTCAGCCACACGGTCTCACCGGCGGGCACCATGCCCAGGCGCTCGGTGGCCTCGGTCCTGATGCGCTCGGGCGACTGCAGCTGGGCGACCTCGAGCCGCAGCTCCTCGTAGCGCGCCTGGGCCGCCGCCACGTCCTTGTCGAGCTCGTCGACGGTGGCCTGGTTCTCGATGAGGAGCGCGTGGGACACGGCCACCGCGAACAGCGCCACGAAGGCCAGGACGGTCAACACCACACCCGCGCGCGGGCTGAGGCTGAGCCCCAGCCCGTTCCGTGACGGGCGGACCACCCGGAGGTGGCGCGAGCGGTCGGCGTCGTCTCGACGCGGGCTCACCAGGGGCATGCGATCGACTCGTGCCGTGGCCATCACGCCACCTCCTGAAGGTCGAGCTTCTCGACGGCGCGGAGGCGGGCCGCCTCGGCGCGGGGGTTCTCGGCGGTCTCGCTCTCGGACGGGCGCCAAGCGCTGCGGCGCAGCAGCTTGACGACCGGACGGATGTGCGGCGGCGTCGGCAGGTGCGATGGGCCGGTCCACCCGCCGGACTCGGCGAGGCGGAACCGGTCCTTGACGATGCGGTCCTCGCCCGAGTGGTAGGCGATCGCCACGCAGCGGCCCCCGGGCACCAAGACCTCGATGGCGTCGTCGAGCGTGCCCGGCAGGATCGCGAGCTCGTCGTTGACCGCGATGCGGATGGCCTGGAACGTGCGCCGCGCCGGGTGGCCACCCCGCCGGCGGGCGGGGGCGGGCACGGCGTCGCGCACGATCTCGGCCAGCTCGTCGGTGGTGGCGATCGGCCGGTGGGCGACGATCGCCCGGGCGATGCGCCCGGCGTAGCGCTCGTCGCTGTAGGCGCGCAGCAGGCGGGCGAGCTCGTGCTCGTCGGCCCCGTTGACCAGGTCGGCGGCGCTGACCGGGCGCGACGGGTCCATGCGCATGTCGAGCGGGCCCTCGCCGCGGTAGCTGAAGCCGCGCTCGGGGCGATCGAACTGGGGGGAGCTGACGCCGAGGTCGAACAGGGCGCCGCTGGCGCCGTCGTGGCCGAGGCCGGGGAGCACCTCGGACACCACGCGGGCGATCTCGTCGAAGCGGGTGCGCCGCACCGTCACCCGGTCGCCGAAGCGGGCGAGCCGGGCGGTCGCGGCGGCGATGGCGTCGGGGTCCTGGTCGAGGCCCAGGATCGAGAGGTGCGGATGTGCCTCCAGCAGCGCCTCGGCGTGGCCGCCGCCGCCGAGGGTGGCGTCGACCACCACGCCCGGCGGCACGGGGGCGAACAGCTCGACCACGAGGTCGACGAGCACCGGCCGGTGCACGAAGTCAGGTGTGGGCCCGCTCACCCGCCGACCTCCGGTCGAACGGCGCCTGCCGGGATGTCTCCCCGGTACGGGCTCGGCGGCTGGCAAGCGGAGTCGATGCGCAAAGGCACCTCGGGGCCTTCCACCGCGTCGACCGAGGGCCGGCGGGCGAACGGGACCTCACCTGTGACTGTGTCTGGGTGGTGGGCTGACGAACGCAGCGTGAGGGACGTCACAGCTTCAGGTCCCTCGCAGCCTGGCGGAGGGCCGAGTCGGGCCCCTCGGGGATGGCGTCCATGCGCCGGTCCCACCGGTCGCGGGACCACACGGCGAGGCGCTGGCGCGCGCCCACGACCATGACGGGACCCGCGAGCTCGGCGAAGGCGCGGAGCGACTTGTGGACGACGATGCGGCCCTGGCCGTCGGGCTGGACCGGGAAGGTGGAGGCGACGAACGCCTCGGCCGCCTCCTCGGAGACCAGGCCGAGGGCGACGCCGTCGTCCCACTTGGCGAACACGGCCTCGATCTGGTCGTCCGGCCACAGGCCGAGGAAGCCGTCGAGCGGGCCCAGGTAGGCGCCCGCGATCAGGCGGGCCCGGAACGGCGCCGGCAGCACGAGCCGGCTCTTGTCGTCGACCGAGTGCTCGAACGAGCCGGTGAAGAAGCGGGGACCGGTCGGGCGCGTGGGTGTCGCGACCGCGCCACCGGCGGCCGTCTCGGCGCCGACAACGGCGCCTCCGGGCACTCCACTGCTCTCCACTTCGTGGGAAAGTACCCCACCCTCCCCCCCTCTACAAGGCACCACCCCACATCGGCCCAGGTCGCGGCCGAATCACACCGATCGAAACGTGGAACGGGACGGCGATCGGCCCATGGCCGTCGGAACCAGCGGAATCCGCGACGTCCGCACGCCGGACGGGCCGTGGGGGCGCCACCATCCCGGTCCCGGGACCCGCGGCGTCGGGTCAGCCGGGCAGGTGGCGCAGGAGGGCGTCGACCATGTCGGTCGGGGTGCGCCCGGTACCGACCGCGGCGCCGTCGAGTGCGCGTGCACCGTCGGCGTCGAGGCGCAGCAGGTCGCCCAGAGGCGCTGGTTCCCACCGGGTGTACGCCGCGGACTGGAACCTGGCCGCCGCGCGGGTGCGTCGCTGGCTGATGCCGACGACCTTGCGCCGGTCGGGCGTCGTCACCTCGCCGGCGCCCACGGTGCCGAAGCACACGAGCCGGCCCAGCGGGCCACAGGCCAGCGCGCCCTCGTGCACCTCCGTCGGGGCGACGCCCAGGTCGACGAGGGCGGCCTGCCACGCCCGGCCCACCCAGTGGGCGGCGCGCCCGACGTCGTCGTCCCACAGCGGGTCGCCGGCCGGGACGACGACATCGACCCAGGCTGTCGTGGCCGGGTCGACCAGCACCACTCCCCCGCCCGACCGACGCCGCGCCACCTCGACGCCCCGTGCCCGGGCCAGTGCGTGGTCGACGAGGTCGTCACCCTGGGTCGACCCGAGCACGAGCGCGGGGCCGGACGCGTCGAGCACCCACACGGCCCGGGACGGCGCGTCGGGCAGCGGCTCGGCGTGCAGTGACGCGGCCGGGCCCCGGAGGCGCCGGACCGCCCACCCGCCCGAAGACGTGAGCCGGTCCGTCACGTGCCGGCGCCCGGGATCACGCCGCGATCTGCAGGTACGGCGTCCACGTCTCGGGCACCGCCCCGACCGCGAACGTGAGCCAGCTGGTACCCCGCGGCTCGGCCGGAGTGCGGTGCAGCCGCATCGACGTCTCGTCGAGCAGGCGGTCGCGCTTGCGCACGTTGCACGGCCGGCAGGCGGCGACGACGTTGTCCCACGTGTGGACGCCGCCACGGCTGCGCGGCACGACGTGGTCGATGCTCTCGGCCGGGCCGTTGCAGTACTGGCAGCGGTGCCCGTCGCGGGCGAAGATCGACCGGCGGTTGAGCGGCGTGTTCCAGCGGTAGGGCACGCGCGACGAACCGGCGCAGCCGCACCACCGACGGCACGGCCATGACCAGGTGGGCCGAGTGCATGAGCGCCTCGCTCGCATGGAGCATCTCGGCGGTCTCGCCCAGCACGAGGACGACCGCCCTGCGGTCGCTCACGACGCAGAGGGGCTCGAACGTGGCATTGAGCACGAGCGCCCGGCTCATCGCCGCAACGCTACAAGCGTGCGCAGGGCTTCTGTCGGCAGTTTGCGCGGCGTGCGACACGGGATGACGCGTGCGTGATGTCAGCGAAACTCGCGGCACCAGCGCAGGTAGGTGACCAGATCGCCGGGCTCGGGCGCACGATCGCCGGCGCCGCCGTAGGCCGTCTGCAACCGGAACCGCAGGTAGTCGGGAGCCGGCAGCGGCAGGTGCGGCGACCTGCGCCACCACCCCGGGGCGGCGAGCACCAGCGCCTGGCGGACGCCGGTCAGCCACAACGACGGATGCCGTACGACAGCGCCGACCGCGGCCACCGCCCACCGCCGATCGATCGCACCGTCCGCGTCGCTCACGACCGAGACGCTACTGATCACCCGACCCCGATGTCGTGCCCCTCGCCACGCCAGCCGACCGCGGCCGCGCCCACGAGAGGGCCCGCGTCGCCGAGGCCGGCCGGGACGATGCGGGCGCCCCGGGCGAACTCGATGCGGGCGCGGACGTCCAGCTCCGCCTGGGCGGCGGCGAAGAAGGTGTCGCCGTACCCCAGGGCCACCGATCCGGCCACGACCGCCAGCCGCAGGTCGAGCAGGTTGACCACCGACGCCACCGCCAGGCCGACGAGGGTGCCGGTGCGGCGGCGCAGGTCGTCGCCCGCCTCGGACGGGTCGCGCCCCGTCGCGGCGCGGATGCCGGTGCCCGAGGCCTCCGCCTCGAGGCAGCCCCGGGCGCCACAGGCGCACGGGCGACCGTCGGGCACCACGATCACGTGGCCGATGTGTCCGGCGTTGCCCCCGGCCCCGTCGAGCAGGCGCCCGTCGACGACGACGCCCCCGCCCACGCCCGTCGAGACCACCATGGCGATGTAGTTCCGCTCGCCGTGGGCCGCGCCCACCCAGCCCTCGCCGAGGGCCAGCGCCTTGGCGTCGTTGTCGACGTGCACGGGCAGGCCGGTCAGGTCGGCCAGCCGCCCGTGGAGCGGGAACCCCGTCCACGCGGGGATGTTGAGGGGCGACACCGTCGTGCCGTCCGGCTCCATCGGGCCCCCGCAACCCACGCCGACCACCACCTCGTCGCCGCGGCGCACGGTGGTCACCAGCTCGGCCAGCCGCCGCCACATGTCCTCGGGGTCACCGAACGCCGGTGTGGGGGCGACGCGGCGATCGGTCAGGGCGCCCGCGGCATCGACCCGCGCGACCGCCAACTTCGTCCCGCCGATGTCGATGGCCAGGGCTGTCTTCACGAACCGGGGACGGTACCGCGGACGCCCGCAACCGGCTTCCCGTCGCGAGCGCGTAACCTGGCATCGCTCACCCAAGCGACGGAGGGAGACCGAGGCTGTGGCCAGCATCGAGACCGCGGCACCCCGGGGGGCGACCTTCTCCGACTACTACGACAGCATCGTCGGCAACGTCGAACGCGTCATCCAGGGCAAACGCGACGTCATCGAACTGATGTTGCTGTGCCTGGTGTCGGATGGTCACCTGCTCCTCGAGGACGTACCCGGCGTCGGCAAGACCAACCTCGCCAAGTCACTCGCCACGTCGATCGAGTGCAGCTTCGGGCGGGTGCAGTTCACCCCCGACCTGCTCCCGTCCGACGTGGTGGGGCTCACGGTGTGGAACCGGGGCGACAACACGTTCGACTTCCGTCCCGGGCCGGTGTTCAACAACATCGTGCTCGCCGACGAGATCAACCGGGCGTCGCCGAAGACGCAGGCCGCACTGCTCGAGGCCATGGCCGAGAACCAGGTCACGGTCGACGGGGTCACGTATCCGCTCACCCCGCCGTTCATGGTCATCGCCACCCAGAACCCCATCGAGCACGAGGGCACCTACCCGTTGCCCGAGTCGCAGCTCGACCGGTTCCTGATGCGGGTGTCGGTCGGCTACCCCTCGCCCAGCGCCGAGCTCGAGATCCTGGACATGCACGGCGACCACGACCCGTTCCGTGACATCGGTGCGGTGGTCACCGACGCCGACGTCGAGCGCATGGCCGCCGCGACCCGGCAGGTCCATGTCGCGCCCAGCCTGAAGGCGTACCTGGTGGACGTCGCCCAGGCGACCCGCCGCAGCACCCATCTCTCCCTCGGTGTGTCACCCCGGGCGACGCTGGCACTGCAGCGGGTGGCCAAGGCCCGGGCGGCCTCGCAGGGGCGCGGCTACGTCATCCCCGACGACGTCAAGGCCCTGGCCGTGCCCGTCCTCGCGCACCGTCTGCTGGTCACACCCGAGGCCCAGCTGCAGGGCATCAGCCCGGACGACGCGCTCGGCGAGGTGCTCCGGGCCGTGCCCGTGCCCGGGGGGCACTGAGTGCCGGCGGACGCAGGGCTGTGCTGACCCGGCAGGGGTGGCTGTGCCTGTGGGGCGGCATCACCGTGTTGGTGCTCGCCCGGCTGCTGGGCATCGGCGAGCTCTACGTCTTCGGCGCCGTCGCCCTCGGCCTCGTGGCCGTCGCCGCCCTCTACGTCCGGCTCAGCCGGCTCGACCTGCAGGTCGACCGCGTCGTGCACCCGGCCCGCGTCCACGCCGGTCAGGTGAGCCGCGTCGAGGTGCGCATCCGCAACCTCCGACACAAGGACACGCCGGTGCTGCGCCTGCGCGACCCCGTGAGCGGCACGGCGGGGGCCGAGCTGCTGGTCTCGCCGCTCGACCAGGGGGCGGCTTCGGTGGCGACCTACCGCCTGCCGACCGACCGGCGCGGCATCGTGCGGGTCGGCCCGCTGCAGGTGGTCATCGCCGACCCGTTCGGCCTGGCCCAGGCGAGCACCACCGCTGCCCCGCGGGTCGAGGTCACGGTCTTCCCCCACGTCGACGACGTGCGGCCCGTGCCCTTCACCACGGGAAACGACCCGCTCGCCGGCGTGCTCCACCCGCACGCGCTCGGCCGGGTGGGCGACGACTTCTACGCGCTCCGCCCCTACGTGGTGGGCGACGACCTGCGGCGCATCCACTGGCCGTCGACCGCGCGCCACGACGAGCTGCTCGTCCGCCAGCAGGAGCAGCCGTGGCAGGGCCGCACCACCGTGCTGCTCGACGTGCGGCGGGCGGGCCACGACCCGGCGTCGCTCGAGGCCGCGGTCTCGGCCGCCGCCAGCATCGTGACGGCCAACAGCGCTCGGCGCGACCTTGTCCGCCTCGCCACGACCGACGGCGCCGACTCGGGGTTCGGGTCCGGCGGCGCGCACGTCCAGGCGTTGCTGGAGCACCTGGCGGTCGTCGAGTCGACGGGCAGCGCCAGCCTCCGGGCGATGCTCGACATGGTGCAGCGCGACGGCCAGGGCGCGCTCGTCCTGATCGTGGGCCAGACCGCCGGCGACGAGCTGGCGGCGACCGCACGGCTGCGCCAGCGGTTCGGCCTCGTGAGCGTCGTGCGGGTCGACACCACGGCCTCCCGTGGTGCCCAGATCGAGCCGCCGGCGTCGACCGCCTCGGTCATCCGGGTGACGGCGGACGCGCCCTTCGCCGCCGTGTGGAACCGGGCGATGGCGGCCTCCGCGAGGTCCAAGCCCGTCACGGGGAGCATCCGATGAGTGGTCGCGCCCGCACGGCACGACCGAACGACCAGATGCTGGTCGCCAGCGAGGTCGCCCTCGCGATCGTGACGATCACCGCCATCGTCGGCATGCACCGGCTGTTCCTCGACGGCTCGTACCGCGGGCCGTTGGTCCTGCAGGCGATCGTCGCCCACCTCACCGTCACATTGCTGCGGCGTGCGGGTGTTCGCCTCGTCCCCGCGGCGATCGCCACTGCGGGCATCGCCGTCATCTTCATCACGTGGACCCGGTTCCCCGACACGACCCGCTGGCTGCTGCCGACGCCCGACACGTTCGGCCAGCTGGGCGACGACCTCAGTTCGTCGTGGCGGCTCTTCGGCCACGTGCGTGCCCCCGCCCCGGTCGAGAACGGGTTCCTCGCCGCGACCGCCGGCGCGATCTGGCTGATCGCGTTCGTGGCCGACTGGGCTGCGTTCCGCGTGTACGCCACGTTCGAGGCCCTCCTGCCCGCCACGACCCTGTTCGTGTTCGCCGCCGCGCTGGGTGGGTCCGGCAGCCCCGTGGCCAGCGCCGCCGTGTTCTCCGGCGCGTGCCTCCTGTACGTCCTGCTCCATCGCACCGCCAACCAGGAGCGCAGCTCGCGCTGGGCCGGGGGTCGCCGCAGCCAGGGCCGGTGGTCGCTCGTGGGCACCGGGGCGACGATCATCGGCGCCGCCGTGCTCGCCGGGGCGATCGCCGGCCCGAAGCTGCCGGGCGCCGACGCCGAGCCGGTGGTGGCATGGCGCGACATCAACAAGGACGAGCCCACCCGCGTCGTGCTCAGCCCGATGGTGTCGCTGCAGACCAAGCTCGTCGAGCAGCCCGACGTCGAGGTGTTCACCGTGCGCAGCGAGCGCAGCTCCTACTGGCGCCTCACCTCACTCGACGAGTTCGACGGCGAGATCTGGCGATCGTCCTACAGCACCGACGACGCCAGCGGCGAGCTCCCGCAGACGATCGACCCCGAGACGACCAGCGAGACCGTCACGCAGGAGATCACGATCGAGGCCCTCGGCTCGGTCTGGTTGCCGGCGGCGTACGAGCCGGCGGCGGTGGACGTCGGCGAGCAGGCGACCGACTTCGACGAGCGGTCGAGCACCCTCATGGTGGACCGCGACGTCACCAGCTCCGACGGCTACACCTACACGGTCACCTCGGCGATCCCCGAGCTCGACATCGACGTGTTGCGCACGGCCTCGTCCGAGGTGCCGGACGAGATCGCCGCGCGGTACCTGGTGCTGCCCACAGACTTCCCGGAGCGGGTCTCCACCGAGGCCGACCGCATCACCGCCGAGCACGCCACGCCCTACGACAAGGCGCGTGCACTCCAGGACTACTTCCGCAGCGACGAGTTCACCTACGACCTGAACGTGGGCGCCGGCCACGACGAGGACGCGCTGCAGAGCTTCCTGTTCGAGACCAGGCGGGGCTACTGCGAGCAGTTCGCCGCGTCGTTCGCGGCCATGGCCCGCGCCGCGGGTCTGCCGTCGCGAGTGGCCGTCGGCTTCACCCCGGGGGTCCAGGACGTGTACGACCCCACGCTGTTCCGCGTGCGCGGCGTGCACGCCCACGCGTGGCCCGAGGTGTACCTGGGCGAGTACGGCTGGGTGCAGTTCGAGCCCACACCCGACAGGGGCCCGCCCCGCGCCGGGGGCTGGCTCGGCATCGAGGAGAGCCAGGACACCAGCACCGGGGGCGCGGCTGTCACCGACACCCCGGGGGCGGGCTCCGGTCCTGCGGGCGGGCCCGTCGGCCAGGCCGGCGACGAGCAGCGGGGTGCCGGGGCCGGCCTGGGCGAGGGCCTCGCCACCGGCCGGAGCAGCTCCGCGAACGACTCGGCCATCGTGCCGGCCCCCGTGCGGGCGGCAGGCCGCCCCGTCGCCATCGGTGGGCTGGCCTACCTCCTGCTCGTGCCCGCAGCCGTCGTCGGGCAACGGGTGATCCGGCGTCGCCGCGCAACGGTTCCCGCGGCCAAGGTTGGCCTCTGGTGGCGCACTACGACCGAGGATGCCACCGCGGCGGGCGTGGCGTTGCCGCCGTCACTCACCATCGCGGAGATGGCCGACCGCATGGCGGTGGCGTTGCCGGGCTCGAGCGTCGCCATCCAGGACCTGGCCCGCAACATGGAAGCGATCGCCTACGCGGAGATCCCGCCGGCGGACGACGTCGTCGCGCGCGCCGAGCCGGCGTGGGCCGCGGCCGTGGACGACGCGAAGGGGCAGCAGCCATGGCGCCACCGCATCCTCCGCTACCTCGACATCCGACTGCTGTTCTCCCGCAGGCCGCAGCGGTTGCTCGCCCACCAGGGCCCGACTCCGCTCCCGTCGACCTGACCGTCCGCCCGGGATGGCCCCCCGAGGAGGCCAAGCACGGCGGACGTCGGCGGAGCGCGGCGGGCGGGCCGCGGCGGACGGGCGCTACTCGCCGTCGGCGTCGGCGCCGTCGTCGCGCTTGAACCGCTCACGGACGCGACGGCCCGCGCCCCCGAGCGCATCGCGGACGCCGTTCGCCCGCACGGTGCGCGCCAACTGGTCGAGCCCGGCACGACCCAGCTTGCGCAGGTTGCGCTCGAACACCAGCGCGCACACGAGCATGAGGAGGAAGCCGGCGAACGACAGGAGGTACGAGGTCGAGAGGCTGGCGACGAGGAACACGGCCCCGGCGACCAGGCCGACGACGGACCACTTCATGCGGCGCACCGTGTGCCGGTACAGCGTGGTCTCACTGACCTCGCGGGCAAACGTCGGATCGTCCTCGTAGAAGCGCTGTGCGATCTCCTGGAGGATCCGTTCCTCGTCCTCGGAAAGCGGCACCCTGAACCCCTTGTCGCGCGGCACACCGAACCGGCACGCACAAGTGTTCCACAGGGTCCGACAAACGACAACGCGTGAATGCAGGAGAAATCGTCAATCTCGGGGCAGTTCGCCCGTCATCGAGGCGTCATCCGGTCCCCACTGCGCCTCGCCCCGGCGTTTGACCCGCAAGCCGCGGTGATCGACCGCCGACGCCGGCCCGATCGACCGGTCGCCGAAGCGCTCCCTGATGGCATCGATCGCCCCGCTCGCCTCGTGCCAGGCGGGCCCGTCGGCGTCGTCGAACGTGAGTTGGCGGGCGGTCGCCGGCACGAGCCCGCTGGCCGTGACGCCCAGCAGGCGGACGCCCGGCGCCGTGTCCACCTGGGCCAGCAGCGCCTGGGCGGCGCGGGCGAGCGCGGGTCCCTCGTCGACCGGGGCGGCGAGCGTCGTCGCCCGGGTGATCGTGCGGAAATCGCCGAAGCGGACCTTGAGCGTGACGGTGCGAGCGGCCTGATCGTCGCGGCGCAGGCGCCAGGCCACGGCGTCGGCCATGCGCACGACCTCGCGACCGAGGGTGTCGGCGTCGTGGCGGTCGACGGGGAAGGTCTCCTCGTGTCCGATCGACTTGGCTCGCTGGTCGGGCTCGACGCGCCGGGGATCGACGCCGTTCGCAAGCCGGCCGAGGTGGCGCCCGGTCGTGGGGCCGAGCGCGCCGACGAGCGCGGCCTCGGGCAGATCCGCGATGTCGCCCACCGTGCGCACGCCGAGACGCTCGAGCCTGGCCAGCGTGGCGGGTCCGACCCCCCAGAGCGCCCGAGCCGGCAACGGGCGGAGGAAGGCCCGCTCGTCGCCCGCGGCGACCACCCGCACCCCGGCGCCCGGCACAGGTCCGGTGGGCGCGGCCCGGGGCTTGGCCGCTTCGGACGCCATCTTGGCGATCATCTTCGTCGCCGCGACGCCGACCGAGCACGTGAGCCCCTCGCGCGCCAGCACCTCGACACGGATGTCCTCGCCGATCCGCGCACCCTCGCCCAACGCGCGCCGCGCCCCCGTGACGTCGAGGAACGCCTCGTCGAGGCTGAGCGGCTCCACGAGCGGGGTGTACGAGCGGAAGATCGCCATCACGCGCCCGCTCACCTCGCCGTAGTGGGCGTGGTCGCCGGGAAGGAAGACCGCCTCGGGGCAGAGGCGCCGCGCCTGCCCGCTGGGCATGGCCGAGAACACGCCGTAGGCCCGCGCCTCGTAGTTGGCGGCCGCGACGACGCCCCGTCGACCCGTGCCGCCCACGACGACAGGCCGGCCACGCAGCTCGGGCCGGCGCAACAGCTCGACCGACACGAAGAACGCGTCCATGTCGACGTGGAGGATGGTGCGGGCTCCCCCGCCGGCGGGATCGGGTGGTCGAGTCACGACGCTGTCACCGCCGGGTGACGACCGCCCGCGCCGGGTCGTCGCCGTCGAGCAGGTACCGGAAGCGCCGGGGTGTGTCCCACCGCTCGGCCAGCCAGGCCCCCAGTGGCTCGGCGACCCACCGGTGGCAGCCCTCGAGGTGCCCGCCACAGGCGTGGGGCTCGACGAACGCCGCGTCGACGACGATGCCGTCGGGGTCGTCGATGCGCACGTCGCCGGCGAAGTCGAGCGCGATGTGCGCCTCGACCCGCAGGTGCCAGCCCAGCCCGGGAGCCTCCACCTCGACCTCGTACACCGGGCCCTGCCAGTGCGCGACCACGACGCCGGTCTCCTCCCGGACCTCGCGGGTGAGCCCGGCGAGCAGCGTCTCGCCCTCGTCGATCACACCACCCGGCGGACTCCAGTCGTGATCGCCGTTGCGGCGGCGGTTGCGGACGAGGAGCAGCCCGTCGTCGCCCAGGATCAGACCGCCTCCCACCAGCCACTGTCGCATCGACCCAGTGTGGCACCGTGGGCGGGTGGATTCGTCGCCGGCACCCCGAGGTCCCGACCTGCACCGCAACGCCCGCGCCGTGACCGACGCCGCCACGGCCCTCGGTCTCACCGTGGACGTGCGCGAGTTCCCCGAGGGGACCCGCACCGCCGAGGACGCGGCCCGCGCCATCGGTGTGTCGGTGGGTCAGATCGTGAAGTCGCTGATCTTCCGCCTCGGCGACGAGGTGGTGGTCGCCCTGGTCAGCGGCCCGAACCGCCTCGACGAGGCCCGCTTGGCGGCGGCCGCGGGCACGCCGGACGCCGCCGTGGGGCGCGTGGACGCCAAGGCCGTGCGGGCGGCGACCGGCTTCCCGATCGGCGGCGTCCCCCCGTTCGGCCATCCTCGGCCGATACCCACCTACGTCGACGAGGACCTGCTCGCCTACGAGGAGGTGTGGGCGGCGGCGGGCACCCCACGGGACGTCTTCGCCATCACCCCCGATGACCTCGTGCGGGCCACAGCGGGGCGGGTGGCGCGGTTGCGCGCCGGCTGACCCGGCCCGGTCGGCCGGCGTCACGCCCGGCGCCCCGGACCGAGTTCCAGGCCACCACCGCCCGGCCCCTACGATGGCCCGCGCCATGGCCGACGCCCCGTCCGACCGCCCGTCCGACCGCCAGCCCGCCGCTGCGGGCAGCACGGACGACCAGTACGCCCCCAGTGCGCTCCCGTCGACGACCGCCCGCATCCTCGCCTTCGTGTCGATCCTCGTCGGGGGGTTGTGCGGCGGCATGATCGGCTGGGCCTTCGTCGACCTCCAGTGCGACGGCGACTGCGGGGCCGCGGCCGGGGCAGCCGGCGTGTTCGGCGCGGTCGTCGGGGCCGGAGGCGTGGCCGTGGTGGCCGTGCTGGCCCTGCGCGCCATGGGCGAGTGGCGCACGATCCAGCATCGCCAGGCCGGCAAGCCCGACTGACGCCCGACGGCGGGACCGCCCCTCAGCCGAAGCGGAGGCGGCGGAAGCTCTCGGCGTGCGCCAACCCGGCCTGCGCGCCGATCTCCGCGGTGCGCAGCCGCAGCAGCTCGGCGACGAGCGCCGGCTCGCCGGCGATGCGGCTCTCGTGACAGGCCACGGCCTCGATCTTGGCCTCCAGCGCGTCGGCCACATCGACCCAGGCGTCCGCCTCGAACGTGCCCGACAGCAGCAGCGCGCTGATCTGGTGGGCGGGGCCTGCCTCGGGGAAGTACAGCGGGCTGCCGGCTGCCGGGGCCACGGCGTCGACCACCGCCCACCCCACCTCGCGGTGGTCGCGGTGGTTCACGTAGCTGTCGCCGAAGAAGACCGCCGTGGGATCGGGGCAGATCACGATCTCCGGCCGGTGGGTGCGCACCAGCTCGACCAGACGGCCCCGCAGCGCCAGGTCGTTGCTGGCCTCACCGTCGGGCACGCCCAGCAACTCGACCCCGGCCAGGCCCAGCACGGCGGCGGCGGCGTGCACCTCGCCGGCGCGCAGGCGGGTCAGCTCGGCCGGGTCGGTGTCCGGGTCGTGCGAGCCCTTGTCGCCGGCGTTGACCACCACGAGTCGCACCTCGGCGCCGTGGGTGGCCCAGTGCGCGAGTGTCCCGCCGCACGACACCTCGGGATCGTCGGGATGCGCGTAGACGGCGAGGGCCCGCTCGGGCACGTCGGTCAGCAGGTTCACGGGGCGTCTCCGATGGCGGCCACGGCGATGTCGAGAGCATCGTCGTCGATGTCGCAGTGGGTCACGAACCGGACCGTCTGCGGCCCGAGCGTGACCGCGCCCACGCCCCTCGCCGCCAGGGCGGCGAGCAGGGCCGACGGGTCGTCGTGGCGGAACAGGACGATGTTGGTGTGCACGGTCGTGGGGTCGCACCCGGCGTCCGGCCACCGGTCGGCGACGGCCTCGGCCAGCCGGCGGGCCCGGCGATGGTCGTCGGCCAGCCGGTCGACCATCGTGTCGAGCGCCACGAGCCCGGCCGCGGCGAGGATGCCGACCTGGCGCATGCCGCCGCCCAACCGCTTGCGTTCGAGCCGGGCGCGGTCGATCAGGTCGGCGGGCCCGGCGAGCAGCGACCCGACCGGGGCGCCGAGGCCCTTGGAGAGGCACGACGTGACGGTGGTCGCCGCCGCCGAGCGCTGGGCGACGGTGGTTCCCGTGGCGACGGCGGCGTTGAACAACCGGGCACCGTCCAGGTGCACGGGCACACCCACCGCCCCCACCGCGGCGAGCCGGTCGAGCGGCCACGGCCGACCCCCCGACGCCAGGTGGGTGTCCTCGACGCACACCATGGCCGGCTCGGGCCAGCGGTGATCGGCACCCGCCACGAGCTGGGCGATGGTGTCGGGAGAGAGCGTGCCGTCGTCGTCGTCGACCACGTGGAGCTGAGCGACCTGGTTGACGCCGAACGCCCCGCCCTCGTGGGTCACGAGGTGCTGCCGCCTGCCCGCGACGACGATGGTGCCCGCGGGGGCCAGCACGCGGACCGCGATCTGGTTGGCCATCGTGCCCGACGGGACGAACAGCGCCGCCTCCTTGCCGGTGACGGTCGCGAACCGCTGTTGGAGGCGGTGGACGGTGGGGTCGTCGCCGAACCCGTCGTCACCGACCTCGGCCTCGGCCATGGCGCGACGCATGGCCGGCGATGGTCGCGTCACGGTGTCGCTGCGGAGATCGACCGGTGGGGGGCTCGGCACGCCGGCCGGAGCGGGGGCTGAGGAGGTGGCCGCCATCGGGGCGCACGGTACCGTCGCCGTGATGCCTGCGTCCCCGGCTCCTGCGCCCGATCCCGACGCCCTGGTGGCGCTGGCCGTCGACCTCGCCGGTGCGTCCGTACGGCTGCTGCTCGACGGCGTCGGCCGCGCCAGGGCCACCGTCGAGACGAAGTCGTCGGCCACCGACATGGTCAGCGAGATGGACCGGGCGTCGGAGCACCTCATCGTCTCCGGCCTGCTCGCAGAGCGGCCCGGCGACGGCATCGTCGGCGAGGAGGGCAGCTCGACCGAGGGCGTGACCGGGCTGCGATGGGTGATCGATCCGCTCGACGGCACGACCAACTACCTGTACGGGCACCCCGGTTGGGCGGTGTCGATCGCTGCCGAGGATGCCGAGGGCGTCGTCGCCGGTGTGGTGGCCGACGCCGTGCACGGCGAGGTGTTCACCGCCACCCGAGGCGGCGGGGCGCGCCGCAACGGCGAGCCGATCTCCTGCTCAGCGGCCGACGACGTGGCCACGGCGCTCGTGGGCACCGGCTTCGGCTACGACCCCGAGCGGCGGCGCGCCCAGGGCGAGGTGATCGCGGGACTGTTGCCGCGCGTGCGCGACATCCGGCGCATGGGCGCGGCGGCGGTCGACCTGTGCTCGGTGGCCTGCGGACGGCTCGACGCCTACTACGAGCGCGGCCTCGCCTGGTGGGACCTCGCGGCCGGTGCCCTCGTCGCCACCGAGGCGGGCGCGGTCGTGTCGTCCCTCGACGGGGGCCCGATGGTGCCGGGCTCGGTTCTGGCTGCCGCGCCCCGCCTCGCCGCTCCGCTGCGTGACGCGCTGCGCTCTCTGGGTGCACAGAATGTGCCGTGAGTCACCGAGAGGCATAGTCGTCACCAGATCGCAATGCCTCTGCACCGCGCGCCGTCACGAACTGTCGGCACACTGGTCCGCAATGTCCGCCGCAACCGCAGGGGCTCCGTCGGGTCCCACCGCCGCCGGTAGCGAGGCCACCGTCGACACACCCATCGACCCTCAGCGCTCGCCCATCGACGTCACCACAGAAGGCCACACGGTCGTGCTCGCCGTCGTCCGCTGCCTCGACGAGGCGGCCGGCGGGGCTCTGCTCGACGCTGCGTCCGCGGCGGTCGATGCCGGGCCCAACCGCATCGACGTCGACCTGCGGGCGCTCGACTCGTTCACCGATGCCGGTGCCCGGGCGCTGGTCGGCTGCCGCGACCTGGGCGCTCGCCTGCCCGAGGGTCTCCACTACCGCACGGGCCGTGGCCCCGGGCGCGACGCGCTGCTGGCCGCGTACACCGACACCGCGGCCTCCTTCTCCGACGGGTGACGGCTCGTCACACCGGCCGGGCGCGGCACCCGCGTCCTGGCCGTCCGCACACGCGGCGCCGAGATGAGGCACGATCTTGACCGTGGGTACCCGCATCCTGTCCGTCGAAGACGACGAGCGCATCCGCACGGCCGTCAAGCTGGCCCTCGAGGACGAGGGGTGGGCCGTCGAGGAGGCCGACACCGGCGAGGAGGCGCTCAACGCGTTCCAGCGCCAACCGGCCGACGTCGTCCTGATCGACATCATGCTCCCGGGCATCGACGGGTTCGACGTGTGCCGGGCCATCCGCCGCGTGTCCGACGTGCCCATCGTGATGGTGACCGCGCGCGCCGACACGCACGATGTCGTCGCCGGGCTCGAGGCCGGGGCCGACGACTACCTCACCAAGCCGTTCGCGCCCAAGGAGCTGTCGGCCCGCATCCGCGCGCTGCTGCGGCGCGCCCGCAGCAGCGATTCGGGCAGCACCCACCTGAGGTTCGGCGACCTCGAGATCATCCCCGACGAGGGCGTGGTCCGGCGTGGCGGCGAAGAGATCCACCTGACCAAGACCGAGTTCCGCCTGCTCGTCGAGCTGGCGTCGAGCCCGGGGCGCGTGTTCAGCCGCGAGACGCTGCTCGAGCGGGTGTGGGGCTACGGCTACTTCGGCGACGGCCGCCTCGTCGACGTGCACGTCCGACGGCTGCGTACCAAGGTCGAGGCCGATGCCGCCAACCCCCGCCACGTCGTCACGGTGCGCGGCCTGGGCTACAAGCTCCAGGCCTGACGGCCGACGAGGCAACGACAACTGATGCGGCGGCTGCGCGTGGCCTCGCGACTGCTCCCCCGCATGGGCCTGCGGGCCCGCATCACGATCGCCTTCGCGGTCGGGGCACTGCTCATCTCGGCCGTGCTCGCCGGGGCAACGCTGGGCCTGACCCGTCAGAACCTGCTCGACCAGCGCGAGTCGTCGGCCATCGCCCGCACGTATCAGAACGCGCGCACGGTCGACCGTGGGCTGCCTGATCAGTCGGGCGACGACACCGAGCCGACGGGCGACCCCACCGACGTGCTCGCGTCGCTGCCCACCCCCACCGGGTCGAACCCGGTGCTCGAGGTCGGTGGCCAGTGGTACGCCCGCACACCGGCGATCGGCGAGGACGTGCTCCCCGCTGCGCTGCGCGACTCCGTCCAGGCGGGCCAGCCGGCCCTGATGCGCTTCGACCACGAGGGGACGACCCAGCTGGCCGTGGGCGTGCCGCTCGTTGACATCGACGGCTCGTACTTCGAGGTCGTCTCGCTGAGCGAGCTGGAGGAGACCCTCGAGTCGATCAGCATCTCGCTGCTGGCCGCCGCGCTGCTGTCGACGATGGCGGGCGCGGCCGTCGGCTGGTGGGCCGCACGGCGGGTGCTGCGCCCGTTGCGGGGCATCGGCGACGCCGCCCACGCCATCGCCAGCGGCCGGCTCGACACCCGGGTCGAGGCCAGCGACGACGCCGACCTGGCCACCCTGGCCGATTCGTTCAACGAGATGGCCGTCGCGCTCGAGGAGCGCATCCAGCGCGACGCCCGCTTCGCGTCGAACGTGAGCCACGAGCTGCGCTCGCCGCTGATGACTCTGGCCGCGTCCATCGAGGTGCTCGAGAACCAGCGCGACGACATGCCGAACCGGGCGCGCGCCGCGCTCGACCTGATGGTCGCCGACATCGAGCGGTTCCAGCAGCTCGTCGAGGACCTCCTCGAGATCTCGCGCTTCGACGCGGGCGTGATGCACCTCGACCTCGAGGAGGTGCGGGTCGACGAGCTCGTGATCCACGCGGTCTCGAACTCGACCGACGTCGACGTGCCGGTCGACATCGACTCCGACCTGGCCGGCGTCGTGGTCAAGGCCGACAAGCGCCGGCTGTCCCGGGTCATCGCCAACCTGCTCGACAACGCGGCCAAGTACGGCGAGGGCGCCACCCGCGTCGAGCTCCGCCGGCGGGGTGACGCCGTCCTCATCGCCGTCGAGGACGACGGGCCCGGCGTGCCAGTCGACGACCGCGAGTCGATATTCTTCCGCTTCAACCGCGGCACCTCCGCCGGTCACCGTCGCGGCATCGACGGGGTCGGGCTGGGACTGTCGCTCGTGGCCGAGCACATCCGCCTGCACGGAGGCCAGGTGTGGGTCGAGGATCGGTCCGACGGCCAGCAGGGGGCCCGCTTCGTCATCGAGCTGCCCGCGGAGGCCTCATGAACCGGTTCCGAGTTGCAGCTCTGACGGTGCTCCTGGCAGGCGGGCTCGCTGCCTGCGGCATCCCCGCCGACGACGGTCCCCGGGCCATCTCGCAGGATCAGGCACCCGACGACCTCGGCGGCGGCGCCGACGTCTCGGAGGACGGGCAGACCCTGCTCGCGACGCTCTACTTCGCCCAGTTCGGCGGCGAGCGCGACAACCTGGTGACGCTCGAACGCGAGGTCCCGACCGGGGGGTCGTCGTCCACGCCCACGCCGGCGACCGTCCTCGAGGCGCTTCTGGCCGGCGTGCCCGACGACGGCGAGGAGACCGACACCATGGTGACCAGGATCCCGGCCGGCACCGCTCTCGCCGGCCAGCCCGAGCTCGTCGGCGGCCTGCTGACCGTGGACCTCAACGCCGCCATCTTCGGCGTGCAGGGCGACGGCGCACGCGTCGCGTACGGGCAGATGGTGTGCACCGCCGACGCGCTGGAGGAAGTCGAGAGCGTGCAGTTCACGGTCGAGGGCCAGGCCGTCCAGGCGCCGATGGGCGACGGCGAGGCGAGCAGCACCCCGCTCACCTGCGAGTCGTACGCCAACCTGCTCGAAGCGCCGCCAAGTTGACCGCGGCCGCGAAATGTGGGCCCCCGTCGCGCGGGTAGCCTCGGCGCTCGTGCCGGGAGCCACCCGGCCGGGTCATCGCGGGACGTCATGAGCTACTACCTCGGCATCGATCTCGGTACCACCTACACGGCCGCGGCCGTCCACGACGGGGCGCCGCAGCGCGGGCCCGAGGTGGTCACGCTCGGCGAGCGCGGGCCCACCGTGCCCTCTGTCCTGTGCCTGCAACCCGACGGCGGGTTCATCGCCGGCGACGCGGCCGAACGCCACGCCGTGACCGACCCGCAGCGCATCGCCCGACAGTTCAAGCGGCGGCTCGGCGATCCGACGCCGCTCCTGGTCGGCGACGCCGCGGTTCCCGCCGAGGTGCTCACCGGCCAGCTCCTGCGCTGGGTGGTCGACTCGGTCATGCGGGCAAGGGGCGGCGAGCGGCCGGCCTCCATCGTGCTCACCCACCCGGCCAACTGGGGGCCGTACAAGCGCGACCTGCTCGACAAGGCGGCCGAGGTCGCCGGCCTGTCGGGGGTCCTGCTCGTCACCGAGCCGCAGGCGGCCGCCATCTCCTACGCGGCGCAGGAGCGCGTCGACGAGGGCGCGGTCGTGGCGGTCTACGACCTGGGCGGTGGCACTTTCGACGCCGCCGTGCTGCGCAAGGAGCCCGACGGCGGCTTCACCGTGCTGGGCTCGCCCGAGGGCATCGAGCGCCTGGGCGGCATCGATGTCGACGCCGCCCTGTTCGCGCACGTCACCTCGGCAGTGGGCGACGCGTACGAGAACCTCGACCCCGACGACCCCCGGGCCCTGGCCGCGGTCTCCCGCCTGCGCATCGACTGCACGCAGGCCAAGGAGGGGCTGTCGCTCGACAGCGAGGTCCGGGTCCCGGTGCTGCTGCCCACCATCCAGACCGAGGTGCGGGTGACGCGGGCCGAGCTCGAGGCGATGATCCGGCCCACGCTGGCCGAGACGGTCACCGCCCTCGAGCGTGCCCTGCGCTCCGCGTCGCTCACGCCGGCGATGGTCGACCACGTCCTGCTCGTGGGCGGCTCGTCCCGCATCCCGCTGGTGTCGGAGCTCGTGTCATCAGGTCTCGGCCGGCCGATCGCCGTCGACGCCCACCCCAAGCACGCGGTCGCCCTAGGGGCGGCCATCGTCGCCGCCCGTGCGGCGGGCGCACTCGCTCCGGCCCGCCGACCGCTCCCTCCGCCGCCGACCTCGCCGCCGCCCGGCCGCGTGGCCGCCCCTGCCGCGCCGGCCTCGGCCGCCGCGCCTGCTCCGCCAGCGTCGCTCCCGGCGCCCTCCGTGGCGCCGATGCCCAGCGCCCCGGCACCCGTGGCGCACGCGTCGCCGTACCCGTCCGCCGAGTACCCGGCCGCCGCGCCGCCGCCAGGGTCCGTCCCCACCGGTTCGCCGCCGCCTCCTCGCCGCCGCCCGGCTCGCCGCCGCCCGCAGGCAGGCCGGCTCCACCCCCCGGCCTCCGGACGGCCGACGACCCCACCTTCCCTGCGTCGGCGCCCGGCGCACCTCCCCCGCCCAGCGGGTACCGCAGCGGGGCGCTGCCTCCGGCCCCCGGCACGTCGGCCGACCTGCCACCCGGCTACCTCACGGGCGACGCCAGGGTGGCCCGGCGCACGTCGGAGCGTCGCAGGAACCGTCTCATGATCGCCCTCGGCCTGATCGTGGTCGTGGTCGCGGTGGCCGCGACCGCGGTCATCACCGCGAACGGCAACAAGAAGGAGACGGTCGCCGACCTCGCGGTGGGCGAGTGCTTCACCGGCGGCCCCAACGATGTCAGCGAGGTGGCCTGCGACGAGCCTCACCAGTTCGAGCTGTTCGCCGTCACCGAGGCGCCCGACCCCGCGATCGACTTCCCCGGCGAGGCCAAGGCCCAGGAGGACGGCGGCAGCGCGTGCGTCCTCGCCCTGGTCGACTACTACGGCGCGACCGCGGACGTCGCCGTGGCCGACGGCCTCGAGCTGACGCCCGTCTCCCCCACGCAGGCGCAGTGGGAGGATGGTGACACCGACACGTTCTGCCTGGCCAACGACGCCGAGGGGAACGCGCTCGAGCAGTCGATCGAGGGCAAGGGCGCGGCCTGACACCCGCCGGCCGGACGGCAGGGCGGCCGCTCAGCCGAAGAAGACCTGCGCGACCTCGTAGATGTTGGGGTCGACCAACTTGATCTCGGCCGTGGCCTCGGCCAGCGGCACGCGCACGATGTCGCCCGACCGCAGCGCCACCATCGTGCCGAAGTCGGCGGCGTGCACCGCGTCGATGGCAGCGATGCCGAACCGCGTGGCCAGCACGCGGTCGAAGGCCGTGGGCGTGCCGCCGCGCTGCACGTGGCCGAGCACGATCGCTCGCGTCTCGTAGCCGGTGCGCTCCTCGATGGCGTTGGCCAACTGGCCGCCGATGCCCCCCAGGCGCACGTGGCCGAAGGAATCGACCTCGCCCGACACGAGCGCGAGCGAGCCCTCGGCCGGCTGCGCACCCTCGGCGACCACGACGATCGACGCGTAGCGCCCGCCCTCGTGACGGCGCTGGATGACCCGGCACACCTCGTCGATGTCGAACCTGTGCTCGGGCACGAGCAGCATGGTCGCTCCCCCGGCGATGGCCGCCCACGTGGCGATGTGGCCTGCGTGGCGGCCCATGACCTCGACCACCATCACCCGGTCGTGGGACTCGGCCGTGGTGTGCAGGCGGTCGATGGCGTCGACGCACACCTGCACGGCGGTGTCGAACCCGAAGGTCAGCTCGGTGGCGGACAGGTCGTTGTCGATGGTCTTCGGCACGCCGACCACCGCGACCCCTTCGCCCGCCAGACGGGCGGCCACGCCGAGGGTGTCCTCGCCACCGATGGCCACGAGGGCGTCGATGCCGTTGTCGGCCAGGGTGGCCTTGACGGCGTCCGACCCGCCGTCGACCTTGTACGGGTTGGTGCGCGACGAGCCGAGGATCGTGCCGCCGCGAGGCAGCGTGCCCCGGAACGACTCGACCGACAGATCGACGAGATCGGCCTCGATCGCACCACGCCACCCGTCACGCAGGCCGACGAGGTCGTCGCCGTACACCCGCTGGCCCTTGCGCACGACGGCGCGCATGACCGCGTTCAGTCCGGGGCAGTCGCCGCCGCCCGTGAGCATCGCCACTCTCATGACCGCGACCCTACCGAGCGGCGCACCCCGATCTGCGGGCCTTTGACCGCCAATCCTCTAACGTCCGCTCGATGTCCGTGGTGATCGCCATCGATGCGGGGACGACCGGCGTGCGCACCTTCGCGTTGCGGCCCGACGGCACGCCGGCCGGGTACGCCTACCGCGAGTTCCCCCAGCACTTCCCCGCACCGGGCCTGGTCGAGCACGACCCCGACGACATCTGGGCGGCCACCGAGGCGACCCTGGCCGAGTTGATCAGCGCACTCGACGGCGAGACCGTGGCGGCCGTCGGCATCACCAACCAGCGCGAGACCGCCGTGGTGTGGGACCGGCGCACGGGCCGGTCGCTGCACCGGGCGCTCGTCTGGCAGGACCGGCGGACAGCCGCCCGCTGCGACGAGCTGCGCGAGGCCGGGCACCTCGACCTGGTCCGGCGCACGACGGGCCTCGTCCTCGACCCCTACTTCTCGGCCACCAAGCTCGAGTGGCTGCTGACCGAGGGCGGCGTGGCCGCCGGGCCGGACCTGGCGTTCGGGACCGTCGACTCGTGGATCCTGTGGAAGCTGACGGGTGGGCCGGCGGGCGGCGTCCATGCCACCGAGGCATCGAACGCGAGCCGCACAATGCTGTTCGACATCCGGCGACTCTCCTGGTCGTCCGACCTCGTCGAGCTGTTCGGCGTGCCCGAGACGTGCCTGGCCGAGGTGCGGCCGTCCGGCGGGCGGTTCGGGCTCACCGCCGACGGCACCGCACTCCCTGCCGGGGTACCGATCTCGGGCATCCTCGGCGACCAGCAGGCCGCGCTGTTCGGCCAGGCCTGCCTCGAGCCCGGCCTCACCAAGAACACCTACGGCACCGGCAGCTTCGTGCTCATGAACGTCGGCGACACGTGCCCCGACCCGGTCGACGGCCTGCTCACCACCGTGGCATGGACCGGTCTGGACCGGTCGGGCAGCACATCCGGTCTCGACCGGTCGGGCAGCACATCCGGTCTGGACCGGTCGGGCAGCACGTCCGGGGCCACCTACGCGCTCGAGGGCGCGATCTTCGTGACCGGGGCCGCGGTGCAGTGGCTCCGCGACGGGCTCGGCATCATCCGCGAGAGCGCTGACATCGGCCCCCTCGCGGCCTCGTGCGCGGACACCGAGGGCGTGTTCCTCGTGCCCGCGTTCACCGGCCTGGGCAGCCCCTGGTGGGACCCGTACGCCCGCGGCACCCTGGTCGGCATCACGCGGGGTACCACTGCGGCCCACCTGGCCCGCGCCGTGGTCGAGGCCATGGCCTTCCAGACGCGTGACGTGGTCGAGGCGATGACGGCCGCATCGGGCCAGTCGATCGCCGAGCTGCGCGTCGACGGCGGCGCCTCGGCGATGGACCTGCTCGTGCAGATCCAGGCGGACGAGCTGCAGGTCCCGGTCGCCCGGCCCGTGATCCAGGAGACGACCGCGCTCGGTGCCGCCTACCTGGCCGGTCTCACCGAGGGCGTGTGGCAGTCGACCGACGAGATCGCGGCCGCCTGGCAGCTCGACCACCGCTGCGAACCGCGGGCCGAGGCCGCAGACGTCGACGCTCGCCACCGACGGTGGCATCAGGCGGTCGAACGCTCGCGCAACTGGGCCCGCACGGCCTGAGCCCGACCGGACGGGAGGGCGTGGCCCGAGCGGCCCGGCGCCCAGCGCCAAGAGCGGGAGACACCTGAGCCCGACCGGACGGGAGGGCGTGGCCCGAGCGGCCCGGCGCGCAGCGCCAAGAGCGGGAGACACCTGAGCCCGACCGGACGGGAGGGCGTGGCCCGAGCGGCCCGGCGCGCAGCGCCAAGAGCGGGAGACACCTGAGCCCGGTTCTCGCAGCCACCGGTACGGCCGGCCCTCGGGTGAGGGCCGGCCGCCGGTGCATCGGGCTCGGGTCGCAGGTGCGGAGGGGACGCACCCGGCCCGTTCCCGACGAGCTGTGAGATCGAGGGGTTTGTGGCCAGGGCACTAGCGGCTGGGGTGCCGATCCCTGCTCCTGGCCCGGTGCAGCTCGCGCAGCCGGGTGTCGACGACACGGGCGAGGGCGGCGACCTGGCGGCGCTCACGAGCCCGGTAGGGCATGTTGTCGCGCCCGAGCACCAGCGCCAGGCCCGACCCGGGGAGCGGTGCCCACACGACGTCGGCGCGGGCCTCGCTGGGGGCGCGGGTCGCGGACTCGGCGGCGCGGCTGCCGGACAGGAAGGCCTCGAGCCAGGCCGCGCTGGGGGCCTGCTCGTCGGCGGCCAACACCCCGTCGCCACGGCCGTCGATGTCGATAACCGCCACCCATCGGGCCCCGATCACGCGGCGGGCGTGCACGACGACGGCGGACAACAGGCCGTCGACGTCGGTGGCGCCCACGAGCTGGGCAGCCGCCTCGAGGGCGTCGAGACGGGGGTCGTGCAGGGCCTCGGCGACCGGACGGACCTCCTCGACGGCCACGCCGTCGACCTGGCGCACCTCGTTGACCAGCAGATCGACCAGCGCGCCGTCGGGCAGCTCGACGACGAGCTCGTCGACCGCCTGGCCGCCGTCGCGCTCGAGGATGTCGATGCCGACGACGTCGCCGCGCACGGCGCCGATGCGGCTGGCCACCTGGCCCAGCGCGCCCGGCCGATCGGGCAACCACATGCGGATCACGAAGGTTTCCACGCCGACGCACGGTACGGAGGCCGTGTGAACCGATTGTTTCGGATCCGAGACGAGCGCGTGAGCACACGACCACACGATCCGCCCGTGCTCAGCCGCGCCCCACGGTGGGCTAGACATCGACCAGTTGCGCGCGACCTGCCCGGCGACGCACCGGGTCATCGCCCGACATCGATCGGATGCGCGCGGTGCGGGTCGGTCGCGCGAGACTGTCCGTAACGCAACTGTCGTGACCGACCGGTCCTGGGGACCGGACGACGATGCGGTCACCAGACTGGGGAAAGGAACCCCGACGGTGGCCGCATCCAGCACCAACGAGACGACGTCGACTCACATGAGCATTCCGGGCGAACTGCCGGGGCTGCACAGGAGGCTCACCGTCCTCCCTGCCACCCCGAGTGACCGTGCCGCTCTGACGGAGCAGCTGGCGCGGCTGTTGGCGCGCGCCCAGAGCGATGCACCGACGTCGCCCAGCGTGGCGATCGGCCCCTCCGAGTTCACCGCGGCCAGCCGCGAGGCCGCGTTCCGCCGGGTCGAGGACCACGAGCGCCTGCGCGGCGAGCTCGCGGCCAAGCTCCGTCGCGCCCGCGAGCTGCAGGCGGTCACCGCCAACCGACGCGACGAGGCCGCCGCCCGGGCCCGGCGCATGAGCGCCCACCTCGACGACTGCGACGGCCTGCTCGAGCGCGCGGGCGAGCTGACCAACGCCGCCGAGGAGGCCCGCCGGGCGCTCGACGCCCGTCGCGCCGACATCGAGATGGCACAGGGCAAGCTCGTCCTCGTCGAGGAGCAGCGCGACGCCGCGAGCCAGATGATCGACGACGCCGCCCGCCAGCTCCGTGACCTCGAGACCTCCGAGCTCGACGAGACGACGCTGCGGCGAGAGCTGGAGAAGGCGAACCACGCGTTGCAGGACGCCGAGCAGGCACACGGCGAGGCCAGCGACGCGCTGCGTGCCATCGAGCAGGCCGCTGCCGGACGCGCCGCGATGCGCGACCACATCCTCTACGAACGCGCCGAGCTGGTGGCCCGCATCGAGGCCCCCATGCCCGACGGTGGGCCCATCCGCGACGCACTCGGCGCCTTCGACGACGAGACCCGGGTGGGCGAGCCCGACCTGGTGGCCCGCGAGCTGGCACGCGAGTGGATCGAGGTCGACGGCGAGCTCGATCGCATCGAGTCCGCCCTGCCCAACCCGCCGTCGGCCGACGAGCTGGCCGCCGCCGAGCGCCGCCTGTCCCAGATCGAGCAGACGATCGCCGACCTCGAGTCGGCCGGCCGCCGCTCCCAGCTCGTACCCGACGCCCGCGACGAGATCGAGGCGGCGCACGAGGCGGTGCTCGAGGCCGAGGAGGGCGCCGATCAGTCCGGGGGCCACGATGACGACCTCGCCCGGCTGCACCAGGCTCGCGAGGTCGAGCACGCGGTCCTCCGTCGCCACGGGTACGAGACCTACCTCGACGTGATCCTGGCGGGCCCGCGCCCCGACGGCGACGCCCAGGCCGACCTGCTCGACGCCCTGCGCGCCCGCCGGGTGGCCGAGGACACCGTGGCCTCGCTCCGGGCCGCGACCGAGCCGCCCGCCATCGTCACGACGTTGCGCAGCCGTCGTGATCGCATCTACCGCGAGGCGGCCGACCTGCTCGGGTGCGATCCCGGGCTCAACGTCGCCGAGCTGCTCTACGCGCATCCCGTGGTCCCGTCCAACCGCACCCGCGGGCTGGCGTCGGTCCTGGCCAGCTACGACATCCTTCCCGCCGGCGTCGCGGTGCGCGAGGCCGCGGTCTCGTGGCTCGTCGCACAGGACCAGGACATCGCGGAGCGCGACGAGTGCCGGCGTGACGTCGAGCGGCTCGACCGCGACCTCGTCGCGCTCGACGACGAGGACGTCCGCGCCGCCGACGAATCGCAGCACGTCCACGCGGTCGCCAGCTCCGCGCACGCCGACGTCGGCGCGACGCTGCACCGGGTCCGCATGCTCGAGGACGAGCTCGCCGACCGCGCCAGCCAGGACGAGCGCCGCCTCCAGCGCATCGCGGCCGCGGAGCAGCTGCGGGCTCAGATCGCGGCGGTGAGCGAGGCCCTCGAACGCTCCGAGGACGAGTACAGCACCTTCCTCGCGGCCGCCGAGTCCGCCGTCGTCACGGCCGAGGCGAGCGTCGAGCGCGCCACGGCGGCCCTGTCCGACGCGGTCCGCCGCCTGCGGCGCATCTCCGAGGCGCTCCCGCCCGCGCTCCGTCCCCGCGCCGGTGACGACCCGCTGGGCGAGCTGCCACGCCTGCGCGAGACGCTCGCCGCCGAGGTCGACCGCGCGGAGGTCGCGCTCGCCGCGGCCACCGAGGACCTCGAACGGGCGCGCCGCGACATCGACGAGACACAGGCCCGGCTCGACGACCACCTGACCGTGGTCCCCACCGACGACGTCAGCGACGACGACCTGCACCAGGCCATCCTCGACCTGGTCGGCTCCGGCGACGCGCCGGCCGTGCTCGACGATCCGTTCGTCGACCACTCGGATGTGCGCACCGAGCTGCTCGAGCAGCTCGGCACCGCCTCCGAGCGTCGGCCGGTGGTTCTGCTCACCGACGATCCCGACACCCTGGGCTGGGCCATCAGCCTGCCCGACGACATCGGAGCCGTGACGCGTCTGGCGGCGCACACGACCTCCGACCGACCATCGCCGCGAGGCGAGCCGCTCATCAGCCGACCCGGACCGGTCTCATGATCTCCCCGAAGGACCGAAACGTGCCCCGACGCATTCCCATCCGACTGAAACTGGCGGCCGCGCTGGCCGTCCCGATCTGCGCCCTGCTTCTCGTCTCGGTGCTCGAGGTCGCGCAGAGCGCGAGCGATGCCTCGACGACCGAGGAGCAGACGCAGCTGGCCACGGCCTCCATCGGCCCCGGCGGCGTCATCACCGCGCTGCAGGACGAACGTAACTTCGGCAGCGTGTACCTGCTCGGCTTCGAGGAGATCGTCGACCTGCCCGTCGCGTCCTTCGACGAGGCCACGGCCGCCACGGACGACGCCATCGCCACCTTCCGTGCGGACATCGAGGCCAAGGGGGGCGACGTCGCCCGCACCTACGCCTCCGCGCTCGACGGGCTGGACGCGGCGCTCGAGGAGCAGCGCACGGCGTTCACCGAGTACGACGGGCCCCGCAACCAGGAGAACCAGGCGGCGTCCGACCCGTTCTTCACGGCGTACACGGGCCTGATCGACGGCCTCTTCGCGGCCAACGGCCAGGCGGCACTCGCCATCGACGACCCCACGCTGCGCCGCGGCGTCGAGCAGACCGACCTCGCCACACACCAGATCGAGCATGTCGCCCGGCTCACCCGCGTGCTGCTCCTCGCCGGCCTCGACGGCGGCGTCGACGAGGCGGTCGAGATCTCCGAGGCCGCCGGCCTGCTCGGCCAGGTCGAGGACACCCTCGAGCAGATCCACGACCTGGGCCTCGGCCGGTACGAGCCGGCCACCGCCAAGGTCGAGGAAGAGTTCAACGCCTCGGGCTTCCTCGACATCGCCGCGGGGGCCATCGAGAACACCGAGGTGCCGATCACCGATCTCATGGCGTCGCTGTCCCGCGCGGACGACGAGGGCTTCAACGGCTTCCGCATGGCGGTCAACGACGAGATAACCCAGCGCGCCGACGAGCTCAACGCCGACGCCGGGGCGAGCCAGCGCCGGTACATCGGCCTCGCGCTCCTGGCCGTCGTCGTGGCCGGCCTGGTCACGTGGCTCGTGTCACGGTCGATCACGAGGCCGCTCCGCTCGCTGACGCAGCAGGCCAAGGAGATGGCGGAGCACCGCCTGCCCGAGGCCGTGACCGACATCCTCGACACGCCGCTCGGCGACGACGTCGTCGTCCCGACGGTGACACCGGTGCGCGTGGCCACCCGCGACGAGGTGGCCGACGTGGCCGACGCGCTCAACACGGTGCAGGACTCGGCGCTCGACCTGGCCGTCGAGCAGGCGGTGCTGCGGCGCAACATCGCCGACAGCTTCGTCAACCTCGGCCGCCGCAACCAGAACCTGCTCGGCCGCCAGCTCGACTTCATCACCGAGCTCGAGACCAACGAGACCAGCCCCGACGCGCTCGCCAACCTGTTCCGGCTCGACCACCTGGCCACCCGCATGCGCCGCAACGCCGAGTCGCTGCTCGTGCTCGCCGGCATCGAGCCGCCACGCCAGTGGGCCGCGCCCGTGCGGCTCACCGACGTCATCCGCGCCGCCCTCGGCGAGGTCGAGGACTACCAGCGGGTGACGGTGCGCGGTGTCGAGCCGGCCACCATCCTCGGCTCGGCGGCCGCCGACCTGGCCCACCTGCTCGCCGAGCTCATCGAGAACGCCCTCGTGTTCTCCCCGCCCGACCAGTCGGTCGACATCCGCGGCCGCAACCGTCCCGCGTCGGCGGCGGAGGGATCGAGCTACGGGCCGAGCTACACGCTCGCCATCATCGACTCCGGGCTGGGCATGCCCGCCGGCGACGTGGCGGCGGCCAACCGCCGCCTGGCGGGGGCCGAGAGCTTCACCATCGCCCCCTCCAAGTACCTGGGCCACTACGTGGCCGGCAACCTGGCCGCCCGCCACGACATCCGCGTCCACCTCGACAACTCGCCGGGCAACGGCATCACGGCCACCATCGACATCCCGCCCCACCTGCTCACCACCGACGCCGAGCTCGTGGCACCGCTCACGCCACCGCACGGGACGGGCGCCGTCACCGACGCCATCGTGGCCCCGCAGGCCTCACGGCCCCAGCTGCCCCGTGTCGCCGCTGCGGCGCCGCCAGGCTTGCCCTGGGCCGACCTGGGTGACGCCGGCGAACCGGTCGATGCGCCGCCGCCGCCGCCCGTCCTCGACCCGGCCACGCCCGCGTGGAGCCCGGCTCCGACCGCCGCACCGGACATGCCGGCGCTGCCCACCCGCACGGCGAGCGGGTTGGTCAAGCGGGCCCGGCGCGGTCCCGAGCAGGCACCCGCGGCGGCGATGCCCGACGGCGAGCTGCTGGCGAGCCTGAGCTCCGTCGCGGGCAACCACGCATCGCGCCCGCCGGTGCCGCCACCCGCGCCCGTGGCGCACGGTGGCGACCCCGCGGGGCCCGCCCGGCCTGGTGCGGCACGCACGTCGGGTGCCGTCCCGCCCGCCGACGGCGGCTCCGCCCGGACCCGCTCGTGGCCCGCCCCGCCCGGCGCTCGGACGGGCGGCCCGGCACCCGACGGCAACGGCACGGGCCCCGCCCTGCCTCCGCTCCCCTCCCGGGGAGGCAACGGCCACGCTCCCGACGCTGGCCGGAACGGTCCGGCCGACAGCGATCCGGGTGCCACCCCGGGCGGGCTCGCACGCCGCGTGCGAGGCGCACAGCTGCCCGTGAGCCAGCCCTTGAACCTCCGCCGCAATCAAGAAACCCCATCGGGGGGCGACGGCGGTTATCGTCTCGACGATCAACACAACGCGAACGGTCACATGCTGGGGAGCGGAAACACCGATGGCCACATCAGCGGCCAGCCGAACGGCACTGCCAACGGCAACGCCGTCGACGGCCGGAGCGGCACGGGTGTTCACGACGAGAGCAACGCGGCCAGAAGCGTCTACGGCTTCCTGACCAGCTTCACACAGGGCGTGCAACGCGGGCTCGAGGAAGTCCGGCGCGACCCGAACACCCCGAAGGAGAATTCATGACCCTGAGCGACGAGGCACGCAATTTCAACTGGCTGCTCAACAGCTTCGTCGACCAGACCGCTGGGGTGACCGACGCCGTCGCCGTGTCATCGGACGGGCTGCTCATGGCCGCGTCGAGCTCGCTCGACCGGGCGTCGGCCGAGCAGTTGGCGGCGATCATCAGCGGTTTCGTCAGCTTGGGCCACGGAGCGTCGCGGTGCTTCGACTTCTCCGGGCTCGAACAGATCATCGTGGCCATGCGTCAGGGCTTCCTGTTCGTGTCCTCGATCTCCGACGGCAGCTGCCTCGGTGTCGTGGCCACTCGCAACTGCGACATCGGGCTGGTGGGCTACCAGACGACGCTGCTCGTCGAGCGTGCGGGTCAGGTCCTGTCTCCTGCCCTGGTCGCGGAGCTCAAGGCAGGGGTCGTCGCATGAACGAAGGTCACGATCTGGTCCGCCCGTACATCATGACGGGGGGTCGTACACGCGCCCAGAGGCGTGACCTTCGCGTGGAGACGCTGCTCCAGACCAAGAACGAGCACATCCCGCCCTACCTACCCGACGAGCAGCAGCTCGTCCTCGACCGGTGCGTCCGGGCCCTGTCGGTCGCCGAGGTGGCCGCCCACCTCAACCTGGTGGTCGGCGTCGTCATGATCCTCGCCGACGACCTGATATCGGCCGGGCTCCTCGATGTGCACCACACCGACCCGGTCGAGATCGAGCTGTCGATGCTGACCAAGATGATCGAACGCGTCCGGGCGATCTGACCGCCCCGACCACCGCCACGAGCCACACGAGGTACCGCGCCGTGCAATCCACAGCCGAGAGCGCCGCCACGCGCATCACATCGGTCAAGTTCGTCATCGCCGGCGGTTTCGGCGTCGGCAAGACGACGTTCGTCGGCGCGATCTCCGAGATCGAGCCGCTCCGCACCGAAGCCGCCATGACCAGCGCGTCGACCGGCATCGACGACACGCACCACGTCCAGGGCAAGACCACCACCACCGTGGCGATGGACTTCGGCCGCATCACGGTCGATGACACCCTCGTCATGTACCTGTTCGGCACGCCTGGCCAGGATCGCTTCGGCTTCATGTGGGACGACATCTGCCTCGGCGCCCTCGGCGCCGTCGTACTGGTCGACCCACGCCGCATCACCGACAGCTTCCCGGGCATCGACTACTTCGAGGCCAACGCCATCCCGTTCGTCATCGGTGTGAACGTCTTCGACGGGGCGCCCCGCTACCCGACCCCCGAGATCCGCGAAGCGCTCGGGGTCGCGCAGGACACCCCCATCGTGGACTGCGACGCCCGTAACAAAGACTCGGTCAAGATGGTTCTGCTCACGTTGCTCGAGAGCCTCGTCGCCAAGGCTCAGGCACGTGCACATATGCGCTGACGTGCGCTGACGCGCAGACAGTCGCATGCCGCGCGCGGGGTCGCACGTCGACCCCCGTCGCCGTGCGATGATGACGTTCCGAACCGCTGGGGTTTCGATTCGTCACGCAGGGGATCCTCGTTTGCGCCGCGTACCCATCCGCCTGAAGCTCGCTGCCGCACTGTCCATCCCGCTCATCGCACTGGGCGTGGTCACCATCCTCGAGGTGCTCAAGTCCGGGGACGAGGTCAGACAGATCCGTGCCCAGACCGACCTCGCCGAGGCGGCGATCGGCCCGTCCGGGCTCATCACGTCGCTGCAGAACGAGCGCACCTGGGCTGCCCTCGACCTCGTCGGTTACGCGGGCATGGTCACGATCCCCGTCGAGGGCTACGACGAGACCCGCACCGCCACCAACACGGCGATCGACCAGTTCCGCGCCCGCATCACGACCAAGGGCGACGCCGTCGCCGCCGCCTATCAGCCGGCGCTCGACGGGCTGGGCGAGCTCGAGCAGCTCCGCGCCGACATCGACGCCAACGTCGCCGCCGTGAATCCGCGCACGACCGACAACAACGGCGACTTCAGCCAGGCGGTCTTCGAGCGCGCTACGGCCCTGATCGAGCCGTTCTTCGACGCGACGACGCGCATCGCCCTGGCGATCGACGATCCCGAGCTGCGCCAGGGCACAGAGCTGGCGGATGCGGCCACGCGACAGATCGAGGTGCTGTCGCTTCTCGCCAGCGGCATCATTCGCGACGCCACGACCAGCGAGGGGGGGCTCAACACGCCCGCGGAGATCTCCCGGGCGGCATCCCTCCACGCCAGCTTCCTGCGCAACGCGGAGACGATGCTCGCGGGCACCGGTGAGTACGCCGACATAGCTGCCTCGAGCTTCCCGGTCGCAATCACCGAGGACATCAACGAACAGGTCGACAAGGCGATCGCCACCAGCACCGTCGACGTCGAGGTGATGCTCGCGGTCCTGGACGTTCCCGAGGACGAGAGCTTCATGGCCTATCAGGAGGCCGTGGCGGCACAGATCGAGGAGCGCAGCGATGAGCTGAACGATGCGGCGGCCGCCCGCCAGCGCTGGTTCATCGCGCTCGCCGTGCTCGTCCTGGCGACGGCGCTCGTTCTGACCTGGTTGGTGTCGCGGTCGATCACCCGGCCGCTGCGGTCGTTGACGCGGCAGGCAAGGGACATGGCCGAGCGCCGGTTGCCGGACGCGGTCATCGACATCCTCGAGACACCCCTCGGCGACGACGTGTCGGTGCCGTCGATCGAGCCGGTGCGGCTCAACACGCGTGACGAGGTGGCCGACGTGTCCGCCGCCCTCAACACCGTCCAGGACACCGCCCTCGACCTCGCCGTCGAACAAGCCGTCCTCCGCCGCAACATCGCCGACAGCTTCGTCAACCTCGGCCGCCGCAACCAGAACCTCCTCGGCCGCCAACTCGACTTCATCACCGAACTCGAAACCAACGAAACCGACCCCGACACCCTCGCCAACCTCTTCCGCCTCGACCACCTCGCCACCCGCATGCGCCGCAACGCCGAGAGCCTCCTCGTCCTCGCCGGCATCGAACCACCCCGCAAATGGGCCGCCCCCGTCCGCCTCACCGACGTCATCCGCGCCGCCCTCGGCGAAGTCGAGGACTACCAACGCGTCACCGTCCGCGGCGTCGAACCCGCCACCATCATCGGCAACGCCGCCGCCGACCTCGCCCACCTCCTCGCCGAACTCACCGAAAACGCCCTCGTCTTCTCACCCCCCGACCAAACCGTCGACATCCGCGGCCGCAACCGCCCCGCCACCCCCGGCCACGAACCCGGCTACACCCTCGCCATCATCGACAGCGGCCTCGGCATGCCCCCCACCGACGTCACCGCCGCCAACCGCCGCCTCGCCGGCGCCGAATCCTTCACCATCGCCCCCTCCAAATACCTCGGCCACTACGTCGCCGGAAACCTCGCCGCCCGCCACAACATCCACGTCCACCTCGACAACTCCCCCGGCAACGGCATCACCGCCACCATCGACATCCCCCCCACCCTCCTCACCACCGACAACGCCGCCGCCCACGCCGACGAGCCGCACGCCGCCCGCGAGGTGTGGCCACCGGCACCGACGATCAGTGCACCGGACCCCGCCCCGCTCGCCCCTGCCCCGGCTCCGCTGCCGAGCTACGGCGCGGCGACCGATCGCGGCGTCTTCGCTGAGCATCAGTCCCCCCTCGAGCCGCCACTACCCGCCGCGTTCCCCCGCGCCGACTTCGTCCCGCCGCCCGCCGCACCCCCGTACGGCGTCGACGCGTCCGGGCCCTGGGCGGACAACGCCGGCGGCGGATCGACGTGGCCCGCCATGCCGATGGCGCCGTCCGCCGATGCTCCGGCGTCACCTCTCGGCGGCGGGCTCGCTCGGCGCCGGCCCTCGTCCGATGCGGACGCCGAGGCCCGGCGCACGCCCAGCGGCCTGGTCAAGCGCACTCCCAGGGTCGTCGACACCGGCGAGATGCCCGTTGTGGGGCGGGGCCCCAACGACGACCTGCTGGCCTCGCTCAGCCGCTACACCAACGGCCGCCACCCGACCGGGGCCCAGCCTGTCGTCGACACGCCCACCGCTCCACGCGCCGCCGCCCCACCGCCGCTCACACCCAGGTCCCGGCCCGCTCCGGCGGCACCGCCCGCCGCTCCGCCCCAAACCCCGTCATCGCCGTTCTCGCGCCCCCGCCGGCCGCAGGCGGCCCGGGTGGGCTCGCCGCCGGCCTGGGCGGGCTGCCGACGTTCCGCGGCCCACAACCGCCGTCGTCGGGAGCAGACTCCGCCTCCGGTGGCGACCACGGCGACGCCGCGACCGCCGGTGGTCTCACCCGCCGCGTACGGGGCGCGCAGCTGCCCAGCACCAACCCCTTGGCGGTCCGGCGAGCCCCGGGCGGTCACGGTCGACGCGACGCGCCACGCTCGGCCGCGTCCCAGCCCGCTCCGCCCACCCACCCGGCGCCGCCGGGTGACCCCAGGGTCGACCGGCAGCAGTCAGCCGACGCCGTGTACAGCTTTCTCACCAGCTTCACCGCCGGCGTCCAGCGCGGCCTGGACGACTCGCGCACAGATCGCCCGCCCCAGCGCTGAGGCGCCGTCTGCGGCAGCGGGACAAGGGACTACGCATCGTGCTCTTCAAGCGACCGTCCGCGCTCCGTGTGACGCCAGGGCGCAGGTTTGCGATGATGCAGAGACGACTGTGATCGCTGGGGATCAGACGTGCCTCCGGACAACGCGGCGACGCACTGACCGGGTGGGCGTCGCGCGACCTGTACCCGGCAGCCGCAGGCGACCTCTGTCCCATCCCATCACGGAGAGCCACATTGCGCCGGGTCCCGATCCGCATGAAGCTCGCGGCCGCGCTGGCCGTGCCCCTGCTCGCCCTGGTCGTCGTCACGGTCCTCGAGGTGGTGCAGTCGTCGCGCGAGGTCCAGCGAGTCCGTGACCAGACCGCACTCGCCGAGGCGTCCATCGGTCCGACCAGCCTGCTGAGCGCCCTGGAGACCGAGCGCAACGTCGCCGGGGTCTACCTGCTGGACGCCGCCGATGCGATCTCGCTGTCAGTCGACAACAACCCCGAGGCGCGGGCCCTCGTCAACGACGCGCTCTCCGGCTTCCGGTCGGAGGTCCAGGGGCGGGGCGGCGAGATCGAACAGGCGTACGCCCCGGCACTCGAGCAGATGGGCTCTCTCGAGAGCCTCCGCGCCGATGTCGACGCGGCGCCGGACGGCAGCCGCAGCCTCGAGAACGTCGACGCTGCTTCACAGATCTTCAACCGCTACACCGAGATCATGGACGCGATGTTCGCGGCCAACAAGCGCGTGGCTCTCGCGCTCGACAACCCGGACCTGCGCCGGGGCGCCGAGCTGATCGACCTGAGCTCGCGGCAGACCAACCTGCTCGCCATCCTGGTGCGCGACGTGCTGCTGGCCCAGGTCGGCGGCAGCAGTCCGGACGGGGTCAACACATCCGAGGAGATCTCCGCCGTCGCGAGCCACCTCGGCGAGCTGCGAGCCAACGAGCAGCTCATCGCCACCAAGGCCAGTGGCGACTACCGGTCGTTCGCCGAGGACCTCTTCGCCGCCGAGGAGATCGTCCGCTTCCCCGAGGTGGTCGACGAGGCGCTCGCCACGAGCGTGGTCGACGTCGCTGGCGTTCTCGCCTACTCGGCCGGCGATGACCCCGAGACGTTCGGCTACACGGTCTTCATCCGGGGCATCAGCGCCACGCTCACCGACCAGGCCGACGAGCTCCAGGATGCCGCCGAGGCGCGCCAGCGCTGGTTCATCATGCTCGCTGTCGTCGCCCTCGCGGTGGCGAGCATCATCACCTGGTTGGTGTCGCGGTCCATCACGCGGCCCCTGCGGTCGTTGACCCGTCAGGCAAAGGACATGGCCGAGCGCCGGTTGCCGGACGCGGTCATCGACATCCTCGAGACACCCCTCGGCGACGACGTCCAGGTCCCCAGCGTCGACCCCGTGAGCGTCAACACGCGTGACGAGGTGGCCGACGTGTCCGCCGCCCTCAACACCGTCCAGGACACCGCCCTCGACCTCGCCGTCGAACAAGCCGTCCTCCGCCGCAACATCGCCGACAGCTTCGTCAACCTCGGCCGCCGCAACCAGAACCTCCTCGGCCGCCAACTCGACTTCATCACCGAACTCGAAACCAACGAAACCGACCCCGACACCCTCGCCAACCTCTTCCGCCTCGACCACCTCGCCACCCGCATGCGCCGCAACGCCGAGAGCCTCCTCGTCCTCGCCGGCATCGAACCACCCCGCAAATGGGCCGCCCCCGTCCGCCTCACCGACGTCATCCGCGCCGCCCTCGGCGAAGTCGAGGACTACCAACGCGTCACCGTCCGCGGCGTCGAACCCGCCACCATCATCGGCAACGCCGCCGCCGACCTCGCCCACCTCCTCGCCGAACTCACCGAAAACGCCCTCGTCTTCTCACCCCCCGACCAAACCGTCGACATCCGCGGCCGCAACCGCCCCGCCACCCCCGGCCACGAACCCGGCTACACCCTCGCCATCATCGACAGCGGCCTCGGCATGCCCCCCACCGACGTCACCGCCGCCAACCGCCGCCTCGCCGGCGCCGAATCCTTCACCATCGCCCCCTCCAAATACCTCGGCCACTACGTCGCCGGAAACCTCGCCGCCCGCCACAACATCCACGTCCACCTCGACAACTCCCCCGGCAACGGCATCACCGCCACCATCGACATCCCCCCCACCCTCCTCACCACCGACAACGCCATCGCACACGCCCCGGTCACGCCGGCGCACGGCAACCGGGCGCTGGCCGCCCCCGGCGGCCCGCAACGGGCACTGCCGGCGTCACCAGCCGAGCCAGCGCGTGCTTCTGCGCAGGCTCCCGACTGGTTCACCCAGTCCGCGCCCGCCGCCCAGGCGCCGGTGAGCCCGTTCCCCCCGGCACCGACCGAGGTCACCCGCACCCAGAGCGGCCTGGTGAAGCGCACGGCCCGTGCCGGGAACGGCGCCCCCGTGGGGGCCGAACGACCGAGCGGCGACCTGCTCGACAGCCTCAGCCGCCACACAGTCAACCTCAACGGCGGTCCGCCACCGGCCGCTCGCGTGCCGACGGCGCCCGAGCCCGTGGCCCCTGCTCCGCAACCGCGGGCATGGGCCCCGCCCGCGGAACCAGCCCAGGCACCGCCCGGCCGCGCGTGGCCGGGACCCCCCTCGATGCCCGCGCCGCCGCAACCGCCCCGGCCGACCTGGTCGCCGACCGCGGCGCCTGCGGGCTGGGTGCCGGAGCAGCCGGCATCGCCGGCCTGGTCCCCACCGCCGCCCGTGGCGCCTGCACCGGCGCCGTCGCTCGAGCGACGGCGTGACACCGGCGACCACCCGCGGCTGGCGGACGACGGCGCGACCACCACGGGCGGCCTCGCCCGCCGGGTGCGGGGCGCACAGCTCCCGACCACCCAGCCCGTGCGGATGCGCCGCGGCCCCGAACCGAGCGTTCCGGCGCCCGCGTCGGGGTTGGGGCCGGCGCCCGCCATGCCCCCTGCCCGCACCCCCGATCAGCGCCGCCAGGCCGACGACGTCTACAGCTTCCTCAGCAACTTCACCGCCGGCGTGCGGCGGGGCCTCGACGAGACCGGCAGCGACCCCGGACCTGACGACCAGCGCTGAGACCAGCTGACGCGGCGGCCCGGCGGCCCGCGACCGGCGGGCGCGATCAGCCCAACTTGGTCAGCGTGCGCTTCAGCGTGCGCAGGGCCTGGTGGATGCGCTGCTCGTTCTCGATGAGAGCGAACCGCACGTAGCCCTCGCCCCCGGGGCCGAACCCGACGCCCGGGGCCAGCGCCACCTGCGCCTCGCGCACCAGCATCGACGTGAACTCGACCGACCCCAACTCGGCATACGGCTCGGGGATGGGCGCCCAGGCGAACATCGTGCCCCGCGGGCGCGGCACGTCCCACCCCATGCGATGCAGGCCGTCGATGAGCACGTCGCGCCGGCTCTGGTAGATGGCCTGCACCTCGCGGTGGAAGTCGGTGGCCTCGTTCATCGTGACCGTGGCGGCGATCTGGATGGGCTGGAACGTCCCGTAGTCGAGGTACGACTTGAGCTTGGCGAGCGCCTGCACCACGTCCGCGTTGCCGGCCAGGAACGCCACCCGCCAGCCGGCCATCGAGAACGACTTCGTCATCGAGTACAGCTCGACAGCGCACTCCTTGGCGCCCTCCGCCTGCAGGATCGACGGCGGATCGAACCCGTCGAAGCCCAGCTCGGCGTAGGCGTTGTCGTGCACGACGATGACCTCGCGCTCGCGGGCGAAGTCGACCACCTGCTGGAAGAAGTCGAGCTCGACCGTGGCCGTGGTCGGGTTGTGCGGGAAGCTCAGGACGATCACCCGTGGCCTGGGCCACGAGTACTCGTACGCCTCGCGCACCCGCTCGATGAAGTTGCCGTCGGTCGACATCGGGATCTCGCGGGCCGACGCCCCGGCGAACAGCGGGGCGAACAGGTGGATCGGGTACGACGGCGACGGCACGAGCGCGGCGTCGCCGGGCCCGAGGAGCACCCACATCAGGTGCGAGAAGCCCTCCTTGGCGCCGATGGTCGAGATGACCTCGCGCTCGGGGTCGAGAGCCACGCCGAAGCGGCGCATGTACAGGTCGGCCAGCGCCTCGCGCAGCTTGGGGATGCCGCGACTGGCCGAATAGCGGTGGTTGCGGGTGTTGTGCGCCGCCTCGCTGAGCTTCTCGACCGCCAGCTCCGGCGACGGGATGTCAGGGTTGCCGAAGTTGAGGTCGATGACGTCGATGCCGGCTCGCCGGGCCTCGTTCTTCAGACCGTCGATGATCGTGAAGACGTACGGGGGCAGACCCGTGATGCGGCGGAACTCCATGGGTCCACGGTACCCCGGGGTCGTCGCCGGGCCCGGGGCAGAAACCCGCCGGATGAGCTCGCGCCGGGTGGCGACAGCCACACCACGTGACCCATGCGACACCCCGCGGATTGGCCCTCATCAGGGGTTTCGGGGATCATCACGGTGTGACCACCGAGATCGACGTCGTGATCGAGATCCCCCGCGGCAGCCGCAACAAGTACGAGTTCGACCACGAGGCCCACGTCTTCCGCCTCGACCGCCGCCTCTTCACCGCGACGACCTATCCGGCCGACTACGGCTTCATCCCCGAGACGCTGTCCGAGGACGGCGACCCTCTCGACGCCATGGTGCTGCTCGACGACGCCACGTTCCCGGGGTGCTGGATCACCGCCCGGCCCGTCGGCGTGTTCTGGATGGAGGACGACGCGGGGCCCGACGCGAAGATCCTGTGCGTTCCTGGCGGCGACCCCCGGTGGGAGCAGGTCGAGGACATGTCCGACCTGCCCGCCCACCTGGTCGACGAGATCGAGCACTTCTTCGAGGTCTACAAGGTGCTCGAGCCCGAGAAGCACTCCAACGTCCGCGGCTGGGAGGGCGTCAAGGCCGCCATCGCGGAGATCGAGGAGTGCCGCGCGCGGCACGAGGCCTCGGCGCACTGACGCCGTCCGGCCCTCAGCGGGGGGCCGGGTGGGCTCGGCGTCGGCGATCTCCGCGACCCCGGCCGCCTCGCGGCCGCCGAGCAGCGCCGCGCCGATGGCACCGGCCTGCTCGCCCAACGCGGCGGCGACGATCCGCACGTCCGAGCGCTCGGCCGGCGCCATCACATGTGATGGGTAGGCCTCGCGCACCGGGTCGAGCAGCAGGTCGCCCTCTTTGACCAGCCCACCGCCGATGACGACCAACGAGCTGTCCAGCACGGCGATCAGGTTGCCGATGCCCAGCGCCACCCACTCGCCGAACGTTCGCATGACCGCGAGCGCGTCCGGGTCGCCCTCGGCTGCGGCCTGGGTCACGTGCTCCCCGCGGACTGCCTCCGGGTCGCCGCCGGCCATTGCGACCCCACGTCCGAACCGGCCTGCCTCCGCCGCCTCGCGCCCCAGCCACGCCAGCCCGCTACCGGAGGCGAACCGCTCCCAGCACCCACGACGGCCGCACGGGCACAGCGGCCCGCGGGGATCGACCACCATGTGTCCGGCTTCGCCCCCGTAGCCGTGCGCCCCGCGCACCAGCTCACCGCTGGCGATGACTCCCGATCCGATGCCGGTGCCCAGCGTGACCAGCAACGCATCGCTGACGCCGCGCGCCGCGCCGGCGAGGTGCTCGCCCCACGCCGCGCACGTGGCGTCGTTGTCGACCCGGACGGGCACGCCGAGCCGCCGGTCGAGCTCGTGCCCGACGCGGACGCCCCGAAGGCCCGGCAGGTTGGGGCCGACGCGCAGGATGCCGGACCGGTCGACCAGGCCGGCTATGCCGACGCCGACGGACCCGACGTGCTCACCCGCGCCGCCCCCGAGCCGACGCACGACGCCGGCCATGGCGTCGAGCAGCGCGACCTGGCGGTCCGGCGTGGGGACGCGGGCCTCGTCGAGGACCACGGTCGGGTCGTCGGGGTCGAGCAGGACACCGAGGACCTTGGTGCCGCCCACGTCGATGCCGGCCAGCAGCCGGCCGCCGGTGGCACTCAATAGCGGAGCAGGGCGCCGGCGCGGCCCATGACGTCGAGGTCGGCGTTGCCGACACAGATCTCGAGGCGGCACGACTGCGCCAACGCCTCCTCGATCGCGTCCTCCACGAGGTCGTCGATCTCGACCATCTCGCCACCGCAGTGCTTGCACCGGCGCCCGATCGCGGCAAGGCGGTCGCACTGCTGACACCGCCAGCCCGGCGCCACGAACCCCTGGGACACGACGAGCGTGTCGACACGGTGGTCGCCGAGCGCGTCGACCGTGTCGGCCAAGCCCCCGACACCCTTGCGCCCGGCCGCGACGGCCTCACGCAGGCGGTCGACCACCCGGGCCTCGCGCGTGCGCTCGACCTGGGTCTCCACCTGTTGGGCGGCCGCGAGCACCTCCGCGTGGCCGGCCGTCACCGGCACGGCCAGGCGGCCACACAACCGCTCGCGGAGGTACGGGTGCAGGTCGGCCTCGAGCTGACTGGCCAGGTCATCGGGCGCGGCGATGGCCAGGTGCTCGAACCGGTGCTGGCTCCATACCGCGAACGCCACCTGGGCCGCGTTCCGCAGGTGCTGCTGCGTGTGCGCCTCGAGCGCCTGGGGATGATCGCCGCCGCGGTCGCGCAGGCCGCGGACATCGGTCTCGCGGGGCATCTCCTCGAACAGCTCCGAGCGCTCGACCAGCGCTCCCAGCTCGAACACGAACATGCGGGCCCGCTGGCGGTCGGCCATCAGCACGCCGATCGGCTCGTGCTCGCGCAGCACCGATTCGAGCTGGCCGACAGCCGGCGCGTGGTTGATGACGACCCGTGTGTGCACGGGAACCGGCAGCTCGACGACCTGCCACAGATGCTCGGCCGAACAGGCGAAGATCGCCACGCCGCGCACCTGTGAGCGGTCGAGGTCGTCATGGACGTACCGCTCGATGTCCCGCAGGTCGGCGATGACCGAGGCCTGGCCGTCGGCCTGGGCCCGCGCCCCTTGAGCAGGACGTCGACCTCGTGCTCGAGGTCCTTCTGACGGGCCAACCGGCGGCCGTCGACGTCGAGGTAGCACGACGTGATCGGCGCCTTGGAGCCCTTGATCGATGCCAACTCCCGGATCGCGGCCTCGGTGATTGCCGCCACGGCGCCTCCTGTGCGATGGGTCGATCGTGGGTCGGGTCCGGGCGGTGGGCGACCGTCCGGATCGGGTGAAGACGAGGCGATCGTAGGCCACCGTTCAGGCCGCCGCGCCCGGCCCCGGCCTCGCGTGCGCTCGGCCTCAGGTGCTCCCGCTCTTGCTGCTTCGCAGCGGGCCGCTGTGGCCCCGGCCTCGCGTGCGCTCGGCCTCAGGTGACGGTGATGCGCTGGACGCGGGGCTCGTCCTCGTCGTCGGGGGACGACGCGCTCGTGGACGGGGTGTGCGACGGGCGCTGCCATCCGCCGGTGCCCGCCATCCGCTTGGCGACGTCGCCCACCGAGGCCAGCGTGCCGGCCAGGGAGGCGACGGACTCGGGGTCGTTCACCCAGTCCTCGGCCACGTCGAGCATCGCGCGGGCGGCCTCGATGAGCTCACGGGCGGCCGCCTGCAGGTGCTCGACCCCCTCGCGGGCGCGCTCCTGCGCGTCGGCCGGCATCTCGCCGTTGGTCGTCGTGGTCGCCATCGATCGCTCCTCGTGCCGTGTCAGGCCGCGCGGGTCATGTCGCCGCGCGCACCGGTGCGTCGTCCTGGCCGGCCCCGGCCGACGCGGTCGCCACACCGTCGGGCGCGGCGGCGAAGGTGACCGACAGCCGACCGTCCCGCAGTTGTGCACCGCTGACGGAGCGGCGGCGCAGCGCGTCGGGCAGGACGAGGGCGCGCCGGTACGGGCCGACCCGGACCAGCAGCTCGTGGCCGGCGCGGCCGACCTCGAGCTCGTCGTGGTCGGTGAACGGCAGATCGACCTCGAGCACCATCGCCTGGCCGCGGCGCCGGACCCGCATGGGCTCGCGGGTACCGAAGCGGGCGGTCGGATCCTCGTCGGCGTAGAGCGCATCGGCGAACGAGCGCAGGGCGGCGAGCCCGACCTGCTCGGTGGGCTGCAGCGGCACCCGCAGCACGGGCACGGGGGCGAACCCGGCGTCGATGGTGGCGAGGTGCTCGGCGTGGGCGGCCTTCCACCGGGCGAACCAGGGGTCGGTCACGTCGTCCGGCAACAGGCGGTTCGCGACCACGGCGTCGACGTGGTAGCCGAACAGCGACAGGTAGGTGTGCGTGCGCCGGGCCTCGGCGATGACCATGCGCTCGGGGTTGACCACCAGGCGCACGCTGGTGCGCCGGCCGTCGGTCAACAGCTCGCGCACCCCGGCCAGGCGGTCGTAGAACCGCTGGGTGGCGGCGAACACGTCGTCGCTGGCCATTGGCAGGTTGGTGACCCGCGCCACGAGCGGCGACACCATCTTGTTGACGCGACGACCCATGGGGAAGACGCGCTCCATGTAGCGGGCGAGGACGTCGGGCAGCGACAGCAGGCGGATGGTCTCGGCCGTGGGTGCGCAGTCGACGATGACCACGTCCCAGTCGCCGGTCGTGGCGTGCTGCCTGATGTCGCTGAGGGCGAAGATCTCGTCGAGGCCGGGCACGACCGACAGCTCCTCGGCCTCGAGCCCCTCGACGCCGGCCCACCGGAAGACCTCCAGCAGGTAGCGCTGGATCTCGGCCCAGGCATCCTCCATGCGGTCCTGGGCGTCGAGCTGCTGTGCCCACAGGCCGTCGGCCACGGGCGCCACCAACGGGCCCAGCTCGACGTCGAACGCGTCGCCCAGCGAATGGGCCGGATCGGTGGACAGTGCCAGCGTGCGGAGGCCGGCGTCCGCGCACCGCAGGGCCGTCGCGGCCGAGGCCGTGGTCTTGCCGACCCCGCCCTTGCCGGTGAACAGCAGGATGCGGGTGGGCGATGCGCCCGCCGTCGATTCCCCAGACGATGCCCCAGGCGGTGTCATCAGCGTTCGAGGTGGGCGCGGAGCGAACGCAGCGCGGTCGTGACGATGCGCGCCTCGGCCCGGCGCTTGACGAAGCCCGGCAGCGGCACCAGCAGGTCGACCTCGAGGTGGTAGGTGACCTCGGTGCGATTGGGGTCGCCGTCGACCGCGACCAGCTCGTAGCTGCCGTCGAGCTTGCGGGTGATGTCGCCGTCGACCAGCCGCCAGGCGAGCACCTCGGGCGCCTTGGTGTAGTCGTAGCGCAGGCGGTAGCTGGTGCTGCGGCCCATGGCGGCCGCGCGGAAGGCCACCTCGAGCGCCCGTCCCTCGTCGTCACGCGCGACGACCTCGGCCGACTTCAGATCGGTGGCCCACGTGGGGTAGTCGTCGAAGGCGGTGAGCACCTCCCACGTGCGCTGTGGCGACGCGCCGACGACCATCTGCTGCGTCGCCTGGTCAGCCATCGTGTGCAGCTCCCTGCATCTCGCGGACGGTCCTGGGCACGTTACTGCGCCGACGGTCGCCGGTCGGACGGGTGCACGCGCACGACCGCATCCGCCGGCTCAACCTCGGTCGCGGTCGACCTCCGCTCCCGGCTTGGCGGGGAACCGGCCGTGACGCGCCCCCCACAGCGCCATGAGACCCAGGCCCAGCATGGGGACGAGCACCCCGAACGCCAGGGCGGTGAAGGGACGCACGGCGGCCACCGCGACGCCCACCACGACCTGCGCCGCGAGCGCCAGCCGCAGCGTCCGCGTCACCCGGGTCGGGGCCACCCGGTCGCCGAGGAAGAACACGCCGGCCATCGTCAGCGCCTCGAAGCGGCTGCGCCCGATGGCCACGGCGTAGGCCCACAGGAACGTCACGCACCCGACCGCGAACAACACCAGGTCGAGCGGCACGGACACGTACTCGAGCGGATCGGGCGCCACCGCCGCGGCCGCGGACACGACGGCGAAGGCGACGGTCGCCCACAGGTCCAGCCGCACGATGCCCTCGCCGGCACCCTCGTCGGTCGGCGGATCGGGGCGGACGGCCCGGGCCCCCGAACGGTCGTCGTCTGCGGCGCCGAGATCGTCGGGGTCGCGGTCCACGGGGTTCACCATCGGTCCAGCACCTCGGCCAGCCGGCGGGCCAGCACGTCGTAGGCGAACTCGGACTCGGCCCGCCGTCGACCGGCCGCCCCCATCGCCGAGCGGAGCCCCGCGTCGTCGAGCAGCGACGCGAGCGCGCGGGCCACGGCGGCCGCATCGTCGGGTGCGCGCACGACGAGGCCCGTCTCGCCGTCGGCGACGGCCTCCGCCGCTCCCCCGCTGGCCCCCGCCACCTGCGGGACACCGCAGGCGGCCGCCTCGAGGAAGACGATTCCGAACCCCTCCTGCTCGAGCCCGGCCCACCGGTTGCGGCACACCATCGCGTACACGTCGGCACACCCGTACAGGGCGGGCAGGTCGGCCTCGGGCACCCGCCCGAGCAGGCGGACGGGAGCGCCGCGTCCGGGCGATCAGGCGCTCGAGCCGGTCGCGGTCGCGGCCCGAGCCGCCGATGGCCACGACCAGGTCGGGCCGGTCGGGCGCGAGCAGTGCCGCCGCCTGGATGAGCACGTCCATGCCCTTGCGGGGTACCAGGCGGCTGAGGCTCACCACGAGCTGAGCGTCGGCCGGCAGGTCGAACAGGGCCCGGGCCTTGGCCCTCTGCTCGTCGTCCAGCGGCGCGAACCGCTCGGGATCGACCCCTGGTGGCACGACCGTGACGGGCAGCGCCCGGCCCGCGGCGCGCGCGCCTTCCGCTGCCGGGTAGCCGCCGGCGGCGATCACCTCGGACGCACCCCGCAGCACCCGACCGAGCAGCGCCCGGGACCCAGGAATGCGCCCCGGAACGGTGATCTCGGCGCCGTGCAGCACCAGCCCGTACGGCAGCGACAGGCGGCGTCCCAGCAGGCCGACGGGCAGTGCCGGGTCGAGCACGACCAGCTTGGCACCGGTCTCGGCCGCCAGGGCGTCGATGCGGCGGGCCAGCGAGGCGGTGGGAAGCAGCACCTTCTGGCGCGTGCGCACGACCCCGAACGACTGCGCCGCATCCCACTCGCCGGCCCCCTCGTGCGGCGTCGTGAGCACGGTGAACGTGGATGGATCGAGCCGTCGCCACAGCTCCCACAGGTAGGACTGGATGCCGCCCATCTTGGGCGGGAAGTCGTTCGTGACCAACAGGTGCGACACGGTCGGGGTCTCCTCGGGCGGTTCAGCGCCGCTCGACCGGCGCCGCCAGCTCGGCGCGCACCAGGGGGTCGGGATCGTCCGCGAGGCCGGGGCCGGCCTCGCGCAGCAGGTCGTCGCGGCCCAGGCGGCGCACCGCCCACACGGCATGCGCGCGCACCAGGGCATCGTCGTCGGCGAGTGCCCGGCGCAGCGCGGCGGCGACGTGCTCGTCGGCGGGATCGGCCACGTTGCCGAGCACCACCAGGGCGTTGCGGCGCAGGTAGCGGGCCTGGCGGCGGGGCACGTACCAGCGACCGTGGCGGTCGAGCAGCTCTTCGTCGGTGGCGGCGAGCAGGCCCAGCAGGTCGACGCTCACCTCGGCGTCGCCGGACGCGACCGGAGCGGACGCCGTACGGTCGACCCGCCGGTTGGGCGGACACACGTCCTGGCAATCGTCGCAGCCGTAGAGGCGGTCGCCCAGGGCCACCCGCTGCTCGCGAGGGAACGCGCCCTCGATCTGCAGCAGCCACGCCAGGCACGCGCGCGCGTCGACCACGCCCGGAGCGACGATGGCCCCGGTCGGGCAGCCGTCGAGGCACCGGGTGCAGGTGCCGCACCCGTCGGCGACGCGGCTGTCGGTGGCCTCGAGCGGCGCGTCGGTGATGATCGAACCCAACACGAACCAGCTGCCCTCGCCGGGGAGCAGCAGGTTGGCGTTCTTGCCATACCAGCCCAGACCGGCGCGGTAGGCCGCCTCGCGGTCGACGAGGGCGTTGTCGTCGGCCACGACCCGGGCCCGCCAGCCCTCGGATGTGAGCGCGCTGGCCACCACCGCGAGCGCCTGCCTCAGCGGGGCGTAGTGGTCCTCCCAGGCGTAGCGGGCGACCCGGCCCCGCGGCGCGGACGGCGAGCCGACCTCGTCGTGAGCGGCCGCCCGTCGATAGCTGCGAGCGGCGACGACCAGGGCCTGCGCGTCGGGGAGGGCGCGAGTGGGATCGGAGGATCGCTCGGGGCGCAGGTACGTGAACCGCATCCCGGCGTGGAGCCCGGCGGCCTTGCGTTGCTGCAGGTGGCGGCGGGTCGTGTCGAACGCGACGGCAGGGGTGACACCCACCGCATCGAGCCCGTGAGCCCGGCCGAGCGCCACCAGGTCGGCCGACGCGGGCACGCGTCGGGTGGGGCGGACAGCGGTGGGCACCAGGCCATCGTGCCGAGCGGGGCCGGTCGCGGCAACTCGTCGGCCGAACGACGGGCGGAATGCGCCGCCGATCAGCCCGTGCGGCGGATGTGGCGGAGCTCGGGCAGCAGGCCGGCGCCCGAGAGGAGGCGGATCGCCCGCTCCTCGGCCACGTCGACCACCACCGCCTCGCCGGGCTCGCGCGAGCAGATGAAGGTGACCACGCAGTCGTCGCACGCGTCGGTGTGCTGCACGGCGCACTCGTCGCAATCGATCGTCAGCGACTCGCCACGCACCGGTGCAACCGCACCGTTGCGCCGGTCACCTCGGGGGATGTCGGATCGGGACACGGACGTCTCCTCGCTGTCGGCCGCCGACCGAACGGCCCTGGGCTCCTACGTGTGACCCTACGAACGGGGTATGACACTTTGAGACGCAGGACCAGCTCAGCGACGCATGACCGCCAGCAGCTGGCGGGCGTGCAACAGGTTGGCGCCGCGCCTGCGGGCTCCGTCGCGGACCCGGTTGTCGCTCGACGCCACGATGACCGGCGTCGTGGCGGGGATGCGCCCGACCAGGTCGATGACAACGTCGTCGGCCTCGACCCCCGGCTCGGAGAACCGCACACGCACCATCTGGCGGGCCGGGGAGGGCATGGTCAGCGGCTCGACCTCGGCGCCGTCGAAGACCAGCTCGACCGCGGTCGCGGTGCGGTGGGCGAGGTCGGAGACGCACGCGACGAGACGGCGGCGCTGCTCGGCCGCGCCCAGCTCGGGCCAGCCCTCCATCGAGACGTTGTAGCCGTCGACGACCAGCACGGCGGACGGGGTGCGGAGCAGGTGGTCCGCCGCCTCGACGGAGTCGTCGAACACGCCGCCGGGCAGGGCGACCGGGACGCGGCGCTGACGCGAGCGCAGCTCCTCCCCCGCGCCGACGAGCGGGGTCGGCGACGCGCCGCTGACGGTCGGGCCGACCGTCCCGGTGCCGCCCGCTGGCGCGCCGCCGTCCAGCAGGCGCGCGAGCGTGGCCAGCGCCTCGGCCAGCGCCGACGCACCGTCCGCGGCGCGGGAGACCTCGAGCGCCACGCTCGCCGGGTCGGGGCCCCCGGGTGGGCCGACGCGGGGAGCGGTGCGGTCGGACGCGCTCGACGTGGTCGGTTCGCGGGCAGCCGTCGCCGGTCGACCCGCCGACCGCTCCGGGGTGACCGCGGGCGGAACCGGGTCCGCCGCCTCCGCCGGCTCGGCGCCGCCGCTCGCACGTCGGTCGCGCGCCTCGGCCTCGAGCGCCCGGACGCGGGCCTTGGTCGCATTGACTTCGGTGGCGCGGTCGACGAGCTTGGCCTCGACGTCCTTGAGGTTCCGCACGACCGCGGCACGCTCGTCGGCCCCCTCGGCGAGCCGCTCCTCGAGCTCGGCCACGCGGGCCTCGGCCACCGCACGGGCGGCGCGCTCGCGGGCCAGGTCGGTGCGCGCCTCGTCGAGCTCGTGGAGCCGCGCCGCGGCCGCGGCCTCGGCGCGCACGGCCGCCGCCTGGGACGCGGCGAGCTTCCTGCTCGCCGACCGCTCCTCCCGCTCCTCGACGGCGGCGGCCTCCCGAGCCGATGCCTCGGCCTCGAGCGCCGCCAGCTCGCCCTCCCACCCGTCCGGGCGGGTCAGCCACAGCCACCCCGGCCGGCCGACCTGCTGCTCCTCGACGACCGCGGACACCTGTTCGCGGAAGTCGGCGTCCCGGTCGACCGCCCGAGCGACCGCCTCGAGCGAACGCGGCGTCTGCTTGGCGAAGTTGAGATAGGGGCGCAGTGCGGCCGGGGGCTGCACCACGGGATCGGCGGTGAGGCCGGCGCGTGCGACGGCGATCGCCGACTCGACGGCGGGGCGGATCACGCCCCCCGGATCGCTCAGGTCGCCCCCGGAGCCTCGTCGCTGGGCACGGTCGCAGGGGCCTGCCCGGCGGCGCCGTCGCCGATGGGCTCGACCGACGCCCCGGTGCCGCACCAACGGCAGCTCACCTCGTCGACTCGCTCGTCCAGCACCGTCTCGTCCTCGACCTGCAGGTCGCCGCCCACGGTGTAGTGGTGAAAGGCGCGGGTGCACCGCGACGTCACCACGTCGAAGCGGGTGAGGTTGCCACACGCCGAGCAGCGGTATCGGTTGGCCACGGGCGCAGCCTACCGAGCACCCGGCGACGAGTTCGCGTGCGCCCGTCGGAGCCGGTGGCTGTCCGGAGTGAACGCTTGTTCCTGCGAACACAGGTTCGCTAGCCTGCTGCAGGTGCAGCGCAGCTTCGACCAGTTGGACACCCCGTTGCACGAGGTCACCTTCTGCGTGGTCGATCTCGAGACCACAGGCGGGTCGGCCGACGCGTGCTCGATCACCGAGGTCGGCGCCGCTCGCTACCGGGGCGGCGAGTGCCTGGGCACGTTCCAGACGCTGGTCAACCCCGGGGCACCCATCGCGCCCACGGTCACGGCGTTGACGGGCATCTCCGAGGCGATGGTCATGTCGGCGCCGCCGGTGTCCGAGGTGCTGCCCACGCTCGCCGAGTTCGTCGGCGGCGCCGTCCTCGTGGGCCACAACCTGCGCTTCGACGTGTCGTTCCTCGACGCTGCGCTGCGTGCCGGCGACCGTGCCCGTGTCGGGCTGCACCGCGTCGACACGGTGGCGCTCGCACGGCGGCTCGTGCGCGACGAGGTGCCCGACTGCCGACTGGGCACGCTCGCCCACGCCCTGCGACTCGACCACCAGCCCACGCACCGGGCGCTCGACGATGTGCTGGCCACGGCCGACCTGTTGCACCTGCTGCTCGAACGCGCCACCGCCTTCGGGGTGACCCTGCTCGACGACCTGTTGGCGCTCCCCCGGCTCGCCGCCCATCCCCACGCCGCCAAGCTGCGCCTGACCCGGCAACTTCCCCGCGCGCCGGGGGTGTACGTGCTGCGCGACGGCCAGGGGCAGGCTCTCGACGTCGGCACGGCCACCGACCTGCGCCGCGAGGTGCGCGGGCTGTTCTCCGGTGACGACCCGCGTGCGTCGGGGCCGCTCCTGCGCGAGGTGCAGGCGGTCGACCACGTCGTCTGCACGTCGCCGCTCGAGGCGGCGGTCGTCCAGATTCGGCTCGCGCAGTCGCTTCGACCTCGACGCGCCCGGCGGTTCGTGGACTGGGAGCGCGGCCGCTACGTCAAGGTCGGCGGGGGTCGGTCGCCCCGCGTCACCGTCGCCCGCACCTGCCGCGACGACACAGCCCGCTACCTGGGCCCGTTGGCATCCGCGGCCGCCGCCAGGGTGGTCGTCGACGCGATCGCCGAGGTGGGGGCCGACATTGCTCGGGGCCTGATCGACGACCCGGCGCTGGTGCTGTCTCCCCTGCACCGGCGCATGGTCGCCCTGCGCGAGGCCGGTCACTACGGGCAGGCCGAGCGACTCCGCACCCTGGGCGCAGCCGCGGCCGACGCGGTGCGGCGCCACCACACGTTCGCCGCGCTGCGGCGGTCGGAGCGTATGGTGCTCGACCTGCCCGACGGCGGCGGCGCCGAGCTGCGCCGGGGACGGCTCGTCGACGCGTGGCCGGTGGACGACGAGGCCGGCGATCGATCCGGCACCAGCCGCCAGCCGGCTCTCGACGCGGTCGAGCTGCCGAGCGACCACGGCCCCCTTCCGCTCGCCATGGCCGACGAGCTGAGCTGCGTCGCCGCGTGGCTCGACGACAACGCGCACCGGCTGCGCCTGGTCCACGTCGACGGCGAGCTGGCGAGCCCGCTCCCCGCCCTCCCGTCGTTCGCGGCGGACGACGGGACCGACGCCGACGCGGACGCCGATGTCGACGCCGGCCCCGGCCCGCACCTCGCCGCGGCCGGTCTACGCTCCCCGGCGTGCTGACCGCCTTCGTGCACATCCATGCCGAGCCCGCTCGCGTCGCCGATCTCGGGTCCGAGATCGCCGAGGTCGAGGGCGTGGCCGAGGTCTACTCGGTCACCGGCGATCTCGATTTCGTGGCCATCGTGCGGGTACGCCAGCACGACGAGCTGGCCGATGTGGTGACCCGCCACATCTCAGCGCTCGACGGCATCGTGCACACGACGACGATGATCGCCTTCCAGGCCTACTCCCGGCACGATCTCGACTCGATGTGGAACCTGGGAATCGACTGACCGCCGGCCTGACGGCTCGCCAGACCGTCTGCCAGCTCAGTCGTCGCCGTCCGGTCTCTCCGCACCCGGTTCGGCCACCGCGCCCACCAGCCGGTTGATCAGCGCCTCCCACGGCTCGGCCCGAGGGCGCCCCAGGTCCAACGGTCCGAACAGCAGGAACCCGAATCCGACGGCGTGGCAGAAGCGCACGATCGACAGCGTGTCGAGCGACTCGTCGATGCCGCCGGTGCGCTTGGCGTCGTCGACCAGCGTGATCAGCTCCTCGGTCCGGTGCTCGATCACGCGACGCAGCATCACGGCCACCTCCGGGTCGCGACGAGCGGCCACGAACGCCTCGAGCAGCAGGGCCTGACCGTTGTCGAACTCCTCGGTGACGAGGTGCGAGCCGACCGTGGTGATGATGTCGGTCGCCTTTCCCTCGAACCGGTTCTCGGCGAAGAGCTGCTCGAACTCGTCGTCGGACTGGGCCTCGATGGCGGCGAGCAACAGCTCGGCCTTGCCCCGGAAACGACCGTAGATGGCGCCCGTCGTGAACCCGGCACGCTTGGCGATCTCCTGCACGCCCGCCCGGTCGTAGCCCTTCTCGGCGAACACGTCGGCCGCCGCCGCCACGAGCCGGTCGCGCGTGGGGTCGCCGGACGACTTGGCCGGATCGGTCACCACCACGCCAGTCAAGAACAGCGGTTATCGAGCGTCAAGCCGCGACGCCCACCGAGGGTCACGTCGCGTTCGACGCAGTGACAAGACCCTCGAGTGCGGCGGCGGCCCGCCCCTCGTCGATCGTCGCCCGGGCCGCCTCGAGGCCGGCGGCCAAGTCGTCGACGATGCCGGCCGTGACCAGGCCTGCCGCCGCGTTCAGCGTGACGATGTCGCGATGGGGCCCGCGCTCGCCGTCGAGCACCCGTCGAGCGAGCGCGGCGTTGGTGACGGGATCGCCGCCGACCAGCGACTGGGCCGGCGCCCGTGCGATGCCCAGCGCCAGCGGATCGACCTCGTAGGTGCGCAGCGCGCCGTCGCGCAGCTCGACGACCTGCGAGGTGGTCGAGATGGTGAGCTCGTCGAGGCCGTCGTCGCCGTGCACGATCAGCGCCCGCTCGGCGCCGCGCGCGGCCAGCACCCCCGCCATGCGCTCGGCCATCGACGCGTCCGCGACGCCGATCATCAGCCGCGTGGCGCCGGCCGGGTTGGCCAGCGGCCCGAGGATGTTGAAAGCGGTGGGGATGCCCAGCTCGCCGCGGGTGGGGCCAGCGTGACGCATCGCCGAGTGGTAGCGCGGCGCGAAGCAGAAGCCGATGCCGGCCTGGGCCACGCACCGGGCGACCTCGTCGGGGCCGCAGTCGATGCGGACACCGAGCGCCTCGAGCACGTCGGCGCTGCCGGCCGACGACGACGCCGCCCGGTTCCCGTGCTTGCACACGCGCCCGCCGGCACCCGCGACGACGAGGGCCGCCAGCGTGGAGACGTTGATGGTGTGCGCGCGATCGCCGCCGGTGCCGACGACGTCGACGACCGGTGGACCCTCGGGTAGCTCGACGCGTTCCGCGGCGTCGAGCATCGCCCGGAGCAGGCCGGTGAGCTCGTCGACCGTCTCGCCCTTCATGCGCAGGGCGACGACGAACCCGGCGATCTGGGCCGGCGACGCCGCGCCGTCGAGGATCTCGGACATCGCCGAGCGGGCCTGCTCGGAGGACAGGTCGCCCCGAGCCGACAGCACCCCGAGCACCGCGGGCCATCCCTCGAAGGTCACGGCGTGCCCGTCACGACGCTCGGCGGCGTTGGCGGATGATGCGCCGACGCTCACGTTCGGTCGCGCCGCCCCACACGCCCTCTTTCTCGCGCACGGCCAGAGCGTGCTCGAGACAGGCCTCGCGGACGGGGCACTCGTCGCACACGTCCTTGGCGTCGTCGGCCTCTTCTTCAGTGGCCGGGTAGAAGATCAGCGGGTCGAGCCCGCGGCAGGCAGATTGCTGGCGCCAGGTCTGCTTCATGGTGGCGGGAATGTCTCCCTGTGACTGGATTCGACGGTGTGCGCGGTCCCCGGCATCGCCCCATGGACGACCCCCGACCGGAGTCTCCGTTCCCGGCGAGGCCACGCGCAAACCCGCACGCTACGGAGCGGTCACGCTGGCCCGCCGCCGGAGGACGGCCGATCTTGGCACCCGTTTCCAGCGATCGCAAGGGCCTATCCGGGCAGGTCCGGGCCTCGCCCGAGCGCCTGTCCGCCACCCCACCCGTCGTGGGCCCAGGGGCCCGCGGCTCAGCCCCCGTCGCGCAGATCGGCGGCCAGCTCGGCCGCCGTGCCGTCGGCGAGTGGGGTCTCGACTTCATACTGGGGGTGGTCGGACACCAGGGTGACCGGGCCGGCACCGAAGCGCTCGACCTGGTCGGTGGTGAGCTCCCAGCGCACGTAGTGCACCGAGGCCGTGATCTCGTCGCGCGTGAGCTGCTTGCCGTGGTCCTCGTCGACGACCGCACGCACCAACTCGCCGTCCGCGAGGCGCAGCGCCACCGAGCCCTCGATGCCCACCAGCTTGGGCAGCCATTCCATCAGCGCGTCCTTGGACGTCAGCTCGATGAACAGGGTGGCGCACAGCTGCCCGGGCTCGGGGATCAGCGGGTTGTAGATGCGCAGCTCGGTCTCGATGGCCTCGTCGCTGATGAGCTTCTCGGCCCGAGCCATCTCCTGGATCTGGAACCGGATGGTCTGCTCGTTCTCGAACAGCAGCGTCACGAACTCGCCGAGGGGCACCCGGCGGCGGCGCTTGAGCGCGATCACGTCGCGGCGGACGTCGTCGCGCTCGCGCTCGTAGGCGCGCAGGTCGCTGATGTCGTCGATGGAGAGCTTGCTCATGTGTGTCCGGTCCTCGAGGGAGTCGATCAGTCTTCAGGGATGCCGTAGGCGCGGGCGATCGTCGACAGGGGGTGCTGGGGGGTGCGCCCCGTCTCCTGCACGATGCCGCCGTTGGCCAGGTGGCAGTCGCCCACCACGACGTCGCCGCCGGCCTTGTCGATGGCCTTGCCCATCTTCCTGGCCACCTGGCGCGAGGTCTCGTAGTTGTCCTTGCGGTAGCCCCATGTGCCGTCGATGCCCGAGCACTCGGCGACGACCTTGATCTTGGCGCCGGTCAGCTTGACCAGGTCGCGGCTCTTGAGCCCGATGTTCTGGGCACGCAGGTGGCAGGGCGCGTGGTAGGTGACCTCGGCGGGCACCTCGCCGGTGAAGTCGCGGTCGAGCTCGGTGCCCTCGCCCTTGTGCACCTTCATCAGGTACTCCGACGTGTCATAGGTGTACCGGGCCACGAGCTCGGCGTCAGCGCCGCCGATGTAGTCCTTGTAGTCGTACTTGAGGACGTAGCCGCAGGTCGGCTGGGGCACGACGACCACCGGCTCGTCACCGCGGGCCTGGGCGCCGCGGATGGCGTCGGCCAGCACGGCGACGTTCTTGCGTCCCTGCTTGCGGAAGTTGTCGACGTCGCCCGAGTGCAGCCACGGCGCACCGCAGCACACCTGGCCCGACGGCACCGAGCACTCGATGCCGTTGCGCTCGTACACGCGCACCAGGTCCTTGCCCACCTGGGGCGCCTGGTACTCGACGATGCACGTCGGGAACACGATGGCCCGGCCCTGACGGCCGGGGGTGGCGCTGTCCGTGCCCATGGTCGGCAGCCGCTTGCGCCACCACGTCGAGAACCGCTGGCGCGCGTAGGGCGGCAGCACGCGCTCGCTGGCGATGCCGGCGACCTTCGCCATGAGCTTGCGACCGGCGCCGCCCGGCTTCTCGACGACCTTGTTGACGACGGGGGCGAGGGTGGTGTTGACCTTGCCGGCCAGGTCGGTGCGACCGAGTGCCTGGTCGGTGAGCCGTGTGCTCACCGTGCGCTTGCGGTCCTGGTGCAGCACCTGTTCGGCGCGCAGCATCAGCCGGGGGAAGTCGAGCTCCCACTCGTGCTGGCCGGGGATGTACGGGCAGTTGACGTAGCAGAGCTTGCAGTTGAAGCACTCGTCGACAACCTGGTCCTGCTCGGCCGGGGTCATCCTGGCCGAGTCCTGGTCGTCGTGCTGGTCGATCGTCGTCGAACAGGGTGGGGAACGCGGTGCAGAACTTGAAGCACAACCGGCACCCGTGACAGAGGTCGTAGACCCGGTTCATCTCCTGCCGGAGGTCCGCCTGGTCGAAGTACTGGGGGTGGAACGGGTCGTACGTCGTGGTCATCGAACCCTCGGAGGAGCGGCGGGCGGGCGGGTGCGTCTGTGGCTGGACAGCACTCGGGCCCCGGCGGGCGTACCCAGCCGGGGCCCGAGCAGGGATGTCAGGAGATGTTCTCGAGGCCCTTGGTGAAGCGACCCGCGTGCGACTTCTCGGCGCGCGCCAGCGTCTCGAGCCACTCGCCGATCTCGTCGAAGCCCTCGTCGCGGGCGGTGCGGGCGAAGCCGGGGTACATCTCGGTGTACTCGTAGGTCTCGCCGGCGATCGCCGACTTGAGGTTGTCCTCGGTGGCACCGACCGGCTCGTCGGTCACGGGGTCGCCGACCTCGGCGAGGAAGTCGAAGTGGCCGAACGCGTGACCGGTCTCGCCCTCGGCGACCGAACGGAACAGGGCAGCCACATCGGGGTAGCCCTCGATGTCGGCCTTCTGCGCGAAGTACAGGTAGCGCCGGTTGGCCTGGCTCTCGCCAGCGAACGCTTCCTTCAGGTTCTCTTGGGTCTTGCTGCCCTGAATCTCAGGCACTGCTTGCCTCCTGTATGGGGGTGAGCTCGGATGCTGACGCTGACCGGTCGTCGACTGGCGTGCCGCCCTCCGCAGCCGTGCAGTCACGGCAGCGCCCACGGAAGACGATCTCGGTGGTGGTGACCGTGAACCCCGACGCGTGGGCGTCCGGCACGGTCACACCGGGGAAGTCGGCCTCGACGTCCTGCACGCGGCCGCACACCTCGCACACGAGGTGGTGGTGGGGGCCGGTGTGGGGGTCGAACCGAGCGGAGCCGGTGCCCAGGTCGATCGCGTGGATCTCGCCCATGGCGGACAGATCGTTGAGCGTCTGGTACACGGTGCGCAGCGAGATCGTGGGCATCTCGCCGCGGACGGAGTCGAAGACCGCTTCGGCGGTCGGGTGCACGGTCGACTGATGGAGCACGCGGAAGATCGACTGACGCTGGGGCGTGATCTTGAGCCCCCGCGCCCGGAAGATCTGGGTGAGCTCCTCGGGTGACCGCACCCGGCGCACGCTATCGGCACCCATTGCTTGTTTGCAACGATTGTTGATTACGTGAGGCACGCCTTACAGCTTGCGCGGATAGGTCACGTCGGCGCGGGTTGCGGTCGCCGCGTTGCCGGTCGGCCGGCTACGGAGCTGGTGGTCTTGCGCCAAATTCCCACGCGTCGGCTGAGGCGAACGCCCTATCCGCTCGGCCTCTTACACCGGCACGACGGGCGAAGTGTCGTGCTGACGTTCGCGGGGCACCGTTAGGCTCTCAGCGACCCCTCCAGGAGCAGCCCTTTCATGCCCCTCGGCACGTTCGACCGCAACGACAACATCACCCAGCTGGGCGTCGGTACCTACGACGTACTGGTCATCGGTGGTGGCATCACCGGTGCCGGCGTCGCGCTCGACGCCGCCGCCCGCGGGCTGCGCACGGCGCTCGTCGAGCGCGACGACTTGGCCTCGGGCACGTCGTCCAAGTCGTCCAAGCTGGTGCACGGCGGCCTGCGCTACCTGCAGAACGGCGACGTGCGGCTGGTCTACGAGGCACTGCACGAGCGCCAGCGCCTGCTGCGCAACGCGCCGCACCTGGTCAAGGTGCTGCCGTTCCTCATCCCCGTGTTCACCGGCAAGGGCGGCATCATCCCCAAGCAGGTCGCCCGGGCGCTCGGCTCCGCCATGTGGATGTACGACCTCACGGGCGGCCTGCGCATCGGCAAGGTGCACCGCCGGCTCAAGGGCGACGCCGCCCGCGCCCACATGCCGACGCTCGCCGACCGGCTGGCCTGGGCGTACCTCTACTACGACGCCCAGACCGACGACGCCCGGCTGACCCTCACCATCGCCCGCACGGCCGCGCTCGACTTCGGCGCGACGGTCGTCAACCACGCGACGGTCACCGGCCTGCACAAGCAGGGCGACCGGGTCACAGGCGCCAGTGTCGACACCGGTGGCAGCCAGGTCGACGTCCACGCCCGGGTCGTGATCAACGCCACCGGGGTGTGGGCCGACGACCTGCGGGCGCTCGACGAGGGCACGCATCCCAACAGCATCCGGCCGGCCAAGGGCATCCACATCACCGTGCCGTGGCACAAGGTGCGCAACGACATCGCCGCCGTCGTCCCGGTGCCCAAGGACCGGCGCTCGGTGTTCGTCGTGCCGTGGCCGGGCGACGACGGCACCGTCGGCGGCCCGGGCTCCGTCACCTACATCGGCACCACCGACACCGACTACGAGGGCGACGTCGACGATCCGCAGTGCACCGCCGACGATGTCGCCTACCTGCTGGACGCCATCAACAGCTCGGTCTCGGAGCCGCTCGACGACAGCGACGTGATCGGTACCTGGGCCGGCCTGCGTCCCCTGGTCAACGACGCCGGCAGCGGTCGCACGGCCGACATGTCGCGCCGCCATCGCGTGTCCACGTCGGACGGCGGGATGGTCACCGTCACCGGCGGCAAGCTCACCACCTACCGCGAGATGGCCCAGGACGCGGTCGATGCCGCACTCCGGGCCGTCGGCGACGCGCTGCCCGGCCGCGCCAGCCGCTCCCGCACCCGCAAGCTGCGCCTCCGCGGTGCCGACGGGTGGGAACAGGTCCGCGACACAGACCTGCACCTGGCCGAGCGCTACGGCGGCGAGGCCGGCGTGCTGGCCGCCATGGTCGCCGCCGACCCCGCGCTGGGCGAGCCGCTGGTGCCCGGCCTCCCCTACCGGCGGGTCGAGGCGCTGTACGCCGTCCGCTACGAGATGGCGACCACGCTCGACGACGTGCTCTCGCGTCGCACCCGCGCCCGCCTCCGCAACCGCGACGCCACCGCGGCGGCCGCGGCGGACGTGGCCGCCCTCGTCGCCGACGAGCTGGGCTGGTCCGAGGCCGAGCAGGCCGCCCAGGTGGCCGCGTACCGGGATGCAGCCGAACGCGAGCGACAGGTCCCCGGGCTGCCCGAGATCGCCGCTCTGGCCAGCGGGGCATGACGCCCCCGCGCGCCGCCGCACCGCCCGGCGGCAGCGCCCGCCCCGTCCGCTTCCTGCGAGGAGCTCGATGACAACGCCGCACCCCCTCCCGTCGGTCGGTCCCGCCGCGCCGACGCCGCCGATCGAGATCGCCGGCGGCGCGGCCGGTGCGACGGCCCGGCTGGGCGCCGAGCGGGTCGAGGTGGGCGACGACCTTCTCGGCCGCCTGCGTGACGCATGCGCCGAGGTCAGCGTCGAGCCCGCGACCCTCGCCGAGGCGAGCCGTGACTGGTGGCCGCTCGCCATGGGGTGGGCGACGGAGGGCCAGGTGGCGGGCCTCGCGGGCGCGGTCGCCCGACCCACCGAGGCCGACCAGGTGGCGGCCGTCCTCGCCGTGTGCGACGAGGCGCGGGTTCCGGTGACGGCGGCGGGCGGACGCAGCGGCGTGTGCGGGGCGTCGGTGCCGCTGCACGGGGGCGTGGTGCTCGACCTCACGGCCATGGCGGGCATCGTCGACGTCGACGGCGCCTCGCTGGTGCTCGACGTGCTGCCCGGCACGTTCGGCGACGTCCTCGAGCGCGACCTGCGCGCCGACCACGGGGCCACGCTGGGTCACTGGCCGCAGTCGGTCGCCCTGTCGACGGTCGGCGGGTGGCTCGCCTGCCGCTCGGCGGGCCAGCTCTCCGGTCGCTACGGCAAGATCGAGGACATCGTGCTGGGGCTCGACGTGGTGCTCGCCGACGGTCGCCAGATCACGACCGGTGGCTGGCCCCGGGCCGCCGTCGGGCCCGACCTCACCCAGCTGTTCGTGGGCAGCGAGGGCACGCTCGGCATCATCACCGGCGCCCGGCTCCGGCTGCACCCCGCGCCCCGCCGCGAACGCCGGGGCGCCTGGCTGCTCGGCACGTTCGAGGACGGCCTCGACACCATGCGGCGCATCATCCAGCGGGGCGCCACCCCCGCCGTGCTGCGGCTGTACGACGCCGCCGAGGCGGACCGCACCTACAAGACCGGCGACCGCGCCCTGCTCCTCGCGCTCGACGAGGGCGACGGCACGCTGACCGACGCCACGTTCGAGGTGATCGCCGAGGAGTGCGAGGTCGGCGCCGGCGGCCACCGCGGCGACGAGGCCCACGTCGAGCACTGGCTGGCCCACCGCAACGAGGTCGCGGCCCTCGAGGCGCTGACCAGCAAGGGCTACACGGTCGACACGATGGAGGTCTCCGGGTCGTGGTCGGCGCTGCCCGGCATCTACCGGGCGACGCTCGACGCGCTGATGGGGGTCGAGGGCACGATCGCCGCGTCGGCCCACCAGTCGCACAGCTACCCGTCGGGTGGCTGCCTGTACTTCACGTTCGCCGGCCAGGTCGAGGCCGACCGGCGAGACGCCTACTACCGCGCGCTGTGGGATGCCGGCCAGCGCACCGTGCTCGCGCACGGCGGCGCGCTCAGCCACCACCACGGCGTCGGACTCAACCGGGGGCGGTACATGGCCGAGGCGCTCGGCCCCGCCGTCGACGTGCTTGGCGGCGACCAAGGCCGCGCTCGACCCCCACGGCATCCTCAACCCCGGCAAGCTCGGGCTGCCGTCGCCGTGGGCGACGCCCGCCGGATGGTGACCGACGTCTCGTCCACCCGGCGCGCCATCGGGCAGACTCCGTTCTCGTGACCGAGCCATCACCGGGGTCGATCCTGGTCGTCGATGTGGGCACGTCGGGCGTCCGCGGCGCTGTCGTGCGGCCGGACGCGACCGTCGTCGCCACGCAGTACCGGCCGGTGCTGCCCTCGTCGCCCGCCCCGGGCCTGGTCGAGTTCGACGCGACGGCCATGGCCGCCGCCGCGATCGAGGTCGCCCGCGCCGCGCTGGCCGACGGCGGGCCCGTCGCCGCTGTCGGCATCACCAACCAGCGGGCCTCGACCATCCTGTGGGACCGGGCCACCGGCGAGCCCGTCGGCCCCGGCCTGGGCTGGCAGGACCTGCGCACCGTCGGCGACTGCCTCGTCTGGCAGGGCCAGGGCCTGCGGTTCGCACCCAACGAATCGGCCACCAAGGCCGCCCACCTGCTCGACCTGGCCGACCCGGAACGACAGCGCGACCTGTGCGTCGGCACCGTCGACACCTGGATCGCCTGGCACCTGTCGGGCGGCGCACTGCACATCACCGATGCGTCCAACGCCGCGGTCACCGGCCTCGTCCTTGCCGACGGCTCCGACTGGGACAACGAGGTGCTCGACGCGTTGCGCATCCCTCGGGCCGCGTTGCCCCGCATCGTCGACTCCAGCGGCCTTGTCGGCCCGGCGACCGCGCTCGAGGGCGCCCCGCCGATCGCCGCGCTCGCGGGCGATCAGCAGGCGTCGCTCGTCGGCCAGGGGTGCGTGCGTCCCGGCATGGCCAAGATCACCTTCGGCACCGGCGGCATGCTCGACGTGTGCGTCGGCCCCGACCGCCCCCCGCACGCTCGCGAGGGTGGCCACGGCACGTTCCCCATCGTCGCCTGGCGGCGCGAGGGCGCCACGATGTGGGGCATCGAGGCGATCATGCTGGCGGCCGGCACCAACGTCGAGTGGCTGCGCGACGACCTGGGCATCCTCGAGACCGCCGACCAGTCCCACGACGTCGCCTCGGCCTGCGAGACGTCGGAGGGCGTGGTGTACGTGCCGGCCCTGCTCGGCCTGGGCACGCCCCGGTGGGACTACGGCGCACGCGGCACCCTCCTCGGCATCACCCGGGGCACCGGCCGGCCGCAGCTGGTGCGGGCGGTCCTGGAGGGCGTGGCCCACCGAGGCGCCGACCTGGTCGAGGCCACCGAGGCCGACACCGGCCTCACCCTGCCCCGGCTTCGCGTCGACGGCGGCATGAGCGGCAACCCCACGTTCGTGCAGGCGGTGGCCGATGCCACCCAGCGGCCGGTCGAGGTGTCGCCCGAGCGCGAAGCCACCACGCTCGGGGCCGGGTTCCTGGCCGGGTTGGCCGTCGGCACCTGGTCCGAGTGGGACGAGCTGGCCGCCACCTGGCAGCCGAGCGCGGTCATCGAACCGGCCCGCGACCTCGGCCGCGACCGCTGGCGCGAGGCTGTCGATCGGGCCGCCGGCTGGGAGCCCGACCTCAGCGCCATCAGCTTCTAGTGCCCTGGCCATGAACGTTCGCCCGTCACGCCGAGTCAGGATCGTCGCTGGCAAGGACGCAGGAGGAAAGCGCAGCCGTAGCTGCGGTGACGACGAGGACGCCGCCAGCGGCGATCCTGGCCGGCGTGACGGGCGCGAACGTTTGTGGCCAGGGCACTAGGGCGCGACGCCCACGCGATCAGCGATCCGCCCGGTGGGGCGACGACGTACTAGATGACGGCAACAGGCACGGCACCCAGGGCGCCGGTCCCCGAAAGGCGAGGCGAGATGGCAGGTTCACGACGGAAGCTCGGGGTGGCCGCCGCCGCGGTCGCCGTGCTGGCGGTGGTCGGGTTCGCCGGCTGGTGGTTCCTCATCCGCGACGACGCCCCACCCGAGGCCGACATCCGCGCGGCCGGGCAGACGCTCGACGAGGCCGGCGATGCCGGAGAAGGCGCCGCCTCAGACGGGGGTATCGAAGGCGACTGGACGGTCGACACGTCCATCGGTTCGTTCGACGAGGACTTCACCAGCACCTGGGCCGGCTACCGGTTCGACGAGGAGCTGGCCAGTGTCGGCACCAACACCGCCGTCGGCCGCACACCTGACGTGACGGGCACGATGAGCGTCGACGGCACCGACGTGACGGCTGTCGACGTCGAGGTCGACCTCGCCACTCTGCAGAGCGACAACGGCACCCGCGACGGCGCACTGCGGTCGCGCGGCCTCGAGTCCGATCAGTTCCCGACGGCGACGTTCACGCTGACCGAGCCGCTGTCGCTGCCCGAGGGTGTCGACTCCGGCGAGCCGGTCACGGCCCAGGCGACGGGCGATCTGACCATCCACGGCGTCACCCGGTCGGTCACGGTCGATGTCGAGGCCACCTTGTCGGGCGGCGCTGCAGCCATCGTCGGCCAGGCCCCGGTCGCGCTCACCGACTTCGACATCGAGGCGCCGACCGGGTTCTCGGTGCTGTCCATCAAGGACGAGGGCACCTTCGAGTTCCAGCTCTTCTTCACCCGGGGCTGAACCGGCAGGCAGGGGTGGGGTGAACCGAACCACCAGGTCGGCGGCGCGCCCCATTGGTCCGACCGGCGCGATGCAGGACCATGAGCACATGGCTGCTCCCCCGGCCCCGCCCGACGCCCAGGCCGCTCGCGACCTGCAAGGGGGCGGCGGGCTTCCGTCGGAACGTCGCTCACTGCTCGCCACGCTGCTGCGGGCGCCCATCGCCGCGCAGACGTGGCGCGACTACCTCTACATCGTCGTGTCCGCTCCCCTGGCCCTGGCGGCGTTCATCGCCCTCGTGTCGTTCTCGTGGGTCGCGGCACTGCTGTCGATCACGATCATCGGCATCCCGCTGTTGGCCCTGATCGTGCTGGGCGCGCGGGAGTACGGGGCACTGCCCCGCCGGCTGGTACGCGCACTGCTCGACGAGTCGGTCGAGGCGCCCCGGCGCCGGCGGCCCAAGTCGAACGGGTTCTTCCCCTGGCTCGGCGCGTCGCTGAGCAACCTCGACGGGTGGCGGGCGATCGCCTACATGGTGATCGCGTTCCCGTTCGCGATGCTCGGCGCGTGGGTGGTCGTCACTGCGATGGCGGTGGCGCTGACCATGTTCACCTACCCGATCGTCTGGCAGGTGTTCGACCCCACGAACACCGACGCGAATGGCATCGTGCGCCACTCGGGCCTGCAGTTCGGCGAGTACTACATCGACACCTGGCCGCGGGCCCTCGGTGTCGCAATCCTGGGCCTGGCGGCGCTCTTCGTCGTGCCCTGGCTGGCCCGGGGGTTCACGACCGTCGACCGCCTGCTGGTGCGGGGTCTCCTCGGTCCCACGCGCATCTCCGAGCGGGTCGAGGACCTCGAGGCCACCCGCGCCCACGCCGTCGACGACTCGGCTGCCACGCTGCGCCGCATCGAGCGCGACCTCCATGACGGCACCCAGGCACGCCTCGTCGCCCTGGCCATGCACCTCGACATGGCCAAGGAGAAGCTGGCGTCCGACGGCGCGGCAGGCTCCGAAGACCCCGACATCGCCCGTGCCCGCGAGCTCCTCGACCAGGCGCACCGCAACGCCACGGAGGCGATCACCGAGCTGCGCGACGTCACGCGGTCGATCCATCCACCGGCGCTCGACCGCGGGCTCGACGAGGCCCTGGCCACGCTCGTCGCCCGCAGTGGCGTCCCGGCCCGGGTCGATGCCCGTCTGTCGGTGCGGCCGTCGCCGGCGATCGAGACCATCGCCTACTACTGCGTCGCCGAGCTGCTCACCAACGTCGCCAAGCACAGCGGCGCCAGCCGCGCGACGGTCGAGGTGCGTGATGGTGACGGCCGGCTGCATCTGCGGGTCATCGACGACGGCCGCGGGGGCGCCATGCTGACCGAGGGCGGCGGGCTCGCCGGGCTGGCCGAACGGGTGCGCACCGTCGACGGACGGTTGTCGCTGACCAGCCCGGTCGGCGGGCCGACCGTGGCGGTCGTCGAGCTGCCGCTCGGCGTGTGACGATGGCGCCCATGCGCGTCACGATCGCCGAGGACTCCGCCGTGCTGCGCGAGGGCCTGGTCGGCTTGCTCACCGACCGCGGGTTCGACGTCGTGGCGGCGGTGGGCGACGCCGACGCGCTGCGCGCCACGGTGGCCGCCGACCCGCCCGACGTGGCGGTCGTCGACATCCGCATGCCTCCGACCCACACCGACGAGGGCCTGCGGGCGGCCATCGACCTGCGCCAGCGGTTCCCCGAGCTGGCGGTGCTCGTGTTCTCGCAGTACATCGAGACCCGCTACGCGGCCGAGCTGCTGGCCGACCGGTCCGACGGCGTGGGCTACCTGCTGAAGGACCGTGTCGCGCACGTCAGCGAGTTCGTCGACGCCGTCGAGCGGGTGGCGGCCGGGGGCACCGCGCTCGACCCCGAGGTGGTCTCGCAGCTGCTGAGCGCCAGCCGCCGTACCGACGGGCTCGGCGTGCTGACGCCGCGCGAGCGCGAGGTGCTCGGGCTCATGGCGGAGGGGCGCTCGAACGTCGCCATCGCCGCCGAGCTGGTGGTCACGCCCCGTGCGGTCGAGAAGCACGTCGGCAACATCTTCATGAAGCTCGACCTGCCCGAATCCGGCACCGACCACCGGCGGGTTCTGGCGGTCCTCCGCTACCTGCAGTCATAGGGCCGGCCCTGCTGACGCCTCTGCGCTGGCGTTGCGAAGTCGCTGCGAAGTCGAGGCAATAGCCGACCTTCTGGGGGTGCCAATGCCTCGACTTCGTGGCCTCGGCGCAGTCGCCTCGAGGACGGACGGGCGGCGACGGTAGGGTGGCGTCGACGGTGAGCCGGCCAGGTGGCCGCGGCGTCGCTCCGGCGGCGTCGAGGAAAGTCCGGACTCCACAGGGCACGGGTGCTGGCGAGAGCCAGGACGGGGTGACCTGCCGGTACAGGGCAACAGAGAGCAGACCGCCGATGGCGGGGCGCCGGGCAACCGGTGCGCCGCACAGGCAAGGGTGAAACGGTGCGGTAAGAGCGCACCAGCGTCGGGGGCGACCCCGGCGGCTCGGCAACCCCCACCCGGAGCAAGGCCAAGCGTGGGACGGCCGGCCCGGCCGATGTCCCCAGGTAGGCCGCAAAGATGGATGGCCACCGGGCGGCGACCGCAAGGGACCCGCTCACAGAATCCGGCTTATCGGCCGGCTCACCGTCACCTACCCGCTGACCTGCGAAAACGTGCCCTGACGCGCCACAGCGGGAGGCGGCGACGCGCCTCCCGCTGTGATGTCGCCCTCCGGCGCCTGGGGCTCAGTCGTCTTCGCCGCCCGTGCCGTCCTTCTCGTCGCCCACGACGTTGAAGTCGGCGTCGAGCTGGACGTCGACCTGGCTGCCGTCGTCGAGGGTGACCTCGACCTCGTAGAGGCTCTCCTCGTCGCCCTTCTCGGTCTCGGACACGCGACCTTCGCCGGTGTGTTCGAGCGCCGCGGCGCTGGCCTTGTCGAGCTCGGAACCGCTGATCGGCGTGTCCGTGGCGTCGTCGTCACCAGCACCACTGGCCATGGCGGCACCGGTGCCACCAAGGGCAGCCGCAGCCACCGCTGTACCGGCGATCACAACCTTCGTACGCTTGCGCATCTCATGTCTCCTGGTGTCGGTTCGATGGTCCTCGGGGGGACCCTGTCTGCATCGTGCGCCAACGGGCCTGAACCCAGGCTGACGGACGACGATCTCATATGCCGGGCGTGTGCTCCACGAGCTCGACGCGCCCCTCGCCGCCTGCGGTCTTGAGCTCGAGCACGGTGCCTACGCCGGGCGCGTAGTACTTGTCCTCCAGCACGTCGGGCTCGAACGGGTTCCATTCCTTGATGACGACGAGGTCGGTCAGCTGCGTGCCGGCCACGGTCTCCTCGGCGCCGACGCGCACGACCTCGGCCACGTCCTCCGCCTCGCCCTCGAAGAACTCCTGGCGGTAGACCTCGCCCACCGTGGGGTCGGCCAGCATGACGATGCCGGGCAGGGCGCCGTCGACGCCGGACTCCCATGAGCCCTTGGTGCTCACGACCTCGCCGCCCTCGTACTCCGCGGTCTCCTCACCCAGGTACCAGACGTTGCCCTCGGTGTCCTGGGTGTACCAGTCGTAGGTGTCCTCCACGAGCTCGCCGCCGGTGGTGACCGTGTCGCGCACCACCACGGCATCGATGCCCATGACCCGCCGGCGCTCGTCGGTCACCACGACCTCGATGTGCTCCTCCTCGCCATCGTCGGTGCCCTCGTAGACCCACCGCGACCCGGGGGTCAGCGGCATGTAGGGGTTGTCGATGACCGGGACGACGCCGGCGGGGTCGAGCGTCGGGCGGTAGTCGCCGCCGTCGCCGGGATCGATCGCCGGGGTCGCGGCCTGCTCCGCCGTGGTGTCGGACGCCGGCTCGGTGCCGGCCGTCGAGCTGTCCCCGCCCGAGTCGTCGCCACATGCGCCCAGCACCAGGGCCCCGACGGCGACGAGCCCGAGGCAGGTGCGCCGCGCCTGGATGCGGTCGTGGTGGACCATGGTGGTCTCCGTTCGTCGTCGCCCCTCGCGACCCCGTCGGTCGCGCCGGAACGTTCGTGCGCTGCGACCATGCGGCGCGGCCGCTGAACGCGGCCTGACGACCGGCGTGGCGACGCCGAGGTGGCGCCGTCAGCCCAGGTGCGCCAGCTCGTTGAAGGAGCGCAGGGACGGCGTGCGCCCGGCAACCCCGATGCGGCTGATCGAGGCCGGCGCCACCCACATGCGCCATGCCGTCTCGTCGCCCACCCCGAGCGCCCACGCGACGGCAGCCTTGATGGGCGACACGTGGCTCACCACCACGACATCCCGCTCGGCCGCCTCGTCGATGAGACCGTCGCACGCCTCGCGCACCCGGGCGCCGAGCTCGGCCAGCGACTCGCCGCCTGTCGGACGCCACGTGACGTCTGCCCGCCAGTCCGCCCACGTCGCCGGCGACACATCGGTGATCGGACGGCCGTCGAGCTCGCCGTAGTCGAGCTCGATCCACCGCTCGTCGACATCCACGGATACCGGGGACACGGCCTCACCGGGGACGGCGATGGCGGCGGCGATGGCGGCGGCGGTCTGTCGGCAGCGGCCGAGCGGGCTGGTCACGACACGGGCGATGTCGAGCCCGGCACACGCCCCCGCCACCGCGGTGGCCTGGCCGGCGCCCTCGTCGTCGAGGGCGGGGTCGGCGCGCCCCAAGAGCAGCCCGCCGGCGTTGGCCGCCGTGCGGCCGTGGCGCACGACGACGATCACCGACCCGACCTCTCCCCCAGCGCGAGCCGAGCGCCCGGACCGACGAGGCGACTCACGGTGCCGCCACGTCGCGATCGAGCTGACCGGTGCGCAGGAACCGCTCGCGGCGGGCTGGCTCGTCGAGCCGGAACCGGTGCCAGCACCACCACAGTGCGATGCCACCGGCGATCTCGAGCACGACATCGAAGCCACCCCGGGCGAGCTCCGGCAGGCGGGCATCGCTCCACGCGAAGCCGGCGAACGGCCACCAGAACGCCTGCGTGTCGGTCCAGATGCCGTCCAGCAACAGGTGGATGAACACCCCGATGGGGATGGCCACGAGGCGGCGCTGCACCAGGCGACGCCTCGGCGTGAGGAGCATGGCCAGCGCCAACAGCGCCACCGCCCCCGTGAGACTGTGCAGCACACGCGGCGAGCCGAACGGCAGCTCGACGAGCGGGAGCAGCGCCCCGACCATCACCAGCCGGTAGTCGACGGCTGGGCTGCGGAACACCAACCAGACCAGGACGAACGCGCCGCCCGCGAACCAGAGGAACACCCCGGGCCCGCCGGGTCAGTCGCGCACGAGGAGGCGACCGCACTCTTCGCAGTGCACCAGCTCGTCGGGGCTGAGCTTGCGGATGCGGTCGACCTCGACGGCCGAGAGCGCGAGATGGCACCCCTGGCAGGTCGAACCGACCAACCGGGCCACGGCGACGCCGCCGAGCTGGGACCTCAGCGTGTCGTACTCGGGCCACAGCTCGTCGGGCACCTGGGCCGCGGCGGCGTCGCGCTCGCTGCGCACCTCCGCCAGCTCGGATGCGATCTCGCCCTCGGTGTCGGCCAGCTCGGCTGTGAGGCTCTCGGTCTCCGCGTCGAGCCGCTCGCGCTCGGCCACCAGGTCGGCACGCTCGGCGTCGACCGGCTCGGTGAGCTCCATGATCTCGAGCTCGTCGTCCTCGATCTGGCCGATGCGCCGGCGTATCGACGCCACGTCGTCCTGCAGCGCCTGCAGCTCGCGTGGATTGGTGACCGCCCCGGAGTAGAGCTGCTTCTCGGCCTGGTTGGCGCGCTCGGTGAGCGACGCGATCTCGTCTTCCAGCCGTTGCTGGCTGCGGCTGAGCTCGCCACGGCGCTGGTCGACCGCCGCCAGCTGCCGGTCGAGCCCTGCCACCTGCTCGGCGAGAGCGGCGAGCTGTGACCGCACCGGAAGCGTTTCGAGGCGGTGCGCGAGCTGATCGGCACGGGTGTCGTGCCCTTGGACGGTAAGCAGCGACTCCCAGCGGCTCATCAGGCGGCGACCCTACCCGCGATCGCCGCCATGTCCGCCATCAGCCGGCGCCCGTCGTCGTGGGGAGGGACGGCACGGTCGGTCGCGATGGTCCGGCCGACGTCGGCGTCACAGTTGGGGGCGTCGTCGCGGTGCGCAGCAGGGTCTCGATGGCCTCATCGGCCTCCTCGCCCCCGCCACCCCCTGGTCCGCCCTGACCTTGCGGGCGACCTTGCTGAGGCGGAGGGCCCGGAGGCGGAGGGCCCGGTGGCGCCGGGGGCGGCGGCTGGCCGGGGAGAGGCGCGGGCGGTGCGGGCGGCGGCGTGAGGTCGACACCACCGGGCACGGTGAGCGTCTGCCCGCCCGCCCGTCCGGGCGGACCCGGGAAGTCGACCCTCGGGCGGCCCTGCTGCCATGCGTTCATGAACGCGCCCCAGATCTGGGCGGGGTAGCGCCCGCCCGTGATGCCGGGACCGCCGGCCACCCGGATCTCGTACTCCCAACCGAGCCCGCCGAGCCAGACCGCCGTCGACAGCGCCGGCGTGTACCCGACGAACCACGCATCGGTCGAACCCTGGTTGGTGCCCGTCTTGCCGGCGGCGGGCTGGCCGTCGATGCGGGCCCGGGTGCCCGTGCCGCTCTGGACGTTCTGCTGGAGGATGCTGGTCACGAGGCGGGCCGTCTCGGCCGGGATGCGCCGCTCGGGCGCCGGGGTGTGGGCGTAGATCACGTTGCCGTCACGGTCGTCGATGCGCTCGATCAGGTACGGCGCGTTGTAGACGCCGTCGTTGGCGATGGTGGCGTACGCCGAGGCCATCTCCAGGGGCGTGATGCGGGCGACACCGAGCGACATCGACTTGACAGCCTCGACGACCGAGACCGGCTCCTCGCCCTCGGCCGCCGGGCGCGTGCGAGGGATGCCCAGGCGGTGGGCCATCTCGGCGACGTCGTTCAGGCCGGCGATCAGTCCGAGGCGCACGAATGCACAGTTCGACGACGCCAGCGTCGCCGCGGTGATGGGGCCGACCGAGCCGCCGCCGTCGGCGAAGTTGCTGACGTCGTAGACCCCACCCTCCGAGGTCTCGTCGGCGAACTGGCACGGCGCGCTGCCGTTGATGATGTCGTTGGGCGAGTAGCCCTGCTCCATGATCGTGGCGAGCACGAACGTCTTGAACGACGACCCCACGCCGCGGGCGTTCTGGGTGGCGAGGTTGTACTTGTAGCCGTCGAACCCGGGGCCGCCGACCATCGTGCGCACCGCTCCGCTGGCCGGTTCGACCGACGCCAGCGCGGCCGCGGCCCGGTTGGGCTCGCCCGTGCGGGGGTTGACGCCCGGCTGAGGGAGCAGTCCGTTCTCGAGAGGCAGCTGCGAGTCGCGCGCCGCCAGGGCCTGCTGCTGCGCCACTGGGTCGAACGTCGTGTACACGCGGAGGCCGCCCTGGTAGACGGCGGCCTCCCGGTCCGCGGCGGTCTCGCCCAGCATGGCGAACTGCGGGTCGGTCAGGAGCTGTTGCTCGACCTCGGACGGGAAGTAGTCGTTGGGCTTCGGCTGCACCTGGTGGATCTCCGGGACGGTGGGGGCGGCATGCCAGAACGTCCCCTCGTCCTCGGCGAGCACACCCACCTCGACCATGCGGTCGATCGCCACCTCGCGCCGCTCGGCGGCACGCTCGGGGTAGCGGGCGGGGTTGTAGTTGATGGGGTTGCGAATGATGCCGGCGAGCATGGCCGCCTGGCCGACATCGAGATCTTGCACCGCCACACCGAAATAGGTCTCGGCCGCGGCCTGGATGCCATAGGCGTGGTTGGCGAAGTAGACGGTGTTCAGGTAGCGCTCGAGGATCTCCTCCTTCGTCATCTGCTTCTCGAGGCGCTGAGCGAGCACCACCTCCTGCACCTTGCGGTCGAGCGTCTGCCTGGTGCCGAGCAGCTCCAGCTTGATCAGCTGCTGGGTGATCGTGGACCCGCCCTGGCTGATGCCGCCGGAGTCGACGTTCGCCTTGAAGGCCCGCAGCATGCCCCGCACGTCGTAGCCGTCGTGGATCCAGAAGCCCGCGTCCTCGACGGCGAGGATGGCGTTGACGACGTGGGGCGGCACGTCGGCCAACGCGACCGGTTGGCGGTTCTCCTCGCCCTTCAGCGTGGCCAGCAGCGAACCGTCGGCGGAATACACGTAGGACCGCTGGGCTAGCGGGGCCAGCGCGATGACCTCGGGCTCACCCGTTCCGGCCTCGCCGAGCCAGCTCACGGGTACGGCCAGCGCCGCCGTGGCCAGGGCCATCACGACGCCGGTGGCGAGGACGACGGCGGCGATTCGGAGAAGCAGACGACGCATGGGGCTCCGAGCGGGAGAAGAGCGTCACAGAGACTACCGAAGCCCGGCCCGCGCCGGACCATCACGCGGGCTCAGCCGACCGTGGACAGGTCGCCGCACCAGCGCCGCCAGGACCACCGCCACAGGAGACCAACAGGCACGCCCCGCCGAGCGCGCCCCTAGGGTGTGCGCCATGCCGCACCCGCGACGGTTCCGCTTCGGCGTCCAGCTCAGCAACGCCGGGTCGCCGGCCGAGTGGGCCGGCCTGGCCCGCGAGGCCGAGGACCTCGGCTACTCGACCCTGTTCATCCCCGACCACTTCGGCGACCAGCTCGCCCCCGGGCCGGCTCTCATGGCGGCGGCCGACGCCACCACCCACCTGCGCGTGGGCACCCTCGTGCTCGACAACGACTACAAGCACCCGGTCGTGACCGCCAAGGAGATGGCCACCGTCGACCTGTTGTCCGGTGGGCGACTCGAGCTCGGCATCGGCGCCGGATGGATGGCGAGCGACTACGAGCAGTCGGGCATCCCGATGGACGCGGCGGCTGTCCGGGTCGACCGCCTGGAGGAGGGGCTGGCGGTGCTCAGGGGCCTGTTCGCTCCCGGTCCGTTCAGCTTCGCGGGCAAGCACTACCAGGTCGCCGACCTCGACGGGCAGCCGGCTCCGGCCCAGGCGCCGCACCCGCCGTTCATCATCGGAGGCGGCGGTCCGCGGGTGCTGGCACTCGCCGGGCGCGAGGCCGACATCGTGGGCATCAACCCGGCGCTGCGCTCGGGCCGCGTGGACGGCGCCACGGCCCGCGACGGGGCCGCGACCGTCACCGACCGAAAGACCACCTGGGTGCGCGAGGCGGCGGGCGACCGGTACGCCGATCTCGAGATCCAGATGCTGCTGTTCGCGTGCGTGGTCACCGACGACCGCGCCGGCACCCTCGAGGGCATGGCACCGATGTTCGGGCTCACACCCGACGAGCTGGCCGCCTATCCCCATGCCTGGGTGGGCAGCGTCGACCAGATCGCCGACGACCTGGTCGCCCGGCGCGGGCGCTGGGACGTGTCGTACCTGGTGGTGCAGGGCGCCGACGCCATGCGTGCCGCGGCCCCCGTCGTCGCCCGTCTCGCGGGCAGCTGAGCGCGCCGTTCATGGCCACGACCACGCTCGCCTTCGCCGGCGCCGGCTGGGTGACGGTCGTCCACGGGCTGGCCGCCCGGGCGTTCGACGACGTGCGCATCGCGCAGGTCGCCTCGCGGCGCGACGATTCGGCCGCCCGCCGCGCCGAGCAGGTGGGCGCGGCGCCGTGCCAGTACGAGGCCCTGCCCGGCGAGGCCGATGCCGTAGTCGTCGCCACGCCGCCGCCGCTGCACCGACGCGAAGCGGCGCGTGCCGTCGCCGGCGGCGCCGCCGTCCTGGTCGAGACACCGATCGCCGCCACGCTCGCCGACGCCGACGCGATCGTCGCGCTCGCCCACGGCGGCGGTCGGATCGCCTACGGCGAGAACCTGGCCCACTCCCCCGTCGTCGCCGAGGCCGTGCAGGCGTGTCGCCGCGTCGGCGAGCTGACGCACCTGGAGGTCCGGTTCGCTCAGGGCCGCCCGGAGCCGAGCCCCGGGCGACTCGACCCGTCCTGGGGCGGAGGCGCGCTGTTCGACCTCGGCATCCACGCGCTGGCGGTGGCGTTGCTCATGGCGGCTCCCGCGCGGGTGGTGGGGGTGGAGGCGCGCCTCCGCGAGGGCGACGACCTCGAGGTCGACGACGACGCGACCGTGACCCTGACGTTCGACACCGGCCTGCGCGCCCAGGTGCGGGCCACGTGGCGGGGGGCCGCACCCGCCTGGGACGCGCAGGCGGCCAGCGCCACCAGCGCGGTGCGCCTCGAGCTGGTGCCGGAACCATCCGTCGAGCTGAACGGCGCGGCACTTAAGCTGCCGCCTCCCCCGTCCGACCTCGCCGCCGACCAGCTCCACCACCTGGGTTACGTCGACCAGATCGCGGCGCTGGCCGCCGACACCGCGGCCGGGCGCACCCCCCGGGTCGGCCCGGCGTTCGGCCGCCTGCTGCTCGACGTCGTGTGCGCCGCCTACACGTCGGCCCGCACCGGTGAGGGCGAGACCGTGCCGTTCACCGGCGCCCGCGACCGCACGCCCCACGAGCTCTGGTCGTCCTGATGTCCGGTCCGCTCAGCGACGCCGAGCGGGACGCCCTGAAGGACCAGCTCGCGGCCGAGCGCGTGCTCGCCCAGCGTCGTCTGGCGGCACTGGAGCGGACGTTCGACGAGATGGTCGAGGCCGCGGACCTCGAGCCGCCTGACGACGAGCACGACCCGGAGGGCACCACCGCCTACGAGCGCGCCCAGGTGACGTCGTTGGCGGCGGCGACCCGGGCCACCCTCGAGGACCTCGACCGGGCGCTCGCCGCCGTCGAACGCGAGGGTTTCGGTGCGTGCGAGAGCTGTGGACGGCCGATCGGCATGGCGCGGCTGCGGGCGGTCCCCGGCACGACCAGGTGCGTGACGTGCGCCGCGACGGCGTAGCCCGCGGGAGGCGCCATCCGCGAAGCGGGGACGGCACGCGGCGAGCGCCTACGCTGCGTGGCGTGGCCTCGCTGGACGATGTGCGCACCCTCGTCGCGTTGGACCATGGCCTGGCCTCGGTCGCGACCGTGCGTCCGAACGGTTCGCTGCAGTCGACCGTCGTGAACGCGGGCGTCGTCCCGCATCCACTCGACAGCCGGCCCGTGGCGGCCTTCGTCGCCCGCGGCGGCACGCACAAGATCGTGCACCTGCGCGCCGACCCGCGGGCCACGTTGTCGTGGCGGGCGGGGTGGGCCTGGGCGACGGTCGAGGGCTCGGTCGAACTGTGCGGGCCCGACGACCCGCTGCCGGGCGTCGACGACGAGGCGCGGCGCCTGTTGCTCCGCGACATCTTCGCGGCCGCCGGCGGCGAGCACGAGGACTGGGCCGAGTACGACCGCGTCGTGGCCGCCGAGAGGCGCGTCGCCGTGCTGGTGACGCCCATGCGCATCTACCAGAACCCCTGACGCGCCCGCCAGGGAGCGCCCCCGCTCAGGCGGACGTCGTGGGGGTCGCCTCGTCGACCCAGGCCCAGTCGACCAGGTCGGGGACGGCCCGTAGCCGGTCGGGCACGCTCGAGCCGGGCTCGAGCCCCTGCTCGAGCCGCTCGAGCTCGACGCCGGACACCCCGACCCGCTGTGCGAACGCCACACGGTCGTCGCCGGCGACACCCCGGAGGAGCACGACCGCCGCCGCCACCCGTGGCCACGGCGCACCGCGGGCGTCGGCACGCTCGGCCAGGCGAGCCAGCACGCGGGCGCGATCGGGGACCCACGCGCGGGCGGTCGGGTGGCGGGACCGGGCGGCGTCCCGACCCGCTGCCGCACCCGTCCCCGCACGTCCGAGCGGCGCCACCGGGCCGGTCATCGTTGCGTCCTCGCACTCATGCGAGCAGAGCCAGGTCTGTGAGCGGAGCGAACCGCTCGTCGCTGGCAGCCAGCCGCAGCAGCCGCTGACGGGCCCGGCGGGCGGCCTGGCGCACCGAGACCTCCTTCATGCCGAACACCGGTGCGACGGTGGCCGCAGGCGACGCGTTGCCCGAGTGCTTCTCGAACGCGTACTCGAGCCACAGCTCGCGATCGCGGGGGCTGATGCGCTCGTGATCGAGCGCCTCGGCCAGCAGTCGTGCGCTCTCGAGGTTGGGAACCAGCCGCTCGAGAGTGTCGACCAGCGAGGCCGAGCCACCCGAGACGGCAGCCACCGCCGCCGGCTCGCCGAGGGCCGCGAGCCGCTCGTCGTCGAGCGGCTCGGCCCACTGGCCGAGGATGCGGTCGACCACGTTGGCCACCCGGTGACGCGCCCACACCCACGGCAGGGCGCCACCGTCGGGCGACCAGCGCCCCGCGATGGACTGCAGCTCGAAGCACACCTCGAACACCAGACCGTCGAGCTCGTCACGATCGATGCGGGCCCGCCGCTGCCGGCCGACACGTTGGACCGCGGCGGCGATGGGACCGCCGTACCGCTCGTACAGCGTGACCACCGCTGCCTCGTCGCCCCCGGCCAACCGCTGCATGATCGCCACCAGGTCGTCGTCGCACCCCTGCCCGTCCACTGTCTGCCTCCCGTTCTCCAGGGGCGGTCGCCCCGATCAACGCCTGTGATGATCCCGACGGGGTGTGACAAACAACATGCGTGTGATTCGCGGGCAGGCTCCGACCGGTGGGCATCGGAGGCCGGAGCGCAGACGATCGCCATGCGGGGACATACGGTGACGCCGTGACACGCGGTGCCCGTCCATGAACCGGACCGACCGGCTCTACGCCCTGGTCGAGGAGCTGCGCGCCGCCGGTGAGCGGGGGCGCACCGCCGCCTGGCTCGCCGACCGCTTCGAGGTCGCGCCCCGCACGATCAAGCGCGACGTCGCCGGGTTGCAGCAGGCGGGCGTCCCGATCTGGGCACAGAGCGGGCCGGGTGGCGGCTATGTCCTCGACGCCGCGGCCACGCTGCCGCCGGTCACGTTCACGGTCGGTGAGGCCACAGCCATCGCCGTGGCCCTCAACACCCAGCCGGGCATGCCGTTCGGCGACGACGGGCGCAGCGCCCTCACCAAGCTGCTGGGCGCCATGTCACCCGAGAGCCGGGCGACCGCGGCCCACGTCGTCGGACGGGTGTGGGTTCGCCACGGCGGCCCCCCGGCCGAGCGCACCCCGGTGGCCCGCACGCTCGACGACGCGCTGCGGCGCCAGGTGGTGGTCGTCATCGAGGTGGCCGGCGAGCACGAGGACGGGAAGCGCGCGGTCGAGCCCCTGGCGCTCGGTCAGGACGAGGGACGGTGGTGGCTCTTCGCCTGGTGCCGCCGCGATCGGGCTGGTCGTCCGTTCCCGCTCGACCGCATCACGGGCGCCTGGCTCACCACCGAGCACGCCCCGCCGCGCGACATCCACGCCGTGTTCGAGGACATCCCGGCCGACGCCGTCGCGCTCACCCTCCCCGTGCACGCCGACAGCGCCGAGACCGCCGACGAACGGCCGACCTGACCCCGGACCGTGCCGGATAGGGTCGGTCCGTGACCGAGCTCGCCGCGGCGACCGCCCAGGAGCGATCCGACCTCGAGGCCGCCCGCAACGGCGATGAGGCCGCGTTCTCCCGGCTGGTCGAGCCGCACAGGCGAGCACTGCACGCCCACTGCTATCGCATGCTCGGCTCGGTGCACGATGCCGAGGACGCGCTGCAGGACGCCCTGCTCGGCGCTTGGCGGGGCCTCGCAGGGTTCGAGGGGCGCAGCTCGTTGCGCTCGTGGCTCTACCGCGTCGCCACCAACGCAGCGTTGCGGGTGTCCCAGCGGCGGAGCCGCCGCATGCTCGCCAGCGAGCACGCCCCGGCGCGCAGCACGGTGCACGACCTGGGCGAGCCGGTGACGGAAGCCGTGTTCGTCGAGCCTTACCCGGATGCCGAGCTGGGCGACTGGTCCGGCTATGCCGACCCGGCAGCCCGCTACGAGATGCGCGAGAGCGTCGAGCTGGCCTTCGTCGCGGCCCTGCAGATCCTTCCCGCCACGCAGCGGGCGGTGCTGGTGCTCCGCGACGTCCTGGCGATACCGGCCGCCGAGGTGGCCCGGACGCTCGACACGTCGGTGGCGTCGGTGAACAGCGCGCTCCAGAGAGCCCGCGGGACGATGGACCAGCGGCTCGAGCCGGAGAGCCAGCAGGCGACGCTGCGTGCCCTGGGCGACGACGGTCAGCGGCACCTCGTGCGCGCCCTGGTCCGAGCCTGGGAGCGGAGCGATGTCGACGGCATCGTCGGGCTCCTGGCCGAGGACGTCCGGCTCACGATGCCCCCGCTCCCCGCCTGGTTCGACGGTCGCACGGCTGTCCGGGAGTTCTTCGCCGAGCGGGTGCTCGAGGACGCATGGAAGCTGCGACCGATCACGGCGAACGGTCAGCTCGCCCTCGCCGGCTACCAACACCGCAGGGACGTCGTGGCCCCGTCTGAAGCTGACGGCAGGCGCGAGCCGACCGGCGCGACGTTCCCGCTCGCGTGGATCATGGTCCTGACCGTGCGCGGCCACGAGATCGTGGCGATGGACACGTTCCTCGATCCGGAGGCGTACCGGTCCTTCGACCTGCCGACCGAAGCACCTGGCTGACCGCCGTCAGTCAGCCGGTCCGTCGGTGGGCAGCTCACCGAAACGCTCCGTCGGCGCCGGCTGGCGGCTGCTCGGGAAGTCGCGCAGGTCGCCGTGGGGCTCGAGGTCCCAGCGCTCGAACGTGAGCGGCGAGAGCAGGTGGGCGCACAGCAGCCGGGCCACCGCCTCGAGCGAGTCGATGTGGGTGCGCTCCGCGCCGTGGCTGGCATCCACCCCGAACGCGACCAGGGCGGCGCGGGTCTCGGCACCGGCCTCGAGCGCGGCGGCCACGTCGGACCGGTAGTACCGGAACAGGTCACGGGCATACGGGATCTCGTGCGTCTCGCACAGTCCGCACAGATGGCGGGTGAAGTGGTAGTCGAAGGGCCCGGTCGCATCGAGCATGGGGATCGTGACCCCGTTCTCGATCGAGTGGTTGCCGGGCGCACAGACGGCGTTGTCGAGCGAGACCATCTCGGCCACGTCCTCCTGCAGGCCATGGCTGGCACCCTGCCCGATCTCCTCGGCGATCGTGATGAGCAGGTGCACCTCGTGGGGCACGGGTCGCCCGTCGCGGGCGAGGGCGTGGATGGCGCCGAGCGCGGCGGCCACGCCGGCCTTGCCGTCGAGGTGGCGGGCGTTGATGTAGCCGTTGTCGGTGACGATGGGCAGCGAGTCGATCGCCACGAAGTCGCCGACCCGGACGCCGAGGGCCGACAGGTCCGCAGCGCTGGTGCAGGCCTCGTCCACGCGCACCTCGACGTGGTCCCACCCGATCGGCTGGGTGTCGACCGCGTCGCCGTAGGCGTGGCCACTGGCCATGAGCGGCAGGATCGTGCCCGTGTACGTGCGGTCGAGGTCGTCGGTCAGGATCGTGACGCGGCACCCCTCGGAGAACCGCGAGCTGTGCGTCCCCACCGGCGCCACCGCCAGTCGGCCGTTGGGCTTGAGGTCGCGCACCATGCAGCCGATCGTGTCGGCGTGGGCCACCACGGCGCGGGCTCCTTCGTCCTGACCGGGCAGGCGGGCGAGGAGCGAGCCCCGACGCGTCACGGTCAGCTCGACGGGCAGGTCGGCCAGCACGTCGCCCAACAGCTGCATGACGGCGTCGGTGCGGCCCGAGGGGCTCGGCGTGCGCAGGAGCTTGAGCAGCAGGTCGAGCATCCACGGCACGTCGATCTTGGGGAGCGTCGTCACGGCCGCACCGTATCGGGCGCCCCCGGCCGCCAGCCCCAGGGCAGGGCCCGCGTCGTGGGGAACAGCAGGTCGACGAACCGCTCGGCGGTCGGCTGGGGCTCGTGGTTGGCCAGGCCAGGCCGCTCGTTGGCCTCGATGAACACCCCGTCCGGGCCGTCCGCGCACGGCACGATCATGTCGAGGCCCGTGACCGGGATGCCGATCGCGCGCGACGCCTCGACCGCCGCGGCGGCCAGCTCCGGGTGCAGCTCCGCGGTGACGTCGTGGATCGTGCCGCCGGTGTGCAGGTTGGCGGTCCGGCGCACGGCCAGCCGGTCGCCTTGGGCCAACACGTCGTCGAGCGAGCGCCCGGCCGCCTCGACCGTGCGGGCGGTCTCGTCGTCGAGCGGGATCGAGGACTCACCGCCCGTGGCGGCCGCCCGGCGCCGGCTCTGCGCCTCGACCAGGTCGCGCACAGTGTGTCGGCCGGTGCCGACCACGTTGGCGGGCTGGCGGATCGCGGCGGCGACGACCTCGTGGTCGATGACGACGACGCGCAGATCGTCGCCCGGCACCCGCTCCTCGATCAGGACGTCGGGGCAGTACGAACGGGCGAGCGCCAGCGCCCGCACGAGCTCGTCGTCGGTGGTGACCCCGACCGTGATGCCCATGCCCTGCTCGCCCCGCGCCGGCTTGACCACCACCTCGCCCACCTCGGCCAGGAAGTCGTGGTCGGACCCGTCGAAGGCGGCGTCGCGCCCTGCGGCGACCGGCAGCCCGGCGCGGGCGAGGATGCGCCGCGTGTGCCGCTTGTCGTCGCACCGGCTCATCGCCACGGCGGTGGTCAGCTCGGACAGCGACTCGCGGGTGACGATGCTGCGGCCCCCGTGCGACAGCCGCATCTCGCCCGCGCGGGCGTCGAGCACCCGGACGGTGACGCCGCGGCGCAGCGCCTCGTCCGCGATGATGCGCGCGTACGGATTGAGGTCGTCGAGTCCCTCGTGCTCGCCCACGAACAGCCGCTCGTTGATGGCGTTCTTGCGCTTGATGGCGAACACCGGCACCCGCTCGAACCCGAGCTTCTCGTACAGGGCGATGGCGGGCCGGTTGTCGTGCATGACCGACAGGTCGAGGTAGGCCCGACCGCGGGTGTGGAACCTCTCGACCAGGGCGCGCACCAGCGCCTCGCCCACCCCGGGCACCTGCGACGCCGGGTCGACCGCCAGGGTCCACAACGAGCTGCCGCCCTCGGGGTCGTCGAAGGCGAGCGCGTGGTCGATGCCGGCCACCGTCCCGATGAGGTCGCCCGTGCGGGCGTCCTCGGCCACGAGGTAGGTGATGTGCCGGGCTTGCTGGTTGGACCACATGACGTCCGCCGGCGCCGGCACCATGCCGCAGCGCACGTAGACGCGGTTGACGGCCTCGGCGTCGTCGCGGGTCGTCAGCGCCCGCACGATCACGCCACGCAGCGGGTCGCGGCGGGACATCGCCTGGTGCAGCCAGAACCGGTACGTGTACGACGGGTCGACGAACAGCTCCTGGGGCGCCTTGGCCACCAGCACGTGCGGATCGCGGGCGTACAGGCAGATGTCGCGCCGGCCCTCGGCCTCGTCGCGGAGGTGCGCCACGATCGACGCCGCAGACCGGAACGTCTGGCCGAACAGCACCCGCCCCCAGCCCATGTCGACCACGACGTCGCGGGCCATCGAGGCCACGAGATGCTCGGGCGGCTGCTGCCAGCTCGTGGTCGAGATGGCGTCGTGGCGGTCCCAGCCGCCGACGAGCCGGTGGGGCATCGCCTCGCCGCCCGCGTCCTGCCTCCGGCCCCGCTCGTACGCCGTCGAGGTGTCGTCGGTGGCGGTGCCGTCGGAGGGGATGTCGTCGGAGGGGATGTCGTCTGTGCCGATGTCGTCGGTGCGGTCACCGGCGTCGCGACCCGTGTCGGTCACGGTGCGATCCCGTGGGTCTGCAACCACAGCTCGAGCAGGCCCAGCTGCCACAGCTTGTTGCCCCGCAGCGGCGTGAGCTCCGTGTTCGGCTCGCACAGCAGGCGGTCGACGTAGGCCGGCTCGAACAGGCCCCGTTGCTTGGCGGCCGGATCGGTGAGGGCGTCGCGCACCATGTCGAACAGCGGGCCCTCGAGGTGGGTCAGCGCCGGCACCGGGAAGTAGCCCTTGGGCCGGTCGATGACCTCGGCGGGGATGACGCTCCGCGCGGCCTCCTTGAGCACGCCCTTGCCGCCCTGGGCGACCTTGAGCTCGGGCGGGCAGGCGGCGGCCAGCTCGACCAGGTCGTGGTCGAGGAACGGCACGCGGGCCTCGAGCCCCCACGCCATCGTCATGTTGTCGACCCGTTTGACGGGGTCGTCGACGAGCATGATCTCCGAGTCGATGCGCAGCGCCCGGTCGATGGGCGTCGACGCGCCGGGGCGGGCGAAGTGGCTGGAGACGAACGCGCCCGAGGCGTCGTCCGCGCACCGATGAGCGGCGGCCACCACCTCGGCCATGGCCTCGTCGGGCCGGTCGAAGAAGGCCGCGGAGTAGGCCAGCACGCCTCCGTCGGCGGCCGCGCCCGGCTCGAGCATGGGCGGGTACCAGTGGTAGCCGGCGAACACCTCGTCGGCCCCCTGGCCCGACTGCACGACCTTCACGTGCTTCGCCACCTCCTGCGACAGCAGGTAGAAGGCGACGACGTCGTGGCTGACCATCGGCTCGCTCATGGCGCCGATGGCCCCGCCCAGCGCGGGGAGCAGGCGGTCGCTCGGGATGCGGATGCGGTGGTGGTCGGTGGCGAAGCGCTGGGCGATCACGTCGGAGTAGCGGAACTCGTCGCCCTCGATGCCGCCGTGCGACTCGAACCCGATGCTGAACGTCAGCAGGTCGGAGACGCCGGCCTCGGCGAGCAGGCCGACGACCAGGCTGGAGTCGAGCCCGCCCGAGAGCAGGCACCCGACGGGCACGTCGGCCACCATGCGCCTGTCGACGGCGGTGCGCAGCGCACCCAGGATCGCATCCTGCCAGTCGCGCGGCGCCCAGTCGTCGTGCTCGGGGCGGCGGCCGAACTCGGTGCGCCAGTAGGTGGTCTCGGTGCGACGACCGTCGGGCTCGACGGCCAGCACCGTGGCCGGCGGCAGCTTGCGCACGCCGCGCAGGATCGTGCGGGGCGCCGGCACGACCGAGTGGAACGTCAGGTACTGGTGCAGTGCGACCGGGTCGATCGACGTGTCGATGCCGCCGCCCGCCAGCAGCGCGGGCAGCGTAGAGGCGAACCGCAGCGTGTTGCCGACCTCGGCCAGGTACAGCGGCTTGATGCCCAGGCGATCGCGGCCGAGCACGACGCGGCCCGAGTCGCGCTCGACGAGGCAGAAGGCGAACATGCCCTTGAGGTGCTCGACGAACGCGTCACCCCAGTGGCGGTAGGCCTTGATGAGGACCTCGGTGTCGCCGGTCGAGAAGAACCGGTAGCCGGCCGACTCGAGCTCGCGACGCAGCTCGTGGTGGTTGTAGATGCACCCGTTGAACACCACGGTGACGCCGAGCTCGCCGTCGACCATCGGTTGGGCCGCCCGCTCGGACAGGTCGATGACCTTGAGCCGCCGGTGGCCGAGCGCCACCGGCCCCTGGGCCCAGAGACCCGAGCCGTCGGGCCCCCGATCGGCCATGGTGCCGGTCATGCACGCGACAGCGACCGGATCGGCCGCGGATCGTGTGAGGTCGAGCTCGCCGCTGAATCCACACACGCAGACCCGACCGTACCCACCTCGGGCACGCGAGTTACACGGTCAGGGGCGAACGGTGCGTGACATCGACCACCCGTTCACCGACGTGGCCCGCCGGGATGCCGTGGTCAGCTGACGGGTTCGGCGGGGGCGGCCGCGGGCGCCAGGAACGCGGCGAGCGCGTCGTTGAACGCCAGCGGGTCCTCGATGTTGGGCAGATGCCCCACGTTGGGGACGATCACGAGCTCGCCCTTCAGCAGCGAGCGCAGGCTCATCGCCTCGGCGATGGGGGTGATCCGGTCGAGCTCGCCCACGATCACCAGAGCACGCACTTCCGCCTGGCGCAGCAGCAGCATCGAGTCGGGGCGGTCCTTCATCGCCTCGAGGGCGGCGATCCACCCCTCGGCGTCGGCACCGTCGGCCAGCGCGTGCACGTAGTCGACGAGCTCGGTGCGGGTCATCGACCCCGACGAGAGCAGGCCCTCGACCGTCGCCTTGGCCAGCGACGCGACCTCGGTGCCCTCGCGGAGCTGGTCCTGCTGGGCCGTGCGCCGCTGGGCCACGCCCGGATCGTCGGACCGGGCCCGGCTGTCGGCGAGGACGAGCTGACGGACGCGTTGCGGGTGGTGCCGGAGCACGGCCATGGCGAGGTAGCCGCCCATCGAGGCGCCGACGAGCGTGGCCTGGTCGACGCCGAGCTGATCGAGGACCGCGACCACGAGCGTCGCCCAGCCCTGCATCGACGTCTCGTCAGGCGCGTCGGGTGGCGGCGACTGGCCGAAGCCCGGGAGGTCGACGGCGATGCACCGGTGCGAGCCCTCGAGTGCCTCGATCTGGTAGTCCCACATGGCGGCCTGCAGCGGGAAGGCGTGGAGGAAGACGACGGCGTCGCCCTCGCCCCGGTCAATGACGTTGACAGGCTGACCATGGACATCTAGCAGCGGCACTGACGGGCTCCTTGGGGCGGACGAGGCGCGGGGTACCCCCTACCAGTACCCCATGGCGACCCCGTCAGGCGAACTGAGCGGCCGGCCGCCACGTCGACCGCCACCTACCGTGACCTGCGACGACATGCCAGCGCTCAGAGCGAGGTCCAGTCAGCCAAGAGCGGTGGCGCCGGCGCCGTCAACTCGCTCGCCACCGGCGGTCGGCCACGGTACGGTCTGCGCCATTCCGTGACCTTCCCCTCGCTGGTGCCGTACGGCTGGAACGGCCGTTGGGACGCGCTCTTCGCCAGCACGGGCGGCGCGGCAACGGGCGACACCGACCTCGCTCACCGTCGTGTCCCGGGACGGGTGGTCCGCCACGACGGCGTGGCGCTGACGCTGGCGCTGCCGGACGGCCTCCGCTCGGTCACCCTGTCGCGCAAGCTCGACCCGCCCCCCACGGTGGGCGACTGGGTGGTCGTCGACGGCGACGTGCCCCTGGCCGTGTTGGAACGCACCTCGCTGCTCACCCGGCGTTCCGCACACACCGACACGCCCCAGCAACTGGCGGCCAACGTCGACGGGGTGCTGGTCGTGTGCGGCCTCGACCGGCCGATCAGGTCGGGCCGCATCGACCGCGTCATCACGCTCGCGTGGGACGCCGGGGCCGTGCCCGCCGTCGTCCTCGCCAAGGCCGACCTCGTGCCCGACGCGACCGAGCAGGCCCGAGCCGTCGCCGCAGCGCACCCGGGCGTGGACGTCGTCACGACCTCGGCCGTGGAGGCCACCGGGCTCGATGCGCTGCACGCGCTGGTCGACGGGCGCACCGTGGTCCTGGTCGGCGAGTCCGGGGCCGGCAAGTCGTCCCTCACCAACGCTCTGGTGGGCGAGGCCGTCATGGCCACCGGCGACGTGCGCGCGGGCGACGCCAAGGGCCGGCACACGACCACCACCCGCGAGGCGCACCCGTTGCCGGGCGGAGGTGTGCTCATCGACACCCCCGGCCTGCGGTCGGTGGGCCTGTGGGCCGACCGCGACGCCGTCGCCGCGACGTTCTCCGACATCGACGACCTGGCGGCGCAGTGCCGCTTCAACGACTGCGCCCACGAGAGCGAACCCGGCTGCGCCGTCCGAACGGCCCTCGCGGACGGGACGTTGGCACCCGAACGGTTCGCCGGGTGGCAGGAGCTCGAGCACGAGGCGGCGTCCGCCGAGCTGCGCGCCGCGCCGCACCTGCTGCGGGCCCGTAACCGCCAGTTCTCCCGCATGGCCAAGGACGCCCAGCGGCGCAAGGGGCGTCCCGACGACGAGTGAGGTCCTCGGCGTCAGCACCGCTGTCGTGCGGGCGTCAGGCCAGCTCGAGGCGGCGGAACGACTCGAGCTCGAGGCCGAGGTCGCCGACCTCGACCAGGGCGTCGTGGACATCCGCCGCGCTGGCGTCGGCGCGACGGAGCACGGTCATGGCGCCGCGCTGCTCGACGTCCCAGCCCGAAAAGCCGGCGGTCAGGCGCCGGGCGGCGCGGCAGCGCAGCGTGATCTCCGCGACATCGGGCACGCCGGCGATCGTCCACGGCGCGCGGGTGACAACTGCACACCCCGCCGGGGTGAACCTCACCCGTGCCCAGGTCACCGACCCGGTCCGATCGGCAGCGGCCGATGCGACCGTCAGATGAGCCCGAGCTGGCGGGCCCGCCGGACGGCCTCGTCGCGCCGCTCCACGTCGAGCTTGCGGTAGATCGTCTTCAGGTGCGACTTGACCGTGTTCAGCGAGACGAAGAGCTCGGCGCCGATCTCCCGGTTCGACAGCCGGCTGGGCAGGTAGCGCAGGACGGACAGCTCGCGGTCGCTCAACGGCTCGACGAGGCCGACGGTGCCGGACCGGCGAGTGCCGGCGCCGCCGGCCGAGGGCCCGACGGCGACCAGGTCGAAGATGTCGAACCCTTCGTCGAGGAACGTGCGCACGGCGCCCTCCCGCTGGGCGACGCCGGCGACGTCACCCAGCAGCCGGCGGGCACCCGCCAGGTCGCCGAGGTCGGCCGCCGAGCGGGCCGACAGCGCCACCGCCTCGAGCTGGCGACGCCGGTCGCCGGCGGCGGCTCGCAGGTCGACGAGCAGGTCGTCGACCCGCTCGGCCTGGCCGGCCACGAGCGCGGCACGGGCCTCGAGGAGCGTACGCTCGGGACCCGGCTCGATGTCGTCGAGCAGGTCACCGGCTCGGTCCGGGTCGCCCAGAAGAAGGCGGATCCGGCACTCGGCCTGGTCGAGCACCCCCGCGAGGAAGGCCGGGGTGCCGCAGGACGCCCGGTCGCGAACGGACGCGCAACAGCCGGGCGACCGCGTCGTCGCCACGCCCGAGAGTGCATTCCACCCGCGCCAGCTCGACCTCGCCCAGGGTGGTGATGGCGACGTGGCCCTCGCGCAGCGCCGGCCCGATGTGTGGGGCCAGCACCTCGATCGCGCGCTCGAGCTCGTCGCGCTCGCGGTGCACGAGCGCCAGCGTGACCCGTGCGCCGATCATCGCCCGCCGAGCGCCTCGGCCGTACTCCGTCCCGAGCGCGAGCGCCTGGTCGGCCAGCTCGGTCGCCGACCGCAGTCGTCCGCTGCGCGCCTCGGCCCACGCCTCCGCGCCGAGCGTGCCCACGAGATCGCCGGGCAGCCGGGGACCCTGACGGCGCACGATCGTCGCCCACCGCCGAACGCCGATGCGGTCGTCGAGCAGGGCATGAGCCCGGGCCAGGCCTGCGGGCAGGTAGCCCCACAGCTCTCGGGCGGCCATCGCGAGGTCGGGAGGAAGGCCGCTGAGGTCGACCTCGGCGCGCCGATCCCACGACTTGAGGCCGAGGGCGATCGACGTCTCCGGGTCGCCCAGGATGGCCGCGATCGCCGAGTCGGTGACGTCGTAGTGCACCTCGACGGCGTCCAACGTCTCGGACGACGCCGAGGCGCGGGCGCGGTCGATCACGACCTTCCCCTGCTCGATCTCGCCGGCGCGGGCGTACGCCAGCGTCAGCAGGAGCTGGTGGCCGGGAGTGGCGTCGACGAACGCGGCGGGGAAGCGGCTGAGCCAACCGCGCACCGTCTCGTTCCGACCGGCCTTGAGGTACGCGCCCAGGTGGTCGGTGAGCAACGCGAAAGCCGGGTCGAGCCGTCCTGCGTCGAGCAGGTGATCGATGGCACGGCCTGGCTGGTCGTGGTCGACGAACCAGGCGGCGGCGCGCTCGTGGCCGACACGCTCGCGCTCGGGGTGGGTCACGCGCAGCTCGCGGCGCAGCAGTTGCCCGAACAGGTGGTGGTACCGGAACCATTCACGATCGTCGTCGAGCGGGACCAGGAAGAGGTTGTCGGCCTCGACGCGCCGCAGCAGGGACGCCGCGTCGGGCATGCCCGTGACCTGCTCGCACAGGTCGCCGCGGAGGCGGTCGAGGACCGACGTGCACAACAGGAAGTCGCGGACGTCGTCGGGTTGGCGGTCGAGCACCTCGTCGAGCAGGAAGTCGGCAACGTGCCGGTCGCTGCCCGTGAAGCGCTCGACGAAGGCGTCGGCGTCCTCGCGACCGACCAGGGACAACGCCGCGAACTGGAGGCCGGCCGCCCACCCCTCGGTCCGCTCGGCCAGGCGCTCGACGTGGCCGTCGTCGACGTCGACCTGCGGGAAGTGGGCGAAGAACTGGCTGGCCTCCGTCGCGTCGAACCGCAGGTCGGCCTCGCGCAGCTCGACGAGCTCACCTGCCAGCCGGAACCTGTGCAGCTGGAAGGGTGGGTCTGAGCGGCTGCAGATCACCAGTTTGAGGTTCGTCCGGGGGATCACCTCGACCAGGCGGGCGAGGAGGCCCGCCGTGGGGCTGCGGTCGACGACGTGGAGGTCGTCGAGCACCAGCGTCGCGGCCGGGCCCGCGGCCAGGTGCTCGATGGCGCGATCGATGGCGTGGTCCGCAGCGTGGTCTCCCGGGTCGTCACGCCACGTCGCCTCCATCGTGCCCGGCGACAGCTCCTCCAGAGCAACGAGCATCGCCTCCAGGAAGTGCTCGGGGTCGCTGTGCCGGCCGTCGAGTGACAGCCAGGTGGTCGGATGTTCCGCCGTGCTCGCCCAGTCACGCACCGCGACCGACTTGCCCGAGCCCGCCGGACCCGTGACGACGATAAGCCGAGCACCGGGGCGGTCGAACCTCTCGACGAGACGGTCCCGCCGCACGATGTGGGTGGGCAGGTGGGCAGTCACCGGCCGCGCGGAAGTCATGCGCAGCACCTGACCTGAGGCATCTCCACTCCCCTACCTCGCCTCCCATGGGCGGAGGATTGCGGGAAGCTTACGGCTCAACTCACATTGCGTGACGGCTCGTACGCCGTTCGACGGCAAGGAGGTCGAGACCCAAGCGGTAGACCCGCTCGATCGCCCCGTGGAGCGCGGCACGATCGATCAGCTCGCCGCCGAGCTGAGCCGAACCGTCGAGTCGTGTGCACCGCAACCCCGTCTCGTGCTCGAGGGCGGCGATGTCGAGATCCGCGTCGCTTCTCACGATGAACTCGTAGTACGGCACTGACGGTGCACCTCGTTCAGCAGGGAGCGGAGCGAGCGCGTGTCGCGGGACGACGCTCGGACGTGGAGTGCAGGCTGCCCCACCGCGGGGTGAGTCCGCTTCGCTCCCCCAGGGTGACCAGACCACATCGTGTGTCCGATCTGTCCCGAGTTGACGACGCAGCGTGACGATGATCAGATCTCGCCGAACGACAGACGGCGGCTGGGGATGGCGGGAGGCGCGCGTGACCGGTGATGCCCGACAGGCGCATGCGCGTACCGGGCCCATCCCGACGACCGCCGACCAGTTGACCCCGCCGTGGCTCACCGTCGCACTGCGCCCGTCGGCGACCCCGGACGCCGGCGGATCGGTGCAGGTGGTCGGCGTGCGGGCCGCGCCCGTTGGCGTCGGGCTGGGCCTGGTCGGGGCGCTGCACCGCGTCGAGCTCACCTGGACCGGTGGGAGCGGCCCCGCGAGCGTCGTCGCCAAGGTCCCGGCCGTCGGCGAGCAGAGCCGGGCTGTGGCGACAGCACTCGACATGTACCGCAACGAGGTGCACTTCTACCGCGACCTGGCCGAGAGCACGGACATGGCGATCACCTGTCACCACGCCGTCGTCGACGAGCGGACGCACGACTTCGTCCTGCTCCTCGACGACATGTCGGCGCGGGCGACGCTCGATCAGCTCGTCGGCTGCCCGGCCGACCAGGCGGACGCGGTCGTGACGACGCTCGCCGACCACCACGCGCGCCACTGGGGTGAGTCGGGTCTCGACCGCACGCCGTGGTTGCGCCGGTTGAGCGACCCGGTGTTGGTCGACCCGCTGGTGGCTGCTGTGCGGAGCACCTGGCCGGCGATCCGCGCCCGCTACGGACGTGAGCTCGACGCGGAGGTGATCGCGCTGGGCGACCGCCTCGCCGACCTGCTGCCTGGGCTGGCGTCCGATCTGTCCCGCCCCCCGTGCACGCTCGCCCACGGCGACTTCCGGCTCGACAACATGTTCATCGACCCGCACGGCCAGGTCAGGTTGTGTGACTGGCAGCTGACCGACCGGTCCCGCGGCGTGCGGGACCTTGCCTACTTCCTCACCCAGAGCCTGTCGCCGGCCGTGCGAGCCACGTCCGAACGAACGCTGATCGCCCTCTATGTGGCCCGTCTCGCCCGCCATGGCATCGATTACGACGCCGACGAGGCCTGGCACGACTACCGGGTGGCGACCCTGTTCGGGCTCGTCTACGCCGTGGTCGTGGGCGGCGGGCTCGACCAGGATGACTCCCGCAGCGCGGCGCTGACACGGGTGATGCTCGAGCGATCGGCGTCGGCGATCGCCGACCACTGCATCTCCCTCGGGTGACACCCGGGTACGCCGGTGCGTGGCGGCTTTCACCCGGTTGGTATGACGCTACGTCACCCGGTGACCGCTTAGCGTCCGCAGTGTGACCAGTGATCGACCACCGCAGGTGACCCGGTCGGCAACGCCGACTGCGGAACCAGCTCTGGTCGCGGGCGTCCCCAGCTGCCCGCACACCGGTCACGCCGCTCGCGTTCCCCAGCCGCGAGCGAGCGAGGGCGCGGCCGACCTCGCCTCCCCCCTGGCCGGCCACGCCTTCGCTCACCTTCTCCCCGCAGCTCTCCCCGCGCCGCGCACCTCGCTCGACGGCTGACACCCGCCGGTCAACCGTCGGCGAGGCCGGCACACGCGGGCTGCCCGCGCGGCTCTTCCCCTCGGTGACCGGGAGCGGGATACTGAGCGCCAGCGGGCTCTCCTGCGTGAAAGGGACGACCGATGGGTAGGCAAGACGACCCGGGCTACGACAAGGTCACCGACGCAACCCGCACCTTCGAGCAGAAGGACGGGCAGGTCTTCCGCGGCGCCGGCCGGGGTCCCACGCCGGAGGAGGAGGCCGCCGCGGAGCGGGCTCAACCCGTGGGTGACCACACCCGCGAGGCCTACAAGGAGATGCTCTACCGCGGCGCCAACCAGATCGGCGAAGGTCGCATCTGACCTCCACGGCCGTCGCGATGGCGGGCGGGCCGAGTGTGTGTGACGCGATTGGTTGCGTGGCAACCAATCGCGTCACAGGAACCCGCTAGTGCCCGTCAGGCAACGTTCGCTCTTCCACGGCGAGTCAGGTCGTCGCTCGCAAGGACGCAGGAGGAAGGCGCAGCCGTAGCTGCGGTGACGACGAGGACGCAGCGAGCGGCGGGCCTGGCCGGCGTGGAAGGGCGCAAACGTTGTCTGACGGGGCACTAGGTCAGCTGCAGCCGCTGGTGCTGCCGCAGGACGGGCAGGCATGGCACGAGCCCGCCCGCTGCATCTGCACGCCGCACTGCATGCAGTAGGGCGCATCGATGCTCGTGGCCACCGGCGGCTTGATCGCCGGCGACCGGCGTCCCGGCGCCGGCTTCTCGGCGTCGGTCACCCCGGCCCGCTCGAGCAGCGACGGCTCCTTGGGCGCACTCGACGTGTCGAACAGCGTCGGCGACGACGAGTCGATCGACGGCGGGTCGGCCGGGACGTCCTGGCCCTGCCGGGTCTGGACGACCGTCTCCTCGACCCCCGGCAGCGTGGGCTGTGTGCGCTCACCCGTGGTGAGGATGCCGAGCTCGGCCCGCTCCTCGTAGCTGAGGTAGTTCACCGCCAGCCGTCGGAAGATGTAGTCGAGGATGGACGTGGCGATGCGCAGGTCCGCGTCGTCGGTGATGCCGGCCGGCTCGAAGCGGGTGTTGGTGAACGCCTCGACGTAGTTGCGCAACGGCACGCCGTACTGCAGGCCGTAGCTGACCGAGATCGAGAAGGCGTCCATGATGCCGGCCAGGGTCGACCCCTGCTTCGACACCCGCAGGAAGATCTCACCGGGGCGGCCGTCGTCGTACTCGCCGATGGTGACGAAGCCCTTGCAGTCGGCCACCCGGAACTCGAACGTGCTCGACGTGCGGTTGCGGGGCAGCTTCTCGCGCACCGGCACCTTGATGATCTTCTCGATGACCTGCGCGGCGGCCTGCTCGACGACGCCGCCGGCACCCGGCTCGGGCGAGGTTGCGGTCGCCTTCTTGGCCATCGACAGGGGCTGGCCGACCTTGCAGTTGTCGCGGTAGATGGCGATGGCCTTGACACCGAGGCGCCAGGCGTCGATGTGCAGTTGCTCGACCTCTTCGACGGTCGCCTCTTCCGGCATGTTGACCGTCTTCGAGATGGCGCCGGAGATGAACGGCTGCACCGCCGCCATCATCTTCACGTGCCCGGAGTAGTGGATGGCGTTGTCGCCCATCGAGCACGCGAAGACCGGCAGGTGCTCGGCGAGCAGGTGCGGGGCGCCGACGATGGACTTGTGCTCGTCGATGTAGGCGACGATGTCGTCGATCTCGCCCGGGCCGTAGCCGAGCTGCTCGAGCGCCCGGGGCACGGTCTGGTTGACGATCGACATGTTGCCGCCGCCCACCAGCTTCTTCATCTTGACCAGGCCGAGGTCGGGCTCGATGCCGGTCGTGTCGCAGTCCATCATCAGGCCGATGGTGCCGGTGGGTGCCAGCACCGACGCCTGGCTGTTGCGCACGCCATAGCGCTCGCCCAGCTCGCAGGCCATGTCCCAGCTCTCCTGCGCGGCCGACAGCAGGTCGGGCGGCACGAGCTCCTCGTCGATCTTGGCGGCCTCTTCCTGATGCTGGCCCAGCACCCGCAGCATGTGCTCGCGGTTCTCGGCGAACCCGGCGAACGGGCCCATGCGCGACGCGGTGCGGGCGGACACCTCGTAGGCGTGCCCGGTCATGAGCGACGTGATCGCGGCCGCGTAGGCCCGGCCGGCGTCGCTGTCGTAGGGAAGGCCCAGCGCCATGAGCAGCGCGCCGACGTTGGCGTAGCCGATGCCGAGCTGACGGAACCGGCGCGACGTGTCGGCGATGCCCTCGGTCGGGTAGTCCGCTCGGCCCACCAGGATCTCCTGGCCGGTGAAGACGACCTCGACCGCGTGGCGGAAGCCGTCGACGTCGAACGACTCGTCGTCGTTGAGGAACTTGAGCAGGTTGAGGCTGGCGAGGTTGCAGGCCGAGTCGTCGAGGTGCATGTACTCGGAGCACGGGTTGGACCCGTTGATGCGCCCCGTGTTGGCCGCGGTGTGCCAGTGGTTGATGGTCGTGTCGAACTGCATGCCCGGGTCCGCGCACTCCCACGTGGCCTCGCACAGCTGACGGAACAGCTCGCGTGCCCGCACCGTGCGGACCGTGTTGCCCGTCGTGACCTCTCGCAGGCTCCAGTCGCCGTCGTCGACCACGGCCTGCATGAACTCGTCGGTGACCCGGACCGAGTTGTTGGCGTTCTGGTACTGGATCGAGTGGCTGTCGCGGCCGTTTAGGTCCATGTCGAACCCGGCCTGCTCGAGCACCCGGGCCTTGCGCTCCTCGAGCGCCTTGCACCAGATGAACTCCTCGATGTCGGGGTGGCTGACGTCGAGGATGACCATCTTGGCGGCACGACGCGTCTTGCCGCCGGACTTGATGGTGCCGGCCGAGGCGTCGGCGCCCCGCATGAAGCTGACGGGGCCGGAGGCGGTGCCGCCGCCCTTGAGCAGCTCGACCGAGCTGCGGATGCGCGACAGGTTGACGCCGGCGCCCGAGCCGCCCTTGAAGATGACGCCCTCTTCCCGGTACCAGTTCAGGATCGAGTCCATGGCGTCGTCGACCGACAGGATGAAGCAGGCGCTCGCCTGCTGGGGCACGCCCTTGACACCGATGTTGAACCACACCGGGCTGTTGAAGGCCGCCTTCTGCGTGACGAGGAGGTGCTTGAGCTCCGCTTTGTAGGTTTCCGCCTCGGCGTCGTCGACGAAGTAGCCGCCCTCGACGCCCCAGCGCGTGATCGTGTCGGCGACGCGGTCGACGACCTGGCGCAGCGACCACTCGCGCTCGGGGGTGCCGATGGTGCCGCGGAAGTACTTCTGGGAGACGATGTTGGTCGCGTTCAGCGACCACGTCGTGGGGAACTCGACCCCGACCTGCTCGAACGCGACCGAGCCGTCACGGAAGTTGGTGATGCGCGCGTCGCGACGATCCCACTCGACCTCGTCGTAGGGGTGGACGCCGTCGGTCGTGAAGTGGCGTCGGATGCCGATGCCCGCCTGCTCGGGAGCGAGAGCCATGGAGTTCCTCCAGGTCGGTGGAGTGTCTGGGGAGAGGACCGGACCCCCGACCACGAGGTCCGAACCACTAGTCCTTGTGGCTACCGCCAACTGGAGCCACAAGATGTAGCGAGCAAATTACAACCCTGGAATTACACGTTCAACCCTTCTTTGCCTCCTGGCGAGGTTTTCGTCCGCTACCAGGGAGGGTGGATACGAGCCAGCGTCTGTTCAACGCCTGGACGCCACCGATGCTTCCCCGGCGGCGACCCTGGAACGTGACCCGGTGCACATGCCCTGTCCCCGGCGCGGACGGCGTGGCCGCACGAGACGCGGCGGTGAGGCGCCCGGGCGGACGCTGCGATGACCAGCGCCCCCTGTACGACTGACCCAGCTCTCGTGCAACCGGCCCGGCGCGGACTCGCAGGTTGAGGGCAGCACCGCCACCACCCGGGGGCGGCCACGGTGCGACCTCAGGAGTCGCTCAGCCCACCACAGACACGGCAGCGACAACCGCCATTCCGCTCGTCCGCGCCGAGGCACAGTGCACTCTGAGCAACCTACGGGGCAAGGGCTGTGGACGGCTAGAGGATGAACCTGTGAATTGCGGGTGGAAATGTGGCTCCTCCGTCCACAGCCGACCGGTCATCCACCGGCGTGCCCGGGCTGACTACCGTGCCGCGGGCATGAAGCGGTTGTGGCCCTCCCCCGCCGACGGCCGTGATGCCGCGGCCGATGTCGACCCCGTCGCGACCTTCGCGGACGACGTCAGGTCGGGCCCCCCGGGTCGCCCGTGGGTGCTCGTCAACATGATCACCTCGGCCGACGGCAGCGCGGCCGACGCCGGCGGCCTGTCCGGCGGACTGGGCGGACAGGCCGACAAGGCGGTGTTCTCGGCGATCCGGGCCGTCGCCGACGTCGTCGTCGCCGGTGCCACGACGGTCGTCGCCGAGGACTACGGCCCCAGCCGCCCGTCTGCGGCGATCCGTCGACAGCGAGCAGCTCGCGGGCAGGCCCCGGCACCCCGGATCGCCGTGCTGACGGCGTCGCTGCGCATCGATCCGGCGCAGCGGCTGTTCCGCGAGGCGCCCGCTGACGCGCGACCCCTGGTGCTGACCGTCGAGCGCGCCGACCCGGCGCGGCGGCGTGCCCTCGAGGCCGTGGCGGAGGTGCACACGGTCGGCGACGACCAGGTCGACTGGCACCGCGCGGTCGAGGTCCTGCACTCGGCGGCCGGGGCTCGGGTCGTGCTGTGCGAGGGCGGGCCGAGCACCGTCGGCCGGCTGGTCGCGGACGACCTGGTCGACGAGATCTGCATCACGGTGGCGCCGACGCTCGTGGCCGGTGAGGGGCCCCGTATCGCCCACGGGCCGCCCGGTTCCCCGGCCAGACCGCTCGCGCTCGACCGCGTGCTCACCGAGGACGGCTTCCTGTTCCTGCGCTACGTCACGGATCGGACCACGGCCTGACCACGACCTGACCACGGCCTGAGCACGCTCTGGCCCCAGCCTATGATTCCCGCCCGCCGCGGCCGGGGCGGAACCCCCCAGCAGGCCCCGCCCGGGGCCGCGGGCGAAGCGGTCTCGCATCCTCGCGGCCGGAACAGAGCGCTACATCCGGAAGCCGCTGAGCAAGCCACTTCGCCTGATGAGAGGGCAGCAGGGCACCGCTATGACGCAACGTGTCGAAGGTCACGACCTCCCGCCGGGTCTGCGTCAGTGGTGCTTCGGGGCCGTGCGCTTCGTGAGCAGCGTGAGCTCGCGCTCGAAGTCGGACAGATCGTCGAAGCCCTTGTAGACCGACGCGAACCGCACGGCGGCGATCTGGTCGAGCTCGCGCAGGCCCTCGAGCACCGCCCGCCCGACGCGCTCGCTCGTGACCTCGCCGGTGGGGAGCTGGCGCATCTCGTCCTCGACCGCGCCGGCCAGCGCCTCGACCTCTCCTGCAGCCACCGGGCGCGACTTCACCGCCGCCTGGATGCCGGCGACGACCTTGGCCCGATCGAACGGCTCGCGGTCACCCGACCGCTTGAGCACCGTGAGGCCCGACGACTCCGGGCGCTCGAACGTGGTGAACCGCTGGCCGCACGCCAGGCACTGGCGACGTCGCCGGATGGCACCCCCGTCGTCGGACTGGCGCGAGTCGACCACTTTGGAGTCGAGATGACCGCAGGCCGAGCAGCGCACGTCCCGAAGCTATCCCGCCCGGGCCGGACGCTTGCCGTGGCCGGCTCGTCACACGGTGGACCCGGAGAGGCGAAATCGGGTGCCCGCCTCCGCGCGGTACGGTCGGTCGGGGCGCGGGGGGACCTCCGACACCGGACACGATCGAAAGGCACATGTGATGGCTGGGGAACAGATCGACGCCACGGACGCACCCGCGACCCACTACGACCGCCTGGGAGGCGCGCCGGCGATCCGCGAGGCCGTCGACCGCTTCTATGCCCTCGTCCTCGCCGACGCCGACCTGGCGCCGTACTTCACCGGGTCGGACGTGGCGCAGGTGAAGCGGCACCAGGTGCTGCTGCTCAGCCAGGTCCTGGGCGGTCCCGCCGCGTACGACGGGCGCGAGCTGGGCGAGGCGCATCGTGGCCTCGGGGTCACCGACGCCCACTACGACAAGGTCGTCGGCCACCTCGTGAGCGTGCTCGTCGAGCTGGGCGCCGACGACGACTCGATCGCCGCCGCCGGGGCGGTGGTCGCCGGGGTCAAGCCCGACATCGTCGAGAGCGGCGCCGCCGGCTCGTAGCGCCGTGGTCGACGCCGAGCGGCTCAAGAAGAGCTGGAGCGCAGTCGCCGCGTACGGGGATCAGGTACCGCTCTTCTTCTATTCGACGCTGTTCCTCACACACCCCGACACGCGGGAGATGTTCCCGATCAGCATGGCTCAGCAGCGCGACAAGCTGGTCGGCGCGCTCGGCCAGGTGGTGAGTCGCGTCGACGACCTCGACGCGGTGGTCCCGATCCTGCAGCAGCTCGGTCGGGACCACCGCAAGTTCGGAGTGGTCGGCGACCACTACCCCGCCGTCGGTCAGGCGCTCCTCGCGACGCTCGAGCACTTCAGCGGCCCCGACTGGAACGACGCGCTCGCTGGCGACTGGGCCAGCGCCTACGGCATCGTCGCCGATGTGATGATGCAGGCCGCCGACGCCGCCGCCGATTCGCTGCCCCCGTGGTGGGACGTCACGGTCGTCGGCGTCGAGCGGCGCACCCTGCACGTCGTCGTGCTCACGGTGAGGCCGCACGCGCCTCTCCCCTATGTCGCCGGTCAGTCGGTCGCGGTCGAGGTTCCGATGCGGCCGCGGCTGTGGCGCTACTACACGCCGGCCACCCTGCCCGGGCCCGACGGCTCGTTCGAGCTCCACGTCCGGCTGGTGCCCGGTGGGCCGGTCAGCACCGCGCTGGTGCAGGGAACGCGGGTCGGCGACGTCGTTCGGGTCGGCGCGCCCGTCGGCCAGACGCTCACCCTCGCACCCGAAGCACGCAGCGACGTGGTGATGCTGGCGGGCGGCACCGGCCTCGCCCCGATGAAGGCCCTGGTCCAGCAGCTCGACGCCGAGGGAGGGCGCCGGCGCGTCCATCTGTTCTGGGGTACGCCGTTCCACCGGGACCTGTACGACCTGACCGCGATGCGCCGGCTCACCGAGCATCTCGACTGGCTGCGGTTCGTGCCGTGTGTCTCGCACGAGCCCACGGTCGGCACGCATGTCGAGACCGGCACCGTGGTCGATGTCGCCCTGCGACACGGGCCCTGGCCCGACCACGAGGTGTACCTCTGCGGCTCGCCCGACATGGTGCGGGCCACCCTGGGCCTGCTCGAGCAGGCCGGCACGCCGCGCCAGCTCGTGCACGTCGAAGCGTTCAGCAGCGAGGAGACAGCGATATGACGGACGCCTCGGTGGAGCACACGTGGCGGCCGACACAGCGCCTCACACCCGACAGGGTGCGGTCCGTGCAGTTCACGCGCACCCCGATAGGCCGCCGCGGACTGAGCGAGGAGGAGGTCGCGCAGTTCATGCAGCGTGTGGCCGACGACATCGCCGCTCGCGACGCGTCCGAAGCGTCGCTCCGGGCCAAGGTGGCGCACTACAAGAGCACTCTGGTGCAGTGGCAGCAGGACCAGACCGAGTCGCGCAGCGAGGACCTGGTGCTGGCGGCGGGCGAACACGCGCGTCCGACCGTCGAGGCGGTCAACATCCTGTCGCGCGCCCAGCAGGAAGCCGATGCCTATGTCGCCCAGACACAGGAGTACTGCCGGCGGCTGGCTGCTGACGCCCAGGACCACGCCCAGGAGATCCTGGCCGACGCCAAGGCCCGGGCCGCGGTCGTCGCCGACGGATCAACGGATGGCCGAGGGCGCCCGGAGGACGGCAACCACTTCGCCGACCTCGAGGAACTGGAGCGCCGGCTGGTGTGGGCCCGCACGTTCCTCACATCGCTCGAGACGGTCGAGGCCCAGCTGAGGACCGCTCGTGAGGCCCTGGCGTACGAGTTCGACAAGATGGACGGTGCAGCGCCGAGGCACACCGAGTCGTCGTGACACGGTGACGTCGCGGGCCGCGGCCTCGGCGCTCAGTCGATGTCGAGGGTCAGCCGAGTGCCCACGTCGAGCATCGGCCCGCCGTTCGCCTCGCGGAGCGCATCGACCACAGCTCGAGGATCTGCGTCGGGCGCGACCTGCTCGGCGATCGACCACAGCGTGTCGCCCGGCTGGACCACGTACTGCTGACCCGCAACCGGCGCTTGGCGCACCTCGACCGGCTCGGGCCCGGAGGTGCCGCCCACTTCGGTCAGGCCGGAGAGGGCCTGGACCCCGAGTGCCGTCACCGCCACGAGGGCCACTGCCACCACGAGCACGGCGAGGCGACGACGGCGCACCCGCGTCGCCCGGTCGGGCAGGTGGGACACCCGGCCATCCACGGCGGGCGGAACCGACCGTGGGGTGCGCTCGGGCTGCCCGCCGTCAGCCGCCGGGTCGAACGCCCACTCGTCTGCCGCCCTGGGGATGTGGATCGCAACCATGTGACCGAGTCTCCTGACGGGGTGTGACACTTTGTGGCGTCGGGCCCGAGGCAGATGCCCGTGACGTGGGACGAACGCCCGTTCGCTGACCACCCAACCACGAACCTGCGTTCGACGTCAAGGCGTTCTTCGAACGGGTGTTTGCCTTCCCCGGAGCCCGGTGGTACCTTCCCGACGAGAACGTGCGTTCGGCACCTCGGTGGCGCTCGGCAGGGCCCAGCGTGAGGTCGCCGCCGTTCCGAGTGATCGCCCGGGGCAGACCGGGCCTCGAGGACACCTGACAGGCCTGCCGCCCCTCCGAGGGCAGACCACCACGCGAAGGAGCGCACCCATGCCCCCGCAGACACTCACCCCCCGCCAGCGAGAGGTGCTCGAGATCATCGAGCTGCACATGCGCGAGCACGGCTACCCGCCGTCGGTGCGCGAGATCGGCGAGGCCGTGGGGCTGACGTCCCCGTCGACGGTGCACGCCCACCTCGCCGCGCTCCAGCGACGGGGCTACCTGCGCCGCGACCCCACCAAGCCCCGGGCGATCGAGGTCCGATGGGACCCGAACTCTGATGCGGTCGTCGAGCGTCGTCCGGTCCGGCACGTGCCCCTCGTGGGCGATGTCGCCGCCGGCACGGACGTCCTCGCGCAAGAGAACGTCGAGGAACTGCTGCCCCTCCCGGTCGACTTCACGGGCGAGGGCGATCTGTTCATGCTCCGCGTCCGCGGCGACTCGATGATCGACGCCGGCATCCTCGACGGCGACTTCGTGGTCTGCCGGTCACAGGCCACCGCCGAGGACGGCGAGATCGTCGTCGCCGGCATCCCGGGCGGCGAGGGCACGGTGAAGACGTTCACCAGGCAGGGCGATCACGTCATCCTGCAACCCGCCAACCCGCGACTCGGTCCCATGGAGTTCGACGCAGGCGAGGTGCAGGTCTTCGGGCGGGTCGTGACCGTGCTGCGGCGCCTCTGAGCGCGCACGCTGTCTCGGCCACTCCCGAACGCGCTGTCGTGAGGGTCGGCGCCGCTGGTCCACGGCGTCGGCCCGCACGCGACGTCGGTGCGCTTGTCAGATGCCTCGCCGCAGCAGGTCGTCCAGGGCAGCGAACACCGCGTCGAGCGACGCCCTCTCGACCCGCTCGTCCTGCGTGTGGGCCAGCGACGAGTCACCGGGCCCGAAGTTGGCGGCGGGGATGCCCGCCGCAGCGAACCGGCTGACGTCGGTCCATCCCAACTTGGCGCGCACGGCCAGGTCGTTCCGCTCCTGCAGCGTGGCGAGCAGCGGATGGGCAAGGCCCGGCGGCGCCGCGTCTGCCACGTCGACGACCTCGACCTCGTCGCCCTCCTCGAGGTACGGCGCCAGCACAGCATCGACGTGGGCCCGCGCCTCGCCGATGGTGCGGTCGGGGGCGAACCGGTGGTTGAGGGTGATGACCGCGCGGTCGGGCACGACGTTGGCCGCCACCCCACCCTCGATGAACACCGCCTGGAGCGCCTCGCGGTACTCACATCCGTCCAGCACCGGACGGCGGCCTTCGTAGTCGTCGAGCGCCGCCAGCACCCGGCCCGCTCGGTGGAGGGCGTTGCGACCCATCCATGGGCGGGCCGGGTGCGCCCGCCGGCCCGCGAGCGTGACCCGTAGGCGCATCGTGCCCTGGCACCCCAGCTCGAGCACCGCCTCGGTGGGCTCGCCCAACAGCGCGGCGTCGCCGGCAACCAGGTCGGGCCACTGCTCGAACAGGTGACGCAACCCGTTGTGCACGGCGGCGACCTCCTCGCCGGCGTAGAAGACCCAGGTCACGTCCACGGCCGGGCTCGGCACGGTGACGGCGAGCTCCAGCATGATCGCCAACCCGCCCTTCATGTCGGCCGAACCCAGGCCCCAAAGCACGTCGCCGTCGATGCGCGGCCGGGCGTTGTCGTTCGCCGGAACGGTGTCGAGGTGCCCGGCCACGACCAGGCGCTGGTCCCGCCCGAGGTCGGTCCTGGCGACCACGTTGTCACCCACCCGATCCACCCTCAGGTGGCCGACGTCCCGCAGGCGGCCCTCGACATGGTCGGCCAACGTCGCCTCGTTGTGGCTCTCGGACGGGATGGCCATCAGCGCGGCGGTGCGGTCGAGCAGATCGGTCACGGCCGCCGAGGCTACGGCGCCCTCAGCGACACGCAACAACGCGAGGCGGCGCTCGTCCATGTCGCCGCGACGACGCCGCACGAATACCGTGGCTCCCCGTGACCGACACCACCGCCTCGTCCTCCGGCGCCCATGGCATCGGACTGGCCACGCTGACGCCCGACGGCCGGGTCCTCGACACCTGGTTCCCCGCCCCGAGCCTCGCTACGGCCGACGAGCTGGAGCGGGTGGCCCGCGGCCTCGGCGCCACCGCGCCCGGCACGCACCGCCTCGACCCGCAGGCCGCGTCCGAGCATCTCGGCGTCGACGTGTCGGCGGCCTGCGGCGCCGACCCCGGGCGCAGCGTCGAACGCGCGGCCGTGGCGACGTTCGTCGAGCGGCTCGACGACCCGCCGGTCGACGCCCACGACGCCTACCTGCGGCTCCACCTCCTGTCACACCGGCTCGTCCAGCCGCACGGCGCCAACCTCGACGGCGTCTTCGGCCTGCTCAGCAACGTCGTGTGGACCAGTGTCGGGCCGTGCGCGGCAGAGGACTTCGAGCACACCCGACTCGTCCTGCAAGCCTCGGGCGTGGCGATCCAGGTGTTCGGCATCGACAAGTTCCCGAGGATGACCGACTACGTCGTGCCGACAGGTGTCCGGATCGCCGACGCCGACCGTGTTCGCCTCGGCGCGCACGTCGCGTCCGGCACCACCGTGATGCACGAGGGGTTCGTGAACTTCAACGCCGGCACGCTCGGCGCCTCGATGGTCGAGGGGCGCATCAGCGCGGGGGTGGTGGTCGACGAGGGGTCCGACGTCGGGGGCGGGGCCTCGATCATGGGCACCCTGTCGGGAGGCGGGAAGGAGACGATCCGGGTCGGCAAGCGGTGCCTCATCGGCGCTAACGCCGGCATCGGCATCTCGCTCGGCGACGACTGCGTCGTCGAGGCCGGCCTCTACGTCACCGCCGGCACCCGCGTGACGCTGCCCGACGGCGTCGTCACCAAGGCCGTCGAGCTCAGCGGCGCCGACGGGCTGCTGTTCCGCCGCAACAGCACCACCGGGACCGTCGAGGTCCTCGCCCGTGCGGGCGGAAGCGTCGAGCTCAACACCGCGCTGCACAGCAACGACTAGCCCAACGCACTGTCAACGCCGCTGCGGCATCCAGGGGAGGGGTACGTCTCCGCGGGACCAGTCGAGAGGCCCGCCCAGCGACGGCGGGTCGGTGATCCCGGGGGTCAGGCCCGTCGCTGCAGAGCCACCGCCCGGGGGCGGCGGCGGAGGCGGAGGCAGCGGAGGCTGCCGTGGTGGCGGGGGTGGGCCGTAGCCGCCAGGTCCACCCCAACCCGGCGCGGGCGGTCCCCCCCAACCCTGAGCAGGCGGTCCGCCCCACCCGGGGGGCTGCGGCGGGTTCCACCCGCCGAACGCCGGGGTGGGCATGAGCGCCCGACGGCTGCCGCTGCGCCTGACCCCGACGACGATGGCCAGGACCGCGCCCGCCAGGACCGTGATGGTCCCGATCGCCAGGGAGCCGAGGATCGCACCCACCAGGCCGCGGCCGACGCCCCGGCCGACGGCGATCCCGCTGCCGGTGTCGCCGGTGGCCGACACCTGGTAGGCGCCGGGCTCGTCGGCGGCGAAGGTGAACAGGCCCTCACCCTCGTGGCCGCTGGCGCTGTAGGTGACCGAACCGACGTAGTCGTCGAGGGGAACCAGGTCTCCCGACGGGTCGGTCACCGTGACGTCGGGGTCGTACGCGAACCCGTAGTCACCGTCGGCCCCGTCGTACTCGTGGTAGATCGAGTAGCCCCCCGTGTCGGCGATCTCGACCTCCAGGGTGGCCGGCAGGAGGGCCCGGTCGAAGTCGTCGATGCGATCGGCGTAGGTGCCGATGCTCCTGGCCAGGATGACGACCGCGATGATGATGCCGACCACACCGATCAGCGCGGCGACGACGAACCACGACTTGGCGGGGCGCACCTGCTGATCGATGGTGCCCACCGGGTACTGGGACGCCGGCGACGGGTACGGACCGGGTTGCATGCGACGAGTTTGCTCAGGTCGACGGCTCGGCCGCATGGGGGAGATCCCCCGCGACCCGCCCCAGCCGACCGGCCACGAGATCGAGCCGCTCGTCGGGCTGCACGACGGCGATGCGCACGTGGTCGGCGCCCGCGGGGCCGTAGAGGTCGCCGGGGGCCACGATCGCCCCCGCCTCGGCCGCGAGGCGCCGCGCGAGACCCCAGGCGTCGCCGTCGGGGGCCGGCACCCAGAGGTAGAAGGCCCCCGCGGGCAGCGGGCACGCGACCCCGACCGAGGCCAGCGCCGCCGCCATGACGTCGAGACGGCGCCGGTAGCGCTCGCGCTGCTCGTCGACGTGGCGATCGTCGGCGAACGCCGCCACCGCGGCGGCCTGTACCGGGCCCGGCACCATGAAACCCGCGTGCTTGCGCACCTCGGACAGGTAGTGCACCAGGTCGGGATCGCCGGCGTAGAAGCCGGCCCGCACACCGGCCAGGTTCGACCGTTTCGACAACGAGTGGACGGCGAGCACGCCGTCGAGGCCCTCCGAGATGATCGTGCGCCCGGGGCCCTGCCAGGTGAACTCGATGTAGCACTCGTCGGACAGCACCGGCACGCCGTGACGCCGGCCCCAGGCCGCCGCCGCCCCCAGGTCGTCGAGCGTGCCCGTCGGGTTGGCCGGCGAGTTGACCCACACGCACAGCGCCCGGGCCACGTCGTCAGGGTGAACGTCGTCGAGCGTCGCGTACGGCACGGCGCGACACCCGGCCAGCGTGGCGCCCATCGCGTACGACGGGTAGCTGATCCGGGGGTAGAGGACCGTGTCGCGTCCGGGTGTGCGCAGGCGCAACCACTGCGGCACGCCGGCGACAAACTCCTTGGTCCCGACGCACGCGGCGAGGGCCGCCGGGTCGACCACGACCCCGAAGCGACGTTCGAGCCAGCCGGCGGCGGCCGCCCGGTATGCGGGGGTGCCCACCGATGCGGGGTAGCCACGTTCGGCGCCTGACGACCCGAGCGCCGCGATCACGGCCGGGGGCGGCGGATCGTACGGCGTGCCGATCGACAGGTCGACGGCACCGCCGGGCAACTCCGCGGCGGTGTGCCGCAGGTCGTCGAGGCGATCGTACGGATACGGGGGTGGCTGGAAGCCGGTCGACTCGCTCACGGGCACGGGCACCACATTGTCAGACGACGTACTCGCTGAACCGCCCGACGGCGGCGTCGTCGAAGCGACCACGGAGGTGCATCCCGCCCTCGCCGGCCTCTTCGTGCAGCACCTCGCCGGCGCGGTGGGCGGCGGCCAGCAGGTCGCCGCGCTCGAACGGGATCAGCAGGTCGACCACGGTGGTGAGCGAGCGCAGGCGGTCGCCCACCGTGGCGAGCAACCGCTCGACCCCCTCGCCGGTGGTGGCGCTGAGCGAGACGGAGCCCTCGTGCAGCGCCTGCAGCCGCTCGGCCTCGTCGGGCGCCAGGTCGGCCTTGTTGAAGGCCAGCAGCTCCGGCACGTGGCCGGCGCCGATCTGGGCGAGCACGTCGCGGACGGCGCGGATGTTGCCGGCGACGTCCGCGGCGCTGGCGTCGACCACATGGACCAGCAGATCGGCGTCGACGGCCACGTCGAGCGTGGACTTGAACGCCTGCACCAACTGGTGGGGCAGCTTGCGGATGAAGCCGACCGTGTCGGTGACCAGCACCGCCTCGCCGCCCGGCAGGGACAGCCGCCGGGTCGTGGCGTCGAGGGTGGCGAACAGGCGGTCCTCGACCAGCACCCCGGCGTCGGTGAGCCGGTTGAGGAGCGTGGACTTGCCGGCGTTCGTGTAGCCCACGATGACGACGTTGCCGAGCTGCCCACGCCGCTGGGCCTTGCGCTGCGTGTCGCGGTGGCGCTCGATCTCGCGCAGGTCGCCCTCGAGCTTGTGGATGCGGCGCACGATACGTCGGCGGTCCACCTCGAGCTGCGTCTCACCGGGACCGCGGGTGCCGATGCGCGCGCCGCCTGCGGCCGACATGCCACCGGCCTGCTGTGACAGCGCACCGGCCCGCCGCCGCAGCCGGGGCAGGCGGTAGCGGAGCTGGGCCAGCTCGACCTGGGCCTTGCCCTCCTGGCTGTGGGCGTTCTGGGCGAAGATGTCGAGGATCACCGCGGTGCGGTCGATGGCCGTGCGACCCAGCATCTTCTCGAGGTTGTACTGCTGAGCCGGCGACAGCTCGTTGTCGAACACGACCGTGTCGCAGTCGGTGGCGAGGGCCAGCTCGCGCAGCTCCTCCGCCTTGCCCTTGCCCACGTAGGTGGGCGGATCGGGCGCCTGACGCCGCTGGTAGATGCGCCCCACCTCGTCGGCGCCCGCGGTGTCGACCAGCAGGGACAGCTCGTCGACCGAGTTCTCGGTCTCCTCGACCGTGTCGGGCGGGATCGTCACACCGACGAGCACGATCTTCTCGCGGAATGCCCGTTCGATCAGCGCCACGGTGACGCCGCCAGCTCGATCTCGGCCACGAACCTGGCGGGACCGCGCAGGACCACCTCGTCGTCTTCGGTGGCGCCCAGCGTCACCTCGGCACGCCCGCCCGGCATGTCGACCGGTACGAGGTCGCCGACCAGGCCCCAGACACGGGCGGCCGCGGCCGATGCGCACGCGCCGGTGCCGCAGGCCAGGGTGGGCCCGACACCCCGCTCGTAGGTGCGGATGGCGATGCCGGCGTCGGTGGTGGTCAGCAGGTGGACGTTGGCGCCGTCGGGGACCTTCGCGTTGACGGACTCGCCCAGCGCCACCAGGTCGATCTCGTCTGCGGCCCCGACACCGGAGCCCGACAGGTCGAGCACCAGGTGGGGGTTGCCCATGTCGACGACGAGCACGCGCCCGACGGCGTCGCCGGCCCACTCGGATGCCTCGCCCTCGATGCGGGCGGGCCCCATGGCGACCGACAGGCTGTGGGTCACGGCATCGACCTGCTCGTGCACGGTGACCGTGCGCAGCCCTGCATCGGTCTCGATCGGGATGGCCGAGCCGATGTCGGGCCAACCGCCCAACAGCACGGCCTGGGCGAGGCAGCGGATGCCGTTGCCGCTCATCTCGGCCCGCGAGCCGTCGGCGTTGCGCAGCTCCATGCGGGCGCGGGCCGCGGCCCCGGCGGCGAGCGGCGTGGCGCGCAGGAGGCCGTCGGCACCGATGCCCGTGTGACGGTTGCACAGGGCGCGCGCCAGGGAGGCGTCGATCGGGTGGGAGGCGTCGGTGTCGAGCACGACCAGGAAGTCGTTGCCCAACCCGTGGTGCTTGGTCAGACGCATGTCGCGGTCCAGTCTGCCCGACGGCCGACGCGGTCGGGCGCGGGATTAGCGCGCCGCCAGCTCGCCCTCGAGCGCCGGCAGGAGCGACCGTGGATCCTCGAGCGCGGCGAGCCACCGGATGCGGGGGTCGCGCCGGAACCACGACCGTTGCCGTCGGGCGAAGCGCCGCGTGCGCCGGATGGCCAGGTCGAGGGCCTCGTCGACGGTCATCTCCCCGGACAGGTGGGCGATCAGCTCCCGGTACCCGAGGGCCTGGGCTGCGGTGCGCGACAGGCCGCGGGGCTCGGCGACCAGCCGACGGACCTCGTCGAGGAAGCCGTCCGCCATCTGCTGGTGGTAGCGGGCCTCGATGCGACCGGCAACGACCTCGTGCGGCAGCGTCACGCCCACGAGGTGGAAGCGGCTGGGAGGGTAGACGTCGAGCCCCGGGCCGAACGACGAGAACGGTCGCCCGCTGCCCAGCGTGACCTCGAGCGCCCGCACGACCCGCCGTCGGTTCGTCGGCTCCATCCGCCCGGCCGCCACGGGGTCGAGCGCGGCGAGGCGCCGGTGGAGCCCCAACGTGTCCTCGTCGGCCTCGACCTGTGCCCTGGCCTCGGGATACCGGCCCGGCACGGCCAGCTCGTCGACTATGGACCGCAGGTACAACCCGGTGCCGCCGACCAGCAGCGCCCGGTGCCCGCGGGCCTCGATCTCGTCGACCGCCCGGCGTGCCTCACGTGCGAACCAGGCGAGCGTGAAGTCGTCCCACGGGTCGGCCACGTCGATCAGGTGGTGCGGAACCTCGTCCCGCTCGGTACCCGTGGGCTTGGCCGTGCCGATGTCCATGCCCCGGTACACCTGCATCGAGTCGACCGAGACGAGCTCGATCGCGGGGTCGCGGCGCGCGAGGTCCAGGGCGAGCGCCGACTTGCCGGACGCCGTCGTGCCGACGAGCGCGACGTGCCGCAGCGGTGCGCGTCCGTCGGCGGCGTCACCGGCAGCGGGCGCGGTCGTCGCGCCGGTCACGGCGTCGGAGCGGTCGGGATCCACCGTCGACGGACGGTACCCGCGCGAGCACACGTTGCCCCTTTCGGCGCCCGGTGGGCAGGCCTACGCTCGCGTCCAGACACGGAGCACACCACCACTCATCAGGAGGTGGCCCATGGAGGCACACATCGGTGACCACGTGGTCGTCGAGGGAGCCAAGGTCGGCCAGGCTCAACGACGCGGCGAGGTGCTCGAGATCCTGCGCGGCGCCGGCGGTGACCGGTTGCGCGTGCGGTGGGCCGGCGACGACCACGAGACCGTGCTTGCGCCCGGGCCCGACATGCGCATCGAGATGAGCGAGGAACGCGCGCTCGCCCGTGCGTCCATGCGCGTCGACGTCACGCTCATCGAGGACGCCGACCACTGCGAGGCGACCGCCCGCGTGCGGATGCGCGACCACGACTTCTCGGGCTGGGGGCGTGCCCGCCGTCATCCGACCGATCCGGAGATGCCGGTCGTCGGCGAGGAGCTCGCCGTCGCCCGGGCCCTGTCCGATGTCTCACACCAGCTCGTCGTGGCCGCCGCCGACTCCCTCGAGGCCGCGCTCGGCCGCCCGGTGGCGCTGCACGTCTGAGGTCCCCGACCGCCACGACGTCGCTGCGCCCACGCAACAGATCACGGTCGCCCGGCTGCGCTCCAAGCCCTGAACGGCCGCCGAGCACACCAGTGGTGCCGGCAGGCGATGGCCGGGCGACCGCCCTCCAGCGGCAAGACTCGTGCGGGTGACCGCAGCCGGCGAGACGATCGTGTTCGTCCACGCCCACCCCGACGACGAGGCGATCTTCACCGGGGGCACGATGGCCCGCCTGGCCACGGAGGGGCACCGTGTGGTGCTGGTCGTCGCGACCGGCGGCGAGCTCGGCGAGTCGACCGACGGCTCGCACCCGCCCGCGCTGCTGGCCGAGCGGCGCAGCGACGAGACCGACGCTGCCGCCCGCCTGCTCGGCATCGGACGGGTCGCCTGGCTCGGCTACCACGACTCGGGCATGGCCGGTGACGACGCCAACGCGGCATCGGGCTCGTTCTGGTCAGCCGACCTCGCCACGGCCACGGCCAGGCTCGCGGACGTGCTCAGGGAGGAGGCGCCGGCCGCGGTCGTCGTCTACGACGAGGACGGCATCTACGGGCACCCCGACCACATCCAGGTGCACCGCGTCGGCCGGATGGCGGCCGCCGCGGCAGGCGTCGCCACCGTGTACGACGCGACGGTCGACCGCGAGTACCTGCACTTCGTCGAGACCCACCTGGTGGAGGAGGCGATCCTGGCGGGGGATCTCGGCCTGGTCCGGTCGCACATCGGGGTGCCGTCGGTGGCGGTGGACGCGACGGTCGACGTCCGGTCGGTGCTGGACGTGAAGCGGGCGGCGATGGCGGCGCACGCCAGCCAGATCCCCGAGACGACCTCGGCGCTGCAGCTGCCCACGCACCACTTCGCCGACGTCTACGGCTGGGAGTGGTACGTGCGCACGGGCCCGCCGGGGCCGATCGACGATCTCTGACCACCGACATCGGGCTCGGCGTCGCCTGCGGGGTGGGATCGGATGAAGTCGCGGATCAGGCCCGCCAGCACGACGGGCTGGTCGAGCTGCACCAGCGTGCGGCTGTCGGAGATCTCGACGTAGTGGCCGTGCGGCAGCAGCTCGGCCAGCCGGGGCCCGTGCTCCTTGGGCATCATGCGGTCGTCGATCGTCCACGCCACCAGAGCAGGCAGGTCGAGCGCGGCCAGGTCCCGGGTGATCGCGTCGAGCCGCGAGTAGTCGGTGGTGCGCACGTATTTCGCCAGGTCGCGGCGCACGCCCCGCTGCGTGCGCAGCGGCTCGATCCACCCGTCGAACAGCTCACGGGGGATCGGTCCCGTCGCCATCCACCCGAACGTGATGGGCAGCCGCCGCAGCGGTCGCAACCGCAGGCTCTGGGCGGCCATGAACAGCCCGCCGGGCATGCGGCCGGCGAGCCCGGCGAACTTGCCGGGCAGCCCGGGCGGCAGATTGTCGAACGCCTCGCACGGCGTGAGTATCAGGCGCTCGACGAGCTCAGGATGCTCGACCGCGGTCACCTGTGGCCCGCCCCAGTCGTTGGCGATCAGCGTGACGTCGTGCAGGGCGAGACGCTGGAGGAACTCGGCCAGCAGCTGCGCCTGCCCGTCGAGCGACAGGTCTGCGTCGGGGTGCATCGGTGTGCGGTGGGACCCGAGGGGCAGGGTGGGCACGACGCACCGGTGGTCGGACCGTAGGTCGTCGACCACGTCCCGCCAGACCGTGCCGTCCATCACCAGCCCGTGAACGGGGACGACCACCGGCCCGCTGCCGCCCGTGTCGAGGTAGTCGATGGTGCCGGCGGACAGTTCGATCGTGGCCATCGGGTGCCTTTCGCCGTGATCCGCCCGCGCCTGGAGCAGACGCTCTAGAGCGATCACTCTAGACACAGGGACGCGCCCGCTCAACGGGCCGCATGTCACACCGCGGGATCAGGGACTCGGCAGGTCCCGCGCGTAGCAGACCGTCAGCTCGTCGCCCTGGTACTGCCCGAAGTCGGGGATGCGGTGGTAGCCCACCGACTCGTAGAGGCGGATCGCCTCGGGCTGGCGGAGCCCCGTCTCGAGCTGCACGCGGCGATAGCCGAGCGCGGCCGCCTCGACCTCGAGCCGTGCGAGGAGGGCGCGGCTGACCCCGCGCCTGCGGGCCGCGGGCGCCGTGTACATGCGCTTGATCTCGGCGACATCCGGCGGACCCGCGAGCACGGGGCGCACGGCACCACAGCCGACGGGATCGCCGTCGAGGCGGGCGACCAGGAGGACGCCGTGCGGTGGGGTCACCTGCTCGGCGCGCACGGCGTGGAGACCGATGACCTCCGGGCTGTCGCCGTCCGTCGGGCCGTCGGCGGCGTAGCGCTCGTCGAGGTCGGCCATGAGCTCGGCGATCAGCAATTGCGCTGCCGGGCTGTCGAACGCCTCGGCCACGATGCTGAGCACGGGCTCGCGCGCGTTCACATCGTCGGGAGCGGGACGAGCGCCGGTCACACCGACGCGACCGGGATCCGCGTCCTGTGCCGGGCCGGCGCGGTCACCCCGACGAGCTCACCGGTCAGGTGATGCGGCGCCGCGCCCGTGACCCGGACGGTGGCATAGGTGCCGGGACGGAGCGGATCAGGCGCGCGGAAGTGCACGAGCTTGTTGTGTTCGGTGCGACCCGTGGTGACCATCGGATCCTTGCGCGACGGGCCCTCGACCATCGCCTCCTCGACCTCGCCGACCCGCGCCCGGTGGCGGGCCAGTGCCGACCGCTCGACCACGACACGCAGCCGCTCGAAGCGCTCGCCACAGATCTCGGCGGGGACGAACTGGTCGACCCGCTCGGCCGCCTCGGTGCCGGGGCGCGGGCTGTAGATGAACGTGTAGGCGCTGTCGTAGCCGGCCTCGGCCACCACCTCGAGCGTGCGCTCGAAGTCGTCATCGGTCTCGCCGGGGAAGCCGACGATGATGTCGGTGGTCACCGCCAGGCCGGGCATCGCAGCGCGGGCGGCGGCAAGGCGCTCGAGGTAGCGCTCGGCGGTGTAGCCACGGTGCATGGCGGCCAGCACCCGGTCGCTGCCCGCCTGCAGTGGCAGGTGCAGGTGCTCGCACACCTCGGGCACCTCGGCCATGGCGGCGATCGTCTCGGGGCGCAGGTCCTTGGGGTGCGGGCTCGTGTAGCGCACCCGGCGGATGCCGTCGACCGCGCCCACGGCCCGCAGCAGGTCGGCGAACAGCGGGCGCACCCGCACCGGATCGCCGGCCTGGCGCCGGGCCAGCGTGAGATCGCGGCCGTAGCTGTTCACGTTCTGGCCCAGCAGGGTGACCTCGGTGACGCCGTCTTCGGCCAGCGCCCGCACCTCGCCGACGATGTCGTCGAAGGTGCGGCTTATCTCACGACCTCGCACGGCGGGCACGATGCAGAACGCGCACGAGTTGTCGCACCCGATCTGGATGGTGACCCAGCCGGCGTAGGGAACCTCGCGCCGCGCCGGCAGCGCGCTGGGGAACGACTCGTGGTCGTCCGCCGCCGTCTCCTCGAGGATCTCGACGATCGACCGGCCGGCGCTGCGCTGCTCGCCCAGCAGCTCGACCGTGCGCCCGACGTTGTGGGTGCCGAGCACGACGTCGACGTGCGGCGCCCGCTCGACGATGAGGTCGCGGTCCTTCTGGGCCAGGCAACCGCCCACGACGATCTGCATGTCGGGCCGCGCGGCCTTCAGCGCCTTGAGGCCCCCGAGATGGCCGTAGAGCTTGTTGTCGGCGTTCTCACGGATGCAGCAGGTGTTGAGCACGACCACGTCCGCGTCGTCGACACCGTCGGCCGGGCGTAGGCCGTCGGCCTCGAGCAGGCCCGCGATGCGCTCGGAGTCGTGCTCGTTCATCTGGCACCCGTAGGTGCGCACCACGTAGGTCTTGTCGGTCATCACCTGGGGCCGTGTCACGGGACAGGTCGGCCGCTCGCGGCAGCCGATCGGGACCGCACCAGGCTACGCGACGAGGCCGGCCGCTCCCCCACCTGATCGAGGACGAACCCGCGGATGGCGGACAATGGGGGCGGCCGCCACACCGCCCCCACCGTCCGGAACGCGTCAGCCGTCGATGGCGATGGGGGCGTCGTCGGCCGGGGACATCGAGTCGTCGGCCGCGGGCTGCTCGACCCTGCCACCAGAGATGCCGATGCCTGTCTGCGTGCGGATGCGCTCGGAGATCTCGACCATGACCTCGGGGTGGTCGAGCAGGAACTGCTTGGCGTTCTCGCGCCCTTGCCCGAGCTGCTCGCCGTCGTACGTGTACCAGGCGCCCGACTTCTTCACGAGCCCGAGGTCGACACCGATGTCGAGCAGGGAGCCCTCGCGGCTGATGCCCTTGCCGTACATGATGTCGAACTCCGCCTGCTTGAACGGCGGCGACGTCTTGTTCTTGACCACCTTGACCCGGGTGCGGTTGCCCACCACCTCGACGCCGTCCTTGATCGACTCGATGCGGCGGATGTCCAACCGCACCGAGGAGTAGAACTTGAGCGCCCGGCCCCCCGGCGTGGTCTCGGGTGAGCCGAACATCACCCCGATCTTCTCTCGCAGCTGGTTGATGAACAGTGCGATGGTGTCGGACTTGTGGAGGTTGCCGGTGAGCTTGCGCAGCGCCTGGGACATGAGGCGTGCCTGGAGGCCGACATGGGTGTCGCCCATCTCGCCCTCGATCTCGGCCCGGGGTGTGAGAGCTGCCACCGAGTCGATGACCACCACGTCGATGGCGCCGGAGCGCACGAGCATGTCGGTGATCTCGAGCGCCTGCTCGCCGGTGTCGGGCTGCGAGATGAGCAGCTCGTCGATGTCGACGCCGATGGCCCGGGCGTAGACCGGGTCGAGCGCGTGCTCGGCGTCGACGTAGGCGCAGATGCCCCCGTTGCGCTGCGCCTCGGCCACGACGTGCAGCGCCAGGGTGGACTTGCCCGACGACTCGGGCCCGTACACCTCGGTGACGCGCCCCCGGGGCAGGCCGCCGATGCCCAGCGCCAGGTCGAGCGAGAGCGCCCCTGTGGGGATGGCCTCGATGGCCATGTTGCCCTTCTCGCTCATCTTCATGACGGAGCCCTTGCCGAACTGCTTCTCGATCTGGCTGAGGGCCATGTCGAGGTTCTTCTGTCGGTCCACCGGTGTGGTCCTTTCTGCGGTGGTGCGGTTGTGGCGGAAGGGCTCGACCACGGCCGAACCCGATGCGATCTCGACGGAGCGGTTGTGGCCCCGACCGGCAACGCAGACCTTAAGGACGGGGTGTGACACTTTGCGGTGATGCCGGAAGGAGCCTGGTCGCTCCGACGTTCCGGAACGACATGACTGTAGTTTCGAACGCCTGTTCGTTCAAGCATTCCATCGAGAGAAAACTCGGCTCAGGCGAGCGGCCGCACGTGCAGGTCCTCATAGCGCGCACCGGCCGGGCCGAGATGGCTGCGCACCAACCGCACATCGTCCACGCGGAACCCCAGCGCGATCGGCTCGCCCACCAGGGCCCGCACGCTCCCCCGCCGTGCCCGGGCGAGCGTCAGGTGGCCCCGGAACGGCCGCGGTTCGGGAGGGGCTCCCAGAGCTGACGTCGCGGCCACGACGTCGGCGGCGAGGGCCTCGATCCCTCGGACCGGAACGACGACCACGCCCCGGCCCAGCGCTGTCACCCGGGGACCGACCGCGGCGACACAGCCGGCCAGCGGCGCGGCGTCGAGGGCCGCCGCCACAGGTGCCGGATCGTCGACGTGACCCAGGAACCGCAGGGTGACGTGCCACTGCGACCTGGTGGTCCAGCGCACCCCCGGGCGTTCCGGGCGGTGCAGGCCCGCCACCACGTCGAGGACACCGTCGGGCAGCCGCACGGCGACGAACAGGCGCACTGTCGGGAGTCTGGCAGGATCTGCCGTCCCGTCGGTGCTCGGTCGGCGCGTCGTGCCGTCACCGCCGCGGGTGATTGGCATCATCCTCTGGCCCGCGCCACGCTCTCGCCGTGCCCAGCGACGACAGCAACGGCAGCCACGGCACCGGGGGACGCGACACCCCCCTCCGGTAGCGATGGAGACGCGACAGGGGGCGGAGTCGGCGCGCGCCTGCGCGCGCAGCTCGCGACCACGCGCGGCAAGGTCATCACCGGTGTCGCCGCGCTGGTGGTCCTGGTGGCCGGTGGCATCGTCGCCACCGCCGGGTCGTCCGAGTCAGCGGCACCGACCACGACCACGACCACCACGACGAGCACCACCACCACGACCGCCCCTCCCCCGCCACCGCCGCCCGTCTACCCGCTCACCGGCATGCCTGCCGTCGACCCGGCCGTCGCCACTCGAGCGACGCTCGTCGTCAAGATCGACAACGTCGAGCCCAAGGCCCGACCACAGATCGGTCTCAACCAGGCCGACCTCGTCTACGAGGAGCGCGTCGAGGGCGGTGTCACGCGCTTCATGGCGATCTTCCACTCACACGACTCGGTCCCCGTCGGCCCCGTGCGCTCGGCCCGCACGTCGGACATCGGGCTCTTCGAGCCGCTGGGCACGCCGCTGTTCGCCTGGTCGGGGGCCAACGAGATCTTCGCCCAACGCATCCGCGGGGCCGGCATCATCGACATCGGCTACGACGCCGCCCCCGGGCTGTACAGCCGAGCCGGCAACCGGTCGGCTCCACACAACCTGATGCTCGACGGCACGCCCGAGGTGTGGGGCGCGGGCTATCGGGGGGCGACACCGCCGCCCCAGCTCTTCACCTACCGGGCCGCCGGCGAGGCGCCGGTGGGCGGCAGGCCGACCGCCGGCGTCCACATCGTGTACTCCACCGAGCCGGGCTCGGCGCCGGTCGACTACCGCTGGAACGGCAGGGGCTGGGCGCGGTCGCAGGCGGGCACGCCGCACATCGACGCCGAGGGTGCGCAGATCGCCCCCGAGAACGTGATCGTCTCCTATACGCCGTACGCCAGCAGCGGGACCAACGACCAGTTCGGTGTGCCCATCCGTGAGGCGCAGCTCGTCGGCGAGGGGGACGCCCTCATCCTCACCGGCGGCCAGGCCCTCCCGGCCCGGTGGGTCAAGCCCTCCCTGGAGGCGCCGACGCAGTACCTCGACCTGGCCGGCGCACCCATCCGCCTCACCCCCGGGCGCACGTGGGTGGCGCTGCCCGAGCCGGGCACGACGGTGTTTCTGCCCTGATGCCCAGGGTCAGAGCAGGCGACGCAGCATGTCGAGCAGCGAGATGCATGCGAACTGGCGCACCCGCTCGCGGTCGCCGGGCAGCGCGAGCTTGGTCGTGACCGGTGCGGCATCGCCGACCACGGCGCTCAGGTAGACCGTGCCGGGCGGCTCGCCGTCGAGGCTGTCGGGGCCGGCCACCCCGGTGACACCCAGGCCGACGTCCGCGCCCAGCAGGTCGCGCACGCCGGTGGCCATCGCCGCCGCGGTGCCGGCCGACACGACCGGACCCTCGGGCACCCCGAGCACCGAGAACTTCACCTCCGGGGCGTAGGACACCACGCCGCCCCGGAACCAGTCGCTCGCACCCGGCACGTTGACCAGGCGCGAGGCGACGAGCCCGCCGGTGAGCGACTCGGCCACGGCCAGGCTGAGGCCGCGGGCCGTCAGCTCCTTGGCCACCGCGTGCTCCATCGTCTCGTCGTCGACGCCGAAGACGATGTCGCCCACGAGATCGCGGACGACCGTGTCCTCCGCCTCGATGAGCTGCGCCGCGGTGTCGTCGTCGTCGGCCTTGACCGTGATGCGCACCTTGAGGCCCTCGATGCCGCTGGCCAGGAAGGCCAAGGTGGGCGCCGTCGGCCCGGCGGCGTCGAGCTCGAGCATGTGCTCGGCGAGACGCTCGGCCAGGCCGGACTCGCTGTCGCCCCACGTGCGCAGCGTCCGTGAGCGGATGACCGCCACCGTGCCCGCCCGGCGCGCCAGATCGGGCAGCACGGCGCCGCGGACGATCTCCTGCATCTCGTAGGGCACGCCGGGCACGGCGTACATGACCTTGTCGCCGACAGGGCAGATCAGACCGGGCGCGGTGCCGGGCTGCGGATCCGCGATGGCCGTCGCCCCCTGGGGGACCAGCGCCTGGCGCATGTTGTTGGCGGGCATGCGCCGGCCGCGCGCCATGAACCGCTCGAGGATGCGGTCGGCCGCCTCGTCGTCGGTCACGAGCGGCACGCCCATCACCGCGGCGATCGCGTCACGGGTGATGTCGTCCTGCGTCGGGCCGAGGCCGCCGCACACGATCACCGCGTCGGCGCGCGAGAGGGCGAGCCGGAGGGCGTCGACGATGCGCTCGAGGTTGTCGCCCACCGTCTGGCCGTGGGTGCGGTCGATGCCCGCCAGGGCGAGCTGCTCGCCGAGCCACGCCGAGTTCGTGTCGACGATCTGGCCCAGCAGCAGCTCGGTGCCGACGGCGACGATCTCACAACGCATCAGTGCCTCACGCTCTCCCGGTCGTTTCCTCGTCGTGCGGGCGAGCGCACCGGCCTCAGACCCGCACGCCGCCGGATGCGGTGGCCCGGCTGCCCTCCGCCAGGTACTGGACGCCCGTGCCCAGCGTGAGGGCCACGGCGACCCACAGCACGGCCGATGCCAGCCACGCGTGGTGGTCGGCCACCGGCGGCAACAGGGCCAGGCCGACGGCGACCGCCTGCACGACCGTCTTGACCTTGGCCCAGAACGCGGCGGGCACCGCCAGGCCGCGGCGCCCCCAGTAGGAGCGGAACGCCGAGATGGCCAGCTCGCGCACGGTGATGAGCGCCACGGGCAGCCACCAGAACCCGTCGGCGGCCACCAACGCCCACATCGCCCCGAGCACCAGCGCCTTGTCGGCGAGCGGGTCGAGGAACGCGCCCGAACGCGTCGTGCCGTGGCGACGGGCCAGGTAGCCGTCGACGCCGTCGGTGGCGGCAAGGACGATCCACAGCGCCACGGCCACGTACGACGGCCCGGACACGACGATGAGCAGCCACAACGGCGGCGCGCAGACGAGCCGAGCGATCGTGACCGCGTTGGCCGGTGTGGCCAGGGCCGAGGGACCGAACGACGTCGCCACGACGACCCTAGGCCCGGACGGCTTCGAGGTCGGGGCCCGCGGCGCCCTCGATCCGGACCTTCACCAGCTCGCCGACGGGCATCGATTGCGGCACCGTGATGATGCCGTCGATCTCGGGCGCCTCACGGTGGCTGCGCGCGACGCCGGGTTCGTCGACCAGCACCTCGACCACCGAGCCGATGAGCGCGTCACGATGGCGGGCCGTGATGCCGTCCTGCAGCTCGCGCAGCTCGGCCAGGCGCTCGGCCACCAGGTCGGGGTCGACCTGGCCGTCGAGGTCGGCGGCGAACGTGCCGTCCTCGCGGCTGTAGGCGAAGAAGCCGGCCCAGTCGAGGTCGGCCCGGGCGACGAACCGCAGCAGCTCGTCGTGGTCGTCCTCGGTCTCGCCCGGATAGCCGACGATGAAGCTCGACCGGAACGCGGCGTCGGGCTGGTGGGAACGGATGTCGTCGATGCGGCGCAGGAAGCGGTCGCCGTCGCCCCACCGGCGCATGCGGCGCAGCAGCGGCGCCGAGGCGTGCTGCAGCGAGAGGTCGAAGTAGGGCACGCCCGTGGCGCAGATGGCGTCGATGAGGCCCGCGGTCAGGTCGGACGGGTAGAGGTACAGCAGCCGCACCCGGTCGACACGGGTGGCGAGCGCCTCGACCAGCGGCACGATCTGGCGCGCACCGCGCCCCTGGTCGCGCCCGTAGGCGGCCAGGTCCTGCGCCACGAGCACGACCTCACGCACCCCGGATGCCACGAGGCCGTCGGCCTCGTCGACGATCGCGTCGAACGCACGGCTGCGCTGCTTGCCCCGGAACGACGGGATGGCGCAGAACCCGCAGGCTCGGTCGCAGCCCTCGGCCACCTTGACGTAGGCCCACGGGGCGGCCGCGGGAGGGCGGGGGAGGTTGAGCAGGTCGAGCGACGGCGCCGCCGAGCCGCGGGTCGCCCCCAACGTGACGGGGACGCCGAACCCTGCGACCGCGTCGGCCTCGGGCAGCGCCTCGGCCAGCTCGTCGCCGTAGCGCTCGGCCAGGCAACCGGTGACCACCAGCTCGGCCTGGGCGGGCTTGCGCTCCGACAGGGCCAGCACGACGTCGATGGACTCGCGGCGGGCATCGTCGATGAAGGCACAGGTGTTGACGACCACCAGGTCGGCGTGCTCGGGCGCGTCGGCGGGAACCAGCCCGTCCGCGAGCATCGTTCCCGTCAGCTTGTCCGAGTCGACCTGGTTCTTCGGACAGCCCAGCGTCTCGACCCAGAAGGAGCGGGACATCGGAGCAAGGCTACTTGTCACCGGGCCGGACCCCGCAGCCCGGGTCCGAGGGACCGTCGGGTCAGCTGGTGATCCAGCCTGTCTTGACCGGCGCCTCACCCAGGACGACCACGCACAGTGGACGGCGAGGCAGCTCGTCGAAGCGGAACGTGCCCCCGTCGTCGGTCGTGGCCTCGGCGCGTCCCTCGGGCCACAGGGCCACCACGATGGCGGTGCGGCCCGGCGTGAGCCGGCCGAGCACCCGTACCTTGTCGGCCCCGACGTCGAGCTCGAGCCCGATGGCCAGCGAGCCCCGCGTGTAGCGCACCTCGCGGGCCGGCCCCGCGCGCCCCGAAACCTCGTCGCCGCCGATCGACGTCGCCACGTGGGGCTCCGAGCGTGAGTCATAGGTGAGCTGAGCCGGCTCGGCGTCGATCGATGTCCATGCGAAGCTCGTCATCGCCGTCTCGCGCCAGCCGGCGGGCACGGGATCGGCCGTCGCGGCGACCCGGCGGAGCTCGGCGAGGAGCGCGTCGTCACCCGGTGTCCCTGCGGCGGTGTCTGTCATCTCGGCGTCCTCCGGCGTCCCCACCCACCGACGGTACAGAGCCATCGTCCCCCGGCCTGATACACGGGCAGGGTCATCCCAGCAGATGGCGCAGCTGATCGAGGCAACGCCCGCGGGTCGGGCCGATGCTGCCGACCGGCATGTCGAGGGCGGCGGCCACCTCGTCGTAGCTGGGTGGAGGGTCGGTCATCAGCAGGCGCAGGAGCCGCTGGCAGCGGTCGCCCAGACGGCCGAACGCGGCCAGCAGCGCCCGGTCGCGCTCGTAGACCAGCAGGCCCGTGTCGATGCCCGCGTCGCGCATGTCGAGGTGGTCGAGCTCGGCCTCGACGCCGGTGAGCACCAGGCGACCCGACACTCGCAGGACCCGCAGGCACTCGTTGCGGGTGGTGGCGGCGATCCACCCGCCGACCGCGTCGGGCGTGCGGATGCGGCCGAGGTGCTCGACCAACCGCAGCCACACCACCTGGTTGACGTCGGCCGCGTCGTCGGTGGCCAGCCGATACCCCCGGCAGATGGCATGCACCATGCCGAGGTAGCGCGCCACCAGATCGTCCCATGCCCGTTGGTCGCCGTCGCGGGCTCGGGTGACGAGATCTGAGACCGCAACCAGCTCCACGCCCGGATCCTACGCTGCGCGGCGACGTCCTTACGCGATGTTCAGACCAGGACAGACCGGCGGAGCGATCACCTGCGTGATCGCCCCGCCGTACGTTCACTCGGAATCTCTGGTCGTGCCTCCCTCCGGGCGTCACTCCGTACCGATGGCGTCGAGGATGTTCATGCGGCTCGCCCGCCACGCGGGCACCAGGGCGGCGACGAGGCCGAGGAGCGCAGCGACCACGGCGAGCACGACCAACGTGCCCACCGGGATCTGGAACACGCCGAAGCCCTCGTCGCGCAGCGCCCGCACGATGCCCCAGCCGCCCAGCAGGCCGAACGCCAGACCCAGCACCGTGCCGAACAGCGAGATGATCACCGACTCCCACCGGATCGCCGCCCGCACCTGGCGGCGGCGCATGCCGACCGCCCGAAGCAGGCCCAGCTCGCGGGTGCGCTCGAGCACGGACAGGGCGATCGTGTTCGCGATGCCGAGCATGGCGATGACGATCGCCAGGGCCAGCAGTCCGATGACGAGGTTGAGGAGGATGTCCAGCTGGCCGCCGATCGAGGCCTTGTACTCGTCGACGCTCTGCACCTCGGCGGTGGCGAACGGTGCGACCACCTGCTCGATCTCGGGCTCGGCCTGCGCCACCGACACGCCGTCGGCCAGCTGCACGAACACCTGGCTGTCGGTGGGCACGGCGACGGCGGCGTCCCAATCGTCGAGGTTCAGCACGAACGACCCGATCCCGCCGGCGGCGGTGCTGTCGTCGTAGATGCCGCTGACCGTGGCACCACGGTCGGTCTCCGGACGGCGGTCGTCGAGGAACGAGACCTCGATCTCGTCGCCGATGGCCAACCCGTCGCTGCTGGCCTTGTCCTCGGTGATCACGACCTCGCCGGAGCCGAGGTCGGCACTGCCCTCGACGATCTGCAGGTCGAGCAGCTCGAACGCCCCCGCGTCGGCGCCGGCGATGGCCGTGTCGTCGCTCACGGCGTCCGGGCCTCCCGGGTCGGTGGTCACGGTCGCGGGCGAGAACCGCAAGGGGGCGACGATCGACACGTCGGGCAGCTCGCTGATCTGCTCGGCCAGGTTCGGGGGCAGGCCGACCATGCCGAAGGTGCCCGAGTCCACGACGAAGTCGCCCGTGAACGAGTCCTCCAGCGCCTTGTCGATCGACGCCCGGATGGACGAGTTGATGACCAGGATGAACGTCACCAGGCCCACGCCGATCATCAGCGCCTGCGCGGTGGCGGACGTGCGCCTGGGGTTGCGGCCCGCGTTCTCGCGGGCCAGCGTGCCGGCGGCGCCCCGCAGGCGGGCGAGCGGTGCACCCAGCACCCGGCTGACCGGTCGGGCCAGCCCCGGGCTGACGAAGAGCAGGCCGACGAACACGAGGGCGACGCCCAGGCCGACGGTCGAGATCTCGTCGCCCAGCGCGCCGGCCACGACGATGGCAGCACCCACGCCCAGCATGGCCACGCCGATGCCGAAGCGCGCGCGCGACCTGCCGGACGTGTCGACCGCCACCTCGCGCATGGCCGCCAGCGGTGGCACGCGCGAGGCCCGCCAGGCCGGCACCAGGGCCGAGAACACGGTGACGATGAGCCCGGTGAGAATGGCCGTCGTCACCGACGTGGGCAGGATGGCCAGCGAGCCCGGCGGCAACTCGAACAGGTTCCCGAGCAACGCCGCCAGGCCCAGGCCCACGATGAAGCCGATCGCCGACCCGACCAGGCCCACGACGACCGCCTCGACGAGGAGCGCCCGCCGCACCTGCCGGCGCCGGGCGCCGATGGCCCGCAGCAGGGCCATCTCACGGGTGCGCTGGGCCACGATGATCGAGAACGAGTTGTAGATGACGAACGCACCGACGACCACGGCGATGACGGCGAACACCAGCAGGAAGACCGTGAAGAACGCGAGCTGGTCCTTGATGTCGGACGCCGACTCCTCGCTGATCTCGGTGCCGGTCAGCACCTCGACCCCCGTGTCTTCGTCGGCGCGCAACGTGTCGCCGATCGATGTCGCCAGGTCCTGCTGTGAGACGCCGTCGTCGGCGGCGGCGCCGATGGCGGAGTACTTGCCCTCCTCACCGATCAGGCGCTGCGCCTCCTCGGTGTTCCACAGCACATACGAGGCGCCGCCGGGGCTGTCGGCGGCACCGAAGCGGGCAACGCCGACCACCTCGTACTCGCCGGCCTCGGTCTGGGTCTGCACCTGGACCGAGTCGCCGACACCGAAGCCGGTGTCCTTGGCGGTGCCCAGGTCGATGACGATCTCACCGTCGGACGTGGGGGCCCGCCCGTCGGTGAGATCGAAGGGGTTGAGCGCGTCGACGTCGGACCAGTTGCCCCCCAGCGTGGGGGCACCCATCGCGGGGTCGCCGACCGGATCGCCGTTGCGGTCGATGACGCGGGCGAAGCCGTCGACGCTGCCGTCGGCATCAGCCACGCCGTCGGCCGACCGCACGTCCTCGAGCAGGGACGCGTCGATGCGCCCGCGGATGTCGCCGAAGTCGCTACTGATCGTCTGGTCGGAGCGCACCACGGCGTCGGTGTCGCGGTAGACGTCGGCGAACAGGTCGTCGAACGAGCGGTTCATGGTGTCGGTGAGCACCAGCACGCCGCCGATGAACGCCACGCCGAGCGCGACGGCGAGGAACGTGGTGACGAGACGTGACTTGTGGGCCATCAGGCCCCGGAGCGCGACCTTGAGCACGGCCTACTCCCCGAACTTCTTGAGCCGGTCGAGGACGCGCTCGGCCGTGGGCTCGGGCATCTCGTCGACGATGCGCCCGTCCGCGAGGAACAGGGCGGTGTCCGCGTACGACGCCGCCACCGGGTCGTGCGTGACCATGACGATGGTCTGGCCCATCTCGCGCACGGCGCGGCGCATGAAGTCGAGGATCTCGGTGCCGGAGCGCGAGTCGAGGTTGCCGGTCGGCTCGTCGGCGAAGATGATCGCGGGCCGGCTCGCCAGCGCACGAGCCACGGCGACGCGCTGCTGCTGGCCCCCGGACAGCTCGCTCGGCCGGTGCGAGAGCCTGTCCGCGAGGCCGGTCGTCGTGATGACGTCGTCGAGCCACTGCTGGTCGCCCTTGCGCCCGGCCAGGGTCATGGGCAGCGTGATGTTCTCGAACGCCGTCAGCGTCGGGACCAGGTTGAACGCCTGGAACACGAAGCCGATGCGGTCGCGCCGCAACAGGGTGAGCTGGTCCTCGGTGAGCTGACCAAGGTCCTGGTCGCCCACGAACACCTGCCCCCGGGTGAGCGAGTCGAGCCCGGCCATGCAGTGCATGAGCGTCGACTTGCCGGAGCCGGACGGACCCATGATCGCGGTGTAGCGACCCGTCGGGATCTCGACCGTCACGTCGTCGAGGGCGACCACGGCGGTGTCACCGGAGCCGTAGACCTTGGTGGCATTGACCGCGCGGGCCGCGGGGGTGGGAGCGAGACCGACCGCGCCGGGATCGGGACGGTCGAATGGCTGGGGGGAAGCCGCCGAATTTTCCATACGGCGACGGTACGGCCTCTCCCGCCAACTGTCGTCACCTTTGCCGCTGATGCGGACTCATCCTCCGGTACGACCTCCGGCGACGCAACAGGGGTGTCCGACGCCGACAACCCGCCGACCGTGGTGGGTCACCGACCGGGCGTGACCAGACCGGACTCGTACGCCAGCACGACGGCTTGCACGCGGTCGCGCAGCCCGAGCTTCATCAGGATGCGGCCGACGTGTGTCTTGACCGTCGTCTCGCCGAGGATCAGCTCGGCGGCGATCTCACCGTTCGACAGGCCGCGGGCGACCAGGCCGAGCACCTCGCGCTCGCGATCGGTCAGCGACCCCATCTCCGGCGGGGCCGCGGGGGCCGGTGCCCGGGAGAACTCCTCGATGAGTCGCCGGGTCACGGTCGGCGCCAGAAGGGCCTCGCCCGAGGCGACGATGCGGATGGCCCGCACGAGGTCCTCGGGCGGCGTGTCCTTGAGCAGGAAGCCGCTGGCCCCGTTGCGGAGCGCGGCGTAGACGTAGTCGTCGAGGTCGAACGTCGTGAGCATGAGCACGCGCACGGGCGCCGGCGGCGACGCCAGGGGACCGACGAGCCGCCCGGTGGCCTCGATGCCGTCGAGGTTGGGCATGCGCACGTCCATCAACACCACGTCCGGCTCGTGGCGTCTGGCCAGCTCGACCGCCTCGAGCCCGTCCGCGGCCTGGCCCACGACCTCGATGTCGTCCTCGGTCTGCAGGATCATGCGGAACCCGGTGCGGACCAGCTCCTGGTCGTCGGCCACGAGAACCCGGATGGGGGCCGCCATCAGCGCACCCACCCGCGAGCGCTGCCGCTCCGTACCGGAGCCCGCTCGAGCGGCAGGCGGGCTCGCACGCGGAAGCCGCCGCCCGGGTGAGCACCCGCGTCCAGGTCGCCGCCGTAGATCGCGACCCGTTCCCGCATGCCGGGCAGACCGTGACCGCTGCCGGGTGGCACCAGCCCGCGCCCGCGCCCGTCGTCGGCGACCACGACCGTGAGCGCATCGTCGCCGTAGGTCACCCGGATCTCGGCACGGGCGGGCCCGGCGTGCTTCATCGTGTTGGTCAAGGCCTCCTGGATGATGCGGTAGGCCGCGAGCTCGACGCCCGACGGCAGGGGACGCGCCTCGCCGTCCGTGCGCACCCGCGACGTCCAGGCCCGCGTCCCGGCACTTGGTGACCAGGGTCGTCACGTCGCCCAGCCCGGGCTGAGGCTCCAACACCGGCGGCACGGCCGCGTCGTCCGGGTGGTCGGAGTCGTCGGTGCGCAGGACCCCGAGCACGCGCCGCATCTCGCGCAGTGCCGCCCGCCCTGTCGTCTCGACCTCGCCCGCCGCGTCGACGGCTGCCCCGGGGTCGCGGTCGACCAGCCGCCGAGCCGCCCCCGCCTGCACCACCATCACGCTCACGCTGTGCGCCACGATGTCGTGCATCTCGCGGGCGATGCGCGTGCGTTCCTCGCGCACGGCCAGGCGAGCCTGTTCGTCGCGCTCGCGCTCGGCGCGGGCGGCTCGCTCCTCGATCATCTCCAGCTGCAAGCGGCGCACGCGGCGACTGTCCCCGAACACCCAGGTGGCCGTGAAGATGACGGCCCCCACCGCGGCGTCGCCCCAGGAGTTGAAGTTCGGGTCCCCGGAGTGGAACACGGCGAGCGGTTGGACGGCCAACACCCCGGCCAGGCTGATCCGGGCCGCCCGGCCCGAGCCGTAGGCCGCGACGGCGTACAACGCCGCGACGAGCCCGAGGAACGGCCCGGCCCCGGGGAACAGGATGTACCCGTGCACCAGCGCCGCCGCGACGACGGTACCCATGACCGCGGCCGGATGCGTCCGCCGCCAGACCAGCGGCAGCGTGGCCACCAGCGCCAGCACGACGCTGAACGCGTTGCCGTCGTGGTAGGCGTCCTGCGGATCGGGGACCAGCTCGGTGAGGACACCGATGACTGCGAGCACGAAAGCCAACAGCACGTCGAGTGCCACCGGGTGCGGGTCGCGCACCTTCGCGTACATCGCACCGAGGCGCACCATCGGTGATGACGGTACCTGCACCCAGGGGCGACAAGGATCCTGCTGGACGACGATCGCCCGTCATCCAGAAGGACGACGCCGCGGCGCGAGGGCTACTCGCGGCCGTCGGTGAGCTCTTCCAGCTCCTCGACCGTCATGAGCACGGCTCGCGCCTTGGAGCCCTCGGACGGGCCCACGACACCCCGCTGCTCCAGCAGGTCCATCAGCCGACCGGCGCGGGCGAAGCCCACGCGCAGCTTGCGCTGCAGCATCGAGGTCGAGCCGAGCTGGCTGCGCACCACCAGCTCCAGGGCCTGCCACAGCAGATCGTCGTCATCGTCGCCCCCGCCGCCGCCACCGCCGGACGAGGTGCCGCCCTGGCCGTCGTCGCTGCCCTGCACCGAGTCGTCGAAACGCACCTCGGGGGCCTGGCGCTTCCACACCGAGGCGATCTTGCGCACCTCGTCCTCGGTCACCCAGGCGCCCTGGATGCGGCGCGCCACCGACGACCCGCCGTCGAGGACGAGCATGTCGCCCTTGCCGATGAGCCGCTCGGCGCCGCCCTGGTCGAGGATGACCCGGCTGTCGGTCACCGACGACACGGCGAACGCGATCCGGGCCGGCACGTTGGCCTTGATGAGGCCGGTGATGACGTTGACCGACGGGCGCTGCGTGGCGATGACCAGGTGGATGCCGACGGCGCGCGCCATCTGTGCCAGGCGGGCGATCGACTCCTCGACGTCGCGGGCCGCCACCATCATCAGGTCGGCCAGCTCGTCGATGACCACCAGGATGAACGGCAACCGCGGGTACTGACGGCCACTCTCCTGGGCGTCGCTCTCGCCGTCGCCGTCCTCGTCGACGTAGCCGCTGACCGTGCCGTGGCCGTCGCCGTCGAGGTCGCCCTTGTCGACCGCGGCGTTGTAGCCGGTGATGTCGCGGAAGCCGACCTCGGCCAGCAGGTCGTAGCGGCGCTCCATCTCCTTGACCGCCCACGCCAGCGCGTTGGCGGCCTTCTTGGGGTTCGTCACGACCTGGGTGAGCAGGTGCGGGAGACGGTCGTACTGGCCCATCTCGACCCGCTTGGGGTCGACCAGGATCATGCGGACCTGGTCGGGCGTCGACCGCACCAGGATCGACGTGAGCAGCGAGTTGAGGCAGCTCGACTTGCCCGCGCCCGTGGCGCCGGCGATGAGCACGTGCGGCATCGCCGCCAGGTTCATCATGATCGAGCGCCCGTTGATGTCGCGCCCGACCGCCACCTCGAGCGGGTGGGTGGCCCGCCGGGCCTCCTCGCTGATGAGGATGTCGCCCAGGGACACGATCTGGCGGCGGGCGTTGGGCACCTCGACCCCGATGGCCTGCTTGCCCGGGATGGGCGCCAGGATGCGCACGTCGGGCGTGGCCATCGCGTAGGCGATGTCCTTGTGCAGGCTGGTGACCCGGTTGACCTTGACCCCCGGCCCCAGCTCGAGCTCGTAGCGGGTGACCGTGGGGCCGACCACCATGCCCACCAGCCGCGTCTCGACGCCGTGGTCGGCGAGCGCCTTCTCCAGCACGCGACCGGTGTCCTCGATCATCTTGCGGTCGACCTGCTGCGAGCCGCTGCGCTCGAGCAACGTGATGGAAGGCAGCTTCCACGGAGAGCCCTTGGCCGCCGGGCCGAGCGCGATCTCGAGCTGCTCGGGCGAGACGTCATCGGTCTCGGGCGCCACGAACTTGGGGGCCTTGCGCCGCTTGGGCTTCTCGGCCCGCGTGGTGGCCGTGTCGTCCTCGGGCTGCTCGACCAGCGTGTCGTCGTCGGGGACGAGCGCCGGGTCGACGACGTCGACCTGGGGGGCGCCGTCGTCCTCGTCGTAGGGCAGCCGGAACAGGGTCGCCAGCCGCTGGTTGAGGCCCGACGTGATGGGGCGGACGCCGGCCACCGTGCGGTCGGCGGCGTCGCGCAGGGGCGTGCGCGTGAGCACGACCAGCCCGCCCACGGCCACCAGCGCGAGCACCGCGGTGGCACCGCCGGTGCCGACCAGGCTCTCGAGCGGCGAGCCGATGGCCACGCCCAGCCATCCCCCGGCGTCGCGCAGCTCGTCGACCGGGTCGCCGAACCGGGGGCTGCCGCCCACGAGGTGGAGCAGCCCGGCGGCGGCGATGACGAGCAGCGTCGCGCCCACCCCCACGTGGGCGGCGACGGAGGCGTGATCGGTGTCCGCATCGGCAGCGTCGTCGGGCGAGCGCTTGAGGATGAGCGCGCCGCCACCGAGCGCCAGGCCGACGGGCAGGGCGAAGCGCAACCAGCCGAGGGCCGACGCCGCCAGGTCGGCCACGCCCCGACCCACCGGGCCGCCGCCGTCGGCGTAGACGCCCAGGCCGCTGACCACGGCGAGGGCGATGAGCAGCAGGCCGGTGACGTCGTCGGCGTGGTCGCCGAGCACCCGCGACGACGAACGCAGCGCCCGGGAGGTGAGGGTCGGCGGCGCCTGACGTCGGCTGGTGGACGTGCGCTTACCGCCGGCGCGCGAGCTGCCGGACCGGCCGGTCGACCGTCCCTTGCCCGAGGACCGGGACGACCCCCCGGAACGGGAGCGCGACTGCGAGCGGGAGCCCTGACGAGTCGTCACAATGGCCCCAACGCTACCAGTAGCCCCATGAGCAACATCACCATCAGGGGCGACCGGGCGCGGCAGGCGGAGACGTGAGACTCACCCTGCCGATGATGGCCTGCGTGGCGCCCCGGGTGGTCGATGCTGGCCGCCGACGGGCGCATGCCACAGGATGACATCCTGACCGGCATCGCTACGGTGACGGCCGTGCAGAACCACCGCGACAGGGGAACCGCCGTCGTCACCGGGGCCAGCTCGGGCATCGGCGCCGCCAGCGCCCGCGCGCTCGCCGCCGACGGTTGGGACGTCGTCGTCGGCGCCCGCCGGGCCGATCGCCTCGAGGCGTTCGCGGACGAGATCGGGGGTCGGGCGCACGTGCTCGACGTGACCGACGCCGCCTCGGTCGACGCCTTCGTCGCGGCGGTGCCCGATTGTCGGCTGCTGGTCAACAGCGCCGGCGGCGCGCTGGGCCTGACCTCTGTCGCCGAGGCGGACGAGGCCCAGTGGCGCACGATGTACGAGACCAACGTGCTGGGCGTGGTCCGCATGACCAGGACGCTGCTCCCCGCGCTCGAGGCCAGCGGGGACGGGCAGGTGATCACGATCGGGTCGATCGCCGGCCACGAGCCGTATCCCGGCGGCGCCGGGTACAACGCCGCCAAGTTCGCGGTGCGGGCGATCATGTCGGTGCTGCGCCAGGAGCTGCTCGGCCGGCCGCTACGCGTCAGCGAGATCGACCCCGGCATGGTCGAGACCGAGTTCAGCCTCGTGCGCTTCGGCGGCGACGCCGAGCGAGCGGCCGCGGTCTACGAGGGTGTCACGCCGCTGACCGCCGACGACATCGCGGAGTGCGTGCGGTGGATCGCGTCCCGTCCGAGCCACGTCAACGTCGACCAGATGATCGTGCTGGCGCGCGACCAGGCCGGCGCCCGCGAGGTCCACCGCCACCCGACCGGCTGATCGACCCGGATCCGCCGCGGCACTAGCGGGGCTGGCAGGTGGGGCACCAGGTGGCCGTGCGGCCGTCGAGCACCCGCGAGCGCAGCTCGGTGCCGCAGCGGGGGCACGGCAGGCCGGCCTGGCCGTAGACGTCGAGGCGCTGCTGGTTGCGGCCCTCGCGCCCCTCGACGTTGCGGTAGTCGGTCAGCGTGGTCCCGCCGTAGCGGATGCTCGACGTCAGCACCGCCCGCAGCGCGTCGAGCAGCGCCGTCGCCTGGACGCGGGTGACCGTGCGGCGGGCGGGGTTGATGCGGGCGCGCCACAGCGCCTCGTCTGCGTAGATGTTGCCGACCCCGGCGATGGGCCGCTGGCTCAGAAGCTGCGTCTTGACCACCCGGCGGCTGGCGCGCAACGACCTCCAGAAGGCCTCCGCGTCCAGGGACGGGTCGAGCGCATCCGGCCCCTGCACCGCCAGGGTCCCGACGTACCGCCCGCCCTCGGCCACGGCCAGGCGACCGAACCGGCGGACGTCGCGGTACTCGAGCGCCTCTCCCCCGTCGCCGACGTCGTCCGCGAACGACCACCACGCCCGCACGTACTGGTCGCCCGCGTCACCGGCGGGACGTACGCGCAGCGACCCCGTCATGCCCAGGTGGACGATCAGCTCGCGGTCGTCGTCGAGGCCCAGCAACAGGTACTTGCCCCGCCGGCCGACACGCTCGACCGCTGCACCGCCGACGTCGAGCGCCGGGATGAACTTGGGGTGGGGAAACGCCCACGCGTCGCCGAACCGCCGCCCCACCACCAGCGGTTCGAGCTGGCGGCGGATCGTCTCGACCTCGGGCAGCTCCGGCACGTCGCGTCAGCCGGCGATCCGGCGCGACGGCACCGTCACGCCTCCATGACCACCGGCACGATCATCGGCCGCCGCTTGGTGGACTCGTTGACGAACTTGCCCGCGGCGCGGCGCACCACCCGCTGGAGCGCCTCGATGTCGGTGGCACCCGTGACGAACGCCTCCTTCACGGCCTGACGCACCACGTCGGCACACTCGGCCAGGAGCGGTTCGGCCTCGGGCGCGTAGACCCAGCCCCGGGTGATCACCTCGGGGCCCACGAGGATGCCGCCGGTCTTCCCGTCGACGGTCACCACCACCACGACCACACCCTCCTCGGCGAGCACCCGGCGGTCGCGCAGCACCCCCTGGCCCACGTCGCCGATGATGCCGTCGACGTACAGGTAACCGGCGGGCACCTGACGCTCCACGCGCATGCCGTCGTCGTCGAGCACCAGCTGGTCGCCGTCGGTGCACACCAGCACGTGGTCGTCGGCGCCGTCGCCGACCGCACCCATGCCCCGCGCCAGCTTGGCGTGGGCGACCATGTGCCGGTACTCGCCGTGCACCGGCACGAACCAGTCGGGGCGCACGATCGACAGCAGGGTCTTGAGCTCCTCCTGCTTGGCGTGGCCCGAGGCGTGCACGTCGGAGACGCCCGAGTGGACGACCTCGGCGCCCAGGCGCACCAGGCCGTCGATGACCTTGGAGACGTTCATCTCGTTGCCCGGGATCGGGTGCGAGGAGAGGATGACCGTGTCGTCGGCGTCGATCTCGAGCCACCGGTTGTTGCGCTGCGCCATGAGCGACAGCGCGGACATGGGCTCGCCCTGGCTGCCGGTGGAGATCACGCAGATCTCGCCGGGCGGCAGGTCGCGCACGTCGTCGATGTCGACGAGCGCGTGGTCGGGGATGTGCAGCAGGCCCATCTCGCGGGCCAGGCGCACGTTCTTCTTCATCGACATGCCGAGCGTGGCGACCTTGCGGCCGAACGACACGGCGGCGTCGGCGATCTGCTGCACGCGGTGGATGTGGCTGGCGAAGCAGGCGATGACGATGCGCCGGCCCTCGTGCTGATGGAACAGGTGGTAGAGCACCTGGCCCACGGACGTCTCGCTGCGGGCGTAGCCGGGCTCGTCCGCGTTGGTCGAGTCGCTGAGCAGGAGGCGGATGCCGTCACCCGAGGCGATGGCGCCGATGCGGGCGAGGTCGGTGAGGCGGCCGTCCACGGGGGTGAGGTCGAGCTTGAAGTCGCCGGTGTGCAGGATCGTGCCCTGCGTGGTGTGGAACGCGGTGGCGAAGCCGTGCGGCACCGAGTGGGTCACGGGGATGAACTCGACGTCGCAGGGCCCGATGCGGCGACGCTCGCCGTCGCGCACCGGGATCAGCTCCGTGCGATCGAGCAGGCCGGCCTCTTCGATGCGGTTGCGGGCCAGGCCCAGGGTCAGCGCGGACCCGTAGATGGGGAACGACAGCTCGCGCAGCAGGTAGCTGAGCCCGCCCATGTGGTCTTCGTGGCCGTGGGTGATGATGGCGCCGTCGATGCGCTCGGCGTTCTCGCGCAGGTAGGTGAAGTCGGGCAGCACCAGGTCGATGCCGAGCATGTCGAGCTCGGGGAACATCAGCCCCACGTCGAGCAGAAGGATGCGGCCGTCGACCTCGATGCAGGCGCAGTTCCGCCCGATCTCGCCCAAGCCACCGAGGAACGTGACCTTGACGGGGTTCCCGCGGCTCACAGCGCACCCAGATCGACGAGGACCCGGCCGACGGCGGCGCGCACGTCGTCACCGAGTGGTGGCAACGGCAATCGCACCGGGCCCGCCGGCTGACCGAGCGCCGCGACCGCCGCCTTGGCGGCGCTCGTGTGCACCCACGTGTCGCTGGTCTCGACCTCGTACGAGGCACCGAGCCGGGCGTTGATCGCGCAGGCCGCGTGCAGGTCACCCTTGTCGTGGGCGGCGATCATCTCGGCGTGCAGCCCGGCGCTCCAGTGGGTCGCAACGCCCACGACGCCGACGGCGCCGACCGCGAGCAACGGCAGCGTCAGCCCGTCGTCGCCCGAGTAGACGTCGAAGTCGTCGGGGCACTCGGCGACGATGCGCGCCGCCTCGGCGGGGTTGCCCCGGGCGTCCTTGAGCCCGACGATCGTGGGCACCTCGGTGGCGAGGCGCACGATCGTGTCGACCGACATCGTCCGTGCGGTGCGGCTCGGCACGTCGTACATGACGATGGGCAGGTCGACGGCGGCGGCGACGGCACGGAAGTGCGCCTCGATCCCGGCCTGCGGCGGCCGGTTGTAGTAGGGCGACACGAGGAGCAGGCCGTCGACCCCCGTCTCCGCGGCGCGCTGCGACAGCCCGATCGTGTGCCGGGTGTCGTTGCTGCCGGCGCCTGCCAGCAGCGGGATGTCGACGGCAGCGCGCACGGCGCGCCACAGCTCGACCTTCTCGTCGTCGGACAGGGTGGGCGCCTCGCCGGTGGTACCGGCGATCACCAGGCCGTCGTTGCCCTGCGCCACCAGCCACCGCGCCAGCGCGGCGGCGCCGTCGAGATCGAGCCCCCCGTCGTCGTGGAACGGGGTGACCATGGCGGTGAGGACCTTGCCGAAGCGGGCTAGAGGCACGAGGGACTCCTGTGCTGGACGTGCGGGGCGGGGTGGGAAGGGCGGTTCGAGGGGCTCACGGCACCGTCTCGGCGCTGCGCTCGAGCCCGAGGGTGGTGAGCAGGTCTTCGTGCAACTCGAACCAGACGGTGTGGAAGCTGGGCATCATCGGCTTGGTGAACCAGTCGCCGTCGCCCGACTCGACGCGCTGGACCGCATGGCGAAGCTGGGGGCCGTAGCCACCGAAGCGGTCGAGCGCGTCCGCGAGGTCGTCGCACAGCGGGTCGGCCCGCTGCTGCAGGTGTTCGAGGTCGGCGACGACGCCGGCGTCGTAGGTGGCGTCGCGGTGGTCGTTGCGGACCTGCCGGCCGCCGATGGTGCGGACCTGCCAGCGACTGCAGGCGTCGAGCACGCCGGCGTTGAGGGCGCGGAACCGCTCGTAGGCGCCCGACACCGTGCCGCGGGTGTCGGTGGCGTCGACCTCGGCTCCCACGAGGCGGGACTGCTCGGCCCGGCCGTCGGGGGTGAGCGTCCACCCGGTGAGCGCGCCGGATCGGTGCGCGACGAGGCCGTCGGTCTCGAGATCCCGCAGTAGCGACGCGGCCTCCGCGGTCGTGATGCCGACCGCATCGGCCAGGGCGTCAGCCTCGACCACGCCCTTGAGGCGCAGCCCGTGCAGCACGAGCAGGCGCGGGTCAGACGGCTGTGACATCGGTCGAAGGGTACCAGCGGCACCCGTCGTCACCCGTTACCGGATTCGCCGGACCAGCTCGTCGGCGAACCGCTCGGCGGCGTGGGGTGCCATCTCGAACCACAGGTAGGGCTCGACGAGCTCGAGCTCGACCACCCGCGGTCGCTCGCCGTCGTGCAGCAGGTCGACACGGGCGTAGGCGGGCGGCACACGCAGGGTGCCCAGGGCGGCGTGGGCGACCGCGAGCACCTCCGGGTTGGGCTCGACCAGCTCGGCCGTGCCGCCCCAGTGCTCGTGGATGCGGAACTCGCCCGCGGCGGGCACCTTGTGCACGCAGTGCGTGGCCTCGCCGCCGATGCAGACGACCGAGATCTCGCCCCGGTGCTCGATGTCCCACAGGTAGGGCTGGATCACGGCGTCGACGGGCTCGGACTCGGCGAGCGTCAGCGCGTCGAGGTCGGCCTGCGTGGCCTCGCGCACGGCGCCGACGCCGCCAGCGCCGACCGCGGGCTTGACCACCGACCGCTGCCACCGCAGCCGGCCGAGGTCGAGGGTCATGCCGGCGGGCACCACCACGGTGGGCACGGCGAGGTCGCCCATGTCCGTGAGGTAGCCCTTGTGGAGGTTGCCGAGCACCAGGGTGGGCGTGTTGACAAGACCGGTCGCGACCGACGACGACCGCACCCACGTACGGAACGTGTCGAGGTGGTCCGGATAGTCCCAGGTCGAGCGGAGCACGATGAGGGCGTAGGCGGACCAGTCGACCGCCGGGTCGTTCCACACCACCCACTCCGGCCGCGTGGCGCGCGCCAGGAGGGCGGTCGTGAGCAGGCCTTCGCCGCCGAACCCTTCCGGGTGGTCGGCCGACGTGGCGAGCGCGATGCGGGGAGGAGTCACGTCACCTCATGAGGATGGGTCAGCGGGGGGCCGCTGCGCACGGCCGACAGCTTCGCACGTCACGTGGCCGCCGAACGGTTGGGCGGTCAGGCTGCCTCGGCCACCAACCGTTCGAGCGCGGTGACCCACGCCTCGTAGTAGGGCGTGTCCCTGGGCAGGTCGTCGATGGCCGCGATCAGGTGCGAACGGAACGCCGCCCAACCGACACCGGACGCATCGACGTACGCGGCGGCCAGCCCGAACGCCCGGCTCTCCCACGGTGCCTCGAACACCAGCTCGCCGTTGCGCCGAGGCAGGTCGGTCGGCAGATCAGTCGGCGCCTCGCCCGCGGTCACCGCACCACGCCGATCATGTGGTCGCGGGTGACCAGCGGCACCAGGTCGTCCTCGGTGTGCCCGGTCGGTGCCGGGTGGGCGCAGCGGCAGGACCATGTAGCGGAGCTTCGCGCTCGAGTCCCACACCCGCACCTCGACGTGGTCGGGCAGCATCGTGCCGAACTCGGCCAGGACGGCCCGCGGCTCGCGCACCGCGCGGGAGCGGTAGGCGAAGCTCTTGTACCAGCCCGGCGGTAGGCCCAGCACCGGCCACGGGTAGCACGAGCACAGCGTGCACACGACCAGGTTGTGGACCTCGGGCGTGTTCTCGAGCACCACGAGGTGCTCGCCCTCGGCTCCGCCGAAGCCCAGTTCGCCGATGGCCCGGGTGCCGTCCTCGAGCAGGCGCTGCCTGTAGTCGTCGTCCATCCAGGCCCGGGCGACGACCCGGGCCCCGTTGAGCGGCCCGACGTCGCGCTCGTACGTCTCGACCACCGCATCGACGACGTCGGACGTGATGAGCCCCTTCTCGACCAGCAGCGATTCGATGGCGGCGACCCGGCGCTCGATCGGCGACGGCTCGACCGGATGATGCTGGTCGTCGGACGCCGTCACGAGAGGTAGCGCTCCCACAGGTCGATGTAGAGGTACCCGGGCTCGGCGTCGTCGCCCCACAGGTCACGCATCGGGAACCGCACCGTGTAGATCGCCTCGACCTCGACCTGCTCGGGCGCAGGCCAGCAACCCGCCACGCGGACCACCGCGCCGGTCGCGCCCCGGACGTAGCGCGGGCACCGGTGGTGACCCGCCGGTGCCATGCGGGCCACGGTCACCCGGTCGCCGACGCCGAAGGCGGCCGTCACGGGCTCGACCGGCGTGTCGGCCCGGCTGTGCAGCCCGCGGTACAGCATCCCCAGCGCCCGGTGCAGCGCGTTCAGGAGCGTTGGCACCGTGGCGACGGGGTCGGGGGTGGCCGCCTGCGAGCGGGCGGGCCCGCCACCGACGGCCGCGACGCGCTCGTCCACCTCGTCGACCGTGAGGCTGCCTCCGGCGACGAGCTGGGCCTCGATGGCACGGGCCCACCGCTCGTAGTAGCTCGACGCCAGGTAGGTGGCCGGATCGATGGCCTCGATCGCCGGGCGGATCGAACCCGCCCGCAACCCCCTACCCGAGGTGGCCACCACGAGGCCGAACGCCCGGCCCTCCCAGGGCTCGTGGAACACGGGCTCATCCGCCTCGGGCTCGATGGGGCCGAACCCGTGCATACCACCCATGTCGTGGATGCCGTCCACCACCGGTGAGCCTACGCCCGGCCCGCGGTGGACGCCGCTCCCGATGGCGGCGGTCAGCCGGCGATCTCGCCCTCGGCCAGCTGGAACATCGAGTACTCCTCGCCGGTGTCGGGGTTGTCCTCGAAGCCGATGACCCCCAACTCGGTGAACTTGCCGCGCAGCCAGCCGCCGTTGGCGTCGAGCAGGCCCAGCTTCTTGCAGTTGGGCACGATCTTGCTGAACAGCATCGACTGGAAGATCTGCCGCTGCGGCGCGTTCATCACCAGCGGCAGCACCTCCTTGACATCGAGGCCCATGCGGTCCCACACCTCCTGCTGCAGGAAGCGGTCGCGCATGCGCACCGCCGCCTCGAAGGCGAACTCCTGGCGCTCGGCCAGCTCCTTGTCGGTCAGCTCGGCGTAGTACTCCTTCAGCGACAGCACGCCGAAGGCCACGTGGCGGGCCTCGTCGCTCATGACGTAGCGCAGGAGCTGCTTGAGCAGCGGCTCGGTCGTGAGCTGGTGGATGAAGCCGAAGGCGGCCAGCGCCAGGCCCTCGACCATGATCTGCATGCCCAGGTAGGTCATGTCCCAGCGGCTGTCGTTGACGATGTCGTCGAGCAGCAGCTTCAGGTGGGCGTTGATCGGGTAGTGGCCCGACAGCTTGTCGTCGAGGTACTTGGCGAACACCTCGACGTGGCGGGCCTCGTCCATGACCTGGGTCGACGCGTAGTACTTGGCGTCGATCCACGGCACCGTCTCGACGATCTTGGCCGTGCAGATCAGCGCGCCCTGCTCGCCGTGCATGAACTGCGACAGCGTCCAGTTCTGGCTCTCGACGCCGACCTGGATCCACTCCTTCTCGGTCCACTTGGCGAAGGGCGAGTCCGCGATGACGCTCTCGTCGACGCCTGCGGCCAGGCCGCCCATGTTGGCGGCGGCGTTGGCCACGACCACCGCCTCCTGGTCGACGTCCGTGTCCCAGGGGAGGTCGGTCTCACCGTTCCACTGCGAGCTCTTCGCCTTCTCGTAGAGGCGGTTGAGGGCGGGGCGGCGACCCTTCTCGTAGTCCCAGGTGAAGATCGCCTCGGCGTTGTCCTTCACCGTGTGGATCGCCTCGTCGACGTCGTGGTTCGTCACCGAGAGGATGGCCTCGAGGTCGTTGACGTCGGCGCGGCCGATCAGATCTTCATTGCTGGCACTCATGGATTCTCCTGGGAAGGGGTGGCGGTCGACGGGGTGAGGGCCGGCAGCAGATAGGTGCTGACCAGCCGGTGGATCGAGGCAGGGTCGTGGGGGTCGACCCACGGAGCGGGCCGGAAGCCGTACGTCAGCGCGACCCGGGCGAGCAGCTCCGCGGCTGGGCCGACCTCGGCCACGGGTAGGAAGCGCGAGAGGTGGGGCCGGCACAGCGCATCGGCCAGGGCGAGCACGCGATCGAGCTGGCGGAAGGCGAAGTGCGGCAGCACGAGCTCGGGCTCGTGGCGTATGACCGATCCCAGCACCTCGTCGTCGGTCGCCAGCCGCAACGTGGCCGTGAGGCCGACGACGAGCAGCTCCTCGAGGGTCTCGGCGGCCAGCAGGTCGGCCTGGAGCGTGTGGAAGAGCCGCCCGATCTCGTGGCAGAAGACCACCTCGACGACCCGGTCCTTGCCGCCCGGGAAGATCCGGTACACCGTGGCCCGGCTGACTCCCGCCTCACGTGCGACGTCCTCGAGCGAGGTCTTGCGGATGCCCCACCGGGCGATGCACCGCACCGCGGACTCGACCAGGCGCCGCTCGGCGTCGTCGGCCGCCAGATAGCCCGCCGCCCACTCGTCGAGGTTGCGAGCATCGACCGTGGCGCGGGTCACGTGCGAGACACTATGCACGATTCCGTCTCATCGTCCAGTGGGGATCTTGCGCGAGATCCGTGCCGGGTCAGGCCTCGATGACGCCGGCGAGCAACTGCCCTCGCACCAGCCGCCTGACCGCATCCGGATCATCCATGTCCCAGCCTCCCGGACTGCCGATGATCGACAGCGCCATGCGGGCGAGCAGGTCGGCAGCCTCGCTGGCCTCGACGCCCGGGCGCAGCCGCTCGTGCGCCAGGCGGTCGACGAGCTCTGCGCGCAGCAGTTGGAGGACGATGGGCAGGACCGTGGCGAGCTCCGGCACGATCTGGTCGGCCTCGTCCTCGAGCGCCCGCTGCAGCACGGTGTGCTGGTCGAGGCGGAGGCGACCCGCGACGAGCCCGCGCTCGAGCAGCGTCGTCACGTCCGGGACGTCGCCGATGTCCGCTCGCAGCCCGGCGAAGAAGTCGACGACCGCCCGCGTCACCGCCGCCGACACCAGCTCGTCGCGCCCGCCCGGGAACGCCCGGTACACGGTCGCCCTCGCGACTCCGGCCTCGCGGGCGATCCGCTCCACCGTGGCGGTGCCGACCCCGTCGCGCGCGATGCACGCGTACGCCGCCTCGACGATGCGGCGGCGGGTCGTGCCCGCGTCGTCGGCCGGCGCGCTGACGGCTCAGCCCCCCTGGTGGAGGAGGTCGTCGAGCTCCACGTCGATGTCGTCTCCCCCGGAACCGCCCGCGGCGTCGTCGTCGACCTCTTTGCCCCGGCGGGCGACGACCCGGCGCAGGACGAGCGGGTATCCGACGACGGCGATGGTCGAGAAGATGAACCACTGGGCGGCATAGCCCAGGTGCGGGCCCTCGGACAGCTCCGGGGATGGCACGGTCAGGATCGACGTGGGCTGCGCGTTGGTGGCATCTGCGGCCGCAGGCTCGGGCGGCGTCGACTCCTCCGCCAGCACCAGGCCGGGGAGCACGTCGTCGCTCGCGAGCAGGGGCTCCAGGTCCTTGGGCGCCGTGCCGTCGAAGCTGTCGGGGTCGACGACGAGCCCCGTGACCGTCACCTCACCCCCGGGCGCAGGCGCCTCGATGACCGACCCGTCGGGCGCGAACGACACGAACCCCCGCAGCACGCCGACCTGGGCCCCGGAGTCGAGCGCCAGGGGCGTGACCAGCCAGGCACCGGCGACCCCGTCCTGGGTGCGGTTGCGCACGACCACGGTGGCGCCGTCGTCGTAGGCGCCGGTGGCGGTCACCTGCCGGAACCGCGCGTCGCCGACCTCGTCGTCGCCGTCGCCCGGCGCCAGCAGGTCGTCGACCGGCGCGACCGGCTGGTCCATCCGGGACTCGATCAGGTCGTTGCGGTCGCGCTTCTCGTCCAGCCGCCGGAGCTGCCAGAACCCCAGGCTGACCATCGTGACGACCAGCGCCACCACGAACAGGTGCGAGAGCAGCCACCGTGGCCGGAGCAGGAAACGGGCGTTCGCCACGGCGTCAGGGTACGGCCGACCACCGCGACGAGGCCATTCACCACCGCGGGTCAGGCACTAACCTGCCCCGGCCGGGTTGTGCGGCTCGGCGAGTGGGCCCGGTCACGCATGGACCGGGGAAGCAGGGGCGCTCGATGGTCGTCACAGCCCAACCGATGCGCAGCGGCACCGGCCAACCGGCGGCCGGCCCGCGACGGGTGTGGGCGCACCGCGGCGCGGTCGCCGGCCTCGTGGCCCTCACGGTCAGCCCGATCGTGGTGGGCGCGCTGGCACTGATCGGCGAGTCGTGGGTGCCGATGAGCGACTGGGCGAGCATGCTCCACCGGGTCGACGCGGTCGGCTCCGCCGACAGCCCGCTCGTGGGGCCGTACAGCTTCCACGGCTTCGCGCACCCCGGCCCTCTCCTCTACTGGCTCGCCGCTCCGCTCTACCGGTTGACCGGCGACGATCCCCGTGCGTTGCTGTGGACAGGCGCGCTGGTCAACGTCGCCACCATCGTCGCCATCGCCGCGGCCGCCTGGCGACGCGGACGGTGGCCGCTGCTCGTCGGGTCGCTCGCGTTCGTGGCGCTGCTGGTCAACAGCTTCGGGGCCCGGGCGCTCGTCGACCTCTGGAACCCCTATCTCGCACTGCTGCCGTTCCTGCTCACGATCCTCCTCGTCTGGGAGGCGGCGCTGGGCACCCGGCGGGCCATGCTCGAAGCGGCGCTACCGGCGACGCTCGCCGTGCAGTCGCACCTCGCGTTCCTCACCCTCACGCTGGTGCTCGTGGCGTGGCTCGTCGTGTGGACGCGGTGCTCGCCGCGGTTCGTCCCGGGTACCGCCGACATCGAGCCGGCCGCACCTCCGGCCAGGACGGTCCGCCGCTGGGCCGGCGTGGTCGCCCTGCTGTGGCTGCCGCCGCTGGTCGACGCGCTCGCCGACCTGCACAACCCCCGCAACATCGCCCGGTCCCTGGCACACGCCGCACGCACGATCGGCCTGGTCGACGCGGGCGCGGTCGTCGGCGGCTACGTGCGCATCGACGGCATGTGGCTGACCGGAACGGGAGATGCCCCCGTCCTGACCCCCCGCGGGCTCGACACTCTCTGGCTGGTGGTGCTGGTCGCCGTCCTGGCGGGGTGTCTGGCCATGGCCCGCCGGCGCCGGTTGGTCGACGTCGCGGCGTTGGCGAGCCTGGCGCTCACGCTGTTGATCTGCTCTGTTCCGGCGACCAGCCGCCTGATCACGCCGACGCCCCCCTACCTCACGGAGTGGCTCAAGATCGTCGGAGCGCTGGGATGGTTCACGGTCGCGTGGACGACCTGGCGGCTGGTCGAGACGCGCACGTCGACGGGCCCTCGATCTCGCACCGTCGCCGCCTCGGTGGCCGTGGCCGTGCTGGTCGGCGGCGTCGCGGCCAGTTGGCACAGCGCAGCCGCGCTCGAGCCGCCCCATGGCGACCCCGACGGCGTGGTGCAGGAGATACGTGAGGCGTTGGCGGATGACCTCGACCCGGCCGACGTGTACAGGGTGGAGATCGTGGGCCCGTCGATCAGCTACTACGAGGGCCTCGTCCACTGGCTGGCCCACGATGGCCACGACGTCGTGACCGCGGACGGCGCCGCAGGGCTCAAGTGGGGCCGAGACGAACGCTGGCGCGACGGCGAGGCCTACGACGCCACCCTCACCGTCGCGATCAGCCGTCCGTTCAACAGGTCGTCGGCCTACGACGACTGCACCCGCGACCCCGGGGTCCGGCAGGTGTACCGCCCCGGCACCGACCTGCCCGACGGCCTCAAGGTCGGGGTGTTCCTCGGCAGGCGGACCTGCGGCGATTGATCCGGGTCAGGCCGTGGGCAGCGTGTGGTCCACGAACTGTGCTCGAAGGTCCTTCTTCGAGAACTTGCCCACGCTCGTCTTGGGGATCTCGGCCACGAACGCGACGTCGTCGGGCAGCCACCATTTGGCGACCCGGCCGTCGAGGAAGGCGATGATCTCGTCCTTGGTCGCCGAGGAGCCGTCGCGCAGGACCACGCACGCGAGCGGCCGCTCGCTCCACTTGGGGTGGGGCAGGCCGATGACCGCGGCCTCGGCCACCGCCGGGTGAGCCATGATCTCGTTCTCGAGCTCGACCGAGCTGATCCACTCGCCGCCCGACTTGATCACGTCCTTGGTGCGATCGCGCAACTGGATGTAGCCGTGGGCGTCGATCGTGGCGACGTCACCGGTCTTGAGCCAGCCGTCCTCGGTGAACGACTCAGGTGACCGCTCGTCGTCGTAGTAGCTGGACGCGATCCACGGGCCCCGCACCTGCAGCTCACCGGACGACGCGCCGTCCCACGGCTGCTCGTCGGTCGACCCCGGCTGCACGATGCGCGCCTCGACGCCGAACAGCGGCTGGCCGACGGTGGTGCGCAGGTCGGCCTGGGCCTCCTCGTCGAGCGCGGCGGCGAGGGTGGTCTTGATGTGGCCGCTCGACGCCACCGGGGACGTCTCGGTCATGCCCCACGCCTGCGTGATGGGCAGGCCGATCTTGGCCTTGTACGCCTCGGACAGCACCTTGGGCACGGCCGACCCGCCACAGGGGATGGCTCGCAGGCTCGACGTGTCGCGCCCCTCGAGCTCGGGCAGCACGCCCATCCAGATGGTGGGCACGCCGGCGGCCAGCGTGACCTTCTCGGACTCGATCAGCGACGCCAGGCCCTTGGGCGAGAGGTCGGGGCCCGGCATGATCAGGTCCGCGCCGCAGGCCACGGCCGCGTGGGCGAGCCCCCAGGCGTTGGCGTGGAACATGGGGACGACCGGCAGCACCCGGTCCTCCTCGGTGGGCCCGAGCCCGCCGGACGTCAACACGCCGTAGGTGTGCAGGAACGTCGAGCGGTGCGAGTAGACGACGCCCTTGGGGTTGCCCGTGGTGCCGCTCGTGTAACACATGGACGCAGCCTGGTTCTCGTCACGGACATCGAAGGCGACGGGCGACGCGGCGGCCAGCAGATCCTCGTAGTCATGCACCTCTTTGCCGGCCGGTGCCTCGGGCACCTCGCCTGTGCCGTCGTCCATCACGACGATGTGGCGGACCGTCTTGAACTGCTCGAACAGCGGCCACACCAGCTTGGCCAGCGACTTGTCGACGAAGACGACCTCGTCCTCGGCGTGGTTGGCCACGTAGACCAGCTGCTCGGGGAACAAGCGGATGTTCAGCGCGTGCAGCACCCGGTTGGTGCACGGCGCCGCGAAGTACAGCTCGAGGTGCCGGGCGGTGTTCCAGCCGAACGACGCCACCCGGCCGTCGGCGCTGATGCCCAGCGTGTCGAGCACGCCGCCCAGCCGGCGGGTGCGGTCGGCCCACTCGCCGTAGGTGGCCGACTGCTTGCCGGTGGCCGTGACCGTGACCACCTGCTTGTCGGCGAAGAGTCGCTCGGCGCGCGCATGGAGATGCGGCAGCGTGAGCGGGAAGTCCTGCATGAGCCCTTGCATCGGGCTGCCCCCTGTTGTCGTCGTCAGCGTGCCTGCAGCCTAGGAGAAGCAGGATGAGGCGCGTGAGCTCGCACACACGCTTGTCCTGGGCCGTCGATCAGCTCGACGTCAGCCCCGACCACCACGTCCTCGAGATCGGCTGCGGTCACGGCATCGCGGCGGAGCTGCTGCTCGATCGCCTGCCATCGGGCCGCTACGTCGGCGTCGACCGGTCGGCGACGATGATCGCGGCGAGCGAGCGACGGCGTGTTGCTCCTCACGTTCGACTCGCCCGACGACCACAGAACCCGCACCCAGCTGAGCGTGGCAGCGGCCAACCTGGGGACCGCAGGCTTCGCTCCGCCGCGGATCACCGAGATACGCATCGACGGGTCCCTCGTCGCCTGCGTGTCCGCCGCCTGTCTGGGGGGTGGCGCCGTCTCGTAGGCTCGTGAACCCATGGCGGACGACGCGATCACCCCCCGGGCCCCGGCGCGCCGCCGCCCCTCGCGCCGGGCCGTGACGCTGGTCAGCGCCCCACTCGTGATCCTGGTGATCCTCGGGTACGTGGGCGACGCCCTCGCGCCGTCGCTGGTCGACCGGCACCCGGCGTGGCTGATCGCGCTCAACGCCCGCAACCGCAACCTGGTCCTGGTCACCAACTACCTCGACGCGTGGACGTTCTACAGCATCGGCATCGTCCGCCTGCTGATCAGCGATCCCCTGTTCTTCCTGCTCGGCTACTGGTACGGCGACGCCGCGGTGACCTGGATGGAGCGCCGCACCAAGACCTGGGGTCAGATGATGCGCCAGGCCGAGGGATGGTTCGGCAAGGCCGCGTACCCCCTGGTCTTCCTCGCCCCCAACAACTTCATCTGCCTGTTCGCCGGGGCCGCAGGCATGCCGCTGCGGGTCTTCTTCGCCCTCAACGTGGCCGGCACCGTGTTCCGCCTGTGGCTCATCCGCCGGTTCGGCGAGGCGTTCGACGGGCCGATCGACTCGCTCGTCGACTGGATCGGCGAGTACCGCATCCCCCTGCTGGCCGTCAGCATTCTGCTCGTGCTGGTGTCGATCGCGCTCGAGGCCAGGAGCGGCGAGACCGAGGTCTCCTCGCTCGCCCACCTCGACGACGAGCTGGAAGACATCGACGGCGAGCCCTCGACCGACGACGGCGCCGCCCCGTCCGACGGGGATGGTGCCGACGACCGGACAGGCGACTGACCCGGCGTCACCACTGGGGCTGCTGCGCCCCCGAGCTGTACGACGAGCCCCGACGGCCACCCGACCGGTGCACCACGTCCTCGTTGGTCCCCAGGTACGAGCTGATCACCCGCGGGTCCGACAGCACCTGGCTGGGGGTGCCCCCGGCGATGACCGCGCCCTGCTCGAGGGCGACGAACCCGTCGCACAGCGACGACAGCAGCGCCATGTCGTGCTCGATGATCACCATCGAGCACCCGGTCTCGGCCTGGACCCGGCGCAGCAACGGGCCGAGCGCCTCGGTCTCGCGCTGGGCCACACCGGCAGACGGCTCGTCGAACAGCACGACCGCGGGGTCCTGCGCCAGCAGGCACGCCAGCTCGACGATCCGGCGCATGCCCGTCGACAGCTCGCCTGTCGGGCGATCCGCGTACGGGGCCAGCCCGAGCAGGTCGACGAGCTGGTCGACCCGCTCGGCCGCCGAGGCTTCGGAGTCGACCGAGGCCGGCAGCCGCAGCGCGGCGGCGAGGGGATCGCGGTTGGCGAGGTGCTGCTCGAGGGCCACCGCGATCGCGTCCTCGACCGACAGCGAGGGATAGAGCTTCGCCTCCTGGAACGTGCGACCGACCTGGCCGACAGCCCGCTTGTACGGCGGCCACCCGGTGATGTCGACGCCGTCGAGCAGCACCTTTCCCCCATCCGCGGGCAGGAAGCCGGTGAGCACGTCGAACAGCGTCGTCTTGCCGGCGCCGTTGTGCCCGATGAGCCCGATGATCGTGGCCGGGTGGATGGTCAGGTGCACGTCGTCGAGGGCCCGGATGCCGCCGAACCGCTTGGTGACACCCCGCGCCTCGAGGGTGACGCCGCGGGTCGGCCGCTCCCACGGCGGCGCGATGGCCTGCGGGATCGCGGGGATGCCCCCCGGCCGGCGGTCGTCGGCGCCGATGAAGACGGCCCGCAGGATGTCGGGACGGTCGAGCAGACCCGCCGTCGGCCCGCGGAACCGCACCTGCCCCTTCTCGAGGAACACGGCCCGGTGGCACAACAGCAGTGCCACGTTCACCGACTGCTCGACCACGACCACGGTGGTGCCGTGATCGTGGATCTCGCGCACCTTGTCGACCAGGCGGTCGACGACCGTGGGGGCGAGGCCGAGCGAGAGCTCGTCGATGCAGAGCAGCTTGGGCCGCGTCACGAAGGCCATGGCGAGCGAGAGCTGCTGCTGCTCACCGCCCGACAGGTCGCCGGCGAGCTGGTCGTGGCGCTCGCCGAGGATGGGGAACATGGCGATCGTCTCGGCGCGCATCGCCTCGGCGGCCGCGGGGTCGTGCCGCAGCATCCAGCAGGCGAGCCGGAGGTTCTCCGCCACGGTCAGCGTCGGGAACACACCCTTGCCGCCCGGCATGAGCGACAGGCCGAGGCGCGCGACCTCCTCGGCGGCCATGCCGGTGATGTCACGTCCGTCGAACATCACCCGGCCCTCACCCGGCGGTAGCAGACCGGCGATCGACTTGAGCACGGTCGACTTGCCGGCGCCGTTGGTGCCGAGCAGCGCCAGCAGCTCGTTGCGCTCGACCCCCATGTCCACGCCGAACAGCACCTGCAGCGAGCCGTACGAGGCCTCGACGCCGTCGCAGGTCAGCAGGTGGGTGCCCAGGCGCTCGCGGCGCACGCTGCCGACGCGCAGTCCGGCCCCGGCGGCGTCGCGGTGGATCGTCGCCGCGTGCCTGGGCTCGACGGCCTGCTCGATCGTCTCGACGTCGTCGTGGGACACCATGCCGTGCCGCTCGGCGAAGAACCGGACGAACCGGTCGCGCAGCCGTTCGAAGGCCTGCGCCATGCCACCGGGCACGACCAGCAGGATCGCGAGCAGCCCGACGCCCGTGAGGAGCAGCTGGCCCTTGGGGTAGATGTAGCCGGCCCACTGCACCAGGACCACGCCCGCGAGCGTGCCGCCCACCGACGACACACCGCCGATCACGGCCATCGAGAAGACGAGCAGGCTCATCGACGCCGGATAGGTCGACTGGCCGATGCCGCGCAGGGCCACCGCGTGCAGCCCACCGGCCACGCCGGCCAGCAGCCCGGCGAAGATGAACGCGGCCAGCCGGGTCTCGACGGTGTTGATGCCCGCGGCCGCCGCCCCGCGTTCGTTGTCCCTGGTCGCGGCGATGGAGCGGCCGGCCCGCGCCGCCTTGAGGTTACGGACCACGTAGACGCCGACCACCACCAGCGTGAGCGCCAGCGCGTACAACCAGCGCTCGTTCGACAGCTCGAGCGCGCCCCACAGCTCGGGCCGCTCGTAGGAGGCGGGGAGCCATCGCTCGTAGTTCGCGGGGTTGAGGAAGTACAGCTCCATCGCCACCGCGAAGGCCAGGGTCGTCACGGCCAGGAACTGGCCGGAGACCCGCAGCGCGGGCACGCCGAGCACCAGCGCGATGGCGCCGCCGGCGACCGCGGACAGCCCCAGGCACACGAACAGGTCGACGTTGCGGTCAGCGATGAGGTTGGCGGTGATGACCGCGCCCAGGCCCATGACCGCCACCTGTCCGAGGCTGACCACACCACCCCAACCCGTGAGGACCACCAGGGAGAGCGCGACGAGCGCGTAGGCCAACGTGACCGTGCCGAAGTTGACCTGCGAGTCGGTGCCCAGCAGCGGCAGCGCGAGCACGCCGACGACGAGCAGCGACCCCAACACGATCTTGGCGGTGCGCACCTCGTTGAGCGCTGCGTAGGCGCGGGACAGCCCGTGGCCCACGCCCACCATCGACCACGAGGACTCGCTCTCGTCGGCCCGGTGCCCGGACCGCCGCTGCAGCAGGAGCGCCCCCACGATGACGACCAGGAACACGACCGGCGTGGGCGCCGCGTTGTCGACGTTCCACAGCACGAGCTGGTCGAGCACGCCCAGCAGCACCCCGGCGATGAAGGCGCCGGACAGCGAGCGCATGCCCACGACCACGGCTGCCGCCAGCGCCGGCAGCAGCACCGTGGGGCCGGCGGCCGAGTCGAGGGCGATCCCCTCGCTGGGGGCGCGCAGGACCACCGTGAGCGCCGCCAGGCCACCGGCGACCGACCACAGCAGCAGCGAGAGCTGGTTGACCGGGATGCCGAGCAGCCGGGCGCGGTCCATGTTCTCGGCCATGCCCCGCACCGCCATGCCGGCCTCGGACCGCAGCAGGAACCACGAGAGCGCGGCCAGGATGAGCGGGACAACCGCCAGCAGCAACAGGTCGTTGCCGGTGAAGATCACCGGGTCGACCTCGAAGGTGCGATCGGTCAGCGCCGTCTCGACCGAGGGGATCGACGTCGGGGTCCCCAGCCAGGTCGGCAGGAAGATGGCGATGCCGCCGATGAGCTGGGCCAGGCCGATGGTCGCCACGGTCAGCACCAGGCGCGGTGCGTTGGCGAACCGGCGCACGACGAGACGCTCGACCAGGGCGCCGACCAGCACCCCGGTGGCGATGCCCGCCACCGCCGCCAGCGCCCAGTTCCAGTCCTTGCCATGGGCGAGACCCGCGGCGAGCCCGCCGCCGAGGCTGCCCATCGCCCCGTAGGAGAAGTTGATGATGCGCGTCGTGCGGTAGGTGAGCACGAGCCCGACGGCGAGCAGCCCGGTGGCCGAACCGAACAGGGCGCCTTTCAGGACGATGCCTGCGGGCACGTCGTCGGGGAACAGGATCGTGGCGAGCGCCAGGGCGACGACCACGCCGCCGAGGACGGTTGCGTTGCGCTGCTTCACGGCAGCACCTCCGGGTCGCCCTCGGGTATCTCGGCCCCCTGCCACCGTTCGCCCAGGTCGAGATACGTGCCGGGCTTGCCGTTGAACGGCGAGATCGCGTCGGGGTCCCACCACATCTCGCGGATGTCGGTGATGGGCGTGTAGTGCTCCGGGCTCCAGTCCCACGAGCCGGCCTGGCCCGAGCTGGGCGGGTAGGCGAACAGGCCGGCCTCGAACGTCTCGGGCGTGAGGTTCGGGCCGGCCATCTGCACGCCCAGCGCAAGCGTGAGCACCTGGTGGTACACGAGGTCGATCAGGTCGGACGGTTCGCCGTCGGATCGCACCGAGGTGAAGGCGGCGTGCGCCGTGCTGGTCTCTGGCGGCTCCTGGGCCGCCCAGGGGCTGCCGCCGAAGGCCCGGGCCCACTGCTCGGGGGCGTTGTTGGCGACGATCTGCCCGCCGAGGTCGGTCTCGACGAAACCCACACCGGCGATGAGCCACTCGGGCTCGTAGCTCTGCGCCTCGGCCTCCTTGGCCACGTACATCTGCATGATGGCGTCGCAGGCGCACGACACCGAGGTGATGCCCTCGTCCTTGAGCTTCGCCACGATGCTCGACGCCGACGTCTGGAGTGTGGCGATGTCGATCGAGTAGTCGCGCCGCATGTCCACGTCGTTGCCCACGGCTCGCAGGCCCTCGACGAAGGCGTCGACGCACTGCTGGTACTCGAGGTTGTTGGGCGAGACGACGGCCACCGTGCGGGGCTCGCCGGCCAGGTCGCCACCGGCGTGGGTGGCATCACGCCCGAGCAGTCGGCTGTTCATGTAGACGGCGGACTGCTCGGCGACGGCCGTGCAGTCGGGGAAGGTGCTCCACGCGTACGGGCGGCGTGCCTCGAACCACTCGCGGGAGAGGTAGGGCGCGCCGATCGCGATGACGTCGTTGCGCGTGAGGGCGTCGGCGTAGGGCTGGGACAGCGCGGAGATGTCGGCGAACGCCCCGATGTCGTTGGCCACACGGAGGCTGTCATTGGTGGCGCCGTCCTGGCCGGCGCCCTGCAGCTCGGGGATGATCTGGCCGCGGCCGTCGAACCCGACCAGCTTCAGCGTGCGCCCGTAGAACTCGAAGTTGGCGTTGAAGTAATCGACGGCCGCCTCGGCATCGGCGAGCAGCTGCTCGTTCGACGCGTCGATCTCCACGCCGCCGAGCGAGCCGAGGAGCGCGAACAGGTTGGTGTCGGCGGGGAGCCGGTAGCCGATGACGATCTCGTCGTCGGTGACGCCTCGGCTCGTGGCGCCGCCGTTCCCCGTCTCGAGGTCGAACGCGAAGCACGGGGGCGAGTATTCGAGCCCGTCCACCTGCAGCTCGCGGTCGGTGCAGGCCGTGACCGAGTCGCCCCAGCCGGATGCCGGCTCGCCGTCGGGCACCTCGGCCGGCCCGGTGCTGTCGGCGGCCGCCACGTCGTCGGGCACCTTGCTGGGGACGAGTGTGACCATGGCGACGAGCGCCGCCACGAGCACGACCAGCGGCGCGTACCCCTTGAGCGGACGTCGTTCGGCCCCGCGGAGCCGTCGCCGGTCACCGGCCATGCCTTCCCCCTGCTTTCCCCAGCTTCCCCCATCACGCTGTCACCGTGACACTAGTCACCGCGACAGTCGTGCGCAGCACAATACGCGCTGCGCCGACCGCAGTACCGGTCGGTAATCGCTCCCCAGCCAGCCCGGGGCGCGTGCTACCTCACGCCTTGGCGCGCTTGGCGGCGCGAGCCCGCACGGTCTGGTCGAGGGTCACCTTACGCAGCCTGACCGACTTGGGTGTGACCTCGACGCACTCGTCCTCGGCGATGAGCTCGAGCGCCTGCTCGAGCGACAGCGTGCGGGCCGGGATCAGCTTCTCGAAGCTCTCGGCCGTCGACGACCGGATGTTGTTGAGCTTCTTCTCCTTGGTGGGGTTGATGTCCATGTCGTCCTGGCGGGCGTTCTCGCCGACGATCATCCCCTCGTACACCTCGACCCCCGGCCCCACGAACATCTGGCCGCGGTCCTGCAGGTTGAGCAGCGAGAAGCCCGTGGTGGTGCCCGAGCGGTCGGCGACCAGCGACCCGTTGCGCCGCGGGCGGATCTCGCCGGCCCACGGGTCCATGCGCTCGAACACGTGGTGGATCAGGCCCGTGCCGCGCGTCTCGGTGAGCAGCTCGGTGCGGAAGCCCACCAGGCCGCGGGCCGGGACGAGGTGCTCGAGGCGCACCCAGCCCGTGCCGTGGTTGATGATCTGCTCCATGCGGCCCTTGCGCAGGGCGAGCAGTTGGGTCACGACGCCGAGGTACTCCTCGGGCACGTCAACCGTCACCCGGTCGACCGGCTCGTGCACCTTGCCGTCGATCTCGCGGGTGAGCACCTGGGGCTTGCCCACGGTCAGCTCGAAGCCCTCGCGCCGCATCATCTCCACCAGCACGGCGAGCTGCAGCTCGCCGCGGCCCTGCACCTCCCAGGTGTCGGGGCGCTCGGTGGGCTCGACGCGGATGCTGACGTTGCCGACCAGCTCCTGGTCCAGCCGGTTCTTGACCAGCCGGGCGGTCAGCGACGTGCCCTCGCGGCCCGACAGCGGGGCGGTGTTGATGCCGATGGTCATCGACAGGCTGGGCTCGTCGATCATGATCACGGGCAGCGGGCGCGGGTCGTCGGGATCGGCCAGCGTCTCGCCGATGGTGATCTCGGGGATGCCGGCGATGGCCACGATCTCGCCGGGCCCGGCCTCGTCGGCCGGCACGCGCTCGAGGGCGTCGGCGATGTACAGCTCGGTGAGCTTGGCGCGCTCGATCGTTCCGTCGGTGCGGCACCACGCCACGTTCTTCCCCTTGCGGAGGACGCCGCTGCGGATGCGGCACAGGGCCAGCCGACCGACGTACGGCGAGGCGTCCAGGTTGGTGACCAGCGCCTGCAGCGGCATGTCGGGGTCGTAGCTCGGCGCCGGGATGCGCTCGACCAGCAGGTCGAGCAGGGGCTTCAGGCGGGTGCCCTCGGGCAGGCCGGCGCCGTCGGCGGGCCGTTCGAGCGACGCCCGCCCCTCGCGGGCCACGCAGTAGACGATCGGGAAATCGAGCTGGTCGACGTCGGCATCGAGGTCGAGGAACAGCTCCTCGACCTCGTGGACCACCTCGGCGACCCGCGAGTCCGGACGGTCGACCTTGTTGATCACGAGGATGACCGGCAGCTTGGACTCGAGCGCCTTGCGCAGCACGAACCTGGTCTGGGGCAGCGGCCCCTCGGACGCGTCGACGAGCAACAGCACGCCGTCGACCATCGACAGGCCCCGCTCGACCTCGCCGCCGAAGTCGGCGTGGCCGGGGGTGTCGACGATGTTGATCTTCACGTCGCCGTACTGGACCGCCGTGTTCTTGGCGAGGATGGTGATGCCCTTTTCGCGCTCGAGGTCCATCGAGTCCATGACGCGCTCGCCGACGTCCTGGTTGTCACGGAACGCGCCCGACTGCCAGAGCATCTGGTCGACGAGCGTGGTCTTGCCGTGGTCGACGTGGGCCACGATGGCCACGTTGCGCAGGTCGGCGCGGGTCTGCACGAGCGGTTCCTCTTCGGGGGTGGGTACGAGGGGGACAGAACAGCCTACGGCGCGACGCCCGCGGAACCGCGGTGCGGGCGCGAACGCCGGGGCCCGGCTAGACCCTCGGGATGGACACCCTCGAAGCCCTGTACACGACGCGGGCCATGCGCCGGGTCACCTCCGAGCCGATCCCCGAGGACGTGCAGGCGCGCATCCTCGACGCGGCCATCCGCGCCCCGAGCGGCGGCAACACCCAGAACTGGCGCTTCCTCCTGGTCGACGATCCCCAGGTCAAGGGTCAGATCGGGCCGCTGTATCGCGACAGCATCGACCAACTGTGGAAGACGGTGTACGCCGACCGGCTCGCCGCCGCGGCTGCCGACCCCGACGATCCCGAGAGCGTGCAGATGCACAAGGTCGCCCGCTCGGCCCAGCACCTCGCCGACCACTTCGAGGACGTGCCCCTGTACCTGTTCGGCTTCGTGCAGCACGACCCCACGGGTGGGTCGATCTACCCGGCGGTGTGGAGCGCGATGCTCGCCGCCCGGACCGACGGCGTCGGGAGCTCGCTCACCAGCGTGCTGGGCTTCTTCCACCCCGCCGAGACGCTCGACATCCTGGGCGTGCCCCGAGACGAGGGCTGGCTCATGGCGTGCTGCGTGTCGTTCGGCTACCCGACAGGCCGCTGGGGTGTGGCGGCCCGGCGCCCTGTGCACGAGGTCTCGTACCGCAACCGCTGGGGCGCCCCCGTGGGCTTCGAGGTGCCCGAGCCGCTCTGGACACCGGACGGGCCGGACGCCTGACCGCGCCGTCAACCCGTTTCGGTGAGCACCAGTAGAGCCGGGTCGTCGTCGAGCCGTGACGCGGCGGTGTCGACGCGGTAGCCCGACGGGTGTTCCCAGGCGGCGAGGTCCTCGGGCCCACCGGGACGCTCGGTCAGCAGGTGGCGCACGAGGGCGCCCTTGAGCAGCTTGTTCCAGTGGCTCACGGTGCGGCCGTTGCGGTCGAGGAACCGCACCGTCACCCGCCTGGCAAGGGCCATGTCATCCGGACGCCAGGCTGCCGAGTGCTCGGCCGGCAGCAGGTCCCACACGAGGCGACCGGCCAGATGGTCTGCCAGCGCAGCGGTGAGCTGGGGGCGCCACCACGTCGACAGCTTCCCCAACGGCGCCAGGTTGGCGGACATCTTCAATCGGTAGTGCGGGATCGGGTCGGCGGGTGCGGACATGCCCCACAACCCCGAGGCGATCAGCACGGTCCGGCTGCCCAGCCGCCGCGCCTCCGAAGACAGCGACGGCCAGTCGAGCTGGCCGTACAGCACCCCGGTGTAGCGATCGATCGCCCGCATGGTCGGCGCAATGGCCATTTCATCGCCGAGGGCCGCCAGCACCCGTGCCCGCGCCCCGTCGAGACCGGGCAGGGCACCCGTGCCTGGCTGCCAGGGTGGGCGACGCCCGCCGGGCGCCTTGGTCTCGGAGGGCGGGAGCAGGATGACGGGCGCCCGACGTGGCCTAGCGACCATCGTCGGCCTCGGTCGCGCTGAACGTCTGATCGTCGGTGATGCGGCGGACCTCGGGACGTGTCGGACGGCAACACCGACGGGGCGGGACGGGCGGACGGCGAGCGTACCGCCCGGTCGTCGGCGGACGGCGACAGCGCTCGACGGTAGTGTCCGCCCATGGAGACACGTCGTGCGCCCTTCACCGGCATCGGGGTCGCCCTCGTGACGCTGTTCGGCCGCGACGGCGAGCTCGATGCGGACGCCACCGCCCGCCACGCGCACCACCTTGTCGACCGCGGCGTCCGGGGCGTGGTGGTCGCAGGTTCGACCGGCGAGGCCGCGGCCCTCGACGCCGACGAGCGCAGCCGTCTGCTCATCGCCGTGCGCGAGGGGGTCGGATCCGGTGCGCCGGTCGTGGCCGGCACGGGCGCCCCGTCGGCCCGCCAGGCGGTCGCCCTGTCGCAGCGGGCCGCCGACGACGGCGCCGACGCCCTGTTGGTGTTGTCGCCACCGGGCACGGACGATCCTCGCCCGTACTACGAGGCCGTGTCCCGAGCGGTCGACATCCCGGTGCTCGCGTACCACTACCCGACCATGTCCGCACCGGGCATCCCGGTCGATCTGCTGTGCGAGCTGCCGGTCGCCGGTGTCAAGGACTCGACCGGCGATCCCGCCCGCCTGGCCGTCGAGCTCGACGAGATGGGCGACGGCGTGTACTCGGGCAGCGCCGCGCTGCTCCTGCAGGCCAGGGCCATGGGCGCCAGCGGCGCCATCCTCGCGCTGGCCAACGTCGACCCCGAGGGCTGCGCCCGTGCGTGGGACGGCGATGGCCCGTGCCAGCGCGAGCTGGTGAACGGCCACCGCCCGGGCGCGCTCACCGGCGTCGCCGGGCTGAAGCGGGCCCTGGCGGGCCTCTACGGCACCTCGGCGGTCACCCGCCTCGGCTGAGCATCCGCTATTGCCCCGCGAACTGCTTCTGGAGCTCGAACTTCACGATCTTGCCGGACGGGTTGCGGGGCAGAGCGTCGACGAGCTCGATCTGCTCGGGCAGCTTGCGCGTGATGAGCCCCGCGTCGAGCAGGTGCCGCTTCATCTCCTCGAACGTGATGGGCTGGGCGTCGGGGGCCGTGACGACGACGGCACACGCCCGCTCGCCGCTCTCGTCGTCCGGCAGGCCGATGACGGCCACGTCGCCGACCTGCGGATGGGTGAAGAGCAGGTCCTCGACCTCCTTCGCCGAGATGTTCTCGCCCTTGCGGATGATCACGTCCTTGAGCCGCCCGGTGATCGTGAGGTTGCCGTCGGCGTCGAGCGTGCCCAGGTCGCCGGTGCGGAACCAGCCCTCCTCGTCGAACGCCCCGGCGTTGAGCGCCGGGTCGAGGTATCCCAACGTGACCTGCGGCCCCTTGGCGCGGATCTCGCCCTCCTCGCCGACGCCCGCATCCTTGCCGTCGACGGTCACGATGCGCAGCGACGTCTCCGCCACGGCCGGCCCCTCGGTGGTGGCGAGGACGTCGTCGGGCGCGTCGTGGCGGTTCATGGTCAGGATGGGCGCCTCGGTCATGCCGTAGCCGGACACGACGCCGACACCGAACGCGTCCTTGAGCGCGTAGTGCAGGCTGGGCGGCTTCGGCGCGCCGCCGCCGGGGAAGGTCCGGACCTGGGGGAACAGCTGCTCACCGTCGGGCAGCTCCTGCTGGACCTTCAGGTAGGTCTGGTGGAAGAACGTGCCGGCCCCGCCCTGGGTGATGTTCTCGCGGCGCAGCAGGTCGATCGTCGTCGACGGGTCGAACGCCTCGTCGAGCACGAAGGTCAGCCCGTAGGCGACCGCCGCGTAGATGTAGACGCCGCCGGCGACGTGGGTGAAGGGGAACACGAGGGCGAACCGGTCGTCCTCGGCCAGGCCCAGCCGCTCGGACATGCCGACGGATGCGGCGCGCAGGGAGCGGTCGCCGTGGCGGGCGCCCTTGGGCTCGGCCGTCGTGCCCGACGTGTAGTAGAGGAACCGCACGGGCACGTCGCCGGTCGCCGTGTTCATGTCGTCGTCGGGCGCGGGAGGCAGCGTCGCCGGGTCGCCCTGGGGCAGCGACCGGTCGCTGACCAGCACCGTCGTGTCGGTGCCCTCGGTGACTGCCTCGGCCATGGCCTGGTAGTCGAAGCCACGCCAGGTCGAGGGGGTGACGAGCACCTTCGAACCGGCCTGGCGCACGATGAAGCCGACCTCGCGCTCGCGGTAGATCGGCAGGATCGGGTTCTGGACCGCGCCCAGGCGGCGCAGCGCGCCGAACAGGACCATCGCCTCGAGCGTGGTGGGCTGGATCCACGACACGACCGTGCCGTCGCCCACCCCTGCCGCGGCGAGCCCGGCGGCGGCCTGCTCGCACTGAGCGCGGTAGGCGCCGAAGGTCAGCCGTCGACCCGTCTCGTCGACCGCCATCTCGCGGTCGGGCGTCTCGTCGGCCCGGCGGACGATCAGGTCCCAGATGTTGCGGGCCTGCAGCATGGCGCGCGCTCCCCTCTGTCGGTCAGGCATCGACCACCGATCCCTGACGGCTCGTCAGATAGTAGACCCGCCGCGCAAGCGGGCTGGCCCGTCAGATCCCGAGGATGCCGTCGAGCCCGAGTGTCAGGCCGGGATGGTCGGCCACCTGCTTCACCGCCAACACCACACCCGGCATGAAGCTGGCCCGGTCGTAGCTGTCGTGGCGGATGGTCAGGGACTGGCCGGCCGTGCCGAGCAGCACCTCCTGATGCGCCACCAGGCCTCGCAGCCGCACCGAGTGCACGGGGATGCCGGCGGGGCCGCGGGCACCGCGTGCCCCCGGGAGCACCTCGGTCTGCGTCGGATCGGCCGCCCAGGTGTCCGATGCCTCGGCCATGCGCTGCACGGTCAGCATCGCCGTACCGGACGGCGCGTCGACCTTCTGGTCGTGGTGCAGCTCGATGACCTCGGCGGTCTCGAACCAGGGCGCCGCGAGCTCGGCGAACCGCATCATCAGCACCGCGCCGATGGCGAAGTTGGGAGCGATCAGGCAGTTGCTGCGGGTGAACTGCGCCCGCAGCCGCTCGTGGTCGTCGGCCGTGAACCCCGTGGTGCCGACGACCGCGTGGACGCCGTGCTCCGCCGCCCACGCCAGGTTCTGGCGCGAGGCCTCCAGCACCGTGAAGTCGACGACCACCTGGGCGCGGGCGTCGAGCAGTGCCGCTGGGTCTGGATCGATGTGCAGGTCGGGCACGTCGACGCCGGTGACGTGGCGCAGGTCGAGACCCGAGTGGTGCGGGTCGATGGCCCCCACCAGCTCGAGGTCGGGATCGGCGGCGACGGCACGGCACACCGTGCTGCCCATGCGACCCCCAGCGCCGAACACTCCCACACGCACCGTCATCGGCCCAGCACCCTAGTTCCCCCGGCCGATCCGACCGCACACCGTGCGCGGGTTCACGGAATGTGACCTGATCCGCGCACGGAACCCGTTGGGAGCGGGCGGTCGGCGCCGGTATCGTCCCTGGCGATGTAGCGACCACGGCTTCCGTCCCAGAGCGCGTCCGTTTCCCGTCGACCCCTGGAGTGCCGTGTCCTCCCCCCTCGCCACCCTCACCATCCGCGACCTCAGCGTCGCCGCCGGCCCCCGACTGCTCCTCGGCGGAGTCGACCTCGTGCTCGCGCCCGGCGCCCGCGTCGGGCTCGTCGGCCCCAACGGATCGGGGAAGTCCACGCTGCTCCGCGTGCTCGCCGGCCAGCGCCCGGCCGACGGCGGCCACGTGCGGCTGGCGCCTCCCACCGGCACCGTCGGCTACCTGCCCCAGGAGCCCGACCCTCGCCCCGGCGAGACCGTGCGCGCCATGCTCGCCCGGCGCACGGGTGTGGCCGACGCGTCGGCCGCCCTCGACCAGGCGACCGCTGCCCTGTCCGGCGATGACCCCGGTGCCGCCGACCACTACACGCATGCGCTCGACCGGTGGATGGCGTTGGGCGGGGCCGACCTCGACGCCCGCGCCGGCGCGGTCGCCGACGACCTCGGCCTGGCCGCCGCTGCGCTCGATCGTGAGATGACACGCCTCTCCGGCGGTCAGGCAGCCCGGGCGCAGCTCGCGGCGCTGCTGCTCGCACGCTTCGACGTGTTCCTGCTGGACGAGCCCACCAACGATCTCGACCTCGACGGGCTCGACCGGCTCGAGCGGTTCGTGCTCGGCCTCGACGCTCCGCTCATGGTGGTGTCCCACGACCGAGCGTTCCTCGAGCGCACGGTCACGTCGGTCGCCGAGATCGACGCGCACGCCCACTCGCTCACCCGGTACGAGGGTGGATGGCTGTCCTACCTGGACGAGCGGGCGCTGGCCCGCCAGCACGCCGAGCAGGACTACCGGGAGTACACCGACAAGCGGCAGTCGCTCACCGAGCGGGCCCAGACGCAGCGCCAGTGGGCCAACCAGGGCGTCCGCGCCGCCAAGCGGTCGGGCGAGACCGACAAGTTCATCCGCCACCGCAACATGCAGAGCTCGCAGCACGTGGCGGCCAAGGCCCGCATCACCGACAAGACCCTGGCCCGCCTGGACACGGTCGACAAGCCGTGGGAGGGGTGGGACCTGCGCCTCACCTTCGCCGACGCGGGCCGCAGCGGCGACGTCGTCGCCCGCCTGACAGATGCCGTCGTCGAACGGCCCGGCGCCGACGGGACGGACGGCTTCAGGCTCGGGCCGGTGTCGCTGGAGGTCGCGTGGGGTGATCGGCTCGCGGTGGTCGGTCGCAACGGGTCGGGCAAGTCGACGCTGCTCGCCGCGCTCCTGGGACGTCTCCCGCTGGCGGCGGGCACGCAGTGGCTGGGCCCGAGCGTGGTGGTGGGCGAGATCAGCCAGGCCCGGGACCTGTTCGCCGGCGCCCCCACCCTGTTGGCGGGATTTCACGCCGCCACCGGGGTGGTCGAGCGGTCCGAGGCCGCGTTCGGCCCTGGCCAAGTTCGGGCTGTCGGCCGAGCACGTCGAGCGGTCACCGGCATCGTTGTCGCCCGGCGAGCGCACCCGGGCCACCCTCGCGGTGCTCCAGGTGCGGGGGGTGAACGTGCTGGTCCTGGACGAGCCCACCAACCACCTCGACCTCGAGGCCGTCGAGCAACTCGAGCAGGCCCTCGAGGGGTTCACCGGCACGCTGATCCTGGTCACCCACGACCGCCGCCTGCTCGACGCCGTCGGCATCGACCGCGTCGTCGAGGTGGTCGACGGGCGGGTCACCGAGCGTCCGTGAGGTCAGGTCAGGACGTCGTCGTCGACGTGGCCGACGACTGCCAGTGCCCGGGGGCTGCCGAACACCCGTGACGCCACGGCCGCCACGTCGTCGGCGCTGACCGCCCGGATGTGGGTGAGCTGCTCGTCGAGCGACACGATCTTGTCGCGGGCCATCAGGCTGCGCCCGAGGCGGGCCATGCGCGAACCGGAGTCTTCCAGCCCGAGCACCAGCGAACCCTCGATGAAGCCCTTGGCCACCGCCAGCTCGTTCTCGGTGACCCCCGACGCCACCAGCTTGCCGACCTCGTCGTCGACGACGCTGAGCAGCTCGCCGACCCGCGAGGGCGCCGTGCCCGCGTAGATGCCGGCGCTGCCCGCATCCGCGTACGTCGACGCCCACGAGTAGACGGAGTAGCAGAGGCCCCGCTCCTCGCGGACCTCCTGGAACAGCCGGCTCGACATGCCGCCGCCCAGGATCTGGTTGGCGACCATGAGCGCGTAGCGGTCGTCGTCGTCGTGGTCGACCCCCCGCCAGCCCATGGCGACATGCGCCTGCTCGGTGGGGTCGTCCAGCACGACCCGAGGCTCGACGTCGACGTCGGGCTGCCGGCGCACCGGCCGCTCTCCCCCGTCGAGACGTCCCAGCGAGGCGGCGAACGACTCGGCCACGCGGTCGTGGTCGAGGTCTCCCGCCGCGACGACCACCAGGTTCCGGGGCAGGTACCACCGGCCGAAGAAGTCGGCGATCTGGTCGCGGGTGGCGGCCTGGACCGTCTCGCGGGTGCCGAGCACCTCGCGGCCGAGGGGATGGCCCGGGAACAGGGCCTCGGCCAGCAGGGTGTGCACGTGATCCTCGGGCATGTCGAGGTTCATGAGGATCTCTTCGAGGATCACGTGACGCTCGGCGTCGACCTCGTGCGGCCGGAACGCCGGGTCGGTGATCACGTCGCCCAGGATGTCGAGCCCCAGGTCGGCCTGTGCCGCGGGCAGGCGTGTGTAGTACGCCGTGTGCTCGCGGTTGGTGAAGGCGTTCATCTCACCGCCCACCGCGTCGACATCCTCGGCGATCTGGCGGGCGGTGCGGGTGGACGTGCCCTTGAACAGCAGGTGCTCGAGGAAGTGCGATGCGCCCGCCAGCTCGTCGGGCTCGTCGCGCCCGCCGACACCGACCCAGACGCCCAGCGACACCGACCGGGCCTCCGGCATGCGCTCGGTGACGAGGCGGATGCCGTTGGCCAGTCGGGTCTCTCGGATGTCTTCGGTCGATGCGGCGGACGTCATGAGACGAGGTCTAGCGGGTGGATCTCAGCGGCGCTGACGGCGGCGGCGATCGCCACCGCGGTCACGCCCCCCGCGGTCACCTCGGCCGTCGCCGGGCGTGGCGGTGGCCGGGCCCAGGTCGCCGAGGTCGCCTCGCAGCTCGGCGTCGAAGCTGTCCTCGAAGCTGACCGTCTCGGCATCGGTCGCCGGGGCGGCGCCGGACGAGCCGCTGCGCTCACCCCGATCGCCACGGTCGCCACGGTCGCCACCACGGCTCTCGCCGCTCTCGCTGGGCGCCGGCGACGACGCCAGGCTGAGCGACACCTTGCCGCTGGGGTCGACGTCGTCGACCCGCACCTCGACCTCGTCGCCGAGGTCGAGCACGTCCTCGACCTTGTCGATGCGCTTGCCGCCACCGATCTTGCTGATGTGCAGCAGGCCGTCACGGCCCGGGAGGATGTTGACGAACGCACCGAACTTGGTGATGTTCACCACGCGACCCGGGTACACCTCGCCGACGCCGGCGGTGGGCGGGTTGAGGATGAGCTGGATCTGGCGCTTGGCCTCTTCCACCGCACCCTTGTCGCTCGAGCCGATCGACACCCGGCCGACCATGCCGTCGTCGTCGACGCTGACGTCGGCGCCCGTCTCGGTGGTGATGGCGTTGATGACCTTGCCCTTGGGGCCGATCACCTCGCCGATCTTGTCCATCGGGATCTCGAAGCTGACGATCTTCGGTGCGGTCTCGCCCACCTCGTCACGCGGGGCCGGGATTGCCTCGTGCATGACCTCGAGGATCTGCGTACGGGCCTCGTAGGCCTGCTGCAGCGCCTGGGTCAGCACGTCGGTGGGCAGGCCGTCGATCTTGGTGTCGAGCTGCAGGGCAGTGACGAAGTCGGAGGTGCCGGCGACCTTGAAGTCCATGTCGCCGAAGGCGTCCTCGGCCCCGAGGATGTCGGTCAGGGTCGTGTACTTGCCCTCGGCGTAGATCAGGCCCATGGCGATACCGCCGACCGGCGCCTTGATGGGCACGCCGGCGTCGGACAGCGACAGGGTCGACGCGCACACCGACGCCATCGACGTCGAGCCGTTGGAGGCGAGCACCTCGGACACGAGCCGCAGCACGTAGGGGAACTCGTCCTGGCTGGGCACAACGGGAAGCAGCGCCCGCTCGGCCAGCAGGCCGTGGCCGATCTCGCGGCGCTTGGGGCTGCCCACGCGGCCGGTCTCGCCGTTGGCGTGCGGCGGCATGTTGTAGTGGTGCATGTAGCGCTTGCGGTCTTTGTTGCCCAGGTTGTCGAGGATCTGGTCGGTCTTGGGCATGCCGAGCGTCGTGACGTTCAGCACCTGGGTCTCGCCGCGCTGGAACAGGCCCGAGCCGTGAGCGGTGGGAAGGATGCCCACTTCGGCCGACAGCGGCCGGATGTCGGTGGGGCCGCGGCCGTCGATGCGGATGCCCTCCTCGACCACCCGGCGGCGGATGACCTTCTTGAGCAGGGTCTTGGCCGCGTTGTTGATCTCGCGCTGCTGCTCGGGGAACTCCGGGAGCAGCGTGTCGATGATGGCCTTGGCGGCCTCGCCCTGGGCGGCCTCACGTTCGGCCTTGGCGGTGATGGCGCCGACCTTGGTCAGGCTGTCGGTGCCGACGGCCTCGACCCGGGCGGCGATCTCGTCGGTGTAGTCGACCTGCGGCTCCCACTCGAGCGGCGTGATCAGCCCCTTTGCCTGGGCCTGCTCGACGAGGTCACGCTGGGCCTCGATCGAGTCGCGGATCCAAGCCTTGGCGGCCTCGAGCCCACCGGCGATGACCTCTTCGGTCACGTACGGGGTGCCGCCCTGGTACAGATCCCAGGCCGTCTCGGTGCCACCGGCCTCGACCATCATGATGGCGATGTCGCCGTCGTCGAGCTGGCGCCCGGCGACCACGAGCTCGAACGTCGAGTCCTCGCCCTGGTCGTAGGTGGGGTGCGGGACCCACTTGCCCTCGGACGTCCACGCGATGCGCACGGCACCGATGGGGCCCTCGAACGGCAGGCCCGACAGCATGAGCGCCGCCGAGGCGCCGTTGATGGCCAGCACGTCGTAGGGGTTCTCGCCGTCGACACCCATGACGGTGACGACGACCTGGGTCTCGTTGCGGTAGCCGTCGGCGAAGCTCGGCCGCAGCGGCCGGTCGATGAGACGGCAGGTGAGGATGGCCAGGTCGGTGGGGCGGCCCTCACGACGGAAGAAGCTGCCGGGGATGCGACCCGCGGCGTACATGCGCTCCTCGACGTCGACGGTGAGGGGGAAGAAATCGATGCCCTCGCGGATGTTGCGGGCACCGTTGGCGGTGACCAGGACCTCGGTCTTGCCGAGGCGCGCGAGGACCGAGCCCTGGCTCTGGAAGGCCAGCTTGCCGGTCTCGAAACTGAGGGTGGCGTCGGTGCCCGAGATGGGCGACGACACGACGATGGGATCAGCCATCGGCTGTACTCCTTCCCGGCGGATCGTCCGCCGGATCGGGCAGCGGGGCCAGTTCCCAGTCGGCAACCACCGCACCGGTTGCGGAGGACGGCGACTGGCAGCTGACCTTCTCACTGCCGTGGATTCTGTTGTCACGCCCGCCCCCGGATCGGCCGGTGGCGGACAGGTGCCAGTTTGCGGCAGGAGCGGCCCCGGGGGGCCGCTCCGTGCCAGCTGCAGACCTAGCGGCGCAGACCGTTCTTGGCGATGATCGCCCGGTAGCGCTCGACGTCGTTCGATCGCACGTAGTCGAGCAAGCGACGACGGCGACCCACCAGCATCAGCAGGCCGCGCCGGCTGTGGTGGTCTTTCTTGTGCTTCGACAGGTGGTCGTTGAGGTGGTTGATGCGTGCGGTGAGCAGCGCGATCTGCACCTCGGGCGACCCCGTGTCGGAGTCATGGAGCTTGTTGTCGGCGATGATGTCGGGCTTTGCCGCATCGATCTGATCTGACACGCGGTGTTTCCTTCGTTCGGGTGACTGCTTACCCTGCCCCGTCACCGGCTCGGCTGGGAGTGCCGAGACGACCTCATGGTCGCGCTACGCCTGGTTCAGAGCGTCGAGACAGGCTACCAGCGTCGCCGCCTGAACGGCGAACCCCGCGCTACGCACCGTCACGCCCCCCGCTGTCTTGGCTCGGGTCACGCCGGCTGCTCGACGGTCCAGCGGTAGCGGGCCCGGTGGTGGTGCTGCGAACCGGTGCGGAACTCGAGCGGCGGCGTCAGGCGACGCACCCACGCGTGCGGCCCGAGGAAGGCCGACTCGATCTGCTCGGGCGTCGCGTCGGGCCGCAGGCCCGCGGCCCCGAGGGCGGCGGCCCGCACCCGGGCGAGCGGGCCGTCGAGCAGCTCGGCGATGATGGCGGGCAGGGTCTCCGGGTCCTTGAGCACCCACGAGTGCGTGCCGCCCTTGACCGTCACCAGCGTGCCGGCCGATCGACGGGCCGCGTCGACCGCGGTCGCGTACGGCACGGGCATGTCGCGGTCGCCGTGGATGACCACCACGGGGATGCGGGCCTCGCCCAGGTCCTCGAGCATCTGGCCGCTGGAGTTGGAGCGCATCATCGAGATCGCCGGGCCGAGCATGCGCCAGGGGCGCCGGGCGTGACCGAGGAGCGTGGGGCCCACGAGCCGGCCGAGCTTCGCGGCCTGCCCGGGGTTGCGCAGCAGCGGCAGGGTCGAGAGCGTGTCGGCCACCAGCAGAGCGGCGAGACCGATCAGGACGGGTGGGGCGAACCGGGACAGCTTGATCAGCCGGTCCCAGCAGTCACCCACGACGGCGTCGATGAGCAGGACCGCGATCGCCCGACCGGGGTCGGCCGCCGCCAGCTGGGTGACCAGCCGGCCCCCCATCGAGTGGCCCGCGAACACCGCCCGGCGGATGCCCAGCTCGTCGAGCGCCTGCGCCAGCAGGGCCGTGTAGCACTCGAGATCGTCGCCGCCGGTGGGCAGTCCCTGGGTGGCACCGTGGCCGGCGACGTCGATCGCCACGACCTTGAACCCCATCCCGACCAGGCGCGACAGGGTCTGTGCGTAGAGGATGCCCTCGGCGGTGAACCCGTGCACAAGCACCACGGGCAGGCCCTGGCCGCACACCGCTACACCGACCCGATGGTCGTCGGCGAGCACGATCTCGTGCCGCGCCAGGCGGGGGACGGCGACGAGCTGGTCGGTCTCGGGGGCATCGCCCTCCGGCCCGATGATCGGGTCGCCCGGGTCGCCCACGACCGACCGGTCGAACAAGGTGGGTGTCGGGCGACCGGCGGTCGGCACGGACTCGGGCAACGGTATGACGTCGGCCAGCGCGTCGTCGCTGGCCTCGTCCTTGTCCTCGCCCTCGGCCGTGTCGTTGTGAGCCACCACTTACACGATAAGCCAGAACAGAAACGTGTTCGCGTTCTGTCAGCCGCTGGGCGCGGTGTCGAGCACGCGCCTGGCGTCGTCGCAGTCGCGGGCGATCTGTTCGACGAGGGCGGCAGGCGACTCGAATTTGACCTCCCCGCGCAGCCACGACACGAACCGCACCTTCACGTGCTCGTCGTAGAGGTCGTCGTCGAAGTCGAGCAGATGCGCCTCGAGCAGGCTGGCGTGCGCCTCGACGTAGAACGTCGGCCGCCGTCCCAGGGAGATGGCGGCGGCGTGCACCGAGCCGTCCGCTCGCTCGCACCACCCGGCGTAGATGCCGTCGGCCGGCAGCAGGATGTCGCCGGGGACAGACACGTTGGCCGTGGGAAAGCCCAGCTCGCGGCCCCGCTTCTCGCCGTGGGCCACCACCCCGCGCACCTCGTGTGGACGGCCGAGCAGCGCGTTCGCCAGCGCAAGGTTGCCTTCGACCAGCGCGTGCCGGATGCGCGTCGACGACACCTTGTCGGCCCCGGATCCTGCCTGCCCGGACTCGTCGACCAGCCCGACGCCCTCGACGTCGAAGCCCAGCTCCGCGCCCATCGTGCGCAACAAGCCGACGTTGCCCGACCGCTTGTGCCCGAAGTGGAAGTCGTCACCCACCACGACCACACGCGCCGCCAGGCACCCGGCCAGCACCTCACGGACGAAGTCGTCGGCCGGTTCCTGGCTACGGGCCTCGTCGAAGGTGATGACCAGGCAGTACTCGACCCCCGTCTCGGCCAGAAGCTCGAGCTTTTGGTCGAGGTCGGTGAGCAGACGAGGTGCCGACTCGGGCCGCACGACCGACGCAGGGTGGCGATCGAAGGTCACGACCGCGCTCGCGAGTCCCTGTGCGGCGGCCCGCCGGCGCACCTCGGCGATGACCGTGCGATGGCCGAGGTGAACGCCGTCATAGGCGCCGATCGTCACCACCGCGCCGCCGGGCGGGCGCGGGCAGGCGGACAGGTCGCGGATCACCTCCATCGGGGCGGCAGCGTACCGGGCGCCGGCGATGCGCCCTGAACGACGTCGCCCGCCCTCGCGGTCAGTTCCAGCTGAAGCCGTGGGCGTCGAGGCGTTCCGCGGTCGGCGGCGTGTACGGCGACGGTCCGTCGCGGGACGGGAGGCCGGGTGGAGGGTCGAGCCCAGGTGGCTCGATCGGTCTGCCGAAGCGGTCGAGGAAGCGCAACGTGCCGGCCTCGGGGTCGCCCTCGATGGTGAACTCGCCGTGGTGCAACGCCCGGTGATGGTGGGGGCAGAGCATGACCAGGTTCGACGGGACCCTGAGACCGCCGTCTTCCCAATGGTGGATGTGGTGGGCGTGCAGCCAGCGCCGCTGCACGCACAGCGGGTGCACACAGCCCTGGTCGCGGCGCTCCAACGCTCGGCGCACCGCCCTGGGCGGGGTGCGCACCGTGGGGTTGATGCCGATGAGCTGACCGAGCCGGTACACGGCCACCATGACCTGGGTGTCACAGGCCAGGAACCGGGCAACCGTGTCGGGGACCACGCCGGCGAGATGCAGTTGCCCAGGCCCGAGGTCGCCGGCGGGCCCCACGTCGTGATGCAACACGACCAGGTGACGCTCGCCGCGATATCCCGTGCGCTGATACGTGGCGTCGAGCGCATCGGTGGCCTCGGCGGCCATCCGCACCAGCCCGTCTGCCCACGACACAGGCCGCGCCGCCGCCGGGTCGTCGGCATCGACCTCGATGTCAGGGCCGAGATCGTGACGATCACGGAACTCGGCGTCGCGTCCAGCCGTGAGCCCACCGATCAGGATTGCGCCCTCCTCGGGCGGCAGGCAGAACTCGCCCCGCGTCCACCCGTCGGGCCGCTCGCGGAGCCGGCAGAATCGCTCGGGCAGCCGAACGCGGGGCTCGCCCTCGGGATCGCCTTGCTCGGGCAAGGCCCGCAACACGCGGTCGAGCTGCGCGATCAGCAGGCCCGGCGCCATCTCTGCCATCTCGGCATCGCGCGCCGATGGGACCCGTCGCGCGATGCGCGCCATGGCGTCCTCGCCCAGCCGCCCCGCAAGGAACAGCGCCCAGCACGCGGGCAGCTCATCGATGCGACGAGCGATGTGCACAGGGCCCGCCGCCCGCTGACGTGCCACGCCGGCCTTCCACGTCAGCCAATGCTCGGGCGACTGAATGCCGGGACCCACCCAACCATCGGTGTCGAGAAGGGTCCTGACCACCGACACGAGCGCTGCGACAGTCACGTTGATCGTCCCCATGAGCGCGACCGTCTCGGCTTCACCAGAACGCCACGCCTGCTCCTGTGACGTGGCGGCGGGCGGCTCGTCGACCTGGACTGACATGCCACAGAGGCTAACCAAAGGGTGTGACATTTACGGCGGCGCACGTAGTGACATCAATACATCAGACGTATCGATACGTCGTTCGGCGTCGAGAGCATGGTTCTGTCAATCAGCGGCCGAGGCCCGCCGGATCGGCATGGGGGGCAATCGTCGCGCGAGCGGGACGGACGGCAACGCCCTGACGGGCAAGACGATGACCCCCTCGTCGGGAACGCCGACAACGGAGAACTCCCCTTTCAGCGCCAGCAACCCCGTGAGGGATGCCACGGCGGCGTCGACGGCGTCCCCGGTCCTGAGCCCAGAGGTGTCGACCCCGCGGGCTGCGAGCACACGGCGGCGGAACACGGCCTTCGGTTCGACCTTCGCGCGAAGGTGGCCTTCCAGGAGCACGGCCGATGCTTCCGGGAAGACCTCGATCGCTGTGCCCCGGACGGAACCGCCTCGGTAGCGGGGGTACTCGTCGACGATGGCGCTGAAGATCGAGAAGCCGACGCGCATCCATCGGTAGAACGGATGAGGACCCGGGTCGGTGGGTGTCGCGTACGCCGTGATGCCGAACCGCCGAAGTTCACGTTCAGCTGCGCGACTTCGTCCGCCTGTCGCCCACGCTGGCGGCGAATCGATGCACACCACCTCAGGACCAAGGTCTGCGATCACCGCCGCGACATCGGCGACCGTGGCGCGAGCGACCTTCGCGACCACGCGCCGATCGCCGTCGAGCGCGACCAGATCGAGGCCCTTGCGCTCCTCCGCGACATCGATGCCCACCGAAACAGCCATCCACCACCCCTAAGCCCGGCTGGCCCGCAACTCCGAGAGCCTCCCCTCGACATCTCCTCCACGTACGAGGGTGCCCGCCGCCGGCGTTCCGGGGCACTGTCAGATAGGTGTCAGGTCACTCGCCCCACACGCCGAGCTCGTTGCCTGCGGGGTCGCGAAAGTGGAACCGCCGGCCACCTGGGAACTCGAAGATCGGCGCGGTGATCTCGCCGCCTGCGGCTTCGACCCGCGCCAGTGCCGCCTCGAGGTCGTCCGCCTTCAGGATCACGAGCGGAACTGTCGTGGTGGCTGTGTCGTCAGCTGCGAGGCCGCCATCCAAACCGGCGTTCTCGAACCCTGCGTAGGCCGCCCCGTAGTCGGTGAAGCCCCACCCGAACGCCGAGGCGTAGAAGGACTTGGTCGCCGCCAATTCGCCACCGGGCAGCTCGACGTAGTCGATGCGCTCGCTCATGCGGCCGATGATGCCAGCCTCGACCCTGCCTCGCCATACATGTGGTGCCGGCTCCCACTGCCGCCCGGTGCCGCTCGCCCGGGGGTAGCGGGCGCCTCCGCGCGAGAGAGGCGTGTCGTCCCGCCGAGAGCCAGATCCGGGACCTACGAGACCTCGCCCAAGGCCCGGCGCAGGTCGTCGACCAGGTCAGCGGCGGACTCGATGCCCACCGACAGGCGTACAAGGCCCGGGTCGACCGCCAGCTCTGAGCCGGCCGCGGACGCGTGGGTCATCCGCGCCGGGTGCTCGACCAACGACTCGACCGCGCCCAGGGACTCGGCCAGGGTGAACAGCTCGGTGTGCTCGCAGAGCCCCACCGCGGCCTGCTCTCCACCGCGCATCACGAACGAGACCATGCCGCCAAAGTCACGCATCTGGCGCTTGGCGACGTCGTGACCGGGGTGTCCGGGCAGCCCGGGCCACAGCACGCGTTCGACCGCCGGATGGTCGGTCAACAGGTCGACGACGGCGCGGGCGTTGTCGCAGTGGCGATCCATGCGCACCGCCAGGGTCTTGAGGCCCCGCTGCACCAGGTAGCAGTCGATGGGCGACGGCACGCTGCCCACCGCGTTCTGGGTGAACCCCAGGCCCACCGCGAGGTCGTCGTCGTCGACCGCCGCGAAGCCGCCCACCACGTCGGAGTGCCCGCCCAGGTACTTGGTCGCCGAGTGCACGACAACATCGGCCCCCAGCGCGAGCGGCTGTTGCAGGTAGGGCGTGGCGAAGGTGTTGTCGACCACCAGCCAGGCATCGTGCTCGTGCGCCACCTCGGCCACCGCAGGGATGTCGACGATCGACATGGCCGGGTTGGTGGGCGTCTCGGCCCAGACCACCTTGGTGCCCGCCGGCCAGTCCCTGGCCAGCCCGGCGGGATCGGTCAGGTCGACCGCGGTCCACGGGTGGCCGCTGGCGCCGTACACCTTGTCGATCAGCCGGAAGGTGCCGCCGTAGGCGTCACCGCCCAGCACGATGCCGGCGCCGCGTGGCAGCTGGCGGAGCACGGCGTCCTCCGCGGCCAGGCCCGACGCGAACGCGAAGCCGTGGCGCGCGCCCTCGAGCGAGGCCAGGCACATCTCGAGCGACGCGCCGCGTGGGGTTGGCACTGCGCGAGTACTCCCAGCCGTGGTGCCGGCCGACGCCCTGCTGGGCGAACGTGGTGGAGATGCTGATCGGCGGCACGACGGCCCCGGTGAACGGATCGGGGTCCTGCCCCGCGTGGATGGCCCGGGTCTCGAAGCCACGGTCGTCTGGCGAAGTGGTCATGCGTACCTCATGATGCCCCTCGGGCCAGGTGCTCGAGGACGTCGGCCCGTCCGAGGACCGCACGGGGACGGCCGCCGGCAAGAACCACCAGCGCCGGGGCGATGTCGAGCAGCTCGACGGCGAGGGCGATCGGTTGCCCGATGCCGATCGTGGGCAACCGGTTGCCCATCACCTTCTCGACCGGTTCGTCGAGCACCTGGGGATCGCGGAACGCACGTTCCATCAGGGCGAGCTCGTCGACCGCGCCCACGATCTCGGCGGCGGCGAGCGGCATCTCGCCCTTGGCCACGGGCAGCTGCGAGAGCCCGTAGCCCCGCATCACGTTGACCGCCCGCTGGCCCGTGTCGTCGGGGTTGACGTACACCAGCGGCGGGATCGCGCCGCCCCGCGACTCGAGCACGTCGGCGACCGTGTGCTCCCCACCCCGCACGAACCCGTACCCGGCCATCCAGTCCTCGTCGAACACCCGCGACAGGTAGCCACGCCCCGAGTCGGGGATGAGCACGACGACCAGGTCGTCGGCTCCGAGGTCGCGCCCCACCTCGAGGGCCGCCGCCACCGCCGTGCCGCCCGACCCGCCGATGAGCAGGCCCTCCTCGCACGTGACCCGCCGGGCCATGAGGAAGCTGTCCTCGTCGCTGACCGCCACGACCCGGTCGACGAGGGATGGGTCGTAGGTGGTGGGCCAGAAGTCCTCGCCGATGCCCTCGACCAGGTACGGGCGGCCCGAGCCCCCCGAGTACACGGACCCGGCCGGGTCGGCGCCGACGATCTGCACCCCGCCGTTCTGCTTCTTGAGGTAACGCGCGGTGCCGGTGATCGTGCCGCCCGTGCCGACACCGGCGACGAAGTGGGTGATGCGTCCGGCCGTCTGGCGCCAGACCTCCGGCCCGGTCGACTGCTCGTGCGCCCACGGGTTCCACTCGTTGCCGTACTGGTTGGGCCGGAAGGCGCCCGGCGTCTCGGCCACGACGCGCTCGGCCACCGAGTAGTACGACTGCGGGTCGTCGGGCTCGACGGCGACCGGGCAGACGATGACCTTGGCGCCGTAGGCCTCGAGTAGGTGGATCTTCTCGGGCGCCACCTTGTCGGTGACCACGAAGATGCAGTCGTAGCCGCGCTGGGCCGCCACGATGGCGAGGCCGACCCCGGTGTTGCCCGACGTGGGCTCGACGATCGTGCCGCCGGGTTGGAGCAGCCCCTCGCGCTCGGCCTGCTCGATCATGGCCAGCGCGGGCCGGTCCTTGACGCTGCCGCCCGGGTTGAGCATCTCGAGCTTGACCGCGATGGTGCACGCCATCCCCTCGGTCACCCGGTTGAGGCGGAGCAGCGGAGTGTCGCCGATCAGGTCGATCAGCGAGTCGGCGATCTGTGGCTCGGCGGGAAGTTCCATGACGCCCCCTCGGGAGGTGGAAGCGTCCCTGACCCTAGCGATCGGGTGTGCCGTTCGGATGCAGCCCCGAACGGGGCCGGCGTCACGACACGAGCACGCAACGCGTCCCGCGGTAGATGGTCGCCATGCACTTGTTGCAGTGCACGCACAACGACTCGTGCGTGGCCCCCTTCTGCCAGCGGCTGACCAGGTCGGGCTCGCGCAGCAACGCCCGACCCATGGCGACGAAGTCGAAGCCCTCGCGTAGCGCCTGGGCCACGGTCTCGATGCGGTTGACGCCGCCCAGCAGGATCAGCGGCATGTCCAGCGCCTCACGGAACTGGCGGGCGTAGGGCAGCAGGTACGCCTCCTCGTAGGGGTACTCGTGCAGGAACGCCCGGCCGAACAGCTTGAACGCGGGACGGATGACCTTGGGCATCGCCCGCGACATCTCGGCCACCGGCGCCTCGCCCCGGAACAGGTACATCGGGTTCTGCAGCGAGCTCCCGGCGGTCAGCTCGATCGCGTCGAGCGTGCCGTCCTGCTCGAGCATCCGGGCGACCGTCACGCTCTCGTCGAGCCACAGCCCGCCCCGCACCCCGTCGGCCATGTTGAGCTTCGCCAGTACGGCCACCCGGCCGCCGACCGCCTCGCGCACCGCGGTGGCGATCGCCCGGGGGAACCGGGCCCGGTTCTCGAGGGACCCGCCCCACTCGTCGGTGCGCTTGTTGAGCTTCGGGCTGAGGAACTCGCTCGGCAGGTACCCGTGACCCAGGTGGATCTCGACGGCGTCGAACCCCGCGTCGGCCAGGAGGGTGGCGGCGTTGGCGAAGTCGCCGATGATCCGGGTGATCTGGTCGACCGTCACCGCCTTGGTGCGCTTCATCGCCAACGGGCTGAACACGGGCGACGGCGACAGGCCCTGCAGGCCGGTACCGGCGGCGACGGCGCCCGCGTGGCCGATCTGGGCCGACACGGCCGCCCCCTCGGCGTGCATCGCGTCGGCGAACCGGGCCAGGCCGGGACCCGTCTCCGGCGTGAGGATCAGCTCGTTGGGCGTGCCGCAGCCGTCGGCCGACACGGCGCAGAAGGCGAGGGTCGTCATGCCCACCCCGCCGGCGGCCACCCGGCGGTGGAACTCGATCAGGTCGTCGTTCACGACGTGCTCGCGGGTCAGGCCCTCGAACGTCGCCGACTTGATGATGCGGTTGCGCAGCGTCAGGGGGCCGAGCGTCGCCGGCCCGAACGGATCGACCGCGTCGTCTGGGCTCACGTCTCCCCCTCCGTGGTCCCGCCGGCGCGTTCGACCGGCGCGTGGCGACCCTATCGCCGGATCTGACGCTCCGTCAGTCCGTCGCCACCACGACCCCGGGCTTGACCGACCCATCCCGGAACGGCTCGTACACCGCGAGCAGAGCGCCGGCGCGGTCGGTCACCGCCCACGGACCGTCGCCATCCACCCCGAGCACCTCGGCCTCGAGGACCCGACCGTTGCGCACCAGAGCCGCCACGTCGTCGTCCACCACGACCAGGGTGCGACCGCGCAGCGCCTCGACCGGCGGCAGAAGCCGCTCGGGGGCGACCCGGTCGAGGGGAACGGCCTCGTCGATGACGTAAGGGCCGACCGCCAGCCGCCGCAGGGCCCGCAGGTGAGCGCCGCCGCCGAGGGCCGCGCCCAGGTCGGCCGCCAGCGAGCGGATGTACGTGCCGGCCGAGCACGTCACGTCGACGGGGTACACCCCCGCGTCGACCGGCTCGTCGACGACGAACGCGTCGACCCGAACGGGCACCGGTGGGCGCTCGATCTCGATGCCCTCACGAGCGAGCTCGTGCAGGCGACGGCCGTCGACCCGCTTGGCCGACACCATCGGCGGCACCTGGTCGATCGCGCCCGTCAACCCGACCGCCGCGGCCCGGACGTCGGCGAGGCTCACAGCCGCCATGTCCCACGTACCCGTCACGTCGCCCGACGCGTCGAGCGTGGACGTGGCCGTTCCCAGCACGACCTCGCCGACGTACCGCTTGTCGAGCCCGGACAGGTACGTGAGCAACCGCGTCGCCCGTCCGACACCGAGCACCAGGACGCCGGTGGCGTCGGGGTCGAGCGTGCCGGAGTGACCGACCCTGCGCGTACCGAGCAGGCCCCTCGCCTTGGCGACCACGTCGTGAGACGTCCACCCGGCCGGCTTGTCGACGATCGCGATGCCATCGGGGCCCGCCGTGCCCGACCGGCCGCGTCGGCCCATCAGCCCTCGTCGCCCGGACCGGCGGGTGGTGCGGCATCCGGCGCTCCGGCGCCCTCGTCGCCGAGGTCACGCAGGATCTCCTCGATCCGTTGGGCCTGGCGGACGACCGTGTCGGGCCGGAACGAGAGCTCCGGGGTGCGCTTGGTGCGGGCCTGACGGCCGATCGCCGCCTGGATGCGACCGCGGTACTGCTCGAGCGCCTCGACCAGGTCGGCGTCAGCCTCTGCCTCGTCGAGCGTCGTGTACCAGACGACAGCCCGTCGCATGTCGGGCTCGACCTCGACGCCGACCACCGTGAGGAAGCCGAGCCGGTCGTCGTCGAGCCGCTCGATCTCCTCGGCGACGATCTCGAGGACGAGCTGGTTCAGCCGAGCCGTGCGCGGATAGTCCCTGGCCGTACCGGATGAGCGCTTCATTGCTTCCCGCTCTTGCTGCTTCGCAGCGGGCCGCTCGGGCCACGCTCACTCTCTCGCCCTTCGGGACGTTCGCTCATGTTGTCTCCTCCTCCTCGATCCACAGGCGGTCGACGCGCAGCACTTCGACCTCGGGGAACGACCACACGAACCGCTCGACGTCGTCGAGCACGTCCACGAGATGAGAGTGAGACGGCGCGACCGCCGCCACGCCGACGGTGGCCAGATGCCAGGCATCGTGGTTGTCGACCTCGGACACCGAGACCCGGTGCCGCTTGGACAACCCCTCGATGATGGGCCGGAGCGACGCACGCTTCGCCTTGAGGGAGCGGCACTCGCGCAGGTAGAGCTCGATCCGAAGGGCCGCCGCGTGCACGTCCTCAGCGTAGGGCGGGCGTCGCCAGACACCCGCCCACACGCCGGATCGTGGCCGACATCAGGTGCGCGGGATCTCGCGCTCCTCGAACGTCTCGATGACGTCGCCCTGCTTGAGGTCCTGGAAGTCGGACAGGCCGATACCGCACTCGAACCCGGCCTGCACCTCGCGGGCGTCGTCCTTGAACCGCTTGAGCGACTGGACGGTGCCCTTCCAGATGATGGTGCCCTCACGCAGGAAGCGCACCTTGGAGTTGCGGGTGATGACGCCGTTGGTGACATAGCAGCCGGCGATCTTGCCGACCCGGGGCACCGAGAAGATCTCGCGCACCTCGGCCTCGCCCGTGACCACCTCTTCGTACTCGGGCTGCAGCAGGCCGAGCAGCGCGTTCTCGATGTCCTCGAGGACCTGGTAGATGATCTCGTAGGTACGGATCTCGACGTCTTCCGCAACGGCCAGCTCGCGAGACGTGCGGTCGGGCCGCACGTTGAAGCCGATGATCGTTGCGTTGGACGCCGCGGCCAGCTGCACATCGCTCTTGGTGATGCCGCCCACGCCGCGCTGGACGAACGACAGCTTCACGTCGTCGCGCTCGAGCTTGCGCAGGGCCTCGGTCAACGCCTCGAGCGAGCCGGTGACGTCGGCCTTCAGCACCAGGTTCAGCGTGGCGACCTCGCCCTGCTGGATCTGCTCGAAGATGTCCTCGAGCTTGGCGCCACCGCCGCTGACAGCCGCCTCGCGACCCAGGCTGGCGACACGCTGCCAGTGCTCGCGCGTCTCAGCCGCGGAACGGGCCAGCTTCTCGTCCGGGGCGACCACGAACTGGTCACCGGCATCGGCGACCTCGCTGAGGCCCAGGACCTGGACCGGCGTGGACGGGCCGGCCTCCTTGACGTTCTTGCCGTGGTCGTCGATGAGCGCACGGACGCGACCCCAGGCGGCACCGGCCACCAGCGGATCGCCGACCCGCAGGGTGCCTCGCTGCACCAGGATCGATGCCACAGGACCACGCCCCACGTCGAGGTTGGCCTCGAGCACCACGCCGGCGGCGCGGCCGTCCGGGTCGGCCTCGAGCGGCGGGTCCTGCACGTCGGCCACCAGCAGCAGCGTCTCGAGCAGCTCGTCGATGCCCAGGCCCTGCAGGGCCGAGACGGGCACCATCTCGACGTCGCCGCCCCAGTCGCTGGGGATCAGGCCCTGGTCGGAGAGCTGCTGCTTGACGCGGTCGATGTTGGCCTGCTCGCGGTCGATCTTGTTGATGGCCACCACGATCGGCACCTCGGCCGCCTTGGCGTGGTTGAGCGCCTCGACGGTCTGCGGCATCACGCCGTCGTCGGCCGCCACGACCAGCACGACGATGTCGGTGGCCTGGGCGCCACGGGCACGCATGGCGGTGAACGCCTCGTGACCCGGGGTGTCGATGAAGGTGATCTGCCGACCGTTCTTGTTGGTCTGGTAGGCGCCGATGTGCTGGGTGATGCCACCGGCCTCGCCCTCGACCACGTTCGCGTTGCGGATGCGGTCGAGCAGCTTGGTCTTGCCGTGGTCGACGTGGCCCATGACCGTGATGATCGGCGGTCGCGGCTCGGTGTCGTCGCCTGCGGCGTCGTCGAACAGCTCGTCGAAGCCGAGCTGGCGCTGCAGCTCGACCTCCTGCTCCTCGCCGGGGTCGACGAGGCGGATGTCGGCGCCGATCTCGGCAGCGAACAGCTCGATCATGTCGTCGGTCAGCGACTGGGTCGCCGTGACCATCTCGCCCTGCTGCATGAGGAAGCGGACGACGTCGGCCGCCGTGCGGTTCAGCTTGGGACCGAGGTCCTGAGGGGTCGAGGCGCGCTCGACCACGATCGTGCCCTCGGGCACCGGCGCCGATGCCGGCGTGTAGCTCGGCGCCTCCATCGGCTGGAGCTCCTCGCGGCTGCGACGCCGACGACCACGACGCCGCGGCGGGCGCTGCCCACCACGCGGGCCACCACCGGGACGACCCCGCCGGGACCGCCACCTGGGCCACCGCCACCGGGGCCGCCGAAGCCACCACCGGGACGACTGCCGCCACCACCACCGCCACCACCGAAGGGGCGGCCGGCGCCACCACCACCGCTGGGTGGACCGCCGGGGCGGCTTCGCCCCGGGGGGCCACCGCCGGGACGGCCACCGCGCGACGGGGCGGGGCCGCGGCCACCGAGGCCGGGCGGGGGCGGGATCGGCTTGCCCGTCAGGGATGCGGGCGGGCCCGGGGGCGGCGGGATGGGCTTGCCGGATGACGATGTGGGCGACGGGCCACCGGCCGCGGGCGCACCACCGGGCGCCGGGGCGGCCGGGCGCGGCGGACCGCCGGCGGGCGGACGCGGGGCGCCGGCGGGCGGCGGCGTGGGCCGACCGGCCGGCGGGGCAGCCGGCCGGGGCGGACGCGCCGCGGCCGGGCGATCAGGTGTGCGTGCGGGGCGCGGGGCCTCGGCGGGCGCTGGCGCGGGTGCGCCGGCGGACGCGGCGGGACGCGCGACGCCGGGCTCGTCCTCCCGGCGCGGTGGCCGCGGCGGGTGCTCGCTGCCCGAGGACGTGACAAGGCGACCGGGGGCCGGCGGAGGGGTCGGACGGCCGGCGGTGCGCTGCGGCGGCGCCGCAGGCGGCATGGACGGCCGGGGGTTCCACCCGTCCGTGGACGGACGCGCACCACCGTCGGGCGCGGTCGGCGCCGGCTTGGCGGCGCGCGCCGGGCTCTCGCCCGCGGGCGACGACGGGCTGGAGTCGGGCGCGGACCCCTGCCCCTGGGCCGGAGCGTCGGACGTGGCCGCGGGCGCTTCCGCCTTGGCCGGGGCATCGGTCTTGGCCGCGGGCGTGGCCTCGGCCTTGCCCCCCTTGACCGGTTTGGGCTCTTCGGGCTGCTCGGGCCGCGTCAGGCCCTCGCGCTCGGCGCGACGGCGGACGCGATCCGCCTGCGCCTCCTCGATGCCGGAGGAGTGCGTCTTGACCCCGATACCCAACGCGAGGGAGAGGTCGAGGGTTTCCTTGTTCGTCATCCCGAGCTCTTTAGCGAGCTCGTGGACCCGGATCTTCGCTGCCAAAGTTGTCTCTGACCAGCCCTTCGTCTTTCTATGGGCGCGAACCACGCACCTGCTGGTGCGGATCGCGGCCCTCCATCCTCGCGCAGACCACCGCCCGGGGACGAACAGCGACCTGGAAACTCTGTGATTCAGCGCCTGTCAGAGCGCCTGCTGTCATCACGGAACGCTCGTGCGAACGCTCTACGACGGACAGCCAGCACCCGACACGCATCGAGAGTGGCTCGACAGAGCCACGCTCCGCGTCCAGGCAGTGTACGACCCTGGACCGGCGATCCGTCGCTGCCGCACACGAAGCGGACCAGCTCCGACTGCGGCGCCTTGCGGCGACAACCGATGCAGGTGCGCTGCGGCTCGGCGATGAGACTAGTCGCCAGCCGGCTTGTCGCCGTCCGCGTCATCCGCGGGCACCTCATCGGGCCCACCCTCGGCCTCTTCCGCCGATTCGGACAGCTCGGCCACGACATCGGCCACGGCCTCCTCGGCGTCCAACTCGGCCTCGACATCCTCAGCGACGACCTCGGCCTCTTCCGGCGACGTGTCCTCGGGTGAGGCGATGACCTCCTCGGCAACCACCGCACCACCGCCGGTCGTCTCCGCCGCGGCCACTTCCGTGGGCACGCCTTCGGGCGTCTCCGACACCGCGACCCTCGGGCGTCTCCGACACCGCGCCCTCGGGCGTCTCCGACACCGCGGCCTCCCAGTCCTCGGCGGACATGGCAGGGCCGCCCTCGGCGGGCTGCCACACCTGCTCGCCGGTCTCGGCGTCGACCACCCACTCGCCCTCGGCCCAGTCCTGCTGACCGTAGGCCTCTTCCTCGACGAGCTGGGTCTCGCTCTTGATGTCGACGCGCCAGCCCGTCAGCCGGGCCGACAGCCGGGCGTTCTGGCCCTCTTTCCCGATCGCCAACGACAGCTGGTAGTCGGGGACGATGACCTCGGCGACGCCGGTCTCCTCGTTGATGCGGACCTCTTTGACCTTGGCCGGCGACAGCGCCTTGGCGACGAACTCGTAGGGGTCGTCGTTGAAGGGGACGATGTCGATCTTCTCGCCGCGCAGCTCGTTGACCACCTGGCGGACGCGTGCGCCCCGGGCGCCGACGCACGCACCCACGGGGTCGACGTTGTTGTCGTTCGACCAGACGGCGATCTTCGTGCGGTGCCCTGGCTCGCGGGCGCAGGCCTTGATCTCGACCACGCCGTCGGCGATCTCGGGCACCTCGAGCTTGAACAGCTCGAGGACGAGGCCGGGGTGCGTGCGTGACACGACGATCTGCGGGCCCTTGGAGGTGCGCCGCACCTCGACGATGTAGGCCTTGAGCCGGGTGTTGGCCTCGGGCCGCTCGTGGGGCACCTGCTCGGCCTGGGGAAGCAGGGCCTCGACCGGGCCCAGGCTGAGGAGCGTGTAGCGGCTGTCGCCCTGCTGGACGGTGCCCGTCACGATGTCGCCCTCGCGGCCCGCGTACTCCTCGTAGCGGAGCTCTCGCTCGGCTTCGCGGATGCGCTGGGTCATGACCTGACGAGCCGTCTGGGCGGCGATGCGACCGAAGTCCTTGGGCGTCGCGTCGAGCTCGGGACCGTAGGGCTCGCCGTCTTCGTCGATCTCCTGCGCGTACACGCGGATGTCGAAGTTGGTGGGGTCGATCGTCACCCAGGCGTACTCGTGGGCACCCGGCATGCGCTTGTAGGCCGACTCGAGCGCATCGGCCAAGGCCGCCATAAGGGTGTCGACCGAGATGCCCTTCTCTGCGGCGAGCGCCTGAAGCGCCTCCATCATCTCGCTCATGACCTGTGTTCCCTCTTCTCGTTGCTCGTGCCCTGGGTGCGCGGAGCCGGCGTCTGCTGCGTCCGGCGCGACTTGCCCGGCTTGTCGCCCGGTCCCCACTCGAAGACCGTGCGCGCCCGTTCGATGTCGGCGTACGCGAGGCGGCGCTCGACCGGCGTGCCGTCGTCGTCGACGCCCGTGCGCACGGTGATGCCGTCGTCGTCGGCAGCGCTGAGTACGCCCGTAACGCGACGATCGTCGGACGAGTCTGCGGTGGCGCCTGCGACGGCCTTGACCTTGACGGTCTCGCCCACCGCCCGCGCGAAGTGCTGGGGCGTGCGGAGGACGCGCTCGAGGCCGGGGCTGGTGACCTCGAGGGTGTAGGCGCCGGCAATGGGGTCGGCCTCGTCGAGGGCGTGCGACATGGCGCGGGTGGCCTTGGCCAGCACGTCGAGGTCGAGGCCACCCGGCCGGTCGACGACGACCTTGAGCACCGGCCCGGACACCTCGAGGTCGTACAGCTCGATGTCGCGCTCGGCGAGGAGGGGCAGCACCAGATCACGGACACGGTCGGGCACGGTCATCAGCTGCACACCTCCTTTCTTCATACGAAAGGCGTGGGCCAAAGCCCACGCCTTCGCTCGAAACTCTCGAACGGGGACGACATCCAATCCGAACGAAACGGACGCTGGAGTATAGCGGGGCAACGGCCGTCACGGACCGTGGCATACCGCACTCAATAGGATCGCGCCACCACCGCGACCAGATCGCCGTCGTCGTCGGACGCCGGGAGCCCCCCGTCCGGGGTCATCAGGCACCTCACGGTGATGCCCTTGCCCGCCAGCTGCGCCTCGCCGTCGCCCCGCACGAGGTGCCAGGGCAGCCGGGCGAACCCGGTCTGGGCGGCCGTGGCCGCGTCCTCGATCGTGGCCACCTCTGCCGTCGCGGCGTCGCGCCGCTCGACGGCGCGGGCGAGGAGCTCGGCCTGGATCTGCTCGACCAGCGCGGCGACGCGTGCCGCGGCCTGGGTCACCGCCACCTGCTCCTTGTCGCCGGTATCGCGACGGACGACCGTGACGTTGCCCTCGGCCAGGTCACGGGGGCCGACCTCGACCCGGATCGGGACACCCTTCAGCTCCCAGTCCGTGGCCCGGCGACCGAAGCTGGTCGCCACCTTGGCGTCGAGCCGCACCCGCACGCCGGCGCCCCCGATCTCGTCGGCCAGCGCGGCAGCCTGCTCGCCGGCCCCGTCGCCGTCCTTGACCAGCAGCACGATGGTCTGGATGGGAGCGAGGCGCGGCGGCACCACGATGCCGCGGTCGTCGCCGTGGGTCATGATCAGGCCACCGATCATGCGCGTGGTCGAGCCCCACGACGTGGTCCAGCAGTACTGGGTGACACCCTCGGCGTCGAGGTAGTCGATGTCGAAGGCCTTGGCGAAGTTCTGGCCGAGCTCGTGGCTGGTGCCCATCTGGAGGGCCTTGCAGTCGCGCATCATGGCCTCACACGTCATGGTGTTGATGGCACCGGCGAAGCGCTCGGCCGGCGTCTTGTGCCCCACCAGCACCGGCATGGCCAGCACGTTGACCATGAAGTCCTCGTACACGTCCCGCAGGATGCGCGTCGCGTACGCGGCGGCGTCCTCGCGGGTGGCGTGCGCTGTGTGGCCCTCCTGCCAGAGGAACTCGGTGGTGCGCAGGAAGAGCCGGGGCCGCAGCTCCCACCGCACGACGTTGTTCCAGCTGTTCAGCAGCAGCGGCAGGTCGCGGTAGCTCTGCACCCACTTGCCCATGTACTCCCCGATGACCGTCTCGCTGGTGGGGCGCACCACGATGGGCTCGTCGAGCGGCTTGCCCCCGGCGTGGGTGACGACGGCCAGCTCGGGGCTGAAGCCCTCGACGTGCTCGGCCTCGCGGCTGAGGTAGCTCTCGGGGATGAAGAGCGGGAAGTACGCGTTCTCCGCGCCGGCCGCCTTGATGCGGTCGTCGACCTCCGACTGGATGCGCTCCCAGATCGAGTAGCCGTACGGCCGGATGACCATCGTGCCGCGCACCGGGCCGTTCTCGGCCAGCTGCGCCTTGGACAGCACGTCCTGGTACCACCGGGGGAAGTCGTCGGCCTGCGCCGTGAGCACCTTCGCCATAGGGGTCGGATCGTACTGGTCGGAGGCGGCGCGGCTGGCAGGCGTAAACGCCCCGCGGCCGTCGGGGGCCGCGCCGGTCGGGCCCGAGCTACTGCTCGATCGGGCCGATGACAGCGTTGCCGACGGCCTCGAGGCCGTCGTCGAGCTCGTACGTGACGACCGCCTGCTCGGTCGGGCAGCAATGCGGCGTGCCGGCGGCGTAGCGCGTGAACGTGACCGCGAGCTCGGAGCCGTCGACCTCGATGTCGCGCACCGCGGGCGGGAACTCGCTGTCGTCGGCCACGTCGTCGGGCGCGCCGGTGATCGTGGCGACCAGCTTGGGGACCCGGACGTTGACCGTCCACACCTGGACCGAGTGCTGGGCGCCGTTGGCGCCGTAGTTGCACACGGCGTGGACCACGGCCTCGTCGGCCCCGTCGCCGTCGAGGTCGGCGTAGAGCACGTCGCCGTCGACCTCGAGCCGCGTGAACGACGGCTCGTCGAGGAGCAGGCTCTCGCCGTGTTCGACCTGGATGAGCCGCGGCGCGTCCGGCAGCGCCTCGGTGCAGCCACCGCCGGGCTGGGCCACGGTCGTGAAGTCGATCGAACGGACGATCTCGGACGGTGTCTCGTCGCGGGCGTCGGCCGCGGCGGGGCGGGTCGGCTGGGCATCGCTGGCGAGCGCGACGAGGGCGGCCATGACGCCGAGGCCGGCGAGGGCGAGGCGGGAGTTGTGGGAGCGGGAGTGGGTGCGCACGACCGGCGGACGGTACCCACCGTCGTGTGACGGTTTCGTTGCGTCGGGGTTCCGATCACGAGGCACTGTCGACCGCCCTTCGGGCTCGCTCGAACCTCGCCAGACTAGTGCCCAGCTCCGACCCGGTGAGCACGCATTGCGGCTAGTGCCAGGGCACTAGTCGCGGCGTCCGGGCAGCCCGACGAGCACGATCCACGCCACCACCGCGAACAGGGCGATGAACAGGACCGATCGGATGATCGAGTAGACGAACCCGACGACCCAACCGAAGACGATCCAGGCGACCAGCAGCAGGACGATGCCCACCACGACTCGGGTGGTGAGGCTCTTACTGGGTGCCGCCGGCCGGGACATGTTGGCAAGCGTACGACCACGGACGCCCCCCGCGATGTCGCGGCGCGCGGATCGTCACAATCGGCGACCGGGCGAGGCGCGCCGGTGGCCTGCGCGCCCGGGAGGTCAGAGCTTGCGGATGACCTCGACACGCTGCTCGCTGCGGTTGGCGTCGGCGCCCTGCTCGTCGAGCAGCTCGGCCCTGTCCCGCTCGGCCGCCCGCCGCGCCGCGTCGCTGGTGGACCTGGCCCGATCGAGCGCGGCGTCGATGCCGTGCTCGTCGATATAGGTGGCCCACTCGACGAGCGCGTCGACCATCTCGTCCTCGGGTACGACCGCCACGTTCTGGCCGCGCACGAAGAGATGGCCCTTGTTCTTGCCGGCGGCGATGCCGATGTCGGCGTCGCGGGCCTCGCCCGGGCCGTTCACCACACAACCCATGACCGCGACCTGCAGCGGGATCTGCTTGTCGCCGAACGCGTCCTGCGCCTGGCGCGCCACCTCGATGACATCGATCTCGGCCCGCCCGCACGACGGGCAGGCGATGAGGTCCACGTTCTTGCGCTCGCGCAGGCCCATCGCCTCCAGCAGCGCCCGGCCGGCGCGGGCCTCTTCGACCGGGTCGGCGGTCAGGCTGTAGCGGATCGTGTCGCCGATGCCCTCGGCCAGCAGGGTGGCGACGCCGGCGGTCGCCTTGATGACGCCGCCGGGCGGCGGCCCGGCCTCGGTGACGCCCAGGTGCAGCGGGTGGTCGACGGCGTCCGAGAGCTGCCGGTAGGCCTCGATCATCAGCGGCACGGACGAGGCCTTGACCGAGATCTTCACATCCTCGAAGCCCACCTCGTCGAAGAACGCCAGCTCCATCTGGGCCGACTCGACCATGGCCTCGGGCGTGACCTTGCCGCCGTACTTCTTGTACAGGTCGGGGTGCAGAGAGCCGCCGTTGACGCCGATGCGGATGGGGACGCCCCGGTCCTTGGCCTCCTGCGCCACCAGCTTGATGTGCTCGGGGCGGCGGATGTTGCCGGGGTTGAGCCGCAGGCAGTGGACACCCGCCTCGAGGGCGGCGAGGGCCATGCGGTACTGGTGGTGGATGTCGGCCACGATCGGCACCGGCGAGCGCGGCACGATGCGGGCCAGGCCCTCGGCGGCCTCGACCTCGTTGCACGTGCAGCGCACGATGTCGCAGCCGGCCATCGCGAGGTCGTAGATCTGCTGCAGCGTGCCGTCGACGTCGGCCGTCTTGGTGGTGGTCATCGACTGCACCGTCACCGGTGCGTCGCCGCCGACGGCGACGTCGCCCACCATGATCTGGCGGGTCTTGCGGCGGGGGTACGAGGACTGTCCGAGCTCCATCGGCGTCAGATGTCGATCGGGTTGACGATGTCGAGGTACAGGCTGGTCACGCCGAGCAGGACCAGGCCCATGACCACGGCATAGGTGAGCGGCAGCAGCTTGGCCACGTCCGCGTGGTAGCGCGACCCGCCACGCGAACGCACACGCTCGTAGATCGCCACCGCCGCATGACCGCCGTCGAGAGGCGGCAGCGGGACCATGTTGAAGATGCCGATGAACACGTTGATCTGGAAGAAGAACAGCAGCAGGAACGCCAGACCGCCGATCTCGGCCCCCTGGCCCGCCAGCCGCACCGCACCGAAGATCGACAGCATGCGGTTCTCGGCGCCGTCGCTCTGATTGCTCGACGACGACCCGCCGGACGACGCGACGGGCTCGTCGTTGGCCCGGCTGACGTTGTCGGCGTAGTCGGTCAGGCCGTCCGGGCTGAAGAAGCCGGTGAGGGCCCCGACGCTGTCACCCATGAAGCCCACCATCTCGCCCGGCGCCCGCACGAGCGCGGTACCCAGGCCGATCGGGTCGTCGGGCCGCAAGGCGGCGGTGCCGACGCCGAGGAACGCCGAGCCCTCGCGGCCTCCGGGAATGTCGGCCGGGCGGGATCCCAGCTCGGCCTCGACCGTGCGGACGTCGCCGTCACGCTCGACGGCGAACGTCACCGTGTCGCCCACCTCGTAGCCGGTGATCGCGTCGGCGAACGAGTCGAACTCGCCGGCGGCGCCGCCGTCGACAGAGATGATCTTGTCGCCGTTCTCGAGCCCGGCCTCGGCGGCGGCGCTGCCCTCCGTGACGCTCGTGACCTCCCATTCGGAGATGTCACCCGACGGATCGGTCACGCTGCGGCCCGGCACTCCGATCACACCGAGTGCGACGACGAGCAGCACGAACGCCTGCAGGAAGTGCATGATCGACCCGGCCGACACCACGAGCAGGCGCTTCGGGAACGACTGCTGGCGATAGGTGCGGGGCTCGTCCGCCGGGTCCGCCTCGTCGAGGTTGTTCATGCCGACGATGCGCACGTACGCGCCTGCGGGGATGACCTTGAGCCCGTACTCGGTCTCGCCGCGCTGGAACGACCAGATGCGCGGCCCGAAGCCGATGAAGAACTCGGTGACCTTCATGCCCGACCACTTGGCCGTGGCGAAGTGACCCAGCTCGTGGAGGAAGATCATGAGGACCACGCCGAGCACGATGCCGACGTAGAGCCAGCTCGCGAGCAACCCCAGCGCGACGACGGAGGCAACGAGCAACGCGAGCCGCAACCCGCCCGTCTCGTAGCTGACCGGCTCGTCGCTGCCGGGCCCCGCCGCGGGCGGTGCGACGTGAGTCGTCCGAGGGCGCGCCCGAGGTGTCGGCCTGGTCGGGGCGGCGCATGTCGGTCATTCAGCGATCCTCTCGATCTCGCGTCGGGCCGCAGCGCGGCCCCGGCGATCGGCATCGATCACGGCGTCGACCCCGTCGGCACGCCCTCCATCATGCCGGTCGAGAACCGCTTTGAGGACGTCGGGGATGGTCACCCACGCGATCCGGCCCGCGAGGAAGGCGCCCACCGCCTCCTCGTTGGCCGCGTTCAGGACCGCCGGGGCCAGCTCACCGGCCCGGCCGGCCTGGTACGCCAGGCCCAGGCACGGGAACGCCTCATGGTCCGGTGGCTCGAACTCGAGCGGGCCGCACGCGGCCCAGTCGATGCGCCCGAAGGGGGTGGCGATGCGGTCGGGCCACGCCAGCGCGTAGCCGATGGGCAGGCGCATGTCGGGTTGGGAGAGCTGGGCGATGGTGGAGCCGTCGCTCATCTCCACCATCGAGTGCACGATCGACTGCGGGTGGACCACCACCTCGATGCGGTCGTAGCCGATCCCGTGGGCGTCGCCGAACAGCTCGTGGGCCTCGATGACCTCGAGGCCCTTGTTCATGAGCGTGGAGGAGTCGACGGTGATCTTGGGGCCCATCGACCACGTCGGGTGGGCCAGAGCGTCCGCGACCGTGACCTGGGCGAGCTCGGCGCGGGTGCGCCCGCGGAACGGGCCACCGCTGGCGGTGAGCACGATGCGGGACACACGGCCAGGGTCGCCGGTGGCGTTGGCAGCCAGGCACTGATGCACGGCACCGTGCTCGGAGTCGACCGGCACGATGTGGCCCGCACCCGCCTGGGCGAGCGTGGCCCGCACCACCGGGCCGCCGGCGATGAGCGACTCCTTGTTGGCCAGCGCCAACCGCTTGCCGGCCGCCAGCGTGGCCAGCGTGAGGCGCAGGCCCGCGAAGCCGACGACGCCGTTGACGCACACATCGGCCACGGTGCCCATCTGGGCCAGGGCTCGGGGGCCGGCATGGACCTCGGTGCCCGGAGGAACGCCGTCGGCCACCTCTGTCGCCCGCCGCTCGTCGCCGATCACCACGAGCTTGGGGTGCAGGTCACGGGCCTGGGCGATCAGCACGTCGGCCGATGACCATGCGCCCAGCGCCACGACCTCGAACCGGTCACCCTCGGCCTGCACCACGTCGATGGTCTGGGTGCCGATCGACCCGGTCGAACCCGCGATGGCGACGGTCGTCACGGCCACGGCGCCAGGGTACCCGTCGACCCCGCGGAGCCCGGCGTCGGGGGTGTTGACGTCACGGGCCGTCCATGGCGTCGCCGTACGTCGCCGACGCGACGACCAGCGCAGCGCCGCCCCAGCTCGTTCTCGTCACTTGGGCGTCACAGCAGGAAGAAGTCGCTGACCCGAGCGAGGTACCAGACCGCGGGGAGCACGAACAGCAGCGCGTCGAACCGGTCGAGCAGCCCACCGTGGCCCGGCAGGATGCTGCCCATGTCCTTGATGCCCAGGTCGCGTTTGACCAGTGACTCGGCAAGGTCGCCGAGGGGGGCCACCAGGGCCACGAGCAGGCCGAGCTTCAGGCCCTCCTGCCACTCGTCGAACGGGTGAACGCCGACGATCGAGAACACGACCGCGGCGACGACGGCCAGCAGCATGCCTCCGGCCAGGCCCTCGATGGTCTTGTTGGGGCTGGCGGCCGACAGCGGGCGCGACCCGGCGCTGCGCCCGACGAACAGGGCGCCGACGTCATAGCCGATGGTCGGGATCACGGCGGCGAGCAGCAGGGCCACGCCGTTGCCGGCCGGGTCGGCCAGCAGCAGGCCGGCGAACGCCCCGAACAGGCCGATCCACCCGATGCCGAGCAGCGTGACGCCGACGTTGGCGACCGGACGGTCTCCGCCCGCGCCCACCAGGTACCAGAGGAAGCTGACGGCCACGGCCAGGACGAGCACCAGCGGGAGGGCGCCCTCGCCGTAGTTGTACGCGGCGATGGCGAGGCCGACGGCCGCCGCCACACCCACCGGCATGGGTGCCTCGAACCCGGCGGTGTTGACCGCCACGAAGTACTCGTACGCCGCGTACGCCAGCACCGGGACGACGACGATCATGCCGCCCAGGGGCCCGAGCACGGCGAACAGCGCGAGCGCTGCGGCCAGGAAGCCGACACCGACGAGCACGGCGGTGCGCAGGTCGCGGTCGGGCGGACGGCGGGTCGAGCGGCGGGGCGCACGGCCCATGCGCGGGCCGGGCTCGCCACGCTGGGACGCCGGGTAGCCCGCCGCGGGCTCCTCGTAGACCTCGTCGTCGTAGACGTCGCCGTAGCCGTCGTCGCCGTAGGCGTCGTCCTCGTAGCCGTACCCGTCCTCGGCGTACTCGTCGCCGTAGCCGGGCTGGTCGGTCCGCCCGCCGGCGGGAGGCGCAGCCGGCGGATCGTCGAACACCGACCGTCCCGGCGCCGGGTCGACACCCTCGTCGAAGCTGACCGGGGTGCCCTGCATCGGACCGGACCGGCCGGGCGGCGCGGGATCGGGCCACCCGCCCTGTCCGCCGGGGTCGCCGCCCTGTTGGCCGCGCGACGGCAGCGGTGGCTGCGCACGCGTCGGCTCCGGCGCCGGCTCGTCGCGCCACCGGGGATCGGCGTCGAACCCCGACCACGTGTCGTCACCCTGACGGGGATCGCGGCGGTTCATGTTCGGTACCTCCTCGGCGGCCGAGCCCGCCCAGTGGGACAGCTCGGGCGCCTCGGCCCGGCGCTCCACGGGCACCACGGGGGGCCGCTCGATGGTGTTGGGGTCGTCGTACGATCCGAGCGGGAAGCGCAGTGCCGGACGTGGTCCTTCGGAGGATGGCGCGGCGGGACGGTCTCCGAAGCGCGGTCGATCCTGGTCGAAACGATGGCGGATGTCGTCGCGCTCGAGCGCTTCGGCGGCCTCGTCGGCACCCAGCAGCCGCACACCCTCGGTGGGATCACGGTGACGCTTGTCGCGGCGGTCATCCCGATCGGTCACGTCGTCTTCCTCTCGTCGAGCCCACCCTGGGGTGTGTCCCCACGTCGGTCGCATCGGTGGTCACGCGGTCTGTCGCGCCTCAATCCTGCACGCCCAGCCACCTCAGGTGGTGGCAAAGGCCGCGAACCGCGGTCGCGGCACCCGCTGCGGACGTTCGGCGAGGCCATCGTCAGACCTCGAGGAGCTCCTGCTCCTTGTGGTCGAGCGCGGCCCCGACGTCACCCTCGTACTGGTGCGTGAGCTTGTCGAGATCCTTCTCGGCGCGGGCCAGGTCGTCAGCGGAGATGTCGCCGTCCTTCTCCAAGCTCTCGAGGTCGTGACGGGCGCCCCGCCGCGCATGGCGGATGCTCACCCGACCCTCCTCCGCCATGCCCCGCACGACCCGCACCAGTTCCTTGCGGCGCTCCTCGGTGAGCGGCGGGAAGTTGAGGCGGATCACCTGGCCGTCGTTGTTGGGCGACAGGCCCAGACGACTGTTCTGGATCGCCTTCTCGATCGCCCCCATGGCGCCCTTGTCGTACGGGCTGATCACGAGCAGCCGAGCCTCCGGCACGGTGAAGCCCGCGATCTGTTGCAGCGGCACCTCGGTGCCGTAGTAGTCGACGGGCAGCTTCTCGACGAGCGCGGGCGCGGCGCGCCCCGTGCGCACGCCGGTGAATTCGGCCCGGGCGTGGTCGACCGCCTTGGCCATCTTGTCTCGGGCGTCGTCGAGGACCATCGCGATCATGTCGTCGGACACGGGTGCTCCTGGGTCGAGGTCGACGGGGTCAGGCGCAAGCCAGGGCCGGCCAGCCGGCTGACCCCCCGCCGCCAACTAGTGGATCAGCGTACCGATCGCCCGGCCGCCCACGATGGACCGTATGTTGCCCTTGCCGAGCAGGTCGAACACCACGATGGGCAACTTGTTGTCCATGCACAGCGTGATGGCGGTCGAGTCCATGGCCTTGATACCCCGGTTGAGCACGTCGAGGTAGCTGACCTCGTCGAGCTTGGTGGCATCGGGCTCGGTGCGGGGATCGGCCGTGTAGAGCCCGTCGACACCCGAGTGGGTGCCGCGCAGCATGCCGTCGGCCTCGATCTCGACGGCGCGCAGCGCTGCGGCCGTGTCGGTGGTGAAGAACGGATTCCCGGTGCCGCCGGCGAAGATGACCACGCGCCCCTTCTCGAGGTGGCGGATGGCCCGACGCCGGATGTACGGCTCGGCGACCTGGGCCATGTGGATGGCCGTCTGCACGCGAGTCGGCTGGCCGATGCGCTCGAGCGTGTCCTGCAGCGCGAGCGCGTTGATGACCGTGGCCAGCATGCCCATGTAGTCGGCCTGGGCGCGGTCCATGCCCGCGCCGGCCCCGGTCATGCCGCGCCAGATGTTGCCGCCGCCCACCACCACCGCGATGTCGACGCCCGCCTCGCGGACATCGGCGATCTCGGTGGCGATGAACTCGGCGAAGGTGCCGTCGATGCCGTAGCCGACATCGCCGGCGAACGCCTCGCCGGACAGCTTCAGCAGGATCCGGTTGTACTCGGTCACGAGTGCCCGTTTCTGCTGCGTCGCAGCGGCTCGTCGGTTCGTCTTCCGGGACCTTCGCTGAGAGCGGTCACCGGCGTGTCCCTCACCCGCCGATGAAGAGCTGGGCGAAGCGGACGACGCTGGCCCCGCCGCTCTCGGCGAGCTGAGCGACCGTCTGCTTGTCGTCGCGGACGAACGCCTGGTCGAGAAGCACCCGCTCTTTGTACCAGCCGTTGAGCCGGCCCTCGACGATCTTCGGCCAGGCCGCCTCGGGCTTGCCCTCGGCCTTGGTGATGTTGAGCAGCGTCGCACGCTCGTCGGCCACCACATCCTCGGGCACCTCGTCGCGGTCCAGGTACTGCGGCTTGGCGAACGCGATGTGTACCGCGATGTCGTGGGCCAGCTCCGGAGACCCGCCCTGCATGACCACGACCACGCCGTTGACGCCGCGGCCGTCCTGTCGGTGCAGGTAGGTGTCGACGGTCTCGCCCTCGGCCAGCTTGATCTGGAGGGCGCGACCGACCTCGATGTTCTCCTTGAGGGTGACCTTGAGGTCGTCGATCGAGGTGGCGTGGCTCGCGACGCCGTCCTCGCCCCGAGCGGCCACAGAGTCGGCCAGCTCCTGGGTGAGGCGGATGAAGTTGTCGGACTTGGCCACGAAGTCGGTCTCGCACTTGAGCTCGACCAGGCCCACGGTACCGACGTTGGTGGCGATGGCGATCGCGCCCTGGGCGTTCTCGCGACCGGCACGGTCGTCGGCCTTGGCCAGGCCCTTCTCACGCAGGAGCTTGCGTGCCGCGTCCATGTCACCGTCGGTATCGGTGAGCGCCTTCTTGGCGTCCATCATGCCTGCGCCGGTCGACTGGCGCAGGGCTTGTACATCCTTGGCGGTGAAGTCGGCCATCGGGGCTCAGGACTCCTGGGTGTCTGAAGGGGCGGTCTCGGTGGTGGTCTCGGGCGCGGCCGTCTCGGGCTGCGGCGTTCGGTGGCGGGCTGCGCTTCGGTGGCGGCCTCGGCCTCGGCTTCGGCCACCTCGGGGGCGATGCTCTCGGTGAGCGGCGCGACGGGCGGGGCCGGGACCGGGCGGGCGCCGGCCACGCGGGCCTCGCGCTGCTGCGACTCGAGCAGCGCCTGACGACGGGCCTCGGCCTGCTCGGCGGCGACCCGCTGCTCGTCGGTGGACGTGCGCGGCGCGACGGGCGCCTTGAGCGAGGCCATGTGCTTGCCCTCGATCACGGCGTCGGCGATGACGCGGCACAGCAGGGTGCCCGAGCGGATGGCGTCGTCGTTGCCGGGGATGACGTAGTCGATGACATCGGGGTCGCAGTTGGTGTCGACCACCGCCACCACGGGGATGCCCAGCTTGTTGGCCTCGGTGACCGCGATGTGCTCCTTCTTCGTGTCGAGCACGAAGACGGCCTGGGGCAGCTTCTCCATGGAACGGATGCCGCCGAGGTAGCGGGCCAGCTTGTCGAGCTCGCGCGTCTTGAGGAGCGCTTCCTTCTTCGGCATGGCGGCGAACTCGCCGGAGTCGCGCTGGCGCTCGAGCTCGAGCATCTTCGCGACCCGCTTGCTCATCGTCTGGTAGTTGGTGAGCATGCCGCCGAGCCAGCGCTCGTTGATGAACGGCATGCCGCACTTCTCGGCGTACTGCTCGATCGGGTCCTGCGCCTGCTTCTTGGTGCCGACGAACAGGACGTTGCCGCCCTTGGCCGTGACGTCGCGCACGAACGTGTAGGCGGACTCGATCCGGGTCAGCGTCTGCTGGAGATCGATGATGTAGATACCGTTGCGCTCACCGAAGATGAAGCGCTTCATCTTGGGGTTCCAACGGCGGGTCTGGTGTCCGAAGTGGACACCGGCCTCGAGGAGCTGCTTCATGCTGACGACAGCCACGTGGTGGTCCTTTCCCATCGGTTGACGTGGTCGGCCCGGCGCCCGAGGGCGACCGTGGGTTGGGCCGACTGCGGAGTGTGAGGACGGCCAGGAGTTCCTGACCGGCGTGACAGCCTATCGGCGGCGCTCGCACAGGCGCACGTCGGTCGGTGGCGGCCGTCCGACGGGCGGCCCGGGCAGCCAGGTCGTCACCCGCCTGCGGTGGCCATCACCGCGCCCAGGTGGTCCTCGAGTGCGGAGATGCCGTGACCGGCCAGCACGTCGGCGACCGCATCGTCCCACGTCTCGCAGCCGGGGTGCTGCCCGGCCAGCGCCCTCGCCATCTCGTCGGTCGCCGCGTCCGAGCCGACGAGGTCGCCGTGCGCGGCGCGGCCGCCGACCGGCACGGTGACGTTGACCGCCCCGGGCACCTCCGTGCGGGGCGCCGCCACCACGACATCGCCCCGGGCGGCGATCGAGACCAACCGCACCCCGTCCGGGGCGCCGTGCGCCGCCAGGAGGGCCACGACGCCGGAGTGCTCGGCGAGCTGGGCGATCGCCGGTGCGTCAGGGTCGAGGCCGGTGCCGAGCACCCCTTCGGCGGCGTCGAGCGCCAGGTTGGGCACCAGCCGGGTGTTGGCGGCGACCACGGCGGTGGCCGCATCGGCGCCCCGGTGAGGCGAGCCGAGCGTGGTCACGACGCCGAGCCGTCCGAGGTCGAACCCCCGCTCGTCGAGCTCGACGAGCGCGAGCCGCGTGACGAGCCCGCCGAGCGAGTGGGCGAACACGTCGACGCTCGCGTGGGGGTCGGCGTCCGCGACCCGCTCCACCAGGTCGGCCAGTCGGCCGGCCACGACCGCCATGTCCCCCTGGGTGTCGGCGGAGACGTAGTCACGGGGTTCGACCGAAAGGAACGCTTCGCCCGTCGACGGCGTGCGGCCGCCGGCGTAGCTGAAGCGCACCACACGCTCGGGTGCGTACCCGAGGTCGTCGAGCCGGAGCTCGTCGATCGATCCGCTGTCGCTCGACGAGCCGAGCCCGGCCACGGTCACCGCCACCCGCCGCTGCCCCGCCACCGGGCGGACCGGGACCGGCGCCGTCGAGCACGGCCCCGGGAGCACCACCCGGTCGACCAGGTCGCCGGCCACGGCGAGGCCACGCCCGACCGGGCTGAGCTGGGCGGCGTAGGTGATGCCCGTGCGGGCGCGGGCGCGCAGCCAATCCAACGTCGGGTCCAGGCCCGGAAGGCTCGGCCCACCGCCCTCCGCCATCGCGAGCACGGCGAGCGCGCGGGCCTCGGCCTCCGCTGTGCTGCCCGGTGGCACCTCGAACGGCAACAGCTCGACCTCGGCGACCGTGCCGGCGAAGAGCGCCGCCGGGTCGAAGTACGCGTCGCCGGTGCGGGCGCCGAAGTGCAGCGTGGGCCCGGACGATCCCAGGCGACGGCCCTGCCGGACCTGCTGGCCGAGCACCACCTCGACGGTGGCCAGGAACGAGTAGCTGGTGCGCACCCCGTCGGCGTGCAGCAGCGTCACGTGGAGTCCGCCCCCGACCTGGCCGGCGAACGTGACGGTGCCGTCCGCGCTGGCGTGCACCGGGGCGCCCGGAACGGTGGCGTACTCGAGGCCCCGGTTGCCCGCACCGTACGGACCGGCGGGAGGCCGGAACGGGTCGGCGACGGGGACGTCCACCGGCGGGACGTACGAGACGACCGTCGGCTGCCTCCGGTGGACCCGGGACTCGCTGTTCCCGGCCGACCCGGCGGCGGGCGCGGCGTCGCCCACCACGGCGACGGCGGCGACGAAGAGGACGGGGACGACGACGAGCAGGGCCAGCGGTGGCGCGACCAGCCGCGGGAGACGGCGACGACCACAGCGACCGACCGCGAGGCCGATGAGCAGCGCGACCACCCCAGCACGGGAAGGACAGGGACGACCGGCAGCGAGATCGATCGGGCGCGGGTGGTGACGGCGCTGGTGGCGCCGGCGACGTGGCCGCAGGCGCACGTGCGCCGGCGGCCGGTGGACGGGCAGCATGATGTCCCCCTCGGGGGCGTGGAGGTGCGTGAGGGGGAAGGGGTGGTGGCGCTGCCCGAGGGAGCGCGAGCGCGCCGCCGCTCAACCGTGCGAGACCACGAGTGGTGCCCGCGTCAGGGCGGGGAGGTGCGTCGTGCGGGACGGGCGCCGGGGCACCCGTCGCGATGTTCAGACAGGCTCGCGCTCGGCCGCCGTGAGGCGCCGGCGCAGCTGTTCGACTGCCTTGCCGTGGATCTGGCAGGCCCGGCTCTCGGTCACCCCGAGCACCTCGCCGATCTCGGCCAGCGTGAGGCCGTCGTGGTAGTAGAGCGCCACGACGTCGCGCTCGCGGTCCGACAGGCGGTCGATGGCCGACGACAGTGCGCGGCGCAGCTCGTCGAGCTCGACCTGGTGCCCGGGGCCCTCGTCGGGGGCGACGAGCACCTCACCGACGGTCAGAGCCTGGCCGCCCTCGACCGCCGCGCCCAACGCGGCATCGAAGGTGACCAGGTTGACGAGCGCGACCTGTGACTGCGCTCGCTGCAACTCGCAGTCGGTCATGCTGAGCGCACCGGCCAGCTCGTGATCGGTGGGCGCCCGGTGCAGCTCGGCCTCGAGCGACCGGAGCGCCGCCTCGATGGACCGGGCCTTGGCCCGGACCGAGCGGGGCACCCAGTCGTACTGGCGCAGCTCGTCGACGATGTGGCCCTTGATGCGAGCGATCGCGTAGGTCTCGAAGCGGTGGCCGAGCTCGGGGTCGAACTTGTCGATGGCGTCGATGAGGCCGAACACGCCGTAGCTGACGAGGTCGGCCCGGTCGACATGGCTGGGCGCGCCCGCCGCGAGCCGGCCGGCCACGATCTGGACCAGCGGTGCGTAGTGGATGATCAGTTCGTCTCTCGCCGGTCGCTGGCCAGCACGCTTGTAGGCGTGCCATGCCCTGGCGATCTCGACATCGACGTGCGTCACGTACGCGTCCCTATGCCCGCGGATGGGTGGCGTCGAACACTGTCCTCAGCCGTTCCTTGGAGACGTGAGTGTAACGCTGCGTGGTGGCCACATCGGAATGACCGAGCAGTTCCTGGACGACCCGCAGGTCAGCGCCCCCATCGAGCAGGTGCGTGGCGAACGTGTGCCGCAGTGCGTGGGGGTGGGTGGGCTCGGTGGCACGTCGGTCGAGGATGCGCCGGGCGTCACGCGGGGTGAGCCGTCGCCCCCGCCGGTTGAGGAACACGGCGCCGGCGGGCGTGGCCTCGGTCGTGAGCGCGCCGCGCCCATCGGCCAACCAGCGGCGCAAGCCGAGGACGGCAGGCTCGCTGAGCGGGACGGCGCGCTGCTTGGCCCCCTTGCCCCACACGACCACGCGCGCTCTGGCGAGGTCGAGCTCGTCGACGTCGAGCGCCGTCGCCTCGGCGATGCGCAGCCCGCTGCCGTAGAGCAGCTCGAGCAACGCCGCGTCGCGCAGGGCCACGGCTGCGGCAGTGGCGCCCTCGCCACCGGCCGATCGCCCGGGGTGGGGCGACGCGGCACCGTCGCCCGGAGGCCCGAGAAGATCCCGCAGCTCGTCGGGCCGCAACACCCGGGGCAGCCGCGCCTCGCCCTTGGGCGCGCTGAGCCCGGCCGTGGGGTCGTGGTCGATGCGGCCGGAACGCTGCAGCCAGCGAAAGTAACGGCGGAGCGCCGAGGCGCGCCGAGCGATGGTGCGACGGGCCTGGCCCCGGGTGGCCATGTAGGCGAGGTAGCGCCGCAGGATCTGGCGATCGACGGCTGCAGGATCGTCCAGCCCCAGGCGTGCGGCCCAGGTGGTGAACGCCCGGAGGTCGCGGTCGTAGGCCTCGACGGTGGACGACGCCACCGCGGTGAGCGAGCGCGTGAACCCGTCGAGGTGCCATGCCACGAGGCCCACCGTACCGACGGGTGCACCCACCGGCGGTGGACGGGGCGGCGACATCACGCGCCTGCGCCGGACGTTGCCGCCACGCGTTCGTACCAGCCACCGCGGCGCGCCACCCACCCGGCATCGCACAGGCGGTCGAGCGCGGGGGCGAGTCGGGCCAGGTCGAGCCCCGTGCGCAGGACCAGCTGGTCGAGTGTCGCGGGCTGCCAGCCCACGGCCTCGAGGACCGGCCGGTCACCATGGTCGGGCTGCGCCCGACGGTCGCGGGGCCCACGGGAGCGAGATGCGCCGAGGCCCAGCGCCACGAGCAGGTCGTCGACCGAGCAGACCGGCGCCCGGCCCTCGGCGAGCAGTTCGTTGGTGCCCGCAGCGGCCGGGTTGCGCACCGAGCCGGGCACGGCCAGCACGTCGAGGCCCCGCCGGTCTGCCTCGTCGACGGTGTGCAGCGACCCGCCGCGCCGATGGGACTCGACCACCACCACGATGTCGGCCAGCGCGGCGATGATGCGGTTGCGTGCCGGGAACCGCCACCGCTCGGGACGCGCGCCCGGCGGTGCCTCGGACAGCAGCAGCCCAGCGGCGGCGACCGCCTGCCACAGGTCGGACTGGCCGCGCGGGTACACGACATCGAGCCCGCTGCCCACCACCCCGATCGGCGGCGCGCCATCGGCCGCGAGGGCACCCCGATGGGCGGCACCGTCGATGCCCGACGCCAGGCCCGACACGACCGCCACCCCGGCGGCCGCCAGATCGCGCCCCAGCTCGAACGCGACCCCGGCACCGGTCGGCGAGCAGCGCCGGGTGCCGACGATGGCCACCCGAGCGCCCGCGATCGCCTCGGTCGTGCCCCGGTGGAAGATCACGGCCGGAGGCTCGACGTCGCCGACCAGCGCGGGCGGGTACTCGGGTGCGCCCAGCAGGCACACGCCGACCCGGGCGTCGACGACCCCGCTCCACGTGTCTGCGAGGTCGACCTTGGCTGCCGCCGTCCGCCACTGCTCGACGATGTCGACGTGCTTGTTGCCCAGCGCCTGGAGAACAGCTCTGTCCGACCATCCCCGCCCGGCGAGGACACGGTGCCACACCACCTCCGGCGGCTCGCCGGCCAGGATGGCGGCGAGGCGTGACGGCCCCATGCGGGGCAGCCCGGCCAGCGCGGTGGCGTAGGCCCCGGGCGGCAACGCCGTCGCCGAGGCACTGGCTGTGGTTCTGGTCGACGCCGTGGCCCCCGACGTGCCGGGGTCGCCCGTCATGCCGCACGCCCGTCGAGGAACGCTGGCTCGGCGCGCAGCGCCAGCGCGGCGCTGACGTGCCCGACGCCGAGCGGGCCTTCGTGTCCACCCAGGTCCGCGATCGTGCGCGCGACACGGCGCACCCCACCCAGCCCTCGCCCGGTCAGCCGCCCGTTGCGCAGCACTCGTTCGACCAGTCGCGTCGCCGGGCGGTCGAGCGCCGCAACCGCGTCGAGACGCCAGGCGGGCAGCTGGGCGTTGGCGACGACGTCACGATCGTGCGCGACGGCGCGTGCACCGGCAACGCGGCGTGCGACATCGGACGTGGTTTCGCCTGTCTCGCTCGACAGCAGCTCGACCACATCGGGACGCCCGACCTCGACCCGGAGGTCGAACCGATCGACCAGCGGACCCGAGAGCCTGCGGGCGTAGCGGGCGCGAGCAGACGGCGTGCAGCGACACGCGCCCGGTGTCGCGCCGTCGCCGCACGGGCACGGGTTCATGGCGCCGACGAGCAGCAACCTGGCAGGGAAGGCCACCTTGGCCGCGGCACGGGCCACCCGGATGACACCCTCCTCGAGCGGCTGTCGCAGGTTGTCGAGCACCGCCGGCTCGAACTCGCCCAGCTCGTCCAGGAACAGAACACCGCGATGGGCCAGGCTGACCTCGCCCGGCTGCATGGTGTGGGACCCGCCGCCGACCAACGACACCGCCGACGCGCCGTGGTGCGGCGCGCGGAACGGTGGACGGCGGATGAGCCCTCCCTGAGGGAGCGGCAGCCCGGCCGCGGAGTGGATGCAGGTGGCTTCGAGGGCGTGCTCGGACGTCAGGTCCGGGAGCAGGCCGGGCAGGCGACGGGCGAGCATCGTCTTGCCGGCGCCCGGGGGCCCGACGAGCAGCAGGTGATGACCACCCGCGGCCGCCACCTCGAGGGCGTAGCGAGCCGCCGGCTGGCCCCGCACGTCGGCCAGGTCGGGACCGGGCGGCGGCGCGGGCGGCTCGACGGGTTCGGGCGGATCGGGCCAGGGGCCACGGCCCGTCAGCGCTGCCGCCAGGGCGGCCAGGGTCGACACCGGCCGCACCAGGTGGCGATCGACGAGCTGGGCCTCGACCGTGCATCCTTCGGGCACGACGACCTCGGGCTCGACCAGGGCGTCGATCAACGGCAACGCGCCCGGCACGGCGCGCACCGACCCGTCGAGCCCCAGCTCGCCCACGAAGGCCCGCCCCGCCAGGCAACCGAGGGGGATCTGCTCGCTCGCGGCCAGCAGGCCCGCGGCGATGGCCAGGTCGAGCCCCGCGCCGACCTTGCGGAGCCCCGGCGGCGCCAGGTTGACCGTCACCCGGGCGTTGGGCCACTTGAGGCCCGAGGACATGAGCGCCGCCCGCACCCGGTCGCGGGCTTCGCGGCAGGTGGTGTCAGGTAGCCCGACCACGGTGAAGCCGGGCAGGCCGGACGACACGTGGACTTCGACCCGGACGGGACGGCCCTCGACGCCGAGCAGCGTCGCGGAGCGGACTGATGCGAGCACGGCGGCTGCTCCTCACAACGGTGTGCGTGAGGTGGCCGGCTCTGGTGTATCCGTTCGGCCACGAGCGCCGCCGCTGCCCGGTCGTCGCCGGCTCGGTGCGTGGCAACACCTTAGCGGGGCGGTATGGCACCCAAAGACGCGGGAACACCGCTCGCTCGATCTGCGCATCACCCGGCGGGCGCACGATACTGAGCCCGTGGGCCTGAACCCGTTCCGCCAACAGCGCCGCTCCCCCGCAGACATCCTCATGGTGGCCGGTGCCCTGCTCGTGTGCGTGGCGCTCGTCGCCTGGGCGCTCTTCGCCTAAGCCGCTGGCGAGCATGCGCCCGTGACCCGCGACCTCTTCGACGACGGCGCCGAAGTGCGCCGCGTCCAGCCGTACCAGGCCACCAAGCGCTACATCTGCCCGGGCTGCAACCAGGACATCCCGCCTGGCACGGGCCACGTCGTCGCCATCCCCGCCGCGTCTCCCGAGCTGCGTCGCCACTGGCACCACGGCTGCTGGGCCCACCGCGACCGCCGCCGTCCCGGTCGGGTCCGACGACCGGGCTCGAGGTCATAGGTCCTGCACAGCCGGTCACCGCGGCGTAGGTGATGCCCGTCAGAATGCGGCCTCGATGACCTCCACCTTGCCGCTCATGACAGAGGCGACGTCGAAGCGGATGCCCCGCCGAGCGGCGGAAACGGACGTCGGCTGGTCGGCCAGGAACCGGGTCGCCAGTAACCGCAGGCGGCGCTGCTTGGCGAACGTCACGGCCTCCGCCGGCACGCCGAAGCGGCTGGACGACCGCGTCTTGACCTCGCAGATGACCAGCTCACCGTCCCGCGCGAGCACGAGATCGATCTCGCCCTCGCGGCACCGCCAGTTGCGGGCCAGGACCTCGTAGCCGCGGACGACGTACCAGTCGGCCGTGAGCTGCTCGCCACGAGCACCCAGCCGTTGGCGATGGCCCTGCGCCGCGGGCGGTCGGCCGGGCCGTGAGCTCGATGCCACGACGCCGGACCCCTACCCGTCCTTGGTGGGGAGCTCCTCGACGTTCACGTCCTTGAACGTGACGATGCGCACGCTCTGGACGAACCGGCTGGTGCGGTACATGTCCCACACCCAGGCGTCACGCAGGTCGAGCTCGACGTACGTGCGCCCGCCGGCGTCGCGAACGGTCTGCTTCACCTCGTTGGCCAGGTAGAAGCGCCGCTCGGTCTCGACGACGTACGAGAACATCGGGCTGACATCCTTGTACTCCTTGTAGAGCTGGAGCTCGATGTCGGCCTCGTAGCGCTCGAGGTCCTCGGTGCTCATGACCCGCACCCTATAGGGCGGGGGGCACGGCTCAGTTCTCGCGCTTCTCCTTGACCTTCGCGGCCTTACCGATGCGGTCGCGGAGGTAGTAGAGCTTGGCGCGGCGCACGTCGCCACGGATGACGCGTTCGATCTTGGCGATCGTCGGCGCGTGCAGCGGGAAGGTGCGCTCGACACCCACCCCGTAGCTGACCTTGCGGACTTTGAAGGTCTCGCGGACGCCCGAGCCGGAGCGGCCGATGACCACGCCCTGGAAGACCTGGACACGCTCCTTCTGACCCTCGACCACTCGCACGTGCACCTTGAGGGTGTCGCCGGGCGCGAAATCGGGGATGTCGCTACGCAGGTTTGTCTGATCGACCAGGTCGGTGGTGTTCATCGCGCGTCGCTCCGGCGGAGGCGTCATTCAGGCGGACGGAAGATCGTATCCGGCGACCCGCAACCGACACAAAGCGAGGTCAGCAGCCACCGGAGGCCGACGGAGGGAGACCGTCGTCGAGATCGAACTCGGCCAACAGCTTACGGTCGTCGGGGCCGATGCCCCCCCGGTTCCCGATCAGATCCGGGCGCCGGTCGATGGTGCGTCGCAACGCCTGGGCCCGCCGCCAGCGGCCGACACGCCCGTGGTCGCCGCTGCGCAGGATCTCGGGGACCGCCCACCCACGGAACTCGGCCGGTCGGGTGTAGTGCGGGTACTCGAGCAGGCCGTCGCTGAACGACTCGTCGTCGGCCGAGGTCGTGTTGCCCATCACACCCGGCACCAGGCGCCCGACGGCCTCGATGACGGCCATCGCCGCCACCTCGCCGCCCGACAACACCACGTCGCCGATCGACAGCTCGCCGTCGCAGAGGTGGTCCCGGATGCGCTCGTCGACGCCCTCGTACCGGCCGCAGAGCAGGCTGAAGCCGTCGAGCTCCGCCAGCTGTCGAGCCACCGGCTGGTCGAACCTGCGGCCCGCCGGGCTGAGGTAGAGGAGCGGACGGGGAGGGTCGATGGCCTCGACGGCCGCGAACACCGGCTCGGGCATCAGCACCATGCCCGCTCCCCCGCCGAACGGTGCGTCGTCGACCGACCGGTGCGGGTCGGTCGCGCACGAGCGCAGGTCGTGGACCCTGACCTCGAGCGCCCCCGTCGACCGGGCCTTGCCGATCAGGCTCTGCTCGGCGAAGTGCTCGACCATGTCCGGGAAGATCGTGAACACGTCGATGCGCATCGTGTGCCGTCCTGCGACGCCCTGGTCAGAGATCGAACAGCCCGGCGGGCGGATCGATCGTCAGCTCGGACGCCGTGTGGTCGACGACGAACACGACGGGCACGAGGGCTCCGCTGTCGAGCTCGATCAGGTCGGCGGCGGGGTTGGCGATGACCCCGACGCAGCGGCCGACGGCGTCGCCTCCCACGGTCACGACCGACGCGCCGACCATGTCGTGGACCCACAGCTCGCCGGGGTCCTCGACCGCCTCGGCGCGCAGGACCAGCCCGCGCAGCTCGTCGGCCTGCTCACGGGTTGCACAACCGTCGAAGGCGACGATCCAGCGGTCGTGATGGCGCCGCGACGCCACGACGAGCAGCTCTCCACGGTCGGTCGCCAGCACGGCGCCGTGGTCGAGGCGCTCGTCGCGATCGGTGACCAGGTTGACGAGGACCTCGCCACGCAGGCCGTGAGGTTTGGTGATGCGTCCGACCTCGAGCAGCGCGGGGCGGGCCGGGCCCGTCATCCGTCGGCCCTGGCGGGAGCGGAGTCCGCCGGGCGCAGGCCGGACGTCAACGACCGTGTCGCGTCAGCGGCCATGCCCGCGGACCCCCTTCAGTCCTCGAACTCGACCTCGACGTCGCTGCCGTCGCGCGCGGCAGCGGCACGCACGACAGTGCGGATCGCCTGCGCGACCCGGCCACGCTTGCCGATGACCCGGCCCATGTCGGACGGGCCCACGCGCACTGTGAGGCGGGGCAGCGAGCGGCCCTCGGACAGGTCGATGCGCACGGCGTCGCGGTCTTCGACCAACGAGCCGACCAGGTGCTCGAGCACCGCCTGCGCGGTGGGAACGGCGACAGGTGAGGCGGTGTCGCTCACTCGGAGCCCTCGGCGGGCTCGGTCTCGGCGGGCGCGGCGGCGTCGGTCGCGGGCTCGTCGACCTTGGCAGCCTCGGCCTTCGCCTCGGCGACCTTGGGCTTCGCGGCCGGCTTGGGAGCCTCGGCCTTGGGTGCCTCGACCTTGGGAGCCTCGGCCTTGGGTGCCTCGACCTTGGGCGTCAGGACCGGGCGGGTCCGCGGCTCGCCGCTGAACTCCTCCCAGGCACCCGAGATCTCGAGGAGCTTGCGCACGGACTCGGTCGGCTGGGCGCCCTTGCGGAGCCAACCGAGAGCCTTGTCGTTGTCGATGCGGACGGCGGAGGGGTCGGGACGGGGGTCGTAGATGCCCACGATCTCGATGAAGCGCCCGTTGCGGGGCGACCGGGCATCGGCCGCGACCACGCGATAGGTCGGCTGCTTCTTCTTGCCCATCCGCATGAGGCGGAGCTTGACGGCCACTCGTGTCTTCTTTCGTGTTCGGGGTGTCACCCGGCCGCGCGACTCGTGCGGAGCGGCGCGGCCTCTAGCGGAGCGACCGAAGATGATGCGCTGTTCGCGCCGGTCGGATCAAACCGCGGGCCGGTGACCAGGTTACTTGAGACCGGGCAGAGTGAAAGGTTGGGACTGTCCGCCCGACGGCGTGGTGCGCCCACCACCGGGCGGGGTGACCCGTCCGCCGCCGCCCTTGCGGCCCTTCTTGCCCTTCTTGCCGCGCACGCCCTTGGTGCCCGAGATGCCCGGCATGCGCTTCATGAGCTTCTGCATCTCGCGGAACTGCTTGATGAGCTGGCTGACGTCGGACGTCTGGGTGCCGCTGCCGTTGGCGATGCGCAGTCGGCGAGATCCGTCGATGACCGTGGGGTCGACCCGCTCGGCGCGGGTCATCGACCGGATGATGGCCTCGACCCTGTTGACCTGGCCCTCGTCGATCTCGGCATCGCGCATCTCCTTGGGCATGCCGGGCATCATGCCCATCAGGTTCTGCAAGGGGCCCATCTTGCGCACTTGCTGGAGCTGGTCCAGGAAGTCGTCGAGCGTGAACTTGCCCTCGAGCAGCTTGGCCGCGGTCTGCTCGGCCTCTTCCTTCTCGTAGACCTGCTCGGCCTTCTCGATGAGCGTGAGCATGTCGCCCATGCCCAGGATGCGGCTGGCCAGGCGGTCGGGGTGGAAGAGGTCGAAATCCTCGACCTTCTCGCCCGTCGACGCGAAGGCGATGGGCTTGCCCACCACCTCCTTCACCGACAGGGCGGCACCGCCGCGGGCGTCGCCGTCGAGCTTGGTGAGGATGACGCCGTCGAGCGCCAACGCCGCGTCGAACGACTCGGCGACCGTGACCGCGTCCTGGCCCGTCATGGCGTCGACGACGAGGAACGTGTAGTCGGGACCGGTGGCCTGCGAGATGCGGCGCACCTGGTCCATCAGCTCGGTGTCGATGGCGAGGCGGCCCGCGGTGTCGACGATGCACACGTCGCGCCCGAGGCGGCGGGCCTCGTCGACGCCGGCCCGTGCGGTCTCGACCGGGTCGCCCGGTTGGCTGAACACGGGCACGCCCACCCGCTCGCCCATCGTGCGGAGCTGCTCGACGGCGGCGGGTCGTTGGAGGTCGGCCCCCACCAGCAGCGGGTTGCGGCCCTGCTGGCGGAACCAGCGAGCCAGCTTGGCCGAGTTGGTGGTCTTGCCCGAGCCCTGCAGGCCCGCCATGAGCACGACCGTCGGCGGCTTGGACGCGTACTGGATGCGGATCGACTCGCCACCCAGGGCGTCGACCAGCGCCTCGTTGACGATCTTGACGACCTGCTGGGCGGGGTTGAGGGCCTCGTGGACGCGGGCGCCGATGGCGGCCTCTCGGATGCGCGCGAGCATCGTCTTGACCACGACGAAGTTGACGTCGGCCTCGAGCAGGGCGAGACGGATCTCGCGCAGCACCTCGTCGACGTCGGACTCGCGCAGCGTGCCCTTGCTGCGCAGCCGGGCGAAGATGCCCTCGAACCGTTCGGAAAGCGACTCGAACATGAGTCGTGCAGCCTATCGGGCGACGGCCGGGTCGCTCAGGCCGCGGAGGCGATCGCCCGTCGCTGCCCTAGCTTTGTCGGAATGAGTCCCAGCGACGTACCCGCAGCGGTGGCGAACCTCGCCAAGCCGTTGCTGCGCGGCTGGCTCCACCTGGTGTGCTTCTTCCTGGCGATCCCTGCCGGGGTGCTCGTCATCGCGCTCGCTAGCTCGCCCCGGGCGCGGGTCGGTGCCGCCATCTACGCCGCCGGCCTGATCGCGCTGTTCGGCGTCAGCGCGGCCTACCACCGTGGGCCCTGGTCGCCGACGTGGCGGCGCCGCATGCAATGCCTCGACCACACGACGATCTTCGTGATGATCGTGGGCAGCTACACACCGCTGTGCCTGCTGGTCCTCCAGGGCTGGGTGGCGGTGGCCACCCTGGTGACGGCCTGGGCCGGAGCCGTGCTGGGCGGCGTCCTCGCGTGGAGCGAGGGGCGCCGCGGCTCGACGCTCCGCAGCGGCCTGTACATCGCGCTCGGGATGGTTCGCCCTGGCGGCGACGCCGCAGCTGGTGCGCCACCTCAGCGTGACCGAGATGATCCTCATCGCCGTCGGCGGCGTGCTGTTCACGGCCGGAGCCATCTTCCTCGCCACCCGGTGGCCCGATCCGTTCCCACGGGTGTTCGGGTACCACGAGGTGTGGCACACGTTCGTGGTGGCGGCCGTCGTGTGCCACCTCGTCGCCATCGGCTCGGTGGTCAGCGGGGCGGGCGCCGCCTAGAGCCAGCTCCCCGGTGTGTCAGCTCGAGGTGTCGCCGTTGCCCGTGGCCCCGATCACCAGGTGGCTCTCGACCTCGGCGACGCCCGGCACCGCGGCCGCGGCACGCTCGATGTCGGCCTTGCCGGTCTCGTGCGGCGCCCCGCCGCTGAGGATGGCCGTGCCACCAGCCACCTCGACGGCCGGCTGGGGCAGGTGCCAGGTGCGCGGCGAGTGCGACAGCTCGTAGCGCACGCGCTCGGCCACGGCCTCGTCGCTGGCCGGGGCGCGACGCGCCGCCAGCGTGCGACGCAGGCGGTCACGTAGCTCCTGGCCGGTCGTGGGCGCCACCAGCAGGCCGATGGCGACACCCGTGCCCAGCGCCAGCACCCGCGTCAGCCCCACGAAGCGGCCGACCTTGTAGGTCGAACCGACCGAGAGCCTGCCCGCCGTGTAGCCGACCTTGGTTCCGGCCTTGCCCACTGCGTACGTCATGCGCACGGGGAACATCACCGCTCGAACAACCATGCCCTCGCCTCCAGTCAGACGGTCAGACGATAGGTCAGGACGTCACGACGGGCAGTCGACCCGCTCATGCGAACAGCGCGTCGACGAACTCGTCGGGATCGAACTCCACAAGATCATCCACCGTCTCGCCCAGGCCCACCAGCTTGATCGGGATGCCGAGCGTGGCCTGGATGGCGAGCGCGATGCCGCCCTTGGCGGAGCCGTCGAGCTTGGTGAGCACCACGCCGGTGACGTCGACGGCATCCGTGAACTGCTGGGCCTGCGCCAGGCCGTTCTGACCGGTGGTGGCGTCGAGGACGAGCAGCACCTCGGTGACGTTGCCCGGGTCGCGATCGGCGACCCGCCGCACCTTGCGCAGCTCCTCCATCAGGTTGGTCTTGGTGTGCAGCCGGCCGGCCGTGTCGCCGAGCACGAGGTCGTTGCCGCGGGCGGCCGCACGCTCGACGGCGTCGAACACGACGGCCGAGGGGTCGCCCCCCTCGTTGCCGCGCACGAGGTCGGAGCCCGTGCGTTCGGCCCACATGCCCAGCTGCTCGGCGGCCGCGGCGCGGAAGGTGTCGCCCGCGGCCATGACCACGGAGCGGCCCTGCGCATGCTGCTGGCGGGCGATCTTGCCGATCGTGGTGGTCTTGCCCACCCCGTTGACGCCGACGAACAGCCAGACGTTGGGGCTGCCGGGCTCGTGGTGGAGCGTGCGGTCACCGGTGACCAACAGGCCCTTGAGCTGGGACTTCAGGCGATCGAGCAAGACCTCGGGGTCGGTGATCGACTCGGCCTTCGCCGTCGTGCGCAGCTCGTCGAGGATCTGCTGCGTGATGACGACGCCGACATCGGCCCTGATGAGGGCCTCCTCCAGCTCGTCCCAGGTCTCCTCGTCGACCTTGCGTGAGCGGATCGACCCCAGGTAGCCGCCGAGGGTACCCCGGGCCTTCGCCAGCCGGTCGCGGAAGCTGGGCCTGACCGGCGCCGGCTCGACCGGAGGGGCGCGCCTCGACCGGGGCGGCCTCGGTCGGTGGGGCGACGGCGGTGCCGGCGCTCGCCCCGGTCTCGGTGGGTGCGACCTCGGGCCGTTCGGCAGTGACCGTGCCGGACCGGCCGCGTTCGACCGGCGGAGCCGGGGGCGGTTCGAGGTCGGTGCCCCCACGGGAGCGGAGGCCGACGTAGGCGAGGCCGCCGACGACGAGGACGGCGAGCACGACGAGCAGGATCACGATCTCCATGGCGGAGTCGGAGCCTACCGGCCCCCATGCCCCGCCCTTCAGACACGGGGTCGTCCCCGATCCCGCCCGGCAGCGGCATCCGTACCGTCGGGCCCATGCCCGCCACCGGTCCCACCTCCGACGACGCCACCCTGCTCGAGCAGGCGCTGTTCGAGGTCCGCAAGGTCATCGTCGGACAGGACCGCCTGGTCGAACGCCTGATGGTGGCCCTGCTCGCCCGCGGCCACATCCTGCTCGAGGGCCCACCTGGCGTCGCCAAGACGCTGGCGGCCGAGACGTTGGCCACCGTGGTCGGCGGCAGCTTCGCCCGCGTGCAGTTCACCCCCGACCTGCTGCCGGCCGACATCACCGGCACCCGCATCTACCGGGCGTCGACCGAGGAGTTCGACGTCGAGCTCGGCCCCGTGTTCGTGAACCTGCTGCTGGCCGACGAGATCAACCGGGCGCCGGCCAAGGTGCAGTCGGCGCTGCTCGAGGTCATGTCCGAGCGCCAGGTCTCGATCGGCGGAACCACCTACCCGGTGCCCGCCCCGTTCCTGGTGGTCGCCACACAGAACCCCGCCGAGTCCGAGGGCGTCTACCCCCTGCCGGAAGCGCAGCGCGACCGCTTCCTCATGAAGATCACCGTCCACCACCCGAGCCCGAACGACGAGCTGGAGATCGCGCGGCGCATGGGGGTCGAGCCGCCGACGCCCGTCGAGCGGTTGAACCTCGACGACCTCATCCGGCTGCAGACGGCGGCCCGCACCGCCGTCTACGTCGACCACGGGGTGCAGCAGTACGCGGTCGACCTGGTCAGCGCGACCCGCGACCCGGCCAGCTACCACCTCGCGGAGCTCGCGCCGTTCATCGCCTGCGGGGCGTCGTCCCGGGCCACGCTCGGGCTGATCGCCGCAGGCCGGGCGCTGGCGCTGCTGCGCCGTCGATCCTACGTCCTGCCCCAGGACGTCTGGGACGTCGCTCCCGACGTGCTCACCCACCGCCTCGTGGTGTCCTACGACGCACTGGCCCAGGGGGTCGAGGCCGACCACCTGGTCACCAAGCTGCTCGCCACCGTCCCCGCGCCGCGGCTCACGCCCACCCAGGACGCCTCGGCCCAGCCCGTCCCGCCCGCGCCCCCCGGCGGCGACGGTCCCAAGCTGGCCTGGTCGGCGTGAGCCCGCCCACCCCACCGGCCGTCGTCGCCTCCGGCCCGGCGCCTGGCGCCCCAAACGCCGCCGAGGTCGTCCGCCGCCTCGACCTCGCCCTGGCGCGGCGAGTCGACGGCCTCCTCCACGGCGACCACGCCGGACGGGTTCCCGGACTCGGCAGCGAGGCCGGCGAGTCCCGCCTCTACGCCCCCGGCGACGATCCCCGCCGCATCGACTGGAACGTCACGGCCCGGTCGCAGGCGCCCCACGTCCGCGACGCCGTCGCCGAGCGGGAGGTCGAGTCGTGGCTGGTCGTCGACCTGTCCGCGTCGACCGACTTCGGCACGGCGCGCTGCACCAAGCGCGACCTGGTCCTGGCGACCGCCGGCGCCTTCGCGCTGCTCGCGTCGCGCTGCGGCGACCGCGTGCGGCGCGCACGTGCTCACCCACGACGGCATCGCCACCTTCCCCGCGCGGTCGGGTGGCGTGCAGGCCCGGGCGTTGATCGATGCGATCGCACGGGCCCCTCGCCCTGACCCCAGGGCACGCCCGGACCGCAAGGGGCCCGACCTCGGCGACGCGCTCGAGCGGCTGTCCCGCCAGACCCGGCGGCGCGGCTTGGCGGTGGTGGTGTCCGACTTCCCGGGACCCGGCGCCTGGGTGCCCGCGATGCGATCGGTCGCCACCCGCCACGAGGCGCTGGCCGTCGAGGTGCTCGATCCCCGCGAGCTCGACCTGCCCGACGTGGGCCTGCTCGTCGTGGCCGACGCCGAGACAGGCGAGGAGCGCGAGGTCCGCACCAACGACGCCGGCCTGCGCCGGCGCTACGCCGAGACCGCCCGCGCCCGGCGCGCGGCCACCGCGGCGGCCCTGCGTGAGCGGGCCGTCGATCACCTGGTGCTCCGCACCGACCGTGACGCCACCGCCGACCTGGTGGCGTGGATCGCCCAGCGGCCACGCCGCATGGCGCAGCTCCGACGGCAGCAGATGGTCGGTACCGGACGCGGAGGACGGTCATGAGGTTCCTGGTCGAGTGGCGGTTGTTCCTGCTCGTCGGTGTCGGCGCGATGGCCGGATCGTGGGTGGCGGTCGCCCTACAGCGCCGCCGGCACGTGGTGCGGTTCACCAACGTCGAACTGCTCGACGTGGTGGCGCCCCGCGAGCCGGGCTGGCGCCGGCACGTGCCTGCGGTCCTGTTCCTGGTGGCGCTGGCTGCCCTTGTGGTCGGCTTCGCCAAGCCCGTGCGGGCGACCCGCGTGAGCGAGGAGCGGGCCACGGTCGTCCTCGCCATCGACACGTCGCTGTCGATGGAGGCCGACGATGTCGCGCCCCTCGCGGCTCGAGGTCGCCCAGGAGGCGGCGCGCACGTTCGTGGCGGACCTGCCCGACGAGCTGTCCGTCGGGCTCGTGACCTTCAACGGCTCGACCACCATCGCCGTCCCGCCCAGCCAGGATCGTGAGGCCCTGGTCGCCGGCATCGACGCCATCGAGCTGGGCGAGGGCACGGCCATCGGGGAGGCGATCTTCACCTCGCTGGAGGCCGTCGAGGCCGCGCCGCGGGGCGACGACGACGAGCCCGCACCCGCCCGCATCGTGGTCATGTCCGACGGTGAGACGACGATGGGACGCGACGACGCCGACGGGGCGGCGGCTGCCGGCGACGCCGGCGTGCCGGTCGACACCATCGCCTTCGGCACCCCGGACGGCACGATCGTCGGCGAGCTCGGCGACGCCCAGCCGGTGCCCGTCGCGCCGGAACCGCTGGCCGAGATCGCAGCGTCGACGGGGGGCACCGCCTTCGAGGCCGAGTCGCTCGACGAGCTCAGCATGGCGTACACCGACATCGGCAGCGTGGTCGGCTACGAGGACGCCGAGAAGGACGTCAGCGGGTGGTTCGTCGGCAGTGGCCTGGCCCTGCTGGCGCTGGCCGGATCGTCATCCCTCCTCTGGTCACAGCGCCTGCCGTGACGCCTCAGGACGGTGCTCCGCGCCGGAGCGCCGGCCGCAGGCGCATCGCCATCCGCTCCGGCAACGCGGCATCGGTGACGTCAGGGTGAACTCTGCCCGACCAGCCGGTGTTGGGCGGGTGGCGGGGCGCCGAAACCTCACGCGGCGCGGCCTCGTGGGCTTGATCCGTCGGCACGGGTGACGAAGCCTCTGCGCACACAGACCGTCGCCCCCAAGGACGGTCTGTGGCTGGGAGCCATGCGACGCGCCGTCTCGATCCGAACCAAGCTCGTCTCTCTGGTCGCCGCCCCTCTGGTCGCGCTCGCGCTCCTCGCGGGCCTGGGGGTGCGCTGGTCGTCCGACGCCGCCGCCCGCAGCAGCGCCGCGGCCCGCACGACCGAGGTCGCGTTGGCGTCGACCACAGCCGCGCTCGACGCATCCCGCGAGCGTGGGCTCGCGATGGCCGTGCTGGCCGACAACGCCGACCGCGAGGGCGCCGAGGCCGGCGACGGCACCGAGCTGCGGTTCCAGCGCGGCCAGACCGACGTGGCGTTGGACCGGCTCGACGCCACGATCGCCGACTCGGGCGACGGGTTCGGTGTGGCGCTGGTCGTCGACGACGTCCGCGTCCGCCTCGGCGATCTCCGCGAGCAGGTCGACGGCGCCCGGACCACCGTCGACGCCGTCCTGGCCGAGTACACGACGGTGGTCGACCGGTTGCTGCAATCCGTCGACGCCGACATCGCCGCCATCGGGGACGCCGACCTGCTGGCGACGGCGCAGTCGTACGGCGCGCTGGTCCGAGCGACCGAAGCCGTCGCTCTGCAACAGACGCTGCTCATGTCGGCGTTCGCCCGCGGCCGGCTCGACCCGGCGGTGCACGAGCGGATGGTCGGCACGGTGGCGACGGAGCAGCTGTGGCGCCGCCAGTTCGAGCATGGCGCGACCGCGACCCAGGTCGAGGACTACACGGCGGCGCTCCAGTCCCCGTCCGTCGACGCCGCCGACCGGGTGCGCGGCGACGCTCTCGCGTTGGGGCCGAACGGCGTGGTGCCCGACGACGGTGACCTGTGGTTCAGCGCGATGACCCGCAAGGTCGACCTGCTCGACACCGCCGCCGACGACATCGCGTCGGACCTCGCTGCCCAGGCCGACGCCCACCGACGCGCCAGCGACCGCCAACGCAACCTCCTCCTCGGCCTGGGCGTCACCGCCCTCGTGTTGATCGGGGGGCTGCTGGCGCTGCTGCACCGCATCGTCATCCGGCCCATCCGCAGGCTGACGGCCGCGGCGCACGACGTCGCCACCGACGCGCTCCCGCGGGCGGTCGCCGTGGCGCACAGCCACGGGCCCGAGGCGGCCTACAACGTCGCCAAGCCGCTCGTGGCACCGGCCGACGACGAGCTGGGCGAGCTCACCGAAGCGTTCAACGCCGTGCAGCGCACCGCCGTCGCGCTCGCCGCCGAGCAGGCATCGCTCCGCCGCAACGTCAGCGATGTGTTCGTCAACCTCGGCCGGCGCACGCAGAACCTGATCACGCGGCAGCTCGACCACATCGACCACCTCGAGGCCCGGACCGACGACCCGGACGGACTGGCCGACCTCTTCCTGCTCGACCACCTCGCAACCCGCATGCGCCGCAACGCCGAGAACATGCTGGTCCTCGCCGGTGCCGAGTCGCCCCGGCCCTGGGCGCGCCCGGTGTCGATCGTCAACGTCGTCCGGGCCGCGCTCGCCGAGTCGACCGACTACTCGCGGGTCGACATCGAACGCCTCGCGCCCGTCGGCGTGCTCGGCGCCGCGGTCAGCGACGTGTCGCACCTGCTCGCCGAGCTGGTCGACAACGCCCTCGCCTTCTCGCCCCCGACCGAGCGGGTGTCGATCAGCGGGCGGTGGACGGTCGACGGGCGCTACGGGCTCGCAATCGCCGACGCCGGGCTCGGCATGCCGCCGGACCGGCTCGCCGCCGCCAACGCCCGCATCAGCGATCCTCCCGTCGACGACTTCGCCGTGTCCCGGTTCCTGGGCCTGTACGTCGTGGGACGCCTCGCCGCCCGCCACGGCGCGGCCGTGACCCTCGCCCACTCGCCGCTCGGCGGCATCACCGCTCACGTTCTGCTGCCGGCACGCCTCATCGTCGCCGCCACCGGGTCCGGCCCGGCGGGGACTGCCCTCTCCCCGACGACGACGTCCGGCCCGCCCGCACCACCCTCACCGTCGCCCGCCTACGTCCCGGCACCTACTCCCGCCGGCGGCGCACCCGATGGCTGATCCGCCGCTGTCGGACGATGCCTGGGAGCTCGACGCCGGCATCGTCCGCCCCTACCTGTTCACCGGCGGGCGCACCCGGCCGACCCGGGCGACCGCCCTTCCCATCGAGGCGATGCTCACCTCGACGCGCCTGGCCCGCGCCACGGCGTCCACGCTGCCGGGCGAGCAGCGCCAGATCGTCGAGCGTTGCGCTGCGCCCCACTCGGTCGCCGAGGTCGCGGCGGCGCTGCGCACGCCACTGGGGGTCGTGCGCGTGCTGGTCACCGACCTCTACACGGCCGGCCTGATCGACGTGCACGAGACGAGCGGCCCCGGCGACGACATCGTCCTGCTCCAGCGGCTGATCACCCGGGTGAAGGCCATCGCCTGACGGACGCGGGAAGCACGGCACGACCCCTCCGTCGACACCTGGACCGTGACGACCCTCGCCCTGGATCGGGGCGGTACAGTCCGCCGCGCCCGTCGAACGACGCGGCGGAACGGGGGGCGACGTGGGGACGGTCCGCAAGACGGCGGCAGTGCTGACGGCGGTCATCGGCGCGCTCGCTGCGGTGCACCCCGCGGGCGCTCAGCAGCCCGACCCTGAACCACCGTCCATCACGGTGGCCATCTCGCCCGCGGAGGGCCTCGTCGACGACCAGGAGGTGACCGTCACCGGAACGTCGACGGGCACCGAGTGGGTGCAGATCTCGCAGTGCGCCGCGGACGTGGCGACCACGTCGGTCTGCGACTCCGACTACGGCTCGTGGGTCGAGACGCAACCGGACGGCTCGTACAGCACCCGGCTCACCGTGAAGATGGTGATGCGCACGGAGGCGGGTCGGGACGTCGACTGCCGGCAGGGTGACGGGTGCGTGGTCGTCGCCATCGGCGAGGAGTCCGACCTGCGGGACGCGGCCACCGCTCCCCTGGTCTTCGCCCCCGGCGCCGAGCCGCGTCCTGCGCCGACGATGGCCGTCGACCCCGCGGTCGGCCTCGTCGACGGCCAGCGGCTCACCGTCACCGGCAGCGGCTTCTCCCCCGGCTACCTCGCGCTGTTCCAGTGCGCCCCGGGCCCGGACCTGGCGTGCCGGTTCCTCGACGATGCCCAGGCCGCGGCGGACGGCACGCTGGCGACCACCGCGGTCGTCTCGGCGCGGGTGGTGTCCTGGTCCAGCGAGCCGGTCGACTGCCGCTCGGCGCTACCACGCTGCGAGCTGGTCGCCACGCCGGCCGGCCTGCAGTCGTCGCGCGCCGCCCGTGCCGAGCTGGCGTTCGATCCAGACGGCCCGCTGCCGCCCCCGCCCGCCATCACCGTCGGTCCGACGGCCGACATCGTCGATCCGGCGCCGGTCACCGTGGCGGGGACGGACTTCACCCGCGACGGCTCCGTGAGCGTCGCCCTGTGCCGCGATGACGGCCCCGACAGCTGGGCGTGCGAGGCCGAGACCACGATCTTCACGTCGGCGGACTCGACCGGGGCGTTCACCGCCTCCCTCGACATCGCCTCCACGTTCGGTTCCGGAGACCTCACCAACGAGCTGATCGACTGCCGCCAGCCGCCCGGCTGCGCTGTCGTCGCCCGCGACGACGAGACGGGCGTGTCAGCGAGGGTGCCTGTGACGTTCGGCGCACTCGCCCCCGGCCGGGGCCGCTACCTCGACCCCGTGTTCGCGGCGGTCGACATCACCCACGACGTGGTCTACCGGCAGACCACCCGGCACGACGGCACCGCTGTCGACCTGCGGATGGACATCTTTCAGCCCGCAGGCGACACGGCGACGGAGCGCCCGGTCGTGATGGGAATGCACGGCGGCTTCTTCATCTTCGGCGACGAGAACCAGTTGGCGGCGTCATCGTTCGAGTACGCCAGGCGGGGCTACGTGGCGGTGTCAATCTCCTACCGCTTGCGGCCCGACATGAGCGTCTCGGACGTCGCCGGCCAGGTCGCGGCGTCGTACGACGCCTACGACGACGCTCTGGCCGCGGTGCAGTGGTTGCGCGACAACGCCGCGGAGTACCGCATCGACCCGGATGCGATCGCTGCGGGCGGCTACTCGGCGGGCGGCGCCCTCGCCTTCCACTTCGCCTACATGCCCGGCCAGTACGGCCCCGACACCCCGGCGGTCGCGGCCGCGCTGCCCATGGCCGGGGCCAACATCGGCGTGCCCGAGCCGGGCGAACCGCCGGTGCTCGCGCAGCACGGCGTCGACGACCCGCTGCTCTCCATCGCCAACCCCCGCGACGCGTGTGCCCGGGCGACCCAGGTCGGCAACGTGTGCGAGCTGGTGGAGTACCCCGACGAGGGGCACATCATCTCGCAACGCCGCGACCTGCTCTCCCGTGCCGTGGACTTCCTGGCCGAGCACATGCTGACCCCGCGCGGGTACTTCGACGCCCCGACCGCCCATGGCGGCCCCGACGTGACGGTCACCGAGGGCGCGTCGGTCGCGCTCGGGGGCAGCGCTTCGCCCGACGCCGGCGACGACGCGCTCACCTACTCCTGGCAGCCGGCCGACCGCCTCGACGACCCCACCTCGCCGACGCCGACGTACACGGCGGTGGACGACGGGGCCGAGGTGCTGACCGTCACGGTCGCCGGCGCCCACGGCACCTCCGCCTCGGACCAGGTGATGGTGACCACGACCAACGCCGCGCCCGTCGTCGCGGCGGTCACGCCGGCGAACGCGCCAGGGTCGTCCGACCTCGCCCTCGCTGTCGATGTGACCGATCCCGGCGCCGCCGACACGCACACGGTGGCGGTCGACTGGGGCGACGGCACGGTCGACGCCGTGGCCCCCGACCCGGCGCACACCTACGCCGAGCCGGGGCGCTACGACGTGGCGGTGACGGTCACCGACGACGATGGCGGCACCGCGACGTGGGCCCGACGCGTGGTGGTCGGCTGCACCAGGGTCGGCACGGAGGGCGACGACCTCCTGATCGGGCTCTGGCGCGACGACGTCATCTGCGGCCTCGGCGGCGACGACCTCGTCATCGACCTCGCGGGCGATGACCAGGTCTACGGCGGTGCAGGCGACGACTGGATCCACGGCGGCCGCGGCGACGACCTGCTGGTCGGCGGCGAAGGGCGTGACCGGGCATGGGGTGGCGCCGGCCGCGACACCTGCACCGCGGAGACCACCCACTCCTGCTCGCCGGAGCGCCCACGCTGACGCTCGACCGGCTGATCGGCCACCTCAGGCGCCGGCGCCGACCGTCTCGCTGACCACCCGCGACGAGCCACCCGGCTGCATCGTGACCCCGTAGAGGCAGTCGGCGGCCTCCATCGTGCGCTTCTGGTGGCTGACGATGATGAGCTGCGCTTCCTGGCGGAACTCGGCCACCAGGTCGAGGAACCGGTGCAGGTTCACGTCGTCGAGCGCGGCCTCGACCTCGTCCATCACGTAGAACGGCGACGGCCGGCTGCGGAACACCGAGAACAGGTAGGCCAGCGCCGTCAACGACCGCTCGCCGCCCGACAGCAGCGACAGCTTCTTGACGTTCTTGCCTGACGGCTTGGCCTCGATCTCGATGCCCGTGTTGAGCAGGTCGTCGGGGTCGGTCAGGCGCAGGCGCCCGACACCGCCAGGGAACAACGTGGCGAACAGCTGCTCGAAGTTCTCGCTCACGTCCGCGTAGGCGGCCGCGAACACCCGCACGATCTCCTCGTCGATGGCCCGAATGACCTTGTTGAGCTCGCGCCGGCTGCCCTTGACGTCGTCGAGCTGCTCGGTCAGGAAGGTGTGGCGCTCGGACAGCGCCTCGAACTCCTCGAGCGCCAGCGGGTTGACGGGCCCCATCACCCTCAGCTCGCGCTCGAGCTCCCGTACCCGCACGGTGGGTGTCATGCCGTCCGCCAACTCGGGCTGGGGCGCGGCGACGGCGGCCTCGGGCTCGACGTCGAGCTGGGTGCGGCACAGCTCGATCGCCTGCTCGAGCCGGAGGCGGACCTCGGCCTCGTCCAGCTCGATGCGCTGGAGTCGCTCGCGCTTCTCGGTCAGCGACTTCTCGGCGGCGGCCCGCTCGCGCCGCTGGGCGTCGAGCTGCGCCGACAGCGTGCGCTGGGCGGCCGTCTCGCGCTGGCGGCGTTCCTGCATCTCGGCCAGGTGTTCCTCGACGAGCGCCAACCTGTCGCCGACGAAGGCCGAGAGCCGGTCGAGCGCCCGCTCGGCGGTGTCGAGCTCACCCCGGCGCTCCTCGGCCTGGCGACGCGCCTCGACCGAACCGGCCAGCCGCTCCTCCACCTCCGCGAGCCGGCGCTGCAGGAAGGTGTTGCGGTCGGACAGCGCGGTGCGCCGCTTGTCGAGGTCGGTGCGCCGGCCGGCGACCTGGTTGGCCTGGTCGTCGAGCCGACGCCGGGCCTCGGCCATCGCCTGGGCCCGCTGGCGCAGCGCCGTCTCCTCGGCCTCGAGTTGAGGCAGCTCGGCATCCAGCTCGGCGGCACGGTCGCGGTCGCGGGCCAGCCGCTCGGCCGTGTCACGCTGCTGCTCGGCGAGCAGGTCGAGCTCGCCGAGGGTGTCGTCGCGGTCGCGTGCGGCGCGCTCGCGCGCCTGGGTGGCCGCGGCAAGCGTGCGCTGGCGCTGGTCGAGTGCCTTGGCCGCCGCGGCCTCGGCAGAGCGCGCCTGGTCGAGCGCGGCCTTGGCCTCACGATGGTCGGCAAGCGCGGTGTCGGCGGCCGCGGACGCCGCCCCCGACCGCCCGCGCGCTTCGTCGAGTGCGGCGCCCGTCGCACCGGTGGTGGTGGTCGAGACCCGCCAGCCGCCGGTGCCGAAGCGGCCGCCGCTGCGGGTGACGACGACGGCGTCCGGGTGCGCGAGCGCGGTGTCGACGGCCTCGGTCCAGCCGCCCTCGACGGCGACGGCCGCGCCGAGCAACCCGTCGAGCAGGGCGGCGACCTCGGGACGGCGAGGGCGGACGTGGTGCAGCACGGGTTCGCCGACCGGCGGTGGGGTGCGGCGGGTGGGGGCGACGCCCATGGCGAGCACCGCGCCCGGCACGTCACCGTTGGCGAGCACCTGCAGCGCTCGACGGCCCGAGGCCACCGAGTCGACGACCACGGCGGCCAGCGCCTCGCCGCACGCGGCCTCGGCGGCGGCCTCCCACCCCGGGTCGATGTCGACCAGGTCGAGCAGGGTCCCGATCACGCCCTCGACCGCGGAGAGCCGCTCGGCCCCGGCCCGCGAGCGCGCCTCGTCAAGCGCCATGGCCAGCGCCTCGGTGCGGGCCGTCCACGTGTGGCGCTCGGCCTGGGCGGCGTCCCGTCGCTGCTCGGCAGCCTGGGCCGCTTCCTCGGACACCGCACGCCGCTGCCGGGTCGACTCGACCTCGGCCGCGAGCGCGGCTTCGTCCGCCTGCCCCTCGATCTGCCCGGTGGCCTCCGCCGCCTCGGTGTCGAGGCGCTCGAGCTTCGCCCGCAGGTTGGCGACACGGTTCTCGGCCCGCTGGGCGTCCGCGTCGGCGCGGTCAAGCACCTTGCGCAGCGTGCCCAGCTCGCCCCGCACCTCGGACGCCCGGCCCGACGGCGACGGCACGCCCTCGCCCCACTCGGCGTCGAAGGCCGCCCGGGCCTCGGCGAGCACCGACTCGGCGGCGGTCAGCGCCTCGGCATCGGGGATCAGCCCCTCCGACTCACCGGCCAGCCCGGCGATGTCGGCGGTCAGGCGGGCGGCGTCGGACTCGAGGCTGGCGATGACCCCTTGGTCGACGAACGCCGCCCGCTCCCGGTCGACGCCGCGGCGGCGCTCGGTCAGCAGGGCGAGCTGGCCCCGGGCCTTCTCGCGAAGGCCCTGCACCTGCACCAGCGCATCGCCGACCTCGCTGCCCCCCAGCGTCGCCAGCTCGGCCTCCGCGGCCATCACCGCGATGTCGAGGTCGGTCAGCCGGCGCTTGAGCAGCGTCTCCTCGTTGCGCAGCTCGGCCTTCGCCGCGGTGCTGTCGCCCAGGCGGCGCTTGAGCGTCGTCAGCTCGCGTCCGGCGACGAACACGTGGAGCGCCTGCAGCTCGGTGACGAGGTCGCCGTGGCGGCGGGCGGCGTCGGCCTGTCGCTCGAGCGGGCGGAGCTGGCGTCGCACCTCGCGCAGCAGGTCGCCCAGGCGGGTGAGGTTGCCCTCGGTCGCCGTCAGCCGACGCTCGGACCGCTCCTTGCGCTTGCGGTGCTTGAGCACGCCGGCGGCTTCTTCGATGATGAGCCGTCGGTCCTCGGGGCGGGCGTTGAGCACCGCGTCGATCTGGCCCTGCCCCACGATGACGTGCTGCTGGCGACCGACGCCCGTGTCGCTGAACAGCTCCTGCACGTCGAGCAGGCGGCAGGGCACGTTGTTGATGGCGTACTCGCTCTCACCCGACCGCCACAGCGTGCGGGTGACGGTGACCTCGCTGAACTCGATGGGCAGCAGGCCGGCGCCGTTGTCGATGGTCAGGCTCACCTCTGCCGCGACCGAGCGCCTGGCGCTTGGTCGTACCGGCGAAGATGACGTCCTCCATCTTCTGGCTGCGCACTGCCGAGGGTGCCTGGGCGCCGAGCACCCAGCCGATGGCGTCGACCACGTTGGACTTGCCCGAGCCGTTGGGGCCCACCACGACGGTGACGCCCGGCTGCATCTCGAGGACGGTCGACTCCGCGAAGGACTTGAACCCCTTGAGGGTCAGCGCCTTGAGGAACATCGGACTCCGAGGCTAGGTGAGAGCCCTGGCCAGGCCGTGGATGCCACGGGGAGCGACGCGCCCCGCGCCGTCCGGGTCAGACCTGGCAGCTCGGGCACCAGTAGGTGATGCGACCGCCGCCGCGCTGCTTGGTGACCGTCTGGCGGCAGCGGCGGCACGGCTGGCCGTCGCGGCCCCACACCTGCAGCTCGTCCTGGAAGCTGCCCGGGTTGCCCTGCAGATCGGTGAAGGGATGCTCGTCGGTGGAGGTGCCGTGGTGCTTGGTCGCCTCGTGCAGGATCTCGACGAGCGAGCGGTACAGCCGGCGGATCTCCATCGTCGACACCGTCGACACCTCGCGGTCGGGACGGAGCCCGGCGTCGTGCAGGATCTCGTCCGCATACAGGCCGCCGAGGCCCACGACGAACGACTGGTCGAGCAGCAGGGGCTTGAGCTTCTCGGTGCGGTGGTTGACCAGCGACTGGGCGAACGCGGTCCACGACACGGGCGACGCCACCGGATCGAGTCCCAGCTCGCCCAGCTCGGGCGCCTCCTCGAGGAGGAGGTCGGGGGTGACGACGAAGGCCTCGGCCACGCTCTCGGGGTCGACCATGCGCATCTGGCCGCCCTGGGTGAACGTGATGATCACCTGCGTGTCGGACGTGGTCTCGTCCTTGGGGGTGGTGCGCAGGAGCTGACCCGACGACCCGATGTCCAGCACCAGCAGCTCGCCGCTGTCGAGGACGAACACGATCAACGAGCCGCGCCGGTCGACGCTCTTGAGCTTGACGCCCTCGAGCCGGGCCTGGAACGCCTTGCGCGAGCCGTTGCGATGGACCGTCTTGGCCACGGGGACCTCGACGGACTTGACCCGCCGCCCGACGGTGTCGCGCTCGAGACCGCGTCGGATGGTCTCGATCTCGGGCAACTCAGGCATCTTCGCTCTCCAACTGGGCCACCAGGGTGGCGTAGGCGTCGCGTGCTGCGACCTGTTCGGCCTGCTTCTTCGATCGACCGTCGCCGGTGCCCCGGGGCTCGCCCCCGACCGCGACGGTGACGTGGAAGCGGCGGGCGTGGTCGGGGCCCTCGGCGAGGGTCTCGTAGCGGGGCGACTCGTCGAAATGACGGGCGGCCAGCTCCTGCAGCCGGCTCTTGTAGTCCTGCCCGCCGGGACCACCGGCGTGGGCCTCGGCGACCCGGCTGCCGAGCAGGCGCAGCACCAGGTCGTGGGCCTCGGGCATGCCGGCCGACACGTAGACCGCGCCGAGCACGGCCTCGAGCGCGTCAGCCAGGATCGACGGCTTCTCGCGGCCGCCCGACTGCTCCTCGCCCTTGCCCAGCAGCAGGTAGTCGCCGAGGTTGAGCTCGTCGGCCACCTCGGCCAGCGTGACGGCGTTGACCACCGCCTTGCGGACGTCGGTCAGCTCACCTTCGCTGAGCGTGGGATACGCGTGGTAGGCGTGATCGGTGATGATCACGCCGAGCACGGCGTCGCCGAGGAACTCGAGCCGCTCGTTCGAGTCGTGGCCCGGGTTCTCCGCGCACCACGAGCGATGCACCAGCGCGGGCGCCAGGACGTCAGGGCTGTCGACCGTGACGCCGAGGCGCTCGGCCAGCTCGTCGAGTCGGTTGACGGGAAGTGGGATGGTGGTGCCTCAGAGCCTGGCGAGGACGTAGTCGACGGCGTCGCGGACGGTCTTGATGTCCTCGAGGTCTTCGTCCTCGATGCGGAACCCGACGCTGCGCTCGCCGAGCTCCTCCTCGAGGGCCTCGGCCAGCTCGATCAGTGCGAGCGAATCGGCGTCGAGGTCGTCGGTGAACGAGTCGCCCTCGTGGATCGTGGACGGCTCGACCTCGAGGATGTCGGCCAAGCGGTCACGGATCAGGTCGAAGACCTGCTGGCGATCCATCGGACTACGCTCGACATGGGTCTCGGCGGGCACGCTCAACTACTCCTGGTCACGAACAAGAACGGGCGGCAGTGTAGCGAGGCCCGACTTTGTGCGCTTGTGAACGACAGGCGGGGCTCACGCCGGCGCGACGGCCGCACGCAGGCGCTCGACCAGGTCGGCCTCGATCATCTCCTTGGCCACCCGGGCGGCGTTGACGATCGCCGTCGCCGAGGACGAGCCGTGGCTGATGATGCACACCCCGTCGACGCCCAGCAGCATGGCGCCGCCGGTCGAGTCGGGGTCGAGCGTGCTGTACAGGGGCAGCAGGGCCTGGAACGCCTGGTCGGCGACATCGGTCGCACCCAGGGCATCGAGCACGCTGCGCACCAGGGCCTTCATGCCGCCCTCGAGGGTCTTCAGCGCCACGTTGCCGGTGAAGCCGTCGGTCACGACCACATCGACCTCGTCGGTCATGATGTCGCGACCCTCGACGTTGCCGACGAACCGTGCGCCGGAACGCTCCAGCGCCGCCGGCTCGGCCAGCAGCGCGTGCGTCTCCTTGACCAGCGGGTTGCCCTTGGTCGACTCCTCGCCGATGGAGAGGAGGCCGACCCGGGGCTCGACGAGGCCGTAGCGCTCGCGGGCGAACACGGCGCCCATCTGGGCGAACTGCACGAGCCATGCGGGCTGGCACTCGGCATTGGCGCCGGCGTCGAGCAGCACCGTGGGCGTCGAGCCCGGCACCGGGATCGGCGTGGCGATGGCCGGGCGGGACACGCCCTTGACGCGGCCCATGCGCAGCAGCGCCGATGCCATGGTCGCCCCGGTGTTGCCGGCCGACACCATGGCCGACGCCCTGCCGTCGCGCACGGCTTCGGCGGCGCGCACCAGGGACGAGTCCTTCATGGTGCGGACGCTGGACCCGGGGTCGGCGTCCATGCCGATGACCTGCGAGGCCTCGATCAGCTCGAGGTCGCCGCGCAGGGGATCGATCTCGTCGGGTCGGCCGACCAGCACGACGGGCACACCCAGCTCGGACGCGGCGCGCTGGGCGCCGTCGACGATGGCGGCGGGCGCGTTGTCACCACCCATGGCGTCGATGGCGATGGGCAGCGTCACGGCGGCAGGCGCGTTCACGATGTCTGCGTGGCTCACCGGAGTGACCGCAGGCTCAGTGCTCAGTCGACCTCAATGGCCACGCGGCCGCCGTACCAGCCGCAGTTGCCGCACACCACGTGGGGCAGCTTGGCCGAGCTGCAGCGCGGGCACACGCTGCGAGCAGGGCGATCGAGGCGCCACGCGCTCGCCTTGCGGCTGCGGCTCTTGGCCTTGGAGGTCTTCTTCTTGGGGACGGCCATGGGAGTCTTCCTGCAACGTCTCGATGGGGGGCGCCGCGGAACTGGCGCGAGAACCGCCCGCCTGGCGGGCACAAGGGGGAAAGACTAGCGGCCCGTCGTCGGAACCGTCGAACCGCCCGGGTCGGCCACCGTCGGCATCAGTTGTCGAAGTGAAGAGCGTCCAGGGCGCCCCACCGGGGGTCGGCGGCAGGGACAGCGTCGTCGTCCGTTGCCGTGGTCACCGGGTGAGCGTCAGGGTCGGGGCCGGGGCACGCCTCGTCGCAGAGCGGGGCGAGCGGCAGGGCCAGCGCCAGTGCCTCGCGCAGCGCGGGCTCGACGTCGAGGTCGTCGCGACCCAGCGGGTACGTCTCGCCCTCGACGGGGTCGGGCTCGAACACCTCGCTCACCTCGATGACCACGTCGCCGCCTGTCACCTCGAGGCACCGACGGCACTCGCCTGTCCATCGTGCCGTGACCGTGCCAGTGACGGTGACCGTGTCGCCCTGCGCCTCGACCACGAGGTCGGCGACCACGTCGTCGCTGGTGAGGCCCGTGGTCGACAGGGCCAGCCCCGGCAACGGGCCGACGAGGGAGACCTGGTGGCGGGCGCCTCGGTGACGAAACAGCTCACCGGTCGGTACGAGGAAGGGGCGGGCCACGCCGCCCAGGCTACGAGCCGGGGCATCTCACGGCGACACCGAGTTCACGGCTCCGCCACCACCGGGGGTAGGGGCCTACGAGCGGTCCTGGTCGAAGAAGCCCGACGGCTGGTCGTCGTCACGATCGTCGTCGTGGCCGTTGACCGACCCCGCCGCGGCTCCGCCGGCGCCGACGGGCGGGAGCCCCTCACCAGCGGGGCCCCGGAGCTTGGCCCGGCCCGAGGAGATGACGGCCATCGTGCGCTCGAGGACCGTCTCCATCTGGGCCAGGCGCTTGTCGCAGAAGTCGTCGGCCTCGTTGCGCTGGCGGCTGGCCTCGGCCCGGGCGTTCTCCATGATGCGGCGGGCCTTGGCCTCGGCCGCCTTCATCACCTCCGACCGCTGCACCATGCGCTCGGCCTGCCCGCGTGCGGCCGCCAGGATGTCGTCGGCCTCACGCTGCGTGCGGTCCAGGAACTCGTCGCGGTCCTTGAGCAGCCAACGCGACGCACGCACCTCGTCGGGCAGGCGCTCGATCGCCTGGTCGAGCAGGTCCAGCGCCTCGTCGCGGTCGACCTTGACCTGGGTCGAGAGCGGAGCCGGGCGGGCCGTGTCGATGAGCTCGTGCAGGTGGCGCAACAGCGCCTCGACGTCACCACCGGGTGCACGCTCGGCGACGCGGGCGTCGAAGTTGTGCTCGAACGAATGATCGTCGCCTGTCACGGTGCGCCGTCCCCGTCCGCGTACTTCTTGCCCAGCAGCTCGGCGACGCCCGGCGGCACCATCGAGCTGATGTCACCCCCGTAGCGGGCGATCTCGCGGATGAGCTTGGACGCGAGGTAGGAGTGCGACGACCCCGAGGGGATGAACAGGGTGTCGACGCCGGACACCTGCTTGTTCATCTGCGCCATCATCAGCTCGGACTCGAAGTCGGACACCACCCGCAGGCCCTTGACGATGAAGTCGGCGCCGACCTCGTGGGCCAGGTCGACGACCAGGCTCGAGAACATCGTGATGCGCACGTTCCCCAGGTGCGCGGTCGCCTCGGCAATGAGCGCCTGCCGCTCCTCGAGCGTGAACAGGGGCTCGCCCTTCTGCGGATTGCGCACGGCCGCGACGACCACCTCGTCGAACAGCCGCGAGGCCACCTCGATGATCTCGATGTGGCCGTTGTGGATCGGGTCGAACGACCCGGGGTAGAGGACGGTGGTCACTGGTCGGGGCTCCTGGTCACGATGCAGGCGGACAGCCGCGAGCGAACGTTGCCACGGTAATCGACGTCACCCCTCCGACCCGGACACACCCACCGGGGCCGGCACGCTCAGGCGCCGTCGACCGCAGGCGCCGGAGCGGCGAACCCCACCCACGTTCCGCCGTAGCGGGACTCGCGCGACAGCGACCATCCGTCCGGCAACGCGACCGGCGCCGCCGCCTCGACGACCACGAGATCCGCGGGGATGGCCGCCAGCAGGTCGACCCACCCGTCGAACGCGTACGGCGGGTCGCAGAAGGCGAGATCGAGGTGCTCGTCGTCGGTGAGCGCGGCGAGCCAACGCTCGACCGGGACGGCCACGATCGTGGCCCGGTCGGCGAACCCGCACGACTCGACGTTGCGCCGGATGGCCTGGCGGGCCGACCGGTCGCTGTCGACGAACGTCACGTGCTCCGCGCCTCGTGACAGGGCCTCGACCCCCAACGCACCGCTGCCTGCGAACAGATCGGCCACGCGGGCGCCGTCGACGGCGTCGCGGCTCCACAACGCGTTGAAGATGGCCTCACGGACCCTGTCGGTCGTCGGTCGCGTACGGGCACCCGGAGGTGTCACCAGGGTCCGGCCCCGGGCCGTCCCGCCCACGACTCGCATGGCGGCACGGTAACGGGTGGCATCCTCGGTACATGTCAGCCCCCGTGCGAGTGATCAGGATCGACCAGCCCAAGGTCCGCAACGCCATCAACACCAAGACGGCGCAGCGGCTGCACGACGAGCTCGTGGCGTTCGACTACGACGACACCGCCAAGGTGGCGGTGCTCACGGGCGACGTCGCTGCGTTCTGCGCCGGCGCCAACCTGCGGGACCTGCCCCGGCTTCGTGACAGCGGGCCGTTGGGGCCGACGCGGCTCGCTCTGTCCAAGCCCGTCGTCGCCGCCATCGAGGGCTGGTGCGTGGCCGGTGGCGTGGAGCTGGCCGCATGGTGCGACCTGCGGGTGGCGGGCGAAGGCGCGCGGTTCGGCTGCCTCGAGCGCCGGTGGGGCGTTCCCCTGGTCGACGGCGGCACCTACCGCCTACCGCGGATCGTCGGTCTGGGACGGGCGCTCGACCTCATCCTCACAGGACGCGAGATCGACGCCGTCGAGGCCGAGCGCATCGGCTTCGTCGACCGGCTCGTCTCCGACGGCACGGCGCTCGACGCGGCGGTCGAGCTGGCCGAGCAGATCGCCTCGTCGCCGTGGCGATGCGTGGTGAGCGACAGACGAGCTGTCTACGACGGTCTCGGCCTCGACACTGCCGAGGCCCTGGCCAACGAGGATCGCCTCGGCCGTGAGGTCATCCTCTCCGACGACTTCTCCGCCGGCGTCGACCGGTTCGCCGACCACCAGCGGGCGCGAGGCGAGCACTGACCACTGATCTCCCGATCTCCCGATCTCCGAACCCGGCGGCGGGGTGGCATCGCCGGCGCGAGCTAGTGCCCCGTCAGGCAACGTTCGCCCTTCCACGGCGAGTCAGGGTCGTCGCTCGCAAGGACGCAGGAGGAAGGCGCAGCCGTAGCTGCGGTGACGACGAGGACGCAGCGAGCGGCGGGCCTGGCCGGCGTGGAAGGGCGCAAACGCTGTCTGACGGGGCACTAGCGTCCGGAGCAGTGGAGGTCGACCGGGTCATCACGTGCATCGACTGCGGGGGACGAGCGCACTTGATCTCGTACCCGCCGTCGGAGCGCGACTGGGAGCCCGGTGACCTGGTCGTCTACCGGTGCGAAGACTGCCTCGACCGCTGGGACCTGCTGGTTCCCGACGACGACGGTCCCGACGAACCCTGACGACCGTCCTCCATCCCTGGGGTCAACCCCCATGTCCCCCGAGCCGCGCGCGTGATCAGGTACTCGGGACCGCCAGTGACGACAACGGAGACAGCACGATGCACACCACCCGATCCACCCACCTGCTGCGCCGCATGGTCGGCCTTGCCGCCGTTCCGGCCCTGCTGCTCACCGCCGCCGCGTGCGGCGACGACGACGACAGCGCCGGCGGCGGGGGCGGCGACGGCGCCGAGTTCTGCGAGCAGGCACGGACGCTCGACGAGCGCTTCGCGGACGTCTCCGATCCCACCGGCGACGAGTTCGGTGCAGCGATCCAGGCCTTCACCGAGCTCGATCCCCCGGCTGCGATCGCCGAAGACTGGGAGACGATGGTCGCCTCGCTCCAGGCCTTCGAGGACATCGACTTCAGCGACCCCGAGGCACTCGACGAGTCCAACTTCGCCGATGCCGAGGCGGCCTCCGACCGGGTCACCACGTACATGGAAGAAGAGTGCGGCATCTCCGGCTGACCCGGGTCTTCCCGCTCGAGCCGAGCCGGTCACCCGCGACGTGATCGACCGAACGCCACCTCGGCATTGCCGAGGTGGCGTTCGTCGTCTCCCGGGGCACTAGCCCTTGAGCAGGAAGTCCTGGTCGTCCTCGTCGAGGAAGAGGGCCACCTCGGCCAGCAGGTCGGGGTGGCGCTCGAGGCCTCCGTCGGCGTCGTCGACGATGGCGAACGCCGCAGCGCGGGCCCGATCGACCCACTCGCGGTCGCGACGCAGCGACGCCAGCTTGAGGTCGCTGCGGCCCTTCTGCCGCTCGCCCATGATCGTGCCCTCGCCGCGCAGGTCGAGGTCGACCTCCGCGAGCGCGAACCCGTCCGTCGTCTTCACGAGGGCGCCCAAGCGGGCCTCGGCCTCGTCGGTCTCGGACGTGCTGACCAGGTAGCACCAGGACTGCTCGCTCCCCCGCCCCACCCGGCCCCGCAGCTGGTGGAGCTGCGCTATTCCGAAGCGGTCGGCGTCGAGGATGACCATGACCGTGGCGTTGGGGACGTCGACGCCCACCTCGATGACGGTAGTGGCCACCAGCACGTCGAGGCGCCCCTCGCGGAACTGGTGCATGGTCGCCTCCTTGTCGGCCGACCCCAGCCGCCCGTGGAGCAGCCCCAGGCGCAGGCCGTCCAGCTCGTCGGCTGCGAGCTGGGCGAACGTGTCCTCGGCCGAGCGCACCTCGAGCTTGTCGGATTCCTCGATGAGCGGCGTCACCACGTAGGCCTGGCGCCCCGCCTCCACCTCCCGCCGCACCGACGCCCACACGTCGGCCTCGTCGGCCTCGGTCTTGGCCCACGACGTCACGATGGGCTGGCGGCCGGCCGGGAGGGAGGCGATGACCGTCACGTCGAGGTCGCCGTAGACCGTCATCGCCGCCGTGCGCGGGATGGGGGTGGCGGTCATGACCAGCACGTCGGGCACCGGTCCGCCGCCGGCCTTGTCGCGTAGCGCGGCGCGCTGCTCGACACCGAACCGGTGCTGCTCGTCGATGACGACCGCGCCGAGCGACCGGAAGTCGACGCCCTCCTGGATGAGGGCGTGGGTGCCGATGGCGATGTCGACCTCGCCGGCAGCCAGGGCGGCGAGGATGCGGCGACGGTCGGCGGCCCCGACCTTGTTGGTCAGCAGCTCGACGCGGAGGGGCCGGTCGGCGAACAACGAGCCGCCGTCGTCGGGCACGTCGACGCCGTCGAGCAGCGCCCGGATGCCGGTGGCGTGCTGCTCGGCCAGCACCTCCGTGGGCGCCATGAACGCCCCCTGGTGACCGCCCTGCACGGCGGCGAGCAGGGTCCAGACGGCGACGACGGTGTTGTGCGTGGGCACAAACCCGTCAGTCACGTACATCTGGCTCGGATGAGCGACCGAGATGCACCGCACGGGCTCACGCCCGACGTGTGTGATCTGTCGGATGGCACGCGCGGGATTCGCGTACTTCGTCTTGGGACGCAGGAGCCGGGCCTTGCGCTCGAGCCGGAAAGGTGCGAACTCTGCGGGGAGCCGAACACCCACCTGGTAATACTGCCCTCCCGCCTTGAGCCGAGGCCTCAGCGTTGCGATGCCTCCGAGCGATGCCACGAGCCAGCGAACGTCGAGCGCCAGGTCGAGCGAGGCTGATGTGAACGAGACATTCGCGCCGTGTCGACTCAGGGTGCCGTCTGTATCGAGAAGTCCTTGCAGGAGCGCGTGCCGGTCCTTGACCGGTGCCGACAGGTAGCTCTCGGGAACGAACTTGTCATGCGACCCTCGTCCTCGAAGTCCCAGGTCCTTCAAGGCCTTGGCAACGGGGTGCGGACGGGCTGGGCTGTGTCGGAACGAGCAGCGGATCGCGTGGTCGAACCGTCGACTTGTCGACTGCTTGAGGAAGCATCCCTCCGGGAGGAGGCCGTCGACCGCCTCCACCATCTCCGGATCGCCTGATGAGAATACGATGTTCGCGCGGAAGGTGCCGTCGCCGAGCAGTGCACCCAAGAGGTAGGGATCGAGGGGACGATGGCCGTGGCCGTCGAAATCTGCCGCGGTGGCGCGCTCGATGTGCCAACGAGACGCACCGTTCTTCTCGAGCAGGTGCTCTCGCAGGTACCTGGTCGTCACCGTCTTCGGCGCTCGACTACGAGAACGCCCGACCGACGTGTTCACGACCCAGAGGTGCTCGTCATCGCAATCGACGGTTGAACCGTCCGACAAGAGCACTCTCCACACCTCGCGGACGCCTTGCGGGAAGACACCCGTCACATTGGTGATCTCACCATTCGGCGTGATGACATCGTCGCCCATTACCAGATCCCCCATTCGTCGGAAGCCATCGGGGGTCAGCACCAGTGAGCGAAGCGGTTGCGCCTTGCCCGCCCCCACATCCCCCTGCAAGAGGCGGTGCATGGGGTGAGGCGCAGTCAGGTCGTGGCCGATCTCGGCGATGGCGGCCTGCTGGTCGGCGGTCAGGTCGAACGGCAGCCGTCCGACGAACGCGTCGAGCAGCGGACCGTCGGTCGCCTGCGCGATGCCACGGGTCGTGCGCTCGATGTGGCGCTTGCGCTGCACCAGCGCGAGCTGCACCCGCAGCAGCTCGTCGAGGACGAGGCGTTTGCGGGCGACCTCCTTGTGGGCCATCGACTCGGGCGCGTGGATGCCGGCGAACGCCTCCGGCCGGGTCACCAGGTCGTACCGGTCGAGCACCCAGTCGGGCACCGGGTCGGCCAGACCGCGGACCTGCGAGCGGCGCAGGGCCTCGGCCACCCAGTCGCCGATCTCCCAGGTCGACAGACCGGCCTTGTCGGACTGCGGGTAGATCGGCACGATGCGGCCGGTGCGGTTGCCGATCAGGTCGACGACCGGGTTGGTCATCTGCCGGCGCCCGTTGAACATCTCGAGCTTGCCGAACAGCGCCACCGTCATGCCCGGGGTGAGCTGGCGCTCGCGCCAGGCCTGGTTGAAGAACGTGACCCGCAGCTGCCCGCTGTCGTCGTTCACGTCGACGGTGACCAGCGTCTTGGGCGGCCGCCCGCGGGTGCGGCGCGACGACGCCCGCTGCACGGTGACGATGACCAGCGCCTCCTCGCCCACGACCAGGTCGCGGATGCGGGCCTCGTTGGTGCGGTCGACGTAGCGGCGCGGGTAGTAGGTGAGCAGGTCGAGCAGGTTCTCGACGCCCACCTGGGCCAGCGCGTCAGCCTTGCGGTCGCCAACGCCCTTGAGGCGGGTGACCGTCCACGAGGCCAGCTCGCCGAGGGTGATGGGCCCGTCGCTCATGCGAACGGCCGGCTATTCGACGCCGAACAGGTAGGGGTAGAGCGGCTGGCCGCCGTGGTGCACCTCGGGCGACACGCCCGGCCGGTGCTCGCCCAGCCACTCGGTGATGGCGCGGGTGTCGGCCGCGGTGGCGCCCTCGCCCTCGATGACCGTGACGATCTCGTGGTCGTCGGTGACCAGCAGGTCGAGCAGCCTCGTCGCAGCCGCGGCGATCGACTGCTCGACCGCCCGGATGCCGTCGCGGGCGATGCCCAGGTAGTCGCCCTCGGCGATGGGGCCGGCGTCGCTGGTGGAGTCGCGCACCGCCTGGGTGACTTCGCCGGCCAGCACGTTGGCCGACAGCGAGGCCATCTCCTTGGCGTTCTCGTCGGCGGGCGCCTCGGGGTCGTAGCCCATCAGCGCGGCGAAGCCCTCGGCGATGCCACGTGTGGCGACCACCCGCACGGTGCGGGACGTGTGGGCGTCGACCTGCTCGGCCACGGGGATGATGTTCTTGTTGTTGGGCAGGATGACGACCTGGTCGGCGGGCACGGCCTCGACCGCGGCGAGCAGGTCGGCGGTGGAGGGGTTCATCGACTGCCCGCCGGCCACGATGCCCTGCACGCCCAGGCTGTAGAAGATGCGCTTGATGCCGTCGCCGGCGGCCACGGCCACCACCGCGGTGGTGACGGGCTCGGTGGCGTGGGGTGGCAGCTCGACGATGTCGGTGCCGGTGGCCTCGCGGACCCAGCGCTCCTCCTCGACCTCCTCCATCAGGTCGGTCACCCGGATCTTGCGGGGGCGCCCGGCATCGACCGCGGCCTCGATGGCGGCGCCGATGTCGTCGGTGTGGATGTGGCAGTTCCAGATGCCGTCGCCGCCCACCACGACGATCGAGTCGCCGATGCCGGCCCACACGTCCTTGAACGCGGGGATGGCCTCGTCGGGCGCCTCGAGGAAGTACATGACCTCGTAGCGCAGGTCGGACACGCTGTCGTGGGCCTCGTCGCCGGTGTGCTGCACCAGGTGGGCGTCGGGGCGGACCGCGCCCTCCCCCACCCTCGGCTCCGGCACCGGACGGCCGTCGACGACGTGCAGCAGCACGTCGAGCAGCAAGAGGAAGCCGGTGCCGCCGGCGTCGACCACCCCGGCCTCGGCCAGCACGGGCAGCAGCTCGGGCGTCTTCTCGAGGGCCACCGCGCCGGCGTCGCGTGCCGCCTCGACGACCACGACCAGCGCCGCGTCCGGCGTGGCGGCGACCGCGGCCTCCGCCGCCTCGGCCGCCTCGCGGACGACGGTCAGGATCGTGCCCTCGACCGGGCGCATGACGGCCTGGTAGGCGGCATCGGCCGCGGCCCGCAACGCCCGGGCGAACGTCGGTCCGTCGGCCGACCCGGCCTCGTCGATGACCGACACCATGCCCCGCATGATCTGCGACAGGATGACGCCCGAGTTGCCACGCGCGCCCATGAGCGACCCGTGGCTGATGGCCTTGCACACCTCGGGCAGGCTGTCGCCGGCGGCGTCGAGGTCGTCGCACACCGACACCAGCGTGAGCGACATGTTGGTGCCGGTGTCGCCGTCGGGCACGGGATACACGTTCAGGCGGTTGATCGGCTCACGGTGCGCGGCCAACGCCTCCTTGTAGGCATGCACGGTCGCCCGCAGATCGGCGGCCCCCAGGTGGTCGAGCACTGTCACGGAGATGGATGCTAGGTGACGCGCCCCGCGCGTCCGTTCCCGGCGGCGGCCGCGTACGGACGCGGCGGCGTCCACTCCGGTCGATGGGCAGCCGGCACCTCGATGCCGCGAGCGGGACGATCACGCACGACCGACGCCGGCCTCCGTCACCGCCGGACGCCGGCCCGGGCAAGTTGTGACCTGGCCCCGGGCGCCAGTACAGTCACTCGGTCCTACCAAGCCCAGTTCTGAGGTGACGCGTCATGGCAGCCGTCTGCGAGGTGTGCGGCAAGCACCCATCATGGGGCATGAGTGTCAGCCACTCGCATCGGCGTACCAAGCGCCGGTGGAACCCCAACATCCAGCGTGTGCGCGCCCTGGTCAACGGTGCCCCCAAGCGGGTCTCCGCCTGCACCGGTTGCATCAAGGCCGGCAAGGTCACCAAGCTCGTCCACTGAGCCGTCACTGACCCGGTGGCCGCTCAGCGGCACGCCTACCGACTCGAGGGCGCCCGATCGGGCGCCCTTGTCGCGTCCGGCCGTCAGTGCGCTTTGCGCCCCGAACTGAGCGGTCAGATACGGTGACTGACACCCCAACCGCGGGCCGGCCGAGCAGGGAGCGACATCGGTGCAAGGCGTGATCAAGGCGTACGACCCAGGGTCCAAGGACGGGATCGTCGTGCGTGACACGGACCTGTCCGAGGTCGACCTCGCGCCCGATGCACTCGAGGGCTCGGTGTTCCGTCTGCTCCGCCAGGGGCAGCGCGTGATCTTCGACCTCGACGGCGAGGGTCGTGCCACGCGGCTGCGGTTGGGGTCGGAGGTCGACATGGGGACGCCGGGGCTCGACCCCGAACGCTTCCCGCCAGGGGACGACTCGACCTCCGCGTGACCGGCACACCCAGGACATCGCCGACCGGAGGATCATGGCTGCAACCACCACCAACCAGAAGCTCAAGGACTGGGTCGACCACTGGTCGGGTGTGCTCCAGCCAGATGCGGTCGAGTGGTGCGACGGCTCCGACGAGGAGTGGGAGCGTCTCACACAGCTGCTGATCGACGGCGACACCTTCGAGCGACTGGCCGAGGACAAGCGTCCGAACAGCTTCCTCGCCCTGTCCGACCCCGGCGACGTCGCCCGCGTCGAGGACCGCACGTTCATCTGCTCCGAGCGCGAGCACGACGCGGGCCCCACCAACAACTGGCGGGCGCCGGCCGAGATGAAGGCCGAGCTCACCGGGCTGTTCACCGGCGCCATGCGCGGCCGCACGCTCTACGTCGTGCCGTTCTCGATGGGGCCGTTGGGGTCGCTCATCGCGCACATCGGTGTCCAGCTCACCGACTCGGCCTACGTGGCCGCCAACATGCGGATCATGACCCGCATGGGCCAGGGCCCCCTCGACGTGCTGGGTGCGGACGGCGAGTTCGTCCCGTGCCTGCACTCGGTCGGCTACCCGCTGGTCGACGCCGGCGGCAACGCACGTGACGACGTCGCCTGGCCGTGCGACGCCGACAACAAGTACATCGTCCACTTCCCCGAGACCCGGGAGATCTGGTCGTACGGGTCGGGCTACGGCGGCAACGCCCTGCTGGGCAAGAAGTGCTTCGCGCTGCGCATCGCCTCCACGATGGCCCGCGCCGACGGGTGGATGGCCGAGCACATGCTCATCCTCGGCGTCACGCCGCCGGGCGGCGAGAAGCGCTACGTGGCCGCGGCGTTCCCGTCGGCCTGCGGCAAGACCAACATGGCCATGATGATCCCCACCCTGCCCGGCTGGAAGGTCGAGACCGTCGGCGACGACATCGCCTGGATGAAGTTCGGCGACGACGGCCGCCTCTACGCCATCAACCCCGAGGCCGGGTTCTTCGGCGTCGCGCCCGGCACGGGAGACGACACCAACCCCAACGCCGTCGCCACGTTCTACGGCAACTCGATCTTCACCAACGTCGCCAGGACCGACGACGGTGACATCTGGTGGGAGGGTCTGTCCGACCCGCCGGCCCACGCCATCGACTGGCACGGCAACGACTGGACCCCCGAGAGCGACGCCCCGGCGGCGCACCCGAACGCCCGGTTCACCACGCCGGCGTCGCAGTGCCCGTCGATCGCGCCCGAGTGGGAGGACCCCAAGGGTGTCCCGATCTCGGCGATCCTGTTCGGCGGCCGCCGGGCCACCAACGTGCCGCTCGTGACCGAGTCGTTCGACTGGGACCACGGGGTGTTCCTCGGCTCGACCATGAGCTCCGAGACCACCGCCGCCCAGGCCGGCGCGGTGGGCAAGCTGCGGTTCGACCCGTTCGCGATGCTGCCGTTCTGTGGCTACAACATGGGCGACTACTTCGCTCACTGGCTCGAGATCGGCCAGGCCACCAGCACGGACAAGCTGCCCAAGCTGTTCCTGGTCAACTGGTTCCGCCGGGGTGAGGACGGCTCGTTCCTGTGGCCGGGCTTCGGCGACAACAGCCGGGTGTTGAAGTGGGTCCTCGAGCGGGTCAACGGCGAGGGCGAGGCCGTCGACACGCCCATCGGCCGTGTTCCCGCGGCGGGCGCGCTCGACACCAGCGGCCTCGAGATCGACGACGCGACGTTGGCCCAGCTGGTCGCGGTCGATGCGGAGTCGTGGCGGCAGGAGCTGCCGCAGCTCGACGAGCACTACAAGGGCATCGGCGACAGCGTGCCTCCCGGCCTGCGCGAGCAGCTGCTCGCGCTCGAGAAGCGGCTCGCCGGCGGCTGACCCACGAACCGGGCACGCGTCGCGGCGCCCCAGGACATGCCCGGTGCCGCCCTGCGGGGCGGCACCGGCGCGTCCCGGGCCTCCCAGGACCGCCGCCCGCCGTCGGACGCCATGAACAACGAGGGTTCCGTCGGGCTCGGGGTACCGCGGCGTCGCGTGACGGTCAGCTCGGATCGGCAGCCCCGTACGCGGCCATCTGGTCGAGCATCGTGAGCGAGTCGGCGGGCACGTCGTGGCCGAGGTCGCGGTACACCGCGATGACGTTGACGACGAACCGCTCGCGCTCGCCCAGACCCGCGTAGTCGCCGAGGTCGATGTCGCGGGCGGCCTCGAGCGGGGTCATGCCCGCGGCGGCCCGGACGGTGGCCTCGCGCTCGACGAAGGCGAAGTAGTCGCGCTCCGCGGCGACGACCGCGGTGTCGCACACGGGACCGTGGCCGGGCACGACCGCGTCGGGCCTCAGGCCGATGATCCGGTCACATGCCGCCATCCAGTTCGCGACGGGTCCGGCCCACACGATGGGGTGGCCGCCGTTGAACAGGACGTCGCCCGTGAACACGACGCGTTGCGCCGGCAGGTGGACGATGACGTCGCCCCGGGTGTGCGCCGGGCCGACCTCGACGAGGTGGACCTCCGTGTCGCCGACCCGCAGGGTGAGCTCGCCGTCGAAGATGGTCGTGGGTGGCACCACCTCGATGTCGCTGAAGTCGAACGAGCCGAACATGCGCCGCAGCAGGTCGCCCGTCGGACCGCCGGGCGGTGACGCCATCACCGCGGCCAGCACCGACGGGGGCAGCTCGGCCATCTCCTCGGCACAACGGCGCGAGGCGACGATCTCGGCGTACTCGACGAGTTGGTTGCCCCAGCAGTGGTCGCCGTTCGCGTGGGTGTTGACGACGACGTCGATCGCCTGCGCCGCCGGTGTCGCATGCCGCATCACGTCGAGCATCTCCGCCGTGAGCTTCAGGTCGAACAGGGTGTCGACGAGCAGCGAGGCCTCGCCGTCCACGACCAGCCCGGCGTTGCTCCACCCCCAGCTGCCGTCGGGCTGCAGGTAGGCGAAGATGCCGTCGCCCACCTCGTGGAGACCGCGGGTGTACGGATGCGACGGCACGCAGCCATGGTCGCGCACGATCGGTGCGACCGTCCGGGTTGGCATGCGTGTCGCGACCAGCCAGGTTCGAGGGGACGAATGCGGCGCACTACGATCCGTGGCCAGCCCAGTGGCGTGAGGGAGGCCCGGATGGCAGTCAGTGCATACATCCTCATCCAGACCGAGGTCGGCAAAGCGGCCCAGGTCGCGCAGGAGGTCGGCGGCATCGACGGCGTGGTCTCAGCCGAGGACGTCACCGGCCCCTACGACGTGGTGGCCCGCGCCGAGGCGAACTCGGTCGACGAGCTCGGCAAGATGGTCGTCAGCCGCGTCCAGATGATCGAGGGCATCACCCGCACCCTCACGTGCCCCGTCGTCCACCTCTGACGCCGGGCCGACGGGCCCGGCCGGGCCCGGTCAGCGGGTGGGGCCGATCACCATCGCCCTGATCGCGAGACCCATGAGGAACAGGCTGCCGAGGCCGTAGAGCAGGTACTTGTGGGCGGCGAGCTGCTGCCGGTAGCTGTAGATGATGCCCACCGAAGCGAGCGCCACGAACCCGTAGAACATGTGGAACTGCGGTGCCTCGCGGTCTTCCGAGGTCACCAACAGCACACCCAGGATCACCTCGACGACGATCGTCAGCTCAGCTGCGGCCGTGAACCACCACAGCTGCTTCCGGCGCAGAGCCGGCAGCCAGTGGGCCCCCAGCGCCCACAGACCGGCCAGTGCGTTCGATACGACGACGACCCACGCCACGACGACGTGGGCGTCATGGAGCTCCACCGGCGTGCGTGGGTGTCAGGCGTTGCCGGGGGAGGTCGTCGAGATCTCGTATGACCACAGCTCGCTCGACACCGACACCGGGCCACCCTGGGGGTGAGGCCGGTCGGTGCCCTGGTGGCCGTGGCCGAACGCGGGGCTGTTGACCCAGGCCTGGAACGCGGTCTCGTCGCGCCAGCGGGTGATCACGAGCCACGTCGTGCGGTCGTCGGTGGGCTTGAGCAGCTCGAAGCCCTCGAACCCCTCCTGGTTGTCGACCGCTCCGGCTCGAGCGGCGAAGCGCTTGCCGAGCTCGTCGCCCGACCCTTCGGGCACGGTGATGGCGTTGATCTTGATCACGGTCACGCGGCCCATCATGCCGCGCCCACCACCCCCCACGACCAATGCGGTGACGTCACCCCTCCCGGCGGCGGCGACGACGTTCGAGCCACATCAGCGCCTCGCGGCGGCTCAGCCCGCTCAGCTCGCTCTCGTGGTCGGCCACGAACCCGATCACCGCCGCCTCGTCGACCTTGCTGTACTCACGCAGCGCCCAGCCGATGGCCTTGCGGATGAAGAAGTCGCGGTGGTCGGCGCGGGCCAGGCAGGCAGCGAACAGCCAGTCGGCGTCGGTCGCATCCCGCCACCGGTTCATGTGCAGGAGTGCCGACCGGGTGAGCCACAGGTCGTCGCCCGCCAGCCAGGCGTCCATGCGGACCCGCAGCTTCGGGTGGACACGCACGAGGTCGCCCACCGCTCGGATGGCGAGCGCGTCGACCGTGTCCCACCAGGGCTTCGTGGTCAGCAGGTGCTCGACCGTGTCGACGAAGCCGACGGAGGCGTCGGGGGCACGGGCGGGCGTGCCCGCGTGCCGGTTGACGAGCCGGCAGGCGAGGTACTGGTGCTCGCGTTCACGCCGCGCCCACAGCGCCTCCGCCGCCTCGACGACCGCCGGCTCGGGAAGGCGCCGGGGCAGGTCGGCCGTCGCGGCCCTCCAGGCGTCAGCCTGCGCCGGGGCCATGACGCCGAGGAACGGGAACAGGTCGCGCATGTAGCGGGCCATCGGCGCCGAACGGGTGGGCTCGGCGCGCTCGGCCAGGGCAGCGGCGAGCCGATCGGCCAGCTCGGCGCCACCGACAGGGGGCGCCGAGCCGGTCACCTGTCCGCGGCGTCGAGCCCGGCGAAGATGTCCTCGTCTCGGTGATCGGACGGGGCGCCCCGTCGGATGAAGAACTCGGTGCCCATGGTCTCGCGGAACACGTCGAGCGGCATCGCCAGGAACGGCCCGAGATCGCCGACCTGCGTCTCGTGGGCGCGCATGGCGGCGAGCTTGCGGTCGGCCCACGGGCGCACGTCGACCCTGGTCGTGATGACCTCGTCGGGCATGCCGAACACCAGGTCGGGGTCGTCCAGGTCGGGCACGTCGTCCCACGTCGCCTCACCGCTGGCCACCATGATCTCGATGAACGTGCGGATGCTGTCCCGGTTGACCGTGGCCTCGAGCACCTGTGGCGTGCGGGCCAGCTCGGCCGCCCGGACGCCGACCCGGTGTACCTGCACGTGGTCGGGATGTCCGTAGTTGCCGTTCTCGTCGTAGGCGAGCAGCACGTCGGCCCGCTCGTCCCGCAGGATCGCGGCGAGCCGCCCGGCCGCCTCGTCGACGTCGGCCTGCCAGAACGAGGTGGGGTCGTCGTTGTCGGCCGTGCCCTGCATGCCCGAGTCGCGGTAGCCCAGGAACTCGACCCGGTGGACGCCGAGCGCCCGGGTCGAGCGCATCACCTCGTCGTGGCGACGGTCGACCAGCGCCTCGCCCGGCGCCAGCAACCCGTCGGGCACCTCGCCCACCTCGCCCCGGGTGGCGTAGACGACCACGACACGGTGGCCGTCGTCGACCGCCTTCGCGATCGTGCCGCCGGTGGTGAGGCACTCGTCGTCGGGGTGGGCGTGGAACGCAACCAGGGTGGCCATCGCCGTCGTCCTAGCACGCGCGCCGGTCAGCAGCCGACCGGTTTGGCGCGGCCGCACCACGCGCTCGGGCCGGGACCGAGCCCTGTGGTGCTCCCGTTGGTGTCACCAACGGATGGTTAACCTCACGGCCGTGGAGATCGAGACCGCACCCGCCCGCCTGCGCTCCCTTCCTTCGTGGTTGCTCAACCAGGCCGCCCTGCAGGGGCAACGCATCGGGGCCGAGGCCCTCGCCGCTGTCGGGGCCCACCGCACGCACTACGCGGTCCTCGCGGCGCTCGACGAGTTCGGACCGGCAAGCCAGGCGGCGCTCGGCCGGCGTGGCGGCATCGATCCCAGCGACATGGTGGCCCTGATGGCCGTGCTGACGGGCGACGGGCTGGTGCAGCGCCGGCCCGACCCCGCCGATCGGCGACGCAACCTCGTGTCGATCACGGCTGCTGGGCGACGGCGGCTCGACGAGCTGGGCGCGACCGTCGCCACCTCCCAGGACGCGCTGCTCGAGCCGCTGTCCGACGCCGACCGCGCCCGGCTGGCGGCGCTGCTGACGCGCGTCGTCGAGCACGCCCGCGATCCCGATCGTTGACATCACCAACGATCAGGCTTACGTTGGTCATACCAACATTGGTAGCCCCAACGAAAGAGGGATCGTGATGCCCGTGACCGACGTCCTCGGCTCGACCATGCACCACGAGGAGGTCGGCACCGGCGTGCCCGTCGTCTTCCTCCATGGCAACCCGACGTCCTCCTACGCCTGGAGGAACGTCCTTCCCCACGTCGGTGCCGGGGTCCGCGCCCTGGCTCCCGACCTCATCGGCATGGGCCGGTCGGGCAAGCCCGACATCGGCTACCGGTTCGTCGACCACGCACGCTTCCTCGACGCGTGGTTCGACGCCCAGGGGCTCGACCAGGTCGTCCTCGTCGGCCACGACTGGGGCGGCGCCCTCGCCTTCGACTGGGCCGCACGTCACCGCGACCGCGTGCTCGGCATCGCCGTCATGGAGACCATCATCCGCCCCCTGTCCTGGACCGACTTCCCCGGCGCGGCCCGGCCCCGGTACGAGGCGCTGCGCGGGCCTGCGGGCGACGTGAAGGTGCTCGAGGAGAACTTCTTCATCGACCAGGCCCTGCGCGCCACGGTCCGGTCGGGGCTCAGCGACGACGACCTGGCCGCCTACGCCGAGCCGTACCCGACCCCCGCCAGTCGCCGCCCTCTGCTGGCGTGGCCACGCGAGATGCCGATAGAAGGCGAGCCCGCCGACGTCGTCGCCCGCATCGAGGCCTACGACGGCTGGCTGGCCGCAAGCCCGGAGGTCCCGAAGCTGCTGCTGACCTTCGACGGCTCACCCGACACCCTGATGATCGGCCCGGACATGGTCGAGTGGTGCACGCACCACATCGCCGGGCTCGAGCTCGCCGCCTGCGGGCCCGCGGCGCACGTCGTCCAGGAGGACCAGCCCGCAGCGATCACGGACGCCGTCGCCACCTGGCTCGACCGCCACGGCCTGCGAGCCGGGGTCGCAGAGCGGACGGCACCCGCGCTCTGACGCGCGCGACGAGCCGCCGCTGTCGGCGACACCGCGCATCCACGGTCGTTGTCCGCCGACACCTCGCCTGCGACCAGCGACGAACGGTCAGGCGATGGCGCCGGCCTCGCGCAGCTTGGCGACCCGGTCGGCATCGAACCCGGACCCGGTGAGCACCTCGTCGGTGTGCTGGCCCGGGTGGGCCGGCGGTCGGCTGATCTCCCCGGGCGTGCGGCTGAATCGGGGTGCGGGCCCCGGCTGGGTGATGCCCGCCACCTCGACGAACGTGCCCCGCTCGACGTTGTGCGGGTGCTCGATCGCCTCGGGGATGGCGAGCACCGGAGCGAAGCACACGTCGGTGCCCTCCATCAACTCGCACCACTCGTCGCGGGTCTTGGTGCGGAAGATGGCGGCGAAGCGCTCCTTGAGCGCGGGCCAGTGCGTCCGGTCCTGCTGCCAGGGCAGGTCCTCGCCCTCGAGGCCGGTCAGGCGCAGCAGCTCGGCGTAGAACTGCGGCTCGATCGACCCGATCGACACGTACTTGCCGTCGGCGCACTCGTAGACGTCGTAGAAGTGGGCCCCGGTGTCGAGCATGTTGGTGCCGCGCTCGTCGTTCCAGATGCCCATGGCCCGGAACGAGTGCGTCATCGTCATGAGCGACGCGGCGCCGTCGACCATGGCGGCGTCGATGACCTGGCCGGTGCCCGACCGCTGTGCCTCGAGCAGCGCGGACACGACGCCGAACGCCAGCAGCAGGCCCCCGCCGCCGAAGTCACCCACCAGGTTGAGGGGCGGCACCGGTGCCTGATCCTTCCGGCCGATCGGCTCGAGGGCCCCGGCGAGGGAGATGTAGTTGATGTCGTGTCCCGCGGTCGACGCATACGGCCCGTCCTGGCCCCATCCGGTCATGCGCCCGTAGACGAGCTTGGGGTTGCGGGCCAGGCAGTCGTCCGGGCCGATGCCCAGCCGCTCGGTGACGCCGGGACGGAACCCCTCGATCAGCGCATCGGCCTGCTCGACCAGGCTGAGCACGACCTCGACGCCGTCAGGGTTCTTGAGGTCGACGCCCACCGACCGGCGGCCGCGGGCGAGCAGGTCGGCCGGCGGTCGCTCCGGGTCGCCCCCCTGCACGGCCTGGGCGCGGTCGATGCGGATGACGTCGGCCCCCAGGTCGGCGAGCATCATGCCGCAGAAGGGGCCGGGCCCGATGCCCGCGATCTCGATGACCGTGATTCCGGCGAGGGGTCCCATGGCGCTCCTGTGGTGTGCGGGGGTCAGGCGTGAGCCGAGGCGAGGCCGACGAACGCCTCGATCACCTGCGGCCACAGCGGCCGGGCCAGATCATGGCCCATGCCGTCGATGACGAGCAGCTTGGCGTCGGGGACGACCTCGGCCGTGCGCTCGCCGCCCGACGGCTGCACCAGCGTGTCTGCCGTGCCGTGGATCACGAGGGTCGGGATGGCGATCTCGGCCAACCCGGCGGACCGGCTGCCGGACGCGACGATGGCCGCGAGGTGCCGGGCGGTGCCGGCCGGGTTGTAGCCCCGGTCCCACGCCTCGCCGGCGGTGCGACGCAGGCGGTCCCCGTCGTACAGCCCGGGGCTGCCCCACACACCCGCATGGTGGACGGCGGCGTCCTGCAGCTGCTCGCGGGTCTGTGGCGGCGGTGACATCAGGGCGGCCATGGCCTCGCCGGTGGGCGCACCGACGTCGGAGTCGCCCGTCGTCGACATGATCGAGGTCATCGTGACGACCCGGTCGGGATGCTCGAGGGCGATGGTCTGGACGATCATGCCGCCCATCGAGACGCCGAGGATGTGCGCCCGATCGATGCCGAGGTGGTCGAGCAGGCCGACAGCGTCGGCGGCCATGTCGGTCAGCAGGTAGGGCACGGCCGGAGTCTCGCCGGCACCGACAGCCTGCAACACGGCGAAGATGTCGACTGTCTCGTCGATCCGGGAGGACTCGCCCATGTCGCGGTTGTCGAACCGCACCACGTGGAAGCCCCGGTCGACCAGGCCCTGACAGAACTCGGCGTCCCAGTGGATCATCTGGCTGCCGAGGCCCATCACCAGCAGCACCGTCGGGTCGGCGGAGTCGCCGAACGTCTCGAAGCAGATCTCGATCCCGTTGACCTGGGCAGTCGGCATGCCGGCCATCGTGTTCGGTCTTGACCGCTCGGTCAAGTCCTCGCCCAACCCCTGCCACGAGCATGCGCGCACAGGTCCGGCATCACGGCGAACGGGCGCTGTGCTTCCCGTCTTGCAGCTTCGCTGCGTGCCGCTCGGGCCACGGCCTCGCCTAACGGCTCAGCCTCCGAGCCCGTAGCGTGCGGGGCGTGACGACGTTCGGTGTCCACACCGGGGTGCAGAACACCACTGTGTCCGAGCTGCGCGACATGTGGGTCGGCGCCGAGGAGCTGGGGTTCGACGCGATCGCGGTCTGGGACCACCTGTACTCGTCCGATCTCGCCACCTACGAGTGCCACGAGGCGGTGTCGATGCACGCCGCGCTGGCGTGCGCCACGTCCACCGTCCGCTGCGGCTGCCTCGTCTACTGCGCCGGTTACCGGCACCCCGGGATCCTGGCCAAGGCAGCGACGACGATCGACCACCTGTCGGGCGGGCGAGCCGAGATCGGGCTGGGCGCCGGCTGGGCGCAGGCCGAGTACGACGCGTTCGGGTTCCCGTTCGGGTCGTTGCGCGAGCGGCTGGACCTGCTGGACGAGACGGCGGCTGCGGTGCGCAGCCTGCTGCGCGACGAGAGCACCACGCTGGCCGGCGCCCACATCCAGATGGCCGAGGCCCGCAACGAACCGGCTCCCGTCCAGGCGGAGCTGCCGATCTGGATCGGCGGCGCGGGCGAGCGCCGCACCGCCGGCGTCGTGGCCCGGCACGGCGACGGCTGGAACGTGCCCTTCGTGGCGCCCGACGCGCTCGCGGCCAAGCGCGCGGCCCTGGCCGCACGGTGTGCGGAGGTCGGGCGCGACCCGGCCGAGATCCGCGTCGGCGTCAACGTCATCGTGTGCGACGACGACGCCTCCTTGCGCGCCCAGTTCGGCCCGCGGGCCGACGCCGTGCGCGCCGGCGCGATCGTGGGCACCAGCGTCGAGCAGACCGCCGCCGCGCTGAACCGCTACGTTGCCGCCGGCGCCGACACCGTGAACGTCGCGCTGCGCGCCCCCTGGAACGCCGGTGCGCTGGAGCGGGCGGCCGCCGCGGTCGCCGCGCTCCGTTGACCGACAGCCGAGAGCCTGAACCCGCCTGATCCCATGTCCGACGTCCGCACCGACGAGCTGTCCGGAGCCACCGTGGTGGTGGTCGGCAGCCGGCAGCACCGTCCGAACCGGCCGGCGACGTCGTGCCCGTTCTGCGTCGGCGGCATCGAGGCGCCCGAGCCGTACGACGTCAGGGCGTTCACGAACCGGTGGCCGTCCTTCCCCGACGACCGGTGCGAGGTGGTGCTGTACACGCCGGAGCACGACCTGACCTTCCCCGACCTCGGGGTCGACGGCGTCCGCCGGGTCGTCGACCTCTGGGCCGACCGCACCGCCGCACTGGGGGGCCGGCCCGACGTCGCCTACGTGCTCGTCTTCGAGAACCGCGGGGAAGAGGTGGGCGCCACCATCTCCCACCCGCACGGCCAGATCTACGCCTACGACCGGGTGCCCGACGTGCCGCTCACCGAGCTGCGGCGGGCGGCGCCGGGCGAGTGCCCCATGTGCGCGCCCGTCGACGACGCGCTCGTGGTGGCAACGGCCGCAGGCTGGCGGGCCTGGGTGCCCGCCGCCAGCGCCTACCCGTACTCACTGCTGGTCGCCTCCGACGTGCACCGGCCCGACCTGCCCTCCCTCGACGGCCCCCAACGGGACGGGCTGGCGGCCGTGCTGGTCGAGGCGCTCGGGCGGTTCGACCGCCTGTTCGACGTCCCGCTCCCCTACATGCTGTGGATCCACCAGCGGCCCACCGACGGCGGCGCCTGGCCCGAGGCCCACGTCCACCTGCACATCGTGTCGCCGATGCGGTCACCCGGCGTGCAGCGCTACGTTGCCGCTGCCGAGCTGGGCAGCGGCGCCTACGTCAACCCGGTCGTCCCCGAAGACGCTGCGGCCGCACTGCGAGGAGCGTGAATGGGACTGCGAGCCTGGGCACCCGGTCGGGTCAACCTGATCGGCGACCACACCGACTACATGGGCGGCCTCGCCCTGCCGATGGCGATCGGGCTCGGCACCGAGATCACGGGCGACCGGGGCGGCAACTGGGTGATGCTGGGGTCGGACGGGTTCGAGGGTGTGGCCGAGATCCCGATCGACGGCGTCGACGACCCGTCGACCGTGTCACCGCTGTGGGCCCGCTACGTCGCGGCGGTGGTCGACGAGGTCCGGCCCCGCGACGGCCTCGTGGGCATGGTGCACTCGACGCTGCCCGCCGGCAGCGGCCTGGCGTCGTCCGCCGCGCTCGAGGTGGCCGTCGCCACGGCCCTCGGCGCCGATCGGGTCAACCCGGTCGCTGCCGCCCTGGCCTGCCAGCGGGCGGAGGAGCGGGCCGTCGGCGTGCCCTGCGGGATCATGGACCAGCTCGTGTCGCTGGCGGCCGTCGAGGGAATGGCCCTGCGCATCGACTGCGACACCCTGGCGATCGAGCATGTGGCGTTCCCCGACGACGCCGAGATCGTCGTCATCCACTCGGGCCAGCACCGCGAGCTGAGCGGGTCGGCCTATGCCCAGCGCCGGGCCGAGTGCGAGGCCGCCGAGCAGGTCATCGGCCGGCTCCGGGACGCCGCCCCGGTTGACGCCGAGGCGATCGACGACCCGGTGCTGCGCCGCCGTGCCCGCCACGTCACCACCGAGAACGAGCGGGTCGACGCCCTGGCCAGCGCGCTGGCGAAGGGTCAGCTGACGTACGCCGGCGAGCTGTTGGTGGCGAGCCATGCCAGCATGCGCGACGACTTCGACGTCTCGACCCCGGCGCTGGACGGGCTGGTGGGCACCGTGCGCGGCGTCCCCGGCGTCTACGGCGCCCGGGTCACCGGCGCCGGCTTCGGCGGGTGCGTGGTCGTGCTGTGCAAGCCCAAGACCCGCATCAACGGACCGGTCGTGTGGCGTGGTCGCCCGGCGGCCGGCGCGACCCTCTACACGGACTGACCGAACAGCTGCGCCCGGAGACGGGCGACGGCGGACGGGGTGCGGGCGCCCCACCAGAACAGGTCTTGGCCGTCGACGAGCACGACGGGGGCCACGTCCGCGAACAGCGGGACGTGGCGCTCGGCGAACGGGTACGGCTCGCTCGGCGCCAACACGACGTGGGGTCGACGCCGGGTCACTTCGTCGAGCGTGACCGTCGGGTAGCGGTCGACCGCGTCGGCGAACACGTTGGCGACGCCGACGGCGGCCAGCAGCGACGAACCGTAGGTGCCGCCCGAGAGCGTCATCCACGGGCGCTTCCAGATCGGTACGAACGCCCGTAGCTCGCGGGGCGGCGGGTGTGCATCGGCCAGCGCGTCGACCACGGCGTCGAGCGCGGCCAGGTTGGCGGCGGCGCTGGTCTCGGCACCGACGAGCGCCGCCAGCATGCGCAGCGCGGGCGGCACGTCGGTCACGCCGTCGATCGACAGGGACGCCGTCGCCAGCCCGGCGTCAGCGAGCGCGTCGGCGTCCTCGCGGCGGTTCTCCTCGACGCACATGACGACCAGATCTGGCGCGAGCTCGGCGATGCGAGCCACGTCGGGATCCTTGGTGCCACCGACGTGCGGCAGGTCGGGTTGTTCGCAGAACCGGGTGCACGCCAGCGGCACGACACCCCAGGCCAACAGGGTCTCGGTGACCGAGGGCACCAGGCTGACCACCCGCGGGGTCGCGCCGGGGCTCGTCACATGCGGTCGAGGAGCTGCTGCTTCTTGGCCGCGAACTCCTCTTCGCTGACGAGGCCCTGCTTGCGAAGCTCGTCGAGCTCGCGGATCTGCGCCGGGATCGACGAGTCGCCGCCACCGCCAGCCGTCGAGCCCGCGGCCGACAGGCCCACCCGGTCGAACTTGCGGTTCTCGTTCGCCTCGATCTGGCGGTAGATCTCGTTCTGCACCGCCGACGGGTTGCGCACGTTCGAGAACGCCTGGCGGCCCATCTCGCCCGCCGACTCGATGACCAGATCGCCCGAGCCGACGATGCGCTCGAAGATCGACTGGCGGAAGAAGACGGTGTTGACCCGGTCGAGCGGGATCTCGATGCCGTGCTTGGCCAGCACGCCGTGGCGGTAGATCAACCGGTCGGTGGTGACCACGAAGTTGGTGGTGATCCACCGGCTGTAACGCAGACCGAACCACACGAGGCAGCCCAGGATGAGGACGCCGACCGAGACGTTCAGCCACCCGATGTCGACGCCGGCCCAGAGCAGGACGCCGAGCACGACGGACCCGACGAGCGCGACCAGCGGCGGGGCGAAGAACCACCAGTGCGGGTGCAGGTCGAGGACGATGTCCTCGTTGTCGTTGAGCAGCTTCCTCGGGAAGGGCACGAGCGCAGCGTATCCCTGCCCACCCGGGCGAGGGTGCCATCCCGACGGGGTGCGGCCCGTGCCGCGACCGGCCTCGCGATCAGCCCCAGCCGAGCTCCTCCAGCCGGTGGTCGTCGATGCCGAAATGGTGGGCGATCTCGTGTACGACCGTGATCTTCACCTGTTCGACGACCTCGTCCTCGGTCTCGCACATCGCACAGATCGGACGGCGGAAGATCGTGATGCGGTCGGGCATCGTGAGGCTGCCGGTCCCGTACCACGCGTCCCGCTCGGTGAGCGGCACACCGTCGTAGCGGCCGAGCAGACCACCGTGGGGCACACCGTCCTCGACCATCACCGCCACGTTGTCGATGAGCCGGGCCAGGTCGTCGGGGATGCCGTCGAGCGCGTCCCCGACCAGCAGGTCGAACCGGTCCGGGTCGATCTCGATCATCCCGGGGATGGTAGGAGGCGCGCCCAGGCACGTCCGCGAACGGGTCGCCCCATCTCGGGGAACGGCCGTCGTGGTCCCCGCTGTCGGCGCCTCGCGCCGCGTATCGTCTTCAGACGTTGGCCGCCGACGACCTGCTCCACGACCTCGACGACGCGCAGCGCCGGGCGGTGACGTCACCGGCCCGTCCGCTGGCCATCCTCGCGCCCGCCGGGTCGGGCAAGACGCGGGTGCTCACGCGGCGCATCGCCTGGCGGGTCGAGTCGGGCGACGCCGATGCCTCCCACGTCCTGGCCCTGACGTTCACTCGCAAGGCCGCCGGCGAGCTGCGGGACCGGCTGCAGGCACTGGGGCTCCGCCACGGCGTGGCTGCGGGCACGTTCCACGGCGTCGCGTTCGCGCAGCTGCGCTCGCGGTGGGCCGACGAGGGGCGCACGCCGCCGACGTTGCTCGCCCGCAAGGCCCAGGTGCTCGGCAGCGTCATCGCCGGCGCTTCCGTGTCGGTGGCGCAGCTCGCGGGGGAGATCGAATGGGCCAAGGCGCGGCTCGTCGGCCCCGACGGCTACGCCGAGGCCGTCAGCGGGGTGCGACGCCGCACCCCCGCGTCGCCGGATCGCATCGCCGAGCTGTACGGGGCCTACGAGGACGAGAAGCGGCGCGCCCGCATGGTCGACTTCGACGACCTGCTCCGGCTGTGCAGCCACCTGCTCGAGACCGACAGCACGTTCGCCGCCGCCCAGCGGTGGCGCTTTCAGCACCTGTTCGTCGACGAGTTCCAGGACGTGAACCCGCTGCAGCTCCGCCTGCTGGATGCGTGGCGGGGCTCGAGCTACGACCTGTGTGTCGTCGGCGATCCTCACCAGGCGATCTACGGCTGGAACGGCGCGGACGCCGGGTTCCTCGAGGGGTTCCGGCGCCTCTACCCGCCGTCCGAAGTCGTCGCCCTCGACGGCAACTACCGTTCGACGCCCCAGGTCCTCGAGGCCGCCGCCGACGTCCTGCGTCGCGGAGGCGTCGACGACCGGCCGGTGCGCGCCGCCCGCCACGACGGTCCCGCCGTCCGACTCGACCGCCATGCCACCGACCGCGACGAGGCGACCGCCGTGGCCCGGGCCATCCGCGACCGGCGCGGGCATCGCCGGCCCTGGTCGGCGCAGGCGGTGCTCGTGCGCACCCACACGCAGGTCGGCCTGCTCACCGAGGCCTTTCGCATGGCCGGCATCCCGTACCGGGTGCGGGGAGGCGACACCCTGCTCGATCGGCGCGACGTGCGAGACGCGCTCGACATGCTGCGACGATCCCCCGGCCCGCTGACGGCGTGCCTGCCCGACCTCGATGCCCTGGCGGCCGACACAGCCGACGACACCGACCCCTCCGGCAGCCGCGAGCCAGACGTGTCGCTGCTCGTGCAGCTGGCTCACGACCACCTGCGCCTCGACCCGGGCGCCACGACCATCGGGTTCGTGTCGTGGTTGGTGGCGACGCTGCAGGCGGAGGGCGGCGACGACCGGCGCGACGCCGTCACCGTCGCCACGTTCCACGCCGCCAAAGGTCTCGAGTGGCCGATCGTCCACCTGGCAGGGCTGGAGGACGGGCTGGTGCCCATCGCCCACGCCCGTACCCACGCACAGCGGGCCGAGGAGGCCCGGCTGCTCTACGTGGCCATGACCCGCGCCGAGGACGAGCTGCGTGGCACGTGGGCTGCCCTCCGGACCTTCGGTGGCAAACCTGTCGAGCGCCGGCTCACACCATGGCTCACGGGGTTGTCCGACCGGCAGCGCGACCGCCCGGCCGAGCCGACGGGGCCGCCGGCCGACTGGCGGATACGGCTGGCCGAGCAGCGGGCACGGCTCGCCGGCGCGTCCCCCGTGCAGTCGCCCACGCTGGCCGCGCTGCAGTCGTGGCGCGAGGACAGCGCCCGTGCCGCCCGTGTCGAGCCCAGCGCACTCGTCGACGACCGCCTTCTCGAGATCATCGCCGAACGGCGCCCGTCCACCCACGACGAGCTCGTGGCCATCCCGGGCATGGGCGCGCTGCTGGCCGCCCGGGTCGGCGACGGCCTTCTCGCGGCCCTCGCCGCTCCCGCTGCCACCCCCGCTGCCGCCGCCGGCGAGACGAGCTGAAAGCACCACATGGACTTCACGGTCACCCAGAGCTTCGCCGCCGACGCCGACGCGGTCGCCCGCGCCTACGCCACGCCCGACCTGTACGGCCACCTGGTGGGCCTGCCCAAGCTGGGCACCCCCGAGGTGCTCGACCGCCGCGTCGACAACGACCTCGTCCACTTGCAGATCCGCTACCGGTTCGTCGGTGACCTGGCACCGGCGGTGACCGCCGTCATCGATCCCCGACGGCTCACCTGGGTCGAACACAGCACACACGACCTCGCCGCCCGCACCGTCCGGTATCGCCTCGTGCCCGACCACTATCCCGACCGGCTCACGTCGTCGGGCTCGTGCACCATCGCCGCCGACGGTGCGGGCAGCGTGCGCACGGTCACCGGCCGACTCAAGGTGAAAGCCCTGGTGGTGGGCGGCGCGGTCGAGCGCGCCATCGTGTCGGGGCTCCGCGAGCACCTGGCGGACGAGATCACGATCGTCGACCGATTCGCCGCCGACATCGGCTGATCTGAGCCCCCTGTACCACGTTGCGTGCGATCGCTTGACCGATCGTGGTCGGGGCGCGACAAGTGATCCATGGGTGACCCCCTCGACTTCATCGACGAAGGTGGCTGGCCCTACCCCGACGATGTGGTCGACATGCGGAGGCTCGAGCCGGTCGACCTGCGATCGGACGCCGATGACGACCTGGTGGCGCTCCACGCCCTCACGCCGCACGCGCTGGCTCGCTTGTCCGACATGGAGAGAGCGGCGATCGCGGCCCGCTTCGGTCTCGACGGCAGTGCCCCGATGACGATGGTCGAGCTGCGTACCTCGCTCGGCGTGTCGCGCGACCGCACACGGGTCGCGTTGTCGGGCGGGCTCGACAAGCTGCGTTCGGCGCTGTCGGACGGCCAGCTCTGACCTGCTGGCTGCGACGCCTCCGCTAGTGGGGTGGCTCGTCGTGGGGACCGAACGCCTCGTCGCGGCGACGCTGCATCTCGGCCAGCTTCAGGAAGTCGATGGCGACGAACAGGCCCTCGCCCTCGGCGCACAGGCGCTCGCCCGCATGAAGCGTGCCGTGCGTGAAGGTCTTCCGGCCGGACACCTCCGTCACGCGCCCCTCGAACCGCAGCTCCGTGTGGAGCGGGGTGGGGCTGCGGTAGTTGATGGTGAGCTTGGCCGTCATGCCCGGACGGCCCGCCAGCGACTGCGTCGAACCGAGCACCTCGTCGAACGCGGCGGCCACGAACCCGCCGTGCACGCAGCCTGGCGGTCCCTCGTACGCCGAGCCGAACGTGACCCGACCGCGCAGGACGTCGTCCTCGGCGGTCAGCTCGATCGGCGGCGCCAACGGATTGGCGCGACCGAGCATCGGGCTGTGGTCGAAGAACGCGTGCGGGTCGCGGCCCGCCAGTGGCGACTCGCTGAACCCCTCGTAGAGCGACCCGCCGGGGAACGCCTCGAGGCGGTCGGCCAGCCGCTCGAGCTCGTCGGCCGCCGCGGCCAGCTCGTCGTCGGGCGCCGGGCTGCCGTGGAGCCGGTCGATGATGCGTCGCAGGGCGTCACCCGTGCGGTGCATCTCGGCGCGCCGCGGCGACGGCTCGGCCGACGCGAACTCGTTCAGGTAGTCGGGCCAAGAGGCCGACCCGGGAGCGGCGATACCCGCCGCGCGGTCGGCGGTCGGGTCCGGGGGGAGCTCAGACATGGTGTCGTCCTAGCCGACACCGCCCCCGGATGCGAGTTGCCGGGCGGTGTCCGAGCGCCGTCTACGAGGGAGAACCCGCGGTGACATCGCCATCGGTCGCCGCCTCGGCGGCGCTGTCGACATCGACGAACACCGGTGCATGGTCGCTGGGTTTCGGCCCCTTGCGGGCGTTGCGGTCGATCAGCGCCCACGTCACCCGGTCGGCGAGGTCGGACGACAGGAGCAGCAGGTCGATGCGCATGCCCTGGTGCTTGTGGAACGCACCGGCCCGGTAGTCCCACCAGCTGAACAGTCCCTCGACGCCGGGGTACTGCTCCCGGAAGGCGTCGCGCAGGCCCAGGGCTTCGAGCTCGCCCACCGCTGCCCGTTCCTCGGGCGTGACGTGGGTGGACCCCTCGAACGCAGCGGGGCTCCACAGGTCGATGTCCGCGGGGGCGACGTTGAAGTCGCCGCACACGGCGCGCCGCGCCGCCCGCTCGCCCCCGGAGGGCCGGTCGGTCTGCACGTGGGCGCGGAGGCGTGCCAGCCAGTGGAGCTTGTAGCGGAACTGGTCGTGGCCGACCGCCCGACCGTTGGGCACGTAGACCGACGACACCCGCACCCCGCCACACGTGGCGGTGACGAGACGGGCCTCGTCGTCGGCCGGCTCGCCGTCGACGAACCCCGGGACCGGGTCCTCGAGCCCGACACGGCTGAGGATCGCCACCCCGTTCCACCGGCCCTCGCCGTGGTGGACGCTCGCGTAGCCTCGGGCGTGGAAGTCGAGGGCCGGGAACGCGTCGTCGGTCTGCTTGGTCTCCTGCAGGCAGAGCACGTCGGGCTGGGCGATGTCGAGCCAGCCGACCACGCGCTCGATGCGCTCCCCCGTGAGGGAGTTCACGTTCCAGGTGGCGATGCGCACGACAACGCCAACCTACCGGTCGTGGGGCGACCGCTCTGACGGGGATGACCCTCCGCCGGTGCTCACCCGCCGGTTGCCTCGGCGGGGCTCGGGGACGTGTCGGCGGTGCCGCCGTCGTCGGCCGGGAGGGGAACAACGACCTCGGACCCCGCATCCGCCGGGGCGCGGCGCCGTGTCGCCTTCTTGGCGGGCGACGTCTTCGCCGCCGTGGCCTTCTTCGCCGTCCCCGTCGTGGCCTTCTTCGCCCCCGCCTTCCGGGCCGGTGCTTTCTTCGCCGCCGCCGTCGCTGCCGCCTTCTTCACGGTCGCCTTCGCGGCTGCGGCGCCGGCGGGCGTCTTCTTCGCGGCCGCCCTCTTCGCAGGCGACTTCGCCGCCTTCTTCGTGCCGGCCACCTTCCTCGTGCCGGCAGCCTTCCTGGCCACCTCCGTCGACGGTGCGGTCTCCGGGGCGGAGCTCGCCCGGGCCTCCTCCGTGCCGGGCACGGCGCCGACCCGAGCCGCCTCGTCCGCAACCACAGGCGCGGCGGCCGCGGCCTTGCGGGCGCGGCCCTTGCGCGCCGTCGCCTTGCGAGGCGACGGTTCGGCCTCGTCGCTGCCGGACGCCGTCTCGTCGGCGGCCACCGTCGGCGCCGCGGCCTTTCGGGTGCGGGTGCGCTTCGGGGCCGCCTTGGCGGGCGCCGCGATCTCGTCCTCGGTGTCGGCGGCAGCCGCCGCGACCTCGGTCATGTCGGCCGGGGCCACCGGTGGTGCGTCGACCACCCCGGGGACGGCGAGGTCGATGCCGCGCCGGGGCGGGTCGATGGACACGACGACGAACCGCCGCTCGTCGCCCACTCGCAGCACCTCTTTGGCGCTGCGCGGGGCAGGATCGGCCAGGTTCCGCAGCGGCAGGTAGGCGCGGGCGGCGCCGACCATCACGTACGCGCCGTGCGAGCTGAACCGCTCGATCGTCGCGTCGACCTCGCTGCCCACCGGGTGCTGGGCGACGAACTCGATGAACGGCAGGGCCTCGTTGTAGGGGTCGACGCTCCTGGGGGCCCGGCTCGGGCTGCCCGAGCGACCGTCACCCGACGCCGGAGACGTGTCGGCAGCCGCGGTGGTCTCCACGATCTCGGTGTCAGGCGCGGCCGTGGCCGCCTTGGCCCGGCTGCGCCGCTTGCGGGGCGCCTTGGCCGAACCGTCGGCGTCACCGGTGTCCGTGGCGGCCTTGGCGGCCTTGGTCGAGGTCTTGTCGGTCGCCTTGGCCACCTTGCGCGCCTCGCTCACCGCACGGCGGCTGGTGGGCCCCCGTACCGGCGCCCGGTCCATGAACACCCAGCCCACGTGGGGTACAGGTTTGCCCCCGATGAGCCGACCCTTCTCGAAGAGCCACGGGTAGTCGCCGTGGAACTCCTGGAACGAGTCGTTGGACAGGATCGACGCGCCGGCACGCCGAGCGATCTGCAGGATGAAGGCGTCGCCCCGCCCGATGGCGCCCGCCGGCGGGGTGATCAGCTCGTTGGCATTGACCGCGTCCTCGTAGGTCTGGCGTTCCTTGCGGTCGATGCGGTTGGGGAACGTGGCATCGACCACCACGGTCACGAAATCGGGCGCGTACTCCTCGATGAACGCCTGCACCGCCTCGTCGAGCTGGGCGAGGCTCGGGGCGTCGCGCCCCTCGGTGGCGATGTTGGAACCGTCGACGATCACGTGTTTGATCTTCATTGCAGCCTGCATTCAACCAAAGGAACGGGAGACTCCCGCGGACACCCCCGCTAGCGTGCCGGGCGATGACCGACCTGTCCGCCGAGGTCACCGACCTGTTGCAACACCTCATCCGCAATGCCTGTGTCAATGACGGCACCCGCGAATCGGGGAACGAGGTTCGCAGCGCGGACCTGCTGGCAGGTTACTTCGACGGCTCGGGCGTGGACATCGAGCGCTACGAGCCGGCGCCCGGGCGCACCAGCCTGGTGGCACGGATCGAGGGTCGTCGGGCCGACGCTCCCACCCTGCTGCTCATGGGCCACACCGACGTCGTTCCGGCGAACGAACGTCGCTGGCAGCGGGACCCGTTCGGCGGCGACCTGGTCGACGGCGAGGTCTGGGGCCGCGGCGCCATCGACATGCTCAACCTCACCGCGTCGATGGCGGTCGCCACCCGGAGACTCGCGGTCGAGGGGTTCCGTCCGGACGGCACGCTGATCTACCTGGCGGTCGCCGACGAGGAGGCCCTGGGCACCTGGGGCGCCGACCACCTCAGCCGCCACGAGATCGACGCCATCGGAGCCGACTACGTGATCACCGAGTCGGGCGGCATCCCGGTGCCCGGGGGTGACGGCGACCTGCGGCTGCCGGTCCTGGTCGGCGAGAAGGGATCGTGCTGGTGCACGCTCCGCATCACGGGCACGCCCGGCCACGCCTCACTGCCGTACGACACCGACAATGCCCTGGTCACGGCCGCACGCGTGGTGCAACGGCTGGCCGACTACCGCCCCGAGACCCACATCCACGACACATGGCGGCAGTTCCTCGCCGGCATGGCCCTGCCGGACGAGATCACCGCCCCGCTGCTCGACCCCGACCGCCTCGTCGACGTGTTGGCCGACCTGCCGCTCGGCATGGCCCGGCAGTTCCACGCCTGCACCCACACCACGATCGCCCCCACGGTGGCCCACGGCGGCACCAAGACCAACATCATCCCCGACCAGGTCGACCTGCAGCTCGACATCCGCACGCTGCCCGGGCAGACCCTGCCGGACGTGCAGGCGATCCTCGACGACGCGCTCGGCGACCTGGCCGACCGGGTCGAGATGATCGAGGCGCACGACGACCCGTCGACCCTGTCGCCTGCGGACACGCCGCTGTGGGACTCGCTCCACCGCGTGACCCGGGCGTTCTATTCGGGAAGCCACCTCGTGCCCATGCTCAGCGTGGGGGCCACCGACGCCCGCTTCTTCCGGCGCCTGGGCACGACCGCCTACGGCTTCGGCCTGTTCAGCCAGAAGCTGACGTTCGAGGAGTTCGGCCGCATGTTCCACGGCGACGACGAGCGCGTCGACGTCGACTCGCTGCGCCTGTCGACCGAGCTGTGGCAGGCGGTCGCTCACGACCTGCTGGTGGGCTGATCAGCCGGGGTCGAAGGACGTGACGATCGCGTCGCCCACCCCGCGCGTGGTGGCCAGGTCGGCACTCCAGAACGTGACCAGCCACACCGAGTCGCTGCCGGTGACCACGTAGCGCACGCCGTCGAACCCGTAGCCGGCGAGGCTCAGCTCGAACCAGGCGATCTCACCGCTGACGCCGTCGAGCCGGCCTTCGGCGCCGACGGTGGCTGCGTCGTCGGTCGGCTTGGCGAGATCGGCCATCTCCTGCAGGTCCATGAGGCCGGGGTCGAGCCCGCTCATGCCGTCGACGACGACCAGGTCGGGTGGGGGCACCGACCCGTTCCAGCCGACGGGATCGAGGGCGAGCATGTGCGTCTGCGGCGTGACGAGTGCGGCTTCGACCGGTGCCATCCCGGTGGCGGTGATGGGGTCGTCGGGGAACATCTGCTCGCCGAGCGGCTGTGCCCCCTCGCCCGGGAAGCCCGTCACCCATCCGGCGGGGAGGTCGGCGGCGAAGGCGCCGTCGGGCGCTGTGACCCTGGCGGTCGTCGCGGGCGGCGAGGCGGGGGCCGTGTCGGAGGTGGTCGCGGTCGTTCCGCTGCCATCCGTCACGTCGGGTAGTTCCGCCGTTGCGCCGCCTGCGGCAACCTCGTCGGAGCCAGGGTCGTTGCCGGACTCATCGTCGGAGCCGGACGTGATCACCGCGACGATGCCCAGCGCGACGGTGAGCGTGACCAGCAGTCCCGCGACGACCAGACCGGCGCGGCGCCGGCGCGGCATGCCGCCATCGGGTTCGGGCGGAACGGGCGGTCCCGCGTGGGGCCGGGGCGCCGGCAGGCTCCGCGCCTGCGTGCCCGCCGCCTCGACGTCCCCCGCACCCGGTGCAACCCAGCCGTCCGTCCCGCTCATGGACGCGGGACGCTGCTTCACCGTCGGTGCAGGTCGCTCGTAGGCTTCGCAGACCATGTCCGTGCGTGCCGTCATCTTCGACTTCGGTGGGGTCATCCTCACCAGCCCGTTCGAGGCCTTCGCCCGCTACGAGGCCGACAACGGTCTCCCCTCGGGGTTCCTCCGGCAGCTGAACGCCACTGATCCCGACACCAACGCGTGGGCACGGCTCGAGCGCAGCGAGGTCGACCTGGCTGGCTTCGCCGAGCTGTTCGAGGCCGAGGCACGGGCCGCCGGTCACGCGGTCGACGGCCGGGCGGTGCTGGCGTTGCTGGTGGGCAAGCTACGCCCGCAGATGGTCGATGCACTGCGACGCTGCCACGACCGCCTGAAGACAGCGCTGCTCACCAACAACTTCGTCGCGGTCGACCCAGGTGCGGACGGCGCCTCTCCCGTCGGCCCGATGAGCGAGGTGCTCGGCCATTTCGATGTCATCGTCGAGTCCAGCCGCGTCGCCCTCCGCAAGCCCGACCCCGCCATCTACCGCCTGGTGTGCGATGAGCTGGGCGTCGAGCCCGACGAGGCGGTGTTCCTCGACGACCTCGGCGTCAACCTCAAGCCGGCCCGGGCCATGGGGATGGCCACCATCAAGGTGACCGATCCCGACCAGGCCCTCGCCGAGCTCGAGGCGGTCGTCGGCTTTCCTCTCCGCTGACGCGTGCCGCGGGGAACGGCGAAGGCCCGCACCTGGCGGTACGGGCCTTCGGCTCCGGGGCAGGTTCTGTCGTGCGGCCTGATGGCCGAGACGAACGTCAGCCGGTCGCCTGAAGCGACTCGTACTCTTCGCCGGTGTCCTGCCAGTCCTCGAACTGGATCACGCCCATCTCGGTGAACTTGGTGCGCAACCAGCCCTCGCCTGCGTCGAGCAGGCCCAGCTTCTTACAGTTGGGCACGATCTTGCTGAACAGCATCTGCTGGAACATGTCACGGCCCGGGTCGCGGAGGACGACCGGCAGGATCTCGGCGGGCTTGATGCCCATGCGCTCCCACACCTCCTGCTGCAGGAACCGGTCACGCATGCGGACAGCCGCCTCGAAGGCGAACTCCTGGCGCTCACGCAGCTCGGCGTCGGTCAGCTCGGCGTAGTACTCCTTGAGCGACAGCACGCCGAAGGCCACGTGGCGGGCCTCGTCGCTCATGACGTAGCGCAGCAGCTGCTTGAGCAGCGGGTCGGGCGTCATCTGCTGCATGAAGCCGAAGGCCGCGAGGGCCAGGCCCTCGACCATGATCTGCATGCCCAGGTAGGTCATGTCCCAGCGGCTGTCGGCGATGATGTCGTCGAGCAGCAGCTTCAGGTGGGCGTTGATCGGGTAGAAGCCGTTCTGCTTGTCCTGCAGGTACTTCGCGAACACCTCGACGTGGCGGGCCTCGTCCATGACCTGGGTCGACGCGTAGTACTTGGCGTCGATCCACGGCACCGTCTCGACGATCTTGGCCGTGCAGATCAGTGCGCCCTGCTCGCCGTGCATGAACTGCGACAGCGTCCAGTTGTCCATCTGGATGGACAGCTCGATGAAGTCCTTTTCGGTGAACTTCTCGAGCGGTGTGCCACTGACGTCGGTCTCGAACTCGGCGAACTGAAGGCGCTGCAGCGCTGCGTTCTTCTCGAGGTCGACATCGGTGTCCCACGGCAGGTCGGTCTCGCCGTTCCACTGGGCGCCCTTGGCCTTCTCGTAGAGCTTGTTGAGCGCCGGGCGCTCGCCCTTCTCGTAGTCCCAGGTGAAGATGGCGTCCGCGTTGTCGGCCACGGTGTGGATGGCTTCGTCCACGTCGGTGTTGCTGACCGAGAGGATGGCCTCGAGGTCGTTGATCTCGTCTCGGCCGATGATCTCGGCGTTGGCGGAGTACTCGTCGAGCGCCATGGGACCCCCTTCGGTCGGGTGGCTCGAATCGGGACGACGGACCGGTCGCCCCTCGATTGGATAACGACCATTATCGACGACACCGTCGTCGAACGGAAGCCGGTGTTCATGTGACCTTGGTCACCGGGCGGGTGCTGAGCCCGGAGCCGGTCCGCGTGCGGTCAGCTCACGCTCAAGGCGGCGTCGATGATCGCTTCCTGCTCCTGCACGTGGATCGTGTGCGAGCCGGTGGCGGGGCTGCCCGACTCGTAGCGGCTGACTCGCAGCACCGTGTGCGTGTCGGCGAAGCGCTCGGCCAGACGGTCCTGGGCGAATGCCCACGCGCCCATGTTGGCCGGCTCCTCCTGCAGCCACACGATCTCGCGGGCGCCGGGGTAGCGGGCCGCCACGTGATCGAGCTGGTCGTAGGGCCACGGGTACAGCTGCTCGACCCGGACGATCGCCACGGGCGCGCCCGCTTGTTGCGTTCGGCCAGCGCCTCCTGCCCGATCTTGCCCGAGCACAGGACGATGCGGCGCACAGCCGACGGGTCGGCGACGCCCGGGTCGTCGAGCACCTCACGGAAGCTGCCCTGGGTCAGCTCGGTGACGGGCGACCGGGTCACCTTGGCCCGCAGTAGCGACTTGGGCGTGAACACCACGAGCGGCTTGCGCTGGTCGCGGTGCATCTGCCGCCGCAGCAGGTGGAAGTACTGCGCCGCCGTCGTGGCGTTGCACACCTGCAGGTTGTCCTCGGCGCACAGCGTCAGGAAGCGCTCGATGCGCCCGGAGCTGTGCTCGGGACCCTGGCCCTCGTAGCCGTGCGGCAGCAGCATCACGAGCCCGGACGACTGGTCCCACTTGTCCTCGGCCGCCACCACGAACTGGTCGATGATCGTGCTGGCGCCGTTGACGAAGTCGCCGAACTGGGCCTCCCAGCACACGAGCGCGTCCTTGTTGGCGACCGAGTAGCCGTACTCGAAGCCCACCGCCGCGTACTCGGAGAGCAGCGAGTCGTAGATCCAGAACTTGGCCTGGTCGGGGCCCAGGTGGGCGAGCGGTGCCCACTCGCGGCCGTTGATGTGGTCGACCAGCACCGCATGGCGCTGGCTGAACGTGCCTCGCCGCGAGTCCTGGCCGGCGAAGCGGATGTCGGTGCCCTCGAGCAGCAGCGACCCGAACGCGATGGCCTCGGCTGTGGCCCAGTCGACCTCGCCCTCCTCCCGCACGACCTTGTCGCGGGCCGCCATCTGCTTGGCCAGCTTCGGATGGATGTTGAAGTCCTCGGGCCAGCCGCCGAGCGTGTCGTAGATGTGATCGATCACGGCCCGTCCGACCCCGGTCTCGACCGGCGGCAGGCAGCCGATGGGCGGGGGCGGCTCGGCAGCCCGCAGGTTCGACGGCGGGGCCGACTGGCGGGTCTCGTCGAGCGCCTGCTGCAGCTTGTTCTTGAAGTCGTCGAGCGCCTGCTCGGCCTCGTCGATGGTGAGCTGGCCCCGCTTGACCAGCGACTCGGTGAACAGCTTGCGGACGGACCGGCGCTCGTCGATCTTGGCGTACATCAGCGGCTGCGTGTAGCTGGGGTCGTCACCCTCGTTGTGCCCGTAGCGCCGGTAGCTCACGAGGTCGATGACGACGTCCTTGTGGAACTTCTGCCGGTAGGCATAGGCCAGCCGGGCCACCCGTACGCAGGCTTCGGGATCGTCGCCGTTCACGTGGAAGATCGGCGCCTGGACGATCTTGGCCACGTCGGTCGAGTAGAAGCCCGACCGGGCGGCCTCGGGCGTCGTGGTGAACCCGATCTGGTTGTTGACCACGATGTGGATGGTGCCGCCGACGCGGTAGCCCTTGATGTCGCTCATGTTGAGCGTCTCGGCCACCACACCCTGGCCGGCGAACGCGGCGTCACCGTGCATCAGGATGGGCAGCACCGAGTACGCGTCGGGATGGTTGATCTGGTCCTGGCGGGCGCGCACCATGCCCTCGACCACCGGGTCGACGGCCTCGAGGTGGCTGGGGTTGGCGGCCAGCTCGACCGAGATGCTGTTGCCGGCCCGGCTCTGGAACTTGCCGGCCTGGCCAAGGTGGTACTTGACGTCGCCCGAGCCCTGGACCGCGGCGGGGTCGAGCGTGCCCTCGAACTCCTTGAACACCTGGTCGTAGTTCTTTCCCACGATGGTGGCCAGCACGTTGAGCCGGCCCCGGTGGGGCATGCCCATGATGGTGCCGTCGAGCTCGTCGTCGGCGGCCGCCTCGAGGATGGCGTCGAGGATGGGGATCAGGCTCTCGCCGCCCTCGATGCCGAACCGCTTCTGGCCGATCCACTTGGTGCCCAGGAACTTCTCGAACGCCTCGGCGGCGTTGAGCCGGTCGAGGATGTAGCGCTGGTCCTCGGCGTCGAGCTGCTGCTGGCTCTGGCTCTCGACCTGCTCCTGGATCCAATGCTGCTCGTCGAGGTCCTGGATGTGCATGTACTCGATGCCCGTGGTGCGGCAATAGGCGTCGCGCAGCACGCGCAGGATCTCGCTGAGGATCGCCTTGTCCTTGCCGCCCAGGCCCCCCGTGAGGAACTCGCGGTCGAGGTCCCAGATGGTGAGCCCGTACGTGGCGGGGTCGAGCTCGGGCGCCATGCGCGGCTCTTTCCACCGCAGCGGGTCGAGGTCGGCGATGAGGTGGCCGCGCACCCGGTAGACCCGGATGAGGGTGGCCACGGCCATCTGCTTTTCGAGCGCGGTCTGCTCGTGGTCGAGCGGGTTGACGTCGCGCCGCCACTTGATGGCCTCGTACGGCACCCCCAGGCTGGTGAAGATGTCGTCGTAGAAGCCGTCAGCGCCGAGCATCAGCTCTTCGAGCCGCTTGAGGAACATGCCCGACTCGGCACCCTGGATGATGCGGTGGTCGTAGGTCGACGTGATGGTGATGACCTTCGACGCGCCCAGGTCGGCGAGCATGGCCGGGTCGGCGCCCCGCCACTCGGCCGGGAAGTCGATGGCGCCGACACCCACGATGACCCCCTGGCCTGGCATGAGCCGGGGCACCGACTGCTTGGTGCCGATGGTGCCGGGGTTGGTGAGTGTGAGGGTGGCGCCCGCGAAATCGTCGACGGTCAGCTTGTTGGAGCGGACCTTGCGGATGATCTCCTCGTAGCTGCCCCAGAACGCCCGGAAGTCGAGCGTGTCGGCGTCGCGGATGACCGGGACCATCAGGCTGCGGCTGCCGTCCGCCTTCTCGACGTCGACCGCCAGACCCATGCCGATGTGCTCGTGCCGGATGACCCGGGGCTTGCCGTCGTCGCCCTCGAGGTACGTCGAGTTCATCCGGGGCACGGTCTCGCTGATGGCGCGGACGATGGCGTAGCCGAGGATGTGGGTGAAGCTGACCTTGCCGCCGCGCGTGCGCCCCAGGTAGCCGTTGATGACGCGGCGGTTGACCTCGAGCAGCTTGGCTGGCACGTCACGGAAGCTGGTGGCGGTGGGTACGCCCAGGCTGGCTTCCATGTTCTCGACGATCTTGGCGGCCACGCCTCGCAGCGGCTCGCCAGGGGCGTCGTCGTTGCCCTTGGCCTTCTTGGGCGTGGCGGCCTCGGCCTTGGCTGGCTTGTCGCCCTTGGCTGCGGGCGCGGCCGCCGGTGCAGCCGGCGCCGGGGCGAGGTTGCTGGCCGCACCCGTGGTCGTGCCGTTGGTCGCCGCCGTGGCACCGTTGCCCGCGGGAGCGGGTACCGGCGCACCGCCAGGAGTGGGCGGCGCCATGTGATCGGCGTCGCGCCGGTAGTCAGCGAAGAAGTCGCGCCAGCTCTCGCTCACCGAGCCCGGATCGGCGAGATACTGCTCGTACATCTCGTCGACGAGCCAGGCGTTGGGACCAAGAGCGGCGCTTGATTGCGGTTCGTCACCCACGGTGCCGATCGTACCGGCACGCACCCCCTCTCGAACCAGGCCGAGATGCCCCGGGACTCGGCGGCCATCGCCGGCCGGGACGGCCCCGCTTCCGCCGCTGACGTCGAGACATCCGCCACACCGGACGTGTGCCGAATGACGCTGCCGTCCGATCGTCGGCGGAGCATTGTCCCGGGGACAGCTGAAGCGAGCAGCGGCCTCACGGGGTCGACACCCCGTGGTTGCGATGGGTCGCGACTCGCACGGACCCGTGCGTAAGGGGGTGGGCAGGACGATGGCGGCCTTCCAGCGGCTCGGGCGAACGCTCGCCGTCGCCGTGGTGAGCACGTCCGCTCTCATCGCTCCCGCCGCGGGGCAGGCCGGCGACGACACGCCCGGCACCGTGGACGGCTCCACCGACACGCGCGGCACCACCGACAGCGGGGTCGCGCAACTGCCGGTACTGACCCTCGAACCCGACAGGGGGCTGCCCGGCGCACAGGTGAGCGCGACAGGTGGCGGATTTGCACGCTGCTCCTCGAACGATGACGTCGGCCCGGAGAGCCTGTCCCTCATCTGGGACGGCATGCCTCTGCAGATCGTCGACCTGGACGGGGCCGGGACATTCTCGACGACCTTCGAGGTCCCCTCGTCTGCGTCCCTCGACACCAGTTACGCGGTCGCGGCGAGGTGCGCCGGCCACGGCGATCAGGAAGCGTCGACGGACTTCGCAGTGATCGCTCCCCTCGCAGTGCCGGGCACAGGTGACGTGACTGAGAACCAGGACCCACCAGCAGGAACACGGATTGAGCCCGGCGCGGCCGAGGATGACGGACCGGCAGCCGAGGAGCCCGCGCTCGTGGTCGTGCCCGACCTCGTCGACGGCACGGTGGACGAGGCGCGGGCGGCGCTCGCAGCTGTCGGACTCGCTCTCGCCAACGAGCCGGACGGCGGCAGCACGGTGGTCGGTCAGGCGCCGGCCGCCGGAACGCCGGTCCCGGCGGGAACCGGGGTCACCATCACCGTCGACCCGGCCCCCGTCCCGGCCCCGTCGCCGCCCCCGTCAGCGAGCGGACTCCGGTGTGGGTCATCGCCGCGGCGCTGATCCTGCTGGTCGCCGCGCTGTCCGCGCCGAGATTCGTTCGGACGCCGCGGGGGCCGAGATGGGTGCGCACCCATGTCCGAATCGTCAGAGCAGCCGCACCCGCCCGCCATGTCGAGGTCACGCACATACCAGCGGACAGCGCACCGACCTGCGTGGTGCGCATCGAGCCTCACCCCGACAGGGGCGTACGGATCCTCGAGGAGGTCGACCGATGAGCTCAACCACCCCCACACTGCCGCTGAGCGCAGGAGCCTTCCTGCTCGGCGGCGCCGAGCGAGGCGATCCTGCCGAGGTGCTCGCACGCAAGCTCGGCGAGCAGGATGTCGCTCGATCCACACTCGGTGGCGTTCGCCGCGTCTCCCACGCGGCGCTCCAGGCCGTCGACTGCGAGATCGCCAGGGTCGCCGCAGGGCTGCTCGACGCCGACCTCGCTGACGGCCTGGTGTCCGCCTGGCGCCGGTACAGCGCGATGACCGACGCCGCCGAGCGCACGCGCGCCCTTCCCGGCACCGAGGAGGTCGTCGTCCTGGCGAGCCATCGCGTCGCCTGGACGTACCAGCCTCGCCTCGACGTGCTCGTCGACGGCGTGAGGATCGCGACCATAGAGCTCGAGACATCGCTGGTCTTCGACCTCGATGGCGTGGTTGCCGTTGTGCGGCTGGGCACCCTGGTCGCACTACGCGGTGGCGCCTGCACGATCACGGCGACGCTCACGGTCGACCGCGCAACGGTGGCGCACCAGCGGAGGCGCATGGATGTCGCGCTCGTCGTTCCGCTGGACCCGCCCCTCCCGTTGCTCGCCGACCCCGCCACCACCCGACCAGCGACCTACGCGTGACAGGGCGAGGAGGGCGATCCCCAAGATCACCCGCTCCGTGGTGTTCAGACGATGATTCCGCGAACCTCCAGGAGCGGCTGGAGCAGCTCTTCAGTGCCGTCGATGACGTACCGATCGGGGTGGACATGCAGCCCCGTGAGCTGCCGCCACGCCACCGCCTCCGGCATCTGCAGGAGAGCAGACGGGGCGGTCGCGCTGCCCTCATCGAGTACCCAGCCCTTGCCTGAACGTGTGAGCGTCCAGCGGCCGCCCGTCCCGAAGTCCAATTGCACGATCGTGCCGTCCGGCGCGTTCACGTCGTATTGGTGCGGGAAGGCCCACACGAACGTGCGAAGCACCGCCTCCAGGTGTCGTTCGTGTCTGCCGCATCGGTCCACGGCGTCGCGGACGTGCTGCTGGTGAACCCAGCGCTCAGTGAAATCGCGTGCCAGGTCGAACCATCGGGGGACACCAACACTGGCCGCCCAGATCACGCTGCTCGTGCCGGTCAGGTCGAGCGACCTGTAGAACTGGTCGACGCGTTCGCCGGACCATTCGAGGAGCTCGGCGACCAAGCAGCGACTCATCCCTCCTGCGGCGATGACCCACCGCTCGTTCTTGGCGTCGAGCGAGTGGACGAAGTCTCGATAGTCCCCTGACTCGGGCAACAGTCCAGAGTCGTCGCCGTCACGCCCCCGGGAGAGCCATCCGAGATCATCGTCAAGCAGGTGCAGGAACACCTCCTTGACCCGCCATCGCCCGGCCTCTGTCGGCGCGACCCAGTCGGCGTCGGTCAGTGAGGAGAGAAGGGTCAGGAGATCGGCGCGCTCCTCCGAGAGCAGGGGGCGCGGATCCCAGGCCGGGGCATCCGTGAGCTGCACACCGACAGTGTGGTCCCGTTTCCCCAGAAGGTCGGACCGGGTTGCAACGCGCCACCTTCGCAGGCCGCGGCCTCGCACATCGCCACGTGCGTTCACCCGGCCGGCGGCGAATGGCAGCCCGCCACTGCCGCTCGTTCAACCCGTGCGGAGCTCCTTGACCGCGGGGCGGCCGACGCGGCGAGCCGCGGGGTCGTCGGACCCCGCCAACCGCTCGGCCACCGCGATCGCATCGGCGGTGACGGAGGGCCGTCGCTTGCCGATGGCCCGCAGCGCCATGCCCACCGCCTTGTTGACCAGGTGGCGATCGTCGCTCGCCTCACGCTCGATGAGCTGCAGGCCGTGCACGAACCGGTCGTCGTCGGCGTCCCGGTCGTGGAGGGCAAGGCTCCACAGCAACGCGAACGCGGTTCGCTTCTCGAACTCGCGATCTCTGTCAGCCCACTGGTCGACCTTCGACCACGCGTGAGGCGTGCGGTCGAACAGGTTGAAACAAACGGTGTCGACGATCGCCCAGTTGTCGAACGCCGCGCACCACTCGTCCATCTGCTCGTCGGTGACGGCCTCCGGATCGTCGACCATGGCGGCCACGATCCGGGCCTCGTACCAGCCGCTCGCCCACAGCTCGGCCGCCAGGCCGTGGTCGGTCCCCAGCCGTTTGGCCAGGACCTTCATCCGGGCCATCGGCACGCCCCAGGCGCGCTCGGTGTGGATCCCGTAGCGAGGGCCCATGTCCGTGCGAGTGGCCGGGTCGCCTTCGGACTCGAGCCAGTCGAGCGCCGCTCTCGCCGCCTCGCTCGCTGGGCGCGCCGGCTCGTCGAGCGCCATCGCCGGATCGTACAGCGAGGCTCGCCTGCGCCCGCCTGGGCCGGGCGCAGGACCTGGGTGGACAAGATCGCCTGGAGGCGGCCGGATCGGTGCGGGAATGGCTTCCGGGCGTGGCACCGATCACGCCCGGACATCCACCACTCGCTGACGCCTCGGATGTAGACCACACGAAAGCCCCTCCCGACAAGGAGGCCGCCATGAGCCCGACCGTCGTCGACCGTCCTGTGGTGACCGCCAGCGTGCTCCGGCCGCTGCTCGGTGTCAGCGTCGTCGTCCGGACGGCGTCAGCCCTCTGGCGCGGCACCCTGCTGTCGTACGTGAAGGACAGCGCCTGGTTCATCGTCGACGACGTCGACGTGGTGGTGCCCCTCGACGACCTGGTGTCGGTCAACCCGGCCTGACCCGCAGACCTGGGCACGGTCAGATGATCGACGGGTTCAGGTCTGGCCGAGCAAGGCCAGGAGGTCGCGGTGGGTATCCGGGGACGCGGCGGCGACGAGGGTGTCGGATCCGAGGTTCCACGGTTCGCCGTCGACGTCGGAGATGACGGCGCCGCCCTCCGAGGCCAGGAGCACACCCGCCGCGCTGTGGACCGCGGTCACGCGGAACACGACGTACGCCGACACCCGACCCGCCGCCAGGTAGGGCAGCGCCAACGTCGAGCCCAGCGAGCGGAAGTCCCAGCGATCGGCTTGGATGACGGCGGCGACGAACCTCGCCGCCCGCGCCCGTGCCGCCCCGCTCGACTTCCCGTCCTCGATGACGACGGTTCGGCTGTCGTCGCCGGCGGCCACCGAACGGAGCTCGCCACCGGTGAGGGCCCACGCCCCACGGCCGCGCTCCGCCACCAGGACCTCGTTCCTGGACGGGTCGCCGACGACCGCGATCGCCACCTCGCCCTGCTCCACGTAGGCGAGGTTGACGCAGTACAGCGTCGTGCCGGAGGCGTAGTTCCGAGTGCCGCAGATCGGATCGACGAGCCAGTAGCCCGAGCCGTCGGCCGGCGTCTCGCCACCCCGCTCCTCGCCGACGACGGGTAGTCCGAAGGCATCGACCAGCCGCGACCGGAGCGCGTCCTCGACCGCCAGGTCCATCGCCGTCACGACATCCCGGCCGTCCTTCGCGGTGACATCCTCGGACCCCACTCCGCCGACGGCGAGGCGCAGCGCGGCGGCCACGCCCTGCACGGCGACACCGGTCATCTCGTGAAGGTCGTCGATCCGGAGAGGCGAGGACATGCGCGGCACGTTAGGGGCGGCGCCGGGTTCGGAGCCTGACCGGCGACCCGATACCGTCGCCCCTTGTGAGCGACCGAAGCGAGCCAACCATGGACACAGTGCGTTTCCCGTCGCGCCGCGGCGATGCGCTCAACGGCGTGGCCCGAAGGGTCCGCCGATGAGCGCGCAGTTCATCTTCACCATGCGCAAGGCGAGCCGGTTCCACCCTCCGGACAAGGAGGTGCTCAAGGACGTCTCGCTGTCGTTCTTCCCGGGCGCCAAGATCGGCGTACTGGGGGCGAACGGCGCGGGCAAGTCGTCGCTGCTGCGCATCATGGCCGGCGTGGACGACGGGTTCACCGGCGAGGCGCGCCTCACCCCCGGGTTCACCGTCGGCATGCTCGAGCAGGAGCCCCAGCTCGACGCGACCAAGGACGTGCACGGCAACGTCATGGACGGCGTGGGCGCGGTCGCGTCCCTGCTCACCGAGTACGACGAGGTCATGGCCGGGTGGGCCGACCCCGAGGCGGACTACGAGAAGCTCGGCGCCCGCCAGGCTGACCTCGAGGCCAAGATCGAGGCCGCCGGCGCCTGGGACCTGTCCCGCACCACCGAGATCGCCATGGACGCCCTGCGCCTGCCCCCCGGCGACGCTGACGTGACCACGCTGTCGGGCGGCGAACGGCGCCGCGTGGCCCTGTGCCGCCTCCTGCTGTCGCGCCCCGACCTGTTGCTGCTCGACGAGCCCACCAACCACCTCGACGCCGAGTCGGTGGCGTGGCTCGAGCGGTTCCTGCGCGACTACGCCGGCACCGTCGTGGCCATCACCCACGATCGTTACTTCCTCGACAACGTGGCCGGCTGGATCCTCGAGCTCGACCGAGGCCGCGGCTACCCGTTCGAGGGCAACTACACGGCCTGGCTCGAGCAGAAGCAGGCCCGCCTCGCCCAGGAGGACAAGGCCGACTCCACCCGCAAGCGCACCCTCGAGCGCGAGCTCGAGTGGGTGCGCATGGCGCCCCGGGCGCGCCAGGCCAAGGGCAAGGCCCGCCTCGCCGCCTACGAGAAGCTGCAGGCCGAGGCCGAGGCCGCCGAGCGCGGCCCCGACCGCCTGCAGATCCACATCCCGCCCGGCCCCCACCTCGGCGACCAGGTCATCGAGGTCGACGACCTGTCCAAGGGCTACGGCGACCGGCTGCTCATCGACGACCTGTCGTTCTCGCTGCCCCGGGCCGGGATCGTGGGCATCATCGGCCCCAACGGCGCGGGCAAGACCACGCTGTTCCGCATGCTCACCGGCGTCGAGTCGCCCGACAGCGGCGCGATCAAGGTCGGCTCGTCGGTCGACCTGGCCTACGTCGACCAGTCACGCGACTCCCTCGACGCCGGCAAGACGGTCTACGAGGAGATCACCGACGGCCAGGACCTGCTGAAGGTCGGCACCCGGGAGGTCAACGGCCGCGCCTACGTGGCGTCGTTCAACTTCCGGGGGTCGGACCAGCAGAAGCCGGTGGGCGTGCTGTCCGGCGGCGAGCGCAACCGGGTGCACCTGGCGAAGATGCTGCGCAGGGGCGGAAACGTGCTGCTGCTGGACGAGCCGACCAACGACCTCGACGTCGACACGTTGCGGGCGCTCGAGGACGCGCTGGACGCCTACCCCGGGTGCGCCGTGGTCATCAGCCACGACCGCTGGTTCCTCGATCGCATCGCCACCCACATCCTGGCGTTCGAGGGTGACAGCCAGGTCCGGTGGTTCGAGGGCAACTTCAGCGAGTACGAAGCGTGGCGCCACAAGGAGCTCGGCGCCGAGGCCGACCAGCCCCACCGCATCAAGTACAAGCCCCTCGTGCGGTAGTCGGGCCCGCCGTCGCCGGCGCCGTCCCCGGACGTGCGGCAGATCCGCTGCCTGGACCGCCGAGTCTGCCGCAGGTTCCGCCGCCGGAAAGGGCCGGTGGCTACTCGAAGAGGACCGAGATGCTCTCGCGGCGGGCGATGCGCCGGATCGCCTCGCCGAAGAGCCCGGCGACCGACACGACCTCGACCTTGGGCGACAACGCCGTCGGCTGCGTCTCGACGCTGTCGGTCATGAACAGGCGCTCGATGGGGCTGGCGTCGAGCCGTTCGTTCGCCGTCCCGGCCAGCAGCCCGTGGCTGACGGCCGCGTACACCGACGTGGCGCCCCGCTCGACCACCACCCGAGCGGCGTCGACCAGCGTGCCGGCGGAGATCGTGAAGTCGTCCACGATCAACGCCGTGCGGCCCTCGACCGAGCCGATCAGCTCGACCACCTCGGCTGACTCGCTGTGGTCGACCCGCCGCTTGTCCGCGATGGCCGTCGGGACGTGCAGGCGGTTGGCCCACTCGCGCGCCTTCTTGGCGAAACCGGCATCCGGGGCGACGACCACGAGGTTGTCCAGGCCCTGGTTGGCGATGGCGTCGCACAACACCGGCAACGAGTAGAGGTCGTCGACCGGGATGCGGAAGAACCCCTGCACCTGTGGGGCGTGGAGGTCGAGTGTCACGACGCGGTCGGCGCCCGCGGCCTCGATCGCGTCGGCGCACACCCGGGCGCGGATCGACACCCGCGGCTCGTCCTTCTTGTCGCCCTTGGCATAGCTGAAGTACGGGATCACGGCCGTGACCGACGCGGCGCTGGCCCGCTTGAACGCGTCGATCCAGAACAGCAGCTCCATGAAGTTGTCGTTGGCCGGGAAGGCCGTGCCCTGCACGAGGAACACGTCGCGACCGCGCACGTTCTCGAGCACGCGGACGAAGAGATTGCCCTCCGAGAAGCGCAAGGTCTCGGACGCCCCCAGCTCGACGCCCAGGTACTGGGCTATCGAACGCCCCAGCGTCCGGCTGGCGGAGCCGGCGAACAGCAGGAAGTCATCGCTCACGGCCCGAGACTACGCACGACCTCGGGGGCGATGAGCCTGCGGGGCCGGACGTCAGACGGCGGGTGGGCCGTAGGCGATCAGGCGGCCGTCGAGGGTGCCTACGAACACCCGGCCGTTGCTGATGGCCGGTGCCCCGGTGATGCTGCTGCCCGTGTCGGCCGACCACACGGGCGCGCACACAGCGGCGCCGCACCCGGCGGTGGCGAACGCGTCGACCGAACCGTCCGCCGCTCCGACGAACACGACGTCACCCGCGGCGCCCGGCTGCACGGTCAGGGGGCTGCCCGTCGGCGACGACCACAACGGCGCGCACGTCGAGGCGCCGCAGCCGTCCGTGGCCAGCGCCACCAGCGACCCCGACGCTGTCGGCACGAGCGCGGTGCCCGGTGCGACGGCCGGAGGCGCCACCACCGCGGACCCCAGGTCCGCCGACCACCGCACGGCCCCTGTCGCCATGTCGACGGCGGAGAAGGTGCCCGCGTCGGTGCCCACGTAGACCGTCGCACCGTCGGCGCTCAGCACCGGTGTCGTGCCCGACGACCCGTCGAGCGGCAGCACCCACCGGGGACAGGCGAAGACCTGGTCGCCGGGCGCTCCGCACGTGTTGGACCACGGCTCGAGGGCGAAGGCGCGCAGCCCGTTCCCCTCGGTGCCATCACCCGGCACGCTCGTCATCAGGCCCGAGCCCGCATGGAAGATCTGCGACGTGCCGAGCGTGAGGCGGGACTCGCCGGGGTGGTCGGTCAGTGCGCCGACCCTGAAGGGGAACGTGAGGACCTCCTGCCGGACGCCGTCGCCCCGCGCGCCGAAGCGGGTGAAGGCGGCCACGGGCTCGGTGCCGTAGCGGATGCTCTCCTGACGTCCGAAGAGCTCGGAGATCACGAACCCTGTCCGTGGGTCGAACATCCCGTTCTCCCAGGACATGGCGCTCCTGCCGTAGCTCACGTACAGGGAGAGGTCGTCCCCGTCGTCGCTCACGGCGGTCATCTCAGTGTCCACGTGCGCTCCGCCGCCCGTGTAGGGGGTGTTGGCCCAGCGCTGCTCGCCCGTTGCCGAGTTGAAGCCGTAGATCGACGTCGCCGTCGTCACGTGGACCAGGCCCGCAGCCGACACCACGGCCGAGGACACACCCCGCGACCCGCCGTCGGTCGTGGCCGTCCACGCCTCGACGAAGCCGCCGACCGTCTCGGTGGTGACCGAGGTCTCGACACCGTTGAATGCCCGGCGATCGGGGTCAGCCCCGGTCGATGGCCAACACCCGGTGAGAGCCACCAGCAACCCCGACGCGGCGGCAAGACGACCGACTCGACTCATCAGTTCCCCCAGCATTCCCGACGACTCGGCGGGACGTTACCCGCTCGTCACGAGGCGTCGATCCGCGCCAGCACGAGCGCCGCCTGAGCGACGGGGTCACCGTCTGCCGGCGTGAGGCGCAGGTCGGCGTGCTCGGGCGCCTCGTAGGGGTCGTCGATGCCGGTGAATCCCGTGATCTCGCCGGCACGCGCCTTCGCGTACAGGCCCTTGGGATCGCGGGCCTCGCACACCTCGAGCGGCGTGTCGACGAACACCTCGACGAACGGCAGGCCGACGGCCTCGTGGATGGCGCGGGCGCGGGCACGATCGGCCCGGTAGGGGCTGATGACAGGCACCAGGGCCACCACACCTGCGTCGGCGAACAGCCGGGCGACCTCGCCGATGCGGCGGATGTTCTCGTTGCGGTCGGCGGCCGAGAACCCCAGGTCGGCGTTGAGCCCGTGGCGCACGTTGTCGCCGTCGAGCAGGTAGGCGGCCCGACCGGCCGACACCAGCGCCCGCTCGACCTCGACGGCGACCGTCGACTTGCCGGAGCCGGACAACCCGGTGAACCACACCGTGGCGCCGGAGGACACCCTCGCGGCGCGCGCCACCGCCCCCTCGTGCCACACCACGTTGTCGCTCATCGGCTCACGTCACTCGATCTCGGTCGGCCCGAGGATGATGCCGGCGCCCACGGTGTTGTTCGTGGTCTCGTCGACGAGCACGAAGCTGCCGGTCGTGCGGTTGCGGCGGTACTCGTCGAAGAACAGCGGCACGGTCGTGCGCAGCCGCACCCGGCCGATCTCGTTGAGCGTCAGCGCCGGGGCCACCTCGTCGCGGTGCAGGGTGTTGACGTCGAGGCGGTACTGCAGATCCTTGACCAACGCTCGGCCCCAGCGGGTCGTGTGCTTGATGGCCAGCTTGGCGCCCGGCCGCAGCTCGGACTGCGACGAGAGCCAGCACACCATGGCCTCGAGGTCCTGGCAGACATGGGGGCGATTGCGTGTGCGGCAGATCATGTCGCCGCGGGACACGTCGATGTCGTCGGCCAGCCGGATGGTCACCGCCATGGGCGAGAACGCCTCGTCCACCGGACCGTCCGCGGTGTCGATGGCGGCGATCGTCGAGGTCAGACCCGAGGGCAGCACCACGACCTCGTCGCCCGGCTTGAACACACCGCCGGCCACGGTGCCCGCGTAGCCGCGGTAGTCGTGCAGGTCGTGGTTGACCTGGTCCTGCGGGCGGATCACGTACTGCACCGGGAAGCGGGCGTCGATGAGGTTGCGGTCGCTGGCGATGTGCACCTCTTCGAGCTGGTGCAGCAGCGACGAGCCCTCGTACCACGGCATGTTGGCCGAGCGCTCGACCACGTTGTCCCCGTGCAACGCCGAGACGGGCACGAAGGTCAGGTCGTGCACGTCGAGCTTCATGGCGAAGCTGCGGAACTCGGCCTTGATCTGGTCGTAGCGCTCCTGCGACCAGTCGACCAGGTCCATCTTGTTGATGCAGACGACCAGGTGCGGGATGCCGAGAAGCGATGCCAGGAACGCATGGCGCCGCGACTGCTCGACCACGCCGTTGCGGGCGTCGATGAGCACGAGCGCCAGGTCGGCCGTCGAGGCCCCCGTGACCATGTTGCGCGTGTACTGAATGTGGCCGGGCGTGTCGGCGATGATGAACTTGCGCTTGGGGGTGGCGAAGTAGCGGTAGGCGACGTCGATGGTTATGCCCTGCTCGCGCTCTGCCCGCAGGCCGTCGGTGAGCAGCGCCAGGTTGGTGTGGACGTCGCCGCGCTCGAGGCTGGTGCGCTCGACCGACTCGAGCTGGTCCTCGAAGATGGCCTTCGAGTCGTAGAGCAGGCGCCCGATGAGGGTCGATTTCCCATCGTCGACGCTGCCAGCAGTAGCGAACCGCAGCAACTCCATCAGAAATATCCCTCGCGTTTGCGGTCTTCCATGCCGGCTTCGCTGAAGCGGTCGTCGGCCCGGGTCGCGCCCCGCTCGGTGATGCGGGTCACCGCCGTCTCCTCGATGATCGTCGCCACGTCCGCGGCGACCGACTCGATGGCGCCGGTGCACGTGGCGTCGCCGACGGTGCGGAAGCGCACGGAGCGCTCCTCGATCTCCTCGCCATCGCCCAGCGTGATCCACGGCGACTCGGCGAGCCACATCCCGTCGCGCTGGAACACCCGCCGGGTGTGCGCGTAGTAGATGCTCGGCAGCTCGATGCCCTGGGCGGCGATGTACTGCCAGATGTCGAGCTCGGTCCAGTTGGAGACCGGAAAGACCCGGATGTGCTCGCCCTTGCGGTGACGGCCGTTGTACAGGTTCCACAGCTCGGGCCGCTGGTTCTTGGGGTCCCACTGGCCGAAGTCGTCGCGGAAGCTGAAGACCCGCTCCTTGGCCCGGGCCTTCTCCTCGTCGCGTCGGGCACCGCCGAACACGGCGTCGAAGCGGTGCTCGTCGATGGCCTCGAGCAGCGGGACCGTCTGCAGCCGGTTGCGGGTGGCGCGGGGACCGCTCTCCTCGACCACGCGGCCCGCGTCGATGGCGTCCTGCACGCTGGCCACCACGAGCCGCACACCCAGCTCGGCCACCCGCCGGTCGCGGTAGTCGATGACCTCGGCGAAGTTGTGGCCGGTGTCGATGTGCATGACGGGGAACGGCAACCTGGCCGGTGCGAACGCCTTGACGGCCACATGGAGCATCACCGCCGAGTCCTTGCCGCCCGAGAACAGGAGGACCGGACGCTCGAACTCGGCCGCCACCTCGCGGATGATGTGGATGGCCTCGGCCTCGAGCGCCTGGAGGTGCGTGAGCTCGTAGGACGTCGTCGGCGCGGGAGGGATCGCGGTACTCGACATGAACGCTCCAGGCTAAAGCCGACCAAGTAGGTAAGCAATTCCCACCGATCTGGTAAGCAAAGAGCATGCCCGACGTCACGAGCGACGACCACACCCTGGCGGCGCGGCTCGCCACCGAGGCCGGCCGTCTGCTGGTCGACCTGCGCACCGGCATGACCGCCGAGGCGGAGGCGGAGGGCCGTGCCGTCGACGGCAAGGCCCTCGGCCGGGAGGGCGACCGGCAGGCCCACGTGCTGCTGATGGCCGGGCTCACCGAGGCACGTCCCGACGATGCCGTGTTGTCCGAGGAGGGTGTCGCCGACCCGGCGCGGCTGTCCGCGGCCCGGGTGTGGATCGTCGACCCGCTCGACGGCACCCGCGAGTACAGCGAGCTTCCCCGCACCGACTGGGCCGTCCACGTCGCCCTCGTCGTCGACGGCGAGGCGATCGCCGGGGCGGTGGCGCTGCCCGCACGCGACCTCACGCTGGCCAGCGAACCCGCTCCCCCGGCGCCGCCTGCCTGGGCGGCGCGCCCCGGATCGTCGTCAGCCGCAGCCGGCCGCCGGTCGAGGCGACCCGCGTCGCCGAGGCGCTGGGCGGCGAGCTCGTCCCGCTCGGGTCTGCCGGTGCCAAGGCCATGGCCGTGGTCCTGGGCGACGCCGACGTCTACGTCCACAACGGTGGGCAGTACGAGTGGGACTCTGCGGCACCGGTGGCGGTGGCTCGCGCCGCCGGCCTGCACGTGTCCCGCCTCGACGGAGCACCACTCGTCTACAACCGGCCCGACCCCTACCTTCCCGACCTGCTGATCTGCCGGCCGGACCTGGCCGAGCAGGCCATCGCCGCGGCCGCCGGTTGAGTTGCTTCCGCCGACGTCGACCGGCTGGCCCGCCCGAAGGCAACCCTGTGCAATAGACGTCGGATTCCGACGCTTATTGCACCGGGCTCACAACGCCCCGCAGATGCACCGCGTTCAGATGACGTCCCAGACCATGCCCGCAGGAGGCGAGTCGCCCAGCAGCTCGATCGGGTCGTGCTTGTCGATGTGACCGATGAGCCCGCTGTAGATGCCGTAGCCGCACAGCCGAGCCAGCCGCTCGTCGAAACCGCGGGCGACCGCCCGTGGGATGCCGAGCTGCTGGTTCTCCTGCTGACGGATGTAGCCGGCGCAGTAGTTGCAGGCGATGCCCACCCGCCGGTCGACCGTGGTGTTCGCTCCGCCGCCGTGCCAGAGGCTGCCGTGCCACACGAGGACGCTGCCCTTGCCCATCACCGCGGGGATCGACTCGTAGTCGCCGCCGAACACCGGCGAGTCCTGCAGGTGCGTGCCCGGCACCAGCCGGGTGGCGCCGTTGGCCTCCGTGAAGTCCGTGAGCGCCCACATCGTGTTGCACACCACGGGCGGGTGGGGCTTGGGCAGCGGGATGATCTGGTCGTCGGCGTGGATCGGCTGGGGCGACTCGTCCGGCCCGATGGCGATGGACGACAGCGACGACAGCAGGCAGCCCGGGTCGAGCACACGCTCGACCAGTGGCAGAACGTTGCCGTGGGTGGGCACGCGGGCGAACACGTCGCGGTGCACGAGCAGGTTGTAGACGCGGACGGTCCGCCGACCCTCGAACGAGTTGTCGGCGGGGACGACCGAGAGGTCGTGCTCCAGACGATCGAGCGCCTCGACCAGCTCGTCGACGAGGTCGGGCTCGATGGCGTCCTCGACGACCGTGTACCCCTGGTCCCCGATGCGCTCGACGTGGCCGGCGACCTCGTCCTCGGTCAGCGTCCGCATGGACGACGACGGTAGCCCTGCGGACGCGTCCCGGCCTGGAGGTCGCGTGGCGGTCGCCCCGCTCCCGCGCCCGAGCAGGGCACGTCGCCGGATCAGTCGGGCCGACGCTCGTCCGGCACGCGCTGGATGATCGGGGCGTCGGGCCCGGGATCGTCGAGCAGGCGCAGGATGTGGTCGGCGACCCAGGCCGGGCTGTTGTAGGCGCCGGCACGCTTCAGCTCGTGGAAGCGTTCGACCGACGGGAACTGCTCGGCCGGCGTCGCCCGGATGGTGGCCTGCATCTCGGTGTCGACGACGCCGGGAGCGACGGCATAGGCCCGCAGCCCGGCATCGGCCTCCTCGGCGGCGATGACGCGGGTGGCGTGGTCGACCGCCGCCTTCGACGCGCAGTAGGCCGCCCAACCCTCGTACGGCGTGGTGGCGGCGCCGCTCGAGATGTTGACCAGCACTCCCCCGCCCGGGCGGCTCCGCACGTGGCGGGCGAACGCCGCGCTCCCGTACAGCACGCCGACGACGTTGACGTCGACGTTGGCCCGCAGTTCGCCGGGGTCGGTGTCACGGAGGGGCCCGACGGGAGCCAGCATGCCGGCGTTGTTCACCCACAGATCGATGCGGCCGAGCCTGCCCACCACCTCGGCGCAGAACCGGTCGACGGCCGCGGCGTCCGTGACGTCGACGGCCGCCGTCACGACGGCGACATGGCCGGCCGCCCCGCCCGCCTGCGCCGGGGGCGGCGGCTCGTGCCGAGCACACAGGCCCAGGCCCAGGCCGACCGCCGCGAACCGCTCGGCCATGCCGGCGCCGAGGCCGCGACTGGCGCCGGTGACGACGGCCACCCGACCCGTGCGATCCGGTCCCTTGCCCGCGGACTCTGCCCCTACTGTGCGATCCATGTCCGGATTCGAGCAGGCCGTGGTACAGGTCCTCCACTCGATCGGCCCGGGCGAGGTCGTGACCTACGGCGAGGTGGCGGCCGAGGCCGGGTTCCCCGGTGCCGCACGGGCGGTGGGTCGCATCCTGGCGATGGACGGGCACGACGTGCCGTGGTGGCGGGTCGTCACGGCGTCGGGCCGGCTCGTCCCCGGCCACGAGGAGGAGCACGCACGCCGGCTGCGAGCCGAGGGGGTGGCCGTGGCCGACGGCCATGTCGTCGCCTCGCCGGACGGCCACGGCCGCTGACCCCGACGCCGCGGGCGTGTGTCCGCGCGGCCAACCGATCCGACGGCACGGCCCGCCCGGGACCGCCAGCAGTGCGCGACACGGTTCCACGCCGGAACCCGCAGACACCGCAAGGCGTCCCGATGTGGTGCGTCGCCGGCGCACGGACGCGGTGCCGACACGGCAGACTCGACCCGATGCCCGTCACCCCCACCGATCTCGACCAGGGCAGCTTCAGCGACACCCCACCGTGGACGATCGACGACCCGGACGCGCTCGAGTGGCGTCAGGGCCTGGCCGAGGTCCGCGCGGGCGTTGTCGCCGAGGTCCCGGCCCTGACCACCCCCGGAAGGTGGCCCCCCGGCGCCCGCCTGGTGACGGTGACCCGCCGCCTCGGCACGGCGGTGGGCCTGTGGGCGCTGCGGGACAAGCGCGCCGGCGGCGCCGCCAGCCGGGCGGGCATCTCACGCCGGCTGCGACTCGCGGCCGAGAAGCTCGGCCCCACCTACATCAAGCTGGGGCAGATCATCAGCTCGGGCGAGGGCATCTTTCCCGCCGAGCTGGTCGGCGAGTTCAAGCTGTGTCGCGACCGGGTGCCCGCCGAACCGTTCCGGGTGGTGCGCGAGGTCATCGAGGCCGACCTCGGCCGCCCGCTCGAGGAGGTGTTCCGCTGGGTCGACCGCACGCCCTTGGCCGCCGCCTCGATCGCCCAGGTGCACGCGGCCACGCTGCGCACCGGCGAGACGGTGGTGGTCAAGGTCCAGCGGCCCAGCGTGGCCCGACTGGTGCGCGACGACCTGCGGGCGATGGCCTGGCTGGCACCCAAGCTGGTGGGCCGCATCCCCATCGCCGCGCTCGCCAACCCGCCTGCGCTGGTCGAGCTGTTCGCTCAGACGATCGCCGAGGAGCTGGACTTCCGCCTCGAGGCCGAGAACATGCTCGACGTCGCCCGCACGTTCGCCGAGCTCGACCAGCGCGGCTACGTCATCCCGCGCCCCCACCCCACTCTCGTGACCCCGCGGGTGCTGGTCATGGAGCGGCTCGACGGGTTCCGCTTCGACGACGTCGTGGGCATGCGCGACGCCGGCGTCGACACCGAGGCGGTGGTGCGCACCGGCATGATCGGCTTCGTCGAGGGCGCCATCCTCCACGGCATCTTCCACGGCGACCTCCACGGCGGGAACCTGTTCGTACTGCCCGACGGGCGCACGGCACTCCTCGACTTCGGCATCACCGGACGGCTCGACGAGGTCAAGCGCGTCGCGTTCCTGCGCCTGCTCATGGCAGGCTCGGCCAACGACGTCATGTCCCAGCTCGCGGCCATGCGTGACCTCGGCGTGCTCCCGGCCGACGCCGACCTCGACCAGGTGGTGCGCGAGCTCAAGCTCGACCAGCCCCCGATCGACCCGACGGCCCTGTCGGGCGAGCAGCTCGTGGGCGAGCTGCAGCAGATCATCAAGGCGCTCCTCGGCCTCGGAGCCCGCATGCCGAAGGAGCTCATGCTCTTCGTGAAGAACATGGTCTTCATCGACGGGGCCATCGCCAGCCTGGCACCCGACCTCGACCTGTTCGGCGAGATCGCCCAGCTCTCGATCTACTTCGCCACCCGCCACGGCGACCGCATCTTCGCGGATGTGGGCATCGACCCGAGAAACGTCGAGCTCGACATGAGCGGGGTCAAAGCCAGCTTCGGCCTCGACGAATCGACCGAACAGCTGACGCACCGCGAACTGCAGCGCCGCCGGGAGACGATTCGCCGCAACCTGTCGCGACGCCGGCGCCGCTGACGCTCGACACGACCGACCCGGTCACCGAGCTGCACCGCCCGCGCCGCTATCGTCGCCGCCGATGCGCCTCGTCGTCGCCCAGTGCACCGTCGACTACGCCGGCCGGCTCACCGCCCACCTGCCCCTCGCGCCACGGCTGGTGATGGTCAAGGCCGACGGGTGCGTCGCCATCCACGCCGACGGCGGGGCGTACAAGCCCCTGAACTGGATGAACGCACCCAACACGGTGTCCGAGTCGGTCGACGGCGACGGCAATGACGTGTGGACGGTGCGGTCGCCGAAGGGCGAGACCCTCACGATCACGCTGCACGAGGTGCTCACCGACACCAACCACGAGCTGGGCATCGACCCGGGCCTGTGGAAGGACGGTGTCGAGGCCCACCTGCAGGAGCTGCTGGCGGCCAACTGCGACGCGATCGCGCCCGGCCTGCGCCTCGTGCGGCGCGAGTATCCGACCGACATCGGGCCGGTGGACCTGCTGTGCCGCGACGCCGAGGGGCGGGCGGTGGCCATCGAGATCAAGCGCCGGGGTGAGATCGACGGCGTCGAGCAGCTCACCCGGTATCTGTCGTTCCTCGAGCGCGATCCCATGCTGCGCCCGGTGCGGGGCGTGTTCGTCGCCCAGCAGATCAAGCCCCAGGCCCGTGTGCTGGCCGGGCAGCGCGAGATCGACTGCGTCGAGGTCGACTACGACGCGCTACGGGGCATCGAGCCTGACGACCTGCGGCTGTTCTGACCTGAGCCGAACGTGCGGCAGATCCGGTCGTCAGACGACCAGATCTGCCGCAATGTCCGCCGCATGTTCGTCGCCGGTCCGGCGACGGTGGTCAGGCGGGACCGAAGGTGGCCTGGCCGGCGTCGAGCACCACCCGGCCGTCGCCTCCGACGGTCTGGAACACCGCCTCGCCGTCGCCCTCGATCCACACCCGCACGGTCAGCGCCTCGCCGGGGAACACCGGGCTGGAGAACCGGCCGCTCATCGACCGGAACAGCGCGGGATCGCCCCCGCACATCGTGTGCAGCAGCGCCCGGCCCGTGAACCCGTAGGTGCACAGCCCGTGGAGGATGGGCCGGTCGAAGCCGGCCATCGCCGCGAACTTGGGGTCGGAGTGCAGCGGGTTGCGGTCGCCCGACAGGCGGTAGAGCAGCGCCTGGTCCGTGCGCGTCGGGTAGGTGACCTCGTGGTCGGCTGCCCGGTCGGGAGCCGCGAACTTCGACGACGGGCCGCGGTCGCCGCCCCAGCCGCCCTCGCCCCGGAGGAACAGTGACGATCGGGTGGTGAACAACGGCGCGCCGTCGTCGACCAGCGTGGCCGTGGTCTCGGTGACGACGACTGCCCCGGACCCCTTGTCGTAGATGCCGACGACCTCGGTCACGCCGTCGATCTCGCCCTGGACCGGGAGCTCACGGGCCAGGCTCACCCCCTGCTCGCCGTGGACCAGCATCACGGGGTTGAACGAGCCGATCGACCCGAGGGCGCCGCCACCGGTCCCCAACACCACAGGCAGGGTCGGCAGGGCCCGCTGCGTGACGTCCTGACTGTTCTCGGTCGTGAACTCGAGCTCAGATGACGGGTCCTCGGCACCCGCACCGACGCCCAGGGCGTAGATCAGGCTGTCCTTCGAGCTCCAGCTCCGGCGCTCGGGCTCGGAGCGGGTGCCGACGGCTTCAGGATTGATGGGCATGGTGGGTCCCCTACTTCTCGTCGTAGCCGGCCATGGTGGCGTTGGGGCGGGCCTGGGTGACCAGGTCGAGCACGGCGTGGCCCAGCACCTCGGGGTCGTCGTCGGGGCTCTCGATCGACGGGCCCCGGTGCCAGCCCTCGGACACCGACAGCATGCGGCCGGTCACGTCGAACACCCGCCCGGTGACGCTGGCCGACAGCGGGCTGGCCAGCCAGCACACGACGGGAGCGATGTGCTTGGGCGACATCTGCTCCTTGGCCTCGTCCGCCAGGGCGCCCATGCCCAGGTCCTCGGTCATGCGGGTGAGCGCGGCGGGCGCTATCGCGTTGACCGTGACGCCGTACCGGGCCAGCTCCTTGGCGGCGATGATCGTGAAGCTGGCGATGCCGGCCTTGGCCGCGCCGTAGTTGGTCTGGCCGACGTTGCCGTAGATGCCTGACGGCGACGACGTGTTGATGATGCGGCCGTCGACCTCGTCGCCCGCCTTGGAGCGGTCGCGGAAGTGGTTGGCGGCGAAGTGCGACGGGGCGAACGTGCCCTTGAGGTGCACCTTGATGACCGCGTCCCACTCGGCCTCGGTCATGTTCACCAGCATGCGATCGCGCAGGATGCCCGCATTGTTGATGAGCACGTCGAGCTTGCCGAACGCGTCGACCGCCGTGCCGACCAGCTTCTCGGCACCGGCCCAGTCGCTGATGTCGTCGGTGTTGGCGACGGCCTGGCCTCCGGCGGCGACGATCTCGTCGACCACCTGCTGCGCCGGACCGGCATCGCCGCCGCTGCCGTCCATGGAGCCACCGAGGTCGTTGACCACGACGCTCGCGCCTTGCTCGGCCAGCAGCAGCGCATGCTCCCGGCCGATGCCACGGCCGGCTCCGGTCACGATGGCTACACGTCCGTCACAGATGCCCATGGGCGGTTTTCTCCCTCTCTCGTGAGCAGCGCTCCGCCCTTCCTCGGGACTGCCGTCATTCAACTGTTGTGGGGATGTCGTCCGCGGGGAACGTAGCAGCGCGACACTGTGACCCGTGACCGACGTGCACCAGTGTCCGTACTGCGAGCTGCGCTTCGTGTCCCGCAACGAGGTCGAGGACCACGTGTCGCTCGAACACCCCCGCACCGTCGACGACGACACTGCGCAGGTGGACGAGCCGCGTGCGCCGGGATCCTGACCTGCTGCGAGGCATGATCGACCCCCTCCGAGCCGCCAGTGGTCGCGGCCCGCACCCGCGCGCGACGACAGCCGCGCACCGGTCGTGGTTCGATCGCTTCCCCTCGAACGTGGCAGGGTAGGACGTCGTGGACGGGAACGAACGTAAGTCCGCGCCCGAGGCCGCGGACGCCGGGGCGCCCACCTCTCCGCCCCAGGGTGGCGGTGACGCGCCGCGTCCCGGCGGCGGCGACGACGGCACCCCAGCCGCGCCCCCCGCTCCGCAGGGCGACGACGCCCCGCCGGCGAACGGCGTGAGCACGTCGTCGGCTGACGCCCCTGTCCGCACAGCAGCCGCGGTGGCACCGCCGTCGAGCGCCGCCCCGACGCCCCCCACGCCTCGGTCACCGGCCGCGACACCGCCGCTGGCCACGCCCCCCCGCCCGACCACGCCGACACCGGCTGCGCCTTCTGGAGATGCAGGCCCGGCCCCCGCGCCTCCCGGACCTCCTGCGTACGGGGCCAACCGCGCGACGCCGCCCAAGATCTTCGACCTGCCCGACGAGCACCGAACCGGCTCCGACGGCGGTGACGGCCCGATCGTGCTGGGCGGCGCCGCCGCCGCCGAGGGACGGACGACCGGTCCCAACCCGCGCATCGCTGGGCCGGCGCCCAGCGGCTCGCGCACCAGCGGTGGCGGAGACGGATCGTCGTCCGAACCCACCGAGGAACGCGGTCGTCACTTCACGCCGCCGACCGACGGTGGCGACGGCCGGAACTGGTTGCCGCTGGCCCTCGCCGCGGTTCCCATCGTCGCGCTGGTGCTGCTGATCGGCGGGTGGGCGGTCGACACCGCAGCGCTGTCCGGCCAGGTCATGCGCAACGTCGAGGTGGCGGGACGTCCCGTCGGCGGCCTGGGCGAGACATCCCTCCCCGAGGTGATGGCCGAGGTCAACGACGAGCTCGCCACCCGCCCGGTTGTCGTGACGAGCGGCGACAAGCGCTACGAGACCACCGCAGGTGGGGTGGGCCTGACGGTCGACGCCGAGGCCACAGCCGAGGCGGCGCTCGACGCCGGCCGAGACGACTCGCTGCTGACACGCCCTGTCAGCTGGCTGTCGTCGTTCTTCAGCCCCCGCGACGTCGACGTGCAGTACGCCGTCAAGGAGTCGCAGGTCGTCGCCACGATGCTCGAGCTGCAGGGCCCCGAGTTGCTCGCCCCGCACGACCCCACCATCCAGCTCGGCGACCAGGGCTGGGTCGCCGTCCCGGGCACGCCCGGCCAGGGCGTCGACACCGACGAGATCGCGGCGCTGCTGCCGGCCGAAGCCGCTGCCACGCCCACGGGCACGATCGAGGTCGAGACGAGCATGGTCGAGGTCGCGCCCCGCTTCACCGACGAGGAGGCGCAGGCGCTGGCCGACAAGGCCAACACCATGACCGCCAACGGCATCACGCTCACCGCCGGCGAGACGTCGAAGCAGGTGAGCGCCGAGCAGCTCCGCACGTGGATCGCGCCCACGACGGCGGAGGGTGAGCTCGAGCTGGTGATCCTGCCCGACGTCGTCAACGCCGCCCTGCCCGAGCTGTTCTCCGACCTGTCGGCCGAGCCGGTCGACGCATCGTTCGACCTGCAGAACGGCACACCGGTGGTCGTCCCCTCCCAGCAGGGGATCACCTGCTGTGGGCCCACCAGCCCCGACCTCGTGTTGCAAGCGCTCGATGCCGGCGAAGCGACCGCAGCTCTCGAGGTCACGATCACCGAGCCGGAGATCACCACGGAGGAGGCCCAGAGCCTGGGCATCGCCGGCCCGGTGGGAGGCAACCACGCCTGGCAGAACGGTGCGGCCACGACGGCGGGACCGGGCTTCACCACCTACCACTCATGCTGCGAGGCGCGGGTGACGAACATCCACCGCATGGCCGACATCGTGCGGGGGACCATCGTCCTCCCGGGCGAGACGTTCTCGATCAACGACACCGTCGGCGAGCGCACGTCAGCGAAGGGCTTCGTCCCCGCCGGCGCCATCGCCCAAGGTGAGCACGTCGACGAGATCGGCGGCGGTGTGTCGCAGTTCGCGACGACGACCTTCAACGCCGCCTACTTCGCGGGGCTCGACATCCCCGTCTACCAGGCGCACAGCGAGTACTTCTCGCGGTATCCCCTGGGTCGCGAGGCCACGATGGGCTTCCCGAACCCCGACCTGCAGTTCACCAACGACACGCCCTACGGCATCATGGTCTGGACGTCGTACACCGACACCAGCCTCACGGTGACGCTCTACTCGACCCCGTACGCCACGGGCGAGCAGACCGGCATCAGCGAGCAGATGGAAGCGCAGTGCCGGGTGGTGACCACCACTCGAACTCGCACGTGGCCCGACGGCCGCACCGAGAACGACACCTTCCGGGCGAGATACCGTCCCGGCGCGGGCCTGAACTGCGACGGCGAACCCATCAACCCCGACGCAGAACCCGGATAGCGTCAGCCCCCTGATGCCCTCCGGAACCGACGCCGACGCCGTCGTGGTCGGGGCCGGCCCGGCCGGCACGGCCGCGGCCATCACCCTGGCCCGCGCCGGGCGCGAGGTCGTCATCGTCGACAAGGCGCGGTTCCCCCGCGACAAGATCTGCGGCGACGGCCTGACGGCGGGCGCGCTGCGGTTGCTCGAGGGCCTGGGGCTCGATCCGGCCGAGGTCCCGTCGTGGCAGCGGGTCGACGACGTGGTCGTGCGCGGGCCGTCGGGTCACGAGGTCACCTTCCCCCTCCCCCGGGGGCAGGGCACCTACGCGGCCGTCGCCCGGCGGGCCGAGCTCGACGCCGCCCTCGTCGAACGGGCGCGGAGCGAAGGGGTGAAGGTTCTCGACGGCCACGCCTGCACCGGGGTCACCGAGCACGCCGACGAGGTCGTCCTGACCGTCGACGGCCTGGGCGAGGTCGCCGCACCGTTCGTCGTCGCCGCGGACGGCATGTGGTCGCCGGTGCGCAAGCACCTGGGCCTGGCGACGTCGGGGTACCGAGGCGAGTGGCACGCCTTCCGCCAGTACTTCACCGATGTCGGGCCGCGGGCCGCATCCGAGCTGGTCGTGTGGTTCGAGCCCGACCTGTTGCCCGGGTACGCCTGGTCGTTCCCCCTGCCCGGGGGTCGGGCCAACGTGGGCTTCGGCATCCAGCGGGGTGGAAAGGTCGCCCGCATCCAGGACATGGCCGCGATCTGGCCCGAGCTGCTCGAACGTCCGCATGTCCGCGAGGTGCTGGGCGAGTCGGCGAGGCCGGAGTCGCCGCACCGTGCGTGGCCCATCCCCGCCCGCATCGACGACGTGGTCCTTACGGGCGACCGCACCTTGTTCGTGGGCGACGCGGCCACTGCCACCGATCCGCTCACCGGCGAGGGCATCGGTCAGGCACTGCTCACCGGCGTGCTCGCCGCCGAGGCGGTCGTCGAGCACGGGCCGTCGGCCCCCTTCGTCACGCGCGCGTATCGCACGGCCGCGCAGCGGGCACTGGTCGCCGACCACCGCATGTCGATACTTCTGATCCGGGCCGTGAAGCATCGCAAGGGGGTCCGGGCCGGCCTCCGCCTCGCCGGCGCGACGGGGTGGACGCGCCGCAACTTCGGCCGCTGGCTGTTCGAGGACTACCCGCGGGCCATGGCCGCCACGCCGCGTCGGTGGCGCCGCGGGATGTTCACGGGCGCCGGCGCCTACCGCGGCCGCTGACGGCTCAGTCATCCGACGTTCAACTGCACGTCGGCACTCGTTCACTGCAGTCTCATCCCGTCGCCATCGACACGGTCTAGCGTCGGTCCGCGGACTCGGTCGGCGTCTCCCCAGCAACGCCTCGCACCGGTCCGCCGCAGCTGGGCTCGGCGGCCCAGCTGTCACCGCTGGTGCTCGGCGCACCCCGACCCCAGGGGTGCGCCAGCGCCGCGCCCGGTCCCAGACCCCCACGGCTTGACCCGGCGGTCAAGCGCGGCGAGCATCATCGGATGATCTCGACCCGCCTGACCGACGCCCTCCAGATCGAGCACCCCGTGATGCTCGCCGGCATGGGCGGGGTGTCCTACCACCGCCTGGTCACCGCCGTGAGCGAGGCGGGCGGTTTCGGCTGCCTCGGCGCCTCGACGATGGGCGACGACGAGATGCGCGACGAGATCGCGGCGGTGGCCGGCGCCACGTCCAAGCCGTTCGGCGTCGACCTGTTGACCGCGCTGCCCCGGGGCCTCGAGGAGAAGGTCGGCGACATCATCACCGGCGGCGCCACCGCCTTCGTCGCGGGCCTGGGCGTGCCCCGCGAGGTCGTCGACCTCTGCCACTCGAGCGGGCTCGTGGTGGTGAACATGTGCGGCAAGGTGCGTCACGCCATCGCAGCCGTCGAGGCCGGGTGCGACATCGTCGTGGCCCAGGGCACCGAGGCCGGCGGCCACACCGGCCGCATCGCCACGATGGCCCTGGTCCCGCAGGTGGTCGACGCCGTGGGCGACCGCGTGCCCGTGGTGGCGGCCGGCGGCATCGTCGACGGGCGGGGTTTGGCGGCCGCCCTTGCGCTGGGTGCCGACGGGGTGTGGATCGGGACCCGGTTCATCGCCACCCCCGAGGCCCGCAGCGTCGCCGGCTACAAGGACGTGCTGCTGCGGAGCCACGAGGACGACACCGTCGTCACCCGCGCCTACACGGGCAAGACGTGCCGGGTCATCGCCAACAGCTACACGCAGCCCTACGAGAGCGGCGAGGTCGAGGCCGAGCGCTTCCCGGCGCAGATCCTGCGATCGATGCAGGAGGGCGCCAACCACCTGGGCGGCGACGCGGACACCGAGGGTGTCGACCCCGACCGGGAGTTCTTCCCCGCCGGACAGGGCGTGGGCGCGATCGACAGCCTCGTTCCCGCCGCCGACCTGGTCCACCAGATCGTCGACGAGGCCGAGGCGGTGCTCGCCAAGCTGCGTCCCTGAACGACGGGCGGCGCCGTCAGCGCCGCGCCCGGCGTCAGGGTCAGGCGTGGGTCACCCAGTCCTTGAGCTGGGTGACCAGGGCGGGGACGTCGGAGGCGATGGGCGTGACGTTCAGTGACGTGACACCGGCGGCCTTGTAGGCGGCGATGCGGTCGCGCACGTAGCCCTCGGGTCCACAGATCGTCGCGGCCTCGAGCAGACCGTCGGGCACGGCGGCCGCGGCCTCGTCCTTCTTGCCGTCGAGGTACAGGTCCTGGATCTTGACCGCCTCGGCCTCGTAGCCGTAACGCTTGGCCAGGTCGTTGTAGAAGTTGCGGCCCCGCGCGCCCATGCCGCCCACGTAGAGGGCGATCATCGGCCGGGCCAGGTCGCGCATCTGCGCGGCGTCGTCGCCCACGGCGAGCAGCCCGCCGGCGACGATCTGCAGGGGACCCAGGTCGTCAGCCCGCGCGGCGGCGCCCGCGGCCAGGTCGTCACCCCACACGTCGTCGACCTTCTCGGGCAGGTAGAAGAGCGGCAACCAGCCGTCGGCGACCTCCGCGGTCATGCGCACGTTCTTCGGCCCGAGGGCGGCCACGTAGACGGGGATGCGGTCGCGGACCGGCTTGGTGATCAGCTTGAGCGGCTTGCCCAGCCCGGTGCCCTGCTCGGGCGGGAGGGGCAGCGTGTACGCCTTGCCCTCGTAGGTGACCCGCTCGCGGGCCCACACCTGGCGGCAGATCTCGATGATCTCGCGGGTGCGGGTCAAAGGCTGCGTGTAGGGCACGCCGTGGAAACCCTCGATGACCTGTGGGCCCGACGCGCCCAGCCCGAGGACGCAGCGCCCGTCCGACAGTGCGTCGACGCCGGCGGCTGTCATGCCGAGCAGCGTCGGCGTCCGGGTGTAGATCGGCAGGATGGCGGCCCCGATCTCGACGGTCTCGGTGACCGCGGCCAGGTAGCCCATGAGGCTGACGCCGTCGAAGCCGTAGGCCTCGGCGACCCAGACAGTGTCGAGGCCGGCCTTCTCGAGGGCCACGGCCTGCTGCGCCGACTCCTTGAACCCGCCGGCATAGCTGAGCGGCATGCTGACCTTCATCTGACTTCCCCTCCGCGACCCGCTCGGTCGCTTGCCGTGGCTGTCGCTATGGATCAGGCAGCGGCCAACCGCTCGCGCGCCCGCTTCGAGCGATCGAGCAGGAGCGCCGGCACGACGACACCGTTGACCGTCTTGTCGCCGCCGGCACCCGCGGCCGCCGCATCGCCGTCGCCGTCGGCGCCTGCCGTCGCTGCGGTCTCGTCGGCCTGGGCGGCCTGCTCGCGGCGCACGAGCGCGTCCTCGTAGTCCTTGGGACGGGCGAGGGCCGAACCGTCGATCGAACCGACGTCGACACCGTTGGAGAACAGCACCCGGTACCGCGTCCACGCGAAGCCGTCGACCAGGTAGACGCGGCCGGTCGCGCCCTTGGGCACGCCGGGAAGCGCGTCGAGGGTCTTCACGGAGTCGCCCCGCCTGAACCCGTCGGAGGCTGAACGCTTCGCCATGCCTGTGATCCTGCCAAATCGCGCCGTGGGGGCGCGAATCAGCCGACGGTGACGAAACTCACGGCGGAATGTTTCGCTGAGCTAATTAGTTTGGTGAAGTGATGCCGATGCTCCCCCGCCGTCCATGACCGAACGCCTGAAGACCGCCACGCACGACACCTTCCGTTCGTTCCACAGCCGCAACTTCCGCCTGTTCTTCGGCGGCCAGATCGTCAGCCAGGCCGGCACGTGGATGCAGTCAGTCGCCATCGTGTGGCTGGTCCTCGACCTCACCGGCAGCGGCGTCGCGCTGGGCCTGGTGACCGCGGCGGAGTTCCTGCCGATCCTGCTGCTCGGTGCGTGGGCCGGTGTCGTCGCCGACCGGGTCGACCACCACCGGCTCATGATCGCCACGCAGGCGGCCTTCCTGGCGCTGGCGCTCACCCTCTCGACCCTGACGTTGACGGGTCACATCACCGTGCCGCTCCTGTTCGGGCTGGCGCTGGTGTTCGGCACCATCAACGCATTCGACAACCCGTCGCGACGCGCCCTGGTCGTCGAGCTGGTCCCCCAGACCGATGTGCCCAACGCCGTCGGGCTCAACAGCGCGCTGATGACCGGGTCACGGGTCGTGGGCCCCGCGCTGGCCGGGCTGCTCATCGCCGGGCCCGGCGCGGGTGCCGCGTTCGCCCTCAACACGGTGACCTACCTGGCGGTGATCGTCGCTCTCGTGCGCCTGGACCGGTCGCAGTTCCGCGCATCTCCCGCGGGTCGCAAAGGCCAAGGGCCAACTCGTCGAGGGACTCCGCTACGTCTGGGGCACGCCCGACCTGCGCCTTCCACTGATCATGCTCGCGGTCGTCGGCATGCTCGCCTTCAACTACCAGGTCACGCTCCCGCTCATCGCCGAGCGCACGTTCGGCGGTACCGCCACCACGTTCACGTTGCTGTTCGCCACGATGAGCCTGGGGTCCGTAGCCGGTGCCCTCGTCGTCGCCCGGCAGACCGACCTCGGCGTCGGCTTCCTCGTGCGGGCCGGGACGGGTCTGGCGGTGGCGACGTTCGCCCTGGCGTTTGCGCCCACCCTGCCCCTCGCCGTCCTCGCCGCGGTGGCGGTCGGCTTCACCAACGTCGGGATCATCTCGGGAGCCAACGCCGTCGTCCAGCTCCGGGCCGCCCCGCTGATGCGGGGCCGGGTCCTGGCCCTTCTCAGCGTCGTGTTCCTGGGCTCGACACCCATCGGCAGCCCCATCATCGGTTTCGTGGCCGAGCAGCTCGGTCCCCGGGTCGCAATCGCCCTCGGCGGTGTCGCCACCGCCCTGGTCGTCGCCTGGGTGGCCCGGCAGGTGCGTGCGCTGTCGTCGGTCGAGTCGACCCCGGACAGCGTCGTCGCCGAGCCCGAGGCGGCACTGGCGCTCCGCCCCGCCGCCGCCTGAGGACGGACCGCGATCCGGAGAGCCGCGTCTGGCCGCGCCACCGGGTTCTGGCGGACGGACGTGAGGGACTGGGGTCAGAGGAAGGCAGCCGGGTCGAAGGCGTCGATGTCGATGATCCTGATGCGGGGAAGTACCCGGTTGAAGGATCGGGCGTCGTCCTCGAGGTCGTAGATCTGCAGGCCGGAGGGCAGAAGGTCCGCGTACTGCGAGCTGACGAACTCGCGGAAGGCCAGGAGCCCGACTCGGCGGTCGCCACCGAGCAGGGCCTTGATCTGCGGCAGGAAGTCCACGTCGTGGCTGCCGAGCATGACGTCGCCGTCCCGGTCGGCGATGGCCTCGAGGGTCCGCTGGATGCCGACATCCACGACCTTGACGTTCGACGGACCGGACAGCAGCACGGGCCGCAGGCCCATGGCGACGAGCGCCTGGACGAAGGGCATCGGCAGATCGCCCGAGCTCGCGTTGATGAAGAACAACGCCTTCACCGGCTGCCCCCACGTGCTGCGGGCGAAATCGAGCACACGTTCCCAGCGGGGGCGGTCCTCCGGCGCCGGGCGGTGCCCGAGCACGTTGACCCCGAGGGTGGCGTCGAGGTTCTCGCCGTCGAGGAGCAGGTACGTGACGGGACCGCCGACGACCTCGTTCGTGGACGGTCTGCCGTCCCGTGTCGCCATGGCGTCATCTCCTCGTCGGCACTGCGCCGGCTGGATGGTACGGCCTGGCCCGGCTCCGTTGGAGCGTGCCCCGAGCGGCAGAGCGGTTACCGTTCGCGTCCTCGTCGCGGAACCAGAAGCGGACCGGACGACTTCACCGACGCGCCGCTGCTGATCGCCGACTCTCGGCAGACTCCTGTCGAGCGCAGCGCTGCTCCCTTCGGGCCGGACGCGGGCAGGACGTCGGGAACCGACATCGACAACGCCCCCTTCTGGCCCCTGTTCGCCCTCATCGGCATCGTCACCGTCGGGCTGGCCGGTGCGGCCATCCGGCGCCGACGTCACACCTGAACACCCGCCGAGCCGCTCCAGCCCCGGCCCGCTACCGGGTGCGGGGACGTCATAGGCCAGACTGGCCCCCATGCGCGGAATCATCCTGGCCGGCGGCTCGGGCACCCGGCTGCACCCCATCACGCAGGGCATCAGCAAGCAGCTCGTCCCCGTGTACGACAAGCCGATGGTGTACTACCCCCTGTCGACGCTCATGCTGGCCGGTATCGACGAGGTGCTCGTCATCACCACACCGCACGACGCGGACCAGTTCGAGCGCCTGCTGGGCGACGGCTCGCAGTTCGGCATCTCCATCACCTACGCCCAGCAGCCCAAGCCCGAGGGGCTCGCGCAGGCGTTCGTGATCGGGGCCGACTTCCTGGGCTCGGAGGGCGCCGCCCTCGTGTTGGGCGACAACATCTTCTACGGCCCCAGCCTGGGCAGCCGGCTCGACCGCTTCGCCAAGATCGACGGCGGGGCCGTGTTCGCCTACTGGGTTGCCGACCCCGGCGCCTACGGTGTGGTCGAGTTCGACGACGACTTCAGAGCGATGTCGCTCGAGGAGAAGCCGGCCCAGCCCCGCAGCAACTACGCAGTACCCGGCCTGTACTTCTACAGCAACGACGTCATCGGCATCGCCGCCGAGCTGAAGCCGTCCGCCCGGGGCGAGTACGAGATCACCGACCTCAACCGCATCTACATGGAGCAGGGCCGGCTTCAGGTCGAGGTGCTGCCCCGGGGCACCGCGTGGCTCGACACCGGCACCTTCGACTCACTGCTCGACGCCGGCAACTACGTCCACACGCTCGAGGCCAGGCAGGGGCTCAAGATCGGGTGCCCCGAGGAGATCGCCTGGCGCCAGGGCTGGCTCGGCGACGACGCCCTCCGGCAGCGGGCCGAGGCGCTCACCAAGAGCGGCTACGGCGCCTACCTCTCCGAGATCCTGCAGCGGGGGCGCTGAACGCGCGGCGGGAGACAGCCGCGCTCAGTCGGGCGGGCCCAGCTCGTCGACCGTGTCGATCCTGATGTGCACGTTGCCGGGAGCGCGGTGCACCGCCCGCCCGATCAGGTGGGCACCCACGGGGGCCGTCAAGAACACGAGCCCGCCGACCAGCACCAGCTTCAGGGCGGAACCGCCGTCGAGGTGGGTTGCCGCGCCCGCCAGGACCAGCGACACGGCGAGCGTCGACGTCTTCGCGGCCGCGTGCAGCCGCGAGAACACGTCGTCGAAGCGCAGCACACCTACAGCCGCGAGCACGGCCCACGCAGCCCCGGCCACCAGAAGCACGTCGCCCACTGTCTGCACGCTCACGACCCCCGCTGCTCGATGTAGCGGGCCGCGACGCCCGTGCCCACGAAACCCAGCAGGCCGAGGACGACCGCGGCGTCGACGAACTCGGTGCGTCCGGTGCCGGCGGCGTGGACGGCCAGCCCGCTGATGACGACGACCAGCAGAGCGTCTGTCGCGATGACCCGGTCGGGCAGCGAGGGGCCGATCAGGATGCGGATGGTCAGGACCACGCCGGCCGCGGCGAGCAGGACGAGGGCGATCGTCGTCATGACCGCTCCGCCGCGCGAGCCAGCGGCGTGGCGTCGAGCTCGGCCAGCGCCTCGGCCGAACCGATCGCCCGCACGACCAGGCGCTGCAGGGTCCGGATGTCGCGCCGCACCTCGTCGACGTCGTGGAGATGCAGGAAGTGGACGTAGAGGGTGGGCGGGTCGCGCCGCACCTCGAGGGTGAGGGTGCCGGGGGTGAGGGTGATGACGTTGGCCACGACCGTGATCACCAGGTCCGAGCACGCCGCCACCGGCACGGCCACGATGCCCGACCGGATGCGATCGCGTGGCGTCACGATCTCGCGCGCTACGACCAGGTTCGACACGAGCAGCTGCCACGCGAAGTAGCCGAGGAAGGCGATCAGCGGCAGCGGGCGGAGGGTGTGGTCGCGCGAGCGGGCACGCCGCGGCGGGAACACGACGATCACGACCACGGCCACCGCCAGACCGATCGCGACGTTCGCCGGCGTCGCGTCGCGCCACAGCACCACCCACAGCACCGTCAGCCACACGACCAGCACGACCCTCGTCACCCGCCCAGCACCGCCCGCACGTAGACCGTGCTGTCGAGCAGGTCGGCGGCGGCCCGCTCGCTCAGGGCGTACAGGGGGCCGGCGAACAACGCGACCGCCAGCCCCAACGCCGTGAGGGCGGCGGTGGGCACCACCATCAGGGCGGGGAGGGGACGCCCCGGCTCGGGTGGCTCGACCGCGCCCCAGAACGCTCCCGCCCAGATCTTGGTCATCGAGAACACCGTGAGCAGGCTGACGAGCAGGCTGACGGCCACGACCTCCCAGCTCCCCTCAGCGATGCCCGCCTCCACCAGGGCGAACTTGGCCACGAACCCGGAGAACGGCGGGACACCCGCGAGGCTGAGGGCCGGGATCAGGAACAGCAGCCCCACGACCGGCGCGGTGCGCCCCAGGCCGCCGAGGCGGTCGAGATGCCCTGTGCCCGCCCGCCGCTCGACCAGGCCCCCCGTGAGGAAGAGCCCGGTCATGACGACGACGTGGTGGATGATCATGAAGACCGCGCCGGCCATCCCGGCCACCGTGATCAGGCCCAGGCCCATCACGATGAACCCGATGCCGCTCACGATCTGGAACGACAGGATGCGCTTGATGTCGTTGTGGGCGATCGCGCCGAGGACACCGACGAGCATCGTCGCCCCGGCCATCGCGAGCAGTAGGGCGGTCGGCCGGTCACCCGACGGCAGCAGGACCGTCTGCGTGCGGATGATGGCGTACACCCCGACCTTGGTGAGCAGCCCGGCGAACACCGCGGTCACGGCGGTCGGCGCCGTCGGGTAGCTGTCTGGCAGCCACGAGAACAGGGGGAACACGGCCGCCTTGATGCCGAACACCACCAGCATGAGCAGGGCCAACCCCTGCCGGACGCCGACGGGAAGCTCGGCGAACCGGCCCGCCAGGTCGGCCAGGTTGACCGTCCCGGCGCTCGCGTACACGAATCCCAGGGTCGTCAGGAACAGAGCCGACGCCACCAGGCTCACGACGACGTAGGTCATCCCCGCCTGCACCTGGTCGCGACGGCCGCCCAACGTGATGAGCACGTAGCTGGCGGTCAGCATCACCTCGAACGACACGAACAGGTTGAACAGGTCGCCCGTCAGGAACGACGACGAGACGCCGGCGGCCAGCACCAGGTACACGGGGTGGAACCCCACGTGCTGGCGCTCGGCCTCCCCCTGGCCGATGGCGTAGACGAGCACGGCGAGCAACATCAGTAGCGCCACGACCAGCATCACGCCGGCCAGCCGGTCGGCAATCAGGGTGATACCGAGCGGGGCCTCCCAGCCACCCGCCTGCGCCGTCACGGGCCCCTCGCGATCGACATGGACCAGCAGCACGACGGCCACGGCGACCAGCGCGGTGAGCGTCGTCACGCCGATCACCCGCTGCGCCTGCCGCCAGCGGCCGACAACGATGGACACGGCGGCGGCGCCGAGGGGCAGAGCGATGGGCAGTGCGAGGAGGCGGTTCACCGGCGCGCCTCTCCGCGACGCTGAGGGCGCGGCCGGTCGTCATCCTCGTGGCTCGCGGCCGCGGCCTCCTCGACGTCGACCAGCTCCTCCGACGTGGCCCACCGCGTCGCCACCAGCCGATCCTCGACGTCGTCCTGCACCTCGTCGTCGCCGGTCAGGCGCCAGCTCCGGTAGGCGAGGGCGAGCAGGAAGCTCGTCACCCCGAACGTGATCACGATGGCGGTCAGCACGAACGCCTGCGGCAGCGGGTCGAGCAGGGCGTCCTCCGCCTCGGCGCCACCGGTGAAGGTGGGGGCGCCGCGACCCCCGGCGGCGAGCACCATCAGCAGGTTGGCGCCGTGGCCCAGTAACGCCAGGCCCACGACGACCCGCGTGAGCTGACGCTGCAGCAACAGGAAGGTGCCACAGCCGAACAGGGCGGCCGCCGCCGCGGCGAGCACGACGGTCACGTCGGCCCTGTCGCGTCGGTCTCGTCGCCGACCCCCTCGAACACCATGAGCACGAGGCCCACGACGACGGCGTAGACGCCGGCGTCGAAGACCAGGGTGCTGCCCACCTTGAGGTGGCCGAACAGCGGGAGGTCAAGCTCGAGGACGCCGCTCTCCATCACCTCGGCGCCCGCGATCAGCGGCACGAGAGCCGCCGTGCTGGCCAGCACGAGCCCGCCGCCGAGGATCGTCCACGGCTGCAGCCGGGACAGTGAGCGGACGTCGTCGATGCCACCCGCCACGTAGCGCACGGTCACGGCCGCGCCGGCCACGAGGCCACCCACGAACCCCCCGCCCGGCTGGTTGTGCCCGACGAACAGCAGGTAGAGCGACAGCACGATCGCGGAGTGGAAGATCAGGCTGGCCGTGGTGTCGACGATCGGTGACCGGCTCATTCCTCCCCCACCCCGTCCTCGGACAGCGGACGCCGGGCGCGGGCGAGCGCCACGACGCCCACGCCCGCCACCGCCAACACGCTGACCTCGCCCAGCGTGTCGAGCCCCCGGAAGTCGACCAGCACCACGTTGACGACGTTGCGCCCCCCGCCGTCGGACAGCGAGCGTTCGACCAGCTCGGGCGCCACCGACCGCGGGAGCTGTGCGCCCGAGCTGATCAGGGCGAAGCAGAACACGCCCGCAGCCACGGCCGAGGCCACCGCGACCCGCAGCCATGTGGCGATCGCGGGGCGCGGAGCTCGAACCGGTCGGGCAGGCGCCGGAGGACGAGCATGAACACGACGACCGTGAGCGTCTCGATGGCGAACTGCGTGAGCGCGAGATCGGGTGCGCCCTGGACGACGAACACCACGCCCATCGCGTATCCCACCGCGCCCAGCAGAACGACGGCCGTGAACCGGCGCCTCGCCATGGTCGTCGCCAGCGCGGCCCCGACGATGACCGCCGCCAGGACGACCTGCAGTGGCGTCTCGGCGAACTGCGGCCAGCCGGACCACCCGCCGTTGAGCGCGACTGCGCCTCCCGGCAGGGCGATCGCCGTCGCCAGGACGACCGTGACGTAGACGGGCAGCGAGCCGCTCTGCACGACGCCGGTCGTGCGCGCCGCCAACGCGTTGAGCCCGCGGACGGCGGCGGCGAACGCGTCCTCACCGCCGAACTGCGGGGCGAGGGCCGTCTGCACCCGCGAGACGCGCACGCGACCCGCCACGAGCACGGCGCCGACGGCGAACGTCAGCACCGACAGCGCCAGTGGCGCCGTCCACCCGTGCCACAGGGCGAGGTGCACGTCGCCCGCACGGGGGTCGAGCGCCACGGCGGCGGCGTCGACGAGAGGCTCCACCAGCACGCCGACGAACACGCCCGCCGCCGCGGTGAGCAGCGCCAGCACGGCGGCGGGCGCCACGAACCACCCGTCCGGCGCCGGCGCCGCGGGCGCGTCGCCCGACGGCCGCGCCACCACCGTCGCCGCGAAGCGGAAGCTGTACGCAACGGTGAGCGCTGAGCCCACCACGAGGCCGAGCAGGACCACGAGGTCGCCGATGCTCTCGCGGCTGAACGCCTCGAACGCGCCCTCCTTGGCCACGAACCCGATCAGCGGGGGAAGCCCCGCCATCGAGGCTGCGGACACGACCGTTATCGCCTTGACCGGCCCCCAGCCGACGCCGAATCCACCGAGTTGGCGGCGGTCGCGTGTCCCTGCCTGACGGTCGACGATGCCGACGACCAGGAACAACGCCGCCTTGAACAACGCATGCGCCAGGAGAAGCACGCACCCGGCGGCCGTCGCTGCCGGCTCGCCCGTGCCGACCAGCACCAACAGGAACCCGAGTTGGCTGATCGTCCCCATCGCCAACAGCAGCTTCAGGTCGTGCTGACGCAGGGCCCGCAGGCCGCCGGCGATCATCGTGACCAGGCCGACCGCGATCACCGTCGGCCGCCACCCGCCCACCAGCGCGAACGCGGGCGCCAGGCGGGCGGCGAGGTAGATGCCCGCCTTCACCATGGTCGCCGAGTGCAGATAGGCGCTCACCGGCGTGGGCGCCACCATGGCGCCCGGCAGCCACGCGTGTGTGGGGTACTGGGCCGACTTGGTGACGACACCCGCGAGCACGAGCGCGAGGCCGAGACCGACCGAGCCCCCCGATGGCGGGTCGGCGATGATGCCACTCAACGAGTAGGTGCCCGCCGCCTGCCCGAGAACCACGAACCCGGCGAGCATCGCCAGGGCCCCCGCCCCGGTCACGATCAACGCGTGCAGCGCACCGGCGCGTGCCCGGGGGTCGGTGCTGTCCGAGCCGATGAGCAGCCAGGAGGTGACCGACGTCAGCTCCCAGAACACGAACAGGCCACCCAGGCTGTCGGACAGGACCAGTCCCAGCATCGAGCCCGAGAACAGCACCAGCAGACCGGCGATCCGTCCCGCCGAGGCGCTCGGCGCAAAGTAGGCGGCGCCGTAGGCCATCACCGCGACGCCGATGCCCGAGACGATCAGCACCATCAGCAGGCCGAACCCGTCGAGGCGCATGTCGAACGTCAGGTCCAGGCCATTCACCCACGCCTGGCGCTGCTCGACCGCGCCGCCGTCCTGCACGTCGGGGGCGTGGGCCAGCGCGTACCCGAGCGACGCCGCCATCGGCACCGCGCCGAGCGCGAACGCCCATCGCCCCAGGTTCCGCGCCCCGGCGAGGACGGCCACCCCGACGGCCGCGTGCAGGAGGATGAGCGCGGTCAAAGGCCCATCCTCGCATCCGGGCTGGTGGGGGACGCGGACGTCGGGCGCTGGCTGGGGCGGCTGGAGGACACGGGAGCTCCAGGAGGTCGGCTGAGGCTGACGCCGACCAGACTTCCCGGCACACCAGACGGGCGATGGTAGTGGACGACCCGGGCCCGGTCCGCCGGTCGATCGCCCGGGTCAGGCCCGGCGCGAGTCCGCCCAGGTCTTGCCCGCCTCGACGTCCGGTTCGTGGGGCAGGCCGAGAACCCGCTCGGCGATGATGTTGCGTTGCACCTCGCCGGTGCCGCCGCCCACGGTGAGCGCGGGGGCGAACAGGAAACCGTGGTGCCACAGCTCGACGGGCGCACCGAGCGGACCCTGGTCCGTGAGCATGCCGCCGGCGCCCGCCAGGTCCTTGGCCAGGCCGAACACGCGCTGGCCGTGCTCGTCGGACATCACCTTGCGGATCGACGCCTCCGGCCCCGGCGCCTCGCCGCGGATGGCGGCGCTCACCGTGCGCAGGCGGATCAGGCGGAGCACCTCGCTCTCGATGTGCAGCTCGACCACCCGCTCGCGCAGCATCGGATCGGCGACGCCGCCCCGGGCGCGCACCACGTCGACCAGGTCCTCGCCGGTGGGCCCCTGGCCCCAGAGGGCACCGCCCGACGACAGCGACACGCGCTCGTTGGCGAGCGTGACCTTGGCCAGGCTCCACCCCTGCCCGACGTCGCCCACCAGGTTCTCGGCGGGCAGCCGCACCTCGTCGAGGAAGACCTCGTTGAACATGTGGGCGCCCGTCATCTCGATGATGGGCCGAATCGTGATGCCCGGCGCGTCCATCGGGCAGACGAAGTAGGAGATGCCCGTGTGCTTGCCCACGTCCGGGTCGGTGCGGGCGATGAGGATGCCGTATCGGGCGAACTGGGCGAGCGAGGTCCAGATCTTCTGACCCGTCACCACCCACTCGTCGCCGTCGCGCACGGCGCGCGTGCCCAACGCCGCGAGGTCGGAGCCGGCGCCGGGCTCGCTGAAGAGCTGGCACCACATGTCCTCGCCCGCCAGCAGCGGGGTCAGGTAGCGCGCCTTCTGCTCGTCGGTGCCGGCGTGCAGCAGGGTCGGGCCGGCCCAGCCGATGCCGATGGGGTTGATCGGCCGGCGCACGCCTGCGCGCCGCAGCTCCTCGTCGATGACGAGCTGGTGGATCGGGTCGGCGGCCAGGCCCCACGGCCGGGGCCAATGGGGCGCGACGAGCCCGGCCTCGGCCAGATCTCGCCCGGACGGCGACGGATGGTCGGCCAACCAGTCGCGCACTGCGGTGCGGCGAGGGTCGTCGTCGGGCGGGAGCACGAAGTCCACGGGACCGACGTTAGAACTTGCACCCCGACTGCGCTTAGTCCGGGCCGACCCACGTTTCTCGCCGCGCGGGGCAGCCGCTACCCTCCGGCGCTGTCACCGAAGTCACCTTCACGAGGAGCGCACCGATGCCAGGCTGGAACTTCGCCGACGTCTGGGAAGTCATCGCCGAGCAGATCCCCGACGCACAGGCACTGGTGCACGGCGATCGCCACCTGACGTGGGCCGAGTTCGACCGGCGCGCCAACGGCGTGGCTGCCACGCTCGTCGACCGGGGTGCCACCGAGCAGGACAAGGTGGCGCAGTACCTCTACAACGGCACCGAGTACGTCGAGTCCCTGTTCGGCACCTTCAAGGCCGGCCTGGTGCCGATCAACACCAACTACCGCTACCAGGACGACGAGCTCGTCTACCTGTGGGACAACGCGGACTGCGTCGCCGTGGTGTTCCACGGTGTGTTCACCGACACGATCGAGCGGATCCGCGACCGCGTGCCCCGGGTGACGACGTGGCTGTGGGTCGACGACGGCGACGGGCTGTGCCCCGAGTGGGCCATCCCCTACGAGGCGGCCGCCAACAGCCACGCCGAGCGTGTCGTGGCGCCCTGGGGCCGCGACGGCGACCAGCTGCTGATGACCTACACAGGCGGCACGACCGGCATGCCCAAGGGCGTGATGTGGCGTCAGGACGACCTGTTCCGCACCCTCGTCGCCCAGATGAACCCCGTCTACAAGGAGGGCGAGGCCGACCTCGACCTGGTGCGCCAGCAGGTCAAGGTCGCGGGCCCCATCGGCATGCCTGCGTGCCCGCTGATGCACGGCACCGGGCTCTACACGCAGCTCATCATCCTCTCGCTCGGCGGCAGCTCGGTGACGCTCGAGTCGCGCAAGCTCGACGTCGAGGAGCTGTTCGACACGATCCAGCGCGAGCGGGTCAACCAGATCGCCATCGTGGGCGACGCGTTCGGCAAGCCCATGCTCAAGACCCTCGACGAGAACCCCGGTCGCTGGGACCTGGCCAGCCTGTTCCTCGTCGCATCGTCGGGCGTCATGTTCAGCGAGCCCGTCAAGCAGGGCCTGCTCAAGCACCACCCCGGCATGATGCTGGTCGACGCGTTCTCGTCGTCCGAGGCCGTCGGCATGGGCCAGTCGGTGTCGTCGGGCGACAGCGCCAGCGGCACCGCGCAGTTCAAGCTGGGAGAGAACACCATCGTCGTCACCGACGACGGCCGGCGGGTCGAGCCCGGCTCCGGCGAGATCGGCCGGGTGGCCGTCGGCGGCCATCAGCCCATCGGCTACTACAAGGATCCGGAGAAGACGGCCGCCACGTTCATCGAGTTCGAGGGCCAGCGCTACTCGTGCCCTGGCGACTACGCCGTCGTCGAGGCCGACGGCAGCCTCACGCTGTTGGGCCGCGGGTCGGTCGTCATCAACACGGGCGGGGAGAAGGTCTTCCCCGAAGAGGTCGAAGAGGTGCTCAAGACCTACCCGGGCGTGCGCGACGCCGTGGCGGTGGGTGTGCCCGACGACAAGTTCGGCGAGGTCGTCGCCGCGGTCGTCGAGACGACGGCCGGCTCCGACGTCCAGACGACCGACCTGATCGCCCACGTCCGCTCCAAGCTGGCGGCGTACAAGGCGCCCAAGCACGTGTTCATCATCGACACGATCGGCCGGGCCCCCAACGGCAAGGTCGACTACAAGCGGCTGAAGGCGTTCGCCGCCGATACCCAAGCGTCCTGACCAGGTCGCAGGGCGTGGTCCACGCCCGAGCCGGCCATTCGGCACGCGCGCTATGACCGTCCCGTGAACGAGCGGTACCGTGCGCCCGTGACCGAGCCACGCCACGAGCTGCGACGGAAGTTCCACCACCAGCTCGACGAGATCGACGCGAAGGTGATCCGCCTCTTCGCGCTCGTGACCGAGAACGTGGCGGCCGCCACCGACGCCCTCCTCTCCGGCGACACCGAGGCGGCCCGCGAGCTGACCGAGCAGGACCACCTGGTCGACCTTCTCGAGGTCGACCTCGAACAGGTCGCCGAGCGCGAGCTCCTCATGCAGACGCCCATGGCGGGCGACATGCGCTACCTCGTGTCCGTCCTGCGGGTCGTGCCCGAGCTCGAGCGCAGTGGCGACCTGGCCGAGCACATCGCCCAGAGGGCCGTCAACGGCCTGGCGCTACGGCTCACGCCCACGGTGCGCGGCCTGCTCGAGCAGATGGGCACCACCTGCGTGGACCTCTGGCGCCGCGCCGCCGACGCGTGGGCCGAGCGCGACAGCAACGCCGCGGCCGAGCTCGACAAGGCCGACGACCAGCTCGACGACCTGCACGACCGGCTGGTCGCCGAGCTCGAGAACGCCGACATCGCCTTGGCTGACGCCCTGCAGACCACGCTCGTCGCCAGGTTCTACGAACGCCTGGGCGACCACGCAGTACACATCACGGAACGGGTCCGCTACCTCGCCGACGGAGCGTGAGCGCATTCGTGCTCGCCCCGCTGTCGAACGGGCACGCCTGGGTCTCCGCCACCGTCGCGGTGGTGTACGTCGTGCTCGGCCGGTGGTCGTGGCTCGACGCCCGCTCCCAACGCCCCGTCTGAACACCTGTCGCCGGACCGGGTCCGCGCCCACCGACCGATTCGAAGGCTCCGCCAGCAGGCTCCTACGCTGGCTCGATGGCTGATCTCGGATTCGACGGCAAGGTCGCGATCATCACCGGCGCGGGCGGCGGCCTGGGCCGGTCGCACGCACTCGAGCTCGCACGACGAGGGGCGCTGGTCGTGGTGAACGACCTCGGCGGCTCGGTCGACGGCACCGGCAGCGGCACCACCGCCGCCCAGGCCGTCGTCGACGAGATCGCCGCGGCCGGGGGCGAGGCCGTCGCCAATTACGACTCGGTGGCCACGCCCGAGGGCGGGCAGTCGATCGTGCAGACCGCCATCGACGCGTGGGGCCGGGTCGACATCATCATCAACAACGCCGGCATCCTGCGGGACGCGTCGTTCAAGAACATGGACCCCGACAAGGTGAACGCCGTGCTCGACGTGCACCTGCGCGGCGCGTTCAACGTCACGCAGCCGGCGTGGGAGCACATGCGCAACCAGAACTACGGGCGCATCGTCAACACCAGCTCCGGCGCCGGCGTGTTCGGCAACTTCGGCCAGACCAACTACGGCGCCGCCAAGATGGGCCTGGTCGGTCTGACCCGCGTGCTCGCGGTCGAGGGCGCGAAGAACAACATCAAGGCCAACGCCATCGCCCCCGTGGCCAAGACGCGCATGACCGAGGACCTCCTGGGCCCCGCCGCCGACAAGCTGCTGCCCGAACTGGTCACGCCGGTGGTGGCGTTCCTGGCTCACGAGGACGTGCCGGTGTCGGGGGAGCTGTACTCGGTCGGCGGCGGCCGGGTGGCGCGGGTGTTCCTGGGCGTCACCACGGGCATCGTCGATGCCGATCTGTCGGTCGAGGCCGTGCGCGACCGGTTCGACGAGATCCGCGACGAGGAAGGCTACGAGGTGCCGGCCAACCTCAACGAGGAGCTGATGCTGGCTCTGAAGTCGCTCGGCTGAGCTGCCGCTCGTCCCGCGTTCGGCCTTCGATTCCACGGCCCCCGCCCCAGGGCGGGGGCCGTTGCGCGCCCTCGCAGCATGTCGAGAAACCTCGAGTTCGGTGTTGGTACCGACTGGTTAGCGATATATCGTCAACACATCGACAACCGGTCGATCGAGACGATGCCTCAGGAGGCACCACATGCGAGACCATCGAACGAGATACGAGGAACACGACCACGACGCCCGCCGCCACTCGCGTGGAGGCTGGCCCCCGCCCTTCCCCGGCCCCGACTTCGGCCCCGGCCCGCGTGGCCGTGGGCGCGGCGGACGGGGACGCGGACGGCGTGGCCGCCGCGGCGACGTCCGCAGCGCGCTGCTGGCGCTGCTCGCCGAGCGGCCCATGCACGGCTACGAGATGATCCAGGAGCTCGACGAGCGCACCGGTGGCATCTGGACGCCGAGCCCCGGCTCGGTCTACCCGACGCTGCAGATGCTCGAGGACGAGGGCCTCATCACGAGTGACAAGAACGAGGGCCGCAAGATGTTCACGCTCACCGACGAGGGTGCGCCCGTCGCGGCGACGGCGGCCGAGAAGCCGCCGTGGGCCGAGATCGCCGATGACACGGTCGCGGCGGCCCACGACGTGCGCAAGGCGGCGTTCGGCATCATGAGCGCCCTGCGCGAGGTGGGCATGGAAGGCACCGCCGACCAGCGCGCCAAGGCGCTGGACGTGCTGTCCGACACCAAGCGCAAGCTCTACGCCATCCTCGCCGAGACCGACTGATGTCCCGGCGAGAGGGTGGCGCGACCTGCCGCTAGGCGGCTCGCGCCACCCGCAGGGCGCTCCGGATCATCGGGATCTGGAGCGGCAGCCGGGCCAGCCCGGCTGCCCGGAACAGCGGGGCGGGCACAGCGGGCACCGCTTGGTGCTCGGTGCCGGCATCGAGGACCATCTGCACGTTGGCGGGGAACACGCCCAGCAGTAGGCCGACCGTGGCCCAGCCGCCGGCCCTGCTCGTGCGTCGGCTGAGCAACAGCGCACCGCACGCCAGCTCCACCACCCCGCTGGCCAGGACCAGTCGACGACGATCGCCCAGCTGTCGCGGCACGATCTTCTCGTACGCAGACGGCACCGCGAAGTGCATCACCCCGGAGCCCAGCATCGATGCCGCAAGGCCCAGCCGCGCCCGTCGGGCTGTCGGGTCCTCCTCGCGACGGCGCTCACCCACGTCCTCCAGCTCGGCACTCATGGCGGCACGCTACCCGCCGTCGGGCACCACGTCCCGCGCCAGCTCGGTGCCGTCCGGGCGGTGGGCGATCACGTGCATCCATGTCGTTCACTCGCCGATCGCCTCGGTGAGGTTTACCGCGGCCCGATGGATCAGGACGGGGCGGCCGGCCCGGCGAGCAGCGAGCGCAGCATGCGGGTGACGACGGCTCGCGCCTCGTCGGGCGAGTCGCCGGCCTCGGAGCGCAGGGCGTCCCACAGAGCCCACGACGTGGTGGCGGCGAGCGCGTCGAGCAGCTCGCGGCGCGGGTCGGCGGATGCGGCCGCGAGCTCGGGACCGAACGCAGCCTCGACCTCGGCGCGCAGGAACGCCGTGCCCTCGGCGACCGCGTCGCGGATCTCGGAGGAGAACGGGCCGTGCACGGCCGCAGCGCGGCGGAACGGCGTGACCGCCTCCAGCAGCGCCGCTCGATGGTCGACGAAGGTCACGATGCGCGCGTCGAGTGGCTGGGCCGGGTCGATGGGCACCACCAGGACGGCGAGCCGCTCGACGACCCGCTGGACCACGGCCGTGTACAGCGTGGGCAGGTCGTCGAAGTGCTGGAACACCGAGCGCACCGACACGCCGGCTCGCTCGGCGATGCGGGGCGCGGTGGGCCGGAGGTCGCCCGCCTCGACCAGGGCGACGCTGGCGTCGACGATGGCGTCGCGGGTGCGGGCGGCACGGGCGGCCCGCCCGTCGGTGGGGACGGCGGATTCTTGCACTGGACCTGCAGGTTAGTCCTGTGCTGTCGGGGCCACCGGAGACCCGTGGTGCAGGATCATGCGCCAGCGACCGTCGACGCGCCGGAACATGTTGACGGCGGCGACCGTCGCCCCGACCTGGTCGCTGATGAGGTTCTCGTCGACCGTCACCCAGGCGACCTCGCCCGATACCTGCACCCGCTCGTCGGTGAGGATGAACTGCAGGTGCTGCGGCCCGCCGAACAGCGCGAACCACGACCCGGCCACCGCTCCCCACCCGTGGAGGGTCTTCCACCCGGGGTGAGTGCACACGACGTCGTCCTGGTGATGCCAGATGTCGGACATGGCGTCGAGATCGCGCGCCTCGAACGCCTCGTAGTAGGCGCGGTTCGCCGCTCGGACGGCTTCGACGTCGACGGTCTCGGGCATCGGCCGCCGACCCTATCGGCGCCGGGCGCGCCGCCGATACGACGCCGGTTGTGTCGTTCGACGAACCCGCTGCCAGCATGGACGGATGCCCCCGGCCCCGCAGGTTCCCGTCCGCCAGGTGCCGTCCACCGACGGCGTCGTGCTGGCGCTCCACGACCTGGGTGGCGACGGTCCGCCCCTGCTCCTCTGCCACCCGACCGGGTTCCTCGGGATGACATGGCTGCCGCTCGCCGCCGAGCTGGCCGGAGTCGCGCACTGCTGGGCCCCCGATTTCCGGGGGCACGGCGACAGCACCTCGCCCGAGTCGCTCGACTTCGCGTGGTCCGGCATGGCCGACGACGTCCTCGCGGTCGTCGACGACCTCGGCCTGACCGACGTGTTGGCAGCCGGCCACTCGATGGGCGGCGCGGCCCTGTTGCTGGCCGAGCAGCGCCGACCGGGCACGTTCGCCCGGATGTGGCTGTACGAGCCGATCGTGTTCCCGCCGATCGAGGGCGGCGGCGACCGGCCCAACCCGCTGGCCGAGGCCGCCCGGCGGCGACGACCGTGGTTCCCCGACCGCGAGGCCGCGTACGCCAACTTCTCCGCCAAGCCCCCGCTGAACTCGCTCGCACCCGCCGCGCTCCGCGCCTACGTCGACCACGGCCTCCGCGACATGGCCGACGACGATGCGGTCGAGCTGAAGTGCACGCCTGACGTCGAAGCGCGGGTCTTCGGCGGCGGGATGGGACACGCGTCGTTCGCCCACCTCGCCGAGGTGCACTGCCCGGTCACCGTCGCGGTGAGCGGCGACGCTGCCGGCCCCGCACAGATCGCGCCGCTGATCGTCGACGCCCTGCCCGACGGGCACCTCGAGCGGCACCCGACCCTCACGCATTTCGGTCCCATGGAAGACCCCAAACGCATGGCCGCGGCGGTGCGCGCCGACCTCGACCTGGGCTGACCGCTCCCGGCGAGCATCGACCCCGAGTGTCATACCCCGGGCGTACGCTCGGGCCATGGCCTTCCCGGTGCCGCGATCGCTCAGCCCCTCCAAGGTGTCGTCGTTCACCGACTGCGCGCTCGCGTTCCGCTTCTCGGCCATCGACCGCCTGCCCGAGCCGCCCACGGCCGCCGCCACCAAGGGCACGCTGGTGCACGCCGCCCTCGAGCGCCTCCACCTCCTCGCTCCCCCGGAGCGCACGCTCGACGCCGCGCTCGCGTGCCTCGACGCCGCGGCGGTCGACCTGCGCGACGACCCCGAGTACATCGGCCTCCAGCTCAGCGACGATGACACCGCGGCGTTCCACCGCGAGGCCGGCGAGCTCGTGCGCAACTACTTCCGGCTGGAGGACCCGTCGACCGTCCAGTCGATCGGGCTCGAGCTCATGGTCGAGGCCGAGATCGACGGCATCCGCCTGCGCGGCATCATCGACCGCCTCGAGCTCGACGCCGACGGCGAGCTGGTGGTCACCGACTACAAGACGGGCTCAGCCCCGTCAGAGCACTACGAGCGCAAGCGGCTGTCCGGCGTGCACATCTACTCGCTGCTGTGCGAGCAGATCCTCGGCAAGCGGCCCCGCACCGTGCAGCTTCTCTACCTCAAGGCGCCGCTGGCCATCACGACAGAGCCGACCGACCGGACGACGCGCGGCACCCGGCGCACGCTCGGAGCCGTCTGGCAGGCCGTCGAACGGGCCTGCGACCGCGAGGACTTCCGCCCCCAGCCGTCGCGGCTCTGCGACTACTGCGCCTTCCAGGAGTACTGCCCCTCGTTCGGCGGCGACCCGGCCCAGGCGCGCATCCTGGCCGAGCAGCTGGCCGCCGACAGGCACCGCGACAGCGGGCCGCATGCCCACGACACAGGCGTCACCGTGCCTGATGGACCGCCGGCTCTGGCCGCCGTGTCGGTCGGCCCAGCCGCCTGATACCGAGGTCGTCCGCCGGTCCGGCGACGTACCGCCCGCCGATAGGCTCCCGCCCCGATGTCCGGCCCGCTCCACCGCGCCACCCACGCCGTCGCCCGGTTCGATGCCGCCATCGACTCCCGGGTCGACGCGTTCCGCGGCCACCCGCACGTCGACCGCGTGATGTACGCGGCGTCCGAGCTGGGCGACTTCAGCCTGATCTGGCACCTGATCAGCGCCGGGCGGGCGATGGCCCCCGACCGCAAGCCCATCCATGCCGTGCGCGTCGCCGCCATCCTCGGTGTCGAGTCCGCCCTGGTCAACGGGCCGGTCAAGAGCCTGTTCCGTCGTCATCGCCCGGCGTGGGAGCAGGAGCGCCCCCACCGCCTCCGCCAACCCCGCACCTCGAGCTTCCCGTCCGGCCACGCGTCCGCGGCCATGACGGCCGCGGGCGTCCTGTCGCAGAACGACCCCCTGTGGCCGCTCTACTACGCGGTCGGTGCGGTGGTCGCCGGCAGCCGGGTCTACGTCAAGATCCACCATCCCTCCGACGTCGTGGCGGGTGCGCTCGTCGGCATCGTTCTCGCCCGCGGAGCTCGCAAGGTCTGGCCGTTCCCTCGGGTCGCCACCGACTAGCGATCCGATGGGCGGCCTCGGATCGCGAGGGTGGGAATGACCGCAGCCGCGCCGCCGTTCAACCCGCATGATGACTGACTTCGCTGTCACATGGGACTACCGCTGCCCCTTCGCCCGCAACGCGCACGAGCACCTCATCGAGGGGCTGCGCGGTGGGGTCGACTGGACCGTGCGCTTCGTCCCCTTCTCGCTGGGGCAGGTGCACGTCGCCGAGGGCGAGCCCGACGTGTGGGCGCGGCCCGAGTCGGACAGCGGCCTGCTGGCCCTGCAGGCCGGAGTCGTGGTCCGCGACCGGTTCCCGGACCGGTTTCTCGACGTGCACGAGGCCCTCTTTGCCCTGCGCCACGACGAGGGCCGCCACCTCGAGGACGAGGCCGAGGTACGCCGCGTGCTGACCGACCAGGGTGTCGATGCCGACGCCGTGTTCGCAGAGATCGCCACCGGCGCGCCATTGGAGACTGTGCGCGTCGAGCACACGGCCGCGGCCGACGACAACGACGTGTGGGGCGTGCCCACCTTCGTCCAGGGCGACAAGGCGGTGTTCGTGCGGCTCATGGAGCGACCCCGCGGCGACACCGACACGGCCCGTCGCACGATCGAGCGCGTGGTCGACCTGCTGGGTGATTTCCCCGAGCTGAACGAGTTCAAGCACACGTCGCTCAAGCGCTGAGCCCCACCGTCGTCTCGTCGCTTCCGCCGCTCCTGGCTGGACGGCATACTTCCGTGACTGGTGGTCGAGGCGGGGGCGAACGAGATGACAAGACGGACCACGACGGACGGGCGGACCTATCGCGAGCCGCTCGCGCTCGCCATCGCGACCCAGGTGTGGGTCGTGATCCTCATGGCCGTGCTGGGTCCGACCTCGGTCGCCGCTCGCGTGCTGCTCGTCGGCTGCGTGGGGACGCTCATCGCTGCCATCCGGCGGATCCGCAGCCTGACACTCACGCCGGAGCACCTGGTCGTCCGCGGGCTGGTGACCCGCCGGGTCGTGCCGTGGGACGCCGTCGTCGACATCCGCGCCGCACCACGGATGCTCGGCGGCATCGTGATCATGACCACCACCGGGCCAGTGAGGTCGGTCGTCCCCTGCCGGTGGTCCGGCGGTGTCGCTACCGGCGACATGGCCTCGATCCGCGAGTGGTGGCACGCGCACGCACCCGACAGCCAGCGACCGGCCCCACTTCCGCCGGTCACGGCACGCCCTGTGCGCCGATCTGCGTGGCGTCTGGCCAGGGTTGCCCCCGCCACAGCGGTGGCCGGGCTCGCGGTGGCGGCCGTCAACGCGGGCGCGCTCCTACGACCGTACGGAGAGTGGTCCGCGGGGTCGATGGTCGTTACCGAGCCAAGCCTCGGCGGGATCGAGGCGCTCCTGGCCGTGGCTGTCGGGGCGGGTGCTGTCGTGGGCGTGGCGCTGGTGACCGCGGTCAGGCGATCGTTGCTGAGCCGTGCAGGCAGCGTCGACGGCTTGGCCGAACCCGGTGGCACGGGCGAGGTCGGTGACGTCCTCCGCCCATCGTGGGTGCCTCCCCTGGCGTTCCTCGGGGTGGGGTGTGCCGTCGCACTGGTGCAGTGGGTGGGATTGGCGCCGGCCATCGGGGCCCTGACGACGGCCGCCGCAGGAGTCGCCGCCGCTATCGGCGGGATGGCTTTGGTCGGCATCGCCCCAGCGCGTGGGCCTGTCGTGCTCTGGCCCAGACCGCGGCCGGCCAACTGCGGCTGACGACCGACCGCTCGCCGGGCGACAGGGTCAGTCGTGTAAGAGCGGTGGGTTCAGCCCACCACCGCGACGTCGTCGCGGTCGGCAGCGGGCCCGGGGCTGGCCAGCAGGGTTCGCACGTCGAGCAACAGGTCGGCGACCTCGTTGGACGACACCAGCTCGCGATGTCCCAGGTCTCCCAGGCCCTTGTCGATGACGGCCAAGGCCTCGCTGATCATCTCGTCGAGGGCACGGGTCTCGGTCACGGAGACCACCATACCGGCCGTTGGGCGACCGACGACGACATGACGCGACACTTACGCTCCGCGGGCACCTCACCACGTCCGGCGCAGACGCACGGTCGGGTAGCCGCGTCCTGGGACGTCGTTCGGTCGTCGTAGCCTGACGCACTGGTGAGCGAGCGCAGTTACGACCTGATCGCCCGGCTGGGGCGCGGCGGCATGGGCGTCGTCGACCTCGCTCGCGACGAGGACGGCAACAAGGTCGCGCTCAAGCGCCTCACCCTCCAGGGCTCTGCGAGCGAGATCGCACGCTCGCGCCAGCGGCTGCTCCGAGAAGCGGACGTGCTCCGCAAGCTGCATCATCCGAACGTCGTGGGGCTGCTCGACGTGGTCGACGAGGGCGACGAGATCGTTCTGGTCATGCCGTACATGTCGGGCGGCAGCCTGGCCGAGCGGGTGGCACAGCACGGTCCTGCCCCGGCTGACGAGGTGGAGCGCCAGGCGCGCCGGCTCCTGGGCGCGCTCGCGTCGGCCCACCGGGCGGGCATCGTCCACCGCGACATCAAGCCGGCCAACGTGCTGTTCGACGATCGGGGCGAGCCCTGCCTGGCCGACTTCGGCGTCGCGCTCAGCCGCGACCAGACCCACGGCCTCACGGTCGCCGGCATGGTGGTGGGCACGCCGGGATTCATGGCGCCCGAGCAGGCCCGGGGCGAGATCGTGTCGCCGGCGACAGACGTGTTCTCGCTCGGCGCCACGTTGTTGTTCGCGGCGACCGGGGACGGGCCGTACGGCCAGGGCGATCCCGGTCTCCTCATGATCCGCGCCGCCAGCGGCAAGGTCGAGCGGGTCCCCAAGTCGCTGCCAGGGTCGTTGCGCAGGCTCCTGCGGTCGATGCTCGACCCGCGCCCCGAGCGCCGGCCCAACGCGGCAGCGCTCGCCGGCAGCGGCGGAGACGACACGGCCGTCCGCACGCTGGCAGTGCCCCGCCTCGACTGGAACCGGCGGTCATGGGCGGCGGTGGGTGGCGGCGCTGCGGCGCTGGCTCTGGTGGTCGCCGGTGTCGCCGTGGCCACCACCGGCGATGACGGGTCGCCCGCCGACGGTGGCTCCGTCGGGGAGGGGCCGCAGCAGGCCGGCGAATGCACCGACCTGCCCTACCAGCCGTGCGGCCAGGAACCAGCGCCGTACACGGACGGCAGCCAGTGCATCGACGATCACGCAGACTACGACGACGACCCCGTGAACGGTTGCGAGGCCGTGCCCGACGACCAGGACGGTGAGCTGCTCGACGAGACGATCAAGGCGAACATCGTCCCCATCGACGATGTCGACACGTACCCGATGGAGGTCGAGGACCACCTCCAGCTCCTGTGCGACGGCGAGGTCACGATCACGCTCGAGGCCCCACCGGGCATCGTGCTCCAGCTCGAGGTGAGCGACCCCGCCGGCGTCATCGGGCAGGCGACCAGCACCGACGCCACCCCGGCCGTCGTCACGCTGGGCGAGGAGCAGTGCGGCACCGACGACAGGACGACGCTCCAGCTCGTCGTCCGTCCGATCGGCAGCGACCGGGTCGCCACGAACTACGTGCTGACGCGCACCGGCAGCTTCTAGTGGCGATGCACCACTAGGCCCCGCGGCGCTGCCTGGTCAGCGCAGGGCGCCGAGCTCGGCCTCGATCCGCGCCAGGCGCCGCTCGATGTCGCTGAGCCGACCGGCCAGGTCCTCGGCCTCTGCGGACGAGTACGGCGCCTCGACCCGGACCGACCGCTCGTTGGCGGGCACGTGCCGGCCACCGGGTCGACTGTCGTCGACCGGCCGGGCGAGCTGGGGCCTCGCGACCGGTTGCATCTCGACGGGAGGCGGGGGCGGAGGGAACGGGGGCGTGCCCCACTCCCCAGCGGTGGCGGCCCGGCTCTCGAGCGACGCGGCGAGCCGCTGCTCGAGGTCGGCCACACGTGCGACCAGCGCCGCGTACGACGGCGACGCCAACTCGGCGACCACCCGGCTGGACGGGCGACGGCCGGACTCGGCGTCGGACCGCGCCGCCTCGTCGTCCTCGGCGTCGGTTGGCGCGGGAGCGGTGAGCACCTGCACCCAGCGGGGCTCGCGATCGTGGGAGCGGGTCCCCACCCGCGCCGCGAACGGCCGCGGGGTGCGCGCCGCCAGCGTGTCGAGCACGGCGTCGACCTCCGCGGGCTCTGCTGGCGCGTACAGCCGCTGGACCTGTGCGCGGACCTCGCCCACGGTCTGCACGCCCCGAAGCAGCAGCACGGCGAGCACCGCCAGCTCGGCCGAGCCCATGCGCCAGCGGTCGTCGGCCCGGTGCCGGTAGCGGGTGGTGCGCACCTCGGGCGACGGCGGGACGAACCGGGCGAGGCCCCGCGACTTGAGCGACAGCAGCGTGTCCTCGACCGTGCGGTCGTCGTAGGCCACGACCGGATCGCGCCCTGTCGGCTGGTTGCACGCGAGCCGCAGGGCGTTGAGGGTGAGCGGCACCGCGTCGGGCGCGGCGGCCTCCTGCTCGATCAGGCATCCGAGCACGCGACCCTCGGCCGCCGTGAGCTCCATGCGGGGGATGCTATGGCGCCGCGGGACGGCATGCCGCCACCCCGCGTCCGGGCAGCTAGACATCCGGTGCATGGGTATGGAGCGCGCCGGAGTCACGTTCGCATCGCTGATGGCACTCGGGCCGGACCTCGCGGTGTCGACCGCCAGGTCGGCGGCCGACCTCGGCTACACCAGCTTCTGGACGGCCGAGACGACCGGTCCCGAGGCGTTCTCGATCCTCGCGGCCGCCGGGGCGGCGGCGCCCGGCCTCGACCTGGGCACCGGGGTGCTGGCGCTCCAGCTGCGCACGCCGATGGTCGTCGCCATGGCCGGTGCGACCCTCCAGGCGTTGCACCCCGACAGCGACATCCTGCTGGGCATCGGCATCTCCTCGCCGGTGGTCGCCGAGCGCTGGCACGGCGTCCCCTACTCCGACCGGCCGCTCGACCAGGTGCGCGAGTACGTCACGCTGCTCCGGGCCTGCCTGTCGGGCGGGAAGGTCGACTTCGACGGCGACTTCTACCGGGTCAAGGGGTTTCGCCTCGGGGTGCGGCTCGGCGAGCGGCGGCCCAAGATCGTGGTCGGGGCCCTCAACCCCCGCATGCTGGCGCTGGCGGGCGAGCTGGCCGACGGCGCGCTGCTCAACTACCTGCCCGCGTCGCACGTGCCGTGGTCGGTCGAGCAGGTGCGCAAGGGCGGCGAGGCGACCGTGTACGCCTACGTGCACGCCGGCGTGTGCGAGCGCCACGAGGGCATCGAGAACGCCAAGCGCGACCTGTACTCCTACGCGGTGGTCGACAGTTACGCCCGCAACTTCGAGCGGGCGGGGTTCGGTGACGAGGTCGCGGAGATCCGCGCTCGCTTCGCCGACGGGGACCGGGCCGGGGCCGTGGGCGCGGTCAGCGACCGCATGGTCGACGCCATCGACGTCATGGGCGACGCCGACACGGTGCACGCCACGATGCGGGCCTACGTCGACGCGGGTGTCGACGTGCCGGTGCTCATGCCCTTGCCGTGGGGAAGCGACCGACGGGCATCCGCCCAGGCCACGATCCGGGCGGGAATCGGCGCCGGCTGATTCGCCTTCGGTATCGGCCACCTGATGCGCTTCGGTGTCAGTGGTCGGTCGTACGATGCGCGCCATGGAGCTTCGTGATCGCATCTGCGTCGTGACCGGCGGTGCCAGTGGCATCGGCCGGGCGCTGTGCCAGCGCTTCGCCGCCGAGGGTGCCCGTGCCGTCGTCGTGGTCGACCGCGACGCCGACGGCGCGGTGGCCACCGCCCAGGGCATCGGCGCGCCGGCCACGGCCCTGACGGCAGACGTGACGGTCGAGGCCGACATCGAGGCCGTGGTCGAGCGCACGGAAGACGAGATCGGCCCCATCGACCTGTTCGCCTCCAACGCCGGCATCCTCGGCTACGGCGGCATCGAGGCCACCGACGAGACCTGGTCGCGGGTGTGGTCGGTCAACGTGCTGGCCCACCTCTACGCCGCACGAGCGGTCGTGCCCCACATGCTCGAGCGGGGCCACGGCTACCTGCTGTCCACAGCATCGGCGGCCGGCCTGCTGACCCAGCCCGGCGATGCGCCGTACTCGGTCACCAAGCACGCAGCGGTCGCACTGGCCGAGTGGCTGTCGATCACCTATGGCGACCGGGGCATCACCGTGTCATGTGCGTGCCCCATGGCGGTCGACACCGCCATGCTCGGAGGCGGGCGACAAGCGGGCGACGCCGCCGACGCGTCCGCGGGCCTGAGCAGCGCGGCCGCGGCGGCCGCGGTGCAGGGCGTCCTCGCACCCGAACAGGTGGCCGACGCCGTCGTCGAGGGTCTACGCAGCGAGCAGTTCCTCATCCTCCCCCACCGCGAGGTGGCCACGTTCGAGCAGCGCCGCGCCGCGGATCGCGACCGCTGGCTCGCCGGCATGCGTCGCCTCGGCACCGCACTGGCGGGTGGCACCGACCATCCAGCGCCCAGCGCGTGATCCTGCCGTCACGATGGACGTGACAGGCCCCGCCGAGGGGACGACCGCACCGCACGGGCCGAGTCAGGCCCTGCCCTCCGCACCCGACCTGTCGTCACTCGGCCTGACCGCCGGCGACCGGGTGCGCTGGCGCGACCGGTCGAGCTCGCGCTGGCGCGAGGGGCGGGTCATCGGCCGCGAGCGGGACGGCAGCATCGGCGTTCGCGACGCACGTGGCGCCAGCCGCGCCCTGCGGGCCGACCGCCTCGAGGTGCGCGACAGGGGCCCTCGTGGCGGCGTCGTGTGGGAGCCGGTGCCGGATCGGGCCGCTCGCACGGAGCAGCTCGGCCTGTGGGGCCGCCAGGCACCCACCGCCGGCGAACGCCCGCGTTGACCCGGTGACGGCGCACGTGCCGTCATTGCACGTGACCGATGTCACCGGTAGCGTCGTGTCACGCGGCACGAGATGGGGCGGACCGCGCCTGAGGGGGACAGATGCGCAAGCTGGCAGCGCGACGGGGGGCGGGTCATCTGCCCCGCGGCCGCCGCACGCTCGTGATCGCAGCGGGGCTCGTCGTGTTGGGGACCTCGGTCGCCGGCACCGGCGCGGCCGGCGCATCGCGTGAGGACCGCGGGCGCGGCCACGGCAACCAGTTCGAGATCACCGTGCTCTCGGGCGCGGCCGAGCAGGTGTCGGGCGGTGACGCTCTGGTACAGGTGACGGTCCCGCGCAGCGTGTCCACCGACGACGTCCGGGTCGAGCTGGGCGACACCGACGTCACCGACGCGTTCACCGACGACGGCGACGGCGCGCTGGTCGGCTTGGTCGATGGCCTGGTCGAGGGCGACAACACGCTGCGGGTCGAGGCCGACGGCCGCAGGGGCCGCGGTCGACCCGGGGCTGCCGAGACCACGCTCCTCAACCACCCGTCCAGCGGTCCGATCTTCTCCGGCCCGCAGCAGCAGCCGTTCGTGTGCACCACGGCCCGCGGTCGGTTCGACGGCCGCCCCATCCTCGACCAGCCGCTCGTCGACAACCAGGAGCGGTTCGGCATCCCGGTCGCCGCCGAGGCGGCCGACGGCAGCTACCCGCAGGACGGGCGGGGGTACCCCACCGCGGCCGCCCAGATCGTCGGGTGGAGCGGCGACTGCGCCGCCGACACCCGCTACGGATACGTCTACCGGTCGACCACCGACAACCGGTTCCACTGGCTCGACGACCCTGGAGCGCCGCCGGCCGACGTCGCCACCACCACGACGCTGGACGGCCAGACCGTCCCGTTCGTGGTCCGCTGGGAGCGGGGGACGATCAACCGCTTCGTCTACAGCGTGGCCATGCTCGCCCCGGTGGGTGAGGCCGACCCGACCGCGCCCGACGACTCGCTGTGGAACCGCCGGCTGGTGTTCAGCTTCCAGGGCGGCGTCGGGATCGGACACCACCAGGGCACCACCAGCGACGGCGCCATGCTGCCCGCCGACCTGCTCGGCCACGGCTACGGCGTCATGTGGTCGAGCGGTACGCGCACCAGCACCCACTACAACCTGCAGGTGGGCGGCGAGACCGCGCTGATGCTCAAGGAGCACACCGTCGAGGCGCACGGCGTGCCCGACTACACGGTGGCCGTCGGCGGCTCGGGTGGCGCCATCCAGCAGTACGTCTACGCCCAGAACCATCCGGGGCTCATCGACGCCGCCATCGCCCAGTACTCCTACTCCGACATGGTCACCCAGACCATCCACGTGGGCGACTGCGAGCTGCTCGAGCACTACTTCGACGCCACGGACCGAGACAACCCCAAGTGGAAGGACCCCGAGGTCCGCCAGGCGATCATCGGCCTCAACGGCACCAACCACCCGAAGAACCTGTCGAGCGGCGACGTCCAGCAGTGGAACGGGCTCTATGCGCTGATGGGCGCGTTCGGCTACCAGGTCATGGACCGCGACCCGGCCTCGCCCGCGCCGGCGCTCATGGAGTGCAAACCCGGCTGGTTCGGCCTCGCGCCCCTGGCGATGAACCCGACGTTCACCGACGTCGACGACATCGACAAGCTTGCCCAGGGGGTCGAGGGCGTCGAGTGGACGCACTGGGACGACACCCGCAACATCTACGGCACCGGCGACGACGGGTTCGCTCGGGTCCCCTGGGACAACGTGGGCGTGCAGTACGGCCTGCAGGCACTGACCGAGGGCGTCATCACGCCGGCCGAGTTCCTCGACCTCAACGCCCAGGTGGGCGGCTGGAAGCCGTCGGCGGAGATGGTCCCCGAGGGCTTCCCGTTCCAGGGTCCGATGACGCCCGAGAACTTCGACCCGTGGAGCTCGCGCAACATGCACCTCAGCTCCGACGGCGGCACCACCCCCGCGACACGGACCGAGGGCAACGTCGAGGCCATGAACGCGGCGTACACGTCGGGCATGGAGTTCCAGGGCGACATCGACATCCCGGTCATCGACTGGCGCCACTACCTCGAAGACGAGCTCGACATGCACCACACCCAGCAGTCGTTCGCCTCGCGCCAGCGCATGCTCAACGCCGACGGCAACGCGTCCAACCAGGTCATCTGGTTCACCGACGCCCGCCCGACCGAGGCGTTCGACCAGACGCCGATGGCGTTCGACGTCATCGACGAGTGGATGGCGAACATCGCCGAGCACCCGCACCGCAGCGTGGCGCGCAACAAGCCCGGCCGGGCCGTCGACTCGTGCTTCGCCACCGACGGCACCCTCATCGCCTCGGGGCGGCAGGTGTGGGACGGCATCCTCGACGACCGGGCGCCGGGCGCCTGCACGCAGCGGTTCCCCGTGTACTCGTCGTCGCGACGGGTCGCCGGCAGCCCCTACGAGGGCGGCGTGTGGAAGTGCGAGCTCCAGTCGGTCGACGCCGCCATCGACGCCGGCCTGTACGGCCACTGGCAACCGACTGCGGAGGAGCGGGCCCGCCTGGGACAGGTCTTCCCCGGCGGGGTGTGCGACTACACCCGGCCGGACGTGGGCCTGCCCGACTCCCCATAGATCGACACTGATCGACAGCCCCGACGGTCGTCGGTGCCGGGGACGACAGCCCTCTGCACCGGCGGCCGGCGGGTGACCCGGCCGGGCGGCTGCGGAGGCCGGGTGCGGGCGATCAGGCGGGGAGACGCGTGGCCTCGACCGCCGCCGTCAGGTGCTCGGTGAAGCGGGTCGCGGCCGCCAGGCGACCCGCGCCGGCGACCTGGGCGACGTAGACGCGTCGCATCGCCAACTCGTCGCGCACCGGGCGGAGCACGAGGTCGGGCCGCATCGCCCGCGCGGCCAGGGCGGGGACGAGGGTCACGCCCAGCCCTGCGGCCACGAAACCCTGCTTGGCCGTCCAGCCCGGCACCGTGATGTCGGTGCGGGGCACGAACCCGGCTCGCGCTGCGGCGGCCGCCAGGACGCTCGTGTCCCGGTGGGCGCCCGCCTCGATCCACGACTCGTCGGCCAGCTCGCGCAGCTCGACCACCGCGACGTCGGCGAGTCGGTGGCCAGGCGGCAACGCCACCAGCAGCGGGTCGCCGCACAGGTGCACGAGGTCGAGGCCGTCGGTCGGCACGACGCCGGTCGGGTAGTCGCTCACGACGGCGACGTCGAGCTCGCCCGCCCGGAGCGACGCGATCAGAGCGCCCGTGAGGGCCTCGACCACGGTGGTCTCGACGGCCGGCGACGACCTGCGGAACTCGGCCAGCGCGGCCGGGACCAGCACGGCGTTGGCCGTGGCGAACCCCCCGATGCGCAACCGGCCGCCGCTGCCCTGTCGAACGGCGGCGACCTCGTCTCCCGCGGCGGCGAGGCGGCCGAGGATGTCGACCGCGTTCCGGTGGAGGACGACTCCGGCGGGCGTCAGGCGCACCCCGCGCGGCTCGCGGACGAACAGCGGACCGCCGGTAGCGCGCTCGAGCGCGGCGATGCGCCGGGACACGCCGGACTGGGTGTAGTGCGCTGCACCGGCCGCCGCCGTGAACGAGCCGAGGCGCACGACCTCGCAGAACACCCGGAGGTCCTCCGTGGTATAGCCATGCGCATCCGTCATGCCGTCCATTCAAACCCGTCGCTGGTCGCATGGCGCTCACCTCCGTACCGTGGCCGAGGTGGACCTCGGACTCTTCCTCATCAACACGGACATCTGCGCCACCGACCCGGCCGCCGCCGCCCGCATCGCCGTCGCTGCCGAGGCGGCCGGATGGGAGAGCGTGTGGACGGGCGAGCACTACGTCCTGCCCGACCCCCCGGTCGCGTCGTCGCCGGCCGGGCCGGACATGCCCATGCTCGACCCGTTCGTGGCGCTGGCGCACCTGGCCGCCCACACGAGCACGCTGCGGCTGGGCACCGGGGTCACGGTCGTGCCCATCCATCACCCGCTGATGCTGGCCAAGCAGGTCGTGTCGATCGACCGGGTCAGTGGAGGACGCTTCCTGTTCGGGGTGGGCGTCGGCTACCTCGAGCCCGAGCTCCGCGCTCTCGGCGTCTCCCCCGCCGAGCGGGCCACGCGGATGGACGACCACCTCGACGCCATGCGCGCGATCTGGGCCGGCGCCACCGGCTACGCCGGTCGCCACGTGTCGTACGAGGGCGTGCGGGCCGAGCCCCGCCCCCTCCAACCCACCGGCCCGCCGGTGCACGTGGGCGGCCACGTGGCCAGCTCGTACCGCCGGGCGGTCACCCGTGGTCATGGGTGGTACGGCTTCGCGCTCGATCTCGCAGCGACCGAGCAGGCCGTGAGGGCGCTGCGCGGGGCGCTCTCCCGCTACGCGCGGCCGCCCGAGCTGGGCCCCATCGAGATCTCGGTCACGCCGCCCCCCGGGGTCACGCTCGACGACGCGACGATCGCCGCCTACGCCGATCTCGGCGTGACCAGGTTGATCGCGCTCCCGCCCCGAGCGGGCCGGCACGACGCCGACGCCCAGGTGCGCTTCGTCGAGGAGCTGGGCGCGAGGCTCGGCGGCCAGGACGCGCTCGAGCGGGCATGAGGGTGTTCTCGGACGCGATCTCGTCGCTCAGCCGTGGTCCCGCTGCCGAGATCGGGTGATCTCCCCCCACCGGTACGGTGCGGGGGCCAGGTCGGCATCGACCGTTCCGACCCCCGCCGGAGCCACATGGACCGACGCACCGTCGACATCTACGAGCACGGCGCCGCCTCCTACGGCGAGCGTCGGCGGGCTTACGCGCCTGAGCGGGCCGAGGCGTTCGCCGCCCGCCTGCCTGCCGGGGGTATCCGGCTCGACCTCGGCGCCGGGCCCGGGCACTACCTGCCGCACCTGGGCACGCCGGTGGTGGCGGCCGACCCGTCGTCGGCCATGGTCGCCGAGGCCCGGCGCCGTCACCCGCGGACGCCCGGCGTCGTCTGCGACGGCGCCGCCCTGCCCGTGCGACGCGGGTCGCTGGCCGGCGTGTGGGCGAGCAAGAGCCTGCAGCACGTCGCCCGCGAGCAGCTGCCGATGGTGCTGACCGGACTGCACCGCGCCCTCGCGGTCGGTGGCGTGCTCGACGTGACGCTCTTCCGGGGCGACGGCGCGGAGCGGACGGGCGCGGACGACGACTTCCCCGGTCGGTGGTTCACCTGGTGGCAGCCGGAGCCGCTGCAGGACCTGCTGATGGGTGCCGGGTTCACGCTCGACGACCCGACCGACGGCGTGACGATCGAGGCGGGGAGCGGCGACCATCAACGCCTTGTGGCGCGGGCGACACGGGCCCGGACGCTGCCGGACACCGTCGGCCCGGACATGCGGCTGCTCGTCTGTGGGCTCAACCCCAGCCTCTACGCCGCCGACGCCGGGGTGGGCTTCGCCCGTCCGGGCAACCGCTTCTGGCCGGCGGCCCTGACCGCAGGCGTGGTGTCGACCGATCGCTCTCCCGACCGTGCGCTCCGCGACCACGGCATCGGCATGACCGACCTGGTCAAACGCGCCACGGTGGCCGCCGCCGAGCTGACCGCCGACGAGTACCGGGTAGGCCTCGCCCGCGTCGAGCGGCTGGTGGCGTGGCTCCGGCCGGGCGCCGTCTGCTTCGTCGGGCTGGCCGGCTGGCGCGCGGCGGTCGACCGGCGGGCAGCAGCCGGGGTCCAGCCCGCCGGCGTCGGCGGGGTGCCCGTCTACGTGATGCCCTCGACCAGTGGCCTCAACGCTCGCGTACCCGTCGCCGAGCTGGCCGACCACCTCGCGGCCGCCGGGCGGCTGGCCGACGGGGCCGCAGCCACCGGCTGACGCCGGCTCTCGTCGGACCAGCCGCGTCGTCGCCCCGACGCCACGGTCGGCGGGCCGGTCAGTCGCCCAGCTCGGCCAGGCGGACCTGCGACTCGTCGGCGGCCCACGAGAACACGCCCTTCGACATCGTCGACAGCTCATCGCCCGCACGCTGGGCGAACACCTCGGCGCGGACGCGGTGCACGCCGGCGTCATCGGGCGCGGCCTGCGCGGCCAGCTCGGCCAGGTGGCCCGCCAGTCGCAGGTCGCCCGCCGCGGCCAGAGCCGCGGCGCGGTCGGCCAGCACACCGGCGCCGCCCGCCAGGGACGCGAGCTCGGTGGCCAGAGCGGCGTCGGGCGCCGGCTTGAGGTGGGCCGGGTTGCCGTCGTACCAACCGCCGTACAGGCGCCACACCGTGCGCACGACGAACTCGGGCTCGTCGTACACGGGTTTCAGGTAGGGACGCTCCAAGAGGTGGGCGGGTGCCTGCACCGTGTGGACGATGTCGTCGAGGCGTGCTCCCTGGTTCATGAGCGCCAGCGTCTCGTCGACCAGGTGGTCGAGCAGGTCGGCCGTGTCGCCGAGCGCCTGTTGGATGCGGTCGGCACCCGCGATGGGCCACCCGTGACCCGGCAGCAGCAGCTCGGGACGCAGCGACGCCATCTCGCGCAGGGCGACGGCCCACTCGCGTGGGTAGCGCTGCACCTTCTGCGGGTTGCCACAGTTGGGCGAGGCCCAGATGAAGAGGTCGCCCGTGCACAACGTCCTGCGTCCGGGCATCCAGATCCACGTATGGTCGTCGGTCTCGCCCTTGCCGTGGCGCAGCTCGAAGCGCTCGCCGCCCACCTCGATGTCGTGCCGCAGCCGGTAGGTCTCGTCCGGGTACCGGTACTCGGTGGGCCAGCGGAAGGCGGGCATCTTGAACTGCCGGGCGTTGATCACGCCGTTGTAGCCGGCGGTCAGCTTGTAACGATCGAAGCGGGCCGGCACGAGCTCGTGGGCGACGACCCGGGGCAGGGGCCGCCCTGCCTCAGCGGCTTCCGCCTCGAACGGCGCCATGCCGAAGACGTGGTCGATGTGGCCGTGGGTGTACACGACGGTGTCGAGCGGAAGGTCGGTCCACCCCCGCACCGCCTCGTGATTGGCGCCCGCCAGCACCTGGTTGCCGGTGTCGACCAGCACCAGCGCGTCGTCGGTGGCGAAGGCGCTGACGTTGCCGAAGCTGGCGATGAAGCCGATGCCGTCGGCCACCTCGTCGAGCCCCCGGTGGCCACCCACGGGGTGGACCTGGGCGACCGACACCTCGCCGCTCCACAGCCGGTCGGTCAGGTCGAGCACGCTGTCAGCCATGCGGCGACTCTACGGTCGCCGGCCAGCGGGTGCCGGGCGTGCTCAGGCGGCGATGTCGTCGCTGCCGGCGGCGGAGCCCGCGTCGTCACCGTCGAGGGCGGGGCGCCGCTCCCGCCAGGACAGCACGAGCTCGACGAGCGCGGCGAAACCGATGGCGAGCACCATGCCGAGGCCGGTGGCGAGCAGGGTCTGCTCGTGGAACGCCTGGCCGCCGATGTAGCCCAGCATCGTGGCGAAGGTCGCCCACAGGAACCCGGCGGCGATGGTCGTCGGCGTGAACCGTTGCAGCGGGTACGCGGTGCGGCCGGCCATGAAGGTGCTGGCGGTGCGTCCGCCGGGGATGAAGCGAGCGACGATCAACATGGCCGTGCCGCGCCGGTCGAGCTGCCGCGCCGCCCACGCCTGCAAGCGCTCCGCCTTGCTCATGCGGCGGTCGCCCCCACGGCTGGACTGCGGACGTCCCCGTCGGGTCCATCGACCGATCGAGTACGACAGGTGGTCGCCGGCGATCGCGCCCGCGGCTGCGGCGAGGATGAGCGGCACCGGGTGCAACCGCCCCTGCCATGCGAGCACGCCACCGAGGATGACGGCGCTCTCGCTCGGAAGGATCGGGACCACGACGTCGAACGCGGCAAGGACCAGCACGAGCAGGTACGCCAGCGCGGACAGGTCGGCCAGCAGGTCGAGAGTGATCATCTCGGCCTCCTCGCCGGTCGGTGGCCCGGGCTCGCGAACATGATCGACACGCTACGGAGGCCAACCCCCGCGGGGCATCGGGGATTCCCCTGAGAACCGTTCGGGGTCGAGGGGATGCGCGACTCCGAACGGTCCTGCGCGGCCCGGACGCCGGGGGAGCGCCTCATGGCCGGCTCGAGCCGGGAACGCCGGCCGGCGCTGATGAGCTGGTCAGACACCCCAAGGCCTCCATGACGTCGAACCTAGGGATGCGCGCTTGCAGACGACATGGCGTCTGCTTGCGTCTCGGGGGTGGGGTAATCCCCACCGTCACGCCGACCGCGCGCGGAGGGCGCGCAGCCAGCGCTCAGCGCGGCGCGAGGTCGCGGATGGCCTGCCGGGCGTCGATGCCGAACGGCAGCAGGGCCAGCGCGGGTGTGGTGACCCCGTTGTCGACGTAGCGCTGGATGTGCTCGCGGCAGGCCTCGGGCGTGCCCCACACGATCAGCTCGTCGACCACCGAGTCGGGGATGGCGGCGAGCGCGGCCTTGCGATCGCCCTCCTTCCACAACCGCCACATGTCGGCCAGGCGGTCGCCGCGGCCCAGCCACTCGTGGAAGGCGGCGTAGACCGGCACGTTCAGGTAGGCGGCGATGGCGAATCGGCCCATACCCCGCACCGTGTCGGCGTCGTCGGTGGGCGCCACGAAGATGCGCGCCACGATCTCCCGGGGCGCTCCTCCCCCGGCGGTGTGCACGATCGGCGCCACGGTCGCCACGTCGACGGCCGACAGCCAGTTGACGATCGCCCCGTCGCCCTCACGGCCGGCGAGGCGCAGCATGCCCTCACGCAGGGCGGCGATGAGCACAGGCACCGGCTCCTCCGGGCGCACACCGAGCTTGAACCCGCGCACCGAGAACGTCTCGTACTCGGCGGTCACCTTCTCGCCCGACAGCGCCTCGCGCAGGAAGCGCACGATGTCACGGGTTCGCTGGTAGGGCTGGTCGAACGGGATGCCGTTCCAGCCCTCGACGATCACGTTCGACGACGTGCCGACGCCCAAGACGAACCGACCGGGAGCCGCCTGGGCGAGCGACCCGACGCTCTGGGCCAGGAGCCCGGGGCCGCGCGTGAACGCAGGCACGATGGCCGTGCCCAGGCGCAGCGAGGGCGCCCACACCGAGGCCAGCGCCAGCGGGGTGAACGCGTCGGCCCCGTTGGCCTCGGCCGACCACACGTCGGTGTAGCCGAGGTCGGCCAGCTCGACGATCCAGTCGCGCTGCGCGTGGAGCGGGACGCCGTCGAACGGGATGGTCATGCCGTAGCGCTGCATGTCCGGATGCTGTCACACGCGGGCGCCCGCATCCTGACCCTCGGTCATGGGCCGGGGCGCCGCGGGTCAGGTGCCGCGGGTCAGGTGTCGCCGTCCGCCTGTTGCGCGGTGCGGGCGGCGAAGCTGGCCGCCATGTCGGGGGGCCTCAGGCGGACGATCGTCGACTGGCTGGCCGTGGCCAGCAGCGTGCCGTCGTCGGACCACAGGTGCACGACCCCGTGGCCGAAGCCGTGCGCCACCGCGTGGATGCGGATGTCGAGCAGCACCCACTCGGTGGGGACCAGCCGGTACACCCGCAACGTGTTGTCGAGGCTGTTGCCGCCCCCCGCCCGGCCGAGCGCCTGGCCGATGCCGAAGGGCACGTAGTCGCCCAGGATGGCGAGGCCGGCTCCCGACGAGAGGTCGAGCATGTCGGGCATCCGCGCCCACAGCAGCGAGCGCCCGCCGGGGATCGGGTTGCCGTCGATCTCGTCCCACCCGCGGGCGTCCGCGAGGCGGATGTCGATGCGGTCCATGATCGACTCGGTGCCCTGGAGGCGAGGACCGCGCACCATGCAGTCATCGGGCGCGGGGACCTCGGGCCGCTCGACCCACATCCCCTCGACATCGAGCTCGCGGCTGCCCGAGCGCGGCGTTGACCGTCAGGATCTCGGTGTCGGCCACGTGGGCGACCACGCGGCCCTGCGTGATGCTGCGGCCGTGAGCGGCCAGCGTCACGTCGATGTCGAGCACCGACGGCGGGTGGGCGTACGACAGGTACTGGGCGGTCGCCCACACGACGGGGCGGCCGCTCGACTCCTCGAGGGCGGCGATGGCGGCGCCGAGCGCGCACCCGCCGAACAGGAACGGTCCCACGGTCGAGATGCCCGGGGTGACCGGAAGCACCCACCGCATGGGGTTGTGCGTGGGCTCGAGGCCGAGCCAGGTGCGGGCGTCCATCGGCGGGATGGTAGGCGGGGCCGCGTTCGATGCCGACATGCGCATGCACCGGCCGCTCACCCGCGCCAGACTGCCCGACCATGACGGACACGCCATGGCTGGGTGATGCCTGCTCGCTGGTCGACGCCTTCCGCTCGGGAGAGCGCAAACCGGCCGAGGAGCTCGACGCGGTGCTGGGGGCGATCGAGGTCAGCACCCTCAACGCGGTGCCGTTCCTCGACCCCGACGGCGCCGCGGTCACGGCGGCCGACGCCGACGTGAGCCTGCCGTTCGGCGGTGTGCCCATCGGGGTCAAGGAGCTCGAGCCCGTCGAGGGTTGGCCGGCCACCGACGCCAGCCTCGTGTTCGCGGACCGCATCGGCGACCACAGCGCCACGATGGTCCGCCGCCTCGACGGCGCCGGCGTCGTCAAGGTCGGGCAGACCGCGGCCAGCGAGTTCGGCGGGCTCAACGTCAGCGTCACGCGCCTGCACGGGGTGACCCACAACCCCTGGCAGCACGGTCGCACCGCCGGCGGTTCGTCGGGTGGGTCCGCCGCTGCGGTCGCCGGTGGGCTTGCTCCCGATCGCGACCGGGGGCGACGGTGGGGGCTCGATCCGCATCCCGGCCGGGTTCTGCGGACTGGTGGGCATGAAGGGCACCGCCGGACGCATCCCCCGCGGGCCTCAGACCGAGATCGCCCCGCTCACCGTCGTCATCGGGTGCCTCGCCCGCTCGGTCCGCGACGTCGCCCGCTGGTACGACGTCTGCTCCGGCTACGACTCCCGCGACCCCTACAGCCTGCCCCGCATCGACGGGTGGGAACGCGACCTCGGCACCCAGGACCTGCGGGGCCGAACTGCGGTCATCGCCCCGGACCTCGGCAGCGCGGTCGTGCACCCGGACGTCGAGGCCGCGGTGCGCACCGCGGGCGAAGCACTCGCCCGCGACGCCGGACTGCGCCTCGTCGACGTCCCCGTGCGCCTGCCGGGCCTGGGCTTCGAGTGGGCCATGTCGAACCTCGCTCAACTGCGACGCGACCTGGGTGGCCGCTGGCCGGACTGCAAGGACGACATGACCCTCGAGATGGCGTTCGGCATGGAGATGGCCGACCAGATGTTCAACCTCGAGCTCGCCGCCACCTGCGAGCGCCAGCGCACCGAGGCGAACGAGGGCATGGCCGACGTGTTCGACCAGGTCGACTTCGTGATCTGCGCCACGAACCCGGACGTGGCCTTCCCGGCGGAGATCGGGCTCAACACCCGGGTCGGCGACCGGCACGTCGGGCCGGAGAACAACGGCGCCCTCACGATCCCCGCCAACATCGTGGGCAACCCGGCGATCTCGATCCCGGCGGGCACCGTGGACGGCCTGCCCGTGGGCATGCAGGTCATCGGCCGGCACCACGCCGACGCCCTGCTGCTCGACCTGGCGCAGGTCGTCGAGCACGAGCGCCCCTGGCCGCTGGTGGCACCGAGCGCACCCGTCTGAGCTGGGCTTCTGCCGCCGAGGTCACAGAATCGGCCCATCGTCGGGCCACAGGGCGCTGTGCGGCCTCAAAATGTCACACCCCCTGCGGATACTGGGGCCATGACCACCCAGAACGCACAGCTCACCCTCATCGAGACTCCGCGGGCATGGCGGCTCGACGAGCGCACGCGCACCGTCGGCCGCGAGGGCATCGCCCGCGCTCGTGCGGCGCTGCGCAGCGGCGTGCACGCCCGCACGCAGGACCCGCCGGTCCCGGGCGATCGGGGTGGCGGCCAGCGGGCCTCGCGACGCCGCCCGGCGGCCGCGTGAGCCCCTGCCGCACTCCTGTCGCGCCGCGGTAGCTAGCCTTCGTCGCCGATGAGCATCCTCGCGTGGTTGGTGGTCGGGTTCGTCGCCGGGGCGTTGGCCCGATGGGTCACGGGCTCCGACAAACGCGGGTGCCTGGCCACGATCGTCGTCGGCATCATCGGTGCCCTCATCGGCGGTGCGCTCTACCGCCTGGCCACCGGGCAGGAGGGTTCGGTGTTCGACGACTTCGACCTCGGCTCGGTGTTCGTGGCCTTCCTCGGGTCGGTCCTCCTCCTCCTGGTCCTGCAGGCCATCAGCCCGCGTTCGCGGCGTTGACCCCGGGTCAGCGCCAGCCTGACAAGCCCCTCGCGCTCCCCCTAGGTTGACCCACATGACCGACGTCGTGATCGTCGAAGCCGTCCGCTCGCCCATCGGCCGCCGCAACGGCGGCCTGTCCACGGTGCACCCGGCCGATCTGCTCGCCACCGTGCTCGGCGAGCTCGTCAACCGCTCGGGCATCGACCCGGCCGAGGTCGGCCAGGTCGTCACGGGCTGCGTCAGCCAGGTGGGCGAGCAGTCGTTCAACATCGGGCGCACCGCCTGGCTCAGCGCCGGCCTGCCGCTCACGACGGCCGCCACCACTGTCGACACGCAGTGCGGGTCGTCGCAGCAGGCCACCAACGTGGCCACCAGCCTCGTCGGCGCCGGCGTGGTCGACGTGGCCATCGCCTGTGGTGTGGAGCTCATGTCGCGAGTGCCGATCGGGTCGAACTCGTCGAAGAAGCTGGGCCTCGGCGTGCCCATCCCCAAGACCTACTTCGGCCAGTACGAGTTCACGTCGCAGTTCGAGGGAGCCGAGCGCATCGCCGACAAGTGGGGCGTCACGCGCGCGGACACCGACGCCTTCGGCCTGGCCTCGCAGCAGCGGGCGGCCACGGCGTGGGCGGAGGGCCGGTTCGACACCCAGGTCGTGGGCGTCGACGCTCCCGATGTCGACGACGAGGGCAAGCCCACCGGCACGACGCACGCGGTCGCTCGTGACGAGGGCCTGCGAGACACCACACTCGAGGGGCTCAGCAACCTCAAGCCGGTCGCTCGCCCGGAAGGCGTCCACACGGCCGGCAACTCGTCACAGATCAGCGACGGCGCTTCCGCAGTGCTGGTCATGACGGCCGACAAGGCCGCGGCGCTGGGCCTCACCCCGCGGGCCAGGGTCGTCGACACGTGCCTCGTGGGCGTCGACCCCGTGCTCATGCTCACCGGCCCGATCGATGCCACGCAGCGGCTCCTCGCGCGCACCGGCATGGCCATCGGCGACATCGACGTGTTCGAGATCAACGAGGCATTCGCGTCGGTCGTTCTCGCCTGGCAGCGCGAGGTGGGGGCCGATCTCGACCGCACCAACCCCAACGGCGGGGCCATCGCCCTCGGCCACCCACTTGGCGCCACCGGGGCGTTCCTGGTGACCAAGGCGCTCCACGAGCTCGAGCGCACCGACGGTACGACGGCGCTCGTCAGCATGTGCTGCGGCGGCGGCCTCGGCACGGGCACCATCATCGAGCGCGTCTGACCTGACGCTCGCCCTCGGGCCACCATCGCCGGCCCTGCGCAGCACGCCTCGCGGCTCACGCCGCCCGCACGTCCCGCCCCACCACGGAGGACCGTCGTGTCCGACGCGCCGCGCGCCATCCCGCTCCTCACCGCTGCCGCCTTGGCCATCGTCCTCGCCGTCCTCGCCTGGTCCTGGCGCCCGTCGCCGGGCGACCGCGAGCTCGCCGCGGGCGAGGCCACGGTCGTGCGGGTCGTCGACGGCGACACGGTGGTGGTCGACGTGGCAGGCACCGAAGAGCCGGTGCGCCTCATCGGCATCGACACGCCCGAGAGCGTGGCCCGCGACCGCCCGAACGAGTGCTTCGGGGTGGAGGCGTCCGACCGGCTCTCCTCCCTGCTGCCGCCCGGCACCGTCGTGCGCCTCACCCGTGACGTCGAGCCTCGCGACGTCTACGACCGCCTGCTCGCCTACGTCCAACGCGCCTCCGATGGGTTGTTCGTCAACGCCGCCCAGGTGACCGACGGCTACGCCGAGGCCAAGGACTACCCCCCGAACACGACCTACCGCGACGACTTCGAGCAAGCCGAGCGAGCCGCACGGGACGCGGGTCTGGGCCTGTGGTCGGCATGCGGTGGCCCTGACGTGGCACTGCCACCTGCCGCCGCACCCCCGTGACCGGCCCTCACCGCCAGTAGCCTCACCCTGATGGTTTCGCTCGCCGAACGCCTCGGCCACGCCCCTGACGCCCGGCTGCTCGTCGTCACCTGCGACGCCCTCGGGTCGAGCCACGCCGCCAACGTCGGCGTCTACGAGTCGCTACGCGACGGCATCGCCACCAGCGCCTCGCTGATGGTGCCGTGCCCGTGGGCGCGCGAGGCGGCATCGCGCTACCGCGGCGAAGACGTGGGCGTCGAACTCACGCTCAACGCCGAGCACGACCTCTACCGCTGGGGCCCCATCACGCACGCCCCGTCGTTGCTGGACGGTGACGGCGGCTTTCCCCGCACAGTGGCCGACCTGTGGGACCACGCCGACCTGGACGAGGCCAGGCGCGAGCTGCGAGCGCAGGTCGAACGAGCGATCCTGTGGGGCTTCGACGTCAGCCACCTCGACAGCCACCTGGGTGCCCTGCAGCACAAGCCCGAGTTCTTCGACATCTACCTCGACCTGGCCGTCGACTTCGGGCTGCCCGTCCGCCTACCGAGCGCCGAGGCCGAGCGCCGCATCGGGTTCCCGTTCCGCACCCTGGCGGCTGACGAGGGTGTCGTGTCGCCCGACCACTTCGCCCGCCTGTCCACCGTGGGCAGCCGCCGTGCGATCGAGCGCATCATCGCCGACCTGCCCCCGGGCGTCACCGAGGTGCACGTCCACCCGGCGATCGACACCGCCGAGCTGCGGGCCCAGACACCCGACTGGCCGGCACGGGTCGACGACCACGATCTGATGGTCGACGAACACACCCTGCGACCTCTGCTCCAGCGGGTGGGCGCCGAGCTCGTCGGCTACCGAGAGCTGCGCGAGCTGCAACGACGCGGCCTCTGACCCGGCCTGACCCTGGCCGCGCCTCGCCGGCCGGTGCACCGCGCCCGGTGCGCCGGCGTCAGCGCCGCTCGGCCGGGCTGCGCACGCCCGCGAACAGATCGGTCTCGGGCCGCTCGGTGTCGACCAGGCTGCGCGCCAGGATGTAGTCGTCGTAGGCGTGGATGCTCGCCTGGTCCGCTCTGGGCAGGCCGAACCAGAACGGGGAGGCCGGGTCGACCTGCGTCTCGTGGGCCAGCAATGCGTCCATGCGCACCTCGGAGTACCCCGTCAGGTCGACCGAGGTCGTGATGCGGTCGTCGTGCGACGGCCGCTCGAACCACTCGTCGCTGAACGGCGAGTCGAGCCCCAGCTCACCGAAGCGACGGTGCATCGCTTCCATGCGCCTGCGCGACCAGACCGAGTAGTACAGCTTGAGCGGCTGCCACGGTTCGCCCGCCTCGGGATGGGCGTCGGGGTCGCCCGCCTGGTCGAACGCCAGCAGCGAGATGTCGTGGACGCGCAGGTGGTCGGGGTGGGGGTACCCGCTCTGGTCGTCGGGGTAGGTGACGATGACCTGCGGTCGCTCGCGCCGGATGACGGCCACGAGCCGGCCGACCGCCTCGTCGAGCGGTGCGTTGGCGAAGGCGTCGGGGTGGGCGTTGGGCGGCGTGTCGGGCATGCCGGAGTCGCGGTATCCCAACAGGACGACCTCGTCGTACCCGATGATCCGGGCTGCCCGGGCGAGCTCCCGGCGCCGGACGGCGGGCAGGTCGGCCACGACCTCGGGGCGGTCCATCGCCGGGTTGAGGATGTCGCCGGCCTCGCCCCCGGTGCACGTCACGAGCACCGTGCGCACGCCCTCGGCGTGGTACCGGGCCACGGTCCCTGCGCCTTTGGACGCCTCGTCGTCGGGGTGTGCGTGCACGGTGAGCAGACTGAGTCGGGGTGCGGACATCGCCGGCCACGCTACCGGCCGGTCGGCGCACGCCGTCGGCCGGTGGCGCGTCGCGCGCGGTCATCCACGCCCACCACACCGAGTAGATTCCCCGGCGAGGCGGTGGGTGTCGGCCCGCCCCGGACGAGGCGAGACTGCATGGAGAGTCCCGAGGAGTGGCGCTGGGTGTGGATCATCGCCGCCGCGGTCTTCGCGGTCGGCGAGATGGCGTCGCCGGGCTCGTTCTTCCTGGCACCCTTCGCCGTGGGCGCGCTTGTCGCCGCCGTCCTCTCGTTCGCCGGCGTCGACGTCGCGATCAGCTGGGTGGTGTTCATCGTCGTGTCGATCGCCACGTTGGCCGCGCTGCGGCCCCTCGCCCGCCGGCTCGACCGCGACGCGCTCGACCACGGCGTCGGTGCCCGCCGGCTGGTCGGCATGCGGGCGACCGTGCTGCGCGACATCCCCGGCGACGCCGAGCTCGGCATGGTCCGCATCGATCGCGAGGAGTGGCGGGCCCAGTCGACCGACGGCTCCCCCATCGCTGCGGGCACGACCGTTCGCGTCGCCGAGGTGCAGGGCACCCGGGTGATGGTCGCCGTCGAGGTTCCGCCCACGAGCGGAATCGACCCGCCCTCCTCGGGGGCCGAGCCCACCGAGTCGCCATGACGTCCCTCACCAAGGAGCGCCCGTAGTGGCCCCCCTCGTCATCCTGCTGGCGATCATCGCCCTCGTGCTGTTCATCTACGTCCTGTCGGGCGTCAAGATCGTCCGGCCGTACCAGAAGGGCCTCGTCGAGCAACTCGGCAAGTACAAGGAGACCGTCGACCCCGGTCTGCGCCTGATCGTCCCGTGGTTCCAGAGCCTGCGGCTGGTCGACATGCGCGAGCAGGTCGTCGACGTGCCGCCCCAGGAGGTCATCACCTCCGACAACGTGGTCGTGTCGGTCGACGCCGTCATCTACTACGAGCCCACCGAGCCCCAACGGCTCGTCTACAACGTGGCCAACTTCATGCTGGCGGTCAGCAAACTCGCCCAGACCAACCTGCGCAACGTCGTCGGCGACATGCAGCTCGACGAGGCCCTGACCTCCCGCGACAAGATCAACACCGAGTTGCGCGAGATCCTCGACGACGCCACCGACAAGTGGGGCGTGCGGGTGGGCCGGGTCGAGATCCAGCGCATCGACCCGCCGCCCGACGTCATGCACTCGATGCACGAGCAGATGAAGGCTGAGCGCACCCGACGGGCCGTGGTCACGCAGGCCGACGGCGAGCGCCAGGCGGCCATCACCCGGGCGGAGGGCGAGCAGAAGTCCGTGATCCTGCGCGCCGAGGGCGACAAGCAGCAGCAGATTCTGCGGGCCGAGGGCGAGGCGATGGCCATCCAGCGGGTGGCCGAGGCCGAGCGGTTCCGCCAGGAGGTCGTCGCCCAGGGCGAGGCCGAGGCCATCACCTCGGTCTACGGCGCCATCCACGACGCCGCGCCGGACACGGCGCTGCTCACCATCAAGTACCTCGACGCCCTGACCGCCATGGCCGACGGCAAGGCCACCAAGATCGTGGTGCCCACCGAGCTGGCCGGCATCGCCGGCTCGCTCACCGCGGTCGCCGACCTGCTGGGCGGCGGCGGCCCTGGTCAGAACGGCGGCGGTGAATCGCCGACGCCCGAGCGGCCGGCTGCTCCCGCCGCGACGCGCCGTCGCGTCGACCCACCGCGCGCGGTCCCGACCTCCCCGCCCCGCGAACGCCAGTAGTGCGGGCGGTGCTCGGGCTGAGCTGACCCTGCCCGCGAGACGGGCGGGTTCTCAGCGGGCCGCGAGGCCGGCGAGGGGCTCGAGTCGCTCCTGGCCCGTGTCCTCGTCTTCCTCGAGGCGCCACCCCAGACGGGCGGCCAGCAGCGGGTGGCCCTCGTCGGGCCCGCTGGCGATCAGCTCGTCGCCGTCGGCCAGCACCACGTGGCCCCGAGGCCGGTACACGTAGCGCCCGCCACGGCGCACCGCGAGCACGTGGAACCCGGGGTCGACGTCGAGCTGCAGCTCCTGGAGGGTGGCCCCGTCCGCCGGTGAGCCGGCGGCGACGGGGACTCGCACCACGACCTCGTCGCTCTCGCCGAGCGCGATCTTGAGGATGGGGTGCACCTCCTCGTGCTTCTCGATGAGCCACACCATCTGCTGCGCCGAGTCGCCCAGGTCCTCCGCCGCCTGCGACAGATGGAGCAGGCCGCGCAGAGGCGAGGGGTCGATGTCGTTGGACGCGGCCCGCAGCACCCACAGCTCGAGGCGGTCCTTCATCTCGTCGAGGCGGTCCTCGAGGTGGCGTACCTCGGCGGCGAGGCCGAGGTCGCGCAGAACGAGCGCCGAGTAGGCCAGGCCCACCGCCGTCTCGGAGACGTTCTTCATCTCGACCAACACGTCGACGGCCCGGTCGAGGTCGGTGAGCGTGCCGTCCTCGGGCGGGGTCGGCGGCTCCCACCGCGGGGCGGCGGCGAGCTCGCGCAACCGGGGGATGCCCGCCGGCGAGCCCCGTAGGAACAGGACGTCGCCGGGCAGCATGATCTCCTCGCCCTCGACGTCGGTGATCCACTCGCGGTCGCGGCGTATGGCGACGATGCGCATGCCGGTCTGCACGGGCAGCTCGAGATCGGCGAGCGGTCTGCGGGCCAGGTGCGAGCCGTCGCGCACGCGCACACGGTGTGAGACCTCCTCCGCGTTGGACAGGTCGGCGACCAGCTCGCGGGGGATGCCGAGGCGGTGCGTGACGATGCGGGCGATGTCGACCGCAGCATTGGCGATGCGCTCGATCGCCGAGATCACCTGCAGCACCGAGGCCATCGCGTCGGCCTCGCGAGGATTGCGGGCCGCCATGACGCACACGGAGCGCATGTCGTGCACGAGGGCGTCCATGCGCTCCTCGAGCTCGCCGACCTCCTCTGCCATGTCAGGGTCGCCGAAGTAGAGGGCGGCGTAGGCCAGGTCGACCATGAGCTCGGAGAGGTCCTTGACCTCGGCCAGCATGGCCCGGAGATTGCGGGGTCTGTCGTCCATCGTGGGGATCGCCGACAACGATAGGCGCGCGATCGCGCACCCCGGGTCAACCGTCGGATGGCGCATGACCTGCGGGCCGATCATCTAACGTGCCGCCGACCGTTCGACGTGGAGGGGGATCGCCGTGCGGAGCAGGCGTGTCATCACAGGTGTGGTCGCGGCACTGGCGCTCACCGGAGCGACGACCGCCTGCGAGGTCGACCCCGTGCGCAGCACGGTCACCCGCGCCTCGGACCCGGTGGTCGTGCGCGGCGCGGACGTCGCACGCCTCGCCGGGGTGCCCGCCGGACGGCTGGTGGCGTTCCGGGCGACCGGCACCGGCTGGACCCAGATCCCGGTGCAGGTCGACGAACGCCTCGACACCACGATGGCCGACGTCTACGACCTGCCGGCCAACGCCTTCGGTGGCAGCTCCATCGGCATCCCGGTGAACGTCTACGCCGATCCCGGCACGTTCGTCGGCGCCGATCCGAACCCGAACGTCGACGCCGACGACGAGATCGTGTTCATGGCCCGGGACGCCGGCGGGTCGGCGGTCGACGCAGGCCTCGGCGCTCCCGCCGGCACCGTGGCGGGCACCGGGGTCGAGGTCCGACTCGCCGAGCCTGGCGATGCAGCACAGCGCGGGTTCGTCTACCTGTTCCGCGGCGAGGCCTCGCTCGATCCCGCCGCGGGGCAGAGCTACGTGAGCTACGACTTCGACCTGGCCAGCGGCGACTACAAGGCCACCTACCGGCGGCAGTCCGGCCCCAACCCGGAGGACTCCACGGTCACCGGGGCCTCCTACACGGCTCACTTCGCGGACCGCTGGCTCATGGACAGCGTGACCCTGTCCCATGGCGACCGGCCGGGCGTCGACCTGGTCGACCGCGTCAAGTACCGACTGGTGCCCGGCGTGTGCGGTCGCAGCGAGGCCACCTTCGACGACGGCGAGGGCGCGTTCGTCGTCAACAAGGCCGGACCGATCCGGGCGCTGCGCAGCTACGTGGGCGCCAACAGCGGGCCCAACACGCAGGCCACCCATGCCTTCTACGACCTGCGGTACGACACGATCATCGATCTACGGGTGCACGCCATCCCGGGAGTCGCCGCCTACGTCGACCTCACCCGCGAGGCCACCGGCATGACGTTCCGCAACCCGCAGGTCCCCGGGGGCGTGCCCGTGGACGGGCAACCGGACGGCGTGGCCGCCGCCCAGCCGACCTGGTGGACGCTCGACGGCCCCCAGGGCGGGATCGGCACGGCCGTCACCGTCGACACGGACCTGTCGGTCAGCCGCCAGAGCCGCTACGACGACGACGCCACACCGAGCACCGTGCAATGCACGGGCGACGGCGAAGCGATCGGCGAGGCGGGTGCGGTCTTCGGCGCCTTGGCGTGCACGGACCCGGGCATGCTGCCCGGCACAGCCGACTGCACCCACCACTTCCGGACGACGACGTCCACGGTGGCGACACCGGCGGGCGACGGCAGCGGCACGCTGGTCGACGACTGGACACACGACGCCCGCACCCCGCTGCTGGTGACCACGTCCACCTTCGGCTGACCGTCCACCACACGCCGGCTGGCCGGCGTCATGACAGGCCGAGCATCGTGGCCACGCCGGCTGGCCGGCGTCATGACAGGCCGAGCATCGTGATGGCGATGATGAGGGTGAACGCGCCCACCAGGTCGACGGACGAGCTCACCACCGGGATGCCGTAGGTGTCGGGATCGACGCCGGTGCGGTAGGCGGCGACCGTCCCGTAGTAGGCGACGGCCACCACGAACACGATCGCCAGGGCACCGCCGATCAGCGATACCAGCACCATCTGCCCGAGGCCCGGGCTCGCCTCTCCCAGCAACCGCGCGACGAGGTCCGCGCCGATGCCGTTGGCAAGGAACACGGGCACCGCCAGCAGGAACACCAGCGAGATGTCTCGCCGGGCCTCGCGGTTGGGTCGGGAGGCTGGCGGCACGAGACCGAGGAACAGCTTCGACGACAGGCGCCCCGACAGGATGCCGCCGAGGGCCCCCGCGCTCGACAGGTGGGCGGGCACCAGGACGAGCAGTGCCGGCAACGCCTCGAACCGGGCGAAGGACTTCTCCAAGGTGATGCCCGCGCCCGCGCTCACGCACCCCGCCACGAGCAGCACCGGCACCGACTCGTGCACGATGCGGCGCAGCCCCGCGGTCGACGACCGCCAGCCGGCGACGAGGAACATCACGGCGGCTGCGATCAGGACCAGCCCGACCGTCGGCGTCACGACCGAGATGCCGAGCAGGAACGTGGCCAGGTACAGGGCGGGCAGCGTGAGCACGTCACCCAGCGTCGACACCAGCGGGGCGGTCACGTTGTCGAGATCCCATCCGAAGCGCACCGCCCCGGCCGTCAACCCGAGTGACGCCCCGAGCACCACGATCGACCCGAGCACGCCGCCGACGATCGACACGATGGCCATCGACAGCAGGTCGATCGATCCGCTGACACCCAGCCCGACCGCCACGGTCTTGGCCACCACGGCCAGGGCGAGCGAGACGCCCATCGTGAGCAGCATCGAGGCCAGGACGTTCTGGCCAAGCACCGCCTCTCGCCGCAACGACCAGCGGAACGAACCGGCGTGGATCGAGGTCGAGAGGCGGTTGCCGAACGCGCCGAAGATGTTGCCCCGCAAGCCGATCGCCGCGGGCACGAGCACGAGGAGGCCGGGGTACTGGGCCAGGGTGCCGGTGATGGCGCCGAGGAAGGCGCCCGCCACGAGGCTCGTCGACGAGTTCAGCCCGAGCGCGACCAGGCTCTGCCGGACGCCTGCAGCATCCGGCCCCAGAAGGGCGCGCAACCGCGCCACGTACGCGAGGTTGGGTCGCATCGAGGAACCTGGTGGGAACCGAGCAGGCGGCGCCGCTCATCGGAGGTGGGGACAGTCTGCAACACTCGACCCCATGCCGGGTGACGCTACGTGGCGATCACGATCGGCGAGCAGGGCGCGGCGGTGCGGATCGGCGGCCCTGGTCGCGCTGGCCGTCGGCGTGCTGCTGCTCGTGACCTCGTGCGGCACCGACGACGGGAGAACCCTGCGCGCCCCCTCCGCCGACCAGACGACCACGACGGTCGCCACCAGCCAGCCCACCGCGGCCGCTGGCGTCGACGCAGGGTCGGCCACCGGCGACGAGGCCACGGCCACGACCATCGAGCCTCTGCGGATGTCGAGCGCGGCGATCCCCGAAGGGGGCGAGATCCCCGCCGACCACACCTGCCGCGGCAGCGACGTCTCGCCACCGCTGCAGTGGACGGCGGTTCCCGAGGGCACGGCCGAGCTCGCCGTCGTCGTGCGTGACATCGACGCCGAGGGATTCGTCCACTGGGTGATCACGGGCATCCCGCCCGACGCCACGGGGCTGGCCGAGGGGACGCCGACGGCCGGCGCGGTCGAGGCGACCAACGACTTCGGCCGGCCGGGTTGGGCGGGCCCGTGCCCGCCGTCCGGAACTCACAACTACGAGGTGCAGCTGTACGCGCTGGCGCAGGCGTCGGGCGTGACCGAGGGCCAGGCCGGCGCGGCCGCGGCGGCGCAGGTCGAGGCGACCCCGGCGTTCATGTCGGCCGTGCTCAGCGGGTGGTCCGCCGCCGGTTGACGAGTACCGCCGCGCTGCGGGTCGTCCGCCCGGTCAGCCGCTGACCAGGAACAGCGACTCACCGACCAGCGGGCGGTCGTCGACCGACATCGCCGCGACCTCTGCCCGTGCGGGACCGCGACGGGCCCAGTCCAGCAGGGACTCGACAGCGGACGGCTCGCCCTCCGCCTCGAGCTCGACGCTGCCGACGGGGCTGTTGCGCACCCAACCGACGACGCCCAGCCGCTCGGCCTCGCGCCGGCAGCTCTCGCGGTACCAGACGCCCTGCACCCGACCCGACACGACCGCACGCACGCGTACCCGCCGCCCATCGGCGGGCCCCTCACCGGTCACCGCGACCTGTCACCGGTCACTTGCCGCGTCGCGACCAGCCGCTGTCGTCCGGCCCGTCGCCGTCATTCGCATCCGCCTCGGCGGCCCGCTCGGCCTCGAGCTCGGCCTCGAGCTCGGCGAGCGGATCGGCCTCACCGGGATCGACATCCGTCGCACCGGCGGCCTCCGTCGCATCCGCCTCGTCGGCGTCGTCGGGCTCGGCGTCGGTGACGCGCTCGGCGGCCGCGGCGCCCCAGAACCGGCGACGCGGGCGCGCCGGGGTGGGCTCGGACACGTCGTCCTCGGCGGCATCGTCGACGACCTCGTCGGACTCGACGTCGATCGCGTCCTCTCGACCGCGGCCACCCCGCCCACGCGCTGTCGCGCGCTCGGCGACGCGCGCCGGCATGTCGGCCCTGCGCACCCGGAACCCTCCGATCGCCAGCGCGATGAGCGCCGGGAAGAAGAAGATGCCGATGCCACCGGTCAGGATGACCGACCCGGCCATCGCCAACATGGCGAAGGTGAGCATGCGACTGCGATCGGGGCGGCGGTTGGCCCACAGCGCGAACACCGTCACGGCGATCGGCAGGGCCAGCACCAGGAAGATCTGCGGACCACTGGCATCGAGCAACGACACCTGGTCGTCGCCGATGTTCTGGCCGGTCAGGCGCTCGCGGGCGGCGATCGCGAGGCCGCGGAACGTCGACGGCAGAGGTTCGCCACGGTCGTCCGCCGGCACCTTGTAGAAGAGCAGGTAGATCGCCGCCACAACGGCCAGGGCGAAGGCCGCCAACACGGCCTTGTCTCCCGGTCGCTTGCTCTGCAGCATGCCCATGACGCCGCGGGGCGGCGGCCCGCTCGCGGCGGCCGACGTTGCGGTGCCGTTCGCCGACGCGCCCTTGGCGGTGCCGCCCTTGGCCGACGAGGCTTTGGACGACGACGACGACGACGACGCGGTCGTGTCGCTGACCTCGGCGTTCTCGCGGCGGGCGGCGAGCGCCTCGCGGCGGGCCCGGTTGCGGGCCGCCTGACGCTGCTTCGACTCTTGGCGCTTGTCCGGCACGGTCGACCACGGTAGAGCCGCCGAGGCCCCCGCGGCGACCTGAGACGCCCGGTGGCTGCTCCACTACACCGACGTGGTAGTCCATGAGCCGTCACTCGACGGGGGAAGCGCACACGCCATGACCGAGAGCTGGGACATCGGGGCCGACAGCCCCCTGCTTCCGATCGCCGACGGAGGCGCCCGCCGGGCACGGTTCCGCCTGCCCGTGCCGATCCCCTCCGGCCCGCCCCCACACGTCGACGGCCTGCTCGCCGGCGCCGTCGACGTCGACATCACGCCTCCACCCGGCCTGCCCAAGGCCGGCTACTCCCGCAACGCCCACACCGGCGCAGGGTTCCGCTCTCGCCTGCGGGCCCGGGTGCTGCACCTGCGGGCGGCGACCGGGTCCGTGGCGATCGTGCAGTGCGACCTGCTCGGCGGGTCGGCCATCGTGCAGCGCCTGGTGGTCCGAGCGGTGGCCGAGGGCACCGACATCACGGCCGCCGGCGTGTACATCGGCGCCACCCACACCCACGGCGGGCCCGGCCAGTTCCTGGGTACCGACTTCTACAACCGGTTCGCCTCGAACAAGCCCGGGTTCGACGCCTCGTGGGCACAGCTGCTCGCCAGCCGCATCGCCGCCGGGGTGGTGCAGGCGGCCGAGCAGCGGCGCCCCGCCGCGCTGGCCTGGGGCGACACCGAGGTGTGGGGCCTCACCCGCAACCGGTCCCTGCCCTCGTACGTACGCAACGACGACGTGACCGACCGCCGCACCGAGCGTCAGCGCACCTACGTGTCGATCAACCCGCGGCTGCACCTGCTGCGGGTCGACGCCCGGGCCGCCGACGGTGGCCACGCACCGCTGGCGGCGATGGCCGTGTTCTCGGTGCACGGCACGGGCGTGCCGATGCGGTCCGACATGTACAACGCCGACCTGTGGGCGTATGTGACCGACGAGCTGGGTGTTCGCATCGAGCGGTCCCACGGCCGCCGGCCGGTGGTCGGTGCGATCGAGGGCACCCACGCGGACGTCGCCCCTGCGCTGCACCCGGGGATGGCCGGCCACCTCGAGGCCCGGCGCATCGGCCGGGGCATCGGCGCCCGCGCGGCCGAGCTCTACGCCTCGCTCGACGACCGGCTGACCGAGCGGGTCGAGATGGCCTGCGGGCTGCGCGAAGTCGACCTCGACGGGTCGCGCACCATCGGGGAGGTGACCCTGCCCCGGCGTCCGGCCGTCGGCGCCGCCCTGGTGGCCGGCGCGTACGAGAACGAGACGCCGATCATCCACCGCGTCCCCCCGTTCCGCCCCGGCGTCCCGCGTCGCCGCACCAACCGTCCGCAGGGGGGCAAGCGGGTGATCGGCGGGCCCTTCCAACGGCTGATCCTCCCGCTGCGTGGGTTCCCGCGGGTGCTGCCCGTGCAGGTCCTGCGCATCGGTGAGGTCGCCATGGTCGGCCTGCCCTTCGAGCTCACGGTCGAGACAGGTCGGCGCATCGAGGCCGCTGTCGTCGGCCAGGTCGGAGCCCACGGTGTCGGCGGGGTCGTCGTCACGTCGGTGACCAATGAGTACGCGGGCTACTGCACCACCCCCGAGGAATACGACGAGCAGCGCTACGAGGGTGGCCACACCCTGTACGGCCCCGCCACCCAGCCCTTCGTGACGGCCCACGCCGCCCGCCTGGCCGGCGAGACCGTCCGAGACGGGCTGATCTGCGACATGGTGTCGGACCGTCCGTTCGACCTGCACCACCGCCGGTACCTGCCGGGCACCGACGGCCCAGAGGTGGCGCGGACGGTCGACGGTCCGGCCACGTTCACCGATGCCACTGGCACCACCGACCCGGTGTGGGAGCAACGCTGGTGGGACGTCACCCCCGGCCGTCTCGACTGGCACGAGCCCCTGGTGAGGGTCGAGATGGCCGACGGCGAGGATGGCGCGTGGGTGCCCGCCGTCGCCCACGACCGTCGGGTCGACGACGGCGGGTGCGACGTGGAGGCGGTGCACCTGGGTGCCGAGGGCGACCGGGGCCACCACTACGCGGTGCGCTGGTGGGATCCGGGCTTCCGCGCCGGCCGCCGTCACCGGTTCGTGCTGGTCGCCAACGCCGGTCGTCCCGAGCTGACCTCCGCTCCGTTCGACTGATCGCCCTCACCGCGACCTGACCGTCAGCGGAAGTCGCGGCTGCGGACGTTGGCGTCGATCGGCAACGGCTCGATGCGCTCGGCGATCACGTTGGTCACCCCCTCGACCCGCTCGAGCCGACCCCTCACCAGCAGCGCCGCGGCCGTGCGCACCACCCGCCGGTGGTGCGCCCAGCAGCCCTTGGAGACGACGATGTTGAGCAGCCCGGTCTCGTCCTCGAGGTTGACGAACGTGGTGCCGCCCGCCGTCGCCGGCCGCTGCCGGTGGGTCACCACGCCACCGACCGTCACCTTCGATCCGTGCGGACGGTCGACCAGGCGCGCCGCCGCCACGACACCCAACTCGTCGAGCATGTCCCGCACGAACAGTGTGGGGTGACCCTCGGGACTGACACCGGTGGCCCACAGGTCGGCCCGGGCTTCGTCGATCGGCTCGAGGCCCGGCAGCGTGGGGGCGTCGACCCCGGTGACGATGCCGTCGAGCCGGTCGGCACCTGCCTGCGCCATCGCCCCGGCGACCCACAGCGCCCGGCGCCGGTCGAGCCCGAAGCAGCCGAAGGCGCCGCCGGTGGCGAGCGCCTCGAGCTGGGCGGTCGACAGGCCCGGCACCCGGCGGACCAGGTCCTCGGGGCTGGCGTAGACGCCGTGGGCGTCGCGCTCCGCGACGATGTGCTCGGCCAGCTCGGCGCCGATGCCCCGCACCGAGCCCAGCCCCAGCCGCACCGCGGGCCCACCCTTCCCCCACGTCTCGGGCGCCGCCCCCACCCCCGCTGCCCGCCCGGGCCTCACCCCCGCTGCCGAGCTCCCCCGGTCCCCATTGCCTCGGAAGCCGTCACCCTGCGCACCCGAGCGGGCCGGAGGGAAGCCGTCGACCTCGAGGGTGGCGCCGGCCGCGGACACCGCCAGGTCGGGGGTGCGGACCTCGACCCCGTGGCGCCGGGCGTCCTGCACCAGCGAGTGCGGCGAGTAGAACCCCATGGGCTGGGCGTCGAGCAGCGCCGCGCAGAACGCCGCCGGGTAGTACCGCTTGAGCCACGACGACGCGTACACCAGATAGGCGAAGCTGACCGAGTGGCTCTCGGGGAAGCCGTAGCTGGCGAACGCCGCCAGCTTCTCCCAGATGCGGTCGGCCACCTCGCCGGTGACCTCGTTGGCCGCCATCCCGTCGTACAGCCGACGGCGCAACCGCTCCATGCGTTCCTGGCTGCGCTTGGACCCCATCGCCTGACGCAGCTCGTCCGCCTCGGCCGGCGTGAACCCGGCCACGTCCATGGCCATCTGCATGAGCTGTTCCTGGAACAGGGGCACGCCCAAGGTCTTCTTCAAGGCGTTCTCGAGCAGCGGGTGCAGGTAGGTCGGCTCCTCCAACCCCTTGCGGCGGCGGATGTAGGGGTGCACCGACCCGCCCTGGATGGGCCCGGGGCGGATGAGCGCCACCTCGACCACGAGGTCGTAGAACGTCTCGGGCCGCAGGCGGGGCAGCGTGGCCATCTGCGCCCGCGACTCGACCTGGAACACGCCCACCGAGTCGGCCCGGCACAGCATGGCGTAGACCTCGGGGTCCTCGTGCGGCAGGAATGCGAGGTCGATCTCCTCGCCGTGGGCGGCCCGCACGAAGTCGATGCAGTGATGCAGCGCCTCGAGCATGCCCAGGCCCAGCAGGTCGAACTTCACCAGGCCGACGGCGGCGCAGTCGTCCTTGTCCCACTGCAGCACCGTGCGCAGCGGCACCAGCGGGTCGTCACCCTCGCCCGCCGTGCCGTCGCGGAGCGATGCCCTGCCCTGGAAGCGGCCCCACTCGACCGGGCACACCTCGACGATGGGCCGGTCGCAGATGACCATGCCCCCCGAATGGATGCCCAGGTGGCGGGGCGCCCGCTCGATGTCGCGGGCCAGGGCCAGCACCGGGGCGGGGATGTCGTGTCCCTCCTCGCCCGCTGTCGACGACACGGTCGACCACATGTCCATCTGCTTGGACCAGGCGTCCTGCTGGCCGGGCGAGTAGCCGAGCGCCTTGGCCATGTCGCGCACCGCCGAGCGGGCCCGGTAGCTGATGACGTTGGCCACCTGGGCGGCGTGCAGACGGCCGTGGCGCCGGTAGACGTACTGGATGGCCTCTTCCCGCCGGCCGCTCTCGATGTCGATGTCGATGTCCGGCGGACCGTCGCGCTCGGGCGACAGGAACCGCTCGAACAGCAGGCCGAGGGACACGGCGTCGGCGTTGGTGATGCCGAGCGCGTAGCAGACCGCCGAGTTGGCGGCGCTGCCCCGCCCCTGGCAGTAGATGTCGGACCGGCGGCAGAACGCCACGATGTCCCACACCACCAGGAAGTAGCCGGGAAACCCGAGCGCCTCGATGACCGCCAGCTCGTGGTCGATCTGAGCCCACGCCTTGCGGTTGCGGTCGCGGTCGCCACGAGGGTCGGCGCCGCCGCGGGGCCCGTAGCGGTGGGTGGCGCCCTGGGTGGTCAGGCGGCGCAGGTAGGCCATCTCGTCCAGCCCGTCGGGACACGGGAACGGCGGCAGCTGCGGCGCCACCAACGTCAGGTCGAAGGCGCACGCCCGCCCCAGCTCGGCGGCGCGCTCGACCGCCCCCGGCCAGCGGGAGAACCGCCGGGCCTGCTCGTCGCCCGAGCGCAGGTGGGCACTGCCTGCGGCCGGCAACCAGCCCTCGAGGTCGTCGAGGCTGCGCCGGGCCCGCACCGCGGCCAGCGCGGTGGCGAGCTGCCGCCGGTCGGGTGTGGCGTAGTGGACGTTGTTGGTGGCCACCAGCGGGAGCCCCGCCCGCACCGCCAGCGTGGCGAGGGCGTCGTTGCGGGCCGAGTCGAGCGGGTCGCCGTGGTCGCACAGCTCGACCACCACGTTGTCGGCGCCGAAGGTCTCGACCAGCCGCCCCAGCTCGCGCTCCCCCGCCGCCGGCCCGTCGTCGACGAGCGCCCGCGGCACCGCTCCCTTGCGGCAGCCGGTGAGCACCAGCCAGTGGCCGCCGTGCACTGCCGCCCAATCGACCCCCGTGTAGTCGGGCTTGCCCTTCTCGCGCCCGGCCAGGTGGCCGGTGCTGAGGGTGGACGCCAGCCGGGCGTAGCCCTCGGGGTCGCGGGCCAGCACCAGCAGGTGGTCGCCCTCGGGGTCGGCCTCGCCGTTCTGCGGACGGGTCAGGTCCAGCGACAGCTCGGCCCCGAACACGGTGGGGACGCCCACCACCCGGGCGGCCTCGGCGAACCTGACCACCCCGTAGAACCCGTCGTGGTCGGTGAGGGCCAGGGCCTCGAGGCCCAGCCGGGCGGCCTCTTCCGCCAGCTCCTCGGGGTGGCTGGCCCCGTCGAGGAAGCTGAAGTTCGAGTGGCAGTGCAGCTCGGCGTAGGGGGTGGCACTGGTGCGCCGCTCGAGGTGGGCGGGCGGCTCGTAGTCGGCCCGCCGCGGCGACCACGCCGGGCTGTCGCCGCCGTTGGCTCCCTCGGGCACGTCGGTGGGCCGGTGGTCGCGTCGTGCTCCTCCGGTCGACCACCAGGTGCGAGGGTCGCCACCGGGTTTGCGGTCGGACAGCGTGCGCTCGATCTCGCTCCAGGGGACGTCCGGGTTGTTGAAGCCCACGCCCCCAGCCTACGAACGCATGTTCGTGTTTCCGCCCGACGGCGATCAGTGCGCCAGTTCGGGAGCCTCGGCCGATGCCCGGTCGGGCAGCGCACTCGCCGCCTGCTCGATGCCTTCGACGGCCGAGCGCTCGCCCCGGTAGTAGTCGAGGCCCCACTCGGCCACCAGCGCGGCGTTGCGCCAGCGTTCGTCGTCACCCAGCTCGGCGCGCACGGCGCTGAGCTCGGTCAGCATCTCGTCGCACCAGGCCCGGTGCGCCTCGACGGCCGCCCGCAGCGCGCCCGGCTCGAGCAGGTGCCCGAAGAACACCCGCAGCGCCACCGGGTGGCGGAGCACCGGCGGGTCGGGCGGAGCGGCCAGCCAGATGCGGACGGTCTGCTCGCCCTCGGGGGTCAGCCGGTAGACCTTGGTCGACCGGGTGCCTTCGCGCACGACGCTGCGCTGGGTGACCAGCCCGGCGGCGGCCAGGCGCTCGACCTCGCGGTACACCTGGCTCATGGCCGGAGCCGACCAGAAGAAGCGCAGGTTGTCGGCCATCCGCTTGAGCTCGTAGCCCGACAGCTCGTTGCCGAACGACAGCAGCCCGAGCAGCGTGTACCCCGTCTGGGTCGGCGTGGCGGCGGGAGTCGGGGCGACGGACACTGCGGCCAGCCTATGTTCCCAACGGGAAGAGTGCCGCCCGACTCGCCTCTGTCGTGCGGTCCGGAGATATCCCCTGTCGGATCGGCATGTGACGTCGGTACCGTTCCCACAGTCGAATGTGCTGGGCGGAGCCGAACGAAACGGGCGCGAGACGCGCGCCCGTTGACGAGCTCATCGGAAGGACAGGCTGTGCGGCGTACCAAGATCGTGGCGTCCATCGGACCGGCCTCATGGGACGAGCCCGTGCTGCGGAAGGTGATCGCCGCCGGCGCCGACGTCATCCGCATCAACCTGTCGCACGGCGAGCCGGCCACCCAGCTCGCGCTCATCGACCGGGTGCGGAGGGTGAGCGCCGACGAGGGCCGCACCGTGGGCGTGCTGGTCGACCTGCCGGGCCCCAAGCTGCGCATGGCTCCGTTCCCGGACGCCGGCATCGAGCTGGTTCCCGGCGACCGCGTCGAGCTGCGGTGCGGTGCGCCGGTGAGCGACGACCGGGTCATCGGCGTCGACCTCGACGAGCTGGGGCTGGCCGCCGGCGACCGCATCATGGGTGGCGACGGCGCGGTGGTGCTCGAGGTGGCCGAGGGGGTCGAGGCCGGCGGTCGGTCGGCGCAGGCACTGGTGCGGCGGGGCGGACGGCTGCAGGGACGCCCCGGCATCCACCTGCCCGACAGCGTGGGCGGCATCTCGGGCCCCACCGAACGTGACCTCGAGCTGGCGCTCGCGGCCAAGGCGGCCGGCGCCGACGCCGTGGCCGCGTCGTTCGTCCAGCGGGCGGCCGACATCCAGCGGCTCATCGACGCCCTGGGCGAGGACCGGCCGCAGATCGTCGCCAAGATCGAGACGGCGTCCGCCGTCGACGAGTCCGACGAGATCCTCGCCATCTCCGACGCGGTGATGGTGGCCCGCGGCGACCTCGGCATCCGCCTGCCGATCGAGGATGTGCCCCATGTCCAGAAGCGCCTGGTGCGGGCGGCGATCGCCGCCGGACGCCCGGTCATCACGGCGACGCAGATGCTCGAGTCGATGATCACCGCCGCCTATCCGACGCGGGCCGAGGTGTCCGATGTGGCCAACGCCGTGTTCGACGGCACCGACGCGGTGATGCTGTCGGCCGAGACCGCAGTGGGGGCCGGGCCCGCGGAAGCCGTGGCCGTGATGGCCGCCGTGGTCGCCCGAGCCGAGCGCGAGGCCGACTACCTGCAGTGGGGCGGCAAGTTGGGCAAGCTGCGGCGCTCGCGCCCATTGTCCACGACGGCCCGCATCACCGATGCCACCAGCGAGGGCGCCTGGCGGGCCGCCACCAACGTGGGTGCCGCCGCGATCGTCTGTTGCACGCCGTCGGGCGACACCGCCCGGGCCGTGGCCCGCTTCCGCCCCACGGTGCCCGTGCTCGCCGTCACCCCCTCCGAGCGGACGGTGCGCGAGCTGTCCCTCACGTGGGGCGTGTCGGCCGTGCAGGGCCATCCGTGGGCGACGACCGACGAGATGGTGTGGTTCGCCACGGAAGAGGCGATGTCGGCCGGCATCGCCGGAGCAGGCGACGTGATCGTGGTCATCGGCGCCTACCCCGGCGACCCGGACCCCGCCGCCGACGTCCTACGCGTCGTCCGCCTGCGCTGAGGCGCTGAGGCTCGACTGCCGGGGTCGCTAGACGCCGACGTCGATCGGGTCGGCGGGTGGTCCGTCGACGAGGAGGTCCGCGACCAGGGACGGCAGGCGGCGTGGAGCGAATCTGGTGTGCGCGTCGCGGAGCTCCTCGACGGTCCACCACGCGTGGCCGGTCACGTTCTCGTCCCGCAGCTCGCCGGCGGTCAGGAGAGGGGTGCGGAGATCGGCGATCGCGGCCTGCACGAGGAAGTACGTCTCGTCCAGCCCGTCGTAGCCGAGTATCGGCACGACGTGGCGGCGAGTCCAGATCGCCGGCCCGATGTCGGGGTCGACCAGGCCCACCTCCTCGTGCAGCTCGCGTCGCACGGCGGCGAGGGCGGTCTCGCCGTCCTCGAGGCCGCCGCCTGGCGCCGCCCACAGCTCGCCGTCGGCGAACTCGAAGCGCACCAGCAGCACCCGGTCGCGCTCGTCGACAACGAGCGCCCGGGCACCCTGACGGAGGCGAAGGTCCGACATCCGCCGCACGCTAGCGAGCGAGGCGTCTCGGACCCAGGACCCGGCCGATCGTCAGTCGTAGGTGGCCTCGACGGACCAGCGCCCAGACTCGACCGTCAGCAGGTAGGCGACTCCATCGGTCGTCGCCACCTGGAGGCGGGCCCGACGGCGGCGGCTCGCGGCGTCCCACCAGCGCTCGTCGCACGGCCACGGACCCGCCCAGGCGACGACGGCCGCCGGACGACCCTCCTGCCTGCCTCCCGTCCCCCCAGCAGCCGTTCCACGGGCACCGCCGGCCAGCGCCACCGTGATGGTTACCGGTGGCGCGCTCACCTCGCCCCGGCCGCTGACCCGCACCGTCCGGCCGGCGGCGTCGACCACCTCGGCTGGCAGCGGGGGGTCGTGCACCGCGGCCGGTGCCGGGTCGGGCACCACCCCCGGCCAGGGAGCGCTCACCCAGCCGGGCTGCGCCGCGGGGCGTGGCTTCGGTGACGTCGTCGGCGGCCACCGCCACCAACCGCACTCGCTCCCCCGGCCCTCGACCTCCCCGCCACTCGGGTACCCGCACGGCCGCGACGCCCAGCAGCCCCTGCACGCGGGCCAGCGCCCGCGCCGCCCGATCGCCCGCCTCGACGGCGTCGACCGCTCCCGGGCCGCCGGCGCTGAACGCCAGTTGCCGTCCGCCCGCCGGCACGATCTCGTCGGGCGCCAGCCACAGCCGGCTGAGCCCGCTCGTCGGCCGGTGCGCACCGGCGTGGAGCCAGCCGTCGAGCTGCCAGCGCACCCGGTCGGCGATGGCCAGGGCCGTGAACGTGCCCTCGGTGCGCCAGACCCGCTCGTGTGTCTCGCCGTGCTCGGTCTCGGCGCCGATGACCAGTCGGGTGCAGGCGCTGCCCGCCCGGGACAGCCGCGTGTGCAGGTCGTCGACCAGGCCACGGGCCACGAACGCCACGGCCTCGACCCGCTCGGCCGGAGGATCGATCTCGGCGGCCAGGGTGAGCTCCGCCGGCGGCGGCGTGGTGGCGGGTGGGCGCTCGTCGAGCCCCTGCGCCAGTCGGTGCGCCGCCCGTCCCTCGGCCCCGAAGCGACCCACGACCTCGGCGACGGGCAGCGCCGCCAGGTCGCCGAGCGTGCGGATCCCGAGCCGCTCGAACACGTCGACCAGGTCGGGCCCCGCCGGGCCACCCTGCTCGGCGAGCACGCGTACCGACAGGGGCGCCAGGAAGGCGGGGCTCCCGCCGGCCACCACCACCGTCGTCATCGCCGACCTCGGCGTCGCCCCGACCGACGGATGGCGGGGCGACGGGCGGCGGCGGGCGGCGAGCGCGGCGGCGAACGGCCCGTCGGCCACGCCCACCCGCACCGGGCCTCGCCCGGCCAGCACCTCGGCCACCACCGCCGCCGCCTTACCGGCCAGGGCCTCGTCGCCACCGTGGTAGCGGGACGGGCCCCGCGTCGGAAAGGCGCACGCGCCGGGATAGGTGATCTCGATGCGGGGGGTGAGCGCCTCGAGGGCGGCGGGCACCGGCTCGAACGCCCGCGCCTCTGCGGCGGGGTCGTGGTCGAGGACGACCAGCTCGGGGCAGCGCGCCTGGGCGTCGCGCCGCCGCTGGTGGCGCTCGACCCCCTCGGCCCGGGCCGCCGGCGAGCAGGCGACCACCCGGTTGGCGTGGAACACCGCCGCCGGCACGTCGAGCGCCACCCCCGCCGCCACCACCGGCCAGTCGGCGCACCACACCACCAGGGTGCGGGTCACCCCGGTCATGCGCTGTCCGCCGATCCCACAGGGCCTGCCGACGCGATCGTCCCGTCCCGTCGCCGGCGTCCCGGCCGGGCTGTCGGCAGAACGGCGCGCCTGCGGTCGTTTCCTGCCGAACCTCCGCTGTCGCCTCCGCCGGAACGCTCGCCGGCCGGCGCAACGGGATGGGCTCGGCGACAGGAGCAGCCACCGACACGGCGCCGTCGGGGCCCGGCAGCCACAGCTCGGCTCGCCGGTCGCGGGCCGCCTCGCCCCGCCCGGCGGCCTCGACCGCCACCCGGCGGCCCTGCAGATGCCCCCACCCCTCACCCAGGCCCTGCCAGGTGGACGCCGTCACCGTCAGGCGGAGAGGACTGCGCTCGCCCGGCAGGTCACCGCCCACGGCGACGAGCACCGCCCCCCTCTCGCGCACCCTGGCCACCAGCCGTCGGGCATCCCCCGCTCGCAGCCGGCTCCGCCCACCGCCGTCGCCCGCGGCGGCGACGAGCACGATGTCGAACCCGTCGACCAGCGCCGCCACCACCGTGGCCCACCCCGCCCGTTCACGCCCCGGGTCGGCCACCAGCACCAGCCGTTCGAGCGCCACCCCCAGCTCGGCCGCCGCGACGAGCCCCAGCGACCCCAGGCCCACGGCGGCCACCCACGAGCCCGCCTGCGACGCCCCGGCCGCCAGGGCGAGGGCCAGCGACGTCGCCCCGGTCACCCCGGGCCGGGCCGCGACCGCCGCCGTGGTGCCCCGCCGCAACCCGGACGCGGGCAGCAGGGCGTCGAACGCCGGCAGCACGGCCAGGCTGCGGTCGCGGGCCAGGTCGGTGGGCCGTACACGCTCACCCAGGGCGGCGAGGTCGCTGGCAGCGCCAGGGCCGACACTGCCGCCCGGGCCGGGGACGGCAGCGACCGGACGACCGTGTGTCGGCCGTCGGCCGATCACACGATCCTGGGTCTCCTCGAGGTCGCGAGCGAGCCCCTCCGCTTGAGCCATATACGCATGTTCGAACACGTGTTCGTCAATGGCAAGCGGTGTACCGGTCCCCGCACATCTCGTCCCGGACGGCACGTGACGGTGCGGAGCACGTTCCCGGCTTCCTTCCCCCAGACCGCTCGCCCCCACCTCGACGGGTGGTGGAGCCTTGTGTCCCGCCTCGCAGCGACAACAACGATCCGTGACCGTCAACGCCTACCGTGGTTGTCGCTACAAGGCGGGACAGATCCGAGCACGACACCCCGCCGAGGCCCTGCCACCACCCGGGTCGACGGCAGAGGCTGCTACTCGACGGTCACGCTCTTGGCCAGGTTGCGGGGGCGGTCGACATCTCGACCGAGGGCGAGGGCGGCGTGGTAGGCGAGCAACTGCAGGGGGATGCCCAGCAACATCGGCGCCAGCTCGGGCTCGCTGCGCGGCACCCGCAGCACGGCGGCGAACCGGTCGTCGACACCGGCATCGGCACCGGCTGTAGCGCCGCGGGCGGAGAGGTCCGCGTCGGTGACGGCGATGACCGGGCCCCGGCGGGCCCGGATCTCCTCGACCGACGCCAGGTTCTTCTCCAGCAGGTGGTCGTCGGGCAGCACCACGACGGTGGGCACGTCGGGGCCGACGAGCGCCAGCGGACCGTGCTTCAGCTCGGCAGCGGGATAGGCCTCGGCATGGATGTACGAGACCTCCTTGAGCTTCTGGGCCCCTTCGAGCGCCACGGCGTAGCCACCCACCCGGCCGACGAAGAACATGCTGCTGGCCGGAGCGACCACGTCGCGGGCGACCGCGGCGACGGCCGCCTCGTCGCCCAGCACCGCGCCGATCTGGTCCGGCAGCGCCTCCAGCCCGCCGATGAGCCGGCCCCCGTCGCCTGGGCCCAGGTCGCGCACCCTACCCAGGTGGAGCGCCAGCAGGGCGAACGCCACGGCGGTCGAGGTGAAGCTCTTGGTCGAGGTGACCGACACCTCGGGGCCGGCGTGGATGTAGACGCCCGAACCGCACTCCCCCGCGATCGTGCTGCCGGGCGCGTTCACGACGCCGATGACGTCGCCGCCCTTGCGCTTGATCTCCTGCACCGCGGCCAGGGTGTCGAACGTCTCGCCCGACTGGCTCACGGCCACGTACAGCGTCTCGGGGTCGATGACGGGGTTGCGGTAGCGGAACTCGGACGCCGTCTCGGCGTCGGCGGGGATGCGGCTGAGCCCCTCGATGAGCAGCGCCCCCGCCAGCCCGGCGTAGTAGGCCGAGCCGCAGCCCAGGATCTTGACCCGCCGCACGCCCAGCAGGTCGCGCGCCGACAGCTCGAGCCCGCCCAGGTGGGCGGTGGCGAAGCGCCGGTCGAGCCGCCCGCTCAGCGTCTGGGCCACGGTGGCCGGCTGCTCGTGGATCTCCTTGTGCATGTAGTGCTCGTGCCCGGCCAGGTCGAAGGCGGTGGCTGTCACCTCGGTGGTGGCCGGACGCTTGTCGGTGGGCCGGGCATCGAGGGTGAACGTGCGGTACGAGTCGGCGTGGAGCACGGCCAGCTCGTGGTCGTCGAGGTGCACGATCTGGTCGGTGTGACGCACCAGGGCGGCCACGTCGGACGCCACGTAGTGGGTGCGCCGGCCCACGCCCAGCACGACGGGGCTGCCGTTGCGGGCCACGACGATGCGGTCGGGCTGGCGGTCGTCGACGACGGCCAGCCCGTAGGTGCCGACCACCATCGACAGCGCCTCGCGGACGGCGTCCTCGAGCGGCGCGTCGCCGGCGCGCAGACCCACCAGCTGGGCGATCACCTCGGTGTCGGTGTCCGACACCATGTCGACGCCCTCGGCGGCCAGCTTGGCCCGCAGCTCGGCGGCGTTCTCGACGATGCCGTTGTGCACGACGGCCACGTGACCGGAGGCATCGGTGTGCGGGTGGGCGTTGACGTCGGTGGGCTCACCGTGGGTGGCCCACCGGGTGTGACCGATGCCGACACCGCCCTTCAGCCGCTTGGGCAGGGTGGCGACCAGGTCGTCGACCCGGCCGGCCCGCTTGTGGACCTTCAGCCCCGACGACCCCAGCACGGCGACGCCCGCCGAGTCGTAGCCCCGGTACTCGAGACGCTGGAGGCCCTCGACGAGCACCGGCACGGCGTCGCCGCTGCCGATGGTCCCGACGATTCCACACATGGGTGAGCTCCTTCAGCCGTAGATGACCCGGCGGATCTGCCGGGGAGTCAGTGAGGGCGCGGCGACAGGGCGGTCGGTCAGCTCGGCGGCGATGCGGTCGAAGATCGCCGGGTTCGCCAGCCCGGCCGCGTGCAACTCGCGATGCCGGCGTCTGACCACGGCCTCGACCGGCTCCGAGAAGTAGGCGACGACGTCGTCGACCACCCGCCGGGCGACGCCGGCGGGCAGGTGCGTCGTGCGCACCAGATGGTCGACGAGGTCGCCGTGCTCGCCTGCGAGGTAGCCAACGCCGGCGCTGACGGACATCGGGTTGTGCTGCGCCATGGCGGCGATCATGCCGTCAGCAGGTGCTCTTCACAACAGATCTGCCCGAAATCGGGCAAATCTAGGCATCATCTAGAACGGGAACGGGCCCGCCTAGGGGAACAGGCCGCGGGCAGTGATCGCGTCGGCCACCCGCTCGACCGCCACGACGTGGGCCGCGGTGCGCATTCCGACACCCAGGGTCTGGGCGCGGGCCCACACGGCCGTGAACGCAGACTCCATGCGTTGGCGCAGCCGCTGGGCCACGACCTGGTCGTCCCACGGGTAGGCCTGCTGGGCCTGGGCCCACTCGAAGTAGCTCGCCGTCACCCCGCCGGCGTTGGCCAGGATGTCGGGCACGACCACGACACCCCGGCGGTCGAGCACCGGCTGGGCCTCGATGGTCGTGGGCCCGTTGGCCGCCTCGACCACCAGCTTGGCGGCGATGCGCTCGGCCACCGCGGCATCGATGACGCCGCCGAGCGCCGCGGGTACCAGCAACTCGCACTCGATGTCCCAGATGGCGTCGGCATCGATGGGCTCGCCCCCGCCGAAGCCGGCCACCGACCCCGTCTCGGCGACGTGGTCAGCCAGTGCGCCGACGTCGAGGCCGCCCTCGTTGTGCACCGCACCGGCGACATCGCTGACCGCCACAACCCGCATGCCCGCAGACCACAGCAGGAAGGCCAGGGGCCCACCGACCTTGCCGAAGCCCTGCAGCACCGCCCGGCCGCCCACGAGCGGGATCTCGAGCTCGCGCAGGGCCACCCGGGCGCAGTCGAGGCACCCGGCCGAGGTGGCGCCCGAGTGGTTGCGGGTGCCGCCGATCGACAGGGGCTTGCCCGTGACCGACCCGGGCAGGATGCGCCCCTGCACCATCGACAGCGTGTCCATGAGCCACGCCATCACCCGGCCGTCGGTGTTGACGTCGGGTGCGGGGATGTCGGTGTCGGGACCCAGCAGCGGGCTGATCTCGTAGGTGTACCGGCGGGTCACCCGCTCGAGCTCGCTGAGCGACAGCTTGCCGGGATCGCACCGCACCCCGCCCTTGGCGCCGCCGAACGGCAGGTCGACCAGTGCGGTCTTGAAGGTCATCATCGCCGCCAGCGCCTTGACCTCGTCGACGTCGAGGTCGGGATGGAAGCGGATGCCCCCCTTCCCCGGCCCCCGGGTGGTGTCGTGGTGCACCCGCCACCCCGTGAACACCTCGACCGATCCGTCGTCGAGCCGAACCGGGACGGACACCTCCAGCACACGCCGCGGCTGGCGCAGCATACGGTGGACGTCGGCGTCGAGCTTTGCCAGCTCGGCTGCCTCGTCAAGGTGGTCGAGAACGGCCTGCCAGGCCCTGGAACTCATCATCTCTCCCTCTGCCGACCGACGACGTTGGCGATCGACCCTCAGAGCATGCCCGCTCCGAGGGTGGGAGTGTCGTTATTGCGCGAGTTCGCTCTCCGTGGTGGCCGCCGCGGCCGTTTCCGTAGGGATGTCACCTGCGGGCGCAGATTCCGCGGTCCCGTCGCCGGCCGGGGACGGTGGGTAGTAGATGTACAGGCCCCGGATGACGTCGAGCAGCCGCTCGCCCGTCCAGCCGTCGGCCAGGTGCACGGTGATCATGCTGCCGTTGGCGTGGACCTGGGTGACCCCGCCGCTGTCGAACAGCCGGCGCGCCAGCTCGTCGACGGGGCGGTCGGCGAGGACGTCGTCGACCGACGCGTAGCGCTCGTGGCCCATGCCCGTGAGCGACCGGTTGATCTCGAAGCGGGCGAGGCCCGGCGTGTTCGAGGGCTTCTCGACGACGTTGATCGGCTGTCCCATGGCGGGCGGCATGATAACCCTGCGGTCGAAGTCCACCCGAAACGCGCACCGACGCGCCTACCGAGGAGGTTGCATGGCTACCGAGACCATCGAGGTCACCGGGCACATCGTCGATTCACTGCTGCTGGCCAAGATCCTCGACTCGATCCTCGATGCCGGGTGCGACTACGAGATCGTCGACGTCGCGATCGGCAAGACGAGCCTCGACGCCAGCAGCGCCCGCATCGCGGTCACCGGCGACGACGAGGCCCTGGGCCCGCTGCTCGACGAGCTGCAGGTGCACGGGGCCAACCGCACGGCCCAGGAGGACGCCCGCCTGGAGGCGGCCGACCAGGACGGCGTGCTGCCCGCCGGCTTCTACTCGACCACCAACCTCGCGAGCGGGGTGCGGGTCGACGGCACGTGGCTGTCGGTCGAGAACCCGGAGATGGACTGCGGCCTGGTCGTGCGTGACGGTCGCGCCCTCACCGCGCCGATGCACCAGGTGCGAGTCGGCGACATGGTGGTCGTCGGCAGCGAGGGCGTGCGGGTCCAGGCCCCGGCACACGCCCGCGACACCCAGGTCTTCGAGTTCATGGCGTCCGAGGTGTCGTCGGAGAAGCCCAAGGCCCTGCTGGTCACCCGCGTGGCCGAACGCCTCCGGGCCGCCCGCGAGCGGGGCGGGCGGGTGCTGGTGGTGGCTGGCCCGGCCGTCGTGCACACCGGCGGCGCGCCCGATCTGGCGCGGCTCGTCGACGGGGGCTGGGTCGACGTGCTGTTCGCCGGGAACGGGTTCGCCACCCACGACATCGAGTCGAACGTGCTCGGCACGTCGCTCGGCGTGTCGGTGTCGGAGGGCACGCCCACCGATGGGGGGCACGCCAACCACCTGCGGGTCATCAACGAGGTGCGCCGCCACGGCTCGATCGCCGCTGCCGTCGACACCGGGTTCGTCACCAGCGGCGTGATGCGTGCGTGCGTGCGACGAGGGGTGCCGTTCGTGCTCGGCGGGTCGATCCGCGACGACGGCCCGCTGCCCGATGTCATCTCCGACACGGTCGCCGCCGCCGACGCCATGCGCGCCCACCTCGACGGTGTGCAAGTCGCCCTCATGCTGGCGTCGACCCTCCACGCCATCGCCACCGGCAACTGCCTGCCCGCCGGGGTCGAGACGTTCTGCGTCGACATCAACCAGGCGGTCGTGACCAAGCTGGCCGACAGGGGCAGCCACCAGGCGCTGGGCATCGTCACCGACGTGGGGCCATTCGTTCGCCAGCTCGCCGACCAGCTCGTGGGCCCGGCGTGACGGCGGCTCCGCTGAGCTGGGGCCGGCGCTACCTCATGTGCCCTCCCCGCCACTTCGGCGTGCTCTACGAGATCAACCCGTGGATGCAGCGCGAGGTCACGGTCGACGCCGACCGGGCCCGCACGCAGTGGGAGGCGCTCGTGGCGACCCTGCGATCGGCCGGCGCGGAGGTCGAGACGATGGATCCGCATCCCGAGGTGCCGGACCTGGTGTTCACGGCCAACGCCGGCCTGGTCAACGCCCACGGCACCGGCAGCGTCTGGGGCTCCGGCACCGCTGCTGACGACAGCCCCGGCCAGTTCGTGCCCAGCCACTTCCGTCACCCCGAGCGGCAGCCCGAGACGCCGGTCAACGCCGCCTGGTTCGACGAGCGCGGTTGGCACGTCGACCGGTTGCCCGACGACCTCGACCACGAAGGCGCGGGCGACGCCCTGCCCTTCACCGTGGAGGGCGGGCACACGGTGTTGCTGTCGGGCTACTCGTTCCGGTCCGACGCCACCGCCGCAACCGAGCTGTCCGCCATGTTGGGCTGCCCGGTGCGGCCCGTGCAGCTCGTGGACCCCCGCCTCTACCACCTCGACCTGACGTTCTGCCCGCTCGACGGCCGGCGGGCGATCATCGCCCCGCTGGGCTGGGACGCCTACGGCCGCAAGGTGGTCGAGGCGCTGGTGCCCGAGCCGCTGGTGCTCACCGACGACGAGGCGCTCTCGTTCTGCGCGAACTCGGTGGTCGTCGACCGCACGATCGTCATGCCCTCGACCCCGCCCCGGGTCGGCCACCAGCTCGAGGCGTGGGGGTTCGAGGTGGTCGAGTGCCGCGTCGACGAGTTCCTCAAGGCGGGCGGCGGGTGCCGCTGCCTGACCCTGGCCCTCGACACGGTGCTCGCCGACAAGGCCACGCCGGCGTAGGGGTCAGCCGGCGCGCACCGGCGGCGTGTCGGTCGTCGGTGCGGTCGATGCCGACGCCGAGGTCACCGCTGACGTCACCGCGGCACGGCGCGCCTCGCGCCAGGCGAGCACGGCCAGCGCGACCGACACCACCGCCAGGACGGTGTGCACGATCTTGAACGCCACCTCGTGGTCGGCGACGAGGATGCGGCCGTCGCGCACGACCCACACCAGCACCGACCAGCCCGCCAGCGCACCGACGGCGACCAGCGAGGCCCGCGACGCGCGTCGCCACAGCGTCACCACGACGGCGACGGCCAACAGCGTGAAGCTGAGCGCCAACCCCGTGCGGCCGAGCTTCTCGCCCCCGTCGAGCGCCGCGTCGCGCCAGATGTTGGCGATACGGGTGGTCCAGACGAAGAATGTCCAGCCCACCAAGGTGAGGGCGAAGGGGCGGCGGCGCATGCCCCGAGGGTAGGGGTGTCGCTCGCCCTTACTCCAAGACGGCCCTGCAGCCCGGTCAGCCGCCCGCTTCGAAGTCGGCGTCGCTCAGCGGGGTCTCGCGCCGCTCGTCACCCTCGGGCAACCCCATCTCGTCGAAGGCCGGGTCGCCACGCCGCTCAGGCTCGTCGTCGGGGAGCAGATCGTCGGCCTCGGCCTGCTTGCGGGTGGCCTCGATGCTCTCGCCCAGCTCGTCGAGGCGCTCCTGCATCTGGTCGGGCTTGTCGGCCACCTCGTGGAGGTGGTCCTCCAGGCGATCGACAGCGTTCTGGTCGGGTGCATCCGGTGGATCGGCCACGAACAGGCCCTACCCGGTCCTCGGTTCGGCGAACCCGCCGCCGGCCCCCCGAGCGGCTGGATCACCTGGTCAGCCGAACAGCGAGCCCTGCGGGTCCGGCCGCACGATGCGACGTACCCCGCCCCACGGCAGGTTGTCCATGAACACCCAGCTGCGCCGATGGATGGCCGACGGTCCCATGCCTCTCAGCGCCGCCTGGTGCCGGGGGCACGGGTAGCCCTTGTTCTGGTCGAACCACCACCAAGGATGGTGCTCGGATTCTGACCGCATGATGCGGTCGCGGGTGACCTTGGCCAGGATCGACGCCGCCGAGATCGACAGGCAGCGGGCGTCGCCCCGCACGATGCGCTGGGTGTTGCCACCGCCGACGAAGTCCCAGTTGCCGTCGATCAGCACTCGGTCGGGCCGGACCCCGAGGCCCTCGATGGCCCGCCGGGCGGCCAGGCGCTGGGCCTCGCTCATGCCCAGCTCGTCGCACTCCTCGTGGGTGGCGTGGCCCACCGACCAGGCGGTGCACCAGCCGGCGATGCGGTCGAAGAGCGCCTCGCGCTCGCGCTCCGTGAGCTGCTTGGAGTCGCGCACCTTGTAGACCCGCCGGTCGCGGGGCAGCACGGCCGCACCCAGCGTCAACGGCCCGGCCCATGCGCCGCGGCCCACCTCGTCGATGCCGACCACCACCTCATGGCCCTCGTCCCACAGGGCGCGCTCGAACGTGAGCGAGGGCGACTGCCGCTGCAGGGCCTTGCGCAACGTGGGGGCGGTGGCGGCCATCGGGGGCGAGGGTATCCGCGACGTGCGGAGTGGGGTGCGACCGGCCGGGTCAGCCGGCGTCGACCAACGCGTCCGTCACGACCGCGGCGGCGTCGGCCGTGCCGAAGGGGGTGGCGCCCTCGGGCGGCGAGGCTCCGCCGAGCCGCACGACCACCGTCTCCGAGCCCGGGTCGACGGCGACGATCTGGTTGCCGAACCCGAGGGCGAAGAACATGTCCTCGGGCGCACCGGGCACCAGGTGGGTGTCCTCGCCGTCGGCCGGCGGGGCCCCGGGCGCGGTCGCCTGGACGGCGCCGAGCACCGTGCCGGGCCGGTTGAGCCACCACAGGTAGCCGTAGGCGTCGTTCATGTCCTGGGAGGGCTGGCCGACGGCGGCGTCGACCCAGTCCTGGGGGACCACCTGCGTGCCGTCCCACTCGCCGCCGCGCAGGAACAGGTAGCCGAAGCGGGCCAGGTCCTCGCAGGTCGACTGCAGGCCCATGAACGTCCGGGTGTTGCCCGCGCTGTCGGTGGTCAGCTCGCTATGCGTCATCCCGATCGGCTCGTACAGCTTCTCCGCCGCGAAGTCGACGGTGTCGACCCCTGTGGCCTCGCGGAGCACGACGTCGAGCGTCTGGATCGCCGCGTTGTTGTAGGCCCACGCCTCGCCGGGCGGCGCTGCCTGACCCAGGCCGGTGGCGAAGCCGTCGAGGTCGGGCTGGCCGGGGAGCTGGCCGTAGTCGATCGCCAGCGACCACTCGCGCCCCGAGTCGTTGCTGAGGAGGTTGGCGACGGTCACGTCCTCGGACTCGGTGCCCACCCACTCGTGGATGTACTCGGATGCCTTGTCGGAGACGTCGAGGTCGCCGTCGGCCTGGGCGATGCCCAGCAGCGTGCTCGTGTGCGACTTCGTCACCGAGAACACCTCCTGGCTCGAGGTGGCATCGGTGCCGTTCCAGTACCACTCGGCGGCGATCTGGCCGTGACGCGTCACGACCAGGCAGTTCGAGCCCGCCTGCTCGGCGTCCGCGGCGATGGTGTCGAGCGCGGCGGGGTCCAACCCCAGCTCGGCGGGGTCGCCCCGATCCCACTCGTCGCCCGGGAACACGATCGCGGCGCCCTCGGTGGGCGTGTCGCCGCCGGTACCCCCGTCGGCCCGGTCGTCGCCGCCGGACGAGCAGGCCGCCATCATCGCCAGGCAGCCGACGGCGACGATGGCCGCGCGCCGCGGGCCGGATGGTCTCGACGAGGTGGTCACGGCCGGCGACGCTAGCGGCTGGTCGGTGTCAGTCCAGCTTGGCGATGTTGTCGGCCTCGTCCCCGTCGGGGTCGGTGGCCAGGAACGCACCGACCATCTCGTCGGCGAGCGCAGGCGACGTGAGCCGGAGGCCGAGCGCCAGCACGTTCGCATCGTTCCAGCGGCGCGCGCCGACCGCAGTCTCGGGATCGGTGCACAGGGCGGCCCGGACACCGGGCACCTTGTTGGCCGCCATGGACACGCCCGTTCCCGTCCAGCAGCACACGACCCCGCGGTCGGCATCGCCTCCGGCGACGGCCTCGCCCACACCCCGACCCACGTCGGGCCATGGGTCGCCCTCTCCGATCACGACGACATCGTGGCCCTGGGCGGCCAAGGTGGCCTTGATGCGGTCGCTGATCTCGGTCTGTTCGTCGGTACCGAACGCGATGCGCACGCGCCCAGCGTACGAGACGACCCGGCGGCTGGTGCTCGAGCGGCCTACTGCTCGTCGTCGAGCGACAGGGGCAGGCCGAACAGCGGGAACAGCGTGGCGGTGTCGAGGAACGCGTTGAGCCCGACGATCCTGCCGTCCGAGATCTCGAGGACCTGCAGGGCCCAGGGCTCGTGACGCCCGCCGGGCCCGCTCGGCCGGTACTGCCCGTACGCGGGCGAACCGTTGGCCCCCGTCGGGAGGAGGCGCGAGCCCCGGCACTCTGCACCGGGACCGACGTGCCACCGGACGATCTCGACCGGTCCCTGCAGCCACAGGGCGTAGGGCGGCATCGACAGCGTGGCGTCCTCGTGCAGCAGAGCGGTGAGCGAAGCCATGTCGTAGCGCTCGAACGCGTCGACGTAGCGGCCGAGCAGCGCCTGCTGGGCCTCGTCCATCGGCTCGAAGGTGTCGGTGTCGGCGAGGTCGCTGGCGGCGAGGGTCGCACGTGCGCGCTGCAGCGCGCTGTTGACCGATGGGACCGTGGTGTCGAGCAGCTCGGCGACCTCGTCGGCCTTCCAGCGCAGGACCTCGCGCAGGATCAGCACTGCGCGCTGCCGAGCGGGCAGGTGCTGCAGCGCGGCGACGAAGGCGAGCCGCACGGTCTCGCGGTCGAGTGCCATCTCGGCCGGGTCGCCGTCGGTGGGAAGGATGCGGCTGTCCGGCATCGGCTGGATCCACGTCGCTTCGGGCTGCGCCGCGGGGAGCTGGCCGATGGCGGCGGTCTGTGCCGCGCCCAGGTCCATCGGGCGGGCACGGCGCTGCCGGCCGCTCAGCATGTCGAGGCACACGTTGGTGGCGATGCGGTAGAGCCACGACTTCACGGTCGACCGACCCTCGAAGCGGTCGAAGTTGCGCCACGCCCGGACGCGCGTTTCCTGCATGGCATCGTCGGCATCGAAGGCCGACCCCAGCATGCGGTAGCAGTGGGCCGTCAGCTCGACCCTGTGCCGCTCCAACTGGAGCTCCAGGTCCTGCGACGCGCCGACGTCCAGGGACCGCTCGTCGGTTGCGCCGAGCTCAGCCATGTCCAGGTCACTCCCTTGTGCCCTCGCTACGAGCGGGACGGGTCCCACACGGGGAACCATCGTAGGGACAACGCGTCGCGACACCGACGAACTTGCGCACGCAAGCGGGGGGCACGCCGGACGACCCACGCAGGGCGCAGGGGCGACAAGCAGCGACCCGCGGGTAGAACCCCGCCATGGAGCGCTACGAGGTGACCGACGGCAAGGGCTTCCGGCTGGCCGACCACGACCCGGGCGCCACCAGCGGCGTCGCGGGCAAGACCGAGGGACGCGCCGAGGTGGCCGCGCTCACCGCCCGGCTCGACGAGCTGCAGGAGAAGTTCTACGCCGACGGGCGACGCGGCCTGCTGGTGGTGCTCCAGGGCATGGACACCTCGGGCAAGGGCGGAGCCATCCGCAAGTCGTTCGAGGGCATGAACCCGGCGGGCATGCAGGTCGCGTCGTTCAAGGCGCCGGTCGGGCCCGAACTGGCCCACGACTTCCTGTGGCGCGTCCACCCGCACGCGCCGGCGAAGGGCCAGGTCTCGATCTTCGACCGCAGCCACTACGAGGACGTGCTCATCGCACGCGTGCGCAGCCTGGTGCCCGCCAAGCGGTGGAAGGCCCGGTACCAGCACATCCAGGCGTTCGAGAAGCTGCTGGCCGGCGAGGGCACCGTCATCCGCAAGTTCTTCCTGCACATCTCGAAGAAGGAACAGGCCAGACGGCTGCAGGCCCGCATCGACAACCCCGCGAAGCACTGGAAGTTCCAGGCGGGCGACCTGGCCGAGCGCAAGAAGTGGGACGACTACCAGGTCGCCTACGAAGAGGCCATCCGCCGGACGGCGACGAAGGACGCTCCGTGGATCGTCGTGCCGGCGGATCACAAGTGGCACCGCGACCTGGTGATCTGCCGCACCCTCGCCGAGACGTTCGAGGGCCTCGACCTGCGCTATCCCGAGCCCGAGGAGGACCTGACCGGCCTCGTCGTCGAGTGACGACCCTCCTCTGACGGGCTGGCCGCGGTCGACGCCCCTCCGTGTCAGCCGGCCTTGCCCGGGCGACCCGGCGCCAGCAGGCGGCGGCGGCGAGCCTCCTTGACCCACCGCTGGGCCGTGGTCACGGGCACGGCGTTGGCCTCGGCCAGCTCGGCCACCGGACGGGGCGTCGTGGCGGCGAGGTGGCGGTACGTGGAGGCGACCGCGTCGTAGAACGCGTCGGGGTAGCCCCGCACGGCGTTGGTGCGCAGCCGGGTGGCGATCGCGGCACCGCGGCGCCGGGGTGGCGAGTCGGGCGCGCTGGCGTGCAGCTGTGCGTTGGCGGCCGCCTCGATGCGACCGACGGGGATCGATCGCAATACCTCGGCCGACACCTCGCCCTCGACGTGCAGGTCGACCAGGTGCAGCCGCCCGTCGGCGCCTTCGGCCACCCGTACCCGGACGGACGCGGCACCGGCCGGCGAGGAGGCCGGACCGTCGTCGACCCAGGCGTGCCAGTCGTCGTCGAGGGGGACCAGCCCGGCGGCCATGTGCTGAGCGTACCCGCCCGCCACTCTCAGAAATACCGATTGAGCGCATCGAGACGTCTGATTACGCTCAAACCGACAAGACCTGCACGTGCGGGTCAGGAAGAGAGAAGGATGAACGCGACACTCGTCGCCGGCGTGACGGCGGCACTGCTGGTGGTCCTCGTGGTGCTCAAGTCGGTGCACCGCATCGGGCCGTCAGAGGTCGGCCTCGTCACCAAGAAGCTGGGGTTCCGCAAGCTCCACGGCGACAACCCCATCGCCTTCCGCGGCGAGGCCGGGTATCAGGCCCAGCTGCTCATGCCCGGGCTGCGGTTCCGGTTCTGGCCGGTCTTCTCGGTCACCCGGCACCCGTGGGTGCAGGTGCCCGCGGGCGAGATCGGGGTCGTCATCGCCCAGGTCGGCGGCCCGCTGCCGATCGGCGCCAAGAGCGCCCACTACCGCCCGTCGTTCGGCGACTTCTCCCAGCTCGCGCCGTTCCTCGACGGGGGCGAGAAGGGCGTCCAGCGCCCCGTGCTGCCCCCGGGCACCCTGGTGCCCATCCACCCGATCGCGTTCGTGGTCATCACCTCGCGCGAGGTGTTCGGCGTGCCCGTCGCCCCCGAGCTGGCGGCGACAGCCGGCAACGGCGGCCTCACGCCCCAGTCGTTCGGGCTCACACCCGAGCAGCTCCAGGTCATGGTCATCGCCCCCCAGGGTGCGGCCGACGTCGTCGGCCTGGTGACCACGCTCGAGGGCACGCCGCTCGACAAGGGCGACATCGCGTCGCGGCTGGGCGGCTTCGACGACATCGCCGCCCTCGAGGCGCTGCCCGACACCACCGACGCCGAGCTCATCGAGACCCTGCTGGGGTCGAAGAACGATCTGCACAACAACTACCAGGACTTCCAGGGGTTCCTCGACGCCGGCGGCCGCATCGGCCTGCAGCACGACCCGCTGCTGTACGGCGCCTACCTGCTCAACCCGTTCCTGGTGCGCGTCCAGCTCGTGCCCATGCTGGTCGTGAGCCAGGGCGAGGTGGCGGTGATCAAGGGCTTCGTCGGCCTGCCGACCCTCGACACCTCGGGCGCCGAGTTCAAGTTCGGCTCGATCGTGCGCCCGGGCCACCGCGGCATCTGGAAGGAGCCGCTGCGCACCGGCAAGTACGCCATCAACCCCCGCGTGTACGCCGCCGAGATCGTGCCGACGTTCATCCTGACGCTCAACTGGGCCAACGCCCAGAGCCAGGCCCACGACCTCGACGCCCGCCTCGAACCGATCGTGGGCAAGAGCCGCGAGGGCTTCATCTTCACCATCGACCTACAGGTGCAGATCCACGTCTCCGACACCAAGGCGCCCAAGGTCATCTCGATGGTGGGCACCATGCTCAACCTGGTCAACGAGGTGCTGCAGTCGGCCGTGGGCAACCACTTCCGCAACACGCTGCAGGACCTCGAGGCCGTGCGGTTCATCGAGACCCGGCGCGAGGTGCAGGGCAGCGCGTTCCTGGCGATCAGCGAGTACCTGGCCGCCTACGACGTCGAGACGCGGGGCGTCTACATCCAGGACGTCGTGTTCCCCGAGTCGCTGGTGCAGGTGCTGACCCGGCGTGAGATCGCCAACCAGGAGCGGTCCACCTACGTCGAGCAGGAGCGGGCCGAGACGGCGCGCGTCGAGGTCGAGAAGGCCCGCGGCACCGCCGACATGCAGGCCGAGCTGGCCGCGGCACAGGTGTCGGTCGACATCAGCACCAACCAGGCACGGGCCCGCGAGGCCGCGGCCGGCGGCGACGCCGCCTACGTGCGGCTGACCGGCCAGGCCGAGGCCGACCGCACCCAGGCCCTGGGCCTGGCCGAGGCCCGGGCCGCCGAGGCGCTGGGCCTGGCCCGTGCCGCGGGCTACGAGGCGCAGCGCGACGCCATCGGCGAGATGGCCACCGCGCTCGTCGCCGTGGCCGGCGCCGTCGCCGAGGGCCAGATCGACATCATGCCCGACGTGCTGGTCACCGGCGGAGGCGGCGGTGCCTTCGACGGCCTGGCCGGCACGCTGATGAACCTGCTGCGCACCGGCAACGGCTCTGGCAACGGGTCCGGCTCGGTGTCGCCCCTGGCCCGGGCGCTGACCGACGGTGTCGTCACGACGGACGAGAGCGCCGCACCGGCTGACGACGCGCCGGCCGATCCGCCCGGGGCGGAACCGGTGGACGTGGGCAGGCCACCCACCGGGAGCTGACCCGGCCACTCCGGCGTTGCTGCGTGTCGGGCACCGACACGCAGCGGCGCCGGAACCGCGTCAGCCGGCGAGCAGCGGGGCGACCTCGGCGCCGAACCGCTCGATCTGGTCGACGAGCTCGGCCCGGTCGCGAGAGCGGAAGCGCACCTGGAGCTGGCTGGCGCCCGCCTCGACCCACGGGCGCAAGTCGTCGGCGAGCCGGTCGGGTTCGCCGACGTAGGTGCGGCCGACGTCCCACCCGGGGGTCCCGACGTAGCACCCCACCAGGGCGCCGACGTCGAACTGCTCGGGCCGTCCGGCCTCGGCCCGCAGCTCGCGGATGCGGGCGACCACGCCGGGCAGGTCGCCCCGCTTGACCCCCTGGGGCAGCCAACCGTCGCCGTACTGGGCGGCGCGCCGGACGGCCACCGGGGTCGACCCGCCCACCCAGATCGGCACCGACGGCTGAACCGGCCGGGGCGAGATCGCCGCCGAGCCGTCGAGGCCCCACGCGCCGTCGGGCAGCGACGGGTACTCGTCGTCGAGCGCAGCCCGGATGGCGGGCAGCGACCGCTCGACCCACGTGTCCCCGATCGGCGAACGACACGCCGAGGAGGTCGAACTCGGGCTCGAGGTGGCCGGCGCCCACGCCGACGATCGCCCGCCCTCCCGACAGCTTGTCGAGCGTGGTGAAGGCCTTGGCCACCTCGAGCGGGTGGTGGTACGGCAGCGCGATCACGTGGCTGAGCAGGCGCACCGACGTGGTGACGCCGGCGAGGAACCCCAGCGTGGCGAACGGGTGGTACCAGGTCGTACCCATGGGCTCGTCGTACGGCTTGGGGATGGCGACGTGCTCGCACACCCCGACGTACAGCGCGCCGGCGCGGTCGGCCGCCTGGGCCACGGCCGCGAGGTCGTCGGGGCCGGCGTCGGCCTCCCACGGCTCGACGAAGATCGTGCTCTGCGCCTGGATGGGCAGCTGCAGCCCCCAGGCCACGGTGCCGGGCGGGATGATGGAGCTCACGGATGTCCCCTCACGTGCTCACTTGACGGCGGTCGGCGCCACCACACCGCCCACCGAGCGGGTCAGGGGCAGCGGGGTGGCGCACAGCAGGAAGTCGTACTGGCCGTCGGCGGCGCAGTCGGCAGCGAGGTCGTCGAGCGCCCACAGCTGGCCCTGGGGCATGCCCATGTCGACCAGGTGGAGCAGGTGGACGGGCAGCAGCACCGCCGGGTCCTCGCCCGGCCACACCTCGAACACCAGGGTGTCGGTGGCGACGCCGGCGATGTCGTGGTCGTGAAGCCACTCGACCGACTGCGTCGACAGGCCGGGCGACGGGTTGCTGAAACGAGCGGGGTCGCCCTCGCGCAGGAAGTGCATCTGCCCGGTGCGCACCAGCAGGACATCGCCGGGCTCCGGGGTCACGCCGGCTTGGGTCATGGCGGCGTCGAGGTCGTCGCCGGTGATGGCGTGGCCGTCGTCGAAGTGGTCGACGCCGTGCACCCGGGCGACGTCGGCCAGCACGCCCCGGGTGACGACGGGGCCGAAGTTCTCGATGCCCAACCGCGTCGCGCCCGTCTCGTCGATGACCGACGCGGCGATGCCGTTGTACAGGCGGCCCTCGTAGCTGACGTGGGACAGCGCGTCCCAGTGGGTCGCGGCCTGCACGCCCATGGTCACCGCGTCGTCGTTGGCGCAGAAGTCTGCAGGGTCTCCGGTGTACGGCGTGTTGACGGCGAGCATCGTCCGCCGTGGGTTCTCCCGCCCGGGGACCGCACCGGTCTGGGGACCGTCCTCGTCGAACGGGATGGCCAGCGAGAAGGTCCGGCCCTGGCGGGCGGCGGCGACACCGCGCAACACGGCCGTGGCGTCGATGAGGTTGAGCGTGCCCCGCTCGTCGTCCGCACCCCAGCGCCCGGTGTTGGACACCCGGGCCGCGAGTTGCTTGATGTGGTCGGGCATCGCCATGTGGCTCCCTCGGGACGACGAAAGCGAAACGCGTTCTAGTTTGCCCCATGCGCGGCCGCGGCACCGATCGTGATGACGTCGACTCGCCTGTCGTAGTACAAGTCATCCAGCGGGACAGACGGGGGACGGACATGAGATCGACGCGCACGGCCGGCCTTGTGCTGGCACTGACGATCGCGACGTCGTGCGCGACAGAGGCCGACGAGCAGACCCGCGCCGATCTGCGCGCCTCGTCGACCTCGACGACGGAGGCGGTGCGTTCCACGGATCGACCCTCGACCACGACGACCGCACCGACGACGACCGAGGCGCCCACCACGACGACCGCGCCCCTGCCCGGCTTCGGCGCGGGTACGCAGCTGGTGGGCACGGATATGCAGCCCGGCCGCTACACGAGCCACGGCGCCCACTGTTACTGGGAGCGCCTGGCGGGACTGTCCGGCGACTTCGACGACATCATCGTCAACGGCAACAGCGAAGCTCAGGCGATCGTCGAGATCGTGCCCGGTGACGTCGCGTTCAACTCCTCGGGGTGCGGCCGCTGGACCATCTATCAGCCCCCGGCCGCACCGGTCAGCGAGTTCGGTCCCGGCGACTGGGTGGTCGGCGAGCAGATCCTGCCGGGGACGTACCGCTCCGGCGGTGAGCTCTGCTATTGGGAGCGAGCGAGCGGGTTCACGCACGACTTCGGCGAGATCGTCACGAACGCCGTGCCGGAGGGGCAGGCCGTCGTGGAGATCCCGCCCGGCGACGTGCGCTTCACCAGCGTGGGCTGCGGGACCTGGTCGCCGATCTGACCGCGTCGCGGAGCGGCCGGGCCGATCACCGGGCCAGACTGGACGCGACCGACAGACGACCGAGGTTGCCCCTCATGAGCACAATCCCCGGCGACGCGTCGACGGGCCCCACCACCGCCCGCACCGTCCACATCGTCCCCCACACCCACTGGGACCGCGAGTGGTACTCGTCGTTCCAGACGTTCCGGCTGCGGCTCGTCGACCTGCTCGACGACCTGCTGCCCCGCATGGAGGCCGACCCGGCGTACGCCCGGTTCCTGCTCGACGGCCAGCTCGCCGTCGTGGACGACTACCTGGCCGTGCGGCCCGAGGCCGAGGATCGCCTGCGCCGGCTCATCGGCAGTGGCCGCATCGCGGTCGGCCCCTGGTACACGCTGCCCGACGAGTTCCTCGTGGGCGGCGAGACGCTGGTGCGCAACCTGCAGCTGGGGCTGCGCACCGCCGACCGGTTCGGCGGCGCCATGCCGGTGGGCTACCTGCCCGACATGTTCGGCCACGTGGCCCAGATGCCCCAGATCCTGGCCGGGTTCGGGTTCGAGCACGCCGTCGTGTGGCGGGGCGTGCCGTCGGCCGTCGACCGCAGCGGGTTCTGGTGGCAGGCACTCGACGGCACCACCGTGCGGGCCGAGTACATGCCCCAGGGTTACGGCAACGGCTCGGCGCTGCCCGACGACGCCAAGGCGTTCGTCCAGGCGGTCACGGCGTTCGCCGACCTGTGGGCCGATCTGCTCACCGGGCCCCTGTTGTGGATGAACGGCACCGACCACCAGATGCCTCAGCCCTGGCTGGGACGGGTGGTGGCCGAGGCCAACGACATCCAGGACGACCTCGACCTGCGCATCTCCTCGCTGGCCGAGCACCTGGCGGCCGCTCCCACCGAGGGCCTGCCCACCTGGCGGGGCGAGCTGCGCTCGGGCGCCCGCGCCAACCTGCTGATGGGCGTGGTGTCCAACCGTGTCGACGTGCGCCAGGCGGCGGCGCGGGCCGAGCGGGCGCTGCTCCAGGACGCGGAGCCGTTGTCGGCGCTGTTCCTGCCGCCGGATCGCTGGCCCGGGGCGCTGCTGGACGAGGCCTGGCGCGGGGTCATCCTCAACTCGGCCCACGACTCGGTGTGCGCCTGCTCGATCGACGACGTCTGCGACGCGGTGCTGCACCGCTACAGCGAGGCCGCCGACATCGGGACCGGTCTGGCCGACCGCGCAGCTGCGTCGCTCGCGGCGCGTGTCGACCACGACGGCCCCGTGATCGTGAACCCCACGGGCCGCCCGCGCCGCGGGGTCGTCAAGCTGGTGCTGCCCGGCACCGAGGCTCCGGCCGGCACCCAGCTGGTGCGAAAGCGCCCGGGAGAGTCCGTGTTGCACGAGGGACCTCCCGAGATCGTGGTGCCGGCGACCGAGGAGGTCGACTGGGTACCGGTGATCTCGGCGTTCTCGCTCGAGACGGTCGACGGCACGGTGCTGGTGGCCAGCCAGCGCGAGGGCACGGGCCAGATGGTGACCGCGGACGTGCGGGCTCAGCTCGAGGCACTCCACGACACCGGGCCGCTGCGCCTGAAGGTGCGCATGCCACCGCTGGTGTCCGTGCTGGCCGCGGTGGGCGAGGTCCCGGGCTTCGGTTGGCGCGGGTGGCGCCCCGACGACGGGGCCGGGCTCGAGGCGGTGACGGTCACACAGGGGGACGAGGGCGCAGGTCCCGTCGTCGCCAACGGGCTGGTGACGCTGACGGTCGATCCCCGCGACGGGACGTTCGCCGTCGACGGGCACGAGGGCCTCGGGCGTCTGGTCGACGGCGGCGACTGCGGCGACACGTACAACTGGTGCCCGCCCACCGACGACACGCTGGTCGACAGGCCCGACGCGGTCGACGTCACCGTGGTCGAGCTCGGCCCGGTGCGAGCGCGCGTGCTGGTCGTCGCCCGCTACCGGTGGCCCGCCGCGTGCCAGGGCCTCGACCGCCGTACCGGCGAGGTCGTCCACGAGGTGCGCACGCTGCTCGAGGTGCGGGCCGGCGAGCGGGCGGTGCGCGTCGAGGTCACGGTCGACAATCGCAGCCGCGACCACCGCCTGCGCGCCCATTTTCCGCTGCCCTCCCCCGCGACCGGCTCCCGGGCCGAGTGCGCGTACGGCGTGGTCGAGCGCGGCCTGGAGGCCGAGGGGGGACCCACCGAGGCGCCGCTACCCACCTACCCCGCCCAGCGGTTCGTGCAGGCAGGCGGGCTCACGATCGTGCACGACGGCGTGTCGGAGCACGAGCTGGTCGACGTGCGCGACGGCGCCGCGCACGAGTTGGCGCTGACGCTGTTGCGTGCGTCGGGGATGCTGTCGCAGCGCCCGATGGCGACCCGCCCCCTCCCGGCCGGCCCGCTCATCGCGCTCGACGGCTCGCAGCTCCAGAAGCGCCTGGCCCTGCGCTACGCGGTGGCCGTCGGCGATGTCGACCCCTACTCGCTGGCCGACGAGGTGCTGGTCCCGCTGCGGGTCGCTGGCGCCGACGGCCCCAGCCGCGGCACGACCGCTGCCGCCACCGGCTCCGACGTCACGGCCGACCTTCCCACGGCCGGCTCGGCGCTGACGGTCGAGGGTGCGGTCGTCTCCGCGGTCGTGCGCGAGGGCGACGCCTTGGTCGTCCGGGTGTTCAACCCGACCGCGGCGCCGACCGAGGTCACCATCGCGGGCCGCCACGGCTGGCTCGTCGACCTGCGCGGCCGTCCGCTCGCACCGTTCGACGGCACCTTCCCCCTACGCCCGCACGGCATCGCCACGGCGACGCTGGCCGCGCCCTGACCACGATCGGTGCTCGACGAGCGCGACCAGCCGCATCGGGGACCGGGCTCCCAGGATGTTCACAGACATCTCCCAGCCGGCTGCGGGGTCGTCCCTCCAGGCTCTTGTCGTCCCCCGACGACGACGAAGGAGACCTGAGATGGAGCCCGACACCCACTACAGCAGGCGCGGCGACCCGGTGACCGGCGCCGCCCCCATGGGCCGCCGCCGCGCTCTGGCGCTCATCGCCGGCGCGGGAGCCGTGACCCTCGCGGCATGTGGCGCGCGTGGGAACGCCGGCGACACCGCCGAATCGACCACGTCGACCACGGCGAGCGCAGGCGGCCCCCCGCCCGCGCCAGCCGCCAGTGGAGACGGCATCCCGGAGGAGACCGCGGGCCCCTATCCCGCCGACGGCTCGAACGGGCCGAACATCCTCACCCAGGACGGCGTCGTGCGCCGCGACATCAGGTCGAGCTTCGGGTCGGCCTCCGGGGTGGCGGACGGCGTGCCGCTGACCGTCGACCTCACGATCGTCGACGCCGACGGCGGCACCCCCCTGGTGGGTGCCGCGGTCTACCTCTGGCACTGCGACCGCGAGGGCCGATACTCCATGTACTCGCAAGGCGTCAGCGACGAGAACTACCTGCGTGGCGTGCAGGAGGCCGACGCCGACGGCCGCCTGAGCTTCACCTCGATCTTCCCCGCCGCGTACTCGGGCCGCTGGCCCCACATCCACTTCGAGGTCTACCCCGACCTGGCCGAGGCCACGAGCGCCGGCACCCCGCTGGCGACCTCCCAGCTCGCCTTCCCCGAGGACGTCTGCGAGCTGGTCTACGCCACCGACGGCTATGACCAGAGCGTCGCCAACATGGCTCGCACGTCACTCGAGTCGGACATGGTGTTCAGTGACGGGGTCGACGACCAGCTCGCCGCCGTCACCGGCAGCGTCGACAGCGGGTTGGTCGCTTCGCTGACCGTCCCGGTCTGACCCGCCGCCCGGACCGCCTAGGCCGGTCCGAGGCGCCGGCGCAGCTCGACGTAGACGGGCGTGCCGACGATGGCCTCCAGCTCCTCGCCCAACGACTCGACCACGGGTCGGTCGCCCACGTAGGCCCGGTCGCCCTCGGTGCAGCACCAGGCCATCGTCTCGCCGGCCGGGCCCCAGTCGGCTCGCGTCCAGCCGCGCACCGTGGCGACCTCGGTGTCGCCCTCGCCCGGCGCGAACTCGACCCGCAGCGGCAGCTGCCAGCACACCGACGGCTTCCAGTCCACCGGCGACTCACCGGCGTCCACCGCCGCGAGGTGCAGCGCGCAACCGGCGCCGCCCGAGAACCCGGGCCGGTTGAGGAAGATGCAGGCGCCGTCGACGACCCGGGTGGAACGGCGGGTGGCGTCGGCGAAGACGCCACCGTCGACGGCGTCGGCGTGGTGCTCGAACGTCTCCGGGGGCAGGGTGGCCGCCAACGCGGTGAGGTTGGGGGCCTCGTCCTCGTCGAGGTCGGCGCCGAGCGAGCAGCATCCGTGGCCGAGGTGCGGTGCGGCCTCGGGGCCGATGCCGAGGCAGCCTCGTCCCCAGATGCAGGTCCAGTTCGACCGCAGGAACGACCGGTCGAAGCGCCACACGGTGTCGCCGTCGTCGATCTCCTCGAGGTCGTCGCTCACGAGGTCCAGTGTGCCGGTCTTCGAACGTGTCCACGATCTGTCCGCGTGATCGGGGATGATCGGCGGGTGACCGACGACGTGCTGACCCTGCGGGCCCTCAACCGCGCCACGCTGGCCCGCCAACTCCTGCTCGACCGGCACGACCTGGCGCCCCTCGGCGTCGTCGAGCACCTGGTGGGCATGCAGGCACAGCTCCCGCACAACCCGTACCTCGGTCTCTGGTCGCGGCTCGACGGGTCCGACCCCGAGGCGATGTCGCAGCTCATCGAGGACCGGGGCGCGGTCCGGATCGCAGCGATGCGGAGCACGATCCACCTCGTCAGCGCCGAGGACTGCCTCGTCCTGCGCCCCCTGGTGCAACCTGTCCTCGACGCTGAGCTTGCCCGCCACCCCGAATTCAGGCCCGAGCTGCAGGGCGTCGACCTGACGCCGGTGCTCGCGTTCGCCCGCCCCCTTCTGGCCGAGGCGCCGCGCACCGGCACCCAGCTGCGGGCGGCCATGGCGGACGAGTTCCCGGACCTGCACCGGGGCGCCCTCGCCTACGCCTGCCGCAACAAGCTGGCCTTCGTACAGGTTCCGCCCCGCGGTCTGTGGGGCCGGTCGGGGCAGGTGCGGTCGACCACGGCGGAGTCGTGGCTCGGCCGACCGCTTGCCACGGACCCGTCACTCGACGACGTGGTGATGCGCTACATCGCCGCGTTCGGGCCGGTGACGCCCGGCGACGTCGCGAGCTGGTCGCGCCTCACGGGGTTCCGCGCCGTCGTGGAGCGGCTGCGGCCCCGCCTGCGCACGTTCCGCGACGAGCGGGGACGCGAGCTGTTCGACCTGCCGGATGCCCCCCGACCCGATCCCGAGACGCCGGCGCCACCCCGCTTCCTGCCCGAGTACGACAACGCGCTGCTCTCGTACGCGGATCGCAGCCGATTCATGCCCGAGGACCAGACCACGGCGCTGCCCTGGGGTGCCGCACCGCTCAACGGCGCCGTGCTGATCGACGGCATCTGCTCGGCCAGCTGGCACATCGTCCGCGACAAGGGCGACGACCGCGCCAGCCTCGTGATCGACCACCTCGCCCGCCTCGCCTCGGGTCCTGCCGATGCGGTCGCCGACGAGGGCGGGCGCATGCTGGCCCTTCTCGCCGCGGACGCCGCCGACCACGATGTCCGGCTCGTCCCCGTGACGTGACGGTCAGAGTCCCTCGGCCAGCGCGTCCTCGACGGCGGGGACCTCGCTGAGCAGCACCGTCTCGTCGGCGGGCGGCGCCTCCGGCACCTCGACCTCGTGGTCGAAGCTGGCCACCTCGAACTCGAGGTGGAGCAGGATCTCCCCCACGTCGAGCCCGCCGTCGTCCTGGTCGGTCGCGGCCCCGGCGGTCACGTCGAGCACAAGGCGTCGGACCCGGTTGTCGGGGTCGAGGCCCACTGTCGCGGTGAACTCGGTGATGTCCGTGGTGTCGCTGATCGAGATCGTCTCCTCGAGCCCGGCGCGCTCGTCGGCGCTGGCCGCGTCGAGCGCCTCGTCCCAATCGACCTCCCCGTCGAGGAGACGCACGGGCACGCCCTCGACCGTGTCGGTGCCGGCGTCGTCGACCTCGTCGATGCCACGCAGCACGGGCAACACGTCGAAGGTCGTGTCGAGCCCGGTGAACACGCCCGTGTCGCGGAGGTCGTCGACCGGCGCCTCGACCCAGGTGACCCCGTCGGGCAGCTCGTCCAGGATCTGCGGGGCGTCGCTCGTGATCCACGCCGTCACGCCGTCCGATCGGATCTCGTAGGACATCGAGTCGACGTCGCCGTCCGTGCTCGCGGTGGTCACGCCGACATCGTCGCGATCGAAGTTCCCGGCCAGGCTGACGCCGAAGGTTCCCATGGGGCTCTCGGCTCCCAGGTCGAACTCGATCTCGGCCGACCCGACCGACCGCGTGGCATCGATCGCCTCGTCGAACGTCGCCTGGACATCGCCCGGCACCGGCGGCGCACCTCCGCCACCGGACGAGCCGCCGGCGAGCATGTCGTCGCCGGCCTCGCTGGCGCAGGCGCCGAGCACGAGGGCGGCGGCGGTGGCCAGCACGGCGGGCCGCCGCCAGGGGGACGTGGTGGGTGTGGCTGGCACGACGGCTCCTGCACGAGATCGGGGAACACGACCTTCGTACCCGACCACGGCACGGTTCCGCACTGGGGAACGGCCCCCATACGCCCACAGGCTGCGCCCTGGCCTACGTCGGCTCGACCCGCGCCTTCACCGCGTCGCGCAACGCCCGCCGCCGCTCGGCGAAGCGGCTCTCGGCCGGTGCCGCCCGGCGGAGCACCCAGAGGGCCACGCGGCCGATGTCCTTGAGGTAGCGGGGGCGCATGGAACGCAGCCGGTACTCCTGCTTGTCGGCAAGACGATTCTGCAGCGCCTCGCCGACGACGATCGACCCGGGGAACGCGATGGCGGTCATGCGGCTGGCCAGGTTGACCACGGGGCCGTACAGATCCCCCTCGCGCTCGAGCAGCGAGCCGTAGGCCATGCCCACTCGCAGGTCGGACAGCTCGTCCGCACCGCGTGTGCCCTCGGCCAGGGCCAGGCCGATCTCGGCAGCGGCGACCGGCGAGTCGACGGTGAACATCACCTCGTCGCCGATCATCTTGACGACCCGCCCCCCGTTGGCGGTGACGACGTCGAACGCGAGATGCTCGAACTGGTCGACGATGGCCGCCAGCTCGTCGTCACCCACCTGCTGGCTGAGCGCGGTGAACCCCACCAGGTCCGCGAACCCCACCACGCCGAGCTGCCCCTGCCCCGTCCCCGCGATGGACAGGCGCCGGCGGATGGCGCCCTGCAGGTGGCGCCGCCACGTGGCGGTCAGGACGCCGGGCACGATGGGCAGCAGAGCGCCCACGCTCACCACGATCTGCTCGTCGGTCAGGTCGCGGTCGGCCACCGCCGCCGACCGGGGCGCACCGGCGACCCGGGCACTGATCACATCGACCTGGGAGCTCGCGATGCGGGCCATCGACGACCCGATGACCCGGCTCATCTGCAGGACCAGGTCCGCCGAGGCGACATCGCCGGCCATCAGCTGCCCCACCTCCGTCAGGATCTCGACGTCGGCATCGGTGAACGCCACCTCGTCGTCCCTCGGCACCGGGTACCCGAGCGTGCGCCAGAGCTGGCGCACCTGGTCGATGTCGAGGCCCGACCGCTCGGACACCGCGGCCAGGTCGTAGGTCGCCGCCTCCGGCACCATCAGGCGCTCGACCGCCAGCAGCGGCAGCGTGCCCTCGCGCTCGGCCTGGGCGAGCTCGTCCTCGGTGCAGCCCAGCTCCAGGAGCATCTCCCGGACCGCCTGCACCGCGTCGCTGCCGAGCGCCGCGGGGTCGAGCCCGGGATGGGGGCTCACGCGAACGATCCGCCGTCGGGAGGAGGCGGCGCGACCGGGGCGACCGCGGCGACGGCCGCGCCGACCGACGCCTCGGATCCGTCGGCCGCGCGGGTGGGTGGCGCGGGGACCGGCCCTAGCAGGGCCTCGCCGCGCCGCTCGGTGGTCGACCATGTGGGGTCGAGACCGGGGGCCGTCAGCCGGACGGGACCGAGCCCGTCGTGGGGCTCGACCTCCCACAGCAGCGCCACCCGGTCGCCGTGCCAGCGGACCGCGTACGAGATGTGGCCGAACGCGGTGGGGGCGTCGTGGACCTCCCAGCCCTGGCCGTACCAGCCGTCGGGCACCAGTGACGACAGGACCAGGCCCGCCGCCCCACCGCCCGCGTCGTCGCCGCCCGCGTCGTCGCCGCCGTCGACCTCGCGCACCACCAGGTCGCGCACGAACGTGAGCAGCTCGGCTCCCGCCCAGCCGTGGTGCCCGTCGCCCATGCAGCCGCCGTCGATGCGGGGGTGGATCGCCTCGGGCCAGGTCCAGGTGGGTGTGGCGGCCTCGAGCATCCAGTCGAGCCGGTCGAGGCAGCGCCGGTCGCCCGCCCGCAGCTCGACCGCGGCGAGCTGGAGCGTGAGGTAGGTGCCGAGGCCGCTGTGACTGATCCCCTGGTAGAACGCGCGCCCCTCGGCCAGCGTGAACCGCTCGCGGATCACGTCCGCCGTGGACACGACCCGCTCGTCGTCGGGGGCCAGCAGGTCGAGGGGCGTGCAGGCGGCCAGCGACCCGATGGCGCCGGAGTCGATGCGCCGGCGCGGACCGGCCGGTATCGCGGCCGTGCCCAGCCGGTCGGCAGTGAGGGCCAGCGACGCCTCGACGTCGGTCCACATGGCCCGGGCGAAGCGGTCGGCGTCGTCGGACGCCTCGGGCTGGTCGACAGCCGTGAGCAGCTCGGCGCCTGCCCGCAGGCCGGCTACACCCCAGAAGTCGTCCCAGTAGAAGTAGTCGAACGGCCCCAGGTGCTCGGCCGACACCCCGGCGGGCAGCAGCCCGGCCACCGCGGCGTCCGCGTTCCTGCCCTTGCCGGCGCGCCGCTTCTTGTCGATCCAGTGCACCGCCTTCGCGATGGGGCCGACCATGCCCTCGACCAGTTCCCGGTCGCGGGTCAGGCGCCAGTGCTGCGCCAGTGCGACCAGAGCCGCCCCGTTGGCATCCCACTCGTTGGCCTGGCTGAAGAAGAGGCCGTCGTTGCGCTGGCGCCCCGGGTACGACGCCAGCACCCGCGCCACCTCGTCGTGGTAGCCGTACCGGTCGAGAGCGCCCAGCAGGTAGGCGGCGTCGCGGAACCAGAACCGGTGATAGGTGGCGGGACCTGGGGTGATGTCGTCGCCGTCGTGGAGCAGCAGCAGGTAGCGACGGTTGGCGGCGACTGCCTCGGCCAGGCGGTCGTCGGGCAGGACGAGGCGCATGCCGCGGTCGCTCTGGGCCTGCCAGCCCTTGGCAACGGCCTCGGCGGGGGGCAGCACCCCGGGGAACGCCGGCGCCTGCGTCAGCCGCCGGCGGGCGACGCCCGGTCGCCGCGTGCGCGGCTCCGGTTCGAGCGGTATCGCCACCCGGAGCGTCGCCCCGTGCGCCAGCGGGTAGACGAACGCGGCCTGGGCGAGACCCGCCGGGTCCCGCACCGGGCCCCGCCACCGCTCGGCCGCCTCGCCGGCGAGCACCGTGGCGGCCGAGTCGCCGTCGTGGAAGGTCGAGCCGGCGACCCGCATGGGTGGCTTGGGCAGCATCAGTGCCACGCGGCCGTCGACGGCGACGATGCTGCCGCGCAGGTCGATGCGCTCGATGACCGACAGGCCCTCGGGCGTGTAGGGCCGCACGGCCAGTGCGAGGGCCACGGGCACCTTCGAGGCGTTCTCGAACTCGACGACCAGCAGCTCCCCACCGCCCTCGGCCGAGCTGCGCCGCACCGCGTAGGCCCGCTGGACGGCGTCGCCCGACGGGATGCTCATGGCCGTCTCGACCACGGGCGACGCGCCCACGAGGCGCTGACGGACCGCCACGTCACGCGACGGCAGGTGCCAGCGGTCGTCGGCCCCGATCCACCAGTCGAGAGACCAGCCGTCGAACCAGGGGGTGACGAGGCCACGGGGGTCGACGATGCCCTCCCACGGCGAGTCCAGGTTCCCGACCGCGGTCCAGTTGCGGTGGGTCAGGTTGGTGAGGAAGGGCAGGTGACCACGGGGCACGAACGCCGGCGAGGTGGGGTCGAGCTGGCGCTCCAACCAGAACGGCCAGACCCAGTCGGGCCCGATCTGCGCCGCGGCCCGGGTGCGCAGCGCCCGGAACACCGTGCGCGCGCCGACGGGCATCAGCTCGCCGGGCAGCTCGACCTCGACGTTCTCACCGAGGCGCTGGAACGTGGACAGGTGCCGGACGACATCGTCGGTGATGCGCAGGCGGCCCATGAGGCGGCGCAGCATCCAGGCGCGGACGGACATCGGCGAACCGACCTAACCCATGCCGTGGAGCTCGGACCGGTGGTCGCGCTTCAGCAGCCCCCGGTAGGCGTCGGTGGCGGGGCAGCCCTCGTGCACGACTCGGTAGATCTCCTGGGCGATCGGCATCTCGACGCCGTACTGCTCGGCCACCTCGACCACCACCTTCGAGGTCCTGATGCCCTCGGCGACCATCTTCATCTCGGCCACGATCTCGTCGATCGACCGGCCCTTGCCGAGCTGCTCACCCACGTAGCGGTTGCGGCTATGGCGCGAGATGCACGTGGCGATCAGGTCGCCCATGCCGGCCAGGCCCGCGAAGGTCATGAGCTGGCCGCCCATGGCCAGCCCCAGGCGCGACAGCTCGGACAGGCCCCGGGTGATCACGGCCGCCCGCGTGTTGTCGCCGGTGCCCAGCCCGTCGGCCATGCCCGAGGCGATGGCGACGACGTTCTTGAGCGCTCCGGCGACCTCGCAGCCCACCACGTCGGGATTCGTGTACACGCGGAACAGCTCGCCCGCGAAGATGCGCTGCAGCTCGTGCGCGATGTGGTCGTCGCTGAACGCCACCACGGTGGCGGCCGCGTGACCCGACAGGATCTCCTGAGCCAGGTTCGGGCCGGTGAGCACGCCCACCGGATGGCCCGGGAGCTCCTGCTCGATGACCTCGGTCATGCGCAGGTGGCTGCCCTCCTCGAGCCCCTTGGCCAGGCTGACCACGGGCACCCACGGGCGCACATGCTCTGCGAGGTCGCGCAGCGTGGCGCGCATGCCGTGCGACGGCACGCCCATCACCAGCACGTCGGCGCTGCTGACCGCCTCGTCGAGCGACGCGGTGGCCGCCAGCTGCTCGGGCAGGTCGAAACCGGCCAGGTACTCGCTGTTGCGGTGGTCGCGGGCGACCTCGTCGGCCAACTCGGGACGTCGGGCCCACAGCGTGGTCGGCGTGTTGCGCGAGGCAAGTGCGGCGACCGTGGTGCCCCACGACCCGGCGCCGACCACGGCGACTCGGATGGGCATGCGGCCACCGTAGAACGTCGGCGGGCCAACCCACGGTGTCATGGCGAACGGTCTCTGTGCTCCCCGCTCGTGCAGCTTCGCTGCGGGCCGCTCGGGCCACCGCCTCCGGCCTCCGAATCGCCGGTCCGTTCCCTCTACGTGGCCTGTCGTCGCTCGGACGGTACGGCGGTACGCTGCGCGGCAGTGTCAGCGACGACGTCCGCTGCGGTGGTGGTGCCGGTCAAGGCCTTCACCCAGGCCAAGGTCCGGTTGGCGAGCGCCCTCGACCCCGACGAGCGGGCCGACCTTGCGCGCCACATGGCCGAGATCGTGCTGCTCGCCGCCGACCCACTGCCCACGGTGGTGGTGTGCGACGACGACGAGGTGCGCGTCTGGGCCGAGCGCTCGGGGGCGCGAGTCGTGTGGTGTCCGGGCCGCGGACTGAACGGCGCCGTGTCCGACGGGGTCGCCGCGCTGCGGGCCGACGGCGTCGCCCATGCGATCGTCGCCCACGCCGACCTGCCGCTCGCCACGCAGCTCGCCTGGCTCGCGGACTTTCCCGGCGTGTCGCTCGTGCCCGACCGGCGGTTCGACGGCACCAATGTGCTCGCGCTTCCAACAGCCGCGTCGTTCACGTTCTCGTACGGCGCCGGGTCGTTCGGGCGCCACCGGACCGAGGCCGCCCGCCTCGACGTGCCCGCCCGCATCGTGCAGGACGCCCACCTCGGCTGGGACGTCGACCTGCCCGCCGACCTCGCCTATCCGGGCGCGCCGTCGGTGTGGGGCGGGCCGGCCGGTGGATCCGACGAGCCGGTCCCCGTCGTGGCCCCCACCGGCGCCGTCGCCAACCGCCTGTCGTGAGCCGGCCGGCATGAGCTGCCCGTCATGAGCTGTCTGCCGTGAGCTGTCTGCCGTGAGCTCCATCGGCATCGACCTGCCCGTCCCGGGGCGTGCGCTCGCGATCGCCGCCCACCCCGACGACATCGAGTTCAGGTGCGGGGCGACGCTGGCCAAGTGGGCGGCCGCCGGGTGCGTGGTCAGCCACCTCGTGTGCACGGACGGGTCCAAGGGCACGTGGGACCCCGACCAGGACCTCACCGACCTGGTCGCACAGCGCCAGGCCGAGCAGCGCGAGGCCGCCAAGGCCCTGGGCGCCACCGGCGAGGTGGCGTTCCTGGGCTGGCCCGACGGCGAGCTCGAGTCGGGCCTGCGGCAGCGATGGCAGGTGGCGTACTGGATCCGCAGGGTGCGCCCCGACGTCGTGCTCGGGCACGACCCCTGGAAGCGCTACCGCCTGCACCCCGACCACCGCCACGCCGGCTTCCTGGCCGTCGACGGCGTCGTCGCCGCCCGCGATCCCCACTTCTTCCCCGAGCAGCAGGTCCCCCACCACCGGCCCGATGCGCTCCTGCTGTTCGAGGCCGACCAGCCCGACCACGTCGAGCAGGTCGAGGACGCCGACGTCGCCCGCAAGCTCGCTGCTCTCGAGGCCCACCGGTCGCAGCTGCTGTCGACGATGTTCGTCGACCTCGACTCGCCCGAGGGCGAGACCCAGCTCGCCGCCTTCCGGGCCCGTGTGCGCGAGCGCCTGGTCGAGCACGGCCAGCTCGCCGGCGTCCCCTGGGGCGAGGCGTTCAAAGCCATCACCGATCTCTGATCTCCGAGCGGGAGGCACGGCATGGAAACGACTGTCGACGAGGTGGCGGCGGATATCTTCCGCATCTCGACATGGGTGAGCGGCATCGGGCCCGACGGGTTCAGCTTCAACCAGTTCCTCGTGCGGGCCGACGAGCCGCTGCTGTTCCATACCGGTCATCGGTCGATGTTCCCGGTGGTCTCCCAGGAGATCGACCGTATCGTCGGGCTCGACAGGCTCAGGTGGATCTCGTTCGGGCACTTCGAGTCCGACGAGTGCGGGGCGATGAACGACCTGCTCGCCGCCGCTCCCCAGGCGCAGGTGGCCAACGGTGCCCTGGCCTGCGCCGTGTCGATCAACGAGGTGGCCGACCGCCCGCCGCGGCAGCTCGCCGACGACGAGGTCGTCGATCTCGGCGGCAAGCGCGTCCGCTACCTGGCCACACCGCACGTGCCCCACTGCTGGGACGCCGGCCTGCTGTTCGAGGAGACCACGGCCACGCTGTTCTGCGGCGATCTGTTCACCCACATGGGACGGGTCGCCCCCGACCCGGTGGCCGACGTCGTCGGCCCGGCGATCGACGCGGAAGACGTGTTCCACGCCACCTCGCTCACCCCCGGCACGGGGCCGACGATCCGCCGCCTCGCCGGGCTGGGCGCCACGACGCTGGCGACGATGCACGGCTCGGCCTTCGCCGGCGACACGACCGAGGCGTTGGGCGAGCTCGCGTCGTACTACGACGACCAGGTGACCGCCGCGCTGGGGTGACCAGCCGTCGTGCGGGCCCGTCAGTTCAGAGACGGGTGCGCGGGGAAGTCCGCCAGCATCGACACCTTGCCGCCCTGACGGCGCAGGACCGAGCGCCACATCGTGTCGGGGTCGGGGGCGAACACGTCGTCGGTGACCGCGGGCACGACCAGCCAGGCGCCCTCGGCCAGCTCGGCCTCGAGCTGGCCCCCGCCCCACCCGGAGTAGCCGGCGAAGAACCTGATGCCCTCGAGCCCGTCGGCCACTTCGTGCGGTTCGAGGTGCAGGTCGACCGTCCCGACGTTCCCGAGCACGGGTGTCCAGCCGGGGACCTTGGCGTCGTCGCCTGCCCGGCGCCCCAGGGCGAGCACCCCGTTCTGCTCGACCGGGCCACCCATGTAGAGCACGGGCGGTGACGCGGCGAGTTCGGCCCAGTCGCTCAGCACCGCGTCCACCTCGAGGTCGGTGGGGCGGTTGAGGACCACCCCGAGGGCGCCGTCGTCGTTGTGCTCGATCATCAGCACGACGGTCCGGTCGAAGTTGGGATCGCCGAGCAGAGGCTCGGCGATGAGAAGCTGTCCGACGGTGCTGTCGCCTGAGGTCACCTCGCCCAGCATGCCGCGTCTCGGCCCGGCCGCGTGGCGCGAGCCTACGGTGCTTCGCCGTGGCCGACGACCGGGAGCTCCTGCGCGACGGATTCGATGCCGCCGCAGACCTCTACCACCAGGCCCGACCCGACTACCCGGAGTCGCTGTTCGACGACCTCGCGGCGCTGGCTGGACTGCGTCCCGGCGATCGGTTGCTGGAGATCGGGTGCGCGTGTGATCCAGGTTCGACGTCTGGCCGACCCCGGCTACTGGGGCCGGGAGATCGACGACGAGCGGTACTTGTTGATCGGACACCTGTAGGTCCTCACGACGCCGATCAGGGTGGGTGGTCGCCCGTGGCGCCGTCGATCAGCTCGCGCACGATGTCGACGTGCCCCGCGTGGCGGGCGGTCTCCTCGACCATGTGGAGCAACACCCAGCGCAGCGATACGTCGTCGCCGAACCACGCAGTGCCGGTGTCCTCGATGTCAAGCTCGGCGATGACCAGGTCAGCCGCGGCCCGCGCCCGTCCGTAGAAGGCCAGGACGTCCGCGGTCGTCTCGTCGTCGCGCACGCGCAGGTCGGCGTTCTCATCATCGTCGTCGAACGGCAACGGCTCGGTCTCGCGCCCGAACGTCTGGCAGAACCAGCCGTACTCGACCGCCCCCAGGTGCTTCACGAGACCCAACAGGTTGGTGCCGGACGGTGTCATGGCACGACGAAGGTCGTCGTCGTCGAGCCCCTCGACCTTCCACAGCACGGCATCGCGACTTCGATCGAGGCAGACCTGCAGGCTCTCCTTCTCGCCGCCGGTGAACGGAACGCGTCGGGTCATGGGCTCACAGTTGCAGATCCCGAGATCCGGCGCCCCGGTAGCACCGGAGATTTGTCGAGATAACACTGGTTACACGTACACGTGTTCGTATAGCGTGTGGTCATGTTGATGACCACCGGGGTGCCCGGCGCTACCTACGGAGGGCAGGGCATGCACCTGTCGGTCGTGCGATCCCGCGACGACGTGGTGATGTCCCGGCTGGGTGAGCTGGCGGGCCACATCCACGCCGCCAGCGCCGAGTTGGTCTCGCTTCTGGGTGAGCTGGAGACCTCGCGGGGCTGGCAGGGCGTTGGGCTGCGGTCGATCGGGCACTGGGCCTCGATCGAGTTGGGTATCGATGCCTCGGTCGCGTCGGCGCAGGCCCGCGCCGGGCAGCGGTTGGCCACCGTGCCCGCGATCGCAGCCGCGGCCCGGGCGGGCGAGTTGGGCTGGGACAAGCTCAAGCTGCTCGACCGGGTGGTCGAGCCCGACAGCGAGGCCCACTGGCTGTCGTTGGCCCGGGAGATGTCGGTCGGCCAACTGCGCCGGGTCGTATCCGCCTACCGGCGGGCCAACGACGACGATCCCGATGACGACGGCCAGGACCGGGCCCGGCGCCGCCGGGGCATCTGGTTGTTCGACGAACCCGACGGCCTCGTGCGGGTCACCGCCCTGCTCGAGCCCGACGACGCCGCGGTGTTGCGCGCCGCGCTCGCCGCCCACCTCGAACTGCTGTGGCGCGACCGCGGCGAGGCGAGCGTCGGCGATGGCAACCCCTCGAGCCGCGCCACCGATGCCGACGCCGGAACCGCGGGCCCGGTCGACGATGACCCTGTCACGGCCGACGACAGCCCCGATGATGGCCCGGCGGGCGCCGAGACTCGCCCCACCGAGCCCCAGAGCGAGTCGGCCACGGCCAGCGAGGTCGATCCCACCCTGGCGGCCGCCGATCCGCTCGCCACCCGCCGGGTCGACGCCCTCGTGTCCCTGCTCCGCAGCGCGCTGGCCCAACCCGGGCTCCCCGACCTTGCCGACGACTCCACCCAGGTCATGCTCCACATCGACCACGACCTCCTCGCCGGGCACACCGACGTCGGCCGCTCGCACTACGGCGACGGCCGCGCGGTTGCGGTCGCCACCGCCCGCCGGGCCTGTTGCGGTGACGCCACCATCCGGCCCCTCATCCACACCAGCGACGGGCAACCCCTCGACATCGGTCGATCCAGCCGCACCCCCAACCGCGCCCAACGCCGCGCCCTCCGCTACCGCGACGGCGGCTGCACCTTCCCCGGCTGCGAGTCCCGCTACTGGCTGGACGCCCACCACATCCAACACTGGATCGCAGGCGGCGGCACGGACATCGACAACCTCACCCTGCTCTGCCGTCACCACCACCGGCTCCACCACGAAGGCGGCTACACCATCGCCATGGTCGACGGCCGCCCCCGCTTCTACCGGCCCGACGGCACCCAGATCGCCCCACCCGCCCCACCGCCAGCCGACCCGAACCGCGGCAGTGTGACACTCCGACGCGACCACCAGGCGCAGGGCACCAGCATCGACCGCCACACCCCGGGCGCCCGCAGCGGCGGCGCCCCCCACTGGTCACCCCAACACGCCCTCGACCCCCTGCTGAACTAGTGCCGTGACCGGCAACGTTCGGACCCGCCACACTGACCTCGTGAGCGAGCCCCTGCCCGACGGGACCTATGACGCCCTCGTCGTCGACACCAGCGAGCACGACGACGGATCGGTCGCCGTCGACCTGACCATCATCGCCGGGCCGGCGAAGGGTGACGTCGTCACGCTGCGGGCCAGCGGGCTCGACGGTGACCCGCTCGACCTGCTCGGCGTGCCCGCCACGATCACGGTCGCCGACGGGACGCCGTCAGTCCGCTTCGAGCCCTGACCTCTCCCGGGCCACGATGTCTACATCCGTAGATGTCTACAGGTAGAGTCGTCGCCGATGTGCCCGATGGTGAACACCGACGATCTCTGCGACGCGCACGAAGTAGCCGATCTGCTCGGTCTGTCGCACGCCAACAGCGTGTTCGGCTACCTGCGCCGTTATGACGACATGCCCCGTCCTGTCATCACCGCCGGCCGTGCCCGCATCGCACTCTGGCTGCGCCCCGAGGTCGAGACGTGGCAGCAGGCCCATCCTCGTCGCACCCGCCGCGCGGCAGTCGACGCGGCATGAACCGCTTGCGCAGCAACGACGCGTGCTGGTGCGGCAGCAGGCGCAAGTTCAAGCGATGCCACGGGGCGTTCGAGCGGGGACGGCGTGAGCCCGTCCGACCCGGGACGGTCGGTCCAGCCAAGATCGTGCCGACCGCGATCGACCGGCCCCCGTACCTCGAGACTGGCGGCTGGCCTGCCGGCAGAGGCGGGGTGCAGATGTTCGACGACGCGACGTTGCCGGCACTCCGGCACGCCTGCCGCGTCGCCGCCGAGGTCCTGGTCGAGGCCGGCCGGCAGGTACGCCCCGGCGTCACCACCGACGATCTGGATGCCGTCGCGCTCGACGCCTACGTCGCCCGTGAGGCCTACCCCAGCACGCTCGGGTACAAGGGCTTCCGCCACTCGGTGTGCACGTCTGTCAATGAGGTCGCGTGCCACGGCATCCCGGACAGTCGAACGCTGCAGGACGGTGACATCGTCAACATCGACGTCACCGCCTTCGTCGGTGGCGTCCACGGCGACACGTCCGCCACGTTCGCGGTCGGTGAGGTCGACGCTGCGACGGCGACGTTGGTGCAGGCCACGTGCGATGCGACCTACGCCGGCATCGCCGCCGTGGCCCCCGGCAGGCCCCTGCGAGCCATCGGTCAAGCGATCGAGCCCGTGGCGGCCGGCCGCGGCTTCGGCATCGTCAGCCAGTACGGCGGGCACGGCATCGGCACGGTGTTCCACGCCGAGCCGCACGTGCACCACGTCGACGACCGGTCCGGCACCGCGACATTCGTGACAGGCATGGCGTTCACCGTCGAACCGATGCTCACCGCCGGTGCGACACGACTCGTACAGTGGCCTGACGGCTGGACCGAGGTGACCGCGGACGGCATGCCGAGCGCCCAGTTCGAGCACACGGTTGTCGTCACCGACGACGGGGCCGACATCCTCACGCTCACCGGGTCGGGGGACTCGGCGGTGCGCTGGCCGAACGACTCGGCCCGGGTCGCCGAGCGCTCAGGTCGATTCGAGCCCTGACGACGCCGACAACGCGGCCCGCAACCGGTCGGCGACCGCTGCCGCCTCGGCGTCGTCGGCGTACCTGGTGCGAGGCCAGAAGAAGCCTCGCAGACCGTCCTTGACGTTGCGAGGGACGACATGGGTGTGCAGGTGCGGGACGCTCTGGCTGATCCGGTTGTTCACCGCCACGAACGAGCCGGCCGCGCCCATGCCGTCGGGTGACTCCATCGCCCGGGCCAGACGCTGGGCCCGCTCGAAGTACGGCCCCACCATCTCGGCCGGCAACTCGGGCAGGGCCTCGACGTGCGACCGGGGCACCAGCAGCGTGTGCCCCGGGAAGAGCGGGCGGGCGTCGAGGAACGCCATGGTCAACTCGTCATCGAGCACGACGTGGGCCGGAACACGACCGGCGACGATGTCGCAGAACACGCAGGGCCGGGGCATGGGCCGCCAGCGTACGGACCGCCGTAAGGTGTCGCCGTGCGCGTGTCGCTGCTGATCACCTGCGTCGTCGATGTGATCGCGCCCGATGTCGGCACCGCCACGGTGCGCCTGCTGCGGGCGGTGGGGTGCGAGGTGACGTGCAACCTGGCCCAGACCTGCTGCGGCCAACCGGCGTGGAACGCGGGCTTCGCCGAGGACGCGGCCCGGGTGGCGCGCACCACGCTCGCCGCCCTCGAGGGCGAGCTCGACGACGGGGCCGAGGCGATCGTCGTGCCCGCCGGGTCGTGCGCCACGATGGTGCGGGTCTTCTGGCCCGAGCTGTTCGAGGTCGTCGGTGACCACGACGCCGCGGCGAGGGCTCGGCGTGTCGGCGCGCAGACCCGCGAGCTGTCCGAGCTCCTCGCGGAGCGGGCCGACCGCCTTCCGGCCCTGCGTCTGCACCGGCCCGTCCAGGTCGCGCTGCACGAGAGCTGCCACATGCTGCGCGAGCTCCGCATCGCCGAGCCGCCCCGCGTGCTGGCGAGCGCGATCGAGGGCTGCCAGGTCGTCGGCTGGGAGGGGTCCGACCGGTGCTGCGGGTTCGGCGGCACCTTCAGCGTCAAGCTGCCCGAGGCCTCGGTGGCGATGGCCGACGAGAAGCTCCACGCGCTGGCGGCGGGCGCTCCCGACGCCGACGCGCTGGTCGGGTGCGACACGTCGTGCCTCATGCACCTGCAGTCGCGGGCCGAGGCGACGGGCCGGCCGGTGCACGTCCGGCACCTGGCCGAGGTGCTCGCCGCGGCGCTACCCGATGACGGTGGCGAGCAGGGATGACCGGTCACCTGCTTCCCGGGACCACGTTGCGCCAGCGCACCGCCGACGCAGTCGGCGACGAACGTCTGCGCACCAACGTCGCTCGCGCGGTCGACCGGTTCGCCAGCCATCGGACAACCGGGCTCGCAGAGCTCGATGACGCCGACGGGCTGCGCCGGGCAGCCCGCGCCACCAAGCAGCAGGTGCTCGCCGACCTGCCGAACCTGCTCGAGCGCTTCGCCGACCAGGTGCTGGCCCGTGGCGGCAACGTGTGCTGGGCCGCCACCGCCGAGGACGCCCGGCGCTACGTCGTCGACGTCGTGAACGCCGCCGGCGCCACCCGGGTCGCCAAGTCCAAGTCGATGGCCACCGAGGAGATCGACCTCAACCGCGCGCTGGAGGCCGCCGGCAAGGAGGTCGTCGAGACCGACCTGGGCGAGTGGATCATCCAGCTCGCCGGCGAGACGCCCAGCCACATCATCGCCCCCGCGCTCCACAAGGACCGCCACCAGATCCGGGATCTGTTCGTCGACACGGTCGCCGCGCCGCCGACGCTCGACACCGAGCCCACCGAGCTGGTGCGGTTCGCCCGTCAGCGGCTGCGCGAGGTGTTCCTCGCCGCCGAGGTGGGGATCACGGGGGCGAACATCGCCGTGGCCGAGACCGGGTCGATCGTGCTGGTCACCAACGAGGGCAACGGCCGCCTGGTGACCGCGCTCCCCCGCGTGCACGTCGCCGTGCTGGGCATGGAGCGGCTCGCGGCCGACTGGGCACAGGCCGACCTGTTGCTGGCACTGCTGGCCCGCTCGGCGACCGGGCAGCGACTGTCGTCCTACACGAGCGTCGTCACCGGGCCCCGCGGCGCCGGCGAGGTCGACGGGCCCGACGAGCTGCACGTCGTCATCCTCGACAACGGGCGCAGCGATCTGCTGGCCGGCGAGTACCACGAGATGCTCGGCTGCATCCGCTGCGGCGCGTGCCTCAACGTGTGTCCCGTCTATCGCCAGACCGGTGGCCACGCCTACGGCTGGGTCTACCCCGGGCCGATGGGCGCGGTGCTGACCCCGCTGCTGGCGGGCGACCAGCCGGAGGCGGCCGAGGTGGCCGGGGCGTCGACGCTCTGCGGCGCGTGCATGGACGCGTGTCCGGTGCAGATCCCCCTGCAGGACCTGCTCCTGTCGCTGCGTCGGGCCAAGGCCGACGACGCCGGCCGCACCGAGAAGGCGGCGTGGCGAGCCTGGTCGACCGCGTGGTCCGACGCCCGCCGCTACGGCGCCACGACCCGGGCGGCGACCTGGGGGCGCTGGGCCGCCGACCTGGCCGGGCGCCTGCCCGTCGGCCGCGACTGGGCGGTCGGCCGCACCGTGCCCCAGCCGGCCGACGAGCGCTTCCGCGACCGCTGGCGGGCGGGCATGTGACGGGTCGCGAGACCGGCGACCGCCCGGTGTTCCTCGCCACGGCCCGGGAGCGGCTGGCCGGCGACATCTTCACCAACCCCGTGCACGTGCCGCCCCCGACACCGGCTCCGGGCTCGCCCGTCCCTCTGCCGGGGTACCGCAACCTCGACCGCGACGACCTGGTCGCCACGTTCGCCGATGCGGTCACCCACGCCGAGGCCACCTGCCACGTCGTCGACGGCGACGTGCCCGACGACCTGCTCGACCGCCTGGCGGGCGAGCTCGGAGACCGGTCGGTCGTGGTGTCGGCCGAGCCGGAGGCGCGCGACGTCGGACGCCGGCTGGCCGACCGGGGCATGACGGTTCAGCCCGCCACCGTCGAGAGCGCGGCGCGGGCCGGGCTGGGGGTGACCGGGGCGGTCGCCGCGATCGCGGCCACGGGCTCGGTCGTGCTCGACAGCCGCGCCGCCGGCGGGCGCACCGCGTCGCTGCTGCCCACGGTTCACCTGTGTGTCGTCGCCGTGAACAATCTGTTCCCGACCCCGGCGGACGTGCTCCGCCGCCTAGGGTCCGCGGCTGATGCGCTGCCCCCGTCGTTGGTGCTGGTCACCGGTCCCAGTCGGACCGGCGACATCGAACAGCTCCTCACGCTGGGCGCCCACGGTCCCACCGCGCTGCATGTGGTGCTGGTGACCGATGGGCCGGGCCGCGCATCCACCAGCGGCGCGAAGTAGCGCGCTTGACTGGCGATTGGTGACCAGTCCGGCTCACGTGGGGGTTCCGTTGACCGATTCCGCCCTGGACGCGCGCGTCTACGTTCTCGATACGTCGGTACTGCTCTCGGATCCGCGGGCGCTGCAGCGCTTCGCCGAGCACGACGTGGTGATCCCGTTGGTCGTGCTCACCGAGCTCGAGGCCAAGCGCCACCACCCCGAGCTCGGCTGGGCCGCCCGCGAGGTGCTGCGGATGCTCGAGGACCTGCGTCTGGCGTACGGCTCGTTGCTGCGCCCGATGCCGGCGAACGACGAGGACGGCACGCTCCGTGTCGAGGTCAACCACACCGAGATGGCCGGGTTTCCCGCCGCCCTCAGCGGCGAGACCAACGACCACCGCATCCTGGCGGTGGCGCGCAACCTGGCCACCGAGGGCCGCGACGTCACGATCGTCACCAAGGACCTGCCGCTGCGACTCAAGGCGTCGATCGTCGGTCTCGAGGCCGACGAGTACCGCAACGAGCTCGCGAGCGACAGCAACTGGGCGGGCGTCACCGAGCTCGACGTCGAGGGGGGCACGATCGACACGCTCTTCGACGAGCACGTCGCCGATCTGGCCGAGGCCCGCGACCTGCCGTGCAACACCGGAGTCGTGCTTCACGCCGGCAGTCAGTCCGCGCTCGGCCGCGTGCACGAGGACAAGCAGGTCCACCTGGCCCGCAGCGACCGCACGCTGTTCGAGGTGCGGGGACGCTCCGCCGAGCAGCGCATCGCCATCGACCTGCTGGCCGACCACGACGTGGGCATCGTCAGCCTCGGCGGGCCGGCAGGCACGGGGAAGAGCGTGCTGGCGCTCGCCGCCGGGCTCGACGCGGTGCTCGAGCAGCGCACGCACAACCGGGTCATCGTCTTCCGCCCCATCTTCCCGGTGGGTGGACAGGACCTGGGCTACCTCCCCGGGTCCGAGAGCGAGAAGATGCTGCCGTGGGGCGCGGCGGTCACCGACGCGCTCGAGGCCATCGCCGGGCAGGAGGTCATCGACGAGGTCTTCGACCGCGGCCTGCTCGAGGTCCTGCCCCTCACGCACATCCGGGGCCGCAGCCTGACCGACAGCTTCGTCGTCATCGACGAGGCGCAGAACCTGGAACGCACGGTCCTGCTCACGGCCCTCAGCCGGCTGGGTCAGGGCAGCCGGGTCGTGCTGACGCACGATGTCGCCCAGCGCGACAACCTGCGGGTGGGCCGGCACGACGGGATCGCCTCGGTCATCGAGTCGCTCAAGGGCCACCCCCTGTTCGGGCACGTGTCCCTCACCCGGGCAGAGCGCAGCCCTGTGGCGGCGCTGGTGACCCAGGTGCTCGACGCAGCGGCCGCTTCCTGAGCAGATCGCGCACCGATAGCCGGCGTTCGTCGCGCGATCGCAACACACATTCCTCCCAGCCGATCGCCGGCGGTCGGTAGGGTCGGCGGTGCCGAGAACCGGCCGGGGATGGCATCCGTAGTGGCGAAGGGCGGGCAAGGCCCGGCCACCTACGACAGCCGACAAAGGGGAACCCCATGATCCGACGCGCTTCCAGATGGAAGCTGGCCGGCCTGCTGGTCGCGTTCAGCCTCGTAGCGATCTCCTGTAGCGACGACGACTCGGACAGCGGTGGCAGCGGCGACGAGGAGGCGGCCGGCGAAGGCGGTGACGGTGGCGGAGGGCTGCTCGCCGAGGTCCAGGACCGCGGCACGCTGCGCTGCGGCGTCAACGAGACCGTGCCCGGCTTCGGCCTGGTGGACGAGGCCGGTGACTACACCGGCTTCGACATCGAGTTCTGCAAGGTCGTCGCCGCCGCGGTGCTCGGCGACGCCGAGGCCGTCGAGTACACGTCGCTTGACGCCGAGACCCGCTTCACCGCCCTGCAGGCGGGCGACATCGATGTGCTCATCCGCAACACCACCTTCACGGCCAGCCGCGACGGCGGCGAGGGCAGCCGCTTCCTGACCACGACGTTCTTCGATGGCCAGGGGATGATGGTGCGGGCCGACTCGGGCTACGCGTCCATCGCCGACATGGGCGGCACCACCATCTGTGTCCTGGGCGGCACCACGACCGAGCTCAATCTGGCCACCGCGGCCGCGAACGAGGGCATCGACTACACCCCGCTCACGTTCGACGACGCCGACCAGATCCAGGATGCGTTCACCGCTGGTCAGTGCCAGGGCTGGACCTCGGACAAGTCGCAGCTCGCCGGCGTGCGCTCGGCGTTCCCCGCGGACGCCGGTGGCCCCGAGGCGCTGGTCGTCTTCGACGACGCGTTCTCGAAGGAGCCGCTCGGACCCGTGGTGCTCGACGGGGACGACGAGTGGGCCGACGCGGTCAACTGGGCCGTCATCTCCACCATCCAGGCCGAGGAGTTCGGCATCACCACTGACAACGTCGAGCAGATGACCAGCAGCGAGAACCAGGACATCCTCCGCTTCCTCGGCCAGCCGATCCCCGACCCGGAGGACGAGGACGCCGACCCGGCGCCGTTCGACCCCGGCCTGGGTCTCGACCCGGCCTTCGCGGTCGACGTCATCGCCGAGGTCGGCAACTACGGCGAGATCTACGACCGCACGGTCGGCCCCGGCACGCCCCTCGGCCTCGAGCGGGGCCCGAACGCCCAGTGGACAGACGGGGGCCTGTTGTACGCCCCGCCCTACCGGTGATGACGTGACGGTGACGGCCTGAGGCCGATCCGTCCGATGGCGACGACTGCGACCAGATCACGGCCACCCCTGTGGCGCGACGTGCGCGTTCTGCGCGTCGCGTTCCAGGTGGCCGTGCTGGCCGCGGTCGTCGCGCTGGTGGCGTACCTCTACGACAACCTGCTCGCCAACGACGTCGAGCTCGACTTCGGGTTCCTCGATCAACAGGCCGGCTTCCGCATCGCGTACACCGACCTCAAGCCGTCCGACACCGTGCTGGACGCCATGCTCACGGGGCTGCGCAGCACGATCACCGTGGCGCTGGTCGGCATCGTCCTCACGCTGGTGCTGGGCACGCTTCTGGGCATCGCCCGCCTGTCGGGCAACTGGCTCGTCCGGCGCGCCGCCGGCGCGTACGTCGAGGCGCTGCGCAACGTGCCGCCGCTGCTGGTGATCGTGTTCGTCAACGCCGCGGCCCTCGCCACGCTCCCGCCGATAGCCGAGGCGAACGAGATCGGCGGCGTGCTCGTCCTGTCGGTGTCCGAGTTCGGCATCGTGTCCCTGCAAGGCGACGGGAACGGGTGGCTCTACCTGGCGCTGCTCGTCCTGGGGTTGGGCACGGCAGTGGCCGTGGGCGCCTGGCGGGGATGGGTCGAGGAGCGCTCGGGCGCCCCGGCTCGCCGCTGGCTGTGGGGCGGAGGACTGTTCCTCGCCGTGGCGATCGGGGGCTATGTGGCGCTGTCCGCGCCCGTGGTGCTGTCGCACCCCGAGGTCTCGGGGTTGAGCATCACGGGTGGCTTCCGCATGGGCCTGCCGTTCGTGGCGACGCTCGTCGGTCTGGTGCTCTACACGTCCTCGCATGTCGCCGAGATCGTGCGCGGGTCGATCCTGGCCGTGCCCAAGGGCCAGACCGAGGCCGCCGGGGCCGTCGGCCTGTCCGCGAGCCAGCGCCTGCGCTTCGTGGTGTTGCCCCAGGCGTTCCGCATCGCCACCCCGCCGATCATCAACCAGTGCCTCAACCTGACGAAGAACACGTCGTTGGGCGTGGCGGTGGCCTTCGCCGAGCTGATGGGCGTGACCAGCACGGTCATCGGCAACGGCCAGCCGGCCATCCCGTCGATCCTCGTGGCGATGGGCTTCTACCTGGTGCTGTCGTTGGCGATCTCGCTGGTCGCCAACGTCGCGAACCATCGCCTGCGCCTGGTGGAGCGCTGATGGAGGTCTCGACCGGCGCCCTCGCCGAGCCGCTCGTACTCCCGGAGCCGGAACCGCCGGTCCGAGGGCTCACCCCGCGACAGTGGGTCCGGGCCAACCTGGCCGCGACCCCGCTGAACGCGGCGCTGACCGTGGTGGTCGGCCTCCTGGTCGGGTGGGCGGTGTACCGGCTCGCCCGCTGGGTGTTCGTCACGGCCGACTGGACGGTCGTGCGGGTCAACCTCAAGCTGTTCATGGTCGGCTTCTTCCCCGCCGACGAGGTGTGGCGGCTGTGGGTCGCCGGCTATGTCGTGGTCGCCGCGATCGGGCTCGCGATCGGCGCGCTCGGCAAGTCCGTGCGCCGCCCGACCGATTCCCCCGTCGAATCCGCCTCACGGGACGACGCGCGGGACGACGCACGGGCGCCCTCGCCAGCCCGCCGGGTCGCGTCGGCGTTGCACCGCTTCTGGCCCGCCGTGCTCGGCGTCGCCGTCATCCTCAGCTTCACCCGCACCGTGCTGCCGACGCTGGGCACCGTCGGTCTTGTCGTCGTGGCCGTCGTGGCCGGTGCGCTCGGCTCACGAATTCCCGGGCGCCTTCGCCCCTGGGTCTGGGTGGTCGTCGTCGTCGGGTTCATCGTCGGGCTGCAGGTGATCATCACCGGCGGCCCGGGCACCGGCTGGGACGACTGGGGTGGGCTGCACCTGGTCGTGGCGGCCACCGTGGCGGGCATCGTGCTGGCCTTCCCCCTCGGCCTGCTGCTGGCGCTGGGCCGCCGGTCGACGCTGCCGGCGATCCGTGGGGCGACGGTCACCTATGTCGAGGCCGTCCGCGCCGTTCCGCTGGTGACTCTGCTCTTCCTCGGCCAGTACATGGTCGGCTTCGTGTTCCCGAACACCGTCGAGCCACCCAGCTTCCTCGTGCGGGCGGTCATCGTCATCACACTGTTCGAGGCGGCCTACATCGCCGAGATCGTGCGGGGTGGCTTGCAGGCGGTGCCACGCGGCCAGACGGAGGCGGCCCAGGCGGTCGGGCTCTCGCCGGTCAAGGTCGTGCGGCTGGTCGTGCTGCCCCAGGCGCTGCGGGCGGTGATCCCGGCGATGGTCGGCCAGTTCATCAGCCTGTTCAAGGACACCTCGCTGCTGGCGATCGTCGGGTTCTTCGAGCTCCTCGAGGTGGCCGACGCCGTCACCCAGCAGGACGCCTTCCGGGGCCAGGGCCTGCGCCCGCTCACGTTGGCGTTCGTGGGGCTCATCTACTGGGCGGGCTGCTCGACCATGTCACGCGAGAGCCAGCGCCTCGAACGACGCCTGGGAGTGGGGGAACGATGAACTCGGAGATCTCGGACGACCTGACCGACTCGGAGGAGGTGACCGACTCCGACGACCTGACCGCGCTGGCGTCGGAGGCCGGGGGCACAGGCGAGCCGATCATCCAGTGCGAGGGCGTCGAGAAGTGGTTCGGCAGGTTCCAGGCGCTGCGCGGCATCGACCTCACCGTCGGCCGTCAGGAGGTCGTGGTCGTGATCGGGCCCTCAGGGTCGGGCAAGTCGACGCTGATCCGCTGCATCAACCGGCTCGAGGAGCACGACCGTGGCCGCATCGTCGTCGACGGCACCGAGCTCACCAACGACGTGCGCCACATCGCCGAGGTACGGCGCGAGGTGGGCATGGTGTTCCAGTCGTTCAACCTCTTCCCCCACCTGACCGTGCTCGACAACATCACGCTCGGTCCCCGCAAGGTGCGGCGGTGGCCCAAGAGCCGGGCCACCGCGATGGCCCGTGAGATGCTCGAGCGGGTCAAGATCCCGGAGCAGGCGGCCAAGTACCCCGGCCAGCTGTCGGGTGGCCAGCAGCAGCGGGTGGCGATCGCCCGGGCGCTGGCCATGCAGCCCAAGATCATGCTGTTCGACGAGCCGACGTCCGCCCTCGACCCCGAGATGATCGCCGAGGTGCTGGACGTCATGCGCGAGCTGGCAACGTCGGGCATGACGATGATCGTCGTCACCCACGAGATGGGGTTCGCCCGCGAGGTCGCCGACCGGGTCGTGTTCATGGCCGACGGCGAGATCGTCGAGGTGGGCACGCCCCAGCACTTCTTCGACAAGCCGGAGGAGGAGCGCACCAAGGCGTTCCTGCGCCAGATCCTGTAGCTCAGCTCACCGGCACCCGCGGTGGCTGTGAAGTCGCGCACAGGCGACCGCTCGGCCGTTGCGGATGCCGTCCCCGGGCCCGGCTGCGCAGGCGCATCGCCGCGCACCAGCTGTCCGTGTCCACGGTGCACCGGAGGGGATATCGGTTGATCGCGGGTCACTAGGGTCGGCCCGATGTCCTCCGTCGCGCCGACGACCGCCGAGCCACCGGTCGCCACCGCCCCGGCCAAGCCCCGCCTGCGGGGCATGCTCCACCTGGTCGCGTTCCCCGTCTCGCTGGTCACGGGCGCCGTGCTGTTGCTGGCCATCGCGGACGAGCCGGCCGAGCGGTGGGCGTGCCTCGTCTACACGGGGGCGACCGCGATCCTGTTCGGCGTCAGTGCGCTGTACCACCGAGGGCATTGGGACGCCCGCACCCACGCACGCCTGCGCCGCCTCGATCACTCGAACATCTTCCTGATGATCGCCGGCACGTACACACCCCTGTGCATCGCTCTCCTCGACGGCACGGCTCAGCGCGTCGTGCTCACCGTCGTGTGGGTGGGGGCGCTGGCGGGCATCGTCTTCCGGGTCGCGTGGCTGTCCGCTCCCGCGTGGCTGTACACCCCCTTCTACGTGGCACTCGGGTGGGTGGCGGTCGGTGTGATGCCGGCGCTGGCGCGCGAGGGCGGCACCGCCGTGATCACGCTCATCGTGGTCGGCGGGCTCGCGTACAGCGTGGGCGGCGTCGTGTACGCACTGAAGCGGCCGAACCCGGCACCGGCGACCTTCGGGTACCACGAGATCTTCCACACCGGCACGCTCATCGGGTTCCTCTGCCACTACGTCGCCGTCGCCTTGGCGGTCAGCTAACCCGTCACAGGCGACCGTCATACTGGCCCCATGCACCCGGCCCTGATCTACGGGCTCGACATCGAGACCGACACCACGATCGACGGGCTCGATCCCGCGGTGTCACCGGTGGTCACCGTCGCGCTGTCGACCCCGCAGGGCGACGAGGTCTTCGGAGGCGACGAGCCCGATGTGCTCGGGGCGCTCGACCGGCGGCTCCGGTCGCTCGATCCCGGGGTGATCGCCACCTGGAACGGCGCCGCATTCGACCTGCCGTTCCTCGCCGACCGGGCCGCGGCGTGCGGCCTCGACCTGGGGTTGCGGCTCACGGCCGACCCGACGGTGCTGCTCAGCCGCGGTCCCCTCCCCGGCCATGCCGGCGCGTACCGGGCGACCTGGTACGACCACGGCCACCTCGATGCGTACCGCGTGTACCGGGGTGACGTCGGTCGGGTGCTGCACACGTCGTGCTCGCTCAAGGCCATCGCCCGTGTCGTGGGCCTGACACCCGTCGAGGTCGACCGCGAGCGCATCCACGAGCTCGCCCCCGCGCTGCTGCACGAGTACGTGGCAAGCGATGCCCGCCTCGCCCGCATCCTGGCCGAGCGGCGCTGGCCGGGCAGCGGCGCGCTGCGTCGATCTGGCTGTCACACCCCCGCAGTAGCCTCCGCTCAGCGGGTTCGTGGTCCCCCGCCGGCGCCTCCGGCACTGATCCACCGTTCAACGGCGATCAGTCCTGTCCGGAGGCATCCCCATGCTCCCCTTTCCCGACCACGGCGACCTCATGTCGTTCGTCACGGCGGCCGATGCCGAGCTGTCGGCCGCAGCGATCGACGGCGCGATCCTCCGCGTCAGCGACCTACCGCCCGTCACCGAGTGCTTCACGTGGTTCCCCCTCGACGGCGCCCATCCCCTCGAGGTGCTGCTGGGGTTCGTCGCCCCGGCCCACTGGCGAGCGCTCGGCGTGTCGTGTTCCGGCGGCGCCCGGCGTCTCGACCCTGCGGGCCGGCCGCGGCGCGACGCGTCCGGCGCCCCTGTCGAGCCCGACCCGGTCACCGTGACGGTGCTGATCGACCGCGCCGGGGCCGGGGCGGGGCTGATGCGGCGCGACGACGAGGTGGTCCCGCTGCCGGGGCCGCCGGAGGGTGCGGTGGCCGATGCGTGCCGACGGGCGCTCTCGCTGCCTACGGCCGCGCCTCCCTCCTCGACGATCGGGTTGTGGACACTCGCCTGGCTCGACCGCGTGGTCGAGGTCGCCAGCGCGGCCGACGCACCGTCGCGACCGCAGTCCTGGTCGGCCGTGGCACGCCTCCACGCGGCGGCCGGTCCGCCCGACGCTCGGCCGTCGACCGCGCTCGGCCCCGCGGCGCTGGCCGCGTCGGCCGCGGCGCTGGCCCAGGCGTGGACGTGGGCCCGCCTGCGCGAGGACCCGCTGGTGGTCGACGTTCCCGGTCCGCCTCCGTCGGCCCAGCTCGCGGCGTGGATGGACGACGGCATGTGGGCACGCTGGCTGCTGTCCCGGCTTCCGGCCGCCGACGACCTGATGGCCGCCGTCCACGCGCTGCTCCCCCCGGTCCTCGCCGACGGCGTCGAGCTTGTCGCCCAGGCGGCGTGGGCCTAGTGGGGTGGCTCGTCTCAGCCGTCGAGCGTCTCCGTCATGTGGCGCTGGACATCGTCGGGCAGCGTTGCCCAGTCGTAGATCGACGCACCGATCGCGCCGTCGGCCGAAGCCGCGGCCGCGAACGCGGCGGCATCGGTGGCGGTGGTCTCCTCCGCCAGTCCACCGATGGCGTGCACGGGGGCGTCGTCGCCCACGTGGGCGTACAGGCGCTGCAGGTTCTCCGCCGTGTAGGTCGCCGGGTCGCGGTACCCCGACGCCGTGGTGCGGTCGGTCCAGTAGCCCATCGGCAGCCACGCGTCGTAGAGCGGCGCCAGCTCCTCCCAGGGAAAGCCGGGCCAGAAGGCAGGGTTCACGACGTCGAGCTGCACCGGGGGCATGACGATCGCCCCCAGCGCATCCGATCCCACGTCGTCGCGCAGGTCCTGCGACAGCGCGACCAGGCGGCTCGAGCGCTCGGCGGCATCGGCCACGGTGTCGGTCCACTCGATGTCGACGGCCACCCCGTCGAAGCGGTGGCCCAGCACCTCGAAGTCGGCGATGGCACGCAGGTGGTCCAGGTCGCGCTCGACGTCACCGAACCGGGGCACGTACCAGCCCACCACGCGCAGGCCCCGCTCGTGTGCCCGTACCAGGAACCGCGCCGCGAGCCCCGCGTCGTCCAGCCCGGCTGGCGCCCCCGGGTCGTCGCGCGCCACCTGCAGGTAGAGCGTGCGCACACCGGCGTCGGCCATCTCGTCGACCGAGCCCGGCGTCACGGGCGACTCGCCGGGCGCGCGACCGACGTCGTAGAGGTCGACCCAGGCGCCTGTCCCCTCATACGCACCCAGGTCGCGGTCGGCCGGGGTGTCGGTCCGCAACAGCGCGGGCACGGCGGCGATTCCGGCAGCCGCGGCGTCGTCGTCGCCGGTCAGGGCGTGCAGCACGACGGCGGTCAGCTGCACCACGGCCAGGGTGCCCACCAGCGTGACGGCGGCCACGGCGGCAGAGCGCGTGCGCATCACGGCACCCTACGACGTGTTCTGACCGCCGTGGGTGACGGTGGGTCAGCCAAACGCGCCGGCGTCGCGCAGCTCGGCCACCCGCGTGTCGTCGTAGTCGAGCAGTTCGCGCAGCACCTCGTCGGTGTGCTGGCCCACCGTGGGGGCCTTGGAGGGCACGGGCAGCTCCTCGTCGATCAGCTTGATGGGCGACGGCAGCTGCTCGGCACCCAGCGCCTCCCTCGGGTGGAACGGCAGCCGCGCCTGGAACTGCGGGTCGTCGGCGAGCGTCTGCGGCGTGTTGACCGGGGCGATCGGGGTGTTGTGCTCGTCGCCGAACGCCACCCACTCCGCCGTGGTGCGTCCCCGGAAGATCTCGCGCAGCTCCGTCTGCATCTCGCGGTTACCGGGGGCATGGTCGGCGAACTTGGCGCCTGGCCACCGTTCGAACATGTCCGTGCGGCCGACGCCGGCGCAGAAGTTCTGCCAGAACTCGCGCTCCGAGGCCTGCAAGAGCACGAAGCCGTCCTTCGACTCGTAGATCTGGTAGCGCACGCCGTGGCGCATCCCGGCGGTTCCGGGGGCGCGTCGCTCGTAGTTGTCCGACTTGTTGCCTGTGACTTCCGTCTCTGGCCGCTCGTACGCCTTCCACGTCTCGCTGCGGTACCAGTCCATCGCCGCGGCCGCGTCCGACTGGGCGATCTCCATGCGGCATCCCTCGCCGGTCTCCCGGGCGCGGACCACGCCGGCGAGGATGCCCGAGCGCGCCGAACAGGGGGCCGGCGTGGATGCCCATCGACGGGTGTTCGGGGATGTACGCGAACCCGTCGTCGTCGATCCCGGGGTTCACCAGACCGGCCCACGTGTCGTAGGCGACCCCGTGGCTCGGCATGTCCTTGTAGGGGCCCGTCATGCCGTAGCCCGAGATCGTGATGAACACGACCGCGGGGTTGATCTCGCGCAGCGCCTCGTACCCGACGCCGCGGCGCTCGAGGCCGCCGGGGCGCATGGCCTCGACCACGGCATCAGCCCCTCTGACCAGGTCGAGGAACACCGCGCGGCCCTCGTCGGTGCGCAGGTCGAGGGTGATCGAGCGCTTGCCCCGGCTGAGGTGCAGGTGCATGAGCGAGACACCCTCGACGATGGGCCAGGTCATCTCGCGGATGTAGTCGCCGGACGGCGGCTCCACCTTGATCACGTCCGCGCCGAGATCGGCCAGGTGGGTGGTGATCGCACCGGGGCCGAGCATCGAGCATTCGATGATGCGCACACCGGCCAGGGGCGGTCGCTCGTTGTGCTCGCTCACGTCGGGGCTCCTCTCGCGCGTGCAGGTCGCCACGATCATCGCATAGGGTCTGACACACCGTCAGATTCGGTGGTGCGCCGGATGCCACATCACCCATGCCGGGCGATCTACGGTGGCATCCGCTGGGTCGGGGGCGACCACTGGGGGTCCCCCACCACCACTCAACGTTGCGAAACCATGTCGATCGTGACAAACTCCTTTCACCAACCGCATAGGACGGCACACGCTGGGGCGCCCCTGGTTGCTTTTTCCCTTTCAAGCCCGCTCCCAGCGCGCGCGCCGACGGAAGGAGACCGCCACTGATGTCCTCACGGACAGACTTACCTCCGAGTAGCGACGACGACTCGACACGCAACAAGACGGTGCGCCGCGCCGTGATGGGCGGAGTCGCCGGCATCGCCCTGCTGATCGGGCCCGTCGCACTCGCCAACGTCATCGTCCCCGGTGACGACGGCGGCGATCAGGTCGAGGCCGCCGCAGACTCGGACACCTCGCTGATCGCACTGCGCCGCAGCGCCACCGAGGCCGACCTGGCCCGGGCGCAGGCCCAGCAGGCCCTGCGCACCACCACGACGCTGCCGCCGACCACGACCACGGCCCCGCCGCCGCCGCCCACCACCGAGGCGCCGACCACCACCACCACCGAGGCGCCGCCCACCACCGAGGCGCCCCCGCCGCCCGCAGAGGATCCGGCGCCGCCGTCCACCGGCGGTGGCTTCGGCGACCCGGGCGACTACGCCACGTGGGACGCCCTCGCCAACTGCGAGTCCGGCGGCAACTGGTCAACCAACACCGGCAACGGCTACTACGGCGGCCTGCAGTTCTCCGCCAGCACGTGGCACGCCGTCGGTGGCTCGGGCCTCCCGAGCGACCATTCACGCGAGACGCAGATCCACTTCGGCCAGATCCTCCAGGCCCGCTCGGGCTGGGGCCAGTGGCCGCACTGCAGCGCACAGCTGGGGCTGTCCTGATCTCATTGCTGGGCCGCTGACGCGGACGACAACCGAGTTGGCTCGACCGAGGGCGGTGTCGCTGGGGCACCGCCCTTGGCGCGTCCCGGGGGCGACCCGGATACGTCACCGTCGTCCGCGCGGCTCGCGGCACACGAACAGGCCGGTGTCCTTGCTCACCCGCAGGCGCCCACCTCCTGCCGCGAAGCGGGCATGGACGGCCTCGACCACCCGGGCGTGCTGCACCTCGTTCGCATCCTCCACCGGCGGGATCGACGCGAGGTAATCCACGACGTCGTCGGGATCGCGGCAGTCGAGCCGATCGCGGTACGGCCGCCAGTCGACCACTCCGAACGACGCCGGCAGCACCTGGGCCCCGGCCGCGGCGCCGAACGTGGACGCCAGGGTGCCGGCCCACGGCTCGCCGAACACCTCCCGGCGGATCTGGTGCAGCTCGGCGAGGTGGCCGTCGCCGACGCACGCCACGACGAGCGTGCCGCCGGGTCGGAGCACGCGGGCCATCTCGGAGACGGCGAGGCCTGCGTCGGGCACATGGTGGAGCACGTAGATGGCGATGACGACGTCGAAGGCCGCGCTGCGGAAGGGCAGCTCCTGCGCGTCGGCGACCCGCCCGGAGCTGTGCCGGTAGCGACCGAGCGACCCCACCCGCTCGATCGCCTCGGACACCATGCCGCTCGACAGGTCGGTCAGGGTCAGGTCGAGGTCGCTGGGCAGCCGGGCCGCAGCCTCGGCCCACATCCAGCCGGCGCCGCACCCCACCTCGAGGACGCGCGCCTCCGGCCGCCAGTCGACCTGTGTCGCGAGCCACGGGAACCACGCAACGGACGCCGTGCCGTACTTGACGTGCAGACGGGCGCGAGCTGCCAGCCGCGAGCTGTCGCGGTACTGGACGTCACGCAGGTAAGCCTGGGCGCTTCCCGCGACTCGCTGGTCGCGTCCCCCCATCGGGACGGACCGTAGCCGCTCGCCGCCTCAGTAGCGCAGGCCGGGGGCCCGGGTACCGAACAGGTCGGTGTTGAGCTGGGTGCCGAGCTTGGTGGCATCCCAGCGCTTGCCGCCGTTGCTGACGGTCGGGCCGTCGGTCCAACCGCGCATCCAGATGATGTTCTCGGCGACGGCGCGGATGACCTGGCCCGTGACGTGCTGGGCCTCGTCCGACGCCAGCCAGGCGACCACGGGTGACGACACGGCGGGATCCATGGGGTTCCACTCGTCGTCGGCGAGGTCGTCCGCCTCGATGACGGCCGGGGCACCCGGCATGGTCGCCGTGATGCGCGTCGCGGCCGCAGGCCCGATCGCGTTGACCGTCACGCCGAGCTTGTACAGCTCGAGGCTGAGCGTCTGCGTCAGGCCGGCGATCGCCGCCTTGGCGGTGGCGTAGCTCGTCTGACCGAAGTTGCCGACGAGGCCGGCACCGGAGGTCGTGTTGATGATGCGCCCGGTGAAGGTCTCGCCGTCCTTGGAGCGCTGCCGCCAGTGCTTGGCGGCCCAGTGCGACGGGCGCCCACGTGCCCTTGACGTGCACGCGCAGCACAGCGTCGAAGTCGTCGGCCGCCATGTTCCAGATGGCGCCGTCACGCACGATGCCGGCGTTGTTCACGAGGATGTCGAGCTTGCCCCAGGTGTCGACGCCCTGGGCGATCATCCGCCCGGCGCCCTCGTGGTCGGACACGTCCTCGTAGTTGGCGACGCCGACGCCGCCACGCGACTCGATGAGCTTGACGGTGAGGTCGGCATCCTTCGACGCGCCCTCACCGCCGACCGAGCCACCCAGGTCGTTGACCACGACCTTGGCGCCCTGCCTGGCCAGCTCCAGAGCATGGCCGCGGCCGATGCCGTGCCCTGCCCCCGTGACGATGGCGACCTTGCCGTCGAGCAGCCCCATGACTCTCCTCAATCCCATGATCTGACGTCGTGTCAGATTCTACGGGTCGGGCCGAGGCACCCGCGAATCAGGAGGGCGTCAGAACGCCTCGACCGCGGCGAGGATCTCCTCCGCGACGTCGACCTCGGTGCGTTCCAGGCTGATCGACACCACCCGGATGACCGACAGCGCCGTGAGCCACGCCCCGAAGAGCGCCCGGTCGGCACCCAGTTCCGCCACGACCCCGTCGATCGGGGGACGCACACCTCCGGCGGTCGAGGCCGCCAGGGTGAGGAGGCGGGCCAGGATGTCGATGTTGTCGGCCGGCACCGCCCCGTCGAGTGCCAGCCGATCGAGCAACTCGACCTGGTCGTAGGCCTCGTCTGTCTCGGCGACCATGCGGCGCAGCGCGACCGCCGCGCTGTCGAGCAAGCCGCCCGTCACCTCCTCTGGCCCGAGCTCGGCGACGGCGTTGCGCAGCACCAACGCCGCCTGCGCCGGCTCGTGGTCGATGACCTGGGTCTCGATCGCCTCGCGGAGGGCATGGGGGAGGTCCATGCCCGGAGCCTAGGTCTCGCCGGCCTCCTCGACAGGCGGTGCGACGAGGAAGACGGCCACGCCCGAGCCGGACGGGATCGGCTGCTGCTCGGCAACCGCGGTGCGCAGGTCGCTCAACGACCGGGCGCCGTCGTAGGCGAGCAGCGTCATGTCCGGTCTGGCGTCGAACTCCGGGATGCTCTCGGCTGTCACCACCACGAGCTGCGCGCGGAGGTCGCCACCGTCGTGCATGCGATGCTCACCTGCCGCGGCATCGCCGGGGGGCATGTAGCTGTCCACGCCATGGCGCTCGAGCTGGAGCACCAGCGACGGGCGATAGACCATGGCCTCGAACGACGGTCCGCCGTCGACGAGGACGGCGCCGTCGCCGACCGGCAGGCCATCGAGGACCGCCGGTACCACCGCGCTCACACGCTCCGAGGGTCCGGACTGCGGCCGCCCCGCACCCATGTGGGCGACGGTTCCGACGACGGCGAGCACGGCGAGGCCCACGATGACCAGCGGCACGAGCAGCCGGCGTTCGAGCCCGGGCCGCCACCGTGTGAGCGCGAGCCACCCGGCCCACGTCGCGAACACGCCGGCGACCATGGCGAGCACGTTGGTCCATCCGAGCCGGTACTCGAAGACGCCGCCGACCGTACGGGCGGTGGCCACCAGACCGATGACCGACGCGACGAGCCACACGCCGACGAGCTGTGCCGCGCCCGGAGGTCGGAGTCGCCACATCGCGTAGCAGGCACCCGCCAGGAGGACGAGGAGCACCGGGAGCCGCGGGTCGTAGAGCGAGTGCGGTTCCGCGGTGAAGGTCACGCCACGCGATCCGAACAGCCACTCGGGCGGAACCCCGTACTGGGAGCTGATCACCCGCCATGCGGCGCGGAACCCACGCGGGCTCTCGTTGGCCATGCCGCCGTCGCCGAACCACCGCATGGCGACGCCGAGGTTGCCGGGCTCGTTGGTCAGCTGCTGGATCACCGGCGGCAGCCACATCACCAGCCCGACCGCGGCCGCCGCCAGCGCCGGTGCCACGAGCCCTCGGGGCGACGAGCGGGAGCGAACGGTCGAGACGAGGAGCCACACGGCACCGACGACCAGCAGCGGCAACGCCAACGCGACGAAGCCGATGTGGGTCTGCGCCACGAACGACGCCGTGAGCACGGCGAGGGGCAGCGCCCATCGGTCGCGGCAGGCCAACGCCCACGTGAGGAAGATCAGCAACCCGTACGGCAGGACCGTGATGTAGGGGTTCCAGGGGAACCGCAGCTCGTCGGGGCCCAGCGACCGCATCACCAGGGCGCAACCGAGGAGCGTGACGAGCATGAGCCGGGGCCCACCACGACGGCGCGCCAGCACCGCCATGCCGAGGACCGAGGCACCGTTGACCAGCAGCGCGGCCACGTTCATGGCCGACGACGTGCTGCCCAGCAGTCGGTACGGCAGGGCGAAGACGTAGTACATCGCCGGGCCCGGATGGTGCCATCCGTCGCGTGAGAAGGGCCCGATCTCGACCGAGTAGCGGCCGATGTCGCGGGTGAGCATCTCGGCCATGGCCATGTCGCCCACCGGCGCGTAACCGCGGTAGCGCACGCTCAGCGTGAGGGCGGACGCCACCAGCGGCACCAGCGTGAGCACGACCGCCAGCCGCTGCACCCATCGCTCGACGCCGGACTCGTCGGATGCCGCGTCCGCCTGGTCCGCCTCGGTCGCGCCCGCCGCAGCGGCGGACGGAGACCCGCTCTCGTTGACGCTGGTGGCCGTCGGCACCGAGCGGACCTTAGCGACGTCGTCCACCCGCGTAGGTTGTCACGGGTGCCTGCCCGTCACCCCGTCGTCGTCGAGTTCAACGAGCAACGGCGATCGCCGATCGTCACGCGCATGGCGACGATGACCGGCGCGGGGTCGGGCTGGATCAACCTGTCGCCCGGCCTCGACGTCGACGTGCCCCCGCCGCCCCGCTCCGGCCTCGGCTGGCTGCTGGGCAGCCGGGGGCCCACCGTGCCGCTCGCCACGTGGGCCCCCGCACACCGCCGCGACCCGGCGACCGTCGGGATCCACCACGGCGAGGGGCCGCGTGCGGTGACGCTGCTGGCCGACCGGGGGGTGGTCCTTCCCGACGGGTGGCGCCGGGTGCAGGATCATCCGAAGCGTGGGCTTGTCGTGGTCCCGACGCCCGCCACCTCCGAGGCACAACTCGACGCCGTGCTCGAGTGGTTGCTGCGGGCCACGGGCGCGTTGTGCCCGGTGCCGCGCACGGGCGAGTGGCGCGCCCACTGCTACGAGGTCTGAGCAGCCTTCTCCGCCGTCTCCCGGGCCCAGCGGTAGTCGGCCTTGCCCGACGGCGACCGCACGATCGTGTCCACCACGAGCAGGCGCTTGGGCGCCTTGTAGCCGGCCAGCGTCGACTTGCAGTGCGTGGCCAGGTCGGCCAGGACGGGCGTCTCGCCGGGGACTGCCTGCACCACGGCGGTGACCGCGCTCCCCCACCGTTCGTCGGGCACGCCGACCACCAGGCAGTCGTACACGGACGGATGAGCCTTGAGCGTGCCCTCGACCTCCTCGGGGAAGACCTTCTCGCCGCCCGTGTTGATGGTGACAGAGCCCCGCCCGAGCAGCTCGATGGCCCCGTCGGCGCCGATCGTGGCCATGTCGCCGGTCACCAGCCAACGCTCGCCGTCGCGCTCCACGAACGTGGCGGCCGTCTTGTCAGGATCGTTGTGGTAGCCGAGGGGCAGGCGTCCACCGGCCAGCACCTGACCGGCGACGCCCGAGCCAGGCACGACCTCGGCGCCGTCGGCGTCGACGACGATCGTCGGCTTGGTCGGCTGGTCGAAGCGGACGAGGCTCGACCCGGTCGGGCGGTCGCCGGCCGCCACCCGCATGGCGCCCTGGGTGCCGGCCTCGGACGACCCGAACCCGTCGGTGACCATGAGGTTCGGCAGCGTTGCGAAGATGCGCTCGCGCGTGGCCGGCGCCATGGGCGCGCCGCCGTTCGAGATCGAGAACAGGGACGACACGTCGTAGGGCTCGCCCCGGGCGGCGGCGGCATCCCAGGCGTCCAGCAGCGGGCGGGCCACGGCGTCGCCGACGACGGTCACCATGTTGACCTTCTCCGCCCCGACCGCCCGCCACACGGCGTCCGGGTCGAGCGAACCGGGCATGAGGACGACCTTGCTGCCGGAGAACAGCCACGACAGCGAGGTCCACTGTGCGGCGGCGTGCATCATCGGGGCCAGCGGCAGATAGCAGACCGGCTGGTCGGTGATGCGCTCGGGCAGCTCCTCCGGGCGGTCGACGGGCCCGTGCATGCGCATGGGATCGCCACCGCCGATGCACGCGTAGAACGCGTCCACCTGCCGCCACACCACGCCCTTGGGCATGCCGGTCGTGCCCCCGGTGTAGATGATGTAGTGGTCGTCGTCGCCGCGACCCGCGACCACCGGGCGGGCGACGGAGGCGGCGGCCAGCGCCGCGTCGTAGTCGTCGCCGGTCACGCGGGTGAAGCGCACGGCGGGCAGTTCGCCCGTGACCGACTCGACGGTGGCCAGCAGGGACGGCTGGGTGAGCACGGCCACCGAGTCGCTGTTGTCGAGCAGGTAGCGCAGCTCGTCGGCGACGTAGCGGTGGTTCACGTTGATCGTGACCGCCCGCAGCTTCCAGGCCGCCAGCATCGCCTCGAGGTACTCGGGGCAGTTCTCGAGGTACAGCGCCACGTGGTCGCCGGCGCCGATGCCCTGGGACGCCAGGTGGTTGGCGAGCCGGTTGGCCCGGTCCTCGAGCTGTGCGTAGGTGCGGCGGCGCTCGCCGACCACGAGCGCCTCGCGCTCGGGCACGGCGTCCGCCGCCATCTCCCACACATCGGCCATGTTGAACGTGCGCGGCACGCCCATCAGCGGTTCCCCCTCGTCGCCGGGTCAGCCCAGCTTGGCTGCTGCTTCCCGACGGTACCGGGTGGTCGAGTGCTCCGAATCGGTGTCGAACTGCGGGATGACGTCGCGGCCGAACAGCTCCATCGACCCGACGACGACCTCGGTCGGCAGCGTGTTGGTGGTGGGGCTGAAGGTGAGCTGGTCGAAGCCCAGGTCGACCCAGCGCTTCACGGAACGGGCGCAGTCGTCGGGGTCACCCACCGCGATGTAGCCCTCGGCCGACAGCTGCTCGACCTGCTCGGGCGTGGGCTCCGGGATCTTCTCGGGCCACTCGGGCAGGTGCTTGGGACGGGGCACGTTGTCGAGCCAGTGGTAGGCGAGCGTCGAGTAGTAGTTCATGCCCATGGTCGACGCGGTCTCGAAGGCCTTGTCCCGGTCCTCCATGCACAGCATGTTGGTGACGCCCATGATGTTGTCGTTGACGTAGTCACCGACGGGCGTGGCGTTGACGATGGCCGACTTGTACGCCGTGAGCAACGGCTCCATGTCGGTGGGCCGGCCGATCGAGAAGCAGAACACGCCCAGGCCCAGCTCGCCGGCTTCGGTGAAGGTGCCGGGGCTGCCGCCCGCAACCCACATGGCCGGGTGCAGGGGGCCGTTGGGCTTGGGGAACACCTTGCGCTCGGGCATGCGGAAGAACTCGCCGTCGTAGCTGTAGGGCGCGTCCTTCCACATCTTCGGGATCTCGCGGATGGTCTCGCGCCACATCGCCTTGGTCACGTCGACGCTGGGGATGTCGAAGCCCAGCACCTCGGTGCTCGAGCTGCCCCGGCCGGTGCCGAACTCGAACCGGTTGTTCGTCAGGTGGTCGAGCAGGGCCACGTTCTCGGCGATGCGCTGCGGCTTGTTGACCGGCGGCGTGATGTTGAAGATCGCCGAGCCCAGGTGCACGCGCTCGGTCTGGCCGGCGCAGAACCCGAGGAAGGCCTCGGGCCCGGGCATGTGGCTGTACTCGTCGAGGAAGTGATGCTGGGGGCACCACACGTACTTGAAGGCGTTCTTGTCGGCGGCCTTGGCGATCTCGACGTTGCGGAAGATGCGCTTGTGCTCCGCGAAGGGGTCTGCATCGCGCTCGAACTGCGGCACGAACAGCTGGGCGAAGACGCCGAACTCCATGGGACTGTTCTCCTTGGCTTTCAGGATCCGGACACCGCGAGAACGCCGCGGTTGAGCTTGCCGTGGTGCAGGTCGTCGAGCGCCTGCGTGATCTGGTCGAGGGGGTAGATCTGGCTGACCATCTCGTCGAGGAGCAGCCGGCCGTCCTTGTAGAAGCTCACGAGCAGCGGGATGTCGTGATGCGGACGGGTGGCGCCGTAGCGGCATCCGAGGATCGACTTGTCGTTGTAGAGGTCGTTGACCACGAAGCTGGCCTCGGTGCCCAGCTTGGGCACGCCGAGCAGCGTGAGCGTGCCGCCCCAGTCGAGCAGCGCGACCCCCTGGCGGATCAGGGCCGGGTGGCCCACGCACTCGACCACGTGGTCGACGCCGTTGGGCAGGCCCAGATCCTTGACCGCGGCGACCGTGTCGTCGACCGCGCTGGCGTCGACGAAGTCGGTGGCGCCGAAGAGGCGGGCGACCGCCTCCTTGTCGGGGTTGGCGTCGATGACGACGATGCGCCCGGCCGCCGAGATGCGCGCCGCCTGGATGGCCGACTGGCCGATGCCGCCGGCGCCGATGATCACGATGGTCTGTCCCGGCTGCACCTTGGCGCGATTGAGCACCGCGCCGGCCCCGGTGACCACCGCGCAGCCGATCAGGCAGGCGGCGCTGAGCGGCACCTCCGGGTCGATGACGACGGCCTGGGTCTCGGTGACCACGACCTCTTCGGTGAACACCCCCGTGTTGGCGAAGCTGAACGCCTTCTCGCCGCCGACGGTGAACGGACGGCTGAGCTTGCCCATCGTGTCGCGGCAGTGCGTGGGCTGGCCGCGGTCGCACGCGTCGCAGCGGCCACAGTTGCCCAGCGTGGTGAGCACGACGTGGTCGCCGACCTTGACCTTGGTGACCGCGTCGCCCACCTGCTCGACGACGCCGGCGCCCTCGTGGCCCATCACCACGGGCGTGGGGAACGGGATGGTGCCGTCGACCACCGACACGTCGCTGTGGCACAGCCCCGCGTTGTGGATGCGCACCCGCACCTCGTGCGGCCGCGGGTCGCGCACGGCGACGTCGTCGCGCACCTCGAGCTGACCCGTCCAGACGATGCCCTTCATTGCCAGCTCCAAGGCGGCTCCGCCGCCGTCGCTGGCACTTTCAACGCCTCGCGCTCACGCGGCAGGTGCCACGCCGGCTTCGGGTGGTCGTGCATCGAACGTTCTCCCCTCATCCTGGCCACACAATCGACTGGAGCTCGCTGTAGGCGTGCATGGCGAAGCTGCCGCGGTCGCGGCCGACGCCCGAGAGCTTGAAGCCGCCGAACGGGGCCTCGGGGCTCTGCTGGGCGGTGTTGATGGCGACGCTGCCCGACCGGAGCCGGCGGGCCACCCGCACGCCCCGGGCCGTGTCGCCGGTGAACACGTAGTCGTTCAGGCCGAAGTCGGTGCCGTTGGCGAGGGCGACACCCTCGTCCTCGTCGTCGAACGGCAGCACCACGACGACCGGGCCGAAGATCTCCTCCTGCACCACGGACATGCCGGGCTTGCAATCGGCGAGGAGGGTGGGGGCCACGTAGAACCCCGTGGCCATGTCGGGGCGCTCGCCACCGGCCAGCAGCGTGCCGCCCTCGTCGACACCCTTGCGGACATGCGCCTCGATGCGGTCGCGCTGGACGGCCGAGATGACAGGCCCGACCACGGTGTCGGGCGCCAGTGGGTCGCCCACCTTGAGGCGGCCGGTCGCGGCCTGCAGGCCGGCGACCAGCTGGTCGTAGATCCCCCGCTGTGCGATGACCCGCGTGGGTGCCGTGCAGATCTGGCCCGAGTGGAAGGCCCACACGCTGGAGATGGCGCCGATCGTGGTCTTCAGGTCGGCGTCGTCGAAGACCAACCCGACGCCCTTGCCGCCCAGCTCGAGGAGCAGGCGCTTCATGTCACGCCCCGCCACCTCGCCGATGCGCTGGCCGACCACGGTCGAACCGGTGAAGCTGACCATGTCGACGTGTGGTGAGGCCACGAGCGCCTCGCCCGAGTCGGCGCCGCTGCCGGTCAGCACGTTGACGACGCCCGGCGGGAAGCCGGCCTCGACCACCGCATCGGCGAACTTGAGGACCGCGAGCGGATCCTGGGGCGCCGGCTTCACCACGACCGTGTTGCCCATGGCCAGCGCCGGGCCGACCTTGCCGGCCATGTTGACCAGCGGGAAGTTGTAGGGCGTGATGGCAGCGACGACGCCGACCGGCCGCCGCTCGACGACCGTGCCCAGCAGACCGCCGGGGGCCAGCGGGGTCGACGGCATCTCGGTGGGAGGGAGCGGGATGGCGTGGGCCTCGAGCGCGCCGCGCGCGTAGCGGCGGAACCGGTCGATCGTCTGGGGCACCTGCATGGTCTTGGCGACCCGCTGCACCGCCCCGGTCTCGGCCTGCACGAGCGGCACGAGGTCGTCGGCCTGGCTGGCGAGGATGTCGGCCAGCGTGGCCAGCAGCTCGCTGCGGTGCTGGGGCGTGGTGCGGCTCCACGCCGGGAAGGCCTCGGCGGCGGCCCGGGTGGCGTCGGTGGCCTGGTCGACCGACACCTCGGGCGCCTGGCCCACCACCGCCTCGGTCGCCGGGTTGACGATGTCGTAGGTGCCCCGAGCGCCGGCCGCCCGGTCGCCCCCCACGAGGACTGTGTAGTCGTCGCTCACGACGGCAAGACTAGAACGTGTTCTAATTCCGAGCAAGCCGGACGGGCCTATCCGACCGCCGGCACGACCTCCACCTCGCACGCCAAGCCTCGCACCCGCCCCAACCGAGCGTCGCGAGTGATCACCGTCGCTTGCAGTGCCTCAGCCAGCGCCACATAGAACGCATCCCAGCCCCGCACGTTGTGCCGCAGCGCCCACGCCCTGTCGATCAGACCTCGGTGCCCGAAGCGCTCGCCGCCCCAGTCACGCAGGTCGTCGATGGCCTGGTCCGCGGCCGTCCTGTCGAGCCACCCCAGCATGTGGTGGCGGCGGATGATGTTCATCACCTCGACGTCGACCACATGGGGCGCGGCGTGATCGTCGTCGGCCGTCAGACGTTCCCTGATGGGCTCCGCCTGAGGAGTGCCGGCGACGACCTCGTAGAGGCACGACGCGTCAACGATCAGCATCTGGCCACGACCCGCGCATCTCGTCGAGTGTCTCGATCACCTCGGTCGTGGTGATCTCGGACCGGCGCCGACGCGTGCGGTCCAGCCACTCCTTCACCGTGGGGCGAGCGGCCAGACGCGTGGCCTCACGCCGGAGCAGCTCAGGCACGGTGATGTTCGCCTCGGCGGCCCGACGGGCAAGCGCCGCGTAGACGTCGTCGTCAACGTCGCGGATCTGAATGGACTTGGGCACGTACGCATTGTGCCATGCGTTGACGCATGGCACAGCGCGTCGAGGTCGCCGCACGGTTCGTCGTGCACACGCCACACACCGCGGCGTCTCCGGCGGCACTCGCCGTGCGTGACGAGTTCAAGAGCGACCTCGCGACCATCGTGCTCGCTGGCGCGGTGGGACCGCTGCTTCTATGCATCCTCGTCGCCGGGCGCATCCTGCCCGAAGCGGGAATCGCCACGGTCGTCCTGTTCGTGTGGCCGGTGCTGCGAATGGAGAACCAGCGGCGCCGACGTGTTCGCGACCGCTTGTGGACGGCCCGCCATCGACCCGGCCGGAGCGCCGGATCCGGCGGCGCCGACGGCCCGCTCGTCCCGGAGCCGGCCCCGTGATCATCCGGGTCGACACCTCCTCGGGGGTACCGCCGTATGACCAGGTGCGCGCCGCCATCGAGGGGGCCGTGGCGGATGGCGAGCTCGCGCCGGGCACGCGTCTGCCGACCGTGCGGGCGCTGGCCGCCAACCTGGGGCTCGCGCCCAACACCGTGGCCCGCGCCTATCGCGAGCTCGAGGCCCTCGGCCTACTGGACAGCCAGGGACGGCGGGGCACGTTCGTCGCCGATCTTGCGCCGACCTCCGCGGGGGCCGCACGTGACGCGGCCGACGCCTACGCCGAACGCGTGCGGGATCTCGGGCTCCGCCCGGAGGCGGCGCTGCGCCTCGCCCGCGTCGCGCTCGGGCTGTGAGCGCGGCGGCTACCCCGGCGTCGACGCGTCGGTGGGAGCGAGGTTCATCTCGGCCCGCTCCTTCTCGAGCTGCAGGTTCTCCTCGTAGATGGCGGTGACGATGGCCCGGGCGTCGTCCTCCAGGGTGTGGCGGGCGCGCAGCAGCAGGAGCAACCCACCGATCACAGGGGTGAACGTGAGGTAGAACGCCGCCACCAGTGAGCCCGTCAACGACGAGACGGCGCCCACGAGCACCGGCGCCATCGCCGCCCCGAACACCGACGTGGTGAGGGCCATCGCCGAGGCGCCCACGCCACGCGACTCGGGCGGGACGACGTCCATCATCGCCGCACGCAGCCCCGGTGCCGCGCCCGCGGCCGCGATCACCCCGACGAACTGCAGTGCCAGGCGCACGCCCACCGGATCGACGGCGAACGAGATCATGAAGAGCACGGCGCACAGCACCGACGTCCACACGACGATGACGATGCGACCACCCTTCCACCGGTGGTGGTAGCGGTCGGAGAACGCGCCGCCGGCCAGCGTGCCGATGAGGCCGCCTACGCCGAGCAATCCTCCGGTGACCGCGGTGGCGCGGGTGATGCTCATGCCCGCGTAGCGCTCGTAGTAGATGGCCAGCCAGGTCGAGATGCCCGCCACCGTGAACAGCAGGGCGGCCACGCCGACCAGGACGTAGCGCATGGTGCGGATGCCGAAGATCATGCGGAGCTGGCTCACCAGCTCGGTGGCGGCCAGCCGGGTGAACTGGCGAATGCTCAAGCCCGCAGCGCCACTGGCGCGATCGACCGGCCGGGGTGGCAGCGCAGCGATCTCGTCCCACGTCATGGACTCGGGCAGCTCGGCCTCGCCCCGCCGGGGCTCGCGCAGGCGGAACACGGCCACCGCGACGACGGCGCCGGGCACCCCTACGACCGCGAATGCCCACCGCCAGCCGAGCGTCTCGCCCACCCAACCCCCGAGCGCCAGTCCGATGCCGCCACCTAGGAAGAAGCTGACCTGCTGCAACGAGAAGACCCGACCGCGCATGCGCGATGGGTAGCTGTCGCCGAGATAGGAGGTCGACGCGGGGTCGTCGACCGCCTGGCCGATGCCCATGGCGGCGCGCGCGACCAGCAGGTTGAGGTAGTTGACCGCGGTAGCCGACAACAGGATGAGGCCGCTCCAGCTCAGCAGCGTCCACCCGATCACCCGGTTGCGCCGGTAGTGGTCCGCCACCCAGCCGGCGGGGATGGTGGCGACGGAGCTCACGACCACGAAGATCGACGAGATCAGGCCCAGCTCGGGGTCGCTGAGGTGCCACTCCTTCTCGAGGATGGGCAGCACGCCGCGGGCGACGGCGACGTCGATCTGGTCGACAAGGCTGACCAGGGCCATCACCACGAGTGGCGTCAACGGGAACCGACGCCCGGCGGCGCGGACCCCGCCGGCCTCGCCGTCGCCGCTCCTCACGTCACCAGGTCCCACGATCAGGTTCCCTCACCGGAGCGCACACTAGTCGCACGGGGGCTGCAAGAAGCCGAGGCGTGAGCCCTGGATCAGCCCCGGCGGGCGCCACGATGAGGTCAGCAGACAGGCAGGTTCCCTCGGACTAGAACGTGTTCTACAGTCGAGGCATGACCACCGACGGGCCTGACATCCCGAAGATCATCTCGGTCGACGACCACGTGGTCGAGCCGCCCGACCTGTGGACCAACCGCCTGCCGGCCAAGTACGCCGACGTCGGGCCCCGGGTGGTGCGCGACCGGGCGAAGTTCAGCTTCAGCGGCGGCGTCTTCAGCTACGAGAAGGGCGTGCCCGACGGCGAATGGTGCGACTGGTGGCTCTACGACGAGCTGGTCTACCCGTTCCCCAAGCTGTCGGCCGCGGTCGGGTTCGACGAGCTGGACGTCACGCCCACGACGTTCGACGACATCCGCCCCGGCTGCTGGATCCAGTCCGAGCGGCTCGCCGACATGACTGCCAACCACGTCGACGCGTCGATCTGCTTCCCCAACACGCTCCCCCGCTTCTGCGGGCAGACGTTCTACGAGCAGGGCGTCAAGCGGGAGGGCGGTGACGCCGAGCTCGCGCTCCTGTGCGTCAAGGCCTACAACGACTGGATGATCGACGAGTGGTGCGGCGGCGACGGGAAGGGTCGCCTCATCCCGCTGACGATGATCCCGCTGTGGGACCCCGAGCTGGCCGCTGCCGAGGTCCGACGGTCGGCCGCTCGGGGCAGCTACGCCGTGGCGTTCTCGGAGAACCCGCACCCGCTCGGGCTGCCGTCGATCCACACCGACCACTGGGACCCGTTCTTCACGGCCTGCCAGGAGACCGAGACGGTCGTGTGCATGCACATCGGCTCGTCGTCCCGGATGCCGGCCACCTCGCCCGACGCCCCGTTCATCGTGTCGTCGACGCTCACCTTCCAGAACGCCATGGGCTCGATGCTCGACTACATCTTCTCGGGCACCCTCGAGCGCTTCCCCACACTGAAGATCGCCTACTCCGAGGGGCAGGTGGGGTGGATGCCCTACGTGCTCGAGCGGGCCGACAAGCTGTGGGCCGAGCGCAGCGACAACAGCTTCGGCACGTCGCTGCCCAACCCGCCCACCAGCTACCTCCCCGGGCGCATCTACGGCTGCATCTTCGACGACGAGATCGGACTGCGGAACCGCGACGTCATCGGCATCGACCAGATCTGCTTCGAGACCGACTACCCGCACGCCGACTCCACCTTCCCGCACTCGAAGAAGGTGGCGGCCGACATCTGCGCCCAGGCCGGCCTGGACGAGACCGAGACCTACAAGCTGCTGCGGGGCAACGCCATCACGGCGTTCGGTCTCGAGCGCTTCGGCATCACGAAGTGAGCGACATGGAACGCGAAGCGGACTGGGACCTGGGTGGCGAGATCGCGCTCGGCAGCGCGCTGTTCACGCTGGTCGAACCACACGAGGGCCACGAGGTCGCGTACAACCGCTGGTACGAGCGCGACCACTTCTACGCCGGGTGCATGAACGGCCCGTTCTACTTCTCGGGGCGCCGATGGGTGTGCACCAAGGACCTCAAGGACCAGCGCATCGGCGGCAAGGACCCGCTGTTCGGCGACGACCGGCTGGGCTCATACCTGGCCCTGTACTGGACGCCGAAGGGCCGGTTCCGCGACAACACCGAGTGGTCGACCCGGCAGGTGCACTGGCTGCACGCCAACGGGCGGATGTTCGCCGAGCGCGACCACATCCACACACTGCTCTACTTCTACAAGGGCGCCGCGGCGCGCGACACCGACGGTGTGCCCGCGGAGCTGGCGCTCGACCACCCGTTCCGCGGGCTGGGCGCGGTGATCGTCGAACCGACTGGCGAGGCGACACCACCCCGTCCGTCGCTGCCGGCTGACGGCTCGGTGGCGCTGGTGCTCAGCTTCAAGGGCGTGCCGCTGCCCCCGAACGCGCCCGTCAGCCAACCCGGCACCGAGGGCGCCGAGACCCGTGAGCTGCAGCTCTGGTTCGCCGACGCCGAGCCGAGCGAGTGGTGGGCCGCGGTGGGCGACTACGCCGACGCGGTGGCCGAGTCGGGGACCGGCACGGTGCGGTGGGCATCGTCGTTCATCCCCACCGTGCCCGGCACCGACCGCTACACCGACCAGCTCTGGTAGCTACGACGTCACCCAGCAGCCCTCGAGGTGGTCGTCGACCACGCCGGCCGACTGCATGAGGGCGTAGGCGACCACCGGGCCGACGAAGCGGAAGCCGCGCTGGCGGAGCGCCTTGGCCAGAGCCTTGGACGATCGGGTCTCGCTCGGTATCTCGCCGAGTGATGCGTAGCGCGCCACCGGACGCTCGTCGGACCCGGCCGCCGGTGCGAAGGAGAACACCAGGTCGACCAGCGTCTCGCCCTCGCCGTGCATCGCCACGAGCGCCCGGGCGTTGGCGATGGCGGCGTCGATCTTCGCCCGGTTGCGCACGATGCCCGCGTCGGCCATGAGCCGGGCGACATCGTCGTCGCCGTACCGGGCGATGGCCGCCGGATCGAAGCCGTCGAACGCGGCGAGGAACGCCGGCCGCTTGCGCAGGATCGTGAGCCACGACAGGCCCGACTGGAACGCCTCGAGGCACAGCAGCCCGAACAGCGCGTTCTCGTCGCGCAAAGGCCTGCCCCATTCGTCGTCGTGGTAGGCGGCGTACAACGGGTCGCCAGCGCCCCAGGCGCACCGGATGCGGCCGTCGTCGCCGGTGGCGAGGCCGGCGCGAGGGTCGGTCATGGTCGACGGAACGGGCTGGTCGGGGGTAGGGACAGCGGGAGCGGTGGAAGGTGCCATGCGTCGAACGGTACCCAGGGGGTATGACAGGTAAGGTCAGCCACGGGCGTTCCCGGTGAACGACCAGGCGGCCAGGCGGACGCTCGGCACGTGCATGACACCATCCTCGCCGCCGACGAGCTGGGCGTCGCTGCCCACACCGAGGACCTTGCCCGGGCCGAACCCGGCGACGATCGACTGCGTGTAGCGCAGGTTCTGCACCGGCCGCGTGACCCGGCCGTCCTCGACGAGGAACAGCCCGTTGCGGGTCAGGCCGGTGACCACCTGGGTCTTGGGGTCGAGGATGCGGTTGTACCAGAGGTCGGTCACGAGCAACCCCCGTTCGACCTCGCCCACGAGCCGGTCGAGCGTGCGGTCGCCGCCGCCCAGGAACAGGTCGGTCGCAAACCCGCCGAACGCCTCGGAGCCCACGGAGTGGCCGGTGGGCTCGGCGTCGGCCAGGCGAGCAGAACGCCGGTCGTGGGTCAGGCCCACGGACACCCCGGACCGCACGATCTCGAACCGGCGCTTCGGCGTGCCCTCGGCGTCGTAGGCGTCGCCGAGCGCACGGGGATCGGTGGCGTCGTCCCAGATGTCGACGACGTCGTCCCACTGCTGCTCGCCCAGGTGCACGAACGACGTGCCCTCCGCGTGCGCCTTGCCGTTGAAGCCCATGTAGGCGGGATACAGCAGCGCCGCGGCCACGGCCTTGGGCTCGAACACGACCTCGTAGCTGCCCGGCGAGAGCTCGACCGCGTCGAGGCCCGCCACGGCCTTGGCCGCGGCGACCGCCCCACAGGCGGCACCGTCGATGTCGGCCAAACGCACCGACGTCGCCTGGCCGTAGCCGTCGGCGGGGTCGCCTTCCCGCCCCGACGCGCGGTGGATGCCGTCGAGCTGGGCCATGGCGCTGCGGCCACCGGCGCGCTGGCCAGTGGTCGACGCCAGAGCGTGCGCCACGGCGCGGGTCGAGCAGTACCCCGCAGCCTCGAGCCCGACCACCCGCCCTCTGCTGCCCGCGCCCGCCTCGGCCCCTGCGCCGACGAAGGCCGCGACGACCTCCGCCCGCTCGTCCGGCGTGGCGGCCGCGGTCGCGTCGTCCCAGTGGTCGACCGGCGCGACCTCGGCCGGCGGCGCGAACCCGGCGAAGTCGGGATCGGGGGGGCGAAGCGCCGCGGCGGCGAGCGCCCGCTCGACCAGGGCCTCGAGCCCGGAAGTGTCGACGCGGGAGGTGGCCGCGCGGGCGACCTTGCCGTCGACCGCCACGGTGAGCCGCACGCCAGCCTTGTCCTCGCTCACGTTCTGGTGGATGCGGTTGTTGGCGAACCGGGTCAACGACGACGTGCCCGCGATGGCGGTCGCCACGCCCTCGGCGCGCCCGCGCAGCAGGGTCAGGGTGCGATCGCAGGCATCGGCGGCCGCGGTGGCGGCGGGTGCGGCGGCGTGGGCCATCGGGCGGACCGTAGCGAACCGCGTCGGCAACCGACGGCCGAACGGTTACCCTGCCCTCCCCTGAATGCGGCGAGGTCGGTCGTGACGGCGAACGATGGCAACACACCAGGCATCGAGGTCGTCGCCTTCGACGGCGACGACACCCTCTGGCACAGCGAGAGCCACTTCGTCGACGCGCACCAGCGCTTCTGTGCACTCGTGGAGCCCTACGTCGACGACCCGAGCCGCATCGACGACCAGGTCATCGCCACCGAGCGGGCCAACCTCGCCCTGTACGGGTACGGGTCCAAGGCGTTCACCCTCTCGCTCATCGAGACCGCCATCACCCTCACCGACGGCCGCATCACCAGCAGCGAGATCAGTACCATCCTCGAGCTCGGCAAGCGACTGCTGGACCATCCCATCGAGCTGCTCGACGGCGTGCCGGACGTGGTCGACGAGCTGGCGGGCACCGGCCGACGCCTGATCGTGGTGACCAAAGGCGACCTGTTCCACCAGGAGGCCAAGGTGGCCGGCTCGGGGCTGGCCGACAAGTTCGACCGGGTCGAGATCGTCTCCGAGAAGGACGTGCCCACCTACCGCCGGGTCATCGCCGCCGCCGACGTCGAGCCCGAGCACTTCTTCATGGTCGGCAACTCGGTGAAGTCTGACGTGCTGCCCGTGGTCGAGCTCGGCGGGCACGCCGCCCACCTGCCGTACACCTACACCTGGGAGTTCGAGCACGTCCCCGGAGCCAACGGCGCCCAGCAGGGCTACCACGAGCTGACGTCGATCCGGGACCTGCCCGAGCTGATCGAGACGCTGTCGGCCAGCGGCGAGTAGGCGCGTCCGCCGCTAGCGCACGCCGACGCGCACGTCGCGGAAGCGGCACGGCGTCGCGTGGTGGCCCGTGTGGCCAACCTGCAGGGGTTGGCCCTTGCCGCAGTGGGGCACGCCCCAGACGGTCCACTCGCCGGCGCCACCAACGGCATCGAGAGACGACCAGAACGTGGGACCGATGCCCGTGTAGGTCGGGTTCTTGACCATGCGCCCGATGGCGCCGTCCTTGATCTCCCAGCCGATCTCGCATCCGAACTGGAAGTTGAGGCGCTTGTCGTCGATCGACCACGACCGGTTGGTCTGCATGTAGATGCCGTCGTCGGTGCTCGAGATCATCTCCTCCAGCGACGACTCACCCGGCAGCAGTCCCACGTTGGTCATGCGCACCATCGGCAGGCGGGCCGGGCCGTCGGCGCGCACCATGCCGCCGGACGTCAGCCCCACCAGCGGCGCGGAGTCGCGCCCGGACAGGACGCCGACCCACTGGCCGTCGCGCACGATGTCGACCCGCTGGGCGGGCACCCCCTCGTCGTCGTAGCCGAAGCTGCCCATCGCGCCGGGGAGCGTGGCGTCCGCGGTGACGTGCATGAGCTCGCTGCCGAACCGCAGCCGGCCGATCTGGCCGGGGTCGAGCCACGACGTGCCGGCGAACGCGGCCTCCCACCCGAGCATGCGGTCGAGCTCGACGGCGTGGCCCACCGACTCGTGGATCTGTAGTGCCACCTGGTCGGAGTCGAGGATCACGGTGGTGAGGCCCTCGGGGCACTGCGGCGCGGACAAGAGGGCCGCGGCCTGGTCGGCCATCACCGCCGCGTTGGCGACCAGATCGAGGCTGCGCACCAGCTCCCAGCCCTGCGTGCCGTACTGTCCCCGGACGCCGGGGTACGAGCGGCGCTGGGTCTCGCCGTCGCCGATCGCGGTGGCGTCGACGACGGCCCCGCACTCGACGATGCGCTGGTCGATGCGGCTGCCCTCGCTGGACGCGAACCACTTCTCGGTGTCCCAGACCTGGTAGCTCGCCTGCGCGAGGGAGACCCCGGCGTCGTTGGCCGCGCCGGTGGCGACGACCAGCAGGTCGGCCTTGTCGGCCAGGCTGACGTCGTCGAGGGGGTGCTCGGCCCAGGTCGACGTCCACGACTCGACCACCACGGGCGCAGGCGACAGGTGCATCGGCGGACCGGGGACACGGCCAGAGGCCTTGGCCACCGCCGATGCGGCCGCGCCCGCCTCGCGAGCGGCCGTATCGGTGAGCTCGGGCGTGGCGTGGAACCCCCACGACGAGCCCAGCAGCGCCCGCACGCCGATGCCCGCGGTCTCGGACTGGGTCAGGTCCTCGACGACCCGGTTGCGGGCCTCCATCGACTCGTGGCGGATGACCATGACCCGGGCGTCCGCATAGCGGGCCCCGGCCGCGAGGGCGGCCTCGACCGCCACGGTGGCGAGCTCGATCATCGACCCGGGACCGTAGCGGCCGCCGGGCTCACCCCGCGGGGTCGCCGTCGATGATCGCGCGGGGCTCCTCGGTCAGGAGGTAGACGCTGTTGGCCAGGTCGATCAGGTACGTCTCGTCGGGGCCGACGATGCGCTGGTACTCCGGGTCGCTGATCATGGCCTCGAAGTCGTCGAGGCTGCGGTACCACTGCAAGGTCATGCCGTCGAAGCCGTCGCTGCCCGTCCAATGGCCCGGCGCGTCCGGCACCCGGGGGTGCTGCTCGTAGCGGATCACCTTGTCGGCGATGCCGGGCACCGAGAGGATCTTGGTGGCGTGCACGTCGCGCCAGTGGGCGTGGAACTCGTCCGCGGTCAAGGCGGGGTTGCGGCGCAGCAGTGCGGTGAGTCGGATCATCGGCGGCCTTTCGAGGCGTGTGACTGAAGCCACTAGCTTGCCTGGCCATGCCCAGCGACGACGAAGGCGGCGGTCCGGTGCGACCGTCCGCGCCGCGCATCCCTCCCCTCGCCGAGGCGGAGCAGGACGACCAGGCCCGCGAACTGCTCTCCCAGACCGGTGGACCGACCGTAGGGGCGACCAACATCTTCGCCACGTTCGTGCGCCATCCCGGGCTCTTCCGCCGGTGGCTGCCGTTCGGCGGCAAGCTCATGGCCGGCAAGCTGCCGGCCCGCGACCGCGAGCTGCTCATCCTGCGCACCGGGTGGAACTGCCGGTCCGACTACGAGTGGGCCCAGCACGTGCGGATCGCGCAGGCGGTCGGCGTGACGGACGACGAGATCGAGCGGATCAGGGCGGGCGCCGACCTCGACGGCTGGTCCGAGCACGACGCGCTGCTCATGCGTGCGGCCGACGAGCTGCACGTGGACGCCTGTCTGAGCGACGCCACCTGGGCCTCGCTGGCCGAGCGGTACGACGAGCCGCAGATGATCGAGCTGCCGATGCTGGTCGGCCACTACCACCTGGTGGCGTTCACGCTGAACTCGCTGGGCGTGCAGGTCGAGGCCGAGGTCACCGCCGGCAACGCGGAGGGGACGGCGTGAGCAGCGGTCGCCTTACCGGGCGGACGATCCTGGTCGTCGGCGCCGGCACCCAGGCCAGCGACGACGAGGATCCCCCTGTGGGCAACGGGCGGGCCATCGCCGTGACCGCCGCCCGCGAGGGTGCGCAGGTCGTGTGCGTCGACCGTGACGGCGCCAGCGCCGAGGCCACGGCCGAGCTGGTGCGGGCCGACGGGGGCGCCGCCACCGTCGTCGTCGCCGACGTCACCGACGAGGCCGACTGCGCCGCACTCGTCGCCGCCGCAGTCGGCGTCGGCGACGGCGCGCTGCACGGCGTGGTGCTCAACGTGGGCATCGGCCGCGGCGCCGGCCTGGCCGGCACGACGACAGCCGACTGGGACACCGTGTTCGCGGTCAACCTGCGTGGCCATTTCCTCGTCGCACGGGAGGCGGCGCCGCACGTGCCCGAGGGCGGTGCGTTCGTGTTCGTCGCCTCGGTCGCCGGCCTGCAGCCCGGCAGCCGGTCCCCTGCCTACGACGCGTCGAAGGCCGGCATCATCGGCCTGAACCGGCACGTCGCCCTCGAGAGCGCCCGCCGGGGCGTGCGGTCCAATGTCATCGCCCCGGGTCTCATCGACACGCCGCTCGGCCGCAACGCCACCAAGGGCCGTCCGTCGCGCGGACGCACGCCCGTGCCTCTCGGCCGTCAGGGCACCGGCTGGGAGGTGGCGACGGTGACCTGCTTCCTGCTGTCGGACGAGGCCAGCTACATCACCGGGCAGGTGCTGGCCGTCGACGGCGGCCTGACCCTGATCTGAGGTCGGCGGCTACCCGACCGTGGCGTCGCCCACGAGGGGCGCCACCTCGGCACCGAACACGCGCAGCTGGTCGTACAGCTCGTGCACGTCGCGGCTGCGGAACGCCACCTGGATCTGGTCGACGCCCAGCCCGGCGAGCACCCGCAGGAAGCCGGCGATCTGCTCGGGCGACCCGTGCACGGCCCGACCGATGTCCCAACGCGGCTCGCCCACGTACAGCGGACCGGACAGCGCGCCGACGGTGAACGGTTCGTCGGCCCGGCCGGCGCGCTCGCGCAGCTCGCGCAGGTGGGCGATGCCGGCGGACATGCCGCCCTCGGGCGGGCCGGCCGGCAACCACCCGTCACCGCGCTCGGCCGCCCGGCGCAGCGCGGCCGGCGACGAGCCGCCGACCCAGATCGGCAGCCGGTCCTGCACCGGGCGCGGGGCCAGGCCCATCTCGTCGTAGGCCCAGGCGTCGCCGGCGTGCGACGAGAACTCGCCGTCGAAGGCGGTGCGCACGACGTCGATCGACTCGTCGAGGAGCGCACCGCGGCGGGCGTGGTCGACACCCAGCGCGGCGAACTCGCCCTCGACATGCCCGGCCCCGACCCCGAGGATGGCGCGGCCACCGGAGAGCGCATCCAGCGTCATCCACTGCTTGGCGGCGACGAGGGGATGCCGGTAGGGCAGCACGTACACGTGGCTGAGCAGGCGGACGCGGTGGGTGACCGCGGCCAGATAGGACAACGTGGCGACGCAGTCCCACCACGTGGTCGTCAGGGCGTGGGCCCGAGCCTTGGGCACCGCGACGTGATCGCACACCGCGACGTAGGCGAACCCGGCGTGCTCGGCGACGCGTGTGATCGCCGTGAGCTCGTCGACCCCCGCCTGCGCTTCCCACCCCTCGGCGAACAGGGTCGACTGGGCCTGGATCGGCAACTGGATGCCGAACGACACGCGTCCGTCGGCATCGAAGGTCCCCACAGGTTGTTCCTCCTGGGCCATCCCCGGCGTGGCCTCGCACCTGGACAGTAGTCCAACACGATTCGTACGGCACACGCCACGTACAGACGCAGCTCAGCCGTCGGGCCGGGTCACGCCGCGGCGGGAGGACGCTGGCCGGTGGTGCCCCAGTAGACCTGGCGGGCGACCGAGATGCGCACGTCGGACGTGCGGATGCCCCAGAACTCGAACCCGACGTGGTGGGCGGCGACGTTGGCGAGCGTGGTGACGAGCGTGCCCGCCTGGGCCAGCGGCTCGACGCCCAGGTTCTTGCCCTCGGCCTGCAGGCCGGCGACGACGTCGGCCAGCTCGGTGGTGACCGCGTTGAGCAGCCGGACACGGATGTTGCGGAAGCGGCGGTCGCCCTCCTCGGTGCTCAGGTCGACGACGCGGAGCACGGGACGGTGCTGGTCCCAGAAGGCGAAGAAGGCGTCGGTGAGGTCGAGGGCGGTCTGGTAGCCGGCCTTGCCCTTCCAGTTGCCCTCCGCCACGAGCTTCACGAGACGGTCGCCGTCGAGCGCCATCTCCTGGGCCAGCACCAGGATGGCGGCCTCGACGTCGGCGAAGTACTGGTAGAAGGTCGCCGGCGACGTGCCCGCCTCGCGGGCGATGTCGATGACCTTGACCGACCGGTACGAGGTCGTGCGCAGCATCTCGGCCGTGCACTCGAGCAACTTCTGACGGGTGGCCCGCCCCCGGCGGCCCGGCACGCGGCCATCGGCTGCACGCAGGTTGTCGCCCTGTTCCACCGGATCTGACACGGCCGCCAGCGTACTTACTCCTGACGGACCATCAGGGGATTGCCGAGCCGGTGTCACCTGGTCAGCCCCGGCGCAGCGGCGCGATGTAGTCCTCGCCGAAGCGCTCGAGCGCGCGGATGTTCTCTTCGAGCGACGCGAACTGCAGGCCCGACATCAGCCACGCGGAGGTGACGAGCGCGGTCACACCGATCCCGTCGAGCTCGGCGCACACGTCGGGCGTCGGCAGCCGGTCGACGACGGAGGCCTGGATCTCGAAGGGCCGGTCGGCCGTGCCGTACTCGCGGCGGTAGCCCTGCAGCCGCTCGACGATGCCCGTCAGCTCGTCGACGCCGTAGTACACGCCCATCCACCCGTCGCCGATGCGGGCCGCCCGGCGGAGCGCCGTCTCGCTGTGGCCGCCGATCAGGATCGGCACGGGCCGCGCGGGCGCCGGCGCCATCTCGAGCCGGTCGAAGTCGTAGAACTCGCCGTGGTGCTCGACCATGCCGCCGCGCCACAGCGTGCGCAGCACCTCGATCTGCTCCTCCATCCGGGCGCCGCGGCGCTCGAAGGCCTGCTCGAGCTGGGTGAACTCCTCGCGCATCCACCCCGCGCCCACGCCCAGGAGCACCCGCCCGCCCGACAGGTGGGCAGCCGTGCCGACGGCCTTGGCCACGACGAACGGGTTGCGCGCCGGCAGCACGTAGACGTGCGTCGAGAAGGTGATGCGCTCGGTGACCGCCGCCAGCGCCCCGGTCATGACCCACACGTCCGGCCACTGCGTCTCGGGCGGGAAGATCGGCCGACCCGACGCAGAGTACGGGTACGACGAGTCGAGCTTGTCCGGGTAGAAGACGTGGTCCGACAGCGACACCTGGTCGAACCCCACGGCCTCGGCGACCCGGGTCAGCTCGACCCAGTCGTCGGGCGCGGCGTACATCAGGGACTGGCAGAACCTCATGGCTGCCGGCCCCGCGCTGAGGACCTCCACGCCGCGCTAGGACTTCCACACGGCGACGAGCTCGTCGACCGTGGTGACCGTGGCCAGCAGGCTCAGCGTGTTGTCGATGACCGCGTCCGCGTAGTCGGCCGGGATGCCGCACACGGCGTCGCGGGGCAGCACGACGTCGTAGCCCCGGTTGACCGCCTCCATGACCAGGTTGGTGATCGCCACGTTGACCGACACGCCGGTGACCACGATGGTGGTCACGCCCAGGTTGCGCAGCACCGGGTCGAGGTCGGTGCCCGACATGGGGTTGAGGCCGTGGGTGCGGGTGAGCACCAGGTCGGTGGGGCGTACCCCCACCTCGGTGACGACGCGGGTGGCCTCGGAGCCGGGCAGCATCGCGACGGGAGACTTGGCCACGCCGTTGAACAGCCGCGCATTGGTGTTGCCGCCCTTGCCGTCGGCCCGGCGCTCGTAGGTCGCGTGCACCACCTCGACTCCGGCCCGCCGGGCCGCCGTGACCAGGCGGGCGAGCGCAGGCACCATCGTCTCGCGTGCGGCCTCGGCCAGCGCCGGCAGCGCCGACTGCTCGCCGATCACCCCGTTCTGGATCTCGGATGTGACGACCGCAGTGCGCCAGGGTGAGACCAGTTCGGGGAGGTCGACAGGCATGGGGCGACCCTAACTGACGTTTCGTCAGGCCGACGACCGGATCCGGGTGCCCTGTGGGTGTCTCTGGCGGACAGACTCCCGTCATGTCGATGGAGCTGCGCGCCGTCCGCTACGAGGTGTCCGACCGGGTGGCGACCGTGACCCTCGACCGGCCCCACCGCCTCAACGCGTGGACCGGTCGGATGCACACCGAGTACCGCTGGTGTCTGGCGCAGGCCGAGTCCGACCCGGGTGTCCGTGCGATCGTCGTGACCGGGTCGGGCCGAGGGTTCTGCGCGGGCGCCGATTTCGGGGCGCTCGAACGCAACGTCGACGCCGGCGGTTACGACGACGGCGTGCGCGAGCCCCTGGCCACGCCGGGCTACGGGGTGCGGCCCGAGTTCGACCACGCGTTCGCCTTCCACTACGGCATGGCCACACCGGTGATCGCCGCCGTGAACGGGCCGGCGGCGGGCGTGGGCCTCGTGCTCGCCTGCTTCTGCGACCTTCGCTTCGCCGCCGCCGGGGCGAAGCTCACGACGTCGGCGCCCCGGTTGGGCCTGCCTGCCGAGTACGGCCTGTCGTGGGTGTTGCCGCGGCTGGTGGGCATGGGTCATGCGGCCGATCTGCTGCTGTCGTCGCGGGTGGTCCTGGCCGAGGAGGCGGCGACGATGGGTCTGGTCAACCGGGTGCTACCGCCCGACGAACTGCTGCCCGCCACCTACGACTACGCCCGGGCGCTGGCGACCGAGGTGTCACCGGCGTCGCTGCGTGAGGCCAAGCGTCAGCTGTACGCCGACCAGCACGACGACATCGGCACCGCCGTCGAGCGCTCGGTCGCGCTGACCGACGAGATGATGGGCGGCGCCGACTACGCCGAGGGCGTGCGGGCCTGGCTCGACAAGCGTCCGCCCGACTTCCCCGACCCCGCCTAGCGAGCCGCAGCGCTGCCGCAAGAACCCGGGTCGACCTTGCGGCGCCAGCGGTCGTCGGGCCACCGGAACTGCCGCACGTTGCGCCGCAGGAAGTCGCTGCGGCGCCGACGCCCGCCTCGCTACGGTCGGCACATGCCCACGCGCCTGCACTCGGTCGTGTTCGATGCCGCTGATCCTGCGGCGCTGGCCCGCTTCTGGGCGACGGCGACGGGGTGGCCCATCACCTACGAGGAGCCCGACGAGGTCGTCGTCGAGCCGCCCGAAGACGACGCGGGAAACGCCACCGAGCCGGGGCTGCCGCTCGTGTTCGGGCTGGGCGCCGACCCGAAGGTGGTCAAGAACCGTGTGCACCTCGACCTGAACAGCCACACGGCGGACGAGCACGCCCAGCTCGTCGAGCGGGCGCGCCGGGCGGGGGCCACGCCGATCGACATCGGTCAGGGCGCCGTGCCGTGGGTGGTGCTGGCCGACCCGGAGGGCAACGAGTTCTGCATCCTCGACCCCCGCGACGACTACGCCCGGGCCGGCGCACTGGCGGCGGTGATCCTCGACACGCCCGATCCGGGCGCGGTGGCGCCGTTCTGGGAGGCGGCCACCGGATGGGAGGGCGAGACACAGGACGACGGCGATGTGCGGCTCTCGCGTCCCGACGGGCTCGGCCCGCGATTCGAGTTGCTGCGCAACGACGACCCCAAGGTCGCCAAGAACCGGGTGCACCTCGACGTGGCGCCGTTCGCCGCCGACGACCAGCCGACCGAGGTCGAGCGACTGCGGGCGCTGGGTGCGACCGACGCCGACATCGGCCAGGGCGAACAGACCTGGACGGTGCTGGCAGACCCCCACGGCAACGAGCTGTGCGTGCTCAGCGCCCGGGACTGAGTTCGTTGAACGCGGATTCAGTATGATCTGACGGAGCGTCAGATCTGCCTCGCCACCCGGGAGCCCGCATGCCCACGCCCGTCGTGATCCCCAAGATCATCAGCGTCGACGACCACGTGGTCGAGCCGCCCCACGTGTGGGACACGTGGCTGCCCGCCGCCTACCGCGACCGCGGCCCCAAGGTCGAGCGCCGGGGCGTCGCCGGCATGCGCCACGTGGGGGGCGGCACCTACGAGCAGGTCTTCGACGACGACGCCCCCGAGCAGGCCGACTGCTGGGTGTACGAGGACCTCGTCTACGTCCACAAGCGCCACGTGGCGGCCGTGGGCTACTCGCGCGACGAGATGACGATGACGCCCATGACCTACGAGGAGATGCGGCCCGGCTGCTACGACCCCAAGGCCCGCGTCGAGGACAACGAGCTCAACCACGTCGAGGCGTCGCTGTGCTTCCCGACGTTCCCCCGGTTCTGCGGCCAGACCTTCACCGAGGGCAAGGACCGCGACCTGGGCCTGGCGTGCGTGCGGGCCTACAACGACTGGATGGTCGAGGAGTGGTGCGGCGACTCGGGCGGCCGCCTCGTCCCGCTCATCATCGTGCCGCTGTGGGACGCCGAGTTGGCCGCCGCCGAGGTGCGCCGCAACAGCGAGCGGGGCGTGCACGCCGTGTGCTTCAGCGAGATCCCGCCGCACCTGGGGCTGCCGTCGATCCACTCGGGCGAGTGGGACCCGTTCTTCGCCGCCTGCCAGGACACGCAGACCACCATCAACATGCACATCGGGTCGTCGTCGCGGATGCCGGCGACGTCGCCCGACGCCCCCACCGGCGTGGCCGCCACCCTCAGCTTCAACAACGCCATGGCCTCGATGAGCGACTGGCTGTTCTCCGGCAAGCTCGTGCAGTTCCCCGAGCTGAAGCTGGCCTACAGCGAGGGCCAGATCGGCTGGATCCCCTACATCCTCGAGCGGGCCGACACCGTGTGGCAGGAACACCGGGCCTGGGCCCACACCCAGGACCTCATCCCCGACCCGCCGTCGACCTACTACTACCGGCAGATCTTCGGCTGCTTCTTCCGTGACAAGCACGGCATCGACGCCATCGATGTCGTCGGCCCCGACAACGTCACCTTCGAGACCGACTACCCGCACACCGATTCGACCTGGCCCGACACGAAGAAGGTGGCGGAGGAGCTGATGGCCGGGGTGCCGCAGGACATCGTCGACAAGGTGATGCGCACCAACGCGGCCCGCATGCTGTCGATCGACCTGTCGACGTTGGGCTGAGGCCCGGCCCGCACGGTCGCCAACGATGCTTGCTGCCACGGTGCGCGAGGCCGCCCGTCGCTTCGGCGACCTCGTGGCCTTCGTCGACCCCGACGGGTCGACCGTCTCGTACCGCGAGCTCGACCGCCGGTCCGACGCCGTCGCCGCTGCGCTGGCCGCCCGGGGCGTCGGCGAGGGCGACCGGGTCGTGCTGCGCATCCCGTCCGACAGCGGTTACGTCGTCGCCTACGCGGCCGCGGCCAAGCTGGGTGCCATCACCGCCGGGATCAACCCCCGCCTCGCCCCGCCGGAGCAGGAGGCGCTGGTCGCCCTGGCCGACCCTGCCGTCGTGGTGACCGAGCCTGCCGAGCTGGCCAAGCTGCTGCGGCACGGCCGGGCGATCGTCGATGGGAGCGGCCCGCCAGCGGTGCTGCCCGACGACCCGGATCGGCCGGTCGCCATCGTGTTCACGTCGGGCACGACCGGGCTGCCCAAGGGAGCCGTGTTCTGCGAGCGCCAGCTGGAGGCGGTGGCGCAGACCGACACCGGCGGCGCCTGGGCGGCGGAGGGTCAGGCCGGGCCGGCGATGTTGGCGTCCACCCAGTTCGCCCACATCGGGATCACCACCAAGCTGCCGTGGTACCTGCGGCTGGCCTCGCGGACGCACATCCTGGGCCGCTGGCGGGCCGACGACGCGCTGCGCACCATCGCCGAGCAGCGCATGCCGTCGATCGGCGGAGTGGCGCCGCAACTGGCGCTGATGGTCCGGTCGCCCGAGGCCGAACGGCACGACTGGGACCACGTGAAGACGATCGTGGTCGGCGGTGCCGCCTCGCCGCCCGCCCTGGTCGCGGCCGTGCGCGAGCGGTTCGGCGCCGCCTACTCGATCCGCTACTCGTCGACCGAGTCGGGCGGGTGTGGCACGGGCACGGCGTTCGACGCCGACGACGACGAGGCGCTGCACACCGTCGGGCGGCCCCGCCCCGGTGTCGACGTGACCGTGCGCGACGACGAGGGTGCCGTGGTGGCCGACGGTGAGGTGGGCGAGCTGTGGCTGCGCTCCCCCACGCAGATGTCGGGTTACTGGCGCGACCCCGGGACGACCGCGGCGACGATCACGCCCGACGGCTGGCTGCGCACCGGTGACCTGGCCCGCGTCGACGAGCGCGGCCTGGTGCGCCTGGCCGGCCGAGCCACGGAGATGTTCATCCGGGGCGGCTACAACGTCTACCCGGCGGAAGTCGAGGCGGCCTTGATGGCCCATCCGGCGGTGGTGGACGTGGCGGTCGTGCCCCGGCCCGACCCGGTGATGGGCGAGATCGGTGTCGCCGTCGTCGCACCGGTCGACCATGCCGCTCCCCCCTCCCTCGACGACGTGCGGGCGTTCCTGCACGACCGGATCGCCGCCTACAAGCTGCCGGAGGCCCTCCGGTTGGTCGACGAGCTGCCGCTCACCCCGATGCAGAAGCTCGACCGCCGCACCCTGGCGGCCCACGAGGCCGCGTCGGAGAACCTGCCGCGGGATCCGGCGTCATAGCGTCGAGCGCCGCGGCCGGATTCGCGACTCAGGCGGCCGGCGCGAGCGACGCCAGGGCCGCGGCCGCCCCGGCCGGCGACAGGTCCGTGCTGAACGAGATCCACGTCGAGCCGTCGGTCAACCAACCGGAGAGGGGGTTGCCCGGGGAGTCGTAGACCCCGCCGGAGAACCGACCAGCAGTGAACACGTCATAGGCGCTCGGCCCGGTTCCCACGGCACCCTCGCCGGACATCGCCTCGGCGCAGGCCCCGCTCCTCACCCAGAGGCTCATCCAGCCGTCCGACACCGCGCCGAGATCCGAGTACTCGACCGAGACGCTCGCACCGGCGCACGCCGGCGGAGGCTCGCCGCGGCGGGGATCGTGAGGCCAGTCCACTGACGCGTACGTGAGCGCCCAGCTCGACGGCAGCCCGGTGAGGTCGAGGCGCTCGACGCCCACCGCGGCGAGCATGTCGGCGGGCACCGTCTGCCGTATCGGCTCCGCGACGTCGTGCGCCGTGGCGAGCCCGGGGTCGCCGCGGCGCACGATGTCGAGGTCGACCTCGAGCAACGGGGACCCCGGCGCCGACGTCAGCTCGACGTGGGCGATGTCGCCGGCGTCGTCGAGCGTGACGGCGAGCTCGGCGCCCGTCAGCAGACCGTCCATCGCTTGCCAGCCGACCCCCACCCCCAGCCCGACGCGGTCGGGTACCGTCGCCTGGATGACCCGACGGTCGGTGTCGTCCCGCGGTGCCTCCCGCCGGTCCCCGGCGGCCTGGAGCGCGGTGGCCAGAAGCGCGACGGACAGTCGGGATTCCGGCTGCCCCCGCCAGAACTGCTCGGGGTCGCCGACCGTGATCTCGCCGAGGCTCTCCCACGGAGCGTCGGCCAGGCCGTCCAGGCTCGGGGCGTTGCGGGCCCACACCGCAGCCCTCGAGGTCACCGTCTCCACCGCGGCCCCGCTCGGGTGGACCGCCACCTCGGTCGTGATCGCCCGCGCCAGGTCGACCGCGCCCTCGACCGTCGCGCTTTCGGCCGTCCACGGGCCAGGACGGACCGCGTTCGTACCGTCGGCCCGGACCGTGCCGCGGTAGGCGAACGTCTGACCGCGTTCCAGCCGCAGCGCCGCCTGGGCGTACGCCTCCGACGCCTCCGCGGCGGTGGTGACCTCCATCTCGCCGGCCGCCGGCGACTGGTCCGAAGGGTCGTCGGTCTCGCCCGACGACGTGGAGCCGGTGCCGCCGGATGTCAGGACGAACCCCGCGGCCGCGAGCACGGCGACCACCAGTAGGGCGAGCACCGGCGAGTTGCCGCGCCGTCCGTGGACGACCCGGCGGGACGTGACGAGCCCGCCGAGCTCGCTCCCGTCGCCGTCGCCGTCCCCCTCCACGGCGTCAGTATCGCCCGTGTGCCGTATCCCGTCAGCCGAACATCTTCGACACGCTGGCCGGGTAGCCGCCCTCGCCGATCAGAGCCCTCGACCAGGGCTCGAGCAGGGCGAACAGCTCGTCCGCCCGATCGCCCAGGCGGGCGATGACGACGCGCTCGGCCCGGTCGGTGGCCTGCTCGATCTGCTCGCGCAGGTCTCGCCCCGCGTCCGTCACGGACCCGTCGGCGTCGAGCATGCCCCGAGCCGTCAGCCGGGCCCGCGCGGCGTCGACATCGTCGCCGTCCCAGCCGCGGGTCCACACGTAGCTGCCGGGCTCGATGCCCCACCACAGCTCGGTGAGCACCGTGACCTCGGTCGAGTCGACGTGGCCGATCCACGCGGCGATGTGCCCGTCGCCTCGGTGCTCGCGCACCAGGTCGGCGGCCCGCCACAACCGGCCCACCGGGTCGTCGGGGCCTGGCACCGGCAGCCCGGCGAGGCCCGAGAACAGCGCTCGGCCCGACATGTCGAGGCCGTCGGTCAGCTCAAGCATCAGGTCGGCGGCCTTCGCCATGTCATCGGTCGGTTGTCCGGCCATGCGCACCATCTGACCGCGGGCGCCGTCGAGCCGGGCCTGCAGCAGGGCGTCGGGGGTGGTCTTGGCCCAGCCACCCGTCACCGCCCGTTCGACGATCGCGGGCTTGAACGCCGCGAACGCCGCCGACACCAGGCGCCACGGAGCCGCGCCCAGGGTCGCCGACCGGCTGCAGAAGTAGCCCTCGAAGTAGTTGAGGCCCAGGTCCTCGTAGCGACTCTGCGCCTCGGGCGCGAAGTACACGGCCGCCGCGATCGGCTCGACCAGGTCGCGTAGGCGCCGGGCGGTCGCGTCGAGCTCCGGGTCGCTGTCCATCGTCATTGCCATCCCCCTCGTGGTGCCTGCCGGGCACGCTACGGGCTTGCCGTGGACGGGCTCCACCTGCGGACCTACGGTCGGCAGCGAGCCAGGTCACCAGCAAGCGGCCACGAGGATGGGAGTCCGACCATGTTCATCCAGATCATGCAGGGCAAGTGCAGCCGCGAGGAGCAGATGCGGGCGGCGCTCGACCGGTGGCGCGCCGACTGCGAGCCCGGGGCCGAGGGCTGGCTGGGCGGCACCTACGGCTTCACCGACGACGGGACGTTCGTCGGTGTGGTGCGGTTCGAGTCGGAAGAGGCGGCCCGAGCCAACTCGGCGCGGCCCGAGCAGGACCGGTGGTGGAACGCAACCAAGGGCCTGTTCGACGGGCCGGTCGAGTTCCACGACTGCCGTGACGTGAGCCTGATGCTCGACGGTGGATCCGACAACGCGGGCTTCGTCCAGATCATGCGGGGCAAGGTCGACGATCCGACGCGGATGAAGGCGATGATGGAGCAGAGCAGCGAGATGCTCCACGACGCGCGGCCCGAGGTCATCGGAAGCACGCTCGCGATCGAGGACGACGGCACCTTCACCGACACCGTCTTCTTCACCGACGAGGCGACCGCCCGCGCCAATGAGAACAAGGAGATGCCGCCGGAGATGGCGAACTGGGAGGAGCAGGCCACGATGCACGACGTGCAGTACATGGACCTTCACCACCCGTTCTTCGCCACGCACGGTCAGGGGCGCGCCGGCCAGTAGCGGCACCCGACCTGGCGGGGTGACGCACGCGCTCCGTCAGCGGATCTGCTTCACACGGCCATCCGAGCCCCACGACGCGTCGGCGGTCAGCACGTCGGCGTCGACGCGTTCCGCCAGTGCGAGGCACAGGCGATCCCCCAGCGACAGTCCTTCACCGCGCCGCCATCGACGGGCAGCCCATTCACCGTCGTCGATCGATACGGGATCGACCTGGATCGCGTAGCTGGTCAGCAGCGCCCGAACGAGTGCCCAGTCGCGATCCGCTGCGAGCACCTTCTGCGCGACCTCTGACCAGTTCGCCGCACCGCACCGCGGATCGTCGGCGAGCGCCGCTTCGACGACACCGGCGCCGTCTTCGTCCTGGAGGAACGCGAGGATGGCAGACGCGTCGAGGACGACGCTCACGCGACGTCTTCCCGCTGGGCGACCCGACGCCTGTCGGCGAGGAGCTCGGTGACCAGATCGAGACCTGCGAGCTCGTCGCGGACTCGCGCTCGCAACTGCTCGCGGGTCAAGAGGACGAGGCCGGTGGGCGTCTCCAGGAGCACGAGCGGGGTTCCCTCGGAGAGCCCGGCGCGTTCACGCACGTCGGCCGGAACGACGATCCGGCCCCGATCTCCCACCACGACGGTGTGCGTCCCACTCACGGCCTCATTGTACCACTGGGTGTATCGCGATGGGACGGGTGTCGACCCGATCGCCCTCCGACCGAGGTCAGGCCGACAGGTCGGTACCCAGGATCGAGACGAAGCTCACCATCTCGCCCGGGTAGCCGCCCAGGTTGTGGGTCAGCGCCAGGGTGCGGTCGCCGACGGTGTCGATGCGCCGCTCCTCGGGCGCCTCGCCGCGAAGCTGCAGCCAGGCCTCGAACATCATGCGCAGGCCGCTGGCCCCGACCGGGTGGCCGAACGACTTGAGGCCGCCGTCGGGGTTGACCGGCAGGTCGCCGTGCAGGTCGAAGGTGCCCGCCAGGATCTCCTTCCAGGCGGTGCCCCGCTCGGCGAACTGGAGGTCCTCCATGAGCACCAGCTCGGTGGGCGTGAAGCAGTCGTGCACCTCGGCCATGGCGATCTCGGCCCGCGGGTCGGTCACGCCCGCCTGGGCGTAGGCGTCGGCGGCGCAGGCGGCGATCTCGGGGAAGGTCGTGTAGTCGTAGGCCGGGTCGGTCAGGCCCGAGCCGTTGCCGGCGACGAACGACAGTGCCTTGATGTACAGCGGGTTGTCGGTGTAGCGGTGGGCGTCCTCGGCCCGCACGACGATGGCGGCGGCCGCCCCGTCGGCGACGCCGGCGCAGTCGAACACCGACAGGTCGCCCGCGACCGCGGGCATGGCGCAGATCTGATCGACGGACATCTCGCGGCGGAACTGGGCCCGCTCGTTGCGGGCGCCGTTGTAGTGGTTCTTCGAGGCGATGCGGGCAAGCACCCGGCGCAGCTCGTCGCGGTCGACGCCGTAGCGCTGGGCGTAGGCCGGGGCCACCATCGAGAACATGGCGGCGGCGGTGAGCGTGCGGTTGGTGCCGTCGGTGGGGATGGGGAAGGCGTTCAGACCCTGGTAGCCCGAGTCCTTGACCTTCTCGACGCCCACCGCCATGGCCATGTCGTAGGCACCCGAAGCGACGGCGTAGGCGGCCTGGCGCAGCGCCTCCGACCCGGTGGCGCACATGTTCTCGACCCGGGTGACGGGCTTGCCCTCGAGCTGCAGCGGCTTGGCCAGCACCATGCCGCTCATGCCCGACTGGGCCGTGCCCAGCCAGTAGGCGTCGACGTCCTCCTTGGTGACGCCCGCGCTGGCGAAGGCGTCGTCGCTGGCGTCGACCAGCAGGTCGTCGACGCCCTTGTCCCAGTGCTCGGCGAACCGGGTGCAGCCCATACCGACGATGGCGACCCGGTCGCGGATGCCGTGCGAGCCCATGTCAGCGCCCCTCTGCGGTGGTTGCGGTCCGCACAGGGCGGGCCTTCCAGAAGTAGTTGTGGATGCCGTCGGCCGTGAACAGCTTGCGGAACGTCATCTCGACCCGGCCACCGATGGTGACGTCGTCGACCTCGACGTCGGTCAGCTCGACGGGCAGTCGGCCGCCCCCGTCGAAGTCGACCACCGCGAACACCACGGGCGGCGAGGGCGAGTAGGCCAGTCGATCGATCGTGTAGGTGACGATCGTGCCGGTGACGTCGGCCATTGGCCGGGCCCGGTCGTCGGCCGGCGACGGGGGCAGGTGCACGTCGCCGCCGTCGCCCTGCGAGCCGACGAAGCCGAACTTCCACTCACGCGAGCGCCCGGCGGCGGAGGCGGACGGGCGGGCGGGCTCGGGACGGCGGGGCGGCTCGACCGGCAGGTAGCCCCGCCAGGCCAGCACCTTGCCGTACGCGACGGCGCCACCGGTGGCGATCTGGTCGGCCACCGACACCGTGGGGCGGCCGGCGGCCAGTGCCTCGGTCGTGCGGAACAGCACCACGTCCGCCCCGTCGGCCAGCACCACCAGGGCGATCGTCTGGCCCGGTGTGGCGGTGTCGAGCGCGTCGGCCAGGAGCAGCCCGGGGTGGGCGGCGCCCGTGAAGCCCACCGGGGCGTCGAGCCCCGCGGCGAGCCGGTCTCCGAGGGCGAGCTTCTTGCCGAGCGCGGTGGCGGCTCGGGCGTGCGAGCTCGCGATGACCACGCGGTCGACCTGGTCGGCGGTGAGACCCGCCGCCTTGAGGGCGTCCTCCCAGGCCGCGATGCCCAGCCCCACGTAGCGGGTCTCGCCGAAGCGCTCCTCCCACAGCTTCGAGCCGGTGTCGCCCGGGGTGCGCCAGCGGTCGAGGAACTCCTCGGTGGCACCCCCTGTGCCGATCACCTCGGCCAGGAGCGGCCCGTGGTCCGCCGTGCCGACCAGCAGCGCCGCGGCGCCGTCACCCCCGGCGGCCTCGTCGCTCGACCCGGGACGGCCGGTGCGGACGTCGGAGGTGACCACCAGCGCAGGCTTGCCCGTGGCCATGCCGGCCCACAGCGCGCCGACGGCCGACCGGACGGCGCCGTTGACGTCGTAGGCCGGTACCCCCGCCGGCAGCCGCAGCGCGGCATGGACCGCGGTGGCGTTCGTCTTGTCGAGGTACGGCGGGGCGACGGTTGCGAACCACAGCGAGGCCAGCTGCTCGCCCTCGACCGGCGCGGCGCGCAGCGCCGTGCGGGCGGCGGCGACGCCCATGGTCGTGGCGTCCTCGTCGTAGGAGGCGACCGTGCGGGAGCCCCTGCCGCCGCCGGTGCCGGCAACGGCTCTGATCTCGGACCGGTCGAGGCGGCGGTACGGCAGGTAGGCGCCGTAGCTCAGGATCCCCCGTGTAGCCATGCCCGCCAGGCTACGGCGATATCTGACGGGTCGTCACATCTCACCGACCGCCCCGAGAGCGGCGCGCAGCGTGGCGGGCGGGACCCGGAGGTTTCGGCACACCAGGACCGGTGCGCCCGCGAGGTCGTTCTCGACATCCCCGGTGACCGGCACCACCGCCACGGGGCCGAGCGCGTCGCAGTACGGCGCCAGCACCGCATGGGGGAGGCGCACGGTGACGAACGTGCCCGAGGGCTCGCCGTCGGGCCACCGGTCCGCGTAGGCACCGTCCGCCGAGACCGCCGTTCCCGGCGGCAGCCCGCGGGCCGGCCCGTAGAGGTCGATCGCCGCCGCCTCGCCGGCGCTGGCGGTCACCACACGCACCTCAGCGCGCTCGTCAGCCGGCAGCACATCGACGACGGCCGCGACGATGTCGACCATCTGCGGCCACCCCACCTCCTCGCCCAGCCCGTCGTCGAGGTCGTGGAACGTGTGGGCGTAGACGTCGACCGGCGCGACCGGCGCTACGGCTGCCAACGGGACGAGCCCGTTGAGGGTGAGCGCGACGACCACTGCCCGCCAGCGGTCCCGCTCCTCGGACACCCACGGCTCGAGCGCCACCGCCCCGGCGGCGATGGCCAGCACGTAGGCCGGCCCCAGGTCGTACACGGTGTCGGCTACTACCACCAGGACGCCGGCGACGACGGCCGACATCACGGCCAGCACCCGCCACGGGCGTGTGCGCCACAGCCACCCCAGCCCGACGCCGATGAGCGGCAGTGCCAGCCCCACCAGCGGGAGCTGCCGTAGGACCACGCCGAGCGGGCCCTCGTCGTCGGACGGACCCGACCGTTCCGGAGACGCGAGATCGAGCGTCGGCCAGCCATTCCGGACCTGCCACACGAGGTTCGGCAGCCAGAGGGCCGCGGCCAGCACGGCCCCGGCGATCAGCCACGGGCGCCCCGGACGGTGGCGTGCCCCGGGCTCGGCGGCGAGCCATGCGGCCAGGCAGACGACGAGCAGGACCATCGTCCAGCTCGTCTGCAGGCCGGCGCCGATCACTGCCCCGACAGCCACGCACCAACGGGGATCCGCGCCGTTCACCAGGCGCAGGATCAGCAGGACGGCCGCCGCCCACCACAGCTGGTCGAGCGTGACCGCCCGCAGCACCGAGCCCGACGCGACGAACAGGGGCATCGTCGCCGTCGCCAGGGCCGCCAGCACGAGTGCCCGGTGCCCCCCGCCCAGCTCGCGGGCGATCAGCGCCACCAGGACCACCACGGCCGCGTGCACGGTGCCGGCGATGGCTCGCAACGGCCAGAGATGGCCGCCCGAGACCGTCGTCACGGCGCGGATCAGGACGGGGCCGAACGGGTGCCGGTCGACGTACCCGAACGCCGGGTCCCGGCCGGCGGCGATCACCTCGAGCTCGTCCGGGTGGAAGCCGTAGCGCCCGCTGAGGGCGAGGTGGAACACGAGGACCCCGGCCGCGATCGCGAACACGGGCACCACTCCACGCCCGCGGTCCGCCTGCGGCACCACGGCCGTCTGCGCCACGCCACAGATCATGGCAGCCGGCGTGGGCCGGGAGCCGGGTTGGGTCAGATCTGACGGACCGTCACATATCGCCGTACCCTGCGGTCATGCAGCTTGGAGACGTGGTGAACGCAGACGCGGTGCAGTTCGGCAGGCCGCTCGACGGCGTGCGCGTCCTGGCCGCCGAGCAGATGCAGGCGCTCCCGTACGCCACCCAGTTGCTGGCCCGGCTGGGAGCGGACGTGGTCAAGGTCGAGCATCCCGGCGCCGGCGAGTCGGGCCGGGGCTCGTTCCCCCACATGGTCGACCCGGAGGGTCGCAAGGTGGGCGCCACCTTCCTGCGCAACAACCTGGGCAAGCGCAGCGTCGCGGTCGACCTCAAGCACCCCGAGGGCCGCGAGCTGTTCCTGTCCCTCGTGCCGCGGTTCGACGTCGTGTGCGAGAACTTCAAGGCGGGGACGATGGACCGGCTCGGCCTCGGGTACGACGTGATCGCCGAGCGTCACCCGGCGGCGATCTTCCTGTCGCTCTCCGGGTTCGGCAACACGGTCGAGACCCCGTACCGGTCCTGGCCCGCCTACGCGGCGATCGTCGAGGCCATGTCGGGCATCTACGAGTACAAGCGCGAGCCCGGCCGCGGCCCCCGGGCCAACCCCGTCGGCGCCCTCGGCGACATCAGCTCGGCGCTGTTCGGCACGATCGGCCTGCTCGCCGCCCTGCGCCACCGTGACCGCACGGGCCTTGGGCAGCAGATCGACGTCGCCATGCTCGACGCCGTGGTCGCCATGACGGACATCGTGACCAACCTGTGGTCGCTGGGCATCCACGGCTCGGTCGAGGACGAGATCAAGGCCATCGTCGACACGTTCGCCGCCGGCGACGGCTACTTCGTGCTGCAATGCGTGCGGCCGCAGCACTTCACGGCGCTGGCCGAGGTGATCGGCCGGCCGGAGTGGAACGACGACCCCCGCTTCGCCACGTCGGCCGGGTGGATCGACAACATCGTCGAGGCCCGTGCCGCCATCGAGGCGTGGGCGGCGCCCCTCACCAAGGTCGAGGCCGCGGCACGGCTGAGCGCCGCCGGACTCGCCGCGGGGCCGTGCCTCACGCCGCCGGAGGTCATCGCCGACCCACACGTCGAGGCCCGCCACATGCTGGTCGAGGTGCCCCGCACCGACGACCCCGACGGCGAGCACGGGCCGATCCTGGTGCCCGGCAACCCGATCAAGATGTCGAAGGTCGCCGAAGGCCCCGAGTCGCGGGTGCCCTGGCTGGGCGAGCACACCGACGACGTGCTGGCGGCCGAGCTGGGCCTGGCCGACGACGACCTGGCCAAGCTCCGCGCCGACGGCGTCATCGCCTGACCCGGGAGCGCCGCTGGTCGATGTGCGCCACCTGCCCGACGACATCGCCGGCCCGACCGCTTCGCCCTCCCTGTGGTGGCACCTCACCGCCCCGGCGTGCGCTGCGTCACCTCCTGCAGGAGCCAGCCGTTGCCGTCGGGATCGTTGAACGACGCGTACGTGCCGTAGCTCTGCCGCTGGGGGTCCAGCCCCGACACCTGTCCCTCCGGTCCGAAGTGGAAGGGCTCGCTGACGTCGACGCCTCGGTCGGCGAGGCCGGCGCATGCCGCCTCGATGTCGGCGACGACGAGGTGCAGGCCCTGGTAGGAGCCTGGCGGCGCCTCCGAGATGCCCGTCCCGATGCTGATCGAGCACGCCGAGCCGGGAGGCGTCAGCTGGACGACCCGGAACTCGTCGCCGGCGCGGTGGTCGACGTCCACGGTGAAGCCGGCCTTCTCGTAGAAGGCCTTGGCGCGGTCCACGTCACTGACGGGAACCACGACGAGCTCGAGCTTCAGGTCCACGATGCACTCTCCTCTTCGATGGGTTGGCTCAGGAGCGGTGAGCACGGGCTCACACGGACATGTAACGCCCGCGCACAGCAAAGCTCATCGGTGTCTCCGCCGTTCGCCGCAGCGCGGAGTCCCGCCTCACGGCAGGGGCGACTGCGGCTGCCCAGGCACGCAGTCGTCGCCTGTCGAGTCCGCCGCCAGGGCCCGCTCGACCGCCCGGTTGCCCGCCTCCCACGGGTTGGGCAGTCCGCCGCCTGAGGACACCTCGGCCGAGACGGCCGGGCCGGCCTGCCGCACCGTGGTCTCGTCGCTGTCGTCGCCGCACGCCACGATCCCCACCGCGCCGACAAGGGCGACCGGCGCCATCCACCGCACCGCCCGACTTCTCATGGTCGCCATCGTCCTGCCTCCCTCGGCACCGGATGTCCGCCATCCGATGACGCGACCTTGCGCTGATCCGCCCCGGGCGACCGTCACACACAACACACTGCGCCGGTGTCATCGGTCAGCGACACGGGTCACACGGGTCGAAGGATCCGGGTATGCGGCCCTGGTCGCTCGCCACGCTGCGTGCGTATAGTGAGGGCACTCGGAGCGTGCGGAGAGCGGGTGGTGCCCGTGACGGCACCGGCGGGAAGTCACATCCCTATGGCGTCGGGCAACGGCGGCAGTTCGCGCTCGGCAACACCCGGTGGCGGCGGAGACGGTCCATCCACGCACGCAAAGGTCCTGTTCGTCACCGGCAAGGGCGGCACCGGCAAGACGACCGTCGCGGCGGCGACCGCCCTGCGTGTCGCCGACCTCGGCGCCCGCACGCTGGTCGTGTCCACCGACGCGGCGCACTCGCTCGGCGACGTGCTCGGGCGCACGGTCGGCGCCGACCCGACGCCGGTGACGGCGACGCTCAGTGCTCAGGAGATCGACTCTCAGCAGGTGTTCGACCGGTCGTGGTCGACGGTGCGCACCTACCTCCAGGAGCTGCTCGAGTGGGCGGGCGCCGAGAGCGTGCGCGCCGAGGAGCTGGCGGTCGTGCCCGGCCTCGACGAGCTCCTCGCGCTCCGCAAGATCGCCGACAACGTGGCGGACGGGTGGGACGCGGTCGTCGTCGACTGCGCGCCGACGGCCGAGACCGTGCGCCTGCTGGCCCTCCCGTCGACCCTGCGGACGTATCTCGACCGGGTGCTTCCCGCGCACCGGCGACTGGCGCGCAGGGTGGCTCCGGTGTTGCGGCGGACGGCGTCGCTGCCTCCGGCACCGTCCGGGGTCCTCGACGCGGTGCTGGAGCTGACAGACGAGCTGGGCCAGCTCCACGACACGCTCGCGGACCCCACGCGCGCCTCCGTCCGCCTCGTCACGACGCCCGAGTCGATGGTGGTGGCGGAGACCCGACGCGTGTGGTCCTACCTCGGCCTCTTCGGGTACGCCGTCGACTCGCTCGTGGTCAATCGAGTCGTTCCCGACGCATCCTCGGACGGCTGGCTCCGCCGCCTCCGCGCCGCGCAGGAACCGCACCTGGCGGAGATCGGCCGGCTGTTCCCCGACCTCGGACGGGCGCTTGCACCGATCCGGCCGGGCGAGGTGACGGGCGTGGTCGAGCTGCGCGACTTCGCTGCCGAGATCTACGGCGCGCACGATCCCCTGGCATGGCCCAGCGCCGTCGGGCCGCGTGCAAGCGAGACGCCGCCCGGCTCGCACGTCCTCACGATGCCGCTGCCGGGTGTCACCGGCGACGAGGTGCAGCTCGCCCGCTCGGGCACCGTTCTGCTCGTCACGATCGGCCCGTTCCGCCGCTCGCTTCCCGTGCCACCACACCTGCAGGGGCGGCGTGCCACCGGCGCCCGTGTCGCGAACGGGCAGCTCGAAGTGGAGTTCGCGCGGCCATGAGGGATCCTGGGCGCCCGGCCGCGCACCCGCTGGTCGAGCTCGTCCACGACCTGCGGACCGCGCTCGAACGGGCGGAATCGGACCGTGGAGGCACCGCGTCCCCGAGGGCGCTGCTCTACGAGCGCGCGCACGGGACGCTGCGTTCGGCACGCCGGTTCGTCGACGCTCTCGAACTGCTCGTGGCCGAGCTCGAGACGCAGTCCGACGACGCCACGGGCGTGAAGTCGACGGACGAGGAGGCGGACGATGCGGACTTCCAGCGGATCACTGTCCGGTAGGACCGGCTGCACGGGCGGCGTGGTTGCGGGCGTGGCGCCATGACGCCCTTCGCGGACGCCGTCGACCTCATGCACAGGACCGCTGTCCCCGTCCGTCGCATCGCCGATGAGGCGCCCCTGGACGCGAACACGGTGATCCTCGAGGGGTACTGGGCCCTGTCCGAGGTCCTCGGCCCCCTCCTGCACGGCGGCGACCCGGTCGCGAACGCGACGTTCCCCACGTTCGCGATGTGGACGACGGAGACGCTGCGGTCCGAGGTCGACCGCGAGAAGGGTCGACCTCTGCGACCCTACGGGTTCGCCCGCCCGAGCCGCGAGCTGTACCGGCGGGCCGGCAAGGCGGTGCTGGGCAACGACGACGTGATCGGCCGCAACCTCGCCCAGGGTGAGGCCGCAATCTACGACGAGATCGGCTCGGCCATCCGCAAGCTCGTCGACACCGTCCTGGTCGCCCTTGACGCGGGCGGGGCGGATTGGCAGCGGATGTGGCACGACTACAACTTCGAGCTCAAGGAGGCGTGTGCCGCGGTCAACGTCCAGCGGCAGGACCTCGACCAACCCGATCTCATCGACCCGACCAACGTGATGGCACTGCAGCAGGCCGTACTGCCCTACTTCGAGGTGCTCGCGAAGGGCCTGACCCGATTCGAGGTGACCGCGGCCGATCGCAAGCGACGAGCCGAGTTGATCCTGCTCGCGACGATCAGGATCGAGGCCTACGCGCAGACCCGGCTCCGTCCGGTGCTCGAACGCAACCTCGCCTACCTGCCCGACGCGCTGCGGGCGATCGTCGGCACCCGGCTCACGGGGCGGAACACCTTCACCTCGCGCGTGCTCCGCCACGTCTACGAGCGTTCCCGGAAGGCCACGGACATCTTCGACGAGGCCTTCGAGATCGCGGCGACCCGGCGCGTGTACTCGATGGTGGTGGGCGACGAGGAGCTGCACTTCGGGCGTGACCTGCCCCTACCCCCTCCGGCCAATCCTGTGCTCCGCGACCGCGAGCCGCTGCCCGACCAGCGGCGGTACGCCCTGGGCTCGTTCTTCCCCCGCGACCTGCAGACCCTCGAATCGCGAGCCGTCTGGACCGCATGGCAGGAGTTCGACCGGTCCACCGGCGAGGGATCCCGCACCGCAGTGGACAACTGGTTGCGCTACGAGGAACGCCTCAACTTCATCGTCAACGTCATGCGATCGCGGCAGCAGCTCACCGCGCTGTACGACAAGCCGCGGTCGATCCCGCCCGCCATCAGGCCGCGACCGGCAGCCCTGGGCCCGGTCGCCCCCCGTGTGTCGCCGGCGAGCCGTCAGCGGGTGCAGACGTTCGGAGCAGGAGGAGGCCCATGACCGTCGACCGATTCCTGCCCGAACGGCTGACCGCGCTGGCGGCAGTCGGCGACAAGCGCGCCGACGAGATCGTTGCCCCACTCGCCGACAAGGTCGCGGCCGACGTCGTCGACGCCGGCCTGGCCGACGGTGGCGGCCACGACGCGCGGCGGTTGGCGTTCCCGATGGTCGTGCGTGAGATCGCGCGTGGCATGGGTGATCCGATGCTGGACCCGAAGATCAAGGACTTCCTCCTCGCCGGCGCCGAGATCAACTCTGACATCCAACCCAAGCTCATACGACATGCCCAGTCGTTCTTCGAAGAGCACGGGGTGGCCGTCATCACCGCGCTGTTCCACGCCGCCCTTCCCGAGGCGTACCTGGGCCGCCGGGGTGTACAGGTGCTCGACATGACGGGCGAGCTCGTCAGCAACTGGACGCGGCGCATCCAGGAGACCGGCCAGTTCCTGCTCAACGTCCTGACCCCGACACCCGACACCGACCCCGCGGACCCGACCAGCCTCTTCGCCGGCGAGGTCGGCGCACGGGCTGTACGTCGAGTCCGGCTGACCCACGCCGCGGTCCGCTGGCTGTTGACGGCGCTCTACAAGCCCGAGTTCGAGCTGATGAAACTGCACGCGTTCCCCGATCCTCAGCTCTGGCGCGTCAGGATGATCGACCTCGGTGGCGAGGATGAGACCGGCGGCGTCGACAGTGTTCCTCTCAACCAGGAGGACCTGCTGGCGACGCTGGGCACGTTCACGACCGTGACCTTGGACGCGCTGCAGAAGCTGGCCGTCCCGGTCGACGACCACGACCGGGAGGCATACCACCATCTGTGGAACGTCGTCGGCTGGCACCTCGGCATCGGCGACGCGAAAACGTTCGACAAGAAGGACAAGCCGGCACCGCCGACCAAGACGTGGCGCGGCAACTACATCCTGCCCCTCGACGCGGACGAGATGGACACGCTCTACGGGCGGCTCAGCGCGCGGCTGCAGGGCCGCACAGACCAGGGCCGGAGGCTCGCCAAAACCCTCGTCCAGGAGCTGGCGTCGCCGCTGCCCGGGCCGATGCAGGGCGCCCCGGCCCTCGTCGTCCGCTACCTGATCGGCGACCACAAGGCCGACCAGCTCGAGATCGAGCGAGGCGGGTACGCCGAGCTGCTGACCGTGCGGACCGGGGCGCTCGAGCGACTCGCTCGACAAGGTGCGCGCGTCCCACTCGGGGCGTTGACGGTGTCGCTGCTCTCGCAGACGCTGACCCGCTACGCGCTGCGGGCCTTCGTCGACCGGTCGCGAGGGAGCGATCGCGGGCTGCAGATCGATCCGTCCATCGCCGCACGGTGGGGCGTCCAGATCGGGCCCGAGGTGCCCGCCCCGCCGGGCGCGTCCTTGCTGGACTGGCGCCGACCTCGCGCCGGCCGGGAGTGAGCCGGCGCGGTCAGGCCTGATCCGGCGACGAGTCGCGGGCCTCGACAAGCGCGCGGGCCGCCATCACGGTGGCCGCCTCGCGGGTCAGGTCGGCGCCGCCCGCCCTCGCCTCGGCGAAGGCGCCCTCCCCGAGGCGCTCGCGCAACTGCTCGGTGACGGCGACGAGCTGGGGGCGATCGACCGGGTTCACGGGCATGACGAGCTCGGCCCCCTCGACGGCGGCGAGCAGTCGAGCAGCCGGCTGGTCCGCACCGAGGAGACCGAGGCACATCGCCGCGTCGCGGATCGTGTGCCACAACTGCGGGATCGTGGCGAGACGGTCCCAACGGTCGAGGAGCTCGAGAAGTAGCGGCGCGGCGAGGACGGGGCGCCCGAGTCTGCGCCGGAGCGTGGCCTGCAGCGCCAGCGACACACCGAGCACCAGGTTGCTGTTGGCGGAACGCGCCGCGCCGACACCCTCCTCGAGCAGCGCCTCGGCACGACTCGCCTGCGAATCCTCGAGCGCGTTGGCGAGCGAGAACAGCGCCCACGCGATCACCGTCGGGCACCCCGACCCCCGCGCCGTCCGGACCGCCCGACCGGCGAGCGCGGCCGCACGCTCGTGCTCGCCGGCGAGCACCATCCCGTGCGACCCGGTGGTCATGCTGTAAACGAGCCAGAAGGGATCGCCGAGCGCCCGGCTCCACGCCACGACCTCCAGGAAACGGCCCGGCGCGTCGGCCGCGATCGGCTCGATCTCGGGGTCGCCGACCGGGGGCGAATAGGCGGCCGCGAGCAGGATGGCCATCCGCGCCGGCAGTGTTACGCCGCTGCCGAGGCGCTCCTCGGCACCGAACGCGGCGCGACAGGACCGCATGCACTGGCGCAGGTCGCCGCGCATCCAGGCGGCGAGCGCGCTGGCACCCGACAACTCGGCGGCCAACGGGTGGTCGTCGAGCGGCAGTGCGGCCATGGCCTCGTCGACCCACCGGAAGGTCTCCACCGACAGTCGCTGCAGCCCGTAGTTCCACAGAGCCACAAGGAGCCGGGCGGAGAGGTCGACGTCCCCCTGCTCGATCGCCCACAGGTGGGCGGCCCGGAGGTTGCCGAAGTCGGCGTTCACCTGGCTGACCCACCGGGGCTCGTCGGCGGTGCGCAGGCCGGCCTCCGCGGTCTCGGCCAGGTCGACGTAGTACCGGGCATGCCGGGCTCGCCGGCCGGCCGTGCCGCCCCCGGCGGCCAGCCGGTCGGACGCGAAGTCGCGCAGTGTCGACAGCATGCGGTAGCGCGTCTCGCGCTGTCCGAGGTCGGTCACGATCATCGAGCGGTCCGCAAGGTCGGCCAGGCTGGCGAGCACCTCCTGCTCGGCGTCGTCCTCGGCGCACACGGCGCGCGCCGCCGCCACCGTCCACGACCCGGAGAACACGGACAGCCGGTCGAAGAGCGCCCGGCGCTCGAGGGTCAGCAGGTCGTAGGACCACTGGATCGTGGCGACGAGGGTGCCATGTCGCGGATGGTCCGGTGTTGCGGTGGCCAGCAGCGGTGACGAGACGTCGAGATGGTCGAGCAGGTCGTGCAGGCTCGTCGACCGGGCGCGCGCTGCGGCCAGCTCGACCGCGAGGGGTATGCCGTCGAGCCGCCGGCAGATCTGCCCCACGAGTTCGAGCTCGGCCGGCTCGACCTGTGACCCCGGTCGTGCCGCCCCGGCACGATCGCTGAACAGCTGAACAGCCGGCGAGCGGTCGGGACGGCCTGCGCCGCCGAGCGCGGGCAGCCCCAATGGTTCGACGGGGAAGATGACCTCACCCAGGAACCCCAGCGGCTGACGGCTCGTACACAGCACGGTCACCTCGGTCGTCGTGGCCGCCACGTCGCGGATGAGCGGGCCCACGACACCGAGCACGTGCTCACAGTTGTCGACCACGAGCAGGATGTGCTTCCGGCTCAGCCAGTCGAGGGTGCTGTCGCGGAACGACCGCTCACCCCGGCGCACAAGCCCCAGGCCGGCCGCCACCGCGGCGGGGACGGCGTCGGGCCCGATCGGGGCGAGGTCGATCATCCGCACGCCGTCACGGAAGCGGTGCGCCGCCTCGGCGGCCACCTCGACGGCGAGCCTGGTCTTGCCGACACCACCGGGCCCCACCAGGGTGACCGTGCCCGGCCGCACGACCAGCGTGCTCAAGCGCACCACCTCGTCGTCACGTCCCAGGAAGCTGGTGTCGGGCACCGCCACGGCGGCTGCGGCGTCGAGCGTCCGGGGCGGCGGGAACCGCCGGGAGAGGCCCTGGTGGACCACCTGGTAGACCCGGTGGTCGCCGGGGATCCCGCGCAGCCGGTGGACCCCCAGCGGAGCCAGCCGCACATCGTGCGGCAGCCGGTCGCCGATCGCGCGCACAGCCCCGGCAGACACGAGGACCTGCCCACCGTGTCCCGCGTCTCGGAGCCTGGCGGTCATGTTGGGCGCCATTCCGAAGTAGTCGCCGTCCCGCTCGAGCACGGGCCCCGTGTGCAGCCCCATCCTGGCCCGGAGGCCCGGCGTCGTCGCCCAGGTGGTGCCGTCGAGGGCGGCCTGTGCGTCCACGGCCGCGAGGACGGCGTCGCCCGGGTCGGTGAACACGGCGTTGACGCCGTCGCCGGTGCGCTTCAGCACGGTGCCCTCGTGCGTCTCGATCGCGTCGTCCAGCAGCGCGTCGTGCTGTTCGAGCGCGGCGGGCATCGTGTCCGGGAAGTCGGCCCACAGTCGTGTGCTCTCCTCGATGTCGGTGAACAGGAACGTGACCACCGGGCCACCGTCCTGCCCGTGGTCCGACGCCTCGACCGGGCCGAGATGTGCGGCAACCTCGGCGGCGCGACCGAGGTCGAGCAGGGTGTCGCGGCGACGCAACAGCGCCTGGCGGTGCACCGCATCGAGCCGTGCGACCTCGCGGTCGGCCCAGACCGCCCCTGCGAACTCCTCCAGTGGTGCACCCCGCCAGAGGTCGAGCGCGCTGTCGAGACGTGAGAGCCGGCGTACCGGATCGGCCTCGGCCTCTGCGGCTCCCACCTCGCTCTCGAACCGGCTGGCGTCGACGTCCGCCGGGTCGACGTCGAGCACATACCCCTCGGGCCGGAGCTGCAGCCCCGCGTCGCCGCCGCCCAGGAGGCCGCTGAGCTGGGACGCGCAGGACTCCGCGCGCTCTGCACCGACGTCGGGGGCCGCTCCGCTCCAGAGCGCCTCGACGACCTGCTCCGGCCGTGCCGGCCGACCGGGGTGGGCGGCCAGGAAGGCGAGCAGGCCGCGCTGATCCGCGTCGCGGATGTCGAGCGCTCCCGTTGCCCCGACGGCCTCGAACGGCCCGAGGATCCGAACATCCATCGCCACACCCTTTGCCCGAGCCGCGGGCCACGCCCGAAGCCACGCGCAGCGTACCCGCGACCACTTGCTGTCACGGGGCCTGTTTCCCGTGCGTGGAAGCCCGGTGGGCGCTGGCCCCCGACGGGACCGTTCGCCTCGTCGCCGGCACCCGGGCTAATCTGACGATCCGTCAGATCCGGTGCGACCGGTCGCATCGCCGGCCAAGGGGACCAGCACGATGGACTTCGAGTTCTCAGAGGAGCAGCAGCAGTTCCTCGCCGAGGTCGAGGCGTTCCTCGACGAGCACCAGACCGTCGAGGTCATGGACCCGACCCGCGAGAACATGGCGCAGATCTGCGACACGCCCGAGCGCCGTGCATTCATGGCCGAGGTGGGCGAGCGGGGCTGGCTGGGCATGACCTGGCCCAAGCAGTACGGCGGCTCCGAGGGCGACGGCGTCTACGAATACCTGCTCAACGAGGCCCTCGCCCGGCGCGGCGCCCCGCAGATCGGCAAGGGCGTCGGCATCATCGGCAAGACCCTCATCACATACGGGTCCGACAAGCTCAAGGACGAGTTCCTCCCCAAGATCCTGCGCAACGAGGTCGAGTTCGCCGTCGGCTACTCCGAGCCCAATGCCGGGTCCGACGCGGCCGCCATGCAGCTCAAGGCCACCCGCGACGGCGACGGCTGGCGGCTCAACGGCCAGAAGACGTGGACCACCTCGGCCCACTTCGCCGAGTGGTACTGGGTGGGCGCCCGCACCGACCCCGACGCCCCCAAGCACCACGGCATCACCCTGTTCCTGGTACCGCTCGACGACCCCGGCCTCACCATCCGCCCCATCTGGACCATGGGCGACGAGCGCACCAACGACGTGTTCTTCGACAACGTGTTCGTCCACGACGACTACGTGGTGGGCGACCTCAACCGCGGCTTCCAGTACATCGCCCAGGCGCTCGACCTCGAGCGCTTCACGATGTTCACCTACAGCCAGATCGAGGAGCGCATCCGCATCCTCACCGACTACGTCAAGGACGCGACCCGAGACGGCGAGCCGCTCAAGGACGACCCGGTGATCCGCCAGCGCGTCGCCCACCTGGTCACCGAGGGCGAGGTGGCCCGCGTGCTGGGCCTGCGCTTCGTGCACAAGTCCATCCAGGGTGGCGACCCGCCCCGGTCCGAGGCGTCCGAGTACAAGCTGTTCTCGACCGAGCTGTCGCGCCGCGTGGCCGACGCGTCGATGGACATCGGCGGCCCCGGCACCCAGCTGCGGGTCGGCACCGACGAGGCCCCCATGGCCGGCCGGGCCGAGTCGACCTACCGGTACACGGTGATCGACACCATCGGCGGCGGCACGTCCGAGGTGCAGAAGAACATCATCGCCACCCGCAAGCTCGGGCTCCCGAGGAACTTCTGAGGCGGGGACATGCGCCACTTGCCACTTCCGGCCGAGAACGAGGACCGCCGTGGCTGACGGTCCGCTCGCCGGCACCACGGTCCTCGACTTCTCGACCGTCGGCCCGGCCACCCGGTGCTCGCGGCTGCTGGCCGACTACGGCGCCCGGGTGGTCAAGGTCGGCGCGCCCCCAAGGCCGGGGCCACGCCGATCGTGCCGCCGTTCCACGCCTACAGCGGCCAGCGGTGCCTCGAGCGGGTGCAGATCGACCTCAAGTCCCCGGCCGGCAGGGATGCGTTCCTGCGCCTGGCCGCGACCGCCGACGTGGTGATCGAGAGCTTCCGGCCCGGTGTCGTCGACCGCCTCGGCATCGGCTACGACGCAGTGCGGGCCGCCAACGCGGGGATCGTCTACTGCTCGACCAGCGGCTACGGGCAGTCGGGCCCGTACGCCACCAGGGCCGGCCACGACATCAACTACCTGGGCGCCGGCGGGTTCCTGCACATGTCGGAGCGCACGGCCGAGGGCCGGCCTCCGCTGCCGGGCGCCACTGTGGCCGACATCGCCGCCGGCGGGCTGCACGCGGCGGCCGCCATCCTCGCCGCCCTCGTGGGCCGGGGCCGGACCGGCGAGGGGGCCTACCTCGACGTGTCGGTGGCGGACGGCGTGCTGTGGATGCTGTCGCTCTACATCGACGAGTATCTGGCCACCGGCGAGGCGCCCGGCCCGGGCCACTACATCCTCACTGGCCGGTACGCCTGCTACGACGTGTATCCCACCGCCGGCGGCGGCTGGCTGGCCGTCGGCGCCATCGAGCCGGTGTTCTGGGCGAACCTGTGCCGGCTGGTCGGGCTCGACCGCTGGATCGAGCACCAGACCGACGACGAGGTGCAGGACCGGATCCGCGCCGACCTGCGGGCGGCGTTCGCCGAGCGGACCCGCGACGAGTGGGTCGAGCTGCTGGCCGACGCCGACACGTGCGTCGCCCCCGTGCTCGACATCGCCGAGGTGGCCGCGGACCCGCAGTTCGCCGCCCGGGGCGCCGTCGTCGAGGCGACACACCCGCAGCGCCCGCCGTTCCGCCAGCTCGGCGCGCTCCTGGCCGGCACCCCCCGCCAGTCGACGTACACGCTGCGCGACGCCACATTGACGGACACGCCGTCGTTGCTGGCCGAGGCGGGCCTCGGGCCGGCGGAGATCGAGGCTCTGCTGGCCGAGGGAGTGATCGCATGACGAACGCCGCAGCCGACGCGCCCGTGCCCGACGAGGTGCAGGGATGGATCGGGCAGACCCGGTACCCCGAGACCGCCGAGTTCCCCGTCGAGCGGGGCTACCTGTGGACCTCGTGCGCTTCGGTCGAGAACGGCAACCCGCTGTTCTGGGACGACAAGGTCGCGGCAGATGTCACCGACGGGCCCATCGCGCCGCCGTCCACCCTGTCGCTGTGGTTCCGCCCGCACCACTGGCAGCCCGGCCAGACCACGCAGAAGTTGCCGCTGCAGGTGCACTTCGACCTCAAGGAGCACCTCGGCCTGCCCGAGGCGATCATGAGCGACAGCCAGGTCGTCTTCCACGAGCCGGTCCGGCCCGGTGACGTCATCAGCACCTCGCAGGTGCTGCGCTCGCTCAGCGAGCCCAAGACCACCAAGCTCGGCACCGGTCGGTTCTGGGTGATCGACGTCCCCTACCGCAACCAGCGTGACGAGCTGGTGGGGGTCGAGACGTTCACCGGGTTCGGCTACGTCCGCGCCGCCGCGCCGTCAGCCACGAGTGGCGGTCCCGCAGCCGCACCTGTGCCCGACGCGAGACAGGGGTCCGAGCCGAGCACGCCCCGGTGGACGGTCGGCCAGGTCGCGCTGGGCGACGTGGCGGTCGGCAACCAGCTGCCGAGCCTGGTCTACGACGTGTCCGCCACGACCGTCGTGCTCGGGGCCCTGGCGACCCGCGACTGGCGGCCCATGCACCACGACCGCACCTTCGCCATCGAGCGGAACGGTGCGCAGGACATCTTCCTCAACACGCCGAACCAACAGGCCTGGTTCGAGCGGTTCGTCACCGACTGGACCGGGCCGCTGGGCCGGCCCGGGCGGCTGAACTTCCGCATGCGCGACTCGGTGTACCCCGGCGACACGATGACGCTGACCGGCACCGTGTCGTCGACCGAGACCGACGACGTGGGGTGCGGCTGGGCGACGGTGGCGATCGAGGTGCGGGCGGGCGACACGTCGCGCCGGTGCATCACCGCCACCTTGCGCATCGCCCTACCGACCGCACTCGACGACAACCCCTGGCGCCGCTCCGGCGACCGCTGGGTGCCCTGAGAAGGAAGAAGGAACCGGACCATGCTTGATCTCGCGTTCACCGAGGAGCAGGACATGCTCCGCGAGGTCGTCCGCCGCCTGCTCGCCGAGCACGCCCCGCTGACGGTCGTCCGGGAGATGGAGGACGACCCGGTCGGCTTCCCCGCCGACCTGTGGAAGCAGCTCGGGGCGCTCGACCTGCTGGGCCTGCTCCTGCCCGCGGCGCACGGCGGCTCGGGGATGTCCCTGCTCGAGGGTGTCGTGCTCTACGAGGAGCTGGGACGCGCCCTGGCGCCGATCCCCCACTTCGTGAGCTGCGTCGCCAGCGGCACCGCACTGGGCGTCGGCGGCACCGACGCCCAGCAGGCCGAGTGGCTGCCTCGTGTCGCCGCGGGCGAAGCGATCCTCACCCCGGCATGGGTCGAGCCCGACGGCGGCTTCGGCCCCCGCGGCGTGCAGACCAGGGCGACGTCCACCGACGACGGCGCCACGTTCACGCTCACCGGCGTCAAGCGCCATGTGGCCTTCGCGGCCGCGGCGACTCGGCTGGTCGTGCTCGCTCGCACGGGCGACGACGAGGGCGACATCGACCTGTTCCTGGTCGACCCGCGGTCCGCGGGCGTCACCCTGACCCAGCAGTTCACGGTGGCGTCCGACACCCAGTACCGGGTCGACCTCGACGGCGTGCGGGTGGCGGCCGCCGACCGCATCGGCGCCGCGGGCACCGGGTGGGCGACGTGGACGGAGGTGCGCGACGACGCGCTGATCCTCCTCGCCGCCTGGGCCGTCGGCGCCGCCGACTACGCGCAGGAGATCACCGTCCAGTACGCGAAGGACCGCGAGCAGTTCGGCAAGCCGATCGGCGCCTTCCAGTCGATCGCCCACTACCTGGCCGACGGCCAGGCGGAGCTCGACGGCGCCCGCACGCTCGTGCACGAGGCGGCATGGGCCCGGGCGACCTGTCGCTCCGTCACCCGCCTGGCCCCGATGGCCAAGCTGTTCGCCGCCCGGGTGCTCCGCTCGCTGACCGCCACGTCGCAGCAGATCTACGGGGGCAACGGGTTCACCCTCGACTACGACGTGCAGCTGTACTTCCGGCGGGCCAAGGCGCTGCAGGTGTCGTGGTGGAGCGACCGCGACCTCGAGGAGCTCATCGCCGCCGACGTGCTCGACTGACGTCGCGGCGCTCGACCGGCGCGGCCGTGGGGTCGTGTGGGTGGTACAGGTTTCCGACAGGTTCCGTTCGCACATCCGACGCGCGCCGTTGAGCCGCACGCAACCGTGCCGGCGCATCGTGGTTGACACGACACGCGAGCGACGGGAACGCAGGCGTCATGGCTCGATTCGAGCTCTGGGTGGAGTTGGCCGACCGACCGGGCAACCTCGCCGCCCTGGCCGGGGAGCTTGCTGCGTGCAGTGCCAACATCGTGCACCTGGACGTCCACGCGGGCGCGGGTGACACGGTCGTCGACCGCCTCGTCGTCCAGGTCCCCGACCACCGCGGCGACACGCTGGCCGAGGTTGCGCGCGGCTGTGGGGCAACCCTGCGCCCCCTCGACGACGGGCAGGCGACCGCCGTCGCGGACGCTCGAGGCCCCGTGGCCGTGCGGTCGGCCGTCCCGTTCCCGGCGCTCGCCCCCGAGCCCGCCGTCCCGGTGCGCCGCGCGCCTGTCACCCTCGAGCGACTCGTAGCGCTGGCCGACGGGGGGCTCGTTCGTCTGCGCCACCTGAGCGTCGGCGACCGGGCCGAGCTGGTGGCCCACCACGGGCGCTGCTCAGAGCCGACCCGCCGGCACAGCCGCTTCCTCCTTCCCGCCACCGACGTCGAGGCCGACGGCAACGTGGCGCTGGCCGCCCTCGCCGGAGGCGACATCGTGGCCGCGGCCCGCTACGAGCGGCGCGACGGCGGCGCCCGTGCCGATCTGTTCGTCATCGTCGAGGACGGCCACCAGCGCCGAGGCATCGGTGCGTTGCTGGTCAACGAGCTGGCGGTGCTGGCGGGCAACGCCGGGGTCAGCCGCGTGCGGGCCGTGGCCCCCGCGGGTGGTGACGCTCTGGCGCGCACGCTGCGGCGGGCCGGCCTGGCCTGCACGATGCAGCGCGACGGCGACGCCGTGGTGCTCGACTGCGGGCTGACGCACGGCCTGTCGGCCAGCGCCTGACAGCCCGTCGACGCTGCGATCCGCGGCGGCAGACCTCAGGCCACCTCTGTCGGCTCCGACTCCGGCTCCGGCGCCGGCGGGCGGTAGCAGGTGGCCAGGAGGCCCGCCGCGAGTCCGATGCCACCGACCAGGGCGATGGCGAAGCCGACCGTGCCGTTGAGGTCGATGCCCAGTGCGTTGTCGAGGCTCCACTCGCCGGCCCCGATGGTGGCCAGGGCCACGCCGACTGCCGCGAGCACCAGGTTGTACTCCCAGCCGTCCTTGGTGATGAGCAACCCGTTGCCCTTGTGCACCGTCCAGAACGCCACGGCCATCAGCCCCACCAGGCCCATGCCGCCCAGGCTGGTGAGCAGCCCGAGCGTGATGCAGGTTCCGGTGGCCAGCTCGCCGAACGCCGCGAACCGGGCGTGCACGTGACCCGGGCGCATGCCCATGCTGTGGAACCAGCCGGCGGTGCCCGAGAGGCGTCCGCCGCGGAAGATCTTGGCGTAGCCGTGGAAGGCGAGGACGGGCCCGACGACCAGGCGCAGGACGAGCACGCCGACGTTCAGCTGGTCGACGGTGGGCAGGTTCTCCATGGCGTCGCACGATAGTCCCGGCCCCAAGATCTGACGATCCGTCAGACGGCTGGCTACCGTTCCCCCATGACCGAGGAGCGCCCGCTCGACGACCAGCTCACCGCGCGCGAGGACGGGGGCGTCCTCTGGCTCACGCTGAACCGGCCCGAGGCGGCCAACGCCGTCACGCCCGACCAGCGCGACCGCCTGATCGAGCTGCTGGCCGATGCCAGTCGCCGGCTCGACGTGCGGGCGGTGGTGATCACGGCCACGGGCAAGCACTTCTGCACCGGCGCCGACCTGCGCCACTCACGCCCTGTCCCCGTGCGGCCCGAGGGCGTGCCCGAGCGGGTCGTGGGCGATGTGGCCCGGGTGATCCAGGAGGGCGCCCAGCGGCTCGTCACCGCCGTCGTGGACTGCGAGAAGCCGGTGATCGGCGCGATCAACGGCACCGCCGCCGGCATCGGCGCCCACCTGGCGCTCGCCTGCGACCTCGTCGTCGCGTCGGACACGGCACGCTTCATCGAGGTGTTCGTGCGCCGGGGGCTGGTGCCCGACGGCGCCGGGTGCTGGCTGCTCCCCCGGCTCATCGGGCTGCAGAAGGCCAAGGAGCTGATGTTCTTCGGCGACGACCTGCCGGCGACCGAGGCCGAGCGCATCGGCCTGGTCAACCGGGTCGTCCCGGCCGCCGAGCTCGACAAGGTCGCCACCGAGTGGGCGACACGCCTGGCGTCGGGGCCCACCCGGTCGATCGGCCTGACCAAGGGCCTGCTCAACCGGTCCCTCGACAGCGATCGTGCCACCGCGTTCCGCGAGGAGGCGCTGGCCCAGGAGCTGAACATGACGACGCACGACGCCAACGAGGGCGTGGCAGCGTTCGTCGAGCGGCGCGATCCCGACTACCAGGGCTGGTGACGCCACGCGGCCGCCGCCGCCCGACTCGCGTGCCGACGGTTACCGCTGGGTAGGCTCCCGGCTCGTGGTTCGCAGGGGAACGAAGGTCGTCGCCATCGGCATCGCCGCCGCCGTCGCGGTCGCTGCCATCCGCCGCCGGAACGGCGCGTGCGCAACCGCCGCCCCCGGTGCCGAGACCGCTGTCCTCGCCCGCACCCGCAACCAGCGGCGCACCGAGCTGGCCAAGCTGGGCGGCCGGGCCGGTGCCGGGTTCGCTGTCCACCGGGCCCGCCGGGTGTTCGCCTCGGCCGAGCGCCAGGCCGAGCTCGACCAGCAGTTCGAGCTGCGCACCGCCGAGCAGGTGGCCGAGGCGCTCGGCGGGATGAAGGGCGCGTTCATGAAGCTGGGCCAGATGGCGTCGTACCTCGACGTCGGCCTGCCCGACCACGCGCGCGACGCGCTCGCAGGCCTGCAGCAGAACGCGCCGCCGATGTCGGCCGAGCTGGCGGCGGGCGTCATCGAGCGCGAGCTCGGGGCCTCGCCCGACACGCTGTTCCTCGAATGGGACCCGGTGCCGCTGGCCTCGGCGTCGATCGGCCAGGTGCACAGGGCGATCACGCGGGACGGCCGGGCCGTCGCCGTCAAGGTGCAGTACCCGGGGGTCGACCAGGCCATCTCCGCCGACCTCGACTCGGCCGGCATGGTGTTCGGCGCCATGGGCCTGGCGTTCTCGGGCTTCGAGCCCGGCCCGCTGGTCGAGGAGATCCGGGCCCGCATCATCGAGGAGCTCGACTACGCCAACGAGGCGAAGAACCAGCAGCTCTTCGCCGACTACTACCGCGACCACCCCTTCATCCACGTGCCCGACGTCGTCACCGAGCTGTCGACGCCCCGGGTGCTGACGACCGACCTCGCCGAGGGTGTGCGCTTCGACGTCATGGCCACCTGGGACCAGGCCGAGCGCGACCTCGCCGCCGAGTCGATCTACCGGTTCGTGTTCCGCAGCCTGTACCGGCTGCATGCCTTCAACGGCGACCCGCACCCGGGCAACTACCTGTTCCAGCCCGGTGGTCGGGTGACTTTCCTCGACTTCGGCCTGGTCAAGCACTTCACCCAGCCCGAGATCGACATCTTCGGGGACATGATCCAGGCCATGGTCATGGAGGGCGACACCGCCCGCTACCGCGCCATCATCGAGCGGATCGGGTTGCTCAAGCCCGGAGCCCCCGTGTCGGACGCCCAGGTGCACGAGTACTTCAGCCACTTCTACGAGTTCGTGCTCCGCGACGAGATCCACACGATCACGCCGCAATGGTCGAGCGACGCGGTCGCGCGCTACTTCGACCCGACGGGGCCGTACGGCCCCGTCATCAAGGCAGCCAACCTGCCGGCCAGCTTCGTCATCATCCAGCGGATCAACCTGGGCCTGATGGCGATCCTCGGCGACCTCGCGGCCACCGGCAACTTCCGCCGCATGGCCGACGAGCTGTGGCCGTGGGTGGACGGGCCGCCATCGAGCGAGATGGGCAAGGCCGAGGCCGACTGGCTGGCGGCGCGCACCGGCTGACGGCTGCCCGCGGCTCCCCCGGCGTCGCGCCCGCCATCCCTACGATGCGGGTGTGGCCCACCGACCCGCCCGGACGCTCGCCGACGTCCTCGACGACGCGCTCGACCGAGCCGGGACGGCGCCGATCGACGACGGGTGGCCGGACACGGAACCGGACGCCGACGGTGGGGCGACCCACCTGCGCGCCGTGCTCGACCGTGCCGCCGGCGAGGCCTCGGTGGTGGGCGGTTGGAGCGACGACGACCCCTTGCGCCTGTCGAAGGGCATGGTCACCTGGCTGCTCCGCTGCCCGCGTCGGGCCCTGGCCGGGAGCGAGGTCGGTGCCACCGACGACCTGGTCGCAGGCCTCGCGGTCGACGCTGCCGCCAAGCTGGCGACGCTCGTGCCGCAGCGCCCGCCGACGGTCGACGCCGCCCTCGCGTACCTCGACGCCACGGGAGACACCACGGCCGCCGATCACCTCGCGGACCGCGGCGACAGGGCCGCCGCCCCGCTGCTCGCGGACATCGGCGCCCGCATCGACCGGCTGGCCGACGTGTGGCCCGTCATCGACCCCGGCTGGTGGCCGCGGGTCGAGGAGCCCGTGCGGGCACGACTGGCCGGTGGGGCGGTCATGGTCGGCGGGCGCCTCGACCTGTTGCTGGGAGGCCCCCCGACCGACCGGCCGGCCGTCGTGGTCGAGGTCAAGGGCGGGCGGTGGTACGACGGCATGCGGGCCGACGGGCACCTCTATGCCCTGCTGGTGGCGCTGCGCGACGGCCGTCCGCCGGCGGCCGTGGTCACCGTCGTGGCCGACGGCACCACCCAGGTCGAGCCCGTCCGACCGGCGGTGCTCGCCACGGCGGCCGACCGCGTCGAGCAGGCGATGCAGGTGGCGGCGGCTGTCGCCGCGGGCGAGCCGCCCGCCGCGCTCCCCGGCCCGCATTGCGCCCACTGCCCCGTGCGTCCCGACTGCACGGCCGGCCTCGCCTGGGTGTCGGACGCGCAGCCGGTGAGCACCCGGTGAGGGACGCCGTCGGCGCGTCCGACAGGCTGCGCGCCGCCGTCACCGCCGCGGTCGACGAGCTCGTCGACGGTGCCATCGCCCCACCCGGCCAGGTGTTCGTGGGGTGGGTCGCGGCGGTCGAGGCATCGACCTGCCCGGCGCGCTACCGCGCCCAGGGCGAGGAGGGCTGGGGCTTCCCGGGGTGGTCGGCCGCCACCGCCGCAGGCGCCATCGGCCGCGCCGCGCTCGACGCCCACCTCTCGGATGTCGGCGCCGGGGCCGAGCGCCTGCCCGAGCCGCTGGAGGCGGTTCGCCGGTGGATGCGCACCGCCGGCGCGGCCGGGGCGAGCGGCGTGGCCGGCTGGGTGGGCGACCTGCGGGCCGACGGCGACGGCGTCACCATGGCCGCGGCGGCCGCCGCCGCGAGCCGCTGGATGGCCGGGTTCCTCCGGGTGATGGGGTGGCCCCTGCCCGACGGTCTGGCGCTGCTCAACGTCACGCGCGACGGGGGTCAGCCCGCGCCGAAGTGGTGGCCCCGCAAGGGCTCGGCCGTGAGCGTGGGAAGTGGCGCCGATGCGCGGCTCGGCCGGGTGACCGGGGCCGGCGACCACACACTGGTGGTCCACAGGCCGTCGGCCGGCGACGACCGCGACGTCCACCGGCGTGCCACCGTCGAGGCCGCGGCCGGCGCGCTGGTCCACCGGGTGGCGCCCGCGGCCGTCCTGGTCACCGCAGGCGACACCGGTGACCGCTCGCGGATCGTGGTCGACGAGGCGGTGCTCACGGCCGGAGGCGAGATGCTCGTCGAGGTGGTGCGGCAACGTGTCGTCGCCGTCGACCGGGGCTACGACGAGGTCGACGCCACGCCGTCCGCCCACTGCCGCTGGTGTGACCTGCGCGCCGACTGCGCGCCCGGCACTGCGTGGCTGGCCGGGCCGGGCCGCTGGCGGGGCGGCCTCCCAGTGCTGGGCACGGGCTGAGCGTCGGGCCGACGCCGGAGCGGGGTACGCGCCTGCGGTCAGTCCCCACCGGAACGGGGTGTGTCACGCGACCCCACCTGGCAGGTGCGGAACAGCATGCTGGCCCAGTCGCCAACCGGGTACCACGTGTCGCCGATGACCGAGAGCCCGGCCACGACGATCGGGCTGATCGCCAGGCCGACCGCGGCCACGGCCAGCCACCGTGGCAGCCACGCCTGAGGCGGCGCCGGCGCGACGGGTCGGGCTGGCTCGCTGCGGAGATCCTCCCCAACCGCGGCGCTCACGGGCGTCAGGATGCCGGCGAGTATTGCAGAGCCGTGACAGCTCGACCCCTCGCCGACACAGCCGTCTACGACCAGCCGCCCAGCTTGCCGACCGGGCCGTGGCCACCCCCGAGGTGCCAGTCGGCCGACGACACCAGGCCGTCGTGCACGAACCGCTTGGCCGCGGCCAGCGCGTCGAGCACGTTGTCCCCGTGGGCGAGCCGGGCCGCGGTGGCGGCGGCGAACGTGCAGCCCGTGCCGTGGTCGTTGCGCGTGTCCACCCGGGGGCGGCGGAGCTCGGTCACCTTGCGGGTCGCGGACTCGTAGACCACGTCGGTCGCATCGCCACCGGGCTCGTCGACCTGGTGGCCCCCCTTGACGACGACCCAGCGCGGGCCGAGCGCCCCGAGCTCGCGCGCGGCGTCGCGGGCATCGGCCACGGTGTGGACGGCGCCGCCGACCAGCGCCGAGGCCTCGCGGGTGTTGGGGGTGACCACGAGCGCATAGGGGAACAGCGCGTCGCGGTAGGCGCCCTCGGCGCCGGGATCGAGCAGGCGGGCGCCGGTCGACGACACGAGCACGGGGTCGACCACCAGGTTCGGGAGCCGCCCGGCGGCGGCCACCTCGGCGACCGCCCGCACGACCGCCTCGGTGGCCAGCATCCCTGTCTTGACCGCGGCGACGGGCAGGTCGTCCAGCACGGCGTCGATCTGCGCCCGCAGGAACTCGACGGGAGGCACGTGCACGCCGGCCACGCCGACCGTGTTCTGGGCCGTGAGCGCGGTGATGGCGCTGGCCCCGTGCACTCCGAGGGCGGCGAAGGTCACGAGGTCGGCCTGGATGCCCGCACCTCCACCCGAGTCGGACCCGGCGATGGTCAACGCCACCGGCGGCGTGTCGGTCATGCGATCGCCCTTCCCATCTCGTCGATCACCGATCGCACCACGGCGGCGGGGTCGTCGGCACGCATCACCGCCCCCATCAGGGCGACCGCCACCGCCCCGGCCTCGGTGCAACCGCGGGCGCCGGCGGGACCGACGCCCCCGAGCGCGACCACCGCCAGCTCGGGAGCCGCCCGGCACCCGGCGGCCAACCCGTCGAGCCCGAGGGCCGGACCGTACCCCGGCTTGGACGTGGTGGCGAAGACCGGCGAGTAGGTCGCCCAGTCGCAGCCCCGGCCGGCGGCGTCGATCAGCTCGCCGACCGTGTGGCACGACCGCCCCACCCAGACACGGTGGCCGGGGCCCGACCGGTCGAGCGCGTCGTGCGTCGCCGGATCGGGCCACGGGTCCCGGGCGGCCAGGTGCACGCCGTCGGCGCTGGTCGCCAGCGCCAGGTCGACGTCGCTGCCGACGATCAACCCCGCACCCGCGGCGGCGGTGACGGCCCGCAGCTCGCCCGCCAGGCGCGCGCGGTCCGGGCCGGGCAGATCCTTCTCGCGCAGCAGCACCCGCGTGGCGCCCCCGTCGAGCGCGGCGGCGACCACGTCGCGCAGGGGCCGTCCGCCGGCCTCCGCCTGGACTCGGTCCGTCACCACCATCACCCGCCCGGGGCCGACCGCGGTCACAGGTCGGCGAGGCCCTCGGCGCTCGTCGACGCCTCGGCGTACAACCGGCGCGGGATGCGGCCGGCGCGGCGGGCGAGGCGGCCGGCCTCCACCGCATGGCGCATCGCCGCCGCCATCCGCACGGGGTGTCGCGCGCGCGTCACGGCCGTGGCGAGCAGCACCGCATCGCAGCCGAGCTCCATGGCGAGAGCGGCGTCGGAGGCGGTGCCGATACCTGCGTCGAGCACGATCGGCACCTGCGCCGCCTCGCGGATGATGGCCAGGTTGTAGGGGTTGCGGATGCCCATGCCGCTGCCGATCGGCGCGCCGAGCGGCATGACCGCCGCGACGCCCGTGTCCTCGAGCCGGCGCGCCAGCACCGGGTCGTCGTTGGAGTAGGCCAGCACGACGAACCCGTCGTCGACCAGCTGCTCGGCGGCGTCCAGCAGCTCGACCGGGTCGGGCAGCAGGGTGCGCTCGTCGGCGACGACCTCGAGCTTCACCCACTCGGTCTCGAGCGCCTCGCGGCCCATCCGGGCGGTTTTCACCGCGTCGCGGGCGGTGAAGCATCCCGCCGTGTTGGGCAACGGGCGGATGCCGGTGCGGCGCAGCAGGTCGAACAGGGATCCCGGCGCGGCGGGGTCGACCCGGCGCAGGGCGACGGTCGTGAGCTCGGTGCCCGAGGCCACGAGCGCCCGCTCGAGCTCGTCGAGGTTGGGCGCCCCGCCGGTCCCCAGGATCAGCCGGGACCGAAATGACTCGCCCGCGATGACGAGCGGGTCGAGGTCGTCGGTCGTGTCGTCGTCGGTCGTGTCGTCGACCCGGCGGAGCGACTCGGCCATCGTCATCCTCCCTGGGCGATCGTCAGGACCTCGACGTGCTCGCCACCGGTCAGCCTGCGGTCGCCCCACGTGCGGCGGCTGACGACCTCGCCGTCGACCGCCACGGCGACGCCCCGGGGCTCGAGCCCGAGCTCCGCGACCAGAGTGGCGACCGTGGCCTCTGCCGCCACGGTGTGGTCGTCGCCGTTCACGGTGAGGCGCACCGCGTCGCCGGCGTGGCGCCCGCTCACGACGCGACCTCCGCCGCTCGACCCAGCCGGCCGACCCCGAAGCGCCGGGGATCGCACGCCGCCACCTCGTCGGGCACCGGCGTCCCCGTCACGACCGCGGCGACGGCCTCGGCTGTGACCGGTGTCAACAGGATGCCGTTGCGGTGGTGCCCCGTGGCCACGACCAGCCCGTCGACGCCGCTGGGCCCGACCATCGGCAGGTCGTCGGGTGACCCCGGCCGCAGCCCGGCGCGCACGGTGACCAGCTCGGCATCGTCGAGCCCCGGCACCAGGGCGAGCGCGTCGCGCAGCAGCTCGTAGGCGCCGCCGGCCGTGGCGGTGGTGTCCCACCCCTTCTCCTCGACCGTGGCGCCGACGACGACCCGACCGTCGTCGCGAGGTACCAGGTAGATGCTCGCGCCCTGCACGATGCCCCGCACCGTACGGGTGAGCAGGGGGTCACCCTGCGGCGGCCGCAGCGTCATGACCTGGCCCTTGATCGGGCGGACGGGCGGGCGGACGTGGTCGGGCAGCCCAGGGATGGTGCCCGACCGGCAGCCCGCGGCCAGAACGACGGTTCGGGCGGCGATGAGGCGCGACCGGGGCGGCGCGTGGTCGCCGTGGTCGCGGTTGCCGGCCTCGCCGTGCCCGTCGCCGAGCCCGTCGGCGTCGGCGACGGTCAGGACCACACCGGTCACACGGTCGTCGCCGGGTGCCGTCTCGAAGCGCTCGACGCGGCGGCGCACCAGCACCACGCCGGCGGCGGTGGCCGCCACCTGCAGGGCCGCGACCAGGGCAGGCGGATCGACGGACATCTCGTCGGCCGCCAGCAACCCCGACCGGACGCCAGGAGTCAGTCCCGGCTCGATGGCGCGGGCCTCGCGTCCCCGCAGCGGCTCGACCGTCAGACCCATCGCCCGGTGGCGAGACGCGAGTTCGTCGAGAAGCGCACGATCGTCGGCGTCGAGAGCCACCACGAGCGTGCCGTCGCCGCGGAAGCCGATCGCCAGGCCGCTGGCGGCCTCGACGGCGGCAGCGAAGCCGGGCCAGCGCGCCCACGACGCCCGGTTGAGGGCCAGGAGGGACTCGTCGCCGAGGCGCGCTTCGGTGACAGGCGCGAGCATCCCGGCCGCCACGCCGGACGCACCCGACCCCGGGGCCGGATCGACGACCACGACGGACGCGCCAGACTGCGCCAGACGCCACGCCGACGCCCACCCGATGGCGCCGCCGCCGACCACGGCCACGTCGACCCGATCCGGCGCGACCGCGCTCACCCCGGCTCGCCCCCCAGGGCGCCGCCCAGCGCATCGACGGCCTTGGCGACCGCCAACATGAGGTCGTGGGTGGCGGTGTGCGGGTCGGGTGCATCGGCGATGGCGCCGATGACCGCCACGCCCCAGGCGCCCGAGGCCATGACCTCGTCGACCGTGTCGACGGTGATGCCCGAGATGGCGACCACGGGAACGTCGACCGCCTCGACCACCGCCTGCACACCTTTGACGCCGATCGGCGGCGGGAGCCCGGACTTCGACTTGGTGGCGAACGTGGGCCCGACCCCGAGATAGCTGGCACCCTCGGCCACCAGGCGCCGAGCGGTCTCCGGGTCGCGCGCGGTGCCACCCACCAGCGCCGCGGGGCCGACGAGCCGCCGCACGACGGCGACCGGCATGTCCTCGGCCCCCACGTGCACCCCGTCCGCATCCACGGCGAGGGCCAGGTCGGCCCGGTCGTTGATCAGGCACGTGGCCCCGGCCGCCCGGCACCGGTCGGCGATCGCGAGGCACAAGCGGTAGCGGTCGTCGTCGGTGCCGGTCTTGAGCCGTACCTGCAGCGCGGGCGCGCCGGCCTCGAGCGCGGCCTCGGCCACGATGAGCGAGTCGACCAACACGTGGAGCCGGCCCAGGCGGGCCTCGGTGGTGCGCGAACCCGCGGCGTCGGTCACGACGTTCCGGACGTGGTGGCTGGAGCGGGCACTGCCGGGTCCTCGAGGTAGACCTCGCCGCCGGAGGCCACGAACTCGGCCGACTTCTGCGCCATGCCCTGCTCGATCTCCTGCTGCGCGGCATAGGCCCTGACCTGCTCGGTGATGGCCATCGAGCAGAACTTCGGGCCGCACATCGAGCAGAAGTGGGCGGTCTTCGCGGGCTCTGCCGGCAGCGTCTCGTCGTGGTAGGCCCGGGCGGTGTCGGGGTCGAGCGCCAGGTCGAACTGGTCGTCCCACCGGAACTCGAACCGGGCCTTCGACAGGGCGTCGTCCCAGGCCTGCGCCTGTGGGTGGCCCTTGGCCAGGTCCGCGGCATGGGCGGCGATCTTGTAGGCGATCACGCCCTGCTTCACGTCGTCGCGGTCGGGCAGGCCCAGGTGCTCCTTGGGCGTCACGTAACAGAGCATCGCCGTACCGAACCACCCGATCATCGCCGCGCCGATCGCGGACGTGATGTGGTCGTAGCCCGGGGCGATGTCGGTGGTCAGGGGGCCGAGCGTGTAGAACGGCGCCTCGCCGCACAGCTCCATCTGCAGGTCGACGTTCTCCTTGATCTTGTGCATGGGCACGTGGCCCGGGCCCTCGATCATCACCTGCACGTCCCGCGCCCACGCCTTCTGAGTCAGCTCGCCCAGGGTGGCCAGCTCGGCGAGCTGGGCCTCGTCGTTGGCATCCGCGATCGAGCCCGGTCGCAGGCCGTCGCCCAGGCTGAACGCCACGTCGTAGGCGGCGAAGATCTCGCACAGCTCGTCGAAGTGCGAGTACAGGAAGTTCTCCTGGTGGTGGGCCAGGCACCACGCCGCCAGGATCGACCCGCCGCGGCTGACGATGCCGGTCGTGCGGTGCACCGTCATCGGCACGTAGCGCAGCAGCACGCCCGCGTGGATGGTCATGTAGTCGACGCCCTGCTCGGCCTGTTCGACGATCGTGTCTCGGAACACCTCCCAGGTGAGCTCCTCGGGCGTGCCGTCGACCTTCTCGAGCGCCTGGTAGATGGGCACCGTGCCGATGGGGACAGCGCTGTTGCGGATGATCCACTCGCGGGTCGTGTGGATGTCGCGCCCGGTCGACAGGTCCATGACCGTGTCGGCGCCCCACTTCGTCGCCCACGTGAGCTTGTCGACCTCGTCGGCCGCCGACGAGGTGACCGCGGAGGTGCCGATGTTGGCGTTGATCTTGGTGAGGAAGCGGGTGCCGATGATCATCGGCTCGCTCTCGGGGTGGTTGACGTTGGCCGGGATGATGGCCCGACCCCGAGCCACCTCGTCGCGCACGACCTCGGGGTCCATGCCCTCGCGCAGCGCGATGAACGCCATCTCGGGCGTGACCTCGCCCCGTCGCGCGTAGTGCATCTGCGTCACGGTGCGGCCGGAGGCGGCCCGCAGGCGGGGGCGGTCGGCGCCCTCGCCGGGGAACGGCTCGGCGCCCGACCGGCCGGCGCGGAACGAGGCCCGGCCGTCGTCGCGCAGCGTGGCCACGCGGCCCTCGTAGTGCTCGACGTCGGCCCGTTCGTGGATCCAGCCCGCCCGCAGGGGGTCGAGCCCCGCGTACGGGTCGCTGCCCGGCCCGCTGGTGTCGTACAGGCGGACGGGCTCGTTCGGCGGGTCGAGCACGACCTCGCAGAACGGCACGCGCACGTCGTCGCGGGTCCCCGCAACGTAGGTCTTGCGGCGGATGCCCATGCAGCATCACTCCCTTCGCCGGCATTACCCGGATCAGGTTCGGCGGTCGGCGCCTGGTGCGCCCTCTCAGCCCGGTCGCCCGAGCTCCCGCGTGGTTTCTGTTGGCCGCCACCGTACTTCCTGGGGCCGGACGTGGGGCGGGTCCGGGCGGTGGCGGCCCCTCAGGTCTCGAGGCGGACCAGGGAGGACGGCTCGCGGCCGCCTAGCGCCCAGCCCGCCCCGGCCGCCAACAGGGGGATGCCGGCGGCCAGGACGGCCAGCTCGATGACCGGCACGTCGCCGAGCACGCCGAGCTCCCGGGCGTAGCCGGACGCGAGCGCCAGGTAGGCGCCCAGCGCCCCCAGTGCGACACCCAGCAGCCCCAGCGTCCCCGCGGTCCAGGCGGTCAGGCCCCGCCGCATGGCGCCGGTCGCCCCGCTGGCGGTCAACGTCCGCAGGTCGCCGGCGGCCTCGCTGCGCACCAGCCCGACGGTCATGGCCACGACGGCCAGCGCCAGCAGCGTCCCGGCGCCGATGGCGCCGAGGCGCAGCGAGGTCGTGTCGTCGTCCCGCCGCGCCTCGACGGTCAGCCCGGCCCCGGCCGCGATCTCCCGGGCCTCGCGCAGGTGGTCGCCGGTGAGGGGCGTGGGCGCCGTGACCAGCCACCCGACGGGCACCCTGTCCCATCCGCGCCGGGCCACGGCCTCGGGCGTGACCAGGGTGGTGGGTGCCGACGAGAAGGGCGGGACGTCGAGGTGGGCACGGCGGGACACGACCTCGGGGTCGGTCCGTCTCGCCTCTGTGAGGAACCGGAGCGGCTCGGAACGCACCGTGAGGATGTCGACCCCGTGGACCACGCCCCGATCGATCCCGAGGTGGTCGAGCAGCTCGGGCATGGCGACATAGGTGACGACGCCCCCCCACGTGTTCTCGTCGACCGGGAAAACGACGGGCACGGCCGGGCGCCCGTCGAAGCCGGGCGGGGGCCGCGTTCCCGGCTCCATGGCCATCTCGAGCATCACCACGGCCGCGTCGTCGAGCGTCCGAGCGAGCACCTCCACCTGTGCGGCCATGGCGGCGACCTCCTCGGGCGTCGCGTCCGCAACCATGTCCTGCTCGGCATCGCCGATCCGGAGGAGGAGGTCGCGGTCGGACAGGTTGCCCTCGTCCGCACTCGCCACGCCGGCTGCAGAGGTGATCACGATGGCGATCGGGATGCCGACGGCGAGGCTCACGGCCCCGAGCGCCATGCCGGAACGGGCCTGGAAGCGGGCGAGGTCGCGCACCGCGAGCCGCCCCGTGACGGGCAGCCGGCGCGCCGCCCGGCCGGCCGCCCGCAGCGCGATCGGGCCGAGGAGCAGGACCCCGAGCGAGATGGCCACGACACCGGCCACGAGGGCGATGACCTTCGGCGGCTGGGCCTCCGCGGTGCGGTTCGGGTCGGACCACCAGATGGCGCCGGTCCCCGCCGCGACCAGGGCTCCGGCCAGCAGCGCCGATCGGTGCGCCGGCCGCGGCGCCGGCGGACGGGCCGACAGCGCGGCCACGACGGGCAGGCGGGAAACGGCACGCGCGGGCCACCACGACGCTGCGGTCGCGGTCCACACCGCGAGCACCATCCCCGCCACGATCACCCACCACGGCACGTCGAAGCGGTCGATGCGGTGCCCCGCCGCGGGCTCGACGGCGCCCGCCACCGCCACCCACAACAGCAGGCCCGCGGCCGTGCCGACCAGAGCCGCAACTGCCCCGACGGCGGCGCCGTTGGCCACCAGCGCCAACCGCAGATGCCGGTCGGTGGCGCCCGTGGCCGCCAGCAGACCGATCTGCCGCTGGCGGCGCTGGGCCATGACCACGAACCCGGCCGCGGCAACGAGCGCAACGAGGAGAAGCACCACGGTTGCCACCAGGTAGACGACCAGGGCGGCCGTCCCCTTCTCCGTGTTCCCGCGGTCGTCGACGAACGACCCGGCGTCGCTGCCGCTGTCGGCCCGCGCTCCGATCTCCTCGTCAGTCGTGTCGACAAGGAAGGCCACGGTGGCGGGCGCGTCGTCGAGCGGGGCGCCCACCAGCGCGAACTCGTCGCCGAGATCCTCCGGATCCTCGACGAGGCCGACCACGGTCCAGTCCCGCCTGAGGAGCTGAACCACCGACCCGACGTCGGCTCCGAGGATGTCCGCCACGTCGTCGGTGAGGGCGACCTCGCCGCCGGCGGACGGGTAGCGACCGTCGCGCAAGGCCAGCAGCGTCCGCCCGTACGGGCCAGCGGGGTCCTGCAGGCGGACCTCCACGTCGTCCGCCGCCCCGGGAACCGACGCGGTCCACGACCGGATCTGCTCGGTGGTGCCGAACCAGTCCTCGATCGAGTCGAGCTCGATCGCCAGCTCCGCAGGGTCGATGCCATCGACGACGAGTCGGTGGGTGGCGGTGCCGAACCGGGCGTCGCCGGACGGCGCCATGTTGTAGGCCGCGGCGGCGCCCGCCACGGTCGCGGCCACGGCGACCGTGATGAGCGTGAGCACCAGGACCTGCTGGCGCCACTCCCGTCGGAAGAGCCGCCATGACCAGCGGACCACCGCCCGACGGGCGGCGAGGCCGCCGTTCCCGTCCCGCCCGCGCCTCACGGCTGCGCGCCCGACGTGAGCAGCGACTCCGGGCCCTCGGGCGGGGCCGTCTGGTCGACGACCCGGCCGTCGCGCAGGAACACGATGCGGTCGGCCCATGCCGCGAGCTGGGCGTCGTGGGTCACCACCACCCCGGCCACGCCGCGGTGGCAGGCGGCGCGCAGCAGGCGCATCACGGCCTCGCCGTTCACCGTGTCGAGAGCGCCGGTGGGCTCGTCGGCCAGCATCAGCCGCCGGTCACCCACCACCGCTCGGGCGATCGCGACGCGCTGGCGCTCGCCGCCGGACAGGTCGTCGGGATAGCCGTCGGCCCGGTCGGTGAGCCCGAGGTCGTCGAGGGCCGCCAGCGCGACCTTGCGGGCGGTTCGGGCCGCCGTGCCGTCGAGCTCGAGGGGCAGGGCGACGTTCTCGGCCGCCGTGAGCCCGGCCAGCAGGTTGAAGTCCTGGAAGACGTAGCCGATGGTCCGGCGGCGCAGGCGCGCCCGGTCGTTGCGCGTCATGGACGACAGCGCCGCACCGGCGATGGTGACCTCCCCGCTCGTCGGCTCCTCGAGGCTGCCGGCGATGGTGAGGAGCGTGCTCTTGCCCGACCCGCTGGGGCCCATGATCGCCACCAGCTCGCCCCGGTCGACGGTGAGGTCGACGTCCTCGAGGGCGTGCACCTCGGCCGCCCCCGTCCCGTAGGTCCTCGACACCTGGCGCATGTCCAGCGTCCGGTTGGTCATGTTCCCCTCTCCTGACGCTCGGCCTCACTGCATTGCCGTCGTTCACTCACGGCCGCACCCCCAGCTTGCGGGCCAGCCGCGACGGCATGGCCGGGTCCGGCGGCGGCGCCGTCGGCTCGGCGGGCGCCGCGGCCGGGGCGGTGGACGGCCGGCCGGCGAGGCGCGTGTCGGCCGCGTCGAGCCACCGGACGACCGCCTCGAGCCGGAAGATCTGGGCGTCGACCACGACCGCGAGCGCAACATCGTCGTCCGGCGTCGAGCCCTTGATGCGCGTGTAGCGCTGCATCGCCTCGATCACGTGTCGGCGATGGGCCTGGATCACCTCGTGGACATCGATGCCGGGGACCCGCAGCGCGACGAGCACTTTGATCACCAGTTCGTCACGGGGCGGCTCCCACGTGTCGGCCGGGGTGCGCAACCACTCGTCGAGCTCGCGCCCGCCGGCCGCGGTGAGGCGGTACCCCTTCTGCGGGCCCTCGCCTTCGGGATCCTCGGACTCGACGAAGCCGTCACGCTCGAGGCGCTGAAGGGTCGTGTACACCTGCCCGACGTTGAGCGGCCACACCTCGCCGGTGCCGGCCTCGAACTCCTGCCGGAGCTGGAGCCCGTACTTGGGGCCCTCGCTCAGCAGGGCCAACAGTGCATGGCGCACGCTCATCGCCACCTCCGGCGGTTGTGAATACGCCGTAGTATACTCGGTATCATCCGGGACGGAAACTCCCGTGCCTCCACACGGCGCAACCCGCTACAACTGCGCCGTGACCGCGGCGGAGACAGCACAGGTCGACCACACGGCCGGGGCGCCGGTCGAACCCGTCGGTCCGTCGGCGTTCGCGCGGCAGATGGCGCTCGACCCCGACCCCGAGGTGCCCGGTCGCTACACGGTCGATGTCGATGCGCGGTGGAACTGCCCCGTGGTCCCACAGGGCGGGATCATGGCGGCGTTGGCTGCCGCGGCGATGGAGGCCGAGCTCGGCGACGACGACCAGCGCCTCCGCTCGCTGACCACGGTGTTCGCTGCCCAGGTGCCGTCCGGCCCCGTCGACCGTCGACGTGTCGGTGCTGCGCCGGGGGCGGACGATGTCGCAGGCCACGGCCACGGTGCGGGCCGAGAGCGCCGACGCCGGCCACACCACCGTCGCCGTGTTCGGCCGCGACCGGGGCGGGTTCGAGTTCACGGATCTGGCGATGCCCGACGTCCCGTCCCCGGGCGACTGCCCGTCGTTCCGCGATCCGCCCCCGCCGGAGGTCGCCGACAGGTTCACGCCCCGCCCCGACCTTCCCCTTCTGGGAACAGGTCGAGGGTCGGGCGGCCATCGGGCGCCCGCCGTGGGACGACGAGACCGTGCCCACCTCGTCGGAGTGCGCGTTCTGGTACCGGTTCGACGAGCCGCCGATGCGCCCGGACGGCACGCTCGACCCGCTGGCCGTCCTCGCCCTGTGCGACCTGATGCCGTCGTCGGTGAATCAACGCATGGGGCCCGGCCAGCCCGAGTGGTACCCGCCGAGCGCGGACCTGACCGTGCACATGCTGGGCGAGGCCCGGTCCGAGTGGCTGCTCGCCCATCTGCATGCCCGCCGCGCGACGGAGGGCTACGCCTCGGTCGAGATCGCGTTGTGGGACGCCTCGCACCGGTCGCTGGTCGCCCACGCGGCCCAGGTGATGTTCCTGTCGTTCCCTGACGGTCCCCCGCTGCGGCGACCAGCGGCTCCCGGCCGACCAGCGCTGAACGGGCGCGGGGTCCCCGCGCGGTGGCATCCTGACGCCGATGGCGGAGCTGACGCTGGGGAGCCTCAACCTGCACATGGGCCGCGGCACGGGAGGCCACGCCGCGCCGTTCTACGACGTGGTGGTGGCGTGCAAGGAGGTCGACACCGACGTCCTCGTGCTGCAGGAGGCCTGGGTGCCCGACGACGACGAGGGCGACGTCCTCGCCGTGGCCACGGCCCTCGGCTACACGGTGGCCGGCACGTTCACCGTCGCCCGGGCGACCTGTCACGACCAGGTGCGTCTCGTCGCCCGCGAGGGGCTCGACGGTGACGGCGACTGGACCATCGCGATCCTGTCCCGGCGACCGGTGATCCGGGGCGACCTCGTTGCCCTCGGGCCCCAGCTCCGCCGCGATCCGGGCCGCCGGGCGATCGTGCGAGCGGTGGTCGACGTGGACGGCTCACCGTTCACGGTCGTCGGCACGCACATGCCGCTGCTCAAGGATCCGGTGTGGCGCCTGGCTCCGGCGGTGCGCGCCGCGCTGCCGGGCCCGGACGAGCCGGGCGCGTTCGCCGGCGACATGAACATGTGGGGCTGGTGCGCGGACCGGCTCGCCGGTCCCGGGTGGCGACGGGTCGTGCGCGGCCGCACCTATCCCGCCCACCGCCCGCACAGCCAGACCGACCACATCCTGGTCAACGACGGCGTCGAGGTCGTGTCGTCCGAGGTGGTGCGTCAGGTCATGTCCGACCATCGTCCGGTCCGCGCCCGCCTGCGCTTCTGAGCGGCGTCTGCCTAGAGTAGAACGCGTTCTACCTAGCAGGGGGCGCACATGGGCGACGACCAGAACGACACGGGGACGATCCGATGAGGGGCTTGGCCGACAAGCGCGTCCTGGTCACGGGAGCCGGCCGCTCGGTCGGGCGCCGGATCGCCGAACGGCTGTGTGACGAAGGCGCCGCGGTCGCCATCGTCGACATCGACGTCGACGCCGGTCGGGCGGCCGCCGACGAGATCGGCGCCCGCTTCATCGAGGCCGACGTCACCGATCCGGAGGCGTTCGAGCGGGCGGTCGCCACCGCCCAGGGTGAGCTCGGGGGCCTCACCACCCTCGTCAACAACGTGGGCGAGGGCACACTCAAGCCGCTCAAGGACTACAGCCCGGAGGAGTTCGACCGGTCCCTGCGCATCAATCTGGTCAGCGTGTTCAACGGCGTGCGAGCCGTGCTGCCGGCGTTCCTCGCCAGCGGCGGTGGGGTGATCCTGAACCACGCCTCGTGCAGCGGTGTGGTCCAACCCCCGCAGGGCGAGGGCCCGTATGCCGCGGCGAAGGCCGGGGTGCTCAGCCTGACCCGGTCGGTCGCGGTGGAGTACGGCCCCACGGTCCGCAGCAACGCCGTGTCGACCGGCATGATCCGCACACCCCTCAACGTCATGCTCGAGGAGCAGACCGGCATGCTGGCCGAGGCCCTGGACAGCCACCCGCTCGGGCGCCACGCCGAGATGGACGAGGTCGCGGGTGCGTTCGCCTTCCTGGCGTCCGACGACGCGTCGTACCTCAACGGTCAGAACCTGGTGCTCGACGGCGGGGCCGGCCTGCCCATCGCCGGCATGGAGGTCTCCGTGCGCAAGCTCGAGTCCATGATCCGCCAGATGGAGTCGCAGACCGGCTGACGCGGGTCGCGAGACGGGGTACACCTCCCCCATGCCATCGCTCGAGACGCACGAGCGGCCCCGTCGGGCCCAGGCCCCGAGGCCACCCGAGACCGCCAACGACCGGGCCCGACGCCGGCTGCTCGCCCAGGGCCGACGCCGCGCCACCGGGCTGCTCGTGGCCGTGGCTGTGGTGTTCGTCGGCCTGCAGGTCTGGGACGACGACGCCACCTGGGTGGGCTATGTCGAGGCCATGGTCGCAGCAGGCATGGTGGGCGGCCTGGCCGACTGGTTCGCGGTCACCGCGCTGTTCCGCCACCCGCTGCACATCCCCATCCCCCACACGGCGATCATCGTCGAGCGCAAGGACCAGTTCGGCGAGACGCTCGGCGACTTCGTCCAGACCAGCTTCCTGACCCCGGACATCATCGCGGAGCGGGTGCGTGCCGCCCGCGTGGTGCCCCGCCTGGCCGCCTGGCTGGCCGAGCCCGACAACGCCGCCCGCCTGGCCCGCCACACGGCGGACGCGGCAGTCACCGCCGCCGACCTGCTGCGCGACGACGACGTGCACAGCGCGCTCGAGGACGTGGTGCGCCGCCGCATCGAGACCACACCACTCGCGCCGCTGGCCGGGCGGGCGCTGCGGGTCATGACCGAGGACGGTCGCCACCACGACCTGCTCGACGCCGTGCTGCGCGCGCTCGACGGCTTCCTGAACGACAACCGGGCCAGCCTGCGGGCCCGGTTCGGCACCGAGTCGCCCTGGTGGCTGCCGGAGGCCGCCGACGACCGCATCTTCGACCGCCTGCTCGACGGCGCCCGCAAGGTGATCGGCGAGATCGCCCGCAACCCGCAGCACGAGCTGCGGGTCGACTTCGACGCACGTGTCCGCCGCCTGGTCGACGACCTGCAGACCTCGCCCGTGCTGCTCGAGCGGGGCGAGGAGCTGAAGCACGACCTGTTGGCGCACCCCGAGCTGCGGGCGTGGGTGACGACCGTGTGGGCCGATGTGAAGGCCGGCCTACGCGCCCAGGCCGCCGACCCCGACTCGGAGCTGCGCCGCCGGTTGGCCGACACCATCGCCGCCTTCGGCCGTCGCCTGCGCGACGACCCGGCGCTCGCGGCCAGGGTCGAGGAGGGGATCGAGACCGGCGTGCGCTACGTCGCCGACCAGTTCAGCGACGAGATCGCCACGATGGTCAGCGGCACCGTCGCCCGTTGGGACGGCCGCGAGACCGCCGACCGGCTCGAGCTGCTGCTCGGGCCCGACCTGCAGTTCATCCGCATCAACGGCACGGTCGTCGGCGGCCTCGCGGGCCTGGCGATCCACGCGATCGGCCAGGCGTTCTGACCTGCTAGCCGGGCGGCGGGTAGTCGGGAACCCGGTCGTCCTCGGGCACCTCGTCGTAGACGGTCACCGACCGTTCGACGTCGAACAGCCCGACCTCGTCAGGATCGTCGGGCCGGTTGCCGTAGGTGAAGCGCTCGCCGCCGTTCGCGTAGCGGTACATGCCCACCCCCTCGGTCCCGGCCTCGTCCTCGCCGGTGGCCGTCGGGTCCCACCAGATGAGCGTCCCGTCGTCGTTGCCGCCCCAGTCGGTCCCGGACCAGAACCCGTGATCGCCCCGGGACACGAGCGGCGACGCGGGACTTCCCCCCGCCGGCGGGAGTCGGAACATCGCGTCGCGGAAGGTCTCGGGGTTCAGGTCGGGCCCGGCCATGTGGATGCCGTTGAAGATCGTGCGGACGGGCGGCTCGATGACGCGCGCCGTGTTGCTGGGCGGGAGCTCGCCGTACGCCCAGTCGTAGATGTTGAACGCCTCGGTCGCCTCGACGGCGCCCCGGGTCGGGTTGGTCGATACACCGAAGCCGTTCTTCCACTGCTCGCCGTCGGTGAGCCGGCCGAAGATGGTGGTGTCCATCAGCAGGCTGGGGCCGAGGATCCACTCGGGCCAGTAGTCCTGGGCGGTCGCCTCCGTGGTGAGGGCGCTGGGCGTGATGGGGTCGCCGTAGTAGATGACCGTCGTGACGCCGGCATCCTTGAGCTTGCCGATCCACGTGCGGGCGTTCTCCTGCGAGCGGGCCAGGTCGAGCTGGAACTCGATGTCGGTGGCCAGCTCGATGCCCTGCTCCTCGAGGTGGCTCACGAACTCCTCGTACACGGGCCGGTGGTCGCCGTTGGGCGTGTCGTAGTGCATCACGCCATAGACGCGGTCCTGGTCGCGCATCGCCTCGTCGCCGGCGAGCTCGGCCTTGCCAGGGCCCGCGTACTGGCCGATCGCCATCGACGCGGAGAGCACGCCCTGGTTGGGCGTCTGCAGTGACTGCCAGAGATACGGCTCGTACTGCTCCACGATGTCCTCGGGCAGAGCGAGCGCGCAGCCGCCGACGCACACGATGCCTCGCGACGCGATCTCGGCCGCGAACACCGGACTTGCCTGCGCAGGCCCGCCGAGGACGGCGAACGGCTCCATCTCGGCGATCGCGATCGCGTCGGACTTCGCCGCCTCGAGGTCGTCGCCGGCGCCCTGGCCCATGTACGTCTCGACCCGCACGGTCCGGCCATAGGTCTCGAAGATCCGGTTGTAGAGGTCGATGTAGCCCTGGGTCGTCTGGGAGGAGGACTCCGGGTCGATGTCCGCGCCCGTGCCCCCGACCATCGCCGCCGTCAGCGGATCGAGCGCCGGGTCGGACTGGTAGTCGACGATCAGGATCTCGTCCGTCGTCACACCGGGCGACGTGGCGCCGCCGTTGTCGCCCTCGAACGGCTCGACACAGGGCGGCGCGTAGACCGACGGCAGCGTGATGGTGCCGAGCGCAGTGTCGCAGCCGGGGCCGAAGTCGACCTCGACTCCCTCCAGCTCGGCCTTCTGCGGCGTCATCGGGCCCGAGCGGATCAGCTCCTCCTCCGACGCCACCTCGGAGTCGCCACCCGCTCCACCGTCGCCGTCGCCGTCGCCTCCGCCCCCACCCCCGAATACGACGACAGCACCGCCGATCAGCGCGACCACCGCCGCGATCGGCCCGTAGCGCCTGGCGGCCTTCGTCCAGGCCGGTGGCCTCCCGGACGGCGCCGTGCCGCCCGGGGAGCCGCCCGCGGCCGTGGTCTCGTCTGTTGTGGACATCCCAGCGTCTCTCCGTTGTGCGATGACGCCGACCGCTACGCGGGCGGCGGGTAGTCGGGCGTCTGGTCTTCCTCGGGCACGTCGTCGAAGACCGTCACGGACGCGTCGACACCGAACAGGCCCGAGTCCTCGACCGAGGTGGGCATGTTGCCGATGGTGTAGCGCTCGCCCCCGTTGGCGTAGCGGTACATGCCGGTGCCCTCGTTGCCGACCTCGTCCTCGCCCGTCGCCGCGGGATCGAACCAGATCAGTGCGGCGTCGTCGGTGCCGCCCCAATCGAAGTCGGGCCAGACGCCGTGCTCGCCGCGCGAGACCTGAGTTTCGGTGGGGCCCCCGCCCGATATCGGGTAGCGGAACAGGCCGTCGCGGAACGTCTCCGGGGTCAGGTCCGGGCCGGTCAGGTGGATGCCGGTGAAGATGGTGCGGAGGGGCGGCTCGAGCACGTTGGCCGTGTTGTTGGGCGGCGAACCACCATACGCCCAGTCCCAGATGCGGAAGGCACCGTTGGTGGAGCGCTCGCCGCGCGGCGGGAAGCGAGATGCCGAAGCCGTTGCTCCACTGCGCCGGGTCGGCCCGCCGGGCGAAGATCGTCGTGTCCATGAGCACGCTCGACCCCAGGATCCACTCGGGGAAGTACCCCTGGGCCGTGGCCTCGGTGGTGAGCGACGCGGGAGTGAGGGGGTCGCCGGTGTAGATCACGGTCGTGACCCCCGCCTCCTTGAGCCGGGTGATGATCGTGCGCGCGTTCTCCTGTGCGCGGGCCAGGTCGAGCGTGAACTCGATGTCTGTCTCCAGCTCGATGTCGTTCGCGGCCAGCTGCTCCTGGTACGCCTGGAACACGGGCTCGAAGTCACCGTCGGGGTTGTCGTAATGCAGCAGGGCGTAAACCCTGTCTTGGGTCTGGAGCGCCTCGTCGCCCGCCAACTCGGCAGGACCCGGGCCCGCCAGGTTGCCGATCGCCTCGGACGCCAGCGCAGCCGCCTGGTCGGGTGTCGGGCCGGCACCCCACATCAGCGGTTCGTACTCCGCGAGGACAGCCTCGGGCGTGGCGAGCGAGCAGCCCGGTCCGCAGACGATCCCCCGAGACGCCAGCTCCGCGCCGAACGCGTTGAACGCCTGGGTCGGCCCGCCCACCACCGCGAACGGATCCATCTCGGCGATGGCGATGGCGTCAGCCTGAGCCGCCGCCGCGTCGTCGCCCGCGCCGGTGCCCGTGTAGGTCACGACGTTGACCGTGCGCCCGTAAGTCTCGTACAGCGAGTTGTAGAGATCCGCGTAGCCCTGGATCGTTTCGGCCGCCGATTCCGGGCTCACGTCCGCGCCAGCTCCCTCGATGGTGGCGGCGGTGAGCGGGTCGAGCCGGGGATCGGAGATGTAGTTGACGATCGTGACCTCCTCCGCAGTGACACCGGGCGACGTGGCGCCGCCGTTGTCGCCCTCGAACGGCTCCACGCACGGCGCCGCGTACACCGACACCAGCTTGATGCGCCCGGTCTCGGTGTCGCAGGTGGGGCCGAAGTCGACCTCGACGCCCTCCAGCTCGGCCTTGGCGGGCGTCATCGGCCCCGACCGTGTCAGCTCGTCCTCCGACGCCACCTCGGTGTCGCCGCCGGATCCACCGTCATCGCCGTTACCGTCACCACCGCCCCCGAAGACGACGACGGCGCCGCCGATGAGCACGACCACGGCCGCGATCGGCCCGTAGCGCTTGGCGGCCTTCATCCAGGCCGGTTGTCTCGGCGGCGGCGCGCCGTCGCCCGATGTCTTGGTCTCGTCGGTGGTCGTCATCGACGACTCCTTTCGTGCGTCGGCCGGGCCTACGGCTCAGCCGACTGTCGGTGCGCCTGATCGAGCGATGGTGGCCTCGTCGGTACCCAGGTACGAGGCCACGACGGCAGGGTGTTCGATCACCTCGGCTGGTGTGCCCTCGGCCACCACGCGGCCGAGGTCGAGGGCGATCATGCGGTCGGAGATCGAGCCGAGCAGAGGCAGGTCGTGCTCGATGACGAGGAGGCTGGCGCCCAGCTCGTCGCGGACCCGCCGCAGCATGGGGGCGAGCGCCTCGGCCTCGCGCTGGGCGATGCCGCTGGAGGGCTCGTCGAGCAGCAGGACCGTCGGCCCCTGGGCCAGCACGCACCCGAGGTCGACCACCCGACGCGTGCCCGTGGACAGCTCGCGCACGAACTTGTCGCGGTAGGCGCCCAGCGCCAGCAGCTCGATCAGCTCGTCGACGCGGGCGTGCACGTGCTCCTCGGAGTCGTTCACCGACGGCAGGTGCAGCGTGGCGGCGACCGGGTCGCGCACCTCGACGTGCTGCTCGAGGGCCACGGCGATGGCCTCGTGCACGGTCAGGCCGGGGAACAGGCGCCCGTCCTGGAACGACCGGCCCAGCCCGCGCCACGAGCGCACGTGGGTGGGCTTGTCGTGCAGGTCGACCATCTCGCCGCCGGACTGCAGCCTGATCGACCCGCCGTCCGCCGGTGTGTAGCCCGAGATGACGTCGAACAACGTGGTCTTGCCGGCCCCGTTGGGCCCGATGAAGCCCAGGATCTCGCCAGGCCGCAGGTCGAACGACACACCGTCGAGCGCCCGCACCCCGCCGAATCGTCGGGTCACGTCGCGCACCTCGAGCACCGGCGGTCCCTCGCGGAGGGCCGAGTGCGACACCACCTCGTCCTCCTCGGCCTCGACCTCGGCGGCCGCCGCCCGCAGGAACACCGACCGCAGCAGGTCGGGTCGCTCGAGCAGCTCCGACGTGGGGCCCTCGAAGCGGATCTCGCCCTTCTCCATGAAGTACGCGCGGTCGGCGACGGTGAGTGCCACGTTCACCGACTGCTCGACGAGGATGACGGTGGTGCCCCCGTCGCGGATCGTCCGCACCATCTCGAGCAGCTGGCCGACGACCGACGGGGCCAGGCCGAGCGACAGCTCGTCGATCATGAGCAGGCGCGGCTTGCCGATGAACGCCATGCCCAGCGTGAGCATCTGCTGCTCGCCGCCCGACAGGTTGCCGGCCGGCTCGGCCAGCCGCTCGCGCAGGATGGGGAACATGTCGAGCACGCGCTCGGTGTCTGCCGTGGTCTCGGCCGCCCGCTTGCGGTGGTTCCAGGCGGCCAGGCGCAGGTTGTCGGCGACGGTGAGCTGGGGGAACACGCCCTGCCCGCCGGGCACGACCGACACGCCGCGGCCGGCGATCTCGTCGGGCGGGGTGTGCGTCATGTCGCGGCCGTCGAACACGATGGCCCCGCCCGAGGCCTGCGTCAGTCCGGAGATGGCCCGCAGCAGCGTCGACTTCCCGGCGCCGTTGGTGCCGAGCAGGGCCACGATCTCGCCCTCGTCGACCTCGAAGTTCACGCCGAACAGCACCTGCACGCTGTCGTAGTGCACGTCGATGTCCCGGCCGAGGAGGAGCTTCACCTTGCCCTGCCGGCGCAGGTGGGCCACCTCGGACCGGGCGGCCGTCTGCTTCCACACCTGGGCGATGTCGTGCTCGACGAAGGCGCCGGCCGACGCCAGGATCAGGCCGCCGATCACGAACACCGGCGCGGCCACGACCAGACCGGTGCGGATGCTGTACTCGTCGGCCAGCCAGCCGATCACCGGCAACAGCAGCAGGCCGGGCAGGATGAACAGCGTGCCGATGGCGAAGCCGAACGACCGCACCTTGGCGGGCACGGCCAGCGACAGCGTCACGAAGATGCCGGGGATGAGCAGGAAGAACGCGGCCGACACGATCGAGTTGGCCACGATGGCCAACGGCAGGGTGGGCGCCAGCGCGAAGACGACCCACGCCGCGGCGATGCCGAACGACACCTTGCCCAGGAACCGCACAACATGGCCCGGCCCCTTGGCCATGAGCCGGGTCGTGAGCGGGATGCCGACCATGAGGCCCACGAGCTGGGCCACACCCTCGAGACCGGCGACGGTGAACCCTCGCGCCCGCTCGTCGAGCCCGAAGACCTCGTCGTAGTAGAGGCCGCCCAGGGTGAGCAGGCCGACGATGGCGATGGCCACGAACGGCAGCGCCATGTACATGCGGCGCAGCGACCGCACCTGCCACACGATGCGGAAGGACTCGGCCCAGGACGGCGGTTCCTCCTCCGTGTCGGCCACCTCGGCGCTGACGCCCATGGCCTTGCGCTCGAAATGCGCCCCGGATCGGCTCGCGCAGCCGGAACGTCAGCACCACGAAGAACGCGGTGACGATCGCGAACACGATGAACGGCGCCCGCCATCCCAGCGAGAAGGCGATCAGGCCACCGAGCATCGGCCCGAGGAACTGGCCGAGGGCGTTGGCGTAGCGGTGGACGGCGTACACGCGGGGCCGCGCGGGGATGTCGTAGTAGTCGGCCAGCAGCGAGTTGTGCACCGGGTCGTTGACCGCCCGGCCGAGGCCGGCGCCGGCGCGGGCGCTCCCGAGCACCCACAGGTTCGTCGCCATGGCCGTGAGCACCGAGAAGACGCCCCAGATCGACGCGCCGACACCGGCGATGGGCACGCGCCGCCAGCGGTCGGCGTAGAAGCCGATGGGCAGCGCCAGGATGAGCGCGGCCACCAGCGACAGCGACACCACCGTGAGGATGCCGCTGTTGTCGAGCCCGAAGTGGTCGCGGATCTCGGGGAGCAGCACGCCGAACGCCGTCCGGTCCAGCTCGTCCACCATGTTGAGCCCGAACAGCACGCCGAGCGGGAAGATCGGTGCGCCCTGCGTCGTGCGGTACTTCCACCGCGCCCACGCGCCGCCCGGGGGGACCTCGGCCGACGCGGTGTCGCCGTCGCCGTTGCGGCTGCCGTTGGCACCGGCCGCCACGGCCGCGACCGCGGCCTCCTCGGTGACCTCCTCGGCCACCACGGGATCGGCCACCGGGGCGTTGACGCCCACCGCCGCGAGCACGGCATCGAGCGGCGCCTCGTCGGACCCGGGCGTGCCGCCGAGCGGGTTCTCGTCGGGGCGGGTCACGACCGCACCTCCACGGTGGCGTCATCGGGTGTGGCGTCACCGTCACCGGTCCCGGGGTCGCCCGCGGCGCCGTTCGACACGGCGTCGGGATCGTCGCTCTCGTCCCGCGCCTCGGCCTGCTCCGCGATCTCGCCGGCCGCCGCCAGCACCGTCTCGGGGGGCGGCTCGTCGACGACCTCGTCCTCGACCCGCACGTCGGCCAGCAGGCTCGGCACCACCAGGTTCCGGCGGGTCGCGATCTTGCGCAAGGCGCCGTCACGCAGGTCGGCCAGGACGCCACCGAAACCGCTGGGGAACAACAGCAGCACCAGCAGCAGGCCGGCGCCGGTGGCCAGGAACTGCCACTCGGCCGGCAGGAAGAAGTCCGCGCTGAACACGTAGGTGGCGCCGAGAAGTGCCCCTGGCAGCGACCCCAGCCCGCCGATCACGACCATCGTGAACAGCTCGAGGCTGCGCTGGGGCAGATACGGCTCGGCGCTGAGCCCGGTCTGCTGGTGGACGTAGAGGGCGCCCGCCACCGCAGCCAGGAACCCCGACAGGGCGAAGGCGGCGAGGCTCGAGCGCGTGGCGTTGACCCCATAGGCACGGGCCGCCTTCTCGTTCTCGCGGATGGCGATCGAGCACGCGCCCTGTCCGGCTGCGGCGCAGGCCGGCGACCATCAGCAGCGCGAGCCCCAGGACCGCGAGGCAGGCGTAGAACATGGCCGTCTCGCTGGCGAGCTCGATGCCCAGGATGCGGCCCCGGTCTATGCGCCGGCCCGGCAGCCAGTCGCGGAACACCGTGCGATTGAGCAGGTACGACGACACGAACAGGCCGAAGGCGAGCGTGCTCACCGCCAGTGTCAGACCCCGACGGCGCAGGGCGGGATACCCCACGACGACGGCCGCGATGCCGCCGACGATCCCGGCGACCAACCCGGCCAGCGCCAGGTCCCAGTTGCGGTGGTCGGTCAGGGCGCCGCCGACGGCCGCACCGACGCCCACGAAGGCCATGTGGCCCAGGCTCACCTGGCCCGCCCAGCCCGTGAGCACCACCAGCGACGCGGCGACGATGCCGAAGATGACGATGATCGTGGCCAGGTTGAGGCGGCTGGTCGACATCCAGGCCGGGAGCGTCAGCACGAACAGGCCGATGACCGCCCACACCCCGGCCCGGCCCCACACGACCTCGGGCAGCCGCCGCATCTCGCGCGGCACCGGGCGGATCTCCTTGGTGGCCTGCCAGGTGGCCGACGAGTCGTTGTCGACCCGGCCGTTGCTCGTGCCCCGGCGGGTGACGAGCAGGCCGACGAGCACGATGCCGAAGAGGACGGCGTCGTTGTACGCCGGGCGACTGCCCGGTTGGAACGTCATCGCCTGGTCGACGATGCCGAGGCCGATGGCGGCCGCGGCGATCGTGGCGAAGCGCTCGAACCGCCCGAACACCGCGGCGGCCAACGCCTGCACGAGGAAGGTGGGGGCGAGCACCTCGCCGATGGGCAGGCCGACGGCGCCGGCCCGCAGGAACATGGCGAGGAACGCCAGCACCGACGCCACCACCCACACGACGGTGTGCAGGCGCTTGACGGGGATGCCGAGCGTGAAGGCCCGGTCGGCCCGCTCGGCGGCACCCACGATGGCGATGCCGATGGTCGAACGCTGCAGGAACAGCGCCAGGCCCAGCAGGCATACGGGCACCACGATCATCGTGAAGATGTCGTTGGCGTTGAACGTCGTGCCGCCGAACACCCAGCTCGCCTCGAACGGCTGGGGCAGCTTCGTCCCGAACGACGTGTCGCCGAACGCGCGGGGCAGGAACAGGCCGGCACCGGCGAGCAGCTGCGAGAGGCCGATGGTGGCGACCGTGAGCACCAGCCGTGGCGCGGTGAAGAACCGGCGGATGATCAGACCCTCGACCAGGACGCCGAGCACGATGGCAGCGACGAGGCCCACGATCAGGCCGAACCAGTAGCTCCACCCCCAGGCCACGACCAGCATCACCGCCAGGACCGCGGGCAACGCGCCCAGGTCGCCCTGGGCGAAGTTCACGATGCGGTTGGCCCGGTAGATCAGGGCGATGCCGAGGGCGATGAGCGCGATGCGCCCACCGACGAGCGCCCCGTTGAGCACGATGCCCATCGGCGACGGGTACATCACCTGCTGGAACACCACGAGAGCGAGCAGCGGCAACAGCCACTCCACGCGGCGGAGCGCGACGCGGTAGTCCCACTGTCTGGTGCGATCGATGGCGGCGGTCGTCATCGCACGTGTCTCCCCAAGTCGGTTGTGTGATCGGTCTGGTCAGCCCTGAGGGCCGGCCGTGGGTTGATGCGTCGTGGTGGATGTCGAACGGTCGGCGGGTCGGTCGTCGCCGTATTCGTCGAGGGCGGCAGCGGGGACCCAGGCGGCGAGGAAGGCGAGCACCATGTCGCGCACCTGGGCAGCCGAAGCCTCGGCCGACAGGCCCTGGTGCACGCGGAGCGACTCCCAGGTGAGCGGGCTCGTCGCGACGTCGAGCCCCGATACGAGGCGCGGCGGCGACCGCGGCGCCCCCCGCGGCGGTCGCGCTCTCGATCTCGGGTGCGAAGCAGCACCCCACGTCGGCCCGCAGCGCCTGGCGCCCGTTGTTCATCGCCTGCTGCAGCACGGGTGAGAACGGCTCCTGCAGCAGCGCGGCGCGGCGCACGCCGGCACCGAACTCGTGGATGCGGACGCGACGATCGAGGAACGACCCGAGGCGGTCGGCGAACGTGCCCTCGGTGAGGGGCGGCGGGACGACATCGGCGAGCCGCTCGGAGTAACGGGCGGCCGCCGCGACGAACAGGGCCTCGAGGTCGTCGAAGTGCACGTACAGCGAGCGGAGGGACACCCCCGCTTCGGCGGCGATGTCGCGGGCGGTGGGCCGGAGCTGCCCCTGCTCGTTGAGCGTCAGCAGGGCGTCGACGACTGCGGCGCGGGTGCGAGCGGCACGGGTGAGACGTCCGTCCTGCTGAGCAGGGGGGCGCCTCGGCGCGGCGGCTGCGGCCGAGGCCGCTGTGACGGATGTCTCACCCACGGGCGGGCACCGTAGGGTTTTTTCACAGCTTGTGCAATAGCAGTTCGCTAACTGTCATGAACCGCCGTCAACCCCTCTGGAGGGCGTCACATCGGGGCCTGTTCCGGCGCACGCTGCTGCTGGAACGCGGCCATCGCCTCCGCCATCCCACCGGTGAAGGTGCCCAGCACCTGCGTGCGGTTCTCGAGCTCGATCGCGTGGCGCAGGCTGGGGGCGTCGACGTTGGCCCACAGCCCTCGCTTCGTCATCCAGATGCCGTACTCGCTGTTCCCGGCGATCTGCACGCCGAGCGCCACGGCTGCCTCGACATGCGCGCCCTCGTCCGCCAGCACGTTGATCATGCCGAACCGATCAGCCTCCTCGCCGCTGAAGTGCCGGCCGGTCAGCATCAGCTCGGCCGCCCGGGTAGGCCCCACCAGCCGAGGCAGGAAGTAGCTCACGCCCACGTCGCACGACGACAGGCCCACCTTGATGAACACGGAGCCGAAGCGTGCCGTGGGCGTCGCCACCCGCAGGTCCGACGCCAGCGCCAGGGCCAGTCCCCCGCCGACGGCCGCGCCGTGCACGGCGGCGACGACCGGCTTCTCGCACTCGTGCACCGCCAGGATCATCTCGACCAGGTGCTCCTGGGTGCGGTGGACCACGCCCACCTGCCCCCGCCCATCGGTGTCGGGCGCCGGGTCGTGCTCGCCGCTCAGGTCGGCACCGGAGCAGAACCCACGCCCCGCCCCGGTGAGCACGACCGCACTGACCGACCGGTCGCGGCTCAGCCCGCGGAACGCGGTGGTCACCTCCCCCACCAACGTCGGCCCTAGGGCGTTCAGCCGGTCGGGGCGGTTGAGGGTCACGACCGCGATGCGCTCACGGGAGGTGTCGACGTCGACATAGGCCATGCCCGCAGCATTCCAGACGCCGTTCAGTGGACGGTCATGCCCCCGTCGACCACCAGCACCTGTCCTGTCATGAAGCTCGACGCGTCGGTGGCCAGGAACAGCGCGGGCGGCACCATCTCGGCCGGGTCGGCCATGCGCTGGATGAGCTGCGTCTGGTACATGGCCTGCTGGATCTCGTCTGGGTTGTTGCGCACCATGTCGGTGTCGACGGTTCCCGGGGCCAGCGCGTTGACGCGGATGCCGTCGTCCGCGAACTCGGCGGCCATGGCGCGGGTCATCTGCAGCATCGCCGACTTCGCGGCGACGTACATCGACACGTAGGTCCCGTGCGTGAACGCCCCCGCGCTGATCACGTTGATGACCGCGGGGTGCTCGCTCGCGCGCAGGTGCGGCAGCGCGTTCTGCACCAGGAAGACGGGCGCCCGCAGGTTGGCGTCGAACGACTTCTGCCATGCCTCGGGCGTGATGCCGCCGATCGGCTGGGCGAGGGCGTTGGCCGCGTTGTTCACGACCACATCGACACCGCCGTACGCCTCGACGGCCGCTGCGACCAGGGCTTCGAGCTGGGCGAGGTCGCCCACGTGGGTGGGCACGGCCAATGCGGTACCACCGGCAGCGGTGATCTCGCCCACCGCCCGCTCGCAGGCGTCGGCCTTGCGGCTGGCGACGACGACCTTGGCTCCCATCGCCGCGAACCCGCCCGCCACCGCGCGGCCGATCCCTCGACTGCCGCCTGTCACGATGGCGACCCGGCCGGTCATGTCGAACCGGTCGATCAGCTCCTTGCGATCCACGCGCACTCCCCTCGCTCGCACGTCACGTGGTGCGCCACTCTGCTGCGCCGACCCACCCGCCGGACAATCGGACGGCCCGACCAGGCTGGCGCAGATCGGACGAGTCGCGTTTCAGGACACCGAGCCCTTCACTCGTCGGCGCAGTCACCCGGCGCGTGGCCTCCCCGCGGCGCCGAGCGCCAGACTGGCGGACGTGACGAACCCGTCTGACGAACCCCTCACCTTGGCCTTCGTGGGCTACGCCGACCCTGCGATGAGCGAGCGGGCGACCGCGTACGAGGACGCGGTGCTCCCGCTCATCGAGGAGCACGGCGGCCGGTTGCTCTACCGGGGGCGACGAGCAGCCGGGCAGGACGCCGCTCTGCCGCTCGAGGTGCACCTGTCGTGGTTCCCGAACCGCCGGGCGTTCGACGCCTACATGACCGACGACCGGCGGCGGGACCTGCTCGACCACTACGGCGACGTGTTCGCCACCAAGCACGCCGTCGAGGTCGAGACGATCTCCGGCGTCCTGCCGCCTATGTCGGGCTAGAGGCACGAGGGTTGGCGCAGCAGGTCGTCGATCTCGTCCTCGATGGGCAGGAACCGTTGGTCGCGGCGGATCTCCGGGCCGCGGGAACGGCCGTAGGGCACGTCGACGACCTCGGTCACGCGCTCGGAACGGGTGAGGACCATGACCGCGTGCCTGATCTGACATCACCACCGCGGCACGACGTCGACGACGTGGTGCGCCGAGCGCAGGTACACCGGGTCGGGCCGCCGTGCGTGCTCACGGGCACAAGCCTCCGCGAACTTGAGCACGTGCGTGTCCCGGTGCTCGACGGCGCGGGCCAGGACCTCGGCGAGCGCCGGAGGGTCGGCGTGGTCGTACGGCGGCTCGGCCCCGCCCCTTGCCGTGAACCCGGTGATGATGGCGGCGTCGACCTGCCAGAGCTGCGCGTAGAGCGTCTCGACGGACAGGTCAGGGATGTGGGGCAGCAGCACCCGCGCCGCAGCGACGGGCGTGACCGCGTGGATCGGTCCGACCGGGAAGACGTCCGGGTTGGCCAGCATCACGCGGCACGACGCGGCCGTGAGGTCGCTCAGCGCCTCGTCCGGCGAGTCCGGCCGCGCCAGGGCGTCGACCGCGTGGGGGAAGTCGGGCAGCTCGCCCAGGCGAGCGAAGGTACCGGCCTCGATCGGGGTCCACGCGGGCTCCGGCCGCGGCAGACCGGCGATGGCCTCGTCCAGGCCGATCGACCCGCGGAGCCGGGGCCGGCCCGGCAGGGCGGTGAAGGTGGCGGCCCAGTAGGCCAACCCGTGCGCCAACTCGGCCAGCATCAGGTCCGACGGCGGTCGCTCGACCGGCAGGGCGCGCACCCCGTGGGCGACCCGGATGAGCCCGTGAGTCAGCCCGCCCCCGTAGCCCGCCAGCATGCGGGGCACCCACTCCCCGACCACCTGGGGCCAGGCGCGGTCGGCCAGCTGCGCGCCGAACAGCGCGGCCCAGTCGGAGGCCCGGGCGTAGTCGCCCAGCGCCGGGCGCCAACTCGTCTCGTCGTCGGCGTCGATGCGCTCGCCCGCCGGCGGGGCATCGAGCACGCCGTTGCGCTCCTTGTAGTCCTCGACCCACCCGGCGACCAGGTCATGGTGGCCGAGCGTGCTGAGCGTCTCGGCCCCCATCGGGCCGTGGAACGCGAAGCCGTGGCCGTCGAGGTAGCGGTAGTCGGCGAGCCGATCGAGCGCGTCGTCGATGGCGTCGGTTCGGGTGATCATGGCGAGCTCCTCGTGCATAAGTCGAACATCGATGTACGGGTTTCTCGCCGCACCGTACCGCAAGTCAGACAAAGGTGTTCAATTTATTTCTCCCGTCCGCCCGGCATGCGCCGTACCCTTGCCCGCGGTGGACACGCCCGACCGATCGCCCGGCCTCGCTGACGGCCAGGTCGGGGACCGTCCGCGGCGGCGCGCCGATGCCGAGCGGAACATCGCCGCCATCCTCGACGCCGCGCTGGCGTGCTTCAGCGAGGACCCCCTGGCGACGATGGCCGACATCGCCCGCGCGGCCGGCGTCGGCCGGGTGACCCTCTACGCGCACTTCGCGTCGCGGGAGGACCTGCTCGACGCGGCGGTCGACCGCGCCGTCGCCGAGGTGGCCGAGGCCAGCGCCGCCATCGAGGCGGAGGCCGAGGCCGGCGACGACATCACGGCCGACCAGGTGCTCGCCCGGCACATCCGGTCCTCGTGGTGGATCGTCGACCGGCACCGCCAGCTGTTCGACGCCGCCCAGCGATCGCTCCCCCCGGAGCGGTTGCGTGCACGCCACGCTCCCGCCCTGGGCGACTTCGACGGCCTGATCGCCCGGGGTCAGGCCGAGGGGGTGTTCCGCCGCGACCTACCCGTCGACTGGCTGGTCACGGTCATCTACAGCCTCTTCCACGCGGCCGCAGAGGACGTCAACGTCGGCCGCTTGCGGCGAGCGGACGCGGCCGACGTCCTGGAGGCAACGCTGCTCCCCCTGCTCGCCGCCCGCTGACACCGTCGGCCCTACGCGGTGGCGTCGCGGCGCACCCGGTCGAGATCGTCGGGCGACGCCAGCAGGCCGCGCAGCGTGGTGCACCGTCACCCCCACGGGGTGATGCGACCGCCCGGCGCCGAGCGCACGCTCGTGCCATGACCGCTCCCGTCGAGTACCTGATCATCAGGTTCCCCGGCAACCGCTTCTCGGGACAGATCGCGCCCGCGCTGGCAGAGCTTGTCGACAACGACACGATCCACATCATCGACCTGGTGTTCGTCAAGAAGGACGCCGACGGCGATGTGACGATCTTCGAGATCGAGGCCCTCGACGAAGCCCACGAGCTCGGCCTCGACGACCTCGACGGCGAGGCCGGCGGCCTGCTCAACGAGGAGGACCTCGAGCTGGCGGCCGCCGCCCTGGCGCCCGACAGCTCCGCGGCCCTCATCGTGTGGGAGCAGAGGTGGGCGGCACGCATCGCCGATGCGATCCGCGACGCCGGCGGCGAGATCGTCGCCGGCGAACGCATACCGGCCGACGTCGTCGACGCGGCGATGGCCGATCTCTAGGGAGGACCGAATGTTGCGACGACCCATCGGCCGTGTCGGCCGACCCGGACTGGTCGGCACGGTGGCGCGCACGGCCGTGGTGGCCGGCACCGCTACGGCGGTGGCGGGCGGCGTGAACCGCCGTCAGCAGGCTCGGGCCGAACAGGCGGCCCAGGCCGAGGCCTACCAGCAGGAGCAGGCCCAGCAGCAGTATGCGGCACCGCCGCCGCCTGCCCCCGCTCCTCCGCCGCCGGCCGCGTCGGGGACCGACGACACGATCGCGCAGCTCAAGGAGCTGGCCGCGCTCAAGGAGCAGGGCATCCTCACCGATGCCGAGTTCGAGGCCCAGAAGGCCAGGGTCCTGGGCGCCTGAGGTGGCGGGGGCTCACTCCCTCGCCGTCGCCGCCACCTCGGCGCGTGCCTCGCCGCGCCGCCAGGCCTGGTAGCCGCCGTCGAGGTCGGTGGCACACCGCAGCCCCAGCTCGCGCAGCGTCGCGGCCGCCAGGCCGGACGCGTAGCCCTCGTCGCAGAACAGGACGATCGGCTGGTCGGGGCCGGTCACCTCCGCCACCCGGTGCGGGCTCGTGGGGTCCAGACGCCACTCGAGCACGTTGCGGTCGATGATCAGCGCGCCGGGCATCTCGCCGTCGCGCTGGCGCAGCCCGACGGGCCGGATGTCGACGACGAGCCCGCCCTCGGCCCGGATGTCGTCGAGTTCGGCGGGCCCGGGCCGTGGCGCGATCACGGCCCGGGCCCGCTCGAGCAGGCGGTCGATGCCGCTGGCGTCGGTGGTCACGACGACGACCGGTTCGCCGGGTGCAGCACGTACGAGCTCGCCCCGGGGCCCAGCACGGCGCGCTCTGATGCGACGCTCTCGGTCTCGACCGGTGCGAACGTGATGGGGTCGTAGTAGGTCATGGCCGTGATCGGCGGAGAGTAGACGTGGATGCTCGTGGCCGGTGCCGCGCCGCGGTTCACCACGTCGTGCACCGAGCCGATGGCGAGATGGCGCAGCCGACCGGCACCCAGCGTCCGTTCGACGGCGCGCTCTCCCCGGGTCGGCAGCACCTCGGTCAGCTCGCCCTCGGTCACCACGAAGGCGCCCGCCGAGTCGCCGTGGTCGTGGACCCGCACGTTCTGGCCGATGGTCCAGCCGATGACCCACACCTCGTAGCGATCGGTGGCGATCAGGCGAATCGGTTGACGGCCGTCGGGGTCGTGGCGCACGACGCCCGACCACAGGGGCGTGGCGGCAGCGAAGCCGCTCGCGATGTCCGCGAGGACATGGGCGGGAAGCGGTTCGGCCGATGCCGATTCTGACTCGTTCGTCGCCACGGAGACGACCGCACGAGATGTGTGCAGGGACATGGGAGCCTCACCGGGGCCGATCGCCCTGCAGGGTGACGCGGTGCATGACCCGGGCGGCGTCGCCGTAGTCGAGCGTGGCGTAGTGCATGGTGGTGCGGTTGTCCCAGAAGGCGACGTCGCCGGCCTGCCACTTGTGGCGCACTGTGTACTCGGGGACGGTCATGTGGGCGTAGAGGAGGCTCAGCAGCGCCTCGCTGTCGCGGCCCGACAGGCCGACGATGTGGGACGTGAACTGGGGGTTCACGAACAGGGACCGCACGCCGGTCTCGGGATGGGTGCGCACGACGGGGTGCTCGTTGGGCTCGAGGGTCTCGAGCGGCTCGCCGTCCCACTCGATGGCGAACCCGGCCTCGAGGAACCCGCCGAAGGTGCGGGTGCCGTCGTGCACGGCGATCAGGCCGTCGACCAGCCGACGGAGCGGCTCGTCGAGCCCGTCGTAGGCGGCGACGGTGTCGGACCACAGCGTGTCGCCACCCGCCTCGGGGATGATGCGGCCCGACAGGACCGACCCGGTGGGCGGCGTGCCCACGAACGTCACGTCGGTGTGCCAGCCGGCCTCGCGGGTGCGGCGGCGTGCCGGGGCGTACTCCTTGCTGGCCCGGCTCTGCTCGCTGTCGAGCACGAGGATCTCGGGGTGCTCGGCGATGGGGCCCGGCACGACCGGGTGTGCCTTGGTCAGCGGGCCGAACGAGCGGGCGAACGCCACCTGGTGGTGCGGCTCGAGGTGCTGGCCCGGGAAGAACACCACCTTGTAGTGCAACCACAGGTCGCGCAGCTCGGCCACGGTGGCGCTCTCGAGCGGCTCGCGCAGGTCGACGCCGCGGATCTCGGCGCCGATGGTGCCGCTCAGCGGGCGGACGTCGAGCTTTGCTACCTCGGGGGCGAACGTGGTCATGCGGGTCCTCTCAGCAGGTCGGGGATGAGCCCCGCCGTGGGCAGGCAGGAACCAGGGGAACCATTTGTCGGCAATTCCCATGGACTAGATCGGAAAGGTAGAGTAGAAAGCCGATCATGTCCATCGGAATTACTAGGAAGTCGCGCCGTGGACACGTGGCGCGATGGCTGATCCTGCTGCTGAGCCTGGGCCTCGTCGCCGCCGCATGTGGCGACGACGACGAGGCGTCGACCACCGACGAAGGGGGTGACAGCGCCGGTGGGCAGACCACGGGCTCCGACGCGGAGCCCAGCGGCACGCTCAACCTGGGCTACTTCCCCAACGTCACGCACGCCCCCGCGATCCTCGGCGTCGAGGACGGCATCTTCGCCGAGGCGCTCGGCGAGGCCGAGCTGTCGACCGTCACGTTCAACGCAGGCACCGAGGCCAGCGAGGCCCTGCTGTCCGAGTCGATCGACGCCACCTTCATCGGCCCGAACCCGGCCATCAACGCCTTCGCCCAGAGCGACGGGGCCGTGACCCTGGTGGCCGGCACCACGTCGGGCGGTGCGTCGCTGGTCGTCGCCCAGGACATCGACAGCCCCGAGGATCTCGAGGGTCAGACGCTGGCCACCCCGTCCCTGGGCAACACCCAGGACGTCGCGCTGCGGGCATGGCTCGGCGAGCAGGGCTACGAGGTCAACAACACCGACGGCGGCGACGTCAAGATCGTTCCGCAGGAGAATGCCGACACGCTCGCCAGCTTCCAGTCCGGCGACATCGCCGGCGCGTGGGTGCCCGAGCCGTGGGCGACCCGCCTCGTCAACGAGGGCGGCGGCACGGTGTTGGTGAACGAGGCCGACGAGTGGCCCGAGACCGACGGCCGGTTCGTCACCACCCACCTGCTGGTGCGCACGGCGTACCTCGAGGAGCACCCCGAGAACGTGCGGGCGCTGATCAGCGGCCTGCTCGACGCCATCGACCAGGCCAACGGCGACGCCGCGGCCGCGCAGACCACGGTGAACGACGGCATCGAGAAGGTCACCACCAAGCGCCTGGCCGACGAGACCATCCAGGGCGCGTGGGAGAACCTCGAGTTCACCGCCGACCCGGTGGCGGCCTCGCTGCAGGGCTCGGCCGACGATGCCATCGAGGTCGAGCTGCTCGAGCCCGTCGAGCTCGACGGCATCTACGACCTGACCATCCTCAACGAGCTGCTCGCCGAGCGCGGCGACCCGGAGGTCGAGGGACTTTGACCCGCCACCCCACCACCGACACCACCGTGGACGAGGCACCGGCGCCTGCCGTGCCCGACGTCCGCCAGGACGCGCCCCCGCGGTGGCGGTGCGTGGGGTCTCCAAGGTCTTCGGCGGCGGCCGCTCGGCGGTCGCCGCCCTCGACCGTGTCGATCTCGACGTCGCGACCGGAGAGCTCGTGTGCGTCGTCGGTGCGTCCGGCTGCGGCAAGAGCACCTTGCTCAACCTGATCGCGCAGCTCGACGCCCCCACCGCGGGTGCGGTCGAGGTGTTCGGACGCACGTCGCTGATGTTCCAGGACTCCGCGTTGTTCCCCTGGCTGACCGTGGCGGGCAACGTCGAGCTGGCGCTCAAGCTGCGCAAGGTCCCCAAGGCCGAGCGGCGCGACCGTGTGCGGTCCCTGCTCGAGACCGTGAGGCTCGAGCAGTTCGCCGGGAAACGACCCCACGAGTTGTCCGGCGGGATGCGCCAGCGGGTGGCGCTCGCCCGGTCGTTCGCCCAGGACGCCGACGTGCTGCTCATGGACGAGCCGTTCGGAGCGCTGGACGCCATGACACGTGACGTGCTCCACGACGAGCTCGAGCGCCTCTACCGGGCGCGTGATCTGACCATCGTGTTCGTGACCCACAACGTGCGCGAGGCCGCCCGGCTGGCCGACCGCATCGTCGTCCTGTCGAGCCGGCCCGGCCGGGTCACCGACACCGTCGACGTCCCCGTCGACCGTCCCCGCGTGATCGAGTCCCGCGAGGTCAGCGAGCTGGCCCTCCACGTCACCGACCTGCTGCGCAAGGAGGTGCGGCGCCATGCCGTCCACGACTGACGACGCCGAGCTCCTGTCACGGCTCGACGAGAACCTCGCCGGCCTCGACGCCCTCGAGTTGGCCGCGCAATCCGAGACGACCCGCCGCAGCCGCATCTGGCGTGCCACGTGGCCCAAGCTCAGCGCCGTCGCGCTGGGGCTCGCCATCTGGCAGGGCGTCGTGTGGTCGGGCTGGAAGCCCGAGTACCTGTTCCCCGGCCCCGGGGCCGTGTTCGCCGAGCTCGGCGACATGTGGAGCGACGGGACCCTGCGGCCGGCGATCCTCCAGACGTTGCGGCTCGCGATCGTGGGCTACCTGATCTCGGTCGTGATCGGCACCGTGGTCGGTCTGCTCGTGGCCCGTGTCCGGGTGCTGCGGGCTGCCGTCGGCTCGCTGATCACCGGCCTGCAGACGATGCCGTCGGTCGCGTGGGTGCCGTGGGCGATCCTGCTGTTCAAGATCTCCGACGGGGCGATCCTGTTCGTGACCGTCATGGGGGCCACGCCCGCCATCGCCAACGGGCTGATCAGCGGCACCGACCAGATCCCGCCGATCCTGTACCGGGCCGGGCGGGTGCTCGGCGCCCGGGGCCTGGCCTCCTATCGCTACGTGGTGCTGCCCGCGTCGCTCCCCGGATTCGTCGCGGGGCTGAAGCAGGGGTGGGCGTTCGCCTGGCGCAGCCTGATGGCCGGCGAGATCATCACGGCGCTCGCCAACAACGTCGGCGGGCTGCTGCAGATCAACCGCCAGCTCAGCAACGCCGACGGCGTGCTGGCGGTGATGCTCGTGATCCTGGCGATCGGCATCCTGGTCGACGCGCTGGTCTTCGGCACCCTCGAGCGCGCGTCGTCGCCCGGCGTTGGGGCCTGTCGGGCCCGGTGTCGTGAGCCGGCTTCGCTCTCCGGCGAGCGTGATCCGCGTCCTCGACGGCGCCGGTCAGATCGAATCGAGCGCACCCCAGGATGGCCTGCTCCCGGTGTGGCGCACGATCTCCGAGGCCACGATGACCGCCGCCGAGTCGTTCACGCTCGCCTCGATGGTGGTCGGCCGCGGCCTGTCGCCAAGGGGTCGTGCATCAACGTAACAACACATTGATACAATGACGGCGTGTACTTCGCGGTGACCGTCGCCTACGTCGCAATCCTGGCCGTGCTCGTCGCACCCGGCATGTTCCCGGTCAAAGAGCACAAGATCGAGCTGTTCGAGCGCGACTACGGACTGCGCACCTCACCTGAGGTGCGACGGTTCCTGCGCTACTACCTCACGACGGGCAACCGCCTGCGCCGTCTCGCGTTCGTGGCGGTCATGGTGGTGCCTCCACTCGCCTCGGCCGCCCTGTGGGGTTCGAACCGCGGCATGGACCCGATCTCGACGCCGGTCGTCGTCGCGCTCATGGTCGGCACGCTGCTCGCCGAGCTCACCCTCGGTAGGTCTGCCGGCCGCAGCCCGACCCGCGTTGCCTCGCTCCGGCGGCGTGACCTCGCCGCGTACCTCTCGCTCACCCTGCGCTTCACGCCCGGCGTCGTCGGCGTCGCGGCGATCGCGGCGTGGATGGGCACGCTCGGCTTCCCCGAGCCGACGCAGCCCTTGATGTGGCCCAACCCGACGAGGTCCGAGGTGGCGACCGCCGTTGCCGTTGCCGTCGCCGTTCCCGCGCTCGTCGCACTGGCGTGCCGATGGATCGTGCGGCGACCACAACCGCTGGTCGACCCCGACCTCGTCGCCGCCGACGATGCCGTGCGCGCGGCATCGGTGCGTCGCATCGCAGCCATGGGGTGCGTCGTCGCGTTGTTCAACCTGGCCGGTGCGCTCTACCGCTACAGGCACACGATGGACGGATACGCCGACATCGTGCTGGGTGCGGGCATCTTCGTGATCCTCTGCCTGGCATCCGCGGCGTGGTCGTCCAGGTCGTGGGGGCCGCTCGTCCCTCGAGGTCACCGGCGGCGCGACGCGTCGACCACGTCGACCAGAGCAACGGCATGATCCTCGACGTCGACACCGCGTCGGCGGTCCCGCCCTACGAGCAGATCCGGGCGCAGCTCACGTCGTCGATCACCAGCGGCACCCTGCCCAAGGGCACGAGGCTGCCCTCCATCCGCCAGCTCGCCGGCGACCTCGGGCTGGCCCCTGGCACCGTCGCGCGGGCGTACCGCGAGCTCGAGCACGCCGGCCTCGTCGTCACCCGCGGGCGCCACGGCACCCGCGTCACCGACCAGGCGACCGCCGCCGCGCCCGAACCGCACGCGGCTCACCTCGGCGAGGCGGCCGCCGAGTTCGCCGCCGCGGCCGCGCGCTCGGGCTCCAACCTCGACCAGGCGATCGCCGCGGTGCGGCGGGCGTTCGACCAGATGACGACGACGACGTTCGAACCGGAGGGCACGGCATGACAGCGGACACGGACCACATGGCCCGGCCGGGCGAGCCCAGCTCCATCGAGGCGGGCTGGCTGCCACGGCCGCACCTGGTCCGCTGGGCAGCTCTGCTCCTCGTGGCCGTCGTCGTGCTGCTGTCGATGTCCGCTCTGTTCGGGCTCGTGACGCCTCGCGTGGCCACACGAGAACAGGTGGACAGTGGGCTCCTGCGAGGCAGCGACGACCTCGTCTATGCGCAGATGGTGGTGACCAACAGCGCCTATGCCGATGCCGAGCTGGTGGGGGCGGGCGAGTCAGTCCCGGGTCTACGCCTGACCGTGGTGTCGATGGCCAGGGGTGAACCAGGTGAGGACGACCTGGTTCCGGCCGCACCGTCGCAATCGGACGATCACCCTGCGTCCGTCACACTCGGCCACGGCGACCACGCCACCGTGTCACTGCTGTGGCAGGTCACCGACTGTGACGAGGTCTCCGTCCGGCCCCCCGAGATTCCCGTTCGCCTGCGCACGCCCCTGGGCCTCACCCGAACCGTTCGCGCCACGACGGCGTCGAACCTCCTGGGGGAGATACCCGCGGGCACCTATACGGCCAGCAACGCCAACGAGCTCGTGGGACGAGGCTCTGGTTGGGCGGTCTGGTTGGCCCACCCCGTCTGCAACCCCGTTGTGGTCCCTGCACCCTGACTATCGGCGAACCGGCGAACGGCCACCGTCGGCACTAGCCCACGAGCTGGGTCACCGAGACCGCGATGTCGGGGAACGCCGTGGGCGCCAGGGTGTCTCCCTGACCGGCCTGGACGAGGCGGCCGTAGCCCTGCTCGGACGGCTCGGTGGCCACATCGATGACACCGCCGTTGAGGTCGACGATCCACGTCTCGGGGACGCCGGCCTTCCCGTACGCCGGGAGCTTGGTCCACCGGTCGAACCGCAGGCTCGTATCTGCGACCTCGACGACCAGCAGCAGGTCCGACGGGGAAGGGTGAGCGCTCGCGTAGAAGTCGTCACGGGGCAGGAGGAGCGCCACGTCGGGTTGAGGACGCGAGATGTCGTTCGCCCTGAACGAGCCCCGCACCCGCAGAATCGCCCGTCCGGAGACCACGAGCGGCGCAAAGAGGGCGGTCAGGCGGTCGACGCACGCCTCGTGTGGGCTGCCGATCGGTGACATGTCGACGATCTCCCCGTCGATGAGCTCCAGGCGCCGATCGGCCGCGAAGACACCGGCATCGACCATCCGGTCGAATTCGTCGACCGTCACCAGATGACGAACGGGAAGCACCGACATCGCCGCCAGACTACTGCGGAGACGCACGCCAACGAGCCAGACCCGACGGGCCGAACGGGCCCTGACCGTTGGTCAAGTTCTGGCGCGGGGGCGTATCGTCTGGGACATGACCGATCCCGCCTCCGTCGTCGCCGAACGCGTCGACAAGCTGCTGGCTGAACTCGACCCCGCCACCACCGATCAGGTCGAGTTCCGTGGGCGCCAGTTCGACCTCGGGCTCGCCTGGGTCCACTTCCCCGAGGGCTCGGGTGGCCTGGGCCTGCCCCCGGTGCTGCAGAGGGACATCGACAGCAGGGTGTACGGCGCCGGTGCGACGTACCCGGGCGCCCGGCACTTCTTCGGCCTCGCGATGGCCGGCCCGACGATCGTGACCAACGGCGACGACGCCATCAAGCAGCGTCTGCTGCGCCGGGCGTTCACCGGCGAGGACGCCTGGTGCCAGCTCTTCAGCGAGCCCGGCGCCGGGTCCGACCTGGCCGGGCTCGCCACCAGGGCCGTGCACGACGGCGACGAGTGGATCATCTCCGGGCAGAAGGTCTGGAACACGCTCGCGCACATCGCCGACCGGGGCATGCTCGTGGCACGAACCGATCCCGAGGCCCCCAAGCACAAGGGGCTCACCTACTTCGCCCTCGACATGCACGCGCCCGGCGTCGAGGTACGGCCACTGCGCCAGATCACCGGCGAGGCCGAGTTCAACGAGGTCTACATGACCGAGGTCCGCGTGCCGGACGCCGACCGCATCGGCGACGTCGGCGAGGGCTGGCGCGTGTCGATGACCACCCTGATGAACGAGCGCACCAGCATCGGCGGCGGGGGTGCCTCGCCGCCGCGCGGCTCTGGCGCCATCGCCGAGGCCGTGCGCCTCTGGACCGACGAGGTCACCGACAAGCATCCCGCCACCCGCGACCGCCTCATGCAGCTGTGGATCGAGGCCGAGGCACTGCGCCTCACCAACATCCGGGCCGGCCAGAACCGCAAGGCGGGCAACCCGGGGCCGGAGGGCTCGATCGCCAAGCTCAGGTTCGCCGAGGTCAACATGGCGATCTACGAGCTGTGCGTCGACCTGCTCGGCGCCGATGGCCTGGTGGGCTACGACTACGAGATGCGCCGGGCCGAGAGCCTGGGGCTGACCGGCCCTCCGGGCACGTCCCGCAAGATGTTCCTGCGGGCGCGGGCCAACTCGATCGAGGGCGGCACCTCCGAGATCCAGCGCAACATCCTGGGCGAGCGTGTGCTCGGCCTGCCCGGCGAGCCTCGGGTCGACAAGGACGTCCCCTGGTCGAAGGTGCCGCGCTGACCGGATGAGCTGCCGCCAGAGCACCGTTCCGTGACGGGTCCGCGGGCCTCTGCCGTCGCGGTGGCGTTCGTCGCCAACGGGCTGGGCGGGCCCAGCTTCCTGCCCCGCCTACCCGACCGCCAGGCTGATCTGGGGCTGTCCGACGCCGGGCTCGGCCTGGTGCTCGTGGGGATGGCCGCCGGCGCGCTCCTGGCCAGCCCGTGGGCAGGGCGGATGGTGGGACGAGTCGGCAGCCGGCCCGTGGTGGTGGCGGCGGCGGTCACCCTCGGCCTCAGCCTGTGGACGGCCGGAGCGGCACCCGATCCCGCCCTGCTGTTCCTCGCCCTGGCCCTCATCGGCGCCGCCGACGCCAGCATGGACATCGCCATGAACGCCAACGGCGCCGCCTACGAGCGGGGCACCGGCCGGTCGATCATGCACCGCCTGCACGGCGCCTGGAGCCTGGGCGCTCTCGCGGGAGCGGGCGCCGCGGCCGCCGCGGCCGGTGCGGGGGTGTCGCTCACGGTCCAGCTCGCCGTGGTGGGCGCGCTCGTCGCGGTGGGCGTTCTGGCGACCCGGTCGGGGCTGGTGCGGGGCGACCTCGCGCCCGCAGTCCCCGTCCGCGGCGCGGGGGCGTCGACCGCCGCCGGCACCGGCCACGGCGACCTGGCGGCGGGCGCTGGAGAGCGGCCGGGCAGCGAGATCGACACGTCACCTCCCGATGGCGGGCCTGACGCGAGGCGGGGCCGGGTGCCCCGGATCCTCGGACCTCTGGCTGTGCTCGGTGCGGTCACCGTCGCCGGGGCGATCATCGAGGGCGCGCCCTCGGACTGGTCCGCCATCCGGCTCGAGCGCCTGGGCGCCGGGCCGGGGGCGGCGGCCCTGGGCTTCGCCGCGTTCATGGCCGGCATGCTGGTCGGGCGGCTCGCCGGCGACCATCTCACCGACCGCTTCGGCGGCACCGCGGTGCTGCGGGGCGGCATGCTCCTGGTCGCGGGCGGCCTCGGCGTGGGTGTCCTCGCCGACGTCCCCGTCGTGTTCGCGCTGGGCCTGGTGGTGGCCGGGCTCGGAGCGAGCGGGCTGTTCCCCCTCGCGTTCTCCGCCGCGGCCAACACCCCGGGCGTCGCTCCCGGCACGGGAGCGGCGACCGTGTCGCTCGCGGCCCGACTGGGCTTCCTGATCGAACCGCCGCTGATGGGCGCGCTCGCGGAGGCGTTCGGCCTGCGGTGGGCGTTCCTCGTCGTGGCGGGGGTGGCGCTGGCGGTGGCCGCCGCCGCGGGCCGGATGGTCCCGCCCGCAGCGCACCCCGTCGATGGCACGATCACCGACATCCGAGCCGTGTGACCGGCGCGCGGCGCCGGTGGGTCAGGCGAGAGTGGCGATGCCGCCGTCGACGGGGATGATGGTGCCGGTCAGATAGGCGCCGGCTCGCGACGCCAGGAAGATGGCGGTGCCCGCCATGTCGTCGGGGCGGCCGATGCGCTTGAGCGGCGCCGCCGCGGCGATGGCGTCGCCGGCGGCCTCGAGCGTGGCGGCCATCATCTTCGACTCGAACGGCCCGGGGGCGATGGCGTTGACCGTGACGGCCGGGGCGAGGCGCTTGGCCAGGTGGCGGGTGAGCTGGTGCACCGCGGCCTTGGACGCCGAGTACGAGTACGTCTCCATCATCGGCACGTGGAGGCCGTCGATCGAGCCGATGTTGATGACGCGCGCCGGCTCCTCGGCGGTGCCGGCCTTTTCGAGCAGCGGCACGAGGAACTTGGTCAGGTGGAACACGCCCTTGACGTTGAGCGCGAGGACGCGCTCCCAGGCGGCCTCGTCGAAGTCCTCGAGCGGCGTGCCCCACGTGGCGCCGGCGTTGTTGACCAGGATGTCGAGGCTCGACTCGCGCGCGGCGACCTCGTCGGCCAGCCGGCGGCACTCGGCCTCCGTCGACAGGTCGGCCGGCAGTGCGATGCACTCCCCCACCTCGCTCAGCTCGGCGGCCACCCGCTCGCAGACGTCCGCCTTGCGGGACGAGATGTAGACCTTGGCCCCGGCCTCGACGAAGCCCCGGGCGATCATCAGCCCGATCCCCCGCGACCCTCCAGTCACGACAGCGGTCTTCCCGGCGATGGAGAACAGATCCGTCATCCCCGCAGCTTGCCCTGCGACTTGACCCCGGGTCGAGTTGTGGGCTCGCCGGGCGGTCACCAGGTGTCGACGACCGGGCGCTTCTTGCCCTCGCGCTGCGGGTGTGGTGGCGCCGAGGCCAGCATCGTCGTGATCCAGCGGCGGCTGTCGGCAGGGTCGATCACGTCGTCGATCTCGAAGTGGCTGGCCGAGTTGAGCGCCTTGCCGTGCTCGTACGCCGCGTCCACCATGCTCTGGAACGTGCGCTCGCGCTCGTCGGGATCGCCGATGGCGGCCAGCTCCTTGCGGTAGCCCAACCGCACGGCGCCCTCGAGCCCCATGCCGCCCACCTCGCCGGTCGGCCACGACACGCAGAAGAGCGGCGCCTTGAAGCTGCCGCCCGCCATGGCCTGGGCGCCGAGGCCGTAGCCCTTGCGCAGGATGATCGTGCCGAACGGGACCGTCAGGCTGGCGCCGGTGACGAACAAGCGGCTGGCGTGGCGCACCAGCCCAGTGGCCTCGGCCTCCGGCCCGACCATGATGCCGGGCGTGTCGCACAGGAACAGCAGCGGCACGTCGAAGGCGTCGCACAGCTGCATGAAGCGCGCGGCCTTGTCGGCACCGTCGGCGTCGATAGCTCCCGCCAGGTGGGCGGGGTTGTTGGCGACGATGCCGAGCGGACGGCCCTCCACCCTGGCCAGTGCGGTGATCATGCCCAGCCCGAAGGCCGCCCGCAGCTCGAGCACCGAGCCCGTGTCGGCCAGGCCGTCGATCACCGACCGCACGTCGTAGACCCGACGGCGGTTCTCAGGGACGAGGTCGCGCAGCGCCGCCTGGTCGACGCAGTCCCCGCCACCGTCACGGCCGCCGGTCGGCCCGCCGAAGTACGACAGGTACCGCTTGGCCACGTCCACGGCTGCGGCCTCGTCGTCGACCAGCATGTCGACGACGCCGTTGGCCACCTGGACGCCGACCGGGCCGATGTCCTCGGGCGCGAAGACTCCCAGCCCGCCGCCCTCGATCATGGCCGGGCCGCCCATGCCGATGTTGGCGCCGCGGGTGGCGATCACGACGTCGCTGCTGCCCAGGATGGCGGCGTTGCCCGCGAAGCACCGGCCGGTCGTGATGCCGACACGGGGCACGAGGCCGCTGAGCCGTCCCCACAGGTGGAACGCCTCGGTGTCGAGGCCGGACACGCCCGGCGCGTCGGTGTCGCCGGGCCGCCCGCCGCCGCCTTCGGCGAAGAACACCACCGGCAACCGCTGGCGCTCGATGACGTCGAACAGGCGGTCCTTCTTCCGGTGGTTCTGGTAGCCCTGCGTGCCCGCCAGCACCGTGTAGTCGTAGGACAGCACCGCCGTCGGCCGGCCGTCGACCGTGCCCACGCCGGCCACCAGACCGTCGGCCGGGGTGCGCGCGATCAACTCGTCGACGGACCGGCGGCGGCGCTGGGCGGCGATGACCAGCGGCCCGTACTCGACGAACGAGCCGGGGTCGACCAGGTCACCGACGTTCTCGCGGGCAGTGCGGTGCCCGCGCTCGTGGCGGCGGCCGACGACGTCGGGACGGGCGGCATCGAGCCCGACGGCGTGCCGTTCGATGACCTCGGCCAGGTCGGCACGGTCGATGCCGTCGTGCGCGGCGACGGCGGCGCCCCGCTCGTCGGCGGGCGAGTCCGCCTCGTCACCCGTGGGCGCCGGCCGAGCCGCGATCTCGGACACCACGGCCAGCAGGTCGCCCACCTGGATCGCGTCACCCGCGGCGACGCACACCGCGGTGACCGTGCCGCTGGTGCCGGCCTCGATGGCGTACTCCATCTTCATCGACTCGAGGATCAGCACCGTCGTGCCCGCGTCCACCGCGGCACCCGCGGCCTGCTCGACGCGTGCCACGGTGCCGGTCAGCGGGGAGAGGACGTCAGCCATGGCGCCCATGTCTATTCATCCCGGGACGTGGGTGCGAGTGGGAGGATGACACCCATGGACGATGCTGCCACGGCGTCCGGGTCCGACGCCGGCACGGTGCTGAGCGACGGCGACGAGCTGGAGGAGGTCGTGCTCGTCAGTGTCGACCGCACCGCCGCCACGATCTACGGCACGATCGTCGCCGGCAGCGTCATGGCCGCGGGCGCCGGCCACTCGACCGTGCGCAAGACCACTGTCGCGGTCATCGTGACCGTGCTCGTCTACTGGTTGGCCGAGTCGTACGCGCACGTGTTGGCGACGCGCCTGAGTGGGGAGTCACCGGCGCACCGGGCCCACCTGAGGCAGCACCTGCGCAGCACGGCCACGCTCGTCACCGCGTCGTTCACCCCCCTGGGAGCGATGCTCATCGCCGCCCTGCTGGGCGCAGACGCCCGCGACGCGGTCACCGCGGCCCTGATCGTCACCAGCGTCTGGCTCGGCGTGCTCGGATGGACCGCGGCTCGTCGGTCCGGCCAGCGCGGGTTGGCGCTCGTCGCCTCAACCCTCGGCAGCAGCCTGATCGGGCTGGTGCTCATCGCCCTCAAGTTCGCGCTCCACTGAGCCGTCGGCGACATCGCCGTCCACCTCCGTGACCGTTCCCGGTCCCGCGCGTAGCGTGGCGGGTGTCGGCCCGCCGGCGCGCGGGTACGGCTGGTCAGGTCGACGAACACCGGGAGGTACCGGTCATGGCCCGATGCGAGGTCTGCGGGAACGACTACGACAAGGCCTTTGAGGTGGTGGCAGCAGGGGTGCACCACACGTTCGACAGCTTCGAGTGCGCCATCCACCGCATGGCCCCGATCTGCGAGCACTGCGGGTGCAAGGTCATCGGCCACGGCACCGAGGTGAACGGGCGCTTCTACTGCTGCGCCCACTGCGCCAACGAGACCGAGCACACGGACGCGGTCGTCGACCGGGTCGACACGCCCGTGGGTTGATCCGGCCACCCGACCCCGGCGGGACGGATCCGGGCGAGGTCGACACGGACGACGGGCCATGCGGGGCAAACAGGTTTCACCTGTTTCCGAAATCCGTCGGGGCGGGTCACGACCACGCCCCGACCGGCATCGATTCGGAATCAGGTGAAACAGGGATGGCAACGGAGCCGCCAGTTCCACCACCGCCCGTACGGCGGAGGCGGAGGCGGAGCCCCCGCCTGTAGGCGAGGTCTACGACGGGTGCGGGCGACCGGCCGAATCAGCGCATAGAGGCCGGGTCGCGCCCCATGAACCCGATCATCCGGTCGATTGCCGGAGCGTCGTCGGGCATGGGGACGATGTCGCCGAACGGCATGTCGCCGCCGCGGTACTGCGGCGGGAGCGTGCGCTCGGCACGGGCGAGGACCTGCTGCGCCTCGTCCTCGCTGAACGGCACGGGCTGACCGGTGGCCACCGCCAGGTCCCAGCCGTGCGTCAGATATTCCATCACGGTCATGTTGAACGCCATCTCGCCCGGCGACTCGCCGCCCGCGATCGACACTGTGCGGTCGAGCCCGTGCTCCCGCCAGCCGGCCACCAGGCTGTCGGCGGAGGCGCGGAACTGGCCGGCCGGGTCGTCGCCCGCGCGGACCGCGGACGGGTCGCCCTCGTAGGTGCGCCCGTTCGCCGCGGCGTCGAACGACTGCACCCAGCCGACGAGGTGGTCGACCATCGCGGCGACGTCGTAGTCGGGGCACGGTGTCGGGCGAGCCAGCTGCTCGGGTGTGACTCCCTCGATCACGTCGCCGGTTTTCGTGAGGACGCTGGACAGCAGGTCGATCTCGCGCATGACCGCCAGCGTAGGAACTCCCGGCGCACCGGTCTTGAAGAAGGGCGTCACGGCCTACCATCGCCCTGGTGGCACGAGCCGTGGGCCCCACCGACGACACCCTCGGCGTGCAGAGCGGCAACCGAACCGGCGTCATAGCCGAGGTCGGCCAACACCTCGTCCGTGTGCTCGCCCGGCTGGGGTGGCGGACGGTCGAACGTGGCCGGGGTGGCGCTGAACCGGGGCGCCGGGGCGGGCTGGGGCACGCCGTCAGGCTCGACGACCGTGGCGCGGGCGGCCATGTGGGGATCGGCGAAGGTCTCCTCGGTCGTGTTGACCGGCGCCACACAGGCGTCGCGCCCTGCGAAGTGGGCCACCCACTCGTCTCGGGCCCGCGTGGCGAACGCGTCGGTGAACCGATGGCGCATCGCCGGCCAGCTCGCCCTGTCGTTCTGGTCGCCCAGCTCCGCCGCATCGAGACCGAGCCCCGCCACGAGGGCTGCATAGAACTGCGGTTCCAGTGCCCCCACCGCGACGTAGCGACCGTCGGCGCAGGCGTAGGAGTCGTAGAACGGCGCACCCGAGTCGAGCAGGTTGGTGCCCCGCTCTTCGGTGAAGAACCCGCTCCGCATGGCCATGAAGAACGGCGCCATCAACAGTGCGACACCGTCGACCATCGCCGCGTCGACCACCTGCCCCTCGCCCGTGCGCTGGGCCGACAGCACGGCCGACACCACGCCCAGCGCCAGCAGCATGCCGCCGCCGCCGAAGTCGGCGACCAGGTTGAGCGGCGGCGTCGGTGGCTGCCCCGCCCGCCCGATGTGGGCCAGCGCGCCGGCCACCGCGGCGTAGGTGATGTCGTGCCCGGCCTCGGCCGCGTAGGGGCCGTCCTGGCCCCAGCCGGTCATCCGGCCGTAGACGAGCCGGGGGTTGCGGTCCAGGCAGTCGTCGGGCCCGATGCCCAGCCGCTCGGCCACACCAGGGCGGAAGCCCTCGATCAGGACATCCGACTCGGCGGCGAGGCGCAACACGACCTCGGCGCCGTCGGGGTGCTTGAGGTCGACGGCGATGGACCGGCGACCCCGGCTGAGCACGTCCGCGCGCCCGAAGCCCCCGGATGTGGCCGACGGACGGTCGATCCGCACGATGTCGGCGCCGAGGTCGGCCAGGACCATCCCCGCGAACGGCGCAGGCCCGAGCCCGGCCAGCTCGACGATCCGGACCCCGGCGAGCGGACCCGTGCTCACCGGGTGGCGCCCTCGGCGGCGAGGATGCCGCCCAGGGCCACGAGCTGGCGGCTGGCGCCGCCGAGCGACAGCTCGAGCTGCTTGGCCAGCAGGAAGTACCGGTGCAGCGGGTAGTCACGGTCGACGCCCATACCGCCGTGCAGGTGGGCAGCGGCGTGCACGACCCGGTGACCGCCGAGCGAGGCGAAGTACTTGGCGACGGCCACCTCGCGGTCGGCGGGGAACCCGGCGGACAGGCGCCACGCGGCCTGCAGCATCGTGAGGCGGATGCCCTGCGCGTCGACGTAGGCGTCGGCCGCCCGCTGGCCCACGGCCTGGAACGTGGCGATGGCGCGACCGAACTGCTCGCGGCTCGACGTGTACTCGCCGGTGATGCGCACCGCCTCGGCGGCGAGGCCCGACATGACGGCGCAGGTCGCGACCGTGGCGCGCTCGACCAGCCAGCGCAGCGTCGTGCCGTCGTCGACCGGCCCGAGCACGGCGTCGTCGCCGAGGCGCACGCCGGCAAGGGTGATCAGGGCATCCGGCGTGCCGGTCGTCGTGTCCTGACGCTCGCGGGTCACACCGTCGGCGTCGGTGGGCACGAAAAACAGGCCGACGTCGCCCCCGTCGGTGGTGGCGGGCACCAGCACGAGGTCGGCCACGAGGCCGGCGGGCACGTTGGTGCGCGTTCCGTCGAGCACCCAGCCGTCGCCGTCCCGGCGGGCCGTGGTCGACGGCTGCAGCGGGTCACCCAGCGGCTCGACGAGTGCGGCCGTGAGCACGGTGGTTCCGGCGGCCAGCCCCGGCAGGATGGCGGCCTGCTGGTCGGCGGTCCCCCACTCGGCGACCGGCAGCCCGCCCAGCGCCAGCGTGGCGAGCGCGGGGACGGGCGCCGTGTGACGGCCCACCTCCTCGAGCACCAGTGCCAGCTCGAGCAGGCCCAGTCCCGCACCGCCGTGCTCGGTGGGCACGGCGATGCCCAGCAGCCCGGCGTCGGCCATCGCCGCCCACAGGTCACGGTCGAAGCGCAGGTCGTCCTGCTGCTCCAGCGCCCGGATCGCCTCCGGGATCGCCTTGTCGCCCAGCAGCTTGGCCGCCACGTCGATGGTGGCCTGCTGCTCGTCGCTCAGATCGAAGTCCACGTCTCTCCCCCTCAGGTTGCTTCCCGCTCTTGCTGCTTCGCAGCGGGCCGCTCGGGCCACGGCGACGCCATGCGGCGCCGCCTCAACGCTTCGCCATGGGCATGCCCATGCCGAAGGCGGCGATCAGGTCGCGCTGCAGCTCGTTGGTGCCGCCCCCGAAGGTGAGGATCAGCAGGCTGCGGTACATCTGCTCGAGCCGCGAGCCCAGCAGGGCGCCGGGTGCGTCCTCGGTGAGGTAGGCGCGCTCGCCCAGCACCTCCATGAGCAGGCGGAACGACTCGAGGTAGTGCTCGGTGCCGAACACCTTGATGGTGCTGGCGTCGGCGACGTCGAGCGTGCTGCGGGTGGCGTCCCAGGCGACCTTCCAGTTGGCGAGCCGCAGGAACTCGAACCCGGCGTACGCCTTGGCCAGGTTGATCTGCACCCACTCCTGGTCGATGACCCGGCGGCCGTCGGGCAGCGCGGTCCGGCGGGCCCAGTCGATGGTCTCGTGCAGCATCTGCTCGGCCATGCCGGGGCTGCACAGGGTGACCCGTTCGTGGTTGAGCTGGTTGACGATGAGCTTCCAGCCCTCGTTCTCGCCCGCCACCAGGTTCTCGGCGGGGATGCGCACGTCGTCCCAGTACACCGAGCAGATGTCGTGCGAGGACAGCAGGTGCAGCGGTGTGCGCTCGATACCAGGGCTGTCCATGGGGGCGATGAAGATCGAGATGCCGCGATGGCGGCTGTCCTCGTCGCCCGTGCGGACGGCCAGCCAGCAGAAGTCGGCGTCGCTCGCCAGGCTGGTCCACATCTTCTGCCCGGTGATGACGTAGCTGTCGCCGTCGCGCACGGCCTTGGTGCGCAGCGAGGCCAGGTCGGTGCCGGCACCAGGCTCGCTGTAGCCGATGCAGAAGTGGATCTCGCCCCGCAGGATCGCGGGCAGGAAGCGCTGCTTCTGCTCGTCGCTGCCGAAGTTCATGATCGTCGGCGCCACCGAGTTGATGGTGAGCATGGGGACGGGGGCGCCGGCCCGCATCGACTCGTTGAAGAAGATGAACTGGTCGATCGGCCCGCGGCCCTGGCCGCCGTACTCGGTGGGCCAGCCGATGCCCAGCCACCCGTCGGCGCCCATCTGGCGCACGACCTTGCGCATGACCGGCCCCACGCCCTCGGCGTGGCGCAGGTCGCGGACGGTGTCGTCGTCGAGCAGCTTGTCGTAGTACTCGCGCAGCTCGGTACGCAGCTGCTCTTCGTCGTCGGTATAGGCCAGGTGCACGTGCCCCTCCAGCTCCGGTTGGACCCAGTATGGCCGCGAACAAGAACGCGTTCTACCTGGACGCGAGTCGTCACATGACCGGCGGGTCAAGTACACCTACAGGAACGTCGAACAGGAGGGCGTCGATCGATGGCCGAGGGAACCACCGGGACGACGAGCCCGTTCGTCAGCGAGATCGCGCCGATCACCGCGTCCGACGACGAGCTGCGCGCCTATCTCGCCGACGCCGAGCTGCAGCCCCTGCTGCCGGCGCTCGCCTACACCACGGGCGACCTGTCGCTGCTGCGCGACGACTTGCGGCCCGATCCCCTGCTGCTGTCGCTGCCCGCCGGTGGCTTCACCGACGACCAGGCTGCTGCGGTGCGCGAGCTCGCGCTCGAGGTGCTGATCCGGTTCCGCGACGGCGGCTGCCGGCCCGCACCGGTGCCGGCCGACGACGACGTGCTGCGGATCATGGAGTTCGCCGCCGGTGGCGCCGCCATGGCCGACTACCTGCCCCTGCTCGAGGAGGAGCTGTCCCACCGCGGCGCCGACCGCCGGGCACCCGACCTGGACCAAGCAGGACGTGGCGCCCGACGTCGACTTCCGCGTGGTGATCATCGGGGCGGGAATGTCCGGCCTGCTCGCCGGCCACCGGCTGACCGCAGGCCGGCGTCGACTTCGTGATCGTCGACAAGAACGACGACGTCGGCGGCACCTGGTACGAGAACAGCTATCCGGGCTGTCGGGTCGACAACCCCAACCACAACTTCAGCTACTCGATCGCACAGCGCCACGACTGGCCGTTCCACTACTCGACCCAGCCCGTGCTGCACCGGTACTTCGGCGACTGCGCCGACGCCTTCGACCTGCGAGACCGCATCCGGTTCGGCACCGAGGTGCTGTCGGCCACCTGGTCGGAGGACGACGAGCGGTGGTCGGTCGTCGTCCGCACCCCGGCGGGCGGCGAGGAGACGCTCGAGGCCGACGCGGTCATCAGCGCCGTCGGCCAGCTCAACCGGCCGCACTACCCGGAGATCCCGGGCGTGGGTACGTTCGCCGGCCCGGCGTTCCACTCGGCCCGCTGGCGCCACGACGTCGACCTGGCCGGCAAACGGGTGGCCGTCATCGGCACCGGCGCCAGCGCCATGCAGCTCATCCCCGAGATCGCGCCCCAGGTCGGCGAGCTGCTGGTGTTCCAGCGCACCCCCGCGTGGATCGTGCCCACGCCCGACTACCACAGCGGCGTGCCCGACGGGCTCACGTGGCTCTACAACCACGTGCCCGCCTACAGCGAGTTCAACCGGTTCTGCATCTTCTGGAAGATGGGCGACGGCGCCCTCGCCAGCGTCACCGTCGACCCCGAATGGGACCAGCCCGGCTCGGTCGGCCCCATGAACGACATGGTGCGCATGCTGTTCACGGAGTACATCAAGTCCGAGTTCGCCGACCGACCCGACCTGCTCGACGTGGCGACCCCCACGTACCCCCCGGGCGCCAAGCGGATGATCCGCGACAACGGCGTGTGGGCACGCACGCTCAAGCGCGACGACGTGCGGCTGCTGACCGGCGGCATCCGGGAGATCACCCCCACGGGCGTCGTCCTGGCCGACGGCACGGTCGAGGACGTCGACGTGATCATCTACGGCACCGGGTTCACGGCATCCAAGTTCCTCACCCCGATGACCGTGATCGGCCGCGACGGCGTCGAGCTGCACGAGCACTGGAACGACGAGGCCCGCGCCTACCTGGGTGTGACCGTCCCCGGGTTCCCCAACCTGTTCTGCCTGTACGGGCCGAACACCAACATCGTCATCAACGGCAGCATCATCTACTTCTCCGAGTGCGGGGTGCGGTACATCCTCGGCCTGCTCGGGATGCTGCTGTCGGCCGGGCACCGGGCCGTCGAGGTGAAGGCCGACGTGCACGACCGGTTCAACGTCGAGGTCGACGCCGAGAACCGGCGCATGGCGTGGGGCGTGTCGGACGTGAACAGCTGGTACAAGAACGCCAGCGGCCGCGTCGCCCAGAACTGGCCGTTCACGCTGCTCGAGTACTGGAAGCGCACCCTCGCGCCCGACCCCGCCGACTACGACCTGACGGGTTGAGCGCCCTTGTCCGTCACCCCTCCTGTTCGGTGGGGCGGATGAGGATCTCGTTGATGGCGACGTGGCGCGGGCGGGTGACGATGTAGCCGACGGCATCGGCGATGTCGGCGGCCTCGAGCCGTTCGACCGACGCGAACCGCTGGACGACCTGCTCGCGGATCTCCGGCCGCAGGTGGGTGGCCAGCTCGGTCGACACCGCGCCGGGCTCGACGAGCGACACCCGCACGTGCCGGCCGGACAGCTCCTGGCGGAGCGACTCGCTGAACGCGCCCACGCCGTGTTTGGTCAGGTTGTAGACGGCCGACCCGACCCGGGCGACGCGCCCGGCGACCGAGCTGACGTTGACCAGGTCCGCCACCCCCCGCTCGCCGCTCTCGGCCGCGTCCACCAGGTGGGGCACGGCCGCGTGGGCGACGTACAGCAGGCCCTGCACGTTGAGGGCCACCATGCGGTCCCACTCCTCGGTCGGTGCACCCACGACGGGGCCGAGCAGCATGACGCCGGCGTTGTTCACCACCGTGTCGAGCCGACCCAGCTCGCCCGCCGTGCGCTTCACCGCGGCGATGGCCTGCTCCTGGTCGGTGATGTCGGCCTCGATCGGCAGCGCCCGGCCCCCGTCGGCCTGGATCTCGGCCGCGAGTGCGTCGAGCCGATCCTTGCGGCGCGCCACGAGCCCCACCGCCGAGCCCTGGGCCGCGAGTGCCCGCGCCGTGGCGTCGCCGATGCCGCTGCTGGCCCCGGTGACGAGGGTGACCGTTCCGTCGAGTCGTCGTGTCGTCGTCTGTGTCATGCCTCCGGTGTAGACCTTGGAGCGCGCTCGAACGCAAGCCCAGCGCATGCGACGCCGGCTGCCCGTCTCGGCCATGATCTCGGCCCATGGAGACGACGCTCGAGACGGACGTGCGCCCGTGGGGCTCCTACGAGGTCTTGTCCGATGCCGACGACCACAAGGTCAAGCGCATCACGGTGACGCCAGGCCGTCGGCTGAGCTACCAGCGCCACGAGCGCCGGTCCGAGCACTGGTTCGTGGTGTCCGGCCGCGGTGTCGTGACCCTGGACGAGTCAGCCGTCCCCGTGACCACGGGCGTCGCCGTCGACATACCCGTCGGCACGGCCCATCGCATCGAGAACACAGGCGAGGAGCCGCTGGTGTTCATCGAGGTCCAGACCGGCACGTACTTCGGTGAGGACGACATCGAGCGCCTCGACGACGACTACGGCCGCGCCGGGACCTGACGGACCTGGCGTCCACTCGCTGGTGACGACGGAGGAGATCGACGTCGTCGACACCTGGCTGGGCGACAGAGTCGCCCCGTAGGAGGCACCGGTGCTCGACCAAGGAGCGCCGGATCGGGGGAGCCAAGTGGCTGGTTCCGTTGCTCCACGCCGCGGACTGTAACGTGTTCTACTAGTGCTGACCGGGGCACAGCCGAGGGGGACACGATGGAATTCAACCTGGCCGACCTGTTCGAGCACACGGTCGACACCTGGGGCGACCGCGAGTACCTGGTGGCCGACGGACAGCGCCGCACCTACGCACAGATGGACGAGCGGGCCAACCGGTTGGCCCACCACCTCGCTGCGCAGGGCATCGGCCCCGGCGACCACGTGGGCATCTACGGCGTCAACTCGGTCGAGTGGATCGAGAGCCTGTGGGCGATCTTCAAGCTGCGGGCCGTGTGGATCAACATCAACTACCGCTACGTCGAGGACGAGCTGGCCTATCTGTTCGGCAACGCGGACCTCAAGGCGCTGGTGCACGACGCGGCGTTCAGCGAGCGGGTCGAGGGCGTGGCCTCGCACATGCCCGAGCTGCGGCACCGGGTCGTCATCGGCGGCGACTTCGAGGACGCCGTGGCGGAGGGCTCGCCCGAGCGCGACTTCGGCCCCCGATCAGGCGACGACCGCTACATCCTCTACACGGGCGGCACCACGGGCATGCCCAAGGGCGTGGTCTGGCGCCACGCCGACGTGCTGTTCGCCCTGGGCGGGGGCATCGACATCCTGAGCGGCGACCGGGCCCGGGCGCCCGGGGACCTGGCCGAGCGCGGCAAGAAGATGGGCTTCGCCCTGACGTTCCTGCCCATCGCCCCGCTCATGCACGGCGCCACCCAGTGGGCCGTGATGGGCCAGAGCTTCCTGGGCAACAAGGTCGTGCTCATGGGCCAGTTCGCACCGCACGAGGTGTGGCGTCTGGTCGAGGAGGAGAAGGCCAACTCGCTGATGATGACCGGCGATGCCATGGCCCGGCCACTCATCGAGGCGCTCGACGACGAGCCCAGCAAGACCCGTGACCTGTCCTCGCTCATCTCGCTCTCGTCGACCGCGGCCGTGTTCTCGCCGTCGCTCAAGGACCAGTACCTCGACCGGTTCCCCGACATCGTGCTCACCGACGCCATCGGCTCGTCGGAGGGCGGTGCCAACGGCATCGTCGTCGTCGAGAAGGGCAAGACCGAGATGAAGGGCGGGCCGACGGTCTCGCCGGTCAAGGGCACCGTCGTGCTCGACGACCGGATGCAGCCGGTCGAGCCCGGGTCGAACGTGATCGGGCGGGTGGCGCGCAGCGGCGACATCCCCCTCGGCTACTACGGCGACCCGGAGAAGACGGCGGAGACCTTCGTCGAGGTGGACGGCACCCGCTACGTCATACCCGGCGACCTGGCGCTCGTGGAGGCCGACGGGTCGGTGACGCTGCTGGGCCGCGGCTCGCAGTCGATCAACTCCGGAGGCGAGAAGATCTTCCCCGAGGAGGTCGAGGCCGCGGTGAAGTCCCACCCGGCCGTCTACGACGCAGTGGTGGTGGGCGTTCCCGACGAGCGCTGGGGCCAGCGCGTCGCCGCGGTGGTGCAGGCCCGTGAGGGCATGACGCCGGAGCTCGCGTCGGTGCAGGAGCACTGCCGCACCAAGATCGCCGGCTACAAGCTGCCCCGCGAGCTGCACATCGTGGGCCTGATGCAACGCTCGCCGAGCGGCAAGGCCGACTATCCCTGGGCCAAGAAGGTGGCCACGGGCGAGACCTGAGCGCCGCCCGCCCGCCGCGGATCGCGGACCCTACGAGAGAGCCCGCACGGAGCCGGCCCGGACCGGCTGGTGGAGGTCGAGCTGGGCCCGGTCCGCCGCTCGCATGCCGGCGTGCCACCCCTCGGCGTTGCGGGCCGACATGCGCGTCGTCCTCGTTTCGGGGAAGGCCTGGTTGAGCGCCAGCTCCGCCGCCTCGCGGCGCGCGGCGAACAGCGGGACGAGGGCCGTGCTGCGCGTGGCCTCGTCGGCGGTGACGGCCTCGGCCGCCTGGGACAGGCGCTCGCCGATGCGCCCCGCGAACGCGACCAGGAACGACTGGCGGAACGACCGCGTGCCCCCCGACGACGTCGACTGCGTGCGCGGCTCGGCCACCATCGCCCGGGTCGCCTGCACCAGCAGCGACGTGAAGAGCAGCTCGACGGCATCGAGATCGCCCTCGTCGCCGAACACGGTGGAGAACCCCCACTGCCTGCTCCACACCGCGCGGCAGCGGTTGGCGTCGGCCACCGCCGCCAGCAGCAGGTAGCGCGCGCCGGCGTAGGGGTCGTCGATGCCCACCCGGCGGCCACCGACGTGTGGGGCGTCGCCCCGTTCGGCCTCGAGGTGCGCCTGGTCGATGGCGTGTCGCGTCATGAGCTCTTGCGCCTTGGCCGTGAGCGCCTCGGCCTCTTGCGGGAAGTTGGTGGACTCGGCCTTGGCCAGCAGCGAGGTGACCTTGTGCAGCACCCGCGGATCGGCGTGGACGTGGCCATCGCCCCCAGACCGCCGGCCCACCCGCGACCGGGGGCCGGGCACGGCGCCGGCCTCGCCCGGGATGGGGCCGATGCGGGGCAGGCGGGGCAGTGACCGCACGAGCGCCACCGTGACGACGGCGACCTCGATCGCCTGGACCCGGGCCACGCTGGGCTCGCCCGTGGGACCGACCGCCGGCGGCCAGGGCACCGCCCACGCGCGGTCGTCGGCACCCGTGCGGAAGGTGTCGACGGCGCCGATGGCGTCGAGCTGCAGGCGCCATCGCGGCGGCACCTCGGACTCCGGGTGACGCTGCGCCTCGCGCCCGATCGCCCGGGCGGCCAGCCGCGCCGGCGCGCGACCGTGGCGGCGCTCGACGACCCGGTGGACGTCGGCCGGCTGCCACCCGACCTGCCACGCGGCCGCCATGGTGCCCACCAGGGCTGTCGCGAAGGCGTGATCGACCGGGTCGGCCTCGCCCTCGCGGGAAGCCGGCCACCGCGCCAGCGCGTCGACCAGGTGCGGGGCGGGTGCGACCACGCCGGACGCAGCGGAGGCGACGGCGGCCTCGACCGCCGCGTCGACGGACGCCTCTTGCCGCGCCGAGCGGGCGCGCGTGCGCTTTCCCATGAGCTGATCCTCTCTCGTGTCCCCTGCCCGGCGGCGGATGCCCCCGGCGATGCGAACAACTGTACGTGTCCGGTATGACAAACTGAGCGGCGTGCCCCGTCGCGACGAGACCTGTGGTCGAGACTCGACAACTGGGGCAGAATCACCACGGAGGATCTGCGCGGACAGGCAGCAGCATCCGGCGTGCGGGTTCGTCCCGTGGTCGTAAGCGTGCCCTCTGCTCCGCGATCGTGTCGGTCCGTCGACGCGGCAGCAGGAACGTCAATGGCCAACAGCTTCGACATCGACGTGGCCACCGAGGGGGGCACGTTAACGGCGGTCGTGTCCGGCGAGCTCGACATCTCGGCGCGCGCCACCCTCGTCGACCGGGTGGTCGGGCCCATGATGGCCGGTGACGTCACACGGCTCGCGATCGATCTGGCGCAGGTCACGTTCTGCGACTCGAGCGGGCTGGGGGCGTTGCTCGACGTCCGGCGAGCGGCCGGTGATGCCGGCATCGAGATGGTCCTGCGCAACGTGCCTCCGGCGGTGGCGCGCGTGCTCGACCTGACCGACGTCGACTCCTGGCTCACACGCGAGTGACCCCGGCCCGGCGCCGCAGGCGGTGGCCCGCCACGGCTCCGTATGCGACGCCATCGGCCCCCCGCCCACGCCGCGCCTGGCCACGGGTGGCAGCGGTCCTCGCGGTGATCGTCGTGGGCACGACGGCCGCGTGGGCGACCGCGCACGACGACCGGCGGAACGCGGACGAGCGTGAGGCGCTCGTCGCCGACCAGACGGCCAACCTCGTCGGGGCGACCGTGCAGCAGCTGCTCGCCGCCGTGGGGGGCGTGTCGGGCCTGGCGGACGCGTCGGGGATCGTCGACCCAATGAGGTTCGACGCCTACGCGCACGGTGCCATCACCGCGTCTCCGTTCCAGACGCTGGCCTACGCGCCGGTGGTGCCAGCGGCCGACCGCCCGGCGTTCGAGGCGATGATCGGCCGCCCGATCACCGACAGCCCCCGCGGCGAGCGCTCGGGCGAGCGTGCACAGTACCTGCCCGTCGAGCGCGTGACCCCGCCTCTCGATGTGGGGGACGACCTCGTGGGGTTCGACCTCGCATCCGACCCGCCCCGGGCGGCCGCAGCCGAGGAGTCGCGGGACAGCGGCTCGACGGTCATCACGCAGACGGTGCCAGCGCAGCCCTCGGGCCGGCCGGCGGTGTTCCTGATCCACCCCGTGTACCTGCCGAACATCGCCCTCGACGCCTCGGTCGAGCAGCGACGCGCGGCGATCGTCGGGTACGTGACCACGGGAGTGCTCGGCGATGCGTTGCTCGAGGCAGTCGACACCCAGGTCAGCGACTCGCTCGGTCTCCGCATCGAGGACTCACCCGCCTCGGCCGGCGCGGGCGGGAACGTGCTGGCGGTGTCCGACCCGGCGCCGGCCGATGGCACCACCGTCGAGCGAACGGTGGGCGGGCGCGTCTGGCGGATCACGGTCGACGATCGCCAGCCCGTGACGACCGCCGCCCCCTGGTGGATCCTCGCGGCGACGCTCGCGCTGGCGCTCCTCTCGGGACTGTTCGCCTGGCGGGCGCTGCGCCACCAGCGCGACGTCGACCGTCACGTCGCCCTGGTCGACCGCATCGCCGACCTCGGACGGTCGCTGACGGGCGCCGCATCGGTCGACGACCTCTCTCGCGTCGTCGCCGACGAGGTGCCGTCCGCACTGGGCGCGGAGTCGGCGCGGTTCGTGGAGCGATCACCGGGGACCGGCGGCGCGGGTGCAGGCGCGCCGGCCCCCGCCCTGCCCGGGGTCGTCGTGCGCCGACGGATCACCGACGACGTGGGCACGACCCTGGCGACGCTCGAGGTCGCCTGGGCCAACGGCCGCGGGGCCGACGACCTGACGATGGCCAGCCTGTCTACGGTCGCGGAGATGTGCGGCCACACGCTCGTGCGGGCGCGCCTGGCCGACAGCGCCCGCCGTGACGCGGTGAGCAGCCGCCTGCTGGCGGGCCTCGCCGAGGCCGCCACCACCGCCGGCACCACCAACCAGGTGGCCCGCACGCTGGTCGAGCGCGCCGCCGACGTGCCCGGGGCGACGACGACGCACATCGGTGTGCTCACCGACGACGGCGGTGCGCTGACGATCACCCACCAGGGCCTCGACGCCGCAGTGGGTCGCGCGGACGTGGTGCCGCTCGACCACCCGTGGCCGATCGTCGAGGCGTTCCGGCGCGCCGGCCCGGTCCTGCTCGGCGACCTCGACGCCGTCGAGGAGCGCCATCCCGAGATCGCCGACGGGATGCGGGCCGCGGGACTGGGGGCCGTCGCCTGCCTGCCTCTCGTCGGCGAGGACGGACGCCCGTTCGGCGCGCTCAGCCTGGCCTGGTCCGAGCCGCAACGGTTCGACGCCCAGCTCGTCGACGTCCTGCACATGACAGCCGACCTGTGCGCGTCCAGCATCGGGCGGGCGCGCGCGACCGACCTGGCCCAGGCCCGCGCCGCCGACCTGGCGACGTTGGCGGCCCGTCTGTCGGCATCCAGCAGCTTCGACGAGGTGGGCTCGACCATCGTCGAGCACGCCGCTCCGGTGCTGCACGCCGACTTCGCCCTCGTCGGCGTCATCGAGGACGACCGCTTCCACCTGCTGGCGCCCAGCGGACCACGGCTCGACGTGCTGGCGCCGTACCGCGACATCGACCTCGACAGCGACTTTCCGGCCCTGATCTCGTGGCGGCGGCGCGAGCCGGTGACGTTCTCGTCGCTCGACGACGTGCCGGACGAGACGGTGGCGGGCGACCTCGAGCGGATGGGCCTGCACGGAGGCGCCTGCGCACCGCTGGTCGGCAGCGATGGCGAGGCCACCGGCGTGTTCATGGTCCTGTGGGCCGACCCGCCATGCTTCGACGACGCGCTCCTGGCCCGCGTCTCGACCGTGGCCGACCTGTGCGCCCAGTCGGCCGAACGCTCGCGGCTGTTCGACGCCGAGCACCGCGTGCGCCGCGACCTGCAGCGCACGGTGCTCGCCGATGCTCCGGCGGTCTCCGGCCTCGACGTCGCGACGCGCTACCGGCCGGCAGCGGAGTCGCTCGGGATGGGCGGCGACTGGTACGACGCCATCACGCTCGAGGGAGGCCGCCTGAGCCTGGTGGTCGGCGACGTGAGCGGTCATGGCGTCGGCGCGATCGCGGAGATGACGCAGGTCCGCACCGTGGTGCACACCCTGGTCGCCGGCGGCATGGCGCTGCCTGATGCGCTGGTGCGCACCTCCGCGATGATGCAGCGCGACGGGCTCGGCTACGCCACGGTGCTCATCGCCGTGGTCGACAACAACGGCGGATCGGTGAGCTACGTCACCGCCGGGCACCCGCCGCCGCTCCTGCGCCGCCCGGACGGCACGGTCGCCCAGCTGGACGGCGGCCGGCACTCGGTGCTCGGCATCGACCTGGCGCCGAAGCCCCCCGGTCGCGTCGCCTTCCCGATCGGATCGACCCTGGTGCTCTACACGGACGGCCTCGTCGAGCGGCCGGGCACACCGATCGACGTCTCGATCACCGGCCTGGCCGACCGGTTGGGCGCCGCGGCCGCCGACACCGCCGACGCGCTCGCCGACCACCTGCTCGACAGCCGGGCGCCGTCCCACGGGACGGCTGACGACATGGCCCTGGTCGTGGCCCGCCGGACCCGCTGAGTCGACCGACGTCCTCGACCGACGTCCTCGACCGGCGTCGTCAGGCCGCGCCCAGCAGCGCCGGGTCGACCTCGGCGGCCGCCGACGCCAGGCCCTCGGGGTCAGCGGTGGCGACGCCGGCCGTGAACGGCAGCGCCGCCCGTAACGCCCGCCTGAGCCACAGCACGGCGAGCGCACCGTGGCTGGGCTCGGTCTCGGGGTCGACGGCGCGGTGCGACACGATCTGCACTGCGGCCCGCCGCACCCGCTCGAGGTCGGGCTCGATCCCCTGTGCCCGGGCCCGGTGCACGAGGTGGGACGACACCATCCCCAGCTCGTCGGCGCCCCGCGTGACCGACGCGACGAGGGCGGGCACGGCCGCGGCGACGAGGAACGCGGGGGTGCGCCTCGCCAGGAACCCCAGGCGGCGGAAACGGCCTGCGAACTTGAGGGCGAGCGCCGCGGTGGTGGCGCTGCCGAGGGCCGTGACCCGGGGCTTGTCGGCCAGCGCCTCGGCCAGCGTGTCGCGGTCGGCCAGTGCGGGCCTGCTGGTGGCGGCGCCGGTCACCACCCGGCGCGCCAGCGACCGGCCGGCGTTGTCGAGCGCCTCGGTCACCCCCGCGGCCGACACGGTGCCGGCCCTGGTGACCGCGTCGACGGCCGTCTGGACGACGCCGCGCACGTCCTCCGCGACGACGGGATCAGCGGCGCCTCCCCCCGAGGTGGCTGTCGCCTGCGTGCCGTCCGACTCGTCCGTGCTCGTGGCCATCGCCGCCATCCTTGTTCCGTTGCGCTGCCGGGTCCGCTCAGGTGTACCCGCCCCGAACCGACGGCAGACGGCAGGAATCAGCTGACGAGAACGGGCGAGGTGCTCACCCCGGTCGGGCGACCGGCGCGCGCACCAGGTCGAGGGTACCCAGGTCGTCGATCGCGGTCGCGCTCCGCCGCCACATGGCCCGGAACATCTCGTCGCCCCGCTCGGACACCCCGGCGGTCAGGCGCCCGAGCAGGATGATGAGCGGCCCGTGCAGCATGCCGAGGCGGTAGTCGGCCATGCACTGCTCGAGGGTGTACCCGGTCACGTCGTGGTCGCCGAGCGCCCGGTGGTAGGCCGCGACGAGGTCGCGCTCGTGACGCCGGCGATCGTCGACCGTGAGGCACGTCGACAGGAAGTACGCGACATCGCGGCCCGGGGGGCCGAGCGCCGCCGTCTGCCAGTCGACGGCCGCCACGCGCGCCGGGTCGTCGACCGGGAACAACAGGTTGTCGAGGCGGTAGTCGCCGTGCACGACGGCGAAGCGGTCGCCACGGTCGAACATCCACTCGGGGAGCAGCTCGCGAGCGCCCTCGAGCACGCGGGTCTCGTCGACGTCGAGCTCGGCGCCGAACCGTTCCGCGAACGCGTCCGCCGCCACCTCCAGCACCGGCGCCATGAACGCCGGCGTGATCGCGGGGTTGCTGCCGAGCCACGACGACGCGGCCAGGTCGTCGTCGCACCACGTCGGCCCGTGCAGACCCGCCAGGTTCACCAGCGCCGCCTCGGCATGGTCGACCGGACACCCGGCGATCTGGTCGCCCTGGCGTGCATCGGAGAGGTCCTCGAGCACCAGCACGAAGCGCGGTGCGCCCTCGGCGATGGCCGCGTACAGGCAGTCGGGCGTGCGCACGGTGACCCGGTCGCCCAGCTCGGCGTAGAACGCGACCTCCTTGGCGTAGGCCATCCCGGCCAGAGCCGACTCGACGCCCGGCCGAGCGTACTTGACGATGACCGTGCGGTCGGTGCCGTCGCCCAGCTCGAGGTGCGCTCGCACCGTCGACGCCATCTGGCCGGTGCCCACCGGCTCCGTGGTGACGGACCGGATGGCCGAGCGCGTGCCGGTCGTGCCGAGCACCGTGTCGAACCAGGCGGGCGTGAGCTGGCCCACGTCGTCGACGACGGCCGGATCCGGCTGTCCCGTCTTCGCCGCACTCGCCGTCCCTCGGGACGCCGCGTCGGTCATGGTTCCCCCTCGCGCTCGCCACGTGCGCCCGGGCGGGGCGCCCCCGCTTACGGTACGCCGCGGGAGCGGACGGCGACGGAAACACGTTCTAGTCTCAGGCGCCAGCACATCACCGAGTCGGGGGAACCATGGACGTACGGGTGATCGACCTGCTCGACGGCGACTTCTACGTCGACGATCCGTACGCGGCCTACCGCTGGATGCGCGAGAGCGCGCCCGTCTACTGGGACGCCACCAACGAGCTGTGGGGCGTGTCCCGCTACGACGACATCGTCGACGTCGAGCGGCGCAAGGACGTGTTCATCAACTCCGACCAGGCGAAGGGTGGGTACCGGCCCAACATCCCGGCCGACCCGGCGATCATCGGACTCGACGACCCGCTGCACCACGTGCGCCGCAACCTCGTGTCGCGCCGGTTCACGCCCCGGGCGGTCACAGCCCGCGAGGACCATGTGCGTGACGCCGTGCGCGGCCTGATCGACGCCGTCGAGGCCAAGGGCGGCACCGCCGAGATCGTCGACGAGCTGGCGGCGCCGCTGCCGGCCATGACCATCGCCTGGCTGCTGGGCTTCCCCGAGGAGCGCTGGCCCGAGCTCAAGGCGTGGTCCGAGCGCACCATCACCCTGGGCGGCGGCCCCCGCTACATGGAGGAGGACGGCATCGTCGCCGCCATGGAGTTCGCCCAGGCAGCCAGCGAGCTGCACGCGGAGAAGGTGCGCTGCCCGGCCGACGACATCATGACGATCTGGACCGGGGCGTCGGTCGACGGCGAGCCCCTGTCGGTCGACACGGTCATCTCCGATTGCCTGCTGCTGCTCGACGGCGGCGCCGAGACGACCCGCACGGTCATCGCCCGCACGATCCTCGACCTGATCGCCCACCCCGACCAGTGGCAGGCGCTCAAGGACGGGGCCGATCTCACGGTGGCGACCGAGGAGTTCATCCGCTGGGTCACCCCCATCCACAACATGTGCCGGGTGGCGGCGGTCGACGCCGAGGTGGGCGGCCAGGCCATCGAGGCCGGCCAGCAGCTCGTGCTGATGTACAGCTCGGCCAATCGTGACACGGCCCACTTCGACGATCCCGAGAGCTACGACGTGACCCGCAGCCCCAACAACCACATCGCGTTCGGGTTCGGGACCCACTTCTGCCTGGGCGCCGCGCTGGCCCGCATGGAGATCCGACTGTTCTTCGCGGAGCTGGTGCGACGGGTGCGGTCCATGCGACTGGTGCCCGGCACCGCCCCCGTCGAGATGCCCAACGCGTTCGTCTACGGGTTGCGCTCGGCGCAGGTCGAGTTCGAGTTCGAGCCGTCCTACTCGCCCGGGTAGGTCATGCCGATCTGGGCGCGGATGGCGTCGAGGGTGCCGGCGATCGCGCACGTCTCGTCGAGCGGCATGACCGGGCTCTCGGTGAGCCCCTCACGCAGGCAGCGGTGCACCTCGGCGGCCTGGAACCGCAGGCCCTCGCCCTCGACCGGGGTCTCGACGCGCTCGCGCCCGCCGGCGGCGTCGCCGATGTCGACGTGCAGGGAGTGGTGCATCACGGCCGGCAGGTGCATCCAGCCCTCCGACCCCGTCACCCGCACGGTCGAGTTGATCCAGGCCCGGATGGCGCCCTTGACGACGGCGAGTCGGCCCCCCGGATGGTGGAGGACGGCGGCGAACTGCTCGTCCACCCCCGTCTCACCGATGTGACCCTGCGCGGCCACCCCGTCGGGTGTGCCCAGCAGGAACGAAGCGAACGACACCGGATAGACGCCCAGGTCGAGAGTGGCTCCCCCGCCCAGGGCTCGGTCGAACAGCCGGTGGGCAGGGTCGATGGGCCGGCGGAAGCCCAGACTGGCCTCGACCACGAGCGGGTCGCCGATGCGCCCCTCGTCGAGGACGCGACGCACGAGCTGCCACGAGGGCAGGAACCGGCTCCACATGGCCTCCATCAGGAACAACCCGCTGCGACGAGCGGCGGCGGCCATGCGCTCGGCCTGGGCGCGGTTGACCGCCATCGGCTTCTCGCACAGCACGTGCCTGCCCGCCTCGAGGAACAGCAGCGTGTCTGCCTCGTGCCGTGTGTGAGGCGAGGCCACGTACACGACGTCGACCCCATCGTCGGCGGCCAGGTCCTGGTACGAGCCGTGCGATCGCCCGGCCCCGACCTCGGCGGCGAACTCCGCGGCGCGCTCGGCCGACCGGGACCCCACGGCCGCGATCTCGGCGTCGTCGAGCTGCGCGAGGCCGGCAGCGAACGTGTGGGCGATGTTGCCGGTGGCGGCGATGCCCCACCTGATCCGGTCGGTCACGGTCCGGCAGCCTAGGGGCTACCGTCCAGCGCCATGTCGAGCCCTGCGTCGACGACCGAGGAGCTGCGCTTCAGCCGGGCGACCACCGTCACCCTGCGCTGACCGGTGACAGCATGCGGTTGCGCATGGTGCCGATGCCCTCGATCCAGCTCTCGACCACCTGGCCCGGGGCGAGGAAGCGCCGGGGGTCGCGGGCGACGCCCACGCCCGACGGGGTGCCGGTGAAGATGACGTCACCCGGCAGCAGGGCCACCACCTCGGACAGCACCCGCAGGAGGCCCGGCACCGCGACGATCATGTCGCCGGTGCGGGCGTCCTGCACGACCTCGTCGTCGAGTGTGCATCGCAGCCCCAGGTCGTCCGGGTCGTCGAGTTCGTCGACGGTCACCAGCCACGGCCCGGTGGGACCGAACCCGGGGTACGACTTGCCCAGGGAGAACTGCCCGCCCGCGGCCCGCTGCACGACGCGCTCCGACAGGTCCTGGCCGACCGTCACGCCCGCGACGTACGACCAGGCGTCGGTCTCCTCGACCCGGTGGGCCCGCCGGCCGATCACCACCACGAGCTCGACCTCCCAGTCGACGTAGGTGCTGGGCAGGGCGACCTCGGCGAAGGGGCCGGTGAGGCAGGTGGGGAACTTGGTGAACGTGGCCGGGATGCGGGGCACCTCCTGGCCGGTCTCGGCCGCGTGCTCGCGATAGTTGAGCCCGATGCCGAACACCTGGCGGGGCCGCGGCGACGGGGGGCCGAGCAGCGACCGGTCGATCGGCGACGTCTCGGCGCCGGCCGCGTCGAGACCGGTCGCCCACTCGCGGAAGGCGTCCCAGTCGTCGTAGAGGGCCGCGAGGTCGTGGCCGAAACGGCCCTCCGAGGCCTTCTCGGCGTCGATGGCCCGATCGTCGGCGGTCACGACGACTGCCCGTCCTGCGAGGTTCGCCAAGCGCACCGCCCGGTTCTACCAGGTGACCGCCGTCCGGCCATCGCCCGGGCAGGATGTGGACGACGCGGCGTGCGTGGAGCACGCCGACGGGGCAGCATTACGGTCGGGCAGGACCACCGGGGTGGCAGATCAGGCGAGCGGCAGGCCCCTCGCCTCGGAGGTGAGCCCCATGGCCGACGACGTTGGCTCCCGGACGGTCGACGGGACGGTCGTTCCCGAACCGGGGACGTACAAACTCGATCCCGCCCACACGATGGCGGAGTTCGTGGTTCGCCACCTCGGCCTGGCCAGGGTGCGCGGCCGGTTCACCGACCTGAGTGGCACGATCACGATCACCGAGGCCGCCCACGAGTCGTCCGTGCAAGCGACGATCCAGGCGGCCAGCATCGACACCCGCGAGAACGACCGCGACACGCACCTGCGCAGCCCCGACTTCCTGCACGCGGACCAGCACCCCACACTGGAGTTCCAGTCGACCGCCGTGCGCAGCGCCGGATCGGACTGGCAGGTGGACGGGGACCTGACGATCCGGGGCGAGACCCGGCCGGTGACGCTCGACGTCGAGTTCGACGGCGTCGCCGACGACCCGTGGGGCAACAAGCGGATCGGGTTCAGCGGCCGCACGGAGATCAACCGCGAGGACTTCGGCCTCACCTGGAACCAGGCGCTGGAGACCGGCGGCTGGCTGGTCGGCAAGCAGGTCAAGATCGAGATCTCCGCCGAGGCCGTCCGTACGTGAACGAAGGGAGGCCCGAGGCCTCCCTTCGCACGAATTCATCGGAAAAGATCCTGGTCGGTCGTTTGCGCGCCGGGAGGGACAAATCCCCAGCAACCGATCAGGTGGTGGTCTGGTTGGACTCCACCAAGTGGCCCGACTAACCGCTCAGCGGCCAGCCACCTCCAGGGTCCCAGGTCTACCGTCATTCATGTTTGGACCACCTCCCTTCTCTGGTGGACGCAACATACCAATGTCCGGCGCGATCGCGCTCGCGCATTTTCGGGATCAGGTGAAGAGGCCCTCACCGAGGATGCCGTCAGCGTCCTCGACGCCCGGCAACGCGAAGTAGAAGCCGCCGCCCTCCGGCAGGATGTACTCCTCGAGGGGCTCGCCGGCCAGACGCTGCTGGGTGTTGAGGAACTGCGACAGACGCCGCTGGTACGAGACGAAGGCCAGCCCCTGGTCGAGTTGGCCGCTGTCGTCGAACCCCCGCGAGAAGCTGAGGCCGGCGCGGAAGATCAGGTCGTCCTCGGTCTCGGGCGTGCGCGGGTTGGCCAGGCGGATGTGCGCGTCGAGCGGTGTGACCTCGCCGTCGGGATCGTCGCTGAAGTCGGGCAGGTCGGTCTCGACCTCACCGTTGAACGGGGCGCCGGTATCCTTGCGCCGCCCGATCAGGGCTTCCTGCTCCGACAGGCGGGTGCGGTCCCAGAACTCGACGAGCATGCGGATCACCCGCACGACGTGGTAGCTGCCGCCGGCGGCCCACGCGGGCTCGTCGTCGTCGGCCTGCACCCAGACGTAGCGATCCATCACCGCGTCGTCGGGATCGAGGTTGGCCGTGCCGTCGATGAACCCCATCAGGTTGCGGTTGCCGGCCTCGCCCGGCCTGGCCTCGGTGCGGCGGTTGTAGCCGTCGAGCATCCAGTGCAGGGCCATCGTGCCTCGGGTGGCCCGGTGCAGCTGGCGCAGCGCGAACAGGTTGATGTCCTCGTGGGCGCTGGTGATCGTGAGCAGGAGGTCGCCGTGAGACCGCTCCGGGTCGAGGCGGTCGTTGGCCAGGAAGGGCATCTTCTCGAGCGCCGCCGGCCGCCTGTCTGCCAGCCCGTAGCGATCGTCGAACAGCGACGCGCCCACCGACACGACCACGGAAAGGTCCGCGGGCGGCGGTGGGTTGCCCACCGTCCCCGTGTAGACGGGCGGGTAGGCGGGATCGCGGTCCTCGTAGGGCTCGCCCGACATGAGCCGGTCGATCTCGTCGGTCAGGGCGACGAACGTGTCGCGCAGCTCGTCGCGGTCGGCGGCGGTCAGGGTGAACGCCGCCATCAGCCCCTGCTCGTTGGCCGGATGGGTGATGCCGGTCTGATGGGCGCCCCGGAACTCGAGGTAGCGACGGCGGTCGGCGCCGGATCCGGCGGCATCGGCCGACGAACCGTCGCCGTCGGCACCGCACGCTGTCGCCGCGCCGGCGATGCCGGTCGCGGCGGCGGTCGACGCCAGCCCTCCGGCCAGGAATCGGCGCCGGCTGACGTCGCCCATCAGGCCCGTGCCCTCATTCCAGCCCCAGCACGCCGGCCATCGTCGAGAGGTTCTCGGACAGCTCGGCCAGCGTGGTGGACATCGCGGTCTTGTCGGCCTCGGTCAGCTCGCTGTAGGGCTTGTAGCCCCCGGCGCCGTCCTCGTAGACCGCCAGCTGGGCGTCGAGCTCGGCGAACTCGTCCTGGATCGAGGCGACCAGGTCGGGGTCCTCCTCGTCGAGCGCCGGGGTGAGCAATTCGAACGCCCGCTCGGAGCCCTCGACGTTGGCGGCGAAGTCCCACAGGTCGGTGCCCGAGTAGCGGTCCTCCTCGCCGGTGATCTTGCCGGTGGAGACCTCTTCGATCAGCTCGGACGAGCCGACGGCCAGCGCCGCCGGCGGGATCTCGATGTCCGCCAGCTCGGTCTCGAGCGTCTGCAGGTCGGCGTCGAGCTTGTCGGCGAACTCGGCGGCGCCATCGGTGGTGCCGAGGCTCCACAGGATGTACTCGATGCGGTGCCAGCCCGTGAAGGCCGGGTCGTCCTCGCCCTCGAAGTCGTCGACCCGGGCGTCCATGGCGCCGTCGAGCTCCTCGACCAGGCCGGCGATGGGCTCGATGCGCTCCCAGCCCTGGCGCGACGGGGCGTAGGCGGCCTTGGCGGCCTCGAGGTCGCCGGCACGCACGGCGTCGGTGAACGTGGTGGTGGCGGCGATCGTCTCGTCGACCTGCTCGCCGACGTAGGTCGTGTACTCGGCGACTGCGTCTTCGACCAGGGGGTTGTCGGTCGACGAGCCTTCGACGTCGCCGGCGATGCCGCTGCCGGAGCCGCTGCCCGACGCGCACCCGCTGGCGGTGCCACCCGAGGCCGACGCTTCCGAGCCCGAGCCCCCCGACGCTGAGCCGCCCGAGGCCGAGCCCCCGCAGTCCTCGCCGATGTTGCGCACGTCGGCGCCGTCGTCCTCGCCTCCGCAGGCTGCGCCCAGCGTCAGGAGCGCAAGCGAGAGCGCAGCGGCAGAGATGAATCGGTTGCGGGGCACGTTTCCTCCAGGCGTCCGCACGGCGGGACGCATAGTAAGCACACCTACCGCCTGCGGCAAGGCGACCCGCCATGTGCATGGTCAGCCTGGCTCAGACAACCGGACCGCGGGCCAGTGACGGCGAACAGCCCGACCCTCTGCGCACCGAGACGAAGGCAGGCGCCGCCGGCCGGCGGGCGCCGTAGACTTCCACGCAGAAGAGAGGTCGGATTGACCATCGCGTGGATCGCCGTTGGCGTGGTGTTGATCGCCGTGGAGCTCCACCACTTGGCGTTCTACGCCCTCTTCGCCGCTCTGGGCTGCTTCGCCGGCGCGGCTGTGGCGTCCATCGCCCCCGGCGCCCTCGCCGTGCAGGTGGCAACAGCGGTGATCGTGGCCGCGGCCGGGATCCTGCTGGTCCGCAGCCGCGTGAGCGCGGCGTTCGCGCACCGCTACGAGGGCGAGCATGTCCCTGGTGTCCATGGGGGCCTGATCGGGCAGGAAGTGCTCACGCTCGACCTCGTCGGAGGCCTGGACCAGGTGGGCCACGTTCGCCTCGCCGGCGAGCGCTGGCGCGCCGTCAGCGGCAGCGATGCCGCGATCCCCGCGGGCACGACGGTCCTCGTCACGGCCGTGCGGGGCACGACGCTCACCGTGTGGCCGGTCGACGGTCACCTGCCACCGGATGGGCAGGTGGAGGCGGGCGAAGGTCCCGCCTCGGACAACGGAGAAGAGGAACAGCCGTGATCGCAGACATCAGCGCCGCGGGTGCCGTCGGCCTCGTCGTCGTCGGCCTCGTGGTGGTCGTGTTGCTCCTGGCGCTGCGCCAGATGGTCAACATCGTCCAGCAGGGCGAGGTCGGGGTGGTGAAGCACCTCGGCGAGTACCGCAAGACGCACGAGCCCGGGCTCGTGATCATCGCGCCGTTCATCGAGTCGCTCCAGCGAGTCGACATGCGCGAGATCCCCCGGCCCGGCGATCGTCAGGACGTGATCACCAAGGACAACGTGGTCGTGACGGTCAACGCCACGATCTTCACGCAGGTGGTGGACGCCCGGCAGGCGCTGTTCAGCATCGCCAAGTTCGACGTCGCCATCGACGCTCTCGCACGCACCGCCCTGCGGTCGGTCATCGGCACGATGACCCTCGACCAGGCGCTCTCCGAACGCGAGCGCATCAACACCGATGTCCAGGAGCAGATGGAGGTGGTCACCGACAAGTGGGGCATCCGGATCAGCCGCATCGAGATCATCGCCATCGCGCCGCCACCCAAGATCCTCGAGGCGCTCGCCCTGGAGAAGCAGGCGGACCAGGAGAAGCGGGCAAAGATCCTGCAGTCGGAGGGTCAGCAGCGGTCAGCGATCAACGTCGCCGAGGGCGACGCGCAGGCGGCCGTCCGCAAGGCCGAGGGGGCCCGGCAGGCGGCGATCCTGCGGGCCGAGGGCAACCGGCAGGCCGCGATCCTCGAGGCCGAAGGCCGCTCGCAGGCCATCACCACCGTGTACGGCGCCATCAAGAAGGGGGAGCCTGACCCGACGCTCGTGGCGATCCTGCAGCTCGACGCCCTCGCCAAGTTCGCCGACAGCGACAACGCCAAGATCGTCGTCCCGTTCGAGAGCGCCGGGCTGCTCGGTGCCGCCCAGACGCTGCGCAGCGTCCTCGCCGCCGCCCCCGCCGACGGCGACCAGCCGTAACCTGCAGGTCGGACCGCACGTCGGGCAGAACCGCGCGCTGTCCGACACGAGTTGAGGGAGCGACCACGCGGTCTTGACCTGAACTTGAGCTTTGCTTCGTATCTTCCCCGCGTGCGGATGCGTCTGCGAGTGCGCGTGCGACGAGCCCGCACGCCGGGTCCACGATCGGCGCGAGGTGCAGGCCGCGCCCGGTTGCGTTGGCTGCTGCCCGTGGTGGTGGCGGTGGCGATGTCGCCAGGCACCAGCGTCGCTCGACCGGTGCAACCGCGCACGACGGCGGACGTCGTTGCGGCGCCGCCGCGAGCGCACCAGAGCCGGGCGGCCTCGGCGGATCGGGGGCCCGCGGCGCCGGCGGACGCGTCTGCTCCCCGGATCGGCTTCTCTCTGTCGGCGACGCCCGCGGGCAGGTCAGGCCGTGCCGCAGTGGCGAGCGGCGCCTCGACCGCACGGATCGTGATCACCCTGGGCGAGAGCGGCATCCCGGAGGTCGCGCTGCGTGCCTATGTCCGTGCTGAGCAGACCGTGGCGGTCAGCGATCCGTCGTGCGGTCTCCGGTGGTGGCTGCTGGCGGCGATCGGTCGCGTGGAGTCCAACCACGGGCGGTTCGGGGGCGCCGGGCTGCGTGAGGACGGGTACGGCACGCGGCCGATCCGGGGCATCCCGTTGGACGCGTCGGCCGGGCGTGGCGCTGATCCGGGACACCGACGACGGCGCACTGGACGGCGATCCGGTGTACGACCGTGCTGTTGGCCCCATGCAGTTCATCCCGTCGACGTGGCGTTCGGTCGCGGCCGACGGGAACGGGGACGGGCGCCACGACCCCGACAACCTGTACGACGCGGCGCTCGCCGCGGCGACCTACCTGTGCTCAGGTGAGACCGATCTGCGGCAGGCGACGCAGAGGCGGCTGGCCGTGATGCGCTACAACCGATCCGAGGAGTACGGCGCGGTGGTCCTGGCGCTGGCGGCGGCCTACGCGACGGGACGGCGTGTGCCACTGCCTGCCCCCGGCCCGGCGCCGACCCCACCGCCCCCGCTGACGACGGTGCCGCCACCGCCCGCGAGCGTGGGTTGGTCGCCGGAGATGATCGCGGCGATGTCGCGCAGCCGGCCCTCCAGACCGGCGGCCCCCGCGCCGGCACCGCCTCGGTCGATCCCACCGGCCTCGACCACGCCGTCGACGACGACCACGACCACATCGACGACGACCACGACCACATCGACCACGACCACGTCGACCACGTCGCCCACGGCCAGGCCGGCGACGGATACGGCCTGCCCACCGACCGCGACGACGACCAGCTCGACCACGTCGAGCTCGACCACGTCCACGTCCACGACCTCGACGACCAGACCGGTTTCGGCCTGCCCGACGGCGGGGTGAGCCCGGTCAGGCGCGGTCGAGCGCCGCTCGTGCTCGAGACAGGAGCTCCTCGCGAGTGAACGGCTTGGCCAGGATGTCCACCTTGCCGTCCAGCGTCGACGGCAGGTGGATGCGCTCCTCGGCGTAGCCGGACATGAACAGCACCCGTGTCCGGGGGCTCATCTGGCCGAGTCGACGAGCGACGCCGCGCCCATCGATGCCCGGCATCACGACATCGGTGACGAGCAGGTCGATCCGCTCGCCGTCGCGGCCTGCGAGTTCGAGGGCGCGTTCACCGTCGGGCGCCTCGAGGACGTTGTAACCGCCACCCTCGAGCAGTTTGCGGGCGCGGGCGCGCACCGCCTCATCGTCCTCGACAAGGAGGACCGTCTCGGTACCGCCCAGCGCCCTCTCGATGCCTGGCACCGGCATCTCGAGCTCCATCTCGCCGGCCGCGAACAGGCAGGTAGACGGTGAAGCGGGTGCCATTGCCCGGTTGGCTGTCGACCGTGACGGTGCCGCCGCTCTCGCTCACGATGTCACGCACCGTCAGCAGTCCCAGGCCTGCGCCGCGGCCGCTCTTCTTGGTGGTGAAGAACGGCTCGAAGATGCGGTCGAGATCGTCGGCCTCGATGCCCGTCCCGTTGTCGGTGACGGTCATCGTCGTGTACGGCCCGCCGGGGAGCTCGCCAAGGACAGGATCACCTGCCTCGAGCTCGACGACGCGGGTCGCGACCTCGATCCGGCCTCCGTACGGCATGGCCTCCCGGGCATTGACGGCCAGGTTCACGACGACCTGCTCGAGCCGGTTGCGGACGACATACGCCGGGCACGGCTGGGAGGAGAGCCGGGCGTCGTACACCACGTCCTCGCCGATGAGCGGTTGCAGCATCGCAGCCACGCCCTCGAGGACCTCGTTGAGGTCCACGACCGTCGGCTGTAGGACGTGCTCCCTGCTGAACGACATGAGGTCGTCGACCAGCGAGCTCGCCCGACGGACCGCCGCTTCGATCTCGCGGGCCGGCCTCGACGCCGGGCGACCGTCGAGCTCGTCGATGAGATCCTCGCAGTGGCCGAGTATGGCCGTCAGGACGTTGTTGAAGTCATGGGCGATCCCTCCCGTCAGCCGACCGAGGGCGTCCATCTTCCGGGAGATCTCCAGCCTGCGCTCGAGCTCGGACCGCTCCGATCGGTGCCTCTCGACGAGAAGCGTCTGCGCCCGCTCCAGCTCCTTCAGGGCCCTGGCTCGCCACAGCGACACCAGGAACACGACGACCAGGATCGACGAGAGAAGTGGGATCTCGACCAGCTCCTCGGGCTGCGTCTCGTTGTTTCGCACGGCCTCGGCGACGATGAGGGTGGCAACGGGGACCCAGACGCCGGCCCGCAGCGCGAACGCCCATGGCTGCAGGAACATCGCCGACACGGTGAGCACGACGAACACGATGTGGAAGCCGAGGACGAGAGCGTCGGTGGTGGCAGCGAGCACCACCGCCATCAGCATGACGAGATCGAACTGCCATGCCCGCCCCCCGAAGAAGGCGCGCCCCAGCCGAGGTAGGAACGGTTTGGGCACCGTCACCCAGCGCCGCGGTTCCGCCGACTTCGCCATCGCCCGCCACCTCCGCGGTACCCAGAGCGTCCCGCGTGTCGCGCTGCGTAGCGTACGGGTCCGTCGGGCCGCTGACAATGGACGGCCTCAGGGTCGCTCCGTGACCGTTCCAATTCTCAACGAATTCTCAACGGCGTCCCAACCGACGCTCGGCGGGTGAGGGAGCCATTGACCGGCTCCCCGATCCCGGTGCATGGTGCCGCTAGTGCCACGGCACTGAACCGGAGCGGGCCATGGATGGACAGGTGACCAACCCAGCCGGGACCGGAGGTTGTGACGTCGGCGTCCCTTCGGCAGCCACGGCGACCCGAACTCGCACCGCACGCGATCAGGTCGCGGGCACCGTGCGAGACACCGGCCATCCACGGCCGGCCCGGCAGATCCTGCTGGTCGAGGACGATCCGGCGGTTCTGGAGTTGATCCGGGACCACCTGGAACGCGATGGGTTCCGGGTGCAGATCGCGGCCGACGGTGCGCCGGCGCTGGACGCCATCCGCGCCGAACCGCCGGACCTGGTCGTCCTGGACCTGCGCCTTCCGGACTTCGACGGATTCGACGTCCTGGCCGCCGTCCGCAGGGCGAGCGATGTCCCGGTCGTGGTCGTCACGGGGCGCGTCGACGAGCACGACCGGATCATCGGGCTGGAGATGGGGGCCGACGACTACGTGGTCAAGCCGTTCTCGACCCGGGAGCTGCTCGCTCGGATCCGCTGCGTGCTTCGGCGAGCTCGGCCTCGGAGCGACCACCACGAGCTGTCGTTCGACGGGGTCGTGATCGATCCCGGGCCGCGCGAGGTCGCGGTGCACGGCCAACTGGTCCCGACGACGAGCCGGGAGTTCGACCTGCTGTACTTCCTCGCCTCGTCGCCCCGTCAGGTCTTCGATCGTGCGACAACTGCTCCGCCAGGTGTGGAACTCGTCCCCGGACTGGCAAGGTGCCGAGACCGTGACCGAGTACATCCACCGGCTGCGCGCCAAGATCGAGGTCGATCCCCACCACCCGCGATGGATCACGACGGTCTGGGGGGTGGGCTACCGCTTCGAGCCCTGATGGCCGGGCTCCCCACGTCGGACCCTACGACCGCCCGAGGGCCCGCCGCACCGCCTCCACGAGGTCGTCCGCGCCGAACGGCTTGCGGACGAACACCGCACCGACCCGCTCACACGCACCGGCGGCGTCCGAGAAGCCCGAGGCCACGACCACGGCCAGCGACCGGTGGTGCGACCGGAGGCACTCGGCCAGTGCCAAGCCACCGAGCTGAGGGACCGCGAGATCGGTGACCAGGACGTCGATGCCGAACCGCGCCGTCCGGCCGAAGCGGAGTGCGGCCTCGGTGTCCGCGACGGCGCCGACGACCGCCGCGGCCGCGCTGAGCACGCGCACCATCCGGTCGCGGACGTGCCGGTCGTCGTCCACGATCAGGACCACCGGCGCGCCGTTGTCCTCGCTCCAGAGACCGAGGGACGTATGACCGGACTCGGCGATGCTCGCGACGGTACGCCCAGACCCTCAACCGGGGTACAGGGGAAGCTCAACGGAGTCTCGGGCTGATCACTCCCGGCGAGCCGGAGCTCACGCTGCGGAAACCTCCTCTTTGGCATCGATCGTGTCCGGGAGCCTGAGGCCGGGGTGCTGGATGGTTGCCGTGGCGACGAGCACCCCTGACAGCGCGACGGCGAGCGAGGCCAGCACCGGGAGGTTCCCCGTCAGCCCGGCCCAGAACAGCCGCGTGGTCCCCCACTCGGGGTGCAGCTCCGAGGCGAACTCCTGATTGGCCAGCAGATGCTCGACGAACCCGTAGGAGGCGCAGGCGACCGTGATCAGCGCGACGACGCGGGCGCCGATGAGCACCCTCCGGCTGGGCCGGAACCACACCGCTGCGATCGTGACGCTGACGACCGCCAGGCTCAGCCACGGCACGAGCTGGGACGTGCTGCCCCAATGCTCGAGGACCGCTCTCGGCGAGGGTCTCGTCTGTCGCCCCGTCCGTTGCAGGTTCGGACCCGGACTCGGCTGCGGCTTCGGACCCGGAGTCGGTTTGGGCGTCGTCGTCGTCACCGCAACCCGTCAGCACGAGGGCTGCGGCGACGAGACCTGGGATCAGGAGGCGGAGGAGCTTCATGGTGTTCCCCTTCATTCGGTGTGGTTCTCGCTGGGAGGATGGGAGTTCGGGCGGGCGTGTCGAGCCCGGCGGGCCGTAACGGGTGACCCGGCCGCCGGTGGCGGTTTCGGATCGACAGGCGGCCGTGCCGGCGGCGGCCGACGGCGACCCCAGTGGCGACGCCGAGGGCGAGGGCCAGCACCGCCACCGCCAGCGTGCTCAGGACGTCGCCCCAGGGTCGATCCGAGATCACCCTGTCCTCGACGAAGGCGGCCGGCACGGGCCAGTCGAACGCGGCCACGACGTCGGGCATGCCGGGGCGCCGGGCCACCACCTCCGCTCGCCACGGTCCCGGGGTGTCGACGACGGCGCCGGAGCCCGAGTAGACGTCGTCGCCGTCGGCGTCCAACGCGATCGTGTCGCCGGGCCGGTCCTCGTCGAGGAAGCTGAAGCGGACCAGGACCCGGGCAATGGCGGCGGGCGCGGGGCGGCGGGTGCTGCGGGCGTGCACGGTGACGACGTTGTTGCCCGGGCGGTTGGGCTGGACCGTCAACGTCACGAGGACGTCGCCGGCGGTCCGGCTCTGGGAGCCGGGGCCGACCGCGGAGGCCGGCGCGAAGCTGGGCCCGACCGCCGGCGGCGAGGCGGTGAGCAGGCCGGCCACGAGCAGAGCGGCCGCTCCCACGGCGACCTCCGCCAGCACCAGCCGGCGGAGCCGCGCGCCGGCGACCGGACGCCACCCGGGCGGGCGCCGCAGGACCCGCCCCAGGACCGAGGTCGCGGGGACGTGCAGGAGCGCCGAGGTCCACGAGCCCAGGGCGGCCATCAGGGCGAAGAGGCCGACCTTCCCGGCCATCGCCCGGCCGTAGGAGGTGGTGAGCAGGGCGTCGAGCGAGGCCACCTGCCTGCCCATGCCGTACAGGCCGGAGGCGACCAGCACGGCGACGCTCACTGCCGCCGTGGCCCCGAACGACCGCCACACGGCCCGCGCGAGTGGCGGCGACGCGGGCCGTCCGTGGCGCCGCACCGGCACCAGCAGGAGGACGAGCACCGCCAAGCCTCCGGTCCACACGGACGCGGCCGCCAGGTGCGCCGCGTCGGCGGCGAGCGCCAGCTCTCGGGTCGACCCGACCCCGGCGGCGTGGCCCCCGAGGGCGTTGACGATGACGACCGCCCCGGCACCGAGGGTCGCCAGCACCACGGTCGCCCTCCCCGCGCCCCGCGAGAGTCGGGCTCAGCCAGCGCGGCCTGGCGGCGAGCCCGTATCACCAACGCGACCAGGAGCACGAGCAGCGCCTGGCGGCCCAGCCACAGCACGCCCCAGCGGGTGTCGAGGAGCAGCGCCCGCGAGACCTCCGGTCCGCCGGTCGCGTCACCGGCGAGCTTCCTGACCTCGAGCGCGAAGAACCCGCCCCCGAGGACGAAGGCCACGATCCCCCACGAGGCCGCGGCCGACAACGCCCGCTGCTGCATGCGAACTCGCTCTGCCTCGATCACCGGCCCCCGAGCAGCCCGCCGCACACCCGGTGCCTCGATCAACCCGAACCCGACGACCAGCCCGCCGACCACGAGCGCCAGCGTGCCGAAGCCGAGCCAACGCAGTGCGACGTCCTCGGGGGCGACGAGGGCCGAACCGTCGCCGACGGCGGCGCCCGCGGGGTCGGCACCCTCGCCGACGCCGAACACCACCGCTCCGCTCGTGACGTGGCCGTCGGAGTCCGAGAGCAGCTTCCAGCGCACGACGTACACGCCGTCCGGGAGCGCATCGGGCACGTCGGCGACGAGCGACGTCGAATCGCTCGGATCGATTCGCACGGCGTCGACGGCGATCTGCCGGCCGTCCACGTCCGCGACCTCGAGCGAGGAGAACTCGGCCGAAAGCGGCTCGCTGAACCACAGGCGCAGCTCCGCCGGGGGCGCATGGAGCACCGCGTCCGCCGGCGGGTTGGAGCGGACCAGCGTCGCGTGCGCGTCCGCCGGCGGAGCGGCCATCGCGGCCGCCGCGAGGGCGACCATGGTCACGATGAGGAGGCGCCCGATCCAGCGCCGGCCAGGAATGGCCGTCGGACGAGCTGCGGAACCTATGCCAGGACCTCCGCGTCCTCGTCCGGCCGCCCGCCGCTCGATGGTGGCGGGGACCGCAACCGGACCGCGACGATCGCCGCCGCGATCACGGCGAGCACGACCGCGACCGCGATGGACGACAGGGAGCCCCCAGGACCGCTGTTGCCGTCGTCGAGGGCGGTGAGCTCCTCGACCGACCCGACCGCAAAGCCGGCGTCGCCGGTGATCACCTGACCGTCGGACGCGACATGAACTTCCCAACGCACCGTGTACGCGCCTCGCTGGGCGCTGCCGGGCAGGCCCACCAGCATGGAGGTGTTGTCGGGATCGTCGCGATCGACACCACCGCGCGCCACGACGGCGCCCGAGTCGTCGACCACCTCGATGAAGCCGGCCGCAGGGTCGAGCTCGACGTCGAAGCGGGCGATCACGGCCGCGGGCGGCGCGTCGACCACCGTGCCGTCCGCCGGCGTCAGCTCGACGAGCTCGCCCTGTGCCCAGGCCGGCCCGGCGGCGAACAGCGCACCGACCGCGAACAGGGCCGCGGCGGCCATCAGGGCACTCGCAGGCGCGACGGCGGCCGCCACCCGGCGCATCACTGCACCTCCACCCCGTCGAGGCGCCAGCGGCCGATCAGCACCGACACCTTGTCGCCGAGCTCCACGGCCCCTTCGGAGTTGACCAGCAGCTCGTGGTACACGATCGCCTGGTGCAGGTCCCGGTCGTGGGCGTGGTCGTGGAACCTCTGGAGGAGGACCGTGTCCGTGCGGTCGTTGAACAGCCCGGGGGGCAGGTCGTCGTCGTGCAGGGCGACCGACTTGTCGGGCTCGAGGATCTGGTAGGCGAGGTCGAGCAGTCCCCCACCGGCCGAATACGCCACCCGCACGACGCGGATCCCGGTGACGTCCTCGAACTCCTCGACCGGCAGCGACTCGGTCGAGGCGGCCCGTCGGGGAAGCTCGTCGCCGCCAGTGGTCGTCAGGCGGACCCCTCCAGCCAGGGCCGCCACGGCCACCAGCGCCACCCACACGCGACCACTCCGACGCGTGCGTCCGGCGGCAAGCGCCGGAGCGGGCGCCGCCGTGCTCTCGGCCGGTGCGTCCGTCAGCGTCACGGCGCGCAGTCCGCGCAGACGGCCACGGCATCGACGTCGTTGGCCTCCAGCCCGGGCCCGCTGCCGTCGAAGCTCAGCGTGGACGCATAGGTGCCGGCGGTGAACGGCACGCCGCCGCTCGGCGTGAACGTGAACACGTCCTCGTCGGCGCCGGTCACCCCCGTGACGGCGAAGCTGCCCACCGTGCTGAACAGCAGGGCGCCGTCCTCGCCGGTGGCGGCGGCATCCAGATCCTCTTCGCCGGAGTCGCCCAGGCCGATCGCGGAGCCGTCCGAGTGCAAGGCCCACGAGCCGGCCGTGTCCGATCCGAGTGACGTGGACGTGAAGGCGAGCAGGTCCTCGTCGTCCGCGCCGGTCACGTCGGGAACGGTCGGGGATCCGATGGTGGAGACGAGCAGCGTCTCGGCGTCGACCTGCTCGATCGCGTCGATGTCCTCGGTCGGTGCCGACAGTCCCACGTCCGAGCCGTCGAGGTAGAGCGAGAACGATCCCGCGTCGAATTCCACGACGTCGGAGTCGTCCACCGTCCCGACGCCGGGAACCGTCACGCCGGTGCCGTCGTCGAACGACATGAGGTAGTGGTCGGCCCCGAGCACGTCGAGCGCGTCGATGTCCGCGTTGGACCCGAGGCCCTCGGCCGAGCCGTCGAACACCAGGGCGAAGGCGGTGCCGTCGGTGCTGACGACGTCCTCGTCGCCGAACGTCGCACCCCCCGCCGCTCCCCCCGCGGTGAACGAGACGAACATCGGGGCCCCAGGGACGACGATCCCGCCCGAGCCGCCGCTGGCCGTCGACGAGCCGCCGGGCGCTCGCCAGTTGCGGTCGTAGATGGCGAAGCTGGAGCCGGGGCCCGCGTCGGGCACGGTCACGATGGCGTCGGCGAGCTGGCCAGGGGTGAGCAGCTCGGCGACCACAGTGCGCCGGTCGTCCGGTGCCACGGGCCGGGACTCGCGTCCCACCACCGTCTGGTGGACGCCGAGGACGGCCATCGAGTGGGGCTGGAGCCCAGCGTCGAGGTAACGCAGCAGCACCGCGTCGCCCGGGTCGGCGGGGATCTCGGGGGCGAGCTGCCCGTCGATCAGCAGGTACTCGGGGGCGTAGTCGTTGTGGATGAAGTCGTTCGGGTCGGCCAGGGTGTTGAGGTCGGTGTCGATCTCCGACAGCACCAGCGCCGCCTCGACGGCGAAGTCGGTCTCGGTGCCGGCCCCGTAGGCCGTCCCCACGTCGGCCGACTCGACGATCAGGGCCCCGTGGAGGCCCATCGGCACCTGGATGCGTTCGTTGAACCCGCTCTCGTACAGGTAGGTCCCCGGCGTCAGCGCGGATGGCCGCGAAGCTGTAAGTCGTCGCCGCCCCGGGGGCCACGCCGGTGGTGTCCGGAGGACCGCCGACGGTGGGCACGACGATTGACACCGGCTCGGGCATGGCGTCGGCATCGAGGCCGTCGACCTCGAGGGTGAGCTCCAGGCCCTGGCCCTCGGGCACGTGGATCTCGGGGCCAGGCAAGGTGGGGGCGCCGGCGCTCGCGCACGGCCCGTCGGCGTATCCCCAGATCGGCACGGTGACCGAGCCGATGGTCGTGGTCCCGGTCTTCGCGCACAGGGTCCGTGCGACGGGAGCGGGCTGGGCCCCGGCCTCGGGGTACCCGGCGAGCCCGGCGAAGACGGCGGCGGCGGCCAGCAAGGCGGTCGTTCGGCGAACTCTCATGGCTCCTCCGGCCGTTCGTTGGCGCCGGGCGCCGGGCGCGGTCACGGGCAGCCTCCGGGTGGGTCGATGCGCCACATGGTGGCCAAGCCGCCGAACCCCTCGTCGAAGTTCTGGAACTCGAACAGGGCGTGGCTGTGCCACGGGAAGTAGTACTCACCGCACTGGTTGAACACCGCAACGCCCGCCGGGAAGTCGCTCTGTTCGGGCGGGTCGCCGAGCACCGGGTTGCCCGAGTAATACGTGGCGTCGTCGACGAACACCAGGTTCTGCAGTCCCGGGATCGTGACCGGCACGGGGTTGGCGGCCGAGTAGCCCTCGAGGTTCAGCCACCGGGCCAGGAGGTCGAAGGTCTGGCCCGACCCCACCGTCTTGGTGAAGACCTCGCTCGCCGCGCCGCCGCCGCCGGGGAGCAGGCGTCCGTCCTGGGCGATGACCCGCAGGTGGTTTCCGTGCGGGTGGAAGGGATGGTTGTCGAGCCCGGCGTTGGCGTAGCGCACCAGGGCCGGCAGCCCCGGTGCGGCGTCGTCCTGCGCCTCGACCTGGATCAGCGACCCGTACGGCTGGTCGGGGAACGCCGGGTGGTCGTTCGGTAGCAGAGTGTCGGGCAGCGACCGCCCGTTGATCATCCAGTAACGGTTGTGCCGCGGCGTACCGGCGGGTCGGGCGTGCCGTTCACGTCGCCGGGCGTGTAGGACAGCGGGTCGGCCGAGGCGTGGGTCTCGACCGCGAAGTGCAGGTCGGGGTCGACCTCGCCCATCACCAGCAGGAACTCCTGGTCAGGGTTGAACTCGGTGCCCGGGCCGTAGGCGGTGCCGTCGGTCGGATACACCACCAGGGCCCCGTAGAGGCCCATGTGGATGTGACGCGCGGGGTCGGTCCCGCTCTCGTACAGGTAGGTGCCGGGTTCGGAGGCGGTGAAGGTGTAGGTGACCGTCTCGCCGTTGTCGGCCTCGTTGGTCAGCGCGCCGGGGTCGCCGCCGCTCGCTGCGACTCCTGACTGACCGGGGAAGACGATCGAGACGGGTGTGTCGACGCCGGTCCCCGGCGGGATCGTGGGCCAGCCCGCCGGGACCGTCAGGCTGATCTCGAGGGTGTCGCCCACGTCGGCACAGATCACCGGCCCCGGCGTCTGGAACTCCACCCCGCCGGCGGCCGCGACGCCGTAGCTCCACATGTAGACGCTGTTGCCGTCGGGCGTGAGCATGTAGCCCTCGGTCGGCTCGAGCGCGATGGAGCTGCTCGCCGAGCCCCGCGTGTCGATCGTGCACACGATCCCGGTGTCGGGTGGCGCCGCCCCGGCCGGGCCTGGGGCGCCCTGCGGGCCGAGCAGGGCCGACGCCGCGGCCGCGACCAGCAGCATCGCCACGGCCGCAGCCTTGCGCCGCGTCGGTCGCGTGGGCATCGAGAGACTCATGGTGCGACCAGCTCGTTGGGAAGCGTCTGCGGCGGGAGGGTCCCGGGGGGGTGCACGTGCACCTCGGTCGCCATCCCGCCCAGGCCGTTGACAGCCAGGTTGGCCGGGTCGGGGCCGTTCACCAGGCGGTCGAGGTTGCGGTTCTTGAACAAGTAGACGTCGGGCCCGATGCCGCCCGAGTGGGCCGGTGCGGTGAAGATGGCGTCGCGCGTCTCGCCCGGGCCGATGTCGATCGTGTTGGTCACGTACGGGGTGGTGAGGTACGTGGCGTCGTGCCCGACCACGGTCATGGGGATGCCGGCCAGCTGCATCGAGTGCTGGTAGTAGCCGAGGTTGGTGAGCCGGATGAGCACCTGTTCACCCGCAGCGGCCTGGATCAGCGACGACACCGGCTGGAGCGGCAGCGGGAACCCGTCGGGCGTGGTGGCCGGTGCCCCCAGGGCTCCGTTCGCCGCGACGGTGTCCGGGTAGGAGCGCCCGTTGATCACGTAGTACTGCGCGTCGTACTCCGACCAGATGAACTCCTGGACGGCGATCAGGTTGTCGTGGGGCCGGACGTCGATCTCGTTGAGCAGTAGGGCGAACTCGCGGTGGAACGCCGTCGACGGGTCGTCGTAGGCACGCTTCACGCCGGTGTCGGGCGGGCGGATGAAGACCACGCCGTCCATCCCCATCTGCACGTGCTCGGTGTCCTCGAAGTGGCAGTGGTAGATGTACGTGCCCTCGAACCCCACCCCCCGGGTCGGGAAGTAGTACGGGAAGTCCCGCAGCGGCGGGACCGAGATCGACGCCTCGGGCACCCCGTCGAAGATCGCCACCTGCTGGCGGAACCCGTGCCAGTGGATGGTGTGGGCGTCGTCGAGGTCGGGGCGCCCCTCGAAGCCCAGGTTGCTCATGGTGATGAACACGTCGGCGTCGGACTCGAGAGCGATGGTCGGGGCCGGGTTGTGGACCCTGCCCTTGTACGGCGGGACCAGGTCACCGACCGGAGCGGTGAACGGATCGGCGCCCCCGAGGTCGGCGGCGTCCGCCCCGCGGAACCCGAACGAGTACACGCCGTCGCCCGGGTCGCCGAAGTCGCCGGTGGTGTTCCCCTGCGGCGTGCGCCGGCCCGGGTAGGACATGAACCCGTCGGTGGCCACCAACCGGACGGTGTGGGTGACCGCGGCGGGCTGCCTCACCCGGGGGGGCGCCGCGGGCCGCCCGGTCGCGGCGCGACCGGAGGGGCCAGCGAGGACGGTCCAGCCCAGCACGCTGCCCGCCACGCCACCGGCGACGGCGCTGCTACCGAGCCGGAGCACGGCTCGGCGGGTCAGCCTGCGGTCTGGTTGGTCGCTCATCCTCATCCCTTCTCGGTGTCGATCGGGTCGGTGACGTACTGCTGCATCGGTCGCCCCTCGCGTCATCCCGTGTCGATGGCGTCCACGTCGTTCGGGGCCAGGCCGAACAGGCTCCCGTCGAAGAACAGGGTCGATGTCCAGGTGCAGACGGTGGGGGTGGCGGGAGGCGGAGCCTGGGGACGGCAGGTGAAGACGTCCTCGTCGGCGCCGCTGAGCACGTTCGGCGAACCGGGCGCCGGGGCCGCGGTCACGCCGAAGTTGCCGGTAGTGGAGAGGTGGACGTCGCCGACGCCCGGTCCGACCTCGACACCGTCGACGTTCTCCGCGGCGGTGGTCAACCCGACGTCGCTGCCGTCGAAGAACGTCGCCCACGTCCCGGCAGTGGCCGGTCCGGTGGTCGTCGGCGTGAAGGCGACGACGTCCTGGGCGCCGAAGGACGCGACGCCCGGCACCGACGACGTACCGACGGTCGAGATGAGCAGCCTGCCGCTCGGGTGGACCGCGACGCCGTCGATGTCCTCGGCCGCATTGGCCACGCCGAGCCCGACGTCCGAGCCGTCGACGTAGAGGGACCACGTCCCTGCCGTGTTGGCACCGAGCGAGGTGGCCGTGAACAGGAGGACGTCGGCGTCGTCGATCAGGAGGCCGTTCGACAGCGGCAGCCCGAGGACGAGGCCCAGGACCGGGATGTCGAACGACACCAGGAACTGGCTCGGTCCCACCGTCGCGAAGGCGTCCACGTCGGTGAGGAGGCTCGTGACCGTCCCGAGCTCGTCGGACCCGTCGAAGAGCATCGTGAAGCCGGTGCCGTCCCAGGTCAGGACGTCCTCGTCGGCGACGGCGACGGTCGCGCCGCCCACGGGCAACGACTGGTTGGCCTCGAGCGAGAGGTCGAGCCGGACCGCGGGCGCGGACGGCACCTCGTCGGCCCCGAGGTCGAAGTTGGTCGGCCCCGCCGGCTGGGGTCGCACGTCGCCGTCGGCGTCGTCGAGCGGGGCGGCCGCACCGGAGCCGGTCGGGTCGACGGCCACGCCCGCGTCGATGGCCGGCGAGGTGTCCTGGAGGTGGTAGTCGAACAGCTCGGCGAAGCTGCCGATGCCCAGGGGCGCCTCGTCGCGCTGGATCTGCACGTCGATGAACTCCTGGTCGAGGCGGTGCGGCGTAGCCGTGAACCGGGTGTTCCTCGTGCCCTCGAACCCGCCGGGGACGAAGATCGGGTCGACGCCGACGTCGTTGCTCGCGTCGGTGGTGGTGCAGCCGGCGTCGTCGGGCCCGTAGTCGACGGTGAGGATCGACTCCCGGGGGTCGAGGCAGTTCCCGGGGACGCCGCCGTCCACCACCTCGAGGTCGATCACGCCGGCGAGCACGGTGCCGTCGACCGTGGTGCCCTCGTCGGTGATCGCACCCCAGAAGTACGCCTCGTTCTGGTGGATGATGTTGTTGAACATCACCGGGTCGGAGAACGTCGAGCCGTCCGACGGTGTGAACAGCCCCTCGCTGTGGAGCTCGCTGGCGATGCCGGCGGCGTGCGGGCAGCTGTACAGCGGCTTGCCCGGAGGCGGCGCGTTACCTGGGAAGCAGCTGGAGCGGTCCGCGTCCTCCGCCGTCGAGGTCGAGACGTTGTAGGCCACGGTGTTGTTGACGATGACGGCGTCGGCGGCGTCGTCGAGGGCGATGCCGCCGCCCATGTCCTGGGCCAGGTTGTTGTTGATGAAGTTGTTCTGCAGGAGGACGGTGTCCTCCAGCGGCCGCAGCAGGAAGATGCCCCCGCCGTCGTCGTCCGAGTTGTTGAACTCGATGGTGTTGCGCTCGACGACGATCTCGTCGCCCGTGCCGTTGCCCAGGAGCGAGCCGCCCGTGTAGGTGTTGTCGCCGGCGACGGTGATCCCGCCGCCCGAGTCGACCGAGTCGTTGTAATAGACGAGGTTGTCCTGGATGCGCCCTCCGGCGCTCTGCCCCCAGTGCGAGATGCCGCCGCCGTACTCGAGGCTGTAGTTGCCGCACACCTCGTTGTGGTCGATCTGGTAGTTCTCGGCCCCGGCGAACACGCCCACCGCGCCGGCGGTGAACGATCCGCCGTTGCCGACGATGCGGTTGTGGTGGATGCGCAGGTCGTCGTTCTGGGCGTCGGCGATACCGCCGCCCACGCCCGGCAGGCCGACGGCGAGCGCGCCACCGAACACTCCGGAGTTGCCGTCGAAGATGTCGTTGCTGACGGTGAGCCCGTTGACGTAGGCGTGGGCGTAGATGCCGCCCCCGCCAAAGCCGCGGGCCGCGGTGATGCCGAAGCCGTCGACGAGCGTCGGGATCGATCCGTCGTACTCGGTCGTGCTGTTGGCCACGACGGTGATCCCCGCCCCCGGCGGGACGGCGGTCGGCCCGGCCACGGTCCCGCTCGAGGTGAGCGTGTCGTCCCAAGCGGACTGCATGGCGGCGTCGCCGCCGAAGAACCGCCCGTCGATCACCGTGCCGGGGATGTGGCCGAACGGGGGGTCGTTGACGACGCGGCCCACGGTGGCGTCGTCGGGCTCGGGCCGGCCGACCACGCCCCCGGGGCCGTGGCCCTGGAGGATGACCGGCTGGTGCATGATGACCGCCTCCCGGTAGGTGGCGGGCCGCACGTCGATGAGGTCGCCGGGTGCGGCATCGTCGATGGCGGCCTGGATCGTCTCGTGGGTGGCACCGGGGGTGCCCGGTGGCCCGACGGTGGCGGACGGACCGGCCGCGCGGACGTGGAACGTGAGCCCCGTGCGGGTGGTGGCCCCGTCGGCCGTCACCGCCAGCTGGTAGGTGCCGGCCGCGAGCGCGCCGACGGTCACCTGCAACACGTCCTCGAACGGCGGATCACCGCTGGGGTTCGATGGGGTGAGCGCGAGCGATGCCGCCGGGATGGTCGTCACCGCGCCGGTGGCGTCGTTCGTGAGGGTCACCGTCGGCACGCCCCCGGCGCCGTGCTCGAACTCGGTGCCGGTGACAGTGATCGTCTTGGTCTCCCCGGGGGTCTTCCACACCTCGGACACAGCCAGCAGCTCGGGCGCCTGCTCGGGCACGCTGCAGGCCAGCGTGCTGATCGGTGCGACGGGCGTGTCGGTCTGGGTCATCTTCCCCGGCCACGCGTCGAACACGAACGGCTCGCTCAGGTAGTTCGAGCGGTAGCGGGCGTTGGGCTCGGCCACGCTGCCGGGATCGTTCATCCGCAGGACGTACATGCCGGGGCAGACGCCGGACGGGATGGCGCACAGCGCCGTGTAGGAGGACGGCAACAGCACCTCGTAGTAGCCGTCCTCGTCGGTGTACACCGTGGTGAGGAGGCGCCCGGTGAAGTCGTAGATGCCGATCGGCAGGTCGGCCACGCCCCGCTTCTCGCCGTAGGCGATCGAGTTCTCGTCGGCGTTGACCGTCTCGTTGTCCTCGACCAGGCCGAAGAACCGGGCCGGCAGCGGCACGGAATCGTCGCTCGGCCCCTCGGGGTCGGTGCTCCACCGCTGGCCGGTCTCCTCGTTGTCGACCGCACAGCTCTCGCACTCGGTGAACAGCGTGAACTCGGCGGCAGAGTTCTGGCCGGCCTGGACCGTCACCAGCTTGCGGTCGCACAGCGGCGTCATGGTGCCGTCGGCCGGGTTGCGGGGGTCGGTCACGGTGTGCAGCTCGCCCACGCACGGCGGCGGCGGGATCGCCGGGACGACGCTCACGCCCTCGTCGGTGTTCTGGTCCTCCTCCTTCAAGAGCTGGAAGAAGGGCGGTGCCTGGACCTCGACTACGTACTGGTCGTTCTCCATGTGGGTGCACGAGTCCGGGTTGGCCGCGACGTACTCCTCGAAGGCGGCCAGGCCGCCCGGTATCAGCTCGTCGATGGGCTCGTCGCGGTTCGGGATGTCGTCGAAGTCGTCGTCCTCGTCGCCCACGATCGGCCCGCCGTGCAGGGCGGTCATGGCTGCAGAGCAGTCGTCCTCGATGGCCCAGCCGCCGTCCCACAGGCCGTCCTGGGTCTCGTTGCCGTTCAGCGGCACCTCGAGGCACCGCTCCGAGACCATGTCCGGGGTAGGCCCGAGGACGGGGTTGCCGAGGTTGTCGAGGACGGTGCAGACGGTGTTCGGGTCGTCGTTGCCCGGGTCGGTCGGGTGGGCCCACGCGTCGCTGGCGACCTCGGTGATGAGCACGTCGTCGCTCTGGTCGGTCGGCGTGCCGTTGGTGCTCCACATCCGCACGGGGACGCCGCCGATGCCGGGCTCGTAGTCCTCCTGCGCAGCCAGGCGGGGGTTGAACTCGTTGCGCGTCGTGCCGTACAGCACGGCTCCAGCGATGCCGCCGTTGTCGGTCGGGTCGGTGGTGACGCGGTTGTCCTTGCCCCAGTCCACCCAGCTGCGGTGGCCCTCGATGAGCAGCGACGCCAACAGCAGGTCACCGCCGGCGTCGCCCGGCAGGCGGGTCGATGTGTAGGGATCCCACGCGGGGTTGTCCGGGGTGGCCGGGTCGAGGTTGAACTCCTGGTGGAGCGAGTGCCCCGTCCACTGCCGGCGGCCGGCGCCCACCTCGGCGACCACGTACTTGTTCAGCGGCCCGCGGGCCTCGGGAAGCTCGTACCAGCCGTTGCCGTCAGTGACCGTGGCGGCCTTGACGGTGCCGTCGCGGAACTTGTGCAGGACCTCCTCGCCCACCAGGCCGGCCTCGCACGTGTCGTAGGCGAACGGGTCGGCGGTCGTCTGATCGGTGGGGATGTAGCAGTCGCGCACCCCGTTGCGGGCGAACGGTGTGCCGGCGGGGAACGGCGCCCCGTCCGGGCCGTTCTGCTGGATCGCGTTCGCCTCGGTGATGGGGGTCCCGTCCCGGGCGATGCCGTCGTCGAGGTAGACGAACCCCGACATCCAACCGAACCAGCGGAACACGCCGACGTCGTTGAGCTGAACGTCCTGGTTGGCGCCGACGGTGATGGTGTAGCGGGCCAGGATGTAGTCCTGCGGCTCGTCCCAGATCGTCAGCAGGTAGGTGCCCGGTGGCACGTTGTCGAACCGGAAGTTGCCGTCGGCGTCGCCCTCCACCACGGCCACGACGTTGTCGGCGGCCCCGGCGTCGTTCAGGGCGACGACCGGCCGATGGACCGGCTCGTTCGCTTGGGGGACCGAGGTCTCGAAGGGCGGCGTCACCAGGAAGTTCACCGCCCGACCCTCGACGCTCCCGTCGTCGGGGGACGGCGCCAGGTCGTACTTTCCGGGGCTCACGAAGCCGTACCAGTAGGAGGTCATGACCGCCGGCTCGACCAGGAACTCGCCCGGTGAGCCGCGACCGTCGGTGCCCTCCTCGAGCCAGGCGTCGAGCGCGTGGGTGCCCTCGTACGTCGTCGTCTGCACCCAGTCGGTGCCGTCGGGCGGCACGATCGTGACCTCGTACCTGCCGAACGGCAGGCCGGAGATGAGGAGCTCGCCGTTCTGGTCGGTGATGCAGTCGTTGCCGGTGTCCTGGCACAAGGGCGACCCGCCGACGTCGATCACGACCTCGCCGACAGGGTCCCGCACGACGACGTGGAACCCGGCAAGGGGACCCTCGGGTCGAAGGTCGGTCTCGGGTTGTTGACTGCCGAACGGCGGATCCGGCTGGCCATTCGTGGATCGGACGTCCTCGAACGCGAGCACCCGCAGGTCCGACGTCGGCAGGCCGTCGCGGGGGGTCGGGGCACCCGGCTGGGGATTGGCCACACTGGCTGCGCCCTGGGCGTCTGCCAGCAGCTCGATGGTGACAGTCCTCGGGTCCGCCGGGTCGGGCCCCAGCAGTACGAGGTGTTGGCCCCACAGCTTGTAGCCCGGGGCCCGGACGCTGATCAGGTAGCGGCATCCGTCGGGCACGGTGAAGGTGGCGTTGTCCTGGTCGCCGGCGCCCACGCTCGGGCTCTGCGACGCCATGTGGTGCAGCGCCGGGTGCCGGACGGGCTCGGGGTCGTCTCCCCTGGCCGTGTTGTCGAGGTTGACGAGGTAGGAGAACTCGGTGATCGGCGTGCCGGTCTCGACGTCGACGACCTCGACGGTCACGTCCACAGGGTCACCACCGCCCGGGTTGTCGGTGGGGTCGACAACGCCGGCGTCGGCGGGGGCCAGACCGTCGGGTTCGATCGTGTCGCAGTAGGTGGACGGTGGCGGCGGCGCAGGGGGCGGTTCCTGCGCCGCCGCCGTCCCCCTACCCGAACCGACTGGGCCTACCACGACCGTCAGCGAGGCGATGACGCCCAGGACGACGAGGGTGGAGAGCCGACGCGGAGATCGGTCCTCTGACGCCCGGCCCGGGTGCCCCAGCGGTCGCCGACGCGCCTCACCCCGCATGTAGCGGCCTCCTCGGCATCTACCGGCCTCCCTGCGACCGAGCCGACCCGTGTGTCGGTGCAGCGCGGAGTGTGGACGGGCGTTCTCACGGCGCCCGCAACCGGTCGTCAACGAAGGATCAACGTCCGCGCCGGTCGTTGAGGGTTCTTTGATCCCCTCTTGGGACCGCTGTGAAATCGGCGAACGAGGCTCGTGTGGACGGGACGAGGAGGCGACGTGACGGTGCGCCGAACCAGGCCGGGCGCGGTGAGGCTCGTCGCGGTCGCTGCGTGCCTCGTCGCAGCGCTCACCGGAGCTGGGCCGGTGGGCGCCCAGGACGCGGCCCCGCGACCCGCTGGAGCCGCCGAGCCGCCGGCTCCTGCAGCCACGTTCGACCCGGCTCTCCGGGCCGCCCTCGGGGCCGCTGGTCCCCGAGCGACCATCTCGGTCATCGTGATCCTCGTCCAGCAACTGGACGTGACCGCGCTCGGCGATGGCGGTGACCACCCCGGCCGGCGCGTGGTCAACCGGCTCCGCGGCCTGGCCGACACCACCCAGGCAGGGCTGCGGGGCGTGCTTGCACAGCGCCGGCAGCAGGGCACGGTCGAGCGCTTCGTACCGCTGTGGATCATCAACGGGCTGGCGGTCACCGCCCGGCCCGCGGTGATCTGGGAGCTGGCCTCCCGGCCCGAGGTCGCGTCGGTCGAGCTCGACGCCACGGTGCCCGGCCCGGGCGCAGCTTCGTCAGCGACGGTGGCCACCGTTGCCGAGCAGAACCTCGAGGCGGTGAACGCATCCGAGCTCTGGGCCCTCGGCTACCAGGGAAGTGGCGTGGTGGTCGCCAACATGGACACCGGTGTCGACGGAACGCACCCGGACCTCGCCTCACGCTGGCGGGGTGGCACCAACAGTTGGTACGACCCACACGGCCAGCACCCGACCTCGCCCGTCGACGTGAGCGGTCACGGCACGATGACGATGGGGATCATGGTCGGCGGCGACGCGGGCGGGACGGCGGTCGGCGTGGCCCCGGACGCCACGGTGGATCGCAGTCAAGCTCTTCAACGATCAGGGCTCCACCACCCTCTCCGCGATCCACCTGAGCTTCCAGTGGTTGCTCGACCCCGACGGCAACCCGGCCACCGACGATGCGCCCGACGTGGTGAACGGCTCGTGGACCTTCTCGTCTCCCGGGTGCTTCCTCACGTTCCAGCCCGACGTCCAGGCCCTCAGGGCTGCCGGCGTCCTGCCCGTGTTCGCCGCCGGCAACTCGGGCCCGGGCCCGGGCACCAACCACAGCCCGGCGAACTACCCCGAGTCGTTCGCGGTGGGGGCCACCGACAACGCCGACCTGATCGCCGGCGACAGCAGCCGGGGCGCCGACGCCTGCGGTGGGTCATCGGTCACCTTCCCCGACCTCGTCGCCCCGGGCGTCAACGTCCGGAGCACCGACACGTCCGGCCTCTACGCCGTCGGGTCCGGCACCTCGTTCTCCGCGCCCCACGCCGCCGGCGCGCTCGCCCTCGTGCTCGACGCCTTCCCGTCGTTGACGCCCGACGAGCAGGATGCCGCCCTGCGTGCCGGCGCGGTCGACCTCGGCACGCCCGGTCCCGACAACACCTTCGGGTCCGGGCGGCTCGACGTGCTCGCCGCCTACCAGTCCTTGATCGTCGTCCCGACGGGCGCGATCGGCGATGTGGTGTTCGAGGATCGCGACGCCAGCGCCACCCAGGACGCCGGAGAGCCGGGCCTGGCCGCGGTCACCGTGACGCTGAGCGGCCCCGGGGTCGACGGCCAGCTGGGCACCGCCGACGACGTCACCGTCGCGCCAGCAGGTGACCGATGCGGCCGGGTCCTACCGGTTCGACGGCCTTGCGCCGGGGCTGTACCGGGTGGACGTGGAGGAGGCCACGCTCCCCGCCGGCGCCGTCCTGACGACGGGCAACGTGCCCCTCGACGTCACGCTGGCCGACGGCGAGGCCTTCCTGACCGCCGACTTCGGCTACGTCCGCCCGCCGCCCCCGCCACCGTCGTGGCTGCTGTCACTCGCCGACAACGGGAGCGTGGGCAGCCTCGCGTTCGCCGACGAGGACACCCTCGCCCACGACGGCACCGCGTTCACGATGCACGTCGACGGATCCGACGTGGGGTTGGGTGGGATCGGTGTGGACGTCGACGCCGTGGAGCGCCTGGCCGACGGTGGCCTCCTGCTGTCGTTCGCCTCCCCGCTCACGCTCGGATCGCTGGGCAGCGTCGACGACTCCGACGTCGTGCGCTTCGACGCCACCTCGCTCGGGGAGACGACGGCGGGCGTCTTCAGCTGGTACCTCGACGGCTCCGACATCGGCCTCACCACCTCCAGCGAGAACCTCGACGCCCTCGACGTCCTGCCGGATGGGCGGGTGCTCATCTCGACCAACGGCAGCGTGTCGGTCCCCGGAGTGAGCGGCATCAACGAGGATCTGCTCGCGCTGACCCCGTCCCAGCTCGGACCGACCACCTCGGGCACGTGGGCCATGCACTTCGATGGCGGCGATGTCGGGCTCACCACCACTGGCGAGGACATCGACGCCGTCGATGTCGGCTCCGACGGACGGATCCACATCTCCACCACTGGCGACCACTCGGTGGGGTCGCCCGTCATGAGCGGCGGCGACGAGGACGTCCTGGTGTGCGTTCCGACCGCACTCGGATCGACCACGGCGTGCACGTGGGAGCCGACGCATTCGTTCTCCGGCGTGACCGCCGGCCTCGCGGCCTCGAACGACGTGGACGCCCTCGCGTCGCCATGACGCCCGACGGGGCTACCGGCCGTAGAGCTTGACTGCTCGGTCGACGGCGCGAGGCTGGCCTCCATGACCGACAACGCCGTGGTGGTCGAGGATCTGCGCAAGAACTTCGGAACCGTCGTCGCCCTCGCCGGCGTCGACTTCGCGGTGCCGACGGGGACGGTCCTCGGGCTTCTCGGCCCGAACGGTGCCGGGAAGACGACGGCGGTCCGCATCCTCACGACGATCCTGCGTCGTGACGGCGGCCGCGCCGAGGTGCTCGGCATCGACGTCGACGACGACCCGCAGGCCGTGCGCGAGCGCATCGGGCTCGCGGGCCAGTACGCCGCGGTCGACGAGAACCTCACCGGCCGCGAGAACCTGCGGCTCGTGGGCCTGCTGACACACCTGCCGGACACGGTCGTGCGCGGTCGCGCCGACGAGCTGTTGGAGTGGTTCGATCTCGCCGACGCGGCGAACCGCCCGGTGCGGACGTACTCCGGTGGCATGCGGCGCCGGCTCGACCTTGCCGCTGCCCTCGTCCACCGCCCCCCGGTGCTGTTCCTCGACGAGCCCACGACGGGTCTCGACCCGCGCAGCCGCACCGATCTCTGGGGCGTGATCTCACAGCTCGTCCGCGAGGGGACGACCGTGTTGCTGACGACGCAGTACCTCGAGGAGGCCGACCTGTTGGCCGACCGCATCGTGGTGATCGATCGCGGTCAGGTCATCGCGCAGGGCACGTCGTCGGAGCTCAAGGCGACCGTCGGCGCGACCATCATCGAGATCGACGTCGCCGACCCGGCGAACGCGCAGCGGGCGCGATCGGCGCTCGCCACGCACGGCATGTGCGACGTCGAGACCGACGGCCACACCATCGAGCTCAAGGTGAACGACGGCTCACGGGCCGCGGTCGACGTCGTGCGCACCCTCGACCGCGAGGGGCTCGAGCCGGTGTCGCTCACGCTGCGCGAACCGACACTCGACGACGTCTTCCTCACCCTCACCGGCCATGCCGCCGAGGAACCCGTCTCCGACGACCTGGCGGCCGCCGGCGAGAGCGATCGCAAGCGAGGTGCCGCATGACCGCCACGACCCTCAGCCCCCCCGCCCTCGCACCACAGAGGCGCAGCGCGCTCGCATGGGCGATCGCCGACACGAAGGCCATCACGTGGCGCAACCTCGTGACCCTGCGGCGGCTGCCCCAGCTGCTGATCTTCTCGACGATCCAGCCCGTGATCTTCGTGTTGTTGTTCCGCTACGTCTTCGGGGGTGCGATCCAGATCCCGGGCGTCGACTACGTCAACTACCTCATGCCGGGGATCTTCGCCCAGACGGTGACGTTCGGTGCGATCCAGACGGGCGTCGGCCTCGCCGAGGATCTGCACAAGGGGCTCATCGAGAGGTTCCGTTCGCTGCCGATGGCGCGTTCCGCGGTGCTCGCGGGCCGCACGCTCGCCGACCTGGTGCGCAACGTGTTCGTCGTCGCGTTGATGATCGTCGTCGGGTACATGGTCGGGTTCCGCGTGCAGACCGGCGTGCTGGGCCTGCTCGCCGGTGTCGCCGTGATCCTGCTCTTCGGCTTCTCGCTCACGTGGATCTTCGCCATCATCGGGCTCTCGGCGCCGAATGCCGAGACGGCGCAGGCGATGTCGTTCCCGATCCTCGCTCCGTTGGTGTTCGCCTCGTCGGCGTTCGTCGCCGTCGACACGATGCCGGGATGGCTGCAAGGTTTCGCCACGTACCAGCCGGTGAGCATGGCCGTCGACGCAGTGAGGTCGCTCATGCTCGGCGGACAGTTCCACGACACGGCCAAGGTGCTCGGATCGCTGGCGTGGAGCATCGGCATCGTCGCCGTGTTCGCGCCGCTCGCCGTGCGCGTCTACCGCCGCACCGCGTAGCAACGTCACGGCCTACACCAGGCTCGCCTCCGCCGGTGCCAGCCCCACCGCCGTCTCGGGCGCCAGGTCGACCCTGCGCAGGAGCTGGGCGTTCAGGGCCACCACGATCGTGGACAGGCTCATGAGGATGGCGCCCACCGCGGGCGACAGGGTGATGCCGGCCCAGGCCAGGACGCCGGCGGCCAGCGGGATGGCGACCACGTTGTACCCGGCGGCCCAGGCGAGGTTCTGGACCATCTTCCGGTACGAGGCCCGCGAGAGTCTGATCACGCCCGAGACCCCGCGGGGATCGCTGCTCGCCAGCACGACGCCGGCCGACTCGATGGCGACGTCGGTGCCGGCACCGATGGCGAGGCCGACGTCGGCCCGGGCCAGGGCCGGCGCGTCGTTCACGCCGTCGCCCACCATCGCCACGCGCAGACCGCGGGCCTGCAGCTCGCTGACGGCCTTGTCCTTGTCCTCCGGCAGCACCTCGGCGAACACCTCGTCGATGCCCAGGTCTCGGGCGACCGCGTCGGCGACCTGATGGGCGTCGCCGGTGATCATCACCACGTCGACGCCCATCCGCTGCAGGTCGGCGACGGCCTGGCGGGCTTCGGGCCGCACCTCGTCCTCGAGCGCCAGGGCACCCACCACCTCGCGCTGGCCCCGCACGAGGTAGAGCACGGCGGCGCCTCTGCCGTTCCACGCATCGACCTGGTCGCGGACGCCGGCCGGTACGTCGGCCCCGCGCTCACGGAGGAGGGCGGGCCCGCCGACCGCGTAGGCGACGCCGTCGACCGAGGCCTGGACGCCCCGGCCGGTGAGGGAGCGGAAGTCGACCGCCGCGGCCGGTTCGCCCCGCAGGCGGGCCTCGGTCACGATGGCCCGGGCCAGAGGATGCTCGCTGTCGGACTCGACGCCGCCGGCGATCCGCAGTACGTCGGCGTCGTCGAACCCGGCGCCAGGGTCACCGGCCACGCCGCTGACGACGTGAGCGCCCTTGGTGAGCGTGCCCGTCTTGTCGAACAGGACGGCATCGACCGTGCGCATGCGCTCGAGCGCCAGGCGATCCTTGACGAGGATGCCGGCCCTGGCCGACACCGCGGTCGCCAGCGCGATCACGAGCGGGATGGCCAGACCCAGGGCGTGGGGGCACGCGATCACGAGCACGGTCACCGTGCGCACGATGGCGTCGTCGACGTCGCCGAGCGCCGCCCACACCACGAACGTCACGAGACCGGCGGCCGACGCCACGTAGAACAGCAGGGCGGCGAACCGGTCGGCGAGCGCCTGGGCCCGTCCTCCGCTGGCCTGCGCCTCGGCCACCAGCCGCTGGATACCGGCGAGGGTCGTGTCGGCGCCCACCGCGGTGACCTGCACGCGGATGGCCGAATCGGTCGAGACCGTTCCGGCGACGACCCGGTCGCCGATCGCCTTCGCCACCGGCCGTGACTCGCCCGTGATCATGGACTCGTCCATCTCGGCCGCGCCGTCGACGATCGCGCCGTCGGCAGGCACCCGGGAACCCGACCGCACCAGCACCACGTCGCCCGGCACGAGGTCGCCGACCGGCACCGCGGAGAGCTCGCCATCGGGCCCGACGCGCTCGGCGTCATCTGGCAGCAGCTCAGCGAGGGCGGCGAGCGCCCCCTGGGCCTGGCCGATCGCCTTCATCTCCTGCCAGTGGCCCAGCAGCATGACCGTGACCAGCGCGGCGAGCTCCCACCAGAAGTCGAGGTCGAGCACGTCGAGGCTCGTGAGCATCGACGCCACGTAGGCCACGACGATGGCCATCGAGATGAGCAGCATCATCCCGGGCTGCCGGTCGCGCGCCTCGGCGACGCCCCCGGCGAGGAACGGCCAACCGCCCCACCAGAACACGATCGAGCCGAGAACCGGGCCGAGCCAGCTCATACCGGGGAAGTCGATCGTGTAACCGAACCAGTCCATGACCATCTCGCTGGTCACGACCAGCGGCACGGTGAGCGCCAGGCTCAGCCAGAACTTGCGACGGAAGATCTCGGGATCGTGTCCCGCGTGCTTGTCGTGGCCACCGTGGTCATCGTGGCCACTGTGGCCGGGATGACCGGGATGACCGGGCTCGTGGCCCGCGGACGGGGCGTGCTCGTGGGCGGCGTGAGACGTCGGCGAGGGTTGCATCTGGCTTCGACCTCCGGCATATACCCTATGGGGGTATCTGCGAACCGTCAACGGCGGTCCCACTCAGGTGACCTACCGTGCCGGCGATGGACCTGATCGACACCCTGCGCACCACCGGCGCCGTCCGCGAGTTCACCGCGGAGCCGGTGGGCGACGACGTCCTGGCCCGCGTGCTCGACACGGCTCGCTTCGCCCCCAGCGGGGGCAACCGGCAGGGCTGGCGTGTCGTCGTGGTCGAGGACCGCGCTGCCCGTCGCCGGCTGCGCGACCTCTACCTCGACGGCTGGTACCCGTACCTCACGATGTCCGCCGCGGGGCTCACCCCGTGGGCGCCGCTCAACGACCGGGAGGAGGAGGCACGCGCCATCGCCGGCGCCCCGGCCCTCGCGGCGCAGACGGCTACCGGGCCGGGAGGCTTCGCCGAGCACCTCGACGAGGTGCCCGTCCTGCTCGTGGTGTTCGCCGACCTGGGGGTGCTCGCGACCGTCGACCGCGACCTCGACCGCTACACATTCGCCGGGGGCGCGTCGATCTACCCGTTCACCTGGAACCTGCTGCTGGCGGCACGCGCAGAGAGCCTGGGCGGCGTGGTCACCACGATGCCGATCCGCCGCGAGGCGGAGGTCAAGGCGCTGTTCGACGCACCCGACGAGCTGGCCGTCGCCGCCGTCATCGCGCTCGGCCACCCGGTGCGCCAGCACCGACGGCTGACCCGTGCCCCTGTCTCCGAGTGGACGACGGTCGACCGCGTCGGCGGCGCACCGTTCGGGCCTTGAAGCTCGCCGACGACGGCCGAGCCGTCCGCTGCCGGCGTGACGTCAGTTGCGCAGCTGGCCGAGCAACCGCAGGACGTACCAGAACAGCAGCATCACCGAGGCGAAGAGCTGCACCGCGGCACCGACATAGGCCTCGGACGGGTAGCGCCGCAGGATCGTCTGCGTCTGGTACAGGATCGAGGCGCCGGCCAGGGCGATCATGGCCACCGAGAACCAGATGCCCAGGTCGAGGCCGAACAGCACGGCCGCGCCGATGAGCACCAGCGCGCACACCCCGCCCCACAACAGGAGCGGCCGCAGGAAGGACAGGTCGCGTCGGGTGACGAAGGCGACGGCAGACAAGCCGGCGAAGCCGGCGACGGTGATGATCGCCGCAGCGGCCACCGTCGAGGTGCCGTCGGGCTGGATCTCGAAGAAGTAGTGGAGGAACGGGGCGAAGATCAGCGCCTGGGCCGCCGCCATGCCGAACAGGCCGGCGTACTGACGCGACGGCTGGAGGACGTCATGAGCCGCCGTCGTCGCCATCCAGTTCACGACCATGAACCCGCCGAGCACCAGCAACCAGACGTAGCTGTTGCCGGCGATGAAGTCCCACATCGCCTCGGCGACGCCCAGGTTGATGAGCAGCGCCTCGAACGCGATGAAGGCCCCGATAGCGACCAGCAGGTGCTGGTACACCCGGGTGATGAACTCGCTCCGGGCGACATCATCGAGCGTGGCGACCGGGCGGTAGCCCACAGGCGCGGCGGACATCGAGACTTCCTCCTGGACGCCGGGCACTCGCCGGACATCGGTTCCGCAAGGCTACCCACACCACCCGGTCCTGCGGCGGCAGGGCAGCGCCGATGCACCCGCTCGCACGCCTGGCGTGACCGGTCGCCACTCTCGGCGCGACCACCCTCCGGGCGCCACCGGCGCTGACTAGAGTCCCGCCCACGCAATCCACCCGCGACCTCGGCTTTCCCCGACTCCTGGCCGCTGCTGGCGAGGGGCACGAGGACGCGCTCACACAGATCTTCCGCGCCTACCAGCCCCGGTTGCTGCGCTACCTGCGCGCCCAGGAACCCGGCATGGCCGACGACCTGGCCGCGGACGTGTGGGTGGCCGTCGCGCGCGGGCTGGACCGCTTCAGCGGCGACGAGGCCGGATTCCGCGGCTGGATCTTCACCATCGCTCGCCACCGGCTCATCGAGCACCGTCGCCGCCAGGCACGCCGTCGCACCGAGCCGCTGCCGGCCGATCAGCTGGACGGCCCGGTCGAGCGTGGGTTCGGCGGCGATCCCGCGTGGTTGGTGATCGAGCAGCTGGGCGCGCAGCAGACGGTCGAGATGCTGGTGGCCGACCTGGCGCCCGACCAGGCCGAGGCCATCCTCCTGCGAGTCGTCGGCGGCTTCGACGTCGCCGAGGTCGCCCGCATCACGGGACGGTCCCCGGGCAACGTGCGGGTGCTCTGCCACCGGGCGCTCAAGCGCCTGGCCGCGAGGATGAGCGAGGAGGCGCTCGCCGAATGACCGACGAAGACCACGACCTCATCGGCCTCGGCGACGTCGCCGACACCGACGCCGTGCTCGAACGGCTGCTGGCCGGGGACTCTCCGGGTCCCCACGCCCCGGCATGGTGCGGCGACGTGGCCCTGCTGGTCCGCGCCGCCCAGGCGCCCGCCACCGACGACGAGCTCGCCCGCGAGGACGACATCGTGCAGCGCATGCTGGCCGTCCGCCTCGCCGCCGACGACGCGGACGTGCCTGCACCGAGCGATGCCCCGGCCAGGCACGCCCACGACCGCACCTACCGTGCCAAGCACGCCGCGGCGCGGCTCGAGGCATCCCGACACCCTGCGGTGCGGACGTTGGGCCGGGTCATCGCCGTGAAGGCGGCCGCCGTCACCACCGCGGCGGTGATCGGCGTCGCCGCGGCCGCGGCCGCGACGACCGGCATCGTCGCCACCGTGGTGGTGCCGGCGCTCAGCAGCAACGAGCACCGCGAGCCGAGCCCCCCACCAGCGACGATCGAGCGTCCGCAGCGCTCCGGCACCGACGGGGGCCTGGGCGGTCGGGGCCCCGCCTCACCCGACAGGCTGCCGTTGGTGACCTGTCCCCTCCTTCCCGCCTGTGCGGCGGCGGAACGCTCGGCACCGACGTCGCCGACCACCGAGCCGACCGCGACGTCGGCCCCCATCGGGATGTCGCCCGCGGAGGAGGTCGTGCCGACCGAGACGACCACCACGACCGCACCCTCGCCGACCACCACGATCGCCCCGACGGCCACGACCGTCCCCGAGACGCCGACGACCACGACGTCGACCACGGTGCCCGAGGACCCCGGCCCGGTCACGCCGATGTCCGGGCCGGATGGCGGTGCGACGGGCGCGACTGCGACCGAGGCGCCGTCACCCACGTCCTCCCCCTCACCGCGTCCCGAAACTTTTCTGGACGGGCTGTAACGCTCGTGGGGGCTCACGCGATCTAGAGGGTGCAACAGCTCTGCATCGGTGCTTGGGGAAGCGAAGTTCGGGCGGACTCCGCTTCCTGCCGCAGGAGCCTTCGGGCGAGCGGGTGGTCCACCGACGCAGAGGTGGGTGAGCCGGGGTCGGGCGGGCGACCCCGGACCACACACCCGCGCCACTCCCCGGCGGGGTGTGCGTGTCGGGGCGCGTGGACGTGCAGGGTCAGGCGGGACGCGGGGCCGTCAGCTCGATCACGTTGTCGTGGAGCACCTGCTGCCGCGAGGCGTCGTCGAGCGCCTTGGCCTCGGCCAGGTAGTCGAGCGGCTCGGGCAGCGCTTCGATGTGGGGCCAGTCCGAGCCGAACAGCACCCGGTCGGCGCCCATCCACTCGACGACCGAGACCAGGTCGTCCTCCCAGAACGGGTTGATCCACACGTGCCGACGGAAGATGTCGACGGGGTCCTCGGGGAACCAGCCGCGCATCTTCTTGTCGACGGAGCGCAGCTTGCGGAACAGGTCGGGGATGAACTCGGCGCCGTTCTCGACGGACGCGACCCGCAGGTTCGGGAACTTCTTGAACTGGTTGGCGAGCACCATCGACAGCAGGAAGTCGTGGACCGCCTTCTCGATGGCGAAGTTCTTGAGCGAGGGGGCGTAGCCGCCGGAGAACGTGGCCGCGAACCCGTCGACCGCGAACCCGTCCGACGAGACCCCGCTGTCGCCGGCGTGCACGATCACGGTGACTCCCGCCTCGTTCACCCGGGCCCAGAACGGATCGAACATCGGGTCGAACGGCGACCGTCGCCCCACCACCGTCGTGGGTGCCGCGGTGCGCATGACCACCAGCCGCGCCCCCTCGCCGAGCGCCCACTCGAGCTCGTCGACGGCCCACTGCGGATCGGCCAACGTGATGTAGGGCGCCGAGAAGATGCGGTCGGCGTGGACGAAGCCCCAGTCGTCGTGCAGCCACCGGTTGAACGCCCGGAAGGTGTGGCAGACGGCCTCGGGATCGTGGTGCAGCGGCTCCTCGTAGATCATCCCCAGGGTCGGGAACAGCCAGCAGCCCGCCAGGCCCTGGTCGTCGAGCGTGGCCAGCCGAGCGTCGCGGTCGCGGTACTCGGGGCGGATCGGCTCGTGGTCGCGCAGTCGGGCCAGCGGATCGAGGCCCTCGGCGTTCCCGCGGAAGTAGTCGTAGAGGCAGCCGGGCTTCGAGACCGGGTCGAAGGTGGCGTTGCTCACCGCCCGGCTGACGCGTCCGCCGAGCACGTGGTATTGGCGGCCGTCGATGGTCGCCCATTGCACGCAGCGCGGACCCAGCGCGGGGTCGAGGTGGCGCGTGAACGCGTCGATCGCCTCGTAGTAGTGGTTGTCGGCGTCGAAGACGGGATGCCCGAGCTCGTCCATGGCGCCAAGGCTAGAACAGGTTCTCGTGCCCCGTCCTGACCGCGGCGGATGTTCGGACCGCCGGGATCACGCCGAGCGGCGTCGCAACGGGCGGACGTTCGCCGCCGCAGCGGTGCCGTGAGGGCGGGCGGGCTCACCCGGCGGCGTGCCCCGCACCAGCCAGCGCAGGCGGTCGACCAGACCGGCGACGCCGGGCTTGGTCGACGGCACAGCCGGCGGGGGTGCCGGACGAACCGTCGCCGCGTCGGCCAGGCCGTCGACCAGCAGGCCGGTCAGCTCGGCGACGTCCTCGGCCGCCAACCTGGCCGCCCCGGTGCACACGTCGGCTGTCCAGGTGCTGAGCACGAACTGCCGCTTGTCGGGATGCCAGGTGGCGCGCAGGTGCTGTCCGTTGCGCCGGGCGTCCTCGATGAGCACCCGATGCCGTCGTGCCGGTCGTTCCCCCATGGACGGATTGTGCACGGCGGCCTACGGGGACGCAATGGCCGGACGGGTCGGCCGCGGGCGACGGTAGGGTGCAATCCCGATCGTCGACGTCAGGTTTCGGGAGGAGGGTTGCCGTGAAGCTGTTCTCGTTCCCCGACCCCGTCAACGAGGTGTCGGCGCGCCTGGTCGCCGGCGGGGTCGTGCTGATGTCGGTCAGCGCCATCGTGTTCGACCTGCCGTGGATGACCGCCGTGATCGCCCTCGGCTTCGTGGCCCGCACGCTGACCGGGCCCACGCTGAGCCCGTTGGGCCAGCTGGTCACCCGCGTCGTGACCCCGCGCCTGCCGGTCCCACCCAAGCCGGTGCCGGGCCCGCCCAAGCGCTTCGCCCAGGGCATCGGGGCCGCGTTGTCCGTCACGGCCGCGCTGCTGGCGCTGGGCTTCGGCCTCCGCGGCGCGGCCTACCTCCTGCTCGGCGCGCTCGCGGTGGCAGCCACGCTCGAGGCCGTGTTCGCGCTGTGCCTCGGATGCCGCATCTTCGCGGTGCTCATGCGCGTCGGCGTCATCCCCGACGAGGTGTGCGAACGGTGCAACGACCTCTGGGACGGCAAGGCCGCCACCGCAGGCTGAGGCACCCGCCGGACCTCACCGCTCACCATGGCTCGTTGGTCCAGAAGTCGTCGCCGCGATCGCGGGTCCGGCGCGGGTGCGGCTGCGGCCCGGACGCCGGCACGGGCTCGACGTCAGCACCCTCGGGCCTCGTGATCACCCAGCACGCCAGCGCGGTCGTGAGCGGCACCGACGCCACCAGCCCGATCGAGCCGACCAGGGTCTGCACGATCTCGACGGCGACCGTCTCGGTCGCGAGCACCTCGCCGAACGCGAGGCCCGACTGCGTGTAGATCAACAGCAGCGGAAGGGACGCCGCCGCGTACGCCAGGACCAGGGTGTTCACGGTCGAGGCGATGTGGTCGCGCCCGATGCGGATGCCGGACGTGTAGAGCTGACGGCCGCTCAACGTGGGGTCCGTGCGGCGCAGCTCCCACACCGCCGACACCTGCGTGATCGTCACGTCGTCGAGCACCCCCAGGGTGCCGATGATGACGGCCGCCAACAGCAGCCCCCGGAAGTCGATGCCGGGGGCGAACGTCAACAGCGTGAGCGACTCCTCCGAGGCGAGCCCGCTGAGCTGCGCCGCGGCCGCGAAGCCCACGGCCAGGGCCGCCGTGAGCGCCAGGCTGGCCATCGTGCCCAGCAGCGCCACGGTGGTGCGGTCGCTGACCCCGTGGGCCAGGTAGAGCGTGCCGAAGGCAATGATCGTGGCACCGGTGAGGGCCACGCCGATCGGTGCGGCGCCGTCGAGCAGCGCGGGGAAGATGAACCCCAGGAGCACGCCCAGGCTGAGGACGATGCCGACGAGCGCCAGCAGTCCTCGGAGGCGGCCGAGCGCCACCACCACGGCCGCGAACAGGACGGCGAGCACGACGAGGGGCCTCGACCGCTGCATGTCGGCGAACGAGTAGCGGACCTCCGGCGGCAGGTCGGCACCCCCGTCGTTGAGCACGATGTCGTCGCCGGCGCTGAGTCGGGACACGGAGCTGTCGAAGTCGGTCGAGGTCTCGAGGGTGGCCGACTCGCCCTCGCTCCCGCCGCTCGTGACACGTGCCGTGACGATGACGCACTCGGGCGCGTCCGAAGGTTCACCCGTCGGGCCGGCCGCGGGCTCGCTCGCCGGGTCGGACGCCGCTCCGGCGCAGACGCCGGTCTCGGTGGACGTGACCGTGGCCTTGACCCGGTCGCTGAACCCCAGCACCTCGCGATCGACATCCGGGTCGCCGCCCGGCCACCACACCACGAGACCCACGACGGCGGCGAGGGCGATCACACCTACGACGATCGTCAAGAGTCGGCGGACCGACGCCGCCTCGACCTCGCGCCGCGGCGCGTCGTGTTCGTGCGCATGTCCGTGTCCCACGCGCCGAGTCTGGCGCAAACGACGGGCGGCAATCGTCGCTCGTCGGCCATCCTGTGCGGATGACCGAGCGGCACGTCGACCTCGTCGTGGTCGGCGGTGGGGCGATGGGCCTGGCCACGGCGTGGGCAGCCGCCCCGAGAGCGAACGTCGTGCTGTTCGAGCGGTTCGAGCCCGGCCACGCCCGCGGCGCGTCGCACGGCGGCGAACGCATCTGGCGGCACGCCTACACCCACCCCGCCTACGTCGAGATGGCCCTCGCCGCCGAGGACGGATGGCGGCGCCTCGAGCACGACCGTGGCAGCCGACTGCTGCACCGCATCGGCTGCGTCGAGCACGGCACCGAGGCCCAGATCGACGCGCTGGCGCGCACAGCCCACGAGTTCGGCGTGACGACCCATCGCCTGACCCCGGGTGAGGCGGCCCGCCGGTGGCCGGCGCTGGCCTTCGCCACCGACGTCCTCGTGCAACCGGACGCGGGGTGGGTGCGGGCCGCCGACGGCCTCGCCATCCTGCTGGCCCAGGCGGCGGGCGCGGGCGCCGACCTGCGGTTCGGCACGCCGGTCACGAGCCTCGAACATCACGGGACGGGTGTGCGTGTCATCGCGGGCGACGACACGGTCACAGCCCCCGTCGCGGTGGTCGCCGCCGGTGCATGGACCGACGGCCTGTTGGCGGCAGCCGGCGCACCCGCGCTGCCCCGCCTGACCACCACCGAGGAGCACGTGTTCTTCCTCGACCGGCGTCCCGGTGTCGGCCCGGACGACGTGCCGTCGTTCATCCACTGGGAGACCGCCACCGCGGCGTACGGGCTGCCCGCGGTCGACGGCCGGGTCAAGGTGGGCGAGCACCACTCGGGGGCCGTGACCACCGGCGACACCCGCACCGGTGTGACCGACCCCGCCCGGATCGAACGGATCGAGCGCTACGTCCGTCGGTGGCTGCCGGGCCTCGTCCCCCGTGTGGTGGCCGCCACGACCTGCCTGTACACCTCGACGCCGTCACGGCACTTCGTGCTCGACCGGGTGGGCCCGATCGTCGTCGGGGCCGGGTTCTCGGGCCACGGGTTCAAGTTCGTACCCGAGGTGGGTCGCCGCCTGGCGGCCATGGCCCTGGACGGTGCCCACGCCCAGGCCCCGTTCACCCTGGCCGCACACGCGGCGGAGCAGGGCGTGGCGTCGACGCGAACGCCGGGTAGCGGGGCGTGAGGGCCTCCGGCCATGTCGCCTGCAGCGTGTCGTGCAGTTGGCGTACGACGCCGTGGAGCCGGGGGAACGCCTCGGCACCGGCGACAGAGCGCAGGAACGAGTCCGTCCAGGTCAGGATGCGGGGCCGCATGCCCGTCGTGCCCCAGACCTCGTCGCCGGCGAGGGCGTCGGCCACGCCTGCGCCCCGGACGACGACCCAGGCCGCCAGTGCAGCCGCCACGGTGACGTCCCACTCGTCACCCGTGTCCACGCCCGCGTGGGCGAGGACACCGTGGTATGCCGCCATGGCCGCGGACCCCACGTCGGCCGGCATCGGGCCGAAGCACCAACAGCTCGGAAACGGCGCGACCAGGTAGGCCGCGTCGAGGACCACCGAACCCAGGCTCGACCGTTCGAAGTCCAGGATGCGGCACCGCCCGTCGACGATCACGACGTTGTCGGGGCACGGGTCGCCGTGCACCAACCCGCGAACGGCCCCTCCGTCGAGCAGATGGCCGACCCGGTCGAGCTCGCCGTCGAGCCCCGAGACATCGGCGCCGAGATCCGCGGCCACCTCGACGAACCGTCCCCGCTGGCGTACGAGCGCCCCGAGCCACCACGTGGGCCCGTCGCCGTCGAGGCCGTGCGCAGCGCGGAGGACCGCGTAGCCGCCGCCGCGCCCGATGCTCCACGCGTGGGTGGCGGCCAGCGCCTCCGCGTAGGACACGAGGTCGGCACGGGCTGTCGACGGGTCGGCACCGAGCAACGAGTCGGCCAACGTGCGATCGACGGCGAGGTCCTCCAGGACCACCAGCTGACGGGCGGTATCGCCGCCGAGCAGCCGGGGCGCGGTCGTCTCGGGCATCGCGCCCAGGAACTCGAGGGTCGCCCACTCGGTGGCCAGCGCCAGGGGGTCGACGCCCCACCGGCCACCGCCGTCGCGACGCGGCTGCTTCACGATCGCACGGCGGCCGTCGTCGGCGACGACCCGCACGACGTGGGCTCGCTCGGCGACGACCTCGGCGGTCACGACGACGACCCGGCTGCCCCAGGCGTCCGACAGCAGGCGCTCGACGACCGCGCGGTCGTCGGGCGCGAGCGGCCCGGTGCCGTCGGCGCCCGGAGGGTCGGGGCTCATCGGGTGCGGAACCGGTCGAGCTGGCGCCGGTCGCGCTTGGTGGGCCGACCGGCGCCACGCTCGCGGGTGAAGACCTCGGGAGCCTGGTCCCTCGGGGGCTCGGGCGGCGTGTGGTCGACCACGCACGCCGCGGCGACGGGTGCGCCGACGCGCTTGTCGATGATGCGGACGACCTCGAGCATGCGGGCGCGCCCGTGGACGTGCGCGTCGACACGGTCACCGACCCTCACGGTCGACGCCGCCTTGGCCGGTGCCCCGTTCACCCGCACGTGCCCGCCCTTGCACGCTGCAGTGGCGAGCGCCCGGGTCTTGAACAGCCGCACGGCCCACAACCACTTGTCGACACGGGTCTCGTCCACCACGCCATCGTGCCAGCCGGCCGCGCGCCACGCCGATCGGGGCGGAATCACCCGCGACGGGCGATGTGCCAGCGCCCCGGGAGCGCACGATCGGAGCGTTTCGCACCACCTGACGAGGAGCTTCCCGTGTCTGACTTCGATGCCGAGTTCGGCAGCCCCGCACCACCGCCGCCACCCCGCCCGATCGAGTACGCGAACGTCGACGCCAGCGGCTGGTGGTTGTCCGTCCTCGGCGGCCTCGCCCTGATCGTGCTGGGCGTATGGCTGCTCACCAACCTGTTCGAGTCCGTCGTCGTGCTGGCCTGGCTCGTCGGCATCTCGCTGATCGTCGCGGGTGTCACCGAGATCGTGGCGCTGCACGGCGAGCGCGGGATCGGCTGGGCGGCATGGATCGCGGGCGGCCTCCTCGTGGCGGCGGGCATCGCCGTGATGGTGTGGCCCGACATCACGTTGTGGGCGATCGCGGTGCTCGCCGGCATCGGGCTCGTGCTCGCCGGGCTGATGGAGGTCGCGCTGGCGCTCTCGGACCGCGACCGGTCCGACATGCCGTTCGCGCTCGGGCTGGGCGGGATCACCATCGCCCTCGGGATCATCGTGCTGGTGTGGCCGGAGGCCACCTTGGTGGTGATCGCCGTGCTGCTGGGCATCCGGGCCATCGGCTCAGGCCTCGTCGCCATCGGCGTCGGCTGGCAGATGCGGCGCTTCGCCGGCTGATGTCCCTGCCCTGGGCGGGCCGGGTCAGCCGGCTCGCCCGGCGGGGTTCGCCTCGTTGGTGAAGAACTCGAGGGCGGTGCGCGTCTTCGTCTGCTGCTCGCTGGCGATGTCGATGCCCCGCTCGGCGAGGAACGCCTTTGCCTCGGCGGCCACCTGGAACGGTTCGGCCGTCGAGCACTTCGTCGACAGCTCGAGGATGCGCGAGCCGTCGGGATACACCCACAGCTCGGCGACCAGACGGCGGCTGAACCCCTCGGGTGAGAACTTCAGCTTCATCACCGTGATGGGGCCGAGGATCGACAGGTCGTCGAGCGCGAGACCGTCGGGCGCGTGGTCGGCGTAGAACCGGCGTTGCTCCTTGCTGAACAGCTTGCGCAGAGGGTGCTTGCCGGCGGCCGCGGCCTTGACGACGGGCTGATCGAGCGAGCCCTTGAACGAGCCGCTGCAGACGTAGCCGCCGGGCATGGCGTCGACCTCGACGACGAAGTCCGGCGAGCGATGCAGCCTCGCCGGCAGCTCGTGCGGCACGACGGGCCGCAGCTTCACCACGGAGTCGTCGCCCCGTCCCTGGACCCGTCGGGCCCGGACGACCAGGCCCCGGTGGTTGAGCGCGAGGTCCGGCGTGTCGAGGAAGAACACCTGCCGCATCTGCGCCTCGAGCGGATCCATGTCGAGCGCGCTGATGACGGACCACCGCGCCGAGTCGGGGATGCTCAGCTTCAGCTCGACGCTGTCCGCGTGGTTGATGAGGGTCATCGCTGCGGTGAGCTCGTCACCGCTCAGCGTGCCGCTGTTCGTGTCTGCCATGGCCGCACCCCTTCCATCGCCTCGTCACCAGGCTACGACCGGGGCGGCGCGAGGCCGTCACCCATCCGGGGTGAAACGCCGCGCCGGATCATCCCGTCGGGACGATGCTCCCCGCTGTGTGCCGCGGTCTCATGGGTCCGACACAAGGGGGACCCCGTGGCCCTGCACCGCAAGCTCGTCGAGGACCTCACGCCGATGGTCGTCGGCCCCATCTACGCCCGGCCCGGCGAGGCGCATCGCGCCCACCGGCACCGCATCCCCGACCTCGAGACGCTGCCCGACACCGCCTACCAGTTCGTGCACGACGAGCTGATGCTCGACGGCAACGCCCGGCTCAACCTGGCCACGTTCGTGACCACGTGGATGGAGCCCCAGGCCCGGGACCTGATGGCCGAGACGTTCGACAAGAACATGATCGACAAGGACGAGTACCCGCGCACCGCGGAGCTCGAGCAGCGCTGCGTCAACATGCTCAGCAGGCTGTGGAACTCGCCGGACGGGGACGAGGCGACCGGCACCTCGACCACCGGCTCCAGCGAGGCGGCGATGCTGGCCGGGATGGCGCTCAAGTGGCGCTGGCGCGACCGCCAGCGGGCGGCGGGCAAGCCGATCGACCGGCCCAACCTGGTGATGGGCGCCAACGTGCAGGTGTGCTGGGAGAAGTTCTGCCGCTACTGGGACGTGGAGGCCCGGCTGGTGCCGATGGAGGGCGAGGTCTACCACCTGACCGCCGACCGGGCGGTGCAACACTGCGACGAGAACACGATCGGGGTCGTGCCGGTGCTGGGCTCGACGTTCGACGGGTCCTACGAGCCGGTCGCCGACATCTGCGCCGCGCTCGACCGGCACCAGGCCGACACGGGCTTCGACATCCCCGTCCACGTCGACGCGGCGTCGGGCGGGTTCGTCGCCCCGTTCATCGACCCCGACCTCGAGTGGGACTTCCGCCTGCCCCGGGTGCAGTCGATCAACGCCTCGGGCCACAAGTACGGGCTGGTGTACCCGGGCGTCGGCTGGGCGATCTGGCGCAACCCCGACGCCCTGCCCGAGGACCTCGTCTTCCACGTCAACTACCTGGGCGGCGACATGCCCACCTTCGCCCTCAACTTCTCGCGCCCGGGCAACCAGGTGGCGGCGCAGTACTACAACTTCGTCCGCCTCGGGATCGACGGCTACCGGCAGATCCAGCAGACGTCGCGCGACGTCGCCCTCTACACCTCCGACGCCATCGCCAAGCTGGGGCCCTTCCGCCTGCTGACCGACGGCAGCGAGCTGCCGGTGTTCGCCTTCGCCCTCGACGGCACCGACCGGCCCTACACGGTCTTCGACGTGTCGGAGCGGTTGCGGGACAGGGGGTGGCTGGTGCCCGCCTACACGTTCCCCGAGAACCGGCAGGATCTCGCCGCCCTGCGTATCGTCGTGCGCAACGGGATGTCACGCGACCTCGCCGACCTGCTGATCGCCGACCTGCGGCGCCACGTCGACTACCTCGAGAACATGCCCGTGCACCTTCCGCAGCCGGAGCACCGTCACGGGTTCCACCACTGATACGAGGAGACCGCGGATGAACCTGCCGAGAGCACTCGGAGCAGCAGCCGCGGGATGTCTCCTGGTGGCAGCGGGCTGCGGGGACGACGACGACAGCAGCAGCGGGTCCGGGTCGGGTTCGGGGTCGGGGTCGGGGTCGGATGGGAGCAGCAGCATCTGCAGCACCCTCGAGGGCTTCGACTCGACCGTCGACGAGATCACGGGAACGGGCGGCGACAGCGACGCCGACACGACGGTCGGCGACGTGCAGGACGCCATCGACCAGTTCGAGTCCGACCTCGAGGACGTGCAGGCCGAGGACACCGATCTTCCGTCAGCCGTCGAGTCGGCGCTGCAGTCGGCGGCCGCAGGGCTGCAGAACCTGATCGACGACCTCCCCAGCGACGAGACGGTGGCAGCGGCCGGCGACGCCGTGTCGTCGGCCCAGTCGGCCGTGGCCACGGCGTGGACCAACCTGCTCGACGCGCTGGACTGCTCGTCGTCCTGATCGCACACACGCACGGGGATGACGCGGCCGGTAGAGTCCGCGCCCATCGCGGTGGCACACGCACGCATCGCACCGAGAGATGAGGTGAGGGATGAACATCGCCGTCGCCGCCCTGATCGTCGCGGCCGCCACCGGTGCCGCCGTCGCCGCGATCCTGCTGGTGCGGCGCAGGGCCCCCGACGGCAGCTACTTCAACGACGGTGACCGGGCCGCGGGCGTGTTCGGCGTGCTGGCCACCGGTTTCGCCGTGCTGCTCGGGTTCGTGGTGTTCCTCGCCTTCACGAGCTACGACTCGGCCCGGGCCGGCGCCGAGGCCGAGGCCACCACGGTCGCGCAGCAGATCGAGACCGCCCAGCTCCTCCCGTCCGACGCCTCGGGGCAGCTCACGGTCGAGCTCGTCTGCTACGCCCGCTCGGTCGCCGGTGTGCAGTGGGACCGCATGGAGGCCGGCACGCTGGGCGAGGAGCTGAACCCGTGGGGCGTGGCGATGTTCGAGACGATCCGCACGGTCGAGCCGGAGACGGCGGCGGAGCAGGCCGCCTACGGCAAGTGGCTCGACCAGACGTCGGACCGCGAGCAGGCGCGCGCCGACCGGATACACGGCGCCATCGGCGTCATCCCCACCCCGCTGTGGTTCGTGCTGTTCTTCACGTCGGCCGTCATCTTCCTCTACATGCTGTTCTTCGCCGACAGCGGCGAGCGTGCGGTCGTCCAGGCCCTGCTCATGGGCACCGTGGTGTCGGTCATCGTCACGATGCTCATCCTGTTGCAGTTCCTGGACGACCCGTTCCACGGCGGGGTCGGCAGCCTGCAACCGGACGCGATGGAACGCACCCTGCTCATCATCGACGAGGAGATGGAGGTGATCGGCGGTGACGACGCGTTGCCCTGCGACGCCCGCGGCAACCCCGTGTAGGCGACATCGATCGCCGGTGACCGGACCGGGCGACGGTCGGCCCGGATGACCTGGCTCACGTCGCAGCCCGTCTGGCTGCTGGTCGTCTGCTCGCTGGCCCTCGCCCTGGTCATCGCCGGCGGCAGCCGGCTCGCGATCGCGGCGATCGTGCCGGAGGCCGAACGCGACCACGTCCACGCCATCGCCGCGCCGCTCATGCCGGCGCTGGGCGCCACGTTCGCCGTGTTCACCGCCCTGACCCTGTCGAGCGAGGCCGGGTACCTGCGCTCGGCGCAGGACATCGTCAGCCGGGAGGCGGCCGAAGCATCCCGACTGGCGTGGGCCTCGACCAGCCCGGGGGTCGACTCGGCACCCATCCAGGAGGCGCTGGCCGGGTACTTGGAGGCGACCCGGTCCCACGAGTGGCGGGGAGTCGACGAGGCCGAGGGCACGGACGACGCCACCACCGACGCCATCGCCACGCTCGAACGGGTGGTCCGGGAGGAGGCGGCGCGCAGCGAACTGGGCACACCGGCGAGCACCGAGCTGCTCGCCTCGCTCGACGCCGTGACCGTCGGCCGCCGGACCCGGATCGCGGCGGCCGACCGCGAGCTGCCCGGGCTCTATGTGGCCACGCTGGTCGCCAGCGGGGTGGCACTGATCGTCAACGCCGGCGCACTCGCCTTCCGCACCAGTGTCCGGACGTCGTTGCTGGTGGCGGGACTCGCCTGTGTGGTCGGGCTGAGCCTCGCCCTGCTCTTCGCCATCGCCGCGCCCTGGGACGGCGGGCTGGTCGCCACCGGTGAGCCCATCGACGCGGTGGTGCACGACCTCGAGTCGGGCTTCTTCGCGTAGCCGTGTACGGGCTGATGGCCGACGAGTGCAGGTCATCAGGAGAAGACGTGGCGCCGGTCGCCAGTCGAGAATCGTCCGGTCTGGCGATGCTCGAGCCGTTCTCGAGGTGTGCAGGCGGTCGGCCTGCTCGGCCTGTAGGTCAGGCGGCAAGCTCCACGACTCATCCCGTCGAGGCGATGCCACTGGCGCCCCGACGCGGTCGGATGGACCTGTGACCACGGACCGACCGCCAGGGCCGGCGCGGTGCCGCCCGACCCGCGGGCCGGCACCTCACAAGGAGACGCTCCGCCGGCTGGCCGGGCTCGACGGCGACGTTGCCCCGCCGCCGCACGGCCCGTCCAACGGCGGCGATCCGTACGGCTTGCCGTCGGTGGCGCCGTGACGCGCCGGCCGGACGAGTCGACGGCGGCGGGGCCATGACCAGCGAACAGATCCTGATCGGGATCGGGCTGACCGTTGCGCTCGCGGTCGGCTCCCAGATCCTGGCCAGCCGGCTCAGGATCCCCGCCATCGTCGTGCTGCTGCCCGTCGGGTTCACCGCCGGGGCGCTCACCGACAACATCGTCCCGACCAACATCGTCGGGGCGGCGTTTCAGCCGCTGGTGTCTCTTGCGGTCGCGCTGATCCTCTTCGACAGCGGGCTCGAGCTCGACCTGAGACGGCTGACCGGGAGCACGCGCCGGGTGGTGACCAGGCTGATCCTGTTCGGGGTGCTGATCACGTGGGCGGTCGCCGGCTACGCCGCCGGGCTGTTGCTCGGCCTGTCGAGCGGGGCCGCCATCATGATCGGCGCCATCCTCGTGGTCTCCGGACCCACGGTCGTCGCACCGCTGTTGTCGTTCATCCGGCCGAGCCCGCGCCTGCGGACCGTCCTGGCCTGGGAGAGCTCGGTCATCGACCCGATCGGTGGCGTCCTCGGCGCGTTGGTCTTCCACGCCGTCGTGGCGGGCAGTCCCGGCAGCCCGGCCTACGAGCTCGGCCAGTTCGTCGCCAGCGTCGGTGTCGGGCTCGCCGGGGGCGTGGTCGGCACGGCCGTGCTGTGGCTTCTGTTGAGCCACTTCAGCCTGTCGGAGGTCCTCGGCACGTCGGGCACGGTCGCCACCGTGATCGCCGTGGCCGCGGCGTGCGACGTCGTCCGCGACGACACCGGGCTCATCGCCGCCATCGTCATGGGCATCGCCCTCGCCAACCTGCCCGGGTTCGACATCCCGGCCCGGCGACCGTTCTTCGAGACGGTCATCCAACTCATGATCGGCCTGCTCTTCATCTCGATCTCGTCGACGGTGACGCCCGAGTCGGTCGGCGACGTGCTGGCGCCCACGCTGGGGCTCGTCGCCGTGCTGGTGCTGGTGGCACGCCCCCTCGTCGCCTACCTCGCGACCCTCCGCACCGATCTGAGCACGGGAGAGCGCGCGTTGATCGGGTGGATGGACCCCCGCGGCATCGTGGCGGCGGCGACCGCCTCCGCCTTCTCGGCCACCCTCGTGACCGAAGGGGTCGGCGGTGCCGAGGACATCCTGCCCGCGACGTTCCTCGTGATCGTGGGCACGGTGATGCTGTACGGGCTCACCGCCGCCCCCCTGGCCAGACGGCTCGGCGTCAGTCGCCCTGCGGCGTCGCTCCCGCTGATCGTGGGTGGCACGGAATGGGTCGTGGCGCTGGCACGAGCGCTCCGGGCGCAGCGGCTCGAGGTCCTCATGTTGGCGGGTGCGCCCGAGCAGCGCCGGCGGATCCAGGCAGCCGAACTGGAGCTCGCGCCCGGTCGCCTGGTGGCCGACGCAACCGGCCTCGGCACCGAGCTCGAGGGCATCACCATGGCGCTGCTGCTCACCGAGGAGGACGACTTCAACGCGCTGGCGGCGATCGCCCTGGAGGGCACCCTCGACGACGGCGTCTACCGGATCGCGGCGCCGAGCCGGAGCGTCGGTGTGGTCGCGCCCTTCACCCGCGGGGAGCTCCTGTTCGGCACGACCCTGACCGGCGCGGAGATCGCCCGACGACACCGCGACGGTGCGGAGTTCATGGCTCGCCGGTGCGGCGACGGCCTGCCGGACGGCGCCGAGCTGCTCTTCGTTCGCCGTGGTGATGGCCGGCTCGAACCCGTGACCGCGAGCACGACGCCGGCCGCTGAGCACGGCGACACGCTCATCCTGCTCGGCCCGGTCCCACAGCGGCCCGCCACGACAGCCTCCACCGCCTCTCGTCAGGAGGCGGGCGTCGACCCGCCGGAGGCCGGCCGGGCGTCCACGCCTTCCTCCGGCAGCAGGCTTCGTTGGTCGAGCATGTAGAGCAGGGCCAACGATGGCACGATGACGACCGCGGCGACGCCGAACACCACCAGCAGGGTGCCCAGCGTGGCGGACGGCGCCGCCGCCGCCGACACCTTCAGGCTCGTCGGGAGGATGTACGGCCATTGGGCCACACCCCAGGCCCAGACGATGCTCGCCACCGCGCCGGCGGCGAGCACGCGCGCACCGCGTGGTGAGCCACGGAGGAGCAGCCCGAGCGACCCGAGGCCGCACAGCGCGGAGAGCACGACGAGCGGTAGCGCGCGGGACGTCAGGCCGTCGAAGACGTAGCGCGAGTCGGCGCGCAGCACGAAGATCCCGACGACGGCCACCACACCGGCGACGACTGCGGCGACGACCGCCCGCTCTCGGAAGTACTCGACCATGGCGTCGTCGGCCAGCCGGCGGGAGTCCCAGATCAGGTAGACGGCGGCCAGGTAGGCGCCCACGGTCACGGCGAGCACGCCGCCGACGACCGACACCGGGTTGACCCAGCTCGTCCACGGATCGCCGGCCTCGCCACCCGCGGGCACCCGCCCGGACGCGATCGCACCCGCGATGGCGCCCATGCAGTAGGGCACGAGGACGGAGGAGAACGCGAAGATCGCGCCGAACACCCGCCGCTCGGACGTGCGGAACAGGGACTTGCGGAACGCGAAGCTGGCGCCGCGCAGCACGATGCCCAGCGCGACGAGGGTGAGGGGGACGAAGACGGTGAGCGTGATCGAGGCAAACGCCTCGGGGAACCCGGTCCACAGGATGACGAGCGCGAAGATCAGCCACACGTGGTTGGCCTCCCACACGGGCCCGACCGAGTGATCGACGATGACGCGCGGCCGGGCGCCCCGCGCCGCTCCCCCGGCGACAAGGTCCCAGAACCCCGCACCGAAGTCCGCGCCCGCGAAGACCGCGTAGGCGCTCACCGCGACGAACAGCACGACAGCGACGGCGTCAGCCACCGACAGGCTCTGCTTCCTCCGCCGTCTCCGCCCCGGGCTCGCGCGGGCCGTACGGGACATCGTTGTCGACCAGCTCGGCCTGGCGTCGGAACCGCCGGCTCATGCTCCGGAGGACGAGGACGACCGTCGTCGCGAGGGCGATATAGATGATCACGACGGCGATGAACGTGATCCAGACGCCCTCGTTGCCGGTCGCGGCGTCCTCCACCTTCATGTACCCGTGCACGATCCAGGGCTGCCGGCCCACCTCGGTGACCACCCAGCCCGCCTCCATCGCCAGGACCGCGGCGACCCCGGCCACGGACGCGATCCGGAGAAACAGCTTCGACCGCGGCATGTCGCGCCGGAAGATCCAGGCGAGCCAGTACCACGCTGACAGCAGGAAGAGCAGCGTGCCGATGCCGACCATCACGTCCCACGCCAGATGAACGGTGTTGACCTCTCCTGTCGTCGGCCGTTCGTCGGCGGGGAACGCATCGAGTCCCTGCACGACCGTGCTCGTGCCGCTGCTCGGATCGGACAGCCACGAGGCGAGCCCGGGAATGGCGATGCCGCCGGTGACGTCGCCGTCCGAGTTCAGGCGGCCGAGCAGCGTCTCGGGCACGTCGCTGTCGGTCTCGGGCACCAGCTCGATCGCCGCGAACTTGGTCGGTTCGTTGTTGTAGACCCACCGGGCGAGCGTGTCGCCGACCATCATCTGGATCGGAGTCGCGATGGCCGCGACCGTGAAGGGGATGAGAAAGCCGAGCCGGTGGTACCGGTCCCGGCGGCCTCTCAACATGCCGACGGCGTAGACCGACGCGACGAGGAACCCGCCGACGAGGTAGGCGGCCACCAGCATGTGCGACGCCTCGTAGGGCCAAGCGTCGTTGAAGATCACCTTCAGCGGGTCGACGTCGGTGATCTCGCCGTCGCTGTTGAGCGTGAACCCCGCCGGCTCGTTCATCCAGGCGTTGGCGGCGACCACCGAGAGGGTGCCGCCGATGCCGGAGATGACGATCGGCACCCCGGTCCAGAAGTGCGGCCACGGGCGGAGCCGCTTCCAGCCGAAGATGTAGAGCGCGATGAAGATCGCCTCGATGAAGAAGAACAGGCCTTCGACCGAGAACGGGATCCCGAAGGCCGCGCCCCAGGTCCCCATGAACTTCGGCCACAGCAGACCGAACTCGAATGTCAGGACCGTGCCCGTCACGGCCCCCACGGCGAAGGTGACGGCCATGTACTTCGACCAGCGCTGGGCCAGCAGCAGCGCGTCCTCGTCGCCGCGCCTGATCGCCCGCCAGTTCGCCACCAGGGCCATGAAGGCCCACGACACACCCAGCGGGACGAGGATGATGTGGCAGGCGAGCGTGAACGCCATCTGCGCTCGCGCCCACGGCACGGGGTCGACCGCCAGCAGCCCCGCTCCGGAGAGCGAGAACGTGCTCATCAGGCCGCGCCGAGCCGCTCGAGCAGGTGATCGCCGACGCGGAGCGCGTTGGCCATGGCCGTGAGGGCCGGGTTCACGGCCCCGATGCTGGGGAAGAAGCTGGTGTCGACGACGTAGAGGTTGTCGACCTCGTGTGCGCGGCAGTCGACGTCGAGCACCGAGGTGGCGGGATCGGTGCCGAACCGGCACGTGCCGGCCTGGTGGGCGCAGCCGGCGACGGGGATGTCGGTCTTGAGGTAGGCGTGCCGGGGGATCAGGTGGTCCGGGTGCATGCCCAGGTGGCCGAGCATGGACTTGAGCTGGTGGTACAGGCGGTCGCTGGCCGCCTGGTTTCCCACCTCGTAGCTGAGCCTGATGCTGCCGTCACGCTCGAGGGTGACCCGGCTCTCGGGCCGGGGCAGGTCCTCGGTCGACAGCCAGAAGTCGACGGCGTGGGTGGCGATGTCGCGCAGGACCCGAGTGGGGGCGAGCTTCGTCTCGATCGGCTTCTCGCCCCGGTACATCTCCTCGGTGGACTTGCCGACCATCTGGATGTTGCCCATCGGGAACTCGAAGTCGTCGGTCCCGAAGTAGAAGTCGTTGACCCCGAGCGTCTTCTGGAACACCGTCGGGTTCGGCTCGTGCGACAGGGCGAGCACCGCCTGGCTGTTGTGGAACACGAAGTTGCGCCCGACCTGGTCGGAGCCGTTGGCCAGGCCGTTCGGGTGCCGGTCGTTGGCCGACGCCAGCAGCAGCTTGGCCGTGTTCGCGGCACCGCAGGACACGACGACGATGTCGGCGGTGACGGTCTGGCGCTCGCCGTCGTGGTCGACCTCCACCTCGGTGACGGCGGTGCCCGCGGGGTTGGTGACCAGCCGCACGGCCATCGCGTTGGTCAGCAGCGTGACGTTCGGGTGCAGCAGCGCCGGGCGGACGCCGTGGACCTCGGCGTCCGACTTGGCGTGCAGCGGGCACGGGAAGCCGTCGCAGAACGCGCAGCGGACGCACGTGCTGTACGGCATGTTCGCCTCGTCGAGCATCACGCCGCACGGCGCGTGGAACGGGTGGTAGCCGGCGGCGGCGAGGTCGTCGGACAGCTGCTGGATCCGGGGCTCGTGCGACAGCGCGGGGAACGGGTAGGGCGCGCTCGACGGCGGCTCGGTCGGGTCCTCGCCCCGCGCCCCGTGCACCTGGTACAGCTGCTCGGCCAGCGTGTAGTAGGGCTCCATCTCGTCGTACGAGATGGGCCAAGCCGGCGAGATGCCGTCGTGGTGGCTGCAGCTCGCCGAAGTCCTCGCGGCGCAGGCGGTAGAGCGCGGCGCCGTAGAGCTTGGTGGCGCCGCCCACGAAGTAGTGGATCTGCGGCTGGAACGCCTCGCCCTTGGCGTCGTACCACGTGTCGGGCGAGACGTAGCGGCCGTCGACGAACACGTCCTGCGCCGACCAGTTCTCCGGCTCGCGGGGCAGCCAGTCGCCCCGCTCGAGCAGGAGGATGCGCTTGCCCGACGGAGCCAGGTGCCGGGCGAGGGTGCCGCCGCCGGCCCCGGTGCCGATGATGACGACGTCGTAGTGATCGCCGGTCACGTGAACTCCCGCAGCCGTTCGGCGAGGATGATCCGCGCCGCCGCCTCGATCAGCGCCAGGTGGGAGAACGCCTGGGGAAAGTTCCCGAGGTGGTGGGCGGTGTCGGTGTCGAACTCCTCGGCGTACAGCCCCAGCGGGGATCCGACACGCAGGAGGCGTTCCATCAGGTCGCGGGCCCGCTGCTCCTCGCCGATGATCGCCAGCGCCGAGACCAGCCAGAACGAGCAGATGAGGAAGGATCCCTCCTTGCCCGACATGCCGTCGTCGGTCTCGTCGGTGCGGTAGCGCAGCACGAAGCCGTGCTCGGTCAGCTCGTCGGCGATGGCCAGGACGCTGTTGCGCAGGCGCTCGTCGTCGCCTGGCAGGAACCCGAAGATGGCGGCGAGCAGCGTCGAGGCGTCGAGCGCGTCGGTGTCGTAGTGCTGGCGCAGGACGCCGCGGCTGTCGACCCCGTGCTCGAGGATGTCGGCCTTGATCTCGTCGGCGGTAGCGCCCCAGGTCGCCTGCAGCTCGCTGTCGCCCCGGATCGCCGCCAGCTTGGAGGCGCGGTCGAGCGCCACCCAGCACATGAGCTTCGAGGACACGTAGTGCTGGGGCTTCCCGCGTGCCTCCCAGATGCCCTGGTCGGGCTCGCGCCATACGGCCGTGGCGCAGGTGGCCTGCGACTGGACGAGCGGCCACAGCCCCCGGGGCAGGCGTTCGCTGCGCCGGGTGTGGAGCAGGATCGAGTCGAGCACCGCGCCGTAGACGTCGTTCTGCCGCTGGTCCCACGCGCCGTTGCCGATGCGCACGGGGCGGGCACCCGCGTAGCCCGACAGGTCGTCCCGGGTCGACTCGGTCAGGTCGCGCCGGCCGTCGATCCCGTACATGATCTGCAGTCCCCCGTCGTCGACCGGGTCGAGATCCGAGACGAACTGGATGAACTCGTCGGCCTCCCAGTCGAGGTTCAGGAAGTGCAGCGCCTGCAGGGTGAAGGTCGAGTCGCGCATCCAGGTGTAGCGGTAGTCCCAGTTGCGGTCGCCGCCGGGGGTCTCGGGCAGCGAGGTGGTCAGCGCCGCCACCGTGGCCCCCGTCGGCATGTAGGTCAGGCCCTTGATCGCCAGCGCGGACCGCTCGATCGCCTGCCGGTAGGGATGGTCGACGGCGCGCGAACGTCCCAGCCAGTCGCGCCAGAAGCGGGTGGTGGCGGCCAACCGCCGGTCGGCCTCGTCGATGTCGGCGGGTGCGGCCAGCCCTTCGGCCCACGACAGGGCGCAGTAGACCCGGTCGCCCCGCCCGAGGACGTGGCGGGCACGGACCCGGCCGCCCTCGATGCCGAGCGCCATGTCGGTCTGCAGCCTGACGGACTGGCCGGCGCCGGTGGCCTCGCCGACGTGACGGTCACCGTCGACCAGGGTCCACGACGCCCCGGTGCGGCCGTAGTCGAACACCGGCTCGCACACCAGCTCGACCTCGACCTGGCCGTCGATGCACTCGACCGTCCGCACGAGCACGTGGTCCGCGTCGTCGTCGGCGGGTGGCCGGGTGTGCGGGGTGACCTCGTCCTCGCCCTGGCGCGGCCCCATGGTGAGGGCGTCGCGCACGACCACCCAGCCGCCCGGTGTGTTCCAGGTCGTGGAGAGGATGTTGGTTCCCGGCTCGTAGGCCCGCGCCGTGGGCACGTTGATGCCGAACGGCCCCAGCCGGAAGTAGCCGGCCTCGCGGTCGAGCAGCGATCCGAACACGCTCGGCGCGTCGAACCTGGGCACGCACAGCCAGCCGATCGCGCCGTCAGGGGCGACGAGCGCGCCCGTGTGGCAGTCGGACAGGAAGGCGTAGTCCTCGATCGGCGGGAACGGCGAGGGCATGGCCGCGCTCTGCGAGGTCGGGTCGGGGGGTGCGTCGACTGTGCTCATGAGACCTCCCACGGCGGGTGCCAGTGGCTGTGGCCGGCGACGACGTCGTCGGCGGCGGCGGGTCCCCAGGATCCTCGGGGATAGCTGTGGACGGGCGGCGGCGCGTCGAGGAGCGGCTGCATGATCCGCCACGTCTCCTCGACGGCGTCCTGGCGGGCGAAGCGCGTGCTCAGACCGACCAGCGCGGCGTGGAGGAGCACCTCGTAGGGCGTCGCCCCCTCGCCTCCCTCTTCCGAGAACTCCATGTCGAGCGTGATGGTCTGGGGCCGCACCGCTTCGGCGCGCCGGGCGTCGAGCCGCAGCCTGATCCCGGTCGACGGGTCGAGCTTGATCACGAGCTGGTCGGGTTCGGGCTTGCGGTCGCCGGTGAAGCCGAAGCCCAGCTTCGGCGGGCGCTTGAAGACGAGCCTGACCTCGGTCTGGGTGGCCGCCAGGTGCTTGCCGGTGCGGATGAAGAAGGGCACGCCCGACCAGCGCAAGTTCTCGATGTCGAGGCGCAGCGCGGCGTACGTCTCGGTGGTCGAGGCCGCGAGCGACCCCCTCGGTGTCGAGGTAGCCGTCGTACTGGCCGCGCACGTAGTGCGCCGGGTCGGCGGTCGTCGACCGCTCGGAAGACGGCGAGCTGGGCGTCCTTGATCGTCTCGGGATCGCCCCGGGCGGGCGACTCCATGGCGGTGGCCGAGACGAGCTGCATGAGGTGGTTGACCACGACGTCGCGCAGCGCGCCGACGGGGTCGTAGAAGTGGCCGCGGTCCTCGACCCCGAAGCTCTCGGCCATGGTGATCTGGACGCACTCGATGCTGTTCCGGTCCCACACCGGCTCGAGCATCGTGTTGGCGAACCGCAGGTAGAGCAGCTCCTCGATGCCCATCTTCCCGAGGAAGTGATCGATCCGGTAGATCTGCGACTCGTCGAGGTGCTGGTGCAGGTCGGCGGCGAGCGCCCGGGCTGAGTCCAGGTCGTGGCCGAACGGCTTCTCGATGACCACCCGGGCCGTCTCGGTGAGCCCCGCGGCGGCCAGGCCCTCGACGACCCTGCCGAACAGGAACGGCGGGATCTCCAGGTAGAACACCGGCTGCTCGGCCCCCTTGATCGCGCTGGCGACCCGTTCGTAGGTGGCGGCGTCCGCGAAGTCACCCTGCACGTACGACAGTCGGGCGGCGAAACGGTCGAACACCTCGGGGTCGAGGGCCTCGCCGGTCCCGACGATCGACTCGCGGGCGTGGTCGCGGAGGTGGTCCTCGGTCCAGTCGTCGACCGCCACACCGACGATCGGGCACGTCAGCAGCCCGCGCTGCTCGAGGCGGTACAGCGATCGGAAGGTCATCACCTTGGCCAGGTCGCCCGTGATGCCGAACACCACGAAGACGTCGGCCGGCTGCTCTCCCGGGCTCTCCCGGGGGTCGGGTCCTGCCATCGGTCGGCTCCTCCTACTCGTCCTCGTCGGTCCTCACCGAGATCCGGCCCGCGCGCTCGTGCGTGAACCCCGCCCACGTCCAGTCCACGACCGCCTTGGCCCGGTCCTCGCCGGTGGACAGCAGCGCGAGGTGCACCGCTCCCCACGCCAGGAACGCCGCCTTGCCCTTCATCGTGTGCCCGCCCCGGGTCTGGACCACCGCGGCGCCACGACCGATCGTCGCCATCGTGCCCTTGTCGTGGTAGGCGAACGGCTCGGTGTCCTTGCCGGCGACCAGCCGGGCGACGTTCTCGCCGGCATGCTCCCCGGCCTGGAGCGCGACCGAGCCGAGCTGCGGCAGGACGTCGTTCGTCTTCGTGTCGGTGATCCAGGCGACGTCGCCGACGGCGAACACCTCGGGATGTCCGGCGACGCTGAGGTCGGGTTCGACCGGGACGCGGTTGCCGTGCTGCAGCTCGAGGCCGAGCGCGTCGGCGAGGGGGCTCGCCTGCAGGCCGGCGCCCCAGACCAGCGTGTGCGCCGCGATCACCGTCCCCGACTTCAGGGTGACGCGGGTCGGCTCGATCTTCGCGACCACCTCGCCCAGCAGCACCTCGACGCCCCGCTTCTCCAGCTCCTTCTTGCGTGTAGGAGCGGATGTCGGAGCGGAACATCGGCAGGAGCGCCGAGCCGGCCTCGACCAGGACGATGCGCGCCTTGTCCTGCGGCGATCCTCGGGTAGTCCTGGGCGAAGTTGCTGCGGTAGAGCTCGGCCAGCGCGCCGGCGCTCTCGATGCCGGTGGGCCCGCCGCCGACGACGACGACGGTGACCGCGCCGTCGTCGACCAGGGCGGGGTCCCGGTCCGCCGCCTCCCACCTCGTCAGGATGTGCTCGCGGAGGCGCACCGCGTCGGCGAGCGTGTACATCGGGAACGCGTGCTCCTCGGCGCCCTCGACGCCGAAGAAGTTGACCCGGGCACCGAGGCCCAGCACGAGGTAGTCGTAGGCGAGCGGTGCCATCTCCTGCGAACTGCACCTCGCGCCGGGCGAGGTCGATGCCGGTCACGGTGGCCTCGTGCACGGCGACGTGCGGCTGCTCGTGGAACAGGTCACGCAGCGGATGCCCGCACGCGGACGTCTCGAGCAGGTCGGTGGCCACCTGGTACAGCAGGGGCTGGAACGTGTGGTAGTCGTGCTTGTCGACGAGCGTGACGTCGACGTCGGCGTTCTTCAGCTTCCGCGCCGCGCCGATGCCACCGAAGCCACCCCCGAGCACGAGGACGTGCGGGCGTTCGGTCGCTGCTGTGGGGCTGCTCGATGTCCCGCTGCTCACCGGAGATGACGCTACGGCTCTGGCTGAGACGGGCGTCGCCCGAACGGGATGAGGCCATACAGGCGCGGTTGGTGAAGACCACCCACTCGTCGTTGACGGCCGCGACGATGCCGTAGAAGAGGTTGAGGCTGCCGCCCGAGATCATGATCACGCCGGCGAAGACGATCCACCGGGTCAGGCGTGTCATCCGGCTGCTCGGTAGTCCGGTCGACTGGTCGTACGACATCTCTGCCATCTGCACATCCCTCGTCTGCCGAGACGACGCTACGGGCCCGGCCTCCGTACGGGCGTCGCCCCAACGGGATCGGATCCACGTCGACCATACGCGGTGCCGATCGCTGCGGTCGCGTCCTCCGCCAGATGGGGTGAAATCCATGGCCTCGGCCAGGTCGGTTTCATCCCCTCGAGACGATGCCGGCTGGCTGACGGGGTGATCCGCTCGGGAGGTGGCCGTGCCCACGACACGCGCAGATGACCCCGGGGTGACCGTTTCCTCCGGTCCCCTCGACGCCACGTTCCTGCCCGAGCTCGGGATGGTGGGCGTCTCGCTCCGCCACGCCGGCCACGAGCTGCTCGCGCTCCCCGGCGGGCTCGACGGCTACCGGGCCGGCAACGTGACCGGCCTGCCGCTCCTCGCCCCGTGGGCCAACCGCCTCGGGACCAGCCGCTACGAGGTCGAGGGTGTGGTCGTCGACCTCGCCGGCCTCCCCCTCCACACCGACGGCCACGGCCTCCCGATCCACGGCACCATGTCCGCGCGCCCCGGCTGGGAGGTGGTCGCCACGGCGCCGCGCCGCCTCGCGACCCGCTTCGACTTCGGGGCCCACCCCGACCTGTTGGCCTCGTTCCCGTTCCCCCACGAGCTCAGGATCGCCGTGGCCGTCGACGCCACGACGCTGACGGTGGACACGACCGTCGTCCCCACCAGCGACCGGTCCGTCCCGCTGGCGTTCGGCTACCACCCCTACCTCCGCCTCCCGTCCGCCCGGCGGGCCGACGCCCACCTCCGGCTCCCGCGGCGTCGCCACATCGAGCTCGACGCTCGGGGGCTGCCGACCGGGGCGTCCCACGCCGAGGACGCCGAGGACGAGCCGCTCGGAACCCGGGTCTTCGACGATCTCTACGAGCTGGGCGATGATCGGCGGCTCGCGCTGTGGAGCGACGGCCGTCGTGTCACCCTCGCCGTCGGCGACGGCTACCGGTACGCCCAGGTCTTCGCCCCACCCTCCGCCGACTTCGTCTGCCTCGAACCGATGACCGCACCGGTCAACGCCCTGGTCGACGGTGGCTACCACGTCGTCCATGCGGGCGAGTCGTTCACGGCCCGATTCGCCCTGCACGCCGAGGACGACCGCTGACCGATGCGTCCCCGGCGCGAGCCGAGTCGCCGAGCGTCGCGGACGCGCGCGGCGCGCCACCGCAGGAGGCGCACAGCGTGGTGATCGAACGGCTGACAGGCGACGATGTCGAGCCCACGGCCACCGAATCGCCGGCAAACGGCACGGCGCTCCCGCGTCTTGCCGGTCAGAGACCCTCGGGGCCCGCCAAGCGCCACCCGGTCTCCTTCGTGGTCCGCGCGGTCGCCCGGTCCAGCCGGCTGCTCGTCCTGAGCCTGCTCGCGGCGCCTGCGCTGCTGGTCCGCAACCTCTTCGGGCCGACAGCCGGGCCCCGTATCCTGCGCTGGTACTTCGAGACGTGCGGCGGCGGGTACGTGAAGGTCGGACAGCTGCTCGCCACCCGGTACGACCTCCTACGCCCCGAGTACACCGAGGAGCTGGGCAAGCTCTTCGACTCGCTGCCTCCGGTTCCCACCGCGAGGGTCACCGAGGTGATCGAGCGCGAGCTGGGGCGGCCGCTCACCGACGTGTTCACGGCGTTCGACCCCGAACCGATCGCAACGGCGTCACTGGCGCAGGTGCACGGCGCGGTCCTCGCCAACGGCGACGACGTCGTCGTGAAGGTCCTCAAGCCGGGGATCATCGAGCGGGTGCGCATCGATCTGACGTTCCTCCGGCTCACGGCGCGGGTGGTCGAGGTCCTTCCCGTGCTCCGCGACCTCGACGTCGGTGCGGCCGTCGACGAGCTCTCTCGCACCGCCGTCGACGAACTCGACCTCAGGCGTGAGGCGCTCTACACCGCCTACATCCACGACCAGATGATTGCGGACCCGATCGCCCACTACGCGCCGAGGGTGTACCGCCACCTGTCGAGCCGGAGCATGCTCACCCTCGAGCGCGTCCGCGGCGTGACCGTGCGGGAGATGCTCACGGCGATCACGAACGGCGACGATCGCGCGCTCGAGTCATGGGCCGCCCGGGGGATCACGCCCAAGCGCACGGCTGTCATCCTGCTGCGGTCCGTGCTCGAGCAGACCATGCGCATCCGGTCGTTCAATGCCGACCCGCACCCCTCGAACCTGATCGTGAGCGACGGCGGCACGCTGAACTGGGTCGATTTCGGCCTCGTCGGCGCGATCGACGAGCGTCAGTGGGAGCTGCAGTTGCGCCTGAGAGAGGCGATCGCTCAAGACCGGATACACGAGGCGTACCTCGCCCTGCTCGAGGCCATGGAGCCGCTGCCGTTCCGAGACCTCAGCCGGTTCGAGCAGGACATCAAACAGAACCTGCGGGACTACCTGATCGCCTCGCGCGACCCGGATGCGCCCCTGAGCGAGAAGAGCACGGGGTCGTTCCTGCTCAGGACGTTGGCGACCTTACGCCGCAACCGGCTCCCCGTGACCTCGAGCACCCTTCAGCTCTACCGCACGATCCTCATCGCCGACCTTGTGATGCTCGGGCTCTATCCGTCGATCGACTGGCGGGGTCACCTCCGCCGCTTCCTCCAAGACATCTCCACCGACCTCCTCGAGCACGAAGTACGGCAACCGCTCACGTCCCCATACACCTGGTACCGGCTGGCACGGGCGCCGATGGCGGCGGTCGACACCATGGAGTGGCTGGTGCGGCGCCTCCCGGACATCGGTCGCCAGGGATTGCGCACGCTGTCTGCCGGCGAACGTCTCATCCCCCACACCCTCCGGCTGCTGCGCCGGACCGTCGGGCTCGGGATCGTCGCGGTGATCGCCCTGGCCCTGTTCAAGCCCAACTTCTCCACGGCGGGTGCCCTCGGCCGACTTGCCCTCCGCATCGAGGACAACCCCTGGCCGTGGGTCGGTGCGGGCGTACTCGCCGTCCTTCTCCTGAACTCCTTCATCCGGAGGATGGAGTCGACCTAGAGCCGTCGGCGCTATGTCTTCCGTGTGGTTCGCGCTGCGGGGGCCTCGGACGCGGTGGGCTCGGCCCCCGCGGAGCTGAGCCGCGCTGCGATCAGATCGGCGAGGCGGTCGTAGTCGATGTCGTCCGCGACCAGGGGTCTCGGCCGCTCGCCCCACCCGTCCGAGGCCTGGCGCACCACGGTCGCGACCTCGTCGAGCAGCCGGGCGTTGGCCCGGATGACGCCCGCGACGGAACGGCCCATGAGCTCGGGGAACCGGTTCGTACCCTCGAGCTCGTTCGAGAACGCTTGCGACGCCTCGGTGAAGCCGTCCACCACCCCGCGCGTGAGTCGCGTCGCCATGTCCTCGTCCAGAGAGCCTTGGGTGGCCCGCTCTCCCGCCTCGCCCTCCCCAGGCCCTTGGCGGATGCGCTCGTCGTCAGATCCGGTGCTGGTCGACATGGCTCCATTCCCGGTCGGTGGAATCCAGGTTACGCGGATCGTCTCGTCGAACCCCGCGCGCCAATGGCCAGGATTCTGAGCGACCCACCGCGGGCAGACATCGTCCCATCGGGGTGATCCGTGAGGTCCACCCCATGAGGCACGGGATCAGCGCGTCCGTGTGACCGGCACGGACGGGCTCGGTGCCGTCGCCTCGGCTGTCGCTGGCGGCCCGGCCGCCGCCGGAGACGGTCTGAGCCGCTCGGACGCCACGTAGGCCACCGCGACCGCGATGATCACGAGCGGCATCGCCTCGAGGCCGCTCGACAACAACAACAGGGTGGCCAGCAACACCGATGTGAACGGGAGTCCGAGCATGGTCACCGTCATCGCCCCGATGCCCATGGCGGCACCCGAGATCATGTCGAGCCCGGGGAGGTGGGAGACCGCGACGCCGCCCACGGCGCCGATGAACATCGCCGGGAAGATCGGGCCGCCGCGGAAGCTGCTGAGCGCCAGGCTGTACGCGAGTCCCTTGCAGGTGATCAGCAGGACGAGCGTCCCGACGGAGTAGCTCGACGCATTGTCGAGAACCGGGCCCAGGGCTGATTGCCCCGAGAACAGCACCAGCGACGAGCTCTCGTCGCTGGCCTCGGCGAAGACGATCGCCAGCCCCGCGATCACGAGGCCCACCACCGGTGTGAGCACGACCGTCCGCGGCTCCACATGAGGGCGCACGACCAGGGCGAGCCTGCGCACGCCGGTGCCGACGACCGCGGCCGCGAGGCCGATCGCGATCGCCCAGCCGAACTCGGCGAGGGTGGGCGTCCCCGCGGCGGGCAGGTCGGGAATGACGAGCGAGGACGTGCCGAGGCCCGTCCACGAGTCGAGGCCGATGAAGATCAGCGACCCGACGCCGGCCGCCACCAGGCCCGGCACCAGCACCAGCCCCATGGTCGGTCCCCCCAGCCCCGAGGCCTCCATCAGCAGGAACGCCGCCAGCAAAGGTGAGCCGAACAGCGTGCTGATGGCGCTGAAGCTCCCGGCCGCGGCGATCACCGCCTCGGTTCTCGGCGGCGCGTCCCGGGAGGCGAGGCGCACGGCGCAGACCCCGAGCCCGCCGCCCAGCGCGATGAGGGGTGCTTCGGGCCCGATGACCACCCCGAGGCTGAGGCCGGCCAGCGCCGCGAGGAAGATGCTGGGCAGCTCGATGGGCGACGGCGCGCCCCGGCCGGGTTGGAACCCGTCGGCGGGCGATTCGCCGCCCTTGCCGGGCAGGTGCCGGATGGTGAGCCCGACCAGCACGCCGGCGAGCGCGAGCAGGGGCAGCGGCCACCACGTCGGCACGCTGTCGAAGCCCAGGTCGTCAGGAAGGTCCGTGAAGAGCCAGTCCTGCGCCTCGTCCACGACCCAGAGGAAGCCCCAGGCGGCTGCGGCGATCGGCGCGCCGATGACCGCCGCGAGCACGAGGAGCTTCACGTAGCCGGGCGAACGCAACACCGCGTGCGGATCGGCAGGCATCGTCATCGGCGATCTCCTGGTTGCCTGAGTGTCGTGTCAGCGGGTCGGGCTTCGCATCGTCCCGACGGGGTGAAGGTGGACATCACCCGGGCTCGTCCTCGGTGGTCTCGGACGCCTCCCGCCAGGCCCGGGGGCGCCACGCCGTCACGATCTTCCCCACCGCGGTCACGAGGAAGAGCTGGCCCAGGAGCGCCTCGAGCACGGCCAGGCTCTGGCCGGGGTTGCCTGCGGGAACCAGGTTGCCGTACCCGGTCGTCGTGAGGGTCACGAAGCTGAAGAACAGGTCCTGGCTCAACGTGCCCTCGCCGTCGGCGCCGAAGAAGGGCGCCGTCGCGATGGCGCCCACCGAGCGGTAGGCGAAGGCGAAGGCCATGCCGATCAGCAGGTAGGCAGCCAGCGCGCCCAGCATCGTCTCCTGGTCGACCCCGGGCCGGTACGCGACGTGCCGGACGATCGCCACCGGGGCGACGATGTACAGAAGGCTGGCGACGATGAACACGACGGCACTGAGATCCGACTCGCGTTCGGTGAACAGATTGACCACCGCGCCCGCCGCGGCCACGGCGAAGAGGACGTTTGCCACGACGAGAAGACCTCGCCGAGCGTGGGACGTGCGCAGGGCCAGCCGCACGGTGCCGATCTGGACGAACACCAGGATCGTCGCGCCCCACCGCTCCGACAGGGCCACCGCCAGCACGTAGGTGGCGACGATCATCACCAGGACCAGCCCATAGCTGTCGGTCGAGCGGAAGGAGCGGGCCAGACGTCGAACGGCACGGGCCTCGCGGTCGCTGGTCTCTGCCTCTTCGTGGCGCTTGGCCATCTCGTCACCTTCAGAAGGGCGGCACGGCCCGCGGAACCTGCCGAGCACGTCCGAGCGTCGCTGTCGGGCTCATCCGACCCGGCACGACGCGGCCGGACATCACCCGGATCGGGCGAAATCTGCGCTCGTCGTCGGAGGGCAGCCGCGCGGCGGGCGCGTTCATCCTTCTGGGGTGACGTCAGGTTGGGTCCCTGCCCCTACCGTCTGCGACGAGATCGTCACGCGTCGCCACGCATGAAGGGGGAGTCACGATGACCAGGCCGTTCCAGGGCACGATCAACATCGACGACCGCGATTCGGTTCCTGACTGGGCGCCCTACGTGCAGCCGGCGGCGCCCGACGGCGCGCCCAACGTCGTGTACATCGTGCTCGACGACGTTGGCTAAGCCGATCAGTCGTTCAACAACCCGACCTCGTGCACCTGCGCGATGGCTTCGCTCCGCGAGGACACCCCGAGCTTGCGGTAGACGGACATGGCCTGCGTCTTCACGGTGTGCCGGGACACGTGGAGCCGCTCGCCCATCTCGCGGAACGTCAGGTGGGTGGGCAGCAACGGCAACAGGCGTAGCTCGGCGGTCGTGAGCGACGAGGCCCCGACGGTGCCAGGGCCCATCGCGGCGAGCTTGTCCCGCAGTCGGTCGGCCTGGGCGGGCAGGTTGCCCAGGTCCGGCCTGAGCTGCAGGATGTCCCGCACCTCCCGCAGGACGAGGCGGGCACCCGCCGCGTCGGACAGCTCGAGGTAGGCCCGGGCCAGCTCGAGGCGGGTCTGCACCGCGAGACAGGGGACGGCGTAGGTCAACCCGACCCGCAGGCGGGCGGCCTGGGCGACCCGGGCGCGCGCCTCCTCGACGTCGCCGCGCTGGGCTGCGGCCCGACCCGCCACGACGTGGACCAGGGCATTGAGTGGGTAGTCCTCCAGGTCGCCCTTCGCGATCAGCTCGAGCGCAGGGGCCACGAGCTGCTCCACCTCGTCCAGGTCGCGGCGCTCGAGCGCAAGAAGCCCCCGCTCGGCCAGGGCCACCGATCCAGCGGCCAGGGCCCCGGCGTGCACCGCCACGTCGTGCGCCCGCGCCAGGGCGGCATCGGCCCGCCCCGGGTCGTCCTCGAGCATGAAGGCGATGCCCTGCATCGCCAGCGCGGTCGCGCGCCACTGGCTGCCGGGGGCGAGGCCGTCGATCGCCACCTCGGCGTCGCGACGTAGCTCGCGCACCCCCGAGCGGCACAGAAGGGCACGCAGCATCGCCCGCCAGCTCTCCATCGTGCTGCCGTCGGGGGGCGCGCCCTCGATGGCACTCCTCTCCGACGCGGCCGCCCAGTCCTCGGCGGCCACCGAACGCCCCAGCAGCGCGTTGACCACCGCCGCCAGGACCGCCACCTCGGGGTAGCGATCCGCCAACCCCTCATCGGCGAGCCACTGGAACCAGGCGAGGCAGGTGTCGACCCGACCGCTGGCGTAGGCAGGCATCGCAGTCTCGGCCACCAGGCGCGCCACCTGGTCGGCGTCTCCCGCCGCCTGCGCGTGGGAGATCGCCGCCTCCGGCCGGCCGTCGGCCACGTACCAGGCGGCGGCCCGGGCGTGGAGCTGCGGCACCAGGCGGGGCTCGCGACGATCAAGCTCCGACCGCAGCAGCCCCGCGAGCAGGTGGTGGAAGCGGTACCACTCGCCCCGCCGGTCGAGCGGCACGACCAGCAGGTTCGAGCGGGCCAGCGATTCGAGCAGCTCGGCGGACCCGGCACCGCGGGCCACCGCGTCGCACAGCCCACCGGTGAGCTCGTCCAGCACTGACGTCCGGGACAGGAAGCCGACGGTCCGCTCGGGCAGGACCGACAACAGCTCGGCGCGCAGGTAGTCGGCCACCAGCCGGTCGTCGCCCGTCAGCGCGAAGGCGGACCCGCCGTCGCCGCGGTCGTCCGCCTGCGCGGCCAGCGCCGCCAGGTACAGGGCGACGGGCCAGCCCTCGGTCCGGCGGAGCAGCTCGGACAGCTCGGCCTCGGCGACGCGGGCCCCCGTGGCCTCGACGAGGGTGCGCGCCTCGGCGACGTCCATGGCCAGGTCGTCGACACCGATCTCGAGCACGCCGCCCCGGGACCGCAGGGCGGCGAGGGGAAGCGGGGGCTCGCCCCGTGACGCGACCGCCAGCCGGTGGCCTGGCGGCACATGGGCGGCGAGCTCGGCGATGGCGTCGCGGCACTGCGGGTTGCGCACGGCGTCGACGTGGTCGAGCATCACGGTCACCGGGCTGCTCATCGACGACAGGACAGCTGCGACCCGGCGCGCGATCGTCACGGGCACCGAGCTGCCGTGGGGAACCCTGGTCCGGAACACGTCGACGTCGATGGGTTCGACGCGGTCGAGCGCGCCCGCCAGGTAGGCCAGGAGGACCGCGGGGTCGTTATCGCCGGGGTCGAGCGACACGGCGGCCACCGGCTGCTGCGCCCGTTCCGCCCACTGTGAGAGCAGAGTCGACTTGCCGTAGCCCGGCGGCCCGGTGATCGACACGACCGTGGCGTCCGATTCGCCCATCAGCCGGTCGACGAGGGCGGCCCGATACACCGTGCCCGTGCGGCTGGCGGGCAACCGCAGCTTCCAGCCCGCGAGGTCGACGGCGGGCGGGCTCCGACCCATCCCACTACGGGGGGTGTCCACGAGGACCCGCTTCGCGGTACCCGCCGGCATGTGCAGAGAGCGTACGCGTGACTGCCCTGAGCATCAACGATGATGCTCGGTCCACCTCCTGTCTGCCTCCCGAACGGGAAGGCGTGCTGTGGCCTCTGGGGCTTCGAAGGCGACATCGACGTCGTAGCCGAGGGACAACGCCATGTCGGCGGCGGCCGCCACCACCCGGGCCCGGCCGACGACCGGGGCCACGGTCATCAGCACTGCCACCACCTCGTCGTCGCTCGCGCCCGCGGCATGGGCGACGGCAACGCTCGACTGATACGACGCCGAGGCCGACGACAGGGCGATCAGCCCGGCGAGCTGGACCAGCGCCCGTGTCTTCGGATCGAGGTCGGGCGGACCGTCCCCACCCATGGCGAGGGCCTCGGACGCCGCGTCCTCGTCACTCAGAGCCAGTCGCCGCAACAGATCCTCATGGTCGTGCCTCACACGCACACCCCCGTGCAGATGACCCCAGATCGAGCCGTTTCCGCATCGTCCCGTCGGGGTGATTGCGTCGTACCCGTAGAGAGAAAGCTGAGAACGGCACCAGGTGAGGCGGCATGTCGACGGCCGCTGGTTCAGAACGGTGACGTCACGGCCCAGCCGCGGCGCTCGAGCTCGGCCGCCAGCAGCCCGGCCGGCATGCCCCGCAGGATCGACGCCTGCTCGGCCTCCAGACGCTCGGCGGCCGAGTCGAGCCCGCCGTCGGTTCCCGTGGCCGCACCGCCCTCGTCCCCGCCGTCGGCACTGCCGTTCACCAGGCGGTCGATGAGCTCGGATGCCTCGCCCTTGGTGAACTTGCCGCCGGCCTGGCGTTGGGTCAGGCCGAGGGGCCCGCGGGCGTCACGGAAGCCCGTGTGCCCGGCACGCTCGACGAGCGAACGCAGGTAGTCCATCTGCTTGGCCGACGCAGGCGGCCCGGCTTGGCGACCGAAGCTCATGGCCCGAGCCTGGCACGCCCGGCACCGACCACTGTCGGATGGTTGACTGGCCGCATGGGTGACTGGGGACCGCCCTGCAGCCAGGAGAACGGCCCCGACGCCCGTATCGTGGGCCGATGGACGGAGGAGCCGAGCTCAGCCGACCCGCCCGCCGGCTCAGGTCCGAGTTGGCCGACGACGGGATCGTCATCGACGCCGACGACCAGATGCTCGCCCTGGTCCTCGACGAGCTCGAGTACGCCCGGCGGCCCCAGCAGTTCGAGCGGCGCACGCCGCTGTACGGCTCGATGATCCTGCCGCTCGACCGGTCACTCATCTCCGCGGGCGAGCTCGTCGACCTGATCCCGCTCGACGACCATCCCCTCGACGCCGCCCGCCGGTTCGCCGACGGTCGCTCCGTGTACCTGGCCGTCCAGCCCGACGGCACCCGCATGCTCGCCTGCTTCCGGCGGAGCGTGCAGTACGAGGCCGACATGGTGGAGATCCAGTCCGACACCGGGGCGTTCATCGTGCAGCGCACGCCGGTGCTGGGCGTCACCCGCCTGTTCACCGAGACGACGACCATCGAGTGGTCGGGCTACCGGTGGACGGCGCGACCCAACGCCAGGGCCCAGCACGACCTGCTCCAGCCCTTCCTCCCCGGCATCGCGCTCCCCGTGCTGGGTGGCCTGCTCGAGATGGCCGTGCACTGGCTCAGCCCCGGTCGCGTCGGAGCCACGCTGGTGGTACCGGTCGCCCACGGCGACTCGGGCCTCGACCTCGAGCACTCGATCACCGTGCCCGGCCTGTCGATCACCCTCCGCCACCACTACCCGGCCCTGCTGTCCGCTCTGATGCAGACCGACCTGGCCACGATCGTGGACGCCCGCGGTCTCGTCCACCGCATCGGCGTCGGCCTGCACTGGTCGCCCGAGGCCGAAGCGGCGGTCGACACTTCCCGCGGGATGCGCCACCGGTCCGCAGCCCGGTACACGTTCGACCATCCCGAGGCCGTGGCGATCGTGGTCAGCGAGGACGGCCCGGTCACGGTCTTCCACCGTGGGCGGCCGCTGTCGGAATGCGCGGCCAGCCTCGCCCTGGCGGATGCCGCAAGCGCGGCGGGCTGACCGAGTCAGCCGTCACGAACCGGAGGCGAGTGGCAGCGTGATGACAAGGCGGGCACCCCCGTCGTGGTGAGGGTCGACGGCGATGGTGCCGTCGTGGGCGGTGACGATGTCACGGGCGATCGCCAGGCCGAGGCCCGCACCTCCCGTCGCCGCGACGCGGGCACCGTCGAGCCGCGTGAATCGCTCGAAGACCTCGTCGCGCCGGTCCGCGGGAATGCCGGGACCGTCGTCGCTCACCGTCAGCACCGCGGTCCCCTCGTCCGCAGCCTCCGCCAGCGTGATGGTCACGGCGGAGCGGGCGTGCCGTACGGCGTTGTCCACGACGTTGCCCACGGCACGCCCCAACCGGCTGGCGTCGCCCTCGACCTGGGCGGCGCCGACTCGCCGGGCATCGACGGCGACACGGCCCTCGGCCCGCAGCCGGCGCACCTGGTCGGCGACCACCACGTCGAGGTCGACGGTCTGGAACTGGCCCTCCGCGGCCAGGCCCGCATCGCTGCGAGCGAGCACCAGCAGGTCGTCGACCAGCGCCTGCATGCCGATCGTCTCGTCGAGCACGCTGCGGCTGGTGGCGCTCGGATCCGCCGTCGCCGGGTGGGCGAGATCGACCTCGATCTCTGCACGCATGCGGGCCAGAGGGCTGCGCAGCTCGTGCGACGCATCGGCGACGAACCGCTGCTGGCGGCGTGAGGACGCCTCGATCCGGCCGAGCATGCCGTTGAGGGTGCGGGCCAGGCGGGCGATCTCGTCGTCGCCGACCGGGACCGGCACCCGGCGGTCGAGCCCGGCACCGCCGATCTCGGCCGCCTCCCGCCTCATCGCCTCGACCGGCCGCAGCGTGCGCCCGACCAGCCACCACACCAGGCAGGCCAGCACGACGGTCGCCCCCGGCACGGCCACGGCCAGCGACCGCGCGAGCAGGCCGGTGCTGTCGTCGATGTCGTCGAGCGGGGCGGCCACGTGGATCTCTGCCTCGCCGTCGGGCCCCTCCGCCCGGCGGGATACGACGCGGTAGGGGCCGTCGACGTCGGTCGGGAAGTCGTCGACCGTCCGGGTGCCGGAACCTCCGCCGAGCGCTTCGCCCAGCGGCGGCGCATCCCCGGCGTTGGCGGTCGCCGCCACCACCTCGCCGTCGATGACGACCTGGGCGATGCCGTCATCGTCGCCGACGGGAGGGAGGGTGGCCGGCACGTCGCCCGCGGCCACGGACGCGGCGATCGTCGATGCCGACTGCCCCAGCGACTCGTCGAGGGTCTCGGTCAGCACCCGTCGCTGCGTGGCCACCAGCGCCAGCACCGGTGATCGCCAGCACGGCCGCCACCACGAGCGCCGCCAGCGCCGTGATGCGGAAGCGCACGGTCGTGAACCGGCGCGCGGTGGCACCGTCAGCCGGCATCGGCCGCGATCCGGTAGCCGGCACCGCGCACCGTCTCGATCGACTGCCGCGCGAACGGTTCGTCGATCTTGCGGCGCAGGCGGCGCACGTACACCTCGACGATGTTGGGGTCGCCCTCGAAGTCGCTGTCCCACACGCCGTCCAGGATCTGGGACTTCGACAGCACCTGCCCCTCCCGCCGCACGAGCAGCGCGAGCACGTCGAACTCGCGCGCCGTCAGGCGCACCTCCTGGTCGCCGCGCCAGGCCCGTCGGCGGGCCGGGTCGATGCGCAGGTCCCCCACCGCCGCCGGCGCCACCGAGCGGTCGGCAGCCCTGCGCAGCAGCGCCCGCACACGCGCCACCAGCACGGCGAACGAGAACGGCTTCGTGAGGAAGTCGTCGGCCCCGGTGTCGAGGGCCTCGGCCTCGTCGAGGTCTCCGTCCTTCGCGGTGAGCATCAGGATGGGCGTCCAATCGCCGGCCGCCCGCAGGTCGGCGCAGATCCGGTACCCGTTGCGGCCGGGCAGCATGATGTCGAGCACCACCAGGTCGTAGGTGCCCTCGGTCGCGCGCCACAGCCCGTCCTCGCCGTCGGCGGCCACCTCGACGGTGAACCCCTCGGCCTCGAGCCCTCGCCTCACGGCGGCGGCCAGCTTCGCATCGTCCTCGACGAGCAGCAGCTTCACGGCGACTCCTCGTCCTCCAGTGTGGCGGCCACGGGGCCGGTCCGGTGGCTCATCGTGGCTGCACCGACTGAACGTGTGCTGAACGGCGCGCCCACCGCCTACGGGGACGGCACGCCGGTCCGCAGGACGGCAAGGTACACGTTGCGCACGGCGAGCGACTGGCCGCACCACGGCGGTTCCTGCTGGCACTCTGGTGAGGATGCCGAGACCGGACGAGGCGCCGACGGACGACATGGCCGACATCGACACGAGGGTCGCCGCCATCTATGGCGGTCCGCTCACCGAGTTCGTGGCCCAGCGCGACGCGCTCGCCCGGACGCTCCGATCGGCAGGCAAGCGCGCGGAGGCGTCCGAGGTCAAGGCCCTCAAGAAGCCCAAGGCCGTGGCGTGGGCGCTCGATGCCGGCGGCCACGCGGACCCCGCGGCGGTGTCCGAGGTCGCAGCAGCCGTCGCGGCGGTTGAAGCCGCTCAGGCGGACGGCGGCGACGTGCGCGAGGCCCTGGCGCGGCTGCGCGCCGCCGAGAGCGCCCTCGTCGACGCGGCCCGGGGCGCTGCGCACAGCCTCGATCACCCGGTCGATCAGACCCTGCTGGCCTCGGCCCTGCGGGCTGTGGTCGGCGACCCCGAATCGCTGGCCGCACTCCGGGCCGGCCGGCTCGTGGACGCACCCGCGGCCGGGGGCTTCGGCACGTCTCCCGCCGCCAGCACCCCCGTGACCCGCGCGTCTCGGCCCAACCGAGGCCGGGCCGCACCGCGAGCTGACGGCGAGCCCGCCCCTACCGAGACGGATGCCGCGGCCATCGCAGCCGCCCGCCGGGCGGTGTCGGCTGCCGAGCGGGCGGCGCGCGCGGCAACGAACACCGCTCGCAAGGCCGCCCACGCAGCGGCCGCCGCCGAGAGGAAGGCCAGCGACGCCTCCGAGCAGGCGGCCGCAGCGCAGCGACGCGCCGACGAGGCCGAGCAGGTCGCGCAGCGCGCCCGCAGCGACGCCGACGCACGGTCCCGCGCCGCGGAGGACGCGGCGGCCGATCTCAAGGCAGCGAACGAGGCGCTGCGGACACTCGGCGGGGACCGGTGATGCGGGCGGCCACGCTGTGGCGCGACGGCCGGAGTTCAGGTCGTGGTCACGTATCGGCATCCACGTGGCGGGCGAACCAGCCCCGCCACACCCCGCGGTACGCGGCGTCGTAGCGGTCGTACTCGCGGCGGAGGTCGTCGCCCGGCCAGCGCGCAGGGATCAGGTCGGCGGGGAGCAGCGGGTCGCGCTGCAGCAGACGCAGGACGGCCGCCGAGGTGACGAAGCCGACGCCCAGAGCCCCGGTGTCGCCGGCCTCGAGGCGGGGCAGCAGGTCCGCCAGCTCGGACCTCAGGGCGGTGGCCTCGGCGGCCCACGCGGCCAGATCCCACAGGTCGGTGGGGTGGGGCGCAGGATCGACCGTGGCGCGGGCCACCCAGAGGCACTGACGGGTGGCGACGAGCCTCGCCTCGGGCGAGCGGTCGGTGCTCAGGTTGGCCGGCCGCATCCACACCCCCTCACGCAGCTCGCCCAGCCGCAGGTCGGACAGGGCCTGGCGCAGCGACGCCCGGTCCGCTGCTGCCCGGGCCTGCCCCGAGCGGACCATCGCCAGCTCCCACGTGCCGTCCCATTGCTCGGTGGCGGCCAGCCGGCTGGCGGTCTGGCGGGCCTGGCGATCGAGCAGCCGGCCGGCCAGCCGATAGCCGGCACCGTCGGCGACCAGCTCACCGGCACCGACCATCCGCGACAGGGCGACGCGCGTCGTGCCCTCGGCGATGCCGAAGAGCTCGCCCGACCGGACGAGGATGCGCGTCGACAGGCGCGGTGGCTCCACACCCAGGAGCGTCGAGGCCACGACCGACCGCGCTGTCAGTGGCTTACGCATTGCCAACATGTGTCCTCAATTATGTAACATGACCCCATGGTCGCGACGACGGATCCGACGCTCACGATGCTCCCCGGACCCGACCTGCTGCCGGACGTCCTCCCCACCGACCGGCTGAACGCCAGCGGCAAGGCTCTGCCACCGCTCCGCACCGACCTGCGCCGCATCGACGACGTGCGCAACGCGGGCAGCGTCCTGCTGACCTGGGGACAGGCGGCGGCCACGATCGGCGCCGCGATCTGGCTCGACAACCCCGTGGCCTGGGTGGTGGCCTTCCTGTTGATGGGGCCGGTGCATGCACGGTTCGCCATCATCGCCCACGAGGCCGCCCACAAGCTGCTCTTCACCAACAAGCGGCTGAACGACGTCGTGGGCCGTTGGCTGCTCGCCTACCCCACGCTGGTGCCGTTCGACGCCTACCGACGCGTGCACTTCGCCCACCACCGCGAGGAGTTCGGGCCGAACGAGCCCGACCTCAACCTGTACGTCGGCTACCCCATCACGCGTCGGTCGTTCGGGCGCAAGCTGCGCCGCGACGCGGTCGGGATCAGCGGGTGGAAGAACCTGCGGGGCCTGCTGCGGGCTCTCCGCTCCGGGGCCTCGCGCCCGCTCGCCCTGCGCCTCGTCGCCGCCCAGCTGCTGGTGCTCGTGCCGCTCACGCTCATCGGCCGCCCGGAGCTGTACCTGTTCCTGTGGCTCGCTCCCTGGCTGACCGTCTGGCGGGTGATCAACCGCCTGCGGGCGATCGCCGAGCACGGCGGCATGACCGCGTCCAAGGACCGGCGGCTGACGACGCACCACGTCCGCCAGAGCTGGCCGGCCCGGTTCGTGCTGGTGCCGTTCAACACCGGTTGGCACCTGGCGCACCACGTCGACATGGGCGTGCCGTGGCGCAACCTGCCCCGGCTCCACGGCGAGCTCGTGGCCGCAGGCTGGGTCACCGAGGGGCTCACGTACCCCAACTACCGCGCGCTGTGGCGCGCCCTGCGCGCCCGCCCCGAGGCCTGACGCGGTCAGCCTCGCTCGAGCTCAGCGATGCTCGGGCGGCAGGTGGCCGAACCGGTGGAGGGTGCGCGAGACGGCCTGTTCGCGCAGCACCGTGAGCAGCTCCCGGCGACCGGTGGCCAGCACCGGTCCGGCAAGGATCGTCACGTCCTCGCCGGCCAGGTCCGCCGGGAGCGTCCGGCACTCGTCGCCGAGGACGCGCACACGGCCGGCGACCGCGCCGGACCGCGCCCGGGCGACGAACTGCGCGCCGGTCTCCGTCGCGTCCACCACCGCATCGAGACGGCGCAGCCCCGCCGCGGCCTGGCCGTCCGCGGGATCGTGCGCCCGCAACGCCGACGACACGGCAGGGTCGAGGCTCACCCGCGCCGGGGTTCCGGCGAGCTGCGCCGCGAGGACCACGCGCAGGAGCTCGACGGGTGGGGCGCCCCCGCCGGCGCGCAACGTGACCACGGGAAGCGGGCGATAGCGCAGGGTGTTGCGCTCGACGGACAGGCCGGTGAGGTCGCGCTCCAGGCCCAGATCGTCGGCCCAGGCGGCCGCGTCAGAGCCGACGGCGCTCCGCAGCCAGTCCCGGTCGGCCTCCGAGGGGATCAGCGCCGCGTACTCGTCGAGCGCGGCACGCACGTGCGGCACGGGCCCGGTGAGTCGAGCCGGGACACCGTCAGCCGTCCACGTTCCGAGCTGGGCCACATAATTGGGGCCACCGGCCTTGGCACCCGGGCCCACGACCGAGTCCTTCCAGCCGCCGAACGGCTGGCGCTGGACGATCGCGCCGGTGATGTGGCGGTTGACGTAGGCGTTGCCCACCTCGACGGTGGCGAGCCACGTGGCGATCTCGTCCTCGTCGAGGGAGTGGATGCCCCCGGTCAGGCCGAAGGCCGTGGCGTTCTGCAGGGTGATCGCCTCGTCCAGCGTCGCGGCCCGCATGATGCCCAGCACCGGGCCGAAGCACTCGGTGCGATGGAAGAACGATCCCGGGGCCACCCCGTCCTTGAGGCCCGGCGACCACAGCCGGCCGGTGTCGTCCAGCTGCTGGGGCTCGACGAGCCAGCTCTCGCCCGGCTCGAGGGAGGTCAGCGCCCGCGCGAGCTTCCCGGTAGGCGGTTCGATGACAGGGCCCATCGTCGTGCCCAGGGACTCGGGCCAGCCCACGCGCAGCGAGCGCACGGCGTCGACGAGCTGGCGCCGCAGGCGGTCCGATCGCCCGGCCGAACCGACCAGGATGGCCAGCGACGCCGCCGAGCACTTCTGCCCTGCGTGGCCGAAGGCGCTCCTGACCAGGTCGGCCACCGCCAGGTCGTAGTCGGCCGCCGAGGTGATCACGAGCGCGTTCTTGCCGGACGTCTCGGCGTAGACGCGGGGCCCGCCGTCGTGCGCTGCGCGCCAGGACGAGAAGAGGCGGGCCGTCTCGATCGAACCGGTGAGCAGCACGGTGTCGACGCCGCGGTGGGCGACCAGTGCCCGGCCGACCTCGCTCTCGTCGGTACGCACCACCTGCAGCAGGCCGGGCGCGGCACCGCCCGAAGCCAGCGCCGCCTGCAGGGCCGACATGGCCACCTCGGCGCAGCCCGGTACCGCGTGCGCGGGCTTGATGATCACGGCGGACCCCGCCGCGAGCGCGGCGAGCACGGACCCGGTGGGGATCGCCACCGGGAAGTTCCACGGCGGTGTCACCAGCGTCAGGGCCGCGGGGGTGAAGCGGGCGCCGTCGGTGGCCGCGTGCCCGCCGGCGGGGTCGAGGTCGAGGGCGCGGTCGGCGTAGTAGCGGGCGAAGTCGACGGCCTCGGAGACCTCCGGGTCGCCCTCCGCCACCGTCTTGCCGCCCTCCGCTGCCATGACGGTGACCAGATCACCGCGGCGGGCCTCGAGCTCGTCGGCGGCATGGCGCAGGATCTCGGCCCGCTCGGTCGCCGGCCGCGCCCCCCAGGCCGTTTGCGCGGCGCGAGCCCGGGCGACGACGGCATCGACCTCGGCTGTCGAGGCGAGCACCGGCGAGTCAAGCGCGGGCGACGCCGCGGCCACGCGCTGCGCAGCCCACTCCCGCACCTCGGGCAACGCCGGATCGGAGTCGGTGGTGTTGGCGAACGTCGGACCGGACGGCGGGCGTTCGGCGCTCCGGCGGCGTGTGTGCGGCGCCGTGGCCAGCGCGGCCGCCGAGGCCCGGAACCGTGCCTCCTGGTCGCCGATCGCATCGTCGGCACCCGCGAAGAGCGCATGGAGGAAGTTCTGCGGCTGGGCGTTCTCCTCCAACCGGCGCACGAGGTAGGACACGGCGACGTCGAAGTCCTCGGGAGCGACCACGGGCGTGTACAGCAGCACGCTCCCGACGTCGGCCTCGACCGCCCGCGCCTGAGCGGGCGCCATGCCCTGCAGCATCTCGACGTCGAGGGCGGCGGACACGCCGCGGCGCTCGGCGAGCAGGTGGGCCAGGGCGACGTCGTAGAGGTTGTGGGAGGCGACCCCGAGGCGCAGCGTGCCCGCGATCTCGGGCCGCAGCGCGCGCTCGACCAGGCGGAGATAGTTGGCGTCGACCTCGGCCTTGGTGCCGTAGGGCGCGGGAGACCAGCCGTGCAGCTCGGCCTCGACATGCTCCATCGAGAGGTTCGCGCCCTTGACCACCCGCACCTTGATGCCAGCGCCACCGGCGGCGACGCGTCGTTCGGCGAACGTGACGAGGCGGTCGAGAGCCGCCACCGAGTCGGGCAGGTAGGCCTGGAGCACGATGCCGGCCTCGAGTTCGTGGAGCCCGGGCTCGCTGAGCAACGCCGTGAACACCTCGACGGTCAGGTCGAGGTCGCGGTACTCCTCCATGTCGAGGTTGACGAACGCCGGCGGTGACCGGTCCGCGGCGCTGCGGTAGACCGGGCGCAGCCGCTCGAGCACACGTGCGACGGTGCCCGCCGTGTCCCACGTCGAGATCTGTGACACGAGCGACGACACCTTGACCGACACGTAGTCGACGTCGTCGCGTTCGAGCAGGGCGCGGGTGCGGTCGGCGCGCCGGGCGGCCTCATCCTCGCCCAGCACTGCCTCGCCGAGCAGGTTGATGTTCAGGCGGAACCCGTCGCTCCGGGCCCGCTCCAGGTGCGCGGCAAGTGCCGGGTCACGGGCGTCGACCACCAGGTGGCCGACGAGCTGGCGCAGGCGCCGGCGGGCCAGGGGCACCACGATGCCCGGCGCGAGCCGGGCCACGGTCGACCCGGTCCTCAGCAGCAGCCTGTCCGTCGTCGACAGGAAGCCGGCAGCGTCGGCCGCCGAGATCGTCGCCAGGGCGCGGGCGGCGACCTTCGGATCCTCCGGACGTGCGACCTGGTCGACGAAGCGGACCGCCAGGTCGAGGCCCGCGGCGTCGCCCACGAGGGCCGCAAGCTGGCCGCTGGTGGCTCGTTCCGCGTCGGTCTGGCCGCGCTCGGTCGCGTCGATCCACTCCTCGGCCAGAGCGACCGCGGCGTCGACCAGTGCCGTGACGTCGGCACCGGAGGGGTTCATGCGCGACTCCTGGGAGGTGTGGGAAACCATCTGCGCTCCTACGGCCCGGCCGGCTCATGGAAGCACGTCCAGGGCACGCCGTCGACGCCGTCGGTCCGCCCGGGTCAGCCCGGGGTGTCCTCCGTGGCGCGCCCGCTTGACATATTCTCATATAGGAATACGATCATTGCCGTGGCCCGGGCAGCGACGACGACGGACGTGTTCAACGCGGTGGCCGAGCCTCGGCGGCGAGACATCCTGGATGCCCTCGTCGACGGGGAGCGACCTGTGAACGACCTCGTCCGCTCGCTCGGGCTCGCTCAGCCGCAGGTGTCCAAGCACCTGCGCGTGCTGCGCGAGGTCGGCGCGGTCGAGGTCCGCGACGAGGGACGCCGCCGGCTCTACCGGCTGAACGGCCACGCCCTCAAGCCCATCCACGACTGGGTGAAGACCTACGAGAGCTCGTGGTCAGAGCGGTTCGACCAGCTCGATGTCGTGCTGGAGGACCTCAAGCAGGAGGAAGAACGGAATGGCAGTGAGTAGCGGAACGGCGAAGGTGACGCTCCCGACAGACGAGCAGATCCTCATCACGCGGCAGTTCGACGCGCCCCGGCACCTGGTGTTCAGGGCGTGGACCACCCCGGAGCTGGTCAAGCGCTGGTGGAGCGGCCTGCGCGGCCAGGTGACGACCGCCGAGATCGACCTGCGGGTCGGCGGCATGTGGCGGTACGTGATGGTGGCGAACGAGGGGTTCGACGTCGCCTTCCACGGCACGTTCCGCGAGATCGTCCCCGACGAGCGCATCGTCACCACCGAGGTCTTCGAGATGCCGGATGCGCCCGACAGCGACGGGGTCATCAACATCGTGACCTTCACCGAGCTGGCCGGCCGCACGACGCTCGAGCTGCTCGTGCAGGCGTCGAGCCAGGACGAGCGCGACATGATTCTGAACTCGGGGATGGAGGTCGGCATGCAGGAGCAGATGGACGCCCTGGAGCAGCTGGCGACCTCGCTCCGCTGAGCCTGCCTTCGCATCGCCGGACGATGCGGCAGCGACGACAGCGGCTCCGACGAACAACACCCGAGGCATCGCGCTGGTCCGGAGCATCAGGTGTCACACCTCGTCTGGGTCGGTCGGGCGATGCGTTTCACCTGATTCCGAAAGCGAGTGGCCCGTCGGAGTCGATTCGGAAACAGGTGAAACAGGGAGCCACATGCGGCCTCCCTTCGCTGGGGGGCCAACTTCCGTCCCGGCGGACGACGCCCGCTCGGCGGCGGGTCAGGGGCCGTAGCGGTCGACCAGCTCGGCGCCGATGCGGGCCAGCTCGGACACCACCTCCGGCGGCCCCACCACCTCGATCAGGGTGGCCCAGCCGGCCAGTTGCTCGGCGACCGCGGTGGTCGACTGGGCGGCCACCCGGGCCCGGAGCCGACCGTCAGGCTCCTCGCCGACGACATCGAGGTAGCGCCCGAAGGTGAGCCGCAACCCGCGGACCAGCCACCCGTCCACCAGCACGGTCGCAGGCGCCCCCGAGCGCCGCTGCTCCACCTCCTCGACCACGCGCTGCCAGGCGTCGGCGAGCTCGAAGTCGTCGGGGCGGCTGGCCGGGAGGTCGGTCATCTCGGCCTCGACGATCCGGTCCAGCCGGAACGTGCGCTGGCCCGTGTCGGTGCCGGCGACGAGGTACCAGACGTCGTCCTTGTCGACCAGGCCCCACGGGTCGACGTGCCGCTCGCTCGATCCTGCGCCGGCGGAGGACCGGCCGGCGTAGACCAGGCGCACCTTGCGGCGGCGCACCACGGCGGTCTGCAGCGGCTCGACCAGCGGCGGCCGGTCCTTGCCCGGCTTCCCCCACCCCGCCTGGTCGACCACGACCGCCTGTGCCGCCGCCTCGGCGTCGGGGCGGAACGGGTCGGGTAGCGCCCGCACCAGCTTGCGCAGCGCCGAGCGGGCCTCGGGCATGAGGTCGGCCGACGGGCCCAGCAGAATGAACAACGCCTGGGCCTCGGTCGCGGTCAGCCCGCTCAGGTCGGTGCGCGCACCGCCGAGGAGCGACCACCCGCCGCCGCGGCCCGCCTGGGGATATACGGGGATGCCGGCGCCCGACAGCGCCTCGAGGTCGCGGCGAGCGGTGGCCACCGACACCTCCAACTCCTGGGCCAGCTCGGCCGCCGTCACCCGCCCCCGGGCCTGCAGCAACAACAGGGCGGCCACGAGCCGCTCGGCACGCATGATTCGAGTCTGGCGCACAAAGTGATCACAAGGTGAGCACTTTTGTGGTGGATCATGCCGGGGGCCCGGTCCGCCACCATACGTGGGAGGTCACGATGGAAGAACTCGACGGCGTGGACATCATCGCCTTCGCCGACGCCGCTCAGTGGGAGTCCTGGCTGGCCGACCACGACGAGCGCACGGCCGGCGTCTGGGTGAAGATCGCCAAGAAGAACTCGGGCAAGACGTCGGTCACGCCCGCGGAAGCGCTCGATGTCGCCCTGTGCCACGGCTGGATCGACAGCCAGCGCAAGACCTACGACGAGGATCACTACCTGCAGAGATACTCGCCGCGCCGACCGAACAGCTCCTGGTCACAGATCAACGTCGACAAGGTCGAGGCACTCATCGCCGCGGGGCGCATGCGGGAACCGGGTCTCGCGGCGATCCGGGCCGCCAAGGCCGACGGCCGATGGGACGCGGCGTACCAGTCGCAGCGCAACGCCACCGTCCCGCACGATCTGGCGGCCGCGCTGGCGCACGACGAGCGGGCGCGGGACCGCTTCGAGCACCTCGACAGGACACAGCAGTACGCGCTGTTCCTACGTCTCATGAAGGCAAGGACGGCTGGGGACCGAGCCGCCCACCTCCGACGGATCATCGCGTCCCTGTCACAGCCGATCGCTGGTGCCGCTCACGAGACTGTGTGACCGCGACCCCGGAACGTTGACCACTGTCACGGGCGCGACGTACTCCCCGTCACCACCACAAAGGGCAGGGGCGGACACCATGAGCGAGCAAGATCGATACGGGCGCGGGCGCGCGTACGACGGGCCGGAGTACCAGCAGCAGCCGAGCCGGCCGCAAGGGCCGGCGGAGCCGGGCTACGGACAGCATGAGGACTACGGCCAGCATCAGGACTACGGCCAGCCGCCCGACCCGCGCCGCTACGAGCAGCGGCCGCTCGACCCGCGGGAGGCGCGAGCGGCGGGCAAGGCCGAGCGTGCACGCATGAAGGCGATGCGGCCGTGGTACGCGAAGAAGCGCTGGTGGGCTGTTGGCGCACTGGTGGTGCTGGTCGGCATCGCCGCGGCCGCCGGAGGTGGCGACGACGGTGGTGGCTCCGACGAGCCGGCTGCAGCGGAGAACGGCGGCCAGGACGTGTACGCCATCGGTCAGACCGCGCACACCGGCGAGTTCGATGTGACAGTCCACACACTCGAGGACCCGTTCACACCCGGTCAGTTCGAGACCCCAGCTGCAGGTCATCGCTTCGTCGGCGTCGAGCTCACCGTGACCAACTCGAGCGACGGGCCGCTGCCGTTCTCCACCTTGGCCGGCGTCGAGCTGATCGACCAGGCCGACCGCCCGTGGGACATCACGATCGCCGGCCTCGATCGTCCACAGATTGACGCGCTGACCGTCGCCCCCGGTGAAGCCCGTCGTGGTTGGGTCGTGTTCAGCGCTCCCGCCGACGCCACGAAGCTCACGCTCCGCGTCAAGGGCAACCTGACCGCGACCGGGTCGCTGTTCGCCCTGAACTGAGCGGAGCGCCAACCACTACCGGGGATCAGGTCCGTCGAGCACGTCGCCGAACACGTCGGCGGCGGCGCGGTCGGCGGGTTCGACGGCGTCGACGAGTCCCCAGCGCAGGGCGGTGGTGGCGTCGATGCGCTCGCCGGTGAGGGCGAGCCGGGCTGTGCGGTGGCGGCCGATGCGTGGGGGCAAGCTGACGGTCCCTCCCGCCCCGGGGATGAGGCCGAGACCGATCTCGGGGAGGGCGATGGTGATCGAGGGGTCGGCGAGGACGGTGCCGGCGAAGGCGGGAAGCTCGATGCCGGAACCCATGCTCGCCCCGTGGAGGTGAGCGGTGACCCGCTCGGACGTGGCGTGGATGGCTCGCCCGGCGCTCTGTTGGAGCCGGACCAGGTGGGCGGTGGCGACGTCGGGGAACGAGCCGAACTCGTCGAGGTCGCCGCCGGCGCAGAAGGACGGCCCGGCGCCGCGGAGGTGAACCTCGGTGATCGAGGGGTCGAGGGCGACGAGGCGGAAGGCGTCGACGAGTTGGTCCCGCATGGTGCTGTTGAGGGCGTTGTGGACGTGCGGGCGGGTGAGGGTGATGTCGAGCCGGCCACCCCGACGCTCGAGGGCAACCGCGTCCCCGGTCTCGTCGCGCGTTCGGCGGGGTCGGCTCGCGCGCCAGGCGGCGAACTCGGGCCCGGCCTGGAGGGTCGAGTAGACGGCTGATTCGAGCTGGAGGCCGTCGTCGACCGATCGCTCGTCGCTACCTCGCAGCACGAGGACGAGTGCCGTCGCCGCCATCGGATGTGCGCTGACCGTGGCCGTGAGGGCGGCGAGGGCCGGGTCGTCGTGGCGCAGGACGACGTCGCAGGCCCCGGCTGCGGGATGGGTCTCGGGGTGGGCGTTCGATGTGAGCCCGACGATCACCCGCGTGATGCCGGTGTGGGGTGTCGGAGCGGCACCACTCGCCCCATCGAGGTCGACGACGACGAGGGGCGGGGCTGCGTCGGACGCGGGCAGGAACGGTTCGCGGGGCCCGTCACCGAAGGTGGCCAGGAGGGTGGCGAGGCTGATCGGGCGAGGGTCCATGACGGCGACGGTGCTCCCGGGTCGTGGAGCAGCGATCATTGTCGCACCATGTCCCCGACGCCCCGGGCCGAGCGCGTCACCGCGACCGAGACGCCTTCCGAGCAGGTCGCGGCCTGGGCGGCCAGCGGGGCGATGGCGCTGACCGGCCGGCGGGGGTCCCCGGCGCTCGGCCCTCCGGCGGGGCTGGTCCCCAGACTCGGTGCGATCGGCGCCGTGCTCTGCGACCGGGCGGCAAGGATCGGCGACACGGTGGAGGTGGATCCGCTGGCGCTGCTGGGTGAGCGGGCGGCGATCGCCGGGTATGACCGGAACGGGACGACGAGCTGTGGCGGTGCCACCCGGCTCCTCCGGGCCCGCGACGGCTGGCTGGCTGTCTCGCTGGCCCGCGACGACGATGCCGAGCTCGTACCGGCGTGGCTCGAACGGACCGTCCCGGTCAACAGCGTCGATGAGCTCTGGGCGGCGGTGGCCGACGCCGCCCGGTCATCCGCCGTGGCCGAGCTGGTCGAGCGCGGCGTGCTGCTCGGTCTGCCGATCGCCGTGCTCCCGGCCGTGCCGCCGCCACCGGTGACGGCGCCCGACCCGCTCGCGCCCCTGCCCTTGCGCGCCCGCTCGCTGCCCGGACCGGACGCCGGGCGCCGACGACTGGACGGTGCCGTCGTGGTGGATCTCACCTCGTTGTGGGCCGGCCCGCTGTGCGGGTCGCTGCTCGCCATGGCCGGGGCCACTGTCATCAAGGTGGAAGCGACGGGCCGGCCCGACGGGGCCCGCGGCGGACCGCAGCCGTTCTTCGACCTGCTCAACGCGGGCAAGCGCAGCGTCGCGCTCGACCTGCGCTCGCCGGCGGGCCGGCATTGCCTCGCGACGGTGATCGCGCGCGCGGACGTCGTCATCGAAGCCTCCCGGCCCCGTGCCCTCGCCCAGCTCGGGATCGACGCCGAGGAGGTCCTCGGTGAGGGCGGACCGCAGGTGTGGGCCTCGATCACCGGGCACGGCCGAACAGACTCCGACGGGCGCCGGGTGGCCTTCGGCGACGATGCCGCCGTCGCCGGGGGCCTCGTCAGCCGGGACGACGACGGGCCCTGCTTCACGGCCGACGCCATCGCCGACCCCGCCGCCGGGCTCGTCACGGCCGCCGCCATCCTCGACGCCCTCTCCGTCGGCGGCCGATGGCTGCTCGACGTCTCCATGGCGACGGTCGCCGCACATCTCGCCGGGCCCACCCTCCCCACCGACGGCGCGCACCCACCCGCACCCCCGCAGGCGCGGCCCTCGCCCGGTCGGGCGCCGAGGCTGGGCGAGCACACCGACGCGGTCCTCGCCGACCTCGCCGTCCGCTGATGCGCGAACTGCTCCTCCGCCAGGTCGAGGTCGACGGCCACGTCGTCGACGTGCGGGTCGCCGGCCCGACCATCACACAGGTCGGCGCCTCGCTCCGCCCGTCAGACGGCGCCGAGGTGATCGACGGCCACGGTGGCGCTCTGCTCCCTGGGCTCCACGACCACCACATCCACCTGCTCGCCACCGCCGCCGGCCGCACGTCCGTTCCGGTCGGCCCGACCGACGTAGGAGACCGCTCGGGGTTGGCCGCGACCCTGCAGAAGGCCGACGCCGCCCTCCCGACCGGCCGATGGCTGCGTGCGGTCGGCTACCACGAAGCCGTGGCGGGCGACCTCGACCGCACCGCCCTCGACGCGCTGGTCCCCCACCGCCCGCTCCGAGTCCAGCACCGCACGGGCGCGCGCTGGACCCTCAACAGCGCCGCCATCGACGCCCTCGACCTCGAAGCCAACGGCGCGCCGGGCGCCGAACATGACGCACTCGGGCGTCTCTCCGGCCGCCTGCACCGCGGTGACGCCTGGCTCCGAGATCGGCTCCCACGCGACGAGCCACCCGACCTCGCCGACCTCGGCGCCGCCCTCGCCCGCTATGGGGTCAGCGGCGTCACCGACGCGACCCCGTTCCGCGAGGTCGACGACCTCGACACCCTCGCCGACGCCGTCACCACCGGGGCCCTCCCCCAACGCGTCGTCGCCATGGGCGGCTCGGAGCTCGCGGGCGCGGCCTTTCCTGTCGAGCTCCAGCAGGGGCCCGTCAAGATCGTGATCGACGACGGCGACTACCCCGCCCTCGACGCGCTCACCGACCAGATCAGTACCGCTCACCGCCATCGCCGACCCGTAGCGATCCACTGCGTCACCCGCACCTCCCTCGTGCTGGCCCTCGCCGCCTGGGACACGATCGGCAGCCAGGAAGGGGACCGGATCGAGCACGGGTCGGTCATCCCACCCGAGCTCCACGCCACGATCGCCGGCCACCGGCTCACCGTGGTCACCCAACCCGGCTTCGTCGCAGAACGCGGCGACCAGTACCTGACCGACGTCGACCCCGACGACCTCCCCCACCTCTACCCCTGCCACAGCCTCCTCCGGGCCGGCATCGGCGTCGCCGCCAGCACCGACGCTCCCTATACAGACATCGACCCGTGGGCCGCCATGCGCGCCGCCGTCACCCGCACCACCATCGGCGGCGTGGCGCTCGGGGCCGACGAGGCCGTGACCCCCTTGCAGGCCCTGGAACTGTTCCTCGGCCCACCCGACCGACCCGGTGGCCCGCCGCGCACCATCGCGCCCGGCCAACCGTCTGACCTCTGCCTGCTCGACGCACCCCTCGAGATCGTCCTGCGCCAGCTCGGCGCCGACCACGTGATCTTGACCTGCGTCCGCGGAACCCCGACGGGGTGATGTGCGACCGGCCCCGGTAGGGCCGCCGGGTCGTTCGCGCCGGCGACCTACGCCATCTGACGCTAGCGACCCCCGTGCGGGCGCCAAGACAATCGGGAAACGCGATCGACCTTCCCGAACATTCGTCAGGAGCGAGCCATGAGCGTCACGAGCGACCCGACCATCCCCGGCTACATCGCCGGCGCGTGGACAATCGACCCGGTCCATTCCGAGATCGGCTTCTCGGTCCGCCACATGATGGTGGCCAAGGTGCGCGGCAGGTTCACCACCTTCAGCGGCGACATCGTGACCGGCGAGTCGCCGCTCGACTCGAGCGTCACCGCCACCATCGACCTCAGCTCGATCGACACGGGCAACGCGGACCGCGACAACCACATCCGGTCGGCCGACTTCTTCGAGGTCGACCGCCACAAGGCGATGAGCTTCCGCTCTACCGGTGTGCGCCAGGATGGCGAGGACTTCGTCCTCGACGGCGAGCTCACGCTCAGGACCATCACCCAGCCGATCTCGCTCCACCTCGAGCTCGGGGGATTCGGCCTGGATCCCACGGGCGCCACGCGCGCCGGGTTCAGTGCGATCGGTCAGCTCCAGCGCAGCGATTTCGGGATCGACTTCAACCCCTTCGCCGAAGCCGGTGGCGTCGTCGTCGGTGACAAGGTGGACATGCACCTCGAGATCGAAGCGGTGCTGAACGCGTGACGACGGCGGACGGCCCCGCCTCGACGTGACGATCCGCTGTCCCCTCCACAGGGAGAACCATGGACTACACGTGACGCGACCGAGTGGAACCCTGTGGGTCCGTCTCCCGCCCGAGAGGAGCATGCGATGAGCCAATCCTGCGGTCACCTCGACCAGGTCGCCGACGTGGCGCCGAGCAGCGCAGGCTGCGAAGACTGCCTACGCATCGGCGGCCAGTGGTTGCACCTGCGCATGTGCATGTCGTGCGGCCATGTCGGTTGCTGTGACAACTCGCCCAACCGGCATGCCACCGCCCACTTCGGATCGCAGCACCACCCGATCATCCAGTCCTACGAACCGGGCGAAGACTGGTGGTACTGCTACGTGGACGATCTGGCGTTCGCCGTCGACGACGCACCGTCGTTCGCCCATCCATGAGCGCCGGCCCCGCCCGCGCGCTCGGCGAAGCGCCCGCCCGCTCGCCGCAGATCGCCTCTTCCGCCGTCGTCGTCGGCACAGCCCGTCTCGGTGAGGGATCGCTGCTTGCCGAGGGCGCCGACCAGCGCGACCGTCTGGCCGAGATCGCCGAGCGCACTCCCGTGACCGTCGCGGTGCGGGCCGGCACGCCGATCACCTCGACCATCGAGCCAGGTCCTCCGTGACCGGTCGAGACGCTGGCGCGAAGGAGCCGCTGATCAGCCGGAACGTCGCGCGCCCCCGACATCGATGACTGACGGCCCGTTGGGGGACGCTCCTCCCGGGGATAGCGTCGGATTTCATGCCGCCGTCGCACACAGAGGCGAGCAAGCAGAGCGCGCCTGCCGGCCACTCGAGCGAGGCTGCGGGTGACGCGGCGCGTGATCGCTCATCGCACGACACGCGTGACGGCCTGGTCGGGCGAGCCGAAGAATCGAAGTTGATTTCGTCGTTCCTCGATCGGGCTGCGCTCGCCGGCAGCGCGTTGTTGCTCGTCGGGGAGCCGGGGATGGGCAAGTCGGCGCTGCTGGACAGCGCCGCCGACGCGGCGACCGCGGCCGGAACCCGGGTGTTGCGCGCCGAGGGGGTCGAGTTCGAAGCCGACGTGGCCTTCTCCGGGCTGAACCAGCTGCTCGTGCCCCTGCTCGGCCAGCTCGACGGGCTCGCCGAACCGCACCGCGATGCACTGACGGCGGCGCTGTGCCTCGGCGACGGCCACGGCCCGACGCCGGGCAGAGTGGTGGTGTCGAACGCCGCGCTCGGCCTGGTGTGGCAGGCCGCGGAGGCGTGTCCGGTCCTGTTGGTCGTGGACGACCTGCAATGGCTGGATCGGTCGAGCGCGGACGTGTTGAGCTTCGTGGCCCGCCGCCTCTCTGGGAGCCGGGTCGGGTTCCTGGCCGCGGGCCGCCCCGAGGAGGAAGGTTTCTTCGACCCGGCGGGCGTTCCGACCCACGAGCTGGGGCCGCTGGACGACGCCTCGGCAAGCGATCTGTTGCAGGCGCGGTTCCCGACCCTTGCGCCCCGTGTGCGCACGCGTCTGTTGGCCGAGGCGCAGGGGAACCCGCTGGCCCTCCTGGAGCTGCCGGTCGCGTCGAACGGATGGCGCGGGATCGTGCCGCTGGCACTTCCGAGAGTTCTGCCACTCACCCATCGCGTGCAGAACCTGTTCGGCGCCCGCGTCGCGGACCTGCCGACGGCGACCCGGATGTTGCTGGTGCTCGCGGTGTTGGACGGCACTGGCGAGCTCGGTGTCCTGCGATCCGCCTCCGGGGACGCGGACCTGCTGGGACTCGCCCCGGCGGAGCAGGCCGGACTGGTGCAGGTCGACCAAGCCACCCATCGGCTCGTGTTCCGTCACCCGCTCATCCGCGCTGGGGTCATGGCGCTCTCGACCGAGGACGAGCGACGCCGAGCCCACCTCGCGCTGGCGGAGGCGCCTGTCGAGCAGCCCGAGCGTCGTGCGTGGCACCTCGCCGAGGCGACCACGGAGCCCGACGAAGTCGTCGCCACGTTGCTCGAGGCGGTCGCCGACGGGACGTTGCGACAGGGTGATGCCGTCGGTGCGGTCGCCGCCCTGGTACGGGCGGCCGAGCTGAGCCCGCGTCCTGCCGACCGGGGTCGCCGCCTGACCCGGGCCGCGTACGTGGGACGGGTGAACGGCGATCTGCGCGACGTTTCCCGGCTGCTCGAGGAGGCCGAGCGGGCCGACCCGGGGTCCGGCGAATCGCTCGAAGCGGCGGTCGCCACCTCATACCTGCTCCTCACCGACCAGGGCGACATCGACACCGCCCACCGCCTGCTGGTCAGCGCGATCGAGATACGGATCAAGCGCTCGGATGCCGTCGACGATGCGCTCGCCGCCGCACTCCACACGCTCCTCTATGTGTGTTGGGTCGGAGGGCGACGCGAGCTGTGGAAGCCATTCGAGGCCGCGCTCACCCGGCTCGGGCCCAACGTCCCCGAGGTTCTCGCCCTGTCCAGCGGCTTCTACGCGGATCCGGTTCGGGCCTCGGTGCCGGCGCTGGCTGGGCTCGATGCTGCCGTGGGCGCGCTGCGCGACGTGACCGACCCAGCGGACATTGCGAGGATCGTCGACTCGGCGATCTTCCTCGATCGGCTGGGCGGCTGCCGGCCGACCCTGTGGCGGGTCGTGCAGGACGCCCGAGCGGGCGACGGCAACACCTCCGTGCACACCGCGCTGATCGCTCTGTCCATCGACGATTTCCTGACCGGGCAGTGGGAGGAGGCCGACGAGCTGCTCGAAGAGCTGCTCGGACGCTCCCAGGCCCTCGGCTATCGCATCTTGTGGCCCGCCCAGCACGTCCAAGCCGTCATCGCCGCCGCCCGCGGCGATTTCGAGGCGACCTGGGCGTTGACCGACGAGATGTCCCGATGGGCCGAACCCCGGGGGATGCACGCGGTGCGCTGGTACGCCCAGCACGCGCGCACGCTCGCGGCTATGGGACAGGGTGACTACGACTATGCGTATCAGCAGGCCGCCGCCATCAGCCCCCCTGGCAGCTTCGCCCTTTACGTTCCGCACGCCCTCTGGGTGGCGATGGACCTCGTCGAAGCCGCCGTTCACACCAACCGCCATGCCGAGGCGGCCGCGCACGTCACCGCCATGCGGGACGAGGGGATCGCGGCCCTTTCCCCCCGACTTGCCCTGGTGGCGGGCGCATCGGCCGCGATCGCCGCCCCGGACGACCAGGCCGGCAAGCTGTTCGACGAGGCGCTGGCCCTACCTGGCGTCGACCGCTGGCCGTTCGACCTGGCCCGTGTGCGACTGGCCTACGGCGCGCGTCTCCGGCGGGCCCGAGCCCGGATCGAAGCCCGGAAGCATCTGTCGGCGGCGCTCGACACGTTCCAATGGCTCGGCGCACACCCATGGGCGGCACGAGCCAGCAACGAGCTGAGGGCCACCGGTCGGACGAGTGTCCGAGCCAGGACGTCGGCACCGACCCGGCTCACACCCCAGGAACACCAGATCGCGACGCTGGCCGCGGCGGGGATGACCAACAAGGAGATCGGCGAGCGACTCGAGCTGTCTCACCGGACAGTCGGCTCGCATCTCCACCGCATCTTTCCCAAACTCGGCATCGCCACCCGATCAGCCCTCCACGACGCGCTGGCCGCCACGCAAACAGGTCTGCCCGACGAGCCCCCGCACTAGGCCATTTGACGCTAGCGAGCCGGTCTCCACGCCAAGAGAATCGGTTGCAGCATGGACCCCACGTCGACCCCCAACGACATCACGCTCGGTCTGGACACGTTCGGCGACGTCACCGACGGCGACGACGGTCGGCCGCTGACGCACGCCCAGACGATCCGCAACCTGGTCGACCAAGGCACCCTGGCCGACCAGGTGGGCCTCGACTACTTCGGTATCGGCGAGCACCACACCGACTACTTCCCCCTGTCCGCGGGCGACGTCGTGCTGGGCGCGATCGCCGCGCGCACGTCCCGAATCCACCTCGGGTCGGCCGTCACCGTCATCAGCTCGGACGACCCCGTACGGGTGTTCCAGCGGTACGCGACGCTCGACGCGGTCTCGCACGGTCGCGCCGAGGTCATCCTCGGGCGCGGGTCCAGCATCGAATCGTTCCCGCTGTTCGGGTACGACCTACGGGACTACGAGGAGCTCTTCGAGGAGAAGGTCAACCTCTTCGCCGAGCTGCTCAAGGAGCAACCGGTGACGTGGAGCGGAACGACGCGCCCCGCGATCAACGGTCTCTCCGTGTATCCCCACACAGAGTCCGGGTCCATACCGACCTGGATCGGTGTCGGCGGGAGCCCCGAGTCCGTCGTACACGCCACGCGCTACGGGTTCTCGCTCATGATCGCGATCATCGGAGGCTCCACGGAGCGATTCGCCCCGTTCGCCAGCCTGTTCCGCAAGGCGCTCGACAAGTTCGGGCTCCCGGGGCGGCCGGTCGGGGTGCACTCCCCCGGGCACATCGCCGCGACCGACGAGCAAGCCCGCGAAGAGTTCTGGCCGTACTACGTCGCCCTCATCTCACGAGTCGCCAAGGAACGCGGGTTCAGGGTTCCGACGCGAGAGACGTTCGACCATGAGGTCGGGCCCCACGGTGCCCTCCATGTCGGCTCACCCGAGACCGTGGCACGCAAGATCGCCGACACCCTCACGGCGCTCGAGGCGACGCGCTTCGACCTCAAGTACGGGATGGGCGGTCTCTCCCATGCGAAGCTCATGACGAACATCGAGCTCTACGGCACCCAGGTCGTGCCCCTCGTTCGCGACATGCTCACGTGAGGCGTTCTCCCTAGGAGGCGCACGAGCATCGAAAGAGGCTCACATGTCTGACGACGTGACTCCCCTACCGGAGCTGGGTTTCGTGGGGTGGCGCGTCGACCCGACGGTCGCCCGAGAGGTCGCGTCCGAGTACATCGATACGCCTCGCTTCGGTCATCGTCGGCCCGTCCGTGCCGCCTACGCGCAGCTCGTCATGGAGTCGGACCGGCTCTTCGCACAGATCACCTCGCCGCACCGGCCCCATCGAGTACGCATCATGTTCACCACCTGCCCGACGCCGTACGCCGACGCACACGAGCTCATCGCCTCGGTCAGGGACCACCGGGTCGTGGAGGTGACCACCACCGCGGCGGAACCCGACCGGCGCCACCCACTGATGGGCAACGAGGCCGGCGGCGCCTACGACCGGTTCCGGGGCGTCCATGACGTCCTCGGCCACGCCCGCCTGCAGCTCGGTTTCGATCGAGACGGAGAGTTCGCGGTCTGGCGGTGGCAAGAGCGGTTTCACAGCAGGCTCGCTCGCCAGGCGCTCGCCACAGAGCTGCACGGCCAGCACAGCGTCCGCTGGACGACGGGTGACCTGGCCGAACCCAAAGCCGTCCTCCTCGACCCGCGACTCCTCCATCGATCGAGAGAGTCGGGAGATCCGACACGTGGTTCTGGCACACGATGAAAGGCTCCATCATGAACCTCGTAGCCATCGGCGGTAGAGCGCATCGTGATCAGCCGAGGACGCCCCACGGCGGCGCGGGGAGCGGACGGTGAGGCGCTTCTCGGTCCGGCCGACTCTCACGTTCCGGGGTCGCACGTTCAAAGGGCTGCGGGGTTTCTCGGGCAAGCCGCTGCACCCGCCGCTCACCGATTTCCCCATTGTCGCCTACGTGCTCGCCGCGGCGTTCGACGTGATCTCGATCATCGGCGGCGACGACGAGACGTGGGCGCGCGAGTTCTGGCACGCCGGCACCTACGTCTTCATCGCCGGCGCCACGGTATCGGTACTGACCGCGCTGACGGGTCTGTGGGATGCGTGGAAGTCCTCCGAGGCCGGCACGCAGGCGCGCCGCACGATCAACACCCACGCCGCGATCATGTCCACCGTCACCGTGCTCGCGCTGGCCGACATCGCGTGGCGACTGAACGACTACAACACCCACGCCTCCACGCCCGTCGGCGTCGTGGTCCTATCGGTGGTGATCGCGCTGATGGTGTCGGTGGGCGCGACCTTCGGTGGCACCCTCGTCTTCGACTATGGGTTCAACGTCGAGACTGCGGGCGACTCCCCCGTGTGGCACAAATCAGAACGCGACGTGCTCCCTGGCGAACACGACTGAAGTCGGGTCACGGGTGGGAATCGAGAAGTCGGTGGTCGTCGGCCCCACGGCCGTCGGTGCGGCGCCGAGCGCCTGGCTACGCCGCGGCCTTCTCGAGGATGTGGACGCCGCAGGCAGACCCGAGGCCGATGACATGCGCCAGGCCGACCGTGGCGCCGTCGATCTGGCGGTCCCCGGCCTCCCCCCGGAGGTGGTGGCAGACCTCCCAGATGTTGGCGATGCCGGTGGCGGCGATCGGGTGGCCCTTGGACTGCAGGCCGCCAGACACGTTCACCGGCGTCGTGCCGTGCCGCCACGTGGCGCCCGACTCGAAGAACGGGACCGCCTCGCCCGGGGCGCACAGCATCAGGTTGTCGTAGTGCACCAGCTCCGCCGTGGCGAAGCAGTCGTGGAGCTCGACCAGGTCGAGGTCCGACGGCGCCACGCCGGCGGCCTCGTAGGCCTGGGCGGCGGCGTTGCGGGTCAGCGTGTTGACGTTGGGCAGCACCTGGCAGCCCTCCTCCCAGGGGTCGGTCGTCAGCACCGAGGCCGACACCTTGACCGCCCGCCGTCGCTGCTCGCCCGACAGCGTGGCCAGCTTCTCGCCGCTCACGACCACCGCCGCCGCCGCCCCGTCGCAGTTCGCCGAGCACATGGGCCGGGTGTTGGGGTAGGCGATCATCACGTCGCGCATGATCTGCTCGAGGGACATCTTCTTCGTGTACGCCGCCAGCGGGTTGAGCGTCGAGTGGGCGTGGTTCTTCTCACTGATCCTCGCGAACAGCTCGAAGCTTGCTCCCCCGTAGCGGTGCCCGTACTCCATCCCGACCTGGGCGAACACGCCGGGCATCGTGTCGGTGCCGATGCGTCCGTCGATCGGTGCGACCGCCCCGTACCGGCCGTGCGGCGCCCAGGTGTCGCGCTCTTCCGCACGCGCACCACCGGCCAGCAGGCCGGCGCCCGCCAGCTTCTCGACCCCCACGGCCAGGCCCACAGACGTCTCGCCGGCCTTGATCGCCATGATGGCCGTGCGCAGCGCCGTCGCCCCGGTGGCGCACACGTTGGCCACGTTGTAGACGGGGATGCCGGTCTGGCCGACCTGCTTCTGGAGCGCCTGCCCGATGCCCAGCGCCCCGCCCATCAGGTTCCCCGCGGCGAGCACGCCGACGTCTCGCATCGTCACCCCGGCGTCTGCCAGTGCGGCCATCGTGGCCTCTGCGGCGAGGTCGACCGTGTCCTTGTCGGGGTGCTTCCCGAACTTCGTCATGTGGATCCCGAGGATCCAGATGTCGTCACTCGCCATCGTCACTCGCCTCCAGAGGCCCGAACCCGAACCCGATCGCGTCCGTGCCCGCCGCGTCGGTGCCCACCGGCACCGTCGTGAGCCGGACCTTCATCCCCAACGTCACGTGCTCGGGGTCTGCGGGGACGTTCACGAGGTTCCCCCGCACGCTCGTGCCGTCGCAGTCGACGACCGCGGCCACGAAGGGGACCGGGATGCCCGGCGCCGCAAGCGACACGATGGTAAACGCCCGCACCTCGCCCTCGGTCGCCACCGCCACCGGTGCGAACGCCGTGCCGGAACACGACGCACAGGCGTTGCGGCGGTCGAAGAACCGCGCCCCGCACCCCATGCACTCCTGCGCCACCAGGTGCGGGTCATCGCCCAGCTCCAGGTAGTCGACCAGCGGGATCTGCTCGCTCACAGCCACCTCTCCTCCCCCACGACGGGGCTCGCCCCCACCGATCATGCATCAGGTCAGCTCGACCAGCTCGACTGATGGGCGTCGCCTGGTCGTCGTGAGAGGCTGGATCCGAGCAAGGAGAACGCAATGACCCTGATCGGCTACACGATGATGTGCGAGCAGGCAGGACCGAAGCAGCTGGTGCGAGACGTCGCTCTCGCCGAGGAAGCCGGCTTCGACTTCGCGGTCATCAGCGACCACTACTTCCCCTGGCTGGACTCCCAAGGCCACGCGCCCTACGCGTGGAGCGTGCTCGGCGCCGCGGCCCAGGCGACAGACCACATTCCGCTGATGACGTATGTCACCTGCCCGATCCGGCGCTATCACCCCGCCGTCGTCGCGCAGAAGGCGGCAACCATGCAGCTGCTGTCCGACGGGCGCTTCACACTCGGCCTCGGTGCGGGCGAGAACCTGAACGAGCACATCGTCGGTGGACGGTGGCCCATCGTCGGCGTGCGTCACGAGATGCTCGACGAGGCGGTGGAGATCATCCGGGCCCTGTGGGCGGGCGGCACGGTGACGTATCGGGGACGGCACTTCGACGTCGAGTCCGCGAGGGTCTGGGACGTGCCTGACGTCCCTCCGCCCATTGGTATCGCGGTGTCCGGACCCCGAAGCTGTCGTCTGGCGGGACGGCACGCCGACGTCATGATCGCAGTCGAGCCCCGAGGCGAGCTCGGCCAGATGTTCGATGACGCGGGAGGCGCCGGGAAGCCGCGCATCGGCCAGATCGCGTTGTCGTACGACCCCGATCACCAGATCGCTGTCACGCGCGCGATGGATCAGTTCCGCTGGTTCACGGGCAATTGGAGGGTCAACGCCGAGTTGCCGGTGCCCGCGTCGTTCGACGCCGCGTCGAAGACGGTGCGCGAAGAAGACGTGTCGACACAGATGCCCTGTGGTCCCGATGTGAACCGCCACGTCGCCGGGATACGCGAGTTCGAGGCTGCCGGGTACACGCACATCGCGTTGGTGCAGGTCGGTGGGGACACCCAGGAGCAATTCATCGCCTGGGCGGCGACAGAGCTCCTTCCCGCCCTGCGAGCGTCAGGTTCAGGGCCGTGACGTCGCGGTGTTCTCCAGGGGTGGGGTGAACCTGCCGAGCAGGGCCGCGAGCGAGACCATCGCCCAGGCCAATGGGTCAACGGCCAGACCGTCGACGCCAACGGTGGCATCGCGTGACCCCGGTCCGGTAGGACGGGTTCCGGCAACGTGTCGAGACGCTGGCACCGGAGATCCAGCTCCTCCTGCCCGTGGCCGGCAGTGAAGTCGTTCCAGTCGCCGCCGGCGCATATGGACGCCTTTGCCGCTCCTGCGGCCTGAGCCACACGGCCCCGCTGACTACCAGCGATGCGCGTCCCAAGCATTGTCCACTGCCACGATCGCTTGGCCTCGGCTGACGCTGCCCGCGGTTCCTGAGTTGGCGCCGCTGCCCCTGCACCGGTGGCAGTGTTCCGTCCCCGATCGGCACCTCAGGGCACGGCGGCGATGGCGTCGATCTCGACCAGCTGATTGGCGTAGCCGAGGGCGCCGACGCCGAGCAGGGTGCTCGGAGGTCGAGACGGCGCGAGCCCGGCCGCGACCGTGTCCCACACCTGCACAAGATCGCCTTGTTCACCGACGACGTAGATCGTCGTCCGCACAAGGTCCTCCGGGCCGCAGTGATGGGCCGACAGCACAGCGAGCAGATTGGCCAGCGCTACCCGGGCCTGTTCTCGATGGTCCCCCGCCCCCAGAACCCGCCCAGCTGCATCGAGAGGACACGCGCCAGCGGTAAAGAGCACTCCACCCGGTGGCGCGACGGCGGCATAGTCGTACGGCACGCCGCCGTAGAGACCGGGAGGGACCTGGCTGTCACCGTTCGGGGTCACGACACCAAGGATGCACCAGCCCAACGGCCGGCATGGCTACGAGCGTCCCGAACGCCGGGTAGGCGCCGCGAGGCGCGTACCGATTGCCCGAACCGCTCCGGCACCGCCTGCCAGACGGGCAGCGCAGAACACCGTGCACGCCGAGCGGCAGATCTGGCCCGTCCGGCGTCGTGGCCCGACGTCGGGTTGCTCACCATCGCAAGCGCCCTCGACCGGCATGTCGGGGCTACTGGCCGCGATGAGAACGACGCGCGTTATGGGACATCGCGTGGGCGCGAGCTATCGCCGGCTGATACGGGTGGTCAGGGAGTCGTGCCAACGATCCAAGGCGCAGCCACCCTCGACGGCACCTACCAAGGAGAGCAGGTAAGCGGCCACGCCTACCTCGAACTCATGGGCGACTGGTCCTAGCAAGATCACGTCGGCCTCGCGGGTCAGCGAGGTGCTGGCCGGGACACCGTGACGCCGATGCCACGGGCTCGTCCGTTCGGTCCGCCCGTATCACGCGAGCAGTGTTACCGTCGCGTAGCCACCTAGTGACCTCCGTTTCGACGCAACTACGAGGTCGCGTGGCATTCGTGGTCGCGTTGCGCGGCACCTTGTAGGTGTCGCTGGAGACGCGTTCCGAAGGAGGTCCGGCATGCAGCCCATGAACGACGCCACGTATAGCGACGCGGACAAGGAAACCGCCGCCAGCTACGGGACGTATGTCGAGGCTCAGCGCGCAGTCGACGCGCTCTCGGACGCTGGCTTCCCAGTGGAGTCCGTCGACATCGTCGGACACGACGTCCGTCTCGTCGAGCGCGTGACCGGCCGGCTCACCAACGCGCGGGCAGCGGGCGCAGGAGCGCTCAGCGGAGCGTGGTTCGGCTTGTTCATCGGACTGCTTGTCGGGCTGTTCACCACCGGCGCGGAATGGGTTGGTCTGATGCTTGGCGGACTGCTGCTCGGGGCGTTCTGGGGCGCCGCCTTCGGCTTCGTCGCACACTGGATGACCCGAGGACAGCGCGACTTCTCATCGGTCAGCAGCCTCATTGCCGGCCGCTACGACGTGACCGTCCCGCGGACCCAGGCTGAGCGGGCTCGTGAGCTCCTGGGAGCCCCTCGGTAGCGACGCGCCTCAGTTCAATGCGGATCGCACGAAACAGATGCGCCGTTCTGCGTGCCACCCGAGGCGTACCAGGCCGTCATTCTGTCGCCTCGTTCGGTACGCCCGGCCGGGTCGAGCTTGAACGCGGAACGCCGAGGAGGGGCGCGGCTTGTCGACCGCGGATCTCGTGCCCTCACCGAGCGATGGCAGCGTCGACGGCCACGAGGCCGCGGCGCGGTTCGACGACGCCGCACTCCAGGTGTTCTGGCGGGACTGGCCCCGGGTGGGTGCGTGGGCGGGGGCCCTGTGGCGCCAGCTCGACGCGGACCTGGCCATCCTGTCGTCGTGGTTGAACGACGACGACATCGACGAGGTGGGCGGCGAGGGTTGATGCGGGGGACGCGAGGTCCACCACGCCGTGGTTCGCCGGAGGCGACGGAGACCACGCTGGCCGAGACGATGACGTCGCGCGTGTTCACCGCCGCACCGGAGACTCCGGTTGCGGCGGCAGCGGCTGCGATGGTCAGAGGAGGTTTCGGTTCGGCCGTCGTGCTCGACGGAACGCTGCTGGCGGGCATCGTCACCGAGCGGGACGTGCTGCGCGCCGCGACGTCGGGTGCCGAGCTGTCGCGCTCGCCCGTGTCGCCGTGGGTGACCCGAGATCCCCAGACGGCGGAGGCCGATCTCGACGCCGAGCGAGCAGCCGTGCTCATGCTCGGCGGCGGGTTTCGCCACCTCCCCGTCGTCGAGGGCAACACGCTGGTCGGCATCGTGAGCCTGCGAGATCTGCTCAGCGCCCGGATTCGCCCTCGTCCCACGTAGTACCACCTTGGCGGCGCGAGCGCGTGCGGTGTGCGCGACGGTGGCTCTCGTGAGACGGCTCTACGTGCTGCGCCATGCCAAGTCGAGCTGGGACGACCCTGATCTGCCCGACCAACTCCGCCCTCTCGCGCGCCGCGGTCGACGGGCGGTCACAGCGCTCGAACGGCACATGAGGGCGACGGGGATCGCCCCCGGCCTCGTGTTGTGCTCACCCGCCGTCCGGACGGTGCAGACCTGGGAGGGCATCGCGTCCGGGCTACCGGCAGGTACCGCGGTCGACGTGGACGACGCGCTCTACGGTGCCAGCGCCGACGGTCTGCTGAGGCGCCTTCGGCGCCTTCCGCCCGACGTCGACTCGGTGCTCGTGGTCGGACACAACCCCGGGCTCGAGGATCTCACCCTCGGATTGGTGGGACACGGCGACCCTCTGTTGCGACGGCGACTGGAAACGAAGTTCCCGACCGGCGCGCTGGCAACGCTCGACGTGCCCGGCACCTGGCACGACCTCCGGTGGGATGCCTCGACCCTGTTCGCCTACGTCGTGCCCCGCGAGCTGTGAAACCTGGCCGGCGCGTCGGGAATCGGGCCGACGACCGCGGCGTGCGTGGCGCGACACGCACGAAGCGACGACTGGTCGTTGGTGGCGGGCGGTCCCCCGTACGCGCTGGCAGTCCTCGGCCGAGGTTGGGAGGACCTCGTCGGGACGCGCCGGCCGCCGTCCCCACCGGCCGCTGCCTGACGTCCCGGCACGACGGGTGCCCGCGCCCGTAACCGTGCCGTGTCGTCGGGCTCGGCCATCACAGCCGTCGATCACCGCGGTGGCATCGATCGATATGTCTCGTGCACCGACCCGTAGCCTGTGGGTCTGCGTCGCAGTAGGCGGCCGCGGCTGACATCTCGATCCGCAGGCTCCGCGGCGCTTTCCGTCGGTCCTCCGGTCACTGTGCTCACGATCGACCCGAGCCAACTCAGCCGTTCCGGCGGAGGCCGCCGGGCACGAGGCGCACGCGATAGTTGATGCTCCGGTCGGATGACCATGGGGACAGCGGGGCCATGAGCAGCCCGGACAGCGACAGCAGTGCCGTGTCGTAGTTGACCCGCCAGCCGGCGAAGTCGAGCCACGCCTGGTCGCGGTCGGGCTTGAGCGGTACGCCGATCTCGGCGAGCCTCGCGAGAACCTCGTCGAACTCACCGCGCGTGATCGAGATGGGATCGGTGGGCGCCGGGTTGGGGTCGAACCGGACGCCGTACGCCCCCGCGATGCGTCGAAGCGCCAAGTACCCGGCTCGCAGGCACAGTTGGGCCTGCCACGAACGCGGCAGGTCGATCGCCGAAGCCCGCAGAGCGGCACTGTCGAGCACCGCCCCCGCCGCCGTGATCCACGATCGTCCATGGTGCGGACTGCGGAAGAACGACAGCGCGAGGTAGGACGTGTGCGACTCCTCGACCTCGGTGAACCAGCGTTCCCAGTCGAGCCAGAATCCGTCCAACTCCTCGATCCAGCCGATCAGCTTGGCTCGTCGGAACAGGGCCACCGGCGTGGGCGGCGTGCCCGCCCGGACATCGAGCTGCGAGACCAAGACCTCGCGGCGGGAGAACAGCTGGTACATCGTCGGGAGGAAGCTGATGAGCAGGGCCACCAGACCGAGCCCGAGGGTGGCCTGCACGAACGTGGCGGCGATGACCGGTCCGTGACGATCGGTCGCGAAGCCGAGCGTCAGCAGCGACGAGCCCGACTGCTCAAAGGCGCCGCGGGGCCAGCCGATACCGAGCGCCCAATAGATCGGCATGAAGCCGACGACGACGATGGCAACCCAGACCAAGGGCAGCGTGAGCAGGGCGAAGGGCGCGAACCGGGACATGATCCGATCCGCGTCCTCCCATGTGGCGGCGCGACGGACCCGCAGGTCGAACGGCTTGCGGAGGGACACGAACACCAGGCGGGCCAACAGCACCGGTTCGGCTCGAGGGACGACCACCGTTTTGACCGCGGACGCCAGCGTGCCCAGAACGATCGCCGCGCCGGCGAGAAAGGCCAACATCCGGGCGACGGCGACCATCGCGCCCGGAGCCTACCGGTCGGTTGCCCCCGCCGGTCCTGGCCTGTTCACAGCGTGTCGTCGGTGCTGGGTGTTGCGGAGCCCGTGCCGCCGGCATACGGGTCGCTGCGCTGGGCGGCCTCGCTGGGTGGGTCGATGCCCCCTGCTGTCAGCCGGGCACGGGCGAGACGGTGGTCAGCGGTGGTCACGACCGCCCATGGGAGTTGGCGTTGATTTCGAAAGGGCGGCCGCGCCGCAGGTCATGGCGACGTCGTCGACATCGGTGTACTGCAGTTCGAGTTGGTGCCGAGCGGCACGCGTTGGCTCAGCGTCCGTGAGGTGCGGGGCGACCCGGCGAACGGTCCTCACGACCTGCTTCTGCGCGCCACTCAGATCGCCGGCTCGCGGTCGCGCCTCGCATGCTTCGGGCCTATACGAAGCTGAGTCGTCAAAGGTCCAGGTTCCCGCTGCGCGGGGCGTCCGACGGGACGTCGCGTTAGACACGTCGCGCGGTGATGGCGTCGTTCGGCGCCGAGAAATCTCCGCCGGCCGTGTCGAGAATTCGATTTCTGCTCCGTCCCAGTGTGAACGCGGCCAGCGGGGCCGCCGTCACACGAGGAGAACACCATGGCCAAGTACCTGTTGCTCAAGCACTACCGAGGCGCGCCGGCGCCCGTGAACGACATCCCGATGGACCAGTGGACGCCGGACGAGGTCGAGGCGCACATCCAGTTCATGCGCGACTTCGCCACCCGGCTCGAGGGCACCGGTGAGTTCGTCGACGGGCAAGCGCTGTCGCCCGACGGCGTCTGGGTCCGATACGACGGCGAGGGACGACCACCGGTGACCGACGGCCCGTTCGCCGAGACGAAGGACCTGATCGCCGGCTGGATGGTGATCGACGTCGACAGCCACGAGCGAGCGATCGAGCTCGCCGGCGAGCTGTCAGCCGCGCCCGGCGCCGGCGGCGAGCCGATCCACGAATGGCTGGAGGTCCGACCGTTCCTCGCTGCGCCGCCGACCGTCACCGAGTGACCGTGGACGATGTCGAGCTCCGCGAGCTCGTCCCCCAGGTCTTGAGCGTCCTCGTCCGTCGCGGTGCCGACTTCGCGACGGCCGAGGACGCGGTGCAGGAGGCGCTCATCCGGGCAGTCTCGGCATGGGAGGACGAGTTGCCCTCCGATCCCAAGGGCTGGCTGATCACGGTCGCCTGGCGAGCGTTCGTCGACTTGGCGCGGTCGGACGCGGCGCGTCGCGACCGAGAGGTCCGATTCGACACCGAGCCGCCGACCGGTGCGGTGCCGAGCGCCGACGACACGCTGCACCTCTACTTCCTGTGCGCGCACCCCGAGCTGACCCCGTCGTCGGCGGTGGCTCTGACCCTCCGGGCCGTGGGCGGCCTCACCACGCGTCAGATCGCGCAGGCCTACCTCGTGCCGGAGAGCACCATGGCGCAGCGCATCAGTCGCGCCAAGCGCACGGTCGGGCGGTCCGGTCTCGATCGTCCCGGCGACGTGCGAACGGTGATGCGGGTGCTGTACCTCATCTTCAACGAGGGCTACTCGGGCGACGTCGACCTCGCGGCCGAGGCGATCCGACTCACCCGGCAGCTGGCGTCGTCGGTGAACGACCCCGAGGTCCACGGGCTGCTCGCCCTGATGTTGCTGCACCACGCGCGCCGGCGCAGCCGCACCCGACCGGACGGACGGATCGTGCCGCTCGCCGACCAGGACCGGAGCCTGTGGGACAACGAGCTCATCGCCGAGGGAATCGTCATCGTGCAAGCCGCGCTCGCACGCGACCGGCTCGGCGAGTACCAGACGCAAGCGGCGATCGCCGCGCTCCACGCCGATGCGACGCGTGTCGAGGACACCGACTGGGTCCAGATCGTGGAGTGGTACGACGAGCTGCTGCGGTTCGCCGACACTCCGATCGTCCGGCTCAACCGTGCCGTCGCCGTCGGCGAAGCGGAGGGCGCTCCCGCGGGATTGGCGGCACTCGCTCAGGTCGACGAGCACATCCCGCGGCGCGATGCGGTCGCCGCATATCTCCACGAGAAGAACGGAGATCTCGAACTCGCTGCCCGCCTCTATGCCGACGCAGCCCACAACGCGCCCAACCTCGCTGAGCGCGACCATCAGATGCGCCAAGCGGCGCGACTCAACCAGATGCTGCGCCACCACCAACGACCGACGGCGGTCGCCGGGACGCGGCCGGTGATCGGCGGTGCTGGGCCACGGCGTTCGCATCGCCGAGCCGCATGCGCAAGTGACCGCACCGGTGCGGCAATCCGGGCACGACGTCAACGGAACGTTCGGGAGTCGATCATCTCGCGGGGACTTCGCTGCTCGTCTTGTCGAGCAGCGCGGCCTCGTAGGCGGCGCGCAGCTGATCGCTCGCACGCGGTGCGTCCGGGTCGGGGCGCGGGACGCCGAGGTGGAGCTCGCGCAGTTCGTCGATCATCGCCGCCACGAGCTCGGGGCCACCGTCGCGAAGCAATTCGGCGCGGACCCGTAGGCGGCGCTCGCCGTCGCGGTGGGCGAGGCCCCAGTTGCCGAGCGCGACCATGACCGGGAGCACTTGGATGCCCGCCTCGGTGAGCGAGTACGCCGCCCGCTGCCCACGGCGGGCGTCGTCGCGGGTGAGCAGCCCGGCGGCCACGAGCTGCTTGAGGCGGCTGGCGAGGATGTTGGTGGCGATGCCCTCCTCGGAGCCGGCGATCAGCTCGCGGAAGTGGCGGCGGTTGCCGAACATGATGTCGCGCAGCACGAGCATCGCCCACGGGTCGCCGAGCACCTCGACGGCGGCGTTGATCGCGCATCCCGAGCGTGGGGCGGTGTCCATGCGCTCCTCCAAAGTGCTTGCAATCTGCCACTGCTTTCGCTTACGTTAGCGGCAAGCAGTTGCACATCGCAACCACCCTACCGCTCGGGAGGCAGCCATGTCCCAGGTCCGTGTCCACAACTTCTCGATCTCCCTGGACGGGTTCGGGACCGGCGACGGCATCACGTTCGACGCCCCGTTCGGTCACGCCGGGGAACGCCTGCACGAGTGGATGTTCGCCACCCGATTCTGGCGCTCGATGGTCGGCGAGACCGGTGGCACCGCGGGTGTCGACCACTCGTTCGCCGAACGCCATGGCCTCGGCATCGGTGCCGAGATCATGGGCCGGGGCAAGTTCGGCGCGCAGACCGGCCCGTGGACCGATGTCGGCACCGACGACGAGTGGCGCGGCTGGTGGGGGCCGAACCCGCCGTTCCACACGCCGGTGTTCGTGCTCACGCACCACCCGCGCCCGTCGATCGAGATGGAGGGCGGCACCGTGTTCCACTTCGTCGACGCCAACCCGCAGGAGGCGCTCGACCTCGCCCGGGAGGCAGCCGGCGACCTCGACGTGCGCATCGGCGGTGGCCCGACCGTCGTCCGCGACTTCCTCGCCGCCGACCTCATCGACACGCTCCACGTCGTGCAGGTGCCGATCCTGCTCGGCCGCGGCGTTCGCCTGTGGGACGGCGTCGAGGGCGTCGAGGAGCGCTACGACATCGAGGCGGTCTCGTCACCGAGCGGCGTCACCCACCTGACCTTCACCCGTCGATAGCCGATCCTGCCGGACCGAAGGCGAGCGCCCCAGATCGGCGGCTAGGAAACGCGTGACCCAAGTACGCAGAACTCGTTGCCTTCGGGGTCTGCGAGGACCACCCACGACTGCTCGCGCTGTCCCACGTCTGCTCGCGTGGCGCCCAGAGCAAGTAGTCGCTGTACCTCAGCGTCTCGGTCATCTGGTCGGAAGTCGAGGTGAAGTCGGTTCTTGGTGGTCTTCTCCTCTGGGACCGGCACGAACAGGAGGCCGGGAAGGCGATCCTCGGCGGGACGGATCTCAAACTCGTCGGAGTCGTCATTGATGACTACCCAGCCGAGCGCCTCTCGCCACCATCGCCCGAGCGCGCTCGGGTCGCGTGCATCGACGATCGTCTGCTCCCAGATCAGGGTCACAACGTGATCGTAGAATCCGACTGCTCGCGATACACCTAACGCCGGGTCGCGGCGACGGAGCCGACGGCGCGGGCTGCTGCGGCGCGCTACCGACCCAGGAGTTCACCGAGGAGGCGGGGCCAGCCCCGCGAGTGATCGACGTCTGGGAACAGGCCGAGTAGGTCATCGGAGTGCTGGCATCGGGCGCCATAGCTGGCGACCCATCGCTGCCCAGCGGCGAGGACCTCGCGCTCGTCGTCGTCGAACGGCGCACCGCGCGCCGCCTCGTAGTCGGCGACGAAGCCGTCGAGCTGGGCGAGGGTGGGCAGCGGGTCGGGCTGCTCGAGTCGCCAGTCGACTGGGTGGATCACCGACGCGCTGCCGACCAAGGCCGCTTCGGGGACGAGCCCGACGGAGTCCCAGTCATAGATGGCGGACACTCGGCTGCCGGCGAAGGCCAGGTTCTGCACCCGCCAGTCGAGATGGCCGACGACGTCCGGGAGCGCCTTGGCGACGAGCGTCGCTCGGGCGGCCCGCGCGGCGTCGTCGATCCACTCGGCGCCGGCGGCGGTGCCCAGGAAGTCGAAGCGGAGGTCATAGGGCTCGGGCCACAGGTCGTCGATCACCGGCTCGCCGAGCCAGGTGCCGATCCAGCGGCTGCCCGCGTGTGGGCGGGCCGCGTCAACGAAGTCGTGTAGTGCATTCGCCATGCCGCGGCGAACGGCGGGGTCGCACCCATCGGCGGAGTCGCCGGCGCGGTGTTCCTCGACGGTGAGCCAGCCGTTACCGAGCACCAGCGGACCGGCGAGCGGCGCCGGAGCCGGCACGCCTGCGGCAACGAGGTCGGCCTGCACGCGTGCGATCGTCGCCAGGCGCTCGAGCGGCATGAACGTCGCGCGGTGCACCTTGGCGACGACCGCTCGACCGTCGGCCAGATCGAGGCCGACGACGACCCCGACCCCGGGTTCGTAGAACCGGGCGGCGACGACCGGCACGGCGAGGGTGGCAGCGACGGCCTCGGTGAGCTCTGCGGCCACCGACACGGGATCGTTCGTCCCGAAGATCGCCTCCACCACCCTCGGCATCCACCGCGCGTGCGAGTTCGCGATCAGCTCCGCCAGCTCGTCCACTGCAGCACATCTTCGCGCCGGACAGCGATCCGTTCGTCGAGGACTGCCCCCGAACGCCGGCCCGGCGACTCCTGCTGACCAGGAACGGTGGGTGCTATCGCTCCAAGTACGCGGCGAGGTTCGCCAGGGACGAAGCGAGTCCGGCGGCGTGGTCCTCCGCGGAGATGCCGTCGGGGACATCGTCGGCACGGATCTCAACGCGCGTCCCCGCATCAACAGCGGTGACCTCCCAGGTCATGGCTCACTGCCGCGGCCTGAGGCACACGCTCATGCGCGTCAATGTGCCGGACGCGCCGGCCGTGAGTGACGCCGTCTGGCGGTTCACGTCCACGTCAGCGCCGAAGATCAGCGAGCACGTCGAGGGCCCACGCCGCGGCGGCGGTGACATCGCGCTCCCGGCCGGAGGCGACGCGTGTCGCGAACACTTCGTTACCGAGTTGCGCGCGTGCCCACTCGTGCACCGTTTCGAGCCGTTCTGCTTCTTCCCCGTAGGTCGAGTCGTCCTGCTCGAGCGCGCCCAGCAACTCGGCTGCGGCCTCTGGCGCGCCGGCGCGCTGGAGGAGCACCGCGAGGTTCCGCAGGGCGGTGAGCTGATGCGTGTTGTCGGCCAGTTTGGCCCAGTGGTCGATGACTTCGGTGAACTGCGCCAGCGCGCCGGGCACGTCCCCCGCCCGAGCCTGGAGCGCGCACGCCGATACGAGCGCGACGCCCTCGGCGAAGCGGCTATCGACCGAGCGCGCCAGCCGGATCGCTTCGTGGTAGTGAGCGAGGGCGGTGTCCGGCGCCTGATCGCCGATGAGCTCTCCGTTCGTGTACGCGATCCAGGCTCGACTGGTCGGGCTCGGATCGGAGAGCCGCGCCGGAAGGTCGGCGATGGCCTCGGGTCCGATGGCTTGGCCGCCGTAGCGGGGAGCGAGCGCAGCATTGACCCGTCCGAGGACCTGGGAGTGCATGTCACCGACGGCCTCGGCGCGGCGAGCGAGCTGCTCGGCAGCCGCGCGGCTCTCGTCGAGTCGGCCCAGGTACAAGCAGGCGTCGCCGAGTGCTTCCAGTGCGGGCATCGCAGCCGGACCGGAACCGGCAAGCGCAACGGCGCGTTGCGCGATCGCGCGGGCCTCCTCGAGGTCGCCGCGGTTGATCGCGCGCGTCGCGGCCGCTACCAGCAGAACGGGTCGAGTGGGGTCATCGTCTGACACCAGCTGGATCGTGAGCTCCGCCCACCGCAGCGGCTCGTCGACGAGTCCCCGGTACGCGTAGAGATGGAGTGCGGCCGACAACCTCCCGGCCAGGGCCGGGTCGTGCCCACGGGCCCACCGATGAGCGACCCGGATGTCGGCGAACGCGGCCTCGATCTGCGCCAGACCGTTCGCCTCCTCGGCGGTCCGCAGCTGCCGGTCTGCCTGCTCGGCGACCTCCAGGAACCGCAGGGCGTGGCGACCGGCCAGGTATGGCTCCCGGCCGCTGCTCGCGAGACGCTCGGACGCGAAGTCGTGCACCGTTTGGAGCAGGGCGTAGCGCGTGCCCGGTCCGGTCCGGTCGATCCGGACCAGCGAGCGGTCGACAAGCGAGCGCAGCGTCTTCGCCACGCGTGGGCTGCCGAGCACAGCCACGGCGTCGTCGCGCCTGAACGAACCTGCGAACACCGAGAGACCCGCGAGTGTGGCGCGTTCGTCATCGTCGAGGCGCGCCTCGGACCACGCCATGACCCCGGCGAGGGTCCGTTGTCGCTCCGACGCGTGGCGGTGCGGAGACCGGAGCTGACCGAGTGACTGGCCGAGCTCGGCGTCGAGCTCGGCCAGCGACATCGTCGACAGCTCCGCCGCGGCCATCTCGATCGCCAACGGCAGGCCGTCGAGTCGCGTGACGACTCGGGCGACAAGCTCGTCATCGACCTCGACGGTCAGGTCGGGGGCGACGGCCGCGGCCCGTTGCACGAGGAGCCGGCGGGCCGGGGCTCCGGACGTGTCGGTCGCGAGCGGGGCGACCGGTCGGACGTGCTCGCCGTCGACGCCGAGGCGCTCACGGCTCGTGGCGAGCACGCGCAGCGCGTCACCGCGGCCGACCGCGCGCGCGACGACAGCGGCGGCGGCGTCGAGCTCGTGCTCGGCGTTGTCGAGCACGAGGAGGACGTCGAGGGCGCCGGCCCGGTCGAGCACCGCGAGCGGTGCTTCGCCCTTAGCGGTGAGGCCGAGCGCGGCGACGACAGCGTCCGCTACGCCGACGGCGTCGCGGATCTCTGCGAGCTCGACGAGCCGGGCGCCGAGTGACCGACGGCTCGCCGCCACCCGGGCAGCCTCGATCGCGAGCCGCGTCTTGCCGACGCCCCCAGGGCCGACGAGGGTCACGATCCGCGTCTTGTCGAGGAGTCCGACGAGGTGTGCGCACTCGTCATCGCGACCGACGAACGACGAGGCCGGCGTGGACGGAGCCCGTGGGCCGGGCCTCGGTGCCGCGGCCGTCACGGGCTCGGCCACCGGCGGAGCAACCTCACCCGCCAGCACCATCCGCTCGCTCTCGCGCAGTGCGTCTGACGGCTCGAGACCGGCCTCCGCGAGGGCGTCGGCGGCGCGCTGGAACGCTCGGAGCGCGTCGGCCGTCCTGCCCTGCGCGGCCAGACCCTCGATCAGCTGCGTCCAGGCGCCCTCGCGGAGTGGCTCGGCGGTGGCGAGGGCCTCGGCCGCGGCTACGGACTCATCGACCCGGCCGGCGCGCAGCAGCGCACTCGCCCGGGATTCGGAGGCGCTTCGCCGCAGCTCCTCCAGGCGTCGCGCCTCGGGCGCGATGCACGCGACGTCGGCGTGCTCGGCGAACGCCGGGCCGCGCCAAAGGCGAAGGGCCTCGTCGAGGAATGCCACGGCTTCGGCCGCCGTGTCAGCAGTCGCTGCGTCGCGCATCAGGGCCTCGAAGCGTCCGGAGTCGATGTCGTCTGCTGCCGCCACCAGCGCGTAGCCCGCTCCTCGGCTCACGAGAGTGTCGCCCAGGACGGCCCGCAAACGCGACACGTAGGTGCGCAGCGTCGCCACCGCACTCGCCGGTAAGTCATCCCCCCACACGGCCTCGGCGAGGGTGTCCACCGGGACCGCCTCGCCGATCCGGGCGAGGAGCACGGCGAGGATCCGCCGCTGGTTCGGACTCCCGACCGCGACGACACCTCCGTTGGGGTCGACCAGCTCGACCGTACCCAGGACACGGAACCGCACGGGCTCACCGTAGGGCTTGTCGGGGCTGCCAGCAGCTGCGAGCGGGCTGCAACCGGCCTGCGAGGTGCGTCCTGCACGCTACCCCCATGACCGCCGCGATCGAGCAGCTGAGCACCGGTTGGGAGCCGGACGTCCCGGTCGGCGACACGATGCTGCGCCGGTATCTGTTCCACTTCGCGTCCCTATGCGACGCGTTCGCAACGGCCGCCGGCGGCCGCACGGTCGAGTCGGCGGCGCTGCGCGCCAGCGATCTCGGGCACCCGGGCGGTTACTGGAACGCGGCGACGCTGCTCCAACCCCCGACCGACTGGCAGGCGACGCTCGACGAGGTCGAGGCGTTCTTCGCCGGCGGGACGGGCGAGGCGATGCTGTGGAGCGCGTGGCCGACCCCCGACCTGCGCGAGCGGGGCTGGCACCTCTCGGGGCACCCGCCGCTGCTCATCCGCCCGCCCGCCGCCCAGGTACGCCTCCCGTCTGTCGCGGACGCCCACGTGCGGACGCTTCGGAGTGTGACCGAGCTCGCCGAGTGGGAGCGCACGGCCATCGAGGCCTACCCGCTCCCCGAGCTCGCCGGCGCGCAACCCGGGGCGATGGCGGGCCCGTCCCTCCTCGACGACAACCGGCTGCGCTTGCTGACCGCCCAGCTCGACGGCCACGTGGTGAGCGCGGCCGCCTCCTTCGTCGATCACGGCGTGGGATCGCTGGCGTTCGGAGCGACTCTCCCAACGGCGCGGCGGCGAGGCTTGTGGCAACAGCTGGCGGTCGCCCGCATCCGGACCATGCCCGACCTCTGGGTCACCGGTGTCTTCAGCGACCTCAGCCGGCCCGGTGCCGAGCGACTCGGCTTCGTCCCCATCCAGCGGCTCACGCTCTGGGTCTGCGACCGCGGGCCCGCACCGACATGACCCCACAGAGAGGAACCGAGATGACCACCACCTCCCCTACCACGACTCGCGACGCCCACGGCAACGAGATCTCCGGTGCGGCCGACGACGGTCGCCGGCTACGACCATGCGCTCGACCGGCTCCTGCGGTACCACCCCGACCTGGTGCCCGCCGCCGGGCGAGATCGCCGCCGATCCGGCGGCCCTGCCCATGGGACAGGTCTTCATGGCGTACCTCATGCTCATGTCGACGGACGCCCCCGACGTCCCGGCGGCCCAGGAGGCGGCAGCCCAGCTCGCGACGTTGCCGCTCAACGAGCGGGAGGCGGCCCATGCTGCGGCCGTCACCGCGTGGGTCGAGGGGCGCTGGCACGACGCGGCCCGCACGCTCGACGACCTGCTCGTCCGGTGGCCGACCGACGTGCTCGCACTGCTGATGGGCCACCTACTCGACTTCTTCGTCGGCGACGCCCAGAACCTGCGCGACCGCGTCGGCCGCTCGCTGTCGAGCTTCGATCCCGACCACCCGCACACCGGGTTCGTGCAGGGCATGCACGCCTTCGGGCTCGAAGAGTCCGGCCACTACGACCGGGCCGAGCGCGTCGGCCTCGCCGCGGTCGAGCGCAACCCCGACGACGTGTGGGGCTATCCACGCGGTCGTCCACACGTTCGAGATGCAGGGCAAGGTCGACGACGGCATCCGCTTCCTTCGCAGCCGGGAGACCGACTGGGGGACCGGCAACCTGTTCACGGTGCACAACTGGTGGCACCTCGCGCTGTACCTGCTCGAGGCCGGCCGCCACGACGAGGTGCTGGCGATCTACGACGCGCAGGTCCACCACGACGGGTCCGATGGCGTGCCGCTCGAGATGCTCGACGGCAGTGCGCTGCTGTGGCGGCTCATGCTCGACGGGGTCGACACGGGAGGCCGGTTCGGACCCCTCGCGGACGCGTGGACGAGCCGGATCGGCGGCGACTCGTGGTACGTGTTCAACGACCTGCACGCGGTGATCGCCCTCTGCGGGGCCGGCCGCCTCGACGACGCGCGCGAGGTGGTCGACGACCTCACCCGTTACGTGGTCAGCACGCCGGCGCATCAGCGCGTCGAACGCCATGATGGCGGCCGAGGTCGGTCTCCCCGCCTCGCGGGCCGTGATCGCCTTCACCGAGGGCCGCCACGGCGATGTCGTCGAGGAGCTGTGGCCGATCCGGGCGGGCTTCCAGCGCTTTGGTGGCTCGCACGCCCAGCGGGACCTGCTGCAGCGGACGCTGACCGATTCGGCAATCCGCTCCGGCCACCTCGACCTGGCTCGCGCGCTGCTCGCCGAGCGGCTGAGCCAGCGCGACACCAGCGTCTACGGCTTGCGCCGCCAGGGGTCGGTGCTCACGCAGACCGGTGCGGTCGATGCCGCCACGGCGGCGGAGCAGCGCGCCGGACAGCATCAGGCGAGGTTCGCCGCGGCTGCCGCGTCCGAACGCGTGTAACCCGGGATTGTCTGTAACCGCTGCCCCCCTCGGGGTGGCCCGACACGGGAGGACAGTGATGACCACGACCGGTGCATCAACGTCGGGGACCAGCGGATCGGTTTCGGCGGGCGAGGTCGAGCTCTGGGTCGAGCGACGGGGGCAGGGGCCCGACGTCCTGCTCATTGCCGGCCTGAGCGATCCCGCCGAGGCGTGGGCCCCACAGCTCGAGGGGCTCGCCGACCGCTACCGGCTCACCGCCTTCGACAACCGGGGCGCGGGGCGGTCGCCGTTGCCACCCGAGGACTTCACAGTGGGCGGCTTCGCCGACGACGCCGCCGCCTTGCTGCGTGCGGTCGGGGTGTCCTCCGCCCACGTCGCCGGCTTCTCGGGAGGCAGCGCCACTGCCCAAGAGCTGGCGCTACGCCATCCCGAGCTGGTCCGGAGCCTCGTGCTCGTCAGCACGTGGGCCCGTCCCGATGCCTACTTCCGCACTTTGACCAGCTCGTGGTGCTGGCTGGGGCAGGGCGCCCCGAGCGAGCGGGCCATGCTCGAGGCGTTCTTCCTCTGGATCTACACGCCGCGCGCGCACGAGGACGGGACCGTCGACCAGATCATCGAGGACGCGCTCGCCTTCCCGCACCCCCAGTCACCCGAGGCGTTCCTGCGTCAACTCCAGACATGGATGAGACACGACACCTTCGACCGCCTGCCCGAGCTCGCCGTGCCTACGCTCGTCGTTGCGGGTGAGCTCGACATCGCCACCCCGCCGCGCTACGGCCGGGTCGTGGCCGAGCGGATCCCCCACGCCGAGTTCGTCGTGCTCCCCGGCGAGGCCCACCAGCCGTTCCAGGAGCGCCCGGCCGAGTTCAACGCGCTGGTCGACGACTTCTGGAGCAAGGTCGAGGGGAGGGGTTGAGATGGAAGCCACCTCTTTCAGGAGCGGCAGTCCGGTGGTGCGGTCGGCCACCGGCTGGAGCGGGCCGTAGCCGCTCGCGGGGTTTCGGCCCGCCGAGGCGCTCGATGGCTCGGGTCCGAGTCGGGCGACGTCGACGCCCGGCCCGATTGGGGCAGCGCGACCCGGATGGTCAGGCCACCACCGGGGGTGCGGGAGGCTTCCACAGTCCCTCGGTGCGCGGCCACGATGGCGGCGACGATCGAGAGGCCGAGCCCGCTCCCGCCGGACGCGCGTGAGCGGGACTGGTCGTTGCGCCAGAATCGGTCGAAGACCCGTGCGAGCTCGTCATCGGGGAGGCCGGGGCCGTCGTCGGAGACAGCGATCACGACGGAGTCGCCCTGCCGGCTGGCTCTCACGGTGGTGATGGTGCCGGGCGGCGTGTGGATGCGGACGTTGTCCAACAGGTTGGCGATCACCTGGCGGAGCTGGTCGGCGTCGCCGGCGACGATGAGTCGTTCGTGAGCGGACGACAGCGTCCAGGCGCGGGTCGGGTCGACGATGGTCATGTCGTGCACCGCGTCGCGTAGAAGGTCGCTGGTGTCGACATCGGACGTGACCGGTGAGAGGTCTTCGTCGAGCTCGGTGAGGAGCTGGAGGTCGGCGACGATGCGGCGCATCCTGGCGGCTTCGGCGAGCGCTCGTCCCATCGAGCGGCGATGCTGCGCGGGGTCGTCGAGGGCGCCGTCGACGTCGAGCTGCAGGTAGCCGCTCACACTGGTAAGCGGGGTGCGCAGCTCGTGGGACGCGTTGGCGATGAACTCCCTGAGGCGAGCCTCGGACCGTGCCCGTACGGCCAGCGCCGCGTCGGTGCTGGCGATCATGGCGTCGAGGGCGCGCGTCAACTGGCGAAGCTCGGCGGTGCTGGTCGGTACGGCGAGGCTGCGGTCGGTGTCGCCGTTGGCGACGGCGTCGGCGCGTTCCGTCAGGCGTTCGATCGGCCGCGTACTGTGCCGGATCCACCACCACGACAGGACGGCCAGTGCCGCGGCGGCGCTCACACCGATCACCGAGAAGGTGAAGATGAGCTCGTCGACCAGTGCCGTGATGTCGTCGACCGGCGCGGCCACTGCCAACAACCGACCGTCGCCGAGGTCCACCGTCGCGTAGCGGTAGGTCGCGCCGTCGGTGGCCTGCGCGTAGGCGACCTCGTCACCCCTCGGTGGATCGGTGAGGCCGCTGAGGTCCGGCGCGTCGGCGGGACCCGGCGTCGAGATCACCCTCGCGGTCGAGCCGTCGAGCACCACCAGGGCGTATCCGCGATCGTCCGGCACCGCGCCGGGGTCCAGTGCTCCGGGGACCACTCCGCCGTCGGGGGAAAGCATCGACGCTCGGACCTGCGGCAGGTCGGCGCGCAGTCGATCGTCAATCCGGTCGCGGAGCGCGACCTTCGCCGTCGGGATGGCCACGATGCCCACCGCGAGGAATGTGGCGAAGGTGGCGACCAGGATCCCCAGGGTCAGCTTCGTGCGGAGGTGCACCGGTCACTCATCTGGGGGGCGAAGCGTGTAGCCCACACCGCGGATCGTGTGGATCAACGCCGGGCCGCGGCCGACGTCGATGCGGCGTCGCAGGGCGCTGATGTACGTCTCGACGACGTGGCCGTCACCGTCGAAGTCGTAGCGCCACACCCGATCGAGGATCTGGCGCTTCGACAGCACCCGCCCGGCGTTGGTCAGCAGGTAGCGGAGCAGGTTGAACTCGGTGGGCGAGAGGTCGATCCGCTGCCCGCCGCGGCGCACCTCGTGGCGATCCTCGTCCAGCTCCAGGTCGGCGCACCGCTGGATCCCGTCGTCGGCGAGCTGACCAGCCCGGTGCAGCACGGCTCGGATGCGGGCCACGAGTTCGTCGAGGACGAACGGCTTCGTGATGTAGTCGTCCCCGCCCTGCCCGAATCCTTCGAGCACGTCCCGACTGGCTGCCCGGGCGGTCAAGAAGATGATCGGCGTGGCCTCACCCTGGCTGCGCAGACGCTTGCACACCTCGAAACCGTCGATCCCCGGCATCAACACGTCGAGAACGACGAGATCGGGCGCCGTCTCGGACAGTCGGGCCAGCGCGTCGCGTCCATCGACCGCAACGGTGGTCTCGAACCCGGCGTAACGCAGCGCGGTCCCGACCATGTCGCGGATGGCGTCATCGTCGTCCACGACGAGCACGTGGGGAGCCATGCCTGACAGTTAAACGCGCCAACCTCAGGGCGACCTCAGACCCGGGCCGGTCGACGGCGCGCATCGTGAGGTTCCTGAGAGGCCGCTCAGAGCTGGTCGCGAGGTCGGTGCGGTGTGCTGGCTCCATGAACATGTCTTCCGCTCCCGCCGCCACGGGCCGACCTCGCCGTCGTCGTTCGCTCGCTGTCCTGGCCGCCGCCGGTCTGCTCGCGTCGGCCTGTTCGAGTGACGATGGTCCGGAGGCCGGCTCGACGGAGGCCACGGCCGGCGCCGCGTCGCCCGCACAGGGCGTCGACAGCCGGCCGGAGCTTCCCCGCCCGGAGCCTTCAGGTCCGGCGATCGACCGGCGCGTCGAGGTGCTACCCCCTGACTTCGTGCCCGAGGTCTGGGCCGACATCCCGCCCCGGCCGATCTTGGAGGGACCGCTGGCGGTGAATCAACTGATCACCGACGCCGAGATCGTCGGTGAGGGGCAGCTCGAAGGGGCCGAGGACCTCGCCCGCGGCCTCGACGGGCACCTTTACACGGGCACGACAGACGGCGAGATCTGGCGGGTCGCCCAGGGTACAGACGGCGGGGTCGACGGTGTCGAACGCGTCGCCACGCTGGAGGGCAGGGTGCTGGGGCTCGCCGCCTACTCCGACGACGTGATGGTGGCCGCCGTCCCCGAGCAGGGCCTCATGGCCGTCGACATCGCCACCGGCGAGGCCTGGGTCCTGAGCGATCGCCTCGACGGCAACCTGATCTTCTTCGCCGACGAGGTCGCCGTGGCGGAGGACGGCACCGTGTACTTCACCGAGGCGAGCACGGTCTACCTGCCAGGCTTTCCCAACGACTTCCTGGACGGGCGTCCCAACGGGCGGTTGCTGCGCTTCGAACCTGCCACCGGCGAGACCGAGGTCGTGGCCGACGGTCTGTACTTCGCCAACGGCGTCGACGTCGCTGCGGACGAGAGCTACGCACTCGTGGCCGAGTCGTTCCGCTTCCGGCTCACCCGGGTGTGGCTCGACGGAGATCGAGCGGGGACGAGCGAGCAGTTCGGCCCACCGTTGATCAACGGGCCCGACAACATCGTCATCGACGACGAGGATCGGGTCTGGGTCGGGGGAAGCGACCTGCGCAGCGATGCGACCGACGCCCTGCTCGCCAACGCCGACCTGCGCCGGCAGATCGCCGCCCTGTCAGCAGAGGAGAGGGCCGCCCTCCGCCAGCCGTACGGCTTCGCACAGGTGCTCGACCCAGACGGCCAGCCCATCTTCAGCTTCCACGACACCACCGGGCGGTTCTTCGCCGTCAGCTCCGTCCTGCCCCACGACGACCATGTGGTATTCGGCTCGCTCGCAGACGTCGGCGTGGCCCGCATCCCCATGCCACCGGAGCTCGCCGGATGAGCGCGGCTGCCGGGACCTGGAGCAAGACGGCGAACGACGGCGGCACCTTCCGGCCCGCCGACGAGCTGCGCGCCCTCTACCGGTGCGAGGGCATCGATCCCGATCGGGGCGTGATCTCCTACTGCGGCATAGCCGAACGCTCGGCCCACACGGCACGTAGCCTGTGGGTCTGCGTCGCCTGCGAGAGAGTGATGTCGCTGCCGATCCGCTCGTGCAGTTCCGCGCCTGGTGGGAGGAGGCGCGAGCGACCGGCGACGCGTGGTCCGACGCCATGGTGCTGGCCACCGCGTCACCGGAGGGAGGACCCTCGGCGCGGGCGGTCATCTTGCGGGGGGTGGCTGAACGGGGCTTCGTGTTCTTCACCGACACGGGCAGTGCCAAGGCCGTCGAGCTCGAGACCGACCCCAGGGTCGCCCTGGTGATGTTGTGGGCGCGGCACGAGCGGCAGGTGCGGGTGGTCGGACACGCCACAGCGGTCACCGACGACGAAGCCGACGCGTTCTTCGGCACCCGACCGCTGGGCGGCGAACCTTGCCGCCCAGGTCGCGCGCCAAGGTGAGGTGATCGCCGGGCCCGACGTGCTCGAACGGCGCCTACGCGCGCTCGCCGCCGCCCACGAGGGCCGCCCCGTCGGCCGCCCGCCGGGCTGGGGTGGGTACCTCGTGGCCCCGGACGCCGTCGAGTTCTGGCAGGGCCGCACGGATCACCTCCACGACCGCCTGCGCTATCGGAGCGGCGGCGCCGGCTGGCGCATCGAGCGGCTGGCTCCGTGACACCGCGGTTGCCATCGTCGCCGGCCGAGACATCCACCGGCGTGTGTCAACCGACCGCCACGGATCGGCGTCTGTGTCGGTGACCGTCCCGACGGAGGGACGGCAAGGAGGTGGCGGGCGATGCGGAAGCCCGGACGTTCCGTCAGGTGGCCTTCCTCGGCACCTTCGAGGGGCAGACCACGCTCGGGCTGGGCGTGCGGGCCCGGCTGCCGTTCCGGGTCTTCGTCCTGTCCGGTCCCGGCGACGGATCACGGGTGGTGATCGACGTCGCCCACCGTTGGTAGGCCCGGCGGTCTGTGCGCCACGCTACCCGCACGGTGGAGGCACAAGGCCCCGCGGTAGGGCGTCCGTGGCATGCTCACGCCACCGGACACGTCCGAGGCGTGAGGAGCGGGGAGTGAACGTCGGGGTCCAGATGGTGGTCCAGCGCCGGCGTGAGGTCATCGGCGACTCCGACCTCACCGCGTGCGTCCGCTTCGCCGGGCTCCCGATCGAGGACGCCGAGCGCAGCATGCGGACGTTCGCCTGCGAGATGCTCCCGACGCTCCACGCCGCGACCTGACCAAGCCCTGTTCCCGCACCGGAGGACACGTGCCCCAGCCCACGCTCGAAGAGCGCTACGACCAGAAGATCGCCGACCGCTTCCTCGCGGCGGCGACGGGGGGAGCCGGCGGCCTGCCGGAGTACCTCGGCATCGAGCACATCCGCTTCGAGCCCGGCCGGCTGTGGTGCCGGGCGACGATCCGCGAGGAACTGCTCACCCCGTTCGGGAACGCGCACGGGGGTGCGCTCGCCGCCATCGTCGACCACGTCACAGGCATCGTCGTCTATCCGCTCATGAAGCCCGGCCAGTGGGCGGCGACGACCGAGGTCAAGGTCAACTACATCGCGCCCGTGCAGGCGGGGGTCGTCGAGACCGAGTCGACGGTGCTCGCCATGACCAACCGCAGCGCCGTCGTCCGGGGCGAGATCTACTTCCAGGGCCGGCTCGCGTGCGCCGCCCAGGGAACGCTGACGATCGTCGACCCGAGGTGACCGGCGTGCCGGGCCGCCGTGGACCTCCTCGCCCGCGGGACGTACCCGTTCGCCGCCCTGCCCCGTCGGACCGTCGGGCTGGACGGTGCCGCAGAGCTACTCGAGACGATGGCCGGCGCGCGCGGCGTGCCGCCGGTCCACGCCGTGCTGGTGCCCTCGGGGATGGACATCCCCGGAGCAACCGCAGGTCACCGAACAGGAGCGGGATCAGCCCGAGGGTCGAACCGATGATCCCGCAGACGTCGGGCCTCGGCAGTGGCCCGCGCCCGCCGCGCACGCCAACGCTGACAGATCACCGAAGACGGGCGCGAGGGGCGTCTCCGTCGCGTACCGAGTAAACATCGAATGAGTTTGATGCATCGAGACAGCTTGATGTAAACATGGAGGCGTGGCTTCGTCTGGAGTCGAGCAGAGGCTGTCGCCGCCGGGGTTTCTGCGACTGGCCGGGCATCCGCTGCGGTGGCGGCTGTTGAGCGAGCTGGCTCGCAGCGACCGGATGGTGCACGAGCTGACCAGCCTGGTGGGCCAGCCGCAGAACCTGGTCTCCTACCACCTCGGCAAGCTGCGTGAAGTCCGCCTGGTCTCGAGCCGGCGTAGCTCCGCCGATGGACGCGACGCGTACTACACGGTCGACCTGGCCCGGCTGAGGGCCATGCTGGCCGCCACCGGCGCAGCGCTGCATCCTGGCCTGCACCTCGCCCCGCCAGCCGACCAGGGTCCCCGCCCTGGCAGCGGGACCGTTGGGGTGCTGTTTCTCTGCACCGGCAACAGCGCCCGCTCACAGATGGCCGAAGCGCTCGCCAGAGCCCGATCAGGCGGGACGATCGACGCCCACAGCGCTGGCAGTCGCCCCAAGGCACTGCACCCGAACATGCTGCGGGTGATGCGGGAACACGGCATCGACATCGCCGGTCAGCGCCCGAAGCACCTGCGTCAGTTCGCCGAGACGCGCTTCGACTGGGTCATCACCCTGTGCGACCGGGTGCGCGAGGTCTGCCCTGAGTTCCCCGGTGGCCCCGAGGCCATCCACTGGAGCATCCCCGACCCCGCCACCAGCGAGGACGACGATGCCACCTACCCGGCCTTCCAACACACCGCTGCCGAGCTGGAGACCCGTATCGGGTTCCTCCTCGCCGCGCTCGACACGCCAACGACCACCACCACCCGCGCCACCGAGGCGCGGTGACCAGCGAGAAGGAGGCACCATGACGACACCGGACGAGATGGTGAATGTCCGCTACATGGTCGACGACGTACAGACCGCCATCGACTTCTACACCAAACACCTCGACTTCGAGCTGCGCACCAGCGCCGCGCCCGCCTTCGCAGACGTCACCCGCGGCAACCTGCGGCTGCTGCTCAGCGGACCGGCCAGCTCCGCGGGACGATCCATGCCCGACGGCAGCACCCCAGGCCCCGGCGGCTGGAACCGCATCCACCTCATCGTCGGCGACATCGCCGCCGAGGTCGCCCAACTCCGCGACGCCGGACTCCGGTTCCGCAACGACATCGTCACCGGCCCCGGCGGCTCCCAGATCCTGCTCGAGGACCCCTCCGGCAACGTGATCGAGCTGTTCCAACCCGCCAGAGCCTGACCGACACCGTGCCGGAGGAGGCCCGGTGGACCTTCGCCCAACATCCCGCCTGGCGGGGTGGCCGTTCATACGGACGACCATGTGGCACGGCCGTGCTCCTACGAAGCCGGGATCTGCGCGGTCGCGACCAGCCAGGCGCGGCCGAGGATGTGGCTCGCGATGTTGAAGCCGAGGAACGACGGGGTGGAGTCGGCGGGGATTCCGATGGTGACGACGTCGAGTGCGTGCACGATGACGAAGTAGCGGTGCACGCCGTGACCCGCTGGGGGCGCCGCTCCCGTGAAGCGGGCGGCGTGCGCGTCATTGTTGAGTTCGAACGCGCCCTCGGGCAGCATCGCGCCCGTGCCGTCTCCGGCGCCTTCTGGCAGCTGGGTGACCGACGCGGGGATGTCCGCGACCGCCCAGTGCCAGAAGCCCGCGCCGGTGGGGGCGTCCGGGTCGTAGATGGTGACGGCGTAACTTCTTGTGCCGTCCGGTGCGCCAGACCACGACAGCTGCGGCGAGATGTCCTCGCCACCCGGGACTCCGAGCGCGCCGGACATCTGCGCCGCCTGAAACGGTTCACCGTCTGAGATCGTGGTGCTGGTCACAGAGAAACGCGGCACCTCGGGGAGCCGGGCGAATGGATCGTTCTCCGAGGTCGGCATGGTGCGCTGAAAGTTAGTACCGACGGCGTGTCTGCCGCAGCGGCCATGGCGCCAGGGCGCTGCCGCGGCAAGAATGCTGCCGACGGACGGGACAACCGAGAGAGCAGCGCCCGTGACCCGGGAGGTGCCACGATGGGCCCGCGCAGCTGGCTTGAGTCATGGCCCGTCTACCGTCAGCTGGCGAAGCGCGACAGGCTCGGCCTCGGCGTAGCGGTCAAGAGCAAGCGCAGCGAGCGGCTGGAACCTCGGGTGCGCACAGCCGACAAGGTCGCGAAGTCGGTCTGTCCCTACTGCGCGGTCGGCTGCGGTCAGGACGTCTACGTCGAGAACGGGCGCGTCACGCAGATCGAAGGGGACCCGGACTCGCCGATCAGCCGCGGCCGGCTCTGCCCGAAGGGCTCGGCCAGCCTGCAGCTGACGACCGGTGACGCCCGCCAGTACGGCGTCAGGTACCGGCGACCGTTCGGCACCGAGTGGGAGGACCTGGACCTCGACACGGCCATGGACATGATCGCCGACCGGGTCATCTCGGCGCGGCGGGCCGGCTGGCAGTCGCAGTTCGACGGGGCTCGTACGCGCCGGACGCTCGGGATCGCCAGCCTCGGCGGAGCGACCCTGGACAACGAAGAGAACTACCTGATCAAGAAGCTGTTCACCGCTCTCGGCGCGATCCAGATCGAGAACCAGGCGCGCATATGACATTCCGCCACGGTCCCCGGTCTGGGGACCAGCTTCGGGCGTGGTGGCGCCACCAACTTCCAGCAGGACCTGCAGAACGCTGACTGCATCCTGATCGAGGGCTCGAACATGGCCGAGTGCCATCCGGTCGGGTTCCAATGGGTCATGGAGGCGAAGGCCCGTGGCGCGACCCTGATCCACGTCGACCCGCGGTTCACGCGGACGAGCGCCCTCGCCGACCTGCACGTGCCCCTTCGCGCTGGTGCCGACATCGCGTTCGTCGGTGGGCTGATCAATCATGTGCTCCAGAACGACAAGTACTTCGACGAGTACGTCCGCGCTTATACCAACGCGTCGACGATCCTGACCGAGGACTACGCAGACACCGAGGATCTCGACGGCGTGTTCTCGGGCCTGGACCGCGACGACCGCTTCTACGACTTCGAGACCTGGCGCTACCAGGGGGAGGAGGAGGTCAAGGCCGTCGCCGGCGAGCGCGACGATCTCGAGGCGGAACATCACCGCCGGCGCATGGTGCGGCAGGCAGGCCGCGGCGAGGCGCACGGTTCCGGCGGCGCGGCCGTCCATCCCAGGCCGGACACGGACGAGACCCTCCAGCATCCGCGCTGCGTGTTCCAGGTGCTCAAACGGCACTTCGCCCGCTACACGCCGGACCTGGTCGAGCAGGTCTGCGGGGTGCCCCAGGATCTGTTCGCCGAGGTGTGCCGGCTCGTGACCGACAACTCGGGCCGCGACCGGACGACGGCGTTCGTGTACAGCCTCGGGTGGACCCAGCACACCGTCGGCGTGCAGTACATCCGCACGGCCGCGATCCTGCAGACACTGCTGGGCAACATGGGCCGACCCGGCGGCGGCGTCATGGCCCTGCGCGGGCACGTGTCCATCCAGGGGTCCACGGACATCCCGACGCTGTTCGACCTGCTGCCCGGCTACCTGCCGATGCCGCACGCGTACGGGAACGAGGATCTCGACACGTACGTGCGGGCCGAGTCGGTGCAGAAGGGGTTCTGGGCGAACACCCGGTCCTACCTGGTCAGCCTGCTGAAGGCCTGGTGGGGTGACGCGGCGACGGCCGAGAACGACTACTGCTACGACTACCTGCCGCGGCTGACCGGCAGCCACAGCACCTACGAGACGGTGCTGGCCCAGATGGACGGCACCTGCAAGGGCTACTTCCTGTTCGGCCAGAACCCGGCCGTCGGGTCGGCCAACGCCAGGATGCAGCGACTGGGCATGGCGAACCTGGACTGGCTGGTCGTGCGGGACATGGTGATGATCGAGAGCGCCACCTGGTGGAAGGACGGCCCCGAGATCGAGACGGGTGAGCTGCGCCCCGATGCGATCGGCACCGAGGTGTTCTTCCTGCCTGCCGCGGCGCACACCGAGAAGTCGGGCAGCTTCACCAACACCCAGCGCATGCTGCAGTGGCACGAGCAGGCGGTCGAACCCGACGGTGATGCCCGCAGCGACCTGTGGTTCACGTACCACCTCGGGCGGCGAATCCGGGCGAAGCTGGCGGCATCCGCCGACGAGGCCGACCGGCCGCTCCTCGACCTCACCTGGGACTATCCGTTGCAGGGGCCGCTGGACGACCCGGACGCCGATGCGGTGCTGGCCGAGATCAACGGCTGGGACGCCGAGCGCCGACCGCTGTCGGCCTACACCCAGCTCGCGGACGACGGCTCCACGGCGTGCGGCTGCTGGATCTACTGCGGCGTCCGCGCCGACGGTGTCAACCAGGCCGCCCGCCGCAAACCGGGACAGCAACAGAACTGGGTGGCGCCCGAGTGGGGGTGGGCGTGGCCTGCCAACCGGCGGGTGCTCTACAACCGGGCGTCGGCCGATCCGGACGGCAAGCCCTGGAGCGAGCGCAAGGCCCTGGTCTGGTGGGATGAGCAGCAGGGACGTTGGGCCGGCCACGACGTGCCGGACTTCGTCGCCGACCGCCCCCCGTCCTACCGCCCGCCCGATGGTGCCCGGGGCCCCGCGGCGATCTCGGGTGTCGATCCGTTCATCATGCAGGCCGACGGCAAGGCCTGGCTGTTCGCCCCGGCGGGCCTGGTCGACGGCCCGCTGCCCGCGCACTACGAGCCGCAGGAATCCCCGTTCCAGAACCTGGTCTACGGCCAGCAGCACAACCCTGTCCGCCAGCTCATCCGCCACCCGGAGAACCGCTACCAGCCGAGCGGCGACGAGCGAGGCGCGGACGTGTTCCCGTACGTGACCACCACCTACCGGCTCACCGAGCATCACACCGCCGGCGGCATGTCCCGGTTCCTGCCCTACCTCGCCGAGCTGCAGCCCGAGTTCTTCTGCGAGGTGTCACCCGAGCTCGCCGCCGAGCGGGCCCTGGAGCACCTCGGCTGGGCGACGATCGTCACCGCTCGAGCGGCGATCGAGGCCCGGGTGCTGGTCACCGAGCGGATCCGACCCCTGCGGGTGCAGGGGCGAACACTGCACCAGGTCGGGCTTCCCTGGCATTGGGGCCCGAACGGGTACACCACCGGTGATGCCGCCAACGAGCTGGCTCACCTGGCTCTCGACCCGAACGTGCACATCCAGGAGGTCAAGGCCATGGCCTGCGACATCCGTCCGGGCCGGCGACCGCGGGGGCCGGCTCAGCGCCAGCTTGTGCGGCAGTACCAGGAACGCGCGGGGATCACGGACGAGACCGGGATGGAGATATGAGATGAGCGACCAACCCGCTCAGCAGGTGACAGCCCGACAAGACTGGGCCGCGGGGCCGACTGGTGACCGTGGCCTCGACCCGGCGGCGCGGGCCGGTCATGTGGATCCCCCGCCGCGGATGGGGTTCTTCACCGACACCTCGGTGTGCATCGGCTGCAAGGCCTGCGAGGTCGCCTGCAAGGAGTGGAACGCCGTGCCCGAGGACGGGCTCCTGCTGACGGGCATGTCCTACGACAACACCGGTGGCCTGAGCGCCTCGACATGGCGACACGTGGCGTTCATCGAGCAGCCCTCCCGGCCCGCGGCGCACAACGACAGCCCGGGCCAGCCCGACGGCGACGGACAGGAGGGGCGGGACGAGCTGCGCTGGCTGATGTCCAGCGACGTGTGCAAGCACTGCACCGAGGCGGCCTGCCTGGACGTCTGTCCCACTGGCGCGCTGATGCGCACCGAGTTCGGCACGGTGGTGGTCCAGGACGACGTCTGCAACGGCTGCGGCTACTGCGTGTCGGCCTGTCCGTTCGGCGTGATCGACAGGCGCGAGTCGGATGGCGGTGCCCACAAGTGCACGCTGTGCTACGACCGGCTGGGTGACGGCCTGATGCCCGCCTGCGCGAAGGCGTGCCCCACCGAGTCGATCCAGTTCGGGCCGCTCGACGAGCTGCGCGAGCGCGCACAGGGGCGGGTCGGCCAGCTGCACGAGCTGGGCAGGCCGGAGGCGCGGCTGTACGGCGCAGATCCGGACGACGGCATCGGCGGCGCGGGTGCGTTCTTCCTGCTGCTCGACGACCCCGAGGTGTACGGCCTGCCGCCGGACCCGGTGGTCACGACGCGTGAGCTGGCCCACATGTGGCGGCACGCGGGCATCGCCGCAGCCAGCCTCGCCGTCGCCGCTGTCACGGCATGCGTAGCGGGCCGGTCATGACGGCCCCGACCCGCCGCCGCGGCGGCGACCAACCGATGGTGCCGGAGGCCGAGTTCACCTCCTACCACGGCCAGCCGGTGCTGAAGGAAACGGTGTGGGGTCCGGCCATCGCCAGCTACCTCTTCCTCGGCGGGCTGGCCGGCGCTTCGTCCGCGCTCGCCGCGGGCGCGCAGCTCTGCGGTCATCCGCAGCTGGCCCGGACGGCGAAGGCGGGGGCGGCCGGGGCGATCAGCCTGTCGATGGGGGCGTTGTTGTACGACCTCGGCCGGCCCGCCCGCTTTGTCAACATGCTGCGGGTGTTCAAGGTGACCTCGCCGATGAGCGTCGGGACCTGGCTGCTGTCCGCCTACACGCCCCTGGCCTTGGCAGCGGCCGCCTCTGCCGGCACACGGAAGCTGCCGCGGGCCGGCCTGGCCGCCACCGTCACCGCCGCCGTGCTCGGCCCCGGCGTCGCCGCCTACACGTCGGTGCTGCTCGGCGACACCGCGGTACCGGCCTGGCACGACGCCCGCCGTGAGCTCCCCTACCTGTTCGTCGGCTCGGCCGCCACCGCGGCCGGCGGGCTCGGCCTGCTCGCGGTCGGGCCCGACGGCGCCGGGCCGGCGGTGCGGCTGGCCACCCTCGGGGCCGCGACCGAGCTCACCGCCGAGCGGCTGCTCGACCGGCGCCTCGGCGCGGTAGCAGAGCCCTACCGGACAGGGCGATCAGGGGCACTGATGCGGGCAAGCCGGATCCTCACCGCCGGCGGGACTGCCGCGGCCCTCCTCAGCCGCCGGAACCGCGCGGTTTCGGTGTTGTCCGGGGCAGCGCTGCTGGCTGGTTCGGCTGTCACGCGGTTCGGCGTCTTCGAGGCCGGCCGGGCCTCGGCCCGCGACCCGAAGTACACGGTCGGGTACCAACGTGAACGCCTCCGCCAGCGGGGCGAACCGGCCTCCCGGCCGCTGACGGCCTGAAAGTCGATGAGTCGGGAGGCTCTCCGATGAACGAACGCCAACTCCAGAAGGTCAGGTACGAGAGCGGCTTCATCGCGGCGCTGGACCAGAGCGGTGGCAGCACGCCGAAGGCTCTCGAGTTGTACGGGGTTCCGGAAGACGCGTACTCGGGTGATGACGAGATGTTCGCCCTCATGCACGAGATGCGCTCCCGGATGATCACCAGCCCGAGCTTCAACGGTGACCGCGTCCTCGGCGCCATCCTCTTCGAGAACACGATGGACCGCCAGATCGAGGGGCGGGACTCGGCCGAGTACCTCTGGACCGTGAAACAGGTCGTCCCGTTCTTGAAGGTCGACAAGGGCCTGGGCGGCGAGGTCGACGGCGTCCAGGTCATGAAACCGATTCCCCACCTGGACGCACTTCTCACCCGAGCGGCCGACAAGGGTCTGTTCGGCACCAAGATGCGCTCGGTCATCAAGCTCGCCGACGACACCGGCGTGAAGTCCGTGGTCGATCAGCAGTTCGACATCGCCCGCCAGATCCTGGCGGCCGGCCTGGTGCCGATCATCGAGCCCGAAATCGACATCCAGAGTCCGCAGAAGGCCGAGGCGGAGGTGTTGCTGAAGGGCGCCATCCTCGAGCAGCTCGGTCAGCTCGCCTCCGACCAACACGTCATGCTCAAGCTGACGCTGCCCGAGGTCGCCGACTTCTATGCGGACCTGGTGGCCCATCCGAACGTTGTGCGCGTGGTCGCCCTCTCCGGTGGCTACAGCCGAGGGGAGGCCAACGCCCGTCTTGCCCGCAACCACGGCGTCATCGCGAGTTTCTCCCGGGCGCTCACGGAGGGTCTGTCGGTCCAGCAGAGCGACGAGGACTTCGACGCGGCGCTGAACGACTCGATCCTCAGCATCTTCGAGGCATCGACCACCTGAACGCACCGCCACGTCGCCTCTGCCTGAGCTCGGGGGCAGGGCACGCGTCGCGACGGCCGGTCAGCGGCCGGCGTCCCTCGGGTCCACCGGAGGGTCGGGCGACCAGCCGGTCGGTAGCCGCGAGCCGGCGACGCGGCGGTCGCCGCGCCGCTGTGTCACGCCTGTCGCGTCGAGATGGGTCAGGAGCGGCACCGCGTACTTCCGGCTCGTCCCCAGTGCGTCGCGGGCGTCGGCGACGGTGAAGCCCTCGGGATCGTCGGCCAGCAGATGGGCGACGACGCGGGCCGCGAGATCGACGGCCGTGCTCGAGAACCAGACCCCGTCGCAGGCGACGACGTGCCCGCGTCGGACGAGCTCGCCCAGCTCGGCCCGATCGACGTCAGTCGGCCCGGGTGGGTTGAACGGCGCGGCGTCGAGGGCCGCCAGGTAGGGGTGGTCGGCCAACGGGTCGGCGGGCGCCCCGCTCACCCGGGCCCTGCCCATGGCGACCTCGACGTCCTCCAGCCGACCGAGGGCGGCGCGCTCGGCGATCGTGGAGGAGCGCCACGTCGAGCCCGAGCCGACCGGCCGATCGGACGCGGTCACGCACCGAATCGAGCGTCGCCGCCAGCGCGTCCGGAGCGACCACCCACCTCCCTACATCGGCTCGACGTCGTACGCCGGTCAGCGCTTCGAGGTCGTCCACGTCGACCCATTCGCGCTCGGCGACGACGCGGTCGACGTCAGTCGACGGCCGCGCCCTCGACGCAGGCAGCACCGGGGCCACGTCCAGGATCGCGCCGCCACCCACCGTCTCCGCACGGCCGCTCTCCCGGAGCACGTAGCGGTCGCCGGGAAGGAGGGGGAGGTCGACGGGCAGGTGCAGGCGCACGGCCCCCTCCTCGCCGGGACCCAACGTGTCTCGACCGAGGAGGCGCAGACGCACGTGGTGCTCTCCGCTGCCGACGTAGACGACGTACGAGCCCCGGCGGGACACGTCGTGGCGCAGGCCCGCCAGGACGCGGAGCGAGGCGTCGACCATCGTGCTCGGGCGCCACTGGGCGGCCCGGACGAGTGCCCGACCCCGCGTGACCTCCGCGAGCGAGACGCCGGCAAGGTTGACTGCCACCCGGCTCCCCGGCGCGATCTCGGGCACGGCGTGATGCAGAGCCTGCAGCGCCCGGACGCGCCCGTCATGTCCGCCCGGCACGACGGCCAGCTCGTCGCCCACGCGGAGCGCGCCGCCGACCAGCGTGCCGGTCACGACCGTCCCCGATCCCTTGATCACGAACGCCCGGTCGATCCACAGCCGGGGTCGGCCGGCGTCCGGGGCCAGGGACCCGGCCGCGAACCCCTCCAGGAGGCGACGCACGTCCTCGAGCCCGACTCGGGCGACCGAGTCGACGTCGACCACCCCCGCCCCCTCGAGGAACGTGCCGCGGACCCTCTCGGCCACCTCCTCGCGCACGAGCACACGCCGGTCGTCGTCGACCGCCCGCGACTTCGTCACGGCGACCACACCCTGCGAGACACCCAGGAGCTCGAGGATCCGCAGGTGCTCCTCGGACTGGGGCATCCACCCCTCCGTCGCGGCGACGACGAGCAGGCACGCATCGACCATGCCGACCCCTGCCAGCATGTTCTTGATGAACCGCGCGTGACCCGGGACGTCGACGAAGGCGATCTGGAGCCCGGACGGCAGCGTCGACCAGGCGAACCCCAGATCGATGGTGAGGCCGCGCTGCTTCTCCTCGCCCAAGCGGTCGGGGTCCATGCCGGTCAGCGCGTGGACCAGGGTGGACTTCCCATGGTCGACGTGACCTGCGGTCGCTACGACCCGCACCTCGCACGACCCCTCGAACGGCGGAGGTGGACGGGAATCGAACCCGCCGCACGAGGGTCACCCGTGCCACCCGCTTTGAAGGCGGGGGACGCCACCAGGTCGCCTGACACCTCCATCTGCTCGACACTAACCCCTGCGTCTGTCCCCCGGTCACGGCCGATCCTCGGCCGTGCTCGTTGGTCACGATCCGGCCTCGAGCCGGCGATCACGGATTACCGGCCTGGATACGAGCCCTCGACCACCGCGTAGCGTGGTCCTATGGCCGAACGACCCACTGGGCACCAAGTCCCCGCTGGCGACGAGGGCGGCGCCGCGTCGAGTACGCGGCCAGGCGGGCCTCCCCCGCCGGAGCCGTCGCACGCCGAGCGTTGTCGTACCCTCGTCGCCTCGTCGAATCGGGGGGCACTCTCGACGCTTGCCGCCGATCCGCAGGGCTACCCCTACGGTTCAGTCGCCAGCTACGGCCTCGACGATCGCGGTAACCCGCTCTTCTTCGTCAGCCTCATGGCCGAGCACACCCAGAACGCGATCCGCGACCCGCGGGCGAGTCTGCTCGTCACCGAGCCGGTACCTGACGGGGCCGACCCGCTCGCCAGCGGGAGGGCCACACTGCTGGGTCTGCTGTCGACCGTGGCCGAGGACGACCGCCCCACCGCTCGCGACAGATACCTCACGGCGAACCCGACAGCGGAGTACTACATCGACTTCGGCGACTTCACCTTTTACCGCCTCGACGTGCAGAGCATCCGTTACGTGGGTGGCTACGGGCGGATGAGCTGGGTTGACGCTGCTGGCTACGCCGAGGCGGAACCCGATCCGCTCGCGGCTGCGGCGGCGGGGATCATCGAGCACATGAACGCGGACCACTCCGAGGCGCAGGTCCTGTTCTGCCGTCACCTCGCCGGGCGGCCCGACACCACCGAGGCCGTCATGTCCGCCGTTGACCGCTATGGCTTCGAGATGATCGCCGTCAGTCCTGCGGGTCGTGCCGCCGTCCGTCTCGGCTTCCCGGAGGAGTGCACGACCGGCCAGCAGGTCCGCCAGGCGATGGTCGCCTTGGTCGCCGACGCCCGGGCCGCCGCAGCACTGGAGCGGAGGTAGTCATCCCGTTCGCCCTCGGCGGGAGCGGCGGCCCCGAGACGCTACGAGGCGGGCTAGCGCAACCCTGCTACCCACGCCGTGCACAGACCTTGCGGCTTCTCGGCCGACGCAAAGGCCGCGTGCCTGGCTCGACCATCGTGACAATCGAGAGGCACCACGTCAGCGCCGCGCCCCGGCACACGCCGCCGGGCCCCGCCGATGTTCGGCGCTCAGTTCACGATCGCTCCGCACGTGAGGTCCAGTACCGCCCCAGTGGTTGCGCCTGCGCGATCGGACGCCAAGAACACGGCGGCGGCGCCGACCTCGTCGAGGCGGGGCAGGCGAGGGATCAGAATGTCGGCGAGCAGCGGCTCGGGCGCTCCGTCCGGCAGGTCGGGATATGTCTCCGGCGTGAAATTGGCTCGAATGCACGCGACGCGCACACCGGTGCCCTTGAGCTCGCCAGCCAGGACCCGGGTGAGCACCTCGATCGAAGCGCAGCCGACGCTGAAGCCGCCCATCTGGTGCCGCCACTCCTTCGCTGCCGACGATGTGAGCATCACGATCGCCCCGGAGCCCTGCGGCGCCATCCGGCGAGCCGCGGCGGTCGCCGTGACGAAGTGGCGACGGGCAGCCTCGGTGATCGGCGTCATGAAGTCTTCCAGGGACATGTCGACGAGCGCCGAATCCTGGATGGCGTCCATTCCTGCGGCGTTGAAGGAGACGTCGATTCGTCCCGTCGCGGCGAACACGTCGTCGGCGTGCCGCTCGACGGCGTCGCGGTCGTCGACATCGACCTCGGCCGCCCGCGCCCACCCTCCGGCCGACTCGATCTCGTCGGCGATCACGCTCACCTTCGAAAGGGTTCGCCCAGCGACGAACAGCTGTGCGCCCTCGGCTCCGAACGCCCGAGCGACAGCACCTCCCATCGATCCTGCAGCGCCGTAAACGATCGCAACCTTGCCCTCGAGCTGCACGCTGTTCTCTCCTCTCACGGTCGGGACCGGTCCGCGACCCACCGAAGAGACCGTAGGGCGGCCCGGATCTCATCGGATGTCGAGCAAGACTCCGCGAGCTGGCGCTAGCTGTCGACTCTGCCGCCCGGCCACAGCTCCCCGTCGGGCCACTTCGCCTCGAAGGTCCACTCGCCGACCAGCGGCTCGAGTTAGCGTAACGCTTGCTCCGCGGTTGGTTGGTCCTGGACGTCGTCGCGTCGCTCGTCGGGCGCAGACGAGCGTTCGCTTAGCGAACCTCAGCCGTTAGTCATCCAGGCTGCCCATGGTCAGGTTGATAGTCGTTCCGGTCAACCCGCTCGCCTTGTCGGAAGCCATGAAGACCGCCACGTTGGCCATCTCCTCGAGCGTCATCAGCCGGCGCGGGTGGGTCCTGCTGGCGAGCAACTCTTGCCACTGTTCCCAGGTCATTCCCGATGCCTTGGCGCGAGGCTCGAAGGCGTCCTTGATCGTGCGTGTGTCCGGCATGCCCTGTGGTCGCAGACCGACCACGCGAATGCCGTGCGGTGCGAGCTCGGCGGACAGGTCTCGAGTGAGTGCCTCCTTGGCGGCCTGCGCCGGGCCATAGCCACCTACCAAGGGGAGGCCCGTCCGCGAGTGGAGTGCGGTGACGGTCATGATCACGCCCGACTTGTTGGGAACCATGTGCCGTGCGGCCAGGCGTGCGGTCAGGAAATACGACGTCGTGTACGTCGTGAGCGGCAGGGAGAACTGCCCGGCGTCGAGCTCGGTCAGCGGGACACCCACGATCTCCGCGTTCGGGATCCCGACCGCATTGAAGGAGATATCGACGCGGCCCGCCGTGTCGATCACGGACTGCAGATGCCTGTCCACCGCCTGCTCGTCGAGCGCGTCGACCTCCGCCGCCTCGGCGGATCCGCCGCCGGCACCGATCTCCTTGGCGACAATCTCGACCGGTGCCAGCTGGCGCCCCGTGAGAAAGACCGTGGCCCCCTCGAGCGCGAAGGCGCGTGCGACCGCGCCGCCGATCCCGCCGCCGGCGCCGTAGATCACCGCAACCTTTTCCTTCAGCATCATCTCTTGTTCCTGTTCTGTGCCCCGGTGGGTGCACTCACCCACCTCATGAGTTGAGACCGACGGCTGAGATCATCGGGGAGTGCCTGCCGTTCGCTATCCGTCGACGTTGGAATCGTCAGAGCCGTCGACGATGTAGACACCGCAGCATCGGGAAAGTGGGCGCCCACCGACCGCGCAGTTCGCCTCTTGCCGCCCTCAAACGGACGCGCGCCAGCCTGCAGCGCGTACGGCCGACGACCACCTCTTCGTCCTCACCCTCACGGGCGACCGGATCTGCGCCATGACCCGCTTCGACAACAGCGTCCTCCCATGGTTCGGGGTACCGCGATCCCTCCCCAGCCGACAGCCAGCTTCCGAACGGTGGACGCGCTACGGGTAGTTCAGCCCGCCCTGTCTGACCTCAGCGCTGACCTGCCGGGAGGCCTGCTCGCACGCTGCGTTTGAAGTGCGGGCAGCCGAGCAGGGACGGGCTTCGGCAGGTGACGCCGTGCGACAACCGATCACGCATCGCAACGAGGTGGTCGATGCGCTCGTCGAGCTCGGCCACCTTGGCTGCCAGCCGCGCCCGTAGGGTCGGCTCGTCGTTTACATCGAGCAGCTCCCCGATCTCCCGCACCGAGAACCCGGCATCCCGCGCGGCGACGATCAACCCCAGGCGGTCGATGACGTCCGGCTCGTACATGCGGCGAAGACCGTTCCTGGCGGGCGAACTCACAAGGCCACGCCGCTCATAGAAACGCAGGGCCGACGGAGCGAGACCCGTGGCCTCGGCGACCTCGCCGATGTCGACCATCTCAGCAGCCACGATCCTGCTCCTTGACTTGAACTGTGATTCAAGTCGCAGTGTAGGTGGATGAGCGATCGGCAACCCCGCACCGGGGGCATCAACCACATCAACCTCGTCGTCTCGGACCTCGATCGATCGGTGGCCTTCTATCGAGCTGCGCTCGGCTTCGAGGACGCCGGAACGGGATCCGGCATCACCTTCATGCGGACGCCGGGCGCCGGTGACCTCCTCGCCCTCCAGCCCGCCGGCGGCGAGCTCGATCGCCTGGCCGGCAAGGCCCGGACGCCCGGTGACAGCGGCGGCGTCGACCACATCGGGTTTGCCGTCGAGAGCCCGGCGATGATCGACCTGCTCGTCCAACAGGTGGAGAAGCACGGAGGCTCCCTGCTCTGGCGCACCGAGAACGAGCAGGGTGGCGCCAGCGCCTTCGTCACCGATCCGGACGGGTACGTCCTGCAGCTCGGATGACGCACACGACGCGACCCGAGGCGACAGAATGACGGCCTGGTGGGCGGCCGGTGGGCACGCAGAACGATGCGTCGGGAGCGGGTCGACCTCGCATATGGCGAGATGGACACAGTGAGCCGCGAGTGCCTCGCCGTCGATCGGTGCGCCCGGGCGGGCCGCCCGAGGCCCTGGACGGTGTGACTCATACTGGATGGTTGCTCCGGGCTAGTGGAGTGTGAGGTCATGGCGCCGGATCATTACCTCGGACACGAAAGCGAGGCAGATCATCATGGAGTACCGCACCCTGGGATCGAGTGGACTCAGCGTGTCGACGTTGGCGCTGGGCACGATGACCTTTGGAACCGAGACCGACGAAGCGGGCAGCCACGCCCAGCTCGACCAGTTCATCGAGGCCGGCGGCAACCTGGTCGACACCGCCGACGTGTACAGCAACGGCCTCTCCGAGCAGATCATTGGTCGCTGGCTGGTTAGACGGCCGCGCGATATTCGCGAGCAGGTGGTGCTCGCCACCAAAGGTCGCTTCGCGACCGGTGCGGATCCCAACGATGTCGGGCTGTCTCGGCGTCATCTGGCCCGGGCCCTCGACGCCAGCCTGGGCCGCTTGGGGGTCGAGACGATCGACCTGTACCAGGTACACGCCTGGGACCCTCTCACCCCGATCGAAGAGACCATGGCGTTCGTCGACACCGCGGTGCGCGCCGGCAAGATCCACTACGTCGGTCTATCCAACTTCACCGGCTGGCAGATCCAGAAGGCCGTCGACGTCGCCGACGTCCGCGCCTTGGCACGCCCCGTCACCGTGCAGCCGCAGTACAACCTGCTCACCCGGGAAGTGGAGTGGGAGATCGTGCCCGTCTGCGATGCCGAGGGGCTCGGCCTGCTGCCGTGGTCCCCGCTGGGCGGCGGATGGCTCACCGGGAAATACCACCGCGACGAACGTCCCACCGGCGCCACCCGGTTGGGCGAGGACCCCGACCGCGGCGTGGAGGCCTACGACAGGCGCGCCGTGAACGAGCGCACCTGGGGCGTGCTCGACGCCGTGGCGGAGATCGCCCGAAGCCGAGGGATCTCTATGGCCCAAGTGGCGCTCGCCTGGCTGGTCGACCGGCCGACGGTCTGCACGGTCGTCCTCGGCGCCCGCACCCAGGAACAACTGGACGACAACCTGGGAGTCGTTGGCGTGCACCTGTCGGATGACGAGATCCGCTTCCTCGACCGGGCCAGCGACCCCGCGCCAGCCGACTACCCCTACGGCAGCATCGCTATCGAGCAGCGGTCTCGACGGATCGCCGGCGACGCCTAAACCAGACGGTTGCGGACCCGGGCAAAGAAACTGTCGTGCGACGAGCGCAGCGGTGTTCCGAGCCGGTCGTCCGACCCTCGGACCGACCGCGCGTTAGCGTGAGCCTCGTCCGGTGCTCACCCTCGGAGAGCTCAGCTGGCTAGCGCCGCTCAGCCCCCTGCGGGGCCGGATCAGCAACGTGGCTAGGTACCACACCTAGCTTCCACCGGCCGGTGCGCCGGCGCGATCGCTGGCACGCCAGGCCCCTCGATACGAGGAGGAAGGCTGTGAAGAGAGCTCGCATCAAATTCGCCCTCGCCGTCGCTGCCGTTGGTGTGCTGGGGGTGGGAACCGTCGCGGTGGCCGCCGACGGGAGCGATAGCGAAACGCTCACAGGCTACGAGGAGGTGCCCGCCCTCTCCACACCCGGCGTGGGAGAGTTCCGGGCCGACGTGTCCCGGGCGGGTGACGCGATCCGCTACAAGCTGACCTTCAGCGACCTGGAGTCGGCTGCGACGCAAGCCCACATCCACTTCGAGAATGAGACGAACAACGGCCCGATCGTCGTGTTCCTGTGTACGAACCTCGGCAACGGCCCCGTGGGCACGCAGGCCTGCCCTGCCGGTGGCGGGACCATCCGCGGCACCATCCGCGCCGCGGACGTCGGCGCCGGCGCTGCCGCGCAAGGCCTCGCCGCGGGCGAGTTCGAGGAGTTCGTCCGCGCCATCCGTGCGGGAGCGACGTACGTGAACGTCCATTCCACCGGGCGACCGGGCGGCGAGATCCGCGCGCAACTCGAGAGTGAGGGCGACGACGACAGCCACGATCACGGTTAACCACCATCGACTGGCGGTCCGCCGTCCGCAGATCCGGCGGCGGACCGCCGCACACGCGCGGACTACGCCTCATCGACGGCGTTGACGATGCATCGATGGGAGCGGAGCGCCTTGGCGGGAGTGCTCAGTAACCGTGCTCCGCCGATCAAGTCGACGTAGGGCCGTCCGACGCGTCTCAGACCACTTGTCCTGGCGCCACGGCCCTGGCATGATCCCGCACGGAGTCTGGGGGAGACAGAACCATCAGACCGAGTTCGGGCCGCGGCGGCGTGCCCACAGCCGGTGGTCGGGTCTCAACAGGCAAGGGACGGGGCATCGGAGCCCCAGAGCAAAGGGGAAGCCTGGCGCATGGAACACCTGATCAACAGCAAGCCGCGCGCGGCGATCGGCCTGGTCAGCATGGTGGTGGGAGCCATCTGCCTCATCGCCAGCCTCCCTGGACAGGCGGGCGCTGAGGCCGGTGGGCCTCAGGGGAACAACGGCACCGTCAAGATCGACGGCGAGGACTTCGACGAACATCCGAACAACGAGCCCCACGTGGGCTGCGTGTTCCAGGTCGACTTCTACGGCTACGACGAGGGTGAGCTGCTCGCCGACGTGACATTCGAGGTGCAGCCGCCCACGGGCAACGAGGTGATCCTCGAAGACACGGACATCTTCATCGGTGAGGACGACAACAGCGGTGGTGGCTCCGAAGCGGGCCTCGACGCGTCCAGGACCTATGACCTCACAGACGTTCTCGCGGCGTTCGAACCGCACCCCGAACAGGGCTGGCACGTGAAGCTGACGGTGCACGCCGACGGTTCGCAGGCCGCCGAGGTGAAGCACAAGGTGTTCTGGGTCACGGGTTGTGAAGCACCACAGCCGTCGACAACGACCACGACCGAGTCGACGACGACAACCACCGACAAGCCGACGACCACGACGGAGTCGACGACGACGACCATCGAGCCGACGACCACGACGGAGTCGACGACCACAACCACCGAGAAGCCGACCACCACGACCGAGTCGACGACCACAACCACCGACAAGCCGACCACCACGACCGAGTCGACGACCACAACCACCGACAAGCCGACCACCACGACCGAGTCGACGACCACAACCACCGACCCGACGACCACGACCGAGTCGACGACCACAACCACCGACCCGACGACCACGACCGAGTCGACGACCACAACCACCGACCCGACGACCACGACCGAGTCGACGAGCACGACAATCGACGGATCGACGACGACCTCAACCGTGGTGCCGTCAACCACGACCTCGTCCATCGCCGCCGACCCGGTCGGAACGCTTCCGAAGACCGGTGGCGACAGCGACGGTCTTCTCATCGCCGCGGGCATCACGCTGCTCCTCGGTGGGGCGGCACTGGCCGGCAGCGCGAAGCTCGGTCAGCGACCACTCACCTGACGTACGGGTTCATCCCAAGCAACGGTGGCCGGGTGGCTCCCCCGGCCACCGTCTCGCTCGTGCGCCGGGCAACTCTGTCCCTGGCCTGACCCCTTTGCCTGTTCGCGGTGACCATCGCTGGCCGTTGGTAGGTCGGTATGAAAAGCCGGGCGAGGGACTGTCAGGCCCGCCGTCGATCTGCTCGGCTCGCAGACCGTTGCTGTGCACTCGCGAGGACTTTCGATGCCTCATCCGCCGGCGCTTCGCGGCATCGATCCAGCGCACTTGGACCCTTCGCTAGAGCCGCGCCCGGCGGGACGGGGCCGGGCCAAAGGAAGCTGCATGAACCAACGAGGTTGGATCGTGCGGATGCATGGATGAACATGTCCGGGTTCCTCGCGTCTCAGGTCGCCTCGAGTTGCGTTCCTGCCCGTCGCTGCTGGGCTATCCGCGTCAGGGCGATGGCGGCGGGTCGGCCACTGGCCGTGCTTGGCTCGTTGCATTCGGGGCGACCCCGGCGTACGGTCCCGCCCGAACCGCTCGATGTCCGGGCGTGGCAGGAGGGGGTGCGCCATGAGGATGAGGATCGTGTTCGCGGTCGCCGTGGCGGCGTTCGGGCTCGGCACGGCCCCGCCGGTGTCGGCCGACACCGCGGGGACGGATGCCGTGATCGATGCCGCGACGGCCGAGGCGGCGTGCGAAGCGTTCTTCGGGGTCGGTCCGGGCGTCGACCCGTTGTCGGGGTGCCAGTGGGGCATGCGCGCCGTTCAGGCTGGTCCGGCGTCGTACGCCCAGGCGACCGGCGCCGGCGTCAGCGTCGGCGTGATCGACAGCGGCGTCGATACCACGCACGCCGATGTCGCGCCGAACCTCGACCTGGCCCGGTCGTGCTCGTTCATCTTCTCCGACACGCCCACCGCCGATCCGGCCGAGGTGGCGAACGGCGACTGCTCGAACAAGTCGGCTGTCCAGGACCTCCAGGGCCATGGCACGCACGTGTCGACGATCATCGCGGGGGCCGACAACGGCATCGGTGTCGTCGGCGTCGCCCCTGAGGCCACGATCGTGGCGCTGAAGGCGTGCACCATCGAAGGGTTCTGCTTCGCCGACTCGGTGGCCGCCGCGCTGCGTTACGCCGGTGACCAGCGCCTCGACGTCGTGAACCTCAGCCTGTTCGCCGACCCGTACCTGTACTTCTGCAAGAGCGAAGCCGAGCAGCGGACAATCCTCAAGGACATCGAGAACGCGGCCCGCTACGCCCAGCAGCAGGGCGTGGTGATCGTCGCGTCCGCGGGCAACGAGTCCGACGACCTCGGCCATCCCACGACCGACGACATCAGCCCCGACTGGCCGCCCGACTCGGCGGTCGAGCGCGAGGTGCGGAACAACTGCCGGGTGGCGCCCGCGGAGATCCCGGGCGTGATCACAGTGTCGGCCGTGGGGCCGACGACGCTGGCGAGCTACTCGAACGTCGGCTCGCCGGTCGAGGTGACGGCGCCGGGCGGCGACGCGGCGCAGACGCCGGGCACCACCTTCGGGCGCGTGCTCTCCGGATGGTCGAGCACCGACCAGTCCGGCCAGTGGGAGGCGCTCGCCGCCGCGAACCGGGCCGTGCTCGACGGCGCGAACCGGTACGTGTGGGTCAGCGGCACGTCAATGTCCTCGCCGCACACCGCGGGCGTGGCCGCGCTGGTCAGCGAACGCCACCCCGGCTGGAGCCCCGCGGCGGTTGCCGCCGCGGTGCGACGCTCGGCCACGCCGCTCGCGTGCCCGGCCGTCTGGCCTGCGGACGATCCGCGTCGATGCACCGGCGGCGGGGGCAACACGTCGTTCTTCGGCGCGGGGATGGTCAACGCGCTCGGCGCGTCCGCACTCTGACTCTCGACTGGCCGGCGGCGCACCCTGCCGCCGGCCAGCCAGTCCATAGCGATGCCACCGGTGAAGTTGGAGGCCCTTCGCGATAGCAGTACGCAGCGTCGTCGGAGGCGAGCGAAATGGCGATGTGCGGCTCCGACCTCGTCGGCCGGCGTTCAGACGTGCCCGAGGCGTGCGGTCATTGACGGTCTGCGCGAGCACTGCAGGCGAGGGCCGTGGCGGCCATTGACGAAGCGGGCGTCAAGCGGTGTCTCGTTTCCTGTGACGGCGTGCGAACCATTGGCGAGTCCGCCACCCGCCCAAGCCGCCGGGCGCCGGCGTAGCCGGCGCACTTGATCCTTCAGAGGAACGCAGGGATGAGAGACTCGCACGTCGACTGGTGGATGGACGCCAGTCGCCGGTGGCACCGCGGCCGCCCACCGCACGACTGGTGGCAAGCGGGCGATGGCCGCTGGCACCCACCCTCGGCCGATGACCGGACCGACGAGATGTCGATCACGGCACCCGACGGAGGAGCCCACCTCGCGGCTGGTAGGCGGCGGACGACCTGGAGGGGGATCTACAAGAGCTGGCCAGCGTGGGCGCGAGTCGCCACATCGGCTGCCGCCGTACTCCTGGTGGCCGTCACGGTGGTGGCCGTGACCATCGCCGGCCAGCACAGTGATGGCGGTCAGGCCGCCGTCACCGAGCGGTCGGCGACGACCGCACCACCCGAGATCGCCCCGCCCCCGACCGCCACGATGGCCGACCCGACACCCATCACGGATCTCGGGCCGACCACGTCGACACTCCTGCCCGCCCCGCCGCCAGCCGACGCGCCCGCGACGACGGCCCCGCCAACCACCGCGCCGGACCCGCCGGACACCCCTCCGTCCTCGATCGGCGGCGTGGTCCTGCGCGCCGTCTGCTCGCCGGAGGGAGCAACGGCGATCTCCGAGGACGGCGTGCCTATGACGTGCACGACCCAGAAGTGCCACGGCGCCCCCTTCGAGCAACCCCGCTGGAGACCCCCGAGCTGCTGAGCGAGGATCCCTACCGGAGCGCCCCGCCGGGCACAGCTACGGTCATCGCCACCGCCGTTCAGGCAGCAGCCTTGATCGCACTGCAGACGTTCCCCACCGACTACAACCCGAGCGTCGTTCCGGGCCTGATGCCCGCATCGTTGCCTCGGCCATGATCGGGTCGTCTCCGCGCGGGGCGAGGCCATCGAGCGCCTCGGGCCCTGGCATCGCTGTGCACCTCGCCCGCGGCACCTCGTCCTGCCCGCGGACTGACGTCCTTCCTTCGGCCGGTCACCTCTCTGGGCGCACCTCGTCCACCTCGATGCCGGGCACTCGGCGGCGGAGCCGTGACGCGACCGAGCCGCGCACCAGCTCACCGAGCCTCGAGCGGTGACGGGCGACCACCACCCGGCTGGCGTGTCGGTCGCGAGCCGCCTCTGCGAGGGTGTCGACCGCGCTCGTGCCGTCCATCTCGGCGTAGCGGCCTCCCGCCGCGACGGTCATGTCCCGGTACCGCTCGAGCGTGTCAGCCCGACGGCGACCGAGACCATCGGTCACGTTCACGTGGACGACGAGCAGATCGGCGTCGTCCTCCGCAGCGAGGAGCGCCGCTCGACGGATCACGTGCTCTCCCCAATCGGAGCCTGAGACGCCGGCGAGCACCGTGGGGCGCGGCGCGAGCGGCTCCACGCCCTGACGGGCGAGCACAGCCGCGGCGACCGAGTCGACCGATCCGGCCATCCAGGCCCGTGCGAGCTCGCTGAGCGCGACGAGGTTGGATGTCCGGAAGTAGTTGACCAGTGCGCCGCCCACCCCGTCGGCGTAGACCCGCCCGGCCGCGATCCGCCGGCGGAGCGCCTCCGGGGCGAGGTCGACAAGGACGGTCTCCCCCGACCGCACGAACTCGTCGGGCACCGACTCGATCGTCCCCGCTCCCGTCACCTGGGCGGCGTGGTCCCGCACCGACACGAGGTTGGCCACATTGACCGTGGTCATGACCGAGACGCCTGCCGCAAGCAGCTCGGCCGCTTCCTCCCAGCGCTTGCGTGCCCCGTCGGCGCTGGTGTGCGCAAGCTCGTCGATCAGGACGACGTCGGGTTGCCTTGCGATGATCGCGGCGACGTCGAGGTCCTCGAACGTCCGGCCGCGATGGTCGACGGCGCGCGGGGGCACGATCTCAAGGTCGCGCAGCTGCGCCCGGGTCTCGGGTCGGCCATGGCGCTCGATCCATCCGACGACGACCCGCTCGCCCGCCTCCGACCGCCGCCAACCGTCGTTGAGCATGGCGTACGTCTTGCCCACACCCGGCGCGGTTCCCAGATAGGTGCGCAACCTTCCCGGCTGTGGGTTCTGAGCTTCGTGCGAGGGCTCGCTCACCCCCCAATCCTGTCGCCTCATGCCCTCTGCGCAACCGGGGTCGGCGCCGACTCCAGGCCTGGAGTCGCTGCTCGTCAGCTGTAGCTGATCGTCGCCTCTGTCTGCTGCTGACAGCCAACGGCCGCTCACAGTTCCTGGCGGTCAACTCCGGTAGAGAGATCGCCTGGTCGCTGTCGTCCTGATAGGACCCTGGCATGACAACGACCGCGCTGTTTTCGAACCGGGTGACCGAGATGCTCGATGTCGACATCCCGATCATCCAGGCGCCGATGGGGTGGATCGCCCGCTCGCAGCTGGCGAGCGCGGTGAGCAATGCCGGCGCCCTGGGGATCATCGAGACATCGTCGGGTGAGCTCGACGTCATCCGCGGCGAGATCCGCCGGATGCGCGAGCTCACCGACAGGCCCTTCGGCGTGAACATCGCCCAGGCCTTCGTGCGTGATCCGGACATCGTCGAGTTCGTTGCCGAGCAGGGTGTGAAGTTCGTGACCACGTCGGCCGGGAGTCCGGTCCGCTACACCGCGGCGCTGAAGGAGGCGGGTCTCACCGTGTTCCACGTGGTGCCCGACCTCGCTGGGGCTTTGAAGGCGGTGGATGCCGGCGTCGACGGGCTGGTCGTGGAGGGCGGTGAGGGCGGCGGGTTCAAGAGCCCCACGCCGGTGTCGACCATCGTGCTGCTGCCGTTGGTGGCTTCGAAGGTCGACGTGCCGATCATCGCCGCGGGCGGGTTCGTCGACGGCGCCAGCATGGCCGCGGCGCTGGCGCTGGGCGCCGAGGGTGTGCAAATGGGCACCCGGATGGTGTCAGCCGCCGAGAGCCCGATCCACGACAACTGGAAGCAGGCGGTGCTCGCCGCCGGCGAGACCGACACCGTGTTCCTCAACCGGCACGCCAGCCCAGCCCTACGAGCCCTGCGGACCGAGCGCACGTCGGCGCTCGAGTTCGACACGGGGGTGAACGCCATGACGCTGTTCGGCAAGGCCATGGACCTCTACTTCGGCGGCGACATGGAAGCCGCCATCGCCCTGAGCGGTGAGGTTGCTGGCCGCATCGACACGATCGAGCCGGTCGCCGGGATCATCAACCGATGCGCCCGTGACTGCCTGGCGATCATCGCCGACCTGTCCACGCGCTACCCCACCTCGTAGGCGAATGGTTCCTCCGGTTCGACGTCCGGTCCGCGGATCGCCGGGAGCGGCGTTTCGAGCGCGCTGGGCTCGCTAGCCTCCGCCGATGGACCTGCATGGCTCGTCGATTCTTCGAATGATCGTCGATTGGGAAGCTGGGGTCCTGTCCATCCTCGTTCGCGCGGAGGAGAGCGATGTGGCGATCAGTGCGTCAGGGCTCCGCCGGCTGTCAGTTGTCTGGGCCCTCGCCGGAGCACCGAGCCAGCCGATCAGCCGTGTCGATGTCGGACACGAGAAACTGAACATCGAGATTCAGGGCGGTGGCCACATCTCGATCCAAGCCAGCAGCATCGAGATGCCCGACGGCAGTTTGTGACAACCTGACCGGCGCAATCCGTGGTCGCTTTCGCCGACACAGATGCCCCGTGGGTCGTGCGCCCGGAACGCCGAGAGGAGCCACAGGTCCTCGATACCGGTGCCCCAGAGCGCCGGATCGCTGTCGGTCCTGTTTGACCACACTCACAAGAGGTCCGCTCGTAGAGTCAGGCGATGCGTGAAGTGGTCGGTACTGACGAGCTGAAGAACGCGCGGATCCGAGACTCGGACCTCTCAGGTGCGCAGCTCAGCGGGGTGAACTTCTCCAACGTCTCGATCACCGACGCGTGGCTCTTCAACACCAAGATCTCTGGGCTGATCGGCGGGTTGACGATCAACGGGGTCGAGGTCGAGCCGTTGATCGAGGCGGAGCTCGATCGACGGCACCCGGAGCGCACCAAGCTGCGACCGACGGACGTCGAAGGGCTGCTCATCGCATTCGATGTCGTGGAGGAGATGTGGGCGAGGACGATCGAACAGGCACGCGCACTCCCGTACCAGAAGCTCCACACGCGCGTCGGCCACGAGTACTCGTTCGTAGAGACGTTGCGACACCTGCTGTTCGCAACGGATGCCTGGCTGACCCGGATGGTGCTCCGCGTGCCGAACGCGTACCACGAGTGGGCGGTGCCGCCGGACCTGCCACTCGATGCCCCTCAAGACAGCGGCCCTGGTCTCGACGCTGTGCTCGAAGTACGGGCTGAGCGCATGGCGCGCGTACGCGATTACCTCTCGAGCGCGGCGCAGGAAGGCCTGTCGAGCGTCGTGTCCGCGCCCGATTCGATCGGGCACCCGCAGGGCAATCACCGCGTCCTGGACTGCTTCCTCGTCGTCCTTCGCGAAGAGTGGTGGCACCATCAATACGCCACCCGTGATCTCACGCTGCTCGAAGGAAGCTGAGAGATGGTGGCCCGCGCGCGCCCCAGGGCCTCGGTTCGGCGAGGCCCCGGTCTCCGACCGACCGGTGCTACTGAGCCCCGGATGCAGCCTGCTGGATGAGCGACGCAACCGCGGCCGGTTGCGAGACGTAGATGGCGTGGCTGCCGGCGGCCTCGACCACGGTCGAGCCGGCCCGCTCGGACATGGTGCGCTGCGCCGGCGGGGGAATCATCCGGTCCTCGGTCGCCACCAGGTACCAGCTCGGCTTCGTCCGCCAGGCGGCCTCGGTGATCGACCCGCCGAGGGCGTCGAGGCCCCACGGGACCTGGGAGTCGGCCATGAACGCGGCCTGCTCGGCCGGCAGGTCGCCAGCGAACGAGGCCGGGAACTTCTCGCGGTCCAGGAACAGGAAGCCGTCCTTCGGCGGCAGGATCGGCGGGACCGGTGCGCCTGGCGGCGGGTCGGCGATCAGCGTGTTCACCGACTCGCCGTTGTCCGGAGCGAATCCCGCGATGTAGACGAGTGCGGCCACGTTGTCGTTGTTGCCCGCCGCGGTGATCACCGCCCCGCCGTAGGAGTGGCCGACCAGGACGACCGGCCCATCCTGCGCGTCGATGATCTGCCGGGTGGCTTCCGCGTCGCCCTCGAGCGACAGGGTCGGGTTCTGGACGATGCGGACGTTGTAGCCGTCCTTCTTCAGAAGGTTGTAGACGGCCTGCCAGCCGGACCCGTCGGCGAACCCGCCGTGAACGAGAACGACATTGTCGATTCGTGAGCCTGTGTTCATGACGATCTCGTGCCCTCCATGAAGATGGTCCTGGGGATGTCCGGGACGGTAAGACGGCGCCTCCGCGGCCGCAAGTGCGCCATGAGTTGGCCTCGGGAACCGATACAAATCTGCCTGATTGAGTCGGAGGTGGCGCTACGGGGTGCTCGTAGCGTCGGTGGAGCTCTGGCGGTCGTCGCTCACGAGCTGCCTGCCGTCCCGCTGTCGGGCTGGCTTCCGATAACGAGATGCGCAGGATGCCCCGCCGGCGGCATCGACGTCCGGTGGCCGGGAGGCTGGGTGTCTGGAACGATCGGCCGGATGACCGTCACCGAAGCCCGATCCGAACCCGATAGCGATCCCGTCCAGCCGTTCGAGGTGCGGATCGACTCGGCCGAGGTCGCGGACCTGCGCGACCGCCTGACTCGTACTCGGTGGCCCGAGCGCGAGACCGTCGACGACTGGTCACAGGGCGTCCCCCTGGCGTATGCCCGCGAGCTGTGCGGGCACTGGGCCGACGGCTACGACTTCGGCCTGGCCGATCGCGTGAACGCCTTCCCTCAGTTCCGCGCCACTCTCGGCGGCAGGGGGTCCGACGGGCTGGGCATCCACTTCCTGCACGTGCGCTCCCCCGAGCCCGGCGCGCTGCCGTTGGTGCTCACCCACGGCTGGCCCGGCTCGATCGTCGAGTTCCTGAAGGTGCTGGGCCCGCTCACCGACCCACGAGCGCACGGGGGTGACCCGGCCGACGCCTTCCACGTGGTCGCGCCGTCGCTGCCGGGATTCGGGTGGAGCGACAAGCCCGCCGCCCCCGGATGGAACGTCGAGCGGATCGCCCGGGCGTGGGTCGAGCTGATGGCCCTCCTCGGCTACGACCGCTATGGCGCCCAGGGCGGCGACTGGGGCGCGACCGTCACCGACCGCCTCGGCCAGCAGAGCCCCGAGGGGCTGGTCGGCATCCACGTGAACATGGCCGCCGTGCGACCCGACAAGGACGCCCTCGGCGACCTGACCACCGCCGAACAGCGTGCTCTCGACGACCTGGCCGAGCACGCCGCCCACGGCACTGGCTACTCGGCGCAGCAGTCGACCCGACCGCAGACCCTCGGCTACGGCATCACCGATTCGCCCGCTGGGCAGTGCGCGTGGATCGCCGAGAAGTTCTGGACCTGGACCGACAACGACGGCCATCCCGAGAGCGCGATCAGCAGGGACGACATGCTCGACAACATCTCGACGTACTGGTTCACCGCCACCGCCACGTCGTCGGCCCGGCTTTACTGGGAGAGCTTCACCCGGCGAAACACGGATCCCGTGCAGGTGCCCTCGGGCATCTCGATCTACCCGCGGGAGATCATCCGGCCGTCGCGCCGTTGGGCGGAGCGCCGCTACACCGACCTGCGGTGGTACGAGACGCTCGAGCGGGGTGGGCACTTCGCCGCGTTCGAGCAGCCCGACTCGTTCGTCGACCAGCTCCGCGGCTTCTTCCGCACCCTGAGGTGACGGGGTCGGGCGCCGGCTGTCACTGTCTGCTGGACGCGGCCCAGAGGTTGACGCCGGCGTCATCGGTGGCGCGCTGCTCGATGGTGTCGAGCTCGTTGTCGCTGAATGCGGGGTTGCTCAGTGCGGCCAGGTTGGTTTCCAGCTGGGCGACGCTGCTCGCGCCGATGACCAGGGAGGTCATCCGCGGGTCACGCAGCGCCCAGGCCAGAGCCAGTTGGGCGAGGCTCTGCCCGCGCCCCTCGGCCAGCGTCGACAGCGCCCGAACCTGAGCCAGTCTGTCCTCGGTGATCATGTCGCGGCTCAGGGCGCCGCCGGTAGCGACCCGCGAGTCGGCAGGGATGCCGTCGAGGTACCGGTCGGTGAGCATGCCTTGGGCGAGCGGCGAGAACGCGATGCATCCGGCTCCCACGGTCTCCAGCGTGTCCAGCAATCTGTCGTCTTCGATCCAGCGGTTGAGCATCGAGTACGACGGCTGGTGGATGAGCAGTGGCACGCCGTGGTCTGCGAGCAGCTGGGCCGCCTCGGCGGTGCGCGCCGACGAGTACGACGAGATCCCGACATACAGTGCCTTACCTTGCGTCACCGCCGTCGCCAGCGCTGACATCGTCTCGTCCAGCGGTGTGTCGGGATCGAGACGGTGGGAGTAGAAGATGTCGACGTAGTCGAGGCCCATCCGCCGCAGCGATTGATCGAGGGAGCCGAGCAGGTACTTGCGTGAGCCCCCGTCGCCGTACGGGCCGGGCCACATGTCATAGCCCGCTTTCGTGGAAACCACGAGCTCGTCGCGGTGCTGCGCGAAGTCCGTAGCCAGCAGCCTGCCGAAGTTCTCCTCCGCGGCGCCGTACGGGGGGCCGTAGTTGTTCGCCAGATCGAAGTGGGTCACGCCTAGGTCGAAGGCACGCCGGCAGATGGCCTGCTGGGTGGTAAACGGCCGGTCCTGCCCGAAGTTGTGCCACAGCCCGAGCGAGATCGCGGGCAGCATCAGTCCGCTGCGCCCGCACCGGCGGTAGGACATGGTCTGGTAGCGGTCAGCCGCAGCGACGTACTCCACGGTCATCAGCCTAGGGAATCAGGCAACGGCGTTGTCTGGCCTGAGCGATGTTCGGGCCGCCGATGACCACGTCGCCACGCGAACGTGGTCACATCCCCGACCTGTCCGGTGCGCGCGAGCAGTCGTTCTGTTCGCCGCCGACCGATGAGTTCCGTCGTTCACCAAAGTCCGGACAACAAAGCCGGAGAGCAATGACACGACGGCCGGACAATCGGCCCGGAAGGACTCGCGATGGGACAACCAGTTGTGCACTTCGAGATCATCGGACGGGATCCGGCGAAGCTCCGGAGCTACTACAGCGACCTGTTCGGGTGGGAGTTCCACACCGGCGACGCGGCCACAGAGGCGGTCTCCGAGCCAGGTAACTACGGGTTCGTGGACGCGATCACGACCGGTGGTGGGATCAACGGTGGTGTCGGGGGTGGCGAGGGCTACGAGGGGCGTGTCCTGTTCTACGTGGGGGTTCCCAACGTCGAGGCCGCGCTCAAGAAGGCTGAGAGCCTCGGCGGCGAGCGCCGGATGGGTCCTGAGGGCAATCCCGGAACCGTCGTGGTCGGGCAGTTCACCGATCCCGAGGGGAACCTGATCGGCGTCGCGGGTACGCAGTAGCCAGGCATCCACCGTCCCCTTGGCCTAGCGTCGCTGCTCGAGGCTGCACTCCTCGGGAGGTCGCCGTGGTGCGAGCACGACCAATCCGTCGGATCCTGGCCGCGTTGCTCTGTGCGACCGGCGCCACCGCCATCAGCGCCGCGTTGCCGAGCTCGGCGGCATCGGTGCACGAGCGCAACGGCCCGCCGCCGGTGGTGCGCTTCGCCACCTTCAACGCCTCCCTCAACCGCAATGTCGCGGGTCAACTCGTCCGGGACCTGTCGACTCCCGACAACGCACAGGCCGCGACCGTGGCGGAGATCATCCAGCGGGCACGACCCGACGTGCTCCTGATCAACGAGTTCGACTTCGACGCCGACGGAACCGCCGCTCGCCTGTTCCAGGAGAACTACCTGTCCCTGCCGCACAGCGGCGCGCCGCCGATCGAGTATCCGTATCGCTTCGTCGCCCCCTCGAACACCGGCATCGCGTCCGGATCGGACCTCAACAACGATGGTTCCGTCGGTGGGCCCGACGACGCCTTCGGTTTCGGCTTCTTCCCGGGCCAGTTCGGCATGGCGGTGTATTCGAAGCATCCGATCGTGCTCGACGACGTCCGCACCTTCCAGACGTTCCTCTGGGCCGACATGCCCCGGGCCCTGCTGCCTGACGATCCGTCCACGCCCGACCCGGCCGACTGGTACTCGGCCGAGGAGCTGGCCGACGTGCGCCTGTCGTCAAAGTCGCACTGGGACCTGCCGGTCGACATCGACGGGCGTGCCGTGCACTTCCTCGTCAGTCACCCGACACCCCCGGTCTTCGATGGGCCCGAGGACCGCAACGGGCGACGCAACCACGACGAGATCCGCTTCTGGGCCGACTACGTGACGCGGGGGAAGGCATCGGCCTACATCTACGACGACGCCGGTCGGCGGGGCGGACTGGCGCCCGGTGCCCGGTTCGTCATCGCGGGCGACCAGAACGCCGACCCGCTCGACGGCGACAGCGTGCCCGGCGCCGCTCAACTGCTCCTCGAGCATCCACGGGTGAGCACCTCGGTGACGCCGGCGAGCGACGGCGCCGTCGACGCGGCCGCCCGCCAAGCCGGCGCCAACCTCACCCACCGCGGCGACCCTGCGATCGACACTGCGGACTTCGCGGACTCGGCCCCGGGAAACCTTCGGGTCGACTACGTGCTCCCGTCCCACCCGCTGCGCATCATCGACGCTGCCGTGTTCTGGCCCACCGCCGACGACCCGCTGTTCCGCCTGGTGGGTGACTTCCCCTTCCCGAGCTCCGATCACCGCCTCGTCTGGATCGATGTGTCTGTGCCCGGTGGGCCGCCCCGGTAGGGAACCTCGCTCAGCAGCTCGGGAGTCTCCAGCGTGTGGTGTGTTCGCACGGCGCGGGTCCAGACTCGGGCGATCATCGGCCGCCCCCTGTTTCCCCGACAGGCTCCGTGAGGAAGTCGATGATGATCTGGTTGCATAGATCGGGCTTCTGCATCAGCAGCCCGTGCCCGGCGCCGGGCACGATGGCCAGCTGCGACTGGGGCAGCCCGGCCCGAAACGCCAACGTGTGCTCAATAGGAATCTCGTCCTCGTCGTCACCGACCATCACGAGCGAGGGTCCGGGGTAACGGGCCAGATCGGCGGCCGTCAGCGTGGGCTCCTCCTCGTGCATGCGGTCGAGCTTCGCGTTCAGCGCCGGGAAGGCGTTGGGCCCATCGGGCGAGACGGCGCGGTGGAACTCGACGAAGAACGCCATGCTCTCCTCGTCGAGGTAGATGGCACCGGGTGCCCAACCCTCGTGGTGGAAGACACCCGAGGCCACCACCAACCGGCGCACGAGATCTGGGCGCAGCAACGCCGTCACCAATCCCACCGGCGCACCGTCGCTGTGGCCGACGAGGAACGCCGGCCCGCCCACCACCTGCTCGAGGAACGCGATGGTGTCCCGCGCCATCAGGTCGTAGGAGATCGGACCCTCGACGTCGGCCGTACGGCCGTGCCCGCGCCGATCGGGCCGGAACACCCGGAAGTGCTCAGTCAGGCCGGGGAGGTTGGATTCGAACACCCGGGAGTCGGCACCGCCGGGGTGCAGAAGCACCAGCGGCTCTCCCTGCCCGTCCTCCTCGTAGTACGTGTGCACATCGCCGAGCTGGACGTAGTTGGCCACCGCCGGCTCCTCTCATGATCGCCCGGGACTGTGCGCAACCCTGCGCTGCGTTCGGGCATCCCCAATCGCCGGTCGAGTTGTTGATCATGGTCCGAAGTCTGCGCGACCCCGAACCCGAGATGGTGGTCGCGACGCCCAAAACGTTGCCGGTCACCGAGCTAGCTGTTGTCGCCGGTGGGGATGGCCTCTAGTTGGCTGATGCCGGAGATGACGAGGCGTTCGTCCACCACCGCGACGTCGATGGCGCTGACCCCTTCGGCGAGCAGCACGCTGCTGCCGTTGATGGGGTCGAGCTCGTAGACGTCGTAGCCGGCGGACCAGAGCCGGTCGCCGTCGACGACAAGCACGCCGGGGCTCACCAGGTTCGGCGTGCGGACGATCTCCGGCGACGGCACGGTCCACAGTTCGGTCCCGTCGCTGCTGTAGCCGCGGGTGTCCTTGCCGTCGGCGAGGACGGTGGTGCCGTCGATGTGGGCCACGCTGGCGTAGTCACTGCCGAGCGGGACCTGCCAGCGCCGTTGGCCGGTGGCAGTGTCGACCACGAGCATCTCGCCACTGCCGCTGCGCGAGCCGTGTACCACGAAGGCCAGAAGGGTGCCGTCGTCGAGTGAGGCGACGGAGCCGATGTCCAGGAGCGGGGCGACGTTGTCGTCGACCTGCGTACGCCACACCTCGGCGCCCGATGCCGGGTCGACGGCGATGACGAACGTCGGCGTCTGCTCCGACGGAAGGCTCATGTCGTTCAGGTCGACGGCGACGTAGACGTAGCGTCCGTCGGTGTGGACGCCGCCCATCACCAGGCGGGGGTCATCGAACTCATGCGCCGTGAAGGTGCGCCAGCGTTCCTCGCCGGTGGCGAGGTCGACAGCGACGAGCTCGCCGTCCATCAGCCCGTCGACCGCCACGACCGTGTCGCCGATGACTGCCATCTCGGCATCGGACTGGACGGCGACGTCGGCGCTCCACAGCTCGTCGCCCTCCAACGAGTACGCCAGGAGGTTGCCACCGAAGGTGCGGTCGAGGCCCATGAGCAGGGTGCCGTTCACCAGCTCGGGCGAACCGGTCAGAGCGTCGGGGTCGACGGCGACGGTGAAGGTGGTCTCGCCGGTCTCGGCGTCCGCGCAGTAGAGGGTCGGGCCGACGGTGGTGGAGCACACGACCTCGTCATCGGTCGTGAGGCCCCGGCTGTTGCCCAGCGTCGGTGCGACCCAGCGACTGCTCACGTTGCGGCCGCCGTTGCTTGCTTGTGTCGCTACGAAGGCGCCGACGGCCATCGCAACGACGGCTCCGCCCGCGAAGACGATCCGCCTTCGGCCCCGTCGTCGGGCAGGGGCAGGCGGGGTCCCGGGTGGGGGCGGAAAGCTGCCTGTCGGCGGCGGGAACGCCTGCGGCGGAAACCCGGCCGGAGGGGCCAGCATGGGGGGACCGTGCGGGGCTGGCGGTCGGTTCTGACCGCCAGGTGGTGGACCGTACGGGCCGGGTGGCGGACCGTACTGGCCGGGAGGCGGACTGGCAGGGGCCCGCGGCGGGAGAGTTCCGGATACCGGGAGTGGGGGCGACGGCTCCCCAGGCGTCGTCTGGCTCATGCTCGACAGGATGTCACGCCGCCACCGCCAGACTGCGCGGCCGGCCCGACTTTGCAGATCTCCGCCCGCACCCGTTCGGCACCGCACGCCGGGTGATCTCGTCGGTACCTGCTCTACGCGTGCGAACGCGGGCGGCTTTTGCAGGGCACGCGCTGATCATGGGCCTGGCGGCCTCGAACCGAGGCCGAGGCGCGTGGACGTCGCTCGGTACGGTGCTGCCTGTGGCCTTCACATTGCTGCCCGCCGTCGACGTGACCGAGGGTCGAGCCGTCCGGCTCGTCCAGGGCGAGGCCGGCACCGAGACCACCTACGGCACCCCGCGCGACGCCGCGCTTGCGTTGCAGGCCGGTGGCGCGGAGTGGATCCACCTGGTCGATCTCGACGCCGCGTTCGGCCGCGGCTCCAACGCCGAACTGCTCGCGGCCGTGATCGGGGAGCTGGACGTCAAGGTGCAGCTGTCGGGCGGCATCCGCGACGACGCCTCCCTGGAACGGGCGCTGTCCACCGGCTGCGCCCGGATCAACCTCGGCACACCCGCGCGGGAGGATCCGGCATGGTGCGCGCGGGTGATCGCCGCGCACGGTGAGCGGGTCGCAGTCGGCTTGGACGTGCGCGTCGTCGAGGATCCGGATGGCTCGGCGCATCACCGGCTCGCCGCCCGTGGCTGGACCCGCGACGGCGGCGACCTGTGGGCGACCCTCGCGCGGCTGGACCGGGACGGGTGCGCCCGCTACGTCGTCACCGACGTGAGCAAGGATGGCACGCTGCGCGGCCCGAACGTGGAGCTCTACCAGGCGGTCACCCGCGCCACCACGGCCTCGGTGATCGCCTCAGGCGGGATCTCCGCGATCGGGGACCTGGTCGCCCTGGCCGAGGGTGCCGCAACGGGCGCGAACCTGGAGGGCGCCATCGTCGGCAAGGCTCTCTACGCCGGCAGGTTCACCCTGCCCGAGGCGCTGGAAGCAATGCGGCGGGTCGAGCCGCCCTCCGGCTCCTCCTCGCCGCCCGGGACCACCCGACCGGGCCCACGACCGCCGCCAGGCTCTTCGACCCTGACAGTCGGGGAGCCACCCCCACACTCCCCTGCGGCGCATCCTCGGTGCGCCGCCCCTCGGGATGGTGCGCGACGCGGACGGCCGCCGGCTGGCCACGTGGGAGCGGTGGGCTGGCGTCGTCAAGGCGGCCCAGGGCGGCTGACCCGCTGGCCACGGCCGGGAGCGGAGGCTCAGTCCGTCGGCGGCGCCGGCGGCGTGGTCGCGTCGCCGAGGACGGTCCTGTGGAGTTCCTCCGTCAGCCGATGGATCGTGCGGGTGAGGTCCGTGTTCTCAACGAGCAGGGTGTTCACGTCCCCGTAGTCGCGGTCCGCCTTCGCCTCCTGGAACGCCGCCTGGCGGTTCTGACCGATCATGACGAAGGTCGACAGGAAGATCGCCTCCAGCGACACGATCAGGGTCAGCGTCGGCCAGGGACTATTCTCGAACACGAGCATCCACACCACGAACACGACCGCATGGATGTAGACGAAGCGCATCGATCCCGCGAACGCGGTGATCCGGTCGGCGATCCGGAGCTGCACGTCCGACGTACGCTTCTCCAACTGCGTGACGACCGCGGGGTGGTGCAGGACGGTGGGATCGAGCTTGGGCATGCGGGTTCAACCTCCGGTCGGGGCCCTCAGCCCACGCCTCGGACCGCGGTCTCGATGAGGTCGGCGACCTCCTCGGGGTGCGAGACCATCCCCACGTGGCCCGACCCGAGCTCTACGGTCGTCGACCCCATCCGCTGGGCGAACAGGCGCTCGGCGTCGGGCGGGATGGCCTCGTCGTTCAGCGCGACGGCGTACCACGACGGGAGGCTCGTTCACGCCGGCGTGCCCATCATTTCGCTGAGGGCGGACGCGTGCATCGGTTGCTGCACGGCGCTCTGTGGTCGATCCGTCGTCATCCGCGCGCCGATTGGAGCGCGTCCCGGGCGCGGGTGACCCAGGACCGGGTCGTCTCGCGGCGGGCGACGAGTCGCTGCCAGGTCATGACCCCCGCGCCCGCGGCGACCAGGCCCGGGATGGACACGCCGGCGAGGGTCGGTCCGGTGCGGCGGGCGATGAGCTGGGCACCCGCCAGCACCGAGGCGCCGGTCACGAGCCCGTCGACCAGGTGGTCGACCGCGTGATCGGCATCACGCACGCGGAAGTCGACGCCGAGACTGCCGGAGCGCAGCTGCTCGAGCACCGATTCGACGTCCTCGGGCAGGTGGGAGACGAGGTGCTCCCAGCCGCGCGCCGAGCGGGCGAGGTTGCGGGCCATGCGCCGGGGGTTGAACCGGTCGGACATCATCTGTGCGAGGTACGGCTGGAGCAGCTCGGTCACGCGGATACTCATGCCGACGCCCCGGCCCAGGCCCTGCAGACGCAGGAGGACGCGGAACAGCAGGGCGAGGTCGGCGGGGAGCACCAGCTTGCGCCGGTGGAGCAGCTCCATCCCCGAGCTGACGATGGCGGTCATGTCGAGCTCGTCCACCCCGACGAGCAGGTAGCGGTTCATCCACGCCTCGACGTCGGAGCGCAGCTCTTTCATGTCGGTGCCGGGCGGTGGCGTCGTCATCTCGACGAAGACGTCGATCAGCGCGTCCACGTCCCGGGTCCCGACCGCGATCACGAGGTTCTCGAGTTGGAGGCGTCGGGTGCTGGACAGCCGGCCGACGTCGCCGAAGTCCAGGATGGCCAGGTGCGTGGCGTCGGGGATGAGGAAGTTCCCCGGGTGCGGGTCGGCGTGGTACAGCCCGTCGCGGAAGATCATCTCCATGTAGATGTCGGCCGACCTGTTGACCAGGGTGTCGGCGTCCCAGCCCGTGGCCTCGACGCTCGCCCTGTCGGTGACGGCGAGCCGGTGATCATCGACATCGTGAGCACCCTGGGTGTCGACAGGTCGGGGAAGGGCTCGGGGATGACGACGTCGTCCTCGTCGGCGAAGTTGGTGCGGAAGCGCTGGAGGTTGGTCATCTCCTCCCGCAAATCCATGGCCCCGTGCATCATCTGGGCGAACTCGTCAACCAGGATCGTGGGACGCAGCTGCGCCAGCTCCGGATCCTTGGCTTCGAGGTACGCCGCCAGCGCGGCCATGAGTTCGAGGTCTTCGCGCACCCGCTCGGCGGCGCCGTCGTGCACGACCTTGACCGCGACGGCGGTGCCATCGTCGAGCGTGGCCCGGTGGACCTGCGCGACCGATCCCGAGGCGAACGGCTCCGGCTCGAAGGACCCGTACAGGTCGCCGACGCCTTTCCCGAGCTCGGACTCGACGGTCCGTTGGGCGACCCCGGCCGGATCGGCAGGCACCGCGCCCTGGAGCTGCTCGAGCTCGGCGGCCATGTCGGCGCCGACCACGTCGGGCCGCAGGCTCAGCATCTGGCCGAACTTGACCCATGTCGTGCCCAGCTCGGTCAGCGCGTTGCGCAGCCGCTCGCCCTGTGAGAGCTCCGCGACCTCCGGGCCGACAGCCTGCTCACGCAGCTTCTGCCACGTGCCCGCGTCGATGAGGCCGGAACCCCGCGGCACCCAGGCGGCCAGCCCGTTGCGGGCCAGGACCCGGGCCACCTCACCGAGCCGTCGACGGTGCACGATCAATGCTCCGGTGAGCTCAGCCACCGCCGACCCCGACTCCGATGCTCACCAACCCGTCCGAGCTCATACGTCACGTCCCGGCGCGACCATGAGAACGGCACGGTTCTCCGGCTTCGGTCCGACGACTGACCTCGGTCGCCATCATCCGCGGCGCGCTACGTGCGCACAAGGGCGAGGTCGAGACGTCCCCGATCACCGGCGGACGGGACGACCTGGCCACTGTGGCCTTCACCGGGTCTACAGTCGGGCGCGCCGCCCCCCGTCGGCGGTGATCGACCTCCTGGAGCCCGCTGTAGCGGCCACGCCAGAGGAGGACGTGCCGGCACCCCTCTCGGAGGCCACCACCGAGAAGCAGGATGACCCGGAAGGACGTCCGATCATGGCTGTCTCCGATCAGTTGACGAAGCTCGCCACCCGAGCCCAGGAGTTCGAGGATCGAGCCGCCACCGCGCAGGACAAGGCGAAGGCCGACCTGCAGCGGGAGGTGGCAGACGCACGCCAGGCTGCGCAGGCTCAGGGTGACGCCCTGCGCGAGAGCGCCGAGGCGAGCAAGGGAGAGATCTCCGCCTGGTGGGACGGCGTGCAGCGGTCCTGGAGCGAACACCTCTCCGCCGTGCGTGAGAGCGTCGATGACAAGCGGGCGGAGCGTGACGTGAACTCGGCGCAGCGCGCGGCCGAGCGGGCCGACGACGATGCCTCGTTCGCGATCGCATACGCCGACGCGGCGATGCAGGAGGCCGAGTACGCGGTGCTCGACGCGACCCTGGCGCACATGGAGGCCGACGAGCTCGCACGAGCTTGACGGCCGCGAGCACGGGCATGCCCCGGCCGATGCCCGATCACGACGGCTGGGCAACCCTCAGCGCGGTGCAGTGCCTGAAGCCGAGCCCGAAGACGAGGTCGAAAAGGAGCTCGAGCGGTCCTTCGGGGCTCACCGTCGCGCAGTTCGACGCCGATGCGGTTCACATGGGGGACAGCCGGCGGACAGCGTCGGCGTCAAGATGGACGCGTGATGCCGCCAGGTTCTCCCGCAAATGCCCCCGGGAGGACGTCCCAGGGATGAGCAACACGTTCGGGGAGACGGCCAGCGACCAGGCCAGCGCGACCTGCGCCGGCGTGACGCCCAGGCGTGCGGCCTCCCGCACAACCTCGGGCCGGGTGAGGACAGCGTCCGGGCTGGGCACACCGAAGCCCAGTGGTGCGAACGGCACAAACGCGATCCCCCGCCGGGTGCACTCGTCCAGCACGGGCTGGGACACACGATTGGCCAGGTGGAACTCGTTCTGCACGCACGCGACGTCCGTGACCCGCAGCGCATGGACCAGGTGTGCGGACGTGATGTTGCTGAGCCCGATCGCCGTGATCAGACCGTCGTCACGCGCCGCGATCATGGCGGCCAGTTGATCGTCGAAGAAGTCATCCGGTTCGGAACCTCCGATCAGCCGGAGGTTGACGACCGGAACGGCATCGATGCCCAGCGTTCGAAGGTTGTCCTGGATGCCTTGGCGGAGTTCGGCGGGCTCTTGGGCGGCGAGGACACCGCCGTGGCGGTCCCGCCTCGCACCGACCTTGCTGACCAGGATCAGGTCCTCGGGGTAGGGGTAGAGCGCCTCGCGAATGAGCTCGTTCACCACGTCCGGGCCGTAGAACTGGGCGGTGTCGATGTGGTCCACGCCACTGTCGACCGCCTCGCGCAGTACGGCGAGCGCCTCATCGTGATCCTTGGGTGGCCCGAACACGCCCGGCCCCGTGAGGCGCATCGCCCCGAAGCCGATGGCCGACACCGAGAACGGGCCCAACGGGCGCCTCACATCCATCGCGTCTCACTCCAGTCGACGATGAGGTTGCGTTCGGCGAAGAACCAGGCCCGGTCGATCTTGGCGAACGTGTCCAGGTAGCGGAGCGAGGCGATCATGATCTTGCGGCGGCCATCTTCGGTGTAGACGTGGTGCGCGATCGTGTAGCTCTCCCCGGTGGCGCGGTTCCCGTCGATCTCGACCGTGCTCTGCCCGTTGAAGTGGGTCGTCGCCTCGTAACGATTCAGATCGGCGAAGACCGGCGTGAGGGCATCTCGCCCATCCAGCACGTAGGTCGGCTCGCTCCCTTCGCCGTCCATGTAGACGGCGAAGCGGGTGTCGACGGTGAAGAGCGCCTTCTGCCCTTCGGCGTCGCGGCGGTCGGCGCAGTGGGCGTAGGCGTCGAACAACTCGCGAATAGCGAGACGGTCGGCGACCTCGGACGGCGTGAGCTCGGGATGGACAGCCATGGCCTAGTTGCGGTCGGGAAGACGAATGAGTTTGGCGCCGGCGAGCGGAGCGCCGATCGTTGCATCTCGCCGCCGGTGATCAGATCGCCGAGGTCGATGGTGAACTAGCCCGCGTCCTGGAAGAGTGCGCTCACCTCGGCCTTCGCATTATGTCGTCGCCTGAGAGAAAGATCACACCTTGGCCTCCCGCCTCGCGCGGATCGACACCGAGGACCCAGCAGCCAATGTGTTGGCCGCCTTCACGACGGGCGCATCGCCGACAAGTTCGGCATCAGATCCCTCCGTCGTGTTCGGAGGCGAAACAGGTAGCTCACGGGCGTGATGGCGCTCGGGTGTCGGGTTCTACTGAGCCGGAGTGGCCGCTCCGAACCAGGTCGCAAGTGCTTCAGGCAGCTCTGGGTCCGTGAGGTCTCCTGCCCAGGCGACATGCCCGTCGGGTCGGATCACCACGGCCGGGGGCGCAGCGATCTCGCCAAGGACCGGGAGCTCCCACACGCCAGCATGCTTGGCGTCGACGAACCGGACTCGATTCGCCCAGGGAGAAATGTCGAAGCCGCCGGGTTCACCGAGGTTGAGGAGCACGGGCCGGGCGTCGTGCAGCAGCGTGAAGACGCGCGCGGGGCCGTCCGCGGTGTGCACGTCGAGGTCGGGCATGCGCCGCCCGCGCAGCGGGTGTCCCTCTCCGAGGTCGTAGTGGATGTCGAGACCGGAGAGCATCGCGGCGATGCGCCGGCGCGGCTCGTCCATGCCCAGCAGTTCGGTCATGGTGTCGCGAAGGGCCTGGTGACGGTCGTCGGGGCTGCTGAGCGCAACTTGCGCCATGGTGTTGTGCAACACCCGGGCACCGACCGGATGCCGTTCGGCGTGGTAGGTGTCCAGGAGGCTCTCGGGTGAGGTCGTGTTGACCACCTGGGCCAGCTTCCATCCCAGGTTCACGGCATCCTGCACGCCGGTGTTGAGGCCCTGGCCGCCCTGCGGGGGATGCACGTGTGCGGCGTCACCCGCCAGAAGTACGCGTCCGTGGCGGTAGGACGCCGCCTGCCGGGTCATGTCGGTGAAACGGGAGATCCAGGTAGGGCTGTGCACCCCGTAGTCCGTCCCGTAGACGACGATGAGCGCCTCGCTGAGATCCTGCATGGTGGGCTCGCTGGTGTGGTCGACGTGCTGCTCGATCAGAACGACCCGGAACGGCCCTCCGCTCTCCACCCGGTTGACGGGACCGATGCCACCACCCTCGCGGCGCATGCCGATCTGCGGCTCCTCGTCCATCTCGACCTCGGCGATCAGCCAGCTGGTTGTCGCATCCCATCCGACGAAGTCGATGCCGGCCGCCTTCCGGACCACACTGCGTCCTCCATCGCACCCGACGAGGTAGTCCGCCCGGAGCGACTGGCCGTCGGAGAGCTCGACGTCGACGCCGGTGTCGTCCTGCGCGAAGCCCGTCACTTCACGCTCGCGATGGATCGGCACCGCCAGCTCGCTGACCCAGGCGGCCAGGATGCGCTCGATGTCGCTCTGCCACAGTGCGAGCCCGTAGTTGTGGCGGGTGGGGAAGTCGCTGATGTCCAACGGGATCCCGACGAACCCCTGGATCTGCATCGCCTGCCCCTCCGCGAGGAACCGGTCGGCGATGCCGCGCTGATCGAGCACCTCGATGGTGCGCGAGTGCAGCCCGCCGGCTCGCGATCCGTCGAGATCCTGACTGGCGCGTCGTTCGACGATGACGACGTCGATACCCGCCAACGCCAGCTCGCCCGCCAACATCAGCCCGGTCGGGCCGCCTCCTGCGATCACCACCGCGTGTTCAGTCATCGCCGCTCCCCGGTCGACCCATCTGCCGAAGGCAACACACGCATTCCACAACTCCTGGCCGCATAGGTTCTGGCCGTGATCGGCTCAGCGAACGAGTCATGGTCAGCACGTTTGGGTCGCTTGCCGCAAGCCCCCTCCCTCGAGCTATGTTGCTCATGGCGGCGAAGGTTCAGGCTCGACGATGCGGGCGAGCTGATCTGTCCCTACCTCGGCAAGCTGAGTGGCGAAGCGGCGATGGCGCTGCCCAGCTTCGGGAACCCAGCAACGGCAATCGACCCCGAACGCCGGTTGCGCGTCGTGTGGCCGGCGACAGAATCGCACGGTGCAGTTCAGTCCTGACCTTCGCGATCGGGTGGCGGACGGGTCCATCACGGTCTCGTACCGCCTGTGGTCGAGGCCGAAGGTCAAGGTCGGCGGCGTCTACCGGAGCGGATCCGTGGCGATCGAGATCGACGACATCGAGCTGCTCCCGTTTTCGTCGATCACCGACGAGGACCTTGCTCGGACCGGAGAGAACGACGTCGAGGCCCTTCGTCGCCGCGCTGCGCACGCGGGTCCGATCGGCGATGACACCTTGCTCTACCGCGTCGAGTTCCATGTCGCGCGCCAGCTGGACGACGACGACAGGTGACCCCATTCGTCGGGTCAGCGCAGGGCCTTGGCCCGCCCGCACACATCCCGCTCACCGAGGGTCTCGACGAGGGCGGACGTCGCCGACTACGCGGGCCGCAAGACGCAGAACTCGTTGCTGTCGGGATCGGCCATGACGACCCAGTCGACGTCGCCCTGGCCGATGTCGACCCGGGTCGCGCCGAGCGCCACGAGACGGTCGACCTCGGCGTGCTGTTCGGCTCGGTCGAGCGGCGCGACCTCGAGGTGCAGCCGGTTCTTGCCGAGCTTCGGCGCCAGTGGCGGACCACCCCAGGTGATCAACGGCCCGGTGCCGTCGGGAGCACGGATCGCCGTCTCCTCGTCCTGATCCCAGACCAACGGCCAGGCGAGCGCGGCGCTCCAGAAGTACCCGACCTCCCTCGTCCCGTCACAGGTGATCGAACCCAGACGCCCGCAGTCCGCGAGGAACGAGTTGCCCGGCTCGATCACGCAGAACTCGTTGCCCTCGGGATCGGCCAGCACGACATGGCCCTCCTCGGGTCGCTGCCCGATGTCGATGTGGCGCGCGCCGAACTCGACGAGCCTGGCCACCGAATCCCGCTGGTCGTCCAGGGACGTGCTCGTCAGATCGAGGTGGAGCCGGTTCGGGCCCACCTTCGGCTCCGCGACCGGCATGAAGTCCATACGGAACCTCGTGCCGTCGGTCGGCACGAGACGGATCTCCTCAGCGGTCTCGTCAGCAATCTCCCAGCGCAGCGCCTCAGCCCAGAACCGCGCGAGACCGAGCGGATCGTTCGCATCGACGCAGAGCGCAACGAGTCGAAGAGGCATCCCGCTCCCCAGCATCGCAGCCCCGGGCGACGACGATCTCCCGACATGTGTCATTTGTCGACGCCGGATTGGTGACCCCGGCGCGAGCGCGGTTGGTTGATCGCGACGATCGTGATCGTCGCGATCGTCGGCTGCCGTCGTCAGTCTCGGGGGGAGCGTCACAGGCGGAGGCGCTATCTCGTCTCTGTAGGTGACCGAGACGATTGAGGAGTTGCCATGAAGGTTTTCGTTGCCGGGGCTTCGGGTGCGCTGGGCGCACAGTTGGTCCCCGAGCTGGTGGCCGCTGGCCACCAGGTTGTGGCCATGACCAGGACTGCGTCGAAGCAGGATGGGCTGCGGGCGTTGGGGGCGCGGCCGGTTGTCGCCGATGCTCTCGATCCCGATGCCGTCGCTAGGGTGGTGGGCGAGGCCGAGCCGGAGGTGATCGTGCATCAGCTCACGGCTTTGTCCGGGAAGATGAGCATCCGTGATGCGCGGCACCCCGACCGCTCCGTCGCGGGGATCATGACCAACCGGCTGCGTACCGAGGCGACGGACCATCTCTTGGCCGCCGGCCGCGCCGTGGGGGCACGGCGCTTCGTGGCGCAGAGCTTCGGAGCCTTCCGATACGCCCGCACGGGCGGGCCGGTGCAGACCGAGGCCGATCCCCTCGATCCCAACCCGCCGGGGGCCCTGCGGCCGGTCGTGGAGGCGCTCCTCTATCTGGAGGAGGCGGTGACCACGATCGACTGGGGCGAGGGTCTCGCGTTGCGCTACGGCGGCTTCTACGGTCCGGGGACCTCGACCAGCCTGGCTCCGGATGCGGTGATGGCAGGGCCGATCCGCAAGCGTCGGTTCCCGATCGTCGGGGACGGTGGTGGGGTCTGGTCGCACGTCCACATCGAAGACGCCGCGGCGGCGACCGCCATCGCGGTCGAGCGCGGCGAGCCGGGTATCTACTACATCGTCGATGACGAGCCCGCGCCCGTGCGGGAGTGGCTGCCGGTGCTGGCGAGAGCACTGGATGCCAAGCCACCAAGGCGTATCCCGCGGTGGCTGGCGCGACTGGCGGCCGGTGAGATGCCAACGCTCATGATGACCGAGGTGCGGGGTGCCTCGAACGCCAAGGCCAAGCGCGAGCTCGGCTGGCAACTCCGGTATCCGAGCTGGCGGCTGGGCTTCACCAAAGGACTCGGCTGACACCATGTTTGAGATACCGATCGTGGAGGAGCTTCGGCCCCGGGCGTTCGCGGTGGCCTACCGGATGCTGGGCAGCGTGAGCGAGGCGGAGGACATCGTGCAGGAGGCGTTGCTGCGTCTGCACCTCTCGCTGCAGCAGGGCGAGCGGATCGAGTCGCCACGCGCCTATCTCTCGACCGTGGTCACCCGGCTGTGCATCGATCAGCTGCGATCGGCTCGGGTCCGACGCGAGAGCTACGTCGGCGAATGGCTGCCCGAGCCGCTGGTCGAAGACGGTCGGAGCGCCCCGGCCGACCACGCCGAGTTGGCGGACTCGTTGTCCTTGGCGTTCCTGGTGTTGCTCGAGAGCCTGACGCCCGAGCAACGGGCCGCGTTCGTGTTGCGCGAGGTCTTCGACTACCCCTACGCAGAGATCGCCGCCATCATCGGCACGCGTGAGGACAACACCCGCCAGCTCGTGGCCAGGGCGCGTAAGCACGTGGACGAGGGCAGGCCCCGCTTCGAGGCGTCACAAGAGCGGCGTGAGCAACTGGCGCGCAGCTTCCAGGCCGCGGTCAGCAACGGCGACCTGCAAGGTCTCGAGGAGCTGCTGGCCCACGACGTCGTGCTCCACGGCGACGGCGGCGGCCAGGTACGGGCCATTACCCGCCCCATCCATGGTCGGGCCAAGGTTGCCCGGGCGCTGCTGTCGATGGTGCGGGCCGCCGAGTCGTTCGGCGGCTTGTCCCTACGCCAGGTGCAGGTCAACGGCCAACCCGGCGCCATTGTCTCCGACGCCGCCGGCAAGCTGATCGCCGTCGAGGTGCTCGACATCGCCGACGGCCACATTCAGGCGGTGCGCGCGATCGTCAACCCGGACAAGCTGCGCCACCTGGATCAGGAGGCGACCCCATGAAGCTGCTCGTCTTCGCCTTCCCCGGTGTCACCAGCCAGCACGACGACCAGCTCTGCCGCAGCGTCAACCACGGGCTCCGCTGAGGACACTGGCCGAGTTTCGTCGCGCCGGATACCAGGCGGTGGCCCACATCGCCGGGCAACCCCGGACGGCGGCTGTCACCCGATAGATCGAAGCCCGCACCGGCCACCGGACCTCAGACGTCCACGGCCAGCCGGCGTCGAGTCTCCCCCTCTCGACCGCCGGCTGGCCGTAGGGCCCCGCCCTGAGCCGGGCACACAGGTTCCGCATCCCCCTGAAAGGAACCCAAGCCATGACCGTGCGGGCCTCGCACGCCTTCCTGGCCGTCAAGGCCAGCTTCACCCGCGAGGTCGAGATCCTGCGCCGGGCCCTGGTCGAGATGCGCGCCGTCGGACTCGCGGGCGACGTCCCCATCCGGCTGGTTGGGTCCCGACTCCTACCTGTTCGGTGAGGAGAAGGGGTTGCTCGAGGTCATCGAGGGCGAGGATCCCCTGCCGCGCAGGTGGGCGGCGGGACCCACCCCGGCCGGGGTGTCAAGGCGGTGTTCTCCGGGGTCGCCAGTGGGGTGATCACCGCCGACAACCTCGACGTGCCGGCCACCTATGAGGACCTCGCGGCGATCGGCAGCGGGTTGGGGTCGGCGGGGTTCATCGTCTATGACGACACCGCCGACATGGTGGCGGTGGCGCGCATGTTCGCCCGCTTCTTGCACGTCGAGTCGTGCGGGCAGTGTGGTGCGTGCAAGCTCCACAGCGGCGCCGTCAGCAACACGCTCGAACAGCTGGAGCTGGGCGCCGCGAACGATCGCGACATCGAGGAGCTCGGCGCCGGTCTGCGCATGGTGACCGACCAGAACCGCTGCTACGTCCCCGTGGAGCTCCAAACGGTCATCGCCAGCATCCTGCGAGAGTTCCCGGAAGACTTCGTCACCCACCTCGAGGGCACCCCGACTCCCTCGCGCCTGTACCGGCTGCCCAAGATCGTCGACATGGCCGACGGTACCGTCACCTACGACGCCAGGACCGCCCTCAAGCAACCGGACGGGACAGAGGTCGACGTGCGACGCGCCGGCTGATCGCCGGGCAGCGCACCAGCCGGGGTAGATCGTGCTGTGGCGGAAGTCGACGACGGCGACAACGTTTTTGTCCCGGACGGGTCGGTGTCGTCGACCACGGTCTCAGACCTCCTTGCCCTTGGCCTCCAGCTCCTCGACCACCGTGCGATATCCAGCACCGGTCAGTAACCGGCGCAGGTCGACAACCTGTTGGACGTCGATGTCCTTGTGCTTCGGACGGGCCAGCACCTCGTTCTGGCCGCCGACGTGGACGAGGTACTTGCCGTCGTGGCGCAGCTCGACCGACCCGGCAGCTTCCAGCAGCGACAACACAGCCTGCCACTCGACGTTGTGGCTCGTCGGATGCTGAAAGATCTGCAGGAGAGTGTCACGGTGACGGTTGTTGAGATGCTCGGGCTCTGAGGTCGACATTGAACTCCCTTCGTATCGAACCCCCGTGGCGCCGGCGGTCACGCGCGCCTCTCGAAGATGTTCACGATGAAGGGGAATACGTTGAGGCCATCACGCAGGATCGGTGCCGCCAGCAGCGGGGCCGAAACCGCGTCGCTTGTCGCGCGCAGCCGTTGGACGTCGACCAGGGGTGAGTCCCGCGGAGACTACCAGCCCAGCGACGGCATAGATGAGTAAGCCGTTCGGTATCCGTACGAACATCGCGATGATGCCGAACACGTCGTGATCGAGCAGACGGTCGACGAGCTCCGTGACATTGCCCCGGAGGCCGGCGACGCCGCCGGATACGCGCAGAGACTCGGCGTCGACGGTGCGACACTGTTGGATGGCCGCGCATCAGATCACGTATGAGGGCCCGTCTGCGCTCGCTGTGCGCGCCGCCACGATGCTCGCCGACGCCGATGGCGTCGAACTGGTCTCCTCGCAGCCGCCAGAGCGCCGCGACAAGGGTGCCGACAAGGTCGTCTTGGCGTTCACCGTCGAGGGCACGGCGAGAGCAGTCATGGCCGCGGTGAGGCTCGTCAGAGAGAGTTTGCCGCCCACGGCGACGATGACCATCGAGCAGGCAACGACCAACGGGCCCTGACCGACGACGCACTGGCGGCCCGCCGTTCGGGCGCGCAGATGACCGACCGCCCGCCCCCCAGCAGGCGAGTTGCGAGGGCCGCGGTCGTCGCACGGCGATTGTCGTTCCGTGGGCTCTGACCTGGCGCTAGGCGGATACGTGAGCGACCCGGGGGGCGGTCGCGAAAGGCTCTCCGATTTCGCGCTCGCATGGTCAAGCGGGTCGGTCGGGTGTGTGACTTCCTCCCGGCACGGCCAATCCAGCACGAGGCGCACGTGCTGGTGGCCTGGCAGCATGGGGCGATGAGACTCAGTGCGCGGAACCAGTTGTCGGGGTCGGTTGTGGAGGTGTCGCCGGGCGTGGTGACGACGACGGTGAAGGGGCGTCTGGCCGGCGGAGACGTCGTGACGTCGTCGATCACGCGGGAGGCGGCCGAGGAGTTGGGTTTGGTGGTGGGCGGCGAGGTGACGGTGTTCGTGAAGGCGAGCGATGTTCTCGTGGGAGTGGAATAGCGGCTGTTCGGGATGATGTCCGTTCCGATGGGTCTGGTGGCCATCGGTCAGGGCGGAGTGCACGGCAATGTTCGGCGTGGCGGGTCAGCGTTCGTAGGCGGTGAGGTCGACCGCTTTGGCGGTGGCCCAGACCGTGGTGCCGGGGACGAGGTCGAGCTCGGCGACGGCGGTGGGGGTGATCTCGGCGGTGGCGTCGATGGGCCCGGTGAGGGTGACGCGGACGCGGTCGCGGTCGGCTTCGATGTCGCTGATGGTTGCTTTCCAGGTGTTGCGGGGGCTGCCGTCGGGTTGGTGGGTGTGCAGGGCTATGGCTTGGGGGCGGATGGCGATGGCGACGTGGGGGCTGGGGATGGGGTCGGCGACGATGAGCTCAGCACCGGTGTCGAGTCGGACGCTGCGGTCGCCGGTGGCCGTGCCGAAGACCAGGTTGATACCGACGAGTTGGGCGATGTAGCGGGAGGCGGGCCGGGCGGTGACGGCGGCGGGGGTACCGGTCTGGGTGACCGTGCCGTGCTCGACGATGACGAGGCGGTCGGCGAGGACGAGGGCGTCGATGGGGTCGTGGGTGACGAGGAGGCGCGCGCCATCGAAGGTGGCGAGGTGCCGGCGCAGTTCCGTGCGCACTCGCAGGCGCGTGCCGGCGTCGAGGGCGGCGAGGGGCTCGTCGAGGAGCAGGAGCCGCGGTTCGGTGGCCAGGGCGCGGGCCAGGGCGACGCGTTGGGCTTGGCCGCCGGAGAGCCTGCGCGGCTTGGCGCGGGCGTGGTCGGCGAGCCCGAAGCGGTCGAGCCAGCCCTGCGCGACGGAACGGGCGCTGGCTTTGGTGTGGCCGCGCGCCCGCAGTCCGAACGCGACGTTGTCGAGGGCGGTGAGGCGGGGGAAGAGCAGGTAGTCCTGGAACACGAACCCGATGGGGCGCTCCGCGGTGGGGACGAAGGTTCCGGTGGCAGGATCGTCGAGCACGGTGCCGTCGATCTCGATGCGTCCGGCGTCGAGCGGCCGGAGCCCGGCGATGGCCCGAAGTGCGGTGGTCTTGCCGGCGCCGTTGGGTCCGAGCAGGGCGACGACTTCGCCGTCGTCGACGTCGAGGTCGATGGCGAGGTGAAGATCGTCGAAGCGAACCTCGATGGCGGCGTGGAGCACGTCAGACGGTCAGCCAGCGGTCGCGGAGCGGTAGCAGCACGGCGAGCGACACGGCGATGAGCACGAGCGACAGGGCGATGGCGGCGTCGCGGTCGGATTCGAGGGCGAGGAACACGGCGAGGGGCATGGTTTGGGTGCGGCCCTGGAGGTTGCCGGCGAAGGTGACCGTAGCGCCGAACTCGCCGAGGGCCCGGGCCCAGCACAGCACGGCGCCGGCGATGATGGAGGGGGCGGCGTGGGGGACGGTGATGCGCCGGAAGATCATCCAGCGGCTGGCGCCGAGGGTGGCGGCGGCGTCCTCGTAGCGCTGGTCGGCGGCGCGCAGCCCGGATTCGACGGTCAGGACGAGGAAGGGCATGGCGACGAAGGTGTTGGCGGCGACCACACCCCAGGTGGAGAACGGCAACAGGAGGCCGGTCGTGTCGTAGACGGGTCCGCCCACCAGGCCCCGGCGCCCAAACGCGAACAGCAGAGCGGCTCCACCGACCACCGGGGGCAGCACCATCGGCAGGGTGACGAGCGCCCGGGTGGCCGAGCGGCCGGGGAACCGGGTACGGGCCAGCATCCAGGCGAGCGGGATCCCGATCAGCAGCGAGATCCCGGTGGCGGCGAACGCGGTGGTGATGCTGAGCCGCAGCGCGTCGGTGACGACGGGCTCGCGGACGAGTTCGCCGAGATCGGTCCACGGCGCACGTTGGAGCAGCGCGACGAAGGGGACGGCGACGAAGGTGACGGCGACGGCCGCGAGCGGGACGATCACCCACGGGGGCCGGGCGTGATTGGCCCGACTCGCAGCCGTGCGCCGGCGGCTCATGGGGCGCCGAAGCCGAAGGAGGAGAGGATGTCCTGCCCGTCCTCAGACAGCACGAAGGCCACGAAGGCGTCCGCGACCTCGGCGTTGGTCGTGTCGGAGAGAGACGCGATCGGGTAGGTGGCGGTCACGTTCTCGTCGGCAGGGATGTCGATGCCTTCGACCGCGTCGCCGGCCGACGTCACATCGGTGACATAGACGATCCCGGCATCGAGCTCGCCGGCCTCGATCTTGGTGAGCAGCGAACGGACGTCGGGCTCGTCGGTGTCGACCGACGGGGTGACCCCAGCGTTGGCCAGTGCTTCGCGACCGAACTCACCGCAGGGCACTTCCTCGGCGCACAGCCCGATCAGCAGATCCGAGTTGGCGAAGTCCGCGAGGCCGGTCACTCCTGCGTCGTTGCCGGCCGGCACCGCGATCTCGAGCAGGTTGGTGACGAAGTCCACCGGATCGGAGGCGGCGCCTGCCTCCACGACCTGATCCATGTTCGACGCGTTGGCCGACGCGAACACGTCGGCGGGGGCGCCGGCCAGGATCTGCTCACGCAACGCCGACGACGCACCGAAGTTGACCTCGACCGTGACCCCGGGGTTGGCGTCCTCGAAGGCGGCGTCGATCTCGTCGAACGCGTCGGTGAGCGACGCCGCCGCGAAGACCGAGATGGTGCCTTCCAGGTCAGATTCGGCACCCTCGGTGGTGGTGGCGTCCGCCGCGGTCCCGTCGTCATCGTCGTCGCCGCATGCGGCGAGCACGAGCGACAGGGCGCAGACGGCGGCAACACGCCGCGTTGGACGGAGCTTCACGGTTCCTCCACTGGCGTTCGGGAACGGGGGCCAACGGCGTCGGCGTGATGGTGTCCAGGCACGACGCTCGCCGGCAGACGAGCGAGCGGGGGCACGGCTCACCGGACGATCACGGGATCCTCGCCGGCATCGAGCCAGGCACTCACCGCTTCGGCCACCCCGTCCATCCGTCCGACCCCCTGGCTAGTCGCAGTGAACCTAGCAGTGCCGTGGAGCACCGCGCGTGGCAACCTCACAGGCATGCAGCGCCGGCCGACGCTCTCGCTCAACGAATGGGCGGTCCTCGGCGTCCTCGTCGACACGCCCCGCCACGGCTACGACATCGCCGCCGAGCTCAAGGCCGACACACCCCTCGGCGACATCTGGACAGTCAACCGACAACTCGTCTACCGGGCGATCGACCGCCTCGAAGCGCTCGAGCTCGCCCAGCCCCGACGTCGCGAACCCGGTGCCGGAGGCCCACCTCGCACCATCTACGGCCCAACACGCCAAGGTCGTGCCGCCCTCCGCACCTGGCTCGCGACACCCGTCAACCACCTACGCGATGTCCGCAGCGCCCTACTCCTCAAGCTCGCCCTCATCGACTTGCTCGGACTCGACAACCTGGCCTTGATCGATGCACAGCAAACCGCCCTCGCTGACCGACTCCGTGAACTCACCCAGCCCCCCGACGACCCCACCGATGTCGCGGGCCTCTGGCGCCATCATTCCGCCAACGCCGTCGACCAGTTCCTGCGATCCGTCCGCGCCCACGCCGACCCGCCCTCACGCCAACCTCACACCGCCTGAGTCCCGTAGGGCAACGCATCCAGCTTTCCCGGCCGGTGCCGGCACCGGGTGCCGGGGCCGAGCCGGTCAGTAGTCCGCCCCGGAATCTCGTAGGCACTACTGAGGACTGATCGCCCCCGCTGTGGTCGGCTGCATCCATGAACGCGGTCCGGCCGTCTGAGTCTGGAGCTTGTACGGCTCCCGATCGGCCTCGCTGGATCGCCGACTTCTTGGCCGAGCCGACCATGCGATCGCCGTCATCGCCTGGGTTCAAGGGGTCGACTATCCCCCAGCACTCCGACGAGGAGGACGATGAGGATGGCAGGGTTCGACGACAACATCGCGGTGGTCACGGGTGCCGCTGACGGCATCGGCCGAGCGACAAGTGTGATGTTGGCGGCGCGCGGCGCCCGCGTGCTGCTGGTCGACATCGATGCCGACCGCCTGACCGCCACAGAGAACCAGATCATCGACGCGGGCGGGTGATCGCCGTGAACCTTCGTGGAGTGTTCCTCGGGTTGAAGTTCGTCCTGCCCGGCATGGTCGAACGGCGCCGGGGATCGATCGTCAACACCGCGTCGATGGGCGCCGTCGGCGGCGTCCCCGGCGTGGCCGGCTACGAGGCGGCGAAGCACGGCGTCCTGGGCCTCACCAAGACGGCTGCGCTCGAGGTGGCGGACACCGGCGTGCGGGTCAACGCGGTACTCCCGGGGAACATCCGAACCAAGCTGGCAGCCGCCGGCGATGCAGCGATCAGCGGTGGGGGGCCGTCCCTCGACAACATGAGCGGGCCGGCAGCGACGGTCCCGCAGGGGCGGGTGGGTGAGCCCGAGGAGATCGCAGCGACCGTTTGCTTCCTCGTCTCCGACGACAGCCGGCACATCACGGGCGCAGCGGTGCCCGTGGACGGCGGGATTACTGCCCAGGTCTATCCGCAGGTCTATTCGCAGGCGATCTTCTGAGGATCAGCTGATCTCGGCGCTGGCGTCGTCGTGGTGGACAACACCGCTGCAGCTCTCGAACCGGCCCCGATAGGTAGGTGTGATGACTGTCCGGGTGGGTAACGCGTAGGCATGGAAACGGACCGTTCGATTCCGGTCGGGGGAGTAACCGCCGACCACCTCCGGGGTCTGGCCGAGCGCCCGGGACCGGTACTGACCGTGTCGATGCGCTTCGATCCCAGCCAACCCGACGCGGAGCACAGCGCCCAGGTGGCCTGGGGTGCGGTCCGGACCCAGGCCGAGGCCTTGGGGGTGCCGGCGGAGCCCCTCGATGCACTGGATCCGCTGGTCAGCGATGTGGGGCGTAGCGAGCAACAGCTCGTTGCGGTGGCCGACGGCAGCGGTCCCCTCTTCGGCGGTGTGGCCGACGCGCCGACGGGCGTGCGCTGGCAAGCGGCCCCCTGGTTCGCCCCGGTGGTCGCGGTGCTCCAGGACGACATCGATCATGCGATCGTCACCGTGGACCGCACCGGTGCCGACCTTGTCGTGCACCGGGCCGGCCGCGACAGCCACCGGACGCTCACCACCGACGCATACCCGATCCACAAGGCGCGCGGTGGGGGCTGGGCGCAGCGCCGGATGCAGGCCCGCGTGGAGGACTCATGGCGCGTCACCGCCGCCGACGTGGCAGCCAGCATCATCGAACTGGTCCGGGGCGGTCGCGCCAAGGGGGTCGATCTCGTCCTGCTGGGCGGTGACCAGCGCGAGGTCGCGCTGGTGCGGGAGCGCCTGCCCCGTGACGTGGCCGACGAGGTGGCCACGATCCCCGCCACCCGGGCGGCCGGCGGCGACGTCGAGCGGGAAGCGCATGAGGTAGATCGCGCCTTGGCCGATGCGGCGGCCCGGCGCACGGTGACGGCCCTCGGTTCGGTCCGCCAGCGTCTCGACGACGGCGATGCGGTGGAGGGGATCGACCCGGTGTTGGCCGCCCTTCGGGCCTCCCAGGTGGCACTGCTGCTGTTCGGCGACGGCGGCGAACCTGGCGCGTCGAGTGCCGGAGATGACACGAATCGTGAGGTGGCCTACGTGCCGGGCCGCCCCGATCTGGTGGGTGCACCCGATCTCGCCAACGAGATCGACGGCGTACCACCCCTGCGTAGCCCGGCGGTCGACGCCGCCGTGGCCGCCGCGGTATTGACCGGTGCGGACGTGCGGCTCGTCCCCGAGCACGTCGGCACGGGGCGGCTGCACGCCCTCTTGCGGTGGGAATCACCGCCGCCGTCCGACCCCGGGCCGGGTGGGTAGCCCTAGCGCTCGTAGCGGCCCAGCAGGGAGCCCTGTGCGAGCTCGTTGCCGTCCAGGGCTTCGAGCAGGTCGTCGGCCGACGCGTCGGAAGTCATATCCAGCGACGCCGACGACGCGAACAACGTGAACACGTAGCGGTGTGGGCCGTCGCCGGGCGGCGGCGCCGGTCCGCCCCAACCTTCCTCCCCGAAGTCGTTGACACCACCGACAGCGCCCGGAGGCGACTCTCCCTCGTCGATGGCGGAGATCGTGGGGTCGATGCCGGCCAGCACCCAGTGCGTGAACAGCCCGCTGGGGGCGTCCGGGTCCTGGCACAGAAGGGCCAGCTCCTCCGTTTCGGGCGGGACATCGGTCCATTCGAGGGGCGGCGACAGGTTCTCGTCGTCGTGGGCGAAGCGAGCCGGCAGCATGTCGCCGTCATCGAACGCGATGCTGGTCAGCTCGATCCGTTCGAGCGGTCCGCCGGCCTCACCCGGCAACAGGTCGGCGCCGGAGCCGGCCGTGCCCTGACCTCGGTGCTCCGCCAACCGCTCCCGGTCCTCAGGATCAACCGGTGTCTGCTGGTCACGGTCCTTGGGCATGCGGCGCGACTACCCCGCCGCCAATCGCCGGAAACCCAGCTGCAGCGTCTCGCGCGAGAAACTGGTCGAGCATGTGGTTGGGGACAACGACCGCCGGCTTGCTCACCGAACCGAGACGGCGCAACTCCTAGCACGATGGCACCGGGGCGCGGACTAGGGAATTCCGGGATGCGATCGCCCGTCCTCGCGGTCACCATGCCCTGGCATGGCGACAAGTGAAACGTCCCTCCCCGACTTCGCGCCGGTCCCCCCGTCCGCCCTCAACGACGACGGGTACTACGTCGGACGAGTCAAGCGAAATCTCTACTGGATGACCGACGGCACATACCAGTCGGCGTTCCTGACCACCTCCGACGGCGCCGGCGGCCCGCGCGCCGGGTTCACGGCGATCGGGCGATAGGTTCATTTCCTGTGCCCGCCGTAGTCGCCGAGGGACTGGCCAAGAGCTTCGGAGACACCCAGGCGCTCTGCGGCGTCGACTTCGACGTCGAGCGGGGCCAGATCCTCGGGGTTCTCGGACCAAACGGAGCCGGCAAGACCACTGCCGTCCGCATCCTCACGACGCTGCTCCGGCCCGACGCCGGTCGCGCCGAGATCGACGGGATCGACGTCCTCAAGGAGCCCCAGCGGGCCCGAGCCCGCATCGGCCTCACCGGCCAGTACGCCGCCGTCGACGAGGCCCTCACCGGCCACGAGAACCTCGAGCAAGTGGGCCGCCTGTACCACATGGGCACCGCCGTCGCCCGCGAGCGTGCCACCGAGCTGCTCGACCGGTTCGACCTGGTCGAGGCCCGAAACCGGGTCGTGAAGGGCTACTCCGGAGGCATGCGCCGCCGGCTCGACATCGCCATGAGCCTGATCGCCCGGCCCTCGGTGCTCTTCCTCGACGAGCCCACCACCGGCCTGGACCCGCGCAGCCGCCAGTCGGTGTGGGCGCTGATCGAACAGCTGGTGCAGGGCGGAACAACCACGCTGCTGACCACCCAATACCTCGACGAGGCCGACCGGTTGGCCGACGACATCGTCGTGATCGACCGGGGCAAGGCCATCGCCCGCGGCACGTCCGAGGAGCTGAAACAGCAGATCGGCGGCGAGCTGATCGAGGTCGTGGTCGAGGATCCCGGCGACGCGCAACGGGTGATCGACGTGTTGGCGCACCACGCCTGCGGCGATCCCCACGTGGGTGACGACAAGCGAACCGTGTCGTTGCCCGTGTTCCGTGTCGAGGGCCTGGTCCCAGCCGCGGTGCGCGAGCTCGACGCCGCCGGGGTCGCGGTTCACGACGTGGCGGCACGGCGGGCGACGCTCGACGACGTCTTCTTCGCGCTCACCGGCCACCCCGCCGAAGAGGAATCGTCCAACGGCGAGACCGCGGAGTCCGGCAACGGTGCGGGCGATGGCCAGCGGGCGGGAGCCGTGCGCGACGGTGACGCAGGTTCCGACGGGGATCCCGTGGTCCTGCCGGAGGCCGAGGGCTGATGGCGACCACAGTCGACGAGGTCCTCCTCACCCCGGCACCGGAGCACGATGTTCCGACGGGCCGCGTGTGGCTGCTGCGCGACAGCTGGACCGAGGCGCTGCGCCATCTCCGGGGAATGCGCCGCAGCCCAGAGCTGCTGATCTTCGCCACCGTCCAGCCGATCATGTTCATCGTGCTGTTCGTGTACGTGTTCGGTGGGGCGATCCAGGCGCCGGGCTACAGCGACTACAAGCAGTACCTGCTCCCCGGCATCTTCGCCCAGACCGTGCTGTTCAACTCGTCGTTCACGAGCGTCGGTATCGCCGACGACCTGACCAAGGGCATCATCGACCGGTTGCGGTCGCTGCCGATGTACCAGTCGGCCGTGCTGGTCGGGCGAACGCTCTCCGACGTGGTGCGCAACCTGCTCACGTTCGTGGTGATGCTGGGCGTGGCGTTCGCGGTCGGGTTCCGGATCGAGGGCACCATGGCGGAAGCGGTGAGTGCCACGGTGCTGCTGTTCGCCTTCAGCTATGCCTTCAGTTGGATCCAGGCGCTGGTGGGCCTGTCGGCCGGATCGGTCGAGGCGGCGAACTCCGCGGGCTTCATCTGGATGTTCCCGCTCACGTTCGTGTCCTCGGCCTTCGTGCCCGTCGAGAGCATGCCCGACTGGCTGCAGCCGATCGCCGAAAACAACCCGTTCACGATCGTCACCAACGCCACCCGGGCCCTCTACAACGGCCGCGACCCGGGGTCCGACCTGTGGCTGGCGTGGGCGTGGGCCATCGGCATCGCCGTGGTGTTCGCCTGGCTGGCAATCCGCAAGTTCGCATCTACCACCGGCAAGTGACGGGCCTCGGGCCGTCAGCCCGAATGCTCGTGGTCGTCCCGCTGCCGGGGCGCGAACGGCCATCCCTCGAAGGCGACGCACCGACCGTCGTCGTCGAAGCGGATGACCCAGAGGTCCCGCCAGCGCTCCGCGGCGTCGTCTCGCCTCCGTCGTAGTCGAAGACGGCCCTCATGTTCGGTCGTCGCTGGGGAGGTTGGGCGATCTACGAGGCGTTGAGCAGGTAGCGCGTGCCGACGACGCTCGGAGCGTGCCGGGTGGGGCTGAACGCGTTGGCGAGGGCGGCGGCGGCTCGCCAGCCGGTGCAGTGTCCTGGCGCGACGATCCGGGGCGTGACGAGGTTGGCGAGGTCGTTGACGGTCGGTTCGATGCGGTTCTCGACGGTCGCGCCCGCGAGGTGGTAGCCGCCGAGGAGGAGGTCGACGGGCTGGTCGGGGAGGAGCCGCCGTGCTTCGAGGCCGACGTTGACGACGCCGGCGTGCGAGCACGCGGTGAGAACCGTCGTCCCCCGGCCCCGCACGTGGGCGGCGAGGAAGCGTTCGTCGTGAATCTCGGCATCGAGTGTCACCTGGTCACCGCGCCAGCTGTGGTGTCCGGGCAGGCCGGTCTCGTAACTGGTCTGGCGGGGGATGTCGCCGCTGGCGAGAAAGAGTTCGGCGACGGCGTGCACGTCGGCATGGGCGTGGACGCGGCTGCCTGCCGTCTCGATGGCTTCGATGGTGGGCTCAGCGGGGAGCATGGCGAAGATGTCGAGCGGGGTAAGGATTCCCCGCTGGTCGGGTCGATCGGGGTGGACGTCGACGACGAGCGGTGGGCGAGCAGCCCCGCGGCGCGCCTCGGCGATGGCGGCGACGACGGTGGTGATGCCGCCGGAGTGGTCCCAGTGCCAGTGCGAGAGGAACAGGACATCGATGCTGGACAGGTCGACGGCCAGCCGCTCGGCATTGGCGAGCCAGACGTCGCCGTAGGGGCCGACGTCGAACAGCACGGTGGTGGTGCGGTCCCCGTCTCGTGCCGTGGCGAGTGCCGAGAACCCGTGACAGGCGACGCAGAGGTGATCGAAGGCCACGACGCAGTCGTGCCCGTCCTGCCGGCCGCTCGGCGGGACGCTCCCGAGCACGTAGGCGAGCTCGGGCAGCTGCGGAAGTCCTGGGGGGATGCTCGAGAGGGTGTCGGTGGCGTTGTCGACCACGATCGTGATGGTGAGTTCGTCGAGCTCGGGCGGAGCAGCGTCCATGGGTGGCGTCACCGGCTCGTCGTCCCAGCGCCAACGCCTTCGATATCGGGCTCAGTGCCCTCGGTGGTCGGGCTGCGGTCGATGGAAGGCTCGCCGGCAGGCGGTGTGGTCAGTACTTCGTGGAACCCGCTCCCCCTCGCCGCAGCGGTCCCGGACATGACGACGATTCAGCCCTGCTCGAGAAGTTCGCGAAGCCGCTTGAGATCACCCTGAAGCCCGCTACGCGCCGTTCGGGCGATGATCGGCCGCAGCAGTCGGTTCATGCCTGACGGAGTGATCTCGATGCCGTAGGTGAACACTGCCTCGGACGGAGATGCGCCGGCTATGACGGTACGACTGCCCGCGAGCTTGCCAAGAGTGCCGGATCCCTCGAACCGATACGTCATTGCACCGACCTGAATCACCGTCGAGTCGGCCACATAGGAACGTCCACCCGTCTTGAGCACCTCGTGCACCTTCGTGCCAACGGCGGGCGGGCCAGGCGGGTCCGGCGTCATATCGGTCAGGCCCTTGCGCCACTCGATGTCGCGCCCGTAGTCGGCCACCACCGACCAGACGACGTCGGGCGAGCGGGCAACCGTCTCCGACTCTTCGACATGGATGGGACGAGACACGGTCTGCCCTCCGATTCGCCGACTCAGGCTATCCGTCGCGGTGTCGCCGCGAGAGCGACGCCCTTCACGCCGCTGCGAACGCGCGCCTCGATCACCCACCCAGATTGGCACCCGATCCGGAGCAGCACCGGGGACACGGGGCGGCGCCGACCTCGGACGGTGACGCTATCGCCAGCGAACTGCCACTCTCTGCGCGAAACTCAGCTGTGAGCACTCGTTGGGAGGCTCATGGATAGGGAGGGACGGCGGTGAAGAAAACTGGTGTTGCATTGGTCACGCTGCTGGTCGGATTGGTCGGGCCGCTGGCTGGATCGGCAGGCGCGCAAGAACCGGAATGCGGGCAACCCGGGCAGGAGGTCCCAGCCACCATCGTGGGGTCAGGAACCATTGTGGGCACCCAAGGCGACGATGTGATCGTCGGCAGCGCCGAGAACGACACAATTCTCGGTCTCGGCGGCAACGACGTCATCTGCGGGGAGAGTGGCAACGATCGCCTCATGGGCGGCCCGGGTGACGATGTCCTCATCGGTGACGGCGTCGATCTCCCGCCGTTCGCTCCTTCCAACGGTGCCAACGACGACACGTTGGTGGGGGGTCCCGGCAACGATCTGCTGGCCGGGCTCGGCGGCGACGACACCCTGCAGGGCGGCCCGGGCGATGATCAGATGATCGGGTTCGGCGGGATCGACCACATCGGTGGCGGTCCCGGTGACGACACCGCCTTCGGCGGTCCGCTCGACGACCCGATCGACGGTGGCCCCGGGCACGACACGCTGTGGGGGAACTTCGGCAGCGACACGATCACTGGTGGCCCCGGTGACGACTTCATCGATGGGGACAACCCCTTCCCCGAGCCGCCGGACTTGCCGTTCCCGCCGGGGACGAATGTCGATGACTGCCGTGGAGGACCGGGCGCGAACACGGTCCTGAACTGCGAGATCGAGCGCTAAACAGGTACGCCACCTGAGTGATGAGTCACCTTGAGGTTCGAACCGCTTGGGCGCCGAGTTCGTACGCCTCTCGGAGCCACAGTTGGAGCTCATCGTCCACATCGCCGGGACTGCGAACGTCGACCACCGACCCGAACTTGTGTGCCGAGACCTGGTCGACCTTGACGACACGAGACGAGTCGAGGCGCTGTTCGAGAAACACGCCAACCAAGAGTCGTTTGGCCTGAACGGTGATGAACGAGAACGTTCTGCGAGCAGACAGGACAATCACCGTCCTCAGCGCCTCGACCTGGACATCCGACGGCAGCGACCCGATGAGCTTGTCGAACGACACCCGCAGCCTCTCCGGGCGGCCAGCGAAGTGAGCGTCGACATCCACAGTGTCATGCGAATGGAACTGGTCCTCGCGCGCGAAGGTTCTCGCACAACTCGGACAGGTCCAGCTCATGCCCAAGCCCTCGCGCTCGGTCGCCCCGATCGCCGTCGGCCAACCACACGCTGAGCCTAGGACGCGAGTCAGCCGGATCGACGGTTCGATGGCTGCACCAGGCGGGCAGCCTCAGCTCGGGCCTCCGGCTGCCTGACGGCCGACGTCAGGGTGTCAGGACCAGCCGGCCCTCGACGTCGCCCTGGCGTACACGATCGAGCGCCTCGTCGGCTCGGTCGAGCGGGACCGCCTCGACATGCCAACGCAGCTCGTCCGCCTGCGCCAACTCGACGACGGCGCGCAGGTCTCGCAGCGACCCCCACACCGAGGTCGTGAAGGTCGCCTCCCACGGGACGTCGGTCCCGAACCCGAACGGCAGACGCCCGCCGGCCTCACCCACCTGGACGACCAGCCCGCCCCGCTCGACACTGCGCGCCGCCTGGGCGAGTGACTCGTCGCTGCCCACGATGTCGACCACCACCCGCGCGCGGCAGCTCATCGTCAGGGGCAGCCACGTCGTCGGCACCGAGGTCACGCGCCATCGACCGCTTGTCGGCCGACGAGTCCACGGCGACGACCCGGACAGACGGCAGCCGCTTCAGGTATTGGACCGCGAACTGGCCGAGTCCCCCGGTCCCGATCACCAGGGCCACCCCGCCGTCGGCAAGCCACGGCTGGGCGCGCCGTACCGCTCGGTAGGGAGTCACCCCGGCATCGGCCAGCGGAGCAGCTCGCACCGGATCGAGACCCGCAAGCGAAACGAGGAACCGTGCGGACGGCACGACCACGGCGTCCGCGTAGCCGCCGTGACGGGCGAGGCCCGGTTCGGCTGCGGCCGGGCACAGTGGATCATCACCCCGTGCACAGAAGGCGCACGTCCCGTCGCCCCAGCTCCCGAAGACCAGCACTGGCCCGTGCCGCTCGGCTACCCCGGCGATCTCGTGTCCGAGCACCAGCGGCAGCGGAACCTCGAGCAGCCCGTCCTGTATGTGCACGTCGGTGTGGCACACACCGGCACCGGCAACCCGGACCACGACCTCGTCACCGGTGGGGGTGGGGTCGGGCCAGTCCTCGAGCGACAACGGCGAACCCACCGCCCGCAGCACCGCGACACGCACGACGCAACCCTAGCGACGGCGGGCGATCGGCTTGGCTGGCGTCATCGCCGGCACAACACAGCTGGCTGGACGTTGGTGGGCTCGGAGCCAGCATCCTCCCGGACCCGGCGGATCAGGTCGGCGACATCGGCCGCCGCCTTCTCCAGGTCGTGGTGGGGTCAATGTGGCGGCCGCGAGCGCGGCGACCATGGGTCGAATCGCGCCGTCGGTGGCGCGTACGGCGGTATCCCCCATACCGCCAACCAGCAGGTCTGGTCGACGCCGGCGAGCCAGCGGGCCCACCATCGGCTGGGGTGGTCGCCGGGTCGGTCGCCGAGCAACGCCGACAGATCGTCGGGTGGGTGGTCGCGGAGCAGATCGCGCCGGCGCTGGTATACGGCGATGCCCGCCCGGGTGCAGGCCGCGGCCACCCGGCGGTTGCGGGTGACCACGGCCGTGATCCGGGCCCTCTCCGACCGGAACCCCCGCTCGCCCATGAGGATGCGACCGGACGCCTCGATGGCACCGAAAACGCTTGCGCTCACGATGCCGGCGTCATCCGGTGCATACCACCCGTAGATGCCGCAGTTGCACCCTGCCCGCGGCGCGGGGTGGTCGTCCGCCACCTCCGCAGACTCCGGGCCCGAGCAGGCGGTGTCACGCGGCACGCAGCGTGCGCTCAGCGTGGTGGCCCAGGCGATGTGACGCCTGGTGACCGACGTCAAGGGCAGCATCCCATCGGGCACCGACGCACGCCGGCCGGCGCGCCACCACGTCCTGTACCCGCGCAACGATCCGGGCACGAGCGGACGACCGCTGTCACCGCCGCCGCATGCCTCGGCGATCTCACTCATGACCGGTTCGGCATCGGCTCCGTTTCGGGCGTGACCGGAACGGGCTCGACAGGAGCAGGCTGTTCGTGCACTGGCTCGAAGATGATCTCGCGCCGTATCGGGCCGATCTCACCCGCCCGGACCGGCACCGAGCGGTCAGGCGACGCGGACGACACGTCTGCCGTCTCGTTCGACGCGTTCGCCGTGGGGAGCAGCCACACAACCCTCGCCATCGGCATCACCCCCCGAATCCGGGTGTCAGCACGAGCGTGCCGCACGTCGCTCCACCAGGCAAGAGCCAAGGGAACCCCCCCCCATAGCTGGCGGACGGTGCCGACCGGGCCGTGTGGTAGCTGGGTCTCATGGGGCGGCGAGGGGGGCGGGTCGGCGGCGGAACGGCTCGGTGAGCTGGGCGAGGTATTCGGCTGGATAGTCGGGGCGGGCGGCGATCCCGAGCTCGTCGGTGGTGACGGTGCGTCCGGGTGGAGCGTAGGTACCGAGGAGGCGATCCCAGAGGAGGGTGAAGAGCCCGAAGTTGACGTCGCCCACGCCGGCCCAGCGGAGGTGGTGGAGGCGGTGGCCGCTGTTGAGGGCAAGCACGCTGCCGAGGGGGCCGACCCGGTAGTCGACGTTGGAGTGCTGGAGAAGGAGTTGGAGGGCCGCGCAGGCGGCGAGGGCAGCGGCGACGGGTTCGGGGATGCCGATGACAAGAAGCGGGGTGATGCCGGCGGTCGTTTCGATGAGCTGGTGGATCGGGTGTTTCATGAGCCCGTTGAGGCCGTAGAGGCGGCGGACGCTGTGGTGGACGGCGTGGAAGCGCCACAGCAGCTCGAGCCGGTGGCTGGCCAGGTGGGCGAAGGTCACACCGAGGTCGAACACGGCGATGGCGGCGACGACCTGAACGGCGAAAGGCCACGAGTGCGGCCACGCATCGGTGAGGGTGAACAGGGCACTGAGCGTCGGGAGGAGGGCGAGGCTGGCGGCGGTGCCTGCCTCGTTGACGAGCGTGTGGAGGAGGTCGCGGCGGCGGTCACCGTGGTCGCGGTTCCAGCGGGGGTCGACCGGAAGTAGGCGTTCGGCGGTGAACGAGGCGGCCATGGCGGCGATGACGACGATGGCCAGGCTCCAGCGCGGCGCGTCGTGTCCGGCGAGCCGGACGGCCAGGCTGGCGAGGGCGCAGACCACGGGCACATAGCCGTAGCGGATGAGTGTTCGCATGGCCCGAGGTTCACGGCCCCGGCGCTCGGTGTCTTGAACCGAGCGGCTATGCGGTGACCCACTCCACGCCACGCAGGAGCGGACCGGGTTGGAGCCCGAAGTGGTGGCGGAAGGTGCGGTGGAGGTGGGCGACATCCGCGAAGCCGGCGTGGTGGGCGGCGTCGGTGAACGATGCCCCGTCCCGGAGGGCTTCGGCGGCGAGGAGGAACCGGACCCAGCGCCGGTAGGCACGCAGGGGGATGCCGACGTGGTCACGGAACAGGTGGGTCACCCGGCTGGGCGAGAGCCCGACGGCGGCGGCCAGCACTGGAAGGGGCGCGTCGGGGTCGTCGGGGAGGAGGGCGAGCAGCCGGGCGATGGCGGGGTGCCGGTCGGGCGGCCGGCGGTCGGCCGGCTGGGTGAGGGCAGTGACGAGGCGGGTGGCGTCGGCCATGGTCTCCGGCAGGTCTGCATCGGGGAAGCCGGGTGGCGGGCGGGATACGAGGTTGGCAGCGCTGGTTGCCTCGGGGTCGACGAAGACGACCACGCCGGTGCCGGTCCCGGCGATGGCGTGAGGGTGGTCGGGGGGGACGATGGCGGGGCTGGGGTTGTCGCCGGTGGCGGCGAGCACGCGGATCCCGGGCGCGGCCACGAGCTGGATGGCGTGGTGCCGGTGCTCGTCAGTGGGTCCCACGAGGCCGGCGTAGACCAGCCACCACGGCCCGAAGAACAGACGTCCGACCCAGCCGCCTTCGGGCGTCACACCGTCGGCGTCAGGCCGGCGTCTGCTCAACGAAGTCCTCCACATCCTCGCCGAGCGAGGCTTGATGGATGAAGGGAATGCATATCCGTCGTCACCTTGAGGTGACCGGCGTGATCCGCAGATGGCGGAGCGCGGAGCCGGCGGCGTTGTACCCGCACATCCCGTGGGCGCCTGCACCGGGCGGGCTGGCCGCGGAGCAGATGAACGTCCCCGGGATGCCGGTGGGGTACGGGTCGAGCGCGACCCGCGGCCGCATCAGGAGCTGCCGCTCGGTGTTGGCGCCGGTGACGATGTCGCCGCCGACGTAGTTCGGGTTGTCGACGGGGAGCTGTGTCGTCGGCCGCGTGACTCGGGCCACGATGCGATCGCGGGTTCCGGGGGCGAAGCGCTCGATCTGGGTGAGGATGGCCTCGGTTGCGTCGCCGGTGTAGCCGTGCGGCACGTGGGCGTAGGTCCAGATCGGATTGATGTTCCCAGCCGATCGTGTGGGGTCGGCGAGGTACTGCTGGCCGACGAGGACGAAGGGCTGCTCGGGCATGCGACCGCCCGCGATGTCGCGTTCGGTGCTGGCGATCTCCTCGAAGGTGCCGCCCAGGTGAACAGTGCCGGCGCGACCGCATGCCGGGTTCGTCCAGGGCAGGTCGCCCTCGATGGCGAGGTCGAGCTTGAACGCGCCCGGGCCGTGCCGGTACCGGCGGTAGGCACGGGCGACCCGGGACGGCAACTGGTCGCCCAGGATCCGCGTGATCGGTCCGGGGGCCAGGTCGAGCAGGACGATGTCGGCGGGCGGAATGTCTCCGGCCGTGCGGACGCGGACGCCCGTGCGGATCTTGCCGCCGAGCTGTTTGAGCAGCGAGGCGAGCGCGTCGGCGATCGACTGGGAACCGCCCTCGGCCACGGGCCAACCGTGACGGTGCCCGGCGGCGATGATGGTCATCCCGATCGCCGACGAGGTCGGCCGCTGCAGCGGGCGGAACGCGTGGGCGGCCACGCCACCGAACAGCGCCCTCGCCTTGTCGGTGCGCCATACCCGGGCCGTCACCGAGGCCGGAAGCAACGCCGGCGGGCCGAAGCGGAGCAGGCGGAGCGGATGCCGGGGCACGTGCACGATGGGCCGCATCAGGTCGTTGGCCAGATCGTCGAACCCGGCGGCCGGGCCTGCGAACACCCGGCGCCAGCGCCCGCCGTCGGGCCCGAGGCCGTCGGCGGTCTCGTCGACCGAACGCCACAGCAGCCCGGCCTCGCCGGTGTCGAGGGGGTGGGCGCAGTCGATCTCGGGCCAACGCCAGCGCAGGCCGTGATGCTCCAACCCGAGCGTCGACAGGAACGGCGACCCCACGCCCATGGGATGGAAGGCCGAGCAGTGGTCGTTCAGCACGCCGGCCACGGTGAGCTCGCTGCTCCTGGTGCCGCCGCCGATGTGGTCGGCGGCTTCGAGCACCTCGACGTCGATCCCGTGCTGGGCGAGGCGTACGGCGCCGGCGAGCCCGTTGGGCCCGGACCCGACGACCACGGCGTTGGCCATCACACAGCTCCGGCACTGGCGGGCGGCTGCTCGACGGCGAGGGTGGCGGCCACGGCGTCCGCGGCGCCGACGGGCTCGTCGATGGCGCGGCGGGTCCAGGTCACCTGCAGCGGGATCGGCCCGTTCGGCAGCCACGGCAGCTCACCGACGGAATCGGCGACCTTGTAGCTGCCGGACTCGATGACCCCGAGGGCGGCGTCGATCACCTTGTACTGCTGGCGGTCCTTGTGGATCGGCTGCGACTCGACCCAGGCCACGATGAACTCGCCGGGCTCGTAGTGGCAGCGCTTCTGGATCGCGTCGATGAGCTGCTCGTCGTGGAAGTGGCCGTCGCCGAAGTTGAACCCGACGACCGTGTTGCAGCCGAACTCGGCCTCGCGCAGCGAGTACGTCTCGATGTCGTCGCCGAGGTGCTTGACCATGAGCGACAGCAGCGCGGGGCCCTGGCTGTGCAGCCCGCGCCAGGCGAGGGGCATCGTCAGCAGCATCTCGGCGACGGGCCGAGGGTAGGTGGCGGCGACCTGGTCGACGGTGTTGCCTGCGCCCCGCACGATGCTGTCGAGCTTGGCCTCTGCGCCCGGCGCGAAGGCCCACGTGGCCGACGCCCAGTTGCCGGCGTACTGGCGCATCGACGGCAGGAACGACACGAGGTCGGGACGCAGGTTGCCGAGGACCGGGAAGAACAGCAGCCCGCCGACGATGACGGCCAGCAGCAGCGGCGATGACATGTCCGCGACGCCGAAGCCGTCCCAGGCCGGGTAGCCCCAGAACAGGAACACGGCGGCGAAGGCGAACAGCACGTTCCACTCCAGCGGCACCGCCAGGGGGAATGTCGAGATGATGAACAGGTGGAACAGGACCATGCCGATCACCGCCAGCAGCGTGACGGTGCTGTTCGTCGAGAACAGGAGCACGAGCGGCAGCACGATCTCGACGGTCGAACCGCCGACGTGGGCCATCAGGCTCGCGGTGTGCGAGGGCCGCAGGTCGTCCGGGAAGTTGCGGTAGTTCATGCGCTTCGCCCTCGACGGGATCCACGGAGTGTTGCTGATCATCGGCGGCACGACCCGTGAGAAGTGGCGGCCGAGCTTCGACACGCCGGCACCCACCCATACCGTCACGATCAGGAGCTTGAGGGCGACGATCATGTCGACCAGGCCGAGCCCGGCGAAGAACACCATCGCGGGCACGTACTGCTCGCTGCGAGCGGCAAGGAACACGACCTTGTCGCGCAGGCCCATCACGACCAGCAGACCGATCAGCACGACCAGCAGTGCCGGGTTGACCAATGGGGTGCCCGACCGGGTCACGGTCGGGGCGACGAGCGTGGCGACCAGCGTGGCGACGATCGCCAGGTAGAGGACGACGTCTGCGACGGTGCGCCGGTCGCCGCGGGTGAGGGGCACCTTGTCGGGCCACGGTGGGAGGCGGATGGTGTCCGGGCGAGCCCAGTACCGGAAGCCGCCGGTCATCGGCTTGAAGTGACCGGCGAGCGGCCCCCACGACCCCGCCAGCCCGAGCGTCTCGAGCAGCACCGTCCACAGGATGAGCTTCTCGAGGACGATCGGCTCGGGCCACCAGCCGCCTACGTCCCAGAACGGCCCGAGGCCCGAGGTGGCGGTGGCGACGAACAGCCCCCCGACGACGTAGAGCACGACGACCTTCACGACGTAGATGACGTGGACCATCTTGGGCGTGCCGAAGCCGTACTCGACCCACTGGGTGGCGAGGATGCGGATCCGCTCGAAGAACGGCCGCTCGTGGAAGGTCCCGGGATCGACAGGTGGCAGGTTTCCGGTCGTGAAGCCCATGGTGCCTCTTCTCGTGTGAAACGCACGGCTGTGACCGATGACACTAAGAAGGAGGCTCGGCGTGGCCCATGGCCGCCGAGACCCAACCTGCGGGCGCCATCTGTGCAGGCCGCACAATCAGTGACAGGCGTGTGGGCGCCCTGCACAACGCGCCGCCCGAGGTCCGTTCGCTCGACACGATGGCGAAATGAACCCAGGTCTGTGCAATGGGGCACACCCCGAGCCCGTCGACAGGAGACCCTCCGATGCCGCCCACCACTTCCCCGGCCGACTCGCCCACCGGCACACCCGGCCGGTTCGATGCGACGGATCCTGTCGTACTGGGCGCCAACCCCCTCGTCGGGCTGAGCCGCCGCCAGGTGGCCGCTGCGCTGGGACGCCTGCTCCAGCGCGTGGCTGTCGAGCCCGGCGTCGTGACAGCAACCACACTCCGCAGCCTGAGCCAGCTGGTCCGAAGTGGTCGTCGGACGGAGCGATGTCGCGTCCCGACCCCCGCGACAAGCGCTTCGCCCACCCCGCATGGAGCGACAACCCCGTCTACCGGCGCCTCGTGCAGGCCTACCTGGTCGAGGCCCGCGCGATCCTCGAGATCGTCGACGACGTCGAACTGGACCCGAAGAGCCGCGAGCGGGCCCGCTTCGCTGTCTCGCTGCTCACCGAGGCACTGGCGCCGACCAACAACCTGCTCGGCAACCCCAGCGCACTGGCCAAGGCGGTCCAGACCCGGGGTCGCAGCGTGGTCACCGGTCTGCGCCACATGGCCCATGACGTCCGCCGCAACGGCGGCATGCCGGCAACGGTCGACACCCGCCCGTTCACCGTCGGCGGCAACATCGCGGTCACTCCGGGCCAGGTCGTGCACCGCAGCGAGGTGTTCGAGCTCATCCAGTACACGCCCGCCGGGAAGAAGACCTTCGCCCGGCCACTCGTCGCCATCCCGCCGCAGATCAACAAGTTCTACATCTCCGACATCGCGCCCGGTCGAAGCCTGATCGAGCACATGGTCGGCGCCGGGATGCCCTACTTCGCGGTCAGCTGGCGCAACCCCACCGCCGCACAGCGCGACTGGAATCTCGACACGTACGTCGCCGCGTGCAAGGAGGCGATCGAGGTCGCCTGCGAGATCAGCGGCAGCGCCGATGCCAACGTGGTCGGCATGTGCGCGGGAGCCATCACCCTGGCGTGCCTGCTCGGCCACCTGGCGGCGACCGGCGAGGCGCTCGTCAACTCGGCGACGTTCCTGGTCGCAGGGCTCGACACCGCCCAGGAGTCACAGATCGGGATGCTTGCATCGAAGCCCGCGGTCGAGGCCGCCCGCACCCGCTCGCAGCGCGCCGGCTATCTCGACGGCAACGACCTGGCGAAGGTGTTCGCCTGGCTCCGCCCCAACGACCTGGTGTGGAACTACTGGGTCAACAACTACCTGCTCGGCCAGAACCCGCCCGCGTTCGACATCCTCTACTGGAACGCCGACACCACCCGCCTGCCGGCGGGGCTGCACTCCGACTTCCTCGACCTGGCGATCTCGAACGGGCTCGCCGAGGGCGCCCTCACGGTGCTCGGCACGCCGGTGGACCTCGGCCAGGTCGCGCTCGACGCCTACGTCGTCGCCGGGTCGACCGACCACATCGTGCCGTGGCAGACCGCGTACCAGACCACGCAGCTGCTGGGCGGCAAGTCGGAGTTCGTGCTCAGTTCGAGCGGTCACATCCAGGCCATCGTCAACCCCCCCGGCAACCCGAAGTCGTCGTACCGCACCAGCGAGGGCGCGCCGCCGACCGACCCCGAGACATGGCTGGACGGTGCCGAGAAGCACGCGGGCAGCTGGTGGGAGCACTGGACGGGATGGCTCAGCGCCCGGTCCGGTGATCAACGCCCGGCTCCCCGCAAGCTCGGCAGTCGCACCCACCCGCCGCTCGATCCAGCACCCGGCCGCTACGTGCACCTCACATGACCGGTCGAGTCCTGCACGTTCGTGCGCGTCGACGGCCACCTTGTCCGGGTGTCCACCAGGGGTGACGGCCGCCCGCTCCTGCTCATCATGGGCCTCGGCGGCAACATCGAGATGTGGGACCCCCTCGAACGCGCCCTCACCCGCCGTGGGGTCCAGACCATCGCCTACGACGCGTCGGGCACCGGCGAATCGCCGCCGCGGCTCATCCCGCAAGGCATGCACGGGCTGGCGCGCCAAGCCGCCCACGTCCTCGATGCCCTCGGACACCCCGACGCCGACGTGCTCGGCGTGTCGTTCGGCGGTGCCGTGGCGCAAGAGCTGACGCTCGCCAACCCGCACCGGGTCCGCCGGCTCGTGCTCGCCTCGACGACGTGCGGTCTCGGCGGCGTGCCCGGCAACCCCGTGGCGCTCGCCCTTCTGGCCACACCCCTGCGCTACTACTCGCCCGCGTTCCTCCGTCTCACCGCGAACATCCTCTACGGCCCGGGGACCGCCGACGACGAGGGGCTCCTACGCAACCAGACGAACGCCCGCCGGGCCCGTCCCCCGAGCGTGTGGAGCTATCTCGGCCAGCTGGCGGCCGGGATCGGGTGGACGAGCCTCCCGTGGCTGCATCGCATCCGGACGCCGACTCTGGTGCTGAGCGGGGCGGCGGACCCGATCGTGCCCCCGCTCAACGCCCGCATCCTGGCGGGGCGGATCCCGAACGCGGAGCTCGAGATCGTGCCCGGCGCGGGGCACCTGCTCCTCATGCAGCACGCCGAACCGGTCGCCGAGCGGATCGCCACGTTTCTCGGTCTGCCCGCACAAACGAGCCCCGCAGGCTCGTCGCCGCGGCCCGAAGCCACGACCGGCACCTGACCGTACGTTGCTCCCATGACGCCGACGACGACATTGGCAACCCTGCCCGACGAGCGCGCCGCGCTCGACCCGATCGGTCCGTGCATCGACGACGATCGGCTCGCACTCACGAACGCCGAGTTCCTCGCACGGGTCAGTGCCACCGCGGCGATGCTCCGAGCCAGCGGCGTGGGCGCCGGCGACGTGGTGGCAACAATGTTGACGAACCGCGTCGAACTGGTCGTCGTCATGTTCGCCGCCTGGCGGGTCGGCGCCGCGCTCACGCCGATCAACCCGAGCCTGACCGCCGGTGAGGCGGCGTTCCAGATCGAGGACTCGTCCGCTCGCGTGCTCTTCCACGAGGGTGCCGAGCTCGATGTCCCCGATGTGGCGATGGTCGATGTGGCGACGGTCGACTGTGGCGACGCTCCCCGCGGCGCCGATCGGCGGCGGCCCCGTGACGGAGACCGCGCCGGACACCCTGGCGCTGCTCATCTACACGAGCGGCACGACCGGCAAGCCCAAGGGCGTCATGCTCGATCACGCCAACCTCACCGCGATGGTCGGCATGATCACCGGGGCACTGGGCTTGACGGCCGCCGACCGCTGCCTGCTGATCCTGCCGCTGTTCCATGTCAACGGCATCCTCGTCAGCGTGCTGTCCCCGCTGGCCGCCGGCGGCTCCACGTCGGTCACCGGTCGCTTCTCGCCCTCGACGTTCTTCGACACCGTCGAAGCGGTTCGCCCGACCTACTTCTCCGCCGTGCCCGCGATCTACGCCATGCTGAGCGCGCTCCCCGACGACGTCGATCCCGACACATCATCGGTGCGCTTCGCAGTCTGCGGCGCGGCTCCCATGCCCGCCGAGCTCATCGCGCGGTTCGAGCAGCGGTTCGGTTCGACGATCGTCGAGGGCTACGGCCTCTCCGAGTGCACCTGCGCCGCGACGCTCAACCCGATCGACGGGCCCCGCAAGCCCGGCACCGTGGGGCTGCCGTTGCCCGGCGTCGAGGTCGCCCTGCTCGTTGGCGACAGCCGGCCGCGACCGACGGCCGGGGCGAGGTGATCGTGCGCGGCCCGAACGTCATGCGGGGCTACCTCGGCAAGCCCGACGAAACGGCCCGCACCCTCGAGGGTGGCTGGCTGCACACCGGCGACGTCGGCTACTTCGACGCCGACGGCTACCTCGTCCTCGTCGACCGGGTGAAGGACATGATCATCCGGGGCGGCGAGAACATCTACCCGAAGGAGATCGAGAACGTCCTCTACGCCCATCCCCAGGTGCTGGAGGCCGCGGTGGTCGGGCGGCAACACGCCGTCCTCGGCGAGGAGCCGGTGGCGTTCGTCGTCCTCCGCACGCCGGGATCGATCACTCCCGAGGAGCTGCTCGAGCTCTGCTCGACGTCGCTCGCTCGGTACAAGGTGCCGCGCAACGTGGTCATCCTCGACGCCCTGCCCAAGAACGCGGTCGGCAAGATCGCCAAGCCCGCGCTGCGCGAGCTCGTTGCGACAGCCTGACCACGGGGAAGTACGGGCGAATACCATTGGCTCCGTGGAGCGAGGCGACCCTCGTGTTCGTGCGCTGGTCGAGTCGGTCGCGGACACGGTGGGACAGCGGCTCGCCTCGGTGACGACCGACATCCAAGCCGTCATCGAGGAGGCCATCCCCGGGCTCCGAGCCGACGACTCAACCCGCTTGCTCTTCACCAGCATCGGCGAAAACGTCGACGCCGCCATCCGCGCGTTCGCCGACGTCGACCAGCCGGCCTCGACCGCCGCACCAGCCGCCGCCGTCGACTACGCCCGCCGGCTCGCGCAGCAGGACGTTCCGGCCACCCTCCTCATCCGCGCCTACCGGGTGGGTCAAGCCCGGTTCCTCCACCACTGCATCGAGGAGCTGCTCCGCCAGTCGCCGGGCGACCACGTCGAGGGGTTGGCCACCCTCCGAGATGAGCGAGATCGTGTCGGACTACGTCGACCAGGTCGTCGAGCAGGTGCTCACCACCTACGCACAGGCCCGGGACGGCTGGTTGCGCGATCGCAGCGCCGTGCTCGCCCTGCGGGTGCGCGAGCTGCTCGGGGCCGCGCCGGTCGACGTCAGCGCCGCCGAGCGCGCCCTCGACTACCGCCTCGACCAGCACCACGTGGGCCTCGTGGTTTGGGTGGACGAGCCGGCCGCCGCCGACGCGCTCGAACGCATCCGCGGGGTTGTCGGTGTGCTCGGCACGGCGCTCGGGTGCGCCACGCCGCCGCTCGTCATCCCCGTGGACGGGAGCTGCGCGTGGGTTTGGATCCCCACGAAGGCGAGCCTGGCCAAGTCCAAGGAGCTCGACGCGGCGACAGCGAGCGAGCCAGCCGTGTCCCTCGCTGCCGGCGAGGCGGCCAAGGGGATCGAGGGGTTTCGGCGCAGCCACGGTCAAGCGGTGAGCGCGCGCGCCGTCGCACTTGCGGCGGGCGAGCAGCGGGCCCCGGTCACGCCGTACGTCGACGTTGCGCCGATCGCCATGCTGTGTTCCGACCTCGCCTCCGCCCGCGCCTGGATCCACGAGACACTCGGTGATCTCGCCGTCGACTCGAGCCGCAACGAAGGGCTGCGCGAGACAGCACGCGTGTTCCTGGAGACGGGTGGCAGCTACACGGCGACCGCCGAGCTGCTGTTCCTTCACCGCAATACCGCGCAGTACCGCGTGCGCAAGGCCGAGGAGGTGCGCGGCCGACCCTTGCGCGACGGACGACTCGACGTCGAGCTCGCGTTGCTCGCCTGCCATTGGATGAAGGCCGCCATGCTGCAGGCGGGCCCCTGATCGATTGCCTCCGAGTCGTGCACGAGGTGATCGACTCCGGACCACCACTGATCCACGACCAGGCCACGCGGACCCATCCCCAAAGGAGCACGTCACCATGACCACCGCCCCTCGACGCTCATCCGACGACGTGCCAGCCGGCTATGCCGACGCCCCCAACCTGTTGGTCATGGCCAGCAACACCGTCAACTACGCGTACCGCGACGTCGGCATCGGCGACGTCCCGCTGGTCCTTCTGCAGCACTTCCGCGGCAACCTCGACAACTGGGATCCCGCCCTCATCGACGCCCTGGCCACTGGTCGCCGGGTCATCGCCTTCGACAACGTCGGCGTCGGCGCGACGACCGGCGTGACGCCGAACACGGTCGACGCGATGGCCCATGACGCCATAGCGTTCGTGGAGGCGATGGAGCTCGAGCGGGTCGATCTGCTCGGGTTCTCCCTCGGCAGCTTTGTCGCCCAGGAGGTGGCGCTCATCCGCCCGGACCTCCTCCGTCGGGTCGTCCTGGCGTCGTCGGCGCCACAGGGCGCCGACGGTATGCACGGCTGGGCGCCGGAGGTGATCGGGGCCGTCGGTGGACGCGAACCGAGCGCTGAAGGCTACCTCGACGTCTTCTTCACCCGGACGCCGGCCAGCCGTGAGGCCGGCACGAACGCTCTGGGGCGCATGATCTCGAGGACCGCCGACCCCGACGAGCAGGTCAGCTGGCAGACGCGCCAGGCGCAGTATGACGCCGTCTGTACGTGGGGTGTTCCCAACCACGCGGTGCTGCAGCGGCTCAGCGCCATCGAGCTCCCTGTCCTCGTCGCCAACGGCGACAGCGACCCGATGATCCTGCCCCGCTACTCGCACCTGCTGGCCGGCCTCCTCCCGAACGCCCGGCTGACCATCTATCCGGACGCCGCCCACGGCTTCCTCTTCCACCACCACGACGAGTTCGCCGCTGACGTCCACGCCTTCCTCGGCGAGGCCGGCTGACCGCGACGGAGACCGGGGCATCGTCCTGGTCGCCTCGCCCACCTCGGGCTGGAGGTTCGGGTAGGACGATGGCTCAGTAGCTGCCTCGGTCCAGCCTGGTCTGCACGGCGGCGAGCCACGTCGAGGCGTGAGCCGCCGCCGAGTCGGAGGGTGCCGACGTTGAGGCGGCCGCACCGTCGGTGGTGGCCGCACCGGCGGTGGCGGCTGCGGCCAGGTCGGGCTTGGCCCCGGTGAAGAGCCAGGTGGTGAACAGGTCGTCGAGCTGCTGGCCCGACACCTGCTCCGCCAGGGCGATGAACTGGTCGGTCGTGACGTTGCCTCCGCTGTGGGTCGCGGCCCACTCGCGGATGATCGTCCAGAACGCGTCGTCGCCGACCTGGTTGCGCAGCGCCTGCAGCGTCATGGCCCCGCGCACATACACCGGCTCGTCGAACAGGTGCTCCACGGCCGGGTCGCCGATGGGGAGCGCCCAGAACGGGTCGTCGGCGGGAATGGCGTCGAAGGTCGCCTGGAAGATCTGCTGGGGCGTGGCTTGGCCCTCGTGTTCGATCCACAGCCACTCGGCATAGGTGGCGAAGCCCTCGTTGAGCCAGATGTCCTGCCACCCCGCGAGGGCCAGGTCGTCGCCGAACCACTGGTGGGCCAGCTCGTGGACCACGACGAAGTCGGCGTTGGTCGGGTTGCCCTGCTGGTCGAGCCAGAACAACTTCGAGTACACAGACCGGGTCTGCGTCTCGAGGGCGAAGAACAGGTCGTCGTGGTTGTCGACGATCGCGCCCGTGGTGCTGAACGGGTACGGGCCGAACGCGTCGCTCAGCAGGTCGAGGATCTCGCCCTGGCGCGCCAGAGACGAGTCGATCTCGGCACGCAGCCCACCGGTGATGGCCGAGTCGACGGCGTCGTACACGGGCAGCCCGGCATCGGTGGTCCATTCGGTCACGTCCCAGGCGCCGACGTCGATGGTCGTCAGATACGACGCCATCGGCTCGCGTGCCACCCACGACCACGTCGTCCAGCCGTGACGGCTGCGGGTGCGGCGCAACACACCGTTGGCGGCGACCTCGTAGCCGTCGGGCACTCTGACGTCGAACGAGTACGACGCCTTGTCGATCGGGTGGTCGTTGACCGGGAACCAGGCCGTCGCCGCCTCGGGCTGCCCGGCCACGATCGCCCCGTCGGGGGTGGTCATGAAGCCGGCGGGGATGCCGAAGCCCGGTATCTCGAACTCGACGGGCACCCCGCCGTACTCGATCTCGACCGTGAACCGCTGCCGGTCCCGCAGGGGGCGCCGGGGTGTCACGATCAGCTCCTGGCCGCTCCGGCTCCACTGTGCGTCGCGGTGGTTGACCTCGACCTCGGTCACCTCGAGGCCCACGAGGTCGAGGTTGAAGCTGCACAGGTTCTGTGTGGCCTCGGCCCGGATGGACGCTTCGCCGTCGAGCTGATCGGTCGCCGGGTCGTACGTGATGTCGAGGTCGTAGCTGCCCACGTCGTAGCCGCCGTTGCCGTAGGTGGGGTAGTAGGTGTCGCCCACGCCGGGTGCGCCTGCGGAGCACTCGCGCGACCCTCCGCCGTTGGCTTCGGCCACCCCCGGAACGCCCACCACCAGGGCTGCCACCACAGCCGCTGCACCGCACCGGAACCGGACCCCACGACGCGTCGTCATAGCTTCCCCTCCGCGCAAACCGCCATGTCCACCTAAGCACGGGGGTGCCTGCCACGCAACCGGACTGCGTGCGCGCGGTCTGTCGCCTCACACCGCCGCCGAGCCGGCCGACGACGGTCTCAGTGCGACCGGAAGATGTGCGGTCGGGCAGCCCGAGGTGCGATTCGTCCGGGATCTGACGGCCGACGGAGCGGGCCGGCCTGCCGATCGATGAGTTCCGGGTCTGCGGGGCGTCAGAGCCTCCAGAACCGCTGACAGACTGACACGCTCGTACACGAAGGAGACGCATGGCCAAGCTCATCTACTCGATGATCACCTCGCTCGACGGCTACGCCGAGGCGGCCGAGGGCGACCTCGGCAGGGGGGCCGAAGACCAGGAGGTGCACACCTTCATCGGCGACCGATTCCGCCCCGTGGGCACGTACCTCTACGGCCGGCGGATGTACGAGACGATGGTCTACTGGGAGACCGTGCACACCGAGCCCGACGTGCCGCCGCACATCCTGCAGTACGCACGCGACTGGAAGGCCGCGGAGAAGGTCGTCTACTCCACGACGCTGGAGTCGGTGTCGAGCGCGAAGACCCGGATCGAGCGGACCTTCGACCCGGACGCGGTGCGCAAGCTCAAGGCCGAGGCTGATCACGACCTCAGCGTCGACGGTCCGAACCTCGCCGCCCAGGCGATCGCTGCCGGGCTGGTGGACGAGTACCACCTCTTCATGACGACGAGCGTGGTGGGTGGCGGCAAGCGGTTCTTCCCCGACGGCGTTCGCCTTGATCTCGAGCTGGTCGAGGAGCGTGTCTTCGACAGCGGGTTGATCTACGCGCGCTACCGGACCCGCTGAGCCGTCACCACCGAAGTAGCCGGCTCCTCTTCGGAGGGCAACGCAACCGCTGCGGGTCGGCGGACCGCACCTCTCCGATCCGCAAGCCTTGCCGATAGAGCCCGCTCGGCACCGCTGTCTGCGGGGTGCCTCGAACGCCGGGATCCGGACGAGCCCCGGTGGCCGCGAACAAACTGGTGGGCCAAGCACGGTCCGAGCCGGCCTCTGCAGGGAGTTGCGGCGGACGCAGAGGGCCTCGAGGCGCTCCAGCAGACTACGGCCCGCTCTCCCCACATCGGCCGGTGTCAGCGGCTCGTCGCGTGCGGGGGAACAGAGCAGACCGCCTCATCCGAAGGGATGAGGCGGTCTGTGGCCGAGTGTCGTCCGATGGTCTCACACCGTTCGCATCTCGCGACCGTGGGCGGTCAGAGCCCAGATCACGAGCACGTCGATCGTGATGACGATGAGTGCCCAGAGTGGATAGACGGGGATGAAGAAGAAGTTCACGAGCAGGCTGATGCTGGCGACGATGACGCCCACCGTGCGGGCGAGGATGTTGCCGCTGAACACTCCGATCCCGCTGAGGAGCACGATGCTGCCCAGGACGATGTGGGCCCAGCCCCATTCCGATACGTCTAGGTAGACATTGGCGCGGTTGGTGAACACGACCCATTCGTCGTTGACGGCGGCGATGATGCCGTAGAAGAGGTTGAGTGCGCCGCCGATGATCATCATCACACCGGCGAAGCTGATCCAACCCGTCCAGCCGGTTGCTCGATCGTCGTCCACCCCTTGGTCATATGACGTCGTTGCCATCTGTTGGTCCTCTCAGTTGTTCCCCACGCCCCGATCGGGTGCCGGAGCGAGCGGGGTCGGATCGATGTGACCGTGCGTGTGGCGCACGATCCTGTCCTCCCCCGGATCGGGTGATGTCTGTGGCGCGCCGCGCGCACGAGGGGCTGTGACCGCCCGGACATGTGGTCGTCGTGTCGATGCCCGGTCACCCGGAAGGGGTGACGACGCATGTCGTGGGCCGTGACATCGTCCATCGGCGTTCAACGAGGCGTAGGACAGCACGTCGCGGCACTGCGGCGAGGGCGGACCGGGCAGTCGTTCCGGGCCGGGAGGCGTTGGGCCGATGTCGAGCCGGTGGTGACGATGACGAGACACCAGACGCACAGCGATGGTCAGGTTCTGGCGCTCCGTGTTGACGACCCGGACGGCACGGAAGGGACGGGCATTGCCGCGTGGACGGTCGTTGCCGCCAACAAGCTGACGCTTCTGAGGTCGCGTCGCCCGCTGGTGACGCGACCCGAGCTGAGTGGCCAGCCCCACCCTGTGCGCTGCGTTCGTCGACTGCGACCTCGCCGCCGGCGCGGGTCGCACGGTGCTGCGCTGTCCGCACGATGCGCTCAGCGCCGTGATCGCGAGCATCGAAGAGTTCGGCCTCGAACTGCTCGACGTCCGGCTCGTCGCGGAGCACACCGCGGATGTTCGTGATTCACCCTTCGGCGGGTGACGACAACGGAACGAGCGGGGCGCAGCCTGGGCTCGTCGACCGGCCCACCGATGGAGCACGTGGGGTTGCCACACGATGAACGAAGCCACCCTTGTCGTGCTGCCGATCGTGATCTTCGGCTGGGCGGTCCTGTCGGAGTGGTTCGCCGCCCGGAACCTCACCGGGCCGCTCGTCTTTCTCGTCGCGGGGTTTGTTCTCGCGAACTCGAGTTGGGGGATCGCGAGCGTCGACGTCGAGAGCTCCACAGGGAGCTGCCCACCGATGGTTGATCTGCGATACGAAATGTCGCTCCATGGTGTGGCCAGCTCCGACCTCTGGGCCGCGTTCGGTGACCCTGACGCTGGTACGGGCATCACCACAGTGCGCCGTCCGAAGGATGTGTTCCGCGCCGTGGTGACCCGGCTCGAGGACCTCGGCTTGGGGCTGCTCAGGGTCCGGCTTGTGGCCGGTGCCACGTCTGACGGCTGGTCATGAACGGCGCGGGGTCGAGCCTGTTGGGTCGGGCACCGAGACTTGGCGTGTGGGCGTGGAGTTTCGTCGGGGTCGTCGTCGCCGTCGGGATCGTGGTCTCCGCGTTGGCCGCCGTGAGCGAGATCGTCCTGCCAATGACCTTCGCTGCGATGCTGGCGGTGGCGTTCAAGCCCTTGGTGGGCACGCTCGAACGCCGAGGGGTGAAGTCGACCCTGGCGGCCGGGCTGGTGGTGTTGGGTTTGCTCGCTTTGATGGTCGGTGTCGTCCTCGCGACCGTTCGGGGAGTGGCGGACCAGACGGACGAGATCAGTGCATCGGCCGACGCGGCTGTCGACTCTGCAGCTGATCAGACGGACGCGCTTGGGGTCGACGAGGCATCGTTGAAGGCGGTACAAGCCGCGATCGAGGAGACGGCACCCATGGTCACCTCCGGGGTGCTCTCGGCTCTGGTCTCCGGCATCGGCACGATGGTGGCGGTGGCCAGCGGGGTGATCCTCGGCACGCTGATCATGTACTACCTGCTGAAGGACGGCTCCGAGCTGCGCCGATCATTGGTCGGCCAGTTCGCTTTGCCCGATCAGGACGACGTCGATGGTGCGATCGGCGACGCCTGCCTGATCATCCGCGACTACGGGCGGGGTCGCACGATCATGTCGGCCATCGTGTCGCTGGTCGTCGGCCTGGCGGCGTTACTCCTAGGCTTGCCGCTCGTCTTCACGATCGTCGTCGTCAACTTCGTCGGCGGGTACATCCCTTACGTCGGGGCGTTCCTCGGCGGAGGGCTGGCGGTGATCATCGCCCTCGGTGAAGGGGGCCTGGCGGAGGCGATCGTGATGCTCGTGGTGGTGCTCGCCGCCAACCTCATCCTGGAGAACTTCGTGGAGCCCAAGGTGATGGGTCGCACGCTCCATGTCCACCCGCTCATCGTGCTCATCGTCATCGCCTTGGGGGACTCCTCGGCGGGATCGTGGGACTCATCCTGGCCGTCCCGATGTACGTCATCGCTGGGAACATCGTGGGACGCCTCCGCTCTCGAGGCGTTGTCGACCGGGTCACGGAGCGAGCACAACCTGCGGTGGAGCATCTGCTGTCGGGGAACCCGTAGGTGGACGTGCGCGGCGGGGAGCGCACCAGGGTCATCCGCAAGGACGGGTCGGTGAGCCTGTACGAGGCCCACCCGACCATCGGCGAGTCCAGCCTGGAGGCGTACCGCGGCGCCCAGGCGTGGGTCGCAACGGATCGCGCAGACGAGGTCGACCCGTGAGGTCGAGGACGGTGCGGGCAGTGGGCGAACGTCGAGCCCGGATCTGACGAGACAGCCGTCAGGCTCGGCGGCCGGTGCTCAGCGCTCGTCTAGGGCGACTTGGCGTGCACGGTCACCTTCGTGAGGTTGCCGGTGAAGGCGAACGGTGGCTCGTAGGTGTCCGACATCGGGGTGCCCCAGTCCTCCCCGACGTCGAAGGTGTCGTCGGTGGAGAAGTAGACCGGCACGGTCTTGTCGATGCGTCCTTCGGCCACGGTCTTGTCGTTGACCGACAGCGTGCCGGTGCCGCCCTTGCCGGCGCCGCCGCCGTCGTAGGCGAAGTCGAACACGATCGTGCACTCGCCCGGTGGCAGTGGTTCCGAGGCGGTGATCGTGTATTCCTCGACGCCGAGCCAGTTGTAGACGAAGGTCGGCTTGCCCTCGAGCACGAGGAGCGCGTAGCCGCCGGTCTCGCCGCCGAGGGTGACGAGCATGCCTTCGGCGTTGCCGTCGGGGTTGTCGACCTCGGCGACGAGGGAGAACGACCGGTTCTTGCCATCACCGACCTCGGCGACGGTGGCGGCGGACGCGTCACCGAGTCACCGGCGACCTGGTCCCGCACCGGCACGCATCTCGATCGCCGGACCGGCTCACGACGCGCACGACCGCGTCGACGAGATCCAATCGTCGTACCTCGCCGGCACGTCGCCACAGCCAGACCCGCCTAACGTGGCGCCGAGCGATGGGTGTCGAGCCGTTCCCGCCAGGATTCTTCGACCGCGTCGACCGCGCGCCCGACGCCGGTTTCTACGCTGTGCCCAGGTTCGTGACCCACATCGACGACGACGCCATCGCCGCGGTTGGTTCTCTCTACGAGGAGTTGGGCATCCACGGCGACGTCCTCGACCTCATGGGGTCGTGGGTGTCCCACTTCCGTGTGGCCCCGGCCCACCTCATCGTCCTGGGGATGAACGAGGACGAGCTGGCCGCCAACCCGAGCGCGACCGGCACGATCGTGCACGACCTGAACGCCGAACCGGTCGTGCCCCTCGATGACGAGGCGTTCGACGCGGTCGTGTGCTGCGTGTCGGTCGACTACCTCGTGCGCCCGGTCGAGGTGTTCCGCGAGGTACGGCGGCTGTTGCGGCCGCGGGGGCTGTTCGTGTGCACGTTCTCGAACCGTGTTTTCCCGGACAAGGTGATCCGCGGCTGGTTGGCCGCCTCCGACGACGGTCGCGCCGAGATCGTCGCCACCTACTTCCGGGCCTCAGGCGGCTGGAACGAGCCGACGGTCCAGCGCCGAACGCCGACCAACCACCGAGGTGACCCCCTCGTCGCCGTCTGGGCGACTCGAACTTCCGTTGCATGACGGGAACCAAGCCGACGAGCAGGGCAGGACCTCGCCGAATCACCCTGGGTTGGGTGGAGGCTGTGGGGCCAGGAGGTGCGCGAACCCGAACTCGAGGCGGCGAGGTCCACTGCTTCCAGCGGCGAGCCGAAGTGCCCTGACGCAGGGCGACAGGGCGACGGCAGAGGCGCTGCTGCACCACCGCCACCGATCGGCGGCGGACGCCAGGCCGAGGCCGGGATCGCCGTCAGGATGACGCACTCCTCGAACCTCCTCGATGACGGATTGGCAGCCGGGAGCAGTCTCAGGCGGCTGCCGCGCGAGCGACGAGGCGGCCGATGACATCCGCGGCGTGGCGGTCGGCGTCAGGAACGAAGGCGGCGTACACGTTGAGGGTGGTCGATGCCAGCGAGTGGCCGAGCCGACCCGAGACGGTGCGTACGTCGACGCCGGAGGCGAGGATGCGGGTGGCGACGAAGCGGAGTCCGCGCTGCCGGGCCGAGCCGACGCCGGGAGCAGACCCGTGACCAGGTCCTTCTTCTGGCACCCCCGACGGGATTCGAACCCGTGTCGCCACCTTGAGAGGGCGCAGACGGTTCCTCACAGAGGCCGGTGGTCCCCATGACGCCCTGCTCACGAGGCCACGCGTCCGCACCGAGTCATGCTGAACGCACCGAGCTTCGCTGAGTAGGTGGCACGTCGGATGGCACAAACCGCCGTGTTCGCCCCTCGGCACCGCGGAGGTCTCGAGGAATGCCGACTGTGGGCGGTCAGCGGGATCTGCACTGTGGGGCCATCGCGGACTGCCCGCTGTCGGCCACGTCGTGACGCTGCGTAATCGTCCGGGCGAAGCAACGGCTCGCCAGCGACGCCATCCACCGGCACTTCGGGGAGGGGATGTGTCCGGGCTGTTTTGCGCATTCTGGGGCGGCTCGTCTCGGCTGGCGCGAGCGGCTGTCCCCGGGCGCGCCGGTGGCGGGGTCAGTGCCGCGTGAGGAAGGTGGCGAGCTGGACCCGGGAGCTGATGCCGAGCTTGAGGAAGATCTGGCGCAGGTGGTAGTCGACGGTGTGGGGGGACACGAACAGACGCCGAGCGGCTTGGGCGTTGGTCAGGCCCGCCCCCACGGCTTCGGCCACACGGAGCTCTGCGGGCGTCAGGCTGTCCCATCCGAACCGGGGGTCCGTCGTGCGCCGCCTGTGGGTCCGTGGATCCGGCCGGTGGGTGTGGCACCACTCGCCGGAGGCCGACATCGCCGGCAATGACGCATCGGCGAGGCATTCTTCGATGTCGTGGGCCGCGTGACGACCGAGCGGAGTCATGACGGCGTCGGACTGGTCCGCGGTGGAGGAGGCGGCCACGGCGCCGACCAGTCGTCCCGTCTCGGGGTCCACGACTGGGGCCACCGAGCGGACATGGATCTCGGGCGCGAGGGCGCTGGCGAACAGCGCGGTCAGCTCGTTCAACGCCGCCGCGCACACGGCGTAGGGGATCGACGACCCCGCCTGCTGGCCGCCCGTGATCGGGCTGACGTTGAGGATGACACCGTCCCCGGTGGCGCGTAGGTGTGGTGCCGCGGCGCGGACGACGTTCCACGTGCCCACGACGCTCACCCGCAAGACCGGCTCCCAGGCGTCGCTCGTCGCAGCGTCCACGTCGGCGTGCCGCGGCCACCTCGGCGATGCCGGCGTCGTTCACGACGATGTCGAGGCGCCCGTATCGCTCGACCGTCGTCGCGACCAGACGCGCCGCCTGCCTGGGGTCGCCGACGTCGGCCAGTGCGTAGCTGGCACCCGGCAGCTCGGCCGCGGGTTGCTCACCCGCCTCGGCCCAAGTCGCCGAGTTGACCACGACGGTGGCACCCCGCTCGGCGAACGTGCCCGCGATGGCTGCCCCAATCCCGCTCGACGAGCCCGTCACCAGAGCAACGCGACCCTCCAACCCCCCGGACCCCGTCAACGACTCGACATCGACTCTGTCATCGACTCCGTTCACATCACACCACCAAAGCGACCGGTCGAGCCCCGGCAACCCCGGCCAGAGGATCCCAGTCGAGCGTGTCTCTCATGGAGCTCGGGCGGCTTGTTGAGCTTTGCGGTGCTTTCATGCGTTCTCCTCTCCATGCGCATGATGCGCCCGCTCGATGATGCGGGCGAGACGACCGGGTGCACTTCCCGCGAGCACGTACGGGTACCGACGAACCGCGCAGGGTCCGCCGGCATGCGGAGCGGTGCGGGTGCCAGCCGCCGACGGCGGGGGCGGCAACCACTTCGCGGCCGACATCGGCCTGGATCGCGACGACGTCGTCGGCGCGCTCGATGCGTTCGTTCAGGGATCGGAGCGCGATCACGTGTCGCGATGCTGGCTGCCGTCCTCCCAGCAGCACCTCCCTTACGAGCCGAGCGGGCATGATTTGCTCCTATGTCAAGCGGCCTCTGCGTCGCGAGGGACGCCGAGGCCGCTGGGTGCTGTGAGTGGTTGGGTGTCTGCGAGCAGTGCCCGGTAGACGACGTCGGACAGGCGGCGCTTGAGCGCTCGGAGCGCTTCGGTGCGGGTGTCGCCGTTGGCCCGGCGCCGGTCGAGGTAGGCGCGGGCGTCGTCGTGACAGCGCATCTGGGTGATCGCCATGCGGTGGATGGCAGCGTTGAGCTGGCGGTTGCCCGTGCGGGAGAGTCGGTGACGTTCGCGGTTGCCAGACCACACCGGCAACGGGGCGGTGCCGTTGTGTCGGGCGAACGCGTCCTTGGACCGGAACCGGCGGACGTCCGCGGTCTCGGCCACGATCTTGGCCGCGGTGAGCGCGCCCAGTCCCACGAGAGCCAACAGCGTGGGGGCCAGCTCGACGATCAGCGCGGTGATGTCGCGCTCGAGCGCCCGTTCACGCATGGTCAGCCGGCGCACGTCCTCGACGATGTCCGCCGCGATGCGGGCCACGGGCCCGTCCGTGGCGGCCACGCGCGCGGCGATGCCGTCGAGGGTCCTGTAGCGGTCCAGCGACCGGGCCGGGGGGTCCCAGGTGGGGTCGAGCTCATGGAGGTGCCAGCGCAGCCTGTTGATGCACCGGGTCCGCTCCGCGACCAGGTCTTCTCGGTGGTCCACCAGCAGGCGCAGCTCCCGGGCGGGGCCGTCGAGTCGGGCGCCGGGCAGGTCCGGGTGCCGCAGCGCGGCATGCGCCACCGCCAGAGCGTCGATCGGGTCGGACTTGCCGTAGGTGCGGGCGGCGTCGCGGGCGTGAGCCATCAACTTCGGCGGCACTCGCACGATCCGCTCCCCGGCAGCCAACAGATCGGCTTCGAGACGTCGGGACAGGTGCCGGCAGTCCTCCACCGCCCAGGTCCGCTCCTCGCCGAACCGCTCGGCCCAGCGCAACATCGCGAGATGATCGGCGCTGGTTGTCGCCGTCGTGGTCTTGCAGCCGAGCTGACGTCCAACCTCGTCGACGGCCACGACCGTGTGGGTGCGCTTGTGCGCGTCGATCCCCAGAGTCACCATGATCCAGTCACCTTTCACGTCCAGTGGAAGAGACGGGACCGGTCGGTGGGCACACCTCAGTGGGGGCGATGCCACGCTCCTATCAAGCCACGCCGGCCGGTTCCGCGCGCCCGGGGGCCGGCAGAAAGCATGCTGCCCACGAAAGGCACGCACCGTAGGAGCCAAGCCCCCGGACGACGACCAGAGTGACACTGACAGCACCGTAAGCAGGTGCGCGACCGGTTCGAATCCGAGGAGTCCGCAGTCTCCAGCGCGGCGGGCCTCGTGGCGCCCGCACACGAACCGTGTGGTACGACGCGCGGTCCGCAGCAGGAAAAGGGAAAGAGGTCCTTTGGTCGATCGCGCTGGGACTGTGGTCTTCGCAGATGCGAAGCAGGTCGGTGGGGCCAGCGGCATCCGCAGTCGCAACGCCTCTGGAAGCGGCGTGAACTCGAGCGGCCGGTCGAGCACGGCGGGCTCGCCATCGAGGGCAACATCAGCGAGCGCGCCGTCGTCGACCGTGAACGGTGGCCCCGAGAAGGCGGGCAACCCCGACTCGAGCGAGGACGCGGGTGCCGGCAACGGTCAGGCCGGTACGACGACGGTGCGGTCGTCGCGGCCCTCGCCCACGTCGGCACGCCGAGCAGGACGTCCGCCGAGGCGTGGCCCTACCGCCGCACCTCACGCATTCAACTGAGTGGTCGCATCACCCCGCGCGTTCGAGACGGGCGAGCTGCGTCCGGGTGTTCACCCCCAGCTTTCGATACACCTTGTTCAGGTGGTACTCGACGGTGCGCAGGCTGATGAAGAGCTGCGACGCGATCTCGCTGTTTGTGCCGCCGTCGGCGACCAGTCGCGCAATCTGCGCCTCCTGCCCCGTGAGCAGACCGCGCGTCGCGTCGGATCGCGGCCGGCTGTGCTCACCGGTCGCCGCGAGCTCACGCCGGGTGCGCTCGGCGAACGCCCGAGCTCCGATGCCGTCGAAGCACTCGAGCGCAGCTCGTAGGGGCTCGCGTGCTTCCCGGCGCCGGCGGGCACGCCGCAGCCATTCCCCGTAGAGCAACTGCGTTCGCGCAAGGTCGAACGCGACGGTGCAGCGGGTGAGGCGGTCGAGCGCGACCTGGTACTGCGACTCCGCTTCGTCGCCGGCTGCGAGCAGCGCGCGCATGCACGCAAGCAATCCCTCGGCCCAGTTCGACCGGGACGCGATCGCTCGCGCCGAGAAACGATCGAGCGCCGTCGTGGCGGTCGCCAGATCGTCGCAGCGCACGGCCGCCTCGATCAGCACGGGGAGTGCGATCGTCGAGAACGGCACGGAGTGATCGGTGATCCCGCGGCAATGCTCGAGCGCGGACGCGTAGCGGCCGGAGCCCAGGTCGAGGACTGCGAGCGCATACCGAGAGTGATCGAGGTCGCCGCCACTGCCGCGCTCTCGCGCATCCCGTGCCCGCCGCTCGGCGGCGTCCCGCGTCTTCTCCTCGTCACCTCGGTACGCGTGGAGGAGCAGCTCGCCGAGCCCCGGGTCGCCGATGTGGCCGCGTGAGCCGACGAGGGAGAGGATCTCTTCAGCCTCGGCGATCGCCGACGCCGCGGCCCGGAAGCGCGCGGCGAGGATCTCCGCGACGCTCCTCGTGTCGAGCGCGATCGGCAACGTCGTCAGCGTTTGTGTGCGGCGGCCGAAGTCGACCCAGGACCGCGTCACCGCTTCGAGCGTTCGGTCGTCGAGGAGGGCTACGGCCGCGCTCACGGCGAGGAGGTGCAGCACGTTGGCGCGCTCGTGTGCGTTCGGGGTCGCGATGTTGCCGGTCTCCTCAACCTGCTGTCGCAGTCCGGCGAGCGCGCTTCGCAGCATCGGAGCGGAGGCAGCGAAGCCATCCGTGAGCCGCACCGCGATTCCTCTCACCAACAGCTCGGCCGGCGTCGCGGAGTCGCCGTCCGGAAGCAAGCGCAGCGCCGTCGACGCGATCGCGTCCACCGGAGCGTCGTCACGCAACGAGCCCGCATAGATTGCCGCGTCCTCGGCGGTGATCAGCGCGTCGAGGGTGAAGCCGCCGTCGTACTCCTCGATGGAGGCGACCGCGCGCGCCAACGCGTGCAGAGCGTCCCGGCCTCGGCCTTCATCGAGCCAGATCAGGCCCTGGGTCCACTCCGCCTCCACCCGTTGGTGGCCGTCGTGAACGCGCGTGAGCACCGCGTCGAGCAGCGGCTGCGCACGTGCCGCGTCGCCCTCGGCGGCGCGCAGCCGTACGGTCGCGAGGAGCCGGTCAATCCTGCGGACGGGATCGGGTGTGAGCTCCGACGCCCGCAGGAGGAACTCGGCGGCGGCCTGCGTCCCGCCCCGGTGGAACACACGCCCTCCGGCCAGTTCCAGCGCGCGCGCGACGTCCTCGTCCGGAACTGCCGAGGCGGCGGCGAGATGCCAGGCGCGCCGGTCGACGTCGTCGTCACCGTCGAGGGCATCGGCGAGGGCGCGGTGGGCTCGACGGCGCTCCGCCGGCCGTGCGCCGTGGTAGACGGCGGACCGGATCAGCGGATGACGAAAGTGCACGGCGGGAGCGAACGCCACGAGACCGGCTGCTTCGATGCTGGTGACCGCTTCCTCCCATGGCGCTCCCAACAGCCTCGCTGCCCGGTGAAGGAGCGCCGGATCGCCCAGTCGTTCCGCCGACGCGAGCAGCAGGACGGTCCGACCCGCCGATGGCAGCAGACGGGCGCGGGCGGCGAACTGATCCTGGAGCGAATGGCCGACCGGAATGGGCTCGGGGAGCGGTGCGTCTCCCCGCAACTGCTCGGCGGTCAGCTCGGCGACCACCTCGGTCAGCGCGAGCGGGTTTCCCTCCGTCTCCTCGACCAGGCGATCGGCGACCTTGGCATCGATCGCGCTGCCGGCGACGGACGTCAGCAGGGTTCGAGCGTCGTCCTCCGGCAGGCCGAGGACCACGAGCTGGGGCAGCGGATTGAACAGGTCGGGGAGACCCACCCCGGTGTCACGCACGGCGAACAACATCGCGACCGGATCCGCGTGCAGCCGGCGGGCGACGAACGTCAACACACGCGCCGACTCGTTGTCGAGCCATTGCGCATCGTCGATGACGAGAAGTACCGGTCGTTCACGCGCCGCGTGGTCCAGGAGCGTGAGCACCGCGAGGAACACCACCAGGTAGCTCGGCGCGGCGCCATCGGCGAGACCGAACACCGACTCCAACGCGTGGCGTTGCGGGTCGGGCAGCTGGACCACGTGGTCCAAGAACGGCATCACGAGCTGGTGGATCGCGGCGAAGCCGAGGCCGAGCTCGGACTCGACGCCGGTGACGCGCGCGATGGCGAGGTCGTGCGCGTTGGTCATCGCGTAGTCGAGCAGGGCGGACTTGCCGATCCCCGGAGCGCCCCGCACGACAATGACGCCGCTCGAGCCGTTGCGTGCACCCGCCAAGATCTGGTCGATGGCGGCGCACTCAGCCGTTCGACCTACCAACACCGCGCTGAACCTAGCCCAGCGCGTTCGCCGAACGACGGGGAGTGCCGGCGTCCAACGGGAGCGGGTGCCCGTCACGCTGCGCGCGTGACGGGCACCGCCTCTCTGAGCAGCGAAGCGTGCGGCGCTCCGTCCGCCGCGAGGCGCTACGCCAGGGCGCTCACGGCCCCGACGACGAGGTGGTCGACGACCTGTCGACGCCGGGGGCCTGCAATGCGGCATCGACCACTTTGCGCATCGCGGCATGCGAGCCGACCAAGCCGGTGAGCGTGACGGTATCGCCGTCGCCGGTTTCGGCCCCGACCTCACGACGATGACATGACTGGGATCCTTGCTGGCCGGGCGCCGGCCGTGTGTCACAACCAGCCCACGCGGCGGAAGTTCCAGCGGAGTACGAAGACAGCTACGACCATGACGAGGATTGCGAGCGGGTAGCCAAAGGTCCAGTCGAGCTCGGGCATGTGGCGGAAGTTCATGCCGTAGACCCCCGTGATGACCGTGGGCACGGCGGCGATCGCGGCCCAACTGGACACTTGCTGGATGATCACGTTCTGGCGAAAGGTGACCCGCGCCACATTGGCGTTGAGCAACCCGTCGAGCGCATTGCCGAGCTGCACGACCTCCTCGGACAGGCGGCGGGCGTGATTACCGACGTCGCGAAGGTGGGGTCGTAGGCCCTCAGGCAACTTGACGGGCTCGCCGCGCTCGAGCGTGTCGAAGATCGCCAGCATCGGATGCACCGCTCGTTCGAGCCGCTCGGTGTTGCGGTGCTGGAGGTAGATGGGCTCGCTCTGGTCCCGATCACCCTGGAACACGGCCTGCTCGGTTTGGTCGAGCAGATCACCCAGCCGGTCGACCACGCGTTCGTTGTCATCGATCACTGCATCGAGCACGGCCCACGCCGCGGCCATGGGCCCGAGCTTGGCGACCTCGGGGTGGCCATCGAGGCGTTCGCGTGCACCTGCGAGAGGCCCGGCACTCGACCGGCTGATCGCGATCGCGTAGCGGGCTCCGAGGAACATGTCGAGTTCCCCGACCTCGATTTGCGGTTGGGCCTGGTCGTAGCGCGTCGTCTTGGCGACCAGGAACACGCTCTCGCCGTAATCCGCCAGCTTGGGACGCTGGTGAGCCGCCCGCGCGTCCTCCACCGCCAGCTCCGGCAGGTGGAACGAGGTGCCCACGTCGTCGAGCTCGTCGGGACCGGGCTCGCTCAGCGCCAGCCATACGAATCCCGAGCCCTCACGCGCCAGCCTCCCTGCATCGCCGAGGCTCGTGGGCGCGACGTGGCGAACCCCAGCCAGGTAATGGGCGCAATCAACGATCATGACCACAGAGTGCCGTGCGTCGAGGGCGCCGCGGCGGAGGGTCGTCACCCCGGGTTGCGTTCAACCCTCGCGCCGTGGGCGGAGGCGGCGCCCAAGCGCGGCGGCGGTGAGCTGCGCCAGCGTCGTACCGACGATGTCTCCGGCTATCACGTCGACCGGGTAGTGGACCCCGGTGTGGACGCGGGAATACGCGACGAGCATTGCGGCAGCGCTGAGCGGTATCGCGGCCTCGGGCCACGCAGTGGCGACGCCGGTGGCGAAGGCGGACGCGGAGGCCGCGTGGCCCGAAGGGAAGGACGGTGAGCGAGGCATCGTCACCTGGCGGGTGATCGGCACGTGTTCTGTGGCGCGGTGAGGCCGGCGCCGGCGGCCGAGCGGCTTGAGCAGCAGGTTGACAACCGCCGAGGTGACCACGATGGAGGCAAGGCCGTTGATTGCGGCGCGGCGGCCGCGTGCTCCGCCGACGGTCGCCAGGACTGCGGCACTGGCGAGCCATAGCTTTGAGTGGTTGGCGGCCAGGGACAGCCGGCGAAAGACGCGGTCCAACGAGGGCGTGGGCGTGGCAGCGACCGCCGCATAGACGGCGAGATCGAGGCTATTGAGCTCCTCCCACCAGCCTTCCCGGTCCGGTAGAACGCTCGGCTCCTCGGCGCGCTGGGGCAGCGCAGGATCGATCGGTGGGGGACCCGGATGGGCGCTCACTCCTGCTCCTCTGGTGCCTTACCGCTGTTTGGTCACGGTCCCGAAGGACCGGGGTCCGTCGTTGTGAGTCGAGAATCCACTCCGCCTGCTTGCCGGTCTCACGGAGGGAGAAGGCGCTCCGCCTGCTTGCCAGTCTCACGGAGGGAGAAGGCGGCGAAGATCTCGTTGACCCCGATGAAGATGGCCCACACCCCGACCAGGGTCACGAAGGTGAGCAGCGACCGCTCCCAGGAGCGGATGGCCCACACGCCCAGGACCAGCTCGGCGATCCCCAGCAGCAGCCCGGTCCACCACCATGACACCTTGGGGCCGGCCAGCGCGTTGACGATGTGCACGATCCCGAACACGATCAGGTACCAGGCGACCAGGATCGACACGACGTAGAGGGTGATGTCCGGCCAGACGAAGGTCATGATCCCGGCGGCCACGCCCAGGACCCCCGTCACGATGTACAACCAGCGCCAGGTCTCGATCCGGCCGGCAACCACCAGCTGACCGAAGCCGCCGAACAGGAAGGCCACACCGACAAGCGCAGCCACCGCGGCCAGACTGCCGACGCGGTAGGACAGCACGAACATGCCGTACCAGATCCACGCCACCCCGAGGATCAGATACCACCACCAGACCCCCGACGCCTCCCGCACGCCTCTCCGAAGAGTGTCCCCGAGCTGGGTCGATGGGATATCGAATCGGTCATGCCCGGCGGGTCTCGCTCGTCATGGACGGCTGCCTTGCCGTCCGCGGCTCAGCACGGCCCCGATCGCCTTCCGCGAGCTCGTCGCCGGGCCTCATTGGCTCGCCGTGTCCTTGGCACGCTCGTCGGCGTAGGAGCGGGCGTAGATGGCGTCCAGAACGGTCAGCCGTGCGCTGGAGAGGGTCCAGGCGGCATAGTCGAGGGCGGCGACGGCGTCGTCTTCGGCCCAGTCGGCTTCGTGGTTGGCGGCCTTCGCGTCGAGCTGTCGGTTCCGCTTGTCGATCTTCGCCTTGGCGTCGTCCCGCTTGGCGGCGGCGTCGGCCTTCATCTGCGCCCACTTGCTCTGTGTGGCAGCCGTTCCTTCGCCGGCCTTCTGCTTGGTGTCCGCGGCGGCCTGGTCGAGGTCGTCCTGGGCCTGGTCGATGCGCTGCTTGAGCCGGTCACGCGACTCGGTGGCGGCAGCCTGCGCCGCTGCCTTGGCCTCCGCGATGCGCTTCTGAAGGTCATCGAATTGTCCGGTGAAGTCCATGCGTCCTCCGATGTGCCTCGGGTCGTGTTGCCGTGGTGGGGTGGAGCCCACGCCGCCGACCGGGGGAAGATTCGACGGCGTGGGCCCTCAGGTCATCGAGGGCGGGCCCTGCAGTTGACCACCTACCCACTGTCAGGTCTCGGGACGGGCGATGCCCCCCGCGATCGCGTGGTTCGCCAGGCGGCGCTTGCGTGACCGCGGTCAGCTCGTTGCGGGTGGTCGGGGCGGGGCACCACGAGCACTACGAGCTATTCGAGGAAGCACTTGACATCGCCGTCGAGGACCGAATCACCGCTGCGGCGAACGGATCGGGCACAGGTACCTTGTCGGCCTTGACAGACGTCGGCGCGCCGGAGCTCTGCCATATCACCGATCTCCGCCTCGCGGCGTCGGGCGGGGGCGGCGGCCCATGGTCCGGAACACGGTCTTGACCCGGTCGCGCAACGATGGGCGCTCGCTGGCGAAGGGTTGCTGTCCCCACCGCAGTTGCAGGTAGAGCTGTTTGGTGGCGCCGACGAGTGGGGTGGCGACGAGTGCGCCGGGAACGCCTGCGGCGGCGCCGCCGATGAGTGTGGCGAGCATCGACGTCGGCGGTGAGACGTCGACCGCGTGCCCGACGATCGCCGGGCTGATGACATGGTTCTCGAGGGTCAGGTAGAGGCCATACAGGCCTACGACGACGACGAAGACAAACGCGCCTTGGGTTAGTGCCAGCAGTCCCAGGAGCGCGCCGCCGAGGAATCCGCCGACCTGTGGTATGAGGTCGGTGATCATGGCCCATAGGGCTGCCAGCGGCGCCAGCGGAACGCCGAAGATGAGGCACAGGGCGAGAACGACGACACCCATGAGCGCGGCAACAGCCAGCGAGCCGGCAAAGTACTGGGCGATCGCCATGTAGAACACGTGTCCGATCTCGTCCGCGCGATTCACCCAACGGGGCGGCACAAGGCGGCGGATGGCCGCAACCAGGTACTCGCCGTCGAGTAGCACCGCGACGGTGACCCCGAGCACGAGTACGGTCGAGAGAGCGCCCCCTACCATGCCCTCGACCGTTCTCGTCACGCTCCTGTCGCTGATCTTCCCGGGGACCTCCTCGATGGCCTCGCCGGCGCGCGTCGCTGCGTCGTTGTCTTCGAGCCAGCCGCCCACGACGGGCAGGTCATAGAACTCCCGGACGGTCTGCGGCACGTCGCTCGTGATCTTCCTGGCCTGATCGACCGCCTGCGGTCCCATCCCGACGACGACGGTCACCACCAGGACGATTGCGCCCCCGGCGACCAGCAGCACCGATCTCGAGCGGGGCCAGCCCCAGTTCCGGCGGATGACACCCACGATCGGATCGAGCGCCAGCGCAAACACGGAACCCACGGCGATCGTCGTCAGTGCCTTCGGCGCCGAGCGGACCAGCGCGAACCCGGCGAACGCCACCAGGAGCCCGCCGACGATGTGAACAAACACTCCGGGTTTGAGGCGCAGCTCGACCGAGGATGGTTGCTCACCCTCGTGACCGCCTTCAGTGTTCGCGGACACGGTGTCTACCCTAAGTCCGTGAGCGGCGACGGACCTCGGCGGACCCCCGTCGGGCCCTTGTGGGTCAGCGTGAGCCTTGGTTCGACGCTGCTGGTCATCGGTGCCGTGGTCGCCGCGGTCGGCCTGGCGAACCTGTTCGTCGCGGCACGCCGGCCCCTGGCCTGGGCGGCGGCGGCGTCCGTGGCAGCATGGCTGTTGTCCGGGGTCGTCGACATCTTGGGCCGCTGGGTGCCCCGCGGCCTCGCCGTAGTGATGACCGTGCTCGGGTTGGTGCTGGTGGCCGGCGGCGGCTGGGTGGGCGTTCGGGCGACCCTGGCCGCTGAGGTGGACCAGCTGCGGACGGCCCTGCCCGCTGCGGCCAGCGACCTCGAGACGCGATTTGGCGCGGCGGCCGACTTCAACCTGGTGGAACGGACCAGGATGTTCGTCGACGACCTCGACGACCGGTTCGGCATTCACGCCCAGCTCACGGCTGCCGCCGGCACCGCCTCGGCCTATCTCGTGAGCGCCATCCTGGTGCTGTTCCTGCTCGGCTACGGACCGCGGTTCCTCTCCGCCGCCCTACGTCAGATCGCCGACCCCGCTCGGCGCGCGGCCGTGACAGCCGTCGTCGATCAGGCGTCCCAGGCCGCCCGGGCGTATCTGCTCATCGTCCTGGTCCAGGCGATCGTGATTACCGCGGTGTGCAGTTCCGTCTTCTACCTGCTCGACCTCCCGGCACCGTTCGTCCTGGGGCTGCTCGTCGGGTGGCTGAGCGCCATCCCATATTTCGGCATCCTCCTCGGCGGCCTCGCCCCGCTGCTCGTCGCTGTGACCGAGCCGCATCTCCTCACCTATCTCGTCCTTGTCGCACTGCTGGTCGGCCTGCAGTCCGTAGACGTGTTCGCGGTGCGGCCCCGAGCCGACAGCACGGTGCGCGTGGGCCCGGCGCTGACGCTCGCAGGTATCCTGATCGGCTTCGAGTTGTACGGGTTCGGTGGCGCCCTCTACGGAACGGCGCTACTCGTCTTGTTCTGGGCGGTGCTCTGGGCGATGCCCGACCGCACGACCCAGCTACCGGTCGGCGACGATCCTGAGACGGCGGCACCGACCGGGGGCGAGGAATGATGCGGCCTTCGTGCCATTGCTGCGCCTGAGCGCGGCAACTTCGCCGTACCAGGCGACACGATGACTCGGCGAGAACGGGAACCACGCGTTCGCGGGGGGCAACGAGGAGCAGGGCATGGAGAGATTGACCATCGCGGACTGCGGTAGGGATCGCTCGTTCGCAAGGTCAAGGTTGATGACACCACGGGGAGGCGAGGCTGTGAAGCTCCTGTCGGAGTCGCTCGAAGACCTTGCGGCTCGGGTCAAGACGCTCGAGGACACGACCGCCACGGCGCTGGGAGCCAATCGGGCCATGCTCGAGGAGCGGCGGCGCGAGGTCGAGGCTGCGTTCGAGTCCGCCATCAAAGAGCTCCAGGCTGCCGTTCGTGATGCCGGCGCCACCGCTCTGGAGCGGTGGAACGACACGACCTCGTCGATCGCGCGCCAGATCGAGGCGATGCAGGCCGGGCAGGTGCGTCGACAGGCCGAGCGCGAGGCCGAGAGGGCGGAGGGCGCCGCCGACCTCGCGGAGAAGGACGCGGCCGCCGCGACCGCGCTGGCGGCGTACTGCCTGAACGTGGCGGAGTACGCCGTCGTCGATGCGGCGCTGGCGCGAGCCGAGGCAGACGAGCTGGCCGGCCACACACAGACATAGGTCGCTCAGACGAGGTACAGCACGATCCGGGGGCCAGGCCCCGGGGAAGCTCGTCGAACCGACCCCGGCAGGGAGTGGCGACTCGTGCTGAAGGGCACCCTGCGCGATCCTCGTGCACGAGCTGAGCCACACGCTCCGATCCCTGCGTGAGGGCGTGCGGGTACGCGAGATCATGCTCGACCGCACCGACGACGTCCGGTCCCGCTCCGTCGCAGCGACCGGCACGATCGATGCCGACGGCTCGGTCGGCGCGGTCGGCGGAGTGCACGAGAAGGCGATCGCGGCACGCGACGCGGGAGCACAGGTCTTCGTGGTGCCGGCCGAGGAGTTGTCGGCGGTGGACGGCGACCGCCTCGATGTCACGGGCGTCGAGGACGTCTCCCGGGCAGTGCAGCTGCTCCAGGCCGCGTGACGAACCGTCCCGAAGGCGACACGCCAGGATGGCGGGACGAGATCCTGACGCGCAGCGCCGCGGGCCGGATCGCGAACTCGAGTGGCGGGCTCAGGTCGACGGCCTCGCCGTCAACCCCGGCGTGGACTGGCCCGGGGGCATCGATCTCGACATCCGTCGCGCTCCAGGCGCGTGGTGGGTCGAGAACGACGACCCCGAGCCGACCGCCACTGAGGGTCGGGCGGGTGCCGGGTGCGAGTGGGAGATCCAGGGCGTAGGGGTTGTTGGAGACGAGCACCATCGCCGGGTGACTGTGCTCGCGGCCAAGGTCGTCCACCAGGTGCAGCTCGGGGGCCGCCCCGCTTGGACCGAGCACCGTTTGTGCGGTCTCGAGCAGGGTACGCACCTTCTCGTCGCGGTAACCGGGTTGCCGCACCGCGTCGCCATAGATCCCGAGCGAGACGTTGTTGAGGAACACGCGGCCGTTCACCTGGGCCACGTCGATCCGGCGCTCGACCCCGTCGGTGAACGCGTCGAGCGCGCCGACCAGATCGTGCCGGTCCACCCCCAGGTCGAGCGCGAAGTGGTTGCGTGTGCCGGCGGGGATGCACACGAAGGGAAGCCCGTTCGCCACGGCAGCCGCCGCGACGATCGCAAGCGACCCGTCTCCACCGGCGACCCCGAGCGCATCCGTACCACGCGCGACCGCGTCACGGACCAGGGCCGTCAGGCTGTGATCGGGGCTCAGGACGATCACCTCGATCCCTCGCTCCCGCGCCTGCTCCGCAACGCCGGCGCGCCGCGCCCTGCCCCCGCCGGACGCCGGGTTGACGAACAGCACCGGGTGCCGCAGCGGACCCGCCGGCGCCCAATCGCGGCGTGACTGCGTGCCCGGGGAACGTTCGGATGCGCTCACGGTGCCGATCTCGGCGTGATCCGCGGCGCCATCGCCGGCGACAGCATCAGGAACTTTGAGCCGTGGCGTCGGGGACACCTGCGGACGGACTCCTCCCGCTCCATGGCCCTCCCGGCCGGCCAGTCGATCCCGGCTGCCGCGTACGCGTCGGGCGCGTCGAGCGTCTCGGCAAGGAACAGATCCTCGGCGAGGGTCTCGAGGCGGTGGCGGTTCTCGGAGAGCAGGCGCACCGTCCTGCCGTGAGCGTCGCCGACGATGCGCTTGATCTCCTCGTCGACGCGTTGCCGGGTCAGACCGAGGAAGGCGGCGGCGGTGCGCCAGTCGAAGTCGAAGCTCCGCGGCTCTCGATCCCGATCACCGCGTCGGTCAGGCGCATCCGGATCCCTCCGGCCCGACCGATCAGCTCCGGCTCTGCTCATCACTCAACTCCGTCGCTCGCGAGACGACGCTACTCGCAGCCTCTGCTCCTGCGTTCACCATCGGGGCTGTTGGCGCCTTGCTGCCCCCCGCGATCGCGTAGTCGACGCATGCTCGTTCGGGGCTGTCAGGGGAACCCACGAGGTCGCGTGGGGCCGGCAACATGTGGTACCTCTGGGTCCTTCACTGACGCCAACTCGGGCGTCGCCTTGGTTGCGCACGTCACGGGATTCGTCATCGGGGTCCTCGTCACGCTCGTGGTCAAACCGCACCTGGTAAGCACGCGTCGCCAAGCGACGTGGCGACCAGGATGACGACAACGGGCGGGCCCCACGACTTCCGCGGCATGGAGGAACCACGCGATCGCGGGGGGCACCGGGGGCGCTCCGGGTGCAGGTTCAGTTGAAGAGGACTCAGCAGGCGACGCAGGACCCGGAACCAACCGATGAACGACTACGCCACAAAGCACAACGCGTCTGCTCCCACGTCCAATGAGCTCGGATTGCCGAGTCACATCGGCGCCGTGCTGGACGACGCAGGCCAGCTCCTCGGCAAGGGCATGCGGCGCCGCTTCATCCGGCCTTCGGCGAACGACGGACGCCGAGGACCGTGGTCGCGATGACCGGCACACGTTCCCTTGCGCTGGCGTGACCGTGTCACGACCACCGCTACGGGATGCTCGGGCCGGACAACCAGTGGAGACGAACCCGGTCGTTGGCTTCGGTCATGGTCGCGCCGCACCGCCACGCGCGGCAGAGCCCAACGGCTGATGTGTGGGGTCAGGTAAACGACACGATCGGTCATGCCGTCGCGGATGACCTGCTCTGCCGCGGCGACGTGGCTGGACATCGCTCTGACACCCCGGCAGAGGACACGTCGCATGGCAATACGGACAGGAGCGCGGGACCGATGGCTACCCGGTGCCACAGGCCCGCGCGCCCGGATCGAGCAGCAATAGCAGTGGAGGTGTCGCAAAGCATCGGTCAATCGGCCCACTTCCTTCCGTCCAAGTACGAATCTGTGCCGAGCTTGTCCATGTGGGACCGAGGATGAGCGGCGACAATCCCTTCGTGGCCACCCTTGTCGATCCGGTCGTCGATCGGATCGATCGCCTCCAACGGCGTCGTCGGCTGCTCGCCTTCCCTTTCGCCGTGTTCAAGCGATACGGCGAGGACAACGGTGGATGGGTCAGCGCACTCATCTCCTACTACGGCTTCTTCTCGCTGTTCCCGCTGCTGGTCGTCTTCGTCAGCGTGGCGACCTGGATCCTTGGAGATCGACCTGATTTGTTGCATCGCGTCCTCGAGGCGGTCTGGTCAAGAGTTCCCTTTGGCGCCGCCGCGCTGCAGGAATCGGTTGAGCATGAAGTGCAGACGTTCCAGGCGAACGTCTGGGTGATGATCGTGTCCATCGCAGTGACGCTGTGGGGCGGCATGGGCGTCGTGCGAGTCCTGCAGGACGCGGTGAACATTGTGTGGGGCGTGGCCAGATTCCGTCGACCGGGATTCTTCCCGAAGCTCGCCCGAGGCCTGGCGATCCTTGGGTTGCTCGGTCTCGGGCTCGTCACATTCGGCGTGGTCGCGGGGCTTACGGTCACGGTGACCGTGCCAGCCGCCGGACTGGTGGTCGTGGCCATCGCGAACGTGGTGCTCGGCGCGCTGATCGCCATCGCCGTGTACCACCTCAGCATCGCCGAGCCGACGCCAACCAGCGATTTCGTTCCGGGGGCGATCCTGATGGCGGTGGGCGGCTACGGGTTGAATCTCGTGGCTGGGATCTACGTGCAAGACGTGATCGCCAGGACCTCCGGCATTTATGGGCCGTTCGCCACCACCATCGGACTGCTCGCCTACGTCAGTCTGATTGTTCAGCTCTTCGTCGTCGCGACAGAGGTGAATGTCGTACGCGCGAAGCGCTTGTGGCCACGGTCGTTGACTGGTCGAGCCCTGGGCACGCCCGACGCGCGGGCCGTTGAGGTCACGCTTCGGCGCGAGCGAATGCTCTCGCACCAACAGCTCACCGAGCGCGGGCTCACCGAGGCCGCTGCCGCCGAGGTAGGTGCCGAAGACGTCGAACCCCCGCCACCGAGCTCGCCGCCGTCGTCAGGCATGACCGAGTGACAGCCGGTGACCACGTTGTTTGGACAGGCACCGGCGAATCATCTGGGCCACGAATACCACTTCAGCTTCGGGTCGCCCGCAGGCGCCGCGAGCCCGTGGAGACAGAATGAACCTTCCCCAGGTTCGACTCGGGCCGCTGCTGAAGGCGCGTGGGGAGGAGCTCTCTCCCGGGCGGATCAGGTTCGGTCACGAGCTGACCGATCTCGAGCACGACGAACATGGCGTCCAGGCCCTGATCCGGGACAACGCCTCAGGCCGCGAGTACGTGGGGCGGCGCCGCGTACCTCATCGGCGTTGACGGCGGGCGCATGCTCATGGCTCCGGTCATGTCATCAGCGCCGCGGCCGTTCCCAGTCGTCGCATCATTTCTGCCCTTTGGGTGTCCAGCTTCTTGTCGAGGGTCACGACCGCCCCGATGAGAGCGAGGTGGGTGAAGGCCTGCGGGAAGTTGCCGACCTGTTGCCCGGTGGGGTCGATCTCCTCGGAATAGAGGCCGAGGTGGTTCCCGTAGGTCAGCATCTTCGTGAACGTCAGGCGCGCGTCGTCGAGCCGGCCCGAGCGGGCGAGCGCATCGACATAGAGGAACGTGCACAGCGAGAAGGTGCCCTCCGAGCCCGGGAGGCCGTCGGGTGAGGCCTTCGGGTCGTACCGGTACACGAGGCTGTCGTCGACGAGTGTCTTGTCCATGGCCGACATCGTCGACTGCCACCTCGGGTCGTTGGGGACGACAAAGCCCGTCAGCGGCATGAACACGAGGGAGGCGTCGAGCACGTCACCGCCCTCGGACTGGACGAAGGCGCCGAGCCGGTCGTTCCAGCCCTTGGTCATGACGTGTGCGTGGATGCGGTCGCGCTCTCGAAGCCAACGGTCCAGGTCGGCGGGGCGGCCCCGGGCGGTGGCCATGCGGACGGCACGGTCCAACGCCACCCAGGACATGACCTGTCCGTACGTGAAACGACGCCGGCCACCGCGCGTCTCCCAGATGCCCTCATCGGGCTCCTGCCAGTGCTCGCAGAGCCAGTCGACCATGCCGACGATGTGGTTCCAGCCGTCGTGGCCGATGCCCCATTCGCCGAGCCCGCCGGAGTCCAGGGCGTAGAGCGAGTTCATGGCTTCGCCATAGATGTCGAGCTGCAGGTGGTCCGCGGCCGCGTTGCCGATCCGCACGGGACGGGAACCCATGTATCCGTCGAGGTGATCGAGTGTCTCCTCGGTGAGATCCGAGCTGCCGTCGACCCGGTACATGATCCTGAGCGGACCGGACCCGTCCCCAGCGCGCTCCTCCACCCGGGCGCGCAACCAGTCGCCGAACGCGGCGGCCTCCTCGGTGAAGCCCAATCCCAGCAGCGCGTACACGGATAACGAGCCGTCGCGCACCCACGTGAACCGGTAGTCCCAGTTGCGGGAACCACCCACCTGCTCGGGCAGCCCGGCGGTCGGTGCGGCCACGAGGCCGCCCGACGGCGCGTAGGTCATCAGCTTGAGCGCGATGGCCGATCGCTCGACCGCCTCCCGCCAGCGCCCGCGGTACGTGCTCTGCCCGATCCAGCGCTCCCAGTACGCCTCCGTGTCGAGGTAGAGGTCGATGATCTGGCCATCACCAATCGGCTGCGGTGTCCCCGACGCACCGGATTCGAGCACCATCCCGCCGGTCTCGCCCGCCCGCACCGTGAACCTCGATCGGACATCGTCCCCGTCGCGCTCGAGCGGCGAGAGGCTGGTGAGGCTGAGGCGATGCCCGTTGGACTCGAAGACCGCGGTCGTGCCATTGACGTGCAGCTTGTGCGGCTGGCGTGCGTAGTCGAACCGCGGCTCGACCCTCGCCTCGAACTCGAGCTCACCACGGATGCCCCGCACCACTCGCACGATGCGGCGTCGGTCCGAGACCACCTGGGGCCGGTCGACCGGCATGAAATCGACGACCTCGGCGATCCCCGACTCCGAGAGGAACCGCGTCACCAGGATCGCCGTGTCCGGCATGTACATCTGCTTCGTCGAACGGGCCGGCGCCACCGGCGCCAACGCGAAGCGGCCACCCCGGCGGTCGTCCAGCAGCGACGCAAAGACGCTGGGCGAGTCGAACCGGGGGCAACAGAACCAGTCGATCGTCCCGTCGGTCGTGACGAGAGCGACGCTCTGCAGATCCCCGATCATTCCGTGGTCTGCGATGGCGGGATAGCTCATGTCGGCCTCCTCGCGGCGGCGGCCCGGACAACTGTGCCGACCGCCCGGTCGCCTGCCGGCATCCTTGGCGGGTGATTGGCTCGAGGCCTCCCGGCCGGCTGCACGACGCGATCTGTTGCGGAGAGAGCCGCGTACAGGGCGCGGGCGGGGGCCGGTATCGCCTGCCGGCATCCCCCACGGCCGAGGTGCCGGCAGCCCGGGAACTCCTCTCACTCAGCGGCGGTGAGGAGCCATGTTACTCAGGTCACGCATACTGTGGTACTGCACGCGCGTTGCGTGGAGAGGACGGCGCGAGCGATGCCGGGGTACTCCGTGGACGCCCTGATGGCCCGGAACGCCCGACCCGCATCCGGGGCGACGGCCTCAACCCCGACCTCGAGTTGCTCAGCCTCGCCATGTGGAGCTGGGAACCAACGCGACCTTGCCGTGAAGATCGACCATGATCGCGAACCTTGTTCGGGCGATCAATGATCTTGCAATTCCCTTTGCGGTTGATTAGGATGCGTGGTCATGGCGCAATCAACGGCCGCGGCAAGGGTCACCAGGCCGTCGGCGGACGCGACGCGGAAGCGGATCCTGGCTGCTGCGCTCGACCTGTTCTCCGAGATCTCCTTCGACGGGGCCACCACGCGTGAGATCGCGGCGAGGGCTCACGTCACGCAGCCGTTGCTCAACTACCACTTCAGCTCGAAGGACGACCTGTGGCGGGCCGCCGTCGATGGCCTCTTTGCCGAGCTCAACGAGGCGCTGACCTCCCGCGCACAGGGGCTCCGCGGCGTCGACGAGCTGACCGTGGCGAAGCTGGTGATCCGGGAGTTCATCTCCTTCTCCGCGGCGCACCCCCAGCTGCACCGCATCATCACCCAGGAGTGCAAGAGCGACGGGCCGCGCATGGACTGGCTCGTCGAGCGCCACATCCGGCCCCGCTACGAGCAGACCGTGGCGCTTTTCGCCCGCCTCGTCGACGCCGGTCACCTGCCCGACATCCCGGCCCCGCACCTCTACTACATCCTCACCGGTGCCGGCCCGACGATGTTCGTGCTCGCGCCGGAGTGCCGGCGCCTCGCCGGCATCGACCCCCAGGCGCCCGACGTGGTCGAAGCCCACGCCGACGCCGTGATCGCGCTCATCTTCGGACGCTGACCGGAAGGACCCGATGCAACACCAGCTCGAGCTCGCCTACCTCGGCATCGAGGTGCCCGACCCGAGGTCATTGACGCCCTTCTTCGCCGATGTCGTCGGGCTGCTCCCCGGTCAGCCCGGTCCGGCCGGGGCGTTGACGTGGCGCAACGACGACAAGGCGCAGCGAATGATCGTGGAGCCAGGTCCCTCGAACGATGCCACCTACGTCGGCTTCGAGGCCGTCGACGTCGCCGCCTTCGACGCGGTCGTGAGACGGCTCGACGCAGCCGGCTTCGCCGTGTACGACGGCAGCGACGACGAGCGGGCGGCCCGGCGGGTCAACCGTCTGGCGCACACGATGGCGCCCTGGGGTGTGCGCGTCGAGCTCGCCCAGGGTCTCGAGGACGCCCCGGTCGCGTACGCCTCGCCGCTGATGCCCCACGGCTTCCTCACCAACGGAGTCGGGTTCGGGCACGCCGTGTTCGCCACCACCGCCTTCGACGAGTCGCACGCGTTTGTCACCGAGGGCCTCGGCATGGCGCAGTCGGACTGGGTGGAGGTGGAGCTCGCCGAGGGGATCGAGCTGGAGGTGCGCTTCTACCACTGCAACCCGCGCCACCACACCGTGGCGCTGGCGAAGGCGCCGTTCGAGCTGCCCCAGCGATTGCACCACCTGATGGTCGAGACGAACAGCCGCGACGACGTCGGCGCAGCGTTCGATCGTGCGTGGGCGTCAGGCCTGGGCATCCCGAACGGGCTCGGCCTCCACGACAACGACCGCATGTTCAGCTTCTACGTGACCAGCCCCGCCGGGTTCCTGGTCGAGGTGGGCCACGGCGCCCGCACGATCACCGACGGCTGGGACGACAACCGCCGCTACGAACGGATCAGCGTGTGGGGTCATCAACCGCTACGCCAGGCATGAGCCGAACCGAGGCGGATGTGGCCGTGGTCGGCTGCGGTCCCGTCGGACTGACGCTGGCGGTGCTGCTCGCGCAACGGGGCCACTCGGTGACGATGCTCGAACGTTGGGCGCACCCGTATCCCCTGCCTCGGGCGGTCCACATCGATCACGAGGTGGCGCGCATCCTCCAGTCGGCCGGCATCGGTGCCGAGCTCGAGAGGATCACCGAACCGGCCGATGTCTACGAGTGGCGCAACGGCCACGGGACGACCCTGCTCCGGTTGGGCCGAGGGGGAGCGGGCGCCTCGGGATGGCCTCAGTCGCTGATGTTCCACCAGCCCACGCTCGAGGCGGTCCTCGAGCGCCGCGCCCGGGACCTCGGGGTCGAGATCCGTCGCGGCTGTCCGGTCACCGACCTCAGCCAGCACCAGCGCGTCGTTGCCCTTGCGACAGCCGACGGCGAGGTCGTCGAGGCGCGTTACGCGGTGGGGTGCGACGGGGCCAACAGCACGGTCCGCGGCCTGCTCGACGTGCCGATGACAGAGCTCGGATTCTTCTACGACTGGCTCATCGTCGACGTCGTGCTCCACGACGACAGGGTGTTCGACCCGGTCAACGTGCAGATCTGCGATCCGGCCCGACCGACCACCGTCGTCTCGGGGGGACCAGGACGGCGGCGCTGGGAGTTCATGCGCCTCGACCACGAAACCCTCGACGAGCTCGAGACCCGCGCCTGGGAGCTCCTCGAGCCGTGGGGCGTCCGACCCGACAACGCCACGCTGGAGCGGCGCGCCATCTACACGTTCGCCGCCCGTTACGCCGAGCGGTGGCGGTCCGGCCGGGTGCTGCTGGCCGGCGACGCCGCCCACCAGATGCCCCCCTTCGCCGGCCAGGGCATGTGCGCCGGCATCCGCGACGTCGCCAACCTCGCCTGGAAGCTCGACCTGGTGCTCACCGGGGTGGCGGCCGACACCCTGCTCGACACCTACGACGAGGAGCGCGTGCCCAGCGCCCGGCAGGCCATCGAGTTCTCCATCGAACTGGGCAAGATCATCTGCGTCCCCGACCCCGGAGCAGCGGCCGAACGCGACGAGGCCATGGCGCCGCTCGTCGGACCGGAACCGACCGACGCACCGCCGCTCCCCGGCATCGAAGCCGGGATCATCGACCCCGACTCACCCCACGCTGGCGCGCTCTTCGTGCAGGGCACCGTCGGCGGACGGCGCTTCGACGACGTCCACGGCGCCGGCTGGCGACTCATCAGCCTCGACCACGAACCGCTCGACCTGGACCCGGAGGCGAACCGCTGGTTCACCTCGCTCGGCGGCCGCGTCGTCGCGGTGCCCGCCGGCGACCCGGTCTACGGCCGCTGGTTCGCGGAGCACGACGCCACGGCCGCGCTGCAACGCCCGGACTTCCACCTCTACGGCACCGCGGCGTCGCCGGCCGCGGCCGCCGCCCTCATCGACCACCTGCGAACCCGGCTGGAAATCCAGCCCGCCCGAGAAGGAGCCATCCTGTGAAGCTTGCCAACCTCGACGGCCGCGCCGCGCTCGTCCTCGGTGACGAGATCGCCGACATCGCCACCGCCTCCCACGGTCGCTTCGGTCCCGACCCCATGGGGCTCTACGACGAGTGGGACGCCTTCCGGGACTTCGCCGCCACCGTCACCGCCGGGACCGGCCCGCTCATCGAGGCCGACCTGCGCAACCCGGTGCCGCGACCGCGCCAGGTGTTCGCCATCGGCCTCAACTACCGCAGCCACGCCGAGGAATCCGGAATGGCCCTGCCCGAGGTCCCGATCGTGTTCACCAAGTTCCCGGCCAGCCTCGCCGGGCCGTACGACGACATCGAAGTCGTCGGCGACACCACCGACTGGGAGGTCGAGCTCGTCGTCGTCATCGGCCGCACCGCCGACCGAGTCGACGAGGCCGACGCCTGGACCCACGTCGCCGGCCTCACGATCGGCCAGGACATCAGCGACCGGCACCTCCAGTTCGCGGCCGGATCGCAGTTCTCCCTCGGCAAGTCCCGCCGCAGCTACGGCCCCATCGGGCCCTGGGTCGTCACCCCCGACGAGGTGGACGACCCGAACGACCTCGCCCTCGGCTGCTCGGTCGACGGCGAGAAGCTGCAGGACGCCCGCACCAGCGACCTCATCTTCAGCGTCCCCCGGCTCGTCTCCGAGCTCTCCGCCGTCCTGCCCCTGCTGACCGGTGACGTCATCTTCACCGGCACGCCTGGCGGCGTCGGCGTCGCCCGCAAGCCACCCCGCTTCCTGCAACCCGGCACCACCCTCGAGACCTGGATCGAAGGCATCGGCACGATCCACAACCGCATCGTCGCCGGGAGCTGACCATGAACATCCTGCCGCTCGCCGCCGAACCGTTCACCCCCACGACCGACCGCGACATGCTCCCCTCCGAGCGGCGCGAGTTCGTCCGCACCCACCGCACCTGCGTCTTCGGCACGCCGCGCCGAGCCGACGGCCCCGCCATGTCGATCGTGTACTACGTGCCCACCGACACCGACGAACTGCTCGTGTCGACAATGCGCGACCGCGGCAAGGCCAAGGTCGTCGCCCGCAACCCCAAGGTCAGCCTCTGCGTGCTCGACGAACGCTGGCCGTTCAGCTACCTGCAGGTGTACTGCGACGCCACCGTGGACGAGGACCCCGACCTGGTCGTCGACGTGATGATGGCCGTGGGAGGGCGCATGTCCGGCGAGCCGCTCGGCGACGACGCCCGCCCCTTCGTCGCCGCCATGGCCGAAGAGGAACACCGGGTCGTGCTGCGCTGCCGCCCCTACAGCACCTTCGCCCAACCACCCCGACACCTCCACAACAACGACCAGGAACGAACCCATCACCCACTGGGTCTCCGCGGCGATGCCCTGGGACGCTCCTGATCCGTCGTGACGCCCATGTGGCGTGGCGAAGGACCTCCGCGCCACCGAGGCAGAAGCGTCCTTGACGGCGGGAGCTGTCGCTCGATCCGGCCGTGGGGACTTCGAGTCGGCCGACGTGGTCGGATCCAGCGCGACTCGACGGTCTGGCGCGTCTTGTCGGAGCCACCTCACAGAAACGCCGGGGCGATTCCGTGGCTTCTGACCATGTGTTTTCTTGTGGCACCCCCAACGGGATTCGAACCCGTGTCGCCACCTTGAGAGGGTGGTGTCCTAGGCCACTAGACGATGGGGGCTTGGGTGGACGAGACAGGATAACCGCCTCGCACGTGCCGTCGAAACTCGGGCGTTTGGCCGAAACCGGCGTTCGTTCGTAGCGGGAAACGCTGCACAAGAACGCCGGAATGCCGTCGCCTACGATCCCCCGCACGGTCACGACGGACGGGGAAGCGACATGTCATCGCCGCAGCAGGCCAGCTTCGAGATCGCCGGGCGCACGGTCACGATGCCCTGCCTCGTGCGTGACGCGTCGGCGGGCACCGCGTTGTTCGACGTCGATGCCGGTGCGGCCCGCGCGCTGGTGCCGAGCGAGTTCGACCTGGTCGAGTCGGCTCCGGGCCGCTGCCAGGTGGTGATCGCGGTGATCGACTACCGCGACAACGACCTGGGCGACTACCTCGAGGTCGGCATCACGTTCTTCGTCACGCCCGCTGGCAGCCCGCCCGACCAGGCCGGCACGTTCATCACCCGCCTCCCGGTCGACCAGGAGTTCACCTGCGAGGCGGGTCGGACCATCTGGGGCTTCCCCAAGACGGTCGAGGACATCGAGCTCGACTACGCGGACGCGTCCGTCACGTGCACCCTGCGCATGGACGGCGCATTCGTCCTGCGCCTCACGCTCCCCCGCGGCGGCACGGACGAGATGCCACCGATGCCGATGTCCACCTATTCCATGATCGACGGCGTCGCTCACCGGACGGCGTTCACCCAGGGTGGCACCGGTTCCCAGGTGCTCGTCGGCGACGAGGGTGTCTCGCTCGAGGTGGGCGACCACCCCGTGGCCAAGGAGCTGGCCGCCCTCGGGCTGCCGGCCCCCGCACAGATGGCGACCTGGACCGAGCACATGCAGGGCTCGTTCGACACGCCCGAGCCCGTCGCCGTCGCCTGACGGGACCCGACATCGGCCGGGGTACCGGGTCACCATCCGGCGGAGACCGTCAGCCAGGTGCGTCGGCCGTCGGTCGCTCCGGCACCGCCCAGTCGATGGGCTCGCGCCCGGCCTCGACCAGCGCGGCGTTCGCCCGCGAGAACGGCTTGCTCCCGAAGAATCCGCTCGATGCCGACAACGGCGACGGGTGGGGCGACTCGATGATCACGTGGCGGGTGGCGTCGATCAGGGCCCTCTTCTTGCGGGCCGACGCCCCCCACAGGATGAACACCACCCGTTCCGGCTTGGCGTTCACGGTGCGCAGCACCTCGTCCGTGAACGTCTCCCAGCCCTTGCCCTGATGCGACGCCGCCTTGCCCTGGCGGACGGTCAGCGACGCGTTGAGCAACAGCACACCCTGACGTGCCCAGCTGTCGAGGCAGCCATGCTGGGGCGGGGGGACGCCGAGGTCGGCCTCGAGCTCCTTGAAGATGTTCTGCAGCGACGGGGGCGGTGGCACCCCCGGCCGCACCGAGAAGCACAGGCCGTGCGCCTGGTTGGGCCCGTGGTACGGGTCCTGACCGAGGATGACGACCTTCACCTCCGCGAACGGCGTCAGGTGCAGCGCGGCGAACACCTCGTCGTGGGCCGGATACACGGTGCCCCGCCCCCGTTCGGTGGCGACGAACTGCTGCAGCTCGCCCCAGTAGGGCTTGGCGAACTCGCCGCGCAGAACCGGGTTCCAATCGGTCTTCATCGCCTCCCATCGTGCCAGGCGCAAACATCCAAGCGCGCCGCTCCCCCGCCGCGCCACACTCGGTCGATGACCGGCGACCGACCCGAGCTGGAGCGCGTGCGAGAGATCTGCCTGGCCTTGCCCGAGGTCAGCGAGCGACTGAGCCACGGCTCACCGGCCTGGTTCATCCGCGACAAGAAGACCCTGACCATGTACCTCGACGACCACCACGGAGACGGCCGGCTGGCCATCTGGTGCCCGGCCGCCCCCGGTGTGCAGGAAGCGATGGTGGACGAGGAGCCCGAACGCTTCTTCCGGCCGCCGTACGTCGGGCCCAGCGGGTGGCTGGGTGTGCGCCTCGACATCGAGCCCGACTGGGACGAGATCGCCGGCATCGTCGAGGACGCCTACCGCAAGGTCGGCCCGAAGCGCCTCGTCGCACTGCTCGAGGCCGACCTCCCGGGCAGCACCCGCCCGGGCGCGACCTGACGGCAGGTCGACGTCCGGGCCGAACTGGTCAGGGCACGAGGTCCGGGTCCGCCGCCTCGATGGCGGCCGTGAGGTCGTCCAGCGCGCCGGCGTAGTCGTCGTACGTGCGCACCCAGTACGCCGGCCACACGGCCACCGAGTCGGCGGCCGCCGCCGTGATCGACGACCAGGTCGGTTGCGCCGCCGCTTGGTCGAGGTTGTCGGGGTAGCTGCGCTCGTCGACGATCAGCAGGTCGGCCTGGTACTTGTCGGCGTTCTCCCAGCTCAGCGTCTCCCAGTACTCGAAGCCGTCGTCAGGGTTGTCGGGTACGACGAGCTCGAGACCCCACCCGGTGAAGTCGGACAGCTCGGCCGCGAACTCGGGCACGGCGACGTACAGCCCTTCGGGCGTCGGCGACACCGCGAGCACCGACAGCCCGGGCTTCGCCGCGATCGCCTCCTCGAACCCGGCGACGGCGGCGTCGAATGCCGCTCGATCGCCGGCGATGTCCGGGTCGTCGTGGTCGGCGCCCAGCGTCTCGGCCAACTCGGCGTAGTCCTCGATCATCTCGACGATCGACGGGCCCTGGCTGACGCCCACGACCGGCGCGATCTCCTGCATCGTCTCGAGCGTCGCTCCGGCGCCGTCCTCCATGCCCGAGTAGCCCTGCTCGATGGGCCACCACTCCGCCACGACGAGATCGGGGTCGAGGGCGGCCGTGGCCTCCAGGTTGATGACGCCCCACTCCTCGCCCAGGATCTCGATGCCGTCGAGCTCGAGATCACGCAGGGCGAGGTCCTCCTCGACCGAGGTGTCCGCGAAGATCCCCACTGGCCGGATGCCGAACGACATCAGCGCCGCCGCCGAACTGGCGTGCGCCACGACGCGGGTGGGCACCTCGTCGAGTGTGGTCGTGTCGCCTGAACCGTCCGTGTAGCGCCAACCCTCCTCCGGGGCATCGGGCGCCGCGTCCGGGGCATCGACCTCGGAATCGCCGTCTGCCCCACAAGCGGCGAGCGTCGTCGCCACGGCGACCAGCACCGGGCCGAGGCGTGTGCGCAGTCGAAACATCGGGTGTGCCCTCCTCGTACGGCGACACGTCCTGCGTCGCTTCGGATTGCAACCCTACTCCATGATATTAGGTATCCCTAACACCATCGTCGGAGGGTGGTACACGACGAAGCCCCAGGCCGATGACCTGGGGCTTCCGTGCGCTTCTCGAGCTCGGGGGGGAGGACTCGAACCCCCAATGACTGGACCAGAACCAGTAGTGTTGCCGATTACACCACCCCCGAAGGTGGAGCCGAAACCCTACCCCTCCGCCTCGCCGGATCGCACGTCGGATCCCGACGGATCGGTGGGTTCGGTGCCGTCGACGACCCCCGATCCGGTCGGCTGGTCTGTGGAGATCGTCTCGTCCAGCTGCCGGTCGACCTCGTCGTCGACGTTGACGAGCCGGTCGAACCCGATTATGCGCCCGAGGGCCACGGCCACCGTCTCCTTGAGGAGGTCGCCGAAGGACCCGCCCCGCTGGGTGGGCGACACCGAGGCGTCGAGGCCCACCTGCTCGGCGATCGCCTGCACCCGTAGCGCGTGGTACCCGTCGGTGACGAGCACCGTGCGCGTGAGGTCGCGGTCGCGCAGGATGCGCCCCGTCGCGGCCACCGACTCCCACGAGTTGCGGCCCTGCACCTCGAGCAGCAGGTCGTCGTCGGGCACGCCGAGACCCCGGAGGTAGTTCGCGCTGGACTCTGCCTCGGTGCACCGGTCGCCCGACTGCTTGCCGCCCGTGACGACGATCGTGCCGGCGACGCCGTCCTCGTACAGCTCGAAGGCGTGGTCGAGCCGCTGCTCGAGGACCGGCGAGGGAGTGCAGTCGTACTGTGCAGCGCCCAGCACGACGATGGCGTCGGCCGACTGCGCAGCGTCGCTGCGACTTGCGTGCCACACCTGGACGAACGTGAGCACCAGGTAGAGCGCGAACGCCACTACAAGACTCAGGAGCACTCGCCACGCCCACCGTCGCATGGTGCGGGACGGAGGCCTTGAACGGGGTGTGCCCTGCGACGGGCGCAGGGTGGAGGTCACAACACCGCGCGGGCGGCTCGCAGTCGTTCGAGGGTGCGCCCGCGCCCCAGTACCGCCAACGACTCGTACAGCGGCGGGCCGACCCCGCGGCCGGTGACCGCCACCCGCACCGGACCCTGCGCCTTGGACATCTGTGGATTGCCGTCGGCGTTGACGAAGCCGGCCGACGTGGCCGCCTCGAGCAGCGCCGCCTCGATCGCGGCGGGCTGCCATTCACTGTCGGCCAGGCCGGCGACCGCGGCATCGAGCATGCCGGCGGCCCGGTCGCCGTGCTTCGCCACGTGCTTCTGCCACGACGCGTCGTCGAACGTGACCGTGTCCTCGCGGAGGAAGTCGACCATCGGCTCGACCTCGGTGAGCAGTCGCACCCGGTCGCGCACGAGCTCGGCGATGGGCCGCAGTACGGCCTCGGTGGCCTCGCCGTGGTCGAAGAACGGCCGGGACCGCTCGACGAACGAGTCGGGATCGAGCCCACGGATGTACTCGGCGTTGACGTGCTGGAGCTTCTTGACGTCGAAGAACGCCGGCGACGGTGTGACGTCTTCGAGCCGGAACAGCTCGACGATCTCGTCGAGCGGCCGGATCTCGACGCCGTCCTTGGGCCCCCAACCCAGTAGCGCCAGGTAGTTGACCATGGCCTCCGGCAGGTAGCCGGCCTCGCGGAACTCGGCCACCGACACCGAGTCGCGCCGCTTGGACAGCTTCTTGCGCTGCTCGTTGACCAGCACGGGCAGGTGGGCGAACACCGGGTGGTGATCGAGGCCCAACGCCTGGCCGATGAGCAGGTACTTGGGCGTGCCGTTGACGTGCTCCTCGCCCCGGACCACGTGCGTGATGCCCATGTCCGCGTCGTCGACAACGTTGGCCAGCAGGAAGGTGGGGATGCCGTTCGACCGCAGCAGGACGAAGTCCTCGAGCTTCGCGTTCTCGAACGTGACCGTGCCGCGGACGAGGTCGTCGAACGTCGTGGACCCGTCGTCGAGCACCCGGAACCGCAATGCGGTCGCCGGCCCACGCTCGAGGCCCCGGTCGCGGCAGTGACCGTCGTAGCCCGGCGGGCCCCCGCGCCCCTTGGCCCGCTGCTGCACCTGCTCGGCGGTGCAGTCGCACCAGTAGGCGCGCCCCGCGGCGATGAGCTCGTCGGCCGCCTTGGTGTAGAGGTGCTGGCGCTCGCTCTGGTGGGTGGGCGCACCGTCCCACGGCAGGCCCAGCCACTGGATCTGCTCGAGGATGTCGTCGGTGAGCTCGGGCCGGTTGCGCTCGGTGTCGGTGTCCTCGATGCGCAGCACCATCTCTCCGCCGGTGCGGCGCGCCACGAGCCAGTTGAACAGCACGGTGCGGGCGCCGCCGACGTGGAGGTACCCCGTGGGCGACGGCGCGAAGCGAAGACGGGGAGCGGCGGCCATCGAGGGTCAGGCTATCCGCCGGGTGTGACAGCCCCCGGTCGCGGGGCGGGGCTTCAGCGGCGTGCGGCCGGGAGAGACCAGCTGCGGGACGACGTCGCCTTGCCCTTTCCCTTGAGCGCGGACCCCTGGCCGCGGACGCCGACCGATGGCGACGACGACGCGTTGCCCGACGATGCAGTGCCGGTGGGCCCTGGGTCTGACGGCGCCGGCAGGTCCAGCTCGGCGCGCAGATCGGCGAGGATCGCGTCGGTGCTCTCGAAGTCGACCGCGCTGCTCGAGATCGTCGTCCGACATCGGGACCTCGGCCGGGTCGCCCCCCGCCGGCGGCTCGACCGAGTCCACGGCCGCCCGGGCGGCCAGCGTCGCCTGATCAACCAGGTCGGCGGTGGGTGCGCCGATCGCCACGACGACCTCGTCGACCTCTCGCTGGGCTCGGCCGGCTTTCCGCCCGCTCAACGTCGGCAAGCGGGCCGCCGCGACGGCCTGCAGGCGACCCACGTTCTCGGCGAGCGCCTGCTCCGCGCGCTGGGCCTGGTCGGACGCCGCCGCCAGGCGGTCTTCGAGCGCGGCGACCTCGGCCCGTGCGTCGCGCAGGCGCATCGCGAACACCTGCGCCGCCGCCGTCCACTTGGCCGCGTCGGCCCGCTGGCCCGCCCGCGCCGACTCGTTCGAGCGGGTGAGCGCGCGCTTGGCCAGCCTGAGCGCCTCGCCCGCCTCGTCGGTCGCGGCCGCAAGCCGATCCGACGCCCGCACACGTGCGCCGGCGATGGCCACCACCTCGGCGCGCAGCTCGCGATCGTGCGCACGTGCGTGCTGGATGGCGTCGTCTATGTCACGTCGGGCATCGCCCGGGCGCACGGGCGCCCCGTTCGGCGGGCCGGTCGGTGCATTCCAGGAGCTGTTGGACACTGGTCACCCCTCGAGAGATCGGGTGTGCAGGGGAAGCTGCAGCACGCATGTGACACAGGGTGGCCGTGAGTTTACGTGGCGAGCACACCGTCGTCGGGTTCCCGGGTCGGAGGTGGTGGCGGAGCAACCACATCGGACCCAGGAACTGCCGGCTGCTCCGTTACAACGCCAGCAGGCTGCGCCAGTCGGCGCGGTGGGCGTCGGCTACCTGGTCGGGCGTACGCCGCAGCACCTCGTCGGGGATGAGGTCGACGATGCGGCGCTGCTCCGGGTAGTGGTGCGGGTTGGCCACCTCGGCGAACAGCGGCTGCCGGTACGCGATCAGGTCGGGCGGGGCGTCGCCGAGGAAACCCCATACGGTGAGCGCCACGGTCAGGTCGTGCACCACCGGTGCCCGGCCGAGCAGCGAGGCGCGCTTGAGCGCCACGGCGACGGCCCCGGCGAGCGCGTCCTCCTCGCTCTCGTCGGACGCGAGCTGGAGCTGGCCGTGGAACCGGCGGGCGAGCACATAGACGTAGCCCTGGTCCGGCCCGGGTGCGCCGAAGCGGTCGCCCAACTCGAACCCCGTCTCGGAGTCGCCGGGTCGGTCGGGACGCCACGACTCGGGCCGCCGGGGCGGCGACTCGTAGCTGCGGACGTGCTCGATCGCCGGCTGCGGAACGTACTCGGGGGCGGCCACGGGGCGAGGTTAGTCAGGATGGGTCTGCACGCCCCGGTTCGCCGTAGGGGTCGGCCGCCGGCGTGCGAGCCCTCTGCGCGGCGGCTCGAGCCGCCGGATCAGGCTCCGGCGTGGACGAGGCCGTAGACGAGCGAGTCGACGAGGGCCCGCCACGACGCCTCGATGACGTTGCTGTCGACCCCGACCGTCGACCACGTGCGGTCACCGTCGGTCGAGTCGATGAGCACCCGCACGACCGCCCCGGTGGCCTCGGCACCCTCGAGCACGCGCACCCGGTAGTCGGTGAGGTGGATGCGCCCCAGCTGGGGGTAGCGCTGGGTGAGAACCGACCGCAGCGCGGCATCGAGCGCGTTGACGGGCCCGTTGCCCTCGCCGATGGCGACGAAGCGCTCGTCGCCGGCCCACACCTTGACCGAGGCCTCGGTGTCGATGATCGACTCGCCGTCCTCGATGGGCGCCCCGCCCCGCATGGAGTTGCGGTGGTATGTGGTGACCCGGTAGCCCTCGAGCCGGAAGTAGGGCTGCTCCCAGCCGCCGGCCTCGCGCATCAGCAGCTCGAGCGACGCGTCGGCCGCCTCGAACTGGTAGCCGTCGGCCTCGAGTTGCTTGAGCCGCTCGGACAGCCCCGCCGCGGCGCGGTCGTCGAGGTCCACGCCGAACTCCTTGGCCTTGAGCGACATGCCGGCCCGGCCGCCCAGGTCGGACACCAGCACCCGGGTGTGGTTGCCCACGACCGTGGGATCGACGTGCTCGTAGCTGGCCCCGCCCACCCGGCCGAGCGCCGAGGTGTGCAGGCCACCCTTGTGGGCGAACGCCGAGGCGCCGACGTACGGGTCGGCCCCGTGGGGCGGCAGGTTGACGAGCTCGGCCACGTGGCGGCTGACCGCGGTGAGTCGCTCGATGCGTCCCTCGGGCAGGCACTCGATGCCCATCTTGAGCTGCAGGTTGGGGATGCAGGTCATGAGATTGGCGTTGCCGGTGCGCTCGCCGTAGCCGTTGACCGTGCCTTGGAGCTGGGTGGCCCCGGCCACGACGGCGACGACCGAGTTGGCTGCCGCACAGCCCGTGTCGTTCTGCGTGTGGATGCCGAGTTGCTGATCGGGCCCGAAGTAGCTGCGCACCTCGCCGACGATGCGCTGCACCTCGTGCGGCAGCGACCCACCGTTGGTGTCGCACAGGACGAGCACGTCGGCGCCCTCGGTGGCGGCGGCCTCGAGCACGCGCAGGGTGAACTCGGGGTCCGCCTTGTAGCCGTCGAAGAAGTGCTCGGCATCGAAGAACACCCGCTGGCCCTCGCCCCGCAGGAAGCGCACGGAGTCACCCACCATGGCGACGCCCTCATCGAGCGTGGTGCGCAGCGCCTCGGTGACGTGGAAGGCCGAGCTCTTGCCCACGATGCACGACGTCGACACGCCCGACTCGACCAGCGCGGTGAGCGTGGGGTCGACGTCGACCTTGCCCAGCGGCCGGCGGGTCGATCCGAAGGCCACGAGCGTCGCCGTGTCGAGCGTCAGCTCGTCGACGGCCCGCCGGAAGAACTCGGCGTCGCGGGGGTTGGCCTGCGGGTAGCCGCCCTCGATCCAGCGCACCCCCAGCCAGTCGAGCTGCTCGGCGACGCGCAGCTTGTCGTCGACGGTGAGCGAGATGCCCTCGAACTGGGCGCCGTCGCGCAGGGTGGTGTCGAAGATGTCGACGCGGGCGGGTGTGGCGGCCGCGCCCGCAGGTACGGCGCCGGGGTCGTCAGGCATGTTCGACCCAGTCCTTGTAGCGGTCGACCTGACCGCGGACGGCCTTGTTGTACTCCTCGCCGATGGCGAGCGTCATGGGACCGGGGCACGGGATCGGCCGGTCGTCGACCGACGACACCGACGACACCTCGGCCGCGGTGCCGCACACGAACATCTCCTCGGCCACGTACAGGTCGCTGCGCGACAGCTCGCCCAGCGCCACCTCGAACCCGAAGTCGCGGGCGATGGTCATGACCGTGCTCTGGGTGATGCCCTCGAGCGCACCGGCCGACAGCGGCGGGCTGATCAGCTTGCCGTGCCGGGCGACGAAGACGTTCTCGCCGGTGCACTCGGACACCATGCCGGCCCGGTTGAGCAGCAGGGCCTCGTCGTAGCCGGCCTTGAGGGCCTCGACCTTGGCCAGCGAGCTGTTGACGTAGTTGCCGGTCGTCTTGGCGGCCGGCGGCACCGAGTTGTGATCGGGGCGGATCCACGACGAGATCTTCATGCGCACGCCCTTGGTGAGCGCGTCGTCGCCCAGGTAGGCGCCCCACGGCCAGCACGCCACCGCCACGTCGACCGAGCACGGCAGCGTGTTGAGGCCCATCTCGCCGTAGCCGTAGTAGGCGATCGGACGGATGTAGCACGAGCCGAGGCCTGTCGACCGCACAGTGTCCTTGACCGCCTGCACCATCTCGTCCACTGAGTACGGCAGGTCCATCATCAGGATCTGCGCCGAAGCCTGGAACCGGCGCATGTGTTCGGTAAGGCGGAAGACGCCGGGGCCGTCCTCGGTCTCGTAGGCCCGGATGCCCTCGAACACACCCATCCCGTAGTGGAGCGAGTGCGTCAGGATGTGGATCTGCGCGTCCTCCCACGGAATCAGCTCGCCGTTGAACCAGATCTGCGGAGTGGGCGTGATGGGCATGTCGGTCGGGTCCCCTCGTGTGTCGTCAGGTCGTGATTGTCAGGTCGTGAGTGTCAGATCGTGCGGTGTCAGACCCGAGCAGCGAGCGCGTCGCCGATCTCGGGGGTGGAGCCTGCCTGGGCCGACGGGTCGGCGCAGGCCTTGCGAATGCGGGCGGCGGCGTCGGCCTCGCCCAGATGGTCGAGCATCATCGCCGCGGACAGCACGGCGGCGGTGGGGTTGGCCTTGGCCTGGCCGGCGATGTCGGGCGCCGAGCCGTGCACCGGCTCGAACATCGAGGGACCGGTGCGGGCCGGGTTGAGGTTGCCGGACGAGGCGAACCCGATGCCGCCCGATACCGCGCCGCCCAGGTCGGTGAGGATGTCGCCGAACAGGTTGTCGGTGACCACCACGTCGTAGCGACGCGGGTCGGACACGAAATAGATGCAGGCAGCGTCGACGTGGTTGTAGGCGGTGCCGACATCAGCGTGCTCGGCCGCCACCCCGTCGAACACCCGCTGCCACAGGTCGCCGGCGAACGTGAGCACGTTCGTCTTGTGCACGAGCGTGAGGTGCTTGCGGGTGCGCTGCTCGGCGAGATCGAAGGCGTACCGGACGCAGCGCTCGACGCCCATGCGGGTGTTGACCGAGCCCTGCGTGGCGACCTCGTGCGGCGTGCCCTTGCGCAGCACGCCACCCTCGCCCACGTACGGACCCTCGGTGTTCTCCCGGATGACCACCATGTCGATGCCCGCGTCGGCGTCGAGGAACGGACGCTGGTTGATGTAGAGGTCGAGGTCGAAGCGCATCTTCAGCAGCAGGCCGCGCTCGATGACGCCGGGCGGCACGTCGGGGGTGCCGACCGCGCCCAGCAGCAGGGCGTCGAGGCCACGCCATTCGTCGAGCACGCTGTCGGGCAGGATCGTGCCGTCGCGGAGGTAGCGGGCGCCGCCCAGGTCGTAGTCGACCGTGTCGAGCTCGACACCGGTGGCACGCACGACCTTGAGCGCCTCGGCGATGACCTCGGGGCCGATGCCGTCGCCGCCGATGACTCCGATCTTGTGGCTGCTGCTGCTCACTGATGTCTCCGTTGCCGATGGACGGGCGTCGCTCCGGCGGTCGCCCAACTGTGCCGAGAAATGACAAACCGCCCACCGAGGTGGACGGTCAGCAGCGGACGTCGGGGTGCCGACGTCCGCTAGGTGATGACGATTACCGAGGTGGAAGGGCAGATCATCGCGGGCAAGTGTCCACCTTCCACGCCGACCGCGTCAACCGCGATGGTGCTCGCATGGGATGATCTGCGGCTATGTCTGGGACCATGCCTCCGCCGCCGCCGAGCGACGCCTATCCGCCGCCACAGGACGCGTACTCCGCCCCTCCGCCCCCGCAGGCCGGTCGACCACTGCCGCCGCCGCCCGGGGCCCGGCCTCCCGCCGGCGCCCCGCCGTCGACGTGGTCCACGCCCGCTCCCCCTCCCCCTGGCACCATGGGCTTCGGGCCGGGCGTCACGGCAAACCCCGACTACGGCAGCGTCGGTCTCGCCCTGGTCGGCGGCATCGCGGGCGCCTTCGTGGCGGGCCTGGTCTGGTGGGGCATCGTCGCCACCACCAGGACGCAGATCACGTTCGTGGCCATCGGCGTCGGCTGGGTCGTCGCCCAGGCGGTGCTCATCTGCTGCCAGCGGCGGAACCGGCTGCCTCTCCAGGCGATCGCCGGCACCTTCACCCTGCTGTCGCTGGCCGCCAGCGAGTACTTCATCCAGCGCACGCTGTTCATCAAGGAGTACGGCGACCGTTTCGACGGCTTCGAGGTCCCGCTCTGGGACGGCTTCGGCAATGCCCGCGAGATCGTGCAGGGGGCACTCGAGGAGGACCCGCTCACAGGACTGTTCTGGGTCGCCGCCATCGTCACCGCCGTCGTCGTGGCGGGCTCGCGCCAGGCGATCACCCGCCAGGGCTGATCAGCCGGAGGACGGGCGGGCACAGGTCGGCTCGGCCCGGATACGGCACTAATCTGGCACCCCATGGCACAGACCCACCACCTCTCGCAGGCTGCGTTCGATCGGCTCAAGGCCGAGCACGACGACCTGACGACGCGCGGCCGGGTCGAGATCGCCCGCAAGATCGAGACCGCCCGCGAGCTGGGCGACCTCTCCGAGAACGGCGACTACCACGCGGCCAAGGAAGAGCAGGGCAAGATGGAGGGCCGCATCATCCACTTGGCCCAGATGATCGAGAACTCCGAGATCGTCGAGGCCGAGGGCGGCGACGTCGTCTCGCACGGCTCGATCGTCGGCATCCGCTACGAGGGCGACGACGACGTCGAGCGCTACCTCGTCGGCTCGATCGAGGAGCGCCACGACGACCTCGACGTCATCAGCCCGTCGTCGCCGCTCGGCGAGGCGCTGCTCGGCTCCGCCCCCGGCGATGCGGTGACGTTCACCGCGCCGACGGGCACCGAGCTCAAGGTCGAGGTCGTCACGGTCGGCTGAACAGAAAGGGTGCCGGCCGTCGGGCCCAGGCCTGCTCAGTCGGCGACGCGCGGCCAGGCCACGACGCGTGCGATCACCTCGCGCGCCGCGCTGTCGACCCGCTCGCGTTCGCCGGTGGCCAACAGGTCGAGCAACAGGCCCTGGATGGCGGCCACCTCCACCGTCGCGGCGAGGCGCGCCTGGTCGGCCGGAAGTCCGAGGTCGGCGAGGATCGCGGCCGACAGATCGATCCACCCCCGCACCAGACCCGGTGCGGTCGTCGCATACGGCTCGCGACCCATGGCCGCCAGCCCCTGCACCTCGAACCACAGCCGCAGGTAGGGCGCCGCCTCCTCGCTCGCCAGGCGGACCCAGAGGCGCTCGAGTCGCTGGGCCGAGGTCCCGCCCGCCGACAGCTCGTCCAGGACCATCCCCGCCAGGTCGGCGGAGGCCTGCTCGAGCACCCGCTCGACGAGTGCCCGCTTCGAGCCGAAGTGGTACAGGAGCATGCGGTCGCTGGTGCCGGCGGCGGCCGCCAAAGGCCGCAGGCTCAGGTCCGCGACGCCTCGCCGGAGCACGTAGTCGAGCGCGGAACCGACGAGCGCATCGCGCCTCGGCCTCTCGTCCATGCTGTGACCTCCGTCATGTAGCAGTCGCTACAGCCCTGTGACATCCTGCCATGTAGCAGTCGCTACAGCGGAGGTTTCCCATGACGACGAGCACGATCGCCGAGCGGATGGTCGACGTCCCCGCCGGTCGCATCCGCGTGCGCGAGGCCGGCACCGGGCCGGCCGTGGTCCTGGTGCACGGGGCGCTCGTCAACGGCCACCTGTGGGACGACGTGATCCCGCTGCTCGCCGACCGCCACCGGGTCATCGCGCCGGACCTACCCCTCGGCTGCCACGCCGAGCCGGTCACCCCGGGCACGCCGCTCGGCCTCCCAGGCCAGGCCCGGGTCGTGGCCGACCTGCTGGACGCGCTCGACCTCGATGACGTCACGCTCGTCGGCAACGACACCGGCGGAGCGGTCTGCCAGCTCGTGGCCACCCGCCACCCGGCTCGCGTCGGCCGGATGGTGCTCACCTCGTGCGACGCGTTCGACAACTGCCCGCCCCGGTTCTTCCGCTTCCTCGTCTGGGGCAGCTACCTGCCGGGCAACATGTGGTTGCTGGCCCAGATGATGCGGTCGCCGCGGCTGGCCCGGCTGCCGATCGCCTTCGGCCGGCTCACCCGGCGGGGGTTCGACCGCGACCGACTGGTCCGCCTGTTCACGCCCCTCCGCCGTTCCGCCGGCGTGCGCCGGGACGCCGTACGGCTGCTGCGGTCACTCGACGCAGCCGACACCCAGGCTGCGGCCCGGGATCTGCCCGCGATGACAATGCCCGTCCTGCTGGCCTGGTCGCTCGACGACCCGATCTTCCCGCCGGACGACGCCGACCGCCTGGCCGCGCTCCTGCGCGATGTGACCGTGCGGCCGATCGGCGACAGCCTCGCCTTCAGCCCCGTCGACCAGCCCGCTGCACTCGCGTCCTCGATCAGCCGGTTCGTGAGCGGGCAGGAGTAAGCGCGTCCGGCGGTCAGCGCCAGTCGACGCGCACGAACAGGTGCCACCCCAGCCACAGCCAGCCCGCCAGCAGCAGCACACGCAAGGGCCACCACCGCAGCGCGACCGACAGCGCGTCGCCGAACGTCCCACCGCCGCGACGTCGGGCGGTCAGCTCCAGGGCGATGGCCGCGACGACGAGCACGGCATAGCCGAGGAGGGTGAGGACGCGGGTCATCGGCGGGCCAGCCCCATGGCGGCAGCCAGCCAGGCGACGAACGCCACGGCGCGTGAGGTGTGCGAGTCCAGCAGCGCGTTGGTGAGCGAACTGATCGTCGGATGATCGGACCGCGGGTGCTGCACGTACGCGGTCACCTGCGCGGCGGCGGCAGCGGCGACGAGGGCGGCCCACCAGTGCCGCCACCTCCTGCTCGCGAGGGGCGGCGCCCCGACGCGCCCGTGTGCGCCGACGGCCACGGCGGCGAGGCCTGCCAGCAGCACCGCGAGTGTTGCCACGAGGGAGAACGCGGCGAGCCCGACCGCCCACCACGCATAGGCGGCCACCACGAGGCCGATCGCCGCCTGGCGAGGCCCGACGCGGCCGGTGGGACCACGGGCGACGCCGGCGCCGTGGCCGTCCGAGCCCTCGCCGATGCGCTCGTCGTCCTGCACCTCACCCCCATCCTGATCGCCGGGCGCTCGCCCCGCTCGTATCCGCCGGACCATGGCGTGCGCAGCGGGCCGGTGCCAGCCTGGTGAGGTGGCTGTGCTCGCCCTCGGCGCCTCGGACTGCGAGCTCCTGCGCGACGGGCTGCTCGGCCAGCCGGCCAACACGCTGTCGAGCCTGGCCTATCTCGCCGCCGGCGCCTACGTCCTCCGCCGTGGCGGGCCGGCGGCCATGGCGGTCGCGCTCGCCGCGGTGGGAGTCGGCAGCGTGCTCTACCACGGACCGATGCCTCCGGGTGCCGCGGCGGTGCACGATGGGTCGATCGCGGCCCTCCTGGGTGCGGCGGCCGTCGTCGCCTGGCACCGCCGCTCGTTCCCCCGGCCGCCAGCCACCGCGCTGATCGCGCTCGGCGCGGCCATCGTCGTCAACGTGCTGACCCGGACGGGAGCGCCGTTGTGCCGCCCGGACAGCCTGGCCCAGGGTCACGCCATCTGGCACGTGACGACCGCGTTCGCGGCCGCTGCCTGGCTCGCACGCTGGCCGCCCGGGCCACGGGCAGATCGCCCGCCGCGCACGCCACCCCGGACTGGCATGCATCCCATCTAATACTTGATAGGTATCCCTAACTGTCTCTAGGTTTCGGCTCCACCAACACCCATCTCCCGTGGAGCCGCTCCGTGCGTTCGATCAGACCTGTCCGCTTCTTCGCCGTCGTCGCCGCCGCTGCCGTCGTCGTTGCCGCCTGCTCCGGCTCGTCCGGCGACGACGCAGACGCCAGGCCGAGCGACGGCGCCCCGGCCGCCGAGACCGCGTTCCCCGTGACCGTCGAGCACGCCTTCGGCGAGACCGAGATCCCCGACGAGCCGGAGCGCGTCGTCACTTGGGGCTGGGGCAGCGCGGACGCCGCCATCGCGCTGGGTGTCGTTCCTGCGGCGATCCCCTTCGATGACTACGCCGGCGACGAGGACGGCGTGCTGCCGTGGATCGACGACGCGCTCGACGAGATGGGCGCCGATGTCCCCGAGGTGCTGCCCAACGTGGAGGAGCCGCCCTTCGAGGCGATCGCCGCCGCCGAGCCGGACCTGATCCTGGCCGCCTATTCCGGGATCACCGCCGAGGAGTACGAGTTGTTGTCCGCCATCGCCCCGACGGTGGCGTACCCGGGCGAGGCGTGGTCGACCCCGTGGCGCGAGCTGATCGAGATCGTCGGAACCGCCCTCGGTCGGGCCGACCAGGCCGTGGACCTGCTCGAGGGCATCGACGAGGAGCTGGCCGCCCAGGCGGACGCCCACCCCGAGCTGGCCGGCAAGTCGGTGGCCATGGTGTGGGACACGCCGGAGGACTTCTACGTGTACCAGCCGGCCGACGCCCGGGTTGAGTTCACGCTCGACCTGGGGCTCGTCAGTGCGGACAGCGTGGCCGCCCTCAGCACCGACGAGTCGACCTTCTACTTCACCCTGAGCCACGAGCGGCTCGACCAGCTCACCAGCGACATCCTCGTGAGCTACGCGGACACCCCGGAGGCGTCGCAGAATTTCCTGTCGTCGGACTACGCCCAGCTGATGCCGCAGGTGCGCAGCGGCGCTGTGGCCGAGGTGACCGGCACCGACTTCATCGCCTCGGTGTCACCGCCGACCGCGCTGTCGCTCACCTGGGGCCTCGACGAGTACGTCGCCCTGCTGGCGGAAGCGGCCGCCGTCGTCGACGACGCGGCGTAGCACGGGGTGGCCTCGCACCGGCCGCGCGCCGTCGGGCGCGCGGCCGGTGCCGGTCAGGGTCAGCCGCTCTTGATGCGACCGCGGAGCGCCGCGAAGCACATCGACATGCTGACGACGGCGACCACGCAGATCGCCAGGAGCGCCTTGCCCAGCTCGTCCCACTGCCAGCCGCCGCCCATCACCAGCGACCGCAGGCCCTCGAGGATGTAGGTGACCGGGTTGAGGCCCGCGACCGTGTCGAGCCAGCCCGACAGCTCGCTGCGGGGGACGTAGGACGACGTCAGGAACAGGAAGGGGAAGAAGAGCAGGAAGCTCGAGTTGACCGCGGCCGGGTTGCCGGTCTTGAGGGCGATCGCATAGCCGAAGCCGGCGAACGCCAGGCTCCACAGCGAGGCGAGCACCATGAACGCCAGCACGCCCAACAGCCCGCCCTCGAACCGCACACCGAGGATGAACCCGAGCACGAGGATCGGCACGGTCAGCGCCGCGGCCACCGCCACGTCCGCCGCCATGTGGCCGACCAGGATGGCCGTGCGACGCACCGGCGTGAGCAGCAGGCGGTCGAAGTAGCCGTTCTGCACGTCGAGCACCAGCGCCGGGGCACGCGACACACCGGTGACCCCGAGCAGGATCGCCGTCGGCATCTGGAACGCCGTGTAGTCGAACCCGGGGATGCCTTCGGTGAGGTTCTCGAGCGTCGCGATGTTCACCAGGAAGAAGAACAGCGCGATGAACACCGAGGGGATGACGCCCTCGAGGTCGCGCGGCACGGCGCGCAATGCCCGACCGGCGATCGAGGTCAGGTCGTGGACGAACCCCGCCGGGCGGGCGCGGAGCTCGTCGCCCGACGGGGGCAGGGTGGCGACGTCGGCAACTGCAGTCATGACGGTTCGTCCTCCGGGGTGTCGCCGCGTTCGATGTGGGTGCCGGTCAGGTCGAGGAAGACGTCGTCGAGCGTGGGAGTGCGCAGCGTCAGGTCGCGCACGGTGACCTCGCACCCGGCCAGCGCCACCGCGACAGGGCTGATGGTGGCCGAGCCGCTGTCGGTGGCGATGACGAGCTCGTTGCCGTGCACCTCGACGCTCTGCACGCCGCCCAGCTGTTCGACCACCGGACGCACGTTGGCCGCGTCGCCATCGACGCGGGCGACGATCACGTCGGCACCGACCGACCGCTTGAGCTCGGCGGGCGTGCCCTCGGCCACGATGCGGCCCCGGTCGATGATGCCGACGCGGTGCGCCAGCTCGTCGGCCTCCTCGAGGTACTGCGTGGTGAGGAAGATGGTCATGCCCAACTCGTGGTTGAGCCGGCGGACCTCGGCCCAGACGCTGGCCCGACTCACCGGATCGAGGCCGGTGGTCGGCTCGTCGAGGAACAGGATCTCGGGGTTGTGCACCAGCGCCGCCGCGAGGTCGAGCCTGCGCCGCATGCCGCCGGAGTAGGTGTCGATGGGCCGGTCGAGCGCATCGCCGAGGTCGATGAGCTCGCCCAGCTGGGCCACCCGGCGTGGCATCTCGCTCTTCGGCAGGCCGTAGAGCAGTCCCTGGAGGCGCAGCAGCTCGGCGCCCGTCTGCTTGGGGTCGAGCGCCGCCTCCTGCAGCGCGGCGCCGATGCGGAGCCGGACGTCACCGGGATGGGTGGCGACGTCGTAGCCGGCGACCTCCGCACGGCCGCCGGTGGGGGCCAGCAGGGTGCACAGCATCCGCACCGTCGTGGACTTGCCCGCACCGTTGGGGCCGAGGAACCCGTAGATCTCGCCCCGCGGGATCTCCAGGTCGACCTCGTCGACGGCTGTGAGCCCGTCGAACTGCCGCACCAGCCGGTCGGTACGGATCGCTGATTCAGGCGTGTTCATCCTCACCCCCAGGGAGAACGTGTGTTCGATAGACGGTACAGGTTCGTGGGTGCCTTGGCCAGACCCGATGTGCATGCCCGTCCGACCCCGATCGCCGGCGAAACTCATCGGTCGTGGGCCAGGAAAATCGGCCCGCTCCCGAGCGACCGCACCGACAATGCTCCGTGGATGGCCCTATCGGTGACCTGCAGCGACGATCCGGGCGCCGTCCTCGCGACCGCGGGCGAGTTCCTGGCGTCGCGTCCCGTCGACCACAACGTGATCCTCACGCTGCTGCACACCCGGGCCGCCCATCCCATACCCGGTCGCTACTGGATCGCAGCGGAGGACGACCAGGTCATCGGCGTGCTGCTGCAGTCCCCCACCGACTTCCCCGCCACGCTTACGCCTATGCCTGCGCCCGCGATCGGCGCGGTCGTCGCCGCTGTCATCGCCGCCGGGGCCGACCTGCCCGGCGTGAGCGGCGACGCGGCAACCGCCGCCCGGTTCGCCGGCCAGTGGACCGAACACCACCGGTCTGGCGCGGTGCCCGTCGACGGGCAACGGATCTACGAGGTGGGCGAGGTCGTGCCGCCATCCGGCGTCCGCGGCCGGGCCCGCCTCACCGAGGCCGCCGACCGCGACACCCTGGTCCGCTGGTTGCGCGCCTGCCACGACGAGCTCGGCGAGCGCGGGGGCGACGACGCCGAGCTCGCCGTCGACCGGCGCCTGCCCGCAGGCCACTTCTGGGTCTTGGACGCGGGCGGCGACGTCGTGTCGATGGCCGCCCGCACCGACGCCGTCGCCGGCGTCGCCCGCGTCCAGGCCGTCTTCACACCGCCGGAGCACCGGAAGAGGGGCTACGCCGCAGCGTGTGTCGCGGCGCTGTCGGCGTGCGTCCTCGACGAGGGCCATCGCTGCATCCTCTACACCGACCTCGGGAACGCGACCTCCAACGGTGTGTACCGCAGCATCGGCTACCGATCCGTTGCCGAATGGGTGCGCTACCGCTTCACCTAGAGGCTCGCTGCTGTTCCTTGCAGTCCCCGCCGCCCCGATGTCGCAGCCGGTCACGGGGGCGGCGAGTCGGCTTGACTCTCGTGTTGGTTCAGACCCGAACGTTAAGGCGTGAGTGAACGGTTGAGCATCGGAGAGTTCGCGCGGCGGTCGGGGCTGTCCGTCACCGACGTGCGCTTCCACAGCGACCGCGGGCTGCTGGCGCCGCCTGGGGTCGACCCGCCAGCGGCTACCGGTCCTACGACGAGCACCAGGTCGACGACGCGGTGGTGATCTCGTCACCGTCCATGCCGAGCCGGGCGAACTGACTCTCGTGCGCCGGTCCCCACCTGCTACGACGGCCCGGAGCTCCACGTAGCGCCCGACCCCAGGTTCGCCGCAGACGCAGCCGCCGCTGCGATCGGTCCCGACCTCGTGGTCGAGATCTCGGACGCCCTGCAGCCCGTCATTTCCGGTCCGCCGACGACGGAACCTTCACGAGCATGCTCATGCCCGTGCGACTCGACTGACGGGTGCGCAACCCACGTCAGGGGTCGTCGATGGGGACGTAGCCGTAGCGGGGGTTGTGGCGGATCTGGTCGCGGGTCTTGGCGCGGAGGGCTTCGAGGTGGGCGGCGCGTTCTTCGAGGCTCAACTCGGTTGGCGGTTGCCGGGGCGGGATGGGTTTGGGGAGGGGTTTCTCGCGTTGGCGGTTGTGTGGCCCGCATTTGAGCTCGCCGTTGGCTTGGATGGTGGGGCCGTCGTCGCTGTAGCGCCAGCGGTGATCGCCTTGGCAGCGGTGGCCGGGGACGTGGCAGCCAGCACCTTGACAGTGGCGGTCGCGGAGCTCGATGGCGCGGCGGGTGGCCCCGGTGAAGCTGCGGGCTTCGCCCACATCGATGACGCGGGAGGGCCCGTCGAAGATGATCCGCTCGAGCAACGCGTCGTCCGCGAGCACCGCGGCGGCCTCGCTGGGGGCCAACAGGGTGCCGTCGGCGAGTTCGCAGATGTTCTTGAACGCCGCGTAGCCGAGCACGATCGAGACGAGCGGGGCGGGACGTTTCCCGCCAGGTTGGGCGGTGGCGCCACGGATGGCGAGCTCGACCAGGGCGTCGTGGCGGCGTTGGCGGGGGGTGCGGGCCAGATGGGCGGTGGTGATCGCGTCGCCGTGGACGGCTTTGGCGGCGGCCCAGTCCGCCGCGAACAGTTCGTCTTCGATGGGGCCCAGGGCGCCGGCGAGGGTGGCCTTGGCCACCGGGGTGAGTTCGCCCTCGACGAGGCCGGTGCCGCGCAGGCCGTCGTGCAGCCCGAACCCGCGGTGGTCCCAGTCGGAGCGGGCCTTTTTGTCGGGGTCCTCGGGGCGGGCTTCGCGGCGCCAGTAGGCCATGGCCCGGGTGAAGTCGGCCCAGCGCATGGTGCGGGCCTGGCCCACCAGGAACTCCTCCGCCGCCGCGAACGCCGCCGCGGTCGCCGGCGCCGCGAGACCGGCAAGGACATGGGCGTGGCGGGCCGTGATGGTGCCGGCCTCGAACGCGGCCCGGGTGACAGGCATGCCGGGCAGCCGGCGGGCCAGACGGACATCGGCCTGCGCGTCGCCCACCGGGCTGTGGTTGCGGTCCGCCAGCCACGACGCCGCGTTGAGGTGCCCGGACGGGGCGAAGGTACGGCGGGCGTCCGCCGCGGCCACCAGCCGGGCCCGGGTGGCGGCCAGGCGGGCCTCCGCGCCGCGGATGGCGTCGAGCGCGACGGTGAGCTCGGCATCGCCGAGCGTGTCGGGATCGAGCCCCAACGCCTCGTTCACCCCCGCCTCCAGCACTGCGAACATGCGTTCGTAGACTAGCCCGCGACACCCTTTCCCACAAGGGAAAACACCAAGAATGTCGGAGGAGGCCTGGCACGTATCGGGAGGCGGATCACGGCGGCGGAGGACCCACGTTGCCACGTCAGCTCGGAGCCGCAGGTCGCCGGTGGGTCGAGGGAAGGGAGACTCAGCCGATGCGATTCGGGCGGCCGTCGAGGGTGCGAGTGCCATGCCGAACCGAGTCCCCCTGGGCGCGGGGTTCGTGGGCGACGCGGGCCATCGACAAGAGCAAGCCCGGATGTCGCCTCCTCCCGCCGGTTCACGTTGACGGATGCTCGTCCGCTCCACCGACGACGACGTTCATGACCATGCTCATGCCCGTCCGCCTCGGCTGGCCGTCGTGGCGGACTGACACACGTCAACGGCGCGGTTCGCGGATCGCCGCCACCACCTCGTCGAGCGCGGCGACCGAGTGGCCGCTGACGAACGCGTCGACGTGCGGCAGCGCGGCCGCCATGCCGGCGACCAGGGGCTGGTAGCCCACACCCGCACTGCGGGGGTTGACCCACACGATGCGATGGGCCAAGCGGGCCAACCGAGCCATCTGCTCGCCGAGGACGGCCGGGTCGCCGGTCTCCCAGCCGTCCGAGACGATGACCACGACGGCGCCGCGGGCCATGCCCCGGCGACCGTGGTCGTCGGTGAACGCCTTGAGCGCCTCACCGATGCGGGTGCCACCTGACCAGTCGGGCGCCGCCGCGGTGGCCCGCCGCAACGCCACGTCGGGGTCGGACGTCGCCAGCGCCCGGGTCAGCCGGGTGAGGCGCGTGGCGAACACGAAGGCGTCGGCCCGAGCGGCTCGCACCGCGCCGTGCAGCAGGTGCAGGTACGCCCGGGAGTACGGCTCCATCGATCCGGAGACGTCGGCGATCAGCACCAGGTGACGCGGGCGCTCCGTGCGCTGCCGGAACGCCCGCCGCACGGGGTCGCCGCCGGTCGTACGGGCCCGGCGGAGCGTCGCCCGGAGGTCGAGGTGGCGTCCCCGCGGGTGGCGGGCGGTGCGCCGGCTGGCCCGCCGGGGCGTGGCCCACGGCAGCGTGGCCATGACGTTGCGCAGCGCGACGAGCTCGTCTGGCGTGAGGTCCGCGAGGTCGGTGTGGCCGAGCCGTTCCTCGGCGCTGGCGGCGGCGAGTAGGTCGCTGCCGTCCTCTCCACTCGCTGACGTGTCGCCGGACGGGGCCGCCGGCGAGGTCGCCCGGGGCGGGGCGCGTCCCGCGTCTCCGGAGGGCGCCGCGGTGCCCGCAGGGCCGGCGGGACGAGGAGCGGCGGACCGCCGCGGGGTCGCGAGCCCGGACGGAGCCTGCCCCCGCCAGTCGGCGATGTCGGCCCGTCCCCGGAACACCTGGTCGAACACCGCGTCGTAGGTCGCGATCTGATCGGCTCCGCTCAGCAGCGTCACCCGGCCCGCCCAGTAGATCTCATCGACGCCGTCCGGATGGGCGAGCGCCACCGCGGACGCGAAGCGGCCACTGCGCTCCGGCGTGACCGGCACGCCCGCCGCGTGCAGCAGATGCCCGAACGCGGCGACCACCTCGGCGAGGTCGACCGTGGCCAACCGGTCGTCGGGGCCCGGCCGGGTCACGGCGGGGACACCGTCGGGATCACGCTCCGCCAGCCACCCAGGAGGCCCCTCGCTCACGGGCGAGGTCGAGGTCCTCTCGGTACTTGAGCACGCTGCCCAGGGTGGTGTCGGTCGCCGCGGCGTCGAGCCGGTCGAGGCCCAACAGGTCCAGGGTCGCCACCCAGTTGATCGCCTCGGCCAGGCCCGGCGGCTTCTGGACGTCGAGCGATCGCAGCCGCTCGACGGCGGCCGCCACCTGCTCGGCGACCGTCGTGGTCGCCTCGGGCACCCGGCGCCGGATGACGGCAACGGCCCGGTCGATGTCGGGATAGTCGATCCAGTGGTAGAGGCAGCGCCGCTTGAGGGCGTCGTGCAGGTCGCGGGTGCGGTTCGACGTGAGGACGACGACGGGTGGCAGGGCCGCGCGCACGGTCCCCAGCTCGGGGATCGTCACCGACGACTCGGCCAGCATCTCCAGCAGGAAGGCCTCGAACTCGTCGTCGGCCCGGTCGATCTCGTCGACGAGCAGCACCACGGGCCGGGGCCCCGGGTGGCGGATCGCCCGGAGCAGTGGACGCTCGACCAGGTAGTCGGCGCCGAACAGGTCGTGCTCGGTCACCTCGCGGCCGCTGGCCTCGGCCAGCCTGATGCCGAGGAGCTGCCGGGGATAGTTCCACTCGTAGAGCGCCTCGGCCGCGTCGATGCCCTCGTAGCACTGCAGCCGCACGAGCGGGGTGTCGAGCACGCTCGACAGCGCCTTGGCCGCCTCGGTCTTGCCGACGCCCGCCTCGCCCTCGAGCAGCAGCGGCTGGGGGAGGCGCACCGCGCAGAACAGCGCCGTGGCCAGACCCAGGTCGGAGAGGTAGTCGGCTCCGTCGAGCAGGCGACGCATGGTGTCGACGTCGGCGACGTCGCCGGGATCTGTCACGGCGCCGGCAGGTAGGCGCTGGGGTCGGCCGCGAAGGCCCGCAGGCACCCCGTGCCGCAGAACCAGTAGCGCCGGCCGTCATGGTCCAGGTGGAGCGCTGCGTCGTCGGCCACCACCGCCATGCCGCACACGAGGTCGGTGGCCACCGGGGGGCGGTCACCAGGTTCGGCGAGAGCGCCCGGGGCGGCGTCGCCCGCGGCCGGCGGAGCGGTCGTCATGCCGGACGGACGGGGCCGCCGCGACACGATCTCGGCCAGGATCGACAGCGCCACCTCGCGGGGCGTACGGGCACCGATGTCGAGGCCGGCGGGCACCTGCACCGACGCCCGCTGCGCCTCGTCCAGGTCGAGACCCGCGACCACGGCCTCGCCCCGCTTGCGGCTGGCCACCAGCCCCACGTAGGGGACCCCGGCGCGCACGGCCGCTTCGAGCACCTGCTCCTCGTCGCGCCCGTGCGACGCGACGACGACAGCGGCGAGCCCACCGGCGGCGGCGTCGGCCGAGGAGGCACCGCCGTTGCCCTCGGCCACCCGGAAGCCGACACCCTCGGCCAGGGCGACCAACGCCGCGGCGATCGGCGACTCACCGTGGACGGCGATCACAGGCGCCGGCACGACCGGTTCGAGGAAGATCTCGAGCGTCCCGCCCGACAGGCAGGGGTTCACGACGGACGTCGTGCCGGGCGCGTCGCTCGCCGCATGCTCATCACGTTCCGGGGAGATGCGCAGCAGCAGGGGCTCGCCCGAGTCGAGCAGCGACAGGCTCTGGGCCCGCACGGTCGACTCGGCGCAGACCCCGCCGACGAACCCCTCGATCGAGCCGTCGGCCAGCACGACCGCCTGGTCGCCCGGCTTGGCGGAGGTGGGCCTCTCGGCCCGCACCACCCGGGCGTGCACGAACGGCACCCGCTGCTGGCGCAGCTCGGCGGCTCGGGCCTCGATCTCGGGGTTCATCGCACCGCCGGCACGGTCACGAGATCGCCAGGTCCGTCCGTGCCGGCCGGCCCTGCATCGCCAGCCACACCTGGGCGGGCGTCAGCGGCATGTCCGCGTGGCGGACGCCGAACGGTTCGAGCGCGTCGACCACCGCGTTGACCACGGCCACCGGCGAGCCCACCGTCGCCGATTCGCCCACGCCCTTGACGCCGAGCGGGTGGTGGGGCGAGGGGGTCACTGTCTCGCCCAGCTCCCACGTCGGGCACTCCATCGACGTGGGCAGCAGGTAGTCCATGAACGAGCCGCCCAGGCAGTTGCCGTCCTCGTCGAAGGCGATCGCCTGCATGAGCGCCATCCCCACCCCGTCGGCCAGGCCACCGTGGATCTGGCCCTCGACGATCATCGGGTTGATGCGGGGCCCGCAGTCGTCGACCGCTACGAACCGCCGCACCTTCACCTGCCCCGTGCCCGGGTCGACGTCGACCACGCACAGGTACGCGCCGAACGGGTAGGTCAGGTTGGGCGGGTTGTACACGGCGCTGGCGTCGAGGTGGCCCTCGACCCCCTCGGGCAGCTCGAGGCTGCTGTGGGCCAGCATGGCGATCTCCTGGATCGTCTTGCCCTGGGTGGGGTCGCCCTTGACGAACCAGCGGCCGTGCTCCCACTCGAGGTCGTCGGGGCTGCACTCCAGCGCCGCGGCCGCGACGATGCGGGCCTTGTCGCGGACCCGCCGGGCGACGACCGCGGCCGCCGCGCCCGACACGGGCGTGGACCGCGAGCCGTAGGTGCCCAGGCCGAACGGGGTCTGGTCGGTGTCGCCGTGCACGACCTCGACGTCCTCCGGAGGGATGCCGAGCTGGCTCGACACGATCTGGGCGAACGTCGTCTCGTGCCCCTGCCCCTGCGTCTGCACGCTGAGGCGCACCACCGCCTTGCCCGTCGGGTGCACGCGCAGCTCGCAGCCATCGGCCATGCCGAGACCCAGGATGTCCATGTGCTTGCGCGGCCCGGCGCCCACCCCCTCGGTGAAGAAGCTGAGGCCGATGCCCATGAGCTCGCCCCGGTCCCGCTTCTCGGCCTGCTCGCGGCGCAGGTCGTCGTAGCCCGCCATCTCGAGGGCGAGCTGCAGCGCCCGGGGGTAGTCTCCCGAGTCGTACTCCCACCCGGTCTGGGTCGTGTACGGGAACTGCTCGGGCGTGAGCAGGTTCTGCATGCGCAGTTGAGCGGGGTCGATGCCCAGCTCGTCGGCCAGGACGTCGACGATGCGCTCGACCAGGTAGACAGCCTCGGTGATGCGGAACGAGCACGCGTAGGCCACGCCCCCGGGCGCCTTGTTGCTGTAGACGCCGGTCACCTTGCAGTGCGCCGCCGCGAGGGCGTAGCTCCCGGTGAAGATGTTGAAGAACCCTGCCGGGTACTTGGTCGGGTTGGCGCTGGCGTTGAAGGCCCCGTGGTCGGCGATGACGTCGACCCGCAGGCCCAGGATCTTGCCGTCGCGGGTGGCAGCGATCTCGCCATGCATGTGGTAGTCGCGGGCGAACCCCGTGGACATCAGGTTCTCGGACCGGTCCTCGACCCACTTGACCGGCTTGCCCGTGACGATCGACCCGACGACGGCGAGGACGTAGCCCGGATAGATGGGCACCTTGTTGCCGAACCCGCCGCCGATATCGGGCGAGATCACCTGGATCTTGTGCTCGGGCAGTCCCGCCACGAGCGCGTACACGGTGCGGTGCGCGTGCGGCGCCTGGCTGGTGATCCAGGCCGTCAGCTTGCCGGTGACCTTGTCCATGTGGGCCACCGACCCACACGTCTCGAGCGGCGCCGGATGCGAGCGCGGGTAGAGCATGTCCTGGCTGACGACGACCTCCGCATCGGCGAACACCTCGTCGCAGTGCGCCTTGTCGCCCGACTCCCAGTCGAAGATGTGGTTGTCGGCCTTGCCCTCGATGTCGTCGCGGATGACGGGCGCCCCGTCGTCGAGGGCCCGGCGGGCATCGATGACCGGGTCGAGCGGCTCGTAGTCGACCTCGATCAGCTCGAGCGCGTCGCGGGCCGCGTAGCGGTCCTCGGCCACGACGAACGCCACCTCCTGGCCCTGGAACCGCACCTTGTCGGTGGCCAGCACGGCCTGGACGTCGTTGGACAATGTGGGCATCCACGCCAGGCCCAGGGTCTCGAGCGTGGCCCCGGTGATGACGGCCTTGACCTTCGGGTGGGCCTCGGCGGCCGCCGTGTCGACGGAGGTGATGCGGGCGTGCGCGTACGGGCTGCGCAGGATGGCGCCGAACAGCATGCCCGGTAGCTGCAGGTCGTCCAGGTAGTTGCCCTGGCCGCGCAGGAAGCGGGCGTCCTCCTTGCGGAGCATGCGACCGAACCCGATGGGGTTGCCCGCGTCGCTGACCGGCGTCTCGCCAGCGGTGGGCGTGCTCTCGACGGCGGTCATGCCGTCACCTCCTCGGCCGCGCCGGCGTCGGCGGCGGCATCGGCAGGGTGCCCGGCCGCCCAGCGGACGGCCTGCACGATGTTCTCGTAGCCCGTGCAGCGGCAGATCTGGCCCGAGATGGCCTCGCGGATCTGGGCCTCGCTCGGGTCGGGTACGTCGTCGAGCAGACGGCGGGTGGTCATGAGCATGCCGGGTGTGCAGAAACCGCACTGCAGGCCGTGGCACTGCATGAAGCCCTGCTGCACGGGGTCGAGCTCGCCACCGCTGTCGAGGTCCTCCACCGTGCGGATGGTGCGTCCGTCGGCCATGGCGGCCAGCACGGTGCAGCTCTTCACGGGCTCGCCGTCCATCCACAGCACGCAGGCGCCGCAGTTGGACGTGTCGCACCCCCAGTGGGTGCCGGTGAGGCCGAGGTGGTCGCGCACGAAGTGCACGAGCAGCAGCCGCGGCTCGACGTCGCGGGTCACCTCGTCGCCGTTGACCGTCATCGTCACCTGCATGATCAGGCTCCCTCTCCCCGGGCCCGGGCCACGGACCGCCGCAGCGCCCGCAACGTCAGCTCCTGCGCCAGGTGGCGCTTGTAGTCGGCCGGGCCGCGCTGGTCGGCCGACGGATTGCAGCTCTCGGCCGCGCGCTGGGCGGCCGCCGCCAGGTTCTCCTCGACGGCCGGCTGGCCCCGGAGCGCCTCCTCGGCCTCGGGTGCGCAGAAGTGCGGCGCGCCCACGGCGGTGAGCCCGATGCCGACGTCGCCGACCGTGTCGCCGTCGAGCGACACGAACGCGCCGGCAGCGGCGATGGCCCAGTCGCCGGCGCGGCGCTCGACCTTCTCGTAGGCGCTGCCCGCGCCCGGCCGGACCGGCACCCGGATCTCGACGAGGATCTCGGCCTCGCCCACCGCGGTCTCGTACGGACCGGTGTGGAACTCGCGTGCCGGCACCGTACGGGTGCCCGTGGCCGACCGGACCACGAGGTCGGCCCGCAGCGCGGCACCGACGGCGGCCAGGTCCTCGGACGGGTCGGCCTGGCAGAACGACCCGCCGATCGTGCCCCGGTTGCGCACGATCGGATCGGCGATGACCCGCTCGGCGTCACGGAAGATCGCGTAGTGCTCGGCCAGCAGCGGCGAGTCGAGCAGCTCGGCGTGCCGGGTCATGGCCCCGATGGCGATGGCAGTGCCGTCGAGCCGGATGTAGGACAGGTCGGCGAGGTCGTTGATGTCGATGAGCACCTCGGGCCGGGCCAGCCGCAGCTTCATCATCGGCAGCAGGCTGTGCCCACCGGCGACGAGCCGGGCCTCCGGTCCGTGGCGCTCGAGCAGCGCCAGCGCGTCGTCGACGCTCCCGGCCCGCTCGTACTCGAACGGCGCAGGTGTCTGCACGGAGAACCCCCATTGCTCGCAGGTGACCCGCGGCGGGCGAGGCCACCGTCGCAGTCTGCGCCCGGCGGCGGGGTGCGTCCACCGCCACCTAAGCACTCGCTTAATCGGGGCTACGGTCCGGGACCGTGACGCTCTCGCAGCTCGAGGCGTTCGTCCTCGTCGCCCGCCTGGGCTCGGTGAAGGCCGCCGCCCATGCGCTGGGCGTGAGCGAGCCCGCGGTGTCGGGCGCGCTTGCGGCGCTGCGGCACCACGTCGACGATCGCCTGGTGACCCGAACCGCCCACGGGATGGAGCTGACGTCCGGTGGCCAGCGGCTGCTGCCGATCGCGTCACAGATGGTCGCCCTGTCGGTCGAGGCCGAGCACGCGATCCGCCGCGCCCAGGGGGCCCCGGACCTCCTGCGGGTGGTCGCGACCAGCACGGTCGCCGAGTACGTCGCCCGCCCGCTGCTGACCGCGTTCACGGCGCGTCACCGGCAGGTCGAGGCCACCCTGGGCGTGGCGACGGCCACCGAGATGCCGGCGCTGCTCAGCGAACGGCTGGCGGATGTCGGCCTCGGCCCCCGGCTCGCCGCGCTCGAAGGCACCCCGATGATGCGCTACCGGCTCGTGGTGGTCGCCGGCCGGCGACACCGCCTGGCCCGGTCCGCCCATGTCGGCCTGCCGGCGCTCGCACGCCAGGACTGGCTCGTCGACGCGGGTGGCGCCGACCCCGCGAGCGAGGTCGGCATGCTCCTGGCCCGCCTGCGCGTGCCCGACTCGCGCGTACGCGTCTACCCGTCGCTCGGGGCGGCGTGGAGCGCCGCGGCCGACGGCGAGGGCGTCGCGCCGGGCGTCGCCCATCTGGTGGCGCACGACCTGGTGCAGGGCCGGCTCGTCGTGCTCCCCGTGGACGGCACGCCCGTCGACCTGCTGTGGCACGTCACCACGCTCGGCGCCGACCACCGCTCGCCGGCCGCCACCCGGCTGCGGCGGTTCCTCGAGACGCCCGAGGCCATGCACGCGATCCACCGGGGCGACGGCAGCGTGCCGGTGGCGCGGTTCCGCCCGCCGGTCTACGTGACGCTGTGGAGTTGACGCGGTGGCACCCGATCGGCGCTGCGGCGTGACCGCGGGCGGCCGATGTGGAAATGTCAGAGCGCGCCCGCGGGTGCACACACCCATGTCTGCCGAGGGAGACGACCATGAGGGTGCCGCTGACGATCGCCGACCATCTGGAGCGGGCCGAGCTCGTCTACCCCGACCGTGTCGGCGTCGTCGACGAGCCCGATCAGCCGGCGCCGTCGTGGGGTGAGCTCAGCTACCGCCGGGTCGCGGAGCTGGCCCGCGCCCAGGCGGCGGCACTCGACGGCCTCGGCGTGGGTCGGGGCGAGCGGGTGGCCGTGGTGTCGCACAACGCCGCCCGCCTGCTGGTGTCGTTCTTCGGGGTGAGCGCGTGGGGCCGCGTCCTGGTGCCGGTCAACTTCCGCCTCAACCCCGAGGAGGTGCGCTACATCGTCGAGCACTCGGGGGCGTCGGTCCTGCTGATCGACCCCGAGCTGGAGGAGTCGCTGGCCGGCGTCGATGCCAAGCACCGCTTCGTGCTGGGTGCCGACACCGACGCCGTGCTGTGGCCGACCGGCGACGGCTCGGGGAGCCCGAGCCCTGGGCCGAGCCCGACGAGGACGCCACCGCCACGATCAACTACACGAGCGGCACCACGGCCCGCCCCAAGGGCGTTCAGCTCACGCACCGCAACCTGTGGCTCAACGCCGCCATGTTCGGGTGGCACGCCGGGGTGACCGACCGCGACGTGTACCTGCACACGCTGCCGATGTTCCACTGCAACGGCTGGGGCATGCCGTTCGCCCTCACCGGCATGGGCGCGCAGCAGGTGGTGCTGCGCAAGGTCGACGGTGCCGAGATCCTGCGCCGGGTCGACCGGCACGGGGTGACGCTGCTGTGCGGCGCGCCGGCCGTGGTGGCCGCCATCCTCGACGCCGCCGAGTCGTGGGACGGGCCGATCCCGGGGCGCGACCGGGTGCGCATGGTGGTGGCCGGCGCGCCGCCGCCGACCCGCGTCGATCGAGCGCATGGAGATCGAGCTGGGCTGGGAGTTCATCCAGATCTACGGGCTCACCGAGACCGCTCCGCTGCTCACGATGAACCGCCGTCGCGCCGAGTGGGACGAGCTGACCCCCGCCGAGCGGGCCACGCAGCTGGTGCGGGCCGGGGCGCCCACGCTCGGGACGCGGCTGGCGGTCAGCGACATGGGCGAGGTGCTCGCCCGCTCGAACGTGGTGCTCGAGGGCTACTGGGCGCAGCCCGAGGCCACCGCCGACGCCCTGGAGGACGACTGGTTCCACACGGGTGATGGCGGCACGGTCGACGACGGCTACCTCACCATCTCCGACCGCAAGAAGGACGTGATCATCTCCGGCGGCGAGAACGTGTCGTCGATCGAGGTCGAGGACACGCTGCACTCGCATCCGGCCGTGGCCGAGGTGGCGGTCATCGGGGTGCCCGACGACAAGTGGGGCGAGACGGTCAAGGCGCTCGTCGTGCTCGCCGCCGGCAGCGCGGTGGAGGATGGCGAGCTCATCGAGCACTGCCGAGCCAGGCTCACGCACTACAAGTGCCCGACGTCGGTCGAGATCCGCGAGGCCCTCCCCCGCACGGCCACCGGCAAGCTGCAGAAGTTCAAGCTGCGCAGCCCCTACTGGGAGGGCCGAGAGCGCCAGGTGAACTGACGGGCCTACGGCGTCGTACCCTTCAACCGGAGGGAAACACATGCCACTTTTCCTGGTCGAGCGGAACTTTGCCGAGGAGCTCGAGCTCGGCGCCGATGACGTCCTGGGCATCACGGCCGTCAACGACGATGTCGGGGTGCGCTGGGTGTACTCGTTCCTGAGTGCGGACAAGCGCAAGACCTACTGCCTGTACGAGGCGCCCAACGAGGAGGCGATCCGCGAGGCCGCACGGCGCAACGGCATACCCGCCGACGCGATCGTCCCCGTCGGCGAGCTGCACCCCGAGGCGATCGTCGCCGGCGAACGTCCCGCCTGATCCGCCCAGCGGCAGGGACGGCGCTCAGTCGGCGATCACACCGCGGCGCAGCGCCCACGACGCCGCCTCGGTGCGGTTGGCGCAGCTCGTCTTCAACAGGATCGATCGGACATGGTTGGCCGCCGTGTGCTGGCTGATGTGCAGCAGCTCGCCGATCTCCCGGTTGCTGTGACCGTCGACGAGCAGGCGCAGGACGCCGACCTCGCGTTCGGTCAGCCCCGCGGCGGCGGCCGGCGATGCGCTCGGATCGCGGTCACCGTCGCCGTCCCCGGACGCCGGGCCGAGACCCGAGCCCGGGGCGGTGGCCGGGACCAGGCGGAGCGCGGCCCGGTCGAGCGCCTCGGCCGCCGCATCCGCCACCTGGACCAGGCCCATCGTCCGGGCGGCCTCCCGCGCCGACGACAGCAGGGCGCGCGCCCGCTGCCGGTCTCCGGCCCGGCCGCGCCCGGCGAGGAAGCGCCCGTACGCGAGCTCGCTGTGCGCGATCCACACCGGCATGTGCGCCCGCTGATCGAGTCGCAGCGCCGCCTCGAAGTGGGTCTCGGCGTCGCGCACCCGCCCCAGCAGCGCGGCGAGCGCGCCGAGGTAGCGGTCGGCAGCGCCGTACGCTGCGAGGTGGCTGCCGACCTGGACGACCAGGTGGCGATAGGGCGACAGCTCCCTGTACAGCACGTCGGCCGCCGTCCGGTCGCCCACGGCGACCGCCGCGTCGGCCAGGTAGCTGAGCGATCCGCAGTACAACGAGTCGCGGGGCACGGCAGACAGGTCGTCGGCAACGAGGTGGCGCAGCTCGCGCGCGGCGTCGTCGAGACGCCCCAGCTCGGCGTAGAGCACGGTCAGCGCCGGCCGCCACGTCGCCCCCTCCTGCCCGAGGCGGGCGACGGCCTCGACCAGCGGTCGCGCCTCGTCGAGCCGACCCTGCTCGCGGCGCAGCGTGAAGATCTGCACCCCGTAGCCGCCCTCGGCATCGGTGCCCGACAGGAAGGTCGACAGGGTGTTGGCCTCGTCCGCCAGCGCCTCCGCCTCCGCGAACCGTCCCTCACCCACGGCCAGCAGCGCCCGCGCCTGGAGCGACAGCACGCCGAACAGAGGTTGGCCCGACCGGACGGTGAGGTCACGGAAGCGGCGGGCCACCGCCCGCGCCTCGTCCAGCTCGCCCAGGGTGATCAGGCCGTACAGCAGCTTGTTGAGCGCCCCGGTCTGCCACTCGAGGTCGTCCTCGGCCGCGGCCCGGTCGAGGAGCTCGCGGGCGATCGCTACCTGGTGGTCGATCGTCTCGGCGGTCCACGGCGCGAACAGGACCGACGACATCGCGACCCGGATGGCGGCGTGGTCGCCGAGGTCGCGGGCGGCCGCCAACGCCCGGTCGCCGAGCTCGCGGGCCTCGTCGCCCCGGCCGGTGAACGCCAGGGCGCGGCTGAGCGCCGCCTGGACGCGCACCTCGGTCGCGACATCCGAGGCCAGCGGCAGGGCCCGCCGCAGCAGCTGCTCGGCCACGCCGCCGTGGAGGGCGGCCCGCCAGTTGGCGTCGTCATAGGCCAGCGCGGCCGCCACGACCAGCGACGTCTCGCCCACCTCGGACGCCAGCGTGCCGCACTCGAGGCACCGCTCGAGTGCTGCGGCCACGTCTCCTGCCCGCATGCGGGCATCCGCCACCTCGAGCAGCAGCTCGCACCGGAGGCGGCCGCTGGTCAGCGGCAACACCGCCTCGAGGTGGCGGGCGGCATCGTCGAACGCGACGGCTGCAGTGGCCTCGGCCGCGGCACGCCGCGCGCTCGCGACCGCCTCGTCGGCGTCGACCAGCGGCACAGCCGCGGTGAGGTGGTGGGCGATCTCGCTGGCCGAGCGATCGCCGCTGAGCCGCTCGAGTGCCCGACCGATGTCGAGGTGGTGGCCCCGTCGCGCCGTCGGTCCGAGGTTGTCGACCACCGACCGCCGCACGAGCGCGTGCGCGAAACGGTGCTCGCCGGCGCCGGTCTCCTCGACGAGCCCGGCACGGATGGCCGGGTCGAGGGCGCCCAGCACGCGACGTTGCTCGATGCCGCGTGCGTCGGCCACGACCGCGGCCGAGAACTCGGTGCCCGCCACCGCCGCGACCTCGAGCAGGCGCCGGGTCTCGTCGGGCAGCCCGCCGAGCCGCATCTCGACCACCTCGCGCACGCCCTCGGGGCTGGCGACGTCGTCGAGCGAGCGGGCGACCCGCCATCCCCTGGGGCCCTCGAGCAGGTAGCCGGCGTCGACCAGGTGGCGCCACAGCTCGCCCATCAGGAACGCGTTCCCACCGGTCTGCGCCGCCAGGTGGTCGGCCACCGTGTCGAGCGCCGGGTTCGCGTCGTGACCGGTCACCCCGGCCATGCCGACGACGAAGCGGCCGATGCCGTCGCGGTCGAACTCGGTCAGCCCGACCCGCACGACGCCCGGCAGGCGCCGGAGGTCGGGCAGTGCCTCGCGCAGGGCGTCGCCGACCTCGGCGGGCTGCGACCGGTAGGCGCCCACGATCAGGACCCGGGCCAGCGAGCTGTCGCGGCTGATGTGGTCGAGCATCTGCACCGTCGGTCGCCCCGCCCACTGCAGGTCGTCGAGCACGAGCAGCACCGGCTGACGCGCCGACACCGCGCCCAGCAGCAGCGAGATCGCGCCGAACAGCCGGTACCGCACGGTGTCGGGATCCTCCGGGCCGGCGACGGGCAGCGAACCCAGGACGCCCGCCAGGGCCGGCGCCAGGCGGGTGAGCTCCGCCGCGTGGACAGCCGTCAGATCCTGGACCCCCTCGGCGTCGAGCGAGCGCACCAGGTGCTCGACCGCCTCGGCGAACGGCTGGTACGGGGCGGCGAGCCGGTCGGAGCACCCGCCGTAGAGGACGACGCCGCCCTGGGCGTGGACGTGGCGGGCGAACTCCGACGCCAGGCGTGTCTTGCCGGTGCCGGCCCCGCCTCCGAGGAGCACGACCTGCCGACCGCCGGTCGCGGCCGCCGCCCACGCGTGCTCGAGCACGGCCCAGGTGTCGTCCCGGGAGACGAAGGGGAACGGAGCGGCGATGGCCAGCAGGCGCGGCAGAGGCATCGCGGCTGTGTCTGTGGCTGCTGCGGGCTCGCCGTCGTCGGCCAGCTCGACGACCTCGACCCGGCCACCGCCCCCGGCGTCGATCACGCCCGCGCCGACCCAGCGCTCGCCGTTGGGCTGGGCCAGGGCCGGGACTGTGGTGGTGGCGAGGACGCGCCCGCTGCCGGCCCGTGCAGCGAGAGCCTGCGCGGCGTCGAGCGCCGGGCCCACCCACCAGTCGCCTCCGGTCGACACCTCGCCGACCGCCAGCCCGGCGGCGGCGCCGGCGGACCTGGCCCGGCGGGCGGCGGCGACCGCGTCGCTGACCGCCTCGAACACAAGCACGGCCCGGCCGCGGGCGCGGTCGACCACCATGCCGGGGCCCGCATCCCACGCCCCACCGCCAGAGGCGGCGAGCACGGCCGCGGTGAAGACGCGCGGCTTGTCCACCGGTGGCCACAGTAGTCAGGTCTGATCAGCGAGACCTGAGCAGTTCGCCGGGGCGGAAAGGCGCGGACGGGTCATGTGCACGCCCCACGGCAATTCGTACGGTCGACCCCGTCCACGGCGGAAAGAGACGAGATGACCACGATCGACCTCACGACAGACCTCCTCACCGACGAGATGTTGCAGCGCTTCGACGAGCGGGCGCCGGTGTACGACCGGGAGAACCGCTTCTTCGACGAGGACTGGGAGGAGCTGCGGGCGAGCGGCTACCTCGCGGGGCCACTGCCCACGGACATGGGTGGCGGCGGGCTCACGCTCGCCGAGGTCAACCGGCTGCAGCGCCGGCTGGCCTACCACGCACCGGCGACCGCGTTGGCCGTCAACATGCACCTGTACTGGGTCGGCCTCGCTGCGGACCTGCGGCGCATGGGTGCCCCCGGCGGCGACTGGATCCTGGCCAAGGCCGCGGCGGGCGAGGTCCTGGCCGCAGGTCATGCCGAGGCGGGCAACGACCTGCCGGTGCTGATGTCGTCGGCGACGGCCGAGCGGGTCGACGGCGGCTGGGAGATCACGGCGCACAAGATCTTCGGCAGCCTGAGCCCGGTGTGGACCTACCTGGGCGTCCACGCGCTCGACACGGGTCCCGACGGGCCCCGGGTGGTCCACGGGTTCCTCAACCGGGACGCCCCGCGCTACCGCATCGAGGAGACGTGGGACGTGCTCGGCATGCGCGCCACGGCCTCGCAGGACACGTTCCTCGACCGGACCCTCATCCCCGACGACGACGTGGTGATGGTGAGCCCTCCGGGGTTTGGCGGCGCCGGCCCGTTCCACGTCGCGCTGTTCGCCTGGGCGCTGCTCGGCTTCGGCGGCGTCTACCTCGGGCTGGCCAAGCGCGCCTACGACGAGGTCGTCGCCAAGCTGCCCAGCCGCTCGTCGGTGGCGCTGACGCGCTCGATGGCGTACCACCCCGAGGTGCAGCACACGGTGGCCGACATGCGCATCGCCCTCGAGGGCGCCGAGGCCCACCTGGACCGGGTGTGCGACGACTGGTCGACCGGCGTCGACCACGGCGGGGAGTGGCCGCTGAAGATCGTGGCCTGCAAGCACGACGTGGTGGAGCGGGCGTGGTCGGTGGTCGACAACGCCCTCGACGTGAGCGGCGGCGCCGGCATCTTCAAGCGCACCCGTCTCGAGCAGCTGGTCCGCGACGGCCGGCTGGGCCGCATCCACCCGGTCAACCCCATGCTCACGCACGAACTGGTGGGCAAGCTGAGCCTGGGCATCAACCCGGACGAGCAGCCCCGCTGGGGCTGACGGCGACACCCTCGTGCCGGCCCCGCCCCACGGCGGCGGGGCCGGGGCCGGCACGGCTCACGCCAGGTGGGCGGAGATGCGGGCGGCGGCCTCGACGACCGCGGCGCCGTAGCGGCGGCCGGGCGCGCGGGTCGTGCGGTCGATGGGGCCGCTGACGCTGACCGCAGCGATCACCCGGCCCGACGGGTCGGCGACCGGGGCGCTCACGGACGCGACGCCGGGCTCGCGCTCGCCCACGCTCTCGACCCACCCACTCGACCGCACCTCGGTGGCCGGCGGCCGCAGGATCCGCCCGGCCGAGCCACGGTCGAGGGGCAGGCGGGCCCCGACGGGGACGATGGTGCGCAGCTCGTGGGGGGCCTCGAGCGACTCGATGCACACCCGCTCGTCGCCGTCACGCACGAAGAGCTGGACCGACTCGCCGGTCTGCGCCTGCAGCCACGACAGCGCAGGTCGAGCATCGAGCCACCCGGGCACGGCCTCGGCCGCAGCGTGACCTAGGCCGATCAACCGCAGGCCCAGCGAGAACCGGCCGTCGTCGTCCCGCCGGACCAGGCCGTGCGCCTCGAGCGCGACGGCGAGCCGGTGGGTGGTCGCCCGGGAGAGTCCGGTGGCCGCGACCAGCTCGGACAGCGAGCGCGGCGCGGGCTCGAGGGCGGCGAGCACCGCCACCGCCTTGTCGAGCACGCCCACACCGCTTATGCTGTTCATCAGTTGGGAACCATATCCCACATTCTGAGACACGCCAAGCACCGTAGGTGAGCGCCATGGCCACACCCCGCACGCTGAGCCAGAAGGTCTGGGACCGTCACGTCGTCCGCACCGGCGACGGCCTGCCCGACCTGCTCTACATCGACCTGCACCTGGTCCACGAGGTCACCTCGCCCCAGGCGTTCGACGGCCTGCGGCTCGCCGGCCGCGGGGTCCGCCGGCCCGATCTCACCGTCGCCACCATGGACCACAACGTGCCCACCGCTGGGCTCGACCAGCCGATCAGCGACCCCATCTCGGCCAGGCAGATGCAGGTGCTGGCGGCCAACTGCGCCGAGTTCGGCATCACGTGTTACGCGATGGGCGATCCCGGCCAGGGCATCGTGCACATCATCGGGCCCGAGCAGGGGCTGACCCAGCCGGGCATGACCATCGTGTGCGGCGACAGCCACACCTCCACGCACGGCGCGTTCGGGGCGCTGGCCTTCGGCATCGGCACCAGCGAGGTCGAGCACGTCCTCGCCACCCAGACGTTGCCCCAGCAGCGGCCGGGCACCATGGCCGTCACGGTCGAGGGCGACCTGCCGGCCGGCACCACCGCCAAGGACGTGATCCTGGCCATCATCGGGCGCATCGGCACGGGCGGCGGCATCGGGTCGGTCATCGAGTACCGGGGCTCGGCCATCCGCTCCTTGTCGATGGAGGGGCGCATGACCGTGTGCAACATGTCCATCGAGGCCGGGGCCAAGGCCGGCCTCATCGCCCCCGACGACGTCACCTTCGCCTACCTCGAGGGCCGCCCTCACGCCCCGACGGGCGCGGCCTGGGACCAGGCGGTCGACGACTGGCGCCGCCTGGCGACCGACGAGGGCGCCAGCTTCGACAAGGCGGTCGACCTCGACGCCGCCGACATCGCCCCCCACGTCTCGTGGGGCACCAACCCCGGCCAGGTGGCGCCCATCAGCGGCACCGTGCCCGATCCCGACAGCTTCGCCGACGCCTCCGAGCGCGGCGCCGCCGCCCGCGCCCTCGAGTACATGGGGCTGACGGCGGGCACGCCCCTGCGCGACGTCGCCGTCGACACCGTGTTCATCGGGTCGTGCACCAACGGCCGCATCGAGGACCTGCGGGCCGTCGCCGCCGTGGCCGACGGTCGCCGGGTCGCCGACGGCGTCCGCACCCTGGTGGTGCCGGGCAGCCACGCGGTCAAGGCCCAGGCCGAGGCCGAGGGCATCGACAAGGTGCTCCTCGCCGCCGGCTTCGACTGGCGCGAGCCGGGGTGCTCGATGTGCCTGGCCATGAACCCCGACAAGCTCGCGCCGGGCGAGCGCAGCGCCTCGACCAGCAACCGCAACTTCGAGGGCCGCCAGGGCCGCGGGGGCCGCACCCACCTGGTCTCCCCCGCCGTCGCCGCCGCCACCGCGATCTCCGGCACGTTCGCCACGCCCGCCGACCTCGCCTGATCGAACATGCGGCACTCGTGGCGCCCCAGCCACCGGATCCGCCGCACGTTCGGTCGCACGAACCTCAGCCACAGGAGCCGACCATGAACCCCGTACGCGTCGTCCAGGGGACCGCCGTCCCGCTCGACCGCTCCGACGTCGACACCGACCAGATCATCCCGGCCGAGTGGCTCAAGCGGGTGGAGCGCACCGGGTTCGGCCGCGGCCTGTTCTCGACCTGGCGCGACGACCGCGACTTCGTGCTCAACGACGAGAGCTACGCGGGCGCCACCGTCCTCGTGGCCGGCCCCAACTTCGGCACGGGCTCGTCGCGCGAGCACGCCGTGTGGGCGATCGCCGACTACGGCTTCCAGGCCGTGGTCAGCCCCCGCTTCGGCGACATCTTCCGCAACAACGCCACCAAGAACGGCCTGGTCCCGGTGGTGGTGCCCGCGGACGTGGGCGAGGCGCTCCTGCGCGCCGTCGAGGCCGACCCCACGCTCGAGATCACGATCGACGTCGAGCGCCGCACGCTCGCCGCGCCGGCCGTGGGGATCGAGTGCGAGTTCCCGCTCGACGACGCCACCCGCGAACGGTTCCTCGAGGGGCTCGACGACATCGGCATCACGCTGCGGGACGCAGGCGCGATCGACACGTTCGAGGCGAACCGTCCGGCGTGGTTGCCCTCGGCCACCGCCTGAGAGGTCAGCGGTCGGCGACGACCGGGGCGCGGCGACCGCTCGCCGCGAACGACTGCACGAGCACGACCGTCGTGCCGCCCGCGTTGCTCGCTACGTCGACGTCGTCGACCAGCGCCCGCATGAGGGCAAGGCCACGGTTGCCCATGGACTGGGGCGAGGGCATGGTCGGTCGGACGGGCGGCTCGAAACCGGCGCCGTTGTCCGCGACCGTCACCATGGCCCGGCCGCCCTCGACCATCACGCTGACCGTGAACTCGGACCCGCCGGCGTGCAATATGGCGTTGTTGCACGCCTCGGCGACGGCGAGCACGAGACGATCGACGATGTCGATGGGAGCGTCCGCAGACCGCAGAGCGTGCCGGACGAGTGCCCGCGCGGAGGGAACGGTCGCACGCTCGCGCCGAAACCTCGTGCTCGTTCGCACATCCATCGTCCGTGGCCGTACCCTGCCGCGGCGCCCGACAAACTCCCACAACACCCTGCTGACGGAGACATGCGCTCATGGACACCCCCCGTGCCATCCAGCTGATCGCCCCGGCGGAACGGGGCTCGGTGCGTCTGGCCCGCATACTCGCCGCCGGCGTCGCCGCCGACGCGGGTCTCAGCATCGACGACACCGAGGACCTGCGCATCGCCGTCAGCGAGCTCGTGGCGCTGCTCGTCGACGGGCTCGAGGAGGTCGACGAGGTCGACGCGTCGAGGTTGTCGGTCGCCGTCGAATTCACCTGCGCCGCGGGCGAGGTGGTGGTCGAGGGGCACCGGCCGGCCGTGGCCAGCCATCCCGATACGGCGGGCGTGGACGATCTCGCGCTCGAAATCCTCCGGGTGGTCGTCGACGACCACAGCTTCGTCGCTGGCGCCTCCGGCCGCCGCTTCCGCCTTGTCAAGCGGACGCGCGCGGCCTCATGACAGTCGAACCGTCCTCGGAGCAGGAGCGACTCGACACGCTGTTCCGGCTCTACCGCGAGAGCGCCGACCGCTCCGTGCGCAACCAGCTGGTGGAGTCGCATCGCGGCCTCGCGGCGTCGATCGCCAACGACTACCGCGGCCGCGGGGTCGAGCTCGACGACCTGGTGCAGATCGCGATGCTCGGCATGCTCAAGGCCGTCGAGCGCTTCGATCCCGCGAGGGGCATTCCGTTCTCGTCCTTCGCGAGCCGCACGGTCAACGGTGAGATCAAGCGCTACTTCCGTGACCGCACCTGGGCCGTGCGGCCCCCGCGCAGCGCCCAGGAGCGCCACCTCGACCTCCGGCGTGCCCGTGTCGCCCTGTCGTCACAGCTGGGGCGGCCTCCCACCGTGGTCGAGCTCGCGGCCGAGCTCGACATCTCCACGGACCAGGTGCTCGACGCGGTCGAGGCGGGCGCCGCCTACCGCGCCACCAGCCTCGACGCCCGCCGCGCCGGTGACGACGACAACTCTCCGCTGGCCGAGCGGCTCCCCGGTGACGACGTTCCGACCCGCCCCGTCGAGCTGCGGCTGCTGGTCGACCAGCTTCTCGACACGCTGCCCGACCGGGAGGCCACGATCATGCGCCTCCGGTTCTACGACGAGCTGACCCAGAGCGAGATCGCCGAGCGGTTGGGCATCAGCCAGATGCACGTGTCGCGGCTGATGCGCCGGTGCCTCGACAGCCTGCGGCAGATCCTGGAGCACTGACCGGCCCGCCCGGAGGACGACGCCGGACGGCTGCTCAGGCGCCGTCGACGGTGAGCAGGTCGCCGAGCCGTGTGATGTCGAACAGCCTCTGCACCTGTGGTGGCACCGATCGCACCACGAACGACCCGCCGTGAGACTCTGCGTGGCGGTGGATGGCCACCAGCACACCGAGGCCGCTCGAGTCGACGAAGCCCACGTCGGACAGGTCGAGGGCCAGGGCGACGTGCCCGTCGTCGACCAGCTGGGCGAGGTCGCGCTTCACGACGTCGGAGGTCACGATGTCGAGGTCGCCGGACAGGCGTGCCGCGGCGGTGCCGTCGGCCCGGTCGACGATCTCGAGGTGGGAGGGGTCGGTCGACACGGCGGTCAACCTATCTGCTCGACGACAGGGCGGGCTCACCCGACCCAGTCGTCGACGTCCGGCAGCTCCGGTGCACGCAGCCACGCGTCGAAGAGCGGCGTCAGGTCCTGGGCGGAGACCTCCTCGGCGAGCGCCTCGAAGTCGGCGGTGGACGCCGAGTCCCCGCTGTAGCGGCCGAGCCAGGTGCGCACGATCTCGAAGAACGCGTCGTCGCCCACGGTGTCACGCAACACGTGCAGCGTGAGTGCCCCGCGGTCGTAGACCGACGCCGCGAACAGTGTTTCGGCGCCGGGATCGGCCGGCGGGATGTCGTAGAGCGGGAAGCCACCGCCACTGAAGGCGGCCGCGAACTCGTCGGGCCCGCCGGTGCCCTCGTGCTCCTGCCACAGGAGCTCGGCGTACACGGCGAACCCCTCGTTGAGCCAGATGTCCTGCCACGTGGCCGGGCTGACGGCGTTGCCGAACCACTGGTGCGCCAGCTCGTGGGCGACGACCGATTCGCTGCCGGCGGCGTCGGTGCCGAAGATCGACAGCGTCTGCGTCTCGAGCGCGAACCCGAGCGGCTCGTCGACGACCACCGCTCCGTAGGCGACGAACGGGTACGGGCCGAACAGGTCGTCGTAGACGTCGATCATGTCGGCGGTGCGGTCCATCGACCCGGCGTAGGACTCCGCGATGTCGGCGTCGAAGGCATGCCGGATCGGCAGCCCGTCCGGCCCGGTGGACTCGACGAACGTGAGATCGGCGATCACGAGTTGCACCAGATAGGTGGCCATCAGGTCGGGGGCGTCGTACACCCACGTGGCCACGCCCTCGCCGGGGACGGTCTCGGCCAGCAGGCCGTTGGCCGCGACGTCGAGCCCGTCGGGGACGGTGACCCGGAACGTGTACGACGCCTTGTCGCTGGGGTGGTCGTTGCTCGGGAACAGGGTGGCGGCGCCGTGCGGCTCGAAGATCGCGTACACCTCGTCGCCGTCCGCCACCCACCCGGGGTCGACCGGGTCGGCCCCGTCGATCGTCTTCGGGGAGGCGCCGTAGGCCACCACGGTCGTGAAGGTCGCGCCGCTGGCGACAGGCTCGGCGGGCGTCACGACGAGGTCGCGCTCGCCGGAGGGGGCCGCAGTGGCGGGGGCGCCGTCGACCGTCGTCGAGGCGACGTCGAGGTCGATCGCGTCGAGTGCGAAGCTCGACAGCGACTCGGTCGCCGTGGCCGTGATGGTGGCCACGCCGTCCATGCGTCCGACATCGGGCTGCCAGGTGAGGTCGAGGTCGTAGTGGTCGACGTCGTAGCCGCCGTTGCCGATGTCGGGGTAGTACGGGTCGCCGCTGCCGGTGGCGCCGGCGCCCGGCTCGTCGTCCGGTGGCGCGTCCGCGGGCGACGACGCGCCGTCGTCGGTGTCGTCACCGGCGGTGCCCTGGTCGTCGGCGCTCGCGTCCGTGGGCGGCAGGCGGTCGTCCGACGCCTCGTCGGCCCCGCCCGCGAGCACGAGCGCGGCGACGACGGCGACCACGGCGAGCACGCCAGCGACGACCAGGAGGCGACGGGAGCGGCCGGAAGGGCCCTCCGCGGCACCGGTCGGGATGACGGAGCCGTGGTCGACGGGGTCGCGAGGATCCCCGGTGTCGCCGCCGATCGGGGCCACCGGATCGCCCGGGCCACCGGGATCGGTCGTGTCTGGGGAGAGGCCGCCCGGGTCAGTCATGCGCCGGCGAGGATGGCACACGAGCGGCCACGGACCCACGTCGGGCCCGCCGGAACCGGCGGCCGCCACGACCGCCCTCCCGTCGGGAATCGGGTGGAACCCGTCCCCGACGGGAGGAACCCGTCACGGATGCCCGGCCCAGGTCCGGGGCACTCGCTCGGCGTTCGTTCGGCCGTTGGGAGTGGGAAGCGTAGCGCAGTGTGACATGCGTTACATCCCCGTCGGCAGAAAATCTTTCGCTGAGAGGCCTCGCCGCTACGGTTCGTGGCGCACGACCACGTGGAGGTCCTGCCGCTGGCGGTTCACGGCCGACACGACCGCCTGGAACGACGCCGTGGTGATGCTCTCGTGCTGCCCGACGCCCCACTTCACCGTCCCGTCCGGACGCTGGGTCTCGACGTAGGCGACCGCCCGGGCGTCGGACCCGGCGCCGACCGCGTGCTCGCTGTAGTCGACGACGTCGACATCGACCCCGAGGTCGGTCTGGAGCCCGGCCACGAACGCGGCGATCGGTCCGTTGCCCTCACCGGAGACAGTGCGATGCTCGCCGTCGACGACCAGCTGCGCGACGACCCGCGAGCCGTCCTCGCCCGTGGACGACTCGTGGGACACGAGCTCGACCGAGGCGCCCTCGGGCAGGTACTCGGCCACGAACGTGTCCCACATGTGCCCGGGGGTGATCTCGGTGCCGGTGTCCTCGGTGATGCCCTGGATCGTCTTGCTGAACTCGATCTGCAGGCGCCGCGGCAGGTCGAAGCCGTGCTCGGCCGACATGATGTACGCCACGCCGCCCTTGCCCGACTGGCTGTTGACCCTGATCACGGCCTCGTAGCTGCGGCCGACGTGCTTGGGGTCGATGGGCAGGTAGGGCACCCCCCAGACCTCGTAGTCGGAACCCAGAGCGGCGAACCCCTTCTTGATCGCATCCTGGTGGCTGCCCGAGAAGGCCGTGTAGACCAGATCGCCCACGTACGGGTGCCGTGGGTGCACGGGCAGCCGGTTGCAGTACTCCGCGACCCGGCGCAGCGCGTCGATGTCGGAGATGTCGAGCTCGGGGTCGATGCCCTGGCTGAACAGGTTCATGGCCAGGGTCACGACGTCGACGTTGCCGGTGCGCTCGCCGTTGCCGAACAGCGTGCCCTCGACCCGGTCGGCGCCCGCCATGACGCCGAACTCGGCCGCGGCCACGGCCGTGCCCCGGTCGTTGTGCGGGTGCAACGACAGGACGACCTGGTCGCGGTGCGGCACGTTGCGGTGGAAGTACTCGATGACATCGCCGTAGATGTTGGGCGTGTACATCTCGACGGTGGCCGGCAGGTTGAGGATGACCTTCTCGTCGGCGCCCAGCTCGAGGGCATCACCCACAGCCGTGCAGATCTCGACGGCGTAGTCGATCTCGGTGCCGGTGAAGCTCTCGGGCGAGTACTCGTAGCTCACCTGCGTGCCCGGCACCGTGGGCTCGAGCTTGCGGGCCAGGCGGGCGGCGTCGGTGGCGATCTGCGTGATGCCCGCGTAGTCGAGGCCGAACACCACGCGGCGCTGGAGGATCGACGTCGAGTTGTAGAAGTGCACGATCGCCTGCCGCGCGCCCCGGATCGCCTCGTAGGTGCGCTCCACCAGCTCGGCGCGGCACTGGGTCAGGACCTGGATGGTGACGTCGTCGGGGATGAGGTCGTCGACGATCAGCTCACGCACGAAGTCGAAGTCAGGCTGGCTGGCGCTGGGGAAGCCCACCTCGATCTCCTTGAACCCCATCTGGACGAGCGTGTCGAACATGCGCCGCTTGCGGGCCGGGTCCATGGGGTCGATCAGCGCCTGGTTGCCATCGCGCAGGTCGACCGAGCACCACAGCGGGGCCTTCTCGATGCGGTTGTTGGGCCAGGAGCGGTCGTCGAGCGCGAGCGGGAGCGGGAGGAACGGCCGGTACTTGTCGAAGGGCATCTGCTTCGGTGTCACGGGTTCGGGAGGCATCGCTCGCTCGCTCTCGCTGGTTGGTGGGTCGGGTTGGTGGGTGGGTGTGGTCGGAGAAACTCGGCCGGAAAACTCAAAAGCCCCCTGGCCGAAGAGGCACAGGAGGCTGGGCGAGCACCTATGTGGGGTGCTCGCCTTAGGTAAGAAGGAGGCCGGCGGTGTGCAGGCGCATCGATCCATGGTGCCGAACACGCCTGCACCGAGTCAAGATCGTTGCTGCTCGCGCCCGGCTCGGGGCACGCAGCACCAAGCACATGTCGTGTGGGAGTCTCGCGGCGTGCGCCCTCTCACGATGGTCGCCGTGGGCCTGGCTCTCGTCGTTCTCGACTTCCGGACCGAGGCGCTCGACCTTCTCCCCGACCTCGTCGGGTGGGCCCTGATCGCCGTCGCCGCGTGGCGGCTCGCGCTCAGGGCAGCAGCGTGCCTCGCCGTCGTCGCGGGCGCGGCGAGCCTCGCCGACGCCTGGCTGCCCTATCGGTACGTCCGCGTCGATCCGACGACGGGTGAGCGGGTGGCGGATGGTCTCGGCGCCGACCTCGACTACTCCCTGCACCTCGTCTACGACGACGTCTCGGGTTGGCGGCTCGCCGCCATGGCGATCGCCGCCCTGATGGCCGGCCTCGCGTTGTGGACCCTGCTGGCCGGGCTCGGGCAACTGGCGAGGGCGGGTGGCCGCGACGGACCGGCCGGCCAGTTCCGCATGGTCGGATGGGTGGTCGTCGCGCTGTGGACCGTGCCCTACCTCGGTGCCGTCGCCCACGCTGTGGCGAACGAGTCGGGTGCGTTCGACCCGGTGTGGAACGGACGTCTCGTCTACGTGTGGCTGGCCGCGTTGGCCCTGTTCGCGTATCTGGTCGTGCTGTTGCTGCGTGAGTCCGGCCAACTGTGGGCGCTCCCTGTGGGAAGCCTGGACCTGAGTCCTTGGGAGGCGAGCCGGTTCCGAGGCGAAGGCCCGACCACGACGGATTGAGCCCCACTGCTCGGCCCGTCAGCACATGTTCCGTTCGCTGCGTGTCGGGGGGAGTTAGCCTCGCGGTCGTGAGCCGCCGATTGTTCCGCCGGTTGGGATTGCTCGTGCTCGTCGCGGGTGCTGTGCAGGCGCTGCTGCGAGCCCTGCGCGCCACGCCTCCGGAGAGCGCGCCGAGTCCGACCACATCGCCCGTGTCGACCCCTGCGCCGAAGGCAACGCCGGCGCAGTCCGACGCAACGGCACCGACGGCGCCGACGGCGCCTGGCACAGTCCCCCCGGCGACGCCGGCCGAGCCCACGCCGGCGACGACGGTGCCCGCCACGTCGACGGCGTCCGCGCCAAGCACCGCGGCGCCCGCGAAGAAGGCGACCGCGAAGACGGCCGCGGATTCCGGCAAGGCCGCGCCGGCCAAGAAGTCAGCTGCGGGCAAGAAGGCGCCCGCCGCCAAGAAGACCGCGGCGAAGCAGTCGTCCGCCAAGAAGGCGCCCGCGACGTCGGCGGCCAAGTCGTCCACCGCCAAGAAGGCCGGCGGCGCCGCCAGAAGAAGGCGTCACCGGCGAAGAAGGCCTCGCCCCCCGCAGGGTCGGCCCCGGCGGACACGGAAACGACGCCCGGACCGGACGACTCGGCGCCGCAGCCCTGAGCGGCCCGCCCGTCAGCCCACGGAGTTGACGGAGACGATCCCCTCGCCGGCCCGGATCGTGTCCTGCACCTCTGCAGGCACCGACCGGTCGGTGGCGATCACCTGCAGCGCCGCCTCGCCGCGCTCGGACCGTCCCAGGTGCATGTCGTCGATGTTGATGCCGGCGTCCGACAGCACGCCCGAGACGAAGGCGATCATGCCCGGGCGGTCGTCGTTGCGCACCACCAGCATGTGGCCGGCGGGCGGCAGGTCGATCGTGTGGCCGTCGAGCATCACGATGCGCGGCTCGCCCCGCAGGCCCACCAGCGTGCCGCCGATGCCGTGGCCCCCACCGGTGATCGAGATGAGGTTCACGAAGTCGTGGGCCGTGGCGGTCGAGGTGTCGCGCACCTCGACGCCGCGCTCCGACGCGATCCGCGGGGCGTTCACGTAGGACACGGGCTCGTCGGTGACCGCGCCGAACACGCCCTTCAGCACCGACAGCGTGAGGATGCGCGTGTCGGAGTCGGCGATCTGCCCGGCGTACTCGACCTCGAGCGTCCGCGGCAGCCCTTCGGCCAGCGCCGTGTAGATCTCGCCCAGCCGCTCGGCCAGGGGCAGGAAGTGCCGGACGGTCTCGGTCGCCTCGGCGGCGCTGACGTTGACGGCGAAGGGCACGAACTCGCCGGCGAGCGCCAGGCCCACCTGCTCGGCGATGGTGTCGCCCGCCTTGTCCTGCGCCTCGCGGGTGCTGGCGCCGAGGTGCGGGGTGACGACCACCTGGGGCAGGTCGAACAGCGGCGAGTCGGTGGCCGGCTCGGACGTGAACACGTCGAGCGCGGCGCCGGCGACGTGGCCGATGCGGATCGCCTCGGCCAGCGCCTCCTCGTCGATGATCCCGCCGCGGGAGACGTTGACCAGGCGGATGCCCGGCTTGGCGCGGGCGAGCAGGTCCTTGCCGATGAGCCCGACGGTCTCCGGGGTCTTGGTGACGTGGAGGGTCACGAAGTCGCTGACCTCGACCAGCCGGTCGAGGCTCATCATCTCCACCCCGATCTGGCGCGCCCGCTCGGCGTCGACGAACGGGTCGTAGGCGACGAGCTTCATGCCGAAGGCATGGGCGCGCTGGGCGACGAGCTTGCCGATGCGGCCCAGCCCGACGACGCCGAGCGTCTTGTCCGACAGCTCGACGCCCTCCCACTTGGAGCGCTCCCACCGGCCCGACACCAGCGCCGCATGGGCCTGCGGGATGTTGCGGGCCTGGGCGAGCAGCATGGCCATGGTGTGCTCGGCCGTCGTGAGGATGTTGGACTGCGGCGCGTTCACGACCATGACGCCGCGCTCGGTGGCGGCCTCGACGTCGACGTTGTCGAGGCCGATGCCCGCCCGCCCGACGACGACCAGGTCGGTGCCCGCCTCCACGACGGGGCGAGTGACCTGGGTGGCCGACCGGATGATCAGCGCCGCCGCCCCGGGCACGACCTCGACGAGCTCGTCGGGCGACAGGCCGAGCCTGACATCGACCACATGGCCGGCGTTGCGGAGCTGCTGGAGCCCGCCGTCGGCGATCTTCTCGGTCACGAGGATGCGCGCCATCGCGTGCCAGTGTGGCCGGGGCCGAGGAACGGTCGCCAGACGGCGGGCGCCCGTGCCGGCACGCGGCGCCCTTCGCCTTACCGACCAGGTGGTTGACGTTGTGCCAACGCCTCGGGGCGCCGCACGGGTCAGGGACGTCGGCACTCGTCCACGTCCGCTGGGCACGTCGGCGGCGCAACTCTCGGGAACATTTGCCACAGCATGTGTGGCAAATGTTCCCGAGTTGTGGAGCGCTGCGGAGTCGGCCATGTCACGAACCGTCGACCGATAGCGTTACGCACGACGTGGATCACGTCTTGGACGCAGCTGGACCCGTCGGCGGCCGGTGGCACGAGGTGCGACTCCCCTTCCGGGCGCCGCTGCCGCTCGACACGCTCATGGCATTTCTCGGTGCCCACGCGGTGCCCGGCGTGGAGCAGTTGGTCGACGGGACCTACACCCGCGTGATCCGCGTACCCGGCGGTCTCGGGGCGGTGTCGCTGAGCCCCGCCAGCACGTCGGCCGCCGACGACGGTCGGGAAGGCGACACGGTCGGGGCGGTCGCATGCCGCGTGCGCCTCGACGATCCCGGAGACCTTCCGTTCGTGGTGGCGGCGTGTCGCCGGCTGCTCGACCTGGACGTCGGACCCGGTCGCGATCGACGCCGATCTCGCCGCGGATCCGATCCTCGCTCCCCTCGTCGCCGCCACTGCCCGGCCGGCGGGCTCCGGTCCACGTCGACGCAAACGAGCTGGCCGTGCGGGCCGTCCTCGGCCAGCAGGTGTCGCTCAAGGCCGCCCGCCTCCTCGCCGGGCGCCTGGCCGCGCTGTGCGGCCAGCCGCTCGGCGCACCGGGTGGTGGCCCGGCGCTCGGCCTGACGGTCGCTTTCCCCAGCCCGGAGGCGATCGCCGAGGCCGACCTCGACCAGCTCGGCATGCCCGGATCGCGGCGTGCGACGCTGCGGACACTGGCCCGCGCCCTGGCCGCCGGCGAGATAGTGCTCGATCCCGCCGGCGACCACGACGAGGCCGAACGGAAGCTGCTCGAGCTACGGGGCATCGGCCCGTGGACCGCCTCCTACGTCCGCATCCGCGGGCTGGGCGACCCGGACGTGTTCCTGACCGCGGACGTCGGCGTCCGCCACGGGCTCACCCGCCTGGGCCTCGCGGAGGCCACCGCGCCCGACGAGCGATGGCGGCCATGGCGGTCCTACGCGGTCCACCACCTGTGGGCGAGCCTCGGTTGAGGCCGGCGGTGCCGGTGGAGCGGCCGGCGACCACGGGGACTGGTCGCCGACGCTCATGCGCCGGTCGATCCACGACCCGAGCCCGCGCCAGAGCAAGATGCCGAGCACGGTCAGGACCACCGCGAACAGCGGGTAGCCCAGGCCCCAGGGGATGCCGAGGTCGTCGAGCATCACCGAGAACTCCGACATGCCGCCCATCGACGCGATCACGCCCAGCGGCAGGAACACGATGTTGACCACGGTCAGGTTCTTGATGAGCACGTTCATGTTGTTGTTGACGATGTTGCCGCGGGCGTCGAGCAGCCCGCCGAGCACCTCGGCGTAGATGTGCCCCTGGCGGCTGCACTGGTCGTTGTCGATGATCAGGTTGTCGAGCACGACGACGTCGTCGTCGCTCAGGCCGATCCGGGGCCGGGCGGCCCGCAGGCTTGGTCATGACCGCGCCGTTGGCATCGATCGCATCGACGTAATAGATCAGGTCCTCGCTGAGGTCGAACATCCGCACGAGGGCACGGTTGTCCAGCGTGTGGTTCAGGCGCGACTGGATGACGCCTGCGTTGCGCTTCACCGAGCGGAGGCGACCGAGGAACTCGTCCACCGTCGCCGCCATCATGCGCAGCACCAGCTCGACGGGCGAGTCGATGTGAGGCAGGCGGGTGCCGATCGGAGGATGCCCGTCCGCCACCACGATCGTGAGCCGGTCGGGGTCGAGGAAGATGCCGACGGAGGCGACCTCGAATCGCGTGACGTCGACATCCGCGGCCGGATCGGGTCGCTTCCAGATGATCGTGGTGCGTCGCGTACGGGCGTCGAGCTCGAAGCGCGGGATCTCCTCCGGATCGAGCGCCGACCCCAGCGTGTGGGCGTCGATGTCGAACGTCTCGAGGAGCACCCGCCGCTCGGCGGCCGTAGGTGCGCTGAACACGGTGATCGTGCCCGTTCCTTCGGCCACTTCGGTCAGGTAGCCGTCGTCGAGGATGAAGTCGTAGCGCATGACGCGCTCCCTCTCACGTGCGCGCCGCGGCGCGCGCTCCTACATGTCACGTCGCGACCGCAGCCGCGGCACACGGGCCGCGCGGCCCACGGGCGCGTTCCGGTGCCACGGCACCGGGTTGCCGCCCGCCGGGCGCGAAGGCGCTCAGCTCGGGGGCGGCTCGGGGATCAGCCGGCGGTCGGGGTGTCGAGGGCCGGCGGCGAAGCGCCGGGTCTCGGTCGCGGCGACCGTCGGAACGACGGACTGCACGGGTCGGCGTCCATGCGCTTCACCTCCTCGGTGGTGGGCCGTTGACCCTCGATTCGAGGGCCCTGGCACCCTACGCAGCGCCGTGAGCCGAGACAAGCATCGCAGCACGTTCTTAGCGGACCGCGGTGGCCGCTACAGGTTCTCGACGGTGACGGGGTCGATGCCCTCGTCGGCGGGCAGGTCGAACCCGAACACCTGGGCGTAGAACGACAGCTCCGAGTCGAGCGCGCGACGGATGTTGGCCGCCTGGCGGAACCCGTGCTGCTCGCCCTCGAACGCGACGTAGGCCACGGGGACGCCCTTCGCGCGCAGGGCGTCGACGATCATCTCGGCCTGGTTGGGCGGCACGATCTCGTCGTCCAGGCCCTGCAGCACGATGAGCGGGCGGTCGAACCCGTCGACGTGGTTGATGGGCGACCGGGCCTCGTAGATGTCGCGCCGTTCCGGGTACGGGCCGATGAGGCCGTCGAGGTAGCGGCTCTCGAACTTGTGGGTCTCGGTCGCCAGCACTTCGAGGTCCGCCACCCCGTAGTGGCTGGCGCCGGCGGCGAACGTGTCGCGGAAGGCCAACGCGGCCAGCGTCGTGTAGCCGCCCGCCGAGCCGCCCCGGATGCACAGGCGGGCGGGGTCGACCCGACCCTGGTCCCCCAGCCAGCGGGCCGCGGCCTCGCAGTCGTCGAGGTCGACGACGCCCCAGTTGTCGCGGAGCTGGTTGCGGTAGGCGCGCCCGAAGCCGGTCGACCCGCCGTAGTTGACGTCGACCACGGCGAAGCCCCGGCTGGTCCAGTACTGCGTTCCCAGCTGGAGCATGGGCCGGGCGGCCGAGGTCGGTCCCCCGTGGATCAGCACCAGCAGGGGTGGCGCCTCGTCCGCCGCCGGCGTCACGTCGGGGTTGGTCGGTGGGTAGAACGAGCGCGTGGGCGGTACGCCCGCCGCTGGTCGGGAAGGAGATCGGCTCGGGCACGGAGAACCAGTCGGAGCTGACGCCCAGGTCGCGGGGCGGGCGCAGGACCTGGGGCTCACCCGCGATCCGCGTCCCGTCGACTGTCACACTGACCACGGCCGGCTCGGATGTCGCCGAGGCGCCCACGAACACGACCCGATCGCCCTCCGCCTGCACCGACCCTACGGACGTGTAGGGCACGTCGAGGTCGTCGGTGCCGCCGTCGGCCGCACGCACCGCCAACCGCTCGATGCCGTCGCGCTGATACGCGAACACGACACGACCGCCGCCGAGGAACGCGTAGCGCGACTGCCCGAAGACCCACTGGGGCACGCCGATCTCGGCGTCGAGCTGGACCGTCGGCTCGACACGGCCGTCAGCCGCCGAGGCACCCGGGACGGTCGGCGGCACCCAGCGGTACAGGTTCCACCAGCCGGACCGGTCGGACACGAACCACAGCGAACCGTCCGGCGCCCACCGGGGCTGCGACACGGACTCGCCGTCGCCGTGGCCCCCCGGAGCCTGGTCCGGGCGGCCGACCACGACCTCGGGGTGGGCCAGCGCCGGGCCGACCTCGGTGGCCCGTAGGTCCGCGACGCACAGCTCGGTCCCGTCCCAGGGCATGTCCGGGTGCGACCACTGCAGCCAGCACACGCGCCGCCCGTCCGGGGAGTAGCGGGGATCGGACACGAAGTCGGGGCCGGTCACCAGCACCCGCGGGTCCAGCTCGCCGTCGGTGTCGAGCACCACGATCTCGTTGACGACGTCGGCCGGTCCGCCGCCCGCGGTGTGGTGCTCGCGCACCACCAACATCCACCGCCCCTCGACGTCGACGACGCCGTCGGCCCAGCGGTCGCCGCGGGGCACCTGTGGCTCGGGCGTGACCGGCACCGGCATCGCCTTGCCGATCAGGCGATGGAGCCGCTGGTCGTCCCAGTTGGCGAACCACACCGTGCGGCCCGTCACCCACCATGCGCCGCCGCCGTACTCGTGCACGGCCGTGCGTGCGTTGAACCCCGCGGGCAGCAGGTCGACGGCCGGGCCGTCGCCCCTGCGCTGCACGAGCTGGGTGCGCCCACCCTCCTCGGGACGCTGCTCGGACCAGGTGACCGTGTCGCCGTGCAACGACACGCCTCCCAGGCCGGCGGCGGCTCTCACCACCAGCTCGGAGGTGATCGGGGTCGGCCACGAACCGTACGGCGCCATGGACCGGAGGGTAGCGACGGCGCGGGACGCCTGGCCCGACGGCTCATGGGGGGCGGCCCCGAGGCCCCGGGGCACCTGGGGCAGAGAAAAGGGGGACTTCCCTGGTTCGCGGCGACACGCGATCGACCATGATCACCGCCGTGGAATGCGCTACATGTGGAACGAGGAACGCCCCCGGGGTCGAGACCTGCGTGGGATGTGGCCGGACATTGATCGACGCGGGTACCGCCGAGCAGGTGATCCCGCCCCCGGCACCGACCGCCTCGGGGTCGGGCGATGCGTGGCCGGCACCGACCGCCGGGGGGTCGGGCGATGCGTGGCCACCGCCACCCGACCCCGGATCGGCGCCACCTGCCGCGCCGGGCGCGCCCGGCGCCGGAGGGCCCGTGCCCCCGCCGGCGGCGCCGGGCCCGTACACGCCTGGCGGGTATCCGCCGGGCGGCTACCCGCCGGGCGGTGAGCCCCCTCCCCCGCCCTACGTGCAAGGCCCCGGCCCTGGTCAGCCGGGTAAGCGCAACCGCGGTGGGCTGCTGCTCGGTCTCGCCGTGTTCGTCGTGGTCGCGCTGGTGGCCGCCGCCGGGTTCGTCGTGATCACCGAGGGCGACGACGGCGGCGACGAGATCGTCCTCGAGCCCATCGACATGGTTCAGGAGGACGACTTCGCCGGCAACCTCGACGTCGGCGAGTCGGCCGGAGCCGTCTTCAGCGACCTGGAGACATCCGAGGATGTTCCCGACGCACGGGTCGAGCAGGTCGACACGCGGCTGGCCGGACGGGTGGTCGACGGCGCCGAGCCCGCGGTCTACGGCGGCAGCCGCGACACGCAGGTCTGCGACGTGGCCGCCTTGACCGAGTTCCTCACCAACCCCGACAACGCCGACAAGGCCGAGGCGTGGGCCGGTGCTCTCGGTGTCGACGTCGCCGACATCGAGACCTATGTCAGCGGACTGACCGCGGTGCGCCTGCGCTGGGACACACGGGTCACCAACCACGGCTTCAGCGACGGCGAGGCCACCCCGTTCCAGGCCCTCCTGCAGGCCGGCACCGCCGTGCTCGTCGACGACACCGGGGTCCCCCGGGTGAAGTGCAACTGTGGCAACCCGCTCGGCGAACCCACCGGGCTGGACGGCGCCAGCGAGTCCTCCGCGCTGAACATCGACGACGTCGCCCAGAACCCCGACGCCGCATGGGCCGGGCTCGACCCGAGCCAGGCGGTCGCCATCCAGCCGGGCGCGACCGTGGAGGCGATCACGCTGGTCGACGTCGACTCCGGCGGCCTCATCGAGCGCCGCGTGGGTTCGGACGGTGTCAGCGAACGCGACGCCGGCACCGGTGACGTGCAGCTCACGCTGTCTTGGACCTCCGACGCCGACCTCGACCTGGCGGTGATCGAGCCGGACGGCAACGAGATCTACTTCAGCAGCTCGACCAGTGACTCGGGCGGCCAGCTCGATGTCGACGCCAACGTCGGGTGCGACAACAACGGCAGCCTCGAGAACATCTTCTGGCCGCCGAACGAGGCACCATCCGGCAGCTACACGGTCAAGGTCACCGGTTACGAGGTCGACGGCTGCGGTAGCGGCGAGTTCACGCTGGACATCACCGTCGCGGGCGAGGAACGCACCGAGACCGGCACCGTCGGCCAGGACCAAGAGGTGACGTTCGACCTCGTGGTGCCCTGACCTGCGCTACGCGGCACGGCGCCGGTCGGCGGGCACGAGCGGGGTTCAACCCTGCTCGTGCCCGCGCCGGTGTCAGCCCTGGGGCGAGGCCCCGCCCGGCCCGGCGATCTCGGTCATCCCGTAGCCCGTGAAGCGGATCAGGTCCGGCATCGTGAAGTCGCCGGCGGTCTGCGCCGGCAGGAACGGCGTCCACCGTGGCTTGCTGCGCAGCCACGACGATGGGTCGTTCGCCAGCAGGCCCACGAACACCTCGGCCACGATGCGTCCGCCGACCGGCCCCAGGTGCTCGCCACCGGCGCGCACCTCGGCCTCGCGCAGCACGTAGTACCAGAGAGGGGCCGCCGCCCCGCCGAGGCCCAGCTCGTCGTTGGTGAGAACGTCGAGCTCCATCGCCTCGGCCACGTCGTGCCCCGACGGCAGGCCCATCGCCACGCCGCGCAGGATGTTGCGCTCGGCCAGCGCCACGATGCCCGTGGCCACGTTGGCCGGGAGCTGGCTCAGCTCGAACGCCAGGTTGGTGTCGAGCCGGCGCGACTGCTGGATGAACGGCGGTTCCGGCACCGCGTCGCCGAGGTCGAAGAAGAACCGCCACTCGATCGGCCAGAACGGTGGGAGCTGCCGGAACCCACCCAGGTGGGTGAGCCGCTCGAACGAGCCCGGGTCCGCGTCGTGCTTGAAGATCGACAGGGTCACGCCGTCGGGCGGGACGAACGTGTTCAGCCGGTACCGGTTGCGGATCATGCTGTGCCCGAAGCGGTACGCCGCCACCGAGAACTCGACGGGCATGAAGGCCGAGTAGCGCGGGTCGTAGTGCTCGAGCCGCGGGCGGCGCACCGTCTTGCCACCCCGCTCGACGGGCTCGAACACCTCGTCGAACGTCGCGTCGCCTACCACCCGGCGCAGGAAGTCGTTGACCACGACCCACTGGTAGTGCCAGCGCACGATCTCCTGCGCGGCGGCGAACCGCTCGCTGGTGTCGCGACCGGCCAACCGTGCCCGGATGGCCTCGAGCTCCGGGATCGGACCCTCGCCGCCCAGCCCGTCGAGGTGGTCCATCACCTTGTTGTGGAACAGCAGCATCGTGAGCTGGAGCTGCGACACGAGGATGTTCTCGTCGTTGCGCGGGTCGCCGATGAGCGCCCGCCGGACCATGTCGCGACCCGGGTCGTCGACGACGTCGGCGGGGTTGTTGCGCGGCAGGTCGAGCTCGCCCGCCCCCTGTCCGCGTCCGATCAGGAAGCGTCCGGTGCCGTCGTACATGTAGGGCTGGTCGTCGGGGCCCCGCCCGTAGACGCTGTCGAGGTCGAACGCCGGGCTGCGGAAGTTGTGCAGCGCGTCGGGGTCGTTGCGCTTCTGCAGGCTCGAGGCGGGGTCGAAGGTGATGTCGTGGTCGATGAACTGGCCGAGGTAGGTATAGCCGGCCGGGATGCGCGGGTTGTTGCCCTCGCGCGGCTCGTCGGGCGCGTCGACCATGCGCTGGGCGATGGCGTGCGCCGTCGCCGGATCGAGAACCAGCGCGTCGAGCTCACGGAACATCCGGCCGAAGCGCCCCTGGTAGAAGCGCGATTCGGGCCAGTACTGCATGCCACGCCCGGCGCGACCGTGGGGGTGCGCGTCGGTGCGGGGCCGTCCCAACCCCTCGGGCTGGGGCGCTCCACGCGGGGTGGATCGCTTGGACTCGTCGATGACCTGGGCCACGTTGGGTCTCCTCGTCGTCGTCGAGGAGCGGCACCGCCCCGCGGGCGCGCCGGGGCACGCCCTGACTGTCGACATGACGCGCCCGGAGCATCGCTACCGTCGGGCCGCTGACGACTCGGGGAGGAGCCGCGGGCTACGCGCTTGTCTGCCGCTCAGAGGTCTCGGAACCACGTGGCTCGCATCGCCGAGCGGAGCCTGGGTGATGTCGCCTCTCGTTTTCCGCCGTTCCACGCAGGGTGGCACCGGTCCCTGTGAGCGGTCAAGGGGGCGGACGAAAGTCACCCAGCGTGCATCGGCTCGCTCACTGCGCCTCGCTCAAGAGCTCGGACGAGCTCACTGCGCCTCGCTCAAGAGCTCGGACGAGCTCACTGCGCCTCGCTCAAGAGCTCGGCGATGCGCCGGCAGCCCTCGCCGAGGTCGTCGTCGCCCAGGGCGAACGACATGCGGGCGTAGCCGGGGGCGGCGAAGGCCTCGCCCGGCACGACGGCCACCTTGGCCTGGTCGAGCAGCACGCCGCACAGCTCGACGGTGTCGGCGGGCGTGACCCCACGGAGGGTGCGGCCGACGTAGGCCGACAGGTTGGGGAAGGCGTAGAACGCGCCCTGCGGCTCGAGCACGTGCAGGTCCGGGATGTCGGACAGCAGCCGGTGCATCGTGCGGCCCCGCCGCTCGAACGCCGCCCGCATCTCGGCGACCGCGGAGAGGTCGCCGCTCACGGCCGCGAGCGCCGCGGCCTGCGAGACATTGGCGACGTTGGACGTGACGTGCGACTGCAGGTTGGCGGCGGCCTTGATGACGTCGACGGGGCCGACCATCCAGCCGACGCGCCACCCGGTCATGGCGTAGGTCTTGGCCACGCCGTTGAGCACGACGACCCGGTCGGCCAGCTCGGGCACGAGGGTGGCGATCGAGCTGAACTCGTGGTCGCCGTAGGTGAGGTGCTCGTAGATCTCGTCGGTGACGACCCAGATGCCCCGCTCGGCGGCCCAGCGGCCGATGGCCTCGACCTCGTCGCGGGGGTAGACGGCGCCCGTCGGGTTGGACGGCGACACGAACATGAGCACCTTGGTGCGGTCGGTGACCGCCGCGTCGAGCTGGTCGACCGTCACCCGGAAGGCGGTGCCCTCGTCGGTGGGCAGCACCACGGGCACGCCGCCGGCCAGCCGGATCGGCTCGGGGTAGGTGGTCCAGTACGGCGCGGGGAGCAGCACCTCGTCGCCGGGGTCGAGCAGGGTGGCGAAGGTGTTGTAGACCGCGTGCTTGCCACCGTTGGTGACCAGCACCTGCGATGCCGCCACGTCGTAGCCGGAGTCGCGCTTGGTCTTGACGGCGATGGCCTCGCGCAGCTCGGGCAGGCCGGCCGCCGGGGTGTACTTGTGGAAGCGGGGCATCCGGCACGCCTCGACGGCGGCCTCGACGATGTGGGCGGGCGTCGGGAAGTCGGGCTCGCCCGCGCCGAAGCCGATCACCGGCTCACCGGCGGCCTTGAGCGCCTTGGCCTTGGCGTCGACGGCCAGGGTGGCCGATTCGCTGATGGCGGCGATGCGGGCGGAGATGCGGCGCGTGGCGGGCAACGGGCTGGCTCCTTGTGTCGACGGCCGCGATAGTGGCACGCGTGAGTGCGCCGACCGAAGCCATATCCATCCCCGACGACCTGCTGCCTGCCGACGGGCGGTTCGGCTCCGGCCCGTCCAAGGTGCGCCCCGAAGCGCTCGACGCCCTGGCCGACACCGGCCGCAGCTACCTCGGCACCAGCCACCGGCAGGCGACGGTGCGGTTCATGGTGGCCTCCCTGCGCAACGGCATCGCCGAGCTGCTGTCGCTGCCGGACGGCTACGAGGTGGCGCTGGGCAACGGTGGCACGACCGCGTTCTGGGATGCCGCCACGTTCGGCCTGATCGACAAGCGCAGCCAGCACCTGAGCTTCGGCGAGTTCTCGTCCAAGTTCGCCGCCTGCGCGGCGGCCGCCCCCCACCTCGACGACCCCGAGGTCATCGAGTCGGCTCCCGGCACGGTGCCCCAGGCCAAGGCCACCCCCGACGTCGACGCCTACTGCCTCACCCACAACGAGACGTCGACCGGCGTGGCCGCGTCGCTGGAGCGCCCCGATGGGGCGGAGGGTCTGGTGCTGGTCGACGCCACCTCGGGCGCCGGCGGGCTGCGCTTCGACCCCACCCAGGTCGACGCGTACTACTTCGCCCCGCAGAAGGCGCTGGCGTCCGACGGCGGGCTGTGGCTGGCCGCCCTCTCCCCCGGCGCCGTCGAGCGCATCGAACGCATCGCCGCCTCCGACCGCTGGTGCCCGGCGTTCCTCGACCTGGGCATCGCCCTCGACAACAGCCGCAAGGACCAGACCTACAACACGCCCGCCCTGGCCTCGATCTACCTGGCCGTGCAGCAGATCGAGTGGATCCTGCACAACGGCGGGCTGCCCTTCGCCGCCGGTCGGTGCGACCGGTCGGCCGACATCATCTACGGGTGGGCCGAGGCCAGCGAGTACGCCACGCCGTTCGTGACCGACCCAGCGATCCGCAGCCACGTGGTCGCCACCGTCGACCTCGACGACTCGGTCGACGCCAACGTTGTCAGCAAGGTGCTGCGCGAGAACTTCGTGCTCGACACCGAGAGCTACCGCAAGCTGGGCCGCAACCAGCTGCGCATCGCGCTCTACCCGGCCATCGACCCGGAAGACGTCGAGGCGCTGACCCACTGCATCGACTACGTGGTCGAGCGCCTGCGGGGCTGACCCGTCCCGGGCTCAGGGGCCGGCGTTGATGCGGGTGCGGAACTCGGCCACCCAGCCGTCCTCGGGCCACACGCCGTCGACCACCCAGGTGGCGCCTACGGCCTCGTACTCGTCGGCAGCCACGCCCGGAGCGCCGGGGACGACCACGTCCCACCCGTCGGGCCGGTCGACGCCGTCCAGGTAGGCGGCGACCTCGTCGGGCGTCATGAACCCACGGGGACCGATGGGGACGATGCCGTCCCACCGCTGGGCCCGCGCCAACGGGCGGTGGTGAGGAGCAACGCCCGCCACCCAGATCGGGGGCCGGGGTTGCTGGACCGGGCGGGGCAGGATGTCGCTGTCGACCTGGTAGGCGGCGCCACGGTGGGTCAGCGGGCCCCGGAGCAGGCCGTCGAGCACGGCCAGGCCCTCGTCGAGCAGATCCGCCCGCTGGCGCGCCCCCGGGCTCGTCTCCGAAGGCGGCGAAGTCGGCGTCGGGCGGCTCGCCCAGGCCGACGGACAGGGTGGCCCGCCCGCCGCTCAGGTGGTCGAGGGTGGTGAGGTGCTTGGCCACCACCCACGGCCTGCGGCGGGCCAGCGGGGTGACCATGGTGCCCAGTCGCACCCGTTCGGTCGCCTGCGCCATGGCGCCCAGCAACACCCAGGGGTCGAGCACGTCGTAGGGCATGCCGGCGTCGAACACGAGGTGGTCCCACAGGAACACGCCGTCCCACCCGGCATGCTCGGCCTCGACCGCCATGGCGACCAGCGTGGCGGCGTCGGTGAAGGGCGGGATGCTGACTGCGGTGCGCATGCTTTGCTCCTATGTCAAGCGGCCTCTGCGTCGCGAGGGACGCCGAGGCCGCTGGGTGCTGTGAGTGGTTGGGTGTCTGCGAGCAGTGCCCGGTAGACGACGTCGGACAGGCGGCGCTTGAGCGCTCGGAGCGCTTCGGTGCGGGTGTCGCCGTTGGCCCGGCGCCGGTCGAGGTAGGCGCGGGCGTCGTCGTGACAGCGCATCTGGGTGATCGCCATGCGGTGGATGGCAGCGTTGAGCTGGCGGTTGCCCGTGCGGGAGAGTCGGTGACGTTCGCGGTTGCCAGACCACACCGGCAACGGGGCGGTGCCGTTGTGTCGGGCGAACGCGTCCTTGGACCGGAACCGGCGGACGTCCGCGGTCTCGGCCACGATCTTGGCCGCGGTGAGCGCGCCCAGTCCCACGAGAGCCAACAGCGTGGGGGCCAGCTCGACGATCAGCGCGGTGATGTCGCGCTCGAGCGCCCGTTCACGCATGGTCAGCCGGCGCACGTCCTCGACGATGTCCGCCGCGATGCGGGCCACGGGCCCGTCCGTGGCGGCCACGCGCGCGGCGATGCCGTCGAGGGTCCTGTAGCGGTCCAGCGACCGGGCCGGGGGGTCCCAGGTGGGGTCGAGCTCATGGAGGTGCCAGCGCAGCCTGTTGATGCACCGGGTCCGCTCCGCGACCAGGTCTTCTCGGTGGTCCACCAGCAGGCGCAGCTCCCGGGCGGGGCCGTCGAGTCGGGCGCCGGGCAGGTCCGGGTGCCGCAGCGCGGCATGCGCCACCGCCAGAGCGTCGATCGGGTCGGACTTGCCGTAGGTGCGGGCGGCGTCGCGGGCGTGAGCCATCAACTTCGGCGGCACTCGCACGATCCGCTCCCCGGCAGCCAACAGATCGGCTTCGAGACGTCGGGACAGGTGCCGGCAGTCCTCCACCGCCCAGGTCCGCTCCTCGCCGAACCGCTCGGCCCAGCGCAACATCGCGAGATGATCGGCGCTGGTTGTCGCCGTCGTGGTCTTGCAGCCGAGCTGACGTCCAACCTCGTCGACGGCCACGACCGTGTGGGTGCGCTTGTGCGCGTCGATCCCCAGAGTCACCATGATCCAGTCACCTTTCACGTCCAGTGGAAGAGACGGGACCGGTCGGTGGGCACACCTCAGTGGGGGCGATGCCACGCTCCTATCAAGCCACGCCGGCCGGTTCCGCGCGCCCGGGGGCCGGCAGAAAGCATGCTGCCCACGAAAGGCACGCACCGTAGGAGCCAAGCCCCCGGACGACGACCAGAGTGACACTGAGCGCACCGTACGGCGCCGCCGTGACAGCTGTCGCGCGACTCAACGCTGCCGTTGCAGCTAAAGTGCAGCTTCGTGGTGGCGATCACTGTCCGAGACGTACCGGCCGAGGCCCGAGACGAGCTGGCTGCTCGCGCAGCCCGCGCCGGCCAGTCCCTCCAGGAGTACGTCCGCGGCCTGCTCGTCGCCACCGCCGCCAAGCCGTCGGTCGACGACGTCATCGCCCGAGCCCGAGCACGGGTCGCCGCCACCGGGTCGCGGGTCGACCCCGAGGCCATCCTCGCCGCACGCGACGCTGACCGGCGGTGACCGGCCGAGCGGTGTGCGACGCGTCCGCACTCGTCGCGTTGCTCGTCGACGGCGGACCCGCCGGCCAGTGGGCCACTGACCAGCTCATTGCCGTCGACCTCCTCGCGCCCCACCTGGTGCTGTTCGAGACGGCCAACGTGCTGCGGCGCCACGAGCGTGCGTCGGTGATCAGCCCCGACCAGGCGGCGCAAGCCCACGCCGACCTGCTCGACCTCACGATCGAGCTCTGGCCCTACGAGATCCTCGCTGCCCGCGCCTGGCGACTCCGGGCGAACCTGTCGACCTACGACGCCGCCTACGTCGCTCTGGCCGAACAGACCGAGGCCACACTCGTCACCCTGGACGGCAGGATCGGCCGTTGCCCCGGCCTCCGCTGCGCCGTCGTCGCGCCGGCCGCACCGGGCACGGCGAGTAGCGAGCGCTAGCTGGGCCCCGGTCGCTCCACCGAGGCGCGGACGATCATGCTGTCGTCGCTTTCCATCGCCCGTAGTTGACCGGTGGCGACCATCGGTTCCGCCCGGTCTCTGCTCCGGGCCCCGGCCGGGCCCGCCCGGCGAGCTACTTCCTGTAGATGCTGTTCTTGGGCGAGGCCATCATCTGGCGGACGAGCGGCTCGAAGTGCTCGAGCGGCAGCGTGTCGTAGGCCGGGTCGAAGGCGGGCTGGTCGAAGTCCTCGCAGAACTCGGCGGTGGGGTCGAACCACTCGTGATCGCGGAACTGCTCGCGCATGTCGCGGTCGAGGCCCAGGTGGTGGAAGAAGTAGTACCCCTGGAAGATCGCGTGCTTCTCGACCATCCAGTGGTTCTGCTCGCTGACGAACGGCTTGACGATGGCGGCGCCGATGTCGGCGTGGTTGAACGAGCCGAGCAGGTCGCCGACGTCGTGCAGCAGCGCGCAGAACACGTACTCGTCGTCGCGGTCGGCCCGGTACGCCCGCGTGGCCGTCTGCAGCGAGTGCTCGAGCCGGTCGACGGCGAACCCGCCGAAGTCGCCGCCGAGCTCACGGAGCTGGGTGAGCACCCGGTCGGGCAGGCCCACGGCCAGCTCGATGCTGCCGACAGCGATGATGTCCCAGTCGGCCTTGGTCCCCTCGGACATGGCGTGGAACGCGGCCCGGGGCCGATCGGTCGTCGCCGTGGGGATGGTCGTGTCGGTCATGGATCCTCCTGCTGGGGTGCGCAGCGGCCATCGTACGCTCGGCGGCGCGGTCGGGGTCCGGGGACGCCGGTGGGATGCGGGAGGTGTGTGACAGCCGCGCTGGAAGGTGTGTGAAACGTGTATCCACCACTGTGCAGGAGGTGTATCAACCCCAGCCTTCCAGGCGGACGCTGATGCCGCTCTCCGCAGCCTGGCGGAGCCTGTTCTGCTGGACGAGTGGCAGGCGGTGCCCGAGGTGCTCGGCGCCGTCAAGCGTGCTGTCGACGCCGACTCACGACCGGGACGCTTCATCCTCACGGGGTCCGTACGAGCAGACCTCGAAGCAGCCACTTGGCCGGGCACGGGCCGGGTCGTTCGACTTCCCCTGTTCGGTCTGACCGTGGCCGAGCAACTCGGGCGCAGGCCGAGGGCGCTTCTCGATCGCCTGGCCGATGGCGACCCGCTCAGCGCGCCGACCGACTCCCCCGACCTGCGCGGTTACATAAGAACTCGCGCTACGCGCGGCGGGTTCCCCCAGGCCGCGCTGGGAGTGTCCGAGCCAGCGAGGCAGCGATGGCTCGAGAGCTACATCGACCAGCTCCTGACCCGGGATGCGCAGGGAGCGGACGGCGACCGCGACCCGGTCCTGCTCCGCCGCTACCTCGAGGCCTACGCCCTCCACACCGCCGGCATCACCGAGCGTGTCCGTCTGGCCGAGGCGGCGAGCATCGACCAGCGCACGGCGCGCGACTACGAGCAACTACTGCTCAACCTGATGGTCGTCGACCAAGTGCCGGCCTGGGCGACGAACCGGCTCAAGCGCCTCGTCCGCGGGCCGAAGCGCTACCTGGTAGATCCAGCCCTTCTCTCGGGCATCCTCCGTGTGGACGTCGACGGGGTGATGCGCGATGGCGACCTGCTCGGGCGCGCGCTCGATACGTTCGTCGCAGCCCAGCTTCGAGCGGAGATCCCCACGGCCCGGACGCGCCCTCGGCTCTACCACATGCGCCAGGCCGATGGTCGCCGCGAAGTCGACGCCATCGGCGAGTTGGCGGGTCGCCAGATCGTCAGCATCGAGGTCAAGGCTGATGCCGGGCCGACACGTCGTGACGCGAAGCACCTGGCGTGGATGCGCGACGAGTTGGGCGACCGCTTCGTCGCCGGCGTCGTCCTCCACACCGGTCCGCGACCGTACGATCTCGAGGAGCGCATCACTGCGGCGCCGATCTCCACGCTCTGGGCCTAGGACGGTCGAGCGGGCGGGTCGACGACCGCCGTTGGCGCCACGACCCGAATGTGGAGGAGGAGCGTGGTGCTGGTCGACCAGCCGCCGGCGCGACACCTTGTACGAGCCAAGGACCTCGCGGACGCCCGCTTCGCCGAGCCGCTGGCCGTGGCCGACCTGGCGCGGGCGGCACACCTGTCGCCGGCGCACTTCAGCCGCGAGTTCCGGCGGGCCTTCGGCGAGTCGCCCCACCAGTACCTGTTGACCCGACGGCTCGAGCGGGCGGCCGCGCTGCTACGCACGACCGACTGGTCGGTGGCCGACGTGTGCGTCGCCGTGGGGCTGACAAGCGTGGGGTCGTTCACCACCAGCTTCGGGCGCATGTTCGGCAAGACGCCCACCGCCTACCGGGCCGGATTCCCGCCCGCGGCGGCGTGGGCGATGGTGCCGGGCTGCGTGGTGCGGGCGTACGGCCGTCCGCGACACCGCACGTTTCGAGAAGACGGCCGGGCCGAACGTCCGTAACCATCTGGTCGAGAACAACCCTGATCGGCGACGTCGATCACGACCAGGAGGACACGATGCTCCGCATCGCCAACGCCCAACTGTGGGTCCACGACCAGGACGAGGCTCTGGCCTTCTACACCGAGAAGATCGGCATGGAGGTCCGGTCCGACGTGACCATGCCCGAGATGGGCGACTTCCGGTGGCTCACCGTCGGCCCGGTGGGCCAGCCCGACGTCGCCATCGTGCTCATGGCCATCCCGGGGCCGCCGGTGTACGACGAAGAGACGTCCGACCAGATCCGCGACCTGACCGCCAAGGGGGGCACCAGCACGGTGTTCCTGACGACCGAGGACTGCCAGGCCACCTACGAGGAGCTGGTCGCCCGGGGCGTCGAGTTCACGGAGACGCCGGAGAAGCGGCCGTACGGCATCGATGCCGGCTTCCGCGACGTATCCGGCAACAACGTCCGCCTGACCCAGGTCATGGAGCTGGCGACGAGCTGAGGCTCCGCCCCTCGCCCGGGCTGTCGCTCGGTGTGCGGTCAGATGCGCTCGGCCGCGGCCCCGTCGAACAGCGGGACGATGTCGAGGTCGTCGATGTCCATGGCCATCTCGCGGTCGGTAGGTCGGGTGAGGTCGCCCTCGGCCGCGTCCAGCACCGTGGCCATGGCCTGGGCATCGCTGGTCGTGACGAGGAACACCTGCGGGTTGCTCAGCACCCACCTCGTGGCCCGCCCGATTGATGCGTCGTCGGCCAAGGGTTCGTACCAGGAGAACTGGGGGCCCTCGTGGTCGGCGGGCCAGCGCCGGCGGGCCACGGCCTTGATCGTCTGGACCGCCACGCCCCGGTCCGCACAGACGCCCAAGAGCTCGTCGACGTCGGCCCGGTAGGCGTCGTCGGTGAGGGCGACGTAGCTGTAGGGCAGCAGCACCGAGTCGAACGGGAACCGCTCGAGGCTCTGCAGGTGGGCGCGGGCGATGCGGGTGCCGTGCCCCGTCACACCGACGAATCGCACCAGCCCCTCGTCACGGGCGCGGGCGAGCGCCTCGACAGCGCCGCCGGGCCCGTGAGCGGTCTCCAGCTCGTCGGGCTCGACCAGGTTGTGCAACTGGATCGAGTCGACCTGGTCGACCCGCAGCCGCTCCAGCGACCGCTCGAGCTCGGCCCGTGCGGCATCGCCGGTCCGCTGGCCCGTCTTGGTGGCGAGGAAGAACCGGTCGCGATGCTCGGCCATCCACGGCCCGATGCGCAGCTCGGAGTCGCCGTAGTCGGCGGCGGTGTCGATGTGGTTGACGCCGTGGCGGAGCAGCAGCGCCAGCACCTCGTCGGCCCGCTCCTGCCGCATCGACGCCAACCCCGCGGCGCCGAAGATCACCCGGCTGCTGTCGTGGCCCGTGTGGCCGAACGGTGTGGTCGGGATCATGAGAGGTCTCCTCCGGTGGCGGCACCCTGACCATAGGAAGCGGCGGCGGTGTCGGCACGCGCGATCCATCGCCCGGTCACGGCCCAGCGCACCCCGACCGCCGTGACGCGAGGATGCCCCCGCCGGCGCAGCGGCTTCAGCGCTCCGGGTCGCGGAACTTCTCGAACTCCCACCACTCCTCGCCGTCGTACGGCGCGTCGCCCCACCAGTCCCGGAGCCGCCGGCCCACCTCGGCCTCGTCGCCGTGGGGCGAGGGCCGGTAGTAGACGCGGCGCTCGCCGGAGTCGGCCGCGCCGGCGATCTCGGGCGGTCGGTACTCCTGGGCGACGAAGCCCGACGGGTCGTTGTGCGGGTAGCGGTAGCCGCCGCCCTCCGTGCAGCTTGTTGCGCTGGTACGGGTGGGTGCTCCGCAGCGGCATCGGCACGGCGCCCGCCTGGCGGCGGCGCACGTCGCCGAACGCCCGGGACAGCCCGGCCATGGTGGTGTTCGACTTGGGGGCGGTCGCCAGGTAGATCACGGCGTGGGCGAGGTTGAGCCCGGCCTCCGGCAGGCCGACGAACTCGACCGCCCGGGCGGCGGCGTCGGCGACGACCAGGCCCATCGAGTCGGCCATGCCCACGTCCTCGGACGCCAGGATGACGAGCCGCCGGGCGATGTAGCGGGCGTCCTCGCCGGCCTCGAGCATGCGGGCCAGCCAGTACAGGCCGGCGTCCGGGTCGGAGCCGCGGATCGACTTGATGAAGGCGGAGATGACGTCGTAGTGGTCGTCGTCGCCGTAGCGCAGCACCCGCATCTGGCGGGCCCGCTCGACGTCGTCGAGCACCACCCGGTCGCGGTCGTCCGCCGCCGCCAGGGCCAGCGCGACCTCGAGCGTGGTGAGCGCGGCGCGGGCGTCGCCGTCGGCCATGTCGACCAGGTGCTCGAACGCGTCGGGCTCCGCCGACCCGCCCTCGACCGCCAGCGCCCGCTCGACCACGGTCGTCAGGTCGTCGTCGGTCAGCGGCTCGACCCGGAACACCGTCGACCGGCTGATGAGCGGCGCGTTGACCTCGAAGAACGGGTTCTCCGTGGTCGCCCCGATCAGGGTCAGCACGCCCTCCTCGACCGCGGGCAGCAGGGCGTCCTGCTGGGACTTGTTGAAGCGGTGGACCTCGTCGAGGAACAGGATCGTCCCCCGCCCCTCGTCGGCCAGCCGCGTGCGGGCCGCCTGGATGACCTCGCGGACGTCACGCACCCCGGCGGACACGGCCGACAGGGCCACGAACTCCCGGTCGGTCTTGGCGGCGACCACCCGGGCGAGCGTCGTCTTGCCCGTGCCCGGCGGGCCCCACAGGATGATCGACGACAGCCGGTCGGCCTCGATCAGGGCCCGCAGCGGCGCGCCCGGCCCGATGAGGTGCGCCTGGCCGACCATCTCGTCGAGCGTGCGGGGCCGCATCCTCGCCGCCAGGGGTGCCTGCTCGGCCAGCCGCTCCCGCAGCGCCGCCTCGACGGGGTCGTCCGCATCGTCCGACGGCGGCGCGCCCGGGCGGGGACCCTTGCGTGCCGGCACGGCCAGGAGGCTACCCGCCCTGGTCGCGCGGCAGAGCTCGAGCGGCAGCGTGCCGACCTCCGACGGGCCGATCGACGGTCGGCTGGTTCGAGGTGGTCGCCCCCGACCCGGCGAACGCGGCGAGGATGGATGTGTGACGCTGCGACTGGCGACCTTCAACGTCCTTCACGTCCGGCAACCCCGATCCGCTCGCGAACGACTGCTCTGGCGCTATTGGTACGAGACGAACCACGGGGTGGGGTCGACGGCGACGGTCTCCACCGGCGTGAAGGCGGGCTGGTCCTCGTCGATGAAGTTCTTCCAGCCCCACCACGCGTTGGCCAGCGCTTCGCTCCGCAGGGCTCGCCAGGTGTCGAGCTTCTGGCCGGGGGTGCCGAAGCCGTCCGCGTGCACCAGCACGGCCAGCTCGTCGTGGCTGGTGTCGACCGTGCCGCGGTTGCTGATCATGCGGGTCTGGAACTGGTGGAGCAGCAACAGCTTCTGCGGTAGCCGCCGCTCGCGGGTCAGCCCGGCCAGCCAGGCAGCGACCGCGTTGACCTCATCGTCGGTGACCGACCCGATCTGCGCCATGTGCCGCTGGTCCGGACCGAGGCGCCACTCCGGGTCGAGCGCCAGGCCGACGTGGGGTTCGGCGAGCAGCTCCTCGTAACGCTGCGCCTGGGTGAGGAAGTCGGTGCGCCCCGGTTGCAGGTCGAGCACCACGTAGACGCCCGCCCGACCGGCGGCGTCGACCCATGGCCGTAGATCGGCGACCTCGGACTCGCTGGAGTAGTTGCCGTCGGGGCCGGGCGAGGCCGAGGCGACGGTCGCGATGATCTCGAAGGCCGGCACGACCGGCTCGGCGACCAGCCCGGCGTAGGCGGCCGCCGTCTGCTGGGCCCGGATCACGGCGGCGTCGACCGGCTGCTCGCCGAGCGCGCCCAGCACCGGCGCCCCCGGGTGGCCGTAGAGAGCGACCAGGCGGCGGGCGGGGAACAGCACCTGGCCGCCCCCGGGCAGCTCGACACCCGTGGCGGCCACCTCGACCCGCTGGCGGAGTCGGTCGGCCGGACCGAATGCGGAGCCGAGCGCGACGACGCGCTCCGGCAGCGGTTCCTCGGCGAGGGCGGCGATGGCCTCGGCGTCGGCGCGGGGGTCCGTGCCCGTGACGGCGACCACCCGGGCCCCGGCGGCCCGGGCGGTGGCGACGGCAGCGACACTGGCGTCGTCGGCGGCGCCTCGCTCGACCAGGACGAGCACGTCGTCGACCGGGTCGGCGGTGCCCATCGCCGGCAGGTCGTCGAGTCCGCGCCAGGACTCGGGTCCGTCGGGATCGGCGGGCGCGGCGACGATCGTGACGCCGCTGCCGTGGTGCTGGGCCCAGTCGACGGCCGACGGGCCGAAGGCGAGCACCGCCTGCGGGGACAGCCGCGCCTGCTCGTGCGCGGCCGCGGTGGCTCCTGGCGAGACGGGCGCCGTAGCGCTGACGCCGCTGCCGTCTGCCGCTTCCCTACCCTGACCGACCGGCGCACCGCTGCCGTCCGTGGCAGTCGGGCTGAGCAGCAGGGGTACACCGAGCGCGACGGCCGCCGAGGCGGCCCGGGCCTGGGCGTCGGGGTCGTCCTCGGGCGCGAGGACGACGACCGGCGCCTGATCGAAGAACGTGGCGCTGGCCGCCGCCGCCTGTTCTCCCGGACCGCTCGCCGCGACGACGGTCGTCGGCTCCGCGGGGACGGCGAGACGCGGCCGCAGCGGGTCGGGCGGAGCGGCCGCCGGGTCGCGCGGGGCGGCCGCCGGGTCGGCGGCGTCCTGCCGGAGCTCGTCGTCGGAGGTCCAGCCCCACAGCGCGGCCGAGACCACCAGCACGCCGGCGGCGCCGCTCAACACCACGGCTCGGTGCCTCGGACGGGCGAGTCCCAGCACGGCCGTGAGTATGACGAGCGCGATCGGCGAGGTGGGTGATGCCGTGCACGACGACGCTGACAGCCGCGCCGGCGGGGGTCACGACCGCAGTCCGGACGTGCCGAGCACCGCCAGGAGGTGTCGCCGGCCGGCCGTGTGGCGTTCCAGTCGGACGTCGTCGATGCCCAGGTCGCGGCACATGGCGGCGAACGCGGCACCCTGCTCGTCGGTCCACCCGTGGCTCGCGTGCCCGGTCGCGCCCGGCCGCGTGTGGCGCTCCATCGCCAGGAACCGTCCACCCGGCACGAGCACCCGGCGTACCTCGCTCAACCCGACGGTCACGTCGCGCCAGTGGTGCACGGACGCGATGGACCAGAGCACGGTCGCGCTGCCGTCTGGCAGTGGCAGCGACTCCGCGGTGCCCCTCAGATAGGTGACCTGGGCGGACCGCCGCGTGAGGCGACGCGCCAGCCCGAGCATCACGGGCGCCGGGTCGATACCGGTGACGTGGGCGCCGAGCCGGGACGCGAACCGGACGGCGGTCCCCGGACCGCACCCGACGTCGACCACGTGGTCCCCGGTGCCCGCTCCGGTGAGCTGGACCGCCAGGTCGTGCGTCCCCCGTCCGTCCCACGGTCATGCTGAGCCCTGCGACCAGTCCGCGTGCACCCGAACAACCCGTGTAGTGCGCGTGGTGGTTCGGCGCAGGTGTCGCTCCGGTTGCCGTCATGCACACGACGTTGACAGTTGAACCCGAGTCGAAGTCAAGTGGCTCCCATGGACGACGCGCACCTGACCATCGGCGACGTCGCCCGCCGCGCCGGCGTCACGACGTCGAGGGTGCGGTACTACGAACGCCGCGGGCTCCTGCCGGCCGACGCTCGACGCTCCGGGCAGCGCCGGTATCGCACCGAGAGTCTGCGGCGGCTCGTGTTCATCGGGATGCTGCAGGATGCCGGCCTGTCGCTCGACGACATCGCGGGGATCCTCGACGCCCGCACGGTCGCAGAGTGGAAGGCCATCGGGCGGCGGCGCGCGGAGGCCCTCGACGCGGAGATCGACAGGCTGGAGCGGGCACGGACCTACCTGCAGGGCGCCCTGCTGTGCCGCTTCGACCACCCGGCCACCGACTGCCGGATCATGGGTGCCGAGATCGACCGGCGCCTGGACCTCCCCGAGGCACGGGAGGGGCCAGCGCGAGCTCGGGTGATGCGAGTGGTCCGGGCAACGGACTTCCGGTCGGACTGAGAGAGCACAGTCGTCAGGCCGTCGACATCGCCCGTTGTTGCGTTGGCAACGCGCACTCAAGCTCGGCCTCGGAGACGCCGGTCGCGGTAGCCCGCTCCTCGAGCGCAACCTCCGGGCGCGTCGCGGTTTCCGCCGTCTCGGCACACCGACTCGTCCGCCAAGAGGCGCCGGCGGCGCCGACACGCCGCCGACGCGGATCACGTCGACCCCGGCAGGACCCGTCGGAGCACCGCCGCACCGGCTCTTGTCGCCATGTCGGGCTGCGAGAGGCGGCGCCATGCCTCGTCGACCGTGAACAGCCGCCGGTCGAGACAGTCGCGGACGATCTCCTCGAGGTGCGCGTGGTCGACATCGGCAGCGATGTCGATCACCGTGCGGAGCGCGGTCGTGCAGGGGATTCCGGAGACCGTCGTCAGGTCGCTCGCCGGGATGTCGTCGTGGTGGACGATCACCTCCTCCCCGCTGACCCACCGCCGCTCGATCAGGACACCGTCGCGGTCGACCATCAGCGGCTCGCCCGCGCCATCCGAGTCATCGTCGTCGGGCTCGTCCTCGTCGGGCCCGTCCTCGTCGAACCGACAACCGCAGGTCATCAGCTGGCCGCGGCAGGACGGGCACCGCTGCACGTCGCAGCCCGGATGGTGGTGACCGCCGCGCGCGACTCCGCAGTCGCCGCAGCGAAGACGAAACGCACGTCCGCCCGGCTCGGCCCCGTAGGCGATCATCTCGACGGGGCGGCCATCGACGTGGAACGCGTCGACCGTGCACGAGCTGGCGGTCGTCATCTCCTGCGCACACCAGTGACAGACCGCCATCACACAACCTCCGTCACGAGGCGGTGGGCGACGTCCCCGGTGACGATGCGCGAGCCGTCGGGATCGGACAGGGCAGGCATGGTGCCTCCTCGTGGACGAGGTGAACGGGCCTCCCGGTCACGGCAGACCCCACTCGAGGAAGCAGATGCTTCGAGCGATACCCGGGGGCGGGCCCGTAGGGAAAGGGCGGCACCCCGAAGATCCGCACGCACACTACCCCGACTCCCGACACGCCGGCGCACCCGCCACTGGGCTTCGGATGCCCACCGAGGTGGCCACGTCCGACATCACCTGCAACGGCGGGCACCCAACGCGACGTCGTGCCACGCTGGGTCTCAGCTCAGGTCCCAGCGTGCCGCGTGCAGCCGTCGGTAGAGCGGGAGGCACGCCTCGGCGACCGCCGCCGCCGGGCCGTCGGGGTGCACGGCCCGGGGACGCGGCCGCTCGAACCCTGTCGACCGCCACACGGCCTCGTACCAGTGCGGCGCCCACGGGCCGTCGGTCGGCCGGGGGCCGGGCGGCCACGACAGCATGCGGTCGGTGAACGTGACGCCCACGTGGTCGCACAGGGCGCGCAGGTAGCGCTCGGGACCGCGGAGGAAGTCGCCGGCGTCGATCACCGGCGGCGGCTCGCCTCGTCCCCGCAGCTCGTCGTACAGCTGCACCTGCTGGGGCAGGCCGATGTCCTCGGGGGTCACCGTGGCCCGGGTCTTCGTGTACGAGGCGACCACTTCGCGCGGATCGCGGATCAACAGCACGTTGGTGAGCTCACGGATCCAGGTGTGGTCGATCGCTGGCAGCAGGTGATGGGCCATGTGCTTCTGGTAGGTGACCGTCGTTCCCTCGGGCGGCGGCGCCAGCAACGACGCCACCACGCGACGCCAGTCGGTCTCCCCCGCCCGGATCACGTCCGCCGCGCCCGGGTGGTCGATGCCGGTCGCCGCCAGGTAGTGGGCGTACAGCGGCTCGTCGACGACGACCGTGTCGGGCCGGTTCTCCCACGCCCGCATCAGCGCCGTCGAGATGTTGCGGGGGCCGGACCACACGGCCAGGCGGACGACCTCGCCCATGGTCAGCGGGCCCTCGCCCCGCCGGCGGACTCGGCGGCGGCGACGTCATCGGCGACCGCGGCGGCGTAGAGCTCGCGAAGACGGGCCGTCAACGGCCGGTCGACGCCCGGGTCGCCGATCGTCCGCCCGTCCACCTCGCGCACCGGAACCAGGCCGGCGAACGTCCCCGTCACGAACGCCTCGTCCGCGCCGTACACATCGGTGAGGCTGAACTGCCTCTCGACCGCGGGGATGCCGGCCTCGCGAGCAACCCGCAGCACGGTCCCGCGGGTGATGCCACCGAGGCAGTACGCGCCCGACGACGTCCACAGCTCGCCCCCGCGGACGACGAAGAAGTGCGTCGAGTTGCAGGTGGCCACGAAGCCGTGCGGGTCGAGCATGAGCGCTTCGTCCGCTCCCGCCGTCGTCGCCTGGATGCAGGCCATGATGTCGTTGAGCTTGCTGTGGACGTTGAGCTTGGGGTCGAGCACGTCGGGATATGGGCGGCGCACGTGCACCGTGAACAGCCGGATGCCCCGCTCGACGACCGCGGGCAGCGGCTCCTTGTACTCGGGGATCATCACGATCGTGGCCGGCCCGACGGTGACACGGGGATCCTGGTAGGGCGTGCGCTTCACGCCCCGGGTCACCATCAGTCGCACGTGGACGCCATCGGTCATGCCGTTGGCCCGCAGCGTCGCGTACAGCGCCTCGGTCAGCTCGTCGCGCGTGCGCCCGATGTCCAGGGCCAGCGCCTTCGCGCCCTCGTACAACCGATCGAGGTGCCGGTCGAGGAACACGGGATGGCCGCGATGGACCCGCAGGCCCTCCCACACGCCGTCGCCGAGCACGAACCCGGCGTCGAACACCGACACCACCGCCTGCTCCCGCGGTTTGAGCTCGCCGTTCACGTAGACGAGGACGGCATCGTTGCGGGGGTCGTCGGCGTAGTCGTGCGTGCCGTGGGCGGGTTGGTCGCTCATCCACCCATCCTGGGCGCGATCGGTCACCCGCCGCCGGGCGAGGATCCGACGATCGGAAACCGCTGGTGCCGCCCGGGAGCTTGGGGCAGGATCGCCCCCGGCCGACCGACCCGGGGGCCAACGGACCCGAGGAGGTGACGACGTGCAGCAACCAACGTCCTGAACAGGAGATGGTTCTGTGCGTCATCACGTCCGCATCCGGCGGTTCCTCAACCGGCCCGGCCACCACGCCGGCGCCTACGTCCACGCCGTCGTGGGCGACTCGTCCACGTGCGTCGAGCCCGACTGCACCCACGACTGGTGCGTCGACGTCGACCTGACGATCGCCGACTGCAGCCGCATCGTGTCGCTCGACTTCGAGATCGGCACCGCAGCCGAGCGCCGCAACAGCCTCCACAAGGTCGACACCCTCATCGACGCGCTCGGACAGTTCCGCGAGGCGCTCGTGGTCGAGTCCGACCGCGCTGCGGCTCGGGCCCGGCCGAGGCGCCGCCGCACCTGACGGGCCGACGCATCCGGCGGCGTCAGCGGGGTCCGGGCGGCGGCGGCACCGGGACACCGCCGGGCGGGTAGCCCGGCATCGGGTACCGGACGGGCATCAGGGGCGTGGCCACCGGGCGGGCGAAGATCACCCGGGCAATGCGCCACAGCGAGCGCACGATCAGCACCACGCCCACCAGGCCGAGCGGCACGAGCAGGCCCGTCGCCGCCCACGGTTCGTCGGTGCCGAAGGGGGCGGCGACGTCGGGATCGACCGCCCCCTCGGCGCCGGCGCCGAGCACGAGGCCGGCGAGCGCGGCGGCGGATACCAGCGTCAGTCCGAGGAGCAGGTCGAGCGTCGCCGCGGCGCCGGCGTAGGCGCGGACCATGCTCCGGCTGGCGCCGCGCTGGGTGACCGCTCGGGTGGCGACGTGTATGGCCGGCAGCGCGACGACGAGCAGCACCGCCAGACCGGTGGCCCCGGACGCGTCGTCGTAGGCGCGCAGCTTGTCGGCCGTGGCCGCGCTGGCGGGGTCGACGCTCTGGTAGTGGGCGACCACGGCATCGCCGAATGTGCCGTCCGTCCACAGGTACGCCAGGAGACCCGCCAGCATCACGGCCAGGATCCAGCCGCGGCGCACCCCGCTCTGCGCCCGGGGCCGGGGCGCGTACCGCACCTGGCCGGCCGACGCGACCGCTCGGCGCTGCTCGCGATCGGCCCGCCCGGCGTCACGGCGCTGCCGCTCCGCATCCCGCCGCTGCCGGGCGGCGGAGTGCTCCGCCTGCCGTTCTCCGTGCGCGAGCGTGCGGGCACGATCGGCCGTCATCACCGCGGCGACGGCGGCGGCCGGGTTGCCCTGGCCTTCCGCGGCGAGTTGGGCCCACCACGCCTGGCGGCGGGCCGCGGTCCGCCGGGCGGCGGCCAGCTTGCGCTCGAGCTGGCGCTCGTGGTCGGGATGCACGGCGCAGAGCAGCAGCGTGGCCATGGCCCTGTGCCGCTCGGCGGGCGAGGGCCAGCCCGCCTGGGTGCTCACGCCGGCGACGAACCGTCCGAACGCCTCGATGCCCCCGTGCCAGCGCTCGTCGATGGACGCCGCCCGCTCCATGCCCGGCAGGGCCCGCCACAGCCGGAGGACGCGCGCCGCGCTGATGTCGACCAGCCGCGCCGCGGTGGCGTCGTCACGGCCGGCGGCCACCGGCTGGGCGGCTGCCGCGAGTCCCTCCGGGGTCAGCCACATGGTCCCGATCCGGGGGTCGACGTTGGCGTCGAGCGCCAGCAGCAGGCGCGCCATGGCCGCCGTCGGCGGGGCGTCGCCGCGGCCGGCGGCGACGATCCCGTCGGCCTCGGACAGCCCGAGCGCCCGGAGGAAGGCGCGCAGCTCACCCAGCCAGATCGGGTCGCGGCGCCGGAACACCTGGTCGACGGCATCGTCCCACGAGTGCTGGAACGACGCCGCCAGTGTCCGGGCGTCGCGATGCTCCTCCCCGGCGAACCAGAACGTCGCGGCCGGCGCGAGCTCGCCCGCGGCCCCGTGCCGAGGACCGTCTGCGCCCGACCCCTTGCCGGCAGGCGCGGCGTCCGGCGCCTCGATCGACGCCGGCCCCGACCCACCGGGACCCACGCCCGGCTCTGCTGGCAACGTGGCGGACGCGGAATCGGCCGGACCGGGCTCTGCCGGCGGCGCGGCGGATTCCGGAGCAGCCGACACGTCCGGCGCCGGCACGAACGCGGCCGGCGACCCGCCGTGCAGTTGGTCCGGTACCGATCGGGGATGTCCGCCCGGCCGGGCCGGCAGCACGTCGACACCCCACCCGAGGGCCACGATCGTCGGCACGACGGCGGTGCGGTCGGCCAGCGTGGGCCCGAGCGCCGTGAACCCTGCTGCGGTCGTCATCTCCAGCGCACCGGACGTGAGCGTGGCCAGCAGCTCGGCGACGTCCGGACGGGCGCTGGGATCCTTGGCCAGCGCCGCCGGCACCAACAGGTCGAGGGGAGGCGGCAGGTCCGGGCAGGTCGGGCGCCTCGTGGACGATGCGGTAGAGCTGCGCCTCCGCCCGACCCCGCCCGAACGGCCGGCGGCCCGACGCCGCGTACGCCGTGACCAGGCCCCACGCGAACACGTCCGCCCGCGGCCCGCACCGACGACCCTGCACCTGTTCGGGCGCCATCCATCCCGGGGTGCCCAGCGCCATGCCCGTCTTGGTCAGCGCCGGCGCCTCCCGCAGGGCGGCGATGCCGAAGTCGATGACCACCGGTGTCTCTGGCGTGAGCAGGATGTTCGCCGGCTTCAGGTCGCGGTGGACGACGTCGGCGCGGTGGATCGCCGCCAGGGCGTCGGCCAGTGCGACCGCCAGCGCGATCAGACGGTCGCCGGTCATCGGCCCGACGTCCTCGACCGACTCCCGCAGCGTCGGCCCGTCGACGAAGCCGGTGGCCAGCCAGGGTGTCTCGGCGTCCGGATCGGCCGCCAGCACCGGCGCGACCCGGGGGCTGGCGACGCGCTCGGCCGCCTCGACCTCGCGCCGGAACCGGGCTCGGAACGAGGCGTCGGCCTCGCCGCCGGTGCGCACGAACTTGAGCGCCGCCGGGCCCAGCTCGGGATGCTCGGCCAGGTAGACCACGCCCATGCCACCTTCGCCGAGGCGGCCGACCACCTCGAACCCGGCGATGTGACGCGGATCCTCCGATCGGAGACGGCCCACCGCATGCCAGCGCGTCATCTCAGCCAACACGAGGGAGGCTACTGCCGAGTCGTGCGATGGCTTGGTCGGGCGGATCGCTGATCCCACCCTGCCGCGCCGAGGAGGCGTTCCCGTGGTGGTCGCCGCTCCTCGGACGCGGCAGGCCCCACGACGACCGATCAGATCTCGTTCAGATAGCGGTCGCGGGCGGCAATGAAGCGGCTGCGCTGCGCGGAGGTGAGCATCCCCGGCTCGAGGCACACCGGCCCGTAGTCCTCGTATCCCACTCCCGCGGCACGGAGAAATGTGCGCGCCCGCTGGCGACGGGCTGCCGGACACGCCGAAGTGGGCGGACATGTCCTTGACCCGGAGCGACCCGCCGTATGCGTTGAACACGTCGTTGGCCTGTCCGACCGCCCAACACAGCGAGGCGGCCGTCCGCTCCGGCGCGGCCTTGCGGCGGGCCAACAGGGCACCCAACACGTCGTGTCCGACTGCGACTGAGGCGCGCGACGGGTCGTGTTGTTTCATTGCCTATGATGCCGATCTGCATCATGCCGACACGGTTCGGCGGTACTCGCTTCGGCGCCGGCGAACGGGGCCCTCCACCCGCATCCTCGCCGGAGGGCAGTTCGCATGCCGAACACCGACAACGACACGACCGACCTCGGACCGTTCGATGGTCCGTGGGTCGCCCACGAGCACCCGGAGCACCCGCTCGACCGGTGGTGCTGGCTGTGCGACTGTGCCGCCTGCCTCATCGCGCTGCGGGCCACGGCTCGTCAGCAGCCCCGTCTCGCGCTCGGGCTCAAGACGGGCGCCGACCGCATCACCGTCACGGCCGAGCTCGCGTGCGCGGTGTGGGCGCGCGAGGGGTCGCTCGACCCATTGCTGTTCGTCCACGACGACTACATCCGCGAGGTCTTCGTCGTGGCCGGCGCACCCACGCTGGTGCCCGGGTACGACTGGACCTCGTTGTCCGCACGCGAGGACCGCCATCCCCGATCGTTCCGACTGCTCGCCGACTTCGAGCCCTTGGTCCTGGCCTCCCGCCCCGGGGACCAAAGGACCGTGACCGATCCGGCGCAGGCCGGCGAGGGAGCCTCGGCTACCGGGACCGGCCGATGAGCTCGGCGATCGTGGCTTCGGCGACCGGGGCGTAGTCCCACACGTCGACGCCGACGTTGATCATGCGATCGCATGTCCGCCAACGCTCGTGGACGTGGCCGTGCAGCAGCCACCCGCCCCGGTCGAGGGGTCGGTGAGCGACGAACCGGTCCTCGTCGTGGCTGTCGCCGTGGTAGGGGAAGTGGCACGCAAGCACCGGTGTCCCGGCGATCTCGAGCGGCACGGCCCCCTGCCAGATCTCGTCGAACCCGGCGGCGAGGTAGTGCTCGATGGCGGCATCGACACCCTTGCGGTGTGACGACCAGCACCGGTCGTGGTTGCCGGCGAGCAGCACCTTGCGGCCGTTCAGCCGGCCGGCGAGCGGCAGGGTCTCGGCGATGCGGCCCATCGCGAAGTCGCCGAGCACGATCACCTCGTCGTCCGGGCCGACGACGTCGTTCCAGCGGTCGACCAGCGCGGCGTTCATGGCGTCGACGTCGGCGAACGGCCGGTTGCAATAGTCGATGATGTTGCCGTGGCCGAGGTGCAGATCGGCCGTGAAGAACCGTGTCATCGCAGTCGTCCCAGATGAGCGATCAGTCATAGGCCCGCGAGCGGTGGGCGACGGCGATCACCCACACGACGAGGGCTCCATCGTCGACCGTGTAGAAGACCCGATAGCTCCCGACGCGAGCAGGCGCCGCGGACGCCCGGCCGCGAGACGGAGGCCGTGAGCGTCGAGTCGGTCCCGAGACGCCGGCCGGAGTCGCCGTCGAGCATCGCGCTCGCGCGACAGTCTCTCCCAGCGGCGGTACTCCTCCACCATCTCGATCGGCACGATGGCCGCAACCTCGCGGCCCCGCCGGGTCACGATCGTCACCTCGTCGTGCGTGGCGCGGTCGATCACATCGGCGAGTGTGTCCCGAAGCTCCCGAACCTGCCCCCGATTGCCAGTACCTCTCCCCTTCATTGGCCTCCTTGATGCCGCCGACTGCTACTCCCCGCCTGACTCGCCGACGTGTGGCGCATCGTCGTCAGCGTGGGGTGGCGCGTCGGGCGTGGTGGCCGGCGCATCGTCATCAGCGCTGGGTGGCGCATCGGGCGTGGTACCCGGCCCCTCGTCGACGAGCGTGAGATCGGTGGCCGGGAAGTCGTCTCCCTTGCAGAGAAGTGGCTCGCCGGCAGCCTTGGCGACGGCGTAGGTCAAGCAGTCTCCGTAGTTCAGCGCTGCAGGATGACGCCCCTTGCCGAATCTCACGTAGGCATCCCCCGCGATCGTCCAGTGGTCTCCGGTGAAATCCACGACGCGGAGCTCTGCCTCCTGGACGAACCGGGCGAGGAGGCTCTTGCCGACCAGCCCCAGCCGTGCCGTCAGAACGATGCACGACTCGACCAGGGTTGGTGCCCCGATGCCGACCTCGTCCGCCGAGGTGATCTGGTCCTGCAGCACATCGTGGCCCGGCTCTTTGAGCAGGATGGCGACGACCGCCGAGCTGTCGACGATCACACGCCCTCCGGGCCGTAGCCGAGGATGTGCTCGCGCTCCTCGCGGGACACCGGCTGGCCAAGGACGTCCGCCGGGATCTGCGGCCACGCTTCGTCCTGGAGGAATCGGCTGAGACGCTCGCTGCGGTCGCGCCGGCGGCGCTGGGCCTCAAGCCGTTGCTTGCGTTCGCGCAGCGCTGTCTTCACGGCGAGCGTCTTGGTCTCCTGCGCCAGGGCGGCAACGTCCGCTGCGAGCTGCTCGGTGGCGGGATCCTTGATGTTCAGCGGCATGGTGGAACGGTACCAACAATGGTTGATCGGAGGAACACGGATCCGCTGGTGCTGCCGTGTCATGAGTCGTAGGTGACGACGGCCTGCATCTCGGTGACCAGCACGGAGAACGGGCTTGAGCTGTACCCGTCGGGGAAGGTCTCGCCCTCGCCGGTGCTGGCCTCCCAGGAAACCGACCACACGATCGTGACCGACCCCGCGTACCGGCCGCCCGGCTCGTCGGCGGAGACGTCCTGGTACACGTGCGAGCAGTCGGTCTGCTGGGAATCGGGGCCTGCGGCGTCCCACGGCACGCCCGACCCGTCGCACTCGACGGTGGTGCCGTCGCCCATGTCCCACACGGTGCGCGTCGGTGTCGCGGTCACCGTGACCGACACGCCGGGCACGCCCGCCTCGGCCTCGACCGGCTGCCACGACGCCGGGTCGAGCCACAGCCACGTCGGCAGGCCCGTGATCTGCTCGCCATCGACGGCCGGCGCCATCTGCGCCGCGGGCACCGTGTAGGGCACCCGGCTGAGGGCCGATCTCGCCGAGCGCCCGGGCGCTCACGCCGGGCTGGTCGGGCGGGCCCTGCGTCCACACGTTGGCGTAGAAGATGTCGCCGGTGTCGACGTACCAGCACTCCTGGTAGTAGCGATGGCCCTCGACGGTCTCGGACGCCAACGGCACCGCATCCCGCACGCCCGGCATGATCGGCGTGTCGTCGGCCGGCAATTCGGTCACCAGACAGTCGACCGCCCGCGCCGGCCCACCACCGCCGCCACCCGACCCACCGCCGCTGGACCCGGTACCGGCGCCCACGGCGGTGAGCGACCCCGCGCCGGCGGTGATTCCGGTGTCGTCGGCGCCAGCGCCACGTCCAAAGCTCGTCCACGAGACGAGCCGGCGGACGGTTCGGCTCGCGTGGGCGGCGCCTGCTCGAACGGCAGCTCAGCCGACAGCGTGCGCGACGGACGCTGTGCCGCTGACGGGCACGCCGCGCAGACAGCGACCGCGAGCACGACAGCCGACGAACGCTGCTCACTCGCACGGGTGCTCACCTTCCCCCGTCTGATCCCACGCGAATGGTCAACCATCCAAGTCCCATCGACCCTCACGAGGGTCCACTCGGTCCAGTAGGTCGTCACGAACGGGACCGATCGGGCCCGTCGGCGTGTCATCGTCGTCATGTCCTCGACGCGTGCACTCGAGCACCAGTCGCCGTCATCGGCATCGTCGAACTCGACCTCGAGCACGTGGATGGCGTCGCGTTCACCGAAGACCGCCGTCTCGCCCAGCGTTCGCATCGTTGTCTGCGAGTCCGTGATGCCGGCCAGCGTCTCGCCGCTAGCGCGCTCCGCGATCTCCGGATCGTCAGGGTTCGGCGACTCGCGCAGCCGGTGCAACATCGCGTCGAACGCCAGGAATGCCGCCTCGACCTCCTCGCTCTCGCTCAAGGTCGTCGTCGTGGACGCAACCGTCGTGGTGGTCGAGTCGTCCGACGATGATCCGCCGCCATCGTCGTCCCCTTCGCCACCACCGCAGCCAGCGACGACCACGGCCGCCACCAGCCACCACCAACATCGTCAGCCGCGTCGGTCGCCGAGTTTCACGGATCATCACCGGCTCCCCGGTCGCCGAAGCCATCGACGCGCAAGACCGCGTCGTCGTGCGCTCGCCATCACGTGTGAGGCACCTCTCCCAGTCAGCTGCCCGCCGGCCCAGATGCAATGTCAGCCGCTTTCGGCATACAAGCGCACCGGGAACCTCACGCAAGGTACCACGCCGCTCACGCGACGGAGAACAGGCACGTCGTTGCACAGAAGGGGCGGAGCGCCGTCGATGAGAGCCCCCTACCTGCCCGACGACCCCAGCACGCGCTCCTCATGCACAGGCACGAGTCACGCCATGGGCATGCCCCGCGGCGCACACTGCGGAAAGAGCACCGATGGACTCGAACGCGGTCGAGCGCAGCACAAGGACCGACCGACACCATGGCCTGCCCACGGCATGGATTGGTTAGGCCCATCGCTCGCTCGGATGGCCGACCTCCACAGGGTGAACCGCGCGAGCAGGTCGGTGATCGCGCTCACGCGGCCGCCTCCGGCGCCGCCATCGCCCGGTCGAGCCAGCGGAGCACGTGACCGACGGCCTCGCTCACGTACGGGTCCTGGTCGTAAAGCTCGATGTGGTTGTGGGTCTCGATCCAGATCAGTTCCTTGGGCCCGGTGGCGGCGTCGAAGGCAGCCTGGGCCTTCTCGGGCAGGAGGGTGGCGTCGGTCGTCCCGTGCACGATCAGGAGCGGGGTGGGGTCGACCAGCGGCGCCTGCGAGACGGCGTTGAAGGTCAGGAACGGCTCGAGCGAGGCGGCCGTCGTCTCCCACGACCAGGTCGGCGCGTGGTCGCGGGACGTGCGCTCGTAGTAGCTGTACGCCTCGGGGTTGGGCATCACCGCCACCGGCACGTCGGCGCTCAGCTCGCGGGCGATCGTGGGGACGTACGCCACCTCGCCGGTGCGGCGCTGGCGGTCATGCAGCTCGTTGGCGGTGCGCAGGTAGGCGGCGAGCCCGTCGGCGCCCATGGCGGCCTGCATCGTTCCGCCCAGGTCGTAGCCGCCCGCCACGCTGGCGCACGCGGCCAGGCGCCGCTCGCGGGCGGCCACCGCCAGGGCGTAGCCACCGCCCATGCACACGCCGACCGCGGCGACGCGGGTGGCGTCGACGTCGTCGCGGGCCATCAGGTAGGCGCAGGCGTTCACGTAGTCGGCGATGACCAGCCAGGGGTCGTAGTGGAAGCGCGGCTCGCCCTCGCTCTCGCCGAAGCCGCGCGGGTCGAAGGTGAGCACCGTGTAGCCGGCGTCGGCGAAGCGCTCGGCGTAGTGGGGCAGCGTCTGCTCCTTGACGCTCGACACCGGTCCGCACATCACGATGCCGGAGGTGGGCTGGCCGGGCGCGGCCTCGCGCGGGCGGTAGAGGTGGGCGGCAAGCTGGTGGCCGTCGCTGACGAACGTGGTCGGCGTCCGGCGGTCGGGGTCGGCGACGAGCAGGTGGGCGGGATCCTGGGGGAGGAACGGGTCGGGTTCGGCCATCGCCCAGATGGTGCGGCGTGCGACATCGGTCATCCAGTGAGACCGATTCCTGGTACGGCGCGTCCCACCCTGGCGCTGTCGAGCGCTGCAGCCGACATACTCGGAGCCATGACCCGCCCCGACGAGCTGGGAGCGTTCCTCCGCTCCCGGCGCGAGCGCGTCGCCCCCGAGCTCGTCGGCCTCGAGCCCGGCCCGCGCCGGCGGGTGCCCGGGCTGCGGCGCGAGGAGCTGGCCCAACTGGTGCACGTCAGCGCCGACTACCTGGTCCGCCTGGAGCAGGGGCGCGTGAGCCGGCCGTCCCCCGACATCGTCGAGGCGCTCGCCCGCGCCCTGCTGCTCGACGACGCCGAGCGCCGCCACCTGTTCCGTCTGGCAGGTGCGAGCGAGCCGGCGACCGACGGAGGCGACGGCACCACGGTGCGCCCGGGCCTCCGCCTGCTCGTCCGCACGCTCGACCCGACGCCGGCGGTGCTACTCAGCCGGCGCCTCGACCTGCTGGCCTGGAACCCGACCGCCGAGGCGCTGCTCGGCCCATTCGGTGCGGAGCGAAACTACGCCCGCCTCGTGTTCACCGACCCGGCGACGCGCGCCCTGCACGCCGACTGGGAGGAGGCCGCCCGCCAGACAGTCGCGCTGCTGCGGTTCGCCGCCATCCGCCACCCCGACGACGAGACACTGCTGGCACTGGTCGCCGAGCTCCGTGCAAGCGACCCGAGGGTCGGCGAGTGGTGGGACGCCCACGACGTGGCGCAGAAGTCCCACGGCGTCAAGCGCTACGAGCACCCGCAGGAGGGTGCGCTCGCGCTGCGCTACGAGGCCATGGTGCTGGCAGACGACGGCGATCAGATCCTGACGCTCTACGCCGCCGAGCCCGACTCGCTCGACGGCGTGCGGCTGGCCCACCTGGCCGAGCGGGCACGGTCGGAGGTGAGACAGCCCGGGACCAAGGCCATGAGATCGCACGGCTCGATGGCGACCTGACGAAGATCCGTTCGATCGCCCGACACAGGGTCGTGCGCCTCGAACATGTCGGGACCGCGCCCCACGAACAACGGCCGCCGGTTGCACCGTGGGTGCGTGATCGGCAGCGAATGGCTCGCGTTAGCGGAACGCCGGAATGACCTGCTCGGCCACGATCTGGAGGCCGTCCGTGCCGGGCAGGTCGTAGTGCCACGGCAGGAAGCTGGTGACGCCCATCTCGACGTACTGGCCGATCTTGTCGATGACCTGTTGCGGCGTGCCCACCAGGTTGCCGGCCTGCCAGCTGTCGAACGGCTCGCCGTTGACCTGCGAGCCGGCGATGGCCCGGACCTCGGCCTCGGTCTCGCGCACGAGGATCGTGGGCGTCCAGGTCTTCTCGATGTCGTCGTAGTCGCGCCCCACGGCGTCGCAGTGGCGGCGGAGGACGTCGCACTTGTGGGTGAACTCCTCGGGGTTGCCGCCGAAGTTCGACCGGTCGGCCAGCCGGGCCACCACCCGCAGCAGAAGCTGCTCGCCGCTGCCGCCGATGAGGATCGGCGGGTGCGGTTGCTGCAGCGGCTTGGGGTCGCACTGGGCGCCGTCGAGCCGGAAGTGCTTGCCGTCGTAGGACGTGTCGGCTTCGGTCCACATCGACCGGACGATCTCGACGGTCTCGGCCAGCAGGGCGATGCGGTCCTTCGGCGGCGGGAACTCGTACCCGTAGCCCCGGAACTCGTGCTCGTACCACCCGGCCCCGATCCCCCAGTCGAGCCGGCCGCCGCTCATCACGTCGATGTTGGAGGTGATCTTCGCCAGCAGGCCCGGGTTGCGGTACGGCGCGCACCCGACCATCTGGCCGAGTCGCACCCGTGACGTCCGCTGGCTGAGGGCGGCGAGGGTCGTCCAGCACTCGAACACGGCCTCGTGGGCGGGCCGGGGCACGTTGTGGAAGTGGTCGTACACCCAGATCGAGTCGTAGCCGAGGCGCTCGGCAAGCACGGCGACCTCGACCACCGTCGCCCACTGGGCCTCGGCGCCCTCGATGTGGCTGAGCTCGGTCTTCCACCCTTGCGGCACGAAGGCTCCGAACGTGATCGGACGTGAAGACACAACTACCTCCGGCTCGACAGACAGGCGGCCGGCACCCTACGGCTTCGAGCGCGCTCGCAGTCAAGCGTCCCCGCGGGCCCGGTCGGTTCGGGAACCACCGATCGGCCGTCCCAGAGCCAGGTCGACCAACTCCCCACACCAGATCAAGGCCGTCTGCGGCACGATGCTGTCCCGCCAGCTGCTGCCGTACCAGACGATCGAGTCGACCGATCGCGGTGCTCAACGTGCGGTGACGAGCACCCATCGGCGAGGCGAGTAGCCGCTCGCCGAGACAGGTGCGCTCCGAAGGTTGGTCGCCGACAATCACGTGGTCGCCGTCGCCAAGGACGGGACCGTCCCGACCCGATCAGTGACTCCCTTCTCTTGTGACGGGTGCCGGCTCCGTAGGGCAGATCAGATCGCTGATCAATGGCCGGACGATCCTGCCGAGCGGGTCGGGATCGGACGTCAGCGCGTGGTCGGCGTACGTCCGCGCCTGCTCGGCACGAGCCCGGTCCCCTGCCGAGCCCCACGCCCGCGCACAATGGCGCCACCGGTCCGCGGCTTGACGGCTGGAGCCGAGGCGCTCGGCCCGAGCGGCGATCATGCCCAGGTGGATGGCGCGTTGTACCGCGGCGAGCGCCGGCGACGGGCGGGGCATCTCCGGCCGATCGGTGACGTCGACCTCGAGCTGCCGGATCGCCTCGGGGGCCACGATCAGGTGGGCGATGGCATCGCCCCCGCCGGCAAGGAACGGTGCGAGCGCAAGGAGGGTGTCGTCTCTGGCATCGAAGGCGCGGGCCCACAAACCCGGCCGACGGTCGGCCCAGCCGTCAATGCGCACCTCGACCTCGGACGGGCCGGTGATGCAACCCGTGACCGCGGCCTCGGCGAGCGCCCCGGGTAGCGAGCCAACGGGGACCGACACTCGACGGAGGACGCTCGTCGCCGCCGAGCGCGGGACATCCGGCGAAGGATCGTCGGGTGATGTGGCGAGGGCCGAGTCGCGGGTGTGGTCACCCCGATCGAGCTCGTCCGCGAGACCGATCATGCGGCGGGCCGCCGACGGTTGGCCGTCCAGCAGACTGCTCGCCTGGCGCACGACGGACGCGAGGCCGGCGGCTGTGCGCTGATCGGGAACCTCGACCAGATCGTCGGCCACGAGGTCGAGCAGGAGGTCGGTACCGACCCGGGCGTCGTGAACGGCGGACCGCTGCATGTTGAGCCGACCGGCGAGCTGCGTGAGGGAGGCCGCCGCATCGAGGAGACCGACGGCCCCCACCACCGGCGGGGCGCCGGGCTGGCATGCCGCGCCGTGCGCGAGCGCGCTGCGGTACAGAGCCGGGGCGACGCCGACGGAAACGGCCGTTGGCTCGGCCCCATTCACTGACCGGCCGCGTCCGCGCTGATCCGCTGCGCCGCCCCGGCGGGCACCGTGTCTACGGGGGACCCCCGGATCCTGGTGCGAGGATGAGCTGTCACGCTCGGCTGCGATCGCCGTCCAGACGGCGCTGAACGCGAGCGCGGGTATCGGCACCCTCCCGCGCCATCGAGGCCAGCGTCGCCACGCGGCCAGGTCCCAGCAACGCGTCGAGGCGAGGGCGCACTCTCGGCGGCAGCACGCCGATGTCGCCGAGCGCCGGCAGCTCGATGGTGAGCCCGGCGAGCACCGCGGGGTGGGCCACGTCGATGTCGAGCTCGAGCCCGGCACCGAGGTCGAGCCCGGCTGACCCGGCGGGTCCTGCAGGTGCGGCGTGCACGGTCGTCAACCCGGCCAGAGGCTGGCAATCGGCGACGAGGGCTTGGTGTCCGAGCAGGGGCTCAGCCATGGAGTGCACCTTCTCGCTCGAGGCCGACGGTGGTGGCCACGTTGGTAAGCAGATCGCGGAAGCGTCGAGTCCAGCGGCTGCGTCGTTTGCGCACCGTGGCGGGGTGGGTGGCGCCATCGACGGCGAAGCAGTCGTGGCGGCCCGCATACCAGAGCGCGATCCACTCGGCGGCCTCGATGGGCGTCGCCCCGCCGGCAGGCTGCGGACAGTGAGGTGCGGGGGATGCCCCGTCGACCGTGACCGCGAGATACGCCAGTGCGGCCGCGCCCGCCACGGGGTCGAGGCTCAACCCGTGCTGGAGCGCCCGGCGGACGGTGGCAAGGGACTCGCCGGCAAGGGCGTCGGCCTCCACGTCGAGGGGCGAGGGGCCGTCGAACGGCCAGCTCTGCCCCTCGGCGTCGGGGTCGACGACCGTGCGCCGGTCGATCACCTGCGGGCTGCGGATGCGGCCGCGGACGATGTCGACCGCCGACCGGTGCAACAGCGTGGTGATGAACGCCTCGAGGTTGTCGACGGCGACATCCCCACGCGCCGTGGCGACCCACACCCGCCGGACGGTGTCCTGGATGAGGTCGTCCGCCAGAGCGAGCGGCAGGCGTTTGGTCGCGAGGGTGCGCTGGACGATGCCGCGGCCGGCGTCGGACCGCAGGAAGCGGTCGGCCAGCTCGGCCGCGTTGGGACTCTCGTGGATGGACACCGCAAGGTTGTAACGGCGGGGTGTGACGGTTTACGGCCCTCCGTCCGACACGGCCCATCCCCCTGTGGCGTGCGTGCGGTCGCGCCCACAGGACGGGACCGCGTCCCGCGAGGCCTCAGCGCCCCGTCGTGCGAGTCGGCGTCACGCCGCCGGCATACCGCTGGCGGACACATCGGACGGGAGGGCGACAGATGGACAGGATCAGGTTGCTGGGTGCGGGCGTGCTTCTCATGCTCGCGATGGCGGTGGCGACGTGTGCCTCCGAGGCCGACGACGTGCCTGCCGCACGCGACCCGTCGGTCCGGACGACCGAACCCGCGGACGACTCGGTCGAGGCCGCCGCCGACGAGCCGGAGGTGACGGAGCCGCCGGCGACGACCACGACGACCGTGCCGACGACGACCACCACCCAGCCGCCCGCGCCGGCCATGGTGGAGTCGGGTACGTACGTCGTCCCCGACCAGTTCGCGCCCGGGGTCTACAGGGTCGAGGGCTACTGGGCGCGTCTCGACGCCAACCAGGAGATCATCGACAACGACATCGTCGACAGCGGCCTGACGCTCATGAACGTGGCGCCGACCGACGCCTACGTCGAGATCAGCGGCGCCGCCATCGCCCTGGTCGACCTGCCCAGCGTCGACCCGATCGCCGAGGGCTGGACCGATGGCACCTACCTCGTCGGAACCGACATCCCCGCCGGCCGCTACAACGTCACCGGCGCGGGGCGCAGCGCCTACTTCGCCCGGCTCGACGCCAACCTCGAGATCATCGACAACAACCTGAGCGAGGGCAACGTGATCGCGGTCGTCGACCCCGGCGACTGGGCGTTCTCGTACACCGGCACGCTCGCGTCGATGCCATAGGTCGTCACCGCCGGTCACACCGGCGTCCGCCGGGCGACGGAGGAGACATGAGCTCCGTTCCCGCCACTTCGCCGTCCACTCCCCTGCCGACCGGTCCCGGCGACCCCACCGACGAGGTGACCGTCGCCCGGTTGATGGCCGCCATCGCCGCCGGCAACCAGCCGGCGATCTGGGCGCTGCGTGAGCTGGCCGACGTCCCCATCCGGTCGCGGGTGCGCGGCGAGCTGCGGCGGCTCGGCGTGCGCTACGACGCCGAGGACCTCGACGGGATGGTCATCGACGCCGTGCTCGCCATCGCCGACATCGCCGGCAGCTGGCGGCCGGGCGGTGCGCCCCCGTGGTCGTGGGCGCACCATCGGGTCGTCGGTGTCGTGCACCGGTGGGTGGGCACCTTCGCCGACTCGCTCGACGACTTCGGCGGTGGTGACCCCGGCAGCGCCATCGGCTGGCTCGAGTCTCACAGAGCGCTCGACCACGTGGCGCCGGGCGACAGCGGCCGAGGCGTCGACCCCTCCGAGGTCATCTCCGACACCCGCGCCGCGCTCCGCCGTGCCGCCGCGGGCCGGCCGGTGGTGGCTGCGCTCGACGCCGCCCTGTCGGAGCTGGCATCGCCCCGGGACGCGGCCGTGTGGCTGGCCGTGCTCGACGAGCGCGAGTCCGGTAATCCCAGCCCGGCCATCACCGTGGGCGCACGGTTCGGCATGCGCCCCGACGCCGTGCGCAAGGCCGTCCAGCGCGTGTGGCAGCGACTGCTCGCCGCGAGCGGGGACGAGCGGTTCGCTGCGCTCGCAT